>CAWCMB010000001.1:0-954804 GCA_963796585.1 uncultured Acidobacteriaceae bacterium
ATCTGTCTTATTGATTTTAGGATATTTACAGTGTTGGTTTTTGCGCGTGCCCAAATTGTGCCCAATGAGCAATGACGATCTTGTAATGCTGTCCTGGCGCTACGCCGCATTAACCGGAATAGTAAGACCCGAACCGGCTGGACTGACACCTGCCGAAGTCGCCGCAGATCGCAAACACTGGCCCCATTTGGTTAAGAGTGACGAGGGCCTGCCGGTTTTTGACTTGGATGATGGAGCGGCATTCATGACAGAATTATCCGGACTTCCCCTTGATGAATGCCGTCGGGCGCTCGAAGAAGAATGGCCGGAGCCGCCCCCTTCGGGCGAGTAACGAAGACCACTGAACTACTGCAACCGTCCGCTCGTTTCTACCACGCGATAGTCCGCAACAGAATGCACCTTCTGCATCAGATCATCAATTCGAGCCTGACGAGCCGGGGACCATTTCGCGTAATGCTTTCGAACAATGTCCGGGGAATTGCCGAGAACGTCCGCCACGTCCTCGAAACTCGCGCCCCGGCCTAACAACTCGGTTGCCAGCGTGTGCCGGAAGCGATGAGCATGAGCACCCGCAACGCCCGATTTCTTAAACACCGCGTGCAGCGTGCGATCCGCATTCGCCTTCATGCACTTTTCAGAACCTAACCCGCTCCAAAAAAAATACCGGCAATCACCATTCGCCCCTTTGGGTGAGGGCAGGGCATCGAGCGCCCTTTTCAACTCCGCAGGCACCGGCAGAAAAACCGGGTGTCCGGTTTTCTCGGTGCGCAGGAATATCCGCCACCTGTCCCCGTCGCGGCTGATGCGATCCCGCGCCAGCAAAGCCACATCTCCAATACGCAAGGCGGCATAGCGCAGCAGCAGGACCATTGCCCGCGCCCGCGAACGCTCATAGGCCGACTGCCCGAACGTGTGACACGCGCCGATGATTGCCGCAACTTCCGAAGGCGTGAAGGGAACAACTTCATTCGGCTTGATATTGCGCGGGGATTTCAGCTTGCGGGCCGCATTCTCACGCGCCCAATTCCGATCAACGCAGAAGCCCAGGAACAGCCGCAGGATTTCCAGTTCCTTCGCGGCAGTTACCGGCTTTAGACCACGGCCCGACCGGAAAGCGTCGAGACGTTCCGCCGACAACTCGCCCACGGAATCAATCTCCGCCGCTTCGCAAAATTCTTTCAGCCTGTTCAGCGCGTTGCGATATTTGCGTGTGCTGGAATCTTTCAGGCCCTCGCTCTCGCAGTGAGCCAGAAACGACTTAACCGCGTCCCCCACAGGCTTGAAAAGCTTTTCTTCCGGCGATTCCAGCGCAACGGCTTTCTTCCGTGCCCGCGCCATGTCCCGCGTACCCGAGCGATTGCCGGAGTACGCGCTTGCCGTTCAGATAGCCATCAGCCCAGAGCGGGCAGTTGCACTTGAGAACAGTACGGCCCTTCCTGCGATGCGGACAGCCTGCCGTGTGCCGCCGCCAGATCGTAAGCATGCCCCGGATTTTATCGCGTTCTGCGCTTGTGGACACGTTCCACCACCGAAGCCGGGATGCGGAGCGTGACATATTCGCGCCGCCCACGGCCTATGCGTTCGCGGCAATATCTCAGCACCCCAGGTTCATCGACGAAGATTCTGCGGATTGTGCTTTCGTCGAGCTGCCACAATTCCGCGAGTTCCTGCGGCGTGTAGTGGCGCTCGAAAGTTGTGTCAACCAGGGCCATACATCAACAGCTTTTCGCAGTCCTGCCTCTGTTCACTTCAAAACGGAATTTCCGCACTTTTTCGCACCTCTCGCCGCCATCACCGCCTGCGTTGTCCGGCTTCTTTCCACTGCCGGAATTCCGCCCGCGCCTGTTCCCTCACCCTGACCGCCTGCGCGTTCGGGTCCAGGTGATACGGGTTAGGCCCATAGAGGCCCTGAAACTCAGGCGTAACCAGATACGACCGCCGAGCGCCGCGTATGACGCCCTTAATTCCCTCAGCAAAGACGAGCATTTCATCACCGCCTAGTGCGGCCACTTCATGGGGCAGAAGAAACCGGCGAGGGCGCTTGCCATAGCCCACATTGACGTTGATTCGCTCCCACACGTTTCGCTGATTAGGCGTGAACGGTTGCATACTCACCGACTTGCTCATTTCAACGACTTCGGAATCCCCACAGCGTTGCGAAACGTACTCCGCCGTTGTCTGGTCACGGGGGGCGAACCAGATTTGCGCCCCACTATTGGCGAGAAACGTTTCCCACCGGCGCGGGTACATTTCCTGAAGCTGGCTCAGATCCTGCAAGATCGGGAACAGTTGCAGCCCCATGCCCGCCGCCATGCCCATGCAGTCGGAAATCACCTTCAGGACGCCGAGTTGGGCAAATTCATCCATGATGCAGAGGACCGGCACCGGCCCGCGATCTTCTTCCCGCAGCAGATCGGCCAGCGCCGCCGCGATCACCAGGCGGAACCACTTCGCGCAGCTTGCGAGATAGCGCAGCGGCAGAATGAGGTACACCGTTGTCGGCGTATGACGGAGATCGGAGAAACGCAGTTCCGGCTCTCCCGATGCGGCACCGCGCAGCGTTTCCTTAATCGCGTTGTTGCCGATAAACCCGCATTGCGTAATCGCCGTGGAGTTGATCGAGACGATTTCCCGGTTTTCCTCGGCACCCTCCGCCGCGAAACGGCCAAGCCGACCGCCGACAAGAATATCCTCGGTTGCCACGGCATCCTGCGCGAACTGAAACACCGTTCCGCTTCCCGAAATCACTTTGTACAGCGAAACCAGGTCCGGGCCATAAGCCCGCAGACGCGCCGAAGCCAGCCGCATAATGACGCCGGAAACAAGCTGGCGGGCGCTGTCCGTAAAGTGCGCTTCGTGGCTGAGGGCGTCGTGAGTCACAATCGCTTCCGCGAGGCTGTCACAGTCCGCCCCGAAGGATTCCGCCGCAGGGTCCAGCCCCCGCATGGGATTAAAACCTATATGCGGCAGCGTTCCGAGGTATTCCGGCCAGACATGAAAAGGGTTGAGCAGCAAAACCCGTTGCCCGAGATTCCGGGCGCGGTGCATGGCCGTCACGCAGGCAAGCTCGCCCTTGGGGTCGATAACGATGCACGAACCCTCATATTCGAGCAGGGCAGGGATGAGAATATCCCGCCCTTTGCCCGAACGCGCCGGAGCCGTCAAAATCAGGTGACTTTGCCCCGGATACCGCAACGGCTTTGTGAAACTTTTGTCCCAATAACCGATTCTGATTTTCCGATTCATAACCAGCCTGCCTCCCTAACGTCATCTTCCCAGGCTTCACCCGCATCCCCGAAAACAGGGGGCGCGTTGTAACTCAAAATGCGCTTCAGACGCCAACGGAATATGAGCGACTTCGCCACACGCAGAACCAGGTATGCCGCCGCAGCAGCAGCCCCAAGTCCCCACCCCACGCTCCAGGTGTCCCCTCTGACGATTTCAAACACCAGCACGGCAAAGATCGCCGCGCCGCCCATGCTTCCAAGCGCGAACGCCACAACCCACAACGTGGTTTTAATCCGCGACGGCCCGAACCGGCTCACTTCCACGCCCGCCGTCACCAGCATGATGAGGACGACCACCAGACCCGGCCATACCCAGGCATTAACCGCTACCCACGCCGCTACGGTCCAAACGATTTCCGCCGTTGAGCGAAGGTATGGGCCTCCCGGCAGAGGCGTGAGGGCATACGCCACGACCACGCCCGCAAGCAGCGAACACCGTGAACGCCCGCCGCGACATGACGCGGTGCATCCACTTCAACAGCAATCCCGCCGCACCGACACACGCGAGAGCCAGCAACCACGGAACCAGCCCCGCTGTCCGTTCATTCCCGCCAAGCATCGTTAAGACCCAGACGAAGCAGACCGCCGCCAGCGCCTTCCAGAAGATCGGGCGGCCAAAGCCGCGAGGCTTCGGCCCTGGAACGGAAGCTCCCGGCGTGACGAAGACGGGCCTTGCTTTCATCCGTTCCGTAACTCTCGCCCCGTGCTCGTAAAACGCTTTGTCCTCCCGCAACCGTTCCGCCACTTCCCGCCACTGGCTGTTTTCGCGTTCCAGCGCCTCGGCCCGCCGACACGCCTTTTCGAGTTCCGCGAGAACACGCTGCAATTCCGCTTGCGCTTCCTTGACTTCGCCGCAATCCACCAGCCGGTCACAGAAGCGCAACTGATTTTTCTTCAGTAAGTCCAGAGCGAGAATAAAAGCTGTCTTTTTTTCTTCGTCGTATGGCGAATCGAACATTGCCACGATCTTTCGAAACTTCTCCGTGTCAAAACCACCGCCATCAGCGGCCATAAACTACCCCTTTCCTACAGCCAGCCCCTTCTTCTTTTGAGAAATTCACGGTTCCGTGGCGTCATAATCGCCCGTCTCAGTACCGCTTCAACCGCCGCCCGTGTTTCCGGGTGAATTTTCATGTCCGCCAGGAAAGCCGCTCCGATAAGAACCTTTTCGTGCGTGTCGTCTTTTCTCTCCTGGGCTTTGCCCTTCTGTTCTTCCTGAGCAATGCGCTTCCTTATTTCCGCCTCGCGCTTGCGCAGGGTTTCCAGTTTCGCGTTTCGCAAACTCTCCAATTCCATAACGCACCCTCCAAATCAGTTGCCGAAAGTGTGTTCTGGCTGGTTGGACGCCAGCCCGTGACAGCGCGGCCTTAATTCCGACCTTAATTCCTGAAGTGCTAAAATCCACCCGATTCTGAAGAAAGTTGAGAAATGTCCGCGCTTGAGCGAAACAGCCGCCATCCTCGAAAAGTCTTTTGCCGAATTCGTCTTTGAAATCTGGCCGAACGCCCCACGCCTGCGGAACCGGCTGAGACTTTTTCGCGCCGGACATGAAGCTGAAATCGACATCGACCAACGCTCCCTGGAAGTGCTCGAACTGCTTCTTTCGCATAAGTGCAATGAGGTTGTGCCCACGGAGGAAATTACGAAGGCGATCTGGGGCGCGGACTACTGGCACGCCAATTTGCACACGCACATATCCGAGTTGCGAAAGCATCTCGACGACGACGCCCGAAACCCCAAATTCATAAGAACCGTTCACGGAGAGGGGTACAGCTTCATATTTGAATGGAAGGAGAGCAGCAGACCCGCGCCAGCCGAGAGCGCCGCGCTCTCACCCGACAGCAACAGAATCTTGCCCGTTGAATGCAGCTACATAGGAACCAATCGGCAGGCCCTTCAATACCTCATGGAGCGTTACCACTCGCCGGAAACACCATCGGGCAAACTGATCCAGTTTCGGGATACCCACGTCCGCCCCGAACTTCCCATGCCCAGACCGGAAGATTACGCGGGTATGCAGGAAGCGTTCAGCGAGTTTTTGCGCCATGCCAACACGCAGCGCACGGTCGCGACCATGATTCTCGGCTGGCACATCGACGAGGAATATGTGCGGGCCATGCAGAGCGCCGCGAGCGGGCACGGCGAAAATTTGAAGATGTTCCGGCTCAGACATGCAGGGCCGTTGCTGAATTTCATCATCCTCGACTATGAGCAATTCAGCGAAGTGCTTTTCGGGTGGGGACAAGGCAAACCCGGAACGCCGGGGGCGGTGTTCAAGTCGGCGGACAAGCGCATGGTTGACGAATTTGGCATCTTTTATGACTTCCTGCTTGACCACTCCGAGCCGCTATCCCTGGACAGCGTTTTGAAATCCCGTCCTGAGCCACCTGACGCAAATGTAACCCGGCCTGCTCCCTTGCGCTTTCCCTCCGGGCGCTAAAGGAGGCAGGCCGTCGCATTTTCGGCGGGCTGTTCTTACTCCACTTCGCCGCCCCGTGTTTCTCGCGGAAATTTTTCCGCAGCCGGAAAGATTAGTTGCAGCATCTGAACAGTTGTTAGCCTGCGAAAATGATTCGCACCGGAAGGATGTTGCAGTCCCGAAACGAAGAGAAGGGCGCACTTATACATTAGCCGCGTTGCGGCTAATCGTGCGGCCCCGTTTCCGGGGCAAGAGGCCGCGCCATCCGGCGCGAAAAGTGTTTCGCTTTGGGCCGCCATCCGGCAGCCACGCGAAACAAGAAACACGAGGGGGGCAGTTGGCGATCTACCACTTTTCCGCCAAGGTGGTTTCACGCGGGTCAGGGCAGAGTGTCATTGTCACCGCCGCATATAACGCCCGCGACAAACTGCGCGACGAGCGCACCGGCCAACTCACGAAAGATTATTCCCACGAGCGCGGCCTTTTGTTTTCCGGCATCTTCGCCCCCAAGGACGCGCCCGCCTGGACCCGCGACCGCGCCCAACTCTGGAATGCGGTCGAACGCCGGGAGGACGCCAGCACGCGGCCCCATGACGCGCAGCTTGCCCGTAACTTCCTGCTGGCCTTGCCCCACGAACTGACCGACCAGCAGCGCAAACTGCTTGTTACCGACTTTGTGCGGGAACAATTCCTGCGGAGGGGCATGATTGCGGACGTGAACATTCATGCCCCCGGAGGCAAGGGAGACGACCGCAATTACCACGCGCATATTCTCGTAACCATGCGCGAGATCGGGCCGGAGGGCTTCGGCAAGAAGGGGCGCGAGTGGAACACCGATGCACAGTTTGAGCAGTGGCGCGAGGCATGGGAGAACATCCAGAACCGCTACCTTGAACGCTACGGCCATGAGGCCCGCGTTGACCGGCGCACGCCTTGAGGCCCAGGGCATCGACCGGGAGCCGACCACCCACCGAGGCCCCGCCCTCGATGCGATGCAGCGCAAGGGCATCGACACCGAGCGCGGCGCAGCCGCCCGTGAAACCTTCACCCGCAACCTCGAAGTCGAAAAGCTGAAACGCGAGCTTGCCGAGATTGAAAAGCAAATCGCCGCCGCCGAGCGCGAACAGCAACCCACCCGACCGGGAGAAGCACGGCGGGGGGGCGAAGAACGAACGGAGCGCAACGGACGGGATACGGAAAGCACCAGAGCCAAGCCGGAACCCCCGGAAAATCCGCAACGCACCGTGGCGGCGATCTGGGCAGCCTACAACCACAGCGACAACGCGCAAGCCTTCGCCGCCGCCCTGGCCGAGCGGGGAATGATGCTGGCCGTGGTGACGAAGGAGGAAGCCGACCGCAGCCAGCGCGAGGCCGCTTTTGCCAGCGAGATCGGCAACCGCGCCGCCAGCTACAGCGAGGGCGAATTCGTGGCGGTGACCTGGCGTGGCAACGTTTATCGGTTGAACCAGCGCACGACCGGCGACGACCGCGCCGCCGCGCAGAAGTTTCTCGCCCCGCTCGACGGCAAAAGGTTTCCGGGCATCGAGGCGGCAAAGCAAATGATCCACGACCGCGCCACCGAACGCGGTGGAGGCGGGCTTTCTATCTTCGGCCAACGGGGCGGCAACCGCGACCAAGACATACTCGACCGCGCCGAGCGCCGGACGATGGAGAACGAAAGAGCCGCCAGTACCCGCCAAACGCAACACAAGGTTCTTGACCGGGCCACGCGCCGGACGATGGAGAACGAAAGAGCACAGGGACCGCGAAATACACGGGACAGATGATTGCCGGGGGAGCGGCAAACCCCCGGCCAAAATCCAAACAACGCACCACGGCAGACAGTCACCGGCAGCGAGGCCGCCTGTTAAGCCTCATGTGCGGACTTCCGGCGATCAACCACGCTGGACGCCCGGGCGACAACCACCACGCAACAGACCCCAGGAACCAGCCCCAGGCCGAGGCCGACTCCGAAACACGGGCGGGGAGCGTTATGCCGTGCTCAACCAACCCGCCCGCCCGCGACCCTGTTTCTCCCAACGCATGAGCCAGGGCGAGCTTTACGAGTATTACAAGCGGAACGGCATGTTGGAGGTTTTCTTCGCGATGCTTCCCTGGGGTTGAGAGTGTCTCCCCGTGGATGAGAGGAGACAAATCCACCGACACCGACCTTTCCGGGGATGTGGCCTTGTGTATCGAAAGGGCCCTCGGCCTCAAGGTAGACATGCTCATGCGGATCGTTTGCCGTCCAACCATGTTTCCAACAGGATCGAAGAACCGGGTAAGTTACGGTGCCACGGCGGAATTGTAAGAAGAGCGTGTATTGCTTTTCGAGAATTCGGCGGATTGGGAAGCCGGAGTCGGTTTCAAATCCGGGAAAGCAATGTTGAGTGAATCGTACACATCCTTTGCCCCGAGACGGACGGACTTATCGGGGTCTGACAGGTTCTCGTTAGCCAGATCGAGGGCAGCCTGGGCTACATCCGACCGCTTTGACGTCACCGCAGCTTGACCAAGCGCGTTCTGCACTTTGTCGCGAATGTCCCAATTCGGGTCTTTCGCAGCGGCCTTTGACAGGTTCAGAATGGTATCAGTGGCCAGATCGGGCCGATCATATGCGAGCCATCCAAGAACATCCCATGCCTCCATGCGGGTAAACTCACCCTTATCTTTTACCGTGGAGGCCTTTGCCAGGTTAAACGCAGCCCTCTCCAGATCAGGCCGGCCTCGCATAGCGCCAAAGACCCCCATGTTCTTGATTGCCTCCAGCGCCGTACCCCGGACATCGTCGCTACCATCCGCCGACGCGGTTTTTGTAAGCAAACCATAAACCCTCTCGGCCATATTGGGCTGGTTCCATGTGATTTCCCCCGCTGCTTTGACGGCGGCAATACGCACTCTTTGATTGGAATCTTCCGCGCCCGTTTCCAGCAGCCCTATGACATCGTCCGCCATGTCGGGGCGTGCCGTGCCAATACAACCAAAGGTCTCCATGGCCGCATCGCGGATTTTGGGATCTTCTGCGGCGGCCTTCGCCATCGTCAGAACGTCGCCCGCCATGTCGGGGCGCGAAAGTAGAAGCATACGCAGAACCTCCTGCACACCTCTGCGAACCCCTGGCCTTCCATCCACCGCAGAAATTCTTGCCTGCTGTAAAACGGCTTCCCCCAGATCGGGGCGTTCGGCCATCACGCCACCAAGCTCGATTTGGTCGGTCATATCCCCAGCAGGGGAGTAGTTACCGTCGCCGACAAGAAACTTACGCACTACTTCTTGAATCCCGACTGCATCCATCGAAGCAGCGTTTTGCTGTACCCAGTTGAACGCATCCGCATACGAGCCAGCAGCAGCCTCGTCACGAGCATGTTCACGTTCCTGTTCGCTCTGTTGAACTTGCTGCTGGGCGTCGCCGCTGTTCTCCGAACCCGAAACGCCTTCCCCCCGGCTCTGCGCCAAGATGTTCAGGGATTTGTAGTTAGGATATTTAGCCGGTGGAGTATTGTCGAAATCCTGCCCGCCCATATGATGCTCCATAAAAATAAAACCTTATTCTCAACCCCATGTATTCACCAGACTCTACCATGCCTCAAATACTTTCAAAAGTCTTGAATTGCTGTGGTTAATAACGGTTAACAATGCAGTGGCGGGAAACAGCCATCGTCAGTTTCAAACGCTAACCGGGACGCGCTCTTGTTTCCGTGTCGCTTTTGGTTTCGTGGTAAAATTCCCCCGCTTTCCCGATGCCGCTGAAGCCGAAATCCGTGGGGTCCGTCGTCGCGTTCGCGTTCGGCGTCTCGGTGTGGCTTTGTATGGCAGCCAATGGCCAGACCGGGCCGGACGAACGCGACCTCAATAACCAAAGAGATCAGTTTCTCCACAGGGCGTTTACGACTTGTAAAGAAAGCCCTGGCTCGTACTACATGTTTTTTTCCTACCTCCCAGAACTCTCTTGCCCCAATTCGGCCTTGGGTCCGCCAACCAATTGCCAGGCGCTCATGGAGATTAAAGGCCCGGTAGCATTCAAGATGAAGCCGCTGACGGGCGAAGGGCTCGACGAGAATGGCCTCACTCCCGCCGATCAAGCGAACGGGATCACCTGGAGGGGATGCTTGACGGCGAACTATCGCATCTCCCGCTGGCGTCATATATCGGATGGGATTTGGGAACCATGGGAGCCATGGCTGAACAGAGAGAAGGGAAATTGGAATAAGGAGGGAGACTATTGTCTAGAGCGCATATGGAGGCAAAACGGCAGGTGGTCCGAAGAGATCGGCCCGGACGTTTTGAAGACTCCTTATTTTGCGCCTTCAATTGGCTGGTTGAAGGAGAAGGCCTCCTGCGCTGATATCGAGAATGTTTCTCCTCCGCCTGCTTCGACGAGTAAACCCCTCTCCGGATTCGCCGTTACGACGCGTCCGCTGCCCGATCCCGACCCGGACGCTCCGAAAAAGTGTGAAGTGCCCACGGGCACACTGGTGGCTGTTGTTTCCGATGCCCCGCAACTTGGCAAAGCGAAGGTGTCTATAGTCAACGGCAACCGCGATACATCTTCTTGCTCTACCGTTCTTCTCGTCAGCGAGGACGATATAAAGCCCTTCCACCCCGGCTCTCACTATGGGACAACGCATCCTGCCGCAACGGCGTCGCAAGCTCCCGGCCACTTACTTAGCGACACCTATGCGCGTACCCTAGAGGTAGCCGCCGATAATGCAAACGGGCATGTGCCTGACAGCCTTGATAAGGCGGAAGCTGAGAGCTTTATGCGACTCTACGCCTGCTATTCGATCGACTCAGGTGGCACGTGCCAGCCGTCCGGCGACACCGTTAGGTTTCCCGGCGACCTTGCGAACCCGCTCGACTGGAACGCGATCAGCAGTCCGGGTTATTGCCGTTCCCGGCCGGGAGTCGAAGTTGTCCTGAAGGAACCCGTGCATCATGATGGGAAAAGAAGATTCATGAGGTGTGTCGATATTGCTATCCTTGCGGGCACTCGCAAACAGCTCATGGAGCTCGGGGTCAGAGATGACTTGACGGGACCATCGACCCAGCACGCCCATAATCAGGTCATTGCGGGACAACCTTCGGCGGGCACTCCGTTCACCGTCATTAAAATACCGCGAACGGAGACAACCGTCGGCTCCAACGGCTTGCAATTGCTCGCCCTGCCCAAACGCGGATACCCTGTCGCCTTCACGGTCCCTGCCAACACTGCAATTCTCATCGACGCCAAAACGCCGGACGGGTGGCTACATATCGTCGCAAAACCTTCCAAGGAACATTGGACTCCTGATCCCGCATTTTATGGATGGGCCCCGCCAGGATCGTTTCCCACAATGTAGGCGCAGCATGTCAGGCCGCCCTCTCCGTCTTGACATGATCGCCCGCAATAAACCACACAACCACTTGGAAGTTCCTCAGCGCGTGCTCCACAAAGGGTCCAATTTGAACAATCGCAAAGGCAGTTAAAAACCCTCTAACCATCCGGGTTTTCAGCATTGCGGCTTCCCCTGCCCTTGTGCTAAAAACAGAACGCCATGGACGACGCGCCGATCAAGTACGCAAGTACACCGACTTCGCCGAGATGAAGGCGGACGAGTACCGCTACTGGCAAAGTCGGCCCGCGCATGAACGGCTGGACGCGGTTGAAGAAATGATCGAGACCGCCTATGCGCTCAAGGGGTGGAAGATCGAGCCTGATGTACCAAGACTACAAAGACCTTTTGTCCGCCTTCCAGTCCCATGGCGTTAAATACCTCGTTGTAGGCGGCTTCGCGGTGATCTATCACTCGCAGCCGCGCTTTACGAAGGACATGGACCTTTTCATCAAAGCCGACCCTGAAAACGCAAAGGCGACCTATGCCGCGCTTGCTCAATTTCGGCGCACCGCTCCAAGGCATCACGCCGGAAGATTTCACCGACCGCAACAGCTTCTTTCGCTTTGGACGCGAGCCGAAAGGCTTCGATATCCTTCCGGCCATTCCCGGCGTCGATTTTGACGCCGCATGGGAACGGCGCGTTGAAACCGTGGTTGATACGGCCACCGGCTTGAAGGCGAATTTCATATCCGCCGACGACCTCATAGCGTCGAAACTGGCCTCAGGACGCGCCCGCGATCTTGCAGACGTTGAGGACATCCGCAAAGCGGCGGAGAGCCAGCAACCACAACCCGCAAAAAAAAAGCCACCCGAACCGACACCGGGGAGCGGTCCTAATCAGTGAACACCGGGCAGCGCGTGTCATAAACGGTAAGTGATGAGACGCGCCCGGATGCCAATAAAATCAGGGCTTCCCGTGTCGCACATCTCAGTCTCAAATCCCCTTCCCGGTCGCACCGCTTCCCGCTATCCTTCGCCCAAACCAACCGGAGCAGCCGACCACATGCCAACCGAACCCAGGATTGTCGTCGAACTCACCCCGAAAGAAGCCTATGCGCTCTGGACAGCAGCCAACAATGGCCGGAATGACTTGCTCTGCGACCCGGTAGCAGCAAGGCTTTATTTTGGAAGCCCTCGGGGTATCGGCAACGCAAACCGCGCTATCGACAAGCTGGCGAAAGCCTCACGCGAAAAAATCACGCTGCAACCCGTGCCCGCGCTTGGCCTTGATGAGTGGATTGAAAAGCAGCTTCGAAAAAAGCCCCCGCCCGTACCCCGCAAGTACCGGCACCCCCGGTCGCCCGCCGACACCACATAAAACGGTAAACGGGCGCAAGAGCGGAAACACGGGGGGCATTGTGCGGCTTGCCATGACCGAGGTTTTTCCGTACCCTGAAGCCCATGGATGTACACCTTACCCCGGACCAAAAGGCCTTTGCCCGCCGCGCGATTGAAAGCGGACGGCTGCACTCGGAACAGGACGCCGTGCAGGAGGCGCTTGCTCTGTGGGAAGAACGCGAGCGGCAACGGACTGAATTTCTTCTGACCCTGGACGACGCCAAGGCTTCGCTTGCCCGTGGCGAAGGCCGCGTTATCACACAGGAATCCATGCAGCAGCTTGCCCAGGAAGTGAAGGAACGCGGACGCGCCCGCCTTCTCGCTGAACTTACCACGTCCCGCTGATGGCGCATCGCTTAGCGCCCCGCGCCGAAACCGATCTTGACGATATCTGGTATTACGTCGCCAAAGAAAGCGGCAGCATCGAGATTGCCAACCGTTTAATTGACACCCTCACAGACCGTTTTTTCATGCTTGCGAGCTTCCCCTATATCGGACGTGCCCGCGATGACGATTTCGGCCCCGGATGCCGCAGCATGGCGGTAGGGGAGTATGTCATCGTTTACTGTGTCGAAAACGAGGAAGTGCTGATCCTTCGCGTCGTACATGGCCGCCGTGATCTGGAGGCCCTTTTCGGTCACTGAAACTCAAGCGGCGAGAATTCGTTAAAGGTTTTATTTCGGAACATGACGAACCAGCTTTACTACGGCGACAATCTGCAAGTGTTGCGGGATTCCATCGCAACCGAGAGCGTTGACCTCGTTTACCTTGATCCGCCTTTCAACAGCCAAGCCACCTATAACGTGCTGTTCAAAGCGCCGACCGGCGAACAATCGCGGGCGCAGATCGAAGCCTTTGAGGATACGTGGCACTGGAACGACCACGCCGAAAGCGCCTTCGATGAAGTGATGCACAGCGATAACAGCGACGTTGCCGAAATGCTCCGCGCCATGCGCTCGTTCTTGAAAGAAAACGACATGATGGCCTACCTCACCATGATGGCCGTCCGGCTACTGGAATTGCACCGCGTTTTGAAGCCCACCGGAAGCCTCTATCTTCATTGCGACCCGACCGCGAGCCACTACCTGAAAGTTCTGATGACGGGGTTTTCGGGCAGACAATTTCGGAACGAAATCATCTGGAAGCGGACGAGCGCGCAATACAGCGGCAAACGGTACGGACCTGTTCACGACGTGATCCTTTTCTATGCGAGAATCGGACGCCGTCACATTGGACTGCAGCGCACGAGGCATACGACGAGGAATATGTAAAGCAACGCTTCGCGAGGCATGACGGACAGGACGAAAAAGGACGCTCGATTTAACCGGCTCGGCGTGCGCCGACGGCCGAAATCGCAGACCATGGCGAGGTTTCGATGTGAGCGGCAAACGCGTCGCCATCTGGGCGATATGTCGCCATAAGAGTTGAACGGCTGGATGCGGAGGGCCGTATCATCTGGCCGAGCGAAGGCGGCTGGCCCCGGTTGAAGACGTACCTGACGAGCTAACGGCGTCTCCATTACAGGATGTATGGACGGACATCGAGCCGATCAATTCGCAGGCGCAGGAACGTCTAGGTTATCCCACGCAAAAGCCGCTTGCCCTGCTAGAGCGCATCATTCAGGCATCGAGCAACGAGGGCGATGCAGTCTTAGACCCGTTTTGCGGCTGCGGCACAGCAGTTCACGCCGCGCAAAAACTCCGCCGCAAATGGATCGGCATCGACATTACCCACCTTGCGATATCGCTGATCGAAAGGCGCTTGAACGACGCTTTCCCCGGCATCGCCTTTGAAGTTCACGGCACGCCCAAAGACCTCGACGGCGCACGCGCCCTCGCAGCGGCGGACAAATATCAATTCCAGTGGTGGGCGGTTTCGCTTGTCGAACGCTGTCCCCTACGGCGGGAAGAAGAAGGGAGCCGATACCGGCATTGACGGCATGATCTATTTCAAGCCGGACGGAAAGACGACCGAAAAAGCGATTGTTTCAGTGAAGGGCGGCGATAATGTAAGCGTTCGCTATGGTGCGCGATCTAGGCCACGTTATTGACCGCGAGAAAGCCAAGATCGGCGTATTTATCACGCTTGCCGAGCCGACCAAGCCAATGCAGACCGAAGCCGTTAAAGCGGGCTTCTTACAAACGCCCTACGGCAAGTACCCGAAAATTCAGATTCTCACCATCGCGGAACTGTTCGCGGGCAAGAAACCCAACATCCCGCTAGTTGACCCCGCCGCGTTCAAAAAAGCCGCGAAGGAACTGGACGCCGAACAACACAAGCTCTTCTGACAGTCACGCCCACAGGGGTCAAAAAGTCTGGCTCAGATTGTGGCATGGCACCGGAGGGGTCTGAATCTACATCTTGTGTCCAGGCGCTCACCTTCCCCTTGGTGCGCTGCAAGTATTCGCGGGCCAAGCCGGGCGATTGGTTACTTGCGTTTTGAAGTGAAACCGCGTCCCCTGCCCCGGCCCGTGTTTCTTTGCTTTCCCATTACTTAAAATCGCTTAACATAATGGCGCTTATGCGTCTGGCGCATCCTCCGGCGCGACACAACATGTAGGAAGAGGCCCCACACAGCGCGCCGTGCTACGCTCTATCGGGCAACAGCGTTTTGAAAACAAATGATTCCTCTTGTGTCGGCGGCAATTGCGGGCTTCTTTGCAGTAGTGTGCGCCGTTCTCGCCTGGAAGCTAAAAAACGCGACCGACGAAAAGGCGCGGCTTGAGGCTCTACGAAAAGAACGACGCGACGAGCTGAAAAATCTTTTCAGTGCGATCTATACCTTCTTTGAACAGGCAATCGGCGTTGCATTGCACAACGAGCAATTTGTATTAAGCCCGGAGCAAAGTCAGATCAATGCGCGGGTGCGCTTGCTCGCGCCGGAACCAATCATTGCGCAGTATTTCAAAGTCGCGGGTCTGCTCGAAAAATGGTCGCAGCTTCATTACAGGGCGATGCCACGGCAAATGCAAATGGGGGAGCACACCGTCACCATGCTTGAGGCTCCCGACCCTACTGCCAAATACAAGGAACCGGCCAAGGAGGCACACGAACAATTACAGGCCGAGTTAGACGCGCTAATTGGGCTTATGCGTCTGGAACTGGAGCGCCCCGACGCCTAAAAGGGGCAGTCAGGCCGAGCGAGCCGCAGATCACTACCGACCGAACTTCTCATCCCTTCGGAACCCTCCCGCCCTCGTATTTCTCGCGGTACTCCGCAAATGTGGAGTAATTCGGCGTCCCTTTCCCCCGGTTCATGGACCCCAACATCGTGCGGTCTATTTTTTTCTGAAGGAACTCTACAAGGGATTCGAATTGGTGGAGCCGTATGTTCCCCCAATCCGCGCCGAAACGCCCCTTAATTGCGCTGTAGACAGCAGCATACCGAAAGAGTCGCCCAGGCTGTTGTTTGGCAAACTCCTGATAACGATCAATAAGGTGCTTCACATAATTACGACGCGAAAGATCGGAAGCCAGACTACCTGCGGGCGGCACAACCTTAACCGTCTTTCTCGCGTTCTTGAAAACCACCTGCGAAGCCTGCACCGCGCCTGGACTATTGACCATCACGTTCCCGCCTGCCGTGACCGAAACATCACCGTAATGTCTGAACAGCAGTTCACCTTTTTGTGCATCAGCCTGGGAAATTTCCACTGGCCCCGGTTGTTCATGCAGACGTTTCATTTCCTGCAATTTGGCAACCGTGTAGCGTTCAGGCTCCGTGTCTACGATCTTGGCGTGTTTTGCGCACAGAAGGAGAAGGTTCGCATCAGAATGCCGTTGTTCATCCGTTTGTGTAGCGTCATACCGAGGCCCGCCAGGGCTACGGGCTTTGATGTGACAGAGAATACCCGTGATCGTGTCTGCTCCTTCAATTATCGGTGCATCACAATTCTTGAACGCGCACTGATTACGCGAAAGCGCATACAACTTGTTTAACGTCTTCCGTGATGGTCCCATCGGTCGCGTGTACTCGCGTCCCGATACTACAACTATCCGCCGCCGCGATTGAAGACCGTTGCGGTTGACTATTGAAGAACCCGGCGCTGTCCCTGCGCCTAAAATTGCTCTCGACACGAATCACGGAAAGATTCACACTCCGCAGCTACGCGGCGCGGTTGCCGCGTCTTGCCTTGCCAATCTTGCGGAGATACAGGAAGCCCACGAAACAGCAAAGCCCGCCAGTGGCGGGCCGTGATGCCGGTCGAAACCGGGGAAAATCGTTCTGTCGCAAGACCGACTTTCCCCGAAATCAGGCCCCGAGTCAAGCGGAAAACAGCCTTTCCGCTAATGGGCTGTTTTGCGCCGATTTTCGGCCACTCCAGGCGGGTTATCCACAACCCCAAGGAGCAACACCCATGATTGAGAAACAGTTTGGCACCCTATACGGCCCTGCCCTACAGCGCGGAGACAAGACCGCCTGCATTGCCAACCTTCACGCCGAGATCGAGAAACGCGGAGGCGTCCCCTACGGCTGGATACGAATTTACGAAGTCCTGCTGTTTGGCTTCTACAATCCTCGCACCGGCGAATGTTTTCCTTCCCACAAGGCAATCGCGGCCAAGGCGCGATGTGGCGTCAGCACGGTACAACGTGCCCTTAAATGGGCGCGGGAACACCACCTTATCGTTTGGGCGCACGGAGTCGTGCGGGATGGATGGCGCGTTTTGCGCACCAGCAACCGTTACGCTTTCGCTGCATTCCTGAGCATTCAGCGCATTGCCGCGTCTCTCGCCGCCTCTAACGGTCAAAAACGCCGACGAGTACCCACCTCATACAAATCCCTTACCGAAACCGCCGCCCAGGCAAGAGCATTTCGCTTTCCCTCCTGCCCCCTGCACGACTTGAAATCACCCCGCAGTAGGGAAAAACAAGATTTCGGGCCGAAGAACCGGGAACCGAAACACGGGGCGGGCTTGCCTGTACACAAGCACACGAACGTAAGATGACCCAAACGAAGAAAAAACCTTGCAAGCAATCGTGCTTTTTGTATAGTTCGCAAAGCAATTAGCACGGATGCGTGCTTTCGTGCTTTTTGTCTTCCTGCCGAGTTGCCTATCTGTTTTTCCCTCTAACACGAAAATAGGTTTTCTTCCATGTACGTTATCGTGCTAGCCAGCCAGAAGGGCGGAAGCGGAAAGACGACCCTAACGGGAAATCTCGCAATCGCCGCCGAACGTGCCGGAGAAACGCCCGCAGTCCTGATTGACACTGACCCGCAAGGTTCCCTTGCAGCCTGGTGGAAGTGAGACAGGCCAGAAACCCCGGCTTTCGCTACGGCGACCGGGCCGACTTGAAGAAAATTGATGACCTTGAAGCGGCTGGTTAGTCGCTGGCCTTTGTCGATACCCCGCCCGCAATCGCCGCACGCAATCAGCGCCGTCATGCCCAGGCCGACCTTGTGTTGATTCCTTGGACACGACCAGGCCCTCACGATCGCGGAGTTGGCAAAACTGTTGCCCTTGTGCAGGAGCAGGGGAAACCCGCGTTCGTGTCTTACATTGCGCCCCACCGAATAGCCGCAGCCATGAGGCAATGCGCCGCGCTGTCGCTAGACGGATCCCCTTGCCCTTCCCCTGTTATCCTGACCGGAATGACATTACCGGCTCCAATGATCGAAGGACGAACAGCGCAGGAGATGGACCCGAACAGCGTCGCCGCAAATGAAATAGCGGAGTTATGGGATTGGCTTAGTGCAATGAGCGATTGGGCAAGACTGCAACTGTGCACAAAGGAGCAGCATGAAGAAACCAACCACAGCGCCGCAGACTTCCTGCAAAACATGGCCGAGGACTTGCACCCGCTGACGGCTCGCCAAACAAATGAGCAGGCCGCAAAACAGTCGCACGACAAGACCACCTTCAACACGCACCGGCCTTAAACACATCGGCGGATACTTCGATCCTGACACGGTTGAAAAGGTAGCCGTCCTGCGGGCACGTCTCAGCCTCGACAATTCCGGCCTGATTAAGCTTGCCGTTGATGATCTTCACCGTAAGCACATGGCGCAACGCGCCTTCGGTGACGTATGAGTGCGATGCACACATGCACAACCGCAATCTTGCGAATATGACACAAACTCAGAAACACGGCGGGGAGTTATGGGTAGAGCAGGGGAGCCAGACACCAGCAAGGCACTTGCAATGCTATCGGCGTTTGCATCCGTAGGCGTTCGCGTGTTCGATGTGACGATAACCGACATTGAAGGCGAGAAGGTTGAAAGGAAGTTCAGAGCAAAGCGCAGCGTTGAGGAATTGCGGCGCACGATTGGCAGGACGTTGCAGGAGGCCACAAGCGACCGCCACAACGTCATCATTCGCCCGCGATCGACAACGGCGACCCTGATACAGCTTGACGACCTGGACACGGAGAAGGCCGACGGATAGCGCCTCATGCTTTCATGGTCATTCGCACGTCACCGGGCAATCATCAGGCATGGGTTGCCGTGAAGGACGCGCCGGAGGATTTTGCGCGGAGACTTCGCAAGGGCGCCGGAGCCGACCCCACCGCCAGCGGGTCCACACGCATAGGCGGAAGCTTGAATTTCAAAACGAAGTACGCGCCGGTGTTCCCGCGTAGTGGAGATCATGCATACCAGCGCCGGCCACATCGTCACCGCAGCCGAGCTTGAGGCCCGCGGCTTTGTCGCAGCACCGGAAGACACCGCGTCCAGCCGCCCCGCCGTGTTTCCATTCTCGCGAGGACACGCCGGCGAAGATGGCCGAGCTATCAGCTTTGCGTGAAGGGAGCGCCGCCGATCCACCAGGGCGACCGGCCCGACATTTCCAAGGCGGATTTCACGTTCTGCATGACGGCGATTGATTGGGGATGGAGCGTTGAGGCCACGGCACAAACGCCTCATGGAGGAAAGCACCAAGGCCCAGGAGAACGGGGAAGCGATACGCCCTCACCACAGCCCGCAACGCCGCCGCCGCCGTGGAGCGCCGAGGCCAGCCGGTAAAATCGACGCCGCACCCCTGAAAGCCCGAGTCTTTTGCGCGGACAGGGCAGGGGGGATACCAACCTACCGCCCACCCTCAGCAAACGCACCAGCGGCCATCCTAGCGCGAAATTTTGTTGCTTCAACCACAGCAAACTATCGTTTCACGCGGAGAGGACACTTTCAACGTTCACAGCGGAGGCGGGTAGTAGATGGCAATTATCGTGAACGGTGCCACTGTGCGAAGCTCGACATTCAGCCGCTCTACTAAGCGCATGTAGTCCGTTGCCAGTCTTGCAAACCGTTGCTGAAACCCGTTTAACTGGCTTCGGTCGTGTTCTTTGGCCTCGCTTCGCATTTCCGCCGCGAACCTGGTGAAGATGGGTTGCACGCAGTAATTTGCGTATCCGCGCAGCAGAGCACTGAATTCTTCCACCACCTCGTGAAAAGCCGCCGTGCTGAAACCACCTTGCGCAATGCGCCCGTTTATGAACTGCCAGTGTGCACAGAAAACCCCCATCTCCGGCATGAGGGGAAAGCCAGCGAGGGATGGGCTGTTCTGTTTGAATGACTGCACAATATTGTGAAGTGTGTCGTTCCGGTTCACGCTTAAGAACTGCCCAAGCTCCGTGCTGAAACTACGAAGTTCGCGTGACTCCCGACGCACCACAGCGCGATCATGCAGGAAATCCCGAATACGGCGGAAGACTCGAAGCAGATCGCGGAAGTACGCGAGCACCAGCACGGCAAGGCCCAGGTACAACAGAAAACGGACCTGTGCGTGAACGATGCCGACAACCGCCAACCCTATCGGCAGTACTAGCTTCGTCGTAATCTCGTAGAGTTTCGAAGTTGTTGTGGGCGCTTGTTCTTCGTTCACGAGCTTCCATTCACCGGCAGGACGCTTGAAACGAGGTGCTAACCGCTCCACCATAAGGCGCTTGCTCGGTCGCATTCAAAGAATGATTCCGTGTCTCTGAAAGTTTATGTCCTGGTGCACTGCGCCGTCACGCAGAATGAGCCATCCGCTGTGCCCAAATTGTGCCCAAGCGGTGCGGGATTGGCGCTTTTAGCGGTTTTGGCCTAATCTGTTTTCAGTAAGTTACAGAGCAGGCGGGGGGGTGTGAAGAACGAATCCCTCTCCCTCCGCCAGCTAACTCCCGAGCCTATTGTTAAAGTGGTCCCTCACGTCGTTTTTCGTAGCCCGGTAATCGAGCTTCCGGACTGGCGAAACCCCTCGCGTGCTGCAGCGAATGAATTCCATCGGCAGGTCACGGTATGATGATTTCCTTGCGCCAGGAAGCAAGCGGCGATGGCGCGCTGTTCCAGAGGAGATCACCATTGCGCTATAGACCAGTGCTGATTATGCTGCTGAGCCTTTGCGGAGCCGCGCAGGAAAAACCCGCCACTCCGCAGCCACAATTCCCTGGCACGTATGAGCAACTGCGTCCGGCGCAGAGAGTGTTGATCGACGAGTGGTATGCCGAGTACAACCGGCTGATGAACGAACATGATCCGCCGTCGGACTACAACACGCTGTCGCTTTCGACTCGGACCACCTTCGAAGCCGTGAGCCACGCCCTGCTGACGACCAACCTGACCAGCAAGGATGGGCAGCCGCTGGGCAATGCGTTGGAGGTTGTGCAGGGGATTGAAACCATCAACGGGAAGGTGCCGCAGGCCCGTGGTGATTTGCAGTTTCGCATGTACGTGGTGTTGAAGCCGGACGCAGTACAGACCCTGAAGGACTCGCGCGAATTCTTCCGCGACCGTGACAATACGGTCTATCACCACGGTTATCCAATGAACTACCGTCAGGGCGGCGCCGCTCCCACGATCCAGGTTTCGGTTGCCAAGGATGGGCGCCACGCCGATATTGACGTGGACTACCGTTCGTCCAAGTTTCCTGTCGCT
This sequence comes from uncultured Acidobacteriaceae bacterium, assembly GCA_963796585.1. Taxonomy (GTDB): domain Bacteria; phylum Acidobacteriota; class Terriglobia; order Terriglobales; family Acidobacteriaceae; genus CAVVDY01. The sequence goes on from CAWCMB010000001.1 coordinate 21,274, forward strand.
CTGATGAATGGACACCTTACTGCCGCGAATTCGGATGTCCGCGCAGGCAACAACACACAGAAGCACCTGCAACGCTGGGATGGCCTCACCGACTGGTGGCGTAACCTGTTCGGCTTGGCCGATGCCAGCGATCAGACGCCGGATGCCATCGCCGCCAATGGTGAGGTGCCGCCGGTTCCGCGCAAGGCGACGGGAAAAGTCGAGGATGCGGTCCAGGATTATCTGAGCGCGTGGCTGGTAGAGCAAAAGCCGGAGCTGGCGGCCGCTTATCTGTCATCGCGTTCGTTCCCCTGCCTGGCAGAGTACGGACCGCAGGCGGGCACAGAAATCAATGCCGGGGTGGCGCCGTATTTGGCCGCCCGCGACATGGCGGCTACCGACCGCCTGATGGGCAAGCCATCCGGGTTGCAGAACGCGGTGCAGCCTGCGCCGCTGGCGGATCCGAGTTTAAAGCCGATCAAGCAGCCTTATGCGGCCGCCTTTGGGCTTTACCAGGTGCCGAATGGCCGGGCGGCCGACTTCGAGTGCGACCCTCAGCGCGCATTCGATGACTACGACAAGGCACGAGTCTCACGTACGGGAACAAAATACGGACGCTATTACGCATCTGTTTTTCAGTTGAAACCGGCCGAGGGCAGGGGCGACACCGTCACCATGCTGTGGGCCAAAGAAGGTAATTACTGGAAGGTTATTGCGTGGGATACCGAGCCTGAGGACGCCAAGCCGGATGCGATTCCCGACACGCGGAAGCAGGCTACAGCTCCTGCTCCTGAAGCACACAGCAACGGCGATCCTGAGTTGCTGCGCGGCTCGGAGCAGTTTCTGCGCTCATGGCTGGTGGCTGACAACTTCAGCGCAGCGGCACAGTTCTTTTCGCCGCACAGTTCCGATTGCGTTAGCGCCTTCCTCGCACCCGGTGAGCAGGAACCGCAGACGCCGGAACAATATGCGGCCGCGGTTCGTGCTGCGCTTACGACTGTGGGGCAGGATGTGGGTCAGGTACAGCATCTGCCGGACGCAATTGAGGCGGTCGAGGCGGAGCATGACGATCTGAAAACGGTCGCCCATGCCAACGCCGATGCCTACGCTCTGGTAGCGGTGCCGGATTACCTCGCGGCCTCATTCACCTGCCAGAAGAAAGCAGAATCTCCTGAGCCGGCAGCTGCGGCGGCGGACTCACAAGCGAAGACCTATGGCAACTACTACGCAATGCTCTTTGCGCTACGAACACCTGGGGACCATCCTGCCTCGCTGGCTTTTCTCTGGAGCAAAGAGGATGGGCAATGGAAAATCGTGTCTTACAGCCTGATGGCGCCCTGAAACCGAAGCGGAGCTCTTTTACAAAAAGCGCCGGTATGGTTGACACGCCGGCGCACCGTTTATTCGCTCCTTCTTTCTACTGCCCGGGTAGCTTGCTGTACGTGCAAAGATCGTTGGCGTCCTCGGTTTTGCCATGTGCGAATCCAGTATTAGTGAAATATGCAGTGTCCTGCATATCGCCAGAGCCGAAGCTCACAAACAGGTCAGTGTCTGGCGGTATGGGTTGCTTCGGCGCTACATAGTCGCTGGGCATGGTAAATCGGAAACCAAAGCACATTTGCAGGTTGGGATTCGCGGGATCTGCGGGACAATCAATATCGCTCGGTCCCCACGCGCAATCGGAGTCCTTGCAGGTGTTCTTGTCCAGGCATTCGCAGGCCCCGCTATCGACATTGGGGGCGCAATAGGACTTGGGCCGGCAGAACGCAGCCTTGCTCTTGGTAAATGCAGCTTTCTGGCCGCTCAGGTCCACGCTCACCGTCAGAATCGGATCTTTGTAGCTGGCAGTGACGAAGCCGCTGGCGTCCTTGCGTGAATAGTTAGCTGATGGATCGAGGATGATGCCATTAACATTGGCTTCCCCGATACTGGACTTGGGAACATAGATGTCATACGTTTGCTTGGTTTTTTCCGTGGCGTAAATGAAGTAGACGAAGTAGGTGTGTCCCTTCAGAAAAATGCTCGGATTCTGAGTGTTACTGTACCGGTCGCAAGCATCAGGATTTTTGTCATTTCGCTGCTCGCATACCGGACATCCGCCCTGCGAGGTGCAGCCCTGGCTGGTGTCGATGTAATACCTTCCATGATTGATGGAGAGCGTGCTGCGCTGTCCGCCTTGCTGGCCCATCATGCGAATCTGCGGCCTGGCAGTCTGGTCGAGTTCCTGCTGGGTAAGGTACTCGCGGTACAAAGGCACTCCCCGGCATTTGGAGTTGCCGCAATCGTTGCCCCAGTTGATGGTCAGCTCGGTATCAGCGGGATCGACACACTGGGTGCCGGCGCAATCGGGAATGATGGCGGTGCTCAGCCACTCATAAGGACTGGTTGACGCGGTGAACGGGATGCCCTTGGGCAGCGGCACAATCGGTTTCACATCGGTGTCGGAGAGGCACTCCGGGGTTATCTGAGGTGCATTGAAAAACGGGTCCTCATTAATGGAGAGAGATGGACGGTCTCCAGCCCCGCCCATCATACCGGTGCCCAGCAGACCAGTGAGGGTTCCGTCGTCATCGTTCAGCACCGTCTGGCGGTCGATATGATTGAAACTGGCGCTGAACATGTCACTGGTGTAGGTGCAATAGCGGCTTTGGACGGCGTCTTGATTTTGTTGAAATGGATCGTACTCGTTCGGAGCGATTTGCTTGAACAACGGCTCAACCACGAAGTGGCGAATATCAACATTGTTGAAGAACATCTTTCTCGAGTGGAAGGCCGGTGGATAATAGAAGCCGTTCGGTTGCTTCCACGCGATCGCGGCATTAGGGATGTAGCAGGATGCGGTCTTCTGCTTCTGCAAAACGCCGACGTTCCAGGCCAGCGGATCGTCGCTCGTGAGACAAGTTCCAGCGCCATTCGGCGAACACTTATTGGGTTGAGAGACATTAATGTCGAGATAGGCATTGCTGTCCTGGTGCGACGGCCCGTCGTAGATGTTAAGCAGTTTCTGGCCCGGGAAAGCCGGGAGATTGAAAGTCACTCCCCCGTCCGCATAAGCGCAATGATTGGGTTCCTTGGAGGCGGGAGGGTCGCAGGCCAGCCTGGAGTCGTGGTTGAACGGCCCCAGCGGAGAAGCATACGGATTGCCGCTGCCCTGAGTATGGCCGATCAGGACCGTGTTACGTGCCAGGAGCCATTCGCCAAGGTTCACATCCGAGCGCGTGTATCCGCCGCCGGTGATGAAGTTCAGCCCGCCGGTTTGTACATCGGTAACCGCGCCGTTGCTGAACAGGTCCCAACCTTTGCGTAGCCAAACCGCGGCGAAGTTGGTCTGGGCATAGTTAAACGACGTCGTGTAATGGTCGAGCTTGGTGACCGTACAGGTGCCATAGTAGTCTCCGCCGTCGCAGGGTTTCCGTCCTGTGGCATCAGCTGAACAGTCATTCGATCCCTTGTCGGGCACGCAGATGGTGGGATTATGCAGCTCGGTGATCACCGGATAATAGATCTGGAAGGGCTGCGTATTGTTATAGTTTTCGGGCCCGCGAGGCGCTTTCGACTCCACTGCGGCAAGGCCCGCCGTGCCATTCGGCAGCACTCCGTTGCAGGGAGCAGTCTGCGAATTCATCTGGAACGAATTCATCGCTGCCACACAGGAGTTGCCGACGAATTTGTCCAGCGGTGTAATTCCGGCGCGATTGTAGTTGGTCAGCTCGTCTCTTCTGATCTGCTGTGAGGCGTAGCCGTCCCAGGTCTGGTATTGCGACGGGCCACTTACGCCGGCGCCGACCCACCAGTAGCAAGCGCCACATGTGGCTGCTCCCGCCGCGAAGTTGTATTCGAAGTCGTTCCATCCATTCGTAATCCAGAACACGGAGGGGTGGTTGTAGTCGGACCGGTAGGGCATGTAATCCATGTTCTTCAGTCCTACTATGTCCTGGTTGTCGGCGAGAATTCCTGGCACCTGCCTCGGATTGTGTACCGTGTCCATGATTGCGGCGCGGGCAAGCACGCCGATGTTTGAGTAGAGCTTGTTGTTGACCTCCGTCGCGTCTTCCAGATAATAGCCGTGGCCGATGGATTTAAATCCCACGTTGCGGGCCAGGTACATTCCCTCGGTTGCATGCAGGGTCACCCAACGCGTCATGGAATCCCAGATGGAGCAGTCCTTCAGATAATTCACCGGCTCGGGGGTCGGATCCTGGGTGGTTCCCTTCGGCTGTGCAGTCTTGCGCAACATGTGGAAGTGGACGGGATAACGCCCCTTCTGTCCACCTTGGCCGAGCTGGTAGAACTCGACACCTTGTACCTGGTAACTCAGGAAGCCCTGACGAACGATGGTGTGTCCTCCATAGTAGTTATCCGGCTTTTCGGTGAATTCATCGGATGGCTTCTCGCCCTGCGAAACCACCTGAATGCTGCGGGTCAGCAATGCAACGGCTGCGCGGGTGTCGACCTGGCGGTCGAGTTCAGGGAGGTTCGGATCTTTTTGTGGTCCGATATCGAGGGGAACATTCTTCGCCGCCAGACTATAGGTTGTGTCGCGATGGTTATACTCTTCGGTTTCGATTCCCGGACTCTGCAGGGTAATGTTTGCGGTTGCTCCAGCATCTTCAGCGAGGACCGCTTCCTCTGAATGAGAAGGAAGGTAGTCCGTACCTGTGACTATGATGTGGTCGCCTTTCTTCCAGTCCACCGGACGGCTTACGACTAGGTCGGTTGCGTCTTTCACTTTCGCAAGCCGGACCCAACTGGTCCCGGTGAAGGCAGGGTTGCATTCATTGCCCGCCGTCTGCGGCTGACATTTCTCGCCTTGTTTCAGATAGCTCACTCCTCTGGACCCAAAGAGCTGGAGGGTTCCGCCAAACGAAACCGCTAAGACCTTGTGGCCAAAGTAAGCTGGTCGCCCCGCCTTTTTATCGTTTTGATCCTGGATTTCGTATTGGTAGAAGCAGTCGTCGTCCGGCAGGAACTTGCTGTAACCCGTTTTCGAATCACATTTCTGGTTCTTGGGCAGCGCGGGAGGCGTAGGCGGATCCATCATCAAGTGATCGGCCATGGTAGGGTTTGCGGTCCAAACCGTCTCCGGAATACCGCAAGGTCCGTTCGCCGGGTTGGGATCGCTCTTGCACTCGATTCCCGCGTCGCCCTCCTTGCCCCAAAGGTGAAAAGTCAGGCGCTTCTGGAACGGCAACGCGCCTGCCAGCCTGCTGACGTTCGGCAACAGGCCAGACTGGGTGGAGATTGCAATCAGCTTACCGCCATTCTCCACCAGAACCGACTCCGCGTAGAAATCGATATCGTAGTCGTCGTGAAAGGTAAGCTGCCCATTGTTCACGATGTTGACGTTGTGGAACGCATAGACAAGCGGACCCTGCTGGTTGGGGTCAGTGGTTACATCGCACTGACCAACCACGAGCAGATCGGTCATGTAGTTGTCTTTGATATCTCCGAAGGGCTTGAGAATCTCAGGCCCATTTGCACCGCAGGTTTTCGGTTCAGCGGCATGACAAACGACATTGAGTACCAGCAGAAAAGCGATCAGGACGAAAAGCGAAAATCTTCCTCGGCGCGCAGGAATGCCACACATTGTTCTGCCCCCGGTATCCGTTTCTTGGCTCCACAGGAGGGTGGGCTGGACTGGAAGCTGGTCAACGCCTCCAGCCATCAAGGCAGCTTTCGCGGGCTCAAGCGTCGAAAACGACTTTCTGTGGCGCACAAATAATCGTCAAAATATAGCGCTAAAGCTCGAGGGGGACAAGCACAAAGAGGCGCAGCGACGGTTATCGTGGACGTCCACCACTTTAGGGTTGATGACGATGCGACGGCATGATGCTTTAGCGACCCGCTTGCTGATCCAGCGCGAGATTCAGTTCCAGGACATTCACCCGCGGTTCGCCCAGAAATCCAAGCTGGCGGCCTTGCGTATGTGACGAGATGAGCTGTCGAACTTGATCGACCGACAGATTGCGCTCACGGGCGACGCGTGGAATCTGGAATTCCGCCCCCGCAATCGAGATGTCCGGGTCGAGACCGGAAGCTGACGTGGTGACCAGGTCGACCGGCACAGGCACATTCGGGTTCTCCGCGTGCAATGCAGCCGCATCCTGGTCGACGCGGGTGATCAGAACTTTGTTCGTGGGACCAAGGTTCGTTCCGCCGGAACTGGACGCATCATAGCCTGTGCCTGCCGCTGAGGGTCGCGAATGGAAGTAGCCCGGGCCGGTAAATGGCTGCCCGATGATGCGTGACCCGATGATCTGGCCATCGCGCGCGATGAGCTGTCCGTTGGCCTTGGCGGGAAAGATCAGTTGCGCCAGACCGGTGACAACGAGGGGATAGATGATCCCCAGCAGAACGGTGGTTACTATGGTCATCAATACAGCAATAAAAAGATTTTTTTTCATGTTAACTCTATGCCAACCCCACTCTGGTTATGAGCAGGTCAATCGCCTTGATACCGATGAATGGGATCACAATTCCGCCGAAGCCATAGATGAGCAGATTGCGGCGCAACAGCGAAGCGGCTCCCATGGCGCGATACTTCACACCGCGCAGGGCCAGCGGTATCAGCGCAATGATGACGAGGGCATTGAAGATCACAGCCGACAGCACGGCCGACTGCGGCGTCTTTAGATGCATGATGTTGAGCGCGTTCAGCACGGGGAACGTACCGGCGAACATGGCCGGAATGATGGCGAAGTACTTCGCCACGTCGTTGGCGATGGAGAAGGTGGTCAGCGAGCCGCGTGTCATCAGCAGTTGCTTGCCGATTTCTACCACCTCGATCAGCTTCGTCGGATTGGAGTCGAGGTCCACCATGTTCCCCGCTTCCTTGGCAGCCTGCGTACCGGTATTCATCGCCACCCCAACATCGGCTTGCGCCAGCGCCGGAGCGTCGTTGGTGCCATCGCCTGTCATCGCGACAAGCTTTCCCTGCGATTGCTCGCGCTTGATCAGGTCCATCTTGTCTTTCGGCGTCGCCTGCGCCAAAAAGTCGTCAACGCCGGCTTCGCGAGCGATGGCCGCTGCCGTGAGGGGATTGTCGCCGGTGATCATCACCGTGCGGATGCCCATGGCACGCAGTTGATCGAAGCGCTCGCGCATACCGCCCTTGACTACGTCCTTCAGCTCGATGACTCCCATGGCGCCGCGGCTCTTCTCGGCAACTACCAAGGGCGTTCCGCCGGACCGAGCAATCTGCTCGACTGCCGCTTCGACGGCAGCGGGAAAGTCATGGCCTTCCTGCGCCAAGTAAGACTTGACGGAATCGGCAGCGCCTTTGCGGATCTGAAACCCGTTCAGGTTCACTCCCGACATGCGGGTCTGCGCCGTGAAGGGCACAAACTCAGCTTCGTGGGAACCCAGCTCGCGCCCGCGCAGGCCATACTGCTCCTTGGCCAGCACCACGATGGAGCGGCCCTCCGGCGTTTCGTCGGCCAATGAGGACAACTGCGCTGCGTCCGCCAGCTCTGCATCGGTAACGCCGGGAGCCGGGATGAACCGCGCTGCCTGGCGATTGCCAAAGGTGATGGTGCCGGTCTTGTCGAGCAGCAGCGTGTTCACGTCTCCCGCAGCCTCGACCGCGCGACCAGACATGGCGAGCACATTGTGCTGCACCAGGCGATCCATGCCGGCAATACCGATGGCGGAAAGCAAGCCTCCGATCGTTGTCGGGATGAGGCACACCAGCAGCGACACCAGGACGAAGACAGTCTGTGGCGAGCCTGAGTAAATCGCGAACGGCTGCAGTGTGACAACAGCCAGCAGAAAGATGATGGTCAACCCTGCTAGCAGAATGTTCAGCGCGATTTCGTTCGGAGTCTTCTGGCGCTCGGCACCTTCCACCAGAGCGATCATGCGATCGAGGAAGGTTTCGCCAGGATTGGCCGTTATCTCGATGCGCAAATGGTCGGAGAGCACGCGCGTACCGCCGGTAACAGCCGAGCGATCGCCTCCGGCTTCGCGGATCACTGGAGCCGACTCGCCGGTAATCGCCGATTCATCCACCGACGCGACGCCTTCGAGTATCGTGCCATCGGATGGTATGTGTTCCCCGGCAGACACCAGAACGATATCTCCCGCGCGCAGTTTGGCACTGCTGACCTGCTCAATGCCGGTGGGCGTGACACGATTCGCGACCGTCTCGGAGCGCGCCTTGCGCAGCGTCTCAGCTTGGGCCTTGCCGCGGCCTTCTGCCATGGCCTCTGCGAAGTTCGCGAACAGCACGGTGAACCACAGCCACAGCGTGATCTGAAGGTTGAACGAAAACGCCGTTCCTCCCTTGAACAACAGCGCCGTGGTGATGACGCTGCCGATCTCGACCACAAACATGACGGGATTGCCCATCATCTTGCGCGGGTTCAGCTTCAGTAGCGCATCGAGCGCGGCGCGCCGTACGATCTTCCATTCCCAGATTGCGTTGCTTCTTGCCATTGCTACCTCAGAAAGTTCTTCCCGCATTCATCAGCAGGTGTTCAAGGATGGGTCCCAGGCTCAGCGCCGGGAAAAATGTCAATGCGCCGACGATGATGATGACGCCCATCAGCAACACTGTGAACAGAGGCGTAGTGACCGGGAAAGTCCCTAGCGAAGCCGGCACATGTTTTTTCTGCGCGAGATTGCCCGCGATAGCGAGCATGGGGATGATCATCAGGAAACGGCCGACCAGCATGGTGATGGCGCCGCTGACGTTGTACCAGGGTGTGTTGGTGGTCAGACCGGCGAAGGCGGAGCCATTGTTGCCCGCTTGCGAAGTATAGGAATAGAGAATCTCGCTGAGCCCATGCGGACCGGGATTCAAGATACTGGAAGTGCCGAACGAATAGACAGAAGAGATGGCTGCACCCACAAGGATTACCAGTGGGAAGACGAGCACTACCAACATGGCCATCTTCACGTCATAGGCTTCGATCTTCTTCCCTAAATACTCAGGAGTACGGCCGACCATCAAGCCCGCGATGAAGACTGCGAGGACGATGTACACCAGCATTCCGTACATTCCGGCGCCCACACCGCCGAAGATGACCTCACTCAGCATGATGTTGACGAGCGGTACCATCCCTCCTAGCGGAGTGAACGAATCATGCCAGCCGTTGATGGCGCCACAACTGGCGTCGGTCGTAACCGTCGCCCACAGAGCGGTGTTGGCGATTCCAAAGCGAGCCTCCTTGCCCTCCATGTTGCCGCCGGGCTGGGTGGCGGTCGCGTGTTGATTTACCCCATGGAACAGCGGATTGCCGCCCGCCTCAGCCCAATAGGCAACTGTGACCCCAGCGACGAACAGAATCGCCATGGCTGCCCAGACTGCCCAACCGTGTGCCTGCGATCCCGTCATGCGGCCCAATGTGTAGGTCAGACCTGAGCCGATGGCGAAGATGGACACCAGCTCGATCAGGTTCGAAAGTGGAGTCGGATTTTCGAAGGGATGCGCACTGTTTGCGTTGAAAAAGCCGCCTCCATTGGTGCCGAGTTCCTTGATGAACTCCTGCGAAGCCACCGGCCCTTGCGCAATGGTCTGCGTCGTGACCGTATCCATCACGGGCTTGCCTTGGGCATCAACGGCCGGTTTGCCGTCCGCTCCCATATGCGGCACCTGCATAGGCTCGACTAGCTTCGCGGTGTCGTAGGGTCGCAGGTTTTGCACCACGCCCTGGGAAACCAGCGCCAGCGCGCCGATGATGCAGGCCGGCACGAGGACCCACAGACAGCTGCGAACCATGTCGACCCAGAAGTTGCCGATGGTCTGCATCTGCCGGCGAGCAAGGCCACGAATAAATGCGATCGCCAACGCGATGCCTACAGCGGCCGACACAAAGTTGTGATAAGCGAGCCCTGCCATCTGCGTCAGATAGCTCATCGTGCTTTCGCCGGAATAGTTCTGCCAGTTCGTGTTCGTCGTGAACGACGCTGACGTGTTGAAGGCCAAGGCCTGTGCAACACCGGGGAAATGCTGCGGATTCAGGGGCAAATGCGATTGCAGCCGCTCCATCGCATACAGCACCAGCATCGATACCACACTGAACAGCAGCATGGAGCCCGCGTATTCCGTCCAGCGCATCTCGTGGTTCTCGTCCGCGCCGGTCAGCCGGTACACCATCCGCTCGATGGGGCGCAGCACAGGATCCATGAAAGTTCGTTCGCGATTGAAGACCCGCGTCATAAAGACACCCACTGGTTTGGTGACCAGCAGAACGAGCCCCAGGAACACCGCGATTTGAAGCCACCCGTTGACTGTCATTTCAAAAGTTCTCCGGTCGTAACAGCGCGTAGAGCAGGTAAATCATGGTCAACGTGCTGACTGCGAGCATGATGATTGATTCGGTGTGCATGGGTTCACCTCTCCTACTTCACGCGCTCGCAGAAGCGCACATACGCCAGTGACAGCGCGAAGAAAGCGATTGTGGTTGCGACAAAGATCGTGTCTTGCATAGGTCGTCTCCGTTCAACTCGATCGCCATTCTCAAAACAGGAAACCGAGCTCAATCAACCCGCGAGTCTGTCCCTGGTCCGTACCCTGGGGACCGAATGCGCTGCCCAACGTGTAGTCGAGAGTGCGAACGTAGGAAACATCTCCGCGGGTGAAAAAATGCTTGTACTGAAATGTGGGGGTCACGGTAAAAGACCAGGCGGCGCTGCCGGGCCCGTACAAAAGATTTGCGGACTGTTGCGCGGAGCTTCCGTGGCTCGAGATGTATTCCCATCTTCCCGCCAGCGCGATGCCATGCCCCAGGTTGCGATTGACCAGGACCGCACCACCCCAGGCAGACGCGCCGTGCAGCGCTGCCAGCGCCGGATTAGCCGGAACGCTGTTCTGCTGCACATATGGCTGCACTATCCAATTGCCCTTGGTGTAGGTGTAGATCAGGTCGAAGAGCGTGCCGCTGTTCTGGATGGGAGTCGCCAGCGTCGTCCAATTGGTCGTGCTCAGATTGCCGCCGGCGATGAAGGTCACGCTATGCGGACCATTCGTGTAAGTGAGTGAGCCGTCCAGGGCCGAATAGCGGCTCGAATAATATCCGTCGTTCCAACTGAACGAGGCGGTGAACTTCCCGAACGTCTGGTTGATCTGAACCCCGCGAGTTACCGCGGCGGTCTGGTTCCATAACAATCCGCGTTCAAGGTTCGGGTTTTCGAAATCGAAGGTGTACTCGTCGCCTAGCAATGTTGGCAGCTTGCCGATCAACAGCGAAGTATTCTTCGCCGGCGCCAGTTTCAAATAAGCGACCGGGACGGGACCGAACAAGTTATCAATCGCGGTTTGAGTCGAGACGTAGGGCGTTCCCAAAGAAACAATGTTGTAGGCGCCTGCCTGCACATAGATCTGCCACCACCCATCTGCTTTCTGCAGGATGAGCTGTGCGCTGTTGATGGCGAACTGATCGGCGTTATTGCCCGGCACAGGATTGTTCTGGAACAGGGCTGTAGCGCCGGCGATACCATTCAGGTTCCACTTGCCCAGAGGTCCGGCTTCAAAGGCGACACGCGATGGGAATTGCAGCGCTCCTACCATCGCGGGAAGCGCGAGAGCGCTCGGCGCAGGCGCTGTGCTGGCGGGCTGTTCCGGTTTCTGCTCAGCAGGCCTGTCCGCCGCTGCATCCTGCCCAAAGCAAACGCAACCTATTACTAATCCTGCCGCCAAACCGCAATATAACTTCAATTTATCGATCCACATATTGTGCTGAGCTTTGGCCTACCAAAATACTTTCTCTTGGGTTTGCTTCTGCGCATGCGCCCGGTGACGGTCATCGCGGAAAATCGAGGCTAAGAACACCATCAGGAAGAGTGCGCCCAGGCTTGAAATTCCGACGAAAACAATCAGCGGCATACACCCTGCTTTCGGGGGCGCAGTTCGAAACCAGCATGGTTTTTCCGTGCGCTGGATGTATTGGACTGCGGCGGGCGTAATGGCGGGCTAAAGGGAAAATAAGAAGTTCGTAAAACTAGTTGCGGGGCTCAACCACCCCAGCGCCCGCGAAATCGGCGTGCTCTGGGGGCGCCGGCTCAAAGCGATATCCAACCCAGCGTTCGGTCAGCAAGTACTTGGGATCGGCAGGGGTCTTCTCGATTTTTTTGCGCAGCTGGCCGACAAACACGCGCAGGTACTCGGGTTGTTCTGTGCTCATCTCTCCCCATATGGCAGCCAAAATGGTGCGGTGAGTGATCACCCGATTAGGGTGCTCCGCCAGATAGCTAAGCAAATCGAATTCTTTCGGAGTGAGCTTGACGTCGTTGTTGCGCACCTTGACTTCCCGGGTGGCGAAGTCAATATGGAAGTCGCCTAGATCAAGAAACTCGCGGGGCGGCACCTGCCGGGACTGCGGCGAGCGGCGCAACGCTGCTCGCACCCTCGCCTGCAGTTCGCCGCTGCTGAACGGTTTCGTAATGTAATCGTCCGCCCCGGCATCCAGCGCCTGTATCTTGTTGCGCTCCTCCCCTCGGACCGACAGCACGATGATGGGAATCTCTGACATCGCTCGAATGCGCTTGCACAACTGCACTCCATCCATGTTGGGCATCATCAGGTCGGTGATCACCAGGTTGGGCGACCAGTCCTTCATAATCTCCAGCGCCATCTCGCCATCGTTAGCGACGCGGATTTCATATCCCTTGGCGGTCAAGGTGGTGCGCAGGACACGTGTAATCTGCGGCTCATCGTCAACCACCAGGATGTGCGGATGATCCACTACCGCACCTCCTGGGTCACGATATGTACATCCACCGGCGGAGCATCGCGAAGGAAGCGCTGGATGGCGTTCATATAGAGGTATTTCTTCCATCCGGTTTGGGCCGAGCGGCCGAAGATGACTTGTGTGATTCGCTTCTCGCGCACCACTTTGGCCACTTCCTCCGCGACGCTTTTGCCTTTCAGGCGCACCACGGTTCCGCCCAGGTTTTGCGCAAAGCGAACGTTCTCTGCCAGCGTTCGCTGATGTTGCGGAGTGGAATCCTGTCCCATATCGACGTATAGGACGAACAGGTCGCCCTTGATAGCCTGCGCCATGCGCGATGCACGCGCAATGAGATACTGGGCCGCCGGATTCGAGCTGATGCAAACGGCGATGCGTTCGCGCACGTCCGGCGTCGTGTCCGCGTGCTCTTTCGCAAGATAGGCGTCGAGACTTCGATCCACCACCTGGGTCACCTGGCGCAACGCAAGTTCGCGCAGAGCGATCAGATTGCCGGGCTTGAAGAAGTGAGCCAGCGAGCGCTCGGCACGTTCGACCGGATAAATGTCGCCGCGATTCATGCGGCTCTGCAAGGCCTGCGGCGTAACATCGGCCAGCACGATTTCGTCCACCCGCTGCATCACCCAATCAGGCACGGTCTCGCGCACCTGCACGCCGCTGATCTGCGCCACCGATGGCCCCAGGCTCTCAATGTGCTGCACGTTCATAGTAGAGAGCACGTCGATGTTGGCCGCCAGCAGATCCATTACATCCTCGTAACGTTTGAGGTGAAGACTGCCGTCGATATTGGTGTGCGCGAGTTCGTCTACCAATACCACTCGCGGATGACGCTGGAGAATGGCTTCCAAATCCATCTCCTGGAACTGGGTTCCCTTGTACTCCATGATGCGACGTGGGACGGTCTCCAGCTTCGACGCCAGCTCCACCACGGCTTTGCGTCCGTGGGTCTCGATGATTCCGATGACAACATCTTCGCCGCGACTGCTGCGCCGTATCCCCTCGCTAAGCATCGAATAGGTCTTGCCAACGCCGGGAGCATAGCCCAGGAACAGCTTGAAAATGCCCTGCGTCTTCGCGGGCGCGACTTCCTCAAGCCATTCTTCCGGGCTGCGAGTCATGAGGCCATTGTAAGCAGTTAGAAATAAGTTTCGCGTAAAGAGTAGAATCCCGTCCTGAATGACTGTGAAAGTGGCAGTTGCTCGTGGCGTTGCTGTGGCTGTGGTGCTGGCGGTGGTTACGGTTGTCTACAGCCGCTGGTTTCACGTGAACCCGACGACGGTGGCACTCAGCTTCCTCGTGGTGGTTCTGCTGACTTCAGCCTTCTGGGGATTTCGCATTGCGCTATTCACTGCCTTCGCAGCCACGGCGCTGTTCAACTTCTTCTTTCTGCCGCCCTTCGGAACCTTCACCATTGCCGACCCGCAGAACTGGATCGCGCTGCTGACATTTCTCATTACCGCGGTGGTCGCCAGCAATCTTGCAGAACGGGCGCGGCGACAGGCGGCACTGGCGCAGGCGCGCCGCAGTGAAGTCGAAAGACTGTATGCCTTCAGCCAGCAGTTGCTGACCTTTGACAACACAGCCCAGCTTTACAATCGCGCTCCCGACAACCTGTCCCAAACCTTCGGCGCCAGCGGAGCCGCACTCACCGTCAGCGGCCGCGAAACGGTCTATCCTTCGCGACCAGACCTGGCGTTCGATCCCGACTTGCTGCTGCGTGCCAAGGCGCGTGGGGAGATCAGCGAGACGGAGTCCGCCTCCTATGTGCCGCTGCGCCTGGGGGCGAGAGTGATGGGAGCGCTGGCGATCGTAGGCGTGAAACTATCGCGCGAGACCCTGGAGGCCATTGGCAGCCTGGTCGGCATTGCCGCCGAGCGTACCCGCGCGATTGAGGAACTATCGGAGTCACGAGCCATGCAGGAAAACGAAAAACTGCGCTCGGCGCTGCTCGACTCCGTAACCCACGAATTCCGCACGCCGCTCACCAGCATCAAGGCCAGCGTAACCGCCCTACAGGAGGAGAACGCGCTCAATCCTGCGCAGCAGCGGGAATTGCTTTTGGTCATCGACGAGGAGACCGACCGCCTCAACCGGCTGGTTGGAGAAGCGGCGGAGATGGCGCAGCTGGACTCGCACATGGTGCAACTGGACCGTCAACCCCACGCGCCGAAAGAGTTGATTGACTCGGCACTCGAGAGCACGCACGGGATGTTGGCCAGCCATGTCGTCCAGGTAAACGTTCCCTCCGAGACTCCCAATGTCTCATTCGATTTCGAACGCATGCGCGAGGTGATGATCCATCTGCTGGAAAACGCGGCCAAGTACTCACCGAAGGCAAGCGCAATTCAGATCTCGCTGGAGCACAATTCGAAGGAAATCGTTCTTAGCGTTGCGGATCACGGTAGCGGTATCGACACGGTTGAACAGTCGCTGATTTTCGAGAAGTTCTATCGTGGCCGCGAACACCGCTTCCACTCACAAGGCACAGGAATGGGTCTCGCCATTTGCAAAGTGATTGTGGAAGCGCACGGGGGGACGCTCTCAGTGATAAGCCAGGTAGGGTCGGGCTCGGTCTTTTCGGTTCATCTTCCGCGGAGCTGAGAGCATGCCCGCAAGGAAAAAGTCAGTATCAGGTATGGCTCGCGGGATAAAGCCCGCTCGCGAGATCGAACACAAAGGGCGTGTGCGGCGCAGTTAAAGCTGCGCCCCTTCAAAACCGCATTACCACGGTTTTTTTCCGCAGCCTGTTCAGGCGTACAGCTGCGACAGCACCACAACCGATCCGGCATTTAGCCGCCGAGGTACAGTTCAATCGCCCAACCTCAGCGGCTGAAGCCGCGTGCAAATCAGAGGCAGCGATGATGCACGCCTGAAGGGCGTGCTCCACCCGTACTACACCTACTCTGAATCCGTTCTAAGGTCTGTTTTTCCTAACCCCTATTGCCCGTTTTGCATCCTCAATGTCTCGACATAGAACTGTGTGAGGTCTCGCCGATACGCCTCGATGGTATGAGCGGTTTCCACCTGGCGGCGGGCAGCGGACGCAAGCCGGGCCCGCAGATCTTCCGACAGCAGCAGGTTCTGGATTGCGTCAGCGAGGCTTCGCGGATCTTCCGTAGGCACAAGCAATCCAGTAACCTCGTTCTCCAAGATTTCAGGCACGCCTCCCGCACGGGTCGCGGCGATGGGCAAACTCGCAGCCATGGCTTCGAGTATCACGTTGGGAGAACCTTCAGACATCGACGGCAGGGCGTAGATCGTCGCCATCGCGTAGTACGGTGCGACATCCTTCTGAAATCCTGCCCAGACGAGCCGATCCTCGATGCCAAGCTGCGCGGCTTGGCGGCGAAGATTTCCTTCCTCTGGCCCATCGCCCACCAGCACAAAGCGGTGCTTAGGAAGTTCGCGCCGGTCCTTCAAGACGGCGATGGCACTCAGCAGATTTGCGTGGCCCTTCTCGACCGACATGCGCCCCACCGTAACAATTACCAGTTCATCAACTAACCCCATTTCCTGGCGAAGCCGAAGCACCTCATCGTCAGTCGGACGAACGTAGGCATCGACGAAGTTGTGCAGTACAGTGATTTTTTTGCGCGGAATCCCCAAGCCTTGCATCGCGGTGGCGAACGGCCCGCATACCGTTATCATGCGATAGGCGCCGTGCAGCGACCAGCGATCGATCTGGTTGTAGGCACGGTCGAAGCGGTCCTTCGAGGTGTAACCATGATTCCATGCGATCCACGGAAATGCGCGATGCAGGCCGGTCGCGCGCACCAGGAAGTGTGACTTGATATTGTGCGTTTCCAGGATGTCGGGATTATGGTCACGCACGATGCGCCGTAACTCCGGCACAACCTTCAGGTCCCAGCGGCCACGCTCGGGGATCTCAATCACTGGAATCCCTGCTGCAACAGCGGCCGCCGCGAAACCGCTCTGCCGGTCGTTCCGCCGGTAGGTCACGAAGGTTACGTCCACAGCGGGTAGCCCGGGGATAGACTGGCGAGCCGCGCTGGCAAAACCAAGCGCAACGCGCCCGACTCCAGTCGCGGTGGCGTTTTCGTGGAAGACGAGGACGCGAATACGCTCGGGTGTCACGATCGGTTCGATCGTCGGTGCCGGAAGATTGTCATCCAACGCTTACAGTAGCCGAACTGGACGCGGACTGCTGCTGACGATACCACTCCAGCGTGCGGCGTAGACCTTCTTCGAGACTGAATCGCGGAGCATGGCCAAGATACTTCACGGCTGCCTCTATGTCGGCCTGGGAATCGCGAACGTCGCCGGCACGCGGTGGACCGTAGTGGACGGGTATCGAGACACCCTCAATCTCCTGCAGAACTCGCCAAACCTGGTTCAGCGAGTAGCGGCCTCCATTGCCGGCATTGAACATCTTTCCTGCTGTTCCGGGTGCCGTTGCCGTCTTCAAGATGAGCGCAACCACGTCCTCCACATAGGTAAAGTCGCGGGTCTGCTCGCCATCGCCAAAGAGGGTCGGCGAGGTGCCCTCCAGCAGACAGCGGATGAAGATGGACAGCACGCCGGAGTACGGGCTGGATGGGTCTTGCCTCGGGCCATACACATTGAAGAAACGCAGCGACGTCGCGTCCAACCCGTAACACTCGGCAAAGCTGCTGCAATAGTATTCGCCCAGCAGCTTCTGCGCCGCGTACGGCGACTTGGGATTGGGCTGCATGGTCTCGACCTTGGGCAGCACCTCGGTATCGCCATAAGCCGAAGAGGACGCCGCATAGACCACCTTGCGCGCGTTACCTTCTTTGGCCGCCAGCAGAACATTGAACGTCCCATCGATATTGGATTGATGCGAAGGGACTGGATCGGAGATAGAGCGCGGCACGGAAGGAATCGCCGCAATGTGAAAGACCGTGTCGGCCCCGGCAATTACGGGAGCGATCGCGTCAAAGTCGCAGATATCGGCAACATGCATCCGTACTTGGGAAGCGACCGCCGTCAGGTTTTCCTGCCGGCCGGTGGAGAAGTTATCGAGCACTTCGACCGTGCCGTCCTGCAAGGCGAGGAGGCCACGAACCAGCGCCGATCCGATAAACCCTCCGCCGCCGGTAACTACATATTTTTTCATTTGCAATTTTCTCGTCGTTAGCGGGCTACGGCCCGCGCAAAGAATAATGCTCCCTTTCGGCCGTTTTGAAGGGGCACGGCTTCAGCCGTGCCGTAAATGGCCCGAATTGCCGGGCTTCAGCCCCTTAAAGCGACCACCCTCAGCGGCTAAAGCCGGGACTCTACTTTGCCTTTTCGGCACGCCTGACGCCGTGCCCTTTCAAAGCCGTGAAGCCGATCCACAATGCCAACGCGTAGATCTGTGGTTCGATCTCTTAGCCGCCCTGGGTCGCGGTCTCCGCTGCCGCGGCCGCCGCCGTCCGGTTGATGTTCTTGACGATCACGCGCGCGGGGTTACCAATGGCCACGCTGTAGTCGGGAATATCGTTGAGCACCACGCTGTTCACTCCGATAATTGCGCCTTCCCCAACCGTGACCCCCTTCATGATGAAAGTGTTATGGCCAATCCAGGCGTAGCGCTTGATGCGCACGGCTTTAATCTCGTCCGGCGACGCGGGTAAATCGGCGATGCGCGCCATGGTGTCGCGGGGGTGAGCATCGCTGTCCATGAAGCGCACACCGGAGGCAACGTTGACATCCTCTTCCAGCACAATTTCACGATTCACCATGAATATAACGTTGTGCCCGATATCGACTCGGTCTTTCAGTACCAGCCTGGGTTCGTCAAGCTGCGAGCCGCTATATATGTCGACCTTCCCGAAAAAATTTACATCGTCGCCAATATAAATCTTTGAGTGTCCCACGACCCACGGCATCCGAGTGCAACGAAAGCGCTTACCCACCGACTCGCAACGTCCGCGAAACAACGGCTCGAAAATGAAGTAGCCCAGCGCCCAGCGGATCGCGGACTCCAGGTTTCGGTAGGTATAGAAGCCGGCACGCAACACCGGATTAAAGAACCGGGGAAGCGGCAGATTGCTGGAGCGAATATTGTGGGCAATAAGCTTCAGTCGCCGGTAAAACGGCGTCTCACCGCGACGAAGCTTTACAACAAACGAACCCATGGGCGAACCAGGTACGACTCAGGCAACTTGCTGGGGCGGATTGTGGCTGCCCTCTTCCAGCAGCTCGATGAGGAACTTCTCCGGCGTCAGCAACCATGCTATCCGCCTCCCCTGAAAAGCCACCGCCGGCTTGGGGCGCTTTACAATCAACGACCCGCGACTGCGAAAGTCGCTCAACTCCTGCTCCAGATCGCGAACCTCGTAGCAGGCGTGATGCAGGCCGCCACCCTTCTCGTTCAGAAAGCGTAGCACGGGAGAGTCAGGGCCGTCGGGCTCGACCAGTTCCACCTGGGCATCGTCTGGGCGCGTGGTGAGGAACGCCACCTTCACCTTCTGGTTAGGATCGGCGAATATCTGCGAATCCCAGGTAGCGCCCATCGATCGCAGGAATCCCGGCATCGCGGACGCGATGTCGGCCACTACGAACCCGACATGGTGCAGCCGCATGGCACTGGTACTCAAGCCGGCTGTTGCCTCTGCTGAAGATAGGCCAGGACCTTGTCGAAGGTGTCCAAGTCTGCGACATGGTCCAAGTCCATCTCTATGCCGAATTGCTCTTCGATGACATTGACCAGGGTGATGGCGGCTACCGAGTCCCACTCCGCCACTGTGTCTTGCGAGGCGGTGGGAATGTCTTTCTCCTTCAAGTCGGGAAAGACGATCTGAAAGCACTCTACAAGTTTGGGTTTGACATCATCCATGAGCTTCCGCCTTTTTCAACTCCCTCACCTCGTGATACAACGCAGGACAATGTTCGTCAAACTGCGATTTTTTCAGACTAAAGTCCGCACTCGGAGCCTCGCCCAGCAGCGACGCGAAGAATTCCTGGGTGGGACCGTTCTTCGCCGTGGGCTGGAAGGCAAACTCGATCTCCTCGACCCCGGTGGTCTCGAAGAGCAAACGCAGCGTCTGATGCTCGATGCGGCGCGAGAAGGCACGGCAACTCATCACCCAGGTATCCAGCAGCAGGCGCTCGCCCTGAAAGTTTGCCTTGGCGACGGCAATGGTTCCCAGCGGCCCAAACTTGTCCTCGTAGTTCACGGTGACAATTAACGACTTATCGCTTGCGGCTTGCTGGTGCCAGTCGGCCTCGGCCCAGCGCCGCCCGTTCAGGTTGAACTGGTTGGTCTTATTGACCAGCTCTAACGTTCGCGGCTCACCGGCGGCGGAGAAGTCGAAGGTTACGACCGCCTGCGCCTTCTGCAAAAAACTCTCCGGCGCCGACCCGCCTTCCGCTTGCTGGCGGAATGCCGCTCCCTGGCGAATGCTCGCCAGCCGCAGCAGGTCGTCGGATGAGACCTTATCTTTACCGCACAGATCGCGCAGATGGCGCAGCATCTGTAAGCAGGCCACTGCGTCTTCCTTGGGAAACAGCACGCATTCGATGCCGGGGTGTTGTGCCGCCACCTCCGCCAGCTCCATCGGACTGTCGTCGACGAAGATCACGCTGTCAGCGGCGATGTTCCAGATCTCCAGGATGCTCTTCACCGCCCCGGACTTGGCGTTCCAACTGGCTTCAACGGGGAAGACCTGCTCGGAACGAAGCACCATGTCGGAGCGCTCAAAGGCTTTCGCTACCACCGCGGGGTCATTCTTGCTGGCAACGCCGACCAGCGTGCCGTTATCAGAAAGCGAGCCCAAGAGCTTCTGATAAAGGCCGTGCATCTGGGCGTCGCCATGCAGGTCCCACTGTACGTTCTCCGGACCGACTTCGCCCACGACGCCCTTCCACATGGTGTCGTCCAAGTCGGAGATGATGCCCTTCTTCGGCGCGGGCGGCACCAGCGTCTTCGCCAGCAACGCCGCCATTTCATCGGCGTGCTTGATGCTGTACGGCAACCCGGCCTTCAAATCGCTCTTCAGATCGAAGCGCGTCTCCCACGGCGACGCTTGGGCGAGCCGTTCGCGGTTGACCACGCGAACGCGCCCATCGTGCACCAACTCGGCCGCGAATTGCAGAACCGCGGCCCGGAGCAGCAGCTCCGGCTCAGACGCCAGCCATCCCGGCGCGGAAAAAATAGGCACGATGGGAAGACTGGGAAGCGCCAGCACAATGGGTATCCCGGAAGGCACGTGAGCGAGCGCCGTCTTTATCCGGGACAACGCCAAGGTCGCGTGTTCCACCACGCTAGCCATGGCATCACGCCCCCACGCACCCGAATTACGGTAATCGAGGCGAGCATCCAGGTCTGGCCATTCGATGACGACAACCAAGCCGTCACTTTCGCTGATATGCTCCAGCGTCCCGCACATATCTCCGTACAGCCCTTCCTTGATACGTACCGCGCGCCCCGGCAAAGCCAGTTGCAGATGTGCGTTCAAAAACGTATGGAGATGGAGAGGAGTGAATCCACAGGCCAGAGTGACCCGAAACGGCGGAGCATCGGCCACTGTCGCTTGCACAATCCTGAGGGCTTCTGTGATTTTCACGGAAAAGGTCCCGGTGCTGATTAGCACGAAAGCAGCTTAAGCACAGTCTGCGTCGACGAGCGTCCCTTTGACTATATTGAATGCTGCTTATCTCGCGCAAGACGGCAACGTTAACTCCGCGTTATTTCGTACCTGCGCAATCATATCGGGAACAAGACAACCAGAACGGTACGCTAGAATTCGGTTTGTAGATTCGCCTGGAAACAGCCTTGGCCACCACTCCCGCGGCAACGCGTCCTCACCCCCGACTGGCGGTTCAGGCCTTCTGGCTGACCTTTGCCAAACTTGTCGCCGCGGTCTTTGGCATTCTGATGCCGGTTCTGCTGGTGCGCATTCTCAACCAGCACGATTTCGGGGTTTACAAGCAGGTCTTCCTCTTTATTGGTACCACTACCAGCTTCGCCGCTTTCAGTGTCGGGGTAAGCGCCTTCTACTTCATGCCCCGCCAGCCGCAACGCGGGGGCCAGATCGCCCTCAACATCCTTCTCTACAACGTCATTGCCGGCATGGTGCCGCTGCTGCTGCTTTTGTTCTATCCGCGGTTCCTTAACCTTTTCTTCCGCAGCGGCGATCTGGAACCCTTCGCGCTGATACTCGGCATTTTCGTCATGCTGCAGCTCAATGCGTCGCTGGTCGAGATGATTCCCACCGCCATGCAGGACGTGCGCAGCTCCACTCTGTTTGTGACCGGGACGCAGTTGTTCAAGATAGCGGCCGCGGTGGGTGCCGCACTCATCTTCCGCTCGGTCCGCAGCATCGTTCTGGCGTCCCTGATGTGGGCCGCCTTATGCGTTGCCATTCTGCTGCGCTATCTCTACCAGAGGTTCGGCGCCTTCTGGAAGCACTTCGACCGGAAGTTCTTCCGTGAGCAACTGGCTTATGCATTGCCGCTGGGCGCCTACGGGATTGTCTGGGTCTTTCGCAAAGACCTCGACAACTACTTCGTCAGCGCCATGTACTCGCCGGCCCAGTACGCCGTCTACGCCATCGGTTGGATGGAAGTGCCGCTCATCTCGCTCTTTCTAGAATCGATGCTTTCGGTCATGGTTGTGCGCATCAGTGCACTTCATCAGGAAGGCCGGACGGAAGACATCCGCAAAATCCTGGCCAGCGCCATCAATCGGCTGGCGACAGTGCAGTTCGCCATTTATGCCTTGCTGCTGGTCGCCGGGCGCGACCTGATCGTCTTCTTCTATACCAAGACATACGCCGCCAGCGCTCCCATCTTCTACATCACCATCACGCTCATCGTGCTGAACGTATTTATGTATGATCCCATCGTTCGCGCCTATATGGAGCTGCGCAAGTTCATCCTGCTGGTGCGCATTAGCGTGCTGGTCGGCTTGTGCATTGTGCTTGCGCCGGTGATCCACCACTTTGGCATGATCGGCGCAGCGGTCACCGCGGTGCTGGGCGACCTGACCGAGCGGCTCATCGTCGGGCGCAAGGTCTGCCTGACCATTAACGCCACCTGGCACGATGCGCGATTGCTTTCCGGAGTGCTGCGGGCCGCAGCAGTCAGTGCGATTGCTGCCTTGGTGGCTTATGGCGTGCGTAATGCGGGTGCGTCGCTGCCTCTGTTCGCGAGACTCGCGGTGACCGGCATCAGCTTCGCCTCGGTCTATCTTGCCGGTTTCTACTTCTGGCACCTGCCGGGATGGGAGCTCGTGACCAAGGACCGCCTGCTGGGTTTTGTGCAGTCTGCCCGCGCGCGGTTAGGCGGGGGGACGTCGTAAGAGAGCCGCCCTTGGCTCTTGGTTCGGAGCTTAACAGGTGTCCTCCCGAGCGCAGCCGAGGGATCCGCAGTTCGGCTCGTAGCTCGTGGCTCGCAGGCCGTAGCTCCTGTGACGTCCGACCTTGCGCCCGTTAACTGCTGGAAATATGTTGAAGATGTATGAAACCGCGCAATAGTGCTCGCCTCATTGTTCTTATTCTTGTTTTCACACTCCCCCTCCTCGCCCAATCGCCCAAGGTCGAGCGCATAGCCTCCGCGCCCAGCAGCTTGCCGCACGAAGTAACGGCCGCGCTCCAGGACAAAGGTTACCGGGTCACCTTGGATGACGGCTGGACGGCGGAACTGTGGCTGGCCAAAAACATGAAGCTCTCCTCCAGCGGCGCCCCCGGAGCGCTCTATCCCGAGCTCAGCAACTGTGAATTCGTTGGTGTAGTACATCTGCCGAAGGGAATGAGCGACTTCCGCGGCCAAGCGGTCCCCGCTGGCACCTACACCCTGCGTTACCAACTGTTACCTCAGGACGCCAACCACCTCGGCGTTTCGCCCAACCCTGACTTTCTCCTCGCCATTCCTGTCGCCAGCGACCTCAAGCCAGACGCCGTTTACCCGTTCGACAAGCTGGTCGCCCTCAGCGCAAAGTCTACTGGCGCGCATCCGGCAGTTATTGCTCTGGACA
This sequence comes from uncultured Acidobacteriaceae bacterium, assembly GCA_963796585.1. GTDB lineage: Bacteria > Acidobacteriota > Terriglobia > Terriglobales > Acidobacteriaceae > CAVVDY01. The sequence continues at coordinate 44,881 of CAWCMB010000001.1, forward strand.
AGGCAGGAGAGCCCGGCACAGCGATCTTCGATGACCAGAAGCTACTCATCGTGACCGTGAGCGTCTGGTCGGCTACCGGCCAGCCGGAGCCGCTGGGTATCGTGCTCAAGGGAGAGGCCGCCCAGTAACCTCCGATCCTGATCTCGGGAACCGGCCTCAGTCGCAAAATAATTTTCCCCCTAGCTGCCTGACCGCCTGACGCGGCCGTTTGGGTGTTGCAACCCGCATCAGTGCCCGTTGCAAATCGCCACAGGGGCCAGAGCCCAGCTCAATGACGCGTAAGTTCATGTAAATTCGCATCTTCGAAGCCCTGTGAACTCAAACTCTGCTTCCGAGCTAAATGTTCCGTTGCGAAACCCTACAATCGCGCCGGTCTCGAAGCCCTTCCATGACGCTGCTGCATTTTGCATCAACATCTGTAAGTGAATGCAACACCAATGGCTTCTAAAGGCTTTAGCAACTGTGTTGGCCCTCCAAGCGGATTGGCATCCCTCGTGCCTTAAGTAATGGCGTAAGCGCTGGCAAGAAAGGCGCAAAACATAAACTCTCGGAGGCCGTTATGACAGTCCTGCTGGTTCTTGCAACATTCGCAATCTTCCTGACCATCGATTACTTCTACGCCAAAGCCAAACAGCCCGTGCTGCAGGTGGCTCCCGCAGTTCGGAAACAGCACGGAGTTGCGACCGCGCCGGCACGGCCCAACATGGTGGGAGGCTTTTCAGTTCCCGACAATCTTCGCTACCATCCCGGCCACACCTGGGCGCTGAGTGAGAGTCCCAACCTGGTGCGAATTGGCATGGACGACTTTGCTTCCAAGCTGGCTGGTACGATCGAAAGCGTCGCGCTGCCGCAACGCGGGCAGTGGATCCGCCAGGGACAGAAGGTGTGGAGCGTGGTGCGCAACGGCAAGAAGCTCGACATGGTTTCGCCGATCGAAGGCACCGTCAGCGACATCAACGAAGCAGTGGTCAACAATCCAACGCTCGCGACCAAGGATCCCTACGGCGAGGGCTGGTTGGTAACGGTACAGTCTCCGGATTCGAAGACCAACTTCCGCAACCTGCTAGGCGGTGCGCTGGCTCGCTGGTGGACCGAAGAGTCCTGCATGCGGCTGCAGCGGATGATGCCGGCAACCTTGGGAGCTCTGGCGCAAGACGGTGGCGTAGCGGTCGACGATGTGGCCGGACAGATTCCTGAAGAGCAGTGGACGAAGATCACGCGCGAGTTCTTCCTCACCTAGTAGCTATCCAGTGAGTGCACCCCGCGGAGTGGGCCTCCCTCCGCGGGGTTTTTATTTGTGAAGACCGCTTTTGGCTCTTGGCTTTTCGCTATTCGCCAGAAACTCCTCCGATTTGTCATCACGAGGCCCGCTTCGGCCGAGGGATCTGCTCTCGCCGGCAGCGGGCATAGTACTCCCAGGCGGAGAGGGTTCCGCCGCATACAAAGAGCAGGTCCCTCGCTACGCTCGTGATGACAAATCAGGGATGTTCGTGGCCAAAAGCCGCTTTCCTACTTTCCGTCCACGCCGGTCAGATACACCGTCAGGGTTCCCCAGAAGAGCCGCGCCCGCATCTGCACCGGCAGATGTTGTGCGTCGTCGGTATACCAGATCCAGATGCGGCCGCGGTTCTTCAGCGGACCGTAGTCGCCCTCCGGTCCGACACGTATGGTGTTGAAGGTTCCCGCCGGTGTCTTCACCTGCTCCTTGGCTTCGACGTGGGCCTGCACCGTCACGGTCTTGCCACCATCGTTGAGCGGGAACGCATACGTCGCATTCGGCGCAAGCGGCAGGCTGCCAACATAGAGAACGCCCGAAACCACATCGGTAACGCAGCCAGGAATATCGTGCTCCTCCTGCTTTTTCTGGTTGGTCTTGAGGTTGGTCTCATTCAGCACCGACTTGCCGCGCTTGTAATCGAAGACGATGTGCGTGTCGCGACGGTGCGAACCCTCTTCGGTATGCTTGGTGAGCGATTGCGAGCAGAGCTTGGTGGCGTCGAAGTACGATTCGAAGCGGTCCTGCACGCGAAACAGCATGGCCACTACGCCGCTGGAATCAGCGGTGCCCAGCACGCGCATCTGCGCTCCATTGCGCTGCACCTTCAGCGTGGCCACGCCGGCGGTCCAGAAACGGTACTCAGCCTCATAGCGCAGCGTCTGGGTTGGAAAGTTGAAGCCTGTCCGCAGCGGCTGAATATGCGCCGCCGCGGCGATAGTAGCTTCCTGTGCGGCTGCCGCTTGCGGGCCTGCGGGATTCGCCGTTCCGGTTAGCGCGCGCATAGCGAAACCTGGCGAGAGCAATAGAAGCAGAAGGACAGAGATGGGGCGCTGAAGGGTCAATATCATCCACGGAACCAGAGCATCTTTACCGCCAGCGCCGCCAGCATCGCGGCAATGCCGAATAACGCATTGTACTCGTGGTGCTTCAGGTAAAGCGCGCGCGAGAAGCCCTGTGTCATTCTCCCCAACCGCAAAGTGTGCGGCACAAGGCGCGGCACCGCGTGCGCGTAGGCTGAATATCCCGGGAAACGCGTCCGCAAGTAGCGCTCTTCAGAACGAATCGTGGGCACGTAGATAAGGACAAACATCAGGACGATCAGCAGGGCAATCACGACATCGCGCGCGGCTGCGGCGAAGCCGATGGCTAGCACGATCGAACCCAGGTACAACGGGTTGCGGACGTACGCGTACGGGCCGGTGGTGGCCAGTTGTTCGTTCTTGTCGACGTGCCCTGAGGCAACCGCCCGAATGCCAAGCCCGAGCGCCGCGATCGCTGCTCCCACAATGAGGGACACCCAAATAGGCCGAGCGCGCCATAGATAGAACGCGGCGAAAGCAAACCCCAGTGGCACCCGAATGCGGCGGGCGATGCGGCTCCAACTAAAAGACGAGCCGGCGGGCTCGGTGGATCGCCTCTCGTGCTGCGTCATGAACTCAACCGTCACTCCGGCTTGTGACCTCTGCCTTCCTGCATCTGCGCCAGGAGGCCGCTGGTGGAGTGGTCTTTAGGATCGCCAACGATCTCAACCCTGCCGCCGTAAGCCAGTACTTCGTCGCGCTCAGGCACGCTGTCGCGCGTATAGTCGGTGCCTTTGGCATGTACATCGGGACGAATCTCGCGAATCAGGGCGCGCACGTCCGGCTCGTCGAAGATAACAATGGCGTCCACGTCTTCCAGTGCTGCGAGAATCTCAGCACGCTCCGCTGCCGGCATCAGCGGCCGCGCCGGCCCTTTCAACTCGCGCAAGCTGGCGTCAGAGTTGACGGCGACGACCAGCTTGCCGCCAAGAGCTTGCGCTCCGCGCAGGTAGCGTATGTGGCCTACATGCAGCAGATCAAAGCCTCCGTTGGCAAGGATGATGAGTTCGCCCTGCTCGCGCCAGCGCCTGACGAGTGCGCACAAGGATTCACGCGTCTGGATCTTGGATTCGACGCTCAAGCGTGTGCCGCCGCGTACTGGTCGATAGCGCCCAGCAGCTCTTTCGCCGAGACGGTTGCCGTGCCTCGTTTCATGACCACCAGTCCACCCGCGAGATTGGCCAGCCTGGCTGCAGTCTTCGCATCGGCGCCCGCTGCCAGGGCCGCCGTGAACGTTGCGATTACGGTGTCCCCTGCGCCGGTCACGTCTACTACCTGATCGGAGCCGAAGATGGGAATGTTCTCGGGTGGCGCGTCCTGCTCAAAGGTCACCATGCCATCGCGCCCGCGAGTAATCACCAGTGAGTCGAGGCCCATGCGTTCGATCAACTGTTCGCCCGCCTCGAGCAGTTTCGTGTTGTCGTGGCCGATGCGCATGCCCAGCGCCTCTTCCACTTCAGGCTCGTTGGGAGTGGCCGAGTTGATGCCTTCGAACTCCAGCATGCGATAACGCGAGTCGAGCGTGACCTGAGTGTTGTCCAGGCATCCGTTGGAACGAATAAACGTGAGCATCCGCGGCGTCGCTGCCCCGTAGCCGTAGTCGGAGATGGTCAGCGCATCGGACGCTGTGGCATACTCGCGAGCAACATTGACCAGGTTGAGCAGCACCGGATGCGTCTCTTCCAGAGGCTCCGGTTCGCGGTCCACGCGTATCACCTGCTGGCGACTGGTGTGCGACATGCCCGCCAGAATACGGGTCTTGGTTGTCGTCGTGTAATGCTTCAGCCGGTGAATGCCTCCGGTCGGGACCTTCTTGTGGTGCAGCGCTTCGATCAGCAGATGACCGGGCTCGTCATCACCAACCACTCCCACCGGCAGCACGTTTACCCCGAGCGCTGCCAGGTTCATGATGGCGTTGCCGCCTCCGCCGGGAACTACGGTGCGCTCGCGATGCTTAAGGATGAGCACCGGAGCTTCGCGCGAGACGCGGGCGATCTCGCCGAAGACAAACTCGTCGGCAACCAGGTCGCCGAGCACAGTGATGGAGACATTGGGAAACGAGTTAACAATCTTCTTCCAGCGGTCGTGATCTTTGGCGTGTCGGGTCATGGATTGGCTGTTAGCACTTGGCCGTTGGCTTTTGGCTTAATCCCGCTCACGGGTGTCATCCTGAGCGGAGTGAGGCGCGGCCGAACGCAGTCAAAGGACCTGCAGTTCGCTCGCGGCACGGACATCTGCCATTCGCTCCATCTGTTTTCGAACTCCAATTCTCTCATGCGCTCTTCGAATTTACCTTCGCAAGAATCTCATTTACCGCTGCGCCGGCCTCCTCCAATTCCATATGCAACGCCACGAGGTGTACGGTTTCTAACTCGCGTAACTGTTCTCCCAGGTTCACCGCGTCCTTCTCAGTAGTAACGAACGCCGTGGCGCGATTCAGATTTCGCAAGCGAAGTAGTTTCTGAATGTCGGCGGCCTCGTAAGCGTGATGATCGCGAAAACGTTCCGTCGCCACGATGTTCAGTCCGGCCTGCTGCAACTGCGAGAAGAAGGGCTCGGGGCGAGCGATGCCGCAAAACGCGACGCAGGCGTCCTTGATCGGCGGGGCAAAGATGCTGCGCTGCACCCGCCAGCATCGCTTCACGAATTCGGGGGCCGACTCCCGCGGAAGATTGCCGCTGAGCACCACGGCGTCGGCGCGCGCCAGCGACGAGAGCGGCTCGCGCAACCGGCCGCCCGGGAGCAGCGAATCGCGCACGTCGGTGGGAGTAAGCATCACGATATCGAAGTCGCGCGCCAACCGCCGATGCTGAAAGCCGTCGTCGAGCAAGTGCAGTTGCGGGCCGAAGTTCTGCTCGGCGTACAGACCCGCGGCATAGCGATCTTCGCCGACGACCACCGGCACTCCCAACTTGCGCGCGATCAGCAGCGGCTCGTCGCCGAACTCCCGCGCGGTGCCCGCAGGATCGACCAGGGCTACACCTTTGGTCTCGCGGCGGTATCCGCGCGAGAGCACGTCGAACAGAACGCTGCGCTGCTTCAGCAACTCGCCCAGCAGAATGAGGAATGGTGTCTTCCCTGCTCCGCCAGTGGAGAGATTGCCGATGCTGACCACCGGCCCTCGCAATCGGTGCGCCTGAAACGTGCCGCGATCGTAGAACTCGTTGCGCGCGCGGACCGCTGCGCCGAACACGGCTGACAGGGGATTCACGCTCGGTGCTCCGTCGCGGCCGCGTCGACAGCGTGAGTTTGCGCATCGGGCAACAGCCTGAGCAGCGCCTCCGCCGTTCTGCGGGTTGCGCCCTGTTGAGAGTGCATGACATCGCGTGCGTTGCGGCCCAGGCGCTCGCGCTTTTCGACGTTCGCCAGGAGATCGAGCATGATGGTCGCGAGCATCTCGGGCTTTACAACGCGCAGCGCATCCGCGCGCCGAAAGATTTCGACGATGTCGCGGAAGTTCTCCGTGTAAGGACCGACCAGTATGGGTACGCCGAAGTATGCGGGCTCCAGCACGTTGTGTCCGCCCTTGGGAACCAGGCTGCCTCCGATGAACGCGACATCGGCAAACTCGTAGACGCTCGCCAATTCGCCGATCGAATCAAGCAGCAGAACCCCGCCGGCGAGCGACGGTTCTTCGGGTATCCCACTCATTCCTTCGGTTGGAATCAGTGGGAGATCGTCCCATTGCGAGCGCCGCGTGTATGGCAATCCCGACGACGCAAGTAGCGCCGCGACCGAGTCGAAGCGCTGGGGATGGCGTGGCGCCAACATGAGCATCGCCTGGGAGTAGCGCTCGCGCACCGCACAGAACGCATCGAGCAGCATCGATTCTTCGCCTTCCAGCGTACTGCCGGCGACAATTACCGGGCCAATGCTATGGCGCTGAACGGCATCCGCGAATCGCTTATGAATCTCGCCCCGTGCCGGCGGTTTTACCTCGAACTTCAGGTTGCCGCCAACGTGTACTCGCTCGGCAGGAGCGCCAATCGAGATCAGTCGACGCGCATCTTCTTCGCTCTGCGCCAGCACGAGATCGACATCAGCCAGTACTCGTGCGAACAGTCCGCGAAACCGCGTATACCGCGGCAGGGATCGATCCGACACCCGTGCGTTCACCACCGCGACGGCAGCGCCTGATTGCCGTGCACAGTGCAGCAGGTTGGGCCAGAATTCGCTTTCGGCCAGCACCAGCATGCGCGGACGCAGGGCATCGAGGAACGCCTGTACCGCCCAGGGCAAATCGAGCGGAGCGCGGAAGACATTCTCGTCGCCAAACTTCTGGCGCGCCAGCTTCTGCCCGGTGTCGGTCGTGGTCGAGATAACGATTCGATAATCGCGCAACTGTTCCTTCATCTCGGCCACAAGCTGCGTTATGGCCAGCACCTCGCCGACCGAGACCGCGTGGATCCAGATGGTCGGTGCTCCCTCATGCGCTCGCAAACGTCGGGGCACGCTGCCCAATCGTTCACTCCAGCCCGAGCGATATTTGCCGTGGCGCAGCATCTGCCAGAGCCACCACGGCGCGCTCAATACGAGCGTGACCACCAGCAGCGCACTGTAGAGCCAGTACACGAGTGCGATTGTACTTGCGACGCGCAATCATACCCAAGCTGTTGCATGAAGAGACATTAGTTACCTCGGCTAGGTGGAAGCACCAACTTTCGGGTGGAAGCACCACGCTTTAGCGTGGTGGAAGAAGCTGCTGCAAGAATAAGGGCTTTAGCCCCGGCACAATGCTTGTCCCATGTCCAGGGCTTCCCTTGTCACACATCGGAAATCGATTCGCTTCCGACCATGGCTAAAGCCAGCATCAGACATAGCCGTTGCGTCACCACGCTAAAGCGTGGTGCTTCCACCAAAACCCTCAGGCTGAAGAGCAGTGCTTCCACCACAGGACCGACGCTGAAGGGCAGTGCTTCCAACGCAAACCGTACGCTAAAGCCTGGTGCTTCCACCCATGAGTTGAGCGCAGCCCCTACAAGCGCGATAATCCAACCTATGCTCTTTCGCCTTCGCAGCGCAGGCTGCCTTGTTCTGCTAACGCTGGCGCTGATTCTTGCCGGCACATCGCTCTGGGCCTTCAAAGAGTTCGTTGCTCCGCGGCCGGAGAGCGCCGACACGTTTCCCAGCAAAGACGCTCACCCCATGGAGAAGGTCACGGCGGCAGTTGATATTTACAACACCGCGCCGAAGGACGACATCTTCGGCACCAAATACGTACAGGAAGGCATATTGCCGGTGCTGCTCATCATCACCAACAGCGGCGACCAACCCATCTTGATGACAAAGATGAATGCCGAGCTGGTCACCGCCTCGCGCAGCAAGCTGCAATGGCTCAGCGTCGATGACGTCTTCCGTCGCGTAGCGCATATCAAGGCCAGCGGCACTACGCCGCCGCGCATAGGGCCAATTCCACTGCCGACCGGCGCGAAGAACAAGAAGGCGCAGCAGCAGTATCAGGAATTGAGCAAAGCGGCATTCATCGCCGAGGCGGTCGAGCCGCACACCACCAAGTCGGGCTTCCTGTTCTTTGATATCCAGGGCATAAAGAGTCCGGTCGCCGCCGGTGGGCACATTTATCTGACCGGGATACGCGATAGCACCGGCAACGAGCTGATGTACTTCGAGATTCCGGTGATCGCCGAGAATGCAGCAAACCCGTAACCGCGGATGAACGCGGAAAAACCTTAGCCACGGATTACACGGATGAGCACGGATCAGACCAATACCGATTGTAGAGCGCGTAGCTGAGCTTACCCAGTGGCCAACTAACAGCAGGTCCTTCGTCCGCCGCGGCGGATTGAGGATGACAATCAAAAGGATTCGTTAGATCTGTGTTCATCCGTGTACCTCCGTGGCTGACGCCTTTCCTCTCGCTATAATCGAGCTCATGGCCACCACTCCGGAAGCGCCGGTCGCAACGCGTTCGAGGTACGAACCGGTTATCGGACTTGAAGTTCACGTCCAGCTCCTGACCAAGACCAAGGTCTTCTGCGGCTGCTCCACGCGCTTTGGCGATCCGCCGAACACCAATGTCTGCCCCGTGTGCCTCGGCCTGCCCGGAGCGCTGCCCGTGTTGAACCGGCAGGCGGTGGAGTTCGCCACCCTCGCGGCGCTGGCGTTGAACTGCCGCATCAACCAGACTTCCATCTTCGCGCGCAAGAACTACTTCTATCCCGACCTGCCGAAGGGCTACCAGATTTCGCAGTACGACAAGCCCATCGCCGAGCACGGCTACATCGAGGTCGAGGGCGCAAGCGGGCCGAAGCGCATTGGCATCACGCGCTTGCACATGGAAGAAGACGCGGGCAAGAGCCTGCATGACGGTCTCCCCGATTCGGGCCAGTGGACCTCGATCGACCTGAACCGCACAGGCACGCCGCTAATCGAGATTGTCAGCGAGCCCGACATTTCGACGCCCGACGAAGCCCACGAGTACCTGACCAAGCTGAAGGAAATCATCCTCTACACCGGCGTCAGCGACTGCAACATGGAGGAAGGCTCGCTGCGCTGCGATGCCAACGTCAGCATTCGCCCAGTCGGCCAGCGCGAGTTCGGCACCAAGGCCGAGATCAAGAACGTCAACTCCTTCCGCTTTATTCGCGAGGCGCTGGAATACGAAATCGCGCGCCAGGAGCAGGTGCTCGAGTCGGGCGGTCGCATTACGCAGGAGACGCGCCTGTACAACGCCGCCGAAGGCAAGACCTACAGCATGCGTTCGAAAGAAGAAGCGCACGACTATCGCTACTTTCCCGAGCCGGACCTGCTGCCGCTGGTGGTCGATGAGGCATGGCGTACCGAGATCGCTGCCAACCTGCCTGAGCTTCCCGAAGCTCGACGTGCGCGCTTCATCGAGCAGTACGGCGTAAGCAAGGGAGACGCCTACACGCTGACCGTCTCGCGCTCGCGCGCCGATCAGTTCGAAGAAGCTGCGGGCGCTGCGAAGAATCCCAAGCGCGTAGCGAACCTGGTGAACAGCGAACTGCTCGGCCGTCTTAAAGCCAAAGGGCTCGACCTGGAGCAGTCGCCCATCTCGATGAAGGGCGTCGCCATGTCGGCCGACCTGGCCGAGAGCGGCGCCATCAACAGCAAGCAGCTCAAGGAACTGTACGACATTGCCTTCGAGCACGGCGAAGACTTTCCTTTAGTCTACGAACGCGAGAAGCCGCAGCAGATCACCGACACCGCTGCCATCGAGAAGATCATCGACGAGGTGATCGCCGCCAATCCCAAGCAGCTTGAGCAGTATCGCGGCGGCAAGAAGACGGTGGCCGGGTTTTTCGTCGGCCAGATCATGCGCGCGTCGAAGGGCCAGGCGAACCCGGCACTAGTCAATGAGTTGCTGAACAAAAAGCTTGAGGGGTGAACCCTAGCGCAACCAGGAAGGTTGACGGCGCAGTTTGAACTGCAGCCAATAATAGAAGCGGAACGCGAGGGTGAACCAACGCGATTCCAGAGCGCATGGCGGACGACCGGGATGGTGGTTAAAACCGAAGTTGCTGCACACAGCGGCGACTCTCTCGGGAATAGTACACCACAACGGTGGCGGCCGTTCGGCGGCGGATGGCTACAATTCGAGCGCAACCAGAAGCGTCTATTTATAAATGCCGGTCGTCCGCTAAGCGGACTCTGGATTTTCCGCTCACATCTTCCCACACCGGAAGGTGTGGGCTCTCACCTTCCGCCGCCAGGCGGCTGGCGCAGCTTTTGTCCCACCAGCCTCTCGCAATCGCGAGTTTTTCGTAACAGCGCTCCCGAGCTGGGCTGAAATTGGGGTACAGACCGGGGATGAGATCCGACTGGACTATCGCACTTTGACGATGGCCGGCGTTGACGCGGACTCTCCGTGAGCCGGGTCGCCCCAATACATGGCTTTGACCACGTGCTCACCCTTCTCAGGGAAGAAGGCTTCGAGAACAGCTTGCCCGTTAGATAGAGTAGCCATCTTGCTCATATTCAACCCGTCTATGTTGAGTTGGACTTCACCGGTCAATGGCGCTCCGGCATTGTTCTCGGCCCGTACACGTGCGGTGAACTTTACCTCATTGCCCATCTCTGGCTTTGCCGGCGAAAAGTTCAAAGTAACCGAAGTTTTTACCCCGGGCGGAAGCACTTTGACCGTGCCCATCATTCCCATGTCAGCATGCTTCTCGATATGGCAATGGTAGGGAAAGGTACCGACTATCTTCGGGTCGCGGAAGTCCATGAGCAGTCTCACGCTGGGATAGGGGCCTTCGCCTTGCCAGTGCGGCACGTTGATGGTGTCCCGCATTTCAATGTCGTTCACAGGTATGCCGTCGATGGCAAGCACCTGAAAGTGGAGTTGATGAATATGGAAGACGTGGTCTTCTGTGCTGCGATTCTCAACCGTCCAGGCTTCGACCCCTCCCTGGTGGAGGACGATATTCGGCGGCAAACCCATCTCGTATTGCTCGGGCTGCTGGCCAACCACGGTGATGAAGAAGAAGGTGGAGATATCAGGATCCAGCGGATTGGGGGACGACTCGGAAAAATAGAGGCGGCGTTCGAGGGGTGATCCCTTCCAGGGAGTTTCGCCAGGGCTTCGCGGTTTGCCAGCAATCGAAGCAGGAAGCCGCGACCCGGCGACGGCACTCTCTTTGGTGACAACTTCCGCCAGCGGACGACGGGGATCGCTATCGCCTGCGGGACCGGTATCCCAGCGCCTGGTGATCAATTCCATCTGTTCTCCAGGGTTCGGTGTCTGCACGACAAATTCTGCGCGTGAGCCGGGCGGCAGCGGAATGTCCTGTACCGACGAGTTCGCGGGGTCCACCGCAACTCCGTCGCGCGCGACCAATTGAAGGGTTTGGGCTTTGCCCGCGCTCAGTAACTGTAAATCGAGGATGGTATCGGCGGCGGCATTTACGACTCTCCAGAACTCCTTCTCATGCGCATTGGTCTGGACCTCTGCCGGCAGAAGGGTGGGATACAAGACCGGAACATAGTTGATCGAGAGATCCCAACTCGGAGCGCTGTGATCGAGGGAAGGCGTCTTTTGCTGATCGCGAACCACGAAGACTCTCTGGGGCAGGTCCGACAGAAACGGACGCTGCTTCTCTATGCCTTCCACGATCAAGGCGCCTGAGGCCCCACCCTGAAGCTGGCTTTCGGTGATGCCATGCACGTGCGGGTGATACCAATACAAACCCGGTGGCTGGTCTAAGGGAATGCGCACATCGTAATCAAATCGCTGCCCGGGCTGGACGAAGGTATGCAACACGTCGTCCTGGTGGCAAACCGGCGGGATGGCCATACCGTGGAAGTGGAGGTTCGTGGAGAAGAATCCCATGCTGGCGTCGGCGCAGTCGCGTTTTTCGCGAATTGATGTGGACGGCGAGGACACATATTTGCTGGCCGGGGCTTCATTGACGAAATGGATGAGGAGGCGATCGCCGGGATGCACTCGCAGGGTTGGCGCGGTTTCGCCGGCATCGGTGACGTAGCAGTAGCGGACCGGGCCTTCGCCCATCATAGTCTGGCGATACCTGAAGTTGAGCGTTACTTCCAATACCCCGTTTTGGCTACGCAACTCAGGAGGATTCGAGACCACGGATCCTTCTGTCGACCGGAAGCAGGTGTCGTTCGCCGTGGTGCGGGGCGAGGCACAGGCGGGTGTGGCGAGTCCCAGGGCGAGAAGAATCCAGCACAGGGGGAGTCGTGTAAGAGAGCGCCAGGCTTTATCCATCGGGCTGGTGGTGGTGCGTTGCTGCGGAAATGCTTTTATCAACGGCTTTTATGATTTCATAGATTCGCTATTGGGAAGGGTCAGATAGGCCATTTTGTTGCAAGGTGAGTGAAACAAGGATGCTTTTTTGCTGAAGCGGGCTCTCTTTTGGATGCTTGCCCTGTGAATGAACTGCGGCGGATCCCTCGACCCCGCTGCCCGCTGCGGCGGACTCCGGATGACAGCTTGGCTGAGTTGTTAGTTGTCGGTGGTCGTCGGTGGTCAGTTGTCAGAACTGGTAACAATTGGCACAAGCTGAAACGCAAAAAAGGGCAACCTTTGCGGCTGCCCTTAGATTTTCAGCTTGGTTAGGATTTACTGCTCAGGTACTGCTGCTAGGTTGACGTCCTGCACCTGAACGCCACCGACGTTGCGGCGGCCATCGGTCCAAGTAACATAAGCGGTGCCACCCTGCGCGGTGCTGTAGTCGTAGTCACCGGCATAGCAGCTCTGCACGCCGCCATCAGTCTGCTGCGGCTGCGGAATAATCGCCGTGCTGACGGCGAAATCCGAAGCCTGCCAGGTTACGCCGTTGTCGGACGACTGGCGGCCGTAACGCTCGTAGTTGCAGCCCGGATCGGTGGCCGAGTTGCAAGCCGTCGAGACGCTGCGGCGGTCATACCACGAGGCAGTGACCTTGCCGGAAGGGTTGACGGAAAGGTTTGGCATCCACTGGGTGTGGTACTGAACACCCGGGGTATCGGTGTTCAGCAGGAGCGGAGTGCTCCAAGTCGCACCGTTATCGGCGGAACGAGTGTAGAAGATGTCGCCATTGTCGGAACCCTGTCCGTGAGCGGCATACACGTAATGAATGACGTTATTCGGGCCAACCGCCGGCTCACCCCAACCCATGTGCCGCCAGATCGGGTTGATTTTGGCGAAGTAGCTGTTGCTGGGGCAGGTGCCGTCACCCACGGCCGCGAAGCGAGGACCCATGACGAACTGCGTCCAGCTTGTGCCGCCGTTGTTGGAACGCCACATGACGTTCTGGCGGGTGGAAAGGCCACCGCTGCCCTCGTCCATGCTGGCGACGAACACGGTGTTGTAGCTCTTTAGTGCAGAACGGTTGGCGGTCGGGCTGACCTGCGCGCCGGTGATCTGCACGTCGCGATAGAAGGTGCTGGTGTTGGAAATGGTCACCAGCGTCCAGGAGGTGCCGTTGTCGGAATAAACCACCTGCAAGGCTCCGCTACCGACGGCATAGTTGCCGAAGGAGATGTACATGCGTCCGTAGCCGGCGCTGGTGGCATCGTTATCGACCCACATGGATTCACGATCGTCGGAGCTGCCGTTGTGAGCGCAGGGAGCGGTAGTCCAGTTGATGCCATCGGGCGAGGACCACATGCCGATACCCTGGCCGCCGCAACCGGAAGCCAGGTCGCCGCCAAACCACATGTTCAGCTTCTTGTTGAAGACGACGATCGGATCGCCGTAGTTGGTGCCGTGAGTGGTGAAGGGCGGCGGAAGAATCTGGGTGAAAGTTGCGCCACCGTCGGTCGAGTAAGACGTGCCAGAATACTGGCCGAGGTTGTGGTCGTTGTAGTTCACGACGACCGTGGAGCCGTTTTCCCAAACCATGTTCTCGCTCTTGGTGCAGCTATTCGACGCGCTGCAAGAGCGGTTGCTGACCAGGATGTTGGGGGGCTGCGGGAAGTTGATGTCGCTGCCACCTTCATCCGAGCCGCCCTGCACGATGCCGCACTCGATCAGGGTCAGGCCAGCGCGCATGTTGTCCTGCTGGAGAAGGTGAAGTGCTCTAATCTGTGAGCAATCGATGCCCGTTGTGGTCTTTTGCGCCATGGCCGGAATGGCCAAGGCACATACGGCCAGTGCGAGCATACAAATCGCCAGCCTGTTGCGGTTGTTCATAGTTTCGCTCCTCTTGTTTTCCTACCTCATACTGCGGTGTTTCTTGTCTCTACTTCTGTTGGGCCGGTTTCTCATCGGAAGGACTGGGAACCGGGCTCTTCGCCGCCGACACTGGACCGGCGAAATATTCATCGTCTAACCAAACTCCGGTTTTCTTTTTCAGGGCATCCATCTCCTCGCGGAGCTTCTGCGCCTGCACTTTTCTTTCGATCTCCGGCGTCGCCGTTCTCAGGTTCAGCCGGCCTTTATTCACCACTTCGAACAAAATCAGAGCGTCGGGGGTATCAGCTACCTGTGACCACTCGCCCACCTTCATAGCGAAAGCGTTCTTCATGAGCGCCGGCAGGTCATCGCGCCGGAAGGTGAGCGGATCAACATCGAGCGCGTCTTTTGTGTCTTTGATCAGCGCCTTGGCATCGCCGCCAGAGGCCAGAACCTTGCGGATCTGGTCGGCACGCACCTGGGCCTCGGCCGCCGGTAGGCCATGGCCATTAGTGTGATCGTTCTGTTTGTAAATGAAGACGCGCCGGATGGTGACCTCGTCGAAGTCATCGAGGTGGGAGTCGTAGTAGGCGGAGATTTCCTGCATGGTAGGCTTGGCCTTCTCCTGCAGCACGTTGTATTCGGCGGTGGAGAGAATCTGGATGCGATTCATCTCCAGCTCGCGCTGGATCTCCGGCTTTTTGTTCAGCCCTTGTGCTTCCGCTTCTTTCGCCAGCATCACCCCACCGGCGAAGTTCTCAGCCGTCGTTTTCTTCTTGGGTACAGGAGCGCCTCCCTGGTCTTTCAGGAAGTCACCGTACATCTCTTCAAACTGTTTCTGGGTAAACTGCGTGTCACCGATTTTCATGACCACGCGTTGATCAGGAGGAAGATTGCTGTTCGAGCTAGCGGAAGTGGAAGCAGCGGTAGCACCGGCCGCTGACGAACTAGAAGACGATTGCGCCCAGCCGACACTGGTCGCAAGTAGAGCGATGAGGATGAAACCGGGGACCCGATACATTGAATTCCTTTGGCATGCAGCCACACGTTCGCACCAGGACGAAGAGCGCAGCAGCAGTTTGAGTGGGCTTACAGTTCAGGAGTATACGCTCGGACTCCCAACGGTATGGAAAGTACTATTGCGCTAGTACGGCCAAAATTATCAGCTCTGGTTGTGAGGAAAGCAAGTCATTTTTCTGTAACATGTGCGGATTACGATCCCACGAAAGTTGACCCCTTATCGCTTTGCTATGAAAGGAGTTGGAGATCCATGCCAGAAAACGTAACTCAACCAAAGTGGTGTATGGTCACTTTCGGGAGAAAATTGCTTCGTCGGGCTTGCAGTAGTACGACGAGCATTACTGGCTAGAGCAGTTTCAATTTAAGTGTATACATAACCAGAAGAGGCGAAGTAGTTGGTGCACTCGCTAGGCGAGAAGCTGGCGAGTAATTGGCCGAACTCATCCCAGAGGACGGCGGTGGTGCGGATGGCGGCTTTGCGGAGCAGGGCTTTGAGTTTGGCGAACAGCTTTTCGATGGGATTCAGGTCCGGAGAATAGGGCGGTAAGTAGAGCAGGGTCGCGCCGGCCGCGGTGATGGCCTGTTGCACCCCGGCCACCTTGTGGCTGCTCAGATTGTCCACGATCACCAGGTCCCCAGGAGTGAGGGTGGGACATAAGAAGCGGTGCAGATAAGCCAGAAAGATGTCCCCGTCCATGGGTCCGTCGGTGAGCATCGGCGCGGTCAGTTGCTGGTGACGTAAGGCGGCGACGAAGGTGGTCGTTTCCCAGTGGCTGAGCGGGGCGGAGGCCACGCAGCGCTGGCCCTTGGGAGCGCGTCCATAGCCACGCGTCATGTTGGTCGAAACCCAGGTTTCATCGATAAACACCAGCTTGGTAATGTCCACGTCGGCCAGCGCCTCAGTCCATGCGCGGCGCGCCGCTTGCACGTCCTCGCGCTCTTGCTCGCTGGCGTGCAGGGTTTTTTTTAAAGCTGAGATTCCATTTATTTAACTGATGCCACAAGGCTCCCACCTTGATGGCAACGCCTCGTTGCTGCAGCCGTTGCTGCATCTCCGCCAGGGTAAGGTCGGGCTCGGCTTTGATCCAGCCGCGCAGCACCGATTCCAGCCCCGCCAGCCGGGAGCGGCGATGCCCACCGATGGGATAACTGCTGCGCTCCCCCGTCTGTCGCAACCGGTCCCGCACTTGGTAGACCCACATGCGGCTGACCTCGAAGCGGCGCGCAATTTCGCTGGGCCGCTCCCCGCGACCCAGTGCTCGCAACACCCGCTCGCGCAAATCCTGGGAATAGGATTGCATCCCTTGCCTCTCCTTACCGGCAGAAGCATTATCTCACAGAATGTATATACTTAAATTAGAAATGCTCTAATAGCAGTAGGCGCGCGCAGACAGTCGCTGGTGTGAACAAACGGCAGGTCCCTCACGCCACGAAGGCTCCGGATGACAGTGCGATAAATCTGAAGATTGTTAATGCGCCGACATAACCTCTGCCCCGGGCTTGGGCTTCTTCAGGAAAAAGGGCAACGGGATCAGACAGGCGACGATCAGGGCGACCACCCAGAATGCGTTGACGTACGACAACAGCGCGGCCTGCTGCTCAATGACACCCATAACCTGCGCGTAGGCTTGCTGTAGCGCCAGCGCCGGTCCAGAGCCCGCATGCGCCATCTTGGCGGCCGAACCGTTCAGCATGTTCTGCAACTGAGGATTGGCGCTGGTGGCGTGCGCGACCAGGTTGGTCTGATGAATCTGGCTCTGGCGCGCCAGGAAGGTGGTCAGCATGGAAATGCCGACACTCCCGCCAAGGTTGCGGATAAAGTTGCTGATGCCCGAAACCTGATTGTTCTTCTCCAGCGGCACCCCCACGTAACTGAGAATGCTGATGGGAATAAAGATGAACGCGAGTCCCGACATCTGGTACATGCGCCAGAAGATGATGGTGCGGAAGTCGACAGCGAGGTTCAGGTTGGTGAGGTGATGTAGCGCGATGGCGGTGATGCCAAAGCCGAAGGCAATCATGTATCGCGGATCGATCTTGGTCGACAGGAGGCCGGCAATGGGAAACAGCAGCATCAGCATGAAGCCTGCGGGCGACAGAACTTCTCCTGCCTTCTCTGCGGTGTAGCCCATCATGGTCTGCAGGAACTGCGGGATCAGCACGGTGGTGCCGAACAACACGCATCCCAGCACGAAATTGAACAGAACCGTGGCGGCAAAATTGCGGTTCTTCAGCAGCTTCAGTTCGAGAATTGGGTTGGGGGTTCGCCATTCGTGAATGACCAGCCATACCAGAGCGACGCCGGCAATCACCGCAAACGTGGTGATTAAATTCGAGCCGAACCAATCGTCCTGCTGACCCTTGTCGAGGATGACCTGCAAGGCGCCAATGCCGAGCACGATCAGAGATAAGCCGATGTAGTCGATCTTCATGGCGGCGCTCTTGAAGCGCTTGAGCCACGGCGGGTCTTCGACGACGGTCGAGGTCAGGAACAGGGAAAGTAATCCGACCGGAACGTTGATGAAGAAGATCCAGCGCCAGTCGTAGTTGTCGGTGATCCATCCGCCGAGCGTAGGACCGATCGCGGGCGCCACGACAACGGCCATGCCGTACACCGAGAACGCCATGCCTCGTTTTTCAGGAGGGAACGTGTCGGCAAGGATTGCCTGCTCGCTGGGTCCCATGCCTCCGCCGCCAGCGCCTTGCAGAATGCGAAAGAAGATGAGCATGCCTAATGACGGCGCAAATCCGCAGAGTACGGAGGAGATGGTGAACAGCGCGACGCAGATCATGTAGAAACGCTTGCGTCCGATGACTGTTGTCAGCCAGCCCGACATGGGCAGCACGATGGCGTTGGAGACCAAGTAGCTGGTGAGCACCCAGGTGGACTCGTCCTGGCTGGCGCTTAATCCGCCCGCGATGTGCGGCAGCGCGACGTTGGCGATCGAGGTGTCGAGCACCTCCATGAACGTGGCCAGCGTCACCGTGAGCGCGATAATCCACGGGTTGTAACGCGGCTTCCAGCTGTAATCTGTGTAATCTTGTACTTCGGGCATGAATGTTGAGTCAGACTCAGCGCCCGAAATTCTCCCGGGCAGTTAGGTGGAAGCCCTCGCATTCATGCGGGGGGAAACCTCCATGTTCTCAATCACGCTTCAGCGCTGCCATCCAAGGCTAAAGCCCAAATCCCAATCGCTCCTACCATCCAGTCCCCCGATTGGAATCGGGGGCTTCCAGCTCAGCGCACCTTCACGTCGGGCTCGACCGACATGCCAGGACGGAGCAGACCATCCTTATTGAAGTCGGGTGAGTTGTTGTTGTCGAAGTCGATGCGAACCGGAATGCGCTGCACCACTTTGACGTAGTTTCCGGTGGCGTTCTCCGGAGGCAGCAAACTGTACTTCGCGCCGGTGGCTCCGCCAATGTTGCTCACGTGTGCGCTCCAGGTGCGGCCGCCGTAGGTATCAACTTTGACCTTGACCGGCTGCCCCGGCTGCATGTGAGTAAGCTGCGTCTCTTTGAAGTTTGCGGTCACCCAGATATCGCGCAGCGGGACGAGGGACATCAGGTCCTGCCCGGTTTGCACGTTCTGTCCGATCTGCACCGAGCGGCGTCCGACGATTCCATCGACAGGTGCCTTGATGGTGGTGTACTGCAAGTTGAGTTGGGCCTGATCGAGCGCTGATTTGTAGCGCTCCACCTGCGCACCGGCCGACTTCGCCTTGGCCTGGGTCGCAGCTACCTGCTTGGGACTGATCTGTGCGTTGCGAATCTCGGCATTCGCCTGCGTAATGCGCGATTGCGCCTGCTGCACCTGGGCCTGCGCCGCCAGCAGCGACGCTTGACGGGCTTCTACGGTAGCGTTCGCGCCGGTGGCCGCCGCGGTTGCAGAATCAAACTGCTGCTGCGAAATCTCGCGCTTGCCGAGCAACTGCTGATATCGCTCCACGTCGGCGTTCAGCTTCTTGGCATTCGCCTGAGCCTCGACGACCTGCGCCTGCGCGGCGTTCACTTGTTTTTGCGCCGCCGCTAATCCGGCTTCGGCGCTCTGCATATCGGCTTGCGCGGAACGAATCTGCTGCACCGAACCCACGCTTGAAACTGGAACACCGTACTCTGCGGCCTGGGCGTTCGCCTGGGAATCGGCGTAATCGGCCTGGGCGCGCTCGAAGGCCACCTGGTAGTCCGTGGGATCGAGTTGTACCAGGACATCGCCCTTGTGAACGAACTGGCCATCGTCGAAGTTGACCTTGACCACGTGCCCACTCACCCGCGCGCTGATGGGATAAATGTGTCCATCGATCTGCGCATCGTCGGTATTTTCCCAGTGCCGGCCCTCCCACCAGAACCAGCCAACTAAAAGGAGGGCGACGATTGCCACCAGAAACACGATCGGCTTGGCCGCTGGGTTGCGCTGAAAAAAACTGCGTCGATCTTCGGCGCGGGGCTGCGCTTCCGGGTCGTGGCGCTCACCCTGATGCTCGGGGTTGCGTTGCTGCTCGGTTTCGTTCGGCTCAGTGGTCGTCGGACTCATCGGCTCACCTGTTGCTTAATTTCTTTCTTTTCTCATTGCGCCTCAGGAACGTGGCGTCTGCGGCGCCTGAGAGTTGGGCGCCGGTGCCGGTGTAGTGTTTGGACTCGGCATCGGCGGATTCTGATTCACATTTGCGGGCGCAGCCACATTGCCGGTATCGGCCAGGTACTGTTTGGCAAGCTGCTCGGCATTACCGATGGCGCGCGCCAGCAGCACCTTCGCAATATTGTGCTCATAAAGGCTGGCGATATATTGATCGTTAGCTGTGGCCAGCGATTGTTGCGCCTGTATGACTTCGACATTGTTAGTTACGCCGGCGGCGAAGCGGTCCTGCGATTGCGCCACGGTTTGCTTTGCCAAGTCAAGCCCGGTGGTGGCGACTTCAACCTGCTGCGCGGCAGCTTTCAAGTCGAGCAGCGCATCCTGCACATCCTGCTCGATACCCGCCTTCAAGTTATCGACTTGCGCTTGCCGCTGCTTCAGAATGGCGTCCGCCTGCTCGACATCGGCCTTCACCTTGCCACCCTGGAAGATAGGAATACTCAATGTGCCGGCGAGCGTGTATTGCGGACCCAGCGAGCTGGGAGTGAATCCCAGCACTCCATAATTACCGGAAGCGCCCAGCGACGGCAGGTATTCCTTCCAGGCGGAGGAACGTTTGAGTTGCGCAGCCCTTAGCGAAGCCAGTGCAGCCTGATAGTCAGCACGCGTCGCCAGAGCACGTTCGTAAGCGGTGTTGATGTCGATCTCAGGAACGGGATGATACGGCACGCGATTCACCAGGCGAAACTTCTGCTGCACCGGTAAACCGATCACGCGGGCGAGCGCGATGCGCTGCTTCTCCAGAGCGTTTTCTGCCTGAATCAACGTCTGCTGTTGCGCCTGCAGCTGAACCCGCGCCCGCAAGGTATCGATCTGCGGCGCTAACCCGGCGTTCTCCTGGTCGAGCGCAAGTTGATAGAGTGCCTGCGCGGTTGTCACCTCGGCTTGCACCGCATCGACGCGCGACTCAGCGGCAATGGTCAGTAAATAATTCGCGCCAACCGCTAGCACCACCGTGTCGCGTGCGTCCTTGTAGCTGAACTGTGCCGCCTGCACATTCTGCCTGGCCGCGCGTAGCGAGTCGATATGCGAAAGATTGCCGAAGTTCCACACCGCGCTGGCTTGCGTTTCAAACAAGCCAAATGGCCCCACCGAGGTGGGAAACCCAGGAAAGGTAAAACCGAAGGCCTTCAGGTTGATCTTTTGGACCTGCTCAGAAATTTCGCCGTTGATGTTCGGCATCAACTCGCTCAGCGCCTTCAGTCGCGCGGCCCGCGCCTGGTCGGTCACCCGATCGCTCAGATAGAGACCGAGGTTGTACTTCAACCCCAAATCAAGCGCCTGCTCGATGGTTAGATCGACAGTCTCAGCCGTGGCCTTGCCCTGCGGCAGCGAGCCGGCATAGGGATCGGTGTTGCGCTGGATCACCTGCTCGGGCGACGGTAGTGGCGCCAGACCCGCGGCATTGGTGCCTTGCGCGAACATCGAAGCAGGAGCGGCCAACAGTAGAGCGGCCAGCGATGCCCGGTGGAGCAGGCGCCGATCAGGCTTTGTCTTGCATCCTATACGTTCCATGTTGTATCTAATACATACATGCATGTATGAAATCTTTCAAGTCACTTAGATGTTCGCACTCCGCCGAGAGTTGCGGAAAATGAAGCCGGCAAAAGCTAAAACTTAGATGACGATTTCCCGACAAAAGAAGGGCCCAATTTCAACCTCCCGGCACCAGGAGAAGACGGATATCACCCGCGGTCGTTTCCTGCAGGCCGCGGAAAAAATATTTGCGCGCGATGGTTTCGACGCCGCCAAACTGGAGGAAATCGCCACCGAAGCCGGCTATACCCGGGGCGCATTTTACGCCAACTTCGACAGCAAGGAAAATTTGTTTCTTGCCTTGCTGGAGCGCGAGATCAGCTCGCGTATCGCAAACCTGCGCAAACATGTAACGAAATACGAGAGCCCTTCGGATAAGCTGCGGGCGTTGCGGGATTTCTGGCTGGACATGTGCCTCGACCGCCGCTGGAGCCTGTTGGCACTCGAATTCAAGCTCTTCGCCGTCCGCCATCCCGAGGTGAAGACGCGACTGATCGCCATGCATCGCCGGCTGGTGTCGTCAGGAGTGGAACTGCTGCAACAGATTATGGATAGCTTGGGACGCAAACTTCCGGTGTCGGCGCACGCGGTGGGAATTGCCTTCTTCGTGCTGAGCAGCGGCCTCACCATGGAGCACATGCTCGACCGCACCGTGATGTCGGAAGAAACCGTCCGCAAGCTGCTGTTGACATTCTTTGACGCCATGATGGCGGGGTGAGGGCGCGAGGAGCAATATTTTCCTAGCGGTTTGAGCATTATCTGGAAACAATTCCAGCCCGACGCGGAAGCATTTTTGGGCTGGAATTGTCTCGACCAAAATTCGCGCTTATGAATTGTCGCGACCGGCATGCAGTTGGGGCTTGCGGAAATCGCGGCTATGTCTCCGCCGCACGCTAAGCAGGCCCTTTGTCCGCCGCGGCGCACTCAGGATGACAATTCTTAAAATCCTACCGCCCTATGCTCATGCCTTCACTGGTGGAAGGTCTGCTCATCAATTCGCGAATCGCGTCTTTGGACGATTTGCCTTGCTGCAGGATGGCGTGCATCTGTTCCGTGATGGGCATCTCGACGCCCATCTTGCGCGCCAGTCCGATAGCGGCATTGGTAGTCAGCACGCCTTCGGCGACCATGCCGTGCATGCCGGCGATGATGGCATCCAGCTTCTGACCTTTACCCAGTGCGACTCCCACACTTCGATTGCGCGACAAGCCTCCGGTGCAAGTGAGGACCAGATCGCCTAGGCCGGCAAGTCCGGCCATGGTCTCTTGGCGTCCGCCGCATGCGACAACAAGGCGAGTGATTTCGGCAAGACCGCGAGTAATCAGCGCCGCGACAGAATTGTGCCCCAGCCCCAGACCATCGCAAACGCCGGCCGCGATAGCGACGATGTTTTTTAGCGCGCCTCCGAGTTCGACGCCGACGACGTCATCATTCGTGTACAGACGGAACCCGGGATCGCTGAACTCGCGCTGCACGGTGCGGGCCAGTTCGCGGTCTGCCGAAGCGATGGTGATGGCGGTAGGGTGGCCCTCCGCCACTTCCTTCGCAAACGATGGCCCGCTCAGCGCTCCGATACGTATGGGGAATGGAAGGGTAGCGGCGATCACTTCGGTCATGCGACACAGCGAGTCGTTTTCGATGCCCTTGCTGGCGCTGACAAAAAGCATTTCGTCGCGTAAGTGTGGAGTCATGGCCCGAAAGAGATGCCGGGTGTGGTGCGACGGCATGACACTCACCACGATGGCGGCCTGGTGCAGCGCCTCTGCGAGATCGATGGTCGCTCGAACCGGCGCGGGAATTGTGTCTCCAGGAAGAAAGAGGTCGTTAACGTGCCGCGCGTTGATGCTGTCGCGAGCTTCCGGCTCGTGCGCCCATAGTCTTACATTGTGGCAGCCCTTGCGCCCGAGCACGATGGATAGGGCCGTGCCCCACGCGCCGGCTCCGATAACCGCAATCTCGCTCACGCGCTCACCATAGTCGGCTTTCGCTGCCGGCCAGCATACGCCGAATATTGGCGCGATGGCGGACGATGATCAGCAGCGATGTGATCGCGATTATCGACATGGTGACGGGATCGCGCATATCGGGTGCCAGCCACCAACACGCTAGGGGAAACGCTATCGCTCCCAGGATGCTGCCCAGTGAGACGTAGCGCGTGATCGCAACAACCACTATGAAGAGCACGAGCGAGACCAGCACGGCGCGCGGCGCGATCGCGGCGAAGGCCCCGACGGCAGTCGCTACCCCTTTGCCGCCTTCGAACCACAGCCAGGGCGTGAACATGTGGCCGAGGATGGCGCACAGCCCGGCAAGTGCCACCAGCATGAGGACCGTGTCGGGGGTCAACTTCTCGTAGGTCGCGTAGGTGCCTGACGAACCTTCGACGGTCGTACGCGCCGTATACCAATGCGCGAAAGCGACCGCGGCATAGCCCTTGAGCGCGTCGAGCAGGAGCGTGATAACAGCCAGCGCTTTGGAGCCGGTGCGCGCCACATTTGTGGCCCCGATGTTCCCGCTGCCGTACTTGCGAATGTCTTGCTTGCGGAAGATGCGAACTAGCAAATAACCAAAGGGGATTGATCCCAACAGGAACGACGGGATAGCGACAATGAAGATAACAATGGCCAAGGCTTTTCTGAAATGTAAACTTCAGCTCAATGGATAGCGCGCCAGCTTCGTGTAGCGCGAACCCGTTGGCGTTAGCGTGCTCTGATACAGAATGAACTCGTGCGTCGTCATTGTACCGAACTTGGGCGGCGGCATCGCTTCGAGTTTCGCGCGCACCTGTTGCAATCCGGGTGCGGCCTTGTCGCCGGGCTTGTGACGCGGGCGTCCGCTGCCCGCTCGCGCGAGGGTTAGGTGCGGACGGTACGGGCCTTCGTCGCCCTTGAAGCTGAGCGGGGCAAGGGATGTGCCGATTTCATTTACCAGATGTTGAAGCTTCTCGTCTGAGTCGATTCCCACCCAGAAAACCCGCGCCCGTTGAGGATTGGGGAAGAAGCCGGCGCCGCCAAAGGTGAGGGTAATTGGTGCGCCGCTTACCTTTGCAAGCGCAGCTTTGATCTGTTCGGCCTTTTGCGTCTCACCCAAAAATTGCAGCGTGATATGAAACGTCTCCGGACCGACCCAGCGCACGTCGGGCGCCAGAGCCCTCATCTCATCGCGAAATGTGGCGATGCGGTCGCGGATGGCGGCGTCGATATCGAGTGCTACAAATAGGCGCATGGCGTTAATTGTGTGCCGTCAATCGCTCGGGTGGAGCACGCCTTCAGGCGTGCAGTACGACGCTGTCTTTGCTCCGCGCTTTAGCGCCTGAGGTGAAGTTTTACCTCAGCGGCTAAAAGCCGACTGAATCAACCTACCTCACGACCTGCACCGCTGAAGCGGTGCTCCACCCTCCTCACTCTGGGTTTCTGGCTGAGACATTCTCCGTGTCCTCGGTGCCTCCGTGGTGAAGCCTTTCTTCTCACATCATGATTTTGCGAACCAGGTCGAGTCCCTGCTGGCTGGCCCAGCGGCGAATGCGCTCGCGGTCGCCCGGAAAACGCCGCTCCACCACTTCGTGCTTTTGGCCATTCGTCACCGCGATGTAGACCAGGCCGACCGGCTTCTCTTCTGTGCCGCCACCGGGCCCGGCGATTCCAGTAATGCCCAATCCGATATCGGCATTGCAGATGTCGCGAATGTTTTCCGCCAGCGCCAACGCGACCTCTTTGCTCACCGCCCCATGAGCTTCGATCATGAGCGGCGGCACATCGGCAAACAGCGTCTTCAGGTCGTTGGAGTACACCACGGCTCCGCCGAGGAAATAGCGTGAACTGCCGGCAACCGAGGTGATGCGCTCGGCCACCATTCCGCCGGTACACGACTCCGCCACCGCCAGCTTGGCGCCCCGCATCTGCAGGAATAGTCCGACAATCTCCTCCAATGATTCGCCGCCGGTGGAGAAGACCGCATCACCTAGTTCGTCTTGCAGCTCTCCCGCGAGTGCTTCGACGGCTGCCTCAGCTTCTTCCTTGGTCGCAGCCGTTGCCTTGAGATGGAACTCCACCTGGCCTTGTCCGGCGAGTACGGTAGTTTCGATCTCTGGATACTGTTTGTAAATGGGCGCGGTACGCGCGTCGGCAGCCGACTCCGGCAGCATCGCGGTCTTGAGCACGCGACTTGCGATCGCCGCAGCCGGCACGAGCGGCCGCAGTCGCGGCATCACGTCCTTCTCCCACATGCGCTGCAATTCGTGCGGCGGACCGGGCAACAGCACGATGATCTGTTGCCGGCCATTGTTCTCTCTTTGCCGCCATTGACCGGGAGCGGTTCCGCGCGAGTTGGGAATCACTTCGGCCCCAGTGATAACGTCGGCCTGGCGCGCATTGTTTTCGGGCATCGAGATGCGGTGCTCGGCAAACCGCTTGTACATGGCAGCGACCAGATCGTGATTGCGTTTGAGCTCGACAGCGAGTGCGTCGGCAACACACTCGCGCGTCAGGTCGTCCTCGGTGGGGCCCAGTCCTCCCATAAAGATGATGAGGTCGGAACGCTCGATCGCAGTGCGTGCGACGGAGGTCAATTGCAGCAGGTTATCGCCAACAATGGTCTTGAAAGCGACACTCACGCCGAGTTCGTTGAGTTGGCCGGTGAGGTACAGGGAATTAGTGTCTTGCCGGTGCGGAGTGAGCATCTCCGACCCGACGGCCACGATTTCGGCGATCACGGATAAAGGATAGCATCGGGTGGGAGGCGGAAGAACGGGAGACGTTGGGTACCCGTTTCAGGTGTCAGAGGGCAGTGGGCCATACATCGGTGTGAGAACCGGGTCATGTCCAAAACTGTTTGGGATTGCCGGCCCACACATCGGGTATCGCGCAGGTGCCGCACAGAAGCTACTCGGCGAGCCCTCATACTTGTCTGATACCTGATACCTGATACCTGACGCCTGATACCTGCCCCTTACCGCGCGAAGCTGCTTACGACGTCCTCGTTTGACATATTCCCATATAGGTATATATTAGGACAGTGCCCCGAGCCGCTACCACCTCCGACGCTTTCAACGCGGTCGCCGAGCCGCGCCGCCGCGAGATCCTCGGCTACCTCGGGCCGCGGGAACGCACGGTGGGAGATATCGTCGTCAGCCTGCGGCTGGAGCAGCCCTCGGTGTCGAAGCACTTGAAAGTGCTGCGCGATGTGGGGCTGGTGCGCGTGCGGCGCTCGGGAAGACACATGCTGTATCGCACCAACGCGGAAGCGATTCGTCCGCTGCACGAATGGAGCAAAATGTTCGAACCCTACTGGCAGCACCAGCTCAGCCGGATCAAAGTGCGCGCCGAGGCAAAATCCAAGGCCCTGAAGAACTCAATCAAAGAGGAGAAGTAAAAATGATTGCCACTGCAACTGCGCTTGAACTCGAGAACCTTACGCTGAACATCACCCAGGAAATTTTCGTCGACGCCCCGCTCGACGTGACCTTCGATGCCCTGCTGGAACAGCTGGGGCAGGGGAACGAAACTCCCGAGGGCCAGGCGTTTCCCTTGACCTTGGAAGCATGGCCCGGCGGACGCTGGTTCCGCGACCTCGGCGACAACAACGGCCACTTCTGGGCCCACGTGCAGGCGGTCAAGCGTCCGGGGCTGCTGGAGTTGGTGGGGCCGCTGTTCATGTCGTATCCAGTCTCATCGAACGTGCAGTATCGGCTGACGGAGGCGAACGGCGGAACGCTTATCAAGTTCCATCACAAGGCGTTCGGGCTGATACAGGACGATCACCGGCAAAACGTGAATGGCGGCTGGAGCCACATCAACCAGAGCGTCCGTGCCAAGGCGGAGGCGAAGGCGAAGAAGAAATAGGCCGCAGAGGCTGAGGCCCCACTCTTCCAATGCTCGGATCGGCGTAGCTTTAATCTGCGCCTACTTAAACCCAAAAGGAGACGAACCATGCCGCAGATGACTGAAGCGATGCTGAACGAGTTCCGACAGGAAGCCGAAACCACACGGCGGGTACTGGAGCGCGTTCCGGCCGACAAACTCACCTGGAAGCCTCATTCGAAATCCATGAGCCTGGGCCAACTGGCGATTCATATTGCCAGCATTCCCGGAAGACTGGGTTACATCGTGACGCAGCAGGACCGGTTAGAAGTGAATCCGGAGGCTTTCATTCCGGTGCCGCCGAAGGATCTCAAAGAAGTTCACGACACCTTCGAACAGAGTTGCAAAGACGCCGAGGGCTACCTGCAAGGCTTGAGCGATCAGGCAGCGATGGCCGACTGGACCTTGATGGTCCAGGGGCAGCCGGCCTTCACCTTGCCACGCATCGCGGTGCTACGGTCGATCTTGCTGAACCACTGGTACCACCATCGCGGGCAGCTTTCGGTGTACCTGCGCATGCTTGATGTGCCCATACCCATCATCTATGGACGCAGTGCAGATGAAAACCCCTTCGCCTGAAGTGCCGGTTGTCAGCTACCGTTAACAGCTGTCAGCGAAGTCGGTTGATACCGTCGCGGCGCGAAGAGCTGCGTTGGCTTTC
Source organism: uncultured Acidobacteriaceae bacterium (assembly GCA_963796585.1). Taxonomy (GTDB): domain Bacteria; phylum Acidobacteriota; class Terriglobia; order Terriglobales; family Acidobacteriaceae; genus CAVVDY01. The sequence goes on from CAWCMB010000001.1 coordinate 72,546, forward strand.
GCTGACGAGAAACTAATGGCGTTATTTGCGCTAGTGACGAGAGCAGGTCCCTCGCCCGCCGCGGACTCGTAATGACAAGTGGAACGTGATGACAAACTCGAGGTACGAGTAGCTAGAAAAATGCCATCACAATCCAGAATTGCCCACCGTCGCCGAATTGTTCAGGGGTGCAGGCGCCGACGGCGTAGGCACTGATGTGGGTGTTCTGCATTGCCGCGTCCACCTGCGTAGATAATGCCGAGGGATCGGGCGTGCTGAAGCCCACTACTTCCTGCGCCTGTTTACCTTCATAGGTAAAGCCGGCTCGGTGTAGTTTGCCGCCGGATTTAGCCGTTTCGCATGCAAAGGTTCTGACCGCTTCGATAGCAATCCGCTTCGGTGCCACGGAATGATTCGTTTTCCACCTGGATTCGAAACTGGCCGCTGCTTCATCTTCGGCCTGCCGGGCTGACAACGAAGGGGTGAGCTTGGCGAAATCTTCGCTGACCCAGTAGTCAGGTCCCATGTGAACCACGCCTATTCCTACGGCGTCATAGGCTGGGTTCAACATGTTGGTGCGATGTCCCGGCGAACGCATAAACATGTTGTTCACGTCATTCAGTTCGGTATTGATACCGACATTCTCGGCGGCCGCGGTGAAGATAAGCCCGGCGGAGCGCAAGCGCTCAGTGAGCGGCGGCTCGCCCGGGAACTGGTGCGACAGCACGTGACGTTTCGCCAGCAGTAAAGCGTGGCGGCGCGCTGCGTCCGTCAGCTTGGAATCAAGCTTGAGGGCAGGCACTCCGGCCTCGGCCCGCGATTGATTCAGCTCGGCAAGAACTCGCGCTTCACCGTTAGCGTCGAAAACGTAGACATTCTGAGCCGCCAGGCTGTATGCCAGCACCAGTGCGCCCATCAACAAAACAATCCTGTAACCACATTTCACGAGGAGACCTATCGAAACTGTGCTACTTTGATGTTCCCGCTGGCTTCCAGGAATGATCGTTATGATGCTTGAGACAGAATTGTTTCGGGTAGAACCCGATATCACTGTGCTGGCCTGTGCTGGCAAGTTCACCATGGGGACACGATTAAAGCAGACCGAGGCAATGAGCGATTCGCTGATTGCCGATGGCACACGCAAGCTGGTACTCGACCTTACTCATACCGAGATGGTGGATAGCGCCGGGCTGGGTGTCATCATGCATATGTCTTCCGGCCTTGAACAGGTGGGCGGCAAGTTCCGGATTTGCGGAGCCAATGAACGCATTCAACATCTGCTGAGCATCACGCATACCGATGCGCTGCTGGCGCACGATGACGACTTGGAGAGCAGCGTGCAAAATCTCGGAGGCATCGCGGCGACCGGCGCATAGCCGGTTGGACTTAAGTACGAATCGCGTCCTCCCATCTTGTCATCACGAGCGAAGCGAAGGATCTGCTCTTTGCTCCCGCCTGCGCGCGTTGCGGCACGGCTGAAGCTGTGCCCCTTCAAAGCCAGTTATGAGCCGCACTACCCAGTCTGTAATCCGCCGGTCAGCTCCCGTATCTTCTCGATACGATGTTCCAGGCACCACTTCTCCAGCGAATCGACCAGGGTCTCGGAAGCACAGGGGTCCCAGAAATTTACCGTTCCAACTTCGATGGCTGACGCTCCAGCCAGCATGAACTCGATCACATCTTCGGCGGTGCTGATGCCGCCAATGCCAATCACCGGAATGCGTACCGTTTTCGCCGCCTCCCACACCATGCGCAAGGCAACAGGCTTAATCGCCGGGCCGGAGAGCCCTGCCGTGATGTTGGAGATGCGTGGCTTGCGGGTCTCCGCATCGATGGCCATGGCGACAAAGGTGTTCACCAACGAGATGGCGTCGGCACCCGCGTCCTCGGCGGCGCGAGCGACCTCGGGAATGCTGGTGACGTTGGGCGAGAGCTTCACGATCACGGGACGGGTGGCCAGCCGCTTTGCGGCACTGACCACATCGAAGAGCATTTTCGGGTCGCTGCCGAAGGCGATTCCGCCGCACTTTGTGTTGGGGCAGGAGACGTTCAGCTCATACGCGGCGACGCCCTCTCCATCGTTGAGAGCGCGGATTACGTCCTCATACTCGTCGCGCGAGTGGCCGAAGACGTTGCAGAAATAGACGATGTCTTTGATCTTTTGCAGCAGCGGGAGCTTTTCCTCAAGAAAGGCACGCACCCCGATGTTTTGCAAGCCAATGGCGTTGAGCATCCCGGCGGCGGTTTCGAACAATCGCGGCGGCGGATTGCCAGGCATGGGCTCGCGCGAAAGTCCTTTGACCACGAAGCCGCCGATACGTGACAGCGCGACGATGTCTTCGAATTCGACTCCGTAGGCGAAGGTGCCGCTGGCGGCGATGACCGGATTCTTCAGCTTGATGCCGGCGACAGAAACCGACAGGTCCAACGCGGGCCTGGGTGGCGAACTCACGGATGCCTCTCCTTCGGCAAGCGCGGCTTCGGCGGCGCGGGTTCATTTTCCCGACCCATCGCAATCGCTTCCGTCAGCACACGGCCGCTGGAACTGGTTGGCTTGTTAATGCCCAGCATAACTGCGAGCGTGGGCGCCAGATCGATAGGCTCGACCTGGTCGCGATAGACGCCGACCTTGAATGCCGGTCCATAGAATGCCAGCGGCACGTGCTGATCGTAGCTGTAAGGCGCTCCGTGATTTGCAATGGACTTGGACGTGGCGGTATACGCGAACGGCATGGGCACGCCCATCACCCAGGCTCCGCCGTAGGGCGAGTAGCTATTCAGGTACAGGTGCCCGAGCGGAGTGGGAGGAAGCTCGCCGTTGCTCATCTGCTCCTTGGTGAACGCGTTGAGAAAGCCATCGGACTTCATCGCCTCAGCAACATCGCCCTCCGCCTCGGACTCGCTCACGTTCGGCGGGAAAGCTTCACTGTTCACGAACACAATTGGATAGGAAACCGACCGAATATACTCCCCTTGTTTATGCAGGCGCGTGGCGAGATCTCTATTCAGTTGCGTTCGCAGCTCGCTGCCGGAAGGAGAGCCGCCGGGCAGCTTGAGTTGCTTGTCGGTCGCTTGCAGTGGTGCAACGCCGTGGTCTGCGGTGAGTGCCAGCCAGAATTGCCCCTGTCCATATTGTTGATTGAGGAATGCAACGAATTCGGCGATCTGGTGGTCAAGCGCCAAGGCCATGGCACGCATCTCCGGAGCGTCCGGCCCGGCCAGGTGCCCGAGAATATCGTTGGCTGAAAGGCTGATCACCAGCAGATCCGTCACCGTGCCGTTGCCGAGCTTCTCCTGCTGAATCAGCTCGCGCGCGAAGTCGAACTCGTAATCGTTGCCAAAGGGAGTGGAGCCGACCAGCTCGTAATAGCTCACCGGCTTGCCATCGTCAAAATTATGCGGCTTGGTCGATGCGAGGACCGTGCCGTCGGTGTCCTTCCACTCCTGGTTGAGATACTTCTTCGCCGAATCCTGGCCGTTGAACGCGAGCAACCAGCGCGGAGGGGCGCTCATGTAATAGGTCGACGTCAGCCAGGCGCCGCTGTCCCGATCGATCCAGAACGCGCCGTTGGCGCTGAAGCCGGTCGACAAAATCGCAGCACGGGCTTTCAGGGCAATGCCATACACCCGGGACTGACCTTGGGTTGCCAGACGCAATTCATCGGCGAGCGTGTCCGCCAGCAGATTGTGCGGCGAACCACCAATGCCCTCGACTTCGGCTCCGATGAGCTTGGTCGCGCTGTCTTCTACGCTGCTGACCACGCGCTTTTGCGCGGGATCCCACCACTCGTTGGAGAAGATGCCGTGCGCCGGACTGTAAGCCCCGGTCGCTATGGTTGCGTGACCGGGCGCGGTGCGGGTGTTCGCGTATTCGTAGTAGCAGGCCGGAAAGTAGGCTCCGCGATCGGTGAAGAGGCGAAAGCCGTTGGCCCCGAACTCCTGGTGATAACGTTCGAGGTAGTCGCCGCGAAACTGGTCGATGACGAGGATAACGACGAGTTTAGGGTTGGCCTGATAAGCAGACCCGAAGCACGCAAGCGCTGCGAGTAACAACGCAAGCAGGACGGCTAGTTTGGCGCGGAACATTGCGGAATCAGTGTAGCAAGAGGGAAAAAAGTTGTTATTTGTCATCACGATCGCAGCCAGGGATCTGCTCTCGTTGGCGGAGCGAAGATGGCGTCATGAGTTTTTTGGATCGGACCGCGGTTTCGTGGTTACGGCAGAAACTGCAGGTCCCTCGGCTCCGCTGCGCTCCGCTCGGGATGAGACAAGTGAAAGAACCTAGTACGGCACGGCTGCCGCTGCGGCCCATCAAAGAGGCGCCGTCGTAATCGCCGGGCCTGAGAGGCCAGCACCATCCTTCAGCCGACTTCTTGCTTAGACGGGACAGGCAATGGCTGCTTCACCGTCGCCGTTCGCTCCAGCTTGTCCCAGGAGAAGCTGCGACCGTCGATGGCGCGCTTCAGGGTCTTCACCAGCACCAGGGAGAATACCTGCCGATAGGCGAAGCGTTGCAACCATACGTGGCCCAGCAGCAGGAAGTCGCGCTTGCGCCCGGGTTGCTGCCGCTCAAGAGCGAAGGCAATGGTCGAGGCGATGAAGTCGATGAGCATGAACAGCGCGAAGTAAACCACCAGTTTGTGGAAGTCGGCCGGGTTGGCAGATTCCGGATGGCGATACTTGTCGATGAAATACGAGACCATTCCCACCACAAACATCAGATCGATGAAGGGCGACACCAGCGGCAGCAATACCTGGAAGATCATCACATTGGGCAGAGCCACCCAGCCCAGCGCGCCTTTGCGCTTCACTGCGGCCTTATGCTTCCACACTGCCTGCATGATGCCGAAGGACCAACGGAAGCGCTGCCGCATAAGCCCGTTCGCAGTGGTGGGCGCCTCGGTGTAGGCGAGGGCGCGGTCTTCGTAGTTCACCCGGTAACCAGCCTCAAGCAACGCCATCGTCAGATCGGCATCTTCAGCAACGGTGTCGTGGTGATAGCCACCGACGGCCCGAACAGCGCCGGTTCTCCAGGCTCCAATCGCCCCGGGAACGACACTCACCGCGTTCAGCGTATTCAGCGCGCGACGCTCGAAATTCTGGCTGGTGATATATTCCAGCGCCTGCCAGCGCGTCCAGAGATTGACGCGATTCCCGACCTTGGCGTTACCGGCCATAGCTGCCACTCGCGGATCGGCAAAATGCGGCACCAGTTTTGAAATAGCATCCGGAGCAATGAGCGTGTCAGCGTCGATGCCCACGAATATCTCTTCCGTCACGTGCTCCAGAGCGAAAGTAAGAGCATCGGCCTTGCCGGAATTCGGCTCGGTGAGCACGGTTACACGGCCGTCGGCGATCTCCTTGCGGAAGGCTTCGCGGCATACCTCCAGCGTCGCATCGACCGAACCGTCGTCAATCACAATGGCGCGCAGGTTGGGATAGTCGGAGTCAAGCACCGAGCGCACCGTGCGTTCAATCACCTTCTCTTCGTTGAATGCGGGAATCAGCACAGCGACGTTCGGTCGATAGTCGAGATCCGCTGGCGGACGGCGACGCACACGATCATAGGTCGCCAGTGCTCCAATGAGCACCAGCCGAGCGCTCATCAAAACGTCGCCCACGAAGAACACAATGATGATGAACGTCGATAGGCCCGAGAACAGGGCAAAGCTGACGCTGTCGATCCTGGCTGCCCATCGCTCTTGGGGAGAAAGTGGCGGCATAACATCGGCACGGGTCTTGCCCAGCAGATCGGAAACCGGCACCAGATCGTAACCCTTGGCGCGCAGTTGATCGATGATGAGGGGCAAGGCCTTCACCGTCTCGCTGCGGTTGCCGCCGCCGTCGTGCAAAAGAAGGATATTGCCGCAGGTGAGATTCGTGGGCGCGCAGGGCGGCAGGTTCGACATCACGTCCTGCACGATTTCATCTGCCGTTTTTCGTGGGTTGTCGCGCCAGTCGTTGGGGTCCAGCTTATCGCCAACGGTAATGAATCCCATGTCCTGCGAAAGCTCAAGGGGGCGCACCTGATCGGCGGTGTCAGGCTCTTGATCGATGGAGTACGGCGGACGGAAAAGAACCGGTTTGACCCCCAGCTTGCTTCCGAACAGGCTCTCGGTAAGGTTCAGTTCTACTTCGAAGTAGCGCTTGCTGATGTTGCTGATATCGGGATGGGTAAAGGTGTGGTTCCCGATCTCATGTCCTTCGTTATAGACGCGCTTGGTAACAGCGCCGTACTTCTCGGCTTCAATGCCGATGAGGAAGAAGGTCGCCTTCACACCCTTTTCTTTAAGAACGTCGAGAATTTTCGGCGTCCACTCGGGATCGGGGCCGTCATCAAAGGTGATGGCGATCTTATTGGGAGAGTTGCCGTACAAGTCAACCGTGTACGGCGACGGCATGATCTTGAAGTTCTCGTCATCGATCAGTTTGGTGTCGTTGTCGAAGCTTATTTCGCGCTCACCGGACGCAGGCCGCGAGTCGATACGAATGATCTCTCCCTGACCCTCGATGTCGACATCCTGGCCTGGCGGAACGTTCTTCAGCTCTTCGGGAGCGTTCGCTTCTCCTGGCTTGTCCCATACTGCCCACAGCGAACGGTCTTCCGAGCCTAGACGCCAGAGGGCGAAAGTACTGATGCCCAGGCCTTTGGCGGCGCGCATCTGGTTCAGCGCCGTCACCCCGTCGAGAAACCAGACGTCGTGCCGCACGTTGTTCTCGTCGAGATAGGCGAAGTGCGGATTCATGGCGTCACTGTCAAAGTCGACGTCAGACTCAGACTCCTTCGCTTCCAGCCATGCCTCCTGCACCGAGACGTTGTGGACAGCGGCCGGCGGAGTGCCTTTTTTCTGCCCCTTCTTCATCGCCCAGTCGTAGCCGTAATTGCCGACGGCGGCGATGATCTTCTCGCGCGGTATCACCTTCAACGCGTCCTTCAGATTCTGAATGAACCAATCCTGACTGGCCACTGCTCCGGAAGTGCCACCGGGGTAGTGTTCGTCATAGTTCATCAGGATGATTCCGTCGGCGTTTTGTGCGACGCTGGTGTAGTCAAAATCCTTGTCGTTCACCGGCACTGCGATGTAAAGCTTCAGTCCTTTGCCGTGCAGGTCGCCGTAGAGTTCCTGGACCAATGTCAGGTAGTCGTCCCGTGAGCTTTCCGGAAAAGCCTCGATGTCGAGCGTGATCCCCTTGTATTGATCGGTAGCGAGAAATGCCATCAGCTCGCTGCGGAAGCGCTGCCGCGCCACGGGATCGGCCATGAACTTCGCAGTGGCGTCGGGGTCCCATTGATTGCTGATGGGGTCGTAGTTGTTGACCAGAGGCAGAACTTCCGTCTGCGCCTTTTCGCCCTTGAGGAACGGCATGACTTTGTCGTCCACCTGGCGGGGTTTGCCTTTGTCCATCAGGTCATACAGGGTGTTCTGCTCGGTAACGGACTGCAAGCGGCCATCCGCAGTCAGCGTGTGCAGCCACTCAGGAAACAGCAGATCGATCTGCGGGTAGTACTCCTTCAGCGAGGCGAAGCTGGCTGCGTCCCATTGCACGTAGAATGCGCCGCGAATGCCTTCATCGGCGTTCAGAACGACCTGCGACGCCGGCTTTTTAGTTTTGCGATGGGTGTTCGCATGGCGAACCGGCTTGCGCTTCTGGCTCTCCTTCAGCGCGTGATAGGGCTTTTTCACCTCGGGCAGAGAAACCGTGGGCACCGATGAGCCGCGAATGATGCTGGCAACAAAAAACAGCGCCAGCAACGTGATGACGATGACGCTGCCGTCGAGCAACAGCCGCAGCCGCCGCCAGCGCTTGCGGTCGGGATCGTAGAAGATTTGCTTCGGAGAAGACATTCGTTGAAGCCAATAGCGACAAGCATGCCGCAGGGCAGGTCAGGCCGATTTCAACCTTTCAACTTTGATGCGATCGGAGGGGATCTGTGCCAGGTCATAGTGTGCCTGTTGCGTAAGCCAAGTCGCGGCACTACCGCCAAACACCTTTGACAAGCGAATCGCCATTTCGGGAGAAATGCCGCGCTTCCCGTTTACCAACTCCGATAAAGTCGTGCGGGTAACTCCCAGCGCTGCCGCAGCCTGGGTTATCGTCAACCCGAGTGGCTCGATGCAGGTGCGCAGCACAAATCCGCCGGGATGCGGAGGTCTCTTCATCGGCATAGTTCGCATCCTCCTAATGGTAATCAACGTAGTCGACATCAAGGACGGCGCCCTCTTCAAAGCGGAAAATCACGCGCCAATCGCGCCAGAATATCGCGCAGCCTCTCAGCGTGTTCCGGCCTGACACCCCGCAACTCATCGTGCTTTGAGCGTAATGCGTTACATTACGCGCGTCAACCGCATAATCGGGCGACCTGCCACTCAGATGCTATATTCGCCACGTGCCGCAACCGGAGGTCAACGCGCTGGGGAGGACCCAGGCAAGCTCATTGCTCAACCTGCTCCGGAAGTTTCGCGGATATTTCCTGATCTTCGTCCTTGCCGGTCTGGCCCTGCGGCTTTTCTTCTTTCTTAGATTCTCCCACGTGATGGGCGACTCGCTTATCTACGGCGACATCGCCAAGAACTGGCTCGACCACGGTATCTTCGGCCTGACTCATGCCGAGGGCATACGCTCCACCTGGATACGACTGCCTGGCTACCCGGCTTTTCTCGCCGCCTGCTTTGCGATGTTCGGACGCGAGCACTACAACGCCGTCCTGCTGGTGCAGATCACGATTGACCTAATCGGCTGCTTCATCATCGCCGACCTGGCACGCCGGACCGTGTCTGACCACGCCGCGAAGCTAACCTTTGCGCTGGCCGCGCTTTGTCCTTTCACCGCCAACTACACAGTCGCACCCTTGGCTGAGACGCTCAGCATCTTCTTTGCTGCGGCAGTGCTGGATTCGGCCGTGGCCGGCTTCACTGCATTAGACGAAGGGAGGCTCGCCTGGAAAGCGTGGACGTGCTGCGGGCTTGCCTTGGCCGCCGGCATCCTGCTCCGCCCCGACAGCGGCATTTTGCTCGTCGCGGTCGGCATGTTTCTCTTGTGGCGAATGTGGAGGACGCCGCAGCAGCGGACGCGGCTCTTCTGGGTAGGAGCAGCCTTGCTGGCCATCGCGGTCGCCCCGCTTGTTCCCTGGACAATTCGCAACTGGCGCGCCTTCCACCAGTTCCAGCCGCTGGCGCCGAGGTACGCCAACGATCCCGACGAGTTCGTTCCAGTAGGTTTCGATAAGTGGGTGCGTACCTGGATCGCCGACTACGTCTCCACCGAAGACATCTACTGGCAGGTTCCAGGGGAAGATGTTGACCTCAAACTGCTGCCCTCGCGAGCCTGCGATACCAAGCCGGAGTGCGCCGAGACCGCCGCCATTTTCGCCGATTATTCCAACTCCCACTTTGTGGGACCAGAGCTGAACCAGCGATTCGCCGCCCTGGCCGATCAGCGCATCGCGCGACATCCACTGCGCTACTACGTTTGGCTACCCGCGCTGCGTATCGCCGATATGTGGCTTCGTCCGCGGACCGAGATGCTGCCGCTCGACTCGCGCTGGTGGGCATTTGGCGATGACCCGCACGACTCCATCCTCGCGACGGCATGGGGCGCGATCAATCTTCTGTTTATTGTCGCGGCAATGATGGGCGTGGTGCGCGGGCCGCGTCCGCAGTACCTCAGCCTGATGCTGTTGTTTGTCCTGCTGCGCTCGGCATTCCTCGGAACGCTGGAGAATCCCGAGCCACGTTACACGCTGGAGTGCTATCCCGTGGTACTAGTATTGGCCGCGGCGTGGATGAGTGGCTGCAGGAATCACGCGCGCCGGAGGCGCAGCAGAGCTTAGCCCAGCGCTTCAGCGCTGGGTAGGCATTCACCAATTGAGCCGAGTCCCGTAGGGACGGCAGAGACCCACAACTCTTGGTCAGCGCGCCGTGAGGAGCAGGTTGTCGATCAGCCGTGTCGCTCCCACGTACGCAGCCACCGCAACCAACGCCGCACGCGAAACATCGCTCACCGGCTCCAGCGTGTCGGGATCAACGATCGCGAAGTAATCCAACCGAGCCGCCGGTTCCTCCGCTATCACGCTCTTCCCTGTTTCGATCAGTTTCGCCACCTCGCGCTCGCCTGCGTCGGCTACATACTGCACCCGCATCAGCGCGCGATTCAAAACCAGTGCCTGCTTTCTTTGGTCGATGCTTAAGTAAGCATTGCGCGAGCTCATGGCGAGCCCGTCTTTCTCGCGCACAATTGGACAGACGACGACTTCAACGTCCATGTCAAGGTCGCGAACCATGCGGCGGAGCACAGCCACCTGCGCCGCGTCCTTCTGGCCGAAAAAGGCGCGGTCGGGGCGCACAATCTCAAACAACTTGGCGACAACAGTTGCGACACCGCGAAAGTGTCCCGGCCGCGAGCCCCCGTCGAGCCGATCACTGATGCCGCTCACTTCGACATAAGTCGTCGCGCCTGTGGGATACATCTCGTTCGCCGTGGGCGCGTACAGCACATCGACACCTAACTCCTGCAACAGCTTGCTATCGCGTTCCATGGTGCGCGGATATTTGTCCAGATCTTCCGTCGGCCCGAATTGCAGAGGGTTCACAAAGATGGAAACAGCCGTCGCCTGGCACTGCGCTTTGCTCGCGCGCACCAGCGACGCATGCCCATCATGCAGCGCTCCCATAGTCGGCACGAATCCCAAGCTTCGTCCGCTGCGTGCAATCTCGCGGCAGACCGCTTTCATTTCAGCAACCGATTGAATGAGTTTCATCGCGAGTTCAGTGTGGCTCAGACGGCACGGGCTTGTCGGGCGAAGATGCCGGCGGCTGCGAGCCCGCGTCTTGCGAAGATTCAAGCTTCCAGCTGCGCACGATGGCATCGAACGCCGGCTCAAGGCGCGCGATGGTTCCGGGCTGAGCCTTTAACGCGACCGAGTATATCTCCTGCTCGGGTCCTTCAATGAAGACCAGCTGCTCGATCCAGTCGCGGCCGCTGGGCTCATCGTGGTACCGAATGCGAATCATTTGCCCGGGATATCCTGCGACCGTGCGCTCCTGCCGCTGCAACGTTGAAGCATCGTGGCCGTCTGCTCTCATGTTTGTCATGGCCGTCGCGATCACCTGATCGATGCTCAGCGCGGGCTGATTCTCGGCCGGGGGCGGCACGACGGCCGCCACCGTGACCTCGTCCCACAATGTGTGATCGAGCTCCTGCTGGGGAGCGACAATCACACCGTCGCCGTATTGCCCCAGCATCAACCAGCTTGCCGGATAGCTGAAGCAAAATCCGCCGCCTTGCTGGCAGAAACGTTTGGTCGGAGCTGCGGGAGAAGAGCGAGGCCGGGAGCTGCTCTGCCCCAAGCAGGTCAGGGCAATCGACGCCGCAATGAACATGATCAGCGCTACGCGAATCAAAGACCCACCCAACCAAAAGACGGTTGGATGGGGCACCCGATGAGACGTCAGAATTTTACGAGCCAACCGCACTCCGTCATCATCGCAGGACATGCTTGCGTTCGGCAATGTCGCTGAGCGCCGACTGCGTGTCCTTGGGCAGATGATATGACTCCGCTTCCGTAGGAAATGCGCCGGATTTCACGTCGTCTTTGTAGGCGAGTACAGCGTTCGTGATTGCGCCGCCCAGATCGGCGTAGCGGCGAACGAACTTGGCCGCGGGCGCAAAGGTAAGTCCCAGCACATCATGAAACACCAACACCTGGCCGTCGCACTCCGGACCGGCGCCGATGCCGATGGTCGGAATCTCCAGCTCGCGCGTAATCATGGCCGCAACTTCACGCGGAATGCCCTCCAGCACGATGCTGCACGCGCCGGCACGTTCCAGGGCCACAGCGTCGCGCATCAGCTGCTCGACTGCCTTCAGCGTCTTGCCCTGTACCTTATAGCCGCCCATAGCGTGCAGCGATTGCGGCGTGAGTCCGATGTGTCCAACAACGGGTATCTCGGCGTCTACCAAGCGTTCCACAATGCGCGCGCGCTTCTCGCCGCCTTCGACTTTCACGGCTTCGGCTCCGCCGTCTTTAATGAAGCGTACCGCATTGCGCAGCGTGTCACGTACGCCCACGTGAAATGACGCGTACGGCATGTCGGCGATCAGGAAAGCGTGCTTCACTCCCCGGCGGACGGCGCGTACGTGATGCAGCATCTCGGGCACGGTGACGGGCAGGGTGTTCTCGTATCCCAGCATGACCATGCCCAGAGAATCGCCGACCAGAATCATGTCGATGCCGGCTTCGTCGATCAGCCGAGCACTGGGATAGTCGTACGCCGTTATACAGGTGATGAGTTCGTGTTTCTGTTTCTTGTCGAGGAGAGAAGAGGCAGTGACTTTGGACCGGAAGTCGCCGGTGGTAATACTCACCATATCCTCCAGTGCAGTTCCGCATTGCGGATACCGCCTGTTGGCGCCGTCACATTTCAATGTGATGGGACAGCCACCGCCAGGATTCTACACCTTCCGTGCGTTCGCACCACATGAAATCGAGAGTGGCCGTCACTGCTCCCCGCTGGAATGGTCGTGAACGATGCGCCAGCCTTCCGGGAACTTGCGGAAGACGAGAGTAAACAGGCCATGCGGCTGCTTGCCATCGGGCATAGTCAAGTGCCAGTGGCCGCGCACGAAAGCGGCATCCGGGCAGAGCTGTTCGACGCTCAAATCGTTGAACTCCAGCTTGCCCATCGTTGCCCCGTTCCCCTGATAACGTTGACGGTATCGTTCGAGCGTCGACTCCCAGCCCTTGGTCGCGGTGGCTTGCGAGAAGAAAGTCAGCTCCGGGGATTTCCAATAGCCTGCCATAAAGCCTTCCAAATCGTGGCGGTTCCAGGCGGCGACTTGCTGCTGAAGCACGCTGCTGATTTCGCTCTCGACGGATACAGACTTAGCGGATTTCTGAGCTGCAACAGGAGATGCCGCGATGGTTAAGACCAGCAGCAGAAGAAGACCTTTTCGCATATAGCCTCCGGTCGCGGCAGTCTAGCGAATCCAGCGGCCCCAGGCAACCGCTGCGAAAAAAAACGGCGGGCCGGTTAGCCCACCGCTCTCTCGTTTGAGAACAACTGCTGTTGCTTAGCGAGAACTAGTGTTTTTGGGCGGTAGCCTCCGCGTGGGCGTTGTGAACGGCGGCGACGAAGCGGTCATTCGTATGCGGATCTTTCACCTGTCCGGTCAGGGTAGGACGAAATCCCTTATCGCTGCCGTAATAGTTAGTCGTGGCGTCCTGGTCCTGATGAATGGCAACGCCATTCAGTGTCGCTCCAACAAACGCTCCTCGTGAGCGCGAGTACGTCAGAACTTCTGAACGGAACTTCCAGTTGGTGGAAGCACTGGCTTCGCGGCCTACCGGGCCTGCCGCCGCGCTAACGCTGCCGCCGACTTTGAATTTAGAGTCGAGCAGCTGATTCATACCATTCTGGTTCATGATCAGCATCACCAGGTCAGTACCTTCGACACCGATCTGCGCTCCCCAGCTTCCGCCGGTAGCGGTAAAGAAAGCCGGTGCGCTCCAGCCGTTGCCGGTGCGACAGGTTGCGACGCCCCGTCCATGCTCGGCGCCGAAGATAAATCCACCCTTAATCATCGACGGAATCACCGCCACGCACTTGGCATTATCGAACACATTGTTCGGAATTCCGTTGTCCGGTGCTGCCAATAGTTGATTGATGATGGCCGCTGACTGGTCCAGACGAGCGAGGTCTTTCTTGCCTTCGTCCTTAGCATTTTCGGCAGCATTCTGGTCACGAACAGCAGCGTTTTTATGTTGCTGCTCTGTCTGCGGAGGATGGTTGACGTCATTGCCGCTCGTATTGCCGCTGGCGGCAGAGCTGCTGCCATTCTGCGCCATCGCGGTGCATACACCGAACAAAAGCGCAACCAACAAAATTCCGATTTTTTTCATAAACTCTGGCTCCTTCGGACACCCGGGATGGACTTAGGCGTTAACCACCAGTTACGCCTTTCTTGTACTTGGATAGGAAATTTGCGGGGAAGTTTGCATCACGCCAGCAAGAATTAAGGCTATAGAGCACTACAACCCTTTCAGCCTCCCACTCATCCCCGGGCCGCTTTTCCGCAACCGCAAGCGACAGCTATCATCTAGATGATTGAGCCAGGGTGGCTCAGAGTTATGGGAAATACCTTTAAGACGGCTCTGCTTTTAACAGCGATGACGCTCTTCCTGCTCTTCCTCGGACAGATGTTTGGCGGTACGCACGGACTGGAACTGGCGCTCATCTTTGCCGTCGTCATGAACTTCGCTTCCTACTTCTTCAGCGACAAAATCGCACTCGCTATGTATCGTGCGCAGCCGGCCACGCGCGAGCAGTTGCCGCGCGTCTACGCGATTGTCGAGCGGCTGGCGCAGAAGATGAGCATTCCCATGCCGAAGATCTACGTCATACCGACTGACTCGCCCAACGCCTTCGCGACCGGGCGCAATCCGCAGCACGCGTCGGTAGCGGCAATCCAGGGCATTCTTGATCTGCTGAACGACGACGAACTGGAAGGCGTGCTGGCCCATGAACTGGGTCACGTTCGCAATCGCGACATCCTGATCAGCTCTATCGCAGCCACGCTCGCCGGAGCCATCACCTTCCTGGCGCGCATGGGATTCTGGTTTGGCGGCAATCGCGAAGACCGCGAGGGCGGTGGCATGATGGGCTTGTTGATGCTGATCCTGGCGCCCATCGCGGCGATGTTGATTCAGCTTGCCGTCTCGCGCTCGCGTGAGTATCAGGCGGATGAGACGGGCGCACATCTCACCGGCAATCCTTACGCGCTGGCAAGCGCCTTGGCTAAGCTCGACGCTTACTCGAAGCGCGTTCCCATGATGGCATCGCCGTCGACGGCCCACCTGTTCATCGTGGCTCCCAAGCTGGTAGGAGTAAGCTTCGCCAGGCTGTTTTCGACGCACCCGCCGATTGCCGACCGCATTCAGCGGCTGACCGGCCGTCCGGCAGAGATGTTTGGCGTGCAATCGCGCGAAGCGTAAGCGTCTGTTGTCATCACGGAGGACACGGAGAACACAGAGAAATCTATTTCTAAGATTCTCCGTGTCCTCCGTGCCTCCGTGGTGAATTCTTCTCTTCCCTTACAATAAGAGATTCACTTACAGGAACCAATACCCACTATGCATCGCTGGTCTCAGCTCTTCATTCCTACGCTGCGCGAAGCTCCGGCCGACGCCGAAGTCGCCAGCCATAAGTTTCTGGTCCGCGCCGGATACATTCGTCAACTCGCGGCGGGCCTTTATTCCTTCCTCTTCCTCGGCAATCGCACGCTGGTGCGCATTACCCAGATCGTGCGCGACGAAATGGACCGCATCGGGCAGGAGTTTTATCTCCCGGCGCTGCATCCCCGCGAAATTTGGGAGGCAAGCGGCCGCTGGACGGTGATGGGCGACAACATGTTTCGCCTCAAAGATCGCAGCGGACGCGACCTCTGCCTCGGCATGACCGAAGAAGAGGTCATGACCGAAATCGCGCGAAAGGAACTGCGCAGCTACAAGCAGTTGCCGCAAATCTGGTACCAGATTCAGCAGAAGTTTCGCGATGAGCCGCGTCCCAAGTCGGGCCTGCTGCGCGTGCGCCAGTTCACCATGAAGGATTCTTACTCCTTCGATCTCGACGCCGCTGGCCTCGACGTCAGCTACAAGAAACACTATGACGCTTACTGTCGCATCTTCGATCGCTGCGGATTGAAGTATGTCGTCGTCGAAGCGCACTCCGGCGCCATGGGCGGTTCGCAGTCGCACGAGTTCATGGTCTACACCGACGCCGGTGAAGACTTCGTCGTGAGCTGCCCGAGTTGCAACTATGCGGCGAACCTGGAGAAGGCCACGTCGAAGCTGGCGCCGGTTGCAGAGCTCGCTCCTACGGGTGACGGCAAACCTGAGCTGGTACATACGCCGGGGAAAGGCGCCATCGCGGATGTGGCCGAGTTCCTGAAGGTCGCGCCGAACCAGGACATCAAGGTCGTGGCTTACATGGCGATGCTGCAGGATACAAATCCCAAGGCCGAGCCACGCAAGCCATTGCCGGTTGCCGTCTTCTTGCGTGGCGATCACACGGTCAATGAAGCCAAGCTGCACGCGATGCTGACCCAGTCCTTGCACCAGAGTTCCGGCTCGGGCGTGAACATCACTGAGATTCGCCCCATGCATCCGGAAGAGGTGCAGGTGTCGTTCAATGCTCCCGGCGGATTTCTGGGACCTGTGGGACTGGAAATTGCCGGCAAGGCGATGACTTCCGGGCTAACGGTAATTGTGGATGATGGCCTCATCGGCCGCGAGAACATGATCTGCGGCGCTAATAAGCTGGACTACCACTTGCGCAACGTAACGCCCGGCCGCGACTTCAAGTGGAATCTCCAGGCTGACGTTCGCAACGCGGTTGAAGGCGACATCTGCCCGAACTGCGATCATGCGCTGAAAGTCGCGAAGGCAGTCGAAATCGGACACATCTTCAAGCTCGGCGACAAATATACGACCACCATGGGGGCGCGTGTTCTGGACGAGAACGGCAAGGAAGTAACGCCTATCATGGGCAGTTACGGCATCGGTTTGGAGCGCATTCTCACCTCGTGTATCGAGCAGAACAACGATGCGAACGGCTTCTGGCTGCCGGCGAATATCGCGCCATTCCAAGTCGTAGTTGTGCCGACAAATACCACGGATGAGACGATCAACTCAGGCGCAATCGCGATTGCCCACCGGCTTGAAGATGCCGGACTTGACGTGTTGCTCGATGATCGCGATGAGCGCCCGGGCGTGAAGTTCAAAGATTCCGATCTAGTTGGAATTCCCTATCGCATCAACGTCGGTAAAAAGCTTGGCGAAGGCATTGTGGAGGTCGTCACCCGCGCGACCAGCACGCGCGAAGACGTGGGCGCCGCCGAAGTCGTGACCCATTTGCAGAAGCTGCTGAAGCAGGATGGCGTGTCTGCGGGCAATGCTGCGGGCCATCCTTAGCGATAAAATCTGCACCTCACTGGAGTGTCAATCCCGCGAATTGGCACTCCCCAAATGCGAAGACCAACTTTTATCGTCGCCGAACCCGAGCCCGACCAGGCGATCTCCAGCCGGAAGCTGCTGCTGGAAACTTTCAAGTTCAACGTAATCACTGCCCATTCCGAGCCGGAGATGCTAGAGCTGCTCACCGCATTTCCCAACGTCGACGCTGTCATCCTTCACGACGACACTCCCGGATCGACGATCCAGGAACTGGTTCACACCGTAAAAGAGCGGTGCCCAGGAATGAATGTTGTTGCCTTAAATCCGGAAGGAAATAGACGAAGCCGCCTGGCCGACCATGTTGTGAACAGCCACAGCCCGGAGGAGCTGCTTCATTTACTGCAGACGCTTTTTGGCGACCCACGAAAGATTGACGGGGTGGGCAAGCAGTTGCCAGGAGACATCAAATAGCGGCCGTCAATCCATCCTTAGGCGCCATCTAGGGCGTGAAAATCGGCTTAATCCGATCAAAATTTTCTTGTTTTCGCGCTAAAACAGCCTCCGCGAGCATCGAAAACGGACGGTTCCGGGACGTCAGTCAACATTCATCGAAACTGACTCTGCTCCACCCGAGGGTCAAAGCACCGCGATTTAGAGCACGAACTTGGCCCATTTTAACGTCGGAATTTGCCGAATTAGCGCA
The DNA here is from genome assembly GCA_963796585.1 of uncultured Acidobacteriaceae bacterium. Classification (GTDB taxonomy): domain Bacteria; phylum Acidobacteriota; class Terriglobia; order Terriglobales; family Acidobacteriaceae; genus CAVVDY01. The sequence goes on from CAWCMB010000001.1 coordinate 90,179, forward strand.
CTTTAGGGCTTTTCCTGCGTGGTTTCGATCCGCTTAACCTGCGAGGTGAACCGGCCGCGGCTCAGCTCGGTGCGAACCATATCTCCGCTCTTCAGCTGGGAGCCTTCCTTGACCAGCGATCCATTTTCATCGAAGACCAAAGCGTACCCACGCTCCAGCACCGCCTTTGGCGATAACGCGTGAAGACTTCGATCCAGCCCCACCAACTGCGAGCGTCGTTGCAACATAAGCGTCTCGGCGGAGCGGCCAAGCGACGCGACTGGCTGACTCAATCGCTCACGCCGTCGCCCAAGGAAATCGGACATGGCGGTGGCCAGCGCAGCCTCTCGATCACTCAACTCGCGCCTGACATTGCCGAGCCGGATGCGCATGTCGTGATGACGCAAACGCGAGTCCAGTAATTCGAGCTGCCGCCGGTTGCGGATAAGAACTTGCGCCTCGGCCCGCACCAGGCGATGGAAGCGGTCATCGAGCCGCTGTTCGCGGCGCGCAATCGAGTCTTTCATTCGCGCAAACGATGGATGCTGCGCCAGACGTGACAGAGCGCTGCGGGCCAGCAACAACCGGTATTGCGTCGCCTTCAACAGTCGCTTATGCAGTACGTGAAGGCGCTCATCAAGCTCTTGCTTGGCGGCCACCACGATTTCGGCGGCCTCGGAGGGAGTGGCCGCACGTTTGTCGGCAACGAAGTCGCAGATGGTGAAATCCGTTTCATGGCCAATGGCGGAGATGACTGGGACCTTCGAAGCGGCAATCACTCGCGCCAGGCCTTCGTCGTTGAACGCGAAAAGGTCCTCGGGTGAGCCTCCGCCACGCGCCACGATGATGACATCCACATGGCCGGAACGGTTCAAGTAGCGCACGCCGGCACTCACCTCGCCTGCGGCGGCTTCTCCCTGCACCTGTGCGGGATAGATCAGAACATTTACTGATTCATGACGGCGCCGGAGAATGTTCAGGATGTCGCGGAGCGCGGCCGCCCGCGAGGAGGTAACGACGCCAATGCGCCGCGGGAGGGCTGGTATCGGCTTCTTGCGGTCAGTGTCGAAAAGACCCTCAGTGGCCAGTTTTGCTTTGAGCTGTTCGAACGCCAGTTGCAGCGCTCCGGCTCCCTTCGGCTCCAGGAACTCTGCCTGAAGCTGGAGCTCACCGCGCTCGTCGTAGACGGTGACCCTGCCCCGAACAATGACCTGCATTCCATTTTCGGGCCGGAGGCGCAGCAACCTGGCCTGGCTTCGCCACAGCACGACGCGGATCTGTGCCGCGCCATCCTTCAGGGTGAAATAGACGTGTCCGGACTCGGCTGGCCGGTAATTAGAGACCTCACCATCAACGTAAATGTCTGTAAATGAACGCTCTAGCTCAGTTCTAACCGTCGCCACGAGCTCCCGAACGGCAAAGATTTTCCGTGCAGGAGCGGCAAAAGTCAGCCCGAGTTGTTCGCTCATACCCATCAGAACAGAGGCGTTACTGGTGTCTTCGGAAGTACCTTGTGCGGCACCGGGAACGAAGTCTCACAACAATACAGTTGCAACATTCGAGGTGCAACTTGTAGTATCGGGGCGCCTAAACATGCGCGTCGCTCCAGCTTACTCCCGAATCCAGCGTTTCCGTCTGCCCCGGCTATGCGTAGCGGTCATCGGGTCCGATGCGGCCAACGTGCTGGAACGCGCGGAGTCCCACGTTCGAGATAACCCTTTTCTGGAGTTCAGGTTAGATTACCTCTCGCAGCCGGCAGCGGCGCTTCCAAAGCTGCGCCACTTTCTTGAACTGCACCCCGAGGCTATGGTTGTCGCTACCTGTCGTCGAGCCGTCAACGGTGGCAAGTTCAAAGGATCAGTCCAGGCGCAATTGGACATTCTAACCAAGGCGGCTGATGCCGGCTTCCAGTTGGTCGATATCGAAATCCAGAGTGCTCAGGAACTTAAGCGCGACCAATTTGCCGAACTGAAGAACCGCGTGGGAGTGATTCTCTCCTTCCACGACTTTAAGAGCACTAAGAAGCTGGAAGATCAGTTTGCCGACATGCGCGAGTTTCCGTCCGACTTCTATAAAGTGGTCACCACGGCTACCAATCTCTATGACAACGTGACCATGATGAAGTTTCTCCAGTTGCACTCCGGCCAGCACGAAATGGTGGGGCTCTGCATGGGGGAACAAGGGATTATCAGCCGCGTCTTGGGAGTTCGAGCCGGCAGCATTTTCACTTTCGGATCGGCCGCTCCGGGCGAAGAGACCGCGCCCGGCCAGATTACGATCGGCGAACTGCGCGAAACCTATCGCATCGAGATGGTAGAGGCATCGACCCAGGTCTATGGCGTGGCCGGAGATCCCGTATCTCATTCGCTATCACCGGTCATGATGAACGCTGCCTTTCGGCGCGAGACGGTCAATGCGGTTTATCTCGCGCTGCACGCAAAAAGCCTGAAGGACCTGCTGGCTTGCGCCAACGACATTCCCATTCGCGGCATGAGCATCACCATGCCGTACAAAGAGGAAATCGTTAAGGTGCTGTCGAATTCCGATCCTCTCACCCGGCAAATCGGCGCCTGCAATACCGTGGTTCGCAGCGCGGAAGGAAAGCTCTATGGCTTCAACACGGATGTGGCCGGCATTGTCGGTCCGCTGGAACAACGCATGCATCTTGCGGGGAAGCGGATCCTCGTGCTGGGCGCAGGAGGTGCTGCCCGGGCCGCAGTCTTCGGCCTGAAGGCTCGCGAGGCTGAGGTATTCATTGTCAATCGCACACCGGAGAAGGCACAGGCCCTGGCGCGCCAGGCCAAAGCGAAGTACGTTAAGCGAGCCGACCTGGCAAAGCTGAGCTTCGATGTCATCATCAATGCCACTCCATTAGGCATGAATGGCAACCGCCAGTCGCCGCTGGAGGAGAAAGAACTCAACGCGCACTATGTGTTTGATCTGGTTTACTCTCCGCCGGAGACGAAACTGATCAGGATGGCGAAGGCCAAGGGCTTGCACGTGATTCCCGGCTTGGAAATGTTCGTGCAACAGGGTGCGCGCCAATTCGAGATTTGGACAGGAAAGCCCGCCCCGGTCGCGGAAATGGGTTATGTGGTATCGAAGGCCCTGGATCGTCGGCAGAGCGCCGAGGCACCGGCAGAAGAAGAGCAGGCTGCTCCTGAAAAAGAGGCCGCTAAACCCGCAAAACCCACCAAGAAGGCAACTGTGGCCAAGAAGGTCGTCACCAGGAAGCCCAAGCGCGTGCTGGTGAAATCCTCAGCAAAGTCTTCAGCAAAGAAAGCTGTGCGCCACTAGGCTCTCGATCATCACGCCGACCATTTCTCTGCTTCCATCTCTACCTCTGGTTCCGCATACATCACCACCTGATTGCGTCCGCGATGCTTCGCCCGATAGAGAGCCGCATCGGCGAATTCGATCAGTTCTCGCTTGAAGCGAGTGTCCCTTCCATAGACGGCGATGCCGGCGCTGACGGTGACTCGCTCCTCAGGGGGCACAGCGTTGTGACGAAAGCCCGCTCGCTCGACGTTCTGTCGAATGCGTTGCGCTGCACGCAGCGCGCCCTGCAGGTCGATCTCCGGAAGAATGATCACGAATTCTTCCCGAAGCGTGCTCGGTTCGCGCTTCCTTTGCTCAAAAATTGCGCAGCTTGGATTGCGGTTTCGGAGTATTGCAACATTTCTGTTGCACACATTGAGAGTTCAGGCTTAGAATACTTAGTGGGAGCTGTCCCCCCAGTCGCAGTAAAGCCTTACCAGTAACTCCACGTTCGAAGTCGGCCATTTCTCACGCAGGCGCCCGGTGTTTTGCGTGAGCTTTCCCAGGAGAAGACGGAGATGGCGTGGTACGCGTACTGCATCACAGAGCATTCAGGCCTGCAAAATGGTAGCCGGCCTAGACGTCCTTACATTCTAGAAACCCTCAAAGGCGTGAATGACGCCTCGGTTTTCGCTTACCCCAGCGGAGATTTCGCTGTCATCGTCAGCGAACATTCCACCGCAAAACCACTGACCCAGCAAGCTATCGTTGAGCATGCGCATGTCATCAGCGAATGTTTTCGCTCGATGACCGTGCTGCCCTTCCGTTTCGGCACAATCTTCGAATCCGATGAAGCTCTTCGCCGTGCCGTGCGCACCAACCGCAAAACCTTCCTTGAGAGCGTGCAACGGCTGCGCGGAAAAGCGGAAATGCATTTCAAGATCCTGCTGAAGGATGCCGAAGTCGAGAAAGCCCTCCGGGAACTGCCCGCCGGCGTGGGTGGCGAGTACCTTCGCAAGCTGCGCGAGCAGGCCAGTCGCGTGCGGGAGCGGCAAACCAAGGCACGCGCCCTTTCCGTCCAGGTGCATAAGCTCTTTTCGCCCTTGGAAGAAGATGTCGTTTGCAAGCGCGTTGATGCCGCTAACATGCTGTTGGACTTTGCTCATCTCATCGACACCAGCGCGATTCCCAAGTACCAGAACCGGTATTCGGCAGCCACCCGGCACTTCAAGGACTGCCAGGTGAGCATCACCGGACCTTGGCCACCGTATCACTTCATGCCCAATAAGATTCGAACGGTGTCTTAGGGCAGAGCTACAGTCGATTAGTCTTGGCGCGGCGGCTTTCGGGCCGCCGTCCTGGTCAATGCGAGTCAGTGTATCGGACGTTGCGGAGCACTCTTCCCTTAATTGCTCTCCCCAACCGTACTGGCGTTGGTTCCGCAATGCGGGCAGGAATAGGCCTCGATCAACTGTGAACCAGCATTAGCATTTGGCTCGATCCCATCCAACAGTAGTTTGTCCGCGTGATGGTTCATAGCATGGCCACAGTTCGGACATTTCATTTCGTCACCTCTTCCTAGGATTCAGCAATACGCGAGCTATTCCAAGTTAATATGCTCACGCCCGTGGCGCAGCGTCTTAGCCATCCAGATGAGCTCTTTCAGAAACTGGCCGATGCGCGGCAGCATGGTCTCATCCCGTAGCACGCAGTCTGGGCCGAAGAGCCTATGAACACTTGCGAAATTCACATCCCAGAAGATGGTCACCAGACCAAGCTCGCGCATGACCGGCAGCAAGTCCTGAATGCCGCGGGTTCCGCCGAATGTGCCGGCGGAAATTCCGGCAATTCCGACAGCTTTGTGAATGTATTCGCTTAGACAGCTGTCCAGTACATGCTTCAGCAGTCCCGAGTAGCCATGGTTGTATTCCGGCGAGACTATAACTAGGCCGTCAGCCCGACTCATTTGGGAGGCGAACTCGGGGTCCTTGATGTTCTGGCCTGCGTCGTCGGTGGGCAACGGAAGGTGCGCAATGTCGATTAGTTCGGTTTCTATATTCGGCCGCTTAGCTAGCTCTGTAAACATCAGCCGCGCCGCGCTCTCGCTCATGCGCCCCTTTCGCACCGTCCCTAAGATCACCGGGATGTAGAGCGGGCGCATTTCTGCGGAGAAATCCGAACTATCGCTGATCGTCATTTCGTCCATTTCTAGTTATCCCTGGCGAGAATGCCTCGCGATTTTCTCTACCAGCCGCAGGCTGGAATTTGAGAAAAGAATCAAAACAAAATTGTACGGGCGCCAATCGGCACTTCTGTTCTATTGACCATGTCAATTATTTCGCAGTAATATTTCGGGCCACTCCAAGAGGAGGAGTCTAGCCTATGAGCGACTTTAAATCTATGCATGGGTCCCGGGCTCTTGTGGTTCTGACGCTGCTCGTTGTCGGCAGCTTCGCTACAGCATACGCAGACAACTGCAACATCAATACCGAACCTAACTGGGACAGTAACATCACCAATGGATGGCTGGCCCAGGCGCAGACCTTCGAAGCTCCGTCCGCGAATTGCAGTGTGTTGTCGGACTGGGAGTTCAAACTGGCGGGGAGAACGTCTCCCGGGTAGGTCACTTTCAATATCTATGAATGGGGTCCAAGTGGACCTGTCGGTAACGCGCTGTACAGCCAGACGCTCGACTGGGGTACGACTGATCAGGTATTCGACATTAACAGCATCAATCTCGCGCTCGCACCAGGACAACTGTATGGCGCTGACATCGACCTTCAGGGTTACAGCGGCCAGAGCGTCTACTATCAGTTCAATCAAACTGGCTATCCCGGGTACAACGGGTGGTGGTACAACCCCGACGAGGGAGGCTGGAACGAGTTCGGGGGAACCAACCAGTACTTCATGGCTGACTTCGCCAGTGTTCCCGAACCCGGCAGCATCGTACTGTTTGGCTCGTCTCTGCTCGGAGTTGCCGGCGTGCTGCGGCGTAGAATCCGTCTCTGAACGCTTGCCACAAAGCTGCGCAGCCGGAGCCGCAAACTCCGGCTTTTTTTTGCCTGGTTGACCAAATAGCCCTGACCATCGGCAGAAACAACATTCAGATGATTTGACGCACTGCAACTCACCTCAGCTCTCTCGTAGCATCTGCCTTTCAAACCGCCGCATCCTAAATGCTTCGGGAGATCTATGAACTGGATCACTGTCGCGGTAGTCGGTGCCGTTGCAGCATGGTTTGAATACAGCTATCGCCGGAGCCGCCGTAAGACAGCAGACTCGGGCAGCAACGGCAACGAATCCTCCACAGCACCTGTAACCCAGCCAGCCCGCGTCGCGCAGCCGGGCAGCGAGCCCTCCATTGTTCCCGGCGATGAAAACGACAAGCAGATGAATGCTGCGGTGTAGCCGAACCACGGTTATTCACCGGGCATTCATGTAAGTCCCCGCGGTTGCGTTGTGCCTCGAACAGCTCCCGCAATACACTGGATGCTCAACCTGAATGTGGGGGCAGCATTGCCGGAATCCATCATCCAAGCGCGCGCGTTAGAGAAGTACTACACGCAACCGGACGGCAATCGCATTCAGGTGATCGCGCCCACCGACCTGGAGATTAGCCCCGGCAAAATCATTGCCCTGCTCGGTCCGTCCGGCTCGGGCAAATCGACGCTGTTGCGCATGCTCACCGGATTGTCGACGCCGTCTTCGGGCGAGGTGTTCTGGCACGGCAAGCCGATGGCGGGACAGATTCCGCATGTCTCTATCGTCTTTCAGAGCTTCGCCCTCTTTCCCTGGCTCACCGTGATCGAAAACGTTGAGGCGCCTTTGGCTGCCCGCGGTACAACTGCGATTGAACGCCACAAGCGGGCCCTGCGCATGATCGACACCGTCGGCCTCGATGGATTCGAGACCGCGTATCCCAAAGAACTCTCGGGTGGCATGAAGCAGCGCGTGGGATTCGCGCGTGCGCTGGTGGTCGAGCCGGAAGTGCTCTTCATGGATGAGCCCTTCTCGGCACTCGATGTATTGACCGCGGAGAACCTGCGTTCCGAGCTTCTGGAATTGTGGCTCAACAAAAAGATGCCGACCACCTGTATCTTCATCGTGACGCACAACATTGAAGAGGCGGTGCTGCTGGCCGATCGAGTGATTGTGCTGGGACGCAATCCGGCGCGCATTCGTAGCGACTTCGAAATCAACATTCCGCAGTATCGCGATCGCAAGTCTCCAAGATTTTTGGCCTACGTCGACTACATCTACAAAGCGCTCACCAAGCCGGAAGAGGAGATGTCTGCTCCGTCTGCTGCCGCGAGCGAGAGCAAGGATGGCCAAGGACGGCAGCGGACCAAGTTCCAGATGTTGCCGCACGCGCGTCCCGGCGGCATTGCCGGGTTCCTGGAGCTGCTTACGGATCGCGGTGGGCGCGACGACCTCTACAAGACTGCCGACGAACTGGCGATGGATGTCGACGACCTGCTGCCCATCGTTGACGCGGCCGTGATGCTTGGCTTTGCCAAGGTTCACGAAGGCGATGTCGAGATTACCCCAGAAGGCCGGGCCTTTGGCGAAGCCGACATTCAAGCCCAGAAACAACTGTTCCGCGAAGCTGCTCTCAAAAACGTCGCTATTCTGCGGCTCATTGAAAACACCCTGCACGCCAAGCGCGACCACGCTATCGGCGAGGAATTTTTTCGCGACATTCTCGACGAACATTTCAGCTCCGATGAAGTCGAGCGCCAGTTCGACACCGTGCTGAACTGGGGACGCTACGCAGAAATCTTCGACTACGACTCCGAAACCGGCCGCCTCTTTCATCGTGAAGACGCCGAGCTGGCCGCCGCAACGGACGAGAAGTAAGGCAGCGAATGGCGCGCGACCTCTGGCAGCCCGTAAAGATTTTGGGCAAAGGACCGTGGTCGCTGCTGCCCTCGCAGACCTGGTCGATGCTCACGGACTTCTTCATCTTTGCCGCGGGCCTCTCGCTCTTCTACGGGGTTGTGGTTCTGGCGCGCACCTGGTTTGGGCCGTTTAATCCGCACGTCGAAATTTCACGCGATCCCCGCATGTTGCCGGTGTACGCGGCGTACTCGCTGATGCGCATCGTTGTCGCGTACTTCCTCTCGCTGGCATTCACGCTCATTTACGGCTATGTCGCCGCTTACAACGCCAGGGCCGAGCGCATCATGATTCCGCTGCTCGACATCCTGCAATCCATCCCCGTGCTCAGCTTTCTGCCAGGAGTGATGCTGGCCATGGTCGCTTTGTTTCCGCGTCATCAGCTCGGTGTCGAGCTGGGAGCCATCCTGCTCATCTTCACCGGGCAGGTGTGGAACATGGCCTTCAGCTTCTACTCGTCGCTGAAGAGCATTCCACGCGAGATGCGCGAAGCCGCCAAGATTTACCGCTTCAACTGGTATCAGCGCTTCACCCAGCTCGAGGTTCCCTACGCCGCCATCGGCCTGGTGTGGAACTCCATGATGTCGGTCGCGGGCGGCTGGTTCTTCCTTATGGCGTGCGAGATGTTCGTGCTCGGCTCCAAGGACTTTCGGCTGCCGGGCCTGGGATCGTACCTGCAAACCGCGGCCAGCGCCGGCGATACGCCGAGTATTCTCTGGGGCATCGCAACCATGATCGCGGTGATCGTGGTGCTCGACCAGGTGATTTGGCGTCCGGTGATTGCATGGGCGGAAAAGTTCAAGATCGAGCAGGTCGAGAGCAGCGACGCGCCGCAATCATGGTTCCTGAACCTGATGGAGCGCTCACGCGCGCTGGCACGACTGCGCAAGCGCATGGTAAATCCCACCCGCGAATACCTTAGAATGCGATTCGCTCATCAAGACGCGTCGCCACACCAACGCGAAGCAGTGGCGTGGAAGGTGTGGCTGGGCCGGCTCATCGCCACAATTGCCGTCATCGCCGTCATCTATGCCGTCATTCGCGCGGGCATGATGCTTGCCGGACTCGATCGCGCCGAGTACCGCGAGATCCTCATCGGCGCCGGCGCGACGTTCCTGCGCGTCATTATTGCGCTGGTGATCGGCTCGCTATGGACGATTCCCGCCGGCGTCGCCATTGGCTTCAGTCCTCGGCTGGCGAAAATCGCGCAGCCGCTGGCGCAGATTGCGGCTTCGGTTCCGGCGACCGCGCTGTTTCCCATCGTGCTGCTGCTGCTGATTCGCATTGGCGGCGGGCTCGGCCTGGGCTCCATCGTGCTGCTGCTGCTGGGAACGCAGTGGTACATCCTGTTCAACGTCATCGCCGGAGCGATGGCGATTCCCACCGACCTGAAAGAAGCGGCCACGCTGTTCCGCTTCAGCTCCGGTCAGCGCTGGCGACAACTGATTCTGCCGGGAATCTTCCCTTATCTCATCACTGGACTGGTCACCGCTTCCGGCGGAGCCTGGAACGCCAGCATCGTGGCCGAGTACTTCCGCTTCAAGGACCAGACCTACACCACGGTTGGACTTGGCGCTGTGATCTCCCGCGCTACCGACGCAGGCAACTTCGCTTTGCTGCTGGGCTCGACCGTGGTGATGGCGCTGGTCGTAGTCACCATCAATCGCCTGGTGTGGCGTCGCATGTACCGGCTCGCGGCCGAGCGCTACACGCTGGAGACGTAAAACCCCTTCACCACGGAGGCGCGGAGAGCACGGAAGAGGATCTCCAGTGTTATCTATCTCGTTATATATCGAGTTGTTGCTACCATGGTACTCCCCCCTCCCCCTGGCATACCCTAAAATCTTGAAAACATTCAATAACTTTGGAGGATGCTCTGCAAAATCTTGAGCAGACTAGGTTTATCTGGACTAGGCAGCCGACACGGAACCATCCGCGGCATCGCAACGTATCACCAGACGTAGAATTGTGTTTCCCGCACGACCGGCATAATCTGGATATCCCGCTAAGGGGGCTCGAATGACAAACCGAGTGGGTTTCATTTTGTTCGCCATCTTGGTAGTAGCGGCAGCCGCGCTTCCGGCTTCGGCAAAGTCCGGATCCAACAGCGACCGGGTGCAGTTCGGCAGCAGTATCAACGTGTCAGAAGATGAACAGGTTGGCGACCTGGTCTGCATTGGCTGCTCGATTCGCGTCGCGGGCACCTGTGGCGACATCGTGGCGATCGGCGGCAGGGTCGAACTCGAAGGGCATGCCAAGGGAGATGTCGTGGCCGTCGGCGGCGGCGTCCGACTGGGGGAGAATGCCCAGGTTGGCGGCGATGTGGTCACCATTGGCGGTCAACTCGCGCGTGGCAACGGTTCAGAAGTAGGCGGCGAGATCGTATCACAAGGCGGCGGCTACGTTTTCCCGTTGCTGATTATCGTGCCGCTCATTCCCGTGATTTTGATTGTGGCACTCATCTGGTGGCTTATTGCGCGCAGCAATCGCCGGCCGGTGCAGCCGCAAGCGTATCCCGGACGATAGAGTTGGGTCGCGCGGACTGAGGTCCGACCTTGCGAAGATAATCGGCTGAAACACCTCCGGGGCTAAGCCCAAGTCTCTTCCAGCAACTTGTTTCACCACGCTAAAGCGTGGTGCTTCCACCGCGGGCCTGAAGGCCAGCTCTACCTAATGCGTTTCTTCGGGCGCAGCGCCTGATGGCGGGCCTGCGGGCTCGGAGAATTGCGGCACGATGAAACGCAGCGGCGAGCGCATCCCTTCCGTGATCACCGAGCGCAGCATGCGCAACTGCTCACGCAAGCCGATATCGTAGGCGCGTAGCGCGACGTACAGCGCGATCATGAAGCTCACCGTCAGGTTCAGCACAAACACGACTGCGATTCCTTCCACTGCGTAGAGAAACCAGCGATCACCCAGGCTGGCGGTTCCGAAGCGCGCCGCAGCCAGCGCCAGAGTACCCGAGGAAAGCGTGACGTGGCGCACGTCGAGTGGGAGGCCGAAGAATGCGCCGATGACTGGCGTGAATCCCAGCAGATAGCCGAGAACGATGCTAGTGCTCCAGCCGCCCATGTTGTGGCGAACAATCTTCGCGAACTTCTTGGTCGCGCGCTCGCTCAAGCGCAGTCCGAGAGGATGCTGCGCGATGGCCTCGGACAGGTCGTAATAGACCGCGGCGTTCTCCAGCCAGCTTCCGGCGAGCGCGGCCAGCCAGAGGATGACGCCGGTGACCATGGCATAGAAGGCGGTTCCGGAGCTGAACGGATGCAAGGTTTCGTAAACATGCGACGCGCTTTCGCGTGCCAGATAGGAATGCGCGAACAGCAGCTTGTAAAGCCACTCGAACACCACTGCGCCGGCCGAAACTGCAAGCACGTTTCCAAGCGCCGCAGCCAACTGCGTGCTGGTGATGCGGGAGACGAACTCGGTCAATTTGCTGGAGCGCTCCTGCCCGCGGTTGTCGCGGATGATGCGCGCGAAGGTTGCTGCCGTCGTCGCCGGCTGTTTGGTGGCCAGCACCAGTCCGAAGACCTGCAGCAGGACGAAGCTCACGGCGTAATTGGTGCCTGCTGCGAAGCCTTCGAAAAACAGCGGCAGCTGCGCTTCGACAATGCGCATTTTGATGGCAGCGGTAAACACGGTGAGCAGTCCGCCGCCGATGGCCGCGCGCCACATCCAGCGATACTCGGCACGACTGGTTGCAATGTAATGCTCGCCGGTATCTCCGCTGCGATCAACGACCTTACGCGCCAGCAGGTTGAGGTTCTCGCGCAGCAGCGACGAGATGCGTTTGTCGTCGAGATTGCCTTCCTCAAGCCGCGACAGCAGATGGTGCACGGCCGCCAATCGCGTCGGCGCGTCGGGCGAGGTAAGCACGGTGGCGATAGCTTCCATGCGCTGGAGGCACGCCTGGATGGTCTTCAAGTCGAAGACCAGTTCGACGCTGATGCCCTCCGACTCCATGTGCCCGTACACTTCTTCCATCTCCTGGCGGCAGCGGGCCACGTCTTGCTTCCAGCCGTCGAGACAGGCGGCCGCTTCGGGCGTGCCTGTAGCGGAGATGAGATCTTCGGTTTTGCGGGTGAGCTCGTAAAAGGGAGAGCGTGCTATGCCATGCGTGCCGGTGCGATCGCGTATCTCCGGAGCCAGACCTAATCCGCTGATACGCGCCGCGAGCAGGCGCATGGCTTCATGCAGGTCGCGTAGTTGGCGCTCCCAGAAGCCGGGATCGTCCTGCGGGGTAAGGGTGGTGACGGTGCGCTCGAATAGTTCGGCAGGTTGTGCGGAAAATCGGTGGACATCTTTCTCGCTGCTGTAGAGATCCGTTAGCAGCTTGGAAGCATCGGAGTCGCGGCGCGCCGAGGGCAGCACGCGGCCGATGAGGCGGCGAACAATCTCCGTGGTGAAGGGATGAACCGAAGGCAGGCCAACTTCTGCGAAGAGTGCGAGCGAATCGATTTCGGCGAGCAGCTTGCCGAGCGATTGTTGCACCCCGCTGCGCAACTCGGCGTCGCTCTCCAGAATGTCGAGGAGCTGCACCAGGCGCGTGCGCTCACCAGAGGCGCCGTCGCCCTGGCGCGTCCAACGGATGACCGCGACGTAGGCTGACCTGCGCGCCGGCAGCGTACCGGCCTCGCAGAAGCGCTGTAATAGGTGCAGCAGTTGCGGCGGCTTTAGTATCCGCTCGACCCGCCTGTCATTCGGAGGATTGTAGGCCAGCTGCTGCCCGGCGCCGTCGCTCATGCGTCACTCGTGTGGCGAGATTAGCACAGGGAGATGAAGCGTTGCGTTCTGGGCCCAAGAGCTTCGCGTTCGGGCAGACACCGCGTTCTGCTGTTGGGTGGAGTACCGCTTCAGCGGTACAGGACGGCAGCATTATCAGATAGCGGCTTCAGCCGCTGCGGTAAGGCGTCCAAGGCAAAGCGAGGGTTTGCGGAAGAATATGGATGTTGATCTTGTAAGTTACACAAATTCGCGACGACAGGATTTTGATGAATGTATTCGCGAAATCTGTCAACTTCGCTTGCGTCCCGCACGCGCCGATCGACAAAGCTTTTCTGCCAGAATGGATGAGCAAGACTCAACAACTTTCCTGCTTCCCGAGAGAAGCCACCCTTGATCAACTGCATGGTGTGCTCCAACGTTGAACCCGCTGGAACCGTGATCAGAAGATGAATGTGATTCGGCATAACCACAAAGGCGTGGAGAAGGAATTTCTCATTTGCGCGATACTCAAGCAAGGTGTGGCAGAAGAGCTCAGCCATCCGCTGCGACTGGAGGAGACGCATCTTGCTCCAAACCCCGGCAGTGATGAAATAAGTGGAGGCACTGGTTTGCCCACGATGCGGGATGGTCAATCGGTTACCTCAGCGGCTAAAGAGGCTGCTGAAAAATTCTTGGCGGTGGGAAAAACTGGAGATCCCTCACCTCTAAAGAGGTTCGGGATGACAAAAACACAGGACTCTTATGGCGCAGCTAAAGCTGCGCCCCTTCAAAACAGCTCCCTGCAGACTTTTTCAGCAGCCTCTAAAGCCGCCCTCTTAGAAATTGCCTGACATGTACCGCTGAAGCGGTACTCCACCCAAAGCGGGGCTACATCCTCGGCTACCCGATGCTCACCAACTCTTCAATCCGGGCTTTCCACTCCTTGGGGCCGGATTCGTGTACCGAGTTGCCGTTCACATCGACCGCCACGGTGACCGGCATATCTTCGACGGTGAACTCATAGATGGCTTCCATGCCGAGATCGTCGAAGCCCACGACGCGCGATTTCTTGATCGCCTTCGAGACCAGATACGCTGCGCCGCCGACTGCCATAAGGTAAATCGCTTGGTGGTCGCGGATGGCTTCGATCGCCACCGGCCCGCGTTCGGACTTGCCGATCATGCCCAGCAAGCCGGTGTTTTCGAGCATGTGGCGAGTGAACTTGTCCATGCGGCTGGCCGTGGTGGGACCGGCAGGTCCGACAACTTCGTCGCGTACCGGGTCGACCGGGCCGACGTAATAGATGAAGCGGTTGGTGAAATCGACCGGGGGCTTCTCGCCCTTGGCGTGCATATCAGTGATGCGTTTGTGCGCGGCATCGCGGCCGGTGAGCAACTTGCCGTTCAACAGCAGCGCATCGCCAAGTTTCCAAGTCGCCACTTCGTCGCGGGTTACGGTGTCGAGGTTTACGCGGCGCGCACCGGAGGACATGGGATCGTACGTAAGATCAGGCCAGTCAGAGAGAGACGGAGGCTCAAGCGCGACCGGGCCGGAGCCGTCGAGCACGAAATGCGCGTGGCGGGTGGCGGCGCAGTTAGGAATCATCGCGACCGGAAGATTGGCGGCGTGGGTTGGGTAGTCCTTCACCTTCACGTCGAGAACGGTGGTGAGTCCACCGAGTCCCTGCGCGCCGATGCCGAGCGCGTTGATCTTCTTGTAGAGCTCCAGCCGCAATTCTTCAGCGCGATTGGAGGGGCCGCGCTCGATCAAATCCTGAATGTCGATCGGGTCCATCAACGCTTCTTTCGCCAGCAGCATGGCCTTCTCCGCCGTGCCGCCGATGCCGATGCCGATCAACCCCGGCGGACACCAGCCTGCGCCCATGGTCGGAACCGTCTTCAGCACCCAGTCGACAATCGAGTCCGAGGGATTCAGCATGACGAACTTCGACTTCGCCTCCGAGCCTCCGCCCTTTGCCGCCAGGGTGATCTCAACCGTGTCGCCGGGCACGACCTTCATATTCACCACAGCGGGCGTGTTGTCTTTGGTGTTCTTGCGTGCACCGGCCGGGTCGGCGAGGATGCTGGCGCGCAGCACGTTGTCAGGATGCAGATAGGCGCGGCGCACCCCTTCGTTCACCATGTCCTCGACACTCATCCATGCGTCCCACTGCACGTTCATGCCGATCTTCAGGAACACGGTGACGATTCCGGTGTCCTGGCAAATGGGGCGGTGGCCTTCGGCGCACATGCGCGAGTTGATCAGGATCTGCGCGATGGCGTCGCGCGCGGCGGGCGACTGCTCCTTCTCATAAGCGCGCGTCAGGCTCTGGATAAAGTCAACGGGATGGTAGTACGAGATGTATTGCAGAGCGTCAGCGACGCTCTGGATGAAGTCTTCCTGCTGAATGACGGTCATGAGTGCCTCGGGGTGGGCGTGTGATTAATCTATTTCGTAACTTTACAGATTACAAAACCAAACCATCCGATGCGACGGAATTCCTCGGAAATCCGGCGTGCGATTGCCTGGATTAGGGCCTTTGTGCCACATATCTACTTTTGTCGACCTGTCACGCCACGTCGGTGAGGTGCGTCACTGAACCGTGTGCCGTCGCAACCGCCAAAACCTGTCTTGTGCCCCGCCGGCCGGCCCGCGCGATATCCTATCTGCATGTCTCAGAACGGATCGAATCCGGAGTCTTCGCCTGAACGCTTCGACGTACTCGTAGTCGGCGCAGGCCCGACGGGCTTGGCTTGCGGCATCGATGTAAAGCGCGCCGGGCTGACGGTGGTTAACATCGACAAGGGCTGCCTGGTGAACTCGCTGTTCAACTATCCCAGCAACATGACGTTCTTCACCACGCCCGAGTTGTTGGAGATTGGCGACCTGCCGTTCTCCAGTCCCAACCAGAAGCCTACCCGTCAGGAGGCGCTGGAATACTACCGCAAGGCGGCCGAGCACTACGCGCTCGATGTGCGCCAATACGAGCCGGTGCAGCGGGTGGATGGCAGCGATGGAGACTTTGTGGTCCACACCACCGACATGCACGGGCGCAAGCGCGAGTACCACGCGCGCAAACTGATTCTTGCGACCGGCTATTACGATCGTCCCAACCACATGCATGTTCCCGGCGAAGAGCTGCCCAAGGTCATGCATTACTATCGCGAGCCGCATCCGTTCTTCGGCCTGGATGTGCTGGTGGTGGGAGCCAAGAACTCAGCCGCTATCGCGGCGCTGGAGTTGTGGCGCCATGGCGCGCACGTAACGCTGGTGCATCGCGGGCCGGGGGTCAGTCCGTCGGTGAAGTACTGGATCAAGCCCGACATCGAGAACCGAATCAAGGCCGGGCAGGTGAAGGCGTATTTTGACAGCACGGTTCGCGAGATTGCGCGCGACCACGTGGTGCTGAACACACCGGAGGGCGAAGTCACGATCGCGAACGACTACGTGTTTGCGCTCACCGGCTACCATCCCGACTTTGAATTTCTCTGCAGCCTCGGAATCAAGCTGCGCGGCGATGCCGACAAGAAGCCGATTGTCGATCCGCAGACGCTGGAAAGCAATGTGCCGGGAATTTACCTGGCAGGCGTGATCGTGGCGGGAATGCGCACCAGCGAAATTTTCATTGAGAACGGGCGCTTCCACGGGCAGCAGATAGCCGCGGATCTGAAGAGGAAGCTGAGAGAAGAAGCGGTCGGAGTCTAGTTGCCGCTGGCTTTGGCTGATGAACCGTTTCCGGCCAAGAGCTAAAAGCCAAGGGCGAAGGGCGGATCTTAGCCAGCCCGGTCGAAACAGTATTCCCCGTGGAGTTGCCGTCATCCGCGCGAGTAAGACCGTTGTTCCCCTGTCATTCGGTCTCGCTCGTCGGTGCGGCATTGGACCGGGCCGACGGTTTCGATAGGGCATGATTAATACCAAATCCCATGCCTCTAAGAAATCCAGCAGCACAGGGCCAAACGGCTGGAAGATGACGGATCGCGCCTATTGTCCTTGAGACCACCCTGCCAAACCTGGGCTTCCGCGTGCCACGCCTGAGCAGTCTGCTTCCAAAGTGACTTGCGATACGCTTAGAGTACGGCGGTTGCAGCGCCCAGGCCATATGCGGCGAGTGATAGTTCCGGAACTACTTGACGATGACCTTGGCACCCCGGCCGAGATAGCGCAGTCGCTACGAGATTTGCAGCGAATCAACCACTGGTTTGGCGGAACGCGCACCACTGTTCGGCTGTTGCAGCGGGTTGCGGAAACAAGCGGCAGCCCGTCATTCAGTTTGCTAGAGGTGGGCGCCGGCAACGGCCAGGTATCGATCGCAGCTCAGCAGCGGCTTGCCCAGCGTGGCATTAAGCTGGGCGTCACACTCCTCGACCGCGTCGCTTCGCATCTGCCGCGGCACGGAGTGACGGCCGTTGCCGCCAATGCCATGCAGCTTCCCTTTCACGATGGAAGCTTCGATGTAGTGGCGTGCAACCTCGTAGCCCATCATTTCGATATCGAAAGCTTAGAAAGATTCGCCGGCGAGGCACTGCGCGTCGCCCGCGTAGCGGTTGTTATTAACGACCTGATCCGCAGCCGCTTGCATCTCGCACTTTGTTATGCGGGCTTACCGCTGTTTCGCAGCCGCATCACATGGCATGATGCGCCAGCGTCCGTTCGCCAGGCTTATACACTGGAGGAAATGCGCAGCATCGTGAGCCGAACCGCAGCCCGGCGGATAGAGATCTCGCCACACTATCTCTATCGCATGGGTGTTTTGCTATGGAAATAGAGCGCGCGCATTACGATCTGGCAGTCGTGGGAGGTGGCCCAGCGGGAACTTCGGCCGCCATCACCGCTGCGCGCGGCGGCGCCTCGGTCGCGGTTTTCGACAGCAGCGAATTTCCACGTCAGAAGGTCTGCGGAGAATTTGTTTCAGCAGAATCGCTGGGCCTTTTGCGGGAACTTGTGCGTGGACATGCGCGGGCTGACGAAATCCTGTATCAGGCTCCAGCGATTGCCCGGGCGCGGATCTTCGCATCCGGGCGGATGGCCGAGACCGCGATCCAGCCGCCCGGGCTAAGCATCCCACGAACTGTGCTCGACCTGCTGTTGTGGGAGTGCGCGCAGCAGGCGGGAGTCGCAGCGCACAGCAAGTCCGAGGTGCAGTCGATCACCGGGCACGGGCCGTTCAGGGTCGCTACGGCGCATGGTGAGTTCCTCGCCGACGCCGTCGTCTTGTGCACCGGCCGCTGGTCGCGGTTTTCGGATTCCAGTGCGGTAGGGAGTGGTCCCAAGTGGATTGGGCTGAAGGCGCACTATCGCGAGCAAAATCCTGGGTTAAGCACCGATTTATATTTCTTCGATAACGGGTATTGTGGCGTGCAGCCGGTCGCGCCTGACAGCGTTAACGTATGCGCGCTGGTGCGCTCGGATGTGGCAACTACGTTGGAGGCAGTGTTTGAGCGATCACCTCAACTTGCGGCTCGCGCCGAGCAGTGGGAGCG
This sequence comes from uncultured Acidobacteriaceae bacterium, assembly GCA_963796585.1. Lineage (GTDB taxonomy): Bacteria > Acidobacteriota > Terriglobia > Terriglobales > Acidobacteriaceae > CAVVDY01. The sequence continues at coordinate 108,496 of CAWCMB010000001.1, forward strand.
TGTCACCGCTCCGGTGAGTACCGCGCCGGTTCTGTATCGCAAGCCGGTTTGTTTGCGCGACGGCATACTGCTCGCGGGGGACGGCGCGGGGTTTATCGATCCTTTTGCCGGCGATGGTATTTCACTGGCCATGCGCAGCGGACAAGCGGCGGCGGAGTGCTTGCGTCCGTTTCTTATTGGAGAAGCTGCGTTGGAAGTCGCATGTCAGGAATACGAAGCGGTTTACCGGCAGCAGTTTGCTCCGTTGATTGCGGCGTCCATGCGAGTTCGCAGACTGGTCTCGTTGCCCGGAATCGCACGGCCAGTCGCTTTGCAAATGCTGCGAATTCCCGGAGTGCTGCCGTATCTGATCAAGAAAACGCGCATGGGGTGAGGGGCTTATGCCTTTTTGTAAGAATTGTCATTCTGAGCGAAGCGAAGAACCTGCTCTCGCACGCCGGTCTACAACAGTTCATATTGACGAACGGGCCAGTCTTGCCGGAAGCTCTGAGCCCGAAGGGCGTGCGATGACAGCCCAGGACGGAGCCGTAGGCGGAGTCCTGGGTAGCGCGTGATTAGAAAAATTCAGAGTCCCGTAGGGACGGCAGTCCTTTCTAGATTGCGGGTTAGATGTGATAAGGCGATATTAGGCCGGTGGCCTTGAGCCAGCTATGGCCGTCCAGTTGGCGGCTCTTGGGGTGTCCTTCCGAGAGCTATCGCAGCGGCCCAAGCCCCCGCGGAATAGGCAGCGCCAATCTCAAAGAAAAACAGTGTGTCCGACCATCTACCCTGCAAAGCCGCCACTCCTTGGCTCATCATCAAATGACACACCCAGAGTGCGGGAAGCACCCAAGCTAAGAATGCGTAGCGATCGTGCCACCTGTGGTAGAGCACCATTCCCCAGAGCACGACGATGATGAGCAGAAGGGCGATCATCACCGGAGTGTTCGCCAATTGGCGGTAGCGTTCTCGTCCGACGATTGGCCGAAAGAATCCGTAGAACGTGAAACCAGCAACCAGTGCCGCAACGAATGAGAGAATCGTGTGTGCTATGACCCTCAGAAATGCCTTGATTTTATCGGCCATCCGCAATCACATCAGTGGTGGAACTAGCCCCCACCTGTCGTCCCTACGGGACTCGGGCTCGTTTTAGGCACCTAACCCAGCATTCCCCCTTCGGCTCCATGCTGGGCTGTCATGGCACGCCCTTCGGGCTCTGGATTTTCGCTGGGATAAAGCTTTTGCAAACTGAAGGGTAATACAGGCGGAAACGAAAGCAGGTCCTTCGCTCCGCTCAGGATGACAAATCAAAAGAATGGCACAGTGCGGCACGGCTGAAAGCCGTGCCCCGATACAAAGCGTCCACGTCTGCGGCAATTTGCGCTGGGATAAAGCTTTTGCAAATTGAAGGGTTATACAGGCGGAAACGAGAGCAGGTCCCTCGCGTCGCTCGTGATGACAAACACGCAAACAAAGGACTTAGCGGGTTACATTTGGAGCTTGTCATTCCAGTTTCAACCCCGCAACCGGGGTCCGGTGCTCGTGATGACAAATCAAAAGGGGTGATGACGGAAATCGCGAGGCCTAGCGAATGACCAGGACGTCGCGCAGGTTGTCGCGGCCGAGGAAGAACTTAATCGATCCGAAGTCGCGAAAGAGATTTTCGACGTGGCGATTGGCGAAAACGCGTTGCAGCTTGAACGACTCGCCGGGCTGCATGTCGACCCCCTCTTTCGAGGCGATGTGATAGCGATAGAAGGGTTCCTTGGGGCCGGCATCTTTGGTATGAAAGAAGCCGAGCAGGATCGAACCGGGCTTCATTCCCACATGAACGCGCTCAATGACCGGCTTGACCAGCGGTTCAGGCAGGTAGTCCGCCAAATCCCAGAACATTACAGCGTCGAATTCCTCGCGCTCGAAGTTGAGGTTATCGCGCAGGAACCTCTCCGTATCGAAGACAGTGCCGCCGTTGCCGTTCGAGACCAGCAGGTCTTTGTCAGCCGACAGGCGCAGGAGGTCTTCCTGATGGAAGTTATGGCCCAGCCCTGTCATGAAGGTGATATTGGCGGCCGAGGTGGCGCCGAGGTCGAGGATCCTCAGGTTCTCTTGCTTAGAGATATATTTGATGAACTCGTTGAAACCGGTGGAGCGACGGGAGATGCGTTGGCCCGAGCCCCGAGGGTTCTCGGGCGCCGAGCCCGACTGCGATCCGAAAATTCTGCCGAAGATGCCAGAGGCCACGTTCCCACATTGTAAGGCCGGAGCGGTGCGTATACCAGCGCTCGGGTGAGCCACCGGGTGCCCGCCACACGGGTTGAAGGATCACGCTTCAGCGTGGTGAAAGAAGCGTCGCAAAAGATGGGGCTTTAGCCTCGGCGTCTCTGGACATTGCAGACGCAATTAGTCCAATTCCACCGCGGCTAAAGCCATCACGGAGCCAGCGCTCTATCACCACGCTGAAGCGTGGTGCTTCCACCGAAAAGATGCGCTGAAGCGTGGCGCTTCCACCAACGCTTCTAGTGCCGGCTGCCGCCGCGACCGCGTCCACGATCGCCGCCGCGACCACCACCGCCGCCGGGGCGCCCACCGCGTCCACCGGGATGGCCTCCGCCGTCACGGCGTGGAGGGCGATCGCCTCCGCGGTCCCCTTCCGAGCGGTTGAAGCTGGGCTCTTCGACATCGGCCGCTTCGTGACCACCTTCGAAGGTAACGACTCCACCAGCTTCGCCTTCGCCTTCGGGCGCCGCTTCGCCGCCGCCCATCTTGGCGCGTTGTTCCTTCAGAATCGCTTTGCGCGACAGCTTGATGCGATTGCCTTCGACGGCCAGCACCTTCACCAGGACCTGGTCGCCTTCTTTCAGTTCGTCGCGAACATCTTTGATGCGATGTTCAGCAACTTCGCTTATGTGCAGAAGACCGTCAGTTCCCGGAATGATTTCGACGAAGGCGCCGAAGTCAGCGAGGCGGGTGACCTTGCCCAGATAGGTCTTGCCGACTTCCGCGGTTGCGGTGATGTCGTTGATCATCTGGATGGCTTTGGCCGCTGCCTGCTGGTCGCTCGACGAGACATTGACCTTGCCGCTGTCCTCGACATCGATCTTCACGCCGGTCTGCTCGATGATGCCGCGGATGACCTTGCCTCCGGGGCCGATGAGGTCGCGAATCTTGTCGGGAGGAATCTGCAGCGTATAGAACCGCGGAGCAAATTCGCTAATCTTGGTGCGCGGCTCGGTGATGACTTCATTCATCTTGTCGAGGATGAACAAACGTCCGCGACGCGCCTGGTCGAGGGCCTCGCGCATGATCTGCGGAGTAATGCCCATGACCTTGATGTCCATCTGCAGCGCGGTGATGCCATCGCGGGTGCCAGCCACCTTGAAGTCCATGTCGCCGTAGTGATCTTCAGCGCCGGCAATGTCGGTGAGGATGGCGTACTCTTCGCCTTCCTTCACCAATCCCATCGCGACGCCGGCGACTGAGGCCTTCAGCGGAACACCGGCATCCATCAGGCTTAGCGAAGCGCCGCAGACTGTCGCCATGGACGATGATCCATTCGACTCCAGAATGTCGGAGACCACGCGCATGGCATACGGCCAATCTGTCTGATCGGGCAGCACAGCCGAGATGGAGCGCTCGGCCAGTGCGCCGTGACCGATCTCGCGGCGACCGGCTCCGCGCAGGAACGCGACTTCACCGACCGAGAAGGGCGGGAAGTTGTAGTGCAGCATGAAGCGCTTCTTGGCTTCACCTTCGAAGGCTTCGAGCCGCTGCATGTCGTCGGCAGTGCCGAGCGTGGTCGTAACCAGCGCCTGGGTTTCGCCACGCGTGAAGATGGCAGAGCCGTGGGTGCGCGGCAGCACGCCGACTTCGATCCAGATATCACGAATCTGGTCGAACTTGCGGCCGTCAGGACGACGCTTTTCCTTGATCACCTGCTCGCGGAAGACTCGCTCGCGCAGCATTTCCAGGTAGCTCTTACCCTTCTTGCGGCCGTCGTCATCTTCGTCCTCGAAGCTGTCGAGAAACTCGTCTTTCAGCGCCTTGATGAGGCTGTAGCTCTCTGCCTTGGGATACTTCTCGGTGTTCACCGCGTCCATCAGGCGATCGCCGTACTTGGACCGCAGGTCGCTGACGTAGGCTTCGTCGATCACCGGAGGCTCGACCTTGCGCTTCGGCTTGGCAACCTGCTTTTGCAACTCGCTGATGGCAGCGCAGATTTTTTTGATCTGCTCATGGCCGAACTCAATACCCTGGACAATGACCTCTTCCGACTCTTCCTTCGCACCGGACTCGATCATCACAATGCCGTCTGCGGTGCCCACGACCATCAGGTTCATGGTGCCCTCGCGCTGCTCGTCATAGGTCGGGTTGACCACGAACTCGCCATTCACGCGGCCCACGCGCACTGCTCCGATGGGACCATGGAACGGAATGTCCGAAACGCTGAGCGCTACCGATGCGCCGTTGATGCCGGCAACGTCCGGGTCGTTCGTCGTATCGGCCGAGAGCACCATGGCGATGACCTGGGTCTCGCAACGGAAACCGTCGGGGAACAGCGGGCGGATAGGGCGATCGATCTGGCGGCTGGTAAGAATCTCGCGCTCGCTGGGACGCCCTTCACGCTTGATGAAGCCGCCCGGAATGCGTCCGGCGGCGTAAGTGTATTCGCGATAGTCAACGGTGAGGGGAAAGAAGTCGATTCCCTCACGCGGTTCGGCGTTGGCGCAGGCAGTAGCCAGAACGACGTTGTCGCCAATGCGCACAATGCAGGAGCCGTGGGCCTGCTTGGCTAGTTTTCCGGTTTCGAAGCTGATGGACTTTCCGCCATGCAGCTCAACACTGATCTCGTGTTTCATTTGTTGCAGTTCCTTTTCTGAGCGCGACAAATCGATTGCGGGCGCTCCGCCGGGCCGCTGCCAGGGATGTGTGGCCTTCGAATGGCAGGGTAGGCGGATGAGAGAAGAGAGGATTGCGGCAAGCGAGATTCTCCCCTGGCGCCGTCAGGTGCGTTAGTGCGACCTGAAATGCGCTCGGGGGCCCGCAGGCCGATATGGCTCAAATTACCCATGACGGAAGACGCATGAGTCCGTTCCCGGCAAGCACGTAGAAATGCCCTTGCGGGGACTGAAATGACACAGAATACGCTTCGAGGCGCAGTACATCAGCGGCTGGCAAACAGCTTACTTGCGGATGCCGAGTTTCTGAATAACCGTCTTGTAGCGTTCGGTATCGGACTTTCTGAGGTAATCGAGCAGGCCGCGACGCTTGCTCACCATCATAAGCAGGCCGCGCCGGGAGGCATGGTCTTTCTTATGCGTCTTGAAATGCTCCGTCAATTCACCAATACGCTCGCTCAGGATCGCGATCTGGACCTCAGGGGAACCAGTGTCGGTATCGTGAGTGCGATACTGGTCAATCAGGGCGGATTTTTTCTCTCGTGCTAACACAGAATCGGGTGCGCTCCTACGTTTTAATCGTATCTTGTTACGGTTATGAGGATAACACGGCAGCGGGTTTGCGCGAAACCGGGACGTCACCGCCAGTCCTGCGCGCCGTGGTAGATGTGCAGGAATTCAATCGCTTCAGGTTGAACGGTATAGATAACGATGTAAGGAAGGCTCGGAATGGGAAGCTCTCGGGTTCCGCTCCGGTGCCCTAGTATCTAGTTGCATAAATAAGCGATTGGTGTATAGTGCAATCCATGAAGGCTCGCAGTATTGCACTGACGCCGGAGGAACAGGCTGATCTGGAGTTGGTAGTGCGTCGCCCGAGCAGTGCGGCGCGGGATGTGTTTCGGGCCGGCGTGATTTTGCGGGCAGCCTCCGGGGCCAGCAATGAGCAGATCGCTGCGGCCATGGACACGCGGCCGGCTACGGCGAGCAAGTGGCGCGGCCGCTTTCTGCGCCACCGGATGGACGGTTTGCAGGATGCGCCGCGGCCAGGCAAGCCGGCGGTCTACGGCCGCAACAGCGAGCGTCGCATCCTCGCGCAACTGGATCAACCGCCGCCCAAAGGTTATGCGCGTTGGAACGGAGCCTTGCTGGCCGCGGCGCTGAAGGACATCTCCGACGATCAGATTTGGCGGGTGCTGCGCAAGCATGGAATTTCGCTCCAACGACGTCACAGTTGGTGCGTCTCAACCGATCCCTGTTTCGCTCGCAAGGCCGCCGACGTGGTGGGACTTTATCTCAACCCACCGGAACATGCGCTGGTGTTGAGCGTGGATGAAAAACCTCACATTCAAGCTCTGGAACGGGCCCAGGGCTGGCTGAAGCTGCCCAACGGCAAGGCCCTCACCGGCTTTCAGCACGATTACAAGCGGCACGGCACGACCACGCTGTTTGCGGCTCTGGAGGTGGCCACGGGGCTGGTGAAGGGCGATCATTACCAGCGCCGCCGCCGCACCGAGTTCCTCGACTTCATGAACGGCATCGTAGCCGAGCACCCCGGCCGCGAGATTCATGTCATCCTGGACAATCTCAACACCCATAAGCCCAAACGCGACCGATGGCTGGCCCGCCACAAGAACGTCCACTTTCATTTCACCCCCACCCACGCCTCGTGGATGAATCAGGTGGAGATCTGGTTTTCCATTCTGCAGAGCCAGTCGCTGACGGGGGCCAGCTTCACCAGCCCCCGCCAGTTGCGCAAACACATGGACGACTTCATCGCCGCCTACAACCAGACGGCCCACCCATTCGAGTGGAAGAAGCAGGTCGTATTCCAGAAACACCCCAAAACTCTGTACGCTAACTTATGCAACTAGATACTAGTCTCCCTCGATTGGGCGATGTCTTCAGTCTCTTGATTTGCCCATAAATCGTTCGTACGGTGGATTCGGCCAACTGCGGATAGTGCTTCAGCAGATAACGGTGGATGTTTTCTAAATCATCTGCAGCAGGAGCGGTCCAGCGAACCCGCATCAACGCTTGAACATCGCTCCAAGACGAGCGTCCATGGCTTCTTCTTCAATGAACTCACCTCGCTCGGCGGCAGCAAGTCCTTTTTCAACTGCGGCAAGAAAACGCGTCTCTTCGTCCAGGTAGCGAGCAACCACTTCCGTCACGACTCGTTCCGGGACGGTGCCGGATTTTCTGGCAAGTTCCGCGATTCTTGCCTGTTGCTCTATCGTGAAATGCACTTCCATGGCTGTAGGATACGAGATTTACAACTTGAAAACAATGCGTCAAGATCATTCGGCCGACGCGCCCGGATTCCATCTTTCAAGCAGAAAAAACACCCCGGGCGATTCCCGAACATCTCATTTATAATGCCGGATTACGCTGAAGCGCTGAGAATTAATTCCCACTTCTCTGGCTGACGCAGGTTTGACCAGAACACCCTCAGGCAGGCAGCCTGGTATGCCAAATTCTTTTCACGAAGGAGTCTTGCATGGCCATCAAAGCGTCAGAACACATCTGGCATAACGGACGGCTGATTCCGTGGGACGACGCCAAACTGCATGTGATGTCGCACGTGGTCAATTATGGCTCCGCCGTATTTGAGGGCATACGCTGCTACCTGACCGAAAAAGGCCCGGCGATCTTCCGTCTGGAAGACCACATGCGCCGGCTGCTGGATTCCTGCAAGATCTATCGCATTGACGTTGACTACACACTCGACGAGCTTTGCCACGGCGCAGTCGAACTGGTGGCCGCGAACAAAGTGGCCCCCTGTTACGTCCGGCCGATCATTCTCCGCGGATATGGCCAGGTGGGGGTCAACCCGTTCAACTCACCGACCGAGGTCTACGTCTGCAACTACGAGTGGGGCAAGTATCTTGGCCATGCTAATGACGATGATGGAGTCGAGGTCTGTGTCTCGTCATGGTCGCGCATTGCGCCGAACACCATGCCCGCCATTGCCAAGTCGGGCGCCAATTACATGAACTCGCAGCTCATCAAGATGGAAGCTATCGTCAATGGCTACAGCGAAGGCATTGCGCTCGACGTGAACGGCTATGTCAGCGAAGGTTCCGGCGAAAACGTGTTCATTGTTCACAAAGGCCGTATTTATACGCCGCCCATCGGAAACAGTGTGTTGCCGGGCATCACCCGCAACTCGGTGCTGCACCTGGCCAAAGACCTGGGGATCGAGACGGTCGAGCAGGCGCTTCCACGCGAGATGCTGTACATCGCCGACGAAGTTTTCTTCAGCGGTACCGCAGCCGAGATTACCCCCATACGGTCGGTGGACAAGATCACCGTGGGCACGGGAGTGGCCGGGCCGATTACCAAGACGCTGCGCAGCGAGTTCTACAACATCGTGAACGGGAAGATCGAAGACCGCCATGGCTGGTTGACTCCGGTGCCCGTGAAGCAGCCGGTAACGGTTTAGAAACTGCCCACGCTTCGGTTTTGAAGGGGCACGCTTCGGCCGTGCCGAAAAACGCCGTTAAGACTGGGGGCTTCAGCCCCTGCGGTAAAGGGAGTGGCACTGTCCGCTCCCTTTCCTATTTCGCAGAGCACCTATGCATGTTCATGTGTCGTTCCTGCGCGGAGTAAATGTCGGCGGCCACAACAAAATCAAGATGGACGCCCTGCGCGAGTTGTATCGCAAGCTGGGCTTCCATGATCCGCAAACCTACGTGCAGAGCGGAAACGTCGTGTTCGGTGCGAAAGACAAGAACCTCAAGGCAAAGGTCATTGAGGATGCGATCGAAAAGACTTTCGGGTTTCGCCCCCGAGTTGTTCTGCGCACAGCGGCAGAATTGAAACAAACGGTGAACGCCAATCCATTCGCTAAGCGCGATGGCATCAATCCGGGGCTGCTGCTAGTGTCCTTCCTCGCCGATGCGCCGACCAAACAAGGGCTCGATGCGGTAAAGGCGCTTCCCATCGGTCCGGAAGAGATGCACGTTGCCGGTCGCGAAATCTTTATCTACTTCCCCGACGGTATGGGCCGCTCGAAATTTCCCTGGGCGTCAATGGACAAGCTGTTGAAGACGACGGTGACGGGACGCAATTTGAGGACAGTTACTACGCTGCTGAAGATGGCGGAAGAGATGGAAGCGGAGCTTCGATAATTGTCGCGTGCAGCTTACGCGGAGCGACCAGTTAACGGTTGTCGCCTTGTATCAGGGCCCGACTTCCAGTCGGGCCGCAAACGTATCCCGAAAAATTGAGAGTCCCTTCAGGGACGACACAGCAGGTCCCTCGACGACTAAAGTCGTCTCGGGATGACAAACAAATAGGGAGGCGAGTCGGCACGACTGGAAAGTCGTGCCCTGACGCGAAATTTCACCAGTCTACTTCGCCGCACTCGCCGTCAGCTGCTTCAGCTCAGCGGGCGACGTGCTGAACAAGCTCCGCAATACTGCTACTTCCGCCGTGATGCCAGTCTCGATAGCCGGCTTCGCATCAGGAGCGAACAGTGGCGAGTGGTTCGAGGGAAGACTCTCACCCGAAGCTTTCGCCTGCGCATACTTCTCGGGATTCGCACCGCCGAGCGAGAAATAAAACCCGGGAACTCCCTGCTCGACGAAATAGGAAAAGTCTTCCGAAGTCATAGCAGGCGGCTCTTGCTCGACGTTGTCTTTGCCCAGCGCCTTGGCCAGTACTGCGGTCATGCTCTTCGCCAGCGCGGGATCGTTGTACACCGCGTCAGTCGCTTCATCGTGCACAATCTCCGGAAGCTTGGCTACTCCGGCGGCTTCGGCTTCGCCCTTCACAATGCGATTGATCGATGCCAGCACGTGTTTGCGCACATCGGAATCGTAAGTGCGCACCGTCAGCCCGAGCTTGGCTTCATCGGGAATAATGTTGTTCTTCAGCCCTGCCTGGAAATATCCCACCGTGACCACTACCGGCTCACCCGGCTTAATCTCGCGCGAAGGGATGGTCTGCAAAGCCAGCACAATCTTCGCTCCCAGCACGATAGGATCGATGGACTTCTCCGGAGCCGACCCGTGCGCGCCTTTGCCAAAGATGGTGATCCTAAGCGAATCGGCGTTGGACGACATATAGCCTGGTGTTACGCCCACTTTTCCCGCCGGCAGGCCGTTGCCCACGTGTAGCGCAACCATCACATCCGGCCTGGGAAATTTCGTCATCAGCCCATCGGCAAGCATGGCCTTCGCGCCGGAGATGGTTTCCTCTGCCGGTTGTCCAATCAGCACCAAGGATCCGTGCCATGTGTTCTTGCTTTCGGCCATGACTTCGGCTGTACCAACGATCGACGCCATGTGCACGTCGTGTCCGCAGGCATGCATCACCGGAACTTCCTTGCCGCTGTCGTCCTTGGCGACGACCTTGCTGGCGTAAGGCAGCCCGGTCTTCTCCAGCACGGGCAGCGCGTCCAGCTCAGTACGCAGCAGGATGGTCGGGCCTGCGCCGTTCTTGAGTACCGCGACAACGCCGGTCCCGCCGACGTGTTCGGTCACCTCATAGCCTAGCGTGCGCAGTTGCGACGCCAGCTTCGCTGCGGTCTGCGTCTCATGCGACGACAACTCGGGATGCTCGTGAAGATCAACGTACAGCTTGTAAACGTCGGCAGAAGCGGCCTGCACTTGCTTGGAAGGTTCGGGAGTTTGAGCGCACAGTGGCAGCACGAGCAACATCGGAACGAAAAGCCGGAGAGACTTGAGCATGCTTCGGATGATAAGGAACCGTGCAACAACCCGCAACAAGGCGTCTTCTCTGTCGGCCCGGACGGCGTGGGAAGAAGAGTTCAACCACGGATTTAGACGGAGGAACACGGATAAAACTTGGGGTCACGGAATCTGGATTTACAAGCGGTTTCTGATCCGTGAAGATCCGTGTAAATCCGTGGTTCAGTCTTTCAGTCGCGCTCCGAGTACAGCGCCCAGGCGCTCGCAAGGTCCTGCACGATGTGGCCGAGCGACTTGTAGACGGTGATTTCGTCGTCTGAGCGACGCCCCTTAGCATCGCCTGCGAGCACCTGACCGATCTCGGCAACGATGTGGTCATCGGTGATCAGCCCGGCCGCTTTGGCCCGCAGAAATTCCGCGCCTTGTTGAAGAACTCCCTCACGGCTGTCGACGAAGAAGCGCGAGCGAACGACTAGGTCGTTATCGACCTCCGCCGGGCCGGCATAACCCGAGCCAATGACATTCACGTGAGTGCCTGGCTCTAGCCACTCGCCATGCAGGATCGGCTCTGTCGCGGCGGTGACGGTGCAGACGATATCGGCGTGGGCGACAGCTTCGCGAACAGTTGGTGCGATACCCAACGGACAAGTCAGTTCAGGTTGCATCTTCGCCGCGAAGGCATGCGCCCGCTCAGGCGAACGTCCCCAGACGGTGATGGATTCGAGATTGCGAACCTTGCTGATGGCGCGGACGTGGGTCGCTGCCTGCTCGCCATAGCCGAGTATCGCCAGCTGTCGCGAGTCTTTGCGTGCCAGAGCATCGCTCGCGACTGCGCTGGCGGCAGCGGTGCGGATGGCTGTGATCTCACCCGCATGAGCGGCACAGACAGGAGCGCCGGATTCGGGGTCAAACAGAATCACCAGTCCCTGATGAGACTGCATTCCGCGATTGAAGTTGTCAGGGAAGACGCTGATAAGCTTCGCGCCGAACACTGCGCGCTCGCCCATGGCTCCGGGCATGACGCCAAACATGCGGCCGTCAGCCAATGGAACGATCGAGCGCAGCAGTTGCCTGGTTTCGCCGTGCGAGAAGGCGATCATGGCGTCGCGCACGATCGGTATGCACTTCTCGTACGTCAGGCGCCGGGCGACTTCTTCTCGGTCAATGAATCGCATGTGACGGGAAGCTTAAATCAAAAGCTCCCCGTCAAGCGAATACTCTAGGTAACGGCCTTAAAAACGGTCACACCCAGGATCAGCGTGAGTACCACGCCGATCAAGAAGATCGCAAACAGGACCTTTGCGATGGCCGCAAATCCTGCAGCGACTCCGCCAAATCCGAGCACTCCGAAGACGATCGCCAGTACCGCACAAATCAGTGTCCACTTCAGCATGCATGGATGGATGACAGATGTCGCAAAAATGTTGCCGGCCAACGCTAAATTTGCATGGTCCTGAGCTGTGGGCTGACAATGAGCGGCGCTTCCGTCGCCTTCTGCACCTCCTCGGGGCTCAGGCCGGGGGCGATCTCTTCCAGCACCAGTCCAGTCTGGGTCACACGAATGTACGCCATCTCAGTGACAATGGTGTCGACCACGCGCAGGCCGGTGATGGGCAGCGTACAGCGCTTCAGGATTTTGGGCGCCCCGTCTCGGGTGGTGTGCTCCATGGCAACCACGACGCGCTTGGCACTGGCCACCAGGTCCATCGCACCGCCCATGCCCTTGACCATTTTGCCTGGGATCATCCAGTTGGCCAGGTTGCCTTCCTCGTCCACCTCCATCGCACCCAATACGCTCAGGTCAACGTGGCCGCCACGAATCATGGCGAACGATTCGGCGCTGGAGAAGAATGCGGTGCCAGGTATTTCCGAGACGGTTTCTTTGCCGGCGTTGATAAGATCAGGATCCTCGTCGCCACTCAGCGGGTAAGGCCCGACGCCGAGCATGCCGTTCTCGCTTTGCAGCACAACTTCCATGCCCGGGGGAACGCAGTTGGCCACCAACGTCGGCATGCCGATGCCCAGGTTCACATAAAAGCCATCCTGCAATTCGTGTGCAACACGCCGGACAATGCGGTCGCGCTTTTCGGTGTCTTTCTGTTTGGCTGCTGTTACCTCGGCCATTCAAAGCTCCTTCAAAAACCTTTCACCACGGAGGCACCGAGGACACGGAGAAAATGCAAGTCAGGTCTAAAGCACTTGGTGTCGGCCTTTGTAGCCACGATGCGAGTTGCCTCGATACCCACAACGCTTCGTAATCCAGCGGCAATTCCAGATTCCAAATTCTCCGTGTCCTCCGTGCCTCCGTGGTGAATCTCTTTACTTACGCTTTTCGAACTGTCCTACGCTCGATTCGCTTTTCGTAATTTTCACCCTGCAAGATGCGTTGTACGTAAATGCTGGGGGTGTGGATCTGGTCGGGATCAAGCTCGCCGGGTTCGACCAGATGCTCGACCTCCGCAATCGTGATCTTCGCTGCGGTCGCCATCATCGGATTAAAGTTGCGCGCTGTCTTGCGATAAATCAGATTGCCCCACTTGTCGCCCTTCCAGGCTTTGATCAATGCGAATTCAGCCGTCAGCGCGCGCTCCAGCACATACGGCCGCCCGTGAAACTCGCGCGTCTCTTTGCCTTCCGCAACAACCGTTCCGAACCCCGTGGGAGTGTAAAACGCTGGGATGCCGGCGCCGCCCGCGCGAATGCGCTCGGCCAGAGTGCCTTGCGGAACCAACTCAAGATCGATTCGGCCAGTGAGCACCATATCTTCCAGCAGCTTGTTCTCGCCGACGTAGCTGCCCTTGTGCGACTTGATTTGTCCGGCGGCGAGCATCAGGCCCATGCCGAACCCATCGACGCCAACGTTGTTGCTGATGGTGTTCAGGTGCTTGACGCCTTTGCGTACCAGGGCGGCAATCAAATTCTCGGGAATGCCGCATAGGCCGAATCCACCGACCATGATGGTCGCGCCATCCTGTATGTCGCGCACCGCTTCGTCAGCATTGGCTACAACTTTGTTCAGTGACATGAGGTTTGGTCCGACGGGCGATTGTAAAGGGGGAAGAGCAACAATACCAGCCCGGCGCGGGAGAGCTGACGCGCGGTTGCACCGAAGAGAGGGAGCCTTCAATGATCCACTTCGGCGGAGCGCAGAACCGGCGAGCAACGGCCGTGAAGAGATGCTAACCGGCAGAAAGAGAGGTCTTGGGGATCAAGAGCGATCGCTCCAATATCCTGGTTTTCTGCTACCGTGAGCAACCGCCCAAGTCGTGATTGTCGGCCTGCCTACGGAATAAACAATCGTAAACGGAAAACGCCAAAGGAGAAACCGTCTCGTATCCCGTGTCCCTACGGGCCTGCGCTTCGGTGCCTTGCGGATAGTCTGTATGGCACGATCCAACTCTTCGACGAAATCTCGAGCGGCTTTGGGGCTGCGATCGCGATACCAGGAAACTGCGGCCTTTATGTAAGCCCTTGCGCCTTCATGGAATTCAACTCGCCTGGCGCTCATCGACCATGGCCAAAAGCTCACGACGGAGATCTTCCCAGGGAACCGTCACGGCGTTGCCAGCGTTCAGTGCTTCCATTCGCCGCGCGATTTCTTCATCCCACGCCTCTTGCACTGACTGGCTACTGAAATCGATGCTTTCAAGCAGCGTGTTAGCCAGTGCAGCTCGCTCTTCCTCTGGAAGAGCAAGCGCCCGCTTTAAGAGCTCTGAAATTTCCGCCGTCATAAGCTAATTCTACCCCGCGTAACGTAATCGCCACCGCTTAGTCGTAATACTCCAGCCCCAGGTGCGTAATCATCTCTTCGCCCATCAGGTGGCGCAGCGTGTTCTTCAGCTTCATCGACTGAATGAACAGGTCATGCTCGGGATAGAGCCCCTCAGCCGTCATCGGCGATTTGAAGTAGAAGCTCAGCCACTCCTGGATGCCAATGTCGCGCAATGCTGCCGAGCGCTTCGCCAGATCGAGGAACAGCACCACGTCGAGCACAATCGGCGCGGCCAGAATCGAGTCGCGGCAGAGGAAGTCAACCTTGATCTGCATCGGATAACCAAGCCAACCGAAGATGTCGATGTTGTCCCAGCCTTCTTTATTGTCACCGCGTGGCGGATAGTAGTTGATCCGCACCTTGTGGAAGATGTTGCCGTACAGCTCGGGATAAAGCTGCGGTTGCAGGATGTGCTCGAGCACCGACAGCTTCGATTCCTCCTTGGTTTTAAAAGACCCGGGATCGTCGAGGACTTCGCCGTCGCGATTGCCCAGGATGTTGGTGGAGAACCATCCGTTGAGGCCGATCATGCGCGCCTTGAAGCCGGGAGCAAGAATCGTCTTGATCAGCGTCTGCCCGGTCTTGTAATCCTTGCCGCAGATGGGCGCGTCCATCTGCTTCGAGAGCTGATGCATTGCCGGAACATCGACCGTCAAGTTCGGAGCGCCGTTGGCAAAGGGCACGCCTTCTTTCAATGCGGCGTAGGCGTAGACCATCGAAGGGGCAATGTTCTCGTTGTTTTCGTGCATCGCCTTCTCCAACGCTTCCACCGAGCGATGCATGTTGCCGGATTCGATAAACGTCTCGGTCGAGCCGCACCAGATCATCACCAGCCGCTCGGCTCCGCTTGAACGCTTAAAGTCCTGGATGTCCTGGCGAACTTGCTCGGCCAGCTCCATCTTGTTCTTGCCCTTCTTCACGTTCGGTCCGTCGAGCTTCTTGACATAGTTCTTATCGAAGACTGCCTTGCGCGGCTTAATCGACGACAGGAAGGGCTTGATCTGTTCGAGCAGCGAGCGGTCGAGCACCCCCGCTTTGCCCGCGGCGGCGTACATGTCGTCTTCGAAAATGTCCCAACCGGTGAAAACCAGATCGTTGAGTTGCGCCAGTGGAACGAAGTCGTTGATCTTCGGTGAACGGCCTTCGGTGCGCTTACCCAGGCGGACGGTCCCCATCTGCGTCAGCGAACCGATGGGACTGGAAATTCCTTTGCGAATCGCTTCCACGCCGGCGACAAACGTGGTGGCCACGGCTCCCATGCCGGGAATCATGATGCCCAACTTGCCGTTCGCGGGAGCGATTTCCCTTTTGCCGGATTTATTATTGCTTTGCGATGAATCTTTCGGCATTCCTACCATTCCGTTCTGTAGAGTGTGTACAAACTTATAATCTTCTCGTATTGAACCCCACAGCGCAAACCAAGTCAGTTAAATGGATGCTGGGGCGCATTGTGCCGCAAGATGCGGGATTGGCCGGATAACCATGGCAGAACGCAAGATCGCAGTCGTCACCGGCAGCTCCAGCGGAATCGGGCTGCTCACCACTATTGAATTCGCCGCCAACGGATACACCGTGGTCTCCACCATGCGCGACCTCGCCCGCAGTGGACGCCTGGAAGAGGCAGCCCAGAAAGCCGGAGTACGGGATCGGCTGGACCTCAGGCAGCTCGACGTTACTCAGTTCGACACGCTGCCGGGAGTGGTTGATGAGATCGTTCGCGACCACGGCCGCATTGATGTGCTGGTGAACAATGCCGGAATGTCGGTCGCAGGCTTCATCGAGGACTTGTCGGTCGAGGAGATCCGCAATCAGTTTGAGACGAACTTCTTTGGCGCAGTGGGGATGTCGAAGGCGGTGCTGCCAACAATGCGCCGCCAACGCTCTGGACACATCATCCAGGTGAGCTCGGTGGGAGGACTGGTGGCCTACCCCATACTTGGCGCCTACAACGCTTCGAAATGGGCGCTGGAGGCGATGAGCGAGGCGCTCCGTATTGAGACCTATTCACTTGGCATCCGCGTCGCGCTGGTCGAGCCTGGTTCGTACGACACCGACATCTGGACGCGAGGCGTCATCGTTGCCAAAGGTGGGTTGGACGATAACTCTCCCAACAAGGAGCGCAGCCGCCGTTTCACCGAGTTCGTGAAGAGCCGCGCTGCAGGACGGCAGGATCCTCGCGATGTTGCGCGCCTCATCCTGCGCATTGCGAAAAACCCTAATCCAAAGCTGCGCTACCTGATCGGCAAGGACACAAGAGTGCAGATTTGGACGAGGCGGCTCATCCCGTGGCGCATCTACGAGCGATTGATCGCCAAGGGAACGAAGATCGACTGATGCGCATAGCTGTAGAGACTAATGCGGTTGACGCATCCTAACCGGTTTTGACTTATTTAAGTCACCCCTAGATAATGAGTTCATGAAGTCTAATGCCATCCGTACCTCCATTGACCTGCCTCGCGACCTACACCGGCGGGTTCACGAGGCTGCTGCACGGAAAGGCTGCTCTGCCCGCAAGTTGATCCTCGCTGGAATTGAGCGTGCCGTGGAAGAAGCTAAGCCGCCTATCCGTCCCAAGCGACGCCTTAGCTTGGATCCCCCTTTGATTAAGCCAGCCGGCAGACGCATCCACCTCACGAATGAACAGGTTTATGACCTCATTGAGTTTCCCTGACGTCAACCTCTGGCTGGCCTTAGCGGCTTCCGAGCATGTCCATGCCGTGATTGCCAGACGCTGGTGGGAAGAAGAATCTGCGAGCATCGCGTTTACCCGTCTTACGCAGCTTGGGTTCCTACGACTGACGACAACTGCCGAAACCATGGACGGCAAACCCCTAAGCATGGCCGATGCGTGGCGTGTTTATGATCGTTTCTATGATGACGAACGTGTGATGTTCATCCCCGAACCGCCTGAAGTGGAGGAGCAGTTTCGCGCAAGGACCGCTGCACGAACGTCATCTCCTAAAATGTGGGCCGATGCGTGGCTGCTTGCAATTGCTGAATCAGCAGAGGGCGTTCTGATCACCTTCGACCAAGCACTCGCTTCACGCGGCGCACATTGTTTGTTGACGAAAAAGCGGTAGACCAACCTATCCGCTCTTTCGCGGTACGAGGGCCTAGCTGTCCTTGCGATAGAGCAGATCTCGAATCACGCGCCGCCGCTCGGCATTCATATCGGAGTTCCCAGCATCCAGTCTGTTCTCGGTCACCGGCTCCTCTTCAGGCTCGCTACAACTGGGACAGCGATTCGCAAATCCCGGCTTGCCGGGCTTCAGTTCGAACTCCTCGCCACAGATGACGCATTTTTTGATGGGAAAAGGCATCGGAATACCGCTCTTGGCTTTTCGCTATTCGCTTTCGCCAGATAGCTTGCGCCGCCAGCTCGGGCGTGCGGTCATTCCTTTTGACGCCCGACGGCAGAGACGCGCAAATTGCTGCGACCGTGTGCACGACACCATCTGGCGAATAGCGAATGGCGAAAAGCGAATAGCGCGTTTTCTTCTAAATATCCAAATTCTTCACGTCCAGCGCGTTCTCTTCGATGAACCGGCGACGCGATTCCACATCTTCGCCCATCAGCGTGGTGAAGATGGTTTCAGTCTCGGTCAAATCTTCGAGCTTCACTTCCAGCAACGTCCGCCGATCGGGATCCATCGTGGTTTCCCAGAGCTGCGTCGAACTCATTTCGCCCAGGCCTTTATAGCGCTGCACCGTGTATTCCTTGCGACCTTCATTGAGCACGTAGTCGAATAGCTCGCGCGCACTCGGCTTCTCGACCGTTTCCGGGCCTGACTTCTTCTTGGAAGCCTTCGGCGCCACCTGCTCGACCTTTTCCTGATCGGCGCGCTCGGCGTCGCTGAGCTCTTCGTCGCTGGTCTTCGCGGCTTCCTTCTTCACCGCTTCGATGATGTACGGCGGCTGCATGTACTCGGCAATCTGCCGGTACTTCGACATCATCTGCCGGTATTCCGGCGTAGACGCCAGCTCCCAGTTGATGACGTGTTCCGCTCCCTGTGCGTTGACGAAGGTCGCTTCCCACAGGCTGTGCTCTTCTTCGAAACGCTTATCGACGGATTTGATGCCGCGATCTTTGGCAATGGCTTTCAGCGCCTTTTCCACGTCAAGAATCTTCTTCGGAGGCGTCTTGCTGTCGCCTTCAAAGTCCACGCGCTTCACCAGGTCGGCTTTGGGCAGAACTTCGGTGATCTGCTCGTCGCGAATGCGTTTGTTGACCTTGTCAAAGAAACCGATGTAGTCGTTCAACGTAGTCATGAACTTGGTCAGCGGAGCGCCTTCCAGAGTGGCTGCGCCTTCGCCGTAGCGAACCACGATGCCATCGGCAGCGCGCTTGACCATGACCTTGACGAATTCGGCGTCGTTCTTGATGTACTGCTCAAACTTGCCCTTCTTGATGCGGTAGAGCGGCGGCTGCGCGATGTAAACGTTGCCGCGCTTGATGAGTTCCTGCATGTGGCGGAAGAAGAACGTCAGCAGCAGGGTGCGGATGTGCGAGCCGTCGACATCGGCATCGGTCATCAGGATGATCTTGCCGTAGCGCAACTTCGAGACATCGAAATCTTCCTTGCCGATGCCGGTGCCCAACGCCGTAATCATGCAGCGAATTTCTTCGTGGCCCAGCATCTTGTCGTAGCGCGCCTTCTCCACGTTGAGGATTTTTCCCTTCAGCGGGAGAATCGCCTGAAAGCGGCGATCACGGCCCTGCTTGGCGGTTCCACCGGCGCTTTCACCCTCGACCAGGTAAACCTCGCAGCGGTCGGGCTGGCGCTCCGTGCAGTCGGCAAGCTTGCCGGGAAGGCCTCCGCCGTCGAGTGCGCCTTTACGACGCGTAAGATCGCGCGCCTTCCGCGCTGCCTCGCGCGCTCGGGCGGCTTCAATGGCCTTATTGATGATCTTTCTCGCCACCGGCGGGTTCATTTCGAGAAAAGCCCCCAGACGTTCGTTAACGAATGCCTGAACTGTGCCCGCGATATCGGAGTTAAGCTTGCCCTTGGTCTGTCCTTCGAACTGGGGCTGCGACAGCTTCACGCTTACCACCGCCACCAGCCCTTCGCGAACGTCATCGCCTGAAAGGTTTTCCTTCTGGTCCTTGAACAGACCGAGCTGCCCGGCGGCCCAGTTGATGGTGCGCGTCAGTGACGTGCGGAAGCCCGAAAGATGCGAGCCGCCATCCACCGTATTGATGTTATTTGCAAAGCTAAAGACAGTTTCCGAGTAGCCGTCGTTGTACTGCAGCGCGATCTCAATGGCCACATCATCGCGTTCGGCTTCCATGTAAATCGGTTTGTCGTGCAGAACGCTCTTGCCGCGGTTCAGGTGCTTGATGAACTCGGCGATGCCGCCGTTGTACTTGAATTCCGTGTGCTTGGGCTCACCGGTCTTCGAGTCGGTGGTGCGCTCGTCGGTTAGCGTGATAAGCAGGCCCTTGTTCAGGAAAGCCAGTTCGCGCAGGCGCTGCGCCAGCGTGTCGTAGTTGTACTCGGTAACAGTGAATATCTCTCTGTCTGGAACGAAATGGACCTTGGTGCCACGCTTCTTGGTTGCGCCCGTCTTCGTCAACTTCGTCGTTGGCACACCCGCAGAATAACTCTGCTCCCATACCGAGCCGTCGCGCCAGATTTCCAGATCGAGCTGATGACTGAGCGCGTTCACGCATGACACGCCAACGCCGTGCAGTCCACCCGAAACTTTGTAGGTTGAGCTGTCGAACTTGCCACCCGCATGAAGTACGGTCATGACCACCTGCGCCGCGGGCAGGCGCTCGCCGTCCATGTCCATCTCGTCGACGGGAATTCCGCGGCCGTTGTCTACGACCGTGATCGAATCGTCGATGTGTATGGTGACGTCGATGCGATCGGCAAATCCGGCCAGCGCTTCATCGACCGAGTTGTCGACCACTTCGTAGACGAGATGATGCAGACCCATGTCGCCGGTCGAACCGATGTACATGGCGGGGCGCTTGCGCACGGCTTCCATGCCGCCAAGCACTTTGATCGAGTCAGCGGTGTACTCGCCCTCAGCGTGACCGTTGCCATTCTTTCCGTTCTTCTGCGGCTTCTGATTTGTTTCTTCTTCAGGGGTGTTCTTGCCGTTAGGTGCTGCGGCAGCACCTGAATCTCTTGACGCCATCCTGCTCCATTTCGCCGCTTGCGAGCTTACGTTTTCGCAAGCGAATATCAGACGGGGGACCATTAGAGGGCGAAGCCTCTCACAACCGCTCAAGTGCTAGACTTTTCAATAACTTAAGAGCGCAACGATCCAACTTGATTGTACCACATTACTGGCCGGAAAAACCCCGAGAGGAGAGCTCGTAAATCCTTACTTATCAATCGATTAGACGGCCTCTTGCGCAGGAGCGAGCAGCGGTGGAAATCAAGCCCTTAAATCGCACGAATTTCCCAAAAATCGTCCCGTCAATTCCCGCCGACCGCAGCCTGTAAAGCGCCTTGCAGATCGGTATGAATGAACCTGTATCCGGCGTCGTCCAACTTCTTCGGCAGCACTTTTGCAGAATCAAGCAACAACGTTTCACCCATCTCTCCAAGCAGGAGTTTCACCGCGAATGCCGGAAGCGGCAACATCGTCGGACGATGCAGTACGTCGCCGAGCGTGTGAACGAAATCGGCAACGCGCGCAGGATGTGGCGCCACGACGTTCACCGGCCCGCTGACGTGCTCGTCGTGCACAGCCAACGTAAAGGCACCGACGACATCTTCCAACGTGACCCAACTCCAGTACTGCCGGCCATCGCCGATCCGCCCGCCCAGACCGAGCCGGAACGGAAGTAAGAGCGGTGGCAGTGCTCCGCCATTTTTTGCCAGCACCACACCAATTCGCATATGCGCCACGCGCAGGCCTGCCTCACGCGCCGGATCGGCGGCTGCTTCCCACTCGACACACACTTTGGGCAGGAAACCTTGTCCGGGTGCGCTGCTTTCCGTGAGCACTTCATCGCCACGATTGCCGTAATAACCAATGGCCGAAGCTGCGATGAATGCTCTCGGGCTCCCGCATTGCCGAAACGATGCCGCGGCTGCAGTGGCAAGGGTATGTGTGCCCTGCACGCGACTGTCGCGTACTTCCTGCTTGAACTTCTCGGACCAGCGGCCGGCAATGTTCTTCCCTGCGAGATGCACAATCGCATCGAACTCGAAAAGTTTCTGAGGATCGAGTGCCCGCACCGGAGTCCATTGCACCTCGCCGGCTTGCGGTGAGTAGCGAACCAGCGCGGCAGTCTCGTCGCCGCGCTGCGTTAATGCCGTTCGCAACGCGCTGCCAATCAATCCTGAAGCGCCGCTGATTAGGATTCGCATTGTGGTTCCGTTGCCGAGCGGACTAAAGTCCGCTAAAGAAAGTTAAAGGGAGCTTAACGGCACGACCGGAGGTCGTGCCCTGACGCCCATTGTTGCTACGCCATCCTAATACTTACCTGAATCACCTGAAGGAGAGGTCGTGCCCTGACGCGAACCTTGGCAACACTCTATAATCAGATATGGCGACTTTGCGCCAAGCCATCGCGACCAATGTTCTTACCGTAACCCGCTTTCGCGACTTGCTGCGCAAAATCCGCTCTTATCGGCCCAACGACGATCTCGCGCTGGTCAAAAAAGCCTACGAATTTTCCCTTGAGCATCACAGCGGGCAAACTCGCGCCTCCGGCGAGCCTTACCTGGTGCATCCGCTGGAAGTGGCGGCGGTGCTGGCGGAGATGCGTCTCGACACCACCGCAATTGTCGCCGGCCTGCTCCACGACTCCGTCGAAGACACCCAGCTCACCGTAGACGAGATCAAGACCGAGTTCGGCGAACAGGTCGCTCACATTGTCGAGGGCGTCACCAAGATCAGCAAGCTGGAATTTGCCTCCCGCGAAGAGGCCCAGGCGGAGAGCGTCCGCAAGATGGTGCTGGCCATGGTGGACGACATTCGGGTGGTCCTGATCAAGCTGGCCGATCGTTTGCATAATATGCGAACGCTGCAACATCTCTCGCCGGAACGGCAGCAGAATATCGCGCGCGAGACCCAGGAGATCTACGCCCCCATAGCGCATCGCCTCGGCATGGGCAAGATCCGTGGCGAACTGGAAGACCTCGCATTCCAGTATGTCGACCCTATCGCGTACAAGCAGGTGAAAGAAGCCGTCGAATCGCGACGCAAAGAGGGTGAAGCTTTTCTTGCCGAGGTGCAAAAGATTATCGAGGGCAAGCTCAAGGAAGCCGGTCTGCAAACCCGAGTGGAAGCCCGCATCAAGCGCTTTTATAGCATCTGGCAGAAGCTGCAGCGGCAGCACATCTCGGTCGACCAGATCTACGACATGCTCGCGCTGCGCGTGATCACGCAGTCGGTCAATGACTGCTACGCCGTGCTCGGCATCATCCACAACCAGTGGCGCCCGATCCCCGGTCGGATCAAAGATTTCATCGCCATGCCGCGCCCCAACCTTTACAAGTCGCTCCATACCACGGTCATCGCGGATAACGGGCATTCCTTCGAAGTGCAGATTCGCACCGAAGATATGCACAAGATGGCTGAGGAGGGCATCGCTGCGCATTGGAAATACAAAGACGGTCCTGTCTCAGCGCGTGACGAACAGCGCCTGGCCTGGCTGCGACAGGTGGTGGAGTGGCAGCGCGATGTCGAAAATGCCGAGGAGTTCGTTTCGACGCTGAAGATCGATCTCTTCCCTGAGGAGGTCTATACCTTCACCCCGAAGGGAAAGATTGTCATTCTGCCCCGCGAGGCTACCCCGATCGACTTCGCATACAACATCCACACCGAAGTCGGACACAACTGTGTGGGCGCCAAGGTAAATGGCCGGATCGTTCCCTTGCGCTATAAGCTCCGTTCGGGCGACATTGTCGAAATCCTGACCCAAACCGCGCATAGCCCCAGCCGGGATTGGCTCGGTTTTGTTAGATCGGCGCGCGCCCGGCAGAAGATCAAGCACTGGCTGAACATTCATCAGCGCGAGCGCGCCATCGAAATCGGCCGCAAGCTGATCGAAAAGGAGGCGCGCAAGTATCGCATTTCGATGAAGGAGATCAACGACGAGGCGTTAATGCGGGTTGCCGGCGAGCACGGACTTGGCCGTCCGGACGACCTGCTGGCCGCGATTGGCTACGGAAAATTCTCTGCCCGCACCATCCTCGCCCGGCTGGTTCCCGCCCAGCAAACTACCAACCCACCCAATGAGCTCAATGAAAACGAACCCGAAGGGGTATTGACCAGCGTAGTGCGGCGCGTGTTCGGCGGAGACGTGGCGCCGCTGCAAGTGACCGGTCACGATGACCTGATGGTGTATCGTGCGCGCTGTTGTAATCCGATTCGCGGCGAAGACATCATCGGATATGTGACCCGCGGCAAAGGCGTCGCCGTGCATTCCAAGTCATGCCCCAATGTGGAAACTTTGATGTACGAACCGGAGCGCCGCATCGCAGTGGAATGGGGTTCGGAGGGCAAGATCAGCGCGAGCAAACCTTGGGCCAGAGGTTATCCGGCCAAGCTCGTAGTGCTGTGCGACAACCAGCCGGGCATGCTGAAACAGATCACCGCGGTCATTAGTGATGCCAACACCAACATCCGCAATATCGGCGCCAAGACTGAAGAGACCCATGCCACAGTCGACATCATTGTGGATATCGCCGACGTCGCCCACCTCCAGCGCATCATCTCCGGCGTACGCAAGATTCCTGGCGTCCGCGAAGTGCAGCGCGTGCAGAAGCTGTAGAAAAGCCGCCTTTCGCCTTTGCCTCCTCGCTTACCGCGTTTCGATCAAGCCGCCACCAATTCCCTCGATTCCCTCGCCCCCAAAAGCAACTGCCCCGTTGCGGAAAACGGGGCAGTAAAACAGCGATCACAGATAAGCTATTGCACAACCAATGTAAAGGTCGTCGTCTGAGCGCCGGTTGACGTGGAACCCGCTATGGTCACAATGGTGGTTCCTGTGGGCGTCAATGCACGGTTGTTGCTGCTACTCCCCCCACAGGACGCGAGCAATGAGACCACCGCAATACACAGCATGAGCGAGAACCAGGATGCATAGCGGCCCAGCCTTGTACGGCGGCCATTTTTCCTCTGCCGTCTACCCTTCACCTGCACCAGGCCCAGGATGCCCATCGAGAATATCGCGAGCACCGCGCCACTGCGCCGCAGGTGCGGCCAGTCGAGCCGCGCGGTCGCAACGTTGGTAGAGACTGTCATCACGATGGTAGAGGGATTGTTGTTGCCGTCCGGAGTAACCGATGACGGCGAAAAGCTGCACTGCGAGTAAATTGGCAGGCCCGAGCAGAGAAACGTCACCGTCTGGTTAAATCCGCCGGAAGGTATCAGCGTCACGTTTGCCGTCCCGCTATTTCCCTGGTTCACCGTAATCGTAGTCGGGCTTACGGTAAGGACGTAGAGAAGACTAGTGCTGTTGTTGATGACTTGCGAGAACGGCGCGGAAGTGGAACCTTGGAAGGTAGAGTCCGCAGAGTACACCCCGGTGATGGAGTGGGTCCCAACCGTAAGCGAACTGGTACCGAATGTTGCAACACCGTTGGCCAGCGTACCCATGCCAAGCTCAGTGCTTCCGTCGTTGAAGGTTACCGTTCCGGTCGGAGGACTCCCGAAACCGGCGGTGACTGTGGCCGAGAAAGTCACCTTGGTTCCGAAATCGGCGCCGCCAGGCGCAGAGCTGGTCACAGTCGTGGTGGTCGGCGTGAGGGTTCCCACCGGAACCACGTCCAGCCTCTCCACCGGCGAAGTGGAAGGCGAGAAATTCGCATCCCCCCCATACATTGCTGTGATGCTATACGTGCCCAGGGCAAGATTCGCATCCATGATGCTCGCGTTACCTGAAACGGGATCCAGGGTCGCTGTCCCCAGCTGATTCGTTCCTTCGAAGAAGGTGACGGTTCCGGTCGCCCCTTGGCCACCGATTCCCGTGGCGCCCCCTACGTGCGCCGTAAAGGTTATGGTTTGGCCGAGCATGGCGGGATCAGGAACGATTTTCAAACTTGTGGTGCTGGCGTACTGGTTGCCCTGAGGCACGATGTTCAGGGTCATGGCAGCTGAAGTCGAAGGCAGGTAGTTTGAATCGCCACTGTAGCTTGCGACCACGGAATACGCGCCCAGAGCCAACGAAGAGGTGGAGTAGGTCGCAGTACCGGTTGCATCCAGAGTCACCGTGGCGAGTTGTTCGGTATTAGCTTCAATGGTAACGGTTCCCGTCGGGATGGTACCCAACCCCGTGGCTCCGTTGACTTTTACTGTGAAAGTTACGGTCTGTCCCACTTGTGCGGGATTGGGAGCCATGCTCAACCCTGTAACGCTTTGCGTCAGACTGTCCGGCTGTGGTTGTTCGGCTGTGGCGAGCGAGGGTACGCCGACGGCAATCGAAAGAAAACTCACGGCAAGAATAATTACTTTGGCCCGAACTAAACGGAAGACACCCATACAACTCCTTCCAAGCGATCTGGAACCCAGGTTCGTTATCGGCGCAGATTCGAATCGTAGAGTAGCGATATTTTAATCAACGGAAGACGAAGTTGCTGAATAAGGAATATAGCGCGGAATCGCATCAAATGGCCTAATTTTTTCGCCTTGGGGCATTTCCCTTATCCCGTTCTGGCGCGGTTTGCGCTCGCCTGCCAAGCCCGTCCCCGGCCGGTGCGTTCCATGCTATCCCGCTGACGCCTAACTCCTTGGGCGCTATACATATTCGCGATACAGGCACGTTGCCTCTCACATCCCACTGTGACTCAGCTCACGGCAGCCTTAGGTAGCTGTTTCTAGACTAATGCTGGACTCATTGGCCCCTGGATTCTAGGGCCTATTCACGGAGGCAATATGCGTAAACAGTGGTTCGTCATCACCATGACGATCGCTCTCATTCTTTGCACCGCAGCTCTGGTGCAGGCAACCGACAATTCCCTGGGCATTGCCAATAAGCAGACGATCGTTTTCAGCAGCCCTACCCTGGTCGGCGGCACACTTCTGCCCGCGGGCCAGTACCAGGTGCTTCACCAGATGAACGGCACCGAGCACATCATGGTGTTTAAGGGCATCGCCGGCACCAAGGGCGAAGCAAAAGCGAAATGCAATTTGGTGCCGCTCCCCGAGAAGGCCAGCCGGACCGAGCAGCGGTATTCCGAGAACGCCAAGAACGAGCATGTCCTGCAGGAAATGACGTTCCGGGGCGACTCGGCAAAGCACGTGCTCGAACCGTAGTAACGAAGCACACATTCCTAAGGACGGCTAACCTGCCGTCCTTTTTTTGCAAACTGTTCGGCAGACGCTTAGCCGGCAAAAGTTCTGTCCCTTTGCAGGTAGTGACGATCGAAATACTCGCGATACGCTCCAGACCGGACTTCGTCCAGCCAAGCTCGGCTCCCGCGATACCAATCGATCGTCTGTTCCAGGCCTTTCTCGAATCCGATCTGAGCGTGCCAGCCGGTTTCGCGAGACAGCTTGTCGCAATTCAACGCATAGCGCAAGTCATGTCCCGGCCGGTCTTTGACAAACTCGACCTGGGTCTCCGGTAATTCAAATCTCTTGAGGATCAGCCGCGCCACATCGAGATTGCGCATTTCGCATCCGCCTCCGATGTTGTACACCTCGCCCCAACGCCCCTTTAGCAGAACCACCTCGATGGCGTCGCAGTGGTCACTGACGTGTAGCCAGTCACGAACATTGGCGCCCTTGCCATAGACCGGCAAGCGCTTGCCTTCCGAGGCTTGAGCAATCATCAGCGGAATGAACTTCTCGGGAAACTGATACGGTCCATAGTTGTTGGAACAGCGGGTGACGACCGCAGGAAAATTGTGGGTCCGCACGTACGCCAAAACCAGCAAATCGGATGCTGCCTTGCTGGCGGCATAAGGACTGTTCGGCTGCAACGGCGACTCTTCCGTGAACTCGCCGTCTTCCCCCAGACTTCCGTAAACCTCGTCTGTGCTGACGTGGATAAATCTGGGAACAGCGGCGGCGCGGGACGCCTGAATCAGGTTGTAGGTGCCTTCTATGTTGGTGCGCACGAACGCTGAGGCGTCTTCAATGCTGCGGTCCACATGGCTCTCGGCGGCGAAGTGCACCACCGCATCGCAGCCCCCAAGCACATCGGCCACAGCCGGTTCACAAATATCAATCTGCGCGAACTCGCAGCGCCCCGACCCCAGCGCTGCTTCGAGATTCTTCAGATTTCCTGCGTATGTCAGCTTGTCAACGACCAGCAGCTTCCAGTCGCTGTGAGCCGCCAACGTGCGATGCACGAAATTTGAGCCAATGAATCCGGCGCCTCCGGTTACGATCAGCTTCACCGCTCACCTGCCGCAGCCTGGAAGTGCCCTGCTTCGCAAACCGGAAGCAGGTGCTTATTGGTAGCCCGCGTCAGACGATGCCGCCGGGAGCCGATTCCTCCAGCCAATAGGTTGCCCTTCATGAATCTCCTAAAGATTCCGCACTCGAAGCTACTTCGCGCCGATTTCTTCCCTGATAAGAGCTGGAGTTATGAGTCCGCGAGGACCATCCGGCGCCGCTGGAACCGCGCCTCATTATCAGCGAATCGTCTCCAACATGGCAAGACGGAGCAGATGCTTCCAGTCGGGAAGACGCACACCGAAATCCCGCTCTATCTTGGCGTTGCAAAGACGAGAGTTGGCTGGTCGGGGAGCAGCAGCTATGAAATCAGAGCTGGCAATAGGAGCTACCCGCTTGGCCAGCAGCGGGCCACTGAATTCGCCGGAATCCGCCGGCCACGCCAGCAGTTCTTCGTAGGTTTCCAGTATGGTGCGGGCGAATCCAGCCCACGTCGTCGATCCCGCAGCGGTAAGGTGGTAAACCCCGCTGATCGGCCAGCTTCGCGCATCCGGATCGGTCGCTTTGCCGGCGCTCAACACCGCCACCATGGCGGCTGTGGCTTCGGCAATTGCCCGCGCCCAGGTAGGCGCTCCATGCTGATCATCCACCATGCGCAACTCGTGCTTCTCTCTCGCCAGCCGAAGCACCCGGCGTAGGAAGTTACTGCCGCGCGTGTCGTATACCCACGAGGTGCGCAGGATAATGTGAGCACAGCCGCTCTCCACAATGGCTTGCTCTCCTGCAAGCTTGGTTCGGCCGTAGACGTTCACTGGCCCGGTAGCGTCGTCTTCGGTGTAAGGCTCAGGTTTGCTGCCATCGAAGACGTAGTCCGTCGAGTACTGGATCATCAGCCCGCCGATTCGCGCCAACTCCTGCGCCATGCGCCCGGGGGCAACGGCATTCACCGTTTGCGCCAGTTCGGGATCGCTTTCCGCCTTGTCCACCGCGGTGTAGGCTGCGGCATTCACGATCACATCGGGTTGAATCTCGCGAACGACACGTGCTGCCTGGTCGGGGTCTGACAAGTCGAGCTCAGCGCGTGATGGCGCGACCACCTCTCCCAAGGGAGCCAGGGTGCGCAGTAGCTGCCATCCAATCTGACCGGTGGTGCCGGTGACCAGCAGCTTCATGGCTTGTATCTCGGCAGCATCTGGTGTGGCACCTCAGCCAGCCGGGGATACTGCTGGTCTTTGGCAGACACCATGGGATCTGTTACATCCCATGCGATGCCGATTGCTGGGTCGCTCCACAGC
The DNA here is from genome assembly GCA_963796585.1 of uncultured Acidobacteriaceae bacterium. GTDB lineage: Bacteria > Acidobacteriota > Terriglobia > Terriglobales > Acidobacteriaceae > CAVVDY01. The sequence goes on from CAWCMB010000001.1 coordinate 137,399, forward strand.
ACGCCACGATCATCGCTCGGCTCGTAGTAGTCGCTGCATTTGTAGAGGAACTCCGCAGTCTCGGAGCGCACCACATATCCGTGAGCGAAGCCACGTGGAACATAGATTTGAAGCTTGTTTTGTTCCGACAAAGTCACTCCTACCCACTGTCCGAAGCTAGGTGAGTCGAGCCTTATGTCGACCGCCACGTCGAAGACTTCTCCCCAGACCACACGGCAAAGCTTGGCTTGCGGCTGCCGCAATTGATAGTGCAATCCGCGCAGTACCCCGCGCGCCGACCGCGCATGGTTATCCTGCACAAAGCTGTCGCGAATGCCGGCTTCGGCGAGCGCTTCGGCGCGATACGTTTCCATGAAGAAGCCGCGGCTGTCTTCGTGGACTTTGGGCTGAATGACAACTACTCCCGGAAGGGAGGTCTGGATTATTTCCACTTCGGTCTCATGTGACGCAATATGACGCTGTTTTGAATAAGCGACGATTATAATTCGGCTTCCTTCCATGCCCCGCTGCTCGGCCATCATCGTGACCTACAACTCCGCCGAAAGCATTACGCAGTGCCTCGCCGCATTGGCGGGCGAGGATTGCGAAATTGTCGTCGTTGACAATGCCTCGCAAGACGAAACCGTGGCGCGAGTCGAGGAGTTCCGTCGAGAGCATCCGGTAGAGTTATTGCGAATTTCGCGCAATCTCGGCTTTGCGGCGGGCGTGAATCACGGAGCGCGGGCCGCAAGCGGAGATGTTCTGCTTGTTCTGAATCCCGACGCGATCGCGGAGCACGGTTCCGTCACCGCCTTGATCGAGTGCATGAGCGCGCAATCCGCCGCAGCCGCAGGAGGCGCGCTAATGAGTGCCGACGGTCAGCCGCAACGCGGGTTCGCCTTTCGCCGCCTGCCGACACTGGGCAGCCTGCTGTGCGAGGTTCTGCTGATCAACCAGCTTTGGCCGTCGAATCCCGTGAACCGCCGTTATCGGTGTCTGGAAGCTGATTACTCGAAGGCACAACAGGTCGAACAGCCCGCAGGAGCCTGCCTGGCTATCACGCGCGATGCGTGGGATGGGGTCGGCGGCATGGACACCCAGTTCGCTCCCGTGTGGTTCGAGGACGTCGACCTCTGCAAGCGTCTCATCGATTCAGGACGGAAGATCGTGTATTGTCCGGCAGCGCGGTTCCATCATTCCGGCGCGCACAGCATAGGCAAGCTGAGCTTCGCCGACAAGCAGCTCTTCTGGTACACCAACATGTTGCGCTACGCGCGCAAACACTTCTCGGCGATAAAAGTGCTGATACTGCGCATCGGGATTATCAAAGGAATGGTCTTGCGAATGCTGGCCGCGCTGCTCGGCGCTGGGCCGAAGGATGTTGGCGCGGCGGAAGCGGTGCGGGCATATCGAGACGTGATCCGTCTCGCCTTGAACGCGCCGGCGCCGAACGGCGGCTAGCATCTTGGGTCGCGAGTTCGTCGCGGAAACCAACTGTCTTGTATCAAGGCTCGACCGCCCATTCGCCGCTTACGACTTTGTATCAGGGCACGGCTTCACAGGCTGCTGAAAAACTCTGCGGGCGCCGTTTTGAAGGGGCGCAGCTTCAGCTGCGCCATGAAAGTCCTGTGTTTTGTCATCCCGAACCTCTTTAGAGGTGAGGGATCTGCTGTTTTTTCCACTGCGAAGAGTTTTTCAGCAGCCTGTGAAGCCGTGCCGCAACGCTGCTCTGTCTCTGTCGGGGCTTTTATAGCCCCTGTGGCGCTCTCGCGAAGGTCATCCGGCCGAACCTCCAACCAGCAGAAAACCACTCTCACGGTTTCGCGCTCTTGTGAATCTCCACGGTGCTCCACGTCTTGTCGGCGGCGTGGCAGATATTCTCCAGCGGACACTCCGCGCACTTCGGCCGGCGGGCGATGCACAGCGCCCGCCCGTGATGGATGATCTGGTGGGAAAAGTCGATCCAGCGCGAGCGCGGGATCACCTTCATCAAGTCCTGCTCGATCTTCCGCGGGTCTTCGTTTTTCGTCAGTTCCAGCCGACGCGAGATGCGCTGCACGTGCGTGTCAACCACCACCCCGTCAGCGATGTTGTACCAGCTCCCGAGAACCACGTTGGCCGTCTTGCGCGCCACCCCGGGAATGGTCAGCAGCTCATCCATCGTGCGAGGAACGTCTCCGCCGTAGTCGCTGACCACTTTGCGTGCGGCGCCAACGAGTGACTTCGACTTGTTGCGGAAGAATCCGGTGGAGCGGATGTCGTCTTCCAGGTCTTCGGGCTGCAAAGCTGCGAAGTGCTCAGGCGAGGGATATTTCTGAAACAGCACCGGCGTCACTATATTGACTCGGACGTCGGTGCATTGCGCCGAGAGGATGGTGGCGACCAGCAGCTCCCATGCGCTGTTGTGATGCAGCGCGCAAGTCACGTTGGGATACCGCTCGTCGAGCCGCTTAAGGATTTCGTTAACTCTTGCAGGGGCGACGGGGTTATAGCCCTTAACCGCCTTTGACTTCGCGGGCGTGGGTACCCTATGCGGTTCGGGTGCCCCATGCAAGCCATCTTTTGGCTTGCGTGGGATCTTTGAACCCCTAGAAACTAGTTTCTTAACGCGGTCCTGGCGTCCGGCTTTGGAAGGCTGGCGTGGAATGTTGCCGCGGGGCATTCAGGTTATCTCCGAAACGACCAGTGTATCCCGAGCGCAAAAACCCTTCACCCACACGTGCGGAGAGACCTGGGGACAGGGCTCTGAACGACACACCTCAAAATATATACTTGACTAACTTGGTCATATCGATACGATATCAAACATGAAGACGGTCAACATCGCCGAGCTCAAAGCCAATTTGAGTTCTCACATTCAGCTGGTAAAACAGGGCGAAGAAGTGCTTGTGTGTGAGCGAAACAGACCCGTCGCGCGGATTGTGCCGTGCGATCTGGAAGATTACTCCGAGCACGAACGACGTCTGATCGCACAAGGCCGCTTGGTTCCTCCGAAGAAGAGACGACCGAAAAATTTTTCATGGCCAGATCCTCCAGGCAATGTTTCCCGGGAAGTGATGGATCGTATCTGGCGCGAAGAGCGTGAGGATCGATGACGCGAATTCCCGCCTTTTGGGATGCGAGCGCGTTGGTTCCACTCTGCACACGTCAACCCCTCACCGGCCGAGCTTCCGCGCTTCTTAAGACCCATGAGGCCGTAGTGTGGTGGGGTGCCCCGGTGGAAATTGCGAGTGCGTTGGCGCGGCTGTTGCGGATGCAGCAAATCACGGTTGATGAATGGAACAAGGCAAAGACTTTTGCCGGCAGACTGGCGAGCCTGTGGTTGAGTGTACCGCCCGCTGAAAAGGTTCTGACCAGGGCCGTCCATCTCGTGGATCGGTACGATTTGCGCGCGGCAGACTGTTTTCAGCTGGCCGCTGCCCTGGACTGGTGCGACACTGCTCCCGACGGCCGCATATTTTTTAGCGCGGATCAAAGACTACGCGATGCGGCTCTGTTGTGCGGATTCGATTCCCCGAAGTTGTAGCTGCGAAGAGTTCTTCAGAATCGTTCCCAATTTCGGAGCGGTTTACAAGTTTCTGGCTATCCGGCAATAAAAGCCTCTTTGACCCTATAGCAAACCACCTAGAATGTGAGCTTGCGAACCACACATACAAATAGCCTCGACGTCCGATCTGGACCGGCGAAGACCGGGACGCGCGTCCATCCGTGGGCGATTCTGTGCGCCTCGCTGATTTTGCTCCTGTTGTGCACCGCGGTTGAGGTCGGCGCCCAGGGACACGCCCCACAATTCTCAGTCCAGGCACTCGACGGCGGACCCATTACCAACAGTTCGCTAAGCGGAAACGTGGTCCTGCTGCAATTCTGGGCAACCTGGTGCCAGTACTGCCGCGGTGATCAATCAGCCGTGGACCAGGTGGAGAGGGCCTTCGCCGATAAGGGATTGGTGGTGCTGGCGGTCGATGTCGGAGAATCGCCGGAGGCGGTCAGAGCGTACCTGCAAAGCAATCCCAGATCCGGCCAGATTGCCCTCGATCAGGACCGTACTATGGCTACCCAATTTGGCGCTCATGCGTTCCCGCACTACGTTCTCATCGACCGAAACGGCAGGATTGCGGGAACCTCACATGGAGCAGGAGGTGAAGATGCCCTCCTGCAACTCATCCGACGTTCGAAAGTGTTTTCAAACGCAGACAGACTCTCTGCCTCATACAAAGCCGGTGCGGCACCCGTCGGCCGGTCGAGTGTGACAAATGTTCCGTTGGCGTCGAGTGCCGCCCCGGCGAAGCCGCTTCCGAAAACAGTTTTCTTCTTCTCGAATGGTGAACAATTGGAAGCAGAGCGTTATCTCTTGCGTCCGGGCGTTCTGGAATTGACGGTGAACGGCGAGCAACGACGGGTTCCGCTCAGTGACCTGGATATTAGAAAGACTGTCTCCGTGAATCACGAACGCGGAATCGAGTTCAAGGTTCCCGCCACCAACAACGAGGTCTTTCTGTCATTCTGAGCAGTCGATCACCTTCACGCACTCCGCTGTAATCGACAGACCTGCTAGTAGTGCGCGTTGATCAGCCGAATCGTTTCCAGCACTACATCTCCCACGATCGCCAGCGACTTCGGGCTCAACTTGTCGATGGTGTCTTGCGGCGTGTGATGGTAGGAGTTGTTATAGCCGTAGTCCAGATCGATGATGTCAACCGAGGGGATTCCCGCTTTCAGCATCGGCAGATGGTCGTCTTCGATCTCGCCTGCCTGTTGGTAAAAGTGCGATTGATAACCAAGGTTACTGGCGGCCTTGTATACCAACTCGCTTAACCATGGCGTCGATTGAGTTTCTTTCTGGATGTCAAGATCGGCATCGCCGATCATATCGACTAGCAGAAACGCCTTGATCTGCTTCGCTGTACCGTCCTGCTGCCATGTCTGAGCGAGATGCTTGGTGCCGTACAGGCTATCGCTGGCGCTCCATTGCACGAATGCCTCTTCGCCGTCGGTCCACACCAGCCAAACGCTATAACCCTGGGACGGGTTGCTGCGGAAATGATCGGCCAACGCAAGTAACAATGCCGTTGACGAGCCGCCGTCATTGGCGCCGACATAAGTTTTGGGCAGCGGATAATTCGTGTCGTAATGCCCGGCGACAACGATGATGCCATCCTTCTTTCCCGGGAACTTCGCGATGATGTTGTTGATCTTGAAGCTGCCAACCGGCGTTTGCGCGGTGAAGGTGTCATCTTCCACCTGGTCGTTCTTCAGCTTCGAATGAATCAGTTGCTCCAGTTTGGCGTGCCCCGCGCTGCCGACTGGCCGCGAGCCGATGGCCACAACTTCTTTCACGTGCTGCATCACTTTGTTGCCGTCGATGCTGCTGCGTCCGCTGTCTGAAGGCACGTCATTGAGTGCGGCAATCTGCTGGACACGCGGATCGGGAGCGGCAGCCGGTTTGCTCTGGCTGGCGCTTGCCGCGGCCGAAGTGGACTGCGGCTTGGTACAACCTACAGACACGAGCATAGTAATAAGGCAGAGCAGGAGCACTGGACGCGCGATCATGTGCAGATATTGTAAGCCTCCGGGCGGTGATTGTTCGTCGTGGTGTGGGTTACAATTGCACGGTTCCCGCAAGTTATCCGGAGACCGTCCGAATCTATGGCTTCAGCGACCATGGCTCCCATCACCGAAGACACACCGGCACAGCTTCCTAACCACAAAGTCAAATACAAGAAGGCGTATCAACGCGCCTGCAACGAGAAGGACGAGAAGGGGAAAATCTGCGCTGGACATCTGAAGCGCTGGTTTTATCTGACCGACCGGATTGAACAGGCGTGTGGCGACGTGAAAGCTGCGTATGGCCCGCAGGCGGAAATCTACCGCTGTGAGCATTGCAAGACGCTGTATTTGCCGTCATCGGAAGAGCCACGTGGCAAAAATGTCGCTGGATTGGGGCAAAAATCGGTGTTTGGAGTGACGGTTGCGCCAAAAAGCGCGACTTCCGGAGATGACTCAAAGTGATGGGCTCGACAAGATCCATCACTTTAAGTCATGGCAGGCTGCTTCGGTTCTGCTGATTCAGCGCTGTGGGGCGCTGAAAATCCGCAATAAAGCCGCGGATCTGGTGGGGAAATCTAAAGTTCGTTCGTAGAGGGTGCTATTTGTCTGACGTATCTGAGCTGATTTACGACTGGAACACGGTCTATGCCCGCTCCATGAAGCCGGCCGGGCGTGCTCTGCTCAATGACGAGTCACTGCGCGACGGACTGCAGTCGCCGTCGGTCCGCGATCCTTCCATCGAAGAGAAGATCGAGATCCTGCACCTGATGGAACACGTTGGGATCAACATGCTCGACATCGGCTTGCCGGGCGCCGGGCCGCGCGCCGTCGCACACTGCGAAGCCTTGGCTCGCGAGATTGGTCGCGCGCGCCTGAAGATCAAGCCCAACTGCGCGGCGCGTACCCACGAGAACGACATTCGCCCGATCGCTGAGATCGTGCAGCGCACGGGAGTGCCGATTGAGGCTGCGACGTTCATCGGCTCGAGTCCCATCCGCCGCTACACCGAGGATTGGACCGACGACTTTCTGCTCCGCACAACCGAACACGCTGTGAAGTTCGCGGTGTCGCACGGGCTCGACGTCATGTACGTTACCGAGGACACCACGCGTTGCGATCCTGAAACCATCCAGCGCATGTACACCGCCGCTATCAATTGCGGGGCCAAGGCAATTGTCATCTGCGACACTGTGGGACATGCGACTCCCATGGGCGTGGTCGCGCTGATCCAGTTTGTGATGAATGAAGTGGTGAAGCCCAGCGGAGCGAATATACGTGTGGAGTGGCATGGCCACTGCGACCGCGGACTGGCGGTTGCAAACTCTCTGGGCGCGCTGGTCGCGGGGGCTGAAGTTGTACATGCTACTGCCTGCGGAATTGGCGAGCGCGTGGGCAATACACAGATGGACCAGATGCTGGTCAACCTGAAGCTGCTCGGGGTTGAGCCCTGGGTGAGCCAGGACCTTACCAAGCTCAAGAATTACTGCGAGGCGGTGTCGAGAGCTACCGGCGTGCCCATTCCCAAGAACTACCCGGTGGTCGGCGACGATGCCTTCCGCACCGGAACCGGCGTTCATGCCGCGGCGGTCATCAAGGCATACCGCAAGAACGACGCCGAGTTGGCCGACAGTATCTACTCCGGCGTGCCGGCGCGCTACTTCGGCATGGAGCAGGTCATCGAGATCGGACCCATGAGCGGCAAGTCGAACGTCTACTTCTGGCTGGAACGTCATGGCTACGAGACGACAGACGAAGTGGTCGAACGCATTTATCAGAGGGCGAAGAGTTCTGATCGGATGCTGACCGACACCGAGATTCTGAAGTGTGTCCAAGCGGTCTCAAAGCAACCCAAAGAGATAGCGTCGTAGACGCTCACCGTCGAACAAATCTTCAGCGGGTCAAGGCGCCGGCTTGGTACCCATGACCTGCATCTGCTACTCTGCCCAATTGCACTTCTGACGAGGAATTCACGCATGTCTATCGTTGCTTCCCTTCAGCGCGCGGTTGCGCTGTCGCTATGTTTTGCCATCGCACTTCCCTCGCTTGCCGCTGAAAAGAAAGCTCCCGCCCAACCCGCTCAGCCGTCATACGAGCTGCCGCAGCCGCAGCGCGAGAATCTCGACCTGAACATGTATCAGCTCATTCGCCAGGAAGGGCTGGCACACTCACATGTGATGGAGTATGCCTCGGCGCTCGCGGACGGCATCGGTCCCCGGCTTACCGGTTCGCCGAACTTGCAGAAGGCCAACGAGTGGACCCGCGATCAGTTCACGGCCATGGGTTGCGCCAACGCGCACCTGGAAGACTGGGGCGAGTTCGGCATGGGATGGCAGCAGCTCAACACGTGGGTGCGTATGACTTCGCCGGACACGGCGGTGCTCATCGCGCAAGCGGCTCCGTGGTCTCCGCCGACCAATGGTGCGATCACAGCGCCAGTGGCGGTGGCTGAGATCAAAGAGGAGAAGGACCTCGATCAGTATCGCGGCAAACTGGGCGGCAAGATCGTGTTCCTCGGCGCGCCGTGGGAGGTGAAGCCGGTCGAAAAGCCGCTGTACAAGACTTACGACGAAGCCGACCTGAAGAAAATCGAAGAGTATCCGTTGAAGCCGCCGAGCCAGGAGTGGCGCAAGGACTACCTGAAGCGGCTGGAGCTGCGCAACAAGATCAACACGCTCATGGCTGAGGAGAAAGCGCTCGCCGTGGTTGTGCCCAGCCGCGAAATGCGTGACAACGGCGCCACCGGCGGTACCTTTACTGACGACGGCGGCGCTGACCTGACCTCATTTGCCTATCAGCACGAGCACATGAATTCCGTGCCCGTCGCGGTGATGGCCATTGAGAACTACGGCCGCGTGTATCGGCTGGTGAAAGCGCGGGTGCCGGTGACGGTCGAGATGAACATCGACACCAAGTTCAGCGGCGATCACGAGCACGGCTTTAACACCATCGCAGAAATTCCCGGCACCGATCCCAAGCTGAAAGACGAACTGGTGATGGTGGGCGGCCATCTCGACTCCTGGGCATCGGCAACGGGAGCGACCGACAATGGCGCAGGCACGGTGGTCGCGATGGAGGTAATGCGAATTCTCACCACCCTGAAAGTGAAGCCGCGTCGCACCATACGGGTTGGACTGTGGACGGGTGAAGAACAGGGCGAGTTTGGCTCCGCGGGCTATGTGAAAGAACATTTCGGATACGTGCCCTTATCCACTGCTCCTGACCAGATGAAAATGCCGGAGTGGTTGCGTAAGCCGGCGGGACCGGTGCAGCTCAAGCCGGATCAGCAGAAAATCTCGGGCTACTTCAATGTCGATAACGGCAGCGGCCGCCTACGCGGGATCTACCTCGAGCACAACGCTGCCGTCGCACCGATTTTCAAGCAGTGGATGGCGCCGCTGAAAGACCTTGGGGTCACGACCATTACCTTGCGCCATACCGGCGGCACAGATCACGAGAACTTCGATGCGGTAGGTATTCCGGGATTCCAGTTCATCCAGGACCCGCTGGATTACGGCTCACGCACTCACCACACCAACATGGATACCTACGAGAGCCTGCAACCTGAGGACCTGGCGCAAGCGGCTACGGTTGAGGCAATCTTCGTCTACAACGCTGCCATGCGCGACCAGATGTTGCCGCGCAAGCCGCTACCGCATCCGGAGCGCGAGGAGCAAAGCACGTCGCCACTGAAGAACGTGATGCCGGGCGCTGAAGCGGAAGAGAAGGGCATCGCGCCTAAGACAGAGCAGGAGCAGCAGAAGCAACCGCCGGCGCCGCAGCCAATGACTCCAAACCCACAGCCGGCATCGCAACAGACGACGCCGCAGACGACGCCGCAGTGAGGCTCAGATCCGGGGGATGCCCAGGTTAGCCCAAACGAAGGGCGAACCTGGGGCACGCATTATAGAAGGGCGCCCCTTTCGGAGTAGGCTGCAGTTGCTGTGAGAAGCAGTAACCAAGCCGAAAGGAAAGGAACACCCTGATGAATAGCATCAAGTATGTCGGGCTGGATGTCCACCAGAGCACTATCAGCGTGGCCGTGCTAGATAGCGACGGCAAGCTGGTGATGCAATCCATACTCGCGACCCAGGCGCGCGCCATCCTGGATTTCTTCGCTGGGCTGCGCGGTACACTCCACGTGACCTTCGAAGAAGGCAGTCAGGCGGCGTGGCTCTACGATCTGCTGGTGGAGCGCGTGGCCAAGCTGGTGGTGTGCAATCCGCGCAAGAACGCGTTGCTCAAGGCGGGCAACAAGAGCGATGCCATTGATGCTCGCAAGCTGGCCGAGTTATTGCGTGCGGGCCTGCTCTCGGCGGTTTATCAGGGACAGAGAAGCACGGCCGCGGTCAAGCAACTGGGGCGCAGTTATGCCGCGCTGACCGAAGACACCACCCGCATCATGGGCCGCATCAAGGCACTGTATCGCGGCCAGGCGATTGCTTGTGCCGGCCAGAAGCCTTACGGACGCCATCGCGAAGACTACTTAGCGCAGCTGCTGGAGCCGGGATTACAGCGGCGCGCGCGGCGGCTCTATCAGCAACTGGATCTGCTGCAGCAGTTGCGTCGCGAAGCTCGTCGCGATCTGCTGCTGGAATCCCGCAAGCATCAAGAGAGCAGGTTGCTGCGTTCCATTCCCTGGCTCGGTCCCATTCGCGTTGCCCTGCTCATTGCGCGGGTGCAGACGCCGCATCGCTTCCGCAGCAAGCGCCAGTTCTGGGCCTACTGCGGTCTGGCCCTGGAGACGCGCAGCAGCGCCGATTATCAGATGGTGAACGGACAACTGCAACGACGCAGCAAGCCAGTCTTCATTCGCGGATTGAATCTCAACCACAATCACGATCTTAAGAATCTGTTTAAGGGTGCGGCCACCACGGCCAGCGGCAGCAGCGGAGTGTTTGCCAGCTTCTACGAAAACCTTCTGATAAAGGGAATGAAGCCCGAGCTGGCGCGGCTCACCCTGGCCCGCAAAATCGCCGCCGTCACTCTACACATCTGGAAGAAAGGAGAGCCCTTCGACGCTGAATATCTGACGCCACATGCGGCTTGAGCGCGCAGCGACGGGACGTAGCGGAATTCGTTTTCGCATTGTCGTTCTCACTGAGCGCTCGGGTTCGAGGGTAAGTATCCTGGCCGGGTTAGGCTAAAGCGTCCTGCAAGGACCAAGTCTCACGGGGCACCGTATGCTCCCTCGGACAACCCAACAAAGCCATAGCGCCGCCCGCCAGCGGGCGAGTCTCCGATAGAACCATGGTTGGCCATGACCACCCATGTGGCTTGTGCAGCCTCAGCCGACGACGACGCAGTAACGTGGAAGCGAAAACCAGAAGACCCTGCCGCCGCAAAGCTCATGCCGGCATCAACCGGGGCTGGATGCCAGAGAACTACCCCTCTCTGCCGCCGGGGGTGAAGTATTTTCTCTTGACATCCCCTTCTATAGAACCCGGCAGGAGCGCGCAATGCGTCCTGCTTGGATCGTAGCCAGAGAAGTTAGTTGATGATTTACTTCAACAGCCGCTTGGCGAACGGAACTGCACCGCCGATGGCGGAGAGCAGCATAATAAAGGTCCCTGGCTCTGGCGTGGTTACGCCAGTGGCCGTGCCTTCCAGACGTACGGCTTCAAAGTTGTTGTCGTTGTCGGTGATGGTGATGGAAAGCGTATTCAGACCCTGGACAAACCAGCTGGAGCCGGAGGCGCTGAAGTCGTGCAAGGTGCCCCACCCGCCCGAACCCTGGGTGTCGATGGTCTGGCCGTTCAACTGCAGTACGCCGCCGTCGTCGATCGCCCACGCTCCGGTGATGCTGGCTGCGCTTGGGTCAGCGGCGTAGAAGGTGGTGGAGAACGTGTAAGACCCGCCGCCGTTACAGCAGTTGAAAGCGTTGCGGGCAATCCAGTTGGAATTGGGGCCATTGGGTAGCCAGCCGCCGTACCAGTCGGCGTCCCCGGGCATTACTACCTGGGCGGGGGTGTACTGATCGTTGGCCTGCTGGACGGTCCAGTGGGCATCGTAGCCGCCGTCCTGGGTGATGAGGTTGTAGTTGTTGTCTAAGCCAGTCGCGACGTTAAGCGTGTCGGCAAAGGCGGCGCTGGTCGCCGCCAGAAAGGCACAGCACAAGACAAAGTTGATGAATTTGCGCACCATTTTTCTCCTCCACAGAATCCCCGAAATCCAGTTGCGTGCTCTTTTTAGGGTGTGTCAATATTCTCCTGCTCATTCTGAGAGGTCAAATAACTTTAAATCATTGTTCGATAACCCAATAAAGCGTTTATTTATATATATTTGCGTCAACTTCTTACCGGTCTCGTGAGCCTCTATAAAAGGCCAAGATAGTGCTATACTCTGGACGCTCGCGACACGCCACGGAGGAAGACTCATGGATAGCCGGAAAGAGTCAGATGGAATCTTCCGGTTCGGCGTCTTCGAGATTGACTTAGGTTCAGGTGAGTTGCGCAAGAACGGCGTAAGGGTCAAGGTGCAGGATGTCCCCTTGCGTGCGTTGCGGCTTTTTCTGTCGCGGCCGCAGGAGGTCTTGAGCCGGGAGGAATTACGCCGCGCCCTGTGGGACGAAAACGTTTTTGTCGATTTCGACCGCTCGATCAATACCGCCGTCAACCGCCTGCGAGAGACCCTGGGCGATACGGCAAGTAATCCGCGGTTTATCGAGACCGTCTCCCGTTCCGGCTACCGTTGGGTCGCCCCGATTCAGGTGGTACCGAGGCCGAAAGAAGAAATTCCCGGTGCTGAGGAGTTACCCGTATCCCTGCCAGCAGGCATCGGGGGTGACTTGTCTCAGGTGGCCAGGCCCTTGCGGGAACGATATATCGTGCTCACCTTGGCCGTCGCGGTAGCCGCGATTGGACTTGGGTTTGGTCTTCTGCTGATGAAAGGACGGGCAACGCCGAGGGATTCATCCACCCGGTCTGCAGCGCAGTCCATTACGTCGTCGTCAAAGATCAAAGCACCGGTGGAAAGCGCCCACGATGCTGAGGCCCAGCGCTTGTACCTGGAAGGACGTTTCTATTGGGACAAGCGTACTCCCGAGTCGCTGAACAAGGCGGTTGACTTGTTCACCCAGGCGATTGTTCACGACCCTAATTACGCGCCGGCTTACACAGGTTTGGCCGATTGCTACAACCTGCTGCGCGAATACGGAACCATGCCGGCCAAGGAAGCTTATCCTCGGGCCCTGGCGGCGGCCCGAAGGGCGGTTGAGCTGGACGATTCTTCCGCGCAAGCGCACCTCTCGCTGGCCTTCGCCACATTTTATGGAAACCTCGATGCTCGAGACGCCGAGCGGGAGTTTCACCGTGCGATAGAACTCGATCCAAGGTCGGCTACCGCTCATCACTGGTATGGGACGTTTCTCTGCGCGCTGGGACGCTACCCTCAGGCTGAGGAACAGCTGGAAATTGCTCAGCAGCTCGAGCCGGGCTCAATTTCAATTCTGGCGGACAAAGCATTCGTTCTTCTGTACTCGGACCAACGGGAGCAGGGAATCGAGTTACTTAAGCAATTGGAACAAAGCCAACCTGAGTTTGTGCCTACCTATCGCTACCTGGAAACAGTCTGCCTCATGAACAAGGACTATCGCTGCTATATGGCTGCCAGGCTGGAGGTTGCTAAACTTACGAACAACCAGCAGGAACTGGCGATCGCGAAAGCCGCCAAAACGGGTTACGGCTCGGGACAGCAGCAAGGCATGTGGAAAGCCATCCTGAAGAAGCAACAAGAGTTCTACGGCGAAGGAACGCTGCCGGCGTTTGACCTGGCAGCAACCTATAGTCAGATTGGGATGAAGCCGCAAGCGCTCCACTACCTCAACGTAGCGTTGGCGAATCACGAACCCCAGATCGTCGCTCTTCATGACTCCACGTTGTTTGCTGGGCTTCGCGAGGAGTCGGCTTTTCAATCCTTCGTGACTCGGCTTGATTTGCCATGATTCGGCGCCTGCAGTCAGACGATCGCCTCTTTTTGCAGCTCCTGAACAATTAGCTTGCAAAGAGCGGCGATGACCTTGTCGGCCGAGCGCGGATTGAAAGTGTCGCTCACTCCTGTCCAAACCAGCTGCCCCTCGCCGGAGGTCACAGCGTAAACGTTGGTTTCGACACGGACGGTGGTGTCCTCCCGCAAGTAGTCCGGCGTATAAACCATGGGATATACCGCGCCATAGTACTCATAGAAAGAGCCGTAATACGGGTACGGCATGTAAGGCTGGCCGGGAACATAGGTGATGGTCTTATCGACCTTGACCAGCCGCGACACGATGACCGCATCGATTTTGAAAGTCTTGACCTGGCTCTTCAGATAGTCGATGTCGAGCTTGGTGCCTTCGGGGCGCAGCAGGATGGTATTCCCCGGAATCGCCTCAACGCCTTCACGCGTCACCAGTTTCGATAACGCATCTTCAAAGTCGGCACGAACGCCCGGCTTGGCGCTCATACCAAGCACGAGAATCCGGTGAAAGGCCTGGCCGGAGTATTCAGGATTCTTCCAACTGGTTACCAATTTCGTAGATTTGCCATCGGCAAGTGTTGCTGCCATCAGGCAGAGGACGAGTACCAGGAACGGTTTCTTCAATTGTTACCTCTCCGGTCGCTTCCGCAGAACCAACATGCCGGAAGTGAAGATCCTACCAGCAATGGCCGACCCTGCGATGGCATCCGTGAGTGTAATGGGGGCTCACAGCAGTTGTCCTTCGTCCGCCGCGGCAAGCTCAGGATTACAGAAAAGAGTCTCGGAGGGAATAGAGGTCCTTCGACTGCGTTCGGTCGCTGTGCGACCTCACTCCGCTCAGGATGACACTCGGAAACCGGCGTGCCACAGGGCTTAACATGAGCGGGCGATGAAGAGGCAGACTCTCGCGTTCTGCCGTTTTGGATTTGCCGATGAGGACTCGCTCCAATTGCGTGATCGCAGCGATCTTCTTGCTCGCGACGCTGGCGGGATCGAAAGTGTGGGCGCAAGGACCGCCCTATCAGACCGACGATCCTGTGCCGGTGGAGCTGCACCACTACGAGTTCTATATCTTTGGCTCTGCCGACGGAACCCCCGTAGAAATGGACTCCCAGGGCCCGGCATTCGAGTTCAACTGGGGCGCGCTGCCTCGGGTGCAATTGCATGCCATATTGCCTTTTGGCGTGGCCGCGCCAAGCAACAATCCGGTGTATCTGCCCAGCGGAGCCGGCCCCACCGAGTTTGGGCTGACCGACATGGAGTTGGGAGTGAAGATTGCGTTCATCAAGGAGCGTAAATACTTTCCGCAGATTGGCAGCTTCACCATGTTCGAAATGCCGACCGGCAATGCGCAGAAAGGTCTAGGCGTGGGCAAGGTCTGGTACAAGTTACCGATCTGGCTGCAAAAGAACGTGGGCAAGTGGACCTTCGACGGGGGCGCGGGGTATCAGGTAGTTCCGCAGACCGGGTATCGCAATTTCCCATACACCGGCTGGCTGGTGAAGAAAGAACTGAACGAGAGGCTGGAGTTGGGCGCCGAAATCTTTGCCCATGGTTCAGAGGGAAGCGCGGCGCCGCAAACCGAGGCTTCCACCATGTTAGACGTAGGCGGCTACTACCACTTCAAGCACCATGAAGGCGAGCAGTTTCTCTTCTGCTATGGGCACTCCGTCGCAGGGCAGACCGAGAACTACGCGTATGTGGGCATGTACTGGACCTGGGGAAAAGATAAGCACAAAGGGAAGGACTCTGATACCGAAGGACTGTTTCCAGGCCCGCTGGATCCTACAGGATTCTGACGCAGTTCGTGCTGGCTCCGCCTGCCTTCGTCTGTTCGACTCACCGAACCGTCACCCGGTTTGACCGAGCGCGTTCACACCTACAGATCAAACCTTCTTTACGGTGGCGCCAGTCTTTGGCAACAGGGCCAGGAGTTCGCGCGCGCTCTTCTTCAGCAAGGGATGCTGCACATCGGGTGCGATCTCGGCCAGCGGCTCGAGTACGAAGCGCCGCTGGTGCATGGCAGGATGCGGCAGCGT
Organism: uncultured Acidobacteriaceae bacterium; assembly: GCA_963796585.1. Taxonomy (GTDB): domain Bacteria; phylum Acidobacteriota; class Terriglobia; order Terriglobales; family Acidobacteriaceae; genus CAVVDY01. The sequence goes on from CAWCMB010000001.1 coordinate 152,917, forward strand.
GAGCTGCTCTGTCGTCAGCACTGCCTTTCCGAACAGCAGAATGTCGATATCGACGGTGCGTGGTCCCTTGGGCTGGGTGCGCTGGCGGCCCATTTCACGCTCGATCGCCATGATCCCTGCCAGGAAGTCATCGGCCTGTAGTTGCGTGTGAAGCGCTACCGCGCAGTTGAGAAACCATGGCTGATCGGTGAATTCCACCGGCTCAGTTTCGTAGAAAGACGAAACCGCGATTAGCCGGCCCAGGTTCAGCAGCTTTCCGATTGCGTTACGAAGATTGGCGCGACGGTCGCCCAGATTGGAGCCCAAGGAAAGATACGTGGTCTTCTTCACCTACTCAGGGTAGCGCAGACGCCTTGCAGGAGTGGAGGCGCTCGACACTCTTTGCGACTGCAGCCTTGTGGCGATCCGAGAAAACTGCAGGTTCCTCACTGGCGTTCGGAATGACACTTCCGCACCAACACGACGAGGCAGTTTAATCGGCCACGGCCAGGTGCTCTTCGGGGAACTGAGCGGCCGTGTATTCATCCAGCGTCACTTCTTCCCAGTAGGTCGAGTCGCGCAACACGCGAGAGACAATCGCGGTGTGCATGGCATGTCCCGCGCGGTCCGCTTTCACGTAGCCGAATACGCGCTTCCCGAACAGCGCCAAGTCGCCAATCAGGTCGAGCACCTTGTGGCGCACGAACTCATCTGGAAAGCGCAGCGGCCCATTGTCAATGCCGGCGCGCGTCAGCACAACGCAGTTCTCCCGCGACGCGCCACGGATGAGTCCCATGTTGAGCATGGCCTGCTGCTGTTCCAGGAACCCGAAGGTACGTGCCGCAGCAATCTGCTCAACATAGCTGCCGTTGGAAAGTTCCACGCGGAAGCACTCTTGCCCGATCAGCGGATGCGGGAAGTTAATCGAGTAGCTGACGGTGTAGTTGTCGGCGGGATAGATGCCGATGGTTTTGTCGCCCTCTCTCATTTCATAGGGCCGCAGAATCTTGATGTAGACGCGCTTCCGGCGCTGCTGCCGCAGTCCCGCTGCGCTGATCATGTCGATAAAGGGCTGAGCGCTGCCGTCGAGGATGGGCAGCTCCAAGTTGTCGAGTTCAACGAAAGCGTTGTCCAAGCCAACGCCTACACAGGCAGAGAGCAGGTGCTCGGTGGTCGAGATGAGCACGCCCTGCTTCATCAAGCTGGTGGCGTAGCTTACTTTTGCCACGTTGCGGCTGACCGCCTCGACTTCGAAGTTGTCGAGATCGGTGCGACGAAACACGAGTCCTGTACCCGCAGGCGCGGGCAGGATACGAAGATTGACGTGCGCTCCACTGTGCAGCCCGACTCCGCTGCACTCGACCGGGGTGCGAATTGTTCGTTCGTAGATCAAAGACGCAAATTGTATTGCCGAGTTAACAGACTACAGCTTCGGCGACTCACGCGTGTGTGGTATTTCTACAACAGTCGTGGTTCTGTCGCACAAGTATAAGTCCAAGCTACTAAAGCGTTTATTTGCAATCGGATTGAGGAATGGAATCACCACTCCGTAACCTTACTGGTATATCTATGGTTACCTTCGCAGCTATAACTATCGTGGGTTGCCGACCGACTTCTCAGGGTTGTAGGTGATCCCCTTGGTCTCAAAGAGCGTGGGCGACAATTCAGGATTATAGGCCACATTGGTGATGAAGCGCTGGTTGCGCATCTCCCCGTTTTGCAAGCGCACGGTGCTGTAAGGTGTGTTTATACCTTGCACCAGGCGATAGTTGCTGTAGATCTCCGTATCGTCATCCTTCAACCGGTCGAGGGGGTCGCGATAACTGAACGTCTTCCGTACCGGCAGATGGGTGTGGGGATCCACCGAAATGGTGACGCTGTCGTTATCCGCGTTTAAGACGGTGACTTCTTCGGCCATATTCTGCTCGACGATTGCGGTTCCGCTGTAAAGGATCATGGTACCGGGCGCGGAAAGCCACTTGCGAACGACGTTCTCTAAGGAGTGGTCGCGCCGCCGCAAGTAGTCGTCGATCTGCTTAGGGTCCTGGGTGGCCGTCCCTTTGTAAGTGATTTCGTAACCCTTGTCGCCTATGTTCAACTCAACCACGTCGCGCTGCTTGGTTAGCTCGACGCGGTCCTTGTCAGGCCACTCCCAGAAACGCCAGAACACCAAGCCCATGCCACTCGGTTGTCCCTTCCAAAACGAATAGCTTCGCCCCTCGGTTGTCATGGTGCGAAGGTTCAGGTAGGTTTCGCCGCCCAGCGCGCGAATCATGTCGTCGAGAATCTGCTTGGCCTTTTGCACACTGGGGTCTTTGGTGGCGGCGAACTGAGCGGTTGGCCATCCTGGGGGCGAGGCAGACGTCGCGGATGCGGGGCCAGGGGCAGGCGCCTGCGGGACCGCAGCAGAGACTAACACCAGAGTAATGCCGAAAGTGAGCAGCCCACGCATGATCATTGTCCATTGTAACCATCGGTGCCTCAGTTTGGCGGGGTGTGGTGTATCTTCCAGATGACGTGCACGTAATCAGCCGAAAGAAACACGTCGAGGCCGCGCGCAAACATGGGGATCTCGGGCCGCCTCTCGATCGAGAAGTTCTGACCCATGCTGAGTACGACAGAGGAGGATGGAAACTGTGAACGCCTTCAGAGTAAGCCCCAATTACACCAACTTGCTCAGCAGAATTCCTCCCAAGATCATTCGCACTGAAGTGGAGAATGAGTAATACACTCAGGCCCTGTACGAGCTCGAACATCGCCCGGAGCCTCTAAGCCCCGAGGAAGAAGAATTAGCTGAGCTGCTTACTCTCATCATCGAAGATTTCGAGGAGCGCCAACATCGGCTGCCCCATGCCCCGCCGGCCGAGGCCTTGGCCTTTCTAATCGATGAGCACGGTTTGGCAATCGAGGACTTATCAGATGTTCTTCGCTCGCCGGGCGACATACTATCCGGCCAGAGCAAGCTGACAACCGACGAAATACGGCGGTTAAGTGAACGATTCCATGTCTCTCCGGAGTTGTTCTTCTAGGGGCGCCTAAGCTTTCTTCTTGCGGCCCTTGCTGGTTGTGGGCTTCTCCTCTTCGGCGATGGCGAAGATCACGCGCCTTTGCGCATGATCGATTCGATCCACCAGCACCCGTACCTGATCGCCCATGGAGTAAGTTCGTCGATTACGCTGACCGATGAGCTGCCGGGTGTTCTCGTGATAGAGATAGTGGTCGTCCGTCATCGAGCCGAGAGGCACCAGACCTTCGACGAAGAGTTCAGCGAGTTCGACGAACATCCCGAACTTGGTGACGCTCACGATCAAGCCATCAAACTCTTCGCCAAGGTGCTGCTCCATGAACCTGGCTTTCTTCCATTCCATGAGCTCACGTTCGGCATCGGCAGCGCGGCGCTCTGACTGGCTGGTTTCCTCGGCGATGTCGTGCAGCTCCGCTTCGGGGATGGGGCCCGGCAGCGCGCGCCCTTGCGGCGGCTCCGGTTTCGGCTGCTTCTTGCCTGACGGACGCGGCGCCTCGCGCTTTGACCATGGCGAGGGCTCCTCGCTGTGGGCTAGTGCTCCTGAGCCCACCGGCACGCCGTGTTGGTCCGCTTCGGCGGAGTCGCGCAAAACATCTTTGAGAATGCGATGGATGATGAGGTCGGGGTACCTGCGGATGGGCGAGGTGAAATGCGTATACGACGGCGCAGCCAGTGCGAAGTGGCCTTCGTTGATCTCAGAGTACCGCGCCTGTTTCAAGGAGCGCAGCATGAGATAAGAGAGAATCCGCTCCTCGGGTTTGCCTGCGATCTTCTGCGTGAGCTTTTGATACATGCGCGGAGTGAGGTGGACCTCTTCGGGAATCTCGACGACTCGCGCCTGGCGTCCGGTGCTGTAACGCTCGCGCCGGTCAGCCTTCATCTGCACCCGCTTTACAGGCAATGGCCCGACGCCGAGCGAGTAGCCGAACTTGGCGGCAATGGTTTCGAAGTCGTAGACGCGTTTGGGATCGGGCTTTTCGTGAATGCGATAAAGCGAAGCGACACCCTTGTTCTCAAGATAGGTCGCAACACATTCGTTTGCCGCGAGCATGAACTCCTCGATGAGGCGGTGCGCGATGTTGCGCTCCGAACGAGTCACGCTCTTCATCAGTCCGTTCTCGTCGAATTCAATGACCGGCTCAGGCAGATCGAAATCGATGGAGCCACGCCGCACGCGCTTGCGGTTCAGGATCATCGCCAGCTCGCGCATGAGCTCGAATACGTCCACGAGGCCGCGATAATGCTGGCGCAGCGCCGGATCGCCCTCAAGGACAAGATTGACGTTGGTGTAAGTCATGCGCTCAGCCGACCGGATGACACCTTCGTTCAACTTGAAGCCGACAATTTCGCCCTGGTGATCGATCTCCATGGCACACGAGAGCACCAGGCGCTCAACCTGCGGACGCAGACTGCATAGGTCGGTCGAGAGCTCGATCGGCAGCATGGGAATCGCGCGGTCGGGGAAATATACCGATGTACCGCGCAGACGCGCTTCCAGATCGATGGCCGAGCCTTCGCGCACATAGTGCGCCACGTCGGCGATATGCACCTGCAACTCGAAATTTCCATTCGAGGTGCGACGCACGGTAACGGCATCGTCGAAATCCCGCGCGGTTTCGCCGTCGATAGTGACGATTGGCAAATTGCGGTAGTCGTGCCTGTGCTGCATTTCGCGCGCGGGAATCACAGCCTCAAACTGCTGCGCCTCCTGCAAAACTTCAATCGGAAATCGATGAGGCAGGTGGTGCTTGCGGATGACGATTTCCACATCGACGCCGAAATCGTCTTCGTAGCCGAGTATCTCGACGACTCGCCCGCGCGGATTCTGCGTAGGGCCTGGCCACTCGGTAATCTCGACGTCGACCACCAGGCCTTCCATGTCTTGTAAGCTGCGGCGCTTGACCCCGGAATCGTAGACACGGTCGCGGTCGAGGGCTTTGTCGCTTGCTCGTTTCGACCGCTCCGATCGACGACTGGTCGATGCGACCGCAGCCGTCGGTTCTTCACCTCCGCTGCCAATCGGCCGCTCCATGCCGGCGGGAATGATTACCTCCTGGGTGACCTTTTCGTCGAGAGGCGTCACGAAGTTATTGCGCGAGCCGTGATGGAATATGCCAACGATGGTCGGATTTCCCCGACTGAGCACGCGCAGGATCCTGCCTTCAGCGCGGCTGTCGTCGCGCTTGCGCGTGACTTCCACCAGCACCTGGTCGCCATGCATAGCGGGCCCGATTGCGGGTGGAGGGATAAAGATGTCGCCTTCAACGGCGGTGCGCTGGCCAGAGTTGGGTACGACAAAACCGTATCCGTCGCGATGCATGGTGAGGCGACCAGCGATGAGATTGTGCCGCCCTGTCGCGTGTTGCGGAAGCGCATAGCGGTCGCCATCGAGCTCAATGAGTTTGCCCGACTTGACCAGCGCTGCGATGCGTTCTTGGAGTTCCCGGCGCTCGTTCCCGCGCAGCCCCAACTCGCGAATGAGCTGCTTATAGCCGGCGGAGCGGTTCGGCTGGCCTTCGATACGCTCGAGAATCGATCTATCGTTAACCATAGTGAGATGGTTCTTTGAACCCCGCGGCACTATCCAAGTCCAGTTCTTGGTTGATTCGCGTCCGGCGCGTGACGAACGTGAGTACCTTTCTGTTGCCTTTCAAGGTTCCGACGCCAAGATTGGCCCTAGTTCTTACTACGCGCAGACGAAATTTTTCTGTAGGGCTATTCCCTGATTCTGAAACTGGCTGTATGTTAGCAATAATTGCATGACGGCATATGAATCGAAGGACATGCCGAACACTTGAATTCGTACGCCACATTCGTCCGCAATTTTCAAGTAAGCTGTGGTAAAGATCTGGCCAGCTTCGATCTCCAAAGCGCTATCACCATAGAAAGGATTCTCCCCCATGTGGAAACCCACGAATGCTCCGATGACCCCGAATACGCCCAGCAGCCCTGAGCCCCAGCGCAGCTTTACGCCGGCAGCTCCCGACGCGCCGCCGGTCCCGCGTCCTGCAGCCTCCGCCCCACTGAACACCCAGGAACAGGCGACACTCGGCAAGTCGCTGGTAATCAAGGGTGAGGTTACGGGCTCCGAATCGCTCTATATTGACGGCCGCGTGGAAGGTTCCATCAACTTGCCGGGCAATCGGGTCACGGTGGGGCGCAATGGTGTGGTTGCGGCGAATATCTCTGCGCGCGAGATCGTGGTGCTGGGCAAAGTACGCGGCAACATGACGGCCAGCGATCGCGTCGATATCCGGGCCGACGGCTCTTTGACCGGCGACATCGTGGCCCAGCGCATCAGCATTGAGGATGGCGCCTACTTCAAGGGCGGCATCGATATCCGCAAGCCCGGCCAGAAGGTCAATGGCGAAGCCAAGGAAGTGGTGAGCGCTCCGACGGAAACGACTTCTTCCGTGACGGCTGCGCGGGCGTAATCAAGTAACGTCCTCAGCTGTCATCCTGAGCGGAGTGAGTTCGCCGGAAGGTGAACGAATGCAGTGAAGGATCTGCAGTTTGTTTCTCGAACGACAGATTGCAGGTAGGAAGCAAATGCAGATCCCTCGATTGCGTTCGGCCACGCCTCACTTCGCTCGGGATGACACCCGTAGATAGCGAGCTCACCACGTGCCCTGACGCGGCGCATCGCATCCGTCAACCTGCCGGCTGCTGCTGCGTCATGCAGTGCAGCGCGCCCAATCCCCAGATAAAGTCTCCGCAGTAGATGCCGACGACCTGGCGTTTGGGAAAGGCCTCTGCCAGGATGTTCAACGCAAGGCGGTCCTTGGGATCGTTGAACACGGGAACGAGAACGACCCTGTTCGCTATATAGAAATTCGCGTAGCTGGCGGGCAGCCGCTGGCCGCGAAACACGACTGGCGCAGGCATCGGTAGCCTCAAGACCTGCAGCGGCTTGCCGGATTGATCGCTGCTCTTCTTTAGCTTGCGAAAATTTGCCCGCAGCGGCTCGTGATTGGGATCGTTGCGATCTTCTTCATAGGCGGTCAAAACCGTGTCGGCCGCGACGAACCGCGTGATGTCGTCCACGTGTCCGTGTGTGTCATCTCCGGCAATGCCGCGCTCCAGCCAGATCACCTTCTGAATGCCAAGATAGTCGGCGAAGATGCGTTCGAGCTCCGCGCGTGACAGTCCGGGATTGCGCTGCTGAACTTCGCTGAGCAGGCACTCCTCGGTGGTGATCAGCGTGCCGCGCCCGTTGACCTCGATGCTGCCGCCCTCCAGCACAATGCGCTGCGGTTTGCCACCGATGTTGACGATCGGCTTCCAATGCGGCATGCGAAGGCGCTCTGCTAATTCGGATGAAACCGGGGCGTCGAGCTTCCAGTCGTTGTACTTGGCCCAGGCATTGAATCGCCAAGCGGTCGCGGCAACGCACGGCAGCTTGTCGGCCCTGATCGATTTGCGTTTTACGAAGATCGGGCCATAGTCGCGCGTCCAAACACGGTTGGTCGGGATCTGCACGAACGCTACGTCGCCAGAATGCTTGCCCGGCTCGACGGCGTGTTCTGGAAGCACCGCCGCGCGTACCAGCACTTCACGTACTCTCGCCTCGGCAGCTTCATCGTTGACCAGGATGTTGACGCGCTCGCTGCGAGAGAGGTGACGCACGATTTCCGCATAGACCCACGGAACGGCTTCGAACTTCCCGGGCCAGTCGGAGCGATTGTGCGGCCATGCGATCCATGTGGCGACATGCGGCTCCCACTCGGCCGGCATGCGGTAGCCGAGGGCGGCGGGAGTTTGGGATGGAATGAAGTCTCGCAACTATCCTGAACCTAGATTGCCGATGGTCTGATAATCACCACAGAGACACAGGGACACAGAGAAACCCCAATTCTGATCTCCTCTGTGTCTCCGTGTCTCTGTGGTTAAAAATGATCTTCGGGTCGCGACGCTCACACTAAGAATCGTTGTGTAATTCCGGTATACGCGTCGACCCGTCGGTCGCGCCAGAAAGGCCAGTTGCGGCGCACTTCTTCCATGCGCTGAATGTCAACTTCCGCGACTAGCACCGCTTCCCTGTCATGCGGAGCCTCTGCGACGACTTGCCCAAAAGGATCGGCGATGAATGAGCCGCCCCAAAACTCCAAGCCTTTGCCGGGAGCTTCATTGCCGCGCACGTTTCCTGTCTCAAAACCAACGCGATTTGGCACCGCGACATAGACTCCGTTGGCAATGGCGTGGGCGCGCTGGATCGTGCGCCACGCATCATACTGCGCTTCGCCATACTGCGCCTTCTCGTCAGGATGCCAGCCGATGGCCGTCGGGTAGAACAACACGTTCGCGCCTTGCGCCGCCGTGAGTCGCGCGCCCTCGGGATACCACTGGTCCCAACACACGAGAGTGCCAAACTTCCCGAAGTCGGCCTCGAATGCTTTGAAGCCAAGGTCCCCCGGAGTGAAGTAGAACTTCTCGTAATAAAGCGGATCGTCGGGGATGTGCATCTTGCGATAGATGCCATCGAGCTTGCCGCCCATATCGATGATCGCCGCAGTATTGTGGTACAGACCCGGGGCGCGCCGCTCGAACAAAGACGCGATGAGTGTAATTTTCAACTCGCGCGCAACTTCCCCAAGCCGTTTTGTCGTGGGGCCGGGAATCGGCTCCGCCAAGTCGAACAATGAATGGTCTTCACGCTGGCAGAAGTATTGCGTCTGGAACAGTTCGGGAAGGCAGATGAGCTGTGCACCCTGTCTGGCTGCATCGCGCACGTGCGCGATAGCCCGCTCCAAATTCTCATTCGGCTCAGACGTGCATGACATCTGCACTATGCCGATGGTAAAGTTCTTCTCCGCCAATCCCTATCTCCCAGCGAAAATCAAACCACAAGCATAGCATCCGAAATTCGCTCCCTCGACGCCGTAGTTTAACGCCACGTTACAGACAACCGCCCGCGTTGACGGCACCATTCCGAGACTGTACTTTCGAGTATTCAGATCTTATTTGCTCTGCACCTTTCATCTTTCAGCGCGCCGGATAGTTGGCGCGCGTCTCGAGGTTACAGAATGCACGACAAGCACACACCACAGGGCGAAGGAATCGATCGTAAGCTGCACGATCCTGTGTCTGACAAGCTGGTTCCGCTGACATCCCTGGATCTCACGAAGGTCCACTCGGTCGATGACCTCGTCCGAGCCATGGGCAACACTGCGTTCACCGGCCGCCAGGTTGGCGAAGGCGCCGACGTCCTAGAGGCGATGGCGCGCGACAAGGAATGTTTCGTCGTGATGACTCTTGCCGGCGCCATGACTGTCGCCAAGCAGGGCCTGATCATCACCGAATTGATCGATCGCGGCATCGTCAACGCAGTGATCTCGACCGGAGCGTTGATGGCGCACGGACTGGTCGAGGCGGCAGGGCGCTCCCACTTCAAGTACGATCCGCGCATGGACGATCTGGAGCTATATGAAGCGGGCTACAACCGCGTGTACGACACGCTGGAGCCGGAGACTAACCTCGACTTCGTCGAGAGCATTGTTGCGCGCATTCTGAAGGGCTGGGACGCCAACGAGGTCATCTGCTCCTACAAGCTGAATCGCGAGATCGGCCGCTACTTGAGCGGAAACGTGCAGGACCGCGGAATATTGAAGTCAGCGTTTGAGAAGAATGTGCCGGTGTTTGTGCCGGCGTTTAGCGATTCTGAAATCGGTCTCGACTTCGCGCTGCACAATCGCTGGCGTCGCAAGAACAACATGCCGGTGCTGCATTGGGATCCGTTCGAAGACCTGGAGTACTACGCGGAAACTCTGCTTCGGCAGAATCGCCTCGGCATCTTCACTATCGGCGGCGGCGTGCCGCGCAATTGGGCACAGCAGTTCGGGCCATTCATCGAGCTGCGCCATCGTCGCGGAGGCGAAGACCTGCCGCTGAAGCGCTTCCACTACGGCGTGCGCATCTGTCCTGAGCCGGTGAACTGGGGAGGCCTCTCCGGCTGTACCTACAGCGAAGCGGTGTCTTGGGGGAAATTCGTTCCGCCGGAAGAAGGCGGCCAGTTCGCCGAGGTGCTGCTTGATGCGACCGTGGGCCTACCGCTGATTGCTGGCGCGGTATTGCAGCGGGTGGGAGAACGCAAGGTGGAGTTCGCCGGGACGGCGAGCAAGTAGTGACGAACCGCATAGACAGAACGCTTCTGTCGTTTCCGCGGTGCAGGTATGAGAGCCATGTCCAACGACAGCCGTCGCACAATTCGAATTCATATTCCTGAGGAATTTGTTGGATTCTCGATTCAGGAGCTCTTAGCGGTCGGCGGCACCATCGAATCTCTTACCAGCTCCGCCCCTGGCAGACAGACGATTGAAGGAATAATCCCCGGCAATGGTTACGATTCACTGGTAAGGAAAATTTCGGAGTACGTAGGATCCAATGAAGCGACATTCGAGCTAGTTGATCCGAGGAATTAGAACCTTTGTCGACTTCTTGCTGGCAACCGACAACTGGCCACCGACAACTGGTTTCCAATCGCCTTTCCGGCTCCGGTTCAGGCCCGGCGAGGTCTAAACTCCGGAGCCGGTGTCGGCTTCCGCGGAACTCTATCGCGAGCGGGATGCGGAGCGGCCACGATCAGCTTGTTTCGAAGCCGATTGACCGTTCCCTGGCTTTGCGCGGCCACCAATCTCGCGGAAGGTCATGTTCATTGCCTTCTGTTTGGTTTTACGTTTCCAGTCAAAGAAAAGTTCAGAGTAGGATTTCGTGACGTAATCTTTCGAACTAACGCCCAGCGCCTTGGCGGTGCGATCGATCCAGCGCGACTTGCCTTCGATCTCGGCGATATTTCCGATGGGCGTGTGGTCGAGAACGACATGGCCGTTGCCGTCGCTCCATTCGGAACGAAATTTCTCGTACACGAACGTGGGCACAAATCCCAGCACTTGCAGAATCCCATCCATGTGTTTGCCGTCAGAAACTGAGGTTTCCAACTCCGCACGTGACTTGTGTTTCCCAGCGATACCTTTTGCTTTGTGCGTGAGCTTCCATTTTTCGCCGTACTTACGCAGCCTGAGGAGCTCTCCCTTTCGGCGCAGCTTCTGCCCAGGAAGATCGTACAGCGTGTTCACCTCGTGGGTCGAAGGCGTCTCGCAATGGAAGTCCAATTCCTGCAGCTTGTGTTCTAGAGCTTTCAGATCGGAAACGAAGAATTTGATTTCGATTTCTTGCGGGGCAGCCATAGGGGAAGTATAGCGAGTAGCCGCGAGCAATGAGTTGTGAGCAGCGAGCAAAAGCAGGTCCTTCGCTCCGCTCAGGATGACAAAGCTAATTGCTAATTGCTAATTGCTAGCTGCTAATCGCTAGTTGCTGGTTGCTGTTTTTCTTAACTCTGCCGCTCTACCACAAACTCGGGAACCCACAGCAGCACGCGCTTGATCTCCGAGTCGGGGAAGGTGCAGATGACTTCGCGGGCAGCTTTGGCAAAGCTGTTGGCGCGAGCGTAGGCGGCGTCAATGGAGCCATGACGGCGAAGGATGGCGACGATATCGGCGGGCGCAATGCCGTTGAATCCGCCATTGCAGAGAACGGTTTCGATGATGGTTCGCTCAGCGGGTGTGCAATGTTCGAGTGCGTGCAGCACGGCCATGGTGGCTTTGCCCTCGCGCAGGTCGCTGGCCACCGGCTTGCCCAGCACTTCCTCCGACGCGGTCAGGTCAAGCACGTCATCGACAATCTGAAACGCCATGCCAAGGTTGCGGCCGTAGTCCGCCAGCTTCTGCTGGTCGGCGTCGCTCGCCCCGGCGAGAATCGCTCCGAGTTTCATGCACACCGAAAACAAGAATGCCGTCTTGCGATGGATCAGCTCGAAATGCTCATCGATGGTGATGGTCTTGCCGAGCCGCTCGATCTGCAACAACTCGCCCTCGACCATGGCTTGCGTCAGATCGATGAGCGAGTCGAGAATCTGGAAATTGCGTTCCTGCAACGAGACCTTGAAGGCCTGCATGTAGAGCCAGTCGCCGGCCAGCACGCATTTGGCGTTACCCCACTGGGTGTTGGCCGAGGGACGCCCGCGACGCGTCTCCGCCTCATCGATGATGTCGTCATGAACCAGCGTAGCGGTGTGAATCATCTCCACCACTGCGCCCAGCCGGATCGCTCCCTGGCCGGAGTAGTTGAGCAGCTTCGCGGAAAGCAGCAGCAGTGCAGGGCGAAGCCGCTTGCCGCCGCCGGCGCGAAGGTATTCTCCGATCTCGGTAATGGCGCGCACGTTCGAGACCGTGTCGCGCCCGAACTCGCGCTCGATGGCTGCGAGGTCGTCGTGCAGCAGGTCAAAAATCTCTTTCGCGTTGCGGATTACCGCTGTGTTCAACCGATTCGCCCCATTCAGTTGGATCGATAATTCGTGAACTGCATGTCGATGCCGAAATCTTTCTGCCGCAGCAGAGCCATGATCTCTTGCAACGTGTCCCGGTCCTTGCTGCTAACTCGCACTAGATCGCCCTGGATCGAAGGCTGCACCTTCTTCTTGGAATCCTTGATCGCTTTGACAATCTCGCGAGCTTTTTCCGTTGGGATGCCTTGTTGCAGCGTGATCTTCTGCCGTACGGTGGAACTCGCTGCGGGCTCAATCTTGCCGTATTGCAGGCCTTTTAGCGGCACACCTCGTTTCACCAGCTTGCCCTGGAAAACGTCGTTCACAGCTTTGAGCTTGAAGTCGTCAGCTGAAGTGAGAACGATCGCCTCGGTGCCTTCCATCTGGATGTCCGACTTCGAGTCCTTCAGGTCGTAACGCTGGTGAATCTCCTTCAGCGCCTGCTGGATGGCGTTCGAGACTTCCTGCAAGTCGATTTTGCTCACAATGTCGAAGGTGTTCTCAGGCATAGTTCAAGTGTAGCAAGGCCGCAAGCCACAGAGCCTATTTTGCCGATTGGGCACTGAGCCCGAGCGACTTAGACGGACGATATCACTTCATTCAGATTTTTCCAGCCCGAAAAAATTGTAGAAGTTCTGCGTGGTTTTCAAGCCGATTTCTTCAACCGAGAGTCCACGCACAGCAGCAATCGCTCGTGCGACCTCAACTACATAAGCTGGCTCATTGCGTTTGCCACGATGCGGAACCGGCGCCAGATAGGGTGAGTCGGTCTCGATGAACATGCGGTCGAGCGGCACCATGGCGGCTGCGTCACGCAGGTTCTGCGCCTTGGGATAGGTGATCATGCCGGCGAAGGAAACGATGAAGCCAAGATCGAGCACAGCTTTTGCATTTTCAACCGAACCGGTGAAGCAGTGTAGGACCCCGCCCAGTCCCGTCGAAAGCCAGTGCTCGCGTATCAGCCGCAGCAGGTCGTCCCAGGCATTCTCACTGTTGTCAGATGGCCGGTTATGAATGATGATGGGCAGCCTGGCGACGCGCGCCATCTCCATCTGCTGAACGAAAACGCGCTGCTGCACGTCGCGCGGAGAATGGTCGTAGTAGTAATCGAGACCGATTTCGCCCCAGGCGATTACCTTGGGATCGTGGGAGAGGTGTTCCAGTTCGTCGAAGTCTGCTTGCTTCGCGAGCGCAGCTTCGTGAGGATGGATTCCCGCGGTTGCGTAAACCCAGTCGTACTGCTGCGAAAGCTTCACCGCGCAATCAAGTGTGCCCGTTCCGGGACCGTCCCCATTGCCGATGGCAAGCAGGGCTTCGATGCCCGCGGCCTTTGCGCGCGCGAAGACATCGGGCCGGTCGCTATCGAAGCGCTTGTTCTCGAGATGGCAATGGGAGTCGATGTACATGAGGCTTCAGATATCAGGTGTCAGGTGTCAGATGCCGGAGGTTCTTTACTAATACCTGACACCTGAAGCCTGATACCTATTTCAGCTTCGCCCCGACCGGCACGTCCTCCAGGAATCCTGCCAATACGGGTAGACCCTCATCGCCCAGCGACGCCGCGACGATCATGCCTTGCGATTCCAATCCCCGCAGCTTGCGCGGCTGAAGGTTCGCCACGATGACCACCTTGCGTCCAATCAGCTTCTCGGGATCGTAGGCCTTGGCGATACCCGCCACGATTTGCCGAACTTCGGTTCCGATATCAACTTCCATGCGCAAAAGTTTGTCGGCACCTTTCACTTTTTCGGCGACTTTTACTTCGCCTACGCGCAGCTCAACTTTGAGGAAATCATCGATCGTGATCTTGTTGTCGGCCGCAGGAGCAACCGCACCAGCAGCGGCCTCGACACTCTTAGCCGGCTGACCCGATGGCGCAGCTTCCGCCACTGCTTCCGTCGCGCGCTGCCCCGCTTCGGCGCCGGCGCCGGCAGGTTCAGATTCTGCGGCCTCCACTTTGCTCTCACTCACCGTTGAGCGCTCCTGCTCCATCTGTTGCATCCTTTCGATTGTGCTCTTGTCGGCGCGCGGGAAAACCGCTTCGACCTTGCCGAGCTTGGTGCCAATCTGCAGCTGTCCCCACTTGAGCTCGCGAAGGTCGACTTTACTAATATCGCCCAGCCCGAGCTGCTGCCAGATGCGTGCCGTGGATTCCGGAATGATGGGATGTGCGAGCGCCGTTACAATGCGCAGCGCCTCGGCGGAGGTATAGAGCACAGTGCCGAGCCGCGCTCTCGCGTCCTGCCCGGGCTTCTCGGCCAGCGTCCAGGGCTCGTTATCGACAATGTATTTATTGACGGCCGAGACCAGGCCCCACGCGGTCTCAAGCGCACGCGAAAACTGAAACTGCTCGAACTGCGCATGAAAATCGCGGATGGTCTGATCGCCCAGCTCGGCAACAGCACGATCGTCCGCAGTGCGCTCCTGCGCGGTCGAGGGATACGGTACTTCACCGTCGAAGTAGCGCGTAATCATGCTCAGCGTGCGGCTGGAGAGGTTGCCCAGCCCGTTCGCCAGGTCGGCGTTGAAGCGTTGCACCAGCGCATCGAAGCTGAACGATCCATCACTACCGAAAACAATCTCGCGCAACAGGAAGTAGCGCAGCGTGTCGGCGCCCAGCGTGTCAAGGATGGTTTCGCTGCGGACGATGTTGCCCCGCGACTTCGACATCTTGCTCTCTTCGAACAGCAGCCACCCGTGCGCCACGATCGACTTGGGCAAGGGCAGCTCCGCTGCCAGCAGGAATGCCGGCCAATAAACACAATGGAAGCGCACGATCTCTTTGCCGATCATGTGTACATCGGCCGGCCAGTAGTGCTCGAATTTCTTCTTGTCTTTTTCTTTGTCGGATCCGAAGCCGATGGCGGTGATGTAGTTGGCCAGCGCGTCGAGCCAGACGTAGATCACGTGCTTGGGGTCTCCCGGAACCGGGATTCCCCACTTGAACGTCGTTCTGCTGACGGACAAGTCTCGCAATCCGCTGCGCACAAAGGCGATGACTTCATTGCGGCGCGTCTCCGGGCGGATGAAATCAGGCTGCTCCGCGTAGAGTTTTAGCAGACGATCTTCCATCGCCGACAGTTTGAAGAAGTAGTTCTCTTCCTCGACCGTCTCGGTCGGGCGCCCGCATTCGGGACAGGGTGCACCGGGGCCGACAGCATCGACATACAGCTCGTCGAACACGCAATACTGGCCGCTGTACGAGCCCTTGTAGATGTAACCGCGCTCCTGCAAACGGGTAAATAACGCCTGCACTCCACGGACGTGGCGAGGTTCCGTGGTCCGAATGAAGTCGTCGTAGCTCAGCTTCATGCGGTCCCAAAGCTCGCGGTACTCAGCGGCAATCTTGTCCACGAACTCTTTGGGAGAGCATCCGGCCGCGGTCGCCGAGCGCTCGATCTTCTGCCCGTGCTCGTCGGTACCGGTAAGGAAGTAAGTGTCCATGCCCATCATGCGCTGACGCCGGGCGATGGCGTCGCACACCACCGTGGTGTACGTGTGCCCGATGTGCGGGTGCGCGTTGACATAGTAGATGGGCGTGGTGATGTAGGACTTTGCGGGCTTATCCATTCTTCTGGTCCAGGTAACGCCGGATGGCTTCCTGCATCACCGTCTTGAGCGGAACCGCGTGCTCCGAGGCGATGCGCCGGCAATCTTCGTATTCCGGCGCGTACTGCAAGGCCTTTCCGTTGCCGGCGATCTTCATGCGCACATCTCCCCACGGAGTGGCGACCGCTTCATGCCGGCGAGGCAATGCATAACGATCTTCGCGGCGCACGCGAATACCCAGCGTGCTGCTCTCGCGAAAAATCATCTCGCGCAATTTCGGTTCGTCCTGCGGCTTCGCCAGCACGGTCAGCAGGGTTCCGGGGCGATTCTTCTTCATCTGCACCGGAGCGGTGAACACATCGAGCGCACCGAGTGAAAATGCAACCTCGGTGATATAGCCGATCAACTGCGGATTCAAGTCGTCAAGGTTGGCTTCCAGAATCGCGATTTCTTGCCTTGCGCCCACCGCAGCAACCGGTTCGGCGTGACGCGCGGTCTCGATCGCGTCTCCTACGCTGAGGCGTAACACGTTGGGATAATGGTCGAAGTTGCGCGATGCCGCGCCGTAACCTGTTTTTTGCGTTTTCATCGGAGGCCGAGATTCGAAACTCTTCACCAGCACTTTGGCAATCGCTGCTCCCGTGGGGGTGACCAGTTCCTTCTGAATCTCCCCCGAGTAGATAGGAACGTCCTTCAGCAACTCCAGCGTGGCAGGCGCCGGCACGGGCATCACTCCATGAGCACAGGCGACCGTTCCGCCGCCAACGTTCAGAGGTGAAGAGAGGAAGCGCTCGACACCAAGTGCATCGGCTCCTGCGGCGGCGCAGACTACGTCTACGATGGCATCTTCGCAGCCGACTTCGTGAAAGTGGACCTGCTCCACGGGTACGTTGTGTACCTTCGCTTCGGCGTCCGCTAACGCGTGGAAAATATCTCTCGCCGTCTGCTTGGCGCGATCGCTGATCGGTGCAGCGCTGATGAGGCGAAGAATCTCTTGCAGATCGCGACCGTGATGGGGTTCGTGCGAATGCGCAGGAGACTCATCGGGGCGATGCTGTTTTTCCCAGAACTCGTCTCGTGGCAGGTCCTTCTCGCCGCGCACCAGAACGTCGACTTTACAGGCGGAAATGCCGGCGCGATCAACGCGCGAGAGCTCCAGCGTCGCACCAATGTTCAGCTCGGCGACTGTCTTCTCCAGCAACTCGAACGGAACTCCGGCATCAACCAGAGCGCCGAGAAACATGTCGCCGCTGATGCCAGAAAAGCAGTCGAGGTACGCAATTCGCATGGGAGAACTCGCTGGAGGTCGAAGCTCGCAGGAACCTTCATCATAGGTAAGGCGTTTGCCAGCGTCAAACCTGTGTAGCGGCAGGCGCCGCGGCGATTGCGATCCATCATTGCCCGACTTGAGGCATCTAACTCGGCGGAGGCCGTTATGACCGTAACGCTTCAGGTCCTCGCAGTGCTGGTGCTTGGTTTGATGTGCGGAAGTGAGCTGAACGTGGCAACGTTCGCCCATCCTGCCCTCAACCGGCAATCTCTCGAAATACACATTCGACTGCGGTCGTCGTGGGCGGCGTTATTCGGTCGCGTGATGCCGTTCTGGATGACTGGCTCCGCGCTGCTGAATCTGTTGTTGCTGTTACCAGTCGCACATCTAAGCCAACCTGCGTGGCGGCTGGCCGCGATCGCCCTCGGCATCCAGATCTTTGCTGTCGTGTTTTCGCTCCTCGGCCCGGTTCCGATCAACAACCGCATTATCAAGTGGACGCCCGAGTCCCTTCCGAAGGACTGGAGATCGCAAGAGCATCGCTGGGACTTATACCATTGGATCCGGACCTGCGGACTTGTGATTGCGTTCGCTCTTCTTGTCCTAAGCGTCGGCTCTAGTTGATCGTGCTTAGGCGAAATGAAACGGCGCGGAGTAGTTCGTTTGCTACACTGAACGTTCCGTATTAGAAGCACGCAAGCTTTGCAGGAGCACGGCTTCAGCCGTGCCGTTCGGATATCGCATCAATCGGGCTTTACCCCCTGAGGAGCTTGCGTTTTGAGAACAAGGCAGTCCCGCAGCGGCTGAAGCCGTTCCGTCACCGGTCGATTTCGGCACGCCTTAAGGCATGCCCTTTCAAAACCCCCGTGTATCTCGAAAAACAAAAGCTTCTGGGCGTTCGCATTCGCCAGTTCCTTCGCGACAAGTATCAGGTTGAGCTCGCGAACATGGTCATCGATCAGCCTCCCGCGGTTGAGATGGGGGAGTTTGCCCTGCCCTTTTCCTTCGAGCTGGCAAAGAAGCTGCGCAAAGCGCCGCGCAAAATTGCCGAAGAGATTGTCGCGGAATTCCCGCCTCCCGAAGGATTCGAGAAGCTCGAAGTCGCCGGAGCGGGATACATCAATGCCAGGCTGAAGCGCGATGTCGCTGCGCAGGAGTTGCTGCGTCCGGCAGGGTTAAGCACAAGCGATCATCACGGCGAAGGCGCGGCCGACGTTGCCGGCAAGATTCTGGTCGAGCACACCAGCATCAATCCCAACAAAGCCGCGCATATCGGCCATCTGCGCAACGCCATTCTCGGCGACACCTTTGTTCGCCTGCTGCGCGCGGCCGGACATACGGTTGACATCCAGAACTACATCGATAACACCGGGGTTCAGGTGGCGGATGTGGTGGTCGGTTTTGTTCACCTGGAACATCAGTCCAAGCGCGAAATTGCCGAGCTCATCGCGCACACCCCGCGTTTGGATTATTACTGCTGGGACCTGTACGCGCGGGTGTCGCAATGGTACGAGCAGGACAAGGCTAACTTGAAGGCGCGGATGGACGTTCTGCACGCCATTGAACAGGGCGGCAATGCGCTGGCCGAGGTCGCTGACCTGATTTCAACCGCTGTGCTGCGCCGCCACGTCGAGACCATGCAGCGCCTGGACATTCAATACGATTTCCTGCCGCGTGAGAGCGAGATTCTACGCCTGCATTTCTGGGACTTGGCGTTCCAGCAGCTTAAAGAAAAAGGCGTGCTGTACTTCGAAACGCGGGGGAAGAACACGGGCTGCTGGGTGATGACCAGACCTTCGGCGGGAGCAAAGTCTTCAACTCCCACCCCGGCAAAAGATGCCGGGATGGGGCACCCAGACGGAATGGGGCACCCAGACGGGATGGGGCACCCAGACGGGATGGGGCACCCAGACGGAATGGGGCACCCAGACGGGATGGGGCACCCAGACGGGATGGGGCACCCAGACGGGATGGGGCACCCAGACGGGACAGAGCATCCGCCTGAGGAAAGCGGTCCGGATGAAGATGCGAAAGTCATCGTGCGCTCCAACGGCACGGTCGGCTACGTCGGCAAAGACATCGCTTATCACCTCTGGAAATTTGGTTTGCTGGGCCGCGATTTCGGATATCACCGCTTCTATCGGTATCCCAACGATCACGATGTGTGGATCTCTGCCGAGCAGGGACTGCCCGCTCACCCACACTTTGGCAGCGTCGAGGCTATCTACAACGTCATCGATTCGCGGCAGAGCGATCCGCAAAATACGGTGATTGAAGCCTTGCGACTGCTGGGCTACAGCGAGCAGGCGGCGCACTACACGCACTTCTCTTACGAGATGGTGGCGCTGACGCCGCGCTGCGCCATGGATCTCGGCTACGACGTAAGCGAAGAAGACCGGGCCAAGTCTTACATTGAGGTATCTGGACGTAAGGGCTTCGGAGTAAAGGCCGACGACCTGCTCGATGCGCTCATCGCGGCGGCGAAGAAGGAAGTCGACTCGCGTCATCCCGAGCTTAGCGATTCGGAGCGTCAGCGGATCAGTGAGCAGATTGCTATCGGCGCGCTGCGTTACTTCATGCTGAAGTTCACCAAGCAATCGGTAATCGCGTTCGACTTCAAAGAAGCGCTGGCGTTTGAGGGCGAGACCGGCCCGTATGCGCAATATGCTGTCGTGCGCGCGACCAACATCTTCCGCAAAGGCGGGATTGAACCCGAGCAGGCGCTGCACGCCGAGATTGATTTCGCACGCTTCTTCAGCGACGAAAGCGGGACCGAAATCTGGGAGCTATGGCTGCTCGCAGGCAAGACTTCCGCGATCATCGAGCAGTGCATTGCCACGACTGAACCGGCGTACGCCGCGAAGCATGCCTTCCAACTGGCGCAGCAGTTCAACAACTTCTACCACCGTCATCACATCCTGACGGAAGAGGATGCCGAACGTAAGAAGTTTCTACTGGCCACTGCGGCGGTGGTTCGGCGCGAGCTGATCAACATCCTGGGAGCGATGGGGATCACCGTGCCCCCGGTGATGTGAGAAGTTGTCAGTTGGCAGTTGTCGGGGATTAGACCTGATAGCTGGAACCTATTTGCGCGTAACATCATCCTGTGACTATTCAACCTGAGATCACGATGACGCCGATCGGATACGTTCGCAGCCGGTACACCGAAACCAGCCAAATTCCAAAAGGTCTTGGCGCCAAGCATGACACGGAAGGCGAGCTTGAAATCCTTCCAGAACTCGAAGCTGGGCTGAAAGACATCGAGGGCTTTTCGCACTTAATCATCATTTGGGTCTTCAATCGCTCCGAAGGATTCGACTTGTGCGGCAAACCACCCTCGGATGATCGCGAACACGGCGTCTTCGCCACCCGCTCGCCACGCCGTCCTAACCCGATTGCGCTTACCACGGTTGAATTGCTTGGACGCGAAGGCCGGCATCTGCGGGTCCGCGGCATCGACATGCTCGATGGCACGCCAATCCTGGACATCAAGCCTTACTTGTCGAGTATTCCTGAAGAGAAACTACATCGCGGCTGGCTGGCCGAAGCGGAAGCGCGAAAGGGGCAGTAAGCTCGCAGCTTCTCACCAGGTGTTATACGCGGTGCCCTCGGTCGAGGTCAGATCGCTGCCGCTGTGGACGTCGATAATACCCGGCTCGGTCTGATCGGGCGACATCAGCGAGTCGTCCTGGACGGGAACCCACGAATCGCGCGCGTTGGTGAAGGGATCCTTGGGGAGCTGCTTCAAATACCCGGCGTCCACCAGGTCCTGCAAGGACTGAGGCGCCTTCTGTTTGTCGAGCGTGTACTGGTCAATGACCGTGCGCAGATCGTAGAGGTCACTATGCAAAACAGTTTCGCGCGCGTGCACGATGGAAATCTGGTAGCGGGGGATCGCGATCGCCATGAGAATCACAATGATGCTGATGACTACCATCAGCTCGATCAGAGTGAAGCCGCGTTGTCGAAAGCGTCGTGTCATTCTCCGATTGCTAACCACTGGCAGCGGCTCGCCGTTTACAACAGAAATAGCAGATCCCTCGTAGACTGAAGTCCACTCGGGCTGACAACAAATCGAAGGAGCTTTTGCGACACGACTAAAGTCGTGCCCTGACGCCCAGCTTGTCAGCGCCAAACTCTTCTTCACCCGAAGTGTGCCATCCTTCACCACGTTTTATATTTCGTTCCATCCAGTCCGGTGCCTTCAGACTTGGTATACACGTCGAAGACGTTTTGCCCACCCCAGGAATCCGAATCGACGTCGTCCTGCATGGAGCGCAAGCCCCATTCGGTTTTGCCGGTCATCGGGTCTACCGGAATACGCCGCAAAAAGCGAAGCTTCTTGCCATTGGAATCGACACCCTTGACCAGCGTATCCAGATCCGGCGGATAGCCCTGGCTGTCGAGCTTGACCTGGAATGCACCGCGATCGGCGGCATCCTTGTAGCGGTCAATGGCGTCGCGCATCTCCCACAAGTCACGACGCAGCTCGCGTTCCTTGTTTCTCTGTATGGTAATTCGGACGACCGGTACCGCAGCGGAGGTCAGGATCATGAGGATCGTCATCGCGACGATCAACTCTATGATGCTGAACCCACGCCCCGCCCGAGGTCGAGCGCGTCCCGCGGCTGGAGGAAAACCTTCGCCCGGAAAACCATCTACTTGTGAGAAGCGTTTACTCACTACAACTATTCTAGCCCGTCCAAAATCGGGCTTCAGGGAGCAGAGTTGAACCTCGCTTGCTCCTGTGTAATTAGACGCGCCGCTCAGTGGACGGTCACAATGGCCTGCGATCCGCTGGCCGGCAAAGTCTGCATGGCCGCATTCTTCAGCTGAGCGCGATTGATGCTCAATGTGGCTTGCCCCGCAGCTTTCGCCTGGAATGTCAGAGTAAACACGGAGCCGGTTCCCGACACCCCGGCTGCCCCCGGCGGACGTGACGCAGTGAGCTGCAAGATACCAGCCAGCGCGTCGTCCCGATGGACTAAGGCCACGGGTTGTCCATCCTGCTCCAGCAACGGGCCGTTCGAGACATTCAGTAACTGCAGCACGCTTGGGTTATAGGTGATCTGTAGCGGAATCGAATTCACGTTCTGAGCTCCGGCGACACTCACGTTCACGGTGAAGGTCGAACCGATCGCCTGATTCAGGTTCGCTGGGTCGAAGCTCACGATAGCACTGCCCTGCGGAGCCCCTGCCGGCGATTGATCCTGCGACTGGCTCTGCGACTGGCTCTGCGGCTGAGGAACTCCGGGCTGACCGCCGGGCTGCTGCGCCTGCGGCATCCCCTGGGTTGGCGCGTTGGACTGCACGCCACCGTGCGCGGAAACTCCCGGCGAATTAATCACCTGGGTTGTCTCCGGCAGAATGCTCGGGCGATGGAGCTGGATGACATTGGCCGTTCCTACGTCGATCGGCTTGGTATTGGAGGCGCTGATTTCCTGGGCTCGTACGATGTGCGGCACCAGCATGAAGACCAGCTCATTGTCGATTCGGTTCTTCTGCTCGTTCGAGAACAGGTAACGGAAGAACGGTATCTGGGCCAGCCCGGGAATGCCCTGAAGGTTCTTGGTATCGGTTTCCTCCAGAATTCCGCCCATGATGTTGGCTTCACCCTCTTTGAGACGGATTTCCTGCTCAATCTTGCGCTGGCCGATTACGGGCTGCTGAATTCCGCCAATGTTCTGGTAGGAATCAACCGCCGAAATGTCCATCGCGACCTTCAGGGTTACTTCGTCGAGACCGTGAATTCGCGGGGTAATGTCGACGTTCACGCCAACGTCGATGTAGTTGAACTGGGTATTCACCAGCGGGTTGATACCCACACCGCCGATACCCGGCTGGAATGATCCCGTCGCCACCGGCACGCGCTCGCCCAGCTTCAACGACGCCTTTTGCCCATCCAGCGCGCGTATTTGCGGCTGTTGCAAAATCTTCGAAGAACTGTCGGTGTATAGGAAATAGGCTGTCGCGGAACCCACAGTTATCTGGAAGTTCGTCGCGTTCAGGTGCGCCAGGCTGTTCAGGTTGATGGAACCGGTCGCAGAGCCCGTGGTGGTGGTAAGGGTTCCGTTGCCAGTACCGACATTCGTGCCTGAAGTCGAAGTGCTCGTGCTGCTGTTGTCGACCAGCGCGGCCGACGCCATTGAGGGCGGCTGAATACCGAGGTTCTGCAGCTTGTTGCGCTGCACCTGCATGATGATCACTTCCACGACCACTTCGGGCCGTGACTTGTCGAGGTCCTCAATCAGTTTCTCCGCCATCGCGATCTGGTCGGGCGTGCCGCGAACCACGATTGCCTGTTGCGACGGGAACTGCTGCAGACGCTGGGTATCAAGAAGAGTGCGGAGAATATTAACCAGGTCCTGCAGTTCGTTGGGTTGCGACAGGTTCGTCAGATAGAAGGTTCGGATGACACTTTGTTCCAGCTCTTTGCGTTTGGCAGGAGTATCGGCGGCAACAAAGATGGTGTTCGGTGTTACGGGGCGCCAGAACGTCTTCGACTCCAAGGCAGCTATTTCAAGCGCCTGCTCCAAAGTCACGCCGTTCAGATCAACGCGAACGCGACGGGATGTGTAATCCGGATCGAACAATACGTTAATGCCCGCCAACTTGCCGATCGATTCGTAAACCGTCTTGCTGTCCTCGCTCAGCTTCAGGGTAATCGGAGTGTCGGAGATAGGCGCCAGCTCGACTGGTCCGGTCGCCTCCTCCATGCGCTTGTGCAACTCCGAGGTTGGCGTCGGTGGCGGAGCGGTGCCGTTTTCGATCTGCTGGTTCTTCCGCAATACATCTCGTACCTTATTGGCCTCCTGCTGGGCGATAAAGCTGGAAGGATCGATGCCCAGCGCCCGCTCAAACATGGTCAGGGCTTCCTGCAACTTGCCGCTGTTGACCAGCAATTCGCCCTGATGGACCAGCGAAGCTGCGGCCAGAAACCGAACTCGTTCAAAGGAAGCGCGGTAGGTAAGGTCCGCCGGCTTGAGATCGTAGGCCTGGTGGTACAGGTTATATGCGGCCACATAGTCGAGCCGGGTCTCGGCCGCCAACCCTTGCTTGTAGAAATTCTTGGCCTTGTCAGTGGCTCCCGCTGCGGTAACACAGATGAGCAGCAGGACCAGGACACAACTGAGCCGTTTCATTGCAATCCTTGTGATTCCGGGATACATCCGAACCCCGCGACGCTGGAGCTTTGGGGGCGGGCTTCGGCCTGTGTTTCAGACTTTAGTGTACGCAATTTGTGAGCATCGTGGCCTTGCAAAACGCCAGATCCTCGCGCTGGAGGCACAGGATGAAATCGGCGCGATTATAGCATCTTGTATCGCACCTACATGCCTCTGTTAAGCGCGTGTTAGCATACGGAATCGGGTTCGCAGCGTCTGCTTGAGGTGCTGCATCCGTCGCCCTGCGGTTGATCATCTCAACTTCGAAGAATTGCTGCCATGGCTCGCCGAACCCAATCCACTGTTACCGAAAAGCCGAAACACGGACGTCGCGACCCTATCTCCAGCGGCGAGCGCGATGCTTCGCAAAACCGAGCTGCGTCGCACAACTATTTCCTGCTGGAAAAAATCGAAGCCGGCATCGCTCTGCGCGGGACTGAGGTTAAATCCATTCGTGCCGGTCGCGCCAATCTCAAAGACGCCTACGGCCTGGTGAAAGATGGCGAACTGTGGCTTATCAACGCCCACATCGGCGAGTACGACCACGGAAACATCTTCAATCACGAACCCATTCGAACCCGAAAGCTGCTGGTCCATAAGAATGAGCTCGACAAGCTGATGGGCAAAACCCAGCAGAAAGGTCTGACCCTCATTCCCACGCGCCTGTACTTCCGCAATGGGAAGGCGAAAGTCGAGCTCGCGTTGGCCAAGGGCAAGCAGACCTGGGACAAACGGGAAACCGAGCGCCGCCGCACCGCCGACAAGGAAGCCCGCGAAGCCATGGCCCGAAGCCGCAAGGCATAGAGCTAGACGCTGTTATGCAGTTCACATCCGGGTACGCACTGCTCTTGGAGTATTTGGCGTAGAGCCTTGAGCGAAGTCCCGGGCGGCCGAGGATATACTTCTTCACAACCCCATCATGAAACGCCACGTCCTCATCTTTGGTCTGGTCGGCGGCCTGCTCATCGCCACCCTCCAGTACACCGAATACCGCTTCGTCATCATTGAGCACTCGGTTGAGCTCTACAGCGCGCTGGTCGCCGTCCTCTTCGCAAGCTTCGGCATCTGGCTCGGCCTCCGCATCACGCGCCGTCGCGAAACCATTCGCGAAACCGTCGTGGTCAAGGAAGTGCTTGTCCCTGCGGAAGCCCCCGCCCTCGAACCGTTCGCGCCCAATGCGGCGCGCCGGCAGAGCCTCGGCATCACTGCACGCGAGCTCGAAATCCTTGCCCTGATAGCCCGCGGCTTCAGCAATCGCGAGATCGCCAGCCAGCTTTTCGTTTCCGAAAATACCGTTAAGACTCACTGTTCCCGCGCCTTCGACAAACTCGGAGCCGCCCGCCGGACCCAGGCCGTCCAGCGCGGCAAAGAACTAGGTCTGCTGCCGTAACCGCGTCACCCAAAAGCAGGATTTCAGCTTCATTCCTGCAAAATCACCCGAAAGGATGACGACATTCGCCCGATTACACTGCATTGTGACTCCATTCTGACTTGCAAAGGAGCCTCACATGAAGAAAACCGTCCTCACCTTCGGCATCATCGCCGGCGTCCTCATCTCCGTCCTGATGGGCGGCTCGCTTCTCATCGCCGACAAGATCGGCTCCGGCCACAGCATGGCTCTCGGCTACACCATTATGGTGGCGTCGTTCCTGCTGATCTACTTTGGCATCCGCAGTTACCGCGACAATACCCTCGGCGGCGAAATCTCCTTCGGCCGCGCCTTCGCCTGCGGCATCCTGATCGCCCTCATCACCACCGTCTGTTACGTCGCCATGTGGGAGGTCCTCTACTTCAACTTCATGCCCCACTTCATGGACAGCTACTTCGCCGCGCAGATTCATAAGGTCCAGTCCTCCGGACTTGACCCCGCCACCACCGCCGCGCAGGTTACTGCCATACAGCACTCTCAGCAGCTCTACCAGAACCCCTTGGTCAACATGGCCTACACGTTCATGGAGCCCCTGCCGGTTGGCCTTATCATTACTCTCATTTCGGCTGCCGTCCTCCGCCGCAAAGCTCCGGCCGGATCGACCGCCGCTCCCGCAGTCATGACCACCTGAATTAAAGGGTAAAAAAGGTGGCCCGAAGCCGGCCGCCGGGGTCGGGATTGTCGCGCGTCGAGTTGTCAAAGTGAATAGAAGGAGGATGAGAGTTGGTTTACAGCAGGGTAGGATTAGGACGAAGAGCTTAGCAATCGAGCCTGACCGCCTATGCTTGACGCTCGAAAACTGATTGCCGCGTCTCTCGAATCTTGAAATCTGAACCTGAATTGTGCGCTGTCGAATGGCATGAACGGATCGCGATCTTGCGTCTCGTCTCCGACGATGGCACCAATCGCTTGAGCATCGCGCGCGTACGGGCGTTGACAAGCACAGTCGAACAGCTTGCATTGGAGAGACCCGCCAGACTCATCATCACCGGCAATCCACACTTCTTCTCCGCCGGAGCCGACTTGCACGAAATCGCGGCGCTCAGTGGCTCTGAAGCCCTTGACTTCGCGGGGATGGGGCAGGCACTCATGAATGCTGTCGCCAGCTTTCCTGCGCCTACCGTCGCCGCGGTCCACGGATATTGCATGGGAGGCGGCCTCGATCTGGCGCTCGCCTGCCAGCGCCGCATTGCCGGCCCGCACGCCATCTTCGGTCATCGCGGCGCAGCTCTCGGCCTCATCACGGGATGGGGCGGAACCCAGCGACTGCCGCGCATCGTCGGCAAAAGCCGCGCGATAGAAATGTTCATCACCGCAGAAAAATTGAACGCGAAACGGGCGTTGGCGTTTGGATTGGTTGAGGCTGTGGTGGAGGATCCGGTTGCTGCGGCAATGGCGCTGTAGGTGTTACCGCAACACCCGGCACGAATAGGTCTTGATCACCAGCCAGACTCGCGAGCCCACCGCCAGTTGCAGCGCGCGAATCGCACCCGGCGTGACATGAACCTCGAATACCGCTCCGCAATCGACGTGCGCGATTACGACGATGTCCCGCTGCTCCAGCTTGGTCACTGTCCCGGCAATCACATTGCGAGCACTAAGTCCCTGGGGACGCGCGATTGCGACCATAATATCGCCCGCGCGAATTCCCACGCGAATCGGCCGCCCCACTTCAACGCGAGTCAGCGGCACCTCCAGGTCCACCTGCGAATCGGCAATACGACAGGCCATTGTCCCTTGCTCGACGTGCCGTTCGACTACGCTTCCATCGAAGACGTTCTCAAATCCTGCAAGCTGGGCCACGCTCTCCAGTTCTGGCCGATGAAGCACGTCCTGCGGGAGCCCTTGCGCGAGGATTCGGCCCATCTCCAGCGCAATCAAACGCTCGCCCAGGGCGAAAACCTCTTCACGATCATGGGTGACATAGAGAATGGGAATCCGGAAGCGATCATTCCAGGCGCGCAGGTCGGCGATGATTTTGGCCTTGGTCGCAGCGTCGAGAGCGGTTAGCGGCTCATCCAGCAACAACGTGCGCGGGCGAGTCACCAACGTTCTAGCCAGCGCGACCCTCTGGCGCTCGCCGCCCGAAATCTCACCAGGACGGCGCGATGCCAGGGCAGAGATGTGAAACGAATCCATAATCTCTGCAACCCGGCTTTTACTTTCCGACACATCGAGCGTCGCCAAACCGTATTCGATATTGCGAACAACCGACATGTGCGGAAACAGCGCCAGGGTTTGAAAGAGATATCCCACGTGGCGTCGGCGGGCCGCAACATTCACGTCCGCAGTCGAGTCGAACACCCTCTCCGCGCCAATGCTGATTGCTCCCTCATCCGGCCTTTGCAATCCGGCGATGCAATCCAGAATTGTCGTCTTGCCTGCGCCGGACGCGCCAAAAAGAATTGTGATTCCGGCGGGGGCTTCGAAGTCGACATCCAGTCGAAATGACGCCTGCGCTGCATCGCCTAGGCGTTTGCCGATGCGAACGCTCAGCAACGCATCGTTCCCTACCACCTGCGGTGCGCTCAACGCCAATCCCATAGAATCCAGCCGTGGTGCCGGCGGAGCGCGTATAGGCATGTCAGCAGCAACAGGCAGAGCACGAGCAGCAATCCCGCAGTCTGGTTGGCCACGCGATAGTTCAGCGCCTGCACCTGATCGTAAATAAGAATCGAAACTGTCTGCGTCGCGCCGGGAATGTTGCCGCCGATCATCAGCACGACCCCGAATTCTCCCAGCGTGTGGGCGAAGCTCAGCACGAACCCAGTAAGCACGCCGGGAAAGCTAAGCGGCAGCACAATCCGCCAGAACGTCCGCCACCCCGACGCCCCGAGAATTGCCGAAGCCTCCAACAGCTTACGATCGACCGAAGTAAACGAGGCCGCCATGGGCTGCACCGAGAACGGCAGGCTGTAGATAACAGATCCGAGGACCAGTCCCGTGAATGTGAAGGCTAGCCCGTGTCCGGTGAGCGCCTGATACCAACGGCCGACGGGGCTCATGGGGCCAAGCGCAACCAGGACATAGAATCCCAGCACTGTAGGCGGCAGCACGATCGGAAGCGACACCACTGCTTCCGCCAGGAATTTGCCCCTCCAGCGCGAAAACGCAAGCCAGTACGCGAGCGGCAGGCTGATCAGCAGCAGTATGAGCGAGACCACCACTGCCAATCGCAACGTGAGGGCTAATGCCTGAACGATCATGGTTGAGCAGCGCGAAATCCGTACTGCTGCAGGATAGCCTGACCCTCAGGCGACGTCACGTAGTTGAGAAACGCCTCCGCTGCGGCTTTATGCTTCGAGGCTTTCACAACCACCGCGACCTGCTGTAGTTCGGGATACGAATCCTGCGGCAACTCCCAGTAACGGCCAGCGTCTTTCATCGCGGACGAGCGCGCAAGCGACAGCGCGATCAGCCCTGCCTGGGCATTGCCCGATTGCACGAACTGCGCAGCCTGGCTGATGTTCTCTCCCATCACCAGCCTCGAGGCGACCTTCTCCTTCAGTCCGAAGTGCACGATCCCTGCCATGGCTGCGCGACCATAGGGCGCGTGCTGGGGATTCGCAATCGCGATACGCTGCACCT
The DNA here is from genome assembly GCA_963796585.1 of uncultured Acidobacteriaceae bacterium. Classification (GTDB taxonomy): domain Bacteria; phylum Acidobacteriota; class Terriglobia; order Terriglobales; family Acidobacteriaceae; genus CAVVDY01. The sequence goes on from CAWCMB010000001.1 coordinate 182,239, forward strand.
TCGGATCGGTTAACAGATCCATCTTGAGCTTCTGCGGATCGAGCCCCAGCGAATTGGGCACCCACAGCACGAGATGTCCCACAGCGTAAGTGCGAATAGACGAACGGTCTGTCAGCCCCGCATCCGCCAACTTCTGCGGATAGCTGCTGTCGGCGGAGAAGAACAGATCAAAGGGCGCGCCGTTCTGAATCTGCGAAAATAGATCGCCCGACGCGCCAAACGAAAACTTCACCTCCGTGCCCGTCGACTTGGTGAAACGCTGCGCAAGTTCTTGCAAGACGTAATTCAGATCGGCAGCGGCCGCGACCGTAATCTCCTCGCCACTGGCTTGCGCCGTGACGCTGAGCACGCAACAAACCACTAGCGCGATAACTATCCTCTTCATGGTTCGCGTACTGCTCCCTGAACCGTGTGTAGTGCAATCGGGCTAGCGAAATCCGCAATTCATCCCGCTCAACACCCCTATCCGCCACCTTTTTGCTACTGCGCATCGCACGACAGAGTCATTCCTAGCTTGACCCTCAGCAGCTTTCATGTGACAGTATGGCGATGGCAACTCGGACCGGCAACTCTGGACCGGGGCCGAGATAGCATCCTTGCGGCGTACCCTGATTGCCAAAACACCGATGATACGCATTGAGGTCACACTCAACGCCGACCCTACCGCCATCAGTCCGGTGGTGGAAGGCATTATGGAGATGGCGCGCCGCCTGGAATGCGCCTCGGGAAAGGAATTCGAGATCGAGACCGCCATTCGCGAGGCCCTCGCCAACGCCATCGTACACGGTTGCAAGAACGATCCCGAACAAAAGGTGCAGTGTTGCGTGGCTTGCGATGACGAGCGCGGCATGCTCATCATCGTGCGCGATCCCGGTTCCGGCTTCGACCCCTTCCGCGTTCCCGATCCGCTAAACGGGGAGAATATCTACTCCAATCACGGGCGAGGCATCTTCCTGATTAACCAGCTCATGGATGAAGTGAAGTTCGAACGCAACGGCACCGAAATCCACATGCGGAAATACTAGAAGCCGCTTTTCGCTCTTCGCTCTTGGCCTTTGAAATCCACCCCACACACTGTCATTCTGAGCGAAGCGAAGAACCCGCTGTTCTGTCCCAAACGAAAATGACGGGTCTGCCCTTGCTGCTCCGGCCGTCTCTTCTGCCCTGTGCCAGCGAAGATCGCATCCACAACACCCCAAGCCCGACAGGGCGACCAGCATGACAGCCCAGCACGCAGATCGGCGCGGCTTCCGTCTTGTCCCGGAAGGGGCGTAGCTTTAGCTGCGCCGTCGGAGCCCCATGCGTTTGTCATCACGAGCCCGCCCCCGGCGGGCGAGGGATCTGTTCTCCCTCGCCGTCGAACACTCTTTGAGGTGCCAGCGCTGACCGCCCCACAACACCCCAAGCCCGGCCGACGACCAGCATGACAGCCCAGTACGGAGGCCATCTTTTGGCCGGAGTGGGTAAGCAGCCCCTTAGTAATTCAGAGTCCTCCGGGGACGGCACAACTCCTCCCGCGCACCAGCAACAAAGGTCTATGCTGTTGGACAGGAATATGCGGAAACTCCTGCTCATCGCAGTCGGTGTCCTATTCATGGCAATACAGCCCGCGTTTGCGGTCTCACCGACATGGGCCAAGAAGGCTACTGCGTTCCGCGTGGTCTGCTATCAGGAGACCCAGGATTGCAATCCGGTTCGTATTCCGGCGCCTGACGGCAAGAGCAGTGTGGAAGTTCTATATCGTAAGGATTTCGGAGACTCACACGATGATTGGTGGTTGCAGGCATATCTCCGTGTGAAAACGCCCGGCGCAGCTACCCGCGACGCAGTTCTACCAGACGAGTTCGAGGGGACGAACGCCGAGCTTCTTTGGTCGCCGGACTCTCACGCGTTTCTCATCAACGGCAGCAGTTCGGCAATATCAGGTTCGATGTATGTGTATCTCGCAGATGATCCTACGGAGCCGAAAGACATCACCCAAGAAGCGCAGCGCGACATGCTGAAGGAATTTCCGCCCTGCAAAGCGGCTTTTCCTAATGGCGACGATGCGGGGGGCTGTAAAAAGACCAGTCGAGATCAGGTGCCCAATTGCGAGCACAGCGAAGCCAACTCGAAAGACAACCCGGACTACAACATGATTGGAATCGACTGGGTGAATGCATCCACCATTCTGGTTATGGCCGAAATTCCGTGCGATAGCCTATTCGGCGGAATCATGTGTCAGATCACGGGGTATGAATTAGAGGTTCCCACCGGTCGTATTCTCCAGCGAACACATGCAAAACAACTGAAGCTCAAATGGCAAAAGAGCATGGCGTGGAGCTTCCGCATCCCCGATCCGCCGCTATACTGCGAATGAAACCTATCCCCCCGGTCGCGACAGAACATACGTGAACCGCTGTTTCAGCTTCAGGAATGGCGTCTCCAGCCAGCGATAGGAAATTGCTGCCATGGTGACGGTCAAGGCGAGCGCCACAAAGACTCGCAGAGCATAACGCGCGAGGTTCGCCGTCTGGTTTGGCACGGCGTAATCCGAGATCGTCAATCCCAGTACGTGAAAGACATACAGCCCGTAGGAAATTCGGCCCAGATATACGAACGCTCTCGCCGGTTTCGCGCCCTCGCGTAATACCGCGAGCAGCAGCAATACTCCACCGGTCGCCACCGTTGGATATCCCAATACGATTCGCGCTGTGGTCAGTGGATCGTTCTTGATTCCGAAATACACCGCAGCCGTCGCAAGGCACGCGACACCCGCTACTGCCATCGCCACACGTGCCAAGCGCGAGAGGTGCGGTATTGCTCCCCTCAGCAGCACAGCCATCAAAATACCCGCCGCAATGGGATCAAGCTGCACCAGCGTGTTGCACCACACCTGGCTCTCCCAGCGATGGTGCGCCCCGAGGTAGAAGCGCGCAGCCGTCGCGACTCCTAGCAGGCCGACGGCGATGGCCACCATGGTCCTCTGCGACACCCGGCGCACAATCAGCGGCCACGTCAGATAGAACTGCTCTTCGATGGAAACGCTCCACAGCGGAAAAATGACCGACGACGGAAAGCCAATGAACACGATGTACCAGTTGCCCGCCAGCGCCGAGAACGCCAAGCCTGCGCGCCATCCCATGTGCTGCCCGGGCACGACCCACTTCAACGCAACCGCCAGCGCGAGAAAGAAGAAGTAGAGCGGCCATATGCGCAGGATGCGCCGAATGTAGAAGGACTTCACATCCAACGACCCGACCAGTTCTTTTTCGCGGAGCAATAGCTCGGTAATGAGATACGCGCTCAGGACGAAGAACAGGCTCACGCCGAATGCGCCCGTCGCACCGATCCCAGACAAGACAGCAGCCAACGCAGAAGGTACACCCAGCTTCGTCCAGAACTCCGGTTGATGCGGGAAGGCATGGTGCAGAAACACCATCAAAAACGCGAAGAACCTCAGCGCATCGAGTTCGGGATGGTAGAAGCGAGAAGTTGCCGTACGAGCGCTTGCGCCCGCGCTGATTTCATCAGGGGTGGTTATCAGAGACGCCAATAGAAAATTGTAAACGAGTACAAATGCTTGTCGCTTTGGCTTTTGGCACAAGCGCTCGCAGCGCAACGCCCTCGGTGGCAGCGCCTCCGTCGGTGGGAGCCCCGCACTTATCTGGGGAAAAAGGTCTTCAAAAGCTCAAGGCTTTAGCCCTGGCTCCCCCGATCCAGCCTGATACGGCACTTGGCACGAACTCTCGCAGCGCGACGCCCGAGCTGCGAAGCAGCGACTTAAGGTTTTAGCCCCGCGGCGCAAGCCCGGGGTGGGCTGCCCTAAATGACTGCCCTGGCCGCGGAGCGGCCCACAACACATGCCTTCAGTCCCGTCCCGCCGCCATAATCTGCTCCCGCAACTCTGCCAGCAACGGAAGAAATGCCCCAGCCTCGGCGTCGCCGAGTTGCGCCAGCCGCTGCTCAATATCGGCGACCACCGCCTCAGCTTCTTGCAGCGCCCGGGAACTGAATTGACCATTACCCCGCATGCGATGCGCTTTCGCATCGTCCACCAGACCAAAGCCACTTTCTACATCGGCTTCGATCAACTGGATCAGGACCTGGTCAGACACCTTGCGGCGCGCAGGTTGGAACATCGGAGAGATCCTTCCCCTTCCGAGTCGGCTCGTGCTCAGATATGGGCGCGGGAAGTTCGATTCAAACGTCCGTGAAACACGTGCCGGGCACAATAACACAAACCCCGCCGCCTCGTCCTGCGAGACGGCGGGGACTTGCATCACTCCGTTGTTTCTAGTTGACCCGCTTCCCTGCCGCAGCGAGGTCGTAGCGATCGTTGTTCATCACCTTGGCCCAGGCCGCCGCGAAGTCCTTCACGAACTTCTCCTTCGAGTCGTTCTGAGCATAGACTTCGGAGAAGGCGCGAAGCTGCGAGTGCGAACCAAAGATCAGGTCCACACGCGTGCCGGTCCACTTCACTTCGCCGGTCTTGCGGTCGCGCCCTTCATACACACCTTCGGTCGACGACGGCTGCCAGTTCGTATTCATGTCGAGCAGGTTGACGAAGAAATCGTTGGTCAGCGTTTCAGGCCGTTTGGTGAAGACGCCATACTTCGATCCTCCAACATTCGCAGCCAGCACACGCATACCACCAACCAGCGCCGTCATCTCAGGAGCGGTCAGCTTCAGCAACTGCGCCTTGTCAACCAGGTATTCCTCAGGCGAAGTTCCATTTGTCTTGCGAACATAGTTACGGAACCCGTCTGCCTTCGGCTCCATCACCGCGAACGAGTGTACGTCGGTCTGCTCCTGCGAAGCATCGGTGCGTCCCGGTGAGAATGGAACCTTCACGCTGTGTCCCGCCTTCTTCGCCGCTTCTTCAATCGCCGCGTTACCAGCCAAAACGATCAGGTCAGCCAACGAAACCTTCTTCTTGCCAGACGAGCTGTTGAATTCCTTCTGGATCGCCTCCAGCTTCGGCAATACCTTCGCCAGTTCCGCAGGCTGGTTCACTTCCCAGCTCTTCTGCGGCTCCAGACGAATACGCGCGCCGTTCGCTCCACCGCGCTTATCGGAGCCACGGAACGACGACGCCGATGCCCAGGCAGTCGCGACCAACTGCGAGATCGACAGTCCGGACTTGAGGATCTTGGCCTTCAGATCGGCAATGTCCTTTTCTCCGATCAGTTCATGATCGACGGCGGGAACCGGGTCCTGCCACAACTGATGCTCCTTGGGAACCAGCGGGCCAAGATAGCGCGCTATCGGGCCCATATCGCGGTGCGTCAGCTTGAACCATGCCTTCGCAAACGCGTCTGCCAACTCATCGGGATGCTCGTAAAAGCGACGCGAAATCTTCTCGTAGGCAGGGTCGAACCGCAGCGAGAGATCGGTGGTCAGCATGGTGGGCGCGTGACGCTTGGAAGAATCGTGCGCATCCGGTACCGTGCCGGCGCCCCCGCCATTCTTGGCTGTCCACTGATGCGCACCGGCCGGGCTCTTGGTGAGCTCCCATTCGTAGCCGAACAGGTTCGCGAAATAGCCGTTCCCCCACTTGATCGGAGTCGTGGTCCAGGTAACTTCCAGACCGCTGCCAATGGTGCTGTCACCGTTGCCGCTGTTGTAGGTGTTGTTCCAACCCAGACCCTGTTGCTCGATCGGAGCACCCTCGGGCTCAGGGCCGACATATTTGCTGGGATCGGCAGCGCCGTGCGTCTTGCCAAACGTGTGCCCTCCAGCAATGAGGGCGACGGTCTCCTCGTCGTTCATCGCCATGCGAGCGAACGTCTCGCGGATGTCGCGTGCCGCGGCGAGAGGGTCAGGATTTCCATTGGGCCCTTCTGGATTCACGTAAATCAGGCCCATCTGCACCGCAGCCAGCGGGTTCGCCAGATCACGGTCGCCGCTGTAACGCTCGTCGGCCAGCCACTTGCCCTCAGAGCCCCAGTAGATGTCGTCGGACGGTTCCCAGACATCCTCACGTCCGCCGCCGAAGCCAAAGGTCTTGAAGCCCATCGACTCCAAAGCGACGTTGCCGGCGAGAACCATGAGATCGGCCCAGGAGATTTTCTTGCCATACTTCTGCTTGATCGGCCAGAGTAAACGGCGTGCCTTATCAAGGTTGACGTTGTCGGGCCAGCTGTTGAGAGGCGCAAAACGCTGCTCGCCTGAACCGGCTCCGCCGCGGCCGTCACCGATGCGGTAGGTGCCGGCGCTGTGCCACGCCATGCGAATGAAAAGCGGACCGTAGTGTCCGAAGTCTGCCGGCCACCACTCTTGCGAGTCGGTCATCAGCGCATTCAGGTCCTTCACCACGGCATTCAGGTCGAGGCTTTTGAACTCTTCCGCGTAGTTGAACTCAGTCCCCATAGGGTCGGACTTCGGAGAGTGCTGGTGCAGGATGTTCACGTTCAGCTGGTTCGGCCACCAGCCTGTGTTGTTTTGTGCCTGGGGCCGAGCGCCGTGCGCAACAGGGCATTTGGATTCGGTCTTGGATTCCGTTGAAGATGTTGGCGGCTGAGTACCGGTGGCCGAAGCCCCGGCTGCGGTGGCGAGTTCTTTCTCCATGTTCTGACCTTCCCTCGAAATCAAAAATTTGATGATTACGCTACCTACAAGACTACGCCGTGCATGAGGCAGAGGTAAAATACCTATTTCCTATACTTGCCATAGGCAGCGCATCTTGCGCCGAAAGTATTAAGGCCCTATTAACTCTATGGAAATCCATCAACTTCGTTATTTCTGCGCCGTGGCCCGGCACGGAACTTTCACTCGCGCTTCGGAAGTGGAACACGTGGCCCAGCCTTCGCTTTCGCAACAGATCCTGAAGCTGGAGGCGGAGCTGGGCTCGAAGCTGTTCGATCGCTTGCCTCGTTCGGCTAAGCTCACTGTTTTCGGAGAGGCTTTCCTGCCCAAGGCCGAACGCATTCTGCGCGACCTGGAGGAAGCCAAAATCGAGCTGCTCGAAATGGCAGGCGAGGAGAAGGGAGACGTGGTGCTGGGAATCATTCCCACCATCGCTGCCTACCTGCTGCCCACGCTGCTCAAGGGCTTTTCGGCGCAGCACCCTTTGGTCACCGTCAAGGTCGTAGAAGACATCACCCCGACCCTACTGCAACGGTTGCACCAGGGCACTATCGACATGGCCGTTGTTGCGCTCCCAATCGTAGGCACCGAGCTAATCAGCATCGAACTTTTCGAGGAGAAGTTCTATGCGGTGTTACCCCAGCGGCACCGCCTGTCCAGCAGAAAAAGCCTCACCCTGGCAGAGTTGAATCGCGAGCCGTTTCTACTGCTCAAAGAAGGCCACTGCTTCCGCGACAGCCTGATTGCTGCCTGTCACAAGTCAAAGATGTCGCCCGCCGTCGTGTTCGAAAGCGGCCAGTTCGCCACCATTCTTGCCATGGTATCTGCGGGGATGGGAGTGTCTGCCGTCCCGGCGATGGCGGTGCAGTCGCACCCGGGATGCAAGTTCGTTCCCATCTCGGGCAAACACAGCACCCGGAAGGTAGGCATTGTTACACTGAAAAACCATTACGAGACGCGAGCCCAGCGCTTGTTGATGAAACAGATGCGAGAGGCGTGCGCGGAGGGTTGAGAGCGGGTCATTGTCTGCTTGATCGCATGACAAACGCCGTCAAAAGCGCGAGCTTGACAGGCGCCTTTTCGCCAAACATACTTGCGCCGGTTAAAAGTCTTTGGTCACGGTGATTCCATGAAGAAGGTTGCCAAAAAGAAAGTCAGCAGAGCCAAGGCGAAAGCGCCGGCGAAGAAGCGTGCAGCGTCGAAACCGGTCCGCGGCGCGGCGAAGAGAACGAGCCGACCAGCGCCTCGGAAGGCAGCGCCGAAGCCCGCCGCCGCGCCATCTGATACCGGCGACAAGCTCAGCTTTAACCACGCGATGATCTATCTGAAAGACGTAGGCGGCGGCATCCAGTTCTATCGCAACTGGCTCGGGTTCAGGCTTATCGAAGACTATCGCCACGAGGGCAGGTCGGTGTATGCGCGCATGCAAGCGCCGGCCGGAGATGGCACCATCGCGCTGCACCAGGCAGGACCGGGCGCATCGGTCGCCAGCGACGGAGTACGGCTCTACTTCGAGATTCGCGAACTCGATGACTTCTGCCAACGATTGCGCAAGCGCGGATTCGTCTTTACTCAGCAGCCACAGATGATGCCGTGGGGTTGGCGTCATGCCTACTTGAACGATCCCGAAGGCCACGAGATCAGCTTGTATTGGGCCGGCGAACAGCGCATGCAGAAGAGCGTGATGAAAGCAGCCAAGCAGGCTGGCAACCGATAGCATTGCGCTCGCTTGCGCAACGCACTAGCATCGTCTGTTATGCCAGTACTTACTGAGCCAACCAGCACTACCTACTCTCCGATCAAGGCGCCACACGGCAACCAGCTCTCCTGCAAAGGATGGGGGCAGGAAGCTGCCATGCGCATGCTGATGAACAACCTCGACCCGGAGGTCGGCGAACGCCCGCAGGACCTGGTCGTCTATGGCGGGACCGGCAAGGCCGCGCGCAACTGGGACTGCTATCACGCTATCGTCAGCTCGCTGCGCTCGCTCGACAACGACGAGACGCTGCTGGTGCAGTCGGGCAAGCCGGTCGGCATCTTTCGCACGCATGAGTACGCGCCGCGGGTGCTGATCTGCAACTCCAACCTGGTCGGCCACTGGTCGAACTGGGAGAAGTTCAACGAACTGGAGAAGCTCGGCCTCATCATGTACGGCCAGATGACGGCGGGCTCGTGGATCTACATCGGCTCGCAAGGCATTATCCAGGGCACCTACGAGACTTTCTCTGCCGCGGGCGAAAAGCATTTTGGCGGCGAGCTCGCGGGCAAGCTGATCGTCTCCGGCGGAATGGGCGGAATGGGCGGAGCGCAGCCGCTTGCGGCGACGATGACGGGCGCGTGCTTCCTCGGCATCGACGTCGATCCCGAGCGCATCAAGAAGCGCCTGCGCAGCGGCTACTGCGACTTCATGGTCAACTCGCTCGATGAGGCGCTGCGCATCCTGAAGAACGCCGTCCGCAAAAAGGAGAACATCTCCGTCGGACTCGTGGGCAATTGCGGCGACATCATTCCTGAGCTCGCCGAGCGCGGTGTGGTGCCCGACATTCTCACCGATCAGACCTCGGCGCACGATCCGCTGAACGGCTACGTACCGAGCGGCATGACACTCGAAGCCGCGCTGGAGTTGCGCAAGAGCGATCCCAAGACGTATCAGGAGCGCTCGCTTGATACCATGTCGCGACATGTCGAAGGCATGCTCAAGCTGCAGAAGATGGGTGCGGTAACGTTCGACTACGGCAACAACATCAGAACGTTTGCCTTCGATCACGGAGTGAAGAACGCCTACGACTTTCCCGGATTCGTGCCAGCATACATTCGGCTGCTGTTCTGCGAGGGACGCGGACCGTTCCGCTGGGCAGCGTTGTCGGGCGATCCGACGGACATTCATACGACCGACGAGCTCGTGCTCCAGATGTTCCCCGAGAACCGCATCCTAAGCCGCTGGATCGATCTGGCGCGCAAGCGGATCAAGTTCCAGGGACTGCCTTCGCGCATCTGCTGGCTCGGTTATGGTGAGCGCGCCGAGTTCGGGCTCGCGCTCAACGACATGGTGAAGAGCGGCAAGCTGAAGGCGCCCATTGTCATGGGACGCGATCACCTCGACACCGGCTCGGTCGCGTCGCCCTTCCGCGAGACGGAAAGCATGAAGGATGGCAGCGACGCGATTGCCGATTGGCCGCTACTCAATGCGTTGCTGAACACCGCAAGTGGCGCATCGTGGGTGTCGATCCACAATGGCGGAGGCGTTGGCATCGGCTACTCGCAGCACGCGGGACAAGTGACGGTTGCCGATGGAACCGCCGCGATGGCCAAGCGCATCGAGCGCGTGCTCACCAATGATCCGGGGCTTGGCGTCGCGCGCCACGTCGATGCTGGCTACGACGAGGCAAAGCAGTTCGCGAAGGAGAAGGGCGTCAAGGTGCCGATGATGGAGTGAGCGCTTTGAAAGGGCACGCCTTCAGGCGTGCCGCAGCGAGTTTTAGGGCTATGGGCTTCAGCCCCTGAGGAACTTCGCTTGGATTCAACTTCCCTCAGCGGCTTAAAGCCGGTTTCTTTGCCACATCGAAACGACACGGCTGAAGCCGTGCCCCTTCAAAGCAAAAACGGGGAGCGGCTGGTAAACCGTTCCCCACTCTCTCCGATCAGGTTTGCTATTGCCCGCTACTCTAATCGCCAGCTCTCATCGCTACATCAGCGGCTGATGAAATCCAGGTTAAAAGCTGGTTAAACAAATGTAGTACTACATTGTGGGAGTCTGGTCCTGCGTCGTAGCGTCCGCATCCTGTGGCGCTCTCCAGGTGTGCCCGCAGGCATTACATTTCCAACGGTGCCGCCGAAGCGGTATGGGCACGCCTATGACCCATGCACTGGCTAATCCTATTCCTTTGTAAACCGCCTCGTAGTTGACGTCCAGCGAATGACACTTGGGACAGGAAGGCTGCTCAAATGTGCCTACGCCTTCGGCCTCCCAGCGCGGGCTGAACGCCTGTGCGAGTGCTTCCAGCGCCACCTCTTCGTCCGCTTCTCGAACGCACAGTTTCACGCCGCCGATCAGGTTCGACCAAAACCAATCGATCCGAACCAGATGCTCGTCGACGAGGAAGCATTCGATCGCCGCCGTGTCGAGCAATCCTTTCGCAACTATCGCTTCGGGTAGATCGCGAAACCGCTGCAGAATCACAAGCTCGTCAAATTCGGCAACGTCGAAAGAAGGCTGAGGATTTTGGAGATCAGCCTCTGGCTTCAAGTTCCTTCTGGCAAATTCCTCCTGCAATTTCTGGCGAGCCTCGTCCGTGAGCGAAGCCGCATCGCGAGCAGCTAGTTGCAACTCAGCGTCGGCCATCGCCGCGTATACATCTCCGAGCCCGCGTCTCTCCTGCTCTGGATCTTGCTTTGACATTTGCGACCGGCAATTATAGTCGTACGCCGGAATCAGTTGTTTTTACCACTGCCACTTCCGCTACCCAGGTCCTGCACGAACTCCACCAGCGAGCGCACCGGCACTCCCGAGGGGCCTTTCGCGATCCATGGCTTCTGGTCTTCCATCCACGCGACGCCGGCGATGTCGAGATGGATCCATGGCGTGTCGCCGACAAATTCCTTCAGGAACATCGCAGCGGTCACCGCGCCGCCCCAGCGTCCGCCGACGTTCATCATGTCGGCGATGTTCGACTTGAGCATCTCGCGATACTCGTCATCGACCGGCAGCCGCCACATCTTCTCGCCCGATTTTTTCAGCGAATTGTTGAAAGCCTCGTAGAAGTCGTCGTTGTTAGTGAAGATCCCCGCGTTCACCATGCCCAGTGCGACAACGACCGCACCGGTCAGCGTGGCTGCGTCGATCAAGTGGGTCGCGCCAAGCTGCTTGGCGTAGTGCAGACCGTCAGCCAGCACCAGGCGGCCTTCGGCGTCTGTGTTGATGACTTCGATGGATTTGCCCGACATGGCAATCTGTACATCACCGGGCTTCTGCGCCGTGCCGGAGGGCATGTTCTCGCTCGCACAAACGATGCATATCACGCGCACATTGGGCTTGAGCTGCGCTATGGCGCGCATCGCTCCGATCATGGCTGCGCCGCCCGCCATGTCGTACTTCATCTTCTCCATACCCTCGGCGGGCTTAATGGAGATACCACCGGTGTCGAAGGTAATTCCTTTGCCCACAAGTCCCAGCACCGGCTGCGCGGGCGCGCCCTTGGGCTCGTAGCGCATTACGATGAGTCGTGGCTCTTCCTCCGAGCCCTGCGACACGCTCCAGAAGGCACCCATCTTCAGCTCGTGCAGCTTGTCAGGACCGTATATCTCACACTGTAGTCCTACTTCGTCAGACATCTTCTTGGCGCGTTCGCCCATCACGGTGGGCGTCATTTTGTTGCTGGGCTCGTTGGCCAGGTCGCGGGCGAAGTTCTGTGCCTCACCGATGATGCGGCCGGCTTCGGCGGCGGCGCTCAACGCTTTCTCGTCGCCGGGAGCGGAGATCACCACCTCGTCAATCTTTTTGTCTTCGCGGTCGCTCTGGTAGTAGTTGGGCTCGAAGCTGCCGACGTAGGCGCCTTCGACGATCGACTTCACGGCGTCAGGAACGCCGGTGGCGAGATTCGGCGCAGCGAAGACGAAGCTCTTCAGGTTTTTTGATTTCAGATTGCGCAGCGCGGCGCCGGCCAGCTTGCGCAGTTCGTACGACGAGAAGCTCTTGGCCTTGCCTCCGCCGATCAGGAGCAGGCGTTTGGCCTTCAGTCCCGACGGTTTGTGCAGCAACGTGGTTTCGAGCATCTTGCCGGTGACCTCGCCGGAAGCGATCAGGTCGGCAGCAGCCGCGCTCACGGCCTTGTCGCCGGTTTGAAGCTGAGGCGCAGGCTTGGGCTTGTCGCCGGGCTTTGACTCGTTCTTGGGCTCGGCAGCGGCGTCGACGACGGCGACAACCAGGCATTCGGTTTCGATTTGCGACGGATTGGCGGTAGAAATTGTGATTTTCATGGCGTTTTATGGATGAGACATCTCAGTTTACAGCGCGTCGACCGTGGCAAGCCCTCGTTCTTTCCTTCACGTAGTTTCTCGCTCTTCGCCTTTCGCTATTCGCTTTTCGCCAGAACCGCGCTGAGATTTCTCCTCGCTAGTTGATATTTGCCGAGATGTGAGCTACATCACGAATTTTCCTTGTGCGCGATACCTTGTTTTCAACAGTTTAGACATGTTTTCTATCGCAAATGCCTGAGCCCCAGTGACTTATACGTACTTACCTGAGCCGCAATGACTTACGCGTCATGCGCAGCCGCCTTCCGGAGCGGGTTCGCTGGGTGGCTTTGTGGGGGCTTGCGGGCATCGGCCTCGGTTTGCGCCACGATCGGCGAGGCGTCTGTCGCCGGCGCACTGGCGGCCTCCGCCTTACGCTGGTCCTCGACCAGTCTGGCGGCGGCCAGCTTAATGTTGTGATTGCGCGCCAACTCCTGGTAACGGGCACGTTGCATGTGGCGTTCGCGACGCCGATCATTACGCGCCATGTGGTCGGCGAACTTCCCGGCGGCGATTTCGCCTTTGCTCTCGTAGATTTCCATCAGTTCCACCTGATCGGCGGTCACCAACGGAGGGGTCGTGGCAGCGTCGCCCAGCGCCCGGCGTACGCGCGCGCGCAGGGCATCGTCGTTCCCACTCAATCCAACCGCAGGATTGAGTAGGGCACCCGCTGCGTTTTGTTGGTTGGGCGGCGGGAACGCCATTTCCGGATCGAGACTTAGATCGAGGCCGGTGGGCAAGTCGTGTTCCTGCTCGAAGGTTTTCCACTCGCTGACCGACGCTTGGTGGTCGCCGGCAAACTCCCACGCCGGCCGGCTCTTCAGGTTTTGCATGGCGAGGCGCAACACGGTGGTGAGCAGCCGGGCGGGTTGCGGCTCGATCTCACGGTAAGCGATGGCGTCAGCCAGTTGCATCAGCGCGATCTGCACCGAGTGAAGATCTTCGAGCAGGGGCAACTTGAGCAGCATCGTCTGATGGCGCGCACGCATACGTGCGGCCTTCATGCGGCGGCCCAGCTGTTGCAGATGGAAGCGGCAGTAATCGCGATTGGCCAAGGGCGTGGCCTGGCATAGCGCTCCGCTGGCAAGGACGTGGTGGCAGGTTGGGGTGGACATGGTGGACTCCTTGGAGAAGTGGATAGTGGATAGAACACTTCCTTCGCACACTTCACCAGTTTCAAGACTATTGGAAGGTCAAGCGTAAAGTCAGCGGTTTTCGGGGGTTGGGAGGTTACGAAAGGGCATGTACTTTAGTAACCTGCTCAGTTCCAAAATGGGAGGGTGCTGAAAAAGTCGTGGCGGTGGAAAAAACTGCAGATCCCTCACCTCTAAAGAGGTTCGGGATGACACCAACACAGGACTCTTATGGCGCGGCTGGAGCTGCGCCCCTTCAAAACGGAAGCATTGCGGCGCGGCTGGAGTCGCTGCCTGATACACGGCGAAGCGTATCGCCCCTGAAGGGGCTGGGGGATTTTGTTGATCGGTTACCCAGCGCTTCCGCGCTGGGCTGGAATTGGCGGGTTGCGTTTCGTGCTTGAAGGATTGCCGCTTCGCCAAGCGTCGGGCGGCCGAAGGCTGGCGCGCCGGCCATGCGGCGGAGCGCACACGGAGCAGATCTCTCGGCGGCTGGAAGAGGCTGCTGAAAAAGTCGTGGCGGTGGAAAAAACTGCAGATCCCTCACCTCTAAAGAGGTTCGGGATGACACAAACACACGGGACTCTTATGGCGCAGCTAAAGCTGCGCCCCTTCAAAACAGAAGCATTGCGGCGCGGCTGGAGCTGCTGCCCCTTCAAAACAGAAGCATTGCGGCGCGGCTGGAGTCGCTGCCGTCTTTGCACTTCCGGCGACAGCGCAACTTCTATCGCACGCCGACCAACTGGCCTTCTTCCTTCTTCGCCCTGGCAATGCCCACCAGCTCGGCCGCTTTTTGCGCGATGTGTTCGGCGCTGACCTCGAATTCCTTGATCAGCTCCCAGGGCGCGCCGGAGTCGCCAAAACGGTCTTTGACGCCGATAGCGCCGGTGATGACCGGCGTACCGTAGAGTTCTGCACTTTCGGTGAGAACGCTGCTGACGCGCCAGGCGAGCGCGCCGATCTGGTGCTCTTCGGCGGTGACGACGACGCCCGTTTCCTTCGCGGCCCGGAGAATCGCAGCGGCATCGATCGGCTTCAGGGTGTGCAGGTTGAGCACGCGCGTCTCATAGCCGAACTCCTTCTTCAGAATCCAAGCCGCGCGCATCGCTTCCGGCACCATCGGGCCGCAGGCGATGATGCTGAGGTCTTCGCCTTCGTCCATGTAATGCGACGCAAGCACGGTGTCGAAGGCGTCGATCATCTGCTCGGCCTCGCGGCGCAGGCGGATGACGTTGGCCTTGCCGAAGACGAACGGCGTGTCTTCGGTGGTGACAATCGGGGTAGCTTCGCGGGCAAAGCGAATGTACTTTGGCCCTTCGTGCTGGAGCAGCAGGTAGTCGGTGGCCTTGCGGGTCTCAATCGCATCGCAGGGAACCGAGACCACCATGTTAGGCAGGCCGCACATGGCGAACAGATCTTCCAGGGCCTGGTGCGTGGCGCCGTCCGGTCCAACTGAAACTCCGCCGTGTGCCCCGGCGATCATCACATTGAAATTGCCATAGCAGATGGAGACGCGAATCTGGTCGAGGTTGCGCGCCGCTGCAAAGGTCGCATAGGTGCCGAAGACCGGCAGCTTGCCTTCGCGCGCCAGTCCTGCCGCCGCCGCCGTGGCCGACTGCTCGGCGATACCCATGCTCAGCCAGCGGTTCTTACGTTCAGGCTTGCCAGCGTAGAAGTCGCTGATGGTAATTGAGCCGGAGATGTCGAGCCCAAGGCAGACCACGCGCTCGTCGTCACCGTTGTTCGCCAAGGACTTGCCGAATCCTTTGCGGGTGGGCTCCATGGCAACCTTCATGGTGCTGCCGCTGTTCCACCAGTAATCCTTGGAAAACTTTGGCATCCTGGCATCGAGCTTGGCCTCGACAGTCTTCTGATACTCGGCCGCGCTCTTCAGCAGTGCGTCATACGCAATCGCCTTCTTCAGGCCGAGTTCGTCGAGTGCCTTCACCATCTCGTCGTAGCTGGGAGTCTTGCCGTGCCATCCGGCTACGTTTTCCATGAAGCTGACACCTTTACCCTTCACGGTGTTGCAAATGACGACCGTCGGCTTGCCGGCAACCGGGATCCTCTTTGCGTTTTGCAAAGCGTCGACCACCTGTGGCATGTCGTGGCCATCGCAGACGATGACTTCCCAGCCAAAGCTGCGATAGCGTTCCTCCAGCGGCTCGACGTTCATCACGTCCTTCACCCAGCCATCGATCTGCAGGCGGTTACGATCGATGATGCCGACCAGGTTGTCGAGCTTGTAGTGCGAGCCTTCCATGACGGCTTCCCAGATGCTGCCTTCCTGCTGCTCGCCGTCGCCCATGATGCAGAAGACGGTGTTGTTGCGTCCGTCGATCTTGTTGGCTTGTGCGATTCCAACCGCGATGCTCAGGCCCTGGCCAAGCGAACCGCTGGAAACTTCGACCCCGGGCAGCTTTAGCCGATGCGGGTGCCCCTGGAAGGGCGAATAGAGCTTGCGCAGCGTGACCACGTCCTCAATGGGGAAGTAGCCGGCGAATCCCAGCCCGAGATAAAGCGCGGGAGCTTTGTGTCCGCCGGACCAAATGATGCGATCACGGTCGGGCCATTCAGGCACGTTGGGATCGTGGTTTGCGACCTTCAGGTAGAGCGCCGCCACGATGTCCATGATGGAGAGGGTTCCGCCGGAGTGTCCGGAACCGGCGGCGCAAAGCGCTACCAGATCATAGCCGCGCATCAAGCGGGCAGCATGTTCCAGCTCCTCAATGGTGAAGTCGCGAGTCACGGTCTTGGCGAAGGCGTTGAAGATGGGCATGTCGTTTTCCTTTGGCAGGCTGGCTACTTCGGGTGGCGGCGCGCACGCCTCGTGTCTTTCTGGGCCGAAGGGGCGTCTTATGCCGTGCCGGTGCGCATGTCTGCGGTGTACGGGACTGTCAAGGTTACGAGGAGGTTACCAGAGAAGCAGTGAGCTTTGTCACCGACCGGTTGTGACGCAGGTACAGGAAGGGGTGGTCGTCATCCCGGCCCAGGAAGCCTTGAATAGAAGCACCTATTCGCCGGGGTGGTGCGCGGCCTCATAGGCGGTGGAAGCAGAAGCGCCGTCCTGGCCAAAGCGCGCGATGTAGACGCTGCGACGGCCGTGGGTGGTCCATTCCGTGCCCAGACCGTCACCATGGAATTCGTCGGTGGTTGCAACCGCCGACACGGCACCGGTTACGTCGGTGAGCGGGGGGTAGAAGTTGGTTTCGTTGCCGCAAATGTGGTCGTGGTGGTTCAGAGGACGAGTGATGATGGTGGCGAGCTTACCGGCGCGCAGGACAGCACTGCCCTGATGCGGATCAGCGGGAGCATCGAGCACGACGGGCACGTATTCTACGCGCACCACATTCTCCAGCAGGCGTCCGCCATGGTGCTGGGCCAGGGCGATGAGCGCCGCACGCTGCTGCGAGTTGGCGGCGCTGTCAACCATCAGCACAGCCTGCGCAGGATAGGGGTTTCCGTAAGGATCTCCCAGAGTGGCACGGGCGCGGACTGCTGCGGCCACGGTGAGGCCGTCAAGTTTGACCCCATTCCATGCGCCCTGTTCCACATGCCACGCCAACAAGGCGTCATTTCCAGTGAGGCCGACTTCCCCGTTGGCGAAGCACTGCGCTACATAAACGTCAGTTGAGCGCGATTCGATGTAATCTCCGCGAAGCTGCTGAGCCTGCAAAGAGGCAGGCAAGGCTAAAAGCAGGGTAATCAAGAAGAACTTGTGCACAGGAGTACCTCACCCGTCGGTTGTCGTTATTGTAGATGACCAGCGATGCTGCGAAGACCCAAGATGAAAACCGGGGATTACGTTGGGTCTGGTGACAAATTGTTTACAAACCATTGACGCCGGCGCGACGAAATGACCCAGTGCCTCACCTACACTAAAACCCTTCGAGCACACTTTGCCCCCGGTGCGGCCTTGTACCCGACCTAACTAATAGCCTTCCGGGGGCGTTTTATCCTACTTGCCCATCTTGGAACGTATCTCTAAAGGCAACGCACGTATTGGTTGACACTTCGCCTTTTATTCGCTGACAATACACCCGGAGGGCCTGACGAATGGCTATCACGCGCCGGCAACGTGAGGTGTACGACTTCCTTCAAAACTTCATTGACGAACACGGTTATTCGCCCTCCTTCGAGGAGATCGGCGCCGGCCTTGGGCTGAGCTCGCTGGCCACGGTTCACAAGCACCTTAACAATCTGCAAGAAAAGGGATTGCTGAAGCGGGACTACAACCGCAGCCGCTCGATCGATGTGGTGAAGATTCGGGGTCGGGCGAAGCCGCCGGCCGCGGTGCCGGTCGAGACCAGCTTGCCTCTAGCGGGCGTGATTGTCGCGGGCCGACCGCTGGAAGCAGTAGAAAATCCGGAATCGATCTCGCTTGGCGACTTTACTCGCGCCAAGGACGTGTACGTTCTTCAGGTCAAAGGCGAGAGCATGCAGGACGAGCACATTGTGGATGGAGACTACGTTTTGGTCGAGAAAACCAAGGCGGTGCGGGATGGGGAAATTGTGGTAGCCCTGATTAGCAACTACGAAACCACCCTTAAACGCATATATCAGGAAGGGCAGACGGTTCGGCTGCAACCTTCGAACGCCAGCATGAAGCCGATCCTCGTGCCATCGGCCGAGGTCGAGGTGCAGGGCAGAGTGATCGGCGTTTTGCGAAAGTACTAACGCGGGCGTGCATTTGGTGGGCGGGTAGTGCGGGCCTTAGGCCCGGGGATAGGATGCATTCCCGAAATCGGCAATGCTCGCGACTCAGACGCGGCGCGGAAGCGCCACACTACCCGAAGCTCCCAGAGAGCAATGCAAAACGATTACTTCTCTTTGCCCTTGTTCCAATCGATGATGTTGGTGAGTTGCCAGGGGTTCTTGCGCAGCTCCCACTGCAGTTGCCCCTCTTTATTCACGATGAGCTGGGTTGCGGGAAACAGGGTGCCGGCGCTCTTCTTCGGCTCCTTGTCGTTGATGTCGATCTTGCCGGCAGTCAGGTCATAGGCCTGCGACTGGGTGTTTCGATAGGCTTCGCCAAACGCAATCTTGCGATTGGTGATGAAGCGAATGGTGCGGCCGGTAGGGGTGGTCTCAGACGAAACATAGGCCAGAGCAAAACCCACGGTGCCGGGAATCTGGATTTGTCCGACGCCCTTCATCTTCGACAGCGCATCGTACAGCCCCTGACTCTGGCCTTTTTTGAAGGCGTCGACTAGCATCTGCTTGTCTTCGGGGGTGGAGAACTGGCTGATTACGATCTTTACGCTGCGGATGGCTCCCATTTGGGTGCTGGTTCCGCGGGCTGTGGCGTCGATCGTCTCGACCTGACCGGCTGCGAAGACGGGCAGCAGCAGTCCAAGCGTGAAGATTGCCACGCTTGCAAAGAATATGTTTCTGAACTTCGAGTGCTTGCGCATGGTAGCTCCCTGAACTTAATTTAGGCTCAAACTCAACCACAACAGTTTTGTCGATTGTTGACGGTCAGGCAAGCGGTTTTTTTGAAAAGGGATGTCAGCGGGTTAACGAGGTTGTCGCCAGCAGGCTGTCCAGCAGGGCGCGATAGCGAGCGGCGTCTTGGAGTAGCCGGCCCTGGTCGGCGGTTCCGAAGACGGAAGCGGCTGCCATTCGCGACCATCCAAGGCGGAAGGCGGCGTAGGCGATTTGGTATGACGGCAGCCGAGGTGCGGTATTGTCGCCGCTCATTCGGCGGTATTCGGTGAGAAAGAACTGCCGGCCGTCGGCGTCGAGCTGCCACTCCACGCAGAGCGCTGCCAAATCCCAGGCGATGTCCGCGGGCCCGGGGAAGAAGTGGTCGTCGCCGTGGGTGGAAGCATCGAGCTTGATCCAGCGGTCGTTAGCCAGCTGCCGCCATTTGTAGCGCTGCATGCGGCCATCGCAGATGGCAGGACGTTCCACTTCAAGCTGTAGCTCGGGAGCGAAACCGAACTCCTGCTCGAGGTTGTGGGCGGCCATGTGCTCGAGCTGGTGAATAGCGACTTGCGGAACAGTTGCGGGAAGCGCAGTGGTGCGCCAAGCGCAATATTTCGCCACATGTCTGAGAAGTGCGGGTGCAGGCTTTGTGTCACTAACCTGATTTCCGCCGGCCAATTCCTGTATCCCGAAGCCCGCTTGGTGGCCAAAGTAGCGCGCGCCGAATTCGCTGGCCGCCAGCATTTGTTCCCGGTATCGGACGGACTCGCCGTAGGCGCCATGCCCTGCAAACTTGAATAGCTGTTGCCGATCGCGCGAAAGGAATTTGAGCCGTTCCATACCTGGCCAAGCCGCCGGCCAAAGATCGGGGTGCGGGAGAAAGAAAGGTCGCCACTCGCCTCCTCCAAGGTACTCGCCCGCTTCCTGCGGCAGACGCTTCGTCATTCCCGCGGCGAAACTGCGATAGCGGCTCCATCGCTCGGCGGCACGTGGAGCGCAGAGGGCGTTAACGTTCGGCTGGTGCGAGCAAAGCAAAACGATGCGGTCGCGGCTCACGCCCTCTTTTTCCAAGGCCTCGGCCACGGATAGCAGCGACGACCCGCTGCGTCCCGGCCCTTCATCGCAGACCAGGAAAAGCGCACCTTGCGAGAGAGCCTGCTGGATCGCGTTGCGCTGGGACGGAGTGAACGAAGTATGCCGATCGTAGGGGTGCCCGGTTGGACGTACGGTTGTGCGGCTGGCGGAAATGCCGTCGAGGTTCAGCTTCGCGGCTACAACTGCGCTCAGGGTTGCGCCGATGCTGCGTATTCCGACGACGTGAGCGGCGGGAGCATGAAGGCTGGCAACCGACACCAAGTCGGCAAAATCCAGGGGATGAAGAGCGTAGTAGGCGAATCCCTCAGGACACGAAACCGTGAGTTCGCCGTCGTAGCGAATCGAGCCCAATCGCTGCTGACAGGTGTGAAGCGCGACTGCAGAGCGCGAGTCGGCACGGCAGGCAATGCTTGCAAGTTGATCGCTGAGAGCCGCCGCTGACTCGGCATCAGGGCGGTCGCCATCGCACAGTGCACACTCCAACTCACCTGCACGGAGAAGCGCGCTGATTAATGCGTCTGGTGTGAAACCAGCTCGCAGGCTCGCCAGGGCGTGCTCGAGTTGACGGAGTAATTCGCGTGCAGAGACGCGCCTGCGGCCATCGCGATAGACCAGCATGTTCGCAGTGGAAGCTTCGGGCATGACCAGGCGCCGGAGCGCCGACTCACTGGCTCCCACGAGGAAGCCACGAGATCAGCTAGGCAGCCTTTTTACCTTCGGCCTCCCGCCCGGCACTCTTCTTACCGCCGCTCCCCTTCGAGCCCCGTGGCGAGCGCGAAACATCGCCCTCTTTGTCGATGAAGTAGAGGAACTGGTTGTCACGATCGACGGCGTGCTCGACCAGGACCTGGGATTCGCCTTCGCCGGACTTGGGCTTGTGGCAGACGTTACCCTCGCCATCGATGAAATACAGGTACTTCTTGTAGTCACGTTCGAGGTTGAGCTTTTTGACTTTTTCGGCCATCCGGATTCCTCCGCGAGCAGTTGGATGGGCGCCGAGCGGGTTGCTGCTGCCTGCGGTCAAGACAATGTGCCGAGAGTATGGCGAAGTAAAGGCCGGATGGGAACGAGAATTACGGGCAATGGGGAACGATTGCTTAAAAACCGTGCCGCCGACTGAAGTCGGCTCGGAATAGACAAAATAGAGGCCTTATCGGCACGACCAAGGTCGTGCCCTGACGCGAATCCTCGCCAAAGCCGAGCTTTTCAACGGCCGGTGAAAGTCGTGCCCTGACGCGAAGCATTGGCCAGGACAAGCGCGATCAGTCGCTTATCGGTTTCTTGTGGTGCTTTTTCTTATGCGAAGAGCTGGGCGTCGAAGCAGAGCCTGTTTTTTGCCGGCGCTCTTGGTTGGCTTTCTGGCGGGCGGCCAAATCGGCTTCGTGCCTGGCTTGTTCCGCCGCTAATTCCTCAGGAGTGGGAACGCGCCGCACAATGGGTCCATTCATTTTGTAGGTGGTGGCGACGATCTGGCCGGAGTCATTCATTTTGCGGATGGTGAAGGTCGGCAGATCTCCTTCTTTGTCGAAATACTGGTGGCCCACGCTGACCGGCAGGTAGCCTTCCATGTTGCGCTCACGGTAAGCCGTCTCGTAGCGATGTTTGGCCCGGTTACGGGTGAAAACGCGAATCTGGTTGTAGTCCCAGGGCAAGCCATCCTTGGGCTCATTCAACAGCATGAGGTATTGCGGTACCTGCTTGGTTTCGTTGTCCTGGGTCTCCTCGACGGTGTTCAGCACAAAATAGCCGATGATGCGCTGGCCTTCGGCGTACTGGGCGACATCGAGCGGGACATCGAGATCGACCATGCGCAGCAGCACCCAGCCAACGCGTCCGCTGGGGTCGCGCACCAGGTACCAGTCTTCCATGATCGGCTTGGGGACTGGTGGCAGTTCGGCGGACGAAGATTCGGGGGACGATGTCTTGGCCGAAGGCACAGCGGCTGCTTCAGGTTTGCTGGACGCCGTATGGGGCCGCGCCACAGTCTTGCCGGCCTTTGCCTCAGCGGACCGCGAAGCTGCTTTGGCGGCGGCGGGAGGCGCAGCTTTCTTCGCGTTCTTGTCCGTTGTAGCCCGTTTCAAAACGTCGAGCTTCTCGCCTTCTTTGAGCTGGTACAGATGTTCGCCTTCGCGGGAAGGCGTCAGGTGCATGTTGAGCTCGGCACGAGTCGTCCCATGCGCCTGTACGGGTATGCCGGAGCTATCTTTGGCAAGCTGCTGAAAGCCGTCGTAGACCTCCTGCGGCACCAGGCTCCGCTCTTCGACCCAGCCCTCTTGTCCCTTGTCGGTCTTCACCCTGAAAAAGCGCCGCTGTTTCTCGAGAACTTCGACCCGCTGGCCGTTCTGAACCGTGCCTACTTTGCCGTAAAGGGTGGCGACGCGGTCGCGCAAGCTGGTTTCAGCCGCCGAGACATACATGTATTCGTGATGCTCCAGCTTGGCCCGGCTGCAGGCGACAGACAATGCCAACAACACGATCAGGAGTAAAGCCAAACACCGGTATCGGAAGGAAATTTTGAGGCTCGGCAAAGCAGACAACGCCTTCACAGAAGGTAAATTTCACTATAGCTCATTGCGCTGGTGAATGTTTCGCGGATGAATCAGACGAGATACCTGGTGCGGAAGGGGCGCGCCTTCATTCCCTCAGGGGCTAAAGCCCTGCCCGGCGCGGCTGCTGAAAAAGTCTTGGCGGTAGAACAAACTGCAGATCCCTCACCTCTAAAGAGGTTCGGGATGACACAAACACACGGGACTGTTATGGCGTGGCTAAAGCGGCTGCTGAAAAACTCTTGGCGGGGGAACAAACTGCAGATCCCTCACCTCTATAGAGGTTCGGGATGACACAAACGCACGGGACTCTTATGGCGCGGCTGGAGAGGCGACCCTGCAAAACGGATGCATTGCGGCGCGGCTGCTGAAAAACTCTTGGCGGTGGAACGAACTGCAGATCCCTCACCTCTATAGAGGTTCGGGATGACACAAACACACAGCACTCTTTTGGCGCGGCTGGAGAGGCGACCCTTCAAGGCAGATGCATTGCGGCGCGGCTGCTGAAAAACTCTTGGCGGTGGAACGAACTGCAGATCCCTCACCTCTATAGAGGTTCGGGATGACACAAACACACAGCACTCTTTTGGCGCGGCTGGAGAGGCGACCCTTCAAGGCAGATGCATTGCGGCGCGGCTGCTGAAAAACTCTTGGCGGTGGAACGAACTGCAGATCCCTCACCTCTATAGAGGTTCGGGATGACACAAACACACAGCACTCTTTTGGCGCGGCTGGAGAGGCGACCCTTCAAGACGGATGCATTGCGGCGCGGCTGGGGAAAAACTCCTGGCGGGGGAACAAACTGCAGATCCCTCACCTCTATAGAGGTTCGGGATGACACAAACACACAGCACTGTTATGGCGCAGCTAAAGCTGCGCCCCTTCAAAACGGCTCCCTGCAGAGTTTTTCAGCAGCCTCTTGAGCCGCCGCTTCAAAACAGAATGCTAAGAAAGGAAAAAGCCCGGCCGCAGTGGCCGGGCCCTTAGCTAGGGATGGCTCAAATTTACCAGACGCGGCAGGCGTTCTTGCGAATCATCGCCGAGCCGGGTTTGCATGCGAAGGCTTTGGCAAAGCCGGAATCATTGGACACCACACCGTTGACGCGATACTTGGGATCAGAATGCTCATTGGTGAGCGCCTGGAGACGTGCCGCTTCAGGTGTCATGTTTTCGCACCAGACCTGCCCGTAGCCAAGATAAAAACGCTGGTCGGGGGTGAAACCGCTTTTGTCTTTCTCCGGTGAAGAGGTCAGCACATCGAGCAACGCCATATGCGAGATGCGAATGCCACCGTTGTCGGCGGTGTTCTCGCCCAGGGTCAACTTGCCCTTGATGTGTACGTCGTCAACCACGGTAAAACCGTCGTACTCGTCGACCACGCACTGCTCCAGCTTGTCGAAACGCTCGCGGTCTTGTGGGGTCCACCAATTCTTGAGGTTGCCCTGAGCATCGAACTGGCTGCCTTCGTCATCGAAGCCGTGGGTCAGCTCATGGCCGATCACCGATCCGATGCCGCCGAAATTGGTCGCAGCATCAGCGTTCTTGTCATAAAAGGGAGGCTGGAGGATACCGGCCGGGAAGTTGATGTTGTTTTCCAGCGGATTGTAGTAGGCGTTAACGGTGGGGGGTGTCATGCCCCATTCCTGGCGGTCCACCGGTTTATTGATTTTGTTGAGCTCACGGTGGAACTCAAATTGATTGGCGCGCATGGAATTGCCCAGGGCGTCGCCGCGCACGATGTCGAGCGAGCTGTAGTCGCGCCATTTGTTGGGATAGCCGATTTTGTTGTCGATGTGAGCTAGCTTGTCGAGCGCCTGCTTCTTGGTTTCTTCGCTCATCCAGGAAAGCTCGGTGATGTCCTGCTTCAGCGCCGCTTCCAAGTCATGCACCATCTTCAGCATGGCGGCCTTCGATTCGGGAGGAAAGGTTTCGGCGACGTAGGCCTGACCCAGCGCTTCGCCAAGGTCATTGTCGGTGAACTGCACGCAGCGCTTCCAGCGTGGCTTCAGTTCTTTTGCGCCCCGCAGCGTCTTATCGTAGAAGTTGAAATTCTCTTCGACGAAGTCCTTGGGCAATATCGGCGCCGCCGCGTGCAAAGTCTGCCAGCGCAGGTAAGTCTTGATGGTGTCCAGATCGCTGGTCGCAATGAGCTGGTTCATCCCTTTCATGAAGTCGGGGACGGACACGTCGAGGCTCGAGAACTCAGGACTCTTGACCGCGACCAGATACTCGTTCCACATGAAGGCGGGACTGAGCTCCTGAAGCTGTTCCTTCGTCATCTTGTGATAGACCTTGTTGGGGTCGCGGCGCTCGGTGCGGTCGAGCGAGGCCTTGGCCAGGGCGGTTTCCACCTGCATCACGGTCTTGGCTTCGGCTGCGGCCTTGCCGGCGGGATCGCCTGCGAGCTTGAACATATTCGTGATGTGCTGCTCGTATTGCTTCCGGGTCTCCACCGATTTGGCATCGTCTTTCAGGTAGTAGTCACGGTCGGGCAAGCCCAACCCGCCCTGGTCGGCACCGGCAATCTCCATCTTCGAATCCTTGGCATCGGGCTCGGAACCGAAAGCGAACAGAACATTCACGCCGGCGCTGTGCAGGTTGCCGATCAGTTGCGGCAGCTCCGACTTATTCTTCAGTGCCGCGATATGGTCTAACGTGGGCTGGACCGGCTTCATGCCCTTGGCTTCGATGCCGGCTTCGTCCATGCAGGAGTAGTAGTAGTCGCCAATCTTCTGATTAGTCGAGCTGCGGGCGGCATTGTTGGCAGACTGCTTATCGAGAATATTCCGCAAAATAATCTGGTTATTCTGGTGCAGTTCGTTGAAGCGTCCCCAGGCGGCCTGGTCGGGAGGGACGGGATTCTGTTTCAGCCAGTTTCCGCAGGCGTAGTGGTAGAAATCGGCGCAGGGATCGATCGATTTGTCGATGGCGTTAAGGTCAAAACTGCTGATCGGCTTAGGCATGTCTGGGGAAGCCGAAGTGTTCGTCTGAGCCTGCGCCCCGGTAATTGCGAACAGCGCGACGGCTAATAGGGAAACAAGATTTCGCATAGGTACCTCACTCAAGGTGCGAGGCTCCGCCAAGGAGCCTCGAAATAAGAAACATCGTCGTCGCCGAGGACAGGAGACCCGGTCCCTGGCTTCGCTGGTGATGACAAAATCAAGAGGCGCGAGGACACGACCCGACTTCTGCCTGCGGCGCTACCAGACACGGCAGGCGTTCTCGCTCACCATGGGCTGGCCTGCTTTACAGCCAAACGCCTGCTGGAAGGCAGCGGAATTCTGCACCGCGCCGTTGACACGCCACTCGCCGGGAGAATGCGGATCGGTAAGAGCACGCTTGCGCGCTTCCTGATCGGTGACGTTCTGGCACCAGATTTGGCCGAAGGCCAGGAAATACCGCTGCTGCGGGGTGTAGCCGTCGATCTTCTTCACCGGCGCGTTGCCCATGATGTCGGTCAGCGCCATGTAGGCCAGCTTCAGTCCACCATTGTCGGCGGTGTTTTCGCCCAGGGTGAGCCGGCCGTTCAGCTTGACCTCGCCTTTATCGTCTTTCACTGCGACAAAGCTGGAGTACTCGTCGGCGGTGCAGGTAGCGCGCTGTTCGAACGCCTTGGTATCCTGCGGCGTCCACCAGTCTTTGAAGTTGCCCTGGGCGTCGTACTTGCGTCCCTGATCGTCGAAGCCGTGGGTCAACTCGTGACCGATCACCACGCCGATTCCGCCGTAGTTCACGGCATCATCCATCTGCTTGCTATAGAACGGGGGCTGAAGAATGCCGGCGGGGAAGTTGATATCGTTCATCGGCGGCCGGTAATAGGCGTTGACCGTCGGGGGAGTCATGCTCCAATCTTTGCGATCGGTGGGCTTGTCAATTTTTTGCAGCTGGCGATGGACCTCAAATGCGGCGGCGCGGCGGGCGTTGCCGGAGTAATCGTCGCGCTGAACCTGAACACTGCTGTAGTCGCGCCACTTGTCGGGATATCCGATGTTGTTGACGATGGTGCTGAGCTTTGTGTACGCCTGCTGCTTGGTGGTGTCTGACATCCAGTCGAGGTGCTGAATGTCCTGGTGCATCGCAGTCTCGATGGCGTTCACCATCTTCATGGTGCGCTCTTTGCCTTCAGGCCCGAATGTGCGGTCTACGTATAGCTGGCCCAGGGCCATGCCGAGGCCCATGTTGGTGGCGCGCACACAGCGCTCCCAGCGCGGCTCCATCTCCTTCTGGCCGGAAAGAAACTGGCCATTGAAGGCAAAATCCTCATCGACAAATGGCTTGCTGAGAGTGGGAGCGTAGTCGTTGATGGTGCGCCAGCGCAGGTAGGTCTTCCAGTCGGCAAGAGGCATCGAGTTGAGCTGCTCATTCACCTGCTTGAAAAAGTTCGGGTTGCCAACGTTCAAAGTGTTGAACTTGGGCGCGCCGTTTTGCGCGAAGTACTGAGCCAGGTCGAAATTGGGAGCCAGGGTCTGGGCTTCAGCGGCCTTCATCAGGTGATCGCGATTCTTGGGATCGCGGCGTTCGGTGCGATCCATCGAAGCCTGGGCGAGGCCGGTCTCGATGGCGAGCACGGTCTTGGCTTCCTGGGCTGCGACGGCGGGTGAATCTCCTGCAAGCTCAAACATCTTCTGCACGTGCTGCTGATACTTATCGCGGGTTTCCTTGGACTTGGCATCGTCCTTGATGTAGTAATCGCGATCGGGGAGGGTGATGCCTCCCTGGTCGATGTAGGCGATGGTCTGATTGGCATCGTGCATATCGGGCTGGGAGTAGAAGGCAAACAGTGCCGGCAGCCCGTTGCGGTGCATCGCAGCGACTTGGGCAATCAGTTGCTGCCGATTGCTGATCGCCGCAATGCGTTTCATGTCCGGCTGCATCGGGGCCGCACCAGCTTTGTCGATGACTTCTTGGTTCATGCAGGCGGCGTAGTAATCGCCAACCTTCTTCTCGATGGCAGACTTCGGTTTGCTCTGAGCACTCTCGAGAAGGTCGCGCATGACGTAGTAATTGTGCTCCTGGAGCTGATCGAAACGTCCCCAGCGCGACTTGTCGGCAGGAATCGCATTGGTCTTGATCCAATTGCCGCAGGAGTACTGATAGAAATCGACGCAAGGATCAACCGTCTTATCAATTGCAGTGAGATCAAAGCCCGGGATTTCCTTGATGGCTCCTGAGGTAGAGGATGGTGTTTGAGCATTACACAACAGAGCACAAAGCAAGCCTAAGAAGAGAGAAACGCGAATCCGCATGAAGGCCTCGTAGGAATGAGTCGTCTGGCCGGCCACAACCCCTTGCTCCGCGATCCAGACGCGATGTTGCGGGGCCCTGCACCTGGCGCATCAGCCGGGCTCCGGCAAACAGACAACTATAAACCTTAGTCGGCGAGAATGCTGTGCGCGTAGGCCTTCGGGCCGGAATGCAGCTTTCGAGGGTGAAACGCTGGAAGTAGGTTAGAAACGGCTCAGAAAAGTTTCAGGTGAATGGTCAGATACTTCTTCGGATCCTTGCGAACGGCGGCGATCAGGTCGCGGGTTTCCACCAGCAGCTTGTCGGAATTGTCATACAGCGAGGGATCGACGAGAAACTTTCCGGCGGTGCCTTCACCTTTATCGAGGCGATCGATGATGTGATCGAGGCGGGTGACGGTGTTGTCGATTTTGTTCGCCAGTGCCTCGTCTTTGGCCAGCTTGCCCAGCGTGCCCTTGCCGGCGTTGATGCCGGCGATCAGATCATTGGCCTGATTGATCGTCTTGTGCGCGTCATCGTAAAGTGCCGGATCCTTGAGGAACTTGCCGATCGTACCCTGACCGTTGTTGACCTCGTCGATGATCTTGTTGACGTTGTCGACGGCGGCATTGGCCTTGTTATAGAGCTCGTCGCTGTTGATCAGCTTGCCGATGCTTCCGTTGGGAGAGTTAATCTGCTGGGTGATACTTTGCAGTTGTTTCAGGGTATCGTCAGCGCGATTGTAGAGGTCCGGATCGTAAATGATTTTGCCGATGGATCCTTCGCCGTTCTGAATGTGAGAAACAATATCGTCGACCCGGTTCAGCAGCACGTTTACGTTCTCAATGGTGCCCTGGGTTGCTTTGACTACGTCTTGCAACTGGGGCACGTCCTTGGTGGGCAGGACGTCGCCCGTCGTCAACGCCGCCCCGGTAGCCTGGCGGCAATCAATATCAACGAAGACTTCGCCCAGAACTCCGGCTGTGTTGAGCGATGCCTGGCAGTCCTTCTTCATGGTGTCCTGGTACCGGGTGGTGACCTTCATGGTCACGTCGACCGGGGCCAACTTGCGTTTGGGATCCTGCCCCACATGGATGCGGGTAACATTGCCGATGTCCACACCTTCCAGACGCGCGGGAGCGCCCACGCGTAATCCGCCCGCGTTATCGACGAAGGCATGGATGATCATCTTCTTGGTAAACAGGCCAGTGGTGCCGGTCATGACAAAAATCAGAACGGCAAGCGTGATGCTGGCGAAGATGACGGTCAGCCCGACTCGGAGTTGTGACCATCTAACCTGTTTTTCGCTTGGCACAGGTGTGGCGGATTTCCCTTCGTGCCTCGGCCAGGACTGCGGCACCGAAGCGCATTTATACCCCTAAGAGCATCCCGAATATAACATTGCCGGGTTTGCAGCGTCTCGCATGAATATCTGGAGGCAAAGTTACAAATCGAGCTCGGCCCGGATCATGTTGTCCTCCAGGCTGGCAAACATCTTGAATCCGTGCTTGGCACAGACCGCCCGCATCTCCTTATTCTCGGGGAGCATGTTGGAGATCAGGGTCCCCAGCCCCTCTTCCCGGGCGACGTTGATGAGGCGGCGATACAGCTCCGTTCCCAAGCCCTTGTGCTGGGCAGCATCGATGGCGACGGCAGCCAGCTCGCCTTGGTTGAGACCATGGAGCTTGCTGAGCCTGCCAATGGCAAGGATTTCGGGCTCGCCTTTATCGTTGGGCCGCTCCGCCACCAGCACCATCTCGCGATCGTAGTCGATGAAGCAGATGCGCGACAGGCGCTCGTGCGCCACCCGCTGGGTCAGCTTCAAAGGCTGGAAGTACCGGAGATACACGCTGCGCTCGGAGAGCTTCTGATGAAACTCGATCAATAGCGGCTCGTCCTCCGGACGAATGGGCCGGATGGAGACTTCTTTGCCGTCCCTGGTCACCCAACTGGAAACCAGACGCTGAGGATAAGGCCTGATAGCGGATTTCGGGAGGTCCTCCTTCTGCATATCGAGGCCGTGAATTACGATGCGGGCGTCGAGCGCCAGCAGCCGCTCCGGAGAGGCCAGGAGGGGGTTGATATCGATCTCCTTGATCCAACGCTGCTCGACGATGAGCTGACTGAAGCGCACCAGTAGCTCCTCCAACCCGGCGATATCGACGGGAGGCCGCCCGCGAACGCCTTTCAGAGCGGTGAAAACTCTGGTCTGCTCCATCAAGCGCCGGGCCAGGGTGGAGTTGAGAGGTGGCAGCGCCAAGGCGCGATCCCGGAAAACCTCGACCAGCTGGCCGCCCGTGCCAAAGAGCATCACGGGACCGAATTGCGCGTCCAGGGTGCTGCCGACGATGAGCTCATAGCCGGCGAGCTTCACCATCGGTTGAACGGTTACGCCTTGAAAGTGCTCGGCGCCGGCTCGTTCGGTTACGAATAGCTGAATCAAACGGAAGGCCCTGCCGACGGCTTCCGCGTCGTGCAGGTTCAGCATCACGCCACCTACGTCGGTCTTGTGGCTGATGGTGAGCGAGTTGAGCTTCACCACGACGGGATAGCCGATTTCCGAGGCTGCCGTGACTGCCTCCGGTTCGGTGAGGGCCAGGCGGGTCTCGACTACGGGAATCCCGTAGGACGCCAGCAACTGCTTGGACTCGAACTCGGTGAGCAGGGTGCGACCCGATGCCCGCACCTGCTGAATGATCTGCGCGGCAGTCTCTCGTTGCAGCGTGGCATCGGCCTGGTGTTGCAGGGCGGGCGTTTCATACAGCCCTTTCAGGTTGTAGGCATAGCGCCACATGTAGTTGAAGGCGCGCACCGCGCTATCGGGAAACTGAAAGGTCGGAATGCCCGCGCGGTTGAGGATCTGGTCGCCGGCCGCAACTTCGGTGCCGCCCATCCAGCTCGCCAATACCGGTTTGCCCAGCCCTTTGGCGTAGGGCTTCAACTTCTCTGCGATCTGGGTGGGATTGGTCATGTCCTGTGGGGTCAAAATCACCAGCATCCCATCGATGGCGGGATCCTTGGCTACAATCTGCAGCGATTTCGCGTAACGCTCGGGCTCGGCGTCGCCCAGGATGTCGACCGGGTTACTGTGGCTCCATTGCGGCGGCAGGATCTCGTCAAAGGCCTTCATGGATTCAAGCGACAGCTCGGCCAGTTCGCCACCTCCGGCCACCAGGGCATCGGTAGCGAGTACACCGGGGCCGCCGGCGTTGGTGACAATCGCCAGCCGCTTGCCGCGTGGACGCGGTTGCTTGGCCAGCACATCGGACATGAAGAAGATGTCGGCAATGCTGTTGACGCGAAGCACGCCGGAGCGGCGGAAAGCAGCATCGAGAACTTCATCGCTGCCGGTCAACGCACCGGTGTGAGAGGCCGCGGCCTTAGCTGCCGCAGCCGTACGTCCCGCCTTGATGACGATGACGGGTTTATTGAGTGAAACTTCGCGTGCAGCGGAAAGAAACGAGCGGGCGTCGCCGACCGACTCCATGTAAATGACAATGCTGTTGGTACGAGGATCATTGCCGAAGTAGTCGATCAGGTCGCCCCAATTGACATCGAGCATTGATCCGGTCGAAACGAAGGCGCTGAAGCCGACGTTCTCGCGCAAACTCCAGTCGAGCACCGCGGTGCATAGGGCTCCGCTCTGGCTAAGGAAGGCGACGGTTCCCGGGCGAGCGATGCTGTGGGCAAAGGTTGCGTTCAGGCCTTTAAGAGGATTCATCACGCCCAGGCAGTTGGGACCGATTACGCGCATCTTTCCGCGAATGATGTCGGCGATCTGACGTTCCAGATCCTGGCCGTGCTCGCCATGTTCCTTGAAGCCGGCCGAGATGATGATGCCTCCTGGAATGCCAAGGCCCACGGCCTCGCCAATTACGTCAGGAACGGTATCAGCCGGCGTGCTGACGACCACAAGATCGACCTTGTCGGGCAAATCAGCGAGCCTGGGATAGGCCTTGATGCCCAGCACATTCGGCCGCTTGGAATTGACGGGGAACACGGTGCCGCCAAAAGGGCTGCTTAGCAGGTTCCACAGGACAGAACGCCCTACACTGCCGGGGCGCTCGGAAGCTCCGATAACGGCGACGCTTTGGGGGGCGAAAATTGGGTCGAGCGGGTTACTTTCGGAGCGATAAACATCAGAAGAGGGGTCGACCTTGATCTTTGATGAAGGTTTGGCGGCGGTAGTCATGATTCCTCGGAGGGATGAACTGTGGTGTTCTGGAACACTCTAGTGTCGCACTCCGCGGGAGCATTCGCACCTGAGTCACGGCGAGCCGTGATTTATGTCACCGGGCGGGCCCGGTGCAAGCTTCGGCATAGCACGCAAGTGATACAATTGCGCTTCCCTCAATGAGTTATCTGCGAACGTTTATCCCTGGGATGGATTCCGACCTTTGGCTCAATCCGTGACCGAGAACCGCCCTATAACTTACGCCGATGCCGGTGTGGACATCGAGCGCGCGAACAAAACCAAGCAGCGCATCAAGTATCTCGCGCAGAAGACCTTCAATCGTGGCGTTTTGAGCGATATCGGAGGTTTTGGCGGGCTGTTCTCCATCGATAAGCGCAAATATCGCGATCCGGTGCTGGTGTCTTCCGTGGACGGGGTCGGCACCAAGCTGAAGCTCGCCTTCGAGATGCACCTGCACCATACCGTGGGCGCTGACCTGGTAAACCACTGCGTTAACGATATTGCGGTGCAGGGCGCGACACCCATGTTTTTCATGGACTATTTCGCCACCGGGAAGCTTGATGGCGAGGTCGCGGAGAAGGTAGTCAGCGGAATTGCCGATGCCTGCAAGCAGAACGGCTGCGCGCTCATCGGCGGCGAGACTGCCCAGATGCCGGGCTTCTACGATGACGGGGAGTACGATCTGGCGGGCTTCATTGTGGGCGTCGTCGACCGCGATAAGATCATCACCGGCAAAGAGGTCAAGCCGGGGGACGTCCTCATTGGCCTGCCTTCCACCGGGCTGCACACTAACGGATACTCGCTGGCGCGCAAGCTCTTCTTTTCCACCGCGCACTATACGCCGGAAAGCTACGTCAACGAGATCAAGGGCAAGGTCGGCACCGAGCTCATGAAGACGCACAAGAGCTACTGGCCGATTATGCGCCGCATGGTGGAAGCCGAAGCCGTCACCGCGATGGCGCACATCACGGGCGGCGGCATCACCGAAAACTTGCCGCGCGTGTTGCCGAAGAACTGTTCTGCCATCATCGAGATCAACTCCTGGCCGGTGCTGCCCATCTTCGAGCATCTGCAGGGCATCGGCAACGTCCCACAGGACGAGATGCTGCGCACCTTCAACATGGGAATCGGGATGATTCTGGTGGTGCCCGCCACAAAATTCAAGAAGGCGCAGACCATCCTGGATCGCTGCAGCGAGAAGGGTTACACCATCGGCCGCATCGTCAAGGGCGACCGGAAGGTGATCTACCAGTAGGGTTGTTTGCGAGGACAAACAGGGATATCCTCAAGCTATGGCACCCGCAACAATTCTGACCGGCAAATGGGCGACGGCTGAAGACACGGCCGAAGCGTTAGGGGTTTCGCCCCGTCGACTCAAACAACTGAAGAAGCTTGCTGCAGAACTGCTTGCACCTAAGCACGGTAGCCAGCACACAGGCAATGGACAGCGGGCTTCCAGAAAGAAATCAGCCGTCGTTGCAAGTAGTGCGAAATCGACCAAGCGAGCCAAAAATAATACGCGAAATGCCCACAACACAAGCAGGGCAGCCGGGCGTCCCAAGTCGAGCTAAGGAATCCGTATTTCTCAACGTTCCGTACGATTCAAGATTCGAGCCCTTATTTCTTGGATACATGGCCAGCGTGAGTACGTTCGGCATGGTTCCGCATGCAACATTAGAAATTCCGGGCGGCGAACGAAGGCTTGAGAGAATCCTGGGTTTGATTGCGGAGTGTCAATATTCCGTGCACGATCTTTCCCGCGTGCAACTCGACCGTGTGACGCCGCGCACTCCCCGTTTTAACATGCCATTCGAGCTGGGATTGTCCGTTGCCCAAGCAAAGTGGCATCGGCAACATACATTCTTCGTATTCGAAGAAAAGAAACATCGGTTGTCCAAGTCGCTTTCCGATCTGGATGGCACTGACCCTTATATTCACAGAGGAACACTGAACGGTCTATTCGCGCAAATGGGCAACGCATTTGTGCGATCTAAGCGACAGCCAACCGTGGCGCAAATGTATGCAATTTACCGGAAACTCCGGGATGCCGTACCGCAAATTCTGAGCGGTGCGGGCGCCGATTCAATATTCGGTGCCCGACCATTTCGAGACTTATCGACTCTGGCCAGTGCATTGGCCGACGAGGTTATACCCAGTACTGGCTTCGTAGATTTGGAGCCGTTCTCGTAACTACGCTGGACCAGCAGTTAAGCTGATTTGGAAATTTCCCCGCGAGGCTTCACGCTACTCCTCTTCCTCCACTTCCTCTCCACGCGCGGCCTTCGCGGCAGCGATGATCTTCTCCTGCGCCGCCTGCGGCACGATGTCGTAGTGGTTCATTTCCATCGAGAAGCTGCCGCGGCCTTGCGTCATTGACGTGAGATCGGTGCCGTAGGTCAGCATCTCGGCCATGGGAACTTCGGCCTTGACGATGGTCTTGCCGCCTTTGTTGTCCATGCCCTGAATGCGGCCGCGCCGGCTGTTGAGGTCACCCATGATCGAACCCGCGAATTCGTCAGGAATCGTGATCTCCACGTTCATGACCGGCTCAAGCAGCGTGGGCTTGGCCAGCTCCATAGCTTTCTTGAAAGCGATACGGCCGGCGGTCTTGAACGACAACTCGTTCGAATCGACGTCGTGATACGAGCCGTCGTACAGCACAACCCTGAAGTCCACCACCGGGAAGCCGGCAAGATAGCCGCGCTGGGCAGCTTCGACGATTCCCTTCTCCACCGCCGGTATATAGTTCTTCGGAATCGAGCCGCCAAAGATCTCGTTGACGAACTCGAAGTTGCCGCCGCGGGGCAGGGGCTCCATCTTGATTTTGCAATCGCCGAACTGGCCATGGCCTCCGCTCTGCTTCTTGTGGCGGCCCTGCACGTCGGCACGCCCGCGAATGGTCTCCCGATACGGGACCTTGGGCGCCTTCAGGTTCACCTCGGTGTGATACCGGTTCTTCAGCTTGGAAACGACGACTTCGATATGCTGCTGGCCGGTGCCCGCGATGAGGAACTCTTTGGTCTGCGGATCGCGGAAGAAGCGCAGCATGGCGTCCTCTTCCATCAGCTTGTGAATGCCGTTGCTCAGTTTGTCTTCGTCCGCCCGCGTCTTGGGCTCGATAGCGAAGGTGATGGCCGGCTCAGCGAAGGTTACCTGCGGATACTCGATCGGCGAACCCTTGTCGCCTAGGGTGTCGCCGGTAAGCGTCTCTCGCAACTTGGCAACCGCTCCGATGTCGCCGGCATGAAGTTCGGTAACCGGGACCGCCGTCTTGCCCTGCATGACCGAGATGTGCGCCAGCTTCTCGCTGGTGCTGCGAGTGAAATTCTGCAACGTGGCATCGTTCTTCAGCACGCCGGAGAAGACTTTGAAGAACGAGATACGACCGGCAAACGGATCGCTGATGGTCTTGAAGACGTAAGCTGAAACTGGTTCGTTATCGGCGATTTTGCGGACTGCGGGCTCGCCATTGCTCGCCGTGGGCGCCGCTTTTATCTGCGCGCGCTCAACCGCTGTCGGCATGTAATCGACGATGAAGTCCAGCACTTCGTCGGTGCCCATGTTGCCCAGGCCTGAAGCGAAGAGCACAGGAAAGATCTTGTCTTCGCGAATCGCATTGTGCAGGCCGGCGATGATGTGCTCGGTGTCGATGGTTCCCTTCTCGAAGAACTCTTCCATCAGCGCGTCGTCACCTTCAGCAACCGACTCGATCAGCTTCTCGTGCGCCGCCTGCGCCTCTGCCTGCATGTTGTCAGGAATGGGACCGACCTTGGCCTTGCCGTTGCCGCCCATGTCGTAGGTATAGGCCTGCATCTTCACCAGATCGATCACGCCGGTGAAGTTTTTTTCCGCGCCAATCGGGAGTTGCACCGGAATCACCATGCGCCCGAAGCTGTTGGTCAGCGATTCCATGACGCGACCGAAGTCGGCGCGTTCACGGTCCATGCGGGTGCAGACAATGGCGCGCGGCAGGGCAAAGCGATCGGCGTAAAGCCAGATTCGTTCGGTGACCACCTCGACACCACTGACGGCATCGACGACGACCAGCGCCGAGTCGACCGCCGGCAACACCATCTCGGCTTCGTGGATGAACATGTTGAATCCGGGGGTGTCGAGGAGATTGATCTTGGTCTTGCCCCACTCAACCACGGCGGTTGCCGCCGACAGCGACATGGCGCGGGAGATTTCTTCCTCGTCGTAGTCGGTGACGGTGGTGCCATCATCCACCCGGCCCAGCCGCTGGGTGGCGCCGGCGGTGAATAGCATGGCGGATACGAGAGAGGTTTTGCCGGAATGCGAGTGCCCAATCAGGGCGACGTTGCGTATGTTTGCGCCTTCGTAAGTCTTCACGTAAGACTCCTTGGAATACGAGAAACTTCGGGGGATGGGTGGAGTACCGCTTCAGCGGTAGCAATGACGAGTCACTTTGAAGTTGGCTTTAAGCGCTGCGGGAAAGGCGACTTACCGCAGGCGTTAAAGCGCGCTTTTCGATGGCTGCTTTGTCGTGCACGCCGGAAAGGCGTGCTCCACCGTCCTCCGGAGCATTATCAAATTTTCATCCGGCTGAACCACCATCAGGCTGGCCCACTCCGCACCCTCAGAGGCGATTCTCCCCGGCAGCACGTGGGACATCGTGCTGAACTTCCCCGGGGATGCCGGTGAGGCACAAAGGCGGGGCACCATGCCGGCCTGCACATGGTGAAGCTGGAACAAACTCAAAATCCTAGCACAAGCGGTTTTGCTGCCTCAATGCGGCGGGTCACAGGGCGAGTGAGGCAAGAGCCCTCAAAAGGACTGGGTACAACCGAGACGGTTGCGCGTCTATCGAGTACTATTTCAAGATGGCTGGGAGGTTCCTGCCTTCTGGCGCCTTAAGGATGAGGAATGAATCGTAATTTTTCCCGGTTGGTTCTCGCTGCATTGGTATGTGTTTTAGCCCTGAACTTGGCCTCATGGGCCGGCGACACTTCTGTTCTGCGCCCGCCTAAGGGCTCCAAGGTGGCGCTGATTGTGTTCGAGGACCTGCAGTGTCCGGATTGCTCACGGGCAGCGCCGCTGCTTCATGAAGCCGCGAAGAAGTACAACATCCCGCTGATTCAGTACGATTTCCCGCTGCCCATGCACAACTGGTCGTTTGAGGCGGCGGTGAACGCCCGCTACTTCGACACCAAGTCGAAGCAGCTCGGTGACGAATACCGGCTGTTCATTTTCCAAAACCAGCCGCAAATTACCAAAGACAATCTGCGGGGCATGACCGAGCGATTCGCGGACGAGCACAAGGTCGCGTTGCCTTTTGTCGTGGATGCAAATGGCGACCTCGCCGCCAAGGTGAGAGCCGACTTTCAGGTTGGCCAGAGAGTCGGAATTGACCACACACCCACCATTTACGTGGTCAGCGACACCACGCGGGGGCGTCCCTTCGTCGAAGTTGTGGACCGCAGCCAACTTTATCAATTGATTGATGAGGTCGAGAAGGAAGCCGCCGAGTCTTCACCCAGCAAGACTGCCAGTGCGAGGTCATCGAGCAGCAAAAAAGCGGCGAAATCGCAGTAGCCTGATCAAATATTGGAACTATCGGCGGTTTGGCCCGCAAATACAGGTGCTGAGCTTCGAGACTCCTAAAACGTAAAAGGGTGAGGAGTCAGGGGACTTTCTTGTCTAACAGAGCTGTGAGTATGCCGGGCCTTCTCTCTTCTCGCGACAGAATTTTGTCGGCAGCCAAAGAACTTTTTTCCAGAAACGGCTATGAAAACACCAGCACAGTCGCCATCGCGCGCCAGGCTGGAACCAGCGAATCGCAACTGATGAAGCATTTCGGCAGCAAGCAGGGTCTGCTGTTTGCAATCATTGACCAGGGCTGGACCGCCATTCTGCATCGCGCTTACGCTCTGTCGAGCGTGCCGGTTCGTTCCCGTCAATGCCTGCTTGATGTTCTCGAGTCCTATGTCATCGAGCTGGAGCAGGACCCGGCAATGAAGACCCTGGTGGTAATGGAGTCGCGGCGGTCGCGGCGGGAAAGTTCAGGCCTTTCTCCAGCGGAGGGATCTCAGCAATTCGGGTCCCTGATAGAGAGCCTGCTACGAGACTTGAAGAACCAGGGCGCCCTGCGCGCCGAGCTGAACGTGACCGCGACCCGGGCCGCCCTGGTGGGC
Source organism: uncultured Acidobacteriaceae bacterium (assembly GCA_963796585.1). Taxonomy (GTDB): domain Bacteria; phylum Acidobacteriota; class Terriglobia; order Terriglobales; family Acidobacteriaceae; genus CAVVDY01. The sequence continues at coordinate 220,589 of CAWCMB010000001.1, forward strand.
ATGATCGAGGGGTTGCTGCTGGAGGAGGTCCTCAGCAGCAACAATAATCGGCAGGTGCTGTATGGTTCAGAGGAGGTACGCAAAGTTCTCGAGACGTTTGTGTCAGGCCTGACGAGTGAGCCCCTAACGTCAGAGCAGAACCAACAGCAGGCTACAAGCTGGACCCACGCCGACTAAAACTCCAGGTGCATTCGCACTCCAGGTACCGTCACCGGGCCGCGCACTTTGTTGTACCCGGGATGGTTCACGTGCTGCAGATCGACAGCGAAGAACAGGCCTCGCCAAGCGGGCACAGTGTAGAACGCCTCTTCGATGGTCTCCTGCCCGTATCGCCAAGAATTGAGTATCGCATCGGACAACGCGCCGTAGGGAGCAAACGTCGCTGTGTTCCAGTCGTTTAATATGTGCGCGGTTTGACGCCCCTGCACGAAAAATCTAGAATCAAAAAGGCTGGACGACGGTGTCCAGCCTTTCATTTGCAGAGCGCCGGCGAGCGGCTTTGCGTGGTTGGAGCGAGAACTTTCCCCGGCCGTTGGCGGTGTAGCTCAGGTGGTTAGAGCGACGGTCTCATAATCCGTAGGTCGTAGGTTCGAGTCCTACCGCCGCCACCAAGATACAAATAATCGCAGTGTTACTTGCTCATCGCATCCCCCGGTGGCCAGCGCACTCCGCTGGATTGCCGCGCAGGGTACCGGAGCGCAGCTGAGGACCAAATGCAAGACTCATCGAGCGGGAAAACGGCTGTCATCACCGGCATCACCGGCCAGGATGGAGCCTACCTCGCGAAACTGCTGCTCGATAAGGGCTACACGGTGTATGGGACGTTTCGCCGTGCCAGCTCTGTCAACTTCTGGCGCATCGCTTCCCTTGGAGTGCGCGACCATTCCCGGTTACATCTGACGGACCTGGATCTTACCGACATGGGGGGCGCCATTCGCCTCATGCAAGAGTCGCGGCCACAGGAAGTCTACAATCTTGCGGCGCAGAGCTTTGTGAAGCTTTCCTTCGATCAGCCGGTAACTACGGCTGAGATCACGGGCCTGGGCGCGGTGAATATCCTGGAAGCGATTCGCATTGTCGATCGCAACATACGGTTCTATCAGGCTTCGACCTCCGAGATGTTTGGCAAGGTGCAGTCGGTGCCGCAGGATGAAGACACCAGGTTCTATCCTCGCAGCCCTTACGGCGCAGCCAAACTCTATGCCCACTGGATGACCATCAACTATCGCGAGGCCTACGATATTTTCGGGGTGAGCGGAATACTGTTCAACCATGAGTCTCCGCTGCGCGGCATGGAATTTGTAACTCGTAAGATCACCGACGCTATCGCTCGCTTGAAGCTTGGCATGATTGATGTCATCGAACTGGGCAACCTGGATGCCCGTCGTGACTGGGGCTATGCTCCCGAGTATGTGGAGGGCATGTGGAGGATGTTGCAACACGACACGCCGGACGTTTATGTCCTGGCAACCGGGCACAGCGCTACGGTGCGCGAATTTGCTACCTTGGCTGGCGCAGCTATCGGCATCGAATTAATCTGGCAGGGTGCTGGTCCTGACGAGCGCGGCCTCGACCAGAAGACTGGCAAGTGTGTGTTCAGGGTCAGTCCCAAATATTACCGTCCGGCGGAAGTGGACTTCCTGCAAGGCAGCGCGGCGAAGGCCGACCGCGTACTGGGTTGGCGCCCTACGACTCAGCTTTCCGAGCTTTGCCGGCTGATGGTAGATGCCGACTTGCAGCGAGTCTCTACCGGGCAATCACTCTATTAGCAAATGCCTATCGCTTTAGTTACCGGCGCCGCTGGCTTCACGGGAAAGTACGTGGTGAAGGCTCTGACTGGTCGCGGCTATGGTGTGATTGGAATCGGGCTGGGGGATGCATCCGGCAGCGAGTGGATCGCTTGCGACCTGACCGATAAGGCTGGCACGAAGAAGAGCCTTCGCGGGACCACGCCCGACGTGGTCGTCCATCTGGCGGCGCTGGCCTTCGTTGGCGAGGGCAATCCTGAAAACTTTTACCGGGTCAACGTACTGGGGACTGTCAACCTGTTGGAGGCGCTCGCCGATGCCGATCGCACACCTTCGCGAATACTGATAGCCAGCAGCGCCAACGTCTACGGCAACCTCTCGGGTCGGGAACTAAGCGAAGACATCTGTCCTGCTCCGGTCAATCACTACGCCGCCAGTAAACTCGCCATGGAGCACATGGTGAGGACATGGTTCGATCGCTTGCCAATCGTGGTGACGCGACCGTTCAACTATACGGGCCCGGGACAGGATGAGAGATTCGTTGTCCCGAAGATTGTGAACCACTACAAACGCCGGGCGAGTTCGATAAAGTTGGGCGATACTGCGGTAGAGAGAGACTTCTCAGACGTGGAAGATGTTGTAGAAGCGTATATGAGACTGCTGGAGAGCGATGTGCGATCCGAAGTGGTGAACATATGCAGCGGCAAGCCGGTGAGCGTGGCAGCCATTGTCGCAGAGATGAATAAGATCGCGGGATACGACATCAAAGTCGAGACCAGGCAGGAGTTGTTACGCAACAATGACATCAGTCGTTTAGTAGGTTCTAATAGAAAGCTCCGCACCCTGGCAGGATTCGCGCCTTCTACGCCAATCCGGCAGACACTAGAAAAGATGTACGCGGCCTAATTTTGGGCAACTTTCATCCGGGGTGAATGGTTTCGGTATTCGAATAGTGGCCGAATGGTCGCTATGTTATAAATTCCATTATGACGACAACAACGAACCTTGCCGCGCGGGTCACCCAGCATGGGGGATGGTTCCACCGCATCGATCTGGGAAATGGACTAGTGACGCCGGGCATTGACGATTCGCCGGAGAAACTAAAACACGTTCAGCTGCCCGCAAGAATGGACGGCCTAAGCGTTCTCGATATTGGCGCCTGGGACGGATTCTTTTCCTTTGAATGCGAACGCCGCGGCGCCCAGCGAGTGGTGGCCTCGGATTGGTTTTGCTGGCGGGGAGTGGGCAAACAGGGCTTTGATATTGCGCGCGAGGCTTTGGGTTCCAAGGTTGAGGACGCCGATCTCAAGGTCGAGGACCTGACCCCCGAGAAACTAGGGACATTTGACGTCGTGCTGTTCCTGGGGGTCTTGTACCACGCGGAAGATCCCATGCACTACCTGCGGATCGTACGGTCGATGTGCAAGGGGACTGCCTATGTAGAAACAGTTGTGGATGGCCTGGACTATCCCCGGCCAGCGATGGTGTTTTACCCGGGCAAGACGCTTAACAACGATCCCACGAACTTTTGGGGGCCGAATCGGCTGGCCGTCGAAGCTATGTTGGGTGAAGTCGGCTTTCGGACGGTAAAGCACGTAGATACTTACTATGGTAATCGCATGGTATTCCATGCGACCGTATAGGAATCAGAGCGAGCGAAGTGACGTAATCATTGGGTCCTGCAATAGGACTTTCTTTACATAAGGTGTTTGCCAGAGCTGCTTCTTGTCCTGGTCTGAACCTGGTATAGGCTGACGCCATTCCTGAACAGCCGAAAGGCCTCCACCATTGCGTGTTCTGAAGCTATCTACGGCGCTGCTTTACTCGTCTGCCATCGCGTTCTTAACCGGATGTATAACGCCTAACTGCGCCGTAACCCTAGGACGCTCAGAAAAAAGCTGCAAAGAACTACTTCAAAACCCAAGGTTAGAGACAATGCCGCTGGAATCACAATGCGCAGCATTTGTTGCGGGTCAAGACTGCCGAAATTATGCTGCTTCCAGACCAGTACTGCAATTACCGTCGCTGCCAGTCCCAATGCCATCAGCAAACCGCCGATCACCAGCCCCACCTCCAAATTAATGAAGCGAAACAGGCGGTTTAGTCGTGGATCCTCAGGAAGCAAGCCTTCCGAAATCGCGAAGATTTTAGTGAAGGTCGCGAATGCGACAGCCTGAAACCCGGCAAGAATGGCCATAGCGGCATAGATCATCGTGTCTACGTCTAGTGCAACCCTACCCAGTGATTGCGGCCCGGCAAGCAGCCACAGTCCAAGCAGAGCGCCACCCAGCATCAGCATTAAGCCAGGGTAGAGAAACAGCCATCGTGGACTATAAAGCAGCATGAAGCGCAAATGCCGCCAGCCATCTCGCCACGTACGCAAATGCGGAGGTCTGCTTCGTCCATCCACCGAGAGCGTAGTCGGGACCTCGGAAATCCGCATGCCCAGTAAAGTAGCCTTTACCACCATCTCGGTAGCAAACTCCATTCCGGTGGTATGCAGCTGCATTTGTTCGTAGGCAGCCTTGCTGAAACCGCGAAGGCCGCAGTGAAAGTCTCCACAGGGCGCACTGAAGAATACGCGGCCGATTTGAGTCAAAACCGGATTTCCAAGATATTTATGCAGAGGCGGCATTGCATTGGGCGCGATTCCACCTTTGAACCGATTGCCCATTACCAGGTCATTTCCTGCGCGCAACTTTTCCAGGAACCTTGGAACGTGCGAGAAGTCGTAACTGTCATCCGCATCCCCCATGACAATGTAGGCGGCCTTGGCCGCTGCTATCCCGCCTCGCAGCGCCGATCCATATCCCTTAGCTTCGACAGTAACTACCCGCGCTCCTAAACCTTCCGCAATCGCCTGAGAGCCATCGATGCTACCGTTGTCCGCGATTACCACTTCCCCTCTGATACCATGCTCGCGAAATGCACGTTGTGCCTTTGCAATGCAGGCGGCCAGGGTTTCCGCTTCATTGAGACACGGCATCACTACCGAAACTTCGGGGCACTCCTCTGGCTTGGTGGGAAGGCGCATGTAACTCACTTCGACCAACTCGGACATCGTACTACTCTCCTCAAAGCTCTTTGTTTACTGCCGGCGACTACTTGCCCACGACTTGTATACGGGACCAGCGCTCTACAAGCAAGTATGGTAAAGCCATTCGGGAACTCAGGAACCCGCGGGCTGGCGCTTGTACGAGGTTAACATCCATAAAGATACGCGACGATGTGTGGTGGTGAATCTGCGTCGAGTCGCCGGTGCGGTGACTGCGGTTGGATTCGACCCAACCGAGGCACTAATCACCCGGCTTTCGGCAAAGTATCAGATACTGACCGCCGAAAGGCACAGAATGAAGCCAGCGTTCAGCAAAACGAAGAAACTGCAGCTGACGCGGAAAATAGAAAAGCGAATCAGTTCTGAGAATCTCAAAACCGGCTTTCGATAGCAGCTTGCGAGCTTCGCGGGGGCTGATTGTGATGGCATTCTCATCGAATGCACATTGCGACATGACGTACCGAGTACCCGGATTCCAAGGATTATTCTCCCACAAGGCAAATACCCCGCCGGGCTTGAGGGCGAGACGAATCGCAAGCAGACAATCATGCCGTTCGCTCGGCGCAATGTGATGGAAGACGCCGCTGCAATAGGCGAGGTCCATGCTGCCGCCGGGCGACCATTCGTCCACGCGCCGGAAATACAGTCCAGCCCGCTGGTTAGTTTCCCGGGCTATTTCGATGGAGGCCCCGGCAACGTCCACACCCAGCACCGACCCTGCATTGAACTTCGAAGCAAGCATCGGCGCGTTCCTGCCGTCACCGCACCCATAGTCCAAAATGGCTTGGACTGCTAGTCGCATCTGCGCAACGCGGTTTGCAGTCCAGTCAATCCGTCCCTCGGCGTAGAAATCTCTGTCTTCTCCAGTAACCGCAAGAGACTTCGCCAAGTCTGCATTGTAGCTGCCTGCAAAGCTGTCAAATTCAGCTTGACTCATGGATTAGCACCGGCGCAAAGCACCCGTCGAAATCTCTCGTCCAGAATGCCACCCCCGAAGGTCGAGACCTGACACCTGACCTCGTTGGGTCATCTCTGACGGTATCGTGTACCACGCCGAAGACCGGTGTAACACCTGCGAATCGCGGGACCGTTACGGTGTGGTAGCTGCGGCACGGTAGCAGGTACGATTAGAATACCCGCACCCGTGATACTATTTTATCCTGATGTAAGTCGTAGTAACAACCCGCCGATTTCTTGGGACCGAATGGCCTAGCGGCCGAGCTTCGTGAGTTTTGGGTTTCGAGTTGTCAGCTGCGTCAACAAGTATTACGACAATCGTATGGCATGTCACGCCCCCACCTAATCCACGCCTGCCCGATAAATTTTCCGACTTCTGCAAGGCTGGCCACGAGGTGGTGACATGGACAGGACTTCGTTGCCCTAGGATAGCCATCCGATAGGCATTTTTGTATCCCGGAAAGGGTCGCATGGGATCGCCCAATAAATATTTTAAGCCTTCTGCAGCTCTGCTTTACCTGTTAACCATCGCACTGCTCGTAGTTTTACTCGTGGCGTCTTTTAACCCCGGATGCACGAATGTAGATACCATGGATATGTGGGGGCAAGCGCATGCTCATATCTTCCATGACTGGCATTCCGTTGCACTCACCATCATAATGAGTTATCTCATTCGCATCCATGATGGTTTCCAACCGGTAATTGTCCTACAAACACTCTTGTTTATAGCGGGCATATACCTGACCATCAGAAAATACTCGACCCCGCTGCTCGGAGTTGCACTGTTATTGGGGGTCACCCTGGCGCCTCCGATCTTTTACTGGCTGGGCTTTGTCGGCGTGGATTCTTTCATGGCCTGCTCGTTGATTTTCGCGATCGGCGCCCTATACCAATACGAGCAGAGCGGTAGTCGAGTATTCTTCTGGCTGGGGGTAATCGGCCTTTATCTGGGCGCCGCGACCCGGCATAATGGGGTATTCGCAGTTATACCTCTGTTGGCGTGGCCCCTTCTGCGTCGTCCCTGGGTTCGCTCCGTCGTAACCATCATACTGATCCTGGCGAGCTTTATAGGCTTGGCTAAAATAACTAACTTAGTATTTCACGTACGACATGAATATCCTGAGCAGGGCGGCTTCCTCTACGACTTGGCGGCCTTGTCAACCAGAAGCGGCACTATGCTGGTCCCACCGGAATTTCAGAGGCCAGGAATAACAGTGCCCATGGTTCATAAGGTACTCGATCCTTATAATGACGGATGGCTCTTTTTTGGTCCTAACAGCGTATTCGTATTTACTGAAAACCCAGCCTACATCAAAGACCTCGAAAAAACCTGGATTATTGCGACCGCCGCGCATCCCGGATCATATCTCGTTTGGCGGTCGGAGTACTTCTCGAAGTACACGGGCCTTGCTCCCGCTGAGCTGGAGCCAATCATTGAGTCATGTATCGTCCCGAATAACCTGGGCCTTGCTTCCATGGAAAGCCGGCTGCACTCCTGGGTCATGGACCACCTGAAGACAATCGACCAGTCGATTCTTTTCAGGCCTTACTTCTATTTGGCGATTTTGCTGATCTTCCTCGTCCAGGGAATCTGGTTGAGGCGGTGGGATACGGTGTGGATTGCACTTGCGGGACTTGCGTATGGGCTAGGCTACTTCATCTTTGGGCAATCAGCGAACTTCCGGCTGGCCTGTTTCAGTAATTTCGCTGCCGTGCTCTTGATCGCCCGACTAATTGCCGAGCGGGTTTCTGAAGTGATAGCTCGGTTCAAAGTGCAACCGCGGTTAAGCCCGGCATGGTATGTTGCTGCTTCGGGTCTCATGCTGGCCGCTCTGGTTGGAGTCATTCAACTTTCGCGATCACCGGAAGTAGTCCTCGCCGGCAAAGCGGTTTTTCCAAACGGAGATTTTGAAAGCGGCAACCTTTCGCCTTGGAAGCCCTACCAGCAGGTGGACGCTAGCATTGTTCGGGATCACAAGCACGGCGGCAACTACGGCCTCGCGGAAAGCGAAGAACCCGGCAGCGTCTACCAAGACATAAGCGGCCTGGAGCCGGGCAAGCGATACCGGGTGGTTGCGTGGGTATCCGGCTCGCCTGGTGCAACAGCTCCGGCGCAGATCGCGGTATGGGATCCCGTAGCCAACGTCGCGAGCTACTCCGGAGCGGTGATACCGAATGCCAACTGGCAGTCGTTAGAGATGGGAGCGACCGCAAACGCATCAGGCACTCTGCGAATTCATTTGTTCCGACAGCAAGGCTCCGGAACCGTGTACTGGGACGACGTGCAGGTGTACGAGGAAAGATGAGCTGGTCTTGAACCTCTTCCGGTTCGGAGATGTGCGCGATCTTAGGTGATTTTTGGCATCGGCTGGTGGGTTTTCACCAGCAGGTATGCGAAGCGGCAGGGATGTCAGGCAGACCGTCGGGACGGATCTTTCGCCCCTCGGCTCGGGAGCAATGGGCGCCGGGAATGGTGAAGAGCATGGGAATGTTTGAGCAGGTCAAGAGAAGTTTCACGATCGCATTCACAATGCGTTCGGGAAGTACTGCTCTTTGCGACCTTCTGGAGAAGAACGGCCTGGGTTCTGCGAGCGAATGGTTTCAGGGACCGATTGCACGCAAAGGCGATGAACCATGGCTTGAAGCTTTTTGCCGCCTGGTGAATGAGAAGCAGGTAGGAGGCGTGTTCGGCTCTAAAATGTCGCACAATCACCGAGCGGCTCTTGATGCGGAGCTGCGCGCGGCAATCCCGGCATACCGTCGCCTGGATGACGTGTTACCGGATCACCGATGGGTGCACCTGGTGCGGAAAGACAAGATCCTGCAGGCTATCTCGTATTGCCGTGCTGAATCTACCAACTACTGGGTAAGAACCGATTCAAGCCAACCCCAGTCCGAGTTCGAGTACGATTTCTTCCATGTGCTCTCACGCCTCATGATCATCCAGACTGGAGACCTGGCTTGGGACATCTACTTCCAGCGGAACGGAATCGAGCCCTTTCGAATCGTGTATGAGGACTTCTTCGAGGACCTCGACCGTCAACTGACATCGCTGATCGATTATCTGGGTGGCCTGCCCACGGGGCGGGCATCGCTGGAATTAGACCCAAAGTTCAAAGTGCAACGCGATGAGGCGAGCAATCAGTTGCGCGAGCGGTTTATTTCGGACCTCAGCCGTATTGGCGACCCCAGCCTGCCGCAAGAGATCGGCCGGCCGTGGGAGAACTGGATAAGCTTCTTCTCGGAGCGCCAGTGGCATTCTTCCCCGACCGGTGCTACGAAGGGTTAAGGCCGGAGACGAAATCTTGCTGCGGCCGGCTTGCAGTTGAGTCTCCAAGGTATACTTTCAAAATATCCACGGCCTTCACCGGTTGCAGACATCTGCAACTCTTTCGAAATACGAATGCGGGTTAACGACCTAAACAATCGCAAGGCAATCACCCAGAGTTATCTTCGGCGCTCGGAGGTCCACTCCGGCATGCCCGTGATTCTGGAGATTGAGTCCACCAGCATCTGCAACTTGAAATGCATCATGTGCCCATATCCCATCATGGGCCGCAAGAATGAGCACATGAGCATGAGCGTTTACCAGAAGATCATCGAAGAAGGAGCCGGATTCCTGGAGTTTATCTGGCTGCACTTCTTTGGCGAGCCGCTGATCAATCCCGACATCTACAAGATGATCGATATGGCTGAAGATGCCGGCATCAGGACAGGGATGAGCACGAATGGCACCCGGCTCGACGAGCAAGCGTCGGCTGCGCTGCTGGACAGCAAGTTGTCCATGCTCTACATAAGCCTGGACGGAGCCACCAAGCAGACCTTCGAGAAGATTCGCGTGGGCGCGAAGTTCGAGAAGGTACACGCGAACGTGGCCCGCTTTGTGAACATGAAGCGCGCGCGCAACAGCGAGATGCTGGTCCGCCTGCAGATGATCCACATGACGTCCACGCAAAACGAGAAGGACCAATTCGACGAAGAGTGGCGTGACCAGGGCTTCGACGCGATTGACTACAAGCCGTTTCACTACTGGGCGAACCAGGACCAGAGCCTGATCCAGATCGAGGAGGCAGGCCCGCCAACCCCAACCACCGGCGCCTGTTCCGAGCCCTGGATCGGATTTGCCGTACTCGCGGATGGAACCGCCGTTCCCTGCTGCAACGACTACTCCGCCAAGATGCCTCTGGGCGACCTCAAGACCCAGTCGCTGCGCGAAATTTGGAACGGAGCGGCGATGATGAAGCTTCGCAGCCGCTTCGCCGGCGAGGCGCCCGATGTGAAGGGCACGCTTTGCGAAGGCTGCTCCTTCCCTGTTCTGGGGGTGAACGACGGCGAGCCTGTATTCAGCGCTTCCGAGGCACGGCTCGATGTGCCCCGTTGGAGTTCGTCGGACATGCCCGTCCTTAGTCCATCGGACCGGCACCTGGTCAACCTGTCACTCAAGTCGTTTCCGTCGCGAATCGAACCAGGTCAGGCCATCGCTTGCACCGTCGCCATCGAAAACCGGTCTCCGTGGAGCCTGCGCAGCAGCGGGGCTAATCCGGTAAACATCGGCTATCACTGGATCGATAGCAGTGGATCGTGCGTGGTCTACAACAGCCTTAGGTCCCGATTGCTGCCCGAATTACCGAGCGGAAGAAAGCGTACCTATCCTCTCGATGTAATCGCACCCGAAGCTGCAGGCCGCTATACCTTGCGTCTGACGCCGGTGCAGGAATACGTTGCATGGTTTGACGAGTGGGACCCGCGGAACGCAATTGAGTGCACGGTTGAAGTTGTTGCATCAAGCGAGCAAGCCGAATCCCCTTGCGAAAGCAGCATGTCCCACCAAAACGAACCAGAGTGCCAGGAAGCTTCCCCAGTTTAATCGGTCAGGTGTGTGCCCGGTCTCCGGTCTATAGTTACACCCTATCCAGCACTCACGCGCTGGGGCTACGATTGTCTCGTCCGTCGTGCTGGATTCCGTTGTCCGTGCTGAATTGCATCGCCAGGATGAGTGCATCGAACCGGGTCTTGCGAACGGACGCGGGGGCACTGAAGCCAGGAGCCAAACCGAATAGCCTAGAGGACTATGCCCTTCAAGCGCAGCAGCAAGGTCTACGACGAGCAGATGCTCTACGAGTACGCCATTGGTGCGCTGGGGAGGCGTATGCGCACGGTGGCGGAACTCAAGCGCCTGATGCGCGACCGGGTACGCGAGCAGCCGCACGCCGAGTTGCTGGTCGAGGTGGTGATCGCGCATCTGAAAGAGCAGAAGTACCTGAACGATACCAACTACGCCGAGAACTATTCCCGTTATCGCAAGGAGAACGAGAAGTTCGGGCAGCGGCGCGTCGTGCAGGACCTGAAAGCCAAAGGTGTTCATGCCGACATCATCGACAAGACGGTCGGCGCTGCCTATGCCGAGGTGAATGAAGAACAATTGGCGCGACAGTATCTCCATCGCAAGCGCCTGAAGAAGCCCACCGACCAGAAGCAGGCAGCGAAAGTGTTCCGAAACCTGATGCGCGCGGGCTTCAGCATGCGAACCATCTTTCGCATTCTAAAGAAATGGGACATCGACGAGGAAACGCTGAGCGCCTTGGAAACTGAGGCGATCGAAACCGAAACGGAAGCGGCGCGGGAGCCGAGCTAGGCGGTGATTTCCCTTGATCACAAGTGAACCGCGCGAACCAGCAGGCCGGGGTTCGCTTCTGTCGCGCAACGCGATACTCGCCCTGATTGCGGTCACGCTGGCGATCCACGATGCCGAGGAGTACTTTACCTTCCCGCTGTTTCTGCGCTCGCTCGGCCGCCAGTTATCGGGATGGCTTCCCGCTCCGGCATTGCAACACGACATGGCTAATCTCCATTTGGCGCTGATTCTGGCGACGGTGTTGCCGGCAATATTCATCGTCTGGGCGATTTTGTCGCCTCGCCAATGGTTGCTGATCGCGGCCCTGCTGGTTGAGGCTGTCCTACTGGTGAATGCTATGTTTCACATGCTCGCCGCGGTGCTGCGAGGCGGCTATGTTCCCGGGCTGATTACCGCCGTGCTGATTAATCTGCCGTTTGGCCTCTATGTGTTTCGCAGAGCGGTTCGAGACGGGTGGATTCGGAGATCTGTCGCATGGCAACTCATCGTGGTCGCCATCCTGATACACCTGGGGTGGCTGGGTAGCGGTTTACTAACCGCGAAGCACTCGATACCGCGCGGATAAGCTGCCTAATTGAACTCCTCTGCTTCCGCGTCGCTCAATCCATCATCTAAGGATTGTGAGCACTAACAGCAGCACCGTTGTACAGATGCCGCGCGCGGGCGAACGCCCAACGATGACGGCGCGGCTTACGCGTTCGGTTGCGCTTTCCGATGCAACCAAGCACCTCGAGTTGGAAGTCGAGGGCCTCGAAGCGTTTAACTTCGTTCCCGGCCAATTCGTATCGATCAAGCAGCACAAGCCGGATGGCAAAGAGCACACGCGGGCCTATTCGATTGCCTCAGCTCCGCGCGGCGACAACCGGTTCGATCTTTGCCTGAATCGTGTCGGTGAAGGATTCCTTTCCAACTGGCTGTGCGATCTTGAGGTGGGAACGAAGGTGGAATTCCATGGCCCGCACGGATTGTTCACCTTGCGCGAGCCACGGCGCGATTCGGTCTTCATCGCGACTGGGACTGGTATCGCACCCGTCCGAGGAATGATTCAGTGGCTTTTCGAGAAGCCCGAACGCAGTAAAGGCCACGAGTTCTGGCTGGTGTTCGGTACGCGCTTCGAAGAGAACATCTACTACCGCGATGAGTTCGAGCGTATCGCACGCCAGCACGCGAACTTTCATTACGTGCCGACACTCAGCCGCTGTGGCGAGCTTTGGACCGGGTGCAAAGGATACGTGCAGGATCACGTGCGTGAGATTGTGGGCGAGCGCAAAGACATGCAAGCGTACATTTGCGGTCTGCACCAGATGGTGGATGGCAACCGCAAGCTGCTGAAGGAAGAGTTGGGCTGGGACCGCAAGCAGATCGTGTTCGAGCGCTACGACTGACGCTGGTACGACTGACGCCGGTTGCTGGCGAACGTTGAAGAAGCTACGCTTAGCGTTTCCGAGCGAAGCTCTCAACCCAGAGATTCCACTCGCTCTCGCTGACCTCGCGTCCCGCAGCGGCCAGCACTTTGTCGGTTTCCTCGACTTCGGACGCCAGCCACTCCCAGGCGTTCAGTTCAAGAAAGACAATCATCGCGGCAAGGGCGATTCTTTTGTTGCCGTCGACGAAGGGATGGTTCCTCAGCAATCCCCAACCATAGGAGGCGGCCAGTTGGGGAACCGAGGGTCGGGATTTATAAACCACGAGGTGTTGGGGGCGAGCGAGCGCAGAATCCAAAGCGCCGGCGTCTTGCAAGCCTTGCGTTCCGCCATATCTGGCGATTAATTCGTGGTGCATTGCCTCAACGGCGCGGGTTGTCAGCCACCGCGGGCGCTTCACTTGGCCAGTTCACGATAGCTGTTGCGATGACGTGGTTCGGTGCGACGAAAGGCCTCAAGTTGCTCAGAGAATTCCGCGTCGTAGGGTGATATTTCGATGCCGGAACTCGTCTGGTGAAGGGTGAGCTCGCTGCCCTCTTGGATCCGCAGATATTCAATTGCTTGTTTCGGAAGGAGCACCCCATACCCGCTGCCGATTTTGCGCAGTTTCGTCTTCATACGGCCTATTATAACATTTGTTATAACGATGCGCAGAGCACTGGCCTGAAGGCAGGCCAGCACAACCCGAACTTGGCCTTTTTCAGCGGCCGGCGGCAGACTGGCTTCTAAATGCCGAGCTTCTTAACTTCCTCGTTGTAGTACTTGCGGTAGAGGATATCCCATTCCTGGGAGCCCTCAAGGATGGTGCGGCGCTGGCTTTCGATCTTCAGCCGGGCGGCAGCATCGATGCGCGCTTCTTCGGCCAGCAGCTTTTCCAAGATGGTGCGTGTTTCCACGCGGATGCTGTTGCGGTCTTCCAGGAACTCGACATTCTCGATGGTCGCCAGAGTGTCCGCCACGGCATGAGCAAGCTTGTTAATCTTCTCCCGGCTAACCCTCATAGCACCGCCTTGTACTTGCGGACCAGCTCGTTCTTCACCTTCTTGAACATTTCCTGGTAGTTGGCCCCGCTGCGGCGCATCTCGTCGGAGTAGGTGTCGAGAATGATGCGGACTTCGTCGTTAATGCGGTCTTCCAGGGCGAGCTCGTCCAGCATAGCGGCGTTCACGCGCTCGGTGACAGCCGCTCGGTCGGGAGTTTCGATGAACTCCCCTTCGATTAACTTTTTGGTGACTTCGCGGGCCAGATAGCCCACATAATCTTTGGAGAAAAGCATCTTGGCGTAAGTATTAAGAATAGCACGGGGAGCCCATGCACTCGGTTTTTCAGGGTGTTCGATTCCGCCTTCTTTGGGCGGGTGGGGATCTTTCTGAATCGTTACTGCCCGAAGTACTTCTGGAAGATCGGGGTGGCGTCAGGCACCTCCTCGATGCGCCAATAGCGCTGTCCCGGCACGCGTGCCATACGGATGCGAATCTCAGTCAGGTCAAATGGGTTGGGCTGCGGCAGGCCTGCGACGGCGACGTCGGCGGCGTCGCCATTCACCTCCGAGCGCACCACGCGCAGTCCCGAGAAGTTATGCACGTCGATGGTCTTGAATCCGGTCGAGCCGGTCAGAATTCCGTTGCCGCTCAGTAACAGGCGGATGGCATTGCGCACGCCAATCTGCGTCCAGTTGTCGAATCGCGGCGCCAGCTTCTGTAATAGCTCGATCCGGCTCTCGGTGAACGGGAACGGATCTTCGTTGAACTTCCTGGTGTACTTCGCGACCAGGACGTCAGTCAGCGACTTGGCGATCTCGCCGGAGATGCGTTCTTCGTCAACATACTTCGCCGCCTCACCGTAGTTCTTCGCCTTTACCGCGTTGCCAAGCTGCGCCAGCGAATACTCCGGCGTGCCGGTATAGCGATGCCACCACAGCGCGGCCGCTCCGGCGGCCAGCACCGCGACCAGAAGAATGAAGCCCGCTCTCCACAGTAGATCTCGGGTCGAGCGCTCGGGACGCTGATAGCTCTCGTACCACATTCCAGAAGCATAAAGCTCCGAGAAGAGATTCACCACGGAGACACGGAGGACACGGATTCAACCACAGAGGCACAGGGGAACCAGGACTTTGATGAAATCATAGCGCCCCCTCTTCGGGAAGCGACGAACTGCAGGTTCCTCGACTGCGCTCGGAATGACACCCTTAAAACCTAAAGCTCTCCGTGTCTCTGTGTCTCTGTGTCTCTGTGTCTCTGTGCCTCTGTGTGCCTCTGTGCGCTGTGGTTAGATCTGTCTTCTCCGTGCCCTCCGTGCCTGCGTGGTGAAGGCCTTTAGCTTTGGCCGCAAGAACCGGAGTGATGAGGCGCGGGCGTAGGTATAGCATGTCTCACAGCAGGCGATTCAGGATCGAACAATCAGCGAACAAAAGACTGAATCCCGCCAGGCTATCTAACTGTCTAAATGAAATAAGGTGGTTACCATGGCAACCGTGGAAAGCCCGTTCCTGCAAACCGTGCGCAGCGATCTTCTTGTCCGGCGTGAGCGCATCGAGACCGTCATTGAGCACAACCACTCGGAGCAGCTGCACCAGCTGCTGAGCCAGGTTGACCAGGCGCTGGCGCGCATCGAGGATGGCACGCTCGGCGTGTGCCAGGTGTGCCACGGCACGGTAGAGGAAGAGCGAATCCTACGCGATCCGCTGACTTCGGTTTGTCTCGACTGCCTTACGCCGAACCAGCAGCGCGCCCTGGAGTACGACCTGGAGTTAGCGGCGCGCATACAGAATGGACTGCTGCCGGCAGCGGATATATCTATACCTGGATTTGGGATTGCCTACCACTACCGTCCGGCTGGAGTGGTAGGAGGCGACTACTGCGACGTCATACCCGACGATCGCGGAGGTCTGTATTTCATCATCGCCGATGTCGCGGGTAAGGGCGTGGCGGCTGCCATGCTCACGGCCAATTTGCGCGCCGTGATGCGCGCGCTGGTGCCGATGGGCCTTCCGCTAAAGAAGATGCTGGGACAGGCCAACCGTCTGTTCTGTGAAAGCAAGCTGCCCATGCAGTACGCGACCCTGGTCGTGGGACATAGCTCGGCAAATGGGGCGGTGGAGTTGGTGAATGCCGGGCACCTGCCGGCACTGCTGCTTCACGGATCGCAGGTGGAATGCTTCGACAGCAACGATCTCCCGCTGGGCATGTTTTGCGACCAGGAATTTACCCCGGTGCGCACGCAGCTCAGGCCGCAGGACACGCTGGTGCTCTTTACCGATGGTGTAAGCGAAGCCGAGAATCCGGCAGGTGAGGAATACGGCACGCAAGCTCTGCGGACGTTGCTGGAACAGACGGCTCTGTGCTGCCCTGAGCGACTGGTCGACGCCTGCCGAAAACAGGTGGAAGAGTTCCGCGCCGGCGGCCTACGCGCAGATGATGAGACACTGCTGGCGGTTCAGTTTGTCGGGGCGGGAACGAGTGCGGCAGTGATGTGAGAAGATGGTCCGTTGTACAGGAGCGTGTCAGTTGGACTCCAATCTGAAGGCTTTGCGGGTTGCTGAGCTCCTACAGCTCTATGCAAACGTGCTGCAGGAACTCAATGATCGAGGCGTGTGTAGGTCTACAAACAATCCGGTTGCCGATTTAGCCGAAACCCTAGCAATCAAAACCCTGAACTTGAAGCCAGCACCCAAGAATACGAAGGGATACGATGCGCTCGACGACCGTGGCCAAAAGTATGAGATCAAGGGCCGTCGAATCACGTTACACAATCCCTCCCGAATGCTGAGTGCCATCAGAGACTGCAACGCAAAGCATTTCGATTTCCTCGTGGGACTTTTGTTTGCCGAGGACTTCTCTCTTCTGAGAGCGTGCGTGGTGCCTTTCGAGATCGTGAAGGAGAGATCGCATTATCGGCAACATACGAACGCGAACATCTTTGAACTGAAGGATGAGATTTGGGAACAGCCGGGCGTAAGGGATATCACCACGGAGCTTCGTCTTACGCTTGTTCAACTGGACGTCGCGAAAGCGCGAGCGGCCGAAGCTTGAGAGCTAGGCATGTGAACCGACAACCGGCCACTGACAACTGATTTTGGCGCCGAAGAAGGGACTCGAACTTGAGGCGTTTTGGCGGCATCTGAGCCGCCAGCCGAAATCCCGAGCGTGAGCGAGGGATCTCGAAATTACAGAGAATTATCGTGAATTGGTGCCGAAGAAGGGACTCGAACCCCCACACCCTTGCGAGTACATGGACCTGAACCATGCGCGTCTGCCAATTCCGCCACTTCGGCACGGGAAGGCTGCGAGTGAACACTCGCTGCTCAGGAAGCATTTTCAGTTTACAGAAGCAGCTTGCCTGTAGCAACTGCCGCCCCTTATTGAGTAGGGCGCTAGCCACCTTGTGGACTTGCCATCACGAGGCCGCAGGCCGAGGTATCTGCCCCTTGTTGGCACTGCGAAAGGTGCTCGCCCAGGAGAATTGGCGAGCAGCGCCGACGAGAACAGATCCCTCGCGGGCTAAACGCCCGTTGGTGATGACAAAACGAAAGTGGCATCGTGAATCGCAGGCGCTCCGCTGGCCCTCTATAATTTCGTTATGACCCTTACCCAGCAGGTGCAGAAAGACATGGTCGATGCCATGCGCAAGAAAGAAGAGTTGCGGCTCTCCACCTTGCGGATGATGAAGGCGGCGCTCAAGAACAAGGAGATCGACAAGCGCGCTCCGCTGGACGAGAAGGAAGAGCTGCAGGTCTTCAGCACCATGATCAAGCAGCGCAAGGACTCGATCGAAGCGTTCGAGAAGGGCAACCGTCTCGAGCTGGCGAAGAAAGAAGCCGATGAGATCGTCATCATCGAGACCTACATGCCGAAGTCATTAGGCGAAGATGAGATTGTTGCTACGGTGAAAGCCACCATCGCCGAGATGGGCTCTCCCACGATGAAAGACATGGGGACGGTCATGAAGAACGTCATGGCAAAATTCGGTGGGGCTCGCGTCGATGGCAAGGTGGTGAGCGAAACCGTGAAGAAGCAATTAGCAACTAGCAATTAGCAAATCCCCACCCCGGCAAAAGACGCCGGAATGGGGCACCCAGTTATGGGCAGTCAGCACCGAGCCAAAAGCTAAGAGCCAAAAGCTAAGAGCCAAGGGCCGCCTTATGGTCATCCACGTTCTCTATCTCGGCCGCGTTCCCTATAGCACCGCGAGCGACCTTCAGCGCACGCTGCTGAACCTGCGCAAAGCGGGCCGCATTGAGAACACGCTACTGCTGCTGGAGCATCCGCCAGTCATCACCTTGGGGCGCAATGCGCGGCTGGAGAACGTACTCGCCTCGCCCGAGTCTCTGGCAAAGAAGGGCGTCGAGTTACAGGAGATCGATCGCGGCGGAGACGTCACCTTTCACGGTCCCGGCCAACTGATCGCCTATCCCATTTTCGACCTGCGCAGCTTCGATCCCAAGGTAGGCGCGGTGGAGTTTGTGCGACGATTGGAAGAAGTGCTCATCAGGATTTGCAGCGACTATGGCATCGCGACGCAGCGCATCGAGGGACTAACCGGTGTCTGGACTTATGCGCTGCCCAACAAACCTGAAGCGAAGATAGCGGCCATCGGCGTACACATCTCGCGCGGAGTGACCACGCACGGCTTCGCGCTGAACGTCTCGACTGACCTCGATGCATTCTCGCTGATCGTGCCTTGCGGCATCAGCGACAAGCCTGTGACGTCGATCGAGCGTGAGACCGGAGGCGAGTTGCCGCTGGAGGAAGTGGCGACTTCGGCCTCACGCAATTTCGGCCGCGTCTTCAATTCGCAGATGCTGTGGCTGGAGTCGATTGACGATCTGCTGAGCTCGAACGCAGAGCAGCCCTCCGCTCCCCGGCCCGCGAATCAGGACACTCCCGCACGTCCGCCGAAAGGGCTGCGCCAACTGCATGGCGAGGGCACTGAACTGGCCTGAAACTGTTCGAAAAATGCCAAAGACTGCCTCGGAACGACTCGAAACTTTCGATTTCTTGTGCCAGATTGCCATGCCGTATCGTACAGGCGCGTTGGCGCAAGCCGCACATTGGCACGAACGTACCAGTAAAAAAATCGACAAAATACGCGAAATTTAAAGGCCCTTTAGGAGCGAAAATGCGAAAAGTCGACGCAGATTTCGCTCCTATTTCGCGCCTACATAGCTCACGCGCCAGATCGAGTTCGATCCGTCGTCGCTCACCAGCAGAGATCCGTCGATCATGACCGTGACGCCCACCGGCCTTCCCCAGACTTGTCCGTTCGGCAGCACAAAGCCGGTCAGGAAATCCTCATACTCTCCGGTTGCTTTGCCGGCCTGATGCAGAGGAACGCGGATCACTTCGTAGCCGACACGCGGTTCGCGATTCCACGAGCCATGCTGCGCAGCGAAGATGTCGCCCTGGTACTCCGCGGGAAACGTCTTGCCCTCGTAGAACGCCAACTGTAACGACGCATTGTGCGCCTGGATAAGTACGTCAGGCACGATGACCTTCGATTTCAGCTCCGGATGCGCGCCCTTCAGCCGCGGCTCAGGATTATCGCCGATGTAGTAATACGGCCAGCCGTAGAAGCCGCCCTCCTGGACGTGGCTTATGTAGTCGGGGACCAGGTTGTTGCCCAAGCCGTCACGTTCGTTTGTCGACATCCAGAGTTCGCTTGTCTTGGAATCGATGGCCAAGCCGCCGCCGGCATTGCGAATTCCCGAGGCGTACACGCGCATGTTCTTGCCGTCGGGATCCATCACCAGAATGTCGGCGCGGTTCTTCTCGTCAGGATGAGTATCAGGATCGTTGATATTGGAGTTCGAGCCGACGCCGACGAACAGCTGCTTGCCGTTTGGCGAGAAGACCAGGTCGCGCGTCCAGTGGTTGCCACCGGAAGGAAGGTCGGCAATTTTCTCGGGCTTGCCGCTCGCCTTCAGATCTCCATTCTTGTAAGCGTAGCGAACGATGGAATCTGTGTTGCCGATGTAGACATACTGCGGATTCGGGCCGGGAGGATAGAAGGCGATGCCGTAGGGACGATTGAGGCCGGTGACGAAGGTCTCGGTTTGCTTCGGCTTGCCGTCGTCGCCGATTCCGCGAAACACCTTGATGTCGCCGCCATGACTCTCCGCGACGAAGATGTCGCCGTTGGGAGCCGTGATCATCGCTCGCGGCTCATTCAGATTTGTGGCGAACAGTTCGACCTTGAATCCGGGCGGCGCAATCGGCAGAACATTCGCAGGCCGGTCGACAACTCGCGGCCCATTCACGGCAGACTTGGTGGCAAACGGAGCGGGCAGATCCTTGGCCGTGATGTGGTGAGTAGCTCCCGGCTTCTCATACCGATAATCGGTGAAAGGCCCTTCGGGCGCAGCAGCGGTCTTGTTTTGTGCCGACGTGCAGCCAGTCAACAGAACCGCGAGAGAGACGGCAATCAGAAATGTCGTGCGTAGCCTGTTCATTACCTTCCTCTAGCAAATGTGGCTAGAAGCCATCTTACAAATGGCGAAGTGGAATCCCTCCGGGGGCTTGTGTCGTAGCTTGTGTCGTCGCTACGCGACTCAGAGTTTTTCCCACTTCACCCGGCTCTGACGAGCCGGGCTCAAACCATTCCGCCGCTTCGCGGCTGAATTTCCGGGGCACTCATCCCACTCGCCTCGCGCGAAGGTAAGCTACGACACAGACACCTCAGGGACTAAAGCCTCCACGTATTTTCAACCGCATAACGCTGGCCTGAAGGCCAGCACTACCCGAACAGCAGCCGCTGAAGCCGTGCCCCTTCAAAACCGATTTATGAGACAGCTTCCTGAGACAGCTTCTGGTGATAGTCCGTGCCAAGGCTGAACCATCACGTCACTATTGGATGATCGACATGTCTGGGGGAAGCGGTGCAGCCGTGACTGTTTCGCGACAAATCCGCGGGCTGACCAGGCAATCAAACTGATACTGCGATTTCTGCATCTCTCTAATTGCGGAATCCGGCGATTTTGCAGCAGCACTCCCCACCATCTGCCTTGCGGTGCAAGCGGCCGTCGAACAGAAAATGGCTCAAGGGCAAGGAAGTTTTACGAGTAGTTGGCAAGAGCGTTTGACTGCGCTGAAGAACCTTCCGCCAGTGCTGAACATTGTTTGGCGCTCGGGGCGGGGAGTGGTTACAGCTGGTGTCGTGCTGCGGGTGTTCACCTCGCTACAGCCTATCGCTCTGCTGGCGGTCGGCAAGTTCATCATCGACAACATCTACCAGGTGCTGGCGAAACATCAGCCGGTTCCACGTTCCCTGTGGTGGCTGGTTGGGGCTGAGTTCGCCATTGCTGTGCTGGGCAACATTCTCACCCGCGCCACCGACTACACCGATTCGCTGCTGGCCGATAAGTACATGCGGCACGTGGGAATCGAGGTGATGCGACATGCTGCTGAGTTGGACCTGATCGCCTACGAAGATCCGCTGTTCTACGACCGGCTGGAGCGGGCGCGGGTGCAGGCGACCGATCGTCTGGCGATGATCCAGATGCTGGGCCGGCTGATGCAGCAGGTGTTGACCACAATCACGCTCTCCATCTCGATCATTTACTTCTCGCCGTGGCTGCTGTTGTTGCTTATCGCGGGCGTTCTGCCGGCATTTATTGGTGAGACGCACTTTGCGTTTCTGGGATACGCCAAGAACTTCCGCCAGACTACCGCGAAGCGGCAGCTTGATTACCTGCGGGTGCTGGGCGGCAGTAAGGAAGCAGCCAAGGAGCTGAAGCTGTTTCGCTTGAGTGGCTTCCTGACCGACCGCTTCACCCGGCTATCGGATGAAATCTACGAGGAGAACGTCGCGCTCTCGCGCCGCAAGCTGATTGCCGGCGCTCTGCTGTCGATTGTCGGTACCCTCGGCTACTACTCAGCGTATGTGTACGTTATTTGGCGAACCGTGACGGGGGCGCTCACGTTAGGCACGCTCACCTTACTTGCCGGAGCTATTCTCCAGGCCAGCAACAATATTCAGCAAATCTTCTCGACGCTTTCGGGAGTCGCGGATCAGGCGCTCTTCCTCACCGATCTGCTCGCGTTTTTCGAGATGCAGCCCACGATCCGATCCAAGCCAAACGCGCTTCCGGCACCGAGACCTATCATGCGCGGCTTCGAGTTTCGCAACGTGTCATTCGCCTATCCGGGCAGTGAGCGCCGCATCCTGCGCAACCTGAACTTCACGCTCAGCCCGGGCGAGCGAGTGGCTCTTATCGGCGAAAACGGCGAAGGCAAGACGACGATCGTCAAGCTGATCACGCGTCTCTACGATCCGACGGAAGGGCAGATTCTGCTCGACGGGGTTGATCTTCGCGAGTATGACCTCGATGACCTGTATCGCGAGACGGGGGTGATCTTCCAGGACTTTATGCGCTACGAGATGACTGCGCGCGAGAACATCGCGACGGGGCGCATCGAAGAGTTAGAGAACCGGCACGAGATCGAACTGGCGGCGCACAAATCACTGGCAGATGGCGTCATTGCGAAGCTGCCCCTGGCCTACGAACAGCAGCTCGGGCGACGCTTTGAAACCGGCGTCGATCTGTCCGGTGGCGAATGGCAGAAGCTGGCGCTGGCGCGCGCGTACCTGCGGGACGCGCAGTTACTGATCCTCGATGAGCCGACGGCCGCACTTGACGCGCGCAGCGAGTTCGAAGTGTTCGAACGGTTCGCCGAATTGACGGAAGGCAAGATGGCGCTGTTCATCTCGCATCGTTTTTCAACCGTACGCATGGCCGACCGCATTGTGGTACTCGCCGGCGGTCGAATTGTTGAGGAAGGCAACCACGCGCAGCTGGTTGCTCTCGGCGGACGCTACGCCGAGATGTTCGAGTTGCAGGCTGCGAGCTATCGCTGACTATGATCGAAGCAAACCATCGCGAGGTTGTGCAGGAGCGGCCGAATCCCAAGTCGGCGGTGCCTACCACGACAGAATTGGATCGCGAAATAGCGGCTCGAGGCCGTGAGCTGCCACGAACGCTGACCTGGTTGCCTGCGCTGAAAGAGTCGGAACATTTTGCGAAGCGGTTCGCGGCCGTGTCACAGGTGCTGGATACGGTACTTGCATCGGCTGAAAACACGCCAGCGGAGCGTCTCGCGAATTCCGAAGACCTGCAATGGCTACACGATAATGCGCGCCTGCCGCGGGCGACGCAGGCGGTGTTTCAGCGGGACCCTTCTACGCTTCGTCGGGCCCCGCATGTGCGGGATGCGCAGGCAGCACCGCTGCCACGCGTGCTGGCCGTGGCTCAAGACTATCTTCGTGCCGCTAAGTATCAGTATTCCGACCATAGCCTCAGCCTCTACGTCGATGCATTTCAAGAGGCAGTGCCGCTCAACATGCGCGAACTTTGGCTGCTGCCTCCGGCACTTGAATTGGTTCTGTTGGAGGAGATTGCCGCTCGGGGAGAGAAACTCATCAGCCAAGTCGCTGAGGCACAGCAGATGGGGGTGCTCATCACCAGCTTGCGCGAGGTGAACGAAGCGCCGTGGAAGGAACTGCTGGAACCGCTCATTGCTTTCGATCACGTGCTGGCTGCCGATCCGGCCAAAGCTTACGCCAGGATGGATTACGCCACTCGTGAGCTGTATCGCAATACGGTGGCCGAATATGCGGAGCGCTCCGATTGCTCGGAGCTGGAAATTGCGCAGATCGCGTTGCAATTAGCGCAGGATTCACAAAAGCAGAGGCCCGCCGATGCTCGACTGGCCCTGCGGCGCGCGCATGTGGGCTATTACCTGATCGGCGAGGGCGCCGAGCAGCTGCGTGGGCGCGCCGACGTTGTGCTGCCGTGGAAGCAACGCGTCCAGAACTTCCTGCGGCGGCATCCGGATGAGTTTTACCTGGGCGGAATTGAAATCCTCACCCTGTTGATCGTGATCGCGATCATGACGCCGGTCTACGGCCTGTTCAGCAGCTTCTGGACACGCATCTTCGGCATCCTGGTGCTTCTGCTGCCCGCCAGCCAGAGCGCCGTGGAAGTCATGAACTATCTGACGACGTCACTGCTGGGTCCGCGGCTGCTTCCCAAGCTTGATTTCTCCAACGGCGTGCCGGGCGACTGCCTGACCATGGTGGTGATTCCGACACTGCTGCTGAACGAAAAGCAAGTGCGAAGGCTGGTGGACGATCTGGAAGTTCGGTATCTGGGGAACTCCGGCGGGAACCTGCACTACGCGCTCATCAGCGACATGCCCGACTCGGAGGAGCAACCCAACGAGGCCGATCCTCTGGTCGATCTGGCCACGAGTTTGATCGAGAAGCTCAACCTCAAATACGGGCACGACGATGGCGGAATTTTTACCCTGTTGCATCGTCATCGCGTCTACAACCCGCGCGAAGGGGTGTGGATGGGATGGGAGCGCAAGCGGGGCAAGCTGCTGGACTTCAACCGCCTGATTCGCGGTGACTACGACAGCTTTCCGGTGAAAGCTGGGGAAGTTTCGGTGCTTCCGCGGATCCGCTATGTCATCACGCTGGATTCAGACACCGAGCTGCCGCGGGGGACAGCGCACCGGCTGGTGGGAGCGATGGCCCATCCTTTGAACCGGGCGATCGTCGATTCGAGCGGCAACATCGTGGTTGCGGGGTATGGGATCTTGCAGCCGCGGGTCGGCATCAGCGTGCAGAGTGCGGCGTTGTCGCGGCTGGCGCGCATGTACTCCGGCCAGACCGGATTCGATATTTATACGCGGGCAGTCTCCGACGTATATCAGGACCTCTACGGCGAAGGCATTTTCACCGGCAAAGGCATCTACGAAGTCGCTACCTTGCAGCGAGTGTTGGAGCATCGCTTCCCGCGCAATGCGTTGCTCAGCCACGACCTCATTGAGGGAGCCTACGCGCGTGCCGGGCTGGTCAGTGACATCGAAGTCATCGACGATTATCCGTCGCATTACAGCGCGTACAACCGTCGCAAGCACCGCTGGATGCGCGGCGATTGGCAGATTGCCAGCTGGCTGCTGGGCAAAGTGCCCGACGAGGCGGGGCGTCGCGTACGCAATCCGATTTCGTTTCTGTCGCGCTGGAAGATTCTGGATAACCTGCGGCGAAGCCTGGTAGAGGCCGGTACCTTCCTGCTTTTCTTTCTCGGCTGGACCGTGTTACCGGGCAAGCCGTTGTACTGGACGCTGGTCACCATCGCGATTCTGTTTGTGCCTCCATGGTTCCAGTTGGCATTCGCCCTTCCGCGCTCGCTCGTATCGTGGAGCACGGCACCCATACGCGATGGATTGGCGGCGCTCAGCTCTGCCATGGCCGGCGTCTTCCTTACGCTGACGTTCCTTGCGCATCAGGCGCTGCTTTCTGCGGATGCGGTGTTGCGAACGTGGTATCGGCGAATGGTCTCACGCCAGAGATTGCTGGAATGGGAGACGGCAGCCGAAGCGGAGTCGGCCAATAAGAAGAGCGCGGTGGACGTACTGCTCAACTGGACGCCGGCAGTCTCGGTAGTGGTTGGCATTGTCGTCTTCTTGCTCCGTCCACGTGCGCTTTACGTCGCCCTTCCCAT
The DNA here is from genome assembly GCA_963796585.1 of uncultured Acidobacteriaceae bacterium. Classification (GTDB taxonomy): domain Bacteria; phylum Acidobacteriota; class Terriglobia; order Terriglobales; family Acidobacteriaceae; genus CAVVDY01. Next base: position 245,913 of record CAWCMB010000001.1, read on the forward strand.
ACTGGTTTTATGGGCCTGCGCCAAGCCATTGTCGCTTTGGCTGAATCGTTCGCCGCAGGCCGAGCGGCGTCCAGCTTCGCGCAGCGATAACCTGTTCTTGCGCAAGGCTGCCCTGCACACCTGGCGATACTTCGCCGAGTTCTGCAACGAAGAACACAACTGGCTGGTTCCTGATTACGTTCGCGAGACGCCACCGTTTGTTGCCGCGCGAATCTCGCCAACCAATCTCGGCTTCCTGTTCAATGCGCGACAGGTGGCCTGCGAGATGGGATACCTTACGGTCCCTGCATTCGTTGAGCAAACGAAGCGCACCATGGCGACGGCGCTTCAATTACCGCGACAGCGCGGGCACTTCTTCAACTGGTACGACACGCGCACGCTGGAAGCCGATCGGCCGCGCTTCATCTCGACCGTGGACAGCGGCAATCTGGTCGCGTCGCTCATGACTTTGCAGCAGGGAGCATTGGCGCTGCTCAACCGTCCTCTGCTGGAGCCGGCGCTGTTCGATGGATATGCAGACCACCTCTGCGCGCTTTCGGAGATGAAGCTGTTGCCGAAACGCGTGGTGGCGAAGTTTGAGGACGGCCGCGATGGTTGGCTCGATCAAGTTTTGCAGGGACTCGAGCTCCCCGCGATCCCTGACGGGATCGCACGGTCGGAGGATGCGCAGTGGTTCCGTATGCAAACCGGTGAACTGGTAGAGCAGGCGCGCGATGCCGTTGCCGGGTACATGCCCTGGTTGCTAGGGGAATTCGCTGCGCTGCAAGCCAATCCGGCGCTGGGCAATATGGAGTGGCGTGAAGACCTGACGCTGGAGAAGCTGCCACCGTTTATCGACCTGCTGCGCACGCGGTTGCTGTTGGCACATGGCGGCCGTAATGCTGTGGAAGAGGCGTTCATGCGCGACCGCTTGCGGGCTCTGTTGGCTGGAGCAAAAGCACGCGCGCAGCGCCTCATCGCCGACTTGCGGCAGATCGCCGACGATGCTGGGCGGCTGGTGCAGGAGATGGACTTCCGTTATCTGTACGACCGCCGGCGCAAACTGCTCTCCATCGGCTCGGATGGCGAAACCGGCAAGGTGCACGCGGCCTGCTATGACCTGCTGGCATCGGAGGCGCGCATCGCCGCATTCCTGGCGGTGGCGAACGACCACATCCCGCAGGAGAGCTGGTTCCAACTGGGACGCAGTCAGACCGTGGACGGCGGCCAGGCGACCCTGATCTCGTGGACTGGAACCATGTTTGAGTACCTGCTGCCGGCGGTGTGGATGCGTTGGTATCCGGAGACGCTGTTGCAGCGCAGCATGGAGGTGGCGGTCGAAATCCAACGCGCGTACGGGGCCGAACACCGTGTGCCGTGGGGGGTATCGGAGTGTGCGTTCGCGGTGCAGGATGAAAACGGCGTATACGGCTATCGTGCGTTCGGGGTACCAGGGTTGGCGGTTCAGCAGGAAGAAGAGCGTATAGTGGTCGCGCCCTATGCGGTCATGCTGGCCTTGGATTTCGATCCCGAAGCTGCGGTGAAGAATCTTCGCTGGATGAATCGAAAAGGCTTCCTGGGACGCTACGGCTTTTATGAGGCGGTTGATTTCAGCGCTGACGTACGTCGCCGACGCGAGTCTTTCGCCATGGTGCGGCAATGGATGGCACACCACCAGGGGATGAGCCTGTTGGCGATGGCGAACTTCCTGCGCAACGGCGTAGTGCGCAACTGGTTCCATGGCGATGCGCGTATCCAGGCCACCGAGTTGTTGTTGCAAGAGCGCCCGCTGCGTCGTCCGGCTGGCGCACCGGTCAAGCGCCGGACACGTAAAGAGGGTGGCGCAGCGGCCGAGGGGCCCAAGAGTGCTATCGCTGCCTAAACCGCCCTGTCCAATAGCGGACAGAAGGCGGGCGTTTTGGACGAACCCCTATTCTCCCATCGCCGTAGGCCACTGAAAAAGCAGCCGCTTCCATTTCAGGCGTTGGCATTCGATCTGCACTCATCAGGGCGAATGCAGCCGTCGAATCACAAAGCGAGGGTCCTGATCGCCGAGGACCAGGAGCATGTGCGAGAGGCGCTGGCGATGCTGCTGCGCGGCGATGGCTATGAGGTCGAGCTCTGTTCGTCGCCGCAGGAGGCGGTCTCGGCGGCCCGACGGCAAATGCCCGAGATCACGCTGCTCGATATGAACTACCAGCGCGACAGCACGTCGGGAATCGAAGGTTTGGAACTCATCGAGTGTCTGCGCAAGTTGGAAAGCACGCTGCCGATCATCGCGCTGACCGGATGGGGTAACGTGCAGCTCGCGGTCAAAGCCATGCACGCCGGCGCTGACGACTTCATTGAAAAGCCGTGGCGCAACGAGATGTTGCTGGAGAAGGTGAATCTGCTTACGGTGCGTGCTCGCGATGCGCGTTCCTCACAGAAGATCTCGCAGTTTGAACGCGAGGATGCGCAGAAGCTGCAGACCCGCATTGTGCCTCCGCGGCACTTGATCGCGGGCGAGGTCGAAGTTTATGGCGAAAGCACACCGGCTGGTGTGGTGGGTGGCGACTACTTCGGGGTGTGGCAGCCCACGCCCGATTCCGTACACCTTTGCATCGCGGATGTCTCCGGCAAAGGAACGCCGGGAGCGCTGATCGCGGCGATGCTGTACGCATCGGTGAGCACTCTGTCGTCGTCCGGCAGCAGCCCTGACCTGATCCTGCGCGAGGTCGAACATTTGTTGCAAGAACAACTCACAGGTGGTCACTATCTGACTATCGTGTACGCTGTGCTCGATCTGAAATCTCAGTCACTGCGATATATCAATGCCGGCCACTGTCCACCGTTGCTGTTGCATGGGGATGGCACGGCGGAATACCTGGCGGCAACACGAACGGTTCTCGGACTCGGAATCGGTGGAGAATTCGAGGTACACAAAGTCAGGCTCAATCGTGGCGATCGGCTTGCGTTCTATACCGATGGCATCAGCGAGGCTGCTAATGGCGATGCGATCGAATTTGGCAGCGACGGATTGCTGGAGGCGTTGCTGAGCGCGAGTTCGCTTGAGCCACGGCAGCAATATCAGGCGATTCTCGATCGAGTGCGCACGCATGCCAACGACAAGCTTACCGACGATGCCACGCTGATTCTGGCGTCGCTCGGATTGCAGCCCGGCGTGTCATAGCGCAGCGAGCTTCCGCGATGGACCGCGAACCCTGTCTTGCCGCTTAGGCTTGAAACTTGCAACTCGAAACCTGAAACTGTAGTCGATGGGGCGCGACTTCGATGTCATCGTTGTGGGCGGTGGTGCGGCTGGCCTGATGTGCGCAATCGAAGCGGGCAAGCGTGGCCGGCGTGTGGCGGTGCTGGAAGGCTCGGAGCGCATTGGCAAGAAGATCCTTATCTCCGGCGGCGGGCGCTGCAACTTCACCAACCTGCATTGCCGTCCTGAGAACTTCATCTCCGCCAACCCACATTTCTGCAAGTCGGCCCTGGCACGATACGCGCCCGATGATTTCATCGCGTTAGTCCGCAAGCACGGCATCGCCTATCACGAAAAGAAGCTGGGACAGCTTTTCTGCGACGGCTCGGCGCGCGAGATCGTAGCCATGCTAGAGAAAGAGTGCGCATGGGCGGGCGTGGAGATTCTGACGGGCGTCAAGGTCGCGGAGGTCGAGCGGCGAGAGCGCTTCGAGGTGGTGGGCGGCGATTCGACCTTTGTAGCTGCGTCGCTGGTGGTTGCAACTGGCGGGCTATCGATTCCAAAGATCGGCGCAACTTCGTTTGGATACGATTTGGCGCGACAGTTCGGACTGAAGATTCAGCCCTGCAGACCAGCGCTGGTTCCTTTGCTCTTTGGCGCTGCCGACCGGCAACAATATGGCGATCTGGCAGGCATATCCGCCGAGGTAATAGCGTCGAATGATGGCCAGTGCTTCCGCGAGAAGATGTTGTTTACACATCGTGGTCTGAGCGGTCCGGCGATTCTGCAAATCTCCTCGTTCTGGCAACCGGGCGAGGCGATCACGCTCGACCTGGCACCCGAAGCAGATCCGCTGGCTACGATTCGCAGTTCGACATCGCACCGTGATGCGGCGACGCTACGGAATTCGCTACGAGCTGAGCTGCCGGTGCGGTTTGCGGATCGCTGGCTCGAGGTGCATGCTCCTGCGGGTTTTACGAACGCCGCGCTCGATAAACTCAGCGACGCGCTTCACGCATGGTCGATCACTCCAGCCGGCACTGAAGGGTACGAGAAGGCCGAGGTCACCGCAGGTGGCGTCGACACCGACGAACTCTCGGCCAAGACGATGGAATCGCGCAAGGTCCCGGGCCTGTACTTCATTGGAGAAGTGGTCGACGTCAGCGGCCATCTGGGCGGCTTCAATTTCCAGTGGGCCTGGGCATCAGGATTTGCGGCCGGCCACGCAGTCTAATCGCACTCGCCCCTAACGCTCGTTGTACACTGCTAAGACTTCCTTTCGGGTAAATCCACAGGTGGGGATTGGTCAGGGTGGCGGATACGATTGTCCAAATCAGCGGGCTGAAGAAGGTGTATGCCGGAAAAGTGCCGGTCGAGGCAGTGAAGGGCATCGACCTGGAAGTGGGTCGCGGCGAACTGTTCGGCTTGCTCGGCCCGAATGGCGCAGGAAAGACCACGACGATCAGCATCTGCACCACACGCGCACTACCCACAGGCGGCAAAGTCACAATCGCCGGCATCGACGTGGTGGCGCATCCGGCCGAGGCGCGGCGCAACATGGGAGTGGTGACCCAGTTCAATACGCTCGACCGGCAGTGCACGGTTTTCGAGAACGTGTACTTTCATTGCCGTTACTTCGGCATGAGCCACGCGCAATCCACGGCAAAGGCGCATGAGCTGATCGACCTGTTCAAACTCACGGAGCGCGAGAAGTCGAACGTGACGCAACTTTCGGGAGGGTTGGCGCAGCGGGTGCAAATTGCGCGCGCGATTGCTCACGAGCCGCAGGTCCTGTTCCTGGACGAGCCAAGCGCCGGGCTGGATCCGCAGACACGTCTGGCATTGTGGGACATCATTCGGATACTCCGACAACGTGGGATTACGATTGTCCTCACCACCCATTACATGGAGGAAGCAGACGCACTATGCGAGCGGGTCGCCATCATTGACCATGGCAAGATCCTGGTGTGCGATGAGCCGGGCAAGCTGAAGACGAGCGTGGGCGCGCAGAAAGTGTTTGAGCTTCGACTGCAGAGCACGCAGACGGACGGCCTGGCGGAGCGGTTGCGGCAGGTGCCTGGAATCCTGGGAGTGGAGACGGCGGTCGATGGCCTCCGGTTATTCACCAATGGCCGCAGCGGGTTGCTGCCGGAGATTGTGAGCCTTGCAGGTGACGGATTACAGGACGTGAAGGTCAGCGAGACCAGCCTGGAGACGGTGTTCATCAAGCTAACGGGAAGGGAGTTGCGTGACTGATTCCGGGGTGAAATGGCGAGCGTTCTGGGGACTGTTTCTGCGCGACCTGACCGTGCTGCGGCGCCAGTTAGGCGCATTCGTGATCCGCACAGTAATGAACCCGCTGCTGTTTGTCTTCGTGTTCACGTATCTATTCCCCAAGATCGGACAGGGCTTCCAGAGCACCGCAGGCGCGAGCTTCGGGACGCTGATCCTGCCGGGACTGCTGGCCATCGGTATCTTCATCCAGGGAATCATGGCGACGGCGTTGCCGCTCTCCATGGAAATCGGCGCCACCCGGGAAATCCACGACCGCGTGATGTCGCCGCTGCCGGTGAGCTGGGTGGCGATGCAGAAGATCATCTTCAGCGCGCTGCAAAGCATTTTGGCCGCGCTGGTGATTTTCCCGCTGGTGTATTTCATCCCAGTCAACCCGGTGGTGATTCACGTCTTCAGTTGGCCCATGTTGATCGGTGTCGTGCTGCTGGCCAGCCTGGTCTCCGGAGCAGTGGGCCTGACGATTGGGACCTCGGTCGCGCCGCAACACATCGCCCTGATGTTCGGCATCATCGTGGTGCCGGTAACGTTTCTGGGCTGCGTTTATTACCCGTGGGCAATGATGCACAACGTACGCTGGCTACAGATTCTGGTGCTGATCAATCCCGTGGTGTATATGAGCGAAGGCCTGCGTACCACGCTGACGCCGTCGCTGCCGCACATGCCGGCATGGGTAACAGTCGTTGCGCTGGCTGTCAGTTTCGCGGTGCTGACCTGGTTTGGAGTAAAAGGCTTTCTGCGCAGAGTGCTGAGTTGAAGCCGGGATTTGCGATAATGGAAGGAAGTAGGTGGCGCGTCCCTCGTGGGGCCGTAGCTCAATTGGATAGAGCATCAGCCTTCTAAGCTGAGGGTTGCTGGTTCGATCCCAGCCGGCCCTACCAAACTTCTGATTATCCTTTCAATTTGGGCTACTCGTGACGTCACGCGCTCACGTGACAATGGCCACTGACAATCCGTCGGCCACAGCGTGAAATTTGGTTTGTTGCGGGGCACCCCGCGGGTGCGACGACGGAGCGAAATCTCTCATGAACAGTCCTGCCAGGCACTACAACAAACACCTTTTTGATGACGCGGAGCCAGAAATGCTCGACACGCTACGCGCAATGTCCACCAACTTCGACAGCGTGCAATACCTCTACAAGTTTTCGCAGAGACATCACACTAAGTACGACGAATTCGTAAACCGGTACATGGAGATGGGCTGGGATCGAGCGCACGCTGAGTGGATCGCGCATCGGGAGATTACACACACACTGCGTAACAAGCTGTTTGAGCTTGTAGAAAAGGTGGGGGATGCGCCCAACCACTACCACGGCGGCAAAATGAGTTTATGGAAAAAGAAGTAGCGTCCGTGTCAGACGAGGGTATATGAGAGGTAACAAGCTATGAGGCGGGGTTGGTGGTGGAAGGTTCCCGTAATCGTGGTGGTGGGTTGGCTTATATCGACCTTCTTGTTTGGTTTCATCGACGGGTCGTCCTCTGGTGCCGCAACGGCAATGTTCGTCACGTGTGATAGCACTCGGGCGAAAGACACTCTGAAACAAGCATTCGACCAGTCGCAGTTCGCGAGGCAGAACTACCTTAGCGCAGTGGCCATTCACCGAGCATCGGAGGTGGACTACAAGAGGTCGGAGCTGGCCTTCAACACCAATGACATGCGTTTTCAGTCAGCCCGGATCCGCGTTTGCCGAGCAACGGTCACTCTCAACAACGCTCAATCACTGGATCTGAAGTTTAGGATGAGCTACAAACCGGATAGCACATTCATGTTGGTGTTTTGGGATGCGTCCGCCCAAGAGCCCGCTAATGACACTATCTCCGTGCCGTGATGGTTCGGGTCCTGAGAAGTTCTGCTGTTGCCACGTTTAAGCTGAGGGACCTTGTGCGCCTGGCGAGTGTGTACGCGCGAATCTGCGCTCGGCTTAGGGCTCTGACGAGCAGCTCCGCACCCTGGTGGGACGTTCCCACCAGCGTATCCAACCGGATTCTTTTGCACAGAAAAAGGACGCGGCAGGCCGGTACTAAGGTAATAAATAAGTGTGCTCAACGAGCGACCGCAGTTAGCATAGGTCGAATCTTAGGTTGAGAGGACGGTATAGTACCGCGCTATGCAACCAGAAATCACGCTGCCGACGTTTGAATGTCTTAGGTGCGATCACAGCTGGTATCCGCGAACGCCTGAACTGCCCCGCGTCTGCCCGCGCTGCAAATCGCCGTATTGGGACAGGCCGCGTGCGCAAAAAACCGGCAATAAGAACGGTGCCCGGCGACGCAGCTCTATTGTTCTTAACAGTGCAACAGCTTAAGGAAGGAAGGCTGCCGATGGCTCTGATAGAGCATCAGCCTTCTAAGCTGAGGGTTGCTGGTTCGATCCCAGCCGGCCCTACCAAATCTTGCCCTGGTTCATGCTGGAAGAGGTCCCTCCCCGTTCGCTTCGCTCAGGGTCGGGATTTCGGCACGCGGCTCCCCACCTCGGCTACGCTCGGTGTCACGCCGTGTAGACGCCTGCCAATCCGATCTCAAGCGGGCCTACCATTTCGCTCGGTTCAGACTCCAATAACAAAGAATGAAGGTTTTCGGTTGGCCGCTGGCGTTGGTCTGCCTAGGGATATTCTCGACTGCGGTGTTTGCGGTACCGGTTACGGTGAACGTTACCGGCACAAACGGTACTGCTCTCGATAAAGCACTGGTCATCATTCAGCGCCTAAACGAGGGCTCTGAGCCGGAACTATCTCGTGAGCTCACGAATTCGGACGGAGCAGTTACACTCAACGATGCCGCTCCCGGACTATATCGAGCAATTGCGACCGACCCTTATCGCTCCTGGAAAACCGAAGTGGAAGAGTTCCTGGTGAAAGACAAGCCGGTCACGGTGACGCTTCGGCTGGAGCGGCAAGCCACCGACGATCCAGTGATCGCTTCGGTGGGCAGGCTTACGGTCCACGTACTTGATGCCGCGGGTAAGCCGGCGGTTGGCGCCCATGTCTTGCTGCGCGACGCCTACGCGCATCCACATGCGGAGCATTGGGGCACGACGGACGCCCAAGGCAGCGTAACGCTGGACGTCACGGCGAACTCCTCGGTGCTGGTCATCGTCTATAACGGGCAACTCTATAAATTCCGTGCTAACAGTTACGATACGGAGCGGACGATTCACCTCCGGGGCTAAAAGCCCCCTACGTATTTTCAGCCGCGTAACGCTGGCCTGAAGGCCAGCACTACCCGTGCTCACTGAAGGCCAGCACTACCCGAAATTCGACGTTTTCAGCAACCTGTTTAAGGCGTAGGCAGCACTTTCACTTGCGGTGCTTGACACTGCTTCACCGACGAGCCGCAATCCTGATATTTCAGGTTCTTATCGAAACAGGCCTCGATGGCGATGAACCCTCCGCTGCTGCACGATACGCGAAACGCAGTTTGCGGAGCTCCGTTGGCTTGCGCGAACTTGTGCTCGATGTCGCCGGGTGCGGCACTGAACTGGGCGCCAGGGTGCTGATACTCCGGCGGCACCTTGAGCGATTTGTACAGCTGCTGAATGTCTCCGAAATACTGCTGCGATGAAAGACCGCTGCACGTGCCGTGCGTCGCCCACTCGTGCTGAATCAAGCCGCGCGCCGGCATTATCGGCAGCATCTCGCGCACAATCTCGTTCGAAACCGGCTGGGCACCGGCGCAGTCTTTTGGCCACGAGCCGTCGTTGTTTTGTGGCCAGAGCCCGTGCACGACGAATCCATAGTGCCGGTTGGGATCGCATTCGCTGGAACTCATGCTCGACTGGTGTGTGGCACAGAACTCGGGAGCCCACGACAGAACCAGCAAGTAGTAGTCGAATGAGCCAGGAGTTTTGTCAGCATTGGAAGAAGCAGCTTGCGAGTGGCGCTTGCTTGCGGTGGCACTTACCGTGAGCCCCAAACACAAGCAGAGTGTAAACACCTTCCATGAACTGTAACGTGGCATGAATCCTCCGACAGGGTGAATCAAGAAGCGACCTCGATCCTGAGGTCGAATTCCGTCAGGGGCTAAAGCCCGGTCCGTACCAAGCCTTTCGGCACGGCTGAAGAGGCTGCTGAAAAACTCCTGGCGGTGGAAAAACCAGCAGATCCCTCACCTCTAAAGAGGTTCGGGATGACAAAAACACAGGACTCTTATGGCGCAGCTAAAGCTGCGCCCCTTCAAAACGGCTCCCTGCAGAGTATTTCAGCAGCCTCTGAAGCCGTACCCCTTCAAACCCGATTTGCGAGGTCGCTTCGACTCATTTCACAAATTTCGGCTGCTTACCTTCGGCCCACGGATGGTAGGTCTGCACAAAGATCTCGCGGTCGGCGATGGTGGGGTGAGTCCAAAGCCAGAACTCGGCAAACTTGCCGACATAAGGATAGTCAAGCGAACGCTCGCCTAGTATCTGGAACGACTCGGCGGCGGTGCGTCCCGAATCGGCGACCAAGTTGTGAGTGACTTCCAGGCCGTAAATGTCAGCTTGGTGCTCGAAGTGTCGCGAGATCGCATTCGACATTGGCTCAGAGACGAACGAGAGCACATAGAAGATCAGAAGCAGCATGGGGGCAGAAGCGCAGTCGCTGAGCTGACGAAGGCCCCACGCGTTTCCCTTACGCCGAATAAGCCAATTTGCGATCCGGTAACTGACGTAGAAGAACACCAGCAACAGAGCGACGGTGATGATGAAACCTTTCACCAGATGTCCCAGAACGTAGTGGCCCATCTCGTGGCCAAACACAAACAGGGTTTGCGGGGTTGTCATGTGGCGCATGGTCGTGTCCCATACCACCACCCGCTTGCTGGAGCCGAAGCCGGTTACGTAAGCATTAAGTTCCGTGGTCTTCTCGCTGGCCTTCATCTCGTACATGCGCGAAGGCGGAATGTTCATGCCAGAGCGATGGACTACGCGCTCGATCTGCTCGACCAGCTCGGGATGATGGCCGGCCAGCGGTTCGAATTTGTTGAACAGCGGATCAATCAGGATTGGCTCGATAAAAATGGCGAACAGGATAAACGGAATAGTGGCAAGCCAAAAGTAAAACCACCAGCGCCGCGGGCTTCCACGGAGCACCCCGTAGAGCACCCAGCCCAGGGCTATCGATACCACGAGGCTCAGCGCCAGGCCCTTTGCCCAATCGCCAAACCACGAGCCCCAGGGCTGCACTGACAGTCCGTAGGCCAGACTGATGTGGTGGCGGTAAAGCGAAAAGGGAAGCTGGAGCAGCTCCAGAGTCACAAAGAAGAGAGCGATTACGATAGCGGTGCGCACCAGCCAGAAGCGAGAGACGCGCTCGGCGAAGTCGCGCAGGCGAACTCCGTACTGCGTGCGCAGCATGAGCCACAGCACAAGCAGGACATACAACGTCGCGATGAAGTAAAGCGAGACGTCGATGCGATAGAGGGCATAAGCCTGCGCCAGTTTGTCAGGTGGCAAGGTGTAGTGCAGAAGTCCACCGGCTTGCGAAGTTGGGCTCGCGCTCTGCGACTCGCCAAGCAGCAGCGCAGCAGTTATCCGAAATAGAGGCGCCATGCTCAGAAGCGGGAGTGTAGCACGATGAGGGGGAGCAAAGGCGCATTCCCAACGGGCACGTGAGTTCCCGAATCTTCGGTTTACGAATTCCGCAACTAGCAGCAAGCAAAGCGTTTATGGGATTATCGTTGACTTTCGCGATGAGGGGGTTAACATAATGAGTATCACCTCCGATCCAATTCAGGATCGAATGGGCCTGAGGTCAAGGAAATGTCACCGCTCCTTGGCAGCGGGCCCATTTTAGTTAACAACCTTTTCGCGCCGGGCTCTGGTGGTTGGTTCTCGCCGACTCTGTACAATTGCGAATTGCCATTCCTCTCATTTGAATGAAGTCCAAAATCCTTTTCATCGCAGGCCTGCTGTTTTGTCTGACGCCGTGGGCATCGCCGCCGATGGCACTGCTGGCGGGGTTGGTGTTCGGGGCGATTGCGACGCATCCCTATCCTGGAGAGTCACGCCAAGTCTCGAAGTACCTTCTGCAGGCGGCGGTGGTGGGACTGGGATTTGGCATGAATCTGCAACAGGTGCTACGGGCGGGCAAGAGCGGCTTCGTGTACACGGCCGTGGGGATCGCCTTCGCGCTGACGCTGGGCACGCTGCTTGGCAAGATGCTCGCCGTGCAAAGCAGGTCGTCGTTTCTGATTTCTGCCGGCACTGCGATCTGCGGAGGCAGTGCGATTGCGGCCATAGGGCCGGTGGTGGGCGCAACCGAAGACGAGATGTCGGTGTCGCTGGGCACGATTTTCCTGCTGAACTCGGTTGCCTTGCTGACCTTTCCGGCAATCGGAAGCTCACTCCATCTCTCGCAGACCCAGTTTGGACTGTGGGCGGCGTTGGCCATCCATGACACTAGCTCGGTTGTGGGAGCCGCTGCGAAGTATGGAGTCGTGGCGCTGGCTATCGGCACAACGGTGAAGTTGGCACGGGCACTTTGGATCGTTCCGGTTACCGTCACCACGGCCGTGGCCAAAGGCAGTAAGACGCGTATTCAGTGGCCCTGGTTCATTCTCTTCTTCTGCCTGGCCGCGGTGGCCAACACCTACCTGTTTCCGGGATCGCGGTTCTACCACCTGCTTACCAATCTGGGGAAGGTGATGCTGATCTTCACTCTGTTTCTGATCGGAGCAACGCTCTCGCCCGCAGCCCTGCGGAAGGTCGGTCCGCGTCCGCTGTTGCAGGGCGTGCTGCTGTGGATCATCGTCGCTGTGACGAGTCTGTTGGCCATCCGAGCGGGATGGATCGCGATCTAGGGTCGCCGGGTTTGGCAAGAAGTTGATCAGCTGCAACGTCCACTTCTGGACGACCTACGGGGGCAACGAACATTCACACCAACACCGTGAGGCAGACCGTCCCAAACCTTGCAGCGACTTGCAGATGCTGCTTTCGGAAGCAAATTTGCAACAAATCGTTGGGGATTGCTCGCTTTTTAGCCGCCAGGGTGCGCCGAGGAGCTTATGCAGACACTTATGCAGGATGTTCGCTATGCGATGCGCATGCTGGCAAAGAACAAGGCCTTCAGCGCCATCGCGATTCTGTCGCTAGCCTTGGGAATTGGCGCCAACACCACGATCTTCACAGTGGTGAACGCCATCCTGCTGCATCCTCTGCCGGTAAAGGATATTTCGCGACTGGTTGAGGTTGACACGGTTGACACCAAGACCGTGGTGACGGCGGCCAACGCCACCAAGCTCGGAATGTCGTATCCCAACTGCCAGGACTATGCCCGGCAGAACCAGGTCCTTTCCGGGACCGTCTGTTTTGCCGGCCCACTCCCGCTGACGTGGAGCGGTCGCGCTGAGCCGAAGCAGGTTCTTGGGCAATTGGTCACGGCGAACTACTTCGAGGTGCTGGGGCTGCGTCCGGTAGTGGGACGTTTCTTTCTGCCGGACGAGGACACCAAGCCCGGCGGAAATAATGTCGCGGTGGTTAGCTACAGCCTATGGGTGAACAAGTTCGGTTCCGATCCCAACATCGTCGGGCAGGTACTGACGCTGAATGCGATGCCTTACACGGTAATCGGGGTGGGACCGCGTGGCTTCAAAGGCACGTTCACGTTTGGCAGCGCAGAAGAGATTTGGGTGCCCGTCAGCATGTATACCCAGGTGCTGGCCGGGTTCTTCAAAGACAATTTCAACGACCGCAGATTCCTGTCGATTACGATGTTTGGCCGCTTGAAAGATGGGGTCACGCTGAGCGGGGCGGAAGCTTCGCTGAAGACCATCGCATCGCGACTGGAGACGGCTTTTCCCAAGGACAACGCCAGCCGAAGCGTCGCGTTGACGCCGCTGACCGATGCAGTTGTAGGCGTGAACAACCATGGTCAGATCGCATTAATCGGCGGACTGATGATGGCAATTGTTGGCGTGGTGCTGTTGATCGCATGCGTGAACGTGGCCAATTTGCTGCTGGCACAGGCCGCGCGCCGCGAGAAGGAAATCAGCCTGCGAGCGGCGCTGGGAGCAAGCCGCGGGCGTGTTATCCGGCAGTTGTTTACTGAAACTGTGGTATTGGCGCTGGTGGCCGGAATTGTGGGTGCCGCTATCGCCTATGCCGGACGTGCAGCACTGTGGTCGTTTCGACCGCCATTCCTGGAGCAAGGCGATCTGGATTTGGGCTTCGACTTCCATGTGCTGTTCTTCACCTTGGGTGTGTCACTGCTGACGGCGGTGCTGATCGGCATTGCTCCTGCGATGAGAGTGGCGCGGCCAAACCTGGTCGAGGTGTTGAACCTGGGAGGACGCGGCGGCAGCGTGAGTTGGACGCGCAACCGGTTCCGCAGTCTGTTAGTGGTGACGGAAATCGCGCTGGCGCTGGTTGCGCTGGTTGGCGCAGGCCTGTTCGTGCGCAGCATGCAAAACGCGCAACGCCTCGATCCGGGATTCGAATCGAAAGACCTGTTTGTCTTCGCTTTCGATTTGGGAGCTTTGCACTACGACGAAGGGCGTGGCCAGCAATTCTTTCGCAACGCCATTGAACGAGCAGAAGCGTCGCCCAAGGTAGCATCGGCAACAGTTGCGTCGAACTTCCCGGTAGGCGGAGGCTTCGCGCGCACTACCTTCCCCGAGGGACAGAGTGAGACGAGCGGCTATCGCGGAACACTGACGCAGCTTGACGACATCATGCCGAACTATTTCAAGACGCTGCGTATTCCGCTGGTCAAGGGACGTGAGTTCACCGATTCCGATCGCAAGGATACGACCCTGGTAGCGATCGCGAATGAAGCGATGGCCAAGCACTTCTGGCCGGGGCAGGACGCAATGGGCAAGCGTTTCCACTTTTTTGGAGAGACGCAATTGCGCGAGGTCGTGGGCGTGGTGCGCGATACGGTGGTGAACAACATCGGAGAAGATCCACAGCCGCTGGTGTATCTTCCCATGACGCAAGACTACAGTCCCGCGGCCACCATGCAGGTGCGGACCGTGGGACCTCCCGGGCCGGTGATCGCAAGCGTGCGGCAGCAGGTGCAAGGGCTCGACTCGAACCTGGCGCTGACCAACTTCAACACGATTGGCGAATTGCTTGATCAGGGATTGTGGGCGTCGCGGATGGGGGCAGGACTGCTGTCTCTGTTTGGTGTGCTGGCCCTGATTCTCTCGGTGGTAGGCGTATACGGCGTACTCTCGTATTCGGTCAACCAGCAGACACGCGAGATTGGTATCCGCATGGCAATGGGCGCGCAGACAAATAGCGTGTTGAAGTTGATTGTGAAGCAAGGTATGCGGCTTGCGATTGCTGGTCTGACGCTTGGACTGGTAATAGCGTTGGTCACGATGCGCTCACTCTCCAGTTTGCTTTATGGAGTCAGCGCTTACGATCCGCTTATCTTCGGAGGAGTTTTCCTGATCCTTGCGACCGCCGCTGCGCTGGCTTGCTACTTCCCAGCGCGTCGTGCAGCCCGGGTCGATCCTTTGGTGGCGTTGCGGTATGAGTAGGGGCGACCTAGGCCGTGCTTGCGGCGGCTGAAGAGTTGCCTTGTGCCAGAGTCTCAATGAGGAGCCGAATGTCTTTGGTCTCCGCCTGCTGAATCAGCTTTAGAGCCTCACATTTGTCATCGGGCGGATAGAGGATCGCCCGGCCCTCAATTGATACTCCCAAGTCGAGCGCATCGATCGTGATGTCATGCAGGATGGGGGGCGCGGCGGCCAAGCGCTCGGCGGCGAACCAGGCTGCGTCACGCGCCTTCACGATGTCGAAGTTGATTAGCGAGGTTGCGCTGCGCATGCCGATTTTTTCCAGATCGCCGATCAACGGAGAAACATCTGCAATCTCTGACGCGACCGTGCCTATGAGGCTCGCCAGCACCGCATTGATCTGATCGAAGTCCGGCTTGAGTTGGGGCAGTTGCTCTCCCGGACTGACCTGTGCGGCAGCAATGCCGAGGTCGAGGTTGATATGCGCGTTCATGCCCGACAGCAGTTGCTGGAGGATTAGAAGGTTGGCATCGTCACAGCCATGGAAGGAGACCATCCAGCTTCGAGACGCCGCGCCGCCGGCTTGAAAGGTAGCCAGCGCATCGAGGTAGCGTGATGCAAAAACTACGTCGAGCTGTTCCATCAGGGGGCCGTTATCGAAGCTGCCGGCGCGAATACCATCACGTACTACGCATGTGACGCGCCGATACATGGCCGCGAAATATCCCAGTCGGCTTTGGTTGTCATACGAACTCTGAACAATAGTGTCGAGCGCGCTGACCACATCGTCGATGGAGTGAAGGGGCATGTATCGAGAGATCCTAGCGGAGTCTGGGCGCGAAGCAAAGAGATTATCTCGCAGTGATGCGCAAATCTGCGAAAGCTGCCTGCTCGCGACAACAAGTATTGGCTCCGGTGGGCGGTCGAAAGCAATAAGCTTCAGCTTGCCGGCACGACCAGGCAAGCTGCGGGAAAAATACAAGAGCAGATCCCTCGTCGGCCTGAAAGGCCTCCTCGGGATGACAAATTTAAATGACCTACGACGGCGCAGCTGAAGGTGCGCCCCTGCAAAATCGCTGAAGTTCTTTTTTTGCCGTAGCCGGTGAGGCCGGACCCGGTCAAGAGCGATTTATGAGTCAGCGGCCAGCAACCTGTGCGCTCAGGTTTGGCGACGAGTTTTCGCTTTTTTGGTCTTGCGCAGAGGATCGATGGGCTGGTATTTCATTTCGGCAGAGAGAATTTCAACCACCTTCGCCAATACCTTGGTTCGCGCCCAGTATTTATCGTTGCCTTCGATGAGTGTCCACGGCGAAGTGGCAGTGCTGGTCTTGACCAGCATCTCCTCCACGGCTTCTTCGTAAGCTTCCCACTTCTCGCGATTGCGCCAATCTTCATCGGTCAGCTTCCATGCCTTGTACCCGATGGCTTTGCGCTCCTCGAAGCGGCGCAGCTGTTCCTCGCGGGAGATGTGAATCCAGAACTTTGCCAGAATGGCTCCAAAGTCGCGGAGTTGCCGTTCGAAGGAGTTGATTTCCTTGTAAGCGCGTTTCCATTCCTCTTCGCCGGCGAATCCTTCTACGCGCTCTACCAGAATCCGGCCATACCATGAGCGATCGAAGATGGCGATCTGTCCTCGTTCCGGAAGCCGTCTCCAGAAGCGGTAAAGATAATGCCGGGTGCGGTCCTCGCCATGAGGTGAGCTGATGGGGTAGACGACGTAGCCGCGCGGGTCGAGCTTCTCAGTAATGCGCTTAATCGCGCCACCCTTGCCGGCAGCGTCCCAGCCTTCGAACACAATGATGACGGGCCGCTTCTGCAGATAAACCTGATAGCCCAGCTGTCGCAGCTGAATCTGGCGGCGCGTCACTTCGCGAACATAGGCCTGGCGATCCAGGGTGCGGGTAAGATCGACCGTCTCCAGCATTACAGCCTGCCTTTGCTTAGGGAGTCCATAGCGGCGCGCAAGTCGGCGTCTTTGGATACATCGGCAGAAACATCGCTGCGCGACGGCGCCTTGGAGCCCAACTGCTTTTCCAAAGCGCTGATGATGGTCTCGAACACGCACTTGCGGGTATATGACTTCGAAGTGGCCGCGACAATAGTCCATGGCGCGTATTCCGACTCGGTGAGCTCCAGCATTTCCTCTGTGGCCGCCAGGTACTGGTCATATTTCTCGTGGCGAGCCCAGTCGTCTTTGGTGACGCGCCAGGCTTCCATGGGATCGGCCTGGATCACCTCGAAGCGTCTGCACTGTTCCTTCTTGCTGATATGAAGGAAAAACTTCAGGATGACGGCGCCGTCGTCGGCCAGCATGCGCTCAAATTCGTTGATGTCGCGGAAGGACTGCTTCCACTGCTTTTTTGCAGCCGTCCTTTCGACCCGCTCCTTCAGCACCCGTCCGTACCAACTGTGATCGAAGATGACCATCTCTCCGCGGTTGGGCACTTTCAACCAGAAGCGCCACAACCACGGGCGCTGCTGCTCGTAGGTGCGGGGAGCGGTGATGGGGTAGAGCTTGAAGCCGCGCGGATCCAGTCGCTGGGTCAGAGCCGATATGGTTGTTCCCTTGCCTGACGCATCCCAGCCTTCAAAGACAATGACAGTGGGAATGCCGTTGTCCCAGCATGCTTTCTCCAAGTCGTACAGGCGCAATTGCAAACCGGGGACGACGCGTCTGTATTCTTCGCGGGAAAGCTTCTTCTTAAGATTTATGTTTTCCAGCATGGGTGCTCTATTGCGAAACTACTTTTTTCCTGCCGCCTCGACTTTGGCCAGCATCTCCTTCGCAGGAACGCGGTAGGGTCCATCGATTGCAATTGCTTTCTCCAGAGCGGCGATGGAATCTGCCTTACGATTCTGCTTGGCGGCGGCGTAGCCAAGATAGTAGAGCGCGACCTGCTGATCAGGCGGGTCGTGCTGTAGCAGAGCCACTGCGGTTTTCAGCGCGGCAACGGCAGAAGACAGCTTCTCCTGATTGAGCTCGGCACGGCCAACCGCGGTGTGCGCCAGTCCAGCATAAGACTTCGCGGTATTGTCTGCCGGGTTAGGGCCGACCAGCGCAATGACCTTGTTGGCATAGGTGGAAGCCTTTGCGGCCTGTTTCGGGTTAGCGGCATAAGCGTTAGCCAGCATGAGCAGGGTGGGTATGTTGTCAGGGTCGGCAGCCAGCGCCTTCTCCCCGTAAGCGGCGAGCCTCTGTGGTTGATTGAGCTGCTGCAAGCTCAGCATCGCCAGTTGCGAGACCTGCTGGTCGAATTGCGACTTGGGAAAAGCCGGGGTGAATTTCTCGATGTAGTCCATGCGCTTACCGGCATTCTGTTCGGAAACGATGGCATTGTAAGCCGCGGTCTGCAGAAAGTCGCAACTCGGCTTGGCATCTTTCTGCTGTTCGGAGATGCGGCTCTTCCATTCGGCATCGCTCACGTCAGAAGGCTTGGTCTGTTGCGCAATCGAGTTACAGACAGCAGCGCCTTTGACGGCATAGTCGACGATCTTGCCATTGTCCTTCGCGGCCATTGCTATATTGCAGTCTGACACGACAATGTCGAGGTCGTTGGGAAAGGCTTCCAGAGCTTTGTCGCCCCACTCGAGCGCCTTCGCGTTGTCGTGCGCCGTGAGGGAGTCCTGGGAAAGCTGCCATTCGGCATAGGCCACGGCCGGCTTGTTATCGGAATACTTGTTGATGAAACCCTGGTATGCCTCGCCTCGCTTGCCGGCATCGGTCTCGGCGGCAATGGCAGCAAGCTCCTTGTCTTCGGGACTTCCCGCGGGAATGACGATACGGGCATTCTGACCAACGACTGCTAAGGATGAAAAAACGAAAAAGGCGAAGACAATCGCGAATCGCAGCGGAGCACGCATAACACACCTCGCTCGGCTCTCGCGCGGCAGTAGCGACTACGCGGCTGCGGGGAGCCTCGGCTTCAACGAGGGAATACTAACGCCGTTCAGGTCCAGGAAGCTATGAGCTTGAGCACATAAGGCAGTGAGCTTCCCGTTAATGGCTTAGGATGTACCAATTCGACTCTAGTTCACCTGGGCCTTTATCAATGCTTGAATCAACCGAGTTCTGTGAACATTGCGGAGCCAAGCTTCCCGCCAGCCGATGGTGCCAGGAGATGTGCCACGAACTATACGCCTACACTCTGTCGCGCGACGGTGGTGAATTTATTCACCAGTACGCAGTCGATGCCTATGCGGCCCAACATATTGGCAAAGAGACCAAGCCGATCGTTTTGGCGGCGGCGCTGATTGGCCTGTTGCTTTTCGCGGAGCGGGGATACACCGGGCGACAGGTTCAACTCGAGCACATGAAGTTGGGTAACAAGATGAAGACATGGCCGCTATTCGAGGCTCCCGCTGAACGTGCGAGGCTCACGGTGATGGACCCGCTGAGCGTGCCTCCCGGACCCAAGCGCGACGAAAAAATCAGAGAATGGGCACGGGCGGTGTGGGACATGTGGGGGGAGCGCCATGTGGAGGTGGAGACGCTGTATCAAAGATTGCAACCGCTTCGCAGTTAACGTCGCCCTTCTCGCTTCTGCGCTACCACCAGCCCTCGTGGGGTAGGTAGCAAAACCACCGAAATCAAGCCATCGCGCTCCAGCTTGAGGGCTGCCTCGCGTACCAGCTTCAGGTGGGAGCTGGCATCGTGCATCAGGATGAGACCGAAAGGCGAGATCTGGGGCAGGTAACGACGCACCTCCTGCTCGCGGATAGGCATGTCGCTGTCGCTGAAGAATAGATCGATGGCGCCCTCGACGTTCATCTCGAGGCTTGACTCGTTGCGCAGATCAATAAGATCGCGAAACTCTGAGGCATCGATCTTCTCTTTGGCTGCGGCGAAGACCTGTGAATCATATTCGCAACTGACGATGCGTCCGAAGCCGTTGATGCGCAGCGCTTCGGCGATCCAGAGAGTGCTGACCCCGAGGAAGGTGCCGGTTTCGACCACGAGGTTTGGTTTGATGGTGGTGATCAGGGTGCGGAGGAACTCCAGGACCTCGACCTCGGCGGTCATGGAGTCGTACATGCTCCAGCACTCGGGGTGCGGACACTCCGGCGTAGGGCGGTGATATTCGGGAACCAACGCACCAGCGCGCTGCTTTGCCTGGCGCATGATGCGGTGTTCCTGTTTTTCTTTTTTCCTGAAAAGACGCAGAGTCGGAACCTTTCGAACGCTGCAATTTGTGGCGCAGCAATTAGTCTATCCGATACACCGCGACGCTCATGGGCGCCAATTGCAGAGTGAGCTGACGGCCGCTAAGGGTTGCTGCCGAGCCTGAAAATAGCGGCGTCAGGTTGTTTGCATCTGCAATGGAGGTATCGGTCAGGTCGACGGATAGATTCTTCGGAGCATCGCCCTTGTAGAAAGCTACCAGCAGCCGCTCGCCGGGAGTTTCGCGGGTAAAAAGGTAGTAGTCATCGTCAACGACGACGTGCTTCTGCACGCCTTCGCGCAGCGCCGGATGATCGCGCCGGAGTTTCAGGAGTGCCTGAAGGTGGGTATAGACCTCCTGCTGCTCGGGAGTGCGGCCGGACTGTGTGAACGCATTCTGTTTATCGCCGGGAAAGCCGCCAGGAAAATCGTGGCGGTCGTCGGGATCGTCGTGTCCCGCCATGCCGATCTCGTCGCCGTAGTAAATCTGAGGAATGCCACGGAGCGTGGCTAGCAGAGAAAACGCGGCCTTCAGCTTCTGGGGCGACCCTCCCGCCTGAGTGATGAAACGCGGCATGTCGTGATTGCCGATGAAGGTCACCAGGAGTTCGGGATGCGGGAAGAGCCTGTCCTGGCGTAAGACATCCACGATCGTCTTTGCGGATTGACCTTCATTCACGACTTTATTGATCGCGTTCTGCATCGGGAAATCGAATGGAGTAGTGAGCAGCGTGTCGACTCCGTCGAAACCTTTGTGCCCGCCTGCCCAGTAGGAAGTAAGCGTGGGATCGGGGTTAAAAATCTCACCGACGGTGAAGAAGTTGGGATAGACGTCGAAAATTCCTTTCAGGTAGTAGGCCCAGAAGGTTCGCGGAACGTAGGGGAAAGTGTCGATGCGGAAACCGTCAATGCCGCTGCTCTCGGTCCACCAAAGCGCATTTTGGAGCAGGTATTGTGCCACCAGAGGATTCTCTTGCGCGAGGTCAGGCAGTTTGTCGGCAAACCAACCGTCGAGCGCGCTGATGTAGTTCTTCTCCACGGCATGAGGATCGGTGATGGGTGGGTAGTCGTAATTGGTGTTGATGTGATTCGCAGGAGTTCCGTGTAGCCATCCGGGTGCGGGCTGCGATTTGGCCCAGGGATGATGGGGGCCGACATGGTTCGGCACGCTGTCGAACAATACCTTGAAGCCTTGCCGATGGGCCGCCGCGACGAAGGCTTGATAGTCAGCCATGGTGCCGAAGTGATCTTCCACCCGGTACAGATCGACCGCACCATAGCCGTGATAGTCGGAAGTCGAGTTGTCCTGGTCGTAAACCGGAGTGAGCCAGAGCGCGGTTACACCAAGGTCTTTCAGGTAGCCGAGATGTTCGGTAATACCTTTCATATCGCCACCGTGATAAGCCTTGGGCGCGTTGCGGTCATAGGTTCCTGGAGTTGCACCCGGTGGCAGGTTGTTGGAGGGGTCACCATCGGCAAAGCGATCGGGCATGATGAGATAGATGACGTCATCGCGTGTGATGCCCTGAAATCTGCCTTGCTGCGGCCGGCGTGCAGACAGGGTTAGGTCTGCAGTGGTATTGCCGGATGAGGTATGGATCGACAACTTCACGTTCCCCGGCTGTGCGTTGCTGGCGATATCCAGCCACACGAAGGCGTGCTTGCCATCAGGCTGAGTTTCGACCTTTTGCACGGTCACGCCGGGATAGTTGACCGCGATGTTGTCTTGCGACAGCCCCTCACCATAGAGCAATAGCATCACGGGCGAAACGTAATCGGTCCACCAATTCGGGGGCTCGACTTTGGTGATTTGCGGCTGGGCGGTGCAGAGGCTGCTGATGAAGACACACAGGAGAAATGCAGCAAATACTCGAAGTCTGAGAACCGTTCTTGAGTTTGTCATGACGCAAAAACCTAGAAGCTATCTAGAACCTATCTCATAAATAGGTACCGCACTAAGTAATTGTGCGGAGTTGAATTTACAGGCACATCGGTAGGTATGGAACTCACCGATGCGCAGTGGGAAGTGCTGAAACCACTGGTTGAGCCCAAGACCTCCGGTTCGCGACGGGGTCGGCCATGGGCGGATACCCGTAGCGTGCTGGAAGGCGTGTTTTGGATCTTACGAACCGGAGCGCAATGGGCGGAGTTGCCGCGCGACAAGTTTCCGCCGTACCAGACGTGCCACCGCCGATTCCAGCAATGGGTGGGCGAGGGCGTGCTGGTGAAAGTGCTGCGCGCGTTGGCGGAAGATCTGCTAGCACGCGGGCAGTTGGACTTGGCCGAGACCTTCATCGACGCCACCTTCGCGGGGGCGAAAAAGGGGGCGGTGCAGTTGGTCCAACACGCCGCGGCAAAGGGACCAAGATCATGGCAATTGCGGAGCGCCATGGTCTTCCTGTCGCCGCCTGGATTGGAAGCGCTTCGCCACATGAAACACGCTTCGTCGAAGCCACCGTCGAGCAACGCTTCACGGCGGCGGCCCCCGAGCGCATGATCGGCGATCGCGCCTATGACAGCGATCCGCTGGATGAGCGGCTGCAACAGCAACACGGCGTCGAGTTGATCGCGCCGCACAAAGTAAACCGCCGCAAGCCCCAGACGCAGGACGGGCGCAAGCTGCGGCGCTATTGCCGGCGTTGGAAGATCGAACGACTGTTTGCCTGGTTGCATAATTTTCGTCGCCTGGTCACCCGTTGGGAATATCACGAGGCCAACTTCCTCGGGCTCGTCCAGCTTGGTTGCATCCTCATTTTGATGAGGAGGTATTTATGAGATGGCCTCTAGTTATGCCGAGGCGAAATCCGCAGGGCTAAAGCCCTCGTGTATTTTCAACGGCGTGACGCTGGCCTGAAGGAAGGCCAGCTCAACCCGAAATCCGACTTTTCAGCAGCCTGTGAAGCCGTGCCCTTTCAAAACCGATTTGCGAGATAGCCCCCAGAAAAAGGGGGTGGGAATAAATCCCACCCCGTGTTTATGCAACGGCTACTCGTTAAAAGAAAAACTTCGCCGCAAACTGGACCTGGCGTTCGTTGCCCAGACGAGTGCTCTGGAGCTTGCCAAAGTTGCTATCGGTGAAGTTGTAGTCGGGATTCACGAAGTTGGGATGGTTCAACAGGTTGAAGAACTCGGCACGGAACTGAAGGGTGTAGCGCTCCGTGAATTTGAAGTCCTTGAAGGTCGAAAGATCCACATCGTTGTAGCCGGGACCGGTAAGGTAATTGCGGTGCGTGGTTCCGGCGCGAGTAGTAACACCGCTGACAGTAGGAACGGCGGCAAACGCAGCGGGGTTGAAGAAATCGCCACCAGGCACGTTGGCGAAGGGATTGCTAACCAGGTCGGGACGGACGGTTGGATTGCCTCCGTTGTAGAGCACATCAAACGGAGTTCCAGTTTGCGCGCTGAAGATCAGGTTGAGCTGCCATCCACCAATCACCGTGTTGGTAAAGCCGTTCCAGTCGTTCCCGTACTTCTGGCCATGCCCGAACGGCAGAGCGTACAAGCTTGTCAGTACGACCCGCTGTCCGACATTGATGTTCGAGGTCGCCCGCTCAGCCGGCAGATCACGGTAGTTGACCGGCGATGTGCCGTTGATGTTGTAAGTATCGAAAGCGCCAGGCGAGTCATCGATGGCGTGCGACCAGACGTAGTTCACCATGAATTGCAGGTTATTGGTAAACCGGCGGTTCAAGCTGGTTTGCAACGAGTTGTAGATGGAGTTGCCGATGGTCGCTTGAGTATTGATCGCGCCCAACGCGGCGTAGTTGCAGCCAACCGGGTTGCTCACGCTGCATAGCGGGTCGTTGTACTGTTGCCGGTTGTAGTCGTAGTAGGTGACCAGGTGCGTACCCTTGTTGCCGACGTACGCCATGTCAAAGGTCATGTTGTTGCCAATCTGACGCTCGAAATCCAGGTTCCACTCCTGCACGTTCGGAGTAACGTTGGACGGCAGGGTTGCAACCGAGATGGCCACGTTCTGCGGATTGTTCAGGTCGACCTGGATCGGGCCTTTTGACGGCAAAGGTATGGTTGCGCCGACCGGGTTGCAACTGGTTAGACAGGTGCCGTCGGGGTTGTTGGTTCCCTGAGCGGCCTGACCGGTAAAGGTGATGCGATAGCCGTTGGCAAAGCTGTAGTTAACCTGTCCGCTAAAGGGCGGGTTCTGAGCCAATTGGTTACTGATGCCGCCGCGGTCGATGAAGTAGAAGAGACCGTAGCCGCCGCTGATCTTGGTTTTTCCATCTCCGAACAAGTCGTAGGCGAAGCCAATACGCGGAGCAAAGTTCTTGTACGAAGTGGGAACGAAGCTGCGCGAGTTACCATCCTGACCGGCGATTTGGAGTTGGCCGGTGAAGATGTCGAAGTTCGCCTGGTTGTTATTGAGTTCCACCGGCCAGGTAAGAACATCCCAGCGCAATCCGAGATTCAGGGTGAGACGCGAGGTTATGCGCCAGTCGTCCTGACCGTATAAGCCGTTTTCCCAGCTGCGAGTCTGAGAATCACCGAGCGCGGGTCCAACCTGGTAGTTGCAGGTGAAGCCGATCAGAAGGTCGGTAACTTCATATCCGGTGACGCTGGGGGATTGTCCGTTGCCGCACAGGTTGAAGAAGCCCTTGCCAGTCAAGGGGCGGAAGAAGTTCACCTGGCGACGCAGGATGTTGACACCAAATTTGAAATTGTTCTTGCCCTTGACCCAGGATACGTTGTCAGCCGTCTGCCAGGTATCCTGCGGTACCTGATACGGTCCGTAGTCACCGGTGTATTCCAACTGGCTGTTGAAGCCGCCGATCAGGGCTCCACCGAAGAGTTGCGGATCGAGCACCCCGTTGGCGTTGACGTTGGCGTTGACGATGCCGAGGTTGGCAGAGACCGGTTCGTTAAACAGGGGCGGTGTGTAACCGAAGTTCGTACGGATAAACCCGAAACGAAAATCGTTGATGAGGTTGGGACCGAACGTATGGGTCTCGTCCATCACCGCGCTCCACGGCTTCGTGGGATTGCTTCCCGAACCGAAACCAGCCGGAAGATCTGGCAGGCGGGAGGTGGTCGTCAGGTTGTCATTGCCGTAGCTGTAGCGGACGAACGCGGAATCCTTCTTGCCGATGATCCAGTCGCCGCGGACGTCAAAATCGTTGATCGTCTGGGTACGCTGACGAGTTATCGTGAAGTTCTGCTCAATGGCATGACAGTTGGGATTCGATAATGAGCAGTTGGGTATCGGATAGGCGTTCAGGTAGTTAACCGCCGCAGGGTTGAGCGGGATGGTGATGATGTTGCCCGGGAACGGCTGACCGGTCAGAGGGTTCTTGATTTGAATCCCTTGGCTCAGCAGTTCGGAGAAGTTTGTGTAACCGCTGCTGCGCATGAGATTGGTGGGAACCGTAGCGTAGTCGGTGCTGGCCGGGGCCGATGAGCGGAAGCCCTGATAGTCACCGAAGATGAACAGCTTGTCCTTGATGATGGGGCCACCAGCGGCGCCACCGAACTGGTTCTGATGGAAGGGGAACTTGGTGGCATTCTGCACCGGCTCCCACTGAGTGGCATCGAGCGCGCTATTGCGGAAGAACTCCCACACGGTGCCATGTATTTGGTTGGTGCCGGACTTGATTCCGGTGTTAATGATGCCGCCGCCGGCACGCCCGAACTCGGCGGGCGCGACGTTGGTCTCAACGCGAAACTCCTGAATCGCGTCAGGCGCGCTGAAGAACACGATGGTGTTGACCAGCGACTCGTTATTGTCGAAACCGTCGAGCAGGAAGTTGTTGGCCTGGGGACGAAGTCCGTTCACTACCAGGGCCGCGCCGCCGCTGCTGTTATAGCGATAAGTTTCGGCGTTACCGCTGCCTCCGGTTGCGTCGCCGTTGGTGTTTGAGCCACGCGTGACGCCGGGAACCAGGGTCGCGAGTTGGGTAAAGTTGCGGGCGTTCAGAGGAAGATCGACAACTTGTCGCCCGGTGATAACCTCGCCCAGATCCGAGCTCTGCGACGCCACCATAGGGGCCTCAGTGGTTACCACGACGTTTTCGGTAACTGCGCCCGCCTTGAGCGAAAAATTAAGCGGCAGTACCTGACCGATCTGCAGAGTCACATCTTGCGTGACCGAAGCGAAGTTTGCAGCCTTCACCTGCACCGAGTACGGGCCGGGCTTGAGTGCGTTGACCACATAATCACCGGCGCCTCCGCTGGCCGCGGTCACTGTCTGCCCGGTGGTCTTGCTGGTTACGTCAATCGTTGCTCCGGCAACGACAGCCCCCGTGCTGTCGGTAATAGTCCCCTGGATGTTGGCGTTGCTCGACTGAGCTAGCATAATCGCCGGCACGCTTAACAGGAGCACCGCTGCCAACAAGCGAGACACTTTCAACCGCTTCATTGCAATATCCACCTTTCGTGTTTGTCATGGAGTGGAACGATAGAAACTTCGAGGTGGCAAGACCGGACTGCAGGCATGGAAGGCAAATCGCAAAGGTCCGGAGCTTTCGCACCCCAAGTACTTGATTTCGCAACGAGGCCCCGTCGTCCGCGGCGGGGGCGTACGCTCTCTACCATTTTTGGGAGCATGTTCGACAATGTGGTTTCTCTCAGAAATCGCAGCGTCGAAAGTCTGTGTAGCGCTGAGATATCCCTCAGGGCAAAGTAAGCTCTGCAACTTTTAGTACAAAGAGAGCGATGTATTGAGTTTCATTAGGTTTTCATACCGTTACCGGGGTAAAATACTGCGTTTGCAACCAAATCCATCGCCTGTTACATCGCTGTTAAATGGCTGTTACGCGAACTCTCGACGAAGATTCTTCCCAGCTCTTCCAAGAAGTAGAGCGCCTTACCAAAAGTCATAGCCTGCGCGGCTCCGAATCCCTCCGCAAGCTGCTGGAATACCTTGCCAGACAGTCGGTCGAACACCCCAACGCGCCTCTGAAGGAGTACCAGATCGCGACTGAGGTGTACGGGCGGCAGGCAAATTTTGACCCGCAGTCGGACTCGACCATTCGGGTGCAAGCGGGACGGCTGCGCATAAAGCTGGCTGAGTACTACGCCACCGAAGGCGCGAACGATCCTATCGTGGTGACGATTCCGAAGGGCAGCTATCATCTCGTCTTTGAGAGCAGGCAGGCACGAGGTGCGCAAGGGGCGACATCACCGCGAAGCGAGAGTGGTGCTGCGGTGGATGAGATTGAGACGGTTTCGGTGCGCCGGCGGCTGGCAGTCAGCATCTTTGTGGCGTGCCTGGTCGTTGCCGTTATCGTGCTTGCTGGCTTGCTGTGGGCGCACAAACGGGTGACTGTGGCTGGCACAAGCACGGTTGCGGGGCCGGTGACGAACAGCCCCCTGGCAGAATTTTGGAGGCCCTTCACCGCAGCGCAGGAGGAGCCATGGGTGATCTTCAGCAACGCGGCATTCGTGGGAAGACCGGAGACCGGGATGCGGTATTTGAAATCGCACGAGGACGCCCGGACCCGCGTCTATGACCACTACACCGGGGTTGGCGAAGTGCTTGCGGTCCACGCCCTGGATGAAGTGTTCAACTCTCTCGGGCGCAAGCTGCGGGTGAAGCGTGGCAGCCTTTTTTCGTTGGACGATGCGAACAACACTAATCTGATATTTGTCGGTTCTCCGTCAGAAAACCTCTCCTTGCACGACATACCGGGGACGCAGGAATTTGTCTTTGAGCGGGTCGCTTCGGGAGCACGCAAGGGCGACTTGGCCATAGTCAACCGGCATCCGAAAACGGGCGAGTCGGCCAGTTATCTGGCCAGCCCATCGAGTGCGCCATTGACCGAAGACTATGGAGTCATCGCCATGCTTCCGGGGGTAAGTCCGGAGCGGTTCATCATGATTGTGGCGGGCACCACAACCTTCGGAACGCAGGGATCTGTGGAATTTGTTTGCCGTGCCGATTCAGTACAAAAGCTCATGCATGAAATACCGGGATCGACGACTGCAATGAAGCCGTTCGAAGCGCTAGTGCGGGTAAAGATCGCGCGCGGCGTGCCGCTCGATACAGAATTAATAGCCGTGCGTCCAAGATAAAGCGAACGGCGGCGATTGTTTCCAGCCTCAGCAAGGAAAGTGAGATTCCTCACTCCGCAGATTCATGGCCGGCATGACAACCACCGCAGGTTGACATCCTCTTGGTGAGCAATCGAAATCAATGCCCGAAAACGACCTTCCGTGGGTTGACAATCCAGCAAGCGGGGGCTAGTTTCAACCGGAACCAATCCGCAGAATTCGGGGTAGGGACCTTCAGCGGCGGGCGATTATGCACAAGCCTCCAAGAACCTTCTGGCAAATCTGGAACATGAGCTTCGGTTTCCTCGGCATTCAATTTGGCTGGGGACTCCAGATGGCCAACATGAGCGCGATCTATGAATACCTGGGTGCGCGACCCGACCAGATTCCCATTCTGTGGCTGGCCGCTCCGCTGACGGGCCTTCTGGTACAGCCCATCATCGGGCATGCCAGCGATCACACCTGGACACGCCTGGGCCGCCGCCGCCCGTATTTCCTGGCAGGAGCTCTGCTTAGTTCGGTGGCGCTGGTACTTATGCCGCGCAGCTCGGCGCTGTGGATGGCTGCCGGCCTGCTATGGATCCTTGATTCCTCGATCAACATCAGCATGGAGCCTTTCCGGGCATTCGTCGCCGATTTGCTGCCGGAAGAGCAGCGCACCCGCGGATTCGCCATGCAAAGCCTGTTCATCGGGCTGGGCGCGGTGGTCGCTTCGGCACTGCCGTGGATGCTGACCAACTACTTCCATCTTTCAAGCGTTGTTTCGGGACACGAAATTCCATTGACGGTGCGCCTATCGTTCTACGTTGGGGCGGCCGCTTTCCTGGCTGCGGTGCTATGGACGATTGTGACCACCCCCGAATATCCGCCAGAAGATATGCAGGCGTTTCGGCATCGCAAGTCGGAATCAAAGGGGCTTTTGGCCAATGCCGGCGAAATACTGGAGTCGATTCGCGATATGCCCGGCACCATGCGCCAGCTGGCTCCGGTGCAATTGCTCACATGGCTCGGGCTCTTCTGTATGTGGCTGTATTTCCCGGTGGCAGTCGCCTGGAATGTATTCGGTGCTCCCGACCAGACCTCGCCGGTGTACACCCGGGGCATAGAGTGGGCAGGAATTTGCTTCGGAATGTACTCCGCCGTATGTTTCGGCTTCTCCTTCTTCTTGCCTTGGATCGCCAAGAATATCGGTCGGAAGAATACGCATAGCCTGTGCCTGCTGTGCGGAGCTCTGGGACTGCTTTCGGTGGCGATCATCCACGACAAGGCGCTACTGCTGCTGTCTATGACAGGAGTGGGCGTCGCCTGGGCGAGTACGCTGGCCATACCCTACGCGGTACTGGCCGGGTCGCTGCCACGTGAGAAGACTGGCGTGTACATGGGAATTTTCAACTTCTTCATCGTCTTGCCGGAGATTGTGGCTTCTTTGTTCTTCGGATGGATCATGCTGCACGTCATGCACAACAATCGCATGGCGGCGGTGATCGCGGGCGGCGTCTTCATGGCGATCGCAGCCTTATTGATGCAGGGTGTGAACGATCCCGGCGACGAGCGCGTTGCGCCACACCAAGTGGCGCGGCAGAAGGAAGTGACGGTGTAGGAATTCACTACCTCAGGCAGTTGGCTCGAGCCGCGAGCGATTCTCGATCAATGCTCTATGAATTCGACTTCGGCATTGGTGGTGGGGCGGTGCTTGTGCTCCCCGCGTCTGAGCCGCCAGCCGGAGACGATAGCTTTGGCGCGTTCCAGGAGTTGGGGCAGCCTGTGCTCTATTTCCTGCGAAAGTCCAACCCCAATCTCGCTGGAAGCGACTGCCATGGTTAGGGTCATGGCCAGGGGCGCTCTACCATACAGTTGCTTCGAGAGCATCAGCAAGGTGCGGGGCGTCCAATGATGGGTAAATCGCACCTTTTCATCCGCCAGCGATATTTCTTCACTATGAATCTCGCCAGGAAGCCCGGATGCAGCGGCATCGATAAAGAGAATCATCTGTGCCTGCGAGATGTCCTCGGCGAGATCAGGCGTCAGTTGCGAGGTAGCCAGTACTCGTATACCGCCGTCGGTGCAGTAGAGTTCGTGAAGAGCGTGGGCTGCGTGGATGCCCAGTGCGTCGTCGCCACGCAAGGTGTTGCCGTATCCGAGGATGAGCACGTCGAGCATTAGGTCCTCCGGAGCTCGTCGAGGAGCACACCCTCGGGCGAGCGTAATTCCACCTGCAACGCGATCTGTCCAGAAGCATGAGTCGAGCAACTCAGGCAGGGGTCGTAAGCCCGAACCAGGGCCTCAACCCGATTCAACATCCCTTCCTCAATTTCCTCGCCATGTACGAAATGCCGGGCCACCTGGAGAACACCACGATTCATAGCAAGTGTGTTGTGTCCGGTGGCAACGATGAGGTTGGCCCAAACGATGGCGCCTTCCTGGTTGACTTTGTAGTGGTGGATCAGCAATCCGCGGGGGGCTTCGATCATCCCGATTCCTTCCACCGCGTTTACCGATGCTTCGGCGCGAACATGGGTGTCCAAGATCAGGGGCTGGTCCAGCAATTGCTGTATACGTTCCAGAGCGTAGGTCATCTCCAGCAGGCGCGCATAGTGGTAGAGGAATGCCGAATGCGGTATGCGGCCGAAGCGATTGCGAAACTCGATTAGCTCGGCGTCGGCCTTCGGAGTGCCGAACTGTTCTGCCGCGTTGAGGCGCGCCAAGGGGCCCACGCGGTAGAGTCCCTGCGGATAATCCAAGGGCTTGTAGTAAGGCGCCTTGAGGTAGGAATTGCGCAGCGTCGCCTCGCCGATGTAACTGGCGTACTCTTCGCTTTCGATGCCGTCGAGCAGGATATGGCCATCGGCATCGCGAAAACGCAGCAGTCCGTCGTAAAGCTGCAGATTACCGCGGCGGTCAACCAGCCCAGCGTACATGCTGGGAGCGGAGTCGAAATTCGCGATCTCCTCGCTGAAATTGTCGAGCACGCCCTTGAAAAGCTCTAGAGCTTTGTCGAGGCCCGCAGCCGCGGCCGGCACACCGGCCAGAATACGTTCACGCGCCGCAGCGGTGAGGGGCGACTTCACCCCTCCGGGCACAATCCAGGAAGCATGCACCCGCTCTTCCGCCACTGCTTCAATGACTTGCAAGCCGAAGCGGCGCAACTCGATTCCAGCGCGTGCCACATCAGGATTGTTTTCGATCAGGCCGAAGACGTTACGCGTAGCTGGATCGCTATCCATGCCAAGCAGAAAGTCAGGTGCCGAAAGATAGAAGAAGCTCAAGGCGTGCGACTGAAAGATCTGGGCGCAATGAACCAGCTCGCGGAGCAGCTTTGCCGCGGGAGGGACGCGGACGGCCATGATGGCATCGCATGCCTTCGATGATGCCAGTTGATGGCTGATGGGGCAGATGCCGCAGATGCGCGAGGTGATACCCGGCATCTCGTAATAGGGGCGGCCCTCCACGAATCTCTCGAAACCGCGGACCTGGGTTACCTGAAACTGAGCGTCGGCAACGGTGCCGCTGTCGTCGAGTTGGATGGTGATCTTGCCGTGGCCCTCAATGCGAGTGACCGGTTCGATGGTGATACGTTTCATCCCAACTCCTAACCAAACTTCAGCTTCATGGCTATTTCGGGCTTACGGTTGTCGAGCAGGTTTTCGAGTACTTCGCCGATAACTTTGCTTTGCGGAGGGCATCCCGGGAGCGACATGTCGATCTTGACGAAGTCCTGCACGGGCCGGCACTGAGGCGCAAGCTGCGGCAGATTCTCTTTGGGAATTGCGCCGTCCCGATCGCTCTTCTCTACGTAGATCGACTGCAAGAGTTTCTTAACCGGAACAGTGTTGCGCATCGCCGCTACGTTGCCGGTAACGGCACAGTCACCCAGCGAGACCAGAATTTTGCTGCTCTGCCGGATCTGGCGCACTTTTTCCACGTCCTCGTCGGTGCTTACGGCTCCCTCAATGAACGTGACATCCACATCCTCAGGAAACTCGTGAGCATCCACCAGCGGGCCATACACCAGCTCGATCTTGCGGGCCAAGGGTATGAGCGCAGTATCGAGGTCAAGCAGGGACATGTGGCATCCGGAACAGCCATCCAGCCAAATGGTCGCCAGCTTCATCTTCCTCATGCCGGCACCCCTCTGCTGTGTGCCAGCGAGGTAATGAAGCCGGCATCTTTCACCATTTCCTGCACGCTCTTGCCTTTCTCGGAAAGCGCCCCAGTGGGGCATGCCTGGACACATTTGCCGCAGTTGGTGCAGCTGGTGGCGCCACCCCATCGGCTGTTGAGCTCGGAGACGAGGCGGGCGTTGATGCCGCGGTTGGCCACCTCCCAGACGTGGGCGCCTTCGATGTCAGCGCACACCCGAACGCACCGGGTGCACAGAATGCAGCGGTTGTGGTCAAGGACGAAGCGAGGATGGGAGAGGTCAACGGGTAGGCGCGGGAAGTTGTAGGCGAACCGCACATTGGTGATGCCCAAGGCATACGCCAGGTCCTGCAATTCGCAGTGACCATTGGAGACGCATACCGCGCACACGTGATTGCGTTCCACCAGCAGCAGTTCGACCGTGATGCGGCGATACCGCGCCAATCGGGCGGAATTGGTTATGACCGACATCCCGTCCTGCACCGGCGTAGTGCAAGCAGGGAACAAACGGTCAACCCCGGAGAGCTCGACCATGCAGACACGGCAGGCGCCGACTGCTTTCAGCCCTTTCAGGTAGCACAGGGTCGGAATCGTCTTGCCACTGGCTTGCGCGGCTTCGAGAACGGTCTGGCCTTCCGACGCATTCACCATTTCCCCGTCTATGCGGATCGCAATTTTTTTCGGCGGCAAAACTTGTCTCCTATCTAGCGCGACGGCGCTGCCTTCACATCACAGCGCAGGCAGCGGCAGGCTTCGTCCATGGTTTGTTCCGCACTCAGGACTGAGACGACCTCTTCGAAGCTGTTGGCGCGTTTCTTCACTGCCAAGTGTGGCGGCAGGTTCCTGCGGCTCTCGCTGACTTCCTTCGGCACCGTCTGGTCATAGCGCACGGCAGGAAACAATTGTTCCCAGCGATCTTCATCCATCAATTGCTTGTCGATGGCCCGTGCCGCCTGTTTTCCGTATGCCATCGCATTCGAGACATTCGAAGCGCCGGTGACCAGGTCTCCGCCGGCATAGAAACGTGGCCGGCTGGTCTCAAGCGAGAAGTGGTTAACCTCGATAGTGCCGTGCTCTTTTATACGCAGACCGGATGCCTTGGCAAAATCGAGGTCCACGGATTCGCCCACCGCGAGAATCACGGAGTCGCATTCGAGGCGCCGTACTTCGTCCGTCAGAATTGGCTTGCGGCGGCCCGAGGTGTCGTACTCGCCGAGCGAGGTCTTGACCACTTCCAGGGCGCGAACGTTTCCCTTAGCGTCGCCGATGACCCGGTGTGGGGCCGCAAGGAACAGGAAGCGCGCACCTTCATCCTCAGCGGCCGCCGTCTCTTCTTCAATCGCCGGCATGTCTTTGCGCTCGCGGCGATACACCACCGTCACCTCAGCTCCCATACGCAACGCCGTACGAGCGGAATCGATGGCGGCGTTACCGCCACCGATTACCACAACCTTCTTGCCAAGCGGCACATTCTCCGCCTTAGAAATCATTTCCAGCAACGGCAGTGCGGGATAGACGCCCTTCAACTCCGTTCCCGGCAGGTAAACCCAGGATTCTTTCCAGGTTCCGATGGCGAGAAAGACCGAGTCGTAACGCTCGTCGAGTTCGTTGAGCGAGAGGTCGACACCTACGCGGGTGTTGGGCACAAATTTCACGCCCAGGCGCTCGATAAGTTCGATCTCGCGGCGTAGCACAGACTTGGGCAGGCGATATTCCGGCAAGGCGTAGCGCAGCATACCTCCGGGCTCGGGCATAGGATCGAACACGGTAACGTCATGGCCCAGCAAAGCCAGGTAAAACGCGGCGGTCAGGCCGGTTGGTCCGGCTCCCACCACGGCGACCTTACGTCCGCTGGGGGCGAGTGCCCGCGCAGCGATGCGGCGGGCAGTAATTTCGAAGTTGTCGGACAACAGAATGGAATCGGCGATATAACGATGAACATCGCGCATGTTCACCGCATTGTCGATGGTCTGCCTCCGGCAACGCTTGTCGCAGGGGTGCTGGCACACCCGCCCGGTGGAGGAAGGCAGAGGATTGTCAAAGATCACAGAGTCGAACGCGTCCTCCAGCCGGCCCTCTTTGTAGAGTTCGAGGAAGCGCGGGATGTTCATGTGCAGAGGACAACTGTTCTCACAAGGAGAAAGCGCCAGCTCCTCGCATACTCCTGCCTGGCAGCGCCCGGCAACGATGTGGTCTTCGAATTCCTGGCGGAAGTGCCGCATCGTGGTAAGCACCGGGTTGGGCGCGGTCTGCCCCAGGCCGCACAGCGAGCAGTCGCGAATGTAACGGCTCAGCTCGTCCAGAGTTTCCAGATGCTGGGGGCGGCCGAAGCCGGTTGTAATGCGGTTCAGGATGCGCAGTTCCTTATTAAGTCCGACCCGGCAAGGCACGCATTTTCCGCAGGACTCGGAGTTGGTGAACTCGATGAAGTAGCGGGCGACGTCGACCATGCAGATGTCTTCGTCCATCACCACCATTCCACCCGATCCCATGATGGAGCCGAGCTGGGCAAGGCTTTCGTAATCCACCGGAGTGTCGAACATCTCGTGGGGAATGGTTCCTCCGGAAGGGCCGCCGGTCTGCACGGCTTTGATTTCGCGTCCGGGAGCGCTGCCTTCGCCAATGTCGTAGACAAACGTCTTGAGCGGCGTGCCCAGCGGCATCTCGACCAGGCCTGTGTTGTTGATCTTGCCGACCAAGGAAAAAACTTTCGTCCCTGAACTCTTGGTGCTGCCGGTTTCGCTGAACCAGGCAGCACCCTTGAGCACGAGGGGAGCGATGTTGTACCAGGTTTCGACATTGTTGATGTTGCTTGGCTTGCCCCAAAGTCCCTTCTGCGCAGGAAATGGCGGACGAGGACGCGGCCTTCCCGCCTCGCCTTCCAGGGATGCAATGAGCGCGGTCTCTTCTCCGCAGACGAAGGCACCGGCGCCCTCGACAATCTGGATGTCAAATTTGAAACCGCGTCCCAGGATGTTGTCGCCGAGAATGCCGTAGTCGCGGGCCTGATCGATGGCGCGCTCCAGACGATGTACCGCCAGGGGATACTCCGCCCGGACATAGATGATGCCTTGGGTGGCGCCCATCACGTAGGCGCCAATGATCATGCCCTCCAGCAGGGCATGAGGATCGCTTTCGATTTCATTGCGGTTCATGTAGGCGCCGGGATCGCCTTCGTCCGCATTGCAGATAACATATTTCTGATCGGCCCTGGCCTTGGCCAGGAATTCCCACTTGTTGCCGGTGAGGAATCCTGCGCCGCCGCGACCGCGCAGCTTAGAAGCCTTGATGAGTTCAATAATTGATTCAGGTTTGGCGTCGATGAGGGCCTTGTAAAGCGCTTGATATCCGCCGACTGCGATGTACTCCTCGATGTCGTCAGGGCTGATCAAGCCGCAATTGCGCA
This sequence comes from uncultured Acidobacteriaceae bacterium, assembly GCA_963796585.1. GTDB lineage: Bacteria > Acidobacteriota > Terriglobia > Terriglobales > Acidobacteriaceae > CAVVDY01. Next base: position 281,520 of record CAWCMB010000001.1, read on the forward strand.
GGACAATCTTCTTTTGCCCTTTGAAGAATGCGACCTCGTTCCAGGCCGGTATCTCGGGAAATCCCCTGCCATACCTCATGGAGCCGGTAATGTGGTCCCACTCCTCGATTTTGCAGAAGACCAGGTCCGGCGGCACGTTGCCGGCAATGACGTCATGAAGGATCCGCTCGGCATCGTGGGCCTGCACCCTGCGCAGAATCAGCAGCGGCTGGCCGGGAACGTGAACGGTGACCAGCGGCTCCTGATAGCAAGCACCAAAGCACCCAACCCCGGCAAGATAGATGTTGGCTCCGCTACGGTCAATGGATTCCGTAAACGCGTGATAGAGGCCTTCGGCGCCGTTTCCCCGGCCGCAGGTTCCCATTCCGATGGTGATTCGGGGCACCGACGGCTGCAGCTTGTTCATGCCGGATTCGCGAACCGTATTGAAGGTGCCGATATCCTCGATACGCATCATTCACCTTCCCGATCCAGCGACCGCACTTCGCGCTGCAGGGTGCGTTCGTTCACGTGACCACAAATGCGGTGATCAATCTCAACCACCGGCGCCAAGGCGCATTGTCCAAAGCAGGCCACAGTGCGAATCGTGAACTTGCCGTCTTTGCTGGTCATGGTCAGCTTGCCGGCGTCTCCGGTGTCTGTGCTGTCATCTATTTCCAGGCCGAGGTCGAGGCGTAAGCTCTGCAGCAGGTTGCGCGAGTTGCGCGTATGGCAGGCGGTACCGCGGCAGATGCAAATGGTGTGGTCGCCTTGCGGTTTCAGGTTGAACAAAGCATAGAACGTCGCGATGCTGTACATACGGGCCAGCGGAATCTCCATCTGCCGCGCGATGTACCGTAAGGCGTCTTCGGGCAGATACTTCCTGCGATGACGGTCCTGGACGGCCTCCAGGATTCCCAGAAGGGCGCCGGGACGGCCGCTATGTTTCGCAATGCTCTGATCGATGAAGGCCTTCTCGGCCGTGTCGAGCGTGGATGCCACCGACATGCGCAGGACGCTCCTTTCCCTTGCACAAGTTCAGCAGTTCGGCGAAGCACTTGCGCTTCGCAGGCGCCGAACGAAGGAGGATTTCGGCTCACCAGGTTCGTTCAGCTCTTTCTGCTTAGAGGTTGGGCTCAATCATGGAACGCCGCAGTGAGGGGCATCACGTCGAGACGTGACTCGTGGATCTAAAATTCCCGGGTGTCGAAATGGGAATTGAGAGAGCAGGAAGATTTTAGCTGTAGTGCAAAGGCTGCGTAGAGGTGCAATGCCTCCGCGACCGCGAATGTGAGGGCGAGCCTAAGCTTCCAGCTCGGGGGGTTTTATGCGATCCACACCCTGACAGCGACAGCCGTTTGGGTCGGTCCATGTGACGCCCAGCGCGTGCAGGATGAGGGTGTCTTGCTCGGACAGTGGCGCGGCCCCCGTTGCCGTCAGGTAGGCATACGCAACCAGCGCGTTTTCGGTGACACACCAGGACTCGTGCCGAACTACCCCGGCGCAGTGCTCGCACTTACTGTCGGCACTGTACTGATTGCTGTGATACCACTTCTTCGCTTCCGCCACTGGCATGGTTGCCTCCCATGGTGCTCAACGAGCGGAGCACGATAGAACAACGATGCACCCAGTGGGCGGAAAAGTGTTGTGACTCGAATCACAGGGAGTGGTGACGAGTGAGAGAATCCCACTTTGGTCACATGTTCATCATCTTAACGTAGCGCTTCAGGTCAGGAGCCATGCTGGCCAAAGTTGCTACCGCCGCCACCGATATCGCCACCATAAGCAGCTTTCTGATCATGCAAGTTCTCCTTCAGGCAGTCGCAGGTGCGGCAGCCTTTGTAAGTAGTTCTCGAACAAGTTTCTCGACCATGGACACAGCGTCTTCAACTGTGGCCTCAACTTCCGGGGAAAGCCCCATGCGGCCTTCCTCGCCGCCGAGATCGGCGGGCTCGCAGCCCACAAGGAAAATCTGCGGTCGAATCTCACCTAAGGTTTGGGCAAGGCGGAGCACTGTTACCGGATCCATGCTGTGACCGTCGAAGGTCGCCGTCTCGGCCTCCTCTGACAATTGGTTCAGATCGGGTTCGATGAGGAACAGCGAGCCGGGCGGTGCGTGTTGAGAGACGGCGTCGACTAGGACCACGGCGCTCCAATCATCGAGCAGTGCGTAAGCCAGATCGAAGCTGCGAATCCCGAAGTCGCGTACCGCTACTCCCTGGGGAAGCGCACGCGTTGCCATTGCTCCCGCCACTTCGACCCCGAAGGCATCATCTCCAAGAAAGATGTTGCCCACGCCCGCAACCAGGATGTGGTCCTTCACGCAGTCTCCTTCGTCAGATCAGCGAGCGGTTCGACTTCTTCCGGCGAAAAGAAGAAGCGGTGGCCGGGCTGTCGCATCATGCCGAAGTCGCGGCCGGGATCGTCTTCCAGAACGACCGCCAGATGCGCCTGGCCTTCGAAGTCCTGTTCGATGGCTTCGATGACAGCGACCTGGCCTTGCAGTGCCATGTCCATAATGTCGGCCGTTTTCTGTGGCCAGAGACGGACGCGGTCGCCAACCCGCAGTTCGATGCCGAAGACGTTCACGCTTTCCAGCAGCGGCTGCTCCGCCAGTGGATCCCAGTTGCTGTCGCTCATTCGTCCTCCCGCTGTCGAACCCGGCGCAACCCACGAATCGCGCCATGCAGCTTCATCATGTGCTCGGGGGGAAGGGTTTCTGTGCGCTCCAGCAGATGCCGCGAGCGCGTATCGGCGGACTTCATCTCGGCTTTTTCCTCGTCCGTCATAGTGAGCACGCGAAGCGAAAGCATCTCGTCCATCTCGGTTCCGTCGAAGAAGTCGCCCGCGCTTTCGGGCGCAACCTGGGGATAGTCGTAGAGGATGATGGGGGAGCAGAGCATCTTGTCGCGACTTCCCTGGTGTCCGACGACCACGGGATAGACTCCCACATTGTGGCACTGGTTCAGGGCCGACCGAAATTCTTCTGGCGGATCAAGCATGGACACAAACTGGCCGCCCTCGATGCCCAGCAACAGATGCGCCGAGCTGAAAGCGTGCGGCAGGGCGTCCTCGCGCGTGGTGCATTCGACGGGTGTGACATTGGCAAGTTCAATGCTGAGTTTGACCAGGTCTCGGTCGATGGCTTTGGCGCTGAGCGTCATCTTGCCTATCAAGGAGCCAAGCAAGAGCGCCTCCACGTGAGGCTTATCGAGCAGATCGCGCACCTTGCACTCGACTTCCGTATCGCGTTCTATGCCCTCAACCCAGTTAGCTGGTTGTGGAGCTTCTGCCGGATCAAGATGCAGAAAGCGGACGCGAACACTTAACCTGGCTTCCGGACCCGCTTCAACCAGGCACTCGGCCCGCAGCCAGAATGTTTCGGGAGGCTGCTGGGCTTCGGCAAATGTCTGGGGATACAAGGTGCCGAAGTTCCAGCGCTGCCGGTTTTTGGTCGAGGACGGCCGGTAGGGATACAGCATGTATCCCTCGTACAGGACCGCATTCGCAATCTTCTCCACCGCCTCGAAGTTCACGCGTCACCCGTTCCCGCTCTTGGATGCGGCAGCCAATTCCCACTCCTGGTGCAGCAATTCTTCCAGAGCGCGTTCAAAGGTCGGAATGCCGTTTCTTACTTTGTAGTCAAGCAACTTCTCGAAAACCTCGCGCTGCAAGCACAACCACGCGGCGTTCGGGTAATGGGCGTCCATCATCTGTTTCCAGACTGCAACCGGAAGGCGGCAGGAAGCTTCCCGGTCCCAGGGAATCTGGGTCGCCTGCAAGCGTCCGTCGGACTCGGCATAAAACACCGTTCCGCTGAACATCACGGTAACGGGGATTTCGCCCAGTTCGAGGGCGTGAAAGTATTTCGTCGCAGCGAGATTGAAATCAAAGCTGCAAGGAAGCTCCAAGCTCACGCTGGTGGAACCGGTAAAGGAAGGCACCGTCACCGACGTGTTCATCCAAAGCAATGGCTTGACGGTTTGTGCCCAGCGCGAGGGCTCGCCATACAGATCGTGCAGGCGCGTCTGCTCGCGCGCGGAATAACGACGCTTGGCAGGATCGATTTGCACCTGGCAGCGCAAGACAATGGTATGTACAGCCTGGTCTTCGGGAGTACTGTTGATGCGCAACCGGAGTGCGATCATCGGCACTGCGGCGTAGAGCAGCGCTTCGGCGCCTTCGATGTGAAAGCTGAGATCAGGCAAGCAGCGCTCCTTGAGTGGATTGCTGTTCTCCGCGAAGCTCGGCAAAGAATTGCGCGATGTGCTGCCATACCTCGTTGCCGCCCGACAATCCCTTCCAATGCAGCCGAATGATCCCGGCCAGCCGATAGCACTGGTCGATCGGCGCCAGGTAGTATTCGCGTGTTTGGCCCACGCGATTTACCAGCAGCGCCTCCACCTCAGGTTCCATCTTTATCAGCACCGGATTTTGCGATTCGATCTCGCTCCAGGTATCGAAGCTCAGCGTTGATTCAATGGCACCTGCGGGGCTGGGATACATGGCGACCACGTTGCCCGTTTCAGCCTGCCGGTAGAAGAACGCGAGGTTGATGGGAATCATCAGCGAATGCCAGAGCTCATCAGACATGACGAAGCCGTCGAGCTTGCGAGTGTCACGCGGAATGCGGCGATAGTGGCTTGCACCTTGACCGCTGAAGAGCACGGCGCAAGGCTCGCAGGAGCAGAGGATCTGACGCTTCTCGACCTCCAGCAAATGCGGATGGGCGGGTTGCAGTTCCGCACTGCACAATTCGCAATGTTCTGCCGGGGTACGGCGGCGCGCGAAGCGGCGCAGCAGAGCGAAGGCGGTGTCGGATTGGGACGAGCTTAACGGGTTGTCGTTCATCGTGTGTCGTCCCTGAAAGGACTCGGAGGTCAGAATCCGACGGTTACCCAGCACTCCGCCTGCGGCTCCATGCTGGGCTGTCATGTTGGTCGCCCCTCCGGGCTCAGAGCATGTGTCGCGCGAACCTTATCGCAACGGTGCGGAACCTTTAGATCGCAAGCGAAAAGCTAAGAGCCAATAGCCACCAGCCGCCTTTCTCACGCCGGCGGATAGTTCGGCATACGCGGATCGATCGGTCGCCGCTTATCGGCATTGATGCCGGTGGAATTCCGCGCGCCGGGATCACTCTTTCCGCGTCCGGGTTCGGTGTCGTTCCGGCTCCATTCTTCACCCTTGTGAACTCCGGCCTGGTGTGACGGGCTATCGGGCCTGGTGTGCTGCATGGCTTACTTCCTCCGATGTAATCTGCGCAATGGTTACAAGCTGCGTCTGAAGCGGTGTCTCTAAAGTTTCGATGGTGATTCGCTGCGCGTCAGGAGCGGCTTCGGTGATGGCATCTTCCAGTGCTGCGGCCATGGTTGCCGCAGTCGAGTGGCAGCCTCCGCCCTGGTGAAGCAGGCGAAGGCTGACTACTCCGTTCTCGATATCGACAAGCTCTGCCGCACAGGACTGCGATTCAAGTTGCGGTTGCATCTTCTCTAAAGCCGCCGCGACCCGGATTGGGAGGTCATGCGGATGCAGATTATGCAGAAGAAGCAGGCTCGAAACCAGGTTGTCGTCGAGCAACCTGCCCATAAGGACGCCTGCTTCGTCCGACTCCGAGAGGGTCTGCATGATGCGATCGAGTCCAGCACCATGTAACTCCATCACGCACTGCAACAGCTCCGTGGCAGTGGCGTGAAGCTCGGGGTCGGCAGTCTGTTCCAGCTTGGCTGCCAGGCTCTCAATGCGTTCTGAGCGGACGTGAAACTCGTGGTTATGGGTCATTCGTTCGCCTTTATTCGGTGGAAGCCCTCGCATTTGTGGGAGGGAAATGAAGCTCCCACAATAACCGGCTTCAGCCGCGGCTAAAGCCGCACCGTTAGCACATTCGGTTGCCCCCCTGCATAAATGCAGGGCTTCCACCCTGACCTACTTGTAAATGCAGGGCTTCCATCCTGATCTATTTGTGTCCCACGCCAAACATCGGCGAATGACGAGTCTCCAGCACTTTGCCATTACCCAGGTACATGTGAACACCGCACGGCAGACAGGGATCGAAGCTCCGCACTGCACGCATGATGTCGATGCCCTTGAACTTGTCGGGCCCGTTTTCCTCGAAGATCGGCGTGTTTTGCACCGCGTCTTCATAGGGCCCCGGGGTGCCATAAATGTCGCGCGGGTTAGCGTTCCAGGGTGTCGGCGGATAGGGATGGTAATTCGCAATCTTTCCATTGCGGATTACAACGTGATGCGACAAGACTCCGCGTACTGCCTCATGGAAGCCGCAGGCGATGGTTTCGTCCGGCACGGTGAAGTTGGTCCACGTCTTGTGCCGGCCGGCCTTCAGTTCTTCGAATGCCCGCTCCACGAAGTACAGCGCGCAAGCGGCGGCGTAGGCCTGGAAGTAAGTGCGTGCACGGTCACGTTCGATGGCATTGCTCCACTTCGGGATCTTCCATTCAAACTCTACCTCGGGCAGCATCGCTGTCTTTGGCAGGTTGATCTTGACGCTGTTCCCGGTCGCCTTGACGTATCCGATATCGACCAACCCCGAGAGCGCGGTTGACCACAGGCGTGCAATCGGGCCGCCTCCGGTGTCGAGCGCGAGATGATCGCCGGTGCGCTTATCGAGCCAGCGCGGCGACATGACCCAGGTGTACTTACCATTGAAGTCGCGCTTCTGCGGACGCGGCAGCGTGGTCTGGTTCCAGGGATGCTTCTGGTCCACCTTGTTGCCGATGGGATCGGTGGGTACCAGTGTCTCCTGGTCCTGCCAGTCGTCGTAATACGAACTGCCCAGCAGGATGCGCATGTTGAGGTTGATGTCGATGAGCTCGTTGGTCACTAGCTGCCCGTCTACGATTACTCCGGGGGTGACATACATCGCCTTGCCCCACTCCGACATACGGCGATAGGTGTAATCGCAGGCGTCGGGATCGTTGAACGAGCCCCAGCAGCCGAGCAACACGCGGCGCTGGCCGACTTTTTCGTAGCCCGGCAGGGCCTGGTAGAAGAAGTCGAAAAGGTCATCGTGCAAGGGCACGACCTTCTTCATGAACTCGATGTACTTCATCAGGCGAACCAGATAGTCGGTGAAGAGCTGCACCGTAGCAACTGTTCCCACGCCTCCGGGATACAGGGTAGAAGGATGCACGTGGCGGCCTTCCATCAGGCAAAACATCTCGCGTGTCATGCGGCTCATGGCGAGGGTCTCGCGATAGAACTCGCCACTGAATGGATTTAGAGCGCGCATGATGTCGGCGATGGTGCGATAGCCGTGCTTGTCGGCATTGGGACATTTTGTTCCCTGCGCCTTGTCCCAGACTCCGGGATTCGTCTCCTTCACCATCTGCTCGCAGAAGTCGACGCCTACCAGGTTGTCCTGAAAAATGTTGTGGTCGAACATGTACTCGGCTGCTTCGCCGAGGTTGATAATCCACTCGCCCATGGCGGGGGGCGCGATGCCGAAAGCCATGTTCTGCGCATAGGTAGCGCAGGTCGCGTGATTGTCGCCGCAGATACCGCAAATGCGGCTGGTGATGAAGTGTGCGTCACGCGGATCTTTGCCCTTCATGAAAATGCTGTAGCCGCGGAAAATGGACGAGGTGCTATAGCACTCCGCGACCTCACGATTGTCGAAGTCGATCTTGGTGAAAATACCCAGGCTGCCCACGATACGGGTAATCGGATCCCAGTTCATCTCCACCAGATTGCGTTTCTTGGTTGGGACTTCAGGCTTTACTTGTGTTGTAGTTCCCATGACGGAATCCTCTCCCTAGTGCATCGCAGGGCGATAGCCAGTGGTGAGTGACGGCCCGCGGTGACGCCACTTCGGCTCTTTGTTGACGGTGGAGTTGGTGAAGCTGCGCAGGGTGCGTATCAGCTTGCCGTACTGGCCAATTCCCAGAGTCGAAACGCGCGCACCCGGCGGCTCGTCCATAAACGGCATGAACTTGTCGGGGAATCCGGGCATGGTGCAGCCGATGCAGATGCCGCCGACATTGGGGCATCCGCCGATACCGCGCATCCAGCCGCGCTTGGTGACATTGCAGTTCACTACCGGACCCCAGCAGCCGAGCTTCACGATGCACTTGGGCGATCCATATTCCAGCGCGAAGTCGCCCTGCTCGTAATAGCCGGCGCGATCGCAGCCCTCATGCACCGTCTTGCCGAACAGCCACGTAGGGCGTAGTTGATCGTCAAGCGGAATCATCGGCGCGAGGCCTGCCACCTGATACAGCAAGTACAACACCGTCTCCATGAAGTTGTCGGGCTGCACCGGACACCCGGGAACATTGACGATGGGCAGTCCTGCCTTCGAGCGCCAGCCCCACCCGAGATAGTCGGCGAGCCCCATGCATCCTGTGGGATTGCCGGCCATGGCGTGAATGCCGCCATAGGTCGCGCAGGTGCCAGCTCCCATTACGGCCAGAGCCTTGGGCGCGAGCCGGTCGATCCATTCGCAGGTGGTGATGGGCTGCCCGGTTTTGGAATCGGTGCCCATCGCGGCCCAATAACCTTCGCGCTTGATGCGCTCGTTGGGGATGGAGCCTTCTACCACCAAAACAAACGGCTCAAGCTCACCCTTCTCAGCCTGGTAGAAGTACTTCATGAAGTCGTCGCCGACTTCGTAAGCCAACACCGGATTGTGCAGGTACACCTTGGGGAGGCCGGGGATCGCGCCGAGGACGACATCTTCGATGCTGGGCTGCTCGGCTGCGGTGACGGAGACGCTATCGCCATCGCAGCTTAAGCCGGCGGTGATCCATAAGATATGAACCTCCTTCACGGGAGAAGGTTGAACGGGCGAGCGTCGTTGCGCGTCGCTAATCGGCACAGGATCTTGCGGCATAAGCTCTCCTTGTGAGACAACGGGCTGAAGGGGACTTAAATAGTTGCAGGCTTTGCAAACTTAGAAATTTAGGGAAATCGATCTGCGACTCTTGAGCAGGGATGTCGCACGACATTGCGTCGAACACGGGATTTGGCGGGCGAACCAAAATCCCCTACCCCACAGCGAGCTTCAGGACGAAGCTCGTCAAACAAAGTGTGACGACTGTACGCCCCTTTCGAGTTGGCTGTCAAAACCAACTCTGGTTTCGAGAATGATGAACTGTTTTTGGATAGACCGCTGGCGACGGGGTCAGCAGATCCTGGGGAGCTGCTCGCCAAACATAACGTCGAGGATGCGGGTGCCGCCAACGGACGTCTTCATGCGGACCATACCCGCGTGCTCAGGCACCACTTCGCCGATGATGGAAGCGTCTTTGCCCAGCGGGTGTTGGCGCATTCGTTCCAGCAGGGATTCGGCCGCGTGTGACGCGACGACCGCGATGAGCTTTCCTTCGTTGGCAACGTAGAGGGGATCGAGTCCCAGCAGTTCGCACGCGCCCTGGACGGCCTCGCGCACCGGAATCGCAGTCTCGTCGAGCAGCATTCCCACCGTTGAGCGAGCCGCGATTTCGTTGAGCGTGGTCGCCACACCGCCACGCGTAGGGTCGCGCATGACGTGGATTGGGCATTTGTCGTTCGGGTCGGAAACCTCGAGCATGGCGTTGACCAACGAGTTCAATGGCGCGCAATCGCTTTCGATAGCGCCTTCGAACTCCAGGTTCTCGCGCTGGGACATGATCGCCATGCCATGGTCGCCAATAAATCCGCTGACCAGTATCTTGTCGCCGGGGCGAGCGCGGCTGGCGGAGATTTCGATCGGTCCTTCGATGATGCCTACGCCGGTGGTAGTGATGAAGACCTTGTCACCCTTGCCGCGATTGACGACTTTGGTGTCGCCGGTGACGAGTTGTACGCCGGCCTCGAGCGCCGCATCGCGCATGGATTCCACAACTCGTTGGAGTTCTTCGGCGAGCAATCCCTCTTCGAGAATGAACGCCGCTGAAAGGTACAGCGGACGGGCGCCGCTCATGGCGAGATCATTGACCGTTCCGTTAATTGCCAGGCGGCCGATGTCGCCACCGGGAAAGAAAATCGGGGTAACTACGAACGAGTCGGTGGTGAAAGCGAGGCGCGTGCCGTTGACCTCGAACACTGCCTGGTCATCCAGTTTGTTCAATACAGGATTGGAAAACGCGGGTAGAAAAACTTTCTCGATTAGTTCTGCCGTGAGCTTTCCGCCGCTGCCATGTCCGAGAACGATCTGCTTGTGCTCGAAGATAGGCAGGGGACACGAACCGAATGTTATGGATGGCGCGTCGCTCATAACACCTCGAATGCGTCGATCAGATGACATCCTCCGCACCAAGCGCCACATGGGTGAGGTCCCACAGGATGTGCAAGAGCGCGACGTGCGATTCCTGGATGCGATGAATGCTGTAGCTGGGCACGATGAAGCAGTAGTCGGAAGCATCCGGCATCCGACCACCATCCTTGCCTGAGAAGGCGATGGTCAGCATGCCTTTGCGCCGCGACGCTTCCAGCGCATAGATCAGGTTGGGAGAGCTTCCGCTGGTGGAAATTGCCAGCGCCATGTCGCCGGGTTTTCCCCAGAGTTCGATCTGGTCGACAAAGATACGGGCGAAGTCTTTGTCGTTGGAAATCGCCGTCAGCACAGGAATCTGACTGACCAGGTCGAGCGCAGGAAGGGCCCGCCGCTTCTCGATGATGGGATGGATGAACTCGACTGCGACATGCTGCGCGTCACAGGCGCTGCCGCCATTGCCCATCACCCAGAGCTGATGCCCCGCACGAAACTGCTGGGCCATTTTCTGGCTCAATTCGCCGATTTCGTCAGCGTAGTGCTCGAAGAACTTCTGCTTCACCTCGACCGATTCGCGGCACTTGTGCATCACTCTTTGGCGCCACACTTGCGGATCGGCGCTTGGCGTTACCGGGGCCGCAAGCTCGCTCATGCGACACCTCCGGCGGTGATGGCTGTCAGTTTTTCGCGTTTTTCGCGCTCCAGGTGACGGCCGTAAGCGTAATACGCGGCACACGCGCCCTCGGCAGAGACCATGGTGGCGCCCAACGGATGCTGCGGATCGCACCCCTTCCCAAAGGCGGGGCAGTCGTGCGGCTTTTTGATGCCCTTCAGAATCTGTCCGCTGATGCAAACCTCCGGTTCTTTGGTATCAATCTCCTTCACGTCGAAAAGCTTCTCGGCATCGTGCTCGCGATATTCCCAGCGCAGCTTGTACCCGCTCTTGGGAATGCTGCCTACGCCGCGCCACTTGCGATCGCCAATCTCAAACACGCTGAACACCAGCTTCTGCGCAGGCTTGTTACCGTCACGATCGAGTATGCGCGAATATTCGTTCTCAACTTCAGCACGCCCGGTCTCGAGTTGCCGGATCGTCATCAGCACTCCCTGCAAAATGTCGAGCGGCTCGAATCCGGTGATCACGATGGGGACTTTGAAGCGCGCGCTGATGGGTTCGTATTCGCGATAGCCCATCACGGCGCACACATGCCCCGGTCCCAGGAATCCCTGCACCCGATTCAAGGGAGATTGCAGAATGGCAGCAATGGCAGGTGGCACTAGCACGTGTGAAACGAGGATCGATACGTTCTTCACTCGCTGTTCTTTTGCGCAATGCACAAGCATGGCATTGGCGGGCGCTGTGGTTTCGAATCCGATAGCGAAAAAGACGACCTTCTTGTCGGGATTGGCGCGGGCAATCTTCAGGCAGTCGAGCGGCGAATAGACGATTCGTACATCGCCGCCGAGCGACTTGATGGTGAACAAGTCGCCCTCCGAGCCGGGAACGCGCAGCATGTCGCCAAAGGAACAGAAGATGACGTCGTGGCGGCGGGCGATGGCATGCGCCTTATCGATCATCTCCAGGGGAGTGACGCACACCGGGCAGCCGGGGCCGTGCACCAGCTCAATACCTTCGGGCAACAGTTGATCGATTCCATGTTTCACAATCGAGTGTGTCTGGCCGCCGCAGACCTCCATGATCACCCAAGGCTTGGTTTGAACTCTTCGAATTTCTTCTACGATCTTGGCCGCGAGCTTTCCGTCACGATATTCATCGAGATACTTCATGGCTTCTCTTTGGGCGCGCCAATTTCCTCGACCACCGGCGCATTCAGCTCCGTCAACTGATCCATCTCTTCCAACAATTCGTAGGTGCGTTGCGCTTCTTCTTCATCCACCGTGCTGATGGCGAAACCCACGTGTACCAAAACATATTGCCCAACTTGCGTCTCCGGAACATACTCCAGGCAAGCCTCGCGGGTGATGCCGCCAAACTGTACCTTGGCCATCCTCATCCCTTGTTGTTCGTAGACTTCAGCTACCCTGCCGGGAATCGCTAGACACATGTGAACTCCCACCTCTATGAAGTTACGCTCGATCGGTGGCGCGCTGCGCGCATCTCGGGTTTCTGGTCCCGCAGGCTGTATAAAGCTCTGCGAAAACCCGCTTCGCTGAGCTTAGATGCCGAGTTGAGGCCGAAGAGTGCCTTCAAGGTGCGCGACTATATCACATTCTATGACGAGGATGCAGAAGCGCTAAACACTTGCGATTTGCACCAGGGGCCGATCACTTCGGCGGAAGTTGCCGCGCGGTAGGTGTTTGGGCAGAGTACCGCGATACATGGCAATCTCATCGCAAGCATGCAGGCGGGGACATTTCAAGCAGTCTTTGTGGATCTTGTCAGGCAGCGCTTCTTTCTCGACCGCGCGAAAGCCCAGATTGCCGAAGAACTCGGGGATGCGGGTGAACAGGCATACGCAGGTAACACTCTGCTTCTTTGCCTCGGCCATCAACGCGTCGATCAGGAGCCGTCCGGCACCTTTGCCTTTGGCTTTACTAGTGATGGTGATGGTGCGTACCTCGGCCAGGTGCATTCCGTAAAGATGTAAAGCACCGCAGCCGACAATTTCCCCCTGGTGTTCGATGACGACAAAATCGCGGATGTTCTCGCAGATTTCAGACAGCGAACGTGGCAGCAGGGTTCCATCGGCCACATGGACCTGGACCAGCTGCTCAATGGCAAATGCGTCGGGAAGGGTTGCGTTACGCGCCAACATTGGCAACTCCTACAATGGGGGGGATAGCCGTTCTTTTACGGCGTCTAAAGCCGCTTTCACCTGCTGCGGCGCAGTACCTCCGGGAACGTCGTGCACTTCCAGAACCTCTGACAATGTCAGAGAGCGATAGAATTCGGCGTCTGCCTCGATTCCGCAACTGGCAAATTCTTCGGCTGACAATTGCTCCAGCTCGCAGCCCTTCTCGACGCACAACTGCACGGCCTTGCCGATTAACTCATGCGCCTTGCGGAAGGGCACGCCCTGGCGCACCAAATGCGCCGCCGCAGCCAGTGCGTTCATGAAGCCACCGGCTGTGGCTTGCTGCATCCGTTCAAAGTTGAAGGTGACGGTAGCGAGATAACCCGTCGCGACCCATAACATGCTCGCCACCTGTCCGGCCGCAGAAAAAACTGGCTGCTGGGTCTCTTGCATATCCTTGTTGTAGGCGAGCGGAAGACCCTTCATGGTGAGCAGCAGTGCGGTTGCATCGGCAACGACTTTGCCAGCCTTGCCACGAATCAACTCCATCGCGTCGGGATTCTTCTTCTGCGGCATCGCGCTGCTGCCGGTGGAGTACCGCTCCGGCAACTGAACAAAGCCGAACTCGGTGGTGGCAAAGAGAATCTGCTCTTCCGCCCAGCGGCTGAGGTGCAGGGCGATGAGCGTCAACGCCTGGGTGAACTCCAGCGCGAAATCGCGATCGCTGGTCGCGTCGATGCTGTTGGCGGTGGGAGCGTCGAAGCCGAGCTGTGCCGCGATGCTCTCGCGGTCGAGGGGAAGAATGGTTCCGGCGACAGCTCCCGAGCCTAATGGGCAGACGTTCAGCCGCTTGCGGCAGTTGGAGAGCCGATTGAGATCGCGCAGAAACATCTCGACGTACGCCAGCAGCCAGTGGGCAACCAGAACAGGCTCCGCGCGTTGCAGGTGCGTGTAGGCGGGCATGGGGGCATCGCCGGCCGCTTCGGCCTGGCTTACGAATTCGCCGACGAACTCGCCTAGCTGCCGCGAAATAGTGTCGATCTGCACGCGGACATAGAGGCGAAGGTCTGTCGCAATTTGCTCGTTGCGGCTGCGGCCGGTGTGCAGCTTGTAGCCCACTTCGCCGCCAAGCTGCACCAGCCGCGATTCCACGTAATGATGAACGTCTTCGATGGACGGATGGTCAGCCGAGGGCACACCTTCCGACGCAATCTGGTTGAGGCCGCTCAGCGTGGTTTCGAGCTCGGCTGACGTCAGCACGTGGGCCTTGGCCAGCGCAGACGCGTGCGCCTTGCTCGCCGCTACTTCGTAGGGCAGCAGGATGCGGTCAAAGGGAAACGACCGCTGCCATTGCGCGAAATCCGCGTCCTGCGCTTGCCGGAAGCGGCCCGACCACATCTTCATGCGTTCACTCCAGATTTCTTCACCCCAGATTTCTTCAGCCCAAACTGCGCCACCGCAGTCTCGAAGTTGCCGGCATTTTCCATTCCTGCGCTTTCGACGCCGAACTTGGGCACACCCGATTTCACCAGCGCGCGCGAGCGTGCCGGCAGTCCCAGAATGCGAATGAACCCTTCCGCATCCTTCTGGTTGTAGCTGGCGCCCATGGTGAAGCTGGCGACGTCGGGCCGATACAGCGACGACTCGGACTTGCGTCCTGCGACATCGATGTTGCCCTTGTAGAGTGCGAGCGTCACGACGCCATTCACGTCGGCCTGCGAACTGGCGACGAACGCCTGCAGCGACTCACGCAGCGGTGTGAACCATAGTCCGAAATAGACGACCTCGGCGTACTTCAGTCCGATGTGCTGCTTGAAGTGCATCAGCTCACGGTCGAGACACAGCGCCTCCAGCTCACGATGTGCCGTGAGCAACAGAGTGCCGCCGGGCGTTTCATAGCAGCCGCGCGACTTCATGCCGACGAAACGATTCTCCACCAGGTCGATGCGGCCAATGGCGTTGCGCGCCCCGATTTCGTTCAGTACTTCGACAATAGCGATCGGGTCCAACTCGACGCTATCCACAGCAACTGGCACACCTTGCCGGAACTCAATCGAAACCCTCTCTGCCGCGTCTGGAGCGTCTTGCGGCGATTTCGTCCAGGTCCATGTGGTCGGCAGAGGCGCGTTGTTGGGATCTTCCAACTCGCCGCCCTCATGGCTCACGTGCAGCAGGTTGCGATCTCGGCTGTGGATCTTCTCGCGGCTTGCTGCCACAGGGATCCCGTGTGCTTCGGCGTAGTCGAGGCAGTCCTCACGTGACACGAGGTTCCACTCACGCCACGGCGCGATCACCTTCAGCTCCGGAGCCAGCGCCTGGAACGCATGCTCGAAGCGCACCTGATCGTTGCCCTTGCCGGTGCAGCCATGCGCAACCGCGGTCGCACCTTCCTTCAGCGCGGTCAGCACCTGGTACTTGGCGATGATCGGCCGAGCCAGCGAAGTGCCGAGCAGGTATTTGTGCTCGTACACCGCGCCCGCCTGGATCGCGGGGAAGACGTAATCGGTCAGAAACTCCTGGCGCAGGTCATCGACGATGACCTTGCTGGCGCCGGTCTTGCACGCCTTCTCGACAACTGCGTCGAGGTCGTCTCCCTGGCCGACGTCCCCCACATAAGCGATGACATCGTAGTCATAGTTTTCCTTCAGCCAGGGAATGATGATGGAGGTGTCCAGGCCTCCGGAATAAGCAAGTACGACCTTCTCACGCATGTGCGCTCCTCGGGGGAAAGCGGTGCGAACCGGCTTCCAGCAATAAAACCAGAATGGCTTTTTGAATGTGCAGGCGATTTTCTGCCTGATCGAAAACAACCGAACGCGGCGAGTCGATGACCGATGCCACAACTTCGTCTCCGCGATGCGCCGGCAGGCAGTGCATGAACACGGCGTGCTTGGCAGCCTGCGAAAACAGTTTGCGATTCACTTGGAACGGCGCGAAGATCTGCTGCCGCTCAGCGGCTTCGCTCTCCTGTCCCATGCTGGCCCATACATCGGTGTAGATCGCGTCGGCGCCGGTGACCGCCTCAACGGCGTCATTGGTGATGACGATCTTCGAGCCGCTGAGATTCGCCAGCTGCAACGCCGAATCAACAATCACCGGGCTCGGCTCATAGCCTTTCGGCGTTCCAACGGAGACCGACGCGCCGAGGCTCGCCGCTGCCAGCAGCAGCGAATGCGCAACGTTATTGCCGTCGCCAACGTAGGCAAGATGAACGTCTTTCAGGTCGCCGAACTGCTCCTGTAGCGTCAGCATGTCGGCCATCGCCTGGCAGGGATGCTCCAGTTCGCTCAGCGCGTTGATCACCGGGATGGAGGCATGGGTTGCCATCGATGTAACCGTCTCGTGGGCGAAGGTCCGCAGCACGACGCCATCCACCCAGCGCTCAAGATTGTGCGCTATGTCGCTAAGCGGCTCACGTGCACCCAGGCGCGACGCAGTCTGATCGACGAAGAATGACGTGCCGCCGAGACTGTTTATTCCGGCTTCAAAGGTCAGCCGCGTGCGCAGCGACGGCTTCTCAAAGAACAGCACGATCTGCTTGCTTACCAGCGTGCCACGGAAGTCTGCCGGGCGAGCCTTCATCGCCGCTGCCAATTCAAGCGAGCAAGCCAGTTCGTCGGGCATGAAGTCGGTAATTGAGATCAGGTCGCGGCCGGTCACACCACGCTGGGCGTAGGTGCTTGGGCCGGCGCCTGCAGGAAATGTCGTTGCAATCATGTCGAACCTCCTTGGGGTTGCGACCAAAAACAAAGCAAAAACGCGGCAGATACCTGCCGAGATAAACGATAAATTGCGATGGAAAATACGGCGATGAACCTCGTGCCCCACGTCCGCCCTCTTTTGGGCTAACGCGGGTTCGGCTCATCTAGTACGTCGCTCGAGTGCGCGATCGTAGGTCAGCCTCCTCATTACGCGATGACCTCCGTGCCGCACTCGATGGGGTGAGTAAAGAATCCGGGTAAGACTTCCGACTGAGTCGCGGGAAGAATGCGCACTCGGGCAACGCCCTTTTTCAAGGCCTTAGTGCAGGCTTCGAGCTTGGGCAACATGCCGCCACTCACCGTGGCATCGGCGATCATCTGCCCGATGGAGTCTATTTCCAACCAGCGCATCACTAGGCCGTCAGCATCCTTCACGCCGTCAACATCGGTGAGATAAATGAGCGCGTGCGCACCGCAGGCGATAGCGCAGGCCGAGGCCATGGCGTCGGCATTCACGTTGTAATACTCGCCGTCCTGCCCGAGCGCCAGGCTGGAGACAACAGGCACGATGCCCGCGGACCACAGCCGGTCTATCCACTGAGAATCGACGGAGACGATTTCGCCAACAAATCCCAGGTCAGGTTGCCGCTTCTTCGCGGCGCGGAAAATGCGCAGGTCGCCTCCACAGATGCCGATCGCGGGCTGTCCAGCCGCGCCAATCGCTGCTACCAGTTGTTTGTTCAACTGGCCAGCGAGCACCATCATCGCCACGTCCCGCGTCTGTTCATCGGTGACGCGAAGTCCGTTGACGAAGGAGGTCTCGCATCCAAGCTGCTTCAGGGTCCGGCTCAGTGCCGCGCCGCCGCCGTGCACGATCACCAGCTTGTGCTCCTCCTTGCATAAACTGGGAATCGTCTTAGCGAACTTGCTCACCAGCTCCTTATTGTCGAGCGCCGCTCCACCGATTTTGACGACGAGCTTCACTGCAATCCTTCTTTCTCGTCCAGGCCGAACATCAGGTTCATGTTCTGAACCGCCTGTCCGGCTGCGCCCTTCAATAAGTTGTCGACGCACGACACCAGCACCGCTCGCGAGCCGTCCGGCGAAAGCGAGAAGCCGATGTCGCAATAATTCGTGTTCAGCGAAAACTTGATCTGTGGCAGCCGCGCCGCGCCGAAGACGCGCACCCAAGGCTTACCTGCATAGAAATTGCGCAGGCACTGCTCCAACTCTTCAGCGGTCGCGGGCTTGGCCAGCTTCAGGTAAATCGTCGACAAAATCCCACGCGGGATGGGCAGCAGATGCGGCGTGAACTGCAATGAGCCGGCGTTTAATCCGAGTTGCTCCAGCATTTCGCCGGTGTGCCGATGCCCGAAAACGCTGTACGCACTGAAATCGCCATCGACTTCCACGAAGTGGGTTTTCGACGAAGGCGCCTTGCCCGCGCCGGACACTCCGGACTTTGAATCGCAGATGATGCCGTGCCCAATGTCAACGTATCCGGCGCGAACCCACGGCGCCAGCGCCAGGATGATCGACGTCGGATAGCAGCCTGGGTTTGCGAGCAGGTCCGCGTGCTTAATCTCATCGGCGTGCAACTCGGGCAGACCGTAAACGGCGGCGTCATCGAGCTGCGCCGCGATCTTCGCATCGGCGTCGGCAAAGTCATAAACCGCGCGATGGGCAGTGCTCTTCAGACGCCATGCGCCACTGAGGTCGATTACGCGAAAGCCGGCGGCGATCATCTCCGGCGCAAGCTCACGCGAGAACTCGTGCGGGGTGGCGAAGAAGACCGCGTCAACCCCAGCGTCTTTCATCCGCTGCAGCGAGAAGCTCTCGAAGGGAAACCCGCCATTGCCTGCGATTTGGGGATAGGCTTCGCTCAAGTCGGCATAGCCGCCACTCTCGCCGTTGCGCTTGAACAGCAGCGGCTTCTTGGCATGAGGATGCCGCGCGAGAAGGCGCACCAGCTCAAAGCCGGAGTATCCGGTGGCACCAAAGATCGCGGATTGTATTGCCGTATTCATCAACCAAAATCCACCACAGAGGCACCGAGACACAGAGCAATTTGACTGTGTAGCTTTCCCTGTGACCCTGCATCTCTGTGGTTCATGTGGACTGGAATACCTCTCACCGAAAATAGCCGCGGATGCGGGTAACCACTCGCTCCGCCTGTTTCGGGTCGGGAGCGATCACCAAAATCGTGTCATCGCCGCCGATGGTTCCCACGACCTCGTCCCACTCTTCGGCATCGATGGCCGCCGAGACGGGCTGCGCGCTGCCCGCGCTGGTCTTGACGACGACTAAGTTCTGCGCCGTTACCGCCTGGTATACGAACTCACGAATCAGGCGCTCGACCGAGGGAAGAAACGCATCTTCGGTTTCCTCCTGCGGCAGCTTGTAGCCTTCCGGCGTCTTCACCAGCCGCAGCTCGTGAATGTCGCGCGACAACGTCGCCTGGGTTACCCGATGTCCCTGCCGGTACAGCCTGCGCCGCATCTCGTCCTGGTTGGGAATTTCTTCTTTGCTCACCAGGTCCCGAATCGCCGCCTGCCGCGACAGTTTCGACATCGCATTAATATACAGTGCAATGTATATTAATGCAACCGTATTCGTCTTGGACGAAGGCCGCCGGGAAATGGCTGCAAATAGTCGGGGTACTATTTTTCGCAGATGCAGCAGAGTGGTTGCAGCGTGGAGGCGAACATCGCCGGCTTGCCGGTGGTCGGCCCGTGCAGATGGCGGAGCCACGAACTTGGAAATCTCAGCAGCCGTATCTCCAGCCGGGCGCTTTCGCCCACTCCTGGAAGCAGGCAGATGCTGGATCGAGGACGATTGGCAAGGTCGTTGCTGGGCGCTGTCCGTCGATAAGGTGGGTCTGATTCAACCAGGTGCCGGGCCACGCGACGATGATCTGGGCCTGGACTTCAGTTTTCCCTGCTGCGGGAACCCTCGGCGGAGTCGCGATCACCGGCTCGGGACCGAATACCGCAGCGGCGACACGTTTCCCGTCGCCCCATCCGCTCATGACTACCCAGTTCTGGGCGAGCTTGGCCGCCGCCATTGGCGCAAAGGGTGTGCCGGGCGGGTAGGGTTGATTGAACAGCTTAGGGTCTTCTTGCATGGTGACACCTGAGGGAGCTCCCATGGGAACGGCCAGCAGATCGGCCCGCAGAGCGCTCAGGCTGCCGAACACCTCGGGCACCGAGAGCTCCTCGCCGAGCGCGAGACCGATTCTGCCCATCGGAGTTGGAACGACAATCCACTCGCTGCCCTGCTTGGCCCATTGTTTTTGATCGGGCGGCAGGTGAGACGCACGGTAGCGCGCGAGAATAGTGCCCTCCGGGCCGGCCAGCGCCACAGTGTGATAAACGTTGCTGGCGTCGCGTTCCGGATAGCTGCCGACGACGTACCCACTGCCCGCCTTTGCGGCAGCGCAGAGACGTTGTTCCGAACTCCCGCCACGAGGTTCAGCTGCCGCCGTGTACTTCGCGCTCCCCGCGTTGGGACCAACGGAGAATAATTCCGGCAGAACCAACAAGCCTCCGCGCGGCGGCAGGGGCAGGTCAGCAGGCGGCTTGCTGGATACGGGCCACGACACCGCCTTGACCGCGACATCTTTAGCCGTGGTGGCTGCGTTGGGATCTGTCGGGGCACGATGCAATGCGAGAATCCCGTACATCTCCGGCCTACGTCGTGCCAATACCTCGTCGCGAACCGGTGTGCTCATGGCGGGCGTTATTTCAGCCGTGACCGTGCCGTGCTCACCGGGGGACAACACCTCCGGCAACACCACCGGAGCCTGGGCCACCTTGTTGCCGGATGGATCCCAGATGCTCGAGCCCCCGTTGTAATAGAGGGTCTGGCCGGTCAGCGGATTCTTCTCGATACCGTCGCGAGTTGCCGCCACCAGCCACACTCCGTTGAATGCGGCGATGTGTTGCACGGTGGCGACCGTGGAGTGGTCTCCCTTCGCTTGTGCTGCCGGGGTGCCGGGAGTGACGCGATCGGAGCTGCTCAGCCAGGCGACCACGTCAACGTTGTGCAAGGCAGCGAGCCGCGGGTACTGCCAATAGGTATCGTCGTAGCAGATCAGCATCATCAGCCGGCCCAGTTCGGTGTCGAAGACCGGAAAGCCACCGTCGCCCGGAGTCACCCAGGCTTGGTCCTGCGAATTCAGGCCGTGCTTACGATACTTGCCCAGATAGCCGCTGGGGCCGACCAGCGCCGCAGTGTTGTAGCCCAGGCCCGTCTTCGGATCGAGTTCGGCGATGCCGACCGCAACGTACATATGGCGTCGTGCCGTCACCTTGGCCAGAGCGTCCGTGGTCTTGCCCGGCACGGTATCGAGATAAGGCTTGACCATCGCGAAGCTGTCGAAGATGTAGCCGATCGTCGCCTGCTCGGGAAGGACTGCAAGCTTCACGCCCTGCTCGCCCGCCTTATCGACGGCGGCGGCAATGCGCGCGATGTTACCGTCCAGGTCG
Source organism: uncultured Acidobacteriaceae bacterium (assembly GCA_963796585.1). GTDB lineage: Bacteria > Acidobacteriota > Terriglobia > Terriglobales > Acidobacteriaceae > CAVVDY01. Next base: position 302,650 of record CAWCMB010000001.1, read on the forward strand.
CCCCACGCCGGGTCATACACAATGGCCGCGGCTTTGTAGGACTTGAGCGGCTCCTCCGCTGCACAATTTCGCAGCGCCGGTAGGATCACGGCTACTGCCGCGAGAAAAAAGACACCGCGCCACCTGCTATATCTGATCCTGTTTGTCACTGTGGTGGGCCTCATAGAACCATCGCGCTACTTGGTCATGAATACGTCTTTGCGCGGGAATTTCTCGAACACCGACGCATCCTGCCCGAAATTCGTGGCCAGAACATCTGTCGGATTGCCCGCAATCCACTGCGACAGATCAATGGTCTGATAGTGGCCATTGTTGAAGACGATGAGGATGCGCGCCCGGTCGCTGCCGGTGTTCTCAATGGAGTGCCCGAAGCCCTGCGGAATGTAGCCAACATCGCCCTGGCGAAGGCTCTCCTCGCGCCAGCGCCCCTTCGAACCAAACAGGGTCACGTTGAATTCACCATTCAGCACGTATTGCCACTCGACGGCATTGGGATGCCAATGCAGCTCACGCAGCGCGCCCGCGTCCATCTCCAGAACCACGCCAGTCATGGTTGTGGAAATGGGAAATTGCGATCCCTCCACTCGCCACTCGCGTCCACCGTTGAAGATTTCATACGGCTTCTGCGACATGAGGCTGTATTTGTGGGTCAGCGGAGGCAGCTTCCAGCCCTGCAAAGGCGGAGCGGCCACTGGCGGAGGTACTTTGCCCTTCGCGAAATAAACCTCGCTCTTGGGGAAGCTGTCGAAAGTCGAAGCCGGCAGGCCGAAGTTTTTCGCCAGCAGCTCAGTCGGAGCGTGGCCAATCCAATCGCTAATACTAAAGGTTCCGAACTCCGAGAAATATCCGTTGTCGAAGACCAGGATGAAGTGGCACGGCTTGTCCCCAAGCGTTTCAATGACGTGTCCATGGCCGCGCGGAAAATACCAGACGTCGCCCGGTTCAAAATCATTGGTTTCGGCACAGCCTGCGGGGTCGATGACGGTAGTGCGCACCCGGCCCTGGGTAACGAACGCCCACTCGGCGGCCGTGGCGTGCCAATGAAGTTCGCGCATTACTCCCGGCTCCATGCGCATCGACACACCGGCAATGCCTTTGGATATGGGCAACTGATCGACGGTAGCCTCTTTTCCGTAGCTGGTTCCCATGACCCGGCCTACAGTTTTCTCTAACTCGAATTTGAAAGTGGGAAGCTCATCCCCGGAGGTTACCGGGTCGGGAACATTGTTTTGAAAACTGGTGTGGCCACCTTCGGAACTAACCGGGAGCGATTGGAAAAACACTGCGTCTCCTGTCTGGCGCACGACGGATTACGCCTTGCAGTTGTCTTGGATTGGAAATGCGGTGGTGATTACATTACCTGCGGGTATGCCGACGGCGCAAATGAAAAGTTTCTTTCGCTCTGATGTTCGGATTGAGTCTCGGTCGTCAGTGGGAGTTGTTCACTTTCCAGGTCGCGCTGAACAATGGATGGCCTCCGCTTTCCACATTGATGTGATTCTGTCTCACAGCAACTCTGGCCTCCGTCTTGCCGTTCAAACGCACGGCAGCGTCGATATTCGGCAAGTGCTTCGCGCTTAGGGTACGCGGTTGCACAACTCGTGATGAGTCCGACGTCAGCGGCTCGGTCTGATTTCCGATCGCTCGATTGATGCCGCTTCTGGTATCCAACATGGCGTCGATAACCTTGTCGGGCACATGGTGATGCTTCAGCTCGATGAGCGCGTTGGCGCTGGTTGTGAAATTTGTTTCTGAAACCTGCATCACCCGCAGGATGGTGTTTTCCGAGACGCCTGCCTTGACCAGCCGCACCAGGTCGGCATTGGTCAGCGGACTATCTTTTGGGCTCTGGCCCAAGGCGGGAACAGAAATCGTCAGAATTACAGCCAGCAGGACAAGAATCTCAGAGATACCAGGGCGTCGCATGATCGATACTCCATTACTCAAAGATATGTGAGCCGAGCGAAGAGGCCGGTGGTGGCGCTCCGCTTTCGGGCGGGTCACATCTTAAGAACGAGGTTCTTGCCTGCCCTTGCGGAATAAATTTTGGGGGAGTTTTCAAAAGGCAGGACTGGGCTTGTGACGCTTTAGTCCCTTTGCCAGTTCTTCCCGCCATCGCTCGTGGTGTAACGCGCTCCACTCTCGGTCACGACAATTCCGTGTTGCAGATCAGCGAAGTGAATTGTAGCGATAGGGTCGTTCTTTTGATCGGGAGGAACAGGCAGCGCAATTTCGGTCCATTGCGCTCCGTCATCTTCAGAGTGAAACAATTCGCCATGACTGCCACCCGCCCAGAGGCCATTGGGCGATGCGGCTACGACCCTGAACTTTACTGGCTGGTCAGTGAGTACGCTCGTCCAGCCAGTTGGCGCGAGATGCTCCAAATGGCCCTCGGGAGTGACGCGCCAAGCTTTGATCGCAGCGCTCTTACGCATCAAGCCCATTGGTGCGCCCTGCAATTGAGCGGAAGCGAAACTTTGCGCCTTGCTAGCTTCTGGACGCTCGGCAAATGAGTTCTGTGTGGGCCCACCCACGTCGAAGCTGCTCGCAGCCCCAGCGATCACTTCCCCCGGCGGCTGGTTGGCTGGCTTGGGCTGCGGAGCACTTGCCACAGCGGGAGCCTCGGGCGTATTCGGCGGGGGCGGTTTCATCGCCGCCATATCGGAGGCTTGGTGCGACACTTTGCCGGCTTGCGACGGCTTAGCTTTTGCGCTGTGGGTCGGTTTCGCAACCTCCGCCGTGAGCACCGGTGGGCTCGATGTTTCAGGCTCCGGCACGATCGGCGCTGGCCGGGCAGCCATTTGCGCTACCTGAGCGCCCTTCTCGCTTGAGTTGTGATCTACAAAATGCCGCTGTACCAGGACGCCTCCGACGATTGCGACTGCCACGACCCCGGTCGCGATCCACGCCAACTTTGGCATCCATCCTGGTCGAGGCCGCAGATCGACCTCGGCTGCCGGTTCCGTTTCTGCTGCGTGCTGTTCATCAACGCTGCCCGCGAGGTAGAGCACTTGCCGACACTCGGAGCAGCGAGCCAAGTGATCGGCAACACGCTCATTCTCGCCGGTGGACAACGCGTGTTCCGAAAACGCGGTCAACACATCGGCGGAAGGATGCGTTGTCAGCGATTCCTTCTGAGCGAGCGCGCTGCGTATCGACTTTGGAAGCTCTGGATTCATCCCTGAGACTCGCCCTTCTCCTTATAGAACGTAGCGGACAAGCTTCCTTGCCGTAAAGTTTCGCTCACCTTTACTTGTAGATCGCGCACGTCGACCTCGGTCAAAGCCTCCTCTGCTTCGCGCTTGCTCATCCCGGAACTAACCAGGCGCTTGGCAATGCGCTTGCGCAAGCCTGCCGTCTCACGGTCTAGCTTTCGGCTAATAGTGGATTCATGCACGCCCAGCAGTTTCGCAATCTCCGCCAATGTTCTGTGGTCCAAATAGTAGGAGACGAGCAGAAGACGCTCTTCACCACTAAGCGTTGCTAGTTCGACATTCACCGCTGCTTCAATCCGGTCATCGATGACAGGTGTCTCGGGTTGCGATGCCAGGAACTGCGCGCCGTCTTCCAGAGCAGCGTCCAGACTCGTTTCGCGTTTACCAGTGCGGTAGAGGTTTACGTACCCTTGCGCGACGATGGTGCGCAGCCACCCCTGTAGAGAGCCGCGACCATGGTAGTAACGCAGCTTAGAGAGTCGTTGCTGACCCTTTGCATCCACTCCATAGAGCTCGGCATAGAGCGAATCTGCCAGAGCACGGGCAGCACTTTCTTCTCTCGCCATTTTGTAGGCAGTCTCGTATAGAGTGGCGCGGTAGCGGGTTAGAAACAATTCCCAGGCGCGTTCGTTACCATCGGCGCAAGCGCGTGCGAGGATCAGGTCTTGCAAGCGAAGCGAGAGCAGGAATTTTTCTTCCGTAATCTCGTCCCGATTGAGTTGGCTCGCCTTTAGAACCTCGGCCAGCAGACTCGCCAGAACTTCCTCACTTATGCCAAACTGCCGCGCATCGCTTGCCTCGTAGTTCTGTTTGGCAAAAGGCCGCACCGCCGCGAGGAGCTGCTGTTCTTGGAGCGGACCGGAAGCCGATGCGGAGGCCACGTGTGCGAATCCTATCAATTTGGGTGCAAGAAAAACATCGCGAGACGTTCCTCTGTAAGAGACGCTCGATAGGCGGTTCCGCTAGCAGGAGCAAAGCGGCAACTGTCGGCGCCTCAGGAGGTCATCGTGAAAAGCGCTGTTGTGGTGCAGCTCTTAGCCCTCTTCCTGGCAGTGTCATCAGCTGATGCGGGAACGATCGCCAGCGAGTACAAGGTTCTACCGCCGATTACAAAGGGGAACCTCAGCCTTTTTCCGGTAGTCGGAGGTAAGAACGCGGATACCGCCAAACTGCTGACGCTCGATGAAGGATTACGCTCGGGCGCCGTGATAGTTACCGAGGCTGGCTCTCTGCAAGGCTTGCTGCGTCCCGGTACTAGTTATCCGCGAGACGTATCTGCCCAGGTCAACCGCCTCGTGCTGGTTAACAACTCCGATCGTCCGCTGCTATTGCTGGCCGGAGAAGTAGTGACCGGGGGCAAGCAGGACCGAGTAATCGGGGTTGATCGCATCGTGCCAGCAAAATCGGAGCCCGTGGATCTGTCAGTCTTCTGTGTCGAGCCAGGGCGATGGGTCGCGTCGTCGCAGCACTTTAACAGCATGAACTCAGCCATGGCACAACCGAGCGTCCGGTTACCGGCCATGGCGCTGCGCGATCAGAGCAGCGTCTGGGAAAATGCTGCCGCAGCCAGGAAGGGGATGGCCAAAGCTGCTCCGCAAGCTGCTTCTGTCATTGGCGGTACCACTTCCTATGCAAAGGTTATGCAGAATCCCGAGGTCGAGAAGAAGGTTGCGTCCGTCGCTGCTGATTACGACGGCCTCATGAGGGAGTTGCGCAAAGTGGGCGCTAAGGGTGTGGTGGTGGCGGTCAATGGTCGCATCGTGTGGGCCGATGTATTCGCCAGCACCGACCTGCTGGACAAATACTGGCAAAAGCTGATCCGCTCCTACGCCGCTGAATCGCTAACCAATGTAGGGCAGAAAGAACAAGTCGATCAGAGGTCGGCGCAGGCATTTCTGGATAAACTGCAAGGCAAAAGAGAAGTTATCGAAACCGAACCTGGCTTGTTCAGCCGCAGTGAGATCTCGGGGGACGACTATAAGGTGTTCACGCTGACCTCGTTGCTTCACGCAGATGCATACACCGTACACTTAGCCAAAATGTCCTGCCGGGATGCCGGTCCAGTAGCAGTTCAATCCTTACCGATCTTAAGGTAGCGGGTAGGCGCCATCATTCCGAAACAAAAAAGGCCGGAATAATCTGGGAACGATTGGAAGGTGCGTCACCTCAGGTGATCTTGGTTTCAAGCTCTTCCCAGCGCACGTAGAGCTGATCGACCTGTTTCTGCGCAGCACATAGTTCAGTTTGGGCGGCGATCAGTTGTTCTGCGTCACTGGCGATGGCTGGATCCGCGTAGGCGGCGTGCGCCGCCTTAAGCTGATCTTCGGCTTCTGCGATGCGCTGCTCGAGGGTTGCGTACTCGCGGGCTTCCAGATACGAGAGCTTTTTCTTCGCTACACCAGCTGTAGCTGGTGAGGTGCCCGCGTCCACCTGCCGGTCGAACGCCTTGGTAGATGTCTTGGAGGCGCTTTCACGCTGCTGTTGCCAGGTTTCCCACTGCGAGTAGTCGGCAAAGCGTCCCGCGCCGCCGAAGCCGTCGAGTCCGACAACCGTGGTCGAAATGCGGTCTAGTAAGTAGCGGTCGTGCGTTACCAGCACCAGCGCGCCGCGGAATTCAAGCAGGCTCTCTTCCAACACCTCGAGCGTGGGGATGTCGAGGTCGTTGGTAGGCTCGTCGAGCAGCAGCACGTCGGCAGGCTGCAGCATGAGCCTGGCGATCAGCACGCGGGCTCGTTCACCTCCGGACAGGCGGCCGACATGTTGATTGAGCTGTTCGCCGGCGAACAGGAAACGGTTGGCCCATGAGGCAACATGAATAACACGATCCTGGTAGACCACGGAGTCGCTATCGGGGGCGAGAGCTCGACGCAAGGTCGCATCAGGATCGAGCACGCGGTTCTGATCGAAGTGGACGACCTGTAGGACATCGGCGGTGCGAATCTCTCCCGCGGTCGGCGCGAGCTCTCGCGAGAGCAGTCGCAGCAACGTGGTCTTGCCGCTGCCGTTGGGGCCTACAAGACCAACCCGCATACCGGCGGTAAGGACGAACTCCAGATCTTCGAAGAGCTTTCGTTGGCCGATATCGAAGGTGACGTGATCCAACTCGATCAGGCGCCGGGTCTTGCGGTCAGTGGCAGAGAAATCGATATCAGCGCTGGCGGTACGAGTGCGAGCGTTCAAGTCGGCCAGTTCGCCGATGAGTTGCTGCGCTTTGTTGATGCGAGCTTTGGACTTCGAAGTGCGTGCTTTGGGCCCTCGCCGCAGCCATTCGATCTCGCGGTGCACCCGGTTTTCCAGCGCCTCCTGGTGTTTGGCCTGAGCGTGAAGGAAGGCTTCTTTTTCCTCCAGAAGCTTGCTGTAGTTCCCAGGGACGCGCAGCAGCCCTTCCGGATACGCGCGGTTCATTTCAACCATGACAGTCGCGACGTTCTCCAGAAAGTATCGGTCGTGGCTGACGACAACGGAGGCGAAAGCGGCGGATTGGAGAAGCTCCTCCAGCCATTCAATGGCGGCCAGGTCAAGATGGTTCGTGGGCTCGTCTAATAGCAGGATGTCGGGTTGTTGTACCAGTGCTTCGGCGATGGCGAGCCGTTTTTGCCATCCGCCGGAGAGTGATTCTGCTTCGACGTCAAGATCCTCGAAGCCTGCGCGCCCGAGAGTCTCAGCCAGGCGGCCCTGCCTTTCGTCCGGAGGAACGGCAGAGCGCTCAAGCGCGGCCTCGATCACTGAGCGTACCGTCTGGGTGCCGGCGAACTGTGATTCCTGCTGCACGTGGCTCAGACGGGCGCGCTTGCGCAAAGCGACTTCTCCGCTGTCAGGCCCAAGCGCACCGGAGAGAATCTGCAACAGCGTCGACTTGCCGCAGCCGTTAGGCCCGATAAGTCCAATGCGGTCCCCTTCGGCGATGGTGAAGGCGATATTCCTAAAGAGAGGCGTGGCCCCGTAGGTTTTGGAGATCCCTTGTGCGTTTAGAATCGGCGGCACGGCGAACAGCTTTCTTTAGGCAGTAATGTGAGCATAGCAGGGGTTTCGCCCGCCGCCGCCGAACCTGTTCAGGTTCAACCTTCACTTCAGCGGCTCGGAGAATCGAACCCTGAGAACTCGCTTGCCAGGACCACGGATGCCATCGCGGTACATCGTGTTGGCGAGCGAAGAGGAAACGGTGCTCGCCTTGTACAACATAATGTCATGAGCTTACGTGGCCGTTCCTGAAGAATTCCTCGGCCAAGCAATGTACCGAGAATTCAGCAATTGCCGTACCCGGCGTGTCGCGCCTTCGCGTTGATGTTTCCGTGGTGGCATTTCTGGGCCCCACCTCCCTGCGTATGGCCGACCCATTCCTCACAGTGCTCCTGCAACGTTTCTCGGCAGGCGACCGCCACATCGCTGAGGTCGTACTGCAGGCAGTTCTGCCGGAATTACACAGGATCGCTGAGCGACAACTGTGCTTGCTTATCTCTTCTTGGACTTTCGCATTAGCTTGGGAAAGGCAACGATAGGTGAGACTACTTCGGTTAACCTATGAATAGTGGCGAGCCGGGGATCGATACGTTTTCGCCATACGAGCGCTTCGGGAACAAATCGCAACGCATAATTGAGTCATGTCTGCTGCTGATTCCAAGTTCAACCAGAATTTGTGCATCATCCTGGTGCGCACCCGTAATCCGCTCAATATCGGAGCGGTAGCACGGGCCATGGCGAACTTTGGCGGTTCGCAGTTGCGGCTTGTGGCGCCGTATGATCTAGCGTTTCGCGAAGCCCGCTCAGCAGTCGGAGCCAGCGAGCTTTTAGCCAACGCCGAGGTCTGCCAGAGCGTTGCGGAAGCCATAGCCGACTGCACGCTCGTCATTGGCACAACCGCGGGCACAAAACGCAGCGTTAGCCTTCCACTCATTAGCCTCCCCAAAGCGGCTCCCGAGATCGCTGACGCCGCACGCACCGGAAAGGTCGCACTCCTGTTTGGCTCCGAAAAACGTGGTCTCGCCAACCAAGACATGAGCTACTGTCACTGGCTGATGCGCATTCCCACAACCCAGCAATCTCCTTCCATGAATCTGGCGCAGTCGGTTGTCGTCGTGCTATACGAATTGGCCCGAACTTGGAACCAGACTACGGCAACCGTAAAATCTGAAGCCATACCTGCTGCCGATCCTCCAGCGAAGATGCAAAGTCTGTTGCGGCTCGCCGAGGTCATTCACGAAACTCTGGAGTGTTCCGGCTATTATTCCGAAGCGGCCGCTGCGTCTGCGAAAGGACACCTTCGCCGGCTGCTGCTTCGCATGAAGCTGAGCGAACCTGACTCAGCAATCATCCTCGGAATGTTCCGTCAAATCCTCTGGAAGCTTCGCGCGAACTCGCCCGAGTGATACGCATGCCAAGTGGCCGCGTTTGGGGCGTTTCGCAGGGCGGCAGCGGCGCCAGCGCCGCCAAGCCCTACCTACCCAACCAAACTCATATGGCCGCGTACCCTGCCGTGCGTACCAGCCAACCGCAAGACGGTACCGTGGCTGACGTGCACAGGGAGGAGAGGAGGCTGTCGGCCAGTGATGCGTGAGCGATAGAGACACTTGGAACGGGAGAGCGCAGGCATTCGCGGTACGCTTCGGCGACATCACTAAAGTCTGCTTCTCGCGTCAGCATTACCAAGAGCGGGCGGCCTGCTGGAGAACTGAGACGGCAAACGGACAACCCAAACTCTTAGCGGAGCAAAAGCTGCGTAACTTTATGAATTGGCGAGAGAAAGATTGGTAAAAACGATTCACAATTACCGATTGCCGAATGTCCAGCCGAGGCCCGTACTGGTGCCATAGTCGCTGCCGGAGAAGGTTGGCGGAGGCTGGTTGTCCCAGTTGCCATAAAACGAGATGTTCCAGGTGAAGTTGCTCCAGAATTTCATCCAGTAGGTCGCATTCAGAGTGGTAAAGACGCGTCCCGGCTGATTGAAGGCCGGAATTACGGTGGTGGCAATCGTAAGGTTGGTTTTGTTGAAACGAAACAGTTCTGCGGATGCGCCGACCAGCCCGGCAATAGTGTTCTGTGACCGATCCGCGGTGGTCTGGTTATACCGGGTGTTCTGGTAGGCGACACCGCCATAGACGGCGACGCGTGCACGATTTGTGTTCTTGACATAACGTCCAATGCCGCCGCCGACGTTGGACTGCAGCGCGATGTCTTGCTCGCTGCTTTGCAGCAATGAGCCCACGCCGGTGTAAAACCAGTTGTTCCAGCGCATGAGATGGCGATAGTAGAGCGTCCCGTCATTGCGGGTTGAGGTGGGTACCCCGCTATTTCCCGTAAGCGAAGAAGTGAAGGATGCGCCGGCTGACCAGGCCTCCCGGGGATACGCCACGGTCGAGCTGAGGGAGTACTGTGTCGAGCTGTTGGCCTTCGAGAAAATCAGGCCGGAATCAATTTCCCCATTGAAACGGCGCCAGAAGTTGGTGTCGGTCTGGTCGATCTGTACGACATCTTTGCGCCGCAGCTCGGTTGTGTGGTCCTGATCCTCTACGACTTGAATGTAGATGGGTCGCGCCTCGTCCGTCTCTGCTGTGGAAAGAGTTCCAATGTACGAATTGCCCTGTCCGGTCTTTACCAGGAAGAGTTGCTTGCTTTCCACATGGTGCACCTTGAGCCAATTCACCTCGGTCGTGCCCTTGATGTAATCGAAGCTGACGTAAAGTACCCCTGCCTCCAACCCTTTGATCTCGCAGGTGAGGCGATCGCCGTTGTTCATCACGAGCACATCCGATTTTTCCCGGGCAAGCACGGGCACAGAAAGTAACAATGCGCATAACAGCACCGCGGCAGCAATCTTCATAGCGCTCCCTATTTAAACAGGCAGTTTATGGAATCGCCCGGTTAATTCAGGCGTAGGAATCGACACACGTCGGCTAGACAGTCGTGCAGATATCCCACTTTAGTCGCAGGCGCCCATTCTCTCGGTAGTTTAACCGGAGTTCCTAGGAGTTCTGCGGGTTGGCGCGACTCCGCAGAGCGCCTATAGTTGGCTGTGATTCGCCACGGAATCGTAGCTTGGAAAGTGTAAGATGAGCTGTACCCAAGTATTCACAATTGCAAGCTTGCTTAGCCGGGGCGTAGTTAGCGTGGGCGCAGAAAAGTGACCGTGGATTGATGTAGGTCCGCAACTTTTTGGCCCACGGGACCGATGCCTGTGTTCAGGGGACGCCCACCCCAAGCCAGCTTGTGTGCAATGCATTGTGAATGGCAGTGGGCAACCAGCGACAAGAGCGACTGCACAGAGTGAGTCCACGGCGAATCCGCAACTTTGGGTTCCTAAGTAATGCAAGATCGCGCCCAACAGATCGGTACCACTGACAGACAGGGAAGCACTAGTTCTTTTTATAACGATCTCAATTCTGGAATAAGGAGCAGGAATATATGACGAAGACCCAGCTACGTAAAGCTGCATTGACAGCTTTAGCGGTGATTGTCGTTGCAAGCTTCAGCACCATTGGTTTTGCCGGTGACAAGGTAAAGGTGGAAGGCATCATCAAGGGCCGCATCGGGCCTGAGGTGATCTTGCAGACTTCGGAGCAGCCGAAACTGGTGGTTTTGCTAACCGACCAAACCCAGGTGCAGCAGGTGCAGGGCGCGCTCAAGGCTCGGCGAAAGGACATGTCGATGGCCGCTCTCATTCCCGGCCTGGCTATTAAAGTACAGGGAAACTACAACGAGAAGAATCAGCTGGTGGCGACCTCCATTTTGTTCAAAGGTGACGATCTTGAGCAAGCTCGGGCTATCCAGGCCGGGGTGCATGAGACGCAGCAGCAGGCCTCAGCCAACGAGGCCGAGCTAAAGGCGCAGAATGCCGCTTTGAAGGAGCAGCAGGAGGCCATCGACAAACAGCAGCAGGAGATCGCCGCCAGCAAGGCCAAGATCGCAGCCAACAGCGCTCGCTTTGGCCAGCTCGACGACTATTACATCCTCGATGAAGTCACGGTGTACTTCGCGAATGGGCAGGTTAAAGTCGATCCCAAGTACAATGCCCCATTGCTGGAACTGGCGCAGAAGGCCATGACCTACAACGGCTACAACATTCAGGTGAAGGGCTATGCTTCCGCAATAGGGAGCGTCGCCTTGAATCAGAAACTCAGCGAAGAACGTGCCGGCAATGTCACCAACATCCTGCTGCAACAGGGTCACATTCCCTTGACCAACATGTTGGCGCCGGGAGCCATGGGGGAGAGCCGCCAGGTCGGCAACGATACGACCGCCGAAGGCCAGGCGCAGAACCGTCGCGTGGTGGTTCGGGCGCTCCTCAACAAAGGCATCGCAGGTACCGAGTTGCCACTCCCTCAAACCAAGAATTAAGACTCACGGGTTGACTTGCTGGGACGGCCGCAATGCCGTCCCAGTACCATTAACAGGGGCGAGCGAAGGCCATTCTCGTTCTACGTTGCTAGCTCGCACCAGCAACTGCTGAAAGGTTTGGCGTTTATGATCCGCTCGCTGCGAACGATCGCATTCCTCTCTCTCATCGCCCTCATTTCGGTATTCGCTCTCGCGCAGAACGCGCCGACTCCGGGAAATCGTCCCAAGGTCGGCTTGGTGTTCGAGGGAGGTGGTGCGCTTGGACTGGCGCACATCGGAGTAATCCAGTATCTGGAAGAGCACCATATCCCGATAAGCTACATCGCGGGTACCAGCATGGGCGGCCTGGTGGGCGGCGTCTACGCTACCGGCCGCAATGCCGCCGAGGTGCGCGATGTGGTCAAGGCGATCAACTGGAACCAGGTCATCGCGGGGCAGACACCTTATAGCGACCTATCCTTTCGGCGAAAACAAGACGCGACGGAGTATCCCAGTACGCTGGAGTTCGGTGTGCACAAGGGATTGCAGTTTCCCTCCGGCTTTAATGCCGGCCAGCAGGTGGATCTAATTCTCGATCGCATTGCGTTACCGTATTCGGGAATAAAAAGCTTTAACGATTTGCCCATTCCGTTCGCCTGTGTGGCCACCGATCTGGTGGAGGGGAAGGAGCACGTCTTTCGCAGCGGCCCACTTGAACTAGCATTACGCTCGACCATGTCGCTGCCCGGCATCTTCTCGCCGGTGCACTCTGACGGCCACATCTACGTGGATGGCGGCCTGATGAACAACTTCCCCGTCAGTGTCGCCAAAGCGATGGGGGCGGACAAAGTTCTCGGAATTTATCTGGAAACCGAACCACTGAAGCCCGACGCGACGCTCTCCAGCTTTGGAGTGCTGGGTCAGTCGATTTCGGTGATGATCGCCGCCAATGAACGCATAGCCCTCAAAGATGCTGACATATTGGTCAAGGTACCGCTGCTCAAATACACCTCGATGAGCTATGACGACGCGGATGCGATCATCAAGGCTGGTTACGATGCTGCTGCAAGCCATGCCGACCAGCTTGCTCCTCTGTCGGTAGATGAAGCTTCCTGGAGGAAGTACCTCGACGAGCGTGATGCACGACGGATACGAGCAACCGCCGTGCCGCAGTTTGTGCAGGTCGCCGGCGTCGATCCGGAAATTGGCAGGTCGATGGCCACGGAGATGAACGGCTTCATTGGAAAGCCAATTGACATCGCAAGCCTCGATCAGCAGATTTTGCGCTTCAACGGCCAGGGTGCCTTTTCCAGCCTGAACTACTCGGTGGTACAAAAAGATGGCCAACCCGGACTCCAAGTCGAAGCCCAGATAAAGCCCTACTCGCCGCCAATCGTGCGTCCGCTCATTCTGATCAACGGATCCGACTACAACGAAGTTTTCTTCAGCATGGGTGCTCGGGCCACATTTAACAATTTCGGTGGATATCGCCGCGAGTTGCGTGCCGATGTGACAGTAGGTTCGCAATACCAAATCTTCGCCGAGTATTACCGGCCCTTCGATGCTCTGAGCAGATGGTTTGTAGCTCCCAGAGTCGACCTGAACAGTTACCAATATCCGCTTTACAACGGCAACACGCTGCTCTCCATCTACCGGGACCGCCAGGCGCTGGGCGGCCTTGACTTCGGTTATGCCTTTGGCCGTACTGGCGAATTGCGTCTCGGCTATGAAGGTGGTTACGAGAAGCTCTCGCCTCAGGTCGGCAATAGCGAGGAGCTACCAACTGTATCCGGGGGAACTGGAGATATCAGGCTTCAGTACACCTTCACCACCCTCGACGAGCCTATCGTTCCGCGCAAGGGAGAAAGCGTCAAGTTCTTCACCAAGTACTACAACGCGAATCCAGGTGCTCCCGAGGCATTCCCCGTCTCCGAACTGGGTATTCAAAACTTCTTCCAAATTAGTAAGCCTTCGACCGTTTTTCTGAACGCGTATGGCGGAACCAGCTACGGCTACAAAACCGGAATTCCAGCGTTCAACTTGGGCGGACCTACCCGGTGGGCGGCGTATGGCGAGAACGAACTGCTGACCAACCAGTATTTCCTCTTCCAGACCGGCTATATCAGGACGCTGAAACAGCTGCCTCCGCTGCTGGGCAGCACCATCGACTTCATCGGCGAATTTGAAGTCGGAAAGACCTACCAGCTTCCCAATGGTCCTAAGCCGCCTTATCTACCAGGCGATGTAGTGGCAGGCGTGATTGTGAACACGTTATTCGGACCGGTGGAAATAGGGGGCGCCGTCGGCAACTATGGACACGCCAAGGTCTTCTTCCAGGTAGGCAGGGTTTTCTGAAATACGAGGGCCGTGGCAATGACCGCGGTCCCAGGGTAGAAAGGTTTTTCGATGCAACGACGAGTGACTACTTCATCCTGCGCAGCTGTACTTGTTGCGTTCTGCGCCTGCATTTTTGTCGGCACGTTGAGTGGCGCACAAACGCTTCCTAACGCGCCCAGTACGCAGAAGGCAAAGACCCAGACAGCCAAAGCTTCGGAAGGCACATGGCCCCGGACCTTCACCAGTGGCACCGACAAGTTCCTGGTCTACCAGCCGCAGGTGGATAAGTGGGAAGGCAACCACATCGATCTGTACTCCGCTGTCGAGTTGACGAAAGCAAAGGGCGGCAGTCCGACATATGGCGTGGTATGGTTCAGCGCCCGCACCGAGGTGGACAAAATCAATCGCCTGGTGACCCTCGACAATATCGAGCTCACGAAGGTGAAATTCCCACTTGCTCCCGAGAACGAGCCTGTGCTCACGGGACTCCTTCGGCAAAAGCTGCCGGGCGCGACGAAGACCATATCGCTCGATCGGCTTGAAGCCGCGCTTGAAGCTGAAGGCGAGGTGGCCAAAGGCGTTGAGGTTAAGAACGATCCGCCGAAGATCATCTTCTCTACAACCGAGGCGGTGCTGGTCTTAATTGATGGACCGGCACAGTTGCGTGGGATCCAGGGAACCAAGCTCCAGCGCGTCATTAATACCCGCGCCGTTCTGCTGTTTGAAGACGACAAGAAGACTTATTACCTGCGCGTGTCCGACTGGTGGCTTCAGGCAAAAACGCTCGAGGGTCCGTGGACCTATGCGAAGAAGCTGCCCGATGACATGAAGAAGGCTGAGGAATACATCGTCAACCAGACCGGTGCGCAGACCCTGCAAACGCAGCCGTCGGCCCAGCAGCAGTCAGCCAAGTCTTCTCAAACACAGCAACCGGCGGCGGCGCAGCCTTCGCTGAAAGAAGAGGGGAAGAACGCGAAGATTCCCAACGTGTATATTTCCTTCGGGCCGGCCGAGTTGATTGAGACGCGAGGCGAGCCCGTGTATAAGCCCATTCCGGGCACCGGGCTGGAGTACGTCGAGAACACGAATGGCGACATCTTCCGCCTCAGCAGTGAGTACTACGTTCTGATCTCCGGCCGCTGGTTCAGGGGCGCATCGCTCGATGGACCATGGGCCTTCGTCGGCAAATCCGACATGCCTTCTGACTTTGCGAAGATCCCGGTCGACAGCCCGAAGGCGACCATTCTGGCATCCGTGCCGGGAACGCCACAGGCCGCTGAAGGGCTGATCGCGAACTCGATTCCCCAGACGGCGACCATTACACGTTCTCAAGCCAAGCTGACGGTGGTGTATGACGGCGAGGCGACCTTTGTTCCCGTCGAAGGCACCTCGATGTACTACGCCAGGAATACGTCGGTTCCAGTAATCAAGGTCTCAGATAACAACTACTACTGCGTTGAAGCTGGCGTGTGGTTCAAAGCTCCCACTCCACAAGGGCCGTGGAGCATTGTCGATAGGGTGCCGGAAGAGATCTACACTATTCCGCCAAGTTCACCCATCTACTATGTGACTTATGTGAAGGTCTATGGTTCGTCGCCCGAGGTGGTTTACGTTGGCTACACCCCTGGCTACTACGGCACTGTGGTTTCGGCAAACACCACAACCGTGGTTTACGGGACGGGATGGTATTACGCGCCTTACATCGGTCCCACGGTGTGGTATGGATGGCCGTATACCTATGGCGTTGGCGCCGGATTTACCTGGACTACGACCACCGGCTGGAGCTTTGGATTCGGTTACGGCTACGCTTACTATCCCTGGTACTACCCGTGGTGGGGACCGATGGGCTACTACGGATACGGCTGGTATCCCTACTATGGCTGGGGCGCGTGGGGTGGCGCCGCTGTCGCTAATGTTTACGGCATGTGGGGCAACACCGCCTACTCACGTACCGGTGCAGCGTGGGCCAATCCCTATACCGGCAACTACGGTGCGGCTACCCGAGGCTCGTACTACAACACGCAGACTGGCCGCTCAACCGTTGCTGGACGCGGCTATAACACCAATGTCTACACCGGCAACACGGCTGGATATCGCGGCGCTGCGACCTATAACCCGAATACCGGCATTGTGGCCGGCGGTGGCGCAGGCTATGCCGGCAACATCTACAGCGGACAGGGCACTGCCGGTCGCGGCGGCTTCGCTTACAACACCAATACCAACGCGGGCGTTGCTGCCGGCAAGAACAACGTCTATGCCGGTAAGGATGGGACCGTTTACCGCTACAACCGCGACAGCGGCAACTGGTCGAGCAATAGCGGCAGCGGATGGCAATCGACCACCAAGCCGAATGCGAACCTCGACCGGCAGCAGCAAATGCGCACCCAAGGCGCGCAGAGGACTCAGACCTTCAACTCCGGCAGCTACGGCGGCGCGAGAATGGGTGGCGCCAGGATGGGCGGGGGTGGCCGGAGACACTAGCCGACGGATGACATCACCGCGGCGCTGGGGGGATCTTCGGCACACGGGACTAAGGTCTCCTCCAGTTGGTGCCCCGGTGCGAAAAGCACTACATTAATACAGCGGAGTCCCTCCTTCCCTGAGCCGCAAGGAGCAAGAGCAATGCCCGTCTGGCCGCTGTATCCCACATTGTATGAGGTCAATACCTGGGTGTGGCTCGCGGAGCTGGGAGCGAAGTCGAAATCTCCGATCAACCTGAGTTCCGTACCTTCCACCGAATGGGATGCCATCGCTGAGTTTGGTTTCGACGCAGTTTGGCTGATGGGCGTATGGGAGCGCAGTCCCGCCGGTGTCGCCATCGCCAATCAGAATCCAAATCTTCAAGCAGACTTCCGCAGCGCATTGCCCGATTTTCGTCCCGAAGACAATGTTGGCTCGCCGTACTGCGTGCGTCGCTATGTCGTCGATCAGCACCTGGGCGGAAGAAAGGGCTTGGCCGTGGCTCGCCAGGAGTTGGCGAAACGGGGTCTGCGTCTCGTTCTCGATTTCGTTCCCAATCACCTTGCCCCCGACCACCCGTGGGTGAAGCAGCACCCGGAATATTTCATTCAAGGCAGCCCCGACGGTCTACCGAACGATTCAGCCTCCTGTGTTGAGGTAGAAGGAAGAGTTTTCGCCTGCGGCAAAGACCCTTACTTTCCTGCATGGCCCGACGTGTTGCAACTCAATGCTTTTGAGTTGGGCTTGCGAGAAGCCGTTATCGATACCCTCGCTGATATTGCCGACCAGTGCGACGGAGTGCGCTGCGACATGGCAATGCTCTTGTTGGACTCGGTATTCCAGCGGACCTGGGGAAGCCGCGCCGGTAAGAAGCCAGCCGTCGAATACTGGGAGGACGTGATTTCGGCACTCAAGAAGATCAGTCCCAATTTTCTGTTCCTTGCCGAAGCCTATTGGGACATGGAGTGGGAACTTCAGCAGAATGGTTTCGACTTTTGCTACGACAAGCGGCTATACGATCGCCTGGACCACGAGAATGCCGAGAGCGTCAGACTTCATCTTTGCGCCAACCTCGCCTATCAGAAAAGATTGCTGCGCTTCCTCGAAAATCACGATGAACCACGAGCGGCAGCAGCTTTTGCTCCCGAGAAAGAACGTGCCGCGGCGGTAGTGACATCGACCTTGCCGGGCGCGAGAATGTTCCATGAAGGACAGTTCGAAGGCCGCAAGATTCGCTTGCCTGTTTTCCTCAGCCGTCGTCCGGAGGAGCCCGTCGATACTGCACTGCTGGAGTTCTACCGCACGTTGCTTGCGGCTAGTAACAGTCCGGTATTTCGCGATGGCAACTGGAGCTTGTGCGAGCGTACAGGATGGCCCGATAACCCCAGCTACAAGAACATCGTTGCCTGGAGTTGGGAAAGGAATGGGGAGCGATATCTCATCGTCGTGAACCTCAGTGATAGCCGGGCGCAGGCGATGATTCACCCGGGCTGGAATGATGTGACTGGTCGCAGTACCGTTCTCCGGGACAACATAGCTGACGCGAAATACGAGCGCTTGGGCGACGACATCCAAGCCCGCGGACTCTACGTGGATCTAGCTCCCTGGGGCTACCACTTCCTTCAAGCTTTCTTAGCCATCGCAGCGGAGCAGTAAAGGAGATTTCCATGGCAGTATCAAACCAACAGAGCACGCCACTCGACTACGTACAGGTCACCGAGCAGAAGCGATTGAATGACGCTCGCGAACAGGGCGTCCCTTGGAAGAAGTGGGGACCGTATCTGAGTGAACGGCAATGGGGTACGGTTCGCGAGGACTACAGCAAGGATGGCAATGCGTGGAACTATTTCACGCACGATCAGTCGCGCTCACGCGCCTACCGCTGGGGCGAAGATGGATTGGCCGGGATCTCCGACGATAAGCAGCGTCTGTGCTTCGCTCTCGCGCTGTGGAACGGCCGCGATCCCATCCTCAAGGAGCGGTTGTTCGGCCTGACCAATAGTGAAGGGAATCACGGCGAAGACGTAAAGGAATACTACTTTTACATCGATAGCACGCCGACCCATTCCTACATGAAGTACCTCTACAAGTATCCTCAGCGGGAATATCCGTACCGCGATCTGCTGCAGACGAACGCACGGCGCTCCCGCGAAGAGAGGGAGTACGAACTCCTCGACACCGGAATCTTCGACGACGATCGCTACTTCGATGTTTTCGTGGAATACGCCAAGGGCGATCCAGAAGACGTACTGATCAAAATCTCTGTCTTCAACCGCGGCCCAGAAGCAGCACAGATTCACCTGCTTCCCACATTGTGGTACCGCAACACCTGGTCATGGGAGGAAAGCGAACCCAAGCCTGCCCTGCGCCAGATGGGCGACAATGCCATACAGGCTTCTCATCCACAATTTGGCGATTACACCTTGCAGTGCGAGGACGCCGCCGAGTTACTGTTCACCGAGAACGAAACCAACACCAGTCGCCTTTGGGGTCAGGCGAATCCGACTCCGTATGTAAAAGACGCTTTCCACGAATACGTAATCGCCGGCAAAACGGACGCGGTGAATCCTGCGAAATCCGGAACCAAAGCCGCCGCTCATTACGTGCTTGACGTTCCGGCCGGACAAGCGAAGGTTGTGCGGCTGCGCCTCAGCGCCAAGCCGGCTGTGGATGCCTTTACCACCTTCGACAAAGTCTTCGCGAGCCGCCTCGCAGATGCAGACGAGTTCTACCACCGAATCACGCCGGCCAACCTTAACGAAGACCAGCGCCGCGTCCACCGCCAGGCTCTGGCGGGCATGCTGTGGACCAAGCAGTATTACTATTTCGACCTCGATCGTTGGCTCACCGAGCACGACTCTCACCCATTGATGGGAACCGGCAAGGGTGGAGCGCGTAACCCGGAATGGTTCCACATGCTCAACAGCGACGTCATCTCCATGCCCGACAAGTGGGAGTATCCCTGGTACGCCGCGTGGGACCTGGCGTTCCACACCATTTCGCTTTCGCTCGTCGATTTCGACTTCGCGAAGGACCAGCTGCTCCTGATGCTCCGCACGCTGTACGCCCACCCGAATGGACAAATCCCCGCCTACGAGTGGAACTTCAGCGATGTGAATCCTCCGGTGCACGCCTGGGCAACGTTGTTTCTGTACCGGGTTGAGACCGAGCTGGGCCGAGCTGATCTGCGTTTCCTTGAGCGCTCCTTCCAGGGGCTGATGCTCAACTTCAACTGGTGGGTCAACCGCAAGGATCCCGATGGCCGCAACGTGTTCGCCGGCGGATTTCTTGGGCTCGACAACATCGGCGTGTTTGACCGTAGTTCGCCGCTGCCAACCGGCGGCCATCTCGATCAGGCTGACGGCACCGCATGGATGGCGTTCTACTGCCAGTGCATGCTGGAGATCGCGCTCATCCTGACGGAATACGACTCGATGTATGAGGAGACTGCTTTCCGCTTCCTCGAGCACTTCGCCTGGATCACTTATGCCATGGACCGCGTGGGCGTGAATCAAGACGAGATGTGGGATCACGGGGACGGCTTCTTCTACGACCTCCTCCACTTTCCGAACGGCGATGCCATGCGTTTGAAGATCCGTTCCATGGTCGGGCTGCTGCCCTTGTGCGCCGCCACCATCTTCGCACCGGGGGCCGTTGCCAATCATCCGAGAATTGTTGAACTGATCGAGTTGTTCCGCAAGCGGCATCCTGAAGTGATCAAACAGATTGCTGTGTTCGATGGCGGCTTTAAAGGCTATGCGGACCGCAGGATGGCCTCGGTCTGCAACCAGCAGAAGCTGGAGCGGATTTTGAAGTACATGCTCGATGAAAACGAGTTCTTCAGTCCTTACGGCATCCGCTCGCTTTCGAAATATCACCTCGATCATCCCTTTGAATTTCACTTTGCTGGACAGGAGTACAGGGTGCAATACTTGCCGGCAGAGTCGAACACCGGAATGTTCGGCGGCAACTCCAACTGGCGAGGACCCATTTGGATGCCAGTGAACGCGCTCATTCTTCGCGGACTGCTGAGCATGTATGCCTTCTACGGCGATGACTTCAAGGTGGAATGCCCGACCGGCTCCGGCAAGTACATGACCCTGTTCGAAGTGTCCAAAGAGATTGCCCGCCGCCTTTCCTGCATCTTTCTGCGCGACGAAACCGGAAAGCGTCCGGTTTACGGAGGAACCAGGATATTCCAGGATGATCCGTACTGGCGCGACTACATCCTGTTTTATGAGTACTTCCATGGCGACAACGGCGCTGGGCTGGGCGCCAGTCACCAGACGGGATGGACCGGGCTCATTGCTCGTACGCTTGACTTGTTTGCCCGCCTGAAATCCGAAGGCTTGTTGCACGGAGGCGCTAAAGTCGTCGGCGAGATGACGCGCGCACAGGTCGTGGGACAATGACGCAGGGCAGCGACGATTTCGACTCGATTTCGCCGGGAAAGGATTCGTCGCGTGCGATGGCTGCGTAACCTCGTGCTGGTGCTGCTGACAATCATTGCGGTTCTGCTCACCGTCTGGGCGGCCGCCGCACTCTTCTTCGACTCGCCGTATCCGGCGTTGCGGCCGGTGCTCGCCGTCGTCTATCTCGCGGTGATCTTCGGCGCCTTGCTCGTGCTGCGCCGCGGCCATGCAGGATTGGTGGTCGCCTTCGCCGGGTTCGCTCTCGTCGTTGTCTGGTGGCTCAGCCTTGAGCCCACCAACACCGCTGATTGGGCGCCGGACAACGCGCAGACCGCCTACGCCGACATCAACGGTGACCAGGTTACGATTCACAACTTTCGCAACTGTAGTTACGTCACGGAGACGGACTACACCTGCCGGTGGGAAACCCGTTCCTACAACCTGGCCAACCTGAGCGGCGCCGACATCTTTATTACCTGGTGGGGCTCGCCCTGGATCGCCCATCCTATCGCCAGCTTCGACTTCGGCGATCAGGGCCATGTCGCCATGTCGATTGAGACTCGCGACGTAGTCGGCCAAAGCTACTCCGCCATTCGCGGATTCTTTCGCCAGTACGCTCTTACTTACATCGCGACCGACGAGCGCGACGTCATCCGCCTGCGCACCGACTACCGCAAGGACGAAGAGGTCTACCTCTTTCGCACCACGGTAAAGCCGGCGATGGCGCGCAAAATTTTCCTCGACTATCTGCAACGCGCCAACGAACTGCATCGCCAGCCCGAGTGGTACAACGCGATCACCAACAACTGCACCACCAACATCGCGGTGTCTGCCGATGAGGCTCGCCAGACCCGCATGCGCCTGGATTACCGCATCCTGCTCAACGGCAAGATGGACGAGATGATGTACGAGCACCACACCCTGGTCACCGGCGGACTGACTCTGCCCGAACTGAAGGCCCAGGCCCACATCAATCCCGTCGCCAAAGCCTGTGGCGACTGCCTCGATTTCTCAACCGTCATTCGCCAGGGACGCGTCGGATTCACCCCGAAGCCTTCCGTCGCGGCCTCGCCCGCCACGCCGTAAGAACAGCCGATGTTCGGGTGCCCCATTCAAGCCGTCGTTTGGCTTGAGTGGGATTACGGACGATGGCGGGTGCCCCATTCAAGCCTTTCCCAGGGGTGTCATCCCGAGCGAAGCCGAGGGATCTGCAGTTCGCCGGGTGCACCACCCAAGCGTCGTTTGGCTTGAGTGGGATTTCGGACGATGGCAGTTAGCAGTTGGCTCTTGGCTATTGGCCGGAGGCTCGTCCCTTCTTTAAGGGGTGTCATCCCGAGCGAAGCCGAGGGATCTGCAGTTCGCCGGGCGCACCACCCAAGCCGTCGTTTGGCTTGAATGGGATTCGGACGATGCCACTTAGCAGTCGGCTCTTGGCTCTTCGCCGGAGGCTCATCCCTTCTCCCGGGGGTGTCATCCCGAGCAGAGCCGAGGGATCTGCAGGTCGCCGGGTGCACCACCCAAGCATCGTTTGGCTTGAATGGGATTCGGACGATGGCACTTAGCAGTTGGCTCTTGGCTTTTGGCCGGAGGCTCGTCCCTTCTTAAAGGGTGTCATCCCGAGCAGAGCCGAGGGATCTGCAGTTCGCCGGGCGCACCACCCAAGCACCGTTTGGCGTGAGTGGGATTTCGGACGATGGCACTTAGCAGTTGGCTCTTGGCTTTTCGCCGGAGGCTCTTCCCTTCTTAAAGGGTGTCATCCCGAGCGGAGCCGAGGGATCTGCAGTTCGCCGGGTGCACCACCCAAGCATCGTTTGGCTTGAGTGGGATTTCGGACGATGGCACTTAGCAGTTGGCTCTTGGCTTTTGGCCGGAGGCTCTTCCCTTCTTAAAGGGTGTCATCCCGAGCGGAGCCGAGGGATCTGCAGTTCGCCGGGCGCACCACCCAAGCCGTCGTTTGGCGTGAGTGAGATTTCGGCTTCGCTTTGTATCAGGGCCCGTCTTTTAGACGGGCCGTTGACGTGCCCTGTCGTTCGGGCTTTAGCCCCTGCGCGCTGGGTGCCCCATGTTTACGTCCATCGTTTGGACGCTAACGTGGGTGATACACCTATCGAGCAGGCCGCCACTCTTCCGATCAAAGAATGATCCCCAGGTTAGCCCAAATGCTGGGCGAACCTGGAGCACTCGGCACATTCAGCTATTCGACGATGAAACAGGTCTGGCATTCGCGTGCCAGCGTTGCGTTGTCGCGAGTGGCTAGTTGAGCGCTGTAGATTGAGCATAAGGCATCGCCTTCTGCTATGGAGTCACCGAGCCTTTTGTTCAAAATCACGCCAGCGTGAGCGTCAAACTCCAGGCCGAAATCGTTCCCTCCTCCGCCGAGAGTAAAATTCACGAACTCACCTAGCCTTCGCTGGTCAAGTCCAACGAGCTTACCGTCTTTAGCCGAGTGTACTGGCAATCCAGGAGTCTTCGGCAGCAACACGGCAGAAGGGTCCGCAAGGAGCGATTGGATAACCGAGTCGCCAACGCCGTGGGCAGAGAGCAGCTCAACAAATCCCTTCAGTACAAGTCTGCTTTCAAAGTTCTCTTCAGCTCGGGCCTTCCAATCGACTCCTAGCGATCCAAACTGGCTTTCCATCAGGGAAACAAAGGTTGCAATGACAAGCCTGCGCTGCTCAAGGAGAGCGCGCCGATCCCAATTCATCTTGGTCTCTTGGCCCATGACCTGAAGCGCCTCTAATACTTCTAGTGCATTGCCGACAGCCATGCCGTTCGGCTCTGGCGTGTCGTTATACCAAGGAACACAGGGTACACCTCCTCGTTGTACGACACCAGCTACTTGGGATGCTGTGTCTTCTGCCTCCGCACGCGAGTGGAGAAACGCACCAGAGCCATAGCGGACATCCAATAGCAGCATATCGGCAGGAACTGCGAGTTGTTTGCTGGCGATGCTTGCGATGATCAGCTCAGTAGACTCAACAGTACCGGTTACACTCCTTAGCTGGTACATCTTACGATCAGCAGGGTTCAGATCTCCTTGGGTTACGGACATTGCAACTCCACAAGCCTGCATCGCCTCAATCACTTCCTGACCTTGGAGAGGAAATCTAAACTCTGGAATTGATTGCAGCTTGTCCCATGTACCGCCCGTAAAGCTTAGAGATCTGGCTACTAGAAAAGGCGACGCGAATGGCACGCTTGCGAAAACGGACGCAAACAAGCCGGGCAGGATTAGCGCTATCTTTTCCGACAATGCTCCGGTCGGATATCGCCGTATGATCCGCCGCTTTCGAAGCTCAGGTAGCGCACGGTAGTCGAATATCCGACCCGAATCCCGCATTGCTATCGTCAGGTCCCAAATATCATTTCTTGACAGGCCATCAAGCTTTACCTTCATCAGCCAAACGGACATTAGCTCCGGTGAAATCGCTCCCGAGACAAAATTCGAAATCAGAGTATTGATTCCTTCGTAACCGATTTCAGTGTCACGTGTAGTTCGCTGGAGTAACTGCAGCCGATCAGATGACGGTGCAGCGGAATGCGCATCTCTTTGACCTAAGTAATCACTGATTCCGGGAGAAAGACGTGCGATGTATAACGCCGCTTCTGGGCTTTTTCGCCCTACTAAGGCGAGGACGTCGCGTTCAACAGAGTTCAATTCACTTTTTCTGGCGAGCTGAAATCCAAGCGCAGCTAGGACATGAGCAGGAGCAGACTCAAACGGTTCGAGGTCTTCGGATAGGAGAGTCTTGCCTTCTCTAAGGACGTTAAAGGAGTCCGTAAGAATGGTCATACAGTGCTGTCTTCGGCTGCGAGGGCAAGAATAAAGAAGGATTGAGGGATTGGGCATGCGGAGCTACACGTCCAAGAACGCATGCGATAGAAGGCAGTATGAATAAATCGTCAAAGTCCTTGAACGATAACTCAGCGCAGCGCTCGGGTTCATTTCTAACGGGTTCTCCTTCGAGGCGCTGAGCGAAATAGAAAATCCCTTCCCACTGCTCTTTATCCAATTCGATGCACATTCGAGTTAGTTCTCGAATCTCAACTAATCGAACTCCAAGTTCCTCGAATACCTCACGGCAAGCAGCGTCTTCGCATGTCTCCCCCTGCTCCACTTTTCCGCCTGGATAGTTCCAGTACTTGGCTCTGTCACAAGAGTGCCTCATCACTAAGAACTGATTCTTTGCATTTTTGACAATGACTCTGACAAATCGCCTCATGGAATCCTGCTCTCCGGCCCGAGAATTACATCGTGCTGGGCCAGCGCGATGCTCAGTTCACGAGCGGCTTGGACATGGGTGGATAGTTTTTGTTCGAAGATAATCAGCACTGAGCCAGTCTCCGATGCGTACTCTTCAGCGGCACTCCGAAGATACTTCTGAGTTCCGAAACTACTGCGCAGGCCTTCGTGGCGATCTAATGCTCGGTTTCGACCCTCAATGAAGTGATGCCAAGTTATCTCATCCAGTTCGAAGAACACTAAGACATCGGCGCCGGGCAGGTGTTCATAATCTAATTCCGCCATCTCGAGTGTAAGTTCAAAATACGGGTCATTGAGGGCAATCAACCACTCCATCCCGTCCTTTCCCAAGTAGTACCGCAGCAGCTTATCGTAATAGGAGTCCACGAGGACGAAGTGCCCGTCTCGCCTGATCGCGTCCGCCTCAAATAAGTCCGGAACACGCTGGGACCTGAACCAACTGATGGCTGTGAACGGACCACACTTTTCGCGTTTGTGAACAGCGTCCGGCCAGATTTCCTCCTCTGGTTCGCAAAAGACTTTCAAGCCGTGCAGACGACCTAACTCCCTGAACACTGTCGACTTCCCACAGCCCGGCAGCCCCATACCTGCAATCAACCCAGCGTTCAAGATAAAGTCCCTATGGCAGCCCAAGCAGGCGATTTGAGACAACGTTTAGTCGTTGAAGATGCTAACACAAGCACCGCAGGTTGGGACGGGCGTAGTGCGGCTGCTTCGTTAACTGTTCGGGTGCTGTTCAATTTTCGGCTACTCCCAGGGCGGGTGGCGCGGGCGACGCTCACGTGGGTGCCACAAGTCAGTTGTCAGTTGGTAGCTCAAGACGAACAGCAGTTCCCTTTTTTCGAATAGGCACGAACGTGTCGTATAACCGCCCGAACTATTTTGCTCACAACCCGGTTTCTATGTTGCTGAACTCACAACACTTCTGATTTTCCTTCGTCACACATCGCCGTGCCCGCGCTCACCGCAATCGGTTGCGTGATTTCATAAACTCGCAACAGATTCGGGGAGGGGGAAGGTGTGGGGAAAAGCCGCTTTGCCGCTATTCGCCATTCGCTGTTCGCCAGAACTCAAGAGCTCCCAGCCGCCAGCTTCCAGCTACCAGGCAGAAGAAAAGCCCCACGTGCCCAGCCGCCACAAACTACACGAGCCGCCGACCTCTGGCGAAAAGCGAATGGCGAACGGCGAAAAGCGTTTGTTTCCAATATCTTACCCGCAAGTCTCACGGGCTCAAGATTTTACAAGGAAAGTTTTTTGCCAGCCCAATGGAATCAACATTTTACGGGGTACCGCCGGGGAGGGGTATCAGGCTTCAGGTATCAGGTGTCAGCTTTCCGGAGGGTTCTTTCTGAGACCTGATACCTGACACCCGACTTCACAACACGGAGCACATCATGCCGACAATTCGCCACTGCGAACACGTCAAAGCCAACGGCCACTTCTGCGGATCGCCTGCCATGCGCGACCGCAATTACTGTTTCTTCCACATCATCGACATTGGACGGCGGCTGCGCCTGAAGCGTTATTTCGACCACGGCCTGCAGGCTCCGGCGATCGAGTTGCCGCTGCTGGAAGATGCTGCGTCCATCCAACTCGCGCTCATGCAGGTGACCGACGCCCTGCTGAAAGGCACGCTCGACCGCAAAACTGCCGGCCTGGTGCTGTATTCGTTGCAGACCGCCAGCTCAAACTTGCGCAACATGCAAAAAGAAGCTGAGGCCGACTCCGACAACGCCATCTGCAATCGTTACGACAGCTTTGAGCACGACTTCGAGCTCGACGTGGCGGAGACTGCCAGCTTGCGCGTCGAGGATCCGGCGGAATCGGAAGAAGAGAACATCGCGGCTGCCGTTACCTTCGAGGAGCAGCCGGACGAAGCATTCTCCACGCTCGAGGACGACAGCAGCGAGTCGGCAAGCGCTCCCCGCCGCCAGAGGCTGCTCAAGATTCGCGACGAGGATTTCGACATGCCGATGAAGCTTACGGAGGAGCAGTATCTGCAGGCCAAATGCGCCATCTTCGAGTACCGCATGGACCACAATATCGATGCCAATGACGTCCGCAATAAGGTGATACCGCAACGCGCCGCCATCAGCCAGAATATCTCGCTGCCCGTGCGCAAGCCGGTGGCAAGCGTGACGGTGGAAGAGCGGGAGTCGGCGGTTGAGGAAATTGCGTAGCGCTATGAACCGTATCGAATCCCACTCAAGCCAAACGAAGGCTTGCATGGGGCCCAGCTGTATTCATATCCGTTTCCAGTAGTCGAACACTTCGTTAAGTTTGCGACTGTAGTTCATTTTCGTTTTGGCGCGAGCAACCCGGAGATGACGATTGGGCGCATGTGGAGCTCTTCTATCCGCCGCGATAGGAACTCTATCCGTTCGGCTAGCATCGTTGGTCGGATTGATTGCCTGTGAGACGCAGCGTGATTCGAACTCTCCATCTGTTTGCAGCAGCTTAGAGCCGCAGTCGTGTTCAACATCGCACTGGCCACCAGATTGCCATAGAGAAGACAGCCGTTCGGCGATGCAGAAAACCGAGTATCCCGCGCTCGAGGCCGAAGGCTACTAAGCAACAAAGCCACCCCGCCGGACAAACAGAGTAATGGAAGTCGGCCCAAACCCGGCCAGGGCAATGCCCGCCAAGGCTGTCTACCAAAGCTCGTTCTGAGTACGCCTCCAGAGAGAGAGAAAAGGAGAAACAATGAATTACAGTGTGTCTCTAACTCGCAACGAGAGAAATCGAGCTATCAGCACGACGATGGTTTTGACGCTTCTCCTGGCGAGCGCCTTTGCCCTTCTGAAGTCCGCCAACGCGCAGAATGTGGGCCAGAAAACTTCGGTTAACCATGTCATCCGATTCGACGCTTCGATCCCGCAAGCGCCTGGTGAACTGGCGCTGTTCAAGCTGACGCCGGCGGCGCCGCCCACGGGGGTGGTGAGTCAGGCGTTGTCTTCGCAACGAAATGGCGCGAAATTGGCTCCCATTTCCAGCCTGGCTCTGTTCAGCGGCAAGTCATCGCCGGCTATGGAGGGAGTCCTCGGCGCGGACGAGGGGAACCACCTCAAGGCGATGGTAGATCTGAAGAGCGGTGATGCCGCAATCTATCCGACGCTCAGCAAACTGGCTCCGCTGTCGCAAGCCAGCCTGCCGAACCTGGTGGAGACGGCGCAGCAGATATTCTCGTCAGGGTTCATCGCTGCGGATGATACTCGCTTCGAGATTGATCAGCCGTTGTTGCTGAATGGAGCAACGTTGGTCCGCGAAGACGATGGCAGCACGCGCGAAGAAAAGGCCACTGCGCCTTATCTGGCGTACTTTGTTGCCCATCGTTTCGTGGGAAATATTCCGGTGGACGGTGCAGGTTCGCGCGCTGTCGTGGCGCTCTCCGGCAGCGGATCGGTGGAAGGTCTGACGCGTTCGTGGAAGGTGGCGCGGCAGATCGGAACCGTGCAGTCGTCAGGCCTGGACGTGCGCAGCCAGATTGCGAACCAGATGAACTATGCGCTGAAGAATTCAGATGTCGTGATCGACAGCGTTCAACTGGCTTACTACGACGGCAACCAGCAACTGTTGCAGCCGGTGTATCGCTTCACTGCTCGCCTGGTGAAGGCAGAGAGCGGCGACGCCGGCTCCCATGACGACCAGCTTATCGGCTACGTGGCATTCGGCAAAACCGATGAGGCGCTGCCGGTATTGGGCGTGGTCACCGGTGACATGCCGCAGGCTGCTGCGCAGAATGGCTTGCTGGAAGCGCAGTCGGGGACGGTTACTCCCGGCATCATCTCTGTCGGCCGCT
Source organism: uncultured Acidobacteriaceae bacterium (assembly GCA_963796585.1). GTDB lineage: Bacteria > Acidobacteriota > Terriglobia > Terriglobales > Acidobacteriaceae > CAVVDY01. The sequence goes on from CAWCMB010000001.1 coordinate 331,447, forward strand.
ATGTGGTGCGCAACGACGACGCGGGATGGGTAAACGATGCAAACAGCTTCTGGTCATCGTTGTCCGGCACCTGGTTCGGTGGATACTTCACCAACTCCCAGTATTATTGGGCCTATCCTTACCTGTTCACCAGCTCGAAAAACTACTATGCGAATGCAGTAAACATCAACCTCACCGAAGTACACGGCGACTGGTGGTATTTCACTACCTATCAGAACTGGGGTGATGGAGTGAACATCAATGGAGGTATTCCTTACCCGGGATACGGTGGTTCTGCTAACGGCTACCTGGCGGATTGGATACTCCACTCCTGCGAAGTCATTCCGACGCCCTCGGATACTTCATCGTGGCCGAGTCCCTGGTGGACCATCTTCGGCGGAGCCCGCAACGTCGTCGGCTATCGCACGATTATGTACATCAATGACGGCGCCGGCGGTCCTTACGGTTCGAGCCTGGGATACTTAGCTCCGGTGGTCAGCTCGTGGCTTCAGGACACCATCTCGCTCGGAGCCTACTCCGGACATCCTTATGACTGGGCGCACGGGCACATCTGGAGACCTATGGGTCGTCCGTCGGCGGTCAGCATGTGCGGCCACGATGGCGATTCGGCCTTGGCCAACTCGCCGCTCGGGCGTGCATCCTGCTTGAACGTTTACTGGTACGGAGACTGATTGCCGTACACTTGAAGACTGACTGCTGTACGCGGGTTCCGGTAGTGCCGTGCAGGCAACCGGAACCCTCTTTGGTTGGCGGCTTCGCGCCGGTTTCAGCTTTTTTGTATGTTTTCGGGTGTGATACACAATCGGGGACCTGCGAATGGGCGCTGCGGCTTTCTCTTTGAGTGCTGGTTTCAGACCTGAGTGAAGCGCGCGAGGACGCACTACCAACTGGCCGCCGACCGCAGACAACTGGCTTGGTGCCGGGAGGGGGGGTCGAACCCCCACGAGGTGATAAGCCTCGGCGGATTTTGAGTCGCTTCCCGCATCAGCCAGAGCCGCCCTTTTCGTGGCACTTACAGCCGCTTAGATAATCGAGGCGTTACGTTCGGTGGCGTTCGGATGCCTCCGATTGCGTCCTGATGGGCACATTTTGGGCACAGTAAAGGCGCGTCCGGTACCTATCAAGCGTCCCGCCGGGAACACCCCTCCCCCATATGTTCCACTCCTACGTGCTTTCACATGCGACTGGAGAGCGAAACTGGAGCATACGGAATTACTTGTTCCGCAATCGACAGCCTACCTGCGAACAGATAACAGCCGCTGAGCAGAAGAAACATTAGCTGCGGCTCCCGAATTGTTAGGAGAAGAGGAATAATCTATCGGACAACGGGAAAGCTCTGCCCAAGGGTTTTTTGCATGAAATCAAAATACTTACCATCAACGCCGTCTACAAATACCTGAATGAACCCTTCCGGTATGACTCTCACCGAACCATCCTTCTGGCGCGGAGTTGAGGACGGCAAGTAAGACCACACCTTCCCAGTCTTGGTGTCTATCAGAAAGAGAACGTGCTGAGTTTTGTCCGTTCCAACATCGTCACTCCCGGTGACCGTCGCGGAAGTTAGTACAAACCGCCCAGCCTGAGCAGAATTATCCGATGCAGTTGATTGCGAGAACCCAAACGATGAAGCTAATAGAAGAATCGTCATGAGATAGCGCATTGTGTGCCCTCCTACGGCCAGCTTACTCCAGCGTCTGGCCTACCCGATCAATTCGCTTTCTGTTATGGAAGGTTCCAAATCAAGGCAGAGGGATGCAGGGCATTGCAACACGATGATGCCCTTGACGGAATCGTCTTTCCACATTGCCACTCGGCGGTCAGCTCCTAGCAGTTTCGCGCTCTGTACAGCCTCATCCTTGCCCCTAAACGTGTTCAGGAGCAATCGCCCCCGGACAATCTTTTCCTGCTGTTCCGGTGTTACCGCCCCGCCCAGGTATTCGAGTTGAGCGCCTTGTTCGGCGAGTGCCGCAAGCATCGGTTTTGAAAGGGCCGCTTTGCCCCTCTTAGCTGTGGATTCGCTGTAGCCCGCCTCGGTCATGGCACGTTTCAGAGATTCGCCTTTGGCAACGGCTCGGGCGAATCGTCGCAATTGACTTGGTGATTTAGTGTTCATTTCTCACCTCAGCTCGGCTGATTTTTCAACCGAAGTTCTGATTTCTATATTAATCGGAAACACCCTGTATCCATGCGGGATTTCAGCACAAGCGAGCATCAGAACAGTACAGCCCGAGCCATCGTGGTATTGCAGTAGAATTAAGCAGACGGATAGCTGCTGACCGATCATCGGCGGCGATAAGGCGCGGGGCTTCCCACTCGCGCCTTCCAGTACGACCGATTCAAACATGGGAAGAGTCACGGGAAGGTGACGCGTGGTGAACGACCTCTATAAGTTTCGTTCTTTGGGTCCGGCTCCCCCCCGGGAGAGTCTGAAATGGAACCTGGCTGATCAGAGGGCGCTTCGGGACGCGCGACAGAAGCAGGTCGACGACGCGCGCAGACGCGCGACTGAAGCGAACAGCTCAGCAAAACCTGATGTGAGTAACGCAAAACCCCGGCTTGCTGCACCTATCCCGCTGAAACTTCGTTCGGAAATGAGTCGGGTAATCGCGCTACAACTAAGCATGAATCCCGATGCAAGGGATAGGGAGATTTGCCGGGCGCTTGACGCAGACGGCGGAATCGAATTGCCAGCCGCTTGGAAGTGCAATCCCAAAGAGAGGCTATTTGAGGACGTTTACCGGGATCCGGGCCGGCGAAACAAGATTCAAAGCAAGATCAGCAAAGTACGGGCATCGATGCGCAAAAAAGGTCTGCTCTAGTCCCATCCTCCCCCGCTGGCGACTTACCACTTACTTACCACTTCATGAAATAACGTCCTCCCAGACCCGCAATTTGTACGTAGATTCCCCTTTCTCCGAAGAAACACTTACCCGTATGCGGCTGTAGGCAGGCGCTGCGAAAGAAACCCTGCGATAAGGAGTCTCAATAAAGAAAAGCCCCGGATGTCAGCCGGGGGGATTGGAAGGTTTCTTGTACCAGGAACAGTTTGCATTAAGGTCGCATCGTCTTGCAAGCCGACGGCTTGAACGTGCGGTTACACTCCTAATTCGTGCCGGGCGGCAATTGGATGGAGCAGGCCAAGCAGTGCCGGACCGCTTCAACCGTGAGCGTCTGTACTCCCTAGCATTAGGACTGCGGGAGTTTACTCTCCCTCTATCCCGCCTTGCCTCGCGACTTCAGCGCGGAGGCCAACAATGACCCTCTGGCGCAATCACCCGGCATCTCCCACACAACAATACTTGGCTTTTCGCAGCAGTAAGCGTCGCAAGCAAGTCACCCAAACCGACGTGCTACTGCAGGCGCTTCGGCAATCCCGTGCGTTTGGTCGGGCACTGAGACTGCCTGAAATTATGGCGCTTGGAATTGCACAGTTCACGGCTCGCATATTTGAACTGCGCGAGCGCGGCTTCGTAATCGAAAACGAAATGGAGCGGGACTCCGAGGGCCGTGTGCTCTCCCGCTACTGGCTTCGCTTCGACCCCGAGCAGGACGGGAGCCTATGAGTCAGCCGACACAATCCAAGAAAGGCTCGGCGCGAAAGTGCGGGGCTGAGCCTGAGATAGCCTGGCGGGAATATCCGCTGATTGGAGCACGCGAATATCCGGCTTACTGCCGGTTCGCAAAGCGCTATAAAGACCCCGGCTTTCGTCGTTGGACGTGTTTGCTGCGCTGGGACGCGCTTGCAGATGATCTTCTAACGGTGATCGCTTCTGTACCCATGTGGCTCTCTCTTGGAAACAAGGAGAGGCCGTGGGCGTCTCGGCGCGGTAATTACCTGAAGGAGTGGGTGAGAGCCAACGGCGGTCCGCCAACTCGCTCAGACCGTCTTTCACCGAGAGTGTTCACTCAGAGAATGGCGCGAGTTGAAGTTGGCGAAACAGACCCCAAGAAAAGCCCTGTGCCTTACTCAGTTGTTCGCAAAATCATTTCGTGGGATACAGGGCGGATTCCGGGTAACTCAGTCAGCAAGTCACACAGTCAAGGAAGGCAGCGGTTAAGGAGAGCAACCACAGAGGTTTCCAGAAAATGATTGGCAAAACAGGTGAGGCTAGCAAACAGCTAGCATTCGTCCAGCGTTGGACGGGAAATTAGCTTCGGCCCTGGCCGGGGTCGAGGGTGCAACTAACTCCAGCACACACCCAAGGGACGGGCGGTTCGTTCGCGGGCCGCTCGTCAAAGGCAGGAAAGGCAAGGATTGAGGAGTGGCGCAGCGGATAACTAATCCGTCGCGGCTCTTATCGCCCCTCCAAGCGTCACGGATTCAATAGCTTGCACAGGCAGAAAACCGCTGTGCCTAGATTGTGCCTAATCTTTCGAGGGTAGATGCGCGTCACGAGCCACATTCCGAAGCGGCTGCTGCGAACCAAAGACGCGGCTCTGTATCTCGGCATGAGTCCGGGCAAGTTACGACGGCTCACCCAGTCTGGGGAGTTGCCCATTATTCAGCACGACGAACACTCTCCTTGGTTGTACGATCTCCACGACCTCGACAGCCACATTGAGAAATCGAAGCACAGGCTCTCAGGTTTCTCTTGATTACTTGCCTAGCGCTAGAGTAGTATTACTGTGAAAGGGGGAACATGGGAGCAAAAAAGAAAAACCCGAACGCAGTAGCGCTGGGCAGCAGGGGCGGCAAGGCGAGAGCCAAACAACTCTCCGCCGATGAATTGTCCGCCATCGGCAAGAAAGGCGCAAAGGGACGGCTCAAGAGCCTAAGCAGCAGCGAGCGGCAAGAGATCGCCCGGAAAGCTGTGAACGCTCGTTGGGCAAAGGCCAGAAAGCAGGGAGAGAAATGAGACGCGAGAAAGGTACAGGCAGCATATACAAGCGGGACGGCTCGCCCGTGTGGTGGATTAAGTATCACCGTCATGGCCGCCCGTTCCGAGAGAGCACACACACAACCGATTGGAACAAGGCAGGGAAGATGCTGAAAACCCGCCTTTCAGAAATCAATCAAGGAACATTCATGGGACCGCAGCTAGAGCGAACGAAGGTCGATGAACTGGCGGTGATGTTTGTGCGGGATTACCGCATCAACAGCCGCAAGAGCCTGACGGATGCGGAGACTCGCTGGAATCAGCATCTAAAGCCGTTCTTTGGCGGTATGAGAGCCATTGACGTGACGAGTGAGCAGTTAGCTCGTTACGTGGACAAGCGGCAGCAGGAAGAGGCAGCCAACGCGACAATCAATCGGGAATTGGCAGCGCTCAAGCGAATGTTCCGACTTGGGCAGCAAGCGACTCCGCCGAAGGTGGTTCGAGCGCCGAAATTCCCCAAACTGGCGGAGAACAATATTCGCAAGGGGTTTCTGGAAGATGGGCAGTATCGCAAACTGATCGAGTATTGTTCCGAACTGTGGTTCCGCTCGTTGGTAGAGTGTGGCCGCACGTATGGCTGGCGAGTCTCCGAACTGCTCACGATGCGTGTGAGCCAGTTAGACGTTTCACAGCGAGTGATTCGGCTCGAACCTGGCACCACAAAGAACCGGGACGGCAGAGAAGTGCTCATGACCGATACCGTTCACAAACTGCTCTCGGCTCTCGTGCATGGCAAGGCCGCTGATGATTACGTGTTCACCCGTGCGAATGGCAAACCCGTGCGGGATTTCCGCGTGATGTGGCAGAACGCTTGTGCTCATGCGGGAGTGCCGGAGCTACTGTTTCACGATCTCCGCCGAACGGGAGCAAGGAATCTCCGCCGGGCGGGAGTCGCCGAAGGAATCATTATGAAAATCGGCGGCTGGCGGACTCGCAGCGTGTTCGAGCGTTACGCGATTGTGAGCCGCTCGGACATGAATGACGCGATTCTCAAGTTGCAAGAAACCGAGAACCGAGTTGAGCAGGAAAGACTGCAAGCGGAAGCAGAGCAAGAGCAGATAAGGACACAAATTGGGCACAATGAAGAGAAATCGGCCCAGCCTCCCGCATCCCGGGCGGTGAACTAGCGCCAGCTAGGTATTGATTCTAAGGGCTTAGGCTGGTGCCGGGAGGGGGGGTCGAACCCCCACGAGGGGTAAACCTCGGCGGATTTTGAGTCCGCTGCGTCTGCCAGTTCCGCCATCCCGGCTTTGGGGTGGCTACATCGGTGGTAAAAACAGTATCGCACAAGCCTGCGTAAAGCCTTCTATCTCTCCTACTGCTTCCGAGGTTCGCTGGGCGGCAAGACGTTTCAACCACAGATTCCACGGAAAAACACCGGATCGGATTAAAATCGGGCCTCGGATTCACAAGCGTTTCGTTGGACAGCACCATCTCTTCCGATCGGTCAAATCCGTGCCAATCCGTGGTTGACTTCCTGCTCTTCAACTCAACTCACCTTGCGCCGCCGCCATCCGGCTGACTATACTTTGAAGGTTTGCCCGCCGAATCAGTGATGTCTGCGCCGAGCCCACGGCTGCCCATCACTCGTGCGCCTGCAAGCGCAATTTTCTTGGAGATAGTATGGAAACTTCTTTAATGCTGGAGCAGGAAAAAAATCCCTGGGAGCAGCAAGCTGCCCGATTCAATCAAGCTGCCGAGAGGCTGAAGCTCGACGAGGGGCTGTGGAAAGTGCTGCAACAGCCCGCTCGCGAAATCATCGTTCATATACCCGTAGCGCTGGATAGCGGACAGATCGAGGTCTTCACCGGATATCGGGTGCAGCATTCCATCGCCCGTGGCCCGGCGAAGGGCGGCGTTCGCTATTCGCCCGATGTCACGCTTGACGAAGTGCGCGCGCTGGCGAGCTGGATGACGTGGAAGTGCGCGGTGGTGAACATCCCCTTCGGGGGAGCCAAGGGCGGCATCATTTGCGATCCCAAAAACATGTCGCGCGGCGAGCTGGAGCGCCTTACCCGCCGCTACACGGCTGAGCTCATCGAGTTCATCGGCCCGGAGAAGGACGTGCCTGCTCCCGACGTCAATACCAACGAGCAGGTGATGGCATGGATGATGGACACCTATTCCATGCATATGCGCCAGACCGTGACCGCCGTAGTAACCGGCAAGCCGCTGAACATGGGCGGTTCGCGCGGACGCCGCGAGGCCACCGGCCGCGGCGTGATGATCATCTGCGATGAGTCGATCAAGCACCTCAAGATGGCGAAGGAGAAGACTCGGGTCATCATTCAGGGATTTGGCAACGTCGGTTCCAATGCGGCCATCCTGATGCACCAGGAAGGCTACAAGATTGTGGGCATCGGCGAGTGGGATGGCGGGCTGTACAACTCCAAGGGCATCGATATCGCCGCGCTATGGGAATACCGCCAGAAGGAAGGCACCATCCACGGCTTTAAGGGCGCGGAGAAGGCCAAGACTGAAGACTTGCTGATCACAGACTGCGACATTCTGATTCCGGCGGCGACGGAGAACGTCATCACCTCAGCGAATGCCGATCAGGTGAAAGCCAAGGTGCTGGTGGAAGGCGCGAACGGGCCGACCACGGCCGCTGCCGACGACATCCTGGCTGATAAGCACGTCTTCGTCATGCCTGACATCCTGGCCAACGCCGGCGGGGTTACGGCATCGTATTTCGAATGGGTGCAGGACCGCCAGGGCTACTTCTGGAAGGAATCCGTGGTCAACGAGCAGCTTAAGGACATCATGGTTTCGTCATTTGAGGACGTGGTTCGCTATGCCGAAACCCACCACGTGAACAACCGAATTGCTGCATATATGCTGGCCATTGATCGCGTGGCGTTTACGATTAAGCAACGCGGATTCTACGCCTGATTACTCAATCATAACGGCTTGGAATAGCATGGAAGGGCGGCTCTCCCGGTGGAGGGCCGCTTTCTTTTACCGCAAAATAAATTTTCGGGAACGGCGCAGATTCCGAATTGGAACAGGAGCATAATGGTGAAAAGGCGCTCTCGCGCGTGTCGTACGGTTCCTGAGGATGAGCATGGTTCGCCTGGTATGCACTCTCCGGCTTCTCGCGGCAATCGTCGTTAGTCCAATTCTCCTGCTGGGTGTTATTATCGCCAGCCTGCTTCACCCTGTGGACACTGTTCGCCGTCCCCTGCAACGCCCGCTTCGTCTGCTGATGAACGCCTCCGACTGGGTGAAAGGCATGCCTGTGGGGTACAGCTACTGGGAGCGTTATCAGGCGCCTGCCATGCTGGACGAAATCGTGGTCCACCACGAAGACAGCGCTTCTTAGCGCAAACCCGTTGTCGCGTCACCAGCATCTGAGCTACATTCCCCGGTTGCTTTGCCTCTTCCGGCTGAACGATAATCGATACGGCGGCGCGAGCTGGCTTCCTGCCACTCTGTTGTTCTTGTGAATCTCCCGAACTACATCACGCTAACCCGCATTGCTTGCATCCCGGTGCTGATCTGGGTGCTAACCACGAGCTGGTTCAGTTCCGGCAACGGTGAGCGGGAGCTGATTGCGTCGTTCATCTTTATAGCCGCGTCCATTACCGATGCCATCGACGGCTACCTGGCCCGCAAACGGGCGCAGGTCACGACCATGGGCATGCTGCTCGACCCGGTTGCCGACAAGCTGCTGATTGCGGCTGCCTTCATCACGCTGGTGCAGTTCAATCCTCGCATCGTACCGGCATGGATGGCGGTCATCATCATCGGGCGCGAGTTCCTGGTCAGCGGCCTGCGTTCCATTGCTGCCTCGGAAGGCTTCACCATTCAGGCCAGCGATTTGGGCAAAGCGAAGATGCTGGTGCAGATTGTCTCGGTGGTCGCGGCCATCGTCGATCATCACTGGGCGCATCTGCCCTGGTACTTCCTCAATCTGCCGGTACATCCGATCGCGATCGCGTCTATCTGGGTGATGGTCGTGTTGTCGCTGGTCTCGGCTGCCGATTACTTCATCGCCTTTTGGAGCAAGATCGACCGCACTGCGGTCAAGCGCCGTCGTCGCCGTTCGTTCGTCCTGAGCCGGCGTAGGAAGCGCAACGATGTCCCCGCCGTCTGATATTTCGTATTCCGCAGTCGTCGGCGATGCCGCCGAATATTCGCCGGAAGAGCGTCGTATCCTGCTGGCACTAGCGCATCGCGCCATCGAGAGTATGCTGGCCGAACAGCCTATTGACACTACCGCACCTACCCAGCATCTGGCGGAGCCGCGCGGCGCTTTCACCACTCTCCATCTGTTGGGGAGCCTGCGCGGATGTATCGGGTATGTTCTGCCCTCGGGATCGCTCTACCAGACGGTGGTGGAGACGGCGCGCGCGGCCGCCTTCGACGATCCGCGGTTTCCTCCGGTGACAGAAGAGGAAGCGCCACAGCTGACAATCGAGATCAGCGTGTTGTCAGTGCCACGGCCGATTCGACCCCACGAGATCGAGGTGGGCAAGCATGGCCTGATTGTCAGTGCGGGGGCACGTCGTGGACTGCTGCTGCCTCAGGTTCCGCTGGAATGGGAGTGGGACCGCGAGACCTTCCTGGCGCAGACCTGTGGCAAAGCTGGCTTGTCACCGGATGCGTGGCTGCGCGGCGCGGAGATCGAGGCCTTCACCGCCGAAGTGTTTGGGGAAAACGAATAAGATGCGGCCGATTTGGAGCGACTGGAGCCAACGAACAACCACTCCCCTAATCCGCGCGCAGTGCTTTTATCGGATCCACGGAAGCCGCACGATACGCAGGCAGCCACGACGCAACAATCCCCAACGCCAGCACGCCCAGCACTGCCGCCGAGAGGGTCAGCGGATCGAACGCACTTACGCCGAACAGAAATGAATGCAGCAGGCGCGACGACGCCAGGGTTCCCACCAGTCCGATAGCACAGCCCACAAGCGCCAGCTTGACCGCTGAGGCAAATATCAAATTCAGAATGCCTGAGCGTTGCGAACCCAGAGCGATTCGCATCGCCATCTCCTGAGTGCGAAGCGCAGCCGAGAACGCGATGACGCTGTAGATGCCCAGCGCTGCCAGCAAAAGCGCCGCAGCTGCGAACGAAGAGATTAGCGCAGTGTTGAAGCGCCGTGGCGCTTCAATGCCCGCCACCGCATGCTCCATGCTCTGCACCTCAGACAACGGCAGTTGCGGATCGATCGAGTGCACCGTCGCCTGCAACAGGTTGGTCATCTGTTCGGGGGGCGTTGAGGTGCGCAGGGCGATGAAGCCGGAGTTGCCGTTCAGGTCGGTTGGCGAAGCCAGGGAACCGGCGGCGGCTTCCACCTGTGCTACCGGCTGATAGTACTGCTGTTTGTCAGGAGCGTCGGGCGACCCCTCTTTGACGTCGGCTACTTCTCCAACTACCGTGAGCCACGGGCTCGACATCTCCTGGGTGCCGAAGCGCATGCGTTTTCCAAGCGGGCTCTCCCCGGGCCAGTAGCGCTGGGCGAACTTGTGATTGATGATGACGACCAGTTGTGAGCTCGCGGTGTCGGCCTCGGTAAAGAAGCGGCCTTGCAGCAGCGGAATTCCCATCGCCTGGAAGTAGTTGCCTTCCACCGACATCGGCGTAGCCAGGTTCATGCCCTCGCCTTTCGGCGCAACGTAGCCATCGACGATGAAAGTGCCGGCGCTGTCATAGCCGGCATCCGGCAGAAGCGACGTCAGCCCCACCGACTGCACTCCCGGAAGCGCTTGCAAGCGATGCACAAGTTCATGATTGAACTCGTCGACCTTGGCCTGCGTGTCGTACTGATTGCGTGGCAGAGAGTAGGAGGCAGTTAACGTGTGATCGGGACGGAAGCCCAACTCCACCGCGCGCATTCTTTCAAAGCTCCGCAGCAACAGTCCGGAGGTTGCCAGCAGCACCATCGCGATCGCGATCTCCCCGATGACCAAAGCGGAGCGCAATCGCTGATGCCCTCCTGCGGTGCCGGTGCGTCCACCCTGCTTCAGGGTTTCGTTCACGCTGGTGCGGATGGCGGCAAAGGCCGGAGCCAGGCCGCACACAATTCCCGTGAGCATCGCAAGCACAAAGGCGAACGCTACGACTTTCCAATCGAGACCGATCTCGCCAACCCGTGGCAAGGTCTCGGGCAATAGGCCGACACCGACCCACAGTCCGACCGCCGCCACAATCAGCCCCAGAACGCCACCGGTCAGGCTGAGCACCAGGCTTTCCAGAACGGCCTGGCGCAACAGTGCCTGCTTTCCTGCGCCCAGCGCGAGCCGCACCGCAATCTCACGACGCTGGCGGATGGCTCGCACCAGAAGAAGTCCCGCCAGATTGGCGCAGGCGATCAGCATTACCACTGAAATGGCGAGGAACAAGATGCGCAACAACGAACGTGCTTCCTCGATGGTTTCCTCGTGCAGCGAGCGCACCACTGCGGTGATGCGCAGGCTCGCCATGAACGCCGGATAGCTACGCATAGTCTGCTGTGCCACGCGCTCGGCATCATCCCGCGCCTGTTGTGCAGTCACCCCCGGCTTAAGGCGTCCTACCATCTGGTAGCTCCAGGAAGCTGCGCCGCCTGGTCCCAACTCATCTGGCATGAAGCTCATGGGCACCCAGAGTTCGGTGTGATTGAGCAGGCCCGGCGACAGGGGGAACTCAAAGTTGCGCGGCATCACCCCGATTACCACGTAGGGTTTGCGATCGAGAAGAATCTTGCTGTCCAGCACGTGAGGATCACCGTGGAAGCGCTTCTGCCAGAGTGCGTAGCTGAGTACGACGACCTGTTCCTTCTGATCGTCCTCCTGCTGGGTGAAGAAGCGGCCCATCATCGGCGCAACATCCAGAGCGGGGAAGACGCCGCCGGTCATGCGCGTGGCGTTGACCTGCGCCGGCTCGCCCACACCAGACAACTCGTAGTCTGACCGCCGATAGCCACCCAGACTTGCGAAGCTATGCGTGTCTCGCGCGTAGTTTTGGATGTCCTGCGGTGTGACCCCGGCCTCATTGTTGCCGCCGATATCAGCCCCCTGGAGAATGTCAGATAGCTTCACCAGGTTTTGCGGCTGCGGGAACGGCAACGGGCGCAGTAGCACGCTCTCGACGATGGAGAAGATGCCGGTGGTGGCGCCGATTCCCAGCGTCAGCATCAACACAGCCGCGAGGGAGAACCCGGGGGCTTTTGCTAAACGGCGAACCGCAATGCGCAGGTCCTGCAGGAACATAGGAATTTCCAATGAGAGCGGAAGTCACAGATACGTCAGCCCTCACCTCTTCGATACGTTGGTTGGCAAATGATTGTTCCGCGGATAGGTGCGCTCTATACGGCAGAGAGTCGGGTCGGGTGGACGTGCAGGCGGTGCCGGCAGGGAGTGCGGGAATTTTCAGCTTTTCAGCGAATGGGTAAACCGCTTCCCGCTACGTGGTGGTAGTCGTATGGGGATGGCTCTTGTTCCACTTCTTGGCTTCTTTCTGTTGCTGCTTGATCTGCTTTTTCTGCGCCTTTGCCTGATTCTTGCTGGCCTTCTGTGCGGCCTTCTGCGCCTGCCTTTGCTGCTTGGCGTTGACGCTAGGAGAATGTGAGCTCTGAGGATGTGAACTCTGGGTACGAGCGTAGACAGGAGCGAACGCCACGAATACCAACCCACCCAGCAACACAGACGAAATCAACCAGCGTCTCATGAATACACCTTTACACCAGTTCTAGTTTCCAGTTTCCAGTTTCGAGTTTCAAGCAGAAAGTTAGAACCAGCCGCGTTTCTGAGTCTAAAACTGGAATCTATGGCCCGAAAGTGGCAATTGACAACCCTGTTCGCTAGCGTCCCATGCGGTTCACAAAGTACAGCACCAGCGACAGGACGACACTTAATACTATCGACGTCATCAGCGGAAAGTACACCGTTGTGTGTTTCCCGCGCCAGGTAAAGTCCCCGGGCAATCGGCCGATGGGCAGGTTCATCTTCGCGCCAACGATCAGCACGACCCCCAACAACAGCAGGAGTCCGCCGATCCATAGCAACATTCTTCCCAACTCAGCCACAGACATATCTTCCTTCATGGCGAAAAGGCGAGCAAGCAGACTCAGATCACAGCCTGAGAATCGAGGCTTTCGCCCCCGCTTCCCGGCCGCCGGCTCTCGACAACTTTCCGTGCGGTGAGCATTCTTCTGCTATGCTGACACGTTTGCCTCCAACATCTTTGCCCGGCAGGTCTGATTGAGCCTAAAACCGATGATGCTGGTCCACGGCGGCGCTTGGGCCATTCCTGACGACGCCATCGAAGCGCATCTGCGCGGCGTGCGCGCCGCTTCCGAGGCCGGGTGGAAGGTTCTCAGCGCGGGCGGAACTTGTCTCGATGCGGTCGAAGCGGCGGTGGTCATCATGGAAGATGACGAAACCTTCGATGCCGGGCGCGGCTCGTTCCTCAACATGGACGGCCGGGTGCAACTCGATGCCTGCATCATGGAAGGCGCAACCCTTCGTGCCGGCGGCGTGGGATGTGTCGAGCACATTCGCAATCCCATTCGCGCGGCGAAGAAGATCCTTACCGAGAGCCCGCACGTTTACTTCGTCGGGAACGGCGCCGAGCGCTTTGCGCAGCAGCATGGTCTGGAACTGGTAGCCAACGAAGATCTCGTTATTGATCGCGAGGTCCAGCGCCTGAGCGACGCCAAGAAGCAGAGCTATCTGAAAATGCCGGAGGAGTTCGGAGCCGCTTCGCAGTATCACGATACTGTCGGTGCAGTTGCGCTGGACGCAAAGGGCGACATCGCAGCCGGCACCTCGACCGGCGGTACGCTCAACAAGGCTCCGGGGCGGGTCGGTGACTCGTCGCTGATCGGCTGCGGCTGCTATGCCGATGTTCGCAGCGCCGCCGTCTCAACCACCGGCTGGGGCGAGCCCATGATGAAGCTTGTACTGAGCAAATGGACCGCCGACCGCGTGGAGGAAGGCCTGCTGCCGCAAGAGGCTGCCGAACGCGCGCTGGCGTACTTGAAGAAGCGCCTCAACGGCCATGGCGGCATCATCGTGGTTGATGCCCAGGGACGCTATGGGCTAGCGCACAACACTCCACGTATGGCTTGGGCGTTCGCCTCGCAAGATCGCCATGCCTCGGGTATTGATCTGGGCACGTCGATCTGACCTGCAAGACACGCATCATTCTGTGCGTCCTGGCACTGCTGTCGTATTACCAAACCACCACCCCGGTTACCGATTGCACCAACTGGCTTTCCAGCCGGGCGAACCTATTGACCTGTCTGGGCAACAATGCGAATTGCCCATCCGACGACGGAACCGACTACCTGCCTGGCCACCATGCCTTCTCTGCCAACTCGGATGCCGGACATCAGCAGGTCGCGGCAGGAACGCACTACTTCCATCGCGACGGATATAACATCGGGCAGTTCTCGTCGGCTCGGATGGCGATTTACGTTCAGCTGAATCCGTAAGGACTTTCGGGGCGGGTTGAAATTCGGTTGGATCCCAGCCGCCACCCGCTTGTTGTAAGGGATGATCGGGCGAGCGTGGGCTTGCAAACGGTCCCGCAGTAGCGCGGTAGGACGACGAAGACATCGAGTGCTTCCCCCCGGCGTTGGGAAGGATTGGCCGGGGCCTTATGACTCGTTATTATCCGTTGACGACGCGCCGATAGGCGCCCGCGGTGGTGATCTCAACCTTAGAAACTGCCTGCGCACGTTGGCGAAGAGCAGACATGATAAACGTGACTTCGCGACTGAGAATGTCGGTGGCCTGGCGGCAAAGTTCAGGCTGGGCATTCATCAAGTCCAGGAAGCTCTTTTGGCTTACATGCATGATGTCGGAATCGGTTGCCGACACCGCGGTGAGAGCGTAGGGCTTTTCCGAGAACGTCGATGGCAGGCCCAGGACGGAGCCGGCGGAAAAGGCTCGGCCGAGCTGCGGTACGCCAGGCACCTCCAGGCGCACCTGACCTGCGCAAACCAGAAATACCCCGGCATTCTTGTCACCCGTCTGGAACAGAACAGACTGCGGGGAGAAATGCTTCTTCTCGCCGACTTCGACTAATGCCTTTCTCAGGCTGCTGGGCGTCAATAAAGTTTGAGAGGGATTCCCCACTTTTTTCATGTAAGTGGTTGTATCAAGGCTGTTACAGCCGCCGCAGTGACCAGTATCACCCTGGTTCGTGACGGCAATGCCGCGGTGAAAATGCAGCAGAACGCCGAGGACAGGGCGGATGGGAGAGCCGCGGGCCGATGCTGCGGAGATTTTTTTGGTCGGGGCGAGAGGATTCGAACCTCCGACCCCCTGCGCCCAAGGCAGGTGCGCTACCAGGCTGCGCTACGCCCCGACGGAGCCTTCATTATAACAACCAATAGCTGGCCACTTCGCGAGACCTTCGCCGGCTGGCATACGATGAGGCGCAATTCGCCCTTGCGCAGGTGGCCGCGACTCAAGGCTTTCCTTCACGGGTTATAATCACTTCGCATGCTCGGGCTCCAGTACGCGGCAGTTGCTTACGTACGCAACCCAGTGGGGACATTCGTAGAAGAACTGCGACGGGAACTCCATTCCTCGCATACCCACGCCGATGCCCACATCACCATCCTGCCTCCGCGCCCGCTGATGGGAAGCGAGGAAAGCGCCATCAAGGCCTTGCAGGAAGTTTGTGCCGCCGCGCAGCCATTTGAAATAAGTGTAGGTGACGTCGAGAGCTTTATCCCGGCCACTCCGACGGTGTTTCTGCGGGTGGCTTATGGCGCTTACCGCATGCGCGAGTTGCACGACCAATTCAACATCGATGGCTTGGAGTTCTGTGAGCCCTGGCCCTACATGCCGCACCTGACGATTGTGAAGGCCGATACCTATGGCGAGGCTGAGCAGGTTCTTAAAGTTGCGCGCCGCCGCTGGGAACACTTCAAGGAGGGCCGTAGAATCCGGATTGACTCCATCACTTTCGTGAAAGGCAGCGGCGATCGCTGGGTAGACGTAGCTCCACTTCCGCTGGGGGAAGCTCAGTTGGTCGGGAGATAAGGCGGGAATTGGGGTGGGTGGAGGGATTCGAACCCTCGACAGCCGGAGCCACAGTCCGGAGTTCTACCACTGAACTACACCCACCGTGGCAAGTCGGATTATAACATTCGGAATCGCTCTTCTGGCCCCATCAAGAGGCTAACGCATCTCGCCACTCGTCATGGATAATGGCGAGACAATGCTGCGCTTGCCATCTCTGGTCGTCCGTGCGCTCGCCCTGCTGGCCCTCGCTTTTCTGCTGAGTTCGGCGAGGCTTGCGGCTTGGCAAATTGATCCCCTGACTATCGCGACGTCATCGCTGCCCGGCGCCGAGGCCGGCGTCCCCTACCATTTCGCTTTGCAGGCTCACGGAGGCGTTAATCCCTACACCTGGCAGGTGGGAGAGGGCAGCCAACTGCCCCCCGGTTTGCATTTGCACCCGCACAGCGGTCACATCACAGGAACGCCAGCCACAGCCGGCGAATATCACTTCACTCTGACATTGTCGGACGTTAACGCGCCTCCCAGCCAGGTGCAGCGCGAATTCACGCTCGCGGTGGTCGCCGGACTCACCGTGGAGTGGAAGCGCCCGCCCAAGGTGAGTGGGGTGTGGATTGCCGGCTCGCTCATCGTGGCCAACCATACCGACCAGCCTGCGCACCTGACGGTGATCGTAGTGGCGGTGAATCAAATCGGCCGCGCGACAGCGCTGGGCTATCAACACTTCACCATTGAGCCGCAAGCCGAGCAGGAGATTCCTTTCGGCGCGACACCCGGTCCGGGAAACTATCTGGTGCGGGCCGACGCCGTTGCCCACTTCACCACCGGCAAGACCATCCTGCGCGCCCACAAACAGACAGGGCATGGCGAACTGGTGATCACACAAATTTGAGCGGCAACTACGCGCGGTTGGCGGGTCGCTTCAAGCGGCAACTCCCTCGCTTTTATCGACCGCGATAGCAGGGGTGTAGCTTCGCAACGCCAGAACCATGATGACTCCCAGCACCGACGTTAATAAGGCATACCAGACAATGTCATGATATCTTCCGCTGCGATCGATCAAATAACCGGCCAGCGGTGGTCCGGCCACTGAGGCGGTCCCAAACGCGGTCAGCATAATTCCCAGCAGCTCTCCCAAGTCTTCCAGTCCAAAGATGTCGATCGCCACTGCGGGTGTAAGCGCAGCAACACCTCCGTAACCGATGCCCAGCACGATGGAGAACAGAATCAGTCCGCCATGCGAGGTGACGAAGAGCCAGACCACGCAGGCTACGGCCACGCACACGAAGCTGGCCTCATATACCCACATGATGCCGACCTTTTTGGCAATGCCATCCAGCCCCAGCCGGGAGATCACGCTGGCTCCCCCAACATAACCCACCAGGGCAGCCGCGCGAACCCGGCTGATGCCTGCATGCTCCGCGAAGGCCGGCAGATACACCAAGGCGATCAGAACCGCGATGGCAGAAAGCGTCAGTGCCACGTACATTACGGAGAACCGCGCGGTTCTGACTTTTTTCCACACTGCGCCGCCACCCTGTTTCGGTGTCACCTTCACCGGCGGAGTGGCCATCAGCACTGTGCTGAGCAGCAGAAGCACTCCGGCTGCGACACCGAATACGGTCATGGCGCTTCGCCAGCCGTAGTGGCGGATGAGCGTAGCTCCAATCGGAGCGGCAGCAAGGGTGCCGCATCCTATGCCGCTAATCGCGATCCCAATGGCGAGATCACGATTCCGCTTGAACCATTCGCCCACCGCTGCCATCGCCGGCACAAATAGGCACGCCAGCCCGATTCCAACCCCGAGTCCGAGACAGATAAACGCCGCCAAATAACTATGCGCACGCGCGGTGGCTATTAATCCCGCCGCCATGAATACCGTTCCGGCAAGCACTACCTTTCGCGGACCAATGTGGTCGGCCAGGTTTCCTGTGAACGGCCCGAACACATACGAGAGGATGCTCATGAAGGAGAACAGCGTCGCCATGACGGCATGAGTGACTCCGAACTGCAAGCACATGGGACGCAGAAAGATCCCGAACGTATACAGCACGCCAAAGCCGACGAAACAGGCGACGAAACCGCCCGCATCTACCAGCCACGCCCGAGGGGAATCGTGCAGCGCAGATGAGGAAGCTTCCATAACTTGACCTTCAGGCGACAGCTTCGCTGGCTTCCGTTTCGGGCACCGGCTGGGCTCCCCTGAGTAGCCACGACGCCACCACGCCGGCCAGGGAAGCGATCAAAGCGAACCAGATGATATCGCGGTAGTGCCCGCTGCGGTCCACCAATATGCCTGCAATGGGCGGTCCCAGAACTGCCGCCACACCGTAGGACATAAGCAGGAAGCCGAGCAACTCGCCGATGTTTTCCAGACCGAAGATCTGAATTGCCACCGCCGGCGTGAGCGACGCCACGCCGCCGTACGAGATGCCCATTACCACGACGAACACGACCAGCGCAGGATAGGAGAAGGCAAACATCCAGATGATGCAGGCTACGGCGACCAGAACGCAACTGAACTGAAAAGGGATGATGGCCCCGATCTTCTCCGCCGCCGCG
Organism: uncultured Acidobacteriaceae bacterium; assembly: GCA_963796585.1. Taxonomy (GTDB): domain Bacteria; phylum Acidobacteriota; class Terriglobia; order Terriglobales; family Acidobacteriaceae; genus CAVVDY01. Next base: position 349,848 of record CAWCMB010000001.1, read on the forward strand.
TTTAATCCTATCCGCGACAATAGGCTCCCTGCTCCGATGTAGCCGACCAGCGCAGCCGCCGACACGCTGGCGACACCTTCTTTCGTTGCCAATGCCGGAAGATAGACCATGGTGACGAACACGGGAATCCCGGTCAGCATGCGGGAGAGAAACACCAGCACAAACGGACGGCTGCGCACCTTTGCCCAGACCGCGCGGCCTCCCCTCTTGCTCTCCACTTTGACCGGTGGCTTGAACATGAACAGCGCGCTCAACAGGAGCAGGCTGCCGCCTCCTACTCCCTGAATCGTTAGCGTGTTTCGCCAGCCGTACTCGCGGATGAGCCATGCGCTCAGTGGAGCGGCAACCAGAGTGCCGACGCCGATTCCGCTGACTGCGATGCCGAGCGCCATGGCGCGCTCTTTCTTGAACCATTCGCCTACTGCCGCGAGCGAGGGAACGTAGACCGAGGCGAGGCCCGCGCCAACTCCGATGCCAAGACAGGCGAAAGCGACCACGAAGCTGTGGGCGTGAGCCGTGGCGAGCAGTCCGGCGGTGAAGACCAGTGCGCCCCCAGCCATCACTTTGCGTGGTCCCACATGATCGGCCCAGTCTCCCGTGAGCGGACCGAGTAAATAGCCGGTCAGGCTCATGCAGGAAAAGAGCAGCGCCATGACGGCGTGGCCAACGCCAAGTGCCGATCCGATAGGCCTGAGGAAGGCGCCAAAGGCGTAGAGAAAGCCGTAGGCAACAAAGCTCGCGACAAAGGCGGCACACGAAACGATCCAGGCGCGCGCGGAATCGAAAGCGGGTGGAGATGAGTTCTGCATGTGGCTGTGGGAATGGGAAATCAGCGTCTCAGCAGGATAATGGGGAATAATCCCGAATACAATTCCTTTGATGGATTATTCCGGCCGGCAAAAGAGATTTCAGCAGACCCTCGTCGACGAACACCTCGACGGTTTTGTGATTACACATCCCGCGAACCTGCACTACCTCTGCGGCTACACCGGCAGCAATGGCCTGCTGCTGTTTCTCAAAGGACGCAAGACGTTCTTCACCGACGGCCGCTACACGCTACAGGCGCGCGACGAGGTCAAGGGCCCGCGCATCGTCATCGCCAAAGAGGTGCTGATTAAAGACGCCACCGCGATGATGGGCAAACTTCGCTCCGCCACGATTGGTTTTGAAGCCGACCTCGCGACGGTCGGCGCCGCCAATCAGATGCGCGAACTCACGCCGAAGCGCATTCGCTGGAAGGCGACCTCAGGTTTGATCATGCGGCAGCGCATCATCAAAGACGCTGAGGAGCTGAAACTCATCAGGGCAGCGGTTCAGCTCGGCGCCAATGTATATCTCCAAGCGCTGGAGTCGCTAAGGCCCGGCGTTCCCGAAGTGGAGGTCGCGGCGAAGCTGGAGTATGCCGCGCGTCAGGGCGGAGCGGATGCGATGTCCTTCGAGACCATCGTCGCCGCAGGCAAGCGCGGAGCTCTGCCGCACGGGCGCGCCTCGAGTGCCGCTGTCCCGCGGCGCGGATTCGTGGTCATTGATTCGGGTGTTATACTGCGCGATTATTGTTCTGACATGACTCGCACCGTACATGTGGGTCGTGTCGGCCGCCTTGAACGGACTTGGTACCAGGCGGTGCTCGAGGCGCAGATGGCCGGCATTGCTGCGGTCAGGCCGGGAGTGACCGCGGGAGAGGTCGACGAAGCGGCGCGCTCGGTACTGCGCAAAGCCAAGCTGGACCGGTACTTTACCCATTCGACGGGTCACGGCGTAGGGCTGGAGATTCACGAGCCGCCGCGGTTGGGCAAGGCTCAGCCGGAGACATTGCAACCGGGCATGGTCATTACGATTGAGCCCGGTATTTATGTGCCCGAAAAGGGCGGCATTCGTATTGAAGATATGGTGGTCGTCACCGGCGGTGGAGCGGAAGTCCTGACCCCGGTCACCAAGGAACTGGTCGAGCTGTAGTCATCTTAATTAGGCGACGAGCCAGGATAATGGTCGACCGCGAGGTTCACCTATCAACTCGTGTCGGGGAATGCGATGAATCAGAAAGAACTACGAGAGCTCATCGAATTTTTGGTGGAGAAGGACATCGCCGAGTTCGAGATGGAACGCGGCGACCTGAAACTCCACATCAAGCGGGGCGCGGGAGCGACGCCGGTAATCGCGTCGCCGATCGTTGCCCATGCGGTGCCGGTTGCACCGATTGCTGCGCCGATCAGCGCTCCGCCTCCTTCCTCGACGGCAACGGCACCGGGTACAGCGCCCACGCCATCAGCGCCCGCACCTGCGGCTTCTGACGATGCCAATCTGCACATCCTGAAATCGCCTATGGTCGGCACATTCTACGGAGCTCCTTCGCCCGGCGCGCCGCCATTCATCGCCGTCGGCGACACCGTCAAAGAAGGCCAGGTGCTGTGCATCATTGAAGCCATGAAGTTGATGAATGAAATCGAGGCCGACGCTACCGGCGAAATCGTGAAAATGTTCGTTAGCAATGGCGCTCCAGTCGAGTACGGTATGCCGCTCTTCGGTATTCGCAAGAGCTAAGAAATTCCATTCATGTTCAAGAAGATCCTCATTGCGAATCGCGGCGAGATTGCCCTGCGCGTCATTTGCGCCTGCAAGGAACTCGGCATTAAGGCCGTGGCCATTTACAGCGAGGCCGATCGCAACTCGCTGCACGTGCGCTTTGCCGATGAAGCCATCTGCATCGGCCCGCCGCGCCTCAGCGACAGCTATCTCAATGTTCCCGCCGTCATCAGTGCCGCCGAGATCGCCAACGTCGAAGCCATCCATCCCGGCTACGGACTGTTGAGCGAGAACGCCAACTTTGCCGAAGTTGTACAAGCGTGCGGCATCAAGTTCATCGGGCCTCCGCCGGAAGTCACCCGCATGATGGGCGAGAAGGAAAAAGCCCGCGCCGCCATGAAGAAGGTTGGCGTGCCGATTCTGCCCGGCTCCGACGGAATCATCGATTCCGCAGGCGAGGCCGCGGAGTGGGCGCGCACCATCGGCTATCCAGTGATCGTGAAGGCCTCGGCCGGCGGCGGCGGACGCGGCATGAGAATCATCCGCTCCGAAGAAGAGCTGCCTAACCTGTACCACGGCGCACAGTCGGAAGCCGCGGCGGCTTTCGGCAACGGCGATCTCTACATGGAGAAGTTCATCGAGCGCCCGCGCCACATCGAGTTCCAGGTGCTGGCCGACGAGCATGGCAATGTGATGAGCCTTGGCGAGCGCGAATGCAGCATCCAGCGGCGGCATCAGAAGCTGGTCGAAGAGGCGCCGTCCGTCGTCGTCACCCAGGAACTGCGCGACCGCATCGGCGGAATCCTGGTGAAGTCGCTCGGCGAAATTGGCTACGTCAACGCCGGTACCGTCGAGTTTCTGATGGATGAAGACGGTAGCCTGCACTTCATCGAGATGAATACCCGCATTCAGGTCGAACACCCGGTGACCGAGATGACGACCGATGTCGACCTGGTGAAGTCGCAGATTCGGATCGCCGCGGGCGAGCGGCTCGAGGACGTGATCCTGCACAACGTCTACTTCCGTGGACACGCCATCGAGTGCCGCATCAACGCCGAGCATCCCGAGAAGTTCACGCCATCGGCCGGCAAGATCACCGCTTTCAATCTGCCCGGCGGAACCGGCATTCGCGTCGATACGGCGGCTTACGCCGAGGGCGTCATCCCTCCTTATTACGATTCGCTCATTGCCAAACTATGTGCGCGTGGACGTGACCGCGAAGAGGCTATCTCACGCATGGCGCGCGCGCTGGACATGTTCGTGGTCGAGGGCATTTACACTACGATTCCGCTGCACAAGAAGATCATGGCCGATCCGGAATTTCGCTCCGGCCAACTCGACACCAAGTTCATGGAACGCTTCTTCGCGCGGCAGCAAGAGGCTGGGAAATAGTCTGTGTCAGATCTCCCTGGCAAGCTTCCCCGTCTCTACGCCATCCTCGATGTCACCTCTCTGCCTGAGTCTTCGCGCAACACATCGGGCGTTGTCGATTTCGCCCGCGAGTTGGCGGCCGGCGGGGTCGAGCTCATTCAATACCGCAACAAAGATGGCGACGCCCGCACCATGCTAAGCCATGCCCGCGAACTGCGCCGCGCGCTCAATCGCAAAGTTAGGCTCATCATGAACGATCGTGCCGACCTGTGTATCGCTGCGGAATTCGACGGAGTGCACGTTGGCCAGGACGATCTCTCCGCCGAAGGTGTGCGAAGAGTGGTGGGCGAAGACCGCATCGTCGGCTTCTCCACCCACAACCTGGAGCAGCTGATGCAGGCCGACGCCGGGCCTGCCGACTACATCGCCTACGGCCCGATTTTCGCGACCAGCACGAAGTTGAATCCCGATCCTGTCGTGGGCCTCGATGGCCTGCGCGCCGCCCGCGCCGCCACCAGGAAGCCGCTGGTCGCCATCGGCGGCATCACCCGCGCGAATGTCCGCTCGGTGCTCGATGCCGGAGCCGATTGCGTAGCGGTCATCTCCGGACTTGTGACCTCGCCCCGGCAGGCGGCAGAGCAATTTCTGCGGTTGATGGTGTAAGCTGCGAACGTTTGGGCTATCGGATTCAGGAGATTATGCGCTTCTACACGCCAGAAGAGTGCGATGAATGGCTGCGCGGGCAACGGCGCTCAAAGCCGGACTCTGTTCCCGAAGGCTTCATGGAGCGCATCGAATACCCGGCACCGCCGTACCGGATCTTTGGCCTCGCCTACTGGATCGCAAGCTCTCTGACTTACCGAATGCCGACCCTGCTGTGGATAACGGAGTGGGATATCTGGCCGAGCAGTGAGAACTGGCACCTGTACTACAAACTGCGTCACAGCCACCGCGACATGAAGCTGCTTCAGGAATCGCCAGGTCATCTGTTTCTAGGCCATGAATCGGAGGACCTGACCTCGTTCTTGCAGATCGCCATGTTGAACGGTTGGGGCGGCTACATCCTGACGCAGGCTGACTATGTAAATGCTTTCTTCAGCCATGACGAGTTCATTAGCTTCTTTGCCAAGCTCGACCACAATCTCACAGAAGTACGGGAAAAGTGGAAAGTCCATAAGTGAGACAATTCCGGTGTTCCGAGCTAATTCGAGTTGGAGCTGGGCTGGATCAACACAAATTGCACCCTGTCACAGAACATCCTGACGATGTATTCTTCAACCAATCCGACCAACTTTGAGGTCCTTTGAGCACCGACACCAAAACCATAACCGCCGCACCCGCCACCGATAGCGAGTTCGTAAAAGGTCTGGGGCTCACCAGTGCGACCACGCTGGTCATGGGCTCCATGATCGGCTCCGGCATCTTCATCGTCTCCGCCGACATTGCTCGCTTGACCGACTCGCCCGCGTTACTGATCGGCGCCTGGCTGGTGACCGGTTTTATGACCATCACCGGCGCGCTGGCCTACGGTGAGCTGGCTGCCATGATGCCCCGTGCCGGCGGGCAATACGTCTACCTGCGCGAATCGCTCGGACCGCTGTGGGGCTTCCTCTACGGATGGACGCTCTTCCTCGTCATCCAGACCGGCACCATCGCCGCCGTCGGCGTAGCGTTCGGCAAATTCCTCGGCGTCTTCTTTCCGTCGGTCTCGTCGACGAACTGGATACTGCACCTCTGGAAGGTTCCGCCCATCCCCTTCGGCCCGATGGTGCTGGGCAACATGGATGTCGGCCTCAACACGCAGAATCTCGCCGCCATCCTGATCGTGGTTTTCCTCTCGGTGCTGAACATCTTTGGCGTGCGCACCGGCGCGATGGTGCAGAACATCTTCACCTTCGCCAAGACCGCTGCACTGCTCGGTCTAGTGCTTCTCGGTCTGTTCATTGGTCGCAATGCCTCCGCTATCGCGGCGAATTTCGGTCCCAACTTCTGGCGCCATGCCGGATGGAGCGCGCTTCATCCGGTGCAGGTCGGCATAGGCGGCCCCATGGCGATGGTTGGAGTCCTGTCGATCCTGGCTGTCTCGCAGGTAGGGTCTCTGTTTTCCTCCGACGCCTGGAACAACGTGACCTTCACCGCCGGCGAGGTAAAGAATCCGCAGCGCAATCTGCCGCTCTCGCTGGCGCTCGGCACCGGCGCAGTCATCCTTCTTTATGTGCTGGCTAATTTCGTTTATCTCAGCGTGCTGCCGCTGCAAGGCGCCGCCGATGGCGCGACCATTGTCGCGCGCGGCATTCAGCATGCTTCGGAAGACCGGGTGGCCACCGCCGTCATGCAGCAGATCTTCGGTCCTTTGGGCGCGAAGATCATGGCGATTGGCATTCTCATCTCCTGCTTCGGCTGCGACAACGGCCTGATTCTCGCGGGAGCGCGCGTCTACTACGCCATGGCGCGCGATCGCCTGTTTTTCCGCCGTGCCGGCGAGCTTCATCCCAAGTACCGCACCCCGGCGCACTCCTTATTTGTGCAGTGCATCTGGACCTGCGTGCTGTGCATCTCCGGCAGCTACGGCCAGCTCCTCGACTACATCATCTTTGCCGTGCTGGTGTTTTACATCCTGACCATTGCCGGTTTATTCGTGTTGCGCGTGAAGCGACCAAACGAGCCGCGGCCCTATCGCGCGATTGGCTATCCGGTGCTGCCCGCGGTTTACATTTTGATGGCTGTGTTCATTGATGTAGTCTTGTTGCGGTACAAGCCCCAGTACACATGGCCCGGATTGATCATTGTTCTGCTCGGCATACCTGTATATTTCGTGTGGTCAAGGCGCGGAAAAGAAGCGACTGCAAGAGTTTGATCTCAAGGAGAGACAAGCTGAATGGCTAACGTCCTGAAGTGCAAGCCGCTGGGCATGCTGATGGAGGAAGCGTCCGATACCAGCGAGCATAGTTTGAAGCGGGCCTTGGGCCCGGTGAACCTGATTACGCTCGGCATTGGCGCAATTATCGGCGCGGGCATTTTCGTACTTACCGGCTCGGCGGCAGCGATGTACGCGGGACCCGCCATCGTGCTGTCCTTCATTTTGGCTGGATCGGGCTGCGTTTTCGCCGGCCTGTGCTACTCCGAATTTGCCTCGCTGATTCCGATTGCCGGCTCCGCCTACACCTACGGCTACGCGACTCTGGGTGAGATTTTCGCCTGGATCATCGGCTGGGACCTGGTTTTGGAATATGCCTTCGGAGCCGCCACCGTCGCTTCGGGCTGGAGCGGCTACTTCGTCAGCTTGTTGCAGGATTTCGGGATTCATATACCGCCGCAACTGGTCGCGACGCCATTCACTCACGTGGGTAATCACTGGGTACCCAACGTGCTAGTGCAGTACCAGGGACGCTGGGAGCTGCTGACCACCATGGCGCCCCTGCTGAAACAGAATGGAATCGACCCCTCGACCCTGCCGCAAGTGACAGGCGTCTTCAATGTAGTCGCCTTCCTGGCAATCTTCGTCATCACGGCCATTCTGGTCATCGGCATTCAGGAATCGGCAAACTTCAATTCGGCGATCGTGATTGTGAAGGTCACCATCGTGCTGATCTTCATCGGAATCGCCGGCGTATTTGTCGCCAAGCATCCCGCCCTCGCAGTGGCCAACTGGCACCCGTTCATCCCTCCCAATCAAGGATCATTTGGAGAATATGGCTGGTCAGGAATTGCGCGAGCCGCGGGCGTAATCTTCTTTGCATATATCGGCTTCGACGCGGTGTCCACCGCCGCTCAGGAGGCGAAAAATCCGCAGCGGGACATGCCAATCGGCATCCTGGGATCGCTGGTGATCTGCACCATTCTCTATATCCTTGTGTCCGGCCTGCTGACCGGCATTGTTCCCTACTCGGCGTTAAACGTAGCTGATCCGGTTGCGGTTGGCATCGACGCCACAGGGGTAGTTTGGGGTTCGATCTTAGTGAAGCTGGGCGCCATCGCCGGCCTGGGCAGCGTCATGCTGGTGATGTTGTTGGGGCAGTCGCGCGTGTTCTTCTCCATGTCGCGTGACGGTCTGTTGCCGGCTTGGGCAGGCGCCGTGCATCCCAGGTTCCGTACTCCATGGATTTCGTCGATCACAGTGGGAATTTTCGTGGCAATTTTCGCAGCCCTGGTGCCGATCGGCATTCTGGGCGAACTGGTGAGCATCGGTACGCTGCTGGCCTTCGTTATCGTATGCGCCGGAGTCTGGGTGTTACGCGTACGCCGGCCCGACCTGCACCGGCCTTTCAAGACTCCCATGGTGCCGCTGGTACCGATTCTTGGCATCATTATCTCGTTCGCGCTCATGGCGAGCCTTCCGTTCGATACCTGGCTTCGCTTGTTTATCTGGTTGATAATCGGCATGTTCATCTACTTCGGCTATGGCCGTCACCATAGCCGAGTACAACAACTGCGCTCGGAGGACGTAAAGGTCGCAGGCGACTGAGCTTCGGGTCCGGGGCTGAAGCCCCTTTCTTCCTATGCCACATTTCGCTGGGCTTAAGCCCAGCGCTTCCACCGGGTGGAAGCACCACGCTTCAGCGTGGTGAAATGAGCGGCAGTTCTGATAGCGGCTTTAGATGCTGCTGAAAAACTCTGCACGGCGTCGTTTTGAAGGGGCGCAGCTTTAGCTGCGCCATAAAAGCCTTGTGATTTTGTGATCCCAAACCTCTTTAGAGGTGAGGGATCTGCTATTTTTTCCACCGCCAAGACTTTTTCAGCCTCTTTAGCCGCGGGTGGCTCGGAAGCGCTTTCCTATTGCCGAGGCCGAGCGGCGCGAGCTTCGATTCCCCAGCTAAAGTGCAGCTTTTATATGGCGCTCTTCCCTCCGGCGCTACAATAGTTGGTTGCGCATTTTCGCTGTTCCTCGGAGTTATAATCCATGAGTTTGCCTATGCCAGCCACACAAACTGAATTGCGTCTTGCGAAGCGGATGTCCCGTCTGGGCACCGAAACTGCTTTTGAAGTTTTGGTTCGCGCCCGCGCCCTGGAAGCGCAGGGCAAAAACATCATCCATCTCGAAATCGGTGAGCCTGATTTCGATACCCCGGCCAACGTCGTACAGGCCGGCGTTCAGGCACTGCAACAGGGCTATACCCACTATGGGCCGTCAGCCGGACTGCCCGAACTGCGGCAGGCCATTGCTGATGACGTCGCCAAGTCGCGCGGCATCAAGGTCACGCCCGAGGAAGTCGTCGTCGTTCCCGGCGGCAAGCCGATCATCTTCTTCACCATGCTCGCGTTGATCGAAGAGGGCGACGAGGTCATCTATCCCAACCCCGGCTTCCCGATCTACGAGTCGATGATCAACTTCCTGGGCGCCAAGGCTGTGCCTATCGCCATCCGCGAGGACCACGACTTCAGCCTCGATGTCAATGAACTCAAGAGCCTGATTACCGATCGCACTAAGCTCATCATCATCAACTCGCCACATAACCCCACCGGCGGCGTGATGACGCCCAGCGACATCAAAGACGTAGCCGCGGCAATCGGAGATCGCGACATCATGGTGATGAGCGACGAAATTTATGGCCGCCTGTTGTTCGACGGCGAGCAGTACAGCATCGCATCGGTTCCCGGGATGAAGGAGCGCACCATCATCCTCGACGGATTTTCCAAGACCTACGCCATGACCGGATGGCGCATGGGCTACGGTGTGATGCGGCCCGATCTGGCGACCCACATGTCACGTCTGATGACCAACTCGAATTCCTGCACCGCGACTTTCACCCAGCGTGCGGGCATCGAGGCCATTAAAGGCGACCAGAGCGAACCCGAGCGCTTTAATGAGGAATTCAAGAAGCGCCGCGACGTTTTCGTAAAGGGTCTCAATCAGATCAAGGGATTCTCCTGCCGGCTGCCGCATGGCGCGTTCTACACCTTTCCGAACATCAAGCAGACCGGCTGGCCATCGAAGAAGCTGGCCGATGCATTGCTTGAGCAGGCGGGCGTTGCCGCGTTGTCGGGCACGGCATTCGGCGCATACGGCGAAGGCTATCTGCGCTTCAGCATCGCCAACTCGATGGAGAACCTGAATCAGGCTCTCGATCGCGTTGACCAGTGGACGAAGAAGAACCTGTAAGCATGATCGGATTTCGTGTAGAGCTGGCCTTCGGAGTCTGCGTGAGAACTGGACTTTGCCAATATCGGTGGGACAGCCAACTATCTGAGCCCCTGGGGGGCGACCAACATGATAGCCCAGCACGCAGCCGAAGGCGGAGTGCTGGGTGTGAATGGTAAAAAGCTCCCGAGTCGCGTAGCGACGGCACGGTTCTCACGCGCACTTCGGGCCTGATCTAGGCCACAGAATACCCGGGCTTCAGCCACTGGACGCTTTATCCAGGGCTGAAGCCCGATTTCTTTGAGAGATTCATAGCAAAACCAGGCAGTTCGATAGAACCGGTTGACGATATTTAGAAGTGCAGGCCAGTGCGGCCTACGGAAACTCCCCACACGATTGCCCCCATCAGGGCCATGGCGAACCAAAACCAGCTAAGCCCCCCGATCCGCTCTTTGCAAAGCGTTTGAGCGGCGAACAAGATCAACAGCAAAGACATCGACGTGTCGGCGATTAAATGCGTTCCCCCGTGGCTGGATCTATACCTTCCGTACCAGAGCCCAACAATCACCAGCAAGCCTACGATTGCCCATGTCCACCGTTCGAGCGCGGACGGTGGGGGACCAGGCTTCTTCCGTTCCCCGACCTCAGGTTTCAAGAACTCCATAGCACGGAAGCTTGTCACTTTAAAGGCTCGGTTACAAGTGCCCAACTCACACTCGAACGGCGCTCCCAGTTGGCGAACAGAGCTGGTTCGCCCGCATTCCCCTTATAATGGTTGCCCGGCCCTACGCGCGGCCTTTTGAACCCAGCAATCGTTTTCGATCATCACAGCCACTGGAGGAAAGAATCAATGGCATTCGAAGTTCCACCGCTGCCCTACGACTACTCGGCCCTTGAACCCTACATCGACCAGCAGACCATGCATCTGCATCACGACAAGCATCACCAGGCCTATGTCACCAACCTCAACGCCGCTTTGGAGAAAGCCCCCGAGTTGCAGAAGCTCAGCCCGGAAGAGCTGCTCAAGGGTCTCGAGAACGTTCCCGAAGCCATCCGCAACGCTGTACGCAACAATGGCGGCGGCCATGTGAACCACAGCATGTTCTGGGTGATCATGGGTCCCAACGCCGGCGGCGAGCCGACCGGAGCCATTGCCGACGCCATCAAGAGCACCTTCGGCGATTTCAACAGCTTCAAAGAGAAGTTCAACGACGCCGGCCTGAAGCAGTTCGGCAGCGGCTGGGCCTGGCTGGTGCGCGATACTGGCGGCAAGCTGCAGATTATGAGCAGCCCCAACCAGGACAATCCCATGTCGCAGGGCTTTTATCCCATCATGGGCAACGACGTGTGGGAGCACGCCTACTACCTGAAATATCAGAACCGCCGCGGCGACTACTTGAAAGAGTGGTGGAACGTGGTGAACTGGCCGGAAGTGAATAAGCGCTTCCAGAGCGGGAAATAAGAACCAGTTGTCAGTTATCAGTGATCAGTAATGGGTTGTCAGTAAGAATTGGGTGCCCCATCCTGTCCGCTTCGGTTGCGGACAGGGTGGGATCCAGCACCTCTATCGAACGTCCTTAGCAGCGCAAAACCGACCTTGTCTTTGCCATCTACCCCGTCGTGCCCCGGAAATTCAGCCGCGAAGCGGCGGAATGGTTTGAGCCCGGCTCGTCAGAGGCTGTTACGAAACTCGCGATTGAGCCGCGAGGTTGGGACAAACCATACGTCCGTCCCGCAAGGGACAGCATAAGATAGCCCAGCCATTCATGGCTGGGAAGACGTAAGTGGGATGAGTCCGCTTCAGCGGACGACACATGTTTCGTAACAGCCTCGTCAGAGCCGGGTGAAGTGGGAAAAACTCTGAGTCGCGTAGCGACGACACAAGCTACGACACAGACACCCCGGCGACGATGCACGAGACTTCACCTCTCCACGAACGCCTTCAACCGTCCCAGCGCCTGATCCCACTGTTTCGAAACCGAGTCAAGATACAGCTTCAGTCCGTCGATCGGTCGCGGATCCAGCTCGAACAAGCTCTCCCGGCCTTCGCGCACGCCGCGCACGACTCCTGCCGATTCCAGCACGCGCAGATGCTTGGTGATTGCCTGTCGGGTAAGCTTCGAGTCTGCGGTCAAGTGAGAGATCGAGCGAGCCTCACCGTCCGACAGTTTCGCAATCAGTGCCAGCCGCGTCTGGTCGCCCAGCGCCGCAAACACCACCGCGTGATCGAGACGCCTGCGGCCGGCCGCACTATGATGTCTTGCTGACATAGCTCTCGATGTTCTTCATCTGCTCGCTCCAGCCGCCATCGTTCCGGCGAAATGCTTCTTCCCGGAAATCAGCCGGCAACTGGTCGAAGCCGGATTCAGTAAGCGTCAGCAACGTGCCATCTTTCGTCGGCTCCAGCCGGAATTCAACCAGGGTCGTGGGGGCGTTCGGGTCGGGTGTATACGTCTCCTTGTCGAAGGACTTGACGTGTCCCCAGGTGAACGAGAACAGCTTTCCCGGTTCCATCTTCTGGACTACCGCTTCCCAGTTCAGATACTCGTTGCCGGGATAGGTAATCATGCCGCGCGATACCTGCCCTTCCACGAACGGGCCTTCCAGCTTCACCCGAAACCATTCGCCGAATTCTCGATAGTCGGTCAGCGCGCGCCATACGCGCGAAAGCGGAGCCTTCAGTTCGATTCGCTTCTCAATACGATCTCCCATATAAGTGCAACCTCCAGGTTGCGTAATATGTCGCATATTACTCCGATGCGCGAAAAATGCAACCGCATGGTTGCCTATCGCAAAGCCTAATGTAGAATCGGCGGAATTCCTCTCCGCTCCCGAAAGGCATTTATGCCAAACTCCAGCCCCGAACACCTGCTCCCCGCCCTGCTCGATTCCTGGGAGCGCAACAACACCATCCTGGTCAACCTGCTTCGCGCGCTGCCTGAAGACGACCTGAAGCTGCGGCCGATGGAGAGCAGTCCTTCAATCGGCGAGTTGTTCTCTCACCTTCACTATGTGCGGCTGGTGTTCGTGTCGGAGGACGCGCCCGAATTCGCCCGCCCCATGCCGGACGAATGGATTCCGGTGCTCGACCGCGAACCCATGGCCGAGATGCTGAACGAAAGCGCGAAGGCCGTTCGTGAAGCCGTGCAGGGCAGGTTAGACGCCGGCCGCGAGATGGACGTTCATTACCATCACCCAATCCTGCTGCTCCAGCACATGATCTGGCACGAGGGCTATCACCACGGCCAGATCAAGCTGACGTTGAAGCTCGCCGGCCGCCCGCTCGCAAACAAAGACATCGGCCCGCTGACCTGGAGGGTCTGGATGAACAAGACGTAAAAGCTCGCGCAGCATACTACCAGCTCGCTCGAAAGCGGCGTTTTGCGGACCGGGCTCTTTACTTCAGCGAGCAAGTTCGGCTTGCGACAGAGCCCAATCCGGGGTATCGTTTCGTGGGCTTTGGCCATCTTCGCTTAGACCGGGCAGGCGCGTCTTGCCCGTTATGACACACGCGGTTGGCCAGTCAGTCACGTTCCGCCGTGATAGCGGTCACGGCAAATCGGCCCCGGCAGGACTGAAATACACAGTGGCCCAACGCCCACTCGTGGTGTGGCCTCATAGGCCCAGCCTTCGTACGAACAAAGGTTCCTTAAGGAGGACCTTCTTTTATGCCAGTAATGACTACGGCGATCAAAACGCCTACCGATTACATCACCGATGTTATGGCCCTGATCAAGGCCAAGAACTCAGCCGAGCCGGAATTCCACCAGGCCGTGCAGGAAGTTTTCGAGTCCCTGCGCCCCGTGCTGGAGCGGCATCCCGAATACATCTCCGCCCGCATCCTTGAGCGCGTGACCGAGCCCGAGCGCGTCCTGATGTTCCGGGTTCCGTGGTTCGACGATCAGGGCAACATCCAGGTCAACCGCGGCTTCCGCATTGAAATGAACAGCGCCATTGGCCCCTACAAGGGCGGCCTGCGCTTCCACCCCTCCGTCAATCTCGGCATCCTGAAGTTCCTCGCCTTTGAACAGGTCTTCAAGAATTCGCTCACCACGCTGCCCATGGGCGGCGGCAAGGGCGGTTCCGACTTCGATCCCAAGGGCAAGAGCGACAACGAAGTCATGCGCTTCTGCCAGAGCTTTATGACCGAGCTCAGCCGCCACATCGGTCCCGACACCGACGTCCCGGCCGGCGACATCGGCGTAGGCGGACGCGAGATCGGCTTCATGTTCGGCCAGTACAAGCGGCTGCGCAATGAGTTTACCGGCGTACTTACGGGCAAAGGCCTCGCATGGGGCGGCTCGCTGATTCGTCCGGAAGCTACCGGCTACGGCTGCGTATATTTTGCCGACGAGATGCTGAAGACCCGCAAAGACACCCTGGAAGGCAAACTCTGCCTGGTTTCCGGCAGCGGCAACGTCTCCCAGTACACGGTCGAGAAGCTGCTCGATTTCGGCGCCAAGCCGCTTACCTTCAGCGACTCTGATGGTGTGGTATACGATCCCGACGGCATCAATCGCGAGAAGCTGGCCTGGGTCATGGAACTGAAGAACGCGAAGCGCGGCCGCATCCGCGAGTACACCGAGCAGTACAAGAAAGCCGTCTTCATGCCGGCCGATGTGAAACTGGGCTACAACCCACTGTGGAACATCAAGGCCGACTGTGCGTTCCCCAGCGCCACCCAGAACGAAATCAACGCCAAGGACGCGCAGAACCTCATCAACAACGGATGCAAGCTGGTTGCCGAAGGCGCCAACATGCCGAGCACCCTGGAAGCCACCAAGCTGTTCCTCGAGGCGAAAGTCCTCTATGGACCGGCCAAGGCTGCCAATGCCGGCGGCGTCGCCACGTCAGGTCTGGAGATGGCGCAGAACAGCGCTCGCCTCAGCTGGACCCGCGAAGAAGTCGACAAGCGGTTGCATGACATCATGAAAGCCATCCACAAGAACTGCTACGAGACGGCCGAAACCTACGGCACGCCGGGCAATCTGGTGAACGGCGCCAACATCGGCGGCTTCCTGAAAGTCGCCAATGCCATGCTGGACCAGGGCCTGGTGTAGGCCTTTGGGTGGAAGCACCACGCTTTAGCGTGGTGAAACGGGTGCCCCGGGTTCGCCCTTCTTTTGGGCTAACCTGGGAAATCCGAGGGAGTGCAAACAATCACTCCGGGGCCTCGGGCCCGCGTTCTTGATTCAGTTGGAGTAGTTAAAGCGGGGTGGACGAAAGTCCGCCCCGTTGTTCGTCGACGATCACATCGGCGGGTGGCCCGGGCAAGCATTCTGATTGAGCGAAACACACGAGGGTGCCCCATCCAACCTTCGTTTGGTTGGGTGGGGATTTTCTCTTCACAGGTCTGGAGCAGGGGTCGTCTTCAGGACTCGGCACCCCAGAAAATCCTGCGTTCCCAGCACTCACGAGGCTGTTACGAAACTCACGAGGTTCGAACATTCTCAAAAAAACGTCGCATTTAAATTCGATTAGAGCGCTTGGACACCAATTGTTGATCATTTGTCCTCACCAAGTCTTCGGGGAAATCGAGTTTCGTAACGGCCTCTCACGTGTTGGGCCGGGTTGTTTCGTACTGCGGACTTCGCAGACCTAGATCTTTGACCACCCTCAATGGCGCCTTGGGGCGCAAGCCCACCCTCGTTATTTGCAATCCCGCTCGGAGTTTACCCTGCCAGAGCTGGACCGCTAGCCGCAAGCACCTGTTTCGCTGCGGGTGCCAGCGCATCCGCAAACTGCGCTTCCGTGTATTTCTGTCCGGCGGTGAGTTGCGGGGGCGCCGGATCAAGCGGTATCACAATGCCCTGTCCCGGAGTCTGCGATCGCAGCCAGAGCGCCACGACGTAGAGTCCGGGAATATTGATGGTAGCGACCTCGTAGTTTCCGGCCAGAGTGGCATCACTCTCGGCTGCGGCGACCGTGTGCACCAGCGACGAGATGAAGGGCCCACGATTGAGCATGGACAGCGTATGCGGCTGGGCGGCCTTCGGCGCGGACACTTCAGCCATCGCAGTCGAGGCGCCGTCATTCAGCAGATAGCGCCATGCCGTCAGTTGAGCATTCGCCAGACCTTTACCAGCGGCGAGATCGCTCAATGGGACGTCGTACACCGGGTGAGGAAGCTGGACGTCGACTCCGCTCTCGGCTGCCAGGTTGATCCCAATGTGGAGCGCTGACGGGGACGTAGCGGGCTGTGCGTGCCACATCTCGACTTTCGAGCGCAGCTCGCTCAACGATTCCGCCGGAGCAGTTGCAAGTGTGATCGCCATGGTCTCCTCCTTATGCCTTGGTGAAGTAGCTGTGGGTCCAGTTGCCACTGCCCTGGTAGGTACCAAATAACGTTGTGTAGTAAACCACCGACGTGCCGTAGATGGGGTCGTCAATCACTACCATGTTGCCTTGCTCGTGTCCGGTAGCGGCAATGAAGTGCGCTCCACCGCCTGCCCACGCAACGCGAATGCCGAGCGGATGCATGCTGACTACCTGGCCGACGATGGTGGCATAGCTTTCCGAACTGTTATCCATGTGATCGAGCCGCCCGAGATAACTCAGCGCCTGGTCGAGATAGCCGTAAACGTTGCAATTAGACGAGCCCGGATTGTTGCAGCAATCGTTTCTGCTTAACTGTGCGTTGACTACCTGGCATTGGGTCACGGTGCTGCTCGGGTTGTACCAGTGGTCTACGCTGGTTGAGGTAGCCGCCCAGCACCAGTTGCTCTCCAGCTGCTTCTGCATGGGGAATCCGCTCCAGATGGTCAGCGTCAGCGGAATGTCATCCTGCCTCAGGCCGTTATAAGCGGAGTAGTGAATCGTGAAGTGTTGCGTGTCCACCAGCGGCGCGTCGTCGGAAACGCTGAAGTTCAGGAAGATGCGGCGCGTACTCCAGCCGGCGAAATTCACCACCGAAGTGACTGGAGTGACTCCCTGGGGAAGTCCACTGTAGGTGAAATTGATCGGCGTCGCGTCGCCGGAAAGCGTGAAGCGAATCGATACCGCGAACCCCTGCTGCGGAGCGGTCTTGAACGACGAGCCCAGCGGCAGCACATATGACACCATGGGCAGCAGCCTGAAGATAGCGCCGTAGTCTTCGGCGCTGAGCTTCATTTTGGCCAGCAGCTCTGGCTTAGCGACCACCTCCTGCATCGCGCTAGGCCCAAAGTCGGGGACCGTGCTCAGGTTCGCAATCGGTTTCAGAACCGACGTTGCCGGCGCCTGCTGCAGTTTGGATGTTGCCTCACGCAGGCGATCGGCAATTTGAGGTTGATACGACATCTTGCTTTGCATACTGGTGGTGGGCTTAAAAGCCGGTCCAGGTCCGGGCATCGTTCCTCCTGGCTGCAAGGGCAGCGGGATTTTATGAAGTCAGGCAAATGCCGAAGCGCGGCAAACCGAGAAGGGCCACATGCGGGGAGGGTGGACCGTCAGAAAACTTCTGAACTGATATCACATGTTTGGTGCCATTACAAGGTAGTTGAGACAGGAAGGCATTCTTAGGCGACAGTCCACAGGCTCGAGCCTGGTGCCCCAGGCAAGCCTTCTGATTGAACAATACGCACGAGGGTGCCCATCCAACCATCGTTTGGTGACGTGGAGGTTTGTATCAGAGCCCGGCTTTAGACGGGCCGCCACGCTCCTCAACACGACCGGGCTTTAGCCCCGGCTAGTTGAAATGAAGTCAGGGGCGCAAGCCCACCCTGATTTTGTTGAGCAGAGCCCCCACCTGATGGTAGGCTTAGCGCCCGTCCACTTCTTGTATCAGTTGGGATCGGAGACATGGCAGAACCACGCGCACTGCCCGACGCGAACTGCTCGTGTGATTCTCTGGGAGAGCCAAATGAGCAACGCCGATACCTCAAATGACACGAGCAACCTGCCCAAATTGCTCGTTTCCCTGCGCAACCTCAAGTCGCGTTTCCTCGCCGGCCTCAGCGCCGATGAGGTGAAGGACGTAGTATCCGCAGCGAGACTGCGACGCTATCTCGCAAACTCTGTGATCGTGAATCAGGAGGAGCCCGCCGGCCATCTTTTTCTTCTCATCAGCGGACGCGCTCGCTACTTCTACATGACGCCCGACGGCAGAAAGACCATTCTAATGAGGGTTACGCCCGGCGAAATGTTTGGAGGCTCAGCCTTGCTGTGCGACTCTTCCGAGTATCTGGTCAGCACTGAGGCCACTAAGCCTATCTCGGTGCTGGTATGGGATCGCGCGACCATCCTGCGATTCGTTGCTATCTATCCGCGGCTGGCCAACAACGCGCTCTTAATTATGTTTGACTATCTCGTGGCTTATCGAGGTATTCATATATCCATGACCTGCCACTCCGCACAACAACGGCTGGCTTATGTGCTGGCTAATCTGGCGGAGGGTATTGGGCAGAAGGTACCCGAGGGGGTCGAACTCGATGTGCGTAATGAGGAGCTGGCCAATGAAGCCAATGTCACACCCTTTACTGCCAGCCGCATCCTGGGTGAATGGCAGCGTCAAGGCATTTTGCGCAAGACTCGTGGTAGGATTCTGGTGCACTCTCCAGAGCGCCTTCTGAACCATCAAGGTCCGCTCGATTAGTTTCTCTCCAACCTTTGACCTCTTTGCTCGCCCGCAAATAAGAACATGTTCCGGCACAACGACGTGGGAAATCTTTTGCTTCATGCTTGTTCCGTGAGTAAGTCCCAGAGGACTTGCACTGAGGTTAAAGAAAATGAGCAAACGAATTCTATTATTGCTGGCCATCTTGACACTTAGTCTGGCAGCGAGCGCCACCACAGTGGATATGCAATTCAACGGCGCTGTGGGCGGCAGTTACAACGGCGTTTATACGTATCCCTACAACGTATCCGTCGACGGACAAGACCAGTTGCTGATGTGCGTCGGCTTCAATGAGCACATCGTCGATGGCGAAACCTGGCAGGCGTCAGTTGAGTCGATTGTTGGCACCCATGACCAGGAACTGGCGTGGCTCTTCCTGCAAGCCGAACAGACCAGCGACTTCGGTGTGAAGGCTGAGATCAACGCGGCCGCCTGGGCTCTGAACGAAGGCTTGCCCGAGCTCGATGAAGCGGCGCAGTTCTGGCTCAACCAAGCCACCAGCCAGAACTTCACGGACGGCGAATTCCAGAACGTCGTGAAGTATATGCCGATCGATGGCACGCAGTCCTGGCAGGGCGAAATGCCGCAGGAATTCCTTGGAGACGCCCCCGTGCCTGAGCCCAGCACGCTGATGATGCTAGGCGCTGGCGTGCTCGGAGTGGCCGGCATGGTGCGGCGGAAGCTTAAGGCTTAAGCAGCAACTTATCGAACGCCACCATTAGCGGCTTAACCACCATTTTCGGCGGGTTTCCCGGGGCCGCTGGCTCTGGTAAGCAGTTTGCTCATCCAATTCACACTGGGGTGCCCCATCCAACCTTATTGGTTGGGTGGGGATTTTTGGTCTGCCGGATGGCATGAACCGCGAGACCGCCGCTCACATGCGCCTTAACCAGAACACCGCAGAGAATCGTCTGTTCAAGATTTTCAAGACGCTAGGATTTTCGAATCGGGTGGAACTGGTTCTATCCATCATGTCCCAACAGGAAACGTATTTTCGTTAGTAACTTATGTTGAAGAAATGCGAATTGTGCTCCGCGGAACAGGCAGCTCCAAATGGATTGCTGTGCACCGCCTGCCGAGAAGCCATCGTCCGCTTGCTGGCAATCCGCAAGAACGAGCAGAAAACGTGCGGCGAGGGCGATCCATTGGAGGAAATTGTTATGTATCCCGAACGGAAAAAGATCACGCGCGAGGCTGGGTTCTAGAAAATGCGTGTGGCCCGGGCAAGCCTGGTGCCCCGGGTTCGCCCGTCGGTCGGGCTAACCTGGGACTTGCCTACTCCAGATCAAGCGCGGCCTTCAAAGCAGTTTCGATTCTCTGCATGGAAGCCGCCGCCAGCGTCCCCAGCGGAGGGTAGATCGCCAACTGTTTCTCCACCGTGGTCGGCTGGTCGCACTTCACCCACGACTCGTGATTCAAACCGCCCTCGCCCGCCTTCATCCTGGGACGCAGGGAAAACGCCTTGTGCTCGGTGGTCGAGATGGGCAGTACACAAACGTCCAGCGAATGTGCGTTCAAGCTGTCGCTCGAAATTATGAGGGCCGGCCGTTGCTTATCGAGCTCGATCAGGCACACCTCGCCCCGCCGGGGATACCATTCCGCGGGCCTGGTTCCTCTTCGCCAGGCCGTCACTGGCGTGACCAGGACTTAAGCCCCGCCTTCTGCAAGGCACGCCGCTCTGCCCGTTCGTCAGCTGGGGGCGCGCTGCCGAAAAACTGCGCCGCTTCCTGGTAGAGGCTGGCCTTGCGCTCCGTCTCCAGAGCATACTTCAGTAACTGATTGACTCGTTCGCTGGCCGAAGCGCTTCCCTTCGTGCGCTCGATCTCTGAGAGCAGCTCCGGATCGAGCGAAAAAGACCGCGTCTTCCTGACAGCAGACCGCATAGACGTTGGTCTCATGGGGCTATTGTCATTCCTATTAGCTTTACTGTCAAGATCCCAATCATCGTAGCTGACGCGCTGCCAGCCAGCCGTGCGATCTTGACGGGTTTATACTGAGCCTGTTCGATGCCCGCAACAAAGGCTCGAGCCGTGGTGTTCCTGTAATTGGGCGACGCCCTCTGGCCTTGGAGGATGCAATGCACAAGTCCACTCTGCTCCGTATGTTCCAGTCAATTGTTGTGTTTCTCACGCTTCTCGCAGTGCCGGTTTGCTTTGCCGGTGCGCACGGCGGCGGCGGTGGCTTCCATGGTGGTGGTGGCGGCGGTTTCCACGGCGGCGGCGGAGGTGGATATCACGGCGGCTGGGGTGGTGGCGGAGGATATCACGGGGCTTCCGCGGGTAGTGCGTACCATGGCGGCGGCTACCACGGCAGTGGATACTACCGCGGCGGCTACCACGGTGGTGGTTACTACCGCGGCGGCGGCTATTACGGTGGCTATCGCGGCGGTTATTATCCCGCGCGTGGCTGGTATGGTGGTGGCTGGGGCTATCCCGGCTGGGGCTGGGGCGGATGGGGCTTCGGCATCGGAGTCAGCTTTGGCTGGGGAGGATACGGCGGCTGGGGAGGATACTGGCCGGCATATCCGTATTCGGCGTATCCATATTATGGTTATGCCCCGGCATGCTCGGCTTACTACCCCTGCTATCCGTATTACTCATCCCCGTACCCGTACTATGCGCCGGTCAGCGGTCAGCCGGCCGCTCCCACAGCTTACGTAAATACCGCACCCGCGGAGCAACCGGCTCCCGCGCAATACAACACTCCTGAATCGCGGACGGTGCCGATGCCACCGAGGTCCAGCGCGGTCACCGTGATGAACGCTTCTTACCGGCCGGGTACTTCGTCGCACACTGTCACAAGCTACCAGTCGCCAAGCCACACGAGTCCGCAGATCAGCGAGCTCAGTCCCGCGGTGCAGAACGTGATCCGCGCTTTGCGTGCTATGCCTCCGGCGGCCCGCCAGCGTCAGCTCGCATCGGGTCGTTACAACGACTTTTCGCCGCAGGAGATGAAATTCGTCCGCTACGCCGCGGATGTTCCGGCAACGCGATAGGAACGGCCGCGTGATCGAAGGCAACCGAGATTGCTGCGTGCTTCCGAACCGCTAACCTCTCACCAGGAGAGGCGCTCTGAAATATGCCTCCCGATTGTGGGTGCTTACCTCGCCCGCATTCGCTATCATGCTTACTCCCCCTCAAAAGTTGAACCATGGAGACAAGGCATGAGCACTTCACGCATACGTTTGCTGGTTGATCTCGATATTCATGAAGGTAAGTTCGCCGCGTTCGAAACTATTGCGAAGAAGATGGTCGCAGTCAGCGAGCAGGAGCCCGGCACCATCGCCTTTCACTTTGTCCTTAGTGCTGACCGCAAGCGCTGCCGCCTGGTCGAAGGTTACACGGATGCAGCCGCCATCACGGCGCACTTTGCCGGGCCGTCGGTACAGCAGCTCGTTCCGCAATTGATTCAGGTAGCCACCCCAACGCGAATGGAAATCTATGGCGACCCGGGCCCGCAGGTCGCATCCATGGCAGCCGCGTTCGGGGCCGAAGTATTCACTACGTGGGAAGGCTTCGATCGGTAACCACACCGGCGCGCGTATTCGGTTTTGTCATTTTGTGAAACCCCGTTGACCCAATAGGAGAGATCGATGAGAAAGCTAGTGCTCGTAATGTTGGCGAGCATCCTGGTAATGCCTGCATTGATGGCCGCAGCCGCAGATGTGACTGCGCCTATCCATCAGTTCATTGACGGATTCAACAACGGCGATACGAAGTCTGCCTACGCAGCCTATGCGACGGGCGACATCATGATCGTGGATGAGTTCGCTCCCCATCGCTGGTATGGCCAGAACGCTCCTCAGACGTGGGCTGCCGATTATGACAAGCATGCACAAGCTACCGGCGTGTCAGATGGACAAGTGAAATATGGCCCACCGACGCGCACTGAGATAGAGGGCGACGTTGCGTATGTTATCGTGCCCACGACTTATCTCTACAAGCAGCACGGCAAACCTTTGTTCGAAAAAGGAGAGATGACGTTCGTCCTGAATTCGCAAAGTGGCGCGTGGAAGATCAGCGCGTGGACCTGGTCCGGAGAGAAGCCGCACGCGCCGAAGTAGCAGCGGATCTTCACGGTCTCAGCAACCTACACTTTGCGTCTTATCAGGCGGTCGAGACTATATGGCCCCGCGCCATGGGCCGCAACAAAGAGAAAGAAGAAGCAATAGGCCACCGCCAGTTCGCCCTTGTTGATGATGGGCCAGAAGCTGTGCGGCGCATGGACCGTGAAGTAAGCCACGGCCATTTCGCCTGCGGCGATGAAGCCTGCGATTCGGGCGAACAGCCCGAAGGCGATAAGCAGGCCGCCGCCGAACTCGATGATTCCGGCGATCATCATCTTGGTATGCCCGAGCTGCGAAGTGCCTCCCAGGATGCCGAACAGCTTCTGTGCGCCGTGGCAGGAGAAGAGAAGCCCAATAATCACACGGACGAGAGTGAAAGTTAGATCGACCAGGGTGCTGCGACTGTTTGCCATAGTCGATCAATCATACCGGAGTGGCAGCAGCGAGTTGCCTGAGCTGTCTGATGTTTTTTTAAGTTCTGCTGTCCCAGATCGAGGCGCTTCGTCCAACCCGGTTCCCTGTCACCTGCGTCGAAGTAGGGTAGCTCCTAATCAGGAGCATTCGCCCCAGGAGGGAACTATGGGAAAACTCAGCAAGCCGGAGCGCGACGAGTTGCCGAAAACACAGTTCGCGTTTCCCAGGCAGCGCAAGGAGCCATTGGAGAACGCTTCGCACGTGCGTAATGCCGCAGCACGCTTTAATCAGGTGGAAGGAGTCAGCGAAGAGGATCGTCGCGAGGCATGGAAACGTATAGAAACGGCCGCGAAGAAATTCGGCGTTGACTTGAATGAAAACAAGTAGAAGCTATGTTCTCTTGCTAAGGCTTCTACGAAATTATTCCTTATTCCGATTACATTTTTGCGATGCGATAGTGTGCCTGTAAGATAAGCCTCATCTCAGGTTACTGTAAAGCTTACCCGTTTCTATGCGATAGGCTGATTGTAGTGTCTCTCTGGTTCTGCTTTCTACGGCTCCTAACTTTCACTGATGACTTCCATTTGCCAAGCATCTTCTCCTGGCTTGTCGAGAATCAGAGTACGGGTATGCGCTACCCACCGGAAGGATACAAGCGATGATACTCGACGATTTGCGACGAGGTAACACGATGAAACTGCTTGCCACCCTCAGTGCTGGGCTCCTGTTCTTGATGGTTGGAGTCGCAACCTTTGGATACAGTCAGGAACCGAAGGAAGAAGGCAAACCTGAGGAAGCGCATCCGGGTGCTGCCGCTGCGCCGCGACAGGAAACCGCTCCCGCCAGACCGGAGGCCCGTCCGCAAGCTGAACCTGCCGCCCGGCCGCCGGCGCCGAATGCGCACGAAGAGAGGGGACAGGAGGCGCGTCCCACACAAGAGCATGCGCAGCCAGAACACCCGTCAGAAGCGCGTCCTCCGCAGCAGCGAGCGCCCGAGGCACGGCCTGCGCACGAGCCAGCTCATCAGCAGACGGCGCGGCCTAACGAAGAAGTTCGTCCACCGGAGCCGCCTAAACGAACCGCAGCTCCGCCGCCTTCCTCAGCAGCGAGGCCAGCAGTTGAGGGACGGCCTGCCGCCGAACCGCCCCGTACCGCCGCTGAGCAGCGAGGCCGTGCGCCCACAGCCGCTCAGCAACGCGAGTGGCAACAGCACCGGGTAGAGAACTGGCAGGCCGAACATCATTCCTGGCAACAGCGCGGTGGATATCGCGGGTATCGTGTTCCCCAGGAACGCTACCAGGTGTACTTCGGTCCGCCGCACGTGTTCCGTATCTACCAATATCCCGTAACTTTTATCAGTGGCTACCCGCGTTTTCAGCATGGAGGCTACTGGGTACAGCTCGTTGATCCGTGGCCAAACTACTGGGCTTCCGACTGGTTTTATACCGATCCGGTATATGTCGAGTATTTGAATGATGGCTACTATCTGGTCGACACTCGCTACCCGGGAGTGCCGCTTGCGGTGGAAATCGTTGGATAATTAACTACCAGGGGGCATGAAGTTTTTTCATGCCCTCTAGATATTCTCCATTAGCAGATTACAAGCAATTCTACCTTTCCAGTGCTTTGCGGTCCCAGTGCCCCAAGCCTGCAGCTGCGTCGTAGGTGCTTTGTAGAAAGTCCATCAGCGCGTCGTCCGGTGAGGGCGACTGTCTCAGGTCATCGTAGGTCAGCAGAAATTCCTTAAAGTTCGCATCGTAGCGCGCCTGCGATGGGCTTACTCGCCGCTCGGCAAACCCGGCCGGCTCCGGCGCGGCATAGGAATAGAATGCCGGTCCGCTAAGGGTGCCACCTCCCGGCCATAGCCCTGCACTCGAAACCTCGTGCGAGTAGGCTTCGCGAGTAATGCTGTCGGCACCGGGACGCTCCGGCGCCCGGCGTCCTGAAAAGCGCGTGACTGCCAGATCGAAGCTTCCCCAGAAGAAATGCACCGGGCTCGACTTGCCGATGAAACGCGCACGGAACTCCTTCAGCACAGCGTCGGCCCACGAGAAAATGTGCCAGAACTTTGTAACCGCGTCGCGATCGTACGAGTGGTGCACAATGTCTTTCTCAAAGGCGATGGGATCCGGCAATTCCACCGGCATCGGCCAGATTTTTACTTCGACGCCGAGCTCGTTGAGCGTCCGCATGACTTCGCGATAGAAGTCAGCCACGGTCTGCGGACGCAACGGCAACACGCGAGTCTCGCCTCGGCTGGTCGCAATCACCAGCTTGTGGTCGATGAAGTCGAAGCCCATCTGTAGCGTCCCGCCGGCATAATGCAGCGCCTGGGTTTCCATGCCTCGCGCGGTGACGAGAAAGCTGACGTTCCACCAATGATTGACCAGCGGCGTGAGTGCGAGCTGAACTTTGCCGATGATCTGCATCCACATGTGCAGTGTCGCCTGCGTGTCTTGCCATTCGGCGAATGGGAGCGGCGGAAGCTCGAGCCGTTTGGGACTTTGCATGACTTTTTTCCATCCTTCGGGATTGCAGACGATGATTAGACAACTGCGGTAGTTGGTATGACAAGCGCGGACTTCAGACCAATTGCGTTTCCCGACAGGCAGCATGAAACACTGCACCGGTTGTTCCCGGCCTCAGCACAACCTCCAACAGCTCGCCTTGCGTCTGAATATGGCAGGAGGCTAGATCTCATGGCAACAGCACGCAAAAAAAGCTCATCGCGCAGCAAATCGAGTTCGTCGCCACGCTCGGGCAAGTCGCATTCGTCGTCGGCGAAGAAAAGCGGAAGCAAGTCGTCGCATTCGCATCGCAGCTCGTCGCGTTCGAAATCTTCAAGCAGCTCGTCGAAAAAGAAGTCGTCGGGCCGCAAGTACAGCCCCAAGGCGCAGAAGAGCGTTGAGCGCGAGATGCACGAGTTCAAGCGCGGCAAGCTGAAGAGCGGTCGAAGCGGGAAGAAAGTGACCAGCCGGAAGCAGGCGATTGCCATCGGGCTGTCAGAAGCGCGCCGCTCCGGGGCCAAGGTTCCGAAGAAGAAAGCGGCCTAGCGGCGTCCTTTTCAACAAGAATTTGGCGCAACTCCGAGGAATTCGGGGGTTGCGGCGTAGCTATCCATGACTTAAAGTGATGGATTTTGTCATTTCCATGAATTTGAGGAATGGCAAAATCCATGTCAAAATAGCGACTTTCGCGCACGTTTGCCCGCGCGTACCTTCAAGATTCTGCTTAATTGCGCAAGTTTATAGCCGCTTGATCCAGTCGCCGGTGGGCAGTACTTCGCTAAACCGCATCTGCTGCGTTACCAGGATGGCGCGGTGCAACTCTTCGCCCGAAACCTTTCCCGCCTCGTTCTCGATGTCCAGCGTGCCGGTCGCGTCGGAAAGAAATTCAACGCCGAAGCCGAGGTGCAGAGCCTGTCGCGCCGTGGTGTCGCAGCACATCTGCGTCATGTAGCCGGAAATAACAACCGTCTCTACACCGCGCTGGCGCAAGCATGTCTCAAGCTGGGTTCCGGTGAAACTGCCGGGCAGCGATTTGTCGATGAGCACATCGTGTGGCCGGGTTGCGACTTCGGGATGCAGTTCCCATTCCTGGCTGCCTTTGCGGAAAACCGAGGAGTCGGGTTGCGGCGCGGCGTGTTGGATCGCAACTACCGGCACATCGTGCGAGCGAGCAGCGTCCATGGCTGACAACACATTGCGCAAGGTTCCGGCGGGATAGCTCACGGGAAGTTTGCCGGTGAAGTATTCGTTTTGAACGTCGATGACCAACAGCGCGCGTTTTGGTTTGTCAGGCATGACGACCATTGTAGGTGAGCGCGTGTGCGCGTCTTCCAATTCCGCCGGCCAGAAGTGGCGCCGATATAGCACTAGCCTCGGTGCATATTATGCCAGCAAATACAGCAGGTTACCGTCGGGTTACAAAACCCCTTGAAGCAGCAAAGGTCGTGTGCTAGCGTTTTTCTCGTAACATTCGGAGGTCCGCTGAATGGCAGCACAGGTACGTGAACAGCTTCTTGCCAGCAACGACGAATTCCGCCGCTTGGCCAGTGAACATTCGCAGTACGCCCAACAACTCGATTCACTCATCCAGAAAAAATATCTTTCGGAAGAAGAGAAGATCGAGGAAGTGCGGCTAAAGAAGCTGAAGCTCCACCTGAAAGACCGAATGGAAAGTCTGGAACAGCAGTTCCGCACTAGCCAGCCGGTCGTATAGTTACCTCTGAGCCCGCCATCGCGGCGGTTGGGAGCCGCTTCCCAACTGCCCCGCCAAGTCCCTATCTAGCCGTCGACAGAAATTCGCGAATCAACTCCAGCGTTTTCTCCGGTGCTTCGACCATCGGGGAATGGCCGGCGCCTTCGATCATTACCACCTGCGCTCCCGGGACATGCTCGAAAAGCTTGGCGCTTGCCGGCGGTACGATGGCGTCTTCCGCGCCAAAAATCGCCAGCAGCGGAGGCACAGGCTGCAGCGCGGCAATTCGTTCGTACGGAGGTTTGGCCGTGCGATAGGCGATGCTTTCATCGTGCGCTGAACGAAACGCCGTGTACGTCAGCTGCTTCAGGTCAGACACGAAGGCATCGGGAACCGGGAAGGCGGGCGCGAATCCCTGCTCCAAGCCGCGGCGCAGCGCGTCGTCGGTTTGCAAGCGCGACAAGAGTTGTCCCACCACCGGGTCCAGGTAAAGTTGGGTGAGCGGAGTGAACGTCCCGTCTGCCACGGCGGGGCTGTCGATCAGAATCATGCGCTCGATGCGTGCCGGATCGCGCTCGGCCAGCGCGGTCGCTACTTCTCCGCCCATGGAGTGGCCGATCACCGTGACACGATCCACGCCGAGATTATCGAGCACCGATGCGACCAGCGCCGCCTGCCGCTGGATACTGTAGCCGCTCGCCGGCGCGGCGGTGCCTCCATGGCCGATCAGGTCGATGCTGATGACACGATGGTCTGTAGCAAGCTGCGGCGCAATCTTGTCCCACCAATCGATCGCCGCACCGAAACCGTGAATGAGCACAATCGCCGGGCCCGTGCCCTGGACGCGGAGGTTCGCCGGGACGACGCTGGTGCTCATCACCTGACCGCCTTCGCGAGCCATGGCGGCACGAGTGCGGGAGTCGACCCAGCGCGCGTTGAGCAAGAGCAGGACAGCGCAAACAACAACAGCGACGATGACGATGACCAAGGCGCGTTTCATAGCGGCAGTTTCATCGCAGAATACCTATTCCTGGCAGTTCTGCAATGGAAAATCGTGTGCAGTATCGAACGAACTACCTGCTGTCCCGTAATGTCGCTACTCAGCTGCCATCGACTCCGTCGGCCTCGCCCAGGGCTCGCTTCAGTTCTTGCAATAATTGTGGACGCTCAAGTCGAACGGCCTCGACGATAGCGGCTGCAAGCTCCTGGCTCTGGACCGCGTCACAAGCAACTAAGGCTTTCACAAGGTCGTGTGCAAGCT
The DNA here is from genome assembly GCA_963796585.1 of uncultured Acidobacteriaceae bacterium. Taxonomy (GTDB): domain Bacteria; phylum Acidobacteriota; class Terriglobia; order Terriglobales; family Acidobacteriaceae; genus CAVVDY01. Next base: position 378,355 of record CAWCMB010000001.1, read on the forward strand.
GCATTTCCAACTGTGCCGCGCTGAGCCGCGAGCTGTAGAAGAACGTCTTTCCCGACAGCCTGCAACTCAGCAGTCCCTTGCGGTAAAGACGTGTCATGGTAGTCATTACCGTGGTGTAAGCCAGTGGCCGCGAAATGCGTTCGAGCACTTGGCGGACGGTCGACTCGCCGAAGCCGCACACCTGCTGAAGTACTTCGCACTCCAGCGGACCTAGCACCGGCCTAATGAGACTAGGGACATCCGCCGAAGGAGGTAGTTTGGTGTTCTTGCGCCTGCGAATTGCAGGTGCAAGGTTGGTGCGCCGACGCAAACTCGCGTTCGCACCTGGTTTCGAAGCATAACCAGGCCAGGAAATGATGGCGTCCATCTTGAGCACCTCCAGCAGGGAAATTCGACAAAGCGGGAGCGAGCTGGCTAGGCCCGCTCCTGGTTGCTGCGGGGTTTCTGCATGGTGCTCAGTGTCCAAGGGTGTAGGCGCTGACGTCGTACAGCACGACCGATCCCTGAAACACCACCTGGGTCACGATTCCCCAGGACGGCGGGAAGTCGAGTTCCTGCACGTCGGTGGTCATCATGTACGTCTGGGTGCCGACATACTTTCCGTTGTTGTAGGCAGTAGCGACCAGCGGACTGTACCCGGGTCCTCCCGTCGGATAGGGGGCGGCCCCGTGCGCGCTGACCAACTCAAACCCGTTGGAGGCGCTTAGGCTGGAATAGCATCCGGAGTTGACGCAGGCGTAGGGACCGAAAGCCACATCGGTACCGCTGATGTCGTTCTTGTGCTTGAAGCCAGGTCCGGCGCCGCTCCATTGGAACGGGTCGACAAAGAAGAAGCCCGTCCAGTTGAGATTGCCGTAGCCATTGGGCAACGGGCTGGGGCTGCTGATATCCGGCAGGTCAGAGAAGTTCATGAGTTCCTGGGCGCTGGCGCCAATCGCCAAACCCAGAAGGACGAACAGCAGAAGCAGGTTTTTCATGGTGCATCCTCACCCTCGAAGTTGGAATTTTTTGCTTCGAGTGAGGTGAGTCTGCCGCTAGTACGACCGGCGGTCGATGCACTGGCGATAATCTGTGGGTAATTCGGAAATAACCTGGCTAACCCTCAGAAACAAAGCCGAATATCTCGCAGCCAAGAGGCAGTCCGGCCGAGAATCTATGCGATCAGTACCTTTGGGAAGGGTCTCGCTCGCAAGAAGGTTGGTCGCAAACACGCAACGATAGTACTATCGCTCAACACTTTTGGGTGGTGCGATGCCGCAAGCACTGGAAGGACGGGTGCGCTTTGGGCCGTTCGAGCTCGACCCTCGGGCCGGGGAGCTGCATCAGAACGGCCAAAGCACGGTGTTGCAGGAGCAGCAACTCAAGGTGTTGCTGATGCTGATTGAGCGTGGGGGCGAGATTGCCACGCGCGAGGAGATCAGAAAGAAGCTTTGGCCGAACGACACCGTGGTCGAGTTCGATCACAGCATCAACAACACCATCAAAAACCTGCGGCGGCTGCTTGGTGATTCCGCTGACGATCCCAAGTACATAGCAACCCTGGCCCGGCGGGGCTACCGGCTTATGGTACCGGTGGAATGGATTGTGGCGGAGCCTGTCGCAGCGGATTCCAGCGAAGAATGGCCCGCCGATTCGTTATCAGACGCCGTGTCATCCCGAGCGAACCCCGAGAGTAGTCGAAGGGAAGCCGAGGGATCTGCAACAGATGATTCCGAGGCTCTTCCCAGAGCCAAACTCACAGTCGGTCGCCTGACCGGCAAGGTGGTCTCGCACTACCGCGTGCTGGAGGTCATTGGCGGCGGAGGCATGGGACTGGTCTATCGCGCCGAAGACCTGAAGCTGGGCCGCGCTGTGGCGCTGAAGTTCCTGCCGGACGAAGTCGGCGACGATCCCAAGGCACGCGAGCGCTTCGAGCGCGAAGCGCATGCGGTCTCCGCGCTGAACCACCCCAACATCTGCACGGTCTACGACTTCGACGAGCACAAAGGCCATCCGTTCATTGCGATGGAGCTGTTGCAGGGGAAGACGCTGCGCGATCTCCTGGCTGATGGCCGCTTCCGCCTGGCGCAGCCGGAAGGGCTGGAAGTCGCAATCCAGATTGCTGCTGGTTTAGAGGCCGCGCACGAAAAGGGGATCATTCATCGCGATATTAAGCCGGCCAACATCTTTATCACGGAAAAGAATGTGGCGAAGATTCTGGACTTTGGGGTGGCGAAGATTGTTCAGCTCTCCGAGAGCGTCGAAAGTCCCCACCCCGGCAACGGAAGCCGGAATGGGGCACCCGATGAGAAGGGGCGCAGCTTCAGCCGCGCCGTTGCAGATTCGATCTCAGATGAGTTGGGGAATCAATCCCCATCGGGATTGATTCCCCCGCAAGATCAAATCAGCGGTCCCAATGGCGCACCTGAAGGTGCGCCCCTTCCAAACCAAACCACTCTCACCCGCACCGGTCTCAAACTGGGCACGGCGGGATACATGTCTCCGGAGCAGATTCGCGGCGAGCGGCTCGACGCGCGTAGCGATATCTTCTCCTTCGGCCTGGTGCTGTACGAGATGGCGACCGGCCAGCGCGCTTTCGGGGGCGAAACAGAAGCCATTCTGCACGATGAAATTCAGCACCGCGAAGCCAGAGATGTGCGCGACTTTGCACCCGACATCGCGGGCCAACTGGAAACGGTTATCAATCAATGCCTGCAAAAGGAACCCGATCAGCGTTTTCAGTTGGTGACGGAGGTACGTTGCGCATTAGCTGAGCAGCAGCACGCTTCCTCAACGCATCCTCAGCTTCGCCGGGAGGAGCAAAGGAGAAAATCGTCTCGCCTACTTTTTCTTGGGATAACGATAGCAGCGGTCCTTCTCCTGGCCATTGCGTCGGCTCTCCTCTACCGGCGCATGCATCCGATTCCTAAGCTTACCGATAAGGACACTATCGTAATCGCCGACTTCCAGAACAAGACAGGCGATCCTGTTTTTGACACGAGTCTATACAAGGCGCTGTCCCTTGGATTGGAGCAGACACCATTTCTGAACCCTCTTACTCGCGATAAGGTGAACCGGGTGCTCAAGGAGCTGGGACACTCGGACAGCGAGCCACTTACCTATGAGAGGGCTAAGGAGGTTTGCGCCAAAACCAATAGCGCAGCCCTGGTAATTGGAGCCATTGCCGATGCAGGGAATTATTACAAGCTCGATCTTACGGCCGTGAGATGTGACACGGGTGCAGTGATCGCCAGAGCTGAGTCCGTGGCAGATCAACGAAATCTCATCGTCAAAGAGCTAGGGGTGGCAGTGTTGGCGTTGAGAAGGCAATTGGGCGAGCCCTCCAAAACTCTGCAAGAGTTCAGCCAGCCATTGGAGCTGACCACGACGTCGTCCATCGATGCATTGAAGGCCTTTGCACTCTGTGATGATTACCATTCCGGCGGGGACGAAGCTAATGCCATTGAACAGTGCAGGCGTGCGGTCGAGCTGGACCCCGATTTCGGATTAGCCCACAATCTGCTATTCGCGGCCTTTTCGAACAGTGGTGAGAGAAGGCTGGCCAGAGATGAGCATAAAAAAGCTTATGATCTGCGCGACCGGTTGGACCGCGGAGGACGCTACTTCGTTGAAGCCGGAGCTGGCGATTCGATGCACGCGCTGAATGAACTGACGGAGTTCGTTCGTACTTATCCCAACTCGGGTGACGCGCACAACCGTCTGTCCGGAGCACTGCGAACCGTGGGCCAATATGAGAGGGCCGCAGCCGAGTCGCGGGAATCAATCCGGCTGGATCCGGAATCGTATTGGAAATATGGCAACCTGATGATGTGCGAGATGGCACTGGAACGATATGGAGAAGCGAAAGCTGCCTTTGAGGCGGCGCGCGCGCGGGGCTTCGACGCCGCACTGTTCCGACACCATCTTTACTCTTTGGCCTTTCTGCAACGAGATACAGCGGGGATGCAGGAGCAGTCGAGGTGGGCCGCGGAAAACCCGAAGTCGGCTATATCGGGCAACCTGCTGAATGAGGAAGCTTCCGCGACCAGGTACTTCGGTCACATGAGCAGCGCCCGACGATTGGTCGACCATGCAGCAGCCTTGGCTCAGAGTTCCGGGTGGTCAGGGCAGGCCGCGGCAGACAAGTCGGGCGAAGCGTTCGACGAAAGCCTGATCGGTAATGCGGATTTCGCGCGCGATGCTGCCAGGCAGGCTCTGGCGTTTAACTCTGGCGATGCTGCCTCCCCGGCAACAGTGAAAGCAGCGCTTGCCTTTGCATTCGCCGGGGACTTGACGACAGCAGAAAAGCTGGCGGACCAGATAAGCGAAGAATGGCCGGAGGGCTCCATGCAGGATTTCGATCTACCCTGCATTCGGGCGGCGATTGCGATTGGGCAATCCAAGCCCGCTGACGCCATTCGGATACTGGTGACGCCTTCGAAGTATGAATTGGCCGCGGGGAACATGTTTGCAAGTTATCTACGTGGACTCGCTTATCTGCAGCTGGACCAAGGCCAGCAAGCCGCGACGGAATTTCAGAGAGTCATAGAACATCCCGGAATCGTGGGGATCAGCTTGATCGGGGCTTTGGCTCGTCTCCAGCTTGCCCGCGCGCAAGAGATGATGGGCGACAAGGAAGCCGCGCGCAAATCGTATCAGGACTTTCTTACACTTTGGAAAGATGCCGACCCCGACATCCCTATCTACCGGCAGGCGAAAGCTGAGTACGCGAAGTTGAAATAAGCCGCCGGCCACGAATGACGAAATGGTGATTGAAGCGGCAGTCAATGGCAGAGCCAATGCCCTTGTCACCTACCATGTGAAAGATTTTGTTCTGCCGTGCAAACGCTTTGGCGTTGCCGTCCTCACGCCGGCAGACGTATTAAAGAAGGTGAAACCGTGAGTAAAGCAACTTATCCCCTGAAGCTGCCTCTATCGGTCAAGAAGGCCGCGCAGCGGTTGGCTAAAGAAGCTGGCGTCTCCTTGAACCGGTGGATTGCGGTCGCGGTAGCAGAGAAAGTTGGCACGGTCGAAACAGCGGCTGCGTTCTTCCAACGGCGCGGGGGAAGAGCAAGTGGAGTAGGGTTGATGAAGTTTCTGCGCAATGCGCCAAAGGTCCGCCCCGAGCCAGAGGATGCAATGGGCTAGCGCACAAGCGAGGATGGGCGACTAGTACGCCGCGCGCAAGCCGTCAGAGCTGCCCTGCTTCAACTCTCCCCCGAGTTCTATAATCATCCAATATCTGAATGGTACGAGACGGCTACTATTACGGGCTGGGATTTGCCGCGGTGGCGGTGCTGGTGGGTTGGCTGACGATTCCAGCGCTGGCCGTCGTGCCGCTGCTGTTGGGCGCGTTTTTCCTGTGGTTCTTCCGTGATCCCGAGCGCCAGATTCCGGGCTTCGAAGGCGCCATCGTTTCTCCTGCCGACGGCAAGGTGACCGACATTTCCGTGGTCGAGACGGAGGGCGAGCCGCGCACGCACATCAGCATCTTTCTAAACGTCTTTAGTGTTCATGTGAACCGCTCGCCTGCGGCCGGAACCATCACCGGGGTGCGCTATCAGAAGGGCAAATTCGGCAACGCGATGGGCGCGGTCTCGGCTGAGCAGAACGAGCAGAACATTGTCACCCTGCAGACCGAATACGGGACCATGGTTTTCAAGCAGATTGCCGGGTTGCTGGCGCGGCGCATCGTGTTCACCAAGAAAATCGGCGACCGAGTGGCGCGGGGAGAGCGGGTGGGGCTTATCAAGTTCGGATCGCGCACGGATGTGATCTTCGCTGCGAGCGCACAGATGAAGGTTCGAGTGGGCGACACGGTGAAGGGTGGTGCAACCGTGCTGGCCATCGCGCCACGGCAAGCCCCGGTCCTGCCGCAGCGCGAAATGGCGGAAGCGCAATGAGCACGCTTCCGGAACGGCGGGCGACGGACGAGCCCAAGCGCCGTCCGCGCAAAGGGCTGTTCATCCTGCCGTCGGCGTTTACCGCGTTCAATATTGCCGCCGGATATTATGCCATCTCGCAGTCGATTCTCGGGGTGGCGGGCGACCCCAGCCATTTCAACCATGCGGCGCAGGCGATTGGTATTGCCATCGTGTTTGACTTTTTCGATGGCGCAGTCGCGCGGCTTACCAACACGGCAAGCGCTTTCGGCCGCGAGCTGGATTCGCTGGCCGACGTGATTACCTTTGGGGTGGCTCCGGCAGTCCTGGCCTGGGTCTGGGGCTTCCGCATGCTGCCGCTGAACTTCGATCCCGATGCCCGGGCGCGGGTGCTGCAACTGGGCGGAGTCGCGACTTTCGTGTTTTTGCTGGCGGGAGCTTCGCGATTGGCGCGGTTCAACATTCAGATCAATCCTCAGCCGCTGAATCCGGGAAGGCCAGGACGCAAGTACTTCGTCGGCATGCCGATTCCCGCCGGTGCGGGAGCGGTGGCGGCGGTGGTCCATCTGGTGAACGGCGAGCCGCTACAGTGGTTGCCGCTCTCGATCGGATGGGCATTGTTCATGTTCGTCCTCTCGTTTCTGATGGTGAGCAGTTGGCGCTTCTTCAGTCTGAAGGGCCTGAACTTCCGCGAGCAGCAGAACTTCCGCTGGCTGATCGGGCTGGGCGCGTTGATTGCGCTAATCTGGTTCGCATCGCAGTACGCTCTGTTCGTCCTGGCGTTGGTATACATTCTTTCGGGAGTGCTGGCGCGGCTTTCCTTTCTGTTCCGGCGCAGACCGGTGGCACATACTCCTCCGCGAGACGAGGCCTCGCACGCATAATGAAGAATGATCCAAAGACTTCTCCGAGCCATTCGGATACCGGCGCCCTGGGAGGCGCATTTCGCCTGGCGATTGTGGGCGCCGCCACATTGAAGGGCCGCGAGCTGAAAGAAGTGCTTTCGGAGAGCAACTTCCCTGCCTACGATACCCGGCTGCTGGATGATGAAGAGTCGCTGGGGCAAGTCGATTCCGTCGGCGATGAACCTACGTTCATCCAGACCGTCATGCCCGAGCACCTGGAGAACGTGGACTTTACGTTCTTCACGTCGGATGACGCCTACACCCGCAACACCTGGCAGATGGCCCGCAACGCCGGTAGCGACATCATCGACCTGTCGTATGCCATGGAAGGCCAGGAAGGCGTGAGCCTGCGCGCACCCTGGGTGGAGCGCGAGTTGGGGATCACACCGTCTATTGATTTCGGCGGAGCGCCGGTGACGATTGCTCATCCCGCGGCGATGGTTCTGGCGCTGTTATTACTTCGCATTCAGAAGGTGAACCCGGTCAAGAGCGCGGTGGTTACGGCCTTCGAGCCGGCATCGGAGCACGGACGCCGCGGTATGGATGAACTGCACGAGCAGACCGTCAACCTGCTCTCGTTTCAGCAACTGCCGCGAAATGTCTTCGATGTGCAGGTTGCGTTCAACCTGGTGGACCGTTTTGGCGAGAAGTCGCTGCCTCCGCTGGCCTCAGTGGAAGAGCGTATTTTGCGGCATTTCCGGGCCATTGCCGGCGACAAGGTGGTGGTGCCGTCGTTGATGCTGCTGCAGGCTCCCATCTTTCATGGCCATGCTTTTTCGGTTTACATTGAGACCACCAACCCCATGAAGCTGGAGGAGGCCAACGACGCTCTGGTGGGCAGCCACATTGAAATTACGCAAGGGTTCGAAGATGCTCCCAGTAACGTCAACGCCGCCGGCCAGGAACAGGTGCAGGTGGCGTTGCGCAAAGATCCAGGGCACGCGAATGGCCTGTGGCTGTGGGCTGCGTCCGACAATCTGCGGGTCGAAGCGGTCGCGGCCGTGGAGTGCGCCGAGGGCATGATTGCTGGTCGCCCGCGCGGGAAGGTGCAGTGAGGCGGGTGCGCTACGGGTGCTTTGCGCTGCTGGGCGCGTTGCTGCTTGCGGGCGCGAGCTGCGGCTACCACAGCAGTGGCAAAGCCGTGCGCCTGCCGCAAAACGTGCGCTCCCTCTATGTGCCCACGTTCATCAACAACACCCACGCTTTCCGGGTTGAGCAGGTTTTGACCGCAGCGGTGGTGCAGGAGCTGCGCAGCCGGACCAACTTTCAGGTAGTGCTCTCGGACAAGGAGTCGGCAGACGCTACGCTGAACGGCACAATCACCTACGTGGGAACCTACCCTCTTACTTACGATTCGCAGACCGGCAGGGCATCCTCTTCCATGCTGCAACTGGGAATGAAGGTTTCCCTGATCGACCACAATGGCAAAGTATTGTGGCAAAACCCGGGCTATCTGTTCCGCAGCCAGTATGAGCTGTCGCAGGATGCGGCCAGCTTCTTCGAGGAAGAATCGCCGGCATTGCAGCGGGTTTCTCATGACTTTGCGCAGGACATGGTGAGCAATATCGTGGAGGCCTACTGATGCGCAGCTTCGCCGCGTCAGATCGCTTTGTAGCCGACATGCAGTCGCGCAAGCTGGCGCCGGGATATGTCTTCATCGGGGACGAAGGTTTTTTCCGCAGAAAGTGCCGGGAAGCCATCCTGCAGCACCTGGTACCAGAGGACGTACGCGAGCTGAGCCTCTACGACATGGATCTTGCGGAGGTGGACCTGCGCGAGATTCTCGACCAGGCGCGCACTCCGTCCTTGATGGCGCCCTTCCAGGTCTTCTTCATTCGCGGAGTGAAAAATCTCTATGGACGGGGCAAGCACGACGAAGAGTTTGCGGCCATCCAGGAATACTTCGGGAATCCGAATCCCGACGCCATGCTGGTGTTTGTGGCCGATCACATCAGCATTCCCGCCGACGTGCGCCGCATGGATATGACGGACAAGGACCGTTACCAGCGCATTCGCGAAACCTTGGGCGAGTACTGCCAGGTGCTGGAGATGGCGAGGGTCGAGGAAGGTGACGCAGTGAGCTGGGCCGCGCAATCGGCCAGCGCCGAGGGAGTAAGGCTCGATCCAGATGCGGCCCGTGAGCTGGTGGACTCGCTGGGCGGCGACATGATGATGATCGCCAACGAGCTGGAGAAGCTGGTGCTGTTTGCCGGGGAGAAAAAGCGAATTGGCCTGGGCGATGTAGAGACAATGGTGCTGGCGGCCAAACAGCGCTCGTTTTACGAATTAACCGACGCGATCTCCTCGCGCGATCGCGAACGCGCGCTGCAAGTGCTGGATGCCATACTGAGCTCCGGCGATGGAGAAGAAGCGGCGATCGGCCATCTTTATATGCTGTCCCGCACCTTCAAGCAGATGCTGGTTATCTTCGAGCGCAATGTTCGTGATTCGCGTGCCTTGTGGCAGGCGCTGTGGCAAGGCTTCCGCCTGCCGCCCTTCGCAGCGGAAGACGTGATCAAGCAGGCGCGGCGCTACAAGTCAAGGCGCGAGCTGACGGGGGCGATCCGCAAGGTCGCCCGGGCCGATCTCGCCCTGCGTTCCAACGCGGTGAGCAAGCGACTGGTATTGGAAAATCTCGTGCTAGACTTAACCGCCGCGCCCAAGTTGCAGGAGGCAGGCTGGTTGCAAGATGAACTGCCTGTATAGTGGTGCCGTTTGAATATGGATGCGTGCCTTTCGCGCAGCGGCGCGAATCGGCACGCCCAGATCCCTCGCTTCGCAAAAGAGGCTCGCTCGGGATGACACCCAAACGGCACTACCCACTGCCGGTATAAACATGGATGTCGACGCGTATTGCGCGCGTATCGGATACGACGGACCGCGTCGGCCTTCGCTGGAAACTCTTCGCGGCTTACACCGCAGCCATCTCTATACCGTTCCATTTGAAAATCTGGACATAGCTCTGGGAATTCCCATCATCCTGGAGCCCGGCCAATTGTTCGACAAGATCGTGGCGCGGCGCCGTGGCGGCTTCTGCTATGAGTTGAATGGGTTGTTCTACGAACTACTGCTGGCGATGGGCTTCCGGGTGTCGATGCTCTCGGGCTGTGTGCGGCGTGACGACGGTGGCTTCGGGCCGGACTTCGATCACATGCTGCTGAAAGTGGAGCTTCCCGATCCGTGGCTGGCAGACGTTGGGTTTGGTGAGTCGTTTGTTGACCCGCTTCCGCTAAGGGCGGGTGCCGAGGAAGCCGAGGACGGTCACCTCTTCGGCGTCAAGCCGGAGAATGGCGGGTGGGAGCTCCACCGCCGTGACAGTGATGGAACCGAGGTTCCGCTATACCGGTTCGCTGATGTCGCGCACCAGCTTTCGGAATATGTTCCCATGTGCGAGCATCACCAGACGTCAGCGGAATCCAGCTTCACGCGGCGTCGCATCTGCACCATAGCGAAACCCGATGGGCGCATAACCCTGGCGGGCATGCGCCTCATCGGAACCAAAGACGGCATTCGCAAAGAAACCGTGCTCTGCAGCGAGCGAGAGCTGAAAGCCTGCCTGCGGGAGCAGTTCGGGGTGGAACTGCACCATCCCATGCAGTGGTCAAAACAAACAGAATATTTATAAGTGTTTTAACCGTTGTCGTGAAAACGTCCGGGCCACCCGAACTGTGTCAATTCGGCAACCGCCCAGCGTCGCTCCTGTGGCTTTTTTCAGTGATCCATCATGGTTTGTCCGCTGCCGATGATGATGTGCGGGTCGGTTTCGCCGCAGGTAATCGTGGGATTCTGCAGCGTGCCCGCGACGTTCGTGCAAACCTTGACGTTGTACTTGTAGCACTGGTCCAGGTTTATGGCAGTGTGAGCTACCGGGACACCATTGCCGCCGTTGTGCGGCGTGAAGTTGTCCCCGGCGAATGTCGTCGCGTTGGTGTCGCTAAACGGCGGCGCGTTGCCGAAGTCGAGAGAGAAGTTACTGTTTGCCGTCGATGTAATCCATTGCACCGACATCCCTCGAGGAATGCAAATGGGATCAACGGGAGCCATAGCGCCGTTGAGGCTGACAGTGGCCGCACCGTTATTCATCGCAACCGATAGAGTGCAAGGGTTACCAGCCGTGCATGTATTGATGTTGGAGCCGGTGGTATTACAGTTCCCCTGGTACGGCATTTTAGGGCTGCAAACGCTCGCCGGACTCTGCCAGCTCTGAAGTACAGGTTTCTTAACCGGTTCTTTCTCTTTCTCTTTCTCGCAACCTACCTGCGTCAGGAGCAGCACGATGAAAGACAGCCCCAGGAGACAACTCCGCCGGATTGCCATATAGCACCCCCAAGCTGGATTTGTACTACTACTGATTCGAAATTCTATGGCCCATTGAAGCGAAAACCCTATTTGCCGACTACTTTCGAACTATGCAGTAGCTGCGGATAGCGCGCATCGGAGCGTAAGGCTTGCAGCTCAGGTTCGCGCTTGACGTCTTCTATGGAAAAACCCGACCGCAGCGAATCGCCGAGATAAGTTAATGCGGTTTTTCGCTCGCCGATAATCTCATAAACCAGCGCGGCTGTAAATAAAACGTCGCTGTCATCAGGGGCCTGCTGCAACGCCCGGGCAGTGTAGCTGCGGGCTTCCTGTTTGTTGCCCAAATGGGCCTCATAGAGCGCACTGAAGCTGAGCGCGTCCTTGTCTTTGGGGTTAATCTTCAGTTGCTGCTGCGAAGTTTCGAGCGCCTTCCGGTAAGTGTCAGGTGCCTTGGCCGCCAACGAAGGCACCTGTCGATAACTGTCCGCCAGGTTCCTCCACAGCATATGATCGTGCGGGTTCAGGTCCACAGCTTTCTGCATCGGCTCTATCGCCTTGGAATACTGTCCCATAAACATATACACGGAACCGAGATCTGACCATAGTTCGGGGGTAGGCTGTACGGCCAATCCCTTTTGAAATGCTGCGATGGCGCGTTGGTAGTCACCCATCTGAGCATAAGCTCCACCCAGATCTTCATAGCCCAGAGGATTTCCCGGCACGCGGTCGATCATCTGCTGAAATTGCTTCGCCGCCTCGGCGAATTTGCCCTGATTGAAGTAAAGTTCTCCAAGTCCGCTATAGCCGAGCCAGTACGATGGCATGCGGGCAATTACCTGCTTGTAATTTTCTTCGGCTTGAGCCGGTTTTCCCTGCAGGGTATAAATCTGTCCCATGCGGAACAAGGCGCCAATCGCCATGGGATTCATTTCGATGGCGCGGCGGTATTCCGCAAGGGCTTGGTCGAGCTTTCCGGTGTACTGGTAGATACGGCCAAGAGTCTCGCGTACTGGGGTAAGGTTGGGATTCATGGCTGCGGCGCGATTACCGTATTGCATGGCCAGACTCATCCATTGCGCGTCCTTGGTCATTCCGTACCTGACGGCGTAGGCGTGACCCAGAGCGGCAATTGCGAGCACATAGTGTGGGTCTTCCGAAGTGGACTTCTGCAAAACATCAATGGCTTTGTCGACGCTGGCCAGATCCCCCTGCTGCAGATATCCCATGCCCTGTTCGTAGTAGTCATAGGCGCGAGCATTCTTGGTGCTGCTGTCATCCAGCGTCTTCTTCGTCGCCGGATCCACCGGCTGCTGAACCATGTCAGCCACGGATTCCCATGCTTCGTCCTGCAGCAGGTTCAGATCAGCCATGGATGCCGTCATCACCCGCGAAGTCAGCTGTTTGTGCTTCCTGGCGTCGATGACGTTCACGGTCATGCGGACGGCATCGCCCGTACGCTGAACCGTGCCGGTGACCACCAGCGTCACATCCAGATTGCGCCGGGCCTGCTCGACGTCGGTATACTTGCGGGAATCGCTGAACGGCACCACCCAATAAAGCTGCCCATCCGTTCCAAGCTGGGAGAGCCGGCTGGCGAGGGTTTCGCCAATGCCGGCAGCGAACGCTTTGTTGGCGGCGTCATCGCCGATATTTTCGAACTGCAATACGGCAATATGTTTCTGCTCGGGAAGCGGATTAAACCAGCGGCGCATAGCATCGCGGTTCAGCCCGGCGGCAAGGCCGAGTATCAGCACTAGAGCGGAAGCCCATCCGAAGAGAGCTCGTCGCGAGATTCCTGGTTTGACGGCTTGCAAGTGCTTATCGCCGTTGAGCGCACTCCAGACATCTTCGACCGTGGCGTAGCGGTCGTCCGGCTCGAAGGCCATGCACTTCTTCACCACCGGCCGCCACTCGGCGGGAATCATCTCCATGGCGGCGCTGGGCTTGCCGTCAGGTTGGCTAGTCCCTGTGCTGCTGCGGTGCGGCAGCTTGGCGGTAAACATCTCGTAAATGACGACGCCAAGCGCGTAAATATCGCTGGCTATGCTCGACTGCCCATGGAACTGCTCTGGCGCCATGTAGTCTGGGGTGCCCCAGACCTCGCCCTGGAAGGTGGTCTCCATACCATCCACGCTACGGGCCAGTCCGAAGTCGGTGACCTTAACGATGATCTTGTGTGAGGGCTCGCCAGAGGAAGGCGAAGCGCTTGCCGGCTTTTTAGTTCCGGCGTTGGAATCTGCAATGGATTTCGGACTCGATGCGGAGTCGCCGACAGGAACCGTAGTCGAGTTGGACTTGACGCCGAACTGCGAAGCAGCCAACGAAGCTGCGCCCGAGGGCGTGGTCAGCCGGTCCGAACCCGAAGCACCTTTCAGCTGGCAGAGAATCACGTTGCCGCTCTTGAAGTCGCGGTGTGCAATGTTGAGCCGATGCGCGGCGGCCAATGCCTGGATCATCTGCTGGATCAGGGGCAGCGCATCATCCTTGGTCAAGGAACCTTGGGTACGGACCCGATCGGCGAGAGTTGTCCCTTCCAGTAACTCCATGGTGAGGAACAAAAGGTCGCCGTGATCGGCATGTTCGTGATGACCGAGGTCGTAAATGCGGCAAACGTTGGGGTGAGTCACCTGCCGGGCCAACAGAATTTCACGACGGAACATTTCCGCCGAGTTGGGTTTTGCCGCCGACTTCAAACTGATTACTTTGAGAGCGACCCGGCTGTGCAACTCCAGGTCGTGCACCTCGTAGACCTCGCCCATGCCACCTTTAGCGATTTTGCGTAGAACCCGATAGCGGCCGGCAATCAAGTCGCCCGGGGAGAAGATGTAGTTATGCCTGGGGACAGAAGTGTCGACCGGGATGGACGCAATCTCCTGGGTGTCAGCGGTCGCCTGGCCGAGCATTTGCTGCACCTGTTGCAGCAGTTCAGGGTCTTCGCTGGAGATTTGGCGGAGAAATAACGCGCGCTCCTCCGGTTGCAAATCCACCGCATAGTCGTAAATGGCTTTTACCCGTTCCATGTTGCAACCGTCCAGATCCGAAAAGGTCGGACTGAGAACCTGGCCTGCGGGTGACCTGGTTATGCGGGAGCGCCGTCTCGCGGGGGCGGCAGTTGACGCTCTCAAATCTTGCCAGTGTGCAAGATTATACTGCGAAACAGCGGTGCCGCTGCTTGCCTAATGCGCAAGTTTTTCTACCTAAGAAGGTAAGAGATTTGGAATCTGCGGTTTTGCTCGAAAACCACCGGACCGGCTCCAGTCAATGAGAGAACATAGGCATTGCCCCTTGATAACTCAGAGCGCTATGACGGCGCCTCTTATGCAGCCTTCGGGCCAACCACCACAGGTGAAGCCGTTTCAGGCCGTGTCTCCCGATTGCGGACCACTTTCATGGCTTTCCAGTCGTAGGGAAATTCCTTGCCGCAATCCAGGCAGACCACGTATGTTCCGGTAAGGGAAGCAGCCGCGGAACGCCGCTTTGCACCTCGGGTGCTCATAGGGAAACTGCACCGTTTATGTGAGCAGCCGAAGACCAAGTCAAATAAGCTCATAAGCTCTCCTAAGGGTAGGGGCCTAAGCGGAGGCTTCTACAAGGGTGGGAACACGCCTCCAGAGACTTAGATTCGTAGCTCGAAAGAAAGGTTTCGTGGAGACGAGGTGGCGTACCCGATTTGGAACCAGGGTGTTAGAGGTTACCTTTGTAACCGGCTCGCAATGTTTCTTTATCCCTTGACCTTCTCGGGACGGAGAAACATCTCAACCGCCATCTCTTCTCGGGTCAATTGCTTGCGGTTGCGATAGTCGTAGGCGGCCTTGACGAAGGCGCGGAACAGCGGATGCGGCTCCAGCGGCTTCGACTTGAACTCAGGATGGAACTGGCAGCTGAGGAAGAAGGGATGTTCCGGAATCTCTACAATCTCAACGTAAGTACCATCGGGAGTGGCTCCGCTGATGCGCAATCCGGCGGCGGTCAGCAGGCTTTCATACTCGCGATTGAATTCGTAACGATGGCGGTGGCGCTCGCTGATCTCGGCTTCGCCGTAAGCCTGGTATGCCAGTGAGCCGGGCTCCAGGCGGCAGGGCCACGCACCCAGGCGCATGGTGCCGCCGAGTTCCTCGACTCCACGAAGTTCGCGCAGCTTGTAAATGACGCGATGGGGCGTGGCGGGATCGAATTCGCTGGAGTTGGCCTGCTCCAATCCGCAAACGTTGCGCGCGAACTCGATGCAGGCGGTCTGCATTCCCAGGCAGATGCCGAAGTAGGGAACCTTATTCTCGCGCGCATGGCGGATACCCTTGAGCATGCCTTCGATGCCGCGCTTGCCGAAACCGCCGGGAACCAGGATTCCGTCGACCGCTTCCAACTGCGCCTGAACGCTCTGCTCCTTCGATTCGAGCCCCTCGGCTTCAATCCAGTCGACCCTCAGCTTCAGGTTGTAGGCGAGCGCGCCGTGCACCAGGGCTTCCTTAAGAGATTTGTAGGAGTCTTCATATTCCACGTACTTGCCGACGATGCCGATTACGACTTCGTCCTTAGGGTTGTAAACCCGCTGCACCAGCTCTTCCCAACGGGAGAGGTCGGCTTCTTTTGCCGGGATCCGCAAGTAACGAAGCGCCAGTTCGTCGACCTTCTCGTGGGCGAAGACCAGTGGGCACTCGTAAACCGAAGCCACGTCTTTGGCCGTGATCACCGCTTCGTTTTCAACGTTGCAGAACAGCGCGATCTTCGACTTGAGATCGTGCGAGAGATAACGGTCAGTGCGGCAAAGCAGAATGTCAGGCTGAATTCCGATGCTCAGCAGCTCCTTGACCGAGTGCTGGGTGGGCTTGGTCTTCAGCTCGCCGGCGGCGGCAATGTAGGGAACCAGCGTCACGTGGACGAATAGCGTGTTATCGCGGCCCAGCTCCTGGCGCATCTGGCGGATGGCTTCGATAAACGGCAGCGACTCGATATCGCCGACGGTGCCACCGATCTCAATGATCGCCAGGTCTACGTCCTGCGCGACCTTCTTCATCGCGCTCTTGATCTCGTTGGTGACGTGGGGAATTACCTGCACGGTCTTGCCGAGATAGTCGCCGCGACGCTCTTTGGCAATGATGGTTTCGTAGATGCGCCCGGTGGTCCAGTTGTTATCGCGGCTGAGTTTGGCGTGGGTGAAGCGCTCGTAGTGTCCGAGGTCGAGGTCGGTTTCGGCGCCATCGTCGGTGACGAAAACTTCGCCGTGCTGGAAGGGCGACATGGTGCCGGGATCGACGTTGAGGTAAGGATCGAACTTAAGCAGCGTGACCTTGAGCCCCCGGCTTTCCATGAGGCAGCCGATGGAGGACGCTGCCAGTCCCTTGCCAAGAGAAGACACAACTCCGCCCGTCACAAAGATGTACTTTGCCGACATTCGTTCCTCTGATCTGTTGGATTGTGCTGCCGGGAACTCGGCTCCGCATACCCCGAATTTCGGGGAGCCTGATGCGCCGTCTCGGCAGCGCGATCAGGGTGGAGCCTGTAGGGGTGCACAATCAATTATGGACAGATTTCGTCCGGTTGACAAGACGGAGTTGAAGCAAGCGAGGGTTCACCCCCAGTATGCTCCGGCACTCGCAATGCCAACCCCCGGGTTGACAGCCAGAGTACCTTTATAGTGTCGACAATTTCACACCTCACTCCTTGAGGTTACCCATGCGACGTTTTGCACTTGCAACCTGTCTCGCAGTGGTTCTGGCGGTGTCGCTCGCTGTTCATCCAGACCAACCGAAGGACATGACCCCAGCCCAGCGTAATTACGTCAACGCGATGCTCATGTTGGTCTCGGAAGACGTCGTCAATCACTATTACGACCCAAGCCTGCACGGAGTGGACTGGCAAGGCAAGGTGACGCATGCGCGAGACCAGATCAAGGAGGAGAGGTCGATGAACATGGCGATGTCTCACGTGGCCGCCTTACTCGACAGCCTCAACGATTCGCACACGTTTTTCATTCCGCCCCCGCGCGCCTACTTTCTCGATCACGGATGGACGCTGCAGATGGTCGGCAACGCGTGTTATGTCACGCGGGTACGGCCCCGAGGCGATGCCGAGAAGCATGGTGTTAAACCCGGAGACCAGGTGATCTCCATCAATGGCTTCCAGGTAGGCCGGGCGAATCTGTGGAAGATCGAGTACACCTTCAACACCCTTCGTCCGCTGCCGCAACTCACCCTGGCGCTGCGCAATCCCCAGGGCGAAGAGCGCAAGGCCATGGTGGAAGCAACATTTGAGAAGCACCAGAGTCTTCAACATCTCGAGAATCCTGACACTTTCCAAACCATCGAGTTGAGCGAGGAGGAGTGGGAGAGTCGCCAACGTATCCAGATGCAGAGCTATGGCGATGATCTGCTTATCGCCAAGCTGCGGTCGTTTGCCTTCGACGAGGGCGAAGTGAATAGGGTGATTTCGAATGCTCGCAAACATAAAACTCTGATCCTGGATCTACGGGAGAACCCCGGCGGGAACGTCGAGATCTTGAAGCTGATAGTCGGAGGACTCTTCGATCATGAGGTCAAGCTCTATGACCGGGTTGGACGCGAGTCGCATAAGCCGATGATCGCCAAGCCCAATCACCACAATTATGAGGGCAGAATAATTGTGCTGATTGACAGCAAGTCCGCGTCAGCCGCCGAATTACTGGCGCGGGTGGTGCAACTGGAGAAACGCGGAACAGTGATCGGAGACGTGAGCTCTGGAAGCGTGATGGAAGCTAGGCATTACTCTCATAAGGCGGGCACGGACATCGTGACATTCTTCGGCGCATCGGTCACCGATGCGAACTTGATAATGAATGATGGAAAGAGCCTGGAGCACGCGGGTGTTATGCCAGACGAATTGAGCCTGCCGTCGCCGAGCGACCTCGCCAATGGCCGCGATCCTGTGCTGGCACATGCCGCCGAAGTGGCGGGCGTGAAGCTCAGCTCCGAGGATGCAGGTAGGCTCTTTCCTTATGAATGGCCGAAGTATGACGCGTTCTGAGGCTAGCTGGCAGCGGAGTAGAGTTTTTTGGCTCTGCGGAATACTCCTTCGAACATCGTTGCCGTGAGCTTGCCTGTCGCTGTGTTCTGGTTCGACGGGTGATAGGACGCCAGCAAGGTGATTCCGTTCGGCATCGAGTATTCCGCGCCGTGTCCGAAGACATAGCCAGAGCGGGCGGTGATTACGCCGTTGCGCTTGAGGTAGCTCAGGTAAGCGTCGAAGGCGATTTTGCCTAACGCGACGACGACTTTCACATTTCTCAAGATTGCCAGTTCGCGGTCGAGATACGGAGCGCAGTTCGCCAGCTCTGACGGCAGCGGCTTGTTGTCGGGAGGAGCGCAGCGCACGGCTGCCGTGATGTAGCAGTCGATAAGCTTCAGCCCGTCGTTGCGATCGGTTGCGGTGGGCTGCGATGCGAACCCCACCTTGTACAGGATGGGATACATGAACAGGCCGGAGCGGTCTCCGGTAAACGGGCGGCCGGTGCGGTTCGAACCGTGCGCTCCGGGCGCCAGGCCGAGAATCAGCACGCGCGCGTTGGGATCGCCGAAGCCGGGGACAGGACGCGCCCAGTATTCGTGGTCAAGATAAGCCCGGCGCTTCTCACGGCCGATCTGTTCGCGATAGACGACGAGTCGCGGACACTTGGTGCAGCGGATGATCTCGTGGTTAAGAACGGCCAGCGCAGAAGGCACTCAGGCAATTGTAGCTCTCAACCGAAACAACGCGAGCGTTGCGGAGTGCGTCAAAGAAACTCCACCTTTATCGCCGTTCCGCAGCTCTTCAGGTCGAAATCAGCGGTGACAAGTGTGGCACCGAGGCTTCCGGTCAGCGCGGCCGCGAAGCAGTCAGCATAGGGCAGCGAATATTGAGTTTTGAAATTCGCCGCCTGCTCGGCGTCAACGTCTGTGACCGGCACGATCGTTATCGGAAGGCTCCGGAGTTTGCGCCCAATAAGAGCTGTATCGGGTTGGCTCAGTTTGCGCATGAGAACGTAGATCACTTCTCCCCAGTTAACGGCCGAAATGGATAATTCGGTTCCTGTCGTGCGCGCCTGATTGATGAGCTGCTCAACGCGGGCACCCCCGGGTTCGTTGTCGAGATATCGGAGTACGGCGTTGGCGTCGAGAACGTATCTCACATCCGATCCTTGCGGTGCTCGCGCTCTCGGAAGGCACTCAATCCCTTACCGCGTGTGGCGCCCCGCAAGCTGCGAACAAACTCGGCAGTGACAGGACGCAGCAGCAAGGCATCACCCTCGATTTCCAAAGCAACGCGGGTTCCGGGTTCCAACTTCATTGCCTCGCGAACATCGGCTGGGATTACGATTTGTCCCTTCGTGGAGATTTGGGAGAAACGAATTGTCATGTCTTACATGTTAGAGTATGTAAGTAGCATTGTCAAAAGTAAACCGTAGGATTACGATTAAGAAATCCAAGCTGGTTGTAGTGGAGAAAGATGATGCAGGTCCTCAAGTGGCTAGGTCTGGTGGTGCTCATCCTCGGTGGCGCGGTAGTGGTTATGGCGCTCGTCGGCGCCAGTTTGCCGGTGAAGCATACAGCCACGCGCAGCGCCACGTTCCAAGCCGCGCCGCAGCAGGTGTGGGATGTCATCTCCGGGCCACCGACCTGGCGACCGGACGTGACTCACTATGAAGAGCTGCCCGCGCGCGACGGCCATCGTGTGTGGATTGAGTACGGCAAGGCTGATAGCAAGATGACGTACGAGGTGGTCGAGTCGGACCCGCCGCAGAAGCTGGTGACGCGCATCGCCGACCCGCATCTTCCCTTCGGCGGCACCTGGACCTACGCGATCACGCCCGCTGCCGATGGCGGCTCAACCCTGACCATCACCGAAAATGGCGAGGTCTACAACCCGATCTTCCGATTCATCTCCCGCTATGTGATGGCCTACACCGCCACTCTGGACCGTTACCTGGGTGCGCTGAAGAATAAGTTCGCCGCTTCACAGACATGAGACGGCGAGTGGCTCTGCCGTAACTGGATATCGCTCTGTTGGCTTTCGACAAGCATTCATCGAAGCTCGCCGATTAACCTTCATTTAATAATCCGATTCAAACGGCGCCGGTGCGAGCAGCATCCCACCCTACAGGAATAGGACGCCGCCGCCGGTTTGTTCGGTGGTCCTTCGCGCTCCTGGCCAAGATATCCACTTAGGAAGGTTGCAATGCGATATCGCCCTTTGTTTTTTCCTCTGGTCCTCTCGATTCTGCTTTTCGCCGGCTGCAACAATTCGTCAGGTAACAAGGCTGCGGAAACCGGCGCAGCGACCAGTCAGATTACCGGTGCGGGCAGCACGTTTGTCTATCCCATCATGACGCAATGGATTCAGCAGTTCACGCAAGATAAGAAAGGCGTGCAGATTAACTACCAATCCATCGGGAGTGGTGGAGGCATCCAGCAGCTCAAGCAGGGGATCGTTGATTTTGGCGCTTCCGACATGGCGCTGGACAACCAGAAGTTGCAGGAGATGCCGCCGCTGGTGCAACTGCCGGAGAGCGCAGGACCGGTAGCCATCACCTACAATCTTCCGGACTTGAAGCAGCCGCTCAAGCTGAGCGGCGAAAGCCTGAGCAACATTTATATGGGGAAAATCAAGAGCTGGCAGGACGCGCAGATTCGCCAGGAGAATCCCGGCGTGAGCTTGCCCAAGACGGACATTGTTGTGGTTCATCGCTCTGACGGCAGTGGCACGACCAACATCTTCACCACCTATCTCGCAGCCGTCAGTCCTGAATGGGACAAGAAGGTTGGCAAAGGACTCTCGGTGAGCTGGCCGCTGGGTCTGGGTGGAAAGGGCAGCGAGGGCGTGACCGGAATGGTGAAGCAGAGTCCAGGCGCGATTGGATATGTCGAGCTCTCGTACGCGATGGAGAACAAACTGCCGATGGCGCAAATCCGCAATCAGGCAGGGCAATTCATCACTCCTAGCGCCGATAGCACGAGCGCAGCCATCGACGCCTTCGCGAGCGAACTGCAAAAGGATGTACGGAGCCCGATTGTGAATCCGCCGGCTGCGTCCAAAGACGCTTATCCCATCAGCGGACTCACCTTCCTCCTGATTCCCAAGACTCCCAAGAACGCGAGCAGAGGAGCGGACGTAAAGAGCTTCGTGGAATACATCGTCACGAACGGGCAGTCGATGGCTGACCAACTGCATTACGCGAAGCTTCCCGATTCGTTACAGCAGATCGACAAGCATCTGCTGGAGCAGGTGCAAGGAGCGAACACGAGTGGAGGCCAGCCGGGGAGTCAGTGATACCGCAGTTGTCAGTTGTCGGTGGTCAGTGGTTCTCGTCAGTTCTCATGCATGCTGGCAGCCCGCTTGACAGCTGACGGCTTTTCTCCTCAGGTCTTCCCAGGCATCTTCAGAGCTGCCACTTGCTTCCAACAACCGTCTGCAACTCTCGATTCCAATGACGACGCGGATCGCGCACTGTGCGACTGCGAGGAGGCAAACCGAATGTCGACCATACTTCTGATCATTCTGATTCTGCTGCTCATCGGAGCTTTTCCTGCCTGGCCGTACAGCCGTGGCTGGGGCTATTACCCGACCGGCGGACTGGGCCTGGTCCTGATCATCGTGATCGTTTTGCTGTTGATGGGACGCATCTGAGCACTTCCTGAGGCATGCGCAAAGTTTGTCTGTGGACGCGGTGGCTGCCGCTGCTGCTGACGTGCAGCTTCCTGCTGGCGGCGGCGCCGCGTTGCATTGCTTATTCCGTGCTGACGCACGAAGAGATCATCGATCTCCTCTGGGACCAGCAGATCGTTCCGCTGCTGAAAACTCGCTTTCCTAACGCCACTCCGGATGAACTGAAGACCGCCCATGCTTACGCTTACGGCGGATCGGTAATCCAGGACATAGGCTATTACCCATTTGGCGATCACCTGTTTAGCGACCTCACGCACTATGTGCGGACCGGCGACTTCGTGCAGGCGATGTTGTCTGACGCTCAGGATCTGAACCAGTACGCCTTCGCCATCGGAGCGCTCTCTCACTACATTGCCGATATTCACGGCCATCCTTATATCAATCGCTCCGTCGGGATCGAGTATCCCAAGCTGGCGGAAGAGTATGGGCCGCTAGTTCCGTACGACGTGGACCACCATGCTCACATCCGCGTGGAGTTCGGTTTTGACGTGTTGCAGGTGGCGAAGGGCCGCTACGCTCCTGAGCAGTATCACAACTTCATCGGCTTTCAGGTATCGGCCTCGCTGTTGGAGCGCGCCTTTCAGGACACCTACGGGCTGCCGCTGACCGCGGTGATGCCTCACGAACAACTCGCCGTGAATACTTATCGGCGCAGCGTCAGCGAGATCATTCCCGAGATGACGAAGGTGGCGCTGCTGGTGAAAGGCGACGAGTTGAAGCGGGAAGTTCCCAACTTCAACCGCGAGCATTTCCTGTACCACCTGTCAAAGGCCGACTACCGGAAATCGTGGGGGGACAATTACCAGGAGGCGGGCGCGGGCGCGCATATTCTGGCTGCGGTCTTCAAGATTGTTCCCAAGGTCGGACCTCTAAAAGATATCGATTTCAAAGAGCCGACGACCCGCACCGAGAACTTGTACTTCAAGAGCATCAACGAGACCATCGATAATTTTCGGAAGGCGCTGCATGAGGTGAAACAGGGCGACTTGAAGACGCCCGAGATCAATCTCGATACCGGCAATCCCACCGAGCGGGGCAAGTATCCGCTGGCAGATGCGACTTATCGCACGCTGCTTGACGATCTGGCAGCCAACGGCTTCAAAGAGGTGGACGAGCCCCTGAGCGACAGCCTGCTACAGTTCTATGCCGGATACGGATTTCCTTCGACCGAGTTCGGCCGCCTGGACAAGTGCGTAGTGGCGCGCTGGCGGCAGACCTTCGTGGAAGTGAACCGGCTGCGTGCCGACAAGCTGCTCGACTCTCTCAGACAAACCGACGTTGCGGCTGACGGGGAAGCAGCGCGGCGTATGACGCCGGCTGCGAGTCCCTGAGAGCCTAAGCAGAATGATCTGCTTTCTACATTGAGCTCCAACCCTTTCGCCGGCTGACATCGCGCACAGCCTTGCATAGATTTCGTGCCCGGGCCTTGGCTGCCTGCGCGGCTTGCACGTCGAGCTTGCTGTCGAGGAAGGCCTGCTCGGCTTGCAGCTTGAAGAAGTTCTCCAAGCGGCCGCGTTCGAGCAGCCCGGCATCTACGGCATCGCGCACAGCGCAGCCGGGCTCCGATTTGTGCGCGCAATCGCGATAGCGGCAGCCGGTCGCGATCTGCTCGATCTCGTCGAACGCTCC
Organism: uncultured Acidobacteriaceae bacterium; assembly: GCA_963796585.1. Classification (GTDB taxonomy): domain Bacteria; phylum Acidobacteriota; class Terriglobia; order Terriglobales; family Acidobacteriaceae; genus CAVVDY01. The sequence goes on from CAWCMB010000001.1 coordinate 401,723, forward strand.
GCCAAGTCCCTCGTCGATGTGCCACAGTTGCAGCTCGCGCATTCCAGGCGTGTCGATCACCATGCCTCCGCCCGGCAACGTGAACAGCTCACGCGAGGTGGTGGTGTGGCGGCCGCGATCGTCGTGTTCGCGAACCGGCAACGTTGGCTGCACCTCGCTTCCCAGGAGGCGATTGATGATGGTTGATTTGCCGACGCCCGAGGAGCCAATGAACGCAACCGTCTGCCCAGAGACGAGGTAGCGCTGCAAAGCGTCGAGCCCTGAATTCTCGGCGGCGCTCATGATATGAACCGGTACGCCCGGCGCGATCAACGCGAGGTCGGCGCTGGTGGCGGCGATGTCACTCGCCAGGTCGGCTTTGTTAAGAATGATGACCGGTTGCGCGCCGCTGTCCCACACCAGCGTGAGATAGCGCTCGATGCGCCGAAGGTTGAACTCGTGCGTGAGCGCCGAGACGATGAACACGGTGTCGACGTTGGCCGCGATGACCTGCTCTTCGACTTCGCGTCCTGCGACCTTGCGCGAGATCTTTGTAGGGCGCGGTAACACCTGGTGAATCACCGCGCGGTCAGCATCAGTAGTTTCAATAACGACCCAGTCGCCCACCGCGGGAAGCTCCGAGCGTGTGGCGACTTCGAACGAGCACCGCCCCGACAATCGCGCCAGCCGTTCGCCTGCTTCTGCGCGAATTCGGTAGTGGTTCTTTAACACGCTGATGACGCGCGCCGGAACGAGGTCCGGTTGCGTGAGTTGATCAAAACTGTGCTGCAAGCTGGACGTCCAGCCTAATTCCATCAAAGTCACTTCGATTCTCCCAATGCGCACACGAATGGCGCGGGTGAAGAGTGAGGGTATGGATAGGCCGTCGGTAAGGACTAGTTCGGAAGCGAGGCAAACCTATCCGCAGACTTGGCAGTCGTGGCTTGCATAGGCGCCTCCTGAAAACGTGTGCGCTGGTTGCGCAGGACGATTGTATTCACCGGGAAGGACGCGGACAATAGGAATCCCGGTTTGATGGGGGATCCGGCGAGGGGAAAATGCTACACCCTATTTAACTTGCTCCTTCGATTTTCCCTTGCTTCCATTCGCAACTGTAGGATAATCATGCTTCTTCGTCGCTCGCGCCCTTTCTCGGAGCAAGCACCGAGGGTTCATCCGCTCTCGCGCCCAGGAGAGCAAGCCGTGAAGTACAAGATCCTATGCTCGCCAGTCCTGCTGATGCTGACCGCATCTTTCGCTACCCACTCTCTTCACCCCACTTCCACCAGCCCGTACCTTCGATTCCAGTGCGTGCGCAGATGCTGTACCGTGCGCGCGATCTCTTCCTTCGTCAGGTTTTCGTTTGGACCTTCGAGAACGAAGCGCGCCTCATGGCGAGCAGCTTCCAGTATTTCGCGATCGCGAATCAGGTTCGCCACGCGGAAATTCGGCATGCCTGCCTGTGCCGTGCCGAAGAACTCTCCCGGGCCGCGTAGTTGCAAATCCAGTTCAGCAATTTCGAAACCGTTTTGTGTTCGCACCATCGCCTGCAATCGCTCTTCGGCTTCAGGAGAAACCTTGCCTCCCGTCATCAGCACGCAATGTGACTTGGCGCTGCCGCGGCCGATACGCCCCCGCAACTGATGCAGTTGCGACAGCCCAAAACGCTCGGCATGTTCGATCACCATGACGCTGGCGTTCGCCACGTCCACGCCAACTTCGATCACCGTAGTGGAAACCAGCACGTCGATATCGCCTTTTTGAAAGCTGGCCATGGTCGCGTCTTTCTCGTCGGCCGACATACGCCCGTGCAGCAGGCCTACCCGCAACCCGGCGAGATCGCGCTTGCGCAGCTGGTCGTACATTTTGATCGCGGCCTTCAGTTCGCCACCCAGCGCGCCTTCGTCGATCACCGGATAAACCACGTATGCCTGCTGCCCCGCCGCGACCTGCTTCCGCACGAATCGCCAAACCTCTTCCGCACGCTCGTCGCCCACCCGTGTAGTCTTGATCGGCGAGCGCCCCGGCGGAAGCTCATCCAGCACGCTGGTATCGAGATCGCCGTAGAGGGTGAGCGCCAACGTTCGTGGGATCGGAGTCGCCGTCATGACCAGAACATCCGGCTCTCCTTCCTCCGCCTTCTTCATCAACTTGAAGCGCTGCATCACCCCGAAGCGGTGCTGCTCGTCGACGATCACCAGCCCCAGCTTGTCGAACTCGACCGACTCCTGAATCAGCGCGTGCGTCCCGATCACTAGCTGCGCATTGCCGCGCGCGATGTGGTGGCGCGTCTGCTTCTTGCGCGCCGACTCCTGCGAGCCGGTCAGCAGCACGATGCGGTAGCCCGCAGGCTCCAGAATCCGCCGTGCCGAAAGATAGTGCTGCGTCGCGAGAATCTCCGTCGGCGCCATCAGCGCCACCTGATATCCGTTTTCTATAGCGATGACCGCTGCTTCCAATGCGACGATCGTTTTGCCCGATCCAACATCACCTTGCAGCAAGCGCCGCATCGGCGAAGGCTGCTTCATGTCATCGACGATTTCCTTGAGCACGCGAAACTGCGCCTTCGTAGGACGAAATGGAAGAATGCGTCGCACCGCACTGCGTATCTCCTCGTTCGTCTCAAACGCAATGCCGGTTTGCGCCCGCATCTTGCGGCGCTTCAGTTCCAGCCCGAGTTCCAGAAAGAACAGCTCTTCGAAGATCAGCCGCAGCAGCGCCGGCGTGCGTGCCTCCTGCAATTTCGCCAGGCTCTCGCCCACCTCCGGCCAATGCGCATGATGAAACGCTCGCCGCCGCTCGATCAGGCTCATACGCCCCCGCACGATAGGAGGAATCGCATCCGGAATCTCGGGCTGAAGTTGCTCGAGCATTCCGTAGATCACACGGCGAAACCAGCGCGCCGTCAGCCGTCCCTTGCCCGCCGCTTCGTAGATGGGAACGATGCGGCCCACCTCCAGCGTCTTCCACTCGCTGTCTTCAGCACTGTGCGTCTCCGTTTCGCCGGGGTCGTGCAGGATTTCAAACTGCGGCTGCATGATCTGCAATCGCTGCCGCCCGAAGTCGCTCATCTCCACCTTGCCGTAGAGCGCGACCGGCATCCCAGCCCGAAATTTGTCTTTCAGATATGCAGCGTTGAACCAGACGCACTTCAGCGTGTCGCGGCCCTGCCCAACCGTCATCTCAAACAGCGGCATGCGCTTGGTTCGAAACAGGCCAAAGGTGCGAACCTCGGCCACAATGCTGGCCATCTCGCCTGCTCGCAGTTCGTTAATGCCGCTCGGATTCAGCCGGTCTTCGTAGCGGAAGGGTAAGTAGTAGAGCAGGTCCTCGACGGTCGTGATCCCCTTCTCCAGCAGGATCTCGGCAATTCTGGGCCCGATGCCCTTGACGTACTGAACGTTGGTGGAAAGGTCGAGCAAAGAGCATGGTAAATCAGCCGTCAGATGTCAGCCGTCAGCTCTCAGTTTGAGCGTGGGGGCGCGCTTGCCTTCCTCACCAGACCGCCTTTCGAACCCGCACCAGGACAAAACATTGGGTTTGGCTGATAGCTGACGGCTGAAAGCTGATAGCTCTTCGCGCTGGCCTCGCACCCTACCCATGCTGTATGACAATCCACATGGCCCGCCGTCTGCTCAAGCAACTCGTTGCCATCCTCATCGGCAACGCAATCTACTTCCTGCTGCTGATGCCGCATCTGCCCGCGCGCGCCCAGCATCGTCCCGACAAGTTCGACCTCGGCTTGCTGGTGGACTTCTGGATCTGCGTCGTGGTGTACGGATTGATCGAGTTAGTCGCGCGCAGACGGCGTAAGAACTAAAACCCGCTTTTGGCCGTTAGCTGTTGGCTCTTGGCCAAGGGGTTTCCTGAGAATATCTGGCCAAGAGCCAATAGCTAATAGCCAAAAGCCGCTCTACTTCGGCGTGATCATCCAGATGAGGCTGCTCTCGCAACCGGTGTTACAGTGTGCACTGCCGTAAAGGTTGCCGCCGGAATCCAGATAAAGCGATTCCGGGTACTCGCCGTCAAGCGCACCCGTGAAATCATGCAGGCTCGTATACACCCAGCCGTTATTCGTCGGTGTGAGCTTATAAATGGTGCCGACGTTGAATTTGCCGCCGGCATAACCTACACCGTACAGGTTCCCGCCCCCATCGATCGCCAAGTTTCGCAACCACGCCGCTTGCCCTGGCTGGGAGGTATAGAGCACGCTAAACCTCCAACCATCGCCTGACGGACTCAGCTCGTAGACGGTCCCTCCAGAGGTGCCGCTATACGTTGAGCCGTACAGGTTTCCCGAGCGGTCAGCGATCAGCCCGGTTTGAGGGTAGGCGCCGTCAGTGTAATTGAAGTTGTGAAGCACGACTTCGCTAAACCTCCTGCCGCTAGCTGCCAGCTCATAAACCGTCCCAAAATTATTGTCTCCGCCGCTCAAGGTCGTTCCATATAGATTGCCGTCGTTGTCCCTCAGCAAGCCGCCTTGGGGCTGCGTGCCGTCAGACTGGGTTTTGCCGAAGGCATGCAGTTGCGTCTCTTGCCATTTGCCCTCGCGTGGGCCGCGAGGCGGAGGCGACAGCTCGAATACCGTTCCCTGGCCCATGCCGTCGTTCCCCAAGCCGCCGTATTCGGTTATGCCGTAGGGTTCCCCACCTGGTCAAACGTAACCGGAGTACTGGAATATCTTCCGTCGCAACCTGTATCACAGTTTCCATTCTGAAAGCTGTAGAGCACCTTGTGCGTCCAGGGTATCCACTCATTGCACACCGTCTTGCAGAGTGGCGTCAGACGGTAAACCGTGCCGAAACCCCAAAAGCCTCCGTACAATGTGGTTCCATAGAAGCCTTCCGGTCCGAAAGTAAGTTGCCCCTGCGGGTTCAATCCGTCTGCCACTCCCAGGAAGGTGTACAGCGTGATCAAGACCCATTGGGAATTGCTTCGGTAGAGCTCAAATACAGCCCCGCACCCGTCCTCGCATATTTCGCTGTCTTTATTTTCGCCGCTGTTTGCCGTGACTCCATACAAGTTACCGGCTTTATCCATCGTGAGCTGCGATGAAAACCACTCAACCGGAAGTGTGTACACCACGTGAAAGGTCTGGGCGTGGACTGGAGCCGCCACGGCGAACGCCGCGAGAGCAATGCCGATGCCGACGATGATCTGCAGTGCGCGAGCGGGGCCACTCCCACCTGGGCTCGATGTCATTGGTCTCCTCTCCAGCTTCGAGATTGCCGGCGCCGGCCGCGCCTGAGTGCACGTATCCGGAAGAAGCATGAGGTTTGACTCATCCGAAGCGGGAATACGGGATTCTATCCCACGCACACGATTTGTGGACTCACCCGCGGTGAACCGCCGCTTCCCCGGAAACAAAAACGGCCGGAGGTATTCGCCTCCGGCCGAAGCTAAGCGTTGTTGCCGACTATTGCGTCAGCGTCTGTTTCCCGGAAATCGCACCCGACGCCCCGCTCGGAGTGACAGGGTTCGTACTCCCCGAAGAACTGACGCCACTCGAAGTGTCGCCGCCGCTTGAAGAGACGCCGCCCGTGCCGGTGACGCTCGAGTCATCATTCCCCGTCTGGGTTCCTGAATCCTGGCTTCCCGGATTCTTGAGCGTGCCTCCACCACCCGGAGAACCGCTTCCAGTGGTAGTGAATGTTGCATCGGCCAGCGATGCCAGGTTGTTCACGGTATCGCGCGAATTGATGCGATAGTGATACCTGGTCCCCGCCGCCAGCCCGGTGAGTGTCACACTGTGGGACAGCACTCCCTGCCCGCTGTCATAAACCGCCGATTGCTGCGGATAGTATCCCCCCACCGTCCCGTAGATGATCTGCGAGTTGGCGTTCTCGTAGGTCGTCCAGCTGATGGTTGCGGTATTGTTCGTGATGTTGCCGACCGCGACCTTGCTCTCGATCGGAGGCTCAGTGTCGGGATACGGCCCGCCGAACGGATTGTTGTCCTTCACTATGGTAGAGGTCGCGTTCCCGCTGCGGTACCGCAGATAATCGAAGCTCCACTTGTAAGCCTGGCTGAACTGCTTGCCCGACCACATCGTGTTACCGGGATCGTCCAGGGTGTGCTGAAAGAGATCATCACCCCGGCTCAGGCTGGCAGCATCGCCCGTCAGGTTCCAATACCAGGCGTAGGCCGGAGCCACCAGGCCGTTCAGGATCACAGACATCCGGATGGCCGGAATATCCTTGAGTGTGTAGCGGAAGGTATGGGTGCTGGGCACGTAGTAATCGCGCCACAATCCATCCAGACCGTGCTTCACCGTCGCCGGCACGCGATAGTCAGGATGTCCTTCGGCTACCGTCATGTCGTAGTAGTGAATCGCGGTCTCCATGGCCAAGCCCACCATGAAGGGGTGCGACGCGCCCAGTTGCCCGTTATACAACATGTCAAGATGGCCTAACAGCTTGTCGATGTTTTTCGCCAGGAGCCGGTCCCGCTTGCCGGTAATCAATTCATCGGCAATACGAACATCAGCGATGTAAGCATTTTCCCGAATACCGTTGGGATCCACCCAGCCACCGTAATTAGCCCTGCCGCTATTGGTCGCTAAAAAATGAATCGCGTCGGCATTCGTGTTGTCTCCCGTCCGCCAGTAGTTCATTAGCATGCCGTACGGGAAGATAGCCCAAGCATCCATCTTCGCATTGTTAGCCAGTATCCACTGCCGGTACGGATCGAGAATGGTTAGCGCGCAATGGTTCCACGACGAATCATTGGTGTAGCTCGCGATCTGCTGATAGACTCGGCCGCCATCGTAGTACCAGCCATCGGACTCATTGGCCCAGCCCGTCAGGAAGCTGCCCGCCACATTCAGACTATCGCGCGACTCGCTGTAGTTCAGGTTGTCGCAGAATTTGTGGCCGTACTGGATCATGTTGCTCTCCCAGGCATCCCGGCCCGGAATCGGCGGCGGGTAGCTGGTGCGCACCGCAGGTGCGGGCGGCGTCGGCTGCACGTTGAAGTAGTAGGTGGTGGGAACAGCCTGGCTGTTGTCTTCAAGCGTCACTGTGGCCGCATAAATTCCGGGAACGGTATTCGCCGAAGTACGCAGCCGCACCGTAATCAGATGGTATTCAAAGTCCCAGCATTCCCCCATGTTCTTGCTCGAGTCGAAGTACTGATCGTAGCTGTCGCTATTGCTGGGGTTGTACTCGTAGCATTCCAGGTGAACGCTGATGCTCTGCGGATTGGTGGGCTTTGCCGTACGCGCTATCATCCCCTTTACCACACCGTCGGTGCCGTTGTTGTAACCGCCGGCATTGTGGACATAAAAGTTGGGATGATTGCCCGCAAGCTGCGCAATCTTCATTCCGAAGTAGAGATCCGAACCCGCATACACATCCGTCGGCCCATAGCTATACACAACATAATTCGATTTGCCGTTCGGATTTGGTGCCGCTGTCTGCAGCGGAAGTAGATAAGTGCTCGCATCTCCGGCACCGTCGTCGTAAGGACCAGGAGCCGTCGAGACCACGTTGCTTACGTCCCCGGATGCGACGTAGAAGTAGTAGGTACCCTGCACTTCGGACGGATCGTAGGGCATCAGTCGATCGACCGTAACCTTGTGATGGTTCACCAGCGCCGGATCGGGGGTAAGCGGAATCCGCCGCTCGCCTTGGTAGTTCTGGTCGCGCGCCAGCACTACCTGGGAGGTGCTGGGATGGACCGTGTCCCACACGATATCGACACTTGTCTGGGTCTGGTTCTGCACCGCGATGTTAGAGATTTCGCCCGGGTATCCGGTACTGGCCCAGGCCGAAACCACTGCCAGCAACGTAATAACTACCGCGGCACCGACAAATAACTTAATAAAACCACCGACACAGAGGTAGTTTCGACTGGAAGAATCGCTATCAGGACAACATGACATGCCGAGCTCCTTGGTTATGGCACGAACCGGCTCCTGGAGGCGCTGCTTCTGACTTGGCGCTGTACACAAAGTGCTCGGTTACCGCTCAGCTCGCTGTTGGTTCAAAGCTACTGATGCGCTTGCACGGGGATGCACAGCGCGTCTTGCAAACCCTGGAGGAGATCGCCTGCGCGATTGCTTCCTCTTCGGTTCGCCGTTCGCAGCCCCTGGGGCCGGAGTCCATCGCTGCAAATTGCAGCCATGAGCTTCATCGGCACTGGAAGCTTCGAAAATCAGCTTGTTAGGAAGTTCTAACGAAAGTATTGCGAAACTACGTCTGAGCTATGCGGTTCAAGGTCCCGAGCGATGGGACTCCGAGGGTCGAACCTTCAAATGCCAGAGAAACAAAAAAGCCAGATAGGCTGGTGGCCCACCTGGCTTTACTCTACTAATTACACTATAGCATATTTTGCAGGATTTCTTTACTGTTTTACCAACTTTATATTTCCTAGGCTATCTTCGGCTTAAAAGGATTTGCGACACGTTCGCGCTATTGACAAGCTCATTCACAAACCGGGAATACCCACGGTCAATATCGCTCCGCTACCACGAATGGACTAGAAACCACCCTTCCGGCACAGAACGCCCGCCACACCCAGAACGCCCGATCCCAGCAGGACCAGCGAGCCCGGCTCAGGGACCTCGAAATCCACGGACGCATTGGTTACATACTGAAACGGCGTCTCTGAATCCGAAAGGTAGATACGTTCGATGTCAACCTCAAAGGTATGCTGGCCGGGGCTAAGGGCTACGTTGGCGCTGAGTGTCCCGCTGATGAGCTGACCTGGTGAAATGCCGCCAACGTCATAACTGGCCAACGTCTGTCCGTCCACCAGCAGCGCAAAAAAACCACCCTCGCCGTTGCCGTAGTGGAGTCCGCCCGCAACGGCGTAGTCAAAGCTAAGAGTTTCAATTCCAAGTCCGCTGGTGAAGATTTGCGACAGTGTTGCACCCGCCTCGCCGTCACCACCCCTGTAGTGTCCGACCTGCCCTTCCCAGGCGTTGATGTCGTTGTTCAACGGCCATGGGGTGACGATTGGAAATCCCTCGCCGGCAGTGCCATCGGGCGTCGTTCCGAGCGTCCAGCCAGTGAAGTCACCCGTCTGGAAGCTTCCGTTTTGCAGCAGTTCGGTTGCGCTTGCCTGCGAGACCGCCAAGGCAAGCAACGCGAGCCACATGATGAATGCGTAGCGTCTCAATGGTTTTCTCCTGGGAACCTGCAAAAACTTCGAAAACCAAGCAGATTCGCCGGACCAAGTCTAGTCGGAATCCATGTGAATTGGAAGCATCAGGGATTTGCTGCCTTTTCCTATCCACGGAAACTGCTGCGAAGACCGCTCAAGCATGTTTCGGACGCAATAGCGAGCTTGGGAACCAAAAAAAGGCGGCCCTGACGAGCCGCCCAAACACTCAAATAACCTTGAAACCGATCTAAAAGCCGATCTTGCGGCGCAGCACGCCCGCCAGACCCAGCACGCCCGATCCCATCAGGATCAGCGAGCCCGGCTCCGGAACCGTGCCGTCCACATCGACGCCGGTTACATACTGCAGGGGGGTCAAATCTGAAACCGAAATGTAGCGGCGGGTAATGTCGATCTCCAGGGTGTTATTTCCGGCATTGAGGTTCGCGTTCGCGGTGAGAACCCCATTCAGGAGATCGTCCTGGTTGACGTTGTTGGTGTCATATTGGGCGACTTGGACGCCGTTCAGAATCATGGTGAACTCGCCACCGTCGGCGTTCCCGGAGAAGGGAGCGGAGACCGCCCAATCTAAACTGAGGCTGGCAGCGCCGCCCGCACTATTGAAACTCTGCATCAGGGTTGCGCCCTGCTGGGTGCCGTCGAAACTCACTTCGCCGACTTCACCTTCCCAGGCATTCAATCCGCCGCCCAACGGCCACGCCGCGGCAACCGGGAAGCCGTCGCCGGCGGTTCCGTTGGAAGTGGTTCCTAGCGTCCAGCCGCTGAAGTCGCCGCTCTGGAAGCTTCCATTGACGATCAAATTAGTTGCGCCCGCCTGCGCCGCAAAAATGGCGAGCAAGGCAACCAACACGAGAGGCATATAACCTTTCACTCTTTCCTCCTTCAAGACACACAAACGAATAGGTGGAGCACGCACGACCCCACCTTTCGCAGGCAAACAAGTCTATTCCCAAAATGGAAAAGCGCAAGGGAAAATTTAGGGGATGTCGTAGTTATCCATTACCTGGTAATGGCACTTGTTGGCCTATTCGGCGGAAAACCACTTCCGATCTCGCCCCAGCCGCTTCCCCACGGGAACATAAAAAAGGCGGCCTTTATCAGGCCGCCTTCATAGTTAAGAAACTTTTATAAGCCGATCTTGCGGCGCAGCACGCCCGCCAGACCCAGCACGCCCGATCCCATCAGGATCAGCGAGCCCGGCTCCGGAACCGTGCCGTCCACATCGACGCCGGTTACATACTGATACGGCGTGTTCTGGAATGCCGATGTGTACATACGAGTGACATCGATCTCTAAGGTGTGGGTGCCGGCACTCAGATTGGCGTTGGCCGTGAGCGTACCGCTGAGCAGGTCGTTCGGACCAATCGAGCCCACGTCAATGCTGTTCAGAGTAACGCCGTCCAGGATCAACGTGAAGTCGCCGCCGTCGGCGTTGGTGTGGACGCCGTCACCCATGGCAGCATACAGAAAGCTGAGGGATGCGGCTCCCGCCCCACTGGTAAAGACTTGCGTTAGTGTTCCACCCTGCTGGGTGCCGGTGGGATTTATGTTGCCAACTTCGCCTTCGGCAGCATTCATTCCGCCCAAGGGCCATCCCGTAACGATTGGGAATCCCTGTCCCCAAGTTCCGCCGGATGTTGTGCCGATTGTCCAGCCGGTGAAATCGCCGGACTGGAAGTCTCCGTTTTGAATCAGGTTCGTGGCGCCCGCCTGTGCCGCAAACACGGCAAGCAGGGCAACCAACACAAGAGGCATGTAGCGTTTCACTTAGTTTCCTCCTAAAGTTCGCACACTCCGCGAGACCCCTCGCACAAGGGGGTACTCTCGACAGTGCCGAGAATTGTAAGCTGGTTAGGCCCGAGTTCAAAGATAAAATTTCTTAACCGCCAATGAATTCAATTCGTCTCACGCTTTCGCGCCATTAAATCCGGGCTTTCTTTCGCAGGATTTTTCTATAACGTCTCTGTTTTGAATATGACTATTTGAACCCCGACTGATCACCCATGCAGTCCAGAAAGCTACAATCTCCCCTGTATGAGCCGCCTGAAGATCCCAACTCCCAAAAAGCGTGCCGTCATCGACATCACGGAGCAGGTGCAGGCCGAATTGCGCCGCGATCACGCGCGACAGAGCGGCGTCTGCCACCTGCTGGTGTTGCATACGACTGCGGCGCTCACCACCGCTGATCTTGATCCCGGCACCGACCTCGATATGCTCGACGCCTTCGAGGCGATGATGCCGAAGCTGCAGTATCGCCATCCGCACGATCCTTCGCACACGCCGGATCACATCCTGTCGGCGCTGATCGGAACCTCGCTCAGCCTGATTGTGGAAGATGGAGCGCTGGCATTGGGAACCTGGCAGCGCGTGGTGCTGATCGAACTGGATGGTCCGCGGCAGCGCGAGATCGCGATGGCGTTTTGCCGGGCGGAGTAAGAGCCTTCACCACAGAGACTTTACGAATTGTCATCCTGAGCGTAGCGAAGGACCTGCTTTCGACGGCGTTGGATCAAACCGGAGCGATGCCCGCGGCCTTCCCCCATCCTCAGCTAAATTCGTACCACGCGCCGGGTTGTCGCGCTCGATCAGCGCGGTCAACACAGCCGTAACATTCGTTGTGCCGGCAAACAGCAGGTCCTTCGCTGCGCTTCAGGATGACAACTTGAAGAGATGTGCGCAGTGCACACAAAAAGCAGGCCCGCAGACATTAAGCTTCCGGCTTCGGCGTAGGCTTGTCTTCCTTCAGCGAATCGCGAAAGCTGCGAATTCCGTCGCCCAGTCCTTTGCCCAGCTCAGGCAGCTTTTTGGGGCCGAACACCAGCATGGCAATGAAAGCAATCACCAGCAGGTGCATCGGTTGAAATAGTCCGTCAAACATTGGCAGTCCTTCCTAAGTAGTGCTGGTACAGAGTAGTGCTGGTACAGTTGCGGGACATTTGTGTCATGTCCCGCCCTGCAGTTATCAACCCCTCAGTTTACCGGATGTTGCCATTCATGCCCTGGGGAAAGAATCCGCCTCCGCCCTGGTGCCCGGCGTAAACGATGTTCAACACCTGCGAGGTGGTACGGGCAATCGCCAGCGCCGAGCTATCCACGCAGAAGGGGTGACTCGAAGAAGGTGGCACGTCAGAGCTGTCGACCGCCGGACTGTTCACGCCCCAATACACACAGGCAAAGCGAACCGATCCGCTGTGCTCGGCTTCAGTGGCCAGAATCCGCGCTGCCACTTCGAGATAGGTCTTGTTGGAGATGAGAGGGGCGGCGCCGGCGTAGGCACTCACTCCTACGTCTTCAAATTGACGCCCCAACTTCAGGAAATCACTGGTGTTGGCAAAGCCATAGCCCAGAGCGTTCAGATTGATGGCCGGTTTCTTGACTGCCGAACTGCCTAAAGCGGAGCGCAGATACTTCACGTGATCGATTTCGTCCGTACGCAGTGCGCTTGCGACAAAAGCGAACGGGGACTTCGAGAAATTGGGGACCAGGTGCCCACCGGTGGTTGGGCCTGTGGTATCCGACTGCGAGATCACGCCCAGTTGCACCAGGGTCGCGCCATAGGTAGCGACCGCATAGAACTCGGCTTCAAGATATTCCAGGTTCAGGGCAAAGTTGAGGATGTCGGCATCCGTGATCTGGGTGGTGCCGATATCGCTGCCTGAGCTCTGCGCCAGGGCTTTCGTTGCCATGCTGCCCAGCACACTGGCTCCGGCAATGCCGGCAGCGGTTAGTCCTATTCCTTTGGTGAAGGAGCGGCGGGTGAATGGGCGATCGATGATTTCCGAGAGCTGATCCAGCTTACTCATTGGTGCCTCCATGGGGTGAGCGGCTAGAGAAAGCCCGCTACTGCGCCATGAACGGAAGGGGCACCGGTTCAGATTGCAGAAATCAGGAAAAATCGAGAGTAGGTGCACAAACCAGGTAGAAATTCCAAGAAGATGTTGAAGCTGCTAACAGTTTCGCCACAAGAAATGCGAGCTGTCAGGCCAATCGGAACTGCGGATGTCTTCCGATCGCCTCATGTTGGGTGTCCTCCTGGCACGAGATTTTCTGCGCAATTGGGCGGCCTTCCTTCTGGCATTTCCTGGCAAAATCCAGCAACATAGCTAATCTCCTCTGGTAATTTGTCGAATCTATGGGCTACGGTCTCATGTTCGCCTTTCCCGCCGCGCTGCTGATTCTGGCAGTAGTTGCCAATCGGCTGTCGCGCCTTACCCGCGTGCCTGACATTGTGGTACTGCTCCTGCTCGGCATCGGACTGGGCCCGGTGACCCACTTAATTTCCGCCGACGCCTTTCAACCCTCCATCGGCGTGATCGGAATGCTGGCGCTGATCCTCATTCTGTTCGAGGGCGGACTCGAGTTGCGGCTCCAGGAAGTGATACAGAACCTGCCCGGAGCGCTGCTGCTGTCGATTGTCTGTTTTGCTGTGACGGTTGCGTTGGTCGGCCTGGTCACCCACCTGCTGCTGCACCTCGATTGGATTGACAGCCTGCTCATCGGCGCGGCCCTGGGTTCTACCAGTGGATCGGTTGTACTGCCTGCCCTCCAGCAGATGGACGCGCCCGAACCGCTGAAGGTGACGCTCACCCTCGAATCGTCACTCGGCGAGATTCTGGCCGTGCTTACTGTCGGCGTTCTGGTCACCATCTCCGGCACTGAGGCGCTCTTTTCCGGACTGGTAGTGGGCTTCTCGCATCACGTGATTGTAGATGTGGTTCTGGGTATAGGAGCTGGCCTTTTGTGGCACCGCCTGGTGCCGTTGGTTGCCGCGCTGCAGTTCGGCAATGCCCTGAATCTGGGAGTTGTGCTCGCAGTCTTCTCCATCGGCCGCTTGGCCGGCGGCAGCGGATTGCTCGCCGAATTGATTTTTGGACTCACGCTGGCCAACCTGCCGCGCACCCCGCACGTGACCCGGATGGGGGCGCGTATGGTTTCGTTTCACGCGGAGTTCACCTTCCTGGTGCGGTCGTTCTTTTTTGTTGTGCTGGGCGTGATGGCCCAGGTGGTAAGCCGCAGCTACGTTTTGCCCATCGTCGCGATCCTGGTGGCGCTGATAGTCGCGCGCGTAGCCGCAGTTTACGGAACGCGCTGGAGCATTCGCGGATCCACCCCGGCGGACAACGAACTGCTTTTTCTCATGCTGCCCCGCGGATTAATCACTGCCGTCCTCGCCTTGCAGATCGTCAACGCGCGTGGGCCGGTATTCCATTTTCTGCCGGCCATGGCCTTTACTGTGGTGCTGGTAACCAACATGTTCGTTGTGATCGCCGCCTTCCGCGTGAAGCCGGTGCTACACGCCGAAACGGCGGACAGGGCATTCATAGTGCCAACCGAGCCCGCGAAGGCCGACGCGGTCGCGGCGGGTGCGAGTTCCGGCTCGCTGAGCACCGGCGTGGGCGCTGGGGAAGCGGCAGGGGGATAGGACCGTGCAGCCGGATGTGCGTCAGGCAAGGCTTACAGAAATCTGCGACATATAAGAGCCGCTTTGCGGCGAAAGGTGAAAGCCCCGTCCTTTCAGGACGGGGGAGACGTTTGAATGATATGCGAGTGCCGTAGGCACGACAGGACCATCTGGCGTGGACCTGTCGTGCCTACGGCACTCGCCTTTTTGTTAGACCGTTCACCCCACCCCAAGGGGTGGGGCTCTCACCTTTCGCGGCCTTCGGCCGCTGGTTCCAACGCGCGAAGCGGAAATAGCACTCCTCGAGTTAACTCTCTTCGTGCCCCAATGTGCTCTACAATGAATCGTTCGCTCTGGCGCATAATTGCCAAAATCTAAAACACATCCCCAGATACCGGCATCTCAAATAAACGAATCGTCCCCCGCTGCCGTCTATCATTAGGGTTGGCGAGTTTCTCCGTACTTTCATAAACGTGGCAATCAAAATCAAATTACCTGGATCGGGAAAGCCCGTCCGCAAAAAGTCTGACGGTGCCGCCCGCCCCTCCTCACGCACGGCTGCCAAGTCGAGCCGCTTCACCCTCAGCGATCCGGTAGTGAAGCTGTTTGTCTCCGGATTCCTCGTCGCCGGCATCATTTTCATGGCGGTATTCGCGTACTTCTATGTGAAGTACTCGCGGGTGGTGGACCGGCGCATGGCCGGGCCCATTTTCAGCAATGCGGCCAAAATTTATGCGCGTCCCAAGACCGTGTCGGTGGGCGAGCCCATCGACCCGCAGGACGTCGTTGCCAACCTTCGCCGAGCCGGCTACACCGAAGACGTCAAGGACAGCGAGTCGCCGATCGGGCATTTCCGGATGGTTCGCGGCGGAATTGAAATTCTGCCCGGGCCGCAGTCGTTGCACTCCAGTGATGCCGCCGTTATCCGTTTCGAAAAAGGTAAGGTCAGCGCCATCGAGGTCACCGACCGCGAGGGCGACTCGCAGCAGGAATACGAGCTCGAACCCGTGATGGTCACCGGCCTGTTCGAGGGCTCCGATCGCGCCAAGCAGCAGCTCATCAAGTTCGACGATCTTCCCAAAGACCTGGTCAACGCCGTCGTCGCCATCGAGGACCGCCGCTTCTTCCAGCACAACGGCGTGAACTACTACCGCCTGATGGAAGCGGGCATAACCGACATTCTCCACGGACACCGCACCCAGGGTGGCTCGACCCTCACCATGCAGCTCTCGCGCGGCTTCTTCCTTACTCCGGAGAAGACGATCAAGCGCAAGATCACCGAAATGGTGATCGCCATGGATTTGGAGCAGAAGTTTTCGAAGCAGCAGATTTTCCAGATGTATGCCAACGAAGTGCCGCTGGGCCAGCGCGGCACCTACAGCATCATGGGAGTGGGCGAGGCTTCGCGCGCCTATTTCAACAAGGATGTCAAGAACCTGAACCTTCAGGAATGCGCGCTGATTGCAGGCATCATCCAGCGGCCCAGCTATCTTTCGCCCTACCGGCATCCCGAACGCGCGCTGGAGCGCCGTAACCTGGTGCTTGACTCCATGGTCGAGACCGGGGCCATCACCCGCGCCCAGGCCGATGCCGCCAAAGCGAGCCCGCTGAAGCTGGCTCCGCCCAACGTTGAGGCTAGCGATGCCCCTTACTTCGTCGACCTGGTGAAGGACCAGCTCTCCAATCAGTTCAGCGAAACCGATCTCAACCAGCAGGCGCTGCGGGTTTACACCACCATCGATCCTGACTTGCAGAAGGCGGCTTCCGAAGCCGTCGATGAAGGCATGAAGCTGGTGGACGCCCAGGTCATCAAGATGCGTACCAGGAAGACCAAGGTTGGGACCGGCAAGGATGCCAAGGTCGAGACCACGGTGCAGAACGGGCCGATGCCGCAGGTGGCGCTCGTCGCCCTCGATCCCCATACCGGCGAAGTGCTGGCACTGGTTGGCGGGCGCAACTACGGCATCAGCCAGTTGAACCACGCGGTCGCCAAGCGTCCCACGGGCTCGATCTTCAAGCCCTTTGTTTACGGTGCCGCGGTCAACACCGCCGTGAACGGTGGGACCATTCCCATAGCGTCTCCTTCCGGCGATGGGACTACAACGACCACGACCGACGCCATCTTCACTCCGGCGACGTTGCTCGACGATTCGCAGGTGAGCATCGCGTTCGGCGATACAGTTTACGAACCTCGCAACTATCACGACAGCTTCAAGGGAGAAGTCACCGCCCGCTATGCACTGGCAATGTCGCTGAACAACGCAACCGTGCGCCTGGCGCAGGAGGTCGGCTTCGACAAAGTGGCGGCGTTGGCGAAGGCGGCCGGCATCAGCAGCGTACACGCCACACCGTCGATAGCGCTCGGTTCCTATGACGCCACTCCGCTGGAGATGGCGGGCGCCTACACGGTCTTCGCCAACGGTGGCAAGCGGCTGGCGCCGCAGATGCTCCGCTCGGTACGCGACAGCAAGGGCAAGGCGCTTGAGCAGTACGACTCCGATTCGAAGCAAGTACTGGATGCACGGGTGGCCTACGTTCTGACCACCATGATGCAAAGCGTTATCGACAGCGGCACCGGATATCCGGTACGCGCGCGCGGATTTACTGCTCCTGCCGCGGGCAAGACTGGCACCTCGCACGACGCCTGGTTCGCTGGATATACCAGCAATCTGCTCTGCATCGTTTGGGTCGGCAACGACGACTACACCGATGTGAAACTCGCCGGAGGCGCGGCGGCAGCTCCCATCTGGGCAGAGTTCATGAAGCGCGCGGTCAAGGTTCCGCAGTACTCGGATACGAAAGCGTTCTCCGCACCGGAGGGCGTCGTGGTCGAGCAGATCGACAAAGTCACAAACCTGTTGGCCACGCCGTCCTGCCCGCAGACCTACACTGTGGCTTTTATCGCCGGCACCGAACCCAAGCAGACTTGCGACCAGGCATTCACCGATAACCGTGGGGTTTTCACCAAGATACTGGGCATCGGCTCTCCTCCTGCGGCGCCACCCCCGGCCGAAACCAATGGCGTGGTACCAGCCACGGCAGTTGCCGCTCCGATCAGTGTCCAGCAACCGGCAACTCAGGCCGCCGAAGAGGAGCCCAAAAAGAAGAAAGGTTTCTGGGGCCGTCTCTTTGGTAAGGGAGACAATTCTACCCAGCCGCAACAAAATTCTGGCCAGCCGGCGGATAAAGGGAACAAAAATCCCCCGCAATAGGTCTAATATTGGGCAGATGGGGTTGGAGGTCCTGCCATGGGCCATCTTTTCTCTGCACCGAGAATTTACCGCTGGTTGCTGTTAGCGGTTGTCCTAACCATTTCTGTGTTCGCGCTGGCTGCTGATGATTACGACCAGCAGATGTCAAGCGCTCCCACTACAACACAAAGTGTAGTCACGCCTTCGCCGCCACTGATACCGCTGGTCGGCTCCAGCGCTTCCGACTTGGAGCACCAGGGCGATTTACTGCGCGGGCAGAAGCGTTATTTCGATGCCATCGACTACTATCACGCGGCGCTCGCACAGGGAACCACGCCGCTGCGCTACAACAAGCTGGGCATGGCTTATCTCTTCCTGCAGCAGTACAAAGACGCGCAGAAGGCATTCAACAAAGCCATTAAGCTCGATCAGAACTGCGCCGAAGCGTGGAACAACATCGGCTTCATCGAGCAGATGAAGAGGAACTACGGCAAGGCGTCGAAATACTACGAACACGCGCTCGGACTGCGGCCGGATTCTCCGACCTTCCACTACAACCTGGGGTCGGTTTACTTCGCACGCCATAAGTATCAGGAAGCGGCGGAGGAGTATCGCACGGCTTACATGATCGATCCCGATATCTTCAATCGGGTTTCGCGTATGGGCATTCTGGCACAGACCAGTTCGCCGGAAGATCGCGCGGCATTTTCGTTTATGGTCGCGCGTATGTACGCCGAGGCCGGCGACGTCGATCATTCGCTGGAATACTTGCGCAAGGCGATGGAAGAAGGCTATCGCGATATCAAGAAGGTCTACACCGAATCGGACTTCGCGACCCTGCGCACCGATAAGCGCTTCACCGAACTGATGGAGCAGCGACCGCAACCGCTGCCGTAAGATGTGGCGTTGGCGTGGCCCCTGATTGAACGTGGGCCGCGGAAACCTGTCGTGCCTACGGCGCTTGGGCTTCTTGGGGGCCACCTTCCCCGCCGTGAACGGCGGGGCTTTCACCTGTCGCGGCCTACGGCCGCTGGTGTATAGCCAGCGCACTCTTACCCCCTACTCCCGCGTGTACTCCCGAATCAGATCGGCGGCCGCGGGGTACTGCTCGATCAACTGCTCGCGTACGCCGTTCTCATAATCTGATGGCGCGAAGCCTGGCGACATGGTTGTCCCCATCAGCGCGAATTTGCCGCCTGGAGCGAGATGACAGCCCATCCAAACATGTCCGCGGACCACCACTTGCGGCCGCGCGCCGCCAGCCAGATCGGGGCCGAGCATAATCGTCTCATGGGTGCCGTCCGGCTTGAGTTGCAGCATGATCACGGGATCTCCCAAGTAGAAGTGGAATATCTCCGACCCGGGAAGCCGATGCAGGCGCGAGTAGGATTCCGGCGTAATCATGAAATAAATGGCGGTGCCGATGGAGTGCATGCCCTGCATACCCTCAGGCAGGTAGTCAGGCGAAACCATCCAGCGCGAGCGATAGGTCTCGCGAAAGAAGCCACCTTCCATGCGCAGCGGTTCCAGTTGCAGTAGTTGCTTGATCTCGTCAGCGGTCATGGCAAACAGCGTAACATCCCTGTCGCCATTCGCTTTTCGCCATTCGCCAGAAGAAGCTGCCAGCCGCCAGCCACCAGCTTGGGTATCAGGTTCAGGTATCAGGTATCAGAAAGAGCAGTTGGCACCGGGCACTTGGCACTTAGCGTTCTCGGCTGGCTCATCGCTCGATACTCGGAGCTCGAGGCTCTTAGTCCGGAGCTTAAGCTGGTGTCTGTTGGCTGACAGGTCTTTCTGAAACCTGACACCGGATACCTGATGCCCGCCACCTTCCGCAACGTCCACAAGCGGACATACAAAATAAGAGTCGGGCGGTAAGCGGCCGCGATGAGAGCCCAGGCTGAACGTAAAGTTATGTATCGTCAACAGCTTCGCGAGACCGCAGAATGGCCAACGACTTGCTTATCTTGTTGATGCCGTTGTAGAAAACTTTCGCCCGGCCGCGAAGATTTTTCTAACCATCTGCCGGGCAGCGCGTCAGAAAAGCAACGGGGAGGGACTATGGAGCGCAGATACCTTGCGGCGACGATTGCGATGGCAGCGACCTTCGCGCTTTTCTCACACGCCTTCAACTCCGGGTTGCTGAACCGCGTGCATGATCCGCGCGCGACCTTGATCTCGGAAATGCACTGCGCGGCACAGACGCTGCGGTCGCGGCTGCTCGACAAGGTGAACCGAACCCTCGGGGCTGGTAATGCTGAAGAAGCACAGCTTCGCGTCGAGGGGAACTTGCCCGCAGCGCCAGCGCTCGCAGCCGTTCCAGCGGCACCGGCTGTTGCTCCTGTCGCACCCGTACCTCCGGTGAAGGTGTCGGCCCGGCAGATCGTTGCTTGCCCGTCACCGCGACTGGTTGCCGTCCAGTGGTCGAGAGATTACGAGCGAGCACAAGCCCGCGCCATGGCGATGCAATCCAAGGCTCTAGCAAATCAAGCGAGGATGATGGCGGTGCAGGCCAAGCTCACGTCGCAAACTATGCAGCGCGAGATTACCCGAGCGGCCGTCGCCCAAGCGCGAGCCAGCATTGCACAGGTGAAGATCAGCTCTCATCCCTGTAGCGGTGCACGGACAGTGCGGGTTATCTCCAAATCGGGCGATGACGATATAGACATCAACCTGGACACGGACCAGCTTTCTCGGCAGGTCGAGGAGCAGGTCTCCCGCAGCCTGAGGAACAACGTTCGCAACTTTTAGGTTTGCTCGGCGACCTTTTGGATCGGACGCGACAGAGTTACAAAATCGAGCAACCAGAGAGTCAGCCTCGGCTGGCTCTTTTGTTTGATTCCCGATCCTCTACCCGTAAAGTCGCATTCCCTTTACCCGCAAAGTCCTGCCCTCCCTTTGCATTGCGAGTAAAATGACGGCAACTAAGACGGATGGCTTCGGTTGCCGGTCACGGCGGCCTCTGGAACAATACAGGTAACAATCTCAAATGCCACAAATTGGAAGTTTCGCGCTCCTGCTCGGCCTTGCACTGGCCGCCTATTCCTTCATTGCGGGCGCGCTGGCCCTCTATCGCAAAGACGACGCTCTCGGCGAGACCGCGCGCCGCGCCGGCATCGCCTGTTGGGTAGCGGTCACGGTTGCCGCGATTGCCCTGGTGATGGCGGCGTTCGGCAACGACTTCTCGGTCGCCTACATCCTGCACCATAGCAATCGCGACCTGCCGGGCGCCTACAAGTTTGCCGCGCTGTGGTCGGGCCAGGAAGGCTCGCTGCTGCTTTGGGCGTGGTTGCTGGCGAGCTACGGTCTGGTGATGCGGATGCGCTACAAGGTCGATCCGCAACTCACGGCACACGCATCAGTCATCGTCGCCGCGGTGCAAGTTTTCTTTCTGCTGCTGATCAATTTCGCGGCGCACCCGTTCGGGCTGGTCGTCGGCAACATTCCTGCCGACGGCAACGGGCTGAATCCGTTGTTGCAGTATCCCGAGATGGTCATCCATCCGCCGATGCTGTATCTCGGCTACGTCGGCGTGACCGCGCCATTCGCCTTCGCATTGGGCGCGCTGATCATGAAGTATCCCGGCGAAAAGTGGATCCACATCACCCGCCGCTGGACCATGGTGACCTGGCTGTTCCTCACTTGCGGCATCTTTCTGGGCGCACACTGGGCGTACGAAGTTCTGGGCTGGGGCGGCTACTGGGGATGGGACCCGGTGGAGAACGCGTCGCTGCTGCCGTGGCTGACCATGACCGCGTTTCTGCATTCGGTGATGATGCAGGAGAAGCGCGGCATGATGAAGATGTGGAACATGTGGCTGATCTTCACCACGTTCCTGCTGGCCATCTTCGGCACGTTCCTCACCCGCTCGGGTGTGGTGAGCTCGGTGCACGCCTTCGCGCAGTCGGGCATCGGCATCTGGTTCGTTTGGTTTTTGGCCATCAGTTTCGCAACTTGCGTGTTCTTCTTCGTGCGCAACCGCGACACGCTGCGCAGCGAGCACAAGCTGGAATCGCTGGTCTCGCGCGAGTCGAGTTTCCTGTTCAACAACCTGGTGCTGCTGGTGTCGTGCTTCGCCGTGCTGTGGGGCACGCTGTTCCCGGTTTTATCGGAGTGGGTGACGGGCAGCAAGGTCACGGTCGGGCCTCCGTTCTTCAATCGCGTGAATGTACCGATTGGAATTTTCCTGGTATTC
Organism: uncultured Acidobacteriaceae bacterium; assembly: GCA_963796585.1. GTDB lineage: Bacteria > Acidobacteriota > Terriglobia > Terriglobales > Acidobacteriaceae > CAVVDY01. Next base: position 423,612 of record CAWCMB010000001.1, read on the forward strand.
CTCACCGGCATCGGCCCGCTGCTGGCTTGGCGGCAAACGTCGTTAGATAGGCTGCGGCGAAACTTCGTATGGCCAACGGTCGCCGCGCTGCTGACGGCAATTGTGCTGATCGCCGGCGGCATGAAGCCGTGGGTCGACAGCGGATATTTCTATTCGCTGATGGCGATTGCGTTGTCGGTATTCGTTGTCGCGACGGTTTCGGGTGAGTTCTGGCGCGGGGGACGCGTCATCGCCCGCCAGCAGCACACCAACATCGCCAACGGCATGGTGCAGATTACGCGCCGCAACACGCGCCGTTATGGCGGATACCTGGTTCATCTCGGCGTGGTGCTGATCATCATCGGCTTCGCCGGGCTGCCGTTCAATCAAGACAAAGAGCAGGAGATGGGCTTCGGCGACAAGATGCAGGTCGGCCACTACTTGCTGGTCTGCCAGTCGTACACCCAGGACGATAATCCGAACTACGGCAGCGAGTGGGCCGTCATCGACGTGTACAAGAACGGCAAGAAGATCGCCACCATGTTCCCCGAGAGGCGGTTTTATAAAGCCAGCCAGCAGACCTCGACCATCGTGGCCAATCGTTCGCGGCTGAACGAAGACCTGTACCTGGTGTACACCGGCAAGAACCCTGACACCGGCAGGCCGATCATCAAGGCGCACGTGAATCCGCTGGTGCTGTGGATCTGGATTGGCGTACAGCTGCTGCTGATTGGAACGATCATCGCGCTGCTGCCGAACGCGAAGCCGAAGAAGTCGGTTTTGGAAAAGAAGGAGCGCGAGGCGGGAGAGGCGGTGCGCGGAGCCGTGGGAGTGGGCGGAGATTGAAGATTCGCGATTTGTTGAGACTGATTGAAGACGATGGGTGGCAACAAGTCACGCAACGCGGAAGTCATCGGCAATATAAACATCCACAGAAAAGTGGCAAAGTTACGATTGCCGGCGCCCCGAGTGATGATGTTCATCCCAAGACGCTCTCGAGCATTTTGAGACAGGCTGGATTGAGAAGATGAAGAGAAGGTACTTGGTCGTCTACGAGGTAGGCAGCAACAATCTGAGCGGATTTGTTCCCGACGTTCCTGGTGTCATCTCTACCGGCGCAGTGCTGGAGGAGATGCGAAGCAATATGCGGGAGGCGGTCGAATTTCACCTGGATGGGTTGCGGGCGGATGGCGATGAAATCCCCGAGCCGCGTACCACGACAGTCGATTTCGCGCAGGAAGATCCTGAGCACGGCGTACTGTCGTGCATTGTGGAATGGCTAGAGGTGAATGTTCCGCAGATGCAGAGCGTGGCGTGAGGATTTTCGTTAAGTGGCGCAAGAACAGATCCCTCGCTGCGCTCGTGATGACAAACCAAATTGGCAATCCGTAACTCGAAACCTGAAACTGGAAACCTGAAACTGGAAACCTGAAACTGGAAACTTGAAACTGCATTCACAACCTCGAAACTCGAAACTGCTCCGCCGCATCGCGCAGGTCGCGTTGCTCGCCGCCCTCGCCATACTGTTCCTTGGCGCGGACACCGACGCGCGCTTCAACAAGCTGGGCCATCAGATGATGTGCATGTGCGGCTGCAACCAGATTCTGCTGGAGTGCAACCACGTCGGCTGCACTTACTCCGACCGCATGCGCAACGAACTGACCGCTGGCCTGGAGCGTGGTGACAGCGACTCGCTGGTGCTGCAAAGCTTTGTGCAGAAATACGGCAATACCGTGCTGGCGGCGCCCACGGCGAGCGGCTTCAACGTGGTCGCCTGGATTACGCCGTTCGCGGTGTTCTTATTGGCGTGCGGCGGAACTATCTGGATTGTGCGCTCGTGGAAGGCGCGCACGCTGGCGCACCCAGTGGCGCATCCCAACCTCGCGGCGGAGGAACTCGATGAGCTGCGCAAGAAGGCGCGGCAGGAGACGGAATTTTGATGCTGGCTATCTTTGCAGCGGTTGAGGGGACGCAGACCGCGTTCATCCTGTTTGGGTGCGCGCTGTTCGCGGCGGCGCTGTTCGTTTACATCTTCTATCGCCCTGACGACGCGGAGCAGGGTGAGGCCAAGACGCGGTTGAGCTATCTGGACGAGCGCAAGGAAGCGACCTACGAAAACCTGCGCGACCTGAACTTCGAATACAAAGCCGGCAAGCTGGGCGAAGAAGATTACGCCATGCAGCGCGCCGCGCTGGAAGATGAAGCGGCGGCCATCCTGGCCGAGATGGAAGCCATCGAGGCGCGGCACAAAGCGACGCTGAGCCGGGGGAAGGCATGACGGGCGGCGTTCTTTTTGGCACCAATGTTTCGGATTGTCATCCTGAGCGTAGTGAGGGACCTGCTGTTGGGTCCCATTCGCAAATACATTTCCGTGAATCGCAGCAGAGTGTTCTCCCAGGACTGAGCCGCGAAGCGGCGACTTGGCCGTTAGCCCCGGGCGCAAGCCTGGGGTACGGCGCGCAATGGAACCAGAGCCGGCTTCAGCCGGCGGCACAAAAGCAGGGCAACGGCACAACGTATGTCGTCCCCGGGGGACTCGGAATTTCTTATCGACGCTACCCAGCACTCCGCCCGAAACCAGGGCTCCGTGCTGGGCTATCATCTCGCCGTCCCCGAGGGGCTGGTGCCGCGGCGCAGCGATCATTTTCGCAAACCACCCTCATCTTCGTCTTCGTATTGATAATGGGCGCGAGCTGCGCCCTCGCCCAGTCCATCACCGGTACGGTCACCAACGGAACGACCGGCAAAGCGGCCGCGGGAGACGATGTCTCGCTGCTCTCGCTGTCGCAGGGAATGCAGGAGATCGGTTCGACTAAGAGCGACGCGCAGGGTAAGTTCTCGTTTCCTGCTCCGGCGGATCGCGCGCCGCACATGGTCCGCGTGACCCATGGCGGTGTGAACTACTTCCCGCAAGGTGGGCCGATCATGCCCGGCGCGACCACGGCTGAGGTCACGGTCTACGACACGGCAAAGAAAGTCGAGCCGCTCAATCAAACTGTCGAGGTCGATCGCTATCAGACCGACGGTAAGCAGTTGCAGGGGATCGCGCTGTTCGCGATTCAGAACGCGTCAAATCCGCCGCGCACCATGGACGCAGACAAGACGTTCGAGTTCGTGCTGCCCGCCGGAGCTCAATTGGATTCAGGCGATGCAAAGGGTCCGGGAGGCCAGCCGATCCAGGCTTCGGCGACCGAGACTGGCCAGAAAAATACTTACGCATTCAATTTTCCTCTGAAGCCGGGCGAAACGCAGTTTCAGATTTCGTATCACATGCCCTACACCGGCGAAGCCAGCTTCTCGCCCAAGCCGTTGGCCGACGTGCAGCACTTCGTCGTCATGCTGCCCAAGGGCATGAGCTTCACCCCGAAGAATGCGCAGGCGTTCCAGAGCATGCCTGACAAATCAGGGTCGACCATCATGGTGGCGACCAACGTCAAGCCGGGGCAGGACCTGTCGTTCCGAATCGCGGGCGCGGGGGTTTTCCAGCAGGAAGGGCAGGAGGATGCCGCCACCGGTGACGACAGTGCAGGCGGCGGAACCATGGGCGGCGGAGGCCAGGCCGCGGCCAACGACAATCGGCCCGGCGGAGGACTGGGCGCGCCGATTGATGCTCCTGACCCGCTGTACAAGTACCGCGCAGTCATCCTCGGCGCATTCGCGCTCGTGCTGGTGATGGGCGGCTTCTACGTGGTGTCGAAGACCAATCATCGGCAGCATCCGGCAATGGCGGAGGGCCCTCGCATCGATGCTCCGGTAACCGGCGACCGTCCGACGATTCTGCTGGAGGCGATGAAAGAAGAGCTCTTCCAGTTGGAAGTCGAACGCCAGCAAGGCAAGCTCAGCGAAGAAGAGTACGCGAAAGCCAAGGCCGCGCTGGATGAAACCATGCGACGCGCGCTGGCGAGGAAGAGTAGCAATTAGCGGCGAGCAGCTAGCCCGTCAGCACTTGCCGTTTGGCGCCTGGCGGTCTGCAACCGGCGAATACATTTCCATCCTGCCCATGCTTGGCGGAGTCGGAGCATCGCAAGGCGGAAACCGATCCACCAACCAACAGACAGCGCCTCCCGCCCATGATGACAGGCTGGTGACGCCTATCATCCAATAGCTATGAGCTAAGTGCCAACGGCCAATTGCTAATTGCTAGTTGCTGCTTCTTACTTCTCAAGCAGGCAATATTCTCCGATCTTCTGGCTGCTTGCCGGATCCGCTGCAGCCGGGTACAGATCGACGTCTGTACAGTCGTACGCTCCCCAGTTTTTCGGAAGCCGGACCATCAGGTAATTTCCCTGCGGCGGATTGGCGCAGTCCGGCTGGCTTTTGGTGCACTGCAAATCGAATGAGGCCTTGCCCGTCCGAACCGGATTTGCCTGATGAACGCTGAGAATAATTACGCCGTTGTTCACTTCGCTGCCTCGGATAGTGACGATGGACTTTTCCTGTGCCGCTACCGTCGTCGCCACCAGTACCACAAGCAGAAGTATGAGTCTCTTCATGAGAGTTACCTCCCGTTTGAAATCTGCTTTGTGCGGCCCCAAGGCGGGGTCAACTCTGATTTAATTGTCCGCCCGGCGGATCGGTTTGTCTGTGACGGGTGATGCAGGGCTGGTGGTCGGCGGGAATCAGAAATTAGCAACTAGCAACTGGCTGCTAATTGCTATTGCTCGCAGCTCGCTATCCACTATGCCGTATATGCATCACGTCGCCGTCTTTCACGATGTACTCTTTGCCTTCGAGGCGCAGCGTACCCTTGGCGCGGGCGTTGGCTTCGGAGCCGGCTTCGAGCAATGCGTCCCAGTGAATGGTCTCGGCGCGGATGAAGTGATGGGACAGATCGGTGTGAATCGCGCCGGCGGCGTCGACGGCTTTTGAATTGCGCTCGACCGTCCAGGCGCGGCATTCGTCTTCGCCCACGGTGAAGAACGAGATCAGCCCCAGCAACTCATAGCTCTTGCGGATGAGACGCACCAAGCCGCTCTCTTTCAGTCCGTAGCTGGAGAGGAATTCGGCAGCGTCTTCCGGGCTCATCTCGGCCAACTCGGCTTCAACTTTGGCGCAGACGGCGATGGCTCCGGTGTTGGGGCGAGCCACGATTTCGGTGAGGCCGTACTTCTCGACGGCGGCTTCGAGGTCTTTTTCCAGCGAGGTGCTTTCGCCGATGTTGAGCACGTAGAGAATGGGCTTCTCGCTGAGGAACATGAAGCCGCGCACGCGCTTCTTGTCGTCGGCGGTCATCTCCATCTCGCGCAGCGGGCGCTCGGCTTCGAGATGGATTTTGGCGCGCTTGAGCAGCTCGTCTTCTCGCTCCAACTCGGCGGTGCGCATCTTCTTCAGGTCTTTTTCCAGGCGCTCGAGGCGTTTTTCCACCTGGCCGAGATCGTTGACGATCAAGTCGAAGTCGATGTTCTTGATGTCGCGCAACGGATCGACCGCGCCGACGTGCGCGATGGACGGGTCGTCGAAGACGCGCACCACGTGGGCCAGCGCGTCGACATTGCGCAGGTTGGCGGCGAAGGCGGTTTCCTTCAGCGCCTCCTGGCTAAGGGCGGCGACGTCGGCGTACTCGACGCTGGCATGTATCAACTTCTTGGGGTTGTAGAGCGCAGCCAGGCGGTCGAGCCGGTCGTCAGGAACCTTGGTGACACCGAGGTGCGCCTCGCGCGGATTGTTGGAACGCTGCGAGACATCCTGCCCGGTGAGCATGACGAAGAGCGAAGTTTTGCCTACCTGCGGCAGGCCGATGATTCCGGTTTTCATTGGGTATCAGGTTTCAGGTGTCAGGTTTCAGAATAAGGCTGTCAGCCGTCAGCTATCAGCCGTCAGCAAAAACATAAGCCGGGAGCTGCGAGCGACGAGCTACAACATTCCAAGCTATCAGCTTCCAGCCGCCAGCCGCCAGCTTGGGGCCGGGTATCAGGTTTCAGGTGTCAGATTGGGAGGGTGCGCGCGATGCTCACCTGAACACATTGTCGGTTGCGAGTGGGATGGATAGCGAAGAGACACGCGCCGTAGGCGCAGCATAGCTTAGCCCAGCGCTTCAGCGCTGGGTGAGCTTGGAAAAAGGCCCGAGTCCCGTCGGGACGGCAGAGTTTGCGCCGCAGATCTTCAGTCGCCGCCATCGAAAAGCAGGTCCTTCAGGATGATAAAGAATAATGAGGATGCGCGAGTTAGCCCGGCTGAAGCCACGCCCTGATACAAAGCTTCATTCAGTTTCGTGAGCCGCCAGCCGCCAGTTTGCGGTGTCAGGTATCAGGTTTCAGGTATCAGATTGGGAGGGCAGCGAGCGCGCCAGTTTGGAACTGCGAGCCGGCGGTTTGATGCTTCGCCGGATCGGTTACATTAAACAGGATTATCACCACTCATCATGATTGACGACCGGCGGGAGGTGTCGGAAGATTGCCGTTGCTATGTTTGGCGACCTTTACGATGCAGTCTCGTATCTTTGGTCATGGCGATGGCCTGTAGCACAAGGTGAGATCACTGCTATCGATGTGGAGCGCATTCAACGTGGGAGAGACACGACATTTCGGCTGGCAATAGCGTACGAATTCTCCATTGACACTGATGGTCCTTATACCGGGGAGTCCTTTTGGCGACCCTCATTCTTCGCAAAAAGGAGGGTGCAGAGGACCGCACGAAAATTTCATCGCCGCCAACCCGTCACTGTGAGATACCGTTCCGATGATCCAAGCGTCAATCGACTGGATCGCAGTGTATGGAAGAGGCCGCTTCAATAGCAGACGTTGCTGGAATGTTGCGCAGTTAACGTTCTATGGCTCTTCTGTCACTTCTAGTTCGTTGCTCTCCAGATCGCACATAGTGAAGTATCGCGTTCCTTGCCGATCCGCTGCAATCGGACTGACGTTTACCCCCTGAGAAGCTAACAAGTCCCTCGCCTTCTCAATGTTCGATGCATATAGCATTGGCCGTCCTTCGGTGGGCGTGTCCCGAGGACCGAGAATAATTCCCGTTTCATCTCTTTTCGAAAACCCCAGCGAGATACAGTCTGCTGCATCATCCATCGAGATCAAAACCTGCTGAACGCCCAATTTCTCTTCGTACCAACGCGACGCAGCGGCAGCATCGGTGACACCGATATAAATTGAATCAGGAATCCTAAATAACGACATGTGTTGTGCCTCGCCGTCAGCTAGTCTACGTGAAGCTTCTACCCCATCCGCCTTGCCGTCACGAAGACCAGCACCAATCCCAGCAGCATGACCGCACCCTCTACCCGCGTTGACCAGACGTGCAGGCGGTTGAACTCGATGCGGCGGGCGTCGTCGTGGGGCACATTGTCGATGAAGCCCATCTGATTGCGCAGCTCCAGCATCCGCGAGGCGATACCGAACATGGCAATCAGCGTCAGCAGGATCATGGCGTAGATGAGCAGGTTGCGCAGGGCGAATGGTTGAGCTGCGCCGTCGACCACACGCGCGTCGATCATCGAGGTCGCGGCGAAAACGAAGCCGCAGATGAGGCCCATCCAATGCATGATGCCGAGGCTGCGGTTCACCACGTTGCCGGCGAACTGGCGCGCCGGAAGAATTCCGGGATGAAACACCGTGGGCGCCAGCACGAAGGCGAAGAAGATGAGTCCGCCGACCCAGATGACGAGCGAGAGCAGCATGAGGAAGCGAATGAGAGACATGGAGTTGTCAGTTGCCAGTGATCGGTTGTCAGAAAGAAGTTGCCAGCTACCAGCCATCAGCCACCTGCCGCCAGCCGCCAGCTAAGTCGGAGCTTCTCGGTTAAGAACTCTCGATTGTAAATCTCGTCCCTCATAGCCACCATTGGATTCCCACCATTGGATTCCCACCATCCGCCTCAGCCAGGTCGAACCGCTGGGACTTAGATAGGCTGTGGGCCCAGCGGACGGGATTCCCGGTTCGAGGGCGGCGGGGACAAATTCGGGTGGCTGGGTCTCCTTCCAGCCGAGTTGAACGATCGTTGTCCGAAACAGCGGGGACGCTGCCACGCACTCTCGTGCATTTCAGGAGCGATTTCGAGTGGCTGTTTCGTGCTGAAATGTTGTGATTTTCAACGATTCCGTGCGCAGGTTATGAAAAAGAGTTGTCGAAGCAAGCAAAACGAGCGAGGCAGTTGCATAACCGTGAGCTTGCGTTGTTATAATCACACGCTTGGGTGATGTGCGTCACACACTGCTGAGACACTTCAGCGTGCTGCAAGAAGAACGAGCCGAAACGGGTTGCGGCTCCTGATCCACAAACTGGAAAGCTGTACATGGCACAAATCTTTCATCGTAGTGCGAACACGCTTGCGAGAGTGTCGATTATCGCCGTAGTGGTGATTGTCTCGGCGCTGCTGTTTGGAGCGATTGAGATCCAGCGGTCGCCGTGGGCCACCTGGCAGGGAGTCGAACAGGTGCAGCCGGTGCCGTTCAGCCATCAGCACCACAATGCGGGACTGGGCATCGATTGCCGCTACTGCCACACCTCGGTTGAGGTGTCGAGCTACGCGGGCATTCCGCCGACCAAGACCTGCATGAACTGTCACCAGCAGATCTGGACCAACGCTCCCATGCTGGAGCCGGTCCGCGAGAGCTATCGCACCGGCAAGTCGATTGAGTGGGTCAAGGTGAATTATCTGCCCGACTACGTGTACTTCAATCACAGCATGCACGTGGCCAAGGGCGTTGGCTGCTTTAGCTGCCACGGGCCGGTGAACAAGATGCCGCTGATGTACCAGGCGGAGTCGATGCGCATGGAGTGGTGCCTGAGCTGCCATCGCGAGCCGGAAAAATTCCTGCGGCCGAAGGACCAGGTTTTCAACATGAATTACCAGCAGCCCAGTTCGTTGCATCCGGTGAAGCTGGCTGACGGCAGCGTGTACACCGATCAGCTGGCCCTGGGCAAAGTGCTGAAGCAGCAGTACCACGTGCGGACGGTAGAAGACATCACGAGTTGCAACACCTGTCACCGGTAAGGCGAAGTTTTTGAGTTTCAAAGTTTCGAGTTTTAGTAAGCAGCCCAAGAATGGAAAAAGAGAACCAAAAGTCTGAAGCGGTATGTCCCAGCAAGCTGGAGCTGGCGGCAGTTAAGGACAAGCTGGGGCGCGCCAAGAGCGGTCCGCAGTACTGGCGCAGTCTGGAAGAGCTGTCCCAGACGGAAGGCTTCTTCGAGATGCTGCACCGCGAGTTTCCGCGCCAGGCTTCGGTCTGGCCGGAAGGAGCTTCGCGTCGCGACTTCCTGAAGCTGATGAGCGCGTCGATGGCGTTGGCCGGATTGTCGGCGTGCGTGAAGCAGCCGCTGGAGCCCATCGTTCCCTACGTGCGCCAGCCGCACCAACTGGTGCTGGGCAAGCCCCTGTTTTTCGCCAGCACCATGCCGTTTGCCGGATACGGTTTGCCGGTGCTGGTGGAGAGCCACGAGGGGCGTCCGACGAAGATCGAAGGGAATCCGGAGCATCCCGCGTCGAAGGGCGGCACCGACGTATTCATGCAGGCGTCGATCCTCGACATGTACGATCCCGATCGCTCGCAAAACGTGACCTACGCGGGCGAGATCCGCAGTTGGGATGCCTATGTTCAAAGCATTCGCGGGCCGCTGAATTCGCAGCGAGCGTTGCAGGGCAGCGGTTTGCGCATCCTGACGCGCACGGTATCATCGCCCACCTTCGCGTCACAGATGAGTGACGTGATGAAGACGTATCCGCAGGCGAAGTGGATACAGTACGAGCCGGTGGGACGCGACAACGCGCGCGCCGGCGCCCAGATGGCATTCGGGCAATACGCCGATACGCGCTATCAGCTGGACAAGGCCGACGTCATTCTGGCGTTGGACGGCGACTTCCTGTCCAGTGGTTATCCGGGTTTCCTGCTGTATGCGCGGCAGTTTGCCGCGCGGCGCAATCCCGATCTCAAACAGAAGATGTCGCGCTTCTACTCGGTGCAGAGCACGCCGACGAACACCAGCGGCAAGGCTGACAACTCGCTGCCGGTACGGGCGTCGGAAGTAGAACATATCGCGCGTGCCATTGCCGCCGGAATCGGCATGGGAGCGATGGGTGGAGGCCAAGCCGCGGCGGGCGCGCAGAAGCAGTTCGTAGATAACGTAGTGAAAGACCTGCAGGTGCATCGTGGCGCGGCAGTGGTAATTCCCGGCGAGAATCAGCCGCCCGCGGTTCATGCGCTGGCTCATGCCATGAACCAGGCGCTGGGCGCGGTGGGCAACACGGTCGTCTACAGCGACCCGGTCGAAGCCAAGCCAATGGACCAGATGGCCGCGCTGAAAGAGCTGGTCAACGACATGAACGCCGGCAACGTCGACCTGCTGATGATCATCGGCAGCAACCCGGTTTACGACGCTCCGCAGGACCTGCACTTCGACGAGGCCATGAACAAGGTTCCGCTGCGCGTGGCGCACAGCCTCTATAAGGATGAGACGACCCAGTTCTGTCACTGGCACATCAATGCCACGCACTATCTGGAGCAGTGGGGCGATGCGCGCGCTATCGATGGAACCGTCAGCCTGATCCAGCCGCTGATTGCGCCGCTGTACGACGGGCGCAGCGAATACGAGTTCATCAACGTGCTTGCCGGGCAGCCTGCCGATACCGGTTTCGACGTCGTGCAAAGGTATTGGCGGGGCCAGATGAACAGCGCGAATTTCGCAGAAGACTGGCGCAAGGCGCTGTACAACGGCTTCATTCCCAATACTGCTGCGGGAGTGAAGAATGTTTCGGCCAAGGCCGAAGCGTCCGCCGGCAGCCCAATCTCGCTGTCGGGCGACGGTGTCGAGGTGGTCTTCCGCCGCGATCCGATGATCTATGACGGAAGCTTCGCCAACAACTCCTGGCTGCAGGAGACGCCGAAGGCGCCAACGCAAGTCTGTTGGGACAATGCTGTGCTCATGAGCGTAGCCACAGCGCAGAAGCTGAAGCTCGAAACTCAGGACGTTATCGAGATCGAGATCCAGGGCAGCAAGCTGAAGGGTGGCATCTGGCGCACGCCGGGGCATCCCGACAACTGCATTACCGTTTCGCTAGGATATGGGCGCACGAAAGCGGGCCGGGTCGCCGACGGCGTGGGCTTCAATGCTTACGTGGCGCGTTTCAGCAACGGCATGTACATGACGCCGGGAAAGATCCGGAAGACCGGCGAGCAGTATGAGTTTGCCAATCCGCAGGGTTTTCAGTACATCGACTATTCCGATCTGCCGCAGGGTTTACCAGGAGGCACCGAGGACCTGAAGTCGCGTCACGTTGTGCGCGCGGCGACGCTGGCAGATTTCATCAGCAATCCGAACTTCGCCCACGAAGACGAGACCGAGAAGCCGATCCCGCCCGAGCTCACCCTGTATCCGAACTACAAGTACACGGAAGCGCGCTGGGGTATGGCCATCGACATGAACTCCTGCGTGGGTTGCAAGACCTGTATTGTCGCCTGCCAGGCGGAGAACAACATTCCCGTCGTGGGGAAAGAGCAGGTAAAGCGCGGGCGCATCATGCACTGGTTGCGCGTCGATGCGTACTACGAAGGCGGCACGGAAAATCCGAAGACTTTCTTCCAGCCGGTGCCGTGCCAGCAGTGTGAGAACGCGCCCTGCGAAGTGGTTTGTCCGGTGGGGGCCACCGTACACAGCACGGAAGGTCTGAACGATATGATCTACAACCGCTGCGTGGGCACGCGCTACTGCTCCAACAACTGTCCTTATAAGGTGCGGCGCTTCAACTTCCTGCGATGGCAGGACTGGACAACCGAGCAGTACAAGCTAATGCGCAATCCGGAGGTCAGCATACGCAGCCGCGGGGTGATGGAGAAGTGCACGTACTGCATTCAGCGCATCAGTCATGGCCGTTATGCGGCGGAGAAGGAGAACCGGCCGATCCGCGACGGGGAAGTGATTACCGCGTGCCAGCAGGCTTGCCCGGCGGATGCGATTGTCTTTGGCGATTTGAGTGATCCGAACTCGCGTGTTTCGAAGTTGAAGGCGCACCAGCGCAACTATGGCTTGCTGGAAGATCTGAACACGCGTCCTCGCACCACATACCTTGCGGTGGTGCGCAACCCGAATCCTGAACTTGAGCAGTCGGAGCGCAGTTAATGCAGCAGGGACCGGAAGAAAAAACCGCATTGCTTGATCCGTGGCCGAATGAGCCGCCGGTAATAGGGCCGGGACAAACCTTCGACACTGTCACTGACACCATCAGCGATGCGGTGCTGAAGCGCCCGATCGGCTATGGCTGGATGGCGGGAGTTGCGGTCGCCGGCTTCCTGACCATGATGCTGCTCATGGCGGTGACGTGGCTCTTCCTCCGCGGCGTCGGTATCTGGGGTATTCAAATCCCCAGCGCCTGGGGCTTTGCCATCGTTAACTTTGTGTGGTGGATCGGTATCGGCCATGCCGGAACGCTGATCTCCGCTATTCTGCTGCTGCTGAAACAGAGCTGGCGCAATTCGATCAACCGCTTCGCCGAAGCGATGACGCTGTTTGCTGTGGCTTGCGCCGGCATGTTCCCGGTGCTCCACCTGGGCCGGCCGTGGCTGGCGTATTGGCTATTTCCCTATCCCAACAGCATGGGCGTGTGGCCACAATTCCGCAGTCCGCTGGTGTGGGACGTCTTCGCGGTCTCGACCTACGCGACCATTTCCGCGGTGTTCTGGTTTGTAGGACTGGTTCCCGACTTCGCCACCATGCGCGAGAAAGCGGAGTCGATGTGGGCCAAGCGCATCTACGGAATTCTCTCGCTGGGTTGGCGCGGCTCGGCTCGCCACTGGAAGCGATACGAAGCGGTCTACCTGATCCTGGCCGGACTGGCCACGCCGCTGGTGCTCTCAGTACACACGGTGGTCAGCTTCGATTTTGCCATCGCGATTGTTCCCGGCTGGCATACCACCATCTTCCCACCCTACTTCGTAGCGGGTGCTATCTACTCCGGCTTCGCTATGGTGCTGGTGATAGCGATTCCGATTCGCAAGTACTACCACCTGGAAGACATGATTACCATGCGCCACCTGCAGAACTCGGCGAAGGTGATGCTCGCAACCGGGTTGATCGTGGCCTACGGATACTTCTTCGAGACCTTCATCGGACTCTACAGCGGCTCGACTTATGAACGTTTCATGATGCAAAACCGGTGGTTCGGACCGTATGCGATCTTCTACTGGCTGCTGATTTTCTGTAACATCCTGCTGCCGCAGTTGCTATGGTTCCCGAAGGTGCGCTCTAACATCGCGGCGCTGTTCCTGATTTCGCTCGACATCCTGATCGGCATGTGGCTGGAGCGCTTCGTAATCATCATCACCAGCCTGAGCCGCGACTTCCTGCCGTCGTCGTGGGGACATTACGTCGCGACGCGCTGGGACTATATGACGTTCTTTGGAACGTGCGGCTTCTTTGCCTTTGCCATGTACCTGTTCATTCGCATCATGCCCGCGATCTCGATGTTTGAAATGCGCATGCTGCTGCCCGAGGCGGCAGTAGCGGAGCCGGCGGAGGTCAGCAAATGAGCCACGCAACGGTTCCCGCACTGTACGGCCTGCTGGCGGAGTTCGAAACGCCTACCGATTTTGTGGCGGCGGCAAAAGCGGCGCATGACGCGGGCTATCGCAAGATGGACGCCTACAGTCCGTACCCGGTTGAGGAAGCCAGCGAGGCGATCGGCTTCCACAAGACGCGCGTGCCGCTCATCGTGTTGTTAGGTGGGATTTTGGGCGGATTATCGGCGTTCGCCTTGCAATACTGGATCAACGTGATCGATTACCCGCTGAACATTGGGGGGCGGCCCTGGGATTCCTGGCCGGCATTTATCGTTCCGACTTTCGAGTTGACCGTGCTGTTCGGCGGGCTGGCGGGGGTATTTGGGATGTTCGCGCTGAATGGCCTGCCCATGCCGTATCACCCGCTGTTCAACGTTGAACGGTTTGGCGCGGTGACGCGCGATCGCTTCTTTGTCTGTATCGAGGCGGCCGATCCCAAGTTCGATCTGGTCAATACGCAACAGTTCCTGATGACGCTTAAGCCTCTGTCGATTTCGGAGGTGCCGCATTAATCGGCCAATGAATTTCCGCGCCAGGGGGCGCGCGATCAGTTTCGGGCTGTTGGCCTGCGCGACCGTGCTGTCGCTGGCGGGTTGCCGCCTCGATATGCAGGTGCAGCCGTATTATCGTCCGCTGGCCCAAAGCAACTTTTTTGCCGATAAGCGAGCGGCGCGCCCGATCATCGAGGGCACCGTGGCTCGCGGCGAGCTGGACGCCGACAGCTATTTCCAGACCGGCAAAATCGGTGTCACCGACGGCGACTTCATGCCATTCCCGGTAACGGCTGAGGTGCTGGCGCGGGGACAGCAGCGCTTCAATATTTACTGCTCGCCGTGCCACTCCGAAGTGGGCGATGGCAATGGAATGATTGTGCAGCGCGGCTATCAGCATCCGCCGTCGTATCACATCGATCGTTTGCGCAAGGCGCCCATCGGCTATTTCTTCGACGTGATCACCAACGGCTACGGCAGGATGCCTGACTATTCCGCACAGGTGCCGGCGCGGGACCGTTGGGCGATCGCGGCTTACATCCGTGCGCTGCAACTGAGCCAGGACGCCACCAAGGCAGACGTGCCCGCGGGTGAGCAGATTGCTCCGCAGCCGCCCCCGGGAGTTCAGATCATGCCGCCTTATGACACTCACAACGCGACCAACATGACTCCCGCCAATCCCCCGAGTGCAGCGGCTGCTTCGGCAGGAGGGCCACCGACACGATGAGCCGACAAAGTTTGCAGGTTGAACAGATGAACTTCGCGGTGCCGGCTGATGCCGCGGGTTGGCAGCGTCGCGCGCTCATCGTGGGCGTGCTGGGCGTTATTGGTTGCGTGATCGGAGGCTTCCTCCAGCTCAATACCTTCCTGCGCGGCTACCTGATCGCTTACATGTTCTGGACCGGGTTGAGCCTGGGCTGCCTTGCTCTCCTGATGGTGCAGTTTCTGACGGGCGGGTTGTGGGGGCTGGTGATTCGCCGCTTCCTCGAAGCCGGGGCGAAGGTGCTGCCGTTGATGGGAGTGTTGTTCCTACCCCTGCTGTTTTTCCGCACTCATCTTTATGGCTGGATGCTAGAGCCGGTGAAGGAGAACCACTGGTACCTGAACACGCCGAACTGGATCGCGCGCTATGTGCTGTACTTCGTGATCTGGTTTCTGCTGACCAAGGGACTTACCAGCTGGGGCAATCGCCTTGACAGTCCGTGGAAAGTTTACCCGCGATTCGAGGCCCTCAGCGGTGTCGGCTGCGTGCTGCTGTCGCTGACCGTTTCATTTGCAGCAGTGGACTGGGTGATGTCGCTCGATCCGCATTGGGGATCGACGATCTACGGTCTGATCTTCCTGGTGGGCCAGGCCCTTTCGGCCTTGTGTTTCGGCATCATCATGTTGACCACGGTCACGCGCTATGAGCCTTACGCGGAAATAGTGAAGCCCATGCAGTTCCATGACATCGGCAAGCTGACGCTGGCCTTCGTCATGCTCTTCGCCTACTTCTCATTCTCGCAGTGGCTCATCATCTGGTCAGGAAATCTGCCGGACGAGATCAGCTGGTATCTGCAGCGCATTCGTGGGTATTGGGGATTCATCATTCTGGCGATTGTGATGTTCCATTTTGCGCTGCCCTTCGCCATGCTGCTGTCGCGAGATCTGAAGCGCGCCGGACGACGACTGGTGCCGTTGGCACTGCTGCTGATGTTCATGCGCCTGGTTGACATCTACTGGTACGTCATCCCGAACTTTAAAGATGTGGTGGTCTTTAGCATCTGGTACGTCATCGCGCCCATCGGTCTCGGCGGGCTGTGGCTGGCGTACTTCTTCTATAACCTGCGGCAGCGGCCGCTGCTACCGGCATACGATCCACAAATGCCGCTGTTCTTAAATCAAAAACATGAGCACTAATCCGAACGACGGCGAGTTTTTGCGCAATCCGGCAGTCGATTACGACCGCACCGACCTGAGTGCGCGTGGAATCCTTCTGTTCCTCGCCGGGCTGCTGGTGGCGGGGATATTTATCGAACTGGTGATCTGGGGGATGTTCCGCTTCCTGTCGCATAGCACGTTGTTCGCGCAGGGAAACCCCAGTCCGCTGGTGCAGGTGCAGAAGGCGATGCCGGAGACGAACTCGATTTTGCAGAACACCGGCCAGGTCAATACCAACGTGTTCCCCGAGCCGCGGCTGCAGACCAACGACGAGTACGACATGAGCAGTTTCCTGTCACGGGAGAACAAGGTCCTTTATCCGAAGCAGCCCTTCGAAGACAGTACCGGGACGGTTCACATCCCGATTAATCAGGCCATGGCGCTGATTGTTGAGCGCGGCCTGCCGGTGAGGCCGAGTGAGCCACCGCGAGATTTCAGTGGGGCGATGAGCGCTGGTAGTGCAGCGGGCGCGCAGAAGGAAGGAATGGCGACTCATCCTTCGCAGGGTGCGAAGCCCGGGCCTGATGTGAAGCAGTAGGTCAGCCGCGAAGCGGCGACAGGTGGAAGCCCCGTCCTTCAGGACGGGGATAGAGGAACGTAATAAGGTGAGTCCCTTCAGGGACGGCACAAGAACAGATCCCTCGGAGGCTAAGAGCCTCCTCGTGATGACAAGGGAAGTTAGGTAGTAGAGGAATGGCAGTACATAGCTCAATCAAATCGGTGATGTTCGCGGTTTTGCTGGCGACCGGCATGGCCGCCCTCGCGCAGCCGCCGTCGACGTTTATGCGCGACACCAGCCAGCCGGCTTCGCAGGTGAAACCAGAGGAGTTGGAAGGCGTAGGCATCACGCAGAAGCTGGACCAGCAGATACCGCTGGATCTCACGTTCAAGGATGAAACCGGCAAGACGGTTCAGTTGGGAGAGTACTTCGGATCCGGCAGGCCGGTGCTCCTGAACCTGGTGTATTACACCTGTCCCATGTTGTGCGGTGAAGCACTGGTCGGCGAGGCGAGCGCGCTGGCGGTTCTGAAGTTTTCTCCCGGCAAGGAATATGAAGCGGTGACGGTAAGCTTCAATCCGGATGAAACTCCGCAGGATGCCGCGGCCAAGAAGAAGGTGTATGTCGACCGGTTGAATGAGCATCTGGAGCCGAAGACTTCGGGAGAAGCCTGGCATTTCCTCACCGGGCAGAAGCCTGAGATTGACCGGCTGACGCAGGCAGTCGGGTTTCGTTATCGCCGCGATCCGAAAACCGGGCAGTACATTCATTCCACGGCGCTCATTATCGTGACCCCGCACGGCAAGATTGCCCAGTATTACTACGGGGTGGAGTATTCACCTCGCGATATACGGCTCGGCTTAATCGAAGCCTCGCGCAACAAGATTGGAAACCTGGTGGATGCGGTGGAAATCTATTGCTGCCGTTACGATCCGAACACCGGACGCTACGGCGCAATCATCAGCAGAGTTCTTAGCATTGCGGGAGCGGCGACCCTGCTGGTTCTGGGCGGCTTTGTGTTCATGATGTTTCGTCTGGACAAAAACCGCTCGCATAAGGGAACGGAACAGGCCTGATCGACTATGTGGAAGAACTTCCCATTATTTCCGGAACGCGCTTCGGCCCTCGCAGGGCAGGTGGACGGACTCTACTTCTTTCTGGTCGCGGTGTCGGCATTCTTCACCGTGCTGATCTTCGCTACCATCTTCGTCTTTGCGATTAAGTACCGGCGCGAGAACAATCCTCATCCCACGCACATCGAAGGCTCGCTTCCGCTGGAGTTGACCTGGACGCTGAT
Organism: uncultured Acidobacteriaceae bacterium; assembly: GCA_963796585.1. Taxonomy (GTDB): domain Bacteria; phylum Acidobacteriota; class Terriglobia; order Terriglobales; family Acidobacteriaceae; genus CAVVDY01. The sequence continues at coordinate 441,296 of CAWCMB010000001.1, forward strand.
CCCGCTGGGCATCTGCATGATCTTTTTCGCCTGGGGTTCGCTGATCTACTTCCAGGAGGGTCGCGCGCCCAAAGGTGCGATGGAGGTTTACGCCGTCGGCAAGCAGTGGATGTGGAAGTTTGAGCATGATACTGGCCAGCGCGAGATCAATACGCTGCACGTGCCCATCAATCGCGACGTGAAGATGATCATGAGTTCGCAGGACGTGATTCACAGCTTCTTCGTTCCTGCGTTTCGCATTAAGCAGGACGTGCTTCCCGGCCGCTATACCAGCACCTGGTTTCGTCCCACGAAGCTGGGAACCTATCACCTGTTCTGCGCCGAGTATTGCGGCACGCAGCATTCTGGAATGATTGGCGAAGTCGTGGTCATGGACCCCTCGGCCTATCAGGCATGGCTGGTGTCCGGCGGTTCGGCGGGCGCCCTGTCTGTGAGCGGGCAGCAGGTCTTCGAGCAGATGGGATGCGCCACCTGTCATCGTTCCGATACGCAGGGTCGCGGGCCCAACCTGGCAGGAGTTTTCGGCAAACAGGTGATGCTGGATGACGGACGCACCGTAATGGCCGACGAGAACTACATTCGCGAGTCGATTTTGAATCCTGCGGTGAAGGTCGTTTCGGGCTTCAAACCCATCATGCCGACCTATCAGGGCCAGATATCGGAAGAGACTCTGGCGGAGCTGGTCTCCTACGTAAAATCGTTATCACAAATACAAGCGGGCGGGACGCCGAATCATCGGGCCTCCGCCGCTGAAACCGGTAACAGGGAGTAGCAAGGTACCAAGAGGCTCTGAAATGGCGACCGCAGTACAACCCGTTGTTGAGCGCGAGAATTACCTGAATTCGAACTACGGCATCAAGTCGTGGCTGCTGACGACAGACCACAAGCGCATTGCGCTGCTTTACCTGATGTCGATCACCGCCATGTTCTGGCTCGGTGGATTCTTCGCCATGATGATCCGCCTGGAGCTGCTGACCCCGGCGGGCGACCTGTTGACCTCCGACACCTACAACAAGATGTTCACCATGCACGGCATCACCATGGTGTTCTTCTTCCTGATTCCTTCGGTGCCGGCGGTCATCGGAAACTTCGTCATTCCCTTGATGGTGGGCGCCAAAGACCTGGCATTCCCCCGGCTGAACCTTGCCAGCTGGTACATCTACATGATCGGCGCCTGCATGGCGCTGTGGGGATTCCTGTTCGGCGGCATCGATACCGGCTGGACCTTCTACACCCCGTTCAGTACCAGCTACTCGAATACGCACGTGGTCACGGTGGCGGTCGGAATCTTCGTGGTCGGATTCTCTTCGATCTTTACCGGGCTCAACTTCATCGTCACCATTCACCGCATGCGCGCGCCCGGACTTACCTGGAGCCGCCTGCCGCTGTTCTGCTGGTCGAACTACGCTGCCAGCCTCATCATGGTGCTGGGCACGCCAGTCATCGCTATCACCCTGCTGCTGGTCGCGTTTGAGCGCTTGTTCCACATCGGAGTCTTCAACCCCGCGCTGGGCGGCGACCCGCTGCTCTTCCAGCACCTGTTCTGGTTCTACTCGCATCCCGCCGTCTACATCATGATTCTGCCGGGTATGGGCGTCATCAGCGAGGTCATCACCTGCTTCTCGCGCAAGCGGGCGTTCGGATACGAATTCGTCGCCTTGGCTTCGATTGCGATTGCGGTGCTCGGCTTCCTGGTCTGGGCGCACCACATGTTTGTCGCCGGCATCTCGATGTACTCAGCGCTGGTGTTTTCGCTGCTGAGTTACTTCGTCGCCATTCCTTCGGCGGTCAAGGTGTTCAACTGGACGGCGACCATGTACAAGGGCTCGGTGCGCTTTGAGACGCCGATGCTCTACGCCTGGGGCTTTATCGGGCTGTTTACCATCGGCGGCCTCACCGGCGTCTTCCTGGCCTCGCTGGGAATCGACGTCCATGTCACCGATACATACTTCGTGGTCGCGCACTTCCACTACGTGATGGTGGGAGGCATGGTGCTCGCCTACATGGCGGGACTGCACTTCTGGTGGCCGAAGATTACCGGCAAGATGTATCCCGAAGCTCCGGCGAAATTGTCGGCGCTGCTGGTGTTCGTCGGCTTCAACCTGACGTTCTTTCCGCAGTTCATTCTGGGATACATGGGCATGCCGCGTCGCTATCACGCCTATCCGCCTGAGTTCCAGGTGTTGAACGTGTTGTCGACCGCTGGAGCCTCGGTGCTGGCCGTTGGCTACGTGCTGCCGATGATCTACTTCCTGTGGTCGCTGCGCTACGGCAAGGACGCGGGGCCGAATCCCTGGAACGCTGTGGGACTGGAATGGATGACGTCCTCGCCGCCGCCGACCCACAACTTTGACGAGACACCGGTGGTGACCTGGGAGGCTTACGACTACGAGCACCAGCCGCAAGAGGAGATCACCGTTGGCCACTAGCTCCGAAATCCGGTCCGCTGAGCGTTCGTTCCAGCACCACTTTGCCTCGATGGTGCAGCAGCGCGACACTGCTACCTTCGGCATGTGGATGTTCCTGCTCACCGAAATCATGTTTTTCGGCGGACTCTTCACCTCCTATCTGGTGTATCGCCACTCGTATTACCAGGCCTTCGTCGAAGGCAGCCAGAAGATGAACATCATCCTGGGCGCGGTCAACACGGCAGTGCTGATTTGCAGCTCACTGTCGATGGCGATGGGGGTGCGGGCGGCGCAGATGGGTAACAAGAAGCTGATGGTGATCCTGCTGCTCATCACCATCGTGTTCGGCTTTGGCTTCCTGGGCATCAAGGGAGTCGAGTATCACGAACACTGGACCAACCACGAATTCCCCGGACCGAACTTCCATTTCGAGACCGGCGATCCGGCGCATCCCGCGACCGATCCGCTGCATACAGAGATTTATTTCGGTCTTTATTGGGCAATGACCGGCCTGCACGCGCTGCACATGATTATCGGCATCGGCCTGGTGACCTGGCTGATCATAGCCGGTGCGCGAGGAGCCTTCAGCCCCGTCTATTACAGTCCGGTAGAGAACGTTGGACTGTACTGGCACTTTGTCGACTTAGTCTGGATATATCTCTTCCCGCTTTTGTACCTGATCAGTCACAAGCACAGCTAACGAGGAAAACGATGGCGCAGCCGCAACAACACGACGATGAATATACCCACGTAGTACCAGCGTCGCTCTATGTCGGTATCTGGGCCGCGCTGATGGTGCTTACGCTGACCACCGTCCTGGCCTCGTTCGCTGAACTCGGGCCCTTCAACATCGTGGTCGCTCTGGTGATCGCGACCATCAAAGGCACGCTGGTAGTCCTGTTCTTCATGCACCTGCGCTACAGTCCCAAGCTGACGATAGCCGCGGTGATTGCTGCGCTTTTCTGGCTGTTCATCATGTTTTCACTGACCATGACGGACTACCTGTCGCGGGGCTGGCCGACTTTCGCGGGAAGGTGAAAGAGCAGTTGCCAGTTGTCGGGGGCCAGTGAGGAGCAGCGGGTGCCCCACCCTTATCGTCCCTTGGACGATAGGGTGGGATTCAACGTCTCTCATGTTCAGCGTTGACGGGGGCCCACCCTTTTCGAACTTCTTTGGGCGAGAGGTTGGATCAAGAATTATTGCCTCGGCTCCGCCGTCGTGAGCAACCCATTCGTCCCCTTGATTTCCACTGCCCATGCCGTCGTAATTTCCACGACACCCTGTTCGCCGGTCAAGTACTGACGAAAGCTGCTCCATTCCCAATCCTCCGGGCTTTCCGCCAGGCCACGGTTCACAGGGTTGCGATGTATGTATCTCAGCTTCTCAACCCGTTTCTTCTCTGTGCATACATTAAAATCGTAATAGCGAACCTGCCAGAACTGTTGCGATTCGTCGTGGGTAATAGCTCCCTCGCGGTGATCTGCTTCAGCATTTGAATGGCTACGGCGAGGCTACTGCGCTCCGGCTCACTCACTAGCAGATGAACATGTTCAGGCATCACAACATAACCCCACACGCACAACCCATACCAGTTGCGAACTCGCTCCAGCGTATCCACAAACACTTTTCGGGCCGGCGCACTGTTCAGGAATGGCTGGCGCCTGTAACAACTGAAAGTTATGAGATGAAGAGTCCCCAAGTTCTGGTAACGTCTGAGGTTGATTGGCACAAGCGGAATATACTCGCTCCGAGGTTGATTCGGCTGTGATGTAGGTCTAGGCGTCGTCCCTCCCACCCTGTCGTCCAAACGATGGACGACAAGGATGGGGCACCCGACTGATGGAACTGGTTTCAATCTAGGACAGTAATAGCTGGCAGCTACCAGACCTACTGATTCAACGCGTAGTACCCATGTCTGGCGTGCACCATCAGCTTCTTGGGGTTGTCGACTTCGACTTGCAGTGCGTGATAGCCGGGTAGTTCGTCTGGCGGACGGAAGGAGACGTAGTATTGCGTACGCAGCTCCTGCTCCAGTTCGCTGAAGATGGCGTCTGCTTCACGCGCATTGTTGGCGATAAAGAATCTTCCGCCGGTTTCGTCAGCCAGCTTCTGCAATACCCCATCGCCCGGGTAGGTGCGCTTTCTGAGGTGGAGATTCAGGGTGTAAATCTGGATTTCGCTGCGTTGCGCTACCGCAATAACGTCGTCCAGCACGTGGCGACTGCCGGTGTCCTCGCCATCGGAGATGACGATCATCACGCGATGGACCGGCATATTTTCCCCTGCCTTCCATTGATTGACACAGCCGGAATAGACGGCGTCAAAGAACTGGGTTGATTCGCCTGGACCTTTGGCCTGCTTCACCGCCCCGATCAGGTCGGCGACCTCACTGGTCGGGTCCTGAAAAATCTGTACCGTATCGCCGAAGGCCATGACGAAGGCGCGATCAGCGCCCGGCCGCACCACGCGGTGGAGAAACGCCAGCGCGACCGACTTTTCCTGCTCCATGGCGCGCTTCATGGAGTCACTCACATCCAACAGCAGTCCTACGCGCAGCGGCAGGTCGCTCATCTTCTCGAATTGCTTGATGTGATCCACGGGAACGTGATCGTCGAGGATGCGCAGGTCAGAGAGAGACAGGTTGGGAATCAGCCGGCCATGTTCATCCGCTACCGTGAACTGTAGCCGGACCTCAGGCACATTTTTGCGAATGGTATAAGCCGCGTTCAAGCTCGACGGGCCTGCCGCGCGGGGCGCCCATCCGCCTCCCGAAAGTCCGGACGGCATGTGGTTTGAGTTGGTGCGGTCAAACCCAACCGGCACATCATAAGTGGCGGCGGAGAGATAGTCGAATCCACCCGACACCCAATATCCGACGCCGGCCAGCATACCTCCGCTGGTGGCGAGTAGGAGGCCGGCGATCAGGGTGGAACGCTGCACAAAAGAGCTATCGGCTATGCGATGCCCTGCCTTGAGGAAGGTGCGCCAGCAGCGGCGGGCGAACGGACTTGTATCCGCTTTCTGCACAACTTCTTGCATGTGCGTACCCCAAAAGTGCCTCTCGGGAGCGAGGCAGCGATTGTACGAACGATGCACGCCGGGTGGTAAAGGTTGCAAAGGCTAGTTTCATCATGCTGTAACAACTTCTGCATACTCTATTTGCGAGATGATCACACACGAAAATGAAAATTCCGCGGTCAGCTACAATTCAGGCGTGAAGCAGACCATCTTCGCGGTGGAAGACGACACCGACATTTCCCGTCTGGTACGCCATCATCTGGAGGGCGCGGGATATGCGGTGCGCACCTTCACTTCCGCCTCCGGTGTGGTTGCCGAGGCGGAGAAGCAGCCGCCATCCCTCTTCCTGCTTGACATCATGATTCCCGGGGGAGACGGCCTGGAGTTGTGCCGGCGGATTCGCCAAACCAGCTCAATTGCCATGGTGCCGGTCATCTTTCTGACCGCGCGCATCAGCGAGTCCGACAAAGTCATCGGCTTGGAGCTGGGGGCGGACGACTACATTCCCAAACCGTTCAGCCCGCGTGAGCTGGTAGCCCGCATTCGCGCCGTGCTGCGCCGTTTTGAGCGGCCGTTAGCGCCGTCCATCGTGAAAGCGGGAGAGATCGAGATCGATAGCGGTGGCATGACGCTGATGGTTCGCGGGGTGCTGACGCAGACGACGGCCACGGAGTTTCGGCTCCTGGAATACCTGGCTCGTCATCCGGGACGGGTGTTCACCCGCGATCAGCTGCTGGATGCGGTGTGGCGCGACACGCACTACGTCACACCGCGCTCGGTGGACGTGTACGTGCGCCGCATCCGTGAGAAGATCGAAGCGAATCCCGACGAGCCTCGCTACCTGAAGACGGTGCGCGGAGCCGGCTATCGTTTCGAGGTCCCCAAACTGTGAAGAGTCGCATTTTCGTCAAGTTGTTTGTCGCGGCGTTGCTGATTATCGCCGTGTGCGCACTGACGATGAATGTGCTGATTCAGAAAGCCTGGGTTGACATGCTACGCAGCGAGATTGAGACCTCGCTGCGGCAGAAGACGGTGCTCTTCGCCTCCCGCATAGAAAGCACCCCGCAGGATTCCATTCCTAAGATTACTGCCGACACCGCGGCTCTGCTGGGCGCGCGAGCCACGGTCATCGACAGCGCCGGGACCGTGCTGGCCGACTCCGAGGCTGACTCCGAGACGATGGAGAACCACTCGACGCGCCCGGAATTCGTGGCTGCCTTGCACGGCAAATTAGGCAGCGACATCCGCACCAGCCATACCCTGGGAATTCCGTTTCTCTATGTAGCTACGCCGATTCCCGGAGGCGCCGTGCGCATGGCGTATCCGTTGACCGTAATACAACAGGCGGATCGCCAGGTTCGCAATGCGCTGCTCAAGAGCTCGGCCGTCGCCGTGCTGATCGCGATCCTGTTCGCGTTTTTTGCCACCCAGTCGCTGGGGAAACGGCTACGCCGAATCACCGACTTTGCCGAACGGGTGGCGGCGGGCGATCTCTCGGCCCGCATCCAGGAAAACTCCAGCGACGAAATCGCACACGTGGCGACCGCCCTCGACAAGACGGCGCGCAAGTTGGAAGACGGGTTCCGCGCGCTGGAAACCAGCCGCCAGACGCTCGAGACACTGCTGAATTCCATGCAGGAACCAGTGATTGCGGTGTCGGCGGATGGCCGCGTCCTGTGGGCCAATCAGCGCATGGAGCGCCTGCTGCCCAGCGGCATACGGTTGGGCGAACCTCTGGTACAGTCGGCCCGCGATCCTGACATTCTGCGAGCCGTGCAGCATGCGTTGGATACGCGGGACGTGACCCTTGCTCGGGCGGCGAAGATTTTTTCCGGCCGCGTGTTCGACTTGACCGCCGCTCCCATGCCGGGCGGAGGCGCGGTCGCGGTGCTTCACGATCAGACCGAGATCGAGCGAGTGGAAAAAACACGGCGTGACTTTATCGCTAACGTCTCGCACGAACTGCGCACCCCGCTGACCTCGATTCAGGGCTACACCGAGACGCTTTTGGATGGCGACGGCATTCCCGAGAGCTCTCGCGACTTCCTGGAGATCATTCGCAAGAACGCCGCGCGCATGGCGCGCCTCACCGAAGGCCTGCTGGTGCTGGCCCGTGTGGAGTCGGGCGAACGCAACTTCACCTATGAAATGACGTCGCCGCAGGAGTTGCTCAAAGACGTGCAGCAGACCTTTGGGGAAATCTGCGAAACCCGCGGTATTGAGCTTTCATTGATTAATACTGCGTCTTCTTCCGTCTTCGTCGATCGCGATGCGATCCACCAGGTCTTCGGTAATCTGGTGGAAAACGCACTGAAGTATGGCGAATCCGGAAAGAAAATCATCGTCGGCGCCTGCGAGACGGAAGACGGGGTTCAGTTTTTTGTGCGCGACTTTGGCGAAGGCATACCCAGCGAGCATCTGCCCCGGCTTTTCGAACGCTTCTATCGCGTCGACAAGGCCCGCTCTCGCGAAGCCAGCGGCACCGGCCTGGGCCTGGCCATCGTCAAACACGTGGTTCGGGCGCATGGCGGCTCCATCAAAGCCGAGAGCGAACTGAATCACGGCGCTACTTTCTATTTCACCCTGCCGCGGCAGGAAGTCGCCGCCGAACGCCTGAGCATCGCGTAAAAAGAAGGCTTTCACCACACAGGCACGAAGGAAACCGCGGAATAGAGAAGCGACACGCGCATCGCGCAGACCTCCTTATTGTCGGCTGTCATCCCGAGCGGAGCGCAGCGGAGTCGAGGGGACCTGCAGTTTCATCTCATCACCCTGCGGCGGGCGCAGCTCTAACAGACCTCATTTCCTCCGTGCCTCCGTGGTGAATGGTTTTGAGATTGCGCCACGCCGAACCCAGGCCGCAGAATGGCAGTGGTGAGAGCGCTTCCCAATCTGCGCATTATCGCGTTGGCTCTGATTGCCCTGATCCTGATCGGCATCCTCGGGTTTCATTACATCGAGGGCTGGACGTGGTTTGAGGGCTTTTACATGGTCCTCACCACCATCACTACGATTGGCTACGGTGAGCTTCATCCGCTCTCCCATATCGGACGCTTTTTCAACACATTCATCATCATTGCCGGCGTGGGTCTGCTGCTTCTCCTCACCGGAGGAGCAGCGCAAGCGTTGTTAGAATTCGAGTTGCAGACGGTCTTCGGCAGGAGGCGCATGGAGCGCGATATCAGCCGTTTGTCGGGTCACTACATCATCTGCGGTGCAGGCCGTGTGGGCAGAAGTGTGGCGCGTGAACTGGCACGCAAGCCGGTGCCCTTCGTCATGGTCGACACCGACGAAGTCAAGCTCCAGCGCTACGGCGACGAGGGCTGGCTCTCCCAGGCTGGCGATGCCACTCACGAGCACGTTCTGAAACAGGTACGCATCGAACACGCTAAGGGTCTTGTGGCTGCCACTACCACCGATGCCATCAACATTTACGTCATCCTCACCGCCCGTGCGATGAATCCCAAGCTGAAGATCATCGCCCGGGCCAGCGAAGAAGACGCCGAGAAGCACTTGCTTACCGCCGGGGCTGATTCCGTCGTAATGCCTTATACCTTTGCCGGATACCGCATTGCGCAAACCTTCATGCGTCCGCACGTCGTCGATTTTTTCGATACGGCGATGAACCGGCAACGCCCGCTGGAGATTGAAGAGATCCTGGTGGAGGCAGGGGCGGCCATAGTTGGCAAAACGCTGGAAGCTTCCCGCATTCGGCAGGCGATGGGCGTGATCGTGCTTGCCATAAAAGGGGAGAGCTCGGAGATGTCCTTCAATCCTCCACCCGATGCCGTCATACATGCCGGCGATCACTTGATCGCCATGGGTGACTTGCACGGCCTGCGACAGCTCGAGCGCCTGGCGTCGGAGCGCAGATGAAGATCACCACCGCTGCCGAGATGCGCGAGATCGATCGCGTAACCACGGAGAAGTATGGGGTGCCGGCGCTCACCTTGATGGAGAATGCGGGCACCGGCGTGGCCGATTTCATCCTCGGGCGCTATCCCGAAGCGCAACGCATTACGGTCGTGTGTGGCAAGGGCAATAACGGTGGTGATGGATTTGTCGTTGCACGAAAGCTGCACGACGCGGGACGAGTCGTCGAGTTGATTTTGCTTGCCCGGCCCGATGATTTGAGGGGCGATGCCGCTGCCATGTTCCAAAACTTGCGGGCGGCTTCCGTCGAAACCTCACAGCAATTGACGGCAGAGTTTTCGCGCGCCGTGGCCAGCTGCGACCTGCTGGTCGATGCCATCCTGGGCACGGGATTCAAGCCTCCGGTGAAGGGTCTCTATGGCGAGGCCATCGCAGCGATCAATCAAAGCGGCAAGCCCATCGTCGCAGTTGACATTCCTTCGGGCGCCGAATCCGACTTAGTGCAGCCGCAATCTGGCGAAGGTACCGCGCGAGCTGATGCCATCGTGACCTTCACTGCGCCGCGGCCTGCTCATGTGTTTGGCGCGCTCACGCGCGGCCCGGTGGTGGTGGTGCCGATCGGCAGCCCGGAGGAGGCGATCGTTTCGTCACTGAATCTGGAGGTGACGGTTGCGCGCGATCTGTCGCGCTTGCTCGCGCCGCGTCCTCTGGACTCCAACAAAGGCATGTACGGCCACGCGCTCATCGTTGGCGGCTCGCTGGGCAAGTCCGGCGCTGCAGCAATGGCGGGAATGGCCGCGTTACGCGCGGGCGCTGGGCTGAGCACGGTCGCTGTGCCTCACAGCGTCTTGCCGAGCGTTGCCTCGTTCGCAGCGGAGTTGATGACCGAGCCGCTGGCAGAGACGAAAGCTGGCGGCATCGACACGTCTGCTCTGGATCGCGTCGTCGAGCTGGCGAGTGCGATGACAGTAGTTGCGCTGGGCCCGGGAATCGGCCGCGAGCCCGAGACATTCGAGTTCGTGCATGAACTCGTGAAGCGGGTGAAGTGCCCCATGGTGATCGACGCCGACGGGCTGAACGCGTTTCAGGGCAAGGCTGAGTTGCTGGATGGCCGTGAGCGGCCGCTGGTACTGACGCCTCATCCGGGCGAAATGTCACGGCTCACCGGCATGAGCATCAAGGCGATTCAGGCGGATCGGCTGAATGTGGCTCGTTCATTCGCACGCGAACATCAGCTCGTCCTGGTGCTGAAGGGGAATAACACGATCGTCGCGCTGCCCGACGGGCAGGCGTGGGTGAATCCCACCGGCAATCCTGGCATGGCAACCGGCGGCACTGGCGACATCCTGACCGGCATGATGGCGGGCGTGATCGGCCAAATGCCGGACGATGTCGCGCGGGCTGCTGTTGCGGCAGTCTATCTGCACGGTCTGGCAGGCGATGTCGCCGCCGAGACCATGGGCGAGCACTCGCTGACCGCCACCGACCTGCTCAGCGCGTTGCCTGAGGCCTTTCGCCGTGCCACTCGATGGTCCGGTGAAAGCGTGGTGCGGATCCGGGGATGAGCGCCACACGCGAATATATTACCCATTCCGCCGATGAGACCATCGCTCTCGGCCGCGAACTCGCGCCCACGCTGAAAAACGCGGGTATGGTCATCCTGCGCGGCGATCTCGGGGCGGGCAAGACCACGCTGGTGAAAGGCATTGCCGAAGGATTACAGGCCGCATCACGCGACGACATAACCAGCCCGACGTTTACCCTCATTCACGAATTCCGCGGCCCCGAAGTGACGCTCTATCACGTCGATCTGTATCGCATAGAAACCGAGCGCGAGTTACAGACTTTAGGACTAGACGAACTCTTCGCCGAACCGGGCAATCTCGTGCTGCTGGAGTGGGGCGAGAAGTTCCCGCGCTTTCAACGCGAACGGGATGTCGAGATTGCAATCGAGCGGAGGGGCGAGCAGGAGCGGAGGATTGTCGTCCAGCAGAAGGGAAATTCCGAGTGACACGAAAGAGCGAGCCTACATCGTGAGCCCAACTAACGGTGCGATCATCCACTCTTACTCCGAATCGAAGATGGATCCAAGATGAAGAAGGCAATCCACCTCCGCTTGGACAGCTAAACCTCTCCGCCCATGCGGCATGGAGGAGGCTTACGCCCAGCATCCCGATCCGCTTTCAGCGTGTCCCAATCGAAAGTACCCCCTTTGAGCTGACGCGCACGTTCACGAATACGTTTCGCAGCGGCTTCGGCTTCTTTGCGCCCGTGGACGGCGCCATCCGTGTTTTTCGCATTTTCCATATATAAAGTCGTAATGATAGGTAATCCAAAGGGTTGCTGTCATTATCGTTGAGGTCCTAATCCGCCACTTGTCCCCCAAAACACGCTAAAATCAAAGGTTGGGCCTGCCCCGCCAATTTGCGGTTGCCGGCCGGAGAGCATGTACGAAGTCACTGTTGAAGACACTTTTTCTTCCGGACATTACCTGCGCAATTACAAGGGCAAGTGCGAGCGTCCGCACGGGCATAACTATCGCGTGCGCGTGACCCTGAGCGGCGAAGAACTCGATCACGCCGGGCTCCTGCTCGATTTCAAGGACCTGAAAGAGGTCCTGCGGCCGGTCATCAATTATCTTGATCACCAGATGATGAACGAGTTGGAGCCGTTCACCGTCATCAATCCGTCAGCCGAGAACATTGCCAAGTATTTTTACGACCAAACCAACGCGCATTTGAGCGGCGTGACCAGCGGCCGCGTGCGCGTGAAAGACGTCACCATTTGGGAGACCGACACCACGACCGCTCGCTACAGCGAATAAGAGCAGCTTTCCAGCGCAGGGCGCGTCCATATTAATAAGAAGATAATTTTCTGATCCGCACTGAGGTGCACTGAATTGGCTATTTATTTACCTGCTACCGTTGATGAAGAGAATGTCGCACTCGATGAACTCACCCCGCGCGAGATCGTGCGTGAGCTCGACAAGTACGTAGTTGGCCAGCACGAGGCCAAACGCGCCGTCGCCATCGCCTTGCGCAATCGCATGCGCCGCCAGAAGCTCACCCCTGAGCTGGCGGAAGAAGTCATTCCCAAGAACATCATCATGATGGGCCCTACCGGCGTGGGAAAAACCGAAATCGCCCGTCGGTTAGCGAAGCTGGCGAATTCGCCGTTCCTGAAGGTCGAAGCCTCGAAGTTCACCGAGGTTGGCTACGTCGGCCGCGATGTCGAGTCCATGGTGCGCGACCTGATCGAGATCGCCATCGACATGGTTCGCGAAGAGAAGCTTGAGGACGTCGCCGACAAATCAGAGCTGAATGCTGAGGAGCGGCTGCTCGATCTGCTGCTGCCATCGATGCCGACACAGGTTCCTCCGCGCCAGCCCGCCGCCGACGGCACCATTGGATTCAGCATCGGCAACGAGCCGCTACTGGCCGGGGAACCCGGCTCGCGCACCCGCGAGAAGCTGCGCCAGCAACTCCGCGAAGGCAAGCTCGACGAGCGCATCGTCGAACTCGACGTACGCGAGAAGTCGTTTCCCGCTTTCGAAATCATCACCAACCAAGGCGTTGAGGAGATGGACGTCAACATGAAAGACATGTTGCCCAACATCTTCGGCCAGCGCACCAAGAAGCGAAAGATGAAGGTCAGCGAAGCCTTCGAATACCTCATCCAGGAAGAAGAGCAGCGGCTGGTTGACATGGACCAGGTGCAGCGCATCGCCGTCGAGCGCGTGGAGAACAGCGGCATCATCTTCCTTGACGAGATCGACAAGATCGCCGGCCGCGAAGGTGGCCACGGACCCGACGTTTCGCGCGAAGGCGTGCAGCGCGACATCCTGCCCATTGTTGAAGGCACCACGGTCAACACGCGCTACGGTATGGTGCGCACCGACCACATCCTGTTCATCGCTGCTGGTGCTTTCCACGTTTCGAAACCGAGCGACCTGATTCCGGAGCTGCAGGGCCGCTTCCCCATTCGCGTAGAGCTGCAATCGCTCACCGTTGAAGACTTCATCAAGATTCTGACCGAACCGAAATCGTCGCTGACCAAACAGTACATCGCGCTGCTCGACACCGAAGGCGTGAAGCTGGAGTTCACGGAAGAGGCTCTACAGGAAGTCGCAAATTTTGCGTTCAAGGTGAACGAAGGCACGGAGAACATCGGTGCGCGGCGTCTCCACACGATCATGGAGCGCGTGCTCGACAACATCAGCTTCGACGCTCCCGATATGCAAGAGAAGGACGTTACGGTGGATGGCGACTATGTTCGCAATTCCCTGACGGACATTGTGAAAGACCAGGATCTGTCGCGGTACATTCTGTGACGGACTTGAGAGGTTATTTTCCGATGGTTTTTAAGCCCTCGCTTCGTTCTCTATTTCGAAATAGAGAATAAAGTGTCGTTATGGGGTGCTAATTCTATGTTTTTGTTGACATTCTCTATTTCGGGATTGAAGAAGTTGTTCCCTAATATCGAAGCTCGCGTTCCGGTAATTTACCGCTGATGTAATCTCTCCCTCACCGCCTCCGCCAACTCTCCCAGCAACCCATACGTCTCCTCCCACCCGACGCAGGCATCCGTGATGCTCTGCCCATACACCAGTGGTGATCCGTTCTCCAATTTCTGTGCGCCTGCGACCAAATTGCTTTCCAGCATCACGCCGATGATGTCGCGATTGCCTTGACGAATCTGTCCTGCAACATCGCGACATGCAGCACCCTGGCGTTTGTAATCCTTGTTGCTGTTGGCGTGGCTGCAATCGATCATCACGCGCGCATTGAGGCCGGCTTGCTGCAACTGCTCGGTTACGCTGGCCACCGACGCGGCGTCATAGTTGACCGATTTCCTTCCTCCGCGCAGAATTACATGACAATCGGGATTTCCTGTGGTGACGAAGATGGCGGACTGCCCGCTTTTGGTGTGGCCGAGGAACGTATGCGGATGCGCGGCCGACATCACCGCCTCGATCGCGATCTGCACATCGCCCGAAGTCGCGTTCTTGAATCCCACGGGACATGACAGTCCCGACACCAGCTGACGATGTACCTGGCTCTCGGTGGTACGGGCGCCGATCGCTCCCCAGCTCACTAGCGAAACCAGATACTGTGGCGTCATCACGTCGAGAAATTCGGTTCCCGCAGCCACGCCCATTTCGGCCAGGTCGAGCAAAAGATGCCGCGCGAGCCGCAATCCATCGTTGATTTTGAACGACTGATCGAGATATGGATCGTTGATCAACCCTTTCCATCCGACCGTTGTGCGCGGCTTTTCGAAGTAGACCCGCATTACCAGCAGCAACTCGCGCGCAAATTCAGGCATGACCCGCTTGAGCCGGTCGGCATATTCGCGTGCAGCTGTGGTGTCGTGAATGGAACACGGTCCGACCACCACCAGTAAGCGCGGGTCGCGCCCGGCGAGAATGTCACCAATGGCGGTTCGCGCGTCGTGAACCGTCGCGGCTGCCCTCTCGGTTACTGGGAGCTCCTCTTCCAGAAAAACCGGCGGCAGCACAACTCTCGTCCACTTGATGCGAAGATCGTCGGTGCGGTAAAGCGTCATCGCTCAAGAATAGCGAAACTCACGATGCACCTCCAAACAACGACCCGGCAAAACAATCACCACCGAGGACACGGGGTACACCGAGAGATCTCCGTAACAATTCCGGGAGTCTTCTCTCGATGGGCATGTAGTCGGTCAGCTCGGCAACGCCCTCTTCGGCCAGAAATCGCGTCAGCAGAATATTGGTGTCGGGCAGATAGAGCTGGCGTATGCGCGCGTTCGTGAGCTGGGGCTCAATCTGAAAGCGGCCACCCTCTTTGTCATCGAGCAACGCGGCAAATACCGAGGGCGAATCGAAGTCTGGGTAGCAGTGGAAATCGATCGAGCCGTTCATGCCCACCAGGGCAATCGACCGCATGTTGCCAATAACGCCATAATTTTCGATGGGTTGAAAGCTCATATCGAGAAACAGTCTGTCTAACCACAGCATTCTATTGATATTGACCTCGTGTCGACTAGACGTATAGGAAAAACAAAATTCAGTTTCAGACTGCAGGTCCGCTAGACAGCCGCTGCTTTGGTGTCTAATTCGTGGCCCATAATCCCGGAGCCGACAATAGCGGCAACCAGAAAGACTGTTCCCGTGAACTCCGCTGCCGCTCTTCGTGCTAAAGGGGGGCCAGACATGGCTGGGCCAAATAGTCGCAGGAAGAAGCCAAGAACGACAAATCAGATTACTGTTAATAAATCACCAACTCGTTCGCAATCCGCTGTTCAGCATTTCCGACGAGGGATTGAGTACGACATCGCCTGTTCTCCCAGCTATCTGCGGACAGCCAGCTGCCGGGTTGCTCATGATCCGGGAGCAGTCCGGATAGAAGCCATCTCCGAGATGCCGACTTCTGGTCCAAGTGAGCTGCCCCCTAAGAGGATCGCTTCCCGAAATTGGCTCTATGCAGATGCAAACACCTTCCGTACTAACACGCCGTCACATTTTCCACGCGGCGGGCCGAGAATCCCGGTTCCGAGCTGTTGGTCGGCGATACTGCAGTAATCCCATCGCAGCCTTTCCGAAGTTGAAAATCGAAACGTCGGCATCGCGCCAGTTTCCCGGAAGCAATCCCGAATAAGATTCACCTGAGCCCTACAGCGCTTAGCAGGAGTATCTGACCTACGGCGACACTAGTAATCCAAGGACCTGATAAACAAGCTCTTAGGCATGCTTCAGGTCTCCTGATCGTGCATAAACCAATACCACTGTTTCCTTCTTGTACTGCCTGGCGGAATCAGAGCGCCCTTTTTATCTTAATTTCGTTTGATTTCACGGAAAATGCGTGATATTAAGGACGCCCTACGTCTTATCAGAGACGCCCTAAAGGAGGCGAGAATGGACGAGCCTAAGGTGTCGACGCAATCGAGCCGGACTTCGGGGACAGAAAGTTCGGCCCCGGAAACGCGAACGAGTCTCAAGGATGCACGCTTGATCTATCGTACAGACGCGCTCTTCCGCGCATCATCCTCAGACTATCTGCTGCGCGAGCAATTCGTCTCCGATCCTGCGCGGACGTTCGCGGACTATGTCACGGATGAACGCGTCTCAGATGACGTTGCTGAGACGGCCAACCAACTGCTTTACGCAGTGGTGTCGAGTCCACGCTTGGCCAAGTGGCTGAATTCCTACGCTCGGCGCCTGAAGAGCACGGTTCCGAGCCGGCAGGCGTTTGCTACCCATCTTGCGCAGGCGATTGCGACGAGCGGAGATGACATCGCGGTTCTAGCACTCATCCATGCGGCAAGCCGCGATCGCGATCACTTTTCGCTTCAAGCTGATTTGCTGCGCGCCGTTGTGGTCGCGCTCGGAGTTTTCCGTCAGGTTGGTTCGGGGACCGAGTCCACGCCCGGTCCCGGTCCGGGCACGGAACAAACCCCAGGTCCGGGCGGCACGGAACACAGTCTTGGAGGGAGGTTCTCGATAACAGAGATGACCCGTGTGCTGGAGGCCATCCAACGTGTCATGCGAGGGAACCCTGGCGTGTTCTCTTCGGGGACCGAGTCCACGCCCGGTCCCGGTCCGGGCACGGAACAAACCCCGGGTCCGGGCGGCACGGAACACAGTCTTGGAGGGAGGTTCTCGATGACAGAGATGACCCGTGTGCTGGAGGCCATCCAACGTGTCATGCGAGGGAACTCTGGCGTGTTCTCCTCGGGAACCGAGTCCACGCCCGGTCCCGGTCCGGGCACGGAACAAACCCCGGGTCCGGGCGGCACGGAACACAGTCTTGGAGGGAGGTTCTCGATAACAGAGATGACCCGTGTGCTGGAGGCCATCCAACGTGTCATGCGAGGGAACCCTGGCGTGTTCTCTTCGGGGACCGAGTCCACGCCCGGTCCCGGTCCGGGCACGGAACAAACCCCGGGTCCGGGCGGCACGGAACACAGTCTTGGAGGGAGGTTCTCGATAACAGAGATGACCCGTGTGCTGGAGGCCATCCAACGTGTCATGCGAGGGAGCCCCGGCGTGTTCTCTTCGGGGACCGAGTCCACGCCCGGTCCCGGTCCGGGCACGGAACAAACCCCGGGTCCGGGCGGCACGGAACACAGTCTTGGAGCGATCTTTCACGGGTTGGGCTACGTGGGCGTGACAATGGAGGCCTTGACGCGATATGCAACACAGCTGCGCGCGAATAATGCTCTGTCTGTTTCCGGCGTCGAAGGTCGTTGAACAAGCGGCTTCGCCCTCGACAAATTTCCAAAGTACGCGATGTTCTCGGCGGTGTTGGAGAATAACGTCCGCCAGTCATTCACAGAGTTAATCACAAACCTTGCGAACCGCTCGTCCCCGCCGAGCGTGTCACTGCCAGCCAATTCGGCAGGTGCCACAATATGTCCGGGAGTCGAAGGCCACGTTCAGGATTGCGAAAAATGACGTTCGTAACTGCGAGCGGCACATTTTGTCGGGTTATTGGAGGGATCAGATGGTTCCCGAAGTGGTGACAGTATCCGGCGTCGAATCTAGGCTCGAACTCCAACGATCGGCGGAATCCCATGTCTGGCGCGGCGATTGGGTGACTGCCGCATCTGTATGGCGCGGGCTTCTTGACCTCTCGCCCGAGTCAGCTGCCGCCCGCCAAGGGCTACTTGTCGCACTGGCTCACGTTGGAAGCCTGTCTGAGGCGACCGCGTTGTGCAGGAACGAGTTGGCTAATTCCGAGTGGGATCGCTGGCTCACCACAGAAATGATCCGCGCATTGGAATTGCCGGACCTTACCTACGCAGGCCGCGTTGCCGCGCTGCTCCTCAGGGCGCAGCGCGGGGGGCCATGGTTTCCGGATTCCGATTGTCGACCCACGGCGAGCAGGTTCCTAACGGTACCCGGGTTACGCCACGACCTGTCGCAGTTTCGCTATTTGCGCGCGATTGGGGTCGCTGGGGCCGAGCTGGATAACCCGATCGAGAGCTATCACCATGTGTTAGATCGCTATGAAAACCTTGGGGACAATTGGCGAGGCCAGTTGTCGGAGCAGGACGAAGCAGAGATAGGGCGGACACTCGGACGTGTCGTTTATCTCGATGACGGAGCGAGAGTCGTTCGCGCGCTATCGGACGCGTGGGATCGTAACGTCGTCCAACAAGCATATTTAGATTCGCCTTCTGGCGTGGTGGTGGTCGACGATTTCCTTACTAACGAAGCGTTGAAAGCTTTAGAGCAATTCTGTCTTCGCTCTACTATCTGGTTCGGAAACCGTTATCTTCACGGGCGCCTGGGCTCGTTCTTCTATGGCGGGTTTAACTGCCCACTTCTGCTCCAGATCGCGGAGGAGATTCGAGAGGCATTTCCTGACATGATAGGGTTTCACCAACCTCTTCGGCACGTGTGGGCGTTCAAGAATACTGGAGAACTCCCTCCTGACTCGACCATCCATGCGGACTTTGCAGCCATAAACGTCAACTTCTGGATCACGCCTACGGAGGCAAACCTCGATCCGCAATGCGGGGGACTCCGAGTATACGAACTAGACGCGCCGCGCTCGTGGGATTTTTCTACATATAATGAGGGAATTGCCGTTATCAAGGATTACATTGCCTTTCACAGGCCACGCGAAATTCGAATTCCTTACCGACGTAATCGATTAGTGCTTTTTAATTCTGATTTATTTCACGCGACGGAAGCGGTTCGATTTCGGCCAGACTACCAATCCCATCGCATCAACGTCACAATGCTTTTTGGCGACCGACACCTCGATTCAATCTCTGTCCCGCCTAGCGGACTCCAGGCAGGATCGAGCTGGAGATCACGAGCACTTCGGCACAACCGGAGAACCCGATGAGAGGTGAACTACTCAGCCACTCTTATCAAGGACAGGATCTCTTTGTAATCGAGGTCCTACAGGGGAAGATGGGTGGGTGGTTTCTCGACTTCGGCGCGTCCAATGGTATGCGTGGGAGCAATACCCTCTTGCTTGAGAAGGAATTCGGGTGGACGGGGCTGTGTATCGAACCCAACGACGCCATGTTCGCGGAATTGCTTCTAAATCGCCCAGGTCCTTACGCCTCCTGTTGTGTATACGACCGGGACGGCGAAGTCGATTTCCTCGAATCGGCTGGTGTGCTTGGTGGCATTCTTGACACCTACCATCCTTCGTTGCTCAGCCAGGTCCAAAGCTCGTTACAAGATGAATGGCCTGCGGGAAGTGCTCCTCCAACCGTACGGAAGCCCGCTCGCACCCTTCGATCTTTGCTGCATGAGTTCGATGCGCCACCGGTCGTGGACTACTGGAGCCTTGATACCGAAGGATCGGAGTTGCCAATCTTACGGTCCTTTCCTTTCGACGAATACTCCGTTCGTGTGCTCACAGTCGAGCATAATTGGACGGGAGCTCGGCAAGAGATTCGGCAATTCTTGGAATCCAAAGACATGTGCTGCGTGCGTGATCTCGGCATCGATGATGGGTACGTATCGTGCAATGAGGTGTTTGTACTGCCCTCACGCAGTGCAGCTTGGCGCCGAAGGCTGTAGGGGGAGGGGGACCGATTTATGAGTTGCATTGTCCTTGCCGAACCCGGTCTTCTGGTTGTCGACAATCTGGTCCCTGCGCATTCGCTCCATTACATTCGGAACGAAATGGCAAGAGGCGACTATCGGTCGGTACATTCGCCGATTTGGAGCAAAGTTTGGCGACTGTGGGACGGGGAACCGTTGCGCGGGGCTCCCGTAGTCTACGATCCACAGTCCCTCTACACCGGAGAGGCACGTCGATATCCTACCTTCACCTCCGTGGATGTTCTAGTCGACCAGATTCTGGGCATGGCGGCGCAGCACAGCGATATCGTAGGGACGGAAGGAAGCAACTGGAAAGCGTTGTTTCTAGCCAGTTGGATATATCCGGTTGGCAGCGCTTTGTCTCGACATGTGGATGGTGTGCGCTACAGCGGTGCATTCACTTGGTTCGCCCATCCCCGCTGGGGCGCCCACTGGGGCGGTGAACTTGTGGTCGAGACGGCCGACGAAGGTCAGGATATTTCGCCGGAGCTTGAGCCTTGGGTGCTCGAAGACGGAACCGACTGCGGACGGGGCATTGCCACTATGGTGTCTCCGCTCCCCAACCGGCTTGTACTGATTGGGCCGAATCGCCCGCATCGAATAGCGCGCGTCGATGCCAACGCGGGCGCAAGGGTTCGATCAAGTATCGCGGGATTTTTCCTGCAACAGTTCTGAGTGTCATCGAGCGCTTGTAAGGATCAACCAATTCATGGCTCCGAGTAATGAAGGACCTCCTCGAGAGAGCTCCGCAAGCCTCCGCCAACGCTTCAGTCCTCTATTCGTGCTAGCGCCGGCTCGATCATGCAGTTCGCTGGTTGTCGCAATGTTGGGCCAGCACCCTCAGTTGTATGCCTTTCCGGAGTTGCGTCTCTTTTGCGCTAGCAATGTCGCAGAGTTGTTCTTGGAACCCCGACCAAACCAAGCAACACCGGTTTCGGATCGGGTCGCCGGGTTGCTGCGGGCGTTAGCGCAACTACACGACGGTGAACAAACGGTTGGGGCGGTGGAACGCGCATATGGATGGCTTCAAGGGCGCAGATCTTGGACCGTGGAATCTGTCTTGGATCACTTGCTCCAACTCGTATCGCCGCTCATCGGCGTCGAGAAATCACCAGAAACTTCACGGACGGTTGCTGCGCTGCAGCGGGCTTCGACAGCATATCCCAAAGCTCGCATTTTGCACCTGGTTCGACATCCATGGTCGACGGCCCAGTCGATGCTCAAGGCTTGGAGTTCGTTACGTTACTGGAATGTTGATCACCAGATGGCGCCGCAATATTGCCTGAATGTTTGGTTGGAGCAACATCGTAGAATTGCGACATTTGGCGAGTCGCTGGGGTCCGATCAACTCATGCGGATTCGTTCTGAAGATATCGTAAATGAACCTTTCGAAGTACTACTGCAGTTCTGTCGGTGGATGGGTATCGACGATAGCGACGATAGCCTTCAGGCAATGTTGCACCCTGAACGGTCACCTTATGCTTGTCATGGTCCAATGAACGCTCGTGGTGGATACGACCCGAAATTCCTGGCCGATGCTCGGCTGCGACCCATAGCGATACCTCCCCGCAGCGCACCAAATGAGTGGCATGTGGACGATGACTCACTTCGAGCCGTGGCCGAGCTCGCTCGGCACTTTGGATATGACTGCAACGTCAGCTCGTTATCGCCCCGCTGTTCATCGGGTAGCGTTTTTCGGAGAATCCATCCGATTCGCTTGGGGTTACCTCGTAGGCGATAAATTCCACCTGCGCTTCAGGCATCGCGACCGCGGCCCTCTCTTAATTCCGAGTTGTCCGCTGTGGTTCATCAAAACATCGTGCACCTGTAATATCAATGACTTGGGAATCGTCTCGGTTGGCGTCATTTCGCTAAGATTCTTGCCATGATCGTATGGCTCCGGCACTTGCTCGGTTGGGTTGTTAGTGCGGTCCTCCCGCGAGGATCTCATCCTTGAGAATCTCGCCTTGCGTCGGCAATTGCTCGCTCTCCATGCCAAACGACCTCGCCGACGACTCACTGCGTCCCACAAGCTGTTCTGGGTCGTATTGCGAAGGCTCTGGGATCGATGGAAAGAACCTCTCATCCTGGTGACACCCAGAACCGTGGTCGGCTGGCATCGCACCGGCTTTCGGTTGTACTGGAAGTGGATTTCACGAGCCAGACCGAAGGGAGGTCGAAAGCCTTTAAGCAAAGAAGTTCGAGCCCTGATTTTTCAAATGGTTGCCGAGAATCCAACCTGGGGAGCGCCCCGCATTCACGGTGAGTTGCTCAAGCTCGGCTTTGATCTATCGGAACCAACGGTTTCGCGATGGGTGCGGCGAGCTCCGAGATCTCCCGATCCCGCCAGGCGTTGGCTGACTTTCCTGAAGAACCATCGCGAGGCGATCGCGGCGATGGACTTCTTCACGGTACCAACCCTGACCTTTGGCATTCTGTATTGTTTCTTCGTGATCGGTCACGACCGGCGTCGGGTCCTTCACCACAGCGTGACTCGCAATCCCAACGCCCTTTGGGTTGCGTTGCAGCTGCACGAAGCTTGGGAATGCGGCCAACCGCCGCAGCGCCTCCTGATTTGTGATCGGGACGCGAAGTTCAGTGCGGCTGTGATCGCGACCGTGCAGGCGATGGGCAGCCAACCGATTGGCACCGCATTCCGCAGTCCTTGGCAGAACGGAATTGCCGAGCGCTGGATTGGCAGTGTACGACGCGATCTCCTCGATCATGTGATCGTGCTGAACCGCAGACATCTGAACCGATTGCTGAATGAGTACGTCCGTTATTACCACGAGGATCGAACTCATCTCGGACTGGAGAAGGACACTCCCCGTGGGCGAGTTGCGGCATCGGTGCCATCGGATCGCCACAAGGTTATCTCGTTGCCGCGACTCGGTGGGCTACATCACCGCTACACAGTCGCGGCGTAAACCATCTAAAGCCGTGAACTAGACTGCCGCATCGTCACGGGGAAGGGAAATCCATTTCTGGCCCGTCGAGTCAAACTCTTCCAGCCCTTTCCAAAACGATCTTGTGCTCGAGGGTTTCACTCGCGACCCCCTTTCCGTTCATAGAAAGTAACGCTTTCAACGAAAAAACCGGCCGGCGTTTAGTTTTGACGAGCCACAGGTTGCCCACCGCCGCCGCCACACCCAATCAGAAGAGCAAGCAGTGCAACTCCGGCTACAGCGACTGGAAAGAGGCCAATGATTTTCCAGCGCCAGGTCATGGATATTATCTTCAGAGTAGCACCTAATTGGAAATCCGCAAGGCGAAACGATTCGATGCAGGAGTGCTGTCGATCATGATGGATTCGTGCTTACTTCACGGTCGCCGTCTACGTAGGCATCCATGGCAGTACCCTTCGCCACATCGATATCCTTACCGTGTTTGAACGCACCGGAAAGCCCCAACATGAGTGCGGCTTTGCTATCCCCACCTCCTTGAGCGGAACTCGCGCGCAGTCGAACATTTGTGCCGTCAACAGCTTTTGCGTAATCGACGGTGAAAGCGAGCTTGCCTTCATGGCCCCATTTGCCTTTCGGTTCGGCTTCAGTCACATGACCGAGGGCAGGTGCGCCCTTCGCAATGACAATCACGCCACTGACCATCACATCTTCAGCTACCTCAAAGTGAACCCGGTCATTTTGGTGGCTGGTGCCGGAATTGAGCGAATCTATAATGATGACACGGATGATCGTGCCGTCTGGAATCTTAGCTACCCTTTGCTGCCCCGATACTGCTGCCGTGACGATGACTAGGCAAAGGATGGCAACAGCGCTTGGTAGTCGTTCTTTAAGCAACGGTTGCAATCTAGTGTTCATGCTCGTGTTCTCCTCTCTTTCTGGAATGGTTGCTTCTCTGCTTCTCTTACAACTCCTGAAAGATCGTTAGACAGCCTGCCGCCGAAGATAGCGCCATTGTTTTCCAATGCGAGACCTATGGTCCAATCGCAAACCGAACTATGCTATTCCCACCACTTACGACAAAGAGCATTTGCGGCTCGCTCTTCGCGATCGCCATTCCGTAACCATCGAAAGTCAAGAGTACGTCTCCCAACCCGTCGTTGAGGCCAATCCAGGTATTGCCGCCATCTGGGGACCACTCGACTATTTGTGGCATCTGTCCGTAGCCGGGTGCTACGAAGATGCTGTTCAGGGAACTCGGATCCACCGTAACAACCATGCCAGGACCACTAAAGGGTACGGAAATCGTCGTCCAAGTCTGTCCTAAGTCACCCGACTTGTAGAGATTACTTCCAGCGGCATAAACCGTCGGTGGAGTAGTGTGTGAGTCGATTGAGATTGACCTTACAATTGCCGCTGTCTGTAGGCTCCAGTTATTCCCGCCGTCGGTGGAGTCAAATATTCCGATACCAGTTCCTAAGAACAGAGTTTTGGCATCTTGAGGATCAAAAGCAACGGACGTCTCGGAGTCGTCTGTAGTTAATCCTCCATTGGAAACGTTCCAGGTCATCCCGCCGTCGGTGGAACGAACTAGCCCAAGCCCGCCGCCTCGGGTTGAGACAAAAATCGCGCCTTGTATTACTGGATGAAAAGCGAGCCCGGTAATGTCCGCCGTTCCCCCTGCCGGCGGCGGAAGATTGCTCACAACTTGCCAAGAAGCACCACCGTCGTTGCTTTCGATGAGGCCCTCATCAAATGCTGCCGCTAGCAGGTGCGAGGAGTCAAAGGGATCCACGGCCACTGTATGTGCCATGTCCCATCTGATATTCCTCCATGTCATACCGCTATCCGTGCTCTTGTAGACCCCTTGATCTACTGCGGCAAGATAGACCGTTGACGGGTTTTCTGGGTCAACTGCAACATCTGCCCCATTGAGCCTCGAAATTCCAGTTGTCGAAGATGTCCACGATTGTGCTCCGTCCTGAGAACGATATACGCTTTGTCCGATTGCGGTAGTCAGTAAAGCATCCCGCGCAGATGTAAGGGACAGCATTGTGCCGGTGGGCTCAGCGAGCAGCCCTCCCGGTCCTGGAGCCGGGGGCATCCCGTTGTCACTGGCCGCAAACGTAGTTCCCCCGTCGGTGGACTTGTAAACATAGTGATTCGCCAATCCGTAGAGATAGATGACTCCGGGGGTGAATGCATCCGGAATAATGCGTTCTACAGCGAGACCCTGAGCAAGGGCCGTCCAGGTGTTTCCATGGTCACCGCTTTCATATAAATCTACGTAGGGGGACAAGGGAGCTCCAGCAATCACAAATGTGTTGTTTGCCGAATCTGTTGCCACATCAAAGAATGCCGTGTCGCCACTGGAAAAGCCATTTGTGACTCCAGCCCACGTTGTCCCACCGTCTCTTGAAACATAAAATCCGTGATCGGTCCCGTAGTACAGCGTGCTCGGTTGCGCAGGGTCAACCAAAAGGGGGTTACGGAGGATTGCGGTTTTACTGCTAACCCCAATGACAGGTGATCCCGAGAGCAACCTCCAAGTTGAGCCTCCATCGGTAGCCTGCAAAACACCTTGCCCCGGAACGCTCAAATAGATAACGGAGCCGTTCTGAGGATTCACCGCCATCGCTCCAATCACCGTTGACGCTGGTTGCTGAGTCGGCTGCGTCTGCGTCCAAGATTGGCCTCCATCGAGCGACTTAAAGAAACAGTCGCCGCGACACGCTGCATAGATGGTCTGGCCTCCATTTTCAATTGCGATATCGGCAAGAGAAGCTTGATCTAAGAGGGAATTGGTGATGAACTGGTTCCACGTTTGGCCTCCATCCTTGCTTTTCCACAGGCCTCCGGTGTTTTCCCAGGAAGAAGAGGCATAGACCACATTCGGGGTGCTGCGGTCCTCAGCGAGGACGGTAATTGTCCCTGCGTTCGGGCCGGTATGTTGCCATGAGCCGCTAGGAGTCGTGCGCCAGATCGCAAGCGTGGATTGCGCCGACTTTGTCGAATCTTCCACGCTCACTGCGGTTATGTTCACGGTTTGCGGATTCGGCACAGCACCTGGAGCCGTGTAAAGGCCGGATGAGGAGACGGTGCCTATCGTGGAATTTCCGCCCGCGACGTTGTTGACAGACCAACTCACGGAAGAACTGAAATCGCCCGTGCCTTGCACACTCGCTGCACATTGCGAGGTCTGACCTACGCTCACCGCAGTGGGATTACACGACACACTGAGTGAGGTGATGGTAGGCGTCGGAGCGGGATTGTTGCCGCTGCCTCCGCTTCCCTGGCTTCCGCCCCCGCCGCAGTCTACAAAAGACAGACACAAAAGAAAGCAAACGCAGCCTTGGAAGAGCGTTGAGAATCGTTGCCATGATGAATCAGTGGCAAGTGTCGGGGCGATACGGTCATTAGGCGGCGGTGCGCTCATGATTTTGGTCCTAAGCTCAGAATCTTGGGAACAAACAATGCACAAGTTCGCGCCTATTCACACCCCATCACGCAAACGGGGGCTTCCTATTTTGGGCGCAACTCCACATCTGCTCCGGGCGCATGTGGAGCCAAAGACAGAGCCTGCGATTGATCGATATCTTCTCTAGTGCGGGTTGTACTCGCGCCGCGATACAATCTACAAGTGTCACGACACGACAAAGTCTGACATCTGCTCGTAAACTCCCATTTGGGGAACAAGATAGAGCACTTCCGGGGAAACTGTGCCCGCCGACTTGACCGATCAACTGGAATCATGGAAAGAGATTGCTGCCTATGTAGGGAAGGACGTGAGAACCGCGATGCGCTGGTCGCATCAGGGTATGCCGGTCCATCGAATTCCCGGCGGGAAACAAGGGCGGCTGTATGGCTCTCGATCGGAAATCACGCAATGGCTAAATGGGCAACGGCATGAATTGCCCAGCCCGTCAGCGCCTCCCGAATCGAATTCTTACGGAGTTTTCAGATGGGCTCTCATCGTTGGCACGATTGTGGTGTTGGTTGGAGCGGTTGCCGGGTTCGAATTTCTTCATCCACGCACAGCGCCAGGGCTCGTGAGTTTTCGAGATAACAGCGTCCATGTTAGCGATGCCGAAGGCCATGAATTATGGAAGTATGAATACCCAGGGCGTTTTGACCTGAGCCTGTTCCCACCGGATACGACGCTGAATGCGTTTGCTCGTATAACTGATCTTTTCGGGGATGGCCATCGGGAAGTGGTAGTCGTCGCCCCCTACCGCTTAGGGCCAAATCCCGAAGACAGCTTCCGCATGGAGGTTGACTGTTTTTCCGACCGGGGCCGGCTGCTCTGGTCATATGTACCCGAGGCGGCATTCCGATTCGGGAGCCACGATATCGGCGGGCCGTGGAAGGTCTACGACTTGTTCATTTCCGACGGGCGGCCGAGTCCCGGTGTTTGGGTTGCGGTTACCCACACCTTGTGGGGCAACTCGTTCGTGGTAGAAATCGACCCTCGCACTGGCCATCCTACTACCCGGTTCGTGAACACCGGTATCATTTATAAGCTGAATGAGGTAGTAACGGGAGACGGGCGCTACCTCCTTGTCGCAGGGTTTAACAACGAGCATGACAGTGGTAGCCTCGCGGTCGTCAATGAGCGGACGCCATACGCGGTATCTCCCCAGACCAGGGGAACCCGCCATTATTGCGATAGTTGCTCAGCCGGTTCACCCGATTACTACCTCGTCTTTCCGCGCAGCGAGATCAACCGGGTGGAAGGCGTTTACGAAGACCCCGTGCGGAGTGTTGTCGTTACAGGAAGCGAGATTCAGTTGGTGAAATACGAGTTGCAGACAACAAAAAACGGCGTAGCGACAATCTATCTCATTCGGATTGGCAGCGCGATCGAACCGGTTTCATTACGGTACGAATCGAACTACGAGATACGGCACCGCGCTCTGAGCGCGCAGGGAAAACTGAATCATCCCCTCGATAAGTGCCCGGAGCGCCTCTCTCCCCAGACGATAAAGATGTGGACCCCATCTGAAGGCTGGACACTCCTCACGTTTCCCGCCGCCAAGCCTTCAGCATGATCGTCCGAGGCGCTGCCAGTCTGACCACTGCCCAGTAAGCTTCATGCCCTCCAACACATAGATAGATAGAAGGATAGATTGCTGCCTGCCACGGCCCACGCCAATTCAGACGTGCTCGCTCATCGAACCGACGCGATATCCCACCCAACCGGTAAATCCCTGAGAACTGAGTACGCTTTGAGGTTGGCTCCTGCCTTCGTGAAATATTCCGTCCAAAAATTACGGATGCCTCGCCAGCGGTCGTACGTTATGCCAGCTGCATCGACGCCCAGCGCGTCGACTTCAACACCATTCAAATTCGGCTCGCCACTATTGTGAGTCGCTTTGTTGATGAGGGTGTCGGTATTGTTCACGGCTATGCGTTCAAGATCCAGCTCGGCCGTCGCTTGCCGCATGTCTGAAAAGACAATCAGGAGTTTCCGCGCCGCAGGGGGCGCCTGTTCGAAAGATTGCGACACGATGAACGTTGCGCCCAGGAGATCGGTTTGGGTGAATTGTGGTTGCAATTGTGCAGCGCGCTCACGCCAGGCACGCAGCACTTCCGCGCGACCTTTCGCCAGGCGTTCTTTGAAATATCCTTCCTCATCAGGCAGGTGGGCTGTGAGCAAGGGATACGGCCTGCCGAAGCTATCGTTCGTAATGCCGAATATGGAAACGCGCGAACCCGCCGGCAATGACGCGAGAACACGAGTGACGCCGTCGCACGACCGGCCTGACCCCGTCGGCCTGGTTCTGCGGGCCGACGCGGGGCGACTTCCCGATCTCATTCCCCTTCGCCACGGACGCATGGTGCAGTCTCCCTTCACCTTCTACCGGGGCTCGGCGCTCGCCATGGCGGATGATCTGGCGGGCACTCCTTCCACCGGCGTGCGCGTGCAATGCGGCGGAGACTGCCATCTGGTTAATTTCCGTGGACTCGCCACCCCGGAGCGGCGACTCATCTTCGCCATCAACGACCTCGATGAAACCCTCCCTGCGCCCTGGGAGTGGGACGTCAAACGTCTGGCGGCGAGCACCGTAATCGCATGTCGCGACAACGGGCTGAGTGAGTCCGCCGCCGAGGATGCGGTCCGTGCGTGTGTCCGGTCCTACCGCACGCACATGGCCGAGTTCAGCAAGATGAAGGTGCGGGATTTGTGGTACCTGGAGGTCGAGCTTGAAATGCTGATCTCGGGCGTCAAAGATGCCGGGATTCGCCACAAGGCTATAAAAAGAGTTGCCGAAGCGCGTGAGAGCAGCACCTCAGAAGGCCTTTTCCCGAAGCTCATCGACGATGCGGGTGGATCGCCGATCATTAAAGACCAGCCACCGACGATTTTCCATGGGAAAGATCAGTCCCCGGGAGAGATCCATCGGAAAATCTTGCAGGTTTTCGCCCGCTTCCGTCAGTCCTTAGCACCTGCCACTCGCGTCTTACTCGATCGCTACGAAATCAAGGATGCCGCGCACAAGGTCGTCGGCGTTGGGAGCGTTGGCACCTCCTGCTGGGTACTCTTGCTGACGGACGCGGAAGGAGATCCTCTCATTCTTCAGATCAAGGAAGCTCGCGCCTCAGTCCTTGAGAACTACGCGGGAAAAAGCGTCTATCCGAACCACGGAGAACGTGTTGTGAACGGTCACAGGCTTATGCAGCCGGCGAGCGACATCTTTCTCGGCTGGACCGAGGGTGGGATGGGAGGACGTCACTACTACGTCCGACAGTTGCGGGACGTCAAAATCAAGCTTCCGGTCGAGACGTACGACAAGTCAAGGATGATCCTTTTCGTCGAGTGTTGTGGCCACTCACTCGCGCTCTCTCACGCGCGTTCCGGGGACGCTGCTGTGATGAGCGGCTACATGGGGAAGAGCGACGTGTTCGACAAGTCGCTTGCCGCGTTTTCCTTTGCTTACGCCGACCAGAATGAGAAGGACCACGCGGCGTTCAAACGAGCTATTCGCGCCGGAAAGATTAAGGCTGAATTCGAGGAAGCAAAGTGAGTCGATCGAAATATCGGTCCATCGCAGGTCACCTCTGCGAAGGCTTGGGTTCCGGCTGTCATTTGGGGATCAACGTTGGTGCCCACCGCCGGTCGTCTCCCGTGCGGAATCGAATTTCTTCCATAAGGGAACTGCCATGACATCAGTACACGATCATCCCGCTCGCCGCCGCTTCCCCTTCCTCCAGGGGGTGCTGCCGATTACGACCGCTCAGATCCCGGCCGAAATTCTTGCCGGTATCACGCTCGCCGCAATTGCCGTCCCGGAAGTGATGGGCTACACCAAGATCGCCGGCACCCCGCTCATCACGGGTCTCTACACGATGCTCATTCCCACGACGTTGTTCGCTTTGTTCGGCTCTTCACGGCACCTTGTGGTCGGCGCCGATTCGGCGACAGCGGCAATCCTGGCCAGCGCCATGGTGGGGATTGCCGCCATCGGTTCCGAGCAATACATGGCATTGGCCGGACTGCTTGCATTGATGGCCGCGGGCTTCTTGATTCTGGCGCGTCTCATGCGACTGGGATTTCTGGCGGACTTCCTCTCGCGCACTGTGTTGATCGGATTCCTGACCGGCGTCGGTGTTCAGGTCGCGCTGGGGGAGATCGCCGGTATGTTGGGCTTGAAGAGTGGCGGCCATGGCACCTTGGGAAAGTTCTGGAACGACCTTCAACAGCTCGGGCAGGTCAACCGCTACGAACTGACAGTGGCGCTTAGCGTTCTGGTGGTCATCGTCGGCTTCAAAAAGGTCTCAAAGAAGATTCCGGGAGCGCTTATCGCGGCGATCGGCGCCGTGGTCGTCACCTGGGCGTTCGGGCTCGATAAGCAAGTGCATATAGTGGGGGCCGTTCCGAGTGGTCTGCCACATCTCGGCCTACCCAAGGTGGACTGGAGCTGGACAGTCATGGCGGCTTTGCTTCCCACCGCCTTCGCGATGTTCGTCGTGATCTTGGCACAGAGCGCGGCGACCTCTCGCGCCTTCGCCACGCGTTATGACGAGAATTTCAGCGAGAACACCGACCTTGTCGGTCTGGCCCTTGCCAATATAGGCGCCGGACTGTCCGGTACCTTTGTCGTCAACGGCAGCCCAACGAAAACGCAAATCGTCGACGACGCCGGCGGCCGAAGTCAACTGTCGCTCCTGGTGATGGCGGCCATGGTGGCGCTAATTCTGCTGTTTCTCACCGGGGCGCTGACCTACCTGCCAGAAGCGGCTTTGTCGGCGATAGTGTTTCTGATTGGGGTCGGCTTGATCGATGTCGCTGGGATGCGCAGGGTTTTCGATCAACGGCGATCGGAGTTCTGGTTGGCACTGATCACCGCATTGACGGTCGTGATCGTCGGCGTCGAACAAGGGATACTACTCGCCATCGCGTTGTCGCTCATCGGTCACACCCGCTACGGGTATCGACCGAAGAACGCGGTGCTTCGGCCGACCGAATCGGGCGGTTGGCAGCCGGAGCCAGTGGCTAAGGCCGGGTCGGCGGCACCAGGATTGGTAGTCTACCGATTTACCCACAGCATGTACTACGCGAATTGCCAGCAACTCGCGGATGAAATCTCATTTCTCGCGAACACCGTGGAGCCGCCTTTGCGCTGGCTCTGCATCGATGCGTCAGCGGTGGACGATGTTGACTATTCCGCGGCGGAGACGCTCCGGTCGGTGTATGCGAAGTTGAAGGCGAGAGGAATACGACTAGTCGTTACGGATACCATGGATGAGCTAAATACCAGAGCCCGTTACCGATTCTGGGAGTTGATTGGCGAGGATGCCCACTACGACAGGCTGGAGGACGTTGTGAAGCATTACCGGCAGACGTTCAACATTGCTCCGCCACCCAAGCAGTCATATACGACTCCAAGTTGAGCCAGGGTTTTGGTCGGACGAGCAGGTGGATGCCGTGGTCGCGTCCGCGCCGGTGCTCATTTACTATGCGGCAATGAGGGAAAGGGACGGGTAGAGATGCGTCCTCAGCCCTCAATCACTGGCGTAACATTGCCATGCCGTAAGTGGTCCTGCGCAACAGCCGACTCGGCGAGTCCGCCCCCCCGAGGCCAATAACAAGATGCCCTCAATAATCCTCAGCGCGTGCGTTCTGGTGGCCCTTACGGTGGTTCTGCACACTTCGGGCATCGCGCTCCTGCTTCGGCACTTGACGAGTTTGTATGCGCTGCCCCCAAACAACGTTTGGCCTGTCGTCCGCAGGCTGCTCCGCATAATCTGGTGGCTGATTCTGCTCCATCTGGCGGAGATTTCGATCTGGGGATTTTTCTACTTGTGGCGTGGCTGCCTGCCCAATGCCGAAGCGGCGTTCTACTTTTCCGGCGTCACTTACACGAGTCTTGGGTACGGCGATGTGGTGCTGGCGCAGCCGTGGCGGCTGCTCACACCGCTTGAGTCCTTGGTTGGCGTCATTATGTGCGGCTTGTCCACAGGTTACTTTTTCGTCGTCGTGAGCCGCATCCATCAATGGCAGCCCCTTAAAGCCGCCGACGGTCCCATCACAGAAAAAACGAGACCTTAGAGTAAGTCACCCGGATGCCTCTTTAGCAATCCCCCTTTGCCCCAAGTTCTTCGCGAGGAGCTCTTTCAATGCCAAGGTCATTGGGATTGCCATGATCGCGCCTGGCAGGCCGAAGACGAATCCCCAGCCGATTAACGACAGCGTGATTTCGAGGAAAGAGATACTCAGCTCATGTTTTGCGAACATCGGCATGACTACGTTGTCGACGATTAGGTTCGTCAGAATTAAGCCGCAACCGACCAGCAGTGCTCTCTTCCAGCCGTACACTAGAAGGGTGATGAAAGTGGGCGGGATGAGTGCAATTGAGAAGCCCAGGGTGGGGATAAAGTCGAGGAAGAAATAAAGGAATACCCAAAGAACTGCTTCGTCTACACCCAAGGCGAGCAGAAATACCAAGTTGATCAGGGCGTTGATTCCTGCTGCCCTGGCAGTGACGGCGACATACTTTCTCGAGTAAAACCATATTAGCCGCGACTGCATAAGCAAACGGTACGCTGGCAGTGACGGCGACATACTTTCTCGAGTAAAACCCGTGCTTCATCAGGATTTCACCGATTGGACCCGGCTTACCATCAGCACCATGCAACATCTCTATGCTCAACAGGCATGCCAACAGCAGAATCAGAATGCCCTTGACGACGATCGCACCGGCGGCGGGAAGCACAAAAAGAGTGATTTCGCTAAATCGCTCGGGGGTGAGCACATTCTTGAGGGCTAAGCTCGTGGGCTCAACGCCGTGAGCAGTCAAGAAGATCGTTATCTGTTCGTAGAGAGCAGCTAGACGTTGTCCGTAGATTGGAAGTCTCATGGTTAGTCGCGCAACGCCAAACTCCAAGGCTAGTACGACTATCAGTCCGGCGATGGATAGCGCAACGGCCGAGAGGCCAGTCGCCCGGGCTTTCGAGAGCCTGAATCGGTGCATGAGCCATTTGGGAAATGGGGCGACGGCATACGCCAACAACAGACCGAGCAGCAAAGGCCCGAGGAGTTCGGACAAAAATCGAGCACCCCATAGGATGATAACGATGCAAGCTGCCCCCTGCAGTAAGGGTAATAGCGGCTTTTGGGAGTTGTCTTTCATGTCCGAGAACACAGGTCGTGACCGGGAAATCCTGGCGATGCGTCAGATAACAATAACGAAATCCCCAATCCCTCAGGTAATCCTGAGCAACAGCCGATCGGCGAGTCTGTGCCCCCGAAGATTGTACTGAAGTCGGCTTCGAGGAGATGATGCCAAAAGGTATCATTCGGTGGCGCACGACCCGATGTCGCATCTCCTAGGCCGGTTTCGAACCAACTTCACCTTCCCAGACCACGGCCACAATCGGTAATGGGCTTTGGCGGCGACAAGTCGATTCATGCAAGCACTGTTAGCGTCCGCTCACCGTCAACTTCCGAATTGCTCATGTCCATGTTGTGATTCACATCACTGCATTTTTGTGACAACGCGCTATTCATATAGCAGGCCTTGGTGGATCTTGTAGGCCTGTAAAAAGAGGCTCATCCCTGATTTACGCAGCAACCGCGAAAGAATCCCCGCAATCCTTCGATCAAGGGATTCCAGCCTTCCAGGCACATCGCTCTCGCTCCGAACTCGCGGCGATGGGCAAAGCGTTACGGGACAAGTGTCCGCGATCCTCGCTTGCCGAATGGAAGCCACCTCACGGCCGACCGGATCCGTTGCAATTGATCAAGCAGTCGGACTTGGGACGCATCCCGGAACTGGTGCCGATCCGCCATGGGCGAATGCTGCAGTCGCCGTTTACCTTCTATCGCGGGGCGGCGCTGAACATGGCTGTGGACCTGTCGTCGATGCCCAGCACCGGCATCCGAGTGCAGTGCTGCGGCGATGCTCACCTGGTGAATTTCCGCGGCTTTGGCACGCCCGAACGGCGGGTGCAGATCGACATTCACGACCTGGATGAGACGATTCCCTCGGAGTGGGAAGGGGACACGAAGCGGTTGGGGGCGAGCTTAGTCATCGCGTGCCGGGACAACGGCTTAGGCGACGCGGTTGGAGCGGATGCAGCCCTGGCCTGCGCGCGATCCTATCGCGCACACATGATCATGTACGGCAAGATGCACGCTCTGGATGTGTGGTATGACAGCCTCGACGGTGAGGAGCTTCTGAATACCCTACGGGATGAAGAGACCCGCCAGCGGGCAAAGAAGCGATTGCAGAAGGAGCGGGAGCGGAGTGCTCTTGAGCTTGATTTTCCCAAACTCGCGCACAAGGTCGGCGGACAGCATCTGATGAGGGACAACCCACCCACGATCTATCATTCACGCGGCGAGTTTGACCGCAGCGAGTTCCCCGAGGTACTCCGGGAGGCCTTCACCCAATACCGCGAGAGCCTGCGGCCGTCCGTGCGCGTGCTCCTTGACCGCTTTGAATTAAAGGACGTGGCGCTGAAAGTAGTGGGTGTCGGCAGCGTGGCCACCGCGTGTTGGGTGATGCTCTTGATGGCGAACAACAAGGACCCGCTATTCCTACAAGTCAAGGAGGCGCGGGCCTCGGTGTTGGAGCCATACGCGGGAAAGAGCGTCTTCCCCAACCATGGGCAACGGGTAGTCAACGGACACCAGTTGATGCAATCGGCCAGTGACATCTTTTTTGGCTGGTGTAAAGGCAAGGGCGGGCGGCACTTCTATATCCGGCAACTACGCGACCTCAAGTTGAAGCCAAAGGTGGAGATGTTTAACGCGACCACCATGGTCCAGTACGGCGAATTGTGCGGCTGGACACTGGCGCGCGCCCACGCCCGCGGCGGGGAGTCGGCAATGATTGGCGGCTACATTGGCAACAGCGACACGTTCGATAAAGCGATCGCGGCTTTCTCGATCGCCTATGCCGACCAAAACGAGCAGGATTACGAGTTCCTCAGGAAGGCAGCGAAAAACGGAAAACTGGAAGTGGTGCTGGAGCGAGAATGATCATGATTCCTCTGGCCGTCTTTGTAGCGCTCGTGTTCCTCTACAGCCTGCTGTCGCGGCGGGTGGAGCAGACGATCCTTACCGCCCCCATCGTGTTCACGATCGCGGGAATGCTCATGTTTCCGGCCTTGCAAGGAATTTTAAGTGCGGGGTTCACGGCGAATGCTGCCCTCCATATCGCCGAAGTCGGCCTGGTTATGCTGCTCTTCACGGATGCTAGCCGCACCGACCTGAATGTCTTGCGTAGTATCAGGGCCCTGCCGACGCGGCTGCTAAGTACTGGCATGCTCCTGACTATTGTTTTAGGGGCAGTGGTGGCGCGGTTGGTGTTTCCGCAGCTATCTATCTGGGAAGCGGGAATTCTGAGTGCTATCCTTGCGCCGACCGACGCCGGCCTGGGACAGATTATCGTGAACAGCCCGCGCGTGCCCATGCGTATTCGTCAGGCGCTCAATGTGGAAGCCGGCCTCAACGACGGACTTTCCGTCCCGTTCCTCCTGTTCTTCATCGCCATCGCGGCCGCCAAGATCGTAGGTGGCAAAGGCAGCCTGATCGAGTTCATCGGGGAGCAACTTGGCTTTGGCGTATTGGTCGGTTTGGCCATCGGCCTCGCAGGCGGATGGTTGCTGGGCCGGGCACGTCGCAAGCAGTGGATCGCGGAATCGTTCGAACAGATCGGTGTGGTCGCATTGCCGCTGCTTTGCCTGGTAGTGTCCGACATGGTTGGCGCAAGCATGTTCATCGCGGCGTTCGTCGGTGGCCTGGCGGTGCAGGTCGGGTTCAAGGAAGCCGGTAAGCACAGCATCGAGTTCGCGGAAGAATGGGGACAGTTGCTGAACCTTGCCGTTTTCTTCCTGTTTGGCATGGCAGCGGTGCGGGATTGGCCGCATTTCAGCGCGGCATCTTGGCTATACGCGCTTCTAAGCCTGACGCTGGTGCGAATGCTGCCGGTTGCAATCGCACTCATCGGCACGCGGCTCAGTGCGGCGAGCGTGATCTTCATGGGTTGGTTCGGCCCGCGCGGCTTGGCGTCCATTGTTCTTGGCCTGGTGTATCTGGAGCAGGAAATGCATTTCCCGGGTGAGCCCACCATCCGTTACGCGCTGGAAGCGACCGTGCTGCTCAGCATCTTTGCCCATGGTCTAAGCGCAATGCCCGGCATCGGCCTCTATACGCGAAAGATCGCGTCGCTGGCACCCGAAGCCCCGGAGTACCAGTGACCTTGAGGGACGATGTAGCGGCGATAGTACCGTCCCAGGCGATGCCAAACTCAGACGAGCCCGGAAGGACCGCAGCAGCGAACTCAGAAGCGCGGCTTCGCGCGGATCTATCGCTGACGATGCCTGACGACTCGATCAAATCCCGCAAACGTCTGCTCGATCCCATGGAGCGCATCTCGGAAGTGCTGTTCGGGTTGATCATGGTGCTCTCGTTCACCTGCTCGTTCAGCGTCGCCGACGCAGGGCGCAGCGAGGTCCGCAAGATGCTGATTGCCGCGCTGGGATGCAATCTGGCATGGGGCATCATTGACGGGGTCTTTTACCTGATGGGCTGCCTCAGCGAGCGGGGGCACAACATGCTAGCGCTGCGTGCCGTGCGCCGAGCCGCCGACGGTGCCGAGGCCCATCGCATCATTGCCGATTCGCTGCCGCCGTCGCTGGCGTTCGTGCTGCCGGAAGCAGAATTTGCAGCAATGCAGGACACACTGATTCGCCTGCCTGAGCCGCCGGCGCATCCCCGTCTGGGCAGCCATGATTGGCTCGCCGCCTTGGGCGTTTTCCTGGTGGTTTTCCTGTCCACCTTCCCGGTGGTGACACCGTTTATCTTTACCCACGACGTTCGGCTGGCGCTGCGCGTCTCCAATGGCATTGCCATCGCAATGCTCTTCATGTCGGGCTATGCGTTCGGACGGTACTCGGGCTTCCATCCAAGAAGGGTGGGCCTTGCGATGGTGGTAGTCGGCATAGCGATGGTTGCGATGACGATGGCGCTGGGGGGATGAGAGCCGCGCAACAACTCGCTGTACTTGCCATGGTGGTTCTGTTGAGTGGCTCTCTGTTCGGCCAGGAGCCGCCGGCCGCTGCGCCCACTGCTGCGAAGGATCCGTGGACCTATAACCTCACGGTCGATGGTTATATCGTTCCGAACGACCAGTCCTATGTGGATCCTGTTTTCACGGGGGACCGCGGCTGGCTGCACCTGGAAGCCCGTTACAACTACGAGAATCTGCGCACCGGATCCTTGTGGGTGGGTTACAACCTCAGCGCCGGCAAGAAGCTGGTACTGGACGTCGCGCCGATGATCGGCGGCGTTTTCGGGAGAACCAACGGGATCGCGCCCGGTTGCGAGGCCTCGCTTACCTACAAGAAGATCGAACTGTCGATCACGAATGAATATGTATTCGATACGACACACAAATCCGGCAACTTCTACTACAGTTGGCCGCAACTTACATACTCGCCGCTCGATTGGTTTCGCGTAGGTTTGGTGGCGCAACACAGCAAAGCTTTCCAGACCAGCCTCGACGTGCAGCGCGGGTTCCTGGTGGGTGTGTCCCATAAGAAGTGGGAGTTCACCACCTATATTTTCAATGCCGGCTTTACCGATCCGACGGTAGTGCTGGAGGCGGGCATCAGCTTTTGAGTGCCGGTGGGAGACGCCCTCGGCACACGGGCGGGGAAGTTCAACCTACCGCAGTGGTGGCTGAATGGAACCACTTGCTTCGAGGGTCCGAACGATCAATATCGAAGGATGTTACAAGCAGGGCCGATACTCCGAACACCACCGCCACGACTTCCTACTGTTGCGGCGATGAGGTTGTGACTTTCATCACCGTAGGTCTTCGTCTGCTAAGCATCAAGATGTCCGACAACGTCGGATGCCGTGACCGACCACGGCGATACCTCGCCCATCTGGTACACGCCCGCTAAATGGTGGCTGATTTTTGCGTACGCTCGCTACCCAGTGTCTCTCACTTGGGGATAAATCGCCTTCTCTTGAACTTGGTCTGATTGAGACGAGTTCAACGGGGGAATGCGCTTTGGGTGTGCACGGGTTTTCGGGTTCTTGGGCGACTCTGAAGGTATAGACAAGAAGGGAGCCCTTCGACGCAGGCCAGAAGTCGCTAGCCTTGATCGGAAACGCCTCGGGCAGAACAGTCCTCGTTGGGCGGACAAAGTCGATCCGAGGCGTTTTCGATCAAGGCTAGCGACTATACGCTCAAGTGGATTGCCGCCGTGCAATGCGCCCCATAGCATTCGTAGATCTGGGCATTTTGACCTGACGTCTGTCGGTAACGATCTAGTGAATCATCCCAGGAAGACTTCCGGCCAACTTCTGGGTTGCTATTCGAGAGCCGAGAATTGGTGGTCGGTTCAGCCGTGATCCCAAGCGTTGCCTCTGGTGGATCACGTCCGATTCGTCGGCGACGGAGCAAGAGCTGGGCGAAGAGCCTTGTGCCAGGAAAGCGTGAGGCGCAACGGCTCGCCGATCAGTTCATGGAACGGGTCAATGAGCGCAACAATGAATCGCACCTGTTCGCGAGTGAAGAGGAAACGGTGCTCGCCTTGTACAACAAATGTCGTGAGCTTACATGGCCCTTGCTGAAGAACT
Organism: uncultured Acidobacteriaceae bacterium; assembly: GCA_963796585.1. GTDB lineage: Bacteria > Acidobacteriota > Terriglobia > Terriglobales > Acidobacteriaceae > CAVVDY01. The sequence goes on from CAWCMB010000001.1 coordinate 480,140, forward strand.
CTTCGGCGAAGCAGTACGAAGAGAACTTCACTACGTACTTGCTTCCGGTCTTCGGCGACATCAAGCTGCGGAAACTCGCGCGAGTAAAGCTGCAAGCCTACTTCAACTCCTTGAGTGGCAGACTTGCGCCTAAGACGGTGAAGCTAGTTCATGGGACACTGCGTGCGGCTCTCAATCAGGGCATCGCGTGGGGAATGCTGGACGAGAACCCGGCAATCGGCGTGAAGCTGCCCAGGAAACGCTCGGTAAAAGCTCCTGTGCTGCTGCCTTTAGTGGAAATTCGTCGCGTGCTGGAAACCGTGCCGGAACCGACCCGGTCGCTCCTGACCCTGATGGTGTTCGCTTCGATGCGAGTTGGGGAGGCCCTGGCCTTGCGCTGGGAAGATTGCCTTCCTGATCGCATTCTAGTGGACGAGCGGGTTTACGATGGCCAGTTCGACGACGTGAAGACCGAAGCAGGTGAACGAGAGGTTCCGCTCGATCGCCACGGCGTCGTACTCGGTGCGCTGCAGGTGATGTGGAAGCGCAACACGAAATTCCGCAAGCCGGAAGATCTCGTGTTCGCGAACCGGGTTGGCAAGCCGCTTGATCGCCACAACCTGCTTCATCGCCAGCTCAAACCAGCGGTGGTAAAGCTCGGACTGCCTGCTGGTGTCGACTTCCGCAGCTTTCGTACCATGCACGCGAGCTTGATGCGCCGCATGGGCGGTCGCCTCGAAGTCGCGCGCGACAACATGGGGCATGCCGGCAGCACTGGCAGCATCACGTTGGATGTGTACTCAAAGACGTGGTGGGACGAGCGCGTAGATGCCGTGACGCGCGTGGTTGAAGCGGTGTTTACCGAACCCGACAAGAAGGAAGAAAAGAACACCAACACGCTTTCGAACCTCACGAGGCGCGACGGTGTCGGCAATTGGGAACCCTTTTGGGAACCCCAAGCTATGGAAGCAACTTAGTTTCGAAGTAAGCTTGTTGAAAAAATTGGTCGGGGAGAGAGGATTTGAACCTCCGACCCCCTGGTCCCGAATTTGCGAGAGGGCTCTAAACCCTTTCTTATCAGACACTCACAGCGATGCTCAGCCGTATCGCTTGCCGTAAGTCCTTTATCTTCTGTAGGTCGCTTTCAGTTGTTTTGTTATTAGCGCCCCGGCTTGGCGCCCCACCTCGAGCCTTGGGAGTGCGACTGTCCATTAAGACTGTCCAATGGACTCATCATTGGAAACAAACTTAGTGCCCTAATCACATCGCACTCACTGTTCCCATGTCATCAATTAGCGATATGGCGATTTATCAACAGCTACGGCTTGATCATCCAAACCACCCCGCAACCCTCACCTTGGCCACAAGCATTGTTGCCGCCCCAGACAGTTGTGCCGTATAGAGTCCCGTCGGTGTCGATGGCCACCTGGCCGTTAGGCAAATAGCCGTCGTCCCCCGCTTTGAAATCGTACAGCGAGGTATATACCCAACCATTCGATGTCTTGGTCAGCTTGAATACGTTGCCTCTTCCAAGGGCACCGTCGCAGGATGTGGCGCCGTAAAGGTTCCCCGCAGCGTCGGAGGCCAGTCCCGAAGGGCCGCAGTTCGAAGATCCGCTAAAGTTGTAGAGAACTTGGAGTGTCCACGTGTTGCCGGAGGGTGACAGCTCGAAGAACGTGCCTCCCCCTCCGGTGCCGCCGGAAAGGGTAGTTCCGTAAAGATTGCCTGAGCCGTCGGCTATCAGCGCTCCCGAGGGATCACCTCCATCGGTTCCCCCTGAAAAATCATAAATATCAATGAAATTCCAAATCCCGCCGACATTTTGCGCTTCGTAAACGAAGCCGTGGCCAAAACTGGCACAGCATGCCGAACCGAAGATATTCCCGTTGTTAAGAAGTACGCCTCCCGACGCAGATGGTGAATCTTGACCTTGGGTGTTAAAGGTAAGAACTGTCGTGGTCCAGCCGTTTCCTGAAGGAGCTGCCTGGTACACTCCGACCGATGGCCGATCAAGCGCATAGCTCGTTGCACCATAGATGTTGCCCTGCTGGTCCCAGACCAGGTCCCCGCTGCTCGGGATGCCGATCAATCCCTGAAAGGGAAAATCAGTAACTAGCTTTCTGCTCCATGGACAGAATGCCGTCTTGCAGATGTTCAATGGCGGTGTCAGTTGGAAAACCGTGCCGGGGCTGGCGTCCCCATACTGCGTAGTGCCGTAGAGATGGCTGTCAGGGCCGAAAACCACCCGCGCGTCCGGATTACGTCCGTCGGTGCCGTTGAACTTGTAAATGGGAGTGAGCTTCCAGGTATCGCCAACACTCTGCATCTCGAACACTGATCCGTTGCCGGCCCGGATCGTAGTCGAGTAGGTCGTGCCGAAGAGAGCGCCGCCTCGTAACGTCACTCCTGCAGTTGGGTTTGCGCCATCTCCAGTACCGGTGAAGGCGTGGAGTACGCTGAAGGTTTGGGCGGCCGATGGGGCGATCGATGTGAGGACTGCGATCAAGGTGAAACAGACCCGATTCTTCAGTTTCATGGGGTGCCTCCAGAGTGGGCTGAGGATTCGATCGGACAATTCTAACTCGGAAGTGGCTAAGACGAGATAGTCTTCTCAGTAATTGTTGTTAACAGATGGAATGAGAAGGCCGGTCTCCCGGCGGGATGCTATACGCTCCCAAGTTATCGACGCGCTCGAAGCGCAAACAGATAAAGGAGACCGGCAATGAAAAAGAGTAGCACTGCGGCGGCAGCGAGCAAGAAGGATTTCAACCAGAAGCTAACCATTGGTTTGGACCTGGGAGATCGGTCGAGCTGGTATTGCGTGCTGGACGAAGCGGGCGAAGTGATGAGCGAGCAGAAGCTAAGCACGACCCCGAAGGCGATGAAAGATGTCTTCACGGCGATGCCGCGCAGCCGGGTGGCCCTGGAGACGGGCACGCATTCGCCGTGGGTGAGTCGGTTGCTGGAGGAACTGGGTCATGAGGTGATCGTGGCACACGCTCGTAACGTGCGCCTGATCGGAGAGAGCCGGCGCAAAGACGATCGGCTGGATGCGCGGACCTTGGCACGGTTGGCGCGAATCGATCCGCAGCTGTTATCTCCGGTGAAGCATCGTAGTGCCCAGGCACAGGCCGAGCTAACGGTGATACGAGCGCGAGCCAGCCTGGTGCGGGCACGCACCGCGCTGGTGAATGCCGCGCGCGGACTGACCAAGTCGTATGGGGAGCGCATTCTCGGCTGTAACCCGCGCAACCTGGGTATGGAAAAAGTGCAGACTCTCAGCCCGGAACTGCAGGCTGCTCTGGGGCCGCTACTGCAGGCGCTGGAGTCATTGAGCGAACGCATAACCGAGTACAACCAGCAGATCGAAGCCATTGCGCAGCGAAGCTATCCACAAACCGCGCTGCTGAAGCAGGTGAAGGGCGTGGGTACGCTGATCGCGCTGACCTACGTGTTGACGCTGGAGGATCCGCACCGTTTCCGCAAGAGTCGCGACGCGGGCTGCTACATCGGTCTGCAACCGGGGCGCAGAAACTCCGGGCAGAGCCAGCCGCAGATGCACATCAGCAAAGAAGGCGATTCCTACCTGCGTACTTTGCTAGTGCAGGGAGCGCACCACATCCTGGGACCGTTTGGAGCTGACAGTGATTTACGACGCTGGGGTCTAAAGCTGGCCGAACGCGGAGGAAAGAATGGCAAGAAACGAGCCATCGTTGCAACCGCGCGCAAGCTGGCGGTGCTGCTGCATCGCTTGTGGGTGAGTGGAGAAGTCTACGAACCGCTGCGCAACAACAAGCGAACGATGTCGGCAGCAGCTTAGGTTGACGAAAGTACAACAAGTGCCCAAAGCCGAGTTCCGGTGACTGCGTTAATCGCCTGGCCCACTTCCATCCTTTGACGATGGAAGACAGGTCGCCTAACAGGTGGCAGCACCGGCTGAAATGAGAACACCCAACTTGCACCGAGCTAAAAGAAGGCTCAATCAAGAGTGCGGATGGAAGGGTGGCAACAGTGGCAACTCGGCGGAGAAAAACCTTTCTGGGGAATAGGAATGAGTGAAGATCCTACTTGACTACAACCGGCCTTCTCATGGAAGGCGATTACACTCATTGTGCTACGGAGCGTCAATGAGTGTAATGGCGATGTTACGTCAGTCATCCGTTAGGGCTTGATCATCCACACGACGCCGCAACCGTTCTTGCCGCAGTTACCACCAAAGTTGCCGCCAATGTAGGCGGTACCGTAGAGGTTACCGTTCGCGTCAATTGTGACGTTGCTGTATGGCATCGCCCCGTCGCTACCTCCCGTGAAGTCGTGCATTGAGGTGTATGTCCACCCGTTCTGTGTATTAGTTAGCTTGAAAACGCTGCCCGCGTTGTTGGGCCCATCACAATTCGTGGTGCCGTAGAGATTGCCCGCGGCATCCATACTGAGACTTGCCTGTGGGCTACAATCGAACTCAAGCGGCCCAGGAAAGCTGTAGATCGTATTAAATGTCCAGCTGTCGCCCGAAGGTGATAGCTCGAAAATTGTCCCGCCGCTTCCGCTGCCGCCGAAACTAGTAGCGCCATAAAGATTGCCAGACGTATCAAATATCAGGCCAGCATCGGGAAGGCCGCCGTCGTTGCCGTTTTGAAAATTGTAAAGAATGGTCTCTTTCCAACCGACTCCCAGACATACGTCAATTCGAAAACGGTGCCGCAGGTAACATTGTCGCAATTGTTATATAAGCCGCCATTCATCGTCGTGCCAAACAGGTTGCCGTTGGCGTCGAGGATGACCCCATTCCCGGGGCCCCCTCCGTCCGGAGGTCCCGAGAAACTGTAAATAACGCTCTCTTGCCAGCCGTTCCCGGAAGGCTTCAGCTCGTAGACAGAACCCCAACCGGACGGACCGCCTTGGAAGGTGGCCCCGTAGATGTTGCCCTGATGGTCCCAGGTGAGGTCCCTAGCCGAAGGATTAGCTCCGTCTGAACCACCCTTGAAATCATAGAGGTTATTTTCCTTCCAAAAGCAGGCTGCGGTCTTGCAAATAGAAACAGGGACGATCAGATCGAAGACAATGCCTTCGCTGTGGGCACCACCGCCAGCCGTCGTGCCGTAGGGATGGCCGTCCGGGCCGAAGACGACTCTGGCTTCTGGAACAATCCCGCCAGCGGAAAAAATTGAGATGGGGACTGTGACCCAGTTGTTTCCCGCATGCATCATCTGGTAGACGCTGCCGTTACCATTGCCGCCGTAAAGCGCCGTGCCATAGAGATCGCCCGCTCTATAGGTCACTCCGGCTGCTGGGTTCGCCCCATCCCCTCCACCCGTGAAGGCATGTATCACGTTGAAAGTTTGCGCGTGCGCTGTCGGGCTGAGCGATGCAACGAGGGTAATCAGGCTCAAACAGAAAAGGGTCTTCATGGCGCTCTCCGCAGTAGGCACACGATCAGAGCCTGCCATGTTATCCGAGAAATCATCAGACGTCACACGGACTTCTCAAGAATTGTCGCTAACAGGCGATAACACTCATTATCCTGCGCCGCCAGGGTCACTGGTGAGATGGCGATATAACGCCAACTATGGCTACAGGCAGCCGTCCCCAAGTTGAACAGTTTCGGGAGTCGGTTTGGGGCGCGCAAGACCCTGTTCCGAGCCCAGGGAAATATTCGCGCGCTGGGTTTACTAAAAGGGGTATATAGTGGCGGGCTATTGGGAGCCAACAAGGAAATTCCGGCCAGCACCAACCAACGCCCACCCACTTCGTAACCCGAGCACCGGAGGTACATGATGCGATCTCATCATCTCCTCCTGCAGCTCCGTGTCTCAAGCGCATTTAGGAGCATGGCATGAAATCGAAGACCCTCTTCTCTTTGATTGTACTCACACTCTTCACGTCGCTGATCCCAGCGATGCACGCCCAAACTTTCAGCGTGATTTACACGTTCACCGGCCGGAGAGAGGGCTTAGGGCCTATAGCAGGAGTGATGATACGAGGGAACGCACTGGATGGAGCGACAGTCAACCACTGCGGCACACGTGTATCAGTTGACTCACATGGGCTCTAATTGGCTTTTCTCCAAGCTTGCGGCTCTTTGTCCATGGTGGCATTCCGGACGTCCAGAGTCGTCTTCGGACCAGACGGCCATCTTTATGGCACGGCGTACGGGCGGCGCGGGCGGTTCGGCATCGCTTTTAAGCTGACACCGCAGGTTGGGCCCTGTAAGGATGCGGCGTGCTATTGGGCAGTGAACGGTCTCCATGATTTCAGGGTCGGGTACTGACGACGGAGCAAGCCCTGCGAATGGAGATCCGGATTTGGGACCAGCAGGGCAATATTTATGGCACCACATGCCAGGGAGGGGCGTCGCAGAATTGCGGCGGCGACTACGGCTGCGGTACCGTCTACGAGCTGACGCCTTCAGGGAATGGCTACACAGAGAGCTGTTCTCTACAGTTTCTCGGGTTCTGACGGAGCTTTTCCTTACGCTGGCCTTGTCTTGGACAAGCATGGGAATCTGTATGGCACGACCGGCTCAGACGGTGTAAAACGGCCAAGGTGTCATCTTCGAATTGAGTTATGTCGGAGGTGTAGGTGTGGACGGAAAATGTTCTCTATACGTTTCCAAGGCGCGGGCGATGGAGTCCATTCCATTTGGCGGGCTGATATTTGATGCCGCCGGCAATCTTTATGGCACGACCTTCAACGGCGGCAGCGGCGGTGGTGGAACCGTCTTCGAGCTTTCACCTTCGGGCAATACTTGGATATTCAAGCTTCTTTACAGCTTTTCGGGAGTGGACGGTTGTGGGTCCAGCTGCGACTCTCGCCATGGATGGGGCGGGCAATCTTTATGGCACCGTGGTGTGTGGCTTCGCCTATCGGCGAGGGTAACGTCTTCGAGGCTGGCCAACACCGAAAACGGCTGGGTGTACACCTCGCTGCACGACTTCACGGGAGGTAGCGACGGTATGGCCCCTACAGGTATTGTGTCGATCGGTACCGACGGCGCCCTTTACGGAGTCGCGGCGCAGGGTGGCACCTTTGGTCAGGGTGTCGTGTGGATGCTCAAGCCGTAGGCGGAATAAACTGTCGAGCGAGCTGTCCGCCGCCCGCTTAGAAATAATCACCTTTACCTAAGCAAACCTCGGGCGCGGAATCACTCCCGCGCCCTCTACCACAGTCGCGGCCCAGGGCGAGCGACGGGACCTGCACTGCTGAATCTTCCCCCGTCTCTCGAGCGCGCCCTGAACACAGTGGTTCGGGATTACTGACGCTAACAGGCGATTACACCAGCTATCCTAAGCCGCCCTGCGCCCAACTCCAAGTTGCAATTCCTGCACTGCCTGCCGTACTCCCGATTGTGCGGCAACAGGAGGCCGTCGGCCATGCGCAGGAAGAGATGCAAACCTAACTATCGTCGCACCGTGCTTCGGCTGCCAGACTTGGATCACTCCAAACTGCCAGTCCTGAACAGCCTCAGTTCGCCAGCTTCCCGCCGCGTTTACGAGTATGCCATCGATCAGTTCATCGCCTGGTACTGCTCAGAGCCGCGATTGGCGTTCAACCGCATAGTTGTCGTGCGTTACAGAATGCATCTGGAATCCCGCGGTTTAGCCGCAAACACAGTTAATCAGCAACTCGCGGCGGTGCGGCGCCTGGCTCATGAAGCTGCCGACTCCGGCCTGCTGAGCCCGGAGCTGGCGGCTGGCATCAGCCGCGTGAAGGGGGTGAAGCAGCTCGGTTTTCGATCCGGCAACTGGTTGACAGTGGAGCAGTGCTCGCAGGTTCTCAAGCAAGCCACCGGGCGAAGTCTCCGTGCCAAGCGCGACTATGCCATGCTGGCCATGCTGTTTGGTTGTGGCTTGCGGAGGTCGGAGCTAGTCGGTCTTCAACTGGGCGAGGTTCAGATGCGCCAGGGACACTGGGCGATCGTGGATTTGATTGGCAAGGGCGGCCATATTCGTACCGTCCCGATTCCAACCTGGGTCAAAGCCGCGCTGGATGAATGGACCGCACAGGCTCACATCACGCAAGGGCGGATCTTTCGAGCGATCGGCAGAGCGGGGAAGGTGTGGGGCAAAGGTGTATCTCAAAACGTAGTCTGGTATGTGGTGAAGACCTGCTGTGAAAGAGCGGGACTACAGCACATTGCACCGCATGACTTGCGGCGCACCTGTGCGAAACTGTGCCACAGCAGCGGCGGTGAGCTGGAGCAGATCCAGTTTCTGTTGGGCCATGCATCCGTGCAGACAACAGAACGTTATCTCGGGTGCAAACAAAATCTAGGCCATCCCGTCAACGATCTGTTTGACCTCGGAGCCGAAGGGAAGGCACCGGGAACGGATCCTCAACCCGCTGCTTCATCGCTGGAAGCAATTCCAGGAGAAGGTCTAGAATGCCCGCACGGAGGGTCGCAGCATGCCGCTCCCATTTCCGCCTGCAGTCCCGGGCAACAATGCTCGCAAGGGGTAACTGAGGTGGTCCAAGTTGGAACGGCCGATTGCCCGGACAGCGTTCGACCATGCCCTGAACCGGGGCGATCCAGCATGCGAAGCAGCGGCCTTTTCGCGGTGCCGACCACCGAGCCATCCCTGGGTTGGCAGCAGGACCTCGGGTACCTGATGAATGACTGGTATGAGCCGCACGCGAATACTTCTAATTCACTGGCCGACGTCGGCCGCCGAAGAAACAGCTTAGTGATGAGATGAAGGCGTACCCACCTGCCGACCAGCAGCCGTCCTCGGAACCGAAGGACCTCGTCGTCTTTGATATCCTGCGCGACTCCAAGTGCGCCGACTGTGGCAGGGGATTGTTGGCGCGCGAGTTTTTGTTCATGGAAGACGAACGACCGCTCTGCCTAAACTGTGCCGATCTCGACCATCTGGTGTTTCTGCAACGCGGAGACACGGCCCTGACGCGGCGGGCCCGCAAGCACAGCACGCTTTCCGCGGTAGTCGTTCGCTTCAGCAGGACACGTAAGCGGTACGAACGACAGGGCGTACTGGTTGAGCAAGCGGCGCTAGAGCAAGCCGAGCAGGAATGCTTGGCCGACGCTGACAAACGCTGCGCACATCGTGAACGAGCGGAGAAGTATCGCGACAAACAGGATCAGATGTTCGCCATGCGAATGGCGGAATCGCTTCGGCAGATGTTTCCCGGCTGTCCTCCTGAAGAAGCGCGAATGATTGCGGCGCATACGTCCGTTCGTGGCAGCGGCCGGGTAGGTAGGACTGCCGCTGGGCGGGCCCTGGACGAAGGAGCGTTGCGTGCAGCGGTGATCGCGGCCATCCGCCACCGGCACACAATCTACGACCGGTTGTTGATGCAAGGATGGAAGCGGAGGGATGCGCGTGACGCTGTTCGCGGAGACATCGATCGGACGCTGGACCAGTGGCGACAGGCTTAGTCCTCAGCAACAGGTCGTCGGCGGGAAGGTCTTTGCCTATGTAGGCGTCGATTAACTTCCTCTGTGGAAAAGTGCTCGGCATCGAAGTCATCCTCGAGCCAATCGCAAAGGAAATCGTGCTCTGGATGAGAAGTATCGTTCAGGGCGTCAAGAAGCTCTCGAAACCCATACGGACCGCCACAATCCTCGGGCGGGCAACACCGGGCTCCCGCCACGCACGTCCGATGGAACGATTCGTCTCCATTGAGGATCTCTTCTAACAGGAGTTCGTGTTGCCAGCCGTCGCCAAAGTCGTACTCGTATAGCAGCTTCGACCCCGGCAAACGAATCAAATCCCCGAGCCTCGCCCTATCCGCTTGATTCCGCTTCTGGACCATGAACTTGTGCAAGTGGGAATTGGTCCATCCCATTACGATTTGCAATGTGCTATGTAATTGGCCAAGCGTAATGTCGCTCTCGACCAGGAAACGACGCCAGATCGGGGGTCTTATGCCGAGCAAAGTAACTTTGATGGCGTAGACTCGCATGTCAAATCGCAATCAGGGTGAAAGTGTTCAGCGTCTCGCGCAATCATAGCAGTGGTAGCATGCGCCACCGAAAAACACCTTGCCGATGCAGAAACGTAACTTACGCTATCGCCTGTTGACAACACTGATCCTAAACCGCTGTATGCGTCGATCTCTTTCATATCGGGCCACGCTGAACTAGCTACGCGACTCAAACTCCCAATTTGGAATTAAATCCGATTCCTCGTGTCACGGGTCACTGACAGTGGCTCGGGATGGGTGCATGCTTCTCTCGTGCGGGCGCCACAAGGAGAAAACCATGAAGAAGATTGCTCTGCTTTCCCTTTTCGTAATGCTGTTTGCATTTAGTGCCACATTCGCGCATGCTCATTGCCCCGTTGAATCTGCCTATGCCTGCGGCTTCTACGGCGGCGATCTGAACCTGAGTGATCCGAACCAGAACGGTTTGGCGAACGAGAACGACGCCGTCGTCGGTGGCAGCCCTTATGGTGCCGCTGTCTACCAGAACTTCAATGCGGTAGGCGAGGAGTACATCGCGGGTATGGCCACTAACAACCTGAGCGGCCTGAATCCCAAGACTGCTTACTGGGAAATCCGCTCTGGCATCTCCGAAGGCAACGGTGGCACACTGATCGCTTCCGGAACCGGCGCCACCTTTACTAACCAGCCGACCGGCCGCAGCGACTTCGGCTACAACGAGTACACCTATTTCGTTGCTCTGGGTGGTTGGGGCGTTCATATTCAAGACCCCGGCATCTACTGGATGGCGGTTGTTCCGAACGATCCGGGCAATGCTAACCGCTCGTTCAACAGCAACACCGATGGCACCAATGGCATCGGCAGCTACCAGGCGAACAACCAGTACTTTGACAGCGCGTTCTTCGGCGCGAACTTCACCAATGCGAACAGCCAGGGTGCTTTCTCTGCCTTCTCGCAAGCTTTTTACTTCGTTCCAGAGCCGTCGAGCTTGCTCATGCTCGGTACCGGTCTGGTTGCTGTCGTCGGCGCTGTCTGCCGTCGACTGTCGCGGTAAGCGTGTGTGTGCGCTAGCGGAAAATAAGTGCGAGCTGGAATCGGCGAGCATTATACCGCGATGGCTTACGATCGCGGTAGGGACACCAGTTACCCGGTGCCCCCCGCACAGACCCGGACGGGCGCTCATTAGCGCATCCGGTTCTTATCTCGGATAAGTAACGGCCAAGCCTAGGCTTGGCCGCACACTCGCCCACCCGTGGGACACGCTCAGTCCCGCTCTGTGTCGGGTACGTGCCGGATGAGATGAGTGTTCTCCTTGACCCGCGGCCTTCCCTCCGCACTCTCCGCCGACGATGTTCCGTCTTTGTTCGAATGTTTCATAGGTACTACGCCACGGTCTGACTCCTCGGAGACGTGCATGCGAGCTGTACGGCGATGCCTTTTCCCGCCGACCGGCCACATATTCGGTGGCCGGTGTCTCCGAGGTCTCCCGGTTCTCGTGCATGAAGTGTCTAGGCGTGCCTGGGGTCTTCGACTACGCCGGCTCAGCAGGAACTCGCGCTGTCGCTCCTGGTCATGTGGCCTTCCGCGCATCTTAACCGCGTCGGCATCCTGATTGTATATTTTCGCAGCTCCATACCCAGCCCACCTATCCCCTGTTTACGCTTCACTGCGTGCCTCGCGGTAGCAGCGCAAAACTCGGGGCCGAGCGGATCGCTAGTCCTTTCTCGTAAGGATTTCTCATTCTCTGCTTCATGCCGGTTTATCCCGGCGCACTAACATCGCCATTTCACAAGCTAGCCGTTCGGGTGTACCATTTCGGTGTAACTTGCGATAACGCCTGTGGGTGTTGAAAAAGTCGCTGCAGCAGCGATGGTACGTGCCTGGTTGTTTCCAAGTTGTATTCGTTCTTTTCTTTCTGGCCGATTAACCAGGCGGTTGCGGCGAGGGGCGGGGTCGGCGCTTTGCTCAAGAAGCGCACCAGACATTTCAGTTTGCGCTGCTGCCGCCAGGAAGAACTGCTCGCGAACGAACTTCATGCGGCGCAGCCGCAGACGTCGCAAGCCAATCTGGTTCTTCAGTTCAGCAAACAGCGCCTCTACCTTCTTTCGTTGACGTTGGGCATGGGCAAAGGCTGGGGTCGCTGCCAGTTCTCGGGCGCGTTGACATGCGGGCCGTTGCACATGGATGGCGAGATACTTATATCGTCCACTCGTGCATTGCGCCTTCTGCGAGCATGCCCCACAACGCTTCCCACTGCCGATATAAGCATGAGCCCGGTTGCGTACATTCAGGCCAACGTAGTTGAGCTGTTTTCCAGCCGGACAAAGATAACTGTTGCTTGCAGGCAGATAGGTAAATTGCTCGGGACCATAGAACGGACTTTTCTTTCTCCGTACGCTGTCTCTAGTGCGCATCCAGGGCGTAATCCCACGCTCCAACAACCACTGCAGAAGCTCCCCATTTCCATAGGTAGTGTCGGCAGCGACTGAAGCTGGCTCCTGCCCCTGCCACTGCGCGAAGCGAGTGATCATATTCTGTGCGGCCACCGTCTCCTGGCTCATGCGGGCCGCCGTGGCTTCCACGCCTACGATCACACAACTGTGATTGTCGATGAGGTAGTTGTCGTAGTACCCCAGCCGCGCCGGGGTGCCACCCTTGGTGGCGTAGGTCGAATCCGGATCGGTGGTCGATACCTGTTCCTGCTGGTGCACCGGTTCCTCGACCGGGTTTTGCTCTTCCAGTTCCACCAGATACTGCCGCACCGTGTGATTGACTTGGGCTATCTCTGCCAGCTGTTCGCGCGGAATCCGGCTCTCCTTGGCCGCATTGGCCTCCACGAAGCTTCCGTCCACTGAGAGCTTGTCCCCGCGCACCAGTCCTACCTCCATGCACTGCTTCACGATCTGTTCAAAAAGCTGCTCGAACAGCTTCGACTCCTGAAAGCGACCGTGGCGGTTCTTGGAGAAGGTGGAATGATGCGGAATTGGCTGGTGAAAACCCAGCCCGGTGAACCAGCGCCAAGCCAGATGCATACCCAACTCTTCCACCAGTTTGCGCTCGCTGGTGATGCCGTACAGATACCCGATCAGCAGGATACGAAGTAGCAGCTCGGGATCCACCGAGGGCCGCCCTGTGTCGCTGTAACTGTCCTTAAGCTGCTGGCGAACGAAACCGAAGTCGACGTGCTTGTCGATCAGCCGCAGCAAATGATTCTGAGGGATGTACTCTTCGAGAGTGAAGTAGTAAAACAGTGCTTCAGAGCGGGCGTGTTGTCCCATCATGAGCGGCAAGCCTCCGGGGATGAAGATCAGGCAGTACATGGAAGGAATGCTTCCTTGTACTCCGAACACCGGCTCATCACAGTGACTTTTTCAACACCCACGCCTGTTAACATCAACTATCCGAGGCTGGTGGTAAGTTCCGGCAACTAGTCTGATGAACTCCCCGACCATTTTGCTTGCAATGCTGATGCCGCTGCTTCTGGTGAGTTCTGCCGCGCCACAAGCAAAACTCACTCAGTTTGGCCGCATCGAAGGTTCTCTCCGTGACCGGACTGGAGCAACAATGCCTGACGCTAAGGTCACCGTCGAGTCGTCCTCCACGTCAGAGCCGCTAACGACAAAGACCAATGCTTCCGGTAATTTCTCCTTTGAGCTTCAGAAAGGCACCTATCGTGTCTGCGGCAATCGATCAGGTTTCGTTGAGAAGTGCCAGCAAGCGTATGTGAATAGCGGGGCGACGACGAAAGTTTCGTTTGTCATGTCAATAGTGCCGCAACTATCCCAACCCAGCTCAAAGTTGTTGGACGAGGCGCTTCGGAAAGAAGCCGGAAATGCCGCTAAGAATTGTGGGCGAGTGCGTGTGAACGGCAAACCAGAACTCACGTCTGAATGCGTAATTCAGCAGTTCAGGAACCATCGTGCTTTCTGGGTGCGCTATGACTTGTTGGGCGTAGATTCCGAAGTTGCACTCGGTCTCGCCGGAAACTCAGGCCGAGTTACCGCGTTCCTGTTCGACAGCTTTGGCACGTCACATGAGGGAGCACCAGAGGACGCGGTGTTTCTTTCTGACAACCATATCGTGGCCGTACCGTGTCCGACGCCTGTAGAGCTTCACGTCAGCGACGCTGGGAGAGTCACCTGTTTTGCTCAGGGGAAACAAGGTCGCTGGCTCGGACTTGAGGATAACTAGCGTAACATCGCCATTGCACTCATTGACCGGGGCGAGCTGTCCCTTTTCCTCTTGCCGCCAGGTCCCGGCAGCAGACAAGGCGGGGCGCAGATCCCGCCGGCGCAGAGAGAGGAGATTTCCGCACTGAACAGGGTTGGAGTATAAGCCATCGATGTCCGCAGCCCGGTAGAGAACAGCTAAGAGATTTCCGCACCCGCTAAGTGAGAAACAGACGATTTCCGCACTAATTAACGTATTTAAGAACAAGCTATCCCACCCTGCCGGATCAAGGCTTTTTCTCCCCTGCCGGTCAGCCCTCGAAACCACGTAAAACCCGCTCCAGATAAGGCCGCCATACTGTTTCAGTGCTGCTATCCGGCAGTGGAATGCAAAGCCGGCAAAGGGGCCGGATAGAGGGCGAGACCTGGTTGAAGCTCTGGTTTAGGCCAGAGGATTGACCGGATTGGTGTCGTCCCAGACCTTGGTGTTGGGATCGTTGACATCCTGGTAGGTGTTGCTGGAACCCAGATCGAACACCGTACGAGCCGACATAACAAACTCGTTGGGACGGATCTTGACGTTCTTGGCGACGGCGACAGCCTGGCCTTCCTGGAGGATGCCGAAGCCATAGGTCTCTTCGATGGACATGTTCTGGATGTTGTACTGGCCGTCTTCCCAGCTCTTCACATGCGGCTCTTCGGCCACGATGAGGGCGCCCAGGTTGCGGCTGTTGAACATGATCACGTCGGTCAGACGCTGTTCGGGACCGGCAAGGGTGCTCAGGGGGTTTTGGCGGGGCGGCGATCTGTGGTATCACATATCTTAGACATGTGGTTTATTCTCTACCGCGCGCCGGGATTCAGATGAGTCGCGGCTAACACCTCGCCCCGGGGCCGCTCGCCCCGGGCTTTATCAGGAGGCATAAACGATGCCCAGAACCAAGACGAAGAAGCTTTCCCGCACTTTCGAAGAACAACAGGATGAACGTCGCGTTCTTCATTACCAATACACCGCCCTCCACCAGACCTTTAATGGCGAGTTGCGCAGCGATGACCCGGACTGGCTGCTGCTCTTCCGGCTGCACTACGCCGTTATCGAGATGGAACAGCGCCACCCCTGGCTCAAGAAAGAGGACCTGGCATGAGATCGTGCAACCGTAAGTCCCACCTGCAGCGCTATCGCAATCTTCCTTCGGACGCCGTGTTGGCCTTGCTGTATGAGGGCCAGGACGAGGAGTACTTCGATCCGGCTCGGCGCCGGCAGGAGAAGCGTTGGCAATGAAACGTGTAGCCCTTTATTTACGTGTAAGCACCGTCGATCAGCACCCGGAGACGCAGGTTTTTGACCTGCGTCAGTTGGCCGCGCAGCGTGGCTTCGAGATCGTCGCTGAGTACACGGATAAGATCTCCGGCACGAAGGCCCGCCGGCCGGGGCTCGATCAGATGCTGGCCGATGCCCGCCAGGGCCGTTTCGACGTGGTGATGGTCTGGGCTTCGGACCGCATTGCCCGATCGGTGAAACACTTTTTGGAACTGCTGGACGAGCTGAATCACCTGAACATCGAATACGTTTCTTTCCGCGAACAACTCGACACCGCCGGCGCGTTGGGCCGTGCCATGGTCGTCATCATTGGCGCAATCGCTGAGCTCGAACGCAACCTCATTGTTGAGCGCGTCCGTGCTGGCATGCGCCGCGCCAGGCTCGAAGGCCAGCGCATCGGCCGTCCACCACTCCATGTGGATCGCGAGCCCTGGTGCGGGATCGCAGCCGTGGACAGAGCCTGCGCCAACTCGCCAATCTCTATGGCATCAGCCGCGCTTCGGTCGCGCGCGTAATGGAAGGACATGCACTATGAGCATCAGCACGGTTGTCCTGCTTGTGACTGTTTACTTCGCGCTTTGGCTGCTCAGCCTGCACTGGGCGCTGCATACTCTCCGCCGCCACCTGCGGAAAGCCGTCAAGCGCATCCGCCGCCAGCGCAACCAGGATCTGCGCTGGCACCGCGACTCGCTACTGGCCCACATGCGTCTGGAGCAGGCCACGCGCCAAAAGCCTGAAGCCGTGGACCACAACAGCAGGGACCGACGAAACTGCAGGCGCAAGATTCGCCACCCGCACTACCTGTCGGCCCTGCTGCATGCCTGCCGTTTGCGGCAAGACGAAAATCTGATTATTTATCCGTGCAGTGTCTGCCAGCATCTACACGTCGGCCACTCAGAACATGAAGAAGAAACCCGTCGTATACGCCACACTGTGGGAGCGGAAGAAGGCGCGGCTCGAGCGCAGAATCGCTTGCGTGCAACAGCAGCTAGCGCAACTGAAGTTCAATCTGCAGCGCCTGCTCGCCACTCCACCCCAGCCAAGCCCAGAGGCGGAAGCCCCTCGCCAGGGCACTTAGGCCGCCGTCACAAAAGGGGGCGCTCCGGTGCCCCTGTATGTCACTGAAACGACAGACCCGAAAACCCTGGTTTTCGCTGTCACAAAAGGTATGGCTTGTGGTACGCGCAATCCGACCGCAAATCAAGCCGCTGCTCGCTGTCGGACATCGTCAAGAATCGAGATTAGTTGCGTAACCTGTGCAGGTTCGAACAACCCCTCGACTCCGCGCGCGCTGAAATCGATAAAAGGCGTCTCGTACAGCCGCGATGGATCGAGCCAGCCGCTTTGGGTCAGATGGTCGATCACGAAGTTTATAAACTCGATCTGATTGGCGTTGAGCGTCTTGTTGCTCAGGAAGCCGTCAAAAGCACGCTTTGCTGCCTCGCGGTCCATGCCAACCAGCGAGCGGACGAACAAACCCAAGCCATTGCCGACAGCCTTGGCTTCTTCGATCTCCGCAGGCGTGCCTGCGCCGGCTTTGATTAGCATCTCTTCCAGGGCGGTCAAGTCACCGCCGTCCAACTTTTCGTTGAAACGCAGCTTGTGAATCGTGGGGTCGTTTTCGTGCTCCTTCAGGAACTGGCGTGCTTTGGCCCGGAATCGATCAAGATCAACGGTGGCGCCTAAGCCCGGCATCTCTACGCTGGACTCATCGCCAATGACATCCTCAAAATCCGTGTAGACCACTACGCGCGCAGCCTTGTCGATCAACTTCACCAAGGAGCGAAGCTTCTTGCGAACAGTTCTCCAGGATTGGAGCCGTGACACCCTGCCAAAAGTCGTCAGTTTGGATTTCCTCGATCAGCAGGAGGTGCTGCTGCACCATCGGAATGTTCGCCTTCTCCTCAAGAGCGCTCGCAATCTCCTTCAATTGGTCCCGCAGCCGGGTAAACGACCGATCCGCGCGCAAGACTGCCAGTTGAAGCCGCAGCATCA
Organism: uncultured Acidobacteriaceae bacterium; assembly: GCA_963796585.1. GTDB lineage: Bacteria > Acidobacteriota > Terriglobia > Terriglobales > Acidobacteriaceae > CAVVDY01. Next base: position 497,501 of record CAWCMB010000001.1, read on the forward strand.
GGTAGTCGAACTCTTTCGCGTCCTGATCTTCGTCAGCCTGCTCCGATGGCAGTCCGGCGACTTCGTGGATCAGTTCCGCCCGTTCCTCCAGCCCCAAGTTCTCCCAAGCCTCCGCACTGCCATATTTCTCAACCAGCCAGCGTTTAGGCCGGACGATGAAGTTGTTAACATTCATGGCGGCTACTTCGCCATGCAGGAACGCCGCCGTATCCTTCCGCAAGTCAGCGTCCTGCTCTTCGGGCGATTGCGAATGATGTGGGCCAGATAGCGCCCCAATCAGTTCCACGCGAGCGGTGAACAGCCGCTTGCCGAGCGACTCGCCGCTCGCACCCTCCGTGGTCTCGGGGTTCTGGCTGAAGAACTCCAGGTTCTGGCAGTAGTCGAAGACGTAGAAGAACTTCTTGTCCTTCCCGGCCCGAACAGGTCCGGGCGCAGCCGCGTTCCGCGGCCCACCATCTGCCAGAACTTGGTCTTCGACCGCACCAGCTTGAAGAACACCAGGTTCACGATCTCCGGGATATCGATGCCCGTGTCGAGCATGTCCACGGAGATGGCGATATGCGGGGCCTTCTCCGGGTTGAGAAGTCATCGATCAGACACTGCGCATACTCGACCTTAAAATCGATCACCCGCGCGAACTCGCCCTTGTAGTGCGGATAATTCGTGTCGAAGCGGTCGGCGATGAACTCCGCGTGGTCGTGATTCTTGGCGAAGATGATGGTCTTGCCCAGCCGGTCGCCGTCGGCCACTTTCTGCCCGCGTGTCATCAGGTGCTCCAGCACCTTGTCCACGGTGTCTTTATTGAAGAGCCAGCGATTCACGGCTTCGGCTCCACCCGGTCTGGCATGCGCCGTCCTCGCCCCATTCCATCGCGTCCCAGTGCTTCCTTCTCCTCCTCGGTCAGCTCGTCGTATTGATGCCCTCGCGCTGGAATTCAGCGGCACAGACACAGCCTTCGTCGGCACCAGAAACCCGTCTCTACGGCATCTTCCAGATCGTAGGCATCCGTCGGGACTCCGTTCTCGAGCTCGAACAGGCCGTAAGTGTTGCGGTCCACCTCTGTTCTTCGGCGTTGCGGTCAGCCCCACCAGCAGCGAATCGAAGTACTCGAAGATGGCGCCGTACTTCTTGTAGACCGAGCGATGCGCCTCATCGATGATCACCAGGTCGAAATGCCCCGGCCCGAACCGCCGCTGTCCGTCCTTCGTTTCGTCGATCAGGCCCATCATCGTCGGATAAGTGGAAACGTACACACACCGCTCGCGTCTTTCTCGGTCACGAGATTCACGGGAGACGACGCCGGCAAGTGCTTCTTGAACGCGCCTACCGCCTGATTCACCAGCGCAACGCGGTCGGCCAGGAACAGGACCCGCTTCACCCAGTTGCAGCGCATCAGCAGGTCGCACAGCGCGATCACCGTGCGCGTCTTGCCCGCGCCGGTGGCCATCACCAGCAGCGACTTGCGCTGGTGGTCTTTCTCGAACGCTTCGCCGATCCGCCGAATCGCCCGCTTCTGGTAATAGCGTTCGACAATCGCCTCGTCGATTTCGGCAATTGCCAGCGGTTGCGAGTGGTGCGCCGCTGGATCAGCAGTTCCAGCTCGTCCTTCTTCAGAAAGCCCTGCACCGGGCGCGGCGGATAGAACTGGTCATCCCACAGCCAGTGCTCGTAGCCGTTGCTGTAGAAGATCACGGGACGCTGGCCGAACTGCTTCTCCAGGCAATCGGCATAGAGCTTCGCCTGCTGCTGCCCAGCCCGCGGCGACCGCTTCGTGCGCTTGGCCTCGACCAGTCCGAGGGGCTTGCCGTCGTCGCCCCAAGGACATAATCCACGAAGCCCTCGCCTTTATCGTTGGGCATCCCGGTGACCGGGAACTCGGTGTCCCGCTCTTGTCCAACGGCCAGCCGGCTTCTTTCAGCAGCAGGTCGATGAAGTAGTCGCGGGTCTCGGCCTCGTTGTAGTCGTGGTTGTCGGGACGGCCTTCGTTCGCTTCCTTGATGGCCGCGATCTCGGCCCGCAGCTTTCCAGTTCGGCATCCAGCGCGGCCTTGCCGGTCAGGATTTCGCTGAGCTTGGCGTCCTTTTCCGCCAACTGCTCGGCAAGCTGCTTCAGTTGTGCCAGCGTTTGCGGTGGAATCGGGCGAGGTCTTCGGAAGCAGATTCGGATCGAAGGTGAGGCCATCGGCAGGCTTATGCCCCTTGCCGTAGGTGCGCGCCAGCCAGAAGCTGAAGTGAAACAGTTCGCGCACGGCGGTCAGGGCGTCGTATTGTGTTAATCGCCTTGCGGCTGTGCACGGCCAGGTTGCCGAGATCCTTTGATGAGCTCGCGCTTTGGCAGAGATCTTCTGGCCAACGGCCGACTGGAAGGTTGGCTCGAAGATGAGGGCGCTGAGATTGTCCTGATAGGGCAGCTTCAGCGACCGGTCGTTCTTGTAGAGCCATTGAACAGCGATTTCCAGCGTGCGGCGGGCGTAGAAGCAGGCCGCACGAGGGTCGGGGTAGACCGACGTCTCGGCTTTGGTCGCGGCATCGAACAGTTCCGGCCATTCGGGTTTGAGAAACCCGAAGTTGGTCACCTGCTAACCCCGTACTTAGCCCAATCAACCTTGGGCTAGTCCAACTTAGGCAATTCGGAGGTGGTTGAGCTTCCCGTACTCGACGAAAGCACGTTCCAAGTCACGGTATGAGCCACTTGATGAACTGGTCAGTGAGTACGAACGGCACGTGCTGCAAATAGGCTCTGCGCGGATTTGTATTTCCAAATCCCTGCAGTGCGTTCTCTCAAGTAGATGACAAATGAATCAGAACCAGAACGTGGCCATCAATTCGTTTGGCGATACCCGTTCGCAGGGTCATAGAGAACTCAAGATCATCCTCTCTACATAGTGCGGCCACCGATCCTTCCAATCTCTCCGCTTGATGTCGTGCGGGATGAGCATCATCCCGACCTGGAATATGCTTTATTCCGGTCGCGCGGCCGTAAATCAGAATGTCATTCGGACTCGCCAACCATGCGGCCGATGAACAAGGTGGCGCCGTCCCGAACTCCTCGGGGTCTTTTTCCCCTTGGGATATGTACATGCCCAGTGAGAACCGGAGCGGTCTACCTCATCTGGATAACCGGCAAGGATCAATGGCACGATTGGTGACCTTCACCAAAAAACTTGACGAACGCTTGCCCAGACTTGCCGTGACCATTCGTTACCACAACCGGCCGGTTGACAGTCCGGCGTCAGCTCCTTCATCGCCCAAGTCCGGTCGGCAATTTCAGGCCCGCCATCTTTCGGCTGGTATTCGCCGATCTTGATGTCCCAAGTGTCCAAGAGAGGTGGCACAAGGTTTCGGCCGCCCCTGCGCCAAAGACCGTTGAAATACGAGAGCGCATCGACTGAATATCTCCGGGTCTTCTGCGTCGATTCCCAACTCGTGGTTACGGCGTAATGCCCCATCGGTGAGGTTGGCCGAGGTCAGGATTACATGACCGCAGCCTATGATGATAGAGCTTGGCGTGCAGATTCTTGATGCCGCGGATTTGGGCGCCTGCTCGTAGAAGGAGCCGAAGAGCTGAAAGTGTCGCTCACTCCGCGCAAAGTCATCGAGGTTAAAGCGGGTAATGACTTTGATGGTGCTAGGCTTTCCGGTGCGAGGAGGTTTCGAGCCGCGCCTAGCTTTATGAAGGGACACACGATCCGCACACTCGAACAATCTGCTCGAAGGGCGCTATCGAGTAGCTTTCCCCATCCTGAATCGATCACTTGGAAGTTCATGGCGCAATACATGTCTCCTTGGCTTCTCTGAGAACATCAAACAATAAATCGTTCGGCAAATGCGTCGAGCACCTGTTCCCACAACTGGGCATCAAGAGCTGCTCGACACTGAACCATATTCAAAACGTTGTAACCCGCTCGGAACAGAGCATCGCGCAGAGCTTTTTCGATGGCAGCGACCTTCGCCCGCAGAGGCCGATGCTGCTCCATTCCGTCCGCCTCCTCCAGCACTGGTCCGTAGGCCACGAGTTCCAACGAACGGCATTCGCTTGGTTCGATGTTCTTGGCTTTCAGGTGACGCGCCAGCGCATTGGCGTGCTTGTTCGTCCCGAGGTGTTGGCCGAGGCGCGTGAACGGAGACTGGGCATTCGGAGAAGATGAGTCGCCAGTCATACCAACGTAAAGAACCGGATCGCCGCCTCTCGGGATAACCTCCCACACGTAAAGCCAAAATCCGCGTCTGAGCAGTTCGCCGGTCAGGGAGACTCGATGGAGAGAGGCGCTCGGCATTCGCTTACGCTCCCCTGTACACCATGTCGGAATTGAGTCCGTCAGTAATATACGGTGTAAAACCGGCTAACAAGATGCATATGGCAACCATGTCGCGCATCTCAAGGGGCCGAAGCACACCTTCGGCGCTGGTGCCATGTCTAATTCCCGGGTAGTCCGAAGCGAAGCCATACAGCTTCTTGAGTGCGTCTCGGACTGTGACGTGAGGCCAACTGTTTAGTTCATCGGCCATCGCACCGAGCGTCTTTTCGGTGACACCCGGGCAAGCGTGACCCAGTCCCTCAAGCAGCATCACCTGCTTCCCAATACAAGCTTTGATCCGCGCATCGGAACAGCCAAAACGCAAATCCCTGACCGTGTCCTCAAACTCAGTCATGAGGGTATTGAGATGAGCGTCTTGAGCAACCAACGAATGCAGATCACCCAGAAGACTGGCGAAAACACCGGGCAAGGTTGGGCAAAGCGTACACGGCGGCGTAGGTCGTATCGCAGGCTGAACTTGTCGATGAACGCGGTGAGCAAGAGGAAATAGTGATTCGACAGGGGATCTCCCGCTAAATCCTCCAGAACACCATAAGCGTTCTCCAGGAAGGCAACTAGGCTCCGTTCACCCGCCAAATCCTGGGCGTTCGTATTCTTGAAAGCCTCGGCGCTTCGGTTAGGGTCGTCGATAATTTCCGCCAACTCTTCGATAGATAGGCTTCGTTTTGAAGGCAGCCGCCAATTCCCTGTAGAGCTCGGCAAAAAATCAATTGGGCTTGCCTCGTGGGCAGCAAGTGGCTCCCAAATCTCGCCCCAAGTCTCCGCCCAGACACCAAGAAACTCGCCCCGCATGATTACAACTCCCCTCGGAAGGCGGGGGGGGGGGGGGGGGGGGGGGGGGGGGGGGGGGGGGGGGGGGGGGGGGGGGGGGGGGTCATCGGAGCATCGCCTCCAATTCGGCAAGCCCCTGTTGAATCTCCCGTTCTAGTTGCGACAGCTCTGCCAGCAACTGCTTCGGCGGAACGTGCTCGACCTCGTCGTGAACAATCTCTTTGTAGCGATTCAGGCTAAGATCGTATCCATTCGCCGCAATGTCAGCCTTTGGCACACAGAAGCTCTGCTCGACTCGAGCCCGTTGGCGCTCGCTCTTGTCGCGCTCGCCCCAACGCGCCAATACGTCGGGCAGATTGTTCTTGCTGTGCTCTTCAGGCGTAAGCGGTTGCGACGGGACTGGACCGAACTTCTCGTCGGCCAGCAACTGCTGTCGCTTGTCGTCCAGCGACCAGCCGTCCGCCTCCACGTCGTAGAACCAAACAAAATCCGTGCCACCAGAGTTCGTCTTCGTGAACAGAAGGATCGCGGTGGAAACACCCGCATACGGCTTAAACACGCCACCCGGCAACGAGATCACCGCATCCAGCTTCTGGTCTTCGACCAGCATCTTCCGCAGCGTCTTATGCGCGTTGCTGGAGCCGAACAGCACGCCATCGGGCACGATGACCGCCGCCCGGCCACCCGTCTTCAGCAGCCGCATGAACAGCGCCACAAACAGCAACTCGGTCTTTTTCGTCTTCACGACCTGGAGGAGGTCCTTCGCCGTGTTCTCGTAATCGAGCGAACCGGCGAACGGCGGATTCGCCAGAACCAGCGTGTATTTCTCCTCCTCGCCCGAATGATCTTGTGAGAGCGAGTCGCGGTAAACGACCTCGGGATTCTCGATGCCGTGCAGCAGCATGTTCATGCTGCCGATGCGCAGCATGGTGTTGTCGAAATCGAAGCCGTGGAACAGGCCGCGATGGAAGTGCTGCCGCAGTTTGTCATCGGCGAAAAGTTCCGGGTGGCGTAGGCGAAGGTACTCTCCAACCGCCACTAGGAAACCGCAAGTGCCGCAAGCTGGGTCGCAGACTACATCGGTCGGCGTAGGCTGGACCATCTCGACCATGAGCCGGATGATGTGACGCGGCGTGCGGAACTGGCCGTTCTGCCCTGCCGTGGCGATCTTGCTCAGCATGTACTCGTAAAGGTCGCCGTTGGTGTCGCGCTCCTCCATCGGGACGTGATCGATGAGATCGACCACCTTGGCCAGCAGCGCGGGCGTCGGGATGGTGAAGCGGGCGTCCTTCATGTGTTGGGAGTAGGTCGAGTCCTCGCCTCCCAGGCTGCGCAGGAACGGGAAGACGTGCTCGCTGACCACGTGTACATCTCGCGGGCTTCAAAGTTCTTGAACCGCGACCAGCGCAGGTCGGCATAGGGCCGCCCCGCGAGTCGTTGCCTTCAGGGAAGATTCGGCGCTCGATCGGCTTCTTGAGGCGGTTGGCCTTCAGTTCCTCGATGGTCTGCAACTCGTCGAGCCGCCGCAGAAAGAGCAGGTAGGTGATTTGCTCGATGACTTCGAGCGGGTTCGAGATGCCGCCCGTCCAGAAGGCATTCCAGATTTGATCAACTTGATTGCGAATTTCGCCAGTAAGCATTGTGCCTGCCACAGGGGTGTCCCACGTGCATCGGTTTCCCCTGCTCTTTCATGAAGTTAAGAGGGTTATTACATCGGTTTCCCGCCGCGAGGGCAAATGCCCCTAACGCGCCCCTTTGCTGCTGTTGCATCGCCGGTGCATCGCCTGGGCATTCCGTAGAGAAGTCTTGCCGCCCTTAGCGTAGGCGAGAATGTGATCGACGGTGTAATCGTCCCACGACAAGGGCTTCTTGCACCGGGCACAAATCTGCTTGTCGTCATTGCCCCAAATAATCCTTCGCTGCTCGGAAGTGAATCCGCGCTTGCCGTCTTTTCGCTCGTATATCGTCCAGAGAAGACCCTTGAGCAGGGCACGGCGGCGTTCGCGGTTGGCGCTGCTGTCGGTATCGCCCTGTACAGTTAGCAGATAATCAGAATAAATCCGCTGCGACAACTTCGGCAGCTTCAGCTTCCGCATACCCTCCCTCAGTTCGTCTACGCCGTTGGACAGCTTTCTGAGCAGCGCAACGCAAGACGGTTCCTTTTCCGGTCCGCGAAGACGAACCCTTCCTTATTCATCTCCCAAACAAAGAGGAACAGGCTGTAGAACTCGGCGCTGTTGCGAAAGCGGGTCTGTTTCAGGTCGGGGAACATCTGCTTCACAAGGTTTAGCGTTACGTAAACTCGCGGGTTATCTTCGCCAGAGTGTTGCCGTTGATCCCGTCGTTGCCGATGGCACGATCCAAGGCCGTCTTCTTGTTGATGATGCCGCCGTTGTGGATCGACATCAGCAGTTCGGCGAACAGTTCGGTCCCTTTCATTCGACCTATCTGCGCGGGAGTCAGAACTTTTTCTTGAATCAGGAATGAACGGTGCTTGCGGACAAGATGCTCAGCTTCCTTAAGAAATCGGCTGGTATAGAACTTGGCGTGGCGCTTTTCGCCAGAAGTGAGTCGTTTACCGGTCGAGTTGATTCGAACAAATAGGTCAATAATCTGGCCGAGTTCGCCAGTCACTTCCACGGTTTGGATTTTGTATCCTTCTAATGCAGCGCGTTGTAGGGGAAAATACTTCCGAATCACTGTCCAGTCGTACCAGAGCGGGCCTCTGTCATCCTCAAGATCGAGCTTGACGTCGAATCGGTCAGGCTGGAAACGCCCTGTTTGAGTAAACATGTAAATCGTCTCAAGGCGTTGTTTACCGTCGATCACGTCATAAACGGTGCGCCCGCTAATAACTCGCTTGTACAAAAAGATGCTGGGAATCGGGTAGCCGGCAAGAATGGACTGGATTAGTCGGGCCCGGTCACTCGCCGTCCAGACAGAACGGCGCTGAAATCCAGGTTCCAGGTTAACTTGACGGTCCTTGAATCTAAGGACTAGGTCACTGATAGTCGGTTCTGAATAAACATTATCAAGGGCCATAGCACCTGTGTGCAGGCATCCCCCTGCCGGTTCCTCAATTAAAATTGCGCTGGAAGGATTGGACTTCAGCTTCGCCCCAACCGGCCTGTGGCAACGATTTCCTCGTCTAGGGCACCTTTGTGGAGCGAATTTCGCGGCCTATCGGGATTACGTTGAATACCGACTCGGGCAGAAATAGAATGTCTTGTCTACCTCCAAAGAAACAACCAACAATGGCAGACGATAGTGTCTTTCAACCGGGACAACGTGTCCGCAATGCAGTTCCCGCGAACAGGTGGGGACGGTCATGTCCGGTCCTCGTAAGATTGCAGGGGAAGACTGGTATGCAGTTTCGTTTGGGGGACCTCGGGTTTCAAATATCCCATCGCTCGATCTGGAGTTGTTCGCAGCCGGAGGAAGCATTGATGATCTGTTGCGAGAGGAATACCCGAGTAAAAAAACACTCGCGAACCTTCTCACCTTCACAAAGCTTCAGTTTCCGGTTCGCAATAACGTCTACGCTCTGCGGGCGACGAGAACCCGCTTTCTCCATTACCAATTCGAGCCGCTTTTGAAATTCCTGGATTCCCCGAAGCAACGACTACTCATCGCAGACGAAGTCGGTTTGGGCAAGACGATCGAAGCTGGATTGATACTTGCCGAGTTGCGAGCACGACATCCTGGCTCATTGGATCGGGTGTTAATCGTCTGTCCCGCAGCCCTGTGCCGAAAGTGGAAGACGGAAATGAAGGCGCGTTTTGATGAGGATTTCTCAATTTTGGATGCGGACGGCATCCGATCGTTCTTGGGCGACCTCGAAGAAAATGGGGAGGGTACAAAGCTCCGTGCAATCTGCTCAATCCAAACGATACGCAGCCGGCAACTTCTTGAGGAATGGAGTGCAGCGTCGCCCGAGCTTGACCTCCTGATCATTGATGAGGCTCACCACCTGAGGAACCCTGATACGCATTCTCATCGTATGGGCCGAATGCTCGCAGAGGATGCCGACGGCGTGCTTCTGCTGACGGCGACGCCCGTTCATATTGGTAACGTCAATTTGTTCTATCTACTGCGAATACTTGACCCCGAGCAGTTCGGATCCAACCCTGACGCGCTCCGCGACGACGTGGGTGAACAACTCTTTCAAAGGCTAATTAAGGCGAACGAGCCGGTTGTCGACGCGCTTCGGGTTTTACGAGCTGCGCCTTCGGACTTGCAGAGGTGTGAAGAACTACTGCGGCGCGCCGTCAATCAGTTGGATGGCGAGCGCTTTCGGAATAACCCAATTCTCAACGACATTTTGGAAAGGCTTCCGTCACTCTCCCCGACCAATCTCGGTCAGGTAATCGAGCTCCAACGGGATGTTGCCGCGCTCAATTTACTTGGAACAGTGCTGACGCGCACTCGGAAGCGGGAGGTCGAGACGCGCGTGATTCGAGAAGCGCGCGTCATCAGAGTCGAGTGGACGGTCGCTGAACAGCAGCTCTATGATGCCGTAACCCAGGCTGTCTTGGACCGCTATAACCTTATTGCGGGTGATCCCTTTGCAGCATTTATGGTGATGATGCCGCAGCGCCAAGTCGCTAGCTGCATACCTGCGGCAGTTGACCGATACGAGGAACTCCTGACCGCAGCGGAGCCGGGCTCCCTCACCGATGAGCTTTCAGACCTAGACCCTGAAGACTGGCAGAACGGCAAGGACTCGGCTGCGAGCGAAATGGACGTCCCAGATCTTCGGGATGCGATTCACCGCTGGAGATCGGCTGGTTCTCCAGATACCAAATTCGAGCAGCTTCGCAAAGCCCTCGCGGCACTCGAAGACGCTGAGCCTGGGCGAAAGCTCATTCTGTTTTCGTACTTTAAAGGGACTTTGTACTATTTGTCGCGCCGTCTCAAGGATGCTGGCTTCGCAAATGAGGTGATTACTGGCGACTACCCGGACGAAGAACGTCAGGAAAGCATTAATAGGTTCCGCGACAATCCAGCGACCCAATTACTACTATCGTCGGAGGTGGGGAGCGAAGGACTAGACTTTCAGTTCTGTCATATGGTGGTGAATTATGATCTTCCCTGGAATCCGATGGTAGTCGAACAGCGAATCGGGCGACTCGATCGGATCGGCCAGAAATCGCCGAAGATCGTCATCTTCAATTTTTCCGTACCAGGGACGATCGAAGACAGGATTTTCACCCGCCTCTACCAGCGAATCAGAATTTTCGAAGAGTCAATCGGCGATCTGGAACCCATACTTGGCGAAGAGATCAGGAACCTCACCCGAGATCTTTTGCGGAGTGAACTCACCCCCGAGCAGCAGGAAGCCAGAATCCAGCAGACTGCTGATGTCTTAGAACGCGGACGCCAAGAGATCTCCAGTCTGGAGCGCGACAGCACTCGCTTTATCGGTCACGATGAATTCTTCTCCGACGAGATTGACCGCGTACTAAAGCGTAGGAGATATGTTTCCGGCGATGAATTGCATACGCTGATCGCGCACTTCTTCGAAAAACATTATCCGCTTTGCAGTTTGGTTCCAGATGGCAACGGTTACGAACTGACAGTGACGCCCGAACTTGAACGATTCGTCGTCGAACATGTTGACGATAACGACCCTCAACTTTTCGCGTTTCGCCGGCGTTGCGGCAACGGAGCGTTTAGAGTCACATTTGATTCCGAAAGAGCTGAACGAGAGCGCGAGCTTGACTTCATCACGTCCCATCATCCATTGGTTCGTGCGATTGTTCGGTACTACGAGCATTGTCCTGAAGAACTGCATCCGATTGCGAAGATTCAACTAGACGGCAACTTGGCTCGGGCAGGTGAAATTATCGAGGGAATCCCACCTGGCGACTATTTCTATTTCATATACCGCCTCGAAATTGAAGGGGTACGCCACGACCGCACCCTGCAGTCGTTCTTTCTTGATGCCCACAGTGGAGCGATGTTGGATGAGGAGATATCAGAATCTCTTGTCACGGCCATTACTATCCATGGGCGAACATTGGAGGTTACGCCGTCACACGCGCCCGGACATATAAGCTCTCTGCAAGAACGAGCGGACGCCGCTTTCGGAGAGTATTTGAATGCTCGACGGCAAGAGTTAGTAAAACGAAATGACGCCATCGTCAATGCCCGATTGGTCAGCCTTCAGCAATCCGCTAGCGTTAGAATCGGGCGTCGCGAGGAGCAACTGAGAGAAGCGCGTGCAAAGAATGCGAGAGCGCAATACATCCGACTGCTGGAAGGAACGCTGCGCCGGTTGAAACTAGATTATGAGCAGCGGAGAGACGAGATTGAGAAATCGCGGGCGCTCGAGCTGACCTTCGAGCGTGTAGCCGCAGGAATAGTCCGCATGTCGCAATGACATGAACGGGTTGGGATGTCATGGGTTTCCTAAGGTGGTCTAAGAAACTATTCGGCCTTTCCCGAAAGACAACGCCAGAGGCGTTACCAGCGGCCTCTGTCTCCACAACTGCGACAAAATCGATCGCCAGCGCGAAGCAACAGCCTGTGACTCCGCGAAAAAAGCAGCCGAAGGTTGTGATTGTTGGAATTGATTTTGGCACAAGCGGCACGAAGATGGTTCTAGGCGATACGACCACAGACCTCCACCATCTGCTAGTTCGCGCAGAAGAGCAGGCCGATGGCACCGCATTCGTATTTTCGTCCGTTGTCCAGATATACGGGGAGCAGGTGTTTTTCGGTTCGTCGGCGGTTGAACAGCGCAGTGTTGATGCGGAGTTCCGTTCGTTCAAAGTGTGCCTTGCGTGTCAACACGGCCTAGCGGCGTGCCGGCGTTGCGCACATGGAACTGCCCAGTCCGGGATATTCGAATATATGAGTCCGACAGTCCTAATCCGTCTTGAGGCAGAACATCTAGCGACTTGGTATCTGGCCCACGTTATTGGGCGCGCCAAGCGAGAGCTTTCGCAACGCTGGGGCACTGATTTTGATGTGCGCCCAGTGTTCAATGTTGGGGCACCGATTGACCAATGGAACGCTCGCGGAGGAAGCGAACTGTTCACAAGAGTGGCTTTCTATGCAGAAAAGCTCTCCGAAATTGCTTCAAATGGAATTCGTGTTGCCGAGCTGCTGGATGCCTACAACGCCGTAAGATCTAAGTTCCTCGCCGTACCTTCTGAAGAGGAACGCAACGTCTTTGTGCAACCTGAAACCGCGGCTGGATTAATGTCATTCGTAACTTCTCCTCGCACGCCGCCAGGTCTTTATGGAATTGTGGACGTAGGAGCTGGTACGACTGACGTGTCCTTCTTTCGGCTGGCGGATTTCAAATCGGATGAGCCCCGCCGAATGTCATTTTACGAGGCAAAGACCGACGTAATTGGAGCGGGCGACCTGGATCGATGCTTGGCGCACTTAGCAGCGCTGCGGATTCAGGATAAAGAGCGTATGGCTATCGACGACAATTCAGTTGAGTTGCTCAACGCCGCGAGGGTCGCGAAGGAAGGTCTCGGCAGGGCAGGGGAATGCGTGGTACGCCTGAATTCACTGACCGCCACACTTTCACAGCGCGATGTGCAAGCGTGCCTCGCACCGTCGATCCAGCGCATGGTTCACACTTACGTCGAGACGAACCACCAGGCCTATAAGAAAGAGCCCCTCGTTAACCGGTGGGCCGAGTTCACTGTTATAACGCTCGGCGGTGGCACCAAATGCCAACCGGTGTATAACGCGCTGAAAACAGGGGTCCCATCGCCTTACAACCATCAGATCACGTTCTCCCGTATGCCGGTTCCCAGAAACTTCGACTGCGACTCAACGGCTAGCGATAACTTTGATTTGCTGGCCGTCGCCTACGGGCTCTCGTTTCCTCCACCTGATTTTCCCGACATCCTACGCCCTGGTCGCGTCGCTCCGATTGACTTCAATTTGCCCGCAAAAAGAAGGCTGGATCGAGATGAGTTGTATGCGAAGTGAGGCGCGCATAATGGCGTACGCAGCGGACTTGGGAGTGCGCCCTGTGATCGCTACTTGATCTTGGGCACTGTTCATTGCCCTCAGAAGCAGCATAATGGATCCTTTCCTTAACATACAGCAGTCTGCTTCGGCGTCCCCAGTAGAGGTTCATTGCGCGTCCCACAAGCCATACCTTTCGTGACAGCGAAAACCACGGTTTCCGGGTCTGTCGATTCAGTGACATACAGGGGCGCCGGAGCGCCCCCTTTTGTGACGGCTGCCTAAATACCCTGGCGAGGGGCTTCCGCCTCTTGGCTTGGCTGGGGTGGAGTGGCGAGCAGGCGCTGCAGATTGAGCTGCAGTTGCGCTAGCTGATCTTGCACGCGAGCGATCCTGCGCTCGAGCCGGGCCTTCTTCCGCTCCCACGTGTGGCATACGATGGGTTTCTTCTTCATCTTCCCCGAGTGGCCGACATGCAGATGCTGGCAGACGCTGCATGGGTAAATGATCAGATTTTCGTCTTGCCGCAAACGGCAGGCATGTAACAGGGCGGACAGGTAGTGTGGGTGGCGGATCTTGCGCTTGCAGTTTCGGCGGTCCCTGCTGTTGTGGTCACGGCTTCAGGCTTGTGGCGCGTGGCCTGCTCCAGACGCAGGTGGGCCAGTAGCGAGTCGCGGTGCCAGCGCAGATCCTGGTTGCGCTGGCGGCGGATGCGCTTGACGGCTTTCCGCAGGTGGCGGCGGAGAGTATGCAGCGCCCAGTGCAGGCTGAGCAGCCAAAGCGCGAAGTAAACAGTCACAAGCAGGACAACCGTGCTGATGTTCATAGTGCATGTCCTTCGATACGCGGGCAACGGAAGCGCGGCTGATGCCATAGAGCTTGGCGAGTTGGCGAAGGCTCTGTCCACGACCGCGATCGCGGACTACGGCATCGCGGTCGACGTTGAGTGGGGGCCGGCCGATGCGCTGGCCCTTCGAGCCGGGCGCGGCGCATGCCGGCACGCACACGCTCGACAATCAGATTCCTTTCCAGTTCGGCGATAGCGCCGATGATGACGACCATGGCTCGGCCCAGCGGGCCGGCGGTGTCGAGTTGTTCGCGGAAAGAAACGAATTCGATGTTCAGGTGATTCAGCTCGTCCAGTATTTCCAGGAAGTGTTTCACCGATCGGGCAATGCGGTCCGATGCCCAGACCATCATCACGTCGAACCGGCCCTGGCGTGCATCGTCCAGCATCTGATCGAGTCCCGGCCGGCGGGCCTTCGTGCCGGAGATCTTATCCGTGTACTCAGCGACGATCTCGTAGCCGCGCTGTGCTGCCAACTGACGCAGGTCGAAGACCTGCGTCTGAGGGTGCTGATCCAGAGTGCTGACGCGTAAATAGAGGGCCACACGTTTCATTGCGAACGTTTCTCCTGCCGGCGGCGAGCCGGATCGAAACACTCTTCATCCTGGCCCTCATACAGGAGGGCCAGCACGGCGTCCATGGTCAAGTTGCGATAGCGCTGCAGGCGGGAGTTACGATTGCGGGATCTCATGCCAGATCCTCCTGCTTGAGCCAGGGATGGCGCTGTTCCATCTCGATAAGGGCGTAGTGCAACCGAAACAGCAAGAGCCAGTCCGGGTCGTCGCTGCGCAACTCGCCGTTAAAGGTCTGGTGCAGGGCGGTGTATTGATAATGAAGAACGCGGCGTTCTTCTTGCTGCTCTTCGAAAGTGGCGGAAAGCTTCTTCTTGGTTCTGGGCATCGGTATGCCTCCTGTAAAGCCCGGGGCGAGCGGCCCCGGGGCAACGAATAGGGGTAAGGGAGACGACGTATCGGAGATAGCTGGAGCCCCTTGATGGAGCCCGGCGCGCAGATAAATGGAATATGACATGTCTAAGATATGTGATACCACAGATCGCCGCCCCTGCCAAAACCACCCTGAGCACCCTTGCTGGTCCCGAGCAGCGTCTGACCGACGTGATCATGTTCAACAGCCGCAACCTGGGCGCCCTCATCGTGGCCGAAGAGCCGCATGTGAAGAGCTGGGAAGATGGCCAGTACAACATCCAGAACATGTCCATCGAAGAGACCTACGGCTTCGGCATCCTCCAGGAAGGCCAGGCTGTCGCCGTCGCCAAGAACGTCAAGATCCGCCCCAACGAGTTCGTTATGTCGGCTCGTACGGTGTTCGATCTGGGTTCCAGCAACACCTACCAGGATGTCAACGATCCCAACACCAAGGTCTGGGACGACACCAATCCGGTCAATCCTCTGGCCTAAACCAGAGCTTCAACCAGGTCTCGCCCTCTATCCGGCCCCTTTGCCGGCTTTGCATTCCACTGCCGGATAGCAGCACTGAAACAGTATGGCGGCCTTATCTGGAGCGGGTTTTACGTGGTTTCGAGGGCTGACCGGCAGGGGAGAAAAAGCCTTGATCCGGCAGGGTGGGATAGCTTGTTCTTAAATACGTTAATTAGTGCGGAAATCGTCTGTTTCTCACTTAGCGGGTGCGGAAATCTCTTAGCTGTTCTCTACCGGGCTGCGGAAATCGATGGCTTATACTCCAACCTGTTCAGTGCGGAAATCTCCTCTCTCTGCGCCGGCGGGAGCAGGCTCCCGCCAGCTCCTTGTAACGCCCCACAGAAGATGGAAGCGGAAGCAGATAAGTTAGGGAAGATTGATGGTGCTCGCCGATGATCAAAGGCGACAACGCTCTGCGCGCGGCAGCAGCGATTTTTGTTCTCTTATGAGGGGTCCATTATCGAGCCTGTTCTTCTCTCCCTTTACCCGACCCTGGGACCCACTACTCAGGACGTCTCATAGAAATGAAAAACGCTTTTCAGGATTCACACCAATTCCCCTGACTCACCGCCTTGCATAAGACTCCCCCGTCCAATCTGGGTATGCCGCGGTGGGCATGGGCTATATTTAAAATCGCGGAGCCTATACTAGACACGAGTAGGAGCATCAATTATGCACTACTCAACACCAGCGCTTTCCCCTTCCGCCCCCGTCTACCGCCTCTTTCCGGCATCGACCTTCTGGGACATGGTTCCTGAATGTCAGCGTGCTGACCTTCTCAACTTCCACCTGAAGCGCGCATTCGATGTAGTGACAGAATACCGGCTTCCACTTCCTAACACGCTAGTCCGGTTCGAACTCGTAGTAATCCTCGGAGTCGAAGCGGAATACCTTTTCTTCGGCGCCGCCGCTTACGAACCATCTTCCGATGACCTCGACCGCTTCTTCGCCGATTTTCTCCGCCGCGCTTTACAGCCCTATGCGGAAAGCCTGCCCTGATATGAAACTGAAGCGACCGACAACACACGGCACTCTGAAACTACAGGTCATCCGGCTTGTTGAACGCGACCACCAAATCATTTCGGCCGGTCTAAGCTGGATCGCTGCCAATTACCGATTGCGGAACGAAGGCCAACACGCCCAGGCCAGCTTGGAGCGAATGCGGCCAGACAGGTTCGACATCGGCGTCTACCAGCAAGCGTTCATGGACGGCATCCTTGCGCTGCAGACAACATTGTCGTCTCTAAGCGCCCCTGGCCGCCTCAGGTTCGACACCTCGTTCGAGATCGCGGCCTGTGCTGTGGCGGTCCGGGTTGCGCTCAAGCGTCAGCGGCATGGCCACATTCAACTCAACATCCCGCGAATCGACACCGTATCGAAACGCTTACTTCGCCGACTCGAGACCGCGAGAAAACGTGCTAAGCGCGCTGAAATAGCCCGAGAAGGTTTGAGTGGCTTCCAGAAGAAATCTCGGGATTGGCAGGAATTCGTACGCTGGCTTCGAGTTCATATTCCTAATTGCAATTGCCGCAGGAGACGGCCCACTCGCTGGAGACGTCGCCGCGGATACATCGACCAACTCGTGGTTTGGGCGCGTGAAGAACTCATCCGACGCAAAGCCAAGCTTCCGGACGACCGAGAGTTGCGAAGGCTCGTCAACCTTCAACTCCGCTATAGCCGACGTGGCCGGACGGGATTCGGCATGCGCGACCTTCTCAAGGACAAGGGCGTGGCTTCGATACGACTCGCCACATTTATCACGGTCCGAATGGAGAAAAATGCCAAGCAGAAAGAGTAAGAAGAACATGATCAGCCAGAACAGCAGCACTGAAAAGTCAGGCCACGCCGAAACCAGAGATCGAGTCAGCCTCGCCGCGCGGCTGGGACTTGTTGAACAAGGTGTTATTGACGGCAAGTCGCAACGGCAGATTGCCCGCGAACTCGGCTGCGACGAGGGCACGGTCAGGCGTGACCTCGAGATACTAGCCCTACCGGAGGATCAAGTTCTTGCGATCCGAAACGGCGATTCAGCCGAGAAATACCTTCGTGCACGGCGGCGTCAGGAGGCTGCTGAACGGCTTCGACTTCGCCAGCAACAGATCGCCGCCGAACAACGAACCCGGCTGCAGGAGGAAAAAACCAGCGGCATACACAGCGATGAAACTTCGAAGGCCGTGCTCGACTGGCTCGGAAGTAAGGAGCTTCTGCCACCCGACGAAGAGCGGATCCTCGAGATGGTTGATCGCTGGAGCTGGCGAGCCCGCGATCAGCAGGAGTTTCCGTGCAGCGATCCGAAGGAAGTTTTCTTAATTTGCGAGCACGGCAGCCCGCCGGCCGATATGATTGAGCGCCTCAACGTCTACGTAACCATCTTGACGTCAGCGTTATTGTTGCTTGCACCGGAGCTGGCCATCCGCGATTCTGCAATCAAGAAAGCGAGCATTGCGGTTTGTCATCCTAAGCGGTGGCGTCGCAGGTAGGATGAATTAGGCCGGCGTTATGTCTAAGAGAGATGTTCCTGTAAATCGCGATAAACGCTCGAGGCCCGACTTGGGGCTGTTTTTGCTAGCGCTGATCCGGGCAGGGATCAATACTCCGTACCGGATACATACCGACGCTGCCCTTTCGCTTGGTGCCACTCTGCCTGCACTCAAGCGACTCGAGCAGGCCGGCTACTTGCGCCGGGGCCAGCCCGGTACGCGCGGCCGTACCGAGTTCGAGATTACGAAGAGCGGCGAGCGACACTTGAAGTCAGGTTGGCGGCCACTACTCGAGTCCATTCCGGCAGACATGGATGCCATCATTCGAACCGTCAGTTTGGCGCTCCTAGGCGCGGTCGATAGGAAAAGCATCGCGGCGTACCTCAGGCGGGCAGCCCTAATGAAAACATCGGAATCGAAGCGCCGAAGACAGGATGCGGATGATCTAAGAACGCCGCTTGCAACCCTCGAACCCATAGAAGTGCATCGCTGGATGTCGTCGACACAAGTTTCGGAACGCCTAGCGGCCGAGGCCAAAGTCTTGCGCCGCATAGCCAGCTCCATTCGTCGTCGGTAGTTCCCGACGATATAACCTGCTGTGCCGATGTACCTTAGGGCTGGCATGGCCTTTTGAGACAGCAGCTCGACCATTCCCCGATTCCCGTTTCGGAACGCGTGAAAAGAAATATCGAAATGACGCTTTGGCGGGCTATCGTTCGCATGATATAGTTGTAACTATATGGGCGAAAAGCAAGCAATCGCCAGTCCGATGCCGCTGTTCGTGCTCGCCAGCATCGCCAAGGGAGGTTTGCGCAGCCTTTACAAGCTGCAAAAGGGTGTCGGTCTGCAACCGGGCGCGATTCACCTGGTCCTGCGCCGACTTGAACAAGATGGCTTGCTCCACCGCTCGCCCCAAGGAAGCCGGCGACAGCGACTGATGACCGTTACGCCGGAAGGCGAACAATTTCTGGACGAGCACTGGCGGAATTGTTTGGGCCCTCACCCGGATGTCGAATCCCTCTTGCGAGCCGCAACGGTGGCGATCCTGATGGGGGATATCCGATCTGCTGTAGCGTACCTGCATGGGATTGCCTACGAATACGTTCACGATTCTGGTGAACGGACCGTTCTTACGCCGAAGAGCTCTAGCACCGGTATTGAGTGGTACAAGTTCATGCACGATTCCTGGGAGGAGGCGCGGAGGCAGTCCGCAGCAAAAGCCTTGCGAGAAATTGCAAGTTATCTCGAGCACGAGGAAGGGATGTACTAGCGATATGTAATGAAGGGCTCCGCCGATGGGGAGAGCAATCCGACAAATCTAATGGAGGACAAAAAATGACCGGCCAAACACCAAAAATGAGCGCCGGCATCAGTCGGCCTACTCATCTAGGAGACACCCGTGCAACCCCAACCTCAACCCCAACCCCAACCTCAACCCGCCGTGACATCTGTTGCGGCATTTTCGCCATTCCTAACCGATGAAGACCTGGCTGACATTCTGGTCATGACCACCGAGTGGGTTCGCACCCACTTCGAAGAGATCCCTGGAGGCAAACGCGCAGGTAGGTACTACCGGTTTGTCTGCGGCGAGGTCGTACGGTGGCTCGGCAGCCTCGAGCGACTGCTGGAAGTACCTGAAGTCGCTGCCCTGATGAAAGTCCCGCCGTCCTGGGTCTATGCCAATGCCGACGACATTCCCGGCTTGTTGCGGCTCGGCCACTACGTCAGATTTCGACCCACGATTATCCGGCGGTTTCTTGCTGGATCCGAGACTTGCCAGTGATCGTCTTTGACCCGACAATGAGACCACGGCTGAAGCATCGCGGAAAGGTAAAAGCGGTGCGAGACAAACACCAGCGCCCGAAAGTGCGCGACGTTGGACGCAAGTGGAAAGTGACCTACTGGGATTACAGTTCGGGTGAACCGAAACACCGTTCGAAGGTTTGGGCGAAGAGCCTCGTGCATTCACAGCGCGAGGCCCAGCGCCTAGCTGACGCGTTTATCGACGAGGTGAACGCGAAGAACAACGACCCTCGACTGTATTCCTCAGACGAACAAACCCTGGCTGGCTTAGTACAGAAATTAAAGGATCTGACCTGGCCACATCTTAAGAAACCCACTCGCATGAACTACGAGTATTTCTTTGACAATTACTTGGTACCGCAGCTCGGCAAGCGCCGCATCGACGAGTTGGACAACATGGAACTGCAGGCTTTCTTCAACTCGTTCCTTGGCAAGCTGTCGCCATACACAATCAAGAACATGCACGCTGCACTGCGGGCTTCGCTGGCGCAGGCAGTGACATGGGGCAAGATCGATCGGAACCCGGCGATCGGCGTCAAGCTTCCTAAGAAGAAAGCGGTGAAGCCACCCGTATTGCTAACGTTCCCCGAGATCAAGCTCTTGATCGAGCATCTGCAGGAGCCGACGAAGACGATCGTTATCCTGATAGTGTTCGCTTCAATGCGTGTCGGCGAAGCGCTCGCGGTTCGTTGGAACGACATCCTCAACGATCGCATCGTGATCGACGAACGACTTTACGATGACGACCTCGACGATCCGAAGACGATTCATGGGAATCGCGAGGTGCCGTTCGATCAGCAGGGAATTATCACAGCAGCTCTAGGTGGGATCTGGGCCAAGACGAAGTTCCGCAAGCCTGATGATTTCGTTTTCGCAACAAGGAACGGAACACCAACCCAGCGGCGCAACGTTCTACGCCACCTCAAGGAAGCAGCTAAGGTACTCAACTTGGAGAAGTCGGTCGACTTCCGCAGCTTCCGGACGATGCATGCGAGTCTGATGCGGCGTACGGGAGCACGCGCAGAAGTAACGCGCGACAACATGGGACACTCCGAGTGTGCCACCAGCCTCGAGATTTATTCGAAGACATGGTGGGATGAGCGGGGTGCCGCGGTATCGGCCGTCGTCGATCTCGTCATGAACTCTGACGAGAAAGAGGACAACGGACAGAAGCAGCAGCAGGACGATAACCAGCGACTAATGCTGTTTTCCGAAGATGGGCAACCAGAGTTATTGGCGCCCCAACTAGCGCCCCACCACCAATAACGGTGCAGTCGGAGCCTCATATTTGGTTGTAGCTTATTGAAAAGATTGGTCGGGGAGAGAGGATTTGAACCTCCGACCCCCTGGTCCCGAACCAGGTGCTCTACCAGGCTGAGCCACTCCCCGAATGATTAGGCAAGTTGTAAAACAGAAGCAGCGGACACTTCCTTTCAGGAAGCCGCCCGGTATTCGCTGACTCTGCAAGGGTTCGCTACTCTGCAACCACAGAACATGGCGAACCTGGCAGCGTCCGCCTCGCGAATCCTTGGCTAGTATAGCAGAGCTAGCACGTCTGCTCTGCTGGTGTGCCCCGCGAATCAGGAGCTCGTCAGCTTTCGACTTACATTTCCGGATGGAGTTGCGATTCTTGTCCGAATCGCAAAGTTTGACGCTGCCGAATCAGCTTCTTTATAATAAGGAATCCGCACCGCCGAATCTTCCGGCTGGGTTTGTGTGGAGTCGG
This sequence comes from uncultured Acidobacteriaceae bacterium, assembly GCA_963796585.1. GTDB lineage: Bacteria > Acidobacteriota > Terriglobia > Terriglobales > Acidobacteriaceae > CAVVDY01. The sequence goes on from CAWCMB010000001.1 coordinate 518,820, forward strand.
GCCATGTCGCCGCTCCCTCTGTCCCGACCGCCTAGTGAGAGTCGAGGCTGCTGCCCGCGGCTGGAACGTCTGAGGAATTCCCGGAGCACCTTCAAGGAGTCAAAAGCAAACGCAATGAAACGTACATACGTAGGCCTCGCCATCCTGGCGTGCTCGATGGCGATGATGGCCCAATCCGGCTCGGCGACTCCAGCTTCTTCGCCCGCTATGCCCGCAACCACCACGACTTCCACTGCCGCGCCTGGCGCTTCCAAGGTTGGAATCATCGACATTCAGCAGGCCATTGTTGCCACCAACGAAGGCGCGCGCGATTTCGAAGCTTTGGCAAAGAAATTCGAGCCTAAGCGCACCGAGTTGCAGAGCCTGAACACCGAGATCGACAATCTCAAGAAGCAGCTCAACACCCAGGGCGACAAGATGAACGAGGATGCGCGGGCCACCCTCGTCAAGAGCATCGAAACCAAACAGAAGAGTCTGCAGCGCTCGGCCGAAGACGCACAGAACGAATTTCAGCAGCAGCAGAACGAAGTCGCGCAGCGCATTCTGCAGAAGATGGCGCCTGTGATCGACAGGTACGCCAAAGAGAATGGGTACACGCTCCTGCTGGATTCCTCCAATCCCTGGCCGCAGGGTCCGCTGCTCTGGGCAACCCAGGGGGTCGATGTGACCAAGCCAATCGTTGATGCGTACAACGCGCAGTCTGGGGTGCCTGCTCCGCCGAAGCCGGTCGGCAGCACGACAGGCGCAGCGAAGCCCGGAGTGGGAGTTACGCCAGCAGCCACCAAGCCCGCAGCCACCAAGCCGGCTGCCGCCACACCTCCCAAGCACTAAGCGCTCAGCAACTCCAACAGGTAAAGCCGCCCCTCACCAGGGCGGCTTTGCTGTATTAGCCTGTGGAAAATTCTGTGCAAGACAGGGGCTTCAACCTTGCATTCTCAACGAGTTTGCTTGGCTGAGCAACTTGCCTCGCGTTTAAGGCAGGCACAAGTCACTCATTTTAATACGGTTGGCAAGCATCTTCTCTCAACTTCAGAAAAGCAAGAAATAAATTGAAGAATCGCGCAGAACCGGACTTTTGCACATTTGTTACCCCGTAACGTACGGCAGTAGTTCCACGGAAGTGTGGTGTCGAGCTAAACGGATGGGCTACGCGCGCTGAACTCAGCTCTCGCCGACACGCAAAACGGCGAGGAAAGCTTCCTGCGGGATGTCCACTCGTCCAATGCGCTTCATCCGTTTCTTGCCTTCCTTTTGCTTTTCCAGCAGCTTGCGTTTTCGCGAAATGTCGCCGCCGTAACACTTGGCTATCACGTTCTTGCGCAAGGCTGCAACCGTTTCCCGGGCGATGACTTTGGCTCCAATGGCCGCCTGGATGGCCACCTCGAACATCTGTCGCGGAATCAGTTCACGCATTTTGGACACCAGGGCCCGTCCCCGATCGTATGCAAAATCGCGGTGCACGATTATGGAAAGAGCATCCACCGGATCGCCCGAAACCAAAATGTCGAGCTTCACCATTGGTGACTCCCAACTTCCCGTAAGGTGGTAATCGAGCGACGCGTAACCGCGGGAGACCGACTTGAGGCGGTCATAGAAATCGAGCACGATTTCGTTCAGCGGCAGTTCATAGGTGAGCATCACGCGGGTCGAGCTGACGTATTCGAAAGCCTTCTGCTTGCCGCGCTTCTCTTCCACCAACTTCAGAATGCTACCCACAAACTCTTCGTTGGTGAGAATCGTCGCGGTGATAATCGGCTCTTGGATCTTCGCGATCTCGCTGGGATCGGGCCAGCGCGAAGGATTATCGACCTCGAGCCCGCTGCCATCGGTCAGGGTGATCTGGTAGCGCACGCTTGGCGCCGTGGTAATCAGGTCGAGGTTGTACTCGCGCTCCAGCCGCTCCTGAATGATTTCCATGTGCAGCAAGCCGAGAAAGCCGCAACGAAATCCAAAGCCCAGAGCAGCCGAGCTCTCCGGCTCGAAGAAGAAGGATGAGTCGTTCAGGCGAAGTTTCTCCAGCGCCTCGCGCAGCAGCGTGTGTTCGTGCGCGTCCACTGTGTAGAGTCCTGCGAACACCATCGGCTTCAATTCTTCGAAGCCGGGCAGCGGCTCAATCGCAGGATTTGACTCATCGGTGATGGTGTCGCCAATCTTGGTGTCGGCAACATTCTTAATGTTGGCAATCAGGAATCCCACTTCTCCCGCCGACAGCTCTTCTATTTCCACCGGCTTGGGCGTGAGCACGCCTAGCGTTTCCACCTCGAAGCTGCGGCCATTCGACATCAGACGAATCTTCTGCCCCTTTTTCAGCTCGCCCTGAATTACGCGAGCCAGCACCACCACTCCGCGATAGGGATCAAACCATGAGTCGAAGATCAGCGCCTGTAGCTGATGGGCCCCGCGTCCCTTGGGAGGCGGAATCTTCTGCACGATGGCTTCGAGCACCTCAGGCACGCCTTGGCCGGTCTTGGCGCTGATGGCGAGCGCATGTGAAGCATCGAGCCCCACGGCGCCTTCGATCATCTCTTTGGTGCGTTCGATGTCGGCGCTCGGCAGATCAATTTTGTTGATGACGGGAATGATTTCCAGCCCGTTGTTAATCGCGATGTAGGCGTTGGCGAGCGTCTGTGCCTCGACGCCTTGCGAGGCGTCAACCACCAGCAGCGCCCCTTCGCACGACGCCAGCGAGCGCGAAACTTCGTAGCTGAAGTCCACGTGGCCGGGGGTATCAATCAGGTTGAGCTGGTATGTCTTGCCATCGGCTGCGGGATACATCATGCGAACCGAATGCGCCTTGATGGTGATGCCCCGCTCGCGCTCCAGGTCCATCGCGTCGAGCACCTGCTCCTGCATCTCGCGGGCCGTGAGCGAACCGGTTAGCTCCAGCAGACGGTCGGCAAGCGTACTCTTCCCATGATCAATATGGGCGATGATGGCAAAATTTCGGATGAGTGAAGGGTCCATCAGGGTTTACTAGGGGCAGCTACGATTCTAACAGGCTGCGGCGCTGACCGCTTTTGCCGCGCCTGGGGAGCTTGGTATCAGGGCACGAGATCAATCGTTCCGATAAGGCCAAGCTTCGCGAATATAGCCGATGTGCGGAATGATCTCCGGGGCTTAAAGCCCGAACTCTTCCACCAGCTGCTTTCACCAGGCTGAAGCTGGTGCTTACACCACTCGCAGAGTCAAGTCACTTGCTGCAAGCCGTGAGCTTGACCCACTGCCCGGGGTTGACCTGCACGCCGTTCACGTACAGCGTCCAATGCAAATGGGGGCCGCTGGAGCGTCCGGTGGTCCCCACGTAACCGATGACGTCCCCTTGCTTGACCTGCGTCCCCGGTTCAACGGCCAGCTTCGACATGTGCATGTAGATGGTCTCGACCCCCTGGCCGTGATCGAGTCCGACGGTATTGCCTAGCACGGTAATGAGCTGAGCGAACTTCACCTGGCCGTCGGCGGCCGCCCGTACCGGAGTTCCGGCGGGCGAGCGCAGGTCAACGCCGCCGTGGTATTCACCTGTGGGCTTGTGATTGCGATAGCGCTTCACGCCGAAGGGCGAGACCATGCAGCCGGGAACCGGCTCGATAAAGCGGTCCTGCCAATAGCGCACGTCGGTAAGATTTTGGCGAAAGCCTTTCAGTATCTCAACTTCTTCCGGAGTGTTGTGCAGACTTGCAATTCCGGGCGCAAGGTTCACGTTCTGGGTAGCGAAGCGCGCGTCGACGACGGTGATGGTCGCAGTCTCGGCGGGCTGCTGAACTGATGAGAGAAAGGTAATTTCGGACGGACCCGCAGCGTGGTTCGCCGGTATGGGCATCAATCCCAGCCAGTCGCCGCTTGCCTGCTTGAACAGAGGAACGGTGCGCTCGCCCATACGCGCCGACGACGCCTCAGCGTTGCAGGTGAGCCGGACCACGCTGCCCTGAAGCGGCTTTTCGGTCGAGAGATTGCAGGGCTCCGCCGCGAATGCGGCAGCCGATATGCAGAACAAAAGTGAGAGGAGGAAGAAGTTGCGCCCGGACACCTCTTCAGTATACGGGCGCAACAAGGTTAATCGCCCAGAATGAACTCGGTCATGTCAGGAGCAGTCGCGGCATTGCCAGGAAACGAAGTCAGTCCCAGTAACTGCATCATGAAGCGCAGTGTGCTTTCGTGCTGATACAACCGCACCGGGAACTCCGACTTTGGCGGCGGATAGCCCAGGCGGACGTCGGGGCCAACCGCGACCCACACCACGTGGCCGCCGCCGAAATTGCTGTCGCTGGTTTCTGCCTCATCGAAAGTAATGATCAATAGGCCACCCCCCGGGGTATTGAAGTCAGGACTGTTCAGCAACTGAGGGATGTTCGCTTGCAGCCACACATCAGCCTGTGCCAGCGTGCCGTTATGTGCGTCGTCGTTGAGGTTGGGAACGATGAAGCCGTAGTTGGGTAGCGCGTGGTTCGCGATATCGGTTGCGAGCTGAGTGAACGGAACCAGGTTGTTCATCTGAGTTTGATTACCGCGAACGTCCGAAAAATACGAACAGGGATTGTGGCGTTCCGCGTACAGTCCGCTATCGCCGCCGATGTATCCCACATTCGGAATGCTCTCCGAATATTCCTTCCAGGTTTTGCCGTTCGCAATCAGATCGCGTACCACGTTGTCTACGCTCACCGTACCGCCGTAGCCGTCGTTGTTGGTGATAATCTGTCCCGTCGTGAGCATGAAGTAGTTGCCGATCGAGGGATGCGTGTCGCCGAAGTAGCCTTGCGCGACCGAATTGCTATTAATCAGGCTGTTGAGATACGGCATCTGTTGATTGCCGACCACACTGTTCCAGCCATGGTTCTCTTCCATCACAATAAAAACATGTTGCACGTGGACGTTTGCCAGATTCTTCCTGGGGTCGAGTGTTGCCTGCGCGACGACGAAGTTGCCAACAAACAGAACAACAAGGAGCACCAAAGCTGCACGTTTAGTCATCTTCCCCCACTTGTACTATTGGGCTAGTTGCGGATTATACACACGCAACGTCACGTCCGAATGCTTGCCGAACCGCCTTACGGGGAGGGGAGAGCTAGAGCTTGCTTGTGCCATGTGGTTTCAAGGCCAAAGGCCGATCCCAATCACGCGATAGATGCAGCCTCGCCGCAAAGGTTGGCGGCAGCGTCGCCGAGCATTGCTATTGTATGCCGATGCTGACGTGCGACAGGACCGCATCTTCGACGCGCAGAATCTTACTATGCGGATGCGCCGGCGCGTCGCCCGGAAGATGATTGTCCTGCTTGGCGACATAGCGCCCGATCAGATATCCGAAGACGCCGCCGGCGACAACGTCCGAGGGAAAATGAACGCCTGCCGTCACGCGGTAAGTGCTGGAGGCGGTTGCCAGCCCATACATTACGACCGCTACCGGCCACTTGGGATATTCATGCGCGATCACCGACGCAATGGTCCAATTGAACATGGAATGTCCGGAAGGAAACGAACCGTTACTCCAGTTGCCGGAGAAGAACTTGCCTTCGGCTCCGCCGCTGAAAGGACGCTCGCGCTGGAAGATGGCCTTCATCGCGCCATACATGATGACGCTATCGGCAACGGCCCGCGCTGTGGCCACTCCCGTGTCTTTGGCATGCGCGTCATCGGTCGCTAAGCCCGTCACGAAAATACCGCCTGCTGTCACCACGTCGATCCCGAGAATAGCGTTCGAGACCGCGATGCCGGTGTCGTTCCACGCTGGATTCACCTGCTGTACAACGTGCTCATCGGTGGCAATCAGTGGCGTGAGCGCGGCGACGAAAAGCACATCCCACTTAAGATTTTTCTTTTGGAACGGCGCCTTGATGAATGTCAGCTCATCTTTGCCGATGGTTAAGACCCCATGCCCCAACTCCTCGCCAAAGGAACTGGACTGAACCTCCGTCGAGGTCGACGGCGCATCCGGCAGCGCGGTCGACAGCGTCGGTGCGATCACGCCGGTATTCAACGAAGCCGACTGCTGGGCTGAAGCAGCAATTGCCAACATCAGGGTGAACCCGAACAACCAGCCCCTACGAGACGCGAGTGCCAGATACACGGAAACGGGACGGCGGACAGATCCGAAAGCTAGAGGCATGAGTTGATGGGCCATCCTTGATTCGCAAGCTACGCCGGTTGTTGGATTCAGGTTTCGGGCCGGTTGCCGCCAATCCAAACACCGGCGGTCAACTTTTGTTGCCGCTCAATGGCGAGTGCCTGAACCGCAAAACGTGCATCCCACTACGGACGCTACATTACGCAATCAGGAGCTGACAAGAATGAAGAAGATCGCCATGGTATTGACAGGTGGAGTTTTGAGCTTGGGTCTTATGGCCGGCGCTGCCGCGGCGCAAGAGTCCGCCAGCCAGGACATGAAGGATGCTGGCCATGAAACCAAGAATGCAGCCAAAGATGTCGGCCACGGGACGGCGACGGCGGCCAAGAAAACTGGCACCGCCACCAAGAACACCACGAAGAAAGTGGTGCACAAGGGCGCTCAGAAGACGGACGAAGGCGCAACCAAAGTGGAAGGCAAGACCGAGCCGCAGTAGATCGTAAGGGCCTGGGGCCGGAAAGGCGTGGGTGCCCCATTCCGGCTTCTGTTGCCGGGGTGGGCTCCTTCGAAATCCCCACCCGGGCAAACCCAGCCCGAGTGGGCCACCCACAAAGTATGGGGCGCCACATTCAACCCAATCGGCGGGTGGCCCACTCCGCGATTCTATCGAGAACTTCTCAATCGGGTGCCCCATTCCGCCTTCGGTTGGCGGGGTGGGGCTTTTCGTCTGTCCCGCCACGAACCGTCAAGAAATCCCCCCCGGGCAAACCCAGCCCGAATGGGGCACCCACGAAGTATGGGCACCACATTCAACCCAATCGGCGGGTGGCCCACCCCGCGATTCTATCGAGAACTTCTCAATCGGGTTCTATAGAAGGGGATGTCAAGAGAAAATACTTCACCCCCGGCGGCAGAGAGGGGTAGTTCTCTGGCATCCAGCCCCGGTTGATGCCGGCATGAGCTTTGCGGCGGCAGGGTCTTCTGGTTTTCGCTTCCACGTTACTGCGTCGTCGTCGGCTGAGGCTGCACAAGCCACATGGGTGGTCATGGCCAACCATGGTTCTATCGGAGACTCGCCCGCTGGCGGGCGGCGCTATGGCTTTGTTGGGTTGTCCGAGGGAGCATACGGTGCCCCGTGAGACTTGGTCCTTGCAGGACGCTTTAGCCTAACCCGGCCAGGATACTTACCCTCGAACCCGAGCGCTCAGTGAGAACGACAATGCGAAAACGAATTCCGCTACGTCCCGTCGCTGCGCGCTCAAGCTGCATGTGGCGTCAGATATTCAGCGTCGAACGGTTCTCCTTTCTTCCAGATGTGTAGAGTGATGGCGGCGATCTTGCGCGCCAGGGTGAGCCGCGCCAGCTCGGGCTTCATTCCCTTTATCAGAAGGTTTTCGTAGAAGCGGCCAAACACTCCGCTGCTGCCGCTGGCCGTAGTGGCCGCACTCTTAAACAGATTCTTAAGATCGTGATTGTGGTTGAGATTCAATCCGCGAATGAAGACCGGCTTGTTGCGTCGTTGCAGTTGTCCGTTCACCATCTGATAATCAGCGCTGCTGCGCGTCTCCAGGGCCAGCCCGCAGTAGGCCCAGAACTGGCGCTTGCTGCGGAAGCGATGCGGCGTCTGCACCCGCGCTATGAGCAGCGCAACCCGAATGGGACCGAGCCAGGGAATCGAACGCAGCAACCTGCTCTCTTGATGCTTGCGGGATTCCAGCAGCAGATCGCAACGGGCTTCACGACGCAACTGTTGCAGCAGATCCAGCTCTTGATAGAGCCGCCGCGCCCGCCGCTGTAATCCCGGCTCCCGCAGCTGCGCTAAGTAGTCTTCGCGATGGCCCGTGCTGTAGGGTTTCTCGCCGGCACAAGCAATCGCCTGGCTGCGATACAGTGCCTTGATGCGGCCCATGATGCGGGTGGTGTCTTCGGTCAGCGCGGCATAACTGCGCCCCAGTTGCTTGACCGCGGCCGTGCTTCTCTGTCCCTGATAGACCGCCGACAGCAAGCCCGCACGCAGCAACTCGGCCAGCTTGCGAGCATCAATGGCATCGCTCTTGTTGCCCGCCTTCAGCAGCGCGTTCTTGCGCGGATTGCACACCACTAGCTTGGCCACCCGCCGCAGCAGCAGATCGTACAGCCATGCGGCCTGACTGCCTTCTTCGAAGGTCACATGGATGGTGCCCCGCAGCCCCGCGAAGAAATCCACGATAGCGGGTGCCTGGGTCGCGAGTATGGATTGCATCACCAGCTTGCCGTCGCTATCTAGCACGGCCACGCTGATAGTGCTCTGGTGGACATCCAGCCCGACATACTTGATGCTATTCATCAGGGTGTTCCTTTCCTTTCGGCTTGGTTACTGCTTCTCACAGCAACTGCAGCCTACTCCGAAAGGGGCGCCCTTCTATAATGCGTGCCCCATTCCGCCTTCGGTTGGCGGGGTGGGGCTTTTCGTCTGTCCCGCCACGAACCGTCAAGAAATCCCCACCCGGGCAAACTCAGCCCGAGTGGGCCACCCACAAAGTATGGGGCACCACATTCAACCCAATCGGCGGGTGGCCCACTCCGCGATTCTATCGAGAACTTCTCAATCGGGTGCCCCATTCCGCCTTCGGTTGGCGGGGTGGGGCTTTTCGTCTGTCCCGCCACGAACCGTCAAGAAATCCCCCCCGGGCAAACCCAGCCCGAATGGGGCACCCACGAAGTATGGGCACCACATTCAACCCAATCGGCGGGTGGCCCACCCCGCGATTCTATCGAGAACTTCTCAATCGGGTGCCCCATTCGCCTTCGGTTGGCGGGGTGGGGCTTTTCGTCTGTCCCGCCACGAACCGTCAAGAAATCCCCACCCGGGCAAACCCAGCCCGAGTGGGCCACCCACAAAGGTATGGGGCGCCACATTCAACCCAATCGGCGGGTGGCCCACCCCGCGATTCTATCGAGAACTTCTCAATCGGGTGCCCCATTCCGCCTTCGGTTGGCGGGGTGGGGCTTTTCGTCTGTCCCGCCACGGACCGTCAAGAAATCCCCACCCGGGCAAACCCAGCCCGAGTGGGCCACCCGATTGGCGGCTATTCCCGCAACACCATTGGCGGCCCTGCTTCTCCATTTCCATCCGTTTGTGCGCTGTAACCCAGGCGCTGTGACGTATGCCACAGACTAGCCGGTTGTCCCTCCCCAAAATCAAGGGTGGAGGGAAACCGTGTTTCCTATCGTTGAAGCGCGCCCATTGGCGCGAGGCATCAAGTTATTTGTAATCAAGGCGCCGCGTATCGCGCGCAAGCAGAAGCCCGGCCAGTTTGTCATCGTTCGGCTCGATGACAGCGGTGAACGTATCCCGCTGACCATCGCCGATTCCAACGCAGATGCCGGGACCGTCACCATCGTCGTCCAAGCCATCGGGAAGACCACCATGCTGCTCAGCATGCTGGAGGCGGGCGACTCTATCCTCGACGTCGTCGGGCCGCTCGGTAAGCCTTCCGAAATTGAGAACTTCGGCACCGCCGTGATCGTCAGCGGCAGCGTGGGAACGGCCATGGCCTACCCGACGGCCCGCGAATTGAAGCGTGCCGGTAACAAGGTTATCTCGATTGTCGGCGCGCGCAGTAAAGACCTGCTCTGCCTGGAGCAGGAAGTGCGCGACGTCAGCGATGAGACATACATCGTGACCGACGATGGCAGCTACGGCGACAAAGGCCTGGTTACCGACAAGCTGAAGGAACTGGTTGCCGCGGGCGACGTGAACTATGTCCTCGCCGTGGGCCCCATCCCCATGATGCGTGCTGTCGCGAACGTCACCGCCCCCAAACAGATCAAGACCATGGTCAGCCTGAATTCGATCATGGTGGACGGCACCGGCATGTGCGGCGGCTGCCGCGTGTTGGTCGGCAACAAGAGCGAGTTCGCCTGTGTGGACGGGCCAGAGTTCGACGCCAGCCGGGTGAACTTCGACGTCCTGATGCAGCGCAACAGTATGTATCGCGAACAGGAGCGGCAAAGCATCGATCGATTGCAGGCGAATCCCGAGGCTGAAGTTGCCCGCGTCCGCGAAAGCATTCATGCCCACCAGTGCGCGGCCGAAGCCGCAGGAGTGAAGGAATGAGCAACAATCCGCTGCCCAACAAAGAGCGTGTTAAATTGCCCCGCCAGCGCATGCCCGAACAGGATGCGCAGGTTCGTGCGTGCAATTTTCTGGAAGTGAACACAGGATTCACCCCTGATCAGGCGCATCAGGAATCGCTGCGCTGCATCGAGTGCAACAAACCGGGCTGTATGAAGAAGTGTCCCGTGGCCGTAGATGTGCGCGCGGTCATGGACTTCATCGTCAAAGGTGATTACCTGGGCGCTGCTTCAAAGGTTCGCGAAGACAACGCATTGCCGGCAATCACCGGCCGTGTATGCCCGGTCGAGGACCAGTGCGAATCGGGTTGCGTTCTGGGTAAGAAGGGCGAAGCCATCGGCATCGCGTATCTCGAACGCTTCGTTGCTGATTGGGAGCGCAGCTCCGGCCAGGTCGGATTGCCCAAAAGCAAGCCTGCGACCGGAAAGAAAATTGCCATCGTAGGCAGCGGGCCGTCAGGATTGGCTTGCGCCGGCGACTTGATTCAGTGGGGTCACAAGGTGCGGGTGTTCGAAGCCCTGCACGAGTTCGGTGGAGTGCTGGTGTATGGCATTCCGGAGTTTCGTTTACCTAAAGACATTGTCCGCTTCGAGGTCGAGACGCTGCAGAAGCGCGGCGTTGAGTTCGAAACCAACGTCGTAGTCGGCAAGAGCGTCACCATCGACGAACTGATGCAGGAAGAAGGCTACGACGCGGTGTTTATCGGGACCGGCGCCGGTTTACCACGGTTCCTGAACGTCCCCGGCGAGCACTTCAACGGTATCTACTCGGCCAACGAATTTCTGACCCGTGTAAACCTCATGCGTGCGTATCGCTTCCCGGACTACGACGAGCCGCTGTATCCCTGCAAGGACCGCGACGTGGTCGTCATCGGCGGCGGCAACACCGCAATGGATTCTGTGCGCAGCGCGCTGAGGCTCGGCGCGAAAAGCGCCACCATCCTATATCGCCGTACCGAAGCCGAGATGCCGGCCCGTGTGGAAGAGGTCCATCACGCTCATGACGAGGGGGTTCACTTCGAGATGCTGGTGAACCCGGTGGAGTTCCTGGGCGACGAGAAGGGCAACCTCACTGCCGCCAAGTGTATTCGCATGGAACTGGGCGAGCCGGACGAGTCGGGACGGCGCAGCCCGGTGCCGATTCCGGGCTCGGAGTTTGTACATCCCTGCCAGGTCGCTGTGATTGCTGCGGGTACAACGGCGAATCCGCTGATTCAGTCGACTACCCCCGGATTGGCGACCACGAAACGCGGCTACATCCTTGCCAACGAGCAGACGCTGGCGACCTCGAAGCCGGGCGTGTTTGCTGGTGGCGACATCGTGACCGGCGGCGCAACCGTGATCCTGGCTATGGGCGCGGGACGCACCGCAGCCAAAGCCATCAACGAGTACCTGATGGGCCCGCGGGTGGAGACGGTGCAGATCACGGAGTCGGCGGCCACGGCGTAAGACAGTTGCCCGTGGGACGAATGGTAATCGTCTAGAGACGCTACAACCTGTTCACGAGCTGCGAAGCAGCGACTCCGTTCTTAGCCCCGGGCGCAAGCCCGGGGTTGGCATCAATGAAGGCAGCGCCAGCCGCGTAGCGGCCTATCCCGATGGCTCACACCTATTTCCTAAACTACGTCCACTGCGTCTTCAGCACTAAACGCCGGTTACCTCTTATACCCGAGCCCCACAAGGTTTGGTCTACGATGCGTGAGGTCGCACGCTCGTCGAAAATCAAGCTGCTCGCTGTGGGAGGCACCGCGAATCACATTCACCTGCTGCTGTCCGTTCCGTCTACGCGGGCGGTGTCGGAGATTGTACGCGAGCTCAAATGCAACTCGTCGCTGCGCATTCGGAAGAACAATCGCGTATTTAGGTGGCAAGACGGGTACTTCGGCATGAGTGTGAGCCCTTCCGCCCTTGCCGCAGTGAAGCGATACATTGAAAATCAACCGAAACATCACGCGACGCGATCGTTCGAGCAAGAATACACGGCAATTTTGGAACGGGCCGGGGTGAAATACGATCCAGCCTACATGTTTGACTAGGCCGCTACGCGGCCTGAGCACTGTCTGAGGCACTCGTACCCCGGTCTTGCGACCGGGGCTAACGACGGAGTCGCCGCGTCGCGGCTCGGACATAAGTCCTCCAAGTCTGTCCGAGGATGACGCCATGACGTAAGCTCCCGCACGAATGGGGCCTTGTACAAACCTCTAGACTAGACGACGCATGAATGCGGGGCTTCCACCCGAGAGTTCAGATTCTAGGGAAAGGTAGCATCACTCTGTCTCACGCCACCAGCGCGGCCGAGCTGCCTACCCACTCCAAATTCTTGTTGTGATCGACGCCCATCATCATGCCGCGGCCCATGCGCACCAGCGGCAGCACCGGAGTGAGCTCGCCGCCTTCCGGCCAGACGTACATCATGCGAATTTCCATCTGCGTAGCGCCGTGCGGCGTCTGGATGACCGGCTCGAATCGCATGCGCTCTTGCAAAATATAGTCGTGTCGCTGAGCCGCCGGAATAGCGTCGATGTCTGCCTCGGTGGGCGCGAACTTTATGCCGACGCCGGCGAAGGAGTACAGCGGCTTCAGCAGATAGTTCTGGTTGTCGGTGGGAACGACCGGGTTCTCGTCGACGAACCAGGTCCGCGGCACGCAGCGGTGCTTCAGGTAAGGGATGGAAAACTTGCTGATGCGGAAATACCAGTTGGGGTGTCCGGCCCATTCGACATCTAGTTCCTCGCGTAAGTCAAAAGGCAGCCTGATACTTTTGCGCTCGAGTTCGTCAACGATGGTGCGATTGTAGATGCGCCGAACTTCAATCTCACGCCCGTCTTTGCTGTAGTACAGCTTCTTGCCACGTTTCTTCAACGTCAGGATGTCGGCCACCGCAATCCCCAGCTTGCGTTGCGTGATGTTGAAGTCGGGCAGTGTCTTCTGATGCTGCGGATCGAGCTCCAGCAGAATCACGTTCTCGGGATCGTGATCGGCGACGATGAGTTTGCGAATCAGTTCCCAGTAGGAGTCGTGATTATGGCCGCACAGATAAACGCCTAAATCTTTTCGCAACCCATAGGTCTCAATGTACTGCTCGGCCATCATCGGCTGATAACCGTACAGAGAAGGGAAACCCTGCAACTCAACCAGCTTTGGTTCGACCTCGCCATCCCGCCCGCGCACCAGACCGAAGTCCACAGCGACCCACATGGGCCGCCGAGATTCATTCGCCACGTTGTACTTCGCAGGAACGCTGACGTCTGACAGCTTGCGGTAAGTGGGATTGTTTGCCAGCTGAAGGATGAGGTCGCGACCGTAGTCCGACATCTGGTCGACTAAAGGTTTCGGAACAAAGCACGGCGTTTCGGAGACGCGGTACTCGATATGCGTCTCCGAGATTTTGTCGAGCGACTGGAGTAAGTTCTGGTATTTCGTGGTGGTGAAGTTCCGGTTGAACTCCTCGCGCAGCGCGGGAACCATCCTTATGCCTCGATGAGGAATTCGCCTTTTTGCATGATCTGCTGCCCGTCAACCCAGATGTCGAAGTGCGTACCAACCACGTCGATGTGGGTGCTCGAATACCACTGCGCACCGGTGTGGAATCCATAAGGATTGCCGAAGGCGATGTGCACGCCGGGAAACTTCTCGTCCTGAAGAATCTGCCCGATCACGTGCTTCAGCCCGAGGTTGGTGCCGATGGCAAATTCGCCCACCAGATCACTATTTTCATCGGTGTGGGTATAGGCCCAGAATTCCTGCTCCAGCTCTTTGTTCTCGCTGAAGACTTCGGTGATGCGATTCTGTTTCATGTGGATGGTGAGCGGTTGATTGCCGAGGTCCTGGTACTTTTCGCACAGGTAATCACCGACCACGCCATCGACCACATATGTTCCGTTCACCTCACCCGGAGTGGTGAAAACCTCGCCGCCGGGAAGGTTTCCCCATTTATCTGGACTGATGATGCCGCTGGTCTTGATCCACTTGTAATCATGGTTCATGTCGGCGGTGAGATCGGTCCCCGCCGGATTCCTGGCGACAATCTTGTCGGCCTGGGTGACGATGTCCATCACCTTGCGGCTGAGCGCATCGACGTGATTGAAGTCGGCGCGCATTCCCTCGAGCATGATCTGGTGATTGATATTGACCATGTGCGCGTGACGCATGCGCCGGCGATTGACGATGTCGGTCATCTCCATGCGCGACTTCAGCTCATTCCGCTGCACGCGCACGGCGAAAATGCTGACCTGGCTGGTCTCCATGTCTTCCGCAATTTCGGCAGGAAGCCCGCTGAGTGGCCGCGGCGCGACGTCTTCGAGCACATAAGCGTGGAAGGGCGAGCCGACGGCAATCAGTTCGTGAACGATACTGGCCGCAATCTCGCGCGTGTCATCGTCGGTGATGACGGTAACCTTCTCTGAAGGTTGAATGCGGAGACAGGTGTTCACTGCGTTGTAGGCGCCGGGCGAAAGCTCCGGATCGAATGCAGTTTGGGTGAGATCAGTAGCGGTCTGATTCAAACGATAGCCTTTCTACAAACAGAATAGACAAACGGGAGGTACTGCGGCTCAAACTCTTTGGATTGTACTCTTACACTCTGAAAGTGGATTGCTCCGGGGCTAAAGCCCTTACCAATATAAGCGGCTTGACGCTGGCCTGAAGGCCAGCTCTGCCACCACTTGACTTACTTTATCGCCGCAGTAGTCTCAAAAACGCCGACACGCGTCTCGGCAACTATGTAATCAACCACCTTCTTCAGGTCGCCGGTCTCTTTAAAGACCCTTAGCTGGCGGTCGGCTCCGGTTCCCATCTCCAGCATCTGGTGAATATAGTCAATTTCCTTGCGCGAGCCGAGTTCCTCCACATCGTCACTGATCAAATCAAGGTACTCGATCATCAGGTCCTTCAGGGGAACTTCTTCTTCCTTGCCGAAGTCGATTAGCTTGCCCTCGATGCCATAGCGCGTCGCGCGGAACTTATTTTCCATGATCAGCGCGCGCCCATAAATTCGATAACTCTTGTTGGATGCATGAAGTTTGTACAGCATCGACATAGTGGCTTGAATAAGCGCAGCGATGGCTATGGTTTCGTCGAGCCGCATAGGAATGTCGCAGACGCGAACTTCCAGGGTATTGAAGAACGGATGCGGCCGGATGTCCCACCAGATTTTCTTCCCGTTGTCGATGCAGTGCGTCTTGACCAGCAGGTTGACGAAGGTTTCGTATTCGGCCCAGTTGGCGAAGACGTCGGGAATTGCCGTTCGCGGAAAGCGCTCAAAAACCTTCGAGCGATACGACTTGTAACCGGTGTTCATTCCCATCCAGAAGGGAGAATTACTCGACAGCGCCAGGATGTGCGGCAGGAAGTACCGCATCGAATTCATGATGTGAATCGCAGTATTGCGGTCCTCGATGCCGACGTGAACGTGCAGTCCGAACACCAGGTTGGCGCGGGCCAGGAGCTGCATGTCTTCGACTACCTGGTGGTAGCGCGGATCAGGATAGATCTCCTGCGTCTTCCAATCGGAGAACGGATGGGTGCTGGCGGAGGCGAGCAACATACCATGCTCGCCGGCGAGAGTAATCACCTCGCGACGCAGCTCCAGAATATTTTGCCGCGCTTCCTGGATGTCCTTGCAGACGCGGGTGCCGACCTCGATGACCGACTGGTGCATCTCGGGCTTGATCGCTTCGCTGAGCGCGAGCTTACCCTTAGACAGAATCTCCGACGCGATGTGCGAACGGAGGTCCCGGGTTTCAGGATCGATCGTCTGATATTCCTCTTCGATGCCAATACTCAGGCTCGGCCGGGTCATCGCAATTAGCCCTTTCCCCGCGCAGGTTTTGCTAGTTCTTTTTGGCCCGTATCGCCGCTGAGGAAGCTACTCCAACGGTACTCGCGTACTTCGCCGGTGTGCGCCTTCGCCTTGCGAATCGCCAAGTCGGCGACAGCATTGACGATCCAATCGAAGTTCGCCTGTCCCACAGAATTCACATCCGCATCAGGCGCGGGATTCATGAAGTCGATGGCGTAAGGAATACCGTCTTCGCACGCGAACTCCACAGTGTTGAGATCGTAGCCTAACGCGCGGCACAGCGTAAGACAGTCGCGCTCTACCCGCGCCAGCAACTTGGGATCCACGGGAGGCGGGTTCTTCAAATAGCGCTCGTGGAACGGGGCCGAAGGATCGTACTGCATGATGTGCACCTTCTCCTGCCCCACCACGTAGCAGCGGAAATATTCCTTGAACTTTACGCCGCGTTGCAAGGTCATGCACAGATCGCGCGTCTGGTCGTAGGCGGAGAAGAACTCTTCCGGCGAGTTGACCTTGTAAACATCGCGCCAGCCGCCGCCATCGAACGGCTTCAGGAAGGCCGGAAAGCCGACGTAGCTGAAGATGCTGTCCCACGGCAGGGGAAATTGCAGGTTGCGCATGGAGCGATCGGTAGTGCCGGCAGGATGCTCCTTATGCGGCAGAAGCACGGTTTTCGGGATCGCCACGCCTAGCTTGTCGCCGAGCGCGAAGTTGAAGAACTTGTCGTCGGCACTCCACCAAAACGGATTGTTGATGACGATGGTGCCGCTGAGCGCCGCGTTCTTCAAATATGCCCGATAGAACGGGATGTCGTGCGAAATGCGGTCGACAATGACATGGTAGGGCGAAGGCTCGGCCATGCGAACTTCGCCAATCTGGCCGAGTTCGGCCTGGATTCCGGGCTCGCCCATGGAGTTGATTTTGTCGACCAACGCCGGCGGGAAGGTGGTCTCCATCCCAAAAATAATCCCGATCTTCTTCACGGAAGCTCCTGGAACTCGGAATAACTGCTTGCCAACGGCGCCCTTTGTTCTTGATGGATGCTCGATATGTTGGGAAATGCCGTCCGCGAAGCAGCACTGGGTGTGCTGAAACTCTAGTTATTGTAGAGGAGAACGGCTGGATTCGGGAACACGGGGAGGGGGCAAAGCTCCGCGTCAGGGGCAGGACTGGGAATCCCTAGACAGGGACGACCGTAACTAGCCGCGAAACCAAAGCATGACTGTATCGCAAGTTATAGCCCGAAGGGCGAGATGATTTGAGTCCGGATCGTCAGAGCCGGGTGTTGATGATCCAGAATCGTAGCCGCGCCAGAGGCGCTATGCCCTCTCACATTTCGCCGGAGGTTTTCGGGCGCCAGCTCACTCACGCTTCCTGCCGCCGCTGACGCGGCTCGGTATCGTTGATAACGCTTTCCCGCTACTCACGCAGCGGGCTCACACCATTCCGCCCTGCGGGCTGTGTCGTTGGCGAATCTCAAAGTTTCTCAGACGCGTGGAGGTCGGGGCTGCCGCACAAGCCAGCACTGGCGATAAGTCCCAATTACACTCATTGCGACACAGTCCGCCTGATATCGCCTCAGACGAGAATCCACGTCGTTGCAAACGACGGCGCAGCCAAACCTGCCCCGTCCCCTACTCCAGGTACGCCCGCGCCATGGGGCGCCAGTCCGGCCAGTCGTGGTAGCTGCGGTCGCCCCAAACATACAGCTCGTGCCGGATGCCGCTGCCGCGCATGATGGCTGCCATCTGCTCATTGTCCTGCCAGCACATGTCCCACTCGCCCGTGGAGAGCACGGTACGGATGTGGTTGTACTTCCACCCGTCGGTGCAATTCGCCAAGTAATCGACCGGGTTGTTAAAGTACACGTCTTCGCTATACCAGCCATTCATATAGCGGCGTATATCGAACGCTCCGGCCATGGTCACGCAGCCGGTGACCATCTCGGGATGGCGGAAAGCAAAATTCAGGGCATGGAAGGCGCCAAAACTGCACCCCGTCACGATGGTTCGCGGGGTCCAGTTCCTGTCCCACATCAGCGCAAAGACATCGTTGATGATGTATTGCTCGTATTGGAGGTGGCGCTGCACCCGCCAATAGGGGTGCGCGCTCTTGTTGTACCAGCTCTCCAGATCAATGCCGTCGACGCAATAGATCTGGAGCTGCCCGTTGTCCAGGCGGTCGGCCAGGCTGGCAACCATCTTGTTGTCTTCGTATTCAAAATACCGTCCCATCGAAGTCGGAAAGACGAGTACCTTGGTTCCGGCATGGCCGAAACAGAGCAGTTCCATGTCACGATGCAGGTCTTTGGACCACCAGCGGTGATATTCGCGATTCAAGTTGAAGGCCTCGTGGCGAAAAGTTTGTGTTGTAACAAAAATTGCGTCTGCTAATCTAAGACACCACTTTTGAACTAGGGTGCCTCGAAAATCACAAAGCTTTGGCTCGCAAACCCGGCGGCCCAGTCGTCGCGCCGGTCCAGCTGTTGCCAAAGAAAAAAACAATATTACAGGAATGGCGACAGAACCGATTATCTCCGACCCCAGCGCTGCGATGGCGCAGGCCTTCGCGGCGGCGAGCGACCTGAAGTCGCGCCTCTTTAAGCATGAGCAGTTCCAGTCGTCGCTGATCGACGACAAGCACCATTTCGTGGTCTACGTGCCTCCGACGTATGCCGTGGAACAGGAGCGACTCTTCCCCGTGCTGTTCATGCAGGACGGCCAGAACCTGTTCGATCCCGAGACGTCGTTCATTAAGGGCAACTACTGGCGACTGGGAGAAACTGCGGACGAGCTCATTCTTGCCGGCAAGATCGAGCCGCTGGTGATGGTCGGCATCTACAACACCGGCGAGCACCGAATCGACGAATATACCCCGGTGGAGGACCGCCGTCTCGGCGGGGGCCACGCCGATGCGTACGGACAGATGCTGGTGGAAGAGCTACGTCCGTTCGTCGCCCAGAAATATCGCGTGCTCATCTCCGGCGCGAACTGCGGCGTGGGCGGGTCGTCGCTGGGTGGGCTGGTTTCCATGTATCTTGGGCTTCGCTATCCCGAGGTATTCGGCAAGCTGGCCATCCTATCGCCGTCGGTGTGGTGGCATGGCCGAGCCATTTTGAAGACGGTTTCGCAATTACGACACGATACAGGGCAGCATATCTGGCTCGACATCGGCACCAATGAGAGCAAGCGCGCCCTTCCCGATGTTCGCCTGCTGAAAGAGGCGCTGGAGCAAAAGGGCTGGCGCGAAGGCGAAAACCTCGGCTACATGGAGGCGGAGGGCGGAGAACATACCGAATGGGCCTGGGCTGACAGGGTGGCGCCGATGTTGAACTTTCTGTTCCCCAGGCAAAGCTGAAGCGCCTCTGAAACCCGGGTGAGTCGGCTACAAATTCATTACCAGCCCCAGCCCATTCTGGGGCCTCTTCCTGAACGCGCATCCCAGGCCCGATGGGGCAAGTCGAATCACCCATTTTTCTGGCACGATTCCGTTCCCTGGTATTACCTTCCATTTAGCAACGCGGGAAATATTAAAGTTCATGCGGCCGCACATTGGAAGCTGAGAGGTGTTATGAAACTGGATCGCTTGGTGAAGACCTTACTTGTTATGGCGGTTCTATTCCTGGGCATAATTGCACTTCGCACGCTGGCGCAACCCGCACCCGTCTTGGCGCAAAACGGGGAAAATAGACGGTTTTATGTCGAACCAGGAACAACCATGCTGCGCAAGCCGGACGGTTCCGGGCAAGTTTACGGCAAAGTGTTCATCGACATGGAGACCGGAGATGTGTGGGGGTTTCCGACCAACACCACCGATCCCTATCCGTCAAATCCGACGAGCTCCGTCCCGCCCAAGTCGCACCCCATGTACCTAGGCCGATTCGTGCTGACGGACGCCGTGCTCAAGTAGCATTTGTGGTGCAGCGATAGGTCTCGAAATAGCGCGGTTCCCGGTTACAATTGGCGGCAGCAAAACTGCATGCATTTTTTGTAATCGGAGGTCCCATGCGATTCGATTGGATAACCAAGCTCCTTCTCCTGGCAATCACCGTCTTCCTCGGCGTGCTCGTCTTTCGCCCGGTGGTGCAACCTCAAGCTGTGTTCGCGCAGGAAGATACGGCCTACCCCTTCCAGATCATGCAAGGGATGGTGACTCTGCGCAAATCCGACGGGACACAAACCTGGGGCAAAGTTGCGATCGACATGCGCACCGGCAATGTCTGGGGATTTCCCATGCCCGCACAGAACACTCCATATCCGGTATATGGGCCAAGCGATACGCCGAAGGTCTCCCATCCCGTGTACCTGGGCAAAATGGCGCTCAGCGAAGCTACGCGTTAGCCACGCGCAACCTCGTTTCGTTATCGAGGTTAAAGAACATGAAAGACAAATCGACGAAGTTGCATCGAACGACCCTGAATCCGGTTCTTGCCGTCTGGCTGGGCCTTGCACTTCTGGCGGGTAATCCCGTCGTGTCTGTGCAAGCTTGGGCGGTGAGCACCAGCACCAGCAAGAGCGTCACTATACCGGCGAATGTTCCGTGGACCGACACCGGCGTCGACCTAACCGCCGGTGACAAGTTGCACATCACGGCCACAGGTACGGTCGACTTCTCCGACAAAACCGGCGTTGGACCTGCGGGCGCGGAGCGGGGCTGGAAAGATACAGTCCTAGCTCTCAGCGTCGCGAGCGCAGGACGGGGAGCGCTGGTCGGAAGAGTCGGCAACGATCCAGCTGCGCTACCGTTCTTCATTGGCGCGAACGGAACGGTCACGGTTCCAGTGGCCGGCCGGCTATATCTTGGGATCAATCAAGGGGAATTCTCGAAGCCGACGAGCGGCAAGTTTCAGGTGCAAATCCAGCGCACCGCGGCAGCCACGCAGGTGGCAAGCGGGGCAGCCGCCGGTTCTGCCAAATATGATTTTCAGCCGCTGTTTGCCACTTTGCAGAAGCAACTGCCCAATCGCGTGAGCGACAAGCCGGAGGGCGGCAATCCTGGCGATCTGGTGAACTTCGTCTTTGTGGGCACTCAGGATCAGGTGACAGACGCGCTCAAAGCCGCGGGCTGGGTTGTGGCGGACAAGACCAATCAGGACGCCGTCGTAAGCGCGCTGCTCGCCACGTTGCAGAAGAACGTCTATGTCACCGTACCCATGAGCATCCTGTATCTGTTCGGCCGCCCGCAGGACTTCGGGTATGAGAATGCGCAAGCCGTGGAGGTCGCCAACCAGCGCAACCACTTTCGCATCTGGAAGGCGCCGTTCAACGGGCCACAAAATCAGGTCCTGTGGGCGGGCGCCGGGACCCACGATATCGGCATAGAACGCGACCAGCGCAGCGCCAACGCGATCACTCACAAGATCGATCCTGAGGTGGATAAGGAGCGCGACTTCATTGCTGCGACTCTGCAGCAGGCGGGATGGGTGCAGGCGATGTCGTATATGGACCGGCCGAATGAGGTTAAGCAAACCCGTACCGCGACGGGGGGCGAGATCAAATCGGATGGGCGGGCGCTGGTGATTGTGCTGAAACCGGTGGCCGCGGCGAAATAGGCGGAGCGAACCCGACGGCCAGCTCTAACCAGAGCACGAAGCCGCCCCGGAGCCGATCCACTCCCCCCGGCTGTCTGTATATTTATTTCTTAATTTCAATATTATTATATTTAGAAACTGATTGATTCATAGAGAAGACAGCGACCCTCTTGTGCCAAAATGGGAACCGGTAAGGCCCTTTATTGCGAGCAGTTTAGCGTTTCATTGACATCACGGCGGTAGGTTCGCGGATAGCGACGCTTCTGACTCCGGGTCGACAGTGTAGGAACTACATGTCAACTAGGAGAAATGCAACAATTCCTCGTAAGCTGCTGAGATGCTTGGAAATATAAACCTGCCGAACAGTAAAGAATTCCGGTCGAATCTGCTACAGTGAAATTAGAGAGTCAGACAGGGAAGTTCCCGGTCTGGCTCTTTTTGTGTTCAGGAGGCACTACCCGTGGAGATCGTTATCGGATTAGTGGCGTTCTTTGCCGGGGCCGTGCTATGGGCGGTCATGTGCCCAGAAGGCGCCAGTGTTGCAGTTGCTGTGTGGCCGGGTGCGGCGAGCCGGCAAGCACTGGATGCCGTCGGCAAGAACGGCAGGGTTCGCGGCCGCTCACGCCAAATTCCCGTGCCAGGGCATGTAGTGTTGCCCTGCTTTGGAGATGCACCAGCGGCGCAGTCATTCCACCGGCGTGAATGAGTGGGACACCCGAGCGAGCAGCAACTGTGCATTTGAAGAAGAGCGGCTTCGCGGCGGGGGTGACGTATCGCGACGCTTGGCCGCAACAGCGACGACCTGCTAAAACAACGCATGGGCGCTCCGGGCCTCTGGTGACGGCTGAGAGTCCGGGGACACGACGTGTCTTAGCGCAGCAAACTGGCGACGTGCGTTGCCTGCGTCAAGCCCAGCGACCAATTCGCCGCCCCGATGAAGAAGTTCGGGAAGACGCCAATGCCAACCGTTCCGGCGGCAGTAACGCCTAACGCCAAGCGCATGCCCGGGCCGAGCCTCACCGGCTCAGGATCGACAGCCGGCTTCATCAGCATGGCGTTCGCAATGCGCATGTAGTAATACAGCGCGATCACGGAGTACAGAACGCCGACCGCCGCCAACACGTAGTGCCCTGTCTGAATCAGCGCCAGGAAGATGAAATACTTGCCCCAGAAGCCGGCCAGCGGAGGAATACCCGCAAGGGAGAGCAAGAAAACCAGCATCAGGATCGCTTCGGTGGGAGCTTTGAAGTAGAGTCCAGCGATATCGTCGATCTGATCGCCAATGATGTTGCGCCGCCGCAGTGAGGTGATGACCGCGAAGGCGCCCAGGTTCATGAAGGTGTAGACCAGCAGGTAAATCAGGATCGCGACGATGCCGGTGGAGTTATTCGTACCGTCGCTGGCGACCAGCCCGAGCAACATGTAGCCGACGTGCGCGATCGAGGAATACGCCAGCAGGCGCTTGGTATTGGTCTGGGTGATGGCCGCTAGATTGCCGGCCGTCATGGTGGCAATGGAGACGAAGATCAGAAGCGGCACATACATCGAGCGCAGCGGATATAACATGGCGAGGAAGATGCGCAGCAACATCGCCCATCCAGCAGCCTTCACCGCAACCGACATGAACCCTGTAATGCAAGTTGGGGCACCCTCATAAGCATCCGGCGCCCACTGATGGAAGGGTACAGCCGCGATCTTGAACAGCAGCCCGGTAGCGGTCGCCAGCAGCGCGAAGATGACGATCGGGTCGTTGGGCCGTGTCGCCAGGTCCTGCTGCAGCTTGAGCGCAATCTGACCGAGGTTGGTGCTGCCGCTCACGCCGTAGAACAGTGACAATCCATAGGCGAAGATGCCGGAGGAGAACGCCCCCAGCAGCAGATACTTCAGGGCGGCTTCGTTCGAGCGCTTATCGCGGCGCAGGAAACCGACCAGGACGTAGGTCGAGATCGCCATCAGCTCCAGGCCGATGAACAGCAAGACGATGTCATAGCCAGCGGCCATGCACATCATGCCGACTACGGACAACAGCAGCAGAGCGTAGAACTCTCCATGGCTCTCGTGCTCGACTTCCATGTAGCGGACAGATATCAGCACCGCGATCGCGGCTCCCACCAGAAACAGGTAGAAGAAGTAGATCGCGAAGCGATCCATCATCAGCGAGCCATTGAAGCCGATGAATGCAGCGACGCTGGCGCCTTTGGCCTCAGCGAGGTGATAGGCATAATGCAGTTTGCCAACCGCTGCCGCGGAGAAAGCCAGGCCAATCAGCGCAGTGATGGCATTCAGCCGCTTCCATTCCTTGGGAAGTAGCAGGTCGATCAGCAGAATGCCGAGCGCGAACACCGTCAGCAGCAGCATCGGCAGCGCGAGGACGTAGTCCGCTCGCGAGACGTATTGGGTGATGGTAGTAGTCACAATGCCGCTCCGCTTTTCGCCATTCGCCGTTCGCCATTCGCAATGACGCTCTTCGCTTTTCGCTCTTCGCTGTTCGCCAGAACGGACTCAGAATCCGGCAGTTTGCGAGTTCGCCGAAGGGTTTGTAAGAGTGCAGTCAACATTTGCCGAACGCTGATCACAGCATCCATGGATGGACCATAATCCGACTCACTGAGGAAGGTGAGGTCTTTAGCTAGCCTGAGATGATTCTGGAGCTCGCTCGCGGAACCCATGGCAATCTGGACATAGCGCGCCAGTTCGACCTCGCCCCATCTCCCGCAGCCCTCGGCCAAGTTGGCACCGATCGAGCCTGCAGCTCGGCGAATCTGCGAAGTCAGGCCGAACATCTCGGTCCGTGGGAAGCTTTCTGTGATTCTATAAAGCTGAATCGTCAGGGCATGCGCCTTTTGCCAGACTTCCAGGTCTTCGTAATTTCTCATCGCTGCTCCTGGTTCGTCTCTGGCGAAGGGCGAAGAGCGAAAAGCGAAGAGCGAGCTTGCGGTGTTGCCGCAACCTTCGCAGCTCCCACGCCGCTGCCAGAATTGCTATCTGGCTTCACTTCCGTAGGCTGAGCCGCTAGCACCGGCTTCTGTAAGCCGGGATAGTCGGGCCGGACCGTCGCCACCAGGTTGTTAATCGGCGTAGACAGAATCTGGAAGAGCGGCTTGGGATAAATGCCAATTGCGAAGGCCAGCACGACCAGCGGAACAAACGTGGCCAACTCGCGGGCTGACAGATCCTTCAGGTGCTGGTTCTTGGGATTTTCGTTTTTTCCGAAGAACACACGCTGATAAAGCCATAGCAGGTACGCCGCGGCGAGAATCACGCCTGGAACCGCCCATGCCGCCCAGATCTTGTTCTCCATGAAGGTGCCCTGCAGGATGGTGAACTCGCCGACGAAGCCGTTGAGCAGCGGTAGCCCCATCGACGACATGAACATGATGAGGGTGATGGCCGCGTAAACCGGCATGATGTTCGAGATGCCGCCGTACTCGGAGATCTCTCGGGTGTGCCGCCTTTCATACAGAATGCCGACGATCAAGAACAGCGCGCCGGTGGAGATACCGTGGTTGATCTGCTGAATCACTGAACCGCTGAGTCCCAGCGGACTGACGGCAAAAATTCCCAGCGTACAGAAACCCAAATGGCTGACCGACGAATACGCCACCAGCTTCTTCATGTCCTTTTGCATCAGCGAGACCAGCGCGCCATAGATGATGCCGATGATCGACAACGTGATCAGTAGCTGGCGCACCCACGGCGTCATTGCCACTCCGGGGAAGAACGGCAGCGAGAAGCGGATGAATCCGTAAGTTCCCATCTTCAGCAGGACGCCTGCCAGGATGACCGAGCCTGCGGTCGGTGCTTCGACGTGGGCATCGGGCAGCCAGGTATGGAACGGGAACATCGGCACCTTGATGGCGAAGCCGAGGAAGAATGCAAAGAATAGCCACACCGCCGCAGGACCGGCGATCTTTGGGGCCGTCACGTACAACTCAGTAATCGAGAACGTGTAAACGCCGGTGAGCGCGTGGTGATGGTAGTACAGGAACAGAATGCCCAGCAGCATCAGCACCGAGCCGAACAGGGTGTACAGGAAGAACTTGATGGCGGCGTAAAGCTTGCGCGGTCCGCCCCAGATGCCGATCAGCAGGTACATCGGCACCAGCATGGCCTCCCAGAATACGAAGAACAGGAAGAAATCGTTGGCCATGAAGACGCCAAGCATGCCCGTCTGCAATACCAGGAACCAGACGTAGTATTCCTTGACCCGGTCCTGGATGGCTTCCCACGACGACAGGATGGAGATCGCTCCCAGCAGCGTGGTCAGCATGATGAGCAGGAACGAGATGCCGTCGATGCCCAGTACGTAGCCGGCGCCAATGGTGGGGATCCAGTTGTTGGGGGCCCCCTCGACAAACTGGAAGCCGGCGCGGTCTTTCAGCGCCCAGAACCAGGGGATGAGCGGCAACGAAACCGCAAATCCCAGCATGGCGAAGATGTTAGCCATCCAGCGGATGGCGTTCTTATTCTCCTTCGGCATAAACAGCAGAAGGAGGGCTCCCACCAGCGGCGTGAATAGCACGATCGAAAGTATGTGGTTGTACATTTTTATGAAGCTCTCAGCTTGGTAGAGCCGACCTTCAGGTCGGTGTCGCCCGCGCCTTTAAGTTCCGGGGCTTTAGCCCCTGCCCGGGCTAAAGCCCGGTTTTTACGTTCGCCTACAACGCGGCGCTGAAGCGCCGCACTACCCTAAAGTGTCTAAGCTGTGGCTGGGCGAGGCCTGAAAAGGCGCCGGCCAGCGATCGTCGCAAGAACTACGAGCACAATTACGAACCCGAGTCCCAGCAATGTGAGGAACCAATGTTGACCCATCCACTGCCACACAGGCGGCGGTACGAAGTAATAGCTCGATAGGGCGAGTATGCCGCCAACCATCATGAGTGCGTACCACTGAACTAATCCCCATTGCACAACTCGAACTGGAAATGAAGCTGCGCGCGTAATAATCCCCACGCCGTTAACGCACAGCCCATCGATAATCCACTTGTCCCACCAGGTCGACAGAGTGCCGCTCTCGCGCGTGGACCAACCTACGCCGTTCACGGTTCCATCAATTACCTTGGCATCGAACTTCCACAGTCCGTCGCCGAGTCCCATGGCTCCGAGACGAACGCCGGCAATCTTGTCGCGTCCGGTGACGAACCAGTCGTAAAACTCGTCGATGTACCACTTGCGGAACAGGGTCTTGTAGAAACGGGGGGAAGCTTCGCGGATCGGCTCTTTGTAATCCTTGTCGGCGTTCTTGTAGGCGCGCCGCGCCAGCCACCAGCCTAGTCCCGCTGCGGCTACCGACAGCGACATCAGCACGTACTCCAGCGGATCGGTGTGCTCGACCTGCTCTGCGCCCGCCGCAACCTGAGCAGCCTTGCCGCTCTCTTCCAGCACAACTGCTTCTTGGGCGAATACCGGCTCGAGGAACTTCTCGAAACGATTTGACCCGCCGAGGCTGTGCGGCATTCCGAGCCAGCCGGCTCCAACCGCGCAGATCGCGAGAATCACCAACGGCACTGTCATCGACTTGGGTGACTCGTGGACGTGGTGCTCCACTTCGTGCGACATGCGCGGCTTGCCCCAGAAGGTCAGGTACATCAGTCGGAACATGTAGAACGATGTCAGCAGCGCGGTGAAGAACGCGATATACCACAAATAGCGATAGGCGCCGCCCTCGCGCGACCACGTCTCCCAGAGGATGGCGTCCTTCGAGAAGAACCCGGCAAACCCGGGAATGCCCGCAATGGCCAGCGTGGCGACCAGCATGGTGCCGAAGGTCGTCTTAATTTTGCGACCCAGGGCGCCCATGTGCTGCATGTCCTGTTCGCCGCTCATGGCGTGAATGACCGAGCCGGAGCCAAGGAACAGCAGCGCCTTAAAGAAGGCATGGGTGAAGACATGG
Organism: uncultured Acidobacteriaceae bacterium; assembly: GCA_963796585.1. GTDB lineage: Bacteria > Acidobacteriota > Terriglobia > Terriglobales > Acidobacteriaceae > CAVVDY01. The sequence continues at coordinate 546,214 of CAWCMB010000001.1, forward strand.
AACACACCGGCGGCAAACGCGCCGACGCCAAGCGCCAGGAACATGTATCCCAATTGCGAAACAGTGGAATAGGCTAGCACGCGCTTGATGTCGTTCTGTACCAGGGCGATGGTGGCGGCGAAGATTGCGGTCAGCGCGCCCACGATGGCGACCGTCTTCATGGCATTCGGCGCCAGCACAAACAGCGCATTCGAGCGCGCCACCATGTACACGCCCGCGGTCACCATGGTTGCGGCGTGGATCAGCGCGGATACCGGCGTTGGGCCTTCCATCGCGTCGGGCAACCAAACGTGCAGTGGAAATTGCGCTGACTTGCCGCAGGCTCCGATGAACAGCAGCAGGCAGGCGGCGGTAATCCATTTATCGCCGATGAGAAAGTTTCCGCTGCGAGCCAGGAGATTCACTTGCGTGTACTGTACGGTTCCGAAGTACCAGGCGATGGTGAACATGCCGAGCAGGAATCCGGCGTCACCCACGCGGTTCGTGATGAATGCTTTGTTGGCCGCTGTCGATGCGGAATGGCGCTGGAAGTAGAAACCGATAAGCAGGTACGAACACAGACCCACGCCCTCCCACCCGACAAACATCAGGGCGTAATTGTTGCCCAGGACGAGTGTCAGCATCGAGAACATGAACAGATTCATGTAGCCGAAGAAGCGATAGTAGCCGCCTTCGTGTCCCATGTAGCCGACCGAATAAACGTGGATCAGCATGCCCACGAAGGTAACGAACAGCAGCCACACGGACGAAAGCGGATCGAGCAGGTAGCCCCAGTCGGCGTGGAATTGGGTAGCGTGGCCGCCTTGGGTAACGTAGGTCAAATTGTTGCTGCCCGTGCCCAGCCAGGTAAAGAGGACCTTTTCGAATGGCTGGCTGTGGTTCGCAGCCGCGTAACCAGTGTATTGCCAGACCGCCAAACATCCCCAGGCGAAGGCCAGGACGACCATGCCAACGCAGATACCGCTGACCATGGATTTCTGCAGGCGGCGTCCAAAGAAGAACATGAAGGCCGCGCCGAACGCGGGGAACAGAGGTATCAACCAGATGTGGTTTAAGAAGTACATAGCATTTAGCAATTAGCAATTAGCAAAATCAAACCCTTTGTCATCCTGAGCGGAGGTCGCGTTTTGTGCGACCGGAGTCGAAGGACCCCTATTTTCGCCAGGGCTCTACCACCGCAACAAATCCACCTCATCCACGTTCACCGTCTCCTTGTTGCGGAAGAAGGCGATGATGATGCCAAGTCCGACGGCGGCCTCAGCCGCAGCGTCGGTAATCACAAAAATCGCGAAGATCTGGCCATGCAGGCCGTACAGCCGCGAAAAAGCCACCAGATTCAAGTTGACGGCGTTCAGGATCAGCTCGATCGACATCAGGATGATGATGACGTTGCGGCGAGTCAGCACGCCGATGGTACCGACCATGAACAATCCCGCGGACAAAACCAGGTAGTGCAGTGTGGTGATCTCGCCCATGTCAGATCCTTTTCTTTGCCATGACCACCGCGCCAACGATGGCCACCAGCAGCAGCAGAGACGCAATTTCAAACGGCAGCATGTAGTTGCCGTACAACCAGATGCCTACCTGCTGCGTGTTCTGTCCTTCCGGCAATCCGGCAAACGTCTTGGGGAAGATGTCGTAACCGCGATGGAAAACGTACAACAACAATCCGCCGAGTGCCAACGCTGCGAGAGTGCCCACCATCCATTGCTTGTTCCACTGGTATTCGCGGATGTTCTTCTCCAGGTTCACCAGCATGATGACGAACAGGAAGAGCACCATGATGCCGCCCGCGTAGAGCACAATCTGGACGCCAGCTACGAACGGGGCGTACAGCATCAGGTACAGCCCTGCCAGCGAAAGCAGCGTCACGATAAGGGACAGGGCGGCATGAACCGGGTTGCGCCGCGTGATCACCGCGATGGCGGAAACAATCGCCGTGAGCGCCAGCAGGTAGAAGAAGAACGATGTTGCGACAGGATTCATAAAATTAGCAACTAGCGATTAGCTTTAAAATCTAAACCGACAATTCTCTGCGTCCAGCAACTATCCACTACCCACTAACCACTGCTTTATTTCGCGTACCTCACCGGCTCCTGCCCCTGCTCCAGCGCCGCCTGATCGAGCACCATGCCCTCGCGGCTGTACAGTGCCATCTCGTAATCCTGCGTGAGTTCGAGGGCATCGGTCGAGCAGGCCTCGGCGCACAGGCCGCAGAACATGCAGCGGCTTAAGTCGTAGGTCCACGACACCGGGTATTTGCGCTTGGTCACCGGATTGCGCTCGCCCTTGACCACGATCAGCTGCTCGGGGCAGGCTAGCGCGCACAGGTTACACACGATGCACAGTGACTCGCCGTTGTCGGGATTTACCTTCAGCCGCGGCTGCCCGCGAAAACGTTCAAAAACTTCAGGACGCTCCAGCGGATATTGTTCGGTAACGCGTTGCTCTTCCGACTGATTGCGGAAGGTCACGCCCATGCCCTTAATCAGGTCAACCAGAAAAACTTTGCGCAGCAGTGGCGGAAGACTCATCACAGTTCCCCCGGGGCTAAAGCCCCTGTCTTTTTGAGCGACTTGGACGCTGGCGTGAAGGACGGCTCTACCCGTGCGATCATCGTGTCACTCCGATCAGCGCCGCCCACAGTTCCTGCCGGACGCCCACGATCGCGGTGACGATCAGCACGCCCAGGCTGACGGGCAGCAGTATCTTCCAGCCGACTTTCATCAGCTGGTCAAAGCGATAGCGCGGAAAGGTACCGCGATACCAGATGTAGAGGTACATAAAGCATGCAACTTTGGCCACGAACCAGAACGCATCTTGTGAGCGCTCGCGCACGCCCGGCACAAGCAGCAGAAGGCCGACAAAGGCAAGCAGGGCTCCGAATGCGGCCAACCCAATGCTCTGCGCCTTGAATTGCGGAATCTTCGGCATACGCACGGTCCCGAGGAAGCACATCGCAGCCAGCCCCAGAAACACAAGACCTGGCACGAAGGAAAAAGCCAAGCTCCATGCCGATCCGCTGAGCCAATTCGGAAACGGCCGCAACCATCCACCCAGCCACATGGTGACCGCGATGGAGGAGACCGCCAGCATGGCGGCGTATTCCGCCAGGAAGAAGAGTGACCAGCGGAAGCCGCTGTATTCGGTCATGAAGCCGGCAACCAGCTCCGACTCAGCTTCAGGAAGGTCGAATGGCGCGCGATTGGTTTCGGCGACCATGGCAATGGCGAAAACCACAAAGGCAATCAGCCCGAGTGGGAACATGTTGAAGATGAACCAGGTGTGCTGGTCGGCTTGCGCCTGCACGATGCCGATCATGCTCAAAGTGCCGGTTCCGGTCGCGCCCAGGCTGGTCATCAGCACCGCGGAGATGATGGTCAGTCCCATGGCTATTTCGTACGAGACCATCTGCGCACCCGAGCGTAGCGCGCCCATCAGCGGATAGTGCGAGTTCGACGCCCAGCCGCCCATGATCACGCCCAGCACGCCCAGCGACGACACGCCCAGCATGAACAGGATGCCGATGTTCATGTCGGTCACCGCCGAAGTCCGCCCGAAGGGCACGACGATGAACACGGTGAACGCCGTCATCATCACGAATACGGGCGCAATCCAGAACACCACCTTATCGGCGCCATCGGGAATGATGTCTTCCTTGATCAGCAGCTTCAGTGCGTCGGCAAAGGGTTGCAACAATCCGTGCGGCCCTACGCGCATGGGCCCGAGGCGAATCTGCATGTGCGCCAGGATCTTGCGCTCCAGCCAGTTCATGGCGATCACAGACAGCGAGACGCCAACGGTGATGGCCAGCACGTAGATCGTGGCCCAGAACAAGCTTCCGGCTTCGCCCGGGGTGACGTTGGAACTCAGATAACTTTTGATTGCGTCAAGCATATGAGCAACTAGCAATTAGCCAAAACCCGAATATCGTGGACTCTGCGCAACTTCTTTCTGACAACTGACCACTGACAACTGCCAACTGCCAAATTCCCTCTGGGGCTAAAGCCCCAATCTGTTCTTCTCGTGCGGCACGGCTTAAAGCCGTGCCCTTTCAAGTCGCGTCGTGCGGCACGGCTTAAAGCCGTGCCCTTTCAAGTCGCGTCGTGCGGCACGGCTTAAAGCCGCGCCCTTTCAAAACTCTCGGCTGCCACGCTGGCCTTAAAGGCCAGCTCTACCTACCTGTCCACCTCGCCCAGCACGATGTCGAGCGTGCCAATCACGGCGACAACGTCGGCGATGAGCATTCCGCGCACCATCTTGTCGAGCGCCTGAAGGTTGACGAACGATGGTGGCCGCACGCGAACGCGGTATGGCTGCGTTGAGCCGTCGCTCACGATGTAGTAGCCAAGCTCGCCCTTGGGCGCCTCGATCGAGTGATACACCTCGCCCGGCGCCGGCTTAATTACCTTGGGAACTTTCGCCATGATCGGCCCGCTGGGAATGTCCTCAATGGCCTGCCGCAGGATGCGCACGGACTGTCGCATCTCCTGGATGCGCACCAGATACCGGTCGTAGGTGTCGCTGTTCAGGCCGGTCGGGATGTCGAACTGGAACTTGCTGTACGCTTCATACGGCTGCTTCTTGCGCAGGTCCCACTCCACACCGCTGGCGCGCAACACCGGGCCGGTCACGCCCAGCGCGATGCAGTCCTCGGCATTCAAAATGCCCACGCCCTTGGTGCGCGATACCCAGATGCGGTTGGTGGTGAGCAGCTCTTCGTATTCGTCGAGCTTGGGGACAAACTTCTCGCAGAAAACCTTTACATCCTGCTCGAAACCTTCATAGGTCTCGTAAAGGCATCCGCCGATGCGGAAAGCATGCGTTGTAAGCCGTGCGCCGCAATACTTCTCGAATATCTTGAGAATCTCTTCGCGATCGCGGAAGGCATAGAAGACCGGCGTCAGGGCCCCGATATCGAGCGCGTGCGTGCCCAGCCAGACCTGGTGGCTGGAGATGCGGCATAGCTCGGTCATGAGGACGCGGATGTACTGCGCGCGTGGCGGCGCTTCGACGGCCAATAGTTTCTCGACTGCCTCGCAGTAGCCCAACCCGTTGGAGACCGCGGCGACGTAATCCATGCGGTCGACGTAGGGATTGAACATCGCGTAGGTGCGGTTCTCGGCGATCTTCTCGACGCCACGGTGCAGGTAGCCGATGATGCACTCGGTCCCCAGCACCTTCTCGCCATCCAGCTTCAGGATGACGCGCAGCACACCGTGGGTCGACGGGTGCTGTGGTCCCATGTTGAGGACCATTTCGGTGGTATCGAGGAAGGTGTCCTGCTTGGTATCGAGGTCGAGCAGATCGGGACGATTAAAAGTTCCGTTGCTCATTGACCACTCTCGATGCCGAGGTTGATCTGCACCCATTCCTTGTCCTGCAGCAGGATGTCGTAGTCCTTGCGCAGGGGGTGGCCCTTCCACCCATCGGGCAGCAGAATGCGTTTGAGGTCGGGATGTCCGTCAAAAACAATGCCAAACATGTCGAATACTTCGCGTTCCAGCCAGTTCGCTGTGGGCCACAGGTTGACGGCCGACTGCAAATGCTGGGTTTCGGCAATCTGCGCCTTGATGCGCACGCGTTCGTTGTGCTGGAACGAGTAGAGGATGTAAATAATGTCGAACGGCTGCTCGCGCTTCGGCCAGTGCACGGCGGTGATATCGACGCAGTAGTCGTAGTGTTCGTCCCCAAGCATGCGGCTGAGGACCTCGAACACGATACCGCTATCCACCAGAAGGTATTTCTGCCCGAGGTAAGTGTTGGCCTCGCGTATGCCCGAGCCGTACTGCTTCTTGAGCTTGGCCACCAGATCGGAGTTCCACGGCTCAGGCTGTGGGCCAGCGGGCTTGGCCGGCGCGGCCGGTTTCGCTGCCGCCGGAGCTGCCGGCTTGGCTGCGGCCGGTGCAGCAGGCTTAGCGTCGGCTGCTTTCGCCGCCGGTGTTGAGACTGCCGCGTCGGACGGCTTCGCAGGCGCCGCCGCAGCGCTGCTTTCGGGTTTTGCTGCTGGAGCTGCGGGTGTTGCCGGAACAGCTTTTGGCGCCGATGCCCCCGCGCCCTCCGGCGAGGGTGAGACTGGTTCGGGCCCTTTGGTTTCCTCAGGCATTCGATGCCTCTCTAGCAGGCTACTGCCTGCCATCACACCGGGTGCTTACTTGCGGTTGACCCGGATCGCGCTGAGCTTGCTGGTGTACTTAGAAGTTGTAGCAGCTTCAGCGGCTCAGCATGACGTGCGAGGGTCACGCCGATCTGTGATTCCAGTCACAAATAAGCGCAACTTTCTTGATTTTCGGGCTTTCTTCTGACGTTGTGGACGACGACGGGCAATGCTACAACAGCCATTAGCAACTAGCAATTAGCGATTAGCGCCTGTGCAGCAGAGAAAGGCTCTCGTTGAGAACGAGTTCTTGGGCTGGAGTTGAGCTTCTTCGACCTTCATAGGGCGCGGCGGACTGCTCTCTCTGGATGAAGCGGCGTTTTTTCCTAATTGCTAGCTGCTAATTGCTAATTGCTGTTAGTGGCTCTGATCAGGCGGAAATTGCTGGCCCCCTGGCGTAAGAGTGGTGTTGGAGCCGCCGGAATTGTTGAATCCGCCCGGTTGCTGGTTGCCGAAGGGACTGTTCTGCTGATTTTGTTGGTTCAACTGCCCGGCAGGAGTCCCGATATTGGAAGTCGTCAGCGTGCTGGGCGAATAGGGCCCCTTTAGCAGAACATTGGCCTGGTCGATGGCGGGATTGTAGATGAACTGCCACTCATCGTAGGTCTTCTTCTTGTTGTAGACACGGATGGTCGGGTCTTTGCTCTTGCTGGCCACACCCATGATGGCGCCGGCTCCAAAGCTCTGGCCGCCTAGTGATTGCTGGCCCGCCAGGGTCGTACTGGCAGCACCGGCGCTACCCGTATCGGAGCCCGCGGCGGGACTGTTTCCGAAAAGACTGCTCCCTGTGGCTGACGAACTGGAGCTACCAGTCGGGCTTTGCGAGGTGGAACCTCCGAAGCTCGACCCGCCGGCTGCCTGCTGCCCGGCGCCGGACGGAGACTGCTGCTGCGCAAAGATGCCGTTCTGGTTCACCTGCTGGGTGTTTGCGCTGCCGAAGCCCGAGGTTCCGAATCCACCGGAGCTGGTTGCACTCGACGATCCAAAGGGGGAAGAATTCTGCTGGCCGGCGGGCGTTCCCAGCCCCTGCTGTCCCTGGCTGGCGAGCCCTGCCGCCGGTATACCCGGGCCACCGGTGTTGGTCAATGTTGCCATCACATCGTTGTAGTGCAGCAGGATCCACTTACCGTCTTTGGTGAGCGGATCTTTATACCGCTTACGCAGGAAGCGAATGTTGTTGGTGTTCTCCAACTGCTCGATGGTGGAGGGGTACGAGCCGAACTTCTTGTAGTACTTCTTGATAGCTCGCGCGTACTCGGTGCCGCGATGGATCATTTCCTCTTCGCGATCACGCTTTAGCTGCTGGACCATGCGCGGCGCCTCATAGGTGGCAGCGATAACCATCAGCGCCATCATCAGCAGGATGGCGAGCAGCAAGTGGCCGGAGTCGCGGAGATGGCGGCGTCGGTTTGCAACAGGGTTCGGGTTGGTGGAATTCGACATCGAGAAAACAGCGATTAGGAATTAGCAGCAGACGGTCAAGCCAGGTTGCAGAGCAATCCCCAAAAACTTTGCTAGTGGGTTAAGCAACAACTAATTGCTAATTGCTTCTTTTTCATCCTTGTTGCAAATACAGCGTCTGCCGGTTGTTGGTCAACACATCTTCCACGTCGACCGAGTTGTTGTTGATCTTCAGGATCTTGTAGCGCCGGTTGACGATGTCGCCCTCCTTGGCCACAAAAATGTCTTCGCCCGAGCTGAGAAATATCCTCTTCGCTTCGCCACCCTTGCGTTGGACATACCCGTACAGTTTCAGATTGATAGGCGGTGGTGGCGTTGGCGCCTGCCGCTGCGCTTGCAGCGGAGTGGTCACTATTTTCGGTATTTCTGGCGGCGGCGCCTGGGAATGGAAGATGTCGCGCCCGGAGCCTTTGTAAGTGACGTCTTCACTGGATTTCAGCAGGTCGAAGCGCAATGTGGGATCGAGCGTGTCCGCCAGCAAGGGATGGGCCTTGGCACGATCAGCGGCTTGCTTGCGCTTTGCCGGCGTGGTGCCCGTAGCCGGAGCCTTGGTCGCGACTGGCTCGCTGCTGGAGGGCGGCGCAGCTGTTTCTCCGCCACCTGTAAATGCACGCACCAGCATGAAAATAGCGAAGATACCCAGCACTGCGGCTGCGATCGTCTTCGTCTTGTTTTCCGTTCCCAGCTTCACGACGGCACAACTCCGCTGCGCAGGTAAGTTTCCAGCTTCAACTGCAGGCGCACATTTCCCTGCTGCTCACCGAGCGCTACTCCGTCGATGAGGAAGAATATCTTGTCACGCTCCAGCGCGTTGATGAACTTCACTTCCTGCAGGTAGTCGCCAGAGAGGGTGATTTCAACGTTCAGCTTGCGGAGTCCCTCGATTACCGCGTCCTTCTGGTCATACTTCACCGCGGTGAGATGGACTCCGGTGTCGCCCGCAACCTTCCCCAGTTCTTCCGCGACGGTCGAGTACTCGTCCGGAAACCGGCTGCCGTAGAAGCTATCGATATCGACCGAGGCCTGCTTCAGCTTGTTGTCCATGCCGCGGGTAGGGAGCACCTCCTGGCGTTTGGCCAGCACTTCCGTCTGTAAATCCTGGTACTCGCGCTCCCGCGCCTGTCGCGAGCGCCCCGCCGGAGAAAAAATGTAGACCACGCACCCGATAATCAGCAGCGCCAGAATTGCAATCATTGGCGTCGATGCTCTGCGAACGTCACGAATGGTAGCCATTAGTGCTGCCTCTGGTTCTGCGCTGTGGTGGTAGCTGCCGGCGCGGACGCCTTGCTCGCCGATTTTGCTGGAGCGGCTTGCTTCTGGTTCTCCGCTGGCTCCTCGTCGCTTTCGGGAGCTCCCGTCTGCGGCACATACACCGACGCAATATCAAACTGAACGTTGCCGGGTCCGGCGCCCTGGTCGGAGGAATTCGTGGTAACCGTCTCCGCCACGATCTGCGGACCGCGGAAGTGGCTCGACTTCTCCATGCGCTTTACCAACTCGACCGCGCGGTCACGCGAGTCCGTGGCCACCAGCATGTGGACCACCAGCTCATTGTTCACCGTGTAGTCGGGCTTAATCGAAACCACGTGAATGTTGGGCGGCATGATGCGTTCCATCTCGGAGAAGATTCGCGTCCACGACAGTGCCTTGCGCGCGAACAACTCGTTGAGGAATTCCGATTGGTCGGCAATGCCGCGATTTGCCGGCTTGTTCAGAATTGCCTGCGCCTGCGCCTTTTCATTATTCAGTTCAGAAAGTTCCTGCCTGGCCTTGGTGATCTTGGCGTCAATATCGCGGGTGTGAGACCGCTGATAGAAGATGTAGCCCAGCAGAATCGCCGCCACTACTGCCATGAGGACTACCAGCGTGCGAATGCGCTGTAAGTACTGCCGTACCGCCTCGTAGCGCTCAGTCGCGAGATTGATATTGATGCGCATCAGGAGATCAGGGCCCCCGCTACACCCGCCAGGGCCGATCGCGACACATTGCTTGCCGCCGCACCCGCCCGCGACGGAGAAACCAGTTCTTCGACGTGGAGGGAGCGATCGCTGAAAGCCGCCTGCAAGGCCTGCCCCGCCTGCACTCCCGAAACCAGCAGCCGATCGATGGCCACGTTATAGCGGTCCTCGAAGTAAACCAGCGAGGTGTTCACATCGTCGATCAGCGATTCGCCGGTCACGGCTGCTCCGCCGTTTTCCAGCGCGCGATAGAGCAGCAGCTGATTCTGGTCTACGATGGCGAACGTCGTTATCCCGCTCTCCACCTTGATAATCATGGCCGGCTGCGTGGCATCAACCGCCCCCAGTGCGGCGATCATCGAGGGTATGACAGTGCCGGGGTTGTAACCGGCTTCGCGCACCGCGGATTCATACTCTTCAATAACCATGCGCGGCGTAACCGCTGCGATCACTCGCACCCCTTTGTCGGCAGCCTGGCGGTCGAACGATACGGCGGACTGATCGATGTCGAAGGGAAGCGACTTCTTCAGCCGGAAGCGCACTACACCCTCGGCGTCCTCAAGCTTGTCGGGCAAGGTATCGAAGTCCAGCAGCATGATTCGCGTGGTGGCATCAGGAATCACCAGCACCACGTCTTTGGAGCGTCCGGCCACAATGCTAAGCGAGTCGCGCAGCGCATCGACGACCGCCTGCCGCGAAGCCAGGTTGGCCTGCTGCAAAGCCGGAAGCAACGCGCCGGCGGGCAGACTCTGCTCGGTGGCCGATTCCAGCGCAGCCGCCTTGTCAGCCGAGCGTGCGGCTACCACTCGCTCCACGCTCACTTCGCAGGCTACGTGCGGCCGCGGAATGTTGTTGTGCACCATTGTTTAACGGGCCGTTTCGATGAAGGTAACCTTGTTAATTTCTTTCAGCGTGGTCAAGCCCCGCTGCACTCTATCAAGCGCCGATTCGCGAAGGAAATGCATACCCTCTTCCCGGGCAGCGCGCCGAATTTCGCTGCTCGGGCGTTTGGCCAGAATCATCTCGCGCACGTTGTCGGTCAACTCCAGCAGTTCGTGGATGGCGGTTCTTCCTCGAAAACCGGTACCCGAGCACTCGATACAGCCCTCGCCTTCGTAGAAGGGGACCTTCTGCCATTCCGCAGGATCCATGCCGCTGGCTTCGAGCTCTTCGTCTGAGTACTTCACCTGCTTCTTGCAGAACTCGCAAATTAAGCGCACCAGGCGCTGGGCCAGAATGCAATTCAGCGATGAAACGAAATTGTAGGGCTCCACTCCCATATTCAGGAAGCGCCCAATCACGTCGACTACGTTGTTGGCGTGCACCGTGGTGAATACCAGGTGTCCGGTCAGCGCGGCGTTGATACCGATCTGTGCGGTTTCGGTGTCGCGGATTTCGCCCACCATGATCTTGTCGGGATCGTGACGCAGAATCGAGCGCAAGCCACGGGCAAAGGTCAGGCCCTTCTTTTCGTTCACCGGAATTTGGGTGATGCCGACGATCTGGTATTCGACCGGATCTTCAATCGTAATCAGCTTATCTTCGTCGCTCTTGATCTCGTTCAGCGCAGCATAAAGGGTGGTGGTCTTTCCCGAACCGGTGGGCCCGGTGACCAGCACCATCCCATAGGGCTCTTTAATGTAGCGCCGGAATTTATGTAAATCGTCGTCCCCGAATCCGACTACATCCAGCGTGAGCTTGTGAAACTTCTCGCTCATCGACTCCTTGTCGAGCACGCGGAGCACCGCATCTTCGCCGTGAATCGAGGGCATGATGGAAACGCGGAAGTCGATGGAGCGGCTGTTATAACGGACGCGAAAACGCCCGTCCTGGGGGACGCGACGCTCAGAAATATCGAGCTCGCTCATGACCTTGATACGCGAGATGATAGTCGAGTGATGCTCTTTCGCGATCGGCTGCATCGCCTGCTGCAGCACGCCGTCGATGCGGTACTTGATGATGACCGAGTCATCCCGCGTCTCGATGTGAATGTCGCTCGCACGCCGCTGTAATGCGGTGAAGATCGTAGTTTCCACCAGGCGAATGATGGGACTGATGTCGGTCTCGCCGGTGAGCTTTTCAATCGAGATGGTCTCGTCAGAGTTCTCGTCCTCGCGGATTACGTCGAGGGCAAAGTTCTCGCCGGCTTCTTCCAGTACGCGCTGCGACTGCTCACTTTTCTTCAGGACGTCGCTGATCTGTGACAGGGTCGCGACGCGGGTGATGATGCGCCGCCCCAGATGGCCACGGATTTCATCCAGCAAAGGAAGGTCGCTGGGATCAGCAATGGCGATAACCATGCGGCCGTCCTGCGTCTCCTGCAGCGGCACAAAATTGTAGCGGAACATGAGGTCCACTTTGATCTTGCGGAACAACTCATGCTGGATGTGGAAGCTTTTCAGGTCGACGAACTCGCAGCGATAGCGGCGCGCCAGTTCCTCGGCATGGGCCACCTCGTCGCCTACAGTGAAGACGTTGCCGTTACCGCCATTTACGAATATTGACTTCTTGTCTGCCATTTCTAAACCAGTAGCCGGTTGTCAGTTTTCAGTTCTCAGTTGCTGCCCAGATTCCAGTTGCAAGTCTGACAACTGACCACCGGCAACTGAGAACCGCTCTAATGAATCGCTCCCGCTCCCAGGCTGAAGATGGGAAGGTAGAGCGAGATCAACACGAACGCCACGACCACGCCCATCACCACCAGGATCACCGGCTCAATCAGAGCCATAGCGGTCGCCAGAGCGGTCTGTACATCCTCTTCATAGAATTCAGCAACCGAGTTGAGCATCGCCGGCAGCGCGCCCGTCGATTCGCCGACCTCGATCATCTCCACCGACATCTCCGGAAAAACTTTCTGCGCCTCAAGACTCTTGGCCAAGGCCTGCCCTTCCCGAACCCGCAAGGTGGCTCCGTCAATTCCGTGAGAAATCAGGCGGCTCTGCATTGATTCGCTGGAAGTCTCCAGCGCCGGCACCAGCGGCAGTCCGCCAGAGAGCAAGGTCGACAACATGCGCGAAAAAATGGCTACCTGGTACTTCAGCCAGATATCGCCAATCAACGGAATCCCAAGTTTTACCCGGTCCATATACGTAGAACCGGCATCACTCTTCATCCAGCGCCACAGGAAAAAGCCGGCAGCGATGAGCCCCAGTGCCACGTAAGGCGCGTACTGCTGCGCGTGGGTGCCAATCGACAGCATGATCATAGTCATGGCAGGCAAGGGAGTATCGAGCTGGCGGTAGAGGTTGGCAAACTGCGGAACCACATAGGTGATGAGGAAGGTCATCATCACGATCAGCATCCCAACCAGCAGCACGGGATATACCAGCGACGCGGTCAGCTTCTTGCGGAAGCTCACGGCCAACCTCTGGAAAGCGATGTAGCGCGCCATCACTTCTTCCAGGTTGCCGCTCTTTTCGCCCGCCAGGATTGTGGTGGTATAGACCTTGGGAAATGCCCGTTGCGCCTCGAACGACTGGGAAAGCAGCTCGCCTCCCCGCACCCGGTCGCGCACGTTCTGCAACACCGAGCGGAAGTACGGGTTCCGCTGCCGCTTCATCAGCAGCTCAAGCCCTTGAATAATCGGTAGTCCGGCATGAATCAGGGTCAAGAACTGCTGATTGAAGATCAGGAACTGCTCGGACTTGATCTTGCGGCGGCGCGGCAGCCCGGCCTCTCCCGCCAGGATTCCGCGCGGCTTAACCGAGTAGACCAGGTAGCCCTGCTGGGCGAAGCGGTCGCGGATCTCGCTCTCTGATCCACCCTGCTCCACCTGCTCCAGCAGGTGCCCACGCTCATCGGCTAATCTGACGGTGTACTCGGCCATGCAGTGGCAACAATCCTTTGGACTTAGGGCTAGTCTAGCATTGAAAAACAGTGGTCAGTTGCCGGTTGCCAGAAAGAAGCTGGCAGTCGGGAGCTCGCAGAAACAGGCGGCCAGTTGTGCCAACTCACGACTTTCTAATGCTCTCAGGAGCAACGTGGATTCCCGGAACGCGCTTTCGTCCAGAAACGGCCCTCAACTTCTTTCCGACAACTGACAACCGCCCACTGACAACTCACTGCAGCGTCCCGCTGACGATCTCTGCGCCCTGCGGCGGCGTAAAACGGAATTTGGCGTCTGGTATTTCGACGTTCTCGTGCTGCTGAAGAAAGCGGAATTCGGTGACCGAGCCGTCCAACTCCTCCACTACGATGCGCTGAATATAGCCGGTGGGCGTGACTTCAAGCAGAGTTCGAGCCACCCGCTCGCGCAAGCCGTTTGGCACGCCCTGCAGCACGATGTCGCCGGAATTTGCCGGCTTTTCATTCTGGGCAATGTGCAGATCATCGAATTCCTTCGCCAGCTTGGTTTTGCCCAGCAGGTAGCGCAGCGGTGAGCGCAGATCGTCGAGTTGCTTCACCGGCATGCGCCGCACCTGGTTTTCGCCGGGAACGTAGAACCATGCCGTATTACCGTCGGTGAGAAACATCTTGGGGCGCGGCTCGGTGTAATCCCAGCGCATGCGCCCGGGTTTTTTCAGCAGCAGAGTTCCGCTCTCGGTGCGCGACACCCCAGAACCAGAGTAGGTTTCGGTAAATTGCGCTTCCAGGGTATGGAGGTGGTTGTAGCGAGCGTCAACCGCATCGGCAAGGGAATGCAGGTCTTGGGCAGCAAGGGCAGGAGGATGATCGATTGCAAACGCCAACACAAAAACAAAGAACAGGAGCTTACGAATGCTCAATATCGATAAACCTCACGTCTGTGACCGACTTTGACAACTACCACGACGAACTGCTCGTTCGCCATTTTGGCCAGAATTCGGTAATCAGCAACTCGGTATTTCCAGAACTCTCCATATTGCGGGCCCACCATGGGCTCTCCAATGCTGCGTGGGTCTTCAAGTCTGCCAAGACGATCAAACAGGAACCTCAAAATCCGCTTGGCATGCTGCCGGTCAAGTTTGTCAATGTCCCGTTTTGCTCCGGGCGACAACTCAATCGTCCATGCCATATTGCTTCATGACTTCCTCAAGCGGAATGGTTTTGTCTTTACCCGACTGGATGCGCTCCCAAGCCCGTTCCGCATCGTATATATCTTCAAGGTCCTCGATATGCTTCAAAATCGCTTCACGAGCATAAAAGGTCTTCGTGCGGCCCGTTCGCTTGGCGAGCCTCGCCAGCCGCTTTTCGATTGAATCAGGAAGACGTATTGCTAACACATTGACCTCCGACCGCTGCTATACAAGTATAGCGCAGAGATCAAACCCACACCCTCAGGTTCGATCGCATTTTCCCGGCCTACTGAATCACCGGGCTGCTTTGGTCCGCTGGGCCCGAGGCGTTGTAGTGAACCTCGCCTGATTCGTCGGAGAAGAAGCGCCGCTGCCCGGTGCTGCCCACCTGGTCAGGGACCGCCGTGATGGTGTACGAGCGAACCGCGCCGTTCACTTTCTCGCCCGGGGTGTAGGTGAAGGTGTAGCCGCTCTTGCGTCCGCTAGCCAGGTTGTTGTCAATGGTCTGTTCGCCTCCACTCTGGCTGGTGCCCCCGAGCATGGCCAAGTCGGCAGTGAAGCCCTGGTCGGGATGACTGCTGGAATAAATCATTTCGCCCGCGTTGATAGCTTTAATGCTGGCGATGGCCGAAGCCTCGGCGGCTGGAATCTTCGCCTTGGTGATCTTCGGAATCGTGAACGCGGCAATGATGAGAATAATCGTGACGACGATCAGCAGCTCGATCAGGGTGAATCCGCGATCTCGATTACGTCTGCGCATAGGAAACTCCTCTCGCGGTCTGACAGGCAAATTATTGAGCAGGGACATAGCAATGTCAAAAGCCCTTAAACCACTTCACCACGGAGGCACGGAGTACACGGAGGTTTTCGAGGATCTTGATCTTTGCAGTTTGGACGGCCACTTACCGTGCCAGCGGTCAAATTTTCTCTACACGTTGGACTACGGTCACAGTATTCAGGTGAGCGAAAACTCGGAGTTCGATTGCCTTAATTTCTCTGTGTCCTCCGTGCCTCCGTGGTGAAACTTTCAGATCAGCACGCCAGCGAATCGCGGCTGATCTTCAGGCCGTTGAGATTGCCCAGCACCGTCACCGCAATCGCCTCCGGCTTGAACAGCTCCTGGGCCGACTGCTGCACATCCTCGGAGGTGACTGCCTGGATGCGGTCAATAATCTCGTCCATGCTGAAGAAACGGTCGTAGTACATTTCCTGCCGCGCCAGGTTCGACATCCGCGCCGTCGAGGATTCCAGGCTCAACATCAGGCTTCCCTTGAGCTGGTCCTTGCCGCGTTTCAACTCCTCTTCCGAGAGCGGCACTTCCTTGAAGTTGCGGAACTCCTGCAACACCGACTGCACCACTTTGGGAGCAGATTCGCGTGACGTCCCTGCGTATACCGACAAACATCCCGTATCGCGGAAAGGATTGAGCTCGGAGAAAATCGAATACACCAAACCCTGCTTCTCGCGCACATTCTGAAACAGGCGCGAACTCATGCCGCCGCCCAGCAGCGTGTTCAGGACGTACGACACGTAGCGCCGGGTGTGGCTGATTTCATAGGACGGCACTCCCAGGCAGATCTGCACCTGCTCCAGCGACTTCTTGTTGCGCAGCGTAATCCGCGACGAGATCTTCGGCGGATTGCTGTGCCAGCCATTCGATCCGGGCTTCAGATGCTCAAAACGCTTGCGCAGCAAATCGACTACATGATCATGCCGGATGCTTCCGGCGGCGGAGATGATCAGGTTTCCGGGAACGAATTTTTGCCCATAGTCCGACAGGATTGCCGCCTGCTCGAAGCGCCTGACGGTTTCCTTGGTACCCAGGATCGGTTTGCCCAGAGGATGGTCCTTGAAGAAGTTCTGGGTGAACAGTTCGTGGACGAGGTAGTCGGGATTGTCCTCGTCCATCTTGATTTCTTCCAGGATTACGCCGCGCTCGCGAGTAATCTCGCCCGGGGCGAACACTGGATTCAGCACCATGTCGCTGAGTATGTCGATGGCTACCGGCAGATGCTCGTCAAGCACCTTCATGTTGAAGCAGACGGTTTCTTTGCCGGTAAAAGCGTCCATGTTGCCGCCTATGGAATCCACCTGCCGGGCGATGTCTTCCGCGCTGCGGCTGGTGGTTCCTTTGAAAACCATGTGTTCGATGAAATGCGAGATGCCGTTGACCGGCGCCTCTTCGTGGCGAGAGCCGGACTTCACCCAAATGCCCAGCGATACCGAGCGAATGTGATCCATCTGCTCGGTAATGATGGTCAGACCGTTGGGGAGCACCTCACGCTGGATGTTACGAAGTTCTTCTACCATTGCTGTTCCAAATGACACTGCTACGAGGACCTTGTGCGGACAATTCTGACTGAGGCCGGAAGCCCCAGGTTAGGATTCAGATTATGATGAAAGCGCGTCGAACCACCTCGCGTCGGCTTCTAATGACCTGGGCCGCATTGCATTCCGACCTCCGGAAGCCTGCGAGGATTGATTCAGGCGGAAAGAACCAACTGAATAGCCTATTAGATGCATGAGCACCCCGCAACATACCGAACTATTGGGTCTGTCGAATCAGCAACTTACGGCGCTTGTCGAGGAGTTCGGCCAGGCTTCGTACCGGGTTCGGCAATTGTTGGACGGCTTATATCGGCAGAGGTGGTCTGCCCTGGAGCAATTTTCCAACCTGCCGAAAACCTTCCGGCAGCAGCTCGCTGATTCCGGATACCGCGTCGGGCTGCCTGAGATCGAGCAGAAGTTCGTGTCCGTGGATGGGACTGTCCGCTACCTGCTGCGATTCTCCGATGGCCAGAGCGTCGAAACCGTCTGGATGCCCGAGGGCGACGGCGGCGAAGCGGGAGATGGCTCGGAAGTGGGCGATGCCGAACTGCGTGAACTAAGCGTCTCTCGCCGCAAAGCCGATCCGATGCACCACGGAGACACTGGGGTCACGGAGGACTCCGGTCTTTCAAAGCCATCCGAAACTCCGTGTCCTCCGTGCCTCGGTGGGGAAAACTTCTTGATTACGCAGCCCCGAAATCCTGCGCTCAACAAGGATGCCCACTGGCATCGCGCCACTATTTGCGTTTCCAGCCAGGTGGGGTGTGCGGTCGACTGCTCCTTCTGCATGACCGCGCTGCTTGGGTTGAAGCGCAATCTCAGCGCAGGCGAAATCGCCGGTCAGGTGCTCACGGTCCTCAACCATCAGCAGGTTGATGTTGAACGGGACCGCATCAACCTAGTCTTCATGGGACAAGGCGAGCCCTTCCTGAACTACGACAATTTCATGCAGGCGGTGCGTCTGCTCGCTGTGGAGACCGGCATCCCGGCGTCACGCATGACGGTGTCCACGTCGGGCATTGTGCCGCGCATCGCCGACTTCGGCCAGGAACCGGTTCGTCCTAAGTTGGCAGTCTCGTTGAATGCTTCCAGCGAAGAGCTGCGCACACAAATCATGCCCATAACGAAAAAATGGACGATTGCTAATTTGATGGCCGAGTTGCGCGACTTTCCCTTGCGCCAGCGGGAGCGCCTGACCTTCGAGTACGTTCTGCTGGCCGGCGTGAATGACCAGGCTGCCCACGCCCGTGAGCTGGTGGATCTGGTTCGCGGCTTGCGCGCCAAACTGAATCTCATTGCCCTTAACTCCGG
This sequence comes from uncultured Acidobacteriaceae bacterium, assembly GCA_963796585.1. Lineage (GTDB taxonomy): Bacteria > Acidobacteriota > Terriglobia > Terriglobales > Acidobacteriaceae > CAVVDY01. Next base: position 564,423 of record CAWCMB010000001.1, read on the forward strand.
GCCCGAAATTCCCTTTGCTACCCCGGAAGCGGCACGTGTCGCTGAGTTCCAGAACATCCTGATCAAGGCAGGAATCCCGGCCTATGTCCGCCGTCCCCGAGGCCGCGACATCTACGCCGCCTGCGGCCAGTTGAAGCACACTACGGAACTCGTACAGCTATCGTGAGCTGTCGCAGCCTCGATCCCGATCGATCCCGATCGAAGCATCACAGGTCGGCTCTTAGACAGCACACAAGTGCGAAATACCCAGCGGAAATGGCCGAAAGTGGGGTATTCGAACAACCACGATTGTTCAATTGCGTTTCCGGTGGGTTGCCCTCATAATCCGTTCACTCATTTGAAATATAGCTTTGGGTCATAGGCCTCGCCCTCGTGAGATGCATTGCTGCGTCGGCCTGAGTGTGCTTGTCCGCGGATTCTTCAGCAGTACGGCTTCATCAACCTAGAGGAGAAGGATTATGAAAAGACCGTTGTGGGTCGTTGCAGTAGTGCTGGTGATCGCGATGGCGACACCCGTAATCGCGCAGAACCAAGTGAAGGAGAAGTCGCCAGTTTACATTTACATCAGCGAGTGGAGTATCCCTCGCGCACAGTGGGCCGACATGGAAAAGTCAGAAGCCAGCGACCAAGCCATGCTGCAACAAGCATTATCCGCCGGAACTCTCGTGGCCTATGGCTCCGATACAAACCTGGTGCACCAGCCCGACGCCCCCACCCATGATGACTGGTGGGTGTCAACGTCGATGGCGGGCATACTCAACATGCTGGACCAGTTTTATAAGGCAGGCAGCAGCGCCAGTCCTGTTCTGATTTCAGCCACCAAGCACTCCGACAGCATCGACGTCAGCCGCTACTACAACTGGAAGCCCGGCGCCTACAAGGGCGCATACACCCATGGCTCGACTTACAAGTTGAAAGCCGACGCACCCGACGATGCCGTGGAACTGCTCGCCAAGAGCTTCCTCGTGCCCTTCCTGGAAAAGATGATGTCCGAAGGTGCGATCGTGGAGTACGACATCGACACCGAGGCGATTCACACCGAAGCCCCGGGTACCTTCACGTTGTATTACACAGCCCCCAATGCGGAAGGCCTGGACAAGGTGAGCCAGGGACTGCAGCAAGCTCTGAAAGCGAGTCCGCTGGATGGCCCGGCATTCGGCTCAATGATCGACTTCACCGCCCACCGCGACTACCTCTCCCGGACGAACGCAACCTTCAAATAGCATTCTCGGTATCGCAAAGCACTCGAAAGGGCAGGCGCAACTTAACGCCTGCCCCATTTACAGTTGGGCTCGTGATCAAGAGTATTTCTTCGCAAAAACCCCTGTTATCTTGGGTGGTATGTTCCAGGTATTTTTCGCGACCGTCGCCCTCGTTGCCGCCACTATCCACCTTGTGCTCTCACCCAGGCGGCGCAGTACGGCCCGCAACATCGCCGCGACCTACCTGCTTTACCTGCTCTTTATCTATGTTGGCCTGATGGGCCTTCTCACTGCTTACGCTCATGTGTTTCGTCCTTTGCAGACGTCGGCTTCCATCGGATGGGCAACGAGCCCTTACGAATACGAGGTGGGGATGGCCGATCTGACAGTCGGCGTGCTGGGAGTTCTGTGCCTGGTGTTCCGGGGAGAATTCTGGCTGGCCGCGGCGATTGCCAACGCTGTGTGGCTGCTGGGGGATGCCATCGGTCACGTACGGCAGATGGTGCTGTACGGCAACCACGCTGAGAACAACTCCGGGGTCTTTCTCATGTTGGAGTTCATCATGCCGGTCGTGATCCTGATTCTGGCTTTCTATTGCCGCAGCGTCGCAGGCGCAAAAACAACCGGCGCGACCGAAGCCGCGCCGTAGACGAAGATCATCTGGTTTGGAGGCTATCCTGCCTTCTCCATCAGCGGCAGGTTGACGTTGCGGTTCTGCACCATCTCGACCGTGACTTCGAACTCCTTCACCCGCTTCTGACCGGGCAGGTTATACATCAGGTCCAGCATCAGTTCTTCCAGAATCATACGCAGGCCGCGCGCGCCAACCTTGCGGTGCATGGCCTCGCGGGAGATGCTGCGCAGGGCGTCCTCGCTGAAGCGCAACTTCACATTTTCAAACTCGAACAGCCGCTGATATTGCTTGACGATCGCGTTCTTCGGCTTGGTCAGGATCTCAACCAGCGCGTCTTCGTCCAGATCGCTTAGGACGCCAACCACCGGCAAGCGGCCAACGAACTCGGGAATCAGCCCAAACTTGATCAGGTCCTGCGGCTCCGCCTGCGCCAGCAACTCGGTGTCGCGCTTCTGCGCTTCGGTGAAAGCGGCTTCCTTGCTTTCATCGGTGCGGAAGCCCATCGCCCGTTTGCCCATGCGCCGCCCGATAATGCGCTCCAGTCCGACAAAGGCTCCACCACAGATGAAGAGGATGTTGGTGGTGTCGACCGGGGTGAATTCCTGGTGCGGGTGCTTGCGTCCACCTTGCGGAGGAACGTTGGCGACAGTGCCCTCAAGAATCTTCAGCAGCGCCTGCTGCACGCCTTCGCCCGAGACGTCGCGCGTGATCGACGGGTTCTCGTCCTTGCGGCCAATCTTGTCGATTTCGTCGATATAGATGATGCCGGTCTGCGCGCGGGCAACATCGCCTTCCGCGGCCTGCAACAGCTTAAGGATGATGTTCTCGACGTCCTCGCCTACGTACCCCGCTTCGGTCAGCGTGGTCGCGTCCACGATGGCGAACGGCACGTCCAGCATCTTGGCCAGCGTCTGCGCCAGCAACGTCTTGCCGGTGCCGGTTGGGCCGATGAGCATGATGTTCGACTTGGCCAGCTCAACCTCGCCACCGCGCTGCCGGTTCATGTACACCCGCTTGTAGTGGTTGTACACGGCAACCGCCAGCTTCTTCTTGGTCTGCTGCTGGCCGATGACGTACTCGTCCAGGAACGCCTTCACCTCATGCGGCTTGGGCAGTTGCGTCGGAGTGGAGGAGGGATGCGCCTCGCTGCGATCGTCTTCCAGAATGCTGTTGCATACGCCAACGCATTCGTCGCAAATGTAAGCGCGGGGGTAGTCAGTGGGGGATGAGATCAGCTTGGCAACAGCATCCTGCGATTTGTGGCAAAACGAGCAGCGAAGTACTTCGTCATTCCCGTTTCTGGTTCTCACAGACAAGTGGCTCCTTTACTCTGCACGCGCCAGCCAGGTTCTCGCCCCCATGCCGCTTATCCGGTGCTCGTTCCGGAGGAGCCGTGCCGCTCCTGTGAGGACTCGTTCGCCTTGCGAAATCGCCCTCGTAAGCCATCGGTGCTTGCGCACCGTTTATGAGCCCTATTGAACCACAACTCTGCTCCGCGCGGCGTACCGTAAGTGCAATATCAGGTACAACTTTGGAACCAGAGATATAGCTTTTTTACCCCTTAGAGCCTTAACCCGGCAGAGTTCCTGCCGGGAACTTGCTACTTGTGTTTAAAAATGATGTCGTCGACGATGCCGTATTCCTTGCTCTGCTGCGCGTTCATGATGAAGTCGCGCTCCACGTCGCGTTCCACCTTCTCCAACCGCTGGCCGGAATGTTTCGCGATCAACTGACTGGTAATCTCGCGCATGCGCAGAATCTCGCGCGCGTGAATGTCGATCTCGGTCGCTTGACCTGAGAGTCCTGACATTAATGGTTGATGTATCAGGATGCGCGAGGTTGGCAGCGAAAATCGTTTCTTGGGAGCTCCCGCCGCCAGCAGCAGCGCCGCCATGCTGGCCGCCTGGCCGATGCAGATGGTCGTCACATCCGGCCGGATAAACTGCATGGTGTCGTAGATGGCCATGCCCGCCGTGATCGACCCACCCGGCGAGTTGATGTACAGCGAAATGTCCTTCTCCGGATCTTCCGCCTCGAGGAACAGCATCTGGGCAATGATCAGGTTGGCGACATTGTCATCGATAGGAGTGCCGAGAAAGATGATGTTGTCCCGCAACAGCCGGGAATAAATGTCGTACGCCCGCTCGCCCCTGCTGGTCTGCTCTATCACCATGGGCACAAGCATTGTTGGTCTCCTTGAAACTTGCCTTGAAAGGGCACGCCTTCAAGCGTGCCGCAATGGGTAAAATATGAATCCGGCTTTAAACGCCGTGTTTTTAAAACGCGAGCCCTATGCGGACCTGCGATACAGAAAATCCAGTGTCTTCTCGTTGCGCAGGCGATGCCGAATTCTATCCAGCCCGCCATCCTCGGTCAAACGAGCCCGCACCTTTTCGACCGGCTGTTTGGCCTGCAGCGCCATCGTCTCCACTTCACGATCGAGCTCCTCATCGCTGATCTCGATCTTCTCGTTGTCGGCAATCTGCTCCAGGATCAATGACGCTTTCACCTCGCGTAATGCGCCTTCGCGCTGACCGGCGCGCAGACGCCCGAGATCCATCTTCTTCATATGCTCGGTCGTCATGCCCTGGGCGGCGAGGGCCCGCAGCCCGCGCTCCAGCCGCAGATCGATTTGGCTGTCGAGCATGGTCTCGGGAATCGGGAAGTCATTGCGCTTCACCAGCTCTTCGACGATCTTGTCCTTCCCCTGGTGCTCGGCTTCATGTTGCTTCTCCGCCACCATGTTTTCGCGAAGCCGGTTGCGCAGCTCGTCCATAGTGTTCAGCTCCGCCCCCAGTTCTTTGGCAAAGTCATCATTCAGCTCAGGAACATTCTTGTTCCGGATGCCCTTGACGTTGGCCTCATAGGACATGGTCTTGCCGGTCAGCCGCTTGTCGCTGAAATCGTCGGCATACTTCACGTCGAAAGTACGTGTCTCCCCAGCTTTAGCTCCGCGCAGGTTATCGGAGAACTCGGCAACCGTGTTGCTCCCGCCGATCTCCACCATTACCTCATCCACCTCGACGGGCTTGGCTTCGGGGTCGGGCTCCCCTTCGCCCTCCTTCGGCGTTCCTTTAAAGCTGACCACCGCGTACTCGCCATCGGCCAGCCCGCGGTCCTCTTCCACCGGAGTGTAGGTCGCATGCTGCTGACGCAGATTCTCCAGCGCGGTCTCGACCTCTTCGTCGCTTACCGTCGAGTCGATGGTCTCGACCTTGATGTCGTCGTAAGGAGTGATTGTGAACTCGGGAAAGACTTCAAAGCGCGCCGTGAACTTCAGCGGCTCGCCTTCGTGAAAATGAAGGTCGGTAACCCGCGGCTGCGACACCGGCGAGAGGCCTTGCTTCTGCACCTCTTCGCGAAAGTAGCGCGGCACCAACTGCTCCACGATCTCGCCCTTGATGTCTTCCGCAAAGCGCTGGCGAATGACGCCGGCCGGCACCTTGCCTTTGCGGAAGCCTGGGATGTTCGCAACCTTGGTATAGCGATTGATCAGTTGCTCGGTCTCGGACTTCACCACATCGGCGGGGATTTCGATGGTCAGCTCGCGCTGGCAGGGGTTGGGAGCTTCGGCAGTGGCGCTTGTTTCGGAGTCGGCGGTGGTTTCGGCGACGCCTGTTTCAGCGGCAGCGGTGGTTTCAGTTGCGCCCGTTTCCGGATAGTTGTTTTCAGTAGTGCTCGTTTCGCTTGTCAATAAATTGCCTTCAGAAAGAATTGCGAATCAGTTCACCGTCGCTCATTGGATGCGGCGCGACGGGAGTAGAACTTGCGCCTCGCGCCCGTGACGGCGCAGCGGGGCTCTCCAATCTAAGTGTAAGAGGGGGGCTGGGGGCGGTCAAACCGGGGGTGTCGAATCGCTGCTTAGGGCTGAGGGATAATGAGCGCTATTGCCTGTTAACGTCATCAAGATGCGTACGTGCCTTGGGGCAGTCCGTTGCGGGCTGCCCGTTTTGTTAGTGGGCGAAGTCTAGTTTCACTGGCCTGGCAGGTGGAAGGCGTACACAACCCCAATGCCCGCATCGAGGTCGCTCGAACCGATGAAGAGCATGCCATTGGCAACAATTGGCGAACCGAAGATATTGCGCTCGAAAACTGCCTGGTACTGCCAGAGAACAGCCCCCGTGCCGGCATTCAAGGCGACGATCTCGTTGTCATACGACCCGACATAGACCACGCCGTTCGCCACTACCGGGGAGGTACTGTTGTAGCCTGAGTTCAGTGGCTGACTCCAGAGGAGCGTCCCGCTGCGGGCATCGAAGGCCTGCACAGCGCCCTCATCAACGATATAGACCACTCCGTTGGCCACCGCGGGCGAGGAATTGTTTAAAAAGTTGTCAGGCAGCAGCTTAGCCTCCCAAATGACTGCGCCGCTGAGGGCATCGAGAGCGAAGACGCCGGCTGTATTGAGATCGATGTTGGAATTGACGTAGACCCTGCCGTTAAATACCGCGGGCCCGCCCCTGAGGTCGGTTCCTACTCCAGTGTGCTGCCAGATGAGCGCCCCGGTCCGAGCATTCAGGGCATCCACGTTACCGATGTGTGCGGTGAAGTAGACTATGCCATTCACCACCGCCGCCTGCGAGTCCCCTCCATTGTCGACCCCGGATGCCCAGATGAGCGCTCCCGTTTTCGCATCCCTGGCGTAAAAGGTGGGATAGGCGCTGTAATAAACACTCCCATCAGCCACTACGGGCGCGGAGCTGACATCCCCCTGATATTGCCAAATGAGGGCTCCCGTCTGCGCGTTCAAGGCATTGAAGCCACCCGCTGACGAGCCGATGTAGACAATGCCATTGGCAACTGTCGGATCAGAAGTCGCACCGATCGCGTTTTGCCAGATGATATTTTTCGTGTTGGCATCCAGAGCATACAAGGTGGCGCTGCCAGTGTTGCCAATCGCGACATAAACCACGCCATTCACCAGGACTGGGTCAGGAGCGAGGGAACTATCTCTGGCATACTGCCAGTCCAGCGCAAGGTTGACCACGGTAGTGGGACTTAGGGTGTGTTCGTAAGGATTATTCCCGGTGCGGCACACGTCAAACTGGAACGTCGGCCAATTGATTTGGAGAGCATTGGTCGGTCCGCCGCAGCGGGTGATGCTTTGGGCTGAGGTGGGTAGTGGGTAGTGGGTAGTGGGTAGTGGTTAGTGGGTCGAATTCTGGGTTGCTGATAACGTGTGACTTTCTACGCGCACAAACTGCAGGTCCCTCGACTCCGTTGCGCTCCGCTCGGGATGACATATGTGCAGCCCACCCAGCACTCCTGCGCGCCTGCGGCGGCCTGCGTGCTGGGCTGTCATGTTGGTCGCCCCAAGGGGGCTCAGATAGCTGGTTATTCCACTGACATTGGCAGGGTCGAGTTCTCACGCACGCGCTAAAGGGCGTGAAATCGTTAACAGCGAACTTGTTTGTATTCGCTTTCGTACTGCTCGGCAGTCCATAATTTGGGCAATCGCTCTCTTCGCTTGCATACTTGCTGTTTAATCCGCAAACTAGCGAACGTGAGTACCGCAGCCAAATCTGATCTGTATCGCATGCTGCCTTCCATCGACGAGTTGCTCCGTCTTCCGGCGGTGCAGCCAAGCCTCGCCCGCTACGGTCATGTTGCTGTCACTGACGCCGCGCGGGCGGTGCTCGACCAGCTTCGCCAAGCGATATCAAGCGATCGTTTGGATGAGCGAGGAACAGCGGCTGCAATCCAAGCTCTGGCATCCCTGGTCGAGCATCACTTGAACGAGTCCCTGGGTTACTCGCTGCGCCCAGTGATCAACGCTACGGGCGTGATCCTGCACACCAACCTGGGGCGAGCGCCGCTGAGCGAGGAAGCGCTGCGGCATGTCGCCGAGATCGCGCAGGGCTATTCCAATCTGGAGTTTGATTTAGACACTGGCGAGCGCGGGAAACGCGACTCGCATATCGATCGTCTCTTTGCTCGCCTGCTGCATACGGAGAAGCGTGAGGTCTCGACTATCGTGGTCAACAATAATGCCGCCGCGGTGCTGCTGTCGCTGAATGCGCTGGCGGAGGGGGGCGAGGTCATCGTGTCGCGTGGCGAACTGGTGGAGATTGGCGGATCGTTTCGCATCCCCGATGTGATGGCGAAGTCCGGCGCGTTGCTGCGCGAAGTGGGCACGACGAATCGCACTCGCATCGCCGATTACGAAGCTGCGATCACCGACACGACAAGGCTGCTGTTGCGGGTGCATCGGTCGAACTTCCAGATTGTCGGCTTTGCCGAGCAGCCTTCGTTGGACGAGTTGGTCGCGTTGGGACGCAAGCACGGCATCCCGGTGATGGAGGACCTAGGTAGCGGAGACCTGTTCGAGCTGCGCCAGGTGGGCGTACACGGCGAGCCGACGATTCTTGCCAGCGTGCGCGCGGGGGTTGACGTCATCACCTATAGCGGCGACAAGCTGTTGGGCGGCCCACAAGCAGGGCTCATCAGCGGCAGCCGCGAGCTGGTGACGAAGATCCGCTCCAACCCGCTGTTTCGCGCGGTGCGGGTCGACAAGATGTTCTATGCCGCGTTGGAAGCGACGCTGCTAGCCTACCTGCGCGAAGACTACGACTCGATTCCTGCGCTGCGCATGATGCGCCTGGGTGCAGAAGAACTGCGAAATCGCACTGAACACTTCATGCGCAAGCTGCATATCATTTCCCCGCAGTTGCATATTGAGGTCGTCGCGTCGCGTTCGGTGCTGGGCGGAGGCGCCGCTCCAGGGTCCACACTGCCGACGCACGTGCTGGCCGTTTCGCACTCGACGATGAGCGCCGACGCGATTTGCGGCAAGCTGCGGCAGTGGGGGGCGCCGATTATCGGGCGGGTGGAAGATGGGCGGGTGCTGATCGATCTACGGACGGTGACGGCGGAAGAGGAAGAACTAGTAGCGGCGGCGCTGGAGGGGATTGCCTGAGTCTTTCGGTTTTGAAGGGGCATGCCTTCAGGAGTGCCGTTATGCACATTGTGGACGGCTCCTGCGGGAATCAATCCTGAGGGATTGATTCCCGCGTCCTTCCAACTCAAACGAAGGCTGTCGGCGCGGCTGAAGCCGCGCCCCTTCACAATAAAAAACGCCGGAGCTTTTGGCCCCGGCGCTGGTGCGAATCAATTGTCAGTCTAGAACAGCTTGCGGCGCAGAACGCCGATGCCGCCCAGAAGACCCGTGCCGAGCATCAGCAGTGAGCTGGGCTCCGGAACATTGAAATCGAGGTTGACGGCCCAATCCGGCGTGAGCGGTCCGCTCCACGCACTGGTGAACAGCGAATTGAAGTCGCCCGCGTTGTTGTTGTACACGAAACCGTTCAGGTACTGGTTGGTTCCACCCTGCGATATGTAGGTCGTGCCCGAGGACTGCCCATAGTACTGAGAGATGCTTAGGAACATCACGTACTGCTGTCCTGAGGTGACCCCAACGTTGGCGTTGCTGACCGTGATCTGCTCGTTACCGAGGTTGTCGTAGTCGATCTGGGGGCTGGAATACAGGAGATTGCCGGCCATCGAGCCATTCCACGTGGCAATGTATGCGCCGGTGATGATATTTCCACCACCAATGGGGTCGCCCATGTAGAACGAGAAACTGGACAGGTTGCTGACGCCCGTTGGCGCGGTGAAAAGCTCACCATACGTGGATGTGTTGGGGTATCCGAACGGATTCCAGTAATCACTGTATCCGTTGAAATTGTTGACGATGGTGTCTGCAAAACCGCTCATTGCGACGAGCAGAATCGCAGCTAGAAACAGGGACTTCTTCATTACCGCTCCTCCTAAAGTTCAATTCGGTTGTGAAACGCACCCTGACCTGCGTTAGGTCAGACTAGAATTGAAATCCGCACAGAGTGAAACCCGTTTGACCGCTCGCTACTCCACAGCGCGAGCAAAATGAGCGGTCGAACCGGACGTGGGAAAGTATACCTCGTACCAGACATGAAAGTTAACTGGATAACAATAATTTCTTGAAAACAAGCCGTTTTGCGTGTAGCACTTTAGTGGTTTGATTGCGAGGTTCTTGACAAGCCAAATGGCAACTGTCTACACAATCGGGCACTCCACTCGGACCTTCGACGAGCTGGTGCAGGCGTTGAGGGGTCATGGAACTAGCACGCTCGTAGATGTCAGGTCCTTTCCCATGTCGCGGCGACTGCCGCATTTCAATCGCGAAACACTGGAGGCTGAGCTGCCCAGCCGTGGGATCACTTACGTGTGGATGAAAGAGCTGGGCGGACGCAGAAAGAAGATTGGCAACGACTCGCCGAACCTGGCGCTGCGCAACGATTCGTTTCGCAATTATGCGGACTACATGATGACCGACGAGTTTGCGGAGGGAATCGAACGGCTGCTGGCGCTTGCCGTCGCAGGGAAGACCGCCTACATGTGCGCGGAGCGAATGTACTTCCAATGCCACCGCATGCTGATCAGTGATTACCTGGCCGCGCATGGACATACGGTACTCCACATCGACGACGAGAAGCGTCCGTTGCGCGAGCACAGGATGATGGCAGAGGGGCGGCTGGTGGATGGGAAGTTGGTGTATGACGGAGGGATGTTGCTGTGAGGATTTTTCGCGGGTTGCGGCGAAAAGCGTTCACCACGGAGGCACGGAGGGCACGGAGGGGATAGAAGGCTCAAGATTTTCGGCTCATCAGAAGTCTGGGTGGCGCGAGCAAAACTGCAGGTCCTTCGACTGCGCGAGTCACGGCAAGCCGTGACTCACTGCGCTCAGGATGACACTCGGTTTGAGGCTGACACACTCGGTTTGAGGCTGTTGCCGATTAGCTGGCGGAGAGCTAAAAGTTAGAGCGAACAGCGAAGAGCTAATAGCCAAGAGCTAAGAGCCAGGAGCCAATAGCGAAGAGCGGCCTTTCTCCGCTATTCTCGAAAGACGCATGAGACAGGCTGTTTTTCGCGAACGAAACAAGAATTACTACCGGGTTCTGCATACTCCCATCTGGATCTGGGTGTTCTGGGTGCTGCCCGGGTATCCCCTGACGTATGACCTGTACGCTCATGGGCCTGACATCCGGCACTGGGGATGGCTGGCCATTGTGGCGGCGGTTGTGTTCTGGCGGGGATACATGGGCCGCATTCCGGGATGCGAGCAGCGTCCGTACATTCATTACTACGGCGTACATCAGCCCAATCTTGCTTATCGCGTGATCTGCTACACCGCAGCCTGGATTGACTTGCTTGTTCCCTATGCGCTGAACTTAATCGGATTGATCATCGCTTCGATTAACGGGCAGTGGATGCTGCACGAGTTGTATCGCTGGGCGTATTACCCGCTGGCGCTGGCGGTCGTGCTGGCGGCCTGGCTGGATTGGGTTCCGCGGGCAAAGCGAAGCACCATTGGCGAGGGCGCGCAGCGAGCGTGGTTTTATGTTGCTATCTGGACGGTGGTGCCGACACAGGTCATCAACTGGGCAGCATGGCGGATGGGCAAGTTCATGCACCTGGAGCCGCTGCCTTTAGCGCAGGTGCGGCTGGCAGTGTGCGTCATCGCGACAGCGTTCTTCTTTGTGCTGGGATATCTGCAGAAGTTGCCGCGAACGACGCGCTATTACGAAGGCGTCGCGGCGGCGGGAGTGTAGGGGTTATTGAGGAGAAAAATTAATGCCTCGTTACTGGGTTATTGCTCCCGTTGAAGCCAAAAAACCGGAGCTATTTGAAAGAGTGTGGCAGTTTGACCTCGCAAATAATGTGATTTCGATCGGTTGGAGCGAACTCGGTGACGTTTCGAACCTAAACCGAGAGGAACTTGCGGGTGCGGTCGCGGCGGCCTATCCAGACAAGCCTTTGGCCACAAGGTCTCTCTTTTCGAATATGCTGTGGGCCTTTTTCCACGAGATTGTTCCAGGAGATATCGTCATAGCCAGACGAGGACGTAAGAACCTCGCCGCTGTCGGCGACGTGACTGAAACGGCCATATTTCAGCCGGGCAGGAATCCAGCGATCACACATTGCAATTTTCTTGGTGTCGAGTGGCACGCTCAACCTCGTGACAAAACCTTTGGCGGTCTTGTTTTTCCAATGCATACTCTGACCGAATTTTCCGAGGTTCAATACCGAGAACTCTTTGAAGGCGATTCCATAGCGGCCTCCCTGAGTGGGGAGAGCCTAAATGGAGTTGATCAGAATGCATTTGTATTGGAGAAGTACCTAGAGGAATTTATCGTAAGCAACTTCGATAACATCTTTCAGCGGAAGCTGGAAATCTACGCGGATGCTGACGGCGCGGACGGGCAGCAATACCCGACTGAGATTGGTCCCATAGACATCCTCGCGGTGGAGTCTACATCGGGCGCATTCGTAGTGATCGAGCTAAAGAAGGGACGTCCTTCCGATCAGGTTGTCGGGCAAGTTTTACGATATATGGGTTGGGTGAAGAAGAATCTGTGCAAGCAGGACCAAGAGGTAAAGGGCCTCGTCGTCTGTCACGACCCAGACCCAAAGGTCTCTTATGCCCTAGAAATGGTCAAGAACGTTGACGTTCGGTATTACAGGGTTTCTTTCACCCTCAGAGACGCGCCCTGAGAGGGATGCTCAGCATTCGAACGCTCCTAACTGACGAGCCTCGACTTATTCCGTGCGCAGCGCGGTCATCGGTTGAACAGACGCAGCTCGACGTGCCGGCAGATACGTTGCGAACATCGCTACACCCGCGAGCAGAATCCCCGATGCCGCGATGGTCAGTGCGCCGAAGCTGTGCGAACCGGCCAGTAGCGCGCTCATCCAGCGGCCGAGTGGAATTGTGAGCACGACCCCCGCGGCGACACCAAGCAATACCAACAGGCCGGAACGCCGCATCAGCAACGACAAAATGTCGTACGGTCGTGCGCCCATCGCCATGCGGATACCGAATTCCCGCTCCCGGCGGCTGACCGAGTAAGCCATCACGCCATAGACCCCGATGCTGGCCAGCAGCAGTGCGAGTCCGCCTAAGCTTCCTGATAGCGCGGTCGAAACGCGCTGAGCGGCAATCGAGTCGGAGGCGAGTCGATCGGCTGAGGTCACATTGGATACTGCCTGTTCGGGATCGATCCCGTAGACCGTTTTCTTGGCAACTTCGGCCAGAGAGAGCGGCTCTGTCGTAGTGCGCATGAGCAGGCTCATGTTCCGGACAGGATGCTGCAAGGCGCTGACATAGAGTTGGAATCCTGCAGGTTGGGCGACACCGGCGGCGCGCACGTCTCCCGCGACGCCGATGACTTGATGCCAATCATCGATTACCTTGATCCGCTTGCCAACCGCACTCTGATCCGGCCATAAAGCTTCCGCCATGGTGCGGTTGATGATGATCACTTTCGGCGCTCCCGGCTGGTCGTGCTGGTTGAAGGAACGGCCTTGCAGGATCGGGGTTTGCAGGGTTTCGAAATACCCGGGACTTACAAAGTAATTCGCCGCAAAGGGCAGTTGTTGCGAGGAGCCGACCGGCTGGCCGTCATATTCGAAATCGCTCGAAGAAGCGTCGCCATCAAAAGGCGCCGACGACGAAGCAGCAACTGCGGTGACAGCAGGTATCGCCTTCAGCTTGTCGACGATATGCTCGAAGAATTGTCGCTGCTGTTCCCCATTGGCATAGCGCACCGGTGAAAGCGAGACATTCATGCTGAGCACGTGGTCGGGGTTGATGCCGGGATCGGTGTGCATGAGTTCGGTGAAATAACGTGCCATGCTCAGCGCACCCGTAACCAACAGAGTCGCCAACGCAATTTCAGACACCATCAGCACCGAGCGAGTGATACCTTGCTCGCGGGTTTCGGTGAGCGTGCGGCCTTCGCGGGTGGCGGCGAAGAAGTTTTCGCGCAGCACGTAAAGCGCAGGAATGATTCCGAAAAATAGGCCGGTGAGAACCGCGAGTCCCGCGGTAAACAGGATGACGGTCGCATCCAGCTTCACCTGGTCGGGCCGTAGCAGGTACTTCGGCCACACGGCAAGAGGCAGTCGCGTGATCGTGATCGCGCAGACCAGGCCTAACGCGCCTCCCAGCAAGGCGAGTAGCAGACTCTCAGTGATGGTCTGTTGCAACAGCCGCCGCATGGAGGCGCCGAGGGCGTTGCGGATAGCGAATTCGCGCATGCGATCGGTAGCGCGGGCCAGCAGCATGTTGGCGAGGTTGAGGCACGCGATCAGCAAAATAAATCCCACCGCCGCCAGCAGAACCAGGGTGACGGAGCGGATATCGCCAAACATGGTTTGCGCCAGTGGCCGGACACTAATCCCGTGCGCGTTCCCGGGAAACTGCTTGTCGATCTGGCCCTGGATGACGGCGAGCTCGCTGCGCGCAGATGCCAGGCTCACGCCGTCCTTGAGGCGTCCCACGATGGTGAGGTAATTCGTGCCGTGTCCGTCATAGGGTGGTGCAGCTTCCAGTGGCATCCAGACCTGGGGCTCGAAGTGGAAGCTGGGAACCATCCGAGGTACAACGCCGACCACCGTGCCTACACGGCCATTCAGGGTGATGGTGGTGCCCAACACGGCAGGATTTGCGCCGAACTCGTCCTTCCAGAATTCTTCACTCAACACATAAACCGGGGCGGCGCCCTTCTGATGTTCGGCGGCGAGAAAGCTGCGACCCAACAGGGGAGCGAGTCCAAAGGTGGGCAGGAAGTCCTCCGAGGCATAGGCTGCAGCGATGCGAACCGGCTCACGTTTTCCAAGATAGGTCAGATGGCTCGGGAACATCGCGACCAGCCTGGAGAATGATTTCGATTGATTCCGCCACTCCTGAAAGTCGGGCAGCGATCCGGGAGTGTCTTCCGATCCGGGATAGGTGTTGCGCACGGTGACAAGCTGGTCAGCGTGGGGAAACGGCAGGCGAAGGGTGCCATGCAACACCAGGAAGATCGCAGTGTTGGCGCCGATGCCCAGGGCCAGCGTCAACACCGCAATCAGAGTGAACCCCGGACTCTTGCGCATCTGACGTAGCGCGAAATGCAGGTCTTGCCGCAAACTCCACATGGAATGCTCCAGAAACAGGAACTCGCAGGAAGGTAAAGCACGTCTTCTGCCATGCTATTGGTCGCCGAGACGCATTAGAACCCGCTACTTACAAGAGCGCAATGAACGCGTCCTCGTCCGTCCGGGGAAGCAGCTGTCCGAGCATGGACACGCCGCTGGAAAACGTTTGTCTCGACCCCGAAGGCCTCAGTGTATGCCGCTGACGACATAGAGGTCCGCGAGGCGTAAACGATAGTCGAAGCCGTAGGTAGCGCCGTCGGGTGTGAACATGGGCGCGTCGGGAAATACGCCTGAGATCGCGATCCCGTAGAGGTCGCGAAACGGAGTGCGCGTGCCGGTAAACGGGTTCAGTTTGATCAAGTGAAATGCCTGGCGCTGCCGGTCCGGAGTGCCCGCAAACAGTTGGTTATCGTCGGTCCATCCGAGAATGATGTCATCCGGGCGCAGACCAGGAATCTCTTTCACCTCACTGCCGGTTAGTGCGA
Source organism: uncultured Acidobacteriaceae bacterium (assembly GCA_963796585.1). GTDB lineage: Bacteria > Acidobacteriota > Terriglobia > Terriglobales > Acidobacteriaceae > CAVVDY01. The sequence goes on from CAWCMB010000001.1 coordinate 579,701, forward strand.
CCAGCCCTGCTTGCTGAACGGCAGCGGCAGCGCGCCGCCGCCCGTTGGTTAACAGCCATTTATCATCTGGCGAAACCAGCCAGCCGAAGATGCCTTCCGGCGTGACCGGACGTGGAGTTGGGCTGTCAAGCTCCTGCATCCAGGTGCGGAGTGGATGACCCGCTTCGTTGGCGACGTAGATGATCCGCTTGCCATCGGAGAGAAAGCTGGCCGCGATTAACGGCTGCAGGTTGGGCGGACTGATGCGGCGCGCCTCGCCGGGGCCCACCGGTAGTAACCAGATTTCTTGCACGGGATCGGTGAGCTTCTGTCCCAGCGCCCAGCGTTTGTCGCGGGAAAGCGCTAAGGCGTAGCCGTCGCCCAGTGCGACCGCGGGTGAACCGTCCACGTCGCGAACAAAGACCTGGTAATTATTTGAACTGCTGCCTTCTTCCTCGAAGAGGATGGTCTTGCCGTCGTCGCTGATCGCGCGCAAGTAGCTGAAATCGAGCCAGGAGAGATCTTTGACCGATTCGCCGTGGTTGGCCGAGACGACGATGCCGCGACGCGCCAGTCCTTGCTCGACCAGCATTTGACCGTTGGCGGCGATGTCCTGCATTCGAAGGCGGCCGGGAACCGCCAGCGGCGTGCTAATTTTTCCCGACAAATCGAGAGCGCGAATCGCACCCGATTCCAACGGAGAGGAAATCCAAACCTGGTTTCCCGAGGGCGTCCAGGCAAGACCTTGCGCACTTTCGAAGAGCGGGCTCTCGGTGACCTTCTCTCCGCTGCTGCGCAGGACAATGGCCCGGCCGCGATCGTCGGAGTTGTTGTCGTGGGTGATGAATGCCAGATACCGGCCGTCAGGGGAGAAGCGCAGGTTGTCGATAAGGCTGGCGCGGTGCAGCACCTTGCCGATTGGGTATTCCAACTGGCACATCCCGTCAGCGGGCGTATATCGCACGATGGCGAGAGCGGAGCCATCCGGGGTGAAGTCCGCCGCTACGACATTGGCGATCTCCGGCTTTGGAGCATTGCTGCCGGCATCAGTACGGGCCAGGCTGCCGGCAGACATGAAGGTTGCAATGTCCGTTGGCGACAGAGCGATGGCCAATTCGCCGCGCCGCGAAATGGACAGCAAGCGCGCATTACGAATGCCGAGCGAATGGCCTCCAACGCCATCGACCGATACCGTGTATAACTCGGGCTCCGGGCTGTCCCATGCGGCGGTGTAGATGACGTCTTTGCCGTCGGGCGTGAACCGCGCGTTTCCCACGAGTTGACCGCGCCGATAAGTGAGCTGGTGAAATTGTGTGTTCGACGCCGGATGGGAGACAGAAGACAGCTTCCAACCTAGCGCTGCCGCCGTGATCACCAGAGCGGCGATGCCAACTACCCAACCCCAATGCCGGCGCTGCTTCACGGTTGCAGTCGAGATACTGCCGGAGCCGGTCAGTGTGGAAAGAGATTCCAGGTCGAAGGCCAGATCGCGCGCCGACTGAAAACGTTGTGCAGGAGATTTCTCGAGGCAGTGGCGAACGATACGATCGAGCCCCGGGGGAATCTGGCGGCCCGACTCCATCAACTCCGGCGGATCCTCTTTCAGGATGGCCGTCATAGTTTCAGCGGTAGTCTCGCGCTGAAAGGCACGCTGGCCACAGAGCATCTCGTAAAAGACAGCCCCGAAACTGAAGATGTCGGTCCGGCAGTCTATCTGGGCGCCGCGAACCTGCTCGGGCGACATATAGCCAGCTGTGCCGACCACGGTGCCAACGTCGGTTGCCGGGGCGGCGGAGGTCATGGTGGCCAGGCTGGTCTGCGAGCCTGGCGTGGAGGTCTTCACCGTCTTCGCCAGGCCGAAATCCAGAATCTTCACCCGGCCCTCGCGGGTGATGAAGATGTTGTCGGGCTTGAGATCGCGATGCGCGATGTCTTTCTCGTGCGCTGCTCCCAGGCCGTGGGCGATCTGAATCGCGTAATCGACCGCCTTACGATGCGACAGCACGCCGCGCCGCAAGGCATCGCGCAGAGTTTCCCCTTCCAGCAACTCCGAAACCAGGTAGTGAGTTTCGCCGTGCTGGCCGATGTCGAAAATCGCGAGGATGTTGGGATGATTCAGCGCTGCGACGGCCTTAGCTTCTTGCTCGAAACGGCGCAGCCGCTCTGGATCCGCGGCAAACGAGGCGGGCAGGACCTTGACGGCAACATCGCGACCGAGGCGAGTATCGCGCGCGCGATAGACCTCTCCCATGCCACCGGCGCCGAGGGCAGAAAGGATTTCGTAGGGGCCAAGTTTGGTTCCAGGGGTAAGCGGCATCGTCGGCGCAATTATAGAGGCACTTGCATCGGCAAGACAGCGGGGCAACCCAGCCGGATGATTTATTTCCCGCAACCGATATCGTCTTTCGGCGTCTCGCAGTGCGATCGGGCATGAAACCGCTACATCATTCGTAGCGGAGTGCGCGGATGGGGTCGATATTTGCTGCTTTCCTCGCCGGAATCATTCCTGCCACAAACGTAACCAGCAACAGGACAGCGACAGCCACTCCGAGGGTCAGAGAATCGTGCGGGCTCAAACCATAAAGCTGAGCTTGCAGAGCGCGACCGAAGAACCACGTGGCCGGCAGGCCAATGATGAGTCCGGCAAGTACAACGCGCAGCGTGTCCGCCAGTATCATTCCCAGAATCTTGCCGCGCCCGGCGCCTAAGGCGAGACGCACTCCGATCTCTCGCGTGCGCTGCGCGACCATGTACGCCATGGTGCCGTAAAGCCCGATACAGGCCAGCAGCAGCCCCACACCCGCAAAGCCGCTGCTAAGCTGGGCAAAGGCGCGCTCCAGAGAAAGGTGCCGCTCGATCACGCTCGTTTCTTCGCGAAAGTTCACCGCAGGGACTGACGGATCAAGCTGCAAAGCCAGCGACGCCACAGTGTTTTGTAGCGGACGTGGATCGCCGATGGTGCGTAGGAAAAAGCTGACCTCCTCGGGCACGAACGGATTTTGTCGCAACGAGAAGTACACAGTCGGCGGGACCTCGTCGCGTATGTGCTGGTAGCGGACGTCGCGGGCAACGCCAACAATTTCGTAGGTAACCGGCGTTTTGCGCGCTTCCATTACGACCTGGCGCCCGATTGGATTCTGCCCGGCAAAGTACTCCCGCATCATGGTTTCGTTGATCACGATGACCAATTTGGAGGTGTGGGTGTCCTGCTCCCCGAGCGGACGGCCGAGCAGCAGCGGGATGTCGAGCGTCTCGAAATAATCATCGCCAACGATGTGCCGGTAATAAGGCGACCGCTTCTCTTTGGTGTTGAAGCCGGGGATGTAAACCAGGCTGCTCGAAGCGCCTTCGCCAACCGGGCTGAACTGAGCGTAGGTAGCTGAGGAAATTCCCGGCAGCGTCGCCACACGCCTCAGAAAGTCGTCGTAATAATTGGACAGCTTGTTCTCGTTGTATCCGTTAAGCCCGGGGCGCACCGTGAAAGCCACGATGTTCTCGGCGCGGAAGCCCAGATTAACGCGCTGAAGCTTGTATAGCGTGCGCGCCATGAGTCCGGCGACTGCAACCAGCAGCACGCAAAGCGCGATTTGCGTCGCGACCAGCGCCTTCCCCGACCAGAAGCGGCCTTCGCCAGAGTGGCTTATGCCACCCTGCTTGAGCGTGGTGCCGATCGGGACGTTGGTCGCGCTGAGTGCCGGAGCAAGTCCGAACAGCAAGCCGCAGAGCAACGAGACTCCAAACCCGAAGAGCAGCACGATGGGGCCGAGTTTGACCGAGATACCGAGAGGCTCGCGGTGATTGTTTAACAATTGCAAAAGTATAGAAGTCAGCGAATAGGAGAGCAGGATGCCGGCGACCCCCGCGACCAAGGCCAGCAGCAGGCTCTCTGTCATGAGCTGCCGCACTACGCGGCTTCTTGCAGCACCCAGACTAAGCCGGGTAGCTACTTCGGTTTTGCGGGAGGCAGTTCGCGCCAGCATGAGCGCGGCTACATTGGCGCAGGCAATGATGAGCACCATGATAGCGATGCTGGCCAGCAGCCAGAGCGAAGTCGAATACTTCCGGCGCAGGTAGCTAAGGCCGCGCGACGCTGACTGGACTCTCATCGCCGGGATCGTCGGGTCATTCGCAGCCGCAGGCGCGTTGATCGTCCGGGCAAACAGCACCGCCGTCTCCGCCTGCGCCTGTTCGACGGTTGCTCCTGGCTTCAGCCGGCCGACAACAGTTAGCCACCAGTTAAAAGGATCATCAAGATTCTCCGCGGTTCCAGCCGAACGGATCCATTGTGCCTGGTATACCGACAGCGGAATCCAGAAGTCGGGCGCGATCGTAGCATCGAGACCAAAGAAATCCGGCGGCGCGATCCCGACAATCTGCGCAGGAGTGTTGTTAACGCTGATTGTCTTTCCGATGACGGAGGCGTCGCCACCTAACTGGTTCACAAAGAACTTGTAGCCAATCACTACGACTGGTGGGGCGGCGGCATTGTCATCCGATGGCACGATGAGCCGGCCCGCCATCGGAACTACCCCGAGACCATCGAAGTATCCGCCGGAGACACCCTGCAGGGTTCCAGCCTCGGCGCGGCCGCCGAGCACGGCGTTGACTCTCTGCTCGTTCGCAGCAAACGCAAATACGTTATCGAACACGGTGCTGTGCTTCTGCACCGCCCCAAAAACAACGGTGGGCATTGAGGCCCCGATCTCCAGCCCGGAATGTTCGTCCACATAGGTATCGCCTTCGAAATCGTGCATGAACTTCTCAGGAAAGAAATCTTTCTTCAACGCGCTGTTCAGGATGACCAGACGGTCCGGGTCCGCCACCGGCACTGACTTCAGCATCACGGCGTTGATCACGGTGAACATCGCCACGTTTGCGCCGATTCCCAGCGCGAGCGACGAAACAACGACGGCGGCGAACACCGGGCTCTTCCTCAGCACACGTACTGCATAGCGAACGTCTTGCGCAACGCTTTCCAGAGGGAAGCTGGCCTCGGCATGCACGCGTTCCTCGACGCTGTCACGCCCGCCGAAACGCAGACGCGCCTGGCGGTAGGCTTCAGCGGCGCTCATGCCCTGCTCGATGAGTTCGCGTTCGATGGCTTCAATGTGAAACGCAAGCTCTTCGTCAGTCTGCTGATGAAGCTGCTTGCGCCTCAATAGGGTATTCAGTCGCCTGAGCCAGTTCACGAACCCCCCTACGCGGTCTGCAGCACGCGGCCGATGGCCGCAATGAGCTGCTCGAATTGCGAAACCTCGAGGCCGTACTGTTTGCGTCCGGCCGGAGTCAGCGAGTAGTAGCGTGCGCGGCGATTGGTCTCCGATTGCCGCCACTCGGCCTTGACGAAGCCCTGCACCAGTAGTCGCTGCAGCGCCGGATAGAGCGAACCTTCTTCCACGTTGAGTACGCTCTCAGAGGTTTGCTTGATGTGGATCGCGATGCCGTATCCGTGCTGCGGGCCCAGACTCAGTGTCTTGAGGATCAACATGTCAAGCGTGCCGGGAAGGAAGGCGTTGTTCTTTGCCATAGATTGTCAATACATAGACTATCTATGTATATTCGTCAAGTGGCAAATTGCCTGATCGACAGCAGCACCCTATGCGATAAACTTGCCGACTAACGCCCGCGCGCACCAGGAGGCTGGAAGGTGCTCTTCGGATCGCGATTGTTGATCGCCATTGCAGTTCTTTGGGCTTCTCAAGCCATCGCACAGGAGACGCACGATCATCCAGCGCCCGAAAAACTGGGGCACGTGTCGTTCCCCATATCCTGCAAGCCCGCCGTCCAGGAGGAGTTTAATCGGGCCGTAGCTTTGCTTCACTCATTCGCTTACGGCGCTGCCCGGGAAGCGTTTCAAAATGTCGCGGAAGACGATCCGCAATGTGCGATGGCGCACTGGGGGATCGCGATGACGTATTACCACCAGTTGTGGGAGCCTGCGATGCCGGGCGATGCCGCAGTCAAAGGCCAGCAGGAAATCGAACGCGCCAAGCAAATTGGAGCGACGACGGATCGCGAGCGTGGATTTATCCGAGCAGCGGGCGTGGTGTATCAGGATGCGGGAACGGTCTCCTATGCCACAAGAGCGTTGAACTATGAACAGGCGATGGCGGCGCTTGCAGCGCTGGACAAAGACGTCGAGGTGCAGGTCTTCTATGCTCTATCGCTGCTGGCCAACGCGCCTCCCGCCGACAAGAACCATGTGCGCCAGAAGCAGGCGGCGGAGATACTCGAGCCCCTATATGCGAAGTATCCCGATCATCCAGGCATACCGCATTATCTGATTCATGCGTGCGACAACGCCGAGCTTGCACAGCGAGGCTTGCCGTACGCACGGGCGTATTCCAAGATCGCGCCTTCGGCTCCGCATGCGCTGCACATGCCAAGCCACATCTTTACGCGACTCGGTCTCTGGGACGACTCCATCGCCTCGAACCTTGCGTCCAGTGACGCGGCGCGCAAGGCTGGCGATATTGGTGAGCAGTTGCACGCCATGGACTACCTCGTATATGCGTACCTGCAAAGTGGACGCGATGCCGACGCTGCGAATGTTATCGCGCAACTCAAAGCCATGCCGGGCTTGAACGTTGGTTCGTTCAAGATGGGCTATGCCGCGACGGCCATGCCTATCCGCTACGTAGTGGAACGGGGCCAATGGGCGGAAGCCGCTCAGATCACTCCACCACCGGCGTCCGCTCCACCACATGTGATCGCGATTGCGGTTTGGGCGCGTGGGATCGGGCTGGCGCGCAGTGGCCATCCTGCTGAGGCGGCCAGCGCAATTCAGGAGCTGCAACGTCTACAAGACAAGCTTCGCGAGTCAGGCAACGAATATTGGGCGACGCAGGTCGGGATCATGAAGCGCGAAGTGATGGCGTGGTCGGCAGAGGCGCAAGGGAGGCAACAGCACGCGGAGGTACTGTTGCGCGAAGCTGCGGATGAGGAGGACTCCGTCGAAAAGCTTCCGGTCACGCCGGGTCCGATCATCCCCGCTCGCGAGCAGTTGGGCGACCTGCTGCTGGAACAGAACCATCCGGAGCAAGCAGCAAAGGAATTTCAGACAGCGCTGAGAGGTGCGCCTGGCCGGCGCGGGGCGTTACAGGGTGCGTCAGAGGCAGCGGATCGGGTGCGTGCGGCCAAAACGAATTGAGTCCACAAACAAAGGCGACTGATATTCCTGTCGCCTTTCTTCGAACTTACACTAGCGGCCTGTCGGCAAAACTCGGCGCCGCTCAGAACGACGATACAGTTGCCAAAAGCATAAACTAACCGTTCAAATCGGCAGCTTTGTCTGGCCGTTCTTGTCCAAATGCGAAGGCTAAGTTAACGGCAGTAACTACTGGTGTCGTTTCACGTGCTAACGTGAAAGTTTTTGCAGCTCGAAGGAGGAATCCGTGGCTCGCTCCGCCAAAGTTCAAGTATTTATCGCCAGCCTGTTCGTACTCATTCTGGGCATCTTCTGCGCCGCAAGACCGGCGTCGGCATTTCCGCCGGGTCCGAACGGTCCCGCTGCCGCGGAGTATCAGGCGGCAGGTGAAGCGGGCTCCGCTCAGTCCTCGGGCTTGCAGCCAACAGGAGAGCCGGTCTCCGCCGAAGCGGGGCCGCAAAAAGCCGACGACCAGGGGCGCACGCGGCTGCCGATGCTGGTCCGCAAGAGCGTGGGCTTTCGCGAAATCGGTCCGGCTATTTCCGGTGGACGCGTGCCGGCGGTGGCGGGCGTTCCCCATAATCCCGACCTTTACTACGTCGGGAGCGCGGCCGGAGGAGTCTTTCGCTCCCGCGATGGAGGCATCACCTGGAAGGCGCTTTTCCAGCACGAGAGTGTTGCATCGATCGGAGCCCTGGCTGTCGATCCGCAGAATTCAGAAGTTTTGTGGGCCGGGACCGGCGAAGCCAATGTGCGCAATCAGGTGTCGTTTGGCAACGGAGTCTACAAGTCCACTGACGGCGGAGACCACTGGAAGCACGTGGGGCTCGATAACAGTTTTCAGATCTCCCGCATAGCAATCGACCCGCATCATCCCGACACGGTCCTGGTGGCGGTGATGGGCAATCCCTGGGCCGACAACGAAGAGCGCGGTGTGTTTCGCACTAGCGACGGCGGTGCCACGTGGAAGAAGGTTTTGTACATAGGCCCGGGCGTAGGCATCGCTGATCTGGCGGTGAATGCGCAGAACCCGCAAGTGCTCTACGCGGCGGCGTATCGCTACCGGCGCACGCCCTGGAGCTATTCCGGCGGCGGCCCCGAGGATGCGATTTACAAATCGACCGACCAGGGCCAAACCTGGAAGCGGCTGAGCGGGCACGGACTTCCCGGCGAACCCGTCGGACGCATCGGACTGGCCGTTGCCCCCAGCTCGCCCGACACGGTTTACGCCACCATCGAAACGAACCAAGGCGTGCTGTGGCGATCCGACGATGGCGGAGAGCACTGGCAATTGGTTAGCAGGGACCAGGAGGTGAACGTCCGGCCGTTTTATTTTTCCAGCCTGGCGGTGGATCCGCGCAACCCGGAGCACATCTTTGCGCTGTCCAACGAACTCATGGAGTCCAAGGATGGCGGGCATCATTTCACTCGCATCGCGCGGCATATCCATGGCGATCATCACGCTATCTGGATCGATCCCGACGGCACGGGGCGGATGATCGAAGGCAATGATGGGGGCATTGCTCTCTCGCGCGATAACGGAGAGCATTGGGACTTTATTCACAACGTGGCGATCGCGCAGTTTTATCACGTCAGCGCCGATGACCGGTTGCCGTATATGGTTTGCGGCGGCTTGCAGGACAACAGCGCCTGGTGCGGCCCTTCGCGCAGTAAAGACCGCTCGGGAATCCTGGACCGTTACTGGTTCGATCTGAATGGCGGCGACGGCATGTACGCGATTGAGGCGGCCGACAATCCGAACCTCGTCTACAACAGCACACAAAACCAGGCGTTGATGGTCTTTGATCGCTCGGCCGAGCAGGCGCATGACATCGAGCCGTACCCACGCGACGTGGTGGGCGGAGGAGTAGCTGAGGAGAAGTATCGCTTCGCCTGGAACGCCGGATTCGCGGTTTCGCCACAGGACCCGAAGACCATCTACGCAGGCGGCAATGTGCTCTTCAAAAGCGAGGATCGCGGGCGCACATGGAAACCCATCAGCCCGGACCTGACGCGCAACGACAAGAGCAAGCAGCAGTCGTCCGGTGGGCCGGTAATCCAGGACAACTCGGGCGCCGAGATTTATGACGCCATCATTCGCATCACCCCCTCAAGCAAAGATGCGAAGGTGCTCTGGGTCGGCACCGACGACGGCCAGGTACAGTACACCCGCGACGACGGCGGCAGTTGGACCGATGTAACGCCGCACATCCCGGGCCTGGAACCCTGGGGGAGAGTGGAATCGATCGATCTGTCGCCGGGCAATGATGGGAGGGCGGTGATTGCCGTCGATCGCCATTACAACGGGGACTTTAAGCCCTACGTGTACCAGACGACCGACTGGGGCGCGAGCTGGCATTCCATCGCGGGAAACCTGCCGCAGGTGTATGCCCACGTGGCTTATCGCGACCGTCGCAATCCCCACATGTACTATGCCGGGCTGGAGAACGGGTTGTACGTGAGCTGGGATGACGGCGCGCACTGGTATCTGTTTGGGCTGGGGCTGCCCAATGCTCCGGTGTATGACCTGGCGTACCAGGCGAAAGAGAACGACCTGGTGGTAGCGACGCATGGACGTGGTGTGTGGATACTCGACGACCTGACTCCGTTTCAGCAGTCGTCAGCAAGGGCACAGGGAAGCTTCCACCTGTTCCCGGTGCCATCGGCTTTCCGTTTCTGGCCATGGTCGCAGGTTGAGGAGTTAGGCGACGGCGCGTTCTACGGCAAGAATCCATCCTACGGAGCGCAGATCAGCTATTTCCTGGCGAACAAGGTGAATGAGCCGGGGCAGTTGGTGATCACCGATTCGCAAGGTCACGTGGTACGCACCATGAAAGGCATGCACACGCTGGAGCCCGGTGAGAAGCCTCCTGACGAGGAAGAGACTCTTGAAACCGAGAGATCGATGGAGACTGCACAACCGCAGCGGAGCGAAGCTTTGGCGGAGCATCCATCGCCCTCAACCCAGACGCAGCAACAGGTAGCGCCGGCAAAAGCAGAAGCGGAGGCCGAGCAGCCGAAGGAAGTTCCCTGGGTACCCACCGAACCGGGTCTACAGCGGCTGTATTGGGACCTCCGGGCGGATGGTCCCGTGCGCTGGGAGAGCGCCAAGGGAAGACTCAAAGGTCCGCAGTCCGGAGCCTTGCTTCCTCCAGGCGAATACACGGCGACCATGACGGTCGGAGGCGTGACTGCCAAGGAGCAGTTCAAGGTGGTCAACGATCCGGCGTCGAAGGCGACGCAGGCCGACTTGGAAGCCAATTACAAATTCACGCAGGGCATCCTGCACCAGGTGTCGCAACTGGACCTTGCCCTCAATCGACTGGATGCAATCACGGCCCAGGTGAATGCTTTGGAAACCGTGGCTAAGAATGGTCCGGAAGAAACAGCCGTAAAGTCCGCAATTGCGAGCTTCAGGCAGCAGATCAAACAAGTGAAAGGACAGATCACCAGTAATCCTCAGGCAGGTGAGTCGATTTTGCGGATGCCAGGAAAAATCCGCGAGCATCTGTTTTCCCTGAGCGGTAGTCTGCATGGCTCCGATGATCCGCCGACGGCGGCCATGCTGGAGCAACGGCAAATGCTGGAGCCCGAGTACAAGACGGCGATCCAGGTGTTCAACCAGTTTGAGCACTCGGAGGTGCCGGCCTTCAACAGCAAAATGGAGCAGTTGAAGATGACGGGAGTGGTGGCGGGTCAGGCGCTGGAACCCTAGCGTTCAGCCAGTTGCAGCCCAAAAAAGAAAGGCGACCGATATTCCAGTCGCCTTCTTCGAACTTACGCTCGATTACACAGCCTGAACGTTCTCAGCCTGCCAGCCCTTGGGTCCTTTAACCACGCTGAACTGAACGGCCTGGCCTTCCTGTAGGGAGCGGAAACCGCCCGCCTGAATTGCCGAGTAGTGGACGAAAACGTCCTCGCCATTCTGACGGCTGATGAAGCCGTAGCCCTTCGCGTCATTGAACCACTTTACTGTTCCTTGTTCCATGGTGATGCTATTCCTTCTAATTGGTGTAGCTGCAATTGGATCGGGTGTGTGAAGCAGGCAGGGAAGCTGCAAGGCAGGTACTGCTGCGTAACAACTGCGATCAATCGAGCAGCTTCATCATAGCAACGAATATTCGAATTCCCAAGCTTTGATTATGATTTGGCCCTGGCCTGCCGCCATCGGCTCAAGGTAAGCTGTTGTAAGTCATATAGTTGTGCGTAGTCGTAGCACCATTCCCGAATGCGGAATGGGCATAGAAAGGTCGAAGCTGCATGATCGTTGGGACGGGAGTCGACATCGCCGAAGTAGCCCGCATTGCCGCGTCGATTCAACGCTTTGGCCGCCGCTTCACGGAACGGGTGTTCACCCCGGACGAGATTCGCTATTGCGAGTCGAAGGCCAACAAGGCCGAACGGTACGCCGCCCGTTTTGCCGCCAAAGAGGCAGGAATGAAAGCGATCGGCACCGGATGGCGGCACGGTGTCACCTGGCAGGACATCGAGGTGAAACGAGTTCCGGGAGGACGGCCGACGGTTGTCTTCAGCGGAAAGGCGGCCGAGTTTTTCGACAAGCTGGGCGCAAGCAGAGCGCATCTGTCGCTGACCCACACCGCCGAGTTCGCCATGGCGCAGGTGATTCTGGAGGACAGCAATTAGCAGCCGCAGCTCTCGTTTTGGCTGGGGACTGAAGGCTGGCAGCTTTCTTTCTGACACCTGACGGCTGGACCGCTTCGCATCCTGCTCTCGATTTGAGCGGTGATTAGGGCATCTCCCTTACCCGAGGTTCCCATCGGAAGATAAGCGACCATTCCAGACTTGGATCAAAGGTGACACGAGCTATGACAAAGAAATTGGTTTTGATGACAGGCACGTTGCTGCTGTCCGGCTGCTTTGCCTATGCGCAGGCCGGTGGAGCAGGAGCAGGAGCGGCGGCAGGGGGCGCAGGAGCTAGCGCAGGTACCGGCGCCGGAGCCACAACTGGCGCTATGGGCCAGACCGGAACCGCCACTACGGGAACTCCTGGCGCGACCACCGGGCAGGCCGGCACAACCGGCGCAGTTGGCACAGGCACCACCGGAACTCCTGGATCGGTGAGCGGGCAGGCCGCAACGCCGCCAACTGTGGACACTACGCCTTCCACCACCGGCACAACCGGAACTACGACGGGCACCATGGGTACAACTACTACGCCACAGTCAACCACCGGAACCTCGCCCACCACCACAACTCCTGAAGGCAATAACGGAGCAGTCAGCGCCGGGAGCGGAACGGGAACGACGGGCACTCAGGGCATCAACACGACTCCGGGAACGGCGACCACCAACCCCAACGCAAACATGGGAACCACCAACCCGAATTCGAACATGGGAACCACCAAGCCGAATTCGAATACGACTACGACCACACCTGAACCCCACCGCTGAATCAACCCACAACGCGGTCAATCAGGGAGCCTGCGAAGGCTCCCTTTTTCGTTGCGAAGGTCAGCCTCCTGAGAGGGCTTGCCACCGCGTTGAAGCCCGGTCTGCGCAAGCACCCCGTATATACTGCGTTCCGAATGCCTCGATTGGTCAGTGAATCTCTGGAAGCTGCGGCGGCGCCATGCTGCGCGTAGGCCTTACCGGCGGCGTGGCCTGCGGCAAGTCAACTGTCGGCGCCATGCTGGCGCAACGCGGGGCGCACTTTCTGCAGGCTGACACCCTGGCGCACCAGCTCTATTTGCCGGGAACGCCGGTGTACGACGCTGTGGTACATGCGTTTGGGGATGACATCGTGCGCAGCAACGGTCTGATCGATCGCGCAGCGCTGGCCAACAAGGCGTTTCCCGATCGCATTGGCGAGCTGAACGCAATTGTGCATCCTGCTGTGATTGAGGCGCAGAATCGCTGGCTGGCGGAGCGCGAAGCCGAAGACCCTCAGGGAATCGCGGTACTGGAAGCTGCCCTGCTAATCGAGGCCGGTGCGGCCAAGGACTTCGACAAGGTGATCGTTGTGACCTGCTCGCTCGAGCAGAAGGTGGAGCATTATGCGCATCGCGCGGGGGTTTCGCTGGACGTGGCGCGACGCGAGGTCAAGCGGCGCAGCGCAGCCCAGTTCAGCGATGAGCAGAAAGCGGAGCACGCGGATTACGTCATCGACAATTCGGGAACGCTGGAAGAAACGGAGCGGCAGGTGGAGCCGGTTTGGGGGGTATTACAGCAATTAGCAATTAGCAATTAGATTTGTCATCACGAGGTCGCCTGGCGACCGAGGGATCTGCTCTCGGTTGCATCGCCAACAAGCACCGCCCTTCTAGCACCTCGAGCGAGAACAGATTCTTCGCGCCAACCGCAGGCGCTCGTAATGACAAATCCCAGTGGGTCTTCGACCCGGCCAAGCAGACTACCCAAAGCGGAATCCCGGCGGCCTCCTCCGTCCTGGGCTGTCAGCGCACCCCCTTCGGGCTCTGGGCGGTCCCAATTGCCGACGTCGCTACCACGCGGCAGCGATTGTGCCAGATGGACAAAAGCAGGCCTTCGGCTGCGCCTCAGGATCACAAAACTTATGGGAACCGGCACCGGCGCAGCTAAAGCTGCGCCCCTCCAAAGCCGGCTGACGCCGTCTCAGGATGACAAATCAAAAAGGACGCGTAAGAGGCGGCTCGGGAGAATCTATGTCGCCGGTTGAAACCGGCTCGGGTTCAAATGGGACGTTTACCCCGGGTTCCGCTTCGCTCCACCCGGGGCTAACGGCGGAGCCGCCGCTTCGCGGCTCACGCCTCGGAGAGCCGTACACCTTCCTCCGGGCGCGGGCTTTCCAAAGCTCCGTCGGCGCGTCCAACCCTCACCTGCGGGTACGGCGCGGCGCACATTTAACGCATCGCCGGGCGGGTACTCGCATCGAACACAGGTATAATGAGGGTCGAGTCTTCGGGCCGTATCTCCCCAGAGTAGCCCGTCCCTCCAGCACAATCGCGCGCAAAAACCGATGTCAAAGACGACCAAAGCCGTTATCCTCAGCCTTTCCTTTGTACTCGCCACGTTCGTCGTGGCTGGCGGACTAGGGGTCAAGGCCAGCACCAACAACAGTGACGATTCCTATCGGCAGCTCGGGGTCTACAGCGAAGTGCTCTCGCGCATTCGCACCGAGTACGTCGAGGACCCGAACATCGCCAAAGTCACCAACGGCGCTCTGCACGGTCTGTTGGAGTCTCTGGATGCCGATTCCAGCTATCTCGACCCGCAGGAATACAAGGACTACAAACAGCGCAAGGGTGAGGGCAAGGCGACCATCGGAGCAGCCATCTCGAAGCGCTACGGTTATGCCGCAGTGATCTCGGTGATTCCGGGCGGCCCGTCGGACAAGGCGGGAGTGAATTCGGGCGACATCATCGAGGCGATCGAAGGCAAGACGACACGCGACATGTCGCTGGCGGAGATCGACGGATTGCTGGCTGGCCAGCCCGGCTCAGTGATCAACGTCTCCATCGTGCGCCCGCGCAAGGCGCAACCGGTGAAGACGGCGATTACGCGCGAGATGGTGGTCGATCCTCCGATTTCCGACAAGATGCTGGAAGCCGGCATCGGCTACATCAAAATCGACGACTTCCCCAAGGGACGTTCGCAGGATGTAGCGGCCAAGCTGAAGCAACTGGAGAAGGAAGGCGCGAAGAAGATCGTGCTTGACCTGCGCAACTCCGGCGACGGCGAAGAGGACGAAGGTATTGCGGTGGCGAACCTGTTCCTGAATCACGGAACCATCACTTACCTGCAAGGCCAGAAATATCCCAAGCAGACGTTCAATGCCGATCCGCAGAAAACGGTGGTCAGCAACCTGCCGCTGGTGGTGCTGGTGAATCGCGGCACCGCGGGCCCGGCGGAGATTGTGGCTTCGGCCATCATGGAGAACGCGCGCGGCGACGTTGTCGGCGACAAGACCTTCGGGTCGGGAGCGATCCAGAAGGTCATCGAGATGCCGGACGGCTCGGCCCTGATTCTTTCGGTCGCGAAGTACTACTCGCCTTCCGGCAAGGCACTGGAAGATACCGCCATCACACCCAACGTTCTGGTGGCTGATAACAGCGATGATTTTGCGGTTCCTGACGAGGACGACAACGCGCAAGACGATCAGTCGCAGGAGAAACCGAAAGTCAATCAGCCTGACGATCAGTTGAACAAAGCTATCGAGGTGCTGAAGAACCAGGGGCAGAAGGCCTAGACAACACTCCAGAACAGTTAACATAAGCCCGCCGGCGTTGCTGGCGGGTTTTTTGTTGCTGTTCCGACAGGGCTTGGACGCAGCCGGGGACACAGCTTGAAAGCGCTTTTTATGTCACTAGCCCTTATCCGCAGTACAAGAGTGAACAACCAACGATGAACAACCAACGATTGACACAGGTTGCTATGAGCCTGAGCATGGGAGATTCATTGAATGACTCTTATGAACAACGAAACATCGGCAGTACTTTTTGTGCTCGTACTTTGTGTCGGGATGTTGGCGTGCTTTTATATTGGCCGGCGCCTGGGGACACAGGCAACCCGGGCAGCCGGCGGAAAGTTGGGGCTCGGGGCCATCGAAGGTGCGATCTTTGCTTTGCTCGGACTGCTGATCGCCTTCACCTTTTCCGGCGCAGCGTTGCGCTTTGAAAACCGCCGTCACCTGATTGTTGAGGAAGCCAATGATATAGGCACGGCATATCTCAGGATCGATTTACTTCCCGCCGAAAGCCAGCCGGAGATGCGAGAACTATTTCGCACTTATGTGGATGCGCGGCTCTCGATTTACAAGCATCTTTACGACCTCAGCCTTGCGAGAGCAGAGCTCGCCCGGTCGCAACAGTTGCAGTCCGAAATCTGGGCTAAGTCTGTGGTGACCTCGCAACAGTCGAATACGACGGCCGCGAGCATGCTGTTGCTCCCGGCACTGAACGCCATGTTCGACATCACGACCTCGCGAACGGCGGCCACGGAGGACCATCCGGCCTTCGAGATCTTCCTCATGCTGGGGCTGATTGCGCTGGCAAGTTCAGGGATAGCCGGGTATCAAATGGTAGGCACGCAGCGCCCAAGCGCCAGGCACATCATCGGGTACGTGCTGATCCTGTCCATCAGCATCTACGTGATTCTTGATCTTGAGTTTCCCAGGTTAGGGATCATTCGGGTTGATCACTTCGATCACTACCTGGTCGATGTGAGAAACAGCATGAAGTAAGCGCCCGCGCCTGTCCTGCGCTACGACTTCTTATGCGCCGAGTCGGAGGGTGCGAAGAGATACGACAGAGCAACTCCGCCCAGCACCATCCAGGCGAGGTTCTGCCGGGCGGCGTGATCGGTAACGCGAAAACTTCCCACCGGGCTAAACAATATGGTCGCGAAAATCGCTGCCGAGAGCAGCGAACCGATGACTCCCACCGCGATTCCGTATCGCAGCCCCAGTACCACCAAAACCGCAACGAACCAGAGGGGCAAAAAGACCCTTACATCCTGCCCGGCGAAGAGCCGCGCCAGTCCGTAAGCAGCTCCGGCGGCGATAAGCACACCAATGACGGCATGACTGCGGGGTGAAATTGTCCACGTCAAGGCCCTAGGATCGCACGAATCCAGAGTCACGCCGCAAAATTCGCAAGCCGCCGATCAGCTCGCGAAAAGCAGCAGACACTCTGGAATTCCGTGGTTGCGCAACCGTTTACGAGCAACAATTACTGGCAGCCGGGGTCTCGTACTTCTGTCCGCGCCACGCCAGAATGAACAACGGTACTGACACACTGCTGCTTCAGCTGTTCACCATCTTCGTTTGGGCGAAGGTGTTCGGAGAAGTGTTCGAACGGCTGAGGATGCCCGCGGTGCTGGGAGAAATCCTCGCCGGCATCGTGCTGGGTCCCTACGCCGCACACATCATCGATCCCAGCCCAAGCATCATCTCGATCGCCGAAATCGGCGCCATTTTCCTGCTATTCACGGTGGGCCTCGAGACCAGTCCCAGCGACCTCATCCGGCTGGGACGCACCTCGATGAATGTCGCTGTCGCCGGCATCCTGCTGCCGTTTGCTACCGGCTTCGCCTACATGAAGATCACGGGCGAAACCACCCACGAGTCGGCGTTTGTGGCCGCCGCCATGGTCGCCACCAGCGTCGGCATCACCGCCCGAGTGTTGCAGGACCTGGGAGTGCTTCGCAGCCGCGCAGCGCAGATCATCCTGGGGGCGGCAGTATTTGACGACATTCTGGGAATGGTCCTGCTGGCGATCGTGGTGAGCCTGGCAAGCGGCACCGGGATTCGTTGGCTGCACCTGGGCGTGGTGCTGGCGGAAGCAGTCGGTTTCGCCGTATTCATGATCTACGTTGGACCTAACGTGGTAGGCCGCATGAAGCCGGGTCTGCAACGGCTGTCGACGCGCGACGCTCCGCTGGCACTGGCGCTCTCGATTTGCATGCTGCTGTCAGTGGCTGCAACGAAGATCGGCATGGCCGCCATCATCGGCGCGTTCTTTGCGGGATTGATCTTCTCCGACTACTCGCCTGAGTGGAACCTGAAACCGCGGGTGCACGGCATCAACGAATTTCTCTCCCCGTTCTTCTTCTTCACCATGGGAGCGCGGTTGGATATCCACGTGTTCAGTAAAAGCGTCATCGTTGTGGCGCTGATGGTTTCAGTGTTGGCTTTGATCACCAAAGTCATCGGCTGCGGCGCGGCGGTCTTGCATGAAGGCTGGCGGTCCGCGTTGAAGGTCGGGGTCGGCATGACCCCCCGCGGTGAGGTGGCGCTCATCGTGGCGCTGATTGGATTGCAGATGAACATGGTATCGCAGCGCGCTTATGCCATCGTCATTTTCATGACCGCTATCACGACAATGCTACCGCCACCGCTGCTGCGCTATTTATTTCGCGATGAGATCCCGCGCCACCCCATAGCCATCCCCGAAGATGAAGAACGGGTGCAGATTGGCTGAGTGTGGCCCGTATAATCCTGCTGAGGCTTGAAGGGGCGCAGCTTTAGCTGCGCCGTTAGAGGCTGAAAGATCCGGATCAGCATCGCGAGCTAACTTTCGCCGGCTCGTGATGCTGAAAACTCCAGTGCCGCGCAACGGCGCCCCTTCAGTTCAGATATTTCAGGAGATCTCATGCCAGGCGTGGAAGGCCGAGTTGCGCTGGTAACAGGGGCTTCACAAGGAATTGGGCGGGCGTGTGCCATGGTGCTCGCCTCCGCAGGCGCGAAGGTTGCGCTTTGCGCTCGCAGCCAGGAAAAGCTGCAGCAGGTCGCAGCCGAGATCACAGCCGCGGGAGGCGAGTCAGCGGTCTTCAAGATGGACGTTGCCAACGACGAGGAGATCAAGTCGGGGGTCAAGGCCATCGTCGCGCAGTTCGGCAAAGTCGACATCCTGGTGAACAACGCCGGCATTACCCGCGACCAACTGGTCATGCGCATGAAGCGCGCCGATTGGGACGACGTCCTCAACACCAACCTGACCGCTCCATTTCTTCTCACCCAGGCCGTCATTAGCTCGATGCTGAAGCAACGCTGGGGCAGGATCATCAACATCACCAGCATCTTCGGACAGATCGGCCAGGCGGGTCAGGCGAACTACGCTTCGGCGAAAGCGGGCCTGATCGGCCTGACCATGGCGGTGGCCCGCGAGGTAGCTTCGCGGAACATCACTGTGAACGCCGTCGCGCCCGGCTGGATCGAAACGGCCATGACCTCCGTTCTCTCCGACGAGATGAAAGAAGGCATGATGAAGAGCGTTCCCCTGGGACGGGTCGGAACTGACCTCGACGTGGCGCACGCGGTGAAATTTCTCGCATCGGAAGAAGCCGGGTATATCACCGGCGAAGTGCTGAAGGTGAACGGCGGAATTCTGATGGGGTGATTGCCCCGGCGTTGCAATGGCAGAGATCGTACAAGTCCAGAGCGAGGAGCAACTGCAGGCGGTCCGCGCCATGTTTCAGGAGTATCACTCTGAGCTGCCGCCGCAGATTCGCACCTCGGATTTCGATCACGAGCTCGAGAGCTTACCCGGAAAATATGCTCCGCCAGAGGGCGCTCTGCTGCTGGCCACCATCGCGGGACAGGCCGCCGGATGCGTGGGCCTTCGTCCATTTCCGGGCGTGGACGGAGCCTGCGAAATGAAGCGGCTGTATGTGCGGTCTGCCTTTCGCGGCGACAAACTCGGCGTGCTGCTGGTGCAACAAATCATCAGCCAGGCACGATCCCGCGGCTATCGACGTTTGCGGTTAGATACTCATCCGCCTACCATGGCAATCGGCTGTAGCGCTCTACCAGAAATTCGGTTTCGTCGTGATCACCGAGGTAATCAACGCAGTGCCGGAATTGGTATACATGGAACTGAAGTTACCGATAGCCTTACCCTGATAGTGGGGGGCTGCTCACACCTTAGTAACTTATCGGTATCGCTTAGCCGTCCCATTGCTGCACCAGTGCGAGATAAATAGCGCCACCCGCGTAAAAGGCTTGCCAAGCGATAGACACTCTGATTACTATGCAGTCACCCCCCAATGCCACTTCTAAATAAAGGTTGAGCGGCGCGATGAACATCGGCGAAACGATTCGGAATTACCGCCTGCAAAAAGGGATGTCCCAGGGAGATATCGAAAAGCGCACCGGCCTTTTGCGCTGCTATCTGTCAAGGGTTGAAAACGGACATACTGTCCCGTCCCTCGACACGTTAGCGAAGATTGCCACCGCCATGGACCTGCCGCTGGCGCAGTTCTTCCATAACGGTACCGGCGACAACGGAACCAAAGCTGGTCCGCAACTGGCGGAAGACGAAGTACGCTTCCTCACCCAGATTCGCCGTTACTCGCCGAGTTTGAACGACAGCGACCGCAAGCTGGTGTTGGCCATGATCAAGAAAATGGCCGCCAGCACGGCAAAGTAATCCTGCAGGAAATCGCTGACCTCAGCCGCCTGCATCAGGCGGCTTTGCTGACTTCGGCCAAAGCCAGGACTGCCAGCTCCAGCCGGTCATGGGCTCCTGTCTTGGAGAAGATGCTTTGCAAGTGGCGCTTCACGGTGTTCTCACTGATAGTCAACTCGCTCGCGATATCGCGATTTTTCATGCCGCGCGCCACCATGAAAGAAATCTGCCGCTCACGTTCGGAGAGCCGCGCCATCGACGTTGGCTTGGGCTGAGGGTCAGCCACCATGGCGTTTAATACGCTGCGCGCCACGTCATCGGAGAACGCCAATTCGCCCTCAGCCACGGTACGAATTGCCGTGAACAGCTTCTCCGGACTGTCTCCCTTCAGGACAAGGCCGCGTGCTCCCAGTCTCACCACCTGCACATAGTCGCTCTGATTCTCTGAGCCCGTCAGCACGACCGACGCAACGCGGTCGCCGGCTCGATCCAATGTGCGCAGCACCTCGAAGCCGTCTCCATGCGGCATGAACAGATCGAGCACCAGCACGTGGGGACGGTGCTCCTGTATCAACCGCAAGGCTTCTTCCCCATTTGCGGCCGAGCCGACCACGTTGAAATCGGGCTGTGTGTGCAGCAACGCGGTTAGAGATTCGCGTAGAACCCCATGGTCATCGGCGATAACGATAGCGATCTGGTTTTGCATAAGTCATCGAGCTTGGATGCCGATTGTGGCCCAGCGAGCAACCACCTCTCCCGCGAGGGAGGCTTCAGCTATTCTGTTAAAGGCTGATGCAATTTTTACTAAGTAGGGTGCACAGGTCAGTGCAATTTTCCCGAGCGAGGCGATTATGGGCAAGATACAGCGGGCAATCCTAAGTGTTACCGATAAGACCGGGCTGGAGGAATTTGCCCGGAAATTACATCAACTTGGCGTCGAACTGGTGTCCACGGGAGGCACCGCCAAGCTGCTGCGTGACTCGGGGATTCCGGTCAAAGATATCTCCGAATTGACCGGCTTCCCCGAGATGCTGGACGGCCGGGTGAAGACGCTACACCCCAAAGTTCACGGCGGAATACTCCATATTCGGGACAATCAGCAGCACCAAGAGGCCGTCGCTCAACACGGCATCGTGCCCATCGACATGGTCGTGGTGAACCTGTACGCGTTTGAGAAGACGGCTTCCAAGCCGGGCGTGAGCTTCCACGAACTGATTGAGAACATCGATATTGGTGGACCTTCGATGGTGCGCTCGGCGGCCAAGAATTTCCAGGATGTGGCCATTGTCACATCGCCTGACCACTACGACGCCATCGCACAGGAGATGCAGAGCAACGGCGGCGCGCTTTCGCTTGCGACAAAATGGCGCCTGGCGCAGAAGGCTTTCGCTATCACTGCGGCTTATGATTCGGCGATTGCGTCGACACTGGAGCGGGTAGCGGCTCCGGAGGGAAAGCTTACGCTGGACGAGCAGGGCTTTCCCCAGACGCTGCGGCTTTCGTTCAACAAGGCGTTCGATCTGCGCTATGGCGAGAATCCGCACCAGAAGGCTGCCCTATACAGCGATGGCTCAGGCCAAGGCGTTGCCAACGGCAAGCAGCTTCAGGGTAAGGAACTCAGCTACAACAACATCGTCGATTTGCAAGCGGCGTGGGACCTGGCGCAGGAGTTCGAGCAGCCGGTATGCGCCATCATCAAACACACCAATCCCTGCGGAACGGCTGTAGCGGAGACCCTGGCGGAAGCCTATCGGCGCGCGCTGGAGTGCGATCCGGTATCGGCATTTGGCGGCGTAATTGGGGTGAATCGTCTAATCGACAAAGCGACGGCAACGGAGATGGCAAAGCTGTTTTTGGAAGTCATCGCCGCACCCGGATTCGACGATGCCGCACGCGAAATTTTCGCTGCCAAGAAAAATCTGCGTCTGGTCGAAGTCGTCCCCATGGAGCAGAAGTGGGTGCTGAAGAACGTCTCCGGCGGCGTGCTGCTGCAAGAGAACGACATGCGTCCGCTGAGCGAGGCCGACCTGAAGGTGGTCAGCGAACGCAAGCCGACCGACGGCGAGATGCGCGACCTGCTGTTCGCCTGGAAAATCTGCAAGCACGTGAAGTCCAACGCAATTCTTTACGCGCGCGATGGCCAGACCACCGGCGTCGGCGCTGGGCAAATGAGCCGCGTGGATTCTGCCCGGATCGGCGCGATGAAGTCTGGGCTCGGAATCAAGGGATCGGTCGCAGCATCGGATGCGTTCTTCCCCTTCCCCGATGGAGTCGAAGTGATTGCCGAAGCAGGAGCGACAGCCATCATTCAGCCCGGCGGGTCGGTCAAGGACAAGGACGTAATCGACACCGCCAACAAGCTAGGCTTGGCGATGGTGCTGACCGGCGTGCGGCACTTCCGGCACTAAGGAGGGCCGGAGCCGCTTTTGCGAAGTCGGCCGTGATTGTGCAGCGATATATCGGTCCGTGCGATGTAGCCTGATCATCGCGGATGCACTCCAACACTGATGAGACCACCGTTTCGATCCAGGCAGGAAGTCGTCATTCATGCGCCCTTGGAGGCTGTGTGGGCATTTTGCATGGATCTCTCTAAAATCCCGGAGTTCCATCCTCGCGTCTACAAAGTCAACTTCATTGATGGAAGAACGGTTCGCGGAGCGGGCGTCTCTTATCAATGCTGTCTTTCTGGCGGTAAGCACACTTGTATTGAGAAGGACATCGAAATCGTCCCCCTGGAAAAGATTGTCACCGTGTTCCCCTACGACACCTTCGGAATAAGCAAGATCCTCAGCGATTACACGGTAGAAACTACGTTTCATAAGCTGGGCGATTGTTCAACGAAGGTAGAAATCAGCCACTACTACTCGACGCCAACCCTGAAATCCAAGATCCTCAACCTTATCGCAAAGGGAAAGATCGGCCGCGAAACTCACGCCACCCTAAGCGCGGCCAAAATTGTCATAGAAGCCACTCGGCATGCCGCTAAACAGTTATGAGATCAGTTTTAGTGACAATTTGGAGACCTTCGAGCACAGCCGGACAGCTAAGACCGATTGTGTGCGTCGATTTGCCGATATACATTTAAACTTAACCGCGCATGAGTCAGAACGCAGGAATTCCTCCCCGCACTGCCGGCGGTCTCGAGGCCAGAATCCGCGAGTCGCTGGTCACCCGCGCACTGATTGTCCCCGTCCAGCAGTTCATCCATATTCAAGGCGTCAGCAGCATCGTGCTGCTGCTGGCTGCGGTTGCGGCACTGGTGTGGGCCAACTCGCCGTGGCACGAGTCCTATCACCACGTCTGGGATTTGGAGCTGCGACTGGGGCGGTTGCAATTGCCGGTGCACGCCTGGATCAACGATGCCCTGATGGCCATCTTCTTTTTCCTTGTCGGCATGGAGATCAAGCATGAGATCGTGCACGGCGAGCTCTCCGATATGCGCCGCGCATCGCTGCCCATCTTCGCTGCGCTGGGGGGAATGATCGTTCCGGCACTCATCTACGCAGGGATTAACTTTCGCCAGGAGGGTGCGCACGGGTGGGGTATTCCCATGGCGACCGACATCGCGTTTTCGCTTGGCGTGCTGGCGATGGTGAAGGGCATTCCGTCCGAGTTGAAGGTGTTCCTGCTCTCGCTGGCGATCGCCGATGACATCGGAGCGATTGCGGTCATCGCCATCTTCTATACCGAAAAGCTACGCGTGCAATCGCTGGTTGTGGGGCTGTTGCTTCTGGTCATCATCTATCTGGTGCACCGGGTGGGCATTCAGCGGCCGATGCTGTATGCGCTGCTGGGAGTGTTGTTCTGGGTGGCCGTTCTGCGCTCGGGCATTCACGCCACCATCGCCGGGGTCATCCTGGGATTCATGGTGCCCACTACACCTCGCTTGAGCTTCGCCGAATTCGAGAATATTGGGACAGACATCGTGAAGAGTTATCGCGAAGCGCTGGCCGCGGGCGATACGGCTACAGCTACTCGCATGCTTGGCGTGCTGGAACAGGTAGTGAGTGCAACCGAAGCGCCTTCAGAACGGCTGACGCGCAAGCTCAACGACTGGGTATCGTTTCTCGTTCTGCCATTGTTTGCGCTGGCCAACGCCGGGGTAGAATTTTCTGCCGGTGGTTTCGGCGACCTGCTGCGCAGCCATGTAGCGTGGGGCGTTTTCTTTGGCTTGGTTCTGGGCAAGCCGCTGGGCATCTTCGCCTTCTCCTGGGCGGCGGTAAAGATGGGAATCGCGAAGCTCCCTCATCACGTGAGTTGGAGCCTGGTGACGGCAGTAGGCATGCTGGCGGGAATCGGATTCACAGTTTCCATCTTCATCAGTTCATTGGCGTTCAACAGTCCCATCTTGCTGACGGATGCAAAAGCGGCGGTGCTTGGGGCTTCAGTGCTGGCCGGAGTGGTGGGCTATTTCAGCCTGCGCCGCGCGGTAAGCGCAGAACCGAAGCCTGTGGTTTCAGAGACTGCCGTCAACTAACGTCAGCAGGCGCCTACTCCGAAATTTTGCTTTATGCAATTTTCTCTGGCTGTTAACCTTTTACGACAGAAGCAGTTTGAGCTAACCATCCCTGCCGAGCGCCCCCTGATTCGGCGGTTACCAAGGAGCAGATAGATATGCAATCCAAGATTTACGGCCTCGTCCTAAGCGCACTCCTCGTCGTTGGCATGGCGGGATGCAGTAAGAAAGAGCAAACTGCACAGACTCCGCCGGCTGACCAGTCGACGCAAACGGCACCAACGACTGCAAACGAAGCCCCGCCTGCCGGACAGATGAGCCAACCGGGCGCAACCCAGGGCTCGCCAACTACGGGCGCAGCTCCCGCTTCCACTCCCGCGCCGATGCCGGAGCAGGCGCAGCAGCAGGCTCCGCCGCCACCACCACCGCCGCCGTTGGTTGTGCCAGCCGGTACGTCGCTGCTGGTACGGCTGGGCTCGACGCTCGATACCAAGACAGCGCAAACTGGACAGCCGTTTAACGGCGTTCTCGCCCGCTCGGTTGCAGTTGGCGGCGAGCTGGCAATTCCCGCTGGAGCCGGCGTGAGTGGATCGGTGGTTGACTCGAAGTCTCCCGGCAAGTTCAAGGGCGAAGGCGTGCTCTCCATTACCTTGAATTCGATCAACGTGGGCGGAGTGCCGAGAGAGATCGCAACTTCAACCTTCAGTCAGAGCGTCAAGGGCAAGGGTAAGCGCACCGCCGTTGCCGTGGGTGGCGGCACCGGCGCAGGCGCCTTGATTGGCGGCCTCGCTGGCGGTGGTAAAGGCGCTCTCATTGGAGGCTTGGTCGGCGCGGGCGCAGGCACTGCCGGAGCAGCTTTTACCGGCAACAAAGATCTGCAAATCCCGGCTGAGACGGTGGTGACCTTCCGGCTGGCCAATTCGATCACCGTGCCCCACAGCGGAAAGAAGAAGGCTAAGGCTGAGTCAGAAGAGCCGCCTCCAGCGCAATAAGCGTGTAAGCCCGGAAGAGAAGGGGTGCGAAACCCCTTTTCTTCTAGCCATCAGTTGGCTATTGTCATCTTGTTGGAAAGGGTGCGGTTTTAGAGGCTGCTGAAAAACTCGGAGTTCGGGTAGTGCTGGCCTTCCTTCAGGCCAGCGTTATGCCGTTGAAAATACGTGGGGGCTTTAACCCCTGAGATAATTAAAAAGTACTTTTTCAGCAGCCTCTTTAACCGCGCCGGCAAGGTAAGCTAAGGCTTGGGCTTTAGCCTCCGCGGTAACGCCTTCCGCTATCCGAACAATTCGAGGAGAACGCAATGAAGAAGAATGCACTCGTTCTATTAGCTGTCGTGTTGCTGTTGGGCAGCGTTTCCATGTTGGGCCAGGCACAGCAGCCGGCCGCCCAGAGTTCGGCCGCCAACGCGCAGCAGCCGAACACCGTCACCGACAAAGACATCGAGATGCTGCGCCAGGACATTCGCGATCAGCGCAAGCAGATCGTGGCGCTCAACCTGCCGCTGACCAGCGACGAAGCGACGAAGTTCTGGCCGGTATTTGATCAGTATCGCAAGGACGCCGCCGCGCTCAACGACCAGCGCTGGGCCGTGATCAAGGACTACGCTGCGCAATACGAGACCATGACCGATGCGCAGGCGCAGACCCTGATGAAGCGGGAAAATGGCGTCGATCAGCAATTGCTGGCGCTGCGCATGAAGTATGTTCCGACCTTCGAGAAGGTCATCTCGGCGAAGAAGACAGCGCTGTTCTATCAGATCGATCGCCGTGTCGACCTGCTGATTAATCTGCAGCTGTCGTCGATGATTCCAATGGTGAACCCCTCGAAGTAATGGGAACACGCTTGATCCGGTGCGCGGCGCTGGTTGTGTTCACGCTGGCCCGCGCGCCGGACGCCGCTACAAGTAAGCCTCCCTCGACGCAAGCCAGTCCGCTGTACTGGGCGTATGCGGTAGATCCAGCTTCGACAGACGAGTCGAAGCCGGCGGACAACAAGCCGCTGCATGTGCCGGGCAGCACGGCCTCGTTCACCATGGCGCAGATCGCGGACCTGTTTCGCGTGCCTGACTGGTTCCCCGAAGATCATCCAACTATGCCGCCGGTGGTGGCGCTCGGGCACAAGCCTGATGTGTACGCCTGCGGCTACTGTCATCTGCCGAACGGGCTGGGGCGTCCGGAGAACGCGAGTCTTGCGGGCTTGTCGGCGTCGTACATCGCACAACAAATGGCCGACTTCGCAAGCGGCGCGCGCAAGACTTCGGCGCCGGCGCATCTGCCATCCATGTTAATGATCGGAATTGCGCAACATGCAAACGAACAGCAGGTTCACTCGGCAGCCGCTTACTTCGCGCAGTTGAAGCCGCAGCCATGGATTCGCGTGGTCGAGACCGAAAAGGTGCCGGCGACACACGTTTCGGGATGGATGCTGGTTCCGACGGCCAATGGCGGCACGGAGCCGATCGGGCAGCGCATCATCGAGATGGCCGAGGATCTGGAGCTCACCGAATTGCGCGATGACCGCTCGGGCTTCTTAGCCTATGTTCCGGCCGGTAGCGTGGCCACCGGAAAAGCGCTGGCCGATGGAGCGGACGGCAAAACAATGCGTTGCGGAAGCTGCCACGGAGCGGGATTGCGAGGCCAAGGGAACACACCGGCGCTGGCGGGCAGGTCTCCCAGTTACATAGTTCGGCAACTGAACGACATGCAGGATGGCAACCGCCATGGCGACAATGTGGCGCAGATGCAGCCGGTTGTGCGCAATCTCACAGTCGATGACATGATTGCGCTGGCGGCGTATTGCGCGTCGCTGAAGCCGTGAGAACTGCAGGTCCTTCGACTCGGACCGCGATTGCTCGCGAGGCCCTCCCTCAGGATGACAACGCAGGTCAGTGTGCCGTTTGAGCCTTGGCCATGGCGGCGAGGTTTTTCTGCATGGTGGCGAGGCGCTTGCGGCCGGCCTTCGATCCTTCGACCAGCCGCTCGATGCTGATCATCCATTCGGGGAGGTTCATCTTCTTGCGAAACTCAGCAAGGTAGGGCTCGATCTTCGCGTACTGGAAATACATTTCCTGGCAGGTGCCGTAGACCAGCTTCTCGCTGAGCGCGCCGTGATGCACGAAGGCCGCGACCATATCCCAGTATCCGTATACCTGAAGCACAAAGCCGCCGTGCTTGCCGCCACCAGTGACGATCGCGACCAGCTCGTCGGCTGAGCGCGGCAGGAATTCTCCGCCAATGTAGGAGCGGGCCTGGCGCATGACAGTCTCGCGGCGGAGCTCGTAGAGGTGCAGAATAAGTTCGGCTTGCTCGATGGGAGTGCTGGGTTTGCGGCGCATGGGTGCTCCTCGAGACTCGTGCAGGAGGATAAATTATCGGCAAGGCGCAGTTGCGGTAGCAAGCAAATCGTAGTCAAATTGCCGGAATGGCGAGGATTATCAAGAAATCCGGGCGATTGACCAAGCTCTCGCGCAAGGGATTCCGTGGGTATCCGGTAGCAACCGTGGCTTTGTACGGACCAACCGCCGAGCGAGCCAGTAAAGTCGCGGTGGCGATA
The DNA here is from genome assembly GCA_963796585.1 of uncultured Acidobacteriaceae bacterium. Taxonomy (GTDB): domain Bacteria; phylum Acidobacteriota; class Terriglobia; order Terriglobales; family Acidobacteriaceae; genus CAVVDY01. The sequence goes on from CAWCMB010000001.1 coordinate 607,673, forward strand.
TTCCTGAAAGAAAAACACGATTCCGATTACATGCAGCGCTGGTTCTCGGACGACGAGAGCACGGACGTCCGTCACGATCCGATGATTGATTCGGAGATCGTCGCCTTCATCCGGAGGCATGGAGTGCAGTCGGTGGTGATGACGGATCGTATCACCGGCTGCCCGCATGAGGAGGGTGTTGATTATCCTGAGGGACAAAAGTGTCCGCAATGTCCGTATTGGGCGGCCCGCGATCGCTTCACCCATGAGGTAATTCAATAGCCCTGCAGAGGTGGTTTCGCGACCGTCACTGTCAGAGTCCGATCCCTAACTCTTTTCCCAGACTGCCTTGGGCCGCCTGAAATGCGGACAATTCTTTCTCCAGATGCTCAGCCAGGATCTCCAGCTTTCGCTGGTCGAGCGGGACTTGCTCTAATCGTTGCTCCATGGCATCACCGTCTTTGCCGACGCTGTGGGCAGCCTTGATCAGCTTCTTCATCCGCGGCTTCTCGTCGGCTTCCTGTTGCTGTGCGAGCGAGCGCCGGAACGACCGATAATCGGTGAGCGCCTGGTCAACCGAGTCCTCCAAGGTGGTGGCCTTGTGGGTTAGTTCGATGGAGTCGTTGGAAGTCGCGGCCTGACGCGCGAGATCGGACGCCTGTTGCCGCGCCAGTCTCGTACTGCTGAGCATGGTGTGAAACTTCTCAGCCTGGTATTCGGTCGCCTGCACCTCAGCAGCGTGCTCAAGCTTCTGGACTGTGGGATCTACCTGCGCAGCCGGCGGCGCTGGGGGCGGAGTAGTGGACGCTCCGCGCCGCTGCGCAACAGACGCGACCAACGGCAACAACAGGAACAGCAGGCTAAGAGCAATGGCGCGGCGGTGCATAGGGTATAGTTCGCTGCTTGATGAAGGGATAAGTTTTGCATAACCAGCTTAGAACAGACGGCCGCAAAGCGGCGGAATGGGGTGAGCCGGGTGCGTTAGCGCCGGGTGTGTTGGAACAAATCGACTTGAGAGCCGCGCCACGGGCGACACCTGGAACCGTGGCGCCGCTGACGCGGCTCAGGCTCCTTGTCAATCCTTACCCGCCGCTCACGCGGCGGGCTCGCGTCATCCCGCCCTGCGGGCTTCGTCAGAGTAGATCGAGCACGATGCCCGCCGATGAAGGATTACGCCGAAGTGCGCTCCGTGTGTTTCAACCTGGGGAGACGACTCACGGTTTTTCCCGACCTGCTCCGTGCCAGGCGGAGCTCATAGATGCTTTGCAGGTTGAGCCAGAATTCGGGAGCTGTGCCAAAGAAGTGTCCCAGCCGCAGCGCGGTGCCGCCAGTGATCGACCGCTGACCGTGCAAGATGGCGGTTATGCGGTTGGTGGGCACGTGCAAGTTACGCGCCAGCTCGGCGGCGCTCATGCCCAGTTCTTTGAGCTCTTCTGCAAGATGCTCTCCGGGATGGATAAGTTCAACAGACACACATTTCTCCTCGTGATTAGCGTCAGCAGGCGACGTCGCCTGCGGCAACTTCGGGGAATCGTCAGCCCCGGCTTCTGGACGCTGCGGTTGAGCTAGCGAATTCAGGTATTCGTCGTAAGAGGCGAAGATTGAATCGACGAGCCTGGTACAACTTGAGGCAACGCGAGCAAGAACCATGATCTGTTCTCGGCACGGCAAGCTGTCAACAGGCCGTGGATAGTTGAACCGATGATCTACTTCCCCCCAAACCTCTTCAGAGAGTGTCCGTACCTGAATTTCAAGCGTCACCTTGATTTTGCTATTCGGCTGAATGACATAGTGAACGCTCGAATACATACGGGGATTAAACTTCGTCTTTATGCCAATACTGTCAAAATACTTCTGTGTCTCGTAATCCCATACGTTCGCGAATGGTCCATCGATCACTGAGTACTGAGCCTCTTGCAAAAGATTTGTCAGTGCAACGTGTATCCCATCGGTTTGCCTCGTATGCAGGTGAAGTATCCGGTATGCACCCAAATCGTTTATCTCGGTCAGGAGATTTTCCTTGTTAATGTGAAATGGGATCCGCGCTTCTAAATCCTTCTGGAGCTTCCTAACGAGTTTGTCTCGTAGACTACCAGCACTTTTGAGCCGCCTTTTCACAGAATGGATGAACTGTGCGATCTCCTTTGACTCGGTTATGTGGGCATGAATTGCCTCGAGATGCGATTTAACGCGCGACTGATTATCGAGATAGTATTGAACGAGGTCGTCCAAGGCGCTGTCGTGCTCTGAATCGATGGTATTAGGCGAAGACGCCATAGATCAGGACCCACCGGTAAGCTGAATAATATTCGAAGCTATTTCCGCAAAATCTGCGCGAGCTACTTCCCTCTGATCCGGCGTGCCTGCCTGAACATTCTTAATTGGCACCCCTTGTATCTGAGATGCCGCAGCTAGGCTTCCAAAATCCTTGATTTGTCCTAGCTGGTTTCCGGTAGAAGTAGGGGGGACGAGCAAAGGATTTGTCCGGCGAAGGACCTCGATGACGTCGCTGCTTATGCCGTGCTCGATTTTGGGAAGATATCTCGCATAATCTGAGCTCAGCCCGCCGCGATAAATTCTAAATCGCTGTGGAATATATCCAAGGAACTTCGGACCGCCAGGCAAAAGATATGTGCTCTCTGGGGCCAAGTCCGCAATCGTTTGCCAGTCGGTTACCCAAGTGGAGAGTGTATGGCCGAGGGTTTTTAGAGCTCTTATAGAAAATAGATCGCACGCGGCGGGAATTATGAAGTAGTCGCAGTCTAGCAAAATTACCCGATTTAGCGAACCAATGTTTGGACCAGCGTCATAAAATACGAAGTCGGCACTTATCGCACGACAGGTATTATCCACGATACTACTAAGTGCGGTTGTACCTCGAAAGCCCTTCTGTTTGCGTTGAAAGCACTCATTCCAAAATTGGCCGAGCTCAAGTTCAAATTCGGAAAGTTGAATATCCCCCGGTAGCAAGCTAATGTTAGTCATCCATTCGATGGGCGTTACTTCCTTGACATGACCCAGACCATCAACAACTGGCTTGACGCCAGACCAAATCGTCCGCCCATGTGGAGAATCCGAGTTGTCTAGGAGGTCGTCGACGACGGATTCCTCCACTAGATAAGAGGTAAGATTACATTGCGGATCCGAATCAACGAGCAAGACACGCTTGCCCTGCCCTGCTAGAGCATCGGCAACATTAACCGTAAGAGTTGTTTTCCCGACCCCCCCCTTGTGATTGAAAATAGCTATTCGTTTGGCAGGGTGTCGGTTCCCAGACTCCAGAGCGGTTGGCATTTATGACGTCGGCTCCTGTTCGGCGGCTCTTCGCTTCCTTCTGCGAGGGCGCGATTGAACCATGGTGGCCTTCGCCTTGTCTCTATCTGGCAAGGCCTGAACAAATTGCTCACCTATGTGGCTAACCTGTTTGTTGCCCTTGCTGGCGGGAACCAAATATCCCAGCTTTGTTGCATTGTCGACCGCAACGGTAGGATTGGAAAATTTGATCTGAGCGGCTTCGGTGTTTAGCTTGCTGATGTCTAACGTCTTGAAGTAGGGCGTTCGCCGAAAGTGAGCTAGATAGTAGGCTAGGCAGGCCACTCTCTCAACGTCAGTCTTCGGCTGCTTCTCAGCCATAAACTGTTTTGGAGAGATAGTTCGATCTTCGGAGAAGGATGCAGGCGATTCCTCGGTCGGAGTACTATCGACGGCATATGCTGGTCTTATGGAGCTCTGCGCCGATCGAAGCGAAAGGCCGAAATAGGTAGCCACCATCTGCAATAACTTTTCTCGCGATTCGGGACCGAGCCTCTGCAGATCCGAGAGTATTCGAGTGAGCAGCTGAAGCTCGTCCGGTTGCTGACTGCCGTCACTCTCGTGCCTTTCGGCGAAGGAGTTCGTTAGATTCTCATCCACTCTTAATTGCCCCTCTCAGCCGAGCAAACATCCGGCCCCGGGCTGGTACGTTAGATAGAGTTGGAACTTTTGCCGCGACAATGGTACCAACGGCGCTCCACTCTCGCAAGTAGACATGGGTGTAGCGCGGACGGTGGTGTTTCCCCAAAAGGAAACGGCCATCTGAATTGCTCCAGATGGCCGTTATTTATGTCGGCGACGACCTACTCTCCCACACACTTTCGCGTGCAGTACAATCGGCCCTGCGGGGCTTGACTTCCGTGTTCGGTATGGGAACGGGTATTTCCCCCGCGGTAAAATCACCGGCTTCGTTGACGTGGGCCCGTAGGCCGCTCGGTTCCAGGCGTGGGTTGCACGCAGAACCTGTTACGTCGAGCTTGAAAGAGCAATTAGCCTTTGGCACTTGGCATTTAGCACTTAACGTCTTGGCCAAATGCCAATTGCTAAGTACTAACGGCTAGCTGACTTCTCACAACTGAACAGCATTGGGTATTGAATAATAAAGCGAGTGTCGGGCCTTCAGAAGAGGTCATTCTCGAGACGACATTCTTCTGAAGCCCAAAGGCGCTGCCGGCAGGTTCGCCGGGCTAGTTTCTCCATACCGATTTCTGTGCGGAGTTATAGCTATGCGCCGAGTAAATTTTATGGTCAAGCCGAACGGGCGATTAGTACTGGTAAGCTACACGCATTGCTGCGCTTCTACATCCAGCCTATCAAACACGTAGTCTTCGTGTGCCCTTCTTCACCCTTTTGGGTTGGGAGATCTCATCTTGAGGAGTGCTTCACGCTTATATGCATTCAGCGTTTATCACAACCGAACTTCGCTACCCAGCCGTGCCATTGGCATGACAGCTGGAACACAAGAGGTTCGTCCATCCCGGTCCTCTCGTACTAAGGACAGGCCCTCTCAAATCTCCTACGCCCACATCAGATAGGGACCGAACTGTCTCGCGACGTTCTGAACCCAGCTCACGTACCGCTTTAATAGGCGAACAGCCTAACCCTTGGAACCTTCTACAGCTCCAGGATGCGATGAGCCGACATCGAGGTGCCAAACCGCTGCGTCGATATGAACTCTTGGCAGCGATCAGCCTGTTATCCCCGGCGTACCTTTTATCCGTTGAGCGATGGCCCTTCCATACAGAACCACCGGATCACTAAGGCCTGCTTTCGCACCTGCTCGTCTTGTAGGACTCGCAGTCAACCACACTTATGCCTTTGCACTCGACGGCTGATTTCCAAACAGCCTGAGTGTAGCTTCGCGCGCCTCCGTTACAGTTTAGGAGGCGACCGCCCCAGTCAAACTACCCGCCTCACTATGTCCCTCTCCCGGATTACGGGAGCAGGTTAGAACCACAGAATTCGCAGGGTGGTATCTCACCGTTGGCTCCCCCAAGCCCAAAAGCCTGAGATCAAAGCCTCCCACCTATCCTGCGCAGCAAATGCCATAGTTCATAGTGAAGGTATAGTAAAGGTGCACGGGGTCTTTCCGTCTAGATGCGGGAAACCGGCATCTTCACCGGTACTACAAGTTCGCCGAGTCGCTCGTTAAGACAGTCGCACGATCGTTACGCCATTCGTGCAGGTCGGAACTTACCCGACAAGGAATTTCGCTCAGTTAATCTCACTCTGTTTCCAGAGAAGCTGGACTTTATCTTTCACAGCCTGTGTTCATGGTGGAAGCAATGGCTCGAATCTCTTCAACGCCATCCTTCCTTAAGTGTTTCCCATCAGTCATCAGTTGCAGGACGCGCCTGAACTTCGCAAAATCAACTCTCTTCTTCGACTTCAGCGGATGCTGCTCGAAAAAGGGAATGATTCGTTGATTCAGATGCTCCGAAGCTCGCACTCGATAAGCCATCCGATCCCCATGATTGGTTCGAACCACTCCGCACCCAAAGAATTGCTTTAGGGCATGAAGCAGTTGGATGTCTCTCTTGTGCTGTACAACTGTGAATTCAGGAAGCACTTGGAATCCAGAAGTCATCTCTGGGTGTGGATTGATGCCAACAAAGAAACAGCCTTCGCCGTCAACGAAGCCAACCACCCATTGCGCTTCTAGCCTTCCTTGCTGTGGCTGAACGTAAAGTCTCTGAGGGTTCTCCATTGGGAGCCTTCCCTGCGGATTGTCCCCTTGTCCGTCGGATTTTGACTGCTGCCATGTTCGACAGCTAGTACCGATCGGCTGTATGAGGATTTTCCCGCATATAGTTCAGTTTTACTAAGGCTAGCGAATCGTTAACCTTAGGACCGTTATAGTTACGGCCGCCGTTCACCGGGGCTTCAGTTCGAAGCTTCACCTTGCGGTTGACCTCTCCCTTTAACCTTCCGGCACCGGGCAGGCGTCAGCCCCTATACGTCGTTTTCGACTTTGCAGAGACCTGTGTTTTTGTTAAACAGTCGCCGTGCGCGTTTCACTGCGGCCCCCTCACGCTTTTGACACGTTACCGGGGCACCCCTTCTCCCGAAGTTACGGGGTTAATTTGCCGAGTTCCTGAACGAGCGTTCTCTCGAGCGCCTTTGGATATTCTCCTCGTCTACCTGTGTCGGTTTGTGGTACGGTTCCCTCGAATTCTCCTTAGAGGTTTTTCTTGGCAGCGTGAACTCAGTGCGTTTCGGCCATACGGCCTACTCCTTTGCGTCTCACCGTTGAATGTCTCTCCGGATTTGCCTGGAGAAACCGGCTTACACGCATTGAACCTGATAGCCATAACAGGCTGCACCTATCCTTCTGCGTCACCCCATCGTGATAACGAACTCAAGAGAGTTCCGGAATATTAACCGGATGTCCATCGACTACGCCTTTCGGCCTCGCCTTAGGGACCGACTAACCCTGAGCGGATTAACCTTCCTCAGGAAACCTTAGACTTTCGGCGCGGAGGGTTCTCACCTCCGTTATCGCTACTTATGCCGGCAGGGTCTCTTCTCAGCCGTCGACGAGTCCTCTCGGTCTCGCTTCAAGCTGCTGAGAATGCTCTCCTACCACGCATGGCTTGACGCCATGCATTCGCTGCTTCGGTGTTCAGCTTGAGCCCCGTTGAATTATCGGCACCGGACCGCTTGACCAGTGAGCTATTACGCTTTCTTTAAAGGATGGCTGCTTCTAAGCCAACCTCCTGGCTGTCTGGGCGTTCCGACATCCTTTCCCACTTAGCTGAAACTTGGGGACCTTAGCAGGCGATCTGGGCTGTTTCCCTCTCGACAACGAAGCTTAGCCCCCGCTGTCTGACTCCCGTACTAGTTGTCCACGGCATTCGAAGTTTGGTTGGATTCAGTAAGCTGGAAAGCCCCTTAGTCCATTCAGATCTCTACCACCGCTGCAAATCATACGAGGCTAGCCCTAAAGCTATTTCGGAGAGAACGAGCTATCACGGAATTTGATTAGCCTTTCACCCCTACCCTCAGCTCATCCGAGCTTTTTTCAACAAACACCGGTTCGGTCCTCCAGTGGGTGTTACCCCACTTTCAACCTGGCCAAGGGTAGATCATCCCGCTTCACGTCTATTCCTGCCAACTGAACGCCCTATTAGGACTCGCTTTCGCTACGGCTCGCTTACGCTTAACCTTGCTGACAAGAATAACTAGCCGGCTCATTATGCAATAGGCACGCGGTCAGGCATTCCCTTGCGGGCATAGCCCTCCCACTGCTTGTAGGCACACGGTTTCAGGTACTATTTCACTCCCCTCGCTGGGGTTCTTTTCACCTTTCCCTCACGGTACTGGTTCACTATCGGTCAGAAGCTAGTATTTAGCCTTACGGAATGGTCTCCGTAGATTCAGACAGGGTTCCACGTGCCCCGCCCTACTCAGGTATCCGCTTCGAGTCCAGATCGTTTTCGCCTACGTGGCTCTCACACCCTATGGCTTCCCTTTCCAGGGAACTTCGGCTAACGACTGGATTGGTAACTCTACTATTGCGGACCCTACAACCCCTGTATCACCCGAAGGTGAGACAGGTTTGGGCTGTTCCGATTTCGCTCGCCACTACTTTCGGAATCACTGTTGTTTTCTTTTCCTCTAGGTACTGAGATGGTTCACTTCCCTAGGTTCGCTCGTACGCGACTATGTATTTATCGCGCCGTTATATGGTTTTACCATATAGGGTTTCCCCATTCGGACATCCCCGGATCAATGCCTACTTGCGGCTCCCCGAAGCTTATCGCAGCTTGCCACGTCCTTCATCGCCTGCTTCTGCCAAGGCATCCACCATGCGCCCTTAGTAGCTTGACCACAAAATTTACTCAGAGCATTGGCGGCCTTGCGGCTGCCCACGCGCCGAGAAATTTCATGATGCTTATGCTCTGCTCCTCGCCCCCAGATATGCGGTATTGCGGCCGCAGGGAACCCCAGCAGAGTCTAAGGCACTCATAAAAATCACTCTTTCAACTCGCCTTGTAGTTTTCTTTACCCAATGCTATTCAGTTGTCAAAAATCATCCGCCCTCGAAGGCGTCCCACCTGGGTGGGTTGAGCAGCTATCAGCTCTCAGCCGTCAGCTCTCAGTAAAACCAAGAACTGTCGTCTGATTGCTGCCTCGTCTGCCCAAAGTTCGGCGCCAAGCGACCTGCGCTTACCGTTACAGAAATTTACGGTGGTCGCTACTGACGCCCAACTTCAGGCAGTTGTCAGTTGTCGGTGGCCAGTCGTCAGAAAAACCAAGACACCGACATGTAATTCGAAACTATCTCGATCAGCCAACCAATTCAGTATCAGCCGCCTTGCTGACAACCGACAACTAATCACTGACAACTGGTTTTTGGTGGAGCTGACCGGGATCGAACCGGTGACCCCCTGGTTGCAAACCAGGTGCTCTCCCAGCTGAGCTACAGCCCCTTGGAAGCCGTTGCCGGTTTTCAGTTATCGGCTGCCAGTACTTCTGACAACTGACAACTGCCCACTGACAACTTGTTTTTGGTGGGCCTGGGTAGAGTCGAACTACCGACCTCACCCTTATCAGGGGTGCGCTCTAGCCAGCTGAGCTACAGGCCCTCGCTAGTTACTAGTTGCTAGTAACTAGTTACTAGTCTGTGCGCTACAGTTTCGAATCGAGTCTTATAAAAAATAGATTCGAGGACAAAGGTGAACGTGCTGGCAAGCTAAGCTTGCCGTGACCATCGGGAAATCTATCCGAGAAAGAGATGTCCAAGCGAGGCTCCCAATCCGTCTCTCAGGTGAAAGACTTCATGGGGTACATGGCAACATCCCACACACTATCCCGGCAGGCCAGGATTGCTCCAATGGAGCGGTGCGAGTGCCATGACGTTCTCTCTTAGAAAGGAGGTGATCCAGCCGCAGGTTCTCCTACGGCTACCTTGTTACGACTTCACCCCAATCATGAGTTATACCTTGGACGGCTGCCTCCCTTGCGGGTCAGCGCACCGGCTTCTAGTACAGCCCACTTTCGTGATGTGACGGGCGGTGTGTACAAGGCCCGGGAACGTATTCACCGCAGCGTGCTGATCTGCGATTACTAGCGATTCCAGCTTCATGGAGTCGAGTTGCAGACTCCAATCCGGACTGGGATTGGCTTTTTCCGATTAGCTCCCCCTCGCGGGTTTGCGACGGTTTGTACCAACCATTGTAGCACGTGTGTAGCCCTGGACATAAAGGCCATGAGGACTTGACGTCATCCCCACCTTCCTCCCCGTTATCCGGGGCGGTTTCGCCAGAGTGCCCAACTAAATGATGGCAACTGGCAATAAGGGTTGCGCTCGTTGCGGGACTTAACCCAACATCTCACGACACGAGCTGACGACAGCCATGCAGCACCTACGTAGCGGTCCCTTGCGGGAAAGCGATATTTCTACCGCGGTCCACTACGCTTCGAGCCCAGGTAAGGTTCTTCGCGTTGCGTCGAATTGAACCACATGCTCCACCGCTTGTGCGGGCCCCCGTCAATTCCTTTGAGTTTCAGCCTTGCGACCGTACTCCCCAGGCGGATCGCTTAACGCGTTAGCTCCGGCACGACAGGATTGGGTACCTGTCACACCAAGCGATCATCGTTTAGGGCTAGGACTACCAGGGTATCTAATCCTGTTTGCTCCCCTAGCTTTCGTGCATCAGCGTCAGTTGTGGTCCAGTGAGCCGCTTTCGCCACAGGTGTTCCTCCCGATATCTACGCATTTCACCGCTACACCGGGAATTCCACTCACCTCTCCCACACTCAAGCACGGCAGTTTCCCTTGCAGGCTCCAGGTTGAGCCTGGAGATTTCACAAAAGACTTACCGCACCGCCTACGCACCCTTTACGCCCAATAATTCCGAACAACGCTTGCACCCTCTGTATTACCGCGGCTGCTGGCACAGAGTTAGCCGGTGCTTCTTCATCCGGTACCGTCATAATCGTCCCGATCGAAAGGAGTTTACACCCCAAGGGGCTTCATCCTCCACGCGGCGTTGCTGCGTCAGGGTTTCCCCCATTGCGCAAAATTCCCCACTGCTGCCTCCCGTAGGAGTCTGGACCGTGTTTCAGTTCCAGTGTGGCCGTGCGCCCTCTCAGGCCGGCTACCGATCATCGCCTTGGTGAGCCATTACCTCACCAACTAGCTAATCGGCCGCGACCCCCTCCTCAAGCTGCTTTCGCATTTGATCCGTAGATGTTATGCGGTATTAGCCCCGGTTTCCCGAGGTTATTCCCCACTCGAGGGTAGGTAGTCACGTGTTACTCACCCGTACGCCACTGTACTCATGGATTGCTCCACTTTCTCGTTCGACTTGCATGTGTTAGGCACGCCGCCAGCGTTGATTCTGAGCCAGGATCAAACTCTCGTTTGAAACCTGAAGTGTTCACCGACGGAGGTCGATGAACAACCGTCAGACCGAAGTCCAACGGTGAATTGATTTAATTTGTGAGATCGCTCGAACTTAAACTCGAACGACTTCTCACGACTGGCACGTTCAACCTTGTTGTCAAAGATCCAATCGCTGCCGCACTGGGCGGGCGCTTCGGAACGGAACAACGGTCATAGACACAATGCTGCGACCGTCTGTCCTCGAAACCTTTCAAACATACCACGCCATTTCCCGCCATGTCAATCCACAACCCTGATCCTTATCAGAGGAGATGCCGGATGGCCGGGAAGCTGCTACAACGCCTGGATTCACCACTGAGGCACAAGGTTCACGGAGAAGATCGAGTCAGCTCACGTGATTCAGTGCTGCCAGCTGGCGATTTCCATTCACCACTCGACGACAGGGGAAACAAGAGAAATTGAATTGCTCCGTGTTCTCCGTGCCTCCGTGGTGAAAATAGCGGAACGCGCGCAGTATGCCGCTCACGGTGACTTGTCAGGCCTTATTTTGGCGCACAAAGCACCGGAGCGTTTAAGTTCGTTAAAGATCTTGTACTGGAGGTTCCGCGATTACCGCTAACCTACCGAGAAGCTTTGTTCTCGGGTTCCAGCCCCGTGGCCGGGGCAGCTTTATTAGGGCTTCAAGTCTTAGATGCCGGCTTCTCTCGCAGGATTCAAAACCTCATCCCGCGTCCGCAGGCGACGTCAATGCCCCTCGCTGACGAAGTTAGTTATACCAAACCGAAACCTCACGTGCAACCCTCGGCAGGAATTATTCTCTACAACTTTTGGCCGGAGGTGCTCAGACCCGCGTAAACACTGGGCCTTTGTAGCGCCAATAAATTTCCCTACCGAACTCGAAAGAGCTTCGACGCAGCGAGTTACCGACGGTCTTCCACACGATTCCCACAAGCGCCTCCATATTTGAGGCCAAAGGCGCGCTAAGCAACCTCGCAGTACGCCGCAATCGCCAGAAAACAAGCTACCTACGACCTTCGGTCTGGCGAAGGGACCAGGGTTCCGCGCAATCTGACAAGCTCTTAAAACCGCCGCTCTAAGGTCCGATTTGCTGCCGTCCAGCCCCGAAACTGGAATATCCTATGGCAATCGTTTTTGGGCGGCTCCCCGAATCGCCTCATCTCAGGAGGCCCCATGAACCTGAACAAGACTCACTGGATGGCGATCGGCCCCGCGCCGGTCGATACACCGGGCAAAGCTCTCGGCCACACCGTTGGCCGCATCGACGTAGCGGCGCCCGACCCGGGAAACATTGACACCATGTACGTCGGCGGCGGTGGCGGCGGAGTCTGGAAGACAGCCGTGTGGACGCGTACCGATCCCATCTGGCTGCCCTTCACCGACGACCAGCCAAGCACAAACGTCGCCGGCTATCACTCACTGGCCGTTCACCCTGCGCACCACGGAACCATCTTTGCGCTGGTGTCGGGTCCCGGCGCCGGAGTACTTAAGTCAACCGATTTTGGCGTCGGCTGGAAGTTGATCGGCAATGACCTTTTCGAAGGCGCGTCGCTGCACTCGATCGCTGTCCATCCAAGCGATGTCAAGGTCTTCTATGTCGGGGTCTATACCGGCGGTACTTTCTGCGCTGCAGGCGTATATAAGACGACGGACGGTGGCGCAAACTGGACCAATACGACAGCGAGTGTTCATAACGGTTCGATCGGCGACGTCATCATCGCCAAGTGGGACCACAAGACCCTATTCGCTGGGATGATTCCTTCCGGCCTCGACGGTATCGGCACCGCTGCCGTCTACCGCAGCACAGACGAAGGCGACCATTGGCACTCGCTCGCCGGGACTGGGCTGCCCTATAACTTTTTTGTCAGAGATTTCATCCGCTTGGAGTCGGCCACCGAAAAAGGCCACGCGTACGCCACGATCTTCACTTTCGACGACAGCCCGGATAACCCACAGGACATGGTCGGTCGTTACCGCACCAGCAACGGCGGCGACCTCTGGGAAATCCTGAAACCCACACCGGGCACATTGGAGAATCGCGCCTACCATGTGCTTCTCGGGGTTGATCCCAAGGATGCCAAGCACATCTTCGCCAACGACGCGTACGCGATGTACGAGAGCAAGGATTCCGGCCAGACGTGGAAACGCGCCGATGTCGTGGGCAACGACACCATCGGCAGCGATTGGATCAACATCTGCTTCGATGCCAACAACGACGCCGTGGTCACCGCCGACCAAGGTGTCTATCACTTCGATTTCGGCAGCAACAAGTGGGAGCACCGCTGCGGCAATCTGCAGGTCACTCAGCTCTACACCATAACTCTGACTCCGCAAAACATCGATCGCTGCTATGGAATCGCGCAGGATTTCAGTGCTGGGTTCAAATTCACCGGCAGCGTTCTATGGAACACGATGCCCGGCGCCAGTGGCGAAACTGGAAAGGTGCTGGTCGATCCGGCCAACAAGAGCAGGCTCTACGTTTCCGACCCACTCTCACCCCAAAGCTCTTTGGTGAAGACGTCTACCGACGGTGGACAGAATTGGACGGTAATCCACACCGACAGTCACTGGGACAGCCAGGATTACGGCCTCGCCTACTCGACGCAGAAATCGTTCGTCATGGATCCCTCCAACGCGAAGCGGCTGCTGCTGGGCACAAATAAGGTCTTCGAATGCAAAGACGCGACCGTTGCTAATCCTGTCTGGAAGGCCATCAGCGACGTGCTCGGCCAGTACATTACCGCGCTGGCCATCGCACCTTCGGCTCCCGATGTGCTCTATGCGGCAAGCTCTGACGGGCATGTGTGGACGAGCACGAACGACGGCGCCCACTGGGCCCATGACGACACCGGACTGCTGGGCGCGGGGGCCGGTAAGGTGGTCGACATCCGCATCGACCCCAAGAACAGCAAGCGCCTTTTCGGCGTCACCAGCGGCGGAGCGGGAAACAACATCTGGTTCCACGATCCCGCGGATGGAAAGTGGAAGAACATCTCCGGCGACATGCCGTGGAACCTGGGCGTTGTCTCGATCGCTGTCGATTGGCGCTTCACGCCGAACGTTATTTATGTAGGCTCGGCGCGCGGCGTCTATCGCTCCGTCGATATGGGAGTGCATTGGGCGCACTTCGCTAAAGACATGCCCAACACTCCGGTGAGCGACTTGCAGACGCTGCCCACACATAACATTCTCGCGGCTGCCACCTCGGGACGAGGCGTCTTCGAAATTCTGCTCTCCGACCCGAAGGAGAAGATGGAGGCTCCGGCGCCGATTCCACTGCCGCCGCGTCCGGCGCAGCTTCCCGACCAGGTTGCTTACGAAAACGTCGCCGACTTGATTCGTCTGCCTGGGAAGAAACCAGGACAAGCGCCGGCAGATGCGCGTGCGAGCAGCGTCAACGACAACAACGTCAAGGACAAATAGGAAGCTATATGGATTTCCTGGAACGCATCTTCTCTTTGTCTCCCGACGGGGGCAGCGGCGCAACCGAGGTCCTGCTGCTCGGCGTGATCGTGTGCGCAGTGTTGGCACTGCTGACGCGAAAATTTCGCGTGAGCTTCCGGTTGAAGGGAAGGTCCGACGCGGCGTGAGTGGTTGCGGCCCGCGATGCCGAACGCTCGAAGGAGCGCAGCCGAAACCGCGCTCCTTCTGACCTCCTAAGCGGCCTTGCGGGTTTTACTTTTCGCTTCCGAGAACAGCTCAATCATGCCGCGATTGAATGCCGGGATGTCATCCGGCTTGCGACTGCTTACGACATTCTTGTGGCGCACCATTTCCTCGTCCACCCATTCCGCGCCGGCATTCTTCAAGGCGGTCTTGAGCGAAGGCCACGACGTAATACGCAGCCCTTTGGCCTCGCCGGCTTCGATGATCGTCCATGGCGCGTGACAGATTGCTGCTACCGGTTTGCCGCTCTGAAAGAACGACTTCACGAACTGCACCGCCTTGTCCTCCATGCGCAGCTTGTCAGGATTCTGTACGCCCCCCGGCAATAGCAGCGCGTCGAAGTCCTGCGGATTCGCGTTGCTCAATTCAATGTCTACCGGGATCTCCTCACCCCACTTGGTGTGATCCCAGCCTTTGATCTTGCCGGACTTGAGTGAAACGACTTTGGTTTCAGCGCCGGCGTTCTTCAGCGCCTCGCGTGGCTTGAGCAGTTCGACCTGCTCGACGCCGTCGGTTGCAAGGATTGCGACCTTAATTCCGGTCAGTTGTTTGTCTGCCATTGGTATCTCCTATGAATCTGCTGTATAGCCGGGACGCTGCTGCCCGGCTTTGAAGGGGCACGCCTTCAGGCGTGCCGTAACTTCCTCCATTTTTTCTGTCATCCCGAGGAGGGCTTCAGCCCGACGAGGGACCTGCTCTTTTTGCGAGTCCATCGCTCGACAAACCAAAGCAGGTCCATCTGTCGAGCGAGCTTTTCTTGGTCGATAAGGCTGGGATTGCGCGGCGCCGCGGGGCGATGTCCGGTCGCCCAAGAAATCGAGCCACTCACAAAAAAAGAGAAGCGGGTGAGTGGCTGCACAACGACGTTTCCCTGTGTCAGCGGGCGCGCATGTCTGGAAGGGGCGCTAATTTACTGTCATCGGCAATTGATGTGGTACTCGGGACTAGATCGGGGTTAGAGTGAATCCGAACTGGAGTCGCCAATGAACAGCGTGCAAATCGACCAGAAGAGCTATGAGATGCCCCCACGGGAGGGGATCAGCATCGCGCAGTTTCTTACCGTCGCCGACATCGAGCGGTCGGCTCGCTACTACGAAAAGGTCTTCGGCGCTCGCATTTTGAGCCTGGGTGACGGCAACGCGCCTGCGTACCTTCAGCTTGCGAATATCTGGATGATTCTGAACCTTGGGGGCGGCCCGACCCCGGACAAACCGACGGTAACGCTCAGCGTCCCCGACCCGAATCACATCAACAGCTTTATGAATTTCCGCGTTGCCGATATTCAAGCGTGCTATGAACTATGGAAAAGTCGAGGTGCCGAGTTCATAACCGAGCCCATCCCCAAGTACGGCGAGATACGCTGTTACATTCGCGATCCTGACGGATACATCATCGAGGTCGGGCAGAGCACCACCCTCGCCTACGGTTAACATTCGGCCCGAACTGGACGTGGACGTAAACACCTGCGAATGTTCGCATTGTTGCCGGCCAGTGGGCGCAACCACACACCGCGCAATCTCGCGCGGCCATGAGTTGGCATGTACCGTCGGATAGGGTGAAATTGTGTCGTGCACGAGTTCGCGATATATCGCCATGTCAGGCATAGGTTTGAACGGTGACTGGATTCTCCCAGTGAATCGTTTTCTGTTTCCCTTGAATCAAACGTTTCGCTTGTGGTCTCGCAGGGCGCATTGCCCAGAGTCCCTGAATTCCGATAGAATCAAGGTTTGCAACAAGCGAGTTAGGGAGCAACATGAAGGCAGCCACTCATCCGGCATACAACGAAGTACGCGTGCACTGCGCATGCGGCAACACATTTATGACCCGTTCCACCAACAAGAGCGACATCAGCGTGGAAATCTGCTCGGCCTGTCACCCCTTCTTCACCGGCAAGCAGAAGTTGATGGACACCGCCGGCCGTGTGGAACGCTTCCGCCGCAAGTACGCCAAGAGCGACGCCGGCAAAGCCGAAGCTGCCAAGGCAGCCGAAGCAGCCAAGACAGCCGAAGCGGCAACCAAGTAACGGTCACTCACCGGAATCTCACTCAGCCTCCGCTGCCGGCGGAGGCTTTGCTTTGTTGGAAAGCTCTCCGCCGTCAGCTGTCAGCCGTCAGTAAGACCCGCCGCGAGGGAAGCTACCTGCACCACTGTGCCCCCCGCCTTTGATTTCGCATTTGCTGGGAGCTGAGAGCTGACGGCTTCTCTCCCGACCGTGTACCATCTACGCGTAATGTCAGAGTTGCCGATTCTGCACGCCAAGCCGCACACCAAAGAAGAACTGGCGCTCGTCGCGTTGCGCGCGACCCCGTACCACGAGGGCTATCAGCTCTACACCTTGCTGGCCGTCGGAGGCGACAACGAGCGGCCACTTACCGCTGACGGAAGCATCCTCTTCTTCCGAGATCCCAAGGCGGCGGCCAAGGCACTCGAGCTCGACGCCTCAATGTCAGCGCTGGGCCCGGCCCCGACCCATCTGGAAGTTGTCTGCGATTTGGCTGAGTGCCTGTATCTGGTGAACTCGCAGGACACGGATCCACACGGGACGCTGCTCGATTGCCTGCTGATCCTCGACGACCTGGTGCGCGCCACTCGCCTGCACATGCCCGAGCGCTACCAGGCACTTCTCACCGAGTTGGCCGCCCGCCTCACCGAAGGCAAGCAGTTGAAGGTGATCTTCAGCAATGCGGCGCTTCGCCACCATGTCGAGGATGCGCTGCTGTGGTGCGTGGGAGCAGTGACGGTCAAGGCGCGAATCGTCGGCTAGCAGACTCTCACGCTGTCATCCTGTCAAGCGACGAGACCGCCGCGGCGGACGAGCAGTCGAAGGACCCCCTACCTAGTCATTGCCTTCCCTTTGTGTGTTATTCCGGATCGAAGTAATCCACCGTCACCGGATTCTCAAACAACGAATAGTCGCGCGTCACCACGGTGATCCCGCTCTCCGTCACGTGATATTTCTGGCGATCGGCCTCGGTGTCGAATCCAATAACCGTCCCCTCAGGAACCTCCACGTCGCGATCGATGATGGCGCGGCGAATCTTGCACCGCCGTCCGACGTTGACGTGCGAGAACAGAATGCTCGAATCGACTTCGGAATAGGAATTCACCCGCACATCCGGCGACAGGACCGACTTGCTCACTGAGCCACCGGAAATGATGCACCCGGCGGACACAATGGAATCGTGCGCCTGGCCGGTGCGTCCGGGATCGTTGAACACGAATTTCGCCGGCGGATACTGCCGCTGATGCGTGCGAATCGGCCACGCTTCGTCATACAAGTTGAAAACCGGCGCCACCGAAACCAGGTCCAGGTTGGCTTCGTAATACGCTTCCAGCGTCCCTACGTCCCGCCAATACAGCGCTTCCTTCTTGTTCTCGTCGATGAAGTTGAAGGAGTACACCTTATAGTCGTCCATCATGCGGGGCAGGATGTTGTGTCCAAAATCGTGCCGCGAGCTTTCGTCTTCGGCATCCTTCAGCAGCACCGGAATCAGGACGTCCGTGTTGAACAGATAAATGCCCATCGACGCCGAAACCATCCCCGGGTTGTACGGCGAACGCAGCTCGGTCTGCTCCGGCTTTTCCTGAAAGCCGACGACCCGCCCGTCATGGTCGATTTCTACCACTCCAAAGTGTTTGGTCTCGGAAGGATCAATCAGAATGGTGGCGATGGTCACATCCGCGCCCGAGTCGCGATGCTGCCGCGCCATGCGGTCGTAATTCATCTTGTAGATGTGATCGCCGGAGAGAATCAGCACGTACTTGGGCTGCTCTGACCCGATGGAGTAAATATTCTGGTACACCGCATCGGCGGTCCCCATGTACCAGTTCTCGCTCACCCGCTTCATGGGCGGCAGGATTTCGATGAACTCGCCAATCTCGCGTCCGTAAACGTTGCCCCAACCCTCGCGAATATGGCGATTCAACGACAGCGCTTTGTATTGCGTCAGGATATAAACCTTGCGCAGGTCAGAGTTCACGCAGTTCGAAAGCGTGATGTCAATGATGCGGTAGATGCCGCCGAAGGTTACGGCAGGCTTGGCACGGTCGCGGGTGAGGGGATACAGGCGCTCTCCAGCGCCGCCGGCCAGCAGGACTCCCAGAGTTTCTCTCATTGTTGTCCGGAGCTAACGCCTACGAAAGTTAAGGGCACATTGTAGAACGAATGACGCGACCATAGAAGCGGCTCGGTGAAAGCCGCCAATCTTCATGACCACCAGCGGTGCACGCACCCCCCCGCCAAAGCTATGTATCCTCGTCCACGCTGATGCGCAAAGACTTTAAGAACTTTGCATCCTGACCCGTGAGCTCAAAGTCGGGTGGCGACTTGCGATTGACCAG
Organism: uncultured Acidobacteriaceae bacterium; assembly: GCA_963796585.1. Classification (GTDB taxonomy): domain Bacteria; phylum Acidobacteriota; class Terriglobia; order Terriglobales; family Acidobacteriaceae; genus CAVVDY01. The sequence continues at coordinate 626,340 of CAWCMB010000001.1, forward strand.
CGTCGGCTCTTCCTCCGCCTCGCGCTGATTGAAGCCGATGGTCGCCTCCAGCACCAGAAACACGTCGTAACCGCCGGCTTTAATGCGTGAGATCACCTCAGCAATCTCGTCCGAGTCGGAGATCGACTGGTTGATGGCCTCGCCCAGTTCCTTCATCATATTTTTTAGTTTTGTATCCACATTGCACCTGAACCCGCCTTCAGCCGCGCTCACCAGCCGCTCATGCTAAGGCGTCAGTCATTTCTTTCGATGCCTCAGGCCCGGGAGAAGTTTTGCCCTTACTCCAGCTTATACATCCGGCAGGGACCCTGCCCCCCACTGCTAGAATACCCACAGCGCAAACCCCGTGCAAAGCGAGAAAAATCCTGAGGCAACTCGTGACTTCGGGACCCGTGGACGGGCCCTGATGCGTATCGCCGGCCGCCGCACGGGCGAGAATCGCTGGATTCGCGCGTTCTATCGCGCCGGCGACGTTACCGTTCGCCACACCGGGCGCGTCGCTCGCGTTCTCTGGTTGGAAGTCACCGGCTTTATGTTTCTCTGCCTGGCGGTAGTTGGCGCGGCAGCCGGTTTTCGCGAGTATCATCGGTATGCTCACGGCCAAGCTGGATTTGGCAAAGTGGCCGTCGCCGCCGTCTTCACCGTGATGTTTCTATATTTCGGAATCAATTCGTTTTGGCGCTCGCGCCGGCCTCGAAAATAGCGGAATCATCATGAAAGTCGTGAGATTTCTGATCGGCGGACTGCTGGGATTGCTGGTTGGAGCAATCTTCGGCTTGGTGGCCGTGGCGTGGTGGACGAGTCGAAGTTTCCCAGTTCGAGTAGCGGGCCAAGGTGCTGGATGGGACCCGATTTCGCTGCTCCATGACCCCGCTCTTCTGTCCATCGTATTGTTCTGTGCAGTAGGTTTCGCATACCTGGTCGGATACCTGTTCAGCCGCATCGGAACGCGAAGGTCGCACGCCTCTAACGTGTGACCTGCCTCACACCCCCCTCGCCACAAAACGCGCCATAATACTCTGTTATTTGGTGGGGCATGCTCCACCCGCAATGAAAGGGCTCCAATGCCTGAGACAAAATCACCCACCAAAACCAAGCCGACCGAAATCCAGGAAACCTCGTCCCACATCACCGTCAATCCGCTCTACACTCCGGTGGATCTTGAGGGCATGGATTACGATCGCGACCTCAGCTATCCCGGACAGTTTCCCTACACCCGAGGCGTGCAGGCCACCATGTATCGCGGCCGCCTCTGGACCATGCGTCAGTACGCCGGCATGGGCGACGCCGAGGAATCGAACCGCCGCTACAAATATCTGCTCAGCAACGGAACTACCGGCCTGAGCGTGGCGTTCGATCTGCCGACACAGATTGGCCTCGACTCCGACAACACGCTGGCGATGGGTGAGGTCGGTAAGGTTGGAGTGGCCATCGACTCCATCGAAGACATGATGCGCCTGTTCGACGGCATCAACCTGGAGAAGATTTCCACCTCGATGACCATCAACGCAACGGCGTCGATTCTGCTGGCGCTTTACATCGTGACCGCGCGGCGCACCGGGCGCGATGTGCGCAAGCTGTCAGGAACCATTCAGAACGATGTGCTGAAGGAATACATCGCGCGCGGAACCTACATCTATCCTCCGGCGCAGGCGATGCGCATCATCACCGACATTTTTGCCTACACCAACCAGCAGGTGCCCGAGTGGAACACCATCTCCATCTCCGGCTACCACATGCGCGAAGCCGGATCGACCGCCGTGCAGGAGGTCGCGTTCACCCTGGCCAACGGCATCACCTATGTGCAGGCCGCGATTGACGCCGGGCTCGACATCGACAAGTTTGCTCCGCGCCTGTCGTTCTTCTTCAACGCGCATAGCAACTTTCTGGAAGAGGTCGCGAAGTTTCGTGCCGCCCGTCGCATGTGGGCCCGCATCATGCGCGATCACTTCAAGGCCAGGAACCCCAAGTCGCAGATGCTGCGCTTCCACACCCAGACCGCGGGCTCGACTCTGACGGCGCAGCAGCCGGAGTGCAACATCGTCCGCACCGCGCTGCAAGCCATGGCTGCCGTTCTCGGCGGCACGCAGTCGCTGCACACCAACTCCTTCGACGAAGCCCTGGCGCTCCCGACCGAGCAGTCGGCGCGCATCGCACTGCGCACACAGCAGATCATCGCTTACGAATCGGGAGCGCCGCAGACCATCGACCCGCTGGCCGGTTCGTACTATGTTGAGTCGCTGACCAACGACATCGAGAAGCACGCTCGCGGCTACCTGGACAAGATCGATGCCATGGGCGGAATGCTGAAAGCCATCGAACGCGGCTTCGTGCAGCAGGAAATCCAGAACGCAGCCTACGAGTATCAGCGCAAGGTCGACCACAAAGAGGCAATCGTCGTCGGCGTAAACTCCTTCCACTTGGACGAGGAGAAAGCGGTCCCGTTGCAACACATCGACGAATCGCTGGAGCGCAAACAGGTAGAACGTCTGCAAGCGCTACGCGCCAAACGCGACCAGGCGAAATGGGCGGCAGCGGTGAAAGCCGTCGAGGACGCAGCCCGCGGCACGGCGAACTTAATGCCGGTGATCGTCGAAGCAGTCGAAGCGAACGCAACCGTAGGCGAAATCTCCGACGCCATGCGCCACGTGTACGGTGAGTATCACGAGACGGTGGTGATTTAGAAGAGAGTGGGTAGTGGATAGTGGATAGGACGACGCATTTCGCCTTCTGCTACTAGCTGATTAGTTGAGATTGTCATCCTGAGCGTAGCGAAGGACCTGCTGTTAAGCCCGTCAGGGCGTGTGATGATAGCCCAGCGTGAAGCGCAGCGGAACGCTGGGTACGCTGCCTTTCTAGACTTCAGAGCCCCGGCAGGGGCGACAGGTTGTTACGACCCAGACATGGTGAAGGAGGATTCCGATCATGCGCTATCCGTTGCGATGGGTGCTTCCAGTAGCTCAACTCTTGATATGCTTCGCGGCGCTGTGGCCTGCGAGAGGTTATTTACTGTCTGGCATGGCACTAGTTTGCCTGACGTGACATCCCGAGCCTACTCAAGACTAAATTGCCGTCGTCGTTCGAGCTTCGATGGCAACACCCGCGCCTCGGCGTGGCGTTGCGACGTGCCGGACATCATCACACCTCACTCGGCCTTTCAAACTCGCAACCCACCCCCACAAACATTGAATCTTCTATCCACTACCCACTATCCACTACCCACTCATGAAACTGCCCGACCGATCACAAAACCCTGCCAACGACCCCTTCGCCGGCCGCCGCCCAACCAGTCACGAACGGATGACAGGACTGCCCTGGGATGCCTCGTACCACCAATCTAGCCCTGCGCCGTGGGATATTGGCCACCCGCAGCCGGCGATTGTGCGTGTGGCATCCGCTGGCGGATTCGCCGGCCCGGTGCTCGATGCAGGCTGCGGCACCGGCGAGAACACTCTTTACCTCGCCTCACTGGGATTGCCGGTGCTGGGCGTTGACGTGGCCGAGACGGCGCTGGCGATCGCCCGAGAAAAAGCCCGCGAGCGCGGACTCGCCGCTGAATTCGCTACCGCCGACGCATTTCATCTGGAGCGTTTGGGTCGCAGGTTTCAGACAGTGCTCGACTGCGGACTCTTCCACACCTGCGACGCCGATGAGCGGCCAGGATACGTGGCAAGCCTGGCGTCGGTAACCGAGCCCGGTGGAACTCTGTATGTGCTGTGCTTCAGCGATCAAGGTCCCGATATCGGTCCTCATCCCGTCAGTCAGCAAGAGCTGAGAGCGGCGTTCACTCCCAGCACTGGATGGAACATCGCCGGCATAGAAGCGGACCGGGTGCAGACGAGATTTCACGACGACAACGGCGCACCCGCGTGGCTGGCGACTGTCAAACGGATCTAGAGTTCACTGATTGCCATCCTGAGCGAAGCGAAGGACCTGCTTTCGCGCGCCGTGCAAAGTAGCTTGCGGTTTTACAAGAGAGCATCACCCCGCCGACGATCCACACGCACTGATCTATCCACTATCCACTGCCTTCCAGCTTTCGGCACAGCTCGCTGAGCTTCTTCTGTTCTTTCGGCGAAAGCGTTTCCAGCGCCTCTGTTATTGCCGCGGCATGATCGGGAAAGATCTCGCCGATCAGCTTCTTCCCCTTCGGCGTCAGCGACAGAATGTAAACTCGCGCATCTTCAGAGCTGCACTTGCGATTGACCAGCCCTTGTTTTTCCAGATTTCCCGCGACCATGGTGAGATTGCCGCCCGTGGTCAGGATCTTCTTCGCGACTTCGGAGAGCGACATCGGCCCGAGGTGATAGAGCGCTTCCAGCACCGCGAACTGGCTGAGCGTAAGCCCGGTGCCGTCTAACTGGCGCGACGCCGCCATGCGAAGCGCGTTCGCCGCGCGCATGAGTCTTCCATAGGCGAGCAGCGCAAGACGCTGAGGTGACGAATCACGAGACATGGCCGAGATGATACTACGACGTTGAAGGAACCAACTAAAGCTGAATATGTGTGTTTGAAGGGGCACGGCTAAAAGCCGTGCCCTTTCAAAGCCACTACTTCAGCCCGGCATTCTCCGCCGCCAGCTTGGCCGTCGCGCTCCAGTCCAACTCCTCCATGCCACGCGCGATAGCGGTGAGTGCGTGATCGCGAATCACGCTGGCCACCGGCAGCGGCATGTCGACCGCTTCCGCTGCGGCCAGTGCCAGCTTCACGTCTTTCAGCCCGAGACGCATCTTGAAACCTGCGGGAGAATAACGCTCGCCGGCGATGATGCCGCCGTAGGTCTTGTACACCGGCGCGGCGAACAACGAACTCGTCAGGAACTCGACATACTCCTGCGGATCGATGCCGTACTTGCGCACCAGCGCGATGGCCTCTCCCAGAGACTCGACCACCGACGCAATCAGGAAATTGCCGCTGAGCTTAACCACGTTCGCCATCTCCGGCTTCTCGCCCATCACGAACACGCGTTGGCCGACAGTTTCCAGCACTGGCCGACAGCGCTCGATGACCTCAGCCTTTCCTGCGGCTACGACAAACAGCTTGCCAGCCTCGGCCGCTTCGGGCCGGCCAAACACCGGCGCGGCAACATACTGCTGTCCACGTTGCGCGTGCTCCTTCTCCAGTCGCTGCGACAGCGCCACGCTGATAGTGCTCGAAGAAACGTGTACCGCACCTTTCGGCAGCGCGTCGATCAATCCTTCGGCCCCGAAAACCGTCGACTCCAGCGCGCGATCGTCCGCCAGCATGGTGATAGCGATCTCCGCATTTCGCCCGGCTTCCGCCGGCGACGACGCAACTTTTGCGCTTTCCGTCTTAAGCTGATCGGCCTTCGACGCCGTGCGGTTCCACACCGTAACATCGTGACCCGCCTTCACCAGATGTCGCGCCATGTGAATGCCCATGTTGCCCAGTCCAAGAAATGCAATGTTCATCGAGTCCTCACTATGAATTGAACAGCAGCTAATGGATGCGCCAGAGCGCACAACGGCGTCAGGCACCCGTATACCCAAATCCAGCCTGCGGGATTCGACACAAGCCAGCAACCCTCAAGTGATGGCGCGAATCTGTCGCTTAGTGCTACGAAACTGCCCTTTTTCTACCCTAATTTGCCATGACTTAAAGTTATGGGTTTTCATGAATGCATTCCTCACAGTCATGCTTCTTACTCAATTAAGTGCTGCGCAGACCAGGATTTCGTGGTCCAACGACCCGAAAACCGAGGCCCCCATCGACAAATTGCTCCAGCAGATGACGCTGGAGGAAAAGGCCGGGCAAATGACGCAGTTTTCCATCGGAACGCCTACCGGCCCGGGCACCGGACGCAGCGACTACAAACAGATGGTCGCCCGTGGTGAAGTCGGCTCCATCCTGAACATGACCGGAGCGGCCGAGACCAACGCCATGCAGAAGATTGCAGTCGAGCAGTCGCGCCTGCACATCCCGCTCATCTTCGGACTCGACATCATTCACGGTTATCGCACGTCATTTCCGATTCCGCTGGCACTTTCGGCGACGTGGAACGCGGAGTTGATCGAGCGGGTTGCTCGTCTCGCCGCGCAGGAAGGCAGTCGCGCGGGAATTCGCTGGACGTTTTCGCCGATGGTCGATATCGCTCGCGATGCGCGCTGGGGCCGCATTGCTGAAGGCGCTGGCGAAGATCCGTATCTGGGATCGGCCATCGCTGCGGCTTACGTTCGCGGCTATCAGGGCACGAGCCTGAGCAATGCCGATTCACTCGCCGCATGCGCGAAACATTTTGCGGGCTACGGAGCCGTGGAAGGCGGTCGCGATTACAACACCGCAGAAATCCCCGAACGGCTGCTGCGACAGGTGTACCTGCCGCCGTTCCAAGCAGCGGCCAATGCTGGCGCGGCGACATTCATGAGCGCGTTCCAAGCGCTAAATGAAGTGCCCTCTACAGAAAATGCGTTCGCTTTGAAAACCATTCTGCGCGATGAATGGAATTTCCGCGGACTCGTGGTGAGCGATTACGGCGCCGTGGCCGAACTCATTCCGCAGGGCGTGGCACTTGATGGCGCGACCGCTGCGCGCAAAGCCGCAACTGCCGGTGTCGATATCGATATGGAGAGCAATCTCTATCGCACGCAACTGCCCGCACTAGTACGCTCGGGCGCGGTGCCACAGGCTGTACTTGACGAAGCCGTGCGCCACATTCTTCGCGTGAAGTTCGCGCTGGGTTTGTTCGACCATCCCTACACCGACGAGAACGACGACGATGCGAAGCCCATTCCGCCAGCCAGTCTCGAGTTGGCGCGCACAGCGGCAGAGCAGTCATTCGTGCTGCTGAAGAATGCACCGGTGAACGGCAAGCCTCTGTTGCCGCTGAACCCAGCCGCCAAGACGATCGCGCTCATCGGTCCGCTGGCCGACGATGGCGCACAGATGGTCGGCTCCTGGGGCGGAAAGAGCACAGCGAAAGATGTGACAACCTTACGGGCTGCCCTGGAAACTCGACTGCAATCGAGCGGCGGTCGTGTGCTCTACGCGAAGGGCTCTGACCTGCTCGGCAACTCCGAAGCAGGATTCGCCGAGGCGGTGAACGCGGCCAAGCAGGCCGATGTGGTTATCATGGCGCTCGGCGAAGACGCCACATGGATGACCGGCGAAGCGGCGTCGCGCGCACATCTCGATTTGCCCGGCCGCCAGCAGCAGTTGCTCGAAGCCGTGGCGGCCACCGGCAAGCCCGTCATGCTGCTGGTTTTCAGCGGACGTCCGCTGGTGCTCGACTGGGCGGCGCAACACCTGGCGGCCATCATGGAAGTCTGGTTTCCTGGCGTGCAAGCCGGACCTGCGATAGTGCGCACGCTCTTCGGCGATGTTTCGCCCAGCGGCAAGCTGACCACCAGCTTCCCGCGCGCTGTCGGGCAGGAGCCGCTGTACTACAACGCGCTCAACACCGGACGCCCTGCCGGCAAAATCGATCTGACGCGCCCTCCAACCAACAACGCAGAGAAGTACGTCTCGCGTTACGTCGATGAGCCGAACTCGCCGCTGTTTCCGTTCGGATTCGGTTTGTCATACACCACGTTCGACTACTCGCCCACAACTTTGAGTCCAAGCACCACCTCGGCCGCAGCTTTGAACGCGGGCTCGCAGTCGATTCAGGTCTCCGCCGAAGTAAAGAACACCGGCAGCCGGCAAGCCGATGAAATCGTGCAGCTCTATATCCGAGAACGTGGGACAAGCGTTGCCCGGCCTGTCCGGGAGCTGAAAGGCCTCCGGCGCATCACGCTCGCTCCCGGTCAATCACGGCGCGTCGAATTCACCCTTGGCCGCGATGAGTTCAGGTTCTGGAACATCGATATGAAAAATGTCGTCGAACCGGCCGAGGTGACCGTCTGGATCGCTCCTGATTCCACCCGGGGCACGCCCGCGCAGTTGACGATTCACTGACGCCCAATGCTGCCAATTGTGTCGCAGCCCGAAACGCGGCACCGGCACCAATAATCCAACCGGAGTTTCCAAATATTCATCGCGGTTTGATTTTGGATATACGTTGCCCACGGCACAATGTTCACATAGCAAGAGCCGTAGACTCGTCGCTGCGCTCCTGGCTCAGGATGACAGAATCGAGATCTGTTGCTCTGCGCTACACTTTCGACAGCAACTAACCGAGTCGACGATTGAATCGCAACGCCACTCTCTCCGGCAGCTTCGACCGCCCTCTGCGCATCGCATTTTTCACTGAGACGTTCCTGCCGAAGATCGATGGCGTCGTCACCCGTCTCTGCCAGACGATTAAGCATCTGGTGCGCTTTGGCTACGAGGTGCTGCTGATCGCTCCTGACGGCGGGCTCACTGAATACGAAGGCGCCCGGGTGCACGGCGTGAAAGGGTTTTCCTTTCCACTCTATCCCGACATCAAGCTGGCCATTCCACGGCCTTCGATCGGAAAGGCGCTGCAGGATTTCAAGCCCGACCTGATTCACGGCATTCATCCGGTGGTGTTGGGCGCGTCGGCATTTCATTACAGCAAACGTCGCAGCGTGCCGCTGGTGGTGTCGTATCACGCGCAGTTGGACAAATACCTTCACTATTACGGCTTCGGAAAACTGGAGCCGCTGTTCTGGAAGGGCACACGCTCGGCCTACAACATCTCAGACCTTGCGCTCGCCACCTCGCAGGCGATGGTTGATTTGCTGCGCCGGCACGGACTGAAACGGGTCGAGCTGTGGCAGAGGGGAGTAGACACCGAGAGGTTCACTCCTGCTAAGGCGTCGCGCGAGATGCGCGAGCGGCTCACCCAGGGACATCCGGAAGACAAGCTGATGGTGTACATTGGGCGGCTCTCGGCAGAGAAAAGTATCGAGGCGTGCCGGCCTGTCTTGCAAGCAATTCCCGGACTGCGGCTCGCCCTGATTGGCGATGGCCCGCATCGCGAGAAGCTGAAGGAATATTTTGCCGGCACGCCAACATACTTCCCGGGATTCTTTCAGGGGGCTGATCTGGCCGCAGCGTATGCCTCGGCCGACATCTTCTTCATGGCTTCGCGCACCGAGACGCTCGGCCTCGTTGTGCTGGAGGCGATGGCGGCGGGCTGCGCGGTAGTTGCTGCGGACGAGGGCGGCATTCCCGACATTGTGCGCGACGGCGTGACCGGCCACCTCTTCAAGCACGGCGATCAGGAGACGGCGATCGCCGCGGTGCGAAAGCTCATTACCGATGACGCACACCGCGAGAACATGCGCCGCGAAGCCCGCCTCGATGCCGAAAAATGGAGCTGGGCCGCAGCCACTCGACAATTGGAAGGCTTGTATCGCGGCGTTTTTATTCGGGAGCAGGAGTTGCAGCAGCGGATTGCCGAGTACAGCCGCAACCAGGCATCAGAGGAGCAGATCTGCGGCGCGCTGGATATCTCGAAGGCGACGTTACGACGGCAGATGCGGTTGCGGGCAGCGCGAGAATTGAGCGGGCAGAACGCCTAACCGTTGTCTATGGGAATGCTGGGCTGTCATGCCGCTGACCTTGCAAGCGCCGCCTAGGCTCCAGCTTCAAGAGGTGAACCTATGCGGTTCATCTGCTGCCGGCGCAGCAGCCATTGCATCCAGCGATCCAGACCCTCTCCCGTAGTGCTGGACACATCAATAATTTCGATTTGCGGATTCACTCGGCGAGCGTTCTCGCGCGCCAGCTCTGCATTGAAAGGGACGTAAGGCAGGAGGTCAATTTTCGTCAGCAGCATGAGCGCCGATTTCGCAAAGATGGAGGGATATTTCAGCGGCTTGTCTTCGCCCTCGGTGGTGCTCAGCAAAACGATTTTGCATTCCTCCCCCAGATCGTAGCTGGAGGGACACACCAGGTTTCCTACATTCTCGATAATCAGGAAGTCCAGGTCCTCAAGCTTCCAGCTCTCCAGGTGTTTGCCAATCATCTTGGCATCCAGGTGACAGGTCCCGCCGGTAATGATCTGTTTCACGGGAAACCCGAATCGCGCGAGCCGCCTGGCATCATTCTCAGTCTGCAAGTCGCCGGTGAGCACGGCAACCCGGGTGTCGCGCGACAGGCGCTCGAGTGTACGTTCCAGCAACAGTGTTTTGCCCGAACCGGGAGCGCTGATGAGATTGACGCAACAGACTCCGTACGCGCGATAACGCTCCCGCAGTTGCTCGGCCAGCAACTGATTTTCGTTGAGGACTTTCTTCTCGATTTCGACCCGCTTCATTCTTCTACTTCCATGTAAGCGATTTCCAACTGATCGCCGCTCACACATTGTGTCATGAACTCCCCACAGCGCGGACAATGGGGATCATAATCGGTCATGCGAAACTCGTGTCCGCAAGGGCAGTGCTGCACCCGTGGAATCGATTCGATTTCCAGCGCCAGAGGTTCGAAGCTCGTGTCCTTCACCAGGCACTCAAAGCCAAACTGGAGCGCGTCCGGGTCAACCCCCGCCAACTCCCCCACCCTAATCCCCACCTTACTGATGTGTGAGCCAGGACGACGCTCTGCCTCGGCCTGAACACTGTCCAAAATGGAGGCGGCGATTCCCAGCTCATGCATACAATGCAAGCATATCGCGGTATCGCGCCGGACAACGAGTAGGCGCGGCTAACCCTCTGAAATGATGCGCTTAATCATTTAGCGGAACATTTTTGTCCGAATTTCGTCTATTGCAAAAGGGGTAGGGCATTTTTTGTCCGCGGGAACCGTGTAGCCGGCCCGGAAAGCTAACATGGCAAAACGGTGGGGTCGCGTTTGGGCGGTAGGGTTTGTGCTTTGGACCCTGCTGGCCTTTTTGAGTGCCGCCGGGGCGCGCGTGTACACGGCGTCGACGGACAAACCTATCTCCTGGGGGCAGTTGCTCGCCTGGAGCCTGCTGGTTTCTACGGTGTGGTCGTTACTCACGCCGCCGGTTTACGAGCTGGGACGCCGCTTCACTTTCGATCGCAATAGCTGGAAGAAGTCGCTGCCCATTCACTTAGTCGCCGGCATTGCCTTCACTTTTCTGAGCGCCGCCATCGTGGTCGAACTGGATCCCCTGGTGACCTGGACCAATGATGAGCCCCAGGTTCCGATTCGAGCGCACATGCTATCGCGGGTGCTGATGGACCTGCAGCGCTACTGGTACATCGTGCTCATCACCCAGGCCATCGCCTATTACGGCAAGTATCGCGAGCGCGAACTTCTGTCATCGCAGCTGGAGGCGCAACTGGCGAATGCGCAACTCGACGTTCTGAAAAGCCAACTCGAGCCGCACTTCCTTTTCAATACCCTGAACTCGATTGCCGCACTGGCGCGTAATGACGGTCCCGCTGCCGAGCACATGACATTGCAGTTGGCCGATCTGCTGCGGGCATCGCTCGATGCCGCCGGCGTGCATGAGGTCACCTTGCGGGAGGAGCTGCTGTTCCTGCAAAAGTACATCGACATCCAGCTGATCCGATTCCAGGACCGCTTGCAGGTGGAGACCGATGTCGATCCCGTCGTGCTTTCCGCGCTGGTGCCGAACCTGCTTTTGCAACCGCTGGTGGAGAACGCTATTCGCCACGGCATCGCGCCTCGCCGCGATCCCGGATTGATTCGTCTTTCGGTGTGGCGCGATCCTGACGACTTATGGATCGAGGTGCGCGACAACGGTGTAGGGCTCCCTCGCGGACGCGGCAACACCGCCATCGAAGGCGTTGGACTGCGCAACACGCGCGCCCGCCTCACCCAACTTTATAACCACGATCACATGCTGGTGCTGGACGACGCGCCGGGCGGCGGATGCTGTACCCGCATCCGGCTACCTTATCGCGAGCACCCACGACAGGAGGCAATCGCAAATGCCGATTCGAGTTTTGCTGAGCGATGACGAGACACTGGCGCGGGAACGTTTGCGCAGTCTTTTGGATGAAGAAGAAGATCTGGAGATTGTGGCCGAGTGCGGAGATGGCAAGAGTGCGATTGCCACCATCGAGCGGGAGCGACCCGACCTGGTCTTTCTCGACATCCAGATGCCTGAGGTGGATGGCTTTGGAGTAGTGTCCGAGCTGCGCGATGCCATGCCGCTGACCATCTTTGTCACCGCCTACGATCGCTACGCCATGAAGGCCTTCGAGGTGCACGCCCTCGACTACCTGTTGAAGCCGGTTGGCAAGGATCGCCTCAAAGCTGCGGTGGACCGCGCGCGCGGCCAACTGCGCCGCCCCCCCGACGGCACCTTTCAGCGACGCGTCCTCGAGTTGCTGGGGGACATGGAGGCGCGTCAGCAAGCGCCCGAGCGCATCATTATCAAATCGGATGGCGAGATTGTCTGCCTGAAGCCGAACGAAATCGACTGGGCCGAGTCGGCGGGCAATTATGTCTGCCTGCACGTAGCCGGCACCACCCACATCCTGCGCGAGACCATCACTGCGCTCGAGTCGCGGCTGGGGCCACGACAGTTCATGCGGGTCCATCGCTCCACCCTGGTAAACGTGGACCGCATCAAGACCCTGAAGCCGTCGCTCTACGGCGACTACTCCATCCTGCTGCGAGACGGCACCAAGCTCACCCTCAGCCGCGGCTTCCGGGAGAGTGTGCTCAAGCGGCTGGGCACGGCGTAACCGGGCCGAAACATCTGTCGCTGAGGCCGACCTATCGCGGCATCTGGCTGCGCTCGTCCGCTCCCCGGTTCAGCTCCGGCGGAGCGATAAAATTGCCCAGAAGCTCTGCTTTGACGCGGCGGCGAGGGGTGATATGCTTAATCCCCTCAGTCGGTTCAACCTAATGATGAGAGGGTAGATACCTATGCTACGCACCAAAACCGCGGTATGTTGTTTGCTCATGTCACTTGTTCTGATTGCCGTGACCATCCCCGCATGGGCGGCCAGCAAGTCGAACGACGAAGAAACCTTGCGCAATGCTGCCACCGTCCTGCAGGCCATGCTTTCCAGCAAGAGCGTTCCCGATAGTGTGCTGGCGAAGTCTGACTGCATCATCATTCTTCCCAACGTGAAGAAGTTTGCTGTCGGTATCGGCGGAACCGGTGGACGCGGCCCCATGTCGTGCCGCGAGGACAAAACCGGAAAGTGGTCGCCGCCCGCAATGTACTCCATCGGCGGTGCTAGCGCCGGTTTTCAGGTGGGTGGCAAGTCTAGCGACGTCGTGATTGCCGTCATGACCCACTCTGCAGCAGAAAAGGTGTTGAACAGCAAAGTGAAGGTCGGCAGCGATGTGAGTGCGGCGGCGGGCCCGGGCGCGCAAGCCGGCACGGTAGGCAATTCGGCCGACATGCTGACCTATACCCGCTCCTCCGGACTCTTTGCCGGCGCTTCCATCGACGGCGCTTCCCTGGAGCCGGACTCCGAAGCTAACAAACGGCTCTATGGCAAAGAAGTCACCGCCAAGGAAGTCGTATCGGGCGGTGTGAAGGCTACGTCCGCGGGAGAATCCCTGGTTTCGCTACTCGACAGCAAAGCCGGGAAGCACATGCAGTAACAAGCTGCGCAGCCGTCAACTTTAAGGCTGCGGGGATACAGAAATTCGCGTCGGAGGGTCAGGCCCGCGACAGGTAGGCCCCCTCCGACGTGTCCACGCGGATGACTTCCCCTTCATTGATAAAGGCCGGGACCTGCACCACCAGGCCGGTTTCCGTGGTGGCAGGCTTGCTGACGCTGCTCGCGGTGGCCGACTTCAATCCCGGCTCGGTCTGAATGATCTTGAGCTCCACCGTCTGCGGCAACTCCACCCCGACCGCCTTCTCATCAAAAAACTCGACCTTGATCTGAAGGTTGGCGGTCAGGTAATCGACGGCGTCGCCCAAGATGTCTTTGCCAAGATATAGCTGCTCATAGTTCTCGGTATTCATGAAGACGTAGCTATCGCCGTCCTGGTAGAGATACTCCATCCCTACTTCGTCGACGGTGATCTTGTCGATGGCATCGCCGGAACGGAAGCGATGTTCGAACATTGCCCCGGTCCGCAGATTGCGCAGCTTGGCTTGAATGAAGGCGCGAAGATTGCCCGGGGTACGGTGCTCGACGCTGAATACGGAATGCAGATCATTGTTGTGCTTAATCACCATGCCGGGACGCAATTGTGTCGCGGGAATAGCCATCGGTCGCTCCTTGAATGTAAAAGGGAGAGCCGCACGGAACTGCAGCGCAGCTCGAGGGGCAAAGCACAATTTTACATGGCGGGTCAGCGCTTTGGAAATCCGAGCCGCTGCCCCAGCCCGGCATCATCCCTGGCAATGCCGACATCGAACTCCGAATGGAGCTATGATTTTCACGGCCCTATTCGAAACAATTCACCTGGAAGGAGTTGAATATGAGCGATCAGCTAAGCGATTTTGCTACTTACGATGACGATCAGCCTTCGCAACGCAGCGGCCTTACGCTCGGCCTCGCCTTGCTGTGCCTGGGCGTGGCCGCGGGAGCCATAACAGCATTGTTGATGGCCCCCCAGAGCGGGAAACAATTGCGGCGGCAGCTTCGCCGCAAGTACGAGGATGCGCGTGACGTGATGGACGACTGGAGTGAACAGGCCGGCGACTGGGTAGAACGTGGTTCGGAGTGGGCAGAGAAAGCCTCTGACTGGGCCGATAAGGCGAAGAAACACGCCCAGCCAGTGTCGAAGGCCTTTCGCCGCTAGCTGGCCCACAAAATAAACGCGACAGGCGCCTATCACCTGTCGCGTATCTTTCATGCCCTCGTGACCGCCGAGGGCCAGCAGGAGGAGACGAGCCGCTGTGTCGCTGCTCACTTCAGAACCACACCAAAAGACCAAACGATATTAACCATCGTTCCATACAACGTCAACTACATAAGTGCCCGATATCGACAAACTTTGTTGTTATCGCCTACCTTTTTTCCTGCCCCGAGCTGCTCCACCTCAGCAGGTTTCGCCGCGCGGTTTTACGGTCGTAATCCCCTTCCCAAATCAAAAAGGCGAGGTGCGTGAGCACTTCGCCTTTCTTGTAACGCTGGTTACTGAAACAACTAACTACCGCGACAGACGACGGCGGATTACGCCAGCGACGCCAAGCAGACCGGAACCGAGCATGATCAAGCTGGACGGCTCAGGAACCTCATACGCAGCCGACGAGAACTGGGCGAAAACGCCCTGAGTGTTCGCATTGACGAAGTTCGCGCCGAAGAACGCGCTGTTGAAGAACTGGTCGTTGGTGGTCTGGCTGCCAACGCTGCTCGTACCATCGGTGTCGCTGTTGAACGAACGGTTCGAATTATTCGGATCGTTCGGAACAACCGACATCCAGTACTGGCCGGCGGCCAGGGTAACGGGGGAGATAGCTACGTAGTTGGTGTACTCGATGAACCCGAAGTCGCTGCGGCCGGTGGCGACGTTAGAGGTGGCAGCGGTTCCGGAAGCGATCAGCGTGCCGCCGTTGCCGCTAGAAACGCCAGAGCGGATTTCCCAGTAGGCAGTGGTCGGATTCAGGCCGCTCAGGTTGTTGGTGGCCAAGCCGCCGAGCATGCCGCCGCCGTAGTTGAAGTTCTGATAGACAGCAGCGCCAGGGACGATGGCGTCGTTCTCGTTCGCCAAGCCGTTCTGGTTCGGATCATTCAGATTGAGGTCGCCGCCGTAGAAGGCGCAGATAACGCCGGACTCAACGGGGCAGCTGGCAAACGCGAATGTGGCCGTCATGGCAAACAACATCGCGAACAGAGACAGCAGAGCAAGTTTCTTCAATTTAGTTTCCTCCTAGATTTTTCGGTACCGATTGAACCCCCGCAAGTGAACGAGGATTCTCTTGTGGGATTGACGTCACTACTTTCCCCAACGCACTCGGGGACGCCAGAGTAGCAATCGCGCGAAATCGAGTCAATAGACCACAATGGTGCCGATATACGCTGCATTATGAAACAGTGATACCTTCATAGTTATTAGTTCAGTTGCTATGTGACAATTTACATCCAGTCAGTTGTAGCAAAAATACGCTCTTCAGCAGAAGTTCTTGCATTCCTTTGCAGAATCAAGCGTTTGCTGTCGAACTACGCTACCCAACCTGAACTTCAAAGGCAAGTCTTGAGGGTTACTGGCAGCTGTGAAGTTACGCTTAAACTTGTTGCCGTCCTTCTTCCTGAAGCACGACCTTCACGTCCATCTTGTGCTTTCCGCGGAAGATTGACACGGTCACTGTGTCGCCGGTGTGATGTTTATCCATCACGTTGGCAAGGTCCTGTTGATCGCTAACCGGTTCGCCGTCGATAGCGACAATGAGGTCACCACCGATCACAATTGGCCTGTTTCCCACGAAGGCGCGTTCGTTCCCGGCGCGTAACCCGGCGCGGTCGGCAGCGCCTCCCGGCTGCACCTTCATGATCAACACCCCACTGTCTGCCGGCAAGCCCATCTCCTCCGCCAACTCGGGCCCAATTGCCAACGGAAGAATACCCAGCGTCGGCCGCCGCACCCGTCCGTATGTCACCAGATCGTTGATCGCAGCTTTGGCCGTATTGATGGGAATGGCGAAGCCAATGCCCGCGCTCTGATTCGAGCCCCCGGTAGCAATCATGCTATTGATGCCGATGACTTCGCCGCGCGAGTTCAACAGCGGTCCGCCGGAGTTTCCCGGATTGATTGCCGCATCCGTCTGAATCGCCTCGTCAATGAAAGCGCCTTCCGGATTGCGAATGGGACGCAGCGAACTGATAATGCCGCGCGTCATGGTGCCGCTAAGCCCGAAGGGATTGCCGATGGCGTAGACCTTCTGCCCCACGACCAGGTTTTTCGAATCGCCCAGAGTGGCCGGCACCATCACCCCCGGCGTCTTGATCTGGATCACCGCCAGATCGTGCAGGCGATCGCTCCCGATAATCTCCGCCGGGTACGTCTTCTTATTGTGGAGCGTCACCTTCACCTGTCGCGCGCCTTCAATCACGTGGTAGTTGGTGAGGATGTGCCCTTCCTTATCGATGATGAATCCGGAACCCTGGCCCTGCTGCGGAATCGGTCCCCAGAAAAAGTCCATGCTCACGGCCGTCGACGTGATGTTCACCACCGACGGAATGCCCTTCTTGTAGACGTCGATGTTGATTTGCTCTTCGGCGTCGAACGGCGGCGGGCTGGCCGCCTCAGTGAGTTCGACCTTATTGGGCTTCGCAATCCAGTCGGGAATGGCCGTAGCGCTGTGGTGGTGAGTCGTGTAGAAGTAAAACCCTGCTACCAGCAGCAGGCCAAGAAGAAAGGGACGAACGATTTTCATAGGACGATTTCGCGTGAGCTCTAAATCCGTAATTTGGACGAATATCCTCCTTAAAGTGTAGCGGATTACTCAGCCCGGCCTCCCGCCGACCCTTGTCATCCTGAGCGGAGCGATTCCGCCACAGGCGGAGAGCGGAGTCGAAGGACCCCTAGAGTGAGAACACTCCAGCACGCTTTGCAAAAGCAGCGAACCCAGCCGGCAGGTTCGCCGGCCGGGTGTTTGTAATTAGCGGCTGATGTGAATCACCGTCGCTGGAAAAGCCTCTTCGCTGCCCAGCTCTTCCGCTCGCACGAATCCCGCGACCCGCACCGGAGTGGAGGCCGGAGCGCTGTCGCTGCGGAACCCGGTGCACTCGCGGACGGCGAGCCTGATGGCGCGCAGCTCGCTGCTGTAGTGGCAGAACAGCAGCTGCTTGCCGCTGACGCCCTTCACCTTATGCACGTGAACGCAGCCGTGGCACAGAGCGCCGGCCATAGCCGCGCTCTTCGCCTTGCGCAGGCTCACCAGCTTCAGCAGCAGCGCGACGATCATGCCCAGAATGAGAATCTCGTACATAAGCAACTCACGATTTGCGAAGGCTTCATCCCTCGCTGCAATGCTGGAAAAGCATTCGCGATATTTCCCGACCGTGAACCAGCCATCGCCGGGAAAGCTGCGAAACTTGGAGCGCCGGATGGGAGTCGAACCCATCAGAAATGGTGTTGCAGACCATCCGCTGGCCGATTGCGTTCCGGCGCTGAAGGTTCAGCCACTGCGCTGCGAAGCAAAAATGTGTTTACGAATACGTTGGTTCTTGGCCAGTGGATTAGCTACTTGGCTTCGAACCGAACCCGAGTCGCGCGACTCGAGTAAACAACGCCCACTGGCAGCCGGTATCGTCTACCCGCAGCCATCCACGCATTGAGTTTTGCGTATTAATCAACATGGGCGTTCTCCAACGTGAGTACTACAATCGCATACGGCAGATAGAACTTGCAAGAGGAAATCCAAAGAATTCAGCTCATCTTCGATAATTTGCAACGCTTTCTACAAGCCGCGATTGCGCCTTCGCGCCTATCGTATACTTTGCGATTCGCCGCTCTGTATTTCATTCCTGTTAAAAGGATGTCATCCCTTCCATGACGTTGAGAAAACTTCTCGTACTCTTGTCGCTTACCCTGACTTGCATTTGTTCCGCGGCGCAATCGCCCATTCCCACGACTGCTCTCGGCGAAATGCAGTGGCGCAGTATCGGCCCGCTGCGTGCCGGTCGAACTCGCGCGGCGGTCGGCGTTCCCAGCGAGCCGAACGTCTTCTATATCGGCGCGGTGAATGGCGGCGTCTGGAAGACGACCGACTTCGGTCGCACCTGGAATCCCATCTTCGACGATCAGCCCACCGGCTCAATCGGCTACATCGTGGTGGCGCCGTCGGATCCCAACGTTGTTTACGTAGGCAGCGGCGAAGGACTGCATCGCCCGGACTTGTCTGTCGGCGACGGTATTTACAAGTCCACTGATGCCGGTAAAACATGGACACACCTCGGCCTGCGCGATGGCCAGCAGATTTCGCAGATGGCGGTTGACCCGCGCGATCCCAACAAGTTGTTCGTCGCCGTAGCCGGGCACCCTTACGGGCCGAACCAGGAGCGCGGCATCTATCGCTCCACCGATGGCGGGCAGAGCTTCCAGGCCGTACTCCAGAAGGACGAGAACGTCGGCGCCGCTAGCGCCGTGATCGACCCGACCGACTCGAATATCGTCTATGCCACATTGTGGGATGCCCGTGAAGGTCCGTGGGAGAACGGTGAATGGAACGGCACCAACGGCGGCATCTACAAATCCACCGATGGCGGGCGGAATTGGCAGCAACTGGGCGGTGGCCTGCCGGCCGGAATCGTCGAAGCTTACGTCAGCGTCTCGGCCAGCAATCCGCGCAGGTTATTCGCTTCGGTAGCAACCGGCGAGAAGGTTGATCTCTACCGCTCTGACGATGCCGGAGCGACCTGGGCCATCGCGACCAACGATCCTCGTCCCCGCGGACGTATCGGTGGCGGCGACCTCTGCGTGCCCATAATCGATCCGAAGAATCCCGACGTAATGTACGTCACCTCGACCGTGACCTGGAAGTCGGTCGACGGCGGCAAGACCTGGACTGGTTTTCGCGGCGCACCCGGTGGCGACGACTATCAGAATATCTGGATCAACCCGAACGATCCCAAGACCATTCTCATCGCCAGCGATCAGGGTGCGATCATCACCGTCAACGGTGGCGAGTCCTGGAGCTCCTGGTACAACCAGCCCACGGCGCAGATGTATCACGTCAGCGCCGACAATGCGTTTCCTTATCGTGTGTGCGGCGGCCAACAGGAGAGCGGCTCGGCATGTGTCCAGAGCCGTGGCAACGACGGCGAGATCACCATGCGCGAGTGGCACCCCGTCGCCGTCGAAGAATATGGATACGTCGCGCCTGACCCGCTCGACCCCGACCTCGTCTACGGCGGCAAGGTGACGCGCTATAACCGGCACACGACGACCGCGCAGAACGTGGCGCCGGTGGTGGGTCGGCCTCCTGACTACCGCGTCGTTCGCACCGAGCCGGTGCTGTTCTCGCCGCTGGATCCACACTTGATGTTCTTCGCCGCCAACACGCTGTGGACCACGCGCGATGGCGGACAGACCTGGAAACAGATTAGCCCCGACCTCACGCGTAAGACGTGGGAGATACCAGCATCAGTCGGAATCTTCAAATCAGAGAAGTCGGCCCAGCCTTCGCAACGTGGCGTGATCTACGCGGTTGCTCCGTCACCGAAAGACGTGAACCTCATCTGGGCAGGAACGGACGACGGACTCATCTGGATCACCACCGACGGCGGAGCGCACTGGAACAACGTCACCCCGCCCGAGCTGATCCCGTGGCAGAAGGTTTCCGTGATCGAAGCCAGTCACCACGACCCGCAGACTGCATACGCCGCCATCAACACGTTGCGGCTCGACGACCTGCGTCCTTATATCTATCGCACGCGCGATTCGGGCAAGACCTGGACGAGGATCACCAACGGCATCCCTGACAACGAGAACGTCAATGCCGTGCGCGAAGACACCCAGCGCAAAGGTTTGCTGTTCGCCGGGACCGAGCGCGCGGTATACGTTTCGTTCGATGATGGCGATCACTGGCAGTCATTGCGGCTGAACATGCCGGCGACTTCAATGCGCGACCTTGCCATCAAAGATGACGACCTGCTGGTGGGCACGCACGGCCGCGGCTTCTGGATTCTCGACGACATCACGCCGCTGCGCCAGATGGATGCGAACGTCGCGTCAGCCAACGCTTACCTGTTCGCGCCGCAAACCGCAATGCGTATCTGCTGGGATACCAACAGCGATACCCCGCTGCCGCCGGACGTTCCTTCTGCCCAGAATCCGCCCGACGGCGCGATCATCGACTACTACCTGAAAGCCGATGCTTCTGCGGCGGTGACGCTCGAAATCCTGGATGGCTCGGGAAAAGTAGTTCGCAAATATGCCAGTAACCATCCCGTTCCGCCGCCTGATCCCGAGTTGGCCATACCGGCTTACTGGCTCAGGCCGCCGCAAGTACTGTCGGGCAAAGCCGGCTTCCACCGCTTTCTCTGGGACATCCATCTCCAGCCGGTTCCCGGCATAAAGCCGCAATATCCCATCGCCGCGGTTTACAAAAACACAGCTCCGGTGGCGACCTCGCCATGGGCCATGCCGGGCAAATACACCGTTGTCCTCACCGTGGATGGCCAGCGCTACACGCGGGATCTGACGCTGGTGATGGATCCGCGAGTGAAGACGTCAGTTGCGGAGTTGCAGAAGCAATTCGATCTCTCTCACCAGCTTTATGAGCAATTGATGCAGGTGCAACCGGCGGTTGACGAGGCCACCAAGTTGCGCGATCAACTGAAGGCGCAAGCCGAAACCGCAAAAGGCACGCCTCAGGCGGAAAAGATCGATGCCCTAAGCCAGAAGCTAAACGCGCTGTTGGGAGCGCCTGGCCGCTTCCGCCGCGGTCCCCAGACCGAGACGCTCAACGGGGTTCAGGGATCGCTGTTCATGTTGCTCTACACGGTGCAGGAGGTCGATGCTGCGCCTACTCCGGTCCAGGCGAACGCCGCTCCGGCGGCTATCAAATCGGCGCAGTCAGTGGTGCAGCGATGGAAAGAGATGCAGCAAAACGACGTTTCTCAGCTCAAGTCGCAACTGGGAATTCGCGAGTTCCCGGCTGTTGCGCCCGATGCCTTCTCAAGCAGTGGAGTGACGGTGAATCGCGACGAGGAGTAATAACTATCGGCTGTCATCCTGAGCGAGGAGTCCGCTGGCGGCGGACGACGAGTCGAAGGACCGTTATCGCCGTATAGGGGTCCTTCGACTGCGTTCGTTCGCTTCGCGATCTCACTTCGCTCAGGATGACAAAAAATCGAATCATCGCCCCAGCAGCGCCTCTGCAATTTCTCGCCACTCGTCTTGCAACGATCCTTGGAACACCGGCCGCCCCGCCCGTCCATACCAATAGCGCGCGTTGTCTAAGTCGCCTTGCTTGCGATGCAGATAAGCGTGTACCCACGCGTGATCGGCCGAGTCGCGCTGCTGTGCGCATTCGTGTGCCTTTGTCCAATCTCCCTTGAAGTCCCACCACAACGCGGCCAACGCCAGCGGTAACTCCGTGGGTGGCTTGTGCGCGGCGAGTGAGGCGTGAAACTGCTCGTAGTTCATCCACAGCAGCTTAGCTCCAATCACCCGTTTGCCGAAAGCGCTCAGGCCTGCTGCGTACAACGCAAACACAGGTTTTCTCACTCCAACTCAGGGCGCAGGAACGACTAACGAAATTTTCTCTCCACTACGGGCAACTCAGGATGGGCCGCACTCTGCTGAGATATCTACTCTCGTTCGGACGCGTAGTTGCGTGTCTGCTGCTCGCCTTCTCGGTGCCGCAGCTCGCATCGCAGGTCCTCAACGATCAGCAGCTACTCAGTTCCTACTTGGGGCAAAGCGTCACCAGCATCGAGGTTGCCGGCCAGCCCGACGAAACCTATGACAAGTTACGCGACGCCATCGCAGTAAAACTCGGGCAGCCCCTGCGCCAAGCCGACATTGACGCCACCATCGCCCGGCTCAAGCAGCAGTCAAACATTTCAAACGTCAGTCTGACCGTTGAGCCGCAAGCCAGTGGCGTGCAGGTCACCTTTGTTCTGGAGCCGGCGGTCTACGTCGGCATGTATGAGTTTCCCGGAGCCACCAGCAGGTACGACTACTCGCGTCTGCTCCAGGTAGCCTCCTACCCGACTCAGGCGCCGTACTCCAACGCCGACGTTCGTCAGGCCGAGGACGCGCTCGCCAAATTCTTCCAGCAGGATGGCTACTTTGAATCGGAAGTCCACGCCGAGGCGGTCATCGATTCCACTCACAATCTGGTGAACGTGCTGTTCAATACCACGTTAGGTCGCCGCGCCAAGGTCGGACAGATTCAACTCCAAGGTACCAGCGCTGCCGAGACGACATACCTTCGCGGGAAGCTCCATTCCTTGATGGCGCGCCTCAAAGCCAGCTACCTCAAGCCGGGCATGACTTTCTCCCGATATCGCCTGAAGAACGCAACCCGATACATGGAAGAGGCGCTCACCAAGCAAAATTACGCGACCGGCACCGTCAAGCTGGTCTCTGCGGAATACGATCCGGGCAGCAATCGCGCCGACGTGACCTTCCATATCGACACCGGTCCGATCGTGAAAGTCACCACCACAGGCCAGCACCTCAGTCAGCGCAAGCTCAGAAACCTTGTGCCCATCTATGCCGCCAACTCCGCCGACACCGACCTGGTCAACGAAGGCGGCCGCAGCATTCAACTGTATTTTCAGAACAAGGGCTACTTTGATGTCCAGGTTGCCACCAACATCCAAAACACTTCCAGCGGCAAACTGATCACCTATGCCATCACCAGAGGCCCCAAGCACAAAGTCAAGGAAGTAACCTTTGCCGGAAACAAGCACTACAGCGACAAGCAGCTTCAGGACCATGTGCCGGTCGAGGAAGCGCACTTCTTCTCGCACGGCAAGTACTCCGACAAGCTGGTACGCACCGGCATGAAGAACCTTGAGGGTCTCTATCAATCGGCCGGTTACTCCGACGTGAAAGTCGTACCCGACATAAAGCGCCACGGCGGAAACATCGAGGTAGCCTACGACATCACGGAGGGCCAACGCGATGTTGTGCACGATCTTCGTATCGCGGGGAATGCAACACTGTCAGAGGCGCAATTCGCGCCTAATGGCCTTAGGCTTGGCCAGGGAAAGCCCTACTCGCAGACACTGGTCGATGAAGACCGAAGCCACATCCTTGCCCGCTATCTCGCTTTGGGATACCTGGACCCCGGATTTACGGCGAAAGCCTCGGCGCTAAAGGGCCAGCCGCACGAGCTCTCCGTGGTCTACCAGATCACCGAAGGCCCGCAAGTGAAGATCGCGCACATCGTCACCGTCGGGCGTGATCACACGCGCCCGGAGCTCATCGACCGCCAGATTCCGTTTCACAGCGGCGATCCCATGAGCCAAAACGCAATGATGAAGAGCGAAGCGGAACTCTACAACCTGAACGTCTTCGACTGGGCCGAGGTAGATCCCAAAGCCCCGGTTACGGACGCCACGACGCAAGACGACGTGGTAGTGAAGGTACACGAACGCAAGCGCAGGTCGATTCAGTTAGGCTTCGGCTTTGAGGTCATCAACCGTGGGGGAAGCGTGCCTGGTGGTACGGTGCTGGTACCCGGCATTCCGCCCGTAGGCTTACCTAACAACTTCAAGACCAGCCAGCAGACCTTCTGGGGACCACGCGGCCTGTTCGAGTACACGCGCCGCAACGTGCGCGGACGCGGCGAAAGTTACACTGTGACCGGTTACGCCGCCACCCTCGACCAGCGAGCCGGCTTCTCTTATACCGACCCTTACTTCCGTGGAACCACCTGGAAAGGTAGCGCGCTGGCCTCGATCGAGCGCAACGCGGAAAATCCCATCTTTACCGCTCGCCTGGCCAACTTCGGCTATCAGCTTGAAAAAGCGCTGAACGCCAAAAAAACTACCAATATTTTCTTCCGCTACAACTTTCAAATTAACCGCATCAGCAATTTGTTGATTCCCGAACTGGTGCCCCCGAACCAGCTCGATGTTCGCCTCTCCACCCTGTCGGTGAGCTATATCCACGACACGCGCGACAACGTTCTCGATGCGCATCGCGGCTGGTATGAAAGCCTCGAGTTCGACGTCAACCCCTCGTGGCTGGGTTCAAACTTCAGCTTTGCCAAATTCCTGGGACAGGTCGCGCACTACAAGAACATCGGCGGCGGAATCATCTGGGCCAACAGTCTGCGCGTCGGCCTGGAGCAGCCCTATGCTGGGAGCGAGGTGCCGGTGAGCCAGAAGTTCTTTACCGGCGGCGCCAGCACATTACGCGGATTTCCTCTGAACGGCGCCGGTCCGCAGGAAACCATCCCCGCCTGCGGCAACCCCAATGATCCATCAACCTGCGTGAAAATTACTGTTCCGCAGGGTGGCAACGAGCTATTGATTCTCAACTCGGAGCTTCGCTTTCCGCTCGATTCCATCAAAAAAGGCCTCGGAATTGTGGCCTTCTACGACGGTGGCAATGTGTTTCCCTCCATCGGCTTCCATGATTTCACCTCGCTCTATACCAATTCCGTAGGCCTCGGATTGCGCTACGCCACTCCGATTGGTCCGGTGCGCATCGATGTCGGTCACAACTTGAATCCAGTGCCCGGAATCAAATCTACCCAGTACTTCATCACCATCGGCCAGGCATTTTAATCATGGCATCGCGAGATTATTCGCTTACTCCTCCGGAGCGGCGTCCGCCCGAGCCGCCTATACCGATCCGTCCTCAACATCGTCATCGCGGATGGCGCATTGTGGGCTGGATCGCAGGCATTCTGGTGCTGCTGGTTGTGGTGGTTGCAATCGCCGCGATCGTGGTGGTACATAGCGCGCGCTTCCACGACTACGTACTACGTACCGTGGATACCAAAGCCAGCGCCGCGCTGAACACTCCCGTCCACTTGCAGAACTTCGCTCTGCATCTCCCCACGCTCTCGCTCGATCTTTATGGCCTGACGGTGGAAGGCGCCGGGCCGGGAGCCAACCAGCCGCTGCTACAGGCAGATCATGGTTATTTCGACATCAATGTAACGTCGCTCTTGCACAAGCAGTGGTACGTCGAGGACATCACGATTGAACACCCCGTGGTGAAGCTGATCGTCGATCAGAACGGCAACACCAATCTTCCCAATCTGCCGCCAAGCAACAGCAACTCGAATACGAATGTGTTCGACCTCGGCATTCGCCATCTGCTACTCGATCGCGGCGAGGTCTACGTCAACGACCAGAAGACGCCGTTGTACGCCGACTTGCACGATCTGCACTTGAAGTCGACCTACGATACAACCGATGGCGGACGCTACTACGGCAATCTCGGCTATCGCGACGGGCAACTGAAGTATGGCGACTACGCGCCGATCACCCACGACCTCGACGCCCAGTTCGATGCCCGGCGCTCAGGGATGGCGCTGAATAACGTGACGCTCACCACTCCGCCCATCACGGCGAAGCTGAACGCGACCATACAGAACTATGCCAGCCCTACGGCGCACGCTAATTATTCCATCACGCTCAACGGAACTGAGCTGCGCCGGGTAATGAACGACCCCTCCGTGCCGGCCGGCGAAATCCTGGTCAACGGAACGGCGGACTACACGAATCAGCCGAACCAGGCCTTGCTGGATTCGATTGCGTTGAACGGCGATGTGAGCAGCCGCGAGTTGCAGGTTCGCACTCCGCAGCTCAATACCGCCATCCGCAATCTGGGTGCTCACTACCAGGTCGTCAACGGCAATGCCGAAGTGCGCAACCTGCATGCCAGTCTGCTCGCCGGAGAAATTACCGGGCAGGCAACCGTGAGCGACCTTTCAGGCAAAGCGGCGGGACACGCCACGCTTGCTCTGCACAACATCTCGCTGGCCGATGCCAAGTCGCTGGCGAATACGGCTTCGCTCAAGCAGATTTCACTGCGCGGCGACGTGAACGGCAAGGTTGACGTCACCTGGAATGGCGCTATGCAAGACCTGGTTGCGCGAACCGATGCCACCGTGAACTCCACCGTAGCACCCTTGCAAACGGGAGTGTCGTCGCAAACTATTCCCCTCAACGGAGCCATCCACGCCATCTACAACGGCAGCAACAAGACAATCGCTTTGAATAACACTTACCTCCGCACGCCCCAGACCACGCTGAACCTGAACGGCACGGTCAGCAATCATTCGGCGGTGAAAGTGAATCTACAGGCGAACAATCTGGCCGAGCTGGAGAACATTGCGAACGTGTTCCAGACGCCGCAGCCCGGTCAGCCCGCTCCGACTCCACTCGGACTCAGTGGCAAGCTCTCGTTCAACGGAACCGTGAGCCGCTCGATTTCAGCTCCTGAGTTGCAAGGCCGCTTGAATGGAACCAACGTCCAGGCACACGGCGCCAGTTTCAAGCTGTTGCAGGCCGATGTGGATGCCAGCCCCTCACACGTGACCATCACCCACGGCCTTCTCGAACCCAGCCCGCAAGGACAGTTGAATTTCGACCTGCAAGCCAGTTTAAAAAATTGGTCACTGACGCCGCAGAGTCCGCTCCAGGTACGGGTCAACGCGCGCAATGTTGCCATCAGACCGCTGGTTCGCGCGGCAGACGTCACCACCCCTCTCTCGGGAACCCTCAATGCCAACATCAATGTCCACGGCTCCGAGGAGAATCCCATCGGTCGCGGCAACGTCGTTCTGACCAACGCCAACATCGATGGCCAGCCGATTCAGGCTGTGAACCTCGACTTCCAAGGCACCGGCGATGTGGTCAATTCGAACTTGCTGGTGCGGACGGCAGCCGGCAACGCCAACGCCAAGCTCACGTACTACCCCAAAACCGAAGGCTACGATGCCGCGCTACAGGCCACCGGCATTGAGCTCGCCAAGCTTCAAGTTCTCAGCAACCGTGACATGGGCGTCACCGGCACGTTGAACCTGACCGCCAACGGACGCGGCACGCTGAAGGATCCCGGCGGCCAGCTTTCGTTGACGATTCCCCAACTCACGGTCAAGGACCAGAAGATCAGCGACGTCAACCTGCAAGCCAACGTCGCGAATCATGAGGCGACATTCAACTTTGGCTCGCAGGTAGTCAACACCCCGCTCACCGCCGATGGCAAAGTCGCTCTCACCGGCGACTACCAGGCGCAGGCGCGTCTCGACACCCCGGTCATTGCGCTGCAACCGCTGCTCGCCGCCTATGCGCCCGAGCAGGCATCGCAGATGAGCGGCCAGACGCAGATTCACGCCACCCTCAGCGGCCCTCTCAAGTCTCCGAAGCAGCTCGATGCCCACGTCAACATCCCGACCTTGCAAGTTAAGTACGGGCAGGTTGAGATCGGCGCAGTGAAGCCGATTCTCGCCGATTACGTCAACGGCACGCTGGCAATTCAGCCAACTGAAATCAATGGCACCGACACCGACTTGCGCTTTGAGGGCCGCATCCCGATCGCAACCGATGCGCCGGCACAGATCACCCTGCTCGGTAATGTCGACCTCGCGCTGCTACACGTCCTCAGCCCCGATACCGCCGCCAGCGGCCAGTTGCAGTTCGACGTGAACGCCGCCGGCCGCACTGCCAATCAGGACATCGAAGGCCAGATTCGTATCGTGAACGCCAGCTTCTCGACCGCTGACGCCCCGGTCGGACTGTCCGAAGGAAATGGCGTTCTAACTCTGCGCGGGACCCGGCTTGACGTATCGCAGTTCACCGGCAAAGTCGGCGGGGGAACGGTCACCGCATCCGGCGGCATCGTTTACCGTCCCTCACTCCAGTTCGATCTCGCGATGAAGGGCCGCGACATTCGCATGTTGTACCCTGACGGACTGCGCACTGACCTGGGCGTCAGCATCGCCGTGACGGGAACGCCGAAGTCTTCGCTTCTCAGTGGACAGGTAAACATTTACCGCCTGAGCTTCACTCCCGATTTCGATCTCACTTCGTTTGCCGGCCAGTTCACCGGCGCCTCCTCTCCGCCTTCGCGTGGCGGATTTGCCGACAACCTTAAGCTGAACATCACGCTGCGCAGCCCCAACGAGCTGAATGCCTACAGCCGAACCGTGAGCATCCAGGGCGATGCCAACCTTCGCGTGATCGGCACCGCCAACGACCCCGTCATTGTGGGACGTACAAATCTCACGGGCGGAGAGGCCTTCCTGCTTGGCAATCGCTATGTCATACAGGGTGGGACTATCGCTTTTCTCAACACAACCCGCACCGAGCCCGTGCTGAATCTCCAGGTCAACACCACGATTCAGCAATACAACATCGCGATGCGCTTTCAGGGCCCCATCGACCATCTGCATACCAACTACACCTCCGACCCCTCGCTGCCGCCGGCTGACATCATCAACCTGATTGCTTTCGGCCAGACCCAAGAGGCCCAGGCGGCGCAGGCGCAGCCCGGCAATCTGGGAGCCGAATCGGTGCTGGCCTCAGGCGTCACCAGTCAGGTGACTGGGCGCCTGGAGAAGATTGCCGGCATATCGCACCTGTCGGTTGATCCGGTGCTTGCGCAGAACGGCAATCAGAACCCCGGAGCCGTTGTCACCATTCAGCAACGCGTGACCAGCAAGCTTTATGTGACCTTTTCGACCAATGTCACCCAGACCCAGGCCCAGCAAGTGCTGGTGCAATACCGCGTGAATCGCAAGTGGTCGGTCAGCGGAGACCGCGACCAGAACGGCGGCTTCGGCGTGGACGGCCGCTATCACAAGGACTTCTGACGGCTGGCAGAGTCTCTCGGTGTCAAGCGCAGCGGAGCCGAGGGACCTGCAGTTTGTCCGCACCGGCGAAACTTCTCTTCGGAGCCTTAAAAATCCCCCACTTGCGCCGGTGGGGTATCCTAATTTTTCTTCATCCTCATGAATATCGCTCACGCCGGCTTGCTCTTTTTCGCTGCGGTGGTTGCCGGAGCCATCAATTCCGTCGCCGGTGGCGGCAGCTTCATTTCATTTCCTTCACTGCTCTTCATCGGAATCCCCCCGGTGAACGCCAATGCCACCAATACCGTCGCGCTATGGCCCGGACAGGTGGCCAGCATCGGCGCCTATCGCGGCGAATTGGAAAAACTCCCTTGGCGAAGCGTGACACCACTGCTGATCACTGGCATTTTGGGCGGCATTCTCGGGGCCTGGGTCCTGCTCAAAACTCCCCAGAAAACCTTCATGAGCCTTGTGCCCTGGCTGATGCTGATCGCGACGGTGATCTTCATGTTCAGCGGCAAGATCACTCAGTGGGTACGCCGCCGCACAGCCGAACACCGCAAAACTGAGTTCGCCACCGGCCGCGGCATCTTCATTCAGATTTTCATCGCCTTCTATATCGGATACTTCGGCGCCGGAGCCGGCATTCTGATTCTCGCCATGCTGGGCTTGCTCGGCATGGACCAGATCCACACCATGAACGCCTTGAAGGCGCTGCTCACTACCGTTTCCAACGGGATGGCCATGCTGGTGTTTGTGGTGTCGCACGCGGTGTACTGGCCCGAAACCATCCTGATGATCGTCGGCTCAATCCTCGGTGGCTATTTCGGGGCCCACTTCGCGCAGAAGACCAAGCCGGAGAACGTGCGGCGCATTGTGATCGCAATTGGCTTTGTGCTCGCGGCGTACTTCTTCGCGAAGCAGATGAGAGGGTGAATTCCATATTGCCGTCGTCTTCTCGATGCATAGACAGTCGGTCCCGCGTTCTCATCGAGGCGATCTGTCGAATAGCCTTGTATCAGGGCACGTCTTTATAGGCTGCTGACAAGTCGAATTACGGGTAGTGCTGGCCTTCCTTCAGGCCAGCGTTATTGCCGTTGAAAATACGTGGAGCTTTAGCCCCTGCCAACCGCACGATTCAGATGTGACTCTTCTTGGTGAAACCGCAGCTTCATCACCAACAGCGGAAATGCCAGCAGCAACGTTAAAACGTTCGTCAGTACGAGCGGCAACGAGTGGATCCAGAATCCATACACCACCCACAGCAGCAGGCCCAGGTTGAGCGACACCAGCATGGCCCTCGACAAATCGCGCACCGAGCGGGTGCGAAACGAGTGCCAGGCCTGAGGCAAATAAGCCAGCGTAGTCAGAGTGCCCGCGGCAAACCCTATAGCAGAAGCAACGCTCATAAGCTCAGCCTAGCATTTTGCTGGGAAGCGTCGCGTTCCTGGGTGAAGCATCACTCTTGGGTGGAAGCACCACGTTCTCGGATGAAGCACGACATCCCAGGGGTGGAAGCACCACGCTTTAGCGTGGTGAAAGAAGCTTCGGCAGAGAAGCGAGCTTTAGCTCCGGAACAGCCATGCGATCGCTCTGCTTCCGCCGTGGCTAAGCCGCCATCCGAGGTGCGCCGGTTTCACCACGCTGAAGCCTGGTGCTCCCACCGATAATCTCAGCGTGAGAAACGGCGCAACATCGTTCAATCCGGTCACCCACCACCTCGATTCAGCAGCCATATCCCGCCGTTCAGATAAGACGCGTAGGTGACCCAGAGCAGATACGGCACCAGCAGATACGCAGCCACCGGGCTGAGCTGATAGAAGATGAAGATGTTGAACAGAATCGCCAGCCACAGGATCACGACTTCAGCAAACGCCGGCCCCGGCCGCCGCGCACCAAAGAAAATCCCCGACCACGCCAGATTCAGCGCCAGCTGCGCGCAAAAGATCATCAAGGCTGCGCTCGCGCCCCATCCGTAATCGCGCCACACCAGCCACGCCGAAACCGCCATGAGCACGTATAGCGTCGTCCACGCCGGACCAAATACCCAACTGGGAGGCGTTCCCGGAGGCTTGCGCAGCGTGGGATACCAATCGCGAACACTCTTGGCGGTAGGAATCGCCCCCAGCCCGCCAACGCCAAGGCAAACGGCGAGAAAAACGATCAGCATGAGCCATTGGATGGTGGTTGGCATGGAAGAGTAGCCACTAGCAAGTAGCAACGAGCAATTAGCAATTAGCAATTAGTGATTAGTGATCAGCAATTAGTGATTAGAACCTGCTCTTGTCATCACGAGCGGACATCAGTCCGCGAGGGATCTGTTCTCGTTCGTTCCACCAGGAGCAGATCCCTCGCTTCGCTCGTGATGACAAGACGAGAAGCTTTACCTGCCGTGGGCCATACTAATTGCTAATTGCTAATTGCTAGTTGCTGACTTTCAAAACTATCTTCCCGTAGTTCGCCCGCTGCAACATCAAGCGATGCGCTTCGGCAGCCTGCTCCAGCGGAAGCACGTGTCCAACTTCCGGATGCAGCGCTCCACTCTGAATCCACGGCTGCATCGTCCGCAAACAATCGCGAATCAGTTCGTGATCGCGCGCCAGGTACGTCAGCCACAGACCATGTGCGCTCAGTCCCTTCGCCATCATCGCGCCCACGTCAAACTTCTGCCGCTCGCCGGTCGCAGTGCCATAAATAATCACTCGCCCGAATGGGCGACAGCAGCGCAGGCTCTTAGCGGTATGCTCGCCGCCCAGCATTTCGAATACAGCATCAACACCTTCGCCGTTGGTCAGCTCACGCAGGCGCTGCTCGTAGTCGACCTGCTTGTAATTAATGCCATGTGCCAGGCCGAGCTTCTCGACCCGCGCCAGCTTTTCATCGGAGGACGACGTGCCATACATCTCCACGCCTAACTGCCTTCCAATTTCGACGGCCGCCGTGCCCACTCCTCCGGCCACCGCATGGATCAGCACGCGAGCTTTATATCCCGGTTCTCGACGCACCGGTTCTTTTGCGTGGGGAGTCAAGCCGGCCTTCCAGTACGCCAGGTAAGCGGTGAGGAAAGTCACCGGAAATGCGGCGGATTCGACCGACGTCCACTGCGCCGGCTGCGGCCAGATCATATCTTTTGAAACGGCAAGTTTCTCGGCGGCAGCCCCGTATTGGGTGTAGCCCATCACGCGCTCGCCCGTGTCTTCCACCACGCCGGCGAATTCGCGCCCCGTGATCCAGGGCGGCTCCGGCGTGCCGGGATACGAACCGCGCGTCGCATGCGTGTCGGCAAAGTTAATGCCGACCGCCTCCACGCGAACCACAACTTCGCCGGCTTTGGCTTGCGGTTCAGGTACGTCGCGGAGTTCCAGAACTTCCGGCCCGCCGACGCGGGTCACGACCATGGCTTTCATGCAGCGAGTGTAGCGCATGGGAGGAAGCTGTCCGCGGAGACACTTCGCGTCTGGATTCCACCGCGTCAGGGCACGACCTACGGTCGTGCCGATACGCACTTCATCAATTCGCCGCAGCCGACTTCAGTCGGCGACACAAACCACGATCGAATTCTTGAAGAGAAACCTGTAGATGTACTGGTCATGCCACGACCGGCAACCCGGACTCCAGTCGCTCACACCCCAGTTTTCAGGGGCTTAAAGCCCGAACCTTAATGCGCTTTTTCGGCACGACTGGAAGTCGTGCCCTGACGCGAATCTTCGCCACACGGTTAATATCGAAGTCAGCGCTTATATGAGAGTCGAGCCCAAGAAGAAATCGCAGCCAGCCTCGCCTACCAAACATCTTCAACGCGCCGTGGCCCCGCTTGCCATTTTGCGCGCCCGCATCTTGGCTGATCTTCCCTGGCTGGTACATGGCTTCAGCACCCGTGAAGGCGGAGTTTCCAACTGCTACGGCGGTAAGACGCTGAATCTTGGGTTAACGCCCGCGGACGAGAAGAAAGCCGTACTTCGCAATCGTGAGCTGTTTACTCAAGCTTTGGGAGCCACTGATGCGAGTGGCGCGCCCTGGCCGCTGCTTCAGGTGAAGCAGATTCACTCCTCCATTGTGCAGCGTGTCGATGGGCCAACCGCCGCGCCGCTGACCGGCGACGGCCTGGTCACCACTGCGCCCGGACTACTTCTCGCTATCAAGACCGCCGACTGTGTCCCGGTTCTGGTGGTCGATGCCAAGCGCCGAGTTGTCGGCGCGTTTCACGCCGGCTGGCGAGGAACAGCGGCGCGCATTGCGGAGAAAGGCGTCGGAGAAATGCGCCGGCATTTCGGCAGCAATCCCTGCGATCTTCGCGCCGCCATCGGTCCTTGCATTCGCAAGTGCTGCTACGTTGTGGGACCCGAGGTGGCAGCCGAGTTTGAGTCGCAGTTCAGCTATGCGCGCGAGCTTTTTCACGAAGTATTCAACTCCAACTCGTTGCATGTCCGATATCCGCTGCTTTTTCTGAATCAGCGTGCGCCCGGGCACGGCGATCCGGCATCTGAAATCCATCTCGACCTGGTCGAGGCGAACCGGCGTCAGCTCGAAGACGCTGGTCTTGCCGCTGATCGCATCGAGGTCATCGAAGGCTGCACCGCCTGTGACACCACCCGCTTCTTCTCGCACCGCGCGGAGTTCGGCAAAACAGGTCGCATGATGGCCGCCGTCGGAATCATGAGCAAGTAAGAAACGGTTCACCACGGAGACACTGAGGTCACTGAGGGAATCAGGCAATCGAGTTCGTCGGCGCTGCGCAATGCAACAGCTCGATCGAGGTGCTTTGTATCAGGGCCCGACTTTAAGTCGGGCCGAACTGGCATCGAGACAAGAGGGCTTTTAGCCCCTGCTGAAACTCCCCAGGGCCTGAAGGCCTCCGTCTTATGCGGCTCTTGCGGCACGACTGAAGTCGTGCCCTGATACAAAGCAGACTCGCTGAACCGAAAGAAAAATATGACAAAACGCAAGATGAACGAATATGTAACCCTGGGCCGCAGCGGGCTGATCGTCAGTCCGTTTTGTCTCGGCACCATGACCTTTGGCAACGACCGCTGGGGATCGCCGGATGAGGAAGCCCATCGCATCTTCCACCGCTACGTGGAAGACGGTGGAAATTTTCTCGACTGCGCCGATGGCTATGCCGAGGGCAAGAGCGAAGAGGTGCTGGGACGCTTCATCGCCGAATCCAAGTTGCGCGACAAGATTGTGCTGGCAACCAAGTTCACCTTCGCGGCGCAGGAGGGTAATCCTAACTCCGGCGGCAATGGCCGTAAGAACACGTATCGCGCGCTTGCGGGCTCGTTGCGACGCCTCGGCACCGATTACGTCGACCTCTACTGGATGCACGTGTGGGACACGGTCACTCCGCTGGAAGAGGTGGTCGAGACGCTGAGCACGCTGGTGCGCGAGGGCAAGATTCGCTACTACGGCTTCTCCGACGTGCCCGCCTGGTACGCGGCACGCGCCTTTACCCTGGCCGGGGAGCGCGGCCTGGTGCCGCCGATCGCGTTGCAGCTTGAGTACTCGCTGGTGGAGCGCAACATCGAGCGCGAGCATCTTCCGGCAGCTCAGGAGCTTGGCCTCGGCATCTGTCCCTGGAGCCCGCTGGCCAGTGGCTTCCTTTCCGGCAAGTACACGCGTGAGGGAGCATCGAGCAGTAAAGGCAGTCGTCTCGATGTTTTGAAAGCGTCGAACAATCCGGTGTTTAACAAATTCACCGAGCAAAACTGGAAGGTGTTGGACGCTTTGCAGGAGGTGGCAAAACAACTTGGGCGTTCCGCAGCCCAGGTCGCGCTGAACTGGGTGGCGACCCAACCGGGCGTGACCTCCACCATCATCGGAGCAACCAGGATTAAGCAGCTCGAAGACAATCTCGCGGCGCTGAGTTTCGAAATCCCGCAAGAGCTTCGCCGGAAGCTGGACAATGCGGGCGCACTCGATCCGGCGCATCCGTACATGTTCTTCGGGGAAGTGCTTCAGGACCGGGTAAGAGGCGGTGTAAAGGTGAAACGCTGGGAAGGCCAATGATTCACCACGCGGACACGGAGGACACGAAGGCAGGACGAAAGAAAAGCAGATACACTGCAGCTTTGAAATGGCACTGGAACCCTTCATTCTGTCAGATTCGAGTAAGGCAGAACGCGCCAGATTACGAAGTGAGTCGGACAGGCAGATTTAACCCTTGTAAGTTCTCCGTGTCCTCCGTGCCTCCGTGGTGAAATCGACTCTCACGCAAAAAGCCCGGACCATTTAGCCCGGGCTTCTTTGTTGCTCACGTCACTGTTCGTCCAGGTTCTGACCTTCAGCTTGTTCGTTCAACAAGGCAGCGGAGCTTTGTCACCGTTTCGCTGCCACATGAGATTGTCACCCGCTAATTGACCAGAGCGATGCTTTCGACTTCGCGCTGGAAAGCCTCCAGAGTGTTGCCCAACATTCCTACTTTGCTTACCGCAGCACGGGCGTCCTCGGCGGAAACGCCGTAGCCGCGTCCCATGAGAAACATCTGCAGCAGCTCGGCGCAGTCCTTAGAGTCGAACCCTTGAAGCAGTTCGCTCCGTAGCGCCGTCAGTTCGGGCACGGAAAACTTTTCTGCCATCATCGACTCACCTCCGACCCTTAGGGTCTTGTTTCTTGTTAGACGGATGACCTGTGTAGAAAGTTGCAGCAATCTGGTTGCCGAACCGGTTGCCTGCCATCCGACTCCTACCATTTCTTGTGTCGTTATAACCCACACATACGCCGTAAGTTGTAAGCTGTCGGGCAGCAAGCTGTCATTTTCTTGTCACAGCAGTGATTCGCAATATGAAAACCGGAGCTAGCCAGTGACGCTGGCTGCAGCAAATGGGAAATTACCCGCTGGCTGCTGCGAGACTGCGCACTCTGGCCAACATACGTTGCGGAATTAGCCGCAGAAGTGGGGACGGCCGGTAGCCTTGCCGCGCCGCTGGGGTGAGATGATCGAGACTCGGCCAATGAGCGAGACCTTCACGCTCGAGCACCGATAAATGCAGTCGCTGATCCCAAGTCATGACGCCGCTGATCGCCCGGGGGGCGTTGCCGCCGTTTGCGGGCTGCTGATCCTAACGGCCGCAACGGCGTTTGCTTTCACGGGACTGCTCGCAGTGCACGCGATTCCATTGTCGTATGGTTCCGTGCTGCTACAGGGTGGCCTTGAACAGAGCGGGCCGATTGCCTTCCTGATCTATGGAGCGCTGACGCTCGCACTGGCGTGGGTCTTGTGGACGCGGCGCAGGTGGGCGCGACGACTGACTATGCTGCTGGCCGGCGTTGGAGTCGCTCTTGCCGTACCTGCGGTTTCCAGCGCAGTGATGGACGGCCGCCTATGGTCCGTGGCGCGCGAAGGTCTGCAGATCATGGTGCGGGTGGCAGTAATCTTCTATCTCGGCCAGGAACCGGTGCGGGACTGGTTCGCCGCACCGCGCCCGTGATTCCGCATCGCTACTTGTTTCGCCCTGCCGCAGGTCGTAAATTCTTAGACATTAGAGCGCATCCCCCAGGCGCTGATTCTGAAACAGGAACCGTTAGGAGGGAGCATGTTCAAAGGATTTCGCGATTTCGTTCTGCGGGGCAATGTGGTCGATCTGGCGGTCGGCGTCGTCATCGGCGCGGCGTTCGGCGCAGTGGTCACCGCCTTTGTCAAAGATCTGCTCACACCATTGATCGCAGCCGTCGCCGGCAAGCCCGACTTCTCCGCCTTCTCCGCCGAACTTCACGGTGCCAAGTTTCTTTACGGAGACTTCCTCAACGCGCTGATTTCGTTCCTGCTGATTGCAGCCGCGGTCTACTACTTCGTGGTGCTACCGGTGAACGCGCTGATGGCGCGCTTCCACAAGCAAGTGCCGCCCGACAAGATGCAGTGTCCGCAGTGTTTGAGCGACATTCCCATCGGGGCGCATAAGTGCGCATTTTGCACCTCGGCGGTGTAGGAAAAGTCGAGTTTTCGTAAAGAAAACGGCCCAGAGAAGCCATAACTTTAATTCATGGATGCGCTCGGATCCATCACTTTCAGTCATGGCAACTGCTCCAACTTCGTCCCTTGATGCCGAGAATTCTGGCTGATTCGCCGCATCGGGGGCGTGTTTTGTAACGAACCAAGCCGTAGAACGGACTAACACCACGCAATCACGCTTGCGCCAGCCGTTCTGGCCCGGCTTTCTGCGCTTTATCCTGCTTCCCGGCCTGAATTCCACAATGCTGACTGGTAAATTGCTAAACTCTGTCGAGAGATCCCGCTGCAACTACTCCCATGAATATCTCTGAGGCCATGCGCATTGCTCTGTTGTCGCTGTGGGCGAACAAGCTGCGCTCATTTCTGACGTTGCTGGGAATCGTCATCGGAGTGTCGGCGGTGATCGCGGTGGTGACCTTCGAGAGCGGCATCAACGGCTACGTGGCCGAGAAGATCTTCAATCTCGGGGCCGACGTCTTCATCGTCAGCAAGATGGGCAACGTGGTCACCGATCCCGATCAGTTCATCGAGGGCAACCGGCGCAAAGACGTCACCATGGAGCACTACGAAGCGGTGGCCGAAGGCTGCACCGCCTGTACTATCGTGGGCGCCTCGGCTTACAACTTCAACGGCAAGGTAGTCTACGGCACGCAGAGCAGTACGGATACTTTAGTGCGCGGCTGGACACCCACGATGACGCGCATCTACGACCTTGACCTCGACCTGGGCCGCACCATCAATGAAGCGGACATGGAAAACGACGCGCCGGTTGTGGTGATTGGTTCCGACATTCGCGACAACCTGCTGGCGGGCGTCGATCCTATCGGCAAGGAGATCCGCGTGGACGGCCACGTTTACCAGGTCATCGGCGTAGGAACCAAGCGCGGCAAGACACTTGGGCAGAGTGCCGACAACTGGGTGATGATGCCGATTACCACGTGGTTCAAGGCCTACGGCTCGCACAAGTCGTTGAACATCTGGGCCAAGACCGACGGGGTAGGAGCGCCGATGGAGCAGGCCATCGACCAGGCCCGGGTCATCATGCGCTCTCGCCGCCACGATCCCATCGGCGGCAAAGACAGCTTCTCGATCGAGACCAACGACAGCTTCATGGCCTTATGGTCGAACCTGAGCGGCACGTTCTTTATCGTCATGATCGTGATTGCGTCCATTTCGCTGCTGGTGGGCGGCATCGTGATCATGAACATCATGCTGGTATCGGTGACCGAGCGCACGCGCGAGATCGGCATACGAAAGGCGATGGGAGCGCGGCGGCGCGACGTGATGCTGCAATTCCTGATCGAGTCGGGAACCATGGCGCTGATTGGTGGACTGATTGGCGTGGCTGGGGGCATCAG
The DNA here is from genome assembly GCA_963796585.1 of uncultured Acidobacteriaceae bacterium. GTDB lineage: Bacteria > Acidobacteriota > Terriglobia > Terriglobales > Acidobacteriaceae > CAVVDY01. The sequence continues at coordinate 664,636 of CAWCMB010000001.1, forward strand.
CATCGCGAAAGCAGTCACGCTGGCGATTGGAATGCCGTCGGCGATCCAGATCTGGGCGGTGGCAGCGGGCCTGTTCGTGGCCACCAGCGTGGGAATTTTCTTCGGCGTCTATCCCGCGCGCAAAGCTGCGAAGCTGGACCCGATTGTGGCGTTGAGGTTTGAACTTTAGCAATTAGCAATTAGAGGATCAGGCGACCAATTGCTAAATGCCAACTACCAAATGCTAACTGCCGATTGGTTTTACTGACGGCTGATAGCCGATGACTGACAGCTTCTTATGAAAACCAAAGACTACTCCCAAATCCTGCGCATGGCGTGGGACACGCTCACCGCGAACAAGATGCGGTCGGGGCTGACCATTCTCGGCGTGGTCATCGGCATCATGATGGTGATCGTCATCTCGTCGGTGGTGCGCGGCCTGAACTCCAACGTGCAGGGCATGGTCGAGGACATGGGCTCGAACATCATCTTTGCCTATCATATGGAGCCGTTCACCTTCGGGCGTCCGACCACCGAGATGCTTACGCGCAAGCAGCTGACCCTCGAGGATGCGATGGCCATGAAGGACCTGCCGCACGTCGAGGCGGTTACCGCCGCGCAGCGGTTGCAGCTCCCGCAATTCGGCACCGGAACTTATGCCGTGAAATATGAAGGGCGCAAGACCAAGAACACCTTGCTCGAAGGCGACACCTATGAGGCCGCCAAGGTCTACGACATCAAGATCGAGAATGGCCGCTTCTTCACCGCAACCGAAGACGAGCACCATAGCCCGGTGATCATCCTGGGATACGACACGGCAGAACAACTGTTCGCGAACCTGGATCCGATCGGCAAGGAAATTAACATCGAAGGCGAGCTGTTCACCGTGATCGGCGTGGCGGCAAAGAAGAAAGCAGCCTTCGGCAGCGGATCGAATCCGGAAGACAATATTGTCTACTTTCCGCTCGCGACATTCCGCAAACTGCATCCCGAAATTAAGGATTACTGGATCGGCGCGAAGGCCACCTCGCAAAACGATATGGAAGCGGCCATGGACGAGATGCGCGCGCTGCTGCGGCGACGTCGTCACGTGCCACCGGATAAGCCCGACAACTTCGCGGTCTTCAGCCAGGATTCCCTCAGCGATACCTGGAACCAGCTCACCGGCGGCATCTTCATCTTCATGTTTGCGGTGTCGAGCGTTGCCCTCATCGTGGGCGGCGTAGGTGTGATGAACATCATGCTGGTGTCGGTTACCGAGCGCACGCGCGAGATCGGGATACGCAAAGCCGTAGGCGCGCGCAAGCGCGACATCCTGATGCAGTTCACGCTGGAGGCCATCACCCTGACCGGCGCTGGGGGTATTCTCGGGATTCTGATTGGCGGCCTGCTGACCGCCCTGGTGCCAATGATCTTTCCTTCGCTGCCCGCCACCATGTCGGTGCAGTGGGTAGCAACCGCGACCATCGTCTCGGCCATGATCGGACTGGTGTTTGGGATTTATCCGGCGTGGAAGGCGGCGAATTTGGATCCCATCGAGGCGCTGCGGTATGAGTAGGGGAAAAGCAGCAACTAGCAATTAGTGAGAACGGTCGCTCTCGACTATGCCGGTGCTTCCGTCGCCGCAGCAACAGCATATCTAAGCCCACCCGCCGGGGCGAACTGGGGAGGCGCATGTTGTCCTGCCCCCGAGTCCCGGCGGGACGACAGATCTTGGGAGACGGGGAAATGGCGATTTCTCGCGCGCATTCCAGTGACCTGCCAGTTTGATGCGTTTCGATTTACCTAGAAATGAAAGGTCATTTCTCCCTGGATCGTTCTCGGCGCAATGAAGTGCGTTCCCGAAAAACTGGACAGAAAGTTGTAAAGGGCTACCTTGTCCGCAAGGTTCACGACGGATAGCTTGCCACCCAACGAACAGCGATCCTTCTTCCATAGGCTGTCGGCGCCCACCGCCGCGTCGAACAGGTTCCGCGGACGAATGCGCGAGGGGTTAGTGTCGGGGTTATAAGTTCCCGGGGCGACGATGTGAATGAGTGTCGCTCCGTAATGCGGTGAGTTGCAGGTACGCAGTGGGTCTGCAATCGTCGCAAAGACGTTGCCGCAATACAATCCGATTTCCTGCTGCTCGTCGCCCGTGAGAGTAAGCGCGGTGGCGTAATCGGGAACGCTGACCACCACCAGCCCGCTGTCGAAGCGCCAGGTTAGTCCCAGCCAGAGTCCGCGCAAATCGCTCTGCGGAAACTGATATTGGAGATTCGTCGTCTGTTCGAATCCCTGGTCGTGATCGGGACGCGCGACGGGAGCGTACGCCGCGCCAAAGTTAATGCCTCCTATCTCCGGACTGAACAGGCGCGAGCGAGTGTGTCCCAACACGCTGAAGGCGCTGAAGCCATGGGTGTTGCTGAACGTGACGCGCACCAGTGCTCCATCGATTTTTGCCAGGCGAAACTGGATAGGAAAGTTAAGCGGAGTATTAAGGATCGTGTTGAAGTCGTAGGCGCCGTTAGTGAACTTCCAGAAGTATTCGGCCTCCACGTTAACTTTCCTGCCAAGCTGTTGTTCGATGCCCAGGTTGAACTGATTGCGCCGGGCAGGAGTGAGAGGTTGAACACCGCTCGCACCCAGCGAGCCATTGGCGAGACCTCCGGGGCCGGTGGAACTGGAGAGCACCAGGTTCTCGTTATAGGGCGTCAGGAACACCCGGGCGTACGAGCCGTGAAACACGGACTTGGTCGTGAGTTGATAGGCAACGCCGACGCGCGGCTGAAGCCCCCACCCGGTGCTCAGGCCATCGTAGTTGTCATAGCGCAGGCCGAGATTCAAGGTGAGTTGGCGAAAACGGATGCTGTCCTGCAGGTATGCGCTCTCTTCGTAGATAGTTGCCGTCCCGCGAAACCGGAAGAGCGTCCCTCCGCGCGTAAGGTCATATTGCAGCAACGCCGGTTGATACGATGCGTTCTCTCCATAGCCCGCCGCTGCACACTGATTCGGAGAGCTGAGTGACGCGTTGGGAACCGGCGCTCCCGTCGCGTCGACACACGGGGAGTTGAATCCAGAATCGGTCAGGCCTGTGCTGAACGCCTCCGACAGCGGCGTGACTTGAATCTGCACCCCGCCTTTCACCGTATGTTTGCCGTGGGAATAGGTGAGGTCCGTGCGCAGGCCCGTGCTGGTCAGCCGCCGGGATTGTGAAAGTGTCGCCGGCTGATCGGAAAACACATTAGCCGAGGGAAAGTACTGCACCCGGTCCTGACGTATCCATGTATTGGCGGTGAGCAGCAGAGAAGGGCTGAACACGTGGGCGAACGCCAATGCCACGTTGAAGCTGGTCATGTGCTGGCGTTGGTCCTGGCCCGCAGCCTGCTGATCGTAAGTGTTCGGGGTTTGGAACCACGAACGCGCCGCGGACACATTCAAATGAAACGACGTAGCATTGCTGGGCTGCCAATCGAAGCGGTCGAACGCGCTCTCGGCATTGCCATTCGCATGCAGCGGTTGGAACTCGGGAGCGTCCAAGAAACGTTGGCTATTGACCCCGTCGAGTGCGATGAAGTTGCCCAACGTGCTTGAGCCGCTCGCGAGCGTAACACTTGCCGTGGGTGTTGCGAACGACCCGTACCCCAGCGAAACCGAGCCGGTTGCTTTGCCGGAGTTTAAGCCGGAGCGGGTTGTTGCCTCGACAATCAGGCTGGTCTTATCGCCAAATTCGGCAGGCGGAGCTCCCTGTAGAGTTCGCATGTCTTGAATTGTGCTGGCGGCAATCTGGTTAGAGAAAATCCGGCTTTGCTGATCGGAGATCGGCTGCCCATCGACGCTGAAAGATGTCTCCGCGTGTTCGCCCAGCGGATGGAAGACACCATTCGAATCCGCCGCTACGCCAGGCGTGGTCAGCGTCAGGACCGAGCTCAAAGCAGCATTCACGCTTTCACTGGGCAGATTCTCAATAAGCCCGCGACCCACCTCCGTCTGAGCCACATTGATGGAGCCGACATCGGCCGATCCGGCTGCCACCGTGACTTGCTCCGCGGTGCTCTCGATACCGAGCGCGACCGCCAGGTGGACCGGTTCTCCTGGGTGAACGGCAATTCTCTGTTGCTCCGCCTGGAAACCTTGTGCCTGCGCGGTGAGTTTGTACTCGCCGGGTTCGACATGCTCGAAACAAAACTGTCCGGCCGCATCACTGCTGGCGCTTAACCGGCTGGCGGCCGTGCTCAACTCCAGCGCGGCCCCCACCACCAAGGCCCCGCTCTGGTCGTGAACCGTCCCGCAGACTTTTCCAGCTTGTGCCAGTGCTGCAACCGGAAACAGAAACGCCGAGATGAGTAAGAGGCCACAACGGGGCGAAATGCGCAGAAAACAGCTGGTGCCGAATCTCAAGGTCCATCCTCAGCAAGACTTCCCGAGCATGCAGCCGGAAGCCTGCCCACGTCGACAGTAGGATACACCATAGAATGTTAATTATGGTTAACAACTGGTTGGAAATTACAGTTTGACAACCCAGATCTTCTCTGCCGCCTTCGCGCCCAGCCGAATCTCCCTCTTGTCCACGGTCAGCGAGATCGTGCCGTCGTAGTTTTGACTTTTCACGCCCAGCCGGGCGCCGGGGCGGATTCCTTCTTTCTCGAAGAACTCCAACAACTTGCGGTCTCGCTCATACACGCTGGCGACCCTATACTCCGAACCGGTCGCGGCCTGAGTCAGCAGGCACAGTCCCTTCTTGCGACGCTCCGCCAGGCTGCGAAAGGCCAAGCCGTTTCCGTGTGGACAAGTGTCTTTGTGTCCCAGCTTCTCGATCAGCTTCTTCTCAAACGCAGGTGAGACGGCGTGTTCCAGGCGTTCTGCCTCGTCATGCACTGCGTACCACGGCATGCCGAAAATTTCCGACAGCATGCGTTCAATCAAGTGGTGGCGAAGAATCGTGCGTTCGGCAACTTGCCGTCCCTGGGAAGTAAGCTGTAGCTGCCCATTGCTCTTGACGGTGACCAACGCGTCTTTGGTCAGGCGCTTCAGGGCAAAGGTCACGGCAGGCCGTGAGACGGAGAGCCAGTGCGCCAGCGTAGCGGCAATGACAGTTTCGCCCTCTGCCTCAGCTTCCGCGATAGCCTTAAGGTAATCTTCTTTCGAGACTGTAATCGTCGCCATGGAAGACTTGGACCGCGTGAAGTTTAACACTCGCAGGCGAAGAACAAGGCGATTGTAGAGGTGACCGTGGATAAAAGGCCATCTCACTCCGCTGCGGCATTCGTTAGCGATTCATCACAGCCGTCTCTAGACAGCCGTTGTCGGACTCGACCTTACTCTTTCGTCTTCGTCCCGGTGTGAAGACCCATCATGAGTCGCGTCGCCAGCGGCGGCAATAACCGGCGCCGTCACTTCCTTCTGTGTGTGCAATCACATCTGTCCCGCGGCGGAAGGTGGAATACTATTGCGGTAGTAATTGGAGGCATATCTAAAAATGACGAAACTTTCCCCCTGGACGTTATTCATCCTGTTGTTCAGCCTGGTCGCGTTCTCCGCGTTGGCCAACGCACAGGCCGCCGACCAGAAAGCGCCTGCCGCGGCAAAGACCGCAACCGGCTGTCTTCAGAAGGGCGTTGAGCCCACCGGCGGGTTCTTCCTGATCACCGCCAAGGACAAGCATCTAGAGCTATATAACGACGGCACGGCCGCGCTCGGCGATCACGTTGGCCAGCAGGTGACGGTGACGGGTACGGTACCGACGCGCTCAGCGGAACAAGAGAAGGTTAGCCAGCCTTACGAGAAGCAGGAGACCGGCAAGATGAAACATGGCGACTTCCAGGTGGCGAGCCTGAAGGTCGTCAGCCCGACCTGCACGAAGTAGTCAAGAAGCCCACTCGGTTCCATCTGGGAAGGAGTGGGCTTTCGTGTCTTTTGTGACGGCGCGGATGTCTTCGTGGGAAGATTCGCGTCAGGGCACCCTTCGACTGCGCTCAGGGCAGGCTATCAGTCGCGCCGATAGGGACAGGTAATTAACAGGAGTCCCTGCAGGGAGTCGGGATGGTAGTGGGCGCAACTCGGCACGGCTGAAGAGGCTGCGGAAAAAATCTTGGCAGTGGAGAAAACAGCAGATCCCTCACCTCTAAAGAGGTTCGGGATGACAAAAACACAGGACTCTTATGGCGCAGCTAAAGCTACGCCCCTTCAAAACCGCACTGCGACCGGGCTTTTCCGCAGCCTGTGAAGCCGTGCCCTGATACAAAGCTGTCGTCGGCGCGCGGTTCGGCTCGGCTGAAGGCTGGCCCTTTGAGCGAAGTCGAAAGGGAGTGCAGTCATGGACGCAGCGTCGAATGCAGATCCCTCGGCTCCGCTCGGGATGACAAAGTGGGGCTTGGGATGACAAAGTGGGGCTCGATGACAAAGTGGGGCTTGATGACAAAGTGGGGCTCGGGATGACAAAAAATTGGGCGGACAAATTCGGCACGACCAAGGTCGTGCCCTGACGCGAATCTTCGCAGCCCTGAGTTGTTCGGCGCTCTTGAGCGCGTGGCATAGTCCAGAGGTATCGAGCGATAGCTCCCGGTAGACGGTCCCAGATCTCGCTTGTTAATCGCCGCTGCCAGCGTCTGAAGACGGTACGGCGCTTGCGGCTGCGCTCACGGCGGATGCGAAGGTCACGGCGCCGCTCTGCGCCATCTTGAACAGAATCGCTGCGGCTCCGCATTGCTTGGACACTGCATTGGGATCGAAGCCGTGATCGCTGGTGAACTTGCCGCTGGTGTAGTGGTTGGAAAAGCTCCACAGATAGGGCGAGTTGATGGCTGGCCGTAAATTCCTGTAGCCAAACCCGTTGTAACCCTCGAGGCGGTAGAGGAGGGCGGGCAGGCCCCAGTCAGGCAGATTTGCCAGGCTTTTGAAGCGCAACGCATCGGTGGCGCTTTGCTCCCAGGTAAACGGCGGATTGGCGGTTGGACGACCGACAGGAACGTGCACCGTGCGCGCCGTCAGCGGGTCTCCGTTGTGCAGGTGGCACTTGAAATTGAGGGAGGTTTCCATGCAGTGAATCAGAGCCACGAAATACCATGGAATTCGCAACGGATCTGCGACCGTCTGATAGCGTGCCTGATTGGGCATGATACGGGCGATCAACTGATTCACGTCGTTGCTGTGTGCGTCACTTATGATGCAGGTGTTGAACAGGTCCTGATACTGCTGACGCAAATCGTCGGTTAACGGAACGGCCATCATCCACCTCTGCTGCTCAGACTCTATCCTCATCCAAAACGGGCGGCAAGTGTGCCTTGGTGAGGTTTTGGGGGCATTCATCTTACTTGAGATTTCGGTAGGATTAAGCTCAAAGGTGGGAGGCTTATGGAACCGAATCTGGAACTAACAATCGCATTGCTGGCTCGCACCCCTGCAACTCTCAATGCAATGCTGCGCGGCCTGCCGGATAGCTGGACCCAAGCCAACGAAGGCGAGAAGACGTTCAGTGCTTACCAAGTGGTTGGGCATCTGGCGCATGGCGAGCGTGCCGACTGGATGCCGCGGGTGAAGATGATTCTTGAGCACGGCGAGGGCCGCGCCTTTGTGCCCTTCGACCGCTTTGCCCAGGACCGGGAGAGCGCGGGCAAATCGTTGCCGCAGTTGCTGGACGAGTTCGCGGAGCTGCGCGCGCAAAACTTAAACGAGCTGCGCGCCCTGGGAGTTGCCGATCAGCAGATGCAGTTGCGGGGCAAGCATCCTCGCCTGGGATCGGTGACGCTGGGCAATTTGCTGTCGACCTGGGCGGCGCATGACATGACGCATCTGCACCAGCTGGCGCGCATCATGGCGCATCAGTACCGAGATGCCGTGGGTCCGTGGACTGTGTTTCTGGGGGTGCTGCAATGCAATGGGCACAGCGCAGGGTAGGGCACGAGGCGTTGTCGAGCTGCTTTGTCCTGGCTTTGAAGGGGCACGGCTTTTAGCCGTGTCGAGCAGAGGCGCACATCGGCCCCGCCTTCAGGCGCTGGGGGGACGCTTTCCATCAGTGGCTAAAGCCAGCTTGATATTTACCCAGTACGGCACGCCTGAACAGGCTGCGGAAAAACTCTTCGCAGTGGAAAAAACAGCAGATCCCTCACCTCTAAAGAGGTTCGGGATGACAAAAACACAGGGCTTTTATGGCGCAGCTAAAGCTGCGCCCCTTCAAAACTTGGTGAGGACTCTTTAGTCGCCGACAGCCATGGCCGGCTGAATCTCGTCCACTCCAACAACGTTGGTGGGATATTTGCCGGTGTAGCACGCGGTGCAGTAAGTCACGTCCTCGCCTTCGCCGGCAGCCTGACGCAAGCCTTCGAGCGAGAGGTAGGCGAGCGAGTCGGCGCCGATATACTCGCGAATCTCGTCAACCGACTTGTTGGCGGCGATGAGCTGGTTCTTGGAAGGCGTGTCCACACCGTAGTAACAGGAAGAGGTGGTCGGCGGGCACGAAATGCGCATGTGAACTTCTTTGGCTCCGGCGTCGCGCACCATGCGTACGATTTTGCGGCTGGTGGTACCGCGCACGATGGAATCGTCAATCAACACGACACGTTTCCCGGCGAGTACATGGCGCACCGGGTTCAGCTTCAATCTGACGCCAAAGTCGCGCACGCGCTGTTCAGGCTCAATGAAGGTGCGACCGACGTAGTGATTGCGGATCAAACCAAACTGCAACGGGATACCGCTCTCGTGGGAAAAGCCCATGGCCGCAGTCACGCCGGAGTCGGGCACGGGAACCACGATGTCGGCATCGACGGGCGCCTCGCGCGCCAGTTGCCGTCCCATGGCGTCGCGCGTCTGCTGCACCGGCTTGCCGAAGACCAGGCTATCGGGCCGGGAGAAATAAACGTGCTCGAAGATGCAGCTCGACAAGGGCGCCTGCGCGGCATAAAAGCGCGAATGGACGCCTTCGGGGCCTACGATAATCAGCTCGCCCGGTTTTACCTCGCGCTCGTAAGCCGCGCCGATCAGGTCAAAGGCGCAGGTTTCGGAAGCGAAGACGACGGCGCGATGGCCCGCATGTGCGGGAATGCGTCCCATCACCAGCGGACGGAAGCCACGCGGATCGCGGGCGGCAAAGATTCGGTCGGGGGTGATCATCACCAGCGAAAATGCGCCTTCCAGACGGCGCAGCGAGTCGGCCATGGCGGCGGGAAGCGTCTCTTCTTTCGAGCGAGCGATCAGGTGCACGACGACTTCGGTGTCGCTGGTGGTCTGAAAGATGGAGCCTTGCGCTTCCAGGCTAGCGCGAATTTCCGAGGCATTCGTGATGTTGCCGTTGTGCGCCAGGGCGACGCGGCCCTTACTGCACTCGACGCGAATTGGCTGCGCATTCAGCAGCGCCGAGTCGCCGGCGGTAGAGTAGCGGGTGTGTCCGATGGCCAGCGAGCCGGGAAGACTCGACAACACATCGCCGGTGAAGATGTCGGAAACCAGGCCCATTGCCTTGTGCAACTGAAGCCGCTCGCCGTTGGAGGCAGCGATGCCCGCGGATTCCTGTCCGCGATGCTGTAAGGCATACAGGCTGAGGTAAGCGAGCTTGGAGGCCTCAGGATGGCCGTAGATGGCGACTACGCCACACTCTTCGCGAAGTTTGTCAGATTCGATCAGCATCGCTCACCTGTTCGGATGGGAAGGGGCGCGGCTTTAGGTCGCGCAATTAACAATTGCATTAACGAGTGTCATCCCGAGGTAGCCGTGGCGACCGAGGGACTTGCTTTTCTGCCGTCCCTAAAGGGACTCGGATTTTCAATGAAACACGCTTCGGCACGGCTTAAAGCCGTGCCCTTTCAAAGACGATCCGGATGCGGCGCTGAAGTGCTGCACTACCTTGTTCAGCTCCGCTGCAACACTCCCGGAACCAGCCGCTCTTCGGTCTCTGCGTGCAACGCCTGCTCCAGAGCGCCAGACCAGACTTCATTCAACTCAGAGACCCCGGCGGACACGGCCAATTTGCCGTCCACCCCAATTTCCAGATTGCCGGGAACCGTATGTCCGATATTTTCCGCTGAGAGGGCGTATTTTACCGCTACCTCTTTGATTCGTGCCACACTATTCGGGTCGCAAGAAACCAGAATCCGGCTGGCGTCTTCGCCGAACAAGACGAACTCGGGAACCAGCCCGTCGGAAGTAAGGTCAACCGCCGCGCCAATCCCCCGCTCGAAGCCGCATTCGGCAAGGGCGACGGCTATTCCACCCTCGGAACAGTCCTTGGCCGACTCGACCAGGCCGGCGTCAATCATCTCAATGATGGCCTTCTGCAAGGCGGCCTCACGCTCAATCTCCATGGCCGGAGGGAAGCCCCAGACCTCGCCGACGACCTCCTTGGCGTACTCGGACGAGCCAAATTCGGCTTCCACGTCGAAGGTGTCGCCGGGCTCGGCGCCGCGCAGCAGGACGAGCGTCCGGTCGGCGGACTTGAAGTGCGGGCCCACTGCCTGGTGCACGTCCTCGAGGATTCCCACGATCCCAATCACGGGGGTGGGATAGATCCCTTCGCCCAAAGTTTCGTTATAGAAGCTGACATTGCCGCCGGTGATGGGCGTCTCCAGCTCCTCGCAGGCTTTGGTCATGCCATCGATGGTCTGCGAAAACTGCCACATGATGTGCGGCTTTTCCGGATTGCCGAAGTTGAGGCAGTTGGTGGCTGCAACCGGAGTCGCACCGGTACACGCTACATTGCGCGACGCTTCGGCGACTGCGTGCATCGCTCCCAGCTTGGGATCGAGGTAGCACCAGCGGCCGTTGCCGTCGAGCGCCATGGCCAAGCCACGATTCGTTCCCTTGATGCGAATCACGCCGCCCTCGGAGCCCGGCCCTTCTACGGTGTTGGTCTGCACCATGGAGTCATACTGCTGGTAGACCCAGCGCTTGGAGCAGATATTCGAGCTGGCCAGCAACTGCTTCAGCTCGGCGGTGAAGTCGCTTTTCTGCCCGAGATGGACGCTCTCCGGCAGCTCGCGCGGGATAGGCGGCTCCCAGCGATGCAAAGGCCGATGGTACAGAGGAGCCTCGTCGGTGAGCGCCTGGTTGGGAATCTCGGCGATGACGTTGCCGTGCTCACGAACGCGCATCAGGGGCTGGTTGATGACGTGGCCAATGGTGACCGCGTCGAGTCCCCACTTGTCGAAGACGCGGAAGACTTCATCTTCGCGACCCTTCTCGGCGACGAGCAACATACGCTCCTGCGACTCGCTCAGCATGATCTCGTAGGGAGTCATGCCGGTGTCGCGCTGCGGAACGAGGTCGAGTTCAATCTCCAGGCCAACGCCGCCGCGCGCGCCCATTTCGCAAGTCGAGCAGGTGAGCCCGGCAGCGCCCATGTCCTGAATGCCGACGATGGCGCCGGTCTGCATCGCTTCCAGGCAGGCTTCGAGCAGGAGCTTTTCCAAGAAGGGGTCGCCGACCTGCACGTTGGGGCGCTTGGCCTCCGACTCCTCACTGAACTCCTCGCTCGCCATGGTGGCGCCGTGAATGCCGTCGCGGCCGGTCTTGGAGCCAACGTAGATTACGGGATTGCCTTCGCCCGCGGCCTTGGCATAAAAGATCTGGTCGCGGCGAACCAGTCCGAGTGCGAATGCGTTGACTAGCGGGTTGCCCGAATAGCAAGGCTCAAACTTGGTTTCGCCGCCAAGGTTCGGCACCCCAAAACAGTTTCCGTAGGAGGCGACACCGCTGACCACGCCTTCCATCACGGAGTGGTTCTTGTGCAAGGTGTCGCGGTCGATCTCCGATACAGTGGGAAGCCCATTCCGTCCCGTCTGTTGGGACGGGGTGGGGTTCTTTATCGGACCAAACCTCAGCGAGTCCATCACCGCGACCGGCCGCGCGCCCATGGTAAAGATGTCGCGCAGAATGCCGCCAACTCCGGTGGTGGCTCCCTGAAAGGGTTCGATAAATGAAGGGTGATTGTGGGACTCGATCTTGAAGGCGCAGGCCCAGCCGTCGCCGATGTCGATGATGCCCGCATTCTCGCCCGGGCCCTGGACCACGCGGCGGCTGCGCGTCGGCAGGCGCTTCAGGTGCACGCGCGAGGATTTGTACGAGCAGTGCTCGCTCCACATCACGCTGAAGATGCCAAGCTCGGTGAGGGTCGGGGTGCGGCCCAGCGACTTCAGGATCTTGTCGTATTCCTCGGTCGTGATTCCATGATCGCGCAGGATTTCGGGAGTAATGTCGGATGCTTGAACGGTAGGCTGTCCGGTTTCAATTGGGGTCATGGCAGTTCGGGATGGAGTCTTTATTTTCGCACGCCAGCGGGTGCGAGGAAAGCAGCCATTCAAAGCAACCGTCTTCCGCTGCTTTGGTGTCAGTCATAGACGTCGCGGCGGAGGAGGGATCTACTTGCGATTAGCGCGTTTCGCTCGATATTGCGCGCAGGGAATGCTCTTCTCGGCGCGACTCCGAGGCGTCTCCGTCCCAAAACTCTTCCCATGTGGCGCCGTATCGCTTTAGGTCAATCTGTACTGCGATCACTCGGCTTTTGTCGTCGACAACGAAGTTGATCCCCTTCATCGTGCCGCCCCTCCGGGGTCTGTGTCGTAGCTTGTGTCGTCGCTACGCGACTCAGAGTTTTTCCCACTTCACCCGGCTCTGACGAGCCGGTCTCAAACCATTCCGCCGCTTCGCGGCTGAATTTCCGGGGCACTCATCCCACTCGTCTCGCGCGAAGGTAAGCTACGACACAGACATCGGAGGGACGGAGGCATAGTTTGTCCCAGCATCGCTGCTCCATCATGAGTTTCGTAACGGACTGTGAAATGCTGGGCTAAGATCTGCCGGCCTTTCGGGACGGGCTCATGGTTTATTCCACCGTCTCGGCTCAATAACAAGTTTCGCAACCGACGCTTCCGCGGTGAGCTGGGATTGTTTTGTTCCCCAACCTGAAACTTGAAACTCGAAACCAGTCACTCTTCCGCAGCTTCCCACTGGTAGCCGCAGGCCAGGCACTTCCAGCGGTGCAGCAACTCGCCCTGCTGAAGATCGGGGAACGGGACGGCGGCCGACCAGAGGGCAATCTGTCGCGGGCCGTTGGCGCCGACTTCGCGAATCTCCAGCGACTCGCACTCCGGGCAGCAGGCGATGGTATCGGTCTCGTCGTCCTCGTCCGTCTCAGAGCCCTCGGGGAAGAAGTCGTCGAGCACTTCCAGCGCGCGCACCACCTGGCTGTCGGGGACCTGCAAGCGAATGCCGCCCAAGGCAATCGCCAAATGGAGGTTGACCATGTTCTCATCGCGCACGTGGGCCGAAATTCCGGCGGAGGTCAGTTTGCCCTGCGCCAGCTTGGCTTCTCCCATGCTGTGGAAGTTAGCGATTGTGATAAGTTCATCGGCCATGCGGGTGAGAAAAGGTAGGTATAGCTTACCGCGTCCGTCAATGGCCTGCGCGGCAAGAAGGGAACCACGGATTTAAGACGGATAAACACGGACCCGATTCCCTAAAGAAACCAAACTCTTCTCCGATCCGTGAATAGCGGTGGCAATCCGTGCTTGGTCACTCTTTAGAGTTATTCAGCGCGAGTTAACTCAGTCAGATGGGCGCGTTCGCTATGCGCCGCGATGGCTTCCACGATTTGCATCGCAACCTCGAGTGCATTGCGTCCGGCTGCCAGCGTCACTTCCGGCTGCGAACGATGGCGCACGGCATTGAGGAAGCTGGCGATCTCGGCCTTGAGCGGCTCCTGCTGCTCGAGCTTCGGCTTGAAAGGAACAATCCCGGGAAAGGCGCTCGCGGCCACACTCGCTGGATTGAAGGGATCCATCCCGAGCGGGTCGGGAGCCTCGTCTTCGACGGTGAGAACCAGCACGTCCTGCCGCGAATAGTCGAGCGAAATGTATTGTTGCGGCTGAAAAAAACGCAACTTGCGCACCCGCTCGGTGCTGACGCGGCTGGCGGTGAAGTTGGCGACACAGCCGGATTCGAACTCTATGCGGACATTGGCAATGTCGACCTTCTTCGACAGAATCGGCAGGCCCACAGCGCGAATTTCCTTCACTTTCGATTTCGCGAATGCCAGCACAATGTCGATGTCGTGGATCATCAGGTCGAGGACAACGTCTACGTCGAGCGAGCGCGGGGTGAAGACGCTGAGGCGATGCACCTCGAAGAACATGGGCTGGGTCAGCAGCGGAAAGGTTGCGCGCACCGCGGGATTGAAGCGCTCCAGATGTCCAACCTGCGCAATGCGTCCGTAGGCCTCAGCCACGGTTATCAGCTCGTCGGTCTCGGCGACGCTGGCGGCCAGCGGCTTCTCGATTAGCACATCCACGCCGGACTGCATCAGTTCGCGAGCGACCGGAAGATGGAGGACGGTAGGAACGGCGACGGAAACGGCATCCACACCTTGAGCAATGAGCTCGGCGGCAGACAGGAACGCGCGAGTTTTGAATTCAGCAGCGACGGACTGCGCGCGCGCGAAGTCGGTGTCGGCGATGCCGGCAAACTCGACTGGCTGAGAAGCATCGGCAGCAAGCTCGCGATAGACGCGGGCGTGATTGCGTCCGAAGGCTCCCGCGCCTATTACACCTACGCGCAATGTGCCGTTCTGATCGGGCATGGAGCGATTGTCGCGCACGGCAGGGGGGCAGGGCAAAGGTGATCGCAGATGAAACCGGCTTCCTGCACCGCACTGTATGAGATTGTCATCACCAGCGAAGCGAGGGATTCCGCTCTCTGCCTCCCGCCTGAGCACTCTTCAATTATGGAAAACAAGTGGGGCTGCCAGCGAGAACAGATCCCTCGCGCCAAAAGAAGGCGTTCGTGATGACAAAATCTTACATTCCCTTGTGCAGGATGTGGCTGGTGACCGTTTCGGCGACGATGCAGATTTGGGCGTCGTCCGCAGCGGAGATGACGGCGGGCTTGTCGAACATGAGGCAGCATCCGGCATCGACTGCCAGGCAAGTTGCGCCTGCCTGTTTCATGGTTTCGATTGTCTGCAACCCGATAACGGGCACATCGAAGCGCATGTCCTGATTGGGCTTGGCGACTTTAACGACGGTCAGGGCGCGGCTCAGCGTGGAAGGCTCTTTGCCGAGCGACGGCGAGCGCATGATCTCTCCCGCCCGCAGGATGGCGGCGTCGGTGCCCTCCATGGCTTCGACGGCGACACAGGCAGCGTCGGCGATCACCACGGTCTGGCCGATGTCAAAGCGCGCGAGATGATGCGCCACGGCCCGGCCATAGGTGATGTTTGTCTGCTCGGTGTCGTTTGGGGCACGGCGAGTCATAACACCTTCAGTCGCCAACAGAGGCTCGAGCAGCGACGTCGAACTCATCAGCGTAATGCCTTCATCGGCGAGCACCTTGGCGACGGCGCCGATCAGGGAATCGGTATTGCGCAGCGGCAGCGCGAGCAGAACCTTCGCCAGCCGCCAGTCGGGCTTGATGCTGCTGAAGATGCGCTTGTGCTTCACCTGTCCGGCCATGATGGCCCGGGCGACGCCCTCGCTCTTGAAGGTCTCGATGAGCTTCGACAGCTCGCCTAACGAAAGCCAATGAACGGCTACGGCACCGCGCTGCTCAATCTCGGGCGAGGCCTCTTCCTTGAGCGCAGCGACGACGACCTGCATGCCTTGCGAACGCGCCGCGTCGAGGACGAGGAAGGGGAACTTGCCATTGCCGGCGATGAGGCCGATACGCTGTGAATCTTTTTCCAAAGTTTTGAGTTTACACTGCACACATGAAGAAGCTCCGGGTGGGAGTTTTGTTTGGCGGGCGTAGTGGCGAGCACGAGGTATCGCTGCTGTCAGCGGCCTCGGTTCTGAACGCGATCGACAAGAAGAAATACGACGTGGTGCCCATCGGCATTACCAAAGAAGGGCGATGGCTGACGCCATCTCATGCTGAGCGCCTGCTCAAGGGCGATAAAGCCGTCGTTACTGAGCCGCGGCACTTCCGCGCGGGCGATCCGGAAGCTACCTATGGTGCTGCGGTGCTGGCCAAAGGCGAAGGTGTAGTCGTGCCGCCCATTCCGGGCGCGAACCACTCTGCCCTGGTACCGTTCGAGACCAGCGCGCACGAGATGCACGCTGCTGCCAGCCCGATCGACGTGGACATTATCTTTCCCGTGCTGCACGGTACCTTCGGCGAGGACGGAACTATCCAGGGGCTGCTTGAATTGGCAGACATTGCCTACGTCGGTGCAGGGGTTCTCGGCTCGGCGGCAGGCATGGACAAAGACGTGATGAAGAAGCTGTTTCGCGACGCAGGACTGCCCATCGTGAAACACGTGACTACGCTGCGCAGCGCATGGCGCAAGGAGCCGAAGAAAGTTCGCAAGCAGATTGAGAGCGCGTTAAAGTATCCGGTCTTCGTTAAGCCGGCGAATCTTGGCTCATCGGTGGGCATCAGCAAAGTTCATGGCGGCGGCGAGCTGGCGGCGGCGATGGACGAGGCGGCGCGCTTCGACCGCAAGATCGTCATCGAGCAGGGGGTCGGAGGCGGGAAGGGCAAGGCGCGCGAGATCGAGTGCTCGGTGCTGGGCAACGATGATCCGGTCGCGTCTGTACCCGGTGAGATCGTTCCCATCAAAGAGTTTTACGATTACGACGCCAAGTACCTTGCCGAGGGCTCGGAGCTGGTCATTCCTGCCAAGCTGGCGAAGGCCAAGCAGAAGGAAGTACAGCGGCTGGCGGTACAGGCATTTCAGGCGGTGGATTGCGCCGGGCTGGCGCGCGTGGACTTTCTGATGGACCCGCGCACCGGCAAGATGTTCGTGAATGAAATCAATACCATGCCAGGTTTCACTTCGATCAGTATGTATCCCAAGTTGTGGGCGGCCTCAGGAATCGAATATCCCGAGCTGATCGATCGACTGATTCAATTAGGGTTACAGCGCTACGAAGAGAAAAAGCAGAATCGCTACGCCAGGTAGGAACACTCAGTTGGAGAAGCAAGCGGGCGTTTGCTAACGGTTTTTTAATGGCCGCGTCTATCTTTTGCAAGCAGGGAGCGATGCTTAGACGGGGCATGTGAGTGGTTCCTTCCGCTGGAACGCCATGCCCCGGGCACCGCAACTCATTGTCTCCTCCTTTCGCACAATTGGGGCCTCTCTTCGTTGAAGGGCGAAGAGAGGCTTCCTTTTTTTGTGTTGAGTGAATCGGAGAAGGTCGCGCTATTGCGCGGGCAGTTCGTATTCAAAGTCGTAGAGGTGTTTGCCGCCTGCCTCAATCCGGATGTTCAGCTTGCCGGTAAGCCCGGTGAGTTCGCCGGCGCCGGAATCAGGAACGACGCTGATGGTCAATTGAGGAACGCCACGATTCATCACTCCGGTGTGGTGCAGAGCAAAGCTGCCGCGGCGACCGTTCAGCGTGCCTGTAACGCGCTCGACGGCAACGTAAGCTCCGGAGCCCTGCACACTGCTGCTCATGGCGGTGAGCATCTCGCCGACACTTGTGGCCTCCAGTTCGCCGTGAAACTGCTTGTCGAGCGACATGCGTCCCAGTCCGGAATCAGCGCCGGCTTCGGCCAAAGACTGCGGCGTGATCTTTACGTCGAAAGGTCCACTTGCATGATTGGGCATAGTTTTTATTGGGCTTTCTGTGCCTGCTGGCGTTCTTCGGGCGTCATTTTTGTCCAGAGCTGATCTCTGAAGTCGCGGGCCCAGACGGCATTGGGATTCGCTTTCACTGCCTGGCTCATGTATTCGTAGGCACGCACTCGATTGCGCGGCACGCAGGTCCCCGTGGCATAGAGTGAGCCCAGACGGCTGCGCGCTGCAGCGTTCTCTTCGGCAGCGGCTGATCGCAGCAAAACCATCGCCTGATCGCAGCTCTGAGGAACGCCGTCGCCTTTGATGTACATATTGGCCAGCTTGATGGGCGCTTCGGGATTCCCCTTCGCCACCGCCTTCCACAACCAGGCAGAAGCTGCTGCGGAATCGCTGGCGTTTGAAGCTTTCGCGAGTTCGTCTGCGCCGGGCGTGGTGGTCTTTACTGGTTTCTCAGTCTTGGACTCCGCCGTCTCAGCACTCTGTGCCACCGGGCTAGGCGAGCTGTTTACAGCTTCGGCGTTGCTGCTGCTTGCCGACTCGGCCTGGGCTGCGGTCTGCGGCTGCGGCCCACCCGTAGCAACGGTGGTGGTGGTGCTGCTCGCCGGGGTTGAAGCTGACTGCGCCTTTGTAACCGGAGCCGCTGGAGCATTCGAAGCTGCGCCAGGATTTGCCGGCTTTTCCGGCGTTTTCTTTGGTTCGCCAGCAGGCTGAGGAGAGGTCGTCTGAGGCTTTGGCTGAGGGGCGACCTGCATCTGGGGCCCTGAACCGGCGGGCTGCGAGGTCGCGCCCGGCTGAGCAGATCCCGTCGGCGCTTCTGAAGAAGGAGGCGGTGTAATGACGGCCTTCTTTCCTCTCAGGCGCTCGATCTGCATTTTCATGATGCCGATCGGACCGTTGCTGCTCTGGTTCTTCTCCGCTCGCCACTCGAGAATGCCCAGTCCTGCAAAGAGGGCGATCACAATGACTGCCGTCCACGCGCGCCAGTGGCTCTGCCGCCCTGCGACATCATCGGTAAAGTAAGCCGGCGTGGCCGGGGTGTCACTCAGTCCCAGGAACGAGGGCCCGCCGATGCGGGGAGGGGTAGTTGTTGATGGAGCTTCTTTCGCGGGCTCCGAGAGGTCGTCCAGGAAGCGCGACCGATCGGGCACCTGATCTTTGATGCCCTTAGTGGCAAACGGAGGCGGCGCAGTGGCAACGAGAGGCGGTTGCTCGACGGTGTCTTCTGCGGGAGACACAAAATCGCTAGCAGGCACCTGCTCTACAGGAAGCGCTTGTGTCTGGAGCGGCTCGGTTGTCTTCGGCAGAGGCTCGGCCTCGGCGGCAGCCGGCTCTTCGGACATGCTGATCGGCGCTTCAGGCTCGTATTTTGTAGTACTGTCGAGCGTCGGCTTGGCGCCCGTCATGGTGACTTCGTTTTCGTCTGCGGGAGGCGTGTAGTGAAATCCAGCAACGAACTGCTCGAGCGACTGTGCCTGTTCCGCTTGCGAAAAGTAATTCGGCCCGGCGGTTTCGGCAGGCTGGATCTCCGTCTCGACCGTAGACGGGGTACCTAAGTTAGAGAGGTTGGTAGCGGTCGAC
Source organism: uncultured Acidobacteriaceae bacterium (assembly GCA_963796585.1). Taxonomy (GTDB): domain Bacteria; phylum Acidobacteriota; class Terriglobia; order Terriglobales; family Acidobacteriaceae; genus CAVVDY01. The sequence continues at coordinate 683,672 of CAWCMB010000001.1, forward strand.
GGCGCTGGTTGCGACAGCTCAGCCGGATGCCGGGTAAGACCCGCCGTGCTCTCTGCGCCCGGAGCAGTAAGCGGACGTTGCGGCAACGGTGTGCCGCACATTCCGCAAAAGCGATGTCCGGCCGGATTCTGAAATCCGCAGTTGAAGCAGAGCACACGGCCTCCCTTGCTAACTTCTATCGTAAATTATGAGCAATTTGCTTAGGAATGGATGAGGGCAGACGGGCAGAGGTGGCATGAGCTGAGTTCCAACCCGGTTCGTCAGCTCACATTGTCCTCACATCCGGCACTTGAAAGAAGAGTCAGCTCAGCGTCGCAAGCTGCTGGTATTCCGCGCCGATGGGCGCTCTGTGAAGCCAACTCCTCCATCTGACGATGTATCTAGACGAGTAATCTTATGCGATCAAATGTAACCGTCGAGATGTATCGTCCTGGGGAAGAGATCCCGAGATCAGGAATTTACAAGGTCAGCCACCGCGGCCATCACCATGATCATGAAGTAACTTGCGTCTCGGGAGAGGAATTCCCCAGGTGTCATCAATGCGGAGAGCAGGTTCGATTCAGCCTGCTGATTGCAGCCCATGCCGTCCGGCGCCACAGCCATTTTCATTCAACTGAGCAGGCGATGATGAACTCCGTCGCGTGATGCCGCTACCCGGGCCGCCTGAGAACACGCACAGTATCACCAACGTTCCCTTCCTGGAAGAGGCGGATACCGGCCACACCTGCGGCGCCGGCGCCAACGCAAGCAACGGCATTGCTGAGATTCACTCCCCCCAGCGCGAGTACCGGAAACGAGCTCTGCGGCGCAGATTCCGTGTTGTCAGGAGGCCTTGGGCCGCGACAGGCAGCCGCCAGCGCGCTCAGACCAAGCCCAGGCAGCTTGGTGCCGGGCTTCTCGAAAATCGGTGCCAGTACGGCGAAGTCCGCTCCATGCGCCTCCGCGTAACGGACGTCGTCCAGCGAGTGGGCCGAAACGGCAATCACCGGGGCGGGATCAGCGCGACGCATCCAGAGGGAGCGAACGTCGGAAGCGGGAAGACTGTTACCGGACAGATGTACGCCGTCAGCGCCGCAGGCGAGCGCAACATCGGTGCGCTGGTTAATCAATATCCGAGTCTTGGGTGAACTCGAATGCACGATGCCGATCACATCTTTCGCCAGACGCTCCAGCTCACGCGTCGCGAGGTCCTTCTCGCGGAGCTGGATGTAATCGACCCCAGCAGTGGCAGCCTCAGCTACTCGTTGGAGCAGAGACCGGCGCTGGTGATCTTCGTCTCCGGCGAACGCGTGCCGGTCGGTGATGTAGTAGAGAAGCATCCACCACGATTCTACCGAGCGTCAGCGGTGCCCGAGAGATCAGGGGAAGTTCGGCGATATTGCAGAGGCTGTCTCATAAACCGAGGGTCGGAAATCCTCAGCGGCGATTGAGAGCTGCACAAATGTCCGCTTGACTCGGTGGAAGGCACAGCTTCACAGGTTGGTGAAAAGTAAAAGGGCTTGCGTTTCGCCGACTGAAGTCGGCTTCGGAGAATGAAGTAAAAGGCGCTTATCGGCACGACCAAGGTCGTGCCCTGACGCGAATCTTCACAAATAACGATCTTCAGCAGCCGGTGAAGCCGAGCGCTTTCAAAATCGGCTTATGAGAAATGTTCTACGTGCTCTGAGCTGGGGATGCCACTACCTCGTACGGCCGCATCATCTCGTTGTCTTCGTGCTCCAGCAGGTGACAATGCCACACGTAGCGCCCGGGGTATCCCTCGAAGGGAATGATGATGCGCGTGATGGCGCGTGGCTCGGCGCGAACCGTGTCTTTCCAGCCGGTTTCGCTGGGATCGGGTGGTGCGGCGTTGCCGAAAGTTTGCAGGTGCTTAGTATCGGTATCGCTGGGATAGCCGGGGATGTACTGCTTGCGATCCAGGACCTGGAACTTTATCAGGTGGATGTGGATGGGATGGGTGTCATCGGTGGGATTGACGAACGACCAGATTTCCGTGGTGTTGATGACCGGCTTCTCGGTGATGGGCTGGTGCCAGTAGGTGCCATTCAGCAGCATGATCATTGACTCGCCGACCGGATTCTCGTATTCGTTCAAGGTCAGCACGCGAGTCTTTATCGCGTCCGATTCCTTCAGCTTCGGAACCGGGCGCAATGTTGACGGAAGCGAACTTTCGTCGTTGACCTTACTCGCCGAAACGCGGAACTGAAGGATGCTGAAGCTGTCGCTCTTGAAGATGAGCTTCTCCCCTTTGTGCTCGCTGAAGTCGAATAACTAGATCGGCGCGCTCGGCGGGAGCCAAAATTCAGTTTCTTCAGCGGCACCGGCGCGGACATCAACCCTTGGTCGGTACCAATCTGATGAAACTGCAGGTCGTCGCCAAACGAGAAGCGATAGGTGCGTGCGTTCGAGCCGTTCAGGATGCGAAAACGATATTTGCGCGGCTCGACATCGCAATAAGGAAACAGCTTCCCATTCGCCAGAATCGATTCGCCATAGACTTCCGGCACCCATGGCGCGTCAGCGTTGCCTGAGATTGGATACAAGAGCTGGTGGTCGAGGGTGAAGTCACGATCGAAGATGACCAAGGGGATCTCGTACTTCCCCTTGGGCAGGTTCAATTCATCTTCGACCTGGTCTCTGACAATGTAAGACCCTAGCAGTCCGGCATAGATATTCAGCCGATTTATGCCCATGGCGTGGTCGTGATACCACAGCATGGCCGGGTCCTGCTGGTTGGGGTAGTAGAACAAGTTGGACTTGCCCGGCACTACCCAATCCTCGGGGTAGCCGTCGTCTTGGGGGCGAACCTTTGCGCCGTGAACGTGTACGACGGTGCGCACCTGCGGCTTGTCGGCTTCGGCACCATGAAGATTGTGGTCGATGGGAAGGAAGTGCTGCTGCGGCAGTTGGTTTGCCCACTCGACAAAGAGCGGCTCTCCGCTGCGGGCTTCGATGGTTGCGCCGGGTACGGATGAAGCGCAGGCCCACCAGCGCGTCGGCTTCATATCGCGATGCACCTTACTGTCAGCAGGACGGATGGACATACGGTAGTAAGGCACCATCAGGCGCTGATCGTCGCGGCTGGGTCGCGTGCCCTGGGCTTGCGCGACAGTGGGAATGGGCAGCGAGTCGACAAATTTTTCCAGCTTGCTGGTGTCGAACGCGACCTGCTGCCTGGCGACGGGATGATGCCGCATCGAGGGTGGCAACTGTCCGTGGAAGTACGCCCCGGCAGCGAATAGGGTGGACTGTTTGAGAAAAGAGCGTCGAGTAATCACGGCTTGACTCACTCTACCGATGCAATTTGAAAATTTGATGAATGAAAAAGGCACGCGCGGTTTTGACCCGCACGTGCCAAACCTTTGCAGTCATGCCAACGAAGATGATTCAGTTGCTGCAACCCTTCTGCGTAACCTCACCCGTCTCGTCACTGAGCATTAAGGTGCGATAGCACGGGGAAGGTAGCGTCCAGGTGAACATGCCGTCAAGCGGCCCGGCCACCTGATCGAACGATCCTCCACCGATACGCTGGTTCCAGAGCCAGTTATCTTCGATAAATCGGACGACCGAGCTCTGATCCGTCATGGTGTGGTCAACATAGTTGGTGCGGCTATAGGGCGAAACTACGACCAGCGGCTGACGCGGTCCGTAACCGCAACGGCCTTGGGCAGCAGGAGCGCTGATGCCGGAAAGGATCGGAGCGCCGGCGCCGCACTGACCCGGAGCGGTAAGGGCATCGATCGAGCTCTGCGAGCTGTTCACGATCTGACCTAGCTGGTGGTCGTACCATCCGTCGGAGTCGTCGTAAGCGATGATGACCGCCGTGCTCTTCCATTCCGGACGCTGCATGAGGAAGTTGATGGTGTCGACGATGAAGGTCTGCTCGTCGAGGGGATCGGAGTAGCCGGCGTGGCCGTCCTGATAGCCCGGGGCCTTCAGGTAGCTGACCGCCGGGAAATTGCCGGCATTAATGGCGTCGAAGAAGTCGTGGGTATCGTACTGGTGGTTGGCGGCGTCACCGTTGTGTCCGATCATCTGCACCGAAGTCGGGCGAGTGTGCTGCGGGTTAGCCGTCGAACGGTAGTACTGGAATGGCTGGTGGTGCGGAATGTAATCCGCCTTCTTCACACTGGTCACTGCCGAAGTATGGCTGCGCTTGCAGCCGGTGCTGTTGTCGGGATTGACGATGGTGAGGTCGAATCCATAGTTAAAGAAGCCCCAGGTCACGCCCGCTCCAGTTAGCAGGTCGCCGATGTTCTTTCCGCCCATCTGCAACTGAGAGCCGCTGGAGCACATATCGCCGATGGGGTCGGCATCGCCGTAGAGCGTCATGCCGCCGTGGCCGTCGGAGATCACCGGCGGATTGCCCATTACCTGGGTGACGCCGTTGGTCTGGCCCGACATGACGTTGAGAGCTCCCGGAGTCGAAGGTCCGAAGTTGGTGTCATACGAGTTGTCGCTCATGGCGTAGTTCTGAGCGTAGTTCCAGAGGGCGGTAACGGTGTTGCCGTCGTAGTAGCCCATGGTCAAGCCGTTGGTCTGGACCTGTTGCGGCGGAGCGCTGGGAGGCGGGCCGGCAACTCCGGTGTACAGCGGGAAGAGATCCATCACACCGCCGTCAAAGGCCTGCTGCTCCGGGGTGTAATTGTGGTCCTGGTCGTTGGTAGCGGCCTGCGAGCGGTCCAGGCGGTAGGGATTGGTTGCACCGGCGCCATTGGCCGGGTTCAGGTTGGGATTGAAGTTCAACAGTGGATTGTTCAGGCCATTGACATCCGGGGTTCCGGGCACGGCTACGAACTTCGGCTCACCCGGAGGATTGGTCGCGTAAGGATAGGTTCCGAAGTAGTGATCAAAGGAGACGTTCTCCTGGAAGATGATCACGAGATGTTGAATCGGTGTGGCCGCCTGGCCGTAAGGCGGGCGAGCTTTCGACACCGGGCTGGCGGCATTAGCCAACTCCGGAGTCATCAGCGGTCCAAAGGTGATGGCCGCCATCAAGGCAGAAGCTAACAATTGACGCATACTCCTCCTCATCCCTCCCACTTTTGGGAAAGTCGAACGGAAGATATCTGGCGGACATCAATCTGAGGTCACATACCCTTGAATTTCCGGTTACGAGGGGCTGATGTCTAAATTAAGGCGCTCGATTTGAACGAAGATGGCTCGGCTGGGTTTGGAGGTGGCGATTTGTACTCCACCGTTGGGCAGCGTTATACTGCGAAGCCCATCATGAAAGTAATTGTGGTTATTCCGGCTGCGGGATTAGGCACGCGCATGTCGGCCCCGGGGAGCGGACTTAAATCCAAAACCAAGCAGTTCTTTGAACTGCAAGGCACTCCTATTCTCATTCACACGCTTCGCAAGTTCGACGAATGCGCTCGCGTGGACGAAATCGTGGTCGCGCTTCGTGGCAACGAGACGGCCGGCTTCGAGGCACTGATTGCCCGCGAGCATTTTCGCAAGCCGATTCGCGTGGTTGAAGGCGGGGAGCACCGGCAGGATTCTGTCGCCAACGCGCTACACTCATTGACCGCTGCCGACGACGACATCGTGCTGGTGCACGACGCAGTAAGGCCATTTGTGGATCAGGAAACGATTATCGGAGTGATTGAGGGAGTGGAAAAGTACGGCGCCGCCATCGCCGGAATTCCTGCCATCGACACGGTGAAGCAAGTCGATCGCACGGCCGACGGAGCCGTAGTGGTTGCGACCGTCCCGCGCGAAAAAATGGTCTTGGCGCAAACCCCGCAAGGCTTTCGTTTTGCCCTGATTCGTAAGTCGTTCGATGAGGCGCTGGCGGACGGTTTTGTCGGCACCGATGAGGCTTCGCTGATTGAACGCAGCGGGGGCACGGTTCACGTGGTAATGGGCTCGCCCCGAAACATTAAGATCACGACGCCCGGCGATCTCGACCTGGCAGAACTCTACATCTCTCAGGATGAGCGGCGCAGGGTGGGGTTGTCGGGATAAGTTGCGGGAAGTGCTGGTGAGCTAAGCGTTCGGCGAGCTCATTCCTCCGTCTGCAAGCAAAACAGCTCACCACGGAGACACTGAGGACACGGAGAATAGAGAGAGTCAGATCTGTGACCCCCGTGATCCTCCGTGCCTCCGTGGTAGTCCTTTCTTTAGGTCTTCCGCGCACAATAGACCTGAGTTGCTTAGACTCCGCTAGACCCCGGTGCTGCTTTCGGTGCCGGTGGAGCGCATTCCCTCATTAACGCCGGAGCGTACCTGTCCCATGGCGCGCTCAGCGGTGCCGCGGATTGACTCGACGCCACGATTGACCCGGTCGCGCCCCTGTTCGTAGGTGTCACGCGCCGAATTCGCCAGATCGTTGGCGCGATCAGCGAGGTTGTTGCGGGTTTCTTCGCCGCTCATCGGGGCGAACAGAATTCCCAGCCCAATCCCCATGCCTAAACCAAATAGAAAACCTTTCATGCCTTCCTCCTAACTTGTACGGTGAAGTAATTGTCGAGCAGTTTCAATTCCAACCAAAAGAGATGCATCTAGCGGGCGTAAGTTTGCCGTGAGTCGAGCGCGTTCCGTGGCGCAGCAAAAACCGGCCGCATGAGCGACCGGTCCAGGAACCAGAAATGCTTGAGAGCTACTGCTGGGTTGGCAGTGGTACTGCCGGGGCCGGGCCGAGCGACTGCAGCTTCTGGGTCGCGATCTGTCCAATGGGAGTTGTAGGACTTTCTTTTTGCAGTTGCTCGTAGAGCTTGCGCGCGTCCTGTGGCTGATTATTTGCCTGATAAAGCTCAGCCAGCTCAAATTGCGGCGTCCATTTGCCAACCGAATTCGAAGGATGATCGATCAACTGCTTGTACATATCGACGGCTTTCGAAGTCTGATTGGTGTTCGCATATAAGCCGGCGAGTGCCAGCTTCGCAAGTCCAGCCATGCTCTTGTCCCAGCCGGAAGCAACCTGGCTGAGCTGCTTTTCGGCGGCGGCGGCATCGCCCATCTCGCGCAGGGTGATGCCCTCGAAATAACGCGCGATGCGGCCGGATTCGGTGAACGAATACTTGTTGGCGATTTCGGTGAATTCCGCGTTCGCGGCCTTGGCCCGGTCGATAGCTGAGGCGTAGCTAAGCTCGCCAGCCACCGCCGGCTGGCCTGCCGCACGGATTGGCGCATTGTACTTATCAATGGCCGCCCCCAGCATGCCGCGCGCCTGCTGGTTGCGATAGCTGACGTAGGTCCAGCCCCCGATGAGCACAGCCAGGATGACCGCAATGACGACTGCCGCGATGATGAGTGTGGACTGGTTTTCAGCCGCCCAATTGAGGGTTGTGACTGTCGTCTCTCTGAATTCGTCGGTCTTTAATTGATGTCGAGTGGAACTGCGCACGAATAGTCCTTAGGTGGAATTGCCGAAAGGAAGGCGAATCAAGAGTTTATCAGCGGCAACTTTGACGGGTCAAACCGGGAGGTGGGTCCCGGCCTGCACCTGCGGAAGTTGCGGGCTGCCGGGAGCCCATCTAAAGTAGGTGCGAGAGTTGGAGCGGCACATGAAAAAATCTGTCCGGACGGAATCAGCCTCTGCGTCCATCGATGCGAAGATCAAGGAACTTGGCGACTGGCGCGGGAAGATGCTCGCGAAAGTACGGGAAATCATACGCGCCGCGGACCCTGAGATGGTTGAAGAGTGGAAGTGGGCCAAGGCGAAATCGCCGGGGACTCCGGTCTTTTCCCACGGCGGGATCGTGTGTACGGGAGAGACGTACAAGAACGTGGTCAAGATGACGTTTGCCAAAGGCGCTGCGTTGAAAGACCCGGCCAAGCTATTCAACTCCAGCCTTGAGGGAAATGTCAGGCGCGCCATCGACATTCACGAGGGCGAAAAGATCGATGAGAAGGCCCTGAAGGATCTCATCCGCGCCGCAGTGGAGCTCAACCTTAAGAGCAAAAGCAAGCCGAAGCCTCGTGCCCCAGGTTCACGTCCTTCTTCCGGACGTTAGCTGGGCGAAACACCGCCTGCCTTCCATCGTCCTGTTTCCTTCTGCCCTGTTTCCTTCTGCTGAGGCGGGAGGTCTAGGAAGCGGAGTTGTTGCACCTCGTGCGGTCCTAAGTCATAAAAACACAAAGGGCGGCGCGCGACCGCCCCTGAGGAAACACGAATTGCTTACTGCTTCTTGGGTGGAGTCTTAGACTTGCCCTTGCCATAGCTGGTTTCGACAGAAGCTCCGATGCTGGCCAACATGTCCTTCGCCGGCTGCGCCATGGTTCCGTTCGGATCCAGCTGAAGATACTTCTGGAAGGCCTCGGCGGTTCCCGGAGGCGCGACGAATTTTCCGTCTTTGCCGGTGGTAGCCTTGCCGACCATGTTCACGCCTTTCCAGTAGTAGGCAAGAGCACGATTGGGATCGGCAGCGATGACTTTGTTGAATGCCGCAATCGCGTCATCGACTTTGCCGGTGTTGGTGAAAACCGCACCTTCATTGAAGAAATAGGTAGCGGCATTGGAGGGTTCGGCCTGGGCCGCAGCGTTATATTCCTGGATCGCTTTGTCGATCTGTCCCGACTTGGCATAGGCGTCAGCCAGGCCGCTCATGTAACCGCCGTTCGTCGGTTTAAGCTGGACCGCTTTGTTGTAGGCGTCAATCGCCTCGGGATACTTTTTGGCGCCGCGATAGGCGTCGCCCAGGTATCCCCAGAGCAAGTCCTGGGTAGGATTCTGCTCGGCCACGGGTTGCAACAGCGCGATGGCCTGATCGTAGTTGCCGGCTTTCTCCAACTCGCGTGACTGGGCCAGCAGCGCGTTCAGGTTCTTGATCTTTTCATTGGCCGCCTTGGCCTCCGCATACTTCTTCAGTTGTTCCGGAGTTGGACCTTGACCTGCCAAATCCTTTTTCAGGTCAAAGTTAACAGTGGTTTCCTGGCTCGCGCCAACCGGAACTTTGCCAAAAGCGTCGATGCGTTTGCCATCTTTGTCCAAAAGGATGGCGTTGTAGGTTCCGGCGGGCACGCCCAGCACTACGTATTCGCCCTTGTTGCCGGTCTTGCTGGTCATCTTCTTGCCGGTATCGACGTTATCCAATTCGACGGTGCCGTCGGTGATGGCTTTGCCTTCCTGATCTTTGGCAGAGCCTTTAACCGTACCTGATTGAGCCATCGCCGGAATGACGCTGAGGCCGGCTAGCATGGCCAGGATAGAAAGGAAAAGTAGAAATCTCTTCATATATATTTGCCTCCGTCGCGCACCCAACCTTGCAAAGTGTCGCGCGAGCCTGACTGGTACTTCCGTAAATCGCAACTTTAAGCTTGCGATGAAGCCGGCGCCAGGTAGGGAATCGGATCATGAGCACCCGCCGCTGCAAAGGCACGCAAGCGAAGCACACAACTTTCGCAAATGCCGCACGCCTGATCCACCCGGCTGTAGCATGACCACGTTAAATCGAAGGGAGCGCCCAATTCAAGGCCAAGCGTCACAATCTGTGACTTTCGCAACCCTATCAGTGGCGTCTCGATGCGGATGGCTCCGTCCTTGGTGCCGGTACGAATCGCCTCGTTAAACGCCTGATAGAACTCCGGCCGGCAGTCGGGATAGCCCGAGCTATCCTGCTGCACTGCCCCGATATAGATGCGCCGAGCGCCTAATACTTCTGCCCAACTGGTGGCTGCCGAAAGAAAATGAGCGTTGCGGAAGGGAACGTAGGTAATCGGGATTTCGGCGCCAATTTCTGGCCCAGCCTGGGGAACGTCGAGTTTCTCGTCGGTTAGGGCCGACCCGCCGATCGCACGAAAGAATGGAGTGCGGAACATCAGCCGGGTATGAATGCCTAGCCGGTCGCAAATTGCCCCAAAGGCCTGCTGCTCGCGCTGCTCGGTCCGCTGGCCATAGCTGATGTGCAGGGCAGCGGTGTTCTCAGCGCCGTGCTCGCGAACCGCCAAGGCAGCGCACACGGTCGAGTCCATCCCGCCGCTGAGCACAACGACGGCATCCGCGTTGCTTGTGGTGTCCACCATCTCAGACGCCTTTCAGCGAAGGCTCCCAAATGAACTTGTGAATCTGAAATCCCAGGCGCACGTTCAGGTTGTCCGCCAGAATCCATTTCGCCAAGTCGCGGGGATCGACCAGGCAGTGCTCCACGCTGCGGCTGCCGGTTGCGTCCTTGCGAAACGCCGGGGAGAAAATGATGGAAGCGCACAGGCTGGAGGCGACCTCCAGGATAAAGTCGCGCGCAAACTCATAGTCCCTTCGGCTGGCGATTACGAACTTCAGCTCATCGCGCTCGGTCAGCGCGTTCAGGTTCTCCGGCAAAAACGTTCCACCCTCGCCGGAATCGGGGCACTTCACGTCGACGATCTTCACGACGCCGCTGGGCACACTCGCCAGCGGACGCTCACCGCTGGTTTCCAGCAGCACGGTATAGCCCGAGGCCAGCAGGCTTTCCATGAGGGGAACGACCTCGCGCTCCTGCAACATGGGCTCGCCTCCGGTGATCTCAACTAAGCCCTGGTTCGGTAGCAGGCGATCCACCTCGGCTTCGATCTGCTCTTGCGTCATGCGCGACCCACCCTTGAAGGTGTACTCGCTGTCGCACCACACGCAGCGCAAGTTGCATCCCGCAAGGCGGACAAAGACGCATGGCAGTCCCGAGTAGGATGACTCTCCTTGCAGCGATTTGTAGATTTCGATGATCTGCATGGAACAATCCGCTGTGGGTGGAGTACGCCTTCAGGCATACAAATACGCACTCCCGATGGCATTGACATCCCGAGTGAGCTTTAGCTCGCGAGGGACCTGCTTCTATGCCGCCCCGATAAACAGATGCGGTTTTTTGACAATTCGCGTCAGGGCACGAACTTATTCGTGCCGAAAACCGTGTATCAATTTTTCTCAGCCGGCGGCATATGCCGTCCCTACGGTGTCTGTGTCGAAGCTTGTGTCGTCGCTACGCGACTCAGAGTTTTTCCCACCTCACACGGCTCTGACGAGCCGGGCTCAAACCATTCCGCCGCTTCGCGGCTGAATTTCCGGGGCACTCATCCCACTCGCCTCGCGCGAAGGTAAGCTACGACACAGACACCTACGGGACTCATAACTATCTAAAAGAGAGCTATTCGGCACGATCAAGGCCGTGCCCTGACGCGAAGCAGGTCCGCAGCGATCATCTGAGCGCTTGATCACGCATTGAAAAACCGCGGCAACTCCTCACAGCTCCTCGATCGTGATGTGATCGTTGGTGTAGATGCAGATCTTGCCAGCGATCTTCATCGCCTCTTCTGCGATCGCGCGCGCCGGAAGTTGCGTGTGCTCCATCAAGGCAGTCGCCGCCGCCGTGGCATACGGGCCGCCGCTGCCGATCGCCGCAATGCCCGAGTCGGGTTCAATCACGTCGCCTTGCCCGCTGATGAGAAAGGTCTGGCTCTGGTCGGCTACGAGCAGAAGCGCCTCGAGCTGGCGCAGCATCTTGTCGGTGCGCCAATCCTTGCCCAGTTCGACGGCGGCGCGGCCAATATTGCCGTGGTACTGCTCCAACTTGGACTCGAAGCGCGAGAACAGCGAGAACGCGTCAGCCGTCGAGCCGGCGAAGCCTGCCAGTATCTTGTCCTGGTAGAGCCGCCGAATCTTACGGGCGGTGTGTTTGATGACACCTTCGCCGAGGGTTACCTGGCCGTCTCCGGCCATCACCACCTTATCGTCGCGGCGAACACAAAGAACTGTAGTAGAGCGGATCAAACGCTTACGTTGCATTGATAGCTTGATTATAGCAGCGGAAATCGCGGCCTTGCTGTCTGGCGAGGGGCGATTCAGCTCGACCGCTTTTGGTGCCCGATTTCGCCGATAGTCGCTTTGGCAACTCGTAGATAGTCAGCGGGAGCAAGCAGAATCTGCGTCCCGCGCACCCCCGCCGAAATCGAGATCACGTCCCATAGCTCGATGGTTTCATCGGCGAACACGGAGTAGTCTTTCTTTGCTCCCGGCACCGTTACTCCACCGCGGATATACCCTGTCAGCGGCTGCACTTCTTTCAGCGGGACAAGCTCTACCTTGCGATCTCCACTGAGCGCTGCCAGCTTCTTGTAATCCAGTTCATAGTTGCCCGGTATGACGGCGAAGCATGGCCCATTTCTGTCGCCACGCGCCAGCAGCGTCTTGAATACCTGCTCGGGAGGCATACCGACCTTCGCCGCTACAGTTTCCGCCGCCAGATCCTCCGGATCAACCTCGTAGGTACGCAGTTCGTAGGAGACACCAAGCGAATCGAGCAGGCGTGCGGCATTGGTCTTCATGGAAGGGGCGTAGCTTCGGCTGCGAAGGGGCGTAGCTTTAGCTGCGCCGTTGCGACTCCTTTATCCTGTTACACAAGCGGGCTTCAGCCCGCGGAACACGTACCTGTTTGATAGTTCAGTAGCCCACTATTGTCGCGCAAACAGCATCACGTGAACATATGGGAAATCGTGCGTATCCGTGAGTTTGTATTGCTGATTCAGCGCTGCCTCGAAGGCGTTGAACCTAGGATCGTTCGGTGGCAGGGGTGTAGTTACCACCCAAATCCTCTCGTGACCTTGCGCGAAACCGGGCACGCGTGCGGCAGCAGGCACTCCCATGAAGTCTCGCCATCCTACTCCAGAGTTGTTTCCCGGATATAGAATATCGGGCTTGACTGGAGTATTCGTATGCGCCGCATAGTAGTCGTAGGGAAACCTGGTAGATAGGGTATAGAACACCACGCCGTCCTGCGGTTGGGCATGACTAAGTATGTAAGCCGTTGCCGACCGTACATCGTTGCGGCCAATATCGAAGTCAGCCTTGTAATAAGCGTGGACTCCGTCGACGCCGGAGAGTGCGATCGCAATCGTCAACACTCCAGCCACTAGCCGCGGACGCATAGCCGTTATGCCGGCAGCCGCCAACATGATCCATGCCGGAAGCGAAATCATGAAATACCGTGGAGCAAATACTGGCCGCGCGATAGAAACCAGCAAAACTACACATAGAGGCACAAAGAACCAGCACGCCAGGATTGCATACGCTAAGCTATAGGACCGCTTGCGCCTTATTGCAATAGCTCCAGTCGTCAGGCCCAACACGACAAATGCGGAGTACACAATGAGCTGCATGGTGTCCGCATTGCCGGATAACTTCTTCAGCAATCCTATGATGTCGCCTAGTCCGGGCCGGGGGATCCATGCGATAGGACCAGCTCCCGTTGTCGCTATGAATATCCAGATCGGCGCAGTCCAAAGCGCGACCAGACGGGCAGCCCGTCGAAATTGAAGCCGAATATCTGCTCCCGAAGCTACCGTCGCGGTCTGCGCCATAAGGCGCAATGCGACCCAATGCGACACTACTACCAGCACAGCGAAGAAATGCGCGTAGATTGCCAGCGAACTGACAGCGATATACCAGTTCCAGTCTGTTCGCCGTCCACCCTCGATCGCCGATACGAAGAAATAGCTTGAAACAATGACCAACAGCACCAGCAAGCTATAGCTCCGAACTTCCTGGGCATAGCGGACTTGAAAGGCATTGACACTCAACAGCAACGCACTCACCAGCCCGAAGCGGGTGCCCAGCATCTTGCGTCCGAGTAGGAATATTGCCGGAATAGCCGCAACGCCGAACACCACCGACAGCCCGCGAATCCAGGTTACTGAGTCCCCCAGGTGCAACCATCCGCGCAGCAGCAGATAGTAAAGCATCATGTTCATCTCCCGCCGCCACAGGATGCGGAGGAAGTTGAACCAGTCGAGCCGCGACATGGTGATGCTGGAGCCCTCGTCCAGCCAAAAGCTCTTTGCCGTAATGGCATGGAGCTGTAGCGCCGCTCCCAGGGCCGTGATGGCCGCTAAAGCCAGCCAAGCGCCGAACCTACTCAGAAAGCCCGCAGGGTCGGATTCCGATGGTCGAGTCTGGCCACGAATTGGAGAGCTGGTCGCGGGCATGAGGAGGTGAGACGTCCAATCAAACTACGTAGGTACTCGAAGCAACATATATCCCGCGGCCAACCCGAAGACCAGGTCTGGAGACCATGCTGCCAGCATCGCCGGTAACTGATTGGCATTCCCCATGGCTTCGAATAGGCCGGCCATACCAATGTAGACCACGGCTATGCTGATTGCGATAGCAACGCCGGCCAACGCTCCGCCGGTCCTTCCCGACACGGCGAATGGAATGGCTAGTACCGCCATCACCAACGTGACAAGCGGATAAGAGAATTTCTTTCCAAGCTGTACGCGTAAACGAACTGTATCGAAACCACTCTGCTGCAGGTCGTCAATGTAGTCCCTAAGCTCCTGGTAATCCATCTCTGACGATTGCCGGACTTCTTTTTTGAAGTAGTTAGGATCTTCGTGCAGCTCGTTGAACGTAGCTACTTCGAAAGTTTTGTAGTCCTGTATCGAAGCTCCCTTAAGGCTTCGCACCCGCCCATTTTCAAAAACAAACTTTTGAAGGCTGGGCTCCCAGTGTGCTTCGGCTGCGGAAATGCGCCGGGTTAACTGAAAGGTCTTAGGATCGAATTCAAAAATCGAGATTCCACGGAAAGTATCGGTGTCGGCGTCGAAGAGCTGATAGTAGTAAATTTCGTCGTTACCACCAACAATCCACTGACGATTTGCCTGTAAATAGGTTTGGGCCGGCTTACCTTTGATTTCGTTGCGCAGAATTTCCTGCCGCTTATTGGTATGGGGTATGTAGAACTGATCGAAAAGGAACAACCCCCCGGCGAACAATGCGCAGAGCACGATGACCGGCAAGGTGGCACGATACAAGCTGATGCCGGTGGCCTTCATGGCGGTCAGCTCGCTCGATTTCTGCATCAGCCCAAAGGTGATCAGTACCGCCAGCATGACCGCGACCGGGGTCATCTGGTAGATGAGCGAGGGGCTCAGGTTCAGCAGGTACTCCATCAGCAGGAGCACCGAAACCTTGTTGCGCACGATATCGGTGAACAGCTCAAAGAAGGTGAAGACCAGCGCGAGGATGAGCAAGGTCGCCAGGATCATCGCCAGATACATGACGAAATCCCGCAGAATCATGTCATCCAGAATTAGCGGGAAGCGCGCGCTGAACCGCTTCTTACCTTCGCGGCGGTTGGCAAAATCGACCTGCTGCCAACGGCTAGCCCGCAGGGCGCCAAAGGACTGCCACTTGCGCGCCAGCCACGCCCAGAGTGTGCCAAAGTTCCCAACCTCCCCCGGCATGCGATCCGATCTCCAGAGCAGCACTAGACCGCAGAGGAAGAAGATCAGGTTGCCGCCCCACACTCCGAGCCAGGGTGAGACCTTGCCTTGGCGCGCCAATGAAACGCCTAGTAACGAAAACACGTAGTAGATAAAAACCAGGGCGATGGTCAGGACAAATCCGGTGCTCTTGCCGCCCTTGCGTGCCGCAAGACCCAGCGGAATGCCCACCATGGCCAGCACCAGGCAAGCTGCGGGCAGACCGAAGCGGCGATGGAACTCGATCTCGTAGTAGCGGGCCTTGAGCTCGTCATAGGCCCGCGCCTTGATGGCCTGGTCACGCGCCTCCGGGGTTCCGGCGATGACGAGGTCCGCTGCCGCTTTATGCTCTCGTGCTGAGTTGGCGAGTAATTCCCGCAAGCTCAGTTGGGCGACCGGCAGCAGGTCGTAGGCGCCACGCTCGGCCGAGGGCGGCACCTTGATGGGCATGTCGGTGCTTTCAAAGGTAGTAATGGAGTACTGATCTTTGCCCTTTACTTCCAACTGCTGCTGGCTGCCATCTTCCAGATGAAAGCGGAGATGATCGGGCGAGTCGTTCAGCAGCACGCCGCGGTCTGCGACCGTGACTTTCGGTGAAGCAGGATCAGTCGTATCGGCCAGGAACACTCCACGCCACAGCGAGCGATCGCCTTCGGGAATCGCGTCCTGCACATAAAGGACGGTGTTCTTGAACTCCTCATAGAACACCCGTGGCTGGATTTCAAACGATGCCTGCGACGATTTCAGCCGGTTCTGCATCGACACGAGAGCTGCCGCTGACTTAGGCGCAACGTAAATGCTGTTCAACATCGCGAGCCCCCAAACCGCGATGGCAAACAGGGATACTGCGCGCAAGAACAGCCCCACGCCGAATCCGCTGGCACGCATTGCTGTTACTTCGCTATCCGCTGCCAGGCGGCTCAGTCCAATGAGGATTCCGACCAACACGCCCATGGGCAGAGTCACCGTGAAGGTCGTCGGAAGGGTCAGGAAGAATATCTCGGCTACGCTGGGCAGCGGGGCGCTGTTGCGCACGATCAGCTCCAGCAAGCGGCCCAGGTCTCGCATGAAGATGATAAAAGTGAACAGCACCAGCCCAAGTAAGGCGTGCGAGATCACTTCCTTGAAGATGTAGCGGGTCAGAATGCGCACAAATCGCTAGTTTAAATGCAAAACGAAGCCGAAGCGAGTGACCGGCCGAGCGTGGAGCTTATCGGCCCAGCCTGGTGACCTGAACCCCCTTGAAGCGCTTCTCTTCCTCGACCTGGTACTCACCGATCGCTGGCAGCGTTTTCAGATCCTTGGTTGCTGAACAGGTGACCATCCAAAGATGGTCCGGCCTAGAGGCTTGCGGCCCCTCAGGCAGCGGCGAGGAAATGATTCGCAAGCCAGGAATTGCAAACCGCGCGTGCTCGAGCCCGTACTGAAACGGCAATTCGCAGTAGGGATTGGGCAACATCGTGGCATCGCGGGCGCCCACATTCCCGGCGAGAAACGCGATCGCGCTCTTCCAATCTTCCTGCCCGGCTTCAGCATAGTACGAGCGGAGCGGACCTATCTCGCCGATAACCAGCGCCAACACCAGCGCATAGCGAATCCATGCAAAACGAATTTCGGCCATGCCCTCGGCCACCAGTAGGAGAGCGGCCGGCAAGCAGAAGATCAAGAACCGCGGAGCATAGATTGGCTTGCGAACGGACACGACCAAGGTAATAACGATTGGCAAGCACAGCCATAACATGAGAACGAGGACGGACCAGTTCTCCATCGTCCAACGCTGCTGACGACATCTGCCAATCCAGGCAGCCGCAGCGATCAAAACCGCTACCAGCGCGATGCCGAGCTTAAGTCCACTGCCCACCATGAAGCGGAAGACGTCATACACGTCTCTCCCATGGACGGGTGGCGCCCAGCCAAGTTGCCCGCGGTCTCTGAACACCACGAACCATAACAGCGGCAATCCAAGGACGACAACGATACTAAGCTGCAACATTTGCTGAATCGCTAATCGGCGTCTCTCCGCCGGAACCATCGCTAACGAAACCAACTGTACCAGCACAGCCAACGCCGCGAAGAAATGTGCGTAGAGGGCAACGGCTGTGGCCAGCACATAGCAAGTGCTCCAGAAGCGACTGGGCTGCCGTAAGCAGTGGAAGAAAGCCAGAAACGAAACCGAAATCAGCAGAATAAGAAGGCTATAGCTGCGGGCTTCCTGCGCGTACCGGATGGCGAAGGGGTTGATTGCAAGCAACAGAGCAGCCAACACTCCAGCTCGCTGCGAAAAGAGTTCTTTCCCAATCCAATAAACCACCGGAACCGCTGCCACGCCCAGCAGCGCCGACAAAAGCCTCACCCACCATGAGGCGTCACTAAAGCCGATCCAGCCGCGAAGTAACCCATAGTACAGAGACATATTTGCCTCTGCGGTGGTTACGATGTGCCAGAAATTGGGCCAGCTTTGCTTTGCGAGAAAGATGCTGAAGGCTTCATCAGACCAGACGCTCTTCGCGCCAAGGTCCACAAACCGCAGGATCGCGGCCAATAGAGTTACAGCTCCCAGAGCAATCGCCGGCGCTGAACGTGGCTTCAGCATGGTTGCCCTACGAGGCATTTAGACCGTGGCACTCGATGCTCTAATGCGAGGCTAGGCACCCTTGGCGCCATAGCCCGGGGAACATCTTGATGAGGATGAAGACAACGGCTAAGAGTGCGCACGAGCGCCAGTGTAATGCAAAGCTGGGCTGAGACGAGTTCCCCTTGTAAAGTCGAGCGAGCAGCGGGTTGACGGTGTCCGCCTAATCGCCGTGTGCTGCCTGAGCTAACCCGCCTTCCTCATGCCACGGCGGCAGCACCTTCACCAACACCCACAGAATCACGAAGGGCAAAATCGATAGCACGATGGCGGGCAGCAATCCTTCGCGGGTCGCGAATCCCATCTTGTAGGTCGTATATCCGAGGAAGCTCTTCGAGAACAGCTGGCCGCCGATGACGACGTTCCAACGCATGGCAAAAATCCCGATCATGGTGAGCACGCCGGCGACCGAGTAGATGCGTTTGCGTGTCATCTCGGGAAGGCGGACGAGTTGCGTGATCGCAAGCAACAGCAGCGGCGTGACCGTTCCGATCAGAATCTGGAGAACGATCTGCGAGAAGTAAAGCCTGGTGTGGACCATGAAATCAAGGCTGCGGAACGACTCATCGGATTCGTATATGCGATGAATCAGGTCAACCATCTCCAGCGTGAAGTCGATCACAAATGTGTAGAAGAGATACATCGCAATCGTGTCCACGCAGCCCATGTCAATCCGCCGGCCGCGCAGCCAGCTGGTCAGCATGTAGAGCAGCATGACCACGGCAATCCCCGACACCATCGCGGAGAACAGAAAGACAACTGGCATCAGCGGCGTCGACCACCAGGGATTGGCCTTTACCGAGCCGAAGATGAATCCCACATATCCGTGCAGCAGGAACGCCGAGGGGATGCCGATGATGGTGATAATCCAGCCAACCTTGTCGTCAATGCGCAAGGCGCGCTCGCTTACGTTGTACGAACCCAGAGTAAGAACTTTGTACAGCCGGCCTTTCATGCCGGTGCTGGACTGTGCCAGCGCGACGATGTCGCGGCGGTACTCCAACCAGATCTCCACCACCAGCACACCCAGCAGATACCACAAGTAAACGAAGCCGAACATGGCCATTGCCGACGAGCGATGCGGCGTCAGATACATTTCAAACGAGCGCTCTGGACGGCCAAGATGAAGCTGCAGCGGAAGCGGCGCAACGATCAGGAATGCCAGCGCGGTAAGCAGCGCCAGCCTATACGTGGGCTTCACCGCGTCCACCCGGAAGACGCGCTCCAGCGATGCCAGGATGAATGCGCCCGCGACCAACCCGGTGATGTACGGATACAGCACGATCAGGACGCTCCACTGCAGTTCGACTTCATTGGGATACATGAACCCTTGAACCGGAACGTGCACCAGATCCTCCTATCGCACCGAGCCATCAAGGCCGTAGTAGTCAACCTTGGCTTTGGTCGCCATGTATGGTTTCAACACCTGTACGCTGTGGGTCTTCAGGAACTCGTGGATGGGATCCTTCGGATTCTTGAAGTCCACCAGTTGCCGCGCGCCGGTCGGGCAGTTTTCGCAACAGGCGGTGGTCAAGCCTTTGGTGATGCGGTGGTAGCACAGGCTGCACTTCTCCGCCGTGTTGGTCTCGGGATTGAGGAAACGGCAGCCGTACGGACACGCCTGGACACAATAGCGGCAGCCTAAACAGTATTTCGAGTCGACCAGCACCACGCCGTCGGGCGTATGGAAGGTCGCTCCCACGGGACACACCTGCGTGCACGGCGAATCGACGCAGTGGTTGCAAAGTTTCGGGACAAAGAAATTCTTTCCGCCCGTTTCCTTCAGCTCGACGAAGCCATTCTTGCCTCCGTCGGGTGAGTCCACCGTGGGATTTTCAACTGTCCAGTCCTCGATGTGATAGCGCTCCACCCAGGTGCGGTAGTCGCCATCGGGGATCTTGTTCTCCAACTGGCAGGCGCGCACACAACTGCCACAGCCGATGCACTCTTCGATGTTGATCAACATGCCGTACCAATGGTCGGCCGTGTTGTAGGTGGAAGCGGCTTCCGGCGTTCCCGCAATAATCGAGTCCCACGCTACCGCGGCGACTGCTGTAAGCAGAAGGAAGTGCCGTCGCGTCATGCTCATTTCTTAACCTCCGCGGCTTCCGCCTCAATCACCGGAGTGTGCGGCTTATGACAGGTGTCGCAGGCAACGCCTCCGGAGTGGTCTTCCGGAACCACCTGCGGGAAGCTCTTGGGCTTGGCGGCGTTCGCGGTATGGCAGCGGGGGCAGAGTGAAGTCGTCTCCAACTTGGCGGGGACCACCGAGCCCGGATCCTCGACGTGCTTTTCCTGTGGACCATGGCACGATTCGCAGTTCACGCCTTTGTGTTTGCCCTTGCTCTTCACCTCGACGATGTCGCCGTGGCAGTCCGCGCAGGCCTGATGGCCGGCGTAGTTGAGGGGCTTGTCCATGGCCTCGGCCAGCGCCTCCGCGCGATAGTAACCGTATTTGCCAAAGCCTTTGGGCACCAGCGCAGCCCTGACCAAAAGAAAGATCAGGAATAGTCCCGCGAATACGGCCGCCAGTCGAAAAAGATGGCTCGCGTCCTTGAGGTCTTTCATGGGATCGAAAGTCTCCGTGTCTTGGGGTAATACAAAAAGAACGACCGGAGGCGCGGTGCGCTCTGTCACAGGTTGCTGTGACGGACAAGAAACGGAGCAGCGGCAGCCTTTGGCCGGCTGGTTTATGCTGCGGGCATGGATCCGACTTTCCAAGGCGCTATTCCCGTACTGCCCGCCGCCAACACCCAGGAATCTCTGCGCTGGTGGACGGAGATCTGCGGTTTTACTGAGACCTTTCGCGATGCCACTCCGCCGAACTACGCCGGCATCCACCGAGGCGACGCTTATCTCCATCTGGCAGGCATGGATGACAGGGCGCTGGCGCGACAGGTTGGCGATCAGACCATGGTGCGTTTGGCGGTAAAGGGCATTGAGGCGTTCTATGCGGAATACCAGGCGCGCGGCGGCCAGGTGCACCCTGACGGCGCACTGCAGACCAAGCCCTGGGGCGCCAAAGAGTTTGGCGCAATCGATCCCAACGGAGTCTGCGTAACTTTTCAGGAGTAATGGTCGCAGCCGGCCGGAACACTGACGCTGGCGCGGCGTTATCGCCGCTTCGACAGTATGCCCAGGATATCCTGCAAGCCCTGGCGGACCTTCTTCAACTTCTCGGCGCGCTTCTCGGGAGGGAAGGGCAATCCGGCCTGAAGCTTGGCGGGCTTGGCTTCGGCCTTCAGTTGAGCGCGGGCGCCGGGGATGGTGAAGCCTTCGTCATAAAGCAGCTTCCTGATGCGCAGCACATACTCGACATCCTTCTGCCGGTACATGCGCTGGCCGGTGCTGCCTTTGACTGGCTTGAGCTGCGGGAACTCCGTCTCCCAGAAGCGAAGCACGTACGCAGGAAGGGCACACAGCTCGGCCACTTCGCCAATGCGAAAGTAGAGCTTGTCGGGAATGACCGGCGTTGACGAGCCCGTTTTCTTCGCAGATTTTTTGCCCGCGCCACTCGTTGCCATCGGCTTCAGGGCTTAAGCATACCCTTGTTCGCCAAGCCAGGAAAAGCAGTTTGCGCGTCGTAGGTGAACGGTATGGTTCAGGGCAGCAGGAGAGTTCCCGGACGCGAACAGCGCCCGGGATGTCCAATCTCGCTTATCTTATGCAGCCTGCTCCCAACGGTCTCGTTGTTGCATGCGTTGTTGCATGCGTCGCCGCAGAAGATAGGCAATGCCCATGCCCACGGGCACCGCGATACCAGCGACGACTCCCACCGTGCGCTTGGCCGCGTGGCCGTTCTCGCTTGAGAGCTCAGCGTTTTCGCTTTCCCAGCCAGCGGTACTCTGGCTGGCGTCAGTCCAGCCGCCGTACACCTCTTTGCCGCTCTTCATCGGACGGAAGAGACTGCCC
Source organism: uncultured Acidobacteriaceae bacterium (assembly GCA_963796585.1). GTDB lineage: Bacteria > Acidobacteriota > Terriglobia > Terriglobales > Acidobacteriaceae > CAVVDY01. Next base: position 705,390 of record CAWCMB010000001.1, read on the forward strand.
GAGCTGTCTTTGGCGCTCTCCTTCTGGCCCATCTGCGCCTTTTGCGTTTGCTTCGCCATCTGCTTCTCGACCAGCTTGGGGCTGAGCCGCTGGGCTATGCTGCTGAGCCTGCCCTCGGTGCCGACCACCACCTCGTCTTCGGGATCCTTGGACATCTCGAAGATGGTCTCGATGACCTCCTTCGGGTCGTAAACCGATCCGATCGGCTTCACCGGCTTCCCGCTGTGGTTCGCGGCATGCTCGAAAAACGGCGTATCAAACGACACCGGCATAATGGTCGAGACCCGGATGTTGTCTTCGCCGTTCTGTGTGAGCTCCTCGCGCAGCGCCATGCCCAGCCCGCGAATGCCGAACTTCGATGCGGCATACGAACTCATGTACGGAGGGGCCACCTTTCCCGCGAACGATGCCAAGTTGATCAGCACGCCTTGGCCCTGTTTCCGAAACTGCTTCAGCGCTTCATACGATCCGTAGATGGTGCCCAGCAGGTTGGTTCGAATAACCTGCTCGTGCTCGGCCAGCGGAGCTTCTTCAAAGCGGGCCACCGTTCCCACACCCGCATTGTTGACCCACACATCAATGTGGCCGAATTTGTTCAATGCCTGCTCCGCCAGCTCCTGGATGTCAGCCGCTTTGCTCACGTCAGCCTCCACCGCCAGAGCTTCCACTCCTGATTTCCGACATTGCTCGGCCACGTCCTCCAGCAGACCTTCGCGACGGGCGGCGATCACCACGTTGTCTCCTGCCTTGGCAAAACGCAGAGCTGCACCACGCCCGAAGCCGCTGGACGCACCTGTAATAACCACAACACGATTTCCTTTTCGTTTCATGAATAGACTCCCTCGTCAGGAGATGGATGCCGGGCGTAATGAGATGCCCGGGCCCTGACCGCCTCGTGCCGGTTCCGGCCATCCAATCCCATGTAGCGCAAAAAACTCGATATGCCTGACACCGTTCATCTCGGCCCTGCTCACCGCACCGCGACTGCACTGCTTCTGACGTCGGTAGGCGGGTTCGTCGACGCCATCGGCTGGCTCACGCTTTTGCAGGTCTTTACCGCGAACATGAGCGGCAACAGCATTCACGTGGGGATGGCGACTGGCAACCTTGATTTTGTGACTGTTCGCCGCTTCGGATGCGCAATTGCCACTTACGTCGGCGCCCTCATCCTCACTCGTATTGCGCTGGAAATCGGGGCGCGCGTCGGCCTCAGGCGGATCGCATCGCTCACCTTCACCTTGGAGGCGCTCCTGCTATTGACCTTCCGCTACGTTGCCCCGCCATTGCAAAACGGGCATGTCACGAACCTTTCCTCGATGGCCTATCTGGGAATGGTCGCCCTGCTGGCCTTCGCCATGGGAATGCAAACCGCTACCCTGACTCATCTCGGCTCGCTTACGGTGTACACGACCTTCGTTACGGGATCTCTCACCAAGTGTGCTGAATCATTGGCCAGAGTGGTGTTCTGGATGTATGACACGGTCAAGGGCGGCCGATCCGTGTCCCACACTGTGAGAGGGCTGCCGCAGCAGCCCGATGCCGTGGATAGCGTTTTCCTGCTTGGGATTTGGATATGCTACGTTGTGGGAGCAGCCACTGGAACCGTCACCAAACATCGCTGGGAGTTGCGCGCGCTGTATTTTCCGGTTGCTGTGCTGATGTGCCTCGTCGCTCTCGATCTGGTTCGGCCAATCGCCGGCAAGGAAGAGCGCCGGCAGGCTGAAGGCAAAGCTCAAGTCAGCGCGCCGGCGTGAGTCCGTTCTATCCCCTGCCAGGTGAGTCAGGCGGCTTTCCTGTGCACCGGCCGCCAATCTTGCTCAGACTCGCTCTCACTCCAGTCCGAGGCGGCTTGCTGGCGTGGGTTTTCCATGCCCATGAGCGCCAACGAAGCGCCGAGCAGAGCCATATTCTTCCCGAAGTTGATCATCTCGTTCTGCCGACGCTCGGGATCCGACTGCTTCCAAAAATCGTGCATCAGGGGAGAAACGCCGGCCAGGAAGCTCGCAATCGCTGCGGCGCCCCACTCTTTCTTCAGGCCCAATAGGACGCTAGTTCCACCGGCTATCAATGCGATGCCAGTGGCCTTCACCGCGAGCTCAGGCGCAGGAATACCCTTGGAAGCCGTGTATTGCGCCATGCTCTCCGACTCTTGCATATGGTGAATACCGGCATAAAGAAAATATCCGCCGAAGATCATCCGGCCTAACAGGTACGAAGCTTTCATCAGGAACTCGCAGGCGCAGGTCGCGCAGGAGGTGAGATTCGGCTAATTGGGCGAAGGTGGCTTGCTGCTGATTTCACTGCGCCAACGCGAACTCTCCGTGTCCTCCGTGCCTCCGTGGTGAACCCTCCGCCCCGCATACGGTAAACTAGAGGTACTCCCAAATCCTCTCTCCGTCTGCCCCTGTCGCACGCGGTTTTCAAGCTGAAAGGACCTGAGTTTTGAGTACGAGTATTCGCAATATCGCCATCATCGCGCACGTCGATCACGGCAAGACCACGCTGGTCGACGCCATGCTCAACCAGAGCGGCATCTGGCGCACCAACGAGGCCCATGCCGAGCGCGTGATGGATTCCAACGAGCTGGAACGCGAGCGCGGCATCACCATCCTGGCCAAGAACACGGCCGTCGTCTACCATCCCGGCGGCGATCCGAAGGAATTCGTCAAGATCAACATCGTCGACACTCCCGGCCATAGCGATTTCGGCGGCGAAGTTGAGCGCGCGTTGAAGATGGTTGACGGGGTGATGCTACTGGTCGATGCCAGCGAAGGCCCGCTGCCGCAGACGCGCTATGTGCTCAGCAAAGCGCTGGAAGCCAAGCTGCCGCCGATCCTTGTCATCAACAAGATCGACCGCCCCGATGCTCGCACCCAGGAAGTGCTCAACGAGGTTTACGACCTGTTCATCGATCTCGACGCCGCTGAAGACCAGCTCGATTTTCGCGTGCTGTACACCAACGCTAAGACCGGCACCGCAACCACGAACCTCGACAACCCCGGCGAAGATTTGCGGCCGCTGTTCGAAGCTATTGTCTCGACCATTCCCGAGCCCAAGGGCGACGCTGAAGGCCCGTTGCAGGTGCTGGTAGCGAATCTGGATTACAGCGACTACCTCGGCCGCATTGCCATTGCGCGTGTATTCAACGGCACCTTGAAAGCAGGCGAAGAAGTCGCCATCGCCAAACGCGACGGCACCATGCAGAAGACCAAGATCACCAAGCTGTTCTCTTTCTCCGGACTCAAACGCACCGACATCGTCGCGACTGAACTGGGCGACATCGTTGCCGTCGCCGGCGTGGAGGGCATCAACATTGGCGAGACCATCACCGACGTCGAGAACCCTGAGCCACTGCCGGTCATCACCATCGACGAGCCCACCATCGCCATGCAGTTCATGGTGAACACCTCGCCCTTCGCCGGCAAAGAAGGCCAGTACGTCACCTCGCGCAATCTGCGCGACCGCCTGCAGAAAGAGCTGCTCACCAACGTCTCGCTGCGGGTGGAAGACGCCGATAGCACCGATTCGTTTCGCGTCATGGGACGCGGCGAGCTGCAACTGGCGATCCTCATCGAGATGATGCGACGCGAAGGTTATGAACTCGCCGTCGGCAAGCCCGAGATCGTCACCAAGCGCGTTGACGGCAGGCTGATGGAGCCGATTGAGCTTCTGACCATCGACGTGCCTGAATCGTTCGTCGGCGTGGTCATCGAGAAGTTGGGCATGCGCAAGGCGCAGATGGAAAAGATGCACAACCACGGCTACGGGCGTGTGCGCATGGAGTTCAAAGTCCCCAGCCGCGGCCTCATCGGCCTGCGCAGTGACTTGCTTACTGACACCCGCGGCACCATCGTGATGAACTCGCTCTTCGCCGGATACACCGAGTGGCTGGGCGATATCCCACATCGTCCGACAGGCGCGCTGGTCGCCGATCGTAACGGACTCACGACGGCTTACGCGTTATGGGGATTGCAGGAACGCGGTGAGCTGTTCGTCGGCCCCGGAGTGGAAGTCTACGAAGGCATGGTCGTCGGCGAAAACTCGCGCGACAACGATCTCGACGTCAACATCGTTCGCGAGAAGAAGCTGACCAACATGCGTTCCTCAACCGCCGACGAAGCCATTCGCCTGGTGCCGTTCAAGAACCTGAACCTGGAGCAAGCCATCGAATTCATCGCCGACGATGAGCTTTGCGAGGTCACGCCCAAAAGCCTGCGCCTGAGGAAGAAGATTCTCCAGCAGAACCGCCGTCCGCGCAAGAATGCCCAACCTGCCGGAGTTGAAGCGTAACGGCAAACCCCGCGCTACAATCTTGCAGGTAACCCATGAACCCCTGCCACCTGATCGTCAGAGGTAGTGCGATTGCCCTCTTGTCACTTACTGTTTCCGCGTCAGGACAGAGCCAAGTTGATTATTGGAAAGCAGTGAAAAGCCTGACGCATAAAACAACTTTCGGAGCAGTCGATAAAGCGCACAATTGCACTGAGGGCACAATTCAGAAAGCAACCGATAACGAGCTCGTCTTGAAGGCCTCCTCATCGGCTGTCACCATTCCCAAGAGCAATTTACTCCGGCTGAAAGCAGGCCCTTGGCGAGCGCCGCGGATCGCAAGTTGGGACAGCATTTACGCAACCGTGTACAACAGTCGGAGCTCGTGGAGTGATCTTCAAAAGCTCGCTCCCGGACCCGCCAACTTGTGGGCCCGGGACGTTCCTGTTCGTGTGGAGGACACTGACCGCAAGCTTTACAAAGGAACCCTACGCGAGGTCAGTGACAAAGGGATCACGCTGAGCCAACTCAACACTGAAGTTGTGATCCAGAAGGCCAAGGTCGCGCGGGTAGAACGTGTGATAGAAAAGCCGTTGAGCGATTCAGCCGAGTATTGCGCCCAGGAATGCACATACCTCGTCATTTTCGATCCGGAGCTATGGCCCCGAATTTTTCACGTCGGTGATACGTTGCCGGTCCTCATATACGACTCTTCGTTACCTCAGGACGACTTACCCGTGCGCTGCGAATAAAACAATTCCTCGAGACTTCGGCATTCGTTATTTCTTCGGCGGATACTTCGCGAACAGCTTCTCGACAGCGGTGTTCACCTGTTCTACGAGCTTCATCTGCTGGTCGCTCAGCTTTTGGGTTGCGATGCCGCGCCACGCCAGCTTCTTTCGCCCCGCATCGATCAGGTCAACCACCAGCTGTCCTTGGTGAACGACCGCGGTATTCGTCGTTCCCGGTAAGCCTCCCCACATCAAAAAGCTTTGATCGAAAGCCGGAATCCCGTATGGCCCGTAGTAGAAATCGGAGTAGGTGACAGCGAAGTCGGAATCGACAGCACCATACATGGCAATGTACAGGTCTGGATTCTCCGCCACTTCTTTCACGCCACGCTGGCCTAACTCTTGGTTGATTGCGGCCTTTATGGCAGCTACCAGAACCGGCCTGGCGGAGGCTTGCGGAGTGGGGTCCCAGGCGTAGGTCTTAAGTTTTGTGAAGTCGACGTTCTTGTCGAACTCGACTTTGATTTTTTGCGCCTGTGCTGCGCTGAGAGCAACAATGAGTAGGAGAGCGGTTAGCAGGATCTGTCGTGAGATAAGTTTCATGAAGGCTCTCCGAATGTGAGTTGAAGGACAGAGCCATTACAACACACAGGACCCGATCACAATTTCAGCCCAGTGCGGAAGAGGCTGTTACGAAACTCTCGATGGAGCAACGACGGTGGGACAAACTATGCGGGCGTCCCGATAGGGACAGCAGAAGATAGCCCAGCCATTCATGGCTGGGAAGGCGTAAGTGGGAAACCCCGAGTCCGCTTCAGCGGACGGCACGAGTCCCCGTACCCACCGCTCTCGTGCTGGGCTGGAATGGTCTCATCTCACTAGCGGCGTCCGACACTTATGATTCGTCACCCATCTTCTTCAGCTTTCCATCGCCCAATCGAAACTTTTCTCCTCGCCATACCACCGTATTGCCGAAGAAGCTCGCGACCCACACTCCCAGCGCAACCAAATCGCGCAGCGGAATCAGCCACCAGTCTCGCCCAATCTGCCGGTCGCGCAGGACCTTCTCGCCGATAACCACTGCTGCAACTGCGCGCGCGATGAGCATCGCAAGCAGCGCCGCCCACGCCCACCACCCGCCAGGCTCAGCGATTACGCCCAAAATTCCCCACGCCAATCCGAACGTCACCACCAGCCCGAAGTATTGCGCGAATCTGCGGTCCTTGATGTTGCGCGCCCAGCGCATCTGGTGCTGCCAGAAGGCTCGCCAGGTGTAGTCCGCAACCGCCGTCTCGACCACCACGCTTGCAAGCTCAACGCGATATCCAGCCTCCGCCGCGCGTGCTCCCAGTTCGTAGTCATCGCCGAGAACCTCCACCAGCGACGCGAGCCCGCCAATATTTGCCAGCATTGATTTCGTCGTCGCCATGCTCGCGCCCAGCGCAAACTTGATGCCGCCTTCGAGTTCGCGAGCCACCAGCACTCCGCCCATAAAGTCGGTGCTGATGCCCAGCGCCTCCAGCTTCGACCACAGGCTCTGACCCGCCACCGCACGATAGAGCGTCGTCACCACCCCGACCTTCGCATCGGCAAAACCGGCCATCACGCGCCGCAAGAAATCGGGCTCGACCAGGATGTCGCTATCGTTGATGAGCACATGCTCGTACTGCGCCTGAGACAGCATCTGCGCCAGATTGCTGACCTTTCCATTTGCACCGAGTACCTGCGGGCAATGGACGACCCGCAACCTGGCTTGCGGAAACTCCCGCTGCACTTCATTCACCAGCGCCACCGCAGGATCGCTCAGATCATTCACTCCGAACAGCACTTCGTACTCGGGATAATCCAGCACGCAATGCGAGCGGAACGCCGCCCGCATGTGCGGATCAACCCCCTTCAGCGACTTCAGTATGCTGACCGGAGGCGCGAATGCTGCACTCTCCCGATGCTGCTGCGACACGAATCGCAGACCAGCCCAGGCGCACAGCGCGTAGTACGCGACCCCGGCTAGCGCCAGCCCCGCACCCACTCCCGCGATCACCTGAACAGCGATGAGCATACGTGCGCAGATTAGCAGAATAGCTGAGCTCAGAATGCCAGGGTGTACAATCCCGGCCATCTGTAACGCCTAACCGAAGCTTGCATGATCCGACGGTTGGCCCGGAGCCGCATGTCGTCAAGCGAAACCACAACCCGCCCCTGGATTTACCACCTCACGCCCACCGAGCGCTCGACCCTGCTCGCCACCTTCGGCGGCTGGGGACTCGACGGCATGGACGTCATGATTTACAGCTTCGTCATTCCCACGCTCATCGCCGCCTGGCACATGAGCAAGGCTCAAGCCGGGATGCTGAGCACCGTGGCGCTGCTCATCTCCGCCATAGGAGGGTGGCTGGCCGGCCTGCTGGCTGATCGCTACGGACGCACACGCGTTCTACAGGTCACCATCTTGTGGTTCGCGGTATTTACCTGCCTCAGCGGATTCACCAATTCGTTCTGGCAACTGCTCATCGTGCGCGGCTTGCAGGGTCTTGGCTTTGGCGGTGAGTGGGCAGTCGGCTCCGTGCTCATGGGAGAAGCCATCCGCGCCGAGTATCGCGGCAAAGCGGTGGGAACGGTGCAGGGTGGATGGGCCATCGGATGGGCCGTCACCGCTGTCAGCTATACCGTGCTGTTTTCCGTGCTGCCGGCGGCGATGGCGTGGCGCACCATGTTTTGGATCGGCATCCTCCCCGCGGTGCTGGTGTTTTACATACGGCGGCATGTGCCTGAGCCCGAAGTCTTCCAGCGCACCCTCGCCCGTGAGAGCTCGCTGGGTAAAGGCAGCCACTTCCTCGAAATCTTCAGTCCATCCCTGCTTGGAACCACGCTGCTCACGGCATTGCTGGCCGTCGGAGTGCAGGGCGGCTACTACGCCATTACCACCTGGCTGCCCACCTATCTGAAGACGACGCGCGGCCTCTCGGTGCTCAATACCGGCGGCTACTTGTTCGTGGTCATCGTCGGCTCGTTCGTTGGATACCTGGTGAGCGCCTGGCTCTCCGACCGCATTGGCCGAAAGAGCACGCTGGTGCTGTTCGCTATCTGTTCGTTGCTGGCCATTGTCGGCTATACCTACTTGCCGATCAGCAACACGGTCATGCTGACGCTCGGATTTCCCTTGGGCTTCTTCGCGTCCGGAGCCTTCAGCCCCATTGGCGCCTTCTTCACCGAACTCTTTCCCAGCCGGGTTCGTGGCTCCGGTCAAGGCTTCTCCTACAATGTAGGACGCGGCATCGGGGCCCTCTTCCCCACGTTGGTTGGTATGCTGAGCGCGCGCATGGAGTTGGGCCACGCCATCTCGATGTTCGCCGTTGTTGCCTATCTCACCATGGTCGTGGCCACTCTGCTGCTGCCCGAGACCCGCGGACGCGAGCTGCACGCCTACGAGTAGCGGTACCGCTTTAACTCATTAGAAGAGAAGACGACGCGCACGAGTTTGCCAGCTCCAAATTGCTGCGCGCGAAGAGCAGCTCTGCCCCGCCCACGCGCTTTGCATCTAACCCGCAGCACGGAGTACGCATGGCAACCAGCATGACCGAGCGGCCTGCAACCGAGCAGTCTCCGCAAGAACAAACCGCGACCGACCAATCGTTGCGTCGCACCGCGCGCGAAATCTTCCAGCGCGTCGAAGACAACGCGCATGACGAGCTGCGCCGCTCCCCCCATGCCCTGGCCTTCTCAGGCTTTGCCGGTGGAGTCTCGATGGGGCTTACCGGACTGAGCGTGGCTTCGGCCATGGCAGCGTTGCCCAATGCACCAAATCGCGAGTTCCTCGCCTATCTCGTCTACCCCATCGGATTCATCGCGGTCATCATCGGACGGGCTCAGCTATTCACTGAAAACACGCTGTATCCCGTCGCTCTCATACTCAGCGAGCGGCGGCACTTTGTTGACACCCTGCGGCTCTGGTCGCTGGTCTTCACCTTCAACATCCTGGGCGCGATGGCTTTCGCCGCGCTGGCCATCCTGACCGACGCACTGCCGCCCGGCATTCACCACCAGCTGGTTCAGCTTGGCATCGCGAGTTCGCAAGGCGGGCTGACTCACATCTTCTGGAGCGGCGTCATCGGCGGCTGGATCATCGCCCTGGTCGCTTGGATGGTCACGGCCAGCCATTGGACCATCGGCCAAATCGCTGTCATCTGGTTGTTGACCTTTGTGGTTGGCATCGGCCATTTCGCTCACTGTATCGCCAGTAGTGGAGAAATCATGTCCGCAGTCTTCGCCGGCCAGGTCCCGTTTGTTCATTACCTCCAGTGGCTTTGGGTGGCGACGGCTGGAAACATTACCGGCGGCGTGTTCATCGTCACACTGTTGAACTTCGGGCAGGTCAAGGTCGGCGAGACCGGGTAGAGGAGTTGTCATGCGTATGAAAAGGGTCATAGTGAATTCAAAATCTTGCGACAATCTGTATGTGCGCAGCGATGTCGACACACCAATTCCCGTCCCGCCTGGAGAAGATTTGCCCTCGCCGGTGAAGGAGCCACCCGACAAGCCGGTGCTTGAGCCCGACAAGCCGGTTCGCGAGCCGGGTCCCGACGAGCCGACCAGACTGTGAAGCTCAGCCGATGATCAGGGCACGAACTCAGAGCGCCGGTGTTCGCAAATTGGTTGTGCCTCGATACAAACAGCTAATGCTGGTCTATTGTCGCGGTAACCGTCTGCAACGACGCCGGATTCATCTCCGTCCCCGCATCGGGCGCGTGCGTCGCAACATGCGGCGGCGTGCTCTGCGGATTCGTGCTGTTCGTCGGGTTATCCGGCCTCGGATTGGTTCCGCTCATGTCGTCACTGCTGGCCCCATTGGCCGACGAGTTCGGATTGCTACTCCCACTGGGGTAGGCCTGATGCGGTTGCGTTGAGTTGCTGTCGGGCGTCTGCGTCTGGTTGGGCGTGGTTCCGCTCTTGTTGCCCTCGGGACTCTGCTCAGTACCTGGCGTGCTTCCCGTCGTCCCCATAGTTGAAGACGGCGATCCGGTGGTGCTGTTCCCGGGCTGCTGATCGTCGATGGTCGTGTTCGGTAACCTCGTCTCTGGCGCCGCTTCCGGACGGTCGGGATTCGCCGTCGTATCCGGTCGCTGGTGAGGCGCCATCGGCGGAGCCGCCGGCGCGCCGCGCTGAGTTTGCTCCGGAGCAGCATTGGGCTGTCCCATGTCTGTCGTTGCAGGCGAGCTCTGGGCGAGCATCACACCCGTCGACAGGACGATAGTGGCTGCGAGCAAAACCAGTCTGTTCATAACCGATCTCCTCGGTCCCTTTGCTGGCAGGCGTTGGGGACGCACCCGGTTAGAACCACGCATCTCAAGTTTGGTTTTCCTTTGCAAAACATTCGCTGATTCCCCGACGTTGGATTCGCCCCCCCCAGCCAGGGCCTTAATCCCAAGCCGCGGAAAACGCCTGCGTCCTCCGCGGCTATCACAAGGGCCTAGCTGCTACACAGCAACCCGCTCCTGTTGCTTGCCCACGACGTGCCGCACCGAGCCGGATGGCTTCTTCGGAGGAAGCGCCGGCCCCGGAAGCTTGCGGCCTTTCATCTGCGCCTGCCGCCGGTCGGGCCGGTCGCGCCGCAAGAGGCCGCTATCCAGAAATATCTGGGTCAGCCGCGCCAACGCCTCGCTGAAGCGCTGGCTGATGTATCCCGCGCTCCAATGCAGTATTTCGGCCGCTTCGTCCAGGTTCAGGTCGTAAAGCCCCACCAGTGTGAGCACCCGCATTTCATCTTCGTCCAGCTTCATCAACGATCGCTCTATGTCATGCGAGAACAGCGCCTGGTCTTCAAAGCTGGGAATGGCGTGATGCGAGACCTTGGCGCGAAAAAATTCGCGGCCCAGGATCGATGGCAGCCGGCCTAGTTGACACGACATCTCGAAGAAGTGGCGGACGATGGCTAGGGCTTGTCCGCGATAGCACACCGTCTCAGGCTCAGGATCGAACGCCACCGCATGCTCCGGCGTCCGGTTGCGCTTCAGCTTGCGAACTGTTGGCTCTCCTCGCATTTCAGGAAGCATGAGCTGTCTCCTGCACACCCAGAGCCTCGCCGGAGGAGGCCGGCGCCCGCTGCCCCAGGCGATGCACGATGCGCTGCAACTGTCCGGGCTCGGCGGAGCGCGCCGCCGGTCGGGGCAGGAAGGCTCTCAACATCTGCTCGCATTCCCAGCAATACGGCAAACCAGATTTGCTGCGGCGCAATCCCAAACCGCCGCAGCGTTCGCAATATTTCAACTCATAACTGCTGTATGTCATGGTGGCGATGTCCTTATAAAATTCGACGGGCCCCGTGACCTGTCCTTTAACTGTCAGGGATCAGGAGCACAGGGCCCGTTTCGGTTACGATGACCTGCTTCGGTTATTTAATTACGTGCAAAAGTGGCGCTCTCGCTGCCCATGCCAGCAGATATGACCTTTATTAGCTCTGCATGGCCGCCCTCCGGCTGACTACGATATCATCCGCTCTTCTTGTCGGCGGGTGAAATACCCCTCTTCGTAGCCGGATTTCAAAATGCGTCCGTTCTGCACAACTAGGCTGATTCTCCCGGTGAACTTCGTTCTGGCCAGAAGTTTTTCGAAGGAGGACGACAGCACTTCGGCGAATCGTACCTTGCGGCGCAGTTCGGCGAATAGGCCGTCTTCCCCTTCGGGATGATTGTTCTGCATTGCTCGATTTTGTCCTTGCCCGGGTTTCCCACACCTTCGGGCAAGTTGAATATCGCATTGCCACAAATCCAGGGTCAACAACTATTAGCTATGGGAATATTACGAAAGTACAGGTATAGCTTTTAGCAAACTATGAAAACCAGATTTCAAACGCTTCAGGACAGCCTTCGTACCGGCATTTGGGCGCGGCTCGAACGCGGCGAACTGACCGGCAAGTCGCTGGCCCACAAAGCGGGGTTTCAGCAGGCACATCTCTCCAACTTCCTCAACGGCAAACGCGGGCTTAGCTTGCAGGCCATGGATCGCTTGCTCGACGTCCTGCACCTCGACGTGTTGCAACTCGCAGGTGTGAACCAGGCCCAGCGCATCGCTGTCGATGGCGGACGTTCCTCCGACCAGACCGAGACGGTCGCGCTGGTCACGTTCGCCACGGCAGCACGCGCGGCTCGCTTCAGCGCCGACGATATTCAGGACGTGGTCAGCTTCCCCAGAAGTTTTTTGCGTCGGCTCAAACCAAAAACGGTCGGCAATCGCCGTGACTGGACCCGCTTCGCTGTGATCACGCTCGACGAGCAGAACGTCGCCGGAATGGCGCCACAGCTGCGGCCCGGGGCGCAGGTGCTCATCGACCGTTATTACAACTCGCCGCCGCGCGACGCCAGCTCGCCTGAGGTCTACGCGGTGAGGGACGGCATCCACTGCTGCGTCACCCGCGTCAATCTCACCTCTGGCCATCTCATTTTGCGGCCCAATTTGGAAACCGCGCCCGTACGACTGATTGCAGTACCCCACGGCCGCCGGGCGGGCGATTTCATCGTAGGACGAGTGCGGCACATCGCCATGGAGGTTTGAGAAGGATTGAGGTTTGAGAAGGATTGAAGTTTGAGAAGGGCGCCAGTTTTAGCTGCGCCGGGGCAGAGGTCATGGGAAGGGACGCCAGCTTTGGCTACGCCGGGACAGAGGTCATGGGAAGGGGCGCAGCTTTAGCTGCGCCGACACCCGGCCCTGGTCAACCCCCTGCGAGCCGACGTAAGTCGGCGAGCGCCATGCGTCGCACCCGCGTCGGTCTTCCTTTGTTATGATTTTTCCTGCGGCGCCCCGCGCCCACACGGAGATCAGCACTTATGGATGAACCCAACGTTAAAGGCGCCGCCGGCAGCCGGCGCGACGAAGATATCGCCCTCGACCTGATGAAATTCATCGCCGTCACCAGCGGCTACGGCAAGACCAGCTCCCCCGGCGCGGGATTTCAGGGTAATACAGATTCGAAAGCCGAAGACTATGCCCGCCACCTGCTCGACCTCTACGGTCAGTGCCTGGCGGCAGTGCAGCAGAAGAAATAGGATTGCGAGATAGCAAACGAGAATTAGAGGGCGTGGCTACCGACTCCGAGCAGATGCTCGGGCGCTACTCAAGAAGACGCTCTCGCCTATATCGACTCCTGCATCCGCCCCTGCTGGTTGTTCATAATCCAGCAGAAAGACCCCTTCCCGAATGCGACGGCCTCAAACTTTTTATCGGCGGAGCCGGGGGGGGGTATATTCCTGACGGCTTCGTTAACGTCGATGCGGTTTTCTTTCCCGATGTTGATGTCGTAGCCGATGTTCAGTCACTCCCATTCCAAGACAGTTCTGTTGCTGCTATCGAGTGCGATGCTGTATTGGAGCACGTGCCCGATACCACCAAGGCTGTGTCGGAACTACTGCGAGTTTTGCAGCCGGGAGGATTTCTGCACGTCGTAGTTCCGTTCTGTCATCCGTTCCACGGATATCCTTCTGACTATCATCGCTGGACAACAAAAGGTCTGGAACAAACATTTTCGTCTGACGACTGGGAACTTATCGAGATGGGCATACGAACTGGCCCAACTGCGACCCTGCTGACGACAATTTGCGAATATTCGAAACTTATCGGCGGAAGAGTAGCGTATGCACTCGCTGGTTGGGTACTGTGGCCACTACGCTACCTTGATCTGTGGCTCAACCGACGGCCGAATGCGTACGTTTTGGCGAATCATCTGTACGTGCTGGTTAGAAAAAAGTGACTTAGCGATGAAAAGGGCACGAACCTTTCGGCCCGCGCCCTCGGCCTACTGACCTCAATCCCTTGCTAGTTCAGCACATGAATATTCTTCTTCGCGCACATCTCTTTCAGTATCTTCGGCCATACGGTGACGCTGACTTCGCCAAGGTGGGCCTTGCGCAGCAGCGTCATCAGCGTGCGTGACTGCCCAATACCACCGCCGATGCTCAGCGGAATCTCATGATTCATGATGGCCTGGTGATACGGATACTTCAGGAAGTCGAGCTGGTGCGTGAGCTCAAGCTGCTTCTTCAGTGATTCCGTGTTCACCCGAATACCCATCGACGAAAGCTCATGCCGCCGCTTGGTCACCCAGTTCCACACCAGGATATCGCCGTTGAGCCCGTGCAGCAGGTGGCCGTTCTTGGTGATGGTGGGCGTGACCCAGTCGTCATAGTCGGCCGCGCGCAGCTCATGGGGATAGCCGTCCTTCAGCATCCAGCCAATCCCAATGATGAAGGTCGCCGGATATTTCTGCAGGATCGCCGTCTCCCGCTGTTTACGTGGCAGTTCGGGAAACATGTCGAGAATCTCTTCCGCGTGCAGGAACGTCAGCTGCTCCGGCAGATTCGGATATTTCGGATTCTTAAGCTGCGGGAACAGTTCCTGGGCGTAACGCTCCGCCCCGACCATTACCTTCCAAATCTTCTGGACGATGGCCTTCAGGAAGTCAAGATTGCGCTGCTCCGGAGTGATGACCCGCTCCCAATCCCACTGATCGACGTAGGCGCTGTGATCGTGGTCGAGGAAGTAGTCCTTGCGCACGGCGCGCATGTCGGTACACAGCCCCTCGCCGGGCTGCATGCCGAACTGCTGCAGCGCCATCCTCTTCCACTTGGTGGCGGCCTGCACCACCTGCGCGTTGATGGGATGCTTATCGTAATCGTTCGAGATGTGGAACTGGATGGGCGTGCGTGAGCCGTCGCGGTCGAGCAGGTCATTGACGCCGCTCTCTTCATCCACGATCAGCGGCACTTCGACCATCATCAGGTTGAGCTCTTTGCACAGGTTGTCTTCGATGTAGCGCTTCACCTCGAAGATCGCCCGCTGGGTTTCTTTGGGCGACAGCAGGGAGCTGTAGTCCTCCGGCAGGACCTTCTCGAGTACCTGATAATCGCCAATGCCCGGGCCAGCGAGGTCCGCTTTCTTGTCAGCCATGCTGTTCTCCTTACTTACGTTTCTTATGTTTGCGTGCGACGTGCACGTCGGGCGGAAGTACGCTTCGGTGGAAGCACCGGCTTGGTGTAAGCTCCGAGCTTCGGGTGGAAGCACCGGCCTTCGGTAGAAGCACCGGTTCTGTGAAAGCACCAGGCTTCGGTGGAAGCACCGGGCTTTAGCCCGGTGAATCGGCGTCCCTCCTCCGTGGGCTTTAGCCCAGGCTTCGGGTGCCGAATGACCGCTCCGCCTTTCTAGCCACGTCGCCACCTATCACACCACTCGGCCACCAGCAGCGCAGTAACGGGCGTCACGTCGGGCTGTGAAGTACGGGCCTGGGAGCTGTGAACCAACCACGATGGACTTGTGATGCAGAAGCGCGCGGGAATGGTCGTGATGGCGGTTGGCGTGTGATGCGGGCCCTGGCGACGGTTCATGGCTGGATGTACCAT
The DNA here is from genome assembly GCA_963796585.1 of uncultured Acidobacteriaceae bacterium. Classification (GTDB taxonomy): domain Bacteria; phylum Acidobacteriota; class Terriglobia; order Terriglobales; family Acidobacteriaceae; genus CAVVDY01. Next base: position 720,775 of record CAWCMB010000001.1, read on the forward strand.
GCTTCACGGAGTCAGAATGGAGGCTCTCGTGGTCGATGCGAAGCGACGCGTGTTGGAGCTGCAGATTGAGCGCCAGCCGCAAATGACGGTTGTGCGCTGCACCGGTAGCGTGGTCATCGAGACCTGGGCCGAGTTGGCGACTACCCTGCGCCACCTGATTCCGGAAGGCAAACCAATTCGCGCCGACCTCTCTGCAGTGGACATGGTCGACAGCGTTGGCATCGGCTCGTTTGTCAGCGTGTGGGCCTCGGCCAAGAAAGCAGGCTGCGATCTGAAATTTCGCAACCCCAACAAGCGGGTGCAAGACGTGGTGGAGATTACTCGCTTATACGACCTGTTTGAAAACCCGTGAGTTCAATCGGCGAAAGTTTCTTTTGATTTGCGTCGCGCGTCCGTTCGCGGGAAGATAGTTGCAAATCAGGGGATCGAGGAGAGGAACTCATGCACCGCGAACTAAGAACTGTGAACGACGCAGACGGAATTCCTGTCCTGGAGATCGTCGTCGAGGGCGACAGCGTCACCATCTACGAAGCCGACGACATGGACCGCGAGATCCGCTTCCCCACCGCCCTGCTGCCCCGTCTCACGAAATATCTGGATTCGTTCAAGAACGGCACGACGAAATAGGAGACGGCCGTGCGCGGTTTGCGCCTATTCCGGGGAACAATCCCGGGACGATAAGACGATAAGCTGTTCCGCGACTGCCTGCTTTTTTGGCTTCCAGGAAGGTGACTCCGCGAAGCGGAGGTCATAGTCTGGCCCAGCACGGAGCGCAGCGTAGTGCTGGGTGGGCATTCCGTCACGATCCGCCCGAGTCCCGTAAGGTGTCTGTGTCGTAGCTTACCTTCGCGCGAGGCGAGTGGGATGAGTGCCCCGGAAATTCAGCCGTGAAGCGGCGGAATGGTTTGAGCCCGGCTCGTCAGAGCCCGGGTGAAGTGGGAAAAACTCTGAGTCGCGTAGCGACGACACAAGCTTCGACACAGACACCGTAAGGGACGGCAGCTTTCATATCGCCCACGCAGGTTTTCGGCGATAGCATCAACGCGCACCGCGTTCCCTACCGGGATAAAGGTCGGGAAAAAGCATAAGGTCATGCATACGCGTGCGACACAGGGCTCATTTTTCCAAACGTACCCAGCACTCCCGCTACGCCGACTCGCCCGCGACTTCCGTCCCGTCCTGCACCCGTTAAGCGACCTTCGCTAACTTACTGCGTCACCGTCTTCACCGCGTCGCCCACCTTGAAGCCTGAGCCCGAGACCGGCGTTCCAACGGCGGAGATGTCGTCCACATCCGTCAACGTAATCACACCCACCTGCGAGGTCATACGGCGAATCACGGCACCCGTCGTGGGGTCTTTGATCTCACGCGTCACCCGCTCGACCGTCAACTGATCGCCCTTCTTCAAGCCGGCCTTGCCGCCGACGTTCAGAATCACCTGGCCACCGTCAACCGCCGCCACCAGGCCCTCGACCGAAATGGTGCGCGCCTCAAGCTTGGGATTGTCGGCGATCAGCTCGGTACTCATCTGCTGGACGGCGGCGTTCACCGCTTCCCCGAGAATAGTCTGCTGGAAGTCGCTGCTGCCGAAGTCAACCGCGCCTCCGCCCCATCCATGCCAGTTGCTGCCGCCGCCGAGCAGCGAAGTGCTTTCGCGCGACGACTCGCCCTTGCCTTCCGCCACCGCCATGATCTCAGCGGTATCGATGTTGATGATGCGCGCATCAACCGCCACAATGGCCTTGGTCTTCTTGTGGCCAAAGCCGCCGATTCCATATCCGCCCCAACCACCCCCGCCACCCCCGATGTTGGTGTTCTTGGTGTCGTTGCCGAACTGGGTGACGCTGCCCACAATGATGGCGTCAACCCCCAGCAGCTTGCCCAGCTTGGCCGCCGAGGTCGGATTCGCACGGTCGCTGTTGGAGAAATTCTGCTCGGCCAGGATCTTGTCCATGGCTTTGCGATCGATCACCGAGTAGGTGCCGTCCTGCACCAGATACTTCACGGTGAGATCGGAAATGCCCTTGCCCACATCGACGTTGCTTCCGAAGGCAGCAGCGGAATACGACTGCACCGTGGCGTAGTCGAAATCGAAGACGGCAACGCGCTTCTTGCGTCCCTGGTGGGCCGCGACCGGCGGAGTCGTGGCCGATGCAACGGGTGCCGTTGTAGTTTGAGTCTGCGCGAAGGTGGGAGCGCAGAGTATCGCGAAGACGAGAGCGCAAACAGTCCGGTTCAAAGAAGTGGCCTCCGCTGCTGTGACGGATTCGAGGATCCAGCCAGAGTTTTTGATTTCGGGTAGATGTTACAACGAAACCAAGCTGGCTGTAGCCTGAAAAACGCCTGAAACGGAAACCCGTTTCCGAATTCGGACAAAACCAAAGGCGCGGATCGCGCCGCGCCTTGAGGTCTGAACTTAGAAATCAGTTTATTGCGAGGCCGAGCCTCCCGGGAGGGCATCCTTGGTTAGACCCAGTTCGTGCGGCGAAGCGACCACAGCGGTATCGGGATTCAGCAGATCTTTGTGGTCCGGGCCCAGGCCAAGTTTGATCAGCGCGCGCGAATCAGGAGTGACCTTACTCTGCCAGCCGTTCGCCTCCTGATAGCGCATCATTGCGTCCTTGCTGTCGGTGTCCCACACGCCGGTGGGCTCTCCCGTCAGATAATGCTCGCGAATCAAAGCCGACTGGATCTCCCGGGTACGCTCTTCACCGATGGTGCGCTGTCCGTGCGAGTGCGCCGTAGCCGTCTTCTTGCTGGAGTGCTTGGTATATTTTGCCGATGTCTTATGAGTGCTGGAATGATGGCTGGCGGTGTAGGTGCTTGAGCTGTGCTTGCTGCTGGTTTTGGTTGTGGTGTTGGCGAAGAGTGTGCCCGCCAAAAGCATCAGGGTTAGGAATGTCGCTGTAACACCAAATTTATGAAGACTCATTCGCGATCCTTCCCTAAAAAGTATATGAATTCTTATACGAAAGGGTCATTGTAAATACCCCGCGAATCCCTGGGAAGACCAAACTGGGGGGTGCTTCCCAAAATAGAACAGCGGCCCAACTCATCATAGCTGACTTCGATGCGCTGAGCCGCTGCCCGGGTTTCCGTGCTGTTAACTAACTAAGTCCTTTCAGAGTAGCCGGTTACGGGAGCGTACCTCCCATAAAGACGGTCCCCCCCTGCGGTCCTGACCCGCGGGGACGCACCAGAAAGACCACGTCCTGCCCGCTCTTAAACTGACTCTGCACGCGGCGGAAGTCGTCTTCGTTATTCACCGGCTGTTTATTTATCTCCAGGATCACGTCGCCGCGGCCCAACCCGATGCTATCGCCGAAGCCGTCGGGCTTGACCTCCTGCACCAATACTCCCTTGGTGTTCGGCAACCGGAGCTGCTCCGCCATGTCAGGAGTGAGATTCCGGACGGTCATGCCGAACTTACTCTCCTGCGGCTGCGCTGGCTCCTCTCCACCCTCTTCCTCGCCCAGGCGGGTGGCGAAGAGCTTGGAGCGATCAGCGATGGTCACGTTCGCCGTCTCGGATTTGCCGTTGCGAACGTAGCCGATTTTTGCAGTGCTTCCCGGCTTGAGCCCGGAGATCTCAGAGACTAGCTCGTCGCCGCTCTTCACTTCCTTGCTGTTCACCGTCGTGATGGTGTCGCCAACCTTCAGCCCGGCCTTCTCCGCCGGCCCGTTCGGCGTAATGTCGGCAATGGTCACCCCGCTGCTGACTCCATAAACGCGAGCCACTGCGGGATTGGGGATAGCGTTAAACTGCACGCCGATGGAGCCGCGCGAGACCTTGTGCTCCGGCCCGATGAGCTGGTTATAAACCGAAACCACGGTGTTCGACGGCATGGCGAAACCAACGCCCTGATATCCGCCGCCGCTGGTGTAAATAGCGGTATTGATGCCGATGACCTCACCGGCCATATTGACCAGTGGGCCTCCGGAGTTACCCGGGTTGATGGCGGCGTCGGTCTGGATAAACGACTGGAATTGCCGCTGCGGAACGATATTGCGGCCGCGCGCCGAAACGATGCCGGCGGTTACGGTCTCTTCCAGTCCAAACGGGCTGCCGATGGCCAGCACCCAGTCGCCAACCTGCATGCTGTCGGAGTTGCCCATCTTGGCGAAGGGCAGGCTCTTGCCCTTGGTGTCGATCTTGATCACCGCCAGGTCGGTCTCTTTGTCGGTACCGATGACAGTCGCGTCATAGGTGACAGTCTCAGGATCGCTCATCAACTTCACGCGTATGCGGTCGGCGTTTTCCACCACGTGGGCATTGGTTACGATAATGCCCTTCGCGTCCACGATGACGCCCGAACCCAGTGAGCGCTCGCGCAAATCTTGGCCGCCACCCGAGCCGCCCGGCATCTGTCCACCACCTTGTCCCCCGAAGAAGCGGTCAAAGAAGTCCTGGAACGGATTGTCCTGGTCGCCGCCACCCGGCCCGTTATCATCGGGCTCATTGGGTGTGCCCGGCGTCACGTGTCCGCCGCGGCGATGCGGGCTCTTGATCGTCGATTCGGTACGGATGTTGACTACCGCCGGCTCAAGTTGCCGCGAGATCTGTGAGAACTGCGACGACAGTTGCTGCGGTGAGGGAACGGTCAAGGGCGAGACATCGCCCGTCGACGCCTTCTCTTTACCTTTGACCCCCGCCGATACTACGGTGCCAATCAGAATGCCCAGCGATAATGTCGCCAGAATTACCACGGTTGAGGCGAAGCGATTGGCCTTCATCCGCTGCCGCCAACCCGTTTCTTGCGAATCCATCTAGTGTCCTCCGACTATCAATCCCAGACAAAAATTATACCGTTCCGCGAGACTACCAGCCTTTTAAGCATTCCGCCTCTCCGGCAAGGCAGTTCCGGAACTGCAAACTCCAGGCCATTAGACGCAGGCGGAGCAGGCCGGGTCACCAGAGACTGTGCTCAGACTGTGGATTTTTGGCACTCGGTATCTGACAATCTGATGCCTGAGCACCTAAAACTCAATGCTTCTCCGTGTCTCGCCGACTCTGTGGGGAATTGCTTTTCTCCGAAGCGGCATGCCGCTGTTGCTCCTGCATTTGCAATCGCAGATCGCGTATGAGCACACTCCATAGGCGAACGTTCGTATTCAGCAGGATCGACATATTGGTATCGCGGATGAAGCCCACTTGCGCCGCCATGTTGTTGACCATGCTTTCCATCTGATCGAGATCGAGCTGCATCTGGCGTGCAGGATCAGAGGGCGGCGAAGGGTTCGCCGTGCCTGCGGCCGGATTCTGCTGCGGAGAAGATTGCTGCGGGTTCCGATCGGCTGTTTGTGCGCTCACCGACCAAGCCAGGAACATGGCAAATAAAACCATCCCCACTCTGTACATGTTCACCTCCTGATAACGACTGCCTTATTCTCGCTTGCTTCAGTATGATGGAAGATTTGCTAGCCTTCCCAGGAGTTGACCTTGCACCGACTGACGCTGGGCGATTGCGAACTCATCATTCTTTCTGACGGCACCTACCAACTGGATGGCGGCGCGATGTTTGGCGTAGTTCCCAAGACGCTTTGGGAGAAGCGCATCCAGCCCGACGAGCGCAACCTGCTGACCCTCGGGCTGAACTCCTTGCTCATTCGAAACGGCAAACAGACTGTGCTGGTCGAGACCGGCATCGGACCCAAACTCAACGAGAAGTCGCGCGCGATCCACAAAAACCAGGCGGCATTGCTGGAAAGTTTCGAGCGTGCGGCGGTTTCGCCCGATGAGATCGACATTGTCATCAACACGCATCTGCACTTCGACCACTGCGGCTGGAACACCTATTACAAAGACGGCAAGCCCGTGCCTACGTTTCCGAACGCGGCCTATTATGCGCAGCAAGGCGAACTCGACCATGCCCACGAGCAGCACGAGCGCGACCGGGTCAGCTATCTGACCGATAACTACGATCCCCTGGTCCGTAGCGGGCAGATGCGGCTGCTGAGTGGGAACGCCGAGATCGCGCCCGGTATCTCGGTCGAGGTCTATCCCGGACACACGCGCGATCTGCAGGCGGTCACGGTGCGCGCCGGCGACCAAACGGTGTGCTATATCAGTGATCTGATACCGACTTCACATCATCTCGACCCGACGTGGGTTATGGGATACGATCTTTATCCTCTGGACTCGATCAACAATCGCCATCGCTTCTACAAACGCGCGATTCCAGAGAAGTGGCTCGTGGTATTCACCCACGACCACGAAGTTCCGTGGGCCCACGTGGAGATCGGCGAGAAGGGGAAGCCGGTGGCCCGGGCGGTTATCCAATAATTTTTTCTACAGAGGCTAGCCACACCGTAGTTGCTGTCCTACAATGTAGCACCATATTTATAAGTACTGCCGAAGGGACGTCGCATGGGAAAGAAAGATAAGAAGAAGGACAAAAAGAAGCATCGGCAGGAAGAAGCACAAACGCCATCAACCGCTAACAAGAAATCCGGCGCGCTCGACTTGCGCACGGTTGAGCTTCCCGCTCAGCCAAAGCCGCTGAAACCTGCCGAGATTCGTGCGCTGCGCGCCAGCATGAATGCCAGCCAGGCATTGTTTGCGCGCCTGCTCAACGTCAGCTCCAATGCGGTAGAGAGCTGGGAGCAGGGCATCCGCGAGCCGCGCCAGGCCACGCTCAAGCTGCTGCACATCGCGCGCAAGACTCCCGGCGCGCTGCTGGACTGAAAAACAACAGAATTCACCACGGAGACACGGAGAGCGCGGAGGAATTCGGGCTTAAAATCCGGAGTCTCTGAGTCGCCATTCCTGACCCCGCCAGTCGGCGTGTCGAGTGAATTCAAACCTCAGATGCTCCGTGTCCTCCGCGTCTCCGTGGTGAACGCCTTTTCCCTACTTGTTCGCCAGGTTCACCGCGATGTCACCCGCGATGGGCACCATGAAGCGCTCACCCTGAAAAGCTTTGACCATGCAGACGATCCACAACACAAGCGAGATCAGGCCAATGCAACTCAAGAGCAGCAGGCCGATGCCGAATCCGCCGAAATGGCTGTAGCCTCCATAGAAGAAGCCGAAGCCGAAGATCATGCCCAGCACGATGCGTATCAGATGCAGGCCGCCGAAGGTGACGATTGATTGCGCGGCATGAAAGCGAACGTACGGCCGACGGTCGATAAGGTAAAAGATAATACCGGTGATCCAACCGAGTGCGTAGCTGAGGCAGGCAGCCGCATTTTCCGACAAGCCGCTGCTGGCGGTCACCGGGTAGGGTTGCACCGGACCGGCATTGGGTGTGGTTGCTGCCGCGGCCTGAGGTTGTCCGCAGATCTGGCAGAACTGAGCGGTCGCGGGAACTTCAGCGCCGCATTTTGTGCAGTGTGGCATGTGACTCCTCCGGGCTCTTTTCTGCCACGAATGCTACACCGAAACTGAGTAATCGAGTAGTGAAACACGATATCCCCGTGAGGGGAGCTCTTAGCCATCAGCTCTCAGCCGTCAGCTAAAAGCATGACGCGAAGATTGATTGATCCCCCAAACTTTGATGAGCGACCGCCTCGAGCGCTGTCGGCAAGGTGTTGGCTGAAAGCTGATGGCTGATGGCTGCTTTCCCAACAATTCTGTTGCCGCGGCGCACTTTTCGTCATCTCACGTTCTATGGCAGGCACACTACACATCTTTCGGCGCAACGAAACTCCCCTGGAATACCAGGTGAACTACAACCTCGGCCCAGCTTCCTGGGTGCAGGTGATGGATCCCGCTGGAGTAGAGCGTTTCCTGCGGCTCAGCACCGGTTTGGCCCCCGACAGCGTCGACGCCATGTTGACGGAGCTGCGCGATAACGGTCATACCAGCGAAGCCCCCGTCGCCATCTCCGAATCGCACCTGGCGGAGATGGGATTCGCCGAGTCGCCCAGCGATGAATGAAGTGGTCAGTGGTTAGTGGTTAGTGGTTAGTGGTTAGATGGTGGAGAGTCTTGGGTTGAGGCCGGGTGCGTGCGGATTAGAATTGCAATCTCATAGCCGAACACTGCTCCCTCTATCCACTCTCCACTGACCACTATCCACTTAAAGATGCGAGCCCTTCTCCCCATCGCGGTCTTCCTGCTCATGGTGTCGATTGGCATGAGCTTGCGGCCCACCGAGTTGGTGCGTAACTGGCGGATGCTGATGCAGCGTGGCGCCTGGTTGCGTCTCATCATCGCGACCTTCCTCATCCCGCCGGCAGTCGCCATGTTGATGCTGCGCTTTACTCCCCTGGACTTCGGCGAGGCCACCGGACTGTTTCTGCTGGGCGTGGTCCCGGGAGCGCCGCTCACCTCGCGGGTCGCGGCCAAGCGCGGTTTCGACATGCACGTGGCCGCCAGCTACCAGGTCTGGGGAGCCATGCTGGTGCCGCTGATGATTCCATTGGTCGTTTATTCGGTTGCGAAACTTTACGACCGTAACGTGTGGATCCCGCCGCGACTGCTGTTCGCCCAAATCGCCGAGAAACAATTCGCGCCGCTGTTGCTGGGCGTAGCTCTGGTGTACTTTGCGGCAGGATTTGCGAGAAAGATCCAACCCGCGATCACCATCACCGGCAACGTGCTGCTGCTCATCATGATTGCGGCTGTGATTTGGAAGATGCGCGCCGAGCTGGCAGCTATTACGCCGTGGGTCATCGTTGCCGCCATCGCTCTGGCGTTGGCTTCGATGGGAGGCATTCTCCTGCTGGTGCAGGCCGAGCCGCAAACCCGACAGACACTTGCCTTGTGCAATACCAACCGGCACATCGGGCTGGCACTGCTCCTGGCAGGAGACTTCGTTCACGCCCGCAATGCCCTCCCGGCCATCGCCTGCTATGCGATCGTTGGGCCACTCTCCATGCTGGTATACGCAAAGATCGTTCGCCGGCGAGCGACGTCGGCGGCCGCTACCGCGTAGAGGTGTCCTCCGCCTTCGTGTGACAATCGAAGCATGTTCTCGCGCAAGATCAGCGTGCAGTACGAGGAGAACGGCGAACGCCGGCCCTGTCCGCTGAAGTGGCTCGACAGCTTCAGCATGCGCAACTTCACCAACGACCAGGTATTCGATGACACCATCCCGACGGGTGACGGACAGCTGGAGATTGGGACCCACGTGCCGCTGGAGAAACTACGGACGTCGATGGAAGATTGGTTTCGGCGCAAGAGCTATCTGCCCGCGGGTGCGACGCTGATGGTGGAAGAAAAGTAGTCCGAGCAGAACCGGATTCCGATTTGAAGGGGCACGGTCGTAAGCCGCGCCGTACCAGTAGCGTTCTTCATTTTGTCCACGTTATTTTGTCATCCACGTTTCCAGTTTTGTCATCACGACCGCCAGTGTTGTCATCACGACCAGTTTTGTCATCACGGCCAGTTTTGTCATCACGTTTCCAGTTTTGTCATCACGTTTCCCGTTTTGTCATCACGTTTCCAGTTTTGTCATCACGACCGAAGGGAGGGATCTGTTCCCGCTTCGCGCAACGACACTCTTCACCTTGAGACGAGTCGGACTGCCGACGAAGCCAGGTTGGGCCCTGAAGGGGCGCCTTTTCAAAAATGACCTGCGCCGTGGTGATAGATTCTTTTCACATGATGGTCCGCCTCTTCTTTCTCTCTATCGCTCTCCTGCTTATCGGCGCGGCCGTCTGGGCCTATCACCACGACCAGAAACTCGACCGCGACGCTGCGTTGATCAATGTCGGTGATCCGAATGAGACGGTGCGTGAGCTCCTGGGAGATCCGTCGCGCGAAGGCGACTGCGGCTCGCTGACCGTGGCCCCGCAGGCCTGCGCCGATGAGTACGTCTACCGCTACTACTACTCCATCTTTCGTCCGAAATATCAGGTCGTCTGGTTCGACCACTCCGGCAAGGTCATCGGCGAGCAGCATGTCGAGCGGCCCTTCTAGCTGCTCTAGGTAGAGCCGAGCTTCAGCTCGGCGTTGCGGCGCTTTTCAAATTTCCGAGCCGGCTTTAGAGGGTGCTGAAAAACTCGACTTCGCGACGATTCGCGTCAGGGCACGACCTTGCTCGTGCCGGAAAGGCCTTTATTTGTCGTATCGCGAGCGGACTTTAGTCCACGAGCGACCCTGCTTTGGAGTTTTTCAGCAGCCTCTTTAGCCGGCGACACAAAACGCCCTCAAAGATTTTCTAGAGAATCGGAACCCCAGGCGCCGCATCTCTTGGCAACTCGCCCGTCACCCGGGGATCGTCGGCAATCTCCAGCCCACGTTTGTAAGGAACGAATCCGGCCTTGACGTAAAACGCCAGCGCCTTGGGGTGGTCCCAGGTGCAGGTGTGCAGCCAGATGCGCTCGGGGCGATACGCCCATTCCAATGGCAGACAGTGCTCCAGCAGTGCGCGCCCCGCGCCTTTGCCCATCAGCACGGGCGTGACCCCGAAATACAGGATCTCGATGTCCGGCATTTTGCGGCGATCAAACTCCAACAGTCCGCCATCTACCCCATTGTGGGACAATACAAAAATGTCGAGGTCCGGGCTGTGCAGCACGGCGCGCAGTTCGTCATCGGACATGCGCAAGCGGCTGAACCACAGCCAGGGCCCACCGACCTGGCGATAGAGATCGCGGTACCAATCGAGGTCCGCCTTCTCCACCCGCCGGATTATAAAGTCTGACATTGTGGGATGCGTGGCCTGCTCCGGCGGCGGGCGCATTTCCAGGTAGGTAACTACGGCGGCCAGCTTGCCGGGCGGAAGATCGGTATATCCGTCTTGCATGGAACCAAGAGTATCAAGCGGTAGGAGCTATCGAAACCGAGGCAAGGGCAGAGACGAGGACCGTACGGGCGGTCCCCGCCAAATAGTCAGGGCGGCTATGCGCCTACGCCACGTGCTCCTTGTGCGAGCTGTTTCATGCCCTGCGTAGCCAGCTTTTGCCCCAGCTCCGCAGCACCGTGAATCTGCACCTTGGAAAGCGAAACCGCGGCTTGTAGGTCGGCGACGGCCTGGCGGGTTTCAGGATTGTTGCCTGGATCAATGTGAACGTGTCCGTTGGCGTCAATCCAGAAGACGCCGGCGTCTCCGCCGCCCAGCAGAATGAACACAACTCGTTCCACAGCTATCGGTGCCATATTCATACTCCTTTGTTCCGGCTCTGTCCCGCATTGCCGGAGGAGTTGAATTGTGAACCATCCTGAAACGAATGCAAGCAGAATCGAGAGTTCCTGTTACGGCGGCGAGGCTGGGTGGGATGAGGCGCTGGATTATCGCTTCCAGCGTGCGTCCATATAGTTCACTGCTTCCTGAACATTCAGCTCGCGGGTGCTGACCCCGGTGCGCACGTACAGCTTTGGCACCTCGCCCGCCCGCACATACACCGGACGATGCGCGGGAGCGGTAATCACCCGGCATACGTCTTTCTGCTCCACCGCTTGAAATACCGCCTGCACGCTGCGGCAGGCATCGCCGCCGAGCTGGGTCGCCACAGACGTCATCAGCGCCTGCTCGAAGCCGTCGCGATCCTGCTTCTTCAGCGTCTTGTAATCGTTCTCGAGGCCGACGATGGCGCCGTCATCGGCCACGCCGATCAGCAACGTGCCGCCGTTGCCGTTCATGTATCCGGCAAGCGTCTTCAGAACGACGCCCTCCAAGGCGCGGTTGACCTTGTTCTCCTTCAGGTCCCAGCGGAAGCTCGATTTAAATTCCAGGTCGCCGCTCTCGCCCCTGGCGATGAGTACACGCAGGTCGCCTTCCAGCGCACCGCTCAGGCGCGCGATCTCGCGTTGGCGTTCGGCGAGCGACGAGAATACCCCCGCGGCCAGCAGGCTCAGCACCAGGCCAGCCAGCCCGTAGACCGCGGTTTTCTTCGGCCTGCCACCATGCAGGGCGGCAGACACCTGCGCCGTTGCGAAACCGATTCCGCTGGAGAAACCGGGGTTGCCGTACTCCTTGAAGTAGACGAACTCGTTCAGCGGGAATAGCACGAACACTCCCACCGCCAGCCCGAGCACGGCGGCGATGAGGAAGAAACGGATTCGCAAACGTAGTTGCCAGGAGAGATGCAACGTGGGCTCCGCGTTCTATGGTGAGGGTGCAGGCGGAGAACGTCAATGGGGGAAGAGCCGTTAGCGGCTAAGGGTTGTCGGTTTCTAAATACCGGCCTTGAACAGCTCCGGACGCGTCGCACGAATCCACGTTTCAACATCAGCACGCAGTTTGGTCGCGAGAGCAAACATCTCGCTAGCTTCTTTGTCCGACACGGATCCTGCCACATCGTAGCTGCTCACGTTGCGCTTCTTGCGAAAGCCATCAAGAGTATCGATGAATTTCCTGCCAGGTGAAATCGTGAATTCGAGCGACTGGATCACTCGATAGTGATGATTGTCCCGTGACGCGCGATATCCCGCAGCTGCCAGGGCGGCAGTCGCCGCCTGGAGTGCGGCGTTGTAGGCAATAGCGCAACCCCAATCTGCAGGCAATTGTTTCACCTGACAGGCTTTGAGATCACGATCCGAAATCCCCAGGAGATCACTGATCTCATCAGGACTGGTTGCGTGTTGAACCAGCCAACTGTTTTGGAGCCAACTCTGCAAGCTCATTCTCGGTTCCTAAAACAAATATTTTCTTCTCCTTGATCACCGCGCGCAGGAAGTGATTTCCCGCCGCCAGCTTCGACCGGAACTCACGCACGGTAAAGACGGTGGGATTGATTTCCCGGACGAGCGTTTCTTGCGCAGGTCCTAAACTGGCAACGATCTCACTGAAAGGTGCATTGCCCAAAACCATGAGATCAATGTCGCTGTCTGCGCGTTCCTGCTGACGTGCTACCGATCCGTAAACAAAAGCAATTTCAATCTCCGAGCCGAGGGTGATTAGCGCGGATCGGATAACATCATGAATGCCCACTGTCTTTGTGACTAAGCCTTTGATGTCCCCAAAGATCGGGCTCTGCGTATTGGCCTGAAAAAGAACCTGGTTGCCTTGGGAGCGTCGCACGATCAGCCCCAGGTCGGTCAACCGTTTCAACTCCCTTTGTACAGCGCCATGCCCGGTACCCACCGCACGCACCAGTTGGCGAAGATGGAAGGACTGATCGGCACGCCCAAAAAGAACACCCAGCACCGCGCCCCGCGTGCGTCCGAACAGGGTATCAGTCGCGGGAGAGCGCTTCAGCGAACTCATATTGGGTACGATTGTACCCTAAATGGGGACGCTTTTGCGAGGGTGAATTGCCCCGACCTTACCAGCCGAACGCAGCCTCGCTAGAATGCCAAGCCGAGCGCGAAGCGTAATGCAGATCCTTCGAGCCGGATGTGCTCTGTTCGGCGCATCCTTACTCAGGATGACAATCTAGAATAGGGCCCCCCCAGCAGCCCTGAGCCAGCAGCCGCTCTTCTCCCCTACAGCGCCTTTCCCGCTTGCGAAATCACTGCCTGCATCACCGGCGTCAGTTGCACCACTAGTTCCGCATTGTAAGAGTGCGAGGTCGTGTCGTTCAGCGGATAGGTGAGATAGACGCGCGCCGCGCCAACGGCATAGCCGCGCGACTTGTACGCCGGCGAATTGCCCTGCACCGCGGGATCGACATTGGTGATGATGATCGAAACCGTGTTGTCCTGATTGCGGCGAATGTCGAAGGTCCGGAACTGCTGCGGGAAGTCGCGTAGCGAGCAGGTCTCCACTTCCCAGAACGCGAGCGTCGGATCGCCGCTGCTAGCGGGTTGCGGAGTTACCACGTTGATGTGCCGGTGTCCCGACATCCACAGGATGAGATTGGGATACTGATGCAGGGTGTTGAGCACGTAGTCGTCGGTGTATTCAGGCCCCGGCCACATCGGCATCGGGGTCGTATCGGTCAGCGTGTTCTGCGGCTTGATGGGCACATGGGCGCAGATGACCATGAGCTGGTTGGCCGCCTGTCCGGCTTGCAGTTCGCCCACCAGCCATTGATAACGAACATCGTCCAGAGCGCCCGCAGCATAGTTCGGCTGGTCCAGCCCTTTCACTGTGTCGTCGAGCACAATGAACTTGATGGGTATATCGGATTTCGGCGCAAAGCTGTAGCAGGCGGAATCGCTGGCCAGGTTCGACTGGGTGAATCCATGGCCCACCGGATTCGAAGTGGTGTTGAAGAATTCCTGCATCCAGGCCTGCGTGGTCGAGCTGTCGCTGGCCATGGTATGTCGGTTGGCATCGGCAGCAATCGCCGGCGGGTTTGGGAAGTCGCCTTCCGGCCCGGCGCCGTAGATATCGCCGTAAGGCATCAGGCCGTTGACTACACCCATGTAGTAGCCGGTATCGTCCACCGCATTGGGCGAGGCGGGATCGTCTCCCATATCGATAATCGTGCCGCTGACATGAGCGTTGCGCGTTTTGGCGTCCTCGACACAGGAACCCATCCAGTATTGGTCATGATTGCCAATGACCTGGTACCAGGGAATCGCGGGATTGAGGCCGGCGGCGTAGAAAGGTTGCTGGTAATCGATGCTGGCCGCTCCCAGATGAACCCCCGAGCTGGGGGTGATGACTTTGCCATTTCCGTCGATGGTGTCGATGAACCAGCGCAGTTCGTTGTATTGCGTGTTGTTGGCCGCATCGCCCAGCGACAAGCCGAAATCGAACGGCAAAATTTCATGCAGGGCGTTGATGGTCTGTACCGCCGCGTCGAGCACCTGCGGCGTAGACATTATGATCGGCGAATAGATCGATGACTTTCCTGAACCATAGCCAGCCGTGAAGGCACAATAGATGGGCTGCGCCGGCGACTCCTTGTCGGCAATGTGAATGTCGGACATGGAGTAGTAGAACAGCAGCCGCGTAACGTTGGGAGCTCCCGCGTAGGCCGGTGCCAGGTCTTTGCGCAACACGTGCTGAAGTGGCCCGCCGATGCTCCATGCGGTGTAGCCGTTGGGGGCATACTGGGCGACGTCGAGGGGGTTGATTTGAGCCGCGGTCGCGGGCACGACAACCGGAAGTACCTGCTGCTGTGCCGTGGTGTACACCGTTTTTGCGATGGGCCAGCGCACCGTCTGGATCTTCGGCGGTGGTACCGGCGGAGTGACCGAACTTCCACAACCGGTGAGTTGCAGGGCTCCGAGCCCAGCTCCCAACGTCGGCAACGCGCTTAGTCCAATACTGATGGTCTTGATGAATTCCCGTCTGTTGAATGCTCGAATGTCACGGGGTCCCGGCATGGAGTCTCCTCTCGAGCGATGCTGCCGCTCACAGAAGATGCATCGGCGACGGCCGTTGGGAACCTTAGCGGGGCGGGGCTATTTCGGGGTGCCCATTCGGGCCGGGTTTGCCCGGGTGGGGCTTTTAGTTAGGTCGATTACAGACTTCCACCAACCGCGTGAACAACCCCACTCAGCCAAAACATGGCGGAATGGGGCACCAACCAAGAACGAAAGCCAAGATCCAACAGTCCATGCCCGTCGCCGTCGTATTACCATTAAGCATTCATGCCCATCGGCCCAACAACCCGTGCCTTCCGTCGCGAGACCTCAACCCGAGTAGCGGGCGAACAGCCCGCGCAGCAGTTAGTCGTGCGGCTGGCCGAACTGCGCTCCGTCCACGAGGCCTTCGCCTGGTTTCGTTCGCATAGCCGCGAACTGGAGGACCGGCAGATGGAAGTCACCGCTATTCCCGCGCCGCCCTGGGGAGAGGCCGCCCGCAGCGAATGGCTGAAGCTGCGCTTCGAAGAGCTGGGCTTGAGCGACGTGCATCAAGACGAGTTGGGCAACGTCTTCGGCGTTCGCCCTGGAACAATCGCCAACACACCCGCAATTGCGCTGAGCGCACATCTCGACACCGTGTTTCCTCCGGGGACCGAGATCACCGTGACCCGTGAAGCCGGCAAGCTGTACGGGCCCGGCATTTCCGACAACGGCTCCGGCATTGTCGCGCTGCTGGCGATCGCCGGCGCCATGCGAGAGGCTTCGATTGCGAACCTCGCGCCGATCCTATTTATAGGCACCGTCGGCGAAGAAGGCGAAGGCGACTTGCGCGGCATGCGCCACATTTTTCAGCAGCGGCGCTGGCTCGATTCGATCGCTACGGTGATCGCGATCGACGGCGCCGGGACCGACACCATCATCGCCGAGGGCCTGGGAAGCCGGCGTTATGAAATCACCATCAACGGCGCCGGTGGCCATTCCTGGAGCGACTTTGGCGTGGCCAATCCTATCGTCGCGCTGGCGCGCGTGATCGACCGTTTCACCCGTACCCCGGTTCCGGTTGTGCCCAAGACTACGTTCAACATCGGAACCATTCACGGAGGCACCTCGGTCAATTCGATTCCGCAGACGGCGACCATGCGGGTCGATACCCGCTCGGCTTCGGTGGAAGAACTCGACAAGCTGGAGCGCGGGTTGCGCGAAGCGCTGGAGCAGGTGGTTGCCGCGATGCCCGGCCGCAATCGTAAAGAGACGCTGACGGGCGAGATGAAGATCATCGGCAATCGGCCGGCCGCGGACTTACCGCTCGATTCGCGATTGCTGGAGTCGATTCGCGCCGTCGATACCCAGATCAGGAACGTGGCGCGCATTCAACGTGCTTCGACCGATGCGAACATTCCGTTGTCGCTGGGACGCGAGGCGCTGGCCATGGGCGCCGGCGGCAGCGGCGGCGGCGCGCATACATTACACGAGTGGTACGATCCTGCGGGCCGCGATTTGGGGCTCAAACGGATACTGCTGCTGACGCTGGCCATGAGCGGGGTGGAAGAATAGCGCGGCTTTGCCATGCATTCCACGCAAAAGCGGAGCCCTTTGGCTCGAAAATGGTAAGAATCTGCCATGACTCAAAGTGATGGATACAGTGCAATCCATGAATTGCGGTTATCGATGATGGTTACAAACTTAGTTATTTTGCTCACTTTGTTGCGGTTTTTCACCCTAATGTCCTTCGCATCTTCTAATCCACCGCCGGACGCGATCTTCGTCAACGGCGACATCTACACCCAGGCAACGCCGGCGCGGGCGCAGGCGATGGCGGTCCGCGATGGTCGCATAGTTGCGATCGGATCGAACGATGACATCCGCCAGCTGAAGGGCGGCCACACCCAGGTCATCGACCTCGGCGGACACTTCGTCATGCCCGGCTTCAACGACGCGCACTGCCACTTGCAGGCTGCCGGCTTCGAGCAGATGAACGTCAACCTGGTGGGCGCCAAGTCGCTGGCCGAGATGCAGCAGCGCATCGCAGCGTATGCCAAGAACGCGGCTGCGGGTGACTGGCTGGTCGGACGAGGCTGGGACCACACGCTTTGGCCGGGCCAAAAACTGCCGACCCGCCAGGACCTGGACGCGGTGACAGCTGGCCATCCCGCGATTTTCGTCCGGGTAGACGGACATATCGCGGTCGCGAACTCGGCAGCCTTGCAGGCGGCGGGCATCACCGGACAGACTCCGACGGGGAAGGGTAGCGCCATTGATCACGACGCGCAAGGGCAGCCCACCGGAATCCTTCGCGAGTCAGCACAGGAGCTGGTGTTCTCCAAAGTACCGGAGCCCACGCCGACGCAGCGACGCCATGCCGCGGAGTTGGCGCTAGCCGATGCGGCTCGCTGGGGTGTCACCTCAGCCCAGGACAACTCCGACTGGGAGCAGTTTCTGGTTTACGAAGAGATGGAGCGCGATGGCAAGTTGACCTTGCGTATCAGCGAGTGGCTGCGCTTCAACGATGACGTTTACGACTTGGAGCAGCATCGCGCGCACCATCCTGCCGATGACCCGATGCTTCACACCACCATGCTGAAGGGCTTCATGGACGGCTCGCTCGGCTCGCGCACGGCCGCGCTGCTGGCGCCCTATTCCGATGATCCCGGCAATTCGGGATTGCCGCAGTACAAACAGCCGGGCTTGAATGCGTTGGCAGTGGCGCGGGTGGCAGCGGGCTTTCAGCTGGGATTCCATGCCATCGGCGATCGCGCGGCACAAATGGCGCTCGACGCCTTCGCCGAAGCGGTACGGGTTGCGCGCGAGAGAGGCCAGCCGGGCGGCAAAGATCCGCAGCTGCTCCGGCTGCGCATCGAGCACGATCAGGTGATCGAGCCCGATCAGTTTGCGCAGTATCGCAAGCTCGGTGTCATTGCGTCGGTGCAGCCGAGCCACTTGCTGACCGACATGAACTGGGCTGAAGCGCGCATCGGGCCCGAGCGGGCGAAGACCTCCTATCCCTGGAAGGAGTTTCTCGACAACGGCGTGCGACTGGCGTTCGGCACCGATTATCCGGTTGAACCGATCACGCCGTTTCGCGGGGTCTACGCGGCTATTACCCGCAAGAACGAAGCAGGAACGAAAGAGTATTTCCCGGAACAGAAGCTGACCATCGAGCAGGCGCTTGCGGCCTATACAACCGGCTCGGCCTATGCCGAGTTCATGGAGAAGAGCAAAGGCACGCTGGCTCCGGGCATGCTGGCCGACTTCGTGGTGCTCGACCGCGATCTGACCAGAGTCGCGCCGCCGGAGATACTCAAGACGAATGTGTTGCGGACAGTGGTGGGCGGGAAGACGGTCTACGAGGCGAAATAGGGAAACCGCGAATTGCTGCGGGGATCGCACATGCAGGAACAGAAGCGGTAACAGGCCCACGCAGGCACCAAGACTTGCTCACTCCATAAGCACTGAGCAGACTTCCGGCTTATGTTTCCCAAGGATCAAGGATTTCGACGCCGAGGGTGGCAAAGTCCCTCACGTTCCGCGTGAGCAGGGTAAGGTCGTGATGAAGGGCTGTTGCGGCAATCATGCCGTCTGCGGTATTCAGGAGCGTCCCTCTCAACTGGCATCGACCGTCCAGTACGTCCCAACGATCAGCAATGGCATGTGTGACAGGCAGAACGCGGTCATGAAACCATGACAGCAAATCAGTGCTGAACCACGTTTCAAGCTCGGAGAGACGGCGGCCCAGCGGAAGTAAGACAAGTCCCTTGCGGATCTCACCAATCGTAACGGCGCTGAGAAACAGCTTCGTCACAGGTTGTGCTTTGAGCCTCCGCGATACTAACGTTCCCTCAGGATTTAGCCGCGATCGCCCTGAGGAACGCTCGCGTCGCGGAGTGGCTCAACCGTTCACAGGTCCACCGGTCGCCCGGTAGATGGGTTGCGACCGAAATCCAGATTAAGGCCACGCAATGGCGCGAAGAGTTCCACAATGTCCTTAGTGGGCGCGGGGCTGGATTCCGGAGTTGTCGCTGCACTCGACGGCGAAGACCGGAGCGCCTGGAACACAACATCTTCGGCGTCTTTGAATCCGCCGCTTTCGAGACGCTGCTTGATCAGTGCCTCGACTTCAGGTTTGGTGATGAGAATCGTCATCGGAACTCCTACTCCATACATTATGGCCCAGAGACTGCACTGCGTCTGCCACGTACCGCCAATTCCAAGGGTACACAGCCGGGCTGGCGATTCGCTAGCTCCCTGGGTTCGCGAACAGATCCATCAACCGGTCGAAATCCTCCAGATTGGCGTATTCGATCACGACCTTTCCCTTGCCGTGTTTGTCGTTGATGGTCACCGCCATTCCGAGAGACGCGCGCATCGCCCGCTCCGCATCCTTGACGTTTGGGTCGACTTCCCGCACCTTTTCGACCTTCTGAGGGGGATGCATCAAGTTAGTAACGAGCTTCTCGGTTTGGCGAACAGAAAGCGAAAGCCCAGCCACTCGCTGCGCCATCAGTTGCATGGTGTCCGGCGAGTCCAAGCCCATAAGCGCCTTGGCGTGGCCAAAACTGAGTTGCCCCTGCTCCACCAAATCTTGGACACGATCCGGTAACTTCAACAGCCGCAAGAAGTTAGCGATGGATGAGCGATCTTTACCGGTGCGCTGGGCGATCTGCTCCTGGGTGAGCCCAAACTCGCGCCCCAAGCGCTCAAAGGCGCGTGCCTGCTCCAGCGGGTTCAGGTCCTCGCGCTGCAGGTTCTCGATGATGGTCATCTCCATCGCCTGCTCGTTGGAGACGTGGCGCACGATGGCCGGAACCGTAGCTTTGCCGGCGTGTTGCGAGGCCAGCCAGCGGCGCTCGCCCGCGATCAGTTGGAAACGGCCGTTCGAGTCGGGACGCACGGTGATCGGCTGAACCACGCCTGACACCTTGATGGAAGCGGCTAGCTCAGCCAATGCGACCTCATCCACATGAGTTCGGGTCTGATAGGGATTGCGATCGATGAGCTCAACCGGGATGTGCCGAACCGACTCGCCTTGGGTCTGAGCTGGCGCAGCGGCGGCCGGAGCTGAGTGAATTGGCGGCTGGGTCGCCGCGCGAGAGGGCAGCAGCGTTTCTAAACCGCGTCCGAGAGCCTTGCGTTTTTCAGTCATAGTAAGCCGCCTTTCGCTATTCGCTCTTCGCCAGTCGCGAATTCACTAGCTAATGGCCTCTGGCACAACAATTTCCCACTTGCCTTCGTGTTTTGGCAGCTAGATGACGACGCTTCACGAGCAAATGGTTGCCGCTTTTGACCTTTTTCCCACTTTTAAGGGTAGCCCGTCAGGCGCCTTCAACTGCTTTGACGCTGACGCCCCTCTCGGCTGCCGCTTCTGTCGCGGCCACCCGCTTCATAATCTCTTCTGCCAGAGCGAGATAGGCTTCCGCGCTCCGCGCGAGCGCGAATCGTAAACCAAGGCTGGTTTGCCGTGACTCGGCGCTTCGGCCAGGCGGACATTGCGAGGAATTGCGGTTTCGCACATCAGTTCGCCAAAAAAGCCGCGCAGTTCGCCAGCCACCGACTGCGACAGATTGGTGCGCTCATCAAACATGGTCAGCACCACGCCTTCTACGGCCAGGCCGCGATTCAGATCGACGCGAATGCGATCAATGGTATCGAGCAGCTCGGTCACGCCCTCCAGGGCGAAATATTCCGCCTGCATGGGAATGAGCACTGTATCGGCGGCCACCAGGGCGTTCAGCGTAAGCAGATCGAGGGCCGGCGGGCAATCCAGAACAATGAACTGAAAGCGATGGCGCAGGGGATCGAGGGCATGACGCAGGCGGTATTCGCGATAGTCGAGCGTGACCAGCTCGATGTTGGCGCCGATGAGGTTCTTGCTCGAGGGCAGGACGCTCAAATTAGCCAGTTCGCAGGGCTTGATAGCCTCATCCGCCGGGACCTCGCCCAGGATGACCTGGTAGGTACTGAGCCGCTCGGGGTCTCGTCCAAATCCCACGCCACTGGAGGCATTGGACTGGGGATCGCAGTCAACCAGCAGCGTCGGGGCACCCAGATGGGCAAACGAGGCGGCAAGGTTGATGGAGGTGGTGGTTTTGCCGACTCCGCCCTTCTGGTTCGTGACCGCGATAACTCTCGACATTTGCCGTTCGGTGTCCCGCATAGCAGATTAGAACCGGCCAGGGCGCAGGGCAATGGGGGCGGAATCAGGAAAGGCACATTTCGGAGGAAAAGCTGTGTAATTCAGCGGTGGAATGCTGGAAGAGGCTGAATCGGCGCAATCTACCGATGTCACAATTTGTGCGTAACACAGCACAAATCGGTCGCGGTCGCTCTATCAGCTGTCAGCCATCGGCCGTCAGCTTGAGTACTCGGTAATGGAGTTTCGCCGGAAACGCGTTAGGTGTTCCACGTGGAACAATCACCGAGTGATTCGTGGCAGGAGGATTGGACTGACCAGGGACTCATCCGATGGGTTATAGCTGATGGCCGACGGCTGATGGTTGTCCGCGTTCCACGTGGAACATTCGACGGTGGCGTGGAGACTCAAGGCTCGATTCGACTTGGTACGCGCTTGACGCGATCTGACGCTTGACGCACAGTCATATCGGCGGTTTAATCAACCAGCTACGGGGCTCTGCATCATTGCAAAGGATTCACTGTAAGACCCTTTGACCCTCGTTACGGAGCCAGACTATTCGTAGCGTTTTGAGAGCACAATGGCCGACACCCAGGCGATGGTTGTCGGCCGTTTTCGTGCGTAATAAGGTGCTGATCTAGGAGCAATTTCCCACTACAACCATAGAATCTTGCCTATTTGGCACAGGTTGTTCTACTTCGATGGTGAAACCTGCGGTGCTGGCGAGAGTGTCTTTCTGTGCGCAGCCAATAAGTAGACAAAGCCTACCGCCAGTGACAAGCAAGTTCCTCGCGATCGGCAGG
This sequence comes from uncultured Acidobacteriaceae bacterium, assembly GCA_963796585.1. Taxonomy (GTDB): domain Bacteria; phylum Acidobacteriota; class Terriglobia; order Terriglobales; family Acidobacteriaceae; genus CAVVDY01. Next base: position 742,797 of record CAWCMB010000001.1, read on the forward strand.
ATCGATCCGAACTTCTCGACCGCCCTCAGAGTGACCACGTCAGCCTGCTTACCCCACTGCTCGGCGCGACCGGAATAGACGTCGATACCCTCTAATCGCAGCGCACGGACGACCTCTTTCAGGAAGGTCGCCTTCTTGTTCCGCGACTCGATGAGCGTGACGTGCAAAGCGGGAAACGCCAGCTTGATCGGCAGTCCGGGGAAGCCAGCACCGGAGCCGAGATCAGCGAGCGTCGTACTGGGGGATGGAGCATCGTGAGTCCCACCCAAGCCAAACGAAGGCTTGGATGGGGCACCCGAAGAAGAAATCAAGTTGTCAGTTGCCGGTTGTCGGTTGTCAGAAAATGCAGGTCCCTGGGCTCCCCCTCGACTACACTCGGGGTCTGCTCGGGATGACAACACAGGAGAAGGCACCTCGTCGCCGAACAGTACACTGGCCGCGAACAGCGACTCGCCAAAGTGGCGGGTCACGATTTGAGCGGGATCGCGGATGGCGGTGAGATTGGTCTTGGCATTCCAGCGAAGAAGAAGCTCAAGGTATGCGCCTATCTGGTCGTAAATGCCGGGCGGGAGATTGAGTCCCACAATGTAGGAGTTGAGCAGTTCGGCGATGCGGGAAGAGTCCACACACGAATGATACTGAATGGTTCAACCATCGCCAGGTTTCTCGAGTACGCAGCGCGGCTTTGGCCCGAGCAAAACCCAGTAGAGCACCCAACATTGTTTATGACAGTCAATCAACTTGACTGTCATAATAAATTGGGCTAAAGTAGCCTTCATGGAAGCCAACAACCTACAACTTGATGATGTGGTAATGCCGGCGTTGCTCCGTCACGCTCGCAACACTTATGGGTCAGCCATGCGCCGGGCGCTGGGCGAAGCCGGGTACGACGACATTCCGGGTAATGGTTTGTACGTGATCGGCGGACTGGCGCTCAACCGTGCTGACATCCCCTTGGGCCAGTTAATTCTGGAGCTACGTCTCTCGAAGCAGGCTGCTGGTCAGCTTGTAGACACGCTGGTCACGCGGGGCTACCTGGATCGAGCGCCGGACAAGGAGGACCGTCGCAAGTTGACGGTGGCTCTGACAGAGCGGGGCCGGGCGGCCGCGGCGGTGCAAACTGCAGCCCGCGAGCGGGTCGATGCCGAGCTGCGGGAACGCGTCGGGGAAGACGATGTGAATCGGACTCGCCGAAGCTTGGCGGCGCTGATCGAAATCGGACACGAAGGAGCCAGGAATTCCGAGGCTTGATCCTCCGGATATTGATTTGGAGCTGCGTCTTCTGGGTTAATCAGCGAGTGGATGTTCAACGTCGAGTTCCGCGGGTCCGTCGAAGCCTCTGTCGTGCCTACGGTGTGTGTGTCGTAGCTTGTGTCGTCGCTGCGCGACTCAGAGTTTTTCCCACTTCACCCGGCTCTGACGAGCGGGTTACGAAACTCCTGTCGTCCGCTGAAGCGGACTCTCGATTTCCCACTTAGCTTTCCCCGCGATGAATCGCGGGGCTCTCACCTATCGCCGCGAGGCGGCTGGGACGTGTTTTGTCCCACCAACTTCACTCCAGCGAGAGTTTCGTAACAGCCTCTCACGAGCCGGGCTCAAACCATTCCGCCGCTTCGCGGCTGAATTTCCAGGGCACTCATCCCACTCGCCTCGCGCGAAGGTAAGCTACGACACAGACACCTACGGCACTCGGAGAACCTCGTTTTCTCCTGTCACCGCTGAAGCGGTGGGCTAAGCTGTGCTGGCCCTGCCGGGCCAAAAGACAAGAGCGGCTCTTACCGCTTCAGCACCACCATCGCCAGTGGCGGCAGGTTGAGATGCAGCGAATGGGGCTGGCCGTGACACTCGACAGGTTCGGAATGGACGCCACCGAAGTTGCCTTCGTCGGTCCCGCCGTAAACTCCGGCATTGCTGTTCAGCACCTCGTTCCAGTGTCCTGGCAAGGGAACGCCGACACGATATCCGCGACGTGGCACCGGAGTGAAGTTGCACGCCACCAGTACGGGATGTTCGCGGTCCTTACCGTAGCGCAGGTAGGTCAATACGCTGTCCTGCGAGTCGTCGGCATCGATCCATTGCCAGCCATCGGGGCTGAAGTCCAATTCGTATAGAGCGGGCTCGTTGCGATAGTAGGCGTTGAGGTCGCTGACCCAGCGCTGCACTCCCTGGTGCGGCGCCCAGCGTAGCAGGTCCCAGGCGACGCTGCCGTCGTGGTTCCATTCGCTGGACTGCGCAATCTCTCCGCCCATGAACAGCAGCTTCTTGCCAGACTGGGTGTACATATAGCCGAACAGCAGGCGCAGGTTGGCGAAGCGTTGCCACTCGTCGCCCGCCATCTTGCCGAGAAGCGATCCCTTGCCGTGCACAACCTCGTCGTGCGAGAGAGGCAGCACGTAATTTTCGGTGAACATGTAGAGGCCGCGAAAGGTCAGCTTGTTGTGGTGATACTTGCGATGGATTGGGTCTTTCGAGAAATACTGCAAACTGTCGTGCATCCAGCCCATATCCCACTTCATGCCAAAGCCCAGTCCGCCAATGTAGGGAGGCCGCGAAACCATCGGCCACGCGGTGGACTCTTCGGCAATGGTCTGGATAGCTGGGAATTCGGTGTATGCCTCCTGATTGACTTGCTTCAGGAAGGCGACGGCTTCCAGGTTTTCGCGGCCGCCAAACTGGTTAGGAATCCACTCGCCCTGCTTGCGGGAATAGTCGAGGTAGAGCATGGAAGCGATGGCATCCATGCGCAGGCCGTCGATGTGATAGCGGTCGAGCCAGAACATGGCATTGCTGACCAGGAAGGCGCGCACCTCGTTGCGTCCGTAGTTGAAGATGGACGACTTCCAATCGGGATGAAAACCGCGGCGCGGATCGGCGTGCTCATAAAGATGTGTGCCGTCGAAGTACGCGAGCCCGTGCTCGTCGTTGGGGAAGTGCGAGGGTACCCAATCGAGAATGACGCCGATGCCGTTCTGGTGGAGGTGATCGACCAGGTACATGAAATCCTGCGGCGTGCCGAAGCGGCTGCTGGGAGCAAAGTAGCCGGTGACCTGATATCCCCAGGAGCCGAAGAAGGGGTGTTCCATCACCGGCAGGAACTCGACGTGGGTGAAGCCGAGCTGCTTCACGTATTCCGTCAGCTTATGCGCCAGCTCACGATAGCTGAGCGAGCGATTGCCCTCTTCCGGCACGCGCATCCATGAGCCAAGATGCACTTCGTAGATGGACATGGGCGCGTCGAAGGCGTTTTTCTGCTTCTGCGCGTTCATCCAGTCGGTGTCCTTCCACTCGTGCCAGGTATCCCAGACGATGGATGCAGTTTTGGGCGGCGTCTCGCAATGGAAGGCGAAGGGGTCAGCCTTAGCGACCGAGTAGCCGTGGTAGCGCGAGCGGATGAGGTACTTATAGATGGCGCGCTTGCCGACTCCCGGAACGAAGCAGTCCCATACACCAGAGCTGCCCTTGGGGTTCATGGGCGTGACATCAGGATTCCAGCCGTTGAAGTCGCCAACGACGGAGATGCGCATGGCGTCCGGCGCCCACACGCCGAAGTAAGTGCCCGGCTTGCCGTTCATCTCCATCGGATGGGCGCCGAACTTCTCGTAGAGGCGCGTGTGACTGCCCTCGTTGAACAGGTGCAGATCGTAGCTGGAGATCAGGCCCGAGTCTTCTGCGCCGGGCGCGGTCTTCTGACCCGGTTCAGCTAACGTGGAATCCGGCTTGGCGATAGCGTTCTTCTTGAAGGTCGGCATCGATTCGTGTCCCCTTGCTTGGATGCGGCCTTGGCGGACGGAATCAGTGTAGAAGATGGAAGAGCCGGAGGGAAATCGGCAAGCTGGCCGCACTTCCTAAAAAGCTGACGGTATAATCCAGCTATGGCCGAGCGCGTGATTCACATCTCCGAAGAGGAGGCCGCAAGCGACTTCGCTTCGGTGTTAGCGCGGGTGCGCGAAGGCGTCGAAATTGTGATTGAAAACAAGGGCAAGCTGCCAGTGGCAGTGGTGCATTTGCCGATTCCACCGCGTCGAACGATTTCTGAGTCCATTGCCCTGGCGAAGCAGCACGAAGAAGAGACTGGAGAATCGCCAGTCTTTGATGCGGACTTCGCTGCCGACTTGGAGGACATCATCCGCCAGCGCAAGCCTTGGAACCCGCCGCCGTGGGACTGATTCTGGACTCCAGCGTCCTCATTGCCGCCGAACGACAAGGACAGAACCTGGTGCAGATACTGGAAGGTCTTCGCGCCACATATGGCGAAGTGGATGTCGGTGTCTCAGTAATCGCGGTGGCCGAATTGGAGCATGGAGCCTATCGCGGGAAGAGCGAGTCACAACGCCTTCGAAGGCTCAGGTTTGTCGAGGAGCTAGTCCGCGACTTAGCAGTTTATCCAGTAACACTAGAAATTGCCCGGCGTGTCGGTCGCATTAAGGCTCAGCAAGCCGCACAAGGCATATCCGTTGCATTCGAAGACTTTGCGATCGGGGTAACAGCTCTGGAAATCGGCTTCCAAGTGGCCACCCTGAATGTTCGAGACTTTCAGAAGATCCCCGGCCTTCGGGTTCTTTCCCATTAGCCAGTTACCTTCTGGAGTTAATGGTCTTCAGATAGGCGACGACGGCTTCGGCGTCGGCGCGGTTCATGTGGAACTTGGGCATGGGATCGCGCAGTTCTTTGCCGTCGGTCCAGACCGCCGTGGTCAAAAGAGTGATCATATTGGCCTCGCTAGTCGGCAGAGTGCCGCCGATGCGCGGCTCATACTGTGGCCAGTTGGTGGTGGGCCGCGCCGGCAAATAAACGACGGGGCCACCCTGCAGCCATTCGCTCTGATTCATTTGCCCGTCGGCAGTGCGCGGCGTGTGACACGTAGGACACATGGCGACGCTGTTGACGATGTACGCTCCGCGCGCGATGTCACCGCCGCCGGCCGGAGTCGTTCGCTTGGTCTCTTGCGCCTGCGGAGTACGAACCATAAGCAGGGCGAGCACTGCCAGCGAGCCCATCAGGGCAAGCTTCAAACTGCGGCCATTCTTCCGACTGCCAAACGACATGCGATCTCCTTGCAGTTGCTTTCAGGTTCACTGCTGCTCTTGCCAAACGCGGTAGGGGCAGGCAGCATCGCGGAAAAAATAATATAGCACCGACGGGAGAATCAGATGATGCTGAGCCCGCGGCGCACGCCGTGTAGTTCAGCTGCGATTCAAGCTCGCGGGGCAAACGCGATCAGCGGTAGCTGCTGGACCAGGCGGCGGCGATCCTCGTCCCGGCTGCGATAGGGCCAGCCGACTACCCAACTCAATCCGGCGCGAACGATGGGAGCCATGAACCGGTTGCGGTATTCATAGCCGCGGATGACGCTCATCGCCTCCTGTTCGCTGAGAAAACGGTGGGTAGCCGGGAAATGCTGCGCGCCCACCGTCACCTCTTCATCATCCTTGGCCTCGATGTTGCGAAGCCAGTCTGCGCTGCGACCGAAAGCGCTTACCACCACGACTTCAGGCCCCGACTTGCGATAATCGACAACCTCCAACACGGTCTGGCGCCTCAGCCCACTGCGACGACCGGTATGCGCGAGCAGCAACAAGCGATGGCCAAGCAGCCAACCCAGGTGCCAGCGGTAGAGATACACGGGGCCGCGAAATAGATATTGCAACGCTCTCGTCTTCTTCATCGCAACACGTTTTGATGCGCTAGCGTTCTGCCAACGCTCCTACTGGTTCAGAGCAATGTCACCGGCGGATGGTTGGCCCCTCCACAGTATTGCCAGTTTGGGGATGAACAAAGCTGGCGCGGCTTGCGTACAAGGCCGCAGGGAGAAGTTTTTTCGATGCGCAGAATGGTCCTCGCAGTCCTGCTCAGCCTGCCTCTGCTCGCCGGCTACGCCTTGGCCGACGAGTGGAACCGTACGTACCAGGTGGGCGACAAGGCCAGCCTCCGGGTCGATACCAACGATGCCGCAGTCGAAGTCTCGCGCGGTCAAAGTCATGTCATCTCGGTTCGGGTGGTCACCGAGGCAATCAACATTGGCACGGGAGGAGTCAGCATCATCGAGCATCAGAACGGCGATGCGCTCGACCTCCAGGTGCACATGCCTCGCCAGTATGGTATCCACATTTCGTGGCACAGTCCGCGGGTGAGAGTCGAGGTGCAGGTGCCTCAGGAAACTGCGCTTGATCTGCATTCCGGCGACGGCCACATTCTGGTTGACGGTACCGCGGGAGCGGCCAAGCTTGACAGCGGAGACGGCCACATTGAGGTCCGCGACTTCAACGGTGCGCTGCGTGCCCACACCAACGACGGACACATGAGCATTGATGGTGTGTTCACCGATGTTGAGCTCCGCACCGGGGACGGACACGTGGACTTCACCGCTCGTCCCGGCTCGAAGCTGAATTCCGGTTGGCTCATCCGCACCAGCGATGGAGGAGTCGAAGCGCGTCTGCCTCAGGATTTGGCGGCCAATCTCAACGCCCACACCGGGGATGGCCACATTACGCTCGACTTTCCTGTCACGGTGAGCGGCTCGATCGAGCGCTCAAAAATTCGCGGCACGCTGAACGGCGGTGGTCCAGAGCTTGAGATCGCAACCGGCGACGGCTCAATCCGGATTGCAAAGTATTAAAGAAGACGCGCCGCTCCAGGCGTTTCGCATGCGATCACTCTGCTGCTGGTCGCAGGGAGCTCGGATTCGCTGCCCCGGTGATTTCCCAAACTACCCCGCTGAGTCCAAACCGTCCGCCCTGGCTGGCGGTACCGTAGAGATTGCCATCCGAGTCAAGTAACACATTGCCATGGGGACTCCCGCCATCGTCCCCGCCGGTGAAATCATGCAGATCGGTATAGATCCACTGTCCGTTGTCATGGCTCAGTTTGAAGATGTTTCCATTCCCGAAGGACCCAGCGGTGAGGGTTGTGCCATAGAGATTCCCGGCGGCATCCATGGTGACTCCACCGTGTGGTCCGCAATTGGTGCAACCCGAAAACAGGTGCAGGGTGGTGAAGGTCCAGCCGTTTGCCGAGGGCGACAGCTCCCAGACCGAGCCCGTGCTGGCAGGGCCACCGGAGGTGGTGCCGTAGAGATTTCCGGCAGAGTCCATAATCGGGGCGGCAGCGGGCCAGGCTCCGTCCGGGCCATCGGTAAATAGGTAAAGGGTTGTCTTGGTCCACACCGAGCCCGTGCGCGTCAGCTGGTAAATGGTTCCGCAGCCTGACCCGTTACAGCCGTTGTTGCCTCCGGCCTGGGTCGCGCCAAATAGATGATCAAAGCCGGCATCGGGAACAACGTCGTGGGGGCCCCAGCCGTCCGTTCCCCCCTGAAATGTGTATAGAACGGTCTCAGTCCAGTTGTTTCCTGAAGGACTGAACTCGAAGATCACGCCTTTCCCGTCCGTCCCGCCATAGAACGACGGGCCATACATATTGCCTGCCTTGTCGAAGATGAGCGCGCCGGGAAACGGCCCACCATCGTCGTTGCCGGTGAAGGCGTGCAGCACAGCTTCGGTCCAGGAAGTGAGCGATGCCGAAACGATGGTGGCTCCGGGAGGGGTGAGCTTAAAGACGGTGCCACAGCCATAAGGCGAGCCTTGACACGCGGCGCCCACCGAGGTGGTTCCGTAGAGAATTCCATTCGGCCTGATGGTCAGCGGAGTACATGGGTAAGCGCCGTCAGGTCCTATGAAAGAAAATATTGTCGCCAGCTGCCACACCGAGTTGTGCTGAGACAACTTGAATATGGTGCCGCATCCGACCTCGATATACAACTTACAGAAAGGTTGCTGAACAAAGGGTCCACCGCTGCGTGTGGCGCCATACAAATTGCCCGCACCATCCATGGCCAGACCTGCCGAAGGAACGTCGCCTTCGGGAGGGCCAGTGAAGCTGTGAATAACGGCAAAGGTTTGCGCCTGGACAGCAATCGCGACGAACAGCAGCAGAAGCGCGGCGTTCACCAACACCAGTGACTTGCGTACATCAACTCGCTCGGGCAGGGTTGCAGGATTCATCGTCTGCTAGCCTCCTGGGTAGGGTGCCGAGTTTCCGATCAGGACTGGCAGTATAACCTTTACCTGCGCGCTATTGTCCGCTTCGTTTCACGCGCCGCCATACCAGCACTCGTTTCTCGAGCCTTGGATCCCAAAGATCCTCGGTCACGGTGATGATCAGCTTGTCGCCTTGCAGACGAAAGGGACGCGCCTGCGTTGTTCCGACGAACGCAGGCCACCAGGCGACGGTTGGATAGTGGCTCACGACTGAACTTTCAGGATCAACTTTGAAGGTTCCGCCGTAGGCAACGAAGCTGTCGTAATAGGCGCTCTTCTCCGCATCCGTCGGATTGGCTGCGTCTTTGAATGGTGGTCGTTCTCCATCGGTTAGCGTGGCACACATGTGGCCGTCAGTCTGGTACATGAGGAAGCCGGCCGGGTGAGCTCCATAGGGTAGCAACGGCTCAGCCCGTCCGGTGATGGTGTCTTCCACCGATACCAGCTGCCAGGTGCCAACCAGTTGCGCGGCGTTCGGCGACGGCTCGCCGGAGTGCGTTTTCACGACCGAGTTGGGACGAGATTCAGCAGGCATGGCAGGAAGTCTAGCACCGGCGCGGGCCGCAACCGCAACGACAGCCGCGCGCGGGGACGTGCGCTCCCGATCTCATAGTTCATGCTTTAGAAATTTCAGATACTCGATCAGCGGCATGCCGAAGAAGTCCTGAGTCCTCCCCGAAGGGCGATAGCCGTGCCGCTGGTAGAAGCGCATGGCGGGTTCGAGGGGCTCTGTAGTATCGAGGGTAATTCGCGAGCAATCCCGCTGGCTCATCTCGGCTTCGGCGCGCTCGAGAAGTTGGTCCGCGATGCCGGACCCTTGGCATCCCGGCACGACGGCCATACCTCGTACATGCCCTTCGCCATCGCCTGAGACTTTGTACGCTATAGTGCCAATCACCCGGTCAGAGCGATCGACGGCGACCAGCACTGTCATCTCGTCAAGCCGGCGAAGCAACGATTCTCGCGTGAGGACCGTATCTTCGTATGCGGCAGCAGTGTAGGCCGTCTGATATGGCTCAAACGCCGCCCGAAGACACTCCAGGACTCCGGCCGCGTGGCCATCGGTCGCTGGCCGAATGCTTATCGCTTGATTCAATGACATGGATTCGCCGGACGCGCCTGGCGAGGGGCCAATTGTAGCCGAGCACAGGTGCCGCAGTTCCGGCTACCTCTCGCCGATTGCAGGCGCGAAAAGCCTGCCCTGAGCGGAGCCGACGGGATGGGACAGCCGTATTCTCGGGTGTTGACAAAAAGAAGGTGGGCAGCCCGCGCCCCGAGCTAGACAGGAATTTGCAGCAGGAGAAACTATGGCGAGAGAGTCCTCCACGCACCCGTTTTCGTATGACAATCGTCCGCCCAGAATCGCGTGCTTCAATCATGCCAAGACCGCGATGGGCGTGGACTTCGCCGCCCTGATCGCTGCCATGCAGAAATTCGTAGACGACCACCTGGCGCCAGTGTGGGGAACGCCGGCCAAACTGGTGAAGTCCAGCGGCTTCCTGAAAGGCGCGTGGGCCATCGTGTTTCTCGACAGTGAGGACGACGCTTCCCTCGAGGGTTATCACGACCTGACTCCCGAGGGACTGCCGATGTCGAAAGTGTTCGTCAAGAACATACTGAAGCAGAAGGACCAGGTGAGCGTTGCAGCCTCGCATGAACTGGCGGAGATGCTGGTCGATCCCGCAGCGAACCTCTACTCCACCGGACCCAAAGCAAATCGACTGTATGACTACGAAGTAGCCGATCCGGTGGAAGAGCTGTTCTTCAAAGTGGACGGCATAGCGATGACAAACTTCGTGTATCCCGCGTATTTCGAAACCTTTCACAAGCGCGGATCGACGCGCTTCGATCACATGGAGGCTCTGGATTTGCCTTTCGCGTTACACCTGGGCGGCTACCAGAGCTACTTCTCCGGCAGCAAAGAGCGGACAGCCTGGGGTTCGAAGGCCAAGGAGGTCCGCTTCAAGAAAGAAGATCGTCGCGGCCATCGCAGCTCGTTTCGTCACAAGGCAGAAAGAAGATTGTCGACCGGCTAATTCCCAGGGTGAGCAGAGGTGAACGGATTTCCAGACGGAAATCTGCTCCGCCGAAATGTTTCTACGGTGCTGCGGCGAAGCAGGCTGCCATTCTACGAAGCCTTACGGGCCCTGGTGCGTGCGTCCAGTCGCCGGGGTTGTTGGCGAAGAACTGGATCAACGCCGGAAAGTTCTGGGCGGTGAACCATCCCTGCTCCTTGCCGGCTTGGATCGCCCAGCAATCGGCGGCCGACTCGTTCGGACCGACCATGGAGTGGCCGCACTCGTGGGCGTAGATAAAAAACTTCAGCGAAGTGGGTAGCCCGTCGACAACCGTCGGATTCAGGTAAATGTGTCCCTGCAGGTCGTTCATGCCGGCATCGCGGAGTTGCGGATTCAGCACCGTGATATTCCTTCCGCAAGCGACGGGAAAGCGGTCGATACGGAACGTACCAGGCGGGAACGCCCGCATCTGCGCTTGTACTGGATGGGCAGCGAACAATGCGCAAGCCACGACCAGCACATGGATTCTGGCTGCAACTCTGTACTGGGTAGACATCTGCGTAACCTCGTTGACGCTCCGTCTCTCCAGAAGAGCAATCCCGCGGCCAAGGCGCGAGGCTGCTGGGCGCGGCCTTCGGAGCCACGCCTAAGTCGAAGTGTCTCAGGCACTTGGCAAGAGATGAGTGGGTGGGCCCGAGCAGCGGGTCAGCCGCTGACTATCGCGACAGATAGGGACAGACTATCCGGCAGGCTTGTCGCCGAAACAATGGAGTACACCTCGCTTTCCGGGGACGGTTGTTCTGGAAGCCGAGCTTGGGCCTCCTGCCTAAGTCCGGCCGAACGCATCTATACTGGAGGGTGAGAAAGCGAGAAGAAAGGAGCCTACCATGAAGCTGAACATCCGGGCTGCCGCAGCGACCAGCGGCCTGCTCTGGGGCGGAGCGGTTCTGACTGTCGGAGTCGTCAACCTGATACGGCCGAGTTATGGCGGCACATTCCTCAGAATGATCGCTTCCATCTATCCTGGATATCACTACCGGCGAAGCGCTGCCGAGGTAGCGATTGGGACGGGCTATGCCCTGGTGGACGGGGCAGTCGGGGGAGCGATGTGCGCCTGGTTGTATAACCGCTGTATTCCGGAGACGGATCGCACGCTGGGTTCTGGCGATGTTGCAAGTTCGCATTCCGCAGCGGTAAGCTCGGTCGCCTAGCGCGAATCCATCGTATCGTGTGTCTTGGGGGATTCAAGCGTCTCAAGCGGGAGATGGTATGCAGTTAACCAGCCGGCGCGAAAGCGTCACCGTGTTCACCGTGAATGCTCTGCGCAGTCACCTGGAAAAGATCAGCTCCGCCGCCTGCCGCTTCAGCATCCACAAAGTGCATTCCGATCGAGTCACGGTTCGTGCCGATTACGTCGTGACGGGCAAAGACAAGCGATCCTTCGTTGTGTTTCCTGCCTATCCCACGGGCTGGCCCGACGACGCGGTTTGCAACAACCACAATGTAGTTCTCGACCCCTTGCAGTTTGAGGATGCCGCCGAGCACTCCGAACGCGAGATGTTTGAACCGCTGCTGGGACACGAAATCTTGCATAATTACGAAAACATGCATCCGGCTCCCAGCGAACCGGTGTCGCGTTGCTGCTAGCGCGCCCACTCTCTCGAGTCCACGGATGACGGCTCGGTCACTATCGAAACAGATTGAATGTCGCCCGATGACTATCCGGTCGGATACACAGCCGTAGGTCGCGACCTTTGGGCCACTCCAAGGTAGGCAGCAGAAATCCGTGATGTGACACGAGTTGCAGGTTCCGTTCCCCTGGGCAGTCGCGACCGGGAACACTGGCACTGGTCTTGCTCTGCTTAATGGCAGCAACCCGCTGAACCTTAGGGGTAGATCACGAGCAAGAGCAACCGATGGAGGACAGCCATGCCGATTCACACAGCATCCGAGCGACTCATTAACGACATCATCCACGATCGCGCGCAGCAGTACGCGGACGACGTTCGGCAGTTTCAGGCGCGCAAAGCCAGGCTGGACAAAGCCGGCGAGGCCCACGAAAAGAAGCAAATCCAGTTGATGAGCAGCCTCGGGTTAAAAAAGGCCGATCTGGAAGCGAGCTTGAAGCAGGATGCGAAGGCGCTTGACGCTTTTTTAGCCGAATACCGTGCGCCGCTGGTGTCCAGGGCAGGTTCGCCGGCGGCCGACGGCAAGAATCGGTCGCTGTTCGCCTCGCAATTGCCGCCCGGCATAATAACCGTCCCGCCCTATGGAGTGTTTGCGCCTCCATTTCCGCCTCCGCCGCCGGAGGTTACCAGCGGATGGATATTCACCGATTCCGGCAATCTCAAGATCTCGGCGGACGACAGGGGATCGGGCACCGGCTGGTGGGCTGTTGCAGGGCCTCCACCCGTTCCGCACGACGTCGTGTTTACCTTTATTCCGGCGGAAACCACAACTTATGACATGACCGCGATCTTCGCCTTTCACGGTTTCTACGTGCTGGTCGCCGACGACGGATTCTTCACCCACAAGTATGCTGAGGTCAGCATGGACGTCTCCATGAATGCCAACCAGTATGTCGACCTGGGATGGCAGTCCATGCCACGTCCAATCGACGCCAGCGGAGATAACATCAACGAGTTCGAGAGCTATGACCAGACCAAGTTCTTCGACTTCTCCGCTCCGCTGAGAGCTGGCGATCCGGTAGTGGTGACGGCGCGCATCACGCTGAACGCGGTTGCCTCGGGCAGCGGCTCGCACGCCGAGATCAATTTCAGCGATGGAACGGCGAATTACATCATGCCTCTGTTCTTGTCGGTGGGCCCAGCATAGAGAAGGGTATATTTATGACCTTCAGTAAGACTACTCTCATCGCTTGCGCTTGCCTTGTGTTGGCGGTGAACGTCGGGGCCGCTCCGTTGCCCTGCGTCAACCACGGTACGGAACGATGGCCGGTGAAGATCACTCTGCCCACTGGGGCCAAACACCAGACCATGACCTTGGCCGATGCGCTCAAACTACAGCGGCTCGCCGACGTCAAGAAGAACGATGCGCGATATGCAACGACGCGCATTATGGACCAGCCAGTAAGAGAGGACACGCTGACCTCCATCTCGGGATGGCTTTACCTGGTCGCATTTGAATCCGATGACTGCGACTTTCACATTCAGATCAGCCCGCAGCCGCTGACCTCGTCCCAGAAGCCCACCAAAGACGACAACTCCATGATCGTGGAAGTTCCCTCTGGCCAATACGCGACCACTATTGCCAGCCAGGTGGAAGGCGTGCGCCAGTGGGTAATCGACATGCTGTTGGCCAAGACGCCGCCAAAAATGAACAGCGTTCACGTGATGCAGCACCCGGTCTATGTGAAGGTAACCGGTGCGTTGTTTTACGACGATGCCCACGTGTACATGGCCGACGGCGGTACAGGCCGAGGCAAGAAAGGCTTGCAGTCGAAAACCCTGTGGGAGCTGCATCCGGTGACGGCGATTGCCTTCGCTCCAAAGCCTAAGGGGCAGTAAGGTTCGCTTTTGAAGCCGTTCGGTTGGACGTTCTCGAACCCCAACCAACCCGAAATCACGGGTACCCCCCTCCCCCTATGCCTTGTAAAATCCTGATTCTATTGATCAAGTTCGAAAGATACCCTCGCGAAATCTTGAGCGCGTAAGACTTACAGGCAAAATCTTGATATCAAAGAACTTAGCGGAATCCGACCGGCTGGGACACCGCTCGGGGTTCTCACGCAGAGTCTATGGGTTGCTGAACTGACCTGCAACGGGAAATCTGTCGAGCAGAGGTTACGAAGGTGGTAGGGAGTTCCAGAATGGGAATCCTGGGCGCTCCAATCCGTGGAACAATTCGAGCCCTGTGCGGAAGCAGCATTTGTAGATTCGGGGTCCCTTCAGGGGCGGCACGAAGAGTGCCGCCGGTTGAAACCGGCTCAGGAATTCAACAATAGGTCCGTTACCCAGTGCTTCCGCACTGGGCTGGAATTGTTGGCAACGGATGGACCAGGTGTTCCTGTCGCCGATTCTCTTCCGTGAGCTTACGGGTGGGGGGTTGGAGTATATCCCCTGCTATTGGACCGCCTAGCGGGATCTCCTTCGCAGGCGTCGGTTAACAGCGGCGAGGGAAAACAATTCTGAGTCGAAAGGGCCACGCCATTCGAGCATGTTTTCGTGCTCTGCATGACTGGGGTCGGCCATCGCCTCCAGGTAGGAGAGGTAACCAAGAGGGCCACCTGCGTCCTCCGGTGGCCCGCTGCGCTCTCCAGCAAGGCAGCAGGGATATTGCTGGTTCGGGTCGGGTGGTACGACGTCCTCCAACAACAGTTCATGGTGCCAGTTGTCGCCGAAGTCGTACACGTAGTCGAACGAGCTTCCGACCTGCGGAATCACCTCCCGTAATCGGTGGCGGCGTTCGTCGATGACAGTGCGCTCATAGATATCGTCATCCGGGTCGGGCACACCGTAGACGTGAGGCCCGATACGAAACTCGTGGAGATGTACATCTTCCCATCCCATGGCGATCTGTAAAACTTGGTGCAGTTGTGCCAGGGTCGTGTCCTCCCCGACACGAATGCGCCGCCAAATAGGCGGATGAATATCTCGTAGCGTTACCTTCAGTTGATATAAAACTCGGTTCGTCTTACCCGCCATCCCACCGTTCCCTTCCGTTGCCGAGGTGCCACGGGTATTATCTACCGCCAGGTTGCGGAGCAAGAGGTGGAGGTGTTCCAGTCACCGACTCTGCACCGTGACTTCACAGTTGGGTGAAGGAATTCAAGTTAAAGTACCCGGAGGTGTGGACATCATCGACTCCCACCCTTTCCCAAACGATGGGAAAGGATGGGGCACCCACTTTATTGGTAATTCCAGCCGAGAAAGTCTGGGGAACCCGCCTAAGTTATTGAGAGGGAAGTTGCAGAACGTGGACTTCTCGTTCCCGCCTGAGGGCTGTCCATTCCGACTCTATCTCGACCGCGCCGACTTCTCCCAGAGCGTAGTGCCGGAAGCTGCTCCAGGGCCAGTCTTCGGGTCGGGCCACCAGTCCGCGCTTTACCGGATTGCGGTGCATGTACTTCAGCTTCTCGACCTTCTTGGCGTGGCTCCAGACATTGAAATCGTAGAAACGGGTTTGCCAGAACTGTAGGGTCGTGGGATTCGGCACCTGTATTCCAGAATTCGTTGCCGTGAGTCTGGGTGCCCCATTCTTTCCCATCGTTTGGGAAAGGGTGGGGTGAGGATGTCCGGATGACCGAATCATTTTCGTGATTTCTGTGGGGTGAAGAATCTTCAACCCTTGATGACTCACGCGTTGTTTCAACACCTGCATCACCGTTCCCGGATCGCCGATTTCCGGTTCACTGATCAAAAGGTGGAAGTGCTCCGGCATGATCACATAGCCATGGACACAGAACCCGTACTTCTGCCGCGCGTCTTCGAGTACGGTGAGGAACGTCTTTTTGATGCGATCGTCATTCAGCAGCGGCATGCGCCGGTAACAACTGCACGTGATGAAGTGCGAGTGATGTGTACCGTAACGGCGCTCCAGATGGGAAGGCATGGCCAAGTCGAGTGTACGAACAGAGAAGACTTTGGTTCGGTGACGTACGACACCAACCCACGTGTTTCAGGGTGCCCCATCCTTTCCCGTCGTTTGGGAAAGGGTGGGGTGAGGGAGATCTGTAACCGACTCACTACCGCGAGTAATAGGGTGGGTTGAAGTAGTTCGTCACCGATTCTCTTCCGTGAGTTCACAGGAAGGTGGAGGGATCCAAGTCAGGAGACCCGGAGGTGTGGACATCATCGACTCCCACCCTTTCCCAAACGATGGGAAAGGATGGGGCACCCACATTCTTGCTTAGTCGAGGACGGAAAAGGGTGGGCCACCCGCCCCCGCTCTTCCACCCTTAATGCGTCCTTCACGCGGCGCTGAAGCGCCGCACTACCCGATCGCAATACCCAACTACGAGCACCCACTCGTACTGCCGCAGCTCATGCAGCGGTAGCAGCTTCCGTTACGCGTCATGATTGCGCCGCAGGTGGAGCAGGTTGGGGCGTCGCCCATGTCGATCAGTTCTTTTAGAGCGTCGGAGGCGTGGATTGCGCCGCGGGAAGAAACTGCAGGTCCCTCGGCTCCGCTACGCTCCGCTCGGGATGACACGCCAAGAACAGATCCCTCGGCTTCGCCTCGTGATGACAAACCAGAGGAGGACGCCGGAGCGTGATCGACGAAGTCGCCGAACGACTTCTGGCCGCCCTCTTCGGGGGCGCCGACGGGCGGAGCTCCGAAGTATTTGGGACGCAGGCCGTCGAAGAGCGCCTGCTGCTGTCCGGTGAGGAAGCGCAGCTGCAGCCAGCGGAAGATGTAATCCATGATCGACTTGGCGTAGCCGATGTCCTGGTTGCCGCTCCAGCCGCTGGGCTCGAAGCGGGTGTGGGCGAACTTCTCGCACAGCAGCTTGAGCGGCACGCCGTGCTGCAATCCGATGGAGACGGCGCAGGCGAAGCTGTCCATCAGGCCGCTGACGGTGGAGCCTTCCTTGGCCATGGTGATAAAGATCTCGCCGGGCATGCCGTCTTTGTAGAGGCCGACGGTGAGATAGCCTTCGTGGCCTCCGACGCTGAACTTGTGGGTGATGGAGAAGCGCTCTTCGGGCATGCGATGACGGTTGGCCTTGGGGGGAGCTGCCTGCTCGTCTTCGGGCTCCTGAATCCCACCCTGTCCGGGAAGCCCGGACAAGGATGGGGCACCCACAGACGAAGATTGAGCGTCGCCCTTTTGCGACTTGGCGGTGGCTGAGCCCATGGAGCTGAGCGGCTGCGCCTTCTTCGATCCGTCGCGATAGATGGCGACCGCCTTCAGGCCAAGCTTCCAGGCCTGGATGTAGGCTTCGGAAATCTCTTCGACCGTCGCGTTCTCGGGCATGTTGATGGTCTTGGAGATCGCTCCCGAGATGAACGGCTGGGTAGCGGCCATCATGCGCAGGTGTCCGGTGTAGTGAATGGTGCGCGTGCCCTTCGAGGGCTTGAAGGAGCAGTCGAAGACGGCGAGGTGCTCGTCTTTGATGGCGGGCGCGCCTTCGATGGTTCCGGTGGCGTCGATGTAGCTGACGATGGCGTTGGTCTGGTCGTTGGTGTATCCCAGCTTGAAGAGCGCGGCGGGGACGGTGTTGTTGACGATCTTGATCATGCCGCCGCCGACCAGCTTCTTATATTTCACCAGCGCCAGGTCGGGCTCGATGCCGGTGGTGTCGCAGTCCATCATGAAGCCGATGGTGCCGGTGGGCGCGAGCACGGTGACTTGCGCGTTGCGATATCCGAAACGCTCGCCGTGCTTGAGGGCTTCGTCCCAGGTGGCCTTGCTGGCTTCGAGAAGCGAAGCAGGAACGTTCGTCTTGTTGATGTTGTTCACCGACGCGCGATGCATGCGGATGACGTCGAGGAAGGGCTCGCGATTGACGTACCAGCCGGGACAGGCGGCGCCAGAGAAGAAGTTGTCAGTTGTCGGTTGTCGGTTGTCAGAAAGAGAGGACAAGAAGTTTCGGGTAGTGTCCGTCGCTGGTGAAAGAGGCTGACACAATTCCGCGATTTTGGACGACTGCAGATACGCTTCGCCGCACATGATGGCGGTGACGCAAGCAGCGTAGTCGCGGCCGGCGTCGGAGTCGTAGGGCAGGCCCGCGGCCATGAGCAGCGCGCCCAGATTGGCGTAGCCGAGTCCCAGGGGACGATAGTCGTGCGAGTTGCGCGAGATGGCTTCGGTCGGGTAGCCGCTGTTGTCGACCAGGATCTCCTGCGCGGTGATGACGACGGCGCAGGCGTGGCGATAAGCTTCAACGTCGAAGGTTCCGTTGGGCGCGAACTTGAGCAGGTTGAGTGACGCCAGGTTGCAGGCGGAGTCGTCGAGGAACATGTACTCGCTGCAGGGATTCGAGGCGTTGATGCGAGCTGTGTTCTTCGAAGTGTGCCAGCGATTGGTCGTGGTGTCGTACTGCATTCCGGGATCGCCGCAATGCCAGGTGGCGTCGGAGATCTTGCGCAGCAGGTCGCGGGCCTTGAAGGTGTGCACCGGGCGTCCGTCTTTCACCGACTTGGTGGAGAACTCGCCGTCGCGGACTACTTCATACATGAAGTCGTCAGTCACGCGCACCGAGTTGTTGGCGTTCTGGAAGAAGATGGACGAGTAGGCTTCGGAGTCGGGACCGGAGCCATCGTAGCCGTGCTCGATGAGCGCCCAGGCTTTGGCTTCTTCCTTCTGCTTGCACTCGATGAACTCGACCACGTCGGGATGATCGACGTTGAGAATGACCATCTTGGCGGCGCGGCGGGTCTTGCCTCCGGACTTGATGACGCCGGCGAAGGCGTCGAAACCCTTCATGAAGCTCAGGGGACCTGAGGCGGTGCCTCCGCCGGAGAGCGACTCGGTGGAGGAGCGCAGCGGCGACAGGTTGGTGCCGGTACCCGATCCCCACTTGAAGAGCATGCCTTCGGTCTTGGCCAGGGTGAGGATGGAGTCAAGCGAATCGTTGACCGAGTTGATGAAGCAGGCCGAGCACTGCGGCTTGGTGTAACCGACGGCGCTGAATTCGACCTTCTGCTCCGCGGCGTTCCAGTGCCAGTTCTTCGCGTCGGAGTTGGGCTCGATGCGATCGCAGCCGACGTTGAACCATACCGGCGAGTTGAAGGCCGCCTTCTGCTGCAACAGCAGGTGGGCGAGCTCGTCGTGGAAGGTGGCCGCGTCGTCAGCGGTGTGGAAGTATCCACCTTTGATACCCCAGTCGCGAATGGTCTCAGCTACGCGCGACACGAGCTGGCGTACGCCGGTCTCGCGCTCGGGAGTGTCGAGCGTGCCGTGCAGATATTTCGAGGCGACAATGTTGGTCGCGGTCATCGACCAGTCCTTGGGAGTCTCAACGTCCTTCTGCTCGAAGATCACGCCGCCCTTGGCATCGGTGATCTGGGCAAGGCGCAACTCCCACTCGAGCTCGTCATAGGGCGAGACACCGGCGGTGGAGAAGAAACGTTTGAAGGTCAGGCCGGGCGCTTTCTTCGTGGTTGCCGTGGTGGAAGCGCTCGTGGTTTTTGTGGTTGTAGTTACGTCGGCCATCGGAAACTCCTGATCAATATGATTGCTGTATTCGTCTGTCGTCGCTTACCCCGTCCTGAAAGGACGGGGGTTCATCTTCGTCCCTACGGGACTTTTCGACTCGCTTCGCGCCTACCCGGCGCTGGGCTAAGCTCTGTCGTCCCTAACGGGACTCGTAAATCTTTATCGCAGCCTACCCAGCACTCCGCTGCGCTGCGTGCTGGGCTATCATGTCCCCGCCCCCAAGGGGCTGGTTCGTCGTTATGCGTCCGCCATCCCAGACCGAACATCCCACTCTCACATAACGCCGAAGACTCAGGATCTGTTCCGCGCACGCCAGACGAAAACCCAGCCACATGCCACCGCTCGCCGCAAAGCGGTGGGGGCTGCTCCGTCGGCCGGTTTCTGGCCGGGAAGGCAGCCCCCACTCGGTGCGTTGGGTCCGGTGTCACCGCGACTTCTGGAGGAACACGTGCGGAGTGCTCATTCCAGTTCCGCAGGGCATGCCTCGCTCCTGCGGAGTTGCCGGACTTGTAGGGAAATGCCGCCGGGAGTCACCCCACTCCCGGCGACGAATGATTAGCTGACTTGGAAAGGAACACCGAAGCCATCTTTATTTCTACTTGGCTTTCGGCCTGCCGGCCTGCGTAAGCCGGCATGGTTACCCTGTTTACCCTTGGCCCTGACTGTGCTCGGGAGGAAGCGAGCCCAGCCACCTAAGTCCCTGGTTCACCTCAAGTATCCGGTCGGCTTTCGCTCAGGAGGAGCAGACTGTAACGAAGGCTCCGGAACACCCTGTGGAAGCGAACATTACTCCCGCATATTGTGGATGTCAAGAGGGTACTACCACATATTGTTATTTTACACCCTTGAGGCAGCATCTGGACGGTTATCAGCTGCCAAGTTAATGGGACGTTAATCGCATCGACTCTCGGACAATAGACCCGTTTTGGAGCGGGTTCAAGGCCCCTTTTCGGTGCATTGATGTGGAAGGCTGTGGATTCGGAGGAAAAGAGGGGCCTGACCGGAATTCGGAAAGGCCCACTGGGTATCGGCTCGAGACGGTGGCGTTACCGGTTGTACGGGTATTCGTTAATCCAGTGGAAACCCCGGCTGGTAAGCAGAAACTTGGACTCGTCCTCGCGGTGCAGCTTCGCATGAATGCGGTGGCTGTCCAACTTCCCGTCTAACTCGAGCTTGCCGGGGGCGGTCTCCCGGTAGGAGAAGTCGCCCTCCCACGTCTTATCTTCGAAACTGCTGAGTGTGAATAACTTCTTGTCCTGATCCAGAGCAAGCGAAAAGGGCCGGCGCGATGCGTCCATCAGCTGCACACTCATCACCCCAGGGAATGGCAAGATTACTCTTTGCCAGCGCAGGCTATCTGTGAGTAGCGGTGGACGCGAGTCTCCATCCACGACATATTCGTCGACCGACCAGATGCCATAGTAAGGTGGCAAGGCTGAGAATTCCTTTTTTTCCTCGTGGAAAGAATGAAGGCCCGACGCCGCCAGATACAGGCCCAGCAGCACCTGTAGTGCCCAGACTCCACGATTCAGCCATTTCCTTTGAAACAGCCGCGAGTCATCGGAAAGCCTGACGGTTCGCCGCAGGAAAAACAGATTAAAGAATTTTGGCACGTCGGGTGCGAGCAGAAATATCGCCATCACAAGCAGGTGGAACGAATAGATTTTGACCGGCACGTCATAGCACATGTTCAGCATGAAGACATTGGTTAGAACGCCGATGGAGACCAACGCGCCCAACGCGGTAAGAACCGGAATAAATAGCAGGATGCCACCCAGCATCTCTGAGGCGCCACAGAAGATCTGGTAGGCGGGCGATGCACCTATCAACGTCCACAGAAGGCGCATTGGTGAGGACTCGCCATAGGTTTCGAGCAGGACGGATAGGGGCGGAGCCGGCATCTGATCCGCCACTACTTTCATCGTCCCATAGGTGAGCAAGGCCGAGCCTAATACGAAACGAACGCCGAGCCGCAACCATTGATGTGCCTTCTGGTAGTTGGGGCGCTTGTGATCGAGCAGCGACCACATGAGAGTCACCAAAATCGCGGTGAGCAAATATGTGAAGGCTTCGACATAGGCAAAGGTCGTATCACCGCTGCCGTTGAGCGGCGTGTTTGGGACGGCGTGGCGCAGAATATGAGTACCCACCCACGGGACAAGCCACTTCAGGAAGTCTTCATACTTACTAAGAAGGTATCCCGTGCCCGGCACCATACTTATTGGCACCAGTCCGTCACACAACACAAAGTAGACGAAGAAGAAGCGGAACGCGATGCGGGTGGGGAGGGACCAGTGGGGGGCGGTCGCTGGGCGAGATCGTTCGTCCTCGATTACAACTATGTCCTCGGCTGGTATAGGTTCTTCTGAAATGCTGCTGCATGTAGGTGAAGTCATAATCTTTTCCTTAATTAGACTCGGGCCCGTAGCCGTCTCCTATTTCAATAGCTCTCTTTCGTCGACCTCCCGTCTGAACCACAAAGCGACGGTGGGCCCAGGCAAGCAATTCGAGTAATCAATACCCCTGAGGGTGGACCGTTCAATCATCGGTTGGTTGGACGGAGATTTTGACTCTCATCGCTTGCGATCGCGAAGCATCCTAAAGCGTGAACTGGGTCGCCCGTAGGAAATACCCATGCAGCCAACCGACGGTTGCATGGGGCACCCTCGTGAGTGTTGCCCGGGCCACCCGCCGGGTGGGGAGCGACCAGCGGGGCGCGGTGGCTGGATGAGATCGTTCATCCTCGGTTACGACTATGTCCTCGGCTGGTATAGGTTCTACTGAAATGCTGCTGCATGTAGATGAAGTCATGACAATTCCCCAAATCTTAGACCGTTGGCGATGCTCGGTGATGAGTTCGCGGATAGCTGGATGCCTGCCCAACCTTGGTTTGGTTGGGCAGGACATTTTTCTGGGGACTGGTTAGTCCCGCTCGCGAATTACTTACACTTTCCCGCCGTGCCAGCCTTATAGAGCGCCAGCACTTCGCTCGAGTTCAGTGCCCGATTGAAGAGTTCGACTTCATCCATTCCGCCTTTGAAGAATTCGTCGATGCCCACGCTTGCCCCCTGTACCCCGATCATGAGGGGAATACCGGCGGAACTCAGGGCGCCGGAGTGCGTGGTGGGGTCAAAGGTCCCGATGGAACTCCCGTCCAAGTACCAGGTTCCGCACGAGGTACCGCAGGTGGAGGAGCTTCGCTGCACGGTCATGGCGACCAGGTGCCATTGGTTATCCGCCGGAACGGCAGTCGCCGCCGTGTAATTGTCGTAGCCGTTCGCGCCGAGGCCATCAGCCAACTGCACTCCCGGGCGGTTCTTATACAAGTAGAACTGGTATCCCCGAAGCGGAACGCCTTGGCGCTTATCCACCAGGGAGACTACGCCGGCAGCGGTACTGCTGAGTTTTACCCAAGCGTCGAAGGACACATCCTGCTTGGCGTTGATGTTTAGCCACGGCTGGTCCGGAGCCTGCAAGTAATTACTGGTTCCATTGAACGACAACCCGCCGGATACTTCACCGGCGATGCTTGAGGGGTATCCGGAGGAGCCAGCAGTGTTGTTGTTGGCCAAGTCGGGCTCGGGAGGATTATTGGCCGTGCTCGATGGATCAAGGGGATACCATGCGATCATATCGCTGGGTGGTGCAAGGCAAGCAGAAACGAAGGCCCAGCCGCCTGCGCCATAAGTACCGTTACCGCCTTGTCCATCGAAATCGATCTCAAAGGGAAGCTCTCCTAGTTCGGTCGCCATGCCGGTCGTGAAGTTATAGCTTGCGAAGCCGGCATCGTTGCCGGTGGCAACATGGTCATAGACAGCATAAAGATTACCGGATGGATCGAAGCCAATTTCCTGCAGATTATTAGTGCCGGCGGTATGAGGATAAGGAATACTGACGCTCGCAGTTTGAGGGTTAATGATCACAACATTATCGATGGAGCGATCGGTGCCATAAAGAACACCGCTGGCAGAATAGGCAAGGCCCAGAATCTGCTGTGGGATCTTCTGGCCGTTGTAGGTGTAAATGGTGCTGCCTACGAGCGTCGATGTCGGCGCGCTGGGGTTGGTGATATCGATGTCGACCAACTCATTATTGCCGAAAGCGTTTACGACATAGAGATGGTTCTGTCCGAAGGAAGCCAGCCCACTCCATTCATTTTGGATTGAGCCCGGCGGCCAGTAAGGTAAGGTGAACACTGGAGTGCTCAGGCCTGTAATTTTATCTACGGTGTAGAGAGCGCCCTGTGCCGTAATTCCATACAAAGTGCTGGTGTAGTTGTCAAAGGCAAGACCCCTGATTTCGGCGGTCACGCCGCCACCGGACTGAATGGTGGTCAGGCCGATTTTAGTGATGTTGTATTTACCGCCTGAGAGACTGCCAAGATTGAAGGACACCAGAGTATTGGTATCGCAGGCAGGATTGGTGCTACAGATATTATCCTGCGTCACCATATAGACGGTCCCCGTCTGTGCCCAGGTTGACATCGCCATAGCTATAACAGCGGCGACCAAAAGAGCGAGTTTCAGCTTGGCGCAGCTTCGCTTTTTCGCGCACTGTTCCTTGGTCAGGGATTGAACTTCGAGAACGCCCACTTGCTGTTTGAAAATTTTCGGATTCATAATGACCTCTTTCGAGTTGTAGATTTGGTGGCGATGGTTGAGCCGGGCCAACGCCTGTTGCAACCTGCGGTACTTCGCTCACCGCGAATAGAGCTTCGAGGGAGTACCGCTCCAGCAGGGGAGAGTCGCGTTATCGACACTGCTGAAGCGGTAGACCCGGTGGTTAAGGCCGGCATCTTCGGCCAGCCGTCGCTGCGTACTGCGGGAAACCACGGGCAGCAAAAGAAGGTCGGCCGCCATGTGGGCGGGGGGATGAATGGGGATGCCGACAGCGTTGGTGACTTCTTTCACCTTCGCGATAAGCGTCCAGATAAGAGCTATGAATGACCCCTGCGTGTCTCGCGTTTTCATGATGGTCTCCTTTCGTTAGCAAATCCGTGGATCTCGACAGCACTCGCCGCCTCGGTTGAGGACCTTGGGCGACCGGAGGCAGGTGCTCGATGTCGAGCGGTAATCCCGCCTCCGGCGCCTGGGCCAGCGAGGGCGGTGAGGCGACGCGTGCTCAGTTCCGCTCTCGTGAGGGCACAATGCGCCGGATCAATCCAGCGATCAATACTTGCGAGGTGATATGAAGGTCAGTTGGAGGTGATGGCGCAAGCTATTGAAAAAGCAAGGGTTGACAAGAAACATCATCGTAACAGGGGACAGCATTTACGCCTATTGGTGGTGCATTTCGGCGGAGAGGCGGAGGAAAAGGGGAAAGGAACCCGCGGACTGAAGAAAAAAACCGGGCCGCGGATCACGCGGATGAGCACGGATCCGTACGAGATCCGGTTCCCAGCATTGCGGTAGAACTCTGTGGATTCAGAGGAAGACGGGGGACAATCCGACGGGACTACCTCTTTATTACAACGAGAGCGGCGGCGTCGAGGCTCCGGGGGAAGCCAGGACTTGGGCAGCCTGAGGCGACCGGAAGTACCGACGCTGGAAATAAAGCGCAACATTCACCAAAGCGATCATCACCGGGACCTCAACCAGCGGCCCAATCACTGCGGCGAAAGCAGCGCCGGAGCTGATTCCGAAAACCGAGACCGAGACCGCAATCGCCAGTTCGAAGTTGTTGGACGCGGCGGTGAAGGCTAAGGTCGTTGTCTTCGAATAATCCGCTCCCAGCTTACGTCCCATATAGAACGACACCAGGAACATGACAACGAAATAAACCAGCAGCGGAGCGGCAATGCGAAGCACGTCTAGCGGAAGCTGCACGATGTACTGCCCTTTCAGTGAGAACATCACCACGATCGTGAACAGCAGAGCGACTAGCGTGAGCGGGCTAACGCGCGGAACAAAGTTGTGCTGATACCACTCATTGCCTTTCGCTCGTACCAGCAGAGTACGAGTGAGGAAACCTGCGAGGAAGGGAATGCCAAGGTAGATGAAGACGCTCTTCGCAATATCTGCGATGGAAACATTGACCACGGTTCCGCGCAGGCCGAGATGCGCGGGCAGGACAGTAATGAAAATCCAGGCGTAAAGCGAATAGAAGAAAACCTGGAAGAGAGAATTGAATGCGACCAGGCCGGCGGCATAGTCGGTATCGCCCTTGGCCAGTTCGTTCCACACAATCACCATAGCGATGCAGCGGGCCAGGCCGATCATGATCAACCCAGCCATGTACTCGGGATAGCCGCGCAGGAACACGATGGCGAGCACGAACATGAGAATCGGGCCGACCACCCAATTCTGTAGCAAGGAGAGACCGAGGACCTTCTTATTGCGGAAGACCTCAGGCAGTTCCTCGTATCGCACCTTGGTGAAGGGCGGATACATCATGACGATGAGGCCGACCGCAATGGGGATAGAAGTTGTACCGACGCTGAAACGATTCAGAAACGGTACAACCGTGGGGACGAGCCAGCCGAGAACCACACCACACAACATCGCGCCGAAGATCCAGGCGGTGAGATAGCGGTCGAGAAAACTGAGGCGGCCCTGTTTACTCATTCTCCCGCCTCGCTATTTGCTTTGCAGCTGAACTGTTCCCTATTTCGTCGAGTTCTTTCTTGAGCGCAAGCCTATCGAGGCTTGCCAGGGGAAGACAGAGAAACAAGCTGATTCTGCGCTCAAGCATGAAGAAAGCCTCGCGATAAGCGCGCGCAATTTCTTCTTCGCTGCCTTCGACGGCAGCCGGATCGGGCACGCCCCAGTGCGCTGAAATGGGCTGGCCCGGCCATACGGGGCAAACTTCCTTCGCGGCGTTATCGCAAACCGTGATTACGAAGTCGAGCTTCGGCGCGTCCGGGGTGGAGAATTCCTCCCAGGATTTGCTGCGCATACCCTCGGTGGGCATCTTCGCCGATTCGAGTTGACGCAGAGCCTGAGGCCGAACCTTGCCGCTGGGATGACTTCCCGCACTGTATGCGGTGAAATTGGGCCTGCCCTTGCGGTTCAGGATTGCCTCGGCCATGATCGAGCGCGCCGAATTTCCGGTGCAAAGAAAGAGAACGTTGTAGTGTCCTTGCATTTCGGTCTGCGTCTCCTAGTTGCAGCAGGCCGGACCGCAACAAGCTTTGGCGGCCGCCGGCTTGGTCGCTCGGACGAAGGCACTCATGAATTTCCCATCGGCTTCGGCGGCGATCGCATCCACGTCGAGCCCTTCGGCCGTAAGCATCTCGCGTGCTTCCTCGGTTTTGTAGACGCGAGTGGTTTCCATCTCGACCTGCTCGAAACCCGCGGCCATCAGTTTGTCGCGATATTCCTTCTCGTCCAGCGCGCCGGCGATGCATCCCACCCAGAGCAGAATGTTCTTGCGAATCTCGGGCCTGATTTCGCCGCGAGTAACAACGTCAGAGATGGCAAATCGCCCGCCCGGTTTAAGAACGCGAAAGGCTTCACGCAGAACCTTGTCCTTGTCAGCCGAAAGGTTGATCACACAGTTGGAGATGATTACGTCCACGGAATTACCGGGCAGGGGGATATTTTCGATTTCACCCTTCAGAAACTCGACGTTCTCCATGCCGGATTTGCGCTTGTTCTCATTGGCCAATGCCAGCATTTCGTCGGTCATGTCGAGACCGTAGGCCTTGCCGGTCGGGCCCACCCGGCGCGCCGAGAGCAGCACGTCGATGCCGCCGCCCGAACCCAGGTCGAGGACGACTTCTCCGGGATTGAGCTTTGCCAGGGCGGTTGGATTTCCACATCCCAGTGAGGCGAGCAGGGCCTCCTCCGGAATCTGCTTGATCTGGGAAACGTCGTACAGGTTGGAGGTAATCGGATCGCAGCAGTCGGTCGCGGCTGCGGCTCCGCAGCAGCTACTTCCGCCCTTGGTGACGCGCAAAGCGGCCTGCCCGTACTTTTCCTTCACTACCTCTTTTATGTCGTTGGTATCGGTCGTGCTCATCGGTGTTCTCCTATTTGCAAACCTGAATGATGGCTTTCGGTTGAACCGCCTTGTTGCGGGTGCAACACTCGGCATAGAGGAACTGAAGCAGCTCCTGCAAAGCCTCGACATTCGCCGTGTAGCGCAGGAAGGTGCTCTCGCGTTGAACGTTCACCAGCCCCTCGTTCCTCAATTTGTCGAGATGGTGAGACAGGGTCGAATTGGGGATATCCAGCTCTTCCTGAATTTCTCCCACTACCAGGCCGTCCGGATGCGCGGAAAGCAGCAGCTGCATGATTCGCAACCGCGCTTCCGTTCCCATCGCCGAGAACATGTCGGCGTATCGGGTGACCTGCTCAGTGGTTTGCTTGCCCGGCATATTTCGATGATTGCAGAAATATAGACATATCGTCAAGCAAAAAAACGCCCTGGCCTGAATGGCTGAGGATTTGGAGGGGAAAAGCGCGCAAGAATTGGCGAGGTCTTCGGCGCTCAACTCAATGTCAGTCGGGATACCCCAACTGTTCGTCTCTACTGAGAGTGGCTGACTGCCGGATCGTTCGGCAATGCGCTACCCGACCGCGTTTCTCGCTGAACTAGAATCAACTTGTGCTGTCCCAAGCCATCGAGTTCGCGCCCGACCGCGATGCAGAGCTATTTAGCGCTGCTCCCGCTGGCTCGGCGGTATTCGTGTTGCGCGGCGCGGCCGCGGGCAGCGAGCCTTACATCGGCAAGACCGCGAACCTTCGTCGTCGATTGCAGCGCCTGCTGGGCGCCAGCGAAGGCCGCAAGCTAAACCTGCGCGACCGCGTTCGCCGAGTCGAGTGGACTCCCACAGGGTCGGACTTCGAAGCGTCGCTGCTGTTGTATAAGGCACTGCGTCGCGAGTTTCCGGCGAGCTACGAACAACGGCTGCGGCTGAGATTTGCGCCGCTGGTAAAGCTGATCCTGAACAACCCTTACCCTCGGGCCACGGTCACTACTCGCATTTCCGGACTGAAAAGCACCTCGGAGTATTACGGTCCGTTTGCATCACGAGCTGCCGCCGAGAAGTTCGCGAATGACTCGCTCGACCTGTTCAAGATGCGCCGTTGCGTCGATGACCTGCATCCCGACCCGGCGTTTCCCGGCTGTATCTATTCCGAGATGAAGATGTGCCTGGCACCATGTTTCAAGGGCTGCACCGACGACGAGTATGCAGCGGAAGTCGGCCGGGTGCAGCAGTACTTCGCAAGCGGAGCGCAATCGCTGGTGCGTGAGATTGAGCATATGCGGGATGAAGCGTCGGCGAATCTGGACTTTGAAGGCGCGGCGGCGTTGCATACGCGGCTGGAGAAGGTAAAGAGCGCGGCGTCGCAGTTACCCGAGATTGTGCGCCGGCTCGATGAACTCAACGGAGTGATGATTCAGCCTTCAGCCGAGGCAGAGTCAGTTGCGCTATTCAAAATTGAGGCGGGAATGATCTGCGAGCCGGTGTCCCTCAATGTGGGAGCTCAAGCCGAAGCGGAGCATTTGCGTGCAAAGCCCTTGTCGATGGAAGCGCGCATCGTAGACGCCCTGGCACAAGTGGCGCCCTGCAAGCCGCGTAGCGCGCTGGAACGGATGGAGCACCTGGCGATGCTCAAGCGCTGGTTTTACCGCACATCGAAGCCGGGCGAGTTATTCCTGGCGGATAGCGCCGGCGAGTTGCCGATGCGGCGTGTGGTGCGCGGTGTCTCACGCGTATTCAGGGGAGAAAAAGCCGGGGGCGACTTGAGCGAGACCGCCGGCGATTACTGGAGGTTCCGCGCGGGCGAAGCGGGGATACGGTAAGAAAGAAACTGAACCGCGGATTTGCAGGGATCTACACGGATCAGACTTCCGTTTTTACGTTCTAAATCGGTTTCTGCGCGATCCGCGTTCATCCGTGCAAATCCGCGGTTTCTTTTTCTGTCGCGAGCGCCCTGAACAGGCTCACTCGCCCGCGACCGTCATGCCGTCGATTCGCAATGTAGGACAGGCGATTGCGCTGCGAAATTCGAGGTCGCTGCCGATTTCGCTCACACTGAGCAACATGTCTTTTAGGTTGCCGGCCACGGTAATCTCTTCTACCGGGAAGGTGAGCTCGCCGTTTTCGATCCAAAGCCCAGTGGCGCCACGCGAGAAATCGCCGGTGACCAGATTGACGCCATGTCCGAGAAATTCCGTGACAAACAGACCTTCTTGGATGTCGCCGATGATTTCCTGGAGACTCTTGGTTCCGGGCTGCAAGAAGAAATTGCCGGGACCGATACCGGGCGTGCCGGCCAAACCGCGTGAAGCATTGCCGGTGGTCCTCAGGCCGAGCTTTTTCGCTGTATAGGTGTTGAGCAAGTAAGACTTCAGCACGCCGTTCTCGATGACACCGGTTCGGCGGCTGACAACGCCTTCGCTGTCGAAGGGGCTCGTCCCGAACAGGCCGGAAATCGTTCCGTCATCGACAATGGTAATGTTCTCACCGGCGATCTTCTCATTCAACTTGCCGGTAAGGAAGGACGCGCCGCGGTAAACCGAATCGCCGTTCACCGCCTCAAAGATGTGCCCGAGCAGTGCGGCCGACACGGTGTTCTCAAACACGATCGGAACCTTGGCGGTCTTGACCTTGCGTGCTCCCAAACGTCGCAATGTGCGTTTCGCGGCGATGGCTCCAACGTCTTCGGGTGATGCCAACTTCTTGAGCGAATGCGAGACCGAGTACCAGTAGTCGCGCTGCATGGCCGAGCCTTCGATCTGGGCAATCGGGACGGCGACTACCGAACAGTACGACCGGCGATTGTCGCCAACAAATCCCAGTGAGTTCGCCAGCACCTTGTATCCCACAGCCGCGTCGAATGAGCCGCCATCGGAATTCACGATGCGAGCGTCGGCGCTGGTCGCAGCCTTCTCTGCGCGGCGCGCGTAGTCGATGCGATCTTCGGACGAGAGCGAATACACGTCATCGTGGTACAGACCCAGATCGCCTTCGAGCTTTCCCAGTTCGGCAGTATCCGGCAACCCCGCCGACGGGTCTGCGGTGGTGACTCGCGCCAGCGCGACCGCCGATTCCACCATCTTCTTGACGCCTTCGGGAGTGAGGTCACTGGAATAAGTGCTGGCCGAACTCTGTCCGACGAAGACACGAACTCCCACCGCCTTCGACCCTGCTTCTTTCAGTGTTTCCACCTGGCCGAGCCGGACCGTGGTGGAGAATTCGCTGCCGTCGGTAGCAACCGCTTCGGCGGCGCTGGCGCCTTGTTGCATTGCCAGGCGGACGGCATCGGTTGCAACTTCCCGTAGGTCGACAGTCGCTTGGGTATCACTCGTATTAAGTAATGTCGTACTGGTGCTCATTTTTGCTAAACCTTTGCATTCCTTTTTGTATGTCTCACAACGTGTGAGTTGCTCTGAACTTTGGGTAGTCCCACTTTGTCGGAGAGGGTCCGTCCGGTTCGGCTTATCCTACCCTGTGGAAGGTTTGTGGAAATCGCCAAGTGGGACAGTCCATAAAACCCATGTCCTACAGTAAGCCACACAGAATCAATAACTCACGCGATTATTGCGGAACTGTGAATCTGATCACAATCTGTGGATTACGGTCAGGGAGCCAAGGCCCGCTAGTTGCCGGTGCCGCCCACAGTCAGGCGATCAATCTTCAATGTAGGAATGCCTACTCCCACAGGGACGGACTGCCCATCTTTGCCGCAGGTGCCGACCCCCTCGTCGAGTTTCAGATCGTTGCCGACCATCGAAACTTTGGTCAGCACATCCGGCCCGTTGCCGATCAGGGTAGCGTTCTTGAGCGGCGCAGTGACCTTGCCGTCCTCGATCAGGTACGCCTCCGAGGCGGAGAAAACAAACTTGCCATTGGTAATGTCCACCTGACCGCCGCCGAAGTTCACCGCGTACACGCCATACTTTACCGAACGAATGATGTCCTCAGGGGCGTCCTGCCCGGCGAGCATGTAGGTATTCGTCATGCGGGGCATGGGGATGTGCTGATAGCTCTCGCGACGCCCATTGCCGGTGTTCGGCAGGTTCATCAGGCGCGAAGACAGCTTGTCGGTCAGATAGCCCTTGAGGATGCCTTTCTCGATCAGCACCGTGCTGTCGGTGCGATTGCCTTCGTCATCTACGTTGAGCGATCCGCGCCGACCGGGCATGGTGCCGTTGTCGATCACGGTGCATTTATCGCTGGCAACACGACGTCCCATCATGTCAGAGAAGGCCGACGTCTTCTTGCGATTGAAGTCGGCTTCGAGGCCGTGCCCGATGGCTTCGTGCAGCAGGACTCCCGGCCACCCGGGACCGAGCACAACTTCCATCTCACCTGCCGGGGCATTGCGCGCGTCGAGTTGAACAATCGACTCGCGAGCGGCTTCAACTGCGAAGTGTTCCGGCGTCTTCTCGGTTTGGAAGAACTCGATGCCAACTCGGCCACCGCCGCCAGAGGTTCCGCGAGCAGAACCTTGCGCGGTCTTGGCGATGCAAAAGACGCTCATTCGCGCCAGAGGTTGTGAATCTTCGGCGAAGCTGCCGTCCGATCCGGTGACCAGAATGCGGCGCAGTTCGTCCGCATAGCTCACGCGCACTTCGTGAATACGGGGGTCGTAGGCGCGCGCTGCTTTGTCGGCGCGCTGCACCAGATCAACCTTGGCGAGAACTTCAGCTTCCACAGAAGGCAACGGTACGGGATACAAATTGTGCGGCGCCGTGTCGGTAAGACCAACTACAGGCTGCTTTGCCGGACCGCTGGCGATGAGAGCCGCCGTGCGTGCCGCGTGCAAAATGCGTTGCGACGAGAGATCGTCGGTGTAGGCGTAGCCGGTGCGATCTCCTGACAGTACGCGAACTCCGCAACCGACAGAGGTACCCTGGCTGGCCGACTTCACCATGCTCTCGTCGAGCGATACCGAAGTCGAGATCTGATATTCGAAGTAGAGGTCGGCGTAGTCGCCGCCGGCCGAAAGCGCGGCCCCGAGATAGCGCTCCACGTCAGCCTGCGCCAACCCGTAACGATCAAAGAAGAACTTCTTGTCCATGGTCACACCTATTGGATGTTCGCGAGGCCGCGGCGGACGCGGCTCATCTCAGGAAGAAGAAGCAAACCGCGGATTTACGCGGATGAACACGGATCCGGAATCTGGAGGTTAAGAAAAAGATCCGTGTGGATCGTTGAGATCTGTGGCTAACTCGTTCTTGTCCGGAGAGCAGTCGCCCGCTACGCAGCTAAGTCCCAATGTTTGATTATCACACAGCCTTGTGCGACCGATTGCAGCGTGGGCGTGTGTGGCTTGGCTAAGCTTGGCTAAGGTGGACATGCCGACCTGCTCTCTTACCGCCGAGGCGCTTGCGCGCGAGTTGGAAGCCTTCCTGCTCGAAGCGCCACATGCCGTGCTGATCGAAAACGGGGATGTGTTGTTCGATTTCAGCACGGCGCGATATTCGGTTTCCGGCGAGGGCAAGTGTGTTCTGCATGTGTGGTCGGAAGAGCGCAACATCGTGCGCCGCGTGCTCAACTTCGAGACGAGGCCGCATGGGCTGCGGCTTTCCGCTCTTCGCTTCGGACAATCGAAACCCGAGGCGCTGGAAATCACGGCCGCCGCAGGACAGCACACTGCCACCGCACAACGTGCAGCCCGGGTTCACTATCAGAAGCTGCTGGTTCGTCTGCTGGAGCGAGAATACCCGGGCGCGAAGATCGAGTCGATCAGTGCCAAAGCTGACCTGGAACATTCGTTCAGTCCGGTTTACACCCGGGCGGTCATTCGCAAGGGACAGTCGGCATTTGCGGTGCTCGGCGTGAATGGCGATGAGAGCCAGGCATCGATTGACGCAGCGCTCACCTTTGGCATTCTCTGGCTGGACTATCATCGGCAGCGCGCAAGCCGGTACCACATTGAGGGACTCAAGCTTTTTCTTCCCCATGGGCGAGCCGAGATCGTGAGCCAGCGCATGGCTCATCTCGATCAGAACGCGGTCAAGTGGCAGCTGTACCAGGTCGGAGAGCGGACCGAGAACTGTGAGGAGCTTGATTTCCAAGATCATGGAAACCTTGCAACACGGCTGGTTCGCGCCGTCGATCCGCACGCCACGCGTGAGCGTTTCGCCGCATCGATTACGCGCATCCGGGAACTGGTTGCCTACGCGGACGTGAGCCTTGAATCGGCTACAGAAATCATCTTCAGGCTGTACGGGCTGGAATTCGCGCGGGCACGGCTGGCTCCGGTCGCAGGATCATTTCGCAATAATGAAACCATTGTTTTTGGAATGGGCCCGGCGGAATACCCCCTCGATGACGCCACCAAAGAAATGTTTGACAGGTTCATTGACCGTCTGACCAGCAGCCGCCATCCCGCCGGCGCGCACGGCGACCCTCTCTATCGCCTCTGTCCCGAGCGCTGGCTGGAGTCGCTCATCACGCGCGATGTACGCTCGATCGACGAGCGCCTGGATCCGAGACACGTTTACTCGCAGGTACCCGCCTTCACCGCCTCTGACCGAGCCATGCTCGACGTCCTAAGCATGACGATCGATGGCCGCCTCGCCATCCTCGAGCTGAAGGCCGATGATGATCTTCATCTTGCGATTCAAGGCCTGGACTATTGGGCCCGCGTTCGCTGGCACCAGCAGAACGGCGGCTTCGCGCGCAACGGATACTTCCCAGGATGTGAAGTGTCCGATGCGCCGCCTTTGCTGTATCTGGTCACGCCGGTGCTGCGCACGCATCCGGCAACCAGCGTTCTGCTGAAATACCTATCTCCGCAGATCGAATGGCAGCTGGTGCAACTTGACGAGCATTGGCGGGCCGGGGTGCGAGTCGTGAACCGGAAGAGAGCAAAGAACTTTGGGCCACGGATTTACACCGATCTTCACGGATCACTGGGGACTAAAGATGTCGAATGACGGAACCGCACTCAAGCACGCCTTGATAACCGACGCTGTCATCAGCTGCTTTTACGATGTGTACAACGAACTCGGATATGGCTTTCTTGAGTCGGTCTATCGGGAAGCAATGATGGTCGCCCTGCGGTCCTTGGACTTGAAGGTTGAATCGGAGAAGGCGGTGCAGGTGTATTTTCGCGGCGAGCGGTTAGCCATGTTTCGCACCGACCTTGTCGTAGCTGAGAAAGTGATCGTAGAACTCAAATCCGCACACGGGCTCTCGAAGGCATTCACCAAGCGCAACTCCTCAACTTTCTGAAGGCCACCAGCTTTGAGGTGGGATTACTTCTTAATTTCGGGACTCGGCCCCAGTTCAAGCGAATGCTCCTTGATAACAATTTCAAGATGATCCGTGAGAATCCGTGTAAATCCGTGGTTGAGCTTTAAGTTTCAGACGCTCACGCTGCGATTCGCGGCTCCGGCGATGTCTCGGCGCTCTGAAAGTTAGGTTCCAGCGCGCGAGTGTGCTGCCAGCGCACCCATAAGATGCGCAACGTGGCCGCTACCGGGATGGACAAATAGACGCCGATGACGCCGGCGATTTCATTACCCATCAGCACGGCAATGATGGCGGCCATGGGGTGCAGTTCAACCTTGTTGCCCATGACGCGCGGCGAGATGAGGTAGTCCTGCACCAGTCGCCACAAGCCCAGAAACACAGCAATCCACAGCAGGTGAGGAAAGGCGTCGAGAAATCCTACTCCGAGTACCAGCGCGGCGGCGACCAGCGGACCTACAACGGGGATGAATTCGAGAAAGCCCGCAGTGACTCCTAGCGCCAGGCCGTAGGGAAGGTGCATCAGCCAAAAGAAGCTGGTTAGAACCAGGGTTGCCGCGCCCGCGAGAATCAGTTGCGCGCCGATAAACGACGCCAGCATTTCGTCCAAGTCCTGGGCCACTTCACGCAGAAAGCGCCGCTGCTGACGACGATTGAGGGTGCGAATTGCGCCATCGGCCAGGCTGCGACCGTCCTTGAGAAAAAAAATGGCGAGTATAGGAATCAGCAAGAACCAGATAGCATGCTGGAGCGAGCCAGCAATGCTGGCGCCGATGTGGCTGGTGAAATTCTCGATGGCATCGCGATGATTGGCGATGAACTGCTCAATGCGGGCTTGGGTGTCGTAGCTCCAGCCATGGCGACTGCCGAGCTGCCAAACGATTTTGCCGCTGGCCACGCGGTCGAGGAGGCTGGGCATGGACTGGATCAGCTGGCGCATATCGTCGGCGATGCGGGGACCGAAGATGAACAGCAACAGAGTCAGAACACCGCCGCAGATGACGTAAGTTTCCAGAATCGCCAGGCCGCGCGAGTTGCGTCCGATAGGGGAATGCTCAATGCGAAGCACGATGGGCTCAAGAAGATAGGCGAAGAAAACCGAGAAAAGCACCAGGACGAGGGTGCTCCGCACCTGGTAGACGAACCAGGCGGCGACGACGAAGACGAGAATCGTCGCCAGCACGCGCGCCGTTCGGCTATCGAAAATCCCCATGTACTCTGTCGGATGTGAGCGGTCAGGCGGCGGTTGTAGAGGGGAAGAGCGAGTTCGCGGACGGAACCAGGCAATTCAAAGGGCGCTCTGCTTATGGGGAGAGTTCAATTTCAGGTTGCGGTCCGTTTTGCCGCAAGTGAGTCGGCTTGAGCGAGCGGCATGAGTATCGCTCACCCAAACCAATAGAGCGCAACGTGGCGCTGAAGCGCCGCTCTACCGGAGCGTTTGAAGTTGACTTTTAGCGCCTTCGGCTCACGGCCGGCGCTGGAGGTTTGCCGCTGTAGTCTTTGGGATAGACGACGACATACCTTTGCAGCGCTTCGCCAGCGCTCTCCGTGCGCAGGTCAGCCGCATTGCGCAACGCAAGATGCACGAGACGACGCTCCCGGGAGGCCATGGGAGCGAAGGCGTATGGGATTCCGGTGCGACGCACCTGCTCGGCGGCAACTTCCGACGCCATACGGAGTTCTTTCTTGCGGGCGGAGCGGAAGTTCTGGCAATCAAATAGCACCAGATCGTGCTCTTCGGTCGAAAGCCTCAACATCTCCAGAGCGACCTGCTCGAAGGCGCGCAAGAGTTCGGCGCCGCGCTCCAGCAGCAGTGGGCTGTCGGCCCCGCTGAGGTCCACCAGGATAACGGGGTTCTCGGAATCCTGAGGATCGAGGGTCGGCGGATCGACGATGATCTTGTACTTCAGGCGAAAATCGCCGTGTTTGATGATTCCGTTCAGCAGTTCACTGATTTTGCGAGCAGCAGCGACTTTGTCCTGAATTGGCATATGTTCGCTCACTTGGCGCTCTTGCGGGCGCGCTTCTCCATCTCGGCGCGCATCTCTTTGCCCAGTCCGGTGCGATTCATGATCGACTGCTGGATGATGGCGATAACGTTACCCATTACCCAATAGAGACTCAGGCCTGACGGCAACGACCAGCTGAAGAAACCAAGCATAGCCGGCATCATGAAGGTCATCATGCGTTGCTGCGCCGGGTCCATGCCGGCACTGGGCGTCAGCTTCTGCATGTAGAAGGTACTCACGACAATCAGCACCGGCAATACGTATAGCTTGTCGGGCGACGACAGGTCGTGGATCCAGAGGAACTGAGCATGCCTGAGCTCGATGGCGTTGCCCAGCATGGAGTAAAACGCCCACAGGAACGGCAACTGGATCAGCAGGGGCAGGCAGCCGCCCGCGGGATTGACGCCTTCCTTCTTGTAGAGCTCGGAGATTTCGGCATTCATCTCGGTACGCCGCGGGTCGCGCATCGGGATGTTCTTATACTTCGCCTGAATCGCCTTCATCTGCGGCTGCAGCTTTTGCATCTTGAGCGCCGACTTCTGGCTGGTGATGCGCAGCGGCAGCAATGCAATGTTGATGATGACGGTCAGGATGATGATTGACCATCCCCAGTTGCGGACCATGTGGTTGTAAGTCCACTTGAGCCACTGGAACAGGGGACGGGCGAAGAAGCTGAAGTAGCCGAAGTCGACCACGTGGCGCAGGTCGGGGCCGCCGGGCTTGCCGTCGTCCAGGCGGGCCTGTACCGATTCGAGAACATCGACCGCCTTGGGGCCCACGAACATCCGCTCGCTAGTGACGCCGGCGGGGTTGCCCACCGCTGCGCCCAGCAGCTGGTAGGTGTCCACCTTGCTGGGGTCGGGATGGGCCGGATCTTTCGGCACCGTGATCTGGTGATGGAGAGAGATGAGCGCAGCAGTGCGAGGTAAATCAGGCAGGAAGATCGCCGCAAAATACTGGTCCTGTACACCAGCCCAGCTCAATGGCCCGGGAACGGTGTTGCCCCCGCTGACCTTCTTCGCTTCCAAACGCTTGACCTTGCCTTCAGCCTCGTACTCCACGCGCGAAGAGGCGTAGGCGGGGCCAGTTGACTGATCTCCAAAGCCTGCGGGCCAGACGGGAAGCGCCTCTACCGCCTTGCCGTTCTGGGTGACGGCAACCGCAACGTGTAGGACGTAGCTGTCGTCGAAGGTGAAGGTCTTGCGAACGGTAACTCCGTCATCGGAGTATTCATACGTCAGCTCACCAGGAGCGGTGATCGTCGCGTTGCCACTTCCGACGTACAGCGCGGAGTTAAGCTGGTCGCGCAGCTTGTCGTCGTAGGTGTAGAGCGCGAGAGGCAAACCATACTGCGTAGCCGCTGGGTTGACGAGATCGAGTGGCTGGCCTTTCTCGTCCTTGTATTTCTTCAGCACCCACGACTTGGCTTGGCCGCCTCTGTTGGTGAAGACGATGCGGTAGAGATCGTTCTCTACCACGGTCTCGATTTCACCTGTGGCCGCCTTATGATGGGTCGCCGCGGCAGGTTTCTCAGCGGCTTTGGGGCTTCTGGTTTTGCGACTTTCCGGAGCTTGCTCGGGCTGGGTCGCTGCGGCCGTCGCAGGCACCGGACTTTGCTCGGCAGCAGCGGGTGTGGAAGGCGTAGGTGGTGGATTCTTCGCCTTGTTCTTGACCAGCAGGAACTGCCCGATCAAGATCAAAGCAAACGTGACCACCAGAACCAGCGTCATCCGGCCTTGTCCGCCGCCGCCGGACTCCTGTTGTGGGTTGCGATACTCGGGCAAGTTTGATCCGTTCGTTTCGACGAAAGATTTCTAGCTTGGGGCGACCGCGCTTCGCTTTCTGAAAGATTCGCGTCGGGGCACCCTGCGACTGCCGCTCAGGGCAGGCTCAGTCGTGCCGCTGTACGCCCCTGATCTTATTTACTCCCGACGGGACTTCAGTCCCCGAGGGAGCCTTCCTGAAGCAAGACATTGGCAAGAGATGCGGCACAGGCGCTAAAGCCCATATGACTAACAACGCCGTTCGGCACGACCAAGGTCATGCCCTGACGCGAGGTTTTCTCTACCAAGCTTGCTGCCGTTGTCCTTCTCCCAAAAGCTCTGCGGTACCGGATCATGTCCTCCGCGGCAAAACGGATGGCAACGCAAGAGTCGCCAACCGGCCAGCATGCTGCCCCGCAATGCGCCATGCCGCTCCAGCGCTTCCATGGCGTACTGGGAGCAGGTAGGGACAAAACGGCAGGCAGTCGGCAGCGCCGGAGACACCCAGCGCTTGTAGGCGGACAACATCGATAGGAAAGTCCGCTTCACGACTCCTTAGCCTTTGCCTCCCGCGCCCGCTGCACTGCTAATTTCAAACCGCGTTCAACCTCGGCGCGCAATTCGTCGAACGGCAACTGTAAAACCGACTTCCGGGGATTAAACACCACGTCGATCGAGCCGCTTTCCGTTGGCCACGACGCGCCGACCGCTTCGCGCATGCGGCGCTTGATTCGGTTGCGCTCGACCGCGTTCCCCAGGACTTTTCCCACCGTCAGACCCACTCGCAGGGAGCAGGACTCATCCCCGTGGCCAGCTCCGCGGCGAAGAAAAAAAACAGTCATGTTCCCGGTGAACTGCCGGCGCCCTTGCTGATAAACCTGCTGAAAGTCAGCATGCCGCAACAGGCGCTTCGTTTTCGGGAATTTACGGCCGGCCTCGGTCAATCAACGTCCACCGTCTGGGGACTACCGGGAAGTCCTCAGCGTTTGCGACTTCTGATGTACTGTTTCCAGCTTTGGAGCTGTTTGCCGCCAGCTTACTCGCGGTAACCAGCTTTTACGGCAATGCGTTTGCGTCCTTTAGCACGCCGGCGGGACAACACCGCGCGGCCGCTCTTGGTCTTCATACGAGAACGAAATCCGTGCGTCTTTGAGCGGCGACGACGGTTGGGTTGGAATGTGCGCTTCGGCATTCGTTACTGCGCTCCTCACTAAGGGCAAAATGTCTGTAGGCAAACCAGAAGTATAACGGGCAGGGATGCTTGGTGGCAACCGGAGTGCGTTGCTGCCGCCCTTCGCCATTCGCTCTACGCCAGAGGTTTGGGCCGGCGCTTGAGAGCAACGTGCAGGGTTTCGGACGGTGGCATGACGATGCGATCTCGCCACAGTGAAATCCTCAGTTGGCAAAGTTGAGTGCCTCGCCTCTCAGCTCCAGTCCGCTTCGATGATGCCTCGCTGGCCCCGGTCGCTCTGGCGAAGAGCGAATGGCGAAGGGCGAGAACGGCTGTTAGGCGGCCACCGCTAAGTAACGTGGGTGGGTGACTGCACATCGTGCGCGACAATAACTTCACTCCTAAAAAAAATTTTTCGTGCAGTAACTTTCCCGAAATCAATCGTTCTCTCGCAGTGCTGCATTCCTACTGGTGCATCCACCTATTGCGCGCAATTTTTTTCGTGCTAGTATCCCGATGCAGCCACAGACAATCAATTCGCACTCAACAAAGTGCGCGCTGCACATCCGGCAGCCCTTCAGGGTGGCGGGTCTTTTCAAGTTTCTGAGATGTGTGACGGACTACACGCTGTGGCACCGTGTGTTCGGCCCTGTTCCCACTGAATTCTATCTCGATAAGGTTGAGGCGAGAGCCTCGGAATTTTGCTGCTATGGCTTCTATTGGAATGTTGTCCCCCAATCCGTGGGTGCGCGTCCTTGACGCACTGGAAAAGAAAGTAAACCGCAGCTCCTACGAAACCTGGCTGAAGCCGACGCGCTTCAGCCACTCGCAGGGCTCTGTCTTGTTTGTGCGCGTGCCCAATCCTGACTTCTGCCACATCGGCGAGAAGTGGGGAGACCTCATCAGTGAAGCGATCGACGATTTGGGGCTGGAATACCAGGACGTCGAGTTCGTTACCGATCAGGAAAAGCAGAACGCGGCACAACAGAAGGCGCGAACTGACGGCGTGTCCGATGAGGAAGCGCCCGAGGCTCCCGCGCCTGGCACGGTTCGACAGCAGCGTTTCGATTGGGATGGAGCGGCACAATTGAATCCCAAATATACGTTCGACGGATTCGTTATCGGCGCTGGAAACCAGTTTGCTCACGCGGCCTCACGCGCCGTGGCTGAACGTCCCTCGAAAGCGTACAACCCGCTATTCCTGTACGGCGGGGTCGGGATGGGCAAGACCCACCTGATGCAGGCGATCGGCCACCAGGTCAAGAAATACCACCCCGACATGGCCATCTGCTACGTGTCGAGCGAGAAGTTCACCAATGAGATGATCAACGCGCTGCGCTACAACCGGATGACCAGCTTCCGTGAGAAGTACCGCACCATGGATGTGCTGCTCATTGACGACATCCAGTTCCTGGTTCACAAGGAGCGCACCCAGGAAGAGTTCTTCCATACCTTCAACGCTTTGCATGAGAACCTGAAGCAGATCGTCATTGCCAGCGACCGGCCTCCCAAAGAGCTGGCCGAGATTGAGGACCGGCTACGCAGCCGCTTTGAGTGGGGACTGATTGCCGACATTCAGCCGCCTGACCTGGAAACCAAAGTGGCGATTCTGCAAAAGAAGGCGGAATCGGAGCGGGTCCATATTCCCACCGACGTGGCGCTCTACATCGCGTCGAATATCCGCAGCAACGTGCGTGAACTCGAAGGCGCGCTGATCCGGTTGACGGCGTATTTCTCCCTCACCGGCGGCGAGTTGAACCTGCAGACCGCACAAGAAGTTCTCAAGAACGTCATTGACTCTCAGACCAAGAAAATCACCATCGATTCGATTCAGAAGATTGTCTCGGAGCAGTTCGGGCTGCGGCCGGCGGAGATCAAGGCCAAGAACAACTCACGCGCCATCGTCTATCCGCGCCAGATTGCCATGTACCTGGCCAAGCACCTGACCGATGCCTCACTGCCGGAGATCGGACGCCAGTTCGGCGGCAAGCACCACACCACGGTGCTGCACTCGGTTGAGAAAATTACAGAGGTCCGCAAGACTGATAAAGATTTGAACAGGCTGCTGAATAAACTCACAGACACTTTAGGTGCATGAAACCGGGCTTCGGCCCGGTTTTTCAGTTTAGAGCGAGGTTTTCCTTGGGTGAGCCTGTGGACGGGTTGTGGATGGCGCCGAACATCTTGGCAGGATCTCAGCAGCGGCTCCGTTCACCACAGAAAAGTCCAGATTCCCAACGCGGTTGTCCGCCGAATCGGCCTGGCCGCGGCCCTTGATTCATGCGGTTTCTCTTCGATTTTCCACTTTTTCAGAGTGCCTACGGTTACTACTGTTTTATTAGATTCTTATTTGATATAAGGAAAGTCGTAGTCGCAGCGTCCGAGCGTCGCTTGCAACGTCCGTTTAGCCGCTCACAAGCCGCGACTTCCCAAAGGTGAAAACGATGGCTGCCGAAGCTACGGGAGCGATTCAGGGAACGGCGATGGAGATCAGTGTAAGCAAGTTTGAATTGCTGAAAGAACTGACGGCTACCCAGGGTGTCGTCGAGCGCAAAACCACGATTCCCATC
Source organism: uncultured Acidobacteriaceae bacterium (assembly GCA_963796585.1). Lineage (GTDB taxonomy): Bacteria > Acidobacteriota > Terriglobia > Terriglobales > Acidobacteriaceae > CAVVDY01. The sequence continues at coordinate 784,635 of CAWCMB010000001.1, forward strand.
CTGTCGAATTTTCTATTCGAAGCCGCTGACAACCGGCTGACCATCACCGCTACCGACCTGGACCTCAGCCTGCGCACTTCATGTGCGGCCAAGGTGAAGAAAGAAGGCGCTTGCACCATCCCGGCGCGCAAGCTGTACGACTATGTCAAGCTGCTGCCTGACGGCGACATCTCGATCAAGCTGCTGGAGAATCACTGGGTCAACATCCGCTCTGGCCGCTCGAATACCAAAATGGTCGGGATGGCGCGCGCGAATTTTCCCGGTTTACCGGCGTTTCCTGCCTCCGCTGTGGTGAAGGTCCCGGCGCAGACATTGCGCAGCATGATTGGCCGGACAATTTTCGCAATCTCGAACGAAGAGTCCCGCTACACCTTGAACGGCGGCCTCATGGTGTTGAAGCCGGAGTCAATCACGCTGGTGGCGACGGATGGCCACCGCCTGGCGCACATCGAGAAGACGGGTGAGCAGTTCGACGTAAGCGGCGAGAACAAGACGCTGATTCCCAAGAAGGCGATGAGCGAGTTGTATTCGCTGCTCCAGAACAGTGAAGTGGACTTCATCGACTTTGCCAAAGACGAGTCGACGCTATTTTTCCGCATCGGAGAGCGCCTGCTGACCTCACGCCAGTTGACCGGGCAGTTCCCCAACTACGAAGCCGTGCTGCCGAAGGAAAACACCAAATCCATCGTGGTACACGGGGCTGATTTGAGTACCGCCTTGCAGCGCGTGGCGCAGTTCGCCGACGAGCGTTCGCGGGCCATCCGCATGAAGCTGGACAAGAACGAGATCAAAATTTCCTCGTCCTCCACCGACTCCGGCGAGTCGGAAGATTCGATTGAGATAGCCTACACAGCCGACCCCATGACCATCGGCTTCAACTCGGAGTACCTGATCGATTTTCTGAAAGCCTCGAGCGCAGGCGAGGTGCGGCTGGAGTTCAAGGACGCGCAGTCCGCCGGCCAGATGCGCCCCGACGATGGCGCCGACGACGGCTTCAAGTACCGCTACGTCGTGATGCCGATGCGGATTTGAGAAGAAGCTGTCAGCCGTCAGCTCTCAACTAGAAACTAAGAGAAAGCTGCGACTCGTTTGCGGCTTTCTTCTGGCTTTGGCGTCACATCTCAAAGCTTTGTCATCGCGACCGCAGCGAGGGACCTGCTCTCGGTGGGGATGTCACAAGTTCGTGCCCGATCCTGGAGAAGCCGTGTTCGAAACAAAACTAAACCTAGTCTTCGTAGCGGCTTTGCTCTTGCTGTTGTCCGGAATGGGACAGGCTGCGGCACCCAAGTCGGAGGTGATCGAGGTTCCGTTCACCCTCATCCATGGCGCCATCATCGTGCAGGCGAAGGTGAACGGCGCGGGTCCGTTCGACATGATGCTGGACACGGGAGCCGATCCTTCGCTGATCGACGTCGGCACCGCGAAGGCACTCGGGTTGAAGCTGACGCCCACCGGGGAACCGGTGGCGGGCACGGGAACCGACGCCAACCTGGCGTATGAAACCTCGCTTGCAAACGTGCAGCTTGGTGGGCTAACAGCGCGTGACGTTGCGGCGCTGGCGCTTGGAACCTCCAAGCTGAGCGCGGCCTTGGGGCGCAAGATCGATGGGGTTTTAGGTTACAGCTTGCTCGACCACCGCATCGTCCAGATCGATTACCCGCAGCGCAAGGTGCGCTTCTATTCGGAAGCTCCACCGGCGTGCGATGCGTCTGCCGCGGCCATCGCTTCATGCATAACGCTCCCCTTTCGCTATCAGGACGACCTACTGGTAAGCGGCGTGACGGTGAATGGCAAAGCAGTGACCGCTAACTTGGACACCGGCGCCAATGGGAACTTTCTTTTCACTCCGGCCGCGGTCGCGAAACTAGGTCTTGCAGCTGCGGTTGCTCATGGACAGAAAAGCGCTTCCACGGGTTTCAACGGCACGGCCGAAAATCGCAAAGGTACTGTCGACCGCGTAGCGCTCGGCTCCCTGGTAGTGAACCAGCCGACGGTAACCTTCTATAGCAAGAACACGGGATACGACAGCGAAGGCTGGGACGTCCGCATTGGAAGCGCATTCCTACAGGATTTCGTGGTGACGATTGATTTTCCCCACGGCCTGATCACACTAAAAAAGCCTTAGAGGCCGGCGGGCGACAGCTTTACCCATTTGGCCGGACAAACTTGGTCTTGCTCGTGGTCTTCAGCTTGAAAACGTCGCCGTTGATCTTCTTGTTCAGCTGGATGTTGCTGTAGGTTGCCAGGCGGTAGTCTCCCGACGGTTCATCGAACTTCTGTTGCACGCTGACGCCGCGCGCCGGATCGATCCAGAGCGTGATCAGCGCGAACATGTTGTGGATCTTCTGCGACTTGGGCGTCAGCTCCAGCTTGCCAGCGCTAACGCCTTGTACCTGCTCCATGCCGTCGTACTTCACGTCGAATGACTTTTGCAGGTCGTGTCCACTGCCGCCGAAGCCGAGCACCAGGAAGGTTTCGAAATCCGCCTTGTTCTTGCCGGCGTTGTACTCGGTGACCTGCTCGGCCGTGGGAACGTACACGCTCACCACGCCGCCGCTGAAGAGAACATATTTTTTGTCCGGAGCGGTGATGTCGGCGGCCATCTGCACGTCGGCACCCTGGCGGCGGAAGTACATGGTGCCCTTCTGGGTATCATGCTCGTCCACAACTTTCTGATACTGGTCCCAAACGAAATCGGTTTGCGCGGTGCGAAAGTTGGCGGCCGCCTGGTCCATTGAATTCAGGATGGCTTCGAGGTTCTGCGCCCGTGCCGTAACGGCCAGCAGGAGGACGACAATGGAGAGTGAGAGCCTGGTCTTCATAGAATCGTTGTTCTAGTTAACACTCATAAGTGACTGATGTTGTTGCGTACGTGGGCTCTCAGCGATGGGCCCAGACCTGGTACGCGACCACCCTGTGCTTGCTGTCGCGCACGGCCTGGTAATGGTCGATGGTGATCTCACCAGAAATCGGTTCCAGCACGCGTAATAGCGACTCGCGAATTTCGCTGTCGCTGCCTTCGTTTACGGCGGCCGCGTCGACTTTGTAGAGAAACCCATTTCCGTCGGGCCGAACAACGGTTTCTGTTTGATGCGGGGCGCGGACCGTCGGTTTGTCACCGAAATTGATGGCCAGGGGCGCGAGGAAGATGAAAGCCAGAATCAGCGTGACCATGATGTCGTAGGGCACACTGCCGCGCGGATAGGTCCACCAAAAATAGCCGCCGAGCGTTTGGCGAAGCTTGTTCATCGCTGTTTCAGTGTAAGAAGGGGAGCCCCTCAATGCAACCGGTGATCCCTTGTCGTTGACGCATCAGAGGAATTACTCTCAATCTGGATTTGAAACGCGCCTATTCGAGGTAAGATATCCGCTCAGCTTTGAAATTGTCATGGTTCAAGCGTAAAGATGGAGGAGGCCCACGTAACCCGGCTAGATGAATTAGTTGAGGAAACCAGGAAACTGGTTCCCAGCGTAGAGGAAAAGGAAGAGCAGCGGCGGAGCTTCGCATACGGCAACACGAAGATCGAAAACTCACGCATCACTCGCGAAACAGTCGACAAAGAAGCAGAGAAACTCAGCCATGACAGAAGCAGACCCTGATAGTCAGTCGCCTGCTTCTGATCTTGACCGACACAGTCGCGCTCTCGAACCCGAACTTGTTGACGATCCTGAAGAGAGAGCTGCGCGGGAGGCGCGAAATGGCCTCAAACAGTTCGATCGTGTGGTCGAGTTGGTCGAGTATTTCTTGCAGCCGGATCGACCTTTCCGACTGCGCAGCTCTCACCTACTAACGTTGCATCGCGATGCCCTTGAGGGCATGAGCAACTATGCGGGCAACTTCAGGCCGGCGGGGATCGCCATTGGCGGAAGCAAGCATCAGCCCGTGGGGCGCATCAAGTTCCAGAGGCGGTTGAGGAGTTGTGCGATTATGTCAACGATAGCTGGAGTGCCAGCAGCGCAATACACTTAGCCGCATACTGCCTTTGGCGGCTGAATTGGATCCATCCATTCACCGACGGAAACGGCCGGACATCCAGAGCCTTGTCTTTTCTTGTAATGTGCCTTCGTCTCGGCTACCGTGTTCCAGGCACGAACACCATACCAGCCCAGATTTCCGCCGACAAAACTCCCTACTATAGGGCGCTTGAGGCAGCAGATAGTGCATGGCGCGAGGGCAAGCTGGATTTGACCGAACTCGAGAACTACCTCTCTCACCTGTTAGCGAAACAATTGGCTTCAGTGCACGACGAGGCCCGCCGGCCGCAGCGATAATCTAGCTCCGCAACTCCACCACTGTCGCGCCGGCGCCGCCTTCGTTCTGCGGAGGCTCGCTGACGGTGGCCACGTGAGGATGGCTCTGCAATAACTGCCGCAGCGCTTTGCGCAGGATTCCCATGCCGCTGCCATGCACCACGCGCAAGCGAATAGCTCCCGCCAGGAAGGCGCGATCGACGAACTTTTCCACGGCTCGGGACGCGTCGTCCACGTTTTGTCCGATGACGTTGATCTCGGTCGGCACGCTGTCGTCCTCGCGAGCCAGTGCCACGTTGATGCCGCGGGCTCGCGCTGCTGACACTGGATCGCCGCCTGCCCGCATTACCACGTCAGCAATATCGTCGCGCGCAACCTTCATCTTCATGGGACCAACGGTTACCTCGAAGGAATCGTCGTCGAAGTGACGTAACACCTTGCCATCCCGGCCCAGCGACTTCAAGCGAACCATGTCGCCCACCGAGACCTGCTGCACCACATGCGGGGCTGCGTGGCGATCGCCTGCATCCGAGCCGGTGCTATGAGCGACGACGGTCGAATCGAACTGCTCGCGGAATTCGCGTCGCATCTTGGCGATGCGCCGCTCGGCGTCCTTCGACAATTTCAGTGCTTGCGCGCGGTCCTGAACGGCATTCACCGTCTCGCGGGCGCGATACTCAAAATCACGCAGGACGCTTTCCAGCTTCTTCTCCAGCTCGCGGATTTTGTCGCGCTGCTCTTTCTTGCCTTCCGCCGCCAGATGATTGCGCTCGTGTGCCAGCTCCTGCTCCTGATGTCGTAGCTGCACGCGCTCATTGTCGATCTGGCGCAGATCGGAATGTAACCGGTCGAGGAAGTGCCCCACGTCTTGCGCTTGCGAGGTGAGTTTCTCTCGCGCCTGGGCCACGATTTCCGGATTGAGCCCGATTCTTTGCGCGATATTGATGCCCGCCGAGGCGCCGGGCACGCCGATGAGCAGCTCGTAGGTAGGAGCGAGCGTCTGCTCGTCGAACCCGACTGCGGCATTCAGTACGCCTTGCGTATTGGCCGCGTAAACCTTCAGCGCCGTGTGATGGGTCGAGACAATGCTCAGGCAGCCACGGCGGCGGAAGTAATCGGCGATGGCCACCGCCAAGGCCGCTCCCTCTTCAGGATCGGTTGCCGATCCCAGCTCATCGAGCAGGACCAGCGAATGCTCGGTCGCTTCCTGCGAAATGCGGTTGATGTTGCCGACGTGCGCCGAAAATGTAGACAGGTTCTGCTCAATCGACTGGTAGTCGCCGATATCGGCGAAGACGCCATCAAGGATCGGCATCTCTGCGCGTTCCGCTGGAATCGGGACACCCGACTGTGCCATCAGCGCAAGCAGGCCAATGGTCTTGAGAGCAACCGTCTTGCCGCCCGTGTTCGGCCCGCTGATGACGACCTGCCGGTGCTGGCGGTCAATCTCAACACTAACCGGAACGACGGGCCTTCCCTTGGGCTTCAGCGTCCGTTCGAGCAGCGGGTGGCGAGCCTTGCGAAGAACCAGCGAGTCCTGCGCTTCTGCCGCTGCTTGCGTTCGGTTCTCTTCCTCGATCGCGGCGAGGAAGCGCACGGCCACGCAGTCGTAGTCCTGTGCGAAGCGCGCTTTGGCAAACTGAAGCTCCAGTTCGCTTAGGATTTCGACAGCGTTTGCCAACGAATCGGCATACTCGCCGACGCGGCCGGTCATCTCCAGCAGAATGCGGTGGATTTCCGTCTGCTCATCTTCCAGCAGGCGCACCAGTTCGTTGTTCTGCTCGATGGTCTCCAGCGGCTCCATGAACACGGTCTGGCCGCTGGAAGAGGCGCCGTGCGCCACGCCCTGCACGCGCCGGCGCTGCTCCGTCTTCACCGGGATGACGAAACGGTCACCGCGAATCGTGACCAACTCATCCTGGACCGCGCCGCCTTCGGAAAGTCGCCGCAGATAAGAGCGCAGCGATTCCTGAATGCTGCGCTTTTGTTTTTCGATCTCGCGACGAATGCGGGCCAACTGGGGCGAAGCGCGGTCGTCAAGCGTGCCGTCGGGGAGGATCTTGTTGCCGAAGTAGCGGAGCAGCGGAGCGAAGTCGGACAGCTTCTGCGAGAGGGCCGTGACCTCTTGCCAGTTCTCTTGCACCTGCACCGTAGGATGCAGAGCGATTTCGCGCCACTCGGAAGCGCGATCGGCCAGCAGCAGGATGTCGCGAATCTCACTCAGCTCCAGAACCGCGCCGCGAATGCGCGACTTGTCGATAAGCAATGCCGGATCCAGCAAGCCATGGAAATCGAAGCTGCCACCGGTGCGCAGATGTCCCCGCAACTCTTCCGTTAGCTGCTGCTGCCGCGCAATCCAGGATCGGTCCTGCGAAGGCTCCAGCGCGAGAACTCGCTCACGTCCGAGCAGCGAGGCGGTATAGCCCGCCAGTAGCTGGCGAAAGTCGTTGAATTCCAGCACGCGTTCGCTGCTGTGCGGCAGGGGCGAGGGAGAAGACATGGTCAGGGTTATCGTAAACGAAGAGGGGTATCAGGTCTCAGGTATCGGTTGTCAGAGAAAACGATCAGACCGGTGTTGTGTCTGGTGGCTGCTGATGGTTCGCCTCTCTCCGTGATCTGACACCTGAAACATGAGACCTGACACCCTGCTTGTAACCGTGCATTCATGCCCCACTGGCTTCGACTACCCACAGACCCAGCCCGACAGATAAACTGTTCCCCGAGTTCTTGTATCGCGACGCCGTACAGGGGATTGAATGCCGCATCAAGCATCGGACGCACTGGTTTTCTTTGGCGCCAGCGGAGATCTTGCGTACAAGAAGATTTTTCCTTCGCTGCACAACATGGTAAGGCGGAGGATGCTGGACGTACCCGTAATCGGGGTGGCGAAGTCAGGCTGGACGCTGGAGCAACTCCGTGCGCGCGCCAAGGACAGCATCGCCAAGCACGGTGGCGGGGTTGACGACGAAGCTTTCCAGCGGCTCTGCGAGCTGTTGCAGTACATCGACGGCGACTACAAGGACGAGAAGACGTATGAACAGATTCGCACCCAGCTAGGCGACGCCCAGCTTCCAACGCATTACCTGGCGATTCCGCCCAGCATGTTTTCTGTAGTCGTACAGGGTCTGGGGAAATCGGGCGCCGCTAAGAATGCGCGCGTCATTCTGGAGAAGCCTTTTGGCCGCGATCTGCTGAGCGCCCGCAAGCTCAACGAAACCCTGCACCAGGTTTTCCCCGAAGAGAACATCTATCGCATCGATCACTACCTGGGCAAAGAAGCGGTCGAGAACCTGCTGATCTTCCGCTTCGCCAACAGTTTTCTCGAGCCTATCTGGAATCGCAATTACGTACACAGTGTGCAGATCACGATGGCCGAGTCGTTTGGGGTCGAGGGCCGCGGCAAGTTCTACGAAGAAGCTGGCGCCATCCGCGACGTGGTGCAGAACCACATGCTGCAGGTGGTGGCCTTCCTGGCCATGGAGCCGCCCACCAGCATGTATGTCGACTCGGTACGCGACGAGCAGGTGAAGATCTTCCGCAGCATTCCGCCGCTCAGTCCAGCCAACATCATTCGCGGACAGTTCCGCGGCTATCGTGACGAGCCGGGGGTGAGTCCTCATTCCGACGTTGAAACCTTTGCGGCGCTTAGGCTGGAGGTCGACTCCTGGCGCTGGTCAGGCGTTCCATTCCTCATCCGTGCGGGCAAGCGCCTGCCGACGACGGCGACGGAGGTCTACATCAAGCTGCGCAAGCCACCATTGGCAAAAGGTGGCCCGGAAGGCCGCAACTACTTTCGCTTCCGTCTGGGCCCGGATATCGAGATCAACATTGGCAGCCGGGTGAAGCGCCCCGGTCCGCTGATGGTGCCCATGCCGGTTGAGCTTTCGGCGGTGAAGTACAGCTCCACCGACGAAATGGAAGCTTATGAACGCCTCCTGACCGACGCCATGAAGGGCGATCCGGAGCTGTTCGTGCGACAGGATGCGGTGGAGGCGGCGTGGGCCATCGTCGATCCCATCCTGGGCGACTGCTGTCCGGTGGAGACGTACGAGCCGGGAACGTGGGGCCCAGCCGACGCGCGCGAGCTGGCAGCCGATATCGGCGGCTGGCACGACCCGGAGTAGGTCAGAGGATCCGCTTACCCGACACGTACGGATTTCCCGCCACGACGAAGCGCAGCGGCTCATCAACGGCTTTCGTGATGCCGATGCGCGGGGTAGCCAGAATCTTCTCCGGCCGATAGCCATCATCGGCAAACCACAAATCCGAGCGGCGCGATGTAAGGTCCTTCCCATTGTCGCGCTCGCGCGTGATGTCCATCGCCTCCGCCATTCGGCCCGGCCCGCTGGAGATCAGTCGTAACTGAGAGGCACTTCCCAACGAACCTGGGTGCCCCATCCTGGCGCCTGGGGTTGGCGGCAGAGTGGGACTATGCAACCCCCTCGCCTCAGCCATTTCAATAATCCCGGCGACCGGCTCCATCGCGCGCAGCAGCACGCCCTCACCATGGCCCTCCGGCATACACGAGACATTCAGGCAGTAATGATTGCCATAGATGAAATAGACGTAGGCGTAGCCGGGAGGGCCGAAGAGCACGGCGTTGCGTGGAGTGCGTCCCGAATAGGCGTGCGCAGCAGGATCGGCGGCACCAAGGTAAGCCTCGTCTTCGACGATGCGTCCTGCCAGCAGCTTGCGGCCTTCGCGCCGAATCAGCAATTTGCCGAGTAGCTCACGCCCAACCGTGACCGGGTCGCGATTGTAGAACTCGCGCGGAAGAACTGTAGCGCTTCGTAACTGCTGGCGTAGCTCCTGAGGCAGGTTGACCATCCTATAGAATCGAAGATTGCGCTTATGAACAGAATGATTTTAGCCAACCTGGTGCATCGGCCGATTCGCGCCATCATCAGCATCTTCGCGGTTGCCGTCGAGGTCACGCTGATTCTGCTGATCGTCGGCATCATGCTTGGAATGCTCAACGATTCCAGCCAGCGCCAGGCGGGCGTGGGCGCCGACATCCTGGTTCAACCACCGGGCGCCTCGCTGTTCATGGGCGTCAGCGGCGCTCCCGTTTCGCAAAAGGTGGCGGACAAGATTCGCCAACTTCCGCACGTGACCGCGGTTGCTCCGGTGGTGGCGCAACTTTCGACGGCCGGCAATGTCCAGGTGATCGATGGAATCGACCTGCAATCGTTTGAAGCCGTGGGAGGCCCCCTTCCCTATCTCAGCGGAGGTCCGTTCCAAGGGCCGTACTCGATGATCGTTGACGACCTGGAAGCTGGGGCGAAGCACCGCAAAGTAGGCGACAAGGTTGAGGTACTGAATCACGAGTTCACCATTACCGGCATCGTGGAGCACGGGCGTGGTGCGCGTCAGTTCATTCCCATCCAGACCATGCAAGACATCATCGGAGCGCAGGGTAAGGCCTCGATCTTTTACGTCAAGCTGGACAATCCCAACAACGCCGACGAAGTGGTGAAGGAAATAAAGGACATTCCCGGCATGGCGCAGTACGGCGTCCACTCGGTGAAGGAATATCTCAGCCTGATGACTTCCAGCGGTGTTCCCGGCCTGAACACGGTAATTCGCGTGGTGATCGGGATCGCCATGATCATCGGCTTCATCGTTATCTTCCAGGCGATGTACGCCGCCGTGATGGAGCGGACACGCGAGATTGGGATACTGAAATCGCTCGGTGCGGGCAAGCTCTACATTGTGGGCGCCATTCTGCGGGAAACCCTGCTGATCGCAGTTGGCGGAGTGATACTGGGCATCGCGATCAGCTTCGCGGCCAGGAGCGGATTGAAGGCGCACTTCCAGACCTTGCCGCTCATGATTACCAATGCCTGGCTGCTGCGCGCGACTATCATCGCCATCATCGGTTCACTGCTGGGAGCGCTCTATCCTGCGCTGAAGGCCGCACAAAAAGACCCGATCGACGCGCTGGCCTACGAGTGAGAAGAAGCTTTCAGCTTGTCAGCAGTCAGCCGTCAGCTAAAACGGGTGTCAGGTGTCAGTACGAAATGCCTGGCCGACAGCTCGTATTCTGCCCCCTGAAGCCTGACCCTGATACCCGTCCTCAAAGCTGACGGCTGATAGCTATTTCTTCGAGTTATCCGTATTCGGAATGCTCTGCGGGTTCTGCTGCTGTCCCTGGTTCTTCACTTTGTCCGAGTTCTTAATGAACAGCACAGCTTTCCAAATGTCGTCATCGGAGAGCTGGCCATCCCAGCCCGGCATTCCGGTGAAACGGACACCGTACTTGACCACGTAAAAGAAATCGCCATCTGGATCGTCCGGGATGCGCGTCGTCAACTGCGGTACCCAAGGATAGAAATTCTTACGCATGGGAGAGATCGGCTGCTTCAGGCTGCCATGGCAGAACGCGCAGTTGTCGTCATAGACCTTCTGCCCGGCCAGGAAGTTCTCCATCGTTGGCTGGAACGGGTTCGGCTGCTTCGGTGCATGGCCCTCCACCCATTCATCGACTGCGTGGTTGGCGGTTCTCCGCTCAAAGGTGCTCGGCGTATTTCCCACTGCGCGGGTATCGAAGGCCCCGCTCGTCAGATAGATATAGGCCCCACCGAATACCACAACCACAGTGATGATTACTCCGATGATGAATCCCCGCATGGTTCTCCTTGAACGTCCCGGTGTTGGCGCAATCGTTAAGAATAACCCACGCCGAGCGGCAACTCCTGGGTGTTGTTGTCGAGAAAGGCAAGCAAGTTTTTATTTGCGCGAGAAGCTAAGCTGAGTTCGCGGTCTCTCCGGTAGATCAATAGCTCCGCAATCGTCGCGCCTCACGAACCACGTCTTCTACCTTGGGAAGAAAAGCCGCTTCAAGGGGTGGCGAGAACGGCATAGGCGAATCGGCCGATGCGATGCGCGCAATCGGGGCGTCCAGCGCGTCGAAGCACTCCTCGTTGATGATGGCAGCAACCTCTCCCGCGATGCCGCCTGTCTTGGTGTCTTCGTGCAGCACGATTGCGCGATTGGTCTTCTCAACAGTGGCGCGGATGGCGTCGCGATCGAGCGGCAGCACAGTGCGCAGATCGACGACTTCCAGTTCGATGCCGTCTTTGGCGAGGATGTCGGCGGCCTCCAGCGCAACGTAGACCATCGCCGCATACGTGATGACGCTTATGTCGCGGCCCTCGCGTGCTATGCGCGCCTTGCCGATCGGGACGGTGTAATCCTCGGCCGGCAACTCCTCTTTGATGCGCCGGTACAAAAACTTGTGCTCGAAGAAGAGCACCGGGTTGTTGTCGCGAATCGCCGACTTGATGAGCCCCTTGGCGTCATACGCGCTCGCCGGACAAATCACCTTCAGGCCCGGCGTGTGCGCAAAGTAGGTCTCAGGGTTTTGCGAGTGAAACGGTCCGCCATGAACCCCGCCGCCGGATGGTCCGCGCAGCACCACCGGCACCGGCGCGCCCCAGCGGAAGTGCGCCTTGGCCAGCAGGTTGGTGATCTGGTTGAAGGCGCAACTGATGAAGTCCATGAACTGGAACTCGGCGACCGGCCGCATACCGGTGAGCGCCGCGCCGAAGCTGGCGTTGACGATCGCCATCTCGGAGATAGGCGTATCGACCACGCGCTCGGGGCCGAAACGGTCGATCAGGCCTTCGGTGACTTTGAAGGCGCCGCCGTACACGCCGATGTCCTCGCCAATGCAGAACACGGCCGGGTCGCGCTCCATCTCTTCCCAGATTCCCTGGCGAATGGCTTCAAGATAGGTGACAGGTGGCATTGCAGTCCGCTTAGTGCATTCTATCGTTGCATGGCAACTCGTACAAGTTGTACAATTTGTACAAGGAACGATGTAATGTCCAAAATCAGCACCAGTGCTGCCCGCCAGAAATTTTCCGAGATCCTCAGCAAGGCTGAATTTGCCGGCGAGCGAACCATTCTCCATCGCAGAAAAAAGCCGATTGCCGCCGTTGTGCCCATCGAAGATCTCAAACTGCTTGAGCGCATGGAAGATCTAGTCGATATCGAAGACGCCCGCAAAGCGCTAAAGCAGAAGGGGCGCATACCGCTATCCCAAATCAAGCGCGAGCTGGGGCTGTGAAGCCCCGTGGCGTATATCGTCGATTTCCGTCCTTCTGCCCGCAAGAGTCTTGGCAAATTGCCACGTCGCGATCAGATGCGAATTGTTTCCGCAGCAGAGGGTCTAAGCCAAGAGCCGCGTCCACTTGGCTCTAAGAAGCTGGGAGCGGAAGAGAACCTGTGGCGAATTCGCGTTGGCGACTATCGCGTCATCTACCAGATTGAGGACAACAGATTGCTCATCCTTGTGGTGAAAATCGGCCATCGCAAGGACGTCTATCGTTAGCCGCTGCTCACTTCAAATGCACCGCAGCTTCTTCTTTCGCGGCTGCAGTGCTCGCCTCCCGCAACTTCGCCGTGACCGCCCCATACTTCGGGCGAATGTGATGGCACGCGTCGTCGCAATACACGCCCTGATGGGTCTTGTCCGTCTGCGGATCGGGCATTGCTGACGCTACGGCGGCATCGCGATCGGCCTCAAGCTCGCGCTCCACGCCCTCGATGAGTTTGTGATTTTCTGCGGCGCTCAGCCACTTCTTCTCGTTGACCAAATAATTTTCGAAACGCGCGATCGGATCGCGTGCCTTCCAATACTCAAACAGCTTGGCCGGAACGTACTGCGCCGCGTCGTGAATGGCGTGACCTTTCATGCGCATCATCTTGGCTTCGATCAGGGTCGGGCCTTCGCCGCGTCGGGCGCGCTCGCAGGCTTCATGCGTCGCGTCATAAACCTGGCAGGGATCGGTGCCGTCCACGATGATGCCGGGTATACCATAGGCAATCGCTCGCTCCGCCAGGTCCTTAACACAGAACTGCATGTCGCTAGGAGTGGAGTAGCCCCAGAGATTGTTCTCAACGATCAACACTAGTCCGAGCTTCTGCACCGCCGCGAAATTCAGGCTCTCATAGGTGACGCCGGTAGACTGCCCACCATCGCCGATATATGTCAGCCCGACCACGTTCTTGCCCTGCAAACGCGCACCCAGGCAAACTCCGGTCATGACGCCGATGAGCTCGCCGAGCATCGAGATTGGCGCACAGACGTTGCGCTGCTGGAAGTCGCCGAAATGCGAGGAAGCATCACGGCCAAAGGTGGGCGAGTCGGCCTTGGCCATGTACTGACGCATGATGTCGCGCGCGCTGAAGCCGCGCACCAGCATCGCGCCCTGGTTGCGTATCATCGGCCCCAGCCAGTCATCGGGCCCGAGCGCGTAGGCCGAGGCGCAGGAACACCCCTCCTGTCCCAGTCCGAAGTACACGCCTCCGACCACCTTGCTCTGCTTGTAAAGACTCTCCAGCGCCGTCTCCATGCGGCGGTTGAGCAGCATCCAGCGATAAATGGCGACTGCCTGCTCGCGCGAAAGATACTTCGACTCGCGAATCGGCGGAGGCGCGGCGCTCAGATCGCCTTCGATGCGGTACTCGCAATTGGTGTCTTCCCCGCTGAGGTAGACGCGAAATTCAGGGCGCTCCAAGCGATAGTCGGGAATTTCGTAGGTGCGCAGCGAAGATGCGGCCGACGCTACAGATGGCGGGTGGCCCGCATTTGCCTTCGGTTGGTAAATGTGGGCGCTCGAAGTGGTGGCAGTCGTCTTCGCGGGCTTTGGTGAACCATCGGCTTGTTCGATGGCTGATGAGGTTTTCGGCGTTTCTTTCGCTGGAGCCAGAGGAACCTTCGACGGCTTCTCTGTCCGAGCACTGGGCGGGGTGCTTTTCTTGTTGGCCATACGTCGCAGAGGCAACAATAATCGCAGTCCGCCGGAACAGGCAAGTTGCCGGAAGGATTTTCACCACTGAGACACGGAGAACACGGAGGACACGGAGGAAGAAAGGATTTGTCTCTAAACGAGGGCTTTTGGGAGAAATCGCGTCAGGGCACGACCTTCGTCGTGCCAAAACGGAGTCGTTTGAAGATCGGCCTTCAGCCGCTGTCAATTTTTTCAGAGACGTTTGCTACCGCCGACTGAAGTCGGCTCTGGGTGCTTTGAGAAGCCTTGTCGGCACGACCAAGGTCGTGCCGTGACGCGAAGCCTCGCACTTCTTAACCCGCCGTGCCTCTGTAGTGGATTCCTACGCCTTCTCGCCGCCCTCGGGACCATAGAAGAACACCCAGGCGGCGAAGTCGTCGGTGAAGTCCTTGAAGCGGTGCTCCACCCCGGCCGCAACGAAGAACACGTCTCCCGGGCCGAACGTCACATCTTGGTCGTGGCCATGACGAAATGTTCCCGTGCCGCTGGCGATGACGTAGATCTCATCGCGTGCGTGTGGCGTTTGCGGATCAATGCCGCGCGGCGCGTATAACTCAACGGTTAGCGTCCCATGCTTAAACAGCTCTAGGAAGCGCTTACCGTCGGGCGTGGGCAGATGCTTCAGGGCTTCGGCGAGTTTGAAGTGGCCTTGCATTACCAATCTCTCAATGAACTAGGAAGCGTTCACAGCGGATTCAGTAGGAGCCCGCTTGGGCTTCCACGCGCCAAGGATAATTCCCATCAGCGCACAACCTGCCAGCGGAGCTCCGGCAGAAACGGCGATGGATTGCCACGGCTTCAGTTCGAAATGCATTTCCGTCAGCATGGCCAGCGCAGCCACCAAACCTACTAGCACGCCGATGCGAAAGCCGCGAATGAGTCCCCAAACACCGCCTAATGCAAGCACCCGCGCAATGATGAACGCCAGTATCAGATTGCAGACCAGCGCTATCACATAAGGAACGAAATCGGGATGCGCCTGATAATATGCCAGCTCTTCTGAGCTCATGCGCAGACCGGCCATCCATGGTTGCGCGAAAGCCTTGAACCATGCCGCCTGCAACAGCCAGTACACGATTCCCGACACCCCCACTGCCGCCCAGTTCACGCGCATCAAGTGCCTCCTTTTGCGTTGTGGGTGGACAATAGCGCGTTCAAGTCGATTGCGCAACGGGATTAAGAATTCACCACGGAGGCACGGTGGACACGGAGAAGAACTGGCGGATTCTCTTATGCGCTTGGGAACGTGTGGTTCGGAAGCAGCCGTGCGCGTTCAGCCAAAGCGCTAAAGACTTTCGATTACTCCGTGCCCTCCGTGTCTCCGTGGTGAGATTCTTGCGCGCTGCACCTCGCGAGAATGTCTTGCGCCGAAAGTCCCTGTTCGCGCAATACTCGCAGGCTGAGCGCGTCGTGGCGTTTGGCCAACCGGACCCCGAATTCATCGCGCACCAGGTCGCAGTGGTAGTAATCGGGTTCCCGATAACCCAGTGCCCTGATCAGCAGCAACTGTCGCGCCGTGGACTTCAGCAGGTCGGCTCCGCGCACGATTTCGGTGATCTGCATGGCTTCGTCGTCGACTACAACCGCCAGTTGGTAAGCGGGCACATCGTCGCGCCGCCACACCAGGAAGTCGCCAAAGTCCTCGGCGGCGACATAAGTCTGTGTGCCCTGCTTCTGATCTTCAAACGAGATGATCTCGCCGTCAGGCACTCGAAAGCGCCAGTTCACGCCGGCTGGCGATTCATAGTTGCGGGCATCGCCGATGCGATTGCGGCATCGGCCGGGATACATCGGCTCATCGTCGCCTTCGTTCGGCGCAGCAGCTGCCAATGCCAGATCTCTACGCGAGCAGGTACAGGGATAAATAAACCCGCTGTCCCGTAGCTTTCGCCAGGCATCGAGATAAAAGCTGCGGCGACGGCTCTGTTCATAAGGTGCGAACGGCCCACCAACATCGGGTCCTTCCTGCCACTGGATGCCGAGCCAGCGCTGATCTTCGAGCATAGCGGTGGCGAAAGCTGCCTTCGAGCGCTGCGGGTCGAGGTCTTCGTTGCGCAACACGAGGGTTCCGCCGCTGGCGACGGCACGTCGGTACGCCGTCCAGAAAGTACAGGCGTGTCCGATGTGCAGCAGTCCAGTGGGCGATGGCGCGACTCGTCCGCGGTAGAGCATGAAGAAGTCTCAGGTATCAGGTGTCAGATTAGTCCGATTGCTGCCTCAAGAGGTATCCCAGCACACAAGCATTTTGCCAGCTCCTGTTTCAAAAGAAACAGCAAAGATGGCCCGCAAATCACCGCTTTCGAAGCGCCCACTGTGCTAGCTTGTTCGCATCCTGCTTCATAAGGAGTTGCCATGCGGAAGCTTCTATCGCTCGCAGTACTTCTCTTTGTAGGCGCAACAACCTGCAACCTGAATGCCGCCAGTCTTGCTGGTGTTACGCTGCCCGACACACAACAGGTCGCAGGCAAAACCCTCGTCCTCAATGGCATGGGAATTCGAACCAAGTACATGGTCAAGGTTTATGTCGGCGGACTCTACCTTGAGCAGAAGTCGTCCGACGCCAACGCCATCATCAAGGCGGATGCTCCCAAGCAGATCGTAATGAAGTTCCTGCACGGCGCCAGCAAAAGCCAGATGAGCGACGCCTTCAACGACGGTTTCAGCGATAACAGCCCGGAGGCGACGAAGACCATGAAGCCCCAGATCGACCAGTTGCTGGGTGGACTTGACGCGGTGAAGACAGGCGACGAGATGGTCTTCACCTACGTTCCCGGCACCGGATCGAGCCTCGCTATCAATGGCCAAAACAAGGTGACCATCGCTGACCCGGCATTTGGCCCGGTACTTTTTTCAGTATGGCTCGGGCCCAAACCGCCCAATGCGGACCTGAAGAAGGGAATGCTCGGGCGATAAATACACCGGCCTCTCCTGACATTTATTTCCGCTAACGAGAAGAATGGAAAGCGGCCGCTGAACACGACCGGTTTGTTCTGGAGCCCAAAGAGCGCAGACTCAGCGCTAAGCTGTGCCACGCGCCAGCTACATTTTCATCGCCTGCATGGTAGAGAGCGCCATATCCATCTGCTTGAATGCTTGCGCTGCTACCACCTTGCGGGTCTCAACATTCTCGATCGCGCCGGCAAGCACAAGCTCATGAATCGCGACCGCGAACCGGTCGAGTTGCCTGTACCACGGATCAGGATCGGGTCCGGGAGCCGGGCCATGCGGGTGATGACGCAGCCAGCTGATCAACTGCTGCAGCCATCGCCATTGCCACCCGGTGCCGCACCAGTCACCGTCTTCATCCATCCTCGGGTTCGTATAATTTTTTTCGATATTGGTAAATGCGGCGCCGATCTGTTTCATGCCGGCTTTGGTGGCATCTTTCAGGTCATAGTGAATGCCCAATAAGACCTGCTGCATTCCCCGGGCCATGGTCCCAACATGGGCTGTCCAGTGGGGACGCGGGTACTTCATTACCTCCTGCAGCAACTGGTAAAGGGCAGTCACATCGTTTCCGCACTTCTGGGCGTAATCCTCGCCGCTCAGCGTAGCAAGGTCCTGCTCTGCATATGTAACTGGCATACTGCCTCCGTAACTAAAGTGATTGCGAGATTCGGCTGTGCAGGGGTGTTCCGTTCGTGTGGAGGACGGGCGCTTCGAGAAGCCAACATCTCGGGCCTCGGGTTCATTCTCCTGCGAAGTAGCGCCGGCGCGGCGGACAATACATGCCAAAGCAGGGTTTCGTCCCGAATTGGGAGACAGGAATGGGCAGGCTGAAATTCGGCGACTAGTAATCAGTTGATAAACCCGGATTAGCATAAAAGAATCAACATGCGTAGAACCGCGGAAATCATCGTCATCGGTCTGGGAGCGGTGGGAAGTGCGGCGCTCTACCAGGCTGCGAAGCTGGGTGTGCAGGCGGTTGGTATCGACCGCTTCCATCCTCCACACGATTTGGGCTCGTCGCACGGCGAGACCCGCATTACCCGCCAGGCCATAGGCGAGGGGCAGGACTACGTTCCACTGGTCTTGCGCTCGCACCAGATTTGGGAGGAGCTTGAGGCGGCTTCGGGCCGCACTCTTCTCACCCGCAATGGGGCGCTGATTTTGCAATCGTCCCACATTGTGGGAGACCACCACGGCTCCACGTCTTTCCTGGCTGACACCATCGCGGTCGCCAAAGCCCACGAGATCACGCATGAAGTATTGGGCACCGCGGAAATCGAGAAAAGATTTCCCCAATTTCATCTTACGCAGGAAGAGCTCGGATACTTTGAGCCTGGAGCCGGATTGGTGCGTCCGGAGGCATGCGTCGGTACGCAGCTGGAGTTGGCGGCAAAGCTTGGGGCCGACGTTCACACCGGTGAGACGGTACTCAAGGTCGAGGCCTCGTCCGACTCTGTGCGAGTCACCACCGATCGGGATACTTACTCGGCCGGGCGCGCGATTATCTCGGCCGGCCCGTGGATTGGCAGTCTGCTTCCGCAAGCCATCGCACGGCAGTTGGTTGTCTATCGGCAAGTCATGACATGGTTTGCGCTGGCGCGTCATCACGAGCGTTACACGCCGCAGCATTTTCCCGTGTTCATCTGGATCACCGGCAATCAGCCCTGCGACATGTTCTACGGATTTCCGGCAACTGAGGGCTCTCCGCAGGCAATTAAGACGGCGACCGAACGTTACGACGTCGCGATCGATGCTGATGAGGTCGATCGTACCGTTGCGGACCGTGAACTGGAGACGCTGTACAGCGGATACATTGCGACCCGTCTGCCGGATGTGTCCCCGCGATGCTTGCGTAGCGCAACCTGCCTCTATACCGTCGCTCCCGGCGCGCGATTCGTCATCGATCATGCGGACGATGCTGGGCGCATCTGGTTTGCCTCGGCCTGTTCGGGCCACGGCTTCAAACACTCACCGGCAGTGGGTGAGGCGTTGGTGAGAAAAGTCTTGGCCATGGAAGAACTGGTTGATATCGCGGCGTTCCGGGTGAATCCATCGGCGAGTGCTGACTTCTCCTGATACGCAAGGACATCCGTTAGCCAACTCTTCTACTCCCGCCGAACGCAACACGCCGTGGCCCAAGCCGCATCTTCCTAGCATCGGACAAGTTCGGAGCGAGGTTGTGCTCTCAACCTGATTTCCAAACTTGTAAGGAGTTCTTAGAGTGAATAGCAAATGCATAAGGCTGCTCGGCTTGTGCGCGGTGGTGCTCTTGTTGGCTAGCCTGCAAGTGCCTGCTCAGGCGCAAACGCAAATGATCAATGCTCGAATTTCGGGCAACGGCAATGGAAACGGCAAGTGCACCTTTGAAGTCGTGGTGCAAGGCCGGGCCGAAGTGCAGATTCGTGGCAACCAGGGACGGCTGGTAACCGAGTCAGGTGCTCCCGCTACCTGGAGACGTCTCGACTGCAATCAGGCCCTCCCTCCCAACCCCGCCAACTTCAAGTTCTCGGGTGTCGATGGCCACGGCAAGCAGAGCCTCGGCACCAATCCGGACGCCAACAACGGTGTCGCCGTGATACTGATCGACAACGGCAATCGCGGCAACAACGAAGGCTATACCGGAGACATAACCTGGTCAGGCGGCGGGAGTTGGAGCAACAACGGCAATCAGGGCTGGGGTAACGGCAACCGTGGCGGGCATGACAATGGGTATTGGGGAAACAACGGCAACGGCGGGTGGAACAACAATTCCGGCGAGTGGAACGGTAACAATAATTCCGCTTGGAACAACAATGGGCGCTGGGGCAATGGCGCCGGCCAGCCGCAAGATATCACCGCGAAACTGTCTGGCAAGGGCGGCAGCGGCAAGTGTACTTTTGAGGTGGTGGTGCAGGGCCGAGCGGAGGTCCAGATCAGGGGCAACGAGGGTCGGCTGATCACCGACAGCGGTGCTCCCGCGACTTGGAGACGGCTCGACTGCAATCAGCCGCTGCCCCCCAATCCGGCAAACTTTCATTTTGCTGGCGTCGATGGACATGGGCACCAGAACCTGGTTGCCGATCCAAACTCCAATGGCGGAGTGGCTGTGATCCAGATTGACAACGGCAATCGCGGCAACAATGAGGGCTATACCGGCGACATCATGTGGCGCTAGCCGCATTGGCGGAGACTGCAAGGGGCTGGCGGCGGTTGCTCCCGCCCCAAATTTTTGTTCCGCGTGCGATAGTAGATTGCGATGCGTCTGCGCCTTCCCTTCTGCCCGCTGTTGCTAGCTGCGGCTATGCTTGGGGCGTGCTCATCCTGGGCGCAGTCAACCTTCCTGGGATTCGATCGCAACCAGTATCCCGGCGACGCGAACATGCAAACCCTGAAGACGCGGTTTTCTTTTACCGGCTATTGGCTCAATAGTCCGCCCGGTGCAACCAGCAATACGTGGATAGCCAAGCGGGCAGCCCTCCAGAAAATGGGTTACGGGTTCCTGATTCTCTTCAACGGCCGCGAATACAAGCAGCTGAAGGCTTCGGGTAATGCCGCTCGAGTAGGCGCCCGCGATGCCGAAGCCGCGAGCCGAGCCGCACAACGCGAAGGCTTTCCCAAGCACGTCATTATCTTTCTCGACCAGGAGCAGGGCGGACGGATGCTGCCCGAGCAGCGTGCCTACATTCACGCCTTTGCTGATGGCGTGGTGCGGGCGGGCTATCGCGCCGGGATTTACTGTTCGGGGATTCCGTATCGCGAATCGGCCGAGAGCACGGTGATTACCGCCGACGATATTCGCCAGCATGCAGCCGGGCGCGACCTGCACTTCTTCATCAGCAACGACCATTGCGGGCCATCCCCGGGCTGCGTCTTCCCTGCGAGCGCACCGCAGCCGAGCGAGAGCGGGGTCAGCTTCGCCAGCGTCTGGCAATATGCGCAATCGCCACGACGTCCCGATATGACGGCCGCGTGCCGCAGCGCCTATGCCGCCGATGGCAGCTGTTATCCGCCGGGAATGCAGGCCGGTTCAGGGCTGTACATCGACGTCGAGTCAGCCACATCAACCGACCCTTCGGCGGGACGGAGGCAATGAGCGCCGAGCGGCCATCAACGATGATCGAGCAGCGATTCGGCGTGACCGAGCAGCAGATAGAGGAAGCTGCCGCGCTGTTGCGCGAGGGTAGGCTTGTGGCCTTTCCCACCGAGACGGTCTATGGATTAGGCGCCAATGCGCTCGACTTCCTGGCCGTCTCGCGGATCTTTGAGGCCAAGGGCCGACCGCGAACCAGTCCCTTGATCGTGCATGTGAGCTCAATCGAGATGGCGCGGCAACTGGCCGCCGAATGGCCCGATGCGGCGCAGCAACTCGCAGAGCGCTTCTGGCCGGGGCCACTGACACTCGTCGTCAAGAAACGGCCGTTGATCCCCGACATCGTCACCGCAGGTCTGCCGACAGTTGGATTGCGCATGCCCGCCCACCCCGTGGCTCTTGCACTCTTGCGCCAGGCCGGCATTCCGGTGGCTGCGCCGAGCGCGAATCGGTTCACCCAACTTTCTCCTACCACTGCCGAGCACGTGCGACGCGGCCTGGGACGGCGCGTTGCGTACGTTCTCGACGGAGGCCCGTGCGAAGTCGGTATCGAATCAACCGTGTTCTCGGTGCTGGAACAGCCATTTGTGATTTTTCGTCCGGGTGGCATCGCGCGCGCGCAGATCGAGGAGGTGGTCGGTCCCGTGGCGCTGCACGATCAGCCCACTGCCGACGCACATCCGTCGCCCGGCATGCACCCCCAGCATTACAGCCCAAAGACTCCACTGATGCTGGTGCGCGGAGGGGCCGTCCCGGATAACGGCAAGGGCGCGTACTTACAGCTTCGGACTCAGCCTCTGCATGATGCGAACGTCGTCCTCATGCCGGCCAATCCGCGCGAGTATGCTGCCCAACTATACGCGGTGCTGCACCAGCTGGACGATGGCGGTTACGACTGGATTGCCGTAGAGGCTGCTGAGGAGACGCCGGAGTGGGAGGGCGTGCTGGACCGCTTGCGGCGAGCGTCCGCCAGGTGACGGGTGCCGTATAGTTGTGCCGTGCCCGAAGCTCCGGAACCTGACGCGCAGCAGTTCTACGATGGCGCGCTACTGCGCATTCGACGCTTCATGCTTGGACTTTCCGGCCTTGGCGTCCTGTTGTGCGGCTGGTTCTTCGGCTGGGCCGGCATGCTGGGATTTCTGGTCGGCGCCGGCATCTCCTACATCAATCATCGCTGGCTCGAGCGCATGGTTGACGCGCTGGGCGAGCGCATGACGACAGGCAAGAGCAGCGAGCGCGGAGGCCTGCTGGTACTGCGTGCGCTGCTGCGTTACGCATCAATCGGAATCGCTGCCTATGCTATATTTAAGGTTTCAAGAACAGGTCTGTTCGGCTTCCTGAGCGGAGTGTGCCTGCCGATTGCGGCAGTCGCCTGTGAGACGGGAGTCGAGCTGTTCATGGGCCTGCGGCACGAGCTTTGATTTTCTGAATTATCTCTCTGCGCCAGCATTACGAAGCGCCCACGTGCGTCGAGAGCCGAAAGTAACTCCTTCATAAAGCGATCGTACTAATGCCTGAGCAACTCTGGATTACAGCTTTCCTGAATAAGCACCTCGGCGGGGTGGCCAACGCCATCTTGAACGCCGCGCACGTGCCCAGTGCGCATCCGCAGGCGCCTATCACGAACTATGTGGCGATGCAGATTCTGGTATTCGTTCTGCTGCTGCTGATTTTCATTTTGGTCCGCACGCGCCTGTCGGTGGACGACCCCGGCCCGCTGCAGCACACCTTCGAGAGCATCGATTCCTTCGTCAGTACGCAGGGGCATGAGGTCATCGGACACGGCTACGAACAGTACACCGGATATCTGGCGACACTCGGCATTTACATTCTGACGTGCAATCTGATCGGACTAGTGCCCGGCCTCGAGTCCCCTACCGCCATACCCTCGGTACCTTTGGGCTGCGCCGTGGTTACGTGGTTTTACTATCACTACCATGGCATTCGCCAGAATGGTTTCGGCTACATCAAGCATTTCCTGGGGCCGGTGTGGTGGCTGGCGCCGCTGATGTTTGTCATCGAAGTGGCAAGCCACCTGGCGCGTATCCTTTCGCTTACCGTCCGTCTTTTTGCCAACATGTTCGCCGGCGATATGGTGACCCTGGTCTTCTTTTCGCTCATTCCCATTGGAATACCAGTCGTCTTCATGCTGCTCCACATCTTCGTGTCGTTCATACAGACGTACATTTTTGTGCTTCTGCCGACGGTGTACATCGGCGAGGCGGTCGCGCACGAGCACTGAGGAAGTTTCGAGTTGCGAGCTTCAAGTTTCGAGCGGGGGAACGTAGCTTTGGTTCTACAAACACGAAACTAGAAACTTGAAACTGATTTTCAGCTGACAGCTAAGTTCGCTGCAAGCGTGAGGGCGCCAGCACGGTGAGCGCCAACCACCCACTGGCAGCAGTTCATAAAAGGAGAAAGTGAAATGCGGAAAATGATGTTGCTGTTCTTTTCATTGCTGGCCATCTCGATGATGACCATGCCTGCCTATGCCCAAGTTGGCGGAACCGCCGCCGCCGGCGGTGTCAACTGGGTCGCGATCGCCTCCGGCTTTGGTATTGCCATCGCCTCCGGCTTGGCCGCCCTCGGCCAGGGAAAGGTGGGCGCGGCTGCCTGCGAAGGCATGGCACGCAATCCTGCTGCCCGTCCTGGAATTCAGCTGGCGCTGATTCTGGGCCTGGCCTTCATCGAGTCGCTGGTGCTATTCGCACTGGTAATCATCTTCGCCAAGGTTGTCTAAGCGAAGCCGAGGTTTCGATTCGAGCCCCATCTTCGGATGGGGCTTTTCAGTTCCACCCCTCAGCTCGCTTTCGCAGCGAAGCGTAACGATGAAAAGGGCGCTAGATCGAAGTTACTTTCTCTCCCAACGATTAGGCTTGTCACAACCTCTGCCGTGATCGGCGCCAGCATGATTCCGTCGCGGTAGTGTCCGGTGGCCGCGAAGTAGCCGGGCATCGAAGTTGCTCCCAATATCGGCAGACCATCTGGCGATGCCGGACGCAAGCCCGCCCAGGCGTCGTGAATCCGCATCTCGCGAATCTTGGGAACCACTGCGGCTGCGGCTTTGTATAACCGCTCAATGGTCTCGGCGTCAGTACGTTTGTCGAAGCCCGCATCTTCAACCGTTGCGCCCAACAGAATGCGGCGATCGCTACGCGGAATCATGTAAATCTCGGGCGTGCGCACTACGTGCTGGACGAGAGGACCTTCGCCTGCGGAGTCCGGGGCAGGCACCACGCACACCATCTGTCCCTTGGCAGGGTGAGTAGGTAATCCCAGCGGCGGTATCTGCGATGCCCATGCCCCAGCACAGTTGACGACAACCCCCGCGGCATAGCCTGAATGAGCTGTTTTCACGCCCACCGCGCGGCCGTTCTGAACATCTACTTCGGTCACGGCGGAGCCGGTCACGAAATCCACGCCGCGGTGCTTTGCCGCTTTGGTGAGAGCGCTGCACAACGCGCGCGGATCAACGCTCCGCTCGGGAAGAAAGTAAGCCCACGCCCTCAGCGTCATTGCCGGCTCAATTTCTGCGATTTCATCGGCGGCGATCTCGCGAGCATCTTCGCAAGCCGGTCGTTCGCCATTGGCAAAGAATGCAAGTGTTCCCTGGTCCCGTAAGTCCGGCGACTCTCCGGATTCATCCAGCAGCTCATGAGCGAACTCGGGATACATTACCGCGCTGGCGAGCGCCAACGGCCTCAGTGCATCGGGCAGGTGCGGATCACAATGCGCGATCATGCCACCCGCCGCGTAGGATGCCTCACGTCCAGGCTCGCCTTTGTCGATGAGCAGGACGCGCAGGCCTTCCTGCCTGAGGCGCCGCCCCAACGAGAGGCCGATGACTCCCGCGCCGACAACGATCGCGTCCCATGCCTGCATGCTCCGATTGTATTGGAACATGTATAAACCGCCGCCAGAGTGCCGCGGCCGTCGGCCTACGCATGGCACATCTTGCAAGTTGTTACATTGTTGTTTCTTGTTGCAGCATTACCCCAGGCAAGGAGGAGCACTTGGCGAAGAAATTCCGTGACCTGTCGGAACGGGAAATTCTGGCACTGGCGATTTCGCTGGAAGAAGAAGACGCGCGCATCTATGCCGATTATGCGGACGGCCTGCGCGAAGAGTATCCGGATACGGCGAAGCTCTTCGACGAAATGCGAGCCGAGGAGATCGAGCATCGCAACAGCTTGATGGAAACCTACCAAGCGCGCTTCGGCGAGCACATCCCGTTGATCCGCCGGCACGACGTCAAGGGCTTTGTACAGCGCCGTCCGCTATGGCTGGCGCGGCCTTTGAGAGTAGCGGACGTACGCAAGCAGGTCGAAGTGATGGAGTACGAGACCCGCCGCTTCTACGAGCGGGCGATTCATCAGGTAACCGACATCGGTATCCGCAAGCTGCTGGGAGACTTGGCCGAGGTCGAACGCCGTCACTACTCCATGGCCGAGCACCTGCAGGAGAAGATAACCCCTGCCGTCAAGGAGAAAGAGGCCGACGCACAACGTCGCCTATTCATGTTGCAAATCGTGCAGCCAGGGCTCGCAGGCCTGATGGACGGCTCAGTCTCGACCCTCGCGCCGGTCTTCGCGGCTGCCTTCGCGACCAAGAGCAGCTGGGACGCCTTCCTGGTAGGCTTGGCGGCTTCAATCGGAGCCGGCATCTCGATGGCCTTTGCTGAAGCTTTGTCGGATGACGGCTCGCTTACCGGGCGCGGGCGGCCTACATTGCGCGGCGCAGTTACCGGCTTGATGACGGCGACAGGTGGTATCGGCCACACCCTGCCATTTCTCATTTCCGATTTCCGAATCGCTTTCGGACTGGCCGTTATCGTTGTGGCAATCGAGCTGGCGGTAATCAGCTACATCCGTCATCGCTACATGGACACACCAATCCTGTCGGCCGCATTCCAGGTTGTGTTAGGCGGCGTCCTCGTTTTCGCTACAGGAATTCTGATTGGAAGCTCGTGATCAATCAGAAAAACTATCGCTATCAACCAGGCGCGACTCACTCAGGTCCAGTTCTCGCTCAAGGCGACGTAGGACGGCGTCGTTGATGCGGCCTTCGTTGCGCAGTTGAATCGCCGTCTCGCGTTCCACGCGCAAGGTTTCCAGCGATATTTCGACATATCGCGCGTAGTTGCTCACGTCCCCTGGGTCCGCACTCACTCCGATGCTCCGCAGTCGCTGGCGATAATGATTGACCAGGTCTTCATAAGCGTCGCCGGAAGCGTCTGTATCTCGAGCTCTGGCGCCTTCAAGGTGCGAGACCGCAGCTTCCGTCACAATGCGCCGTGCTTCCAGCTCTTCGCAGTCGGGTCCCGCGGCGCCTGCAAGGCCCAGAAAACGGATCAGCGGCGGAAGCGTCAGCCCTTGCAGCACTAGCGTAACCAGAATCACGCAAAAGGTCAGGCAGATAATCATGTCGCGACGGGGAAAGGGCGAGCCGTCGGCCAATACCTTGGGAAGAGCGAGCGCCGCCGCAAGTGAGACCACGCCGCGCATGCCCGTCCAGCCGACAACAAACTTGTACCGGGTATTCGGCGCAGCCTCATGCTGATGCAGAAACCGCCTGCGAATCCAGTATGAGAGGCTTGCTCCGGGAAAGACCCAGGCCAGCCGCAGCACGATCAGCATGAGACTGAACATCGTGCCATAGACAACGATCGTCCAAACCCCATAGCCGCGAATCGAAGCTCGCATGGTCTGAAATTGCAGGCCAATCAGTACGAACACCAACCCGTTCAGAATGAAGGTCAGGGATTCCCAGACTGACCAGGCGCCGATGCGGACCGACGGCGAGAAAAAATTGGCGCTACGCCGCGACAGAAACAAACCGCAGCTCACCACCGCCAGTACTCCTGAGGCGTGCGCGGATTGCGCCGCAAGGTAGGCTACAAAGGGCACCAGGATACTGATGGCGACTTCGATGGGACCATCATTAATCCAGCGCTCAAAGCGGTTCACAATCCATCCCACCGCCAATCCGATGGCGATGCCGCCCGCCGTAAGCCAGACGAAGGTCAACATGCCGCTGGAGAAGGTCGGTATCCGTTGGTGGACGAGAATTCCGATTGCGAATTCCAACGCTAGAAGGCCGCTTGCATCATTGACCAGGCTTTCCCCTTCGAGGATGTCAACGATGCGGCCGGGAAGCCCAATCCGCTGTGCGATCGAAGAGGCAGCAATCGCATCGGTCGGAGCAACAACCGCTCCCAGCACCAGACCGACCCGCCAATCGACGCCGTGGAAGACGTGTGGCGCCGCCACAGCGACCCCGATCACAGTGAAGGCCACCAGGCCAAAGGCAAGGAACGAGATGCTGACGATGTTGTACCGGAAGTCGCGCCACGAGGTGGTCCAGGCGGACGAGTACAACAAGGGAGGCAATACCACCAGAAAAACCAGATCAGGGCTCAGGCTGATGGGCGGAATTGCGGGGATGAAACTGAGCGCTAACCCACCGAGCACCATGACAATCGGATATGCGATCCGCAACTTGCGCGCCAATATCCCGAAGACCACGATGAAGAACAGCAAAAGGAGAAATACGAACTCGACTGTCTCAATTTGGTTCATCGCTCACCCTGAAGGAAGTTGCGCGGAGTCGGTATCCTCAGTGCTCGAGAATCGCCGTCCGTCCAAGGTGCGGTGATTGTAAATTGTTTCTGTCGATCGGCGGCTCGCATGAAGGCGATGTAGTCAAGCGTCCTCTTGCCACCGTTAGTTGTGGCTAATTCATTTCGCGGAGATACCTTGCATGCTTTTTTTAGTTCGCCTGGTAGTGGTGGTCCTCCTGATCGCCTGGGTGTTCCGTCAGGTTCGAAAACCCAGCGGCTGGCTTGGCAAACGTGTGGTGAAAGCGATGAATCTCAGCCACGGCGCCATGACCGATTGGGCGCTCGAACAGGTGCCGGTGCCGAGGGACGTGGCCATTCTTGATATCGGTTGTGGCGGCGGCCGAACAATACAGAAGCTCGCGGCAATGGCGCCCGAGGGCAAGGTGTTTGGGCTGGACTACTCACCCACCAGCGTCGAGGTTTCGCGAAACCCCAACGCCCAGGAAATCGAGAGCGGAAGAGTCCAGATTGAGCCGGGCTCAGTGGCCGCGTTGCCGTTCCCAGACCGCAGCTTCGACATTGTCACTGCCGTGGAAACGCATTACTACTGGCCCGACCTGTCGGCCAATGTGCGCGAGGTCCTGCGTGTCCTTCAACCCGGCGGAAGATTCGTCCTGATCGCGGAAACCTACCGTGGCGGCCCATTCCGCCTGCTCTACGGAGTGGTCATGCCGCTGCTTGGCGCCGCATTCCTTAGCGATGACCAGCATCGAAATCTTCTGACCCAGGCAGGATTCACCGAGGTCGCTACCCAGCACAAGTCAGGGAAGAACTGGATCTTAGCCACGGGGCGCAGGCCGTGGTAGATGGATTTGCGCAGTTTGGAGGTGTGTCCGCCCGCTAAGCAGCCGGAGGCCCGCCTAAAGAGCCAACCAGATGCACCGTGATATCTACTTCCTTACTGACGCGGAGAAACCAACGTACTTGGTTGCTTCATGCCCCATTGCAGGTACGGAACTACCGCTTCGAAGACTGGGACTCCCGCGCGAATAAAGCCAGCTCTTCATGCAGATCTCTCAGCCGTTGGAGCTCCTCAGCGACTGCCTTTGTTCCAGAGGCCATAATCTCTTTCGCATTGGTGAGCGCTTGCTCCGCAGTCGCACTCACCTCGCGCAGAAGTTTGCGCACATCTGATTCCAACCGTAAGCGACTCTCGACAACGCGCTGTTCCGCATCGCCCTGAACCCGGCAAGCGTTGGTGTCCAGAAGTTGCTCCAGGAAGTGCTCCGCATCCCTCTGAAACCAGCGCCGGATGTGAAGTGTTCCCATCAGAACATCCGTGCAGTACAGCAAGAGCGAAGCCGGCTGCGCAATCGTGATCATGTCATGGAAGTAAAAACGGGAGCGAGTGCGAAAGCGCTGGTCGGCGTCCAGCGACTTAGGCAAATGCGCGAAATCAGCCGACTGCTCTTCCGAAATCCTTTGCAGCAGTCCGTTAACCAGGCTAACGAACCGTTGCGTTACCGAACGATAGAGCTCCTCGGCATGCGCCTCTTCGCTATCAAGCCACGGCATCACGTGACGCCGCGCAATCGTCTGGGAAATCAGCATCAGTTCGCGCCGGAGCGCCGGGCCGAAGCTGGTTTTCACGGCTCCTGTTTCGTGTCCCAATTCTTCCAGCGCTTGGGGCGAAGTCTCTCTCAGGAACTGTTTGCGGCGCGCCAATAGTGTGTTAGAAAGTCGCATCTGCTCGGCGGAAAACAGAGCTCCGAGATCGCGCAAGGATTGCTCCGCCTGGCTGACGGTTTGGCGAAGATTGGCAATGCGTTGCTCCGAGTTCTCTATGGGCTCCTGCAACGCCCGAATCCGCTCCTCAACCGCACGTTGTAGCGAAGCCGAGAATCGTCGAAGGCCGCGTTCAGCGGCGGCACGGGTCAGGTCTTGTCCCGAGCTGGTCGCCATCTGAGTCAAGTCCTCAGTAAGTGTGCTCCAGTCATCGCCGTTCGACGCCTGCTGCAGATTACTGAGCGCGCTGACTTCGTAGATCCGGCCCACAGGCTTCTTCAGGCGTCCTTCCAGCACCTTGGAAGCAAAGGCGGCCGCCTGTTGACGCTCGGCCGGCGAGACCCGGTCAATTTTGTTGAGTACGATCAGAATCCGGTCGACATTGACGGAGACCGCCTCAACCAGCGCTGCCTCTTCACCGGAAATGGGAGGGTCGGCCCCGACTACCAGGATGGCAGCATCAATTTGCGGAATGAAGTCTTGGGTCGCTTCCGTATTGGCGGAAAACACCGATCCGATGCCGGGTGTATCGACCAGGCACATCCCCGAAGCCAGCAACGGCGAGGGGAGGAATGCCTCCACCCCCTCAACCAACTTCTTATTCTCTGGGTTCAATTCCTCGGAAACATACTGCGCCAGGTCTTCGGGACGAATGGTTTTCCATTTGCCGTCCATCAGAACTCTCGCGGTTCTCCGGGCGCCATATCGCAGCACCGTGGGCACGGTCGTGACCGGCACAACCCCAGTGGGTAGGATTTCTTCTCCCACCAGTGCATCTAGAAGCGTCGATTTACCGCGCTTGAACTGGCCGACGCAAGCGACGAAAAAACGACCTTCGTTGATTCTGCAAAGGAGCTGGCGGATGTCCTCCGTAGTAGCGTGCTCCCCGAGCCCGGCAGAAATTTCTGCCAGATGAGCAAGCCCCGCCGCATCCGAGCCCGTCGCGGCCGAATTCGTCGCGGTTAAATGATCGACGTTTAGCATCGCTAGCTTACCGTCGATGTCTACAGACTTGGTCATTCGCTGACCGTCGCGATTTTGTAGTCGATATACAGTGGGGCGATCTTGATCTGGTTTGCGCGAAGATAGCGGGGCTCCCGAGCTAAACGGATCATCCTGAGCATGGCCCCGGGGTTTCCCGCACTGTATTCAACCACCCGCTCCAGAAACTGCGTCAGGTTCTCCGCATGCAAGCCTTCGCGTTGGGCAAATGTCGCGGCAAATCCGGACGCCACAGCAGTATCGAAGTTTCGCAATGCCACCTTGTCACGCCGATCCGGGTATAAAGGCAGTACGAATCCAACGTCCTCCATGTGCGCGGAACGCGCGACGGCAACCACAGGCACCGACCAGCTCAGCATCAGCTCACGAATGGAAGCGGCCAATGCCTGTGACGGCCTCATCAGATGATCCACAACAACCAGGTACTTCGAATTGAGCAGTGCCTGGCGTAGCAATCCCTTGAGAGACACAACGCTTTTTGCCTGGAGTGAGGCTGTTCCGTTGGCGCATGCGCTGGTGAACACCGGATGACCTGCGCGCAAAAGCGATTCGGCCACGTTGCGGTACAACCCATGCGGAGTTGCATTGCTGCCGCTATAGAGAATGTCCGGGAATCCCGGCAGCACAGCATTGAGCAACAGTGTCTTGCCAACCCCAGCCGGACCGTGAAGCAAGAACCGATCTCTTTGCGCCAAACGGTCGCGTATCAGCTTGAGGTCCTCAAGACGGTCGAAGATGCTGGCGCGAGTATCGGACCGGTTGTCGCCTGCCGCGTCGCGAACAGGTTGCGAATGTGCGTTCACGGCTGGGATCTGTACCCTTCCTGGTGAACGTACTTGATCACTTCCACATCCGACATTGCGATCAATCCCTCCCGCACCATTTCATCCAGTGCCGGAAGCAGGCGTTGAATGTTCTCCGCCGTGTCGATGATCTGCACCAGGATGGGGGCGTCTGAAGAAAAGTGCAGCAAGTGTGAACGGCGGATCATCGTGCTGGCGCCATAGCCCTCAATTCCGCGATACACCGTAGCTCCCGCGATGTCCAATTTGCGGCAGCGCTCCACAATAGCCTTATACAGCGGCTTGCCCTGCCATTGGTCATCCTCGCCGAAGTGGATGCGAAGCATCTTGGCCTTTCCCTCAAGTTTCATCCCTGCGCCTCCTCTGCGTCCGGCACCGGCTGGGCATGGGAGTACTTGATAATGTCGACATCAGAAAGCACGACCAGGCCTTGTAATACCATCTGGTCGAGAACCGGGAAGAGCGCGCGAAGCTTCTCTTCACTATCGACAACTGTGAGTAGGATGGGAGCGTCGTGCGACAGGTTCAGAGTTGAGTCTTTGTGTACCCGCCGATTGGCGCCGTAACCCAGAATTCCGCGATAGACCGTCACGCCTGCGATGTCGTTTGCTCGGAAGGCCTGCACCAGGGCCTGGTGAAGAGGTTTCCCGTTCCACTTGTCGTGCTCGCCGATCAGGATGCGCATCATTTTGGCTTGCGCCTGAAGTTTAACGGGAGGGACTTCGGGCTGCGATTTCTTGCCCGGAGGAGTGGGCCGGATGACGGTTGTGTCATGGATCTCGATGATTCCATCACAGGCCATCTCCGCTAACTTGGGCAGCACTTCCTGTACCCGGTCGGGGCTTTCGAGGAACTCGATTTTTATCGGCATCTGGTCAGAAAGGTCCACCAGCCGGCTGGTGTGCAGCTTGTGGTCTGTGCCAAAGCCAGCCACCCCGCGCACCACGGTCGCATCCGAAATACCCCGAAAGAACAGGTAATCGAGGATTGCGGCATAGCAAGCCGTGCCGTGATAGGTTTGCCCTTCCATCACGTAGACGGTTACCTTCTTGGCTGGTCCCGTATTCAGCATCTGGCCTCCTATCGCGTTAAGCCCCGCTGCGAAACAAGAAACTCGGCTACCTGGCCCAGCACGCCATCGCCGCCGGTTTCTCCTTTTTGTACGCGGACTTGAAAAGTGAGCAACTGCTCTTCCAGTTTGTCCTGATTTCTGGCAAGCATCTGGCGGACAAGCTCGGCGTCAACAGCAGCCGGCATAGGGCACATCCCACGGGCCGACACCTCGACCATCGGAGTCTCCGGGGCAACCGGGATAAACTGTTTCTTTATACCAGTACCCGTCCGAGTTCCACGCCCACCCATACCGCAATAAAACCAACCCCAAGGCTAAGCGCCACGTTGAGCAATCCAGTCATGACTTGACCATCCTGTATGGCACGCAGCGTTTCGTATTCGAATGTCGAGAAGGTTGTGTACGCGCCGATAAAGCCAATTGGAATCAGGTAACGCCAATGCGCACTCGCCGTAGTCCGCGCCAGCAGTGCCAGGATCAGTCCAAGGAGAAATGAACCACTCACGTTGATGACAAACGTGCCGAGAGGAAATCGCACGCCATAACGGCCGCCAATATAAGTTCCCAAGGCATATCGTGCGATTGCCCCGAGAAAGCCACCTACACCAACCACGACGTATTTCAGCAAAATGTACGGTCCTCACTAACTTTGGCAGTACATACGTTCAGGAAGCCAGGGCTTCATTGTCGGTCGCAGCTATCTCTGCGACCAACATCCTGGATAAGTCTTCCAGGTCGGAGCTGACCCGTTCGCAATCGACGGTGGGCCGCTCCCGGTCGAGTAAGAGGCGCTCCAACTGGGCCCAATAGCGATTGGCAAAACTGTCAAAACGCCGCTCCAAGTCCGAGCTTGCGCCAAATCCCCATGAGTACAGCAGGCGAGAGAAGCTTTCCAGCGCTTGCTTCAGGACTGGCTCGTAGGGATTTAAGATTCGAACTGCCGCCTGCACCCGAAACCACTTTCCCAAGCCCCCAGAGATCGGCCGACGAACATATTCGCTCTGCCGATTCATATGAAAGACTGGCATTTCCGCCAGCCCCTGGAAATCCTCCTCCCGGGGGAAGTCCGCTGACCTAAGCAAGGTAGCTGCCTTCGAGAGTTCGTGTTGCAGCAGTTCCTGGGCCCGCGACAGCTTGCCGCGAACCTCGTCCGCCAATTCTAGAGCTACCTCGGCTGCTGTGCGGCGTAGCACTTCAGCACAGGCCACTTCACGTTCGCTGTTCCAGAGATCTGCAATACTTTCCGCCGACTTCTTCAAAATAAATGAGCTGAGTCTGGGAGTTTCATCCGTAGTGCGCCGCAGTTCCGCTTGAAACGTCTGCAGGTGGCCGGCGCCGCGCCGCAATTCCAGATCGATCTCCTCCAATCGAACGCGCTCCTCGCCTTCCACCAGCGGATAACGCACAAGCGCTTCGAGAGTAGATCGTACCGCTCCCGCCAGCATCAGCGTCTTCCTTGCCAGCGACTCCTGCAATAGGTGTTGTTTGCGCTCGTAGAGCGGGGAGAGTTCTTCGGTAAACCATCGCTCCAGCAGTTCCGCATGGGTCGGCATGACGCTCACGGGACGGACCGGCAACTGAGTTTCGAACTCGCTTCGCAGTTGCGCTCTGATATAGGCAATCTGCTGCTCAAGGTCTCTCTCGGAAAGAAGGTCGGCTTTACTGACCAGCACTGTCGTCAGGGTGCCAACCTGCGTCAAGGCCCGCAGGATGTTGAGATCGTCAGGCGTGAGGGTCGACCCAGCGTCCACCAGCACAATGCCGGCATCGCAACGTGGCAGATAAGCCAGGGTCTCGCTTGCACCTCGTGTGGCCAGCGATCCTAGGCCGGGAGTATCCACAAAGATGATTCCCTCGCGCAGCCGCTCGGAAGGATATAACACCAGGATCCGGCCCACCCGCTTCCGGTTCTCCGGGTTGAGGCGTTCGTCAACGAATGACGACAGCTCTTCCACCGTGTGCTCGGAGGTACCGACGCCTTCCTGCCAGACTTTTACTAGAGGTTTTCTTCCGTACCCGATCCTGGTGGGTACGGCGGTTATCGGTGTCACGCCTACCGGCAGCAGATCGGCGCCAATCACATGATTCAGCAAAGAAGATTTACCGGTACTGACGCGTCCGAAAACCGCAATTTCGAGGGCTGTTTCTTCTGCGCGATCAAGAAGCATGGTTATGCTGGAACGAAATTCGGTCAGCCCATGGCGGTCGATGATGTTGGCCAATTTTTGCAGACCTTCAACATCCCAGCCTTGGTTGGCAAGCTCTTCAACTCGCTCTCGCAGATCGCCCGCCCGGGGCCGCAGCACATAGTGGGTCAGCTCTTTAATTGCAGACTGCAGCTCGGCTACGATGCCGTTGAGATCGGCCGCGCCCTCCTCCGAAACTGGGCCGTAGCCGCGCATGTAATGCGGTGCCAGTTCAGCAATGGCAATCTCCACGAAGCTAAGATTGACATGGATGGAATGGGCAGCAGAGATCCGGGGCGGCTCTGGTGGCAGCGACTCTCCGGCCAGCACTTGCAACAGTTGGCCACGTACCCGTGCGATGTAATCCTCAATCGTTTTCCTTTGCGCCGACGTCAGATCATTGACGTAGCTCGCGAAAACAGTCTTCGAGGCGGCAGCGTTCAGTGTCGCTTCAATGTCGCCCAGCAGCTTGTCAATGCGCCTGCACGTAACCAACAAACGCTGCCGCTGGGCACCATTCAACGTGATGTGGCCGTCACCCAACCCGGCTCCTCCCGGTGTTCGCATCGATTCTTTGTCCCGCCACTGCAGCGTGCATCAGGTCCACCCATACCCAAAGCTCGTCTACGCTTTCCAGAAGGGCTGACAATGCTTCAAGTTTGGCGTGGACGTCCGAGCTAAGAACAATCTTCAAGGCTCTCCTTCGGAGTGCGACAGCATTCCATCAGCTCGAACCAAAGCTCAACTCCTGGTCGCGGCTCTGGTGTCTCTCGTGCGTGACTCAATTAGACGACGACAATCTGCACGTCCCCATCGCGTCACGGTAGGAGCGCCCTACCTTGAGGCGCAAGCTGGAGACGGACGTTCGCCCCCGCTCTTGCTGCAATCAATTTGTTGGGAAGACTTGCTGGGAGGCGCGACTCCGAGACAAGTTTCCCTGTCAGGAGTCATCATCTGTCCGGTGAGAGGGACAGCGGTTCTGGGTGAACTCCTTCACCCTTTATGCAAGCTATACACGTCTTTGATAGATCAGGGCCACGGAGAAGTCAAGTGGCAGCACGTCAGGTGACAGCCCATCACTTGCGATCTTTGCCATCACGGACCCTCTATCAAACCTGTCCATCCACGGCGGAACTCGAGCCAACCCTTTGTTGTGATATTTACACGGTGAAGCAGTACCATCACTAACCGCTTTCTCCTGAGCACACTGCCCAAATCCGCCTTGCACTGGCAAACGGGCCAGCAAGTTGAAGAGGATCATCGCCGACGCCGAGGCCCATTCAGGCAATCGTCTATGCCGCGCGTCGCTGCCGGATAGCATTGCGAACCCGGCTGCGCAGCGCATCGGTCCAATCGTTCCAGCCGTGTTCGGATTGGCCATGCCGGTGCACTTCGCCGAGGATCTCGTCATCCGACATGCCCGTGGTTTCCCAGCCGCAGTCGGCGTTGCCGACGTCAGCGCAGCGGAAGCTGCGGTCATGCCCTTGGTGCGTCACGTTCATGGAGGTTGCAGTCGCGCCCGCGCGTCGCGAGGGCTCCGCCTGGTCTGTGCCGGGATCACCCTTGACCTGCCCCGGCTGAGTAGCCGAGGGTTCGGTCCCGGAAAGCGTGCGCCGCTCGTCGCTGGTCATGCCCCATCCTTCGGTGCCGGTGGTAGGAGCTGACGGGTTCACGGTGTGGGTCTCAGGGTTGACGCTTGGATTGTCTGTCGCGAATTCGGGCTTGCTTCCGTGATCGTCGGCCATGTCAAATCTCCCTTATGTACGACAGAAAGTAGGATGACGCGCGGCCGATAGAGGTGTGCTTTGTGACCCGCAATGCCAAGGTCAATTTGATGCGAAAAAGTAAGTGGCTGGGCTTGTCTCTCGTCTTTAGACATGCGACGATGGCAACCCTCACTCTGTCGTCACCGGCAAGAGAGCATGACTTATAGGCGAGAAACCGCTGCCAAATCCCAACCCTCAACGGGAGGTCGATGTGAAATACAAAGCAACTCTCTATCTGTTTCTGATTGTCTTTGCGACTACTTTTGCAGTTGCACAGCTGCCCGGACCAGCCAGCCTCCCCTGCGGACAACTGGCCACTTTGCAGGTGAATTGGGGGCAGTTTCACTTTGATCCCTGCCACACCGGCTACAACCCTTACGAGAAAATCCTGAGTCCCGCCACCGTTGGGAACCTGGTCGTCGATTGGCAATACAACATTCCTTCCAACCTCGACATGTATTCCTCACCGGCTGTCGTCAATGGCATCGTGTACGTTGGCTCCGTTCCCGGCGTGTATGCGCTGGATGCCAGTACCGGCGCGCTGGTCTGGAAGTATTCGACCCATTGCGGCTACAGTGACGAGTCTTCGCCAGCGGTCGCCAACGGCATCGTCTACATCGGATGCGGTAATTACAACAACTTGTCCGCTTTGGATGCCAAAAACCGGCAAGCTTCTGTGGAGCTACCCAACCGACGGCGCTGTCAATTCGTCGCCTGCGGTCGCGAACGGGATGGTTTACTTCAAGTCGGGTGCCGTTTTCTCGGGTAGTCCCTACGTCTATGCCGTGGACGCCGAGACCGGTGAACTGCGCTGGCAGTTCCTGACCGGGGGCACCTCTTTGTTAGCTATGCCCGCGGTGTCTGCTGGCCGCGTCTATGTCGCCGGCGGATACCCCGGAAACGATGGCCTGTATGCGTTGGACGCGACGACCGGTACTTTTATTTGGCAGTTTGGCAACGGCTTGGGTTGTTCTCCGGCAGCAGTGACGAGTGGCGCATCGCTCAATCGCGTGGCCTACGTGGTTTGCGGATCGAACGTGATCAATACCTTATATGCCTTGAATGCTGCCAGCGGCGGCGTCATCTGGCAGCAGACCCTGCGTGGTGGTGTGCTATGGTCCCCGGCGATCGCGAATGGCGTGGTCTACGTCGCGCCTGAGGACGACGGTCAACTTTACGCTTTCGACGCCAGTACGGGCACCCTGCTCTGGAAGGCAATAGCAGATTCGTACGGCTCGTCGCCGGTGGTCGCGAACGGCGTGGTTTATATCGGTTCCTATGACTACAACGTGTACGCCTTCAACGCTTCGACCGGGGCGCAGCTGTGGAAGTACACGACCGGGAAGTATGTTTACTCGACACCGTCAGTGGTGAATGGCAAGGTGTACATCGGTTCGGACGACGGCAACGTTTACGCCTTCCACCTGCCGAACCAGTGATCGAAGGCCTGGACATCGGGTGCCCCATTCCGCCTTCATTTGGCGGGGTGGGCTTTCAGTGTGGTGCCCCATTCAGAAATCGGGTGCCCCATTCCGCCTTCATTTGGCGGGGTGGGGTTTCAGTGTGGTGCCCCATTCAGAAATCGGGTGCCCCATTCCGCCTTCATTTGGCGGGGTGGGGTTTCAGCGTGGTGCCCATTCCAAATCGGGTGCCCCATTCCGCCTTCATTTGGCGGGGTGGGGTTTCAGTGTGGTGCCCCATTCAGAAATCGGGTGCCCCATTCCGCCTTCATTTGGCGGGGTGGGGCTTTCAGTGTGGTGCCCCATTCAGAAATCGGGTGCCCCATTCCGCCTTCATTTGGCGGGGTGGGGTTTCAGTGTGGTGCCCCATTCAGAAATCGGGTGCCCCATTCCGCCTTCATTTGGCGGGGTGGGGTTTCAGCGTG
This sequence comes from uncultured Acidobacteriaceae bacterium, assembly GCA_963796585.1. GTDB lineage: Bacteria > Acidobacteriota > Terriglobia > Terriglobales > Acidobacteriaceae > CAVVDY01. Next base: position 822,759 of record CAWCMB010000001.1, read on the forward strand.
GTGCCCATTCCAAATCGGGTGCCCCATTCCGCCTTCATTTGGCGGGGTGGGGCTTTCAGTGTGGTGCCCATTCCAAATCGGGTGCCCCATTCCGCCTTCATTTGGCGGGGTGGGGCTTTTTCTTTCTCATTTGTGAGAACTACTTCTTCATCTGCTTGCGGCGTTCAGCCGCCCAGCCTTCTTTGTTGACCTGTCTTCCTCGACCCACCGCCAGCGCATCGGCAGGAACATCTTCGGTAATGCACGATGCCGCTCCCACATAAGCTCCCTTGCCGAGGCACACCGGAGCCACCAGCGTGGAGTCACTGCCGATGAAGACGCCATCCTCAATCACAGTGCCGTGCTTGTTCACGCCGTCGTAGTTGCAGGTGATGGTCCCGGCGCCCACGTTCACGCCCTCGCCGATTTCGGCGTCGCCAAGATAGCTGAGGTGGTTGGCTTTCGATCCTTTGCCCAGCTTCGTCTTCTTCGTCTCCACGAAGTTGCCCACGTGCGCGCCTTCACCGATGTCGCTGCCCGGACGCAGATGCGAGTACGGGCCCAGGATCGCTCCCTTGCGCACCACTGAATCTTCCATAATGCAGCCCGGCTTGATGAGAACTCCGTCGCCAATCTTGCAATTCGTAATGACCGAGTACGAACGAATGCGGCAGTCGGAACCGATCTTCGTCTTGCCGATAATCTGCACGAAGGGCTCGATCACTGTGTCAGTGCCGACTTCAACCTCGGCGTCGATGTCGCAGGTTTCCGGGCGGAAGATGGTCGTGCCGGCAGCCATCAACTCACGCGTCTTGCGGGAGCGCAGCTTGGCATCAAGCTCGGCCAGTTCCCTGCGCGTGTTGACGCCCAACACTTCGTTGGAATCCTCGGCGGGAATGGCAAGCACCTTTTCGCCGGCATCGCCGAGAATTGACGCCATGTCGGTGAGGTAAAACTCCTTCGCCTGGTTTGCCGGCTTGAGCTGCTCGATGTGCTGAAACAGCGGCTTGGTCGCAAACGCGTAAATCCCCGAATTGACCTCGCGCTGTTCGTCTTCGTCGTCGCGCAGTGATTTCTGCTCCACGATGCGCTCCAACTCGTCGGTCGGGCTGCCATGCAGCCTACGCCGAAACACCCGCCCGTAACCGGTGGGATCGTCAGGGACGGCGGTCAGCACGGTCATTGCGGCGTCTCCGCCAATATGAAAGTCGCGAACCTGTTCGATGGTCTCCGGCCGAATCAGCGGCACGTCCCCCGAGAGCACCAGCACGTGGGCGAAGCCCTGCAACGCGCTGCGAGCCTGCATCATGGCGTGTCCGGTGCCGAGCTGTTCGGTCTGACGAACGAAGTTGATGCCGGTGGAATGCAATGCTGCTTCCACCCGGTCCGCTTCATGGCCGATGATGGCAAAGATGTTCTGCGGCGCGACCACCCGGCTGGCGGCAGCAACCACATGCGCCAACAGCGGCTTTCCGCCAATCTCGTGCAGCACCTTGGGGTGGCGCGATTTCAGCCGCGTGCCCTTGCCGGCAGCAAGAATGGCAACCGCAAACATGAAGTCAGGCTGGTCGTGAGAGTCAGAGCTCTGGTTGGCCATGATGTTCCGTTCTCGTTGGGGGATCTAGACTTCACAAGCTGCGGAAGACTCTAACGGCTTCCACGCTATTGATACAAGTTGCCGGTCAGGTCGGGGATTCCGCCGCTCCGGATGGTGGCGCCCCATTTATCCAGCTTGCCATTGTCCATCTCCCAGAACTTCTTGCAGAGCGCAAAGAATTGCAACACGACCTGCGACTCACCCCTATCGAGGAGGTCCTTGGCGAGCGCCAAGTTGGGCCCGAAACTGTTGAGTTGCGGCGAACCCGGCGTGGCGCCTGCCGCCAGCAGGTACTGACCCGCCAGCACAAGGTTCTCTCGTTGCACCGCAATGCGACCCAGCACGAAGTTTCCGTAATAGATGGCGTTGCCGTAATTCCAATTCTTAGGATACTGCGCCGCCATCTGGAGGAGCTTCTTCGAATATGCTTCTGCCTTGTCGGTGTCGCCCGCATTGAAGGCCCGCTTCGCCAGCTCGGCAAGTTTGTAGAAAAGCGCCTCCCCGCCCAAATCTGCGGTCTTTTTCTCCAGCGCTGCCAGTTGCTCCTGCGGCGTAGTGGGAGCCATGCCGAGCCGCGCCAGAATGGGGCGGAGGTTCATAGCTGCGGACTGAATCTCACCCGGGTCGGAACTCGCGATGGCCTTTTCCAGCTGATTGCAGGCCTGCATGAGAGCAGTGTGATCATCGTCCGCTCCACCGATTCCCATCCCCGCCCGTGCCCTCATGGCTGATTGGACGGCGCTGCAGGACTCAACAGACCCCTCAATGTCGTGGTTGCTGGCGCTCTGTTGACCATGTGCCATTTCGACTACCAGCAGCACGTAGAAGGAATAGAAGGCTAAATTTCGAAGGCTCACCAACAGAAAATCTCCTTTTGCTGGAACCAATGATCGCTTGCCGACTATCGTCGGTCCGCCGTTACCCATACCAGCGTGTCGCCGACGCAGCTAAAGCTGCGCCCCTTCAGCAACAACAGGAGTTTCGCGCACTTCCATCATAAGCCGAAGCAGGTCGTGCGCAACGTTGCGGGTATTGTGGCGGGCGATGACCCCGTCGGGCTGGCGCATCTCTTCCACCAGATAGTCACCCAGGATCGGCTTCACCCCAAGCTGCTCGATCTGCTGCAAATCAACTTCAATCGGAGACTGAAGCTGCTCCGCATATTTCTGAATCAGCGGGGCGGAAGCGGGCGTGCTGTTGACCAGCGCGTATTCGAAAAAGTCGTGCCGCGCATGTTTGTAAAGCGCTCGGATGTGGTCCGACGCGGTCAACCCCAGGCTTTCATTGGCCTGGGTCATCAGGTTGCAGACGAAAACTTTCGTCGCGCGTGAGGCTCGAATCGCCTTGGACACATCGCGAACTAATAAGTTTGGCACCAAGCTGGTGAAGAGCGATCCCGGACCAACAGTAATAAGGTCAGCATTCTCGATCGCCTCCAGCGTCACCGGCAATGGCTTGGCGTTGGCGGGAGCCATTCTCAACTCAATAATGCGCCGGTCGCTGGCCGTGATGTTGGTTTCTCCGCGAACGAAGGAACCGTCGTCCATCACCGCGTAGAGCTGTGCGTTGCTGCAGGTGGTAGCGGGGTAGATGTTGCCGCGGGTCGCGAGAATGGCGGCAGAGAGCTCGACCGCCTTACTGAAGTCGCCCGTAACTTCCGCCAGCGCCGACAAGAACAGATTGCCGAAGCTGTGTCCTTCCAACCCTTCGCCGGCCTTGAAGCGATAGCGGAACAGCTTAGAAAGGAGCGCCTCGTCTTCCGCCAGAGCGACAATGCAGTTGCGGACATCGCCGGGGGCCGGCATGTTGAGTTCGCGACGAAGGCGTCCACTGGACCCGCCATCGTCGCTCACGGTCACGACCGCGCTCAATTGCGCAATGAACGGCAGCTCGGGATCGAGGTCGGGTTCGCCGGCCAGGCAGACGTATTGCTTCAGGCCGTGCAGCAGGGTGGAGAGCCCGGTGCCCCCTCCCATGGCGACCACCCGGAGCGCTCGCGTGTCTTCGAGCTGGCGTGCAATCGGCATTGATAACGGTGCGCGCGCCTAGAAGTGCCAGTTTTGCGAGTCGGACGGCAATTCGGCGCTGGTATCAGGATAAAGCAGTTCGGTGAAGCGCGGGTCGTCAGCCAGACCTTTGAAGTCCGAATCATTGCGCGCCTGGAAGCGGTTGGCGGGGTTCAGCCGTATGGCTTCGTTCAGCGTGGTGATGGACTCAGGGAAGTGCCCCATCAGGCAGTTCAAGGCAGCCATGCCGTACCAGATGTAGTCCAGTTGCGGGTACTTCTTGATCAGAATTTCAAAATTCTCCCGCGCTGACAGATAGTCGCCCATGTTCATCAGAGAGATGGCATAGTCATACTGCTCTTCTGGCGTCTTGAACTGGTTGGAAGCGTGGCTCAGATGCTGGTTGCAGGTATTGAGGTGGACCGCAGCCCGATCAGAAAGCTCGGGGCTGGCCCCTCCTACCACCTTTTCAAAACATGTTTTCGCCCGATCGTACTTGTGGGTCTGCATCGCCTTCAGGCCGGCCTCGTAATTCTGAACCGCCTGCGCGAACCGTGGATCGTCGGAGACCTTCGTGGGCTTGCTCATGCCAGGCTTGTCCGAACTCTTCATGGATGCTGATTGGGTGTTGCCACTCGGGTTAGCAGGAGCGCGCTTGGGAGCTGCTGCGGGTTTTTTGTTCATTCAGTCTGTCCCAGTCGGGCGGCTTCAATGACAGAACCATCGAGCATAAGGCCTGGATTGGAATCGTTCTCTGATTAGATGGAGATTTTTACCTGCAATTGCTTTCCCCGTCAACTGCCCTCAATGTCAGTCCGCGTGGCTAGTCCACTTTGGCGGCTTGGTCGAGATCAATCGACTTCCAATCCCCCTTGATAATCCCAGCCCTGATCTGCGTCGGCGTTTTTCCTGATTTCGTCTGCTCGTACGCGTAAAACACCTCTTTCATGCAGATACCGCAGTGTGCTCCATGATCGCTTTCATAACAGGTGTGCAGGCTCTTGTGCCCAATGCGTTCGCAATAGCAATAGCACGGCAGCTGATTGAGAACGCCCGGGATCTTCGCCGCTAATTGATAGGCACGCACCTGATAGGGATTACTAAAGAGCTCGCCAACGCGCTGGTCCGCCGGCAATATGGGCAGTACCTCTCCCGCCTTCGGCGGCGCGGTGTTGTAGGCCGGAACGTGGTCTCCCTGGGCAAAGGCCACCATGGCCAATGCCGATATACCCGCAAGCAACCACAGTTTGCGCATCCTCAAACCTCTGGGCGATATTCTATATGGAACCGGAGCAACTCGCCGGAAAGGGCCAGGCTCCGTGACCGCTGTGGTGGCGGCGAGAGGTTTTCATCGCCGCGGTGCTTCTCGCGAGCCTCGACCAGTTTGGAGCGTCTAAGATAGAAGTTATGGAGAAAGAACAAAACGAGGCAGTCGCCGCCGCCAAGGATGTGGCGCCGGTTGCGCCCGCCGAACCCGAGAGTCGTGGCAGCGCGCCGCTAGTCACGGCGTGGGTGCGCGACATCGTAATCTCTCTCGTCATCTCCATTCTGTTCATCATCTTCCTGTATCAGCCGGTGAAGGTTGAGGGCACCAGCATGATGCCCACACTGGCCGACCAGGAACGCGTCTTCATCAACAAGTTCGTCTACCGGCTGGAACCGATCCATCGCGGCGACGTGGTGGTGTTTCATTATCCGCGCGATGTCTCCAAGAGCTACATCAAGCGCGTGATCGCCGTTGCCGGCGACAGCGTGCGCATCGACGACGGCGTGGTGTACGTGAATGACGTGCGGCTTCCCGAGCCATACGTTCCGGAAGATTACTGGGACACGCGCTCCTATCCGGAAACTTTGGTGCCCCAGCATGCCTACTTCGTTTTGGGCGACCATCGCAATCTTTCGAACGACAGCCGCGACTTCGGTCCGGTGAGGGAACAGTACATCTACGGCAAAGCTGTCTTTGGATACTGGCCTTTCGACAAGCTGGGCACCCTGCGATAGAGCGCTCCATTGACACGGCTGGCTCCTTGAAGGGGCGCACCTTCAGGTGCGCCGAATGGACTCAAATAAAATTCGGGCTTCAGCCCTTGAGGTCAGGACTTGTCAACCAGAAGATTGCTTCTTGGAATCCTGCTGTTGTCGGCGATTCGTCTTGCCGCTACCGACCGCGATCCGCAGCCGTTGATGCAGGCGGATCGCGACTTCGCCAAGGCCACCGCGGATAAAGGCGTGGACGGCTGGATGGCCTACATGGCTCCCGGGGCCGTCCTGCTGGGGACCGATCCCAAGGCCACTCCCGAAAAAATCAGGGCAACCATGGCGGACGAACTCCAGCCCGGCGCTCATCTAAAGTGGGAGCCGACAAAAGCCGGATACATCGGTGCCAATCTCGGCTGCACGATTGGCCGCTTCGAATTCAGCGCCACCGACAAGCAAGGGAAAGCGACCGCCTTCAAGGGCTCGTACATGACGACCTGGCAGTTACAGAAGGACGCGACTTGGAAGGTCATCGGCGATATCGGCGAGCCCGACAAATAGCGGGGTGTCATCCCGAACCGGCTTCGTTTGCGAGTGCGGGACTTAGGCGTGCCGATTCGCGCCGGCGCGCGAAAGAGCCGGGCCTGAGCGATCGCGAACGAAGTGAGGGGAGTCGAACGGGCACGCATCCGAATCTCTGATAAAATCGATAAAATCCACTCCCCGGAGTAACAATGCAAGCAATCCTTGCGCTGGAAGACGGGCGGCTCTTCCAAGGCAAAGGCTACGGCGCAAAAGGCGAATGCTACGGCGAAGTCGTTTTTAATACCTCCATCACCGGCTACCAGGAAATCTTTACCGATCCCTCCTACGCCGGACAGATAGTCGTTCTCACCAATCCTGAAATCGGCAATTACGGCACCAACTCCGACGATAACGAGGCCACGCGCCCATATATCGAGGGACTGATCGTGCGCGAGTTTTCGCGCGTCAGCTCGAATTGGCGCTCGCAAGAGGTCGCCGAGGAGTATCTCGAGCGCTACAAGATTCCTGTGCTGGCCGAGATCGATACCCGCGCCCTGGTGCGGCATCTGCGCGATAACGGCGTCATGCGCGGAGTGGTATCGACGCTGGAAAGTGATCCGGAAAAGCTGGTCGCCAAGGCGCGCTCGATTCCGAAGATGGACGGCACCGACCTGGCGAAAGAGGTCACCACGCCGCGCGTCTACGAGTGGGACGAGGGCGTGCGCTCCTACGAACCGACGGAAGTGGTCGGTGTCAAAGACGCTCCGCCGAAGCATCACGTTGTCGCGTACGACTACGGCATCAAGCAGAACATCCTGCGCCGTCTGGTGGGTGAACAATGCCGAGTGACCGTGGTCCCTGCGACGACCAGCGCGGAAGACGTGCTGGCGATGAAACCCGATGGCGTCTTTCTGTCGAATGGACCGGGCGATCCCGAGCCGGTCACCTACGCGCAAGAGAACATTCGCCGCATGATGGGCAAGGTTCCCATCTTTGGGATTTGTCTTGGGCACCAACTGATCGGCCTCGCGCTCGGGGGCAAGACCTACAAGCTGCGCTTCGGGCATCACGGCGGCAATCATCCGGTGAAGCAGATGGCGACGGGCAAGATCGAGATCACGGCGCACAATCACAACTTCGCTGTCGATCCCAACTCGCTGAAGCAGAGCGAAGTGGACCTGACCCACATCGACCTGAACGACGACACGCTGGAAGGCTTGCGCCACCGCTCGCTGCCGCTGTTCAGCGTGCAGTACCACCCGGAAGCTGCGCCCGGCCCCCACGACTCGCACTACCTGTTCAAAGATTTTGTGAAGATGATGGAGGAGTGGAAGGGGTAGATGGGGAGGAGTAGATGCGAAGGGGCGCACCTTCAGGTGCGCCGAATGGGTGAGTTTTTGAAGGGGCGCACCTTTAGGTGCGCCGAGTAGGCCTTCTGAGAGTGCGGCTTTAGCCGCTGAGGGAAGTCGAATTTGAGACCGCCCAGGAAAGATACTCAACCCGGATACACATACTTCGTCACTTCTCAGACATGGCAGCGGCGCGCTTTATTCAACAAGCCAGCATGGGCCGAGTTGTTCATGGAGACCCTCCAGAGCTATCGCGGCCGAGCTTACGAGTTGCACGAATATGTTCTAATGCCGGAACACTTCCACATCCTGATTACGCCTTCGGTGACCTTGGAAAGGGCGGTTCATTTCATCCAAGGTGGTTTTTCGTTCCGCGCGAAAAAGGAGTTGGAATCGAACATGGAAATCTGGCAGTCGGGTTTTTCGGACCATCGGATTCGAGACGCTCAGGATTATCACAATCATGTTGGTTACATATTCCGCAACCCGATAGGAAGGCGGATTGTTGAACGTGCCGAGGAGTATCCCTATTGCTCGGCTTTCCCTGGCAGCTTGAAAGACGATGTCCCTCAGTGGCTAAAGCCATTGCAAATAGGCCAGCCTGACGGCGCAGCTAAAGCTGCGCCCCTTCACGAGCTTGAAAGAGAAACGGTAACAATAAAGTAGATGCCACGCCGCAACGACATCGCGAAGATTCTCATTATCGGCTCGGGCCCCATCGTTATCGGGCAGTCGGCCGAGTTCGACTACTCCGGCGCGCAAGCTTGCAAGGCGCTCAAGTCCGAAGGTTACGAGGTGGTGCTGGTCAATTCGAACCCGGCGACCATCATGACCGATCCCGAGATGGCCGACCGCACTTACATCGAGCCGCTCACTCGCACTTATCTGGAAGAAATTCTGCGCGTCGAAGCCGAGATGCTTCGCGAGAGCGGGCGACCCGGCATCTTCGCCGTTCTCCCGACGGTCGGCGGACAGACCGCCCTCAACCTCGCCGTCGAACTGGCCGACAGCGGAATCCTCGAAAAATATGGCGCGCAGCTCATCGGCGCGCAGCTTGGCGCGATCAAGAAGGGCGAAGACCGTCTGCTGTTCAAAGACGCGATGGCGCGCATCGGACTGGAAGTCCCGAAGTCAAGCCTGGTCAACAATCTGAAAGACGGCATCGATTTCAGCAGCAAAATCGGTTTCCCGGTAATCCTGCGGCCGTCGTTTACGCTCGGAGGTACCGGCGGCGGCATCGCCTACAACCGCGAAGAGCTTCTGGAGTTGCTCGCCCGCGGCCTCGACCTTTCGCCTGTACACGAAGTCCTGCTCGAGGAATCGGTGCTGGGCTGGAAGGAATACGAGCTCGAGCTGATGCGCGACGTTAACGACAACGTCATCGTTGTCTGCTCCATCGAAAACTTCGATCCCATGGGCGTGCACACCGGCGACTCCATCACTGTCGCCCCGGCGCAGACGCTCACCGACCGCGAATATCAGGCGATGCGCGATGCTGCCATCGCCGTCATCCGCGAGATCGGCGTCGAGACCGGCGGATCGAATATTCAATTCGCTGTCGATCCGCACAACGGGCGCATGGTCGTGATCGAGATGAACCCGCGCGTGTCGCGCTCGTCGGCGCTCGCATCAAAGGCGACGGGCTTCCCCATCGCCAAGATCGCTGCCAAGCTCGCCGTCGGTTACACCCTCGACGAGATCACCAACGACATCACGCGCAAGACGCCGGCGTGCTTCGAGCCCACGCTCGATTACGTCGTCGTCAAGATTCCCAAGTGGCAGTTCGAAAAGTTTCCCGGAGCTGACGACACCCTCGGCCCACAGATGAAGTCGGTCGGCGAAGTGATGGCCATTGGGCGAACGTTTAAACAGGCACTGCTGAAGGGCATACGCTCGCTGGAGACCGGCAAGAGCATCTCCGCGGAGAAGATTGAGCCGCGCATTCTGACCAAGCGCCTGGTGACGCCGCATCCCGAGCGCCTGCAGTACATCCGCTACGCGCTGGAGCAGGGCATGAGCGTGCGCGAGATCCAGCAAATGACTGAGATCGATGCCTGGTTCCTGCATCAGCTCAAGGAAATCGCGGACGAGCAGGCCCGGCTCAGCAAAGGCGGGCTCGGACTATTCGAAAAAACCGAACTGCGGAGCCTCAAGCGACTGGGCTTCTCCGACTCGCGCCTGGCAACGTCGATGCAGGTCGAGGAAGGCAAAGCTTCTTCGGAAAAGGTGCACCAGCTTCGCAAGCAGCATGGCGTAACGCCTGTGTACAAGCGCGTCGATACCTGCGCCGCGGAATTTGAAAGCTTCACGCCCTATCTCTACTCCACTTACGAAGACGAAGACGAGGCGGCGCCCACCGATCGCAAGAAGGTCATCATTCTCGGCAGTGGACCGAACCGCATCGGCCAGGGCATCGAGTTCGATTACTGCTGCTGCCATGCCGCGTTCGCGCTGCGCGACGACGGCTTCGAGACCATCATGGTGAATTGCAATCCTGAAACCGTCTCGACCGACTACGACACCAGTGACCGCCTCTACTTCGAGCCGCTGACCTTCGAAGACGTCATGGCGGTGTACGAACACGAGGCTTCAGGTGGAGCAGAGATCGGCGTCATCGTGCAGTTCGGCGGACAGACGCCGCTGAATCTCGCTCTGCGACTGAAGGCCGCGGGCGTGCCTATTATCGGCACGTCGCCTGAGAACATCGACCTGGCCGAGGATCGCAAACGATTCGGCAAGCTGCTGGACGAACTCAATATCCCACAGCCGCCGGGTGCGACCGCCGCCAGCGTTGAAGAAGCGGTGGCCAACGCGAAGCGAGTCGAGTATCCCGTGCTGGTGCGGCCTTCGTATGTGCTCGGCGGACGCGCCATGGTGATCTGCTACGATGACGCCTCGGTCGAGCAGTACATGCGTGAGGCGGTCGAGTACTCGCAGGACCGTCCGGTGCTGATCGATCACTTTCTTGAGTCAGCAACCGAGATCGATGTCGATGCGCTCAGCGACGGCAAAGACGTCGTCATCGCCGGCATCATGCAGCACATCGAAGAGGCCGGTATCCACTCCGGCGACTCGTCGTGCGTGCTGCCATCGGTCGATATTCCGCAGCACGTGCTGAAGACGCTCCGCGAATACACCTTCCGCTTGGCACGCGCTTTGAACGTCATCGGATTGATGAATGTGCAGTACGCCATTCAGCGCGACAAGGTATTCGTCATCGAAGTCAATCCCCGCGCCTCGCGTACTGTGCCCTATGTTTCGAAGGCGACCGGCGTCCCGGTAGCCAAGATTGCTGCCCGCCTGATGACTGGCCGCAAGCTGCGCGAGTTCTTGCCCGACAACATCGAGCGTGCCGCGGACCTCGACACCGGCAGCTTCTACTACGTCAAGTCGCCGGTCTTTCCCTGGGGCAAGTTTCCCGGTGTCGATACCGTGCTGGGGCCGGAGATGAAATCTACCGGCGAAGTGATGGGCGTGGCCGAAACCTTCGGCGAGGCCTTCGCCAAAGCGCAACTCGCGGCGGGACAGATGCTGCCGACCTCAGGACGTGTGTTCCTTAGCGCCAACGACCGCGACAAGCCATTCATTGCCGACGTTGCCGCCCGCTTCGTCGAACTTGGCTTTAGCCTGGTCGCAACCCACGGCACCGCAAAGCTGATTGAAGATGCAGGTCTGCAAGTCGAGCGCGTCTACAAGGTGAAAGAAGGGCGTCCGAACGTCGTCGACCTGATCAAGGGCGAACGCATTCATCTAATCGTGAACACGCCGCACGGCATCGAGCCCTGGTTCGACGAGAAAGCGATTCGCCGCGCCGCGGTCACCGCACGCATTCCTACCATCACCACGCTCTCCGCTGCACGCGCCGCCTGCGATGGCATCGCCGCACTACAACGTGGTGAGGCCACGGTGTATGCCTTGCAGCAGCTGCACGCCGAACGGATCGCAGCCGCCAAATAGCTTTCCCCGTGGTGTCTCTGCGCCCCACACTCTCTTCGGGTGCCCCATTCCGCCATCGTTTGGCGGGGTGGGGCTGTTGACTTTTCCTAACTGTCGGCTGACCGCTGGGTGCCCCATTCCGCCATCGTTTGGCGGGGTGGGCTGTTGACTTTTCCTAACTGTCGGCTGACCGCTGGGTGCCCCATTCCGCCATCGTTTGGCGGGGTGGGCTGTTGACTTTTCCTAACTGTCGGCTGACCGCTGGGTGCCCCATTCCGCCATCGTTTGGCGGGGTGGGGCCTTTGACTTTTCCTAACTGTCGGCTGACCGCTGGGTGCCCCATTCCGCCATCGTTTGGCGGGGAGGGCTGTTGACTTTTCCTAACTGTCGGCTGACCACTGGGTGCCCCATTCCGCCATCGTTTGGCGGGGTGGGGCCTTTGACTTTTCCTGACTGTCGGCTGACCACATCATTGGCACATCCCGGTTCCCAGACGGGTTTGCCCTTCGTAATTTGCAGAAGAAATGTCAAGGCAGACATACCCAAGAGGCACATTCATCGCCTTCGTAATTTGGTTTCCGTCGAAGCGCACCGTAGTAACGCGGCTGTTCGCTCAAGCAATCAATCAAGATGGGGTATCCAGCGGAACCAAGGCGAATCAGGTCGACGACGGGCTGAGCAGGTCGTTTGTAGTCATCTGGGAAAACGCCGTCCGCGCCGTCTTCGTAATAGTGCGTCCCGAAGTCCATTACTCCGACCAACTGGTCAATGTATTTGTGAATACTCGGATGATTGGGAGAGCGGCTGTTCTCCTGCGCTCCACGGAACAAGCACAAGAACCGCATTTACCAATAACAACAACGAGAATGGTCGCATTGCCAACTCAATTTGTTCTTGACTGATGTGATCACGCAATTACACTCGCATCCTGCTCCCTCCCCGCCCTTTGTGCAATGCTCTTGTCTTTACTGACGGCTGACGGCTGACGCCCCGCTTCCTGTAACCTGAGACTGGGTCTACTGGTTGCGCATCAAACCCTTTTATGGAGAAAACAGAGCCGCCGAATTCTGAGCTTGAGGCACTCCGCTCAGAATTACAGGAGGACAAGCGCGAATTCGCCCTGCCGGGTTCGAAGAAGTCGAAGCTGGCGGTAGCAACGCGGGCGCTACGGCATCGCAATTTTCAGCTCTTCTTCTCCGGCCAGCTCATCTCCCTCGTCGGCACTTGGATGGACACGGTTGCCGAATCCTGGCTGGTCTATCGCCTTACCGGATCGGCACTGCTGCTGGGCACGGTCGCATTCTGCAACCAGATTCCAGTATTCCTCTTCGCTCCCATCGGCGGCATCGTTGCTGATCGCTATAACCGCCATCGCATCATCATCGCCACCCAGGCGCTCTCGATGGTGGTCGCGTTCATCCTCGCGGTGCTCACGCTTACCCATCGCGTGCAGGTCTGGCAGATCATGGCTTTGGCGGCGGCGGGCGGCGTCATCAATGCATTCGATATTCCCGCGCGCCAGGCCTTTCTGATTGAGATGGTCGGGCGCGAAGACCTGCTCAACGCCATCGCCCTGAATTCGTCGATGTTTAACGGCGCGCGCATCATCGGCCCCGCGGTGGCCGGCATCGTTGTTGCGGCCGTAGGCGAGGGCTGGTGTTTCATGGCGAACAGCCTCAGCTACATCGCGGTGATCACCGGCCTGCTGCTGATGAAACTTCCCGCCCGCGTCGAACGGCTACGTGAGACTTCGCCTCTGGAAGAGATCATCGACGGCTTCAAGTTCGTCAAGAACGCCGCTCCCATCCGCACCATTCTGCTGATGCTGGGATTGGTCAGCCTGGTGGGAATGCCTTACGCCGTGCTCATGCCGATTTTCGCGGCGCAGATCCTGCACGGTGGTGCGAGAGCACTCGGCATCTTGATGGGCGCCACCGGTGTCGGCGCGCTGCTCGGGGCTGTGAGCCTCGCGGCACGCGTAGGGGTGAAAGGCTTGGGCAAGCTGATTGCAATTTGCGCAGCGGGATTCGGCCTGGCGCTGATTGCGTTTTCCTTCTCGCGCGTGTTCTGGCTTTCGGCGCTGCTGCTCATCCCAGTGGGCTTTTGCATGATGGTCCAGATGGCGTCGTCGAACACCCTGGTGCAGTCGATGGTGCCCGACCGAATGCGCGGGCGTGTGATGTCGGTTTACTCCATGATGTTCATGGGCATGGCGCCGTTTGGAGGATTCCTCGCGGGTGCGATTGCGCACCACATTGGCGCGCCTTACACGGTAGCAATCGGTGGCGTAGCTTGCATCGCGGGAGCATCCGTCTATGCCGTTTATTTGCCGAAGATCCGGGGCGCGGCGCGGGAGTTGATCATGGCTCAAGGCATGACGGCCGGTGTTCCGGTACAAGAGGTCACGCGGCAAGGGGCGTGATTGCAATTGTCAGTGCAATAGTTTGTTAAGTGATGAACATTCCATAAGTTGCCAGTTGTGATTTAAGCAGCCGATGCTTATTCCTTCCCTGATCTCGATTCACAGCATCCAGTCGCACCGGGTAAGTCTCGGCATTTAGTCTCGAGCAACTGTCTTTCTGACAACAGGCCACTCAACCGACAACTGTTTTCTCCGTTTGACTCTGACACCTGATAGCTGATACCTGATACCTAGTCATGACTGCTGACACCGCGCGCTCCATCAACGCAGCTCCGCAACCCGCCACCGCTTACGTCGGCACTTCGGGATGGTCGTACCCTATCTGGAAGCCGGACTTCTATCCCAAGAACGTCGCCTCGAAAAACTTTCTAAACTATTACGCCACCCGGTTGAATGCGGTCGAGGTGAACTTCACCTTTCGCATGCGCTTGCAGGAGAAGACGGCGCTCGGCTGGATGTCGGCAGTCGGTCCCAACTTTCGCTTTGCGCTGAAGGCGAACCAGTTCATCACTCACATCCGGCGCCTCAACAACATAGAAGAGCCGTTGCAACGGTTTCTTGCAACGTTGCAGCCTTTAGCAACTCAGCTCGGTCCAGTACTGTTTCAGCTTCCGCCCAATCTGAAGTGCGACGTTGGACTGTTGCGCAACTTCCTTGCGCTCTTTCCGAGGAACTTCCGCTCGGCGTTTGAGTTTCGTCACGAGTCGTGGTTCAGCGAAGACGTCTATACATCGCTGCGCGATTGCAATGCCGCCCTCTGTATTTCCGAGACAGAGAAGCTGACCACGCCGGAAGTTCACACTGCCAGCTACACCTACTTTCGGCTACGTGAAGTGAGCTATTCCGCCGACGATCTGAAAGCGATTGCCGCGAGAGTTGAGCGCGTCCTGACGGATGGTCGCGAAGCTTACGTCTTCTTCAAGCACGAAGAAGACCCCAAAAGCGCGCTGGACGCCGTAGCTTTGCTCGAGAGACTCAGCTCAACCGGCGGCTGATCGCTATTTTTGCGGAGGAATTATTGCAAACCTTGTGGTTATTCACTGATTTCGCGAGCCAACGTGCTCACTGCCATCACTTAAAGTGATGACAAATACATTTTCCATTCCTGCGAGTCATGGCAGAACTGCCTCGAAAAGACGCGAAACTGGTTAGTTCTGAGTCGCTTTTACCCCGGCGAGGCTGTTCCCGCCGCATGCGCGCCGCCTTCTTCAGCCCCCTACGTTATCCTTGATTCATGCGGGTCAGGGTGGTTTACTTCGGCATCTTGCGCGAGATGGCCGGCCACGAGCACGAATCTGTCGAACTGGCCGACGGCGCACGCCTGGCCGAGCTCTATTCTGATCTGCAACAGCGCATTCCCGGCCTGAACAAATTCGCGAATTCCATTGCTCTATCGATCAACTACGAATATGCGACTCTCGACGCGCCGCTGCACGATGGCGACGAAGTAGCCTTGCTGCCGCCAGTCAGCGGAGGAGCAGGCGACGCAACCGAAAGCCCATCTCTTCTCACGCGCCTGGTTCGCGAGCCTATCAACTACGAACCCATTGTCAGTGATCTAAAAGTTCCCGAGGACGGCGCTGTCGTTGTATTCGACGGCATCGTACGCAACCACTCACGCGGACGGCGCACCAAGTATCTGGAGTACAGCGCCTACGAACCCATGGCTGCAGCCGAGTTGGAGAAGCTGGCGCAAGCGGCCCTGGCCAACTATCCCATCCGCGACGTGCGCATTGTTCATCGGCTGGGCACGCTACAGATTGGCGAAACCAGCGTGTTGATCGTGGTCGCGTCGGCGCATCGCGCGGCGGCATTCGACGCGGCGCGCTGGATTATTGATACCCTGAAGAAGACCGTGCCGATCTGGAAGAAAGAGTATTTCGAAGATGGAGCAGTCTGGGCTGACGGCGAGCCGTTCCCGCCGGAAATCTCTATTTCCCCGACTGACACGTCAAAGTAGCAAGAATTGGGTTTACTCCGCAGGAATGCGCTTACCCCTTAAAACTATTCCGGCTCTCAAACCGGTGCTGATTACGATCGCAGCCACCATGCTGATGCTGGGATCGCCGTGGTCCGCGGCGCAAATCGGCGTTGTTCATAGGCCGCCGACTGGCGCAAATCCACCTGCCGCTCAGAGTTCGCAGGCCACACCATCAGGCGCCGCCAATCAGGGCGCGCCGGCTACGGAGGATGCTTCCACGACCTTCCGGGTGAATGTGAAGCTGGTCAACGTGTTCGCGACGGTGACCGATAACTCAGGCGCTCCCGTGGCTTCGCTGAAGCAGGACGATTTTCAGATTTTCGAGGACGGCATACCGCAGAAGATCGCCACGTTTTCCCGCGAGTCGGAGCTGCCGCTCTCGATTGTGCTGGCCATCGACACCAGCTTGAGTACGAAATCCGATCAAAAGCTGGAGTTGGAATCGGCGCGGCGGTTTGCCAAAGCCATTCTGCGTCCCATCGATGGCGTGTCACTGTTTGAGTTCAGCGAAATCGTCGACCAGCTCACACCGTTTACCTCTGACTTGCGCGTCATTGACAAGGGCATCGGCCGGGTGCGAACCGGAGCGGCTACGGCGCTGTATGACATGCTGTATCTCGGCGCAGACGCGCTCATGCAGCGGCGTGGCCGCAAGGTGATGGTGGTGATTACCGATGGCGGCGACACCATGAGCAAGGTCAGCTATCAGGAAGCGGTGCGCGAGGCGCAGGAAGCGGAAGCGATTCTTTATAGCATCATTATTGTGCCCATCGAAAACAGTGCCGGCCGGGACCTGGGCGGCGAGCACGCCCTGATTCAGCTTTCCCGGGATACCGGCGGGAAGTACTACTACGCCAGCGGCCTGGAGCAACTGGATGGAGCTTTTCACCGGATCAGCGAGGAACTGCGCACACAATATCTGATTGCGTACTACCCTACACCTCGGCTCTCCAGCTCGGACTTCCGCAAAATAGAAATCAAAGTCGTTCCGAATACGCCGGACTATCCCAATCCTTCGGAGCTGCAGGTGCGTTCGCGTGCCGGGTATTACACGATGCCTTCGAAGTAACTGTGTGCCGACGCGGAGCTGTTATTTTTGGAACTAGTTCAACGGGAACTGGGAAGAGAAGATAGAGAACTAAGCAGCCGCTCGCGAGGCCCGAAGCCGAGGTGGCAACCTGTGCAGTCGAGCCTCACGTCGATATCGCAGAACCCCCAAGTTCTGCGTAGGCTTTACGCCTTTTGAGCGCCGGCAACCCCGAAGTTGGCCGCAACCCAAACTAGCGCGTAGTGTTGCACGTGGACTACCACCGTTTCGGGCAAGGTAACTGCTTTATTTGCAATGGCCGAAGACTTGCCGTATCCCGCCTTATTTTGATTTCTGTAGCAGGCTCAGCTTGTGACTACAACTTCTGGGAGGCTACGCGCCTTGGGGTGCCCAATCCCCTGCCCCTTATGCCTGCCAGCACGGTAAACTGACACCCTGTCTGCCACCAACTCCGTAAGGGGTAAACTCATGCCGCCCACGATAGGTAACGGTAAGATTTGTTACGTCGAGATTCCCGCCACCAGCGTTGAAGTGTCGGCTCAGTTTTACCAGCGCGTCTTTGGCTGGAACGTTCGCAAACGCGGCGACGGTCATACCGCGTTCGATGATGGCGTCGGAGAGGTCAGCGGTACCTGGGTGCTCAACCGTCCGCCGAGCACGACGCCCGGTCTGATGCTCTACATCATGGTCGATAATGCCGAGCAAACGGTAAAAGCCATCGTTGCGAGCGGCGGAGAGATCGTGCAGGCCATCGGCGGCGACGCGCCGGAGATCACTGCCAGGTTTCGCGACCCCGGCGGAAATGTGATCGGCATTTATCAGGAGCCTAAGCAAGGCTAGAACTCGGTGCCCCGCTCAGGAAGTGGGTGCCCCATTCGGCCTGATTTTGGCCGGGTGGGGAATTTTCTCGCTAGGTGCACCATGCCGACTTTCTTGGCCGGTGGGGATTTCAACGCTGTTTCTCTGCCGGCAATTTTTTTGTGAGTTTGCTCGCGTCCAGATCGAGCCTTCCGATTCGTCCCTCCGGACCTACGGCAAACGGCGGGGCGACGGCGTTCCATTTGTCATCATCCAGAGCTTGCCAGGTTTTGCCGTCGTCGCGAGAGATATCAGAACCGTTGGTTCCGACTGCGATCCATACCTTCGCTTCGGAATCCCACGCGACAGCCGACCGGTAACCGTGAGGCGGCTTGCTGGCAGCAATCCAGTGGCGGCCTCCATCGGCAGTCCAGGCTGCGGTGCGTGTAGCGTCGGCAGGCTTCTGGTAGTCGCCGCCAACCACAAGCCCGTGCTGAGCATCGCGAAAGGCGATGGAGAACGCGCCGGAAGAATCTGTGCCCCCGCTAAGTGGAACCGGTACGGCCAGACACTCCTTGTCGGCGTCGTTATAGGCCAGTAATGGCGAGAGCAGAACCCGCGCGCCGCCTTTGCCTCCGGTCGCAATGATGTAACGTCTCGATTCGAAAACGAACGCCATTGAGTTGCTCGCCGCAAATCCGGCTTCGCCGTCACGGGCGGCACAGGATTTTTTGTCTGGTTGCCAGCCGCTTCCCGGAAACACGGTGTAGGTGGCATATCGCCCGTTAACCGGATCTCCGATAAGAATCCCAGTCCGTGCCTGCGAACCGGAAGCCGTCTTGAATGCAAGGACGTCCCAGAAACCATCCTTATCTGTGTTCCTGGCTTCCTCGGTCCAGTGCAAGCAGCCATCATTTGTGAGGTATACGCGCGATAAGTCGCCAGGCCCTGAGGACAGTATTGTCGCAACCTCTGCGCTCCACGCCCAGACGCCGCGGAAGTCAAGCTTCTCCGCGCCCGCTGGTGTCGCACAGCGCTGCCAATGCGCGCCGCTATCCTGAGTTCGCAGAATGGTGCCGTCCGTTCCCGTCGCCCAGGCCACAGAGTCGTTAACCGCATGAATCCCACGAAGGCTGGCGGTGGAGTGCGAATCCTGCATCTGCCACTGGGCTCTGACGACAAGAGGCGCTGCGAGAAACACTGCCAGAGCTACAAATCCGGTGGCAGAGCGGTGAGTGGTAGAAGCCATCGCCACATCCTAGCAAGACGGTGGCGGGGTCTCGCGAGTTAGCGTAATACGAACCATTGCACAAGTGGGAGGGGCGGAGCAGGATGTGAGTGTAATGGCCTTGATTACGCCAACTAAGTGGTTTTCCGATTCGGCGCTGCTAACGCGAGGTGTTGGAAATGCGCCGTCAACTGGTTCTGCTGAGTATAACTTTAACCCTGCTGCAATCGGCTGCATGGTCGTCAGATGTGCCTCAGTGCAAGTCGAACCTGAAATTGGTTGGGGCATGTTACAGCATTCGCGGAAGATTGAGTTACTGGAACGGAACCCCGTCCACACGGATATGGGTGATCGGAACGCACCATGTCCTCGACTTGCCCAGCGAAGACACAGATTTGCCGACAAATGTGAAGGAGCATCTGCACACCTTCGGTGACGAGATAACCGCCGATTACGAGGTCTGTCCTCTCTCAAAAGACAGAAGAGGCGAAATGCAGATGGTGTGCATACAGTCCGCTATCAGTGTGCATTATCGACATGTCGAATAATAGCTTGCGATAAATCGCCACTACGCTCAGAACCAAACGTGTGCCGTCCCTAGCGGGACTCGAGGCCTTTTCTCGGACGGATTCCCGGCGTTGAAAACGCCGGGCTAAGCTCTGATGTCCCCTACGGGGACGAGAGTGTTGTTGGTTACACCCGAGTTGGAGCAAGGGTGCGATTGCCCATTTGCCCAAGACGCGTAAATGCGGGCGAACGGCCGTCGTGAATCCCACTCAATCCGAAGGCAGGATTGAGTGGCACCCGAGCCGTCGATGGATGTCGCCGTTTGTCAGAAAGAGGACATCGGTCGCCGGTGAAAACAGAGTCAACAGCCCACCCCGCCAAACGATGGCGGAATGGGGCACCCAGTGGTCAGCCGACAGTTAGGAAAAGTCAAAGGCCCTACCCCGCCAGAGGATGGCGGAATGGGGCACCCAGTGGTCAGCCGACAGTTAGGAAAAGTCAAAGGCCCCACCCCGCCAAAGGATGGCGGAATGGGGCACCCAGTGGTCAGCCGACAGTTAGGAAAAGTCAAAGGCCCCACCCCGCCAAACGATGGCGGAATGGGGCACCCAGAGCTTCGATCCAAACGAAGGATTGAGAGTGGCCCCCGTCGTCCCAACCGAAGAGAGTGGGGCATTTACTTCGACAACCCCGGGAACCGTTTATCTGACGCAGAGGGGTTGCGGGTTTGGCATAATCAAGATGCTCTGGCAGTAAGCCGCTCGCCGTTGGTATGGGCGTGCGGCCCGCAAAGGCAGCTCTCAGGTTCACGCGTTCCGGTCACCGTACGCGGGGTAATGTTTGCCTGGGCTCCGCTTAAAGGCAACATGACCAACCGGAAGCGGCGTGGCCGGGGAATACGGCCATCGGCCAGCATGACATTTGTCTCCAACGCCTTTACGCCCACGTCGAACCGGCGGCTCAATGAGCTGATCGGATTTCTGGCGCTGGTCTCCGCGACTCTCCTTGTCCTCTCGCTGATTTCTTATTCGCCGCTCGATCCTTCGTGGAACACGGCGGCGGCTCCGCCGGCTTCGCATCCGGCGCATAACTGGATCGGGCCGGTAGGCGCAATTGTCAGCGATCTCGCGCTTCAGGTTTTCGGCGTCTCGATTTTCCTGATTCCCGTCTTTCTGGTTCTTTACGCCTTGCGCTGGCTGCGCTCGCGGCCTATCAGCTCGCCGATTGCGAAAACCGCAGGCGCGGCGTTTCTGGTGGCCTTCGCCTCAGGATTCATCGGACTGCTTCCCTGGCAGTTCAAATTGCGCGGAGCCGTACCGGCGGAAGGTTTGCTGGGCCGCATCGTTGCGGATGGGCTGATTCACTATCTGAATGTCGTCGGCGCGTATCTGGTGTGCCTGGCTGCCATCGCGGTAGCGCTGTATCTTTCCACCGCGTTTTCGTTCGGCGCGATCCAGATCTGGTCGAAGAGCCGCCTGTCGTTTGCCTATGCTGCGGTTGACCGTTTTGCCGATTGGCGAGCCGAACGCGTGCGGCGTCGCGCAGCCCGCGACCTGGAGAAGAAGCGTGCGGCTGCCGCGAATGCAAAGCCTGTGGTAACGGCACAACTGGTTCCGCGGCGCGCTGCCGAACAGCCGGCTGCGACATCCGTAGCCGAAGACGTGATTCCGCCGCCGCCGGTCGCGTCACCCGCACGGACAGAGACTGCTCGTAGCGGTATCGATCGCATGTTTGGAGCGGCTCCACAGTCGCAGCCAGTGCCGACGCCCAAGCCAGTGGAAGCTCCCGAGCTAGAAACCTCGCCACCTAGTGAATCGATTGCCGTCGGATCGCGGGCTGACAGCGTGCCGCACGGCAAGACCACGATGCCGCGCATTGCCGG
This sequence comes from uncultured Acidobacteriaceae bacterium, assembly GCA_963796585.1. Taxonomy (GTDB): domain Bacteria; phylum Acidobacteriota; class Terriglobia; order Terriglobales; family Acidobacteriaceae; genus CAVVDY01. Next base: position 843,994 of record CAWCMB010000001.1, read on the forward strand.
CGGATACAAGTTGCCGTCCACGACGTTGCTACACCGGGCCGATGAGCGCAGCGCCGTGAACGAGGAAGAGCTGAAGAACCTGGCGATCGTGCTTCAGGAAAAATGCGGCGAGTTCGACGTGCGCGGAACGGTCTCGCAAATCAATCCTGGTCCGGTGGTGACCACCTTCGAATTCAAGCCCGAAGCCGGCATCAAGTACAGCCGCGTTACCAGTTTGAGTGACGACCTCTGCCTGGCGTTGCGCGCCGAAAGCATTCTCATCGAGCGTATGGCGGGCAAGTCGACGGTTGGCATTCAGGTGCCGAACCACGAGCGCGAAACCATCTGGCTGCGCGAGGTGGTGGAGGCACGCGAGTTTCTCGGTTCCAAGTCAAAGCTGACGCTGGCGCTCGGCAAAGACATCAATGGCCGCATCGTTACCGCCGACCTGAACACCATGCCCCACCTGCTGATCGCCGGTTCGACCGGATCGGGCAAGAGCGTGGCCATCAACGCCTTCATCATGTCGGTGCTGTACAAGGCAACGCCCGAGGAGGTGAAGCTGATCCTGGTCGATCCCAAGCGACTGGAACTGGGCAATTATGAGGGCGTGCCTCACCTGCACACGCCGATCATCACCGAGCCCAAGCTGGCATCGAATGCGCTGCGCAACGCGGTGCGCGAGATGGAGCGGCGACTCAAGGTTCTCGCAGAAAAAGGCGTGCGCAACATCGATCAGTACAACCGGCTGTTCGAAGAGAACACTCCGAGCTTGTTCGACGACGGAAGCGAAGCGCGGCCCCTCCCCTACATCGTCATCATCATCGATGAGTTGGCCGACCTGATGATGCTTGACGGCCAGAACGTCGAAGCCTCGATCACGCGTCTGGCGCAGATGGCGCGCGCCGTCGGCATTCACCTGGTGCTGGCGACACAGCGGCCGTCGGTCGATGTCATTACCGGACTGATCAAGGCCAACTTCCCGGCGCGCATTTCGTTCCGGGTCGCGACCAAGATCGACTCGCGAACCATTCTCGATGCCAACGGCGCCGAGGCTCTACTCGGCCGCGGCGACATGCTGTACCTGCCCAACGGCTCGGCCCGCGTGCACCGCGTCCATGCTCCCTTCGTCACCGAGAAGGAGATTGCGGCGGCGGTCGAATTCTGGAAGGCCCAGGCTCCGGCGCAATATCAGGAAAATTTCCTGGCTCCGCCGCGCGACGAAGATGGCGGCTCGTCCTCTGAGCGAGGCGGCAGCGGTAGCGATGGCAGCGACGACAACGACGAGCTTTACCAGGACGCCGTGCGCATTGTCTTGGAATACGGCAAAGCGTCGACCTCGCTATTGCAGCGGCGTCTGCGCATCGGCTACGGTCGCGCCGCGCACCTCATCGACCTGATGGAGCAGGACGGCATTGTGGGCGCTGCCGACGGCCCCAAGCCACGCGAAGTCCTGAAGCGTCCCGATTGGCTCAGCGAAGTCGAAGACGCCATGCGGTAGAGAGCGCAACTCTGTCTTAACGCTGAGTTTGACGAGATTGGGCGTCAGGCACAACTGGCCTGCTTCAGCGCCATTTTGACCCACTGTCCAACACAGCCACCAACTCTCGCATCCAACCGTGCGCCTGAGGAGAGAACCTCAAGCACGGTGGAGGCGCTATGTACATTCTGTGGTGGATTATCGTCGGGCTGATCGCCGGCTGGCTGACCGGCAAGTTGATGAAGGGTTCCGGTTATGGAGCGTTGATGGACATCGTCGTCGGCATTATCGGCGCGGTTATCGGCGGCTGGATCATGCGCTCGCTGGGAATGGCCGGCAACGGCGGGATGATCTACACCATTATTGTCGCGGTAATTGGCGCGGTCATTTTGACCTTGATCATTCGCCTTATCACGGGCAGACGATCGCCGGCATAAATCACCGATTTCGCGTTGACGCCCATGATAGACTCCTGTCTTCCGAGCATTCATGGGCTCTCAGCGCATTTCCGCGCTTGCTGAACAGCTACGGGCTATTGTCGGCCGCGACGCTGTCTTAGACCGTCCCGAAGACCTGATGCTGTACGAGTACGACGGCGGGGTTCGCACCAGTCCGCCGGACGCGGTCGTGTTCCCTCAGAACACGGACCAGGTTTCCCGTCTGGTAAAGCTGGCTGCGTCGCAAGGTGTTCCGGTTGTGCCGCGAGGCGCTGGTACTGGCCTCAGCGGCGGCTCGATTCCGATCGAAGGCGGCATCCTGATCGTCTTCTCGCGCATGAACCGCATTCTGGAAGTTGACGCGGAGAACATGCGGGCGGTGGTTCAACCCGGCGTGGTCAACCAGGTACTGTCTGACACTGTGGCACATCTGGGCTTATACTTTGCGCCCGACCCTTCCAGCCAAAAAGCCTGCACCATCGGTGGCAATGTGGCTGAGAATTCGGGCGGACCGCACACCCTGATGTACGGGGTGACGGTAAACCATGTCACTGGTTTGGAGGTTGTGCTTCCGGATGGCGAGATCGTTCACTTGGGAGGCAAAACGGCTGAGAGTGCCGGTTATGACCTGACGGGCTTCTTCGTGGGATCAGAAGGAACGCTGGGCATCGTCACTTCCGCAACCGTGAAACTGCTGCGACGCCCCGAGCGGGTTGCGACCTTGCTCGCCATTTTCGAGACGATTGATGACGCGGCAAAGACGGTGTCGGCAATTACCGCTGAAGGCATTACCCCGGCTGCTCTGGAGATGCTCGATGGCTGGACTCTCAAGACGATCGAGGCCTTCTGCCATGCAGGTTATCCGCTGGATGCAGGCGCGGTGCTCCTGATCGAGTTGGATGGCATTGCCGAAGTGGTTGAAGAAGAGGCCGAGCAGGTTCGCAAAGTATGTCTCGCGCAGCGTGCGCGTGAAGTGCGCCGTGCCAAAGATGACAACGAACGGGCCCTGCTCTGGAAAGGACGCAAGAACGCATTCGGAGCGCTAGGGCGCGTGAGTTCGTCGTTCTACACGCAAGACGGAGTGGTGCCGCGAACCAAGATTCCGGCGGTGCTTGAGTTCATCGATGGAGTATCCAAGAAATACGGATTGCGCATTGGCAACATCTTCCATGCCGGCGACGGCAACCTGCATCCGCTGATCCTGTTCGACGCGCGCGATCCCAATCAACTGCATATGGTGGAAGAGGCAGGTCGCGAGATTCTGCAATATTGCATCGATGCGGGCGGATCGATTACCGGCGAGCATGGCGTGGGCGTGGAGAAGCGCGATTTGATGCCGCAGCTTTTCAGCAACGACGATCTGGACGTGATGCTCAGCCTACGCAACGCCTTCAACTCCAAATCGACTCTGAACCCGGGCAAGATCTTTCCGACCAGCAGAACCTGCGTGGAGACCCGAGGTCCGGCTTTCAATCCCATCCTGGTGCAGGAGGGCATGTGAGCGCCACGGGGGTTTCACTCGACCTCGCCCGCGAACTGCGCGCCATCTGCGGCGATGGCCATGTTGTAGAAGCCGACGAGACCTCATCCCTCGCTGCAAGTCCCGGCTCAGCCGATGAAGTTGCCGCTATTGTAGGCTTGGCGAACCAGCACAACTTCGGTATTACTCCCATCGGTGGCAAGGCTGAAGTAACCCCCGCACATGCCAGAACAGAAGTGTTACTGAAGATGGACCGCTTGAACCAGGTCGAACATTACGACCCGGCCGACCTGACGGTCGGAGTTGGCGCAGGAATGACGGTCGCGCAACTCAATGCGCTGGTTGCAGGGGGCAAGTTGATGTTCGGTTGTGATCCCGCATTTCCCGAGCTATCGACGGTCGGCGGAGTGCTGGCGGCTGCCAAGCACGGGCCTCTGCGTCAAAGCTTTGGCGGAGTACGCGACTTCTGTATCGGGATCCGCTTTGTGACCGGCGACGGCCGTAAAGCGAAAGGTGGCGGTCGCGTGGTGAAGAACGTTGCCGGCTACGACTTGATGAAGCTGCTCATCGGCAGCTACGGCAGCTTGGCCGTAATAACATCGGCAAGCTTCAAGTTGTTTCCCGCGCCGCGACAGACACGTACCTTCCTCGCCGAGTTCGCCACATGGCAAGAAGCGCTGAAGTTCCGGGATCAGGTGATGCGCTCGCCGCTGGCGCCGATGTGCCTGGAAATCGTATCGCCCGCGGCGCGGAAGAGGATGCGGCCGGAGATGATGGAAGATGCATGGGTGATCTGTGTTCGTGGTGCAGGTAGCGACGCGGTGTTGGCCCGCTACCGCAAAGAGTTGGGCTCAGCGATTACCCGCGAGCTCGACGGCGAAAGCGAAACCCAGATGTGGCGCGCCATCGAAGATTTCCCTGGTACTGCGCAGTTGAGCCGAGAAGTGTCTCCCCTGTCCTGGGCAAATCCTGGAGCTTTTTCATTGTTCGCCCCTGCTGCCGAACTGGGCTCTGTAATCAAGGTTCTGGAGGATACTTCGGACCCGGAGGTCGCGACTGCCAGCTACGTCGGGCGATGTGGAATCGGTCATCTTCTGGTGCACTTTGAAATCGCGAATCCTGAATGGGACGCACAGATGCAGGTCAGAACCGTGCGCCAGCAAATCCCCTCGTCCATGCAGTTCCTTACGGATTGGCAAGACCTTGACATCTATCCCCAAATGAAAGCAGTGAAGCGGGCGCTCGATCCAAATCGCGTTCTGCAGCGCGGGAGGATTTTCTGACCCTGGTTGCCGAAAAATCGGAGACGCTGCGTTCAAACTTCTCTCCCCATGAGAAGCCCACGTGGGATATCTACTCGAAGTGTATTCATTGCGGACTGTGCCTCGATCAGTGCCCCACCTATCGCGCCCTCGGCACGGAAATGGATTCGCCGCGCGGCCGCATCTACCAGGTCGTGCAGGTTGATGCCGGCAAGCTGGCGCTCAGCGATTCTTTCGCGACGCATATTGATCGCTGCCTGGGATGCCTGAACTGCCAGACCGCATGCCCGTCGGGCGTCATGTATGGTGGTCTGCTGGAACGGGCGCGGCTGCAGATTCATGAGAACTATCGCCGTCCGTGGCTGCAGCGAACGGTGCGGGACCATTTCTACAACAAGGTTCTGCCCTCATTTTCGCGGCTCGCTTTCCATGCCCGATTGGTGCGCTTCTACCAGCAATCAGGATTGCAAGCGCTGGCACGTGCAACCGGGCTGCTGAAGTTGCTGGGAGTGGCTGAACTCGATGCGCTGTCTCCGCGTATTGAAAAGGACTTTTCGTTCAAGGACCTGGGTGAGATGTATCCGGCGGAGGGCGAATGCCGTGGCCGCGTCGCGTTGCTCATCGGGTGCATCGCCAGCGTCGCCTTTGCGGAACTGAACCGCGCCACCATCCGCGTGCTCACAAAGAACGGCGTCGAAGTGCATATTCCTCCGCACCAGGGTTGTTGCGGAGCTCTGCATCTCCACGCGGGAATGCTTGATGGCGCACGCGCACTGGCGCGGCGCAACATCGATGCGATGCTCAGCCCGGAGTTCGACGCAATCATCACCAACGCCGCAGGTTGCGGATCGAGTATGAAGGAATACGCCGCCCTGCTGCAGGATGACGAAACATACGCCGCGCGTGCTGTGGAATTCACAGCCAAGACAAAGGACGTGAACGAATATCTCGCGGGACTCGGGTTACGCCAGCCGAAACGCAAGCTCGAGGCGAGGGTGACCTATCAGGATCCCTGCCACCTGGCACATGCGCAAGGCATTCGTGCCGCGCCGCGGCAACTGCTGAAACATGTTGGAGCGAATCTGGTGGAGTCGCCGCGTCCGGAGAGCTGCTGCGGCAGCGCCGGAACCTACAATGTGGTGCAGAACGAAATCTCGATGAAGATCCTCGACGAGAAGATGGGCTTCATCGCCAGCGTTTCGCCTGAAATCATCGCCACCGCAAACGTGGGATGCATGTTGCAGTACCGCGCAGGCATCGAGCGCGCACACATGAAAGCGCGCGTGGCGCACGTCATCGAACTGCTCGATGAAGTGTATTAGAAAGGCGGCTTTTGGCTCTTGGCTTTTGGCTCAGGCATCACGTTGATAGGAAAGCTGAGATAGCCAACAGCCGCTCTTCCTACGTTACATGCAGCCGGTAGAGCACATAGCTGAAGGCCTCGCGGGACGCAGCCAAGAAACGTGCCCACTCCGTCTTGGGCACCGACTCCGGTCTTGGCGAGATGTATACCGTGAAACCCTGGCGTTGCATCATGCGTTTCGCGCGAAACATGTGGTACGAATCACTCACCAGCAGCACGCTGTCGAAGCCATTGCGCCGCATGATGACCGCGACACGCTGGGTAGATTCGTCGGTGTTATCCGCCTGGGTCTCGGCGATCAGGTTTACCTCGGGAACTCCCTTGGAGAGCAGATAGTCGCGCCCAACCTCGCCTTCGCTGTACTTGGGGTCTTTACCCGAGCCGCCCGAAGTGATGATCAGGGGAGCCATCCCCTCCTGGAAAAGCCGGTAGGCGTGATCGAGTCGGGCGCGATAGACAGGGGATGGTCTACCGGAATATTCCGCGGCCCCCAGGACGAGAATGCAATCCGCCTGGTGGGGCTGATCGATTTGGCCTTCGCGCATGACGCGGAGAGCAAGGTAGAGAAACGCGCCGGCCAGAAGGGCGACAGTTACCGCAAGCAACCAGCGGACGGGGTGAGATTTGGAAGCACCGGCCTCCGTAGTGACTACTCCTGCCCTAGCAATTCTGCGATGTCGTCGTAGGCTATGGCGCCCTGGCGCAAAATGCGCCAGTGACCGTCATCGCTGGTGAGGTCGACGATAGTAGAAGCGATGTCGCGGGGCGACTGGCCGCCATCGACGATCATGGACAGGCAATCGCCGAGTTGGTCGCGAACCGCTTGTGCGGTGGTGCATTCGGCTTCGCCGTGCAGATTGGCTGATGTTGCCGTAATCGGGTGACCGGCGGCACGGATGATGGCCAGGGGCACCTCCGCGGCCGGGACACGCAGCGCAACGTTGCCCGTATTGGCCGTCACCTTCAGAGGTACTTTGGGATCGGCCTTCACGATGATGGTGAGTGGTCCGGGCCAGAAGCGCCGCGCCAGCAGGTAAAACGTCTCCGGCACTGGCCAGGCGAGTTCAGCGGCCTGGTCCACCGATTCGGTCAGCAGCGATAGAGGTTTGTGCCGGGAGCGGGTTTTGATTTCGTAGATCCGGTCTACGGCATGCAGGTTGAAAGGATCCGCGGCCAGGCCGTAGAAGGTGTCTGTCGGCATGCCGAGGACGACGCCTGAGCGTATCTTCTCAGCGGCATACGTCACCAGCGACGCTTCCGGAGTATCGGGATTAATCTTTACAATTTCGGGGCGCAACCGAACCTCGCCAAATTCTGATTGGTTTCGCGGTGCGAAACGCAATACATTGCCCAAGCACCAGCAAGGCAGCAGATTATCATGCCGAGCTGACTTTCGGCCCGCCGAAGCGCTCCCGTTGTACGATTGCTTCCGGGAACGGAACTATGCCCTCAGCCTTCGAATCGGCCGCAGATGACCGGCTTCGCTTCATAAGCAGCCGCAGCAACGCCAGTATCAAAGAGCTTCGCCGGCTTTTTCATGACGCGTCACCCGATGCGAATGGGGAGATCGCAGTCGAGGGAATGCACCTGGTGGAAGAAGCCATCCGCTCGGGCTTGCGGATCAGCAGCGTTTTCTTCGCGGAATCAGCGCGGGACCGGGCCCATAAGCTGTTGCCGCAATTGCCCAAGCAAACTCAAGCCCTGCTTCTCCCCAAGGACGTGTTTTCCAGCGCGGTGCCCAGCGAATCGCCGCAAGGGGTTGCAGCGATGGTGCGCGTGAGTCAGTTCTCGCTAGCCGATGTTCTGCGCCATCATCCGGCACTGCTGGTGCTGGCCGCCGGCCTGCAAGACCCGGGCAATCTGGGCACCATCGCGCGCGCCGGGGAAGCGTTTGGCGTGAGCGCGCTACTCCTTGGGGAGAACAGCGTCAGTCCATGGAATTGGAAGTCCATCCGCGCCTCGGCGGGTTCGCTGTTCCGGGTGCCCGTAGTCAAGGAAGAGACCGCTTCGGTGCTTGCTGAACTCAAAGCGCGCGGCATTGTAGTGCTGGCGACGTCTTCGCATAAAGGCACTCCGATCTCTGAAACGGACCTGACCCGCCCGCTTGCGCTGATTGTCGGCAACGAAGGAGCGGGAGTTCCCAAGCACGTGCTCGCGCAAGCGGACGAGGTGGTGACCATACCGCACTCGGAAAAGGTCGAATCACTGAATGCCGCGATCGCAGCGTCGGTGGTGCTGTATGAAGCGAGCCGGCAAAGAAGATAAAGATCACCACGGAGACACAGAGACCACGGAGAATACAGGTCTAAAATCGAGACATGAGTAACATCCTCGACCTGCCAGAGCCCATCCTTGGTGAGGCACGCCTGCTTGAGTCTGAGCTGACGCGCAAGATTATCAGTGGCGCCATCACGGTTCACAGAGAACTCGGGCCTGGGTTGCTGGAGTTCGCATACCATGCATGTCTTTGCCGTGAGTTCTCGCTTCAGGGTCTCCCGTATAGATCCCAAGTTGATTTGCCGGTCACGTATAAGGGATCGGCTCTAGATTGCGGCTATCGAATCGATTTGATAGTCGCTGATCGAGTCGTAGTGGAATTGAAATCCATCGAAAAGATACTTCCGATCCATGTGGCGCAGCTGCTCACCTATTTGAGGTTGAGCCATTTGCATGTGGGATTGCTGATCAACTTCAACGTACCTGTACTACGGCAGGGAATAGTCCGGCGAGTCCTATAAAACTCCGTGTCCTCCGTGCCTCCGTGGTGAGCTTTTCTTTCAAGCTGCGATGAACCTTTTTCAAAACATCCCGCCTAGAGACGAAACGATCGATAAGTCCCGCCCCCTGGCGGATCGCATGCGTCCGCGCACACTCGACGAATTTGTCGGCCAGGAGCATATCCTCGGGCCGGGCAAGGCCCTGCGGGTGCAGATTGAGCGCGATGACACCGGATCGGTAATTTTCTGGGGACCGCCGGGCGTGGGTAAAACTACGCTGGCCAAGATCATCGCCCGCATGACCCACGCCGACTTCATCGAGTTCTCAGCCGTGATGAGCGGCATCAAGGAAATCAAGCAGGTGATGGCCGAGGCCGAGCGCGCGCGGCAATACGGAACGCGAACCATCGTCTTTGTCGACGAGGTGCACCGCTTCAACAAGGCCCAGCAAGACGCATTCCTTCCTTACGTCGAGAAAGGCAGCATTCGCCTGATCGGCGCTACCACCGAGAATCCGTCGTTCGAAATCATCTCGGCGCTGCTGTCGCGTTGCCGGGTGTACGTTCTGCGCTCCCTAAGCGAGGACCAGATTGTCGTGCTGTTGCAGCGAGCTCTCGCCGACAGTGAACGTGGGCTGGGGGCTTTGAAGCTTGCTGCGGATGACGATGCGCTGCGCAAAATTGCGGCCTATTCCAGTGGCGACGCGCGCAGCGCTTACAACGCACTGGAAGTCGCAGCGACGCTGGCGCGCGAGACCAGTGAACAGGGGATGCCAGCGCACATCAACGATGCCGTGGTGACGGACGCGCTGCAAAAGCGCGTGCTGATGTATGACAAGGCGGGCGAAGAGCATTACAACCTCATCTCGGCCCTGCACAAAAGCGTGCGCAACAGCGATCCTGATGCGGCACTGTACTGGCTCGCCCGCATGCTGGAAGCTGGAGAGGATGGGTTGTATATAGCCCGACGCGTGGTCCGCATGGCCAGCGAGGATATCGGACTTGCCGACCCGAAAGCGTTGGAACTAACTCTGGCGGCGCGCGATGCGGTGGACTTTCTCGGGATGCCGGAAGCGAATCTTGCGCTGGCGCAGGCGGTCGTATATTTGTGTGCGGCTCCGAAATCAAATGCGCTTTACACCGCATACAGCGCGGTGCAGGAAGATGTTGAGCGAACCGCGCAAGATCCGGTGCCGCTGCACCTGAGAAATGCACCGACGGGGCTGATGAAAGCGGTGGGCTACGGCGAGGGATACCAGTACGCGCACAATCTGGAACAGAAAGTCGCCGACATGCAGTGCCTGCCCGACAACCTGAAAGACCGCGTCTACTACCGTCCTACGAACGAAGGGGTTGAGGCTCGAATCGCGGCGAGGTTGGAAGAAATAAAGCGGGCGAAGGAAAAAGCTCACCACGGAGGCACGGAGAACACGGAGAAAACAGGGGCAAAGACCCGTAAGCCCAGGCCAGAGTCAGACAAGAATCTGTAGCTTGGTATGTGCACGCCCGTCGCCTCTTGCACGGCTTGTCATCACGAGGCCGCTTCGGCCCAGGGACCTGTTCTCGCTGGCAGCGCAAATGGCTCTTCGTGGCCAAAGAGTATTCCGACGCGAGCAAGAGCAGCTCCCTCGCTCCGCTCGTGATGACAAGGTCAAGGGAAAGCGGAGAACGTTTGAGAGTAATGGCTCGCGACTGGTGGCTGGCGGCTCGCTTGAGTCGATCCTAAGAGTTATCAGTCTTCCTTCGCATTCCTCCGTGAACTCCGTGCCTCCGTGGTGAGTCCGTTCCTGGCACGCGTAAAATGCTACGGCGGCCGCTGTGAGGCGACCGCCGTTGTGCTTGTGCTTCCTTATTGCTTATTGGATGGAAGCGCCTGCGTGCTCGTGGTGCAGGTTTCGGTTGCGCGCGGCGACAACTGGACTCACCTTTCCGTTGCTTTCGTAGCGGAAGCGTCCAATCAGCGCTTGCAGCTCTTCCGCCAGCTTCTCCAGCGACTCGGCCGACTTCTGGGTCTGTCCCGCGCCGCCGGTGGTAGTGCGGGCCGCATCGGCCACCCCCGCAATGCTGTGGCTGATGTCAGCCCCGCCCTTGGCCGCTTCGGTCAGGTTGCGCGTGATCTCGTTGGTGGTCACGCTCTGCTCCTCCACCGCGCTGGCCACCGTGTTCTGAATGTCGTTAATCTGGCCGATGACCGAGCCGATCTGCTCAATTGCCGATACCGCTCCTTTGGTGTCGGTCTGAATTGCCTCGATCTTGCGGCTGATGTCCTCGGTTGCTTTAGCTGTCTCCTTGGCCAGCTCCTTCACCTCGTTCGCTACCACGGCGAAACCCTTGCCCGCCTCACCGGCGCGCGCGGCTTCAATCGTGGCGTTGAGCGCCAGCAGGTTGGTCTGCTGGGCGATGGAGGTGATGACCTTGATCACCTGGCCAATCTCGGCGCTGCTCTGTCCCAGTTTGCCGATGGTGACGTTGGTGTCTTCCGCCGAGCGCACCGCCGCGGTTGCGACCTTCGTCGCATCGGCAGTATTCTTGGCGATTTCGCGAATGCTGGCGCCCATCTCGTCAGCCGCAGTCGCGACTGTCTGGATGTTGCGGCTGACCTGTTCCGAGCCTGCCGACACCATATTCGCCTGTGACGCTGTCTGCTCGGCGCTGGAGCCCATCTCCTGCGCCACCCGGCTCAGTTCGGCTGCCGACTCGCTCAGCGGGTGGCTCATCTGCCCCACCTGCTCGATGGTCGAGCGGAAAACCTCGAACATATCGTTCACTGAACTCATCAGCTCGGAGTATGCGCCCTTGAACTTCTCGGGATCTCCGCGCGAGATCAGGTCACCGTCTTTGGCGGCGGCAATCAGGCGCGCCAACTCCGATTGCAAGGTCACGATATTCGACTTCAGCAGCACCATCCACTCATGGATCTGGTCCTGTTCCGAGGCCTTCTCCATGCGCGCGCTCATATTGCCGTTGGCAATGCGCGTCACATACTCAACCAGCCCCCTAAGCCAGTCGTGTACGCCATTGATGGCGTCCTTCATCTTCTGGTGATCGCCCTTGCACTCGATATCAACTCGCTCACGCAGGTTGCCGCCGCGAATCTGCCGCAGCACCCGGTTGCCTTCCTCGATGGGCAGCACGATGGCGTCAAGCATCTGGTTGATGCCAGCCACTACTTCAGCGTAAGCTCCCTTGAAATGCTCCGCCTTGCCACGTTCGGAAAGCTGACCATCCTTCGAGGCCTGCGTGAGGCGTGCCATCTCGGATTGCAACTGCAGGATGTTCGCCTGCACGCCGTTGATGGCGTCCTTCATCTTCTGGTGATCGCCCTTGCAGTCGATCTCCACCCGCTCGCGCAGGTTCCCGTCGCTGATCTGGCGCAGCACCCGGTTGCCTTCTTCGATCGGAAGCAGGATGGCGTCGAGCAGATGATTGATGCCTTCCAGTATGAGACGATAATCGCCCTGGTGCTTGCCGCCATCGCCCCTGGCTGCGAGTTTGCCTTCTACTGCGGCCGCCGATAGACTTTCGGTGTCCTTGACCACAGACTTGATGGCCTGCATAGCTCGAGTCAGTGCCGGTATCATAGTGTCGTTTTCCGAACGCTTCTGGATCTTGCACAACTCCTCGAGATCCTTCGCGAAATCGCCTGCCCCAATGTGGCACACGACGCGCTCGATGTTCTGCACCCGCTCCTCCGCCAGATTTGCAGCGGCGGCAAGATCAGCGAATGAACCCTGATACTCTCCCGTCACTTTGACGGTAAGATCATTTACCGCCAGTCGACGCAAAACGCCTCCCACCTCTGTGAGAGGTGTGGCGATGGCATCCAGCATTTCGTTGAGGGTTCTTGCGGTTTGCAGGTGGCGCCCTTCAAACTTATCCTCGGGTATGCGCTGGGTTAAATCGCCTGCCTTGATCGCCGCCGCAAGATGGTCGACCTGGTCCTTCAGGGTAATCTCCGCCGCCGCAGGAAAGACCAACTCAACCACTCCGGTCACCTGTCCGTCGGGACCAAAGCGCGGGGCTGCGGTGGTCAGCACCGGCATCTCCTTGCCTTGGACCACCGGGCGACCGATACCTTCACAAATAAGCCCGGTCTTTATGGCCCGTGCGGCCGCGCAAGTGCCGGCTCGGCATTCGGGATTGTCGAACAGGTCCCAGAACTTGAGGCCGATGCAATCCTCTTTTCGCTTTCCGGCAGCGCGTGCGGCGCTCTCGTTCAGTTGAACTATGGTGTGGTTGTTGTCCATGGCCACTGCGAGCCCTGGAATCAGGTCGCAGATTTGGAAAATATTCTGCGACTCTACACCGTGGCAGGCCGGAACTTTCGTCTCGGCAGCGGCCCGGCGGTTTGTTGGGTTACGTTCTTTGGAATTCCCTGTGCCCATTTGTCTGGGTGCCATTTCGTATTGCTCCTTGTTACGGGCCGGGCCGCAAAACCCGGGCGACCGTTTTGAATTTTCGCTCTGCCAACCTCGCGGAATTTACTGAAAGAAACCGTCAGGCCTGCTGCGGCTAGCTGGGTGTTCCCGCTGCTTTCTGCTCCACGCTGACTGCATGGGCGGTATCCAGGACCAGCAGCAGACGCTCGGGCAACTTGTAAACCCCTCGGATCAGCTCTCGGGCTTGCCGCATGGACTGGGGCACATCTTCGAACTGTGCTTCCTGTACCTCCAGCACGTCACCGATCTCGTCCACCAGCAGGCTGACGGCGCCGTCTTCGGAGCGGGCCACCACGTTCATGGGCAACTCGTCGGGCTTGCGCTCGGGCAAGCCGAGGCGCAGTCGCAAATCGATGGCGGTCACGATCTGGCCGCGCAGATTGATCAGCCCGCCAATCAGCTTGGGAGCCAGGGGCACGCGGGTCATGGCCTGGTGCCGGATCACCTCCTGCACCTTCTCGACCTCGATTCCAAACAAGAAGCCATTCAGATAAAACGTGCAGAATTGCTGCTCAGCCATGGCTCAGTTCCCTCCCGCCAGGGCCGGTGTGGCGGCCGACTGTGCTGCGTGCGCCACCACCTGTTGCAGGTCGATGATGTCGGTGACCTTTTGCTGAATCACGGCCGAGCCCCGCAGGAAGGCCTTGCGCTCGTCGTCGCGCACCTGAATCGACTCATCGGTGATGTCCTCAATGCGATCCACCACCAGCCCCAGACTGCGGCCGTTGCCGTTAAACACCACCACCTGCAGCGGATCGCAGGCCGTTGCCTTCTCCGCCAGCAGGCACGACATGCGCACCAGCGGCATGATCTCGCCCCGGTACTGCACCACCTCTTCCTGGCCGGAGTGCTCGACCAGGTTGAGCGGGAATTCCTCCAGCCGGGCCACCGCCGACAGCGGCACCGCAAGGCGACTGCCCTGGCCGCTGCGGAACAGCAACCAGCTTTGCCGTGCACACTGGGCTGCCGCTTCCACCGTATCCGAGACGGCGACCGCCTGGTCGTGTACCTGGGTGACTACGTTGGCCATCTGGGCAATGCCGAGGACGTCTAGAATCAACGCCACCTGCCCGTCGCCCATGATGGTCGCGCCGGCAAAGCAGGAGAGTCCTTTCAACTGCTTGCCCAGCGGCTTCACCACAATCTCTTCGGTGTCGTTAATGTCATCGACGACCAGGCCGAACTGGCGATCGTCAGCTTGCAGCACGACGATGTTGTCAGCGGTTTTCGTGGTTTCGGTCGTCCCCCTGGTGCAGTCCAAATTCAATTCCTGGTTGAGAAACACCAGCGGCAACAGGCGCCCGCGCAAGCGATGTACCGGCACGCCCTGGATGTGCTCGATGGCGGCGGTGCCTTGCGAATCTTCCAGCCGCACCAACTCCAACAAGCTGACCTGCGGAATGGCAAAGCGTTCGCCGCCGCTGGACACGATGAGCGCCGGGATGATGGCCAGGGTGAGCGGGATTTTGATTTTCAGGGTCGTCCCCTGTCCGCGCACCGATTGCAGATCGACGGTGCCGCCGATCTTCTCGATGTTGGTCTTGACTACATCCATGCCGACCCCGCGGCCGGAAACGTTACTGACCTTTTCCGCGGTAGAGAACCCGGGAAGAAACACCAGGTTGGTCAACTCGCGGTCCGACATGCGCTCGGCTTGCTGCGCTCCAATCACACCGCGCTGCACCGCCTTGTGTTTCACCCGCTCCAGGTCGATGCCGGCGCCATCATCGTTGATCTCGATGTTGACCTGCCCCCCCTCGTGATAGGCGCGCAGGTGCAAGCGGCCCGATACAGCCTTGCCGGCCCGAACCCGTTCTTCCGGGATTTCGATTCCGTGATCCAGGGAGTTGCGCAGGATGTGGGTGAGCGGATCTTTAATGGCCTCGATGATGGTCTTGTCGAGCTCGGTTTCCGAGCCCTCCATCTCAATCGTTACCTGCTTGCCGCATTGCAATGCCAGGTCACGCACCAGCCGGGGAAAGCGGCCCCACACGTTGCCGATGGGCTGCATGCGGGTCTTCATCACCCCTTCCTGCAACTCGGTGGTAATGAGGTTCAGCCGCTGCGCGGCATTGAAAAATGTGGCATCGGTTTGCGACGAGCCGCATTGCAGAATCTGGTTGCGCGCCAGCACCAGCTCGCCCACCAGGTTCATCATCTTGTCGAGCAGGCTGACGTCTACCCGGATGTTGCTGCCCGCGACCGCCGTTTCTTTGGCCGGTTCCGCAGGGCTTGCTGGGGGAGGAGCCCCGGCTGTGGCATCCACTCCGCCGTCAGCTTCGGCGGCTGTCGGCTTGGCCACCGTGGCCGCTGGTACGACTTCGACTTTTGCCTCCGGCGCTGCTTGCGACTCGGTCAGCAGCGCTTCCAATTGCTGAACCACCGCCCCATAGTCGTCTGCGCCTTCATTGCCATGCTGCTCGATTTCGCTCAGCAACCGGCGTAAGGCATCCACCATGGCCAGCAGCCCACTGGTGATCGCCGGGTTCAGCACCAACTTGCCATCGCGCATCCGGCTTAGCAGACTCTCACCAAGATGTGCGACCTTCTCCAGCTTGGGATATCCGAGAATGCCGCTGGTTCCTTTAATGGTGTGGACAGCGCGGAAGACCTCGCCCAGCAACTCGCGTGACGAAGGATCGCGCTCCAACGCCACCAGGTCGCGATCCAGCAGATCGAGACCTTCGGCGCTCTCGACCAGGAACTCCTTGATGATTTCTTCCATTCCTTCAATATCTGTTGACATAGTGCTCCGCTGATCTGTGGCCCAAGCGAGTGTCTGGGCGCTGCAGGCTACATCGGCAGTATGTGCAGGAGGATTACCAGAATGGGTTAGAAGGAGCTAAGGAGAGTTCGCAATGAAAGTCCAGGTATGGACGAATCGCAGGAGGTGCGCGGGTGCATACTCCCACAGATCTTTCTAATCCGAGTTTGACCGAAAACCTGCTGGGGATTGTGAGTGATATGGCGATGTAACGCCAACTAAGAGTGGTCAGCCTTCTACACGTGTCAGGAAACCATGCCTGAAGTGACAGTGGCCCATTTACAATCGCTGTTCTCCCACTCCGACCAGACCCAGCAATGAGTGGGTCACCGCCGCAAGAAGTCTATTGACTCTTCCGCCCGCGCACAGCATAGTTCGGAGAGGCTCCGGGGTTCCATCCCTTCGCCCAAGAGGTACTATGCGCAGTGCCGCTCTCGTTTTTGCTTTCTGTGCCGTCACCGCGGTGCTCGCCCCTGCGCAAGCATTTACCACGCTTTACAGCTTTTGCCCCATAGCCACCACGAACTGTGTTGACGGCCTTAACCCCAGCACAGGATTGGTGCAAGGCACCGACGGGAACCTCTACGGGACGACACCCAATGATTCTCCGTACTCTGCGGGTTCTATATTCAAGATCACTCCCGATGGCGCATTTACCACGCTGGCAAATGTTGGCTCAGCCAACGCACTGGTGCAGGCTACGGACGGGAACTTCTACGGAACCTTCGGCGTCGACTGCTACGAGTTTGGAGGGATATCCAAAATCACGCCCGAGGGCATGCTGACCACAGTGCACTGTTTCATCCCCAGTGACGGGACACTTCCGAATGCACTGGTACAGGGCACCGACGGGAACTTCTATGGCACCACAAGTTACGGCGGCAACTACGGACCGGGCTGTAACACATACTGGCCGTTCTTCGGGTGCGGCCAGGTGTTCAAAATGACTCCAGATGGCACCGTGACCACGTTATACATGTTCATGAATAATGGCGACGGCGCGAGGCCCGTTGCGCCCCTGATACAAGCCATGGACGGGAACTTCTATGGGACAACTGAGGGCGCCGGGGACGGAGTCAGCACGGTGTTCAGCATTACCCCCGACGGAAAGCTGACCACGTTGTACAGCTTTGGCGGAAATATCTATACTGTCGCCCCTTTGGTGCAAGGCACCGACGGCAACTTGTACGGGACAACCTATGATGGCGGCGACTCCGCCGCCGGAACCGTATTTAAACTCTCGCTACGCGGCACCCTGACCACGCTGCACTCCTTCTGCCATGTCAGCGGATGCTTCGATGATGGCTCCTATCCGGTTGGCGGTCTGGTGCAGGCCAACGACGGAAATTTCTACGGGACAACCAGTGGTGAATTTATCGCCGACTGCTCCGGGCATGCGGGCAGTTGCGGTACGGTATTCAAAATCAGCTCCACGGGCACATTTGTCACGCTGCACAAATTCGACTTTGTCAACGGCGCCTCGCCCTTTGCAGGACTGGCGCAGGGCAGCGATGGCACATTGTACGGGACAACCTATTATGGTGGGGCCACCTGTGACCGTCTCCATTGGGGCTGCGGCACGATTTTCAGTCTTTCTCCGGAGTTCCCTTTGTCGGTGAATAAGATTGGAATGGGAACGGTGACCAGCAGTGACGGCCATATCAACTGTGGCCTGGTGTGCTCCTGGGATTACAAACAGGGCGCCACGGTGAATCTACAGGCCACTCCAGCCCCAGGCTGGGCATTTGCCGGTTGGAGCGGATGTGACAACGTGAACGGCAACTACTGCTCGGTGACGATGATGACGAGCGCGAAGAAGGTGACCGCCACTTTCCCGCTTTTCATCCTCACTTCGTTAACTTTCAAACCCAGTTATGTGAAAGGCGGGGGATTGTCGGCAGGGACGCTTATGCTGAGCGGCCCGGCGCCGCAGGGAGGCGCCACGATCGCTCTCAGCAGCGATCATCCCGGCGTGGCGCATCCGCCTTCGTGGGTATTCGTTCCCGAAGGAAATACGTCGGTGCAGTTTGCGGTGCAGACCTTTCCGGTCCATAGCAACACGACCGTCACGATCACCGCCAACGCGGGAGCTTCACAGGTGAACGGAACATTGACGGTGGGAACGACATCACTTCCGCCGTCGGTCAATTGACATCCTCGACCCTTGTCTGGTGTCGCTCTGAGTGGCGGCGCCGACCATCGCGGCTCTCGCTAACTGGCAATCCGACAGTCAAACCGTCGCTAACAGGCGATTACACTAGCTATCCCACAATGGTCAGTTGGGGGGACGAACGGTAACCCGATTCTGCGGGCGATGCCGCCCCTGTTTCGCTTACCCGCGATAGGTGAGCTCGGTGATGGTGCAATCGTCGCTCAACGGGGTTTGCCCGCGGAAATCGGTGACCGCCTGCTCGATGGCAGAGAAGCCATTACCGCAGCAGCGCTCCAGCCGGTCGTTGCCGAAGAACTCGCCGGTCACATCTTCTGCTTCGGTCACGCCGTCGGTCACAACGCTGAGGCGATCTCCCGGCGCGAGGTGCATCTTAATTGCACTGAACTCGGCATGGGGGATGAGTCCGACCGGCAGATTGCCGGCCTCGACCTTCTGGACTTTGCCTCCGGAGATAACCAACGGCGGAACATGCCCACAATTGATGAGTTCCATCTCGCCACCGGGCCGTATTCGCGCAACCACCAGCGTGGCGTATTTCTGTCCGCCTACCTTCTCACAGAGAAAGCGGTTCACCGCGGAAACCATCTCGGGCAGCGAACCATCCTGCGCCAATTGCGAATACAGCATGCCCTGTAGGATGGAAGCCACCACCGCCGCGGCGACTCCTTTGCCTGATACGTCCGCGACAATCAGCGACAGCGCCTGCTCGGTAAAAACCAGGTCGAAGAAGTCGCCGCCGATATCTTTGCAGGCGTAACTGACAGCGTTGACTTTGGCATAGGGCACGTCGGGAATCGTGACCGACATCAGGCGCTGTTGAATGTCGGCGGCGATGGACAGCTCCTGGCGGTAACGCTTGGCCGCATCCTCCGCCTGCACCAGCGCGGCATTCTCCACCAGCGTAGCGGCGCCGTTGGCGATGGTCTTCAGGATGTCGTGGTTGACCGTCGAGAGCTTCCCCGACAGGAAATGCGAGTCGAGATACAGCACACCCTGCACGTCGGAGCCGTCGGACTTGGTATCTTCTTTTGTCTTTTCCTGGATGTTGGTCTTGCGCAGCGGAATGCAAATGACGCTCTTCAGGTTCTGCGCCACAATGCTGTCACGCCCGGCCAGCTTGCCGGTATCTTCGGTATCGGTCACTAGAAAGTCGGAGGCACTGCGCATGGCTTCGCGCAGGACAGAACGCGAGATGGTGCTGTCATCCATGATGAGTTCGCCGCTGCGCTCGCGCCCGGCTGCCAGTTTCAACTCGCCATCGGCGCTGTCGCGTAAAAATACGAAACCGCGCTCTGCCTGAGTCAGACGCAGGGAGGCTTCCAGGAGCGTTTGCAGAACGTCCTCCAGCACGCCGACGTTGTTCAGCTTGCGCGCGGTCTCCAGAAATACGTTGAGCATCTCCAGTTCGGAACCAGCTCCCACCGCAGGTTTCCAGGTGGAGAGCTGGCTGAGGACCTGCTGCCCGATGCTGGACGGCGAGCGGTCTGGGTTGTACATGGCGAAGGCAGCGCCTCGCACCCCAAATTCGATGCGGTCGTTGCGCACCAGCTTGTGGCGCGAAACCTTTTCGTTATTGATGAAGGTTCCCTGGCGGCTGTTCTGATCGACGAGATAAATGCCGTCGGCTTCACGAATAATCTCGGCGTGTTCGCGCGAGACGCGCGGATCAGCCAGCACCAGGTCACGGTCGGTGCGCCGGCCCACGGTGAAAGGAAAATGATCGAGCAGCAGGGTGCGACGCTCGGTTCCTTCGACCACGACCAGGATCATGGGATCGCTGCTCGTGGTGTTGTCGAGCGTGCGTCTCCAGATGCCGGTTGCGCTCATGCGCCCTCCTGGGAGAGAGATAACTGAAATCGAAAAGCTGCTAGCGAATATAGCCCAACTGGGACGCCATATCCAATCTGGTCGCAGCCTGGGTTTTGGCGAACCGGCCCTTCCGGGGTGTCCCATTCCGCCTTCTTTTGGCGGGGTAGGATTTCAAGGTCTGCCCGGCAAAATCAGCCCGAGTTGGGCAAGCAGGATTACACTTGACGAGGTTTGATAACCTTTACCGGATAATCAAGGAGAGAACCTACGTGAAACTTCTTGCTCGCAGTCTGCTCCTCGGCACATTAGTCTTGCTGGCCTCCTCGCTATTGGCGCAAGTCCCACACCTGACGCCTTTTTCCGCCGACATGCAAACGTCGTCCTCGCAGGCGAACCCGGTGAACCGCGATATGTCGGGCAAGATTTACGTCAGCCCGCAAGCCATGCGCATGGACATGGCTGGTGAAGGCGCGCACGAAGCCAACATTATTACGACATTCGCTACCCAGACGGTCGACATCGTCATGCCGCAGCAGCACATGTATATGGAGCACCGGGCAGGTGAGAACCCGATGCACCGTGGACCCAATACGTCGGACGTTCACCCCTATGATCCTAAAAACCCATGCGCCAGTGACCCAGGCACAACCTGCAAAAACCTGGGCACAGAGACAGTAAATGGCCGTACTACCGACCATTGGCAGGTCACCCACAAAGACGGCAATGTCTCTGACGTGTGGATCGACAACTCGCTTCACTTCCCGATTAAGACGGTCAGCGGCGGCACTACCTGGCAGCTGACCAACATTAAGGAAGGTCCGCAGGACCCGAGTCTGTTCCAGGTACCTGCCGGTTACCACAGAATGGATATCACTGGCATGGGCGCGATGGGCGGACGCCCGCCACAGCAATAATCAGCCGCGCGGTAGCAGCACGATGATGAACGTCGCGATCGGTCCCAGGAAAAGCGACAGCAGGAACCACAGCAGCCCGCTGCGGTTCTTGCCTTGCGCCAGACCGGCATTGATGAGCGAGAGCGTTCCCCACCCTATGCCGTACGCTGGAGTGATGTAGGTGTAGTTATAGAAGGCTAGTAGCGCAATCACAATTCGCTCCTCTTGGGTGGAAGGGCATGGCTTCAGCCGTGCCGAAAGCGACGCATAAGAACCGGGCTTTAGCCCCGGTTCGCCGTGGCTAAAGCCACATTCTCATGCCTGCCGTCCCGCCGGACCCAAGCCCGGGCCGCCCTTACAGCTTCTCGTAAAACTCGCATGCCGAACACGAAATATAAATTCCGCCCGGAATATCGCGCTCCCGGTCCTTTACCCGCTTCACGATGCGGGTCGGCTTGCCACACTTGGGGCAGTCGGTGCTCTTGCTGGTATCCATGACCTTCTTGCGGTCAGCAGTTTTTGCGATCTTCGCCATTACTCTCTCCTGAAGCTTTGTATCAGGGCACGACTTCAGCCGTGCCGAAACGCGCTTTCTTTTGAATTGTCTTCCCGAGACGACTTCGGTCGTCGAGGGACCCCGCTGTCGAGCAAAAAGCTTGCGGGCATAACTTCAGCTTGAGGGAGGCACAGCGTGAAGGCCGGGCAGGAAAGCACAGGCCAGCGCGAGATGCACATGTCTCAAGCTCACGTCCGGGTGCACCGCTGTTTTCGGGTGCCCCATTCCGGCTTCTTTTGCCGGAGTGGGGATTTCGGACGGCTTCGACTGCAGGCGGGCCCAATGTTGGACCACTCTCTACTCGCCGGGTAGCAGATCTAGTTTACAGGAGAGCGCTCCTAATCGCCGGAAGCAACGTCAGTCGCGGTTCAGTTTCGGGTTGGTTCCCACTTCTTTCTCGAAACTTGAAACCTGAAACTCGAAACTACAGTGGCCGCGCACGCACCTCGAGATACTCGGTCGGGATAAGTGTATGTTTCGCGTCGCCTTGATTTTCACCCACCCACAATTCACGCAGTGTGTCGATCAACTGCTGTTTGCCGGATTCATCCAGCCGGCTCAATATGATCTGCATCGGGCCCAGGTGCAGGCGGTAGTATTCCTCTGCTTGCTCAGGCGCAAACGGCAGGTCAAAGATGAACGGCCGCCGGGCGCAGGTCACCTCAGCGCGATCGCCGAAGCGTTCCCGCACCAGGCGCTCGTCACCCCAGTCGAAGGGATTGCTCGAACCCGGTGGCGGAGGAACAAACTTCGCGGCGAGGGCGTTCTGCCGTGCGATGAAGCTGTCCGGCGTCCAATTGCCCATGGCGATCAGCCCGCCAGGCCGACAGGTTCGCAGGAATTCAGAAACCACCATCTCCGGCCGCGGCGCGAGCATGGCTGCGAACATCGACATCACCACGTCGAACTCGCCGTCTTTGAACGGCAACGCCTCGGCATCACCTTCGCGGAAATCGATGTTCAGCCCTTCACGTTTTGCCCGCTCAGCAGCCTGGGCCAGCAGATTGGGCGCAATGTCGACGGCCGTGACTTCTGCCCCCGCCCGCGCCGCCGGAATGCTCTGATTGCCGGTGCCGCAACCCACATCGAGAACGCGCATACCGGGCTTAAGCTCCTGCTGCTCGACAAAGCTTTCCGCCGACGGTTGCATGATCTCGGCGATCTTGCCGAAGTCGCCGCACGTCCACATGAACTTCATCAACTGCTTCACGTGCGCCAGATGTCGCGCGTCGTCGGCCATTCGTAACCTCTCGCGCAAGTACGTTAACACGATGCGAACAGGGTTTCGTGCTGACACAGGCCCGGTTTGCCTTGCTCCTCGCAGCCTGTTAGCTTCGTATGTTTGCCCTCCGCGGTTGCGGATTTCACCACCGAGACGCAGAGGCACAGAGAAATCATTTCTGATCTGCTCTGTGTCGGAGCCTGCCCCGAAGGGTACCTCTGTGGTGAATTGAGACTTGCTCCCGCAGCCAGATAGGAAGAGATCATTATGGCCATCAAATTTAAAGGCGTTGACTTCATCGAGTTCGACACCCTGCTCTCCGACGACGAGCGCTTAGTCCGCGACAACACTCGCAGGTTCATCGAAGAGAACCTCATCCCCATCATCGAAATGTGCAACCGCGAAAGCCGCTTTCCCAAGGAGCTCATCGCTCCCATGGGCGAGCTCGGCTTCTATGGAGCCAGCTTGGAAGGCTATGGCTGCCCCGGCATGTCCAACGTCGAGTACGGCCTGATGAACCAGGAGCTGGAGCGCGGCGACAGCGGCGTGCGCTCGTTCGTCAGCGTGCAATCGGGCCTGTGCATGTATCCCATCTACGCCTTCGGCAGCGAGGAGCAGAAGCAGAAATACCTGCCCAAGATGGCCAAGGGCGAAATCATCGGCTGCTTCGGCCTGACCGAGCCTGACTCCGGCTCCAATCCCGGCTCCATGCGCACACGTGCCAGGAAAGACGGCGACAGCTACATCCTGAACGGCGAGAAGATGTGGATCACCTCGGGCTCCATCGCCGACATCGCCATCATCTGGGCCAAGGTGGCGGACGAAGACGAACGTATTCGCGGCTTCATCGTGCCCACCGACACGCCGGGATTCAAAGCCGCCGACGTGCATGGCAAGTGGTCGCTGCGCGCCTCGGTCACCTCGAGCCTGTCGCTGATCGACGTGCGTATTCCTGCCGATTGTCTGCTGCCGTTGTCGAAGGGACTGGGCTCTCCGCTGAGCTGCCTCAACCAGGCGCGCTACGGTATTGGCTGGGGAGCCATCGGCGCAGCCATGGCCTGCTATGACTGTTCGCTGCAATACGCGCAGTTCCGCAAGCAGTTCCACGACATGCCTATCGCCGGGCACCAGCTGGTGCAGGAGAAGCTGGTATGGATGATCAACGAAATTACCAAGGCTCAACTACTCGCACTACAAGTGGGTAAGTTAAAAGATGCCGGCAAGGTAAAGCCCTGCCATATTTCTATGCTGAAGCGTAACAACGTCTGGATGGCGCTGGAGTGTGCGCGCATGGGACGCGACATCCTGGGCGGCAACGGTATCGCCGACGAATACCCCATCTTTCGCCACATGGCCAACCTGGAGTCAGTGAAGACCTACGAGGGCACCCACGATATTCACACGCTGATTATCGGGGAACATATTACGGGGATCGCGGCGTTCTAGGCTTGGGTTTTGCGAGGGCCGCGTTTATCTCCCGACAACGCTCCGCCTTCCGAAGCTCCGCGTCAGTGCCCGACTTCAGTCGTGCCGATCGGCGGGTGGCCCACCCCGCGATTCTATCGAGAACTTCTCAATCGGGTGCCCCATTCCGCCTTCGGTTGGCGGGGTGGGGCTTTTCGTCTGTTCCGGTGGGTGGCCGACCCCGCGATTCTGTCGAGAACTCCTCAATCGGGTGCCCCATTCCGCCTTCGGTTGGCGGGGTGGGGCTTTTCGTCTGTTCCGCGGCGGGTGGCCCACCCCGCGATTCTATCGAGAACTCCTCAATCGGGTGCCCCATTCCGCCTTCGGTTGGCGGGGTGGGGCTTTTCGTCTGTCCCGCCACGAACCGTCAAGAAATCCCCCCGGGCAAACCCAGCCCGAATGGGGCACCCACGAAGTATGGGCACCACATTCAACCCAATCGGCGGGTGGCCGACCCCGCGATTCTATCGAGAACTTCTCAATCGGGTGCCCCATTCCGCCTTCGGTTGGCGGGGTGGGGCTTTTCGTCTGTTCCGGTGGGTGGCCGCCCAGCGATTCTATCGAGAACTCCTCAATCGGGTTCTATAGAAGGGGATGTCAAGAGAAAATACTACACCACAGGCGGCAGAGAGGGGTAGTTCTCTGGCATCCAGCCCCGGTTGTGCCGGCATGAGCTATGCGGCGGCAGGATCTCTGGTATACGCTTCCACGTTACTGCGTCTCGTAGGCTGAGACTGCACAAGCCACATGGGTGGTCATGGCCAACCATGGTTCTATCGGAGACTCGCCCGCTGGCGGGCGGCGCTATGGCTTTGTTGGGTTGTCCGAGGGAGCATATGGTGCGACGTGAGACTTGGTCCTTGCAGGAAGCTTTAGCCTAACGAGGCCAGGATACTTACCCTCGAACGAGAGCGCTCAGAGAGAACGACAATGCGAAAACGAATACCGCTACGTCGAGTCGCTGCGCGCTCAAGCTGCATGTGGCGTCAGATATACAGCGTCGAAGGGCTCTCCTTTCTTACAGATGTGTAGAGAGAAGGCGGCGATATAGCGAGCCAGGGTGAGAAGAGACAGCTAGGGCTTCATACCCTTTAACAGAAGGTTTTCGTAGAAGCTGGACAAACACTACGCTGCTGCCGCTGGCAGTGGTGGCTGCACTATAAAACAGATTCTTAAGATCGTGATTGTGGTTGAGATTCAATCCGCGAATGAAGACTGGCTTGCTGCGTCGTTGCAGTTGTCCGTTCACCATCTGATAATCGGCGCTGCTGCGAGTCTCCAGGGCCAGCCCGCAGTAGGCCCAGAACTGGCGTTTGCTGCGGAAGCGATGCGGCGTCTGCACGCGCGCAATGAGCAGCGCAACGCGAATGGGACCGAGCCAGGGAATGGAACGCAGCAACCTGCTCTCTTGATGCTTGCGGGATTCCAGCAGCAGATAGCAACGGGCTTCGCGACGCAACTGTTGCAGCAGATCCAGCTGCTTGATAGAGACGCCGCGCGCGCCGCTGCAATCCCGGCTCCAGCAGCTGCGCTAAGTAGTCTTCGCGATGGCCCGTCTGTAGGGCTTCTGGCCGGCACAAGCAATCGCCTGGCTGCGATACAGGCCTAGATGCGGCCCATGATGCGGGTGGTGTCTTCGGTCAGCGCGGCATAACTGCGCCACAGTTGCTTGACTGCGGCCGTGCTTCTCTGTCCCTGATAAACCGCCGAGAGCAAGCCCGCACGCAGCAACTCGGCCAGCTTGCGAGCATCAATGGCATCGCTCTTGTTGCGCGCCTTCAGCAGCGCGTTCTTGCGCGGATTGCACACCACTAGCTTGGCCACGCGCCGCAGACAGCAGATCGTACAGCCATGCGGCCTGACTGCCTTCTTCGAAGGTCACATGGATGGTGCCGCGCAGCCCCGCGAAGAAATCCACGATAGCGGGTGCCTGCGTGGCGAGTACAGCATTGCATCACCAGCTTGCCATCGCCATCCAGCACGGCCACGCTGATGGTGCTCTGGTGGACATCCAGCCCGACATACTTGATGCTATTCATCAGGGTGTTCCTTTCCTTTCGGCTTGGTTACTGCTTCTCACAGCAACTGCAGCCTACTGCGAAAGGGGCGCCCTTCTATAATGCGTGCCCCATTCCGCCTTCGGTTGGCGGGGTGGGGCTTTTCGTCTGTCCCGCCACGAACCGTCAAGAAATCCCCCCGGGCAAACCCAGCCCGAATGGGGCACCCACGAAGTATGGGCACCACATTCAACCCAATCGGCGGGTGGCCGACCCCGCGATTCTATCGAGAACTTCTCAATCGGGTGCCCCATTCCGCCTTCGGTTGGCGGGGTGGGGCTTTTCGTCTGTTCCGCGGCGAACCGTCAAGAAATCCCCACCCGGGCAGACCCAGCCCGAATGGGGCACCCGATGCGAAAAACCACGGGGCGTGCACGCGAGCGACAACCCGCAGACCATCTCACTTCCCGATTCGGGAAAACAGGTTACGAAGGTACATGTCCTTTCGTAACTTGCGAAACTCATTTTCG
Organism: uncultured Acidobacteriaceae bacterium; assembly: GCA_963796585.1. GTDB lineage: Bacteria > Acidobacteriota > Terriglobia > Terriglobales > Acidobacteriaceae > CAVVDY01. The sequence continues at coordinate 870,558 of CAWCMB010000001.1, forward strand.
GATGTTAGGTTGCGGTTGTGGGCACAGGACTTGGTGTGCCCAGCCCTTCCGGTACTCCGGAGAGAGCGTTTCGCGGTCTTTGACAAGTCGGCTGGAAGAGGGGCGATGGTTAACCCGCAAGGCAACAGCGCATCGTTAGAAATGCACTTTTATTTGTGCAAATACCTCGCTAACTGCTTTCGATGGAAGATTTTGCCTGCAACTCCCACGCGTTCAAGATTTTGCAGAGAAAGTTTCAAAGTCGATGAATGGAATCAAGATTTTAGGCGATACTAGGGGGGAGGGGGGTACCCACCGTTCGACGCCCGTCGGGACCTCGCGCTATTCGATCCAAAAGATAACGGATTGTGCAATACGTCGCGGTACGCTCAGTGCGCGAATCTTCATAGGTCACCCCTCCGCCGCCAGGAGCGCATACTGCTGGGGTGGAGGTGTTTTATGGCGACTGGCAGCGACCCGATTCTTACGCATCTCGGAATGGCTCATCTGGGCAGCCCGAAAATGTTAATGGGCAAGGGTGGCTTCCTGGGTGAATTTCGCGAGTTCGCCCTCAAGGGCAACATGCTCGACATGGCCATCGGCATCATCATCGGAGCCGCCTTCGGACGCGTCATCAGCTCGTTTGTTTCCGACATCATGATGCCGCCCATCGGCCTGCTCTCCGGACGTCACTCCGACCTGAGCAACAAGTTCATCAATCTCTCCGGCCATGCCTATGCGACGCTGGCCGAGGCCAAAGCCGCCGGAGCCGCGACCATCAACTACGGCCTCTTCCTGAACGCGGCTTTCGATTTCCTCATCGTCGCTCTCGCAGTGTTTCTTCTGGTGAAGCAGGTGAACCGTTTGCGAGCGCAATTTGCGGCGAGCGTTCCGGCGACCAGGGAGTGTCCATTTTGCGTTTCCGCGGTGCCGGTGAAAGCAACACGCTGCCCGAACTGCACCTCGCAGCTAAGTGCGGCTTAGCTCGCCACGACCTAGCTTGTCGGCGAGTGCTCCACCCGTTCGCGCGGTTCGAAGGTGGAAGAGAAACGAATGAAGCTATGCTGCGGTGCGCGGCTGGATCTCGTTCAGGCGCGCGCGGCGACTCGCAGGTCGTAGTTGGCCTGGAGATTCATCCAGAAGTGCGACGTCATGCTGAGCTAGATTGGGTCAAAAACTCAAGCTCGACCGTTAGTCCCGTCGGCATACATCTGCAGGCTGGCCTTGTGGGTTTCAATACGCTCAAACCGCTGACAGTGGCAATTTGGACAGTTCAGAGCGAAGGCATCGCGCGCCGCCTGCTTGTGTTCTTTGGTGAACAACATATCCCGAAGGCGCTGCCGATTGAGGTCCCCGAGTTTAAAAGTCACATAGCAAAGTTGTACCGTGCCATCGGCACCCACCCAGAGTATGCGATAGGCAGTGCATGGCACCCGCATGGCAGGCCCTTTCAGCGCCCAATCCGGTATCGAGCGGATGCTGGCCTCGGCCTCGGTGTACAAGTCGGGGCGGCGGCGGCGAAAGTCCAGCAACTCCTCTACTACACTTTCCAGTCGGTCACTGTCGCCGGGAGTGAATTGCAGTTCGTGGTCCGGACCTTCAGTGAAGTACGGAAGTGAATAGTGAACCAGGTCAACCTGTAACTTAGTGTCATACTTCTCCGCAAACCGGAGCGCCAAGCGCACTGAATCCCGGGAACAGGAAGGGCGACAGAGGAGAAAATTAATCTGCAGCTTTACTTCCTTTCCATATCGTTGCCGCACTGTGGCAATGCTTCGGTCCAGGCGATCGAAGGAGCCCGGGCGGTTAACGTAGCCGTCATAAGTCTCTCCGTCTCCGTAGAACCCAACCGTAGCAGTGCGCAATCCAGCCTCGAACAAGACATCGATCTTTTCGCCGAGTAGGATAGCGTTGGTCGTGATGTAAGGGTTCAGGCGCAACCGCTTAGCCATCCGGATGATTTCTGGCAAATCTTTGTGCAGCAGCGGCTCACCGCCGTACAGCCGCACCGTCCGGACCCCGGCCTCACTGGCGTCTTCCAATAAGGGCCTGATGATGGACATTGGAAGCGACTTGCCGGGCATAAAATCGCGGCCATAGCGACAGCCAATGCATCGCAGGTTGCAGGCCGCGGTGATAGCGATATGCATTAACCGCAGTTGGGGCCGGATGACGGAGGGGAAGTGTTGCGCAAGCTCGTGTTTTTCCCTGGTGACGACAACGTCAAGCGATGCCAGCCGAGCTTTGACGCCGGGGAAACGGCGAAGTGCAGGTCTTATCCAACGCAAGATTTGAGTCGCTGCATCCATTCGCACCTACTTAACGGAGGGGAGTGATGTTAGCATTCGTTACTACGATCCGGTAAGAAAATCGATCGGCCATAACTGAATCGAGGATGGTTGATTTCGAGTCTCATCCCAAGCCAAACAAAGCCCCAGAGCTGCGGGTGTGAGCGTGTCCCGAAAAGCAGGCTTGCTTTGTTTCTTGTGACCGGTTGGAGGGAGCGCTGGCGACCCCGCTGGCTCCATCTGTGTAGTAAATTCGTGCTGCCGCGTGCCCGACAATGTTCTAGGATAGTTCGCGAAGTGTCAACGGTGAAGATGCCTAATCTGAAGATAATTTCGCTATCCAGACACTGTAGGCCGGGTGGGTCGGGCAAGCACCATCAAGCGAAGTCGGCATCCCCATTGGAATATCAGTGCTTCTGCAACCGGGATTGGCGGACTCGGAGAGACGTCTTCACTCGGATTCGTCATGCCTGGAGCTAATTCGCGCATCAGGGCAAGCCGCGCGCGGCCGACTATCGCCTACTTCCTGCAAGGACTGAAAATTGGGGGAATGGAGCGAGGCGCGATACAGTTGGCACAGTCCGCTCGCTTGCATGGCTATGACGCACGACTCGTTTTGTACGATACCGCTCTGACGGGCGGGCGCGACGAATACGATCCTGGGGACCTTCCCGTTGCTTTCGTGCCGAGACTACGAGGTGTAGATCCAAGTTTACCTTTCCGCCTTGCCAAGCTTCTCCGCTCCTGGAATGCCAAACTAATCCATGCGCGCAACCAGGTAGCAGGATTCTACGCTGCCCTGGCCCTCACCATCCTTCCAGTTGCTCCGCGACTTATCCTTACCTTCGACACGTGCCCGGATGAGGACAACACAAGCAAAGCCAAGCTGGCAAGCAATTGGGCATCTCGCCGCTCGACATGCGTTTCAAGTGTGTCCGCAGATATGTCTGAACGCCTGGTGCGAACTCGCTGGGTAAGCAACTGCACTACGCTCTGGAACGGAGTGGATACAAGCTACTTCTCTCCCAAAGGGTCTTCGTATGGTCTTCATCGCAAGCTGGGGCTGCCGCCCGGCACCGTCATAATCGGGCATGTCGCCCGGCTGGATAGCAACAAGAGACAAATCGACCTGCTCACCGCCTTCGAGAGACTAAAACAATCTGGGATTCCGTTGGCGTTAGTAGTGGCGGGAGAAGGCCCGGAGAAACAAAGAATTGAGGAACTTGCGAAGTCTCTGAAAGACGTGTTTCTGTTAGGAACCGTTCACGATGTGCCGGCATTTCTGCGGGATATCGACGTGTTTGCACTCTGCTCTGACGACGAGGGCTGCCCACGCGCGTTGCTGGAGGCGATGAGTTGTGAAAAGCCTGTCGTGGTGACCGCGGCAGGGGGCGTTCCTGAGGTAGTTGGAAGTGCAGGAATCATAGTGCCGCGCCGGCAGCCCGAGCTGCTGGCTAGAGCAATTGGAGAGCTGTGTGCCTCGAAGGATCTTCGCGATCGGCTGGGGCGAGCCGCGCGCCAGAGAGTACTCGAGTCGTTCACGCTCGAACAAGAGTGGAATCGTTACGAGCAGATATACAAAATCGCACTAAGCAGATGAACCTTGTCGCCTGCGAACTGCGGCGACATGCCGAAATATTTGCCCAATCTCAGCGCGATATCGGCACTGATCGGCCGCTGCCTGCGAACAATTTCATAGATGCCGGAAGAGTGCACAGCGCTTTCGTGAGCTCATAAGCCGCGATCCCCATGGACTCCACAAATTCAGCGCGAAGTACTTGGGCGTAATGCGCAGCTATTGTCGCCGAGTCATATCGACATCTTCTCAGGCGCGACTGCAGCCCCCCGGCATCACTTCCCATGATTACCTGATTACTTATAGGCTAAAAGCCTGACAGTATCTATTTTCATTGACTTCTATTTAGCAGCTAGTAGAGTTCTACCCACACCAGCCACTAGTCAAAGCAGGCAATCCAACTCCAGGTACACCTTTCCAAGGTGATGCGGTGGGGAAAGCCTGAACATACCTCATTGCTCGAGGTCACTCGTCTGCGTCGGAACTTTTCGTTTGTAGCGCCCTATAAGTAACCGAAATCGCAACCTAGCGGAAGTTTGGCTTCCGCCCGGCTCGCTACGAGTCGAAGGAGGACTTGTGTCTAAAAATGTCAACGCAGTCGGTCAGAAAATTAGCCACTCCAACCGGCACCGCGGCTTTATCCTTCTGCTACTTCCAGCTCTTGTGCTGATGTTCGCGGCAGGGCTGCGGGGCGGTACCGAAAATTTCGCCGCCAAAGATCCAGGAGTGCGTAGCGGCCCTCCCGGCGGCGGCTCGCCCATTGCCGGACTCACCACGAATCAACTCGCGTTCTTCGATGCGGGCCTCTCCAACTTCGCAGAGGTTGACGCCGTCCCCAACGGCCTTGGTCCCCGCTTCAACGCCGAGAGTTGCGCGCAATGCCACGCCCAGCCTGCAATCGGTGGTTCCAGCCCATCGGTCAACCCTCAGGTCGCCGCCGCAACCGACCAAGGTGCAAACAATCAGCTACCTTCATTTATCACGTTGAACGGCCCTGTACGCGAGGCGAGATTTCCCTTCACTCTCGATCTGCAACACGTAGACGGTGGCGTACACGCTCTGTTCACCATCAGCGGACGCAGCGACGCCCCGGGCTGCAACATTCAGCAAGACAACTTCGCCAAGGCAGCGCAGCTGGGTGATCTGATCTTCCGCATACCCACTCCTCTTTTCGGCGACGGCCTGATCGAAGAGATTGCGGACGCCACCATCCTCAGCAACCTGAACAGTAATCTCCAGCAGAAACATTCTCTGGGAATCGCAGGACGGCCGAACACCAGTGGTAATGACGGCACCATCACGCGCTTCGGCTGGAAGGCGCAGAATAAATCTGTCGAGGTGTTTTCGGGCGAGGCCTATAACGTTGAGATGGGCGTTACCAACGAGGCGTTCAACACCGAAAGGGACCAGACGCCTGGCTGCCAGTTCAACCCCACTCCGGAAGACAGCACTAACTTCGATTCCGCCAGCACCGCGTTGCCCAGTGACATTGTGCGCTTTGCAATGTTCATGAAGATGCTTGACCAGCCTCAGCCGGGACAAAGTTCAAAATCCACCCAGCATGGCAGCCAGGTGTTTTCTTCGGTCGGCTGCGCTCTGTGCCACTCCCCATCTATGCAGACCGGCCCCTCGACGATTTCTGGACTGAGCAACATTCAAGCTAACCTCTATTCCGACCTGCTGCTCCACCACATGGGGCCGAACCTGGCGGACAACGTAACTCAAGGCGCAGCGGGCGGCGACGAGTTTCGCAGCGCACCCCTCTGGGGCCTCGGACAACGGATCTTTTTCATGCACGATGGCCGCACCGGTGACTTGGTAAAGGCCATTCAAGCACATTCCAGTAGCGGCAACCGCAACTATCAAAGTTCCGAGGCCAATGGCGTGGTGAGCAACTACAACCACCTTTCGTCCGCTGACCAGCAGGACCTGTTGAACTTTCTACGGTCGCTGTGAAATGGAACCTTAAGCCCTCGAAACGGGTGCCCCATCCCGGTGTCTGTTGCTGGGGTGGGGATTTTCTTCGGTAAATGACCGAATTCCGATCAGTTAATGAGAAGGGAGTGATCCTACTTCACGCAAAGAAGCAGACCGGGGATTTTGCGCCCCGGTCCCTTCCCAGGTCACCGAGAGGATTTGACGTGTGCTCGGAGGAAAGCTTCTACGGCGCAGTAGTTATCGACATGGTGGAACTGCCAGCGCGGTCGGTTGCTACCTGAGACATTGTCTTTTTCGATTTGAAGCTGAGACCAAAGTCGGCACCCTTGAGACTCTCCAGCCTGTAAGCTTCCTCGCCGGTCGCGCGAAAGATCAGCACTGGCGAGCCGTATTGTCCGGGCTCGCCAGGAAATCCCATGAGAAGGGCCCCGTCAGCGTTCCGGTTATTGACGATCTTCAGGTAGTGGTTTTCCATGTTGAAGCCGAAGGTATAGGTTCCGGCAGGCAAGATCTTATCGCCCGCATAGAAGCTGAAGAAAATTTCAGCCCGAACCTTGTGGTCAAAGCTCTGAGCCCAGACTGCACCATTCAACGCAAGCGTAAATAGCATCAGGGCAGCAAATGTGCGAACTATTTTCTTCATCATTCTTACTCCTCTGCCCACCATGTGAATTAGCTACTGAATAGCTAGATCCATAGTTAAAAATGATGGACAAGGAGTTAGAGCTATGACATGTGACGTTGGACTCCGCAGTTGCGTAACTTCGAAGTCAAATAATTGTCTACAGATTGGATGGAAATTGTCAGGACTACTAAATGTCGCAAACCTAGTGCTGCGAAAGTCAGAATCCAGTCAAGGCAATTTGTAGATGAGAATAAAGAAAGATGCGGTTGTCAACTTACTTTGATTAAGCCCAAGTTTCGTATTCGTCTCACTGTTATAGTTCAGGCTCGCGCCAGCACCACCGTGTGCGGGCTCACGGGAACAGGATGCTGCGACACCTGACCGAATCCGGCGCGGCGATGCATATCCGACAACTCGCTGAAGGTGTAGGCGTCGCCCGATTCGGTGCTTGTCAACATGGTCATGGCAAATGCCGCGGGCAAGGGAGGAGAGACGCGATCTTCGTTGGGCGCGAATTCCAGAGTTGCAACGCACCCATCCGGCTTGAGCGTGGCATGAATCTTCTTCAGCAGCTCGACGCAGGTGTCCGCATTGAAGTGATGCAGAAAATTCGTCAGCAGTACGACGTCATACGGGCCGGCGAAGTCGACCTCGAAGGCGCTCCCGGGCAACATGTCATAGCGCTCGTATACTCCGGCCTGCTTCGCATTCTCCAGCGCAACGCGCAACACGGGGGCCCAGTCCAATCCGGTTACATGAGCCTGCGGATTCTGCTTGGCGACCTCGATGCCGAAGAGTCCATGGCCGCACGCGATATCGAGCACACGCATCGGCCCAGTACGACCCTGCAAGACGATGTCACCAAGCGGCCCGGCCATAGGAGCCATCATCGGCGCCATGCTTTGCGCGAACTCAACCCAGACGGGATTCTCCGGCTCGACGGTGCCTTGTCCGTGCAGCGCGGTCCTGCCATTGCGCACCACGTCGGCCAGGTGCTCATACGAATGGCGCACCTCAGGCAGCGTGAGGAATTTCACGATCGAGGCGATGCAGTTTGGGGAAGCAGGATCGAGAAACGCCGCGCTGGTGGGGGTGTGGCGATAGCGACCGCCGACTTTTTCCAGGAGACCGGCGACGACGAGGAAATCGCAAAGAATGCGCGTGCCCCGTTCAGATGCTTTGGCATGACGTGCGATGGAGGCGACGTCTCCGGGGCCTTCGCCCACAGCGCGGAAGATGTCCAACTCAATGGCGGCTTTCAGGGCAAAGGTACGCTGGAAGGCTTGAATGTTTTCGAAAACAATTGCGGGAGTCAGCGGAGTAGCCGGCGAAGCAGCAGAGTGCATGTGAGAATCCTCGTACGCGGAATGCTGAGCTTCGCAAGACTATACACCGATTCTGATCGAGAGCAATTCCGGATGAGCGTGTTATGGAAGCAACGGGTGAACCATCGTAGCGGGATTGGAGTGAAACAGCGCGACCTGAGCTATCCTGTTCCTTCGCTCCATGATGAAGTACCTCATCGCCATAACCCGAGGAATACACACCGCAGTTGGTATCACCCTTCCCAAGCCTGAGCAGGAACGGGCGGTCGCCATCATCTGGCTGGTCGCGCTGGTGATGTTGGTGTTGATTGTCCTCGGAACCGGCTGGCTTGTGCTGAGCAGCATGTCTGGTTCGGCAACATACCGATAATTTTCGCTAGCGAGTACTCTCCCTGCTCTGATTGACCCGTCGTCGGTGTCCAAATCTGGGCACTCTCGTCGCATGTGAACAATTCGAGAACCAATCGCGAGGGTTCGTCGTAGAACCAACAAGAGCTTGATTCCGAAGCACCGTGGCAACACGAATGCTTACTTCTGTTGGAGGACCCACCCCGCCATGCGTTACGCCATCCGTCGCCTCATCAAGTCTCCCGGTTTTTCTTTGGTCGTTATTGTGACGATCGCTCTGGGAATTGGCGCCAACACGGCTATTTTTACGCTCGTCCATGCAGTGCTGCTCAAGTCGCTGCCCGTGGTCGATCCTAAGACGCTGTATCGCGTTGGCGACAAGGACGACTGCTGCGTAAACGGCGGATTCATGAACGAAGACGGCGATATGGACATGGTCTCGTACGAGCTGTATCGCCAGTTCCGGGACAATACGCCCGAATTCGAGCAGTTGGCCGCGATGCAGTCAGGCGGGGAGACGATGACGGTGCGGCGTGGATCCGAAGCTGCCAAGTCGCTGCCCTCCCAGTATGTGTCGGGAAATTTCTTTTCCACGTTCGGAATTGGGCCATTTGCTGGGCGTGTTCTGAATGACGGAGACGATGATCGCGGCGCCCCTCCCGCCGCCGTGATGAGCTATCAGGCTTGGCAATCAGAATACGGCGGAGACTCGTCGCTTGTCGGTTCGACCGTATACCTCAACGGACAGCCGATCACGATCGTTGGCATTGCGCCACCCGGCTTCTTTGGCGATCGCATTCGCGCCCGGCCACCGGCCTTGTGGATTCCCCTCGGCGTTGAACCTCTCCTCGACAAGGAGAACCCCTTCCTACCCATTCCTGACAGTAACTGGCTTTACGTGATCGGACGGCTGAAGCCAGGAGTGAGCATCGCAGGATTGCAGGACAAGATGTCGAACAACATGCGGCTCTGGATGCGAACCATCGGGCCATACGTTCGCAACGGCGGAGCCTCCGAAATCGCAAAGCAACACGTGATAATCGTTCCCGGAGGAGCCGGAATTCAGAACCTTCAGCAGCGGACAGGCAAGGGACTCTACCTGTTGATGAGCCTTTCAGGACTGCTGCTGCTGATTGCCTGCGCCAACGTTGCCAACCTGATGCTGGCGCGCGGTACGACACGACGTGCGGAAACCTCCATCCGCATGGCCATGGGCGCGGCACGGACTCAACTCATGGGCCAGACGCTTACGGAAAGCGTTCTGCTGTCGTGTCTCGGCGGGCTGGCCGGGCTGGCCGTCGCCTACTCCGGCGCACGCGTCATTCTGGCGTTGGCTTTTCCGCGAGCGCTCAACCTGCCTATCAACAGCAGTCCCTCGCTTCCGGTGCTTGGATTCGCGTTCCTTCTGTCGCTGTTGACCGGCGTAGTGTTCGGCATGGTGCCGGCGTGGATCACCTCACATTCCGATCCCGCCGAGGCCCTGCGCGGGGTCAACCGCTCAACCGGCGATCATTCCTCGTTGCCGCAAAAGTCGCTCATCGTGGTGCAAGCGGCGATGTCCTTGATTCTCCTGATCGGCGCGGGATTGCTCGCCAAGAGCCTCAACAACCTGCAACATCAGGATTTCGGAATTCAGACTGCCAATCGCTATGTGGTACACATCGATCCACAAGGCGCGGGATACACGCCGGAGAAGCTGCCCGCGTTGTACCAGGCGCTGGAGCAGCGATTCGGTGCGGTACCCGAAGTACAGAGCGTGGGGCTTGCGCTCTACAGCACGCTCGAGGGGAATAACTGGGGCGAGTCGGTCTATGTTGAAGGGCGCCCCGATCCCGGGCCCGATGTTAACAAGAATTCTTCGTGGGACCGCGTGAATTCGCAGTTCTTCGCAACGGTGGGGCAGCCCGTCATTCGTGGGCGCGGCTTTACCGAAGGCGACACGGCAACTTCGCAGAAGGTGGCAGTTGTTAATCAGGAGTTTGTGAAGAAGTTCTTCCCCAAAGAAGATCCCATTGGCCGCCATTTTGGCGTCTTCCAGCAAAAGTATGCGGGCGCATTTGAGATTGTCGGCGTGGTGGCCGACGCCAAGTACTCCAGCCCGCATGACAGATTGCGGCCCATGTACTTTCGTCCGCTGAACCAGCAATTGGCCGTAACCGGCGACGACCCGAATGAATTGATGGCCGAAGGAAACTCACTGTTCATCAATTCGATCACACTGCGCTTCCGTGAACAGCCCCAGAGTGTCGACCGCATGGTGCGACGGGTTCTCAACGACATCGACCCGAACCTCACCATCACCGACCTGCGTTCGCTCGACGATCAGGTCGGCCAGAACCTGGGACAGCAGCGATTGATGGCGCGCCTGACCATGCTGTTCGGTCTGCTGGCGCTGGTGCTGGCTTCGGTAGGACTTTACGGAATCACGTCCTACGCGGTCGCGCGTCGCACCAACGAGATCGGGTTGCGAATGGCGCTAGGAGCAGACAGGGCCAACGTACTTCGACTCGTCATGCGTGGTGCGTTCGTCCAAGTTTTCATCGGGCTGGCGATTGGCATTCCGATCGCATTGCTTGGGGCCCGCCTCGTATCCGATCAGCTATTCAAGGTACGCTTCTATGATCCGTTGAGCATTGCGATAGCGGTTGGGGTGCTGTCACTGGCGGCTGCCGTGGCGGGGTTCATTCCGGCAACCCGCGCTGCCAGCATTGAACCGATGAAGGCGCTGAGGACAGAGTAGCTGCAACCAGACCTGTTTTGCGTCCCGGGTCGCCGCTACGCGTGGCCAGCATTCCCGAATCCGTCGTGCCTGCCGGCTCATCTCAACCGGCACGGAAAGGAAGCGCTTGTGCCTCTCGTGCGAATCGATTTGTTGCAGGGAAAATCGCCTGAATACCGCGCTCAGATCGGTGAAGTGATTTACCAGGCGATGATTAAGACCCTTAACGTACCCCTTAACGACCGCTTTCAGGTCATCACCGAGCATACGAAATTCGACCTGCCGTTTGATCGCGACTATCTCGGGATTCATCGCACTGACGACTGCATCTTCATCCAGATCACGCTCAACGCCGGACGCACAATCGAGATGAAGCAGAGTTTCTACAGGGCCATCGCCGAAGGCCTGAGCGAAAAGCTGAACCTTCGGAAGGAGGACATCTTGATCAATCTCGTCGAGGTTGCGAAAGAGAACTGGTCGTTCGGAAACGGCGAAGCCCAGTACATCACTCCGGAGTAGGGCGCCAAATGCGGCAGCTCTTGCCTTTTCAATAACATACAGCCCGCAGGGCCTTCCCCGTTCAATGGCCCACAGCACCGCTAAAGGCCCATTTCCTCCCATTTGGCCAATCTTGATTGGCCCTTTCGCGCTAAGTATTTAGGGTGGTTAAGGGAAAGCTACGGGATTCGTGTACCTCGTGGCCGCGTCCACAATCATCACACCTTATAGAGAGGCTTAAATGCATAAGCCGGTTAAGTACGTTGAAAAAGCAGTTACCGTCGCCGCCAAGGGCGCGTGGGTTGTGTTCGATAAGCTGAACAGCATCAATCAAAATCCATCGTTCACGCCCAAGTGGTCTGACAAGCCTCTGCTGAAGTCGTATCAGAAGTCGAAGCCTCCTCTGGGATGGCCGCGCTCCACCGACTCGCTTTGTCCCAAGTGCGTGCCCGACATTCGCCAGCAGATTATCGACGGCAAGCTGCCGGTCGACGTGCTGATGAACGAGAAGGTCGGCGAGATCAAGGCGCAGATCATCGAGCGCGACGGCCAGATCCTTATGGTGAAGGATTGCCCCAAGCACGGCCACTTCGAAGACGTGATGGCGATGGACACCGACTTTTTTCGCCACCTGGAAGAAGTCTTCCCCGGTCGCGATATTCGCGCTCACAATGACGAGCGCCTGCATCACCACGGCACTAGCACCGTAAAGCATGGCCGCGGCTCGGTGCTCACCATCGACCTGACCAACCGCTGCAACATGATGTGCGACCCCTGCTTCATGGACGCCAACCAGGTTGGCTTCGTCCACGAGCTGTCGTGGGAAGAGATCAAGCAGATGCTGGACGACGCCATCACCATCAAGCCCCGTCGCCAGATGTCGGTACAGTTCTCTGGTGGTGAGCCCACGCTGTCGCCGTACTTCCTTGACGCAGTCGCTTACGCGCGCAAGGTCGGCTACAACAGCGTGCAGGCTGCGACCAACGGCATCGAGTTCGCCAAGAGCCTCGAGTTCTGCCATAAGGCGGCCGAAGCCGGACTGCGCTACGCCTATCTGCAGTTCGACGGTATCGGCAACGCAGCTAACTCGCATCGCCTGGTCGGCAACCTGTTCGACGTGAAGTTGCAGGCGATCGAGAACCTGCACAAGGCCGGCGTCGAGATCGTGCCGGTCGTGACCATCGTCAACAACCTGAATAACGAGCAGGTAGGACGCATCATTCAGTTCGCGCTCGATAATCCGAAGCGCATCTCGTTCCTGTCGTTCCAGCCGGTTTCGTTTACCGGTCGCGACGAGGCCATCACCGACGAGCGTCGTCACGCTCAGCGCTACACGCTGTCGCACCTGGCGCATGATGTGAAAGGCCAGACTGGACTGGGCGAGCCCACGCGTGACTGGTTCCCCATTTCGTTCATGAGCACCTTCTCCGATTGGGCCGACCTGGTTCACGGGCCTGACAAGGATTGGGGCTCATTGAGCTGTGGTTGCCACCCGAACTGCGGCGTCGGCATGGCCCTGATGATCGACAAGCAAACCAAAGAAGCGGTTCCCGTAACGGCGTTCCTCAACGGCGACACCATCGCGAAGGACATCGCGAAGGTGAACGATGCCGCGCGCGGCAAGTGGATGTCGATCGCGGGTATGACGCTTGCGTTGCTGAAGAACTACGATCCCTTCAAGGCTCCGAAGCACTTCAAGTTCGTCGACCTGCTGAAGAAGTTCGACAAGACCTTCGGCGCGACGGGCAAGAATTACGGCAAAGTCTCTGGCGACCGTACCGTGCAGGACATCCAGGTTCGCCGTCAGGATCGCTGGAACTTCCTGTTCATCGCGGGCATGTGGTTCCAGGACCTCTTCAACTACGACTTCCGCCGCACTGAGCAGTGCATCATCCCCTACGCCACACAGGAAGGCGAGATCAGCTTCTGCGCCTACAACACCGGCGTGGGCTGGCGCAATATCGTCGAGAAGATGCACATGACGGCGACTCTGACAAAGTGGTACGCCGACAAAGGCCGTCACGAAATCTTCGCCGGCGGCAAGGCAGTTGGACTGCCGACTACCGACCACACGCTGGTGCTGGTCGACGAGCACGTGAAGGCTGATGCCAATCACACCCTCGACGACCTCGGCATCGTGAAGAACGCTCGCCAGGAGAAGTTCAAGGCTCGCGACGAGAAGATCAAGAAGGAAGCTGAGGACGCTCGCATGGCAGCGCTATACCGCCAGCACATCCTGGGTGAAAAGCCCGAAGAAAAGGGCGGCTTCGTTCCCCTCAACGCGCTCGGCGGCATCAAGCCCGCCACTCCGGTGCGTGAGGAAGAGAAGGAAGAAGTATTCGGAGACTAGTAATCGGTTCGGGTGCCCCATCCAAGCCTGCGTTTGGCTTGGGTGGGTTCAAAGGTTCCAAATGAGACCGGTCGCTTCGGCGGCCGGTTTTGTTTTGGGTACATGCGTCACGGCTAAACCCCCGTCCACTGAAGTGGCATCGCGCTTCTACTCTGGTTTATCCATAATGATGGAATGGCGGTTGCTTTCCCTACGGAGCGCTGGCTTCCGAAGTCCGTGCTCTGTCTGCGTGACTACAGCCTGGAAAAGTTTTCCCGCGACGCGATCGCTGGGGTGACGGTGGGGCTGGTCGCGTTGCCGCTGGCAATGGCGTTCTCGATCGCCTCGGGATTGACGCCACAAGCCGGAATCTACTGTGCAATCGTCACCGGCTTCCTCATCTCGCTGCTTGGAGGCTCCCGCTGCCAAATAGGCGGCCCAACCGGCGCTTTCGTTGTCGTAATCGCCGGGATTGTTGCGGTGCATGGGGTCGACGGCCTGTTCATGTGTACCGTGATGGCGGGCATCCTGCTGCTGGTGATGGGCGCAACCGGAATGGGTTCGGCGGTGAAATTTATTCCCCGTCCGATCGTCATCGGATTCACCAACGGTATCGCCATCCTAATCGCGAGTACCCAGATAAAAGACTTCTTCGGGTTGCATGTCGAGAAAGTGCCGGGAGTCTTCTGGCTGCGCATGGAAGTGCTCGCCCAGCACTTCGGTAGCTTGAACTATGCGACGACTGTCCTGGCGTTGGCGACGGTAGTTATTCTTGTGGCATGCCGGATGCTTTCAAATCGCATTCCCGGGCCGATTCTGGTTTTGCTGCTGGGGACGGCGGCTGTCGTCCTTTTCAAACTTCCCGTGGAGACTATCGGCACACGCTTCGGCGGCATACCGAGCGGTATGCCCCACCTGGTGATTCCGAAGTTTCGCTCTGACCTGATTCATGGATTGCTCGGTCCGGCCGTGACCGTGGCAATGCTGGGTGCAATCGAATCGCTGATGTCAGCCGTCGTCGCTGACCGCATGAGTGGTGACCACCACAATCCAAATGTCGAGTTGATCGGCCAGGGCATCGCCAACATTGCTTCGCCGATGTTTGGCGGCCTGCCGGCCACCGGCGCCATCGCTCGCACCGCGACCAACATCCGCGCCGGGGCGCAGACTCCCGTGGCAGGAATGATTCACTCGCTAACCCTGCTTTGCATCCTGCTGTTCGCTGCGCCACTGGTGCGTTTTGTTCCCATGGCCGTGCTGGCCGGCATTTTGATGGTGGTCGCTTACAACATGGGGGAGTGGCGCGAGATTCCCCAGCTCTTGAAGCTGACCAAGACCGACATTAGCGTGTGGCTGGTAACGTTCGCGCTCACCGTTTTCGCCGACCTCACGGTGGCGGTCGAGGCCGGAATGATCCTGGCGGCGCTGCTGTTCATCAGCCGCGTCGCGAATACCACGTCGGTGTCGCAGGTCACTGACGATTACGTCGAGGATGGGCGAGTTCACATCTTGCAGGACAAGGACATTCCTTATTACGCGACGATCTTCCGCATTCACGGGCCATTTCTGTTCGGTGCGACAGAGAAGCTCTCGATCGTGACGGAAAAAATCCACGAGCTCCCACCTATCGTGATACTCCGTTTGCGCAATATGACCGCGCTGGACGCCACGGGAATGTTCGCGCTGGAAGAAGTTGCCCGCCAGCTTAGCGCCGGCCGCCGCACCCTGATTCTCTGCGGCGTCCGGGAGCAGCCGGCCAAGCTCATTTGCCACTCGGAGCTGGAAGAAATCATCGGCTCCGAAAACATCTGCGAAAACGTTCAGGACGCGCTGCGCCGGGCCGAAGAAGTTTTTGAGAGCGTCGAAACCAAAGCAGCGATCAGCGGGATCTAGGGATTAGCCTTTGACTGACGCTAGACTCCCAGGCTGTTGAAGGAGCTAATCCATCGCCCCAACGAGCTCGGGCTCGGGCTTTGCTTTTTCTGATGAGACTCTAAGCGACTCGGTACCATTCCGCCTCACCTTTGGCTCATGCGGATGCAAGTCGCGGGCATTCCGTAGCAACAGCAGCAGCGGCGCCATACAGAGAAAGATGACGCCCATGACCCAGAAGGCCTCGACGAACGACAGCATCATCGCCTGCTGTTGCACCATGCCGTACATCGCTCCCAGCGCCTTTCGCGACGCATCTACGGAATTTGAGCCGTGCATCTGGAACCATGCCGTCATGCCGCGCATGGTGAGTTGTGTGGTGTGGTCGAAGGCTGAGATGTGGCTGACCATCTGGTTCTGGTGCACCTGGCTGCGGCGTGCCAGGAAGGTGGTCATGGTGGCGATGCCGAAGCTGCCGCCGATGTTCCGCATCAGGTTGTAGATGCTCGTGGCATTGCCCATCTTCTCTTTGGAAATCGCCGACATGCTGACCGCCATCAGCGGAATAAACAGGAAGGCCATCGCCGCGCCCTGAATCATCTGCGGCCAGAAGATGTCCCAGTAGCCGGCGTTCAGGTTGAGATGCGACA
The DNA here is from genome assembly GCA_963796585.1 of uncultured Acidobacteriaceae bacterium. Taxonomy (GTDB): domain Bacteria; phylum Acidobacteriota; class Terriglobia; order Terriglobales; family Acidobacteriaceae; genus CAVVDY01. The sequence continues at coordinate 886,705 of CAWCMB010000001.1, forward strand.
GGCTGAACATGGTCCATCCGCCAACCACGATGCCGACGAAGATCAGCTTGCGCGGGTCATAGCGATTGGTGAGCTGGCCGACGACCGGCATGGTCACCAGCGAGCCGATGCCGCGGGGTGAGAGCGCCAGTCCTGACTGCAGCGCGGGATAACCAAGCAGCGTTTGCAAAAAAATGGGCAACAACATGAGGCTGGCATAGAGCACGAAGCCCAGCATGGTCATGATGAACACGCCGGCGCTGAAGGTGCGGTCCTTGAGCACGCGTAAGTCGACGACCGGGTGTTTTGCGGTCAGCTCGCGGATGACCAGCGCGACCAGTCCGAACACGCAGAGAACGGCCATGACGCGTATCTGGGTGCTGTCAAACCAGTCCTTTTGCTGGCCACGATCGAGCACCACCTGCAACATGCCAAACCCGAGCGCGAGGAAGCCGATGCCCCACAGATCGATTCCACCTTCTTTGTTTTTGCCGATGTAGGAAGGATCGTGCACGAAGGCATTCATCATCAGCAGGGAGAAGATGCCAACCGGCAGGTTGAGATAGAAGATCCAGCGCCAGGTGAAATTATCGGTGATGTAGCCGCCGAGCGTCGGCCCCAGGATGGGTGCGAGAATAATGCCCAGCCCAAACGCTGCCATGGCAGTGCCATGTTTCTTCGGTGGAAATGTCTCGAGCAGTACGGCCTGCGCCAGCGGTTGTAAGCCTCCGCCGGTAAGCCCCTGCAGTACGCGGAAGAAGATCAGCCACTCCAGTGAGGTGGCCATTCCACACAGCAGCGACGTGAGCGTGAACCCGGTCACGCACATCATCAACATGCGGCGCCGGCCCAGCCGATTCGCCAGCCATCCCGACATCGGGAGGACGATCGCGTTCGAGACCAGGTACGACGTGACCACCCACGTGCCTTCGTCAACTGTCGCGCCTAGATTGCCGGCGATGTGCGGGACGGAGACGTTCACCACCGTGGTGTCGAGAATCTCCATGAACGTGGCCAGCATGACCGCGGCGGTGACGACCCAGGGATTAATCGGCTTGGACGAAGCTGGGGACATCTCGGAATCTGAAGGAAATTCTAGAAATTTGGCAGGCGGAAATCGGTGACGTGCGGCACAAATAGCGGTTCAGGACTCGAGTTTTGCCTAGGATGAAAACCCCTTGTGACTCGAATCACAACCCAAGGTGACCACGTTTGCTACAGTAATATTTCTATGTCTGCACCTGATTCTTTATTCGTTCGCGCCTGCCGACGCCAGCCCGTCGAGGCGACTCCCGTCTGGTTTATGCGTCAGGCCGGCCGCTATATGAAGGAATACCGCGAGGTGCGCAAACACTACTCGCTGGTCGAAATCTGTAAGAAGCCCGAGGTCGCGGCCGACGTTACCATCACCGCGGCGGAATACCTCGGCGTTGACGCGGCCATCATCTTTGCCGATCTGCTGCTGCCCTTGGAAGTGATGGGCCTGCCCTTTCACTTCGAGACAGGCGAAGGGCCGGTGATCGAGAAACCGGTGCGCACGGCTGAAGACGTCAGCGTTCTGCGCACTGATCGTGCCGCCGAACTGGGATACGTCGCCGACGCGGTGTCACTGGTTGCCAAGCATTTCCACAACAAGTTGCCTGTGATTGGTTTTTGTGGTGCACCCTTCACCCTGGCCAGCTACATGGTGGAAGGCGGAGGCTCGCGGCACTATATCGAAGTTAAGAAGCTGATGTACAACTTGCCCGAGGTTTGGGAAGAATTGGTTGGCAAGCTGGTCGATGTGCTGGTCGAGTACACGGCCGCGCAGGTGCGGGCCGGCGCCGACGTGGTGCAGATCTTCGATAGCTGGGCCGGATGCTTGAGCGTCGAGGACTATCGCCGATACGCCCTGCTCCCAACGACCCTGCTGATCAAGCGTCTACAGAGAGAAAGCGGCGTTCCTATCATCTATTTCGGAACCGACAGCGCTACACTGCTGCCCTCAATGTCAGAGACGGGAGCCGAAGTCATCGGGCTGGACTGGCGGATTCCGCTGGACGAGGGCTGGAAGGCGGTCGGACATCAACATGCAGTGCAGGGAAATCTCGATCCGATAACGCTCTTCGCATCATGGCGTGAGGTGAAAAGTCGTGCTGAGCACATTCTGCGCCTGGCAGACGGTCGGCCGGGACATGTTTTCAACCTGGGCCACGGCATCCTTCCCCACACGCCGGTGCAGAACGTTAAGGACCTGGCCAAGTTTGTGCACCAATTCACGGCGACCGCCGTATCGGGGACGGCCCGATGAAGAAGGCTATTCTGCTCATCGCGCATGGCAGTCCCGAGCGCGTCGAAGATATCCCCGAATTCCTGCAAAACATCTCCCGCGGCCGGCCCCTGCCGGAAGCGGTCGTACGCGAGGTGCAGCATCGCTATTCACTCATCGGCAGCTCGCCTTTGACACGCATAACCCAGGCCCAGGCAGCGGGAGTGGAGCGCGAACTGGGCATTCCTGTTTATGTGGGTATGCGGAACTGGCATCCGTATATTGCCGATACCCTACAACGTATGGCATCCGACAGAGTAGGACACACCGTCGCAATCTGTCTCGCACCACACAATTCCCGCACCAGCGTTGGGCTCTACAAGCAGGCGCTTTTGGGACAGAATGTGCCGTTTACTGCGGATTTCATTGAGGAGTGGCACGACAACTCAAACCTGATTCTGGCGTTTGCCGAAAAGCTGCGCGAGGGCTGGAGCAAAGCCTGCGCTGAACAGGGAAGCAAGGTTCCGGTGCTGTTCACCGCCCACAGCGTGCCAACTCGCACCATCACGGAAGGCGATCCGTACGCAATTCAGACTCGCGAGACCGCAGCCCTGGTCGCAGCGACAGTCCCCGAGATCGGCGAATGGAGCTTTGCCTTCCAGAGCCAGGGAATGTCGGGTGGCGAGTGGCTTGGTCCCACAGTGGAGGATACTCTGCTGGGCTTGCGAGATAAGGGACACAGGGCCGTCTTAGTCCAGCCCATCGGCTTTGTGTGTGACCACGTGGAAATTCTCTTCGACGTTGATATCCTGTTCAGGGATTTCGCGGCTCAGCATGGCATGAAGCTCTACCGCGCCGAATCGTTGAATGACTCGCCTGCTTTTATCCATGCCGTAGCCGAACTGGCCCGAACCCGATTGAAGACAGAAGCGAGCAGCACCAGTGCTCACAACGTCTCTGCCAACGTCAACGGCTGACACATGAAGCAGATTGCGATTATTGGCGCTGGCATCTCCGGTCTGAGCGCCGCATATCAATTGGAAAAAGCTCGCACCGCGGGCGCACCCATTGAATACACGCTTTTCGAGAGCAGCGGGCGTACCGGCGGATCTATCTCCTCTGAGCGGGTCGAGGGTTGTGTGGTGGAGGCGGGTCCCGACTCGTTCCTGACCGAGAAGCCGTGGGCCGCGATGCTCTGCAAAGAGCTTGGACTTGGCGACCAGATTATCGGCTCCAACGATCCTCAGCGTAAGACCTACATTGTGGTACATGGCAAGCTTGTCGTCATGCCCGATGGGCTGATGTTCATGGTTCCAACCAAGCTTGTGCCTACCGCGTTATCGCCGCTGTTCTCGTGGAACACCAAAGTCCGCATGGCACGCGAGCTGATGCATCCGCCGCGTCCCATGCAGGGGGATGAAACCGTCGGGGAGTTGGTTAAGCGCCACTTCGGGGCCGAGGTTGTGGATCGGCTGGCGGATCCGCTGCTCTCCGGCGTTTATGGCGGCGATGCCAACAAGCTCAGCGCACGCGCTGTTCTTCCTCGTTTTGTTGAGATGGAGGAAAAATATGGCAGTCTGAGCCGCGCCATGCTGGCTGCTCACAAGAAGATGGCGGCAACGGCGAAGAGTCAGCCGGCACGGCCGCTGTTCAGCTCTCTCAAAGACGGGATGCAGCAGATGGTGGACGCCGTGGTTGCCCGACTCCCGCGGGAGTCCATCCGGCTCCGCACCCGGGTGCGCGGTGTTTATCCCCACAATGGGGGATGGCGCATTGCAATCGAAATGGGACCGGACAGCTACTACGACGCTGTGGTACTCGCCACTCCTGCAAATGTCGCCGGAGCTCTGCTCGAAGCCGTCGACACGGAACTCGCCCAGGACTTGCTCGGGGTCACGTATAGCTCATCAGTGACGGTCGCATTGGGCTACTACATGGACCAACTGCGTCATCTGCCGCCCGGGTTTGGATTCCTGATTCCGCGCAGCGAGGGCAGCCGCATGCTGGCCTGCACATTTGTACACAACAAGTTCCCCCATCGCACACCGCCGGATAAAGGTCTGTTGCGCTGCTTTCTTGGAGGGGCCCGGGACGAGGCCGTTCTCTCCCTTAGCGACGACGATCTTCTGGCCGCGGTCCGAGATGAGCTCAAGAAGATTATCAAGTTGAGCGCCAACCCGATTTTCGCCCGCGTTTATCGCTGGCGGGGAGCCATGGCCCAGTATGAATCGGGCCATCTCGCGCGCGTGGAACGCATCGAAAAGCGAGTTGCCGACATAGAGCGGCTCGCCATTGCAGGCAATGCGTTTCACGGCATAGGCGTGCCGGATTGCGTTCGCAGTGGCCAACAAGCGGCCGACAAAGTTCTAGGCTCGTTCGCCGAAGCAGCCTCTCCTGACAGCTGATCGCTTACCTTCCCAGCGAATTTATCTCAAGCTAACTTCCGCATATTCATTCCCATTGGGGAAACCACACCGCACCGGTGTGCGCCACGTCACTGCAATCGTTTCACCGGGGAGTTACGTTTTAAGCAGGATCTCCTGTAGTGGCGGCCCACGGAGGCAGGATATGTGGATTGCCGGGATCGTGATTTATTTCACTGCGGTCGTACTGTTCTTGCTCGGTCTCACGCTGCATGAGGGGTTTGGCCATCATCACACGCCTCACCATCGCTGACTGCGGCAATCGTTTGGCGACCTGCTAGCATGGAAAGTCCTACGACACCCTTTTGCGCTGCACTCAACAGGTGAGGAGCTTTGCATGCCCGACGTTCGTCGCGGACTGATCATCGTCAACACAGGCCCAGGCAAGGGCAAAACTACCGCGGCCATGGGCACCGGCTTGCGCGCCGTCGGCAACGGCCTGAAGGTCCTGATGCTGCAATTCCTCAAAGGATCCTGGCATTACGGCGAACTCGACGCGGTGAAAGCGTTCGGTGACAAGTTCGTCATGCAGCAGATGGGCCGCGGCTTTGTGAAAGTCGGCGGCGCCGAAACTGATCCCGAAGACGTGCGCCTGGTAGAAGAGGCTTGGGCCGAAGCGGAGCAGGCAATCCTCTCCGGCCAGTGGGACCTCGTGATCCTCGACGAGGTCAACTATGCCATCGGCTACAAGATGCTTGACCCGGCGAAGGTCGTGGCGACACTTAGTAAGAAGCCTGAGATGGTCCACGTGATCCTTACCGGACGCAATGCCCACCCCAGCATTGTCGAAATCGCAGACACCGTCACCGAAATGAAAGAAGTCAAGCACGCCTACACCAAAGGCATCGAGGCGCAACGCGGTATCGAGTACTAAAGACATTCACCACGGAGACACAGAGAGAAAGAGGACCAGGAGTATTCCTGCGAATGTAGAAGTCCCGCTTTTATCCTAAGTTTTTGTCTTTTTTTCTTCCTCTGCGTCCCTGTGCCTCTGTGGTTCATTAGTCAGGTGGAATGGCTTTGGAAAGGCTCTCATGTTCACCAACGACCTGCTTAAGTCGAAACGTATTCTGATTACCGGCGGAGGCACGGGCATTGGCCGCGCCATGGCGGAGCGCTTCCTGCAACTGGGAGCGACTGTCTACATCTGCGGCCGCCGTAAGGATGTCATCGAGAAGACCGCCCGCGAGCTAAGCTCCGCCACAGGCGGAACTATCGAAGGATTTGCTCCGGTCGACGTCCGCGAGCTCGACGATGTTGAGACCCTCATCGAGACGCTGTGGAAACGAGGACCGCTGGATGTACTAGTCAACAACGCCGCCGGCAATTTCCTGGCAAAGACGGAAGAGCTTTCCGCCGGCGCGTTTGATGCCGTTATCGGCATTGTGCTCAAGGGCACGATCAACATGACGATGGCCTGTGGACGCCGCTGGCTCAAAGACAACCATCGCGCGGTTGTGCTGAACATCGCTACAACGTACGCGGAAACCGGTTCGGCTTTCGTGGTTCCCAGCGCGGTTGCGAAGGCAGGTGTGCTTGCCCTCACGCGCAGCCTCGCCGTCGAGTGGGGTGGGCGTGGCGTCCGTCTCATTGCCATCGCTCCGGGAGCCATTCGCACCGAAGGCGCTTTCTCTCGCCTGCTGCCGGTTCAGACAATGGAAAAGGCGCTGCTCGATCACAATCCGCTGCACCGCTTCGGCACGCTGGAGGAGATCTCCAATCTCGGCGCTTTCCTCGTCAGCGATCAGGCCGGCTACATTAATGGCGAGATGGTCTACATGGACGGGGGCGAAATGCTAGCTGGCGCCAGCAGCTTCAGCCTGCTCGGCCGCCAGATCCCCGACAGCGCATGGCAGCTCATGAAACCCAAGAAGAAGTGAGTCCCGGTTGGGCTCCTTCGTCAGTACCATTTACATCTAATCGAGGCTAAGTTAAGAGCGGCTGACAGTCAGGGCACCAGAAGGTCACGCGCGCGGCCTCGCCCTGTTTGCGAGACTCAATCGCGCGGCCACAGCGCCGGCAGGGCTGTTTGTGGCGGCCGTACACCCACAAGCTCGCTCCCGTATCAGCGCGGCGGGTGGTACGCCGGAATCCCGAGTAGGTAACGATGCCGCCGCCCGAGGCATCCGTCACGTTGGCGCGCAGATACTCGCGGGCTTTCCTGGTCAGACAGAGCAACTCTGCGTCGCTCAAGGATGACACCTCGCGAAACGGGTTGACCCGGCAGGCGAAGCAGATCTCCGACTTGAACACGTTTCCGATGCCTGCGACCAACGACTGCCGTAGCAGTGCCTCGCCGACTGGCAGACCGCCGAGTTCGCGCAGCCGTCCGGCTGCCTCTACGGGATCGAACTCCTCGCCGAGTACATCCGGGCCAAGCCGTCTCAGGCTGGGATGGCGGCCCAAGGATGCTGAGTCGTGAAACTCCGCAACCGGCACATCGAAACCAACAGCTACATAATCCGCCGTTTCGATCAGCACTCGCATGTGAAGACGACCGCGCCGCCACGTCTCTCCCGGGCGATAGATATGCCAACTCCCGTTCATGCGCATGTGTGTAAGCAAGGTAAGGCCGCCGGAAAAGCGCATCAGCATCCACTTGCCTTGAGACTCCACCGACTCGACAGTGCGCCCGGCAATCGGCGAGTCCTGATCAATGCGCGAGAGCTGCGGCAGAACAGTTTCAAACCGGGTGACCTTGTGGCCCGCTAAAGCTCGGTTCAACGTGCGAGCCGCGCGAAAGATGGTATCGCCTTCAGGCACTCACGTGGGCTCCGTGGTTTCTTCTTCCAGGTCGTTGGCTTCGCCCGGCTCCTCTGGTTCTGGAATCGCACTCGCCGTCGTCCTCCGCATCTGAAAACCCAGCGCGGTGTCGACGAATCCCGCATCAAGCAGATAGCTGGCGAGGAGATGTTCACGCGCCGGATGCCCGTTGATCTCGCCTATCAGCAGACCCGAGCGCCGCGATTGCCGCTTTAGCGCGACCTCCGCCAGTTTCTTGGCGAGCTCGCGCGCATATCGGCTGCGGTCCGGCTCTTCGTCCGGCAGAAAGACTCGCAGCCCGGGATTGCGCCGTCGGAAAAATGCTGCCAATCTCCCGTTTATGATGACCACGCTTGCTCCGCTGACCCGCGCCATTCCGTGGGACACTTCAGTGTTTTCGACGTCGAGTCGCGGCCAGGGTAGCAGCGCACCGTAGGGATTAGCCGGGTCGGTGGAAGCCAAATGTACCGCCTCAGCTTTGTCGGGATCGTTGCGCAGAGAGCGCAGCATCTCCACCGCAGAGCTCATGGCAAACTGCGCGGCTCCCATACCGGCCACGAACATGCCTCGCCGAATCCACCCGCTCTCTTCCATGGTGCGCAGCGCCGGATAGACAGCGCTGTAGCCACCGGCGATATTTTCGGCTGCCGCCACTTCGCGGCTCACAACTCCATAGCGGACGAGCAACTGCTGCGCCACGCTGGCCACCCACTCTGTGGGAGACAGCACAACAGCGCGGCTGCTCACCAGCGACCAGCGGCCCTGGCTGGAGCTGCCCGCGCCCGTACGCGCGCGAAAGCGGCGCAAGAAGTCGGGCGAGCCCGGCCTGCCATCGGAGGAAATAGCGCGTTGCTTATCATCGGCGCGCCGAAGGAAAGCTCGCAGCGGATGGACGGTATCGTTTGTCACCAGCCCGGCCCAAACCAGCTCCCACAGTGCATCCAGGCTTTCGCCCGTGAACCCGCCGCCCGCGGCACTATGCAGATCGGCAAAGAAAGACGCGCCGCTACGCTCTAGTAACGAGAGCATTAATCGGGCGCGATCTGACAGTGTGGGATCAGCCACCCGCGGCGGCAACAGGTGCGGCAGGTTTTCAGTCAGGTATAGCGCGATCCGCCCGTCCCGCTCGCCGATCCGCTCTATCCCAACCCAGACGACCTCACCTGCCGCCATCAACGTGTCGAGATCAGCAGGCGAATAGTTCGCCACGCGCGCCGGCAATATCTCGCGCTCCAGCTCCGAAGCCGGAAGCGCTATGCCTTGCAGAATCCCAATGGCATCAAGCAGGGCTTCCATCCCACGGCGTGGGACAGTGACTCCCTGCCAGCGCGCCAGCAGCCGTCCCAGCACTCGCTCTTCCACCGGTTCGATCTCGCGCCGCAAACGTGCCAGCGTTTTGCGGCGGACAACGCGCAATACCTCAGGATCGCACCACTCAATGTGAGTTCCAGTGGGGCGGAACTCGCCTTCCAGCAGCTTGCCCTCGGCGTGCAAGCCGCGCAACAGAGACTCAACCCGCGACGCTTCGAGAGCAAAACGCGCAGCCACTTCCGCGCTTGTGAACGGCCCATGTGTCCGCGCATACCGCCGCACAATCGACAGCAGTGGATCAAACGAGTTCTCAAGCCAGACCTCAGGCAGTCCCGGCGGCAAAGGTATGCCGAGAGCGTCGCGATAGCGCGCCGCATCCTCGACCGCAATAAAACGCGCCTCGCCGGCCAAGCGAACACGCACCGCGCGGCGTACTCGCACCAGCTCTTCTACAGTCGCACCGACCTCTGGGCTGACACAGCGCCTCGCCAGCTCAGGCTCGCTCATGTCGCCCAGCCGCAGCAATAAGTCGTGGACAGCATCCGCGTGGCGCGCCTGGCGCTCCGGATCGAGCCCTTGCAACTGGGCTTCAACCTCCTCCAGTGCCGCAGCGTCAAGCAGCTCGCGCAGATCGCTCTCGCCCAGCAGCTCTTGCAGTTGCGCGTGATCGATGGCGAGAGCCTGGGCTCGCCGTTCCGCCAGTGGCGCATCGCCTTCGTAGATGTAGTTTGCGATATAGGAAAACAACAGCGCCGAGGCAAAGGGCGAAGGTCTGGTCGAATCGACGGTCGTCACTCGCACTCTGCCGGCACTGATCTTGCGCAACAACGCGACCGTTGCTGGAATATCGAAGACGTCGCGCATGACCTCGCGATAGGTTTCGAGCAGAATCGGGAATGACGTATAGTGCGAGGCCACGCCCAACAAGTCAGCCGACCGCTTGCGCTGTTGCCATAAAGGCGCACGCATTCCCGGACGCCGCCTGGGCAGCAGCAATGCCCGCGAAGCGGCTTCGCGAAATTTCGCCGCAAAGACAGAAGTAGATCCCAGTTGCCGCAGAACCAGGTCGCGCAGCTCCGCCGGCGAGGGCAATAGCCACGATGCATCCAGCGGTTCTTCATTCTCCGGCAGGCGCAGCACAAAGCCATCGTCTGACCACATGGATTCCGCTTCGATGCCGCGTTCCGCGCGCAACTTCGACGTAACAGCCATGCACCAGGGCGCATGGACGCGAGTTCCATACGGCGTCAGTACGCAAATGCGCCAGTCGCCCAGCTCGTCACGGCAACGCTCAATCAGTATGTCTTCGTCGCTAGGCACCCGCTCAGTTGCGGTCGCCTGCTCTTCGAGATAACGAATCAAGTTCTCCGCGGCGTTCTCATCCAGGCTGTGTTCTTCCACCAGGCGCGCGAAAGCCACGGTTCGCGGCATGTGAAGCAGCTCGCGCGTCATGCGGCCAATCTGCTCGCCGAACTCCGGCGGCCTGGCTCCAGTATCGCCATGCCAGAACGGCATTTTGCCGGGCTCGCCGGGGGCAGGCGAGACGACGACCCGGTCGTGCGTGATCTCCTCGATACGCCAGGTCGACGCGCCGAGGATGATGGTGTCGCCGGTGCGGCTCTCGAAGACCATCTCCTCATCCAACTCGCCGACGCGAGCGCCGCGCTTGCTTCCAGCAATCATCACCGGGTAAAGCCCGCGATCGGGAATCGTTCCGCCGTTGATGACGGCCACGCTGCGCGACCCTTCACGCGGCGTAAGGGTGTTGGTCATGCGGTCCCAGGTAAGCCGCGGCCGCAGCTCAGCGAACTCGTCTGACGGATAGCGACCTGCGAGCATGTCGAGCACGCCATCGAACACAGGTCGCGTCAGCCCCGCATAAGGAGCGGCGCGGCGTGCTGTGCTAAACAGCTCGCCCACCTCCCATTTGTCCATTGCAACCATGGCGACGATTTGCTGCGCCAGAACATCCAGAGCGTTTCGTGGATAGCGCACCGATTCGACTTTGCCCTCGTACATGGCGCGCGTAACCGCCGCGCAGGCGACCAGGTCGGAGCGGTATTTGGGAAAGATTGTCCCCTGGCTGACGGCTCCCACATTGTGGGAGGCCCGTCCGATGCGCTGCATTCCGCTCGCAACTGAGGGCGGCGCTTCGATCTGCACCACCAGATCGACAGCTCCCATGTCGATGCCGAGCTCGAGTGACGAGGTCGCCACCAAGCCGCGCAAAGTTCCCATCTTCAGACGATCTTCGATCTCCTTGCGCTGCGCCACGGCCACGCTGCCGTGATGCGCACGGACCAGGACTTCGCCGGCAAGATCGTTGACCGCACCAGCTATACGTTCGGCAAGACGCCGGTTATTGACGAAGAGGATGGTGGAGCGATGCGCGCGTACCAGTTCCAGAAGCTTGGGATGGATAGCGCTCCAAATGGATGGCCGCACCGGCCCCTGCGAAGCCGGGCCGCTTGGAATGGGCTCGACCTCATCGAGACGTGCCATGTCCTCGACCGGAACCTCGATGCGTAGGTCGAATTTCTTGGGCTCGCCCGCATCAACGATGGTGACAGGTCGATATTTGACCGTAACGGTGGAGGATTCGAGGTCGGGAATCTCGGCCTTCAGGTCGGAGTCAGGCGGTTCAGAAAAAGGAATGGCCTTCAGTCCCGGTTCAGGTTCTGCTGTTTCCGCTCCGCCCAGATAATGCGCTACCTCTTCCAGGGGACGCTGGGTCGCCGACAGTCCAATACGTTGCAGCTTGCGTCCGCAAAGCGCTTCGAGTCGTTCCAGCGAGAGCGCCAGGTGAGAGCCGCGTTTGGTCGGCACCAGGGCGTGAATCTCATCCAGAATCACCGTCTCGATCGACGTGAGTGCCTTGCGCGCGTTCGAAGTCAGCAGCAGATAGAGCGACTCCGGTGTGGTGATGAGGATGTCAGTCGGACGGCGGGCAAACCGAGCACGCTCGGCCGATGGTGTATCACCCGTCCGGACGGCGATCTCGGGCGAGTGAAACTCGTAGCGGCCGCGCTCCGCCGCCTGCGCGATGCCTACCAGAGGGGCACGCAGATTGCGCTCGACGTCGACCGCCAGCGCCTTGATCGGCGAAACATACAGAATCCGGCAGCGCTCGGCCGGCGCTGGCATCGGAGAAAACATCAGACGATTGATGGCCCAAAGGAAAGCCGCCAAGGTTTTGCCCGACCCGGTCGGAGCCAGCACAAGTGTCGACTCGCCTTTGGCAATCGGCGGCCATCCCATCGTCTGCGGGCGGGTCGGCGCAGCGAACACCGCCTCAAACCATTCCCGGACAGCGGGATGAAAAGGCGCCAGAGGATCGCTGGCTTGTTTCGGCTTTTTCGCGCGTGACATTGAGGACGGCTGCCCTAGATTCGATGCAGCATTCTAACTTGCGAATCCGGGCGAATCGCCCCTGCGGAATAAGACCCCCTCAAAGCCACGAGCCAATGGCCAATAGCCAAGGGCGAAGAGCGGCTGCGATGGGTCCCGACCAGACGGTTTCCTGCCCGCTTGGAATGTTGCCTATGCAACCCGACCTACATTACTCTCGAAGCAATGCCGGTTCCGCAACCCCCTCAGGCGGCTGCTGTCGCCCATTACCTATGACTGACACCCTGTACAAGATGTCTAACGGGCGGGGCTTGGCAGGAGTTCGCCTCACCTCGGCCGAGGAAGCGAGTCGAATCCATCCAAGTCCAGCGCGCAAGCGCACGGCGCTTATCTGTCATGACTACGAAGTTCTCAACCGACGAGCGCTGGCTCGCTGGCTGGCATCCTTCACAGAGCTTGCGGCCGTAGTGGTGATCCGCGAACCCAGTTCGCGCATGCGCAAGCGGATCAGGCGCGAGATGAAACGTGTCGGGCTGTGGCGCTTTCTCGATGTATTGGCGATGCGGCTTTACTACCGGCTGGCGCTCGCTGCAAAAGACCGCAAATGGGTGGAAGATACCCTTGCAAAACTCGAGAGCCGCTATCCCGAGGTTCCGCAATCGACCCGCATCCTCGAAACCGACAATCCTAACAGCAAACAGACCGAGGAACTGCTGCGGGAGATGCAGCCGGACCTGATTCTGGCCCGCTGCAAGAACCTGCTGAACGAACGCATCTTCTCGCAGGCGAAGACCGGGACGTTTGTCATGCACCCCGGCATCTGTCCGGAATATCGCAATGCGCATGGCTGCTTCTGGGCCTTGGCACGGCGGGACACCTCGAGCGTTGGCATGACCCTGCTGAAGATCGACAAAGGCGTCGATACCGGCCCGGTGTACGGATACTACGGGTGCAACTACGACGAGGTTCGCGAGTCGCACATGATCATTCAAAATCGGGTGGTCTTCGACAACCTGGATGAGCTGCGTAACAAGTTGCAGGAAATCATGGACGGGACGGCCATTCCGATTGACACCAAGGGCCGCACCTCGCAGGCGTGGGGACAGCCCTGGCTCAGCGCGTATCTGCGCTGGAAGAGGACGGCACGCCAGGAGCAGCGCCCCTGATGCGAACCCTGTCTTTGCTCTACCACGACGTGGTACCTGACAATCGCTTCGAATTGAGCGGGTTTCAAAGCCCAGATGCCAACATCTACAAGCTCAGCTGCGATGAATTCGAGCGGCACCTCGAGAGCGTAGCCGCTGCGGGTGGGAAACCGGTCACCATCTCCGATCAGTCGTCGAATAGCGGCCGCCGGTTGTTGCTGACCTTCGACGATGGCGGCGCCAGCGCGGAGTACATCGCCGATAAGCTCGAGGGTCACGGCTGGCGGGGACACTTTTTCATCACGACAGATTTTATCGGCACGCCGGGGTTTGTCAGCGAATTGCAGATTCGCGAGCTCCATCAGCGAGGCCACCTTCTTGGCAGCCACTCCTGCTCTCATCCACTGCGCATGTCCAGCTGCAGGCCTGAGCAGTTGGACCGCGAATGGCAGAACAGCATCCAGCGGCTGTCCCACATTGTGGGGGGGAAAGTGACCATTGCCTCCATCCCCGGCGGATATTACTCGCGCGAGGTCGCGGCAGCAGCCTCCCGAGCAGGTATTCGCGTGCTGTTTACCTCTGAACCTGTCACTCAATCCCACACTGTGGGAGGATGCCTCGTTATCGGCCGTTTTGGCGTGCAGCAGGGGGTTTCTCGCGAATGGGTTACGGCGGTCGTCTCAGGCTCAGTGCTGCCACGATGGCAGCAGTACACCTTCTGGAACGGCAAAAAGATCCTCAAGCGAGTGGGCGGCGAATCATGGCTGAAATTCCGGCGCAGGGTTCTTGCCGGTCGGGCCACAAAACAACGTTAGTCAATGGCCATCATTCGCGGGATGCGAATGGCACAAATACGGTGGTGCTTCGGCGGGAGGCGCAAAGTTGCTCACACGACGCGAATTCAATGCTCTGGCTAGCGGATTGGCTGTCAGTTTGGCGCTCAAACCAGGCTATTCCTGGGCTGACGAACAGAAGGCCTCGGCTGAGGCCTCAAAGCTGTACCAGGCCAGCTTTGTCCTCGACTGCAACACCCTGGCCTCGATTGGGGTGGTTCCTGCCGCTGAGCGGGAAGAATTCATTAAGGCTGTCCGCGAGTCCGGGGTCACGGCGGTCAAGAGCACTTTGGGAGGCGCCACGGGTACCTTCGAGCAAGCGGTGGCCGACATCGCTGCGGCCGATCAACTCATTGAAGAGCGGCCAGATGTTTTCCTCAAGATTCGGGCCGTCGCTGAGTTGAAGCGATGTAAACCCGAGAAGCGCATGGGCGTGATCTACTCCTTCGAGGCTGCCAGCCCGCTCGGTGACCAACTGGATCGCATTACCCTGTTCCGGGGTCTTGGCGTACGGGTGATGCAGCTCTGCTACAACCGCAAGACGCCGTTCGGGGTCGGCTGCCTCGACGGCGAGACTGGCGGTTTGACCGAGCTGGGCCGGCAAGCTGTTGCAAGGATGAATGAGCTCGGGGTCGCGGTTGACTTAAGCCACGCCAATACGCAGACCACGGCGGAAGGCATCGCTGCGTCGAAGAAGCCGCCAGTGATTACGCATGCCGGCTGCCGCGCGGTGTACATGCACCCGCGCAACAAGGAAGATCGCGAGTTGAAGGCGCTGGCCGACAAAGGAGGCGTGATCGGCATCTATATGCTTCCGTTCCTGACACCTTCGCCCCAGCAGCCGATGCTCGCCGACTACATGCAGCACATGGAGCACGCGCTGAAAGTCTGCGGAGAAGACCACGTCGGAGTGGGAAGCGATGTTCCCTTCCAGTCCTTCAGCGACAGCGACATCAAAGAAGTGCAGGAAGACGTGGCGAAGCGCAAAGCCGCCGGAGTCTCCGCGCCCGGCGAAGATCGCCCTCCCTACATTCCCGACCTGAACACCCCGCGCAAGATGGAGCTGATCGCCGACGCTTTGCTGAAACGAGGCTACTCCTCCGCGATGACCGAGAAGGTTCTCGGCGCTAATTTCGTGCGAGTGTTCGGGGAAATTTGGACTGCGTAGGCGGATCTATAGGCACCAGCCCGAAGCCCATCGCTGTTGTTGTAGTCTGCCGTAATCGCCGATTACCTGCTGGCGGCGCGTCCCGAGGCTTGGGAACGGCTGCTCGCCCGAGTCGCCGCCACCGCCGATTACCTATTGCGATTTCCTCACATGGGCAAGGTCGGCGTCGTAGAAGGCACGCGCGAGTTTGTGCTTTCGGGCACGCCGTACATCCTGGTCTTCCGCCTGAAAGAGGACGTGGTGCAGATTGTGTCAGTCCGTGACGGGCGAATGCATGTCCTGACGACTTACGAGTAGGCTGGGGATGCCGGGCTTTCTTATCGCGTGACGTCGGCTTTCGCCAGCACCGTCGCAGTCTCGCTTGACATGGAGTTGTACCAGCTCACAAAGCGCTTGGGTTCCATGGCGTCAAAGGGCTCCAGATTGTGCGCCCAGCGATAGCCGATTGGTTGGTACCAAAGCTCAGCTTCAATGTGGAACGGACCTTCCGCCGCGCCAAGCAGCACAGAATAGCGAACAAGGTCGCTGCCTCCGGTGAAGTTTGGGGCGTGGAGCGCGTCACCGACCACGGCCACGTCCTGAACCGCAGTGCGCTTCTCGAAGCCGTGCGGCAGCAGACGGTCGTCTTTCAGGTATTTGACGCCGTTCAGCAGCCCGGTCGTGACTCGGCTTTCCGAGTCGCCGATGATGTCTTCGTAGATTTCTACCTGATCCGCGCTGGTGATCTCGCGGTAGTGCGGCTCATATTTTGTTTTGTCCGTGTCATTGTCATTGCCCACGATAGAGCCATCAGGATTGATCGCTCCCGAGTCGAACACGACACGTCCATTGCGGTCGCGAACTACGAAGTGCAGCCACGCACGGCGAGACGGAAACGCCGTCGGCAGCTTATGTCCGGTCAGGTTCTCGACGTAGACATCGGCCTGGAGCTTGCCAGAGTCAACTCCGACATTGCGCAGTTCCAGCTTCGCGGACTGGGTATGCAGAAATTCCAGCGTCCCTTGTGCCGCGGACGTCAACTCCTGCGGGAGCGCGGCGACGTCCAGCTCATCGCGATAGCGATTCAGCATGCTTTGCATGAAAAAGTTATCGCCGACAAACACGTGCTGATGTAATCCCGCGCGAGGCGTTCCGAGCACCGAACTAATGGGCGTCTCTTCGGGTACCTCAGGCATGTGGCACTGCTGGCAAGTGTATTTACCCGGATAATCGCTGTGCAGCCATTCCAGGTACGGCATCTGCTCGGGAAGCGAGCCGATCTCCTTCCCACCCTCGCCGCGGGCGGTGGTGTAGAGCTGGTGACACGAGCCGCAAAGCGCCGCGTCGCGGATGTGGTCTGCCGGTGTTGGCCGAAAGCCTCCAGTCGAACTCTGCATAATCAATTGACGGCCGGGCGTGATGATAAATGGGCCGTATTCCGGATGACCATCCTTGGCATCCGAAGCCTGGATGACAAACTCTCCGCTGAAGCTTTCGCGCGTTCCCAGGTTGGTCTTGCTGATCTGGTGGCACACGGAGCAGGTCACGCCATCCTCGGCTTGCGCCGCCTCATTGCTCTTGGCCGGGAAGGGCAGAAAGGCAAAGACCTCGCCTTTTTCATTGCGCGTCTTGGCCTGGTAACGCGTGATCGGCATATGGCAAACCGAGCACTCATCCTGGACATCGCGCGTGACCGACGCATGCTCAATGCTCTCGCGCCGAATGCTCGCCTGCCAGTAAGGATCGCGCGAGGAGTTCGCCATCACACTGGCGCGCCAGTCGAGACCAATGGAGACATCCTGGCCTTTGGTGGTGGTCAGCTGGTTATGACAGGCCATACAGCGATCTGAGGTATGAAACTCCACCTGCTGCTGCTCCGGTCCCGCTTGCAGCATGCACCAGGGCAGCAGGACACACACGGCGGTCAGTGCGAGAGCGGGAATGTTTCGGCGCATTACCATCCCTTCAGCAGGCTTCCGTCTGCCCAATCCCACAGCAGGTAAAACTTCACCTGCTGCTGGCGACCGGCTGTATTTGAGATGGGAATGCGATAGCCCAGATTCCCTCGCACGTGCTGGCGTTTACTAATGGTCACCTGCATCTCGGGCATCACGTCCCAATCGGTCTTTGCGCCATTCATCAGGTCGCGGTTGGCGAGGAATTCGCACATCGGCGTCCACAGGCGTCCCAGCCTATGGTCTCCCGCAAAGCTCTGGCCAATCGCGGAGTTGAAAAACCAGGACTGCGGCGACTTGCTGGTATCGAAGGGCAGGTCGGCGCCGAATTGCAATTGCACGCTGGTATTGCTACGGAAGATCTGGTCGAACGCCGCAAAGGGCTCGAACGTCGTTGTCCCTGCACCGAAGCCCCGCTGGTAGTTGCCGGTAGGCAGCAGAAATCCGCCTTGTAAGCTCAGGATGGAGCCCGCGCGCAGGTTGGAGAACATCACCCGCTTCAGTCCCAGCGTCACGTCGCCCACGCCGCCATACCAGGTGTGATTCTGGTCCTGGAAGACGATTGGTACATCCACTTCAATTTGGTTTTTCATGCCAAAGCGCTGCTCGTGGATGATGTGGCTCTCATTCCCTGGCATGCCGTTTGCATTGATGCCGGTCGATAGAACGAGTTCGTCTTCGGGATAAGCCTTCTCGGTCACGATTGCACGAGGAACGTTAAGCTCCCCGCGAGGCCAATGCGAATTGGGACAGAACTCCCGCAGATAGGCAACCACGTCGTCAATCTCCTGCGAGGTGAGTGCTTCGCGAAAAGCCGGCATGATCTGGGAGAATCCGCGGTCCGGCCCGCCATTCTCGATGACCGCTTTGTACGCCGTATTCACTTCCGCAGTTGTCTGATCGCAGCGGGTGAAATCCGGGAAGCTCGAAGGCCGCTTGAAGACGGTGAGGGTTTGAGGCGCTCCTTTGCCATCGCTGCCGTGGCAAGAAACACAGGCGGACTCGTAAATCTGTTGGCCGGCCTTGGGGTTCGCCTTGAACGAGTAGGCGAGATACTGCGCGTGGAGTGGCGTCCGCAGCAGCATCCACGCCAATGCAATGCCCAGCGCGGCCAAAGCAATCTTTGAGGGCAATCTCACGAACCTGCGCACCTCAACCGCAAGCAGAAGAAACTTAGAATCGCCGTGCGTATTTTATGTTGTAAATGAAATGGTGTAACGATTCCTGCATACTCCGCAACAGGTCGCAATCCTATACGGAACCAGCGCCACAATCGGGACGATCCGATTTTCGAACCATCACCGCTCGTTTTCACTCAATGGACGTCCCCGCAACGGCCCTCGAACCAACCCACCTTCCGGCGAAGTTTGTTTGCTTTTAGCCGATAGAACTTGTGGATATGTTCGCCATTATTGGCATGCTCGTCGTGTTGGCCGCGGTCATTGGCGGCTTTCTCATGGAGCACGGTCCCATCCAGGTGCTCATTCAGCCTGCCGAGTTGCTCATCATTGGCGGCGCAGCGATTGGCACCCTGCTGGTGGCCAATCCACTGCACACTTTGAAAGCCATCGTCGGCGGGATGACCGGAGTGCTGCGCGGCTCGAAGTTCAGTAAGCAGCGCTATCTTGAGTCTCTCAAGATGCTCTTTGATTTGTTTTCCAAAGCCCGTAAACAGGGCCTGGTCGCGGTCGAAAAGGACATCGAAGGACCGAAAGAGAGCCCGTTCTTCGCTCAGTTCCCCTCTTTCCAGAAAGACCACGAAACCGTTGACTTCGTTTGCGACACCATGCGCATGGTCGTCATGGGCGGGGTGGAGGCCTTCGACGTCGACCAGATGATCGAGGCTGATATGGACGTCCACCACCACGAAAAGCAGATGCCCATCGGAGCCCTCAGCAGCATGGCCGATGCGTTGCCCGGGCTGGGCATCGTCGCTGCCGTACTCGGAGTGGTGCTGACCATGAGCGCTCTCGGCGGACCTCCCGAGGAAATTGGCAAGAAGGTCGCCGCCGCCCTGGTGGGAACCTTCCTGGGCATCCTGATGTGCTATGGGTTTGTCGGCCCACTCGCCGCCAACATGACCAAGCTTGCGGATGAAGAGCGCGAATATTGGCACGTGCTGCGCGTCGCCATGATCGCGTTCATGAAGGGCGTGGCTCCGCTGCTCGCGGCCGAGATGGGACGGCGCGCCATTCCGGCGCACGTCCGGCCAACCTTCCAGGAATTTGAGGACAACTGCAAGAACCGCGCGCCGGAAGCCGGTCAAGCCGCGGCCGCAGCTCCGGCCGCAGATGCCGAGGCAGCCCCGGCATGAGGAAACCGCAGTGACCACGAAGCCGCAAATCATCGTCATCAAGCGTAACGGCGGCCATGGTGGTCATCACGGTGGCGCCTGGAAGGTGGCTTACGCCGACTTCGTTACCGCGATGATGGCACTGTTTATCGTGCTGTGGCTGATGAACAGCAGCAAGCAGATTCAGGAGGCGGTCGGCGGCTATTTCAAAGACCCCAGCGGTACCTCCAAGATGGTGGGCAGCGATAAAACCGGCTCGGGCGACAATCTCCCACTGCGCAAGCAGGACATGGCGAAGCTGAAAGAGGAACTTCAGATCGCAATGCGTCAGATCAGCGACTTCGACAAACTGAAGGCGCACATCGAAATGACGGTTACCGCCGAGGGCCTGCGCATTGAGCTGCTGGAGTCGGACACTGGTCTGTTTTTCGAAAGCGGCAGCTCGAATCCAACCAATTCGGCGCGCGAAGTACTCGCGGTATTGGCGCCGGAATTGGGCAAGCTCCCGAACCGGGTCTCGATTGAAGGTCATACCGACTCACAAACCCTTCAGTGCCGGCGCAAATTATAGTAACTGGGAGCTCTCGGCCGACCGGGCCAACGCCTGCCGCAGATTCATGCAGCAAAACGGGCTACGCTCCGACCAGGTGGCCGAAATACGAGGTTTTGCCGATCAAAATTTGCGCAACAAGTCAGACCCGACCGACGCCTCGAACCGGCGAATCACCTTGTTAGTGAAATACGTCCAGAAGCCGAGCTCGGATCAGGCAGCACCAGCGGAGGGCACAGCAGAAGCCGAACCCGGCAAAGCCGGAAAGCCTGAACCCCAAACGACTAACCACTAGGCTTGCACCGACTATCCGGTTGGATAGTAACAGCCCCGACACGACCCTTAGTCATTGCGTAAGTCGCTGAATTCTTAAGTCCTTCCTTCCCCCGTCACAATGCCCGGCACGTGGCACGCAGCGTGCTGGTAGAAATGGCAATCTTTCTCGGTGTTGAAAGGGATGTTGAAGCCCGGCAGCAATGACCCTCCCGGGCAAAACAGCAGGGTTCCCAAAAGTAGTGCCGCGCCATTTCGTGGAACCCTGCTACCCCCTAACCGAGGATGTGAGATCCCCCGGCCATGCTTGCGAAAGCGCTGGCCGACTTCCAGGCTTCGTCGGTGACACGAGCCTTGGATGGAACGAGTGCCTGCGGGGGCAGAGACTGTAGTAATTGCATTGCGGTAACGCAATGCTCAGTTGCAACAGTCGTGGTGAGGCCCGAAGCCATAGGCTTCGGGTTTTGCCGTTTCTATGCCTGTTTTGGCACATCCCTTCTGTTCTGATGGACTTTTCCTTCCCGCCGACTAAAATGTTCCGTTTGACCTCTTAACTGCAAAGAGGCGTTCTGGAGGAAGCTCCCATGATGGTAGGGGTTCCCCGTGAGAGCTTTCCCGGGGAGAGACGCGTCGCACTTGTTCCCGCTGCTGTAACCAGCCTTATCAAGGCCGGCTTGGAGGTCCTGGTCGAAGCCGACGCGGGCCTTGAAGCCGGCTACACCAATTCCGACTATGAGAGCAAGGGGGCCAAAATCGCGGCCAGCCGGGCCGAAGTGTTCCGGCAGGCCGACATCATCCCCCAGGTGCTGTGCTACGGCTCGGACGATCGCACCGGAGCCGCCGACCTGTCGTTGCTGCGCCGCGGACAGTTCCTCATCGGCTTTATGCGGCCGATGGGAACAGTCGAAACCGTGCAGGCCATCGCTTCTACCGGCGTGACCTCCTTCGCGGTAGAACTCGTGCCCCGTACCACGCGCGCCCAGAGCATGGACGCCTTGTCGTCGATGGCGACAGCTTCCGGGTACAAGGCGGTGCTCATTGCTGCCGATATCCTGCCGCGAATCTTCCCCATGCTGACCACCGCTGCCGGAACCATCACTCCTGCCCGAGTGCTGATCATTGGAGTCGGCGTGGCCGGGTTGCAAGCCATCGCGACCGCACGGCGCCTGGGTGCAGTCGTCTCCGCTTACGATGTGCGGCCCGCGGTCAAGGAGCAGGTGCAAAGCCTGGGAGGACGATTTGTCGAGCTCCCGTTGGAAGTGAAAGATGCGCAAGACGCAGGCGGCTATGCCAAGGCGCAGGACGAGTCTTTCTATCAGCGGCAGCGCGAGTTGCTGGGCAAGGTCATCGCAGAGAGCGATGTTGTCATCACCACCGCCGTCGTGCCCGGCAAGAAGGCTCCAGTATTGGTCACCAAAGAGATGGTTGCCGGCATGGCCACAGGGTCAGTAATCGTCGATCTCGCGGCTGAGCGCGGCGGCAACTGCGAGTTGACCAGGAGCGGCGAGAAGATCTCAGTGAATGGAGTCACCATAATCGGCTGGATCAATCTCGCCAGCACGGTGCCTTACCACGCCAGCCAGATGTACAGCAAAAACGTCAGCAATTTCCTGCTGAACATGGTGAAAGACGGCAAGGTGAACGTGAATATGCAGGACGACATCATCAGCGGCACCCTGGTAACCGAAGGCGGCGAGATTGTGAATCCGCGCATTCGCGAATTGTTTGGCTTGCCGGCGTTGGCGGTGCAGTGATTGTTAAGGTTCGGCGGCCCCCGCCGAGAAATGCAGAGGAACCAAAATGCCACCAGACTTTATTTCGAATCTTTACGTTTTCATCCTTGCCGGGTTTGTCGGCTTTGGAGTGATCACGCGGGTTTCCCCCTTGCTCCATACGCCGCTGATGTCGCTGACCAACGCTCTCGACGCGATCGTGGTCGTTGCCGCCATCATCATCGCCGGCCGTCATGAGACGCCGCTCACCACTGTGCTGGGTGCAATCGCCGTCGCGGCATCGTTCAGCAATATGGTCGGCGGATTTCTGATCACCGACCGCATGCTGCGCATGTTCAAGTCGCGCGGGCCGAAACAATCATGAACCAGCTCGCGTTGCAGCAGTATCTTGATTTCGCCTACATTGTCGCAGTCGTTCTCTTCATTCTTTCCCTCAGGTTCCTGAGTTCGCCGGTGAGCGCGCGCTGGGGCGTTCTGGCGGGAGAAGTCGGCGCGGCCCTGGCAGTCGCAGTTACGCTTTTCAACCCCGAGGTGGCCCATTACAAATGGGTCCTCATCCCGTTAATCATCGGCGCGGGCATCGGCGTCCCTCTGGGCCTGGTGCATATGACGGCGGTGCCCCAGCGAACCGCCCTGAGCCATGCATTTGGCGCGCTCTCGGCGGCTATGATCGGCATCGCCGAGTTCTACGCGGGCACCACCCGGGTCACGCGCTTTGAAATGGGCGAGATCTCGCTGGAAGTCATTATCGGCGCGCTAACCTTTACCGGCAGCCTGATCGCCGCGGGCAAGTTGCAGGAAATTTTGCCCCAGCGGCCGATCGTCTATCGCGGCCAGAACATCGTCAGCCTCTCCGTTCTGGCCGGAGCGCTGGGGCTGGCGGCGGCGCTGGTGGTGAATCCCGGACACGCCATCCTGTTCCCCATTATGGTAGTTGTGGCGCTGATTTTCGGAGTGATGCTGGTCACTCCCATCGGCGGCGCGGACATGCCCACGGTCATCTCGCTACTGAATTCCTACGCCGGCATTTCCGCGGCACTCCTGGGATTTGTTCTGAACAGCAAGGTGCTCGTCGTGGCCGGAGCGCTCGACGGATCTTCCGGTTTCATTCTGTCGGTGATCATGTGCAAGGCCATGAATCGCTCCTTCACTAATGTGATGTTCGGAGCCTTCGGCCAGGTACAGGCCTCCGCGGTTGCAGCCAAAGAAGAGCGAGTCGCACGTAGCGCCGCGGCCGAAGACGCGGCTGGGATTCTTGCCTCGGCCAGCAAAGTTGTGATCGTCCCCGGTTACGGCATGGCCGTCGCCCAAGCGCAACACAAGGTTCGCGAATTGTATGACCTGCTCACCAAGAAGGGAGTGGATGTCCGCTTTGCCATCCATCCGGTTGCCGGTCGTATGCCCGGCCACATGAACGTGCTGCTGGCCGAAGCCGACATTCCTTACGATCGCCTGATCGAAATGGACGAGATCAACGGCGACTTTCCGCAGACCGACGTGGCACTGGTCATCGGCGCCAACGACGTGACCAATCCGGCAGCTCGCACCGACCAGGGCAGCCCAATCTACGGCATGCCCATTCTCGACGTGGATAAGGCGCGGACCGTGATGGTTATCAAGCGCAGCATGAACCCGGGCTTTGCCGGCATCGACAATCCGCTGTATTACCTGGACAACACGCTGATGCTGTTCGGTGATGCCAAGGCATTCGTCGGCAACATCGTCAAAGAGTTGAGTGGGGGTTCGGCGGCCCACGGGTAGGGTGTTCACAGGGCGAGTAGCTGGGTGGGAGAGTTGGCCTTCAGGCCTACGTCTGGCCGTCCCTATGAATTGTCATCCCGACGTGGCTTCAGCCGCCGAGGGACCTGCTCTTGTGCCCTCCCTGAAGGGGCATCAACTACTTGGCTCATCCACTAGCGACGGGCGGGCTCAATTTCGCTGGTTTGCGCCTAAGAGGCATGTTAAGCTGAGCGCCATGATGCTGGGGTTGGTCGATGTTTTGAAGATCGAGGGCTTCGATGCAACTCTGCTTACGAAATTGGTCCGTCACCTAGATCCTAGGTACCCCGTAGAGGAGTTGTCCCGGCGGCACGACTGGCTTGAACTTTACCAGAGATATCAAAACAAACTAAGCTCTCAAAGGAAACCCAATTTCCATGGTGCTGAGCAAATCGTCTCCTTCTGCGGATTGTCCGGCGGCCGGGCACGGTTTTTCGGCGTATACAAGGTCCTCCGCGTCCGCCCCGCGAGCGAAGGGGTCACTCTTCCCGAATGTAGTTGGTCTTTGGAATGGAACAGCACGTCCAAATTCTTCTATGACCTAGAGCGCGATACCCGGTTTGATTGTCTCCGTGATCGGCTGATCATTGGCTGGCAAGAAAGACAATTTGTTCAGAAACTCGCTAACAAGCCGGTGCCGGTGCTTGAGATCCTGCCTCCCGGACGCAAGCTCTCTGCTTTTGACGACTATTTGGAGTTTAGTCTTACGCACGCTGAACTGAGGGACCTCTTTGACAACGAGGAGGCCCACAGGGATTGGCGAATACCGCTGAGCGCTGTTTCCGGCGTTTATTTGATACTCGCCCAGACGTCGGGAGACCTATACGTTGGCAGCGCGTCCGGCGTGAGCGGAATCTGGGGCCGCTGGCGGGAATATGCGAAATCGGGACATGGCGGCAATGTCCGCCTCCGAAAATTAATTGAGAGCGATCCTCGCTACCCAGAGCAGTTCCGCTTCTCTGTGCTTCAGACGCTATCCAAGACCATGGCGCGGGATGAAGTCATAAAACGCGAAACGCTGTATAAGCACAAACTCGGCACCCGTGCGATCGGCCTCAACTCTTGACCCAGTTCGTCCGTGAGAACGTGAGTTAAGTAGTATTCTCCCTTCAGGGGCTCGGATTCATTATCCCGCTTCCCAGGACTCACGTTCTGTGCCTTTTTGTCCATGTCGGGCGCGCAATTCACAGGCGCCTTCTGCGATACTGGAGTGTAAGCACGACGCTTGGCAATGACCAAACTCGAAGCAGAACCCAAGACGATCAAAGTTCACCAGACCGCCGGCACCGGTATGGATATCGAATGGAAAGACGGACACCAGAGCAGCTACTCGTTCGTCTTCCTGCGCGATGCTTGCCCTTGCGCGTTATGCAATGAGGAGCGCGAAAAAGACGGCCGTCAGCCCGGCGATCCGCTCAAGCCGGTCGCCGGCGCCTTGCCGATGTTCAAGGCCCTTGCCAAGCCGACCAAAATCGAACCCGTTGGCAAATACGCCATTCGCTTCGTCTGGAACGACGGACACGAGCACGGCATCTATTCGTGGGACTATTTGCGCGAGCATTGCCCCTGCTCCGAGTGCAGGGCGCGGCGCGCCATGGAAGCGCCGGTAGCGGGTGCAAAACCGAATTAATCGCGACCGCATCCCAGCCAGACCTCTCATGTTCACCACGGAGGCATAGAGGACACGGAGGGGCAAGACAAACAAAACTCCGTGTTCTCCGTGCCTCTGTGGTGAATCTTTGTTTCGAGTATCCTGAAATTTGTCGTCGTATCTAACCCAACTCAATCCGCAACAGCGGGAGGCCGTCGAGGCCGTCAACGGGCCGGTGCTGATTCTCGCCGGCGCGGGCAGCGGCAAGACCCGCGTCATCACCTACCGCATCGCTCACCTGGTCGACGGGGTTGGGGTTGCGCCGGATTCCATCCTGGCGGTCACGTTCACCAACAAGGCTGCTTCCGAGATGGCAGGCCGCGTGGATTCGCTGGTTGGCGCGCGTACTCTGGCCAAGCCGCTGATCTCCACGTTTCATTCCTTCTGCGTGCGCGTGCTCCGCAAAGACATCGAAGTACTGCAGATTGGCGGCAAAGGTTATCGCAAGGACTTCGTCATCTACGACGAGTCCGACCAGCAGAACGTGGTCAAGGCGGCCATGCGGCGCCTGGGCATCGATGACAAGCAACTGACCCCGCGCAATGTTCTCGGACGCATCTCGTGGGCCAAGAACCACATGCTCGATCCGCAGGAGGTCTATCTCCAGTCGGGCGATCCCAAAGTCGAGCGCGTAGCTCACATCTACGAGCTTTACCGCCAGGAGCTGGCAAAGTCGAACGCCCTCGACTTTGACGACCTGCTGCTCTTCACGCAAC
Source organism: uncultured Acidobacteriaceae bacterium (assembly GCA_963796585.1). Classification (GTDB taxonomy): domain Bacteria; phylum Acidobacteriota; class Terriglobia; order Terriglobales; family Acidobacteriaceae; genus CAVVDY01. The sequence goes on from CAWCMB010000001.1 coordinate 912,852, forward strand.
GCCTGCTGAAGGCGTCGGCAGAGACGCGCGAAAAATACAACCGCCGTTATCGCCACATCCTGGTTGACGAGTATCAGGACACCAATCGGCCGCAATACGAACTGATGCGTATGCTCGCCGGAAGCGGGCACAACGTCTGCGCGGTCGGCGATGAGGACCAGAGCATCTACTCCTGGCGCGGCGCTGATATCCGCAACATTCTGGAGTTCGAGCAGGACTTTCCCGAGGCGCGCATCGTGCGGCTGGAACAAAACTACCGCTCGACGCAGAACATCCTGCAGGCGGCCTCCACGGTGGTGGCGCATAACCTAAAGCGCAAGGGCAAGAACCTGTGGACTGACCGCCAGGGTGGCGCCAAGGTCGGGTATTACGAAGCTCCGGACGGCGAGAACGAAGCGCTGTTCGCCGCCGATTACATAGCGAAATACCTGCGCGAAGCTGCCGCTGATTCAGACGGCAATCCTCCTCGAGCGGCCGTTCTCTATCGAACCAATTCGCAGTCGCGCCTGTTTGAAGAGGCCATGCGGCGCTATCAGATGAAGTACCACGTTGTGGGAGGCTTCAGCTTCTACGAGCGGGCGGAGATCAAGGACCTTGTCTCCTATCTGAAGGTCATTCATAATCCGGACGACTCGATTGCCATGCAGCGCGTCATCAATACTCCGCCACGCGGCATTGGCAAGAACACCATGGAGACGCTGGAGCGCATCGCGCTGGAGACGAGCGTTTCCCTATGGCGAGCGATCGGCCAAGTCATCCGCGGGCAATTACTCCCGCCACGCGCTCTGGCAGCCCTAAAGGCATTCAAAGAGCTGCTTGACGACGCTCGCGCCATGCACCTGGGTAGGTTTAGCGAGCGCGTGGACCAGACGTCGGAGCCGATAGCGTCGGCCGAGGCGGAACCGCTCGACGACCAGCACTCCATCGACTTTACGGCTGAGATGTTTAGCGAAGACGCGGACACCGATTTCTCGCCTGAAACCCTCGCGGCGGAAAACAGCAGTGCCGAAGCCAGCGCAGCAGAAGGCGAAGAGCGAGTCCAGGGCTTTCGCGCACCCGGCGACACCGCATCTGCGGCCGAGCTTCTGAAGTTTCTCATCGACCGCACCGGCTACATGAAGCAACTTGAAGCGGAAGACACGCCGGAGGCGCTTTCGCGCATCGAGAACCTGCGCGAACTGGTGAACGCCGCGATGGATTCGCGCGACCGTGGCGAAACCCTCAACGAATTCCTTGACCACGCTGCGCTGGTCAGCGATGCCGACCAGTACGATGAGACCGCCCGCATCACCTTGATGAGCCTGCATGCCGCTAAAGGACTCGAGTTTCCGCTGGTGTTCCTGGCCGGAATGGAAGAAGGGCTATTCCCGCATTCGCGAACCTTGCTCAATCCTGAGGACATCGAAGAGGAGCGCCGTTTGTGCTATGTCGGCATGACCCGCGCTATGGATACCCTGATCCTCTCGCGCGCGCGATACCGCCGCCGTTACGGCACCGACATGCCCGAGGCTGGCGTGGCTTCGCGGTTCCTTGAGGAAATCCCGCCCGAGCTGATGCAGGACCTCGGCTCGCCCCGTCGCCCGGCCTATCGCGACACGACCGACTACGGCGCCTCGACCCACTATTCCTACGAGGACGAAGATCAGCGCCCGCAATATGCAAGGCGCGAGCCGGCAAAGCGCAGCACATACAGCGGCCCGGCATACAACTCGATCGATAACATCGCCGAGTTCTTTGCCTCGCGGGGAAAGAAATTCACCCGACCAAAAGTCGAGATTCCGGCGCCGACCGGCCACACCGGATTTCGCGCGGGACAGCGGGTACGCCATCCAAAGTACGGAGAGGGGACGGTGTATCGGCGGGAGGGCGATGGGGACAGCGCCAAGATTACGGTACAATTTCCAAGGTACGGCATGAAAAAGCTGGTCGAAAAATACGCTCAGCTCGAAAAAGCCTAGCGCCGCAACTTAGCATGACCCCCAATGGCGGTACGGCGTGCCTTCACATTCAGAAAATAAGGACACGAGAGTTCATGGCAAATACGAAAACAGTTACCGATAAAGTAGAACGCAAGAAAGTAAAGCGCACAGCGCGCAAGAAGGCGGCGCCAAAAGCGAAGCGCACCTACGCCCGCGGATCGGAAAAGCGGAAGGTGAAGAAGATGGTGCGCGGACAATCGAAGCGCTAGTTGGCGAACAGCGGTTCAAGGCTCCATTTGCATCGTGCGGATGGGGCCTTTTCTCTTTTGCGGATAATTTCTAGCGATGTGAAGTTGAGGTTTGAGGCGGCGTAGCGCCGGGTACCGCAGAATTCACATTCTCGTGATCGACATCGACAAGCTGCGAGCCGGGTGGCTGTTCCAGCGCAAACTGCTCCTCCTTGATCGGCCCATTAGCGGTGGCCTTCGTGATGGCTATTGTGATGTCGTACTCTTCCTGAGGCCGTTTGATCTCGATGATGGTGGGAACTCGCACATTATCGAAATACTTGAATGCCGAATACATGGCGTCTGTAACCACCGATCCTTGCTTGTCATAGAAAATCTGGTGATCTGGTATCAGGTCCTGACGGTCGAAGATGACCTTCCGCTGCAGGTAGTACTTTCCATCGGTACCCTTGCGGATGACATCGACGACATACGTTGATAAGACGCGGACTTGTTTGGTCTTATCGTCAAATTCCACCGGGTTGTCCGCCTCGAGCACCGCAATGTCCGTCGCCGGATCGATCGGATGCAGCAGCAGCGCCTCATAGATGACTTGCGGGCGCAGGTTCTCCAGCGGGTTCGCTGCAGGCTTCACCACATCGTTGTGGCCGACATAAAATTTGTTCTTTACCGGAATCCACAGCTTGAATTCAGTGCCGTCACTCACCATGTCGAAGGCCTTGTTCCGCACCAGCGGAAACAAGCCGATCATGCGAATCATGTCAGGGCGGCGAATCAGGACATAGCCGCTGATCTGCTGATAATCCGTGACCACACCCTTGGTCTTGCCACCTCCCACCGAGGTGTCGATATTTACCGTCGCGTCAAGAGTTTGCACTTTAGCAGCTTCGGTATTGATGCGGTTCACCAGGTCATCCAGGGTGGCCGTCTGCATCTGCTCGTTATTCACGCGAACCTGCACCTTGCGCGTGCGGAACAGACACCCGGGGGAATACGCCAGTACAGAAGCGATCAGGCCAAGCAGCAGAAGTCGGGACACGTTCATGTGACGCACAGACGAACCTTAGAGTATAGCGTGATGAGCCGGTCTTCCAGCCTTCAAGCAAGCTGCTTCAGACGGATGGGCTGGGTTCCGGCAGGCCATAGTCAATGCGCCTGCGCTACCGCTCGACGGTACGCTGCCACGTTGCGCTCGTGCTCCTCCGCAGTTCGAGAAAAGCGATGATGCCCATTGTTGTCGCTTACGAAATAAAGGTAGTCCGTCTGCGCAGGATTCATCGCCGCTTGCAGTGACGCTGTTCCCGGATTGGCAATCGGCCCAGGCGGCAAGCCCGCATATTTATAAGTGTTATAGGGTGAGTCGAATTGCAAGTCCGACTGATAGATCGTCCCCCTATAACGACCCGCCACCAGCGCTGCATAAACCACACTCGGGTCGGCGCCTAACAGCATGTTTCTGGCCAGCCGGTTGTAATACACGCTGGCTACCAGCGGACGCTCCTCAGGTACCGCTGTCTCCTTTTCGACGATGGAGGCCACCGTCACAATACGATGGATGTCCCCTTGTCGCAACAATCCAATCTTCTGCGCCTCCTGACGAAAGTGATGCACCATGCCCGCCACGATTTCGTGCGCCGTATCGATGCGGGTGAAGTGATAGGTGTCAGGGAAGAGATAGCCTTCGAGCGAGGTGGCATTAGGATCGAGATCCTTGACCAGAAATAAATCTCCCTTCGCCGCGATGATGAAGTCGGCAGCGGAACCTAGTCCTGCCTGCTCCACAACGGCTGCTATGTCATAGATGTTGTAGCCTTCCGGGACCTGAACCGTGCGTACATAGACGTCACCGTGCAAAATGCGTTGCCGCACCTGTAACGCGTTTGCCGGACTCTCAAACTGGTATTCGCCCGCCTTGAGGCTGCCCAGACCCTGCATGTAATGCAACACCAGGAAGGCATCGGCACTGCGGATAATTCCATCCTGTTGCAGCTCGCGCGCAATGTGCCGCGTCGTCCAGCCCGGACGAAGCAGTACGAATGTCGCCTGCGACGGGCTCACCGGCAACAGTGCTGCCCAGGTAAACCAGCCGCCGACAACCAGCACCGCGAGCAGAACGATGACGAAAAACGTGCGCATGAAGATTGCAGTTTAGATGATATCGGGAGTAGCCGTGTCGCATGGCACAGCCGCCACCTAACGCTATTCAGCCCGCTTCGAGCGCCGGGCCTCCAGAAAAGCTTGCAGGATCAGCACCGCCGCCAGTTGGTCCACCACCTCGGCGCGGCGGCGAATGCTCATTTCAGACTCCCGTAACACCCGGTTGGCCTCCACTGAGGTCAGCCGTTCGTCGAAAAGGTGGACCGGCAGCTTGAACTTCTTTCGCAGCTCTTCGGCAAACACCTCGACTTTGTCCGACTGAATCCCCGTAGCACCGCTCAGCCGCAAAGGCAGTCCCATCACCAACTCGCCCACGCCGTACTGCTTTATGGTTCGGCGCAGATGGTCCAGATCGTTTCGTTTATTGGTGCGCCGCAGGGTCGGCAGGCCCTGTGCGGTCAGCCCCAGTTCATCGGTAACCGCGAGCCCGATGGTCTTGGAACCGAAATCGAGGGAGAGTATCCGGCGTTGCGCACTGTGGTGCTCTGTCACAAGGTATTTTCCATTTTCGACACAGCAAACGTATCATGGACAGAATCTTAGGTTGACGTGAGTACCCTCAGGTCGGCAATGCCCGAAGACGCGCTCGACAAACTCGCTCCCCCCCTGTCCGACGACGTGGACATTGAGCAGAACGCTGCCGGGGGACCGCGCGCGATTCCCCAGGTTTCGATTAATCGCTCGACGGTTGCGGAGCTGGAGCGCCGTCGCCTCGAACGACTGCAGACCGCGTCAGTCGCGATTCTTGCCGCGGCGGTTGTGCTTTGTCTCATTTTCGTCGCCAAGCTCATTCTGGTAGTACTGCTCGTTTCCATTCTGCTTTCGTTCGTCCTGGCTCCTGTGGTGGATTTTCTGGTTGTGCAGCAGGTACCCAGGGCTGTGGCGTCCTTCATTGCGGTCGCGCTGCTGGTCGGTGCCGCGCTCGGCGCAACCTACGTCTCCTACAGCCGGGCAATCGACTTTGCGCACGAGATGCCCAAATACAAGTCTCACATCAGAGGCATCGTCGACAAGGTTCGCAAGCAGGCGGAAGAGCTGGAAAAGACGACCGAAGAGGTTGTTCCACAACCTACCGAAAAAACCGTTCCGGTCACAGTAAAGCAGGACGAGAGCTGGACCGACACGCTCACACGAAATGCCGGGGCGGTATCAGAGCTGGCGCTGACGCTGACGTTTGTTCCTTTTCTGGTTTATTTCATGCTGAGTTGGAAGGATCACGTTCGAACTGCTTCCGTGATGCTCTTCAGCATGGAGAACCGAAACACCGCATACGTGATGCTGGGGCTGATCTCCGGCATGATTCGATCGTTCATCGTCGGCAACTTCATCATCGGTGTGTTTCTCAGCGTTTGCAGCATGGCGGCCTTCGGGCTGATTGGCCTTCCGTATTTCTACTTCATCGGAGTGATCAGCGGTTTCCTCAGTCTCATTCCGTATTTGGGCCCGATACTCGCGATCATTCCGCCGCTGTTCATCGATCTCGGGCATGTAACCTTGCCGACCGTGATCTTGATCTTCGCTACCGTCGTCGGCCTGCACCTCATCGCCATGAACGTGCTCTACCCGAAGATATTGGGCAAGCGATTGCAGTTGAACCCACTCGCCCTCACCATCTCGCTGCTGTTCTGGGGATGGATGTGGGGCGCCAGCGGCCTGATCCTGGCTGTTCCCATCACCGGCGCCGCAAAAATCATCTTCGACCACGTTGACCGGCTGCGGCCTCTGGGCACCTGGCTCGGTGAATAGCTGCCTTCTTCCAGCTTCCCGAGGTTACAGCCCACCTTACAACCCGGCTCAAAGATCAAGATTTCTATCGATTTCGGTTCTGGCGGGATGACCGTTAGAATTGAGTGTTGGCATATATCTGCAGTTTGAAGGCGGAGGATTCTGAATGGCGCACATGGTGAAATGCGTAAAGTTTGGCCGTGAAATGGAGGGACTCGACGAGCCGCCTTTTGATAGCCCGATGGGCCAGAAAATTTATGAGAACATCTCGAAGCTCGCTTGGGAGCAGTGGCAGGAGCACATGAAGATGCTGCTCAATGAATATCGCTTACAGCCCTGGAAGAAAGAACACCAGGAATTCATCGTGCAGCAGATGGACGCCTACTTCTTCGGCGAGGGCGCTGAGAAACCGAAAGAGTACGTACCACCGTCGCAGTAGCCTGCGCTACAGGCATGCCCGACGTGGGGCGCTGAAATTCCTCGAGCACCGGGTTGAAGCTCATTCATTCCGAGCGCAACGCCCGCACAGGATCAACCCGCGTGGCACGCCGGGCAGGAATGTAGCCGGCGAGCAGCGCCACACCACTAATCGCCACAACAGCAGAGACGTAGGTTGGCGGGTCGATGGGTCGCACGCCATACAGGAAGCTGGACATCATGCGCGTGAGCGCGACGGCCGCCACCAGACCGCAGAACGAGCCGACGAGGGCCAGGCTCATAGCCTGCCTCACTACCAGCCGTACCACATCGCCTTGCGCCGCGCCCAGCGCCATCCGAACCCCCAATTCGTGCGTGCGGCGCGAAACTGAGTAGCTCATCACGCCGTAGATGCCAAGTGCCGCGAGCAGTACCGCCAAGCCCGCGAAACTGCCCAGCAGCCAGAACTCGAACCGGGGCTGCGCGTTCAATTCTGCGACCGCCTGGTCCATAGTTTCGATCTCCGAAACGGCAACATTCTTGTCCAGGGCCGCAACCGCCGCCTTTACCTCGTTGGCAATTGCTTCAGGCTCACCAGTGCTACGCACCACCAGGGTGATGTATTGGAAATGGCTGGATGTGTCGTTCAGATACTCACGGCTCTGCAGCAGGGGCAAATACATCTCCGGACGCGGGGCCGTCGTCCATCCATCCTGCTTAGCGTCTTGCGAGACTCCGATGACGGTCAGCCACTTTGGATTTTTCGCTGAATCATCGAGCGTGATTCGCTTCCCAATAGCGTCTTCCCCCGGCCAGTAGGTTCGCGCCATGCGCTGGTTCACGATCACTACTCCGGGAGCTTCCATGCTGTCACTCTGGCTGATGTCGCGTCCTCGCAGAAGAGTGATCCCCATGGTTCGGAAATAACCCGGCAGGGTAACCCGGTAAATGGCGTTCGGTGACTCCCCCGGGCGTGATGGCGGCCGGCCTTCAACGGAGAAGGGAAATCCCCACGTATCTCCGGCAAGGGGAACGTGATTGATAGCGCTGACAGACTCGATGTCCGGCAAAGCCGCTACCCGTTCCACGACCTGTTCATAAAAGGCAAAGCGTTTTTGCGGCTGCGCCTCTTCGGAGCCGGCAACCGACACAACTGCGCTCGACACGCGGTGAGGTTCGAATCCGGGATCGATGGCGTGCAAAGCCAATAACGTTCGAACCATCAGCCCGGCCCCAATCATCAGCAGGAACGCCAGGGCGAATTCCGAACTCACAAGCGCGCTGCGCAGGCGGTTGTGGCGCAGACTCTCGCCGCCCCCTCGTCCGCTTTCCTGCAGCGCATCGCGCAGGTTAACACCGCTGGCCTGTAAGGCAGGTACAACGCCGAAGACGACTCCGGTAAGAATTGAAATCGCCGCGGTGAACAGCAGCACCGGCGCATCCAGGGCAATCGATTCGGCTCTCGGCAAGGAGGCCGGAATCAACGCAGTCAGTACTCGCATGCCTCGGAATGCAAGCAGTAACCCTGCAGCGCCGCCCAGCCAAGCCAGGAGCAAGCTCTCCATAAGGAACTGCCGAATAATCCGCCAGCGCTCGGCCCCCAGTGCGGCCCGTACTGCGATTTCCCGCTGCCGAGCTGCGCCGCGAGCCATCAGCAAGTGGGCCACATTCGCGCAGGCGATGAGCAGTACGAAGCCCACAGCCGCCAGCAATACCAGCAGTGCCGGACGAACATCGCCAACAACCTTGTCCTTCAGAAGCTGCACCGTGATGTTGCGGTTGGTGCCGGGAAACTGCTGCTCCAGTCGCGCTGTAATGGTCGCCATCTCTGTGCGCGCCTGCCCCAGACTGACACCGGGTTTAAGCCGGGCGAACGCACGCAGGCTTTGAATCTCGCGGCTGCCAGCCCGCTGCCCTAGCGCAAGAGGTACCCACAGCTCGGCCTTGGTCACCCAGAATGGTGCGAACTGAAACCCAGCCGGCATCACTCCCACAACCGTGAAAGGCTGACCTTCAAGCGTGATCGGATGTCCCACAATGTCAGGATTGCTGCCGAAGCGCCGTTGCCAGAGCCCGTGGCTCAGGATGACCACATGTTCATTCCCGGTCTGGTCTTCGTCCGATGCAAAGAATCGGCCCTGCAAGGGCTGCACACCGAGCATGGGAAACAGGTTTGGGCTCACCCTCAGAGCTTTCACCGATTCAGCCTGCCCCGTTTTGCTCAGGTTGGCCGTCCATGACTCGGCTGAGTCGATGTCTTCGAAGACATGGTTCTGCGTGCGCCAATCCGCGATATTCCCCGGAGCCACCGGATGGTCGTAGCCCTCCAGAATGGTGACCAAACGGTCTGGGTCGTGATACCGCAGCGGACGGAGCAATACTGCGTTCACTACGCTGAAGATCGCCGTATTGGCCCCGATACCCAGCGCGATCGCCAGGACTGCGACGAGCGTGAAGCTGGGTGACTTAGCTAGCTGTCGAACGGCGTAAGAGAGGTCCTGGAGCATTGTTTCTCCGCGGCCTCAGTCCACGGCAGACTGGCGCCACATCTCCCACTGCAATACGCGAGCCAACCCGGCCGGAGTCGAATCAAGGATTTAGAAGGGGATAACACTCGGCTGCCGTCCACCCGAGCCCATAATGTCCGCCAGTGGACGGGATATCGCGCCGCTACAGTATCTTCTTCCCGAACGCCGACAGCGCCAGCTCGACCGCCAGCTCCGCCGTCTGATTGCGTTCGTCGAGCACCGGGTTCACCTCGACGATTTCGAAGCTCAGCATGCGCCCGTGGTCGGCGATGATCTCCATCGCCAGGTGGCCTTCGCGGTAGGTAGCACCGCCCCATACCGGAGTGCCAACCCCGGGAGCGTCCTCCGGATCGATCCAATCCATGTCGAGCGAGACGTGATATCCGATGGTGTTGCGGCCCGCCAGGCGAAGCGCTTCTTCCATCACGACACGCATGCCGCGCTCGTCGATGTCGCGCATGGTAAAGACGTGAACGCCGGACTTGTGAATGTTTTCGCGCTCTACATTGTCAACGTCACGAATGCCGACAAGCACCACATTCTCGGGCTTCACCTTAGGACAGAACCCGTACATATCGGTCAGCGGTCCGGGGAACAGTCCCATGATTGCGCCCAGCGGCATGCCGTGAACGTTTCCGCTGGGAGAGCTCTCGGGCGTGTTGATGTCGCTGTGAGCGTCGATCCAAAGCAAGCCGACCCGCTGCTTTGAACGGCGATAAAACTCAGCCAGCCCAGACACCGTCCCCGCTGCGATTGAGTGATCGCCACCCAGCACCAGAGGAATCTTGCCGGCTTCGAGCGTTTGAATGACGAGTTCCGCTTCCTTCGAGCAGGTTTCAGCGATTTCTTTCAGATACTTGGCTTGAGGATCGCCCGATGACTTAGTCTCAGCCAGCGCGACCGGCACGTTGCCTTTGTCCTCAACAATGTAGCCGAGCGCCTCCAGCTTGCTTTCCAGTCCAGCTACACGCACCGCGGATGGACCCATATCCACGCCGCGGCGTGATTGCCCGAGATCGAGCGGCACGCCGATGATGCGAATCTTCCTGGAATCAACGTTGTCTAACGGTTTTGTGATCGGTGGACTTGCCATGCTCTATCTCTCTCGCCTTCAGGGGTACAGCCGGTGCAGCATGCGGGGAAATGGAATGGTCTCCCGGACATGCTCCAGACCGCAAATCCAGGCGACTGCGCGTTCGATGCCCATGCCGAATCCGGCATGCGGCACCCCTCCGTATTTGCGCAGGTCGAGGTACCACTTGAACGCCTCCTCCGGCAGTTCGTGCTGGTGAATGCGCTCCAGCAGGAGCTCGTGGGACGCCATGCGCTGCGAGCCGCCGATGATCTCGCCATAACCTTCGGGCGCCAGCACATCAACGCACAACGCCAGCTCCGGCCGCTGCGGATCAGGCTCCATGTAAAACGCCTTCACCACGGTGGGATAGCGATGGATCATTACCGGGCGATCGAACTGCGACGAGATGTAGGTTTCGTCAGGAGACCCGAAGTCACCGCCCCACTCGAATTTGTTTTCGACCAGTCCCTTCTCGTGGCCTTCGTTCAGCATCTTCACCGCTTCATCGTAGGTGATACGCGGGAACGGCGTCGCAACCTTCTCCAGCTTCGAAACGTCGCGCCCAATGGTCTCCAGTTCCGGACGTCGGCGCTCCAGCACACGGGTCACGATCTGGGTGATGAACTCTTCCGCAAGCTGCATCAGGTCGTCCAGTGTGGCGTAAGCGACCTCGGGCTCCACCATCCAGAACTCGGTGAGATGGCGGCGCGTCTTCGACTTCTCGGCGCGGAACGTCGGCCCGAAGCTGTAGACCTTGCCCAACGCCATCGCCGTCGCTTCCACGTATAGCTGGCCCGACTGCGTCAAGAACGCCTGCTCCTCGAAGTAGTCGACGGGAAACAGAGTGGTGGTGCCTTCGCACGCGGCTGGCGTGAGAATCGGCGGATCGGTAAGCGTGAAGCCGCGGTCGTCGAAAAAATCACGCGCCGCCTTGATGATCTCGGCGCGAACCCGCAGCACCGCAGCCTGACGCGGCGAGCGCAGCCAGAGATGCCGATGCTCCATCAGGAAGTCAACCCCGTGCTCCTTCAGCGAAATCGGGTAGGGATCGTCTTCCTTTACCTTCTGCACCACCTGCGCGTCGGTGACATCGAGCTCGTATCCTCCAGGAGCGCGCTTGTCGGCGCGTACTTTCCCGGTAACGATGACACTCGATTCCTGCGTCAGGCTCTTGATGCTTTCGAACAGCTCGGGCGAGACCTGGCTCTTCACCACCACACCCTGGATAATGCCACTACCGTCGCGGAACTGCGGGAACAACAGTTTGCCGCTCTCACGCAGGTTGTAAAGCCAGCCACGAATGACCACCGACTGGCCTTCGTGCCGGCCAACTTCACGGATGGTTGTGATCGGGGTTTCCGTCTGTGTCGCTGAAGATTCCATGAGTCCAGTTTCCCTGATTTGCAGAGTTGGGGGCAAGCGCACATGCCGTGAGGCACTGAAACGTTAGTTTACGGTATTCCCTCGAATTCTCGCCGAGCCGGGCGGAACGCGTCGCGGGTCTGCCAACTGTGATACATTGTATGTAGACGCTTTTGGCTACGGCCGCTTGCAAGCGACATCCGATCCGCAGTTCGATCCGATTCCCGCCTTTCCTGCTTCCGTCTCGTTTAGCGCTGAACCAACTAGAGCGGCATCAGTTATACCTTCGCGACTCGCCCGCCACCAATCACCCGACGCGTTCTCTTAACGTCTTCGGGAACCTGATTAAAGCGGACTTCCTTCGCGAGACGCTGCTCCAAGAAAGAAGAACCGTTTGACACAATTCAAAGACCTGCCTTTGTCTGCTGAACTCCAGCAGAAGCTGGCACAACTCCATTTCACTACCCCGACGCCGGTGCAGGCGTCCGCGATACCTCCCGCGCTGGAAGGTAAAGACGTACTGGCCACGGCACAAACCGGTACCGGGAAGACCCTGGCATTTCTGCTCCCGACCATTGAACGGCTCGCACCTCAGCTTTCGAAAAAGCAGGTTGCTGCCCTCATTCTGGTTCCCACGCGCGAGTTGGCGGTACAGGTCCATGAGCAGTACGAAAAACTGCGCCCGCGCGCTGCTGCTCCCGCCGCGCTGGTCATCGGCGGAGTCGGCGAGCATCAGCAGATCCAGGCGGTGCGCAAAGGTGCGAGCCTGGTTGTAGCAACTCCGGGACGCCTGGAGGACTATCTCCGCCGCAAACTGATCGACCTCAGCCAGGTCAAGACATTGGTGCTCGACGAATCCGATCGCATGCTCGACATCGGCTTTTTGCCGGCGATTCGCCGCATTGTTGCAGCGCTTCCGCGCGGGCGCCAGACCCTCTGCTTCTCAGCCACCCTGAGCGCGTCGGTGGCCAATCTGGTCAACGACTACATGAAGCAGCCGGTCCGGGTGGCCCTCGGATCTACCTCCAAGCCGGCCGATACCGTCGAGTTGCAGGCATTCGAAGTTTCGCAGGCCGAAAAGCCTGGAGTCTTGCGCCAGCTACTGTACTCGGAGAAAGGCCAAACCCTGGTGTTTGCTCGCACCAAGCGCGGCACCGAGCGCCTGGCCAAAAGCCTGGTCCGCGACGGCTTCGCTGCTGCCATGATTCACGGCGACCGTACCCAGTCGCAGCGCCAAAGCGCACTGAACGGATTCGAGGATGGCAAGTTCCAGGTGCTGGTAGCTACCGACGTTGCTTCGCGTGGCATCCACGTCGACCGCGTCGCGCATGTCGTCAATTATGATTTGCCGCAGGTGCCCGAGGACTTTATCCATCGCGTGGGCAGGACCGGTCGTATGGGTTTGGCCGGGCGTGCTTCCACCCTGGTCTCAGGCGCAGAGGTTGCCGAGTTGCGGTCCATCGAACGCGCGCTGAAGCTGAAGATCGCGCGCAAACAAATTAGTAACCGCGTGCCCACGCCGGCAAGCGTAATCCACAACACGCTGCCGACGCGCACCCTCTCCCGTATGCCGGGCGAGATATTTAGCTGAAGCGTATAAGCGTATAATGGAGTCATCTCGCATCATCGAGATGGCTCCTTCTGTTCTTCCCTCGAAGCGGGAGGAAGCCACTGTTTCTTCGGCTCACCCCGCTCTCCTAAAGCATCGAGAGTTTCTCCCGGACGCGGCAGTTTGTTGTCCCGCCGTGCTTCACGTGAGGTCAAGTTTCATGAATGTGGGTCGAGCGCCAAGCACCGGGTTATCGCACAAAACAAGTATTCTGCTGATCGACCGGAACTCGGAACGACGCGCTTTGCGGATGAAAGTCCTCATGCTTCGCGGCGTTGACGTGGTGGGTGCGACCGATGTAATCGAGGCCACTTCGATATGGCAACCCGATCGCTACGATCTCGTCCTGGTTGACATTCGTATGGACCACCGTTCCTGTATCGCGTGGCGCGATGAGATCAAGAAGCAAAAACCTAAGCAGATCGTCGCCTTTCTGGTGGGCCGGCCGAATTACATAGACATGGAGCCGTTAGTTGGTTCCTACGTTGCCGAGGACCATGGAGCGCAGTGGGGAGATGCGATGCGACTTGCGATCACGAACGGCTGCGCGTCGCTGCCCCAACGCTATGGATTGCTGGAAGCACGTTGGCGCATTGCTGCCGGAAAGAAGTTAACCGGCGCTTCCTCGCGGACACTGGAAGTAGGCAACGGCGAGCCATCCATCGTTGACCAGTCCACCTTGTACACCTCGACTCCAGAGATTGATACCGAAGCGGATGCTTAGTGCGCGTTGCGTTGGAACAGCTCAAAGCACAGGGAGAAGCAAATGAAAATTGAAGCGCCGTGCAACCCCGCCGGTTTAGCGCTCGATCAGGTTCTGGGAAGCGCTGTGGTAGCTAACTGGAATGCTCTGGTCGCGGGTGCGCCCGAGGGCCTGGTCAAAGTCGAGTATCACGTAGGACGGGAAGGTGCGCTGGAAGACCTCAGGTTATGGGCCCTTACCCGCGAATATTGGACGCTCATCTGCGAGTACTCCCTTCGCGCCGGATGGGCAGACGGCCCACGATTCCTCAATGGCTTCCACTCTCGTCCCTTGAGCCGGCTGCTGCAGTCCATTATGTTGAATCAGGTTCTCTTTCAAAACCAATGTACGCCCAACAGCAACGGCACTATCGAGGTACGCACTCCTACCGCGGAAGACACCACGTCCGCCACTCTGCGAGTGAATGAGATGTTTCCCGCCCGCGTGTAACTGCAACGCGCGCCGCTGCGAACACCTTCGTAGAAGCCATCTGCTAAGACGATCTGCAACGGCCATGGCTTCACAGGCTGCTGAAAAACTCTGCCGGGCGCCGTTTTGAAGGGGCGCAGCTTCAGCTGCGCCATAAAAATCCTGTGTTTTTGTCATCCCGAACCTCTTTAGAGGTGAGGGATCTGCTGTTTCTTCCCACTGCGCCGCAGCCTGTTCAGCCGTGGTTTGATCTTCGCGCCCCGACATGCCAGTGTCACGCGACCATGATCTACCCGCTGCGAGTCCCGTCTTTGTGGAGAATCTGTGGTACTACGATGACCTCATTGCAGACCACACGCGCGAGAAACTGCTGCCTGACGCCTCGATGGAGCTCATCATCGACCTCGGCGATAGCCCGAAGAAACTCGCCGGCTTCGAGTGGGTCACGCTGGCGATTCGCCACCATCGCGCTGTTTGAGCGCCGCTCGGCAAAGTACATTCTCATTAACGGCGGTTACATGACCGTAGCATTCGTGTTGCTGGGTCTGATTATCGCGGCGTGGCGGTGATTGCTAAATCTGAACCGGAGTAACTTTGGCTGCCCCCCAGGGATTCGAACTTGAGGCGTCTACGCGGCGTGAGCGGAGCGGGAGCCGCGTGCCGAAATCCCGAGCTACGCGAGGGACCACTCAATCCAAAATCATGATGAGTAACTTTGGCTGCCCCCCAGGGATTCGAATGGCGCTAAGCGCATAATTTACAACAACTTAGGCGAGGCGGGTGGCACCGATTACAGCCTAAAAAAGCCCATTACAGCCCCTCTTGGACTGCACATGGACCGCACTAAAATTGCACATAAATTAGGGCATACTCACCGGGGTTGGCATTCCGATGGGAGGGGGACCCACGGTCAATATGCACGCATTCTCAGATACATAGCCGTGCACGTTGTACCCCGGGGGGCTGTTAATGGACCGCAACGGGCCCTGAGTTCCCTCACAAAGCGGTTTTGGGACCATTTCTGACCTCGATAAGCGCTCGCCAGCCGGAAGCGGCACAACTGACCGGTCGCTAAATTGAAAAAACCCACCTCTGATAATTCGAAGAACCTCGTCGGCGCACCTGTGCCAACAGTCCAAAAGTTGCGTAAGCCAGAATCTGATCGATGAACGGTTCCTGTCGGGTTAATGCCCCGGCAGCGCTGCACGATGGCCGATTTTCTCCTTTGCTCGTTCCCTTTGCAAGAGACAAACTCTGGATATTATGTTGCGCCGAAATTTATGTGGTGCAGGGCACGATGCCTCAGCAGACAAGCACACCAGCGCACAACCTACACCACATAAATATGTTAGAGCGAGCGGAGAAAGCCCATTATCGATGGATCATCGCGCCAGCGTTTTCCTTGGGGCGATTGGGCCTGGAATGGACCGCAATGAGCAAGAACATGCGCTTTATGCTCCAGGTCGGTTTCAGCGTAAATGTTGGTGGTATCGATGGAAACGTGCCCGAGCCAGGAACGGATTGTGTTGATATCGACACCAGAGCGAAGAAGGTGCGTAGCCGTCGTGTGCCGGATGGTGTGCGGACTGATACGCTTGCGCAGCAGCGACTGATGCCGGACTGCCGCTTCTACGACATATCGCCGTAGCATCGTGTATATCCCGTGCCGTGTGATCGCTTGGCGGCGATGATTAAGGAAAACCGGCTGATCTGGAGAACGGTTCTGAGTAAGAAGAGCAAGTTCTTTTGTCGTGGCCGGCCATAGGGGACAGAAGCGTGTTTTTCCTCCCTTACCCCTCAGCCTGACCGCATTGATCCGGCTGGAATCCAGATCCAAATCTGCGATACGAAGACAGGTTGTTTCGGTGACGCGAGCACCGGAGTTATAAAGGAATAACAGCACTGCATAGTCGCGATGTCCCTGCACAGTGCTGCGATCGGGAGCTGCCAGTAAAGCATCGATTTCCGGCTTGTCCAGATACGGCAGGCATGGCCTGTGGAATTTCTTGAATGGTACAGAACGAATCTCGGTACACCATGCAACGTGCTCGGGGCTGCGCTCGGCAATAAAACGAGCCAGCGCATGCATAACAGCGAGTCGTTGGTTTCGCGTACGGATCGAGCATTTGCGTTGCTTCTCCAAGGAATCGAGGAAGAGTTTCAGTGTCTCAGCCGACAAGTCGGCTACCAAAAGCTTGTCGACTGCTCTTTTCTGCTGAACCGCCAGGAACGGTATGAGCAGAGCGATCCCATCTCGGTAGCTCTGCTGCGTGTTGTGCGCCAGGTTGCGGTCGCTCACCAAATGTTCTAGCAGGAAGCGCCGCACCCACCCACCGAGCAACGTACGATCACGCATGTTGTGCCTCCGGAGTGGCATAGCGCTCGAAACACATGCTCGCTTCGCGCAGCAGCTCAGTGGTCATCGTGAGATAACGCTGCGTGTGTCGAATCTTGTAATGCCCGAGGTAAGTAGACAGGTGAGGCAACAGG
The DNA here is from genome assembly GCA_963796585.1 of uncultured Acidobacteriaceae bacterium. Taxonomy (GTDB): domain Bacteria; phylum Acidobacteriota; class Terriglobia; order Terriglobales; family Acidobacteriaceae; genus CAVVDY01. The sequence goes on from CAWCMB010000001.1 coordinate 929,553, forward strand.
CGTTGGACATCCTTGCCCTCGCGATACCAGCTGACAAGACGGACTGTTGCGAAGGTATGCCGAAAGTCATGCAAGCGCGGCTGGCTACGTGGGCCGCCCGAACGAGATACGCCAGCTTCCTTACGCAAGCATTGGAAGGATTTTTCCGCTTGCTGGCGCGTCACGCGATTGCCCTTCCGCGTTCCCAAGAGCGGCGTCGTGGCCAGAGCCCCTGCTGGCCACTGCAGCACTATGTAATGCCGAAGAGCCTTGAGCAGGTCACGGCCCAGAGGAACGAATCTGCTCTTGTAGAACTTGCTCTCACGAATTGTGAATACACCAGCGGAGAGATCAAGGTCGGCCAGGCTGAGCCTGACCGCCTCACTGATGCGCAGCCCGGTTCCGTAGAGGAGGAGCAGCAGCATCCGAAGGGTATGCGGCTCTAGCAACCAGCCCTCGCGCTTGCGTTGGGCGGCGTCGAGAAGCCGGCGCATATCCTGCATGGTGTAAATGTATGGCTGGAACTCCTCGGGGGGATGCGGCCGGCTGGATTGCAGAGGGATTTGCACGATATAGTGCCGGACTAGGGAGAAGCGATAGAAACCTCTGAGTGTGCCGTATTTGCCAAACCAGGAATGTGTGACCGGCCCATTTCCATCAAGGAACTTGCGCGTGTCGTGCGCCGACACTTCCTGTATATCGATATCTCCCTGAGCCTTTGCAAAGGCGCGGAGAATGACTGCTTGGCTGCGGAAAATCATTCCCAAGGAACGCTTGTGCTCGATATATTCTTCGACCGCCTTTTGTAATCTCATTGCTGACCTCGCTTCTGGGAGGTCGCAGCAGAGCGCATTCTTGTCGGGGCTCTTGATGCAGACTTCTGTGTCCCTGCTTCCTCAGCAGCAAGAAATCCCTGTAAGTCCATGTCGGCGACTTCTCGCAATGCAGCCAGATCCACTTTGGCGTAGATCTGCGTAGCCTCCGTGGACATATGGCCGAGGTGGTCGCCAATCTCCTTGAGGGAAAGCCCCTGGTCGAGCAGGTGAGTAGCACAGGCATGACGAAGAGAATGCGGTCCGTAACGAGACAGTTTGATCCCAAGCTTGCGTTGGCGTCTGCGAACCATGGAATACATACCGCTCGCGGTAATAGCGCGATAGGGCTGTTTCATGGAGAGAAAGAGCTCGCGTCGATCAGTGCGAGGCCGAGCCTCGCGGAGATATCGCAAGGTTGCCATGCCGACTTCCTGAACCAAAGGATAGAGCTGACTTTTGCGTTGTTTCGACCGTGCCACGAGGATCGTTTCTTGCACCCAGTCGAGATCTTCTAAACAAAGCAGGCGAACCTCGCTGTTACGGAGGCCATAAACGGCGCAAAGCAGCAGCATGGCCCGATCGCGGATGTCGGTCGGCGTGCATCCCTTCGACGCTGCTACCAGGCGCTGCACGTCACCCCACTGCGGACCGCGTGGCAGGTGCTCATGACGATAGACCCGCGGCGAATCGATGGTTTCCGCCAGCCCGGGCGTACACCATTTCTTGCATTCTGAAAATCGGAAGAATGCCCGCAGGGAATCTATGTGTAGAGCGATGGTGCTTCGAGCCCAGCCCCGCGTCACTGCACAACGGAGATACTGGGAGATCTCTGCGGTACTCAATCGCTTCAGAGTCTTGGCATGTGGTGCAACAGATATAAGAAACTGTTGCACGTGCTTCTGTCGCCGCGAAACTGTGCTCGGTGCCAATCCTCGCTCGTCCCGCTGGAATCGCAGAAAAGCTTCGAGCTCCGATGCAAAGCGAGATTGCGCTAATGGATGTTGCAGTCGACCGAGGACCCGCAGCCACTTGGACGCGTGAAACATGAATGCTGTCTTGGCTCCACGGCGACTCCGGATGGAGGAGTAATTATGGTGTGGCGAACAAAGCCATCGTTCGGCGGCAGCTTCGATCTCCTTCATCGTGACACCGTCTCGATCAATCGAGAGGTATCGCGCAATGCTAAGCAGCAGGCAGGCCAATTGCTTCAGTGTGTTTCTGGCGCGGCCCTCCGCAATGAGGTGGGAAAGATAAAGCTGACGCTCCTTCGAGTACGGCTCCGTCCGATGACGTGCCAGGTGATGAGGTCTTTGCAAAAGCTGTTCAAACATGAGCGGATCTCCTTTGAGAGTGGTCCACTCAGTATCCAAGCAGCCAGTTTATGTAAAGACGAAAAGCGGGGAAACGCTGGTCTGACTATGATTCTGATTCCCGGCGAAACATAAATCGCAGCGCAACATAATATCCGTTATGTTTCGCACAGCATAACGGGTACAATTCGGCGACGGTCAAAAGCCGTTTCTCCTTTTCCAAGGCGCTTAATTGCCCGAAATTGCGGCACCTTCTAAAGGGAAAGTCCTAGCAGAACACTCACGAATGCGGGACCGCAGTGTAACTCATACAGCTTGATATAGTGACGTAGTCGCATTGACCTTGCCGTTGTTCCCAACACTTTAGAAGTTGATGCCCAACTCCAGAACCGCCGTCGGATCTGTCCAGCCCGCATTGAAAATGTAGGCCGTGAACGCGAATTTGTTATGTGAAAGGCCGACGAGGAAGCCGCGCTGCGTGTCCAAGCTGGTGTGATAGGCTTTCGTCCGCTGCGCCACCAGGCCGACACGAAGCCAATCGAGGGGCGAATACGTCAGTTGCGGCCAACTGTAATAAAAGCTGCCCGATTTGTTACCAGTGTCGAAAACGTACTCGTTGGATACCGACAGCTCGACCTTCTTGTAAGTTAGCGAGGCTTCGCATCCGGGTGCGATTCCCGTGGCTCTGCCAAAGACGCCTCCGACCATAGGAGTCACGCTTAGGATCAGGCCCTTGCCCGCGCTGAAGTTGTAACCGAACCACAGCGACCCGGTCCTCAAATTCTCGTAGTCGTAGCGAGCCTCAAGATGCAGCCAACCGCGATCCGCAGAAAGAGTCGGAGAAGCGTACCCGTCCTGGTCGGGAAGAATATAGCCATCGGTTATGAAACTGTACGCCCAAGGTTCTTTGGTTCCTGGGTCTGACACAGACTGTGCGAAAGCGGTGCTGGCCATCAAAACGATCGCGAAATATTTGGCCGCGGTGAGCGTAGGCTTTATCCTCCCAGCGCGATCGCCAAGCCCACCATCGCGATGCCGAGGGCGACCATGCCAACAGCCATGCGCAAGGGGTGCGGACTCGAATAACGCCCCAACGCGTATCCAGCAAGAAACAGCAGGAGAATGGCAATCCCGTTCGATACACGAAGAGCGAGCCTGGCATTGGTCGTGAAAGTGAAAGGAATAATGACCGGGAAGATGGACCCGAATGCCAGCAGAAACACGCCCAGTCCTCCAATCAAGTCTTGTTTGGTAAGCCAGGACCGGGCAGGTGGCTCGGGTACTTGCTTGAGCGCACCTCGCAAGGATTCATACTCATTGGGGGACAAGAGAGCCCCCACAATGGGTGGGAGTACACCGACGATGATTCGCTTTGCTCCGGCAGCATCGGAAGTCTCGCGGACCTGTCGCAGGAGCAACAGGTTGTGCCCGCGCTCAGTAAAACAGCCAAGAAGATAAAAGATAGCGTCGATAACTCCCCACGCCAGACTGCAGGCAATCACCTGGACCAGCAAGACATGGGCTTCGCTGTTATCGGTGCGTCTGAAGCCGAAGGAGCAGGTAAAGGTAAGGACTATGATCAGCCCAAACAGAACCTCTGAAATCCTCTCCATCGGATCCAGTACGCGTTTCGACTCTTGCATCGTTGAGCTTTGCCTCAGTTGGGTGCCTTAGACGAGCATGTTGGGAGGAATTTTATTTTGGCTTTGAAAGTGGGCCATAGTACACTCGTCGCGCACGATATGTCGGCTGTTGTGCATTCAAAGCACCATTACTAATTTTTCCCTTTTCAACTACGTCACCCCGCTCTGGCTCGCTCTTCGGGGGGCCGGACCAGCCAAACCCTCGACATCAGCCAGCTCACTAGAATTCCGACCACGCAACCGAACAGTACCTCAGCGACCTTGTGCAACCCGCGTCCGATCCCGACCTTCGCGGAGCCCCCGACAATGCCGGCCGCGATAACCACCGCCGCAGTGATCGGCGCCTGGCGCCACATGGTCTTGACGCGTACCAGATACGAAGAGATCAGCACGGTTACGGCCAGCGCCACCGGGACCATACGCTGTTGTCCGCTACCGAAGGTGAGAAAAATGAAACCAACGACGCAGCCGACCGCCACGTTGATCAGCCGGCTGCGGAACACTCGGCGCGCCTCCTCCGGCTGCGGATCTGCGGCCGCCACCATGGAGGCGAGTGCCCAGATAGGGTTGCTGTCGCCGACTTCCCGCACCGTGAACCATACGATCGCTGCGGCGATCAAGACGTTCACGGCAAAGCGAAATCCGAGGAGATGATCGTAGGAAAGGCGGAGGCGATTGGCGAGGGCTTCGGCCTTTCGAGATAGCGATGGCGCGATCATTCGTGCGATTTCGGCGGATTGCCCAGCAGGCGGTACACCGTGGCCGTCTTCGTGGCACCAAGGTTGATGTAGTCTTCAGCGGCGTACTGCAGCGAAATGAAAAATGCTTCGGTACGGCGCAAGGCATCTTTGCTGAGTTTGTCGCGGTCCTGAAAGCGGAACTGGTAGGCGAATTCGCCGATGAGTGGGCGGTGCTCACCTCGGGTACGCCAGATAGCCACGTTAGCCTTGCAGGTCAGGCCGTCGCCGAAGTCGAGCAGGCCAATGTCCTGCAGGACCTCTTCGACAATGGTATTGCTGACCAGATGGATCTGTTCTTTCGGTGACTTCCTGACTCTCGCCAATACCGGAAGCATTTCAATCAATGCATCCATGTCGTTGATGTTTTCGCGGCCCAATCCTATAGCTCCGCGGGTGAATTGAACGTTGTGGGAGTACAGCAGGCGGATGCCGCCCAGCTTCTCCTTCAGCGGGAGGGCTTGGGCCTTGAACTTGACGCGGTGATCGCCGAGGATGTTTGGCCGGACGTCGGTTTCCGCGCACATTTGCAAATCGGGATGCCTGAACTTGAAGACGATCTCCGGCTCGCCGATGGGGAAGCCGTCTTTGTAAGGGATGCGGCGTCGCAGAATGAAGGCGTTGTTGTACAGGCGGAAGTCATCCGTATCGATGAACAGCACTTCGCGAATCTTGACCGGCTGCTCGATGAAGCCTTCCGTCGTGTACTTTACGCCGTGTTGTTTGGCCGGTTCTTTAAAAACCTTGCCGAAGTCGAAGAAGCTTTCGCGCGAGTGGAACTTATTGGGCCGCAGGATGAGCTTGCAGCAGATGTATTCGGGCGAATGGATGGGCATGCCGTCGGCATACTGGCCCGGCCTGAGTTGGGGAACTCGGCCCACCCAACTGGGGGTCACAGGCTCCCCCTTTGGCAATTGTTTGGCGGCTTTTGTGCGGCTTGGTGCGATTGCTGTGGCAGTTGACATGGTGGCTCCTCAATGGCCGATCTTTATTGGTGTGACAACTCTCTTTTGGGTGTTCCTATAGGCAGGCCGCGATTCCTCTGAGTTCTCAACGTAGATTGACTCTCACCACTTTGTGAACGGTTTCGCGACGAGATTTGCGTTGAAATATCGCGGATCGCCGGTTACTTCCTCCCCGATCCAGCCCGGAAATTCGACTGGCTGGTGTTCATTCTTCAGTTCGACTTCGGCGCTGATCAGGCCGCGGTTTTCACCATCGAACTCATCGATTTCCCACATCAGCCCTGCGTGCGGTATACGATAGCGGATCTTTTCAATCAGTGGCCGTTCGCAAAGCTGGTCAAGCATTTCGTTGGCATCCGCCACTGAAATCTCATACTCATATTCAGACCGACTTGCACCGACCGTGATGCCTTTGATCGTAAGAAATCCCTTATCGCCCGCTGTTCTCACGCGAACCGTCCGTTCTTTGACGCTGCTGAGATGACAGAACAATAATTGCACCGGATACAAGTGTTTACGGCAGCCCCGATGCGCACCGTCTGGTAACGCGCTTCGTTTCGCTCGCACATGACATCCTCCTCCCCGTCTCCGAGATACGAAATCATACTCAGCTGCGTACGAATTTAGAAGAACAGGGCCAGGATCATCGCCAATGAAATCTTTTTTGTACTACGGCTCAGGAGGGAGCGGGTCCGTTCTGCGAACGGCTCGGTCGTGTTGACGCCCCAGTGTGCTCTCTATCAGCCTGAGTAACTTATGAACAGCACCCTCGACCGCTTGGTCCACGGTTGCGGCCTGGTGAGTTACCGCAACCGGCTGCCTCCCTTCTAGACGAGCCTCCATCACGCAGCGTTTGTCGTCTTCGCTGCTCTTGGGGCCACTTTCATCGCTTAGGTGGACTTCCACTCTCGTAATATGGTCGCGCATTCGGTCAAGGGAATGTTCCACTACCTGGGTGACGTAAGCTGCCAGCCCCTCGTGCCCTTCGATGTTATGGTCCGTATTAATTTGTATCTGCATGATGCACCTCTCCGATATGTGGCACGGGAATTATAGCGGGTTGTGTCCGCAATCCTTTGGAACGAGATTCACAAACTCTCGTGATTCTGATCAATTCCGAATCTCACCCGAGGGTTGAGATGACTGCGGCTCCGTCAATGGAGTCTCTTTTGAGTGCGAGCAGTGCTTCGTTTACCTGGTCGAGCGGGAAAACCGTAATTTTCGGTCGCAGATGGATGTCAGCTGCGATTTGTAGAAAGTCGTGGGCGTCGGAACGGGTCATGTTGGCGACGCTGCGCAGTTGGCGTTCGCCCCAAAGCAAATGGTCATAGTCGAACTGAGGCATCCGGTCCAGGTGGATTGCGTTGATGGCGACAATGCCTCCCTTTCGCAAGCTGGCCAACGCCGCGACCACCACATCTCCACTCGGAGCGAACGTAACTGCCCGGTCGAGTTCGACGGGAGGCCGATCGGTTTCACTGCCAACCCATACGGCCCCCAATTCAGCTGCCAGTCGGCGGTGCGACTCTCCCCGCGTCGAAACGTAGACTTCACATTTCCAATGCTTGAGAACCTCAATTGCCAGATGAGCTGAGGCCCCAAAGCCGAAGAGACCAACCCGTTCGCCTGGTTCTATACCGGCTACTCGAAGACTGCGAAATCCGATAATTCCGGCGCACAACAGCGGGGCCGCTTGCAAGTCATCGAGTGTGGAGGGAAGGCGAAAAGCGAAATCCGCTTGCACCAGAGCGTACTCGGCATAGCCACCATTCACCGTGTATCCGGTAAAGGTGGGAGAATCGCACAGGTTTTCCATCCGGTTCTGACAGTACCAGCACGTGCCATCGACGCCGCCGATCCAGGAGACACCTACACGGGTGCCGACCGGCAGGCTTGCGGTGGCGCCATCCACAACGTCGCCGACGATCTGATGGCCGGGAATAAGATCTTTGCGGCGTTGTGGCAGTTCCCCTTCGATGATGTGCAAGTCCGTTCTGCACACACCACACGCTCTGACCCGGAGCAGCAGCATTCCAGGCTCCGGTTCAGGTCGCGGGATGTCTAGGATGCGGAGCGGGCGCTTTGAAATCTCTGCGGGTGCATTAAGGACGGCTGCTTTCATTGGCTACCCTTTGCTGCGACGCACCATCTCAACCAACACTTCTCTGGTTTGTTCAGCATTGTTCACTTCGCGCAGGAATGAGATGCGTGCTCCATGCACGCCGTCGGCCGCCTTTAGCCGCAGATAAAAGCCGAGGCGATCAACCGATGTCATCTCAGCCTCCTGCGCCTCAACACCGGCAAACTGTTTCGCCAGCAGGATAAGCGCATCCTTGTGGTCGGAATTCATGTGCTGCATTATGTCTTTCTTTTGATCTGCAAGCGGGTCGGATTGCGCTTGAGAGTAGTCTGAGGCCGACACCCACCCCATTACCCCGAAGCCGCCAACGTAATAAATGTCCAACACCTCCATTCGGTAGAAGAAGAAGTCGTCAAAATCAACCCAGTACTTGCTCTCGGGGTAGCCTTTCAAGTAGACGTCGCGTGCCGCCACCCGCTCTGGGTTCGTTATTCTGTCGGCGTTTCCGATCAACGTTACTCGGGACGCACCGAGCGGGTCGCCACTGGCCTCAGGCTCGGTTACAAACAGGCTGGCACGTGAGTCGGCTTGCAGGTTTTGCGTATGCATCGCCATGGTGCTGATCAGAAAAATGGGCCGGCCCTGATCGTCCATCGCATAAGGCATCAGTGATCCGAAGGGGAACCCTGGCTGTTTCCTCGACAGGGTTGAAAGGCTGCCGATTCGACCCAAATGCAGCAACGTGCGCGCGCGCTCGGCGAAGGAGGGTTCGGGAGCGGCGGGCTGATTATTGCTTGCACCGCCGGCATGCTTTCCGAGGGAAGATGAAGACATTGGTTGGGACACTCCAGACTAACGGACCGCTTAAACGATGATATTCCTCTGTCCTTGGGGTCGGCAGCGACCGAGCACGTGTTTTGGACTGTGACCGCGCCTGATTGTGAACGCCAGCGGTGCTTATTCAGCTTCCGCCATGCGATCCAATTCCTGATCCGCAGCGTCGATCATCTTGTCAGCTGTCTTCTGGCTAATGAGGCCATCACGGACAGCTTGCTCGATCGCGCTCCGCTTAGCGGCAATCAGCTTCATCCTTGCGGTTTGGATCTCCGGAAGAATTCGCGACACGTCCTTTCCGTACAACTCGCTAATTCGCTGTTTCGCGTGTTCGAGCTGGTCATCGAGCTCCTGCCGAAGCTGTTCGTAGGCCGGGCCCGATACCAGATGGTTGTGAAGCAAATCGTCTAACTCCGAGCGCGCTGATGACGCGGCGATCTGTTGAACGCGTGCCGTCTCGTAGTCGTCCTCGCGGACGATCCCAATGCCAAGCAGGCGAAGCAGCGGCTTGATCGACAGGCCCTGGACAATGATGGTGAAGGCGACAACTCCGAAGGTCATGGCCAAGATTTGTTCACGATAAGGAAACGTACGCGAGAGCGAGAGCGCCAATGCGAGAGCGAGGGCGCCGCGAATCCCCCCTGCCACTAAAACGTGTTGCCATTTCGCCGGGATTTTGCTTCGGACGAGGTTACTAACGGCCACTAATCCGTACACGGAAAGCACCCTTCCGAGCACGACGGTGGCAATTGCCAGCAGCGTGGGACGCCAGTCGTGCAATAGTGTTCCAACCCGAACTTGCAGCCCGATCAACAAAAACACAAGAGAATTGACGATGAACGACAGGTACTCCCAAAAGGACCACAAAGCGATGCGGGTCCTTGGACTCATGCTGGTGCGCGCCGCAAGATTACCCAGCGTCAAGCCCGCCGCCACGGTGGCGATTACCCCCGAGAGATGGAGCGTTTGTGCGGCCAGGTAGGAGCCGTAGGCCAGCACCGTTGTGAGAGTTATTTCGATTGCGGGGTCATCAACTCTCTCGGTGAATTTGCTGAACAGATATCCGAGCGCGACGCCGACGGCTACCCCGCCGCAGACTTCCACCAGAAAGATCTGCGCTCCGTTTCGAACGCTGAGAGTGCCCGATATAACACCGGCCGCGAGGACCGTAAACAGAGCCGCTGCCGTCCCATCATTGAACAGGCTCTCCCCTTCGACGATGATCGAGAGCCGCTTGGGGACGGTCACCTCCTTGAAGATTGACAACACCGAGATGGGATCGGTAGCAGCGGTAATGGCTCCAAATACCAAGGCCACGAGAAGCGGAAGTCCCAAAAGCCAATGCGCGGCGAATCCCGTCACGAGAGTCGCAACCAAGACGCCGGCGGTTGCCAGCAAAGCTATGGGAAATGCGTTTTCCCGGAGTTGACGCACCTGCAGCTTGAGGCTGCCCTCAAACAGCAGCGCGGGAAGAAAAATTACTAGAACCTATCTCATAAATAGGTACCGCACTAAGTAATTGTGCGGAGTTGAATTTACAGGCACATCGGTAGGTATGGAACTCACCGATGCGCAGTGGGAAGTGCTGAAACCACTGGTTGAGCCCAAGACCTCCGGTTCGCGACGGGGTCGGCCATGGGCGGATACCCGTAGCGTGCTGGAAGGCGTGTTTTGGATCTTACGAACCGGAGCGCAATGGGCGGAGTTGCCGCGCGACAAGTTTCCGCCGTACCAGACGTGCCACCGCCGATTCCAGCAATGGGTGGGCGAGGGCGTGCTGGTGAAAGTGCTGCGCGCGTTGGCGGAAGATCTGCTAGCACGCGGGCAGTTGGACTTGGCCGAGACCTTCATCGACGCCACCTTCGCGGGGGCGAAAAAGGGGGCGGTGCAGTTGGTCCAACACGCCGCGGCAAAGGGACCAAGATCATGGCAATTGCGGAGCGCCATGGTCTTCCTGTCGCCGCCTGGATTGGAAGCGCTTCGCCACATGAAACACGCTTCGTCGAAGCCACCGTCGAGCAACGCTTCACGGCGGCGGCCCCCGAGCGCATGATCGGCGATCGCGCCTATGACAGCGATCCGCTGGATGAGCGGCTGCAACAGCAACACGGCGTCGAGTTGATCGCGCCGCACAAAGTAAACCGCCGCAAGCCCCAGACGCAGGACGGGCGCAAGCTGCGGCGCTATTGCCGGCGTTGGAAGATCGAACGACTGTTTGCCTGGTTGCATAATTTTCGTCGCCTGGTCACCCGTTGGGAATATCACGAGGCCAACTTCCTCGGGCTCGTCCAGCTTGGTTGCATCCTCATTTTGATGAGGAGGTATTTATGAGATGGCCTCTAGAACAATGTTAGGGGTAAGCCAATCTGGCTGATTCTTGACCAGCGTCGCCACGATGGGCAGACGAACCGAACCTAAGGCCAGGCCGCCAATTACCAGCGCAACCGTGTAGGGGATTCTGAGCCGGCCTGCCAGCACCGCAATAACCGAGGCTGCGATCAACAGCCATATCAGAGACTCGATCGCAGAGTTGGTGGTCATCATCACTGTTTATAGTTAGACGTCCCGGCATCGACACCGAGCCGGCAGATACTCCGAAGCATAAAGGAGCCGCTCTCGACCTTAACCGATTGGTCAGACAGATTCGAAACGAGGAACGAGGTAAACAAAAGATGATTCGGTTGAAGTTCGAAAGCACGCTCATACTGCCTTGCTCTGATACCGCGTCCACAGCAGTAACGACCCGTCTGCAGTGGTTTACTGGGACGGTGCCCCTTCCATTTCGCCACGGACCGTGAGCACTGGGCAATGCGCGTGCTGCAAGACATAATGCAGAGTCGTCCACGGCAGGTGCCTTGACATAATACCGCCTGTGTGGGCGCCCATGACAATGAGGTTCGCTTTCCTCGCGTGCGCCTGCCGGACGATTTCCTCTTGAGGAATGCCCAATTCGACCTCAAGCTCCGGCTCGTGAGGCAGATCGAGCTCGGACGATACCATTTGACTCAGTTTTTCGCGACCCTCTTTCTTCCATCCCAGCACCTCGGAGTGCGAGATCGGATGGCTTTCGATGACATGAAGCAGGGTCAGGTGAGCCCGGTCCTTCTCTGCCAGTGAAATAGCGTATGGCAGCGCTTTGTGGGATCCTGAGGAAAAATCGCTGGCATAAAAGATGTGGCCAAACTGTTTCCACGACCCCGGCGGGACATGCGGCCCAACAGTGAGCACCGGACATGCAGCGTGTCGTATCACCTTTTCTGCAGTCGATCCCAATATCAGTTTTTTGATTCCTCCACGCCCGTGAGTGCCCATGACAACAAGATCGACGTGCTTGTCCTGCACGACCTGTGAGATCACGTCCCAACTATCACCCGACCGTATGACCGTTTCGTGAGGCAGCGACTTAAGCTCTGCCGTTCTTTGCAGCTTTGCCATGCTTTTTTCGGCGTCAGGGAACACCTGGGCGAAACCGTCGGCCGTTTCGATCGAGTCAGCCAACTGTGCTGTCTCGTGATGCTTCGTGTCGCCAAAGCAGCTGGCATCAAGAATGTTCGTACCCAGCCCGAGCTGGTGGGCAGTCTCCTTGGCAATGGCCAACTGATCTCCGGTGACCATCTTCACGTTCACGCCCATCTGCTCCGCGTTCGCGATGGTCGCTTTGGCCTGCTCGCGCGGCGGATCGAACAACGGCAACACGCCAACGAACTGCCACTTGTTCTCCTGATCGGCCCGTGCCACCCCTAGAGATCGGAAGCCGCGTGCCGCGAAACCATCAACCGCTTCCTCTACTGCCGGCTTAACTTCAGCGGCATTGGTCGAAATCTCAAGAATTACCTGCGGCGCTCCCTTAGCCACTGTGAACTGTTTTCCCTCCGTCGATTTGACTGTGGCTTCCGTGCGTTTGTGTACGGGATCGAACGGCTGGAAATGGAGAACCTGATAGCTGTGCAAAGCCTCTTCGCTCTTCAGACCGCTGATTACTGCCATGTCGATGGCGTCTTTATCCTCCATTCGCGAGGCAAGCGCGGCGTACAGGACAACTTGATCAGGAGGAATGCCGTTGACCGTGAACGGATCTCCGAGGGTCAACTTGTTTTGCGTCAAGGTACCGGTTTTGTCGGAACACAGCACGTCTACACCGGCGAGCTCCTCGATGGTCGACAACCGGGTCACGATGGCTTGCTGTTTCGCCAGCAAACGTGCGCCTGCTGCCATGGTCACGGACAGCACCGTCGGCATCGCCACCGGGATTGCCGCGACCAGCAGCACCAACGCGAACTCCACGGTATCGAGGAATGGGTCGTGGCGGAAGAGAGCTACTGTAACGATTACCGCGACCAGAGCCACGGCGAGGATGATGAGGTAATCGCCGATCTTCAGCACGGCACGCTGAAAATGGCTTACGGTGCGGACGCCCTCCACCAGTTGTGCGGTTTTCCCGAAGAAGGTGTTTTGCCCCGTGGCATAGACAAGCGCGTCGATCTCGCCTTGTTTGAGAACCGAACCGGAGTAGACGGCGTCGCCCGTCTTATGCGTGACGGGCAAGGACTCGCCGGTCAAGGCGGACTGGTCTACTTGTATGGGATCGCCGTCCAGTAGACGGGCATCGGCGGGAATGACGTCACCGATTCGAATGCGCATCAGGTCGCCGGGCACCAACTCCCGCGCCGGGATCGTACTCCATGTTCCGTCTCGCTTGACCTTGGCCTGCAATGCGAGGGTCGCCTTAAGCGCGGCGATGGTGTTTCCCGCCTGAAATTCCTCCCAGAAACCGACAACTGCATTCATCAGCAGCAGTACCATGATGATGCCGAAGTCTTCCCAGTGATGCACCACGGCAGAGAGAACCGCAGCGATCTCGATCATCCAGGGAATCGGGCCCCAAAGGTAACTGAGAAATTTCAGGAGGGGATTTACCTTTTTCTCTGGCAGCTCGTTGTAGCCGTATTGTGCGATTCGGTTCTTTGCGTCTGTCTGCGTGAGCCCATCCGGCGGGGCCTGAAGTCGAGCCCGCAGCTCCGTCGGCTCCAACGACGACAAGTCATGACGCGACGCCTGCGATCCGACGCCGCGAGGTGTGTTCTCAGGAGTTTTCGAGTTCATTGGCGCCATGTCTTTTGATTTCCGGCCTCAGTCGACACTGAGCGACGCTTGAGATCCCATCGGTATTGGAAACCAATCGCCGCAAAAGCTTCAACCCGGATTCGTGCCACGGGCCGTTTAACCACAGGTTCTCTCATAAATCGAATGAGCGCGCTGGCTGTTCACAGTTTCCCCCCGGCGATCTCAGCCAGATGTAATATGAGTGAGCGACTACGGCTGTGACTCAAGTCCTCTTCAAGCGCATTCTTTTTGCGACCGATTTTTCGCCGGCATCACTAGCAGCGCTGCCTTACGCCGCAGCCATCGCTCGACACTTTAGTTCGAAGCTCTTTCTGGCACATGTGATTCCGCCTGAGGCGTACACCTCGATTCCCGTGAACGAGCGGGATCTTGCCATGAAGAATATTCTTGCGCACGCAGAAGCGCAGATGACGGGATTGCGAGCGAACTCCGTTCTTAAGGGAATTCCTCACGAGGTGTTGGTTGATCATGGGGACACTTGGCCAATTCTTTCTGCCATGGCGGAAAAGCGCGATGTCGATCTGATTGTGGCGGGGACCCACGGGCGACGCGGCATCGAAAAGCTGCTGCTGGGATCGACCGCTGAAGAAATTCTGCGTTGTGATCGAGTGGCAGTCCTGATGGTCGGCCCGGAAACCTCGGTAGCTCCCGAACGAGAGACCAGGCCGCGAAGCATTCTGTATGCGACGGATTTTTCGCCGGCCTCTGAGCCTGCGATGCATTACGCTTGCGCCTTGTCCCGGGAGTATGGCGCGGCGCTTTATTTCCTGCACGTCGCCGAGGATGTCTGGAAAGAGCCACTCTCAACCAGGATGCAGGCCGCGGATTTCTGCCGCATCCGACTGCAGGAATCGCATTGGGTGTTAGAAGAAGGATGCGCACCTGAGTTCCATGTTGACTTTGGTCCAACGGCAGAACGCATTCTTGAAGCTGCCGAAAAGTTACATGTGGAACTTCTGGTGCTCGGCGTACGCGGCGCCCGTTATCCACGAGTGGCTGCTCATCTCCCCGGCCCGGCAGCCTACGATGTGGTTTCACAGGCCCGCTGTCCAGTGTTGGTCGTCAGAGGTGGACCTCCGCTGGACAAGTGAGCGCAATTCTGAGCGCGGACGCGACTCCTTCGGATCCGTCTTCCTGCTTAGCACAGCCTTGTTCGCCATCCTAAGTCAGCAATTCAGGTCAACCATCCAGGTCAACCATCCCGCAATAGTTCTCCGCCGAAGACGCCGTTCCTTGGGTTGTGGAACGGGACTGGCGTCTGCCTCAACTTGTCGACCCGGGCTACCCGCTCGAAAGCCATTCCCGCATCGGGACTTAGCTTTTCTCACGCGCCCTATCTTTATGACTTCCTTATTTTTTCTTACTAGGATTGCGCTTTCACTGGGACACAGAAGGACGCGTAAGGCGCAGCCCGATGCGCCAGGGACAACGAGTGCAACGACAGGGTCGCTAGAGGTGCGAGTATGGGAACACGACGTAGCTCACTGCCTCAAGTCTTGAAGTCTCGGGGCATATCGCGCCGCGAGTTTGTCAAGTTTTGCAATCTGATGGTTGCCACCCTGGCTCTACCTTCGCGGTATGTGTCAGCCGTGGAGAAAGCCCTCACTCAGACGACCCGACCGATTCTGGTTTGGCTTGAATTTCAGGATTGCGCAGGCAATTCGGAATCGATGCTGCGCACTGGCCATCCCACGGTTGCTGAATTCGTCTTGGAGTTGCTCTCTTGGGAGTATCACGAACTGATTATGGCCGGCGCCGGAAAACAGGCGGAAGAAGCGCTTGAACAGGTAGTTCGCGACCACAAGGGCGAGTATATCGTGGTGGTGGAAGGCGCGATTCCTACGGCAGATGATGGCGTGTACTGCACCATCGCAGGCAGGACCGCTCTTGAAATTGCGACCCATGTTTGCACCAATTCTGCGGCTAACATTGCGGTCGGCGCATGTGCGTGGGACGGCGGCCTGGTTCGATCAAATCCCAATCCGACGGGTGCCGTGGGATTGCAGGAAGCGGTCCCGGGCGTGAAGGTGGTGAATTTGGGAGGTTGTCCGCACAATCCTGCCAACACAGCGGCAGTGCTTGTCCACTATCTAACGTTCCATGAGATGCCCGCCCTCGATCAGTACAACCGCCCATTGTTTGCCTACGGCAATGTCATTCACGATCAGTGCGAGCGCCGGGCCCACTATGACGCGGGGCGTTTTGTGGAGGAATGGGGCGATGAAGGTCACCGCAAGGGTTATTGCCTTTACAAAATGGGATGCAAGGGACCGGAAGCTACCTATAACTGTCCTGTCGTCCGCTGGAATGACGGAACCAGTTGGCCGGTAAAGTCGGGCCACGGATGCATCGCCTGCGCTTCCTATCGTTTCTGGGATACGAAGTCGCCGTTCTACAAACGTCTTCCAGGGGTGCCGGGCTTTCCTGCCGACGTGGACGCGGGCACGATCGGCCTTGTGCTTACCGGCGGCATGGCGGCCGGGGTGACTTTGCATGGAATCGCCAGTATGGCGCGAGCACAGGTTCGGCCACGGGGCGAGGAGCCGGCGGGTGGTCCCACCGAGATTGCCAAACCAAGCGGACTGATAGAGCGCGAGGGGCCACCGGAAAAATCATGAAAGCTGATTGCTTACTCTGCAACTCAGTGTGGTTGGGTGTTTCGCCGTCGCAGTAAATCCAAGGATCTCTTGTGCGGAATCCCGTCTCGCCAAAATCGGCCCTGGGGCGCCTCCCGAAAACCGAGCTTGTGCGGACCTATGTCTGGGAGAAGCCGGTTCGCATCGCCCACTGGCTGATGTTCTTTGCTTTCGTCTCGCTATCGTTCACCGGCATCTACCTGCATCGCCCGTTTCTACCCGCCTCCGGCCATGCGTCTTTTCTCATGGCGAAGATGCGATTCGTTCACGTGGTCTCGGGGTTTGTGCTGATTGCAGCCTTCACGTTGCGGGTCTATTGGTTTTTCAAAGGCAATTTTTGGTCGAGATGGTACGCCTACGTTCCCATCCATCGCGAGCAGTGGCAGGGCATCGGAGACATGCTGAAGTTTTATCTCTTCATGCGCTTCGATCCCGGTCGCCGCACCGGCCACAATCCGCTCGCCGCGTTGTCCTACTTCATTATCTATTCGCTGATCTTCGCAGAGATTTTGACTGGCGTGGCGCTCTATGCCCATGTACTGGGTAGTCCTGCCCTCAATCAATTCATAGGCTGGCTGCCTCTCCTCATTGCGCTGCCTTACCTTCGCCTGATTCATTACTTCCTGATGTTCGTCTTCTTCGCGTTCATCATCTTTCACGTTTATGCCTCGGTCCTGGTGTCAGTGGAGGAAGAAAACGGTCTGCTGGACAGCATCTTTTCCGGATGGAAATTCATGCCGGCGGGAGCCCTGCGGCGTGAGATCGCAAACATTCCGGAGGCCCGGCACTTCGCCAAACGCTACCAGTTGCTTCCCCTCGGTACGCCGGAGGAGCTGCGCGCAGGTAAGGCGCCGCGGCCGCGGCCTGGTCCTACTCCGGTTACGCTGTATCGCAACTTAATCAGCTACATCGGAAGCGGCATTGCTGCAGTCGGGGTTCTGGTCTTTGCCGTTCTGATGGCTTATCACACCATCGGCGGCGGAGCGCTGGCGCAACCCTACGGTGATCTGGTCATCTTTCTGGTTCCTCCGATATTCGTAATCTTCGGCGTCGCCATTGCGCTGCTCGGCATGTACGTCGAGTGGATCCGTTGGCGAATGCACAAGCCCCGATCGTTCGGGCGCTATCCCCGGTGGGACCTGAACCAGGCCAGCGAGAGGAAGGCCCTTTTGGCGGTAGGGTTAGGAGCGGCGATCCTGTTCATGCCTGCTATCTATGGCACCTTTCAGGCGTATCAGTACACGGATGCCGTATCATTCTGCGGCACTCTCTGCCACTCCATGCGTCCGGAGTACGTCACCTATCAGCGGTCGCCGCACGCTCACGTCGGATGCGCTGAATGCCACATCGGAGCGGGCGCTGTGGGGTACGCACAAGCCAAAGCACATGGCATCGTCGAGCTGGTCGAGACCATCAAGAACGATTATCCGCGCCCTATTCCACTTCCAGTGTCATCTTTGCGGCCTATTCGAGGGAACTGCGAGCGCTGCCACTGGCCGGCGAATTTCTTCGGCTCTAATGAGATCGCGCGGGTGCATTTTCTGGCCGATCAGCAGAACACGCGCTGGGAGATTGACATGCTGGTGCGGGTCGGTGGCGGGGATTTTGCAGACCGCTCCCGACTGGGAATTCACTGGCACGTGGCCAGCAAAGTCGAGTATTCGGCGACCGATGCGCAGAATCAAAACATCACCTGGGTGCGGGCCGTCGATCCGACAACCGGCATTGCAAAGGTGTACACCTCACCATCCCACGCGTCCAAAGCGCGGCTTGAGATCCGAACCATGGACTGCGTTGACTGCCACAATCGTCCCAGCCACATTTTGCAGTCGCCAAATCAGAGTGTTGACCAGGCTCTCGCGACGGGAAGCATCGATTCCTCTATTCCATTTATCAAGCGGCAGAGCGTAGCCGCATTGGCGGCGACTTATACCAGCCGTGAACAGGCGATGCAGGGTATCGAAAGCTCACTGCACAACTACTATCAGAAGCACTATCCTGAGATTTCCGAAAGCAAGCAGGAAGCGCTCGGGTCCGCTATCAAGTCCTTGCAGAACACTTACAACGACTACTACTTCCCGTCGATGAAGGTCAGGTGGGACACCTATTTCACCAATAGCGGTCACTTTCATTCGGTGGGTTGCTTCCGCTGCCACGACGGCCAGCACAAGAGCCTGGACGGCAGCGTCATTCCTAACGACTGCGGCGAGTGCCACACCATCCTACGGCAGGGCAAACCGGGGAGCATGGAGGTGGCGAAAGGGCCCGAAGGGCTGAAGTTCCAGCATCCGGTGGATATCGGAGGTATTTGGGCCACCCAGCCGTGTAGCTCGTGCCACACGGGAGGACCGATGTGAGGGATGCGCGCCCTGGGCCTGGCGGAGGGGCCAGATTGCGACCTTATGGATATGCGGTCAGGGTGCGAACGGCACAATTCCACCGCGACCACCGGACCGTCGCGAGAGAGTCAAGAAAACTGAATTCATTAAACAGCGCAGTTTGAGAGGTGCACATGGACGGGATAAGAGCTCTTAGGATCATCGCTTACATGTCGATCTCAATCGGCATCGGTATCCTCAGCCGTGCGGCTTGGGGGTTTGTGATCTTCGGCATTCTGGTCTTGCTCGACAACTTTGTCTTCAAGAGCAGCCCACCTCCTCCGGGAACGGACGTGTTGGAAGAGGACAGGGAGCCGGAGTCGCCGCTTGTAGCAGCCAAGTGAGAGTGGAGCCTCGCCGCCTGCTTGGCTTCTAGGCCGCACTGCCCTTGGATGCGGAAATGGTGCCGCTGGGCGTCAGCTTCGGTAATGCGCGTCTTCGAGGAAAACATTGAGCGATAACACCAGCGCGATATCGCGCCAGCCGGGACGACGGCTCACCAGAAAGTCGCGAATGGGGAGGACTGCATGGCACGGATTGTGGTAGATCCCGTGACCCGAATTGAGGGCCACCTGCGCATCGAGGCCCAAGTCGACGGCGGCATGGTGTCGGATGCATGGAGCTCCGGCACGATGCTCCGGGGCATTGAACTGATTCTCCGGGGGCGCGACCCGCGTGAAGCCTGGATCTGGGCACAAAGAATCTGCGGAGTCTGCACGATGGTGCACGCTCTCGCCTCGGTGAATGCAGTCGAGGACGCGCTCGGTATCGAAGTTCCCGATAATGCCCGCCTGGTTCGCAATATCATCGCCGCGACGCAGACGATCCAAGATCACGTGATCCACTTCTATCATCTGCACGCGTTGGACTGGGTGGATGTTGTCTCGTCGCTCAAAGCGGACCCTGCAAAGACATCGCAGTTGGCACAATCGATTTCGGAGTGGCCACTGTCGAGTGCGACTTATTTCAAAGGTGTGCAGGACCGGGTTAAAGCGCTGGTCGCGAGCCGGCAGCTGAGCCTCTTCAGCTCCGGGTACTGGGGGCACCCCGCTTATCATCTTCCGCCTGAGGCCAACCTCATGGCAGTTGCCCACTATCTGGAGGCGCTCCAGTTCCAGAGGGAGTTCATCCGCATCCATGCCGTTCTCGGTGGCAAGAACCCGCATCTGCAAACGTTTCTGGTCGGAGGTATGGCGAGCTCGCTGGATCCGAATGAGCCCG
Source organism: uncultured Acidobacteriaceae bacterium (assembly GCA_963796585.1). Taxonomy (GTDB): domain Bacteria; phylum Acidobacteriota; class Terriglobia; order Terriglobales; family Acidobacteriaceae; genus CAVVDY01. The sequence goes on from CAWCMB010000001.1 coordinate 949,275, forward strand.
GCGCAACCGTGAACCTGGAGCGAATCGATTTCCTGTTGCAGGTAGCGAAATCCGCCCAGCCATTTGTAAATCAGGTGTTGATTCCGGACGTGCTCGCAGTTGCGGGATTCTATCGTGACTGGTTCGAGCGCGGTGAGGGACTGGGAAACTTCATGTCCTACGGCGGCTACCCGCAAGACAGCATTAAGGAACCAGCGAATTTTATGCTACCTCGGGGGATAATCCTGAACCGCGACCTTTCCAAAGTCTACCCGGTCGATCCGGGAAACATTACCGAGTATGTCGCTCGTTCCTGGTACGTGTATCCCCAGGGCAACCAGGTTGGATTAAATCCGTACGAAGGCGAAACTAACCCAAAATATACGGGTCCAAAGCCCCCATACGAATACCTGGAGGTGGAGCAGAAGTATTCCTGGCTAAAAGCGCCTCGCTATCAGGACAAGGCTATCGAAGTTGGACCGCTGGCTCGCTTCCTCGTCGCCTACGCCTCAGGTCAGCCGGAAGTTAAGGCGCTGGTTGACTCAACGCTGGCCAAGCTGAATGCTCCGCCAACCGCGCTGTTTTCGACTCTGGGAAGAATCGCGGCGCGCGCGCTTGAAACGCAGCTGCTGACAAGCTGGTTAGTGCAGTGGATCGAGCAGCTGGGCAACAACTTGTCCACTGGGAACGTGCGTATTTTCGACGGACAGAAGTGGGAGCCAAGTACCTGGCCCCAAACTGCCCGAGGTTTCGGCTTCTTTGAGGCCCCGCGAGGATCACTGGGGCATTGGGTAGAGATCGAGAACCAAGGAATCAAGAATTACCAGGCCGTAGTGCCTTCGACATGGAATGCAGGGCCGCGAGACGCCCAAGGGCAGCGCGGTGCCTATGAGGCGGCGCTTCTCAAGACGCCGATCGCAGAGCCCGATCGCCCGCTTGAGATTCTGCGTACGATCCACTCCTTCGATCCCTGTTTGGCCTGTGCCGTTCATGTGGTCGACGGCCGCGGGCGGGCCTACACCGGTACAAAGTTTGAGCCTAGGGGGAAAGGCGCCTAGATGCGAAGCCGGTTCATTTGCGGGGAAGCACTGAGTGTGTCATGGTCACGAGTTTTGCGGTTAAGGAACTTCGGTGCATCCGAGTTGAAGCGAGGTCACTAACGACAATCGATATATGATCCGTTTTGATTGGGTATCGAAGGGACCGATTGCATCTGGAATCGCGCCAAGACGAAGCACAGCCAGGTCGACCGAAGCGACACCGGTTTTGGTTTGTGCTCCGGTGGGTCCTGCTGTGGGGCACCACCTTTGGCCTCAGCGGTGTAGCGTTGGTCGCCGTGACGAACAAGGCTGTGATCTGGTCGAGTTCGGACGCGTTTTGCGGAAAGTTTTGCCATTCAATGACATGGGCTTCGGATGGGTATCGTCAAGGGCCGCACTTCATCAATGCCTCCGGCGTGCGCGCAAGCTGCGGGCAATGCCACATTCCCTACGACTCCAGTCATGCTACGGCTACGGAGTATGTGAAGCTTTTGGCGTTTAAGGCAGACCGCGGAGCAAAGGATTTTTGGGGTGAGTCGCGCAAGAGCATTGCAACAAAAACCGAGTGGGAAAAGCGGCGCCCGCAATTGGCAGGCGAATTCGAAAGCTATATGCTGGCGCACAATTACATCACCTGTCGTGGTTGCCATACGCTTGACGCTTTTGGCGGGCCGCGAAGTCAGATGAAGGTCTTGATTCACAAAGACGTCATCAAAGCCAACGACGTGGATTGCTTCGCGTGCCACCAGAATGTGGGTCATGTGTTCGCGCAGCCGGTGGCGAAGATGGATGGCTGGTACACCGTCGACCAGGCGGCCCGTGGCGAAAAGCTTTACGAGGCCCAGTGTGCGTCCTGCCACGGTACGAAGTTGGAAGGCGGCAGTGGGCCCGCTCTGAAAGGCGCATCGTGGGGCCATATGTATGGAGGCGCAAAGCTGTTGACCGTGTGGGGAGAAATCAAAGGCCCAATGGCGCAATACGCGGGCACGGCTTACACGACGCAGCAGTCACTGGATATTCTCTCCTACCTGCTGCAACAGAATGGGCTGCCTGCGGGATCGCATGCGCTTGCGGACACGCGAGAATTGTCGGACGTATTACCCGCAAAATAGGCTTATAACGATGGACAGTCCCGCTAAAATGCGCTCTTTACTTTCTTCAGATACGGTTGTTGTAGGGGTGGGAAACACCATCCTTTCCGATGACGGCGTCGGCGTGCATGCGGCACGCCTGCTGCATGGCGACTCACGCGTGCCACCCGGTGTGACGATTCTCGACGGTGGAACGATCGGCCTGGAACTTATCCCCTATGTGTCCGACGCATCTCGCATACTATTCCTCGATGCGGTGAACTCGGATAGCGCTCCCGGGACACTGGCCCGAATGTCGGGAACAGATTTTATCGGTGCGGCGGGCGGACTGAGTGTGCATCAGCTGGGCGTTGCGGATTTGATCGCGGCTATGGCGCTGGTAGCTTGCAGACCGCAGGATATAGTTGTGCTTGGCCTGCAGCCCGCCAATACAGATTGGGGCACTTGTTTGTCTCCGGCGGTAGAGGCTGCTCTCCCAAACCTGGTGGATGCAGCAGTCGTGCAATTACGAAGCTGGGTACAGTAACCCCCGGCTTTCACCGGACTCCTATGCCATTGCCGGTCACGCACGATCGGGCCTCGTGGCGAAGGCGAGTCAATGAGAGAGTTTAGCGGCCTACGAAGTCACGACGCGGCTCGGGTCGAGCCCGAGGAGTCAGCCAGCGGTACGACTCTGCTCTCCCCGTTTTCGAAGACTACCGTAAATTTGCGACTGCAAGAGTGGCAGAGCCAAAGGTAGAGAAGTTGGCGGGGGCGGCCCGTCGTGCTGCGGAAGTCATCGACGTAGTTGACGAACAGCCGGCCATCGCGAAGGCTGTGGAATAGTGCGGGGCAGGAGGGATTGGCGCACTTTTCAACCATCACAATCTCCCAATCCGCCAGGGAACCGACCAGCGCACAAGGTTCAACTCCGTCGGCTGCTTGCTTGCCCCTAAGGGGAGGGCGCCCGCGTCTGTTTGGCAGCTCCGGCTCGGGCCCGACTATTGAGAGCTCAGCGAGCATCTCCCGGCACTGATGCTAATCAAGATAGATAAGGAAGTCATAAGGAATCCTTGGGTACATGGGCTCCGCTCAACGCTATCGTTGACGCGAGAGTCCGACAGCGTAGTTTATCCAACGCAGTCAATACTGCGATGTGAAGGCTTGTCGGGGGCCATCCAGGTGGTGCATGCCTGCGATCAAAAACATGGGTCTGCAGCATCTTCTTTAAAGCGCCGGCGTACCTCTACTGCCTGCGACTAGACCACCTGCTCGGGAATCGGTTCCTGCTGCTGATTCACACCTGTCGTCGCACGTTTATTCACTCATGAGATAAATCAGCGGCCTCGAGGCGGTTCGCCTGGTGAATTCCCAGTAGCGTAACAGAATGGAGTAGACCAACAATCCTATTTCGCCCTCGCCCCAAAACAGGTAGTCGAGCGCCTGCTGCATCGGGTTTTTCCGGGTTAGGCCGAGAACGATGCTGATCGGGTCCAGTAGTTCGCTGAGGTAGGCGATTGAATTGGCAATGGCGACTGCTCCTGATGTTTCAATCACGAAGTTCTCTCCCTCTTGAACCCCTCTTACTCGAAGCGGAGAGAGAAACTCACTACGGTTATCGAGCAAGCCGACATGCAGAAATGCCAGGGGCCCGCTGACTCTGAAGTGTTGATGGATCTTATCTTCTACCTCTTTGCGATGTTCCAAGGTAGCGGTACTGTAGGGGACAAGGTTGACTCTCTTCCCCGTGATAGAGGACCAAAGGTCGGCGGAAGCACGGTCGACAAAAGTCACCTCGGACACGCGCATTTCCGTAGCGCGCTGGTAACGGCTGATGCCGCTGGTCAGTAAGAGGAGGATGATGAAGACACTGGCAATGATGATGCCGTCAGGCCGCTCGATTACGTTGGCCACCAAGGTGTATGCAAAAACCAACGATACGATCAGAAAATAGAGTGCAAGGAGGATTGTCTGCGGCTGTTGAATGCTACCTTCTCGCCAATTCGCCAGAGTAACTGCAACCGCGGCTGAAAACATCAAAACCAGAACCCCGGTCGCGTACGCGCTGCCCTGCGCCTCCACCCCGGCGCGAAAAGCCAGGGTAACGAGCACATCAATGGTGAGCAAGACGAGCACCAGGGGACGCCGGTAAGCCACCCACCGCGGAGCCATGCCGAAGCGTGGCAGATACCGCGGAATCAGGTTCAGGAGTCCGGTCATTGCTGATGCGCCAGCAAACCAGAGAATCAGAATCGTGGACACATCGTAAATAGTTCCGAAGGCATTGCCCAGGAGCTGGTGTGCGAGGTAAGCGATGGCCCTTCCGCTGGCGAGGCCACCCAGTCTGTAGGCGTCCTCCGGAATCAATATGGACGTGACAAGGCTGGACAGAAGCAACATCACGCTCATGATTACCGCAGCGCTGAACAGCAGTTTCCTGGTGGATCGAATGCGCCCCAAAGGTATTGCTCGGGTTTGGTCCTCGGGGTTGCCCTCCACCAAGGGCATCACCGACACGCCGGTCTCGAAGCCACTGAGGCCAAGAGCGAGTTTGGGAAAGACCAGCGCCGAGCCAATGAGCGCCATCGTCCAATCGCCATGACGGTTAAGTCCAAGGTGCCAATAGACGAACGCCTGCGGCAGGCTCACAATCGTTACTAATCCTCGCGCGAGCACAACCAGATTGAGTAGCAGATAAGGAACCGCTACGACCGTAGCGAGACGAATTGCCTCGCGAAATCCCAACAAAAACACCACAGCTAATGCACCCAGCAGAAAGAGGGTTATGCCGATTTGTGCGTCGCCAACATAAGGGTGCAGCAAGGGATTAGCAATGGCATGCCGGGCCGCATCGGCTGCCGAAAGGGTCATGGTGATTACAAAGTCGGTCCCCGCAAAACCCAGGAGAACCAGGACGAAAATTTTGCTCTTCCACCCCGTGAAGAGATTTTCGAGCAGTGCGATGGAACCCTGCCCGGCATACGAGCGGCTGGCGACGGCGGAGTAGATTGGTACCGCACCCAGCAACGTCACCAAAGCCAGTACTGCGGTAGCGGGAAATGAGAGCGCGCCGGCGGCGAGCAGCGCGATTCCCGGCTGATATCCCAGGGTTGAGAAGTAATCCACCCCGGTTAGCCACAAAACCAGATACCAGGGATAACAGCGCTCCTCATTGCGCTGGTCGTTCTCCGTGCCATTAAAGAAGAAGCGCGCGAAAGGCGAGTGGAAGGGGGCGCTGTCCCGAGTGGGCAAGCGGAGAATGCTGGAGGAACTCGGAATCATGTTATCCAAACCCGCTTTCCAGGGTTCTCGGAACTGCCACAAAATTAGGACAAGCGTATGTTCTTTTCCAGCAGATTCTAAGGGTCGCCCTATCAGCGGTGCCGACATACGCTGAGCTGACCTTTCGAGGATGGGAACAGTGCTCTCCGGCTAATATGT
>CAWCMB010000002.1:0-672743 GCA_963796585.1 uncultured Acidobacteriaceae bacterium
TTCTTGCATCGGCACGGCAGAAGTGCGAATTCGCGCGCGGTTGGCGCAATCTTCGCATCTCGCACAGCGATCTAGAGCTGGCTCTCGACAAAAGCGCCAAGCCGCTTCCCGCAGCGAGCCCGTAAGAGCGTGCGTGAAGGTCTCGACGCAATCGCAGCAGTTCTCAACAGAGTCGGTCGTCATCACGGCGACGAGCATGTCCGGTACGACTTGTTCGAGTCGCGCCTCAGCGCGAGAGCGCTCGTTTGCGTCATCGAAGAGGGACTGAGGCGGAGCAGGAATGGCGCGCTGCTGTCAAGGCTCAGAGGGGCAGCGGGCAGTAGATGGCAACTGTCGCAAGCGGTGACATTGTGCGAAGCTCTGCGTTCGGGCGTTCTTGTTGCCGCATGTAGTCGGTCACGAGCTTGGTGAACCTTTGCTGAAACCGGTTTCAACTGGCTTCGCTCATCCTCCTTCGCTTCGCATTTCCGCAGCAAACCTTTGGAAGATCGGCATTAAGCAACAGGCCCGCGTTAACGCCGGCCCAGACGAATCGGCTTTGGCTGCTGAGGTACTTTCATTTTGAACCCATCTAACTGCTCGCGGCTGCCGACGCTGGGCCGTCGTTGGCGACAGTGGGTGATCGAGCAATTCGCTTCAGCGAAGCAGCAAGAATGAAGGAGTGCGATGATGACGGTCAGAAAGGTCGAGATCGAAAGGCTCAGCGTGACGTCTTCCAAGTCGTTTGAGGCGGTCGTGGCGGCGCTCGAAGCGGCCGTCGGGCATCCCGATATGGTCGAGTTCGGGAAGGCAATCAAGGGTGCACAGACCTTCGCTGAACTGGAGAGTGCGGTTAACAAAGGCCTGGGCAGGACGGGACTGATGATGTTCATGGCACTCGATCACGCTGCGATTCTGCGGAAGCGAGACCGGGCTGGATACACCGAGAATCATGCGCTTTGTGATCGGCAATCCGCTCATCATGAAGGAAATGGCAAGGCATGTACCCGACGCTCGATCTTACGCTCCGGTCACCATTCTGGTGGATGAGCGGGCAGACGGCGTCCATTTGTCATACGACAAGATGACCAGTCTTTTGGCTCCTACGGGAACCTGGACGCTCTCGCTGTCGCTCGGGACTTAGACTCGAAGATCGAGACCCTTCTTCGAGAGTCCGCGGAGTGAAGCCACTTTATGATTACGAAACGATGTACTTGGGTTAGCTTGAATGATCCGCTGATGCTCCAGTATCACGATCGCGAATGGGGTGTGCCAGTTCACGATGACCGAAAACATTTTGAGTTCCTGGTGCTCGAAGCGGCGCAGGCCGGACTCAGCTGGTCGATCGTGCTCAAAAAACGCGAAGGGTATCGCCGGGCTTTCAGCGAGTTCGATCCCGAGAAGGTGGCGCGATATACCGAGAACCGAATCCAGAAGCTCACGTTGGATCCGGCGATCATTCGAAACCGGATGAAAATCGAAGCCGCAGTACGCAACGCGCAGGCGTTTCTCGCAATCCAGGAAGAGCTCGGAAGTTTCGACGCTTATTGCTGGCGCTTCGTCGATGGACGACCCAAACTAAACCAGTGGAAGGCAATGCGGGAGATTCCGGCGACCTCGCCCGAATCGGACGCGTTTAGCAAGGATCTCAAACACCGGGGATTCAGCTTCGTTGGTTCGACCGTCGTCTATGCACACATGCAGGCGGTCGGCATGGTGAACGATCACCTCGTCGACTGTTTCCGATATCGAGAGATTCGGCGGCTTCCCTAAGATTGATTCCCACCCTTTCCTAGTTTCTTAAGGAGCCGTCGCAAGATCAGCCGGGCCTCTTTTGAAACGACGCCGACGGCTGCTTCCATTGCCGCCGCGTGTTCCCGAAAAGTCTTGGTGACGAGCGCGCGTCCTTTCGGCGTGAGTTCGACCAGGCGTACGCGCCGGTCGTCCGTATTCTTGCGTCTCAGAAGCGCTTTTTTCTCCAGGCGATCGACCGCGACACTGATCGATCCCGGCGTGAGACATACTTTGGGACGCGCGATGTCATCGCCCAGTTGCGGAGGAGGTTGCTGCGCTGCCAAGTGCGGAGATCATTCTCTACACGGCCGACTTACCAGGAGCTGAGATTTTGGAATATTCAATGACCCGCCAATGAGGCCGAGGTTCGAACTAGGCGTTGATACCACCGAATACTGGGGTTCGACGAAGAAGTTCACCACGGTGCCGGTTGGTAGAGTCCACACTTTGCCGGTACGCTTCTCGACAGACCTGCATGGACTGTTCACTGAACTCCGGGTGGAAATCCGGGACACAAGCAGGTGTCGCACTCCCGTGGCGCGGCACGAGTAACGCTACGGTTGAGATGATAACTTATCTACATAAGTGGTTATTTATGTGTTAGATAGCGAATTACACTCTCTCGAATACGATATGTCAATATGGTTCTATTATGGAACTATATTGACAAGGAGACGTATTGCTGCTGATATTAGGGTCATGCGATCCCGCATTGATGAGCTGTTGCCCATTGCCGAAGAAAACGAGGGTTTCGTGACAGCGGCGCAGGCCCGCAGCCTTGGCATCAAGGATTCAGTCCTGGCGCGTCTCACCCAGCGGGGAAAGCTTCAACGGGTGGCGCGCGGAGTGTATCGAATCCCTTACTTCCCGTCGGATCGCTTGGGGCAATATCGCGAAGCGATCCTGTGGGCGCGTGCTGACAGTGGGCCGGAAAAAATAGCCTTATCCCACGAGACCGCGTTGGCGGTTTATGGCATTTCTGATGCGAATCCGCCACGCGTACAGATCACAGTGCCGAAAAGTGCCCGCCTCCGCCGCCGCCTACCCAAGTGGGTGGAGATTCATCGTGCTGATCTGCGAGCATCGGATATCGTCACTCGCGAAGGGCTTCCCGTGACCACGATCGAAAAAACAATTTCCCAACTTGTTGAAGAAACCGGCCGTGTCGGATTGGCACGAGGCGCTCTGAAAGATGCACGTAAGCAGGGCTACATTAGCGCCGAGAAAGCATTAGCACTCACTCGCCGTCTCAATCGATACGCACACGCGGAAGGGACACAAGAGGCGAAAGTGGGGAAAGTTTAACTCATGACTCCGAAGCCGGTAGAGCGGTTGGAGAAAACTCTTGCGCGTGTGGCTCGCGAGCAGGGTCTCGATCAGGAAAGGCTTCGCCGTTGGGTCTCGTTTCTCGCACTTTGCGGCGTTCTGGAGTGCGCCGTCGAGAAAGGTGTCATCGATATCTACTACCTGAAAGGCGGAGTCGCCATGGAACTGCGCTTCGCGCGGGCGGCGCGCACCACCAAGGATTTCGATCTTGGTCTTAGAGGCAACCGCGTGGAACGTATTCGGCGGCTTTCGGAAGTATTGCAGCTCGGCTTTGACGGGTTCACCTTCCGCTTGAAACCCGAACAACACGAGATGGAACTGGCAGACACCGTCCGGGTCGAAGTTGCCGTGGAATACAAAACCCGGGCATGGCAGACCATTGAAGTGGATCTCGGTCCGGGCGAAGCACGTGACGTAGACCTGGTGAGGCCCGCCATTGAGGGTCTGGCGGAAATGGGCCTGCCCATCACCAACCAAGTACGTTGTCTTGGGATCAATGAGCAAGTGGCGCAGAAGCTTCATGCCTGTACCGGACCTCAAAGGCAGGATCGCGCACGCGACATACTCGATATCCTCGTCGTCGATATGCTTGGCCAATTGGACCGTGTGCGCGCACGCGCGGCGGCGGAACGAACTTTCGCGGAGAGAAAGACCCATGCGTTTCCACCGGAGACGATCATTCCTCCGGAGTGGAATGTAGAACTTGAAACGCTGGCCGCTGAGTTGGGATACCGTACGACGAAAGCAGCAGAAATTCAAAAAGAGTTTACGAATTTAGTTGCCGCAATTGCCAGCGCCTGAAGCCACCTAATTGGTCACTCCCGATTGGCACGAGGCCAAACAATCCGCCAGCGTCCCGCCGATGTTGCGATCCAGAACAATCGCTTCTTAGGGGTTCCACGGCGTGATGGTAGAGAACGGGCGCACGTTGATAAGAACCCCGCGTATGCTGTTAATCCGGAAAGTGAAAGAGCTGAGAATCCAGATGTCTTGACCTGGGATCTCGTGAATTCGAGATTCGCACGCCTGGAATGCAATCGGGCCCGGACTGCTTTTCCAACAAGAACACAAGGCGAACAAAACTTACCGGCAGTTTTACCGGCAGTTGGCCTTGCGTGTACTGACAATCAGTGACTTGCAGCGCCGGGAGGCACCTCTAAGTAGTTGGATTCACTGTTAATTTCGGCCCTGAAAAGGCTGGCGTCGGCGGTTCGATTCCGTCCCTGGCCACCATATTTTTTAATGACTTACAGAGATGACATCGAGCGGCTTGCCTCCATTTCAGTCGACCATTTTGCTTAGACTGGTCAGCCGATTCACTGCTCTCCGTTGCGATTGCGGCGGAGGGCTGCCGCGATCTACTGCGGCCTTGGTCCGGCCAAGCTGAACGCCGATCGGGTATCGGCGGAAACCCACTATTGCCTCAGAGGACGACTAGCTCGCTCTCCGGCTTAGTGGCGTTGGGCTTCGTCGGGGTTGACGATGGTGGAACCTGCTGCTTCAACCGTCCTTCTTTGACCGCACGATTGCGCGCCGCACGCAGCTTCATGAACGACTTCGCTTCTTTGTACAGACGCTTGCGCTCGCTGGTGTCGAAGAACGCTTTGCGGACGATGCGGAAGATCGCCTTGGGACGGAAGTAATATTCGTCATAGAAGCGGTGGACCATCTCCATGACGTAATCACGTGGCAGGCCGGGGTACTCGATCATGGCCAACTGATGCCCACCTTCGTCCACCATCTGCGCGCCTTCATTCACGATGAAGCCGTTCGCCTTGGCAAAGTCGTAGAATTCCGTGCCCGGATAAGCATGAGCCACCGAGACCTGGATGGTCTCGACGTCGAGTTCCTTGGCGAAATCGATAGTGGTGCGGATCGTCTCCCTGGTCTCACCAGGCAGACCGAGGATGAAGTCGCCGTGTACTTTCAGGCCCAGCTTGTGGCAGTCCTTGGTGAACTGGCGAGCGCGTTCGACGGTGGCACCCTTCTTGATGTTCTTCAGGATCTGCTGATCGCCCGACTCGTAGCCGACGATGAGCAAGCGGCAACCCGCTTCTTTCATCGCTTTCAAAGTTTCGTAATCGGTAGTGACGCGCGAGGTACACGACCATGTAATGCCGACGGGCTTCAGCTTGGAGCACAGCTCAATCGTCCGCGCCTTCTGAATGTTGAAAGTGTCGTCGTCGAAGAAGAATTCCTTTACGTTCGGCCACAGCTGCTTGGCCTTCGCCATCTCGCGAGCCACGGCGTCACTGGAGCGCTTCCGCCAGGGATGTCCGCTCAGCGTCTGCGGCCACAAGCAGAACGTACACTGCGCCGGACAGCCACGCGTGGAATACAGCGCGACGTACGGGTAGAGCAGAAACGGAACGTTGTACTTGGTGACGTCCAGGTCGCGCTTGTACACGTCGACCACATCGGGCAGCACATCGAGATCGGCGATCTCTGGCCGGTCGGGATTGTGTACTACCTTCCCACTTGCATCCAGGTAAGAGATGCCGAGAATGTCATTCAGCGGCTTGCCATTGGCAAACTCCACGGTCGCGAAGTCAAATTCGCGACGAACGATGAAGTCGATGGCCGTCCCTTCGCGCAACGACTTCTCAGGTGCCGTGGTAACCGGCGGGCCAACAAAGCAGACCTTTAGCTTAGGATTCGCCTCCTTCATCGCGGCGGCCAGACGGATGTCGCCCTGCCAGCCCGGCGTGCTGGTAAACAGCACCAGAAATTCGTAATCCTTGCCAATGCGAATCGTCTCTTCCGAGCTCACGTGGTGCGGCGGAGCATCCAGCAGCCGTGAACCTTCCAGCATTCCGGCGGGATAAGCCAGCCACACCGGATACCAGTAGGACTCGATTTCGCGGGTGGCGGGCCAGCGCGAGCTAGCGCCTCCGTCGTAGTTCTCGAATGAGGGAGGGTTGAGGAACAGCGTCTTCAAAGGCATCTTTACCATTGTACTTTATTAACTTCGAGTTGGATGCTATCCAACTACCTTGTGAATCACCGAGTTACCTGCAATTCAGCGAAATGCGATTTATGGCGTGGGAATGGCCCAATTCTCCAGCTCACCGGTAATGCGCAAGAGCTGAAGTTCTGCCCTGGCAAGCTCAAATTCAGCATCCAGGTATGCTGCGTGCTTGTCGTTGGCGTCGAGTTCGGCGTTTTGTTGATCGCGCAAGTTGGCTTGGCCGGTCTGAATGCGAGGGCCAATGGCTTCGAGTTCGCCTTGCGAAACCTGCCAATCCAGCCTGGCTACGTCACGCGCGGCTTCCAACTGGCGAATCGAGCGCTGCAGCTTGAGCGCATCTTCAGACACCTGGTTCTTGGTAAGGTCTGCCTGCTTGTGCGCGATGATAGCGTCGGCATCGGCCTGCTTGGCATGGTCCTTCTGCACATTATTCAAGAAGGGAAATTTTACGTTCAGTCCCGCCGCCAGGTTGTTAGCCGAGTAGCGCAAGAAATACAGGTCGTAGTTGTTGAACCGGGCGAGATACGCGTATTGGCTGGCGAGATCGGCGAAAGGCCAAAGAGCGCGGTGCTCTCCCTTGGCGTTGGTATCGGCTGCAACCGCTTTCTGCTCGGCCAGGTGCACCGTAGGGCTGTTGGCTACTGCGCGCGCGGAATAATCGTCTTCCTGTGAGATCAACGGCAGCTCAGGAACACTGCCCGGCACCACAGCAATTTCCGACGGCGGTATCCCGATAAGCTTCGACAGGTGCTCGCGGAGAACGTCCTGCTGACCTTCGGCATCCGCAATGCGTAAGCGGATGCGCGCCTCCACCAGCTGACTCTTCGTGACATCGAGCTGGCTGTCGACGCCTTCCTTCAGTCGCTGCTGCGAAATGTACACCGCTTTCGTCGCGGCCTCGTGCGCCTTGTTGAGCGCGCCAATCTTTGAGGTCAGGCTGTCCAGTTGCTCATAGCTCAAAGCTACGTCGAGGATGACGGCGTTCTTCTTGTCCTGCACGTCATATGACTGCGCTTTCCATTCGATCTTGGCGGCCTTGATGAATTGCTTGAGCGAGAGATTGAACAGCGATTGCGTGGACGTGAAATTCACCACGGAAGGAGCGGAGCCTTCGAGCGTTAGCGGGAAGCCGTAGGAGTAGCCCAGGCCTGAACCCACGGTGAGCTGCGGCAGGTAATGATCACGGGCCTCCTGATAGGCCTTAAGGGAGCGCCACTGGTTGACGGCGGCGATGCTCATTACGCCACTGTGCTCGAGAGCTAGCTCGACTGCCTGTCGGAAGGTGATTGGACCTGTATTGGCCGCACCGGCAACTGCTTCGGCTGAGGCCTGTGCTCCCGCCATGGACCATGCCAGCAGGCAGGTGCCAAGCACCAGTACGCGAGCGCCGTCGAAAGCCAAATTAAACTTGCGGTGTACAGGTTTACGCGACATCTCTCGTCGAGTTCCACCAGCGAAAGCGGGACGGCTGCTTCTAATGCAGTTGATCGAGGGCCTTCCTGGCGCGGCCGAAGCCCGAAGCAAGCGAGAGCGAGGCCTGGTATTCGGCCGAGGCTTTCGCCTTGTCGCCACTCTTTTCGTAAATCTGACCCAGTAAATAGTGCGCCCGGAACGCCGGTGCGTCTTCCACCAGAGCTCCGGATGACAAATAGATCTTCACGTACTGCGCTGCCGCGGGAAAGTTGCGTCCCGCCCGCAACAGCTCGCTTGCGGCGTCGTAATAGGTGATGAAAGGACGACTGGGCTGGGCCAACGCCGATTGAATCGCGCTCTGCATGTCATCGAGCCGCCCACGTTGCCGGTACAGGGAAGCCAGACTCATCCAGTACTGGGCCGGATTTTGCGCCTTGGCGATTGCAGCCTTCAGACTGCTTTCTGCGTCCCCGTATTTCTTTTCTTTCTCCGCGGCGATTGCCCGAACCCAGTCAGCGGCCGCGGGATCGAGCCCTTGCAACTCGGAAGCCTGATTTCGCGCTCTAGCCAAGCCTCCGCCCATAATCGCCGGCGCTTCGACGTAGTATTCCGAAAGGTCGGAGCGCGCCGAGACGTTTCTGGGATTCAGCTCGACCGCGCGTTCGAACTCCGTCTTCGCTTTACGAGCCAGAGTTGCCGCCGTGAGCGGATTGCCAATCTCCGCCGCTTTCTGCCCATAGGCACGGCCCAGCCAGAGATGGTACTGCGAATCGTCGCCGCGCAGGTTTACCGCCTGCTCGGCATGCTGGATGGCAGCATCCCATTGCTCGGTGGCGTAATAGGCGCGTGAGCGCAAGTTGTACGACTCGGCATCATTCCGGTTCATCAGCGCCACAAACACATCGTTCATCTGCCCGGCAGACAACAGTGCAACAGAATCCATGGCCGCCGGAGCAGCGACCGCAAATAGACCCAGCCCCACAACCAGAGAAACCAAAATAGCGATCTTGGTGAAAACAAGCCTCATTGAGTAACAACCTTTACTGGCATTCCCGCCGCAAGCGACTGCGAGTTGATGGCGCCCAGCGCCACAGCGGCATGATCGGACAAGCCACTGGTTACCTCAACCCGGGTGAGATCGGCAACCGCTGTCTGCACATTGCGTCGCTTCAGCTCTCCATTGACTACTTCAAACACGTAGCGTCCTTCGGAGTCTTGGTGGATGGATTCGCGCGGCACGGTCAGCACATTTTGCTGGCGCTCCACTATCACGGCAACGGTCACGTTGGTGTTGGGCAACAGGCGCAGATCGGAGTTATCGACAATGCAGGTAATCTCGCCGACATTCCTCGTACTACGCTGCACAATAACCGTCGGCAGGGTCTCTACCTCTCCCTTCCAGACCCGGCCCGGCAAGGCATCCCAGGTCACTTCCACAGTTTGCCCCTTGCGCAAGCGGCCAATCTCCGGCTCGTCAACGAACGCCCTCACCCTCACCTTATGCAGGTCGGCCATTTGAACCAATAAGTCGCCAGCATTAACGAAGCTTCCCTGCTTTACTGGAAGCGAGTAAATCATGCCGGCAAACGGCGCGGTGACGTTCGAGTTGCGCAGCATCGCATCGGCAGCCACCAGAGAAGCTTTCGCTTCCGACTGCTGCGCTTCCACGTGACCAATCTCGGTAGTCGAGTAGCGGTCCTTGAGCTTTTGTTGCAACAGTTGCACATTAGCTTCGGAGGCCTTGAGCTGATTGCGGGCAGCATTCACCTCGGCCTGCGAAGCGGCTCCACTTTGCTGTAGCCGTTGCATGGCAGCGAGGTTGCGCTCGGCAGTATCACGATCAGCTTGCGCCTTCGTCAGTGCATTGCGATTGGTCAAGACTTCTTCCTGGGTCCCACCATGCGTTACAGCGTTTAAATCTGCCTGGGCGCCTCGTAATTGCGCTTCGGCACGAGCCGCCTGGGCCTTGGCATCGGCGTCCTGCAATTGCACCAGCAGCCGCTCGGCTTTTACCCAGTCACCCGGCTGTACGTCCACCTTGGTTACCGTCGTGGCCGCCGGCGCATGGGCTTCAAAATTCGTAATCGGCTCGATCTTGCCGTTGGTTGAGATGCTGGCGGTGATAGTCCCTATTTCCGCCTTCCCTACGCGAATCGCCACTCGTGCCCGGCGCAAGGAGATGAAAGCCGCAAGCACAATCACCGCCAGGATCAAGCCAAAAAGAATGATCCAGGTCAGTTTGCCGTTCAGTCTTGTGCCACTTCTCTCAGTTGCTGCCGCCATTGAAGTTCAAATTTACGAGTATAGCTTAGTGATGCAGCGCTTTCCGACAATCCTGAGGCGCATCGGGGAGTACACAAACCGGTTCCCTGGGAATCACACAGCTCAATTTTTGCTCAAGGTGAGCGACCGCACTCCTGGGATTTGATGTTCTGGTCGCCCCGACGACTCACCCCCAGCGCACCCCAGCGTTCGTTCTGCCATCCCAAATGGAAGATCGCTTGTCGCCGGTTGGAACTTCGGAGCAGCTATGCGTCTCAGACAGTGGAGGTGGGTCATTGTCCAGTCTGCGCAGGACATCAATCGGAATCACACGCTCGCCTTTGCAGCCGCCCTTTCGTACTACTTCGTCATCGCCTTCTTCCCTGCCCTGATCGGGCTGGCAGCCATCATCGCTTATTTGCCGATTCCCAATCTGTTTAACACCATGGTGAGCACGTTGTCGCGGGTGATGCCGCCGGAGAGCATGGGATTGGTACGCAAAGTGGTTGCCGAAATCATCACCCCTAATCGCGGTGCGCTGCTCTCGTTCGGCTTGTTAGGAACTCTGTGGAGTGCTTCCGGAGGCTTCGCCAGCATGATTGAGGCGCTGAATGTCGCCTACGACATCCCCGAAACCCGCCCCATCTGGAAGACACGCTTGCTCGCGCTGGAGCTGACCTTCGAGATCGGGACGCTGCTTCTCTTTGCGTTCTCCGTGATGATTGTAGGTCCACAATTCGGGGACTACCTGGCGTCGCACATGGGCGTTAGCTGGGCGTTCGCAGTGGCCTGGCCCTATATCCGTTATGCGGTCGCGATTGCGTTCATCGTCCTCGCGGTTGAGGGGCTCTACTTCCTCGGCCCCAACATAAAGCAGCGCTTTCGCGATACTCTGCCTGGCGCTGTACTGGCAGTTCTGGGATGGATTCTGCTCTCGACCTTACTGAGCCTGTACGTGCATCACGTCGCCAATCTGAATAAGACGTATGGCGTGCTGGGTGGAGGCATTGCGCTGCTCCTGTGGATGTACTGGTCGAGCTTCGCCGTCCTGATGGGAGCGGAGTTGAACTCGGAAATCATCCAGGAGCGCGGCGACGGCAAGCTGCTGCTGAAGCAGCCGCCACCCGCCAAGGTATACCCGCATCCGGCTACCACGGCGGACGAAGCGGAGCCGGCAGCGTGAGAAGCTATCAGCCATCAGCTATCAGCTGTCAGTTGTCAATCTAGTTTGTCATCACGAGTGCAGCGAGGGACCTGTTCTGGTGTGGAGTGCCACACAGCCCACATTTGCGCCGTGGGCTAACCAGAACAGATCCCTCGGCCAAAGAATGGCCTCGTGATGACAATTTCAAAAGGGTACAGCTTTCGACTGACACCTGATACCTGACACCCTCCGGCTGGCGGCTGGAATTGTAGCTGGCAGCTCCTCGTAAGCCCTGGCGGCTAGAATGAATTCATGGCAAAGAGCGCACGCTACACGCCGAAGCACGCCGAGTCCGGCCTGGACGCCAAGTTTCCAGAGATCGAAACCTGGCCCAATCAGTTTCCTGATTACGAAATTATTATTGACATTCCCGAGTTCACCTCGGTCTGCCCCAAGACCGGCCTTCCCGACTTCGGCACGCTCTGGATCCGCTACATGCCCAACCGCGATTGCCTGGAGCTGAAGTCGCTGAAGGAATACCTCACCTGCTATCGCAACCTTGGAATCTTTCAGGAGAACATTGTCAATCGCGTGCTGGAAGACGTGGTGCGCGCCGCCAAGCCGAAGTGGGCGGAAGTGAAGGGAGAGTTTCGTCCGCGTGGCGGGATCGGGACAGTGGTAATTGCGAAGTATCCCCGGCCCAAGAAGTAGAAAAAGCCGCTTTTGGCTCCTCGCTCTTGGGTCTTCGCCGGATCTAACCCCAAGTTGTTATCCTGAGCGGAGCGAAGGACCTGTTCTTGTCACCGCAGTGCTAGATTAATCCGTGAAGGGGTTCCGATGAAGGCAAAGAAGAGTACTGCACCCAAGAAGCCGAATCGGCGCTCCCAGACGGAAAGTCCTTTCTCCAAGTACGCGAGCATCGGAAATCCTAGGATCGGCTCCGGCATGAAAAAGATTAATCGCTGGCTACGCGATCTGCGGGGCCAAGGACCCGACCCACGGGTTCGCCCCATTCTGGCACTTTTTCTTACTGGGCCTCCCGTTCAGGTCAACGCGTGTCGCCTGACCTTGGATGAGCGCCTGTGTAGAGCAGCTTTTCCTAAACCAAAGTCTCAGCGTTTGATCCCCCTGCCGTCCACTTTCGGACAGACATAATCGCTTCTGACCGGCAGAGCTTGCACACTAATCAGCCTCTTCTTTTGCGCCAACGCCTTAGGGTTGTTCTGCTCTGGAACTACACTTGCTCTTCCAACGTAACTGGTAAACCAGAACACCACCTCGTGCGTTGGAGAACCGTCCATGGAATCGCTGCTGCAAGACCTGCACTATGCCGCTCGTGTACTGCGCAAGAGCCCAGGGTTCACGGCTGTCGCTGTCTTGACCTTGGCACTCTCCATTGGCGCCATCACTGCGATCTTCAGCGTTGTCTATGGCGTCCTGCTGCGACCACTGCCCTACCCCGATCCCGACAGGATCATGGCCATCCATGAGGTCAACACTAAGGGCACCTGGTCGCGTTTGGCTGATCCCAACTTTGACGATTTTCGCGACCAGAACCATGCGTTCCAGGCCATTGCCAAGTACAGCGACGACGTGGCGTCGATTTCGGGAGGCTCGCAGCCCACGCGCTCACCGATCGCGACTGTCTCCGGGGATTTCTTCAGGGTCTTCCGGGTTCAGCCTTTTCTGGGACGCGACCTCACTCCTGCCGACACGAAGAAGGGTGCTGCGCCGGTCGTGCTGGTCAGCTACGGATATTGGAAGCAGTATCTGAACTCTGCCACCGACCTCTCGCAGTTGCACCTGAAGATCGACAATGCCGTGTTCTCGGTTATCGGCGTTCTTCCCGACAGATTTGCTTTCCCGCCGGATACGGCGTTATGGCTGCCCGCCGATCTCGACGGCGAGACGCCGAGCCGAACATCGCACAACTTCAACGCTGTGGCGCGCCTTCGTGACGGCGTAAGCGTGGCGCAAGCGCAAGCCGACATCAGCAGCATCGCCCGCCGCATCCACGACACCTCCGAAGAGCAGGGCGTGCTGAAAGACGCCGCAATTGTTCCGCTGCGGGAGTCGCTCACCGGCAAGACCCGTTCTGCTCTGCTCATTCTGTTGGGAGCTGTAGCGTTTCTTCTGCTCGTGGCGTGCGCGAACGTCGCCAACCTGATGCTGGCGCAAGCCTCGGCGCGAACCCGCGAACTGGCGATTCGTAGCGCGCTGGGTGCTACTCAGGCGCGCCTGGTCCGGCAATACCTCACGGAATCGCTTCTGCTCTCAATAGCCGGAGGGGCACTCGGAATATTGGGCGCCTATTCAGGTGTCGCCGCGCTGCTGGCACTGGCGCCGCAGAACCTGCCGCGACTCGATAGCGTCTCCGTTGATATTCCCGTCCTCTTGTTTGCGCTGCTGCTCTCTACCGCAGTCGCTGTAGGACTGGGCGTATTCACAGCGGTTCGCGCGACCTCGGGCAATGTGCGCGCCGGGCTTGCGGAAGGCGGACGCGAGCAGGCGGGTTCGCACAGCACTCAGCGGGCAGGACGGATCATCGTGGCGGCGCAAATTGCCATCACCCTGGTCCTCGTCGTGGGCGCAGGTCTGCTCGGCCGCAGCCTGATGAAGGTGCTGGAGGTGAATCCCGGCTTTCGCGTCGACAAGATTGTCACCATGGACGTAACCCTTCCGTGGGTGGACTGGGTCGATCAGAAGTCAAAGGCATCGCAAGGCATCTTCTTCGCCAACCTGATTGACCGGCTTAAGCACATTCCGGGTGTTCGAACTGTCGGTGCCACCAGCGGCCTTCCTCTGGACGGCGGGCTGCCCGATGGCACATTTCTGCTCATGACACAGGATGAAGTTCCCAAAGACATCAGCAACCTGGACGCTCTGGCTCGCGAATTCGAGCTTCTGTTTCGCCAGAAGCCGAAGGGTGACGCGGACTTCGGCGTCGTCACCGATGGATACTTTCAGGCCCTCGGCATTCCATTGTTTCGCGGCCGCTTGTTCAACGATGCTGATGGGCCGGACGCGCCTCATGTAGCGGTCATCAGCGAGTCGCTGGCGCGCGAGCGCTGGCCCGGTCAGGACCCCATCGGCCACACCATCGAGTTTGGAAACATGGATGGCGATCCGCGCCTGCTGACCATCGTTGGAATTGTCGGCGACGTGCACGAATATGGGCTCGATGCGCCGCCACGGCCTACGGTGTATGTCGACCTCTACCAGCGCCCGCACCCGGCAATTACCATCACCATGCGGACCGATGCCGACACGCAGATGGTGACCTCAGCAGCACGCACAATTTTGCACGATCTGAATCCGGAGATTCCGCCGAAATTTCGCACCTTCGCGCAGGTCTATTCGGCTTCGCTGGGCTCGCGTCGCTTCAACCTGATCCTTATTGCGTTCTTCGGAATCGTTGCACTGCTGCTCGCAGTTGCCGGAGTGTTTGGCGTGATGGCCTACTCGGTCAGCCGACGCACTCGCGAGATTGGCATACGCGTGGCCGTGGGCGCTACCTATCACGATGTGGTGGCGATGATCGTGCGCCAGGGCATGCGGACGATCCTGATCGGCATCGGGGCGGGACTGGTTGCCTCTCTGGCACTCACCCGCACACTCCAGTCACTGCTATTTGGCGTGACCGCGACCGATCCGCTGACCTTCGCGGCGGTGGTCCTGCTGCTGATGGCGGTTGCGCTGCTAGCCTGCTACCTCCCCGCGCGCAGAGCGACGAAGGTCGATCCGGTCGTGGCGCTGAGGAGCGAATAAGGAGTACTTAAAGCCCTCGCGTTTCGGCGCTTCTCGGACGGCCGTTCTAGGCAAGGTCCGAGATTAGATTAGAAGGCGAAAGCAGGCTTCGATATAAACTGCTCTGAAGGTACAGCTCTGTCTGCATCCCTTCCGAGTATTTGTCGAACAATCTTGATTTCTCGATCGATGTCAGGACGCGGAACGCGACTCTCAATCACAGCGGGAACATCACCTGGAATAGCGTCTGCCACTCTCTTGAAGGCGATACAGGCTTCGAGGCTTAGCTCTCCGTGTCGACTGTCGGAACTCACCTCGCTGACATGCAATTGTCGTAGCCTGTTGGCGAAGCAACGCAAAATCAAGAAAGCCTCCGTCATTGTGGGGTCGACTTGTCGAGCATGTCCTAGATCAAGGCAGAGAGACGCTTCCGGCAACTGGTCGAAGACCTTTTGCAGCTGACGGGCTGTCTGGCCGATCGGCTTACGTTTGTCCATGTTCTCGATACAAACAAGGTCTCCAAACCGCTTCCACTCAGCGTAGTTCTCGATTACGTCCGGATGAACGATGATGAACCATCCTCGACCGACAACTTCCTCTAGTTTCGCCACAGCAGTTTTCTCAAAACCAGGGTTCATAGTGCTTGGCACATGAACCGAAATGTGATTGAAATCGCCGAGATCCAGAGTCGGAAGCGCATCGACAAGAGGGACCAGTTCGTGCTCGCGCAGCGCCGAGAGCTCCACTACATCAGTCCCTTTGCCCTTAAGCATACTTAGAGCGAGCCGGAAATTGCTAAGTGCCAGAGCGCCAGTCGAGAATCCTATCGGTCGCATTAAAAGACCCCGTATTTCTTTGTCAAAGGACCTAGAAGTTCGTTCTCTAAGAAGATCACATCCAGCGAAGCTTGAAAATCTCGACCCACCTGGCGCACTTCGCTGAAGATGGCGTCTTCCGTTGCATCCTCGGCTCTCAGGTCGTCCAAGTGTCCTCGTGTATTCTCATCGCTCAGCATTCCCAAGAATCGGTCGTACGACTCGAAGAGATTCTTGGTCACCTTCTTGGGAACGTCGTACCGACGAACAGAGTATGCCAAGAGTTCCAGAGGGCTCATCTTGAATTGCTGATGGAGGTATTCGGTTAGATACGCCCTTTCCTCCGCTTTCCCAGTACTCCCTCGAACAGGCTCTAGATCCAGGTGACATCCGAAACATGTCAGAAGTCCAGATGCGAAGAGAAGTTTTCGAGACATTCGAAGCTTAAAATTCCTGAGCCCCCAGCCCTTGCCTCTCCGGTCGCGCTGCTTGCTCGCAAAATCGACGGCCATGGTTCTCCAGAACCTTGCAAAGTCGTTCAGCAGGAAACGCGGAATCTTGTAGCTGCGGCCGTCTCGGGCCAGGGGGTTAGAACCTTCTTCGAGATATCTACTAATGATGCCCTTGAGCACCCTCTCGTACGCCTCCTGAGCGTTGTCGCCTATAGCCACGGATTCCAACAACATCAACATCCTCTGAGTCATATTTTCATTTGTGTCATCTTGCCCCCCCGATCTGATGAATAAGAGAGTGGCTGAACATCATTCTCCCGAACGCGCCCTGCTGATTCGGGCTCTTAAATCGGGCCTTAGCCAAGGTATCCTGAATCGTGAGCGCGATGGTGAGGTGTTCGGAATTCGCCTGGCCGTCTATCAAATACGTCCAATCGACATCGCTGTCCCGCGTGAACTCATTCCTCGCCAGAGAGCCAAAGACGACGAAGCTGGTGTCCAACGATACCCATTGCAGAAGGTTTTCCGAAAGCACCTTCGCAATCTCTTCTCTCGTTTGGTGGGCCAGCTCAATCCCGGAAATAATGTTCGGGCAGCTGCTGCCCAGATCAGCCAGCAGAGTGATGACGCTATTTTGCCCCATGAAGATTAGATTCTAGATCAAACCGCAAAACGAGCTGTGGAACATTCCTACAGCGGTATATTCCCATGCTTCTTGGCCGGATTTTTGTCGCGCTTGTTGGCCAGCATCTCCAGAGCCTGAATCAGCTTTCTCCGCGTGTCGCGCGGGCGAATCACGGCGTCGAGGTATCCGCGCTCGGCAGCGACATAGGGATTGGCGAAGCGCCCACGGAACTCTTCGATCTTCGCTGCGCGTTCCGTGTCGGGATTCTCTGACTTCTCCAACTCGCGTTTGTACACAATATTCACCGCGCCCTCCGGACCCATAACAGCGATCTCCGCCGTCGGCCAGGCGTAGTTCACGTCGGTGCGAATGTGCTTTGACGCCATAACGCAATACGCTCCGCCGTAGGCCTTGCGAGTGATGACGGTTATCTTCGGCACGGTCGCTTCCGAGAATGCGTACAGCAGCTTGGCGCCGTGCACGATGATGCCGCCGTACTCCTGCTGTGTACCGGGCAAAAAGCCGGGCACGTCTTCGAAGGTAATCAGCGGGATATTGAAGCAATCGCAGAAGCGGACAAAGCGCGCGCCCTTGATGCTGGCGCTGATGTCGAGCACGCCGGCGAGGAACGCCGGCTGATTGGCGACAATGCCCACCGATTTTCCGTTCAGGCGGGCGAAGCCGATGACGATATTTTTGGCGTAATGCTCCTGCACCTCGAAGAAGTAGCCGTCATCGACTACGTGATTGATCACGTCCTTTATGTCGTAGGGCAGGTTCGATTCGGCGGGAACCAGCGTGTCGAGCTCTTCGTCAGCGCGATCAATCGGATCGGTGCAGGCACGCCGCGGCGGGTCTTCCAGATTGTTCGACGGAATGAAGCTGAACAACTCGCGAATCATGCTCAGGCACTCAGCGTCGTCCTGCGCCAGGAAGTGCGCGACGCCCGATTTGGCGTTGTGCGTCATGGCGCCCCCCAGTTCGTCCTTCGTAACTTCTTCGTGTGTGACGGACTTGATGACGTCAGGGCCGGTGATAAACATGTACGACGTCTTATCGACCATGAGGATGAAGTCGGTGATCGCCGGCGAATAGACCGCACCGCCGGCGCACGGCCCCATGATGGCTGAGATCTGCGGCACTACTCCCGACGAAAGCACGTTGCGCAGGAAGATGTCGGCATAGCCCGCCAGCGACTTCACGCCTTCCTGAATGCGCGCGCCACCGGAGTCGTTCAACCCGATTACCGGCGCGCCCACGCGCATCGCGGTGTCCATGATCTTCACGATCTTGGCGGCGTTAGTTTCGGAGAGCGAGCCGCCGAAGACGGTGAAGTCCTGCGCAAAGACGAACACCAGCCGGCCTTCGATGCGGCCGTAGCCGGTAAGGAAGCCATCGCCGTAGACGATGTTCTCTTCCATGCCGAAATCAGTGCAGCGATGGGTGACCAGCTTGTCGGTCTCTTCGAAGGTGCCTTCATCGAGCAGGAACTCGATGCGCTCACGGGCCGACATCTTGCCCTGTTTGTGCTCGCGCGCGCGGCGCTCTTCTCCGCCGCCCGCTTCGGCGAGCGAGTCGCGGCGCTTCAGTTCGGCCAATTTCTGTTCCAGATTCATGGGGGCGATTATAGCCGGGAGCAGCACGCGCCCCATGAGGTGGTCGTCACAGGGGCCTGTGACGCGGTAAACCTTTCACCACTGAGTACACGGAGTAGTGGCTAGTGGGTAGTCGATAGTTAGGGAATGCGTAGTAGTTGAAGGTTTACCCCAGTCCGGATATGGGGCTGAGACAGGGCGCCCGCGGCGATGCGTCACAACTAGCCACCATCCACTACCCACTCGTCCTACCCGAAATGCTCCCATCCGCCAGGTTGCAGCAGCTTGGTTTTGCCGTGCGCGTCAGCGATGCGAATTGAATCTCCGCGCACGATCTCGCCGATGCGCGTTACGTGAACTCCCGCAATAACGTGTGGCACTTTGACTCGCGGAGCCGCGGTGAAGAGCAGTTCGTAATCCTCGCCGCCGTGCAGAGCGAGCTCCAGTCCGCGCGGGCCAGACATGCGCGGCAGTGACTCGGAGTAGATCACGGCCCCAACCCCGCTCTCATCGCAGATGTGCCCGAGATCGACCGACAAACCATCGCTGGTATCGATCATCGCCGAGACCAGCTTCTTCTCCCGCAAATAGCGTCCGACCTCGATTCGCGGCTCGGGATAGAAGTGCCGCAAACGAGCTTTCGCCCGCAGCCGCCTCCCTTCCCGCAATAACTCCAATGCAGCCACCGATGCACCGAGCGTTCCCGTGACATACACAAAATCACCCATCCGCGCGCCAGAGCGGAGAGCGGCGTTGCCTTTCGGGACCGAACCAAGCACCACGATGTCGGCCAACACTCCCGCCGGAGATTCGGCGATATCGCCCCCGGCAAGCTGCACTTCATATTTTTTCGCCAGCTGCAAAAATCCGGTAAAGAACTGATCCACCCACTTCTGCGGAATCTCCCTCGGTAGCGCCAGCGACAAAAACGCCGCCCGTGGCTCGCCTCCCATGGCAGCGATATCGCTGAGTCCGCGAGCCAGGCAGCGCCAACCGACAGAGTCAGCCGGGTGCCACTCGCGCCGGAAATGAACGTTCTCCAGGCTGAAGTCCGTGGTAACGAGAGCTTCGTGGCCTTTGGGCAAGCCAATGACGGCACAGTCGTCGCCGATGCCCATGCCGTCCGGCAGGCCTCCAGCCATACGCCGGATACTAGCGATCAATTGTCTTTCACGCAGGGGCACAAAGTTCTCTCGCAACAGCAAGCGCCACTATAGATGATAACCAGCGTCCCTACCGAGCCTCGCTGTGCGTTTCAGAAGTCTTGCCCGCATTCGCGCCGGTCAGTGTGTTGGCCCACTGCGTTGCATCCAGATAAATAGCCGACACTTTCGCTTCGCCGATTCCAAGTCTGTCGGCTATCTCGGCGCAGAGTGCCCAGTCGCCGCGCTCATATTCAGTCATCAAGGCAAGAATGTCATGGCAAATGCCAGGCCCGCCAAGCAAAGCGTCGCTTAAGGCGCTGGCGATCGGCATGTGCTTCAGCAGGCTTTCCAGAGAGGTTTCCAGCAGGGCAGGAAATGCGGATAGCATTCCCATCCAAAACGCGCCCGGCGCCGACTGAACCAGCGCGCCGGCCGTCAGTTCGCAAAATCGGGCACGCCCCAACGCCCAGGTGATCAACTCCAACGGCTTGCGGTGGCAGTTTTCAGCTACGGCACATACGATCAGCCATTTCCTCGTCTCCTCCTCGCCCAGCAATGACAGCGCATGTCTGATCGATGTAACCCGGACTCGAAAAGCGAACGCGACCGAGTTCAAGTAGTGGAGAAGGCGCAGGCTCAGCGAGGGTTCGGAGCGAATCAATTCCTCAATCAGCCGCAAGTCCAGCTCCGGCTCCTGGGCGGCCTGCAACAGACGGAAGTAATTCGAATGGAGCTCGATGTTTGTTCTTCGTACGACCTCGGGCCTTTGGTAGAAGAACCCCTGAAAAAGCTCGTATCCCATGTGCACCGCCGCCCGATGCTCTTCCTCGCGTTCTACCTTTTCGGCAAGCGCCAATATCTCGCGGCGGCGCAGTTCACACGCCATGGTCGCCTGGGCAACACGGCTGGCCAGTCGAAAGTCCACTTTGACGATGTCAGCCAGCGGCAGATACGCTTCTACCTCTCGCAACGAAACCACGTCGTCGAGAGCGATACGGTAACCCTTCTCCTTCAGCGAGCGGCAGGCCTCCAACACTTCCCGGTCAGGCAGAACGTCTTCCAGGACTTCCACCACCGTTTGGGCGGGAGGCAGCACCTCAATTAACCTGTCGACGAGCACCGACCGGGTGCAATTCACCAGGGCGAGTTTGTCGCCACACAGCTGTTCCAGTCCCCATAGGATGGAGTTGTCGAGCGCGACGTGCGTAGCCTCATCTGAGTTGCTGAATTGGGCGGCGGATTCGAACCCTGAGCGAAACAGGATCTCGTAGCCGAAGACCGTCATGTTGCGCATGAACACAGGTTGACGAGCTGCGAACCGCATCCGCGCTTACCCCAGCAAAACTAAAGTCGCCATTGATGACTATCGGCACTCGCCGGACGGCCCATCAACCGAGCTTTCTGGAAGCGGAACGAGAGTTCCTGAAATGCCTCCTGGCCAAATGTAGCGAAATGCGCGCTATTCAGACAGCGCCGGACGGCGCTTAAGCGTCAAACGAGGTATTACTTTCAATGCGCTCATTCAAAACAGGTTCAGTGATTTAAATCACACAGGGATGTTCGCGCGTCATTGACACAGGTTAACGGCGGCTGGTAGGGTTTGAACTTCGTAACCAATACCAATCAAGGCCCAACGGAAGTGCTTGCTCTACCGATTTGGGTGAGAGCCGTCAACCTCACGGTTCTCCTGGGCTCGTAGTGAAAACGGGTCCTAATACACGACAGGGAGCTTTCCGGCCCGGAAGGAATCTCGCAGGAAACTTTGTCAGAGGATATTAGATTTTGCGTAAACGGTTCTACATACTTTTCGTAGCGCGTGATACAGAAGGCCAGCTACGAAAGATCCCCATCCCTGTTCATTATTTATATGTTTTCATGGCTGGCGCTCTGCTGGGAATGTTCACCATCACCGGCATGGCAGGATCTTACACGCGCATGTTGTGGAAGGTGGCGCGCTTCAATGAGCTGCGCTCCGAAAAGAAAGCGCTGCAAACGCAGTACAAGCAACTGGAAACGGTATCGCACGAGAAAGACGTTCAAGTCGCTTCGCTAGGCTCTCTGGCCAATGAAGTTTCTGTCATCTACGGTCTCAAACCGAATCCCAAACTCATGGCTGAACCAGATAAGCCAATGCCGCCGGAGCAGGTGAAGTACACCATCGACCAGCTCTACGCATTACGCAGCTCAGCTCTGACCGGTACCGCAACCACCGCGCTCGGCCTTGGACTGACGCACCAGGCGACGCTCAACGAATGGGCGCGCATGGCGGCAGCTCCGACCTTGTGGCCAGTGACCGGCCCTATCACCAGTTCCTTCGGCGAGCGCATCGACCCCTTCAACGGTGAGGGCGCCTTCCACTCTGGAATAGACATTTCCTGCTCCTACGGCCAGCCGGTAATTGCGCCCGCCGATGGAACCGTCACCTATGCCGACTCCCATCCCGGCTACGGACGCATGATTGAGATCGACCATGGCAACGGGATTATCACTCGGTATGGGCACTTGTCCGGCTTTGCGGTTGCCGACGGCGATACCGTGCGACGCGGCCAGGTTATCGGGTATGTGGGATTGAGCGGGCGCAGCACCGGACCGCACCTGCACTACGAAGTGCGCATCAACGACACACCGGTGAACCCACACAAATATCTGCGCACCACCAATGCCCTGCTGGCTGGCTCGACGGGCAGCAATCCGTCGGATAAAGAGAGCCAACGATCGGCGATCGGAACGCCCTAGCTCACCGTCAGCTCCGACTCACCACGCCGGCTTGCCATCCTTGAAGCGGAGCGTTACTGTGTCTCCGCTTTTTATCACCTCGCGCGCCAGGATCAGGTCAGCCCCGTCCTGCTTGACTTTGGAGCCGATGACTTCGACGGCATCACCCATCGCGAAGGTTACGCCCATTTCGTCCAGGAAACTCTTCGGGCATAGAAAGACCTGCGCCTTCTCTTCCCCATTTTTGATGACCAGGTAAGCTACTGGCTTCCCACCTGTAGGCGGAACGAGTTTCAACTCTTCCACTGTCCCTTTTAGGCTGGTTTCGGTCGCAGGATCGTATTGTGGCTGCGACTGCGCGACGGTGGCAGGCGCAACCAGAGCTATTAGCGCAAAAACGAGAAGGTACTTGCGTATGGGGCCGCATAGAGTCATGACATGCCTCCATGCCGCGCAATATTAGGCCGGATGGACATCAAAATGCAACAATGCCCGTAGCACATCCATTTTTGCAGCCGTTAGCCTTTCTAACTAGATTTTCCTGAGACCTGACACTCGAGACCTCCCTGTGATTCTCCTCACAACTCCGCGTCGGCGTCGCTTGCTAGACTCAAACCATGGCACTCATTCTCGACAAATCACGCGAGCTGCAACGCAGAGCTGAGCAGCTCATTCCTGGCGGCGTGGATTCGCCGGTGCGCGCCTTCAAGTCGGTTGGCGGCGATCCGCCATTCCTCGTCCGCGGCCAAGGCGCTTATGTGTGGGACGCGGACGGCAATCGCTATATCGACTACGTCGGCTCGTGGGGACCGCTGATTCTGGGGCACGCCGCGCCTGAGGTGATTGAGGCGATCGTCGCGGCGGCGCGCAATGGCACCAGCTTTGGCGCGTCCACGCCAATGGAAGCCGAGTTGGCGTCGCTGGTGACCGAGGCCTTTCCCGCGGTGGAGAAGGTGCGGTTCGTCAGCTCGGGCACGGAAGCGACCATGTCGGCCATTCGCCTGGCACGCGCGTACACCGGACGCAAGTTCGTAGTGAAGTTTGAGGGTTGCTATCACGGACACTCGGATGCGCTGCTGGTGAAGGCTGGCTCGGGCGTCGCGACGCTGGGCATTCCCGGCTCGGCGGGCGTGCCGGAAGAGTTTGTGGAGTTCACGCTGGCGCTGCCCTACAACGACCTCGACGCGGTGGAGCAGGCGTTCAGGAAGTTTGCGGGCAAGATTGCGTGCGTCATCGTCGAGCCGGTCGTGGGCAACATGGGATGCGTGCCTCCGCGCGACGGATATCTCCAAGGCTTGCGCGCGATCACCGAACGCGAGGGCGCGCTGCTGATTCTGGATGAGGTGATGACAGGATTCCGGCTGGCCTTTGGCGGCGCGTCGGAGTTGTACGGCGTGAAGGCTGACCTGGTGACGCTGGGGAAGATTATCGGCGGCGGATTGCCGGTGGGCGCGTATGGCGGAGCGGCGAAGATTATGGACATGATTGCGCCGGTTGGTCCGGTGTACCAGGCGGGAACGCTGAGCGGGAATCCGCTGGCCATGGCAGCGGGCATTACCACGTTGTGTGAGCTGCGTGCGAATCGCGAGCGGCTGTACAAACAGCTTGACGAGAATGCGGCAGCGTTGGTCGCGGGAGTTTTGCAGGCGGCTCGGGAAGTATTGACTCCCACCCTGCCGCCAAACGAAGGCGGTAGGATGGGGCACCCTGCGATGACGGCCAATCGCGTGGGATCGATGTTTACGTTTTTCTTTACTGATAAACAGGTCACGGATTGGGAGAGCGCGGCGACTTGCGATACGGCGCGCTTTGGTCGGTTCCACAACGCGATGTTGCATGCTGGAGTGTGGCTGCCTCCTTCGCAATTCGAGGCAGCATTCATGAGCGCCGCGCACACCAAGCAAGACATCGAGCAGACCATCGCGGCGGCGCGCGAGGCGTTGGGACAGATTTGAAGTCCCCACCCCGGCGAAAGATGCCGGAATGGGGCACCCGAGTTCTTGTTACGACTTCTCACCGCACCGGCGTGGCCGTGACCTGTAGCTCGAAGCGGTGCTGGCTGCCGGGATCATCGGCGGAGAATACGACGGAAGGCTTGCCGGGATAAATGGTCGACATGGCCGTCACCTTGACTTGTCGCACGGTTGGCGGCGGACCTACACCGGTAGGGGTGTCAGCCGCAAGCGAGCTTATATCGGCGGTGACCTCAAGGGCGAGCGCCTCTCCCACTTCACGCAGGCGGTTGTCAATGTTCACGCCGACATCAATGTAATTAAAGTCCGTGACGGTGTTAGTGGAGCTTTTCTCCTGGCTGTGAACGAAGACAGGGACGCGGTTGCCGACGCGCAGGCGACTCCAATCGGCGACCGGCGAGTTAATCGCCGAGTTCGATGCCAGAGTGTTTAGCAGAAAGCTGCGCTGGTTGACGACCTTCGTGCCGTCCAATTCCTTCAAGACGTAGTTGAGCGCGTAACAGTGCCTGGGCGCCGCAGTTTCGGTCGTAGTGAGCGTGGACTGCGCGCCGACGACGGTGGTTGCAGCAAGCAATGCACAGAATACGAAGACGTTAAAACGGTTCATCACTGTTCTCCTTGAGGCGCGCCGGCTTCAGGCGCAAGGGGTTTGATCTCGATGGGCGCAATATTGAGCTTGTCGGCATCGTCCGGTTGGGCGAGCAATGCGTCCGGATGTGTACGTGCCAGCGCGAGCAGAGCGTGCTCTTCGGTAGTCAGGGGCGCGGGGGCGGGAAATTGTTTAAGGATAGGCCTCACGGTGATTGTCTTCGCGATCTGCGGCAAGGCCGAAGATGCTGGACGTCGTGAGGTTGCGCGTGTCACTGCTGCAGGATGCGCCTGCGCCGATGGCAGAGTCGGTGTCTCGACATGCGAGGCGTTATTCGCCGCTTGTTGCGCAGGTTGCGTCACGCGTTTAGCCGTGATCTGTTGATCAGGAGGCACACGCAACCCCAGCCACAGCGCAGCGACGATCACAGCGGCGGCCGCGGCGGTTGCGAGAATCCATACCCATCGGCGATAGATCGGCTCTGGTTGGGCAGCAAGGCGCCGAAGAATGCGATCTTCCATTCCGGTGAGCGGCTCGGCATCGCGATATTCGCTGAGCGCGTGATCCAGTATGCGATCGAGGTTGTCCTTAGGGTTCATGGCTTCACTTCCGACATGGCAGCGAGTTTATCTTTCAGCAGTTGGCGTGCGCGCATAATGCGTCCACGCACCGACGACTCGGGGATACCGAGCATAGTTGCGATCTGCCGCGAGTTCAATTCTTCCATCGCCGAGAGCACCAGGGGATAGCGCAGATCGTCGGGCAGCGACGCGATGAGACGATGTACGCGCTCCAGACTTTGACGCTCGATGGCTGACTGCTCAGCATTGATGTCGTTTGCGGGAACATCGATCTCTGCGATGTCGACAGCTTCCGGCCGACGGCGACGGTCAATCGCTAGACGGAACGCGACGGTCGCCAGCCATGCCTGCAGGTCACGGACGCCTTGAGTGCCGTCGCGGTGGACGCGGAGAAAGACTTCCTGGGCAACATCGTCGGCGTCATGTGAATTGCGGAGCACGCCATAGGCAACCTTGAAAACGAAGCGGGCGTGAAGCCGAACAACAGCTTCGAGCTCGGTTGTCTCGCGTTCGACTTCGCGCGCCAGGGTCGTCTCCTGCGGGATTCGGAAGATGGCTGAGTTCGCCGCCATTGTGTTTTTATGCGTTCTCATCAGCTAGGACGGATGAAGGGGTAAAAGTGTTTGGAAAATATCCGATTGGCATAAATGCGGATGCGAGTCGGTTCACGACACAATGGGAGGTCGTGCCCTGACATGGAGCTTCCCAGAGGTGCAGCCTGTCGTGCCTACGGCACTCTGGCATTGAAATTCAACTCCTCCCCGTCCTCAAGGCCGGGGCTTTCACCTTTCGCCGCAAAGCGGCTCGTGCTGCGAAGCCCGAAACGGATCGTAGCAAGTTCGGGCTTTCACCTTTCGCCTCCTACCAAGGCCTTCTTCCTGGCGAAGTACCAGAAGATCGGCACGCCGGCGAGGATGACGACGCATCCCCAGACTGAATTGCGCAGGTTCTGGGTGAACGTGAAGTAAAGCAGCACGGCGGCAGCGAGAACGAACAGCGCGGGAACGACCGGATATCCCCAGGTGTGATAGGGGCGCGGCAAGTTGGGTTCTTTCTTGCGCAACACGAAAACTGTGCTGGCCGCGATCATGTAGAAAAGCCACTCGGCGAAGATGGCCAGCGAGAACAGTTGACGGAAGTTTCCCGCGAACAGCAGCAGGAAGATCGACAGCACGAGCTGCACGCCGAGCGCGACCGACGGGGTGTGAAATCGCGGATTCACGTCGGCGAGCGCCTTGAAGAAATAGCCGTCGCGTGCCATGGCGTAGGGCACGCGGGCTCCGCTCATGATGGTGCCGTTTAAGCTGACGAGCATCGACAACGCCATTCCCGCCGAGACGATGCCGGCTCCCCAGGCGCCGACGGCAATCGCAGTCGCTTGCGATGCGGGACGCTCGGAAGCGGCGATCGCCGACGCCGGCAACACGTACTGCACGGCCGCGTTGGTCAGCATGTAAAGTACGGCAACGACGCTGACGCCGAGAATAAGTCCGATGGGAATGTTGCGTTCGGGATGGCGCACTTCCCCGCTGACCATGTTCAGGTCGTTCCATCCGTCGTAAGCCCACAATGCCGCGACCAGCGCGGCAAAGAAGCCTGCGGTACCGCCCGTCGCGCCGGTGAACTCGCTGGCGAAATTGGCCCAGGTTCCGCTCGCAGCGGTAAAGCAGAGAACGGCGATGGCAATGATCATCGCGATCTTCAACACGGTGAAAAAGAGCTGAAACTCCCCGGCCTTCTTCACGCCAAGGTAGTTCAGTCCGGTGATGAGCGTGGCGGCGAGGATGGCAAC
Source organism: uncultured Acidobacteriaceae bacterium (assembly GCA_963796585.1). Lineage (GTDB taxonomy): Bacteria > Acidobacteriota > Terriglobia > Terriglobales > Acidobacteriaceae > CAVVDY01. The sequence goes on from CAWCMB010000002.1 coordinate 26,916, forward strand.
AAACTGGCCATAAGTAATCGCAAAAGGCGATGAGATCGCAGGCTGATTGAGAAACGACAGCGCGTTGAAGGTGCCGAGTATGCGAACCAGCCCGATGGTTGTGGTTGCGACGGATGCGGGTTTGGCGATGGCGAACCACGTCCAGGCGTAGAGGAAGCCGGGCAGCGGCCCGTAGGCGTCACGGATGTAGATGTACTCGCCGCCAGCTTGTGGCTTCATCGCTCCGAGCTCGGCATAGGTCATGGCGCCGAACATGGAGAGCAGGCCGCCGACGATCCAGACGAGGTAAACGCTCCGCGCCGAGCCCACCGCCTGCATCATCTCGGCGGGCACCAGGAAGATGCCACTGCCAATGATGGTGCCGATCACGACTGCCGTGGCGTGGCTGGCGCCGAGGTCGCGGGAGAGAGGACTGCGCTGGGCCGCAGGTTGCATGTCGCAGTATATAGCCGCTCGCTGGAGAGCCTCGCAGCGGCGACAGGTGTTATCGGACTGGTAATACCTGGTCAGGATTTCCAGCTGCACACATTCCGGTGCAACCGACGGGGTACCCCCCTCCCCCGGTATACCCCTAAAGTCTTGAAACCATTCAGCCGTTCTGAAAGAAGCTCCGCAAAATATTGAGCGCGTGAGACTTACAGGCAAAATCTTGCAAGATAAGGAGTTAAGTATGATTTTCGCCGGATGGAAGGGTAGGAATGTTTCAGAAGTGGTTAACAGCGGCCAACAGGCGCAATGACGGCTTTTCTGCGTCACGCCTCCCCATTACTGGGCGCGATTCGGAGGAAGACAAATCTCCCTCGTCCTCATAGCTGCCATTTTACGAAACCAGACGCTGACGACCAAGCGAGTTAGTCACAGGTCTGTGTGATATTCGACCAGGCATTCCGCTATCGTGTGATCTCCCGAGACAACGCCACTGCCATTGCCAATTTGCCCGAGCTGTCAGTCATCAATCTGGCGATGCGAGGTTTTCCGTTGCGGCCGACTTGGAACTCATAGGCTTTGGTTTCGACAAAGTGAAACGGATTTCGGTGGTATGCTTTTGGACCCGCCGCAGGTCTCAACTCATGTTTGGCTCTGGAGGAGTTATGAAGAAGGCCCTGTTTCTGTCCGCTGTTCTGCTGCTCGCTGTGAGCAGCTTCGCCGACACAATTGTTAACAACTTCACCGGATACGACGACCAGTGGGCCCCCTTCGGAAATCCCGACACTGCCACCTACGGCGAAGTGTTTACCACGCCCTCGACCGACCTAAACCTCGCCAGCTTTTCGTTTTATGTCGGCAACCCCTTTTGAGGGTCATACTGACAGCATCATCGCCGGAGCCTACATCGCCACGTGGACAGGCAAACACGCAGGTCAGTTGCTGTTCTCTAGTCCGCAGATTACCTACGACAATGAGGGCGATGAAGAGATAACGGTTGCCACTGGCAACCTGCTATTGAGTCAAGATCAGCAGTACGTTTTGTTTCTCAGCGTCTCGCAATATTACGGGGAGTCCGACGGCCAAACTAGCTTCTCGTCGGGCGGCGCCAATCCAGCCTATCTGAAAGGGTTTGTCGACAAGAATAATGAGGGCGACTTTAACTCGCTGTTCACCGACGAATGGGACGCTCTAGGTGCACAGCCGGACCTAGCGGTCAATTTAGAGTTCAACAATGTTCCTGAATCCGGGTCCCTGATGCTGCTGGGCACAGGGGCCCTCGGCACCCTCGGCGTGCTGCGCCGCTGACGCTAAATGGTTGAGTGATCAGAGGCGACCGTTGTCCTTGTCGCAACGGTCGCACTAATTCGTCGCACTAATTCAAAGTCCAGGCTCCCGAAAGTATTTCTGTCACCTGCCAGCGAAGCGTATCAATGCCCTCAACGCAGATGCCGTCGCCCGGTAAGCCACTGGAGATGACCCAACCCCCGCTGCCAGAGATTGGAGGGTGCATGCAGGTTGGGCAGATAACGTACTGTCCAAGCCCAGCTTTCACCTCCAGCGTGCCATCGTTCGCCGCCATCCCGTTATAGGAGTTAAAAAAACAATGCTTTCGGCCAACAGACACCGACGGGAGGTTGTAGAGAATCGCCGCGTTTGTTGTAGCGTTCTTGTTGAAATGGTCGCTATGCTGGTATGTGGTACCAACATTTACCGTGGTCATTGTGTCGACTATGACCGGATTTAGGCCATCGAGGTTGCCCGTGACCGCGAGCGACGATCCAGTGGCCATTCCGATATTTGGCGACGTGAACGCCGGACTAGAACTATCGCCGATCGGCCTCCACATCGTGCCATCGTAGAAACACCACCAACCAACCGATGGTTAGCCCGCGCTGAGCGTAGTCGAAAGGGAGCAACCCTCGGGTCCGGTGAGTCCTCAAGGTGCTTGCCTGGGCGCCTATCCTCTCGCGACTGCAATTAGGATGAAACGTCGAAATTCATTTCCTTGTTGCAATAGTCGCAACTTCTCTTCAAAACCCCGCATCGTTGAAGCTATGGCGCGCAAGACGCAACCAGCGAATCCCGCCGCTGAGCTGATTCCGCCTCATCCCACGCTGGAAAAGCTTCGGGCGAACGCGCGGGATTGCAAGGCCTGCGACCTGTGGCTGCGCGGGACGCAGACTGTCTTCGGCGAAGGGGCGCGTCATGCGAAGGTGATGTTCGTGGGCGAGCAGCCGGGCGACAAGGAAGACTTGGAGGGCAAGCCGTTCGTTGGGCCGGCAGGAGCGCTTCTCGATAAGGCGCTGATCGCGGCGGGCATCGACCGCAAGCAGACCTACGTCACCAATGCGGTCAAACATTTCAAATGGGAGCCGCGCGGCAAACGCCGGATCCATAAAAAGCCACATTCCACTGAAATCGCCGCTTGCCGAGCGTGGCTGGATGCAGAGATAGACGTAGTCAAGCCGCAGGTCGTCGTGTGCCTGGGAGCCACGGCAGCGCAATCGCTGCTGGGGCGGAGCTTCCGCGTGACCCAGCAGCGCGGGCAACTGATTCCGTTTCGCAAGGGTTTGACGATTGCAGCCACGGTGCATCCATCATCGATTTTGCGGGCGCCGGATAACGATGCCCGTCACCGTGAAATGCAGCTCTTCATCGATGATCTGCGAGTCGTCTCGAAATTTGTGCAGGCAGACAATGGCGCTTGATTAAAATCAGATTGAGTGAGGCATAATAACGAGCAACACCGAGATCCCCTAGACGTGCGCTCAAACCGGGAGGCGCTTTGTCGCCCCACTTAGAGAAGGTCCGCGCTGAAGCGGAACGGCTCACGCGCGATTTTTCGCCGCATGAATGGCGCTATTCGCGTGATGGGGAGTGGTCTGCTTCGCTGATTCTGGAGCATCTGCTGCTGACCTTCACCGCCACCACGAAAGGCCTGCTGAAGACGATGCAGGCCGGCGAACCCTTCTGCCGCGAAGCGACGTGGCGAGATCGTGCCGGTCGATTCTATGTCCTGCACCTGGGTCGAGTTCCTGATGGCCTGAAGGCGGCCAAGCACATCACACCCAAGCAAGGACTGCCCGGCGATAACCTGCGCCCGTTCAATGATGCCCTGGTAGCTATGAATACGACATTAGACGATGCCGAGCGTCGCTTTGGGAGGACGATCAGAATCCTGGAGCATCCGATGCTGGGGCCATTGACCGCAGAAGAATGGCGTCGCTTTCATCGGGTACACGCCGAACACCATTTCCGGCAGATCGTCGCTCGCCGCTCGCCCGCGGCTGAGATGAAAGCATCAGCTTAAGGTTTTAGCTGAACCTCGCCCACGACAGATAGAGATTCCACGCGCGCTCCCCCCAGAACACAGCCAGCAACGAACAGGCACCGAGAAATACTCCGAAGGGGACTTCGCCCAGCCGCAGCATCTCGATTGTGCTCAGGCGTGATTGATGATCGGTGACCGCTGGCGTGCTTCGACCCAGCGCGTTCCAGACCAACAATCCTACTGCGTAGGCGGTGCCCAGGATGGGGGCGGCGAATAGGACGAACAACGTCAGCTTGAGACCCAGGAACGCACCACACATTGCGATGAGAGCGATATCGCCAAAGCCGAGGCCGTGACGCTTGCGAATCAAGTAATACAGCGCCCACATGCAATAGAAGAATGCGGCGCCGAAGAGCATGGCAATCATCGCGTCCACTAAAGAGGCATGACGACCTTCAAGCGCTATAGGGATACCTAGCAATCGCGCCAGGAATTCCGTTCCGCTGCTGTCGCCCGGCACGAGCCAGGCGAAGAGCAGGCCCAGCCCGATGCCGGTATAGGTGAATTGTGCCGGCAACAGACCGCTTTCCGCGTCCATGAAAATCAAGCCCACTAGCAGAAATGAGAGGAGACAGAACTTGAGCAAAGCCAGTCCCAAGCCGAATTTGACGAAGCACGCGAAAAATAAAGCGCCGGTAAGCAGTTCGACCAAAGGGTAGCGAAAAGAGATCGGCCCTCGGCAGTCTGCGCAACGGCCCTTCAACCACACAAAACTGAGAACGGGAACATTGTGGTACCAGCGGATGAAAGCTCCACAGCGAGGACAGCGGGAGCGGGGAGAGACAACGGATTCGTGGTGAGGAATGCGGCTGATGCAAACATTGAGGAAGCTGCCAAAGATCAGTCCCGCAACCGCCAGCACGCATGCCAGAAAAAGGTCCACTCGATCCTTGCGGAGATCGCGCTAGGGATTGTTAAAGCGCAGCAAATCTCCCCTCAAGGTTATATCGCATTGCTGGCTGGGCGGAAGCTCTCCTACCCAGTTCAGCAGCTTGCGATTGATGAGGCGGACTTCAGGCTCCAGCGGGTGCCAGCCGCTCCCGTTCTGCTCGCGCAGCTGCACTTTGCAGCAGGTGAGCGTCTCCTCAGGATCCTGCCCTTTCCACTCCAGCAGCGAGGCCTCAAGCTCTTCGGAGAGCGCCTCGTTGGGGAGCAGGCAGAAAATCCAGTCATGGCTTGCGTCCATAACATAAGCGCCATGAGATACCCCGGGAATGGCGCCTTTAACGGAGGCACCGTTCTCGTGCGCAACCCGCGTCGTGTCGTCGTCGGAATGGTCGTCGATAATCAGTACTTCGTCGCAGGGGCGCAGAGAATCGAGCGCACGTCCCAGACGCAACGCGTCGTTGTGAGTATGCAGGAGAGCAGTAATTTTGGGCATGTGAGAAGGAGGAGGTTCTACTCTCCACTTATATGTAGAAGCTAAAAGGGCGCCGTCAGGTTGTGACTACGCCCTGTGAATTTTAGCTTAGTTCCCCATCGGAGTGCGGCCAGCGTTGCGGTCACTGCTACTTTGCGGCGTGACGGTCAGCGCATTGGTCAACTGGAAGTTCAGGGTCGATTCGGGGCCGAGCTTAATCTGCTCGCCCTTCTTGGTGGCTGCCACACCCGTACCTGCAGCACCGCCCGCGGCGGCACCGATGGCAGCTCCTCGGCCTCCTCCGGCGAGGGCGCCGATGACCGTACCCAGTACGGCGCCGCCTCCGGCCTTGAGCGCGGTGTTCTTGCCTTCTCCCTTACCTTGACGTGACCACTGATTGGTTTGAACGTTGTAGGTCTTGCCGTTCGCCGACAAGCTAGAACCTATCTCATAAATAGGTACCGCACTAAGTAATTGTGCGGAGTTGAATTTACAGGCACATCGGTAGGTATGGAACTCACCGATGTGCAGTGGGAAGTGCTGAAACCACTGGTTGAGCCCAAGACCTCCGGTTCGCGACGGGGTCGGCCATGGGCGGATACCCGTAGCGTGCTGGAAGGCGTGTTTTGGATCTTACGAACCGGAGCGCAATGGGCGGAGTTGCCGCGCGACAAGTTTCCGCCGTACCAGACGTGCCACCGCCGATTCCAGCAATGGGTGGGCGAGGGCGTGCTGGTGAAAGTGCTGCGCGCGTTGGCGGAAGATCTGCTAGCACGCGGGCAGTTGGACTTGGCCGAGACCTTCATCGACGCCACCTTCGCGGGGGCGAAAAAGGGGGGGGTGCAGTTGGTCCAACACGCCGCGGCAAAGGGACCAAGATCATGGCAATTGCGGAGCGCCATGGTCTTCCTGTCGCCGCCTGGATTGGAAACGCTTCGCCACATGAAACACGCTTCGTCGAAGCCACCGTCGAGCAACGCTTCACGGCGGCGGCCCCCGAGCGCATGATCGGCGATCGCGCCTATGACAGCGATCCGCTGGATGAGCGGCTGCAACAGCAACACGGCGTCGAGTTGATCGCGCCGCACAAAGTAAACCGCCGCAAGCCCCAGACGCAGGACGGGCGCAAGCTGCGGCGCTATTGCCGGCGTTGGAAGATCGAACGACTGTTTGCCTGGTTGCATAATTTTCGTCGCCTGGTCACCCGTTGGGAATATCACGAGGCCAACTTCCTCGGGCTCGTCCAGCTTGGTTGCATCCTCATTTTGATGAGGAGGTATTTATGAGATGGCCTCTAGTGAGTTCCAGCGTCAGCAGTGAGCTGCCGGCGAATCGTCCGGCGCTCTGCACTGCCGCCACACGGCCAGTGACGTCTGCGCCAGTCGGAATCACCGTCTGATCGTCGATCACAATGGGTGCTCCGAGACTGGCATGGAAGGCGTCACCAACCTGGTTCTTCTCCGAGTCCAGGGGATCGTTCAGGCGAATCGTGAGCTGCGTGCCCGCAGGGATAGTCACCTTCTGAGGCGGAGGCGGCGTTTGGGCCGCTACTGGCGTGGGCTGCGCCATGGCATTTTGCTCAGGCGGAGCCGTACGAGCCAGGAGCGGCTCGTCGCTATTGTTTTCGCTGCTGGCCGTGTGCTTCGCGCCCTCGTGCTTCGCCCGGTTGGTGTTCGCGGCCGCGCGTTTTGGCTCAGGCTTGTGTTGAACCGGCGCCGGCTGCTCGGCGATGGTTGGAGGCGGCGCAGCTTGCGCCTGCTGCACCTCGAGATTGTTGACAACCGTCCTAACTCCAGTCACCGTGGCTGCATCATTGGCCGCTGCTCCTCGCTCGGCGTCATTGGTGACGTCTCCGTTGAGCGTGACAATTCCGTTACTCGTCTGGACTGTGATGCTCCGGCTCTGAATCACGGCATCGCCATAGATCTTGCTCTGAACATCGCCGGCAATCTGAGCGTCAGTCCGCGCAGCCTTCTGGTTGCATCCCGCAAACACGAGCAGCGTCAACACGAGCGCCACAACGCTGCCAATAAGGTACTTCCTGGGCATTTCTTGCTCCTGTTAATACAGACGCATAAACCCGAAAAATGGATTTTTGTCGCTCTGGGAACAGGGGGGTAACTGTTTGATTTGGGTCGAGTTGCAGAGGTGCCTTGTAAAGAATGGTAGCGGGGCTAGTGGGAAGGAAAAGCTTATGCAAATCTTTGGATCCCAAGCCGTGAGGGCGGATCAGCTTAGCCCAGCGTGCAGCACAGCGCAACGCTAGGTAGGCGAGTAGACAAAATCGGAGCCCCGGCCGGGCTCTTGAACACGTGCTTAGCTTAGCTGAGTCTTCCCGCCGGATGCGGGACTGGTTCCGAACGCGGTACGCCTTCTGTAGACGTTCGGAAGCAAAGAAGTTGCTTAACTATGCTGCGTGCGGCGACGCTGACCACGTCATGGCGACGGTCTAGACGTTCCTCAGCCGGCGCCGGCCGCGTCGGTCAGACGGTTGTTAATGGCGAACAGGGCAAGCTCCAGGCGGCTGTTCACGCCAACCTTGTCGAAGATATTCGTAAGGTGATGCTTCACCGTATCTTCACTGAGAGCGAAGCGGCGCGCGATTTCCTTGTTGCTGAGGCCGGTGACGATGCTCACCAGGATATCCATCTCGCGCTTGGTGAGGCCGTAATTCTTTTGCGGCTTATCGCCGGAAGCGCTGTTGCGCATGAAGTCAACAATATCGCCGACAGCCTCGCGTCCCACCCAATATTCGCCAGCCATGACGGCGCGGATGGCTTTCATCAGCAACTGGGTCGCGGCTTCTTTCATGACCACGCCACGCGCGCCGAACTGAAGCGCCTGCACAATCTGAATGCGCTCGATGGCTGCGGTCAGGACGATGATTTTGGTTGGGATGCCGCCGTTGGGCTCGGCTGCCAGCTCACGCATAGCATCCATTCCCGCCCTGCGCGGCATGGCCAGGTCGAGCAAGAGAATGTCGGGCTTTAGTTCGCGGGTACGCAGGACGGCTTCGTCGCCATCTGCCGCTTCGCCCACAACCTTGAGTTCCGGTTCGGACTCCAGCAGCCGACGCAGGCCGTCGCGGAAAATAGTATGGTCATCGGCCACCACAATGCTTACAGTGAGTCGCTCATCCATAGATTGCTGTCCTTTCGGAGAACCGCAACTGCAGTGCGACTCGTCACCGTACAGGCCTGACCAGATCGGCTGCGGCGAACCAGCTCGCCTTGGAGGTACTGCGGCGGAACCGGCGCTGCGGCTTCCCAAGCTCTCCGGGGCGCTCCAGAGACTTAGGCTTTCATTCCACGATTATGCACACTAAAGTGGGTAATGCAAGCACTATCGTAGCTATGTTCACAATTAGCCATCACCGAGGGCGGTGATGTGGCTCACAGCCGAGGCCCAGCAGCAGAGCTAAGCTAAATTGTTACAGTGCCTTACGCGACACAGGCAGGGTTCTAAAAGAATTACATGGTTGGCCCGCCTTGCGTCAGCGTTCTGGCACCTACAGGCCGGAAGGAGGTACCGACTATGAGTTTTCGATCGTGGTCGAATGTTCTGGCACTCGCATTTGTAATCTTCCTGACAACGATAGGCGCATGTGCCCAGACGGCTGGGAAAAATGGCCCGAAATACGATCTCACCAAAGAAACCAAGTTCAAAGGAACCGTGACGCAAGTGACGGAGGGGGCTGGGGCAACGGATCCTACGGTTCTGACGGTCAAGGTTGCAGAGAATGTCATCAGCGTTCGCCTGGCACCGAAGGACTACCTAAAAGAGATCGATTGCTGGATCAAGGTCGGAGACGTTGTCGAGGTAACTGGCGCGAAAGTGACCGACTCTGGAGACGAGGTTCTCGCGCGCGAAGTCGTCTTCGGAAACAACACGATGGTGCTGCGCGACAACAAAGGGGTCCCCATCTGGGTGCTCTGGAAGCCGACTAAAGGATAGCCGCAGCGGTGTAGGCCTCCGCGTTTTTCTGATGGTGAAAGCCTCCGCATCTATGCGGAGGAAACTATTTCGCCAACATGCCGGGCTTGAGCCGGGGGCATTCATTCCGGCGCTACAGCGCAGGTCGCAACGTGAGTTTCTATTCCCCCGCAGAAATGCGGGGGTTCCCACCACTGGACCAGTTCACTTCTCTACGCGCTCGAACTCCCCGCTGGTGGCGTTCACTGCGATCCGAAGTTGCGCGCCGTCCATGCTCGTACCGTAAATCACGTGCCAGAGCAATGTGCTTTTGCGCGCGTCCCAATCGAGTACAAAGAGCACGGGCTGCTTCGCATTGTTCTTGAGCAACTTCTCCCCACCGTGTTTCTGCGCGACGTCATACGCTTGATCGCTGTCGATCTTGATGAATGCCAGCTCGAACGGCTGGGTTGCGGTGTTGGTTGGGCTCCAGGAATCTTCCGCGGTGAAGGAGACTCCCTGCTCCGGAGCGTCAGGCCCGACCAGTCCAGACCAGATAAACATTTTCATGGCATGCTTCGCGGGCGAAGCAAACGAGGCGCGCCACAAGCCGGCCTTGCCTTCGCTGACGGGGGAGTCGGGAGTGTACTGCGATTGCAACCGGAAAGGTTTGACATCGGGCGCCCATAACCGCGCCGCCAAATACATCTTCTGAAACGCCGTGCGGCCGGTTTCAAATTGAGGCTGTTTGGTTTGAGCTTTGGCTGCGCTTTGCGAAGCGGCTGATGGTGACTCAGCGGGTTTCGAAGAGGAGCAGGCGGTAAACAACGCCAGCAGCAGACACGCGATAAGTGTATCTCTCACGACTGTATGAAGGCTAACAGCGGTTATAGGGATGTGTCGAACCGGCGCCATAGCCTGAAGTCACGCCGCTACGGCTTGATCATCCACACAAGACTTAGGATGGGAGAAAGAAGGATTAGCCGCATACAGAAATCGCGGCAATCACCTTCTGCGCCCGGCACTCTGGCGCCATCTGGTCACGACTAACGCAGACGTGTCGCCCAACCCAGCATTAAGAGGCCGCTGGCAGCGATCCAGCTTCCGGCGACGCGGACTGCAATTCGCGTCCATGAGGCACGGAGCCTGACTACGAAGGCCGCAACCAGGGCCACGATCACGAAGATCGCGAACACTAGTCCCATGAGCACTACCACTGTAGAGAGCGACTGGCCCATGCCGTTTCCGTTCAGGTATCCGTGATAGAGACCCAGCAGCGCGGCAAGCGCGGTGGTCACGCGCAGTGAGAGTTTGGTATCAGCGGCGACCAAGCCGCCAAGCAACAGAAACCAGGCTGCGGCGATAAAGGGATGTGGTCGGGTGGCAAATGAGCTGAGACCTGCGAGCGCGCCGAGCAGCCACGCGATCGGAAGCACAAAGAGCGCCCGTCGTCCGTAGTTGGCGCCGCGCAGTCCGGCGAGAAGTGCCAACGCGAAGACCGGGATGATATCTTCCGGGCTCATCAGGAAGTGCATGAGTCCGTCATAGAACGGACCCATCCCTGTGGAATTGAGGTGCGCTTCAGCAGGGACGGTCCACATCAGCAGGGTGAACCCCACGAACGCATACAGCGGCAGCCGAGACTTGCTGGTGTAGTTCATGCGATCGCCTTCCATAAGAAGAACGCGCCTCCCGTCACCACCAGTCCACCGGCGACTCGCAGCGCCTTCTGCCCCCACCCCCATCGATGTACCGTGCCGATGCCAATGCCTAGCGCATGCAAACACCCAGTAGCCATCACAAATCCCACGCTGTAAAGCAAAGCGCTTTGGCCGGGCGGAAGTTCGGTTCCATGCGCATGTCCGTGGAAGATGGCGAAGAAGCCAACTAAGGCAGCGGCAAATCCTATGGGCGGTCGATACTCGAACATCACCGCCGCTCCCAGCAGGATGGCTGACAGAGCGATCCCATACTCGATGCCCGGTATCGGCACGCCCATCAACCCAAGCATTCCGCCGAACGCCATCACCAGGGGAAAGGCTACGGGCAGGAGCCAAATCGCCGGAGCGCCGAGCTGAGCGCCCCACAAGCCGACGGCAACCATCGCCAATACGTGATCCAAGCCAGAAATGGGATGGCGAAAGCCGGTCAGGAATCCAACCGCTTCGCCTTTCTGCGGATGAGCGAAGGCAGGCTGTGCGCAGATGAACAACAGGGCAACGAACATCATCCAACGGGTTAGGCCGCATGGATCCCACTCAAGCAAACGGCGCTTGAGCGGGGCACCCGAAGTTCTTTTTGCACCAGCACGTCTCGTCCCCCTCATCGCGCGCCTCCCAGGAGCAGTGTGACGCGCTGGATCATCCAGAATGCGCCAAGCGATCCAACCGTGTAGCCAGGAAGAGCCTCGGCCCATCTCGGCCAATGCACCTCCAGAATCTTGAATGAGCGCTCCAGCGCCAGGATCAACGCAATGAAGCTAAGCTGACCCAACTCAACTCCGACATTGAAGCTGACCAGCGCCAGTGGCAGTTCGTGGTGCGGAAGTCCGGCGCTGGTCAGCGCACTGGCAAATCCAAAGCCGTGTAACAAGCCAAAGGCAAATGCGACCACCCAGGGATGACGAATGGTGAAGCTGGTCTGGCCGCGCCACGAACGCACGATCTCCGGCCCGAGAAAAAGAATGCTCAACGCAATCGCCGCATTGAGCGGCATAACCGGCACTTCGGCGTATCCCAGTGTCGCGATCGCCAGCGTGATGCTATGCGCGACGGTGAAGGCCGTCACCGTCTTCAGCAGCATCCACCGATTTTTCACGATCAGCAGCAGCCCCAGCACGAACAGCATGTGGTCGGCGCCGAAAAGAATGTGCCGGATGCCCTGCACGATGTAGGTGCCAACCACTCCCAGCCAGGTTTGCGAAGCGGCGATCTCGACCCATGGCTGCGAGGCATGAACGATGGTCGTCCACTTGCGACCGTCGAGCATTTCAACCCGAACTAATACGTCTGTGATGGTCGCCTGAAGTCCGGGAAACTCGATTCGCTGGGCCGCCAACCCCTTCGGACCCGCATCGATCCAGTGGCGCTCAACCAAAGAATCAGCCAACTCCTCTACCGTCGGTTGTCGCACGTCCTTGACATCGTCGGGGAGCTGCAAGGCAATCGGAAGGCGCATTCCCGAGAGCACCGGGGTTCGCCAAAGCACCGTAAATTGGCCGGGCGCCGTTTCTTTCAATTCCAGATAAGCAGGACGCGCCTCATGGGCTGAAGCGATTGACGCAGACAGCGAGATAACAAGTAGCAAGATAAAAGTGTAGACGTGACGGCCTCTCGCGGACTGAAGTCTGCTCGAGGTAACCAACATCAACGCACGCCTGGAGGCGTGCCCCTTCAAGATGTGGAGTGTCACAACGGCCCCTCGCCCGAGCTAGCCGGCACCTGCTTCTTCATTGGAGGTTGTGTCGCGGGCGCCTGTGCCGCTTCGCTGGGAGCCGCCGGCAGCATTACCGAGTACTTGGCGCGCATGTCCGCGTAGGCCTTTTGCCACGCCGTGGACTTCTGCTCCGCTAACCAGGCCGTCTTCACGTCCGGCTCCATTTCTTCGAACGCCGGAATTCTCCCTGGAATCAGGGTATCGACAAACACCAGATGCCATCCGTATCCAGATTCAACGGGTCCCTGCCATGAGCCAGGCTTTATCTTCTCGAGAGCAACGGCGAATTGTGGCCCGAACTCCTTCGCTATTGCGCTGGGTGCGCGATCGCCGTAATAGTCCTGAAACATGAAGTTGTCGCCGAGTGAGGCGGCAAGCTTCGAGTCTTCCGGCTGGCCCGAGATTTTCGTCAGCGCCTGCGCAGCATTCGCTTGCGCGTTCTTCCCGCGCTTATCCGGAGAAAAGTAAATATGCCGGAAGCTATACCGGCTGGGCAGGGCGAACTTCTCGGTGTTCTTGTCGAACCACGCTTTGAGTTCGGCAGTGGAAGGCTCATGTGCCGCAGCTACATCCTCCGCGAGGAACTGCACCTTCTGCGCCATCCGGCGCTTCACGATGGTGTCGTCCTTGTCCAAGCCCATGGCGAGGCCCTCGCGATACAGGACCTCTTCCCGGATCTTGTCCTCCACCATGGCTTGAAACTCTACGGGAGTAGGCGGACGATGCCACTGCGATTCGAAATAAGCGTCCATGACACGAAGGTCGTCGAGGGTGACAACGATCTGCTTCGAGGGCTCTATCCCCATCCGCCCACGGTTCATCCAGGAGTAGATTCCAAACAGTAAGGCTCCCGTCAGCAGGAAGTGCAGCAGGGGCTCGCGTAACCAATGCTTGATTGTGGTGGACAAAGAACCTTCAGGTTGCGACTCGGAAAGGGTTTCCTGTGCGTCCGCGACCATTTCTATCGAACTACCATTCCTCAACAACAACAACAACTCCTAGGGTTTGGCCGGCGTGTACCAGATGGGCGAAGTCCAGGCGCGTTGCTGGACGGTTGCGGCGACATTCGGATTTGGCGGCAGGTTCAGCTTCGCGGCCCAATAGGTAGACCAGCGCGGCGTAGGAATCTCCAGCACACGCGCGTAGTAGGTGACATAGGCTGCCGGATCGAAGGAAGGATCGGTCCACTCGCCGAGTAATTCAGTCGCGCCAATACTGTTGCTGTAAGTGGCGGCCTTCACGTCAACCGTATTGCCGACTGCCGGAACCTTGCCTGTCTTAGGATCAGGTTTGCGATCGCCACTCCATACAACATCGAAGACCTTCTCGTGGCTCTTGCCGTTCTTGGTTTCGACTTTAATGATCTGAATGCGGTCGAGGTTTCCGCTTTCGGGATCTTTTACGGCCTGCAGCAGGAAGGTCGGTCCGCCATTGCCGGAAGGAGCCGACAAGTCACCTCCTATGGGAACGCCATTGCTGTATGCAGTCTTTACCCAATCTCCGTTCTTGACCAAATCCTTGGGATAATTCCATCCGGCAAACATGCGAACCTTAATTCGGACGCCCGAAGTCCCAAATGTTTCCTTGCGCTTAAATGCGGCAAAAATGGACTCCCGCGTATTCTCTTCCGCCCAAACTCCAGTCAGGCCGCCGGAGCTCAGCGCGGTGGGGGGCTCGCCGGCGAGAGACTTTGTGGCCGTGACCACGGTGCGAGGATCGTTGTCCTGGTTGCCATGAGACCCCGCGTAGTTGTTGGGCTCGGTGGAAGAAATGCCCGAGTGAAAATCGGTACCAGCTTCGATTCCGTACTTGAATGGATTGGCCCCAAGCTTTGCCTGGAGTTCTTGTCCCACACCGTAGGCCTGCCGCAAATAGCTGCCGGTCGCAGATTTCGCGATTCCACTGCCATCGAGCAGGTATTTCCAGACTTCGAAGTTTGCGAACTCATCGCTGGGTGAGAGTGCCGGGTCAGTGTCGGACTGCCCCTTGGCTTGAATAATCTCCGCCAGCGGTTCGTTAGCCATGCGCCGTTCAGCGTATTCGCGCGTCAGCGGCCTGCCGGAAAGGTCCTTGGTATCGAACATCAGTCCATTGCTGACGTTGCCGTTGTGGGGAACGGCAATCACGTCAAGTCCCTGCTTTCGCTGTCCCTCGAGATAGCGCCATAGATCTTCGGGATCCACCGACTCGAACGCTGTGTACGGTGTAGCCGGACCCTTGCCCGCAAAAATAACGCAACGATGCAGATTCTGCGCCTGCGGCATGGAAGTCCACTCAAATCCCACAAACGTTGTGAACTTCCCTGGCTTGTAATACTTGTCGGGGATTGCCGCGTAGGTCTCCCATGCAGCGTCCGTCAACTTGGGATCGTTGAACTCGGGTATGGGCTTGTTGATCATGGTCGAGCCCAGCAGCTTCTGAAATGCCTGACCGCTTACCTTTGGGTCCGTACTGGTCATGACTTTGTACCATTCAGACTTAGCGAGCGGGCCATTCGGATTGATAGACTCTCGCACCGTTCCCAGATACTCGGCGTGATCAGTCACGGCAAGAAAGTCGAGCGGAGTGTTGCGCTTCCACTGCCTACCAAAGTATTCAACCGGTTCACCCATCGCGTACTTGAACGAATCTTCGGGCGTCGTACGCGTACCAAAGGCGAATGCATCCATCGAGTAGCTGGTATGCAGGTGCAGGTCGCCGAAGTAGGCGTTCTTCAGCGGATTGGCCGCGATCAGCCGATAGTCGGGCTGCGATGCGGCGCTTCCGGCGGATTCCGGAGCCTTGGTTGCAGTCTCCTTGCTGTGGTTGCAGCCAATCTGCAATGCCAGAAAAGAAAAGACCAGCGTCGCGCAGAGGGTTCGTTTCATTGGCTCGTCCTGACTTGAGTGGACTGCATTATGGGAGGTTCTGCGATGCTAACAAAGGCACGAATCTTCCCGTATCCCGCCTAAGTTGTAGGAGGTACGGCGAATTATTTGCACTGCTACTTTGGCAGCTCAAGGTTCTGCGAACATCCGGTATTCAGCAGCCGTGCTACATCTCCCGTCTGACCTTGCTTTCGGCCGTCTCTACCATCTGGTCCGCCATTTTTTCGATTAATTCGCGCCGGTGCTCCTCGCGTATCGCCTGGAACTTCTGCTGTTGCTGCGGGTCCAGTAGCGGCGTTACTCTCGCATCAACGTCTTGGCTAATCTGCTTTAGCTGTTCGAGCTTCTCTTCCGGCTTCAGGGTCTTGTCTTTCTTCAACGCCTGCAGCTTAGGCATTTCCGCTTTCAAGATGGGGAAAATCTGCTTCCGTTGTGGTTCCGTGAGGTCCAATTCAATTGCAAACTGGTTCATCAGTGCCGCAACCGGATTTACAACGAACTGCGGCGACGGAATCATCTCGTAATTCGCATAGCCGAACTCGTTGCTGCGCGCTCCGTAATAGGTGTCGCCCAGTTTGTAAATCGTCATTGAGTACGGATCCTGCGCGACCTTGGTTATCAGTTTGCCGCCTTCGATCTTGTAAGGCGTGGTAATCCCTTGATAACCGTTGCGCATGGGATTACCAACATAGCTCGGCAGGGTCGAGCCCGTGCTCACGTGCCAGACATTGCTGTCGCCGTCCGGAGTGTAGCTGACACTGAACTGCTCGCCAGTGACGTTGTTGCGCACCCAAAAGGCTTTGCCGACAATGATCGCTTTCAGCTGTGCATCGCCCAGCGCAGTCGCTCCTTTGGCCTTGAGATCAGTAACCGTCATGCCGGCCGGCGCTGCCTTGCGAGCATCTGCGCTCGGCGTGTACCAGATGGGCGAGCTCCAGGCGCGCTCCTGTCCGGTGAGCGGAACCACGTCTGGCGGAGTCAGCCCGGCTTTGACAGCTTGTATCAGCGTCCAACGCGGAGTGGGAATCTCCAGCACACGAGCGTAATAGAAGGCATGCAAGCTGGCATTGAATTCCGGATCGCTCCACACCGTCTTGAGTTCCGTTGAGCCAACATCGTTGGTGTAGGTGGCTTTCTCGATGTCCACCGTACTCTTGATCGCGGGCACGCGGCCTGTCCACTTGTCGGGCTTGCGGTCGCCGGACCAAACCACGTCGTAAATCTTTTCGAAGCTCTGGCCATCCTGCGTCCATCCCTTAATGACCTGGATGCGATCAAGATTGGCCGAACTTGGATCTTTCACCGCCCATATTACAAATGTCGGGGCAGTTCCCTTCCCTCCCACTGGCATCGCCTGCAGGTCGGCGCCCATGGGAACGCCGTTTGTGTAAGACTGATGCACCCAATCCTTGGCGTCGAAGATGTTCTTGTTGTAGCCCCAGCCGCCAAAGAAGCGAACCTTAATATGCGGCCCGCTGACGCCGAAGGTTTCCTTCCGATACATGGCGCCAAAAATCGACTCGCGAGTGTTTTCCTCAGCCCATACACCAGTCAGTCCGCCGGGGTTTTCATAACGCACGTCAAGCGTTCCAAAGGCAAGGACTCCAGCAAAGCGCCGATCAACCGTGCCATCGATTTGGGCGTGCCCGCCGTAGAAATTGTCCTGGCGATAGGGACTGCCAGTGTTGTGTGAGTCGGAGCCGCCGGCCATGCCGAACTTGTACGGGTTATAGCCGCGCACGTCCTGCATGGCGATGCCGTCTTTATAAGCCTGCCGCGCGAAGCTGCCCTGAATGTGATCAATGCGGCCGCCGTCCGGCTTTTGGCCTAGCAGACCACCGGCGAATAGTTCGTAGCTGGCAAACTCATCGTTGGGAGACAGCATGGGATGAGTTTCCGATTGTCCCTTGATCTGCTTGATTTCCACCAGCCGCTCGTTGCGGTCGCGTGAGGCTGCCCAAGCTGCATCAATCGGTCGTCCAAAACTGTCGAGGTCGACGGGATACATCCAGCCGTCGCTCAGATTGGCATTGTGCGAAATCGCCAGCAACTCATTGCCGGCTTTGCGCTGCGCATCCATCCACTTCCAGAGATCCTCCGGGTGCGTGGAATCCAGCGCGCTGTAGGGCATCTCCGGAACGTGGGAGCAGTCTTTAAAGAATATGTTGCGATGCAGGTTGCGATAGTTCGGCATCGAAGTCCACTCGTACGCGCAGAACGCAGTGAACTTGCCGGGATGGTTGTTCGCATCCGCAATCTTGACGTTCTCCTTCCAGATCGAACCGGCCACTGCGGGAGCCATCAATGCTTTCACCGGAGCTCCGGCCATTAGGTTGACCAGGTAGGTGAAAGTCTTCTGAACGTCAGCCTGGTTATTCGGGTCCTGAAGAATGAGCGGCTGTGCCTCTGGAATCTTGCTCACGACCGACCCCGGCGTATTAGCTTCTTTGGTTACGCCGACGTATTCCGAGTGATCGGTTACGCCCATAAAGTCCATGGGCTCGTCGATCTTGATGTCGTAGCCCAGCGGGTGCTTGATGGTCTGTCCCTGAGCATACTTAAGGGCTTCGTCGGGTCCGGTAATGCGATTGCCCATAAGCCAGGCATCGACCGACCAACTGGTGTGGATGTGCTCTTCACCAAAGTAGGCGTTGCGGTCGGGGTTTTTTTCGACTCGCTCTTCGGTCGCGGGGGCTTGCGTACCGGTTTGGGCCGTCTGCGGCGGCGCCTGGGATTTATTGCAGGAAATGAGTACGCCAACCAAAGCGAGCGCGAAGAACAATGCGGTCAAGGTTGCCAGCCGCGCGATGCGGTTGCAGGCTACTTCGGTTTCCGCAGTCATAGTTCCTCCTCAGGGACAGCGTCGCGAGCAAGCCTGGGCGCGTTGCCCACCCGAAACAGGAACAGACGTTGTAGATATAACGAGACTCTAAGCGCGGCTGAGGTCGACAACAACTAGAAAAATTGCTAGAACCTATCTCATAAATAGGTACCGCACTAAGTAATTGTGCGGAGTTGAATTTACAGGCACATCGGTAGGTATGGAACTCACCGATGCGCAGTGGGAAGTGCTGAAACCACTGGTTGAGCCCAAGACCTCCGGTTCGCGACGGGGTCGGCCATGGGCGGATACCCGTAGCGTGCTGGAAGGCGTGTTTTGGATCTTACGAACCGGAGCGCAATGGGCGGAGTTGCCGCGCGACAAGTTTCCGCCGTACCAGACGTGCCACCGCCGATTCCAGCAATGGGTGGGCGAGGGCGTGCTGGTGAAAGTGCTGCGCGCGTTGGCGGAAGATCTGCTAGCACGCGGGCAGTTGGACTTGGCCGAGACCTTCATCGACGCCACCTTCGCGGGGGCGAAAAAGGGGGCGGTGCAGTTGGTCCAACACGCCGCGGCAAAGGGACCAAGATCATGGCAATTGCGGAGCGCCATGGTCTTCCTGTCGCCGCCTGGATTGGAAGCGCTTCGCCACATGAAACACGCTTCGTCGAAGCCACCGTCGAGCAACGCTTCACGGCAGCGGCCCCCGAGCGCATGATCGGCGATCGCGCCTATGACAGCGATCCGCTGGATGAGCGGCTGCAACAGCAACACGGCGTCGAGTTGATCGCGCCGCACAAAGTAAACCGCCGCAAGCCCCAGACGCAGGACGGGCGCAAGCTGCGGCGCTATTGCCGGCGTTGGAAGATCGAACGACTGTTTGCCTGGTTGCATAATTTTCGTCGCCTGGTCACCCGTTGGGAATATCACGAGGCCAACTTCCTCGGGCTCGTCCAGCTTGGTTGCATCCTCATTTTGATGAGGAGGTATTTATGAGATGGCCTCTAGTTGCCAACACCAGCAAATTTCAGCAGCAACCCATGTTGACGGCGGTCACCTCTGGCTTGCCGAAAGCTTCAGTCGGAATCGGCTCACCGTGCAATGTTGCCCAGCAGCGCCGCCCGGCTTCGAACAGCACCACCACGACACCAACGATGAAGATCACCATCAGCAACGAGTCCAGATAGCCTTGGAACTGTTTACCCGGCGTATTCGCCAGCGGCCAATAGATGGTCTTAATCGAGAGGTACCCGGCAGTAAGCGTGGTTACGCCCACGAAGCACATAGGAATGGCAGTAATCCACGCGTACTTCGCCTTGCCCATGTTCACCATGAAGGTAGTGACTACCGCCAATGCAATGGTCGCCAGTAACTGATTGCCCGTACCGAACAGCGGCCACAGGGTTGAAATGTTTCCCGTCCAGATCAGGTATCCCCAGGCTAAGACCACGACCGCCGATGTAACCAGATTTCCCGGCAGCCACGCGGTGTTGGCGAACGACTTGTGAACCCTGCCCAGCAGCTCGTGCATTACGTAGCGCGCGACCCGGGTGCCGGTGTCGACGGTGGTCAGGATGAACAGCGCCTCGAACATGATGGCGTAGTGATACCAATAGCTGGTCAGCGTGGCCATGCCGGGCAGCCCTTTGAAGATCTGGGCCATGCCGATGGCCAGCGATACCGCGCCGCCGGTGCGGCCCGCGAGCTTCTCACCCACTTCCCTCGAGAACATGTCGAGGTTCACGGTATGCAGCCCCAGCTTGGCAAAAACCGCTGGGGTACTGTTGATGGCGAAGTAGTCGCCGGGGAACATCGACGTTGCGGCAATCAGCGCCAGCACCGCAACCAGGCCTTCGCACATCATCGCGCCGTAACCGATGAAGCGCGCGTCCGTCTCCTTCCACAACATCTTCGGCGTAGTTCCGGACGACACCAGCGCATGGAACCCCGAGATCGCTCCACACGCGATAGTTACAAACAGAAATGGAAACAGCTTGCCTTTGATGATCGGCCCACCACCGTGGACGAACTGGGTCACCATGGGGAATTGAATGTTGGGATGAACAATGAATACCCCGATCACGAGCAGCGCAATCGTCCCCAGCTTCATGTACGTCGACAGATAGTCGCGCGGTTCGAGCAGGAACCAGACCGGCAGCACCGAGGCGATGAATCCATACAGCGCCATCAGTATGGTTATCTGGTGCCCGTTGAAGGTGAGCATGGAAGCGTAGGCAGAGCCGGCAAACCAGCGTCCAGCAACCACGGCGCCGATCAGCAACACCACGCCCGCAGCGCTCGGACCGGCGATCTTGATCTGGCCCGGCGTGCTCTTAAACATGTAGAGGCCCATGCCGATGGCGATGGGAACCGTCCAGCCAATGGTGAACACTCCCCAGGGACTGTTCGCGAGGGCGTTCACCACGACGACGCCGAGTCCAGCCAGGGTGACCAGCAGGATGAACAACAACGCGATCATCGTGACCAGGCCGGCTCCATGGCCGATCTCGGTGCGCGCTACATCGGCCAGCGATTTGCCTTTGTGCCGAACTGACGCGACCAGCACGGTAAAGTCGTGTACGCAGCCCGCCAGCACCGCGCCGATGAGAATCCAGAGGAAGCCGGGCGCGAAGCCGAACTGCGCCGCCAGCGTTGGTCCTACCAGCGGACCAGCCCCGGCAATGGCCGCGAAGTGATGTCCGAACAGCACCCACTTCGGCGACGGAACGTAGTTGTGTCCGTCTTCGTATGTGTGGGCGGGAGTGGTGCGGCGATCATCAAGCACCATCACCTTGGCTGCAATAAACGCACTGTAGTAGCGGTAAGCCAGTGCGAATACGCAGAGCGTACCTAGCATGATCGGGAAAGTGTTCACGAAAGCCTCCTATGGAGTCTCCACCTGCGCCGATACCCGGATTCGCGCCCCTGCCCCACAACCCAGGTTGGTTGGCAACCGGGCCCGGCATGAATGCCTATATATATACGCCCCGCGACGAATTCGCAGTTGAAGTTTTTAGTTCTCCGCCGCAGGCCTGACAATCACCAGTTACTCAGCCGCCTTGACCGGGCGGTATAGCCTTGTATTTGGCAGCTACTTCGTTTTGCTCACAAGGAACCAACCATGAACCAGACCGTTATGCTTTCCCTGCTTCTTCTCGTTTTCAGCACCGGAATGCTGGCGCAACCCTCAGGCACAAACGCCTTCGCCGATAAGAGTGACCGTGGAAGTCACGAGGTTGCCGAGATTCAGGGCTGCCTACAGCGCAACCAGGGCTCCTACGTTCTGGTGGATACGAACAATGAATACCAACGCGTTTCCGATAACAAGAGCTTGAAAAAGCTTGTCGGGCACGAGGTAAAGCTGACCGGCACACCGGAGACACGAACCATTGACACCACGCCTCCAGGCGGCGCATCCAGCGCCATCGAGCAGCGCTACTTCAGGATCAAAACTGTGCAGGACGTGACGCCCAATTGCCACGCCTACGGTAAATAGACCGCACCTTGCTTAGGTTTGGCCGAAACAATTCCTGCCGGGTTCAAGAAGCGTTGGCGGGAGGCACCGCTCCATGGTGCCTCCACGCCACTATGCTTCGACTCGGGATACAACTTGCTAATCTAGGCCTAACAACAGCTACAACTTCAAACTAGAACGTGAAGATTGGCCCAAACTCCGTGCGCCAATCGGTCCACGTGCAAGTGGGTTTGCCTGCCACCAGGGTCGTGCACACGCCTTTGTTGTTCTCTAATGCGTAACTCTGGTACTGGCTTTCTTCAAAGCCGAATTGCACGTATGGATTCAGCTTGTAGAAGATGGTCGCGCCTTTCAGACTGCTCTTGTACGGCCCGGCTCCGCTAGCGCCTACGTTCTTCGCTTTGCGGAAGTCGTCCGTATTGGAAGCATCGACGCCGTACTCCAGGTAGGCTTGCCACCCGGCGTTGCGACCCTTGGGATCGGCGTTAAACCAGCGCGAAACCGGCATGCCGACCTGCACAAACCCGCCGTAATCGCGAACCGGCCTCTGCGGAGCCACGACGGCCTGACCATTAGCGTTCGTACCGAAGCTGATGGTCGAAGCACCATCCACAGAAGGCCCTGTCGCTAATCCCGTCAGCCCACCTGAATAGGTGTAGACGGAGTTGAGTTGGTCACCGAAGAAGAAGCGCATATCAGCGCCCGTGTATCCGCTCGCAACCACCGTGAACCACCGCGTGGGAAGCGAAACGGCCAGCTGGTTTCCGTATCCTGGAGTAGTGACATCCACGCCGGTCGGGAAAGCAGACTTATATGCTGCCGGCACTGCCGAGCCGAGCACCGTCGCCTGCCGATGGCTGTAGAACCCGCTCCAAAGAATCTGAGCCGGCACTACTCCCGGCGCCTTGTCCAACTGGAATTGCAGTACTGTTCTGGCTTCCAGTTCCGGCTCCGCAGAGTCCGCCCCTTGCCGTTCGCCATAGCCCAGCTGGTTGCCCAGACCATTGACGAATGAGCAGGTCGTATTGACGCCTAGTTCTTTCACATTGCAGGTGACGCTGTCCGCCGGGGCGAGGCCATCGCTGGGCATCATGATCGCGAATTCCGGTGTGAACTTGAAATTACGCGAGCCACCCAGCTTCTGCACGAAACCAAGTCTGAATTGTGGAGAGCGTTCGTAAATGTTGCCCCAGTACGCGCCGAAGAACGTGGTTTCAAACAGGTTCATCAGAGCGCCTGAGCCGAAGATGGTCCAGTCCTGACCGGCTTCGAAGAACACATCGGTTTTGTCACTTGCGGCATAATCGATGCGCCCATAGGCCAGCCTCAACTGCAACGCATTGCTGCGAATACTCGACACATTGCGGTTATCGACGCGGCTGAAGTTGCCTTCGTAATCCGCTTCGATCTGGCCCGTGATCGTCATCTTCCCGTTCATGTCAGGCCATTCGAACCGGCTGCCCATGCGTGTGGCGCGGGCTTTAAGGTGAAATTCGGGGTTCTTGTTCGGCCCGGTATCGGAGTTGAGGAACCCAGGCACGATGAAGTCGTCGCCGCGTGGATCGCTGGTGTCGTAAGCCATCGTAGCCTTGATGAACCCGTAGGGCCGCATCTTCACTGCCCCCAGCGATATTCCCTCAACGCTACCCTTGCGCGGAGGATCGAACGGCAACACGCGCACCGGCGCGATCGCCGGAATCACCTTCGCACCCGGTGACGCTTCCTTCGGCTTGGCGGGGACAGTTTGGCTGCTATTCGTCATTTGCGCAGTCAGCATGGTGTCTGCCGACTGCGTGTCCGCCATGGTGTGGTCGCTTGTCGTTGCATACGCGGTCTGCATTGAGGCCACGTCCGAATCGGTAATAACACCCTTCTGTTTGAGGATGAGCAGCAGTTGCTGCGTCCCGGCTTGCCCGGTAGCAGCGCTTAGACTGGCGGCTTCACTGGTTGTGAGAATGCCCTTGCTGACTAGCAAATTCAGCAGCACGGCGTTCGGAGATGAAAGGTTTACGCCATTTGGAGCAGGATCTGGCGCGGCGGCTGTAGCCCCGTCTGGTGTCGCCGGGCTCCCGGGATCGGCAGCACTCATCAGCGCTGGATTCCAGAGAGACAGCATAAGAAGAAGGGACAACAACGCTTTCGATCGGAGCAGATTACTCATTTTGCCTCCCGAGTGGGCATTTTTGGCCGCCAGCATAGCATCCTCTGTCTTTTCAAACAGAAACGCCGTTGCATACTCAGCCTTGGGGGGCAAATGTATTTGAAAACTCAGCCTGAACTAGCGTGCACGGCTCACTGTCTCCTGTGATCTACGACACAACGGTAATGTTTGCAGAGAAGAAGAACAGCCGCGACAGGTCTCGCTAAGTTAAAGGAATGTTAATAGGTTGCGGGTTTGCGACATCACTAAACCGTGATCCTCAATGCCCTGAAAATTATTGCTACCACTTCTGTGGGAGCAGCAAGCTGGTTCGACCCGGCGAGTGCCCCAACTCCGCCAAGATGCGGCTATAGCAAGTCGCGGCCACCCACCGCTTGCCGCAGTTGTTCCAGCGCGAACATGCAATCCGCCGGCGCCAATCGATAGCTGAACTCGTGCCACAGCGACCTTGAATGAATTCACTTTCGTCTAGTCTGCGTCGGAGCTGATGGGAACTGAACCAGACGTTTAAGATATGAAACAACGGTTATGGCCCTCATCGTCGTCGGCGGACATTCACGGAGCGTTGGCAAGACCAGCGTGGTCGCCGGCCTGATCGCCGCGCTGCCGCAATTCGCCTGGACTGCGGTGAAAATCACGCAGTACGGACACGGCATCTGCTCGGCCAATGGTGAGCTTTGCGATTGCGCCACCGACGACCATAGCTGGGCCGTCAGCGAAGAGCGCGACCGCTCAGGTGAGAGCGATTCTTCCCGCTTTCTGATTGCCGGTGCGAAGCGCTCGCTTTGGGTACGAACTCGTCAGGGTTTTCTCGCCGAGGCCATGCCGCGACTGCACCAGGAATTAGCCAAAGCCGAGAACGCGATCGTCGAGTCAAACAGCATCATCAGATTTCTTCGGCCTGACCTGTACCTTACCGTCCTCGATCCCGCGACCGC
Organism: uncultured Acidobacteriaceae bacterium; assembly: GCA_963796585.1. Lineage (GTDB taxonomy): Bacteria > Acidobacteriota > Terriglobia > Terriglobales > Acidobacteriaceae > CAVVDY01. The sequence goes on from CAWCMB010000002.1 coordinate 51,645, forward strand.
TGACTTTAAGCTTTCCGCCCAGAGCTTCCTCGATCGTGCCGACCTCATCGTCTTGCACCATCACCCGGCCCAAGCATCCTGGGCGAATGTCTCTCTCAAGCCGGTACTCGACAAGCCACAAATCCTCATTCGGCCGCCGCAATACGTCCCGCCGGAGCTGGTCGAGTTTGTTCGCAGACGACTAGTGGCAGCTAGCCAAGTCGAGTCCGACTTCCAGAGCCCGAAGGGCGAGCGATGATAGACCAGCATGTAGCGCAGCGGAGTACTGGGTAACGTCCTTGTCCGCGCCGTCTTTGTCCATCAAATCGCCACCGTCCCTACGCCGCCCGTATCCCGGCTCGCTCTTCCTGTTTACGTTCGGGTTTGTAGCCGTGGCCTTCTATGTGGCTTCCCCCCTCGCAGGCGATACGCATAAAGGTCACGTCCAGCAGCATGCCGGTGAAAGCGGCAAACAGCGACTCGTTGATGCGAGCCACCAGCGAGATATCTTCCCCGCTGAGGCCCGCCTCCACCAGGCGCGAGATTTCGGCCTCGACCGCTACCGGCAGGTCGCGCACTAATCCCCAGGCGCTTTCCCCGATCCGGTACTGGCAGTCCGCATAAAGCGGTGACGCGATTAAATCCTTCAGTGCGATCCAGCATTGCTGGTAAATGCCGGGCCACATGGCGGCCGCCCGATGCTCATCGGGAATGAACGCCAAGGCGAGAGTCCGCCGGCGTTCCTCCCAAATGCGTTGCAATGCGGTGCCGGGTCGCTCACCGACCGCCAGTTCCGGAGCGTAGGCCATCGCGTTCGGCGAACCTCTTTCTGCCCCATCGATCGCCGCTCCCACCACCCCATCAAACGCCTGCATCTGCGTCGCTGTGATCAGCACAAGCAGCGGGTCAAGATACTGGTAGTACCCAAGCGCACCAAGCAGCGAGACGATCTCCGAATCCTTGCCATCACCCATCAGTTCTCGCTCGCCCGGCGCCCGCAAATTGGGAATGGCGAAATAGCTTTGCGCCCGGGTATAGGTTTCCGCAGCCAGCCGCTCGCCCATGTGAAAGAAGGCACGCGAGCTCAGGGCCGGACGCAATGCTTCCCAGTGCAATTCCAGGAATCTTGGTACGGCAGCGTACGCCTGGTACAAAATCGGTACTGCGGATATTCCGAGGCTGTGGCGAACCTCGTCAAAAATGGCGCGTATGGGAGGTGAGGCCTGGGCTTCGCTAACCAGCTTTAGCCGGCTCCCTCTTTTCCATGTCATGCTTCTTTAGACAAAATTTTGCGGAGAGTAGATGTAAGGGGAAGACCGCAATTTTTACCTTAGAAGGCGCGTAAACACTGGCTTTCATCCCTCTTTCACCTTCGCCGGGCATGACCCGGAGATGCTTGCCGCCTCATCCGGCACATAAGCTGGCCAGCGACGGATAAAATCAACCTGCCATGCCAACGGACACACCCATCCAGCCATTCGAAGTTCTCTTCGACCACGCCGAGCCCAGCCCCTTCGATGATCCCGCGTTCGCGCCTTATGGCAACTTTGGTTTTCCGCCCGCGCCGGCGCACCGTCCCTGGATTTACACCAACTTCGTCCAGTCGCTGGATGGCATCACCAGCCTGCTGGGCGAGTACGCATCGGGTCAGTACATTTCGCAGTCGCGCGAGGACCGTTGGCTGATGGATTTGCTGCGTGCCAACGCCGACGGATTGATCATGGGCATGGCAACGCTTACGGAAGAAAAGAGGCTGCGCGGCTCCCAAAGCCGCGGCATCGTCTTTCAGGTAATCGAGCCCGCCATGCAAAATTTGCGCAACCGACTCGGCAAGCGACGCGAGCGAAACATCTTCGTTACTCGCGCCGAGAACCTGGACCTCTCGCAATTCAAGGTCTTCGACGGAGACTTAGTGGACGCTGCCATCGTTACCTCACCCGCCGGCGGAGAACGCCTCCGCGCACAGGGCGATCATCCTCATGTGGCCATCATCACCGCGGGAGCGGGAGAACGCCTTGATTTACCCGCGGCTATTGCCAAGCTTCGTGAGGAGTTGGGAATTGAGCGCCTTCTGTGCGAAGGCGGCCCCACCCTGTACGGGACGCTGGCCAGGGCTGATCTGATCGACGAAAAGTTTCTCACCGTATCTCCGATCGAGGTAGGACAGCTGGTGCCGCCCGGGCAGACACGTCTTCCAGCGGAAGAAAAAATGGTCACCCTGCTGCGGCCTACCGTCTTCGGCGGCTCCGGGCTCACCAAAGACACCGCGACCCACTGGCAGTGGCTGAGCTGCCGCAAGGCAGGCAATCACCAATTCAATCGCTATCGCCGCAAGCCTTGAGCCCACATCTGGTGTCGCAAGGACGTGCGTTAGTTTCGCAGCGGAAGCGAATGTGGGTGGAAGCGCCACGCCTTAGCGTGGTGAAACAGCTGGCCGGCAGAAACGGGCCTTAGCCCTGGACTAACGATGCGTGCCCGATGGCTAAACCAGAGATGACCCACGCTAAAGCCTTGTTCCCACCGAGACCTTTACGCCAGCGCGATCTGTACCGACTGGCGAGCAGCGGCCGGCGTGACGTAAACCTCCGACCGCAACTGGACGTACACCGTTTCAGGAACGATCAGCCGGTTCAGCAGGTCGAACTTGCTGCGGTACGGCCGGTTGTCGAGGATGCGTTCCGCCAGGTCGTCGTCAATCCCCGGTACCTGAAGCAGCTCCTCGCGGCTACACGCGTTCAAATCCAATCCAGTCTGGGATTGCGCCGTCGGACGACTGCGACGCCAACTTGCAAACTGTGCCAAAGCAGCCGCCGAAGCAATCCCAGCCAGAAACCACGCTAGTGTCTTCATGGAACTTATCCCCTCGCTTGCCTGGAACCTACATTAGGATGCGGCGGGACCACCGGGGTTGGCAGCCGGGATCGCGGGCTGCTGCCTCCTGACACCTTCTCTCGATTTTCTGGTTCGGCGGCGTCGAAGAGGATTTAAAATGGGACACGGAGCGACACATTGCCAAAGTTCGAAGATTGCCTTCAGCGCCTGGAAGTCATCGTGAACGATCTGGAAAAAGGCGAGGTGTCGCTGGACAAAGCATTACAGCTCTTCGATGAAGGCGTCACGCTTTCTAACTCCTGTCGCAAGGAACTGGAGGAAGCGGAAGGAAAAGTCGAGATCCTGCTGAAGCGAAATGGCAAGCTTCAGCCTGAGCCGTTTGAGCCAGCACCGCCCAGTGGCGGCACCGCAAAGTAGTCAACGCACAGCTCAACCATCAACCGGCGGCCGAAGCCGTCGTCCCTCACCCCCAAGAGGTTTGCCATGCGTGCTATGAATGTCGTGCTCGTCCATCATGATCCGCTAATGGCGCGAGTTCTCGCCGAGTCTCTGCGTCCTGAGTTTCGCAAGTTAGTGATTGTCGACACCGCCGCGGCCGCCGCGGCCGAGATCGCGCGCCTGCGCGCCAATTATGTCATCGTTGATCTCGAGTTGCTCTCGTATGCCGATTTGCAGAAGCTTTGCTCGGAGTTTCCATCAACCCTTTTTGCGACCGTGCATCGCCTCGCCGATGAAACTATGTGGCTGCAGTCGCTCGCCGTCGGTGCTGTCGATTGCTGCCAGTCCAACGATGTGCGCGGCCTGCTGCGCGCCGCCGAACGCTATGCCGGGGCCATGGCAGCAGCAGCATAGTAGTGGCGATAGCGCCCAAGGCAAATTTGGTCGAACCCAGCGCGTGAGGACCGCCTTGCGGCAAAGCTGGTGGGACAAGCGGCACGCCGAGCCCGAAGGGCGACCGGCATGACAGCCCAGCACGCAGCGGAGCGGAGTGCTGGGTAGGACACGGCAAGAGCGCCCGAGTCCCTCGGGGACGACATAATAAGTGCTCCCACAAAGAATTCAACCCGCCAATACCTTCTCTACGCTTCCCACCCCGCCCCGATTAGCCAACTGCTCATAGGTGCAACTCTTGGGATCTTTATCCGGACGCCAGCGCAGAAACTTCGTTCCATGACGAAATCTTCCACCGGAAAAATGATCGTAACGCACCTCGCACACCAGCTTCAGATCAAGCCGCTCCCACTCCCCTGAGCGCTCCGTGCTCCAGCGGCTGGGCCCGCCCGGAGCATGACCGGTGAAACCGCTGCCACCCATATACGGCCGCAGAATGCCTTTCAGCTTCTTGCGGGCCTCGGCCGCGAAACTGGAAGTGAAGCCGACATGGTTGAGCAATCCATTCTCGTCATACAAGCCCAGCAACAGCGAGCCCACTTCCCCGCCCTTACTGGCATAGCGAAAGCCTCCGACCACGCAATCGGCGGTCCGGATGCGCTTGATCTTGCGCATCGCCGTGCGCTCGCCAGAAGCATACGAACAGTCAAGCTGTTTCGCAACCACGCCATCGAATCCACTGGCCGCAAGTTGCGTCAACCAACGCTTCGCGGTCGAGAACTCCCGCACCGAAGGCGACAGCCGAATCTGGCCGGGTGCCCCACTCAAGCCCTGTGACCCATTCAGCTCGGGTGCCCCACTCGAAATCTCGGGTGCCCCATTCGAAAGTTTGGGTGCCCCATTCGAAATCTCGGGTGCCCCATTCCGCCTTCTTTTGGCGGGGTGGGGATTTTTAAACTCTCTGAACATCCTCTCCAGCTTCTCCCGCCGCTCACGTAGCGGCAGCTCCACCACCGACTTCCCCCGCCCATCCACCAGTAGATCGAAAACCAGATACGATGCTGGCGTTTCCTTCGACAGCTTTCTAATCCGGCTCTCCGCCGGATGAATGCGCATCAGCAAATCGTCAAAAGACAAGCGCCCGTCTTGCAGGATGACAATCTCGCCATCGAGCACAAACTGTTTTGCCGGGAGCTTAGCCAGCGCCTCAACCATCTCCGGAAAGTACCGCCCCAGCGGCTGACCCGCCTTGGATTGCAACAGGACCTCGCTGCCTTTGCGAAACGCCAGGCAGCGAAACCCATCCCACTTGGGCTCGTACGCCCAGTTCTCGCCCTTCGGCAATTCGGCAACCGCCTTCGCCTCCATCGGAGGAAACGGCGGCTGTATCGGCAGAGCTATTGGCGGAAACTCCTGCTTCAACTCTTCGGCGGGAAGAGCGCCTTCAGAAATGTCGGCGTGCTTCTTCGAGGCATTGCGGCGACCGGCCATGCAAGTTGGATGCTGCTGCTCCGATCGAAGGAGTATGGCGCGCCGGTGGTTGGCCGAATCGTCCTTGGTAAGTATCCGGGTCAGGGCTTCCCGGTTGCAGCAAAACGGTTCGGGAGAGTCGCCTCCGAAGTGAACCCGCCTTGCCAACGATTTCGGTTCGTGGCTTCGGCCAGGCCCACCGCTCGTCTTGTCTGTTGCAGAGACACCAGCAGGGAGTTCATCGAGACCCGGCGCACAATAGGATTGATCAGCCAGCGTGCCGCAATCGGAATGTCGCGACTCAAGGCAATTGCCTCGACTTCAACATAGGTTCCACCGTCTCTTTCCTCAAACCTGGCTGCGCTGTACAGCCGCCATACGTAACCACTGCCCTGGTTAGACGGCAGTTCCTGCTCCTCATACTGGCCGTAGCGCCTGATTTCTCGCACCCGTATGGTGTGCGTAATGCTGTACCATCGCCGTTCGTCGATCTTGACATAGCAGGTCTCATACTCCATATTGAGCGCGGTCTGGGCCACGACCTCCTTGTTCACCACGCGAATGGAATACTTCTCACAAGGCCCACTGCTGCCAATCGACTTGGAATCCACAACCGTAGGTGTGTAATACACCTTATAGTTGTCGTAGTCACGAACCGCGAATAAAACGTCGTCTACTTTGGCGTCGGGAATGAAGACCGCTGCGATCCAATCATGGATTAGCCCCGAGGGCACCGGCTTCGGGTTTTGCTGACCAGCCGACGAAACTACAATCTCGCCCTTACGGACCTGCTGCAGACGCTCGGGAAACTGATCGACCCAGAGAAAGGACGGCTGGGATCTCATTCGTAAATTGGCCGCCTGCAGGTACGCATCCCAGGCTGCCAGAGTCTCTTCCTTCAACCCAACCGCATAGGATGTCGACGGCGCGACCAGAGACCCCGCACAAACCAGAATCTCCATAAAGGTTCGCAATCTATGGAATGTGCGACTAATACTGGAGCCGCTCTCACCTGCCGAGGTCCGGTTCATGGCCGGCCCCCGTCATTTGTCGGTCGGTCGAAAGGCAGCAGCAATACTGAGCTGGGGCCATGGCGCAAAACCCGCTCCGTGGTTCGGCCCAGAGTGCTGAATTCGAGAAAAGGCCGACGCCCAGCGCCAAGCACAACCAGGTCCACGTTCTCTCGTCGAGCGAACAATATGATTTGCTCTGGGGCGTCCCCCTGAATTACGACCTCGGATATCTGACATTGACTGCGAACACTCTCCGGCACCCACTGGCAGAGTTTTGCTCGTGCAGCTTCGTCAGGAGCATCGCTTTCAACCACGTGCAAAAAGCTCAGGTCGGCTCCCACTGCTGCAGCCACTCCCGATGCGACTACCGCAGATTCCCGTGCCAATTCGGTGGAATTTACCGGACATAAAACCCGCTTCAAATGCCGTTGCCCGAGGGGAATCTCGGAGCCACGCACGATCAAAGTTGTGCAACTGGCCTCGCGGATTACGTTCTCCGCCACCGAGCCGAGCAGCAGTCGCGCCAGCCCGCTACGCCCGTGGCTGCCCATCACCATCAAGTCCGCGCTCTCACGCAATTTCGCGAGGATCACGTCGATGGCATGCCCCTCGATAACCGAGATGGTAAAAGACACATCCGGCCCGAGAACGCTCTCGCCAAGTTTCTGAAGCTCACCTTTGATCGTCTGTAGCTGATGCTTCATCTCGGAACCTATCGCACTCAACTGACCCTCGGTGAAATACCGCGGCGGATCCGACCAGTGCGCGTAAAGGATCTCGACACGAGATGCGAAAGCCTCCGCAATCAGCCTTGCCCAACTGAGCATCGTCCTCGAAGCTGGGCTCAGATCCACAGCACAAAGGATTTGCTTCGGTGCGAACTTCGGCATATGCGCTCCACCTTCCCTGCTTGCTTTCGGGGGCCCACGGCGCCTCCTGCATGAACGAACGCAGATGGTGCCGAGTCTGTTACACGAGAAAATGACCATTCTTGGCGGCGAAGTGATTAGGACCACTCGGCACGCCACAAGTACCCTCGGGTCGCGCCGCCAGCGGTTACCGCTGTCACCCAGCTCGTTCGCGCGTGCTACCGGCGAGCCAGCCGGTTTTCCATCCTGGAAACGCAAAAAGAGCCAGCCGGCGGTTTGCGCCTTCTGGCTCTACTGTTTTAATCATAGCAGATGTCGCGGGAAATCTTTACTAGTTTCGCAACTTTATATTTGTATTGCGGTCATGCAGTTGCCCGGATTTGCGTCACCTTCGAGCTATTGACACGCCCTTTCCCAAATTGGGAATGAACTGAGGCTCATATCACTGGGTAGTGGGTAGACAAACCGCCTTGACTATCCACTACCCACTAACTTTCACCTGCCAGCGCATGCTCCACCACATGCCCCACGCGCAACACGGTCGCCTCATCGAAATGTTTGCCCAGCACCTGCAGCCCAATCGGCAGCCCATCGGAGTTGTTGCCGCACGGCACCGACAATCCCGGAATGCCGGCCAGACTCGCCGTTACGGTAAAGATGTCGGCCAGATACATGGCCAGCGGATCGTCAGCCTTTTCGCCCAGCCGAAACGCCGCGGTCGGTGTCGTTGGCGTAACGATGGCATCGACTTTGGCGAACGCCTCGTCGTAGTCACGCGCAATCAGCGTGCGTACCTTCTGCGCTTTCAGGTAATAGGCATCGTAGTAGCCGGTGCTCAGCGCATAGGTACCCAGCATGATGCGCCGCTTTACTTCGGCGCCGAAACCTTCGTCACGCGTCCGACGATACATCTCCGCCAAGGTCTTCACGCCTTTCGCCCGCACACCATAACGCACGCCATCAAACCGCGCCAGGTTTGCCGAAGCCTCAGCGGTTGCAACCAGGTAGTAGGTCGGAATCGCATACGCCGTGTGCTTCAGAGAAATGGGTACGATCTCGCATCCGGCCTCGGCCAGCTTCTGAATCGCCGCGTCTACCGCCGAGCGGACCTCTGCATCCAACCCTTCCCCGAAGTACTCGCCGGGGACGCCGATTCTCAATCCGGCGACGGGCTGTCCCACACTGTCGGAGTACACCGGCACAGGCAAATCGGCTGAAGTGGAATCCATGGGATCGCGCCCGGCCATCACTTCGAGCAGCAGTGCCGCATCTTTCACGGTTTTGCCGAACGGTCCAATCTTGTCGAGCGACGACGCAAACGCGATGAGTCCATACCGCGACACGCGCCCGTAAGTCGGCATAAGCCCAACCACGCCACAGAACGATGCCGGCTGACGAATCGAGCCGCCGGTGTCGGTCCCCAGCGAGGCCACCGCCGTTCCCGCAGCAATAACCGCTGCCGATCCACCGGACGATCCACCGGGAACGCGCGTGCGGTCGCGAGGATTGCGCACCGGATAAAAGCCTGAGTTCTCATTCGACGAGCCCATGGCGAACTCGTCGCAGTTCGTCTTGCCCAGGATGATCGCCCCAGCACTCTCCAGCCGATCGACCACCGTCGCGTTATACGGAGCGTTGTAGTTGTCGAGAATCTTCGACCCGGCAGTCGTGCGCACGCCCTTAGTGCTGATGACGTCTTTCACGGCAATCGGTACCCCAGCCAGCGTCGGCAATGCCTCGCCACGTCCCGCGAGTTCGTCAATGCGCGCAGCCTGCGCATAAGCGCGTTCCTCGCTCAGCGTCAAGTAAGCGCCGATGTCAGGATCTTCTTTGCGGATCTTCTCGTAAAAAGCATCAACCATTGCCGAAGCAGTGAACTGCTTCTCGGCAATTGCGGTGCGGGTCGATTCAACGGTCAGCAGGTCGAGGTTCATTGGCCCTTCCGGGTAGTGCAGCGCTTCAGCGCCGCGTCAAAAATCATCATCACGGGCTGGCGAATCTTAATGTCACTGCGGTCCGCGGGCCTAAAGACCCGCACTAGCTTAGCGCTCAATCACCTTCGGCACCTTGAAGAATGTGCCGTCCGCCTGGGGAGCATTGCTCATCGCCGCTTCATGCGGCAGGGACGGGATCAGCTCGTCCGGACGCGTCGCATAGGCGAACGCTTCGCCCGGCTCGACATTGCCGGCATAGCGCGTTGAAACCTGCGCCATGGGCTCGACGCCCGAGGTGTCAAGCTCGTTGAGCCGCTCAATGTAGCCCAGAATCGAGTTCAGGTCGCGCAACATGCGGGCGCGCTCGCCCTCGGTCAATTCGAGGTGCGCCAGGTCGGCGACGTAGCTAACGTCTTTCTCAGAAACCATGAATTGAGTGTAGCGCGAACACTAGAAGATTCACCACGGAGGCACGGAGTTCACGGAGGAAAATCAGGGCCCTGTTTGTTCCCCGTGCTGTTGGACGGTTAATATTGCCGCAACGTCGAACGGCGAAAAGCCAAAAGCGATTTTCTCTGTGTCCTGCGTGGCCTCGGTGGTGAGATTAATCCAGGGGGACGAAGCGGATGCTTTTCACCTGGTGCCGGCTCACCTGGTTGAGCGCCGCGACGTAGCGATCCTGAAAACATTGCAGCTCGTTGCGCCATATCTTGTCAGGCACGCGCACCGCCAGCTCGCCGTTGACGCAGGCCAGCGCCGCCGTCCGCTGCGCAACCTTCGACCCGCAGACCAGCGGCCACGCCAGCACCGGCGCTTGTTCGCCGGCTACCTGCTGCACAGCCTTGCCGTAGATTTTGCTGAGAGTGGCTCTTGCGTGATGCATTGTCGCGAGAGCCGGATATTAGCACCCGCGACCACGCGCTGCATTCTGTGAATATTGCGGATAACGAGGAAAGAATGTTTCACCACGGAGGCACGGAGAGCACGGAGATGAATCAAGTCTGTTTTATTCTTCGTTTTCCCCTAGGAGTGGCCTTCACGAAAGAGCCAACCGCCAAGACCATTAGCCAAGATCCAAAAGCCAAGAGCTATTTCTCCGTGTCCTCCGTGCCTCCGTGGTGAGCAGTTTTTATCGCAACGGAAATTCGCTGGCCACGAAGCTCATTGCCTCCTCGCGCGTGTGCAGTGACCCTTCCAATTGCGCATCTTCCACCGAAGAAAGGATTTCGCGGAACTGCGGCCCTGGCGGATAGCCCATCGCAATCAGGTCGTCGCCCGACACCAGCAGGCGCGGGCGCATCTCTTCTTCGCTCGCTTTCAGCCGCCGCTCGCGGACCAGGTTGTACAGTGTCAGGTCGCAATGACTGCCCAGGCAATCCATGCGATGCAGATCGAGATGCTCGTCGAACTTCGGCAGGCGCATGAATCGCTTCAGCGTCGATTCCTTCATGCGGCCGGCATCACCAAAGCGCATGTGATTGGCGACCAGGGCGACGATCTGCTGCGTGTCTTCGCCGGACATGTGCAGCCGACGGCAGATTGCTTCCGCCATGCGAACCCCGACCTCGACGTGTCCGTCAAAGCGAATCCGGTCAGGCGCAACCCGGAAGGTTGCCGGCTTGCCCACGTCGTGCAGCAGCGCTCCCCAGGCCAGCGTGCGCGGACAACGTGGCCACAGCTTCTCCAGCAAAAGCATGGTGTGAACGAAGACGTCGCCCTCGGGGTGATACTGCGGCGGCTGTTCCACGCCATGCATGCGATCGATCTCCGGCAGCACGCGGACCAGCAGACCCGTTTGATCAAGCAGCTCGAATGCCGCGCGCGCATGGCCCTCCGTCAGCATCTTGGTCAGTTCATCGCGAACGCGCTCCCGGCTGACCGGATTGATTTCTGCCGCGAGTTTCTGAATCGCGGCGAACGTGCGCGGCTCAATCACGTAACCGAATCGCGCGGCGAAGCGCACCGCTCGCAGCATGCGCAGCTTGTCTTCGCGGAAGCGCAGCTCCGGCTCGCCGATCGCTCGCACCACGTGCTCCGCCAAGTCTTCCCTGCCCCCAACAAAGTCGAGCACGCGATCACCATCCAGCGGATCCATCAGCAGTCCGTTGATGGTAAAGTCGCGCCGCCGCACATCCTCCTGCGGACTTTTGGAGTACTGCACCTGGTCGGGATGGCGGCCATCGGAGTACATGCCATCGCTGCGGAAGGTCGCGACCTCAACAGCGTGCGGGTGCTCCGGTGGCAGATTTTCGTAGCGAATCTCTTCCGGCAGAGGCACCAGCACCACGCCGAACTGCGCGCCGACGGCGTACGTCTTGGGGAAAATGCGCATGACGTCGTTGGGCGTGGCGTCAGTGGTGACGTCGTAATCGGCAGGCTCAAGCCCAAGCACCATATCACGCACGCAGCCTCCGGCGAAGTACGCCTGGAAGCCGCTTTGGCGCAGCTCTCGCACGATGCCGGTGGCAAATTCACGCATCAGAATGATTGTAACGATTGGACGCTTACCAGAGGCAGAGCCGCCGCGGCGAACGGGTGTACAGATGGTGTACTGTAGCTGGACGATGCTTCGACCACGCCGCTCTCCAAGGCTGTTTACAACATGATCGAGGTCCGACACGTCCTGTCGCACTGGCACATCGTGGCAGCGTGGGTAATCTTCCTCGCCAGCTACCTTGTCTTCGCCATCGGCCGGCTGCCGTACACGCTTATCGACCGGACGGCGATGGCGGTCATCGGCGCGGTGGCGATGTTCGTGCTCGGCGTGCTCACGCCGGGATCCGCGATCGGCAGCATCGATTTCGCGACCATTGTGCTTCTGTTTTCGATGATGCTGATTGTCGCCAGCCTGCACCTTGCCGGCTTTTTCGATCTGGTCACGCGGCTGGTCATCGAACATCTGAAGCCGCAACAATTGCTGCCCGGCGTCATCTTCACCAGCGGAATCCTCTCCGCATTCCTGGTCAACGATGTGGTCTGCCTGTTCATGGCGCCGCTGCTGCTCGACATCTGCAAGCGCATGCGGGTCAACCCTGTTTCCTATCTGCTGGCGCTGGCAACGGCGGCGAACATCGGCTCGGTGGCGACCATCACCGGCAATCCGCAGAACATGCTGATCGGCTCCTCCTCCGGGATTGGCTATCGCGATTTCCTCGGCCACCTCGGACCGGTGGCGATCATTGGCCTGTTTATCGACTGGGCGATCTTGCATTGGCTGGAAGTTCGAACCCATGAGTCATTGCCGGCGGATACTACCGAAACCGCAGTGCATCGCGAGGAGCACCCTGCCTGGGCGGTAGCGGTAACCATTGGAGTGCTGGTGGGATTTCTGCTTGGCCATCCGCCGCCGTTGGTCGCAGCGATTGGCGGTGCGCTGCTGCTGATTCGCCGTACCCGCCAGCCTCGCGAAATTTATGGCGATGTGGATTGGTCGTTGCTCGTGCTCTTCCTCGGCCTGTTCATGATTCTTGGCGGCGCCAAAGAGGCGGGCATCACTGGCGAGCTGCTAGGCTGGGCCGAAAAGCTGAACCTGCATAACAGCGTGATCTTTACTGGGATCGTTGTGCTGCTGGGAAACGTGGTGAGCAACGTTCCGGCGGTAATGCTGTTGCGCGATCTGATTCCCCACTTCCGCGATCCACATACCACCTGGCTGCTGCTGGCGATGGCGAGCACACTGGCGGGAAATTTGACCATCACCGGATCGGTTGCGAACTTCATTGTCATCGAGAAGGCGCGCGAAGTGACCAAGATCAGCTTCTGGGATTACATGCGGATCGGCGTCCCGGTAACCATTCTGACGCTCACGGTGGGACTGCTGTGGATCAACTAGGTACGGTATTAAACAGCGTTCAGCGCGGTTGAAAGCCGTGTCCTTCGAACGCCTATCGAACCTTAGTTCAGCAACCTTTTACCTTTCCAGCCACATCTTTAGTGAGCAGAGACACCGAACCCTGGAGGCCCCGCTGTGCGTCACCCACGCTTCGCAGTATTCTGCTCTTCACTCTTTGCTTTGTTAATTAGCTTGTTCGGATTGCAAGGTATCTGCGCTGCCAAAGATCAAACTTCGCTCAATTCTCAGACCGTTGCTTACGCTTACGTCGGCAGTTCTGTGTCTGCCCAGCAGGACTATTCGCAAGGTGTCATCACTGGCTTCGCGGTTGCGGCCGATGGCTCTGCCCAAGCGATACCGGGTCGCCTTTCCGGCGGAATCAGCGGCCTCACGGCAACATCGGGATTCGTTTTCGGCGTCGGCAAGCTGGGCACCACCGTCACAACCTACACACCCCAGAGCGATGGCTCACTGCGCGCGACCTCAGCGGTGAACGTTATCCAGAACTATCTTCAGGGCGAAGACGAATACATCGCGAACCTCAACCCGGATCGCAGCGGGAAGATTCTCAATATCGGAGCGGTATGGCCCAATAGCGACTTTGTGCCGTTTGCGATTGCATCGGACGGGAGTCTGTCGTTCCTGGGAACGACCATCAGCGGCTGCGGAAAGAGCCAGGCGTTGCTTACTTTCTCGCCCGATAATCGTTGGGCATATGACGGGTGTTCGTATCAATACAGTAAATATGGACGCCAGCCCAACGGCATTCTCGATGGGCCGTTTGACTTTAACATCAACCAGCCGCCCTCGCCGCTCGGCAGCGGTGCCTGCCAGCCAGTGCTTCTCTCATCGTCGTGGCTTGGCTACGTTGCCGTGGTTTGGAATGGAAGTAGCTATCTTTGTGACAGCAGTCAGGGCAATCTGCTCGCTACCTATTCAGTGGATGCAGACGGAAATCCTCAGCTAGTACCGGGTTCGACAATTGCGCCTCAGGTCTGGGAATCGGACATTGCCTTTGACCCGAGCGGAACCTATTTCGCGCTGGCGGGCTATGTGGCCAATCAATCCGCAGGTGCGATTCAAGTGTTCAAGTTGCAACCGGATGGGAAGCCCCTCGCGCTTGGCAACCCGATTCTACTGCCGGGTGTCACGAACGTGATCTCGGTCAGGTGGGACAACTCCGGCCACCTCTACGCTGTGGGGACGGAGCAAGATCCGGCAGCATGTGGCGGCAAAAACTCGGCGTGTGGACTTTACATCTTCAACCTGACCCAGCAGGGAGTAAGCAGTGCTCCCGGCTCACCGCACATCATTGCTTATCCGTCGAGCGTAGCCGTCCTGCCGGTGAAGTAGTCGGATCAGTAAGAGCTACGTCGAATTTTCGCCATGGCAAAGTGGCGTGCAACTTGCTTTGCTCCGGACGGGACGGCACAAGCAACGGCAAGGTGTCGTCCCGGCGGGACTCTTCGTATAAGATTTCGCTCGTCTGAGCACCACCAACTCACAAAAATATGGGCACTCGCGTACGAGTGCCCGACTAGACGGCTTGTTGCTTCTTAGCCAAGGAACCGGCGACGAATTGAGCCTGCGAGTAGCATTACCCCGCTGCCTGCCAGGACTATGGTTCCTGGTTCCGGCACGGGCTCAACCGATGTGAGAAGCATTGAATCTCCATTCCCGCCATCACTCGTCATGGTGAAATAGAAGGTGCCGATCGGCCCTCCGTTAGTGAAAAAGAAGTTGAAGTCTCCACTGATACCGTCGGGAGTACCCCAGGGGTTACCAGTTGTCGGTTGGCCAACCAGCTGCTGCAACATATCCAGCATCGCTCCGCCCGTATCCCAATAGGTATAGGTGCCGAGGTTGCTGATAGGGGCGAGATCGGCTTTGGTCCAGGTGCCATTGCCCGAACTTGCGCCAGTAATGGTGAGTGTCATACTCGCGATATCGTTGTACATGTCGTAAGCAGGACCACCGGGGTTAGGCAGAGTGGTAAGGTCAAGTGTGATCTGCCCGGTCGCAGTTGCATCGTTGCTGAAAGAAGCTCCCGACCATGTCAAGTCGTAAGTCTGAAACACATCGGCATAGGCGCTGACCGTTAACGCCAGCAGACCAATCATCAGCAAACATTTCCACATCTTTATTAAGTCCTCCATCGTACAGAACCCAAAGGCTGGACTTGCTCGACGCGATTGCCCAGCGACGTGGCGGTAAGTATAAGCAAAGTTCCTGAAAAGTCAACGCAATTGTGTAGTTCGGGAGGGGTGCGATCTTGATACAGATGCGTGCTTTTGGGCCGTGGTGGCGGGCATCACCAAGGGCACCAGGCCTGGAGAGAAATCTGTAGCCTGGCCACTGTTATTCCGGAAGGCAAGTGTGGGTTGTTGAAAACAAGAGCTGCGGCCCGATTGGGCAAATCGCAAGCCTGACTTGCGCTGTATGCAGCGTCTGAGCTGAACTATCCGTGAGTTCTCGCGGGCCCCACGCGCTTGCCTGGAACCCGCGTCGAATCCGGGCGAACTACTCTACGTACGGCTTCCAGCTTCCGTCCTTGGTTTCCTGCAGAATTATGGTCACGTGGCTTGGAGCGGCACTGTAAAAATCCACCCCATACGAATTGATCAGGGTTCCGCGATCCCAGGTATTGAAGCCCTTCACCAGATCGCCCGAGGCGTCGAACTCTTTGCCCAGGCGATTCGCATCCCACTGCCAGGAGTAGGTCACGCGCGCGAGGTGCGGCCGGATCATCTCGACCTTATCGATGGCTAGCAGTTTTCGTTGAGCCAGGGGCACCTGGTACGTAACCGTCTTGTCAGCGTTGGTCACCTTTTCCACCCCAGGGATGCCGTCGAGCAGCTTCTGGCCGGCCGGCGTCAGGGCAGAGGTGATCGAGTTCCAACTCTTCTTCTTGGTCTCGAGAATTCCGGCTTTGGTCAGCAGCGGATAATGCGGATCCATAGGTTTCTCATCCACGCTCGACGTGATAAGACCCGTGCTGAAACGGATAGTAGCCGGCCCCTGGCCCTTCAGGATGGCGTCGACCGATTCGGTCGCGACCGGCTGGGTCAAGACTGCTTTAGCGCCTTTAACGAAGTAGAAGATGGTCCCGCCGACCACGAGAAGTAACATGGTTACAAAGAGGATGGGAAAGAGGTTTGACGATTTTCCCTCCATCTCAATCTCAGCCGCGAAAAGCTCGGGCTGTTTTACCTCGGGCGTAACCAACTGCGGTTTGGCATCCTTGGTTTCAGGATCGCTGATGGTTGGCATGTAAGCGCACCTCCGACTGGTAACGGCTGCCAGTCGGCCTCGGAGCATATACCTATTTCCCGCAGGACCCAAGCAAAAACCCGCGGCAGGCGTGCGCTCCGAGCGCGGCTCGTGAACAGCCGTGAACAGTTCAAGGTATGAACTTTAGGCACACTGACGCAGTGAGCCACATCACGCGGGACTGTGAGCAGTGAACCGCGACAGCAAATAGAGGACGCCGGATGGAAGCACAATGCTTCGGATGGAAGCACGGTCCTCTGGGTGGAAGCACGGTCTTTCGGGTGGAAGCACCACGCTTTAGCGTGGTGAAAGAAATCGCTGAAAATGGGGCTTTCAGCCCCGAGAAACGGACCCGCTTGGTTGCGTACGCGCAAATCGGAGATCGGATTGCGCCGTGGCTAAGCCAGCGTTGAGAGCGCTCGTTTTAGCACGCTAAAGCGTGGTGCTTCCGCCTAAATCTGAGCTACTGGATGAGTTTTTCGAGGATTCGGTGCACTGAGCCGAGACTTCCCGGCCAAACTAGAGCCGCAACTGCGAGACTGCCCGCCACCAGCGCGACATTGCGAGCAACCTGCACCAGCGGAGCCAACGGCTTCTCGGCATATTGCTGCTCGCGCAGCAAGCGATCGACGCGAACCGCAAGGTCCTCGTCCTCAGCCACCAGCGGACAGTAAAGAGACGACAGCAGATACGCGGGCTGATGATCCACGCCCATTTTTGCTACCGACACCAGCGCCGCCGCCAGCGACAACGCACGTTGCGAATCGCCGTCGACGGCATGATCGTCGGCAGCCCACTCGGTATAGCGCGCCCACTGCCGCTCGATCTTCTTGAACCCGGAGATGAACGGAAGCGCGTCGGGAGCCAATAGACACAGGAAGCGCTTCAGGTTATCGCGCGAGGCCTGATGCGCCTGTTCATGACGGAAAGCAGCTTGGCGCTGCTCCGGCGTGAGCTTGTGCAGCACACCGCGCGAGACGATCAGTCTCGGGCGAACCAATCCGGCAACCGCCATCACCGGCGCATCGCGCTTCAGCACCAGCACCGGAGATGCTTCGCCTTCGACCCTGACTTCCTGCCCATCCCGCTGGCAGCTCGTCATATAGCGGGAGGTGCGCAGAAGCGAAAATCCAACCCGGAAAACCGAGAGCATCCACACGATCAAACCCATCGCAGCCGCGCTCAGACAGGCGACGCCAACCTTTTCGCCGCTGCTGAGCGGCTCCAGCCACAAGTAGCTGGGGATGCAGAAGCCAAGTACCACAAGCAGCGTCAAGGCGAAGGGGAACATGCGAAACACGAAGAGAAACTTCGCAGCGAAGCCTGGCTTGGAGTGCTGCGCGACTCGCAGCGCGGCCGGAGCTCCGATCCACACCAGTATTGCGGACGCGGCATGCACGATGAAGAACGTCGCGAAACACAGACACAATAGCCGCAACAGGTATGGCAGGGCCATTTACTTCTGGTCTCCGGTAAGGGCGCGACGCTTGGACTGGATTTTGGATTCTAGTTCGTCGAGCAGGTCAGGATCATGCTCGCCCACGGCGTCAACCAGGCAGGACAGCAGCATCTCGCGCGAGGGCTGGGTTCCGGCAAGAAAGCCGGCCAGCAGGTCGTCGGTGCGCTGCCGCTCCCAACGATCTTTCGACACGTGCGCCGAGTACAGGAAAGCGCGATCGCACTTGGTGCGATCCAGCAGGCCTTTCTTGTATAGCCGGTCCATGGTGGTCATGACGGTGGTGTAGGCAAGATTGCGATCCAGTTGCTGGACCACGTCACGCACGCTACACGAACCGATCTGCCACACCACTTGCATGACAGAGTGTTCGAGCGGTCCCAAGGCCAACGATTGTGACGCCTCGCTATCCTTGGTCCGCCGTTGCGGAAAAATGCTTACCATGAAAACTCCAACGGGCTGGAATCTGGTGGTGAGGTGAATTTTACATGGTCGGGAGGACGACAGCCAGCCAAAAGCGCGCCTCGGGTGGCGAGTTTTCCGCTTGCAAAACCTGTCGCCAATTACTACGTCGGTAGTAATTAAGTCCTGTGCTTTCAATGACGACGCCTGGCCTGCCGCTCGATCGGGTTTTACCTGGGGCGATGGGAGAGAATTGGCGCGTGAACCCGGGCCGGCACAGACGTGCCGTTCGTCCTGTTTTTGTAAACTTCGGTGACGATTCTTGCGTTATCTACTATCTTAATAACTTTCTCTTTCATAGTTTAAAGTATGCGCATTCCGGCCGGGACAAATTCCCTTTGGTGACAGTTATAATGGGCAAAACTCGCGGCTTGATCATTGGCAACTAGTAACTAGTTCTAAAACTTGACAAGTCCATAATAAGACAAAACTTTCGAAGTCTAAGTAACTTTCCTATGGCACTTTCCAGAACTCTGGATTATAGTGTCGGCTGGGTTGTCTGCTCCTACAAATCAGGTTCCCCGAGGTGAGTCGTGCGTGCTCATAGGGTTATTTTGCTGTTTGTGGTACTTGCTGTTTTTACTGGTTCTGCGCTGGCCGATGATGGGCTGCATTGCTGGACTTTCGGCCAAACTTGTGCAACCGACGGAACGATCGTCGCCCAATCCGACGGTGATATTAAGGGAAACATCTACTACGCCGACGCCAATTTCGCGGATTGGGTGCGAGTCATCGACACCAATCCCCAGAACTCCTGGACGAGCAATTGGATGCTGGACAACCAAGGCGGAATTGGCCAACCCTCGGTTGACTTCGGTCATGCGCTTAAAAACGACATTCTGGTGGTTCAACTCTGCGATCAGGCTTTGCAGCCGAACATATGCACCTCCACCAGCCAGAATCAATATCTATTCGCCACTGACCCAAAGTACAGCGTCGACGGTCTGAGCCACGCCATGATCCCAATGGATGGCGGCGTAGGCGCTACCGCTAAGGATCCTGGTCGAGGGACCCAGCTTATTTGGTTTGAGGACCTGTCTACAAAGTGGAACTCGGATTGGGACTACAACGATCTAGTTCTCTCGCTGCACAACGTCGATGTGGCCTTCCCCAACAATGGGGGAACTTTGCAGGCAGCGCCGGTTCCTGAACCAGCCACGCTTTCGCTGCTGGTAGGTGGAATTGCGGCAGGCTTGCTCCGCCGGATGAAGAAGAGCTAGCAGCCTTTTCGAAACATCACTCATTCTTTTCGGTGTCAGTGTCGTTTTCGATGCCGCCGCTGACCTGAAGCGCCACCAGGCGCGCAAGCATCACGGCAAGATACATCTGCCCGGCAATCGCCTCTCCTACTGCCAGCATGCGCGCCGCCGGTGCTTTCGGAGTGATGTCTCCGTAGCCCACGGTGGTCAGGGTGACGAAGCTGAAATACGTCCAGCCGGCAACTGTGGGTGGCGTCTTTTCGCTGGTGAGGAAGGAATTGGGATGATCTCGATCGAAGATTACGTAAGCATGCGCCCAGACCAGTCCCAGAAGCAGATAGACCGCTACTGCACCTTGCAGCCGTGAGCCGGAAACCGGCCCTTTGCGGAACACCCGGATCAGCAGCAGCAGAATCAGAAAAAGGATGGCCGCCAGTGTGGAGGGCTCGCGAAGTACGGAGATTGGCGGATACAACCAGCTAAGCCATCGCACTAGCAATCCAACCACGCCCGCCAGCGCGCCTAAATAGAAGAGCCACGAGCGCCCCCAGCCGATGGCGAGACCCGAAATCAGCATAAGTGAATAACCGATGTCTACATAAAGGCTGAAGTGCCTTTCGACCAAATTAGTCAGCGGCAAGACAAAAACAAACAGCACCAGCAGGGCGAGGAAGAATGAGAGGTTGGCTTGCGCCTCCCAGGTCTCCTTTACCAGGCTGCGGGCGCTATGGCGGGCGTGCTTAGCAGCGGTTTGGGGCATCCTGCGAAGCAGAATACTGGAAAACATTGCCGGTATCACGCATTTGTTTGGCCGCCGATGCTGGGCTTCGAACGCGCGCAATGCACGGTAGATACGGCTAAGGCGTTTTGTGGCGTCGGCGGGCAATTTTTCTAGTTACTCAGTGGCCTGCGACCTCGTAAGATAGCGACGAATCCACCCCATTTGCTACAGATGCGTAGCTACAGGAGAGCATTATGCGTAATGTATTGAAATTCATCAGGCCGGCTGCGCTGTACATGCTCGCGGCGGCGCTGGTTCTCGGGCTAACGGTTCCGGGATTTGCGCGTGACAAAAACGAAACCATCGACGCAACTGCCTGGGGCACCAGCACCCAGATGGGCGCGCATGCCGATGTGACCATCACCATTTACGACTGGTCGACCGCCGCCGACCGCCAGATCCTGGTCGAAGCTTTTCAGAAGCAACAGAACCAGGGACTGGTAAATGCGCTGACCAAGATGAAAGCCGTGGGGCACATCGCCATCACCGGCACGCTGGGATACGACCTCAGCTACATCAAGCTGGAGCCGACGCCCACGGGCAGGAAGATCACCTTTGTTACCAACCGGCAAATCAAGTTTGGCGAAGCTTACTACGATACGCAGTCGCAGGCTTTCAACCTGAGCGCCGGGCAAATCGATCTCAACGATCAGGACAAGACCAAGAGCAACGGCGTCCTCTATCCCGCAGCGCAGCTCATCATCGACAGCGCAGGCAAGCTGCAGCTCGATTTGCGCGAGAACCCGTGGCGCCTGTCGGACATCATCGACTGGAAGGGCTCGTCGGACAACTAGGGTAGCTCGGGTAGAACGGCGCTTCAGCGCCGCGTAACGCAGTCTCCTCTGATGAGGCTTTTCGCCCACGGCGATGCAGTGGGCGAAAAGCCCGAACCTTGGGAGAGCCTGGACGCGAACCTGAGGGTCCGCTTTCGATACACCTACCCTGAAACCGCCTTGGACGTTCTGGCTAGCCCAGAGACTCAAGCGTGGGCCATCCAATCAGCTTCCGGGTTGGGTGGGATTCTATTTCGGCGGCTGCACTTCGTCAGCTGCGACAATCCGCGAAGATGCGCGGAACTTTTTGTAGTCGCGGTAGGCTTGCTCTAAATCCACATTGAAGTTCTTGAACAGCGCCAGCCGTGCGTCCACTTTGACCGCCAGCTGCTTGGGAAGCCACACCTCATCGTTAACCCGGGTCTGTTCGAGCATGAAGCGCGAGCCCTTGTGAAAGCGGGCCAGGAACAGTCCCCAGGAAACGGTGTCGAGGCACTGCACATCCATCTTCGCCAGTTGCAGGTCGCCCTGGTCGATCCAGACGCGTCCGCGAAAATGCGGCAGGAACTTCGCCTCTTTTGACTGCGGCTGAAATCCAGGACGCGGCTCGGCGTCGATGATCCACGCCGGGCGTCCGGCGACCGGCTCCGTGCCGACGAGCGTGAAATCGTAGGCGTCGGCCACTTCCCTGACGAACCTGCGATCGTCCTCGCGCTCCTTCTGCTCTTTCTCCTCGCGTTTGCGGCGGTCGGAATCCGACTCGTTCTTGCGCTTGTCGATAATCTTCTGGATCTTTTCCTCTTCCCTGGCCGCGTCCCTGGCGCTGAGTGGCTTGTCGTCTTTCGCAGTCAGCCGCTCCACCTGCTCGCCATAAACTTCCAGCACCTCGTAGGTCTTGATTTCGGTGGACTTGATCTTCCCTTTACCGTCGAGCGTGTGCGTCACCTGGCGCTCGATGTAGGTGTAATCCCGTTGCCGTTTGTCGTTCTCGATGTCCTTGTCGGCCACCACGCGAAACAGCTGCTGCATTTGCGGCTGTGACAGCTTGCCGTCACGTCCCGGCGCGAGATCAATGGGCGGGACCTTCGGCGATGTGGACTTATCTGTTGTCGCAGAGTGCGCGGAATTGGGAGCTGTTGAAACTGGCGCGGGGGCCTGCGCGCAGACGATGGACTCGCCGGCGAGCAGTAGAGTAGCGAGAAGCATGGCGCGCACATTCATATTCAATTTGCGTAACAGAGAAACCCGGTCCGCTGGAAAATGATGCTGCAGCTACCGAGGAACGGAATCACACACCGAGTTTCGCACAAACGACAGTCACGCGCCTGTGTCTCAGAAGCACCTCATTGACAGGTGCTGGGAGCAGCCATCGTACTCACAATCACTATCCGAAAAAGATACGCCGCAAATTAACATCCTTGTCCACGCTGCACAGCTCTAATCAAGCCAACCTGACGCTTGCTACCAGGAGCATCGGGGACGACTTAGTTTTCTTCCCATAAACAGCTACGGCGTATGCGGCCGGTTCGAATCGCGAGTCAGCGCGACATTCATTCGGTCGCGAAGATCAAATACACCTAACGGTGGAAACACTCAAAGGAGCAATCATGGCGACAACAACAGCCGGAGTAGCAACCATGAAGTCAGCGCGGATTTCCAAACCTGGCGCAGCATTTGAGATTGTCGAGCGCGAGATTCCGAAGCCTGGCGCAAATCAGGTTCGCATCAAGGTGCAGGCCTGCGGCGTCTGCCACAGCGACGTAATCACCAAAGACGGACTGATGCCGATTGAATATCCCCGGGTGCCGGGCCATGAAGTGGTCGGCCTGATCGACGAGGTTGGTGCCGGCGTCTCCGGATGGAAGAAGGGACAGCGCGTGGGTGTGGGATGGCACGGCGGACACGATGGCACTTGTCTGCAGTGCCGCCGTGGCGACTTCAACAACTGCGTCAACATGAAGATTGCCGGCATCAGCTATGACGGTGGATATCAGCAGTACATGATCGCTCCCATGGAAGCGTTGGTGACCGTGCCCGACAGTCTGAAAGACGCTGAAGCAGCCCCTTTGCTGTGTGCCGGCATTACCACCTTCAATGCCCTGCGGCACGCCGGCGCGATGCCTCCGGACCTTGTCGCGGTGCAGGGGATTGGCGGCCTGGGCCACCTGGGAATTCAATTTGCTAACAAATGTGGATACAAAGTAGCCGCCATCGGGCGAGGGCCGGAGAATGCCGCGCTTGCCAAAAAACTCGGCGCGCATGTGTACATCGACAGCCAGGCCACGAACGCTGCGCAGGAGTTGCAGAAGCTGGGTGGGGCAAAAGTGATTCTCGCCACTGCCCCCAGTGGGAAAGCCATGTCGGAGTTGATCGACGGTCTGGGTCCGAACGGCAGGCTGATGGTGATCGGCGCATCCCCAGATCCGATTGCGGTAAGCCCGCTACAACTGATCTTTGGAAGCAAGACGGTTGAAGGCTGGGCGTCAGGCATCGCTACCGATTCGGAAGACACCTTGCGCTTTGCGGAGCTGACGGGCGTGCGTCCCATGATCGAAACTTATCCGCTGGAAAAAGCAGGCGAGGCCTACGACCGCATGATGAGCGGCAAGGCGCAGTTCCGGGTCGTCCTCACCATGTGATGCTGAACGACAATACATCCAAGCTGGGTGCCCCATTCCGGCTTCATTTGCCGGGGTGGGGTCTCGTCTTGCTTGTCGTACTCGCGTCGCTTCACTGCTCGCGCAGTCCGGCGGAAAGGAACATGCCATGCGCAATCCGACTTACTATCGTTCGATAAAGATCGACGGCCTTTCTATCTTCTATCGTGAGGCCGGTCCTAAAGACGCTCCCACGCTGCTTCTGTTGCACGGCTTCCCTTCTTCGTCACGAATGTTCGAGCCTCTGTTTGCGCGGCTTGCGAACAGCTACCACCTGGTCGCGCCCGACTATCCCGGCTTCGGACACAGCGACTGGCCCGACCCGAAGCAGTTCGATTACACCTTCGACCACATTGCTTCTGTGATGAACGACTTCACGCAAGCGCTGGGATTGTCGCACTACACGCTCTACATGCAGGACTACGGCGCACCGGTAGGTTTTCGCGTGATATTGGCGCATCCGGAACGAGCTCAGGCGCTCATCGTGCAGGATGCGGTCGCGCATAACGAAGGCCTGGGGGCGAATTGGGTGAAGCGCCGGGCGTTCTGGGCCGACCGCGCTGCCAACGAAGAAGAGTTGCGCAAGAACCTGATGTCGCTGCAAGTCACCCGGACACGCCACGTCGGAGACGATCCGAACCTTGAGCTCTACGACCCCGATCTGTGGACTGATGAAGATGCTTTCCTGAACAAGCCGGGACAGGTGGAGATCCAGAGCGATCTGTTTTATGACTACCGTACGAACGTGACGAACTATCCGAAGTGGCAGGCATGGATGCAGAAGAACCAGCCGAAGCTGCTGGTGATCTGGGGCAAGCACGAGGCGTCGTTTGATTCCGGCGAGCCGGAACGCTATCGCAAGGACGTGCCCAAGGCGCAGATTCAGGTCGTCGAGGGCGGACACTTTGCGCTCGATACCGCCGCCAATGAGATTGCGGTTCTGGTCGATGAGTTTATGAGGGGGCAGAAGTAGGACCACCAATCATTTCCGCGACGACACGATGCCCGCGGAAAGAAAAGAACGGAGAAGCGTCTATGGCAACTGCACCTGTTACAACCCGTCCACCGCTGCCTCCCTTCACCCGCGAGACGGCAATTCAAAAAGTTCGTGGGGCCGAAGATGGCTGGAACAGTCGAGATCCGGGGAGGGTAGCGCTGGCGTACGCGGTCGATTCGCGATGGCGCAACCGGTCGGAGTTCGTCAACGGACGCGAGCAGATCATCGCCTTCCTGTCGCGCAAGTGGGCGAAGGAGCTGGACTACCGGCTCATCAAAGAACTATGGGCGTTTACCGCGAACCGTATTGCCGTGCGCTTTGCCTATGAGTGGCACGACGATTCGGGCCACTGGTATCGCTCCTACGGAAATGAGAACTGGGAGTTCAATGACGATGGCTTGATGGCCGTTCGGCACGCGTCGATCAACGACTTGCCGATCAGCGAAGTGGGGCGAAAATATCACTGGCCGCTGGGCCGCCGTCCTGATGACCATCCGGGGCTGAGCGATCTGGGGTTGTAGGACTCGCGGCGGGAGGCGGGCTTATTCCTTGCTGTGGTGGAACCCCCCGCATTTGGGGCTGTTATGAAACTTCTATCGTCCGCTGAACAGGCGGCGGAAAAAGTCCGTATCAGGTATGCTCGCGGGCTGATGCCCGCTCGCCAAATCGAAAATGAAGGACTTGTTCGGCGCAGCTAAAGCTGCGCCCCTTCAAACCGCATTGCGACCAGGGCCGAAGCCCATCATCTTCCATGATGTTTGTTTCCCTCGCCTGAAGGCGAGGGCTTCCACCTCGGACGGTCATCTGGTCGCCCTGCGGGTCGGCCGTCTTCCTACCTCGGCTTATTCAGCCACGAGTACTGCCACGCGACTTGCAAATTTTGATAGTTGCCGCCGAAGCGGATGTAGGTGCCATCGCTGTAGGCGACCTTGAATGACTGGTGCCGGTTAAATGGGAGCGACACGGTGGCGCCGATGCGCGAGCTGGTTTGCTGGGTGCCGAGATTGCGGATTCCGTTCAGCGCGGTGATGCCGCCCCACCAGAAATTGCCATCGAGCGAGGCCCAGGGATGCAGCCTCGACGATCCAATCCTCCACTTCGTGACGTCGTAGCTCAGATGTCCTTCGAAACTGCCGATGGGCGCCTGGGTTTGCGGCAACGGAAAAGGAATGTTGTAGTAAGCGGGATTGCTGGTATAGAACCACACGCCGGCATAGCCGTCGACGATCCAATTGCCTTTGAATCGCTGCGAATAGCCGATCTCGGGCTTAAACGCCCAACGATTAATCCCCCAGTTCACCAGCTTTTTGGGATCGTATTGGCCTGTAGGGAAGATTATCTTCAAGCTGGCGCCCAGAATTTTCTTCTGCTTCCATTTCACGAACTCAGGGACACTCATCGCCGGACCTCCCATCAGGTTGACGGAGAGCCTGGCGGTGAGATCGAGCAGTCCGGAACGATAGGCGGAGCGATGTTGGTCTTGCACGTCACCGCTGAAGTTTCCTACCCCGTAAGGAAGCGCGACCACCACGTTGGCCGATCGCCCAAAAAAGTTGAACGCGTGGTAGAGGCTCGCGATGGGCACGTTGTAGGTTCCCGTGGCGTTAGTAATGGGGACAGCGTTATTGAAGCTCAAGCTGCCGTCGTACCACGACCAAGCCAAAGTGAACGCGTTGGAGTGCAGAGGTGTAATAGTGTAGGCGCGTGGGGCGAGGTCCTGAGCGTGAGCGGTTGTTGTTAGGACAGCGGCCAGCAGAGCGAACATCAGCCCCCAAGCCTTCAAGGCGTGATGAAACTGCCCGCGGAGGCTGGCTGTGGGAGCGCGTTCCATCTTGCTATTCGTCCTGGCTCAGGCGAGTTTGCCCATTCAGCTGCTGAGCGCAACCCACGTCGGACCTATGGGATCGCTAGGCTCCCTTAGGGTATTCCTTGAACATCTTGGAAATTGCACCGTTCACTTCGTCGACCAGTTTCTCGGGATCGTGGGAGGAGACGCTCTCCGTGGCCATGCCCCGCCAGACCAGCTTCTTCGCCTTGGCATTAATCAGATCCACCACCATCTGTCCCTTGTGAACGGTTACCGTGGTGTTGCCGTACCAGCCGACGAAGGCAGGCCCAGTCATGCCGGGATCGAAAGGCGGAATGCCCCCGGTCGCACCGTAGATAGGGTCGTTGGAGTACATGGTCATGTCGTCATCGATGGAGCCGTACATCTGGATGATGAGATCGGGATTGGAGGTCACCCTGTGAAGTCCGCGCGCTTGCAACTCCTGATCGATGGCTCCTACGATGTCGGCCGCCAGCATGGGATGAGCCACTGCTCCATGCTCGGCCCAGGCGTAGGTTTTGAACTGCGAGAAGCTGAAGTCTTTGGCATACGCGACGGAGATTTTGTCGCGGGCGAAGGCGGGAGTAGCGAGCAACAAAATCAAGGCGAGGTAAAAGACGATACGAAAACTGACGGGAACGCGGTTTCTACGGTTCATGTTTAATCCAAACTTGATTCGGGCAAGATTCGCGTCAGGGCACGACTTCAGTCGTGCCGACCGCAGCCCTATCATTTGTCATCCCGAGACGGCTTCAGCCGTCGAGGGATCTGCTGCTGTGCCGCTGCTGTGCCGTTGCTGTGCCGCTTGCTGTGCCGTTGCTGTGCCGCTTGCTGTGCCGTTGCTGTGCCGCTTGCTGTGCCGTTGCTGTGCCGCTGCTGTATCGCTGCTGTATCGCGACCTCTGCCGTCCCTACGGTGTCTGTGTCGTAGCTTGTGTCGTCGCTACGCGACTCAGAGTTTTTCCCACTTCACCCGGCTCTGACGAGCCGGGCTCAAACCATTCCGCCGCTTCGCGGCTGAATTCCCGGGGCACTCATCCCACTCGCCTCGGGCGAAGGTAAGCTACGACACAGACACCTACGGGACTCAAAGAACTCTTTTTCCAACTCCACCCAGCGCTGAAGCGGCTGTTACGAAACTCCTGTCGTCCGCTGAAGCGGACTCTCGATTTCCCGCTTAGCTTTCCCCGCGATGAATCGCGGGGCTCTCACCTATCGCCGCGAGGCGGCTGGGGCGTGTTTTGTCCCACCAACTTCACTCCAGCGAGAGTTTCGTAACAGCCCCTGAAGCGCTGGGCTAAGCTCTGTTGCGCCTACGGCGCGGGCCTTCTGGTTATTCATCCACTTCGCGAACCCATACCGCTGAGGCAAGCCGCGCAAACGATATCTTGTTCCGGACAACTGAACACTGACAGCCGACAACTTCACTAGCTCTTTGGCCACTGCTTGAACATCTTCTGCACGGCCTTGTGAATCATCTCCTGGTTCTTGTTGCCGTTGTTGCCCAGCGTGTCCTGGGAGATGCCGCGCCACACCAATTCCTTCGCCTTCAGGTCGTAGAGGCTGACTACCATGGTGCCTTCCACATTCTGCTGCGGGGTGATGCCGCCCATTCCGCCGCCAATGCCGCGCATGCCCCACGCATTCCACGAGGTCTGCTCACGCTCGCCGCCACTGGCGGTCAGGATGAGATCAGGGTTCTGCGATTCGGAAACCTTCTGGAATCCTTTGGCTGCCATGGCGCTTTCGATGTCCTGCTGCGCCACCTGCGCCAGGATGGAGTTCTGGATCTGGTTCTTGTTATTCCCGCCCCAGGCGTAGGTGTGATAGTTGGCAAAAGACTGGTTGTGGTTGTAGTTCACCGAAACCTGCTGGCCGAGGGCGGACCCAGCCAGCAAACTCAACATCATCACGAGGATCAGGGCCTTGAATTTCATCGGGTATTCTCCCGCTTTCTGCGCGCGTGCTGCGTGCCGACGGTTAATAAGTCTCGAAATTATTGAGGCAGCACGATAGCTTCGGTCTGGCTATTGCCGCACATGCCGTAGGTTGCGCCGGAGTAGCAGGCGCCGACGGAATACTTGAAACATCCCGGACGCTGGGCCTCTACGGTCACGTCGTTCTTGCCTCCGCCGATGATGGTGTCGGGCGGTTCAAACGGCGACTGCGGACCGAAGTCGATAACGAAGCCGGTGTTCTTGTTGGACGAATGCCAAACCACCTTGGTGCCCGCCTTCACGCAGAACAGAGCGTTCTTCTTCGCAGTCGTGATATTGGCCGTCGCTGTCGCCGCACTGCCGTCCTTTTTGACGTTCACTTGGCAGGGGTTCGAAGCTGAGCCGCAGGTGTTCTCTGCGTTGCACAGGGTTTCGGGTTTGGGCTCCGAACAGACGTACTTGCTCTTCTTCTGGGCCATCGCCTGTCCTGCCAGAACGAACAAACTGATGAGAGACATCACAATCCACTGCCGAGACTTCATAGTGCACCTCATTGATAGAGTCACGACTAATTAAACTTGCCAGGTCAGCGGGCTAAAGCCCGCAGATATTTCTCCAATCGCGCAACGCCGGCCTGAAGGCCGGCACTACCCGAAAATTCTAGTTCCTATCGCGACCGACAGCTCCGGCTAGCCCAGGCATCAGCGCCGGAAGCCTCCGCCACCGCCGCGACTGAAACCACCGCCGCCGCCGCCGCCGCCCCAGTGGTCGCCACCGCCGCCCCATCCGCCGGAGCCACCACGACTGGCCCAGCCGCCGCCGCCACTGTGGCTTCCCCAGCCGTCGCTGCCGCCCCAGCCGGAGTGCTGCGCCTGATCGTAGCGCTGAGTTTGGGCCGTGCCTTGGGCGCGGCTTTGGGCTTCCTGGTTCACGTCGCCCCATCCGCCCGAGCTCTTGGCGTTGTTGTAGTCGGTGCTCGCCTGAGGATGCGCCGCTGCTGCGCTCTGCTGCGTCGGCTTCTGCACGTTGTTCCAGCTTCCGTTGTTGTAGCTCTGCCAGCCGGAGCCGGTGTTCTTGTACACGTTGCCGTCGTGCGCGGCATACATATCGCCGTTGGAACTCTTGGCGGCCGCGCTGTTGCCATACTTTGTACTGGTGGCAGCGGCTTCGCCGCCCTTGTTGTTGTAGGCGGTGGCCTCCGAACCGTTCGCGGTGGTCTGATGCTGCGTGTAGGTGGTGGTGCCGTTCTTGCTATAGACGGAATTGCCCCACGAGCCGTAGGCATTGGAGCTTTGATGGGTCTGTCCGTAGGCCCCGGTGTAAGGGTTGTAGGCCTGCGCGGCTGCGGTCGACCCCCAAGGGCCGGAAGCCGTCGCCCCGCGCGCATAGGTTCCGGTATAGGGATTGTAGGAAGCTCCCCAATGTGCCTGACCGCCGTATGGACCATAGGCTGCGGCACCGTAACCATAAGCTCCGGTGTATGGGTTGTACATCGGATGGTAGCCGTAGGTTGCGGGGTACGGATAGTAAACGGGAAAGCCTCCATACCAGCCATAATAAGGCGGGTAGTAGTAGCCGGTGCCGTCACAGATAATCGCGCCGACCGCCATTCCCGCGATGAAGGTTCCCATGTATCCAGCGGTGTAGCTTGCCTGCACGTTGCCGTCGGACAAGGTGCTCTGGGTTACATAGGTGACGTTATAGACCGGCGAGCTTGCCGGGATGGTATAGATCTCGGGCGGCACGGACGGCGCAGTCTGCCACGGCCCGTTCGGCGTGTTCGACATAAACCAGACACCGTTCAGGCATAGGTAGTACACGCTGCCCACCTGGATCACGCGATTGGGCGTGTTGGTGGCATACGACATTGTGGTACCTGGAATCGGCGACCACTGCGGCGTGCCGCTATAGTCGACCTTGACCTGTTGCGCGGCGGTCGTGGGATTAATGACCGCCGTGGTCGGAACCTGCGCCATCAGCACAGCGTCTTCGGCCTCGGGCGTTCCCGGCACTGAGGCCAGTACGCTGCCCATGGGGCTGGAGGGCGGGATCTTGCGAAAATCGCCCGGCAGGCTATTGCTGGCGAAGGTCCACGGTCCCATCGCGCTTTGCGATGAGAACCAGCGTCCCGAAGTCAGATAGTAGTAGGTGTTGGTCGGCAGATACTTGAAAACCGGACTCGCTGTGTTGCTGGCATAGAGCAGTTGAGTGCCGGTGATGGCCGCCCACTCCGGCTTGCCTTTGAAGACGACAATCTCTGCGGGCGAGCTGCTGTAGAAGACGGCGGGACTGGCCGGCACGACCGGGGCCGGAATGTAGGCTTTCAGGTCGGGATAGTTCGGACTCGAGGCGACCTGCGAGAAATCAGCCGGCAGGTTCGTGGTGGCAGCCCAGCCCCCGTCCAGAGTCTTCGAGGTCATCCATCCCTTGCTGTTGAACAGGTAGTACGTGCCCGATTCCTCGAACAGCGGCCAGTTGGCATTGACCACCGCCTTGACATTGCCGCCCACCGGCGCCAACACCGGTTTGCCGTTCACCAGAAGAATCATGGCCGGCTTGAAGCTGATGAAGATGGTCGGAGGAGTATTGCTAACCTCGGCGACATGCGCCGGCGCAGTCTTCTTTTTCAGGCTGGCCGTGAGCCGCTCGATGGAGATGGTCATGGTGGCGGATGGGTTGATGAAGGTCCGGACCAGACTCTCCAGCTGAGCGGAATTCGCGTTCGGCGGCTGTAGATAAACCTTGGTGATGGTAGGGCTGTAGAGGAATACGGTGTGCTTATCCATGTCAACCACGGACTGCAAGGTGAACGTCACCACGCCCACGGCCTCTTTGCCAGCGGCCGGCGTCACCGCAAATGCAGAGCGCGCGTTAACCACGGCGTAGTTCTTCCAGTCGTCCACCTGCGGCTGATACAGCACCAGCGAGCCGCCGGAGTTGTTGAACGAGCGCGGCCATCCGGTCTGCTGGGCAACAGCAACGCCGCTCAAGCAAACCGCAAGAGTAAGAAGCAAAACGAGGTGCGCGAGGGTAGTACGGGAAAGTATTCGATTCATGATGAGCAACCGCTTGAAACCTGTCAGGTTTTCTCTCCGGAAACGGTACCGCAAATTCCGGCAATCAGGAACTATTCAGTGCGACAACTGCGCGAGCCGCCACGAGATCGATGCGCGTTCCTGTTCGTACGCTCAGGCAGGCTCGAAGACGATACTATTGCAACATCGGAGCCAAGGACCACTGGCCCGATGAGTCCTAAAAGATAGCTGGGATACCCACTTACGTATATCCCAGAATTACCTGAGGAGTCATCAAAAATTGACGCGCCAAGGCGCAGCGCCCTAGCACTTATGTGCCAAGCAAAGACAGGCCTGCTGATTTTTGCAGGCCCGCCCTTCGCTTGGATCAACCAGTTCGCTACGCTCAGGCGACTACTGTGCCGGCGGTGCCGCTGCTTTCGACTTCTTGTGCTTCTTCGCCGGAGCAGGCGCAGTACGCGACTGCGGCTGCACCTGGCTCTCGTCGACGACCGTACCTTCTTCCAGCTGTCCGCCACAGAGATTGCCTTCGGGGACGAAGTAGAAGTGAGTCGCCTTGCCCTTGTTGGCTCCAGCGCGGGGCTGTACCCGAGCAGGGTCAACCTTCGAAGGCCCATCGGTGGTCAGGTAGTACTTGACGTTAACCGAACGCTGCGAGCCAAGCGTCTGTTGGTTGACCGACTCCTGCTGGTCGGTGTAGCCGACAACGTCCAGCTTGCCGTTCGGCATCTGCTGCAAGCGCAGCGCGACCTTGTCGAGCACGTCCTTGCAGTCGTTGTCGACGCGCCACGGCTTCTTGGGGTTCTTCTCAAAGGTACACTCGCCCCAATCTTCAATGTTCACGCACTGCTTGATCGCGGGAACGTTGATCGCGGAGCTGCAGCTGGCACTGAGGTTGGCGCGGGCATCGTTAGCAGTGCCTTTCACGGTGATGGTGCTCCCTGCATCCGCGTTGGTGGCGGTCACGGTCACCGAGGTACCGCTGCCACTGAACTGTCCGCCGTTGTTCAGCCAGATATATGTAAGCGGCCAGCCCTGTGGATCGGTGGCCGTCATGGTGATGGTCGAAGTTTCGCCAATCGCAATCGTCGTCGGATTGGCCGAGCAGCTGACCTGCGGAGGCTGAGGCTGCTTTACCGTGAAGCTGGTGTTGCAGCTGGCTACGTTGTTCTTCTTTTCCTTGGCGTCGGTGGCAGTTCCGGTCACGGAATAGCTACCCGGCGCTAAGCCTGTAGTGTCAACCGTTCCAGTCGCGCCAGTGCCGGAGACTTTGGCTCCAGTACTGCTCCACGCGTAGGTGAGAGTGTGCTTGGGGTTGAAGTGCTGAGGAGCAATGGTGGCGGTCACCGGCTCACCTGACCAAATCTCGGTCGGTGAAGCCGAGCATGTCGCCGCAACCGGAACCGGAGGCTTGCCGCCAAGGTTGAGGTATAAGCCCGCCAACGCACCAGTCTGGTCTACATCGTAAAGAAAGTTACGGCCATCCAGGGGGCCGAAGTATTTGTTGTAGTCCACATCAAGATAGCGCCAGCCCAGTCCCAGCCCAATCTGGGGAGTGAAGTCATAGGTGAACAAGCCAACCGCCTGATAGTCGAGACTGGCTCCGCCGGCGCCGGCATCGCCCGCGACTGAAATTGCCGACTTCGGGCTCAGTGGAATGATGAAACGAGCTCCGCCAATTCCATCAACCCAGCCGGTGGACCGACTTTGATTCTGTATGGAAGGCAGGAGTGACAGCGTCTGGCTGACATACCAGTAGCGGATGCCACCCAGTGCGTCGATCTTCAGGTGATCGCGGTCCAGAAACCGATATCCGACTTTGGGAGTAAAGATCGATTCGGTTACGTGCAGATCGGCGTAGGTCACCGCAAGGCCGCCCAGAGGGATGGCCTTGTTATCGCCCATCCTGACCCAGAAGAAGTCGATGGGCATGACGAACCGGCCTTTATCAGCTTCAGCCGCAATAGGAATCACGCCCTTGAGGTAATGAAAGAGATCGCTGAAAGGAGCGTGTACTCCTACATTGTGGTCCGCCCCTCCCACATTCCCGTGGATCCCGGGGAACCAGCCATAGACCGAGATTTTGACGCGCCAGGCATCGTCGGCAGCAGCTTTGCTCGCCGAAGCGCTATCCGGAAGAGGCGCGGCCGCCGCAGGGTCAGCATTTGCAGATGGGCTGGCGGCGCTCAAGTCTGCCGGACCTTGTGCTATCGACGACACGCAAAACAGAATGCCGAATGTCAGTGCCAGCAAAAATGCCGACCGGACTGCGCGAAATACGTTCATTTCTTTCTCCATCAAAAATTTGACTTTGACCCGGGTGGACGCACACTCCTGCTCTCTGCTGTTAGCAGTAGGGCGAAAGTGTGAACTGTGCTTACGGCTATTGTAGAGAGCAAAGTTGGGCTTTTGAACCAGTAGAAATACGTGGTTTCTAAAAAATCCTGCTCCCCACCGATTCATGAAGGGAACAAATTAAGGAGATGGGACGAAAATGCCTCATCTCCTTGATTGGTTTATGAGCTTGAAACTTACATCACCTTCTGGTAGTTCGAGTTCTGGTCCTGTACCGTCAGGTGCTTCGACTCGCCATTAATCGTCGTGGTGGTTACGTGGTTGGTGCCGTCAGGTAGTTCAGCAAACTGGGCAGAAATCATCACTTTGTCGCTGGGATCGTTCAGGTAGGTGTTGATGTCCACGCTGACAGGCGACTTGGTCTGCTCGCTGATGGTGAACGTGACCTGATCGTTCGGCTTCACGAAACTCTTGATCACCAGGCCGATAGTGCCACTTCCGGGCACCAGCGAGACGTTGCCCTGTTGCTTGGCCTGCATCAGGCGATTGGGGTTAGGCGTGGTGTACTGCTTGGCCAGGGCGGCGATTGCCTGCCCATACTCCTGAAACTCCTCTTTCTTCTTTTCCACAACATGCTGCTTCAGCCGGCCTTCACGCCCGCCACCGGACTGCGCCTTCTGGTCGGCGACCTCGGTCTTCTGCTGCTTGCCATTCACCATCTGCACCTGATAAGTCTTGGTGTCCTTCACTTCGCCTTTGAGGCTGATGGTTTCGGTTTCGATCCAGGTGTACTGCGCCAGCTTTTGCTTGTTCTTGGCCATGTTTTGCTTAATGGCCATCAGCTTTTGTTCGACCTGCGGATTCTGCGCCACAGCAACCACGGCTGCCAAGGCGAGTACGGCAACAGCTAAACCTCTAATCCTCATCGTTTCTCCTCGAAATATTTTTATTTTGACGCGGTTGCTTGAGCTTTCTCGTCCTGCAACGCCAGCTTATACGCGATGTAGTACTTGTAGACGTTGCCGACATAGGTGACTGTTTCCTGCCCGACGTCCTTTGCAACCAGCAGCTCGACATTACCAAACCATTTGTTAGGGTCGAGCCCCTGTTGCTGGGCCTGAGCGCGCAGACGGGCAATGCGATTGGGGCCAGCATTGTAACTGGCAAAAACCATTAATGTCTTGTTGACCTGATCGATATTGGGATCGTTGAAATACTGGTCTTCAATATTGCGCAACATCTTGACCCCAGCCTCGATGTTTCCCCGAGCTACCTGCACGTCCTTTACGTTAATAGGGTTGGCAGCCGCATATTTGGGAATCACCTGCATGATGCCCACCGCCCCGCTGGGATTGCGCGCGCTCTGGTTGAGCAGCGACTCCTGGTAGCCCTGCGCCATCATCATCAGGTAGTCGAAGCCGTACTGGCTGGAGTACTGCTTGAACATCGCGCGCATCGCCTCAAACTTCTTCATTTCCTCGGGCGAGGTTGAGTCCTTTACCCACTTGGTGTTTTGCAGGTAACGACGCACCAGGGTGTTGCCGAAGGAAGTTCCCACCGCTCGGGGAGGAATGAATTCATCCAGCATCGACTTCAGTTGCGGATTGTCTTTTCTCACCGCCCAGGCGGTTTGTTCGTCGCTGGCGATGACCGGCTCGGGATGAATTGTGATATCAGGCAGGACTTGGCTCCAGAGCTTGGCACGAGAATCGGTTGTGACCGTCGCCGGAATCAACTTGGCATTCACCATCTGGATAAGGTCGTCATCCAGCAGGTCCGAATCGGCGGCCGTGATCTTGATGAGCGGTTTGCCCGCTTGCTTGAGCTTTTCGTTCAACTGTTGCAGTCGCTGATAACCCACCGAGAGTTCGTTGATGTAGATTTCTTTTCCGCCCAGGTCTTCCAGCGTTGTCACGGTTCCGAAATCGGGTCCGCTGACCACAATCTGCTTCAAGTCCTTCTGAATCGGAACCGTGAACGCGACCCGCTGCTCGCGTTCCGGCGAGACGATCAGGCCGTATGCGACGAAATCGCCTACCCCGCGATGCAGCGCCTCCTCAACCTGGTCCGGACGCAAGGGAACGAATGTGACCTTCACCGGAAGTTTGCCGGTTTTGTACTTGTCGTTGACGTATTTTTCCAGCTCGCGAAGAGCCTCATACATCGCGCCCATGGGATGACCGTTGCTATAGAAAAATCCGATGGGAGTGAGGATGACAATCGCCCGGATGTAGCGCCGCTTCATCATGGCATCGAGATCGTCGGTGTGTATCCCGTAGGGAGAAGGCAAGACCATGTTGGCCGTGGCCGGTGCGGCCTGGGGCGTCGACGGAGCGGGCGCTGGAGATGACGCCGCTGGTCCTCCGGCCTGCTGGCTTGAGGCTGGCGCAGCATTTTGTGGCGCAGCTTCCTTCTTACTGCATCCGACGGAGAGCGCGACCGCCAGGCATAGCAGACAGAACGAAACTCTTCCCCTGGTCTGATTTGTATTCATGTCTGGCTAGTTTCTCATGCCTGTCCAGGCTTCAGCGGCTCGCCGCGCGCGATGCGGCGGCAGATGTCCTGCGCGTCCTGGTCGATATGGTTCCAGAACTTCAGCAAGCCACTACAGAGGTAGTTCAATCCCACTTCGCCTTCCGGCGTGCGGATCAGGCGGTTCTTGGGGCACTCGCCATTACAGGCGAACAGAAATTTGCACTCGCGGCACATCTTGGGAAGCGTGTTGAACTTGGCGAAACCGAACTTCTGCTGTTCCGGCGAAAACACCAGGCGCGAGCTTGAGGTTTCCATGATGTTGCCCAGCTTGTATTCCGGGTAGACGTAGTGATCGCAGGAATACAAGCTGCCATCATGCTCCAGCGCGACGCCTTTGCCGCAGAATTCGTGATAGATGCAAAGCTGCGACTCTTTGCCCATCCATTGCGCGACCGCGGTCTCGAATAGATTGACGAAGACTTTGCCTATGTCGCGGCGATACCAGTCATCCCAAACCTTGCACAGGAAGTAGCCCCAGTCGTCAGGGTCGATCGACCAGTCCGTGACTACGGAGTCCGGAGCGCCGGGATGCGCGGCCGGCGAGTCATACAGCGGCAGGGTGGCCTCGTCCCACATCTGTGGAGCGACGTTATGAAACACCTTGGGCTCAAGCCCGGGAATGAACTGCATCTGCCTTGGCCCGACTTCGTTCTTCAGAAAACGGTAGACATCGAGTGGCTTCTTCGCGTTTTTTCGATTGATAACGCTGAGCGAATTGAACGGCACGCCGTAACGGTGCAACATCTGCGACGCCGCAAAAACCTTCTTGAAGGTCGGCTTGCCTTCTTTGGTTACGCGATAAGCGTCGTGCAGCTCTTCGGGGCCGTCGATGCTCAGTCCAACCAAAAATTTATTGCGTTTGAGGAACGCTCCCCACTCATCGTCGAGCAGCGTGCCATTGGTTTGCAGATCGTTCTCGATGCGCTGGTGTGGCTTCTTGTACTTCCGCTCGAGTTCGACAACCTTTTCGAAGAACTCCAGGCCGAGCAGCGTCGGCTCGCCCCCTTGCCATGAGAAGACGACTTCGTCGCGGTCCTGACCTTCGATGTACTGCCTGATGTGGGTTTCGAGAATCTCGTCCGAAATCTGAAACTTACTGTTGCTGCCCAGCAACTCTTCCTTATGCAGGTAGTAGCAGTACGTGCAATCAATGTTACAGATTGCTCCCACCGGCTTGATCATCGCGTGATATGAGCGAGTCGAACCCGGCGGACGGGGAGCGGGCGACAAATCGCCAATCTTCACAAGTTGATTCATTACTGCCATTGGGATTGCGGGCGTGCCCTTCTGTCGCGTGGGGGGATTCGTGTGTACTTTAGTATCCATTCTAAGCGGCGTTCGGGATAGAGAAATATTGCTGCAGTCCTGAACGGTGTAACAGACGCCGCTGTCCGTTGAGGAACATCCGGTAGTAACTTGGCCATTAGTCAGTCGTCGTCTAGCTCTTAAGTCGTATTCAGCTAAACGCCTGTGGCAAGTAGAATTTGTTGGTCAAACCAGTCGCATAATCCAATGGAACAGGTGACGGAATCCGCGAGTCAGATACGACAAGCGGCGCCCCCCTCCGAATGCCTGTTTGCCCGCCCTGCGGGCCGCAGACTAGGTTAGCGTTACTGAAAGTTGATGCACGCTCCCAACAACAATCAACAGGCAATTCCCAGGCAGCTCACCACCCAAAAAAGGAATGCTATGAGCAAGAAAGTACTCGTTTCGTTGTGCTTGGTCTGCGCGCTGCTCGCTTCCGTTGCTTGCAACAACAAGCAGGACGCGCCGGCTCGCGAGGCCGTCTCCCATAAAGACGATTACCAGCAGTCCTACATCTACGGCTTCCCCATGATCGCGGCCTACAAGGCGATGTATCAGTTCAGTGTGGACAAGTCGAACTCGCAGTACAAGGCGCCTTTCAACACCATCTGGAGCGACTCCAAGACCTCCACGCCGAAAGATACGGCCATTGTTACGCCAAACGCGGATACTCCCTATTCGCTGCTGGAGATGGATTTACGCGCCGAGCCTCTGGTTCTGTGCGTTCCCAAGATCGAGAAGAGCCGGTATTACGCGGTGCAGATTGCCGACCTGTACTCCTTCAATGAGGGATACATCGGCAGCCGCGCCACCGGAAACGGTGGCGGGTGCTACATGGTCGCCGGACCGGATTGGAAGGGGGAAGCGCCCAAGGGAATTAAGAAGGTATTTCCTTTGGAGACGCAGTTCGGGCTCGCCATCTTCCGCACGCAGCTATTGAACGCGGCCGACATTGCGAACGTGAAGAAGATCCAGGCGGGATACACCGTGCAACCGCTGTCGGCATATCTGAAGCAGCCCGCGCCAGCGGCGCCCCCGGCCATCGACTGGCTGAAGTTCAATGGCGACGAGCCTTTCAAAACGCAATTCCCCAAATACCTTGCCTTTCTGCTCCAGTTCTGTCCGGAAAATCCTCAGGACAAGGAAATCCGAGCGAAGATGGCCGCGGTGGGCATCGTCCCCGGTCAGATGTGGGATGAGAGCAAGCTCTCAGAAGCGCAGAAGGCGGAGCTTGTGCTGGGCATAAATGATGGTTATGACGGGATCAAGAAAAAGGTCGACGAGATTGGCAAGGACATCAACGGCTGGCATGTGGGAGCTGCCTTCGGTGATCGCGCTTTCTACAACGGCGACTGGTTGTTGCGGGCGGCAGCAGCCGACGCGGGAATCTACGGCAATGATGCCGTTGAAGCCATGTATCCCATGGTGAAGACCGCACCCGATGGCACTCCGCTGGATAGCAGCAAGCATAATTACACGCTGACCTTTGCCAAAGGCGAGCTGCCGCCGGTGAACGCCTTCTGGTCGGTAACTATGTATGACGGCAAGACCCAGCTGCTGATCGAGAATCCAATCAATCGTTACCTCATTAATTCGCCGATGCTGCCGAGCCTGAAGACCAATCCTGATGGCTCGCTGACGCTTTACATCCAGAAGGACGCACCTTCAGCCGACAAGAAAGCCAACTGGCTGCCCGCGCCTGACGGCCCAATCTACATGGTCATGCGTTTGTATTGGCCGAAGGAGCCACCCGCGCCATCCATACTGCCTCCCGGTGATGGCACGTGGAAGCCACCGGCAGTAATGGTGGCGCAGTAGTAACAAGCGAATCGGGCGGTCCGCGAGGTTGCCCAGCTATCAAGGAGAGAACTATGAAAGTTAAGTTCGTTGTAGTACTGGCCGTGCTGACGATGATCCTGTCACTTACCGCCTGCAACTCTGGGACGAGCAATTCGGCTGGCACGCAGACGGCGCAGAAGCCAGGCGTCGAGCAGGCCGTGAGCGATGCCATTGACGTATACATCTACGGCTATCCGCTGGTCACGATGGACATGACGCGCAGGCAGATGACGAATGTAGCCGCACCGGATGCCGGTCATGCTCCGATGGGTCAACTGGTCAGGATGCGTACCTATCCTGCGGTTGACTATCACGCTGTAACTGCCCCCAACGCCGATACGCTTTACACAACGGCGTGGATTGATGTCACGAATGAGCCGTGGATCTTCAGTGTTCCCGACATGGGTGATCGCTACTACCTATTACCCTTGCTTAGCGGCTGGACGGATGTCTTCCAGGTTCCCGGCAAACGCACCACCGGCGGCAAGGCGCAGAAGTATGCCATTACCGGACCAAACTGGTCAGGCACGCTGCCGGAAGGCGTCACGGAATACAAATCTCCGACAGGCCTGGTATGGATTCTTGGCCGCATCTATTGCACCGGCACGCCAGACGACTACTCTAAAGTTCACGCCCTGCAGGACAAGTTCTCACTGGTGCCGCTTAGCTCGTACGGCAAGCCTTATACAGCAGCCGCGGGCACGGTCGACGCCAACTTCGATATGAAGACGGCGATACGCGACCAGGTGGATGCGCTGAGTGTGAACGACTACTTCAACTATCTGGCGCGGCTGATGAAGACCAATCCTCCTGCTGCCGCCGACGCTCCGATGGTGGAGAAAATGAAAGCCATCGGGCTGGAGCCGGGCAAAGACTTCGACCCCAACAAGCTGGGGGCCTTCGACAAAGAAGTCATCAAGACCGTACCGAAACTGGCGCAGGCCAAGATCATGGAGTACTTCAAGAAGGCAGCTGAACCGGTCAACGGTTGGACGTACCTTACCAAGGACATTGGGGTGTACGGTACCAACTATATCCAGCGCGCGTTGGTCACAGCCATTGGCCTGGGCGCTAACCGTCCACAAGACGCCATCTATCCGACTTCGCAGAAAGATGCGAAAGGCGACGAATACGACGGCGGCTCCAAGAAATATGTCATACACTTCGACAAGGGTCAGATGCCTCCGGTGAACGGATTCTGGTCGCTCACCATGTATGACAAGGACTACTTCTTCGTTCCTAATCCACTGAACCGGTACACATTGAGCGAGCGAAACAAGCTCATCACCAATCCTGATGGCTCAGTTGACTTGTACTTGCAGGCTGACTCGCCGGGTAAGGCGAAGGAAGCGAACTGGCTGCCGGCTCCTAAGGCGAAGTTCATTCCCATGCTGCGCTTGTATTGGCCGAAAGAGACTCCACCCTCGATTATCGATGGCACGTGGAAGCCACCGGCCATCACTGTTGCTCAGTAGTTCGATAAGTTCACGGGCAGCTCGCGAGGGCTGCCCGGGCAACTAGACGAAGGCAGCAACTAGTGCGGAGGTTCTGGGTTCCTAGAAATTGCATCCCCCAAGTCAATTAGATAGCGGTCACAAGCGGCGAAGAATCTTCACGGCGTAATTGGTGCTGCGCCTTCTCAGCCGCACGAACTCCTGTGAACCTTGAAAGGTCAGTGAATGGGACTTAAGACACGATTGGTAATCGCGGACCAGCAAAGGCTATTCGCTGAAGCCTGCAAGCAGATTCTCGAGCCGGAATTTGAAGTGGCCGCGATCGTCAATGATGGACGGTCGCTGGCGCAGGCAGCGGTGGAACGAAATGCCGATGCGTTGATTCTCGACGTTGCTCTTCCCTTGCTCAACGGACTGGATGCCGCCGAGCAGGTCGTTCGAAGATTACCTTCCATCAAGATTATGTTCACCACCGCCAACGCGGACCCTGAAGTTGCCGCAGAGGCGTTCCGTCGCGGAGCCTCTGCCTACGTTCTAAAGCAGTCAGGCACCGACGAGTATTTGACTGCGATACGGAAGGTAATGCGCGGCGACTCTTATCTATCCTCGCTTCTTGCGCGCGAAACCATCGACTACCTGCTGCACAAGCCCAGGCGCGAGAACTTGCGGCGTATCACCCGCCGCCAGTCTGAAATCCTGCAACTGCTGGCGGAAGGAAAATCGATGAAGGCAGTGGCGAACATCCTTGATATCTCGCCGGGAACCGTCGCCTTTCACAAATACGACATGATGGAACGGCTCGGCATCGAGACCAACGCGGGGCTGCTGCAATACGCCATGCGAAACAGCATGAGCCCGGTGGAGCGGGACTGGACGGTAACGGATTCGAGCGGAACCAGCTCGTCGTTCACAGTCGCGGAAGGCGGCGTGGCTCACCGCAATCGAATGCAGGAACGAACCAGATCACGCCAACAGCAGCTATAACACGCGTCGAAGCGCGCACCAGTTTAGGACGCACATGTAAGATCTCATCCGCGCCCAGTGAGATCAGCCTTCGCGAATCCCGTTCGCTTCCCGATGCCGGCCCATCTACTGCGAAACTACCAGCGCTGGGCAATCACCTGGTGCTTCAGCTTCGGTTGCTCATAGCCCTTCGCCTTCTGCCGTGGCGGAAGCTTTGGGGACTTGTAAGGAATCTCCTCGTAGGGAATGCGGCTCAGAATGTCGGCGATGCAGTTAAGCCGGGCACGCTTCTTGTCGTCCGACGGAACGATGTACCAGGGCGCGAAAGGAACATCGGTGGCCGAGAGCATGGCGTCGCGCGCCCGTGAATAGTCGTACCAGCGGCGGTGCGATTCGAGATCCATGGGACTGAGCTTCCAGCGCTTCGATGGATCTTCGATGCGCGCCAGAAAGCGCTTGTGCTGTTCCTTCTCCGAAACATCGAGCCAATACTTCAGCAGGGTGATCCCGTTGTTTATCAGCACCTGCTCGAACATGGGGCAGCCCTTCAGAAACTTCTTATAGTCCTCTTCGTTGCAGAAACCCATTACGTGCTCGACACCCGCGCGGTTGTACCAGCTTCGGTCAAAGATGACGATCTCTCCGCCCGCCGGCAATTGTTCGATGTAACGTTGCGCGTAAATCTGAGTCTTCTGGCGGTCTGTAGGCGCGGGCAGAGCCACCAGGCGAAACACCCGCGGGCTAACCCGTTCCATCATCCGCTTGATGATGCCGCCCTTCCCTGCTGCGTCGCGACCTTCGAAGATAATGACGATGCGCGCTTTGGTCGCCTTCACCCACTCCTGTACTTTGACCAGTTCCACCTGTAGCTTGAACAGTTCAGCCTCGTACTCCTTGTTCTTCATTTTTGACTTTAGCGATGCCGCATCGCCAGGTAGTCCGTTGCTCGCGTCTACAGCTCCATTCGCTTTCTTCTTCTTGTTCTTCTTGCTCATCATCGTCCTCTTTCCGAAGCCAGTCGCTCTCCACAGTTTCTTCGCCGTCGAACGTTGCGCTCTTGAGCAGGACACCAATCTCTGACACCAGGGTCAGAAAGAAGCTGAGAGCGCCAGTAGTCGGTTGCGAATGGCAATCATAAGAGTCGCTTAGGCTAGATACAAGGCGGACTAGAATTCGGCTTAGTTACATCAGTTTTGAATTGCGGGTGGAACGACGGCCGGTCGGCATTTGAAGACGTAGAAGATCTGATGGCCGATATGGGCGAGGCTCTCGATGCTATTGCCGAAGCGCCACGCTCCCCCAATCAGAATAGGAAAACTTGTCTGACAGAGAGCGCGGCAAATGCGGCTTCATGATCGCAAGCCGTGAATACCGGGCCCATTTAGAGACGCGCCTGCTTCACAAACCGGTGCATGGCAGAAGCAACGTTGGTGAGAACGTCAGCCCACTCCCGCAAATGCTGCTTTCCTTCGGGGGTCAGCGAATAGACGCGGCGAGCCGGGCCCGGCTCCTGCACCTCCCAATCTGAAGTTACGTAGCCGTTCGCCTCCAGCCTGCGAAGCGTGCGGTACAACACCGCCCTCTCGATTTCTGCATCGGTAAAGGCATAGCGCGACAAATTGGCTGAAAGATCGTAGCCATAGGAGCGCTTCTTCTCCATCAGCATGAGGAGTAACACCGGCTCAACGAACCGGTACAAGTGGCCCATCGCGCAAGTGCAGGGACGCTGGTGTCGCGGGCATGCGACCCGGGTTGGGTTTATTGGTGCAGCCCTCGGCAAGGGCTTCTCCCCTATCCGGCGATTCCTAGTCTTTGCAGTTGTGTTGCGAATGGTCGCAGGCATTCTCCCCACCTTTAAGTGTACCGTTCAGGAAACTGGCAACCAGCGTCTCCGGATCGATGGCCGAAAGGCCGGTTACGACTTCGATCGAACCGGCGGCAAGCAGGTCGTGCGCCCGGGCACCCAATCCGGCAGCTATCACCACATTGACACCGCGCTCGCTAAGCCATTGCGGTAGGAAACCTGGAACGTGCTCCGGCGCGACAACAATTTCTTTGCCCAGAATATTCCGTTGCTCGAGATCAGCATCCACGAACAGGAACTGTTCGCAGTGCCCAAAGTGTTGGGATAATTGACCGTCAGTTAGTGGAATTGCGATTCGCATCTTATTCTCCATGAAACCAATTGTGATTCGAGCCGCCGCCAGACTGGGAAATTCGCCGGGCCCGTGTTCCCACTCTTCTGGTTGCTCGTACGGGTCGCCCCGTCGGATAGTAGCCTCGATCTGTCATAGCTTAGGTTGAGATGGACGGGCGGGATCCAGACCCGGACTGCTGTTTGTCATGTTGCTTGCCACAACCACAACCCTGCCCTTCGTGGGTTTCGCTCGGAACATGCGCCCGCAGCAACTCGCCGCGGCGAAAACTCTCCAGCAGTTCCGGTACGGGAGCATCTCCGCCAGCCATCCAGCCGCGTATCTTCGCGGCCTCTAAATGCCGCAAGGCGCCAGCGCCGATTCCGCTAAACACCACATCCGTACAGCCGTTGGCCGCGAGTATGTCGACGACCGCTCGACCGTTCAAACCGGTGTTCTGAACAAAGGCTGCCCCTCCGCCCTGCAGGTCCGTGATCATCACCCACTTTGCCTTTCCGAAGTGCGGTGAGAGTTTCGAATCCTCGCGTTTGAGTAATGCCATAAACGCAATTTTGTTCATTGTGAATATTCTCCATTTGAATCCCCGGCCAAGTGCATGACCACTGGTGCCTCAATAACGCAGCAGTAAGCTGGCCTGCCGATTCGTCTTGGTTGTCATCATGCTTATTGCATCTAGATGTATACTACACCTAATATCGTTAGCGAGAGCAATCTTATGATCATGCGTAAGCAGGCCGAGCGACCGTCACACCCGCACTGGGGGTTCATGGTTCTGCCGATCGTCCTCCTGATATTCGGGGCCGGTAGCAGCGGCAACGCCGCCGACTCGAGCCACCTGGATGCATTCGCCAAATGCCTGGCGGACAACCATGTCACCATGTACGGCAGCTTTCTGTGTCCCCATTGCGACGACCAGAAAAAACCTTTTGGCGCTTCTTTCAAATATGTTCCGTACGTGGAATGCACCACCCCGGGAACCCGGGAACTGAGTTTCACTTGCCGGATAGCGCAAATTCAATTCACCCCCACCTGGGTTTTTTCTGATGGCGATCGGCGAACTGG
Source organism: uncultured Acidobacteriaceae bacterium (assembly GCA_963796585.1). GTDB lineage: Bacteria > Acidobacteriota > Terriglobia > Terriglobales > Acidobacteriaceae > CAVVDY01. Next base: position 96,408 of record CAWCMB010000002.1, read on the forward strand.
AGTGCAGTCGCTACAGCAGTTGAGCGCAAAGACGGGGTGCCGCCTGCCATGAAAATCGTCCGCTTTCTGTTGTTGGCGCTGGCTAGTGTTGGGGCTGGGCTGTCGGCGGTGTCGCTGCAAAATCACTATGCTACGTCGGCCACCGACTACTGTGACCTGAGTCAAACGTTCAATTGTGATTTGGTGAATCGCAGCACTTTCTCCGCGGTTCATGGGGCGCCGGTTGCCCTGGTTGGTTTCCTCGGTTATCTCTTACTCTTCGCATTATCGTGGCGTACGACCGGGCGGATTGCTACCTTCCGATTCTTTGCCTCCCTTATCGGCCTGGCATTCGCGCTCTACCTGGCATACATCGAAGCCCATGTTCTGGCCGTCTGGTGCCTGCTTTGCATCGGATCGATGATCGCAATTTCTGGAATCACAGTGTTGTCAGGGATCGTCCTTTGGCGATCAAGAGCTCAGGAACCGAAGGTATGACCGAAGATAATGTTGCTTCGAGACTGTTTGCCGGAGTTTCCAGCCCAAGGGAGATTCGCCATGGGGAGGAGACGCTGCGGAAGCCAGGGGCGACATCGACGGTCGCGGGATCAGAACCGACCGGCCGGAGCCGTGCACTATTAAATCCCACTTGTGTTGTCTGCGGAGCACAGAATCCAAGAGGACTGCAAATCGAGTTTTCTGCTGATTCCCGTGGGACATCCGCGGTTTGGACTCCGACCTCAGGCTGGGAGAGTTTCCGGGGGACGGTTCATGGCGGCATCATCAGCACCGTGCTCGACGAGGCCATGTCCAAAGTAATCATTTCGCGCAACTGGGAGGCGCTGACGGCCGAGTTGACGGTGCGGTTTCGAGGCCGCGTGAGTCCGGGAGACGAACTTCGAGTACGAGCCTGGATCGTAGATAAAAAGAAACGAAGGATTCGGGCAGAAGCCAGCCTAACCACAACGACTGGCGAGAAGCGGGCACATGCCTGGGGAACGTTTTTGTTGCTTCCGCCCGGCGAGTAAACCAGCAACGTCACTTCACCGTTGTCCCATCCTTCTTACAGAAAGTGCGGATTCGCCGGTGATCCCGCGGCCCACAGCCATACTGGCAATAGATTCCGCTACGGCAGCGGAAGCCGGGCGGTGACCATGTAGCCGAATTGCCCGACCGTATCGCGCACAACGGAATTGCACCCGCGGACCGTCAAAAAGTGTGCGACGGCGGCTGCCGGCACCCGGTGATCCTGCGGTGGACCAGGAGGCGGAGACACATCCTCCCGCCAATCCAATATGGCAATCGTGCCACCGGGAACTCCGATCTTGGCCCCCTCACGGAATGCCGCCAGATGATCCTCAAGCTCATGCCAAATGTTGGCGTAGAAAACAATGTCTACACTTCCGGGTGGCAAGGGAAGGCTGGTTGCTTCCCCTTGATGAAGCGAGATGTTCTTCAGCGCATTCGGTGCTTCGAGCTTTGCTCGCATCCGATCGAGCATCTCAGACTGAAGATCGACAGCGAACACATGTCCGGACGCGCCAATCGCACGTGCGAGCGGAATGCTGAAATAACCAGTACCAGCTCCGACATCGGCAACTCTCATTCCTTCCCGAAGTTCCAAGCGCGTCAAAACATCCGCCGGAGGAAGCCACTTCAACCGCTCCGGATCTTCTAACTTGTGGGCTTCCGTGTGCTTAAATGTGCGATCGTTCATTTCGCTCCCATCTATTGACGAACAATGTCCTCATCCAAGTTCGCACCCTAGCTGGCGCCCACCTGCTAGCCTCCAGCAAACATCTTGAGTTCGCGGGCTCACCTCGTCTTTTGGCAGATCATGACCTTCGAGCGTCCGGCAGGCGCCAGTATCTTGTTGACCATCCCAAAGTACTCTTCCAGCACTTCCTGCTCGCGATGAAGGAAGGTGATGGCCCGTCCGCTACCGGCCAGGGTGAGACGAAGATAAAACAAAGCTCTCACCAAACGGTTGGCGGGGACATCATGCTCCATCATGAGAAAAACTCCCGCCGGCTTCAGCACACGAACGATCTCCCGTAAAGCTCTGGCCTGGGTTTCCCCTTTGAGTTCATAGAAGGCATGAGAACAGGTGACCGAGTCGAAAGTGCCCTCCGCAAAAGGCAGGTACCCGGCGTCGGCCTCGACCAGGTAGACATTGCCCAAGCCCCTGATCTTTTCCCTAGCTACTCGCAACATGCCACGGGAAAAATCCAGGCCGACAACTATGCCACCGGCTCCGACCTTCGGTTGCAAGTGGGTGAGAAGCGTACCGGTACCGGTGCAGAGGTCGAGAACTGAACTACCATTCTGAAGCGGAATCTGCTCGACCAGGAACTTCCTGGCCAAACCCTGCTTGTCGCGGGAGTGCAGTGCGACAAAGCGATCATAGAACCTGGAAAACTTATCGTAGTAAGCTCGTCTCGCCCGCCTCATCACTGTGAACTCGCTGTTTTGACCAACCCGCCCTCAATCTCCCACAGCATGGGACCCCGACCGGAGCACCGCCGCCCAGCCGACGCCGAACTTCCGCTGCTTCAACCGGAACCTTGGACAATGCCCTGGAGATTGCTCAACATATCTGCGACGGTTTTGCGCAGATTGAATTCCGGCCTCCATCCCCAGTCCTGCCGAGAACATTTGTCATCAATGCTCTTGGGCCATGAGTCCGCGATTTTCTGCCGCTCATCAGGCTTGTATTTGCACACGAACTTCGGCAAATGGCGTTTGACTTCCTGGGCTAATTCCCCTGCGGAGAAGCTCATTGCAGCCAGGTTATATCCCAGGTGAGTGCGAAGCCGTGAGCGCGGGACCGCCATGAATTCAATGGCAGCACGTATGGCATCGGGCATGTACATCATCGGCATGACGGTATCGGCAGAGACAAAGCACTGATAACGGCCGTCGCGCAGTGCGCCATGGAAAATGGCCACAGCATAGTCCGTAGTGCCACCTCCAGGCGGCGTCTTCCAACTGATAATCCCTGGATACCTGAGACATCGTACGTCCAGCCCATATTTCACAAAGTAGTAGTTGCACAGAAGCTCACCTGTCACTTTGGTAATGCCGTACATAGTATTGGGATCCATGACGGTGAGTTGGTGAGTGTGGATCCGAGGCGTATGCGGTCCGAAGACGGCGATCGAACTTGGACAGAAGACCTTTTCTATTTTGTGCTGTATCGCAAGATCCAGAAGGTTCCTGAGGCTTTCGATGTTGACAGACCAGGCGAGAGCGGGATTCTTCTCTCCAGCGGCGGACAGAATCGACACCAGGTGGTAAATGGAACGGATGCGATGATTCCGGATAATAGCTTCCAAGGCGCTACGATCGGTAACATCGGCGAGTTCAAAAGGACCCGTGTCCTTCTGCAGCGGCTTGATGTCACAGGCAACTACATTCTGTGTCCCATGACGCTGGCGCAGCGCAGGCACCAACTCGGAGCCGATCTGGCCAGACGATCCGGTCACGAGGATCTTGTGTTTCGCACTGGACATCCTGAATGCCTCCTCTGGCTGTCACTTCATCGAAGCTGTTTTCTTCGTCCCAACTCTACCCGCAGATGACGCCTTGTCGGCAGCGCGTCATCCGCATTCTTTCGAGGGTCCTTTAAAGCCGGAGTACGATAGTTTAGAACTCTCACAATTGTGTTTTGGGCAAGGTAACATATTACATCTAGGTGTATGCTACATCGTACAGGAAGAACAACGAACCCATTTCGTACGCCGGAGCACGGACAGGACCGTCCTTTCCTTTCCCGATTCAAGCGCTCAATGTCTGGGTCAGCGTGTAAAGTAGAATTTTCATGGCAAGCAAAGCTGTAACCATGGCGGCCTTTTCAGCGACCCAAATTCCCAATGTCTAGCAGTGTGATACCACCGTCCTTTAACAGAAATTGCGCAGTTAATACTGGAACGTACCGGGGCAGCGGGGCTGAAAAGCTTCCATTCGCCGACTTGGAGGTGGCAGACCAAGCGCCTCCTTTACACAGCGTGACGGAGGTGCGCGATGACATCTCAAATAAAACTTTCCAGCGTATCGTTCAACAATATTCTGTTGGCGACTGATTTCTCGCCGGAATCGCTAAACGCTCTGCAATACGCTGTTTCTCTGGCCAAGCGCTATGGCGCCACAATTTTTCTTACCCACGCCCTGCCCCCAGAAAGCTCCCTCGCGGCGGCTGAGCCGCGCCCTGCCCCAAGCGACACAATGCGCCACAATGCTGAGCAAAATATGGCGAGTCTGGAAAGCAGGGAGGACTTGAGGCGCTGCCCTCACGAGGTCATCGTACGCTCCGGCGACACCTGGCAGGTGATCTCTCAAGTTCTGTCGAACAAGAAGATTGATCTGGTTGTAGTCGGCACGCATGGACATGGAGGAATCAAGAAGCTATTCCTGGGATCGACGGCAGAAAGCGTGGTGAGACATGCCACTTGCCCAGTTCTGACCGTGGGCCCACACGTTCGACCGGCACAGCTCGACCGATTTGGGCAAATTCTTTATGCCACCGATTTTTCGACAGGATCGCGACGAGCCTTGACCTATGCCTTGTCGTTGGCGGAAGGCGATCGCGGCAAGTTGACCCTACTTCATGTCATCCAATGCGACACCGTATCGGAGTCGCAGTTGCTGACATGGAAGCAGCAGGATCGCGAGAAACTGAGTGCGATGATTCCCCCCGAGGTCGATCTGGCGTATGCCCCTGAGATCGAGGTCGGGATTGGCATACCGGAGGCGGAAATCGTCCGCTTGGCGAACAGCCGAAAAGCAGAACTCATCGTTATGGGTTCTCACTCGGGGGGCGCGGTGTCGACTCACGTTCCTTGGACCGCGGTACATCATATTTTGCAACACGCGCCGTGCCCGGTGCTCACGCTTCGCGGCACCCCGTCGCCAGACGGAAAAGGCGACCCAGGGTAGGACAGTGGATTGGCCGGGTTCTTATCTGGGGCAACCTCGGTAGTTCCGCGAGCCGCAGCGTGGATTGCTCAACGCGGTACGGAAGACACGCGCCGCACGAAGCGGTTCATGGAACTGGCAACTTTGGCCAGCACCTGACCCCATTCCTTCAGATGCTTTTCACCGTTCTTGGTGAGGGTGTAAACCCGGCGCGCAGGTCCTGGCTCATCCGTGTTCCAATCCGACGTTATGTAACCGTTCTCCTCCAACCGCCGCAGGGTGCGGTACAAAACCGCCTTCTCAATCTCTCCGTCGGTGAACGCATGTTCAGCCAGGCTGCCCAAGAGATCGTATCCGTACGAGCGGCCTTTCTCCTTGAGCACCAGCAAGAGTACCGGCTCTACAAATCGGTACAAATGTCCCATCGCGCAGGTACAGGGGTAATCATGCCGAGGGCATTTCGGGTTGGCTTTGCGTTTTCTCACGATGTCAGGCAATTGTGTTTTCTCCACGGTCGCGGCGATGTTCAATCGCTGCAAGTGTGTTTTGGGTGATCGCAAGCGTTGCTACCGGTCTGTAGTCTACCGTGTACAAAGTCGCTGATCAGCGTCTCCGGATCTGCACCTGATACCCCAGCCGACAGCGTCACCAGCCGGCTGCCGGGCATTTCCCCGGCTTGCATCTAGGTGTATGCTACATCTAGTGCGGAATTAGAGAAAGAGTCTTTTGGCAGAGACCCCCGGCGATGCCAAGCGCCCCGCGAGGAAAGCGCGGTTCAGGAGGGCTACAAGGTTGGCGTGGCCGTGGCAGTAGCCAGGCTATAGCAAAGGAGGCCGACGGTGGCCGACCCCGTGAAAATCGGAATCATCATCTGTAATCGATACCACACCTGCGCGGGAGGGAAATGCTTCCGGTCGCTACAGGCTCGCGAAGGAGCTTTCCGCATATACGGGACCCAGAAAATAGAACTCGTCGGCTACACCTCATGTGATGGATGTCCGGGCGGCAATGTGGAGTATGCTCCCGAGGAAATGAAGAAGAACGGCGCGGAAGTCGTGCATCTGGCCACGGGCCTGGTGGTTGGGTATCCTCCTTGTCCCTACATAGACGATTTTTGCAAGTTCATCGAAACCCGCTACGGGATGAACGTGGTTGTCGGTACCCATCCGATTCCTCAGAAGTATTTTGTGACTCACCGCGCGCTGGGGACTTGGGATTCACCGGATTGGCAAGAGAGAATCCGGCACGTGGTCGAGAACGAAGCTACCCGGCTAGGGTACGACTGAGGCATGACGCTGTGCCGCACCAAGGCGGCCCGCGGTGCAACAGATATAGGGACCATTCTAGGAAGCCCGGATTTCTGGAGCGATCCTGACCGTGTAGACCAACAAGCTGATGCGAAGCCTCGACAGCCACGCCCTCAGCGTGGTGCCGTGAGATTTCGGCGACGGTGCTCCGCAACTGATTGAAAAGATTTGGCGTCCCCGACGGGATTCGAACCCGTGTTATCGCCGTGAAAGGGCGGTGTCCTAGGCCGGGCTAGACGACGGGGACGCGGGCGGGCGGGAGTTATTCAAAATGCGATGGTATCAGTGCGATTAAGCCAGTGTCAAAGCAGTGCGCCGACGGGTTCAATCGCGATGTAGTTGCGCTGTAGCCGTCAGCTCAGCAGGTCGCACCACCGCTACGGCGATCGCAGTTCAACCTATAGGATCTTTAGGAAGTCCAGAGTAGCCATGCTTTACAAGTGCAGCGCTATCCTTTCCAAAACCCCAACAGAGTTGGCTGTCCCACTCGACTCTGGTGTTGACTTCCTGATATCGTGCATCTTCGCTCATCGTACGTTAACAATGAGCGCCGTATCCCTCGAGCAGTGACTTTCCGGAGGTAACTACGTTGCGAGCGACTGCAGTCGCCCTTCTCGTTGCACTTTCCTTTGCGCCATCTCTAGCGCAGCAATCCGATTCCCAACCTGACCAGCAAGCCGAGCAACCACAGTCGCAGGCGCAGAAGCCCGCGCCAGGCGCTGCGGCCAAAGCGGCTGAGGCCCAGCAGGACGAGGGCGAGTACAAAGGTCCATGGAAGGGCCTGCAGTATCGGCTCGTCGGTCCATATCGAGGCGGGCGCGTCCCTGCCGTGTCGGGCGTTGTAGGTCAATCCGACGTTTATTACATGGGTGCGGCCGCGGGCGGTGTGTGGAAGACCACCGACGGCGGACTGAACTGGAAGCCGCTCACCGACAAAACCAAAGACATGTCACCGTCGATCGGCGCGATTGGCGTGTCCGAGTCGGACCCGAACGTCATATATGTCGGAACCGGCGAAGCCTGCATTCGCGGCAACATCGTCAGCGGCAACGGAGTTTATAAATCGATTGACGCAGGACAGACGTGGAAGTTTGTAGGCCTCCCCGACACCCACGCGATCGGAAGTCTGATTGTCAATCCCAAGAATCCCGACATCGCATTCGTGGCTGCCTTGGGTCATCCCTTTGCCGACAACCAGGAGCGCGGCATCTTCCGCACTACGGATGGCGGCAAGACGTGGCAGAAGGTTCTCTACAAGGACGCCAAAACTGGCGGCATCGACATCACCTTCGATCCTACGAATGCCAACATTGTTTATGCCGCTTTATGGCAGACGCGACGCACGCCGTGGAGCCTCGACAGCGGCGGCCCGGGCAGCGGACTGTACAAGTCCATCGACGGCGGCACCACATGGAAGCAGCTCACTGGACACGGGCTGCCGGACGGCCCAATCGGACGCATCGGCGTCACGGTGTCAGGTGCGAATCCCAACCGCGTATGGGCGATCATCGAAGCCGCGAAGGGCGGCATCTATCGCTCCGATGACGCCGGGCAGTCGTGGCACCTGATGACGGACGACCATCGTTTCCGCCAGCGGGCGTGGTATTACTCGCACATCTTTGCCGATCCCAAAGCGCCCGATTCGGTCTACATCCTTAATACAGCGGTCTATCGCTCGAACGACGGCGGCAAGACGTTTACTCGCTTGCGCGTGCCGCACGGGGACAATCACGCGCTGTGGATCGATCCCAACAATCCCAACCGCCTGATTAACGGCAATGACGGCGGCGCAACCGTCTCGACCGATCATGGCGAAAGCTGGACCAGCATCTACAACCAGCCGACCGCGCAGTTCTATCACGTCACCAGCGACAATCGCTTTCCCTACTACATCTACGGCGCGCAGCAGGACAACTCTACCGTTGCCATCGCCAGTGCCGGACTTGATGGCAGCATCGATCGCCCCGACTGGTACGACGTGGGAGGCGGCGAAAGCGGATACATTGCTCCCGAGCCCGGCGATCCCAACATTGTGTATGCGGGATCCTACGGCGGCGAGGTTTCGCGTTACGATCACCGCACGCACCAGCAGCAGGCGGTCAATCCTTGGCCCATCAACCCCATCGGCTGGGGAGCGGCTGATCTAAAACATCGCTTCCAGTGGACCGAGCCCATCGTATTTTCGCCACACGATCCCAAGACGCTTTACTACGCCGGCGAAGTGTTGTTCAAGACCACCGATGGCGGAATGAGCTGGACCATCATCAGTCCTGACCTGACGCGTAATGACAAATCGAAGCAACAGTCATCGGGCGGCCCGATCACCAAGGACAATACCGGCGTCGAGGTTTACGACACCATCTTCTCTGTCGTCGAGTCGCCGGTGCAGAAGGACCTGATCTGGGCCGGTACGGACGACGGACTGGTTCACCTCACCCGCGATGGCGGCCAGCACTGGGAGAACATCACGCCGAAAGCCATGCCCGAGTGGGGCACGGTGAGCATGATCGAAGCGTCTCCTCGTGACGCGGCTACCGCTTACATGGCGGTCGAACGGCACAAGCTGGACGACTTCACCCCCTACGTGTTCAAGACCACCGACTTCGGCAAGACCTGGACCAAGCTGGTGAACGGGATTCCGGGCGACGATTACGTGCACGCGGTGCGTGTCGATCCCAAGCGCCCGGGCTTGCTCTTCGCTGGAACCGAGAAGGGCATGTACGTGTCGTTTAACGACGGCGCGAAGTGGGAGCCGCTGCAACTGAATCTGCCGATGGCGCCGGTGAATGACCTGATCGTCAAGAACGATGACCTTGTGGTCGCGACGCATGGCCGTGCCTTCTGGATCCTTGACGACATCGGTCCGCTGCGGCAGTACAACGATTCGATCCCGCAGCAACAGGCACACCTGTTCACTCCGACGACGACGAACGAGACCATCTTTCATCCGTCGTTCTTCGGCGGCCAGGGCAATGCCGGGAAGAATCCTCCGGGCGGAGCCGTCATTTACTACTGGCTGAAGGATTCGCTGAAGAAGCCTGACCATCAAGCCGGCGCGAGTGAGTCAGGCGCGGCGGCCGCTGAGGCGCACGAGACCGAGGCGAAGGCTGAAGGCGACAAAGAGAACGCGGCCAAGAAAGAGCCTCCCAAGATCACCCTGGAGATCCTGGATTCTTCCGGCAAGGTCATTCGCAAGTTTCCCGAGAAAGAAGAACCAGGTAGTGAGGAGGAAGAGTTCTTCCGCCGTGGCGGCAGCAGCAAACTTACCGAAGATGCGGGCCTGAACCGCTTTGTATGGGACCAGCGCTATGAAGGAGCGACCAAGGTTCCAAAGGCGCCGCTCTGGGGAGGCAGTACCGACGGCCCCGAGGCACTGCCCGGCAAGTACCAGGTGAAGCTCACGGTGCTTGGCCAGTCGTACACTGCTCCGCTTGAGATCGTTCCCGATCCTCGATTGAAAGTCACGCAAGAGGATTTGGCGAAGCGCTTCGAACTGTTGATGAAGATTCGCGGCCAGGTCACCAAAACAGACGATACGATTATCGAGATTCGTCAGGTCCGCGATCAGATCAACGCGCTGAACAAGCGGCTGGGCGATGATCCCAAACAGAAGCCCATCGTCGAGGCCGGCAAGGCACTGGATAAGAAGATGACGCCGATCGAAGAGGCACTCATCCAGACCAAGGCCAAAAGCGGTCAGGACGTGCTGAACTTCCCTGTCCGTCTGAACAACGACCTGGTTGCTTTGGGCGGGGTTGTAGGCAGCGCACAAACCGCGCCTACGCAGCAATCGTACGAAGTCGACGACCTGCTAAGTAAGCGGCTGGAGGAACAGCTCGCCAAGTGGCACGAAGTTGTGTCGACCGATATCCCGGCCTACAACAATCTGGTGAAGCAGCAGGAGGTTCCGGCGGTGAAGGTGAAAGCGCCGGAGAGCGGGAAATAGCTGAGCCGGGGCCTAAAATAGATCGGGAAGCAGATAGGCCGAGTGATCTGAAAAAATACCGCTGTCGGGATTCGCAGGTTTCACAATCCTCTCTTGCGCAATCTGGGTAGAGGCACGAAATATGACGTACAACGAAATCGTCACTGGCTATATCCGCGAATGTCGTGACGACGCGCAGAGGGAGATGCGCTGCTTCGAAAACCAGCGCAGCCCATCCGAGGCCATCAGGAAGGCGGCGCTGTGTGAGTTGCACGGTAAACGTCATCCCCATCAACGACGGATTCCACGAGCACTTCTCGAACAGGTAGAGGCAAGGCTCCAGGCGATCCGGCGCAAACTTGCCAGAGCCACCAGCTTTGCTGCGCTTCATCAGGCGGTGGAAGGTGAGATCGGAAGTCTAAGAGGTATCGGCGCACTGACGGTGTACGACATCGCTCACCGGATCGGTGCCTATTTTAGGAAAGCGCCGGACCGCGTGTACCTGCATGCAGGTACGAGAAGCGGAGCGCGCGTATTCGGCATCAGTGGCGATTCTTTCGACCCGAAGCTCCTGCCCAAACCGTTCTCGCGTCTGGCACCCTCAGAGATTGAAGATTGCCTGTGCATATATAGGGACGAGTTCGGGAGCGATGCTGGTCATCGTCGTCATCCTAGATGCAGTATTCCAAAGCGGCAACGAGGTTGTTGAGAGTGGTCTTGGGATGGGGCAGGAGTCTAGTATCTAGTTGCATAAATAAGCGATTGGTGTATAGTGCAATCCATGAAGGCTCGCAGTATTGCACTGACGCCGGAGGAACAGGCTGATCTGGAGTTGGTAGTGCGTCGCCCGAGCAGTGCGGCGCGGGATGTGTTTCGGGCCGGCGTGATTTTGCGGGCAGCCTCCGGGGCCAGCAATGAGCAGATCGCTGCGGCCATGGACACGCGGCCGGCTACGGCGAGCAAGTGGCGCGGCCGCTTTCTGCGCCACCGGATGGACGGTTTGCAGGATGCGCCGCGGCCAGGCAAGCCGGCGGTCTACGGCCGCAACAGCGAGCGTCGCATCCTCGCGCAACTGGATCAACCGCCGCCCAAAGGTTATGCGCGTTGGAACGGAGCCTTGCTGGCCGCGGCGCTGAAGGACATCTCCGACGATCAGATTTGGCGGGTGCTGCGCAAGCATGGAATTTCGCTCCAACGACGTCACAGTTGGTGCGTCTCAACCGATCCCTGTTTCGCTCGCAAGGCCGCCGACGTGGTGGGACTTTATCTCAACCCACCGGAACATGCGCTGGTGTTGAGCGTGGATGAAAAACCTCACATTCAAGCTCTGGAACGGGCCCAGGGCTGGCTGAAGCTGCCCAACGGCAAGGCCCTCACCGGCTTTCAGCACGATTACAAGCGGCACGGCACGACCACGCTGTTTGCGGCTCTGGAGGTGGCCACGGGGCTGGTGAAGGGCGATCATTACCAGCGCCGCCGCCGCACCGAGTTCCTCGACTTCATGAACGGCATCGTAGCCGAGCACCCCGGCCGCGAGATTCATGTCATCCTGGACAATCTCAACACCCATAAGCCCAAACGCGACCGATGGCTGGCCCGCCACAAGAACGTCCACTTTCATTTCACCCCCACCCACGCCTCGTGGATGAATCAGGTGGAGATCTGGTTTTCCATTCTGCAGAGCCAGTCGCTGACGGGGGCCAGCTTCACCAGCCCCCGCCAGTTGCGCAAACACATGGACGACTTCATCGCCGCCTACAACCAGACGGCCCACCCATTCGAGTGGAAGAAGCAGGTCGTATTCCAGAAACACCCCAAAACTCTGTACGCTAACTTATGCAACTAGATACTAGTCCGAGCGTAGCAGCGACAGGAGAACTTATGACCCGGCTTTTCGTAGCGATGCTGTTTTGTACGGCTTTAGCTGCACAGGTGAAAGTTCCATTGTCTGGCCCCTATTCCACCGATGACGTCCTCGCCATGCTCCGAGCGCCCGGCGCTAAATGGACAGGTGAACAGTTCGTCCCGTTCGTGTTAGGCGACAATCCGACACAATTCAAGCCGCTGGTAGCTGGTACGCCTATGTTGATCCAGGGCAAATTTGTGCATCAGGCAAAATGTAACGTTCCCGAGAGTTGTCCTTCGTCGGTCCTCCTTATGCTCGGCACCTTTGAACCGGGGATGACATTTTTTGCCTGCCCTCTGACGACGGGGCAGCTGGGTGAGTTACAGCCAGTGCTCAAAGAAGGGCCAACGATAGAGTCGCTGGTTATTCGAGGGGAATTGTCCAAGCTGTTGGGCAGCAGCAACGTAATGATTAGCCCGTGCCAGGTGGAAGTTGTCACCGATTGGCACGGCGCGGTGATTTACCGGAGAGGCAAGAAATAGAAAACTTTTTGAGGAAGACATAGGGATGTGACTCCCACAATTCCCAACAGCAGAAGGAAAATGTGAGTCCAACCGGCCCGGCAACCCAATCTACGACCCGACTCGATCGCTAACCGGCACCACTTTACGCCGCCCGCATCTCCTCTTCGACCTCCGTCTTGGCGCGACGCGACGACAACGATGTGAGGACGGTTTTGAAGATCACGTACAGAATCGGAATGAAGAACAGGTTCAGCACGGTGGAGAACAACATTCCGCCGACGATCGCGGTCCCGACGGAGTGACGGCCAATCTGTCCCGCGCCGGATGCGAAGTACAGCGGCAGGACGCCGAGAATGAACGCAAACGACGTCATCAGGATGGGACGCAGGCGGAGCTCCGCAGCTTCGATGGCGGCTTCCGCAATCGATCTTCCCTGCTCCAGCAACTGCTCGGCGAACTCGACGATCAGAATTGAGTTTTTGGCCGAGAGGCCGATCAGCATCACCAATCCAATCTGCACATAGACGTCGTTCACCAGCCCACGCAGCGAGATGAACAGCAGCGCGCCCAGGACCGCCATGGGCACAGCCAGCAGAATGATGAACGGCAGCGCAAAGCTTTCGTATTGCGCCGAGAGCGTCAAGTAAACGACCAGCAGTCCCAGGCTGAAGATGATGAGCGCCTTGCCGCCGGCTTCCACTTCCTCCAGCGCTAATCCTGACCAGCTATACGACATGCCTTGCAGCATGTGCTGCTTGGCCAAATCCTGCATGGCTTCCAGGCCTTGCCCTGAACTGTAGCCGGGGGCCGGCGCGCCATCGATTTCCGCCGAGCGGAAAAGATTGAAGTGGTTGATCACCTGCGGCCCGGCGGTGTCAGTCATGCGAACGATGTTGCCCAGCGGCACCAGTCCGTTCGTGGCCGAGCGCACATAATAGGCGCGCAGGTCGCTGCCGCGCATGCGGAAGGGCTCATCAGCCTGAACGTAGACGCGGTAGGAGCGATTGTTGAAGTCGAAGTCGTTAACGTATTGCGAGCCCATGTAAACGCTCAACGCCTGCCGCACCTGGTCAAGAGGAACGCCCATGGCCTTCGCCTTGTCGCGGTCGATCTGTACCAGTTGCTGCGGATCGTTGGCGGTGAAGCTGGTAAACAGGCCGGTCAGGTCTTTGCGCTGACGACTGGACTGGACGATGGTCTGAGCAGTGTTGGCCAGGTCTTGCAGGGTATTGCGTCCTTCGTCCTGAAGCTGGAATTGGAATCCGCCGAAGCTGCCGATACCCTGAATCGCCGGTGGCTCGAATGCCACTACGATAGCGCCAGGAATCGCCATCAGCTTCGGCGATACGCGGGCCACGATGGCCGCCGCCGAATGCTCTTTTCCCTTCCGGCTGTCGATTGGCTTCAATGGGGCAAACACTAATCCGTAGTTGGACGCGCTCCCGCCAGCGAGGGAGAAGCCGGGTACCGCGAAGGTGCCGAACACGTCTGGATCGGCCAGCAAAACCTTCTCGGCCTGCTCCGAGACTCGGGTGGTATACGAGAGCGACGCTCCTTGTGGCGCCTGCACCACCACGATGAAATAGTTCTGGTCTTCCTGCGGAACGAAGCCGGTGGGCACGTGGCGGTACTCGTAAGCGGTCGCCGCCAGTCCGGCGACAAACAGCACGACCATCACATAACGGATGCGTAGCGTGCGCCGGATCATGGCACCGTACGCCGTGCCCATGCCGTGAATAGCACGATCAACACCGTGCGCGAATGCGCGATAGCCGCGCGAGACCCAGCCAATGTGCGTCCAGTCAAGCACGTTGTATTTGTGCTCTTCGCCTTGCAGCAGGATGGCAGCCAGCGCGGGCGAGAGCGTCAACGCATTGAACATGGAGATCGCAATCGCGAATGCGATGGTCAACGAGAACTGCTTGTAAACAATTCCTGTCGTACCGGGAAAGAACGATACCGGGACGAACACCGAAATCAGCACCAGCGAGGTTGCGACCACAGCGCTGGCCACTTCCTTCATCGCCACCGAAGTTGCGGTACGCGGATCGGTCTTGTCATCGCTGATATGTCGCTGCACGTTCTCAATGACGACGATGGCGTCATCGACCACCAATCCGGTGGCCAGGGTGATTCCGAAGAGGGTCAACGAGTTGATGGAGAAATCAAACGCCTTGATGAAAGCGAACGTTCCAATCAGCGAAACCGGGATCGTAATCGCCGGAATGATGGTCGCGCGCCAGTCGAGCAGGAACACGAAGATGACTGCGATGACGATGATGATCGCTTCTTCCAGTGTGGTCACGACCTCGCGAATGGAGTCGCCAACCACCGTCGTCGTATCGAAGGCGATAACGTACTTGATGCCCGGCGGGAATGATTTTGCAAGCTCCGCCAACGCAGCCTTGGCAGCCTTGTCCACGGCCAGAGCGTTAGCATCGGAAAGTTGCTGAACACCGATACCGACAGCTTCGTGACCGCTGTATTGCAGGTTGGTGTCGTAACTTTCGGAGCCAATTTCCGCGCGTCCGACGTCCTTTACCTGCACCAGGCCATTGGGCGTGTTCTTGAGGATGATGTTCTCAAACTCTTGCGGTGAAGAAAGCCGGCCCACCACGCGCAAAGTGATCTGGAAGTCCTGCTTGGGATTGGCCGGCGGTCTGCCCAACTGGCCGGCGGGAATTTCTACGTTTTGCTCCTGCAACGCCGAAACAACATCCGCCGCCGTCAGCCCGCGTTGCGCCAACTTATAGGGATCGAGCCAGATGCGCATGGCGTACTTGCGCTCGCCAAAGATGACGACGTCACCGACACCCGGAATACGCTTCAGCGCGTCCTTTACGTACACATCGAGATAATTGGAGATGTACTGATCGGAGAGACTTCCATCGGGCGAGTAGAAGCCGGCCGCGAAGACGAAATTCGGGTTCGCCTTGGTGATGGTAATGCCCGTATTCTTGATTTCCTGCGGCAGACGACCGGTCGCGGTCGCTACACGGTTTTGTACGTCGACGGCGGCGATATTCAGGTCATAGCCGGTGCGAAAAACCACGTTGATGGTGCTGGTGCCGTCGTTCGAACTGGT
This sequence comes from uncultured Acidobacteriaceae bacterium, assembly GCA_963796585.1. GTDB lineage: Bacteria > Acidobacteriota > Terriglobia > Terriglobales > Acidobacteriaceae > CAVVDY01. Next base: position 111,988 of record CAWCMB010000002.1, read on the forward strand.
CGAGGTGATGTAGTGCATGCCCTCGACGCCGTTGATCTGCTGCTCCAGCGGAATGGTCACCGCCGATTCCACTACGGCCGCGTTGGCTCCAACGTAGTTACAGGTAACGGTGACCTGCGGCGGCGCCAGATTGGGATACAGCGAGACCGGCAGCGTCGGTATGCACACCGCACCCGCAACCACAATCAGCAACGCGCAGACCGTCGCAAATACGGGTCTCTGAATGAAGAAATCGACCACTGGATTCCTATTGGCCGCGCCCCGCGCGGCTGGTTAACTCATGGGTTGAACCGGAACACCGTCATTCAGGAACTGAATTCCCGAGACAATCACCTGATCGCCAGACTGCAAGCCACTTGTGACCGCGTAATTATTCCCGATGGTGTCGCCCAGATTCACCGCACGTTGCTTGGCCACATGGCCGTTGCCACTGGGCACCGAGACGTAGACAAACGCCTGACCGCCAATGCGCGTTACCGCCAGCACCGGCACGGTGGGCGCCGGAGCCGTGCTCCACACCACACGCGCCTTTACCAGTTGCGCGTTGCGGAAGCGATCAAGCGACGCGTGGATCGGGGCTTTCACCAGGATGCCCTGTAGCGCGTTATCGACCTGGGGCGCGATGAAGTAGATATTGGTGGTCTCGATCGGCTCTCCGGTGCTGGTCACGATTTGTACCGGCAGTCCCATGCGAATGCTGCCCGCAAGATCGGTCGGGATATAAACGTAGGCTTCCAGGTCTTTGTTCTCGTCAACCGTGGTGAGCAGGGTTGTCGATGAAACGTAATCACCGAGGTGAACCGGGATATCACCTACAACGCCATTGAAGGGCGCCCTCAGGTTGTAGTATCCAAGCTGTTGCTGCTGCGAGAGAGTCGCGGCCTTGGCCGCTTCCCATGCCGCCTTGGAATTCTCAAAGTTCTGGATCGCCTGCTCATAGGTCTGCTTGCTGGCGACCTGTGCCTCGTAAAGCCCCTTCTGGCGCTCCAGCTCGCTCTTGTTGTATTCGTAGGTGGCCTTCAACTGAGCTTCGGTGCTGCGCTGCTGGTTGAGCACGGCCTCCTGCTTCAGCGGGTCAATCGTCATCAGCAACTGGCCTGCACTCACCTTGTCGCCCGACTTCACCAGGATTTTGGTGATGGCGCCGTCCACCTGGGGCTGGATGCTGGCCGAGCGTCGCGACTTGATGGTGGCAACGTACTCGGAGGTCTGCGGAACCGGCTGCAGACTCACCGCCTGGGTTTTCACCGGCACAGCCTGTGGCGCCGGGGGCTGCTTGGCCTCGGTGCGGTTGCAACCCACACCCAGCGCCAGGACTCCGGCGGATAATGTACTCACAAGTACAAATTTCAGTATTTGCGAATTCCCCACAATCGAACCTCAGTTTGTTGAGACAGATGCTACAGAGTGGTAACCGGCTTCAGAGTTTCTCGGGCTTATCGAGAATTCGAAACGAGGCACCCCGGAATGGCTGGCGTCTGGCTAGTTTAGCAGAATGAGAACTGTTGGTTGTTAAGGCATGGAGCGTAACTTCAGTTCGCAATTGTAGTGGCCGCAGGTTATTCTCGTTGGTAAATTGACTCCCCCACAGATCATCAGGCATTGGGCTACGTAGACATAAGGGATGGCGACGCAAAACATAAACAAAAGAAGGGTTCGAGAGAACGCTGCGCTGAAACCGGGCAGACGCAACGGTCGTATTGGGTTGATTCTCTCGCTGGCGATTGTGCTTCTGATCGCGTTCGCATGGATGTTGCGGCGCAAACCGTCGGAGGTTGTTACCGCCGGCGCAGCCTCGTCCGGGCCCGCTTCATCGAGCGCAAACCCAAGTTCAATGGCGCCCGGGCCTTCGTCCACATCCGCACCATCTTCCGACTCCAAATCCCGGTTTGGACCGACCGTCCCCAATAAAGCTGCTCCGCCGGCCCCAGCTCCTGCCGGCATGGTCTGGATTTCTGGCGGAGAATTTTCCATGGGCGCCAACGATCCACCCGACAGGGATGAAGTCGGCATGAAGGCAACCGAAGATGCGCGACCGATTCATCGCGTCTACGTCGACGGCTTCTTCATGGACAAGACCGACGTGACCAACGCCGAGTTCGCGAAGTTCGTCAAGGCGACCGGCTACGTCACCATCGCCGAGCGCAAGCCGCGCGCGGAAGACTTTCCCGGAGCGCCGCCGGAGAATCTTGTCGCCGGATCGGTTGTGTTTTCGCCGCCCAATCACCCGGTGCCGCTCAACGATCACTTCCAATGGTGGAGCTACGTTCACGGCGCGAACTGGCGGCACCCGGCCGGCCCCGGCAGCGATATCAAAGGCAAAGACAACTACCCCGTGGTGCAGATCGCCTATCCCGATGCCGAAGCCTATGCCAAATGGGCGGGCAAGCGCCTGCCGACAGAAGCGGAATGGGAGTTCGCGGCACGCGGCGGTCTCGCCGGCAAGCCCTTCGTGTGGGGCGACTCGTTCCGGCCAGATGGAAAGTGGATGGCCAACACCCATCAGGGACACTTCCCTGACCAAGACAGCGGCGCGGATGGCTATGTCGGCATCGCACCGGTTGCGCACTTTCCGCCGAACGGATATGGCCTCTTCGACATGGCGGGAAACGTCTGGCAGTGGACCAGCGACTGGTATCGTCCTGACTATTACCAGCAGCTAGCGGCAACCGGCACGGTCGCGCGCAATCCGAAAGGGCCGGACTCGTCCTTCGATCCCGACGAACCCACGGAAAAGAAGAGAGCCCATCGCGGCGGCTCGTTCCTCTGCACCGATCAATACTGCTCGCGTTACATCGTAGGGACGCGAGGCAAAGGCGAAGTTACCACCGGGACCAATCACCTTGGATTTCGCTGCGTGAAAGAGGCGAAGGGGACGAGCTAGTGGGCCATTTCCGCCCGAGCTCCTGCTTGGACGAAACTTACAGGCAATCCACAAACTCGTGGGCGTCGCGTTTCAAGCAAGGAGAAACGGCGTGTGGACATTCATCCGAGGGTTGCGATCGTCATGTCGATGCGGGCACATCCAGGTTGCGGGCCTGCTCGTCGCTATTGCTGTCCTGACCGCGGCGTGCTCGACTAAGCCGAATCCATCAACGCAGACCGCGTCAACCCCGGCCACGTCGTCCGGGAGCAGCGCGACGCCAGCGCCGGGCTCCATCGCCAGCTCGCCCGGGCTCAAGCAGATCGACCGGGCTGCGTTACAGACCATGCTGGATACGACCACCAGGGAACTCCTGATCCCGGGCGCCGTGGTTCTGTTGCGCACCCCCCAGGGCGAATTTGCCGTTACTTCCGGCACCACGTTACTGGGCGCAAAAATCCCGCCCCGCGCCGACACCTACTTCAGGATTGCGTCCAATACCAAGACAATGACCGCGGCGGTGATCATGCAGCTGGCCCAGGAGAACAAGCTCAGCCTGGACGATCCGGTGTCGAAGTACGTTCCGCGCGTGCCTGACGGCGACCACATCACTATCGCCGAACTGCTGGAAATGCGTAGTGGTCTCTACAATTACACCGGGGCCCCCGAACTCTCGGCGAGCATGGACCATGATCCGACGAAAATTTGGTCCCCGGCAGAATTGCTGGCGATTGCTTTCGCGCACAAACCCAACTTTCCACCGGGTACCGCCTACGAGTACTGCAACACCAATTACGTACTGCTCGGCGTGATTGCCGAAAAGCTCGATGGCAAGCCGCTGGCCCGGTCGATGCAAGACCGCTTGTTCGGCCCACTGCATTTGCAGCACACCGAACTTCCCGCCCCTGCTGTAAACACCATCCCCGAGCCCTACTCGCACGGCTACCTGTATGGGAGTGCCTCGGTCGCCCTGGTGGGGGAACCGCCTTACTCGCCTGAGCTCAAAGCCGCTGCCCGCGAAGGCAACCTCATGCCAAAGGACTTCACGGACGTGAACCATTCATTTGCTATGGCGGCAGGGGGTGTCATATCTACTGCCAACGATCTCGCCGTCTGGATCCGGGCGCTGGTTGCCGGCCGCGTGCTCAATGCCAACTATCAGCGCCGCTGGCTCGACAGCTTGCAGCCCGAGGACCCCAGCAAACCCAAAGGCCAACGATACGGATACGGCATCAGCGAAATAATCTGGGGACCGAATGCAATGTATTTTCACGGTGGCGAAACCCCTGGCTTCAATTCGTTCATGGGTTATGACCCCAGCAACCAGGTGACGCTCGTGGTCTGGACCAATCTGACGGTATCGCTCGACGACAAGCCCACAGCCAATGCCATTATGTTGAAGGTGCTCGATCAGATCTACGCAGTGTCACCCCTGGCGCCTGCCGCATCCTCTACTGCCACCCACTAATGTCAACCGCTATCCATTGCTGCGAAGCGATCGCGGTCACGCCGCTTCGTTTCGCCATGCACAGTTCGTCCCGTTCGCGTTGCCAGTAATGGAGTTTCGTCTCCGGATTGGAGAAGGGGGGACCCGGGCCAAAAAAGCAGGTCGCGCATGGATTTCCTCTGAACTGTTTCCGGCGCGAGTGCGTAACATGGTTGTGCTCTGAGGATCGCAACCGGTGGCCCACAAGCTTGTCGCGCTTACTGTAAACGCGAAGGCTGCCACTCAAGATGCCGACAAATTGAGATTCAGGAAGGAAGCATGAAAGGACCTGCCCCAGGCCGCGCAATTTGGCGTTTCACAGCCGCACTCCCGGTGATCCTTGTCGTGCTTTTCTGTGGGGCGACAGGCTCGGCGCAAAGCGGTGCGCAAACCCTCGCCTACCAGTTCTCACACGCGGCGTCGATGGATCCAACGCTGTCTCCTGACGGCAAGGAAATGATCTACATCATGGTTATTGCAGGCAAGGAGCAGTTGATGCGGCGCGCCCTGGACGGCTCCTACGTAAGGCAGCTCACGACCGACGCGGCCAATCACGAAGACCCTGCCTGGTCACCTGACGGCAAGCACGTTGCCTTCGTCCTCATCAAGGACAACACAGAGCAGATCCAGATCATGAACCCCGACGGTTCGGCGGTTGAGCCCCTGACGCCGCCGGAAGTGAAAACAATTCATCCCAACTGGTCGCCGGACTCCCGCTCGGTCGCATACTGCACCGACGACGACCTGTCGCCGCCGAAAAAAAATGCTTCCGAAATCGATTTCATTGAACTTGCCACCCGCAAAATGACGCGCCTGATCTCGGGTGGAGTGAATACGTATCCAGTGTGGTCTCCGGACGGAAAAAGAATCGCTTTCCGCAGGATGCTGGGGGAAACCAACTCCGAAGTTTTTGTTGCCCAGGCCGATGGCTCGGATGCGCGCAACCTCACCAACGATCCTGCTTTCGATGGATGGCCGGCATGGTCTCCGGACGGAAAGAAGATTGCCTTCGCATCCAATCGCGGCAATCAGAACTATCAGATCTACACCATGAATCCGGACGGTGGCGACATTCGTCCCGTGGCCAGGACCGAGGGCCGAGGCACAGCTCCCAAGTGGTCTCCTGATGGAAAGACCATCTACTTCACCATCTGCAAGAAGGTCGACTTCGGAACCGATTGCCAGATCTACGCTGCGAAACTCGACGCTTTTTCGGAGTGACAGCTGCAGACGAAGTTTTCAGCGGCCTCTGAAGGCGTGCTCCATCCAACCCACTCCAGGCGGCGACGCAACATCGCGCGACCTCCGCGCAGCCGATATAATCAAAAGTTTGCAGTCAGTCCCCTAATCCAGCTATCAAATCTCCGGAAGGACACCCATGCCGACAGATGTAGTCATGCCCCAGATGGGCGAGTCGATCTTTGAAGGAACTATCACCAAGTGGCTGAAGCAGCCCGGCGAAAAAGTGCAGCGCGATGAGCCGCTGTTTGAAATCTCCACCGATAAGGTGGACGCCGAAATCCCTGCTCCTGCTTCCGGCACATTGCAGGAGATCAAGGTCCAGGCCGGCAACACCGTACAGGTGAATACCATCGTCGGCGTGATTGCCGGAGATGGCGACGCAGCTGCGGCTGCTGCTCCCGCCGCGCAAGCCCCTGCCCAGAGCGCACCTCAAGCTACGCAAGCTCAGGCTGCGCAGCCGCCGTCCGGCGAAGAGCCGATTCCCGCTAACTTGGCTGAAGACGAGAAGGAAGGCATCGAGCGCCAGGGTCAGGGTGCGGTGGCCGAAACCGGTGAGCAGGGACGGCTTCGCTCCAGCCCGCTGGTGCGCAAGATCGCCAAAGAAAACGACGTCAACCTGGCGCAGGTGCCCGGCACCGGGTTGGGCGGCCGAATTACCAAAGAAGACATCGAGGGATTCATCGCCAAGCACGGCAAAGGCGGGGCAGCAGCTCCGGCGCAGCCCGCGGCTCCCCAGCAGCCGGCGTATGCTCCGGCGGCACCCTCTGCTCCGGCGGCAGCGGCTCCGGCCATGCCCGCGCAGACCGGGCCGATGCAACCGGTCGGCGGTGTGACTCCGGGCGAAGTCGTGCCCATGTCGGTGATGCGCAAGAAAATTGCCGAGCACATGATCATGTCGAAGCGCACCAGCGCGCATGTGCACGGCGTCTTCGAAGTCGATGTCACCCGTATCGTGAAGCTCCGCGAACGCCGGCGCCATGAATTTGAAAAGGCTACCGGCATGAAGCTGACCTTCACGCCCTTCTTCGCGCGCGCGGCCGTGCACGGCATTCGCAAGTGGCCCATCATCAACTCATCCGTCGAAGGCGAGAACATTCACTATCACTCGTCGATCAATCTCGGCATCGCCGTGGCACTCGATTGGGGATTGATTGTCCCCGTGGTGAAGAATGCCGAGGAGCGCAGCTTCGTCGGATTGCAAAAGGCGATCAGCGATCTGGGCGAACGCGCGCGCAGCAAGAAGCTGAAGCCGGACGAGGTGCAGGGCGGTACCTTCACCATCACCAATCCCGGCATCTTCGGCGCCAAATTCGGAATGCCCATCATCAATCAGCCCCAGGTTGCAATTATGGGCGTGGGCGGTATCGTGAAGAAGCCCGTGGTGGTCACCGACGCTGACGGCGCCGATTCGATCGCCATCCGCTCCATGATGCATCTCAGCATCGGCTACGATCACCGCATCATCGACGGCGCCGTAGCTGACCAGTTCATGGCCGAGGTGAAGAAGTACCTGGAGAACTGGAACGAGGAGCTTCTTTAACGACAGTGGTCGGTGATCAGTTGCCGGTTGTCAGTAAAACCGAAAGGCTCACCATAGAGGCGCGGAGGACACGGAGGAAAACAGAATCGTTCCGACTTCTTCGTGCCTTTCGATACTCATTCTCTTGCATCCTGTCATTCTGAGCGAAGCGAAGAACCTGCTTTCGCTCGTCTCGCCACAAGTTTCGGTTCATGACATGGTCGCAGTTCGGGCCCTTCGTCAGACTTGGCGGACGTGAAGACGGCGTTCACAAATTTTGGGGGTTGAAGCAATTTCGGCTCGTAGGCCCGAAACAACCTGTAGCCCGCACGGCAGTGCCGGGAAAGTATCCGGTTTATACATCGCGAGTCCAGGAGGGACGGCACGGAAGAGCATCGCTGGGGGTGAGGGGCTGTTATGCCAATTGATTACTATTTCGAGGAAGTGAAATGCTTAACGAAAACGTGGGAAGCTGACTCGATGCAGACTAGTTGCATTTCACCCTTTCGCTCTGTCGTGAAGGGACAGACCTCGAAATCCGCATAGACATCGTCATCGGCAGTAACTTCCAATGTGCGCGGCCAAATTGGGTCATCTGCATCATCAATTCTCGGACCCGCCGTGACGCCGAGCATCCGCTTGGTTCCAATCGGCCAAAGATATAGGCGAACGCTGTCGGCTCCCAGCGAAAGCCGCCCATGAACTGAATAGCAAGCATCTACGACCTTTGGGTTTCCCTTGCAGTTCGGCGGTGTGGCAAATGCAGGGACGGCGACGATGAGCGTTAAGGACAAGATAAGGGCGCGTTTCACAAGATCAGCTTACGCCCTGGTGCCCCGAGGTTCCACTCAACTGTTGCAGTCAGGCGTTATCGTGCCCAACCCCAGGAAATCGTTCCGCCCCTGAAGGGGCTCTGGACTGACAAAGCCGCTCACCCAGGACTTCCGTCCTGGGCTACAGATTGTTCCGCCCATCGGGCTCTGTCTTCCTCCCCCGGCTTAGCTTTTCACTGGCCACCGACCACTGGCCACTGACAACTTTCTGCTCCCTACCTGTAGAATCAAACATTGCTTATGAGTGCTTTTTCCGATCTGCCGGGCGAAGCTCACGAGGCGCCGAAAGCCGGCCCGGTGCTGGTGATGCCTCCGCCCCAGCCCACCCGCTCCCAACTCTGGATGCACCGCATCTGGCTGGTGGTTTTCGTACTCTTCTGCCTTGAGATTGGCATTGTTCTGATGGTGGGCCCGTGGACCCGCGCCTGGATCGACAACTCGCTGAGCACCAGCTTCCCCGCCCTCCACCAATTCCTGATGAACGGCTTCGTCCGAGGCGCGGTCAGCGGTTTGGGGCTGGTGGATTTCTGGATCGGCATCAGCCGCGCCATCTCGTACCGGGAGACGGTTTCATGAAATCTCAACCTCCGCCTGTTCGCCCGCTGCATCGAAATAAACGGTACTCATAGTTCAGCATGACAGATAAAGACAACAGCTCTCCCCGAAAATCTCAGCGTTCTCCCCTGGCCTACGAAAACAAGAAATTCCTGGATGGCCCCGATGGCCGCATCTTGCGCATTTTGTCGGAATACCAGGAGCCGCTCGCGCGCTTTCGCCGGGAGCGCATTCAAGACACCATCGTTTTTTTCGGATCGGCGCGCTTTCACAGCCGCTCCGATGCCGAGGAAACCCTCATGCTGCTGGAAAAGCCGGGCTCGGCCAAGCCGGCGCCGCCTGAAGAGCAAGAGCGGGTAAGCCGCGCCAAGTCGGACGTGAAGATGGCCCGCTATTACGAGGAAGCTCGCGAGTTGGCGTTCCTGCTCACCAAGTGGAGCAAGACCCTGGGCCAGGCGCGACACCGATTTGTGGTGTGCACCGGCGGCGGGCCGGGCATTATGGAGGCGGCGAACCGCGGCGCCTTTGACGCCGGCGGCAAGTCCATTGGCTTGAACATCAATCTCCCGTTTGAGCAGATTCCCAATCCCTACCTCACGCCCGAGCTCAATTTTGAGTTTCACTACTTCTTCATGCGCAAGCTGTGGTTCGCCTATCTGGCCAAGGCCCTGGTCGTCTTCCCCGGCGGCTTCGGCACCTTTGACGAGCTGTTCGAACTGCTGACCCTGGCGCAAACGGAGAAGCTGGCCAAGCGCATGAGCGTGATTGTCTACGGCAAGGAGTATTGGGACCGAGTCATCAACTTCGAGGCGCTAGTGGAAGCCGGGACCATTTCGCCCAGAGATCTTGACCTCTTTCAATTTGCCAACTCGCCGCAGGAAGCATTCGAGTGCTTACGTACACATCTGGAGCTGCATCACCTGGAGCAGCCCAATCATCGCGAGAAAGAACCGGAGATCGCCAAGACCAGGCCGTAGTAGTGGATAGTGGATAGTGGTTGGTGAATAGCAAAGAGGAAGAGAAGTTGCGAGTGCATGCGCTACGAGACGGCTGAGGCAGAAGAGACTCCAGGAGGCGCAGCCACTCTCCACTCTCTTGAAGATTTTTCCTTTGCACGTTGCACATCCGTGCGCGACAATAGCCTACCGCCCAGAGCAAAGAATTTGGTCCCCCCTTCTTTCTCACAACCTGGGAAGTATGTTGTGGCGGCTACCTTTTCGCCCCCCATCGTTTGGCGATAACAGAACATCTCCGCGAGCGTGACGAAGCTCGCCGACCGGAGTTATGAAATGGGTATTTGCAGACAAATTTGGGCAGTAGTCGTATGCGCCGCATTCCTATGGAGTTCTACCTACGCCGTCGCCCAACAGCAACAGGCTGGTGGCGAGGATCCCAATACGGCCAACCTTAGCGCCAAGGAGATCGAGAACCTGGTCGCTCCCATTGCGCTTTATCCCGATGCATTGGTGGCGCAGGTGCTCGCCGGTGCTACTTTTCCCGATGAGATCACCGCAGCCAACAATTGGATCAAGGCCAATTCAAGGCTGCAGGGCGATGCATTGCTTGAGGCCGCTAACAAGCAGCCTTGGGACCCCAGCGTGAAAGCGCTGACCCAGTTCCCTTCCGTGCTCGACAACATGGCAAACAACCTGTCGTGGACCTCGGCCTTGGGCGAAGCCTACTACTACCAGCAGGCTGATGTGATGAAGGCCGTGCAGACCTTGCGCAAAGAAGCCAAGGCTGCTGGGAATCTCAAGTCGGGTGAGCAGATCAAGGTCGTCCAGCAGGATCCGCAGACCATCATCATCCAACCCGCCAGCCCGACCGTCGTCTATGTGCCCACTTATAACCCGACGGTGGTTTACGGGACCCCGTACTATCCGCCGGGATACAGCACCGCTGCCCTGGTTACCACAGGCCTGGTGTCGTTCGGCGTAGGCATGGCGATTGGCGCTTCGATGAACAACAATTGCTGCGGCTGGGGCTGGAACTCCTGGAACACCAATTGGCACGGCGGGAGCGTGACCTACAACCGCAACGTCTACGTTTCTAACAGCAATGTCTACCGCAATGGAAACTACAACGGCAATCGCCCCACTACCTACAACGGAAATAACAGCTACAACCAGAACAGCAACAACCGCACTGGCAATCGCAATACCAACGTCAGCGGCAACACCGTCAATAAGGGTGGAAACACGGTAAACATCAACACCGGCGGGAACACCAACAATGTCGGCTCCAACAACCGTACCCAGCAGAACACCAATGCGAACGTAGCTAACAACCGCCAGACACCAAATGCGGGCGCCGGCTCCGCCAACGGTAATCGCGCCCCCGGTAACCCTGCGCAGGCTCGTCCCGCAACCGCCGACCGCGGTTATGGTCAGCAACGTCAGAGCGGAACCAACTCCAACGCCTTTGGCGGATACGACAAGGGCGGCAACACCCGCGCCCAAGCCGATCGCGGAAGAACCAGCATGCAGTCTGGCGGTGGCCGACAAGCTCCGGCGGCGCGCTCAGGTGGCGGAGGTCGCAAGAGATAGCCATGACCATCGACCATTCCACACTCTTGATACCTGATTCCGGAGGCACCGCCGTGCAGACTTGCAAAACCACTCGCAATTTCAGATTTACCGCCGTTGCCCTGTTCGTGCTGACGCTGACGCTTCCCGCGCTGTCGCAAGAGGCTGGCCAGAAGACCTTCGCCACACCGCAGGACGCCGCCAAGGCGCTCTACGCTGCGGCCAAAGCTGACGACTCGCAGGCCCTCATTGCCGTTCTCGGAGCGTCCTCGCAAGGTGTCATCCATTCCGGCGATCCGGTGCAGGACAAGAAGGGGCTGACGGATTTCCTCGCGCGTTACGAACAGATGTGTCGCGTCGGAAAGCAGGCGGACGGCAGCCGCGTCTTGTATCTTGGCGCCGGTAACTGGCCGTTTCCTATTCCTCTCAAGCAAAAGGCCGGCAAGTGGTACTTCGATACCGCCGCCGGCAAGAAGGAGATTCTCTACCGCCGCATCGGCCGGAATGAACTCGCGGCGCTACGCGTGCTCAACGCGCTGGTTGACGCCCAGCACGAGTACTACAACGGTACGCATGATGGAGTCACCAATCAGTATGCTGCGCGCATCATCAGCACCTCGGGCAAGCAGGACGGCCTCTACTGGAAGACTGCCGAAGGCGAGCCGCAGAGCCCCATCGGCCCAATCGTTGCCTACGCTACCAATGAAGGCTATGGCAAGGAGAATAAGGGTGGACCTTTCCACGGCTACTTCTATCGAACCCTAAAGGGCCAAGGGGCCAATGCGCCCGGCGGCGCGAAGTCGTATGACCTTGACGGCAAGATCACCGGCTTCGCCTTCATCGCCTACCCGGCAGAGTATCGCAACTCGGGAGTGATGACGTTCGTGGTGGACACCGATGGCGTGATCTACGAAAAAGATCTCGGCCCGAGCACGTCAACCGCTGCTCCGGCAATCACGTCGTTTAATCCGGACAAGACCTGGACTCGCATTCCCCCAGATGAGGGCGAGCAGGACGTGGCGACGGAGTAGAAGTTCGAGAGTATGTTCGCGCTGGCCCGGGCCTTTTGGTGAAGGGACGCGCCTTCACAGCGAGCTACGCTGCGCGGATTTACGGGCTGCTGAAAAAGTCCATTTCGGGTAGTGCTGGCCTTCCTAAAGGCCAGCGTTATGCCGTTGAAAATACGCGGGGGCTTTATAGCCCCTGAGGTACTTACAAGGATACTTTTTCCGCAGCCTCTGCCGCCGCGCCCCTTCGTGTCAAAATGGACGTTGTCGTAACTGTCTTGTTTGCTGTCTAATACAAGTTTCTGATCGGGGCTGCTGTTTCCTGTCCTAATTCCGTTCAGATGATTCCACCCTGCTCCGACGCGGAGAGCCATGAAAATTCTGTCCATCCTTTTATGTTGTCTCGCCTTCACTTATGCTGTCTTCGCCCAGACCAGCGACGCGCCCTCGCCTCAGGCCTCGGTGTCAGCCCAGACCTCTCAAACCACTGCTGAGGCGCCTTCGTCCTCGAAGCCTGCGCCTGGCAATAACGACAATCGCCTCTTCTTCCCTACCGGCTGGATCTACGGCTACGGCCAGTTCGATCTTGCGCCGCCGCACAACGAACCCGATCCCGGCCTCTGCGCGCCTAACGCCGGGCAGCCGCAGTATGGCGGAGTCGACGCGCCCTGCAACAAATTCGCGCGCTATCTTTTGAGCGGCAATTTCGTGGTCCATCCTTTTGGCCGGACCATCTTGCACATGATCAAGTTCGAGTGGAGTCCCACCATGGCCTTCGGCAAGAACCTGCCGCATACCCTCTACACCTGGGACTGGAACTGGATCGGCATGGAAAACTCATGGGTGGCGGCGGTCGATTTGCCGAAAAAGTTCGACATCCGCATGACCCAGCACTTCTTGTGGACGCCGCAGTACACCAACCTTGGTCCTGCCTACATCGGAGGCAATGGCCCCTGGGGTCGCTATCTGACTTTCGGCGTGCGCAAGACCTTCGGTACCTATCGCGACTACAACGGTCCGCAGCCCTGGAAATGACCGACTTGGGAAAGCAGGTCTCCCGAGACCGTTTTACGGTTGTGGAGTCGAACTTGAGGGACTAGAATCCTCTGCTCTCGGAAATCATTCTTCGGGAGAGGCTCTCCCGTTTTCCGTCGAGCCCCCCGGTGTAGAAACCTGCCCGGCGAGCCGATGAGGACAGAGAGTCGGATCGTGCCCTGGGCTGCATCTTTTACAACCCAAGGCACATCTATAACTTGAGTGTAATTGACTCAAGGAGTCATATGTCTAGCAAAGACAAAGAGTTAGAGGTAAAAGATCCCGAGCTGAGAGACGACTCGACGGAAGCGCGGACCCTGCCGCTGCTGCCGGTTCGTGACACCGTGCTGTTTCCTCACGCGGTGCTGCCCCTCACCGTAGGCCGGGAAAGCTCGGTCCAGTTGATCAATTCCTTGGGTGAAGACAAGACCATTGTGGTGGTGGCCCAGCGCGAGGCGCGGGTCGATTCGCCACAGCCGACGGACTTGTTCTCCGTCGGGACGTTGGCCGTGGTGCACAAAGTCGTGCGCATGCCCAACCAGAGCCTGTTTGTTTTCGCCGAAGGTCTGGAGCGCGTAAAGGTTACCGAGTACGCCCAATTGCAGCCGTTCATGCGCGCGACGGTTGACACCATTCCCGAGATCATCGCCCCCAAGAACGCGCAGATTGAAGCCTTGCAGCGCAACGTATTGACGCTGTTCCAGCAGATTGTCGCCGGCTCCCCTACATTGTCGGACGAGCTATCGACGGTCGCCGCAAACATCGACGATGCCGGCCGCATGGTTGACTTCATCGGCTCGTCGCTGCCGTCGCTCTCCACCCGCGACAAGCAGGACGTGCTGGAGACGCCCGACGTTACCGTCCGCCTGGAAAAGGTCAACCAGCACCTGGCCAAGGAGCTGGAAGTTCAGCAACTTCGCAACAAGATTCAGAGCGAAGTGCAGGACCGCGTTCAGCAGACCCAGCGTGAGTACTACCTGCGCGAGCAGATGAAGGCCATCCAGAAGGAACTGGGCGAGCAGGATGAGACCACCCGCGATGCCGAGGAACTGCGCCAGAAGATCGAAGCGGTCGGCATGCCTGACGACGTGAAGAAAGAGGCGCTGAAGGAACTTGGCCGTCTGGCTCGCATGTCTCCCATGGCCGCCGATTACGGGCTCACCCGCAACTACATCGAGTGGCTGGCGGTGCTGCCGTGGCAGAAGTCTTCCGGCGTCGAGGTCGATATCCCCAAGGCAAAGGAGATTCTCGACTCCGATCACTACGATCTGGAGAAGGTGAAGAACCGCATCCTGGATTACCTTTCCGTGCGCCGGCTGAAGCCGAGCATGAAGGGGCCGATCCTGTGCTTCGTCGGACCTCCGGGCGTGGGCAAAACCTCACTGGGCAAGTCCATCGCGCGTTCGCTGGGCCGCAAGTTTGTGCGCCTGTCATTGGGCGGCGTGCACGATGAAGCCGAAATCCGCGGCCATCGTCGCACTTACATCGGCGCCTTGCCGGGCCAGATCATGCAAGGCATTCGCCGGGCGGAAACCAACGACCCGGTATTCATGCTCGATGAGATCGACAAGGTTGGGCGCGACTTCCGCGGCGACCCGGGCGCTGCGCTGCTTGAGGCATTGGATCCGGAGCAGAACTTCAGCTTCCGCGACAACTACCTCGATGTGCCTTTCGATCTGTCGAAGGTGCTATTTATCACCACGGCCAACCAGTTGGATCCGGTTCCGGAACCGCTGCGCGACCGCATGGAGATTATCGAGCTGCAGGGCTACACCGAGGAAGAGAAGGTACACATCGCCTTCCAATACCTCATCCCGCGGCAGATCGAAGAGAACGGCATCACCAGGGAGCAGATCGAGTTCCCCGAGGAAACCGTCAGCTTCATCATTCGGCACTACACGCGCGAAGCCGGCGTTCGCAACCTCGAACGCACCATCGGCACCATCTGCCGCAAGCAGGCGCGCCGCATTGCCGAAGGCCACCCCGACAAGATGGTGGTAACCACCGAACTGGTGCAGCACCACGACATGCTGGGCGGCATCAAGATTCGCGTGGACGGCGAAATTGCCGAGCGCACCAAGCGTGCTGGCGTAGCGGTCGGCTTAGCTTGGACGCCCACCGGTGGCGACATCCTCTTCGTCGAGGCCACCAAGATGAAGGGCAAGGGTGGAGCTCCCACCATAACCGGGCAGCTCGGCCAGGTGATGCAGGAATCGATCCAGGCCGCCTATAGCTGGGTGCGCTCACACGCGAGAGAACTCGGGATCGACGAGGGCTTCTTCGCCGACCACGACATTCACATCCACGTGCCCGCGGGAGCGATCCCCAAAGATGGCCCCTCGGCAGGCGTGACCATGGTGACAACTTTGGTTTCGCTGCTCACCGACAAACCGGTGCGTCCGTTGACCGCGATGACCGGCGAGATCACCCTGAGCGGCAACGTCCTGCCCATCGGCGGCATTAAGGAAAAGACTTTGGCCGCTAAGCGCGCAGGTGTGACCGACATTATTCTTCCGGAAGACAACCGGCAGAATGTGCAGGAAGACCTGACGCCCGAGCAGCTCCAGGGATTGACCATGCATTACGTAAAGTCGATTCCTGAAGTGCTGGAGATTGCCTTGCCCACCTCGCGCGCTGAAGTGCAGCACGACGCTGAAATTCGCGAGCAGGTGTTGACCGGCGCGCCGGTCGCGTAACTCTGAACTGTCATTCTGAGCGCAGCGAAGAACCTGCTGTTTGTGTCTTGAGCGACGGGTTCCCTGGTGCCGAAATACGATTTTTATTGCGTGTCATCCTGAGCGAAGTGAGGCCCGGCGTGCCGGGACTCACGTAGTCGAAGGATCTGCAGTTTGCCCCTCGAACCACAGATTCTCGTTTTGAGAATCAGTTTTCTCCAAACGATCGGCCATCCGCAAGGGTGGCCTTGGTTTTTGCGGCGGCACCCTAACCATCTGTCATTCTGAGCGCAGCGAAGAACCTGCTGTTTGTGTCTTGAGCGACGGGCTCACCGGTGCCGAAATGCGATTTTTCTTGCGTGTCATCCTGAGCGTAGTCGAAGGATCTGCAGTTTGTCCCTCCAGCCGCCGCTTCGCCTTTTGAGAACCAGCCCCGACTCACTGCCATCCCTTTGAGCGGCCTTTGTTTTTCGACAACGCCGAATTACCTCATCTTCTATTGCTCAGCTTCGCGGCTGCCCTATAATACAAACCACCCCACCCTCACAACCCATCGCAGAGCGGGGTCTACCAAGGGGTATTGATGGCCACAACAGAGATTGCGGTACATGGCGCCGAGTCGGGCGCCGTGCACGAACCCGTCGTCAACGATTTCAGCATACAAGTCGCAACTGTCAACGGCTCCGGATCGCAGAGCGCTAATACCGTCCTGCTGCGCACCATCTTTCAGATGGGCGTGCCGGTCTCGGGCAAGAACCTGTTCCCGTCGAACATCGCAGGATTGCCGACGTGGTACACCATCCGCGCCAGCAAGAAGGGATACATCGCGCGCAAGAAGGAAATCGATTTCCTGGTCGCGATGAATCCCGAGACGGCGAAGGAAGACGTGCTCTCGCTCGCCCCCGGAGCGGTCGCGCTCTACGACGAGCCGCTGAAGCTAAACGAGTTGCGCAACGATTTGACCTTCTACGCCGTACCCTACGACAAGATCACCGCCGCCGTGTGTCCCGAGTCGAAGCTGCGCAAGCTGGTGCGGAACATGGTGTACGTCGGAGTCGTGGCTAAGCTGCTCAACCTCGACATGACCGAGGTGGAGAAAGCCCTGCGCAAACAGTTCGCCAGAAAGAAGAAGGCTGCCGACCTGAACTGGGGCGCCGCGCAGGCCGGCTATGATTACGCCGCTTCATCGCTGACCAAAGCCGATCCCTTCACCGTCGAGCGCATGGACAAAACCACTGGCATGATCATCATCGACGGCAACGCCGCCGCTGCGCTGGGCTGTATGTTCGCCGGCGTCACGGTGGTCACCTGGTATCCCATCACGCCGTCGTCGTCGCTGGTCGAGTCGCTTATCGACTACATGAAGGAGCACCGCATCGGTCCCGACGGCAAAGCAACCTTCGCCATCGTTCAGGCGGAAGACGAACTCGCCGCCATCGGCATGGTTCTCGGCGCGGGCTGGGCGGGAGCGCGCTCCATGACCGCCACCGCAGGGCCCGGCATCTCGCTGATGGCCGAGTTCGCCGGCCTTGGCTACTACGTCGAAATTCCCGGCGTCATCTGGGACATCCAGCGTGTGGGCCCTTCAACCGGTTTGCCAACCCGCACCTCGCAGGGCGACATCGCCTTTGTCGCCTCGCTCTCGCACGGCGACACTCACCATCCGATGTTGATTCCATCCAGCGTCAGCGAGTGCTTCTCTATGGCCAGCGAAGCCTTCAACTTGACTGAGCAGTTGCAGACACCGGTGTTCGTGATGAGCGATCTCGACCTCGGAATGAACAATTGGATGTCCGATCCATTCGAGTATCCAACGACGCCGATTAATCGCGGCAAAGTGCTGTCGAAGGAAGACCTCGAGCGGCTGGGAAGTTTTGCCCGCTACAAGGACGTGGACGGCGATGGCGTTGGCTATCGCACGTTGCCGGGAACCGATCATCCCGCGGCGGCATGGTTCGCACGCGGCAGCGGACACAACGAGAAGGCGCAATACAGCGAGCGTCCCGACGACTTCGTCAACAACCTCGATCGTCTGGAGCGCAAGTTCGAACACGCGCGCACGCTGGTACCGCGGCCCGAGATGTTTCGCAACGCGGGCAACGAGATCGGCATCATCGCCTACGGCACCTCACATCACGCGCTCACTGAGTCGCTCGACCAGTTGCAGAACGAGTATGGCGTCAAGGCCGATTACCTGCGGCTGAAGGCGTATCCGTTCACCCGCGAGATGCACGATTTCATCGCCTCTCACAAGCGCGTGTACATCGTTGACCAGAACCGCGACGCGCAGATGCATCAGCTCATCAAACTCGATATCGCAATCAACGAAATTCCCAAGTTGCGCAGCGTGCGCCATTACAACGGGCTGCCCATCGATGCGCGCTCTATCACCGACGAAATCATCTCCCAGGAGGGCAAGTAAATGGCGAGCACGCCGGCCTCTCAACCGAAACCAAAAATCAATCGCCTTGGGCTCACCGTCGTCGATTATCGCGGTGGCAAGACCACCCTGTGCGCCGGATGCGGCCACAACGCTATCTCCGAGCGCATCATCGACGCCTTCTACGAAATGGGCATCGAGCCCGAGCGCGTCATCAAGATGTCGGGCATCGGCTGCTCCTCCAAGAGCCCGGCTTACTTCATGAGCCGCTCCCATAGCTTCAACACCGTCCACGGACGCATGCCGTCAGTGACCACCGGCGCGGTGCTGGCGAATGCGAGGACGGTCGCGCTCGGCGTCAGCGGCGACGGCGACACCGCGTCCATCGGCATCGGGCAGTTCGTTCACCTGATGCGGCGCAATATTCCGATGATTTACATCATCGAGGACAACGGCGTGTATGGCCTCACCAAAGGCCAGTTCTCCGCCACTGCCGATCTCGGCGCCAAGCTGAAGACCGGAGTGATCAACGACCTGCCCCCCATCGACACCTGCGCGCTGGCCATCATGCTGGGCGCGACGTTTGTCGGGCGCTCCTTCTCCGGCGACAAGAAACAGTTGCACAGTATGTTAAAAGCTGCAC
The DNA here is from genome assembly GCA_963796585.1 of uncultured Acidobacteriaceae bacterium. GTDB lineage: Bacteria > Acidobacteriota > Terriglobia > Terriglobales > Acidobacteriaceae > CAVVDY01. The sequence continues at coordinate 130,751 of CAWCMB010000002.1, forward strand.
TGTCGCATCGCGGCACCGTGATGCTCGACGTGGTCTCGCCCTGCGTCACCTTCAACGACCATGAAGGCTCGACCAAGTCGTACAAGTTCCTCATCGACCACGAGGAGCCGCTGCACGACATCAACTTCGTACCTCACTTCGAAGACATCTCTGTCGAGTACGATCCCGGAACGACGGTGAACGTCGCCATGCACGACGGCTCCTCGCTGCGCCTGCGCAAGCTAGAAGAAGATTATGACCCGACCGACAAGGCTCACGCCATCAAACGACTGGTCGATTCCGCCGCCAAAGAAGAAGTGCTGACCGGCGTGCTCTACATCAACAACACCGCGCTTAACTTCCTCGAGATGCTCAACATGACAGACGCGCCTCTGGCAACGCTGCCGGAAGAAGTAACCCGCCCCTCCCGCGAGGTGCTGGAAGCATGCATGGAAGAGCTGCGGTAGGGGAAAAAGTGGTCGGTTGTCAGTGGTCGGTTGTCAGTGGTCAGTTGTCAGGAAGAAGTTGAGAGTTATCGGTTCTCAGAAGAAGTGGTTAGTGGCCGGTTGTGAGTTTGGGCGGGACGAAGATTCGCGTCTGCGCACCATAGCGAAGTAAGGATTCGAGTCAGGGCACGCCCTGACGACGAGATAAGGGAGTCGCGTCAGGGCACGACGTTTGGGCGGGACGAAGATTCGCGTCAGGGCACGACCTTGGTCGTGCCGATGAGGCTCCTTTCTTGGTTTGTCATCCCGAGGAGGCCTTCAGGCCGACGAGGGACCTGCTTTTTCGGCGCTTTCACGCCATGGCACCCAGCAGTGATCAGCGTCGAGCCAGCGGCCGCAGGCCGCGAAAGGCGAAAGCCCCGTCCTTCAGGACGGGGTAAGCATCACCAAAATCGCCGAGAGTGCCGTAGGCACGACAGGTTCGTGCTGGGTAAGCGGTGTACTCGACATGCACGTCTCGTCGGGACGGTATTCTTCGTATCACTTACAATAACGCCTGATCGCAACGGTAAGTATGAAACGACTGGTTTCAGTTACTAATCGCTTCCCAAGTCTGCTGTTCTTAGCCGCGGTTCTTCTCGTTTCTAGGATGTCGTTTTCACAGCAGCCGACTCCTGAAAAGAACTGCCCTTTCGTGTCCTTCAATAGCGAGCTGAATGCCGCAATGAAGGAGCTGGATGCCGGGAAAACTGCGCTCTTGGTGATCTATCCGCTGCGCGTTAACGATCCACGTGGGACTTATTACATCAGAGACGCCAGGTCGCTACAGGGCCGATTCAAGGACATCTTCTCTGCGGCTGTCCGAGAAGTAATCGCAACTCAGAAGATTGATTCGTCCTCCTGCAATCCCGGGCGTTTTATGTATGGGAACGGTGATGTATGGATTGCGTTGACCGATCAGGGATACGCAATCGAAACAGTTAACGTACCTGGCGAGGACGAGAACAGGAATGCGGTCGGTCGCGTACAGGTCACGTGCAAAACAGAGGGGAATCGGATCATCATCGACGTTGACGTTTCCGGGACGCTACGCTTTAGAGCTTGGAAGAAAGGGCAATCCCTGACGCAAAAACCCTACACTGAACTGCACGACGGCAAGCAAAGTATGGAGGGGACAGGGGCTTGTGCCTATCCGATCTGGACTTTCAATGAGGCTGGCAAAAGCGTGTCCATTGAAGGTCTTGGGTGCTTCGGGGATACCAATTCGCCTCCACCCAACGCGATCGGTCGATTCATCGCCTCAACAGCCGCAACCTCCTGGTGCTTCTGATTGCGATGAAAACTCCATCACACAACCACCTGCCGTGCCTACGGCACTCCCCCTAATTGACGCTGCTTTCCCCGTCCTGAAGGACGGGGCTTTCACCTTCCGCGGCCTGCGGCCGCTGGTTTGTCGCGACGCGATCCGCGCACGCCAAATGCGCGCGTCCACCGATCGCTCACCTGCGGGTCCCTCGACCTCCTCGTCCGCCTGCGGCGGCTCGCCGCTCGGGATGACACTCCGCTTTATAATGAAGAGATGCCCACCCGCCGAAATCGCATTCTGTAGGGTGTCAGGCATCAGGTTTCAGGTATCGGAAACCAATATCTGAGACCTGACACCTGATACCTGAGACCCCGCAAGAAGAACCGGCACCCACGGACTCACCAACACCATGGACTTCAAACTCGTCAGCTCATACAAACCGCAGGGCGATCAAGGTCCCGCCATCGAGGCGCTCACTCGTGGCGCCTACGAAGGCGAGAAGCATCAGGTGCTGCTCGGCGTCACCGGATCGGGTAAGACCTTCTCGATGGCCAAGGTCATCGAAAACCTGAACCGTCCGGCGCTGATTCTGGCGCACAACAAGACCCTGGCGGCGCAGCTCTATCACGAGTTCAAGTCCTTCTTCCCGCACAACGCGGTCGAGTACTTCGTCTCCTACTACGACTACTACCAGCCCGAGGCGTACATTCCCGCCGGCGACGTTTACATCGAGAAGGAAGCCACCATCAACGATGAGCTCGACAAGTTGCGGCTGGCTGCAACCAAGTCCCTGTTCGAGCGGCGCGACTGCATCATCGTAGCCTCGGTAAGCTGCATCTACGGCCTGGGCTCGCCCGAAGCCTATTACGGCATGCTGCTGTTCCTGGAGAAGGGACAGAAGATCAAGCGCCAGGAGATCGTTAGCAAGCTGGTCGAGATTCTGTACGAGCGCACCGAAGGCGACTTCCGCCGCGGAACTTTTCGCGTGCGCGGCGACATCATCGAGATCTTCCCCACCTATGAAGACGTCGCCTACCGCATCGAGCTTTGGGGAGACGAAGTCGAATCGCTGTCGCAGATCGATCCCCTGTTCGGCACGGTGAAGCAGAAGTATTCGCGCCTGCCCATTTATCCCAAGACACACTACGTGATGAAGCCCGAGCGCAAGACAGCAGCGGTCGATTCGATTCTCGAAGAGCTGGCATGGTGGGAAGCGGAACTAGAAAAGCAGGGCCGCATCGTTGAGGCTCAGCGCGTTCATCAACGCACGCGCTTTGATCTCGAGATGATTAAGGAGATGGGCTACTGCCACGGCATCGAGAACTACTCGCGGCACTTCACCGGCCGCTTGCCGGGCGAGCCTCCGCCGACGCTGCTTGATTACGTCCCGCGCGATTACCTGTTGTTCATCGACGAGTCGCACCAGACGGTTCCGCAACTGCATGGCATGTGGCATGGCGACCGCTCACGCAAGCAGAACCTTATCGAGTACGGATTCCGCCTGCCCAGCGCGCTCGACAATCGGCCGCTCACGTTTGAGGAGTTCGAGAACCGCGTCAATCAGGCGATCTACGTTTCCGCAACTCCCGGTCCGTATGAACTGACGAGATCGGCCGGCGTAGTAGTCGAGCAGATTATTCGCCCAACCGGCCTGATCGATCCCCCGGTCGAGGTGCGCCCGGTCAAAGGCCAGATCGACGACCTGCTGCACGAGATTCGCGAGCGCGTGAAGATCGGCGAACGCGTGCTTGTAACCACGCTCACTAAGCGCATGTCCGAAGATCTGGCCGAGTACTACGCCGAAGTCGGAGTGCGCTGCCGCTACATGCACTCGGAAATCGAAACCCTCGAGCGCATCAAGATTCTGCGCGACTTGCGCAAGGGCGAGTTCGATGTGCTCATCGGCATCAACCTTCTGCGTGAAGGACTCGACCTGCCCGAGGTCTCGCTGGTCGCAATTCTCGATGCCGACAAAGAAGGCTTTCTCCGCTCGGCAGGCTCGTTGATCCAGACCATCGGCCGCTGCGCGCGCAATCTGAATGGCCGCGCCGTGCTTTATGCCGACAAGATGACCGACTCGATGAAGAAGGCGATCGACGAAACCTACCGCCGTCGCGCCATTCAGCAGGCTTATAACGAAGAACACGGCATCACGCCGGAGACCATTGTGCGGCCGCTCGATATGTCGCTGGTCGCGGTGGCCAACGCCGACTACATGGACCTGACCACCGAAGCCGACGGTCTGCCCGAGTTCAAGTCGCAGGAGGAGTTGGACAAATTCATCACCAAGCTGGAGTCAGACATGCGCGAAGCCGCCAAGCGCTTCGAGTTCGAGCAGGCCGCTAAGCTGCGCGATCGGGTACGCGAGCTGAAGACCAAGGAGTTCATGTTCACATAGAGATGTGGATTAGAATTGAGGAGTTATGGAACCGGACATCCCAGAACAGCGCCAGCAAGCTCATGCACTGCTCGACATGCTCGAAGGCCCGAAGGTCGTAGCCGTGCGGACGTTGCTTGAAGCAATGGTCGAGCCTTTCTATGCCCATTTGAATGCTCTTCCTGTTGAAGATGAGGAGCTCACTCCGGAAACCATCGCTGAGATTGAGAAAGCTAGCGGAGCGATCGAACGAGCAGAGGCGATCCCGCACGAAGAGATTCTTCGCGAATTCGGCGTCAAAGAATGACGGAGCATTCTGCGCGACCTCGAATTCACATTCATTGGTCGCTGGAAGCACGCTCCGATGTGCGAGCAATTGATCGCCCGACCGCCGTCCAACTCTTGGAGTGTCTGGATCGCTATGCCAAGACCCGTACAGGAGACGCCAAGAAGTTGAGGCCGCCTTTGTCAGGGTTCCGGCTTCGCTGCGGAGATTATCGACTTTTTTACCGCCAGGTGGACGAGAGCAGCATTCTGATAACAGCGGTTCGTCATCGCTCGCAAGCTTATCGATAGAAAGAGTTCCGGCCGCGCCTTAATCCAGATCAAAATCCCGGATCGGCTTGCCGGTATCGGGAGTTTCTTTCGCCCGCTTCATCGCTTCCTGAAATTTTTTCTCCAGCAGGTCCGCCGAGTTCTTCTGCGCCTCCACCGACTGGCGGAAGATCGACTCCTTGCGGCTCTCCTGCTCTTTCATGGCGCGCGCCGCAGCATCCATGTCCTCGAAGGTCCTGGGAATTGCCTTCGCAGTGTGGGCGATCACCGCTTTGGTTGCAACGTCGATCTTGAGCGCCGCCCCGCAGCAGGGGCAGGCAACTTCGAATTGGCCGTGATTTTTCGCCATGCCGCAATGTTAACCCACGGTGAGGACTGCCGCCACACGCACCCATTGCACTCGTAACCGTCCTTGTTTTGCTGTCATCCCGAGGAGGGCTTCAGCCCGACGAGGGCCCTGCAGTTGATTTTCTTGCTTGCTTGCTCGCTCGCTCATTCTCTGCCAAGCCCCTAACAAATGATAGGAGTGCCGTAGGCACAACAGGCCTACTCCGCCTTCGGCGACGCCGGCGTGAAGTGGTTGAGCGTCTTCTCCAGACTGGCTTCGTCTTCCACGTTGTGGCCTTTGAGCGAGCGATCGATCTGCCGCAGCAATCCGCAGAGCACCTTGCCCGGCCCAACCTCGATGAAGTCCTGAACTCCCAAGCCGGCGAGTTCCCGCATCGAGCGCTCCCACTGAACAGCACCAGTCACTTGCCGGATCAGCGCGTCCCGGCTTTGCTCGGCTGTCGTCACCAGAGCAGCGTCAACATTGCACATCACCGGAACTCCCGGCGCATGAAACTCCAGCGCGCGCAGATCATCCGCCAAGCGGTCTTGCGCCGGCTGCATCAACGCACAATGGAAGGGAGCGCTGACCGGCAACATCACCGCCCTTTTCGCGCCGCGCTGTTTGGCTAGCTCGGCTGCACGCTCCACGGCGCCTTTACTTCCCGAAATCACGGTTTGATCGGGAGAGTTCATATTCGCCGGCTGGCAGACTTCGCCTTGCGCAGCTTCATCGCAAATCTGCTTGATCTGATCGACCGGCATGGCCAGGATTGCCGCCATCGCACCTACCCCTACCGGAACCGCTTCCTGCATGTACTTGCCACGATTGCGCACGGTGCGCACCGCGTCGGCGAACGAAAATGTTCCCGCAGCAACATGTGCTGAATACTCTCCCAGGCTGTGACCGGCGACGTAGGCCGGAGTGATTCCCTGCGATTGCAACACGCGCCACGCCGCGACCGAGACCGTCAGGATGGCGGGCTGCGTGATCTCGGTCAGCTTGAGCTGATCTTCCGGACCGTTGAAGCACAGCTCCGACAGCTTGTAGCCAAGCGCAGCGTCAGCTTCGTCGAAGGTTTCTTTCGCGACGGGAAAGAGGTTTGCCAGCTCACGGCCCATGCCCACGGATTGCGAGCCTTGGCCGGGAAATAGAAATGCGAAGGGAGTCTGCGTCATTCTTTATTCAACGACCTTCGTTATGTGTGGGAGAACAGATCCCTCGCGCCGAAAAGATGGCGCTTCGTGATGACAAGAATCTGGAGAATCTATACCACGTCGCTCGCGGCCGAGCCTGATCCTTCCGCCGCGTGCTTACCGTTATTGTCGATCTCTAGTTGCCGGCCGGCCGCCCCAATGCGCTCTTCAATCACGCGGTTCAGCTTGCGGTTAGCGAACTCGGAGGCCACTCGGATCGCATTCTTGATGGCATTCGCGTTCGATGAGCCGTGGCTGATGATGCAAACCCCCTTGATACCCAGCAGCGGCGCGCCGCCATATTCCGAGTAGTCCAGCCGCTTCTTGAAATCGACAAATGCCTGTCGCGATAGCAGGAATCCCACCTGCCGCGTGATGGTCGCCTGCAACGACTGCTTCAGCAGGAAGCGCACCGCTTCGGCCAGGCCCTCGGAAATCTTCAACGCAACATTGCCGACGAATCCATCGCACACCAGCACATCGGCCTCACCGTTGAACAGATCGCGTCCCTCAACGTTGCCCACGAAGTTCAGCGGCAGGTCTTTGATCAGCTTGTAGGCTTCGCGCGTAAGGTCGTTGCCCTTGCTCTCCTCTTCGCCGATGGAAAGCAATCCGACACGCGGATGCTCGGCCGTAGGAAAGCGTCCGGCAAAAATCGTGCGGAAATAAACGTCGCCCATGATGGCGAACTGCTGAAGATTTTCCGCTTTGGAATCGACGTTGGCGCCGACATCGATGAGGATAGTTGCCGTGCCCAGCGTGGTAGGAAATGCCGTTGCCAGTGCTGGCCGATCGACTCCGGGCAGCGCGCCCAGAACCATTTTGGCCGTCGCCATGGCGGCGCCGGTATTGCCGGCGCTCACGAATCCGTCGGCCTTGCCGTCACGAACCAGTCGCAATCCCACGCGCATTGACGAGTCGCGCTTCGAGCGCACCGCCTGCGCCGCTTTTTCGTGCATGCCGATGACTTCGCTGGCAGGCACAATCTCAATCGGAAGCCGGCGCCAAATTGGATGCAGATCGAGCTCAGCGTTCACCACGCTTTCTTGCCCGACCAACAGAACTTTCACGCCATAGTGGCGAGCGGCGAGGATCGCACCCTCGACTTCCGGCTTAGGAGCCTTGTCGGCACCCATCGCGTCAAGGGCAATCGTAGTTGGCATCTTCCAGTCTTAGCAGCCCCAGCAAAAGTGGAAAGACCGCCGATGAAAACCATGCAGAATCTCTGCCTGGAGCCGGCGATCGATGTTTGGCGGCAGCCGGTTAGCTGGCGCTCTCTTCAACTTCGATGACTTCGCGACCCTTATAGTAGCCACACTTGGCGCACGCCCGATGAGGCAATTTGCGCTCGTGGCAGTTAGGACACTCGGAAAGCGACTGCGCCGTCAGATGATCGTGCGCCCGCCGCTTGGATGTACGCGCCTGGGAATGGCGCCGTTTGGGATTCGGCATTGAAAACCTCTCGCAATTTCGACCGCAAGCCCGAGGCCGCGATCTGCAATCTAGCTTTGCAGCTTGTTTCTAATCTCGCCCAGCGCAGCCCAGCGAGGATCGCCGGCACGCTGTTCACAATCACATTGTTCCTGGTTCAGGTTGCGCCCGCAGCTCGGGCACAAACCTTTGCACTCTTCGCGACACACCGTCTTGATGGGCGTCGCCAGCAGCACCTGCTCGCGCAGCACGTCTTCCAGCAGAACACCTTCGCCCTGATAATAGCCGATTTCCGTCTCGGCTTCGCTGATTGAGACCTCTTCCCCGCGCCGGTCTACGCCTTGCGGGCGATATAGCAGGTCGAAATCGCGCGCGACCTTATGAATTACCGGATCCAGACAGCGGGCGCACAGAACTTCGATTTCAGTTCTGAAGTTGCCCACCAGCCGAATATCTTCAACGTCCTGACGATGACCGCGGTGCTCGACGATCAGCTCCGCCCGGCCTTCGGCATGTAAATCGCCGATCTGCCGGAAGTCGGGACCGAAATCCACCGCTCCGGGAGGAAGATGCTCATTGAACTCCAGCTTACGGAGCTCCAGTTCCCTCACCCGAATCAGCATGTCACCACCTGCCAGAAGGTATCTCTTAAATCCATTTGCAACAACACAGCTGAATCAGCGGCACGGCTAAATCAGCTTTGAAAGGGCACGGCTTCAGCCGTGTCGCAGGGCCCCCATGAAATTCAGGGCTTTAGCCCCTGCGGTCTCTTCTCGCGATTTATGAGATGACCTCAGTATCGAAAGTTCTATCAAACAACGGGCATCCCGCATAGTCCAAGACCGCCGGAGGAACCGGGTCTGGCAGGCCAAGCTCCGGATTGGAAACTCTGGCAGGTACAGACAGGCGGGAAGCACGCACTTGCTACAAACTAAAAGGATAAAGTGCTGGAAACGCAGTGTCAAGGAGAGGGGAGAAGACCGTAGCATCTCGGGTCCAAAGTTACTCTGAATCACTCGAGGAGCGAAACAAGGCAAATACTCCGCCAATGAGTACCAAAACCCCAACAACCGTACCCGGCAACATAATTAGCAGGCCCCATGCCATTGCAAATCCCATCAGGTCAACATGAAATGGGGACAACAACAGTGAAACGATTATCAGTGGCCCAATTGCGACGGCCAAGATGACGAGACCGGGAAGGAACACTCGCCAGTCCCTTCTGGTCAATGCAGCTAATCCGGGAAAGGTCTCACGCCAGTTCATCTGCTTGTACAGGCGAGGCTTTTGTAGATACCAAAGTGAAATCCGCCTTGTGTGTCCCGTCCCTGAAGGGACTCGGGTTCGACTAGTCCGCATACCCAGGACTTCCGTCCTGGGCTACAGATTGTTTCGCTCTTCGAGCTTGGTTCATGGTCGGGTCGGCATATCAACACTGCACTTGTTCCAGTTCGGGGAATCTCACTCAATCAGTTCCGAAGGAACGCAACAACCTGTAGCCCGGCACGGCAGTGCCGGGTGACATGCAATATGAACCCCGAGCCCCTTCAGGGACGGCACATCACCGCTGCACCTCGAAACCATGTTTCTCCAACAACATCTGAAACTCCTGTTCCGAATTCATTTTCCGATGGTGTTCCCTCTGTCCAGCGATATATCTCGCGACCGTCATTACCTGGGATCGGCTGACGCTACAACCAAAGTATCCCTCTTGCCACTCGAATCGCATTCCCGGATGTTCGTTCATCCACCGCGACGAATTTGCTTTCAAGAGCTGCACGGCTTTGGCCATACCGAGCGTCGCACCTAAGTTGATGAGCGCGTGAACGTGATCCTCGATTCCACCAATCGCGACGGCATGCATCCCGTGATTCTTTGCGATGCCTGCCATGTACGCCCACAGTTTCGGCTGGAAGTCTTCTGTGATCAGCTTCATCCGGTTTGTAGTACTGAAGACAACGTGAACATGATTGCTGACGTATGACATTTGTGCCGTCCCTGAAGGGACTCGACCTCCAACATGTCATGCTACCCGGCACTGCCGTGCCGGGCTACAGATTGTCTCGGCCCTGCGGGCCTCTTTCTTCGGCCTTTCCCGAATTGGTGTTGAATCATCGCAATGATATGCCGTCCCTGAAGGGACTCGGAGGGTTCTTAGGCATCGTCACCCGGCACTGCCGTGCCGAGCTACAGATTGTTGCGTTCCTTCGGAACTACCCATGGCGCCGGCGACTGCGTTTGCGTAGTGGGAAGAGAGCGCAACGTTCGGTGAGTCTTTTGCGGTCTGACGAAGCGCGGCCCTTGTAACAAGAAGGCTGTTCAGAGCACAAAGCGCCGTATTCATTCAACAATGCTCTCAACCAACCAACGCTTATTGCAGCGGCGAGAGCCCCACCTGCACCACCAGATTGCGAAAGGAGGGTTCGCTGTGAAGTTCTTCGAAAGCCGGACTATTTCGCATAGCAGCCAGTTCCGCTTCGTGGTGTTGGTAGGCGATCTGAAGATACGTCAGAGCTTCCGGCTTATTTCCTACGTAAGCATAGGCTTCAGCCAATTCATACGCCGGTAGATGGTGCTCGGCGTAGAATTTTTTTTCTACTGCCAGCATGCCTTCGAACATAGCTTGCCGCTCTCCGTGTGAAAATCCCTTCTCTCCGGCTTCGACGATCGCCAGCTTCTGCCTATCGTGCGATAGTCGCGCCTCTTTTTGCGCCTCTTCCAGATATGTTCGATAGTCTTTATTCAGCAGTGAAGCAATCTGAAGATAACGATAGGTCAAGGGAAATCCAGGATCGGTGCTCTCCAGTTGTTTCAGTAAGGCGACTCCCTGTTCTCTAGGGCCGGCATAGAGCAGAATCAAGCCCTTGTCGGCAATGATCGCAGTCGATGCCGGATCGAGTTGTTGGGCAATCTCAATTTCGCTCAGCGCCTCGGGATACTTTCCGTCCGCCAGCAGGAAGGTCCCATACCAGTGATGCGATCTGGCGTCATTGGGGCTCAAGCTAAGCGCACGCCGGAACTCGCGTTCCGCGACCGGCCTGTCGAAGCTACCGTAAAACGTGGCAAACGCCAGCGACGTGTGCGCGTCGGCAGAAGAGTCGTCGAGTTCAACTGCCTTCCTGGCTGCCGCTGACGCGCGCGAATAGGCTTCAGCGGAGGGCATCGCACTGTATTCGCGAAGCAGGTTGTAACTGTCGGCCAGTCCTACGTACGCCGGCGCATAATTAGGATCGTGGACGATGGCCTGGGTGAAGTAATCGACTGCTTTGGTCAGAGACTCGGGAGTGCGCTTGTCCCACTCATATCGTCCTTTGAGGTAGAACTCCCGCGCCTCAGGATTGGTAGTCCGGACTTCGGTGAGTGGCTGCCCCGCTGGAGCATTCGCTCGGGCAGAGCGCGAAGGCGCCCACTTAACATACAGAAATCCGGCCGCCACAATCAGCGCGGCGCCCCCCACCAAAGCACTAAGTAGCCGCCCTCTTCGTCTTACATCGGGTCTGTCCGAAGCTCTACGCCGTAAGTTAAGCCCATCTTGCTCGGGTGCCGACTGGGCAAGAGTTATATCCTGCGAAACCTCTCCGGCTGGCGAGTCGCCGTCTGTTTCCAACGGTTCCGTGGTCGAAGCTGCCGGTTCGGTCGAGGTGGGCGACTTCATCCACCGCACGAGTTCGTCGGTAAAGGCGTGGACCGGACCTCTCGCCCCGTCCTGCAGGCGGTGTACTGGAAGCCCTCGCTCCTTCTCCCACCGCTTGACGGTCCGCTCATCTCTGGAAAAGAACGAAGCGATCTCTTTCCATGAATCCAGCCGCCGGTTCGGGGTTTTCGCCTGGCCCAAGTCCACCATAAGTCACGATGTCACGAAATGTCCTCAAATGTCCCAAAATACCTGTTGCCCAGATTTTCGGAATCGCGTGAAGCTGAATATACGACAGAGCAACCACATGCTGCCACTGTCGATCGTTGGGTCACCCAGGAGGCTCCATGTATCGCACCTGTCTCAAGATTGTGTTGGCAGTGGGAGTGCTTTCGATCGCATTGCACGCCGATACGGTCAGTCTGCAAGGCGACTTCAGCATTACCAACGGCAATCCCAACGGAAACTGGAGCTACAGCGAAGGCACCTCACCGTCGAGCGCGACGCTGCTCACGTTCCAGACGCCTTTGAACAACAACCCGTTGTATCCCGCACTGAGCACAGGATACTGGGGGACGGGTAACGACCTGAATGTCAATACGCCATTTCTATTCAAGTCGCTGGTAGATGGCAGCAACGCAGGCGAAACCAACAACGACTTTCTTGCCGGAAACATTGTGGGGCACTCCCCCAACGCGGGCGACTACTTGTTCGAGACCTGGACGGCTCCTTCCGCAGGCATGGTGGGCACCCAAACCGGCATGGTCTGGTATGCCCATTCGGCAGTGAACCGCTCCAATGATTGGGCCCTGTTTTTCGATAGCACGACATTAGCGTCGGGTACGGTGACCAACGGCCAAGGCTTGAACAATCCGGACATATTCAACTCCGCAGGCTTCGCGGTAGAGGCAGGCGATACCATCTCATTGGCTATTCGGAAAAGCTCCGGCCAGCAATTCGGTTCGCTCGCAGGTATGGATTTGGACTTCTCATTCACTCCGACGCCGGAACCCGGCAGCCTGATCTTGTTGGGTTCGGGCGTCGTCGGCGTGGCTGGGCTCCTGCGGCGAAAGCTTCCTCTGTAATCGTAGTAGGTTGTTGCGTTCCTTCGGAATTGAATGGCTGTCCCACCGACGAAGAACCAAGCTCGAAGAGCGCAACAATCTATAGCCCAGGACGGAAGTCCTGGGTAGGCGTCCTACTCAAAGACCCGAGTCCCTTCAGGGACGGGACATCACCGCCGCTGCACGCCGCTCAACGCCTGCATGATCTGGTACGCCATCGTCACTCGTTCTTCAATCGGGAAACTCTTGTTCGCCAGGATGACAATCCCCATCTGCTTCTCCGGCACGAACGCGACGTAGGCTCCAAAGCCGTTGGTCGAACCCGTCTTGTTGATCCAAACACTTTGTTGCGGCATCACTGGCGGCGTGATCGCCGTCACCGGGTTTGCGTTGAACAGCATTGCCGGAGAGTTTCCCTCGTGCAGCGTCTCAAGCGAGACCGGATACGGATACTGTTCCCACATTAAATCCTGTGTCATCACTCCAGCTTTGAAGTAGCCAGTATGCGTGTCGGTGATTGCCCGCTGAAGCTTGGCGTCGAGCTTGAGCAGATTCATGTTGGCTTCGAGATACCGCACCATGTCGCCCGCGGTTGATTTGATGCCGTAGGCTTCAACCCACAGCACTCCGTTCGACATGCGCACCGGCTGGTCTTTATTGGTGTAGCCCTTTGCGTAGTCGGACATTTTGGCCGCAGGGACATTGATGAACGTGCTCGTCATGCCGAACGCCGGCAACAGCCGCTGTTCCATCAGCGCGGTGAAGTCTTGCCCCAGGGCTTTTGCCGTGATCAGGCCCAGCGTGCCGATCGAGACATTGGAATAAGTGCGACAGGTTCCGGCCGCGCAGGTTGGACGCCACGCCTTGAAGTACTGCATGAGTTGATCTTCGTTGTGGATGTCGGCGGGCACCTGCAACGGCAGGCCTCCGGGAGTATGCGTGCCGAGATTGAGCAGGCTCACATTTCCAAACGGAGTGTTGCGCAACGAGGGCAGGAACTTCTCGACTTTGTCAGACAGCGACAGCCGACCGTCGACTTGTGCCCATGAGGTCAGAGTCGCGGTGAAGGTCTTGCTTATCGATCCCACTTCAAACAGCGTGGCGTCCGTCACCGGCTGGTGCGTCTCCGTCGATGCCACGCCGTAGTTGAAGACCCGGGACTTGCCCGCGACGGTGATGCCGACGGCCATGCCGGCGATGTGCTCCTTCGCCATCATCGGCCGTACCGCATCGTCGACTGCGCTGCGGACGCGATCGGTTGTCGCATCGGCTGCGTAGCTTTTCGTTGGGATCGAGAACAGCGTGCACAGGAGCATCAATGCAAATGCAATGACGATTGCGAACTTCAATGCGGGACATTCCTCCATACCGCGATTCTCCTCTATTTCTTCTCTGGTTCCGGCAAGACGTACATCAGTAGCACCATGGCGCCTGCGGTGATGAAGAAAGCCGCCCACATGGGATGGGAGGGCCCTATTTTGTCCGTCACTTCCAGAAGCCATGCGGCGGTTCCAATAACACTGGCCAAAAGCGATGCTTTAAGCGTTTTCATGCGATCTCCTACGGCTGCGATACACGGGTGTCATGACTCAAAGGAATGCATTCTTCCAAATCAATCACTTTGAGTCATGGCAGAATAAGCCCAAAAATGCTCACTTATCCTCCGTCTTCCTCACTCGAATAGTGAAAAACGCTCTCCAGCGGCTTGCCAAAGACGGCGGCAATACGGAATGCCGCCTCCAGCGACGGAAAATACTTTCCCAGCTCGATGGCGTTCACCGTCTGACGAGTGACCTTGATTTTCTCCGCCAGCTCCTGCTGCGTCATCTCGCCGTGCTCGAAGCGCAGGCGACGAATTTCGTTTCGAATGGTAGCCATGTTATGCGCTCCGCCGGTACTGGATGATCTGGCAGCTGGAGCGCATGAGCTCGGTTACAACCAGGATGAACAGCAGCGAATTCGCGCCGAAGATGATCGGCGGAGTGAAGGCGGCAAAGAATATGGCGAACGCGATGCCGGTCGCCAGCCCTGCATAGGCGAAGCGAGTCGCCTTGAGCTCGATCAGCTTTTCGCGCTCGTCACGTGGCGCCTGCGCGCTTTTCGGGTCGAAGATGGCGACCGCTATGGTAAGTACCGTCTGCACCACCACCAGAGCGATGATGGTTCCCAGCAAGCCACTGGTGTGCCCACGGCCGGTGCGGCCCGAACGAATCAGCGACCAGAAGTACAAGCCATAGATGCCGGCCATCGAGATGAGCGAGATCCACGCGGTCTTTTCACGGAAGCACATGCTTAAGTTCTCCTGTCAAGGTTTCCAGACGCAGAGTAATGTTTAGTTGTCTTTATGTCAAGTTTATTTGACATAAAGAACTAAGCGTCTGCACGACCTGGAAAGCCTTGCGGTGGCGATTTCGTGGGAATTCTAGTTGTGAGTGACTGACCGATAGAAACCGCAGCCGCACAAGCCCGTCCCAGCAGTGCAGCTCGGAGGGGCTTTTTTACTTGCCTTCGGCGGTGATGGTCACGATCTGTATGTCAGGCAGATTATGGTTCCAGTCGCTCGGAATCTGGTTTAGCGCAAACCGACCCGGGCGAGTGTCGTTGGGCTTGATAGGATGGTTCGCCAGCGGAGCAGAGACGAGGTCGTGGCCGTGCATCGTCGCAAGCCGCCGCTCGCTGGTTGTAACATGAACTCGCATGGATATTCTGGTTTACTCGGCTCCGTGGTGTCCGGATTGCCGCACGGCCAAGCGATTTCTCGAGAAGCACGGAATTCCGTACACCGAAGTGAATATTGAATCCACGCCCGACGCGGCCGAGGAAGTCATTCGCCGTACCGGTAAGCGCGCCATCCCGCAGTTCGTCATCAATGGCCAATGGGTGCAGCCCTATCGTCCCGGCGAAGGCTTTCTCTACGACGAGATGAGCGAGTTGCTGGGTATAGGCTCATAGCCAGCACACCCCGCGCAATCCCAGGTCAGCACGACACAGTTCAGCAACTCACATAGTCGAAGCTGCTGGCCTCGCGCGCTAAAGCTCACTCGGGATGACAAATCGTATAGAGAGGGTTCTCGGCACCAGCAAGAGTCGTGCCGAGAGCCTCCGCTCTTTGGTGTCATCCCGAGCGGCTTTAGTCGCGAGGGATCTGCAGTTTCGCCGCGCCCGCAGTTCAGCCTTCGCGAGCAAACTGCGGATCCTTCGGCTACGCCTCAGGATGGCACTTCCAAAGAGAGATTTCTGGCGGTGCGGCTAAACTATTACGCGCGCATCCTTCCCATCCATCCGGGATCGCGCACGTACTCTTCTTCCAGGCGGCGCAAGCGGGCTGACATGATGCTGGAGCGGCCGAGATATCCCAGCGGCTTGCCCGGCTCTTTCCGATCGACGACTGGCATGCGGCCAATGTTGGCCCGCAACATACGCGCGGCTGCGTCATAGAGCACTTCGTCAGGATGAGCCACCACCAAATCGCGCGAGCTGGCGTCGAGTACCGTTATCTTGCCGGTCGAGTCGTGCTCCAGCGCGCGCATCAGGTCGGAGCGGGTGATGATGCCTGCGAGCTTCCCGTCCTCGCCGATGACGAACACACCCTGATGGTGCGTCACGGTGGGATCGTGCCGGCCAACACGATCGGCCAACTCGGCAACTGTCATGGCGGCTGGCACGGTATCGAAGTCGCGCGACATGCTCTCGCCGACCACCACCTGTTGCAGCACGTCGGGCTCGTAGTCCTGATGAATGTGCAGGCCGCGTCGCGCCAGCTTCTCGGTCATGATGGAGTTCTTCGCGTAACGTACCGCGATCAGATCGGCTATCACCGTTACCATCATCAGCGGTAGCACCGAGTTGTAATCGCGGGTGATCTCGAAGGCGAAGATGATAAACGCGAAGGCTGCGCGCGAGGCCGCTCCGAAGACCGCGCCCATGGCTACCAAAGCGAAGGCACCGGGCGAGAGGTTGGCAGCCGGCCAGAGCTTGTCGATGATCATGGCGAAGGCCGAACCCATGGCGGCGCTGGCCATGAACATGGGAGCGAGCAGACCGCCGGAGGTGCCGGAGCCAAGTGAGATTACGAGCGCAGCAGATTTAAACACCATCACGGCCAGCATGGCGCCCAGCAGCATCCTGGTATTCAGAATGTCGGAGATGGTGTCATAGCCGACGCCCAGCACACGGGGCACAAAGTAGCCGATGATACCCAGACCCAGAGCTCCGATGGCGGGCCACCACATTTCGTGTATGGGCAGCTTTTCGAACTGATCTTCCACCCAGTAGAGCGCGCGACTGAAGCCGAGTGCCGCGAAACCGCAGAGCACTCCCAGCACCAGGTAGAACGGCAGAGCGTGTGGCAATCCGAAGTCAACTGCGCCCACGTCGAACATGGGGCCGCGTCCCATCAGCCAGAAATGCACGCTGGTGGCGATGCTGCTGGCAATCACCAGTGGGATGAACGACCGTGACTTGAACTCGAACAGCAGCAGCTCGATAGCGAGGATCACGCCTGCAATTGGCGTGCTGAAGGTGGCAGCCATACCGGCGCCGGCGCCGCAGGCCAGCAGCACTTTGCGTTCGGCGGCGGTGGTATGCAGCAGTTGGCCGACCAGCGAACCCAGCGCGCCGCCCGTCTGAATGATGGGGCCCTCGGCGCCGAACGGTCCACCGGTGCCAATGGCGATGGCCGCCGATATGGGCTTGAGGATCGCGACCTTGGGCTCGATGCGGCTGCGATTCACCAGCACCGCTTCCATGGCTTCGGGTATGCCGTGGCCGCGAATCTTGTCGCTACCGTAGCGCGCCATAATGCCGACGATGACGCCGCCGATCACCGGAATCACGATTACCCACCAACCGAGATGGTTGTTGCGCGCGCTGCTGAAGGCGAACGAGAAGCGATGGAAGAAAAAGATGTTGGTGAATAGCCCGATCAGGTTGTAGAGCAGGAAGGCGATGATGCCTGCGAGAAAGCCGACGAAGGCTGCGAGCAGGGAGATGAGAGCGGTACGGAAGCCTAGCTCCTCATTTAATAAGGCGGCATTGCTGGCAGCCGGATTGACCCCGTTAACGCCCAGTGTGGCCGCGTGATCGTTCATCATCTTCCCTGTTTGGTACCGCGCACTGCTGGCGCCGGCCGTCTGGCCTGCCGTTGGTTAGCCCTTCCCGTCACCTGACGAAGCGCGGCGATCAGCGCGGGCGCCGCAGATCGCAATTCCTGGCGATGATGCAAGGTGAGCTCACGCAGCACCTGCTCGCCGTACGGAGTAAGGCGGACGTAAACCTCCCGCCGGTCCTCGGCGCCACGGTTGCGTTGGATAAGGTCTTTTTCCTCAAGGCGGCTGACCAGTTCAACCGCACTGTGATGCTGTATCTGCAGCTTCTCGGCCAAGTCGGCGATGCGGGAGCCGTTGCGGCCGCCGGCTCCGCGCAACGCCAGCATGAGCTGATGGTGCTGCGGCTCGACCCCTGCGTGGCGCGCTGCCTGCTCACTGAAATGCAGAAAGCGGCGAATCTGGTAGCGAAAGTCGGCCAGGGCCGCGTAGTCGGATTGCTTGAGATCGTGGGTGGACATATAGTCGTTATACGATTATATCGTGTAACGATATATTGAGAGAAGATGATTATGAAACCTCAGCGGTTGCTTTGGTAGGGGCTTAGAGTTGTTGGTGGAGGCCACCGGGGATTGGAGTGGGACTGAGGGATGAGGGCAGAGCCGGTGCTTTCTTAATCGGCTGCGCCCTCCAGGCGCTGTAATCGCTGCGGGTGCGTTCGAACGGCGCAACGATAGCATAAGATTGCTCCATCGATGGGGTAAGCTGGATGGAGAGCGTTTGCAAGTTTGGCGTCCACGGTTTTGAAAGGGCACGGCTTCCGCAGGGCCGCAGAGCGAGAATAATGAGTCCGGCTTTAGAGGCTGCTGAAAAAGTACTTTTTAAGTACCTCAGGGGCTAAAGCCGCCACGTATTTTCAACGGCGTAACGCTGGCCTGAAGGCCAGCACTACCCGAACTCCGAGTTTTTCAGCCTCTACACGACACGGCTGAAGGCGTGCCCTTTCAAAGCTGCAGACAGCAACTACCGCGGCTGTGTAGTCCAGACTGCAACCTACTTAGCAAGGAGTCTCGCCTTTGATCGCACGTTATACCCGGCCCGAGATGGGCCGTATCTGGAGTGACGAAAACCGCTTCCGTACCTGGCTCGAGGTGGAAGTTGCCGCCACCGAAACGCTTGCCGAAGTCGGCATTGTGCCGAAGTCGGCAGCCAAGGCGATCCGCGAAAAGGGCGACATCGACGTTGCCCGTATCCATCAGATCGAAGCCGAGGTCAAGCACGACGTCATCGCTTTCACCACGGTGGTTGCCGAGAAGGTGGGTCCGGAGTCGCGCTGGCTGCATTACGGCCTGACCTCCAACGACGTTGTGGACACCGCGCAGGCGCTGCTGGTGAAGCAGGCGTCGGCCATCATTGGCAACGATCTGTCGCAGCTTGCCGAAGTGCTGAAGCGTCGCGCCTTCGAATTCAAAGACACGCCGCAGATCGGACGTACCCACGGCGTCCATGCCGAGCCCATCACGTTCGGCCTGAAGCTGGCGAACTGGTACTCCGAAGTGCAGCGCGATATCGCGCGCTTTGAAATGGCGGCGGAGCAGATGCGCGTGGGCAAGCTATCGGGTGCGGTGGGCAACGGCGCGCATCTGGATCCGGAGCACGAAGAGCAGATTTGCCGTCGGCTTGGACTGGAAGTTGCGGCCGTCTCCAGCCAGGTGATTCAGCGTGACCGACATGCATTCTATGTGGCGACGCTGGCAGTGATTGCCTCGACGCTCGACAAGATCGCCACCGAGGTTCGCCATTTGCAACGTACCGAAGTTCGCGAGGCGGAAGAGTTCTTCAGCGAGAAGCAGAAGGGCTCATCGGCGATGCCGCACAAGCGCAACCCGGTGACCTGCGAGCAGATCAGCGGGCTGGCACGCGTGGTACGCGCGAACTCCCAGGCGGCGCTGGAGAACGTGGCGCTGTGGCACGAGCGCGATATCTCGCACTCATCGGTGGAGCGGGTGATACTTCCCGATTCCACCATTCTGGTGGATTACCTGCTGAGCAAGACGACGAACCTGATCGATACCCTGCTGGTCTATCCCAAGCGCATGACAAAGAACCTGGAGTCGACGGGCGGGCTGGTCTTCAGCGGACAGTTGTTGCTCGACCTGGTGGAAGCCGGAATGCTGCGCGAAGACGCGTACCGGCTGGTGCAGACCAATGCGATGAAAGCGTGGAAGGAGGACCTGAACTTCCATGACCTGGTCATCAGCGATCCCGAGATTACGTCGAAGGTAAAGCGCGAGACCCTGGAGCAGGCTTTCGATCTGCAGCGGCCCTTGCGTAACGTGGACAAAATCTTCAAGAGAGTCTTTAAATAGGAGCTCCGTCCAGGGCCCGGCTCACCACCCCGGCACCGAGCCCCGGCTATAAAGCGCCGTTATTTGCTCCTGGAAGTTTGGGCTGTTGGCGTAAACTGCTTCCGTCTATTATCGAAAGACTCAGGTATGAGCCCAGCACCCTCACTAGCATTCTTCAGCTACTCCCGGCATGATTCGGAGTTCGTGCTGAAGCTTGCTAAGGACCTGCGAGCCGCCGGCGCCGACCTGTGGCTCGATCAACTCGATATCAACGCCGGCCAGCATTGGGACACCGTAATCGCGGAGGCTCTCGGTCGCTCGACTCTTCTACTGGTGGTTTTGTCGCCCGAATCGGTCACCTCGGACAATGTGATGGACGAGGTGTCCTTTGCGCTGGATAAGCGGAAAACAGTAATTCCGGTGCTGCACAAAGCGTGTGAAGTGCCCTTCCGGCTTCGACGAATGCAGTATGCGGACTTCACGGCTGCCTACGAGAAAGGCCTGGCCGCACTGCTGAAAGCTCTTGAGGTCAGGCTGGGCACTCCAGCCCCTCCGCCGGAGGAACAGCAGCCGCCGGTTCCTCCGCCCCGGCGCGAGCCTCAAGGGGCAGCTTCCGCGCAGCCTGCGCGCCAGCCGGCCACGTCTCCGAGCACTGTAGGCATGCAGCCGGGCCGCCAGGGAATTTCTCGCGGCACTCTGATCGCGATAGCGGTGGGTGTGCTGGTGCTTGGCGCAATTCTCTGGAGGTTTATAGCGCCGAGCAAGCCCCAACCTGACATAACAACTACCGCGGCCTCGGTGAAACCAGAGGATTCCAGCAAGGCAGCCGACAACGCAGGAGACTCTGGCGTGGCCGCCCCCCCGACGTCTCAGGTCAAGCCTCCTGACGCGGCGTGGGTCAACAGCTTCCTGAGCGCCGAACAGGGACCTTCACCCGACGGGCTGCGGCCTTTCTTCGACGGCCTGGTATCTCCGTATTACGCGGTGGCTTCTGCCGGATGGCAGCAGATTGCGCAAGATAAGCGAAGCTATTTCGCGCGTTTCCCCAGCATCAACTACTCCCTGGTGGGCGAACCGACCTACTATTCCTCCTCGGAAGGAGCCGGCAAAATAGAGTTCCTCGCTGATTACAGCGAAACTCGAAATGATGGGAAAGCCTTCCAAGGCCAAACTCAAATGTCGCTCGCGGTTCATTATGTCGACGACTCCTGGAAGATAACCGCCATAACGGAGAGAAAGGTTCATTAGTGCGGTGGCGACGGGCAGCGCAAACGCTGCTGGTGATGCTTGCACTTAAGGGCTGCTTTGCTCAAGGGCCACACCCGCGCTATTCCTGTAATGTCGCAGTCGATATCGGTCACAGCGAGAAATCTGAGGGAGCTACCAGCGCGCGCGGGATTGGCGAATTCATCTTCAATCGAAACATGGCAAAGCTTCTGACTGCGAAACTAAACGAGGGCGGCGCCATACATGCCTTCCTTCTAGACAGCAGGGGCAAGTCGTTACAGCAGAGGGTGGACGCGGCAAACTTGCACGGCGCGGATTTGCTGATCTCGATTCATCATGATTCCGTACAGCCCCAATACATGTCGCAGTGGAGCTATGGCGGCAACCAGCGCAAATACAGCGACCGCTTCAGCGGCTACTCACTCTTTGTGTCGCTGAAGAACTCGCATCCAGACGAAAGCCTCGGGCTAGCGACCGACGTCGGTACTCAATTATCGGCGGCGGGCTTTACGCCATCGTTGCATCACGCCGAAAAGATCCCGGGAGAAAACCGGACTCTGGTCAACGCCAAGCTCGGTATTTACCAATTTGACGACCTCATCGTTCTGAAGTTACCTCCCATTCCCGCGGTTCTGCTGGAGTGCGGTGTTATTGTTAATCGGGAAGAAGAAACTAAACTCAGCAATCCGAAATATCAGGCGAAAATGGCGGGAGCGGTAGCGGCGGGCATCGAACATGCTTGCCAGTCGATCGCGATTTCACGTCATTAAGAACTGTAAGCCGGGCGAGCCGCAAGTCAAAAAACGCTTTCTACCCGTGAGCTTTTTCGTCCAGCTATTGCTTAACATATGATGCAAGCCTCCTACCGCGCCCTCAGTCTTGCCTATGAAGGCCCCATCGCCCTGGTGACGCTGAACCGTCCCGACAAGCGCAATGCCATCAGCTACGAACTGATCGACGAACTGCTGCGCGTGCTGGCCGAGATTAACCAGTCGGATGCCTCCATCCTGATTCTCACCGGAGCAGGAAAGGCTTTCTGTTCCGGAATGGACCTCGACAATCTGCGGGCCATCACTTCGCGAAGCGAGCGGGAGAACCTGGCCGACTCTCAGTCAATGGCCAAGATGTTTCGCACGCTGTATGAATTTCCCAAGGTGACGATCGCAGCGGTGAACGGCCCTGCCATTGCGGGTGGCTGCGGCCTGGCCACGCTGTGTGATTTCACCCTGGCGTCGAGCCAAGCGAAATTTGGTTACACCGAGGTGCGCATCGGGTTTATCCCTGCCATCGTGTCGGCATTCTTGATACGCCAGATAGGGGAAAAACAGGCGCGCGACCTGCTGCTAACGGGGCGTATCATCGGCGCAGAGGAAGCCTGCCGCCTGGGACTGGCGACCGAAATGGTACCTCCCGACGGTTTATTGCAAAGAGCGCGTGAATTAGCCGCCGATTTGTTGCAAAATAGTCCTGCTTCTCTGCTTGCGACCAAGCGCCTCCTGAGTAATTATTCGGTAGCGCCCCTAATCGGTCAGCTCGATGCCGCCGTGCAGGAAAACGCACGCATTCGTACCACCGACGACTTCCGCGAAGGGGTAAGTTCGTTTCTTGAGAAGCGCAAACCAAATTGGGTGAGGTGAACCGTGAAGACACTCGCAAGGCTGGCAGTTTTAATTCTTTTGGGCCCCGCGCTGCTACTTGCGCAAACGTCAACGGGTCAGACCACGACCGGGTCCCAGGCAAATCCGAAACCGGCTTACGCGCAGCCTGACTCCTCAGGCGCACAGCAGCCTGCCCCGGCGGCGAATTCGGCGCAGGCTGGGCCGACGGGAGCTCCGGCTGCTGCGCCGGCTAAACCCAAAGTTCCGGTCGCGTATCCGATGATGAGTGACAAGGCGAAGCAGCGGGCGCGCCAGCTTTACGAGTACTTTGCCCACGGCCAGGTGTCTCTTCTCTACGCTTCTTTCGCGCCGGAAATGAAAAAGCAGTCTCCGGAAAGCAAGATCACTGCGATTTCCAAGCAGGTCAGCGAGAAGCTCGGCACTCCTACCCGTACGCTCAGCGACAGCTTCCTTCCCGGTCTGGGGTTGCCGGTGACGATGTATAGCCAAACTTCGCTTTACAGCAAGGGGAAATCACCGATTATGGTCATCATCGCGGTGAACGGGGACGGCAATCTGACCGATCTGCAGATTACGCCGGTTCCATTGCTGCACGATGATGAATACTCCGACTATCAGGACACCACCAAGCTGCGCTTGCCGTTCAACGGTCCCTGGATCGTTCTACAGGGCGGCCGCGCGGTTTACGATAATGCGTATGCCGCCACCGACGACAACCGCTACACGGTTAGCTTTATGGCTTTGAAGGACGGCATGGCGTACGACAACAACGGCAGGAAGAACACCGATTATTACTGTTGGGGACAGCCCGTGCTATCGCCCGCTGCGGGTGTCGTTATCCAGGAGGCAAGCAACTCGGCGGATCACCCACCGGGACGGGGACCCGATGTCCAGAGCCGCGGCAACTATGTTGTGATTGCCCACGGTAATAGCGAATTCTCCATGATTCCCTACCTCAAGGCCGGCAGCCTGAAGGTGAGAAACGGCCAGCACGTGAAGCAGGGCGAGGTCATCGGAGAATGCGGTAACAGCGGCAGCTCTTTTGCTCCCCATGTGGAATACAACCTGCAAAATACGCGTGGCTTCCCTTTGCCCAAGACCATGCCGGCGCAATTTGTCGATTACACGGCTGATGGAAAAGCGGTGCCGATCGGGGAGCCCTTGCGTGGGCAGGTGGTGGAGAGCCAGCCGAAAGCGCCGCCAGTTGAGACTGCCGGAAAGCCGTAATGAGCGGAGCCGGTGACGCTGCACAGCATCCGCATCAGGTTTACGAGACCCGCTTCCGCGTTCGCTATGCCGAAACCGACCAGATGGAGGTGGTGTATCACTCCAACTACATCGTCTGGTTTGAGGTGGGGCGGGTCGAGATGCTGCGCCAGATGGGATTCACCTATAGCGAGATGGAAAAGCACGACGACACCCACATCGTTGTGGTCGACGTGCGCTGCCGCTACAAGATGCCGGCACGCTACGACGATCTGATTTGCGTTCGCACGTTCCTGCTGAATGTTCGCGAATCCCTGCTGCGCTTCGGCTACGAAATTTTGCGCGATAGCGACCAAGCGCTGCTGGCCGAAGGCGAAACCGTGCACCTGGTGGTCGGAGCGGACATGAAACGCACGCCGCTGCCGGCAAAATACCTGATTCCGTTGCAGAAGGCGGCAGGGCCGCGGTAGTTGGCAGTGGTCGGTGGTCAGTTGTCGGTGGTCAGTTCTCGGTGGGCAGTTGGAGGTTTGCGAGCCGGAGTCGATAACCGAAGAAGCCTGCGCCAGAGGCGCAGCAGAGCTTAGCCCAGCGCTTCGGCGCTGGGTGAGTGGTAGAAATGATCGAGTCCCGTAGGTGTCTGTGTCGTAGCTTGTGTGGTCGCTACGCGACTCAGGGTTTTTCCCGCTTCACCCGGCTCTGACAAGGCTGTTACGAAACTCGCGATTGAGCCGCGAGGTTGGGACAAACCATACATCCGTCCCGCAAGGGACAGCATAAGATAGCCCAGCCATTCATGGCTGGGAAGACGTAAGTGGGAATCCCGAGTCCGCTTCAGCGGACAACACATGTTTCGTAACAGCCTCTGACGAGCCGGGCTCAAACCATTCCGCCCGCTTCGCGGCTGAATTTCCGGGGCACTCATCCCACTCGCCTCGCGCGAAGGTAAGCTACCCCACAGACACCGTAGGGACGACAGGGTCCTACACAGTTTCTAGTTCCATCTCCATGCGGCACCGCTGAAAAGGTCGCGAGACTCGAACCTCAGCCCCGCCCCATGACTGACACCTGATAACCTCTAACTGACAACCGACAGCTGAGCACTTACAACTGGTTGTGGACAACTGCCTTGAGAGCCCTGCACATTGACGGCAACAGTCTGACCCTCGCGGATGTGCGCGAGGTGGTTTATGAGAACCGGCCGGTGCTGCTCGCGTCCGAAGCGCGGCAGGCGGTCGATCGCGCTCGTGCTGTAGTTGAAGACCTGCTCGATCGCGATCAGGTTGCGTACGCGGTCAACACCGGAGTGGGCAAGCTCAGCGATGTGCGAATCTCGCCCGGCGATATCCGCCAGTTGCAGCTCAACCTGATGCGCTCCCACGCTGTGGGAGTAGGCGAGCCGCTGTCGCAACCTGTCACTCGCGCCATGATGCTGTTGCGCGCCAATTCGCTGGCCAAAGGATTTTCCGGCGTCCGCGATGTCGTCATCGACACCCTCTGTTCCATGCTGAACCGTGGTGTACACCCGGTGATCCCATCGCAAGGCAGCGTGGGTGCCAGCGGTGATCTGGCGCCACTGGCGCATCTTGGGCTGGTACTGATTGGCGAAGGCGAGGCCCTGTATCAGGGCAAGCGGCTCAGCGGTGCTGAAGCGATGAAGCTTGCCGACGTCCCTGCGCTGGTGCTCGAAGCCAAAGAGGCGATCTCGCTCATCAACGGAACCCAAGCCATGCTGGCGGTGGGTCTGCTCGCAACCCTTGAAGCTGAGGACCTCGCGGCCAGCGCCGACGTAATCGCAGCCCTCAGCGTCGATGCCTTGCGGGGAACCGACGTGGCTTTCGACGAGCGCATTCAGGCGGCCCGCCCCCATGCCGGACAGTTTGTCGCCGCCCACAACTTGCGATTGATGTTGGAGGGCAGCCAGATTCGCGAATCTCATCGCGAATGCGGCAAGGTGCAGGACGCGTACTCGTTGCGCTGCATTCCGCAAGTGCATGGCGCCGTTCGTGACACCATCGTGCATTGCCGCAGCGTATTCGAAGTGGAAATGAATTCGGCGGTCGATAATCCTTTGGTCTTCCCTGTTGCAAAGAAGGTCGGTGCACCCCGGCCGCAGATCGGCGCGCCAGCCGCGGGCGAGATCCTTTCCGGTGGAAACTTTCATGGCGAGCCCGTCGCCTTTGCCCTCGACTTCATGGCAATCGCGCTGAGCGCTTTGGCCGGCATCTCCGAGCGACGGCTGGAGCGCCTGGTGAATCCTTCGCTGAATGAAGGTCTGCCGCCGTTCCTGGCTCCCGGCGCAGGTTTGAACTCCGGCTTCATGATGGCCCAGGTCACCGCGGCCGCCCTGGTAAGCGAGAACAAAGTGCTGTCGCATCCGGCTTCGGTCGATTCGATTACCACCTCGGGCAACAAGGAAGATTTCGTCTCGATGGGGATGACGGCGGCCAACAAGCTGCAGCGCATCGTGGTAAATACGCGCAATGTTCTGGCCATCGAAGCTTTAGCAGTGGCGCAGGCGATTGACTTCCTCGCTCCGTTGAAGCCCAGCAAGCGCGGCCAGGCGGCGCACTCCGCTATCCGAGCGGTCAGCCCACCGATTGTTGAAGACCGCATCCTGTCGCATGACTTCATGCGCGTCTCGGAGTTGCTCGCTGGTGGAGCGCTGGCAAGAGTCCTGCCCTAAGGCGACAGGTCCTCAGGGTGGAAGCCCACGACTTCAGGCGTGGGAAATGGATTCCGTGGCCATCCGAGCCCGTCACGGCGGCACCGGTCAAAGCCCGGGTTCTACAAACTATCGCTGAGCGCCGATTCCGCTCTGCGCTACAATCGCCCTTCATGGCCGACAACAAGCTCTTCTACGGCGATAACCTCGACGTGCTGCGCCGCTACGTGAAGGACGAGACCGTCGACCTCATCTACCTCGACCCACCATTCAACAGCCGCCAGGACTACAACGTTCTCTTTGCCGAGAAGGACGGCACGCAATCGTCTTCACAGATCACCGCCTTCGAGGACACGTGGGAGTGGAACCTCGACGCCGAGCGCGCCTACACGGAGATCGTCGAGCGCGGCGGCACGGTTTCGCAGGCCATGCAGGCCTTCCGCACCTTCCTCGGCTACAGCGACATGATGGCCTATCTCGCCATGATGGCTCCGCGCCTCATCGAGCTAAAGCGCGTGCTGAAGGCGACGGGCTCGATTTACCTACACTGCGACCCGACGGCAAGCCATTACTTGAAGATGCTCATGGATGCGGTATTTGGGCCGCAGTACTTTAGGAGCGAGATCATTTGGAAGCGCAGCAGTGCACATAGCGACACTAAACAGGGACTCAAGAATTTCGGCCACATACACGACACGCTTCTCTTCTATTCGAAGAGTGACAAGTGGATATGGAATCCGCAGTTCACAGCATATGACGAGTCCTATGTTGGACGCGACTATCGACTCGTTGACGAAGACACTGGAAGACGATTTCGACGCGGAGACCTGACGGCGGCGAAGCCTGGTGGAGATACGGATTATGACTGGCGGGTGAAGAAGCGCGCCGGGGCACGTGAACGTTGGGTGGCCGACCTCGATGACGAGTATCTCCACCCGGATGAGAACTGGGAATACGGGGCTGTGAGACCGTACAAAAGTCGTTACTGGGCTTACTCGAAGGCGAATATGCGGCAGTTTGCGATCGAGGGTCGACTGCGTCACACCTTCGACGGCATGCCGGAGTACAAACGGTTTCTGGACGAGATGCCGGGTGTCTCTCTTCAAGACATTTGGACCGACTTAAACCCGATTGTCGCTGGTACTGCCGAACGCCTCGGCTACCCGACCCAGAAACCTGAAGCCCTGCTCGAGCGCATCATCAAGGCCAGCAGCAACGAAGGCGACCTAGTATCTAGTTGCATAAGTTAGCGTACAGAGTTTTGGGGTGTTTCTGGAATACGACCTGCTTCTTCCACTCGAATGGGTGGGCCGTCTGGTTGTAGGCGGCGATGAAGTCGTCCATGTGTTTGCGCAACTGGCGGGGGCTGGTGAAGCTGGCCCCCGTCAGCGACTGGCTCTGCAGAATGGAAAACCAGATCTCCACCTGATTCATCCACGAGGCGTGGGTGGGGGTGAAATGAAAGTGGACGTTCTTGTGGCGGGCCAGCCATCGGTCGCGTTTGGGCTTATGGGTGTTGAGATTGTCCAGGATGACATGAATCTCGCGGCCGGGGTGCTCGGCTACGATGCCGTTCATGAAGTCGAGGAACTCGGTGCGGCGGCGGCGCTGGTAATGATCGCCCTTCACCAGCCCCGTGGCCACCTCCAGAGCCGCAAACAGCGTGGTCGTGCCGTGCCGCTTGTAATCGTGCTGAAAGCCGGTGAGGGCCTTGCCGTTGGGCAGCTTCAGCCAGCCCTGGGCCCGTTCCAGAGCTTGAATGTGAGGTTTTTCATCCACGCTCAACACCAGCGCATGTTCCGGTGGGTTGAGATAAAGTCCCACCACGTCGGCGGCCTTGCGAGCGAAACAGGGATCGGTTGAGACGCACCAACTGTGACGTCGTTGGAGCGAAATTCCATGCTTGCGCAGCACCCGCCAAATCTGATCGTCGGAGATGTCCTTCAGCGCCGCGGCCAGCAAGGCTCCGTTCCAACGCGCATAACCTTTGGGCGGCGGTTGATCCAGTTGCGCGAGGATGCGACGCTCGCTGTTGCGGCCGTAGACCGCCGGCTTGCCTGGCCGCGGCGCATCCTGCAAACCGTCCATCCGGTGGCGCAGAAAGCGGCCGCGCCACTTGCTCGCCGTAGCCGGCCGCGTGTCCATGGCCGCAGCGATCTGCTCATTGCTGGCCCCGGAGGCTGCCCGCAAAATCACGCCGGCCCGAAACACATCCCGCGCCGCACTGCTCGGGCGACGCACTACCAACTCCAGATCAGCCTGTTCCTCCGGCGTCAGTGCAATACTGCGAGCCTTCATGGATTGCACTATACACCAATCGCTTATTTATGCAACTAGATACTAGTTCTCGATCCATTCTGCGGGTGCGGCACCGCCATCGTCGCCGCTCAGCGCCTGAGGCGCCGCTGGATCAGCATCGACATCACGCACCTTGCCGTGAACCTCATCAAGAAGCGTCTCGATGACATCTTCGCCAATGAAATCCGAAAGCAATATGAAGTTATCGGCGAACCAACCGACCTCGAAGGAGCAGGGGACCTCGCCCGCAGCGACCCGTATCAGTTCCAATGGTGGGCGCTCGGCCTCGTTTCAGCCCGACCCAGCGACCAGCGCAAAGGCGCGGACCGCGGCATCGACGGACGCCTCTACTTCCACGACGACAAGAGCGGTAAGACCAAACAGATTATCTTCTCCGTCAAGGCGGGACACGTGCAGGTGTCGTACGTTCGTGACCTGCGCGGCGTTGTCGAGCGTGAGAAGGCCGCCATCGGCGTGCTCATCACGTTGGAGCCCGCGACCAAACCCATGGAGAAAGAAGCCGCCGAAGCGGGCTTCTATGAATCACCGCACCTGGAAGAGAAGTTTCCCCGCATCCAGATTCTCACCATCGCGCAACTCTTAGTGGGCGAGCAGGTCGCCTACCCGCGCTGGCTCGACGCCACCTTCAAACAGGCTCCGAAATCAAAGGGAGCCGCAGCGGAGCAGATGACGTTGGAATAGTGTCTTGTTTGAAGAGGTAAGGGCTATTGTGCTCCCGCCGCTACCCCGGTCGCATTTGCTGCCGGTGCATCAACGAGAGGAAAAACTTGGCGCAGGAACTCTAGGGTTGGCTGGTCTCTCAACTTGCAAACGATATTCTGGTTGGCAAAAACACCTTGAAAGGTTTTTGCTTCGGAAATTAGATAAGTTTTCTTCCATTCCACTCGAACCGCATACTCACACTTGTCCAAATCATCAGAATCGTGCCCGAAGCCCTTCGCCTGTATGGACAGTTCCAATATCGGCTTGCCGTCTGCTTGGAATTCACGCGCGGGTACGGATGAAGCAAGGACAGTCCCGTAGCCCACATAGCCCGCTTGCTTCTGATAGGCTACTACACGGTCCCCCGGAGAGAGTCTACGCAACGGGTCCGAGTAGTATCGATCTCCCCCTGCTGCGATGAATCCATATCGCCGCATGTCCTCCCAGTTTCGCTCGTCGTTCTGTCCCACGTTGTAGTACCACAAGCCCGACCATGGTGCCTTGGCCTTGCTCTCGGCGCGTTGCACAACCTCTTCCTGATCGAGTAACCAGTCCGTAGCGAGGAAGAGCTCCCCTTGGTGCTCGAAAATGTCAAAGAACGCAGTGTTGATTGCCATCCCGTGCGTCTCCGCAAGATATTCGACGATACGGCGCGATGAGGCGTCGAACTCACCTGCCACGATGTATAAGCTGTGGCTCTCGTTGAGAGTCTCCGGCGGATCGATGCCGAATGCTTCCCGGAAGGCAGCGTCAAACTGCTTCCCGACGTACCGTTGTGAAAGCTCGTAGATATCTCTGCTGGACAAACCCGACACCCAACTCGCATAGTCGAGCACCTGGGCTATCACGTCTCGCGGCGTGCGATCACGTTTGCATTCGACAATGACGAGGTTCCCGTCGCGGTCGGCTCCCAGTATGTCGATGCGCCCGCCGAACTCGGTCTGTACCTCTCGACCGAGTACAACTAAATCCAGTCCGATGAGTCGCGGGTCGGCGGCAATCCAACCCTGAAGCTGATCTTCATTGGATAATCGCTTATGAAGGACGGGCGCCAACTGGCCGTTAGCTACGTGATAGAGAGTAGTCATAGTTCGCGGCAATTGTACTCGGGTACGTAAATGGGCTGCTCGCTAGCTTGTCGAATTTGGATGGAGCGGCTCCGCGCCAGGGCGCAAAGCTACTGCGCAGCATTTCCCACTTCGGGAATTATCTATGACCTTCGTAACCTCTGCGCCGCAGTTTTCTCGTGCAGGTCACTTCAGCAACTCATAGACTCTCTTGCAGAACACCGACAGGTGTGCCCGAGTCTGAGGTTGAGAGGCTTTTGGGGATAAGTTCTTTGAAATCTAGAATTTGCCTGTAACCTCCTTAGGCTCAGGAATTTGCAGGGAAAAGTGCGCTACAACGATGAAAACAAAGAATCGAAAAAACATTTTTTTCGTGTGCGCGGATGATCGGACACGCACAGTCACGCTACTGGCCGCGGTTGCGGAAATCCGACGTTCCCACTCTAAATCAGTTGCGTAAGTTGTTTGAAATCAATTATGTAAATATAAGTCTCACGGAATCACTTATTTGCGATACAAATGTTGTCTAAAGTATTGAAAACAAGGTATCGCGAATAGAAATTTTTGGTGATGTACGTCACCAGCGAGCGGCTTTCGATCCGTAGGTTGGAGGCATGGTTGGCACGACAAGTCTGTGCCGCCCCTGAACGGGCTGGGAGATTTTGGGTGGTCCGGTAGGCCCGACTGCACAGGCTGCGGAAAAACTCTTCGCAGTAGAACAACAGCAGATCCCTCACCTCTAAAGAGGTTCGGGATGACAAAAACACAGGACGCTTATGGCGCAGCTGAAGCTGCGCCCCTTCAAAACGGCGCCCAGTAGAGTTTTTTCGCAGCCTGTGAAGCCGGTCCCTTTCAAAAATGGTAACAGCAACTCGATCGCGCAGGACCTTCAGTTCTCGTTGGTCGTGAGCGATGGAGTCTCGGCGAGAAAGACGACAAATACCGTTCCCCGTGATGATCCATTGGAGCGGCTGCGGACGCGGATGGAGCCGCGGTGTTTTTGCACGATTTCTTTACTCACCCATAGACCCAGACCAGTACCGGTCATGCCTTTGCTGGTGACGAACGGCTCAAAGATGCGGCTGCGCAGTTCGTCAGCAATTCCCTGCCCGGTATCGGCAACCGTCACTTGAATGCCGCGAACCCCGTCGGCGCGTACTGCCGCCCGGGTGCGCAGCAGCAACCGTCCGCCGCCGGGCATGGCGTCAAGAGCATTGGCAATGAGGTTCGCGAAGAGCTGCCGCAGTTCGCCCTCGAAGGCGGTGATGGGGTTGCCGTCACGGTAGCGTCGTTCCAGCGCCACCCCCAAGCGGTCGAAGCGCGTGTGATAAAGCGCGTATAGAGCATCCAGCAACTCTTGCACTCGCAATGAAACCGCCCGGCTGGATTGCCGGTGAAAGCGCAAGGTCTGAGTGGCGATCTGCGAAACCCGCGTCAACTCCTGCTCCGCAAGGGTGAGATATTCACGGCTTGCCGAGGACAAGCTGGGGTCCTGGTTCAGTAAATAAATAAGATTGGTGACCGACTCCAGCGGGTTATTGATTTCGTGCGCGATGCTGGCCGCCAGACGGCCTGCAGCGGCAAGCTTCTCAGTTTTACGCAAGGCATCCTCGGCCTTGCGGCGTTCGGTGACATCGATGACCAATGCCACAAATCCGCAAACCGTACCGTTGTCATCGATATCGGGAACATAGGTGATCAGAACGTCGCGGGACCCGTCGGGGTAGCGATTCCTGGCCTCGAACTGTACCTCCTGTCCAGCCAGCGCCTGGGCAACTCGGGGAGCCAGGTGAACATAATTTTCCGCGGTGAGTTCGCGGACGGTCAGCCCCAACATGCTTTTCAACGGCCGCTGGAACCATTCTTCGAAGGTGCGGTTGACGCGCCGGAAGCGCTCTTCCGTATCAACGTAAGCCACCAGGCCGGGAACGCTGTCGACGATCAGCCGCAGTTGGGTTTGGCTGGCTTTCAACTGCTGCACAATGTTGCGCTGCTCGGTAATATCACGGCTAAACGTCACCACCGACTCAACCACACCGTCGCGGGTAATTTCGGGAACGCCGGTGGCGATGAAGTGACGCATTTGCCCATCCGGACTCTGAAAGCTGAACTCCACGCTGTGGGCGGCTCTTGCGGCGAATATACGTCGCAGCGAATCGTTCCACAGTTCGCATAAATGCGCCGGATATCCAATCTCTTCGAAGGTTTTTCCCACCGCCGCCGCGACCGGTATTCCGGTCAGGCGTTCCACATGAGGACTGACGTAGAGGTGGCGAAGATTGCGATCAAACCGCGAAATCACATCGGGAAGGTTATCGAGGAGGGTACGTGCTTCCTGTTCGCGGCGTCGCATTTGCTCAACCGCCAAGCGTCGCTCGGTCACATCGAAGGCGGTGGCGAGAATACACTTGGTTTCGCCATATTCAACCGCGGTGGCGGTGAGATCGAGCCAGAGAACCGCGCCATCCGCACGCTGGATACGGAACTCGTAGCGCGAAGGAGGATCTTCGCCGCGCAGGCGCGCTGTTGCTCGCGCCTTCACCATCTCGCGATCGTGCGGATGCACTCGCTCCCACATGGCGCTGGTCTCGCCCGACTGCATGCCAATCATCTCAGCCGCGGCACGGTTGCGATACAGCACCTGAGTTCCGTCGTGGATAAAGATGGCGCAGGCGGCGGTGTCCGACACCGCGCGGAAGTTGCGCTCGCTGCTTTCCAAGGCGACTTTCGCCCGGCTCTGTTCGCGGTACAGCTCCGAAGCCGCCAAGGCGGAACTGCTCAGCCGGGCCAGCGATTCGCCACACCGAATTTCGGCCTTGCTGAAGCTCTGCAATCTGCGGAAGTAGAAGACCAGCGTTCCCCGGCGTTGCTCCTGAACGAAGATGGGCAGCGCCATCATCGAGCGAATGCCCTCGTCTCGGTAGGTCGCGACACGATCGCTCAGCAGACCTTCTCTTTGCACATCCTCTGCGCAGATCGGCTTGGCGGGCATGGCGTCGGGACCGCCTCGCACCGGGACCATGAACCCCTTCGAAAGCCCCTGGCTGGCGGCGATACTCCACTCCTGGCGGTCGCTCTCGAATAGCCAGATGGCGTAAGCGTCAGCCGGGATCAGGGCCCGGGCGGTGTCGAGGACGGAATCGAGAATGGTGGCGAGTTCGCAGGCCTCTTCGAGCTTCCAAGGCGCGGCAGATTGCGCAATGGTTTCGACCTTGGTCGCATTCGCAGACATGAGGCCCCAATCGATGGAACACCGTGACCTCACCGGCGAGCGCGTGAGAGACGGCCTGTAACCCGCAAGGGATGGACAGAAGTATCCTAGTGCACGTCAGGGTGTTGGATGCCGGCGTAAAGAGCCGGGGTTGTCACAAGCAAGCGAATTACACCATCTGGGTGCCCCAGAGGTCGTGCAGGTGAACTACGCCCAGCAGACGTCCGTCCGGGTCAACCACCGGAAGCGCGGTAATCTTGCGGCGCTCCATAATTTCCAGCGCCGCGATCGCAAACTCGTCGGGGCCGATGGTCTGCGGATTTTTGGTCATGCATTGAGCGGCCGAAAGCTCGAGTGCCTGCTTACCGTGATGTTCCAGCAGGCGACGCAGGTCTCCATCGCTGATCAAGCCGACCAGCTTACCGTCGTCCGCGACGGTGGTCATGCCCAAAGCTTTGCGCGACATCTCGTAGATGACTTGGCTCATGCTGGCCGCCGGCGAAACGCAAGGCAAGGCGTCGCCACTGTGCATCAGCGACCAGGCACGAGCCAGCCGCTTCCCCAGTTTGCCTCCGGGATGAAGGTTCGCAAAATCCTCTTCCTTGAATCCGCGTTTTTCCGACAACGCCATGGCCAGGGCATCCCCTAATGCCAGCATCGTGGTGGTAGAGGCCGTTGGCGCCAGCCCAAGCGAGCAGGCCTCGCGGGTGACCGAGCAATCCAGCGCCACCGTCGCAGCCTGCGCCAGGGTAGACGGCCGCGAATTTTCCGGCGCGGAATGGAGATCGTCGCCGGTGAAGGTAATCAGCGGAATCGCCAGCCGTTTGACGGAGGCGAGCAACTGTAGAATCTCCGCCGTTTCACCACTGGCGGAGAGCGCAATCACCACATCTCCCCGAACCACGTTTCCCAGATCGCCATGAAGCGCTTCAGCCGGATGCAAATAGAGTGCGGGCGTGCCGGTGGAGCTGAGCGTAGCTGCGACCTTTCGCGCGATAATGCCGCTCTTCCCCATGCCGGTTACGACCACGCGGCCGGCACAGCAGTAGAGCAGCTCCAGAGCGCGGTTGAAGTCCTGGCCCATGGAACCGGCAATGCGGTCCGCCAAAGCGTGCAGGGCTTCGGCTTCGATCCGTACTACATGTTCGCCGAGATTTTTCACGTTGCAGAGCCTGAGAGAGTCATCGCGGAGTTGGCGACGGCGCTGCCGTCGGTTGAGCCGGAGATTCGGCAGCCGGCCGAGCACTCGGCTGCGGCGTCGGCTGCAATCCACCTGGTTTGAAAACCAGCACCCTTTTTTCGTCGGCACCGCCTGGCATGGGCACCGCCTTGCCATCGAATGAAACCTGGGTAGCTCCGGCATTACCTGTCCAGACCACGATCTCCTTGTCGGCGTGCAGCGTTCTGACCTGATCAGCGCTGAGGACACCACTCACCAGGACTTTGCCGTCTGCCTTTAACGAAACCCAGGCGCGGCCGGTCGTCTTTACCTCAACCTCGAAGCCGGATGCAGCCCCAGGCGTCAGACTACTAGCGGCACCTTGGACGGATGATGGCTGCGGTGAGGGCGGTGTATTGACTGCTGCGGAGGAGGGTTGAGGCAAGCTACTTTGATTCGCGTTGGACGGCGCGGATTGCGCCGAATTGGCGGAGGCCTGCAAGGCTTCCCGATCAGCTTGCGAAGCTTGCTTTTCCTGCATGTGCTGCTGGTAGATTCTCCACCCGCCAAAACCGACCGC
This sequence comes from uncultured Acidobacteriaceae bacterium, assembly GCA_963796585.1. Classification (GTDB taxonomy): domain Bacteria; phylum Acidobacteriota; class Terriglobia; order Terriglobales; family Acidobacteriaceae; genus CAVVDY01. Next base: position 166,212 of record CAWCMB010000002.1, read on the forward strand.
CACTACCACCACCAATACAAGAACCGGCGCAAAGGGGAAGCCTCGTCGCGGTGTTCCTGGCTCGGTATACCTGTTTTCGTCCCATTCACTCTGATGTGCGACGAGTTGGACATCGGGCTCCTCGTTGCCAGCCGCCTGAAGGTAATCGGCTACCGCCTGTTCTTCGTCCATGCCCAGGTACTTGGCGTAGGCGCGCACGAATCCTTTGTTGAAGATGCCCCCCGGCAGCAGATCGAATTGCTCATCTTCGAGGGCCTTCAGCAGGCGCGTGCCAATCTTGGTGGACTCAGCAATTTCGTCGAGGGAAACGCCCCGCATCTCTCGCTCGCGCCGGAGCCGATCGCCAAAGGATGATGCGGATTGTTGCTTCGTATCCAGAGAATCACCACAATCCGATTGAGGGCAGATGCTGCGCGAATGATAGAAAGAGTGTAAGTGAGTGTCAAACTAAGCTTTTTCTGTTCCTCCACGGTTACTTAAGTTTCGGGTCGTGCTAGTTTTTCGTTCTACAACAATCCCTCGCTTTCTAGTACCATAGAACCGAGTTTTTCAATGACTTCCTACTCCGGAGTCGACGAACTGAGAGTGTAACCCTGGGCTTCCCAATGAAGATCGCCTCTGCGGCCTCAGAGTCAAGACTCTACGACCTCAGCATCTTTCACGATGTGGCCAAAGCGCTTACCTCGTCGCTTGACCTCGACATAATTCTTGAAACCCTGATGCAGAAGATGGCGGCCTACTTCGAGACGGCCACCTGGGCGCTGATTCTGCTGGATGAAAACAGCCAACAGCCACAGTATGTGGCGCCGGTTGAGCCCGACTTCGAACGGCTCAACCAGGTCCGGCTCCAGAACAAGCAAACCCTGGCCCAGTGCGTGATGGCGACGGGGGAGGCGCTGGTCATCTCCGATCTGCTCGGCGATCCGCGCGTCGACCCGGAGACGGTCGATCCGCTGTTCACCCCTGATTCCGCGGTGGTCTGCCTGCCGGTGCGCGGCGTGCACAGCGTCTTCGGCGTCATTCAGCTGCTCGGAATCGATCTGCAGGTCTATCAGCAGAACGAGCTTTTCCTGCGCACTATCGCCGATTATGCCGCCATCGCTATCGACAATGCCCGCGCCGTGCGGCGAATCCAGGAGCTCAGTATTACGGATGACTGCACCAAGCTGTATAACCAGCGCCATCTTTTTACGGTGCTGGATGAAGAGGTGCATCGCTCAGCCCGCTTCGGCTATCAGTTCTCACTGCTGTTTCTCGACCTGGACCACTTCAAATTCGTTAACGACAACTACGGACACCTGGTGGGCAGCAAGCTGATTGCGCAGGTAGGTCAGTGTTTGAGAGAAAACCTGCGGCTCATCGACGCGGCGTTCCGCTACGGCGGCGACGAATTTGCGATTCTGTTGCCGCAGACTTCGCGCGACTCAGCCCTGTTTGTGGCGCGTCGCATTGCACGGGCCTTTCACCAGCGGGACTGGCGACCGGAAGAAAATGTCTCGATACAATTGCGGGCCAGCATCGGCATCGCCGGCTACCCGCACGACGCATCGTCGCCCCAGGACATTGTGCAGCGGGCGGATGAGTTGATGTATTCGGTGAAGCAATCGGGTCGCGACAACATTGCGGTTGCCGGACTTGGGATCGTCGGGCTGGGCGACCCCGCCGCCGCCGACTAACGGCCTACTGCCGCCGCTGGCTACCCTTTCCGGCTACGAACATTCGGACATCGAATTCGAAAGGTTGAGCTTCGTAGCTTCGGATTTTTGCGAACAGCGGATGAGCTGGATTCAAAAGTACATTCCATTCGCCTCTGATCGCTGCCGATGGTACCCATAATGCGACGGTGCTGCCGGCACGAACCCAGGAATCCCCAAATCTGCGCAGAGACTCATTTCCTGTGGCGTACCAGTGGCGCGGGAGGTGGTCGGGGCCGAGCCGCTCCATCTCAATGTCGTCGGGAAGCTCGCACTCGATGGAAACCAAGTCATCGGGCTGTAAGTTGGGCTCGAGATTCACGAAAGTCTCTATGGCCGCCAGCGCCAGCGAGGTGGACGTGTACACAACCCTGACCCCTTGACTATTCCAGCGTCCGCCATACAGGCGAGCTCCCTCCCCGGAAAACGCGTCTTTCGCACGAGCCTGGCGGCAAATCCTCCAAAGACGCATCAGCTATAGACGCCGTAGGCGATTCGCCCCAGGATGTTTTCTACTTCCTTGGCCCCTAAGTCCGTATCCAGTTGGTCAATTGGAATTTCCCCTCCCAGAGCGCGGTTAGGTGTGCGCAACCAGAGAACCGCTTTCTGCGCATTGCCGATCATCTCGACAGCGGTGGCGTAGACGCGAGCCAAGCGAACCGTACGATCTGACTCAGCCGCCGTTAGCCGCGAGTGCCGGCTCAGGCGGCGCGTCAAGGTGCGTGGAGGAATTCCGAGTTTCTCTGAAAGGGCTGCGTTCTTGAGATCGAGTTTTTGCCCCAGCACGGCCAGGGAACCGGAGGGCAGGCCGCGGCGTATGAGTTCGGCAAGCTCAGCGAAGCTATTAACCGAGCGACCAAGCACCTTCCTGCCACCCAGTGCGTCAGCAATTGCGCTTGATGTCATTCTAGCCTCTTGGCGGATTATTCTACGCCAATTGGCCTCCATCAGCAATTGCGCGTGGGATTCACGGCGCGGCCGGACGCCATACGTTGGGATTAGCGGGCGCCTGCGGATTCACTCCGAAATCCCAGACGTACAGGTTCATCTCCTGCGGCCCCAGCATCTCCACCAACGCGTACTCACCCGGTAAGAGTTCTTTCGTCGGGGTTACCTTCAGCCACTGTCCTTTCCCGACTTTCTCAACCGTGGTGGGGATGATGGTGCTCTCCTCGCTGGTCTTGCCGGTAAGAGATACCTTGAGGTTGCCGACTACGCGTGCATCATTTTTGGGCTGGGCGCGCACGATGCGAAAGCGGTCGTCGAGCTGGATGTCAGACTCCCCTTCATCGATGTCGACGTACAACACAGGTTGCCCACTATGTGCCTGGATCTGGGCGTGCGCCCCTTTCAATTCGAATGACTGCTTCGCGCCGGCGGCCGGATTGATAGCCGATCGCAGCACATTTTTCTTTTTGCTCTGGTTGACTTCGCTGCCATTTTGCACGATCTCCGCCGCTTCCGGCTTGCCGTTGTAGGTCTCGAACAGGAACACTCCTCCCGACCCGGGCAGCCGCAGGCCGGGAACAATCTCCGGCGAATTGGCTTCTTCCGCTTCCCTTTCTTCGCGTTCCTCCGGCGTCTCCACATGGACGCGGGCCTTGCCGCTCGCCAGATCGGCGGCGTACTTGTTGGTGGCATCCCAATCGACCAGCGCCGATGGGACTTCTTCCCACTCATAACGCTCGGCACTGAAATAGCGGACGCGGTCGCCGTGAACCTCGTACTTCACCACGGATTGATAAGAACCGTCCTTCAGGATCAGACGACCGGTCGCCGGTTGAGCGTGGGCGTTGCTGGAGCAAAGTAATGGAATCATTGCGCTCAACAGCAGCAGCAATAGGCGCAAACGATTCAGATTCCGCCACATACTCATTAGTTTAGACCCGGCGGACGCAGCCCAGTTCGGGGAACCAACTGGCTCGCCGCAGCGAATTCAATGAGGGCACTTGAGTTCCTCGTTTGGTAGCGTATTATGACCTCTGGTTATCTACAGCAACGCTACACCGAGGGTAGAATGGATATTCGCGTAAGCGTGCCGATTCCCCGATCGGCTGGCGAAAAGAAGCGGATTCGCGGCTACAGCATCTACATCCTCTGTAGCGAAAGCGATAGGTTTTTAACTCAAAGGAGATTTTTCTAGAGATGTACTTGCTCCGGCGACTGACTGGTGCGGGCGGTTGGGGAGGCTTGCTGTTTTTTAGCGTATTGGTGCTTCCCCTGGTCGTTCCCCAAGCGGCGCTCTCTCAAACCAAGCGGCCGGCCAAGAGTTCTGGCCCGTCCAAAGCGCCGACCACATCGAACCCGACGACGCCAGTGCAAAATCCTTCTCTGGGCGCGGTGTCCGGAACCATTACAGATCAGCAGGGCGAAGTGGCTGAAGGCGCCATCGTTGAATTGGCGCGTGACAACGATTCCAAAAAGCAGCAAGTTGCATCCGGTTCGAACGGTGAATACTCTTTCGCGAACATTACTCCAGGTCCATTTCATATCACGGTAACCGCCCCCGGCTTCGATACCAAAACCTACTCCGGCGAGGTGGATGCAGGGCAAGCTCTCGTGGTGCCGCCCATCGCGCTGAACATCACCGCCGTCACTGCGGAGGTGAACGTCGAGCTGACGCCGATCGAAGTTGCCGAAGAGCAAGTCACGGAAGAGGTACACCAGCGCGCTTTCGGCTTTATTCCCAACTTTTACGTCACGTATGAGGCCGATCCGGCTCCTCTGCCGACTCGACAAAAGTTCAAGCTGGCCTGGAAATCAGTAACCGATCCGGTGACTATCGTAGGAGCGGGTGCCATCGCCGGCATTTACCAGGCGGCGGATGAGTTCCCCGGATATGGACAGGGCGCAGAGGGCTACGGCAAGCGTCTGGGGGCGGCTTACGCCGATGTGTTTGTGGGGACCATGGTCGGCAGCGCCATCTTTCCCACCGTGTTGCACCAGGACCCGCGTTACTTCTATCGGGGCACCGGGACTACGAAATCCCGGCTGCTTTACGCCATCAGTAACGCCGTGATCTGCAAAGGCGATAACAAGAAGTGGCAGCCTAATTACTCCAATTTTCTCGGTAGCTTTGCCTCTGGCGGCGTATCGTACCTTTACTATCCGCCGGCCGATCGCAGCCTGAGTCTGGTGGTGCAGAATTCGGTAGTGAGGATTGCTGAGAGCAGTCTTGCGGGTATCGTTCAGGAGTTCGTGCTGCGTAGGTTTACCAGTGTTCACGGCGGCAAGAAACAGACATCGACCCAGAACTAATAAGGCAAGCTGGATTGTAAAACCCCTCCGGGGCTTAAAGCCCGCACGTATTTTCAACGGCATAACGCTGGCCTTCAGGAAGGCCAGCACTACCCGAACTTCGAATTTTTCAGCAGCCTCGGAAGCCGTGCTCTTTCAAAACCGATTTATTGAGATGGCTGTTAGTTGCCAGCTTCCGCCAATTGCGCGTACTCCGCCTTAGCCTGCTTGTAGATGGGAATGTCAGGGTCGGCATCCTTCCATAGGGTCAAGAACTCCTTATAGGCGGCGAGTGCCTGGTCGCGCACGGCGGGTTCGGTTTTGGCTTCGATGGCATAAGCCCGAGCCAAACCAAGCTGCGCCAAGGCTCCCCACTGGAAATTAAAGGTGAGACCGCGATGAGTCGACAAGCTTTTGAAATTCGGCTCGCGCCGCCGCTCCCTGGTGCAACATGAGATACGCCTGCCCACGCAAGTAAGGGGGACACAAATACACGGTAAAATTGACTGGCGAGGCGAAATCGAGAGGAATCGCCGGCTTGAGCAAGTCGATTGCGGCCTCCGGTTGGTTGCGATTCAGCGCAACTGACGCCCGGATCACAGGCAGCCAATACTTTTGGATCAGGGTGTCCAGAGGAAATGCTTCGTCGAGCTCCGAATCCAGTTTCTCGGCCGCTGCGGTATCGCCGGCGCGCGCCAGTGCCAGGGCGGCCATCGCCTGTACGTCACGGGTGGGTGCCAGCTTCAGGGCTGCGTTAGCTTCGGCCCGCGCCTGTTGGCGATTGCCCGATTCCACCTCTCGTAGTGCCGAGGCCGCCTGGTAGCTCGCCGCGGTCTGCTTCGCATTGTTTCGCAATGCTGAATCCATGGCGTGCCTGGTCAGCTCGCGCGCACTCTCAAGTTTTCCGTACCAGGCTTGCGTATCGGCATGCATCGCCAGGGCCAGCTCTTCGAAACCCGGCTTGCCCATGGCGCCCGAAACCAGATCCGACATCCTGGCTTGATCGCCCTGCAGGAAGGCCAGGATGTACCGGTTTCCAAACATCCATTCGCCATTCAGCCCCTTCTCTTCGGCCTGCTTGTAGGCGTCCTCTGCGGCTTGAAAGTGATCGAGGCTCAAGGAGGCTCCTACTAGATCGCCATAGTTGACACCGTTCTTCGGGTCTAGCTTCAGAAGTTCTTGAGCTTCGGCGACCGCTTTCTCGTAGTCTCCCAGGCGTGAGTAGATAAGAACCAATTTCCGCGACGATGAGGGATCATTGGGATAGGTTTGCTTTCCCATTTCGTAGGTCTGCGCGGCTTTGTCCAGCTCCCCTGTGACGGAAAGATAGCGTTGCCCCTCGATCAGCAACTTTTCCCGTTCAGTCACCTTGTCGCGGAGGTCGTAGGCTTTCTGCTCGTTATCTCTTGCCAGTCCGCCTTCATTCAGGGCCATGTAAGTGCCCGCCATGCGCTGATAAGCCATGGCGAATGTCGGATCCAGCTCGACCGCATGCATATAGAAAGGCAGGGAGGCGGTATCGCCTTTCAAGGCTTGCACTTTCAGGCCCAAGCTGTATGCCTTAAGCGCTTCCAGCGAAGGAGTCGTAGCCTCTTCGACGGGCGTGGCAAAGCTCTCAACCGAGCGCAGCGACTCGCCCAATCGGCGTCTGACAGTTATAGCCGCGCGATCCAGGGCTTTCAGCACCTCCTCCTTATTTTTGGCTTGCTCTTGTGCTTCGGCCAACACCGCGCCAGAGTCACAGTTGACCGCCTGTAAGCCAATCACGTACTGCGTGCCCAGCTCGGCAATGGAGCCGGTCAGCATCGCTTTGCTGCCGATGCGCTGGCAGATATCCCGCGTTATCTCGGGGGTCAGACGATCGGCGGGCGAATGGCCTGTCAACTTTAAAGTCCTGATCACCGTCCTATCGTCCACCAGGTTGAGGAAGGTCGATTGCTCCAGTTGAATGCGAAGGGCTTGCTTCAAGGTATCGTCAAAGACGGGGTCACCGGTGGAGTTCTCAAAATCAGCCAACACCACGGTGTCGCGTTCCATCAGCGCGTTGGCTTTCTGCGAATGCCAATAGAATGCAATAGCGATCACGGCCAGTATCGGCACCGCCAACCATCCCAGTAAACGGCCCACTTTGCTGCGCCGGACCGGTTCAGCCACCCCTTTCTCGGCAGCAGCTGCTTCTTCGTTGGTCGAGACTTCCGGGGGTGGGGGTGGCGGCATCACTTTTTCGATCGCGGGAGCCTGCGCAGCGGCACTCGAAATCGCCACCGGTGGGTTTGCTGTGAGACCGGGGTTGGCCGTCGGCAAGAAAACTCGCGGTTGAACCCCCGAAGAAGAGGCGGTCACTTTGGGCACGACAGCGATGGTCTTGGAGGTAACCGGCGCCAGGAAGCGGTACCCCTTGCGGGGAAGCGTCTCAATGTACAGCGGCTTGGTGGAATCGTCGTTCAGTGCAGTCCGAATTTGCTTGATGCACTGGTTCAACCCATGTTCGAAGTCGACGTAAGTCTCTTCCCCCCAAACCTCTTGGCGGATCTCCTCGCGGGCTACGATCTGCCCCGAGCGACCGGCCAGGATGGCCAACACCTTGAAAGGTTGGGGGCCGAGTTTCATGGGTATCCCGTCTTTACGCAGCTCTTCGGTGTCGAGGTTGACCTCGAACAGTCCGAATCGGAGGAGCCGGTGCGTGGCGCTCACGACAATCTCCTTGCTTCACGGGAATTGGCCGGATTATATAACGGCTGGCCTGCATTGTTAAAACAGTATTGCAATGACATTTGGTGGGAACTCTTTATTTTTCAGCCACCTGCACGTTGACATCGAACTTACCTCCATATCACCTGCCAAGTATTGATCGCAGCGCCCGCCGGGAGCATTCTGGCCTCACGAGAGCGGAACTGGTTGCTACGACCTGAATCGTTCTCGGCTGGAGGTTTGGCAATGGCTCCCCTATTTTCATCCCTGTTCGCAGAAGAGCCCGACTATCAACGCCTATCCTTGCGGACGAGCTTTCTATATGCCCTGATGTCGGCCTTTATCGCCGGCGCCGAGCTGGTCAGGATCGCCGGGATGGTCAAAGGTGGCGGCCACCGCGATGACCTCGTGCTCGAGGTGGCGTACCTGGTGCTCTGGCTGGCAATCGGACTGCGCTGGGGACGGGGCGCCTGGGAGTGCACGAAGCAATCAGTGACTCAAATGAGACAGGGAGGTACAGCATGAACCTTCGGCAGTGAACCGAGCGCTCTCATGAGAACGCACCTCATTCCGCTCGGGCAGCAATCATAAAAACTTATAGATAGTTTCCTCCTCTGCCGGCACGCGCTCCTCCTGCGCTGCCGGCCATTTTTTTGCCGGCGAGTCAGCCGCTTGTGGGCTACCCATAACAAATTCTTATATTCGCAACCACCGCCTGACGAGCATAGTCATGGACGAAACTATAACCCTGCAATCGAGTTCGCTCGTTCCTGCCAATTATTGGGACGAATTAGATCTTCGATAGGAAGGACTCGTGCGCTGTCGACTATCTAGAAGCCATCTCACAAATGCTTTGTATCAGGGCACGGCTTCAGAGGCTGCTGAAAAACTCTTGTGGCTGCGAATATAAGTATTTGGGCAGCTGGAAAAACAGCAGATCCCTCACCCCTAAAGAGGTTCGGGATGACAAACAATGTTGACTTTGACCATTTCATTAGCTTCTCCGCGGTGCTTTGCTATAGAACGTTATCTTCGAACGCGCCTCGAAGCCACGGCGAACTACCGGAAGTTTGCGGTTACCGATGACATCGGACGGCAACCACTTAGTTTTCATAAGCCTGCACTATCACCTGCAACTTACCTCCATATCACCCCGGAAGTATTGAACGCCGATTCGAACGAGCGCATTGTGCCCTCACGAGAGCGGAACTGAACAACACATACCTCAGGCCCTCTCGACTATCAAGCAAGGAGGCCACCATGAGAACGCAAGACACGCAGGGGTCATTCATAACTCTTATCCGGACGTTCCTGGCGAAGGCGAAAGAGCTCAGCGATGCTGCGTCAACCGCCGACACCGGCAGCGTCCCCATTCCTCCCCGCGCCGGCGTGGTGGCCAATCTTCTCGTCCTGCGCGTGCTTTCCATAAAGCTTCAAGAACGATTGTCCGATCAGGACCGGCTCGGCGAAAGAGTATTTCGCTACAGCAGCTCCGATCCATTCGCCCCCCGCAGCGCTTCCTCCTCCTTGCCGGGGGTGGTGAAGTGACGCACGCTTCAGCATCCCCAAGCGGCGAGCGAAGTAGCCGCAGCACAAACCCGGCGATGGCTAGCTCAACCATGGTCACCAGCTACAAACAAGATGAGGTAATTATGAATAATCGGAACTCAAATTCGCTAGCGGTCAAATATCAACCCACAGCAAGTACCACCAGGGTTGCACTGACCATTTCTTTGTTCGCTGTTCTGTTCTTTGCCGCATTCGCGAATGCGCAATGCGTCCCCAACTGTCTGTTCTATGGCGGCGACTTCGAACCCAATAATCCCAATGCCAACGGCTTGGCGAACGAAAACGATGCCATCGTTTCCGGTCCGCTCTACGGCGCTGCCACCTTTCAGAACTTTGTCATTCCTCGCGGCCAGAGCTGGACGATACAGAGTCTTTTCACCAATAACCTTTCTGACCTGAATCCCGGCAGCGCATACTTCGAAATTCGCAGCGGTGTTTCAGAAGGTGACGGCGGAACTCTGATTGCTTCCGGCCTTGGCACTACCGGCGCCGGCACCTTCACCTGGACGCCAACCAGCCGTAACGGCGAGTTCACGGCCCACGTTACCGGCCAAAACATCGTTCTGCCTGCCGGCATGTACTGGGAGTCGGTGGTTCCGCAGTCACTCAATGAGTCGGGCCGTTCCTTTAATACCAATACCTTCACCAGACCGAATGGCGTTGGCGACCAGGTCAACGACCAGCAGTATTGGGACTCCGCCTTTTTCGGAGCGAACTTCACCAATGCCGACACCCAAGGCGTCTTCCAGACCCTTTCCAGCGGCCTGGACGGTTACGCAACTCCTGAACCATCGAGCTTGATCATGCTGGGTACCGGCGTGATTGGCATCGGTGGACTGCTGCGTCGCAGGCTATTGGGCTAGGTCAGGGTTTCCCTATGAAGCGGCGAGCGAAGTAGCCGCAGCACAAACCGGCGATGGCCTGCTCAACCATCGCCACAAACCAATAAACCAGACGAGGTCATTATGAATAAACGAAATTCACAGTCGCTGGTTGTAAACCGTCAACCAAAAGCAAGCATCTCTTCCAAGCTCGCATTGGTTCTTTCCCTGTTTGCGCTGCTGTTCCTCAGCGTATTCGCCAACGCCCAGGCTGAGCCCTGTACCGCAGCTGGCAGCGTAAACACATTTGGCCTGGCCTGCGTCTTCTACGGCGGCGACTTTGATCCGAAGAATTTGAACGCCAACGCCCTGGCGAACGAAAACGACGCCGCGGTCAACGGCAATCCCTACGGCGCGGCGACCCTCCAGAACTTCAACTGGGGCGGTGGCTCGATTGACGGCCTGTTCACCAACAACCTGAGCACTCTGAACCCGACCAGCGGCTACTGGGAAATCCGTAACAACGTCTCGGAAGGCAACGGCGGAACCCTGCTTGCTTCCGGTACCGGCGGTGGAACTGACTTCCTGCATACCGCAACCGGCAACACCGCGTTCGGCTATAACGAATTCACGGACGCGGTTAAGACCAATCTGACGCTGGGGGCTGGCCAGTACTGGTTCTCGGTTGTGCCTAACGATCTGAACAACCCCAACCGCTCGTTCAACACCAATACCTTCGTCTCCGGCGGTGCGATCGGTTCGGACACCGACAACGAACAGTACTTCGATAGCCCATTTTTCGGAACCAGCTTCACTAACGCCAACAACGAAGGGGTGTTCCAGGACTTCTCCAGCGGCGTGATCGCAGGAAACGTTCCTGAGCCTTCCAGCCTCATCATGCTCGGCTCAGGTCTGGTTGCCGCAGGCGGACTACTGCGGCGCAGGCTGTTGGGCTAAGTCATCGTTTCCATACTTAGCGGCGAGCGAAGTAGCCGCATTGCTCCCCGGACGATGGCCAACTCAACTATCGTCCACTAAATACGACTTACCTAGGAGATGGTCATGAACTTAAGCACTCTTACAGCTAATTTTGATACCAAGAAAGAAACGTCGCAGCTCCGTGGACAGAAACAGTCTTACTTCTCCATCATGGCGCTGCTTGCCTTGTCTCTTATTTTGGGAGTTGTTGCGTCGGCGCCGGCCTTCGCTGCTACCCTCAACTCGTCCGGCCCGTTGCAGCTTCCCGGCAACTGTCCGGGCAGCGGCTGCGGCAATGGACAGCCGGGTGTCTACCCCAACGTGGTTAACAACTCCGGCATTTTCACAGGAACCTGGCCATCCGGGGTTGATCAGGGCTACGGCGGACAATTCACCGGCACCGGAGCATACCCGGTCAAAAACAACACCGCTAACTTCGATTTCACCGGTCTTACCCATGGTTCCTTACAGACGGGCACCATGATGGTGTTCGGTGACCTTGACGACGGCTCAGGCAGCGAGGACTTCACACTGCATGCTTACGATGCCTCTCACACGCTGATCCAATCCGCCTGGCTGGAGGATGCTTTCTACGTAAGCGGGTCAAATCCGGCTGACTTCGTTCAAGGCTCCATGCCTGAATACAAGTGGACCGGCGGAACCGGTACCTACTTGTTCGACGGCGCCAACGTCGCGGGCAATCCCAGCATCGGAGTCTGGCTCACCACCAACACCGATATCGCCTTCCTGACGGTGACCGGCGATACCGACTTTGCCTCGTTCGCTATTGCAGCTCCTACCCCGGAACCGGGCTCGCTGGTCCTAATGGGCAGCGGCGTTCTGGGCCTTTGCGGACTATTGCGTCGCAGGTTGTTTAACTAGAACCTATCTCATAAATAGGTACCGCACTAAGTAATTGTGCGGAGTTGAATTTACAGGCACATCGGTAGGTATGGAACTCACCGATGTGCAGTGGGAAGTGCTGAAACCACTGGTTGAGCCCAAGACCTCCGGTTCGCGACGGGGTCGGCCATGGGCGGATACCCGTAGCGTGCTGGAAGGCGTGTTTTGGATCTTACGAACCGGAGCGCAATGGGCGGAGTTGCCGCGCGACAAGTTTCCGCCGTACCAGACGTGCCACCGCCGATTCCAGCAATGGGTGGGCGAGGGCGTGCTGGTGAAAGTGCTGCGCGCGTTGGCGGAAGATCTGCTAGCACGCGGGCAGTTGGACTTGGCCGAGACCTTCATCGACGCCACCTTCGCGGGGGCGAAAAAGGGGGGGGTGCAGTTGGTCCAACACGCCGCGGCAAAGGGACCAAGATCATGGCAATTGCGGAGCGCCATGGTCTTCCTGTCGCCGCCTGGATTGGAAACGCTTCGCCACATGAAACACGCTTCGTCGAAGCCACCGTCGAGCAACGCTTCACGGCGGCGGCCCCCGAGCGCATGATCGGCGATCGCGCCTATGACAGCGATCCGCTGGATGAGCGGCTGCAACAGCAACACGGCGTCGAGTTGATCGCGCCGCACAAAGTAAACCGCCGCAAGCCCCAGACGCAGGACGGGCGCAAGCTGCGGCGCTATTGCCGGCGTTGGAAGATCGAACGACTGTTTGCCTGGTTGCATAATTTTCGTCGCCTGGTCACCCGTTGGGAATATCACGAGGCCAACTTCCTCGGGCTCGTCCAGCTTGGTTGCATCCTCATTTTGATGAGGAGGTATTTATGAGATGGCCTCTAGCTTTCCTGCTTTTTATGACTGCGGAGGGAGCAATTGTGCAATGCAATTGTTCCCTCCCAAGAAACCGCACTGCCAACAACAAAACACCAAGAGGAGGTCATCATGAAAACTGTTACTACCGCTCACAATTTATTCCACAGATTCATAACCACAACCCTAACCGCAGCCGGCATCGCCGCGATGCTGATGAGCGCAAGCTCACCCGCAGTGGCGACTGCATTTAACACCTCCAAGTCAGGCATCAAAACCTTGGGCATCGTCGATTGGGGACAGGTTGGCGAGCCTGGCACGCCCATTCTCAATGGCACCCGTTTTTATTCGAGCAACCGATTGGGCATGGCCATAAGTTTTGCCCAGCCAGGTTCCAACGGTAAAGCCGTTACCACCAAAGGCGTCAGCGGAATCGGCCCGGAAGAACCGATCCAGGCGATCAACGGTACCGACTGGGACGGCAACCTCTACGGCGATCAGACGGCAGTATGGACCAACTCCCCCGGCGCGGGCGCCATCACCATTGACTTCGCCTTGCCCGTTCAGGGGCTGGGGGTATCGATCCAGCCGGACTTCTTTGGCGACTTCACGGCCGAAGTCGAAGTCTTCCACCAGGGAAACTTGATTTACTCGTTCACCGAAAACGGCAACAGCAACGGACTGGAAGATGGCAGCGCCCTCTTCTTGGGCGTCGCCGATAACCTTCCGGAGATCGACAGCGTTCGCTACTCCATCCTGAACTGCGCTCAGGACTGCGGCGACTTCGCCATCGACACCTTGGACATCGGCGTGCCCGCTCCCGAGCCGGGTTCGCTCGCGTTGTTGGGAAGCGGATTGTTCACCGTCACGGGCCTGCTACGGAAACGCCTGATCGGCTGACTTGCGTGGCCGCTTGAGCTGGCAGCGAGCCAAGCATCGGCATGTGTCCGGGCATGGCTAGTCAAGCCATACTCTGTGGAGAGAAGTAAATGCCTGGTGCGTTTGCTTCTCTCCCTTCACCCGTAACCATGGCGCTGCGCATCCCGAAGTGCGGGGGCTTCGGCTCTCGAAGTTGCGTGTCCTGGGGGGTACGCTCATCCGCACGATGGGCGTATGATGACATACACCAGCTCTCTGCTACGTTGGTGAGCCGTTGAGGCTGGACTGAATCGCGAGGGTAGCCACACGAATAAGAGACGCGGAACGGAAAAACCCGAGGACAGCTATGTCGTGTCGTTCGACGTGGAACCGTATCACCAGGGAACCCGCCACCATTGGACCATCTGCCACTCCCAGAAACCTGACGAACTGGTTTCCTGGGGTCATGCCCCGACCCGTGAATTAGCGGAGAGTGCTGCAAACAAGGAGATTGAAGACTTGACGGCCGGCAGGACAGAAGGCGGCCAAGTTCCCAGCAGCGTTAAGCCATACACGCATCGCATTGCCAACCGGAACTACTGAGCCGCCGCTCCCAAGCCGGTAGCGAGACTACCGGCGGCGACGAGATTGTGCTGCGAAGACGAAACCCGGCTAGCGCCGTTCGTCGGAGCTGGTGCGGGCCTTTTTGCGCGCACGTTTGCGTGCCAGGGCCTGCTTTACCCGCTTCTTCTCGCCCGGTTTCAGATAAAAGGAGTGCCGCTTGACATCCTTAATGATGTCTTCGGTTTGAACTTTACGCTTAAAGCGCCGCAGGGCGTTCTCCAGCGATTCGCCCTCTTGTAACCTAACCTCTGCCAAATAATCCTCCAAGATGTGTCGTAATCGACAGCATTCAGTTTATATCATCCGGGAGCCGCACGTCTCCGGCGTGACCTAGAAGCTCAACCTCGGCGCTCCCCTTCAGAACTGTAATTTCAGCAGAAACTGAAACTGACGCGGCGTGCCGATTCCGATTGGAGTGGTATTCAAAGGCAGGTAGATCCTGCCAAAGTCGGACGCCGAAATAAGGCCATTCGGGTTAGCAAACTGGGCTCGGTTGAAGATGTTGAACACTTCGGCCCGGAACTGAATCTGTAACTGTTCGTTGACCGGGAAACGTCGGGAAAGCGCCCAATCCGATTGCGAGAACCCGGGACCGCGCAGGAAATTGCGCGGGACATCGCCGAATCCTGCGGGACAAATACCGCCGGGGTAAAGCCGGCTCTTCGTCCCGGGAGTGCAGAAAGCCGCGGCGTTGAAGGTCCCGCCGGCCAAATACAAAGGCCGGCCAGGAACCAGGTTGGGACGCTGCGAGTTGGTGTTCCCGTCGGGGCCAGTGCCGCTGGTTGTGAGATTGACCGGGAAACCGGTGCGCGCGATAAAGATACTGCTGATCTGCCAGTAACTGAAAACCGCCCGCGTGAAACCGTTCTGCGAAAGGTACGGCTTCCCTGCCCCAAAAGGGAGCTCATAGATAAAATTCGCGTTGAACACGTTACGGGCGTCGAAGGCGCTGCTGGCCTTCTCTCCGCATTGCACCGCTCCTTCCGGCCAGCAGGAAACATTTTGCGGAGCCAGGGAGTCGCCGTCACCGCTGCCATTCGAACCGTCGTCGATGCTGTGGGACCAGGTGTAATTGGCCGAAACCAGCAAACCGCGAGAGAAGGAACGTTTCAGCGAGAGCGCCAGCGCGTTATACGAACTGTTGCCGACGTTGCCTCGCCACGCGATCTGCGAGAACGCCGGGTAAGGACGCTGGCCAGTCAGCGGGTCTATGACGTTGACATAAGACAGTTGCAATAGATCGGTACCTTTGCTGCCTACATACGACATGGTACCCACCAGATTGAAGGGCATCGCTTGCTCCAGCGAAAGCCCCCACTGCGTGACATACGAGTCTTTGCGATTCCGCTGTTCCGCATTGGGTGATTGTGTGCCGCTTGAGCACACCGGATTGCCTTGCGAGTCCAGAACTATGGGGTAGCTAAGTCCTGGGCAATTCTTCGGGGTCAGGGCGTAGCTCAACACCTCGTTTTTATCGGGGATATTCTGATCGTCTAACTGGCCGTCTTCGTGATAAATACCAAAGCCGGCGCGAATGACCGTGTTTCCCTCGTACTTGGCCGGGGCCCAGGCGAAAGAGATGCGCGGATCGAAATCGGCATAATTCGGCTGGCCGAAGCTCGCGCCTGTGCCGCAGTACCCTTGCGGTCCACAGGTGGCGAAGTCAAAAGGATTCCCCCGGCCCTGTACTTCATGAAAGACCCCGAAATAGCTGTAGCGCAGACCCAAATTCAGGGTGAAGGTCGGCCGCCACTTGAATTCGTCCTGGACATAGCCGAAAAACTGCGTCTTGCGCAGGCCATTGACGGGATACTCGCCCGTGATAGTGGCCTTATTCGATTGGTTGTCCGCAAAGCTGGCGAGCGAACTGTAACTGATCGTGCCGTAGGAACTGCTCCCCTGGTTCATCTGTATGCGGCGGACCTCGACTCCGGCTTTGATTACATTTCTCCCTTTGACCGAGGTTATGTCGCCAAGCCAGGAAAACGAATTCCCCACTCCCGTGCTGACACGACCGTTATTCAAGGAAGTGAGACCCGCTACTGCGACCGCATCGAGCGATCCGGTCGGATTGAGGAAGATAGTGTTGGTGGTGCCGCGGTTGAAACCAAACTTGAAGTCGCCGAGCAGGTTCGGAGAAAAAGCGTGCGTCACGGCAAGAACGCTGTTGACCGGAGAGGACGTAAGCTCCTGTCGTTCGTCCAGATATTGTCCGGAACTTGGGGAGTAAGGGAGAAAGTAGTCGGCCTGATCGATGTTGGCCCGCCAAAAAAGATTGGTCGCGTCGGAGAAGCGATAATCCAGGCGGAACATCCCCGAGTTTTCCTGGCCCACTTGATTGCCTTGCCCCACGAATTGAGAAACGTTCGGATTACTCGTAGCGTTCTGCCCTGTGGGATAGGCGCTGATGACGGGGGCAAGGTCTGGTGACGTCGCCAGCACCTGCGAACGAAAGGCGAGGCTCGGAACATAACCAATCAGTGTCTGGCCGAGGTCTTGCCGGTAGCCTTCGTAGGCGACAAAGAAAAAGGCTTTGTCCCGCACGATGGGCCCGCCCAAAGATCCTCCGAACTGATTCAAGTGGAAGGACGGCTGGTGGTTTGGATTCAAGGAGTCGATTGCATCCGTGGCATCGAAAGCGCTGTTACGCAGAAAGTCGTAGGCATCTCCATGGAACCGATTGGTGCCTGAACTGGAGGCTGCGCCCACCTGACCGCCTCCCGAGGCGCCGGTCTGCGCCGTCGAGAGGATGGGATCGACGCGCATCTCCTCGATGGTATCCAGAGGAATCGCCGCCCGCACGTAATAGAGCTGGGACTGATTAATGACGTAAGTGGCGTCGATGCCGTCGTAGGTATAGTTGTTATCGTCGCGGCCTCTCCCGGCATAGCGAATCGATCGCTGGTTGCCGGCGCCCGGTCCGCCGGCGGTATCCACCGCAGTTGGAACCAGGGCGGTCAAAGTGGCCCAGTTCTGCCCATTCAACGGAAGTTCTTTAGCCTGGATGCGTTCAATGCCCGTGCTCAGCGTGTTGTTGGTTTGATCTAACGATACCGGGCTGCCCAGAATGTCCACTTGCTCTGTCGGTGTGGCTATCTTCAGGGTTACGTTGAGAACCCGGGTTTCAGCCAGCTTTTGCGCCACATTCTCGAAACGGACCGACTGAAAATTCTGGCGATCAAAGCTGACGGTATAGTTTCCAACCGGAAGTTTAGGGAAGTAGTAAGCTCCCTCGGCGGAAGAGACCACTTTTCGTTGAAGCCCTGTAGCGTCCTGGATTGCCGTCACTTCGACACCGGGCAATCGTTGTCCGGAGGAATCGCTTACGGTGCCGGTCAATCCGCTGCTGGCCCATTGCGCCCGAGCCGAGTAAGGAAGGGTAAGGACTATGGCGATGAGGAGGCATAAGCGCAGCGGCTTGTGACCGAGTCGTTTCATGTATGTAGTCCGTGCTGGGCGCCTGTTGGGAGATAGTGAACGAACAAACGGTATCGTGCAAGCGGTAAGAAACAATCGCACAAGAATGAATGCTGTGAGAAAGACTTACTATCACGGCAGTAGCGGGATGTCCATCGCGGCGAATGCGAGGGCCCGATCCACTGAGCGTCCCATTTGGCTGGAGCACCCGCGAACCGATCACCGACAGCTTCTTCGTTACCCCTCGCGCAACGCTTTGGTGATCGGCATCTGGGCGGCGCGGACCGCGGGCAGCAGACCTCCAAGGATGCCCATAATCACCGCGAAGGTCATGCCGACCACGATAATGGGCGGGGTGATCCGAAAGGCGAACGCCAGCTCGCTGAAACTCTGCGTCTGTCCGGTACCGGCAGTGAAGCCTTGCATGGGCAAAGCCAGGACACAGCCCAAGGCCCCTCCAACGACTGCCAGGAAAACCGATTCCGTGACAAACGAGAAGAGGATGGTCATGCGCGAGAAGCCCAGGGCGCGCAGCGTGCCGATTTCGCGCGTGCGTTGCGAGACGATGGCGTACATGGTGTTCATCGCGCCAAAGACTGCGCCGATGCCCATCACGATACCGACGAAGGCCGCGAGAATCTTCAAAACCGTGCCGAGACTGCCGGCCTGGTCCTGGTAGTACTTGCGTTCCGACTCGGCCTGTACCTGCATCTGAGGATTCGCCCGCAAGTCTTTGTCGAAGCCGCCGATGCTGGCCGGGTCCACCATGCGCGCGGTCACCGACTCGCATCCGCCGTTACGATTGACCGCCGGAGCGAGGGCGTTGTAGTCGCCCCACATCTCGCTTTCGAAGGAACTGCCGTCGGCGGTGAATAAGCCCACGACCTTGAACTCTTTGCGCTGCACGCGCAGGGTGTCGCCAATATTCAGGCCGTTCACGCGGTCGGCAATCTTCTTCCCGACAATAATTTCGAACAACCCAGGCGTGAACATGCGGCCCTCGACCAGCTTGATGTTATTGCGCACGTTGAACGCCATGGGAGTGACGCCGCGCAGGGTGATGTTGGTGGGCTGGTTATCCGCCTTCTTCGGCTTGCTGGCGATGACCACGATTTCACAGGAGGCCAGCGGCGTTCCCTGAGCATCGCGCGCAATGCGTGGATCACTGAGAATGGTCTGTACGTTGCCGATGTTGATCCACGAGGTGAGCTCGGAGAGCGAGCCCCGCTGTACGACGATGGCATTCTTGTCGGAGCCGGTGGAACTGAGCGCAATCTGAAAACCGGCCGCCATGGAGGCGATCACCACCACCGCGGCCACGACCAGAGCAATACCGAAGATGGCCAGCAGGGTGACCTTCCAGCGGGCACGTAAGTTGCGCAAGTTGTATCGGAAAAGCAGTCCCATGCTACACCTGCCTCAGGGCTTCGGTAATGCGTGAGCGATACGCCATCAGGGCGGGAATGAATCCGGCGAGCAATCCCAGCAGCAAGGCGATACCGACTCCAAACCCAACGATCTGTGGCGAAAGCCCCAAGCCAGGAAATCCTCGCAGCACATCCCCGATAAAAGGAGCCCTGACCAGCACCCACAGGCCCAGGCGAGACACGCCGACTCCGATGAGGCCTCCCATCAAACCCAATAGCAGCGCCTCGCTGATGATGAGGCTCATGACCAGTCCGCTGGGGAAACCGAGCGTCTTAAGAACACCGATCTCCTGCCGCCGCTCGCGAACAGCGATGCTCATGGTGTTAGCGGTGACCAGCAGGATGGTGAAGGCAACCGCCAGGCCGATGCCGTTCAACAGCAGGGCCAGATTTCCGGCGAGCGCGACGAAGCTGGCACGAAATGCCTGCTCGGTTTCGGTCTTGGTGGGATGGTCGCTATTGTCGAACTCCGCGTCGATGCGCTTGCTGATCGTGCCCGCCTGCTTGGGATCTTCGATTCGCGAGGTGAGGGTACCTATTCCAAGGCGCTGCCCCGAGGCTTCGTACGGGTACTTGAAATTGAAATACATTGCGCCCAGATCGGTGGCGGGATAGCGCGCCTCGTCGGTGTCATAGATTCCGTCGACCACGAAATCGAATGGCTTGCCGACACGGTAATAAGGAATGAAACTTTCAAGCTGGAAGGTGCTGCCGACCTTCCAGTTGAAACGCTGTGCAAGCTTGCGGCCGATGATGCAACCACGAACATCTCCCAGCCACTTCTGCTTCTGGTCTTCGGGCAGCATGATCTCGGGATAGACCCGTAGAAACGCCTCGGGCTCGACCGCGAAATTGCTGAAGAAGTTCTTGGAATCGCCGTATTGCCCGCCGAACCACGACACGATCACGGTGTCCTTCACTCCAGGAATGGCGGCTATTTTCTGCTGGTAATTGATGGGCAGCAGGTTGGCGAGCGAGACGTAGTCGCGGGTAACCAGGCGATTGGTGTTGCCCGCCGTCAGGCCAAAATTCACGGCCGCGAGAACGGTCTGAAGAACGCAGAACAGGAAGATGCAGACCGACATCGCGAGCACCGTGCTCAGGGTGCGGATCCAGTTCTTGCGCAGATGCTTAAGGACCAGGGGTGCGTATTTCATGTCAGTCGCGCAGCACTCCTTTTTCCAGGTGATGCTGCACGTGAGCCCGCTCGGCCGCGCGGGGATCGTGCGTCACCATCAGGATGGTCTTGCCGAACTCTTTATTAAAGGTCTGCATCAGGTCGAGAATCTCTTCCGCGCTCTTCGAGTCCAGATCGCCGGTGGGCTCGTCGGCAACCAGCACGCTGGGATCGGTGACAATGGCGCGCGCGATGGCGACCCGCTGCTCCTGTCCGCCGGAGAGCTGGCGTGGGTAATGTTTGTAGCGGTCTTCCAGGCCGACAATGCGCAACGCGGTCATGGCGCGCTCTCGCCGCTCTTTTCCGGACAGCGAGGTGAGCAGCAACGGGAGCTCGACATTCTCAATCGCATTCAGAACCGGGATCAGGTTGTAGAACTGAAAGATAAAACCGATGTTGCGGCTGCGCCACTTCGCCAGCTCGCCTTCGGAAAGCGGCGTGAGATCGGTATTGGCGACCACAACCCGGCCGGACGTTGGGCGATCGATGCCGGCGATCAGGTTCAGCAGCGTCGTCTTGCCTGAGCCCGAAGGCCCCATGAGCGCCACAAATTCGCCGGTCGGCACCTCGAGGTTCATGCCGTCGAGCACGGTGATGCGCTGGGTGTCGCGTTCGTAGATCTTGCGAACGTTCTGTACGCTTACCGCGCTGGCTCTGCTTGCGACTTCGGGCGTGGAAATTGCACTCATAGGGTTCTCCTCATACAGCGGCGTTTTGAAGGGGCACGGCTTCAGCCGTGGCGTACGCACCTCTTCAAACCGTGTCATCCCGAGAGCGCGTTGGCGGTCGAGGGATCTGTAGTTGTGCCGTCCCTGAAGGGACTCCTCCATCCAATACGCGCCTTACCCAGCGTTCCGCGGCGCTAAAGCGTCGTTCTTCCGTCAGCTCTTCACCTTAATTGCATCGCCGTCCTTCAGCTTCTGCGGTGGATTGTTCACCAGTGTCTCCGAGCCGGCGAGACCGTTGCGAACCATCACCTGACCATTCAAATCGTTGCCGATGGTGACGGGAACCATGCGCACCTTACGGTCGTCGATCGCAAATACCACAGACTTGCCAGCACGCGTGGTGATCGCATCCTTGGATATGGTCACGATGCGCTGCGGCGGGGTGTTAGCCTGCGACTGCTTCTTTGGCTCAAGGAAGGTGACATTGCAACTCATCTCCGGCTTCAGATATTTGTCTTTGTCGAGAATGCTCACCTTCACCGTGACGGTCGCTTTGGTGCGATCGGCGGTGGGGATAATCTGCCGCAAGCGGCCGTCGTATGGATGATTCGGAACTGCCTGCACCGAGATCGTCGCCGGCTGCTTGGGACTGAGTTGCGCCACGTTGGCTTCGTTGACATCGACCTCGGCCTCAAGCGAATTCATGTCGGCGATAGCGACAATCGCTCCCGACGAGGTTGAAACGTTCACCCCCGGCGGAATGGGGGCCACGCTCTCGCCGACCTCCGTCATCTTCTTGATGACCACACCGTCGAAGGGCGCGCGGATATTGGTGAACTCCAGCAGCGACTCCTGCATTTGCAAATTGGCTTGGTCCTGATCGACGGTTGCCTGGGCGAGCCGTACCTTGGCGTTGGCGGCATCGAGTGCATCCTGCGAAACAACTTTGTCTTTGAACAGTCCTTGCTGCAGGCGCGCCTGCCGCTGCATCTCAGCCAGGTCGGCCTTGGCGTATTCGATATCGGCTTTCGCTTTGGCTATGGCCGCGACGTAGTCAGCGTCTTCCAGGCGGGCGATCACTTCGCCGCCGCGGACAACGCTTCCCTCTTCCACCCGCAGCTCCGAGAGGCGCCCTTGAATCTTCGACGAAATCACCGACTGCTTGCGCGCCACCAGATATCCCGACGCGGTGAGGATGGGCGTTCCGCCGTTGGGGCCGCCGCTGTTTTGCACACTGGCCTGGGTGGTTTCGACTTCAACAGCGCCCAGCGCGGCCAGAGGGCCCAGCGACGGGTTGGCCCGCACATAGTAGAGAGCTCCGGCGGCAATTACCGCCAGCAGCAAGAGCCAACCGACGGTCCTTCCCCAGCGCCGTGGCGGACGATCACGCTCGATACGCAGGGACGCCAGCTCTTCTTTTAGATCGCGCATTCCGGTAGGACGGCTCTCCTTGAGGTGTACCCCTATAGAATCGCATCCTTCCTGAGGGTTTGGAAGGGTTGGCTTGTCGATCGGTATAGGTTTCACAGCCATGAGTTTTGTAATCGTCCATTGACATCATCGGTCGTCACGAAAATCTGTAGAAGTGCGCAATGTCAGCGCCAGCGCGTGACAATTGTCATGCCGCTGGGGACTTACGATCAGTCGCAAGTTTGGATGACTGGCGAACCGTTAGGGTGTGGCGTGGAAGATTAACCTGCCGGGAGCCCTTGCTTACGGCGCGTCGCTTTTCTTCGGCGAGGTTAGACGATCTACCTGGCGGGAAACCCGACCCGTGATGGCCTTTCCCGGTTGGTGATTTGTGAAAAGGTCTTTCAGGTCGGGCCAGAACTCATTCAGCAGGTTGATTTGGGCGGTCGCCCCAAGGCCGGCGAAAGTATTCGCCATCGTCGCCTGGAAGCTCTCGTCGTAATTGGGTTTGTAGCCATTGGCTAACGCGGAGGTGAACAGCAGCGTCAGCAACAACGAACTGTTGAAGACATTATTGCCGTTGTCGCTACGGGTGATCACGGCGCGGCTCGCCGCGTAGGCCATGCGGTCGAAGACGTTGGTTTGCTTGGAAGGATAGTAGCGTGTGTCCTGATGCAGGATGGTCGGGAACAGCCAACGTCCGAAGAGCGAACCGGCTTCATTCGACAATAACTGCGTGCCGTAGCGCTTGCTGAATCCTCCCATGCCTCCGCCGTAATCGCGATACGCGCCGGTGGCCTGAAGAATCAGCGTATCGAACACCGTCCCCACCAGCATGTCGGCAGAGTAGGTGTGATGCGCCCACCCTTCAAACTTTTCCCGCGAGGTCATGGGTGTGTACGAGGGCGCATCGGGCAGTGGTTTACTGGGAATAAAGTTGCGCGCCATGGCTATCATGTGGTCACGCGTGAACTCACCGTGCAGGCTGAAGTTGCGTAACGCCAGTCCGCCCCCCGGAGTTTCGTCGAGTTCGGCACTTGCCAATTGCGTGCAATCGAAGGAGTTTGCGGCGGCCGGATGGTCCAATGTGCCGGACCGGATCCAGTAATTGCCGTCGCTCACCTGCTGCAAAGCCGGGGGGACTGCCAGATTCTGGGAATGGCTTACGGTCACCGGGTATGGATTGGAAGAGCTTTCGAACGAGGCGTCAGCGCGCAGCACCGGGGACACCTGCTGGGCGTGAAGCCACATGCAGGAAACTAGCAGGCAAAGAGCCCCGATTTTGCCTGTTGCTCTCATGGCATTCAATGAGAAGTGTTACTCGCATTATGTATGAATGTGTTCTGTTGTGAAAGGCTGTTTGTGTAAACTTCGGTTCATTTAATTTATAAATTTGCTCCGGGCAACACTTTCGGCTCCTAACCCCTCGGATCTCGCACCCTTACGGCGTGGTTGGCCGAGCTGAGAGCTGATGGCAGGGCTACTTCCCCACCCTCTCCGCAATCCATTGCGCGCCCTCGCGTGTGCCCAGAGTGCCGCCAACATCGGCGGTCGTCTTCTTTTCGCGTACGGCGGCAACTACGGCGGCCTCGATCTTCGCTGCCTCAGCGGTCATTCCCAGGTGCGCCAGCATCATCGCGCCGGTCAGGATCGAACCCATCGGATTGGCCATGTTCTTGCCCGCAATGGGCGGGGCGGAGCCGTGTACCGGCTCGAACATCGACGTCCGACCGGGATGGATGTTGCCGCTGGCCGCCATGCCCAGTCCTCCCTGCAGTGCCGCTGCCAGGTCGGTGATGATGTCGCCAAACATATTGTTGGTCACGATCACGTCGAGCGATTGCGGTTCGCGCACCATCTGCAGGCAAAGTGCGTCCACGTACATGTGCTGTGCCACAATCTCGGAGTACTCGGCCGCCACCTGCTTGAACACCCGCTGCCACAACCCACCGGCGTGGGTCATCACGTTGGACTTGTCGGCCATCAGGACTTTCTTGCGGCCATTCGCACGCGCATAGTCGAAGGCGTACCGAATCACCCGTTCAACGCCCTTGCGAGTGTTGATGTCTTCCTGGGTGGCAATCTCGTCAGCCGTACCGAATTTGAAGTTGCCGCCCATGCCCGCGTACACGCCTTCCGTGTTCTCGCGGATGACGGTAAAGTTCACCTCATCGACGCTCGCGTTTTTCAGCGGGCACAGCGACTCATCCAGCAGGCGCACCGGGCGGACATTGGCGTAGAGGTCCATCTGGAAGCGCATGCCCAGCAGGATTTGTTTGGCGTGAATGTTCGAGGGCACGCGCGGATCGCCCAGCGCTCCCACAAAAATGGCGTCAAAGTCGCGGGCCAGCATGTCGAATCCGCCGGCGGGCATCGTGGTGCCGTCGAGCAAATAGCGGTCAGCACCCCAGTCGAAGTGGGTGAACTCCAGCGCCGCGCCGGACGCGCGCAGCACCTCCAGAGCATTGGGGATGACTTCTTTTCCGATGCCATCTCCAGGAACGACAGCGATGCGTTTCTTGGGTGTGGACATAGCGACAAACGACCATATCAGAAGCGAAGGGCTGTTCACCACGGAGTCACAGAGTACACGGAGAAGGATGGTTGATTTCCGGAGTGTTCCTCTCCGTGTCCGCAGCCTGGCCCGAGCGGAGCCGAAGCGTGCCTCCGTGGTGAGTTCATTCGCAGTTATAATCAAAGGTTCTGTATGGCAGTGATGACGTTACAAGAGAAGCTGACGGCAGCAGGAGCACGGCTCGCGTCCTATCGCGGAGCCGAGACTGCTGCTTCGTTTGGTGACACCGCCGGCGAGTTTCGCGCGCTCCTCGAAGCTGCGGCTATTTTCGACTTGAGCTGGCAAGCCAAGCTGGTGCTCAGCGGCGAAGACCGCGTGCGCTGGCTGAATGGCATGGTCACGAATAACATTCGCGACCTGGCGCTCAACCACGGCAACTACAGTTTTGTGCTGAATCCTCAGGGCCGCAACCTGGGTGATCTGGTCACGTACAATCGCGGCGACTATCTGCTCGTCACCTCCGACCACGAGCAGGCAACCAGGCTGAAGGAAGTTTTCGATCGCTACATCATCATGGATGACGTGGAGGTCGAGGACATCAGCGACAAGTTGGTGGCCATCGCAGTTGCCGGACCCGAAGCGGCAGACACTCTCAATGCGGCTGGTATCGATGTTTCGCAACTCGCACCCGGCCAGGTAAGCGATCCGGCGTGGCAGGGGGTTGGGCTTTCCGTCGCTCGCAGCGGGTTGCCGCAGATGGATGGCTACGAAATCTGGTCAACCGTCGAGAATCTCGACCGCGTCTGGGATGCACTCGTCGCGTCAGGAGCGAAGCCGGTGGGCAGCGGGGCGCTCGAACTGTATCGCATCGCGTGTGGCGTGCCGCGCTACGGAATCGATCTTCGCGAAAAGGACCTGCCGCAGGAAACCGGCCAGCAGCATGTGCTGAACTTCGCCAAGGGCTGCTACGTCGGCCAGGAGATCGTGGAGCGCATTCGCTCGCGCGGCAACGTGCATCGCATCTTCGTTGGACTGGAAGTGCAAGGTGACGCTCCCGCTGCCGGCGATAAGGTTGTCGCCGGTGACAAAGCGGTCGGCGAAATCACCAGCGCCGCGCCTGTGCCATTTCCCGCAGGCGAGCGGACGCTCGCACTGGGATACGTTCGACGCGAGTTCGCAGAACCTGGAGCGCAAGTGAAAATCGGCGAGCAGACGGCTGTTGTGAGCGTGCTGCCGTTCAAGTAAGCAGTGATTCGTAATTAGCCGTTAGCACTTAGCTCTTGGCATTTGGCATTTGGCATGAACGATCGCGACGCCGGAAATCATGCCAAAGACCAAGTGCCAACGGCCGAAAGCTTCTTAAAAACCTATGCCTGACAAAGAAAATAAATCTGAATTCACCGTTACCGACCGCCGCCTGTTCAGCTCGGAAGGCGAGCTGCGCCCTGACGTGGTTGAAGCCGAAGAGCAACGCGAAGAGCGCGAGCAGGAAAAGCGCGAATCGCAGCAGCGCGCCAACGAAGAACGTAGCGCGCAGCGCACGGCAACCACAGCGGAAGACCTGAAAGATTCTGAAGCGGAACTCATTCCGCAAGCCGACGATCCTGCGGCGCCAACTAAGGACGAGCAGCATGCCTCGGCCGAGGCCTACAAGAAGTCGACTGGAGAAATCGATAAGGAAATTCGCAAGGAACTCGACAAGCACGGCCAGGGCCATCGCGCGCAAGACTTCGAGATGAATTTCGAGAAGTTTCTGGCCTCGCTCTACATGAGCGCCCTGATGCAGATGGGCATGGCGGCTCCCGAGGGTGGTCAGCCTCACGTCGACCTGATGGGCGCGCGCCAAACCATCGACATCATCGGCCTGCTGCAGGAGAAAACCAAGGGCAACCTGACATCGAAAGAAGAAAGCATGCTGCAGAACGTGCTTTACGAGCTGCGCATGGCCTACCTCGAAGTTACAAATCTCATCGCCAAGGCTCCGCCGCCGGGCAAAGGAGGCAATGGCGAGCCGCGATGAAGGCCACCCTCACTGTGCTGGGCAGCGGCACTTCCATGGGCGTGCCCACCATCGGCTGCGACTGCGCGGTCTGCACCTCTGACGATCCCCATGACCGGCGCACCCGGCCGTCAATCATGGTGCAGTGGGACGGACATACCGTTCTCATCGATACCACGCCTGACTTTCGCGAGCAGGCGATCCGCGAGCACATCACCAGGATCGACGCGATTCTCTATACCCATGGACACGCCGACCATATCCTCGGCCTGGATGACGTGCGCCCGCTCAGCTTTCGTCGCGCCACCGGCGGGGTAAAGATTCCACTGTTCGCAACTGAGAACACGGCTCAGGTCTTGCGGCACGTTTTCCGCTACATCTTTGAGGGAGACTACAAGTACGGAGGTCTAGCGCAGGTCGAACTGAAAGCAGTAGATGGGCCAATCGAGATCGGGGGCGCGACCTTCATTCCCCTCACCGTGAATCACGGCGACTATCCCATCGAGGCTTACCGCTTCGGTTCGGCCGCTTATCTTACGGACTTCAGCTCGGTGCCCGAAGAAACCATGCGCCAACTCGAAGGCCTCGACATCCTGTTTCTCGATGCCCTGCGCCACCATCCGCATCCCACGCACTCCAGCGTCTCGCAATCGCTTGAGATCGTGGAGCGGCTCAAACCGAAGCGCGCATTCTTCACCCACATCTCGCACGACCTGCCGCACCAGGAGACCAACGCTTCGCTGCCAGATAACGTCCGCCTGTCACACGATGGGCTGAAACTCGAGTTCGAACTCTAGCGAGCCCGCCGACCATGCAAGTCTTCCGCAGCCTCGATGACGTTCCCGCCCACTTCGGCCCTGCTGTGGTGAGCGTTGGCAATTTCGACGGCGTACATCTCGCGCATCAGCAGGTCGTCAGCCACATGGCCGAGCGCGCGCACGCCATCGGAGGCAAAGCTGTCGTCGTCACCTTCGAGCCGCATCCCTTGCGCATTCTTCGGCCCGACGTTGCCCCTCGGCTGCTCGCGCCGTTGCCGGTCAAGCTTAAGCTGCTGGAGCAGACCAAAGTCGATGCCGTGCTGGTGCTGCCGTTCACCCGTGACCTGTCGATGATGACGGCGCATGACTTCGCCAGAGATGTGCTCGCCGGAACCCTGCACGCGCGCGAGGTTCACGAAGGTTACAACTTCCATTTCGGACACAAAGCGCAAGGCAACATAAACACCCTGGGAGCGTTGGGTGAAGAGCTAGGCTTCGGCGTGAAGATGTATCCCGAGCAGCTTTTGCGCGGCCATCACCTCTCGAGCAGCGAAATCCGCAAACTGATCGGACAGGGCAAGGTCGAACGCGCGCGCGCCCTGCTGGGCCGTCCGTTCAGCATCATCTCGAATCCTGGTCGCGGCCGCGGCTACGGGAAACAGTACACCGTGCCTACGGTTAACCTTGCCCGATACGACGAGCTGGTGCCCGGCCATGGCGTTTACATAACCCAGGTGCGCATCACTGGCGAATGCTTCGATGCGGTGACCAACGTCGGCGTGCGCCCCACCTTCGGCCCCGGCTCATTTGCCGTCGAAAGCCACCTGCTGAACTTTCATCCGCTTGAGCTACTGGCGCAGACCGAGGTGGAGGTTATTTTCCTCAAACGCCTGCGCGACGAGAGGAAGTTCGAGACAGTGGAAGCTCTGAAGCAGCAGATCGGGAAAGATGTAGAGCGGGCGCAGAGGTTCTTCCGGCTGGCAGGAAAGAAAGCAATTAGAAATTAGCAGTTAGCAATTAGCAGTTAGCAATTAGCAATTAATTAGCAGTTAGCAATTAATTAGCCGTCAGCAGTCAGGGCCTCTATGACTTGTCATCACGAGCGAAGCGAGGGGATCTGCTCTTGCTTCCGTCACCCACAACTTCTCATAAACCTGAATATGAATGGCGACTTGGCAGCGTTTCTCTTCCGCTGCAGGCGAGAACAGATCCCTCGCTTCGCTCGTGATGACAACCGCGAATTGGTTTTGCTAATTGCTAGTTGCTTCTTCCTCACCCCACCGGCGAATCGCGATGTACCACCTTCACCGGATAGCCCGCCTTCGCCAGCCGCTTCTTCACTTCTTCGGCGATGAGCACCGAGCGATGCTTGCCACCGGTACATCCGAAGGCGATGGTGAGATAGCTCTTCCCTTCCTTCACGTAGTGCGGCAGCAGGTAAATCAGCAGTTCCGAGATGCGCTTGATGAACTCCTTCGTCTGGGGGAACGAACGAATGTACTTCGCCACCTTGGGATGGCGGCCGGTAAAGGGACGAAATTCGGGAATGAAGTGCGGATTGGGCAGGAAGCGGACGTCGAACATCAAGTCGGCATCTTCGGGTACGCCCTGGCGAAATCCGAAGCTGACGCACGAGATGAGCAGGTTGTGGTCGCGATTGCCGGAGCCAAAGCGTTCGTTGATGAACGACCGCAGCTCGTGCACGTTGAACTTTGTGGTGTCGATGACCACGTCGGCCATGTCGCGCACCGGCTTCATGCGCTCGCGCTCGGAATGCAGCGACGACATGACTGACTTCTGGCGGCCCAGCGGATGCGGCCGCCGGGTCTCACTGTAGCGGCGTACCAACGCATCGTCTTTCGCTTCGAGAAAAAGAACTGTGGTGCGTAACGAGCGCCGAAGGGAGCGCAGCAGCTCGGGCAGCTTGTCGAGCCGCGAGCCTTCGCGAATGTCGACCACCAGGGCGGCGCGATCGATCTCCAGCGTGTCGCGCACCAGCTCAGCGAAGTTTTCGATTAGCCCAACCGGAAGATTATCGACCGCGTAGTAGCCGAGGTCTTCAAACGCCTTTAGGGCCGAAGCCTTGCCGGCTCCGCTCATGCCGGTAATGATGACCAGCTCGCGCTGATTGCGAGAGCTGCTACCGTCGCGCCCCGCTTTTGAACGGCGACTACTGGGCACAGACTTCGCGGCGCGTTTAGCGGGCATGAATGGCAGACCTAGTTTGTGCAAGACTAGCAGAGTTGGAAAGAGGAGTCAGCCGAAAGATGGTGAAACACGAAACGTCAGTTCAGGACCTCCGGGGTGTCTTGAAGGGATTCAGCACTGCGACACCAAACTGCTCGAAATCGCGTTCGTTTCTGCTGGCGATGGTCAACCCGTGAACTCGCGCTGTCGCGGCGATCATTCCGTCTTCAATCAGATAATCCGATTTCCCACGCATGATCTTTCCCCACTCGCGAAAGCACGCCGCGTCCATGGTCAAGATCTGTACTGCGGCTTCTATCCGGTCTACCCATAACTCGATCTCTTTCGCCTTGATCCGGTCTTGCAGGCGAACTGCTTCGACACCCGACTGCATCTCCCCTAGCGTGACCGCCGATACAAAGACCTGCTCTTGACGCAATGCGGAGAACCAATCGACTACCGCCCCATGGGGCTTGTTCTTGCGTAATTCGGAGACGACATTGGTGTCTAGGAGGTAGCGGGTCATAGGCTGCCGGAGCGTCTGCGCAGCCGGCCGCGCGGGGGGGCCAGGTTCTCAAAGCGCGGCCCGTCTCCTAGCAGAAGCTCCTTCAGGCCAGGGCGGGATGCCTGCTGCATCCTGCGCCATTCTTCAATCGGTACGAGCACAGCAGCTTCTACCCCGCGGCGCGTGACTACCTGTGGACCCTTTTTCAAGGTTTCATCCAGAAGCTCACTAAACCGAGCCTTCGCGTCCTGAACTTGCCAACGAGACATTCCCACTCCACGTGTCTGACTAGTCAGATGACTAGATTATAACGCAAGGCTCGGTTCCCTACCGAATCAGGAGCGTCGCGAATCGGACTAATTGCTCTTTTTCACTTCCCCTTGAACTGCGCGGCGCGCTTCTCCAGGAACGCCTTCGTGCCTTCGTTTTTGTCTTCGGTGGCGCAGACTACGCCGAACAAGGTTGCTTCGAGATACAGGCCTTCGGCCAGCGGCAGATCGAGACCGTGGTTCACCGCCTCCATGGCGTACTGAATCGCCAGCGGAGCATTGGCGATGATCTTTGCCGCGATCGCTTCTGCGCGCGGAATCAGCTCGGCGGCAGGAACAACCTCGTTGACCAGCCCGATGCGATGCGCCTCCTGCGCCGAGATCATCTCGCCGGTCAGCACCAACTGCATCGCGATCCCTTTGCCAACCAAACGCGATAGCCGCTGCGTTCCGCCATAGCCCGGAATCAGGCCGAGCTTCACCTCGGGCTGGCCAAGCTTGGCGTTTTCGCTGGCCAGACGCATGGTGCAGGCCATTGCCAGCTCACATCCGCCTCCGAGAGCGAATCCGTTGATGCACGCAATGGTCGGCTTGCCCAGGTTCTCGATCGTATTGATGATCGCCTGTCCCTTGTGCGTGTACTCCTTCGCCGAGACCGGATTGTGCTGCGACAACTCGCCGATGTCGGCGCCGGCCACGAAGGCCTTCTCGCCCGAGCCGGTAAGGATGACGACGCGCACTTCGGCATCGTCTTTTACCGCGGCAAACGCCTGGCGAATCTCTTCCATGGTGGCCATGTTCAGCGCGTTAAGCACCTTGGGCCGGTTGAGGGTGATGTAGGCAATGTAGTTTTTCTTTTCGAAAGTAAGGTTTTGAAAGTCGGTCATGTATTTCTGCCTTGGAAGAGCACGGCTTGAGCCGCGCCGAAATGAAATCGCTGGGTGCTGGGTGCCCCACTCAATCCTTCGTTTGGATTGAGTGGGAGATCATAAATTCGAACAGCTCACGCGTAGTGCACGAGCCCACTGTGGTGACGCTTTGTATCAGGGCACGACTTCAGTCGTGCCATAACGAAACCTTTATGAGCTGTCATCCCGAGCCAAGCGAGGGACCTGCTCTCGCATAGACTGATCACCGACAACCGACAACGGGTTTTACACGAACTCTCCCGGCACCGGATGGTTCGGGTCGGCGTAATCGTAAAATCCCTTCCCCGATTTCCGGCCGTACCAACCGGCCAGAACCAGGCGCCGCAGCAACGCCGGCGAGGCAAAGCGCCGCTCCTTGAATTCGTCATACATCACCTCGGTGATGTAGTACGTCGTATCGAGCCCGACGAAGTCGAGCAACGTGAACGGTCCCATCGGGTAGCCACATCCTAACTTCATGGCTTCATCGATGTCTGTGATCGAGCCCACACCCTCTTCGTACGCGCGAATGGCGTCGAGCAGATACGGCACCAGCAAGCGGTTGACGATGAATCCGGTCTTGTCGCTGGTGCGCACCGGAACCTTGCCCAGCTTCTTGCCAAACTCGACCGCCGCATCGAAGACCTCAGGTACGGTTGCGATAGTCTTCACCACTTCGACCAGCTTCATCATCGGAACCGGATTAAAGAAGTGCAGGCCGATGAAGCGCTCGGGACGCTTGGTCGCGGTCATCAGCTCGGTGACGGAGATCGACGAGGTGTTCGTCGCGAAGATCGCATCTTTCTTTACCATCTGGTCGAGCTCGGCATAAGTCTTACGCTTCAGATCGACGTTCTCGATGATGGCTTCGACCACGATGTCGCAGTCGGCCAGGTCTTGCATCTTGAGCGTGCCCTTCAGGTGCGACTGCGCTTCCGTCTTTTGTTCCGCAGTGATACCGCCTTTAGCCGGTCCACGCTCGACCAGACGTGTCAGCGATTTCTCGATTCCGGCAAAACCTTTGTCGAGAAACTTCTGTTCCTGTTCGAGCACAGTCACGTCGCAGCCCGCCATGGCAGCGACCTGCGCAATCCCCGAGCCCATCAGTCCACAACCCAGTACGCCAACTTTTTTGATTTCCATAATTCCTCTGCAATTAGCAATTAGCAATTAGCGACAATAGATTTGTCATCACGAGCGTAGCGAGGGATCTGCTCTTTGTTCGAGCCTGAAACAGCGCGGCGGGTGCCCCACTCAATCCTTGGTTTGGATTGAGTGGGAGAAACGAACCGCCGCCCTATCTCCCGCCCGCCGCGGAATCGGCGGCCTTGAACGGAGGCTGAATCACCAGCCGTTCTTTGTCAGCGTTCGACATCGCCTCGGCAACCAGCGTGTTCTGAAAGACTGCGATCTGCCAGCCTTCCTCCAAGCGCTGTACCGTCATTGTCGGCCGCGCCTTGATGTGGCGCTCGACTCCGTTGTCGGAGAACGTCATTTCTCCGAGGACGAACACTACGGCGACATCAGTGCCAGCGGGACGGATCTTCTCGACCGCGTACTTTACGACGCTGCCTTTGTAGATCGTGTCCCAAATCATGCGATGGCCCTTCTCCACCGCAGCGCGTCCGGTGTAGTGCACGCCGAGAATATGAATGAAGTCGACGTCCTCGGCGAAGAAGCCTGCCCAGGCAACGCTGTCGGCGGCGTTCCATGCCGATTCCAACTTCGTGACGATATCGCGCAATGCCTGTTCGTCCTTCGGATTCATGCTCGTCCCTTTCTTGCTCGAACATATCCGCCAACCAGCTCGGCTGGAACCATCAATACTAGCGCCGACGCGGGAGACCACGAAATGCCTTTCACGATCATCGAGACAATGGCCAAAGCCGCCATAATTACCGCGATGGCGGAAGCCACCCACATATCGCTGCGACAGCCGATGGCAGTTCCCCAGTAGCCGGCGAAGAAGGCAAAGAATACGCCGTACAAGATGGCGGCAATCTCGAAGCCCATGACCGTCGGCGCGTGCGGGTCCTGATGGGTTACCCGAAACAGCAGGAACACCGGCACGGCGAAGAGAAGGTATCCGAGAATGACGCCGGAAATCGTTCGCATAGGGTTTTTCGCGTTTAGGGGACCGAAAACTTTGCCGAATTTAGCGGGATGCAGGTTGCGATGCATTCCTTAAAGTCATGGATCCAGCTCTATCCATCACTTTCAGTCATGACAAAAAATGGCATTTACTCGTCGAAAATGACCCCATTTAACGCAATTCAGGGCCTTTTGGCCGTCCCTAATCACCTAATTGACGGTCAGTCGGCAGCCTCCACAATCACCGCAATGCCCTGCCCGCCGCCGATGCAGGCGGTTGACAATCCGTACTTCGCTTTGCGGCGGCGCAGTTCGTATAGCAACGTAATCAGCAGACGCGTTCCGGTTGCGCCCAGCGGATGACCGAGGGCGATCGCTCCGCCATTCACGTTGAGCTTCTCGGGATTCATGCCGAGTTCCTTGACCACTGCCAGCGCCTGCGCCGCAAACGCTTCGTTGAGTTCGATGAGATCGATGTCGTCGAGCTTAAGCCCTGCTCTCTGTAGCGCGATCCTCGTTGCCGGAACCGGGCCGGAGCCCATGATCTTGGGATCGACACCTGCGATGCCCCAGCTCACGATGCGGCCCAGCGGATTGAGTCCGCGCTTCTGGGCTTCGTCGAGCGGCATCACGACCACAGCGGCTCCGCCATCGACGATGCCGCTGGCGTTACCAGCGGTGACGGTTCCATTTTTGCCGAACGATGGTTTCAGCTTTGCTAAACCTTGCATCGTGGTCTCAGGACGGCGATGGTCGTCTTCGGTGAACAGCTCGCCCGTGGGCTCGCCTTTGCGGTTGCGCAGCGGGACCGGCGTGAGCTCTTCCTGAAGGCGTCCGGCTCTGTAAGCGTCGTCGGCACATTTCTGCGAGCGCAGCGCAAACTCGTCCTGCGCCTCGCGCGTAATTCCCTGCTGCTCGGCGTAAAGCTCGGCAGTGTTGGCCATGTAGAGGCCGCAGTAGCTGTCGAGCAGCGCGACCATGAGTGAATCTTCAAGTTTCCCTTCACCCAGGCCGACACCCCAACGCATGCCGCGGATGACATGCGGAGCCTGCGACATCGACTCCATGCCTCCGGCCAGCGCGATCTTCGATTCGCCAAGCTGAATCATCTGCGCCGCGCTGACGACCGACTGCATACCCGACCCGCAAAGACGGTTGACGGTAAGCGCGGGAACTTCGATGGGAACGCCGGCCTTGAGTCCCACATGGCGCGCGCCATAGATGGAATCTCCTGAGGTCTGTTGCGCGTTGCCGATGACGACGTGATCGATCTCGGCAGGCTCGACGCCCGAGCGCCGTATGGCTTCTTTGGCGGCGATGGCGCCCAAGTCCATGGCGGTGAAGTCGCGAAGCTTTCCGCAGTAGCGGCCCATCGGCGTACGAGCGCCGTTAACGATTGCGATATCTAAAGATGAATTCGACATAGGGATTTACAGGATGAACCCGAGGTTCGCAGGCAAACATTCGAGTTTATCAGCGGCGTGAGAGGGGCCGCAAATCAAGAGGGAAAGCTAGCCGCAGATTTACGCGGATCTACACGGATCAGAGAGAATAGGTCAGAACAAACCATAGCTGTACGAAGGCAGGTATTGATATGCCGCGGTCAGGAAGTGGTCCACGGAGACTTCGGATAGAGATTGATCGCGAACTAGACGGACGCTGGATTGCCGACATCGAAGCGATCCCCGGAGCATTGGCTTATGGATTGTCTCGCGAGGAGGCAATCGCGAAAGTGAAGGCCTTGGCGCGCCAATTGAAGGCAGACGATCATGCCTAGCGTGACTGCGTCCCCTGCATCCGCTCCCGCCGTCGCTGCCACTCTTCGGTGTTGAAGATCTTCGGGCCGGCTTCGATCAGGCGGGGCAGCATCTGGAAGACGGAGACGGGAGTCCAACGGACACCGTCGCGGGTACGGAAGCCGCGGCGATTGAGCTCGTCGGCGATCGACGAGTAGGGGCCGTCCTGGATGGTGAGCTCCATCATGGCGACCAGCACTTCGCGCTCGGTCGCATCTTCTTCGAGATGGGCGCAGTCGCCGGAGACTTTCAGTCCAAACGGCACTTCGGCGTCAGAGTTTCGTGCGCCGCCAACGTCGGCTCGCTCGCGCTCCCATTCAACAGCAACCAGCTTCCAGCCTTGGGCTGCGCGGTTTTGCACCTCAGCTTGATTCAGGGGCCCGGAGATTGATTCGCGAATTCGCTCGACCATCACCCCACCTCGCAGAGACGGAAGTCCTGCGAGGTTTCCTGCAGTTCGTGTACCAATCGAACGAATACTAAGTAGATGGTCTGGCGAGGCTTATTTCGGCACGGGACGGATGTTCCGTTCAGAAGACGGTTCGATTGTTCGGAAACGAACGTTGCATTGCGTTCTTACAGGGCGGCAAAAGCCTGGTGGTGAGTGTAGCGGCCCTATATTTGCCACTAAACGGACCGGTTCCCACTGACTAGAAAACGAATCGCGGCGTAATCTTAAACAGCACCCCGCAGCCGTATTCCCAGCAGTAGTTCTTCCCACCGCTTAAGGTCGTTCCGTAAACCGTTCCGTCAGCATCGATGATCAGGGATCCTTCTTCCGGCCATTGGCCATCGTCACCGCCGGTGAAGTCGTGCAGGTCGGTGTAAGTCCAACCGTCATCTTCTCGCGTAAGTTTGAACACATTCCCAAACTCGTAGACCCCATCGTACGCGGTCATGCCATAGAGATTACCGGCGGAATCGATGGTCATCTGGGCGCTTGGGCCGCCAGTACCATAAGTTCCAAGAAAGCCGTAGAGCTGTGTGAATCTCCACCCGTTGCCGATTGGGGAGAGTTCGAACAGGGTGCCGCCCCCGTCGCTGACGCCCCTTGGACCGCCCCAGTACGTAGCTCCCAGCAAATCGCCCCACTTGTCGAAAAGAACCTGCGTCGGCCATGTTCCATTATCGCCCCCCTGAAAGCTGTAAAGAGTCTTCTCCGTCCAACCTGAGTCCGAGCGCAGCAACTCGAAGATGCCGCCAGAGCCGTAGGCGCCTGCACCGCCGCTGAAGTAGATATTTCCGTTGCTGTCTAAGGTCAGGTAGTGGCTGTATCCGTCAGGTTCCTGAAGCGAGAGGCCAGCGCGACGGATGATCTCCTCTACCCAGGAGCCATTCTCTCGCTTCAAGCCGTAGATGATGCCGCACCCTGTAGTACCGCAACCTTCGACGCCGCCGCCCCACGCAGTGGTGCCGTAAATACGGCCGTCGGGACCGAGCGTAAGGTACAGGGGAGCAAGTCCGTCCGTGCCGCCATGAAACTGGTACAGTTCGGTCTTGCTCCAGGTGCAGGATCCGCTGTTGCAGGCCGGAGTGAGTTTGTAAACTGTGCCGCAACCGTACTCCGGCCCACAGTACGGCGGCGACATATCGCCGCCTGCGCTTGTAACACCATACAAACTGCCGTCCGGACCGAAAACGATTCCTACGGGCCCTGCTCCGTCCGCGCCACCCTGGAAGGTGTAAATCGGCTCGATTTTCCAGTCGTTACCGGAGCGGGCGAAGCGGAATACTACGCCGCAGCCATTGCCGGGACCACCGCAGGCAGGACTTCCACCGTAATTCGCGGTGCCGTAAAAGCTGCCGTCGTTAGCTCTGATCAGGCTTGACGGGTGACTCCCATTCGCGCCCTGCTCGAAGCTGTAGAGCACTTGATAGGACTGTGCCGCAGCTTTGGGCGATGCAATTAGCGCGAGGAAGAATGCAGCAATCATGATTGCCGCTGCACAAATTGAGTTGGAACTTACCTTACGATTTTCCCATGGGCGCATACATCTACTCCAAAAATCCAGCAACATTGCTGAAGTGGATGTAAGCTGCTGCCGCGCTGTTGTCCTGGCTCAGGGAAGTTTTATCGAGGCGCTCATTCGGTCGATTCGGAAAGTTTCCGTCGATTATTGCGGGCGGTCGCTCAGGAATTTGCCCCAGTAGACGCGAGGGGTGCCGAAGGTCTCCAGGCAGGAACCGCAATACCAGTCGGCGCTGTCGGGGCGAATCACCAACCCCTCCAGAATGTAGCCATCGCGCACGGCCGGGTGAGGGCCCTTCATGTTGGCCAGCTCAAGTGCGACCTTTCGCACTTCGCTGTTGCGATTACAGCGTGGACAAGTGGGCGGTTGTGTATGCTTCATGGCCGGATCTCTGGTGAGCCAGCGTTAGGTCAGCCGCTGCGCTCATCCCATGGTGGCACTATTGTAATCGGCAACCTTCATGAAATCGTACAGTGGCTAAAGAAAATGTTTCAGAGTGGGTCAGTTTGAAAACGGATGCGTGCCTTTCGCCCACCACGGCGGACGAATCGGGCCGCCCAGATCCTTCGCTGCGCAAAACAGGCTTGCTCCCACTAGCAAAACGTTTCTTAAAGGAACGCGTCCCGCGAGCCCGCCCAAACTTTACAATTGATAGCTTATGATCCGATCGATCGTCTTTCCTCGCGTAGTAGGTAAATCGCTGGACGACCTTCAGCCTGTCCTCGCACTTTTGCAGGCGCTGGGATTCACCGGCGGTAACGAATGGCATGAGGGCGGAAGCCAGGGTGTCGAAATGTTGGCACCGCGTGGCGGATTTGAGTTAATCGCCGCGCCGGATACGCCCAGCGTGGACGCGATGGTGGAGGTGGCGGATGCTGATCTGGCCTATCAGATTGTGAAGAGCGTCACTCCCACCCTTTCCCAAACGATGGGAAAGGATGGGGCACCCAAGGTCGTGAAGAGCGTCACTCCCACCCTTTCCCAAACGATGGGAAAGGATGGGGCACCCAAGGTCGTGCAGAGTCTCGCTCCCACCCCTTCCCAAACGATGGGAAAGGATGGGGCACCCTCGGTCGTGCAGAGTCTCACTCCCACCCCTTCCCAAACGATGGGAAAGGAGGGGGCACCCTCGGTCGTGCAGAGTCTCGCTCCCACCCTTTCCCAAACGATGGGAAAGGATGGGGCACCCAAGGTCGTGCAGAGTCTCGCTCCCACCCCTTCCCAAACGATGGGAAAGGATGGGGCACCCTCGGTCGTGCAGAGTCTCACTCCCACCCCTTCCCAAACGATGGGAAAGGATGGGGCACCCTCGGTCGTGCAGAGTCTCACTCCCACCCTTTCCCAAACGACGGGAAAGGATGGGGCACCCTCGGTCGTGCAGAGTCTCACTCCCACCCTTTCCCAAACGATGGGAAAGGATGGGGCACCCTCGGTCGTGCAGAGTCTCACTCCCACCCTTTCCCAAACGATGGGAAAGGATGGGGCACCCAAGGACTCGGGCCTGTCTATCCGCAAGGAGATTGGCGACACGTCGTATGGTGCGCGGCTGTTTGAGATCGAGGTCAGCGGACTTCGCCTCGGGTTCATCACCTACGCCAAGAAGGCTGACGCTCGAGGAATCGAGGGAGCGCTCGACGCTAAGGGAAAGCGGTTCGCCATCGTAATCGCGCGCTTCAATTCGTTCATCACCGAGCGATTGTTGGATGGCGCGCTGCTGGCGCTTCGGCAGTGCGGCGCTGATCCCAAGGACATTGCCATGGTTCACGTTCCCGGCTCGTTCGAGATCCCGGGAGCGGCGCGTCAGTTGGCGGAGACGAAAGGCTACAATGCGATTGTCTGCCTGGGCTGCCTGTTGCGTGGAGATACCTTGCACTACGAAGTCATCGCCAACGAAGTCACGCGCGGCGTCGGGCAATCGGCGCAGGAGACCGGCGTGCCACACGGCTTCGGGGTGCTGACCTGCGAGACCCTGGAGCAAGCGATCGATCGCGCCGGATTGAAGTCGGGTAATAAAGGTTACGAGGCGGCGCTGGCCGCAGTCGAGATGGCTTGCCTGCGCGAGAAAGTTTCGCTGCGCGGCACCACCGCGGTGAAGGCGGCGCAATGAACAAGTCCGGTACCCGCCGCAAGTCACGCGAGCTTGCCCTGCAAATGCTGTTTCAGTTCGACATGGGCCAGCAGACGCCCGAGCACGTTCGAAGCACCTTCTGGAATGAACGCAAGGACCTCGACCAAAAAGTGCGCGGCTTCGCCGACGAGCTGTTTGCCATCGCCTCCGAACGCGGCAAAGAGATTGACGAAATCATCGAGCGCAACGCGGAACACTGGCGCATGGAGCGCATGGCGGTGGTCGATCGCAACGTACTGCGGGTGGGGGTTGCCGAGTTCATCGGTTTTCCCGATACGCCGCGCCCGGTCGTCATCAACGAAGCGCTGGAGATCGGCCGCCGCTTCTCTACTCCCGAGTCGGTGCAGTTCATCAACGGCGTGCTCGACAGCGTAGCGCGGGAGCTGGGCGAAGGCGAGAAGAAGTAACGCTACTGTTTTTCGCTTCGCTTGGTTAGCAGGTACTCCGGTCGATCCTGCCTTCCGGCGGCATCCCAGCGCCGTCATCTCAGGTAATTTTCAGCGCCAACCCAATTCCAGCTTCATCCTGACGCAACTCGAAAGTGAGCTCCCGAATCGTAGATTGTGTTCCCTTCGTCGAGAGTCAGTTGTTTTCGACAAATGCTAGTTAAGGTTCAACAATTCCAAGCGACGCTCGCTGTTCGCCAGATTATGGGTGGGGTACCATTTCTATGTTCCGGTTGCGCATTGCCTTAAGTCTTCTGGCCATTTTGTCTTTAGCAATTGCCGTCGGATGCGGCTCCGGCGCTAACAACTCGGGAAATAATGGGGATAACGGGACTGGCCCACCACCACCGCCATCCATAGCAATCACGATCTCGCCAACTTCAGCTACTGTGGCTGCCGGTGCGACGCAGCAGTTTCAGGCTACGGTAACCGGTTCGACCAATACTGCGGTGACTTGGCAAGTGAACGGGGTTGCAGGTGGCAGCAGCCAGACGGGAACAATTTCGGCAACCGGCCTGTACACCGCTCCTTCGCCGGACCAGCCGCTGCAGGTGACAGTCACTGCGGTAGCTGCCGCGGATTCGACCAAGACGGCCACTGCTGCGGTGACCGTGAGCGCTAGTACGCCACCTCCGCCACCGGTTCCGGTGGTGTCAAGCTTTACCGTTTCTCCTGCTGTGGCTGCACCCGGTGAATTTGTGAACTTCGCCTGGGCCACGGCCAATGCGACGGTGTTCAGCGTGATGCCGAATATCGCGCAGGATGAGCAGACCCTCCCGTTGAACGCGACGGCCTATAGCTATAACACGACCGGACTGGGACAGACGACCACGTTTATGGCTACCGCCAGCTCCAGCACAGACACGTCGGCGCCCGTTTCGACTACCCTGACCA
Source organism: uncultured Acidobacteriaceae bacterium (assembly GCA_963796585.1). Taxonomy (GTDB): domain Bacteria; phylum Acidobacteriota; class Terriglobia; order Terriglobales; family Acidobacteriaceae; genus CAVVDY01. The sequence continues at coordinate 206,959 of CAWCMB010000002.1, forward strand.
TGGTTCCCGTGACCTTGAGCGCGGACAAGACTACCGTCATGGCCGGCGACTCGGTAACCCTGACTTTTAGCGGGCCTAACAACAACAGCACGTCATGGATGCTGAATGTCAGTGGCAGCAATGCGATCCCGCTTGCGCCCGCTTGCAGCCTCAACACCTGCACCGGCACCTACATTACAGGTCCGCTCGGCAGCACGACGACATTTTCGGTATCGATCGAGGGTCCGCCTCCCACGGGCGGTCAGGCGTATTCGCCGAACGTGATTGTCACGGTGGAGCAGCCGACCACCCTGACTTTCACGGCGCAGCCGCAAAACATCCACAAGGGCGACCCAGTCACTCTGTCGTGGACGACGATGAATGCGTCCTCGGTCACCATCGATCAACATATCGGCCAGGTAGCGCCTCCGAAGAACGTCGAGATGGATTCATATTGTTGTGTTAACCCGGAAGAGACAATTACCTATACCGCGACGGCGAAATCGATTTATCCCGGTGTGCTTCCAGTGACTGCGACGGCCACGGTAACGGTCAGCACCGGAGATATCTCCAACCTGAACCACATTATCTTCATGATGCAGGAGAACCGCGCGTTCGATAACTACTTCGGGGAGCTCGCCACCTATCGCGTCAACCATCAGCCGCCTATCAAGGGGGCGCAGATGAGCGACGTGAACGATCTTCATACCCTGCCCAAGAACTACCAGATATGCAATGCGAAGAACCAGTGTTTTAGTCCCTTCCATGCTCGAACGGAGTGCATCGAGAACCTGTCTCCCTCGTGGGACGAGACGCACTACGACATGGATCTGGTGGGCGACGACTGGCTAAACCTGACAGACACTTCGATGTACAAGATGGACCGTTTTCTGGACACTACGTTGTCGGGAGGCAGCGGCGATAAGTACGATCCGACGCACACGCGGCCCTTGGGATACTACGATCAGACTGACTTGCCCTTCTACTACGAACTGGCAACGCAGTTCACGACGGACGACAACTGGCACTCCCCGAACCCGGCGAACACTGTTCCGAATCGCATGTATCTGTTCGCCGCGACTTCCTACGGCCATGCTTTCCCGCCGACCAAGCAGGATGACCCGGCATGGCAGCGACCGACCATCTTCCGCGCTCTGACCGACGCGGGAATTACCTGGCGCTACTACTACCAGGACAACAGCGTGTTCCTGGCGAACTGGGCAGACTGGAACGATCCCCAAATTCGGCAGAATGTGGTGAACATCCAGGAGTACTACAACATCATGTCTGACCCGAATGCGGACAAGCTATTACCGCAGGTGGTCTTCATCGAGCGCGCCAGCTCCACTGGACTGGATGAGCATCCGGAGAACAATGTGCAGAAGGGCGCGCAAGTTGTTTCCAACATCATCAATGCCCTGCTCACCAGCAAGGCGTGGCCGGATTCGGCATTCATTCTCACCTATGACGAAGGCGGCGGACTCTTCGACCATGTGGGACCAATCCTGGTTACTCCGCCTGACGACCTGACGCCGCAGGACCTGGGGCAGAATGACACCAAGGGACTGTTCAACGTCAGCGGATTCCGGGTGCCGGTGGTGGTGATCTCGCCGTGGTCGAAGCCCCAAACGGTGATCCACCTGAAGACTGATTACACTTCGATCCTGAAGTTGATCGAGGAACGCTTCGACGTGCCGGCACTCACCCAGCGCGACGCGACCATATCCGACATGGCTGATCCGCAGACTGGCTTCTTCGACTTCAGTGCGCCGCACCTGTTGCAGCCGCCGACGCTGCCGACCCAGCCGACAGACGGAGTATGCAACTATCAACTGGAGAGCCATCCGTAAGTAGAAAAGGCCGGGGAGAAAATCCCCGGCCTGCGTTGAGTGAGGACTAGCTCAGAAAGCGACGGCGCAGCACACCGGCGAATCCCAGCACGCCCGACCCGAACAACAGGATGGTACCTGGTTCAGGGGTGCTGGTACCGCTGATCTTGAATCCCTCGCCCTCGATATTCGAAGTGATGACTCCGTTGGCGTCTTTGTAATACGCGTTGGTCCCGTTCACGGGGTTCGAGGGGGTGTCCCATGCCAGCGTACCATCGACACCACCCAAGTTCAGATAGTATGTTCCGCCAGCCAATGTCGCGGCAAAGTCGACGTCGAACAAACAGACGATACCGTCAGGATCGCATGCGTAAAAAAGGGGCAATTGACTGGTGCCCGAAGCGTAGGTCGTGCCGCCAAACGGATTAGAGGTAATCGACCAGTCCACTTTTGTAGGAAAGGTTCCCCCCGTATAGGTAGCATCAAACTCCAGCGTCTGAGTGATGCAGTTGCCGAAAGAACACGTGAATTGGTTTGAGGCCACTGCGTTGCCTGAGATATCCCACATAGGCAGGTACTCACTACCGACGCCGTTGTTGTAAAGCACGTCGGCGTGGGCTGCGACGCCCGAAATCAGCAGACAAAATAGAAGAAGAAACAACGACGAAGCAAAGCGAAATTTCATTCTAGAGATCTCCAATCGACTCGTGTGATTTGAACTGCGGTTTACTTACGGCACTCCTGGTTAGGCTCGGCGCTGGTAGCACCCTCTTGGACGGACTTGCACGGCAAAGTCAGCACAGACACGCGTGCCATACAAGGGCGCGGTGAGCCGTACGACTCCTACAGCGGTCGGCTAAAACCGTCCCATCCTTTTTGTGCTACTTGAAACAAAAGGCCCAATGCCGTGAGATATGCGAAGGCATCAAGCTTTCAGCGCCGGGCCGTTGACTGGCCGGTTACTGCTAACATCGTTTCCGCCAAGTGGGCGAGAAGGGCAGATAAAGATGCTCGTTGGAAACAACTACGTTTTCTAGCTGCCTAAAAAGACTATCGGTCAAGTTCCTGGATGTCAATCAACGCTCGGAATCCCTGCGCTCTACTTCGGCAACACGGCGACTAGATCGGGAGCGACCGCGGTGTTGTTCGCGTCGAACAGACCCGGCACAATCTGCTGAGCGTCAGAGAGCGTACTCAAATCAATGCGGTGTACCGAGCCGTCGATGGTGCCCACGTAGAGCTGTGAACTGTCGAGCGTGAGCCCCTCATTGAGAGCAATGGTCGCTCCGGCCAGCGGAATGGCAGTCGGCGTATTGGTGGTCAAATCAAAGGTCAGCACCGAACTCTGATCGGTGATGATCCAGGCCCGCGAACTGTCAAAGCTCACCAGGAGTTGTTGCGGATTGAAGCTTCCTGCCCCCAGATCGTAGCTCGCAAGGGTGCTGCTGGCGACGGTTGGGCAAGCGCCGCCAGGCTGCGGGGTGGTGATTACGTCGATCTTCGGAGCGTCGACAGCAACGGCGCCGGTGCCGTTCGGCAAGCGCTGGATAAAGGTCGGATTATTTGCGTTCAGGGTTTGCAGGTCGCTCTGATCGCAGGTCGAGCGGACATCCACGGATTGCCCGGTGCTGCTGGTGATGAACGCCAGGGAACCTTGTGCCAACACATCAATATCGTTAGGCGTTGCGTTCAGCTTGGTAGTAGTAATGGGCACGCTGTCACCCTGCCGCACCATGGCCTGGCCAATCAGCGACAGCGACCACTCGTCGTCAGGCGTCAGAATACCTGCCGCTGCGGGGCCGACGGCGGTGGCTAGCAGGGATGAGAGAGTGTTGCTGTAGAGGTAAGTCGCATTGCCCGCCGAAGTGGCAACCAAAAGCAACGAACCGTCGTTGGAAACCCCCAACATTTTTCCGTTGAACGGCAGCACGGTAACCGCACCGGTGGTGGTGGTGTAGACCATCGCACCGGCGTCCGACCCAAGATAGACGTGGGTGCCGTCGGGGCTGGCAACAATTGAGTTGGGATAATTAGGCAGCGTTATCGCGGTGCCCACTACATTGGTGAGTACGGAGATGGGCACCATGGTCAGCGACTTGGTGCTAGCCACGTACACGGTATCGGGACTTTGCCCGGCTATGGTCGCAGTTACCACATTGTAGGAGTATTGCGGCGGAAGGCTGACGTTGCAATTGGGCGTGATACAGGTGGCGGTTACCGAGGTTGTTCCCGGACCGGCGCCCGCGATGGTGGCCGAGGCGTTTTCCGACTGAATGGTGGCGGCCCCGGACTGAGAAGTTGTCCATAACAGGATGGGCTTGATGCTTACGCCTTTGCTGTCCAGAACGTCGGCGACCAGGTTCTGCGTCTGTCCTCCGGTGAGGGTAAAGTTGGTCGCCGAACCAGCGGCGTCATGCACCAGGATGGATTGCACCGGGCAGACGATAAATGGCGTACCTACACTGTTCACGCCGGCAACACTGGCAAACAGTGCGGTCGCCCCTGGGCTCTGCGCCTGCAACCCGGTAGCCGCGTTGAGCGCGGTGATAACGCTGGCGGTGCCGCTACAGGTGGCGGTCCCGCTGCTCAAAGTCGCGGTGGTGGGTGGCTGAACGGCGCCGAATCCCTGATTAGTAATACTAAGGTGCGTCCCGCTGGCAATCGTGTCTTTGTCGGTCAGGGTGACGGTCCCCGTCGCTCCCACCACCGGATCGACTCCCACCGTGGTTTGCAGTTGGGTAATGACGGTTGCTGTGCCGCTACAGGTTGCTGTGCCGTTGCTCAAGATTGCCGTGGTGGGGGCAGTGGTCCCGCCTCCGCTTCCAGGGCTGGTGATGGTGAGGCGGGTCCCGGTCCCGATGGTATTGGTGTCGCTCAGCGTCACCTGGGCGGTAGCATTGGTCACGTTGTCAAAGCTGGACAGGTTGCAGGTCTGACCCACTGACCCAATGACGCTTCCCCCTGAAACGTAGGTCGGGCTGTTGGTGGACTGATCAAAAGTAGGATTGATGCCGGTACCACCACCCACGCTGAAGTCGCTGAGATTACAGGTTTGTCCCTTGGCGCCGGTGATGGTGCCGCCCCCGGCATAGGTGGGACTGTTGGAGCTGGATGAGTAGGTCGGATTGATTCCGGCGGCGCTGGCCACCACGATCGCATTGCCGGAGCCATAGGTAAACGGCCCAACCGACGACGTAATATCGCAAGGCGCACTGATTGAGCAGCCCGGCGCGGAGGTGTTATAGGCAGCCGCCATGGGGTTCAATATGCTGCCCGTGCTCTCGCAATCGTTGATCGGTTGGATAACTACCCGGTCCACCTGCTTATGCACATAGACCGTGGCGGTTGCCGAGACGCTGCCCGAGGCGACGGTGATGGTCGCCTGGCCATCCCCGTTGGGAGTGCAAACGATGCTATTAGCGTCGAACTGACCTCCGCAGACGGATCCGGCGCTGGACACCGACGCCAGGGCGGGATTGCTGCTGGTGTAGGTGTAGTCGACGGCAACCACGGCGCCAGTGGAATCCAGCGCGGTGGCCGTGACGGTCAAGACTTCACCTTCGTTCAAACTCAAGCTAGAGGGACTCAAGGTGATGGACGCCGCTACCGGCACTTGCACGGCCCCGCCACTACATCCTGCAATTGAAGCCAGAGCAACCAGAGATAAAAGTGCAGCTAACCATTGAGCTGCTGAAAACTGCCGCATGCACCCTCCCCGCACAGCAACAGGCCGGCGGATCCCACAGAATTCTTAGATAGAAGAAGACTTCAGTGTAGAAGTAACCCCAAATTTCAGCAAATTGTGCGCGCGGCGATGGCCAGGAACGCCGGTCAGCGGTGAGCATAACTTAGGGCCGCGAGCCGCGAGTTGTTCGGTCTACTGTGAGCCGTTCGTTTGAGCCAGCCGCTTGCCGATAATAGAGTACGCCGCGGAATTGAAAGCCATGCCGATGTGAGTGCCGTGAACCTCGAAATCCTGCCCCTTCTTACCGGTCATGCAGAAGCGCCAGTCAACCACACCGTCGTGGCGAGTATAGATGGCGGTCTGACGAATGGAATCAGGCACCTTGCGCCGCAACGAATCGACAAAATTGCAGGTGCAGCGTCCGGTGTAACAATGCGGCAGTACGCCGTCGCCATGCTCCTGCAAAATGCGCAGGCGTACGGCTTCGGCGGCATTGATAATGTTGCGATGGGCGACCGTGCCTTGGATAGGTGAGGCCAGGGTAATCAGAGACGCTATGTCCTTCGGCCTGGCGCTGGCAACCGAGCGCGCGATGACTCCACCCAGGCTGTGACCGATCAAATGGATTCTGCCTCCGGTCTCGTCAAGCGCTCTCTTCAAGGTCTCGTTCAGACGGCGCTGGATCAGCAGGTTGGGACAATCGGCGTTGATGCCGATTCCCGAGAAGTAGGCCCGATATCCAACCCGGGCCAGCCATCCCCGAAGTTCGTTCAAATAGAGATCGGTGCCAAGAAAGCCGGGAATGATGACTACGCCGGAGCCATCGCCTCGGGGCACGCCAAAACCGTAATAGACGGGGGAGGCGTGCAGCAGAAGAACCTCGGCTCCGAACAGGGCTTCGGTCCAAAGAGACACCTCGGAAGTGGATTGAAAGCGGCGTTTAGCGTTGCGAGGCTTGGGTTTCGACTCCGGTGTTGCCGTTTGTGCGCGCAAATGTCGTCCTGAGTTCGGGCCAATTCGAGCAGCTTACGACGAAGCGCTCTGGCAGGTTAGATGAATGCCGCGAGGGATTATACTGCCCCGCTCGCCACCGATGCTAGCAAGTTAGTGAAATTTTCCTGAGTCCTAGTTGGCCCTGGCCTTTCTCTTTTTCCTGGCTGGCCCAGGCTTCTTCAGCCGGGCTTCCAATTCCGCGACGCGGCGGCGCAGCATCTCCACCTCGGTTTCGGGCTCGGCTGGGGGCGGCCCAGCAAGAAATTTCTTCATCATCTCTACCGGCGACAGGATGGCGGATTGGACCTCGCCCAGCCGGCTCTGCACCGCGCTCTGGACCGTCTGATAAGTTTCGAACGCCGATTTCAGATACCACATGATGAACTCCTGGCGTACCTCGTCGGAAGCGACGATGAGCTGGCGCAGCAGTTCGAGCGGCAAACCGGTCGGCTTGTCTCGCGCATCTTCGGTGATGATCTGGGTCAGGGTGACGCGAGTCAGGTCCTGCCCGGTCTTGGCGTCCACGATCTGAACGGCTTTCCCTGCACGCACCAGGGCGGCGATGTCGTCGAGGTTCACGTAGCGGCTGGCGGCGGTGTTATACAGCCGGCGATTGCCGTATCGCTTGATGACCACAGTGGCAACTGGCATGCAAACCCTTCATATTGCGCTGCATACAACGCAAATTATTTATTGACACGAGTTCAAGTAAATCATATAGTAAAGCTGATGCTGCAATGCAGCAATTTTGGGGGTTATGATATGCCGAACAATATGAAAACCGAGACCTCCCGGACTCATCCCAGGGAGTCATCCTTCATGTCCATCATGGCGGGTTGGGCGGAACAGGGTGTGCAGAGCATCTTCGCCACGCAGCGCATCCTTCTGGATCTGGCGATGCGCCAGAACGAGAATGTCATGCACACGTTACGGGAGCAGCTCAGCGACCCGGATTATTGCCCTGCCGCCATTATCAGCGAAGCCGCTGGAGATGGCATCAACAACTTCATTGCCGGACAGAAACTGCTTCTCGAACTGGGCAAGCAGCAGCACGAGATCCTGATGGAAGGGATCAAGGAGCGCGTCGGCGGCTGGCCCGCGGCACAGGCGATGACCAGCCTGTTGCAGCGCAGCGTGGAAACTTTTATCCACATGCAGGAGGAGTTCCTGCACATTGCAGGTAAGGGAACCCATCACTGGGTGGAGGCGGCTAAGGAAGGCAAGCCGTACGAGTACGAGCACCTGGTGACCATGGCTCGCGAAGGTTTGGAAAACTTCATGAAGACGCAGAAGCGCTTCCTGGACGTGATCTCCGAAGAAGCCGCCAAGTCGAAGGGCAACGGCGGCGAAGAGCCCATGCGGAAGATGAAGAAGACCGAACTGGCGGAGCTGGCGAAGCAGGCGACGGAGTCCTTCATCGAGGCCCAGAAGAACCTGATTGACCTGGCCGGCAAGCAGGTAAACGCCAACGTGAAGACCGCTGGAAAAGCCGTGAATCTGCTGCGGCCGTTCCCCTTCGTTCCCTTCGCTGAGATGACTCGGGAGGGAGTAAAGAGCTACGTGGACGCCCAGAAGGCGCTGATGAACACGGTGGTGAAGCCGGCGGCTGAACACAAGGCCAAACCGGCGCAGCGCAAGAAGCCGAGGACCCGTCCCAAGGCGATGGCAACCATCGCCTGAGGTCAGTTCGAGAAGGGCACGCTCGCGGCCAGACGGAGCGGGACATCTGGCAGCTCGACAGCCGCAGTAACCGCTGCAAGAGCTGGTTCCCGACCGCGCGCGCATCCACTTCCAGTGCGCCGCAGCCGGGGCGGTGCCCTTCTCGTGCTTGTTCAGAACGTTCGTCGCAACCCCTACTGTGGTGGCGCAGTCGCGTGCCAGACAATGCCAGGTGGCTACCAAGCGCGGTTGCGTCTCAATCCACGGGGTGGAGCACAGCTTGAAGTGTGCATGTTGCGATGCGTGGAACCGTCCGCGCTTTAGCGGCTGAGGCGACCTTTTCCACTCACCCTAGCGGCTGAAGCGGCTGCGGAAAGATCAGTAGCAGGTATGGCTCGCGGGCTGATGCCCGCCCGCCAGATCGAAAACAAAGGATTTGTTCGGCGCAGCTAAAGCTGTGCCCCTTCAAAACCGCAGCGCGACCGGGTTTTTCCGCAGCCTGTGAAGCTGGCTTTCACAGAACACGTGGAACTGCACCGCTGAAGCGGTGCTCCACCCACGGCACTTTCAGAATCATGGCCACGCGTTATGCCACGCACTGCAACCAAGATCCAGCTCAACCCCGAAACGCTGCGGGCCTTCGCAGCCTATGTGCGCGAGGCTGAGGCAGCGATGGACGAGACTCTGCCCTATGCGACGAAATTCCTGTGGTCAGGCGGGGAGCCGAACCGCGCGCGGCAGGTTCATGCCGGAAAAACCGTGGCGCAGTTCTGGTCCGGCAGCGGGCCGGCGAAGGTGCCGAGCGGATTGATCCACGATTGGATCGGTGCAGTATTCACTGCTGGCGCGACAGTCGACGCGACGCTGCGGCTGGTGCAGGATTATGACCACCATCAGGACATTTACAAGCCTGAGGTGCTGGTTTCGAAACTGATGAGGCATCGCGGCAACGATTTCGAAATCTACCTGCGGTTGTTGAAGAAGAAGATCCTGACCGTGGTGCTCGATACGGACCATGACGTGCAATATCGCTGCATCGATGCAACGCGCTGGCTCTGCCGCTCCTACACCACCCGCATTGCTGAAGTGGAGAATGCAGGGACGCCAAGAGAGCAAGTGTCCCCTCCCGATAGCGGGTTTGGCTTTCTATGGCGGCTTTATTCCTACTGGCGATTTCAGGAGCGCGACGGCGGAGTGTACATCGAGTGTCGCGCCATGTCATTGACCCGTGACGTCCCCTTGGGACTGGGATGGATCATTGAGCCGACCATTCAGAAACTTCCCCGCGAATCGCTGATTCACACCTTGGACTGCACCCGCCAGGCGCTGCTTGCGCGGCTGACGTGAATCACTCCAGAAGCGGCCGCATTCGCACGGCGGACGGGCTATTGCCCTAGCGTCGTATCACGCCACGAAGACATCCTGCACGTGACCTTACTCACATTCAAATGTGACCTACGCTCTTGGATGAGACCGCCTGCCAGTGTTGTAGTAGTAACGTCGTACATCGAATCGGCCGCAGTGAGGTAGCAAACATGGGTCTACGTGAATGGTCCAAGGCGGAAGTGGAATACGGCCGAAAGATTCTAGGTTCTGGGCTGGAGGGAGCTCGTTCCGGCCGGGAAGCATTTCTTAATGGAAGACCGCTCAATGGGTTTCTTAGCGAGTCAGTTCGAGAAGCACTAAAACCTGCCGCCCTGGGAGCGTGCATCGGTTTCTTGAGCCGCTACCATGCTTCAGCGAAACGGCCCAGATCAATCAGTAGAGGGCTGGGACTAGGTTGGTTGTGGGGCGCCATCGGCTTTAGCGCAGGCTTTGCGTGGGCCAGCCGCCGCATGACCGCAAGCATGGCTGATGACGTCCGCCGGAACATTGGTCGGGTGCGCGACGAGCACTGGCTGGAAGAACATCCCATCGACTACGCATAAGAAGATGAACGGTTGGTTCGGCGCTCAGTTCGCGGCATCGCGGGAACCGGCTGCATTAAGAATGAGCCTGCTTCTGGTTGGTACCAAACCCTCGGCTAACTGCGGGGGCAGCAATGATTGCTAATGAAGCGGAGCAGCGGGTCCACATCCCGCCGCCTGCGGAAGATCTGAGTAAAGAAAGAATTGCCTACCTGGAGAAGCTGGTCCATCAGGCCAGGCTCGCCTCTGCTGTTTTCACGCAGTACACCCAGGAAGATGTCGATCGCATCGTGAAGGCCATGGTTCTCGCCGGTCTGGCGCAGGCCCAGTATCTGGCGCGGCTGGCGGTTGAGGAGACCCGGCTCGGAGTGCTGGAAGACAAGGTCATCAAGAACATGGTGGCCACTGAATTTGTTTACAACTATGTGCGTGACAAGCGCACCGTCGGCGTGATCCGCGAGTTCCCCGAGCGCAATCTACAAGAGATTGCCGAACCCATCGGAGTGATTTTCTCCCTGCTGCCAATTACCAATCCCACGTCCACAGCGCTGTTCAAGTGCATCATGGCGATCAAGACGCGGAACGCGGCCATCTTCAGTCCGCATCCGCGGGCGTGGCGCTGCTGTTCCGAAGCCGTGCGGATCATGTACGAGGCGGCAGTGAAGCACGGCGCGCCGGAGGGCGTGTTCTGCTGTCTGGAATCGCACACGTTGCAAGACAACGCTTATTTGATGCGCCATCCCGATGTCGGCCTGATCGATGCCACGGGGGGGCCGAGCGCCGTAAAAGCCGCATACAGTTCCGGCAAGCCGGCGTTGGGCGTAGGAGCCGGCAACACTCCCGTGTACCTGGAGAAGTCGGCCGACCTGAAGGCTGCCGTCGTTGACATCATCGTCTCCAAGACCTTCGACAACGGAACCATTTGCGCGTCAGAACAAACCGTCGTCATCGATGACGAGATCTACGACCGCGCACTGAAGACCTTCGCCGACCTGGGGACGCACATCTGCAATGAAAAAGAAGTGAAGCTGCTGGAGCGCACGGTCATCGATCCACAGACTGGATTCATGCAGCCCATGGCGGTCGGACAGAAGGCGACCGATATCGCGCGCTTCGTCGGGCTCTCGGTGAAGCCGGACACCAAACTCCTGATCGCGCCCATCAAGGGCATTGGCCGGGAGCATCCGCTGTCGGTCGAAAAGCTGTTTCCTTTGCTCTCGGTGTATCGTGCCAAGTCCACGGATGAAGCGCTGCGAACCTGCATGGACGTGATCCATCTCGGCGGCGTGGGGCACACGGCGGTGGTCTTCTCGCGCAACGAAGCGGTGATCCAGAAGTTCGGCGAGGTCATCAACGCCGGACGCATCATCGTGAATTCACCGGGCTCGATCGGCGCGCTGGGCGCGGTCTACAACGACCTGGTGCCCACCTTCTCCTTCGGATGCGGTACCGGCGGCGGCAACAGCACGACAGACAACGTCAACGTATTTCATTACCTCAACATCAAGCGCCTGGCCCGAAGGACCCAGAATCACATGTGGTTCCGCGTTCCGAATCAGATCTACTTCAACATGAACGCCATCGAGAATGTGCGCCAGTTCCCTTCGCGCACCACCATCATCGTGACCAACGCGCCACTGGAAAAGATCGGGCACGTCGATGTGGTCCGGCGTTATTTGCCGCCGGAGACGCACGTTCATGTGCTGGTGATTCCCGATGCCGAGCCTGACGTCAAGGTGGTGATGCAGGGAGTTGAGTCCCTCAACTTCTACAAGGCGGACCAGATTATCGCGCTGGGGGGCGGCTCGGTTATCGATGCCGCCAAGATCATGAAGCTGCTGTACGTCTCCCCCGACGCCGATCTGGAAGAACTGGCTGCGCCGTTTCTCGATTTGCGCAAGCGCGTGGTGCGTTATCCCCCACCGAAGAATGGCCCGGCGCGGCTGATTGCCGTTGCCACCACCAGCGGCACCGGCAGCGAGGTCACTCCGTTTGCGGTGATGACCGACAAGGAGCATGGGCGCAAGGTGACGCTCGCCGATTACTCGCTCAGTCCGGACGTGGCGATTGTCGATCCGCAGTTTGTGTTGTCAATGCCAAAGGGCTTGACTGCCGACACCGGCATCGACTGCCTGACCCACGCGCTGGAAGCCGCAGTTTCAAATTACGCCTCCCCCTACACCGACTCCAATGCCATGCAGGCGATTCGGCTGGCCTTCAAGTATCTGCCGATCGCCTATGAACGGCCCAGCGATGAAGAAGCGCGCTCGATGATGCACAACGCGGCTTGCATCGCAGCCATGGCGTTTGCCAATGCGTCGGTGGGAGTGAATCACGCGCTGGCGCATGCCTTCGGCGCGCGCTTTCACGTTGCCCATGGCCGGGCAAACGCGCTCATGCTGCCCTACGTCATCGCGTATAACGCCGCGGTTCCTGCCAAGTTCATGGCCTCGCCCTACACGCAAGGCTACGTGGCGCATAACAAGTACGCCACCATAGCTGACCTGCTGGGGCTGGGCGGCCATACGGTCGAAGAGAAGGTGCAGAAGCTCATAGCGGCAATCGAGGAGCTGCTTGATCGTCTGGCATTCCCGCGCTCCATCGCCGAGTTGGGCATCAGCGAGGAAGAGTTTGAACGAGCCCTGCCGGAATTGACAGCTATCGCGTTTGAAGATCCGTCGTGGCGGTCGAATCCTCGTATGCCGTTGATGAGCGAACTGGTTGACCTCTTTCGTAAGGCTTATCACGGACGAGGCGGGGCCCAGGCGGTAAACACTCTGGCGTAGTAGATGGGCGGTGGTTATGGACATGAGAATTGTGTCGTTGAAGGTTTATGAGGAACGCATGGTTGAGTCGCTGGGACAGTTGAGCACCGAACTGAAAGGCGCCGACGACGTGATTTTGGATTTCTCACCCGTACATCGCATTGACCCAGCGGCGCTCGAAGCACTGGCAGAGTTCGTCGATACGGCTGACGAAAAGGACGTGAGCGTGGTGTTGAGCGGGGTCAACATCGATGTTTATCGCGTGCTCAAGCTGGCCCGCCTGACCCAGCGATTTTCCCTGGTGAGCTGAGAGACTCATGACCCGAGAACGCAAATCCAAAGCGGCCCAACAGAACCCTCAACCCGTCGACCGCCTCTCCTGGGGTGACACCGTCTTCCTGAACCTGGAGCGGGAAGGCATGCCCATGAACGTGGCGAGCGTCTGCCTGTTTGAAGGCGAGCTGCGGTTTAAGGATTGCTATCAGTTCATCGAGTCGAAGCTGCCACTGGTTCCGCGCTATCTCAAAAGGGTAGTGCCGCCACCGTTTGGCCTCGGCCTTCCCACCTGGGAGTACGACCCGGACTTCGATCTTCATCGCCATGTTCGCGAAGTCAGGCTGAAGCACGGTACCGAGACCGAGCTCAAAACCCTGGCCTCAAAGCTGTTCAGCCAGGTCATGGACCGGCAGCATCCGCTATGGGACATGACATTCATGCATGGGATGAAAGGCCGCCGCACCGCGATGGTGATTCGTCTGCACCATTGTCTCGCCGACGGCATTGCAGGCGTGGGCATGATGAACGCCCTGTTCAATCCCAATGCCAAAGCGCCGCCCGCACCCCCGCTCAATCACTCCGAGGCTCCGCGGCCCAGTGACGCTTTGGCTTCGCTAACTACCGGGCTGGTCGAGTCCTACTCCGAGTTCATCAAACGAATCCTCTCTGGCCTGAATGACGCGCTGACCATGGTGCAGCGCACGGCGGCCAATGGAGGCTCCGTTTCCGCGGAAGAATTTTCTCGCCTGCTGCCGGAGATTACGGCCATAACGGAGCGGCTGCGTTTCAACGTTGTGTGTCATGGGCCGCAGAAATTTGCCTGGACCGAGATTCCGCTGGCGGAAGTGAAGACCATCAAGTCCACCTTCAGCGCCAGCGTCAATGATGTCGTTCTTACCCTGGTGACTGCCGCCTTCCGGCGCTATCTGGAGGCGCACGGTGATCCGGTCGAGGGACGTCTGCTACGCATGATGGTCCCGGTCAACATTCGCGGCAACGCCGGCCCCGATGAGCTGGCCAATAGCATCTCCCTCATTCCAGTAACCGTGCCGCTGGACATTCGTGATGCAAAGGAGCTGCTGGCGGCGGTCCATCGCAGAAGTGAATTCCTGAAGCGAGCGCACGCCGCGGAGTTGGTCGGCCTCACCGGAGGCCTGGTTGGGCTCTTCCCCAATGGGCTGCAAGCGCTTGCCGGCCCCATGCTGAGCCAGTTGCCTATCACGCCCTTCAACCTGGTGTGCACCAACGTACCGGGACCGCAGTATCCGCTGTACCTGCTGGGGCACAAGATGCTGCGCTGGTATCCGTATGTTCCCATCGGCGGCGAGATGGCGGTGAACTGCGCCATCCTGAGTTACGACGGGGTGATGTACTTCGGCTTCAGCGGCAACGTGAACGCTGCACCTGATCTGCGCCGTCTGGAAGAGTTTGTGAAACAGAGTTTCGCCGAATTGCGCGAAGCGGCAGGCATCAAAACGCCGCGCAAGCCGTCGGTGCGTCGCAAGAAGACGCGTCCGAAGAAGCGGGCAAAGCTGGCATCGAAGCCAGCGCAACCCGTAAATGGTTCGGTCTCCCGGCCCCGCGACGTCCCTGTTCCTCGCAGTGAAGCTAAAGCGTCGCCTCGGCCGGGCGCTGAAGAGGAAAGCGGCGCGGCACCGTTGACCGCGCACTAGCGAGGGCATTGGCATATTGAAGAACGCGTGGTTCATTCCCCCCGAGGAGCGTGTTTCAGTGCGCTTGGCAAGACGAGCGTCACATGTTTGCGCGAATTGAATTCCAGGGCCCGGCAAAGTATCGGACACGGAGCGCCGCCCTCATGGCCCAAGCGGCAGCTACGGTTTCGACGCGCCGGCTGCTCAAGGGGCCACGCCGGCCCGGCTGGAATTGGTGGCTGGAAGTCGCTACCAAACTGCTGAACCGGCAACTCGTTGCAGCCTTCGACATGAACGACGTTCAGGAGGCGCGGACCTTCCTGGACTCGACGGTGGTTCGCTCCCCCGCACTATCCGAAGTAACCATCACACCGGTGTCGCAGCAGAACTTCAAGGGAAGTTGGTTCGTCGGCAAGGACGGTCAGCCCCAAGTCACGATGCTTTACCTTCATGGCGGCGGATACAGCTTCTACCCGCAGTCGTATGCAAACTTCATTGCGCTGCTCACGCTGGCGGCGAAATCGAAAACGTTTGCGCTCGACTACAGGCTCTCGCCGGAGTATCGCTTCCCTTCCCAACTGGACGACGTTCTCTGCGCCTATCTTTGGCTGCTCGATTCTGGCGTTAAGGCCGACAACCTGGTGGTTGCCGGCGATTCGGCTGGAGGTAACCTGACCCTCGCGTGGCTGCTGCGAGCGCGTGAATTGAAGCTTCCGCTGCCGTCACTCGCCGTCGCTCTTTCTCCAGCTACCGATTTCAACATTGAGCCCGTTGGAAGTGACTGCGACTATATCGAACCAGAGATGCTCGCCCGTTGGGCTGACTGGTTCTGCGATCCCGCACAGCGGCGTGATCCGCTCATTTCGCCGGTGCTGGCTGATTTGCGCGGTCTGCCTCCGATCTATATGCAAGCGGGACGCTGCGAGCTCTTGTTCGAGAGCATTCAATCGTTCGCCGATGTCGCGAGGGGCCAGGGCGCGGACATCAGGCTCGATGCATGGGACGACATGAATCACGACTTCCAACTGTTCGGGCCCGATGCTCCACAGAGCGCTGAAGCCTTACGTCGCACCGGAGAGGTGATCGGCGCGCGTTTGCATTCGCTGCAGAAACTGGTTCCCCAACCAGCGGGCCAGGAAAAGCAATGAGCTCGGACCGGCAATTCGATTATGACTTCATCGTCATCGGGTCTGGCTTTGGCGGCAGCGTTTCCGCCCTTCGGCTTGCTGAAAAAGGATATCGAGTTGCCGTCATGGAGATGGGCCGGCGCTGGACGCCGGAGAACCTGCCGCGCACCAGTTGGTCCATCCATCGCTGGTTTTGGCGGCCCAGGCTGGGGTTGCGCGGCTTCTTCAACATGCGGTTCTTCCGCCACGTCACCATCCTGCACGGTTGCGCCGTAGGCGGAGGGTCGATCACCTACGCCAGCACCTTGCTTTGCGCTCCCGACAAGGTATGGGACATGGGTTCCTGGGCGGGATTGGCCGATTGGAAGAAGGAAATGCCACCGCACTTCGCGACCGCTTCGCGCATGCTGGGCATCATCGAGAACCGGATTCTTGGACCTGCCGACCATCTCCTCAGAAAGAGCGCCGAGGCCAGCGGATGTGGTCACACCTTTTATCGCACCCAGGTGGGAATCTTCCAGTCAGTAGCCGGAGAGCCGGTCCAGCAAACCTATCCCGACCCTTTCTTTGACGGCGAAGGTCCCGAGCGAAGCACGTGTAATGGGTGCGGCGGCTGCATGATGGGATGTCAGCACGGGGCCAAGAATACTTTGGACCTGAACTATCTGTATTTGGCTGAGAAGCGCGGGGTTCAGATATTCGCCGAAACCAAAGTTGTCGATGTGAGGCCGCTGGATGCCACAATCAACGGCGCCTCGGGATACGAAGTGCGCACCGTGAAGTCCACCGCATGGATTCGCCGGCAACCGCAGCGCTTCACCTGTAGGGGTGTGGTTTTCTCCGCCTCGGCGCTGGGCACCATGGAATTGCTGTTTCAGCTACGAGAGAAGGGCTCATTGCCTGCCATCAGCCAGCGGCTGGGAAAGCAGGTGCGTACCAATTCCGAGTCGCTGATCGGTGTCCGCGTCGTGGGTTGCAGCGACGACTTGTCTAAGGGCATTGCCATAGGTTCCGGCGTTTATATTGACGAAGACACCCACATCGAAGCGGTCCGCTATCCCAGCGGCTCCGACGCCATGAGCCTGTTGGCTACGCTTCTCACCGATGGCCGCCCTGGGGCGCAACGGATTGCACTCTGGCTGAGAAACCTGTTTCGCTCAGCTCTGCGGCACCCGATCAAAACCGCGCAAGTGTTTTGGCCACGGGGATGGGCGCGCGAAAGCGTGATTCTGCTCTGCATGCAGGCATTGCAGGGTCATATCGAAATGCGATGGGAGCGCCCGTGGTTCTGGCCCTTCCGGAAATTTCTGGTTAGCCGTGGAGACAAGGTGCCGACGTACATTCCCCAGGCCAACGCCTTCGCAAGAAAAGTTGCTGAAGTGTCGGGTGGATCTTCGATGAGTATGCTGCCGGAGATCCTGTTCAACGTTCCGGCAACGGCGCATTGCATTGGAGGATGCGTGATCGCCGACTCCCCCAGCCGCGGCATGGTTGACGTTCGCCAGCGCGTCTTCGGCTACAGGAACATGTACATCTGCGACGGCTCGGTAGTGTCGGCGAACCTGGGGGTCAACCCCAGTCTCACGATTACAGCATTGGCCGAGCGGGCCATGAGCTTCATCCCGCCGGCCAGCAGCACGACCTGGAACGACGCCGCTTGCGACATCGGAAATACCGGCGCCCAGCAAGAGATCCAGCACTGACGGTTCATACCTCGGCGATGGGTGCAGACAAGCTAAAGGAGAAGTTTATAATGCGAAAGCTTTCGGCCGTGGAAAACGCCAGAGCCATCATGACGGAAGGAATGAAGTGGGGGGTTTGGAAATGGATGATGGAGAAAAAGCGCGTGCGCGAGACCGCCGATGAAGCCCGAGCCGCCCTCGACGATTTGGAGAAAAAGGTTAAAGCCGCGTGGAGCGACGACCTGAAGCACGCTTACAACCAGCTGCTCTCAGCCGAGGGAAACGGTAAACGTACGCGCAAGAACGGTGCTGCCGGCAAGCCCGCCCCATCGCAACAGATTGAGAGTCGCGTGATGGCTGCGGTCAGACGGGTGATGCAAGCAGACGATGAAGCCTACGACGCCCATGAGACTGCCGAAGATGTTTTCGCCGAAGCTGAAGAGCGCATGAGTACGAACCTGGCTCGCGAAGGCGCGCGCAAAGCACTGGCCGCTTACGATCTGCACGAAGCCGCCATTCGTCAAGCTGAGGACATCCGAAGGATGGCGCAAAATGGCGTATAGCAACGCCTTCGTCTCCTCACTTTGACTGGACGCCTCATTCTTCGACGAGATGGTTAATGAATGTCGACGAATGATTAGTGTGGCTACTACTACCTTTCGCCACGCGAAAACGCCACGCGAAAACGCCTTGTCAATTCCACGCCCCGGGAGATAGAACCGTGCACAGCTTTACCTTCCTAGCGCTTCCACTTCCAAGTCGCGCCTGACAATTGCAATTGGAATACCCGCCCTTCGTCCCGTGGAGAGATGTTGCATATCCGAATCAATGAACCCGCTTTAAGACATATCTGAGTGGCGAAGATGTTTTAAAATCCGGCTACTCTCCCTAGTTTCGCGCGCGTACTTCGTCGACAGTGAAAGGAAGCAAGATCGAACTCGACTACCCGAAGTACAGGGCTTTTTTTGGGCCGACGCGCTTCATAGCACTGTTCGTGCGCACAAGCTTTAGCTCTATCCCCTATTTTCACACTGGAGGTGTGCCGTGGTAAGGAAGTGTCGTCTAGCTATCGCAAGCTTATTTCTAGTGAGCCTCTTTACTGCCGGTAGTTTCGCTGTCACCATCAAGTCCGCAGGGGTGTCAATCGCTTTTTCGCCCAGCATCTCCAGTCCACAGTTCGTGGGCACCAGCATTGACTGGACCGCCACCGTGCACAGCCCGTTTCTAGGGCATAAATACGACTACCAATTCGCCGTAACATTTAACAATCAGTACCAGATTGTGAAGGATTTCAACAAGCCCAACACATTTACCTGGGTACCTCACACTGTAGAGGGCACTTACCGGGTCAGTGTGACCGTCCGCGACATCACCCAACAGCCCTACACTACTTACCCGCCGGCTTCCGTGGAATATGTCATTCTGCCCTGGGTAACGGCGCCTGGAGGATCAGCCGTACATGCAACGTCCCATCCCTTAGTGGCGCTGTTTAGCGGACCACCGTGTACGCTGGGCCATTCTCTACTGGTGCGGTTTCACCAGATGAATTCGAATGTGTCGAGTACGACTAATTTGGTACCCTGCTCATCCAGCAGTGCCAACTTCTACATCGCTGGAATGTTACCTTCCACGCAATATCTGATGCATTGGGAAGAGTACGGCCCTGACCTCTTAGGCTCGGGAGCGGATGTGCCGTTCCTTACCGGGCCATTACCGGCGGAATATCCAAAGGCTACTTTCACGGTGCTTGTTCCTCCTACCCAGCACGACGCGGACTATCCCATTGTTTATTGGGGGTTCTTCCCCACCGGCCAGACTACCTACTGGCAGACTGCAACTGACCTATCGGGAAATGTGATTTGGTACTTCCCCGGGCCTTTGTTCGTGACTCGAATGGAACCCGGCGGCAATTTATTTTCGTTTCCCGACCACATGACTTTCAGAGAGTATGACCTGGCCGGCAATGTAACTCTCGAAACCAACGTTGATACCTTAAACGAGCAGCTAGTGAGAAAAGGGTATGCAACCATGAATGATTTCAATACCCATGAAACCCGTCGGCTGCCCAACGGAGATATCCTCCTGCTTGGTTCCCATGACATGGTATCGACTGTCTATCAGGGAGGTACGGAACAAAATCCGGTCGACATCCTCGGCGACATGATTTTGGTCCTCGATCACAACATGCAGTTAGTCTGGGCTTGGGACTCATTTCAGCACGATAATCTCAGCCGCATAGCTACCTTGGATGACATCTGCCTTCAAGGTCAGGGCGGTTGTCCCAAGTTTAACCAGAATTTCGCCCAAGCCAATGACTGGTTGCACAGCAACGCGGTTCAGTTAACAGATGACGGGAATCTCCTGCTCTCAGAACGCAGTCAGGACTATGTGGTCAAGGTGAATTATCAGAACGGTCAAGGTGACGGCAGCATCCTTTGGAGGATGGGCCCATACGGCGACTTCACCCTGTTGAATCCGCCGCCACCTGGCTGTGGCGACCCCAACGTCTTCCCCTGGTTCACCCATCAGCACGACGCGGTATTTCAGGCCCCCAAGAAGGGACAGCTCGGAATGCAGGTCATGACGGTTTTTGACGACGGCAACCTGCGGGCTGTGCAGTGCCACGGCAACCAGAATAGCCGGGGAATGCTGTTGCTGGTGAGCGAGTTAAAGAAGACCGCCTCTTACGTGACCTTGGCCGACCTCGATGCCTACTCCTCAGCTCTTGGCAGTGGCGATTTCCTCGAAACGTCGGGTGGACTTTTCGCCAGCTATGGCAACGGATTCATCAATCTAACCGACGCAGAGTCAACCGAGGTCAATCTCCAGGGCGACATTGTCTATCGAATACACGCAAATTCCGCATCCTACCGGACATATCGGGTGCAGAATCTCTACACTCCTACCTTGCAATAGGATAGTTTCAGATATGTTGACTGTACACAGATGGGGCTGACCAAATGGTCGGCCCTGTTCTTATTGTCAGCTAAACAGGCCCCCTCGGCTTGAATACGACCGCAGACTCGGCCAACCTCTCGTGGCAGAGCACTCAGGGACTTTCTTCTCCCTAATGTCTTCGGAATCTGGCGGAGAGGGGGATTCGACCTTGAGCTGATTGCGGGCGTGAGCCAGTAGGCGAAATCCCGCCCCTGAACGAAGTCAAAGGGGAGCAACCTCTAGCCGAACGAACGCTTCGGAACCTGGCGGAGAGGGGGAATTCGCCAGGGGTGCGGTCCAACCACAGCCTTAACCACGCTGCTAATGTGAGCTTCGTCACTAAACTCCGTAACTGACATCACAGTTTGCGGTGCCTACTCGAAGTGTATGCTTCCGCCACGCCCGAGAAATCAAGAGGTGAACTATGCCGCGAACGAGACTCGCACTCCTTATCCTCTGCCTGTGTCTGGTCACACCAGTATTCGCCCAATCCACCTTAACCATCGGATTTACCGTTTCCAAGACCGGCGCACTGAACGTCGACTCTCTGGAGCAATACCGCGGATTCGAACTGTGGCGCGACCAGACCAACGCTGCCGGAGGCATTAAGGCCGGCGGCAAGAGCTACCAGGTTCAGCTTGTCAGCTACGACGACGAGTCCAATACCAAGCGAGTTCAGCAACTCTACACTCGCATGATCCTGCAAGACAAAGCGGACTTCATGTTCAGTCCCTATTCCTCCAGTTTGACGGCGACCGCAGCCGTGGTGACGGAGCAGTACGGCAAAGTCATGCTGACCACGGGCGCAGCCGAAGAGAAGACCTACAAGCTGGGCAATCATTATCTCTTCCAGATGTTCGCGCCTGCCACGCAATACCTGACGGCCGTTCTGGATGCCCTCAAGACCAAGGACCCGAAAGCCAGCGTGGCCTTTGTTTATGAAGACGCATCGTTTTCCACCGCCGTGGTCACCCCGGCCAAGGCTTACGCCCAACAACTCGGCTTCGGTGTCGGGTTCAGCGAAGCCTATGCTCCCAACACGACCGACTTTAGCGCCATCATCGACAAGGTGATCGCCGCCAAGGCCACGGTGTTGCTGGGCGGCGGCCACTACGCCGACGGTTCAACGCTGGCTCGCCAGCTCTACGGCCACAAAGTGCCGCTGAAGATGATTGCGCTGCTGGTAGCGCCTGATAGCCCGCAGTGGACGGAATTAGGCGATCCCGGAGTTGGTGTCATCGTTCCCTCGCAATGGGAGCCGCAAACCGCGTTCAAAGCGCAGTATGGTCCTGGCGGCGCTGATTTCGCCAAGGCTTACACGGCAAAGTACAACACGCCTCCGAGTTATGAATCTGCCGGCGGTTACGCCTGTGGACTCATCTTGCAGCGCGCCATCGAGCAGGCGGGTGGCACGGATACCGCCAAGGTGTCGAACGCGCTGAATAACACCGACATCACCACCTTCTATGGAAAGACTAAGTTCGCCACGTCACCCGCTGATCACGGGCTGCAGGTGGGGCACGTGATGGTATTGGCTCAGTGGCAAAAAGATAAGTCGGGGAAACTAGTGAAGCAGGTGGTCTGGCCGCTGGTGGCCAAGAGCGCCGACTTGAAGTACCCCATGCGCTGAGGCGTTGGGACAGGTATTGCGGCGACGCGGGTGAGATATGTCGGGAATTCTTGCATCGATGATCGATGGCCTGCTGGTGGGCGCAGTCTACGGACTGTCCGCCATGGGCCTGAGCCTCATTTGGGGCGTCATGGATGTCATCAATCTCACCCACGGCGCCATGATCGCATTGGGCATGTTCGCGATGTACCTGCTGTTCACCGCTACCGCCCTGAACCCATACCTCTTGTTACTGCCGATCATCGTCATCGGTCTGCTGCTGGGCATCTTGGTCTACTGGCTCGCGGTGCATTGGGTGGTCGGACGCTCGCAGTTGATGAGCCTGCTGTCCACCTTCTCCGTAAACATGGTGATCATCGGCATCGGCACCGCCGTCTGGAGCACGAGTCCTTACAACGTGAACTTCAGCCTGCCTGGGCTCACCTTCGGTGATTACACATTCACCGGCAACCATATTGCCGCCGCCAGCTGCTCGCTGATCATGGCCATGGCGCTTGAGCTGTTTCTCTACCATACCCGTCCCGGAAAAGCCATTCGCGCTGTCGCCGATAACCGTGATGCAGCCGAACTGATGGGCATCTCCTCGACGGCCGTGCTGGCAATCGCTTTCGGAATCGGCATAGCCTTAGCATTCGGGTCCGGGGCGCTGGTCTCGACGCTGTTTCCGTTCACTATACTTTCCGGCGGGGTCTATCAACTCAAGAGCTTCGTTGTCACCGTCCTCGCCGGACTAGGCAAACCGCTGGGTGCGCTTGCCGCAGGAGTGCTGCTCGGCTTGCTGGAAGGAGCCGTCACCCCGTTCATCGCGGTCAGTTGGATTCCGCTGATTGAGTTCGGCTTGTTCGTCATCGTTCTGATCCTGTTTCCTCGCGGGCTTTTCGGGAGGGTCACGGCGTGATCTTTCGCAGGCCAACCTTCTGGCTCACCCTGCTGCTCGCGGCAATCTTCATCTATTTGCCGGTGCGTGCCAATGACGCTGCCATGCGCGAGGACCTCATCCTGGTAGCAATCGCCATTATCCTGGTCAGCAATTTGAACCTGATGATCGGCTACACCGGGTACGTCAATTTCGGACACATCGTGTTCTATGGCCTGGGCGGATACGTCGGGCTGTACCTGGTCACCGCCCGGGGCTGGCATCTGCAGTGGGCCGCCCTGGTTGCCGGAGTGGCGGTGAGCTTGTGCGCGCTGCTATTCGGGGTCGGAATCCTGCGTTTGCGCGGAGCTTATTTTGCTCTCGCAACCGTCGGCGTTCTGGTTGCAGTTGATTCTTTCGTCTCCAATTTCGATCCCTGGGGACGCTCGACCGGCATGTATCTGGCGTTCGAATCCTACCAGCCGCTCGGCGGAGCCATGCATGCGTTGTGGGTCACCTACTACCTCATTGTGGGAGTGATGGCGCTGTCGCTGATACTAAGCCTCGCTATCAAGCGATCGAAGTTTGGTCTCGCCCTGTTCGCCATTCGCGAGGACGAAGATGCGGCCGTCGTGCTCGGCATCAACGTCACTATCTATAAGGCAATCGTGTACAGTGTCTCTGCTTTCCTTCCCGCGGTTGCCGGGGCCCTGATGTTCTACAAGAACGCTATGATCGATCCCTCCATCGCCTTCGAGTACATGCTCTCGATCGAAGGGATTGTCATGCTCATGCTGGGCGGCCAGGGCACAGTTATCGGCGCGGCGCTTGGTGCTGGACTGTACGAGCGACTCCGGTCGTATCTGCTGACCTCACCCAAGCTCTCCAACTTCCACCTTGTGATTGCAGGAGCGATGCTACTGGTGGTTGTCCTGTTTGCTTCTGGAGGCCTCATCGGCTGGCTCTACAAATTTGTGCCGCGCTCCCGTGGGGTCATCGAGTGAGTTCCCTGCTTGAAGTCAACGGGGTCAGCAAGCGTTTCGGCGGACTGCAAGCCGTGTCGAACGTAAGCTTCACCATCCGAGAACGCGAGATTCTGGGATTGATCGGCCCTAATGGCGCGGGAAAGACCACGCTCTTCAACATCGTCAACGGGGTATACAAGCCCGACACCGGCAAGATCACCTTTTCGGAGAAGGACATCACCGGCGCTGCGCCAAACAAAGTCGTGAAGCTGGGAATTGCTCGTACGCACCAGATCGTGAAACCGCTGAACGCCATGAGCGTTCTTGATAACGTGACCGTCGGCGCCTGCTTCGGACGGGAATCACTGGGATTACACGCTGCCCGCGAAGCTGCCACCGAGGTTCTGCAGCGAGTTGGACTGGCGGACCGCGCCAATTCCGTCGCGCGCAGCTTAACCCTCGCGAGTAAGAAGCGGTTGGAAGTAGCACGCGCTCTGGCCGCAAAGCCGAAATTGCTCCTGCTCGATGAAGTGCTCGCCGGGCTGAATCCCACCGAAGTCGCGCAGATGATCGACCTCATTTTCACGATTAAAGAGTCCGGCGTTTCTGTCT
Organism: uncultured Acidobacteriaceae bacterium; assembly: GCA_963796585.1. Lineage (GTDB taxonomy): Bacteria > Acidobacteriota > Terriglobia > Terriglobales > Acidobacteriaceae > CAVVDY01. The sequence continues at coordinate 231,513 of CAWCMB010000002.1, forward strand.
TCATGATCGAGCACGTCATGCAGGCAATCATGAAGCTCTCCGATCGAATCGTGGTGCTGAATTTCGGGCAGAAGCTCGCCGAAGGCAGTCCCATGGAGGTTGCCGGCGATCCCCAGGTGATTGAGGCTTACCTTGGCGACGAACAAATCGCTGAGAAGCTAATGGAGAAGAACTGATGCCGGCCTTGCTCGAAGTCGAAGCTCTCAAGTCCGGCTACGGCGAAGTCGAAGTGCTGTGGGGCATATCGCTCCGGGTGCATCCCGGAAAGATGACGACCATCGTCGGGGCCAACGGAGCCGGCAAGACCACGACCCTGCGCAGCATCATGGGCAGCGTGCGACCATGGGGAGGCCGTGTGCTCTTCCGCGGCAAGGATGTCACCAGCCTATCCCCCCATGCCAAGGCCAACCTCGGAATGGTGCTGGTTCCTGAAGGACGGCAACTCTTCCCTGACATGACGGTGGAAGAGAACCTGGAGATGGGTGGCTACGGCCCGCGAGCGCGCAAGAAAAAAAATGAAAGCCTTGCCGAAATCTATGAGCTCTTCCCTCGCCTCAAGGAAAGGCGCAAGCAGAAGTCATCTACCCTCTCTGGCGGGGAGCAGCAGATGCTGGCCATGGGACGCGGCTTGATGCAGCAGCCCGAAATCCTGATGATCGACGAACTCTCGCTGGGGCTGGCTCCCGTCCTGGCGCAACAGCTCTTTCTCACCTTGAAGAAACTGCGCGACCGCGGAATGACCATCGTGCTGGTCGAGCAAAACGTTCACCTGGCGCTGGCCCTCAGCGACTACACCTACGTCCTCGCTGAGGGACGCGTAAGCATCGAAGGCGAGTCACGCCAAGTGGCTGGAATGGAAGAAGTGCGGCGAGCCTACCTGGGATTGTAGGAACGGGATCTCGGTGGAGTGCTTTCCCAGGCTGTTCACAACCCCCACCTTTTGAGACAGCAGGGGCACCGGTGGCTGCGTCGGCAATCGACACCAGGGTATCTCTCATGCGGGACGCCCTTAACGGATTCAGCGCACCATTTCCGGTTTGCCCGCGATTTGGGCCTAACCGGAGCACCCCTGTCCCGAAATCCTTAACGGACACCCTCGGGACACTAGACACGGGTGCAGCGCCTCAATCGGACGCGATTCAGTAAGCCTGCTTATGCTGCTACTTGATCGGGATTGCGGGAAGTACTGGCGGAGAGGGGGGGATTCGAACCCCCGATACAGCTTTTGACCGTATAACGGTTTAGCAAACCGCCGCCTTCAGCCACTCGGCCACCTCTCCGACGCGTTAGAGGACGGGAGCCCTCTCTCGATCAGAAGCAATTCATCATACCCTGTCCGCGCGCGCTCTGTCACGGAACGCGCGACATTACTTTGCCGACTCAGCTCTGCAGGTAACACGTGGCCGAAAATCAGGCGCGGGCAGGCTGCTGCTTCGACACCGCCATAAAGTCCAGCGCACGCGAAATATACGGCTTCAGATCGCGGCGATGCACCACTGCATCGAGCATGCCGTGCTGCAACAGGAACTCGCTACGCTGGAAGCCTTCCGGCAACTTCTGCCGAATGGTCTGCTCGATCACGCGCGGTCCGGCGAAACCTATCAGCGCGCCCGGCTCGGCGATGTTCAGATCTCCAAGCATCGCGAATGACGCGGTGACGCCGCCGGTAGTGGGATCGGTCAGCAACGAGATGTAGGGCACGCCGGCGTCATCCATGCGGGCCAGCGCGGATGAGATTTTCGCCAGCTGCATCAGGCTGACGACACCTTCCATCATGCGGGCCCCGCCAGAAGCAGAAACCACGACAAGCGGCAGGCGCTGCTCGGTGGCTCGCTCTACCGCGCGGGTCAGAACTTCGCCCACCACCGCTCCCATGGAGCCGCCGATAAACGCGTACTCCATCGCGCTGACCAGCACTGGCTTGCCGTCGAGTTTGCCGCGTGCATTGATGATGGCGTCGTTGAGGCCGGTTTCGCTGCGCGCGCGCCGCAGACGGTCAGCGTAGGGTTTCAAGTCGGTAAACTTCAGCGGATCGGTCGACACCAGGTTGTCGTCGTCGATCTCGTAACGACCATCATCGAGCAGTTGCGCCAGGCGGGTGCGGGCGTCGATGCGAAAATGCCGGTCGCACTTGGGGCAGACGTTCAGGTTCTGGTCGAGATCTTTCTTCCAGATGATCTGCCGGCACTGGTCGCACTTCACCCACAGGCCTTCCGTCTTGACCTTTTTCTCGCCCGAGGTGTCGAGCTCGGCGTTTTCTCGCTTAAACCATGCCATAAGTAAGTATTCAGTGTAGCCGACGAGGAAGAGCTTGTCGCGAGACATGCGGCTGCCTGCGCTGGTTGAGCGGTTGCCGGTCTGAAGGCTGAATCCGGCGAAGCGGTTTGCGCGCGCAAATCGGCAGGCAATTCATTGCCCCAGCTGCCAGCAAATCGACGCATTGCACGAGCCAGGCATCGCTGCCGTCGTCGAAATGGCGATCTACTGCGGGCGGCTCTAGTATCTAGTTGCATAAGTTAGCGTACAGAGTTTTGGGGTGTTTCTGGAATACGACCTGCTTCTTCCACTCGAATGGGTGGGCCGTCTGGTTGTAGGCGGCGATGAAGTCGTCCATGTGTTTGCGCAACTGGCGGGGGCTGGTGAAGCTGGCCCCCGTCAGCGACTGGCTCTGCAGAATGGAAAACCAGATCTCCACCTGATTCATCCACGAGGCGTGGGTGGGGGTGAAATGAAAGTGGACGTTCTTGTGGCGGGCCAGCCATCGGTCGCGTTTGGGCTTATGGGTGTTGAGATTGTCCAGGATGACATGAATCTCGCGGCCGGGGTGCTCGGCTACGATGCCGTTCATGAAGTCGAGGAACTCGGTGCGGCGGCGGCGCTGGTAATGATCGCCCTTCACCAGCCCCGTGGCCACCTCCAGAGCCGCAAACAGCGTGGTCGTGCCGTGCCGCTTGTAATCGTGCTGAAAGCCGGTGAGGGCCTTGCCGTTGGGCAGCTTCAGCCAGCCCTGGGCCCGTTCCAGAGCTTGAATGTGAGGTTTTTCATCCACGCTCAACACCAGCGCATGTTCCGGTGGGTTGAGATAAAGTCCCACCACGTCGGCGGCCTTGCGAGCGAAACAGGGATCGGTTGAGACGCACCAACTGTGACGTCGTTGGAGCGAAATTCCATGCTTGCGCAGCACCCGCCAAATCTGATCGTCGGAGATGTCCTTCAGCGCCGCGGCCAGCAAGGCTCCGTTCCAACGCGCATAACCTTTGGGCGGCGGTTGATCCAGTTGCGCGAGGATGCGACGCTCGCTGTTGCGGCCGTAGACCGCCGGCTTGCCTGGCCGCGGCGCATCCTGCAAACCGTCCATCCGGTGGCGCAGAAAGCGGCCGCGCCACTTGCTCGCCGTAGCCGGCCGCGTGTCCATGGCCGCAGCGATCTGCTCATTGCTGGCCCCGGAGGCTGCCCGCAAAATCACGCCGGCCCGAAACACATCCCGCGCCGCACTGCTCGGGCGACGCACTACCAACTCCAGATCAGCCTGTTCCTCCGGCGTCAGTGCAATACTGCGAGCCTTCATGGATTGCACTATACACCAATCGCTTATTTATGCAACTAGATACTAGGTTTGTGCCGGACTAGTTCCCGTTCTTCGCAGGCGTCACCAGGGGTGGGGGCACATTGCGCGCCACCGCGGGAGCAATCGGCAAGGAAATGTCGATTTGCAATCCATGCGGAACGACGTTCTGGGCGGTGATGGTTCCTCCATGTACTAGCACGGCGTTACGCACGATGGCGAGCCCCAGCCCCATGCCTCCGGTGGATACTCCGCGCGAGTTGTCGACACGATAGAAAGGCTTGAACAGCAGAGGGAGCGATTCCTCGGGCACACCCGGACCGTCATCGCGTACTGAGAGCATGGCTGTACCATTCTCCCGGCGAAGCAGGACCTCAATCTGGCCTCCCGCGCCGGAGTAGAAGATGGCGTTGCGTACGATGTTCTCCACGGCACTTCGCAACAGGCCGGAATCACCGCTCAGGTGGACGTCCGGGCTGCCGGTGAAGCGAATATCGACATCAACCGCGGTCGCCTCGAATCGGGCATCATCGAGAACGCTGTCGACAATGTCGCGCAACGAGACATTCTCAAACGTGGGTTTATGCTGGCCACCCTCGAGCCGCGCCACGGTGAGAATTTTCTCCAGCATGGAGTCGAGCTGTATGGTGTCCTGCTCGATGCGGTCGAGCATCTCGCGACGTTCCCGAGCGTCAGCGCCGCGCGCCAGGGTCAATGCGAGACGAATGCGCGCAATCGGTGAGCGCAGCTCATGCGACACGCCGCTGAGCAGGTTGCGCTCGCTCTGGATGAGCTTGCGCAACTCATCCGCCATGGAATCGAAATCGCGCACCAGTTCGGCGATCTCATCGCGGCGGTTCCCGATATAGCGACTCACCCGAATGTCGAGATTGCCGCGTGCCAGCTCGTTGGTAGCCGTGCGTAGCCGCTCAATCGGCTTGCTGAGGTAATGCGCGATGAGCAGGCAGAGGAATGCGGACACAATCGTGCCCAGCTTCAATGTCCACAGAATGTCGCCGGGGACACGTTCGGATAGCGGCGGTGGAACAAATTCCGCCACGATCAGATATCGACCTTGTGGGGTGCTCACCGGATCCACCACGATTGACGCATCCTCGACTCGCAAAGATCCGCCGCTTTGTAATGCCTGCATGGCATGCGTCTGAAGGCCGTTGGGCGCCGGCCGGCTGCCCAGTTCCCTGCCGTCGCCATCGAGCAACCAGTACGATGCCCTCTGTTTGGTCGATATGGCATCCAGGAAACCGTCGAGTACGGATTGGCCACCGCGTTCGTAGTCGAGCGCCGCGTCCAGCCCAAGTCGTGGCATCACCTGTCGTGAAGGCTGGGTCCACCAGGGGCGCTCGGAATGCAACCGGACGTGGAGACGAAGATAGAGCGCACCCAATAGCAGGGCCTGCGCCACCCAGAAAGGCAGAAATATCTTCCAGAAGAGACGACGATTCATGGGCGGCTCCGCTCTGCAGTCGAGGCCGCCATGAAGTATCCGATGCCGCGAATGGGGCGGATCAGATCGTCGCTTCCGGCAAAGCTACCCAGCTTCTTGCGCAAGCGACTGACGTGGACGTCAACGCTACGGTCGAATGTGTTCAGAGGACGGCCCAACGCAACTTCAGCAATCTGGTCGCGGGTAACCACGGTACCGGCATGGCGTAGCAGCAACTCGAGGACATTAAATTCCACCGAAGTGAGCTCGACCGGCTGACCGCCGCAGGTCACGGTACGAGTCGCCATCGACATCTCGATATCGCCGACGCTCAGGACTTCGTCGGCATCGCTGCGTGCGGCACCGGGAGCAACCTCCTGGGTGCGCCGCAGAATGGCGCGGATGCGGGCCACCAGTTCGCGAGGATCGAAAGGCTTGGCCAGATAGTCGTCGGCGCCGATTTCCAAGCCCAGGATACGGTCCACCGCTTCGCCTCGCGCGGTGAGTAGCAAGACGGGAACTCCGGACTGCTGCCGCAATGATTTGAGCAGTTCGAACCCCGAGCCGCCCGGCAACATCACATCCAGAATGACAATTTCGTGGTCCCCGGCGAGCGCCGCCTGCAAGCCATCGGCATGGTCGTAGGCGGTGTCGACGGTGAAGCCTTCAGCTTCCAGAAAGCGCTTCAACAGGTTTACCAATGCGTGATCGTCGTCGACAATGAGCAGGCGCCTCATAGTTTTTATTTTGCCTTGTCCAGGCGGAGATTGTGGTGAAGAAGTGTTTCGAGATGTGCGATTACCCTTCACAAAACTTTACCTTCCTTCACCCTCTCTTAACCGCCCTAAGCTTAGCTATTCCGGTCTAATAGGTACTGGCAATGGTGCAGGAACCCCATGTCCATCGTTAAGGCAATAATATTGATAAGACCGGGTTTGCTTCCAGTACCGTTATGCGCCCCCAGGTAATTGTCCCCACATCGCTGGAACTCGTGAACCTCTAGGAGGAAAGTTGAAGCGTCGCGGAATAATCGCATTTGCGATTGCGGTTCTTATGTGTGCAGCTCTGGCCGCCTGCCAAAAAGGAAATAGCGCCAGTAATGCCCGAGGCGGCCGGGGCGCCGGCGCTTCACAGGCGGTTCCGGTGGGTGTAGCAACCGTCAAGGAACGTGACTTCCCGGTTTATCTCACGGGACTCGGATCGGTACAGGCTTTCAATACCGTTTCCCTGAAGAGCCGGGTTGACGGGCAGATCATGCAGGTCAATTTCCAGGAAGGGCAGGAGGTTCGCAAGGGCGACTTGCTCATCGTCATCGACGAGCGTCCCTTCCAGGTGGCGCTTGACCAGGCGCAAGCCAACCTTCAGCGCGACGAGGCGCAACTCGCGAATGCCAAAGCTCAGTACGAGCGCAACAAAGCTCTCTACGAGAGCGGCGTGATCGCCAAGCAAGACCTGGATACGTTGCAGGCTTCGTTCGGTCAATTCGCAGGGACCATCGCCGCCGATAAGGCTGCAATTGATCAAGCCAAACTCAATCTTGTTTACTGTCGCATCACCTCGCCCATTGACGGCCGTGTGGGCCTGCGCCAGGTCGATCCGGGAAACTATGTGACGGCGGCCTCTAGTACCCCATTGCTGGTCATCACCCAGCTTCATCCCATCGCCGTGATTTTCACCCTGCCGGAAGACCAGTTGCAGTCGGTACTGCAACAGTTGCGCAAGGGTCCAATGCAGGTTGATGTCTATGGGCGCGACGACCAGACCAAGCTCTCGGCCGGAAAGCTGCTCACCATCGATAACCAGATCGACGCGACCACCGGAACGGCGAAGCTGAAAGCGATCTTCGAAAATCCCGAGAACATGCTGTGGCCCAATGAGTTTGTGAACGTCCACTTGCTGCTGGAAACGCGCAAGGACGCGATTACGGCTCCGGCCGCGGCTGTGCAGCGTGGTCCGCAGGGAACCTTCACCTACGTCGTCGATAGCGACAACACGGTCAAGATGCAGCCGGTGCAAGTCGCGCTTACCCAGGGAAACACGGTGGTGATCGCCTCCGGATTGCAAGGCGGCGACCGCGTGGTCACCGATGGTCAGGAGAAGTTGCAGGCCGGCAGTAAGGTCGCTCCGCAGACGCCGCAGCAACCAGGCGGACAATCGCGGAACGCACAAGTAACCGGGGAAGCAGGCTCGCAGTCATGAGTATTTCCCGGCCATTCATTATCCGGCCGATCGCGACTTCGTTGCTGATGGCTGGTCTGCTGCTGGTGGGCATTGTTGCTTACCGGCAGTTGCCTATTTCGGCGTTGCCGCAGGTTGATTACCCGACCATTCAGATTGTCACCTTCTATCCCGGAGCCAGTCCCGACGTTACCGCCTCTTCCATCACAGCGCCGTTGGAGCGGCAATGCGGCCAGTTGCCGGGCTTGAGCCAGATGACTTCGAGCAGCGCCTTTGGCGCATCCGTCATCACCTTGCAGTTCAACCTCGAGGAAAACATCGACGTTGCCGAGCAGGAAGTGCAAGCCGCCATCAATGCTGCGCAGTTGTTCCTGCCCAATGATCTGCCCGCTCCGCCGATCTACAGCAAAGTAAACCCGGCGGACGCGCCGATTCTGACTTTGGCCCTGACCTCCGACTCGATGCCCCTGCCCAAGGTTGAAGATTTAGCTGACACCACCTTCGCGCAGAAAATATCTCAGCTTCCCGGGGTTGGCCTGGTCACCATCAGCGGCGGTCAGAAGCCTGCCGTGCGCATCCAGGCAAATCCCACAGCCCTGGCCTCATACGGACTCAGCCTGGAGCAGTTGCGGACCGTCATCGGACAGGTCAACGTCAACCAGGCGAAAGGCCAGCTCCAGAACAACCGCCTGGCTTACACCATTGGCGCCAACGATCAACTTTTCGATCCCAAACAGTACGCCGACACCATCATCGCTTATAAGAATGGTGCCCCGGTGCGCGTTTCCGACGTCGCCAAGGTTATAGAGGGACCGGAGAACGCGAATCAGGCGGCGTGGATGAACACCACTCCGGCGGTCATCATCAATATCCAGCGGCAGCCGGGCGCCAACATTATCAAAGTTGTCGACAGCATCAAGTTGCGCCTGAAGCAGCTTCAGGCGAACCTGCCGAGTTCGGTGAAAATCGCGGTGCTCACCGATCGCACCAACACTATTCGCGCCAGCGTCAAAGACGTCCAGTTCGAGTTGATGCTGACCATCGCGCTGGTCGTGATGGTGATCTTCGTCTTCCTGCGGACCTTGTCCGCCACCATCATTCCCAGCGTTGCGGTGCCCCTGTCGCTGGTCGGCACCTTCGGCGTGATGTACCTGCTGGGCTACTCGCTCGATAACCTCTCGCTGATGGCGTTGACCATCTCTACCGGCTTCGTGGTGGACGACGCTATCGTGATGATCGAGAACATCGAGCGCTTCATCGAAGAGGGCCACACCCCGCTCGAAGCCGCCCTGCAAGGTTCGGCGCAAATCGGCTTCACCATCGTTTCGCTGACCGTCTCATTAATCGCGGTGCTGATTCCGCTGCTCTTCATGGGCGACATCGTGGGACGCCTGTTCCGCGAGTTCGCCGTGACCTTGGCCGTCACGATTCTCATTTCAGCGCTCATTTCGCTGACCCTCACCCCCATGATGTGCGCCTTGCTGCTGCGGCAGCGCGATCAGGCCAGGCACGGGCGCTTCTACGAGTGGTCGGAAAATGCGTTTAACAAAACCATCGCCTTCTATGGCCGCACGGTGCAATTCGTACTGAAGCACCAGACCGTGACTCTGCTGGTCACCATTGCCACATTGGTCGCAACCATTTGGCTGTACATCATCGTGCCCAAAGGCTTCTTCCCGGTGCAGGACACGGGTGTCATCACCGGGATTACCGACGCGCGCGAAAGCATCTCGTTTACCGCCATGTCACAGCGTCAGCAGGCACTGGCAGCGGCCATTCTGAAAGATAAGGATGTCGAGAGCCTGTCTTCCTTCATCGGCGTCGACGGCACCAACACCACGCCCAACAGCGGACGCATCCAGATCAATCTGAAATCCAGGGATGATCGCGATGATGACGTGACCACCATCATCAAGCGCTTGCAGCAGGAGGTCGCGGGCGTCGAAGGCATCACTCTTTATATGCAGCCGGTGCAGGACCTGACCGTCGAAGACCGCGTCAGTCGAACCCAATATCAGTTCAGTCTGGAAGACGCCGATCCCAAGGAACTGGGAATCTGGACCGCCAAGCTGGTTGAGAAGCTGAAGACCCTTCCCCAGCTCCGCGATGTTGCCACCGACCAGCAGAACCAGGCCGCGGTGGAACGTCTGGTCATTGACCGTGACACTGCATCGCGCTTGGGAATCAGCGCATCGGCCATCGACAACACGCTTTACGATGCCTTTGGCCAGCGCCTGATTTCCATCATGTACACCCAGCTGAATCAGTATCACGTGGTGCTGGAGGTCGATCCTCAATACCGCGATGACCCTGACGCGCTGAAAGACATCTATGTACCTGGCGCCAGCGGCCAGGTTCCCTTAAGCGCGATCGCCCACTTCGAAACTGCGTCCGGCTCGTTGTCGCTCAATCATCAGGGCCAGTTCCCTGCCGTGACCATCTCCTTCAACCTCGGCAACAACTATTCGTTAGGCGAGGCCGTAACCGCCATCAACGACGCCGAGCGCGAGATCGGATTGCCGGCCAGTATTCAGAGTGCTTTTCAGGGCACGGCGCGGGCCTTCCAGGCTTCGCTGGCCAACGAAGCCTGGCTGATTCTCGCTGCCATCGTTACCGTGTACATCGTGTTGGGCGTGCTGTATGAAAGCTACATCCACCCCATCACCATTCTCTCGACCTTACCTTCCGCCGGTGTCGGAGCCATCATCGCGCTGTTGATCTTCCGCATGGACTTGGGAGTGATGGCGCTGATCGGCATCATCCTGCTGATCGGCATCGTCAAAAAGAACGCCATCATGATGATCGACTTCGCTCTGGAAGCCGAGCGTGGCGAAGGCAAGAAGCCGGTCGACGCCATCTACGAGGCGTGTCTGCTGCGCTTCCGGCCAATCATGATGACGACCTTGGCCGCTTTGTTCGGCGCCGTACCTCTGGCGCTCGGCAGCGGCACCGGATCGGAGCTGCGACGTCCTCTGGGCATAACCATTATTGGCGGATTGTTGGTCAGCCAACTGTTGACCCTCTACACCACCCCTGTCGTCTATCTGTGGTTCGACCGTCTGGGCGAAGCGTTCCGTCGCATGCGTGAGCCCAAACCTGCGGAAGCGCTCGGGGACTGAGATGAATATCTCAAAGCCGGCCATTGAACGTCCCATTGCGACAACGCTATTAACCCTGGCGTTGCTGCTGGCGGGCATTCTGGCCTACCTGCAGCTTCCCGTCTCACCGCTGCCGCAAATCGACTTCCCGGTTATTTCCGTAGGAGCATCGCTGCCAGGTGCCAGCCCCGAAACCATGGCCTCTTCGGTCGCAACTCCGTTGGAACGCCAGTTCGGCCGCATCGCCGGAATCAACCAGATGACCTCCAGCAGTCAGCTTGGTTCCACCGGCATCACCATGCAGTTCGACCTGAACCGCAACATTGATGCCGCGGCGCGCGATGTGCAAGCCGCGATCAACGCCGCCCGCAGCTATCTGCCGGCCGACCTTCCCGGCAATCCCCGGTACCGCAAGATCAATCCTGCCGATTCGCCGGTCATCATCCTGGTGATGACGTCGGACGCAATGCGCAAGGACCAGATGTACGACGCCGCCGACTCGATCATGGGACAAAAGCTATCCCAGATCGAGGGCGTGGGCCAGGTGTTCGTGTGGGGCTCGTCGCAGCCGGCGGTGCGCATTGAGGCCAATCCCAATCTGCTGAACAAGCTCAACATTGGCCTGGAAACGGTGCGCACTGCGATCGCCGCGCAGAACACAAACCAGGCCGTGGGCATGCTCCAGGACAGCAATAAGAGCTGGATCCTTCATACCAACGACCAGCTCAAGAAGGCCAAGCAGTACCAGAATCTGGTGATTGCCTACCGCAATGGCGCGCCGGTCCGCCTCAGCGACGTGGCCACCGTCAGCGACTCGTATTCCAACATCTACAACGCCGGCAGCTTTAACGGGAAGCCCAGCGTGCTGGTGGTGGTCTTCCGGCAGCCCGGCGCAAATATCATCGCCACCGCCGATCGTGTGATTGCCGCGTTGCCCTTCCTTCAGGCCTCGTTGCCCGCCTCCATCAAACTGGAAGTAGGACTCGACCGCACCATCACCACGCGCGCTTCGGTTATCGATGTCGAGCGGACCCTGATCATCTCGGTCATCCTGGTTGTCCTGGTGGTTTTCGTCTTTCTACGCGAATTGCGGGCCACCCTGATTCCCAGCGTCGCCGTTCCCCTGGCGATTGTGGGCACCTTCGGCGTGATGTACCTGCTTGGCTACTCGCTGAACAATCTTTCCCTGATGGCCCTGACCATCTGCACCGGCTTCGTGGTCGACGACGCGATCGTGGTGCTGGAAAATATCATGCGCCACGTGGAAATGGGCATGGCTCCCTACGAAGCAGCGCTGCTGGGAGCGCGCGAGATCGGCTTCACTGTCGTCTCCATGAGCACCTCGCTGATCGCCGTGTTCATTCCCATTCTGCTGATGAGCGGCATCGTCGGGCGTCTCTTCCACGAGTTCGCGGTTACCTTGAGCACGGCCATCGCAGTATCGCTGGTGGTCTCGCTCACCACTACGCCGATGCTGTGCGCCCGTTTCCTGAAGGCCCATGATGCCGGCAAGCATGGCATGTTGTATCGCGCCAGCGAGCGTGGCTTCCTGTGGCTGAACCGCACCTACAAGGTTTCTCTGGGATGGGTCCTGCGCCACCAATTTCTGGTGCTGGTCATTACCATCCTGACCCTCTTCGCCAATGTCTGGCTCTACGTCATCGTGCCCAAAGGCTTCTTTCCCCAGCAGGATACCGGACGTCTTGGGGGCATGATCATGGGCGACCAGGATGTCTCGTTCGAAGCCATGGCGAAGAAGACCGATCAGTTTATCCAGATCGTAAAGCGGGACCCGGCGGTGCAAAACGTGCTCGCCTCGGTAGGCGGAGGCGGCGCGCAGAATCAGGCGCGCATGTTCGTCATTCTCAAGGATCTGAAGGACCGCCCAGGGGTCAGCGCCGATGCCGTCATTAACCGCCTGCGTCCCAAGCTGTCGCACATTCCCGGCGCGAGTCTCTACCTCCAGGCGGTGCAGGACCTCCAAATCGGCGGCCGCATGTCGAACGCTCAGTATCAGTACACCCTGTCGGGCGAAGACCTGCAGGAACTTTATGAGTGGGCGCCCAAGCTGACCGCCAAACTGCGCACCATTCCAATGCTGAAGGACGTCAACAGCGACCAGCAGGTCAGCGGTTTGGAGCAGAACGTCGTCATCGATCGCGATACCGCTGCCCGCCTCGGCATTACCCCCTCGCAGATCGACAACGTTCTTTACGACGCCTTCGGACAGCGCGAGATCTCGACCATTTATCAGACCCTGAACCAGTACTACGTGGTATTGGAAGTCGATCCGCAATACCAGATGACGCCCTCGGCCCTGGAGAGCGTCTACGTCATCACCTCGACTGGCGCACAGGTACCGCTGTCATCGTTCGCGCACTTCGGAACTGCTGCTACATCGCTGACCGTAAATCACCAGGGACAATTCCCTGCCGTAACCATCTCCTTCAACCTCGCTCCCGGAGCCTCGTTGGGAGCCGCGACCCGGCTCATCGAACAAACCGAGATGAACATGCGGCTGCCGGCTACCATCCACGGAAGCTTCCAGGGAACTGCCGCAGCCTTCCAGGATTCGCTCTCCTCGGAGCCCTTGCTCATCCTCACCGCCTTGATCGCGGTGTACATCGTGCTCGGCATTCTGTACGAGAGCTATATCCATCCCATCACCATTTTGTCGACCCTGCCCTCCGCCGGCACCGGAGCATTGCTGGCTCTGCTTCTTTTCCGCATGGAGCTGAATGTCATCTCCCTCATCGGCATCATCCTGCTGATCGGCATCGTGAAAAAGAACGCCATCATGATGATCGACTTTGCGCTGCAAGTGGAGCGCGAGGGCAGGACCGCTTCCGAAGCCATCTATGAAGCGGCGCTGCTGCGCTTCCGCCCCATCATGATGACCACCGCCGCCGCCATGTTCGGCGCGCTGCCCATGGCCATCGGGCACGGCATGGGTTCAGAACTGCGCCGGCCTTTGGGCGTCAGCATCGTTGGCGGCCTCATCGTCAGCCAGATGTTGACCCTGTACACCACCCCCGTGGTCTACATCTATCTTGATCGCTTGCAGGAATGGCTACTCAACCACATTCCGGGCCGCAAGAAAAAAGCCGTCAAAGAAGAAACACCGGTCTTCGCCGACTAAGAACCGTTTCGGATTTGGTCTGTACGGGTAGAGCGGAGCTTCAGCGCCGCGTTGGCGCTCACTATTTTGTTTGGGGTTGTGCATCCTGCTGCCATTAGGCTGTTACGAAAGCTCGTGATTGAGTGACGACAGTGGGACAAACCATACGTCCGTCCCGCAAGGACAGCAGAGCTTAGCCCAGCATTTCAATGCTGGGTAGGCATGAGTGGGAAATCCCAAGTCCGCTTCAGCGGACGACACACGTTTCATAACAGCCTCAAATTGCAGCGGGATACACAACCCTGCCTTTGGAACGGCAACCGACGCGGGCGTGAAGACCCGCTCAATCCGCACACGAAACAGAAAAATGCGCCAGAATATACGCGGCGACGAAATGACGGTCTCTCCTGGCAAAACTCCCGACACCACCGAGCAGTCCCAGACCCGCTGGTTCGGCAGCGACTCGATTTTGTTTGCCACCGCCCATCGCCCCTGGCCTCCTCCGATGACTCCCTGGGTGATGGCCCAGCGCTGGAACGACCTCCTCTTTCTGCATTACGCCGTCGCGCCCGCGCTTCTGAGACCGCTGGTTCCGGAGGCACTGACGCTCGACACCTACGACCAGCGCGCGTGGGTTTCGATCACGCCTTTTTTTCTCGATCATCTGCGGGCGCATGGCTCGCCCGGGTTTCCCCTGGTTTCCCGCTTCCCTGAACTCAACGTCAGGACGTATGTGACTTATCAGGGCAAACCCGGCGTATTCTTCTTCAGCCTCGATGCCGGAAATCTGTCGGCCGTCTGGGGCGCGCGCGTGTTTTATCGCCTGCCGTATTGGAAGGCGTCGATGAAGGTTAAGGGACGCGGTGAGACAAAGATTGAGTATTCCTCGAAGCGCGAGCACGGACCCAAGCCAGCAGTGTTCCGAGGATGGTACGGGCCCACGGGAGCCGCTTTTCATGCGGTGCCTGGTTCCATTCGGCACTTTCTGTGCGAGCGCTATTGTCTGTACGCCTTCAATCGCGGACGGCTCTATCGTGCCGACATTCATCATCTGCCGTGGTCCTTGCAGGAGGCGCTGTACGAGATCGAAGAGAACACGATGGCCTCAGCGGCAGGCATTGAACCTCCTGCGAAGCCGGACTTCGCAAACTTCTCGCGCGAACTGAAAGTACTGGTGTGGGCGCCGGAACGGCTGCTGTAAACCGATATCCCAAACCGCGCGCCGCGAGCGGGAGGTTCGTGCAGGCGAGCGTGAGGCAATCAAGGAACTGTTAGCACAGCAGACTCCCGGCGATGCCTTTATTGGCCATGTTCAACGAAATCCAGCCGCAAGGCGGCGGAATGGTTTGAGCCCGGCTCGTCAGAGCCGGGTGAACTGCGAAAAACCTCGGAGTCGCGTAGCGACGGCACAAACTACGACCCCACACCGCAGGGCCGGCAGAGGCGACGCGGTCGAACAGACCAACGCATCCGTCCCCGGGGCGCAGCAGAGCTTAGCCCAGCGCTTCAGCGCCGTTGCGAAGCTCATGATTGAGCGACGACAGTGGGACAAACCATACGTCCGTCCCGCAGGGACAGCAGAGCTTAGCCCAGCATTTCAATGCTGGGTAGGCATGAGTGGGAAATCCTGAGTCCGCTTCAGCGGACGACACGAGTTTCGTAACAGCGCTTTAGCGCTGGGAAACGTGCACATAGAAAAATTCAGAGTCGGCTTCAGCCGATGACAGAAATTCCTGTAGGGACGGCAGAGATTTCCGATCGTGAGTGAAACGGCGATGTTACTGGCTATGGCACGGCCTCAAAAACGCTGCCCCAGCCATAAGCACCGCCGACTTCGGTCGTCCCGTACAGCCTCCCGTTGGGCGCGAGAATCAGGCCGGAGGTAAGGCTCGGATAGGGAGAGTAAAGGTCGGTAAAGCCCCATTTTCCCTTGCCCTGCGGCGTGAGTTTGAAGACGGAGACGTCATCGCCGTTATGATCATCGTCCTCAAGGTCGGTTCCATAAACATTTCCCGCGGCATCTATGGCGAGCAGGTCAGTCGGCCCGCCGCCGCCCTCTACATCCCAGTAGTGCAGCAGCGAGTAGTTGTAACCGTCACCTGATGGCGTCAGCCGGAAAACGGTGCCGCTCGGCCAGTCATCGAAGCTGAGCGACGGCCCGCCATTTGAATACGCGCCGTAAACATTTCCGGCGGAATCCAGCGTCACTCCGGCATACGCATACCCGCCGCCGTCGTAAGTCTTGGGCTGATAGATAATGTTGTAAATCCAGCCGTCACCGCTGCGCGTCAACTTCCATACCAGGCTACACCCGCATGGTCCCGGCCCGTTCAGCACAGTGCCGTATAAATTACCGGCACTATCCAGCGTGGGGCTGCTCCAAGGGTCGTTACCGTCGTCCTGGTCGGTCCCGAAGCTGTAAATGACGCTGTACCCATACCCTGTGTCGGACGGCGTCAACTGGTACACCGACCCGGCGTCGAACGTCCCGCCGTGAACGTCGGTTCCATACACATTCCCGCCATGGTCCACGACAACTCCATTGCCGTAGCCCGCGTTCAGATCTTCCACGATAAGGAAGCGATAGATGATGCTCTCGCTCCAGCTACCGTCGGAATTGGGGGTAAGCCTGAAGACCGTGCCGCAGCCCTCCTGCTGGCATATCTGATTGATGCCGCCGCTGACCGTGGTGCCGTAGAGGCTGCCGTCCGGGCCAAGCGCCAACCGCGCTGCCGGATAAGCGCCGTCGTTCCCACCGCGAAAGCGATACAGGGTCTTGAAAACCCACTGGTCGCCGTTGGGCGACAGCTCAAAAACCGTGCCGCATTGGCCGACGGACAAGCACCCGCGGAAACTGCCTGCGGTTGTGCCGTAGAGATTTCCGGCGGTATCGGCAACCACGCCCGCCAGTACAATCCCGCCGTCGGTGCCGCCGGTGAAAGAGTAGATATCTCGTCCGACCGTCTGCGCCTGCATTGGTTTGGCTGCTTCCAACAGCAGAGCGAACGCGAGCCAAACGCTGAGAACCGCGATGCCAGAGGTTAAGCGGGTGAAACTGTTTGTGATGTTAACAAGCGAACAGTTGCGATTGCGGCTGGGTTGCAGGCGTGCCATGGTGCTTCCTCACATCCGGGAACATTGCTGGATGAAGATGTGAGCTGCTGCTTCGGAGTTGTATCACCAGCGATCAGTGTAAGTTCGTCACTTCGAATACGGCTCCGGCTTGGTAGTCGCCACCGAACTCTAACGTTCCATACAGATTGTGCCTGCCGTCCAGACTTAAACCTGACGGGAGCTCAGGAACGAGGGTTTCTATCTCCCGGTACGCCCATTGGCCATTTTGCCCGCCATCTTGTGCAGCAATAAGCTCGAACACCCCTGCGTTATACCCGAAGCTATGTTCAGAGGCAAAGGTCCCATATACATTGCCCTGCTCGTCCGTTGAAAGCCTCCAAAGCGGCCCTAGGCCAAAATCGCCAGGATATGCTAACCAGTCGTGAAGTATGCTGAAGCTCCAAGTTCCACCCGAACGCGAAAGCCTGAAGACATTTCCACCGCCCGCGAGGGTATCCGCGCTGGCCGCGCCATAGACATTGCCATTGGCGTCAAGAACAAGGCCGGCGTAAATACCAAAGCCATCCGGGCCGCTGAAACAATGCAGGATGCGCCCGGTCCAGCCCGACGCAGTTGGCGTGACCTCGTAAACTGCATTCAGCGCCGTGCCAAATAGGTTACCCGCGCTATCCATCACCACTCCACCCGAATTGTTTGACGCACAAGTACCAGTAGAATCGTAAATAGCCTTCAGAGTCCACTCATCAGAAGAGTGTGAGAGCTTGTACACGACGCCCCCACCTTGTCCGCCGTAGTAAGTTGCTCCATACAGGTCGCCTGCACCGTCCAGCACCAGAGCGCCGGCATTGGGATGGGCTGCAGCCCAAGTGAAACGGTGAAGAACCGTTTCCGTCCAGCCCTCGCCGTCCCGTGTGAGCCTGAAGGTAATGCCACACTGGCAATCCTTGTCTCCACCGGCGAACGTTGTGCCGTACACGCTGCCATCTGGCCCTATGGTCAGAGGTGCAGCAGCACCCAGCCAGTTATAGCCGTAGAAAAACGGAACCCATCCATCACTCCCCGCCCCGAACCGGTATAGAGTCTCGAAGACCCATGCGGAACCCTGGCGCTTCAGGCGGAACACCGTTCCACATCCGACTGAAGAAGCCTGTCCCAAGGCACATTCGTTCGCATGGGTAGGCTCTGCCGCCGAGATGCCGTAGAGGTTTCCTTCCGCATCAAGGGTCAGGCCCGATTGTGGAAATCCTCCATCCTGACCTCCTGTGAAGCTGTACAGGATCTTGTAATGGGGGTCAGTCTGACTCTGTGCCGAAACCGCCGCAAGCCCGAAGAGGAGAGCCAGGCAAACCGCGATCCGTCGTGTCAGAGTTGCGGAACTGCAAATGGGAGCTTGGTTTGGAGGTGAGTAAGTGATGTGCATCGCAGCTACTCCTTGGAGATCCGAGAACCTCGCCGGAATAGATGTGAGCTGCTGGTCCGGGTTGCCCCTAAACGCAAGCTGGCAGCAAATTGATTGCCGGTACCGTTGCATTTCTTAACTGCCTGATTAGATAACCGTGTCGGCCGGGTTCCCCACTCATTCCATAGTTTGGAATGAGTGGGATTTCATACCCCTACGCGTTGATCGCCATGCCGAACACCGCATTCGCCCCATCGAGCATCGCCTCTGACAACGTCGGATGGGCGTGGATGGTGTTCGCCAGCTCCTCGGCGGTCATTTCCATTTCCAGAGCCACGACCGATTCGGCGATCATCTCGGTCGCCATTGGCCCGATGATGTGTACGCCCAGAATCTCGCCGTATTTCGCATCTTCGACGATCTTCACAAAGCCTTCGTGCGCGCCCACGATGCTGGCACGCGAGTTGGCGGTGAAGGGAAATTTGCCCACCTTCACGTCGTAGCCCGCTTCCTTGGCTTTGGCTTCCGTCAGGCCTACGCTGCCGATCTCGGGATGGCAATACGTCGCATTGGGAATGCGCAGCGGGTTGATCGGCTTCACCGGCTTGCCTGCCATGTGCGTAACCGCGACGATGCCCTCCATCGCGCCCGAATGCGCGAGCTGCGGAAAGCCGGCAACGATGTCGCCAACCGCGTAAATACCGGGCTCGGCCGTGCGCATGAACTTGTCGGTCTTGACGAATCCGCGTTCGACTTCGATCTTCGTCTTCTCGATGCCAACATTCTCGGTGCGAGGAGCGCGACCGACGGCGACCAGTACCTTCTCCGCTTCCAGTATCTGCTGCTTCCCATCGGCAGTGAACGTCACTTTTACGCCTTGCTTCGTCTTTTCAACCTTCTCGACCTTGGCGTTGACGAAGCCGTTGATGCCGCGCTTGCGATACACCCGCATCAACTCCTTGGAAACCTCTTCGTCTTCCACCGGCACATAGCGCGGCAGCATTTCCAAAATCGTCACCTCGGCCCCAAACGACTTGTAGATGCTGGCGAACTCGACTCCAACGGCTCCCGAACCAATCACGATCAGCGACTTGGGAATCGTCTTCAGGCTCAGCACTTCGATGTTGGTCAGTATCTGCTCGTCCGCCTGCATTCCGGGCAGCATGCGAGCCACGGAGCCCGTGGACAGCAGCAGGTTCTTCGCCTGCACCTGCTGCTTGCCGTTCTTCGATTCGACATCAACTGTATGAATGCCATTCTTCGCCGGGCCCGTCAGTTTGCCGTAGCCCTCAATGACGGTGACCTTGTTCTTACGCATCAGGAACTGCAATCCTTTGGCGTGCTTGTCAACGATGCCCTGCTTACGCTTCTGAATCGAGTCCCAGTTCAGCGTCACGCCGGCGGTGTTCTCCAGACCTAGCTCGGAACCTTCCTTCACATGGTCGTAAACCTCGGCGTTAAACAGCAGCGCCTTGGTCGGAATACAGCCCACGTGCAAACAGGTGCCGCCAAGATAAGAGTCTTTCTCGATGAGGGCGGTCTTCAGGCCCAGTTGACCCGCACGAATGGCCGCGGTGTATCCGGCAGGGCCGCTGCCGATGATAGCTACGTCATAAATTGTGTCAGGCAATCCAATGCTCCGCTCTACAGAATGAATTTAAGGGTATGTACAAACAGATGATTGTAAACGAGGAAAGAAGCAGAACCCCGCCGTTCGCTGTTCGCCATTCGCCAGAAGTGGGCCGCGATCCACCATTCGCCGGACGCGGAGCGTAGCCGTCCCCTTTAACGGGTGTCATCCCGAGCGTTGCCGTCCCCTTCAACCGTGTCATCCCGAGAGTAGCCGTCCCCTTCAACGGGTGTCATCCCGAGCGGAGCCGAGGGATCTGCAGTTTGCTCGCGCGGCAAAGAACGCCCGCACGAATGAACCGGGACCGGAACGAATATGGCTTTCCGTTCCAAGGCTCTTCTGCTCCGTGTAGATCCGTGCCAATCCGTGGTTTGTTTCTCTTGAGACTTTTTCTCCCCCTCATCCGTATACCCGGATAGCATGGTTGCCACCGCCTTCAGTGCGCTGCTTTCGATGGAGACCGAAGAGGCCCGCATAGCTCGTGGCTTGCGCCGGCGCGATCCCGACCTGCTCGATTCGCTCATCGCGCAGTATCAGCATCGCCTGCTGCGCTACCTGCTGCACCTCACCGGAAACCGCGCCACCGCCGAAGACCTGTTTCAGGAAACCTGGATGCGCGTGCTGGAGAAGGGCCACCTCTACGACGGCAAAAGCCGCTTCGTGACCTGGCTGCTCACCATCGCGCATAACGTCGCCATCGACCACCTGCGCCGCCGCCATCCTGCCAGCCTCGACGAAATGCAGGAAAGCGACGACGGAGCACCCTTCGAGGTTCAAGACGCGAGGCCCTCTCCGTTCGAGCTGGCGGCTGCCGGCGAAGCCAGCGCACGGCTTGAAGCAGCACTGCAACAATTGCCAGCTATCTTCCGGGAAGTATTGACGCTTCGTGTCCACGAACAAATGAAGCTTGAGGAGATCGCAAAGTTGATTCACATACCCGTCGCAACGGTGAAGAC
Organism: uncultured Acidobacteriaceae bacterium; assembly: GCA_963796585.1. Lineage (GTDB taxonomy): Bacteria > Acidobacteriota > Terriglobia > Terriglobales > Acidobacteriaceae > CAVVDY01. Next base: position 251,976 of record CAWCMB010000002.1, read on the forward strand.
GCGCTTGTACCGCGGGGTGATGGCGCTTCGCCCGGCGCTGAAAGGAGGCGCGGAATGACCAACTCCGATCATCAACGCGCTCGCGAACTGGTGTTGCTGCGCGAGGTAGAAGGAGTCAGCGACAGCGAAGCCGCGTGGCTCACCTCGCATCTGGAAGGCTGTGCCGAGTGCTCCGCTTTCGCCGCAGAGCTTGCGCTTGCCGAACGCGCGCTGCGCAGCCTGCCGGTGACGGCTCCGGTTGCACTGGTGAGTGCTACGCAAATGCGTGTCCGCCAGCGCGCCGCAGAGCTTCGCGAGCAGCAGGCACGTAACTTCCTGATTGGGATTTCGTTTTCCCTAGGCTTGCTGTGGTCGGCGGGTTCAGCCTTTGTTGGATTCAGGGTGAGCGGCTGGCTGGCCGACAAGATTCACGTCGCGCCGCTGATCATCGCAGCCGGTTTTGTGGTTTTCTGGCTGGCTCCGGCAGCTGCAATTGCCATAGGCCTTCTGGTTCACCACCCAATTTCAGATTCCGCCCGCACCGACTGGCAGGCGGCACGCTTTAAGGAAGATCTGCTATGAGTGAAAACAAATCAACGTTTCGAACTGAATTATCCATCATCCCTGAATTTGGCTGGTTCCTCGCGTTTGCGCTGGGAATCTGCGGCGCAATCGGCCTCTTCTTCGCGGCAACGCAGGAACGGGGTATGCATCACTCACCCGTCCCGCGACTGCTGGTTCCGGTGCTAGTGCTGCTCGGCGCCGCGTTTGTCATCTGCTGGGTTTTGCTGTTGAGCTACGTCAATCGCGACGCTGCGAGGCGCGGCATGAGTCCGACGCTGTGGACGCTGATCTGCCTGTTCGTGCCAAATCTCATCGGATTCATTCTGTACTTCTTGCTGCGCAAGTCGCTGCCGACACGATGTCCGGGCTGCGGTTTCACGGTTAACGAATCGTTTCGCTTCTGTCCGCGCTGCCGCTATGCACTGGCTCCTGTGTGCTCAAGCTGCGGTCAGCCCATCAGGCATGACTATGCCTGCTGCCCTTATTGCGGGCAAGCAACGACTCCGGCAGCCACTCCTGGGGCCGCCAGCCCGGCTTAAAAAGGCGCATTTGGGCCGACACGCTGGATGCAGACGCACGAAAACTTTGAGTTTCACAAGATTTGCCAAGAAAGCGCGAGATTTCGGCTGATTTATAGGCCCAAATTTCGGCCATTTTTAGGGATTACCCAAGCCGTGAGGCTCGAGACCTGAGCGGGTGATCGGCGAAATGGGGCCCAAAAAAGCACCACTTTCTCGGGTAAAAAAATTGGGTTTTCGATGAAATTCTTGAAAATCTGCGAGTTTCTCAGTACCCCAGATGGCGTGTAAGCCGCCTATCACCTTATCCGACGATCTCTTCAAAGCGCATGGGATCAGGGCGGGTACGTACCGGCGGAGGCTCGATGAGCGCGAGCTGCTGCTTGGTGTAGCGAATGCGGTGAATGACGGTAATCGTGCTAATCACTGCGATAATCCAGAGCACCGGAGCCATGCGATTAAATAACGCTCCGATGATAATCAGCACAATGCGCTCGGGACGTTCCATAAACCCGACTTTGCAACTGGGAATGAGCGACTCGGCGCGCGCCCGGGCGTAGCTCACCAGCACCGAGCTGACCATCACAAACGCGGCGAGCACGACATAGAGAAACCGATTGGCGCGGGCGTAATACACCACCAAGCCAAAGAACAGCGCAACGTCGCTGTAGCGGTCGATAACGGAATCGAAGAATCCGCCAAACTGCGTGACCTGATTGGTGGCGCGGGCGACACGCCCATCAACCATATCGAAGATGCCGGCGCCGATAATCACCAGGGCGGCATAGACGAACAGGCGGCGCTGGTTCTCGGCATTGGCGAAGCCGAACAGCAGCGCTGCGCCGATGTTGATGAGCAATCCGATGAAGGTGAGGGCGTTGGGCGAAATGCGGGTCAGCGCGAGACCGTGCACAATCTTGTACAACAGCCATTTGCAGGATCTTCCAACCGCGCTGGTCCACGTCATAACAACTACGCCTCGTCGTGGATGGTAAGGAGCTTCAGGACCTCCAGCTCACGTTTGCCGGTGGGAGTTACGACCTCGCTGACGTCCCCAACTTTCTTGCCCATCAGGGCGCGTCCGATCGGCGAAGAAGTGGATATCAAACCTTTGGTGACGTCGGCCTCTTCGCTGGTCACCAGCTTGTATTCAATTTCCTCGTTCTTGGTGGAATCGAACACCACCAGGGTCGAGCCAATGGCGGCGCGATCCTTGGGAATGTTCGCCATGTTGATCATCGAGAGGTCGCCCATACGCTTCTTGAGCTGGCCGAGGCGGGCACGAACGAATTCCTGCCGCTGCTTAGCCATGTGATACTCGGCGTTTTCGCTGAGGTCTCCCATGGCAACGGCCTTCTTCAATTCCTTGGGTAATTCGTGGTTGAGCTCGTGCTCCAGGACTTGAATCTCCTGTTCGAGCTTTCTCTTGATATGTTCAGTCATGCTTCAGTCGTGGCGCCCAGCACAAAGTTGAGCTTACAAGCGCATCCCGAGATTATAGCGCGATGTAAAAGCCTGAATCGGTTTGGATTCAGGCCTCAGGACCAGGCGACGCCCCCCACTTGCCGGCATCTACCGGCGCTGGTCTCCCATTCGTGCCGAATACCCCTTCTTCAGCAGGGCGATCTGGCCGGCATGATAGATGTGATGCTCAATAACGCCCACCAGTTCGTAGCGGAAGCTATGCTGCCCGCCTGGCGTGGTTTTGTCCAACACAGTGGAATCGAGCAGCGAAATCGCCTGGCGAAACTCGTTATTAGAAACGCGAAGGCTTTCCAGAGTTTTCTGCCACTCGGCTTCATCGAGCGCCGGGGTAGCAGGAAAATTTCCGGCTTCGTCCGGTGTGACCGGACCAGAGAACCTCCGAGCTGCGATGCGCTCCCAGAATTCCATGTGCATTACCAACTGCCATATATTGTGGGTTCCGGGAATCAACTGCGCCACCGCGCAAGGCGCGTCGATACCATCCAGAATCTTCCATATCGGATAGCCGTACCAGGCGTCGCCACTCATCGTCTGGTCGTATCGCTGAACCAGCTGCTGGATTTCGTTCATTGGAAAGCCTCCCAGGGACTAACCATCATATCAAATCTTGGAGGTTAGTCAATTCAGCGAACTGGCTTGCTGAAAGCCGCTTCCCTTTCCGGCGGGCCAGCAGATACTTAACCCGGCGGAGGTTTCGTGTTACGATTTCTTGATCACAGACCAGCTTTCGTTAAGGCGCACATCCGACTAGGGTTCCTCGGCATCGTAGAAGCCGGGACAAAGGTGCGAATGCCGGTAACTTGCCTTAGTCGGAGTACATACTTATAATCCCGCTTTCTGCGCCCCGGTGTTCCTGCGAAATCTGTAAGAGTTTCCACGACCATCCGGTCGTCCCTGCGCAGTTGTGCAGGTCAGCAAGAACGCGCCACGAAAGAGGCGCGAGTGGGTTAAGGTCGTCATCTGTTCCTAGGATCGAAGGAGCCAAGCGAATGAAGAAGTTTCTGCTAGTAATGCTGCTGATTGTGGCTGCCACAGGATTCGTGCAACAAGCGTCGAGTCAAGCTGCCGCCCCGGCGACGCAAAGGAAAGAGATCAAGGACCCTGCCGAGTACAACGCATACGTCAATGCCATTCAGCAGCACGACCCGAGTGCCAAGGCGCAGGCTCTGGAAGCCTTTGTTCAGACCTATCCCAACAGCGTGATGAAGATTGATGCCGCCGAGCAGTTGATGGCGGCCTATCAGCAGGCGCAGAACGTGCCCAAGATGATCGACGCGGCGAACCGGATTCTGCAGATGGATCCGAACAATGTTCGCGCTTTGGCCATCCTCACTTATACCTACCGGGCCACCATCACGGCTCAGAACCTGCAACAGAACCTGCCGCTGATTCAGCAGTACGCGACGCGGGGCGAACAGGCGCTGCCCAGCATGGCCAAACCGGAAGGCATGAGCGATGCCGATTTCACCAAGCTGCACAACGAACTCGGCGCCATTTTCGAGGGCGGCCTGGGATTCGTGGCTCTACAGAACAAGACCTATGGCGACGCGAGCAAGGATTTCCGGCAGGCGGTATCGGAAGAAAGCCAGGCTAACATTGCCGACATCTATCCATTGGCTCAGGCTGACTTGGAATCCAAGCCGATGAACCCGGAAGGCTTCTGGTTCATCATTAAAGCGGCCAACCTGGCGCAGGGCGACGGCAAGGCCCAGATTCTGGATTACGGACGCAAGAAGTACATTCGCTATCACGGCTCTGAGCAAGGCTGGCAGGAACTGGTAAACGATGCGACGGGCAATTCCAGTGTCATGCCGCCGCAAGGCTTCACAGTTGCCCCCGCACCGCCGCCGCCGTCTCCAGCCGAACAGGCAGCCGACCTGGTGAAGAGCAAAGATCCCAAGAAGATGAGCTTCGCGGAGTGGCAACTGGTGCTGTCGTCGGGCAATCAGACCGCAGCGGATACGGTTTGGAATACCATCAAAGATAAGGCAGTGAAGCTGGGCGCCAGCGTCATCAGTGCCGGCGCCAGCAGCCTGCAACTTGCCGGCAGCGAAGATGATATCGACGCCAAGAAGGCCGACATCACGGTAAGCATGGCCAAGCCGCTTCCGGCGAAGCTGGTGCCCCAGACCGCAGCCCAGATCTTCTTCCAGGGCACGGTTTCCAGCTACACTCCGAACCCGTTCATGATGACTTTCACGGACGGAATTCTGCTGGACAAGAACGGCAACCCGGTTTCGACAGCAGCGCCGGCCCATCACACAACAACGCACAAGAAGCAGTAGGGTTGTTATTGGAAAAGTTAAACGGGAGCGCAAGCTCCCGTTTTTTATTGGGGGTCAGGATCGCAATCCGGGATGCACGCCTTCTTTTGCCAAATGCTGTAGCGTTCCCGGCGCTGAAGAGGCGGTTACGAAACATGTGTCGTCCGCTGAAGCGGATTCGGGATTCCCACTTACGTCTTCCCAGCCATGAATGGCTGGGCTATCTTGTGCTGTCCCTTGCGGGACGGACGTATGGTTTGTCCCAACCTCGCGGCTCAATCGCGAGTTTCGTAACCGCCTGTGAAGCGCCGGGCTAAGCTCTCATGCGTCTAGCGGCGCAGCTCTACGCCAGGGCTCCGGCTGCGATCCCACTCATTCCAACCGATGGAATGAGTGGGGCACCCAGGATTTCCTTTGGACTTGAGCAGGGATATTCGTCCCCACAGCCGAGCCTTTCTGGTGCACTCGAAAAGACCCGCTCAAGCTTCGCTTGAACGGGGCACCCGCGCGGGAAAGAAACAGCAGATCCCTCACCTCTAAAGAGGTTCGGGATGACAAAAACACAGGACTCTTATGGCGCAGCTAAAGCTGCGCCCCTTCAAAACGGGGCCCGCAGAGTTTTTGCGCAGCCGCTGAAGCGCCGGACTAAGCTCTCATGCGTCTAGCGGCGCAGCTCTATGCCAGCGCTCCGGCGGGGATCCCACTCATTCCAAACGAAGGAATGAGTGGGGCACCCAGGCATTCCAACCGAAGGAATGAGTGGGGCACCCAGGCCGCTCCAATTCCGGAACAACGTCTTGATCATCTACAGGCAGCCGTTTGGTTGCGAGGGGAGGAAAGCAGGTCCTTCGTCCGCCGCGGCGGACTCAGGATGACAGTCATCAAAATAGATGAGGTACTCAGGTTCTGTTTGGCTGCGAACGTCTTAGCGAGTGGCGCGTTTTTCGAGGCTGTAAGCACGCGCGCTACGAGGCGGACGGCGGGTGACGCCGCGCAGGCCCTTGATATCGAGCCCGAGTTCGGCAATGGTGCGACTGAGAGTATTGCGGTGCATTCCAAGCTGGCGTGCTGCCTTGCATTGGTTTCCCTTATTCTCTTGCAGCACGGCGAGTATGAATTTCTTTTTGAATTCGCGAACTGCTTCGTTATAAAGGATGCCGCTCTTGTACATCTGCATGATTAGAGCTTCCAATTGATCTTTCACAAAGCCTCTCTCAAAACCTATTCGCATTTTTAGTAGTGCACCTCATTGCGAGCGCGTCTGGACACGTTCGCAACGTTATCTTGTGTCTTCGACATGCTCTGGAACCGAGCGCAGCAGGTTCCAGCCATCGTGAAAACGCTGTCGCAGCTCGGCCGGAGCTGCCCATATTAATGCCCTGCCCGTCACCAGCAGAAACGGCGCAATGCGCGAGTTCCCGAGGTACGGCGAGGTCGGGCTGAAGGAAGCCAGGGCCATAACGATCACGGTACAAACTGCGATACCGCGAATGGCTCCGAACAGTCCTCCCAAAACCCGATCAAACCACCGCAGGCCGACGCCGTGAACCGCCCAGCGAGCGATTCGCCCAACCACGCTGCCGAGCAGCGTAAACACGAGAAAGATCGTGAGGAATCCGGCGATATCCGCAACCCACGCCGAATTCACATATCGCATGTACCAGACGGCCAGCCGGGGATACTCCCATGCCGCCACCAGATACCCGACGACCGCTCCGGCTAAAGCAAACAGCTCATAGAAGAAGCCTTGGGCCGCTGCACCCAGGATGGAAATCAAGAGCACAAAAATGATTCCCCAATCCAGAATGGAAAGACCCACTATCATTGTGCGGTTCTAAACAGGTAAGGGCCGCCCTGTGAGCTGCGTGTAGGCTTCGATGTACTTCTCGCTCGTCTTCTGCGCAACATCCGGCGGAAGCCCGGGGGCCGGCGGTTGCTTGTTCCACTTGATCGATTCCAGGTAATCGCGTACGTACTGCTTGTCGAATGACTCTTGTGCTCCCCCGGGCCGATACTTGCCGGCCGGCCAGAAACGCGAGGAATCGGGAGTGAGCACCTCGTCGGCCAGCACCAATCCTTGCGGGGTCTGACCGAACTCAAACTTGGTGTCGGCAATGATAATACCTTTGGTCTCGGCGTAATCGCGCGCGGCGGTATAGATCTTCAAGCTGAGGTCGCGCAGTTTCTCACTCAAGTCACGGCCGGCAATCTTCACCATTTCGTCGAACGAGATGTTCTCGTCATGGCCGCTGACCGCCTTGGTGGAGGGCGTGAAAATCGGCTCCGGCAGCTTATCCGACTCGCGCAGACCGGCCGGGAGCTTGATGCCGCAGACCGCGCCGGTGCTCTTGTATTCCTTCCAGCCGGAGCCGGAAAGATAGCCGCGCACCACGCATTCGATATTGACCATGTTGGCGCGAATCACCAGCATCGAGCGGCCGCGCAACTTGTCAGCGTACTGCTGCAGTTCGGCCGGGTACTTGGCGACGTCGGCGGTCACTTCGTGGTTGGCCACGATGTCCTTGAGGAAATCGAACCAGAACAGCGAAAGCTGGGTGAGGACCCTCCCCTTCTGCGGGATGCCGGTCGCCAGCACGTAATCGAACGCCGAAATGCGATCGGTGGCGACGAACAGCAGGTGCTCAGTATCGACTTTGTAAATGTCGCGCACCTTACCGCTAGCGTAGAGAGTGAGTTCGGGGAAATCGGTTTGGAGGAGTACGTTGTTAGTTATTTCAGACTGTGTCACGTCTTGTTATCTCAACCTGTCGCGGAGTAAGTAGGCGGTATTGTATTTGCTCGGAGAGCTTTGTCAACGATTGTGAGATGCGTTGCGCAAAGTTCTTTCCCGTACCGGATAAAAAAAATATTTTGACAGCAGCCGACTCGATGCCAACCGTCCCGCCAAACCACGGTCGCACCGGTTTGCCGCCCCCAGGATTGACTTCCTGCTCAGGACCTTTCGCTACAGCCGAGGCGAAACATCAAAGCGGAAGGCATTCAATTGGACAGCCATCAATCGGCCGAGGTTCGGCGCACGCTAAGAGAGTCCTGCACGTAGTTGATCTCAGGAGCTCCCACCACCCCAGCTTTCTTCATAGCCGCCTTCAGATCGTCCGAACCCAGGAAACGGCGGGCATGCTCGACGCTGTCCCAGTCCGAGATCACCGTCAGGTCGCGAGCATCCTCGACCGAGTGGAAAACGCGACTGCCGGTTTCACCTGCGGCCATGCGGCTGTTGAGATGAGAATCGAATACCTGCTTCCACTGCCCGTAATCGGCAACCTTGTGTCGAATGATAACGTGAACCATCAAGACCTCCAGAACGCCTTACCACGATACGCAATTGTCCACCGATTGTGAACTCCTCAGCGAACCATTTTCTGTGACCTTCCGCACAATCTGCCGTTCAGCCCTCTTGGGAGTGCCGCAGGGACCCGTTTTCAGCGGGCCGCGAAGGCTGCGCTATACTGCAAAATTCAGGAGATTTCCCATTTTTCCGCGACTGATCATCCGCAGTTCCGACATTCATGCCGCCGGCTGCTTTGCGCTGGAGCCGGTGCAGAAAGGCACTCGCCTGCTGGAATACGAGGGTGAGCGCATCACCAAGGACGAGGGTGACCTGCGTTACGAAGGACGACCGTTCACCTACCTCTTTGGGATTGGTAAAGGAGACATGGTTATCGACGGACACGGTATGGCGATGTTCGTCAACCACTCCTGCCAGCCGAACTGCGAGGCTGACGAGATCGGCGGACGCGTGTACATCAGCGCCATCCGCAACATCAAGCCAGGCGAGGAACTCACCTACGATTACTGGCTCTACGACGGAGACGACGAAGCGCCTTGCCACTGCGGCAGCAAAAAATGCCGCGGCAGCATGTACTCGCCGGCGGAACTGAAGAAGCAGAAAGCGCGCGTGGCCCGTAAGCAGAAGCAGATGAAGAAGGCGGCGAAGCGCGGGGTGCGGGCCAAAGGCGGCGGAGCGAACGGGCGGTCGAAGGCGAACGGCGGGGCGTGAGAGCGTCGCGGTGAGCCGAGCCCCTATCCACATGCGCGCGCCGTATAATCGAAGTTTCCTTCCATGAGCTATCAGGTTCTTGCCCGCAAATATCGGCCTCAGAAATTCTCCGAAGTTATCGGGCAGGACCACGTCACCCGCACCCTGAAGAACGCCATCGAACAGGGCCGCATTGCGCACGGCTACATCTTCAGCGGACATCGCGGCATCGGCAAAACCACGATCGCACGCATTCTGGCCATGGCGTTGAATTGCCGGTCGCAGGACCATCCGGTAGCGGAGCCTTGCGGGGTGTGCGATTCGTGCCGCGAGATTCGCGCGGGAAACGCGGTGGATGTGATTGAGATCGACGCCGCCACCAATCGCGGCATCGATGAGATTCGCGAACTGCGGGACGCTGCGCGGTATCGCCCGGCGCGCGATCGCTACAAAATCTGGATCCTCGACGAAGCTCACCAGATTACGGATGCCGCGTTCAACGCGCTGCTGAAGACGCTGGAGGAGCCGCCGGGGCACGTGATTTTCATGATGGCGACGACGCAGCCGGAAGACATTCCGCAGACCATCCGCTCGCGTTGCCAGCACTTCAGCTTTCACGCGGTGCGTTTTGATGAGATTGTCCAGCAGTTGCGGGATATCGCCGGGCAGGAAGGCGTACAGGCCGACGATGCCGCGTTATCGATGCTCGCCGAGGTGGGCGACGGCTCCATGCGTGACGCGCTGAGCATCATGGACCAGGCGATTGCGTGCTGCGGAACCACGCTCAACGCGGATGTGGTGCGCGGGCTGGTGGGCACGGTTTCCTCCGACACGCTGGAAGACGTGATGAATGCGGTCGCGGCGAATAGCAGCCCCGACGTGCTGCGCATCGTTGACAAGCTGCTGGTGGAAGGGCAAAGTGCGCAGCACTTCGCGCGGCAGATCGTGCGCTTTCTGCGTAATGTGCTGGTGGCGAAAGTAGCGGGGAGCGACACGCACGTCCTGCAAATCTCGACTGACGAGCGGGAGCGAGTGGCGCGGGTGGCGGAAGCATTCAGTGAGGAGGACCTGGCTCGCTTTTTGCAAATCATGCTGCGCACGCACAGTGACCTGAGCTACAAGCAGGAGCAGCGTTTCCATCTGGAGCTGGGGCTGCTGAAACTGGTGCACGCGCAACGTCTGCTGCCGCTGGAAGAGCTGCTGAGCGGCGAACCGGTGAAAGCGAAGGGAGGTGCGGTGGCGCGCGGAGGCTCGGCTTCCCTGCCCGCATCGCGAACGGCAGCGACGCCATCGAGAGCGGCGAACACGCCTGCGCCGGAGGTGGCGAGTCCCAGGACCGCGACGGCTTCTCCGTTTAGCAAGCCATCGCCGTTTGAATCGGACCGCAGCCGCAAGTCGGAGATGAAGAGCGATGGATCGCAGCGGGCGCGAGCGATGAGCGTAGGTACGGCGACCGCAGTGGCCGTCGAACCCGAGCCGCCGGTCGCAACGGCACCTGAGCAGGAAGTGTCGCTGGACGTGCTGCGCGGCGCGGTGCTCGACGCGCTGGAGAGTTCAGGCCAGCAGATGCTGGCGCACAATCTGGAGCAGGGCGAGTGGGCCATCCGGGGTACAGAGATCACGGTGAAAGTTGGTTTATCGCAGGTGCTGATCGATGTGGCGCTCGGCGAGGCTCCAAAGCGCGTGATTCACAATGCGCTGGCACAGGCGGCCGGCAAGCCGCTGCGATTCAAGATGGAGAATGGCGGCGCAGGGTTCACCGCACAATCTGCCACCCCGCGTCCGACCAACGGCAGCAGCAACGGAGCCGGTGCGCGCAGCCGAGCCATGTCCGATCCTGTCGTGAAACAGATGCAGGAGACCTTTGGCGCCGAGATCCGTACCGTCATCGATCTGAAAGATCGCAGTTAAAAGGCAGGAATCTATGGACAATTTCAATTTGCAAGACATGCTGGCGCAGGCGCGCGAACAGGCGGGCAAGCTGCAAGAGAAGATGCAGCAGATCGTGGTCGATGCTTCCTCCGGCGGCGGCAGCGTTACGGTGAAGATGAACGGGCAAAAACAACTGCTGAGCGTGGTCATCGAGTCCGAGGTCGTGAAGTCGGGCGACGTTGAGATGCTGCAGGACCTGGTGATCGCAGCCGTTAATCAGGCTTCGCAGAAGGTTGATGACGCGATGAAGTCCAGCCTGGGTGGAATGTTCGGCGGCATGCTGCCGGGAATGTAAGGAGCCTGCCTTGTCACGTTTTGCCGAGCCTATGGCTCGACTCATCGAAGAACTGAAGAAGCTGCCCGGTGTGGGCAGTAAGACGGCGCAACGCTTCGCCTTTCACATTCTGCGCTCCAGCGATGAAGACGCTGAACTTCTTGCCGAGGCGGTGCGCCAGGTAAAGGCCAGCCTGCATCTCTGCACCATCTGCAACAACATCACCGACGTTGATCCGTGCGTCTATTGCAGCAGCCCTACGCGAAACCTGCGACTGGTGTGCGTCGTCGAGGAGCCTACCAACATCGCTGCTGTCGAGAAGATTCGCAACTACAACGGGGTGTATCACGTACTGCACGGTGCGCTCTCGCCTCTGCATGGCGTAGGCCCGGAGCAGCTGCGAATTGCCAACCTCGAGCGCCGTGTGCAGTCGGGCAGCGTCGACGAACTGATCCTTGCGACCAACCCAACCGTCGAGGGCGAAGCTACCGCAACCTACCTCTCGCGTATGTTTCGCGGCTGCGGCGTCAAGGTCACCCGCATTGCCACCGGAGTTCCTGCCGGCAGCGACATCGAGTATGCCGACGAGGTGACCATGCAGAAGGCCATCGAAGGCCGCAGAGAGCTCTAGGCGGCGGCGTGGTCGAAACTAACGTCCTGCATCTCTGAATTGGGGTACACTTCCTCTGCAAAACTACTGAAGAATTGGAGTTTATTATGGCCTCGACTTCGCAGGCTCTCAGCGACTGGTTTCGACTCGCCCCGTCTCCCCGGCCGTTGCAAGGCGCCGATCAATGGCACGTGTTCTTGTCGTATCGGTCGGTTGATCGCGCCTGGACCATGAACCTTTACGATGTGCTGACCCAGCATGGCTACAAAACCTATATTGACCAGTGCGCCCTACCGCCGGGAAGCGAACTGACGGCGCGTCTTCAGGAAGCGCTTCAGAGCAGCCAGTCAGGAGTGCTGATATGGTCGCGGGCCACCAGCGACTCCGCCTGGGTGACCAAGGAATACAGCACGCTGGACCGCATGGCGACGATGAAGCCCGGGTTTTATTTCGTTCCCGTTCGATTGGATAACTCAGAGCTGCCGGCGTTCGTGGCGAATCGCGTTTATCTCGATTTCAGCTCTTATCCCGACGGACCTAATGGGAGCGACTTGATGCGGCTGCTAAATGGCATCGCAGGTCAGGCCCTAAGCCTTGAAGCCGCCGACTTTGCTCTCCATCTCGACCAGGATGCCAAACAGGCAGTCGACGACGTAAATGCGGCGATCTTTAACAAGGATCCCGAGGCCCTGCTCGATCTGTTCAAGACGGGTGGCCTTCCCTGGCAAACTTCTTCGGCGCTGGCCTGCAAGGCAGCCGAGGGACTGATCAAGCTGAAGCGCAACGACGACGCCATCGCAATGCTGGCGCAGGTCGAACAGCAGTTTCCGCGCGCAATTCGGCCGCAGCAGTTGCATGCGCTGGCTCTGGCGCGGCGGGGAGCCGGTGACGACCTGAAGCAAGCGCAACGCACTCTGGGCCGACTGTATCAGGACGGGCAGCGCGACCCAGAAACACTTGGTATTTACGCACGCACCTGGATGGATCGCTACAACAAATCCAAAGATCCCTCTGACCTGCAACAGTCCCGCGACCTCTACGCCGAGGCATTCCAGCGAGCGCCTGATGATTACTACACGGGAATTAATGCCGCTGCCAAAAGCGTTTTGTTAGGCACGCCGGACGATATCGCCCTGGGGGCGAAGCTGGCGGAGCAGGTGCAAAAGATCGTGGGAACCGAGCCCGTTCAAGGCGACTACTGGAAGACAGCGACCGTGGGAGAGGTCTTCCTGCTGATGAAGAACTATGGCGATGCGGCGCGGTTGTACAAGGCTGCGGTGGCAATGGCGCGAGCTGAGATCGGGTCGCATGAATCTACATGGAAGCAGGCCTGCCTCGAAATGAAGCAGCTCAATCCCACGGCAGATGAGCGGGCGCTAGTGCGCGCGGCATTTGCTCATCTGCCGGATTGCGATCAGATAGTCGGAGAGTAGGCTGCTGAAGAGCTGCTTAGAGGGAAACTCCGCGTCGGGGCACCCTTCGGATGCGCTCAGACGACGCTCTTGGTCGCGGGATCTGCATTTGCCAAGCGTCATCGATGCTGCGGGCGAAAGCAGGTTCTTCGCTTCGCTCAGAATGACAATTCAGGAAGGATGCTCTGTCGGCACGACTGAAGGTCGTGCCCTGACGCGAATCTTCGCGGAGCCGAGGCTAAAGCCTCTTTTACGGGAGAGCTTTGGTCACCACGCTAAAGCGTGGTGCTTCCACCCCAAAACCTGCGCTAAAGCGTGGTGCTTCCACCGCAAGCCGGGCGTAAGTTCTGTGTACTACCCGGCCGCAGTCTCGGGAGCCGGATGCGTGGTCGTGATCGTCTCCAGTCCGTGGCCATGCGGTCCGACTTCGCGCTGATGCAGCAGGAAGGCGAAGGTGAGACCCAGGAATCCAAGCACAGAGAAGATCTGCATTCCCAGGCGATAGCCTTGTGGATTCGCGGCGCTGGCACCGGCGTGATCGTTGGCCCAGCCGATGAGCACGTTGAAACCGAACAGTCCGATGTTCTGGATCATGGTCATCAGGCCGTACGCGGTGCCCAGTTTTTCCTGTCCCACAATGTAGGCCACCGATGGCCACATCACTGCCGGGATCAGGGCGAAGGCAAATCCCATCATTGCCATCGGGAAATACAAGCTCACGCTGGTGTAGCCCATCATCAGGTAAACCGGGATGAGCAGAACTGAGCCGAACATCATAAGCAGGGCGCGTTTGCCTACGCGGTCGACGAAGAACCCAAACAGCGGAGTGCCGAACATGGTGAACAGGGTCAACATGCCCAACAGGTTTCCACCCAGTTGGCGAGAGGCGCCGTGCGCGTCCATGAAGAACTTGATGCCGAAAGTCTCAAACGGAAAGATTGCCGAATAGAACACAATACAAAGCGCGACGATGTACCAGTAGGAAACTCCGAACTTGAAGATGTCTTTCAGAACCACCTTATCGGTCGAGCCCTCGCCCAGGGCATAGGTCCGTTCGGAATAGGCCTCCAGAATCCAGTATGCAATTGCTCCAAGGAATGACACTGCCGCGAAGCCGACGGCAATCAGCAGCGGCGTCCGCCAGCTGGCATAAGCGCCCTTCGCCCAGGTCGGCGAGGTCTGTGCCAGCAGGGTTCCGAAGCGCGCCAGCATCAGGTTGATGCCGAAGGCGAAGCTCAGCTCCTTGCCACGAAACCACTTTGCAACCGCCGTGGTGACGGCAACGATCAGCGATTCCGCGCCCAGGCCAAAGATGAGCCGTCCGGTGGCCATGACGTAGAGATGCGGCGCCATAACGGTTACCACAGAGCCGACCAGGCAAATGCTGGCGAACAACATCAGGGCGCGGCGTGTGCCCAGGCGGTCGACGATGAGGCCGCCGATCAACACCATAATTACGTTGGGGGCGCTGTAAATGCCCTGCAACAGGCCGATGTTGCTGTCGGAGAAGTGCAGCTGCTTGGAGAGCAGGTCGGCGATCGGCTCAACGCAGTCGTAGACATAGTAGTTGCCGAAGATCGGAATGCTGACCACGAGCAGTACCAGCCAGCGAAAGAACTTGCTGGGCTCGGGACGAGTGTCAACTAACGCCTGCACCTCTGCCATCGGAAGGCCTCACCTTTCATGCGGACGCAAACTTCATTAAGAGGAAAAGAAAAGATAACAGACAGCGCAGAAGAGCCGTTCGAATCTCGATGTGATATCATGATATCGTTTTCCTGGAGACTTGAGGCGTATGGCACAACTGGTGGTTCGTAACCTGGAAGATGAGGTGAAAAGTAAGCTGCAACGGCGTGCCCGGCGGCATGGTCGAAGCATGGAAGAGGAAGTACGGGACATCCTGCGGAATGCCGCCAATGAAGAAGACTCTGCTACCGGCAACCTTGGGAGCGAGATCGCAGCCCTGTTCCAGAACCTAGGTTTGAAGGAAGATATTCCGGAGTTGCGCGGCTACCATATTAAGCCCCCGTCTTTTGAGCCTTGATCATTCTCGACACAAACGTTCTTTCCGCCATCATGAAGGTTCCAACCGACCGCTTCGTGGTCGAGTGGTTCGGTCGGCAGCCGCGCAGCTCGATTTGGACCACCGCGGTAACAGTCTTCGAGATCCGCTTTGGGTTGCATATTATGGAAAAGGGCAGAAAAAGGAGTCTTCTCGTCGACGCTTTCGAGTCGGCGCTTGTCATGATGGGTGGAAGAATCGCTCCATTTGATGCCGCCGCGGCGCAGGAGGCAGCGGAACTGATGGCTGTCCGGCGACAAAAAGGCACTTCGGTCGACATGCGCGACACGATGATTGCGGGTATCGCGCTCGCGCATCGCGCAACCTTAGCGACGCGCAATACCGCGCATTTCGAAGATATCTCGGTACCTGTCGTGAATCCCTGGAACACTTAACTTCGGTTGCTTCTACGATCCCACGAAGCGCGCGTAGAGGCTGCGCGCGATGGCGGTATCGGTCGTGCCCTTGATGATGGCCCGGCCATCGGGAAAGAGCGTCATCTCGTAGGGCTCGCGCCAGAACTTCAGCACAAATTCATTGTGCCGCACCGTACCGTGCGGGTTCAGGCGTCGGGTCATCTCGTCAAAGTCGACGGGACGCCGGCGCTCGTGGATCTGGACCGAGTTGCGTCCGCAAAGCGTGATGTGCGGACGCCCTTCGCCGGCCAGGTGTACGAAGTCATGCTGTTGGCAGGCACGGCAATCTGGTCGCGGCCGCGCCGCACTTATTTCTGCATGATCGTTCGACCACACGTCATAGGAGAGCAGTGTCCGGCGCAACTTGTCACGTGCGCCAACTACCAGCTTCATCGCCTCGGTTGCAGCAATCGACGCCGTCAGATTGACCGCAGAGTTGAGTATCCCCGAGGTATCGCAGGTCTCGACCAGGCCTTGGGGCGAATCAGGGAAGATACAGGCCAGGCAAGCCGTCTCGCCGGGCAGGGTCGTCAGTGTCACGCCATAGCTGCCCACCGCCGCGGTATAGATCCAGGGAATTCCGGCGCTAACCGCGAAGTCATTAATCAGGTATCGCGTCTCGAAATTATCGGTGCCGTCGAGCACCATATCGACGCCCGCGAGCAACTCTTCTGCGTTGGCCGGGGTTAAATCAACCGAGTGTGGTTCGACTACGATCTCAGAATTGAACGCGCCTATCTTGCGAGCCGCGGCAATGGCCTTGGGAAGACTCTCGGCGGCGTCGGCCTCGTCAAAAAGCACTTGCCGTTGCAGGTTGCTGGGCTCCACATAATCGCGGTCAATGAGGCGGAGATAGCCAATTCCGGCTCGAGCCAGCAGCGATGACAGAGCCGATCCGGTCGCTCCACAACCCACGATGGCAATGCGGGCAGCGGCCAGCCGTCTCTGACCTTCCGCTCCGATTGGCGGGAAAAGAACCTGCCGGGAGTATCGCTCTGGGGAATCCAACTATCGACCTGCTTTCCAGAACCTGCTTGTTTATTATAGGAACTTCACGTCAGGTTCGACGGGGGCATGGCCAACCACCGCTTGCCGGCCTGGCAGGCTGTGTGCGATGGCCCTCGGGCACCTATTCTGAAACATCGATTGTCTGCACCTGAGAACAGCGTGACCTTCATGAAGCCAGCGCCCGCAGCTCAGTTCCGGCTCGTCTTGTGGGTTGCCCTGTTGCTGACGGCTGCGTCCATGGCGCGAGGACAAGGGGTTCCCGCGCAGGACCAGGCCGGCGCTCAGGGCAATCCCACCTACGACCTGAGCGCGCTCTCACGCTATGAGGGCCGGGTGGTACGGCAGATCGAGTTTCGCGGCCTCGCCGGAACCAATCCAACCCTGCTGCGCGGCCTGCTGCCCATACGAGAAAATGAGCCGCTTACCCGCGAGGAGCTTCAGCAGAGCCTGCGCACTCTTTATGCCACAGGCCTATTCGCCAGCCTCGAAGTAGAAGCCGACACGGTGCCCGGCGGCATCACCCTCACCTACGTCGCCAAAGAGAATTACTTCAACGGCCAGGTACGAGTTCAGGGGCTAAAGACCAATGGATATCCGCGGGGCAGCGACTTGATCAATGCGACCCGGCTCGATCTCGGCGAACTATTTTCCGAAGACGAGGTCCAGAGCGGCCTGGCGCGGATGAAGAAAGTGCTGGCGGATTACGGCTACTACGAGGCCACGGTGGCCGACCAGTTGACGCCGCATGAAGACACGCGCCAGATGGATATCACTTTCCTGGTGGATCAAGGACCTATCGCCCGGGTTGGCACGGTAAAGATCCATGACGACACGGGTATCGATCCGGCAACGATCCAGAAGATCACGAAGCTGAAGAGCGGCTCCAAGGTGAGTAACGATCATTTGTCGCGGGCCATGGAGCGGCTGCGCAATTACTACCAGAAAAACGACCATCTCGAAGCGCAGGTGCGGCTCACCAGCCGCGACTATCACGACGACACTAACAAGCTGGACTACAACTTCAACGTTGACGAAGGCGCCAAGGTCCTGATCACGGCACAGGGGGAGAAGATCAGCCGGCGTGAGCTTAAGAAGCTGATTCCCGTGTACCAGGAGAACACTGTCGACGAGGACCTGCTGAATGAGGGGCGGCGAAACCTGCGCAACTACATGCAGACCAAAGGCTACTTCGATGCGGCAGTCGAGGTGGCCCGCAAAGAAGACCCTGAGCGTGACCTGGTCAACATCGTTTACACCATCAATCCCGGCGACCGTCACAAGCTGGCTGCAATCGAAATCACGGGTAACCGATACTTCGCCACGGCCACGATTCGTGAGCGTTTGTCGATCACTCCCTCCACGTGGGTAGAACAGAACGGGCGTTTCAGCCAGAAGATGCTGACCGACGATGTGGCAAGCATCAAGGCGCTCTACTTCAACAACGGCTTTATGGCGGTGAAGATCGACTCCAACCTGGTCACCGATTACGACAGCAAGAAAGAAAACATCGCGGTCAAGATCAAGATCGACGAAGGTCCTCAGACTCGAGTCGGCGACTTGCGACTGGTGGGGAATAGCAGCTTCGAGACCGGCACACTTGAGTCGTTCCTTACTAACCTGCCGGGACAGCCTTACAGCGAAGCCAACCTCATCAACGACCGCGATGCGATCACGCTGTTCTATTACAACAACGGCTATCCCGACGTGCAGTTTGAAGCCATTCCCACGCTCATGGCAGGCGATGGGCTGCGCGAAAACCTGGTGTACAAGATCACCGAAGGCGGCAAGGTGGATGTGGATCACGTCGTGGTCACTGGCCTGGAGTACACCCGCCCATACATTGTCGACCGCCAACTGCACATACACGACGGCGACCCGCTGAGCCAGGCTGCGATGATCAACTCGCAGCGGCGGCTGTATAACCTCGGCATCTTCAACGAGGTCAATACGGCAGTACAGAATCCTGATGGCCAGGTTCCACAAAAAGACGTTCTATTCGACCTGACCGAAGCCAAACGCTGGACCTTCCGTTATGGCGGCGGCATCGAGTTTGCCACCGGCAATCTGCCTAGCACCAGCAATCCGCAGGGCAAGACCGGCGTCAGCCCTAACGGCGTACTTGAAGTCACCCGCCTCAACATGTTCGGCAAAGACCAGACGCTCACCATGCGTGGCCGTCTGGGCTTGCTGACCCGGCGCGGCTTGGTCAGCTATGACGCTCCTCGTTTGTTCCGCCGCGAAAACTGGCGCGTGACCTTCAGCGCGTTCTACGACAACACGGCCGACGTAAACACCTTCGCCTCCGAGCGCCTGGAAGGCAGCGTTCAGGTGGAACAGCGTTACAGCCGCTTCACCACATTGCTGTACCGCATCAGCTATGAAAGATTGCGGGTCGACCCTAACAGCCTGGTCATCGATCCCAATCTGATTCCTCTGTACTCGCAGCCAGTTCTGGTCGCCATGCCGAGTTTTACTTACATTCGCGACCGTCGCGACAATCCCATTGACTCGACGCGCGGCAGCTACACCGCCTGGGACGTGGGCATCGCGACCAGCGCGATTGGCTCGCAATCGAACTTCACCCGCACGCTGGTGGACAACTCGAGCTATTACACCATCAAAAAGAAGTGGGTCTTGGCGCGGCGCACGCAAATCGGAATCGAACGCCCTTACGGAAAGAATTTCTACGGCACCGGCAATCCTGAGACGGCCATTCCCTTGCCAGAGCTCTTCTTCGCGGGCGGCAGCAATTCCCTGCGCGGCTTCTCCATCAACCAGGCTGGACCGCGCGATCCGGACAGCGGCTACTCCATCGGGGGACAGGGCCTGTTCGTGAACAACCTGGAGCTGCGTACCCCGCCGGTAGCGCTGCCCATCATGGGAGAGGGCGTCAGCTTTGTGTTTTTCCACGACATGGGAAACGTCTTCAGCTCGGCCAACGAAATCCTGAGCGGAATCACTCGTCTCCATCAGCCGTCGCTGGCCGACTGTGCTCCTCCGAACAGCACGGTTCCTTGCAACTTCAGCTATAACCCGCAGGCGATCGGTATGGGCGTGCGCTACAAGACACCCATTGGCCCGGTACGGCTGGACCTCTCCTATAACTTCAACCCGACGCGCTATCCCATTCGCGAAACCGACACGGTGACATCTTTGCGGCACATCAACTTCTTTTTCAGTATTGGACAAACTTTCTAATGCGACGACACATTGCCACACTCCTCGGCTTTCTCTTACTCCTCGGCAGCGCTCCGCTTTTGTTCACGGGCGAGGTCATCGACGGCGTGGTCGCCACCGTAAATCGCAAGCCTGTCTTGCGCAGCCAATGGGATGAGGCTGTCCGCTTCGAGGCCTTTATGCACCAGAAGCGCCTAGTGGACGTCTCTGAACAGGAACGGGTCGCGGGGCTGCAACGCCTGATCGACCGCGAACTGCTCGACGCGCAGATGACCGACCAGAAAGCTCTGCGGCCGTCGGACACCGAGGTTAAGGACGACCTCGCTAAGCTTCGCGAAAAGTTTCACGCCGATGGCGACGATGCAAGTTGGCAGGCTCTGATGCGCTCCTACGGCTTGACCGAGCAGGTGATCTCGGCGCACCTGAAAGATGAAGTAGAGGTGATGAACTTCATCGATGTGCAACTGCGTCCCAACGTTCGTATTCAGGACGCCGATGTGCAGGCCTACTACCAGGCAAAGCTCGTTCCCGACTTGAAGGAGAACGGTGCGCGACAGATTCCACTTGCTGAAGTTGCCCCCAAAATTCGCGAGCTGCTGGTACAGCAGCACATGGACGAGATGCTCGACGCCTGGCTACATAATCTGCGCCAGCAGTCGCATATTCAGACGTTGGTCCCCCTTCCAACCATGAATGCCTGGTTGGGCTCGACCAACTCAGCCGGAGGTAAGTAAGACGAAACCTCGGCTACAGCACGATACGGAAGACAGCCTCGCGGAGAACCGGGCACGGCGCTTCACGCGTCTGTTGCTGGCCGGCGTTGTCGCCCTTCTTCTCCTCGGCGGAGCTGCCGGGTTCGTTCTGTATCTGCGTAGTCCCCAGTTCAATGATCTGGTCAGGCAAAAAGTAGTCGCATCTCTCGAAGATGCGACCGGCGGGCGGGTTGATCTCGGCTCTTTCCACTGGAACCTTGCGCGGCTCGAGTTCGAAGCCAACAATCTCTCGGTGCATGGCCTGGAGCCATCGACCGTCGCACCATTGGCTCAAGTCGCAACCGTGCGGGTCCGCGTCCACGTCGTGTCACTGCTGCAGAAGCGCATCGACTTTACGTATCTTGAGCTGGACCGCCCGCAAGTTAACCTGATTGTCGCCGCCGATGGTAAGACAAACCTGCCTGAACCTAAAGCGAAGAGCACGTCCAGTCCGGTGCAGCAATTGTTCGACCTGGCCATCGAACGCGCGGAACTTCGTGACGGGCAGCTTCAGATCAACGATCTTCAGCTACCTTTGGATTTTTCAGCCAACGACATCGCCCTCGCAACCAGCTTCGACCGCCGCGACCGCCGCTACGACGGCAACTTGTCGGTGGGAAAGATCAACGCGAAATACCAGGACTACCGCGACCTGGCTCTGGCCGCACAAACCGAGTTCAGCGTTTGGCCGACGCGCGCACAGATCAAGCATCTGACATTGCAGTCGCAAAACTCCCATGCCGAACTAAGCGGCACCCTCGACAATTTCAGCAATCCGGAAACTCACTTCAACTACTCGGCCACGATTGACCTGCCACAAGCCGCGGCCATTGCGCGGGTGAGCGGCATTCGCAAAGGCACGGCCACAATCGATGGCAGTGGGAGCTCTACTCCCGGACAATATTCGACCTCGGGGAAGCTGTCCGCTCAGGGCATTGAGGACGTAGCCACCGGCTTACAGCTTCGCAATGCGAGCCTTCGAACGGACTTTCAGGCCAGCGACGCGGGCCTCAAACTGAACAACATCGCCGGGCAGTTGCTCGGTGGAGAGGTGAGAGGCAAGGCCGAAACTGTCAACGGCACACCGGGGCGTGGCACGGCGGAACTGAAGCTCGCCGGTATATCGCTGGCCGAAGCATCGCGACTGCTCTCCAGCCCGGCGATGCCACTGGAAAAGCTAAAGCCTGCCGGCACTCTGGAAGGCGGCTTGAAGCTGACATGGCGGGGCACTCCGACGCGCGGCATCGCGGAGTATGACCTTCGCATCAACGCACCCGCGCAGGCCGCCGCCGATCAGCTTGCGCTTTCCGGCGTTGTGCGTGGGTCGTACGATCTCAATGCGGGCGTAGTCGAGCTTAGTCCTCTGCAACTCTCTACCCCGGCAACACAGATCGATGCTGCCGGCCGCATTGGTTCGCGTAGCGCCAGCCTGAATACAACTCTACAAACCACCAGTCTGGCGGAGATCGACGACATCGTGAATGCTCTCGGGCAGCCTCCCCTACCCATGCAGCTTGCAGGCCAAGCCAGCTTCCACGGCACCATCAATGGCGCGCTTCGCAGTCCCGAGATCGCCGGCCGTTTACAAGCCAGCCAGTTCTCGTATCTCTACACGCCAGCGCCGGCGCCGAACGCCACGCAGCCGCAAACTATTCACGTTGATTCCTTCAGCGGCGACGTTTCGTATTCGCAATCGAAAGTAGCGGTCAACCATGCAGTCGTACAAAGCGCAGCGATGACCCTGAACGTCGATGGCTCGGCGGCGCTTGAAAACGGAAACTTCGTCGACAACTCGGCGTTCGAGCTTCACGCCGCGATGCACAATGGCGACGTGACCAGCATCCAGAAGATGCTTGGCACGGACTATCCGCTGAGCGGCGACGCCAACGTAACCTTGCAGGCTTCCGGCACCAAAGCGGTGCCGCACGCCCGCGGCTGGTTCGCTCTCAGCAAAGCAACTGCTTATGGACGTCCCATCCATTCCCTGTCGGGTGACATATCACTGCAAGACGACGATCTTAAGCTGGCCAACGCCGAACTAAAGGCACCCGGCGGCACGGTTTTCGGCTCCGGCGCTTACAACTTTCATTCACGGCAAATGCTCGCTGACCTGCAAAGTGAGGACATTCAGCTTGCTCATGTTCCCGAGTTCCAATTAGAGAGGTTGAGCACGGCCGGGGTCGCTAACTTCAAACTTCATGCATCGGGCACGCCGCAGAATCCGGTGGTCGATGCCCATGTGCACATCGACAAACTGGTGCTCAACCAGGAACATGTGGGCGCACTGAGTCTCGACGCCGTCACGCGTGGGCAGCAGATGGTTATTACCGGACGCTCGAAGTTCGAGCACGCCGTTCTGACCATCGACGGAAATGTGGACATGCAGGGTAACCTGCCGGGAGCGCTCGACGTGCAGTTCCGCGATCTCGATATCGATCCCTTCCTCACCGAAGAGATCAGGGGCCAGATCACCGCCCACTCCGCGGTCGCGGGAAGGGTGCATCTCGCAGGTCCATTTCGCCGCCCTGAAGAACTGAGTGGGGGAGTGAACATCGACAGCTTCCACGCCGAGTTCGACAAAATCTCCGTCCAGACCGATGGACCGATCGAGATAGCGCTCGCGCAAGGCACGCTCGATTTCAAACGCTTCGTCATGAGCAGCGCGGATACGGAACTGAACATCACGGGCAGCGCGGGGATCGCCGGAGCCCGGCGGCTTCAACTGCAGGCGGTTGGCTCCGTGAACATGGCGTTGCTGCAAACCCTGAATCCGGAGTTGACCTCCAGCGGCAAAGCTACAGTCGACGTGCAGGTCGGGGGCACGATGCCGAAGCCTCTCATCACCGGCACCGTTCAGGTGGCCAATGTTTCTGTGTCGGACATTGACTTACCGGCTGCACTGTCAGACCTCAACGGCTCTCTGGTATTCAACCAGAGCCGCCTGGAGATCGAGAAGTTGATTGGCCACGTTGGGGGCGGTACGGTCGAGTTCGCCGGCTACATCGGTTATGCGAATGGGCTGACCTTCAACATGACCTCGGTGGGCAGCGATATTCGCTTCCGCTATTCCGGCCTCAGCGTCACCGCGAACCAGGACCTGAAACTCCAGGGCACGACCAGAAACGCCACCATCTCGGGCGACATCACCATCACGCGCTTTGCTCAGATTCCCTCCGCCGACCTTGCGGCAGCCTTCGCGAACACCTCGCCGCCCGTTCCCAATGCCACTTCCCCACTCAATAATCTGCATCTCGACGTTCACGTGCGTTCAGCTCCCGAATTGACGGTGCAGACCTCGCTGGCCAAGCTCTCTGGCGATGCCGACCTGCGGCTCAAGGGGACGGCGCTGAATCCGATTCTGTTGGGCCGGGTGAACGTTGCACAGGGCGATTTCAAGATCAACGGCCAGAAGTATTTTCTGGAACGCGGCGACATCACCTTCGCCAACCCGGTACGCATCGACCCGCTGCTGGATGTGGAGGCCAAAACTCGGGTGCGTGATTTCGACATCACGATTGGCCTGCACGGCACCCTGGAGCGCCTTTCTACCACCTATCGTTCCGACCCACCACTGTCCAGCGAGGACATCATCTCGCTGTTGACGTTGGGACGTACGCAGCAGGAATACAACCAGGCAACCGGCACGGGCGGAGCCAACCTGGGCGAAGCCACCGGAAACGCCGTGATTGGCGCCGCCATCAACCAGCTCGTATCCAATCGCGTCTCACGCTTGTTTGGTGTGAGCGCAATACGAATTAATCCCGCAGTCGGAGGTCCCGACAATAATCCCAACGCCAGGCTTACCGTGGAGCAACAGGTTTCAAGCGACGTGACCATTACTTACATCACCAACCTGGCCCGTTCGGCACAGCAGGTGCTCGAATTGGAGTACAACGTCACGCGAGATTACACCATCAGTGCAATACGCGACGAAAACGGCGTCGTGAGCTTCGACCTGCTGATTCGAAAACGCAAGAAGTAGATGGTGTGGCGGGCCCGCGTCCCCAGCACGCGCCGCTCAGCCAATGTTGTGCGTCAGGGCACGACTTCAAGGCTGCTGAAAGAGCCGAAGCTTGGATAGTGCTGGCCGTCGGGCCAGCGTTACGCCGTCGAAAATACGTCGGGGCTTTAGCGCTTGAGGTACTTAAAAAGTAGTTTTTCAGCAGCTTGTTTAATCGTGCCGATAGCGATTCTGTTCTGTCCTCCCCAGGGACTTCAGTCCCAAGGGATAACATTATCGCTACTGACTGCGGACGTGTACTGTGACCGCGAAGTGGCGCAACACGGAAACACCGGCGACTGTCTCACTCGAACGCCATCGCATGGTGCAGGACCAGTTGCGGGCCCGCGGCATCCACGATGAGCGTGTGCTGTTGGCCATGTCCAAAGTGCCGCGTGAAGAATTCGTCGAAGCGGAAAACCTCGCGCAGGCCTATGGCGACTATCCTCTGCCCATCGGGGCCGGACAAACCGTGTCCCAGCCGTACATCGTCGCTTCGGTGATCGAAGCGCTTGCCCTGAGCCCGTCCGACCGCGTTCTTGAGATCGGCACGGGGACGGGATACGAAGCTGCCATCCTGGGCGAGTTGGCGGCGGAGGTCTGGACCATCGAACGTGTCCCCGAGCTTGCGCGCAGAGCGCAGGATATCTTGGCCCGGCTGGGCTACCAGAACGTTCACGTGTTGGAACGCGACGGCTCTCTGGGCTTGCCCGAACATGCGCCTTTCCCGAAGATACTGGTGGCCGCCGCGGCGCCGGCCATTCCTCAGAGCCTGGTCGACCAACTGGCTGAAGGCGGATCGCTGGTGATTCCCATCGGCAGCCGCGCCGAGCAGCAGATTTTTCTGATACGCAAAATAAATGGCCAGGCAGTAACAACTCGCCGCGAATTGTGTCGCTTTGTACTGCTGCTTGGCCAGCAAGGATGGGGATCGTAAAGCCAGGCTTCCTGGCCCCCCAGCCGCCGGAGGATTCTCGCCGGTTTCGAGAACAACCGCTTTGTGACGTATGTCACACCCCCTCGTGATTAGCACACTCTGTCCAATGGGGTGGGCCTTTATACTTGAAATACGAGAGCGCGACAGGTTCTTCGGTCCGCTCATTGGGGTTTATGCCGCTTATCTGGCTTCGAGTCGCGGTCGCTTTTTATAGCGTCGGTTTGGTCTATTCCATCCTGCTGCTGAGCAAGCGCGGTAACTTGCTGGCCAAGGTGGTAGAGCCAGCCGTAGGGCTCGGCCTTATCTTTCATTTTGTTTCGCTGGTCGAGTCGTTTGTGCTTTCCGGCCATTTCTCGCTCGCATCCATCCACAACTCCGAGTCGATCCTGGCGTTCCTGGCGATGGTGGTGTTCTTTGTCTTCTTCGTCGGATACCGCACTGTCTCACCCGGCGTGGTGATTTTCCCGATCGTATTCATTTTGACCCTCGCGTCGGCCATCGGACAGAAACCGGTCACCTTGACCTCTCCCCTGCTGCGCAGCGGATGGGTGTTCGTACACGTGGTGCTCATCTTTACCGGTTATGCCGGCCTCTTCCTGAGCTTTGGCGCCAGCCTGCTGTACATCGTGCAGGAGCGCTCGCTCAAGTCGAAGCGTTCGGCGCCGCTCATGACGTGGTTGCCACCGCTGCAAACCATCGACGAGATTTGCTACAACTCGCTGCTCTTCGGCTTCCCCTTCATGACCCTCGGCCTGGCTGCGGGATCGGTGCTGGCCATCGATAAATACGGGCCGCTGTTCTTTTACGATCCGAAGATTCTGTTGT
The DNA here is from genome assembly GCA_963796585.1 of uncultured Acidobacteriaceae bacterium. Classification (GTDB taxonomy): domain Bacteria; phylum Acidobacteriota; class Terriglobia; order Terriglobales; family Acidobacteriaceae; genus CAVVDY01. The sequence continues at coordinate 278,191 of CAWCMB010000002.1, forward strand.
CGTTCGTGATGTGGATTGTCTACTTGATCTTGCTTTACATGCGCTGGAGCTCGGGATGGCGCGGCCGCCGCGCTGCCCTGCTGGCCACGGTGGCGTTCGTGGTGGCGCTGGGCGCATGGGCAGCCAACTATTTCAGCCGGGTACATAGCTTCCGATCATGAACCTGATCGTCATCGGCGTGAATCACCAGACAGCTCCGGTGGAGGTGCGCGAGCAGTTCGCCATCCCTGAGGCGCGGCTTCCCGAAGCCGTGAAGTGTCTGGCTTCGCATCCCGGCGTGGAAGAAGCGATGATCGTGTCGACCTGCAATCGGGTTGAGCTGGTGGCGCGCACCAAAGACGGTCAAGCCGATATCCGCGATTGCATGCGCAGCCTGTACGGCATCGATCCGACTCCGTATCGCAAGCACTTGTACGAATACCGCGACCGCGATGCGATTAAGCACGTCTTCCGCGTGGCCTCAAGTCTCGACTCAATGGTGGTGGGTGAGCCACAGATTCTGGGACAGGTAAAAGAAGCGTACGCAACGGCGAGAGCGGTAGGCGCGATCGATTCACAACTCGATGCCCTGTTGTCGCGCGCCTTCGCCGTCGCCAAGCGGGTTCGAACCGAGACCTCGATCGCTACCTCAGCCGTGTCGATTGCGTCTGTGGCCGTCGACCTGGCACAAAAGATTTTCGGCAACCTCGAGGGTAAAAGCGTTTACCTCGTGGGCGCGGGCAAGATGTGCGAATTGGCCGCGCGACACTTGCTAGCCCACGGCGCGACGAAAATCTACGTCGGCAATCGCACCTTGGAACGCGCTGTGGCCCTGGCCAAGAAGTTCAACGGCGAAGCGATTCCCTTTGAGAAGCTGTACGATACGGTGGACCGGGCTGACATTGTCATCAGCTCTACGGGTGCGCCGCATACTATTTTCCGCAAAGAGCACGGCGAGAAATTCCTGAGTAAGCGGCGCAACCGTCCGATGTTCTTTATTGACATCGCGGTGCCGCGCGACGTCGATCCGGAGATGAACAAGGTTGACGGCATCTTCGTTTATGACATTGACGATCTGCAGCAGGTCGTAACCTCGCACATCTCCGACCGCAAGGTCGAGGCCGATCGCGCCGAAGCCATTGTCGAAAACGAAGTCGAGAAATTCCTGGCGCGGCTGCAAACCCTCGACGTAGTGCCGACCATCGTGTCGCTCCAGGAACATCTCGAGACGGTGCGCCAGGCAGAGATCGATCGCCTGCGCGGACGTCTGGGCACGCTCACGCCCGAGCAGGAAATGGCGGTCGACGCGCTCACCAAAGGCATCATCAACAAAATCATGCACACGCCCATCACCACGCTAAAGACGGCGGCGCGGGAATCTTCGGAGGCGACAACCGTGATTGACCTTGTACGCAAGCTATTCAATCTGCGCGAAGTGAAGAAAGCAGCTGCGGCCGGCGAGACAACTGCAGCGGCGAACGATAAAGTCGAGGTGCGACGCTGATGGCGCGACTGCGAATCGGTTCGCGTGGCTCGCAACTGGCGCTGTGGCAAGCGCACCACATCTCTGACCTGCTGCGCGAGCGCGGGCACGAAGTTGAATTGGAGATCATCAAGACCACCGGCGACAAGATCACGGACGTGGCGCTGGCCAAGGTCGGCACCAAGGGCATGTTCACCAAAGAGATCGAAGAAGCGCTGGCCGACGGCCGCGTCGATCTTGCCGTGCACAGTTTGAAGGACCTGCCGACCGAACTGCCTCCGGGATTCGAGCTGGTGGCGATTACGAAGCGAGTGAATCCGCAGGATGTGTTCCTGTCGGTGCATTACGATTCGGTGGACGGCTTGCCCAAAGGCGCACGGGTTGGCACCAGCAGCCTTCGCCGCCAGGCGCAGTTGAAGGCGTTCCGGCCTGATCTCGACATCCATCCTCTGCGCGGCAACGTAGACACGCGCGTTCGCAAGCTGGAGGAAGGCGAGTACGACGCCATCATTCTTGCGGCCGCAGGTTTGACGCGACTGGGCAAGACGCAGTTCATCCGCGAGTATTTGCCCGAGAGCTTCATGTGTCCGGCAGCGGGACAAGGCGCGTTGGGAATTGAAATTCGCGAAGGCGAGGTTGCGATTCGCGAACATCTTGAGTTCCTGAACGATCCCGATTCGCGCGCGACGACCGTCTGCGAGCGCGCGTTGCTGAACAAGCTGGGTGGTGGCTGCCAGGTTCCCATAGGCGCCTTTGCGCAGGTAAAGGACGGCGTGCTGCACCTCACCGGAGTGGTGGCGCGGCCAGATGGTTCGCAGGTGCTGCGCGAAGTGCAACAAGGCACCGATCCTGTTGCCCTGGGCGAGCAGGTGGGCGATGTTCTTCTGAAGCGCGGCGCTACCGATATCCTTGAAGAGGTGTACGCAGCAGCGGCCGCGGCTCCGCAACAGCCGTGAGCAAAGCTTCGTCGGCACGGCTGAAGCCGTGCCCTTTCAAAGCTCCGGCGCATCAGTGATGGAATACATTGACCAATAGCGACAAGAAAAATCTTCCTCTCACCGGATGCCGCGTGCTGGTCTCGCGCGCGAAGAAGCAGGCTGGAGCGCTCTCTGGGCTGCTGCGCGATCTGGGATGCCAGGTCATCGAAATCCCTTTCATCGAGATTCGTAAGCCCAGTTCGTATAAGCCGCTCGACACAGCGCTGAAGAACATTGCCGATTACGACTGGCTGATCCTGACCAGCATAAACGGGGTTGAAGCCATGTTTGAACGCATGGCCAAGAGGAAGCTGGACGCTTCCAGCTTCTCTCATCTCAAGATTACGGCGATTGGTCCTGCGACCAAGGGCGCGATCGAGAAATACGGCCTGCGCGTGAGCGTCACGCCGAAGGAATACATCGCGGAGTCGGTGGTCGCGGCACTTCACAAGAAAGTCCAGGGCAAGCGCGTACTGCTGGTCCGTGCGAAAGTCGCGCGCGACGTGATTCCACGCGAGCTGCGAAGAGCGGGAGCGCAGGTGGATGTCATCGAAGCTTACGAGACGGTCGCACCTGAAGCTTCTGCTCGGCGACTGCGTTCGGTGCTCGGCGGAAATCGTAAACCTCACGCCATTACCTTCACCAGTTCCTCGACGGTAAAGAACTTCGTTAACTTGCTGGGCCGGCGCGGCGCGCGCGCGGCGATCAGAGCCGGGGTGCATACTGCGTCGATTGGTCCTGTAACCTCGGCGACCCTGCGCGAATTTGATCTGCCTGTGAACCTCGCGGCCAAGCAGTACACGATGCAGGGACTGGTCGAAGCGATTGTTGAAGCCGCGAAAGTTAGAAGAACTGCATGATGAGGCTGTTGTTTCCCCACCCTTTCCCAAACGAAGGGAAAGGATGGGCCACCCAGCACGCCTGAAGGCGTGCTCCACCCGTCCGAACGCGCTGCCTCGAAGTCGAGCGTGGTCGCACTATTCATAAATCGAACAGCCGCAGCCGGGCGAAGGCACGTGTACTTTCAGGAAATCAGAGATCACCTTCATCTCGTCGATCTGCGTCTCGACGCGCGAGAACTGATGGCCCTCGCCCTGATAAATCTTTAGCTGGACCACGCCGCCTTTTTTCTTGATCGCGTCGGCCGCCTGCTGGGCTTCATTGCTGGGGTCGCGCACGTCGTTACCACCCGCGATCAGCAGAATCGGGGCCTGGATGCGATCGATGAAATTGATCGGCGAACGGTCTTCATAGAGCGCCTTGTTTTCCACCGGGTCGCCCATGATGGAAATGTCGTAGGCGCGAATGGCCGGGTCTTCGGTCGAGAGCTCGGTGAACCAGTTGACGTAGGGGACGATCGACACGCCCGCCCCCCACATGTCGGGATACTTGGTCACCGCCATCATCGTGAGATAGCCGCCGTAGCTGCCGCCCATCGAGATCAGCTTCTTCTTGTCAACGAAGCCGCTCTTCGTGATCCACTCGGCCGCATCGACGATATCTGCGAGATCGCCGCCACCTTCGTCGCGGTAGTTGGCTTTCATGAACTCCTCGCCGTAGCCAGTTGATCCGCGGAAGTTCGGCGCGATGACCAGATATCCCTGGTTCACCAGGTATTGAATGCTGCGGTTGAATGAGTTGACGAGCTGTCCGGTGGGGCCGCCGTGGATATACACAATCGCGGGATATTTGCGGTCACGCAGGATGTTGTTGGGGATGTAGGCGAAGGCGGAGATCGTCCACTTGCCATCGCGGCTGGGATAGTGCACCAGATACGGTTCGACCATATCGGAGGTGCGCAATCCTCCGACCAGCGCGTGCGTCAGCTGCTCCACAGCCTTGGTCTTCAGATCGTAGGCCCACAGATCGTTCGGCGCGGTCGGCCCGTTGTGGTGGTAAAGCAGTTTCGCGCCGTCGGAAGAGAACGCGGTGGGATTGCCCGCCGGCGAATTGACTCCTGCGGCCAGCGGCAACATCTGCGTACTGCGCGGGCCCAGATTGCAGAGGTAAATGTTGGTGTTGCCTTCGACGTTGGCGGTCCAGGTCACGCTCCCGCCATCGGGAGAAAACGATCCCGCGTCCACCTCCCACTTGTCGCTGGTCAGCCAGGTGATTTTCTGAGTTGCAATGTCCAGCAAGCCAGCATTGTTGTAGCCGTTCTGCGCGTTGGATGAGATAAGGAGCGTCTTGCCGTCGGGCGAAATGTCCGCTGCAAAGTAGGTCTGCTCGCCCTCATGCCGCGTAAGATTCGTCGCCTTGAGCGACGCTAGCTCGACCAGGAAGATGTTGCTGTTGCGGTCGCCGGCATGGGCTCGCGTGTAGATGAGGAATTTCCCATCGCGCGAGAAGATCGGGTTGAAGTTGCTCTGGTCGGCGGGCGTGTCCGTAGTGATATGTCTGACGTGCCGCGAGGAGAAGTCCATCACGTCGATCTCGTAGCTGGAGCCACCTTTTGGCTTTTTGACGTAGGCCAGATACTTGCTGTCAGGCGACCAGACGGGCGAGTCCTCTGCGGTTTCTTTGGTGGTGGTCAGGTTCTGCACCTCGCCGGTCTTGGGTGAAACGGCGAAGATGTCCCACTGCTCGTTGCCGTCGTAATCGGAGGCGTAGGCGATCCACTTGCCGTCGGGTGACCACGCGGGGTTCGTCTGTCGCTGATCGCTGATGGTCAACTGGGTAGGCCATCCACCATTGGCAGGTACGATCCAAATATTGTTGCGCCCGCTGATGTTGGTGACGAAGGCGACCTGCTTGCCATCCGGCGACCAGGTGCTGCCGCCGATATTGCGCGTGGTGTACAGCTTGTCGATTGCGAAGTTCTGCATGTCGACAACAGTCTGGCTCTTGAGCTTGGTGGGATCGGTGATGACGGCGGGAGCTGCGGTTTGAGCAAAGGCGGCTGCGGTGAGGAGCAACAAAGTGGCGACGAGAGAGCTCCGGATCCCACCCAAGCCAAACAAAGGGTGGGATGGGGCACCGGCAGAGAGTTTCGAGTTTCGAGTTTCGAGTTTCAAGTTTCAAGTCGACGCAACGATGATTATAGGATACAGATGGTTTCGCTCTTCGAGCTTGGGCTTGAGGCAAAGCCCTCGTGGTACGGGAGACCATTCGAGACCGTCTCGCCGGATTGCTGACCGGGTTCGCAGGGACCGAAGCCCGTGCTCTGGTCGCGCCTTGATCAGCACGACCGAAGGTCGTGCCCTGATACAAGGCAAAGAGCTGCGACTCATTGGGAACACATGTGTCATCTAACTTCTATACGACCCGTCTCGAGTGGCCGACAAGCCGGGGATGAATAACTGGAGCAGGCGTGCGCTTTTCGTCCCCAATCGGTGAAATCTGGAAGGCGGGCTTGTGCGCTACCTCGACTTTGCCAAATCCACTGACGTATTTTTAAGCATGGCGAGCTCAGTGGAATGTACGATGAGTAGACTCTTGGGCCGAACCAGCGGTACCGGGATTTAAGGCCGGCTACGGATTCCGCGGCCCGGAATGAATCATGACCATCCTCACCCGCTTAGCGCAGTGGAGGGAGCAAGGCGCGATATCGCCGGAGCAACACGTGTATCTGGCGGGCCTCAGCCGCGGAGAGCCGGTTTCGCTTTTTCTTGAACTGAACGTTCTTCTCTATGCTGGCGTGCTGGCGTTTGTTGCCGGACTTGGCTGGACGGTCACCACATGGTCGCAACAAATCGGTGACGTACTCGTCCTGGTGGTTCTGTCCGCTATCTTCATCGCTTGTTTTTGGTACTGCTTTTCCCGCGCGCCCGCGTGGTCTGTAGCGGAGACGCCGGCACCGACGGCAATCTTCGACTACGTGCTTTATCTTGGCTGCCTGGTGTGGGGCGTAGAGCTCGCTTACCTGGAGAACCGGTTTCACGTGCTCTCCGGACAATGGGATTACTATCTGCTGGCGACCGCAGTCCTGTTTTTCTTTCTGGCGTACCGTTTCGACAATCGCTTCGTGCTGTCGCTCGCCTTGTCGTCACTTGCCGGATGGTTCGGGCTGACCATCTCGCGCTGGCCGTCGCATCAGGATGCTACGTATCGCCAATGTGCCCTTCTCTATTGCCTGCTGGTCGGCGTGGGCGCGGTGCTGCTTCAGCGGCGCGGCCTAAAATCACATTTCTTCGGCACCTATCTGAACATCGCGGCCAATGTTTTATTTTGGGCATTGCTCTCGGGCGTGTTTATGCGGCAAGGCTACACGATATGGCTGTTCGCTCTGGTAGTGGCTTGTAGCGGATCGCTGGGCTGGGGGCTGAAACGGCGGCAGTTTGTCTTCGTTGCTTACGCCGCGGTCTACGGCTACGTAGGGGTTAGCTCGATACTAATCCGCAGCATCTATGACGACGTCGTTATCCTGACCTATTTCGTCCTCACCGCAGCTGCCATGCTAGTGGCGCTGTTTAAGATCGCGCGGCGTTTCGGGAAGCCGGCATGAGCATCTATCGTTCATCGAGCGAAGAGACTCTGCGCGCGCGCAAACTCCTGAAGGACTGGGCCGGGGAGGGCTTTCTCAGCCAAGCGCAGTACGAGCACCTGAAGCAGGAAACCATCTCTGAGCTACGCAGCACCAACATTTTTCTACGGCTGGTGCTGTTCCTCTTCACCCTGATCGGAGTGGGCGCGGCCATTGCATTGTTCTTCGTGAGCTTCATTTCGCGACCCTCGGAGCAGACGGTTGGCATTTACCTCCTGGTCTTCGCTGCCGTGTGCTACGCGGCAGCCGAGATCGCTGTTGCCCGGGCCCGTCTGTATCGCTATGGAATCGAGGAAGCGCTCGCGGTCTGCTCGGTTGTATTTCTTTGTGCGGGAATGCTGCTCGCTCTTTTCAGCGGCAGGCCTTATTCGCCTAGGCCGGAGGCAGTCCACTTCCTGGTTCCCGCTGCCGGTGCTGTCTTTTCGCTATGGATCTGGCGCCGCTTTGGGCTGTGGTATGCATTTCCTGCCGCCATGATCTTCGCGCTCTTTGTGCCCGGCTACTGGACGTCGTCGCGCTCGGCGCAGCACGTGATGGTGGCGGCGTTGTACGCAATCGGGCTGATAGGTGTCATGGTGGTGCGCTCCCGCCATCGCTTGGACCACCTCAATGGGGATTATTCGCTGGCGGAAGCGTTCCTCTGGCTCGGCATCTATCTCGCCATTAATCTTCAGCTTTCGCCGTTGGCCCTGCGCGCACAGTGGCTGATGGGCGGCATTGGGCCTGCCTCTGCATTCCCCAGGTCGTTTTATTGGATTACGTGGGTGCTCATCTGGTGCCTGCCGCCCGTCGTACTCGCGCGCGGGGTTCGGCAGAAAGACCGCTTCGTCATGGCAGTGGGCGGGATGGTCGCGATGCTGACCTTGGTGTGCAATAAACCTTATCTCGGCTGGCATCGGCATACTTGGGACCCCATGCTTCTGGGCATAGTACTGGTGGGCGCTGCATGGTTCATTCGACGCTGGCTGGCACGTGGTCCGGGCGGAATTCGCGGCGGCTTTACCGCCTTGCGCCTGTCGGGCAAAGATAAACGTTGGATGGCTGCCAGCTCAGCAGTATTGGGGCTGATAACACCTCAGTCGATAACGCCCAGTCCGCAAACAACGGGTGCAGACTTCCGCTTCGGCGGGGGAGCTTCGGGAGGGGGAGGCGCCGGCGGCAATTTTTGAAAGGCTTTCGACTGCCGACTATTGCTATCCGCAGCGGTGCCGGCATGGGTTGGCGCGAACACGTCGACGGTGTGTTCCACTGCGGGTTATGCTGCCCGTTGTATATCGGCGGATTGAGAGTGCATGCGGGCTTTTGGCTCCGCAAAGATGCGTCCGACGAAGATGTCGGTGGAAGAGAAGACAACGATGGAAAGAATCACTGCCACTCCGACCAGGTGAGCGGCGTGAGTCAGCCCAGCCTGGAGAATCAGAATGCCGTATACGACGGAGGCAAATCCCTTAGGGCCGAACCAGCCAAAAGTGAGCAGCTCTTTGGGGCCGACGTTGGTTCCAACCCAGGCCAAGGCGGTGGCGAACGGACGAACTGCGAAGACTGCGAGTACGAGGAAGAGGTATTCTTGCCACGACAAAGGAAGCAGGAGCTGCCTAGCCATGATGGCGCCGAAAACGAGCAGAGCGGCCAGCTTCAACAATTCCGAAACAATCTCCCCGAAAGGATGAAACGCGTCACTTGCCCTTCGGCTCATGGTCGCGGTAGTAACTCCGGCTGAGAAAGCGGCCAGGAATTCGTTCGCTCCTGTTGCCAGACAAACGCTGTAGACGAGCACAGCGAGCGAAAACGCCAGAAGCGGCTGGAACACTCCCACCGCTTCAAACAGCCTGGTCTCTTCGATTTTGATGCCGAGCCAAGGGACCGCTATCCCGATGAGCAAGCCAAGAACCAGCTGCCAGATAACTGAGGGGATGCTTCCGTGCTTCGTGGTAGCCGCGCTGAGTAATACGACGACGGCGGTCAAAGCCAGACCATCGTTCATCCCACTCTCAACGTTCAGCGCCCGCTTGATTCGCTGCGGTACCGTATCCAACTGAAAAATCGCAGACACGAACACAGGGTCGGTGGGACTGAGTGCCGCACCGAGCAAAAGCGCGACAATCCAATTCATCCCAGCCGCATAATGTCCCACCAGAGCGATAAGAAATATGGTGAGCGGCATTCCGATCAGAAGAGCACACCCAGCGAGATGCCATTCGTGGCGGATGTTGGCAAAGCCGCCGGTGTGAATTCCGTCGGAAAATAGCGTCGAGAACAGCGCCACCTCGGCGACAAATCTGAGCGAGTCAAGCCTCGGTACTGCCGTACCCGGAACTATTCCACTGCCTGCCAGTATTCCCGCTGCCAGGAAAAGAACCGCACTGGAGAGGATTGTCTTTTTCGCCCAGCCCGACAGCAGCACCGCAAGAAACAACGAACATGCGAATGCTATCAGCAGGGTCATCGTGGACTATTTTCGGACCTTCCTCTTAATTTGGCTCCGCAGAGGCGGGAACCAGGGCTATCAGTTAAGTGATTCAAACCGCGCTTCGGGTTGCTCACCAGCCGCTGCGCACATCAAACGGGGAGAACGAAGCGCGAGTACAACGCGACAACAGGTCAGCACTTGGCGATCAGGGAATTTACGGATGCTAGCAGGCCTTCAGGGAAGTAATCGCTATCGATGAGGAAATACAGAGGCTGCAACGCTACGAAGATCGCTTCAAGACTCCCAGCTACGGGTGTCGGCGGTCTGGCGAATCGTAGAGCCGGCCAGGACTCCACGAATCCACTTGGGACAACGGCAGCGTTTGCAGAACCGATCGGATTTCTTGGGACAATCAGCAGTGTGGAGGGTGTAAACGAATAAGCCCAAACCGTACCTCTTTGTACCGCCTGCCGAACCGGCGGTACAAAAACGGCACAATATTATGGTCTAACTTGTAAAAAACTCAGAATCAGTATTTCTATGGTGGAGGCGGCGGGAGTTGGATTATTAAGGGGTGTTGCAAACAAGCAAGTTATTGAAAATTAAGCACGCTCAACAATCGAGAAACGCGAGATACGAGGTATTTTGGTACATATCAAGTACACGGCCTTTTCACCGCAGCGTAAAAATCCAGCGAAGTAAAGTGACAATGCCAATGATCCACGGCACAATCAGTACCAGCAGCACTAAGACCGCCAGTAAGCCGTTAAAACGTCCGCCAGGCGTACTGATGCGCTCGTCCTCATTGACTTGGAGATGAGGACTCTTCTGATTGATCTGTAGCCAAGGTTTATCACTCGAATTGGGATATTCTCCCACCTGCGCACAGCCCTCCCTTGCAACTTTCTGCTGATGTGCTTTGATTAGCGTATCAGGCGTTTCCCGTCTAAACCAGCCCTCTCTACACGGTCGAAAAATAATGCGAAACAATAGAGGTGAAGAAATACCAAGTCATCTATGCAGACCCGCCCTGGGATGTGAAGCGCGGGCCGGATTGGGGAAGCGGTGGTCCATCTAAACCGCTTCCTTATCCAACGATGACTCTGGAGGACATTAAGAGTTTACCTGTCGAAGCAATTGCCGATTCAAACGCCCATCTTTATCTCTGGACGATCAACAAATACATTTATGAAGCCTACGACGTTGCACGGGCTTGGGGGTTCAAGCCGGTTTGTCTGCTAACTTGGTGTAAGCCACGCCATGGAATCGGAATCGGTGGAACATTCATACAAACCACCGAACATCTCTTGTTCTGTCGCCGTGGCTCTTATAAAGCGGATACACGTATAGACACAACCTGGTGGCTACATAAACGCGGTAAGCATTCCCAAAAACCCGAAGAGTTTAGAAAACTCATTGAGCAGGTTTCTCCGGGACCGCGACTGGAACTCTTTGCGCGTGAAAAGTCACCCGGCTGGGACGTGTGGGGGAACGAAGTTAAGAGCGATATTGAATTGCACAATGCCTCTGTGGAAAACGAGGCATTTGGTACATCCGAGGTACACGCATAACGGGAAAACGCATTTAACTCATGCGTGATCAGTAGTTTACAATGGTGGAGGCGGCGGGAGTTGAACCCGCGTCCGAAAATGCTGCCAGCAAAGAGCCTACATACTTAGTTGATTCACGCGCCGGTTGCCCGGCACTCTCGCCCGCCACGCTGAGAACCAACAAGAAACGCGGCCGGCCAGCCTGAAAATCTCGCCTCGAACTCCCAGACGTAGAGTTCAACGCCAGCTCACTGTATGACGCCCGCTCTCAGCCCATGAGCAAAGCTGAGGAAGGCGGCAGCCTAACTAATTAAGCTGCGTATGCCAGCTGTTGATTGGCAATTCTGTTTTTGCACACGATTACGGATGCATGCACTCCGGTATGCCTCTTTGCCGCAATCACTTCCGTCGAAGCCGTGACGCCCCCACGTGTGGTTGGAACGGTCAACTTCACTCTAGCACCACGGCAGGTGAAGTCAAAACCGCTCTCCTTATTGATGTATATCCGCGACGCCGCGACTCATCACGAACTCTCGTCACTGCTGTGGACTGCCAGTTACGATGTGACTCTCAGCTCCGAACTTGCCCCTCGCGGACAGCCATCCAACCCAAGTCCAGGTAACTTCTGCATCGGATCGCGCGGCCACTCATCCAAGTCGTTTGGCCCCTCGCAGCCTCACCGGGAGCGCGACTTTTGTTGTTCCCGTAGTAAATTGAAGAGTTGCGGAAGTGACCAGGTGAGCGGGCATATTACTACCATGCAGAGTGCGCCTAACATGAACGCCGGCCTTTGTCAGCGGAGAGCGGCGTGATTCCTGACTGTATTCCGTTCAGTTCCATCCCGCATACCACCAAGCTCTTCTCCGATTACCTTTCGCAGTCGCCCGAAATTCGCAAGTTCTACCCGCATACGTCTGACGTGAGACACATTGCATCTCTGGCCAGTGCAGTTCCTTCGGGAACCGAGACGCACCGCCGGGTAGCCGACGTGCTTGAGCGGCAAAACCGCGCGTGGGGTGCTTCGGATGCTGTGTTGCGAAACATTCAGCGTCTCCGCGAAGGGGCGCATGTTGTTGTTACAGGCCAGCAGGTAGGACTATTTGGCGGGCCACTGCTGGCGTTCATGAAAGTGGCATCGGCGCTGGCATTGGCTAGGCAAATTGAGGTATCCGGTGTTGCTTGTGTGCCGGTCTTCTGGATGGCTAGCGAAGACCACGATTTGGCGGAAGTAAACCAGGCGCTGCTGCTCACGCACGACTTCAATCTGGTTCCGTTCGAAGCAGAAATAACAGGAGTTGAAGGATCTCCCGTCGCCCAAATCAGGCTTGCAGAAGGTACCGGCGACCTGGTCTCGCAAGCAGTCGACATCCTTGGTGATTCCCTCGCCTCCGACTATCTGCGCCAGAGCTATCACGACGGTGAGACGTTTTCGAACTCCTATGCGCGGCTTTACGCTCGTATCTTTGCCGAGCAGGGTCTCATCATTCTGGATCCGGCTGACGACGAGCTGCACCGAATCGCCGCTCCGCTATTTGTGGAAGCCATCCGGCGCGCCCCGGAGTTGGACGAAGCTTTGCTGGCACGGAACCGCGAACTGCGCGACGCCGGCTATCACGAGCAGGTGAAGGTCACCGACCTCTCGACTCCGCTCTTCGCGCTGGTCGATGGCGTGCGGGTCCCGGTGCATCGTGCCAACGGCGAGTTCTCTATCGGCAAAGAGCGGGTTTCGGCGGAGGAGATGATTCGCCGTGCCGGTGAGCATCCCGAGAAGTTCAGCGCCAATGTTTTGCTGCGCCCCGTGCTTCAGGATTATTGGCTACCCACGCTGGCCTACTTCGGAGGACCGGCTGAGGTCGCTTATTTTGCGCAAGTCGCTGTCGTCTATGAAAAGCTGCTTGGCAGAATCACGGCAGTGCTCTCGCGACTGAGCGCGACGCTGATTGAGCCCCGCATCGAGCGTCTGCTGGAAAAATATCAGGTCGAGCTGCCGGAATTGTTTCATGGCGAATGCGAGCTGCGTGATTGCATTGCCGCTCGTTCCCTACCTGAGCAACTGAAAGATGACTTTCTAAAAGGAAAGCTGGCAGCGGGAGAGGCCATGCAGCACATCTCGGAATCGCTGGCGCGTCTCGACCCCACGCTGGTGCGTGCCTCGAACCGGGCAGCCAGCAAGATGCTTTACCAGGTCAATCGGCTGGAGCGCCGAGCGGCGGCGGCCGAGTTACGGCGCAACCAGGTCATCGCACGTCACGCCGCGCAGATCGAGAATTACCTCTATCCTCGCAAGACTCTGCAGGAGCGCGAGATCAGCGGCATCTACTTCTACGCAAAGTACGGGCCCAGCCTCATCACCCGGCTGCTTGAGTTGGCGCAGGCCCCCTGCCCGGAGCACAAGGTCCTCCGTCTAGGCTGAACTTCTCCTGTAGATTAGCTAGGCACTCCCCATTGCAGCGCCAGCCGTGTAATCTCTTGTGCACGGACAACAACCCTTGGCCCACGGTCCTACCAGTTACTTCGGCGATGTTCTGATCATCACCGCCAGCGTCGTGGCGGCGCTGACCTTCCTTTGGATTGTCACCCATACCTCCACTGGGCCCTCGCGCAAGGAGTCCAATGACTTCACCGGTGCCGTGGTTGCCGTGATCGGCACGACCTATGCGGTCATTCTCGCCTTCATGCTCTCGGGAGTCTGGAACATGTTCCAACAGGCGCAGGGCAATGAGGAGCAGGAAGCCAACTCTTTGACGAACATTTGGCGCATCGCGAGCCAGATCAAGGAACCCACGGCCAGCCAAATGCGGGCGCTCTGCCTGAAATATGCTCATGACGCGATCGATATAGAGTGGCCGGCGCTGGCAGCGGGTAAATCCGCGCCTCCTGAGACTTCGGAAACCGTCAACGTGCTGTGGAAGGTCGCCGGTCAGACCCAGGAAAATCCCGGCGCCGATTCGATTGCGGTGTATCAAATGATGGAGGAGTTGCGAATGCTGACCCAGTACCGGCGAACCCGCATGATGCAGGCACGCGAGGGGTTGCCCGCAATCTTGTGGGCGGTGCTGATTGCAGGCGGAATCATTACAGTCGCGGCCTCCTGCTTCTTTGGAGTGCCCAACTTTCGCTTTCACGTGCTGCAGGTGATCGTGCTCACTTTCTTGATCGCCCTGGTTCTGATCGCCATCGATGACATTGACCGCCCTTATCAAGGTGTGGTCAGCGTGCAGCCTGAAGGCTTCTCGTTCTCGCTCGACACCTTCAGCGGCCACAACTTCTAGCGGGTTGCTGAAATATCTCAGGGGTTCAGGGCTTACATCCGCTGTCCTGGGCAAGCTGGTTCTTGCCTTGCGGCTCGCCGCTGTGCTCTTCGTTCTGACCGGCCTCGGGAAAATCGCTGTCGCTCGATTTGAGCAGCGGGTTCTGATCGCGATGGCCGCTCTGTCCTGCCATCGATGTGTTGGTCGGCTGGTCGGGGCGGTCCTGTTCGACTGCACCCTTGGCGGAATCTTCATCGCGCGTTTCATGATGCTGCGGCATTGGGATGGCCTCCGTGTGACCTCGGCATAGATGCCAGGTGGGGAGTAATCAGTTGCCGGGTATGGCGTCCGCCCACTGTCTCCGCTTCCCCGCTTCGTCCTTCGTGAACACGCCTGCGATGCGCGTGCCACAATTGGTGCAGCAGCCGTTCTTCAATCGATTCGACATCACCGAATGCCAGGAGCGCGTGATGACTATCTGCTTGCATCCTGGACAAATCGTGTTTCCGCCATCGGAGAAGATGTTGCCTTCGTAGACGTACTTCAGTCCCATCTGCATGGCCAAGCGCCGCGCGCGATGCAACGTCTCCGGCGGAGTCGCCGGCTTGTCCGTCAGTTTGAAGTCAGGATGGAACGCGGTGAAGTGCAGCGGAACATCGTCGCCCAGGTTGTTCAGCACCCAGTCGCACAGCTCTTTGAATTCCGAATCGCCATCATTGAGTGTGGGGATGATCAGGTTCGTTAACTCGAACCACACGCCGGTCTCGTGCCGCAGCCACTTCAACGTGTCGAGCACCGGCTGCAAATGAGTGAGTGTGATCTTGGCGTAGAAATTTTCGGTGAAGGCTTTGAGATCGATGTTCGCGGCATCGATGTAGCGATAGATATCGAAGAACGCCTCGCGCGTGATGTAGCCGTTCGAGACCATGACGGCGTTTAGTCCGGCCGCATGCGCCTCGCGCGCGATGTCGATGACGTATTCGCCCCAGATGGTGGGCTCGTTGTAGGTGAACGCGAGGTGCGGCGCGTGATGCTGCATCGCGACCTCGACAACGTCTTCCGGGCTCAGATCATGCGCGTTCACCTGGTCCGACTTGGCCTTCGAGATATCCCAGTTCTGGCAGAAAAAGCAGCCCATGTTGCAGCCGGCCGTTCCCATCGACAGAATCTTCGTTCCCGGAAAGAAATGGTTCAGCGGCTTTTTCTCTACGGGGTCCATCGCGATCGCCGCGGGCTTGCCATAGCCAAGTTGCACCAACCGCCCATGCTCATTCTTGCGGATGAAGCAGAAGCCGTGCTGCCCTTCTCCGATGTGGCAATGCCGCGGGCAGAGATAGCAATGCAGACGGCCATCGGCCATCGGCTCCCACCAGCGGGCTTGGTGGGCGTTGCGGATTTCAGGTTCTAAGACTGTTAACTGCATGGTAAATATCTTTTCTTATTCTAACTCCGAACAAGAGCCGATTCACCACGGAGGCACGGAGGACACGGAGTTTGCAATTTCACAGAGCTTCCTGCCCCACTCTTCCCTGCGCATGTCATCCTGAGCGAAGGTGCGCGTCTTTTGCGCGCCGAAGCCGAAGGACCTGCAGTTCGTCGGCAGCCCAGCCTCTGCCGTCCCTACGGGACTCGAGATCCAACCTGCTTCTTTCCCCGTCCTGTTTCGCAGCGCGGACGATCGGTTGTTATCGAAGCGACGGGGGAAGCGACGTTGTGCCCACGGTCAATGTCCCGCTGACCTGTGAGCTGCCCGCTGTGGCTGTGATCATCACCGTCGTGTTGCTCTTCACTGGGAAGGTATTCACCGCGAACTGCACAGAGTTCTTGCCTCCGGGAACAAACACGAACGACGGCGGATGCGCCACGCCGGGATGATCGCTGCTGAGAGCAACCGTTACACCTCCCTCTGGCGCGGGGCCGCTCAGCGTCAGCGTTCCAGCGGATAGCTGGCCGCCTTTAACGTAGCTCGGTTTGAAAGTTAAGGAACTGAGCATGACACTGGCAGAGGTGAAAGTGGCGATTACATCTTTCGCGCTCGACATGGTCACCGAGCAGTAGCTGCCGTTCATGTTGTCGCAGCCGGTCCAGCCAGTGAATGTATAGCCGGGAGCAGGAACGGCGCTCAGGGTGACCTGTGTCCCTCTCGGATACGGATATATGCAGACACTGCCGCAGTAGATGTGCCGATCTCCGCTGGCGACCGTGCCGCTGCCGTCCTTGGTCAGCGACAGCGCGGCAAAAAAGCCACTGTCCATGCGGAAGACCGTGCCATCATCATTGCTTCCGCCCATGGAGGTCGTCCCGTAGAACTTGCCGTCTGTGCCTTGCGCCAGCCCACCTTGAGGGTAATAGCCGTCACCTGTCCCTGCGAAGCTGTACAGTCTGGTCAGCGCGCCCTCAGGAGTGATTTTGAAGAGCGTGCCGCAACGATCTTGGCAATTGTCACTGGCCCCTCCCTCGCGAGTTGTCCCGTAGAGATTCCCGTCAGTGGCTTGTGTCAGCCTGGCAGTCGGCTGATCACCGTCCTGATATTGAAAGTCATGCAGCGTGGTTAGAACACCTTGAGGCGTGATTCGGAATACGGTGCCAATGCTATAAGAACCTCCTTCAAAAGTTGTGCCGTAGAAACTCCCATTAGTGCCTTGTACCAAGTCAGCACTGGGGGCATATCCCTCGGCGAAATCGAAGCTATGCAGCGTGGTCAGCGTGCCCTCAGGCGTGATTTTGAAGACTGTGCCACTGTAGTAGACGCCGCCGAATTCCGTCGTTCCGTAGAAGTTCCCGTCGGTAGCTTGCACCAGTCCTGCGATCGGAACTTCGCCGTCTGGGCAAGGAATTTGAGGACAAAAGCTATAAAGAGTCGTTAGCGTGCCCTCAGGCGTGATTTTGAAGACTGTACCCCAGCTGTTGTCGCCGCCCCCGCTGGTTGTCCCGTAGAAGTTCCCGTCGGTAGCTTGCACCAGATCTGCATAAGGGATATCCCCATCGGTCCCCTCGAAGCTGTGCAGGGTAGTCAGCACGCCCTCGGGGGTGATTTTGAAAACCGTGCCGCAACCGCCGTAACAGTTGCTGGAAGTCCCCCCCCGTGAGGTTGTCCCGTAGAAGTTCCCGTCTATAGCTTGCACCAGCCCCGCAGCAGGAGAAGAGCCGTCAGCGCAGCCCAGCTTAGGACAAAAGCTGTAAAGCGGAGTCAAGGCTCCCTCGGGGGCTATTTTGAAGACTGTACCATCCGTGTTGGCCCCGCCATTACTGGTTGTTCCGTAGAAATTTCCGTCCTTGGCCAGAATTAGTGACGCGATCGGATTCGCGCCGTTGGTCCCGTCAAAATCGGCCAGCTTTGTGAAGAGTTGTGCGGACGAGGCAACCGCGGCAGCAGCACAAAACAGAAGGAGGACAGCAACCCTCCGCATAGAAACCTCCCGCCAGAATCAGATGTGACCTGCGGAGTCAAGCAGACTATGTAGCGACTGCCACGCCATGTCAAGCAATATCCCTATGCGAACGTGATAATTGCAGCTTTTCGCTACTGCTTTCTAACTGCACAACCTCGATAATTGG
Organism: uncultured Acidobacteriaceae bacterium; assembly: GCA_963796585.1. Classification (GTDB taxonomy): domain Bacteria; phylum Acidobacteriota; class Terriglobia; order Terriglobales; family Acidobacteriaceae; genus CAVVDY01. The sequence continues at coordinate 295,882 of CAWCMB010000002.1, forward strand.
TCAATCCTTTCGCGGTTGGGATCTGCTATCTAAGCGACGGCGGGAGCGACGTCGTGCCCACGGTCAGCGTTCCGCTCACGTGCGAACTGCCTGCCGTGGCTGTGATCGTCACCGTCGTGTTGCTCTTGACCGGGAAAGTCTGCACGGCAAACTGCACCGAGCTCTTGCCTCCGGGAACAAATACGAACGCCGGCGGATGCGCCACGCCGGGATGATCGCTGCTGAGAGCGACGGTCACTCCTCCCTCTGGCGCGGGGCCGCTAAGCGTCAGCGTTCCCGCCGATAGTTGGCCGCATCGTACGTAGCTCGGTTTGAAAGTTAAGGAAGTGAGGGTGATATTCGCAGTGCTGAACGAGGCCGTCACATCCTTCGCGCTCGTCATCGTCACCGAGCAGTAGCTCCCGTTCGTCTGGTCGCAGCCAGTCCAACCGGTGAAGGTGTACCCGGGGGAAGGAACGCCACTCAGGGTGACCTTTGTTCCTGGGAAGTAGGAGTATAAGCAAGTGCTACCGCAATAAATGTGCCCGTCGGCACTGCTAACCAAGCCACTACCATCCTTGCTTACCGAAAGGAGTACACCCGAGATGCCTGCGTCCAGACGGAAGACAGTGCCATAGCTTATCCCGCCACCTGATGCCGTTCCGTAAAAATTCCCGTCGGCGGCTTGCACCAACCCATCCTCAGGGAATATGCCATCTGCGTTGTTAAGTTGAGTACCAAAGCTGTAGAGCGTAGTCAGAGTGCCGCTAGCCGTGATCTTGAAGGCCGTGCCACCGTTGGCGGCCCCGCCGTAGAGGGTTGTCCCGTAGAAGTTTCCGTCGCTGCATTGCACCAAGCCTGCAGTAGGTTTGTCGCCGTCCGGGCAAGGATAGCCTGTAGCGCAAAAGCTGTACAGCGTGCTCACTGTGCCCGATGGAGTAATTTTGAAGACCGTGCCATAGCGGTTAGCTCCACCGAGAAGGGTTGTCCCATAGAAATTCCCATCGCTGCCTTGCACCAGCACGGCTTGGGAATTGCTGCCTTCCGTCGGATACCCCTGGAAGCTGTGCAGCGTGGTCAGCGTGCCGTCCGGGGTGATTTTGAAAACCGTGCCGTAACTGTTAGCTCCGCCACTGTAGGTTGTCCCGTAAAAATTCCCATCAGTGGCGAGCACCAGGCCGGCCTCAGGATAGTCGCCGTCTACGAGGTAGTCGAGAAAAGTGAAGGTGTGCAACGTGGTGAGTACGCCCGCAGGGGTGACTTTGAAGACCGAGCCAAGGGCGTTAGGTCCTCCCCGCTCGGTCGTCCCATAGAAGTTCCCGTCGGTAGCCTGTACCAGGCCTCCTAAAGGTCTAACGCCATCGGCACAGCTTTGTTGAGAGCAAAAGTCATGAATCTTGGTCAGGGTACCGGTTGGGGTGATTTTGAAGACTGTGCCCGAGCCGTTGTTCGCTCCCCCGCTAGGTGTTGCACCGTAGAAATTCCCGTCGGTAGCTTGCACCAGAACCGCGACAGGGGTTTTACCGTCCGTGCCGGAGAAGCTGTGCAGCAGAGTCAGGACGCCCTGGGGAGTCATCTTGAAAACTACACCATCGTTGTTGGCCCCGCCGCTTTGGGCCGTCCCGTAGAAATTCCCGTCCGAAGCTTGCACCAGCCCGGCGTGAGGATTGGAACCGTCCGCGAAATTGAAGTTGTGCAGCGTCGTGTGGGTTTGTGCGGGCGAAACAATCGCCGTCGCGGTCCAGAAAAGAAAGAAGACAGCGGCACAGCGCATTCACAAGCTCCCGCCGAGGAATAAACATGACCTGCGGAGTCAGGGTAGACTATGTCGTACTTGGTGGTCCGAGTCAACGAATATCCACGTTGCAACTGAGATGGATGCAGCTTTTCGCTACCAAACCTGTATTAGAGAACCTTGACGGAGTGCGTCTACGCGCCCGCCTTTGCCGCCCTCTTCTTTCTCTGTGCCGGGTGCACGAACCAGGCGATGGCGACGCTTACCAGGTAAAGAACGATCATCGGGGCGGCGAAGATGCACATGTTCATGATGTCGTTGGTCGGAGTGATGATCACCGGAATAATGAAGATGACGAGGATGGAGTAGCGCAGGTTGCGCCACATCCAGCCGGCGGTGAGGATGCCCATTAGCCAGAGGACGAAGACGACCCTCGGGATCTGCCGCTACTTCAGCGACGGCGGAAGTGACGTCGTGCCAACCATCAACGTTCCGCTGACCTGTGAACTGCCCGCAGTGGCCGTGATCGTCACGGTCGTATTACTTTTCACCGGGAACGTCTTCACTGCGAAGCCGACCGAGCTCTTGCCTCCGGGAACGAATACGAACGACGGCGGATGCGCCACGCCGGGATGATCGCTGCTGAGGGCAACCGTTACGCCTCCAGGAGGAGCAGCCGCGTTGAGCGTCAGCGTTCCCGCCGATAAGTGGCCACCTTTTACGTAGCTCGGTTTGAAAGTTAAGGAACTGAGCATGACATTGGCAGAGGTGAAAGTGGCGATTACATCTTTCGCGCTCGTCATTAGCACCGAGCAGTAGCTGCCGTTCATGTTGTCACAGCCGCTCCAGCCAGTGAAGGTGTAGCCGGAAGCGGGAACAGCGCTCAGGGTGACATCCGAGCCGCTCAAATATGAATATGAGCAAACAGCTCCGCAATAGATGTGGCCATCGGCGCTGCTGACACCGCCGCCACCGACCTTGCTGACCGATAGAAGCGCACGAAGGCCAGCATCCAAGCGGAAGACTGTGCCGGCGTTGTTGTCCCCGCCCTTGCTCGTTGTCCCATAGAGGTTCCCGTCGGAGGCTTGAACTAGCCCAGCGTAAGGGTATTGGCCTTCACCGTAACCGAAGCTGTGCAACGTGGTCAGTTCGCCCTGCGGGGTGATTTTGAAGACCGTACTAGCGCCGTAGGCTCCGTAGGTTGTTCCGTACAAGTTGCCATCGCTGGCTTGCACCAGCGCGGCATAAGGGTTAGCGCCGTCAGAACCGCTGAAGCTGTGCAACGTGGTCAGTACACCCTGCGGGGTGATTTTGAAGACTGTTCCCGCGCCGACGTCGGTCCCGCCAAAATAGGTCGTTCCGTAGAAGTTGCTATCACTGGCTTGCACCAGTCCGGCATAAGGGTCATCCCCATCAGGGCAGAGAAATCCAGCGCAGAAACTGTACAACGTGGTGAGCGTGCCCCCTGGGGTCATTTGGAACACCGTGCCACCCGTGTTGATACCGCCATACAACGTTGTTCCGTAGAAGTTGCCGTCGGCAGCTTGGATCAGGGCGCCGCGAGGATTGAATCCGTCGGGGCAACCTACTTGAGTGCAGAAGCTGTATACCGTGGTGAACCCACCCCCTGGCGAAACTTTGAAGACCGTGCCACATCCGTTGGTCATGCAAATATTGCTCTGTCCGCCATAAAGGGTGGTGCCATATAAACTCCCGTCGCTGCCTTGCAGCAGCACTGCCGACGGCTGGTAGCCGTCTGTCGGGTATCCGGTGAAACTGTGCAGTGTGGTCAGCACGCCGCTAGGGGTGATTTTGAATACCGTGCCCTCGCCGTTGGCCCCCTCGAGGGTGGTTGTCCCATAGAAGTTCCCATCGTTGGCCTGCACCAACCCAGCCCACGGGATGCCGCCGTCAGTACAGTTGGGTTGAGAGCAGAAGCTGTAGAGCGTGGTCAGCGTGCCGGTGGGAGTGATCTGGAAGACCGCGCCGAAGTTATAGAGTCCGCCATTAGCGGTTGTCCCGTACAAGTTCCCGTCGGTGGCCTGCACCAGGCCGGCGTAAGGAACAGCGCCATCAGGAGATCCCGCAAAGTTATGCAGAGTAGTGAAGGTCTGTGCGGGCGAGGCAATTGCTGTTGCGAGGATGAAGTAGAACAAGAAAAGTAGTATGGAGCGGCGCATCGTATCTCCGGTGAGACGAAGTAAGACCAGGGACATGGTACACGTGGGAAAAAGAATTGACGACATGCCCTAGTGAAGTTTGGCAATCGCTCGCACCATGCGTCAACGAATTTCATCACACGCCATCGTGAGTGAATGGGAGGGCGGACAGCAGGTCCTTCGCTGCGCTCAGGATGACAGACTCAAATTTGAAGGTAGAACCCTACTCGCCCTACTCGCCCGTCTTCCCCGCTCGCTTCCTTCTCTGCGCCGGGTGGACGAACCAGGCGATGGCGATGCTCACCAGGTAGAGCACGATCATCGGAGCGGCGAAGATGCACATGTTCATGATGTCGGTGGTCGGGGTGATGACCGCCGCAATAATGAAGATCACCAGTATGGAGTAGCGCAGGTTGCGCCACATCCAGCCGGCGGTGAGGATGCCCATCAGCGACAGAAAGAAGACGAGGATCGGCATCTCGAAGACGATGCCCAGGCCGGCGATGATGGTGAGAAACAGGTCGGTGTACTCGCTGATGGTCACCATCGGCTTGAACTGCGAGCTCCAGCCGATGAGGAAATCCAGTGCCGCTGGGAAGACCATCCTGTAGCCGAAGTAGCCTCCGGCGAGAAACAGCCCTACGGTGCTGAACATGAAAGGCAACACGTAGCGGCGCTCGTTGCGATAGAGTCCGGGCGAGATGAAGGCCCAAACCTGGTACAGCACGAACGGCGAGGCCACGAAGATTCCCGCCAGGAACGAAACCTTCAAGTACATGTTGAAGGCGTCGGTCGGGTTCAGGTAGACCAGCTTCTGCTCCAGACCGTGATTGGCCAGCGCCTGGATAATGGGCTTCTGCATCAAGCCGAAGATCCACTCGTGATACCACCAGCAGACACAGAATCCGCCAACGACATAAAGGAAGCTGTAGATGATGCGACGGCGCAGCTCCTCGAGGTGGTCGAGGAAGCTCATCCCCGTCATTTCGGAGGAGGTGCGTTCCTGGGCTTTCTCTAGGACGGGGTTAGGCATCGGGGACAGCCCGCGCGTTGCCGTTTACCGGGGTCTCGGCGGGTGGAAGGGCGGCCTCGGCAGCGGAAGACGTCGTCTCCGGCGCCGGCTCGAAGGATTCGCGGCTCACCGCGCCGGGCGCGGGCACGATTAGTGTTTCATACGGCTTTTCCAGTGGAAGGATGCGCTGCGAGTCGGTGGCGGCTGGCTCCACTTCCGGCTCCTGCTTCTTGGCGCGCTCCTCCAACTCGATGTTCATCATCTCGACTTCGAGCTGATTCTTAAACTCGTTGCTGGCTTTCTTGAACTCGGCAAGGGCTTTGCCCAGTTGCCGTCCCAATTCGGGCATCTTCTTGGGCCCGAAGATCACCAGGGCCAACAAGAAGATGAAAATCATCTCCGGCATGCCGAGATTCATAAGCTTAATGATAACCGATGCTGGCGCAGGGATTCGCGCATTTCGTGATGCGGAGGTCCAAGGTTAGGACAAAGGACGGCCGAAGCTGGGGCACGGGCCAAAACCTGGCGGCTCCGCCCGGAATGACACCTGGTGCGGCCGGTTGCGCTTACCTCGGTCGGCGGCCTGCGTCTTACGTAGGAGGATGGCGTAGGAGGGATGGCGAAGTTTCGCACCCTGAAAGGCAGCTCCGCATCCAACCAACTAGAGTGTTTAGCGCATTGGCACCGGGGCTGAAAATGCTATACTTTTGCTCAATCCTAGCTGCGATTTGCGCTACTCTGAAGCTGCACTTCCTGCCAGTCGAAGGAAAACATAATGGCAAGTAGTTCCCGCCGCTCCGCTGTACTTGTGCTCGTCATCGTGATTGCCTGCGGTTGCGCCGGCATGTTGTTTGGCCAGCGTCTAACCTCCACCGCAGTACCCAGCGATGACGAGATACGCGACAGCCTCCACGAATTCACTTCGGTGTACGAGGTGGTACAGCAGAACTATGCCGAGCCGGTTAGTCCCGACAAGGCCATCTATAACGGCGCGATTCCGGGCATGTTGCGGGTGCTTGATCCGCACTCCAACTTCTTTGATCCCAAGTCCTACGCTGCCCTGCGCGAAGAGCAGCGCGGCAAATACTACGGCGTGGGCATGCAGGTCGGTCCCCGCAATAATAAGGTTATCGTCATCGCTCCCTTCACGGGAGCTCCGGCGTACCGCGCGGGCATTCGCCCGGGTGACGTCATCATCGCGGTCGATGGCAAGCCGACCGATAACATGAGCACCAGCGACGTGGCTGAGCTGCTGAAGGGACCCAAAAACACCACGGTCAAGATTACGGTCCTGCGCGAGGGCACCGACAAGCCGCTGGACTTTAGCGTGGTGCGCGACGAGATTCCCCGCTATAGCGTTGACGTTCATTTCATGATTCGGCCGGGCATCGGCTACATGCACGTCTCCGGCTTCCAGGAAACGACCGAGCACGAAGTCGCCGAAGCGCTGGATGAGATGGGACCGAATCTTCAGGGTTTGATCCTTGACCTGCGCCAGAATCCCGGCGGCCTGTTGAGCGAAGGCGTTGGCGTGGCGGACAAGTTCCTGAAGAAGGGACAGGTCATCGTCTCGCATCACGGGCGCGCCTCAGCCGAGAAGGTTTACAAGGCTGCGCACGGCAATGGCGGCAAGGATTATCCGCTGGTGGTGCTGGTCAATCGCGGCACGGCTTCGGCGGCTGAGATCGTTGCCGGCGCCATTCAGGACCATGATCGCGGACTGATTGTCGGCGAGTCCACCTTCGGCAAGGGCCTGGTGCAGACGGTGTATCCGCTGTCGGAGAACACCGGCCTGGCGCTGACCACGGCGAAGTACTACACCCCCAGCGGACGCCTGATTCAGCGCGACTACAACGGCGTTTCGCTTTACGACTACTACTACAACAACCGCGATGCCAGCGGTGACGACGAGACCTCCATCGCGAACCGCGAAGTCAAGATGACCGACAGCGGCCGCACCGTGTATGGCGGCGGAGGCATTAATCCTGACATCAAGATTCCGCCCATCAAAACCAACGCTTTTCAGGATGAGCTGCTGCAGAAGTACACCTTCTTCAACTTCGCCAAGCATTACGTGATCAATCACAAGGTGACCAAGCAGTTTGAAGTGGACGACCAGGTGATGCAGGAGTTCCGCAAGTTCCTGGATGATCAGAAGACTCCTTACAACGAAGCCGAGCTGTCGCAGAACAACGACTGGCTGCGCTCGAACATCAAGGCTGAGTTGTTCATCAACGAGTTCGGGCAGCAGGAAGGCATGAAAGTCCATACCGAAAACGATCCTGCGGTCGCCAAGGCGTTGGAGCTTCTGCCCAAGGCGAAGGAATTGGCAGACAACGCCAAGAAAACCATCGCCGCCCGCAACAACGCGCATCTCACGGCCAATCAGCAGGAAACGGCGAAGGCCGCCAGTACGACCAACCGATAGGCCTTCTCAGTTTGAAACAGCAAAGCCCGCACCTGCGGGCTTTTTGCTTTAGGTAGTGCGGCGGAAGGGCACGGCTTCACAGGCTGCGGAAAAACTCTGCCGGGGCGCCGTTTGGAAGGGGCGCAGCTTTAGCTGCGCCATAAAAGTCCTGTGTTTTTGTCATCCCGAAGCTCTTTAGAGGTGAGGGATCTGCTGCGTTCTCCACTTCGAAGAGTTTTTCTGCAGCCTGTTCAGCCGTCTCTAAACCGCGGGAAAGAACCTGGGTTTCAGCCCTGGCCCGCGCTAAAGCGCGTCGCACAAAAGGCTGATCTGTCCCCCGCATGAATGCGGGGGCTTCCACCCGCAGCAAAACCATGCTCATCCCTGGCGGAAAAACCGCGAGCGCAGCAACAGCCGCGCGTCCCGTGGGTCTATGTTCTGCGTCGGGCTGGTGGGCGAGAACTGATATTCGCGGCCAGTCGCCGGCCCTTTCACCTTCACGCTTGAGTTCTCAGTGAAGCGAACGGCGGTTCTCGGCGCCGGCGTCCTGGCTGCTGTCGTGGCCGGCCCGGAAATTCCCCGTGCCGCTGGTGTTGCCATCCGAATCGTCGTGCGTTTGTTTCCACAGCACATGATCCTCTTCTCCTTCTTCGAGTTGCGAAACCGTTTCGATAACGACCTGCTCGCGATGAAGTTGCTGCAACAGACACGCCGCGCCCGACAGCGCAAGCCAACTGAACAGCCACTCCATCGGCCTGCGCGACACAAACAATGCCGCAGGAGCGGCGATCCACAAGCTGAGGCAGTTGAAGCAGTCCATCAGCTTGCCCATCAGCCGCTCGCCCAGCCAAAGGCGAACTCGGACCATTACGTCCGCCGGGCCATCTTCATTCGCCAGCAGATGCGTGACTCGCCAGGTCGCAAGCAGAGCCAGAATAAAGCGAAACCATGGATTCAATGATTCCATCGGAATCAGTTCGAAATATGGGGCGCCGAGGTTGCCGGCGCCCCTTGCTCCACACGGCTGAGCTACGAGCCTTTCTTCCGCAAGCAGAAGCCGACTCCATCCTGGTTGTAATGACCGTAGCAAGTGTTGTTGGCAATTGCCCGGTCCCAAGCCTGCAGCAGGATGGTATAGCCGCAAGGCGTCATCCCAGCCGTAGGCAAAGTGAAGCTGCCGCTGGTTCCAGCGGTGTTGGTGCCGTCGTAAGCCACCGTATTGGTACCGACGTTGTGGTTCGACAGGGCGATGGCATTCTCTGGTTGTAGAACGCCGTTGATGGTGATGGGCACCAGAGCAACGCTGACGACTCCGAAGAACTCGTCGGTCACACTGTAGTTGCCGCTGATGGTGTCGCCTACCACCACATCGCCGCAGTCTCCTGAAGGCGACGTGATAGTGATGAACACCTGCGGACGCTGTTCCGGCACCGAGACGAGCGGTAATCCCGGCCCAGGCTCGACCAGTTCGGTGTGGGGATAGCCGTTGTACACGTGAATCATCTTGCTCTTTGGAGGAATAGCGATGTAGTCAGCGCCGTTCCACTTAAAGCCTCGGATCTCGATGATGTAGTTGCCTTCGGCCAAAGCGCCGGCCTCGAAGATCGCCAGGGTACGCGGATTGACCGCCTGGAGATTCGATTCGAAATACGTGTAGTACTTGGTTCCCGGTACGCCCGTCGGCACCGGCCCGAAAGCCGCCACCAGCTGTTGCACATGGAAGACGCCGAAGGGCGAGTTCGGCGGATACAGCTCGATGCCAAACGAGTCGGTGAGCTGGAACGCCGGACCCGACGGTGGAGTCACCCAAGCCTGGTAAATGATGGGATACTCACCCCCAATGACCAGGCCGGTGGTGTGATCGAAGACGTCGATCTTGGGATTGAAATCGCCTTCGATGAAGGTCGCACCGCCGAACGGCGCGTCGGGTTGCACCGAGAAGTACAGCCACGGCGTTCCGCTTCCGGGACAATCGCCGGCCACGTAGCCCAGCCCCGGAGGAAATAGCGGGACGAATAGCGAGTCGACCACCGCCAGTCCAGTGCTGTCAGAGATGTTGGCGACCGTCACCTGTCCAATGCGCATGAGGCGCATCTGCTCACCGTCGCCGACTTCAACCTGCGGTTGAACATGCGTGTTTAACACATTGCCCCACACCGGGTTGTAGTTCGGCCCAGTGGGAGGGGTGTTCCACGACAGAATGGCACGCAGCGGGACGCCTTCCAGCTTCTCGCACGGCATTTCGGTCAGGTTAGAGATTCGGAACACTGCATAGCTAATGGGGTGCTTCGGATTCGCCGCCTTCAGATCGTGTACCTGCACCTGGGCCACACCCAGCGTGTTCCACACTCCACCGAAGAAGGCATAAAAGCCGACGTACTCGGTGCTCCCCTTGGTGCACAGCCCGCCGGAGTAGCCACTGCCCTGCTTGATTTGGATCACGGCTTCCAACTCGCGCGTCTGCGGGTTGTATCCGGCACAGGTCATTTGCTCGTACGTCGTGTCGCCCTTCAGCTTCAGCAGCTCTCCCAGGATCGAAGACAGTTCTTCGCCAGACAGCACTCCCGAGCCGACATTGAGTTTGCTCGTTGAAAGCTGATTGATGCCCTGGCTGATCGGCCCGCCCGTCACCTTCTGGGCGAACTCGAACCCAAAGCGATGCTGCGGCACCTTCTCCTTGGCATACAGATTTTTGAGCTCTCCAAAGCTGAGCGGCTGGAGTTCCGACGGCGAGAGTTTCTGACTGGTGTCCAATTGTTTCAGCACGCCGGGGTCGATGGAGATGAGCTTCTGCTCAACCAATTCCGCGAGCGGGATCTCGAACAGCAACCGCGGCGCCACCTGTACTTCGGCATTCACCACGTTGCCCCACACCGGAATAAAGTTCGGATCGCCCGGCGTCGGCTCCCATTCCCACGAAAGGATGGCGCGCACTTCAACGATGTTTTCGGTGAAGCAGAACTTGCGCGTTTCGCTGAAGTCCACCGAGACGGAGTAGCTGAGCGGCAGCGGGCCCGCAAGATCGAAGACCTGCACCGAGCTGACACCAAGATCATGCCAGCCACTGGAGTCTTTCACGAAAAAGCGTACGTACTCTGTGGTGCCGGCGCCGCAGGCGTTGGTACCGTAACCGGAGTGCAGCTTGATGTTGATGACACCTTCCAGCAGATTACTGCCCGGGTTCAATCCCAGGCATTCAAGCTGTTCGTAGCTGGTATCTCCGCTGAAAGCCTTGACGATCTTGCCGCCGAGCTTCGGATATGTGCCAAAGTAGTTCGGATTCGAAAGAACCAAACTCTTGAACTGTGTTCGTTCTGCCGGCAGCTCAATCTTCCTGGACTGAACTTGAATTTTTGTATCTTCCTTTGCCATGAGTTTCTCTCCTGAATGATGTTTCGCGGAACTTGCGGCAGCGCCCGGCAGCCGCACTTCGACCTGAGCGCAGGCTTCGTCCGTGCAGAGAGCTCACACGAGATCACTGCTCAGGCTGGAGCTTCGCTCCTGTGGCAATGCTTGGCGATTGCGGGTTATCGAGTTAGCGCCTTCAACAACTGCACCTTGGCTGCCAACCCTTCGCAGTCCCGGCCCCGAGTTGCTCTCATCAAGCAATGTGGTGCCATGTAACGGATTAGGTCCGAATCGAACGACGGCCAAGCTGTGGCTGACGCGAAGGAATGAGGGTCCAGCTATCCAGTCGGATAGATTTACTAGCCATGAGGTGAGTCAAAGGTGAGACGAGCGGCCCGTACAGGAGGGCTGGGCATCATCGGCGGCAGAGGGAGCGACATCTTCGGCAAGCGAGGCCCTGTCTTGCCGTTTGGCGCCGATACTAGCGGAGTCGTTGCTGGTCGCTCGCGATACATGCCTGACGCGAGCCCCACGATAAAAAGTTTAGTGGTCGTGCCACGAACATCAGGATTGTGCTACGCTCCTCTGCTGGAGGTGCCTATGGGGCTCTTGCGTGCCGGCGTTGCCATCGATTCCGACTTATTGAAGCGCTTCGACCGCTTTATCCGTAGTGAAGGCTACGAGAACCGGTCCGAGGCCATCCGCGACCTTATTCGCGACCGCTTGAACCAGTTGAGCCTGAAGCTCGACACCGCGTTTGTCGTGGGGACCATAACCCTCATCTACAACCACCATTCCCGGCTATTGCCGGACAAGTTGATGGAACTTCAGCATGAGTATCACGACCTCATCATTTCTACCGTGCACTCTCATCTGGACCACGATATGTGCCTGGAGGCGGTCGTGGTACGGGGGGTGTTGAAGCGAGTACAGGAACTGGCAGACCGTCTGATCGGTATCAAGGGAGTGCAACACGGCAAGCTGGTCATGAGTTCTCCGGATGCTTATCTTGCGAGACCGGCTCGGACCGCGGCCAGACCTGGGCAGCACTCGGCTCGCCACCGCCACAAATAAGCAATTCGCAGGCTTAGGCGTGACATTCTTCAGGGCTCATCCCGGAGTAGCACGAAATGCACAAACGTATTCCCCGACTCCTGATTTCTCTGCGACTGGCCAGCACGATCCAACTGCTGTTGTTTTTTCTGGGGATGACGGCATTTGCGCTGCCGGCGGCCGTACAATCAAACTCCCCGCAGATCGGCGGACATGCACGCAAGCGGCAAGATTACTCGGTCACGCCAGGTGAGAAAAGTTACCCAGCTCAGTTATCGGGAACTGTAGTTGATGCTTCTGGTGCGGTAGTTGCAGGGGCGTCCGTGATGGTTCGCAGCGCGGACGGGAGTGTACAAAGGGTGACACTGTCAGACAGTGGCGGCGCCTTCAGTATTTCTGGACTGCCGGCAGGAGATTATCAACTTGTCGTATCAAATCCTGGGTTTCAAACGAAAGAAATGCCCCTCACCGTAGGGAGCACTGGAGAATTGGTCTCGTTGCGCATTTCTCTGGCGGTGAGCGCCGTCAGCACCAATGTAGAGGTGCAGGGCCGGGAGGATAGCCTTATCGGAATTGCCGATTCCGCCAGCCAGGGAACGGTGGGCGCAAAAGAAATCGAAGATCGTCCGATTCTTCGTTCGGGAGAAGTTTTGGAGACGGTTCCCGGTCTCATCATTACTCAACACGCGGGCGGCGGTAAGGCCAACCAGTATTTCCTTCGCGGTTTCAATCTCGACCACGGCACAGATTTCGCCGTATTCCTCGACGGTATGCCTCTTAATCTGCCGTCACACGCCCACGGCGAGGGTTATGCGGACATGAATATTGTTATCCCTGAGCTTGTTCAGAGGTTAAATTTCGAGAAAGGTCCCTATTATGCCGAGATCGGCAACTATAGCTCAGCGGGATCGGCCAACATCCAGTTTTATAAAACCCTGCCGCAGAACTTCTTCCAGGTGGAAGCCGGCATGTATGGCTATGCGCGCGCCGTGTTCGGCGTCTCACAAAAGCTCGGTCGAGGCAATCTGCTGTACGGGGGAGAGGCGTATTACGATGATGGCCCATGGGTACATCCGGATGCCTACAGGAAGTTCAACGGCCTGCTGACCTACAGCCAGGGTGACGCTACCAGAGGCTTCAGCATTACGACCCGCGGCTACTACGGAAAATGGAACTCCAGCGATCAGATCCCAGTGACCGCCGTGCCCCTTGTTGGCTCCTTCGGCACATTGAACCCTACTGACGGCGGCAACTCACAGCGTTACAGCGTGCAGGCTGAATGGCATCGCCAGGGCGCACATTCCGCTACTACAATCATGGGCTACGGATTTTATTATCACCTGGATTTATTCTCCGACTTCACCTACTACCTCGATGACCCTATGAAAGGCGATCAGTTCGAGCAGCAGGATAGGCGCTGGGTAACAGGGTTTGACGCGGCCCATACAATTTTCAGCCAGTGGTTTGGACGCAAGGTGGAAAATACGTTCGGCCTGCAGCTTCGTAACGATTGGGTTCACAACGGCCTTTACCGCACCCAAGATCGTGCGCGCACGGACAAGAATGATATCAATGCGTGCGATGCCGAACCCATTCCCGAATGCGACACCAATCCCAATCTGATCGCGATCCTGCCTGCGGCAACGGAGGTCGCAAAATTTACCGACACCATAGTAAGTTTCTACGTCGAAAATAAAGCTCAGTGGGCGGACAAATTGCGCTCGGTCCTGGCCCTGCGCGGCGACGAAGCGATATATGACGTAACCAACTTGACGCCGCCTTATGTCGCCACGGAATTGCCAGGCGCTCCGGTGATCAACTTTGCCGAGCTCAATTCCGGCTCGGCCAGTCAGTTCCTACCCAGCCCAAAAGCGAGTTTGATTTTCGGCCCGTGGCGCAATACTGAGTTCTACCTGCAAGGCGGATTCAGTTTCCACAGCAACGACGTGCGCGGCACAACGCAAAGAGTTGAACCAATTTCGCCGGACTATCCCTTCCCGACGCCTTCCACCCCAATTCGCCCCCTGGTCCCAACCAAAGGCGCGGAGATCGGGGTGCGCACCTTGGCCATCCCACATCTGCAAAGTACCCTTTCGCTCTGGTATCTATACAGTGATTCCGAGCTGCAGCAGTCGGGCGACACCGGAGGCACAGTTGCTTCAGCGTCGCCGAGCAATCGCTACGGCATCGAATGGGCTAACTACTACACGCCAACGCAACATTTGGCTTTCGATTTTGACTTTGCGGACTCCAGGGCCCTTTTCACCACAATAGATCCGGATGATGCGGCGCCGGGCAGCCCGGGCGGCAAGTGGGTGCCCGAAGCGGTTGGGTTGGTGATTTCATCGGGCGTCACCGTGCAGAGTTACAAAGGCTTTTGGGGGAGTCTGCGCCTGCGTGCCTTTGGCCCGCGCAACCTGACATCCGATGCAATCTATCGCTCAAGTTCAACGATATTGCTCAACGCGGAGGCCGGTTATCACATCAACGAAAAATGGCGCGTTTCGGCCCAACTTTTTAATTTACTGAACCGCTACGATCACGACATTGACTACGCCTATACCGCCCGAATAACCCCAACCGCCCCGGCGGAATTCACCGACGTTTTCCATCCCGTCGAACCCTTCCAAGTGCGATTCACGCTGGTAAGAACCTTTGGGGCGAAGTGAACATCGCTGGGCTCATTTCTGTTAACCGATCTGCTTGCGATAACTGGCCCTGAGCTCTCGCACAATTTCGTTCGCAGCCTGCCGGGCCTCGTCGAATTTTCCCGGAGGAAACGAGATTGCTCCCACCCGGGCGTGGCCGCCGCCGCCATAACGCTCGCAGATCTTCGCCAGGTTCTCCGTCGGCTCAATCGGCGCCCAGGGGTTCGAACCCACCGATACCTTGGTGCGAAACGTACTCTTGCTGAGCCCCACACTGTAAGTCCCGTTGGGATGCAGGTAATACGGGATGAACTTGTTATAGCCCTCCAACTCGTGGTCGGTGATGTCGAAGAAGATGGTTCCGTCCGTGCAAGTGGAACGCTCGCGCAAGACTTCGATCGACTGCTTGTGTCTCTCTAACAGCGCCGGCAGCCGCTCCGCTACCAAAGGGTCAGCTACAATCTCGGCCAGCGGCCGGTAAGCCAGCATAGGGATCAATTTAGGAAGCAACTCCGAATCCTGGCTCGATTCGATTACCATGGTCAGCTTCATCGCGGGCTCGCCCATCTCGACTGCGGTTTTCGCGTCGCTATACAGCGCTCCGTCGATGATGTCGGCCCATTCCACGACTTCAGCAACACTGTCCTTTTTGAAGCCAAACCGGTTCTCCGTCACGTCGGCGATGAACTTGGTACACGAACGGTAATCGGGATCGTAAAACTTATTGTTGCTGAGCGTGCTCTCATAGTGCTCGGCGTCTTCCGGCGTGAGGAACGCGCTCTGGTGATGATCGAACCACCAGGTAATTTGCGGCGACGGTGAATATTTGAAGTCGACAATGGCGTTCTCGTCGCCAGTGAATTCGGCCTCGTTGAAAAGCGCTCCCGCGCGATGCAGCAGACCCGAGTACTCGAATTCCACGAGTTCCCGGATGCGCTCACGATAAAAACGGCTGAAGACCGCCGCTGAACATGCCCCATCAAAACAACGATCGTGGTAGAACACCTTGACCAGCACAGCCTTCGCACCGCTCCCTTCGGCCGTTCGTCCTGACTTGACGCTCGGCGCGACCTGCTACTGCTCTGATTTTTTCGAAAAGCGAAAAGTAAATAGAAATGACATGCGCGACGGGGTGCTGTCAAGCGCCAGACCCGAATACGCGATGTCTTTTAACGGGATAGTCACCCTGCGAGCCGATCCGCGACGTCGCCTACGCCCGGCAGCTCGAATGTTTCATGCTGATATGCCTTGTACAGCAGCAACAGCCACAACGTGAGTTCTGCCAGCAATACCAGCCCGTACAGGGACAGCACCAACAGTGGCACCAGTTTTCCAAGTAGCACGAGCACAACTTGCAAAACGATCAGCACCGTTACGGTCAGCAAACACTGGATGCTGTGAAACCTGACAAAGCGGTTACGCTTGAACCGCCGCATCAGCAGGAACACGATGGCAGGCACAATAAAGTAGGCTAGCATGCCCGCAATGTTGTCGGGCACACTCGAAGCAATGTTCGACGCTGCCTGATGCGGCTTGGGAGGTACAGCCGGGGCAACCGAAGGTGTCGCAGCAGAGGCGGGCGGCTGAGGTCGAGAGATGACGGCGCCGCAAGTCGGGCAGAACCGCGCCCAATCCGGAATCTGTTCACCGCAACCACGACAGGCAGGCACCCGCGTTAGGCCTTGGCGCTTGCCGCTGCTTCGGCAGCGACCGGCAGACCGGCTTTCTCCCAGGCATCGAAGCCGCCGATTACGTTGATGACATTACTGTGGCCCGCGCGCTGCAAAAAGCTGCACGCAATCATGCTGCGGTAGCCGCCCTTGCAATGCACTGCGACGGGCGCTTGGCTGTTGAGTTCAGGCAACGCGCGCTTGAAATTGTCCAGCGGATGCCAAGCGGCGCCTGCGACGTGGCCTGCGTTCCACTCGCCTTCGCGGCGAACATCGAGCACTCCCAGCGCTCGGTTCTCCAGTTGAGCCTTCAGCTCCTGCACTGTCACCTGAGCTACTTGCGCAAGCGGCAGGCCTGCCGCTTTCCACGCTGCGATGCCGCCTTCCAGGTAGCCCGCAACATCTTCAATGCCCACACGCGCCAGCCGCAGCCGCGCCTCGGAAATCTGCTCTTCCGTTGCGCCAATCAGCACCGGAGCCGACGACAATCCCAGAACGGCGCCGGACCACGAAGCGAACTCGCCCCGCAACGGTATGCTGATCGACTTCGGTACATGTCCGGCGGCGAATTCATCCTGGTGCCGCACGTCAATGGCAATCACACCCTGCACAATGCGATGTTGCAAGTCGGTGGCCGCAATCGCCGCTAGCGCGGGAAGCTCGTTGAGTGCCGGAGCACCTTCTCGATTGATAGCCGCGTCCTGCGCAAAATAGTCAGGGCGCGCCGGAAGATTCGTCGTCATCTGGCTTACAAAATCCTCGCGACTCTTAATCTGTAGCGCCCAGTTGGTCAGCCGCTCGGTGCCGATGGTCGATGAGCTCTCGGCACGCATATTGCGTCCACAAAGCGAACCTGCGCCATGCGCGGGATACACCATCGTCTTATCGGGCAAGCTCATCAGCTTATGGTGTAGCGAGTCGAACATCATGTCGGCGAGTTGTTGCGGGGTATGCGTTGCAGAAAGGTCGGGCCGGCCCACGTCGCCAATGAACAGCGTGTCGCCGGTAAATACCGCCCAAGGTTCGTCTCCATGCTCGCAATCGGTCAGCACCAGGCAGACGCTTTCCGGGGTGTGGCCGGGCGTTTCCAGCGCGGTCAGACAGACGTCGCCCACTTGCAATGCGAATCCGTCACGCAACGCGACGTGCTCGAACTTCGCATCCGCGGCCGCGCCGATGTAGATCTCAGCGCCGGTTCGTTGCGCCAACTCCCGGTGGCCGGAGACGAAGTCGGCATGCAGGTGGGTCTCGAAAATGTGGCGGATGGTCAGGCCGTTCTTCTGCGCAGCCTCGATGTAAATCTCGACATCGCGCTGCGGATCGACAACTATCGCCTCCCCCTTCGAGCCGAACATGTACGAGGCGTGCGCCAGGCAGCCAAGATAGAACTGCTGAAAGAACATGGATTCCCCCGCTCCCACTCAATGATAAACCGCTGGCGACTGTGAATAGTAGCAGGTATTGGTAAAGCTTGGGATATTGCTTACCGGTAGAACCCGGCGGCGCTTCGATGCCGAGTCGCAGCTATGCCGCTTCGCGCGACGAGTCTTTGGGCTCGAGTTCTGGGATCGCTTCGGGCCGTCCCACGCTGTAGTAGATGAAGCCGGCCTTTTCCATCTGCTGGGGCGAGAAGAGATTGCGACCGTCAAGCAAGATTGGCTGCTTCACGCGCATTCGCAACCGCTCCAGATCGAGGGCGGCAAACTCTTCCCACTCGGTCAGCACCAGCAGCGCATCGGCGTCGGCGGCCGCCGCGTAGGCGCTCTTCGCGAATGTGATTTGCGCGCCTTCGCAGAACTCCGCTCGCGCGCGCGCCATCGCCGCAGGATCATATGCAGTAATGCGGCAGCCTTCCTTGAGCAGCCTATGAATCACGGCAATGGCGGGTGATTCGCGCACGTCGTCGGTACCTCCCTTAAAGGCCAGGCCCAGGACTCCGAGGCGCTTCCCTTTCAACGTCCAGAGCGCCTGCCGGACCTTGCCAACAAAGTGCGCGCGCTGCTCTTCGTTGATCTGCATCACCTCTTCCAGCAAGCGGAATTCATAGCCGCTGTCGTGGGCCACGGCGCGCAAGGCTTTCAGGTCCTTCGGGAAACAGGAGCCGCCATAGCCGATACCCGGCCTCAGGAACTTGCTTCCGATGCGCCGGTCGCTGCCAATTCCTTCCACCACTTCTTCAATGTCCGCACCATTAGCTTCGCAGATATTCGCCACCGCATTGACGAAGGAGATCTTCATCGCGAGGAATGCATTCGAGGCATGCTTAATCAGTTCCGCACTTGCGGAACTGGTGAGTACCAACCGCGCGGGCACTCGTGTATTATCTGGCGCCGGAATGGCACTGCTTGACGCGGCGTAGCTTCCGTCGAGCAACGGCTTATATGCCATCGTCAGCAGATCGGCGCTGTGAGAACAATCGCAACCCAGCACGATCCGGTCGGGATACAAAAAATCGGTGACTGCGCTACCTTCACGCAAGAACTCGGGATTGGAAGCTACACGAAAACAGGACGGATGCGCGCCATAACGTTGCAACACCCGGGTAATCCACTTGTTGGTCCCCACGGGTACAGTACTCTTTATCACCACCACCTTGAAACCATCGACGGAACGCGCGATTTCGCGGCATACAGAGTCCAGCACAGAGACATCCGCTTCACCGTTTTCGCACGGCGGCGTGCCCACTGCAATGAAGACCATCGCGGCGTGGCTCACTCCTTCAGAGAGTGACGTAGTGAATTTCAAGCGTTCGCCCTGCTGGCGCGCGATCAGCTCGGGCAGAAATTCTTCGTGGATGATAGTTTCGCCGCGCTGGAGTGCCGCGACTTTGGCCTCGTCGCTATCAACGCAGACGACCTGGTGGCCGATCTCTGCAAAGCACGCGGCTGCCACTAATCCAACATAGCCAGAACCGACGATGGCAATTCGCATCTCGAAGCCGTCCCCAAAAAGAATTGCGATGTTTGTTGTTGAACCAACGTAGTCGCGTCAACTTACGCCGCAGTTTCCAGCTCTTCAATCGACACGGGACGCTGGTCTTGAATGTCGCTGAAACCTTTGTCGGTGAACAGCGATAAGTAATATCGGTGCGCTCGCTCCCAGGCGTCGTCGTCCGGCGGCGTGCCAAAAATCTCGACATAGCTCGGACTGCCGGGAAACGGGAACATCGGTACCGGTTCGCTCACCCAAACTCCGCGTGCCTTCAAATGCTCCTGCCAGCGGCGGATCTCGTCCTTATCGTCCTTGTCCGTCAGGATCAGGTTCGCCTGCACCCAGAGAATTCGCTGGCGTGCGTAGATCAGCAGCTCGGTGATGCGCTCGGTCGACATGCGACAGTTCTTGTTCAGCTCGTCTCTGCCCTCGTCCGTAATCGACTCGATGCCGCACTCCATCGAAATGCAACCGGCACGCCCTAGCAGGTCGAGCGTGTCTTCATTCCACAGATCGATTCGGGTCTGGAAGCCGACCTTTACGTCGCGCTCGGCCATTCCTTCAAGCAGCTTGAGCACGTTCTTGCCGACCCCGAAGATTTCGTCGATGAAGTAGAAGTAATCGACGCCGCGATCAACCAGCCGATCGACTTCCGTCAGGACGGCGTCAACACTGCGCTCGCGATACTTGTTGCGAAACAGTGTCTTGTTGCAGAAGCTGCAAGCCCAGGGACAGCCACGGGCGAACTCCAATTCGGCGCCGCGACCTTCTCCGGTAAATACATGGTGGCGATGCCGATGACGCTCGACGTTGTAGTTGTTGAAGTCGAGCGGCACAAGCGCTCGCATGTCAGTCACACCCAGCCCTGAGTTCAGGCGCAGTGTTCCGTCAGGCAGGCGATAGCAGCAGCCCACGATGTCCTCCCATAATTTGCTCGCCAGCTCAGGAATGGTTTGGTCCGGTTCGCCGCGCAGCACCACATCGCAATTCAGCTTGCGCAGCGTTGCCGCCGGAGTCGCTGAGCCATGCGGACCGATTGCAACCCGGATTGTTCCCTCGTCCAGCGCCGCGAACCACTGCATAGGAACGCGCAGCTCCGGCTGGGGACAACGCCAAAATAGATATGAGGGCGCCGTCGGAATTACCAGGAAGTCAGGCCTGAATCCCCGGAGTTCCTGGCCAACCTGCTCGATTGTGAGATCGTCCACCTGAGCATCGATGAGTAACGGCTCGTGCCCGGCAGCACTGATCTGTTGCGAGGCAAAGAGCAGCTCCAACGGGTAGTGTGGATCGCGGCACCCGAAGTAGGTAGAGCCTTCGAACGTCCAATTCGGATTTACCAACGCAAACTTCATCATGCTGTCCGTCGCAGCGGCACTGGACTTGCCAGCACCGGCATTTCCGAAACCCGTGCCGGGGCGAAAAGCTCCCGATTCTGCTTCCACCATCGCTGGATTCTGCCGAGCGTCTCGGGTAGCCGGATACTTGGAGTCCACCCTGTATCGTTTTGTAATTTGTGCGTGTTGCTGACGTACACGGCCTGGTCGCCCGGGCGTACAGCGCCGAAACTGGTCTCCAACTTGCGTCCCGTGAGTTCCTTGATCAGGCTCACCAGCTCCAGCAGCGAGACGGAATTTCCCGGGCCTCCGCCCACGTTATAGACCCGCCCTTCGCCTGAGGGCTCAAGCTGGCGCACCGCTTCAAAGGCGCGCACCAGATCAGCGACGTCGAGCACGTCGCGCACCTGCAGTCCATTGCCGTAGATGGTTACCGGCTTGCCGTTCAAAGCCGAGTACAGCAAGTGTGCCACCCATCCCTGGTCCTCAGTACCAAACTGGCGTGGCCCGGCAATACACGACATGCGAAATACCGCAGTGTTGAGCCCGTAAATGCGTGAATAATCGCGCACGTACTGGTCCGCGGCGCCTTTCGAGCATCCGTAGGGAGAATGGAAATCCAGCGGCTGCATCTCCGAAGTCCCTTCATGATTCGAGCAGCCATACCGCGTCTGCTCCGGCCAAACGTCGCCGCTGCTCGCACTGCCATAGACCTTGTTGGTTGAAGTGAACAATAGAAAAGGTTGATTGCCCGATTTGCGCGCTGCTTCCAGAATGTTGAAGGTGCCAAGCAGGTTAATGTCAAAGTCCAGTCGTGGCGCCAGCACCGACGTGGTGACCGCAACCTGGGCCGCAAAGTGATAGACCTCGGTGGCGTGGCGCATGGCGCGCTCCACCATCTCTGAGTCGCGAATGTCGCCAACCGTAACCTGGAGGCGGCGCGACCGGCCACTCAGAGTCTCAAGCGCATGCAGGCTGTGTCTTACACCGCTACGCGAGAGATTGTCGAAGATGTGAATCTTGGCCTCGGTATTCTGCAACAACCACTCCGCCCAATTGGATCCGATGAAGCCAGCCCCTCCGAAAATCAGGACCGACCGAAAGGGACTTCTCTTACTCGTCATTGGCACACCTGTCGCTGGAGCAATGCGCTCTCCTTCGGTACTGTGAAGGTAAGTAGATGCGCAGCGCAACCCTTGTAGTTTGCTGAGGAATCGCGTCGAATAACGTCGCACTGTGAAATCGGGAGCTGGAGAGAGAGCTGCTTCTGAACAAAAGCTCCCAGTCGGGAAGAGCAGTTGCTGTCCGAACCCGAACCAAACAAACAAAACGCAAGAGCCGGTGAGCCCTTGCGTTGGCCAGGACAATTGTTGCTTCTTTGCGTTCTGCCACGCAGAGCGGCAGCTACTGCGTTGTGGTGAAGTTCAAGAAATCCCCGACCAGGTTCTTTGTCGGATCGACAGCTGAAAACGCGAAATTGCTGGCGGCGTCGGTTCCACCCACTCCAAAATAGTAGAGCGTGCTGGGGCTGAGGCCGGAGACATGGCAGGTATTGATCCAAAGATTGTCCGAGCCGGCGTAAACACTCGATCCGCAGTGTGTCTCCACATTGATGTTGTTCGGAGCTGTCCCCACTTTCACCACCGTGCTTACGGCATGCTCGTAGGTGTACCAGGTTATGGTTGCGCCGCTGCTTGTGATATTGCCCGCAGCGGGTTTCGCCGGATATGCACCAGACGGATACGGCCCGATGATATCCGGGTAAGGATTACCCAGCGGGTTATGCGTCGGCAGAACGTAGGAATCGGTTCCTGGCATGGTTCCGGTGCGCCACCCTACGTAGTTGGAGAAATCCTGGAAGAGCTGATTGTAGTTCTTTGAGCTGCCCTGATATCCGTCGAGAAATGCCTTCGCAAATAGCTGGTCTGCCGCGTCCCAGCATTTGGCCCCACTGCTGGGCAGCTTGCATGAGTCGCCATAGACTGCGCCCAGCCACGCATAAGCCGGGGCTACCAGGTTATTCAACCCCCCCATGCTTGCCGTGCAGTTTTGAGTATTGAAAATCGAACAATTGTAGGGAACCGTCCATGGCTCATAAGGAAAGGTGTTGTCGTTTCCCATGAGGTTGACCTGCGTGGAGTAGAACCAGTCTAGGAGTTTCATCAACTCAATGGGAATTCGCGCGTCAGGTTGGGCATGTAGGTAGGTCTGCACGTCGTAGGTATGGATTAGAGTCATCGCCCAAAGTCCAACATTGTAATTCGGTGCGCTATAGCAGCACTTGTAATGGTTGGGGCCGTCGAGCGGGTTATATGTGGTAACTTCCGCGATGGTTTGAAGCAGTAGATCAAGTCTTGCCTTGAGCTCGTTGGTCGGTTGTACCCCGGTCTCGAGCCAGTTCACCAGCAGCATGTTTATGTTGTAGGGCAAGGCCCTGACTGTTCCTGTCTGATTTTCGTAGTAAGTGAAGACGACGTTTTCGTCCACAAATCCCGGAGCCGGATAGGTGAGGATGTTAGCGCCAAATCGCCAGTCGGCTGCAGCGTTCAGCCCCGAACAGGTTTGGCCTCCATCACAGTTCTCGTTGAGCACGTCTCCCTGGCGTAGATAATCCATGTACATTCCCCAGGGAAATATGTTCCATTCTCCGGTCCCCACCCACTTGGCGACGTTCACCGCCCAGTTCAGATACTGTACTCCCATAATTTCTGAGCACTGGGTCCAATAATTCTTGTTGCCAGCGTTGATCCAACTCGTGCCCCAGTCCATCGTCTGCTGCCCGGGGACAGGATTAAACGCTGGCGGGTTTGCACCCGAGATGCCAGGCGAAATATTAACCTGGGTGTAGCCTCCGGAGACAATAAGGTCCCCCGGCGAATATGCATGATTAGGCTGCCATTGGGCGCCCGTGACACCGTCGAACCGGTCGCTAGTCTCTTTATAAACTCGGTTGCCGTCATAAGTGTAGGTATCCCACGGGTCGGCATTCGATGAGGTCTCATTGAAATCAGCATTCAGATATACGCCGAGGTTATTGGCTTGCTTCAGGCTCTCGCAGCTGAGGGGCCCCCACCGCGCCGCATTAAAGATGGCTCGACTGTAATTGGGAATAGGAGGAAAGCTTGTAGGAGCTGTCACCTTAAACTGAGCTGGCGAGGCAACGGAGAACTGATAAGTTATCTTCACCGGGTCGCCTATTGTAATATTGTTTTGACTGTAATCAACAAGCTGGAATGTCAGCCGCAAAGTGTGGCCGAGTGTCGCGTAGTGGAGTCGGGCTCCATTCGCAGCAATTCTAGCCTCCATGCTCGGTTCGCGAAAATAGTTCTCCCAACAGACGTAGTCGTTCTTATAAGGCGCCCACGAAAAGAGAAGTACGGGATAATTTTTGGTAGTGGGATTAACCTGTTCGCGGTTGCCGTCGCATAACATGGTCAAAGCTATACCAGTGTTTCCACAGTTAGTTCCCAGGAAGCTTCCCGGAAGACACGAGGCGCCGTCGATGCTCGCCTCCGTGATCATCATGACGTAGTGCTCGCTCATAACACCGGAGGTCTGAATCAGGCTGATGCCCAAATTCATCGCTGCGCCCTCATAGACGTAGCTGGGACCAAACGCAAAAGCTGAAAAGGCCATGGTTCCGCTGTTTGACTGCACAGTCGAGAAGGTTGCGACATTCGTAGGCCACGGCGCGGAACTCCATTTGGTATCGGTCCTGGCGCATGGCTGGCCACCAACCGGATCGCTGCAACTCGCTACCGAATAATAGTATTGGGTCTTGGGCAGAAGATTCTTGACTACCACGCAGTCGTTGGTGGTTAGGGTCGAGTCATACACCTGGCGCGAGAAGTCGATGTTTTTGCCGATCATCACCAGAGAATCGCTTTGATTGTGTGTTCTCCAGCACACTTGACCCCAGCTTACATTATTGGAGTAAGGAGTGGTGACAGCTATGTTCGTGGGCTGATCACTGCCCGCGCCGGCAACGGCAATGTGGGCCGCAAATATCACAATTGCGACTACGACAACCTTGTTATGCATAAGAGTGGGTACTCATCCTTTGGGGGTGAAATGGCTCGAGTTCCATGCGCGGGCAGCACAACTTCTGTCGTGCTGAGCCACGCTCTGAAACTCTTAGTCGTTTCTTAGGTCACGCTTGACGGGCGGCGCTGGGAGTTCTCTCCCTCAGAGACCGGTCTAAGTCTCGCAACCGATTGGGCGTCGGCTCGCAGTTGGTAATTACGGCCTGGTCCGGCTTACGTAGTTGCCAGCGGTCTGTTAATCCTGTTACCTACAATCAGGGAGCAACTAATCTTTCGTCAACTGGTTTTCTGACTTCTGCTCAACCAAAGGTAACCACAGCCCTAGACAGCTTAGTGCTTTTTCTCAGGTGGTTACCTCATAACCATCAATCTCTTTGACTACTTTTGAGACATTTGCTGAGCACGACTTAGCAAGGCCGGCCACGTTTTCGAAGTTCCGGTTAACGCACGACGATTACCCGCTAAGGTGTGTTATCTAATCTGTCAAGTGTTCTCCCTGAGTCTTGTCCTGGCGACCGAGACACACCACAGCAGCCGACGTTGGCAGGGTCGGTTTGCTGGCGGTACGGATCATGTTGCGAGCGGGATCAACAGCGGGAACGCCAATGACTCGACTGGCGAACTGCCGAAGCAATCGCTGCGGCGCTTAAGCGCACCAAAGCAGCAGCCCATATTGTCAGAAGAATTAAGTAGAGGAACTTACGGGAATTACCAATAAAACCTATCCCAGATTAAGGGTCCCGCCTTAGTTAGAACAGCCGCCGCTTCCCATGCAGCAATTCTCGGCCCCACAGCCGGCGGAAGAGCTACTCGACTTGGTGCTGACTGCGAACGTGGATAGCTGCTTCTCCAAATTTTGGGTGTGACACTTGGGGCACTCAGGCTTTTGCTCACCAAACAGAATAGCCTCGAACTTATTTCCACAATCCTCACAACGATATTCAAAAATCGGCATGATCTCTCCACACTCCGGGCACGTCTAGCCAACAACAACCATTATATATACGAGTCATCGCATTACGAACCATCTGGATGCTCATTCGGCCGCTCCGGATTCGGATGCCCATCAGTGCTGCGATTCCTGCAATAGCTCGAGCAGATATTGCTGCCACACCGCGGCCCAGGTGTGCGTGCCGTGGCCATGCGTCTGGTCCGACGCCGAAATCAGCACGAACTTCCCCTTCTTTACTTCTTTGATTTTTTCTTGCGCGATGCCCAGGTCCGGTGGATTGATGAAGTCATCCGCTGAATTGACGAACATCACCGGCGCCGTAATCTTGCCCAGCTGCGCCGACGGATCATAGTTCCGCGAGGAGCTTACGGCGAACAAGATGTCGTTTGCATCGAGGCTGGAATAGTGCTTCGTAATCTCGCCCAGATACTTGTCAGCCGCCTCCCGTGTGGGGTAGTTCTTTTGCATTAGGAGGGGAGCGCTGCCGGCAAGGATGAGCATGTCGGTCGCCGTCTGAATGCCTGCCCGTGGCGGAGTAGTGTACTCGCCGCCTTTCCATTCCGGATCCTGCTGAATGCCGTCGATCAGCATCTTGCGCCACATCCGGTTGCGTCCCGCAATCGGCACCGGCAGGCAGGCCAAAGGCATCATGGCGTCCATGTAGTCGGGATAGGTTTCTCCCCAGACCCAGGAGTGCATGCACCCCATCGAAGTACCCATGATGAGGCGAAGATGGTTGACTCCGAGGCCCTTCTCCACCAGCTCATGCTGGGCCTTCACCATATCGTCATAGTCGTAGTGGGGAAACCTCGCGTGCAGACCATCGCTGGGCTTGCTCGATTTTCCGTGCCCGATATTGTCAGGCAAGATGATGAAGTAACGGGTTACGTCGAGCGGTTGGCCGGGCCCGTAAAGCACACCGGCAAATTGCGGCAGAAGAAACTGGTGTCCCGTGCCGCCGGTGCCATGCAAAATCAACACCGCATTAGTGACACGCCCTGCCGAATCTCGCGTCGGCTGGCCCAACGTCGTGTAATGCAGACGCAGCCTGGGCAGAGTCTCGCCCGACTCGAAGTGGAAATCGCTGATTACGTAATCGCCTTCCTGGGGAGAGAACTTACTGGCGGCCTCCTGGGCAAAGCATCCCCAGGCCAGACCGAAAACAAGGATGAACGCAACAGCCAGCCAGCAGCGCTTCACGTTTACCTCCAAAGTCTCGACAACGGCTCATTGAGCTTTCTGTTGCAGCTCCAGACATTCGTCGTGCAACTTTGCGTCGTGCGTCATGCCATCAGCGATCATGCATTCATCAATCGCCGACTTGGGATCGGAGGTCTTAAAAATCTGCAACAGCACCAGGTGAGGCGTCGCCCACGTCGGCGCCAGTTGCGCCGCCTGCTTTAGCTGCGCGATGGCAGAAGTAAGGTCATGCTTATTCTTGTAGGCGATGCCGAGGTTGTAATGAGCGTTGGCGTTGCCTGGCTGCAGCTTAATGGCCTGCGAATACTGGGTAATCGCCTCTTCGGTTCTGCCGGTTACGTCGAGAGCGGTTCCCAGGTTCATGTGAATGTCGGCGTTATTGGGCTCCAGCTTCAGCGCTTCGGTATATGCCAGTATCGCGCCGTTGAAGTCGCGCCGGGCATATAGAAGGTTTCCCAGATTGCTGTGCGCCGAAGCCATCCTGGGATTCAGCCGCACCGCCTCGCGATACTCGGCCTCAGCGCCGACTCGATCTCCCATCTTCTTATACGCGTATCCGAGATTGTTGTGCAGGTCGGCATCATCCGGCTTGTAGCGCAACGCTTCTTTGAATTGCGTGATGGCCTCGCCGTAGCCGCCTTTATCGAGCAGCAGGTTGCCAAGGCGATAATGGGCAGCGGCGTACGCCGGATATTCGTTGATGGCATCGCGATACTCGGCGATTGCTTCATCGGTCAGCTTGTCCTTCTCGTCGAGGATGCCCTGATGATAATGACGTTCGGCGGCCGCAGGAATGACGGCAGCTGTTGCCTTTGCCGGAGCGCTCGCAGCGCTCTTGACCGTATCTGGCGACGAGGCGCTCGGTGCCGTTGAGCTGGAAGCAGCGGCCCCGGCTTTTGTATCAAACGGAGAACTCGCCGGCTTGGAATCCGACTTAACCGAGCTGGGAGTGTCGGGCGTTTGCTGGGTGGACGGCTGCTGCGCCAGGCACGCGCTGGTGCATAATGCCAGCGCCAGCAGGCCATATAAATGTCGATGAAACATGACTGTGACGAGTATAGCTTCCGGATGGCGATAAGCAGACTGCCGAACTGCTACTGCTTGGCTTCCTCGGCAACGACCCGCAGATCGTGTCCCGTCATTTCCTTCGGCTGCGGGATGCCGAGAATCCCCAGCATGGTAGGGGCGATGTCCTGCAAAGCGCCATCGGGCTTCAAGGTGAACCGTCGTCCATCGCCCTTAAATCCTGCGGGAGGAACCGCGTGTTCCGCCACCACGATAAACGGCACCGGATTGGTCGTATGCGCCGTCTGTGGACCTCCCGTCGCCGGATCAATCATCTGCTCCGCGTTGCCGTGGTCGGCGGTAACAATCATTGCGCCGCCAACCCGCTTCAACGCCGCATAGATTTCTCCCAGATGAGTGTCGACGGTTTGAACTGCTTCTATCGTCGGCGGGATCTTGCCGGAGTGCCCAACCATATCGGCATTAGCGAAGTTCACCACCATCACGTCAAAGGTTTTGTCCTCGATTGCTTTTACCACCGCATCGGCGACCCCCTGCGCGCTCATCTCCGGCTTCAGATCGTAGGTCGCGACCTTCGGCGACGGCACCAGCTTGCGGTCCTCGCCCGGGAACGGCTTCTCCACGCCACCGTTGAAGAAATATGTCACGTGCGCGTATTTCTCCGTCTCGGCGACCCGTAGGTTGCGCAAGTTGCGATCGGCCATCACATTCGCCAGGATGTTGCCCAGCGACTCCGGCGGCGACACCACCGGCAAGGTGAAATTCTTGTCATACCGCGTCATGCAGATGTAGGTCAGGTCTTTCGGCACGCGATCGCGCGGAATCACGCTGTCGAGATCTTCTGCGCCCTCCAACTCACGGCCGTCCTGCGGAGTGAAGTGGCTATTGCGTGCCAGGCAACGCGTAATCTGCCGCGCTCGATCGGCGCGGAAGTTAAAGTTGATGCAGACATCTCCGTCACGGATGGTGGCCAGCGGTTCGCCGCGCTCGTCAACTACGACAAAGGGAATGATGAACTCGTCCGTGACTTCCCGGTTGTACGATTCGCGCACGCCCTGCGCCGCATCGTGATATCGGCCACCCTCGCCGATGCCGTTGACCATCGCATCAAACGCTTTCTTCTCGCGCTCCCACCGCCGGTCGCGATCCATGGCGTAGTACCGTCCGCTCACGCTGGCGATTCTGCCGACGCCGTACTCGCGCATCTTCTGCTGAAGCTGCTCGATGTAGCCCGCGCCGTTGGTCGGCAGCGTGTCGCGGCCATCCATGAAGGCGTGAACAAACACGCGCTCTACGCCGTTTTGCTTGGCCATGCGCAGCAACGCGTAAAGATGTTTCTGGTGAGAATGCACACCACCATCCGACAGTAAACCGAACAGATGCAGCCGCCGCTCACCAGTGCGCGCCTTGGCCATGGCATCGAGCAGCACCGGGTTCTTCTCGAACTCGCCATTCTCCATCATCAGATCAATCTTGGTGATGTCCATGTAGACCACGCGACCGGCGCCGATATTCAGGTGGCCGACCTCGCTGTTGCCCATCTGCCCGGTCGGCAGACCAACATAACGGCCACTGGTATGGATCAGCGTGTTAGGAAATTCCTTCAGCAGCTTGTCGTAGTTCGGCTTGCGCGCCAGCGAGATGGCATTCGCCGGCCCCGGTGGAGCATAGCCCCAGCCGTCAAGAATGATGAGGACGAGCGGTTTGGGTGGCATAGGGATTAGTGACCGAACAGTTCACGCTCGAAGTCAGCGCGGGACATCTCAAGGTAAGTTGCAACTTCAGTTAAGACGGCGTTCAGCGTACCAAGTTTAAGCTGCTGATGAGCAGGAACTGTGACATGGTGTTCAACTCCGCGGAATTGAGATCTCAACCGGATATGGCTGCCCTTTTGCCGCGTAATCTCGTAGCCGAAGTGGGATAACAGTTTCGCCAGTTCGAAACCGCTCAACTCCCGCGGCAACTTCAAGCCGAGATAACCTCATCATGCACGAAATGCAATCTAATCACGGGAGGCATTTCGTTCTCTTCGAAGTGACAGCGTACCGCATCGCGGACCATCTCTCGAAGTTCATCAACCGACTCCGCCTGAGTGAAGATTGGGTGGCCAAGAGCATGGGCCTCATAACCACCCCCGGTTGATTCCTGCACGGTGAAAATAATTTCCGAATCCTTCATCGCTTCCGAATTATAGCCTTCGTCGGGTACCCCGCTCATTCCAACTGCTCGAATAAATAGGGCAATCAGCAACTTCGCAGCAATTATTGTCAGTGCTGAAGTAGTTCGAAGTACCTCTCCCGGCTCATTTCAGCAGCACGCAGGAGGTTCTTGATGATGAAAACTGGTACTTCGTCGTAGGCTGGAATCACGAGTGGTCGCTTTACTCCCGGTTTGGTGTAGATGAGGTGATCGCCATGTTGGCGGCTGAAGCTGAAGCCCTCACGTTCGAAAACCTTCACCAGCCATTTGTGAGAGATAGGCCTGAGCGGCGGCATTAACGTACGCTTGCAACCGCGCGGTCCAATGAGACGAACTCCGGTGGGAGCCAACCATCTTTTTGTTGCGTATAGCCGGCTTCCTGGAGAATCTCCTCCA
Source organism: uncultured Acidobacteriaceae bacterium (assembly GCA_963796585.1). Taxonomy (GTDB): domain Bacteria; phylum Acidobacteriota; class Terriglobia; order Terriglobales; family Acidobacteriaceae; genus CAVVDY01. The sequence goes on from CAWCMB010000002.1 coordinate 325,977, forward strand.
GCGTTCCCATCTCCGTGCTCGTATCAAGGAATGCCTGAACCGCATCTCGTATGTTCTTCCGTGCCTCTTCAGGTGTGGCTCCGCAGCTTGAGACATCCAGCTCCGGAACGTAAGCCACGTAACTATTACCTTCCTTAAAGGTGTGGACGGTATAGGAAATGTTGTGCATACGACATCCTCAATTCAAATTATAAACAGCGCTTATTCTTAGCTCGGGACGCTTACGCCTTCGCCTTGCTCACCAACTCTCCACGATAGTTCAGCGCCTTCAGTCCATTGAACCTTGCCGCAGTGCCGAGCTCTTCTTCAATGCGCAGCAACTGGTTGTATTTGGCGATGCGGTCGGTACGCGACGCCGAGCCGGTCTTAATCTGCCCTGCTCCGGTGGCGACCGCCAGGTCGGCGATGAAGGTATCTTCGGTTTCGCCCGAGCGATGCGAGATGACGGCGGTGTAGCGATTCTCACGCGCCAGGTTGATGGCGTCGATAGTCTCGCTGACCGTGCCAATCTGATTCAGCTTGATGAGAATCGAGTTGGCCACGCCTGCATCGATGCCGCGCTGGAAGATCTCTATGTTGGTCACGAAGATGTCATCGCCCACCAGCTGAAGCTTGCTGCCCAGTTGGTCCGTCAGCGTCTTCCATCCCGCCCAGTCGTTCTCTGCCAGTCCATCTTCCAGCGATACGATGGGATACTGCCGTGCCCAATCGGCATAGAACTTCACCATCTCTTCGCTGCTGTGCTCGCTCTTGTCCGACTTCTTGAAAACGTACTTCTTCTTGTCGCTGTCGTAGAACTCGCTGGCCGCAGGATCGAGCGCGATGGCAATCTGCTCACCCGGCTTGTATCCCGCCTGCGTGATGGCCTCGAGGATCACTTCAATCGCTTCAGTATTCGACTTCAACGAAGGCGCAAATCCACCTTCATCTCCGACAGCAGTGTTGTAGCCCTTTTTCTTTAGCACGCCCTTGAGCGTGTGAAATGTCTCCACACCCCAGCGCAGCGCCTCGCTGAACGACGGCGCTCCCACGGGCATCACCATGAACTCCTGGAAATCGACGTTGCTGTCGGCATGCGCGCCGCCGTTGAGAATGTTCATCATCGGTGTCGGCAGCAGGCTGGCGGTAAATCCGCCGAGGTACTGATACAGCTCGACCCCCAGGTGATCGGCCACCGCTCGCGACGCCGCCGTGGAAACCGCGAGAATCGCATTCGCCCCCAGCTTGCTTTTGTTGGCTGTGCCATCCAGCTCGCACATGATGGTGTCCAACTCGCGCTGTTCGCTGGCATCCAGGCCCTCCAACTCGGGCGCGATGACCTCTTCAATGTTCTCGATCGCCTTCAGCACGCCCTTGCCCAGATAGCGACTCTTGTCGCCATCGCGCAGCTCAACCGCTTCGAGCTCGCCGGTCGAGGCTCCGCTGGGAACGGTAGCCCGGCCACGAGCACCGCTTTCGAGAATGACATCGGCTTCTACGGTAGGGTTTCCTCGCGAATCGAGTACCTCGCGGGCAAGAATCAACTCTATTTCTGTCATGGTATGAGTCCGAACTTTCGCCGGTTGGATTGGCTTGCGCGCTGGCGAAGTGGTAAAGGGAAATTATACGAGATGCACTTCTTACCACGAGCATCAAAAGCTTTCACCACAGAGGCACGGAGGACACGGAGATTAGGATGTCTCTTGGAGCGGGATCGGGGTCCTTCGACGACTTTCAGGTATGCCAAGTACCTCAGACGGGGAAATCAAGACCATAGACTTCCCTCCGCGTTCTCCGTGCCTCCGTGGTGAGCCCTCTACCCCGCCAGCTCGAAACAATTTCCGCGCGGCCGGGTTCATCATGGATTACAAAGCTACGAACCGTTATCTAAGGTTTTTCCACGTTTGGAACTCGTGGCTCCCAGGCATTATTCTGTGTGCACTGAACGCGTCAGGGTTTGGGTCGGAGTGTGTATGAATCGCAACCGGGTTTTTTGCTGTGCTGCGGCAGTTCTCTTCGTGCTGGTTCTTGTTTGCTCATCGTTCGCGCAATCCACCGCCGCTCCACGCATCACCCGCTCCATTAACGACTCCGACGTTGCGCTGGTGCCGGGCGGAGTTCATCCCCATCTCGCGCGCGCCGTCGACCAGGGCAGTGTTTCGCCCAGGATGCCGATGCAGCGCATGGCCATCTTCTTCAAGCCCTCCGCCGCCCAGCAGGCTGACCTTGACCAGCTCTTGCAGCAGCAGCAGGAACCCAACTCGCCCAACTTTCACAAGTGGCTAACCCCGGAGCAGTACGCCGACCGCTTTGGCATGAGCACCAGCGACTTGGCCAAGGTCACGGTATGGCTTCAGTCGCGCGGCTTCAGCAACGTCACCGTTTCGCGCGGGCGCAACTCCATCCAATTCGACGGTAACGCCGGACAAGCTTCAGCAGCCTTCCGCACGCCTATCCATCAGGTGCAGTACAACGGCGAGACGCACTACGCCAACATTGCTTCGCCGCAAGTGCCCAGCGCATTCGCCGGCGCGGTTGCCGGAATCACCTCGCTGAACGATTTCCGCCCCCGGCCAATGTCCAAAGCGCACTTCACCTCCAGCGTCTCCGGCAACCACTTCCTGGCCCCCGGCGATGTCGGAACTATCTACAACATCAACAGCCTGTACAGCTCGGGGATTAAAGGCGACGGGCAGTCAATCGCGGTCGTAGGCCAAACCCTATTAACGCAAAATGACGACGGCACTCACGCCGACATCGACAGATTCCGTTCGCTGGCCGGTCTTCCCGCGATCAATCTCACTTTTGAGAAAACGGGCACCCCGACCTACAGCAAAGACGACGTCGACGAGGCCAACCTCGACCTGGAGTGGAGCGGAGCCATCGCTCCCAATGCGCAGCTCTTCTTCGTGTATTCCGAAAACGCACTCTTCACCTCGTTGCCCTACATCGTCAATAACAACCTGGCGCCGGTCATCAGTATCAGCTATGGAAATTGCGAGGCCAATTTCGACGCGTCTTCGATAACCGTGCTCACCAACATTCTGACCCAGGCCAACGCGCAGGGTCAGACCATCACCGCCGCCTCGGGAGACAACGGCGCCGCCGATTGTGATGGAAGCACGCCCCCGGTTACGATGGGCCTCGCAGTCGATGTCCCTGCTTCAACTGTCTACGTGACCGGCATGGGAGGCACCGAGTTCACCGGCGACACTGCGGGAACGGTCAAGTGTGACTCACAGGGGCAGAACTGCGTCGCTGCTGCAGACCCTCCCTATTGGAACGGTTCCAGCAGTGTGACCGACACTACTCCAACCGCGCTTGAATACATCCCTGAGACCGCCTGGAACGACACCGACTCGATGACCATCGCCGCCACCGGCGGCGGCGTCAGCACCCTGTTCACCAAGCCTTCCTGGCAGACCGGTGCCGGCGTTCCCGCCGACGGGCAGCGCGATGTGCCCGACGTTTCCCTCACTTCCTCGCCCAATCACGATGGATACCTCATCTGCTCTCAGGGAAGTTGTGTCAACGGATATCGCGCAGGCAGTTGCGTGTTAGGGACCGATCCAGGCTGCATCCTCGACGTGATTGGTGGAACCTCGGTCGCATCGCCGATCTTCTCCGGCGTCGTTGCTCTGCTGAACCAGAAGTTTGGAATGCGTCTCGGCAATGTGAATCCGACACTGTACTCGGTGGCAGCAAGCACGCCGAGCGCATTTCACGACATCACCACCGGCAACAACATGGTTCCCTGCCAGTCGGGATCGAAGAACTGCGGCTCCAGCGGAATGATCGGCTACAGTGCCGCGGCCGGCTACGACCAGGTCACGGGCCTGGGCTCGTTTGATGTGGGCGCGCTGAGCGCTGCCTGGAATGGTGGCACAGGCGCCGACTTCACGATTTCCGCCAATCCAACTTCTCTTTCCATAACCCATGGCGCCAGCGGAGCCTCTACCATCGCCGTGACCGCTACCGGCGGAGCACTCTCGGGCAGCATCGCTCTCACCTGCACGGTGTCTTCTACGCTGGGTGCGACCACCTGTTCGCTCAATCCCAACACTGTTAACCCAGGACAAAGCGCGACCCTCACCGTAGTTGCTACCAATTCATCGGCACTTCGTAGGAACGGCCTGCCCGGGCCATTGGGAATCGATCTGAGCTTGGGCCTCGCCGCTGTCTGCTTCATTCCCTTCGGAGCAAGCAGGCGCATCCTCTTCTTCGCACAGGCAGGACGAAGAGCGCGAACCCTTCGCAACCTCATGCTCTCTGTAGTGGGATTAGCTTTGATTCTGGGGATGTTCGCTTGCGGCGGAGGCGGCTCGAACAACAACAACAACAACAATAACTTCACTCCGCTGAGCGGCACGGTTACGGTTCAAGCCGTCAGCGGCAGCCTGACCCATACCGTCAGCATTCCGGTGACGATTAACTAAGCTCTCAGCTACCAGCCGCGAGCTGCCAGCTATCAGCGGATCTGCCTCTTCTAACTCCACGGCGCGGAGCGCCGATGTGAAGTTAGCCCCACGCGTCAGCGTGGGGTAAGCGGCGACGCAAGGCCGCCAGCCGCGGAGCGGCTCCGTTCTGAACGTGAGATGGCGTGCGATATGCTCGACCACCTCCGATCAGTCGGGTAAGAACAGAGGGCGCTGCTTCCGCAGCTCGGGGACGTCAGGCAGGTTGGCTTCCCCCACGCTTACGCACGGGGCTAAAACCGCGCCGGTGCTCCGCACCTTTTTTCGGTTTGTCGGTCCGCGTCCGAGTCGAAGGACTTACATTTCGCATTTGGCCTTCGCTCTGGATCCGGCGAAGAGCGAAGGGCTAATAGCGTCTTTCTCCGCCTTCGACTGAGTGGGAACAACGACGCACCCCCTTCACCGAAACATCAGAGCGGAGGCAGACCCGCCTGCCCAACCAGCTGCTGAAAAGTAGAATCACGGTGCAGATCCACAAAGGCCTCGTGCACCCTTATCGCCAGGAAGGCTACTTCATGCCGTCGGAAGGACGTTTGCAGATAGCGTAGCGCCTCGTTCTTTTGTCCCATCCGGGCATAAGTTGTGGCAACCGAAAACGCCGGCAACTTTTCGGCTTCGAAGTACTGCTTCTGGGCGAGCGCAATGCTTTGAAACATTCCGCTCGCACCACCCAATCGATATCCTTCCCCAGCCTGCTGCACGATTGCCATCTCCTGAGCGTCGCCGGACAACTCCGCTGCTTTGCCCCCCTCCTCCAGATAAGCGGGATATTCGCCCTTATCCATATAAACAAGAGACAGGTACCGATGCGTCGAGAAGAATGCAGGCTGCGACGCGGACAACTGCTTCAGCAAAGCGATGGCCTGCTCTTTTTCACCCTGATGAAACAGGATGAGAGCTTTGTCGGCAAGAATCGCTGTGGACGCGGGATCAAGCTGACGCGCGCGCTCGATCTGCTCAAGCGCTTCGGGCACACGTCCCAGCATCATCAGAAATGTCGCATACCAATGGTGCGCCGTAACGTAGTTGGGATCCAGTTCAAGGGCACGGCGAAATTCCCGCTCCGCGTCCACCGCATTCCAGTTCCAGTAGAAGGTCACAAACGCCAGCGCATTGTGGGCCTCTGCGGAAGAATCGTCCAGTTCGATGGCTTTCCTGGCGGCGGCCTCAGCCTGGGCAAACGCCTCTTCTGAAGGCATGGCGGCAAACTCGCGCAGTAGGCTGTAACAGTTCGCCAGCCCGACATAAGCCGCAGCATAGTTGGGGTCGCGAGCGATGGCCTGGTTGAAATAGTCGACTGCTTTGTGAAGGTCCTCGGGGGTGCGCTTGTCCCAATGGTAGCGACCTTTCAGATACAGCTCCTCAGCTTCTGGATTGGGGACATATTTTGCCGAGAGAGTCGCGAATTGCGGAGAGCGTTGCCTCTGCGAAGGAGGCGTCAGCCCGGTGTGCTTCCAAATGATGGCCCCAATGACAAGAGGGAGCATTGCGACAATAGCCCAGAGCATTTTCCAGCTGCGTCCGTTCTGTGCAAGCAGAAGCTCAGAGTTGACCCCCGCCGCTGGACCGGACGAAACCGACGGAATCACAGGCAAAGCAGTAGTCAACGCTTCGACGGGAGCGATCCAACGATAGCCGACACGAGGTACGGTTTCGATGTATCTCGGACTGCTCGCCGTGTCGTCGAGGGTTTCCCGCAGGCGATTGATCGTGCTACTGATGCCCCGCTCGAAATCGACATGGACGTTGTCTGGCCATAACGCCTCACGGAGTTCGTCGCGGCTAAGGATCCGGCTCGGGCGCCCAAGAAAGAGCTTGAGGGCGCGAAAGGGCAAATCCTGGATTCTGACCTTGATTCCGCTTTTCCGCAGCTCATTTGAACGCAAGTCGGCTTCGAAGGCGCCGAATCGGAAAATTGTCAGAGGTTCGCTTTCCGCAGCCACAGCCACCTGAGCCTCAGAGAGCGATGAGTATATCACGGAATCGAAGGCAGCCGTGCTTGCGCAGTGCGTGACATTCTCCTATAAGCGATTGATTATGCGAGACTTACAGCGTTAACTACGCGTACAACACGGGTGATTTGACTTGCGGACCAATCGGCACGAAGCTCCCCAAAAGTGGTACGGGGTAGGTCTCGATCCGGATCTTGCAACTCACAAATGGAGGAACGGCCATGTTGAGAATTCTGTGGTGTAGTTCGGTTCGCAGAACGTTGCGTACTGTCGCGACTGTGGTTGCGGTCGTTGTATTCATCGCGACCTGCGCCAACGCGGCGAACATCGCTCTATTCAGCACCGGTAACGGCGATACAACGTGCGGACACTCTGACGCGCATTGGAACGTGAGCACGAACAACGGACCGGCGTTCATTCTGGATTCCACTTGCCAGAACTGGTTTAGTGGATGGGCTCCCAATACCTCAAAGTCATCCTGGATCGGCGCGACCACAACGAACCCCACGCCGCCGCCACCCTACACCTTCTCAGAAACCTTCTCGATGAGCGGCTACATTCTCAACACTGCGGTGATCACTGGAATTTGGTCCATCGACGATACCGGCACGCTATTCATTAATGGAATCCCGATCGACACCGAAACGCGCACTTTTGCCGGAGTGAGCTTTACGGTTCCCGACGCCGACCTGATTGACGGAATCAACACCCTCTCGGTAGCGATGACCGCTGACGACGGAATGGATGACGGAGCCCGCGTCGAGATAACACAGGCGACAGCAGATACTCCTGAACCGTGTACGCTAGTAATGTTCGGCGGCGGCGTACTGGCTGCCTTCAACGGGTTCCGTCGGAAGTTCGAGCTCTAATGCATCGGGATTTAGTAAGCACATCGAAGTCGCTCGAAACTATATTGTCGCTGACAGGGTGATGGCCACGTCCGGTCCTCTGACTCTGGAGCTCAGGGCGTGTGCGGCGAACCGAGCGGTACATACTTCGTTCCCATCAGGCCAGTTCACCGTAATAGACTCACGGTCCTGTGCCGGGCAAGAATCCGCGGAGGAAAGAAATTCAAACTCGCCGCCTTTCGTCGTTCCAGCGTTGCTTGTTCTGGTCGCTGTCGTGACCATTTCCGTGCCTCTTGCTGCGCGAGGAGGAAACGCGACGGGTAGTGAAGCTTGTCCACGTTGGAACATATGCGGGAGATCCAAAGCCCGGCAGCTATTCGATGTCTTGGAGCCACTTCCGCTACTTCCCGAACCACTCGCCGTGCTACCTGTTTCCGCCGGCAGGTGTCTGAGTGGGTTCCGCCGACGGGGCTAACTGATACGCCGACGGCGGCAGGCCGCCGAATGTCTCGGCATCGTGTGTCAGGCAGCAGCAGCTCTCCCAGCGGCAAGGGTGTGTAGGAATCGGAGAAGATAGCAGCCAACTGGGAGCCAAACTTGCGGCCGCGACTACGATGGGGGTTTGGGGCGACAGCGGCAGCGGCTTCGGCATGATGGCTACGGCGGACGATTCCATCGCAATATTCGCCGCAAATAATTCAACTACGGCTCCGACCATCAATGCCTCTAACGATGCCACTACCGGCCCGGGGGCCGCACTCTCCGGCTTAATCTTCAGCACGGACACGAATGCCAGTGCCGTTTACGGGGAGGCTAGACCTGCCACGGGCAACACCACTGGCGTCTTCGGAATCACCAATAGCACCGTGGGCAATGCCGATGGCGTGTACGGCACGGCCAGCAGCGGCGGGGCTAACGGCGTTACGGGATTGACCTATGCCCCAAACGGCTACGGTGTCTGAGGCATCGCAGCATCTTCAGATCCCGCCGGCAATTCGTGTGGCGTCTATGCCCGGGCCAACACTGGTCAGGCCATCTTCGGCACCTCTATGACGAATAGCGCAGTAGTTGGTAGGCTGGGTACAGCAACGCCGACTGCTGCACCGACGCCATTATCGGTCGCAACGTAGCGGTCAGTGGCCATAACAATGGTGGGGAGTTAACAACCGCGAGTCCTGGAGGAGTTGGAGGCATTTTCTCAAATATCGGAGGCGGCCTCTCCATACTCGCTCGAGTTAACGCGAACCAGAACTCGTTCTGGGTCGACGGCAGTGGCAATGGGTGGTTCAACGGTAATCTGACGGTCCAGGGTACCGGCAGTACGCTCGGCGGCGCCGTCCAGATCAACGGCAATCTCAATGTCACCGGCTCGCTGAGTAAGGGCGGCGGCTCATTCAAGATCGACGACCCGATTGATCCTGCAAACAAGTACCTGTCGCACTCGTTTGTCGAATCGCCCGACATGATGAACATCTACAACGGGGTGATTCGACTCGACGCGCGCGGCGAAGCATGGGTAGTACTTCCCGACTATTTCGACGCGCTGAATCGCGACTTTCGCTACCAGCTCACTTCGGTGGGATCGCCTCAACCGCGCTTGTACATTGCGCGCGAGGTGAATGGCAATCGCTTTAAGATCTCCGGCGGTCGAGCCAAGGGAAAAGTCTCGTGGCAAGTCACCGGCGTTCGTCAGGATGCCTGGGCGAATGCCCACCGCATTCCAAATGAAGAGGACAAGCCGTTAGAGAAGCGCGGCACGTACTTGTATCCCGAACTCTACGGAAACAAATCGAACCAAAACACAAACGCTATGCTGCAGCACTGAAGGACAGCTTTTGAATGGGCGCAGCTTTAGGCTGCGCCATAAGAGTCCTGTGTTTTGTCATCCCGAACCTGTTTAGAGGGTGAGGGATCTGTTGTTTTTTCCACTGCGAAGAGTTTTTCCGCAGCCTGTCTAGTCGGGCCGCTTAGCTTCGAACAAAAAGAGAGGGCTTCAGCCCGTGCGGGGGCAGGGGCTGAAGCCCGTGCGGGGGCGGCTGAAGCCAGAATCTTGCTAAGGCTCGTTGGCATGGCTAGAGCCATGCCCTGATACCAAGCTCAATAAGAAATTGCGTCGAATGACTGGCGATGAACCCGCAGTGTCTTCCTCTGGTTCAGGACGACAAGGGCAAGGTGCTGAGGTTCTGCTCCACCCAGGGCACCACCCATTGCGCTGCCACCTCTTCCGGCAGAGTGCCGGAGCTGGCGTCGTGCATCAGGATGTCGCCGGCACGTTTGGCGCCCAGTTCGGTCAGCAACTTGTCGAAGCGCAATCCGCCCTGACAGTAGGTGTCTTTGTAAGTGCGATCACCGAGCGCGATTACGCCATAGGTCACCGACGACAGATCAGGTCGCTCACTTTCGAGACTGTTAAACAGCGCCTGCGCATTGTCGGGAACGTCTCCCTGGCCGTAGGTTGAGGTACACACCAGGAACGGCCCGCTGCCGGTAAAGGCTTTGGCGTCAAGCCCGTCCATCATCTGGATGCTGGCCTGGTGGCCCGCAGCCTCCAGCGCAGTCTCGACCTCTTGCGCCACCATTTCGGCGGTCCCGGTCATCGTTCCTACCAGAATTGTGATGTTCAGCGGCAAATGTACCTACTCTACTGATTTCCCGAACTGGGAATCCCCAGCCAATTCAATCGGAAGTATAATGCATGTGGAACAGAAATTTTAGACCCTGTAAAACCTTGAGTCATTTTAAAAAGGCGCGATTTAGTGTCATTTTAAGCGCGAATTAAGCGTTTTTAGTGAATTTGGCGTCGTTTTATAGCGCGTTTGACGACGATATCCACCTTCTGAAAATAGCATGCGGAAAGACACTGACCCCGGAGCACGCTACCGCGAGAGCACCCTGCTCCGCCTGGTGGGCGAACGGGTACGCGAGGCCCGCGCTCGTCGCGGAATGACGCGCAAGATCCTGGCGCGCGACTCGGGGGTGTCCGAGCGTTACATTGCGCAACTCGAAGCCGGCCAGGGAAATCCTTCCGCGCTTGTGCTGCTGGAGATTGCGCTGGCGCTGGACCTGCCCATCGAGAAACTGGTATACAACGGGCCGGAACTGCCCATCGACCTGGTCCATCTGACCGAGTACCTGAAGACCATGCCGCCGGAAGCGCTGGCCGAGGTGCGGCAGCTTATCGTCGCCCATTTCGGAGGGGTGGATCTGTCGGCACGCAAGGGGCGCATTGCTCTCATTGGGCTGCGGGGAGCAGGAAAATCAACGCTTGGAGCGAAGTTGGCAGAGCGCCTGGATGTTCCGTTTCTCGAACTGGACCGCCTCATCGAGCAGGAGAGCGGGGTGTCGCTGAGCGCTATCTTCGACCTATATGGGCAGAGCGGCTTTCGTCGTCTTGAGCGGCGCTGCCTTGACGACGTCATCGAACGCTTTCCGCGCTTCGTGCTGGCCACCGGCGGTAGTCTGGTTTCGGAACCTGCGACCTTCGAGCGCCTGCTGGCCACGTGCTTCACGGTCTGGCTGCGGGCTGCTCCGGAAGATCACATGCAGCGCGCCATTGCCCAGGGGGACATGCGTCCCATGGCCGATAACCGCGAATCGATGCCGGACCTGGAGAAGATTTTGGCGGTTCGCGAGCCGCTCTACGGCAAGGCCGACCTCACCGTGGACACGAGCAATCAATCGGTACAAAAGGCGACTGAGACAATAGTGACCACCGTTCTGACGGCCGCCCAGACCGGTCGCGGCGTCGTGGGGGAAAGATAGCCGCTCCGGGCGCAAATACCGACCCAAAAAAGAGGAGAAGCACGGGCGAAAACGCATGAAAACCACAGAATTACGCTCGAAAGCAGGCAAAAAACGAGCTCTTTGCGAATCTGCTTTAGTTGCCGGAAATGCACTATAATGCATCTCATAAGTTATAGAAGTTTTCGGCCATGTGGGGTGGCCCGGCACGCTGCGCCGCAGCGCCTGCCCTTTCGTTCCCAAGGGACGGATGTAAGAAAGATGAGGAGAGCTTATGCCTGACGTGCTCGACGCACAGCAGATGATTACCTTCGATGTGCCTGGTGGCGAGTATCGTCATTGGAAGCTGACGGTTGAGGGCCGCATCGCGACCATTTTCATGGACGTGAATGAAGATTGCCCGCTGAAGCCCGGCTACAAGCTGAAGCTGAACTCCTACGACTTGGGCGTTGATATCGAGTTGCACGATCTGCTGCAGCGCATCCGCTTCGAGCATCCTGAGGTGGCGTGCGTGGTGCTGACCAGCGCCAAGGAGCGCATGTTCTGCGCCGGCGCGAATATCTACATGCTGGGAACGTCGTCGCACGCGTGGAAGGTCAACTTCTGCAAGTTCACCAACGAGACGCGCAATGGCATGGAAGATTCCAGCCACCATGATGGACTTCGTTTCGTCGCCGCGCTGAACGGAACTACCGCCGGCGGTGGGTATGAGTTGGCGCTGGCTTGCGACGAGATTCTGCTGGTGGATGACCGCTCCAGCGCGGTGAGTCTGCCCGAGGTTCCGCTGCTGGGCGTGTTGCCCGGCACCGGCGGCCTGACGCGAGTGGTCGATAAGCGTCACGTGCGCCGCGACCTGGCGGACGCATTCTGTACTAATCCAGACGGCGTGAAAGGGGAACGCGCGAAGCAATGGGGCCTGGTCGATGAGATTGCGCCGCCCGCCAAATTCCAGGAATTGATACGCGCGACGGCGGAAGCGCTGGCCAGTGACTCGACGCGTCCGCCGAATGCGAAGGGCATTAAGCTGACTGCTCTCGACCGGCGCATCGATCATCTCGGCTACCACTACAAATATGTTGATGTGGAGTTCGATCGCCCTGGCCGTACAGCGACCCTGACAGTTCGCGGTCCTGAAGGCCTGCAGGCGATGGAACCTGATGCGATTCACCGCGAAGGTGACCAATGGTGGCCGCTGCGAATGGCGCGCGAATTGGACGACGCTATCCTGACGTTGCGGGTGAATGAGCCCGAGCTGGGCTTGCTCCTGATTAAAAGCGTGGGCAGCATCGATGCGGTGCTGGCGTCTGACGAAGTCATGCTGGAGCACCGCAATGACTGGCTGGTGCGGGAGACTATCGGTATGCTCCGCCGCACTTTTGCGCGCCTTGATGTTTCGTCGCGCAGCCTGTACGCGCTGATTGAGCCGGGTTCATGTTTTGCGGGCACGCTTTTCGAACTGGTGGTGGCAGCCGATCGCAGCTACATGCTGGCAATGTCGGAGGACGATGCGGATGCGCCAAGGATTGCGGTGAATGTGTTCAACTTCGGATTGTTGCCCGCGGTGAACAACCTCAGCCGCCTGGAGATGCGTTGCAGCGGCAGAGCGCGGACACGGGCGGCCATCATGGGACGCATGGGTAGGCCTATCGGTACTGGAGATGCGCTGGAGCTCGGCCTGATCACGTTCGCTCCCGATGAGCTCGACTGGCAGGACGAAGTGCGCATCGCTATCGAAGAGCGTGTGAGTCTATCGCCGGACGCGCTGACCGGCCTGGAAGCAAGTTTGCGCTTCCCCGGACCGGAAACGATGGAGACGAAAATCTTCGGCCGGCTGTCGGCGTGGCAGAACTGGGTGTTTATCCGTCCGAATTCAACCGGCGAGCATGGCGCGCTAAAGTTGTTCGGGTCGGGGACGAAGGCGAAGTTCACCTGGGAAAGAGTTTAATGTCAAGTGTAGATCACAGATGATCGAAATTCATCCAAGAGCGATTCGCGGGGCCTGGGACGACGGGTATGTCCTCGATCTGCACACAATCTCAAGCACTCTTATTGGGCAAAACCAGTTTGGCCACCTAGATTTCGACACCGTACGCTCCGAATTGGGAGAACTGGTTTATCGTCTAAAGTACAAGACTGACAGAAGTGCCTTGATGCCAATCGTCGAAGTCGCGGCAGATTTTGTGAAGAAGTGGAACATTCGACTTGATGCCGTACCGCCGGTACCCCCCTCAAAAACGGATCGGCTTCTTCAGCCTGTAAATGAGATAGCCACCCAATTGGCGAACTCTCTCGGAGTCGTCCTGAATACGACTGCTCTCAAGAAAAGCAAGACCACCCAGCAGATGAAGGACATTGGCGATTTCTCTGCGCGAACGGCAGCGTTAGAGAGCTCAATCACGTCGACCAACGAACTCACGGGTAAACACGTCCTCCTCTCAGACGATCTCTTTCAGTCTGGCGCCACCATGAATGTTGCAGCTCGAGTTCTTAAGCAACAAGGACTGGTTGAGCACGTCTATGCTTTAGCGCTCACGCGAACGAGGAATTAGAAATGGAAGCCGTGTTTGTAGCCGGGTCGCGGGCTGTATCACGATTGAACCCAGAGATCCGGAAGCGCCTCGACAACATAATGCGACGCGATCTCGCAGTGCTTGTAGGTGATGCAAACGGTGCCGACAAGGCTGTCCAACAATACCTTGCCCAATCTCTGTACAGACGGGTAACCGTGTACCGCATGGACAGCTGTCGAAATAATCTGGGTGAATGGCCCGTTCGATCTCACACATCTGAGCTCGGCGTCAAACGCGACAGGCATTATTACGGAATAAAGGATGCTGCGATGGCAAAGGACGCCACGTGTGGCTTCATGCTTTGGGATGGCGTGAGTAGAGGTACTGCCGCAAACATAGTCAAGCTCCTCAATGCCCACAAAAAGGTGGTCGTTTACCTTTCGCCCAAGAAGCAATTCCTTACTCTGCGCACGATTGAGGATTTGAGGCATGTCGCTAGCACATACAAAATTGGAGATGTTTCATTACTGCGCGCAACCGCGAAAACACATTTATCTTTAACAGATCATCTTCCTTTCGAATAAGTACAGGACAATTCATGTCGATCAATTACACCGAGCGCATTCCTAATAACGTTGATCTTGGGTCGAACCGCATTCTGCAACGCGCGCTGGAGCACTGGCAGCCGGAGTTTCTGAACTGGTGGAAGGAACTCGGCCCGCGCGATTTTCAGGTCGCCGACGTGTACCTGCGCACCGCAACTTCGGTCGACGCCAAGGGCTGGGCGACCTACGGCTTTGTGCGCATGCCCGACTATCGCTGGGGAATTTTCCTCGCCGAGCGCGACCCCAACCGCAAGATTGGATTCGGCGACAGCTTGGGGCAGGATGTCTGGCAACAAATTCCAGGCGAATACCGCGCAATTCTACGCCGGCTCATCGTCACGCAGGGAGATACCGAACCCGCCTCGGTCGAACAGCAGCGTATGCTCGGCCACACCGCGCCTTCACTTTACGACTTGCGAAACCTTTTCCAGGTCAACGTCGAAGAAGGCCGGCACCTGTGGGCGATGGTCTACCTGCTTCATGCTTACTTCGGGCGCGATGGCCGTGAAGAGGCGGAGGAGTTGCTTGAGCGCCACTCGGGCGATGCCGACAAGCCGCGCATCCTGGGCACGTTCAACGAGCCTATTCGCGACTGGCTCAGCTTCTTCATGTTCACCTACTTCACCGACCGCGACGGCAAGTTCCAGTTGAAGTCGCTGGCTGAGTCAAGCTTCGATCCGCTGGCGCGCACCTGCTCGTTCATGCTGACGGAAGAGGCGCACCACATGTTTGTAGGCGATACCGGCATTAATCGCGTGATCAAGCGGACGCTGGAGGTGATGAAGGAGTTGAACAGCGACGATCCGGGGGCGATTCGCCACGCCGGCGCCATCGATCTGCCGACGGTACAGCGCTATCTGAACTTCTGGTTCTCATCGTCGCTTGACTTGTTCGGGTCAGAGCAGTCATCGAACGCAGCTTCTTACTTTGCCAATGGGCTGAAAGGCCGTCCGGACGAGGCGCAGTATGAAGATCACGTAGCGCGCGACACGACCTATGAGCTGGGAGTTCCCGATGGCCAGGGGGGCACTAAGAACGAGCAAATCGCCATGCGCAACGCCATGAACGAAGTGACGCGTGGCTCGTACGTGCGCGATTGCGATCTGGGCGTGAAGCGCTGGAACCGGCTGATCGAAAAAGCTGGACACAGCTTCCGCTTGTCGTTGCCGTCGACGCGCTTTCGTCGCAACATCGGCGCTTGGGCAGGAGTACCGACCGATCTCGAAGGCAATCCGATTTCGCAGGAAGAGTTCGACGCGCGTAAGCCGGGGTGGCTGCCCAGCGAGGCTGACCAGGCTTATATCCTCAGCCTGATGCACGGGGTTTATGAGCCGGGCAAGATGGCAGCGTGGATTGCGCCTCCTGATCGCGGGATCAATAACAATCCTGTTGACTATGAGTATGTGAGGATGGCGTAGCGCGGGAGAGATCGCTTTTCGCCATTCGCTCTTCGCTTTTCGCTTTTCGCCAGACAAGAGATTTCAAGTTACAGCAGGAACCGCGTCTTGACTACAAACAGCTCGGGTAGTGAACTGACTTCGCCGTCGCACTCCGGCGAAGAGCGAATGGCGAATAGCGAAAAGCGTGTTTGCATCATTGGCTCTGGTCCAGCCGGATGCTACATCGCCGAGCACCTGCTGAAGCTACTTCCGGACGCACGCATCGACGTGCTGGAGAAGTTGCCGGTGCCGTTCGGGCTGATTCGCTATGGCGTCGCGCCGGATCATCAGAGCACCAAGGGAGCAGCTCGCGTACTGGACCGTACGCTGTCGCGTGATCGGGTGCGTTTCTTCGGCAATGTCGAAGTGGGCTGCGATGTGAGGCTCCACGAGCTTCGCGAGATGTACCACGTTGTGGTACTGGCCACGGGAGCGCCGCGCGATCGCAAGCTGGGCGTTCCCGGCGAAGACCTCCCCAACGTCATCGGTTCGGGAGCGTTTGTCGGCTGGTACAACGGGCACCCTTCTCGCACCACCCCCGAGCTGCGCGATGTACGCTCGGCGGTGATCATCGGCAACGGCAATGTGGCGCTCGATGTGGCGCGCATCCTGGCAAAGCACGGCGACGAGCTGAAGGGCTCCGATCTAACTCCGGATGTGCTGGCGGCTTTGCGCTCGCAGCCAATTGAAGAAATTCACATTGTGGGGCGGCGCGGCGCGGCCGAGGCGAAGTTCAGCGAACACGAACTGGAAGAACTGGGAACTCTGCAGCGAGCAAAACCGATCATCGAGGACCGGCAGGAGCTCTCCGGCGAGGCTGCGGTGCAGAAGGTCTTGCGGAGGTTTGCTGCGGATGAGCGCATCGGTATTCCGGTTGCAATTCACTTCCATTTCGGACTGACGCCGGTGGCGTTCATCGGCTGCAATAAAAATCGCGAAGAGGGACGAGAAATATATGCCTCATCGGCACGACCAAGGTCGTGCCCTGACGCGGAGTTTCGCGAAACGGAGTCGCGCAATATGTTCGACCAAGACACGAGGCTGCAGTTGATCCGATTTCGCTCCAGCTCAGGAAAAGAAGTCGAAATCCCGGCTCAGCTCGCGGTCACCTGCATCGGATACGAAGCGGTTCCCTGCTGCTCTGCGCTGCCAGTAAACGGGGTGTTCGCGAACCAAGCAGGTAAGGTCGACCATGGTCTCTACGTCGTGGGTTGGGCGAAGCGCGGTCCTTCCGGCACCATCCCCACTAACCGCGCGGAAGCACTTGAGATAGCGCAGCAGATCATTAGCGAAGTCACTGCGGCCACGCAGAAATCCGCTGTCGACCTGACAGAACTGCTACAGTCACGGGGCGTGGTTTGGATCGACTATGCCGGCTGGAAGCGAATCGAGGAGGCCGAGCGCGCGGGGGCCTGCGATGAGCGCTGCCGGCTAAAACTTTTGCGCAGGGAAGAAATGATGCAGGTTGCGCGGACACCTGACCAGCAACCGAATGCGAATTGACTTACCTGTCCATCTCACGAACAATTAACGTAGGGTTGCCGAAAAACCTGGTTTACGGGACGCGCTTCCAAACGACAATAGGAACCATTCGGCATAATGAAGGACGTATTCAGAGTTGGTTCACAATAGCAACATAGCCGCATTGAAAGCGCTACCCCGAAACCGTTGCGAGGCCGTGGCCCACAGCTCAGGCCACAAGAAGGGCCTGCGAACTGTCGCGGCCATTGAATTCATCAAAGGCCTGCTTGCGGTCGGCGCAGGCCTGGTCTTTCTGGAACTGATTCGCAAAGACTTTGACCTGCAAGACGCAGCGCAAAACCTTCTTTATT
Organism: uncultured Acidobacteriaceae bacterium; assembly: GCA_963796585.1. Taxonomy (GTDB): domain Bacteria; phylum Acidobacteriota; class Terriglobia; order Terriglobales; family Acidobacteriaceae; genus CAVVDY01. Next base: position 343,358 of record CAWCMB010000002.1, read on the forward strand.
ACCTGAATATCGATCCTGACCGTCGCCTGTCGCAGGCCTTCGTTCATGCTGCCGCAAAGATCATGGACGCCAATGTCAAGGTAGTGCTAACCATCACCCTGGTGTATGCCATCGGCCGCTTTATCGAGTCCTACGGCTTGTGGCGCCAAAGGGTTTGGGCGGAGTGGCTGGCCATCATCTCGGGTGCGGTTTACCTTCCTTTCGAGTTGTATGCCCTGATTCGGCACCCCACCCTGGTTCATTGGGTGATTCTTCTGATCAATATCGTGGTCGTGCTTTATATCGCGTGGGTACGTTGGGACGAGGTGAGCGCACGCCGGGCAGCTCGGGTACGATTAGCAGCAGAAGAGGGAGATTAAGAATTCAGTTGTCAGTGATCAGTTGTCAGTTGTCGTGACGGGTCGACGCCCGTGTTCTCCACCTGTTTACGCAACAGCTCCAACCCGACGCGTCGCGACTCCTGATTTTCTTCTCCGATCCTGACTGGCTCAATCGCTTCCAGATAAAGCCATGCGGTGTGCTGCTGCGCTTGGTAGCCAGTGCGCGGAGCGTCGCCCGCAGCCTGACAGAGCAGTGCAAATGCCAGGCTCTCGCTTAAGCGATGCAAGAGCTTGCGCGCGTAGCGCTGTCGCGAAGCTTCGTCGTGGGTAGCTGTCGCAACCATCGCGCTGTCCTCTTGCAGCCGGCGCTGGAGCGCGTTCCTGAGATGCTGCAATTCATCCGGAATAGCGTTTAGAATTTCGCGGATGCGATCCTCGTATTGCTGCCACCCCTGGTACTTGGGCGAAAGCAGACGCAGCAGTTCGAGAGCCTGAATGTTGGCTGGTCCCTCCCAGACGGTGAGAACCTGAGCATCACGCAGCAGCCGTGCGACGGGATAATCGCTGGTGTAGCCGTTGCCACCGATCAACTCCAGTGCAGCTCGCGAGGATGCGATGGCGTACTCCGCGGTGAGGTACTTTGCGAGAGCTGTCACCAAGCGCAGGAAGTTGCGGCGCTCAGGCTGGTGCTGCACCTCGTCCAGGGTGATGGCTGCTTCAAAAGCAAGCAGCGCGCCGGCTTCGAAGTTGACACGGAGCCGGATGAGTTCGTCCTGCACCATGGGATAGTCGATCAAGAGATGGCCGAATGCCTCGCGTTTATGTGCCCAGGTGAGGGCTTCGCGCAATGCGCGGCGCTGCACCCCGGCCGAGCCCACCGCGTTGTGTACGCGACTGTATTCCAGCGCCTCCATCATCAGCTTGAAGCCGTGCGGCGGCGGCGCGACTTCGATCGACTCGGCTCCCGTCAACTCGATTTCACCGGTCGGCAGGCCCTTGGTGCCGAGCTTGTCTTTCAAGCGGCGGATACGATATCGATTGGGGCGTCCGCTGCCGAGGTGGCTGGGCACGAGATACAGACCCAGGCCGGCTGATCCCGGCGAAGCGTCTTGGGGACGCGCAGTAGCCAGTGCCAGGCTGCTGTTCGCATTGCTGGTGAACCACTTCAGTCCATGCAAGCGAAAGAGGTCGCCATCAGCGACGGCTTTGGTGGTGGTCGCGCCGACATCACTGCCACCGTGCTGCTCGGTGGCCCAGGTGCCTCCGGTCTTGGCATGGCCGTCGGTACGAATCAGGTCGTAGAGGTAGCGGTGTCGAAGGTCGTCGGGAGCGTGATGTGCGAGGACGTAGGCTACCGCTCCGGTGAGCGTGACCGGGCAATGCAGGCTGATATCGGACTGCGACAGCAGGTATCCCATGGCGAAGGTCAGCAGGTGCGGAGCTTTCTCGAGATAAGGCAGCCCGATGATGCCGTGGCGATAGACCTCGGTGTGCTGCTGGTCGTACCAGCGATTGAGAACGATTCGGTTCACCACTTCGCCGTCGCGGTTGTAGGTTTCGAGGGCAGGTGGCGCATAGCGGTCGGTGTAGTTGGCCTGCGCGTCAACTTCGGTGCGTGTCCAGTTGAAGAAGTTGGCCAGCAGCCGGCTGTATTCCGTCATGCGCGGAACGCGGAGGCAGAGCCAGGGTTCGAGGAAGGAATCAAAGCCGTGGGATTGTGACATGAGCCACCTCTATTCCGGCGAGGTTTGCGACCGAACGCGCGCCCCGTTCTCTCCCATGATCATCGGCGCAAGATTAACACCGGGCGGCGGAATAGGCAGTGATTTCGTTTTCGGCGTAGCGGGGTACCCGGAGCCCACCGTCTCGGAAGGCCAAGCCGCACATTGCTAGAATGAACCAGATGGCTGAAGCTTCTGCAACCCGCCTTACGGAGATGGTCAAAGCCGCTGGTTGAGCCAGCAAGCTAAGTCCGGCGGTGCTGGACTCGGTGCTTGGGAAATTAGCCCGGCAACATGACCCCAACGTGCTCATCGGCTTCGACACTGCCGACGACGCCGGGGTGTATCAACTCACGCCTGAGCTGGCGGTGGTGCAGACGGCTGACTTCTTCACTCCTATCGTCGACGACCCGTATGTGTTCGGACAGATCGCCGCGACGAATGCCCTCAGTGATGTGTACGCCATGGGTGGCAAGCCGGTCAGCGCGCTCGCGCTTGTCTGCTTCCCCGAAGATGGCGATCCCAACATTCTGGAGCGAATGCTCTCCGGCGGATTGTCGAAGATGATCGAGGCGAACTGCACCGTCATCGGCGGGCACAGCATTCGTGATCCCGAAATCAAGCTGGGCTATTCGGTGACGGGGACGGTCCATCCGAAAAAAATCCTGGCCAATACGGGAGCGCGCACGGGGGATCGGTTGATTATCACCAAAGCTCTCGGCACGGGGGTGATCTCAACCGCGATCAAGCGCAACAAAGCGGAGTTTTCCTGGACGCGCGGAGCGATTCGCTCCATGACGACGCTGAACAAGGCTGCGGCCGATGTCATCGCCGAGGGTTTCGAAGTGCATGGACTGACCGATGTGACTGGGTTCGGCCTGATCGGCCATGCGCGCGAGCTGGCGCGCGGTTCGGGAGTGAGCCTGCGCATCTTGGCGTCGAAGGTTCCGTTGCTCGAAGGCGCGTTGGAGTGCGTGCGTCGCAGCTACGTACCTGGAGGGCTGAAATCGAATCGCGGCTTTGCCGAGGGCTGCGTTGAGTATGCTGCGGAAGTGCCGGAAGAGATACGAACTCTGCTTTATGATCCGCAGACGGCGGGCGGGCTTTTTATTTCGGTGGCAGCAGCCGATTGCCAGCGCCTGGTGGAGAAACTCTCGGCAGCCGGAGTTTGCGCCTCAGAGATCGGCGAAGTGGTGGAGAAACAGGCGCCGCTGATCAAGATTGAAGCGTAGGTTGCAGCCGGTCTGACGACCGGCATTCCCCAATTATTTGCTCTTTGCGGCTTTGGGCGCCTTCTCGGGAGCCGCGGTACTCAACGCACGCGTCTTGATACGCAGCTTGTCTCTTTGCTTGCGCAGCCTATGAGCGCGCGAGCGGTCACCGTTCTTGAATGACATGATTTCACCCCAGTCTTGATAGTACTCTCCAGCGAAGATGTGCGCCTTTCGGAATTGATGAAGCTTGGAAGAACGGATTCTGCCGCCGGCTGAAGAGGCTGCGGAAAAAGTCTTGGCGGTGGAAAAAACAGCAGATCCCTCACCTCTAAAGAGGTTCGGGATGACAAAAACACAGGGCTTTTATGGCGCAGCTAAAGCTGCGCCCCTTCAAAATCGCATTGCGACCGGATTTTTCCGCAGCCTGTGAAGCCGGCTCGGAATTTATGAAAGTGATTTTTCGGCACGACCAAGGTCGTGCCCTGACGCCTATTTTCCCAAACGCGAGGGTTTCGGCAACCTTGCGCTGATGCGAAGCGTCGTAAACGTGAGTCTTAGGCAACCTATTTTGCCATACAGCTAAATTTCCACTTCCACCGACTGCGGCTGTGGCGGGGGAATTATGTGCAGCGCATCGACCATGGCGTCGGTGAACTCGGTGGTGCTGGCGCTGCCGCCGACATCGCGCGTCAGATGTTTTTTTTCGGTGAAGACTTTCTCAATCGCCGCGCGGATATGGTTGGCCGCGTTCTCCTCCCCGAGATGCCGAAGCATCAGGATGCCGGAGCGCAGCACCGCCGTGGGGTTAGCCATGTCTTTGCCGGCGATGTCAGGCGCTGAGCCGTGCACCGCTTCGAAGATGGCGCACTCGTGGCCGAAATTTGCGCCCGGCACCAGGCCGAGTCCGCCGACTAGACCAGCACACAGATCGGAGACGATATCTCCGTAGAGGTTCTCCAACAGCAGGATGTCGTACTGATACGGATTCATCACCAGCTGCATACAGGTGTTGTCGACGATGTGCTCGCCATAGGTGATCTCCGGGTATTCCTTCGAAACATTGCGCGAGCAGCGAATGAAGAGCCCGTCCGACATCTTCATGATGTTGGCTTTGTGGATGGAATGAATTTTCTTGCGCTTCACGCGGCGGGCATACTCGAAGGCAAATCTTGAGATGCGCGTGGAAGCTTTTTCGGTGATGATCTTCAAGCTCTCGACCACGCCCGGAACCACTTCGTGCTCGATTCCGGAGTACAGTCCCTCGGTGTTTTCGCGCACCACGATGAGATCGATGCCCTGATAGCGAGAGGGAACGCCCGGGAGACTGCGAATGGGGCGGAAGTTGGCGAAGAGTTCGAATTTCCTGCGCAGGGCGACATTGATGCTGGAAAATCCGCCGCCGATGGGAGTGGTGACCGGGCCCTTCAGCCCGACCTTGGTCCGCTCAATCGACTCGATGAGTTCTTTGGGAATGTACTCGTGGTACTTCTCGTAGGCCTCGGCGCCGGCGGCGTAGCTCTCCCATTGGAACTTCACGCCAGTAGCTTCGAGAATACGAACGGTGGCGTTTACAACCTCGGGGCCAATGCCGTCTCCGGGAATAAGAGTAACTTGATGTGCCATGTTTTTCAGTTGTCAGTTGTCGGTTGTCGGTTGTCAGTGAAGAGTTTTGAGCGTTCGGTTGTCACGGTGAGGTTGTGAGTTGCCGGTTGTCGGTGAAATACCCCCGGGGACTAAAGCCCTCGCGATTTATCCCTAGAACGCGGGCCTGAAAACCCGCCCTCCCCGAGATTCGAGTTTTTCAGCAGCCCCGTAAAGGGCGTCCCCGCGGACTGCAGAGTTGTGCCGTCTCCGGAGGTGTCTGTGTTGTAGCTTGTGTCGTCGCTACGCGACTCAGAGTTTTTCCCACTTCACCCGGCTCTGACGAGCCGGGCTCAAACCATTCCGCCGCTTCGCGGCTGAATTTCCGGGGCACTCATCCCACTCGCCTCGCGCGAAGGTAAGCTACGACACAGACACCTGAAGGGACTCACATTCTTTACCACCTACCCAGGACTTACGTCCTGGGCTAAGATATTCCGTCCTGCGGACTGGAACGTCGAACTTCAAGCCGATTCGCTAATCGCCTTCTTCGGGTTTCGGGTTCCAGGTTCCAAGTCCCAGACTTGCTTCTTCTGATACCTGATACCCCTCTGATCACTTCCCTTTCACCGGCTGATGCTCTTTGGTATCCAGCAAGTCCTTCAATTCGGACATGAACTCGCCGACATCTTTGAAATCGAGATAGACCGATGCAAAGCGCACATAAGCGACCTTGTCGATGCCCTTCAGGCGGTTCATGATAAGTTCGCCGATCTGGCTGGTCGTGCGCTCGCGTTCGGCCGAATCGATGACAAAGCCTTCAGCGTCGTTGACGATCTGCTCCAGCTTGCCCATGGAGACAGGACGCTTCTCGCACGCCCGCAGCAGTCCGGCAAGAACTTTCTGGCGCTCAAACTTCTCGCGGCGCCCGTCTTTCTTCACAACCATGTAAGGAATTTCGTCGATGCGTTCGTAGGTCGTGAAGCGCCTCTCGCACTTCAGGCACTCGCGGCGACGGCGAATCGATTCGCCTTCCTTGCTTTCGCGCGAATCGACAACCTTGTCATTTTCAAAGCCGCAGAACGGACATTTCATGGATGAGAGAGAGCGGGCATAGCCCGAACTTTGATTCTAACAGGGAGAAAGAAAGAGCTCACCACGGAGGCACGGAGGACACGGAGAAAGGAGGCACCGCGAGGATGCTGAGATGGTCAACTAGCGGGATGCAGCGATCGACGGGTATTAGGCCGTCCGCCCGGTACGTTTCTTTTTCGACTTCACGGATTTCTTACGAGTGATCTGTGAAGCCGGTTCCGCAACAAACTTAATTTTCGAGATTCGCAGTAACTGATGACACGCGGCCCCAAAATCACCCGTGAAATCAATCGACTCAAGATTCGGCAACGTCCACGATAGTTCTGAGTACCTACACTTTCGGTACAGCACCGGCATAATCTGATTCGAGTAGCGCTGCTCGTTAAGTGCAAACAGCAACTCCCGCTTGACCCACTCTGAACGAACTGCGTTTGGGCCCAATACCAGCAGAAACCAGTTGCATTGCTGCAGTGCAAGCCCGATTTCATCATGCCACTGTTTCGCGCCCGCAATGTGCTTTCCGCTATACCAGAATCCGACACCGTGCTGTTGCAATAACTTGGTAAGCCGAACGACAAACTCGCGATCTTTGTCGGAATGCGAAACGAAGAGTTTACGCTTGGGTCTGGCAGCCGCCATCAAGCCACTTTGCTCAGAGCGTTAGCAATCGATTCGCTAATTCGCCTGGCGCCTTGAGAAGCAGTAAAGGTCTTAAAGCTGCGTAATATCCAAGGGACTTCGTTCGTGGGCCGAACCTGAACAGGAAACAGGCGACCTTCGTAGTTGGGATTGCCGAGAGCATATTCGATCTCGCTTCGGACATAGGGAGAACTCATGGACTCTGGAGAAATAAGAACCACCATAGCCTTCGAGTTTGCAAGAGCGCTGGCAATACGCTGGTACAAGTTATCTCCCGGCAGGACCTCTTTATCTCCGCTCCAGACCGACAGCCCCCGTCTCGTAAGCTCAGCGCTAAGAGCGTCTGCGAACGAATCATCGGAATGCGCGTGGCTCAGAAATACCTGCATCGGCTTTATCTTAACACCGGCCATGCTGTGAGACGGGAAGGGACAAACAGACGTGGGCTCGATGACGAAAGCCTTAAACCCGATACCTTCGATCCTAAGCCGCGAGCTGCTTGCGGTTGATCATAGAAATGAACGCACGCACGATATTCGGGTCCCACAGGCCGCGGTCGGCTTCGCGCTGCATCACTTCAATTGCGGCCTCGTGCGACAGCGCCGCTTTGTAGGGACGCGCAGTTCGTAACGCGTCATAGACGTCCACCACCTGTAGCACCCGCGCGAGTAGTGGGATATCCTCGCCGGCGAGGCCGTCGGGGTACCCGCTACCGTCCCAATGCTCATGGTGATGCCGGATAATGGGCAGCACCCTGCGCAACGACTTCAGAGGCTTGCAGATGCGCTCGCCGATGACAGGATGCTGCTGCATGATCTTGCGCTCGGCCGGAGTGAGATTCGAACCCTTCTTCAAAATCTCGTCGGGGATCGCAACTTTGCCCAGATCATGCAGGAAGCCGCCACGCTTCAGGGCCAGAACGGAGTCCTCATCGAGCCCCAGATACTCGCCCAAGTCGCTGGCATAGCGCGAGAGTCGCTCGCAGTGTCCTTCGGTGTAAGGGTCGCGCGACTCCACGCTCAGGCCCAGCGAGCACAGCACCGCGCCGGCGTGGTCGAGCTCGTCAGTAAACTGCTTCAGGCGCACCAGGGAATTGACGCGGGCGAACAGCTCTTCAGGATACGTCGGTTTGTTCAGGAAATCGTCGGCACCGGCATTGATGCCCCGGAGCCGGCTCTCGCGGTCGCTCAGGCCGGTGATGATGATGACCGGAATCAGCCGGGTTGCCGGATTCGACTTCAACTCCTGGCATAGTTGGTAGCCGGACTTGCCGGGCAACATCACGTCCAGCAGGACCACGTCCGGCGGATGCCGCCGAATTTGCCGCTCGGCCTCTTCGGCGCTGGCAACCGTACACGCTGCATAGCCGCGGGATTGCAGCATCTGGTGCATGGTGCTCAGATTGTCGCGATTGTCGTCGACCACCAGCACCCGTGGCCGCTGTTTTGGGCTAAGGATTTCTCCCATGTCAGAACGTGTGAGGTGCTGGTTTTTGAAGGGGTTGCATGTGTGAAGCTGGAAGGTCTCTCATCCTGAATCAGTCCGCGTCGGCGCGCGCTTCGGCTTTGCTCAGAGCACGCTCTTTCAGACCGACCGAGAGCCCCATTCTAAGGTTGCAAGTCCCTTTATCTACGGCGGCAAAGCAGGTCCCTCGACGACTTACGTCGTCTCGGGATGACGGTTCAAGAAGAGCTGCCTTTCGGCACGACGGAAAGTCGTGCCCTGACGCGGTACTTCGCGCGCGGCGCCCGGTTACCAAAGTCACTTGCAGGTTTTCGAAAACAAGTTGTAGCGTTGAAATAATGCGCAGTGTTTTTGGTTTTACGAGCTTCGTCATCATGCTGGTCGTGACGATACCTGCATGGAGCGCTTCAAAGCCTCACGTGGTTTTCCTCGGCAAAGTGCAAATCGTCAAAATTTCTCTTGGACACGAGGAGAGCCAGTCGGCCACCATTAGCGTGCGCCCGTTGTACGTAGATACCAAGCTGAAGGACTACACCACAGGCGATGCTCACGAGGTGACGGACCGTCAATTCGTAGTGCAGCGCGCTTATCGGCTCAACGACTCGCTTCCCGAAGATTCCCCTAAGCAAAGCAAATGGGTATGGCTGCGTGGCGACTGGCTGCTGGTTGACCGGGTCAGCGGGCACATTGTGCAGTTGAAGCTATCCGATTTCGACGCGGGGGCCTCGCATATAAGCTGGTACCGCGACTTTGCCGCCTATTGCGGCGTTTCAGAAAACGGGGCCCGATGGAGTGCAGTAGTCGCCCAGGTGGGCGTGCGCAAGGCGCTGTTTCGCAAAGAAATCGGGAAACCCACGGCCGCTGACACGGATGCTGCCGCAGCTGATTGTTCGCCGGCAAAATGGGAACGGCATCCGGCGCGCGTCACCTTCTCGCCGGCCAACGGGCAGCCGTTCACGGTAAATGTGGTGCCGCATCACGCGGAGGAGTTGGCGGGAGAGAGCGAGGCGGAGCCGTAGGCAAGCTCGGCCGAGACTTAGTTTCAAAATTACGCAACTAAGAAACATCGGGCGGGGCACGTCTTCCGGCGTGCAGAAGATGAGGTGCACACCTCATTTGGGCTGCGGAAAGAGTCTTCGCAGTGGAAAAAACCAGCAGATCCCTCACCTCTAACGAGGTTCGGGATGACAAAAACACGGGGGGTTTTATGGCGCAGCTAAAGCTGCGCCCCTGCAAAACGGCGCCCGGCAGAGTTTTTCGGCAGCCTCTGAAGCCGGCTTCCATTTCTATGCGGAAGCTGCACCGCTGAAGCGGTGCTCCACCCAGGCGTAGTTGCAAGCCGCTCCATCTCTCCCTGGCCGCATCTTAGCCTCGTCTCTGCCCGTCGGGCTTCAGCCTCTGCCGCGGTTTTTGCAGGGGCCAAGCCCGAACGACGTACTGAAGAACTGCTTACTTCTTGGTGTCCAAGGTCGGATTGTAGGAGGCGGAGTTGATGAGATCGCCGCCGAGCGAACACTGGGCATTCTTTCCGGTGAGCTGGAACGGCCCGTAAAAGACGGGACACTTGCAGTTGGCGGTGCCATCACCGTTATTGCGGCAGGGCGCGGTCATGCATCCGGCGTAAGCTGCCTTGTCACAGGTTAGGAAGTTCTTGCCAGCGGTGGCAAGGGCCTTCAAGATTTCCGCACGCGACTCTGGGTCGAAGGTAGAGATCACGTCGGCGCCGGGAATGAGCTCTCCGTTGGTCAGCAGCTTACAAACCGGGGCATCATCAGGGTTGGAGCATTTCAAGCCATCAGGGCCGCACTTATTCAGGGTCGCCAAATAGACGGGATAGTTCAGAATCGAGGGCTCCAAAACGTAATTCGTGGTGGTCTGGACCGTACATAGGCAATTGGCGGAACGTCCATCCGGAGCGAGATGGCACGGATACGGGTCAGGACCCGAGTGGAAACAGAGCGCAAACTGCTGGGTGCACGCCAACATCTGCGAAGGCTTTCCCACCGTGTCGCGATAGGCGGGCCCGTAATTCGTGCTCCAATTTTTTGAGTTGTCCCAGAACAATTGATTGTCGGGCACAAACTGTTCCAGCCAGTTAGCAGGATCGGCCCAGTAGCCCGATCCCGGCGCAGCTTGCGAATGAGAATTGAAAGATTGCGCCGCCACCGGACTTGCCAAGACAAAGCAGACGAGCAGCGCAAAGACGCATAGCACTAGCCATTTAAGTGGTCGCATGTTAGTTTTCCTCCGAACGTGCGCCGGACTTTAGCACATCCCCTATGGGTTGGGAAGGCACCAAAGTTGGGTAGCCGCTTGAGTCTAGAATGAAACTTAGAAATGACTGACTATCATCCTCCGAAGTCGCTTGACGCGCTGCTGCATGAGGCGGAAGTTGCCCACGGTCATCTGTGTGCCGGGCAGGTACTGGGTGTCCGCATGGCCATGCTTGGCCTGGAGCTGTTGGGGATCGAAGATCCTAAAGGTCGCGACCGCAAGCGCCTTATCACAGTCGTCGAGATCGACCGTTGCATGACCGACGCCATCGGCGTGGTCACCGGATGCCGGCTGGGAAAACGGGCGCTGAAGTTTCGCGACTGGGGCAAGGTGGCTGCGACCTTCGTTGATCTGGGGAACGAGCGTGCGGTGCGCATCGCCGCCCGCGAAAGCTCAAAGACGCTGGCCCGACAGATGCATCCCGAGATCGAGAGCAAGAACCAGCAGCAGATGCTGGCCTACCGGGAGATGTCCACGGAGGCGCTGTTCGACGTGCAGTGGGTCAAAGTGCATCTTCCGCCCGAGGAGATGCCGGGCTACAAGGGCGAGCGCATCGTCTGCGCGCACTGCGGTGAGGGGATCAACTTCCAGCGCGGAATTAGACGTAATGGCGAGACGCTGTGCAGAGGGTGCGCTGAGGGACGCTACTACGAGCCAGTTTGATCTGTTCGTCATCGGCAGTTGAAGGGGCACCCCTCCAATCGCGCCGGTGCATCCTTTATTGATTTGCCATCTCGAGGCGGGCGCGAACCAGGGACCTGCTCTTCGTTGTGCCAGGATGAGGCAATCGCCCTGCTTAGTTTCGGTGTGGGCGAGAACAGGTCCCTGGCACGCCCGGCGGGCTCGTGATGACAAGTCCAGAATCAAGGGGGCGAAGCGCAGCGGGTCACTGCTTTAGCCAGGGTTCCGTTGCTATACTCGCTTTTTCATGCTCAAGGACACACTAGAACAAGGACGTCAGGTCACCGACGAAGCCCTGGAACGGCTACTGCCTCCCGCAACGCAGTACCCGTCTTCTATCCACCAGGCCATGCGGCACAGCGTATTTGCCGGAGGCAAACGGCTGCGGCCGATCCTGTGCCTGGAAACGGCACGCATGGTGGCGGGCGGTGTGCCGGTTGGAGTAGAGGAATTGGGTGCTGCGCTCGAAATGCTGCACACCTACTCGCTCATTCACGACGACCTGCCGGCACTCGACAACGACGATCTGCGGCGCGGCCGCCCGACCTGCCACAAAGTATTCGGAGAAGCGATTGCCATTCTTGCGGGAGACGCTTTGCAGACGCAGGCGTATGAGGTGCTGGCTCAGTTGCAATGTACCGCAGATGCTCGGGCCGCGATTATCAAAGAAATCGCGCACGCCACCGGAACCATCGACGGCATGATTGGTGGACAGGTGATGGACCTTGAAGCCGAGCATACCCCGCCCGACGCGAAGACGCTGGAGTACATTCATCGCTCGAAGACGGGGGCGTTACTGACCGCAAGCGTTGTTACCGGCGGCTTATATGCGGGCGCCGACGCTGCCCGGGTTCAAAGTTTGCGCGACTTCGGGATGAATATCGGGCTGGCGTTTCAGATTGTTGATGATGTTCTCGATGTGACGCAGACCTCGGAGCAGCTCGGCAAGACGGCCGGCAAAGATACTGCCAGCGAGAAGGTGACCTATCCGGCGCTGTTTGGGATTGAAGCTTCGCTTAAGAAAGCGGATGAGTTGATCGCGAAGGCCGATAGCGCGCTGGATATTTTCGGCGAAAGGTCGCAAGCCCTGCGCGAGATTGCGGCGTTTCTGGTGGAGAGAAAGAAGTAAGGCTCAGACCGACTGCACCGGAATCGCCAGCAGGTCATCCACCAGTCCTACCTCTTTCTGTACAAACGGCTCGGCGTATTTCACTCCGGCAAGCAGGCCGTAGAATCCGGCCATGTGCGTCAGTTTCTCGCGAATCTCTGTCTCGCGTGGAAATAGTCCCCTTCCCGATGCCTGGTCGGAATACTGCGAGCGATAGGCCAGTAGCGACTGCAATCGCGCTTCAAACTGGTCGGTGATGTCGACCACAAACGTAGGACGCAGGTCGGCGTACAGGCTGGCATAAATGATCTTGAACGGACGATGCGCGGGAAATCCGAGATCAAGCTTGGCTAGTCCGGCAACGAAGGCGGCCTCGTAGCCGAGCACGCCAGCGGTATAGTGATCGGGATGGCGCGCTTGCCAGTACGGCAAGATGAGCACGCGAGGACGCAATTCGCGAATAACACGGGCGATCTTCTGCCGGTTCTCGAAAGTGTTTTCCACCCGGCCGTCGGGGATATCAAGCGCCTCGCGCCACGAGACGCGCAAGATCTGTCGCGCGTCTTCAGCTTCGCGGGCGCGGTCTTCCATGGTGCCGCGGGTTCCCATCTCGCCACGCGAAAGGTCGAGGATGGCAGTGGTACGGCCCATCTGCGCCATTTTCAGGAGGGTGCCGCCGCAGGTCTGCTCCACATCGTCGCGGTGGGCGCCAACCGCAAGAATGTCCACGGAGTGAGGCATGGCGGAATGATAGCCGATGCTGCATTCCGGCGCTCTCATGTGACGCACAGTGTTAAATCCCCCTCAAGGTGCCGCAGAATTCGCATGCAAATCGTCACTTGCGGGTGGTTTGCTCATGTCCAGTTGGTGAGATATCACAGTTCGCGCACGAATATCTTTGAATTGCTCTCCTCACAGGCTATATTTCAGTGCTGTTACAGGACTAGGAAATCAAAAACGCGAAGGAATGGAGAAAACATGAAGGCGAGAAAACTGCTGTTGACGGTGTTCGTGTGCTTGTTCGCCGTGGCGATGTATGCCGCGGACAATCCAAATATGGGTACATGGAAGCTGAATGAAGCCAAGTCGAAGATCCCGGCCGGGACCACCAAAAACACCACCGTCATATACACGGCGGACGGCGACAACACAAAGGTCACAACCGACGGTGTCGATGGCAAAGGCCAGGCGGCGCACACGGAATGGGTAGGCAAATTCGATGGCAAGGACTATCCGGCAACCGGCGGCGAGGCCGGAATGACACGCTCCTACAAAGTGATCAACGACCGCAAGATGCAATTGATTGTGAAGGTGAACGGGAAAGAGACGACCCACGGCACCATTGAGGTGGCCAAAGACGGCAAAACGCGCACGGTCGAACTCGAAGGAACTGGGGCTGACGGAAAGAAGACGAAGTCGAAAGGCGTGTACGACAAGCAGTAGGCTGGCGAGAGTAATAGGCGCGCCCTGCCCCGGCGCGCGTTTGGCGCTTCGAGCCAAGTGTCAGAAGAGCTCGATGGCTGCCGCATGCACGGGGGCTGAAGCCAGCCGGGCATCATGTGTCAACAGGGTAGCGCCAAGTCCTTCTGCCAAGGCAACGTAAGCGGCGTCGTAGGCGGAAAGGTCCTCCCGGAGTTCCCAGATACGAGGAACAAATCCCGAATGCGGATGACGGATGAGCCGAAGATCCAGCAGGTCTTGAATCGCGTTATCCGCTCGAGTTGATGTGACAACACCGCGGCGAACCAGGCGCCGGAGCACGTGAAGCACTTCGATATCGAGCAGGTGGGGAGCGTGAAGCGACTTCGGATGCAATCTGATTCTTTGGTGAATGCGCTGTCCTGCTGTCGTTCGCAGCAGCCACTCCACGACGGCGGAGGCGTCCAGGACAATCAACGCCGGTCCCGCTCTTCCCGCAGAATGCCTACAGAATCGATTGGGATACGTACCGGCTCTCTGCTTTCCAATCGCGCCAACATCTCAGCCATCGTCGGTCGCTCTGCGATTTCCTTGATCTCGCCCAGCAGGTAGTCAGACAACGACATCCCGGCCATAGCAGCGCGCGCTTTCAACTTACGATGCAGCGGGTCAGGCACGTTTCGCAATTGAATCATCTTGCTCATGTGATAAGCATACTTTCATGTGGAGAACATGTCCAGTCGCTTTTAAAGCCGTTGCCTACAGGATCACCCTCTCGTCGCCGACCCGCTTCGTCACCCGCTCGCGATCGAGATACTCAAGCAACGGGATGGCGTATTTACGGGTGATGCCAAACAGATCCTTAAACGAAGCGACGTTCAGCTTGGGCGTCTTGGTCTTCTGGGCAGCGATCTGCTGCCGCAGCGACTCCAGAGCGCTCTTGTGAAACACCAGGTCGTCGCCCAGTTTCACCAGCACGCGGTCGCGCAACAGCAGGGTCACGATCTTCTGAGCGCGCGCCTGGTCGATAGGCACCGATGCCAGCACATCCTTCAACAAGGGAACCTGTAATCCCGCTCTGGCGAAGGCCTGCTCTATCTTCTCTTTCGATTCCGCCTCGTCATCGCGCATCACCACGCCACGTCCGGCTCCACGCACCTGCTCGCCCGCGACTTCGACTTTCTTGTCGCTTACGAGCGTAGTGATGACGGCGCGGTATATCTCGGCACGCAATCCAAGCTGTTCGCGAAGCTGCTCCTGGTTCAGCCCGGCGACCAATGGATTGGCTTTGTGAAATTCGTCGACGGCAGCGAGGGCGCTGGTTCGCGCGCGTGCGAAGTCATCACCAGACAACAGCAGGTCACCGGCCTGAACAATCTTTTTCTCCAGCTTCAGCGCCGCAGCAAGGGGACCAATACGCGCAGGCAGCCATCCCGTTTCAGCGATGGCCTCCGCTGTCGACAATCCGGCGATGCCCCTCCGCGTCACGCGCGCGAGCAAGGTTTCTTCTGGAGTTGCATTCGCCACTCTCTGCACGAAAGCCAGGCGCTCTGCCGTTTTCATACGGCGTGCCGGCTCGAGAGCGTCCAGAACTTGCCCTCCGCCGATGGTGATCATGGGCGAAAATTGTCGAATGATGAAGCGGTCGCCCGGCAACAACAGGAGTGGATGGTCGAGCTTCAATCGCGCGTAGCCCGACTCGCCGGGCTTCACCAGCTTCCCTTCCAGCAGCTTGATGCGGGCAATGGTTTCAGCGGTGGAGGCGTGGAAGTGTACTCGCGCACCGTCGCGCAGCGGCTTGGCCGAGGGTAGCAGGTCGAGGCTTACGGTGAGGCGCTCGGTCGGCTGGAACAGACCTGGGCCGGTAAACATCATGCCGCGCGCCAGATCGGCGAGCTCCACGCCAGCAAGGTTCAGTGCGGTGCGCTGTCCTGCGATGGCCTGCTTCGCCTGCTGTCCATGGACTTGCACCCCGCGCACGCGCAGCCGCCGGCCTCCGGGATGAGCTTCGACCTCCTGCTCGGGTGCAACGCTGCCGGCAATAAGTGTGCCGGTAGTCACCGTACCGAAGCCCTTCATGGTGAAAACGCGATCGATGGGCAGGCGAAACGCGGCTTTCGAGTCCTTGGCAGGAATTTCTGCGGCAAGCCGGGCCAACTCGCGTTTCAGTTCGTCTAAACCTTCGCCAGTCTTCGCGCTGACCGCGACGATCGGCGAAGTTGCGGGATCGAGAAACGATCCTTTCAGATACTCGGCCACTTCCATGCGAACGACTTCGAGTGTGTCGCGATCGACCAAGTCCGACTTGGTGAGCACCGTCATACCTCGCCGCACCGAAAGCAGGCGCACGATGTCGAAGTGCTCGCGAGTTTGCGGCTTGATCGACTCCTCCGCCGAGATCACCAGCAGCACCAGATCGATGCCGCCCACCCCGGCCAGCATGTTCCGTACGAAACGCTCGTGCCCCGGCACATCGACGAATCCGATACGAAGCGGCTGGCCCGAAGGCGAGGTCAGGTCGAGGTTGGCGAAACCAATGTCGATGGTGATGCCGCGCCGCTTCTCTTCTTCCAGACGATCGGGGTCGGTACCGGTCAAGGCGCGCACCAGCGCACTCTTGCCGTGGTCGATATGCCCGGCGGTGCCTACGATGATGGCCTTCATTGGAAACCAGTTTATCGAACAGTTTCTGGAACTAAGGTGGGTAGCCAGGGGAATCATGAAATAAGCATATGTGTGCGAAAATAAGGAAGAAGGATTTACCGCTCGCTGCCGGGTTAGTTTCTTCGCGCCATCCTAGTGGACGGGATCGCCCAGCCACCAGTTTTCTGGGCGGGTTGTAGCTCAGAGCAGTCGAATATACGGATGGCATCAATTCTTACATCGCCCGGAACTCCACCGGAAGAGCCCAAGCCGCAACGCTGGAACACGACCGCTGCGGAGGTCGAATTCCTCACGCCTCATCTTCTGTTGCAACTGGAAGACGAGCTGGAACGGGTGCGCCGGCGCGAAGCCGCGTGGATCTCTATCATGGTCCACCTGCTGGTGGTGCTGATGCTCATCAACACCACCAGGCTTTTTCCGAACCTGAAGGGACCGATCATCGCGTCGGCCGCCGACCTGATGAAGAACAAGCAGCTGACCTATCTCGATCTGCCGCCGGATCTGCAGAAAGCGCCTCCGAAGGCGCCGCCGACCGACGTCATTTCCGATAAGAACCGAATCGCCGAGAGCCGCCATCCGCAGATTGACAAGAAGACGCTGGAGGAACTACGCCGCGCCGGATCGCCAGGCAGATCGCCGTCGCCAGCCCAACAGGCCCAGGCGGCGCCTCTGTCGCAGCAGCCCCCGGGCCAACAACCGCAGGCGTCACAGCAGCAGGGTCAGCAGCAACAGATGGCGATGAACAATCAACCGGTGTTGCAGGATCCACGGCTGGCGGTGCCGCAGCAGGGTTCACAAAAGCCGACGGTGGATTTTCGCAGCATGATGTCGGCCGGCCAGCAGATCAGCCAAGCAGCCAACAATGTGGCGATGGGCCGTACCGCTCCCTCGGTAGGATTTAGCGGCACGGCGGGCAGTGGCGGTGATTACGGCGCCGGAAGAGGCGGAGCCGCCCGGGTTCAGGGCAATCTCGAGGTTCTCAGCGATACCCAGGGGGTCGATTTTGGGCCGTATTTGTCGCGCGTGCTCGAATCGGTTCGTCGCAACTGGTATGCCATCATCCCCGAGTCAGCGCGGCCGCCATTGTTGAAGCGCGGCAAGGTTTCCATCCAATTCGTTATCCTCCCGACCGGGAAAGTTGCAGGCCTGCAATACAACGCCTCGTCGGGCGACATCGCGCTCGACCGCGCGGCCTGGGGAGGCATTACCGCCTCCGACCCGTTCTCACCTCTGCCCAGCCAATTCCACGGCCCGTACCTGGCGTTGCGCTTCCACTTCTATTACAACCCACAGAAGGGTGACCTCGAATAAAGGATGCGTGCGCATTCGACTCGCTGCGCTGGCTCAGGATTGGCTCTTTTGCGTGCCACGGCGGGCGAAGCACCACGCCTAGATTCCTCAGTCGCAAACGAGGATTGTTCGAGAAACTGACCCACTGCCCGAACAGCGGCCGCGTTCACTGCGATAAAATGAAATCACGATGATCCTTCCATTCGTTCGCGAGATCTTCGCGGACGTGGAAAATTCACCCATCCTGGCGCGCGCAACAGCCCACACCAAGGGCGGCGCGGGGCGGCTACGTGTGTCCGGCCTGACCCCGACTGCAAAAGCGCTGTTCACCGTCTTGCTGCAACGCTCCTCAGCTCGTCCGCTGGTGCTGATGGTTTGCGATAACCGCGCCATCGACGAGTTGCTACCGGTGCTTCGTTCACTCGCCGACCTTACCGGTGCACTCGCGCCTGATTCCGTCATCAGTCTGCCGGCATACGATGTGTTGCCCTTTGAGAGCCAGTCGCCACACCCGGAGATCCAGGAAGAACGTGCAGCTTCGCTGTGGAAGATTGCAACCGGCGCAGCCTCAATCGTGGTAACGACAGGAAGCGCTACGGCGATGCGCATGCGCGATGCCGGCTTCTATGCCGGACTCGCAAAGGTAATGCGTCGCGGCGAGATGGTTGACGTGGAAAAAGTCGTCGAGCACCTGCGCATGGTTGGCTACAGCCAAGTGGATGTGGTCGAGATGCCCGGCGAATTTGCCCATCGCGGTGGCCTGCTCGATGTGTATCCGCCGGAGTCGGACCGGCCGGTGCGGGTTGAGTTCTTCGGCGACGAGATCGAGTCCATTCGCAAGTTCGATCCCGCGACCCAGCGTTCGGCGGCCAGCACCGACGATGTTGTGCTGCTCCCGCTTACCGAGACTCCTCTGGAAGAAGAGACGCTGGCAGCGATTAACGCGCGGCTTTCGGGCGAGCGCCTTTCTGGAAGTGATGAGTTGATCGAGCAGACGGTGCGCGCCACCGGTGTTGCCGTCTTCCCGGGATGGGAGCTATACGCGCCAGTCGCAGGGTCGGCTGAGACATTCTTCAACTTGATGCCCAACGCGCAGATCGTGATCGACGAGCCTGAGCAACTTGCCGAGATGGACGATGGCTGGTGGACGAAGGTGAAAGAGGCACACGAGCGCAGCCTGGTCGGCAATCTGGTGCGGCCGGAAGAGCTCTATCTATCGCCTGAACAGTGGAGCGAGCGCCTGCAAGCGTTTCCGGTGGTTACAGTCGAGCAGCTTGGCATCGAGTCGAGCGATGAGGTCGAGCACCTGACCTTTCAGTCGCAGCCGACCACGCGTTTTCATGGCTCGATTGCGGCGGTGGCGGAGGAGGTTGGGCAACTCGCCAAAGATGGCAAGCACGTCGTCTTCGCAGTCTCGAGCCTGGGCGAAGTCGAACGGCTGGCTGACGTGTTTAACGAGTACAACCTGTCGTTCCGCATTGGCAGCCGCACGCCCAAGCCGGGACAAGTGTATGTGGATGAGTCGAGTTACTTCTCGGAAGAAATCGCGACCACAACCATCGTCAAAGCCTATGTGCCGGAAGGCGTGGTGCTGCCCGAGTCCAGCCTGGTTCTGTTTGGTTCGCGCGACTTATTCGACGAGGCCGATGTCTCCGCCGGGCGCCCTCAGCAGCGCAAATCGAAGGTCTCGGCCTTTCTTTCAGACTTTCGCGACCTTGCAATTGGCGACTACGTAGTCCACGTCGAGCATGGTATTGGACAGTACCAGGGACTCAAGGAAGTTCCGCAGGAAGACGGCGCGGCTGCCGAGTTCATGGTCCTGGAATACGCCGAGGGGGCGCGGCTTTATGTCCCGCTCACGCGGTTGGACCTGGTGCAGAAGTACCGCTCGTCGGAGGGCGTGAAACCAGTCCTTAATCGCCTGGGTACACAGCAGTGGCAGAAGACCAAGGCGCGGGTGAAGAAGGCCATGAAAGACATGGCCGATGAACTGCTCAAGCTCTATGCCGTCCGTAAGAGTGCGGAGGGTCACGCATTCGCCTCGGACACCGAATGGCAGCGTGAGTTCGAAGACTCGTTCGAGTTCACAGAGACCGAAGACCAGCTCGACGCCATTGCCGACGTCAAGCGCGATATGGAAGCGTCTACCCCGATGGACCGCCTGCTCTGCGGCGATGTCGGCTATGGCAAAACGGAAGTCGCCATGCGCGCTGCCTTCAAAGCAGTCAACGACAATCGCCAGGTCGCGGTGCTGGCGCCTACGACGGTGCTCACCTTTCAGCACTACAATACCTTCCGCAGCCGCTTTGCCGCCTTCCCCATCAAGATCGAGATGCTCAGCCGCTTCCGCTCACCCAAGCAGCAGAAAGAAACCGTGGCGAGGATTGAGGCCGGGCAAGTTGACGTTGTAATTGGCACCCATCGCGTGCTGTCGAAGGACATCAAGTTCTCCGATCTCGGTCTGGTCATCGTCGACGAAGAGCAGCGCTTCGGGGTGCGGCATAAGGAACGGCTCAAGCAACTGCGCAAAGAGGTCGACGTGCTCACCTTGTCGGCCACGCCCATTCCGCGCACGCTGCATATGTCGCTGCTCGGCCTGCGCGACATGAGCGTGATCGAGACGCCACCCAAAGACCGCATGGCGATCCAAACGGTCGTCGTCGCCTGGGATGAGAAGCTCATTCGCTCGGCCATCGAGAAAGAATTGGAACGTGGCGGGCAAGTCTATTTCGTACACAATCGCGTTGAGAGCATTTACGACATCGCCGACAAGATTCGCGAGATGGCGCCGAAGGCGAAGGTCCTGGTCGGCCACGGCCAGATGCCGGAAAGCGAGCTGGAGAAAACCATGATGGCGTTCGTGCGCCACGAGGCTGACATCCTGCTGGCCACAACCATCATCGAAAACGGGCTCGACATTCCGCTGTGCAATACGATCATCATTAATCGCGCTGACCGGCACGGACTGTCGGAACTCTACCAGTTGCGTGGACGGGTGGGCCGCTCCGACCGCCGTGCTTATGCGTATCTGCTGATTCCTCCGGACCGCGATTTGACTGAGCTGGCACGTCGTCGACTGGCCGCACTGAAACAGTTCAGCGATCTGGGGGCGGGATTCAAGATCGCAGCGCTTGATCTGGAACTGCGCGGCGCCGGCAACCTTCTCGGCGGCGAGCAGAGCGGCCACATTGAAGCCGTGGGATTTGAGCTGTACACCACGATGCTGGAACGCACGGTGCGCGAGCTGAAAGGCGAGGTCAAGGAAGAAGTGCCCGAGACGCAGCTCAATCTGGGACTCAACATCCGCATTCCGGCCGATTACATTCACGAGGAGAACCAACGGTTACGCATGTACAAACGCATCGCCGGCGTCGAGTCGGAGGCGCAGTTGGAAGACGTTGCCGGAGAGTTGGGCGACCGCTACGGGACAACTCCGCCGCCAGTACGCAATCTGCTGGAGTACGCCGGGCTGCGCCTGTTATCGCAGCGCATTGGTATAGCGCAAATCGAACGGCGCAAAGATGCGGTCAGCATCCGCTTCACCGAAAAAGCCAACATCGAACCTGATCGGCTCATGCGCTTCGTTGCCTCGGAATCTGGCGCGCAGTTCACGCCTGCCGGCATCCTGAAATTCTCGCTCAAAGAGAAGCAGCCCGAGCAGGTGCTGGGGCGGCTGAGCTCACTGCTGCAAGAGCTGGCGGGACAGGAGCAGACGGTATAGAGCAATTTTGCTTTTCGTGTGTCTGGGTAGTGCGGGCCCGAAAAACAAAGTATCGCCACTCTTACGCGGCGCTGAAGCGCCGCACTCCCAGGCGCTGCGGATACGACAACTCGAAAACGACTCTAGCGCCCCACCAGCTTCTGTAGTTCTGCGGGATAGCGTTCACCCTGGACCGGAATCGTCGAAACGGCCTCTTCGATCTCGCGCAGATCGTCAGGCGTAAGCTCGAGGTTTGCTGCCCCCAGGTTCTCCTCCAAGCGATGGATCTTTGTTGTCCCGGGGATGGGCACGATCCACGATTTCTGCGCGATAACCCAGGCCAGCGCAATCTGCGCGGGAGTGGCTTTCTTCCGTGCTGCGATCTGGTTGATCAGATGGACAACCGACTGATTGGCTTTGCGGTTCTCTGCGCTGAATCGCGGTACGATGTTTCTGAAATCGTTGGGAGCGAACTGGGTCTCTTCCGTGATCTTGCCGGTGAGGAATCCCTTGCCTAGAGGGCTGAACGCCACAAGCCCGATTCCAAGTTCTTCGAGCGTCGGGAATATCTCTTTCTCCAGCTCTCGCCACCACAGCGAGTACTCGCTCTGCAACGCGGTGACGGGCTGAACTGCATGTGCACGGCGGATGGTCTTCGCTCCGGCTTCCGAAAGTCCAAAGTGCTTGACCTTGCCTTGGTGGATCAGGTCCTTCACGGCTCCAGCAACATCTTCGATGGGCACTTCCGGATCGACCCGGTGCTGATAAAACAGGTCGATCACATCGCTCTTGAGACGCTTCAGCGAAGCTTCGGCAACCTGCTTGATGTGCTCCGGCCGGCTGTCGAGGCCAGACTGTTTGCCGTTCTCGATGTGGAACCCGAACTTGGTGGCAATCACGACATCTTTTCGAAATGGGGCCAGCGCCTCGCCGACCAGATCCTCGTTGGTGTAGGGACCGTAGATTTCAGCGGTGTCGAAGAAGGTCACGCCACGTTCGACTGCCGCCCGAATCACATCGATGCCAGTCTGTTTGTCCACTGCCGGGCCCAGGCCGAAGCTCAGTCCCATACAGCCGAATCCGATGGCCGAGACTTCCAAATTGCTCTTTCCAAGCTTGCGTTTTTGCATGAGTTCCCTCTTACCGAAAGCGAGATGCTATGTGGTTCCTTAGCGCGGATAGGTGTTAGATGCATGAGTTCATTGAACGCTCTTAGTGATTTTGGTGGACTTGCAGTTTCTGACAGCCTTTCGAAATATCGGCTGTTGTGCTTGACTTTCCTCCGCGTCCAGCTACTCTGATTTGTGCTGCCTGTGCAGCCATTGCTGCTAGTGATGGTTCGTTCCCGTTGAATACATCTTGTCCATCGTCCCCGGAGCACTTATGTCATCGAGGTTTTCTCACTTAAATCGTGTTCTTCCTCTCGCTATCTTTCTTAGCTTATTCGTCCTGGGCCTTTCAGCGTTGGCGCAGGAGAACTACATAGTCTCAACTCAGGACGGCACGATGAGCCTGTATGATCTGGCAACCAACTCGCTCATCACGTCGGCAAAGGGCGGCATCGCCATGTCTGCCGTGCTCGCCGGGCCGAACAATCGTCTGCTCCTCGCACCCAGCGGCGATTACACCTCGGTGGTAGACACGACCTTGCAACGCGAAATCCTTCGAATTGCAGATGCCAATGGGTTAGCGGGTGCGATGACGCCAGACGGCAAGCTTCTGCTGGTTTCCGGCTACGACGGGTGGCTTCGCTTCATCGATACCTCGACTTTTCAAGTGGTGCGCAAAGTGAGTTTGAAGGCGGTGCTGGGAACAGGCTGGACCGGGTCGGTGGTGATCGCGGCGAACAAAGCCTACGTCTTCCCCTACACCGGTCCGCTGGCCAATGTGGCGGTCGTCGACTTGACGAGCTACGCCGTTTCATCCATCACGCTTCCTGACGGTTACTTTTCCGGTCAGAGCCTTGCTGCAGCTATGCCGGATGGCCAGACTATCGTGACGGTCGAACAGGAGAACGGGGATGGTCTGTATCATGTCCTGGCGATCAGCACGGCGACGAATGTGATCATCGGTGATTATGCCCAGGATTCCAGTATTTACTATGCGTATGCGCTAACGGTGACTCCCAATGGATCCGATCCCTCCAAGATCTTCGGGTATATGGCGTTGCAGGGCGATCTAGGCGATCAGGTTGTGGCCCTGGACTTACGCGCCAATTCCCCTACCTATGGGCATGTGCTTTTGGGAACCGCAGTCTTTCCCCAGCTGTCCCCCTATAGTCTCGCCATTAACTCCGATGGAAGCCGTCTGATCCTCGTAGGTTCGGTCTATTTCCCGCCTTCGGCGAACACGTATGTAATCGACGCGCTCAAAATGATTAGCGACCCCGCTGACGCCATCATCGCGCAAATCACCGCAGGCAACGGAGCCGGCGAATCAGTGGGAACTGGTTTCTTTTCCACCACTCCGCCAGGCACTGCGCCAGCGGTCAGCGGCGTGAGCAGCGACATCACCAACGATGCGCCGCATGAGATTCAGGTCACGGGTGGCAATTTCATGGCGGGAGCGCTGGCGAAGATTGGCGGCATGACCCAGCTTCCGACCACGTTTATGGGAGGCGGTGCGTTAAGCCTTGCCGTGCCGGCGAACGCCCCGGCCGGCAAAGCACTCGACGTCATCGTCACCAATCCCGAGACCCAAGGGCCCCAAGACCAGCAAAACCAGAGCGGTCTGCTGGCTGGCCAGTTCAATATCCTGCTCAATCCCAAGTTTCAACCTTCGAGCCAGTTCGTGAGCCTCAACGGCGACACCTCTCTCTCGATCTACAACCTGGGCCAGCGCGGGATGGTCAACATCCCCTTCCTACAGTCCGGAGTTACGCCGTTGTGGGCAGTGTTCAACACAGACGGAAAAGAACTGTACATTTCTTCCTTCAACGAAACCGCCCAGGTCGTAATTGTTCCCATTGATTTGTCCAATAACCTTCTTGCCAGTCCGATTGTGATCTCGGGCAGCAGTCACCAGATCAGCAGCCCGCCGCTGTCTGCGAGTGTCGATCCTAAGACTGGCAAACCAGTGGTGAATATCATCTGGCGTGCCTCCGGCGACATTCATGTTGGCGTGCTCGACAGCGACCCTGGTTCTCCGACCTTCAACACCATCCTCCGGACCTTCGACGCCGGCATCCACCAGAGCAGTGTCTTTCCTTTCGCTATGACAACCACTGCCGACGGCAAGTTCGCTTACATGTGGTACCGGGCAGGGTTTCCCTACCTCTATTCCCTGGGAATCATGGATCTCTCTACCGGCGCATTTACCCAGGCAAGCGCTGCCAGCTTTGGAGTAGTGCAGGCCGATCCAAATAATGGAATCAGGCCGGTACTGGCGCCGGACGGCAAGTCGCTGATCCTATCCACCTTCTATGGCAATCGCTGGAGGATTGTCGTAGTCGATATTTCCAAGCCTACGGTGCCGAAGCGCATTGCAGAACTTGTGCCGGTTCCAGTACCCGGCCATGGATTTCCCGCGGTGACCAACTACCAGGTCGTGGGCGACCGGCTTTACGCATTTGATCCGACCGGCATCATCGTGGTCTTTAACTTCGACCGAAGCACCGGCGATCTTCGCCAGCGTGGATGGTACCTCTATCCCATAGCTAGTGAGTACAACTCAGTGACTCAGTCCGCTCCCAATTTCGCTTTCTCTTCCGACGGCGCATGGCTTTATGCTGCCGATTCGGTCAACGACCAGGTCACGGTTCTTGATCCCGCCAAAGTGTCCAGCGGCAAAGACGCCGTGGTTACTACAATCCGCGCCCCGGCGTATCCCTATCTCCTTGCGGTCAGCCCGGTGGCGCCGCCGACGAGGCCGCTGAAGACGCCGGCCCCGATCGAGCGAAAGACGACGGCTGAGCCGGCCGAGCCATCGCCGGCGTTCCTACCGCAACCGGCGAGCGCTGCCAGCGGGACTGTGCGGAGCCCGCAACCGTAGGTCCAGACGGCGCAATTCGAATTGCCCCGGCAGGCCCCCACGTACCTGGGATACGTGCCCCGTGGGCGGGTCTGCGTCGGCTTAGACCTGACACGCCGGAAGCCCACCAGCGCTACCGG
The DNA here is from genome assembly GCA_963796585.1 of uncultured Acidobacteriaceae bacterium. Taxonomy (GTDB): domain Bacteria; phylum Acidobacteriota; class Terriglobia; order Terriglobales; family Acidobacteriaceae; genus CAVVDY01. The sequence goes on from CAWCMB010000002.1 coordinate 368,637, forward strand.
GTGAACAACATAATTTGCCGCATTTAACAGAATTCCAGCTTGGACTTTCAGCCAGGAAACGGTACTCTCTATGTCGCGCAATTCACAATCCAACTGACAGCTGTCTGAGGGCCTATATGCACCCTGGAATTTCTTCCCGCAATGACTCGATTCCGGGCGTTACCGGTGTTTATCTTGGATTGTTCATCGCCGTACTGCTGGCTTGTCTATGCGCTCCGTTGGCGGCACAGGAGAACTATCTGGTCTCAACCGCAGACGGCACCCTGAGCTTGTACGACCTGACGACCAACACATCCATCACCTCGGTGAAAGGTACCGGGTTGTCTGACGTGCTGCCCGGGCCAAACACCCGTCTGGCCTTCGCCCTCAATAGCGATTACTTGTCGGTAATCGACACCACGGTGCAGCGTGAGGTCAGGCGGCTCACCGCTGTAAACGGACTATCGGCGGCTCTGACCCCCGACGGCAAGCTCTTGCTCGTTGCCGGTTTAGATGGCTTCCTGCGGGTAGTCGACACGGCGCAGCTTACGGTGGTTCACACGGTAAGTCTCTTGCCGATTCTGGGCGCAAATCCAACGGGATCGGTCGTTATCGCCGCAAACAAAGCTTATGTCTTCCCGTTTGCAAGCGCGCTGTCGAATGTTGCGGTGGTCGATCTGACGAGCTACTCCGTCTCCTCTGTCGCCCTGCCGGCTGGCTACTTCCTTGGTCAGAGCCTCGCCGCCGCTACGCCGGACGGCAACACCATTGTTACGACCGAAGTAGAGAACAAGGATGCTCTACTTCATGTCGTGGTGATCAGCACGGCAACGAATGGAATCGTGGGTGATTTTCTACAGAGTTCCAGCATTACCTGGAGTTACGCGCTTGCGATAACGCCGAATGCCGATCCTTTGCAACTCTTCGGCTATCTTGCGCTGCAAATAGGCGGCGTCGATGCAATTGCTGCCGTGGACCTGCGGCCCAGTTCGCCAACCTATGGCTCCATACTTCTTCCGACAGCGGTCAACTCTGCATTTGCGCCTAATGCAGTTGCGATCAACTCCGACGGATCGCGCGTGGTCATGGTGGGGGCACCGTATGCTCCTCCCTCGAGCAATACCTTCGTGATCGATGCGGCCAAGATGATCACCGACCCTGCGCACGCAATCATCGCGCAGTTACAGGTCAACGGCGGGATTAGCGCGGCAGCCACATGTACCGGCTTCTTCTCCACGGTTCCACCCGACACCGCACCCGTGGTCAGCGGCGTAAGCGGCGATATCACCAATGACGCAGCACACGACGTTGAGATCACGGGCGGAAATTTCATGCAAGGAGCACTGGTGCGCATCGGCAGCATGCCTGCGCTGCCGGCGAATGTTACCGGAGGTGGTACGTTGATGGTGACCGTACCGGCCAACGCACCAGCCGGCAATGCCATTGACATCGTGGTGACCAATCCCGAGACGCAGGCTGCTCAGGACCAGCAAAATCAGAGCGGCCTGTTGGCAGGCCAGTTCAATATCCTGCTCAATCCGGCGTTCCAGCCGACAACCCAGATCGGAACCATCAACAGTGACAGCTCCTTCTCCGTCTACAACCTGAGCCAGCGCCAGATGCAGAACATTCCGGTGACGCCGAATTCGGATGTCGCATTGTGGCCGGTCTTCAACGCAGATGGCAAGCAGTCCTACCTTGCCAGCTTTGCGCAGCTGTTTAACGATGTTGAGCGGATCGCAATTCCTGTGGACCTCAGCACCAATGCCCCGGGGGACGCGATTGTGTTGCAAGGTTCGCATCAGCTCAGCAGCAATAACATCTCTGCCAGTGTCGATCCCCATACCGCCAAGCCGGTGGTCAGTGCAGTAACTCGCATCACGTCGGACCTGGTAGTCAGTGTCATCGACACAGATTCCACCTCGCCTACCTTTAATACCATCATCCGGACCTTCGACTCTGGAAGTCTCGGCAATGGAGTGTTTCCGTTCAGCATCGTCTCGACCGCTGACGGGAAGTACGCTTATGTGTGGTATTCGCTAAGCAACCCCTTCTCCTATTACCTGGAAATCGTGGACCTCTCCACGGGCATGTTCAGCCGGGTGAGTGCCAGCAGCCTTCGGGCAGCACCGGCCAACCCGCTCAACGGAGTTAATCCGGTCATCACGCCCGACGGGAAATCGCTATTGCTGTCCAGCTTCTACGGCAACCGCTACCATATCGAAGTAATCGACATTTCGACGCCTATCGCGCCCAAGCACCTCGCCGAACTGGTACCCGTTCCGGTGCCTGGTCGCGGCTTCCCTGTGGTCACCAATTATCAGGTGGTGGGCAATACGCTTTACGCTTTCGATCCCACGGGCATTATCGTGGTCTTCAACTACCGGCGAGACATAGGTGATTTCCGCCAGCGCGGATGGAGCATCTACCCGATCACCAGCTCGATCAACTCCGAAACCAGCTTTGCCGGAAACTTCGGAGTGTCCGTCGACGGGGCTTGGCTCTATGTCGCCGATCCCAGTAACGACATGATTGCAGTGCTCGATGCCAGCAAAGTCTCCGTCAGTGCGAGCCCCCTGGTTACAGCGATTCGCGCGCCCTACTCTCCCTACAGGCTGGCCGTAAGCCCGGTGCCGCCGCCGTCCAACGCGGTGCTGCATCAGGCTCCTCCGGTTCGGCGAGGCGCGCACTCGTCTGCCACGATTTCGCAGCGGACAAGCGCAGCGCAAGGGCCTGCGCGAATTCAGCAACCGTGATGCGCGGCTCACCTCGCTGAGAGCAGCGGCGAGGAGAGCTGTGCCGACGGCGGCGAAGCCCCCATTTGCACTTTTTCCTGCCCTCTGTTATCTCTGGCGTGCGAACTCATGAGCCGCCGCTTCGAGTCCGAGCAATGGGTCCCCGCACCCCTGGAGCGCGTGTTCGCGTTCTTCGCCGATCCTCACAACCTGCCACGCATCATGCCGCCTGCGCTGGGCACAAAGCTGGTAAAGCTCAGCCTGGTACCTCCGCGGTTCCCTGCGGGACAGGTCCCCCCAGGAACACTGCGCATGGCCGGGGCGGGCACGGAAATGATGGTGGCATTTCGCGTCGTGCCCTACCTTCCGGTGCATGAACGCTGGGTGGTGACCATCCGCGAATTCTTGTTCAATCAGTATTTTCAGGATGTGCAGAAGCAAGGGCCGTTCCGTCACTGGCAGCACACTCATAGCTTCCAGCCGATGCCGCAGGGCGGAGTTGAGGGGACCCTGGTTCGCGATGAAGTCGAATACGAGGTCGGCTTCGGCGCGGTCGGTCGCGCCCTGGAGATGGTTATCTTCCAGCAGGTTTTCCGTTCTACCTTCAATTACCGCAGGCGAGCCCTGGAAAGGATCTTTCCCGCGCCGGTAGCAGGGCCCGTCGCCCGCTAGCCATCCTTCCTCGAAATCTCAGGCGCAGACATTCCCCAGGGGCACACCCTGACCCGACTTGCGCCGCAGGCGGCCCCTGTCACTCCCGTCCGTGACGGAAGTCACATCGCAACCGCGGCCCCCGCGCTAGTTTTGAAATTGAAATTCATTTTCATAATTAGCAGGTGCTCCATGCGCATTCCTTTCATCTTGTTGCTCCTGGCATCGCTTCTGCTCGGCGCCGCCAGTGCAGAATCGGATCCTGCGGCGGTTTCTCCTGCCGAAAGTCCTGCAACTGCAAACACCGTAAGGGCCGAGCCCGCGCCGCCGATCCAGGACAACAGCTTCCTGGTCGAGGAGGCCTACAACCAGGAAGATGGTGTCATCCAGCACATCAGCTTCGTGCAGTTCCTCAACAGCCATGATGTGGTTTACACGCAGACCGACGAATGGCCGCTGCGGAGCCTCAAGCATCAGCTCAGCGTGACGGCTTCAGTCAACGAATCCGGCAACTATCGCGAATTCGGTCCCGGCTGGGGCGACACCGCCATCAACTACCGCTACCAGCTGGTGGGCAGCGGAGAGACCCGACTGGCGATTGCACCGCGAGTTTCCATGCTGCTACCCACCGGGGACAGCGGCGCGGGACGCGGCTACGGTGGTTGGGGACTGCAAACCAATCTGCCCATCAGCTTGCAGCTGAATCGTTATGTCGTCACCCATTGGAACGCCGGGGTTACCTGGATTCCGTCGGCGCAGGACGCGCAACACAGCCACGCTGCGCTGGTCAATCCTAACCTGGCGCAGTCCACCGTCTGGCTGGTGAAGCCGCGCTTCAACGCATTGTGCGAAGTGGTCTGGACATCCAATGCCAGTGTGATTGCACCTGGACGCACTGCGCGCGAGCAAGCGCTCTTCGTCAGCCCCGGCGTGCGCTGGGCCTACAACTTCAAGAGCGGGCTGCAAATCGTGCCCGGGGTCGGCCTGCCGATCGGGCTGATGGGAGCGACTGGCCAGAAGGGCGCTATCTTTTATCTCAGCTTCGAACACCCTTTCGCGCTGGCGCACTCGCGTTGAGAGCGCGCCTTTCGCCATTCGCTTTTCGCCGTCCGCCGGATTCAACGCAAAGGTGCCGGCCAAGCGGTCCGGCGAAGGGCGAAGAGCGAAGGGCGGGACCTCTGTGCCTCTGTGGTGGATTTCGTTATCCTGACCACATGGATCTGTTCGCCCTTACTCGCAAGCTAGTTGACATCGAATCGATCACCGGCAACGAGACCGCGGTCGGCGAAACTCTTGCCGACGAACTGCAGCGGCTTGGCTACAACGTCGAGCGCATGACAGTGGAGGGCGATCGCTTCAATGTTTGGGCGACGTGCCCAGGCGAGCCCAATCCTGCCGTGGTGCTCTCAACCCACATGGACGTGGTGCCACCGTTCATCCCGTCGTCGGAGACCGGCGACCGCATCTACGGCCGCGGCTCGTGCGACGCTAAAGGAATCATCGCAGCACAAATCGGCGCCGCCGAGAAGCTGAAGCACAACGGTGTTCAGGTTGGGCTGTTGTTCCTGGTTGGAGAAGAGCGCGACAGTCAGGGAGCGCGGGTTGCGAATCAGCAGCCGCGTGGCGCCAGGTTCCTGATCAACGGCGAGCCGACAGAGAACAAGCTGGCGCTGGCGTCTAAGGGAACGCTGCGGGTTGAAGTCGTCGCCAAAGGGAAGATGGCGCACTCGGCTTATCCGAATTTAGGGGAATCGGCGATTGAGAAGCTGCTCGACGCGCTGGAACGCGTGCGCAAAATCGAGTTGCCGGCAAATTCAAAAGCCGGTCCTTGCACCATGAATATCGGCGTGATCGAAGGTGGACGGGCGCCTAATGTCATTCCCGATCACGCTGTCGCGCATTTGCTGTTTCGGCTAATCGGACCGGCCGATGATTTGCGGCGAGAAATCACCGAAGCCGTTGCAGGCCAGGCCGAGGCCCATTTCCCCCTCGAAATTCCTTACATGGAGATGGCGACGGTTCCCGGCATCGAGACCATGATTGCCGCTTTCACCACCGACATTCCCGCGCTGACAAGTTGGGGCAAGCCGGTGCTCATCGGCCCGGGCTCTATTCACGTAGCGCACACCGAAGGCGAGTACATCGAGAAGAGGCAGTTGCTGGAGGCGGTGGAGCTATATGCGAAGATCGCAAAGCAAGTGTCGGGCAATGTGTGAAATTGCGGTGAACACGCATCAGAAATCTTGGTTTGTCATTTTGAGCGAAGCGAAGGGCCTGTTGTTTCCTGTCGTGCCGACGGCACTCTGACCATTTCTTCCACCTTTCCCCGTCCTGAAGAAGCCGGTACGAAACATGTGTCGTCCGCTGAAGCGGACTCTCGACTTCCCACTTACGCCTTCCCAGCCATGAATGGCTGGGCTACCTTCTGCTGTCCCTGTCGGGACGGGAGCATCGTTTGTCCTGCCGTCGTTGCTGCAGCGAGAGTTTCGTAACAGCCCCTGAAGGACGGGGCTTTCACCTTTTGCGTCCTTCGGGCGCTGATTCACGATCACTCGCAATTAAACAACTCACGACCCAAATCCACTTGCCCGCCCTCCCGCTTTCTGCCACCATACCTAACGCCAATTTCGTCGGAGGTACCTATGAGTGCGCCCACAGTCCAGCCCACCAGCCAGCCCGCAACCACGCCTTTCACCATGCAACGGGGATCGCCGATTCCGCTGGGCGCCACGCCATTTCGGCGCGGTGTCAACTTCGCCATTTTTTCCAAGTACGCCACGGCGTGCACGCTGGTGCTCATCGATCAGGCCACGCACAACACGCTGGTCGAGCTCGCCTTCGATCCTCAGCACAATCGCACCGGCCAGGTATGGCACGCATTTATCGAGAACGCTGATCCCGGCGTGCATTATGGCTACCGCTTCGACATGCAGCCCAATCCCGATCCAACGGTGTACCGGTTCAGTCCTTCTCTTCTTCTGATCGACCCGTGCGCGCGCGTTATCTCAGGAGGAGGCGAATGGGGAGCACACACCGAGGCCACGGCTCCGCAGCGCGTCGGCGTCGTCAAGGAGTGGGGTGTATCAGACTGGCAGCAAGACCAACCGCTCGACATTCCGCTGGTCAATAGCATCATCTACGAGTTGCATGTTCGCGGGTTCACCGTACACGAGACATCGATGGTTGCGAATCCCGGCACCTTCGCCGGGCTTATTGAGAAGATTCCCTACCTTAAACAACTGGGCGTGACCGCGGTCGAGTTGCTTCCGGTGAACGAATTCGAAGAGGCCGATTCCGATCGGGTTAATCCTTTCACCGGCCAACGGCTGCTAAACTTCTGGGGATATCAGCCCCGCGTATTCTTTGCTCCCAACACCGCCTACTCCTCAAAGAGAGGCGACGGCGAGCAGGTGACCGAGTTCAAGCAGATGGTGGAGGCGTTCCACCAGGCGGGCATCGAGGTCATTCTCGACATCGTCTTCAATCACACCGCGGAAGGGGACGAGCACGGCCCCACATTTTCGTTTCGCGGCATCGACAATCCGACGTATTACATTCTGAACCAGGACGGCGCGTATGAAAATTTCACGGGATGCGGCAACACGGTCAACGCCAACAATCCCGTGGTGCGCGACTTTATCATTCAATGCTTGCGCCATTGGGTCATCGTAAGTCATGTCGATGGCTTTCGTTTCGATCTCGCTTCGGTGCTGGGACGCGGCCAGGATGGCTCGGTGCTCGCCAATCCTCCGCTGCTGGAGAGCATGGCCTACGATCCAGTGCTGGCTAACACCAAGCTCATCGCCGAGGCCTGGGACGCGGGCGGGCTGTATCAGGTAGGAACCTTTCCCGCGTGGGGCCGATGGGCGGAATGGAACGGCAAGTTTCGGGATGATGTACGCAAGTTTGTGAAGGGCGATCCCGGCATGACCTCTGCACTGGCGACGCGCATGCTCGGCAGCCCCGATTTGTACGAGACCAGCGCGCGCGAGCCCTACCACAGCATTAACTTCATTACCTGTCACGATGGTTTCACGCTGAATGACCTCGTCTCTTACAACGACAAGCACAACCTGGCCAACGGCGAAAACAATGCTGACGGAGGGAACGACAACAACAGCTGGAACTGCGGCGCGGAAGGCCCAACCGGTGACGGCGGCATCCAGGACCTGCGTGATCGGCAGCGCAGGAACTTCGCAACCATTCTGCTAATGGCGCACGGGGTTCCTATGATCCTCGCCGGCGATGAGTTCGAGCGCACGCAACTGGGCAACAACAACGCCTATTGCCAGGACAACGAAATCAGTTGGGTGAACTGGCATATGGCCGAATCCAATGCCGACCTGGTGCGCTTCTTCCGCCTGCTGATCGGATTCCGCAAGCGCTGTTCCCTGCTGCGCCGCTCGACCTTCAACTTCAGCGGCTCTGACGGCTTTCACGTGACCTGGCATGGCGTCGAACGAATGCAACCTGATTGGAGCAACGACTCTCGCAGCGTCGCCATGCAGCTCACGCAATTCAATCCCGACGGCTCACGTCAGGACCTTCACTTCATCGCCAACGCGCATTGGGAAGACCACGAATTCGAGCTGCCGCAAATCGGAGAATACGAATGGTTCCGAATGGTGGATACCTCTCTGCCTTCGCCGCATGACATCGCCGACGATGGTCAGGAATTTCCGCTGCTGTCGCAGGACAGCTACGTGGTTAAGGCTCGCAGCGTGGCGGTGTTCCTGGCCAAGTGAGGAGGCGCAGTCCTATCGGAAACAGGCATTGAGGGTTGAGGATCACAGGCCCCTTCCCCGGGCTTCCTCAGCCCGGGAGCTCGCTTTCTACTCCCGATTCGCCCGCTAATTCCGTGTTGCTTATCTGGGAACCTGCTTGGCAACCGCATAAAAAGCGGCCTAAAAACCCCTACCTGTGGAAAACCCGCATAAAATAAGGCTGAAAATGCTTTGCGAGCGCCCGTCGTTGGTATAACATACCGTTCAATTGAGCGTCATTATTGGCTCAAACCTTCAAGGAGGTAGTACCCAATGGCAGCAGGTATGACAAAGACTCAACTGGTGCGGCACATGGCCGAGCAGCATGAGATGAGCAACAAGCAAGTCGCCGCGTTCCTCGATGCGCTGGCGGAAGTCGCAATCAAAGAGACCAAGAAGAACGGCGTATTCGTGGTGCCGGGTCTTGGCCGTCTGGTGAAGTCTGCCCGCAAAGCCCGCATGGGCCGCAACCCGCAGACCGGTGAGGCCATCAAGATTCCTGCCAAGACCGTGGTGAAGTTCCGCGTCGCCAAGGCAGCCAAGGACGCGATCGCACCCAAGAAGTAACTGCGCATCACGCACCCTAATTGCTATTCAACCAGAGGCCGGGCCGTGCGCCGGCCTTTTGCTTTGTGAGCCGCTCCCCACCCGGTCAGCAAGACGGTCACCCGCATGGTTTAAGTCTTGCGCAAATAAAAAGCCGGAGCTCTGAAGCTCCGGCCGGCAAAACTTAACGAAGGAACAGAATTACAGCATCAGCTTGCGGCGCAGCACGCCGGCCAAGCCCAGAACGCCCGTACCCAGCAGAACCATGCTGCCCGGTTCCGGAACACTGGCTTCGCTCAAGCGCAGACCGATTTCAGCGCCACCGTTGCCGCTGAAAACCGGAATGCCATAGCCGGTGTAGTTGTCGTTGCCGGTAGTGATGGCGGTCAGGCCGTTGTTGCTGTAGTTGATCGGCGGGAAGATGTAGCCATAATCCGCGCTCGAGTCAGAAATCACGCCGAAGTTATAGGTCTGTCCAGCCTGAAGAGTGAAGTTGACGGGTGCAGCAACCCACGTCATCTGCGAAATGGGACCTACATTAAACGTGGTCAGGAACAACAGGTTAGTGTTGGTGCTGTCGTAGACGAAATACTTGAAGTTGCCACCATTCGGCGAGTCCAGGTAGAACTCGACGTCGCTGAGAGTCTGCGTAGTCTGAACGCTGACGCCCTGGCCAGTTCCATCGCCGGCTCCGCGACTCGTCGTTCCATTGGTTGGGGAAAGGTCGAAAACAATGTTGTCGGCAAAAGCTGTGGTAGCTAAGCACAGAATCGCCAGCGTGAACATTAACAGGGAAAGCTTGCGCATGTTACTCCTCCCAAATTTCAGTCAACTAACGTACAAATACAGACAGCGCACTTCTGTCTGCCAGGTTCACCCAAACGCAAAGCAGGGTATCGCCGCGCGGCAATAGAAACCCTGGAATCCTTCGCACCGGGTTGCCCAAGAAGTGTAGTCGAAGATGCTCTCGTCGCCAAGTAAATATTCGACGTTTTTACGCCAACGGAGCTGCGCCGCTCGGTTGGAGTAGCACTTTAGTGGGATAGCCTCAAAGTGACACCTAGGCCGTCACGCCTTCCAATTGCTACCCTTGGTAGAACGCAATTAGGCTTCTGGAAATCACGATCGGGTTCTATGCCTAAACTCTATACGCCGCGCGATGCCGCCCAGGTGCTGGGAATCAGCTACTCCTCGCTGAAGCAGTGGATTTACCGGGGTAAGCTGAAGACGGTGCAAACCCCGGGCGGTCACCATCGCATACCCGAATCGGAGATTGATCGCTTCCTGCCGCGGGTCACGGTCTCGGGATCTGCCGCTAAGCGCCGCAAAACTTTTCGCCGCATCAGTGGACGAAACCAGCTCGTCGGCCGCATCACCGACATCAAAATCAGCGGCCTGCTGGCGCAGGTGACGTTGTCAATCGGCGAGCAGCACATTACCTCCATCATCACTGCCGATGCTGTGCGCGAGCTGCGGCTGAAGAAGGGCCAGGTCGCCGCCGCGCTCATCAAGTCCACCGAAGTGATGATCATCCTCCCCGAATAGCTGGTCGCTTATAATCGTTTGACAGTAACGGTTCACTTCGATTTAATCGACTAACTACGAATCTTCGCAGTTGGGGTGAACGTGCGCCTGTCTTCCCTGCTCTGCCTGCTTGCTGGGCTGGTTTTTTGCAGCCTGTACCCCCTCGCTGCCCAGGCCCAGGTTTCGGCCGCTATTTCAGGACGGGTTAGTGATCCGACAGGCGCCGTCATCCCGGGAGCAACGGTTAGCGCAAAGAATCAGGAGACCGGCCTCTTGCGCTCCACACTGACGAATGCCGCAGGCCGTTACGAATTGGCGGCTCTTCCGGTTGGCCAGTATGAAGTGCGCGCCGCAAAAAATGGTTTCTCGGAGCGCGTGCGCTCCGGGATCTCGCTGGTCATCGGCCAAAATGCATCGGTGGATTTCAGCCTCGCTGTCGGCAACGTCAATCAGCAAGTCAAAGTCACCGGCGACGCCGCCCTGGTAAACGCGACCACGCAGAACATCTCCGGCCTCATCGGCTACCAGGAGATCAAAGACCTGCCGCTGAACGGCCGCAGCTTCGATCTGCTGATGAACTTGAATCCGGGAATCGTGAACTTCACCGCGGAGAAGACAGGTGGCATCGGCGTCTCCAATTCCACCACGGGCAATAATTTCTCGGCGTCTGGCCAGCGCCCGCAACAAAACATGTTCCTGCTGAATGGCGTGGAGTTCACCGGCGCGGCGGAGAACAATATGCAACCTGGCGGCCCCAGCCAGAACCTGTTGGGCGTCGAGGCAGTGCGCGAGTTCAACGTGCTGCGCGACAACTACGGCGCCGAATACGGCAAGCGGCCCGGCGCACAGGTCAGCATCGTCACCCAGTCCGGTACCAATCAGTTTCACGGCTCGGTCTACGAATATCTGCGCAACAGCGCGCTCGATGCTCCCAACTATTTTGACGAGGGCTCCGCGCCGCCCTTTCAGCGTAATCAGTTCGGGGCGGCGGCCGGCGGTCCCATCGTGAAGAATAAGAGCTTCTTCTTCGCCAACTTTGAAGGCTTCATTCAGAATCTGCACCAGACGTCGGTGGCATTCGTACCCGACTTGGCCTCGCGCGCGGCCGCTGCTGCCAGTGTTAAACCATTGCTGAACTTGTGGCCCACGCCTACGGCGACCGATCCTGATTTCAACGGAATTGCCGCCGTCTCCGGCAGCCCGTTGCAGACCATTCGCGAGTACTTCGGCAATGCCCGCTTCGATCAAGTGTTCTCGTCGAAGGACAACTTCTCCGCTATCTATACCGTCGACAGCGGCAACGATGTCACCGCTACGACACTCAATCCTTACAGCAGCGACTTACTCAGTCTTACCGAGCAGGTGGCAACGCTGGAGGAGACACACGTCTTTTCGCCAACGCTGCTGAACACCGCCCGCTTCGGATACTCACGCGCCGGGTACTTCTTCACTGGCGAGCCAACGCCCGGCACACCGGCAGCGGACGTTCCGGGCTTTCTCACTGGGCATCCAGTGGGAGCGGTAGTTGTGGGCGGAAGCGCAGCCTCAAATCCGCAGGCGCAGTTAGGACTGGCGGGCAGCAACAACGGCAGCAACCTTCATGTTGCGCGCAACCTTTATACCTACGAAGACCAGGTCTCGTGGACCAAAGGACGTCACCAGTTCGAGTTCGGCGCCTGGGTTCAGCAATTCCAGTCGAACGAGAACATCGCGCTCAGCCAATATGGCCAGGCCACCTTCGCCAGCCTGCAAACGTTTCTGCAAGGCACGACCAGCAGCTTCCTCTACGATCCGGCGCCCACCAAGTTGAACTGGCGCTCGCTGTTCGCGTCCCTATATGCACAGGACACGATCCGCGCCACCGACAAGCTCACCTTGACACTCGGCTTTCGCTTTGAGTCGTCGACGGGATGGAACGAGGCGCATGGTCGCGCCGCGAATTACACCTTCACCGACGGAGTGATCTCCAACCAGCCTCGCATCGCGAGCAGCACGTTCACCACCAACAACGCGAAATTCCTGCCCGAGCCGCGCCTCGGCATCGCCTATGCGATCCACCCGGAAACGGTGATCAAGGCAGGCTTCGGCATGTACTACGAGCTTCAGGACGCGCTCGGCTATCGCATGGACCAGAACGCGCCATTCAACCCGACGTACAGCATCGCCTCGGTGCCGGTGTCATCGCTGCCCATCAATCCGAATGCTCCACCTCCTGCGAAGGCGCTGCTGGTGCCCGGTGGCGTGCAGCCGAACTTGAAGATGCCCACGCTGATTTCCTGGACACTTGGCATCGAACAGCAGATCACGCCGAACACGACGTTCTCGCTGCGCTATGTCGGCTCGCACGGATATCACGAGATCGTCGGCGTCGACGGCAACACGCCCGTGCCCACTATCTGTCCGGCGTCGCCATGTCCGGCGGTGTATCCCAGCAACTTCCCGGTGGGACTGGCGGGCACTCCGGTGCCGGCGGGCTCGTATCTACATTCCCGCCGGAACGCCCAAGGCGAATCCGACGCTGGCAAACACCTGGACATGGTTCGGCGTGGGCGACAGCTTGTACAACGCGTTGGAAGTGGATTTCAATCGCCGCTTCAGCAACGGACTCGCGCTGCGCGGCGTCTACACCTGGTCGAAGGCACTGGACGACGGCGACTCGGTGAACGGTACTACGTCCGGCAACGCCCCGGGGTTGGTCTCCAATCCGCATGACATCCAGGCCGACTGGGGACCAGCAACCTATGACGTGCGAAACATCGGCGTCGTCAGCGCCGTGTACGACCTTCCGTTTGGGCAAGGCAAGCAGTTCGGCAGCGGGCTACGCGGCTTTGGCGGCACCATGATCAGCGGCTGGAGCGTCAACAGCATTCTCACGTTGGAAAGTGGCTTCCCCTTCACGGCACAGCTCAGCTACAACCCGTCGAATAATGGCGACACGCGCAATCCGGTGCGGCCATTCAACAATCCTAACTTCGCAGGAAATCCGATTCTTGGTACGCCGGCGCAGTGGTTCAATCCCAACGTCTTTCTCCAGCCGCCGGCGAACAGCGGATTCTTCGGCAACGCGACGCGCGACAACCTGGTCGGTCCCGGTCTGGCAACCTGGGATTTTTCGACGATCAAGAACACCAAGCTGCGCGAGAGCCTGAGCCTGCAATTCCGCGCCGAGATATTCAACCTGTTGAATCGCGCGAACTTCAATACGCCGGCGCTGATTACCTTCACGCCGTCAGGCGTCTCGGGCACCGCAGGAGCCATCACCAGCACCGCGACCACGTCCCGCCAGGTGCAATTCGCGCTGAAGCTATTGTGGTGATTTGGCCTGCGTTAGTCACGTGGCCCGGTGCCGGTGGGTTTACGATTCTGTTACGAAATTGTGTTGGGTTCGCGTCAAACTGCGCCCAAAAGTAGTGCTATGCTTTCCTCAATATTTCCCCGGAGGGTGAGATGGCTAGCACATCTGCGGCACTGTCGCCTCAATCTTTCGATCAGTTCAAGGCTGCATTTCGCGGCGAGCTGATTCAAGCTGCCGATCCGGGCTACGACATCGCCCGCAAGCTCTACAACGGCATGATTGACAAGCGTCCACTGTTGATCGCCAAGTGCACCGATGTAGCCGACGTCATCGCGGCTGTGAAATTCGCCGCAGAGAACGACTTGCTCACCGCCATTCGCGCCGGGGGACACAACGGCGCCGGCCTGGGATGTTGCGACGACGGATTGGTCATCGACTTGTCGCGCATGAAGGGCATTCGCGTGAATCCCGCAGAAAAGAGCGTTCGCGTCGAAGGGGGATGCGTTTGGGGCGACGTCGATCATGCAACGCACGCTTTTGGCATGGCCGTGCCCTGCGGCTTCATCTCGACCACCGGCGTTGCCGGGCTCACGCTGGGCGGAGGCATTGGCTATCTAAGTCGCCGCTATGGTCTGACCATTGACAATCTGCTCTCCGTTGACGTGGTGCTGGCCGATGGGAGATTTGTCACGGCTAACGATAAGCAGAACGCTGACCTGTTCTGGGCATTGCGCGGCGGCGGCGGAAACTTCGGCGTGGTTACGTCCTTCGAATTCCGAATGCAGCCGGTGAACATGGTGCAGTTTGGGCCGACATTCTGGCCGCTGGAAGAATCCGGCGACGTGCTAAAGGCCTATCGCGACTTCATCAAGACCGCACCGGAGACCGTTAGCGGCTTCTTCGCGTTTCTGGTAATCCCGCCGGCGCCGATGTTTCCCGAGCACCTTCATCTGAAGAAGGTTTGCGGCATTGTGTGGTGTGGCACCGGCACGGCGGAAGAGATGGAGAAGTCGACGAAGAGCATGCGCACCATGGGGCATCCGCTGCTCGACCACGTGGGACCTGCGCCGTTCCCCATGGTGCAGAGCATCTTCGACGGCCTCTTCGTTCCCGGCTTGCAGTGGTACTGGCGCGCCGACAACTTCACCGAACTGAGCGACGAAGCCATCGCACGGCACGTCGAGCACGGAGCGAAGATCCCAACTATGCTCTCGACCATGCACCTGTATCCGGTGAATGGCGCGCCGCAGCGCGTGGGGAAAACAGACACGGCCTACAGTTTCCGCGAGGCCCTGTTCGCCGAGGTCATCGTGGGCGTCGATCCCGATGCGGCGAATGCGGACAAGATCACGGCCTGGTGCAAAGAATATTGGGAGGCGCTGCATCCCTACTCCGCCGGTGGCGCCTACGTGAACTTCATGATGGATGAAGGCCAGGAGCGCGTGCAGGCCAGCTTCCGCGACAACTATGCGCGCTTAGTCGAGGTGAAGAAGAAGTACGACCCGAAGAACTTTTTCCGGGTGAATCAGAATATTCGGCCGAGTTGAAGAAGCGGTTTTTGGCTTTGGCTTTTGGCTTTGGCTTTTGGAGGGGCGCGGCTTCAGCCGCGCCGTAGAGCACCCAATTCCAGTGTCATCCCGAGCGACGAGTCCGCCGCAGGCGGACGAGGAGTCGAGGGACCTGCAGTTTGCATGCCCCGCGAACCTCTCCCGTTCACGATGATTTTCCAGATTGTCATCCTGAACGAAGTGAAGGACCTGTTTCTGCTCGCCATCCTGAACCACCTGTCGCGTTTCGCTATCCTCCCCTTAACCTTCCCGTCTGTGACGCGAATCACAGCCCTGCGTACACGCGATGATGACAATAAACCCAGTTAGCCGAATCAGTGCGAATCGTTCCGCACCGCTGTGTACTCGTATTCCTGTTGAGGTCAATTCATGGATAGCGCAGCACTCCTCATTCACCGGTTGCAGTTCGCCTTTACCATCACTTACCACTACCTGTTTCCTCAGCTCACCATGGGACTGGCGCTGCTCATCGTAGTGCTGAAGACGATCGCTCTGCGCAAAAACGATGAAGCCTACGATCGCGCCGCGCGATTTTGGGCCAAGATTTTCGGTATCAATTTCGTGATGGGTGTCATCACCGGCATTCCGATGGAGTTTCAGTTCGGCACCAACTGGTCGCACTTCTCGCGTTATGCCGGAGGCGTGATCGGTCAGACACTCGCCATGGAAGGCCTGTTCGCCTTCTTTCTGGAGTCGACCTTTCTTGGCCTCTTCTTATATGGCGAGAAGCGGCTGAGCAAGACGATGCATTGGTTCTGCGCCTTCATGGTGTTCTTCGGATCGTGGCTCTCTGGATATTTCATTGTGGCCACCGATGCCTGGATGCAGAATCCGGTGGGCTACGAGAAAGTTGCTAACGGAACCGTGCAGCTCTCCAGCTTCTGGCAACTGTTGCTGAATCCCTGGGCCTTAGTGCAGTACGCGCACAACATGAGCGGTGCAGCCGTCACCGGCGCATTTGTGATGACCGCCATCGGCGCTTTCTATCTGCTTAGCAGGAAGCACACCGAGCAGGCTCGCATTTACCTTCGTACCGGCGTAATCGCGGGACTGATCTTCAGCGTCCTGCAACTGTTTCCCACCGGAGACCACGCCGGCAAGATGGTGGCGCAGAAGCAACCGGTCACGCTGGCCGCGATGGAGATGCTCTTCAACACCCAGGAGGGCGCGCCGCTGGTCATCATCGGACAGCCCAACATGGTCACCCAGACCATCGACAATGGCATTCACATTCCAAAGATGCTCAGCTTCTTGACCTATCGTCGCTGGAACGCCGAGGTGAAGGGCCTGAACGACGTTCCACAGAACGACTGGCCGCAGAACATTCCACTGCTTTACTTCTCGTACCACATCATGGTCGGCCTGGGGACGCTGTTCATCGCGATCACAGTGGTCGCTGCATTCCTGTTGTGGCGCGGCGCACTCTACAACGCGCGCTGGATGCTGTGGATCCTGTTGCTCGCGGCGCCATTTCCCTACATCGCGAATACTGCGGGCTGGATGACGGCGGAACTTGGACGTCAACCGTGGCTGGTTTACGGCCTGATGCGCACCGCAGACGGCTACTCGAAGATGGTCTCAGCCGGCAACGGCTGGTTTACCTTCCTGGGATTTGCCGGAATGTACACCGTGCTGTCAATCCTGTTCCTGTTCCTGATCCGGCGCGAGATCGAGCATGGGCCTGAGCCGGGCGTGATCGAGAAACCTAAAGTGCTGCAAATGAATTCCGCGGAGGTGCGATAGCCATGGCAACGCTCTGGTTCATGATTGTTGCGGTCATGGTGGCCGCTTATGTTCTGCTCGACGGATTCGACCTCGGCGCAGGCGCCATCCATTTGTGCATCGCCAAGACCAACGACGAACGGCGGACAATTCTTCGCGCTATTGGTCCGGTGTGGGATGGCAACGAAGTCTGGCTGCTTGCTGCCGGAGGCGCGCTGTACTTCGCTTTTCCGCTGCTCTATGCCTCCAGCTTCAGTGGTTTTTATCTTCCGCTGATGATGGTGCTGTGGCTGCTGATGCTGCGCGCCATCGGAATCGAATTCCGCGCCCACATCAACGAGCCGATGTGGCAGGGCTTCTTCGATGTGGTGTTCAACGTGTCGAGCATGTTGCTGGCGATTTTCTTCGGCGCGGCGCTGGGCAATGTCGTTCGCGGTGTGCCGCTGAACGCCGATGGCTACTTCTTCGAGCCGCTGTGGACGAACTGGCGCGTCGGCCAGAACAACGGCATCCTCGACTGGTACACCGTGATGTGCGGCGTGGTCGCACTGGTGACGCTGACGACGCATGGCTGCCTGTATCTGGCGATGAAGACGGAAGGCGAGCTGCAGCAGCGAGCGCGCAAAGTCGCGTCATCGCTATGGGCCATACAGGTAGCGCTCACCGGATTGAGCCTGATTGCCACGTTGTATGTTCAGCCTAAGGTATTGCACAACTACGAGGACTGGCCGATCGGGTTTGTGATTCCGCTGCTCGTCATCGTCAGCCTGCTCTACATGTTCGTGGCGATGAAGAAGAAAAACGATCTAGGCGCGTTCCTCGGCTCCTGCGGATACATCGTCGGAATGCTGGTGGGCGCGGCCTTCGCACTCTATCCCATGGTTCTGCCGTCCAGTACCGATCCCGCCTACAGCTTGACCATCGAAAACACAAAGACTGGCGCGCATGGCATGGCTGTCGGCTTTGTGTGGTGGAGCATCGGCATGGTCTTCGCCATCGCGTATTTCGTTTTCATCTTCCGCATGTTCCGCGGCAAGGTGAATCTGGAAGAGGGTGGAGAGCATGGATATTAAAAAGTTGTCGGTTGTCGGTTGTCAGTGGTCAGTTGTCAGAATTTAGTTGGCAGTGCTTAGTCTAGTAAGCACTCGGGATCGGCGGTTCAGTTGACAGTTGGCGACCAGCGTCGGACTTGGTCGCCATTTTTGTTGCGTCAACGTATCAGCCTCCGCAGGAGGCGAAAGGTGAAAGCCCCGCCCCTTGGGGCGGGGTGCGCGTCGCCAACGATGGGAAGTGCCGTAGGTACGGCAGGGGTTTTCCGTCGCATTCGGCCAAAGCACCTACCGTACCTACGGCACTCATCTATTTATCTTGATGCTTTCCCCGTCCTGAAGGACGGGGCTTTCACCTTTCGCCGCGACACGGCTGAAGGTAAACGGGCGCGGGAAGCATTCCGCGCCCGAAGTTTGTTTCGCAAATACTTGACTATTTCTTGCTGGGCGTTGCGGCTGTGTTTGGCTTCAGCCCCCAGTCGGGCGTCAGCCGAGCCGGGTCGGGACGCTGCGGCGGGCTGAACTTCTTCGACCCTTGGTCCGGCAGACCGAAGGCGTAGAGGGTCGCGTTGTAGTCGGCATCCTGGACAACAAAGTACACCATGCCGTTGTCCACCGTGGCAAAACGCGAATAATAGGTTTGCGTTGTGTACGTCGCGAGGAGCCCGCCGGTGCTGGCATCCAGAGCATAGAGACTGGGGGCCGAGAAGCCGTTGAACGGACTCACGTAAAGTACCCCATTCGCCACCGTCGCACTTAATATATCGATGGCGCCTCCAAACGAGTACTCCCATAGCACGGTACCCGTACCAGCGTCGAGAGCGTAGAGGTCGGCGGCGTAGAGGTTGTAGTCCGCAGTGTAGACGTAGGCTACGCCATTCGCCACCGCCTGGACGCGGAGGTAGTTAGAGGATTCATACTTCCAGATGAGCGCGCCGGTACTGGCGTTTAGTGCGTATATCGCGTATAGAGTGCCTTCAACTTCAGGCGAAGAGGCATAAACAATTCCGTTGGCAACGACCGGCACCTCGCCGACAGAATCGTCCGTTGTGTACTGCCACAGGGTAACGCCTGTGCGGGCGTCCAGCGCAGCGAGATGGTAGCCGGTGGGGGTGTAGACTACACCATCCGCCACGGCTACCTCGATGCCACCACCCTCAGATGAATTCTTCCAGAGCAGTGCGCCTGTGCTAGCGTCGAGGGCGGTTACACCATCTCCAGCATCAAAATAGACGAAGCCATTGGCCACCGTCGGCATAGTACACCTATAGCCAAGTGGGCTTGCCCACACCAAACTCCCCGTATCGGCATTCAAAGCAACGATGTTTCCGTTGTAATAGGTGCAGGAATAGATGAGCCCTTTGGCCACTGCCGGCGCACCGGGTCCATTTGTACCCATTTGTCCTGGATACTCCCAGAGCAACGAACCGGTCGTGGCATCCAGGGCATACAGGTTGTCAGTGGCGAGGTACACCTTCCCGTTGGCCAAGACAGGCGAAATCAACTGCGGCAGTGGTGTCGTGTAGCTCCAGCGCTGCACCAGGTTCTTGACTGTATTCCGGTCTAGGACGGTCTCATAAGGATTGAAGCCAGTGTGCTGCGCGTCGAATTGAAACTGCATCCAATCCGTAGTCGACCAGACCGTGAACACTACCTGTGCCTGTAGCTGTGTAATCCGCTCTACGGCGGTGATTGTGTGTGCACCCTGAACCGCGTTTGCTGGTATCTGTATCGTGAGTCCGTTTTGCCGAATGCTCGACGCCCGAAGCGCCAGGCCAAAGCTTCCGTTGTTGTCGGTTACCACGACTCCGACGTCCGTGCTGTCAAGGTAGACGTCGAGGGTAGCGTTGGGATCCCACCCGTTGCCTACAGTCGTTGTCTGCGATCCTGGAGGCCCAGCTTGGGGCACGTCATAAATATGCGGCGACGCTGCCACGGCCAGGTTGGGAAATAGGCAAAGAGAAAGAGAGACGACGAACAACGTGGTTAGAAGTTGCACCGCACCCTTCGCCGGGCGAACGGAGTTCAACCGCTGCGATGTACTGAGAAGAAAACGATCGAACCGCATCATGCACCTCCGGTGCTGGATTGTTAGATAGGCTGAAGCTATGGCCTTAACTACCTCCAATGGTCGGGCGAGCGCATGGCTCGCCCGGGGTAATTGCTCTGGTTGCTACTGAGGTTTGATGGGTTTGCTTGTGACCGGCTGGCCTGGCTGCAGGCTCCAGTTGGGCGTCAGCCGAGCCGGATCGGGACGCTGCGGTGGGCTGAACTTCTCCGACCTTTGCTGGTTGGGCAGGCCGAAGGCGTCGAGGTTCCCATCCTCGTCGACGATGTATAGCATGCCGTTGACCACCGCCGGCGAGGTCTCGATGTAACTCTCCATTCTGTACTTCCAGAGGACCGCGCCGGTACTGGCGTTCAAGGCGTAAGTATTCAGGTCCCCGGAGCCGAGATAGACCACGCCGTTGGCCACGACTGGCGCCCCACCTCCAACGGCCGACGTCCAAAGGATCGCGCCGGTGCCGGCATCCAGAGCATCTATGGAGCCCGTATTGACATAGACCACGCCATTCGCTACCACCGGCGTAGAGTCCCCATTTGCTCCGATCACGTTCGACCACAAGAGCACTCCCGTGCTCGCATTCAGGGCATAAAAAGTACCGGTGTAGGCGCCGAGATAGACCACACCGTTGACCACCGCCGGTGAGGAACCGCCCCCGAAGGGGGACTCCCACACGAGTGCTCCGGTGGTGGCGTTCAGGGCCCATAAGTTATCGGAGCCGACGTAGACTATTCCATTCGCCACCGCCGGCGACGAGAAGTCTGGCCCCGAGAACTCCCACAGGAGTGCTCCCGTTGTGGCGTTCAGGGCGGAGAGGACATTGCGCCCGACATACACTATGCCATTGGCCACCGCCGGCGAAGACCCGATCCCCCCCCTGATGGCGTGCCTCCACAGCAAAGCTCCCGTGCTGGCATTCAGGGCGTACAGATACCCTGCGTATTGGTTGGTGCCTACATAGACTATGCCATTGGCCACCGCGGGCGCGGAATTACGGATCTCATCGTAGATGGGGAACGTCCACAGCAATGCTCCCGTGCTCGCGTTCAGAGCCACCAGGGCACTGGCATTGTCACCGTAGGTACCGACGTATAGCACGCCGTTCGCCACTACCGGCGAAGCACTCGCCGTTGTGTTCTGCCAATTCAAAGTGAGGTTTCCGACCGTGTCCGGACTCAAAACGCTCTCATGAGGGTTAAAGCCCGTGCGCTGCGCGTCGAAGTGAAACTGTGGCCAATCAAATTGCACGGTGAACGGAACCTGTGCCTGTAGCTGGGTAATCCGTTCTACGGCGGTGATCGTGTGTGTACCCTGGAGCGCGTTTTCGGGTATCTGTATCGCGCCTCCGTTTTGCCGAATGGTCGGTGCTTTCAGAGCCATGCCAAAGGTTCCGTTGTTGTCGGTGTCCACGAGCCCGACATCCGTGCTGTCGAAGTAGAGGTCGAGGGTGGCGTTGGGATCGAATCCGTTGCCCACCAGGGTTGTCTGGGACCCGGGAAGCCCGGCCTGCGGCACGTCATAAATGTGCGGCGACGCTGCCACGGCCAGGTTGGGAAATAGGCAAAGAGAAAGAGAGACGACGAACAACGTGGTTAGAAGTTGCACCGCACCCTTCGCCGGGCGAACGGAATTCAACCGTCGCGCTGTGCTGAGGAGAAAACGATCAAACCGCATCATGCACCTCCAAGTGCCGGGGTCGATGGGCCTGGTTGGTGATGGTTAAAACGTCTTCGTCTCAGACGTGCGGGACGGAGTTGACTACTTCGAGGGCCAAATTCTTGCGCCGGAATCTTACCACCGGTTCGAATGGAAACGAGGGTTTAATTCAAGAAGAATCGTGAATTTCCCCGAAAGTAGGAGTACCCCGACTAATTGTCAGTCCGCCGCCTCGGCCTTTGCTTCGGGTTTGTGCCCGGCGGCGTACACGCCACGCTTGCGTCCCCAGATGAAGTACACGGCCGTAATCAGCAGCAGCCACGGAATGCCCGACTGCAATGCGACGCGCATTCCTTCCACCCACCACGTTGAAATCAGAATCGCGATGATCGCTGACATTCCGAACATTGTCGTTACTGGAAACCACGGCAGAAAGTGCCGAATGTTATGACCACGAGTATGTCTGCGAAATTGCAGATGCGTCATGAAGATGAGCACCCAGGCGAACAGCGCTCCGAAGAGCGAGATTCCGAACATGTAGACGTAGGCGGCTTTCGGCAACGCGATCGCCAGCAGTAGCGCCACCGCCAGCCCTGCTCCCGAAGACAGCAGCGCCGGAAACGGGGTTCCCTTCCGCGACACGCGTCCCAGTACAGGCGGAGCGTAACCTCCACGTGCCAGCGAGAAGATCATGCGCGTGGCCATATACAAATTGCAGTTCATGCTCGACAGCGCCGCCGTTAGCACCACGAAGTTGACGATGTGCGCCGCGGCGGGAATGTGCACGATCTCAAAGACGCGCACGAACGGGCTCACCGTGATGTCATGGCCCGGCTGCACCTGCGTCCAGGGAATCACGCCTACCAGGATGGCGATGGCCCCGACATAGAAGATGATGAGGCGCGCCAGCATGGTCTCCATCGCGCGCGGTACCGCACGTTGCGGATCTTTGGCTTCGCCGGCGCTCACGGCGATGACTTCCGAGCCCAGAAAGCTGAACATCACGAACACCAGGGCGAACCATACTCCGCGCATGCCGTTGGGCAGGAAGCCTCCGTAGGCGCGAAAGTTCTCCAAGCCGATGGGCCGGTCCTGGTGGTATCCGAAGATAACCGCCGCCCCGAGCAGGATGAACACCACAATCGCGCTCACCTTGATCATCGAGAACCAGTACTCGAATTCGCCGAAGGCGCCGACACTCAGCGCGTTCACCAGAATGAGCACTGCCGAGTAGAAGACAACCCATCCCCACATCGGCGAGTTGGGAAACCACCACTGGGTGTAGATCGCCGCCGCCACCGCCTCGCTGCCCACGCTGATCGAGACCGCGACCCAATAGGTGTAGCGGATGGTGAAGCCCGCCCAGCGCGACAGATAAAGCTCGGCATAGATGCCGAAGGATCCAGCCGTAGGATGCGCGACTGCCATCTCCGCCAGGCAGCCCATCAGAACCATGGTGACGAGCGAGGCGAAGATGTAGCTCAGGATAACGCCGGGGCCGGCGATGCGAATCGAAAGTGCACTGCCCAGGAACAGGCCGGTTCCGATGGCGCTGCCGATGGCCATCATTCCCAACTGACGCTGCGTGAGCTGCCGCGATAGCCCTTGCTCGTTGGCGAGAAGCTGGTCGGCGTGCCGCGCGCGCTCGGCGTGAGGAGGAGTCATTGAGTAAGTCCCGCTGCGCGGGACGGATGCATTAGCAAATCCAAACCCGCTTCGAGTCGCACAATGCTCGGTTGATCGACGACAATGTCCGAGTCCAAACTACAGATAAGGGCCGCCCGCAGGCGGCCCGATGTATCTACGTCAGGAGCAACGACTACGCGTGCACCATCTCCGTCCCCACGTGCTCCAACTCGTGGGCCACCGCGATCGACAAGCGGCGGGCGCCTTCGCGGATCATCTCCGGCGTGGCATTGGAGAAGTTCAGCCGCATGTGCGAGCCCTTGTCGCCTTCGGCGAAGAACGGATCACCGGGAACGAAAGCTACATCGTGCCGTAGCGCTTCATCGAGCAGCTTGCGCGCGTTGATGCCCGTCGGCAGCGTCACCCATAGGAACAACCCGCCGTGCGGATGCGTCCACGTGACTTCTTCCGGGAAGTAGTCGGTCAGCGCGCGCAACATCGCATCTTTGCGCTCACTGTAGCACTTGCGAATGAGTTTTACGTGTTCGTCCAGGAAGCCATCGCGCGCCACTTCGTAGGTCACCATTTGCGCAAAGGTCGAGGTGTGCAGGTCGGTGCTCTGCTTTAGCTGTACCAGGCGGACAATCACCTCGGGCGGCGCAACGATCCATCCCAGGCGCATACCTGGAGCCAGCAGCTTCGAGAACGTGCTCAGATAGATGACGTTGCCCAGGGTATATCCCTTGTCGCGTTGCAGATTGGCACGATCGAGCACGACAAGCGGCGTCTTGTGCTCGCCTTGGTAACGAAGGCGGCCGTAAGGGTCGTCTTCGATGATCGGGATGCCGTACTTGTCGGAGAGCAACACCAGTTGGCGTCGGCGGTCCTCTGACAATGTGACACCCCCAGGGTTCTGGAAGTTGGGAAGGACGTACATGAACTTCGGCCCCGAGCGCAAGGCCGCGTCAAGATAGTCGGTATTCAGTCCGTGATCGTCGATGGGCACGGTGACGTACTCGGCTCCCATCAGGTCGAAGGCCTGCAACGCCCCCAGGTAGCTGGGCGACTCAACCAGGATGCGGTCGCCGCGATTGATGAGCAACTTGGCGATCAGGTCCAGCGCTTGCTGCGAGCCCGAGGTGAGCATCACGTTGTCGACACTGGCCATAATGCCGTAGCGCGACATCTGATCCACAATGAATTGCCGTAGCGGCAGGTACCCTTCGGTGGCGCCGTATTGCAACGCTACGGTCGGATTATCGGTGAGCACGCGCGCGCAAGCTTCTTTGAACTTCTCTACCGGGAAGACCTGGGGCGCCGGCATGCCTCCGGCAAAGGAAATTACTTCGGGACGCTGTGTGAGTTTTAGGAGTTCGCGAATGATGGAGCTTTTTGCGCACTTCGTACGCTGGGCGTAGCGGTGCGCCCACGGTGCTGCCATAGGAGATCCCCCTTAGTAATTACAGAAAATCCTAGTACCGCGATGAACGTGCCGTCTGTGACAAGCGACACCACGGGTTGTGCGGTATGCCGGGGCAGCGATCTTCGGCGACAAGTTGCGAATACTTCATCCGACTTCGAACAGCAGCCTGAGGGACACTCTCGAATTCGAGAAGTAAAAAGCCAACCAGCCGGATAAGCAACCCCGAATCATCGGCGCGGCTGCGCAACCTTTGTTTACCAGCGCCGAACCGCTACACCCGTCGGGCTAATCTGTCTCGTTGTTGTAGACGGCGTGCTTCGCCATCGGATCGTCCATTCCGCCCTCTGCGCCGAAGGCGGCTTCATCGGCGATGGTTTGCAATTCCTGCTCAAACTCCCGGCTCCGCCAGCGCACCACCAGCAGTTCCTTATGCTCGACTCCATGACCATGACAGAGAGGACACAACACCACGTTCTGATCCTGCGAATGACTCACGATGAGGCCTCCACGCGCGCACTGTCTGCGCACCTTCATTCAAGCGCTTAGCGGTGAACAGCGCAGTGAGGAGGGTCACCTGCGCATGTGAGAACACGCCCCGTGCTCGGAGTTGGATCCCCCGGGCGCGACCAGCCCGCACGGTTTGCCGATGCTCGGTTTGGAAGCTACGATGGGTGCATGCCCCGGTTTCACGCTCTAATCCTGTGCTGCGCTTTGCCTCTTGTAGTACTTCCCTGCTTCGCGCAACAGCCTGCCCCGCGCACCAGACCGTCGAATCCGGCGGCGACCAGGAACGAAGCCCTCATCGATGCACTCAGGACCTACCCGTTTGGTGAGGTTTACAGCGAAGACATCAGCACCAACAACAGCATTACGTACTCCGGAAAGGCGATATCGGAAAACCCAGGCGACGGGGTGATTCCTCCGCCCCAGGTACGAGCCATTGCCGAGCTCGGGCAGGCTGCGATTCCCCTGCTCATCAGTCACCTCACCGATCAACGGCCTACGCTGGCACTGTACCGCCAGCAGCCCGTGCCGGTCGCGTACCTGGCGCTGGACTTACTGCTTCACATGACGGACATGAACGATGAGAGAGTGGTTGTACCGGGATGTGAGCAGCACGGACTGGGCGATTGCATGCAGCCGGAATTTTATTTTTCGCCTGACACCACCGACCCCAATACCTTGTCATCGGTACAGCAAGACTGGGCAGACGAGAACAAGAGGCAGCCCATCAATTTTATTTACCCGCCCTGGTGGAGGCCGGACGTGAGCGTGGCCCCGGCAAAGCCTGCCGCTCCCCAACGGTAGAGTATTTTGGCGAGAGCGTTCCGGTAAGAGAGCCGCGGAAAACCCACGCCTCAACGGCTGGACAGGGCGTTCAGGTCAAGATAGATCGGCGAGTTCGCGAGTGCTCGATCTCTCCTACATTGCGCTCCTGTATTTCGCCGTCAACATACTCGACGTCGGGGCGATACACAGTGTGCAGATACTCTTCAACCGAAATTTCGTTTGTGGGTTCCATGGAGCGCTCCACGGTTCATTCCGGAGCAGCTCACAAATTGCGGAAGTCGGAGCCCTCCGGGGCTGACGCCCACGAAATGTGGGATCATTCGGGCGCGGCTGAAGGCGTGCCCTTTCAAACCGATTTATGACGTTGCCCTAATTGCTAATCGCTAAATTGCTAATCGCTAATTGCTTAATTGCTTCTTACATAATCGCCGTCGGCGGAGCCGGCTCATCCGGGCTTCCGGCATTGGCCAGCGGCACGCGTACCATCACGGCAATCAGAATCGCCAACGCCACCAGCGCCACGATAAATGGCGGAGTCCATTTCAGCAGCGTCACGTCGTGCCCGGAGCCGACAAGTCCGGCGATCACCAAACCGCAAAGCGCTTCACCGGCGATCAGGCCCGAAGCGGTCAACACCCCCGCGTTGTCGACGCGCGCCTTCTGAGCGTCGTTGAAGCCGCGGCGGTCCCGCAGCTTGTCGGTCATCCAGCGAACCAGTCCGCCGACAAAGATGGCGAAGGTGGTGCCCAGCGGCAGATACATCCCTACGGCGAAGAGCATCACGCTCTTCACTTCGATCATGATCATGGCGAATCCCATCAGGATGCCGACGATCACCAGCGGCCACGCCATGTCGCCGCCGACGATGCCTTTGGCCAGCATCGCCATCAATCCCGCCTGCGGCGCCGGCAATGCCGAACTGCCGAAGTGATAGGCCTTGTCGAGAATCGCCAGCGGGAAGAACAGGACCAGCGAGGCAACCACTATACCCATCAGGTCGCCAATTTCCATCTTCGCCGGAGTACCTCCCAGGATGTGGCCAACCTTCAAGTCCTGTAGCATCTCGCCCGCGACTGCCGACGAAACACAAACCACCGCCGCTACGCCTAACACCGCGGCGACACCGCCGGTTCCTGAAACCCCCAACGCGACCATCAACAGCGCCGCAACGACCAGGGTGCAGAGCGTCAATCCGGAAACGGGGTTATTTGACGAGCCGATCATGCCCACCAGGTTTCCCGAGACAGCAGCGAAGAAGAAGCCCAGCACAATCATCACGCCTGCCGCCACTAGCGCTCCGGCGATCACCTTCGAACTCGACAGGTTGCCGGCGCTGGAGATGAACCAGTAGTAAAGAGCAATCATCGCGATGAAAACCACTGCGATTCCGGCGAACACCCCCTTGGCGGGAAGGTCGCGCTCGGTTCGGCTGGTGCCCGCGTGTGCCTCAGCCGACTTCTTCAGGTCAGAAACCGCGCGGCCCATTCCGATCATCAATTGCT
Organism: uncultured Acidobacteriaceae bacterium; assembly: GCA_963796585.1. Taxonomy (GTDB): domain Bacteria; phylum Acidobacteriota; class Terriglobia; order Terriglobales; family Acidobacteriaceae; genus CAVVDY01. Next base: position 396,031 of record CAWCMB010000002.1, read on the forward strand.
TGCGCATCTTGAACAGCGTGTAACACGCGCCCACCAACATGCCGCCCACTGCAATCGGCCGCACGATGGAGTAGTAGATGGAGTTGGCCAGCAGCGACCATGAGAGCGTCGTGCCCGCCGGTTGCTGCGCCTGAAGATATGGCCCAATGGTGTAGGTAAGAAGTGGAACCAGCAGTCCCCAGGCCAGCACGCCGCCGGCAAAGTTCAGCGCCGCCAGTCGTGGCCCAATGATGAATCCCACACCAAGGTAAGCCGGGCTCACATCGGGAGACGTCAGAATCGTCGCGCCTCCGGTGAGGGTGGTGACCACGCTGGGATTGGTGCTGGTGCGCAGGTTGAGCCGTTTGCCCAACGCCGAAATATTCAGCAGGAAGGTGTTGCTGGCGGAGAAGACGTTAATCGCGCCCAGCAGGTATAACAGGCCGCCGAAACCCATGTTGCTGAACAGAATCTTCGCCGCCTTCGAGCCCTGCTGCCCTGCCTTGTGGATCTCAGATGCAGCGACGGATTCCGGATACGGAAGCTCGGGATCCTCCACCATCACGCGCCGCAACAGCGTGACCAGCAGGATGCCCAGGGTGCCGCCGATCACCATTAGCGCCACCGAGTTCCAATAACGCTCCCTGGTCAGCCCCGTCCAGAGCCCCGCCATGACAAATGCCGGAATGGTGAACACCGCACCGGCGGCGACCGATTCGCCGATCGAGCCGATGGTACGGGCGATGTTTTCTTCCAGCAGGCTGCCCTTCATCAGGCGCAGCAGCGCCATCCCAATGACGGCGGCAGGATACGTGGCGGCAATCGTCATCCCCGCCTTCAGGCCGAGGTAGGCGTTCGCCGCGCCAAGGATGCCGGTCAGCACCAGCCCAATCAGCACGGCGCGGAAGGTGAACTCCTTCATCTCCATGTTTGCGGGGACGTAGGGGCGGTGAACCCGGCGCTCCTGCCGGGCTTCAGTAATCGTAGGAGAGCTCATTTTTGGGACCTCAAAGGTCTCCGCGAGTTAGCGGAATACAGCAAACGCGCACGTTAACACGTCGGAAGTGCCTGATACAAGTATCAGTTCGACCGCCGCAACCTGGGTGTGCGCGACCGGAATAAGGCTACACCATGGACGCGGCGGTATGAAAAGACGGTTAACGCAGCGCCCGTACCATGGGCGACATTGCAGGCCGGCATCAAACTTCATATACTGATGGCATTGGTATTCTCCTGCCAGCCAAATCGAGTGTATGGGCAAGGTATCCCAGCATTTGAAAGCGGAGGTCGGTCTTCAGCAGTTGTGAAACCGTAGCGAGAAAACGACGAGTTATGCGCGTCGAGCCGCGTGCGAACTTGGTCGCGCCCTTCAAGCAGGTTGTTAGCAGTCTTTCTGCGGTCTTCTTCCCATCCGATTGCCGTCTCTGCCATACTCCTCTGGTTTCCGTCACTCGTCTGCCTGTCTGTCCCGAATGCCTGAATTCACTCGTGCCCATCCGCCTTGCCCAATGTGTGCTTTGTGGCGAGCGGCTGGCTCCGGCGCAACTGCTTATCGGCAACGGACAAAGTCAGGCATGTTGTGAGTATCCCCCGAACTTTGACCGGGCTGTCTCCTATGGCGAATACGAATCGGGTCTGCGCGGCTTGATTCATCTGCTCAAGTACGACGGCGTGATTCCCGCGGCCAAGCCCCTGGGCAAGTTGTTGGCCGACAGTATTGAGCAACTTCGCCTGACGGACGCCGACGCCCTGGTGATTCCGGTGCCGCTGCACTCCTCGAAGCGGCGCGAGCGTCGGTTCAACCAGGCGGAGCTGATTGCCCGTGCAGCGCTAAAGCATCTGCCGCCGCAGTTTGCGTTGGATCGCAATGTGCTGGTGCGCGAACGTGCAACCCGGTCACAGGTCGGACTCGATCGCGAGGCACGAATCCAGAATATGCATGGCGCCTTCCGTGTCATCGACCCACAGCGCATCAACGGCCGGACTGTCATCGTCGTCGATGACGTGATGACGACCGGCACCACCGTGTCCGAATGCGCGCGGGTCCTGAAACGCGCCGGAGCCGCGAGAGTTTATGCCGCCACGGTGGCACGCACACTGAAGCGTGCGGACGCGCCAAGTTTCAGCAAAGCAACAGAGGGGGAGAAAATCGAGGCGCTACAACTCGCTTCGGTTTAACAAGCTATGACCATGGCCCAGAGCTCACCATCGCGACACAAGTCGTTAGCCGGATACATGCACCACGCCCGCGTCGCGCCTGAAGAACGCGTTCAGCGCTCGCCAATGCATGCACCCGTGCTGGTACTGAACGCGTCCTACGAACCCATCAACGTTTGTGGAGCCCGTCGCGCCATCGTCCTGGTGCTCAAGGGCGTGGCCATGATGGAAGAAGAGAACGGCCATCGCATGCATGCGGCCAGGCTGGCAATGAACGTCCCCTCGGTCATTCGCCTGCTGGAATATCGCCGCATTCCGCACCAGACCCGCGCCCTGTCGCGCAAGAACATCCTGCTGCGCGACCGCAATACCTGCCAATACTGCGGCAAAATTCTAGCCGCCGGTGAGTTGACGCTCGACCACGTCATTCCGCGCTCGCGCGGCGGCGCGTCGAGCTGGGAAAACCTGGTCGCCTGCTGTCACAACTGCAATCGCCGCAAAGGCAACATGCTGCCCACCGAAGCCAACATGAAACTGATGCGCGAGCCCCACGCCTTCAATCTGCACACCAGCCGCCACATCATGCGCATGATGGGCCGCTCCGATTCCAAGTGGCAGAAGTATTTGTTCTACTGAGCGGATTGGGTAGTGCGCACTTCAGCGCCGCGTCACGCTTTAGCGGATCGGGCAGTGCGGCGCGTCAGCGCCGCGTCCCGGCACCTATCGGGTGTCATCCCGAGGCGCAGCCGAGGGATCTGCAGTTGCTTCGCATCAGGGCACGACTTCACATGCTGCTGAAAAAGCCGGGCGCCGTTTTGAAGGGGCGCAGCTTCAGCTGCGCCATAAGAGCCCTGTGTTGTTGTCATCCCGAACCTCTTTAGAGGTGAGGGATCTGCTGTTTTTCCCACTGCCAAGAGTTTTCCAGCAGCCTCTTTAGTTGTCATCCTTCGTCCTCCCAAGCGGACGAAGACGGCACGATGTGAAAAAATCGATTAGAACCGCGGATGACCTCCCCGTGAACGCGGATCACCTACGGCGTTTTCTATTGGCGTTCCTCCGCGTCCATTGCGGGCACCTGGACTCGCCCTGGAAGGACTACAAGATGCGAAAAGGATTTACCAGAAAACCACCAGCGGACGAGCCCGCGACAGGAGCCAAGAACTACATCACGCAGAGCGGCCTGCAGCGCCTCAAAGATGAGCATCGCTTTCTGCTCACCCGGGAACGTCCGGCCGTGACCGAGGTGGTGGCATGGGCTGCCGGCAATGGCGATCGCAGTGAAAACGCCGACTATCGCTACGGCAAGCAGCGGCTGCGGCAGATCGATGGACGGATTCGCTTTCTCACCAAGCGAATCGAAGCTGCCGAAGTGGTCGATCCGGAAGCTCCGAGAACAGGGCAGGCGGCGACCAGGGCATTCTTCGGAGCGACCGTGCGCTACGCCAATGCCGCGGGAGCGGAACGAGTGGTGAGCATCGTAGGCACCGACGAGATCGATCTCAACCGCAACTACATCAGTTGGGTGTCACCTCTGGGGCGCGCGTTGATGAAGTCAGCAGCGGGTGACAGCGTAGTCCTTCAATTGCCGGGCGGTACAGAATGCCTCACCGTGCTGGAAGTGGGTTATCAGCGCATTTCTGTGGAACCGTTCCGCGAACCAACTGGAGCCGAGGCCTCAGCAAAGAAACTTCCTCGCCGACGTTAATCCACCTGCCGAAGCTTAACTCATGCCGGGTAGAGCGGCGCTTCAGCGCCGCGTAACCGCACCTATCGGGTGTCATCCCGAGGCGCAGCCGAGGGATCTGCAGTTGCTGTGCATCAGGGCACGACTTCACAGGCTGCTGAAAAAGTCTGCAGGGCGCCGTTTTGAAGGGGCGCAGCTTTAGCTGCGCCATAAGAGTCCTGTGTTGTTGTCATCCCGAACCTCTTTAAAGGTGAGGGATCTGCAGTTTCTTCCACTGCCAAGAGTTTTCCAGAGCCTGTTAAGTCGTGCCGATCAGCGCATTCTTAGAAGCTGTTGCGCCGGCTTCAGCCGGCGACACAAAACCCTCATCCATCTGTCATCCTGACTCCGCCGCTGCGCAGCGGAGGAAGGACCTGCTTTCGCCCGCACTCCCGACAATCGCGGCTCGGACAGAGCGGCGCTTCAGGGCCGCGTCCAGCTTGAGCGGATGGGGTAGAGCGGCGCTTCGGCGCCGCATCCAGGCACCCACTTATTCCCCAAAAACTCTGCTCAGCCCTGCTTTTCATAAAATTTCCGCGCCACCGCAAGGCTGCGCGTCAAGGCGGCATCGCTGGAAAGAACCTGCCAGCCTCGGCGCACTGCAACAGCGCAGATCAGCATACCGACTGGGCCGGCTTCGCATCCGTGGTTGCGACATTCGTTATACAAACGTGCGGCATACTCGTAATCGGCAGTGCCGATGGGCTCGTCAAGAAAGGCGTCGAGGGAATCCTTAACCTTCTCGTATTGCGCCAGGTTTTTGATTCCAGACAGAAGTTCCTGCCGGATCATACCGATCATGGCGACCCGTCCATCTGGTAAAGCCTGCGCCAGTTCCGCCTTGAGTCTTTGTTCCTCCGGGCTCAGGCTGGCCGCATCTTTGCGACGCAGTGCGAGCGACCATACCGAGGTGTCGACGAGTACTTTCACCCCTCGCTTCCCACCCGGTCGCGACGGCGGTTGGCCTTGTAATCGTAGTCCTGATGGTAGTCAACCGTGCCGAACAGCTCGAGGACGTTCCTCTGCTTGCGGCGCCGGATGTACTCGTCCAGAGCTGCGGTCACAGCTTCCTTCTTGGACCGATGGTGACCGATGCGACGGGCTTCCTCGATCAGGCGATCATCAAGAGCTAAATTCGTTGGCATTCGGCACCCCTCTGTATGTGTGATAATACCACACATTTAGATGTGTGGAATTTGACGTAGACCAGCCCGATTACCTTCGTAACTTGCACACCTCCTAAACCTCTGTTACGTTCGCCTCAGTGGGCGCGGGAGTTGTGTGCCCATCGTGCGCCGGGGCTTCCGGGCGCTGTGATTTAGGACGTTTGGGTAATGCCGCAAGGCTTGATTCAGGTTGACGGATTCGTTATCCCTCAAAATCTCAAATGCACCGTGTCTGGTGCAATCAATCGCGCTAAGTCTAATTTCCGGAATATTTTGCCTGTAACTCTCACGCACTCAAGATTTTGCGAGGAAAACATTTTACCGACTCAATGGAATCAAGATTTTAGCGATATACAGGGGAGGGGGGTACCCAGCTGTCGGCGGTCAGTTGTCAGTTGTCAGAAAGGCGGACGAATGTTAGCTAGTGGTTACTACGTCGAAGGGACGACGAATGCTGCTGCCCGGCTCATTCCTTCCGCCCTACGGCAGGCCTCGCGTAGAATCGTGCGAATTGCTTCCACACGCAAATCTCGTCGCATCTGCTGTCATCGCGGCGGCGTCGATCACTAGCCTGAAGGAGAAAAAGGAATGCACTCTCAGACAACGGCCCTAAAGTCGCCACTGGTTTTCCTTGCCATCGCTGGCATGCTCCTGGCAACTCGGGCCTTCGCCGCCGACATTAAAGGCCAGGTACTCGGCGGAGGCGCGCCGATTGCCAACTCGACAGTCACCTTATGGCAAGCCAGCGCTGCAGCACCGAAGCAGCTCGCGCAAGCCAAGACCGACGAGGAAGGCCGATTTGAAGTGAGTACCGCGGGAGCGCCGGCTGAGTCGAGCTTCTACCTCACGGCAGGCGGAGGCATTCCGGAGGCCAATAAGGCTGGCGGCAACAATCCCGCCATCGCGTTGTTGGCGGTGCTCGGCAGCAGGCCCCCGGCGCGCGTCGTCATCAACGAGTTCACCACCATTGCATCGGTGGTGACGCACGCGCAGTTTATTGATAACACCACCATCAAGGGCTCGCCGCTTCAGTTGCGGATTGCCGCCAACAACGTGCCCAACTTTGTCGACCTCGAAAGCGGGAGTTGGGGGGCGACTATTCTGGACGGCCTCAACAGCGCGCAGACGCCGACGATGGCAAACTTCGGCACGCTGGCTGACGTCATAGCGGGTTGCATCACGCGCGTGAAAGCGGATGCGTGCAGCCAATTCTTCGCCGCGACCACGCCTCCCAGCGGAGGGCCCCCGCCGGACACTCTGCTGGCGACGGAGGCCGTCGCATTCTTTCCCTGGCGCAATCCAGACAGGATTTTCGCGCTGCTCAATGAGTTTTATCCCCTGCCCAAGCCAGGAACTCCCGGCAAGCTCATGCGGGATGCGCCTTATCTTCCTTATCTTACGTTTGCTCCCAGCGCCTTCGTGTTCCCCCTTAAGTTCACGGGAGGAGGCGTCAGCGGAGGCGGTAAGCTGATGATCGACAGCGAGGGCAATGCCTGGGTAGCCGACAACTTCACCGTCGGCGCGCAGAATCAGGACGCTTCCTGGACCGGCGGTCTCTCCAAGTTCGCGCCCAATGGTAAACCGCTTTCACCCAGCCCTTTGGGCTTCCGGGGCGGAGGCATCGCAGGCCCCGGTTTCGGCTTGACTCTCGACGCACAAGACAATGCTTGGGCCACCAGCTTTACCGGCCAGAACATTACGAAATTCGACAAGAACGGCAAGCCCCTCTCGCCGCCGGAAGGCTGGAACTTCAACCGCCAGCTCAGCCAGATGCAGGGCATCATCGCAACGCCCAGCGGAGATATCTGGACCCTCGACCTGATCAAGGGCCAGGTGGTGAAGCTCCCGCAAGGCGATCCGTCCAAGGTCCAGTTCTACTGCCAGAACAAGACGGGCGATCCGCTCAAGAATCCTTGCCACCTGGTGGGGCCGTTTGCTCTCGCCATTGATCAGCAGGATCGCATTTGGGTTACCAACGCCATCACCGACCGCGTGGTTCGGTTCCCCGCTTCCGACCCCAGCAAAGTCGAAACCTTCAAGGTGGGATACTCTGCCAGCGGTCTCGCCATCGACAGCCTGGGCAACGTCTGGGTCACTAATAAATTGGGCAGCTCTCCCAAGGGTGCATTGAAGTTCGCGGAAATGCTGGCCGCGTTCAAATTCAACTTCGACAACGACCCAGACGCCGGAGCACGAGCGACCAAGGTACTGGTGCCGGCCATGACCGAGGAGAAATCGGGATACGAAGGTGGCAGCATTACCGTGTTGCGTCCCGACGGGACTGAAGCGTCTTTCTCGCCAGTGTACGGTAAGGGCATCGTCGGCCCCTGGGCAGTTTCCGTGGATGGCAACGACAACATCTGGATCTCCAACTTCAGCACGGCGTCGGCCGGAATCGTAGAGTTGTGCGGCTTCCGCACCGAGCATTGCCCGCCGGGCGTGAGGACGGGAGCCGCCATTTCGCCTCCCGGCGGCTATGTCGGCGGCGGATTGCAGTTGCAGGTTGACGTAGGCATCGGCCCCGCCGGAGATGTCTGGGTTACCAACAACTGGCAGCATTACCAGGATGCTCTGGGCAAGGTGGATGAGGCGGTCCAAACCCAGGGCGCCGGTCAGGGCGTCGTGATCTTCTACGGCATGGCGAAGCCGGTGAAGACGCCGCTGATCGGTCCTCCGCGGCCGTACTAACGAAAATGGCGTTGTAGGAATAACGGTTATAGTCGCTGCGACCGTTACGTCGAACGCCGCGCGCCGCGTTCATTCCTTCGGTTGGAATGAGTGGGGTCGACCGTCATTGAGCTTCGACGCGCTCCGATCACGGGCTAGTTCGCAGCGCGGGTTGCCCACACATTCCAAACCAAGGAATGTGTGGGCAACCCGGCCTGATTGGTTATTTGCCGCCGTAAGTTTTGGGAGAACCGATGCCGGTGCACAGGTCCCAACCAACTGTACAGCGCTGATCACCGGTCGTGATGTCGTTGAAATAAGCCGCGTACTGCGTGGGATTGGCCAGCTCGTTGTACATCAGGGTGAGCTCAGCCACGGACGAGGGCAGTAGGCTGCCGGCCGCATTCACGATTCCGGCAAAGGTGGGAGAGGACCAACTGGTGCCTCCGACTGAAGTCCAGCTTCCCTCGACGTAAATGGCAGCGCAACAAAAGTCGGAAGCGACATCAGGATAGCCGCGCTGGTTTCCTACGATGCCTGCAATGCCATCCTGATAGCTGGGACGTGGCTCGTAGGGACTGATATCTCCTCCTCCGCCGCCAGTGTAGTACTGCTCGGAGGTGAAGTTTCCGTTACCGTCGCGGATAAAACGAGTTCCTCCAACCGACACCACGTTCGGTGACGCTGAAGGATAGAGGCTCGCGCCAAGCCCCGAATCACCGCTGGCTGCAAAATAGACGGCTCCCGCGTGAGTGAAGTATTGATCAAAGGTGGTTTCCTGAGGAATCTCCCCATCACCAAAGCTCATGCTGACTACACCGCCGCCGTTCGCAGCCACCAGGCTTCCGGCGAGCGATATCGCAGCCCAAGTGGGATCGGTCGCGCATTGCAGGGTCTGGCACAATGGCGACACCACCAGGAACAGCTTGGCGTGAGGAGCCATGGCGTGGGCCCACTCGATATCTAATGCCTCCTCGACCTCCCAGTCCGGGTAAACCGGGGGGCGGGGGGTGTTGAGGCTGTAGGTGGGCCATACCTGTGTAATGGTCGTAGCTGGAATACCATAGAAGGAGTCAAAGGCGTCCAAGTCGGACTGCGCGGTAGGGTAGTAACCAGCGTCTACGATGGCAATAGCGCCGATACCACCGTTTGGCACGGTTGTGCTTGTCGCAATCGGGCAGCCGGTCGGTCCCGCGACCAATTTATAAACGCAGGCTACTGACCCTGGAGTTTCATTACCCGCGGCGGGCTGAGGGGTGCCTTTGTCCGAGTCGACAAAGAAGTAATTCGTGTGAGGGCGACCGGGCACCGGGATGCTGGATCCGGGATAGATAATCCTGTGTCCGTTGTAAACGGACTCGAAGCGGGTTTGTGCAGATGCTGGGCGAAGGGCTGCACCTGCAAACAAGACAACTGCAACCATGGTTAACACTACAATCTGGATGTCTCTGCGAAAAGTAGTCATTCATTGGCTCCTGCGTGACATCCCGAAATCATATGGGAGTTCATGGAAAATGCAAGCTCGAAACCTAGGCGAGTCGTTCTGTCTGCAAAAAGCTGGGTGTCCCGCTCATTCCTTCGGTTGGAATGAGTGGGATCGCCCCTCATTGACCTTCAACACGCTCGTCTAAGTAGTTTTACAGATCGAAAAGGGGAGTTCGCATGTACGCAGCCGTCCTTCACGCGATTGGAACCGCGCCTCGATATGAAGAATTCCCAGATCCGGTCATTGGCGACAAAGACCGTGAAGCGATCGTGCATGTCCACGCCGCATCGCTGAAGCCGATTGACAAGCAACTGGCCGGCGGATCGCATTACGCAAGCCGCGGCGAATTACCTCGCGTCTGCGGCTCGGATGGAGTCGGGCACCTGGACGACGGGCAGCGGGTCTTCTTCGGTGGGCCTCGACCGCCGCACGGTGCGATGGCACAGCGTACGGTTGTGCCGCGCGCATTCACCTTTCCCATCCCGGAAAATGTGAATGATGAAACTGCCGCCGCTTTGCCCAACCCTGGTATCTCAGCCTGGCTTTCACTGGCCTACCGTGCAAAGCTGGTGCCTGGCGAAAATGTCCTCATCCTGGGGGCAACGGGCGTGACCGGCAAGTTAGCGGTACAGATCGCGCGGCTTCTTGGGGCTGCTCGCATCGTTGCTGCGGGGCGCAATCAACAGGCACTCGACGCGCTCAGGGACCTGGGTGCCGACGCGACTATTTCCCTCACTCTACCTGCGACTGAGCTGAGCGAAGCATTTCTGCGGGAAGCAGGCCAGTCCGGGTTCCAAGTCGTGATCGATTACGTGTGGGGAGGCCCGGCGGAGGCGTTTTTTGCCGCGATTACACGAAAAGAGTTTGCGGTTATCCAATCCGAGACTCGCTATGTTCAGGTTGGGGAGAGCGCTGCGCCGACCATCACGCTTCCGGCAGCCGTCCTGCGTAGTACAGCCCTGACCATCATGGGCACGGCGGGGATTCCATCTCGCGAGGTTTTGACCGAAGCCTTTCAGCAAGTGATGGCGCATGCTGCCAAAGGGGACCTTCTTATAGACACCGAAAGGATACCGCTCGCCGAAATCGAGAACGCCTGGCAGCAAGGCCATCCCGGCCGTCGATTGGTGATCACACCGTAACCGCCAGCCTGATTCAGCGACGTCTGGTTGGTCGGCAATCCGGAAGTCATCGTGCAGAGAGGTCGGGGGGACTGCGAGTTGTAATCGCCATTACATCCGGAATCCCGATCTGCTCGTCTCGCCCTAGTTCTCGCCCAGATTGAATTCTTCCTGGTAGTCTCTCCAGATTCCGCCGCGGTAAATCTGCCGCACAGGAACGTCTTCGGCGTGCTTGGAGCCTTTGGCCCACATCCAGGCCTGCTGCATCTCGTTGGCTTCGAAGTAGCGAATGTCGGCCTCGGCGAGAACCGTCGCGCCCAGGAACATAGTTTCGACTTCCTCCCATTTCGAGGCGCCCACCAAGGCTACGCGCGCAATGTGGTCTGAGTACTTGTGCAGGAAGCGCAACTCCTCCCATCGCGCCTTCCAGTCAGTGCCCTTCAGTTCGGTGGCATCGACCACGATGCCCAAGGGCCGCTTGCCGCGATCTCTGATGGCGAACTGCATCTGCGGCTCGAAGGCCTTCACGTCTTCTTCGCTAATATGGCCCACCACTTTGAAGCCGTACGCCCAGCCGCCACTTTCCTTTAATCGTTCGATCATTGCTAAACCGTCCTCTGTGTAATTGGTTGTATTTAGACCAGCTTGAACCCTCACGAGAGTACGCGACGCCGCTGGATTCGTGCAAATCACAGCGCCCCAGTGGCGCTGCATCAAATCTGGAGCATTGTCAGCCCGTGCGCCCGATTTTTTGCATCTTACCTTGCGGGCTCCTGTATTGCTATACTTCCTCGGAATCGAAGTTCGTCAGCGGCGATGAAGAAGCTGAGACTCTCAGCGCGATTCTTCGGCCCGCATCATTTTCAGGCGCCCATGTCACAAGCCGAAGAAGAGCAAGCATTACTAGCCGCCATCATTGCCGGCAGCGACGACGCCATCTTCAGCAAAACCCTCGACGCCACGATCACCAGCTGGAACGCCGGCGCGGAGCGCATGTACGGCTATACCGCCGATGAAATTATCGGCCAGCCAGTATCGCTCCTGCTTCCTCCTGACCGGCCCGACGATGTCTCGAAAATTATGGAGCGCATCGTTGCCGGCGAAAGCATCGATCACTACGAGACCGTGCGCCGGCATAAGGACGGCAGTCTCCGTTATGTTGCCCTCACCATCTCGCCGATCCGAGACCGCAACGGCGAGATCGTGGGCGCCTCGACCATCGCCCGCGACATGACGTCGCGACGGCTGGCCGAAGAGGCGTTGCGTGCGTCGGAGAAATTGGTCGCCATGGGACGGATGGCGGCTTCGATCGCGCACGAGATCAGGAATCCGCTCGACGCAGCGAAAAACATTACCTATCTATTACAGCAGAACCAAACCCTGGATGATTCAACCCGCGAACTGCTGAGCCTGTTGGATAACCAACTGACCCATATGGGCGAGATTTGCAGTCGCACCTTATCTTTTGCCCGGCCCGGCGATGCCGTCTCGCGCGTTGCCCTGGCCGGCATCGTGGATGAGGTGTTCGCGCTGCAAGGTAAGAACCTGTCGATGAAAGGAATCGAGGTGGCGCGCCGCTTCGAGTCGGCGGGTGAGGTGATTGGCTATCCCGGACCGCTACGGCAGGTGCTGGTAAACCTCATCAGCAACGCAATCGATGCCATTCCCGCCGGACAGAACGGACGCATTACAGTACACATCGCCGATCTGCACCATCCCGCGACCGCAGTGGAAGGCGTGCGCATCTCGTTCAGCGATACCGGGGCCGGCATCCAGCCGGAAAACCTCAGCCGACTTTTTCAGCCGTTCTTCTCCACCAAACGGGAAGAGGGAACCGGATTGGGTCTGTGGGTGTCCTACGGAATCGTGACGCAGCACGGCGGCTCAATCCGGGTGCGCAGCCGGATCGAAGGTCCGGCGCGAGGCACCATATTCAGCATATTCCTGCCGCGTTTGGGTGCGCGCGTCAACGGCAACACTCAGGCGGCGTAAAAGCTACTGCGCTTATTTTGTTTCGAAGGGGCGCGCCTTCAGGCGCGCCGCAACAGCTGGATTGCCTTCGGCTTCAGCCGCTGAGGCAATCCTTTGTTTGGAATGGTGTGCTCTTGCCGCAGAGGGTAACGCCCAAATTTAACCTGCGGGATCGGCGCAGCTGAAGCCGCGTCCGTTCAAAGCAGAATGCTAACAGCAATCCCTATCTCGCCTCGTAATATCCCTGCCGAGTTTGCACTACGAGGTCTTTCGGTTTCGCTGCCAGCAGTATCTTGTGATAACCGGTGCTTTGCTCTGCCGTCTCAGGACTGAAACCCAGGCTGTACTGGTTGCGCAACTCGTCCTGCACCTGCTTGTAGATGGCTGTAACCGACTCTTTCTTCGTTACCTCGAAGAAGTGCCCGCCTGTTTCCCGTGAGAGCCGCTGCAGCACCTTTTTTCCATCGGCGTGCGACTCGTATTGCGGAGGCATACGCTGTCCTCCTCCCATGGGCGGACCAGAGGGACCGCCCCACGGCCCATTCCACCCGCCGTGGTGTCCTCCGGGGTATCCACCCGCCATGCCGCGGTTGTAAGCGTCCGGATCGGCAAACAGGATGGAGTAAACCATGGTGTCGGAGCGTTGCGCGGCCTCGATGGCGCGGTCGAGCGAATATTTGCTGCCCTCATCGACGCCATCAGTCAACAGGATAATTGCCTTGCGCCCCTGCTGCTTGCGCATCAACTCATCAGAGGCCAGGAATACGGCGTCATACAGTGTGGTACCAGCGGCATGGTGCCCCCCGCCTCTATGTCCGCCCCCGCTTGGATAACCACTGCCGCCACCACCGGGATACCCTCCACCGCCGCCGCCCTGACCGCCGTTCTGGTCAGGCTCGGCCACGTGCACGCGGTCAAGCGCGTCCTCCAACTTCGGCTTGGAGTTGGTCAGGTCCTGCAGCAGCACGCTTTCCGCGTCGAAGTTGATGACGAAGGCCTTGTCGCGGTCCTCGCGCATCACGTCATTCAGGAAGGCGTAGCTGGCGGTGCGCTCCTCTTCCAGCACGCGGCGCTGGCTCAGGCTCGTATCCACCAGTAAACCGATGGTGAGAGGCAGATCGGTTTCGCGCGCAAAGTAGCGGATCGTCTCCGGACGTCCATCGACTTGGAGCACGAAGTCGTCCTTCGCCAGTCCAGGTACGATTTGCCCGTGCTTGTCGCGTACCGTGGCGAAAACGTTCACCACCTTCACATCTTTCTTGAAGGTTGGGGTGTCGGCGGAGTCGGCGGGAGTTGAGGTAGAGGCAGTTTGGTTCTGGCTATACACCGGCGCCGAACAAAGCGAAGCGACGACTAAGCCGACCGCCAGCGCGCGGGCGCAGTAGCGACCGAGAGTTTCGGTGGAGCGGAAATCAAGCACATTCATGAGCGGGTGTTCAGTCGTTTATACCCGAATTACGGCCCGAAGTTGCTGTAGGTGGCGGAAACATCGAAGAAGGTGAGCCGCAGGTGGATACATAAGCGGGTTTGCTTTGTATCAGGGCACGCCTTGTGTCGCAACCCGTTTTCGGTTTGCGAAGGAGAATGAATAACGGAAAAAGCCCGCGCCGTAGGCGCGGCAGATGTTAGCCCAGCGCTTCAGCGCTGGGTGAAGTGGGAAACAGGCCCGAGTCCCGCAGGTGTCTGTGTCGTAGCTTGTGTCGTCGCTACGCGACTCAGAGTTTTTCCCACTTAACCCGGCTCTGACGAGCCGGGCTCAAACCATTCCGCCGCTTCGCGGCTGAATTTCCGGGGCACTCATCCCACTCGCCTCGCGCGAAGGTAAGCTACGACACAGACACCGCAGGGACGACAGAGGTCGCGACACAGTCTCTGAAAGCCCAAGACAATTATTTGCCGACTACGGCCCGCCTGAGGCCGTGCCCTGATACAAACGTCTTGTGAGATAGCTTCTAGCTCAGTAAGGTCGACTATTCGCCTGGAGGGAAAAGTCAGATATGCGCTGCCCGCGGAATGCCATGTTTCCGGCGCATGTCGGCCAGAAAATCGGCAGCGCGTCGAGTGCGTCCGGCTTTTACGTCTTCGTGGCCTCGCGCAACACTTTCCACTGCTTGCTGAAAGTCCTGACGCACCCATTCAAGATAAGCGGCCAAGACATCGTCGAGAGCAGCAGCGGGGTTCTGGCCATGGCGGTGGGCGTACTCCTCCAACTGTGCCTTGCGCTCGGGCTTCAGGGGCACCATTTCCACAATTGCTCCGATACTAACACTGATTCACCGCCGCACTATTGGGCGGTCGCAGGCAGCTCGGCCACGCGCACGATGGTGCAGCTCACTTCCTTGCCGGTCGATCCCGTCACCTTGCCCTTGTTGCCCTTCACTTGGTAGTCGACGTTGCTGCCGACAACGAAATCGGTGGCGTTGATCTTGTCGCCCTCTTTGGAGCGGCAGGTGTATTCGTGGGTCTGGGCGTCGAAGGTGAAATCGTATTGCTGATGCTTGTGCTTCTTGTCGGTGGTGCCGGCCGGCTGTACGTTGACCAGCTTGGTAGTGCCAGTCTGTTTCTGAGCAGCGAAAGTGGGCGCGGCGAAACACAGCGCGAGAGCTAAAAGGCAAACATTGCGCATGGTATGGAATTCTCCTCTGGAGATTGTAGGGGCGAGAGTTGTTTTGCGGAAGAGGCTGCGGTGTTGTTGCCGAAAAGTCGCCACGAGTAAACTAGTCAGGTATGACCTTGTTCGAAGCCAAGCCCTACGATCCGGCACGTGCGCGGAAGCGGCGTGGACAAATCATCGCCATTATCGTCGTCGTGATTTTGCTGGGGCTGGTGGCCTGGCACTTCCGCTACTGGCGTGAGGAACAACAGGTCAACAAGTTTTTTGACGCCCTGCAAACCCAGAGCTTCGAGAAAGCCTACAGTATCTGGATGAACGATCCGGACTGGAAGCAGCACCCCGACAAGTATGCTCGGTATCCCTACTCCGATTTCATGAGGGACTGGGGGCCCGGCGGAGAGTGGGGGCTGGTCAAAAGCCACAGTATCGATGGGGTAGCCGTGCCCAAGGGCGGCAATGCGGGAGCGTTCGTCAGCCCCAGCGGCGTGGTGGTGGTGGTAACGGTGAACGAGCGTATCGGCGACAAGGCCCACATCTGGGTCGAGAAGTCCGACAAGACGCTCAGCTTCTCGCCGTACTGAAGCCGCTGTTCGCCATTCGCTATTCGCTATTCGCGAGAAAACCGACGCGAAGGTACGACTCTCGCCTATAGCTTCGCATCGTTCACCAAGAATTCCTATTGCAGAAATATTTGCGTTCTGCTCTCGCTCCGCGCCTTCACTTCCGCCTGCTATGGGTGAATTGAAGATCGCGGGCCTACGAGCCTCTGGCGAAGGGCGAAGGGCGGCCTTTCCTACGCTGCAGGCGCCATCGAGCGCTCGGCCGCGTTCTGAACGAAGCGCTTCATCACGTTGGCCCACATCACTTTCTTACGCAGCGCGCTTTCCTTCACCGCGCGTCCCTGGGCAAACATCTGCAACAACACCTTCAGCTTGAGCACGGTCAACAGTTGCTGCTCCTGAGGATTGACATCGTAGGCACGCAGGAACGAGTCCTGCACCAGCGCAGTCAGGCTGCGATCGCAGAAAGGATACTTTTCCAGCGCCTCGACGGCGGCCAGAAAAATAGCCACGTCGTGCAAGGAGGTTCCCTCCGAGCTGAAGTTGGCAAACTCAGAGAAACCCACGCCACGATCGGAGATCATGACGTTTAGCGGGACAAACTCATTCAGCACCGCCGAGGACGATAGCGGTTTTTTTACCTTGGCAAGTGCGGATCCCACGTACTCAAGAATGGAGTGAATCGAATCCTTCGCCAGACCATCTTTTTGGGCTTTGGCACAGAGCTTCTCGATATCAGCGAGCAAGGCTTTGCCGTCAACTGGGCGAGGGGCTGCCGCAGTGGCGTCGTGAAAACGGCGCAGCCATTCGCCGGTGCGCCGGGCGGCCAAGTCCAACATGCCGTCGTTTCCGAAGTCGGGCAGCAGAGCGGCTTTCATCACGATACTTTGCAATGGCAGACCGTTAATCTTGGTACACACCACGGCGCCCAAAGCAGAGAAATCTCCGATGGCGCGGGGAACACCGTCGAGCTGCTGGTTGGCACAGGCCTGCGAGATGCGCTGCAAGTTTTCGAGCTCGCGCCGGGCCAGATCGCGTGACAACTGCGCGCCCGCTTTTCCGTTGCGATAGACCCTGGCATTGACCCGTTCACTGGCATCGGCGAAATCCAAAACGATTTCGTAGGTGTAGTGATCGGTTTTCGGTGTATGACCGACAACGCGAACAGCCTTTAACTCTGAATGCTCAGGAAAGAGCTCGGCTCCTGAATTTCGCAAGCTATCAACAATCTGGTCCAGAACAGCGTCCGACATGAATGACCCAGCCTTTCTTGGATAACTACGGGAAGCGGAACCCAAGGCCCTGATAGTAAGTTGCCAAAAAAGGAGGTTCAGTTGGCTGAGGGGTGGTCAAAACGGGCGAGTTGAAAGGTGCGAAACTTGATTCGCAACCACTAAATGAAGCTGGCTATACAACCCGGCGCGGGGAGGGGATTTTTCTCATCGCTAATTTGACCGACCAAACTGGGTGCCCCATTCGGCCTGTTTTGGCCGGGTGGGGACTTTTCTCCAATCCGACGCGCTTTCGATACGACCAACAAAAACCCCACCCCGGCAAACGAAGCCGGGATGGGGCACCCCACTATGAGGCAGCTATTCCCACGTCTGGGTCAAGCCCTCTTCCAGAACCAGCAATTGCTTCTCGATACCCTGCCGCCGCGCATCGTGCATCAATCGCGTCAGCGGTTCGTCGATGGGCTCATGACCGAGTCGGAAGCTGCCGTAATGCATCGGCACCATCCAGCGGGCGCCAAGATCGCGGAACCCCTGCACCGCGTCTTCGGGTGAGGTATGAACATTACGAAACGACGCCGGATAGTATGCCCCGATAGGCAGCAGCGCGATCTGTGGTTTCAGGCGCTCGCCGATCTCATGGAAGCCGTCGAAGTAGGCGGTGTCTCCTGAGTGATAAAGCGAATGCCGCGCGGTTTGCAACACGTATCCACCGTAGCCGCGATGGGTGTCGCGAATCACGCGGGCTCCCCAATGCTTCGCCGGGGTGTGCGTAATTGCGAGCGAGCCGAGCTGCAGTTTCTCCCACCACTCCATCTCGATCACGCGCGCGAAGCCAAGATCGCTGACCAAATCGCGAAGGTGCCGTGGAACGATAATCAGCGGCCGCTTGCCAGACTTGATCCTGGTATGGCGGGCAATGGTACGCAGGGACGGGCGGTGCAGGTGATCGAAGTGGGCATGCGTGACCAACACCGCGTCAATTGGCGGTAAATCGCGCAGCCTCAGACCGGGACGCCGCAGACGCTTCAGAACAAAGATCCAGCGCGCGAAGTTGGGATCGATAAGAAGATTCTTTCCGCCGATCTGGACAAAGAAGCTGGAGTGTCCGATGAAGGTCAGGCCTAGCTCGCCACGTCTTGCAAGAACCGGTTTACGGGTGAGGCCGGTTCGCCGAGTCATGGCGGAATGGCGGGCCAGCCTGGCGAACTGCCGTGCCTTGCGCCGGATTGCAGTGCTTAACATTGATTGCTGTTAATTAGACGCAGAATAAGGGACATGCGATGCGAAGACCTTACATCGCGCCTGTCACCGGATCCAGCACCAGCTCGGTGAGATTCGCCTTCGGCGACAACACAACCGCCTCCAGCACCAACTTGGCGACGCTCTCAGCCTCGATCATCTTGTCGCGCGGCGCATCGGGCATCACCTGCTGCCAGATTTCGGTATCGGTTGCTCCCGGCAGCAGCGCCGTGACGCGAATGCCCACGGACTTCAGTTCTTCGCGCAGCGTCCGCGTCAAACTTAGGGCACCGGCCTTCGAGGCGTTATAGGGAGCATAGCCCGCGAACGAGTCGCGGGCAGCTACGGAGATGATATTCAGGATTGTGGCTCCAGGCTGCATCAATGGCACAGCGGCGCGGGTACACAGGAATGTTCCTGTCAGGTTGGTGTCGATGATGTCGCGCCAAAGCTCAACGCCCGTCTCTTGTACAGGTATCGCCGACTGCGATATGCCGGCGTTATTCACCAGGATGTCGAGCCGCCTGAATTCCTTTGCCACGGTGGCGAACACCCGCGTCACCGCCTGGTTGTCGCGGACGTCACAGAAGACCGGGAACACCCTTCCCGCCGCAGACGCTTCTCTGCCGAGCTCCGCCGCTGTCTGCTCCAACGTCTGCTGATTGCGTCCGGTTATGAAAACGCTGCAAGCTTCGGCTAGCAGCGCTTTGGCGATTGCCAAACCAATGCCGCGGCTGCCGCCGGTAACGACAGCCACCTTCCCCAACAGGCGCGATCCCGGAGGCAGCTTCGACGAACCGGTGTCCGCAGGCATCGGCTACGATCCGTTGCTGTTCTTGTGATGGATGAGCGAGAGGAATTCCTGTCGCGTCTGCTGCGCGCGGAAGGCGCCCAGCATCGACGAGGTCACAGTTGCCGAGTGTTGCTTCTCGACTCCGCGCATCATCATGCAGAGATGGCGTGCTTCGATGACCACGCCCACGCCCATAGGGTGAATGGCCTGCTCGATGGTTTCCGCGATCTGCACCGTAAGCCGCTCCTGTACCTGCAGTCGCCGGGCGAAGACCTCCACCAGTCGCGGCAGCTTGCTCAGCCCGATGACCTTCCCTTTCGGGATGTAGGCGATGTGGACCTTGCCGAAAAACGGCAGCACGTGATGCTCACAGAGGCTGAACATCTCGATGTCTTTGACGATGACCATCTCGTCGTAGTCGACACTGAACAGCGCGCCTTGCAGCACCTGTTCCGGATTCTCGCTGTACCCCTTTGTCAGATACTGGAAGGCTTTGACAAAGCGCTCCGGCGTGCGTAGCAGGCCTTCGCGCTCAGGGTCCTCACCCAGACGAACCAGGAACTCACGCGTCAAGTCCTGGAAAGTTGCGCTCGTCAGGGTGGGTGTCTCGATTGTGTTTTTCATGGTTCTCCCAGTCGTTTTGGGGAAAACGCTGTTTCAGGATAGTTACGTTCAACCGCAATACTCAAAACTATTGTTCTGTGTCTCTTCGATCCTTACCTTGTCTAGATGAGCGGCACGGAATTCTCGTTTCAAAATATGGAAGATCACAGCGGCCAGGTTTTCCGTTGTGGGCACACGATCCGCGAACTCGGGCCGCGTATTCAAGTTCTGATGGTCGAATCGCTGCATGATCTCGCAGCGGAAGCACTCGTCAAGCTCTACCAGGTTGCAAATCATTCCGGTGCTCGGGCTTACCTGGCCACTAACCGTCACTTCCACTGCGTAGTTGTGCCCATGTCCGTAAGGGTTGTTGCATTTGCCGTAGGTCAGCCGGTTCTCCGTCTCGGAGAGGCGGTCGCTATGCAGCCGATGCGAAGCAGCGATGACATACCGGCGAGTCAGATGGGCCTTCATTCTTCTCCGTAGTAGTCCACAAAAAGGTCAGGCATCTCGTACACGCGGACACGGTGCAACTTGGCCCGTTTCAGCTTGGCATCCAGTCGGTTCCAGATTGCGACGGCGAGGTTCTCTGTGGTCGGTATCAACTTGGCAAACTCTGGAACTTCTTTGTTCAGGTGACGATGATCCATAGCTTCAACTACTTCGTCGTTGAGAACACCTTTGAGCTGTTTAAGGTCGACCACAAATCCGGTTGTGTTGTCGACTTCCCCTTTGACTGTGATCTCCAACGTGTAGTTGTGACCGTGACCATCGAGGTTGGCGCACTTTCCAAACACGCGCTGGTTCTCTTCCGGAGTGAATGCCGGGTTGTGGTAATAATGCGAAGCCGAAAATTCGCACTTGCGAGTTAAGTAGACCATGACTGTAAGAAGCAATTAGCAATTAGCAATTAGCAATTTGAAGGGGTGCAGCTTTAGCTGCGCCGTAGTGCTGCTCCTTCTCTAACTGCGTCATTCCGAGCGACAAATCCGCCATCGGCGGATGAGCAGCCGAGGGACCTGCAGTCCGCCGGCGCAACCGAGGCTGCGTCCACTGGATATCGCCTTCCCTTCCATTGCACCGAACCGCGCTTATGACAGATGTACGAGCGCAGCAAAAGAATCACGAAGAGTGGCAGCCCAAGTAGAGCACATAGGTTTGAGAGCCAGTCAAAATGTGCGCGCTGAATCCTCTGGTAGAAGAAAACCAGTAGCCCGAAGGCGAGCACTCCGTTCACCAGCACACCTGTCGAATCGCGATCCGTCAGCGCAATCGCAACTGCAATCAAGCTCGCTACGATCAACACGAACTCAATGCTGCGTCGCAAAGCCACGCCGCGCGCATTGGGAAACAGCAGCACCAGGTTCTTCGTCCACCCTTCCCACATCTGTGGGAAGCTGCGATACATTCGTGTGCTCACCACGTCCGACGCGTGAAACTGAAGTCTATAGCCCGCGCTTTTTATCTTTCGCGCGAGCTCAACATCTTCCAGGATAGCTTTGGCTACTGCCGCATGTCCGCCGACAGCGTCGTATGCGTCGCGCCGAATCAGCAGATACTGGCCATTCGCAGCCGCGACCGGCGACGCAGGATCGCTAATCTCACGCGGCCGATAGCTCACCGCCAGCTCGGCAAAGATCACCGGCATCAGCGCGCGCTCCGCCAGGCCATGCACTTCCTGCTTTGGTGAGTACGACAGTAGCGCCGCGCCACACGCCTGCGCCTCGTGTAGCCCGCTTGCGATCGATGAAGGTGAATGACGGGTATCAGCGTCGGTAAACAACAGCCACTTCCCTGTCGCAGGCTTCGCGCCGCTGCAGCACGCGTTGCACTTGCCACTCCAGCCGTCAGGGAGCGGAGCTGCCTCAGTCACCTGGACCGGAAAGCTCTGAGCAATTTCTCTGGTCCGATCGGTGGAGTGGTCATCGACCACGATGACTTCGTAACTCACGCCTTGCTGGTTCACCAGCGATTGCAGGCACTGGGCGAGATTCGCCTCTTCATCCCGCGCGGGGACGATCACCGACACTTCGGCTGCGCCCTTTGTGGCATCCATGCTTTGTGCGCTCTTAAGTATTATAGATTTGTGAAGCGCTTCGCATCGGCCACTGTTCTTGTCTGCCTTTTTTTGCTTGCCGGCTGTAACGGCAACCGTCCTCCCAAAATCGGAGAGAAAGCCCCTGACTTTACTCTTACCGATTCAGAACGCACCGTATCGCTGGCGCAGCTTCGTGGCAAGCCCGTACTGCTCAACTTCTGGGCGACGTGGTGCCCACCATGTATTGAGGAAATGCCATCGCTGGTGCAGCTACAAAAACAGTTGGGCGACAAGGTTGTGATTCTCGCCGTCAGTGAAGATGCCGACGACGCAGCCTACCAGCAGTTCGTGCGCGAGCACCACATCGACTTGCTGACAGTGCGTGATCCGAAGAACACTGCCAACACTCTCTACGGCACCTTTAAGTTTCCCGAGACCTACGTTATCGACAAAGAGGGCGTCATTCGCCGCAAGTTTATCGGCGCCGCTGACTGGACAAACCCTGAGATTGTGGAATATCTGAATAAGCTACAGGAGGGAAAATCTTAGCTCGTTCTGTCCGTCTCCCCGACGCTTACTTGGCAGGAGTACTCGCCGACGGCTGGCTTCCCTTCACTGCAACCAGGTATTCGACAATCATCGCCTGGTCCTCGGGCGAGATCGAAGCCCCGTAGGCATCCACCATCTTCTTGACCTCGCTCTGCCACACTGCCTTCGAGAAACGCGGCTGCGTGATTACGTAGCGCACGGAGTGGCAAATCAGGCAGTTCTTCTCATAGACCTGCACGTGCGGACCGGGGGGTACCTGGGTGCGAACCTGCGGCAGAGTAATTCGCTCGACCTGACCTGAAGCCTTCGAAGCCGCAGCAGACGGCGACTGGGATTGGCCGATCAGTGAGCTCGCAACCAAAGCTGCCAGCACCAGCGCTTGCGCGATGTTCCGGTTCTTCATCATTGAAATCGTCTTCCTCAAACCACCACCACTTCCTGCTGTTCGATGACGTCCCGCTGATAGCCGCTGCGGTTCCACTGTGACGTGACTTGGGTTTCACCGCTGTTGGAAGTAGCGCGGACCATGAACTTATAAGTTCCCTTCGCGGCTGGCGTCCAGTCCGCCTGCCATCTACGCCACGAATACTTTCCCAAATCTGGGCCAAGCGCGGCATCACTCCAACTCTGGCCGCCGTCTTTGGAAACCTCGACGCGCTTGATGCCTGAGTCGCCATCATTCGCCAATCCTGCCAACTGATAACGCTTCCCTGCGCGAAGCTGCTCTCCGGGCTCGGGCTTCACAAAGATTGAGTGCACCGACATGCGATTGATGGGCACCGTTGCCGTCGCCAGATGCTGCGGATCTTCGTTGGCCTGCGGATTGTCGGGAATGCGATACGCCTTGTCCATCCAAAACGTCTTGAGCGGCTGATCGAGAACCGTGATCGTGGCCAGCGACTTGACCCAGTACGTGGCATACCAGCCGGGCACGATCAGGCGAATGGGATAGCCGTTCAACATCGGCAGCGGCTCGCCGTTCATCTCGTAGGCGATCATCACTTCGCCATCGCGCGCATGATCAATCTCGAGCGACTTCTGAAACACCGGCGTAGCCGGCAGCGGGGGGACATCCAGCCCACGCAGGCCCACCTGAACTGCTCCCGGCTTCACGCCTGCGGCATCCAGCACATCTTTCAGGCGAGCGCCCTTCCAGCGGGCATTCCCCATCGCGCCCGCGCCCCACTGGCCCCCTGCAACCCTGGGCTCAAACAGACTGCGGAAGTTGCCGGCGCACTGGGTCAACGCCACCATCGACACCGGTTCAAACTTCGAGCGCAGATCGCTCAGCGACAGGCTCATGGGCTTGCTCACGTGTCCGCCTATTTCCAGCCGGAAAGTCTGTAGGTCGACGGTCGTAGGAATTCCGGAAAGGTGCCAGCGCACGAAGAAGGCGTCGTTTGGAGTGAGATCAGTCGCAAAGTATCGCAACGGCGTCTCCAATTGCGGCGGCCGGTCGGTAAGCAGGATGAGCTCGGTCTTCTGCGGGTAACGCGCCAAGGTAGGAGTACCAGGCAACGACACGCTCGCGGCCGCACTGCCGGCCCACGCGAAATCTGGGGTCCATCCCAACACGCTGCTCGCGGCTGCGACTCCTCCTAATGTGATCAGCGAGGAAATGAATCTTCGGCGCACAAGGTTGCGCAAGTCGTCGCTCGAATTGTCTGACATTTGCATCGTCCCAAGGCTTTCTGTCGTAAGTTTGCGCTAGCGCGCCCGGCACCCCAGCCAGTCACGGGAGCAGAACCTTATCACAGCTGGGGACGCAAATTCAAAAATTTCTTACACCTCGATGAGGCGATTAAAGCCCTGCCGCGAGCCGCGAGCGCGGATCAAGATAATCGCGCAGACCATCGCCGACGAAGTTGAACGACAGCACCGCCAGCATCACCGCTGTTGCAGGAAACAGCACCAGGTGCGGCGAGTCGAATAGGTGCGAACGCGCGTCGTTCAGCATGGCTCCCCAACTGGCAGTCGGAGGCGGCACGCCCAGGCCGAGAAAGCTCATGGTGGCCTCCGCCAGAATCGCGCCTGCCATGCCGATCGCAGCCTGCACCAGCACCGGCTGAATGATGTTGGGCAGGATGTGCCGCACAACAATGCGCAGGTCACTGGCTCCCAACGCCCGTGCCGCTTCGACAAATTCGCGCTCGCGCACCGCGAGCACCTGCGCTCGCACCAAGCGGGCGTAGCCTACCCAGCCGCCAATCGACAAGGCGAAGATCAGGTTGAAGATCCCTGGCCCCAGGAATGCGACAAAAGCGATGGCCAGCAGGATTCCGGGGAACGACATAAACGCGTTCATCACCACCACGTTCAGCACGCGGTCGGTCAATCCGCCGTAGTATCCGGCAATGGAGCCGAAGATCATTCCCAAAGTGAGCGACGCTGCAACCACGCAGCTGCCCACCAGCATGGAAATTCGAGCGCCATAGATGACCCGCGACAAGATGTCTCGTCCCAGCTCGTCGGTGCCGAACCAGTGTGCCCCCGACGGAGCCATCAGGCGTGACGGCAGGTCGATGTGAGCCGGATCGTAGGGTGCCAGCCAGGGTGAAAACAGAGCGCAGGCGACGAAGACGAGGATCATCAATGCGCCCGCCGTGGAGAGCACGTTGTGGCGGGCAGCACGGCCTAGCGCGCCAACTGGGACCGCAGCAATCATGAATGGCTCATCTTAACGCACACTGGCTCCGAGCCTGGGAGTACAATCGCCTGTTCTCGTTCGCGGCCATGCTTCCCTTCAAACTTGTCTATAGCGAGAGATACTTCCTTCCTATCGGAGAGCATGTCTTTCGTGCCGATAAATTCCGCTTAATCGTCGACCGTCTGATGCAGCAGGGCGTGGCTGACCGCTCCGACATCATCGAACCTTCGCCGGCATCTGAGCAGGATGTGATGCTGGTGCACTCTCCGCATTATGTGAACAAGCTGATGGAGGGCAGCCTGTCAGCTCGCGAAGAGTTGCAGATGGAAATTCCCTACTCGCCGCAGGTGGTCGATGCCTTCATGCTGCACACCGGGGGATCCATTCTCGCTGCCGAGCGGGCGCTCCAGGACGGGATATGCATCAACGTCGGCGGCGGTTTCCATCATGCCTTCCCCGATCACGGCGAAGGCTTTTGCATGTTGAACGACATCGCAGTCGCGATCCGCGCCATGCAAAAGCGAGGCCGCATCCAGCGCGCTATGACCGTGGACTGCGACGTTCATCAGGGCAATGGCACGGCGGTAATCTTCGGCAAGCCGGCGCTGAGTGCGCCGACCCTGCCCTCGGCTTCACCGCGAACCATCACCGGCGGACGCGGCGAAACGTTGCGCGGCTCCAGCCATGACGTCTTCACCATCTCGTTACATCAGGAAAATAATTACCCGTTCGTGAAGCCGCCATCCTCGATCGACGTGAATCTGCCGGACGGCTGCAGCGACGAAGAATATCTTGCCTGGCTCGACAACACCCTGAGCTCGGGATTGCGACAGTTCGAGCCGCAGCTCATCTGTTACGTCGCCGGCGCCGATCCCTTCCGCGAAGACCAGCTGGGAGGACTGAACCTGACGCTCGACGGATTGAAGCAGCGGGATGAGCTGGTATTCCGAGCCGCGCGCGCACGGCAGATTCCTATCATGGTGACCTACGCCGGGGGGTACGCGATTCACGTCGAGGATACGGTTTCGATCCATTGCAACACCGTTGTTGCGGCGGCAGAACTGTATCGCCAAGCCAACAATGAGGCACCCCGGTAAATTGCAGGTGCCCCATTCCGCCGTCTTTTGGCGGGGTGGGGATTTGTACTCGGGGTGCCGCTCATTCCTTGGGTTGAAATGAATTCGATCGCAAAAGTGCCGCAACCACTGTTGCTTCCCCCGCCCTTCGCACCGCACAATAGGTTCAATACCCGGAGAACTACCGTTGGACCTTGCCGTTGGAAGCACCCTTTTGCAGTACACCATCGTGCGCACGCTCGGCGCAGGCGGTATGGGCGTGGTGTACGAGGCCGAGGACAGCAAGCTCGGACGCCATGTCGCGCTCAAGTTCCTCTCCGCTGAGGCCGAACAGGACACCTACGCGCTAGAGCGCTTCAAGCAGGAAGCGCGTGCCGCCTCGGCGCTGAACCATCCGAACATCTGCACCATCTATGCCATCGAAGAGTGCGAAGGCCACAGCTTCATCGCCATGGAACTTCTCGAAGGCCAGAGCCTCGCCGAGAAAATTAACGGCCATTCCCTGCCGCTGGACAAGATTCTCGACATCGGCATTCAGGTGACCGATGCGCTCGACATCGCACACCATAAAGGTATCGTCCATCGTGACCTTAAACCGGCCAACATCTTCATCACCTCGCGCGGGCAGGCGAAGATTCTGGATTTCGGATTGGCGAAGCTCATTCGCGAGCGGCAGGCCGCAATGGAAACCATCGGCGGAGATGCCCCCACCTATGCCGCGCCACATCTGACCTCACCAGGAACCGCCGTCGGCACCGTCGCCTACATGTCACCCGAGCAGGCGCGGGGTGAGGAACTGGATGGCCGCAGCGATCTGTTCTCGATGGGAACAGTCTTTTACGAAATGGCTACGGGACGCATACCTTTCTCGGGCAATACGTCAGCCGTAATCTTCAGTGAGATTCTTACCCGCAATCCTCCACAACCGTCGGAATTCAATGCCGGCATCGCGCCGAAGCTGGAAGAGATTATTGGCAAGGCGCTGGAGAAAGATCCCGATCTGCGCTATCAGACTGCGGCGGAGATGCGCGGCGACTTGAAGCGACTGAAGCGTGACAGCGAATCGGGCAAAACCACGGCGCACTCTGCGACAGGATTCGCCTCGGCTGGAACTGCCGCTTCGGGCTCGTCGGTGACGGCCTCTCCAGTTTCGTCCGTCTCTTCGTTGCCGGTGGCGCCGTCGAACAGTGCGCCTTCGTATCGCAGCTCGCCGGTTATCGAAGCGGCACGTGAGCACAAGGGCCGCGCCGGACTGGTCGCAACCATAGTTGTGCTGGTTCTCGCTGCCGCGGCCTTTGGCATCTACTCGCTTTTCCAATCCAAAGCTGGGAAGGGACCGGCGGCCTTTCAGAATGTCAGCCTGGAGAAGCTCACCGACTCAGGCAAGGTCAGGCTGGCTACGATTTCGGCTGACGGCCGTTATCTGTTTAACGTTCACGATGACGGCCGCGGCACCCAGAGCCTCTGGATGCGGCAGATCGCTACCGGCAGCGACAAGGAGATCATTCCTGCCACCGAGGCCCGCTACGTCGGCCTCACTTTTTCGCCCGACGGCAATTATCTCTATTTCGTGCGCAATGAGCCGCAGCGGCCAGACATAAATCTTCTCTACCAGGTCCCGACGCTGGGAGGAACGCCGCGCCTACTAATCACCGACGTGGACAGCGCGGTGAGCTTCGCGCCCGACGGCAAAAGGTTTGTCTTCCTGCGCGACAGTGGCGCCGACGCGAATTCCAAGCTGATCATCGCCAATGCCGATGGTAGCAATGAGCGCGCCCTCGCCACGCTTCCTTTGCCCGGCTACAAGGACCCGGTATGGTCGCCCGATGGCAAGACCGTCGCTGCTTCCATTCTGGATCCCGGGGGCGCGAACCTGGGCAGGATCGTCGGCCTGGATCCGGACACCGGCAAGGAGCGCACGCTGTATGCGGCCACCGCCCAACTCAGCAAGCCAACATGGCTCCCTGATAGTAAAACCCTGGCCATGATCTTTCAGGATGTCGCAACTAACTGGGACGGGCAAGTAGGAGAAGTGAACGCCCGTGATGGCCAGTTCCGGCGCATCACCAATGATCTTAACAACTACAGCTCTAATTCCCTGGCTGCCACCAGCGACGGCAAACAATTGGTCGCGGTGCAATCCAACCCCAGCGTCGGCATCTACACCATGAGTTCAGAGCCTAATGCTGCGGGCGCTCCCACCCTGGTCGAGAATCGCGAAGACGTGAACGTTGGCTGGACCAGTGATGGCAAGTTGGTGGCCATCGATTGGGAAGGTCACATCTTGAGTATGAACGCTGATGGCAGCAATCGTGCGGTGCTCTATTCCGACCGGCTTTTCATGACCGGTCTTTCTGTCTGTCAGGACGGCCGCCATGTTCTTTTCAGCATGCCCAACAAACAAACCAAAGGGATCAGCGTTTTCCTGCTTGATTTGCAAGCAGGAACCCCAACGCCCATCACCTTCGGCAAGGTTGACGTGAATGCGTTCTGTTCACCCGACAGTACCTTCTTCCTCTATACCAAGCTGGAAAATGGGAAGAAAACTTTGATGCGTCAGCCGTTCAATGGAGGCGAAGCGAAACAGATCTTTTCCGGCTTTGCCGAGTTCGCCAGCTTAACCGCCGACGGAAAAACCGCGGCGGTACTCAGCATCGAGGGTAAGGGTGCAGACACCAAAACCGTAATCAAGCTCATCGACGCGAATGGCGGGCCTGCGATAAAGACCATCTATCCCAGAACGTCCATAGCGGGACTGATGACGTTCTCGCCTGACGGCAACTACCTCTATTATCCGGTGAATGAGCACGGAGTTTCGAACCTGGTGAAGCAATCCGTCGATGGCGGCGATGCGGTTCCGGTGACTAAATTCGATGAGCTCGTGATCTACGATTATTCTTACGATTGGAATAACAAGACACTCGCGGTAACCCGTGGCCGTTCCAACAGCGACGCGGTGCTTATTAGAGACCAGCGGGCGGAGTGAAATTCAACCAGGCAGGGTTCTCTATCAATGGCTATGTTCTGCACCAATTGCGGTGAGGAGATGCGGGCGACCGACAAGTTCTGCGCTGGCTGCGGAACTCCGGCCGCCCCTCGATCAGCCAAGTCTCGGACCCCCGACTCCGTTGCGTCGGAGCCGTCCTCCGCGGCACGGGCTCCACAATCTACCGCTGAAGCCTTTCATGCTCCCTTGCCGCCAACGTCGGCAGGGGCAGGCACTGCGAGGCAGCCGGAACTCGGGTTCTCGGCTCCTGCAAGGCAGGAAGCGCCCGCTCCTGCGCCTCCGGTGAAGCCACCTGCGGCGCAAGCTCCGCTTTCCAGCCAGCAGGAGCAACAGGTTTTGCTCGAAGCCGAAGAGATCGCGTCGGTACGCGGCATGTTGCCCATCGACGCCTTGCCGCCGGAGTTCCCGCCGGCAACACGGGTAGCCGAAACGCACAGGTGCGAATACTGTGGCGAGCCGAATCCGGCCAACAACCGATTTTGCGAGAGATGCGGCCAAGCGCTGCCAGCCGAGCCTGCGGTTCAGTCCGCACCGGCTCCAGCGCCGGTTCGGGCGGCGGTACCCTCGCCAATAACCCAAACCGGTTGGCTCGACGTGCCCGAACCCGCGCGACCCACTGTAGCAGCGCCGGTGAAGTCGCCTGCTGTTGCGAAGGCCGCGACCACTCCTGCGCCGGCGGCTACCCTGCCGGCAGGCAAAGACGAGAACTTCTTCTACTTCTACGACGACAAGTCCGCCCAGCGGGGCAATCGCAAGTTGCTGATCGTACTGATGGTGGTGCTGGCGCTCGGAGTTCTGGGGGTTATCTACCTGCTGACGCGCCCGTCAGCCAAGAGCCCAGCGGGAGCGAACGTCACCGTCACGATCTCTCCTACCGAAGCCCAGGTCGTAGCCGGCGAGGCGCACGACTTCTCAGCGACCGTGACCGGTAGCGGCGACACCGATGTCACCTGGTCGGTAGCGGAGGGCGGCGCGGGCGGTAACGTGGTCAGCCGCGGAGCTCAAGCTCAGGGAGGAGCTGTCGCCATCCTGGGCGTGTATGTTGCGCCCAAAACTCCGGGAACCTATCACGTGATGGCGACCAGCAAGGCGAACACGACGAAGTCGGCAACCGCGGAAGTGCTGGTCAGTGGGAAGTAGGAAGAAAGTTGTCGGTTGTCGGTTGTCAGTTGTCGCTCCTCTTCGGCTGTCATCCCGAACGCAGTGAGGGACCTGCAGTTTGTCCGCATCGCCGCGAACCCTCCATCTTCAGAAATACACGCGGGCGCTCGTTCCAGCCTCCGCTGAAATGCGGAGCGGTGATGCCGCTCACGCGACGCCGTTCGGGCCAGTGAAGAAACTGCAGGTCCCTCGACTCCGCTGCGCTTCGCTGGGGATGACACCCGAAGAGGAAGAGCTTTTCGGCACGACCAACGTCGTGCCCCGACGCGAAGCTTCCCACTGACGACCGACAACCGGCCACCGACAACTGCTTTTCTACACTCCACCCTTTGCCGCTGTCCCCATCGCTTCCAGCACATCGACGGCACAGGAGTAGCGACCAAACGGTGCGGCGATCTGTGCGCCCTGCACCATTTCGCGCACAGCGGACAACATGTCGCGGGCAATAGCTACGCCTTCGGCGCGGGCGGCATCGGCGGTGTTGGCTTTCACCATGCGATCGATAATCTCGTCGGGAATGGAAACGCGCAGTTCATTCTTCATGAACTCGGCGTTGCGTGCGCTGGTCAGCGGCCAGATGCCGGCGACCACCGGGATGCGGCAGTGAGCAATGTTCTTCAGAAACTCTTCCAGCAAGCGCAGATCGAACACCGGTTGCGTAACCGCGAGTTCGGCTCCTGCCTCAACCTTGTACTGGAAGCGGCGAATCTCCTCTTCGATGTTGTCAGCCCCCGGATTAGCTCCCACGGCAATCACAAATTTGGTGGCGTTGCCAATCGGATTCGCGCCGATGTCGAGTCCGCGATTCAGGTTGTGAACGATGTTCACCAGTCCGATAGCGTCCACATCAAAGACGGCAGTTGCGTCGGGATAGTCGCCCATCTTCGGCGGATCGCCGGTAATGCAGATGAGATTATTGATACCGATCGCGCTCGCTCCCAGCAGGTCCGACTGAATGCCGAGCACGTTGCGGTCGCGACAGGTGTAGTGCAGGATGGGCTCGATGCCGACCTGCTGCGCGATGAGCAGGCACAACGCTTGGTTCCCCATGCGGGCCGAGGCACGTGGACTGTCGGGAATGTTTACCGCATCGACGCCCACCGACTTCAGAAACTTCGCACCCTCGATCTCCTTCAGCGCGTCGATACCCTTCGGCGGAACAATCTCGACCATGGTGACGAATTCGCCGGCGGCGATCTTGCGGCCCAACTGCGAGCGTTCGCCGAGAGCGACAGTGTCGACCGGAGCGGCGGAAGGAGCCGCGACCGGTTTGAACGAGGTGCTACGTGCCGCGCCTACGCGAAGACGCGACTTCATGCTGTGAATGTGCTCGGGCGTAGTGCCGCAGCATCCGCCGACCAGCGAGACGCCAACTTCCACAAACTTCTTGGCGTAGCTGGCCATGTACTCAGGCGAGCACAGATAGATGTTGCGGCCTTCCACCGAGCGTGGCATGCCGGCGTTCGGTTGTGCCGAAAGCGGAACGGTCGTCACCGCGCGCACCCGCTCCATGGCATCGAGCATGGCTACGGGACCGACGCTGCAGTTGCAGCCCACCACGTCGGCGCCCCATTCCTGCAACTGCGGGCCATAGTGTTCCGGGCTCGAGCCGTCGAGGCAGTTCCCTTCCTCGTCGATCGTTACTTGCGCAACCACCGGCAGCTTGGGATTGACCTCGCGCGCCGCGAGCAACGCCTGATGCAGTTCTTCGAGATAACCAAAGGTCTCCAGGATGATGAGGTCAACCCCCTCCTCGTCGAGGGCCTGAATCTGTTCCCGAAAAGCGCTGCGAGCTTCTGCCAAGGCAATTTTGCCTAACGGTTCGATACGGATGCCGAGCGGTCCTACAGCCCCAGCCACCAGTGCATCGAAACTCTTGGCGGCCTCGCGCGCCACCCGCGCGCCCATCCGGTTGATGTCAGCCAACTTATCAACACATCCGTGCCTGCCCAGGCGAAACGAATTGGCGCCAAAGGTGTTTGTTTCTACGATCTCTGCTCCCGCCTGCAGATAGTCGTGATGAATGTTGCGAATCAGGTCGGGCTGGGAGATGTTCAGCTCGTCGTAGCACCGATTGATGAAGATGCCTTTGGAATACAGCAGGGTGCCCATTGCCCCGTCGCACAAAACCGGGCCGGCCTGCAAGCGTGTTAACAAATCTGTGGCCATAATGGCGGATGCTACCTTGCGGTCGCAGAACTCTATCGTACATGACACGAAGCTCGATCGACCCCCAGAGGCACTATGCGTTCGCTTTGTTATAATTCACTTTTCCAACAACATAGGTACGACGGGAAAGAATTGCGGGGCAGAGTTTTGAATCGAGTTTTGGCGTTTCTGGGAGCGGCGATCTGTGCCCTCACCATGATTGCCTGCGGTGGGAACAACAACAACCAGACCGTTACCACCTCGAACGGCAACACCATCACGAATCCGAAGAACAACCTCAAGAACCGTGCCTACATCAGCAATCAGTACTCCGGCAATCTCCAGATCGTGGACAGCGCCGACGACATAACCGAGTTCTATTCTTCGACTTACACCAATACCAATACCACCAATCAGATTGCCGACCTGTCGGTGAATATCCCTGTAGGCATCTCGGCTACATTCCTCGCGCGTAGTCCCAGCGGAGCCACGACAGCGGTTTACGATCCAACCACCCTTGGCATCGGCTTAGTAGACAATTCGACCCAGACTACGCTGGCCACGGTTGCCCTGCCTGACTGGGCAGGCATGGAAGTATTCTCTGCCGATTCGAATACGTTGTACGTGCCCACCGGCAATGTGAATGCTGTCCAGGTAATCGACGTCACCAATGCCATCATCTCGGCCGCCTACGCAGTTCCCTCGGTGCGGTGGATTGCGCTGAATCCTGCCGGTACGGTGTTATTGGCGTTCGCTGACAACTCCGACTCGATGTGGCTGATCAACCTTAGCGCCACCACCATCACTCCAGTTGCGATTGCCGGCTTTGCGCGACCGGTAAACGCCTTTTTCAGCGCCGACGGCAACACCGCCTACGTGTTGAATTGCGGCAACCAATGCGGAGGCAGCGCGCCTCCCTCGGTCGCGGAGTTCAACATGAGCTCGCAGACCATTACGGCCACCGTCCCGGTTGGTGGTGCAACCGTGGGTCTGCTGAATGGCAATAGCCTTTATGTCGCGGGATATGCCGGAGGTGCGAACGGCACGTTGGACATCGTTGATGTCTCGAGCATGACCCGTACCACCGCGAATTCCATCCTGATCAACGACGGCCAGCAGTGGAAGATGGCGCTGAACAACAACAAACTTTATATCGGTGCTAAGACCTGCAGCAACACCGTGACCGGGTGCCTGTCGGTGGTCGATCTGATGACCCAGACCCCGGACGCGCCCTTACCCGCGTTGGGACCAGTCACCGGTATACAGTCCATTCCCAATCGCACCACCATGTACGTGATCGAAGGTGGCGTGCTCTACATATACGACACTACGACGGATCAGCTGCAAAAGACGCAGCTGGGCTTCCGCGGCGCACTGAACGACGTGGTGCAAATCGATCAATAGCAGGGGTATCAAAACGCCAATTCACCCCCGCTGTTTTCTGGGGTCGACCTTGGCGCGCCTTCCCGGCAATTCGAATACACTACCGAAACTCTGCCCGCGCCTCTTAAATTATCTTCACATCGAGGCAAATCCTGAGTAGCACACCCGCATCCAATTGAAGCGCCGCTTATTACCCTGAGTAACGGGACGGCCACGACTTCCCCCCTATTGAATTGATATGAGCACACGTGTCACCCCCAACAAACGGGGGACTTCCGACGGCATGTCCGCACCGGCAACCGCACCCGAGCCCGGCGTTCCGCCCTGCCAATCGGAGAACGACCTGAAGCTGACCACCATGGAGGGCGACAGCGAGATGGCCGCCCTGATCCGCGCCCACGACTGGTCGCGGACCCCTATGGGCCCCGTCTCCTCGTGGCCGCAGAGTTTGCGAACCGCAGTCAGCCTAATCCTCAATTCGCAGCACCCCATGTGGATTGGCTGGGGACCGGCAGCTACTTTCCTCTACAACGATGCCTATATTCGCGTGTTGAGCCTGGCCAAACATCCCTGGGCTTTGGGCCGACCCACGCAGGAGGTCTGGCGAGAGATCTGGGACTTCTGCGGGCCACTGGTAGATAAAGTCTTTCAGAAGGGTGAGCCGTCGTTTCTCGACGATGTACGGCTGTTCATGAATCGCGGCGACTATCTGGAAGAGACCTACTATTCGTTTTCCTACAGTCCCATCCTGGATGAATCGGGCAAGGTGGGCGGGCTCTTTTGCCCGTCAGCAGAAGTCACCCCCAAAGTTCTGAACGCGCGCCGACTGCGAACACTGTCCCACCTTTCGGCCGATGCCTTCCTCGAAAAGAGCGTGAGCAACGCCTGTGCATCAGCAGCGCGTACCCTGGCCAGTAACCCGGACGACGTACCATTTGCACTGCTCTTCCTGCTGTCTCCGGATGGCCGTGAGGTCGTGGTACAGGGTCGGGCCGGGGTGGCGGACGGCGACTGGCGCAGTGCGTTCCCCTTCCTGCAACAAGATGGTCACGGTGAGGCCCACAGTGCTGACAGTTTCCTGGAGGAAATCCGCAGCGGCCATTCCCGGCTGATCCCAGTTGCCCACATCGATTCACTGCCGCTGGGACCGGCTCAGCAGAAGGTGGAACAGGCTCTGGTGCTGCCGATAAAGTCTCCATCTGACAAGCAGGCACTCGGCATTCTTATCGCCGGCATCAATCCCACACGCAAGCTCGATGAAGAGTACAGCACCTTCTATAAGCTGGTGGCCGACCACGTTGCCACCGCGATTGTGAACGCCAGAGCGTACGAAGAAGAGCGCAAGCGGGTCCAGGCCCTGGCCGAACTGGACAAAGCCAAGACCATGTTCTTCAGCAACGTCAGTCACGAATTTCGCACGCCTCTGACGCTGATGCTGGGACCCATTGAGGCCGCACTCACGCGACCGATGCACTCGCAGGAAGAGCGCCAGGACTTCGAATTGCTTCATCGCAATGCGATGCGTCTGCTCAAGCTGGTCAATGCCCTGCTCGATTTCTCGCGCCTGGAGGCCGGCCGGGTACAGGCCCGGTTCGAAGCGGTCGATCTCGCGCTTCTGACATCCGACTTAGCCAGCGTCTTTCGCTCGGCGGCTGAAAAGGTCGGATTGCGTTTGCGAATCGATTGCCAACCCCTCTCCCAGCCGGTGTATGTCGATCGCGATATGTGGGAGAAGATTGTGCTCAATCTTCTCTCCAACGCTCTCAAATCGACCTTTGACGGGGAGATCGCCGTAATCCTGCGCCAATCCGACGCCCACGCAGAGCTCACCATCGCTGATACTGGCACCGGCATCGCCCAGGAAGAGATCCCGCACCTGTTCGAGCGTTTCCGTCGTATCGAAGGCGCGCATCGCCGTACCAATGAAGGCAGTGGCATCGGCTTGGCGCTAGTACATGAGCTGGTGACGATGCACGGAGGCGCGATTGCGGTGGATAGCGCTCTGGGCTCGGGCACGACGTTTAAGATCAAGCTTCCGCTTGGCGCCGCCCATCTCCCCCCGGACCTGGTTCACAGCCGGGCCCGTGAGCGAGCTGCGGTGCCCAGTAGTGCGGCCGTTTATGTTCAGGAGGCGCTGAGCGGGGTACCCGGCTCAAACTCCGACTCCGAGCTTTCGCTCGATCTGCAGAGTGCCGCCTCAGTACCTCCGGAAGCCAAAACTTCTTCTGTGGCCACCGTGCTGCTGGTCGATGACAACCACGATATGCGCGACTATGTCCGCCGGCTGCTGGCGGGCAGCTTCCGGGTGAAGACCGCGGATAACGGCAAGGCCGCGCTGGAACTTGCATCTGCCGATCCTCCCGATCTGGTTCTAACCGACGTAATGATGCCGGAGATGGACGGCTTCCAGCTATTGGCGGCACTACGACATAATCCCGCAACCAGTACGGTGCCGGTTATTATGCTTTCCGCCCGTGCCGGAGAAGAGGCTCGCGTGGAGGGCTTGCAGGCTGGAGCAGACGACTACCTGGTGAAACCGTTTACCGCCCGCGAGCTGCTGGCGCGCGTCGAATCGCACATCCGTATGGCTGAGTTCCGCCGCAAAGCGCAGGAGCGCGAGCTTGAGTTGCTGAGGAGCGTTCAGCAGGCGCGCCACTTGGCGGCTGAGGCCTTGGAACACATCAGCGATGGCTTCTGGATCTACAATTCGCAGTGGCGAATCACGTACATGAATGCCGCTGCAGAGACAACCTCGAGACGGCCGCGGGAGGCGCAAGTCGGCCGGACGCTTTGGGAGTTATTCCCCGACCTTGTAGGATCGGAGCTGGAGCCTCAGTTTCGCCGCGCCATGGCCAATCGAGAGATGGTTGAGTTCGAATGGCTTTATCAGCGGTGGCAACGCTGGTATCACATCCGTGTTTATCCCACGCCCGACGGCGGAGTGGCGGTCTCGGCGCGGGATTCGAGCGAGGCACGACTGGTGGAAAAGGCGTTGGTGCGGGCCGAGCAAGTCTCGGCGGCAGGCAAACTGGCGGCCAGCATATCGCATGAGATTAATAATCCCCTGGAAGCGGTCACCAATCTCCTTTTTCTTGCCAGGACGGCGCCTGAGTTAGCCGATGAAACAAAAAAGCTGCTGAGCGTGGCCGACTCCGAATTGCAGAGGCTCTCGCAAATCGCTCGCACCAGCTTGAAATTTTTCCGCCAGTCTACTGCTCCAGCGTCAATTTCTATCCGCGACCTGATCGACTCAGTTTTGACTCTGTTTCAGCCGCGCATCACTCGTCTGGGAATCAAACTGCAAAAGCATTACGCCGACACGCCTGATTTGCTCTGCTTCCCGGGTGAGCTGCAGCAGGTGTTTACCAATCTCATTTCGAATTCGCTGGATGCCATGAAAAAGGGTGGCGACCTGTCGGTCGCGGTGCGTCTCGACGGCAAGGGACCGCACGCGAGCTCGAAAGGTATTCGCGTGCTCTTGATGGATTCCGGCGAAGGTATGCACGCCTACGTTCGCTCGAAGCTCTTCGAGCCCTTCTTCACCACCAAAGGCGAGACCGGAACCGGACTTGGCTTGTGGGTGAGCAAAGGGATTATCGACAAGCACAAAGGAAACATCCGAGTCCGCAGCTTGCCGAAAAAAGGAACAGCGGTCGCGGTGTTCTTGCCCTTCGACGGACAGCAAACTGCGACAGCGGGTTAAGCTGGGGCGAATCGGCCGGTTTTCTTACGGTTCCAGACGTAGATGATGCACTCCTGCCCGTTGAACGGCCTCGGACGAGAACGGCAGGGCAAACGTCCGGCCGTGATAATACGCATCCCACTGATCGTTGAAGTGCTCGTCGAAGATGTTGCCTGACTGGCCATTCACGATGTCGAGTGTGGAGTGATCGAGCTCCGACATATCGGCGGTGAAGCGCTCCGACGGCCCAAAGTGTGTTCCCACCTGCTTGATGGTTTCCTCGTCTCCCGACAGCGGCTGCGGGCCGGGCGTTGCGCGCTTCAGCACCGGAAAATTACTCCAGAACGGATGCCTGACATCCACCCTGTGTACTCTTCCCCATTTCCACATGGAGAGCGCAGCAGGCGCGTGCTCCTCCGACAGCGCTGCTTCCACGGCGCCTGTCAGCAGCGCATTGTAGTTGGCGTATTGTGAAGGCAGCCAGCGCGGCGGCTGGTTGAGGAGAATGTTCTCCAGCCACACCGGTTTCATAAACCAGCGATAACTCTTCCAGTCGTCTCCCAGCTTCGCCTTCAGCAGCAACTCTTCCAACGACGCGCGTGAGTAATACGCGATGGTGGGAGCGGGGAGATCTGTGGCCATGGTGCCGTCCCAGTTGCGCATGAGATCGGCGGCGGCCTTGGCGCGCTGCGATGCAGCGGGCGTGTGGTCGATGGCGTAGACGAAACGCTGCGCGCAAAAGCGATCGAATTCCGACAATACGTCGGTCTGGATGCTCAGCATGTCCGCTGCCGTGAGCTGCTTCTTGGCCCCCAGCAGCTTGTAAATGCGCTGCACCCGATAGGGTGCACTCCACTCGATGGCCAGCGTGTAGGGATAATCCTTCGGCGTCACGCGTGCGTTCGCCGTTGCGATGATGCCTGAGGGCGGATCGTAGACACTCGGCATCTTGTCGTAAGGCACGTAGCCGGTCCACTCGTGGCTGTCGTCCTGGCCAGACACTGGGACTGAACCGTCCCCCGCAGCGCGAATCGGCACACGGCCGGTAGCCTGGTATCCGATGTTGCCTTCGCTATCGGCATAAACCACGTTCTGCCCCGGCGCAGTGAACTTCGAGAAAGCGTTTTGGAAACCTTCCCAATTGCGCGCCGAGTTCACGTCAAAGAACGATACGTTGCCCGCGCTTGTATCGTAGATGGTCCATTTCAGCGCCAGTTGGCGGGTCTCTCCGGGTATGACCGGCGTGATGATGGGGCCGTGCCGGGTGATTACTACATCGATGTTGACCTCGGGCTTGCCCTTCACCCGGATAATCTCTTTACGGTGCTCCGGCTGCTTCCAGCCTTGCGGCGTGAGGTATTCGCCGCGATCGTTGAACTTCTCGATATAAAGGTCTTCCACATTAGGACCCAGGTTCGTGAATCCCCATGCAATGTACGGGTTGTGTCCCACAATGGCGTAGGGCACGCCTGGCAGGGTAACTCCCACAACGTCGTAGTCCCCGGCTGTCAGATGCGCCTCGTACCAGGTGTTCGGCATGCGCAGATCCAGATGCATGTCATTCGACAGCATCGGCTTGCCTGTGACCGTGTGGGCGCCTGATACCACCCAGTTATTCGAGCCGGGACGGAGATCGCCATCACCGAGGTCGAGGTCGGGGCTGAACGGCAGGGGCGCGATCGACGTGTTTTGAAGGGCCACAATCGACGGGTTTTGAAGGGGCGCACCTTCAGGTGCGCCGTAACGACCCATAAATTTGTTGTCCTCCCGAGCGGGCTTCAGCCCGAGAGGGACCGGCAATTGTTGCAGCGAAGAACGACTCTTCGCTGGCGTCTCTTCTTCCTCCTGACCAGGACTCTCCCCCGCCGGCGGCTCATTCTCAATCGACTGCCCTTCCTCGCCCGGCACATGGTCACGCCACGAAGAATTAACATACAAATCCGCAGTCAACTCGGGGCCCAGTTTGGCGAGGATCTTCTCGCGCTGCAATTCCTTCTTGTACTCGTAATGGTTAAGGAACTCGGTCATCGACAAGCCCACGAGCATCGAATCCTCGACCGTCCACTCGTAGGGGAAGTAAGTCATCAGGCGGAATTCGAGCGGCAGCGTCTTCATGTGCTGCGCAATGTAAGCATTCACGCCGTCCGCGTAGGCCTGCAACCGGGCACGCTCCTCGGCGGGCATGTTCGCCACCGTCTTCTCCGCCATCTGCCGCAAGCCAAGGATGCGCTGCTCTTCGTCGGTCTTGATGTACTCCGGGCCGAGAACCGCTGATAGGTCTCCGGAAGCATAGCGGCGCGTCATGTCCATTTGCCACAGGCGGTCCTGCGCGGTCACGAAGCCCTGGGCGAAGAAGAGATCATGCAAATTCTGGGCTGCGATGTTCGGCACGCCCAGCGAGTCGCGAGTAACGATCACCGGAGCCGCCAGGCCCGACAGTTTCAGCGTCCCATCGACCACCGGCAACGATGCCTTGGCAGCGCGGAAGAACCAGATATCCGCCAGCAGGAATAACGCCAGGATAAAGACCAGCAGCACTATGACGGCTCGCAATGCAATGCTGGGTCGCTTCGGACGTGGAGGCGAGAGAGTTGTGGAGACGGCCATGGAAATTTCGATTATAGCGACCAACATCATTTGATCGGCTATAGCAGGCGGCTATTAATTATGCCATCCCAGGTGGTATATTTAGTAAGAGGCATGATGAGCGACGTGTATAGTTTGCGTGAAGCCGCGGCGATTGCCGAACTTTCACCGGATACAATCCGCACTGCCGTGGAAAAGAAATCGGTGGCTCCCTCCCGGGGGAAAAAGGTGGGCAAAGCGGTCCGACACGGTTTCTCCCCGAGCGATGTCCTGCTGGTCAAGCTGCTTTCGGCGTTTCCCTTCCCGTTGGGCAAACAGGACAAGCAGTACCTTGCACGGGTGCTCAGTGGTACCAAAGGACAGGCCGGACCGTGGTCATTGCGTCGCGGCGACTTGGCATATGTTGCGGACGAAATGCAGCTCACAATCGACTGCAAGCCGATTCGCCAACGATTGAAGGAAAACCAGGCAGCATATCGGTGGGGGAGGCGCCGGGTTGTATCTTCTCCTGATGTACTGGCTGGCGAACCGGTTTTTCGCGGCACCCGCATCCCCGTTGAGCACGTTGCGGCGCTGTTTCGGAAGGGCGTTCCTGAGCAGGAAATAGCAGAGGATTTCCCGGCGCTAAGTAGCCGTGACTTGGCCTACGCGCGGTTGCTTTCGAAAATGGGCAGCAAGCCTGGACGTCCCCGGAAACGAATTATCCTGGAAAAAACGGCCAAGGCTGCTTGAATATGCGCCTGCTGCTCGATGAGCACATCTCACCAACCTTGGTAAGCAGGCTCTTCGCGTGTGGCATCTATGCTCAGTCAGTCCCTCATGTCGGAATGTCCGGCAGAAGCGATCGTGAAATATGGAAGTACGCGATGCGTCACGATTTTGTCGTCGTGACGACCAACGCACGAGATTTTATCCAGCTCCTTGATGTCGACCTTCATCCTGTCCTTATCGTGCTTCGGGAGAGCCGCCTGACTCGCGACGAGCAATGGGCTCGCATCCGCCCAGTAATAGATTAGGTGCGAAACCCAGGTGACGAGGACATGCTGATCAACAAGCTTGTGGAAGTCATCGGAGTTGGCCACTTCGAAGTTCGCCAGGTTCTCTAGCCAGTTGCAGCGCCCGGCGCGAGTTGCCATAATTGGGCGCATGAAGTTACGCTGCGCGACGTTGACGGCTCTGCTGCTCCTGCTTACCTCGAGCATGGTTGCAAAGGACAAGAAAAACGCTCCCCAGAGCCTGGCTAATGTGCATTTCACCGTGCTGAAAGGCGACAACGGCAAGCCGGTGCGGAACGCCTCCATCATCCTCCACCCGGTTGATAAAGACGGGAACCAGGGCAAGGGTGGCTATCAGCTCAAAACCAATGGCGAGGGCGAGATCGAAGACGAGGGCGTCCCCTATGGCAAGATCCGCATACAGGTGATTGCGTCGGGATTTC
Source organism: uncultured Acidobacteriaceae bacterium (assembly GCA_963796585.1). GTDB lineage: Bacteria > Acidobacteriota > Terriglobia > Terriglobales > Acidobacteriaceae > CAVVDY01. Next base: position 437,060 of record CAWCMB010000002.1, read on the forward strand.
AAACCTTCGGACAAGACTACGACATCAATCAGCCGAATATGGATATCGATATCCGGCTCAATCGCCCCAGCGGGCAGTTCACGATTTACGATAAGGGCGGCAAAAACGCCGGCGAAGATGATGGCAGCCCGCAGCAAGGAACACCTGTGCAGCCTCCTCCTAAGAACTGAACGTTACTTCGGCTGATTAGATTTCGCGCTGGCGGTGATGCCTTTCTGCTTCAGGCGTTCAATTCCCTTCTCCGCCTTCTCGGCGTACGGGCCCTTAGGGAGGATTTTCAGATATTCCTGATAGTCCTCCACGGCGCCTTTCAGATCGCCTGACTTCTCCAGCGCGGCCCCTAATTTGTAGGTGGCCTCCGCATCGTGCGCCTTGTACTCCAGCGCCTCGCGATAACGGCTGATTGCGGCCGCATAGTTCTCGCGTTTGAAATAGAAGTCGCCTACCTCGACGTCCTTCATCGCCTTCAGCGGATTCCACTGGGTAAACTCGCCTGCATCACTCGGCGTGTCCAAGTCCGCTCCGGGATGGCTCTTGAGGTCGCCCGCCGGAGGCGAGATGTCGATCTCGGTCTGCTTGCTGGAGCTTTCGTCAGGACCGGCCGCGTCCGAGCGTGGCGGATTCGCCGTATTGTCCTCCGGCGGAGGAGCGTTCTTATCCGTCGGAACTGTCTCCACCGGCGCCTGCGCGTGCGCCACATACACCGGAGCAATCAGCAGGCAAATCAGGACGAGCAGAAGGAATCGGTACTTCACAACCATATTCTAGTTAACCCGGCGCGGATTGGGGAGTAGTGCGTCAATCTTGTCATCCCGGCTTTTGGCTTTTGGTAGCCCTCAGTCGTCAGCTCTCAGCAAATCACAACAGGTGTCATTCCGAGCGGAGCCGAGGAACCTGCAGTTGCGGGTGCCCCCTCCAACCCATCGCTTGGCTTGGGTGGAGTTTGAATGCCCCCGAGCCGTAACTACTGCCTAACACTATCCGACTTCCTGACAACCGACAACTGGCCACTGACAACTGCCGGGTGCCCATCCAAGCCATCGTTTGGCTTGGGTGAGATCTTCGGATGCCCCATCCAAGGTTGTCATCCCGAGGCCGCCGCGGTGCCTTCTCTCTGACAACCGACAACTGGTAACTGACAACTGCCTCATGATGGCCCACATTTCCCTTCGGTTGGGAAATGTGGGAGCTACGATACTTCCTGATCAAAGGATCCGTCGAGTGCCCCATCCTTTCGCGTCTTATGCGAAAGGATGGGATCTTCGGCTTCGCTGCCCCACAGTTGCCGACCGAAGGCAATTGTGGGATACCCGCCCAGCTCCGTTTAGCGGACATTCGGTGAGGCTTATCAAACTAACACCAAAGTGCTGAGTCCCCACGGTGTACTAGATCGTTCTTGACTTTCACCTATTACTTAATCACAGTGCTATTGGTTAAACATCACATAAATTAAGCTCAGTCTAGACGTATACTTATGCGCGTCTATAAATACGGATAACGCTTGTTATTCCTGCCTCTTTTTCGAGGGGCGTGGAAAATCTTTTCCCGCAGCTATATGAAGCACAGTCCATAACTCTACAAGAGGGTATGTTAATGACTCTGATAAGCCACCTTCGTCTCGCTCTGGCTCTTTATTGCCTGGCATTACTCGCCAGCTGTGGTTCTTCTTCTCCATGGCTAACTTCGATCCAGGTCAGTCCTGCCTCGGAAGCTCTATCAGCGGTGGGAGCAACAGCGCAGTTCACAGCAATAGGATCATATACAAATAATAAGCAGCGCGACTCCAGCAATGACATCACCAGCCAGGTGACGTGGTCCTCGAGTGTTCCGACCGTGGCAACGGTGAATGCAACGGGTTTGACCACCGCGGTGAGTACGGGGCAAACGACGATAACTGCGAGCATGGGTGGGGTGCTCGGAACCGCTACGCTAGCTGTAACAGTCAGTGGAGGTGGGGGCGGCAGCGCCAATGATCTCACGGCGCTGACTATTATCCCAGCACCAGGAGCTCAGATCGTGCAGACGCCCGGAGAAACTGCGCAGTTCATCGCGATCGGCACATTTAGCGGCAGCCCGGCAACCCAGGACATGACGAGCAAGGTAACCTGGAGCTCCAGTGATGTGCGATTGGCCACCATCAACGCAAACGGACTGGCCACGGATGTGGGTAGCGCAGGGGGTGGGACCAGCACAACTATCACAGCCATCGCTCTGAATAATGAAAATGCAACTATAACCGGTGTCTCTGACCTGGGTGTCGACAACCAAGGCGTCAATATTCTTCCTACGTTAACTGTGTACAAAGTAGGCCAGGGCTCGGGAACCGTTGTTAGCTCGCCTCCTGGAATCGATTGCGGTTCTGGAGCGAGCTGTACAGCGCACTTCACCCTCAATACCACAGTAACCTTGACCGCAACTCCAGATCAGGGTTCGGTTTTTCTAGGGTGGTCAGCCAATTGCACGCCAAAAGACCAGCCTACTTGCAGCTTGACTATGACTGACAATGCTACCGTAGGCGCCATCTTCAATCAGCAGTAATGGATGCTGGCAGATTCGATTCGTGGGGTGCCCCACTCATTCCTTCGGGAATGTGTGGGAGTCACGAGGCATACACCACGTATGACGAACAAGGGTTCGTGTCAGTGGAAACCACTCGGTCGCAGATCATGGTTCACGGATCCCATTCATTCCAACCGATGGAATGAATGGGGCACGCATTATAGAAGGGCGCCCCTTTCGCGGTAGGCTGAGTTGCTGTGAGAAGCAGTAACCAAGCCGAAAGGAAAGGAACACCCTGATGAATAGCATCAAGTATGTCGGACTGGATGTCCACCAGAGCACCATCAGCGTGGCCGTGCTGGATGGCGATGGCAAGCTGGTGATGCAATGTGTACTCGCGACCCAGGCACCCGCTATCGTGGATTTCTTCGCGGGGCTGCGGGGCACCATCCATGTGACCTTCGAAGAAGGCAGTCAGGCCGCATGGCTGTACGATCTGCTGCTGCGGCGGGTGGCCAAGCTAGTGGTGTGCAATCCGCGCAAGAACGCGCTGCTGAAGGCGGGCAACAAGAGCGATGCCATTGATGCTCGCAAGCTGGCCGAGTTGCTGCGTGCGGGCTTGCTGTCGGCGGTCTATCAGGGACAGAGAAGCACGGCCGCGGTCAAGCAACTGGGGCGCAGCTATGCCGCGCTGACCGAAGACACCACCCGCATCATGGGCCGCATTAAGGCACTGTATCGCAGCCAGGCGATTGCTTGCGCCGGCCAGAAGCCTTACAGCCCGCGCCATCGCGAAGACTACTTAGTGCAGCTGCTGGAGCCGGGATTGCAGCGCCGGGCACGACGACTCTATCAGCAACTGGATCTGCTGCAACAGTTGCGTCGCGAAGCCCGTTGCGATCTGCTGCTGGAATCCCGCAAGCATCAAGAGAGCAGGTTGTTGCGTTCGATTCCCTGGCTCGGTCCCATTCGGGTTGCGCTGCTCATTGCGCGGGTGCAGACACCGCATCGCTTCCGCACCAAACGCCAGTTCTGGGCCTACTGCGGGCTGGCCCTAGAAACCCGCAGCAGTGCCGATTATCAGATGGTGAACGGACAGCTGCAACGACGCAGCAAGCCAGTCTTCATTCGCGGATTGAATCTCAACCACAATCACGATCTTAAGAATCTGTTTAAGGGTGCGGCCACCACGGCCAGCGGCAGCAGCGGAGTGTTTGCCAGCTTCTACGAAAACCTTCTGATAAAGGGAATGAAGCCCGAGCTGGCGCGGCTCACCCTGGCCCGCAAAATCGCCGCCGTCACTCTACACATCTGGAAGAAAGGAGAGCCCTTCGACGCTGAATATCTGACGCCACATGCGGCTTGAGCGCGCAGCGACGGGACGTAGCGGAATTCGTTTTCGCATTGTCGTTCTCACTGAGCGCTCGGGTTCGAGGGTAAGTATCCTGGCCGGGTTAGGCTAAAGCGTCCTGCAAGGACCAAGTCTCACGGGGCACCGTATGCTCCCTCGGACAACCCAACAAAGCCATAGCGCCGCCCGCCAGCGGGCGAGTCTCCGATAGAACCATGGTTGGCCATGACCACCCATGTGGCTTGTGCAGCCTCAGCCGACGACGACGCAGTAACGTGGAAGCGAAAACCAGAAGACCCTGCCGCCGCAAAGCTCATGCCGGCATCAACCGGGGCTGGATGCCAGAGAACTACCCCTCTCTGCCGCCGGGGGTGAAGTATTTTCTCTTGACATCCCCTTCTATAGAACCCGGCGGTGGGCTGGAATTGTACTCGTCATTGGTGGAATTCACGGTCGCGTAACGAGAGGCACCGTACCGCTCGCCTTCTGCTTTTCTTTTTGCCACCTGTCAGTGAGAATCCTTGCATGAACGTATTGGTCCTCAACTCGGGAAGCTCCAGCCTGAAGTTTCAAGTGATCGCCACCGATCTCGAACGCATCAAGACCTACAAAGACGAACGTCTCTGTCGCGGCGAGGTCGAGCGGCTCGGCGGCGAAGCCATCGTCACCTTTCAGGCAGGCCAGCAGCCGAAGCAGAAGTTCACCGCTCCCCTGCGTGACATCCCGGCGGCCTTGGACTACCTGGTGCGCTACATCTCTTCCGATAAGTCAGGTGTGACGGACATCCACAGCGCCGGCGACATTCACGCTGTCGGGCATCGCATTGTGCATGGCGGTGAAATGTTCAAGGAGTCCGCGCTGATCGATGAGAAGGTGCTCAACGGCATCGTCGATTGCATCGACCTGGCGCCACTGCACAATCCCAACAACATTCGCGGGATCCTGGCTGCACGTGACCTCTTTGGATCACGTGTTCCACAGGTCGCAGTCTTCGACACTTCTTTCCACCACACCCTTGCCGAGCAAGCGTATCTCTATGCCATTCCCTATCACCTTTACCGGCGGCACAAAATCAGGCGCTATGGATTTCACGGCACCTCGCATCGCTACGTCGCGTTCCGTTATCGTGCGTTGCGCAACCTCACTCGTGAGCAGACCAACATCATCACCTTTCATCTGGGAAACGGCTGCTCTGCCGACGCCATCAAGGGCGGCAACTCAGTTGACACCTCGATGGGAATGACTCCGCTGGAAGGCTTGGTGATGGGCACCCGCTCCGGCGACCTGGATCCCGCTATCGTGAACCTGATTGCCAATAAGGAAGGCATGTCCGTCTCTGAAGTTGAAACCCTGCTCAACACGCAGTCCGGATTGTTGGGAGTCTCGGGCCTGACCAACGACATGCGTGGACTGGAGTCGGAGTTGACGGAGCATGACGACCGCCGCGTCCGTCTGGCGATCGAGATTTTCTGTTATCGCGCGCGCAAGTACATCGGCGCGTACCTCGCTTGCATGCAGGGCGCAGACGCCGTGGTGTTCACCGGCGGCATCGGAGAGAATTCGCCTGACATCCGGGCCCACATCTGTGCCGGAATGGAGTGGGCCGGGCTGCAGATTGACGATGCCCGCAACCAGCAGACCGTCGGCTGCGAAGGACTCATCTCGACTGACGACTCGAAATTGCTCGCCTACGCCATCCCCACCGACGAAGAACTACTGATCGCTCGCGACACGGTGCGCGTCATCGAGGGCGTGCCTCATCCTTCATAGCTACTTTTCAGATTGTCATCCCTGAGCGTAGCGAACGGACGGCGTTGGTTGGCTGGCTGGAACGCGTTCACCTTCGACATGTCCCCTTTTGCTTTGTCATCACGAGCGTAGCGAGGGATCTGCTCTCGTTGGCAGCGCCAAGAGTGTGTCCCCCTCCACCGAGAGCGGACCCCCGCGCTGTGCTCGTGATGACAACGTTGAGGATGGGAGCCTTGTGGATGCAACAACCGACAAACCTCGCTCATAGCTACAACTCGCCCAGCGCGCGATGCACCAGACTGATCGCCATCGAGCCTTCACCAACCGCCGACGCCACGCGCTTGACGTTCCCCGATCGCACATCGCCGACGGCGAACACACCGGGCAGGCTGGTCTCTAACATTTGCGGTGGACGGGTGAGCGGCCAACCCGCCTGGTGCAGCGCCGTGCTCTCAATGTCGCGGCCGGTAAGCACGAATCCCTTGCCGTCGAGGGCAAGGCAGCCCTGTAGCCAATCGGTGCGCGGCGAAGCGCCGGTCATCATGAACACATGTCGTATCTCGCGGGGTGAGAGTTCGCCAGTAGCTTTGTCCCGCCAGGTCACGCGCTCCAGTTGGGTCTCTCCATCCAGGGCAACGATCTCTGTGTGCAGGTGGAGTTCGATGCCTGGATTCTCTTCGATGCGGCGAATCAGATAACGCGACATGGTGTCTGCAAGTTGTCCTGAACGCACCAGCATGTAGACCTTGCGTGCGTGTTGCGCCAGGAAAACCGCTGCCTGTCCTGCCGAGTTCCCGCCGCCGACCACGATGACGTCGTCGCCTTCACAAAGCTGCGCCTCCATGTAAGTCGCGCCATAATAGACGCCGACCCCGTCGAACTTGGCGAGATTGGGAAGCGCCGGCCGGTTGTACTGCGCGCCGGTAGCGATGACCACGGTGCGCGCCGCAAGCTTCGTCTCATCCTCCAGAAGGATCTGGTAAGGACGACGATGACAGGTGAGCCGCACGGCACTGTGCGCGATCATGATGTCGGCGCCGAACTTGATCGCCTGGGTCCAGGCGCGACCGGCGAGCTCCTGACCGGAGATGCCGGTGGGAAAGCCAAGATAATTTTCGATTTTCGAGCTGGAGCCGGCTTGTCCACCCGGGCTGGCTGTCTCCAGCAGCAACGCATCCAGTCCCTCAGAGGCCGCGTAGACCGCAGCCGCCAGTCCCGAAGGCCCGGCTCCGACAATAATCAGATCGCGGATGCTGGTTTGATCGACATTGGCGTTCAATCCCAGACAGTTGGCCAGTTGCTGAATCGACGGATTCTTGAGAATGCTGGCGCCATTGCAGATGGCAACCGGAATTTCGTCGGCAGTCACGTTGAAACGGTCGAGCATCTCCTGCGACGAGGTGTCGGTCTCGAGGTCGCGATACACATAGGGGTAACCATTGCGCCCCAGGAACTCGCGCAGCCTCAAGGTTGCCGCCGAGTGTCGCGATCCTAAAAGGATGACATTGCCCAGCCCGCCGCTGATTAGCGCAACCCGGCGCAGGATGAAGGCCCGCAAGAAAACCTCGCTCAACTCGGCGTCGCGCGCAATCAGCGTACGGAAATCCTCATGCCGTACTTCCAGGAATTCGCCCGTGCTCGCCACCCGTCCCAGCACGAAGGCACGCTGTCCCGACATGGTAGTGATTTCCCCGGCGAAGCTGCCGGGCTGATGCGTCACAATCACTTGGCCTCCCAGGCTGGGCTGCACAATTTCAAGGCTGCCGGAGAGAAGAACGAAAAACGGGACTTGCTCATCGCCCGGCTGAAATAGAACTTCGCCTTCCTTCACCGGTCGCAGCTTCGCCCACGGGCGCACGCGGTCGATCTGCGCCGCCGTCAAGGTGGGAAACATCTGCGCTTTGTAGTCGAGCCCGCTGGGCATGGGAGCTGCAGTGATAGACATAATATGAATTTACCCCTTGCTGTCGAGCAGTAGATGACGCGAAGCTGTGGAAGGCTTCATTGCAGAGGGGGTCAGGTATCAGGTATCGGGTATCAGCCGTCAGATGGCAGTCCTTCGACTTCGTTCGATCGTCCGTAGCGCTCTCATCCGCTCTGATACCTGACACCTGAAGCCTGATACCTTCTTACCCGGCAAATTTATAATCAAACCTTATGCCATCCTTCCGATCCGTTGCTGAGCAACTGGAATACCTGCGCAAAGGCGCGGCCGAAATTATTCGCGAAGGCGATCTCTGTGAGCGACTCGACAAATCGCTGCGCACCGGCAAGCCCATGCGGGTGAAAGCCGGCTTTGATCCCACCGCCCCCGATCTGCACCTGGGACACACCGTGCTCATGCGCAAGCTGAAACACTTTCAGGACATGGGGCACACGGTGATTTTTCTTATCGGCGATTTCACCGGACTGATTGGCGATCCCTCAGGCCGTTCGGTCACTCGACCTCCGCTTACCCGCGAGCAGATCGATGCCAATGCCGAGACCTACAAGGCGCAGGTCTTCAAGATTCTCGATCGCGAAAAGACCGAGGTGCGATTCAATAGCGACTGGCTGGGCAAGCTGGGATTCGAGGGCTTCATTCGCCTGGCGGCAAAGTTCACCGTCTCGCAGATGCTGGAGCGCGAAGACTTCCACAAGCGCTTTACCGAAGAGAAGCCCATCGCCATGCACGAGCTGCTGTATCCCATCGCGCAGGGATACGATTCCGTCGCGCTCGAAGCCGACGTCGAGCTGGGCGGCACCGATCAGAAATTCAATCTGCTGATGGGACGCCAACTACAACGCGACTACAATCAGCCGCCACAGATCGTGCTGACCATGCCCCTGCTGGAAGGCACCGATGGCGTGCAGAAGATGTCGAAGTCGTATGGGAATTACATCGGCATCACCGAGCCGCCGCAGGAGATGTTCGGCAAAGTGATGTCGATCTCCGACGAGCTGATGTGGCGTTACTACGAACTGCTCACCGACCTCACCACGCGAGAGATCGAGCAGCTAAAGCAAGCGGTAGCCGACGGCACGGCTCATCCCATGAAGCTCAAGCAGGATCTGGGAAAGCGCATCGTCAACGACTTTCACGGCTATGACGCCGCCGAGCACGCGGCCGAAGACTGGTCGCGCATGTTCCAAAAGCAGGAAGCACCAGAAGACCTGCCGCTGGTCAGCGTGAAGTTTGAAGATGTCGCTGCACCCAACGCGGTCGTAACGAACGGAGTCGCGCAGGTGAAGCTCGACAAGCTCCTCGCACGTACCGGCCTCGCGACTTCCGTCAGCGACGGCGTGCGAAAGGTCAAGCAAAACGCGGTGAAGATCGATGGTGAGCTGAAGGCCGAGCTAGTCGCGTCCGTGAAGCTCGGCGTGGAGTTCACCCTGCGCGCGGGGAAGAAGATGGTGCGGGTGATCGTGGAACCTATTTAGACAGGTTCGCAGGGAGATCTTGGCACGTGGGTCCGACCTTCCCAGCACTGATGTCGTCCTTATTCTCCTTGACACGTCTCTGCGAAGAAAAGTATCTTCTCGAACGAAGCTCAATTGCGTGGAAACCAGCAAAGAGTTAAGAGAGTTATTGAGGGTCGGTTTTTGCTTATGAGACTTTCTCGCCGCATGTTGGTAGTCGCCGTCCTGCTGACCAGCGGGCTCATGGCTGCGAGCGAGATGCCAGAGTTACTCACCCTCACCGACAACGTCTCCAACGACTACGAGCTCACCTGCCAGTGCCTTCCTGGCTGCTCCACACAACAGATCGTACGAAGTGCAACCACGCCGAGTCGCTGGCTGGTTCCGCTGAACTCACAACTTGTTTCCGGCTTATTTCTCCTCGACAACTCCCTTCGAAAAAAAAAATTCTCCTTCACTCTCGATGTTGGGCGTGCAGCGAAAATGAGTTGATGGTCCGGCGCCTGTCGGACGCTGCGCTGCTCCACGAACGACCCGGCCCGCTATCCGGCGAGGCCAGCCCCTTCGCACGAGGTTGCGCTCTCCGCCGGAGTCCGTTCAGTCTGCCGCGTCGCCCGGGATGCATCTGCGCGCTCACTCATTAACGAACAGCACGAGCTTTCAGTCATGGTGAACAAAGCCAGGTCTGCGACGGAAAAAAGTAACTAGTTCAGCTTCCAGGGTTGTCATCCGGCTACATGCTGCTCGGCCGAGGTGACCGCGGGGGAGCGGGTGGGGGTCCTGAGAGGCAGGCTCACCGCCCATTCCCCCTGACGATTTTGATTACCTGCATTGGATCGCGGGTACCCCACTCAAGCCGAGTTTCTTGAGTGGGGATCTTTTTCTGTCTTACTTGATGGTCTGCACTTCCACGCTCAGCACCGACGGCAGATCGTGCACGATGGCCTTCCAGTTGTCCCCGCCATCGGGGGAGACGTAGATTTGGCCGCCGGTGGTGCCGAAGTAAATTCCGCAGTCGTCGAGCGTGTCGACCGACATCGCGTCGCGCAGCACGTTGACGTAACAGTTGGCTTGCGGCAGGCCTTTGGAGAGCGCCTCCCACTCATTACCGCCGCTGCGGCTGCGGTAGACGCGCAGCTTCCCTTCCAGCGGATAGTGCTCGCCGTCGCTCTTGATGGGGACAACGTAGATCGTCTCCGGCTCGTGCGAATGCACGTCGATGACGAATCCGAAGTCGGTCGGCAGATTGCCGCTGACTTCACGCCAGTTGTCCCCGGCATCGTCGCTGCGCATCACGTCCCAGTGCTTCTGCATGAAGAGCGTGCCCGACTTCTTAGGACTCATGGCGACGTGGTGTACGCAATGTCCAACTTCGGCATCCTGGTCGGGCAGAAACTGCGAGCGCAGTCCCTTGTTGATCGGCTTCCAAGTCGTACCGCCATCATCGCTACGAAATGCTCCCGCGGCTGAGATCGCGATGTAAATCTTCCCGGGGTCACTGGGATCGAGAATGATGGTGTGCAGGCACATGCCTCCGGCGCCGGGCTGCCACTTGGGACCGGTGCCGTGGCCGCGCAGCCCAGGTAACTCGTGCCAGGTAGTTGCGCCATCGGTGGTGCGGAAGATGGCGGCGTCTTCGACGCCGGCGTATGCCGTGTCGGGATCGGTGAGCGAGGGCTCGATGTGCCACACCCGCTTGAACTCCCACGGATGCTGTTTGCCGTCGTAGAACTGGTGCGTGGTAAGCGGCTTGCCGGTCTCGGTCGAGGTGTCGTACACAAACTTGTTGGCCTGTCCCCCGGGGCCGAACGGGCCCATCTCGGGCGCGCCGCCGGGCGTCGACCAGGTTTTGCCGCCATCGTCGGAGCGCTGAATGATTTGCCCGAACCAGCCGCTGGTCTGCGAGACGAAGATGCGGTCGGGATTCACCGGCGATCCCTTCATGTGGTAAATCTCCCAGCCGGCAAAGTGTGGCCCGCTGACCTCCCAGTTGTCGCGCTTGCCGTCAGAGGTGAGAATGAATGCGCCCTTCTTGGTGCCTACCAGTACGCGAACCTTGCTCATGCAGTGCTGCTCCTCTTGAGAATGCGAGCGGAGGTCTCGCCTCCGAAGCTCGATGGGTTTGGAAAACGAATAGTTTAGCGCGAAACAGAGTGGCACGTTGTGGAAGGCGTCCCGTTTTCGAGCGACTGGACACAGGAGAGCTGTCAGCCGTCAGCTCTCAGCCGTCACCTATCGGATTGTCATCCTGGGCGCAGCGAAGGACCTGCTGTCGTACGCGACGGGAAGGCTGATGAATCAGTCTAGAGGCGGCTGCGCTCGTGGACTGAAGTCCACTCGCCTCTGAAATTTAAGGAGGCTTTTTCGGCACGACCGAGGTCGTGCCCTGACGCCGAGCATTCTCTAGCCGAGCATTCGGTAGGGCTGCAAGTTTGCTTCAGAGCGTCAACCAACAGTCTATTTTGTGGCTACTTCTTTTCCGTTGCGGCTGCGGATTTGGCCGTGCCCGGTCTCCCCGGTTCCTGTCCCGGATATTCGTACACCCCGCGTCCGGCTTTGCGGCCCAGGCGTCCCGCTTTGACGTACTGCACCATCAGCGGAGCGGGACGAAATTTCTCACCCAGGGTTTTGTGCAGGTACTCCAGGATGTGCAGGCGCGTGTCGAGGCCAACCAGGTCGACCATCTCGAACGGGCCCATCGGGTGATTGAGCCCGAGCTTCAGCGCTTTGTCGATGTCTTCCGCGGTCGCGACACCCTCCTGCAACATGTAGAACGCCTCGTTGCCGATCATGGCGTTGATGCGGCTGGTGATGAAGCCGGGCGATTCGCGAATCACGACCACTTCCTTACCCATGTGCTTGCCTACCTCGACCGCGGCGCCGAGCGTGTCGTCGCTGGTTTCGAGTGCGCGCACCACTTCCAGCAGCTTCATCTTGTGCACCGGATTGAAGAAGTGCATGCCGACGCACTTCGGCGCACGATAGGTCACGCTGGAGATTTCAGTGACGCTGAGCGAAGACGTGTTCGACGCGAGGATGGTTGTCGGGCGGCAGATCTTGTCGAGCAGGGTGAAGATTTCAATCTTCGACTCCATCTCTTCGGGCACAGCCTCGATGACCAAGTCGGCCTCGCGTGCCGCCTGCTCCACCGATGAGGCGTACTCCAACCGCTCCAGCGCCTCACCGGCAGAGTGCTTTGTGACTTTGCCCAGTTCGACCGCTTTGTCGAGGTTGGCGCGAATCTCGGTCTCGGCCTTGCGCAGGGTGGTGGGAAGGATATCTTCCAGGATGGTGCGATACCCGCCGAGCGCGGCAGCATGCGCGATGCCCCGCCCCATAATGCCTGCGCCGATGACTGCTACCGTGCGAATCTCCGACATTCTTACTCCGGGTGCTCCAGCAGTTCGACCATACGCATGAAGTTCGGATCGGATTTGCGCATGTACTCGGCAAGGCGCTGCTTATCTTCGGCAGAGAGCAGATACAAGCTGGCATTGACACGGCGCAAAGTGGCCGCAATGTCGTCAACGTAGTTCATCATGCGAATAAGTTCACCGCTGGCTGGCATGAGAAGTCCCTTTCTGAGGCGTTAAAAAAAAATACGGCTGAGCCGCCGGCCACGATGCGCTTGCACCCCGCGGCGGGCAAACACTCATTGTCGCTGCTCAGATTGGATTTAGCAAAGGAGCCGCCAGCTGTCAGCTATCAGCCGTCAGCCGTCAGCTAGAACCTGCAGCTTGATGAGTTTGCGCCGCCGCCGAATGGCGGATTCCGATTCGCTCAGGATCACGCGGAGAAAGCGGGTTCTTTGCCGCTCACCCGACCTTATCCGTATCCGCCGGGGATGCGCCCCTTCTTGTCCAGGAATGCCAGTCCATTTGTAACCGACCTGTCAAAAGTGCCCAGGTTTACCATCTGTCACCGTTTCCGGCAAAAAAATCAGACAATAGGGACTGCACAAATTCGCGAGTTCGTTGCACAATAGAGGTAAGCCACATCTTGGGAGAGATGAATGCCGCTGGGCCCGAATCGCCTAACTGAGCGGACCGCCACGGAACTCCGTCCGGTTCAGCGCCTGAAACTCGCGTTCTTTGGAACTCTCGTGATTTTTGCTTCGCTGGGCGCAGGCGAAGCGGTATACCGCCTGTTGTTCCTCGACTTTGACGGCGCCAAAGACCGGCTGCCCATTGAGATTTGCTTCGGGTTGGCCTTCGCCTATATCGGAGTGAGGATTGCGCGTGGCATCTATCAGCACCGGGTGAACACCTCCACCGGCATCAGCCTCATCTCCGACCGGAACCACAAAATCCGCCACGCCGTGGATGCCCTGATTCCTGCTCCCTTCCCGGCCAATCAGCAGGCCATCCGCGTCATCCGCGAAGAAGTGGAGCGCATCGACGGGGTGCTGGAAGAGATTCAGCCGCGGTAGAACGAACTGTAGATTCGCCCCGCTGTTACCGTACAGGCCATCGATTCAGCCTTCCTGACCTGCTGCCCTGAAGGCGGCAAGAAAATCAGCCGCGAGAACTATCTTGGTTTGCCCAAAACTGTTGAGCTTCAGCAGATGACGATCACGCGTTACGAGATATTCTGACCGGCCTGCCTGCGCGCACTCCAGGATGCGATTGTCTGTGGGATCTTCCGTAACGATCGTCAGTGTCGTTGTTGGCGTGACGTGCTCGGTGAACTGGGCAATCTGATATTGAGCGACTGCCAGCGCCTCGTCCGAGAAGTCGAACTTCTTCCGGAGCACACGGGTTACTTCGTCCATGATCGCATCGGAAACGCTTAAGAGAATCTTGCCTTGACGAGCAAGGGTTAGGATGTCGTCGGGAGGGCCGCCAAATAGCAATGCGCTGATGTAGATGTTGCTGTCAGCGGTTATACGAATCACGGGCGCAAGCCGCGCGATTCAGCAACTGCGGTGTCGACGTCCACTTCCGTAAGACCCTGCTCTCGCGCCTTTCGTAATCCGTAGGCCTTCAGGGCAAGCCATTGCTGTTCGCTTAAGTAGCGGTCTACGGCATCGGCCAGCAGTTCGTTGACCGGGCGCCCCTGCGCGCGCGCCTCCTCTTCAATCTCGAGACGAAGGCGCTCAGGGAGGCTCAAAGTTGCATTCCGCTCTGCCATAGTCTTATTGTCCCATGATTTCTCCTCTGGAAAAAGACAAGTAGCCAGTCGCGACGGCCAGACAATCGTTCTCCGACCAGCAGCCCTCCGCTCTTCTCATGTTGCCTCTCCCATCATGTCGCCGTGCCAAACCCTGCCCATACGCGCTAATATGTCTCACGCTACTCCTTGCTGAGGTGAGGGCATGTTCCTGCCACGTGTCACAGGCATTTCGCTTGTCGGTTCTCTCGCGGTTCTGTCTTCGCTGTTCACGGCAACCATCGCACTCGCGCAGTCCGGCGACAGGGTGACGCGGATTCCGCTTCCCCCACCAAACCAGGATTTCCCGATCTCGGGCGCGGTCATTATTCCACCGGGATACGAGACGGTTTACGTTAGCGGCACGGTTCCGCAGCCGGTAAATCCCAAAGCCACCGCCCCCGCCGATAAATACGGCGACACCAAAACCCAAACCATATCGGTGATGAAGCAGATTGAGACGATGCTCGATAAGCAGCACCTCTCGATGGGCGACGTCGTGATGATGCACGTCTATCTGACCGGCGACCCGAGCAAGGGCGGTCAAATGGATTTCGCCGGCATGATGGCTGGCTACACGCAGTTCTTCGGCACGCCGGAGCAGCCCAACAAACCCGCACGTTCGGCGGTGCAGGTTGCGGCGCTGGCTTTTCCCGGCGTGATGGTGGAGATTGAAGTCATCGCGGTGCGTCACCGCGGAGTACACGCCGAACCGGCAGGACTAAAGTGATGTCAAACCACGAAGGCACGCGCGGCTTCTCTCGTCGCAATTTTCTCAACCTGGCAATGGCGGCCTCGGCAACCGTGGCCTGTAGCACGATCTGGACCGAGCGCCTGCTCGCGCTGCCCCATCGCGATCATCGTTATCCCCAAGGTGCTGTCGCCATCGACTCCAATGAAAACCCGCTTGGCCCTTCCGCCGGCGCGCGCGAGGCCATCACCGAGATCATTCCCAGCGGAGGCCGTTACTCTGATTGGCTCACCGAGGATTTGATCGACACCTACGCTGCAACTGAGGGCATGCCTGCCGACTACATTGCGACCTATGCCGGATCGAGCGAGCCGCTGCATTACTCGGTGCTGGCGTTCACTTCGCCGGCGAAGAGCTATGTCACCGCCGATCCCGGCTACGAGGCCGGAATGCACGCCGCCAACATCGCGGGTGCGCGCGTGGTCAAGGTGGGGTTGACGCCGAACCACTCCCACGATGTCAGAGCCATGCTGGCACAGGCGCCGGATGCTGGGCTGTTCTACATCTGCACCCCGAACAATCCCACTGGCACTCTCACCAGCCACTCCGATATCGAATACCTGTTGGAGCACAAGCCGCAGGGCTCGGTGGTAATGGTGGACGAAGCCTACATTCACTTCGCCGACGGAGCCACCTCGGCCATCGACATGGTGAAGGCGGGCAAGGACGTCATCGTGCTCCGCACCTTCTCGAAGATCTACGGCATGGCCGGACTGCGTTGCGGATTCTCCATCGCGCGTCCTGATCTGCAAAAGAAGATCGCCCAGTATCACGGCTTCAATCCCATGCCGATTACGGCGGTGGTCGCCGCCAATGCGAGCCTTAAAGACGCGAACCTGGTGCCCCAGCGCAAGCGCATCAACACCGCCACGCGCGAGCAGGTCTTCGAATGGCTGCGCACCAACGGCTACTCGTTCATCCCCTCGCAATCGAACTGCTTCATGCTCAACACGCAGCGCGACGGCCAGCATGTGATCGAAGCCATGCGCCAGCAAAACGTATACATCGGACGCATCTGGCCGGTGATGCCGACCTACGTGCGCGTCACCGTGGGCACACCCGACGAGATGGGTCAGTTCCAGACAGCGTTCAATCGCGTCATGAAGAGTACCGTGGCGGGCAAGACCGTCAGCCCACCGCCCAAGAGCAGCAAGGTTCAAGGCCTGGCCGAGAGTGGTTTGCGCTTTGCTTAATCTGTCCGGGAAACCGGTGTTTAAAGTTGGCAACAGAGATTGCAGTGCCGTCGGTCCAGCCCCGAAGCGGGGCGAAACAGCTTAGCCCAGCACGGAGGCCATCTGTTGGCCGGAGTGCTGGGTAGGGCGAAAAAGAAGCCCGAGTCCCTCGGGGACGACACAAGTAGTGCTTGCTGCGCATCGGGCCCGCAGCAGCGAATAGACGGTCGGAGGAGATTTGGAACACACACGCCGCTCGTTCCTAGTCCAGAGCGCCGGGGCGCTCGGGCTATTGTTTCTCGATTCGTTGACGCCGCAACTCATCGCGCAGGCAACGCAGCACGCGCGTGAGGCGACCTCGGCCGGTACTCAAGCCTTCAAGTTCCTCACGCCCCAGGAAGCCGCCGATTTCGACGCCTTCGCAGCGCAGATTATTCCTAGCAGCGACGGCACTCCCGGCGCGCGCGAGGCCGGCGTCGTCTACTTCGCTGACTACATTCTTACCGCCATCAATCCCGAGCAGCAGAAGGACTTTCGCGGCGCTTTGGCGGCGCTGCACGCTGCAACTCTAAAGGCACAACCCACCGCCGCTTCATTCGCCGCGCTAACGTCCGAGCAACAGATTGCGGTCATGAAAGCCATGGACAAGCCAGTCGGCGCGGGCAACGGCATCGCCGCCGAATCCGGCCTGGGCGGCAAAGAGGCTGAGGCCTTCGCAGGCTTGCGCGCCATGGTTCTGACAGGAACCTTCTGCGACCCATCGCTGCATGGCAATCGCGACAAAATCTGCTGGAACCTCATCGGCTTCAACGATCAGGCCTACTGGGCTCCGCCGTTCGGTTACTATGACGCGCATCAGGAGGAGAAGGCATGAGCACTACTCCTCATCTCCAGAAGCACTATCCGCTGAACGAACAAGTCGACTTCGTCATCGTCGGCTGCGGCGCATCGGGCGGAGTGCTGGCACGCGAGCTTTCGCAAAACGGATTCAGCGTCGTCGTTCTCGAACAGGGCCCGTGGAAGTCGGCCAAGGATTTCGGTCACAACGAATTTCTCAACTGGAGCAATTCGGAGCTGACCAACGACTTTCGCAAGCAGCCACAAACCTTTCGCCGCACTCCGCAAGACAAGGCGCAGAAGCAGCCCAGCATCATGTACGGCCAGCTTGTTGGGGGCGGCACGGTCCACTTCACCGCGAACTACTGGCGCTTCCACGAAATCGACTTCATCGAAGCGAGCAAGAAGGGCACGATCGCAGGTACCGGCTTTGCCGACTGGCCCATCACCTATGCCGACCTTGAGCCCTACTACACCAAGGCGGAATGGGACTTGGGCGTCTCCGGCGAGGCGGGAGCGAGCCCTTTCGATCCGCCGCGTTCGAAGCCTTATCCCCTGCCGCCCATGCCGGTGAAACCTGACGGCATTCTGTTCGAACGCGGTGCGCGCAAACTGGGCTACCATCCTTTCCCTGCTCCGGTGGCGGTGATCTCGAAGGCCTACCAGGGCCGCATGGCCTGCCAGCATTGCGGATGGTGCGAGGGCTTCGGCTGCGAGCATGGAGCGAAGTCGAGTCCGCTGCCGTCGATGATTCCTCAAGCCATGGCGACCGGGCGTTGCGAGATCCGGCCGCACAGCTACGTTCGCAAGGTCGATGTCGATGCCAACGGTCGCGCCACCGGCGTGGTTTATTTCGACGAGCACAAGGTCGAAAAACGTCAGCACGCCAAGGCAGTCATTCTAGCGGCCAATGGAGCCGAGACGCCGCGCCTGCTGCTCATCTCTAAGTCAAACCGCTTTCCCGATGGCTTGGCCAACTTCAGCGGACTGGTCGGCAAATACCTGATGTTCAATACCGACCCCATGTCAGCCGGCCTCTTCGAGCACGAGCTCAACGGCTACAAGAGCATCGAAGTCACGCGCACTTTGATGGACTTCTACGAAGTCGATCCCAAGCTGGGCTTCTACGGAGGCGGCGGCATTACCGCACGCTTCCAGAACTATCCCATCTCGTTCGCCTTCGGAGGGCTGCCGCCCGACCTCCCACAATGGGGTATAGAGTACAAGAAGGCGCTGGCAAAGTATTTCGTCCGCAGCATGTCGCTGATGGGCCACACTGCGTCTTTGCCTGTTGCAGACAACAGCATCTCGCTCGATGACACGGTCACAGACGATTGGGGGCTGCCGGCGATGCGCGTCACTTACAAGGACCATCCTGACGATCTGAAATTCGCCAAGTACCTGCAAGACCGCTCTATGGAGATTCTCGAAGCCGCGGGCGCGCAGAATAGCTGGCGCTATCCCATTACCGAATCCACCTTCGCAGTGCATCTGTTGGGAACCTGCCGCATGGGGAACGATGCGAAATCTTCGGTGATCAATGCCGATCATCGCACTCACGACGTGCCGAACCTATTCCTGTGCGACGGTTCGAGCTTCGTCACTAGCGGTCGCGGCCAACCAACTGAAACCATTCAGGCACTGGCGTTTCGCGCGAGCGACCGGATCACGGCCCTGGCAAAGAAGAACGAGATCTGAAGCGGCAGGTTGATGGATCGCATTTTACCCGTCGCATAGAAACTCCGGTTTGCGGAGCTTCGCGTCAGGGCACGACCTCGGTCGTGCCGAAAAGCTTCCATTTTGAATTGTCATCCTGAGCGCAGCGAAGGACCTGCAGTTAGCCCGCAGCAACGCGACTTCCGTCTACGCTGAACTGCAGATCCCTCGACGGCGGTAGCCGTCTCGGGATGACACTCAGGAATAAGGGTGGGTTGGCCCGGCTTCAGAGGCTGCTGAAAAACTCGACTTCGCGACGATTCGCGTCAGGGCACGACCTTGGTCGTGCCGGAAAGGCCTTCATTTGTCGTATCGCGAGCGGACTTTAGTCCACGAGCGACCCTGCTTTGGAGTTTTTCAGCAGCCGCTTCAGCCGGCGGCACTCTTGCTTTGCTCACCGAATTGCGCGGTGTTAAACTTGAGCCGGATTGCGGGCGTCTGAGCCCGCAGACGAAATCCCGAGCGCAAGCGCGGGATCTTTCTGAGGCAAGCGGGAGTAGTTCAGTGGCAGAACGTCAGCTTCCCAAGCTGAATGTCGCCGGTTCGATCCCGGTCTCCCGCTCCAAAATTCCACGCAACATCGCATAGCTTTTGCAGAGGAGGACAAGGTACTATTGCCCTCCATGTGCAATTCCATGTCTCATAGGTGCGGTTGTCGTGCGGTACCATGCCGCGTCGACCTCAGGGCCGAAAGTTGAGGATCCCCGGCAAAACTTTTCCTGGCGCCCTGCGGCATCCCGAGTGGTTCCTCCTCGTCAGCCTGGGAACTTGCCTCGCTTTCCTCATCGCAGGCAAAGCCGTGGAGCAGAGCCTCAGCCGTCCCGCAGCCCTTGCTCTCGTCTTTCTGTGGCTCTTCGGAGTGATCCTCGGCTCGGCCATTTGCGTGGTGCGCCAGGCGGAGCGCATCGCCGCTTTTCTCGGAGAACCCTACGGCACCCTGGTCCTCACCCTGTCGGTAACCTTCATCGAGGTGGCCAGCATCTCGGCGGTCATGCTGCATGGGGCCAACAATCCGACCCTGGTGCGCGACACATTAATTGCTGTGGTAATGATCATCCTCAACGGGATGGTCGGCGCTTCCCTGATGGTCGGGGCATGGAAGTATGGCGAACAGCGCTACAACCTCCAGGGCGCCAACGCGTACATCGGGGTGATCATACCGCTGGTGGTGTTGGCGATGATCATGCCTGATTACACCGTGACTACCGGCGGCCCAACTCTCTCGCGGCTGCAGGAGTCGATGCTCGGGTTCATCATGATCGGCCTGTATATCGTGTTTCTGGCGGTGCAGACCGGGCGGCATCACGGTTACTTCGAAACCGGCGATGACAATAGCAAGGCCGAGCAGCAGCGCGAGGAGCCGAGCCGGCGGTCGTTGCCGTTCGCGGTGGTGATGCTGCTGCTGTTTATTCTCCCGGTGGTTTACCTGGCAGAGCAACTGGCCAAGCCGATCGATTACCTGATTGAGACATTACATGCCCCAGCGGCCTTGGGTGGCGTAATGATCGCCGTCCTGGTGGCGACGCCCGAGGCGATTGGAGCGGTACACGCGGCACTCGCCAACAAAGTACAGCGCTCGGTCAACATTTTTCTGGGATCGGTGCTGTCCACCATGGGGCTTACCGTCCCGGCGATGCTGGTCATCAGCCACTGGACCAATCATCCGATTGTGCTGGGAGTGGAGCACGCCGAGATGGTCTTGTTGCTTTTGACGCTGGCCGTTTGCATCATTACTTTTTCCAGCGGGCATACCAACGTGCTACAAGGCGTGGTTCACCTGTTGCTGTTCCTGACTTTTTTGTTTTTGCTGGTGCAGGGGTAAGACGGCGTTCGCTTGCCGCGCGTTTCGGGGCAAAGAGATGCCTCGATGTCCTCAGCTAGCTTCGCGGAAGAAGCTTCTCCCATGCTCTTCCCTTCCGAAGATGAGCAACACCGCCAGCCCCGCCATCACCACCACCTCAAACCAAGTCAGCGCCCACGGATATCCCAGACGATCGCGCAGAGCGAACTCCACGCGGGGGGTTGAGGCGGCAAGCAGAATTCCAATCTGATAAGTGAACCCTGGCAGCAACCCGCGCACCGCGTGCGGCGAGAGCTCGTTCAGGTGAACCGGGATGATGCCCCACGCGCCCTGCACTCCCACCTGCATGACGAAAGCTCCGAGCGCGAGCACTAGCATGGTGCTGCCGAACGCCCATGCCGGCAGGATGGCCAGCGATACTGCGAGCGCTGCCAGCATGCTGTAGCGGCGGCCAATGCGCTCCGACAGCATTCCGAAGATCACGGCCCCTACTATTGCTCCTACGTTGTAGAACATGGCGATGTAGGCGACGGTGTTCGCCGCGATGCCGTGCTGGTGCTTGAGGAAGTCGGGATAGAGGTCCTGCGTGCCGTGCGAGAGGCAGTTCATAAGAAACATCAGCGCGATCATGTACAGCACCAGCTTCTTGTGCTGCCAGGCGATGCGCGGGCCGTCGATGGTGCGCGCCACGCGGTGCTGCTGCCATGCCTCCGACTCCGGGACCTTGGTGCGAATGTAGAGCGCGAGCAGTGCGGGAATTCCTCCCGCCCAGAACATCACGCGCCAGCTAATCTCGGGAGAGAAGTTTGGCAGGATCACGCGCGCGGCGATTGCCGCCAGCAGATAGCCATTCGAATACCCACTTTGCAGAATGCCCGATAGCACGCCGCGCCAGCGTACGGGCGCATGCTCCATCGCCAGCGACGCCCCTACTCCCCACTCGCCACCCATGCCGATGCCGAAGAGCATCCGAAGAATAAAGAACACGGTGAAGTTGGGCGCGAATCCGCAAAGCAGCTCGATGACCGAGAAGAAGATGACGTTCGCCATCAGCGGACGCCGCCGCCCATAGCGGTCTGCCATCATGCCAAACAGCAGTGCGCCGACCGGCCTCATCGCCAGCGTCGCAGTAATGCTGAGAACCACGTCGGCCTTGTGTACGTGAAAGTGCTCGGCCAGGATGTCGAGCAGAAAGATGACAACGAAGAAGTCGAAGGCGTCGAGCGTCCAGCCAAGAAAGCCGGCGGTGACGGCGTGCCAGCGGTCCGAACCGGATTGCGCGTTACCGGGCGGCGGAGCCATTTCGTTCGTGAGAAGGTAACAGATGCGAGTAAGCGGAGCAATGCGCGACCTGAACTTTGCATCGCCCTGGATCTCTCAAAAGAACCACGCCCCTCCCACCACGCCCCTCCAATAGATTTTTCATCCTGAGCGCAGCGAAGGATCTGCTCTCGTTGGCGCCACCATCAATACTTTGTGTACGGGAAAGCTGCCGCCGGGCCGAGAGCCGACTCAGGCCCTTGAGGACTGTCCGTGCTGTGGGCAACAAAAGCAGTTCCTTCGCCATGCTCAGGATGACAATTCAAAAAGGGTTCTCTAGATAGACTGCGCTCAATAAGCTGCAAAGCCAACACGGGTATATTCTTTCCTGAGCGACCCGCAGAACCAGAGGAGCAGCGCCTTTGACTGAGCGCCTTTACTACACCGACTCGTTCGTGCAGACTTTCCAAGCCCGCGTGGTTGACCTGCGCAGCGGAGCAGGCGGTACGGCCGTCGTCTTCGACCGTTCTGCCTTTTATCCCACCAGCGGCGGCCAAGTTTTCGACACGGGATGGATACGTCCGGCCGGGGCAGCGGAGACGAAGGTCCGGGTGGTGAGCGTCGAAGAAGACGAGACTACAGGCGAGGTGTTGCACTACATCGCTGACGCGAACGGGTTCACCGCCGGAACCATGATCGAGGGCTCAATCGACGGCGAGCGCCGTCGCGATCACATGCAGCAGCACACCGGGCAGCACGTACTGTCGGCGGCGTTCGAGCAGTTGTACCAATTTCCCACCGTCTCGTTTCACATGGGCGATGAGAGCTGCACCATCGATCTCGCGACCGATGCGGTTACAGCCGGACCGATTACCGCGGTCGAGAAACTGGCGAACCAGATCATCTTCGAGAATCGGCCGGTAACAATTCGCTTTGCCACTCCTGAGCAAGCGCGCGCGATGGGAGTGCGCAAGATTCCGACCGCTGAACGCGAGAAGCTGCGCTTGATCGATATCGAGAACTTCGACCTGAACGCCTGCGGCGGCACCCACGTGCGCAGCACCGGGCAGATTGGCTCGATCCTGCTTCGCAAAACCGAGAAAGTTCGCCAAGGCGTGCGCGTCGAGTTTGTCTGCGGTATGCGAGCCGTGACTATGGCCCGTCGTGACTTCACCACGCTAACCGATGCCGCCGCCGTCTTCTCAACCCACATCTATGATTTGCCGGAGCAGGGGCGCAAGGTGCTGGAAGAAGCCAAGTCGGCGCAGAAGCTCCAGTCGAAGCTGCTGGAGGAAGTGGCTGAGTTGCAGGCAGCACAGTTTCTGCAATCCGCAACTATCGTAGCCTCAGGATCGAAGTTGGTGACGCGGTTTTTCCCAGCCCGCGATTTGGCATTCATCAAGATGCTGGCGCAAAAGCTCACCCGCGCCGGGCAGTGCGTTGCGCTGCTCAGTTGCGGAGGCTCGCAACCGTCGCTGGTATTCGCGCAAACTCCCGGGCTGGCCAACGATATGGGTGCGCTGATGAAGCACGCGTTGCAGAAACTTGGGACCCGGGGCGGCGGCAACAAAGATATGGCGCAAGGAGGCGCGCCCGACACAGAACGAGCCGAGCACGCTGTTATGGAAGCGGCAGAAGGGCTGAGAGCTTCGTGAAGGGATGTTCTGGGAAGGAAAATACGAGCTTTGCGCCCTTTTTTGCTCGCTTTGCGGTTCTTAGGTATGACTTTAAGTTATGGCAAGCGACGAATCCATGACTTAAAGTGATGGCTGAAATAGCTGAAATTTGAATGGATAACCGCCTCATTCTCGTCACTTTGCTGATACGGCTGGGCGTAGCTGCCGCCATCAGCAGCGTGCTGGTGCGCGCGCGGCGCTTCCGGGTGCTGCTGTTCCGTGAGGAACGCACGCTGGGTGAGAAGCTGGAGATGGTGCTTATCGTCAGCATCCCGCTGGCCCTGGGCGTGCTGGTGCGCTGGGCAGTGCACAACTTCTATGCCGCCGACATAGCATTTGAAGGCTCCATCCTGATGGGCGTAATCGGCGGCCGCCTGGTTGGTCTGATGGGCGGAGTAATCGTCTCCTTACCGTCAGTCTTCATCGCACATGAATGGCTTTCATTACCGCTGAATGTTTTAGCCGGAGTGCTTGCCGGGCTGCTTCGCCATCTCTCATCCGAGCGGGAAGCGGTCTGGTCGTTTTCGCCGCTGTTCGACCTCAGCATCTATCACTGGGTGCGGCGCACCATCCGGCGATCGTTCATCGACTGGCAAACCTCATTTTTCCTGCTCATCATCGTGCTGGAGTTCGCGCGGCTTCAGCTCCATCGCCTCTGGCCACGCCGGATATTTGCGCTGGACTCCCAAGACTGGTGGGTGAAGCTCGCTATCTACGCCGGAACCGTGATGGCGGTGGCGATCGCGCTCAAGGTGCTGAACAACGTGCGCATTGAGATGAAGCTGGAGCAACAGGAGCGGCTGCTGTTGCAGGCGCGCATGGAAGCGCTGCAAAGCCAGATCAATCCGCATTTTCTATTCAATACGCTCAACTCGGTTTCTTCGCTGGTGCGCCGCGATCCCGATTCTGCCCGCGAGATGATTGTGAAGCTGGGGAATATCCTGCGCCGCCTGCTGCGCAAGGGGGATGCCTTCATCCCGCTCAAGGAAGAGATCGAATCTCTCGATGATTACCTCGATATCGAGGTAGTGCGCTTTGGCCGCGACAAGCTGCGCATTCACAAAGAGCTCGATCCCGCATCGCTCAACCATCTTGTTCCCAGCATGATTTTGCAGCCGCTGGTAGAGAACGCGATCAAGCACGGGCTGGCCGACAAGATGGATGGCGGCAACGTCTCGATTCGCAGCCGCTGTACTCAGCAGCGCGTGATCATCGAAGTTGAAGACGACGGCGTCGGCATGGCGGCCTCAGCGGGCAGCACCGGCACCGGGATCGGCATGCTCAACGTGCAGGAGCGCTTACAGGTGGTTTACGGGGATGCGGCCGAGATCAACATCGAGAGCCAGCCCGCTAGCGGCACCATGGTAAGACTTACGCTACCGATTTTGCAGGCGGAAGAGATGGGCGGCTCGGTGGCCGGCGCGATTTACGAGGCGCGCTCCAGCACCTCGCGATAAAAGTCCTCATACTTGGGAATGATGCGGCTGGCGCAAAAGCGTGCCTGTGCGCTTTGCCGCGCACGATCGCCCATCTCGTGCAGCTTCTTATCGTCGCTCAGCACCTCGATAGCGTAGCCGGCCATGGCGTCGACATCGCCTACATTCGCCAGGAAGCCGGTCTTGCCGTGATCGATCACCTCAGGTACGCCGCCGGCGTTAGTGGCGATGGGCACCACCTGGCACGCCATCGCTTCAAGCGCGGCAAGTCCAAACGACTCCAGTTCGCTGGGCAGCAGCAGAACGTCGGCCAGGGGAAGCTTCTCGTGAATGCGGTCCTGCTTACCCAGGAAGTCGACCTTGCGATGGATTCCCTTCTCCACCGCTAGCCATTCGGCGCGCGAGCGCTCGGGGCCATCGCCAATCATCAGCAAGCGTGCCGGAATCTTTTTTTGCACCCGATCGAAGATCTCGATTACGTCGGGGAGGCGCTTCACGGGACGGAAGTTCGACAGATGCACCAGCATCTTCTCGTTCGGCGAGGCGTACTCTGAGCGCTTCTGCATTACTTCTTCGGTGCGATGGTAGAGATCGCAGTTCACGAAATTGGGAATGACATTAATTGGTGTCTGCACATCGAAGACTTCAACGGTTCTTTCTTTCAGATACTTTGAGATTGATGTAACCCCATCGCTCTGTTCGATGGAAAAGCGTGTAATCGGCAGGTAAGAGGGATCGGCGCCGACGAGCGTGATGTCGGTGCCGTGCAGAGTGGTGACGTAGGGCAACTTGCGCCCCTTCCGCCGATGATCGCAGGCGAGCATCTGGCGCGCGAGCATGGCACTCACCGAATGCGGAATCGCGTAGTGAACATGCAAAAGGTCGAGATCGTAGATTTCGGCGACCTCGGCCATGCGCGTCGCCAGCGCCAGATCATACGGGGGGTACTCGAACAGCGGATAGCGCGAGACCTCAACCTCGTGGTAGCGGATGTTAGGCAATGGCTCGGTGAGGCGAATGGGCTGCGAGTAAGAAATGAAGTGGATATCGTGGCCGCGTTGCGCCAACTCAAGACCAAGCTCGGTGGCGACCACACCGCTGCCACCATAGGTCGGATAACAGGTAATTCCAATCTTCATCGCGAGTTCACGTTTTCCAGACTAGGTACTAAGGATACCGATTGGATGGCGAGAAGCAGAGAGGGATTCAGCGGGGGGGGTACAGGGAACGTTGTCTAGAGCTCTTGGTAGCGTGGACCAGCCGTCAATCACAATTTCAGCCGTCCGCGAAGCGGACAACATATCTAAGCCCAGCGCTTCGAGAGCGTATGTTGTCCCCTGCGGGGACGGGAATCCCGGCGTGAGATATGATGTGCTCCTGCGACGGGCACGGGAACGCTGGACACGAACTGCAGGTCCCTCGCTTTGCTCGGGATGACAGCCCCAATGTACGCGGGTTGTTAGTTCATTTCATCTTCGCTGCGATATTTTCTTGACCCTGCTCTGCGCTCATGGGTCGCAACAGGAGCATGGCCGACTTGCCTTGCCGCCCGCCGGGCAGGTAAACGATGTTGTTGTCTGCATCGAAGGCGACATTGTGTCCCTTGATGTCGCTGGGGATTCGGTCGGCGACGGTGAAGCTGCCGGTATCGGCTTGAATGACGGTGAGCTCGCCCGGACTGGCCGCGTACAACATTCGCAACTCGGGATTGAGCCACAGGCCGTCAACGCCAACGGGCGCCTCGGCGCGATTGGTCTCGCTGCCGTCCTGATCGTTGATAGCCAGGACGGTGTTGCGCGCGGCCACGTAGAGCCGGCGGCTGTGCGCGTCGTAGACGACTTCCGTCGGTTGCGAGGCATTCAGCTTGAAGCGGCTGACGATCTGCAACCTCGGATCGACGGCGATGATTTCAGATGTGTCCTGAAGAACGACGAAGGCGACGCCGCGCTCGTGATCCCACACCATGCCACGCGGGCGGCCGCCGAGATCGAGGGTACCCAGGTTCTGGCGCGTGCTCAAGTCGAGAACGGAAAGCGAATCGCTCGTCGCTCCCGACCAGTACAAGCGCTGGCCACTGTCGTCGAGCGCCAGCGTGGATGGAGCTTGCGGCAGGGGAATCGCGCCGGAGTATTGCCATCCTTCGAAATTGATTACCGCGATGGAATTGTTTCCCGCCTGAGCGACGTAAATCTTACCGTTCTTCTGATCGACCGCGATGCCGCGCGGCGACTGCAGATTGATAATCTGTGCGACTACGCGCCGCTTCGCCGGGTCCACCACGTCAAGAGAAGAAGCGGCGGTATGCGCCAGCAGCACTTTGCCGTTAACGACGGCCAAGGTGTCGAAACCGGGGCTGCCCGGAATGTCCACCATTCCAATCTGTTGTAACGTGCGTTGCTGCCCGGGAGCTCGAGGTCTCGGCGGCACTGGCTTGGGCTGGGTCTGGCTCTGCGTAATCGGCGCAGAATTGCCGGCAGCAAGCTGTTGCTGCGCGGCGAGGTTTAGCGCCAGCACGCTCACACAGCACGCGCTAGCCAGCAGATAGTTCGGCAAGGTGCGAAAATTCGGCATATCGCGAGCACAATGGCTCGTGAGTAGGATGCGCGGGGCAGGCCGAACTGCTGCCTGAGTCTGCGGTTCAGTTTGAATTAAGGATGCGTGCCCGTTCGACTCCCCCTCACTTGGTTCGGCGCCGCTCTGGGCAAGCTCTTTCGCGCATCGACCACCCCATCGAGCGCAATTCGGCGCTCGACGGGGACCCCGGCTCGGCGCGAATCGGCGCGCCCAGGTCCCTCGCTTGGCAAATGAGGCTGGCTCGGGATGACAGGGACAAATGTAGAATTCACAAGAATGCCGTTGAAAGAACAGCCGGTAGTCGCTGCCGTCCAAATCGAGGTTGGCGGCAATCCGCGGCGCCAAATCACCCCGCATACGGTGGCGTGGATGATTCTCGCCGGGTTCGTGGTGAGGCTGCTGTACATCCTGCTGGCCCATTCCTATCGCTTTCGCAGTAACGACCAAAATTTCTCATTTGGCTGGGAGATAGGCCGTATCGCCTATTCCATTGCAACCGGCCGCGGCTTTGCTTCCCCGTTCGGTGGCGATACCGGGCCGTCGGCGTGGACGGCGCCGGTGTATCCCTACATCGTCGCGCTGGCATTTCGCCTGTTCGGGATCTACACCCACGCGGCAGCTATCGCGCTGTTGACCTTCAACAGCCTGTGCGGAGCGCTGACCTGCTGGCCTATCGTGCGCATTGCTCGGCGCGTCTTCAACCAGCGCGTGGCGTTCTGGTCGGGCTGGATCTGGGCGCTGTTCCCTTACTTCATTTATTGGGCTGTGCGGTGGGTGTGGGAGACCAGTTTGTCCGCACTGCTGCTGACGCTGCTAGTCATGCTGACGCTGGAGATGGAAGGCGACCGCCGCTTTCTGTCGTGGTTTGGCTATGGAGTGCTTTGGGGGGTGCTGGGACTTACAAACTCCGCCGCGCTTGCCTTCCTCCCCTTCTCCGGACTATGGCTTGCCTATGGCCTGTATCGACGCAGACTCGGGTTCGTGCTGCCGGCGCTGCTAGGCGCGGTGGTGTTCTGGCTGACGCTAATGCCGTGGCTGGTGCGTAACTACGAGGTCTTTCATAAGCCGGTATTTGTCCGTGACAATGTCGGCGTGGAATTCCGCTGTGGCAACAATCCGCTGGCCGAGGGGATCTGGGTTGGGATGTACCACCCCACGCAGAATAAGCTGCTCTTCGAACAGTACAAGCAACTGGGCGAGGCGGACTACTCTGCTGAGCAATCGCGTCTGGCCAGTCAATGGATAGAAGAGCATCCGCAGAAGTTCGCGATTATAAGCTTCCGCAGGTTCATTTATTTTTGGACCGACATTCCTTCGGCGACCACCATTCCTGAATGGATGGTCGAACATCACACGAAATGGGCGGCGCGAACTTTTCACTCCGTCATCTTCCGGGAAGATGGAACTACCCGCGTCTGGCTGGTCGACATTCTGGAACAGTTCAAGCCGGCGCTTTTTCTGGCCTCGACCCTGCTCGCCTGGGGCGGACTGCTGCTCGCGCTAAAGCGACGGGTTCATGGAGTGTTCCTCTTTGCCAGCTTGGTAATCTTCTATCCGCTGGTTTACTATTTTGCTTTCCCCCACCCTCGCTACCGGCACCCGATTGAGCCGGAATTGCTGATTCTTGGAGTGTATTTGGTAATAGAAGCACGCCCGCGCCTGATGACAGAAGAGGAAACCAAAGCTCTCGCTCAACTCGACGAGATCGATGCGTTACCCGTCTTTCACACTCTATCCATCATCATTCCTGTTTACAACGAGCGGCGGACGGTGATGAAGCTGTTGAAGCAGGTGGCGGTGCAGCCGATCAGCCTGCACAAAGAGCTCGTCATTGTGGACGACTACTCGACCGACGGCACGCGCGAGTTCCTGCAACAGACCGACTTGGATGCCGTGCTCGGCGACGGCGGACGCAATACTGTTCGGCTGGTACTGCATGACAAGAACATGGGCAAGGGAGCGGGAGTGCGTACCGGACTCGCGAACTCCACGGGCGACATGGTGCTCATCCAGGATGCCGACCTGGAATACGATCCAGGTGATTACCCGGCGCTGATGAAGCCGATCCTCGAAGGCCATGCAGACGCGGTGTTCGGCAATAGATTTCACAGTGGTTCACATCGTGTGCAGCGCTACTACCGTTACAAGCTGAACCGTCTTTTTTCGGTGATTTGCAATCTGCTTACTGGAATCACGGTGCATGACGTCACCGCCTGCTACAAGGTGTTTAAGCGCGACGTGCTGGAACGGATGCACTTGCGCTCCGATCGCTTCAGCGTGGAGACGGAGATGACGGTCAAAGTGGCCAAGCTGAGCGCGCGCATTTATGAAGTACCCATCGTGTACCACGGACGCACCTATGCCGAGGGCAAGAAGATCAGTTGGAGCGACGGCTGGGTCGCGCTCTACGATCTGATCCGTTGCCACTTCGGCGACTAAATGCTTAGTTCACTTTTCTGGCTGGTTCGCCCCCCCGATGGGACGAGCCGCACTAACCCGATACATTTGCTTGCGTCTAAATCGCAACAAGGAGGGCTGTCATGTCGGGAGATATTGCCAATCAACTCAAGTCGAGGGGAGCTGTTTTTGCCGCGCTCGTCGCGATGATCCTGGCGCCATCCGCGCAGGCATTCAGTGGAAATAACGTCAGTGAGGAATTTCACAAGACGGTTCCGCTAAGCGCCGCTGGCCGTGTGTTGCTGGAGAACGTCAACGGCAACGTCGAAATCACCGGCTGGGACAAGAACGAAGTCCAGATCGATGCGGTGAAATCGGCGCGCGACCAGCAGCGGCTGGACGAGGCGAAGATTGAAGTCGAGGGCAGCGGCGACGCAGTAAATATCCGCACCCGCTATCCAGAAGGGCGAACGAGCGATAATCCGGCGTCGGTACACTACACGCTGCATGTGCCCGCGGGAGCGCAGCTCGACAAGATTAGCCTGGTGAACGGATCGTTAGATGTTTCGCACTTCCGGGGCGAAGTGAATGCCAACCTGGTGAATGGAAAGCTCAAGGCACATGACCTCGCAGGCCGGGCTGAGCTTTCGACTGTGAATGGGTCGAGCGACGTTTCCTATAGCACTTTGGCAAACGTGAGCGAGGTGAAGATCAGTGCCGTAAATGGCAGCATTAATCTCATGCTACCGGCTTCGCCGAATGCAGAGGTCTCAGCTTCGACGACGAACGGCAACATCAAGAGCGATTTCCCAATGCAGATTGAGAGTGGATTCGTAGGGCGGCGTTTGAAAGGCATGCTGGGCAGCGGCGGCACTCGCATTGAACTGAGCAATGTGAACGGCAGCACCCATATCGGGCCGGGAGCGTGAGGACAGTTGGCAGTTGACGGTTGACGGTTGGCAGTGAAGAGTTGGCAGTGGCCGGTTGTTAGTTTTTCGGTTCAGTGCTCACTTCTCAACTTCGGCCGTGAATAGAAGCAGCAGAAGGCTCCCTGAGTTGGGAGCCTTCGTTGTTGTGGAGCTTTCGACGAAGCGGGGGCCTGATCGGCGGGCGGAGGAGTTGGCTTTCAGGTCTCGTCAGTCATTGATACCCGATACCTGAAACCTATTCGGCGCCGAAAGCAGCCAGCTACGCTTGCACTAGCGCCGTCGCCGCTTTGCTGGTGCGTTGCATGCTACGAAATACTCCGACGGCGAGCAGAACTGCGGTCGCGACCGGCGGCACCAGGAATACCAGAATCATCCATCCCGGACCCGGCGCGCCGCCCGCCACGTTGAAGACATACGGCGTCAGCCAACGCAACATCTGAATCACGTTCGGAGGCCCGGCAATGACGGCAGCGACCACAAAACTGCCGACGTAATAGCAGGCCAGCAGCGCAGATCCCTTTAGCACCGGAGCCTTGATTTTCTGGCTCACCATCCACTGCAGGAACATGCCATCGCGCGCCACATAAGCGATCACGCTCAAGTACATCGCGAACAGGTTGAACCATTGCGGCACCGCACCGGCAAACATGGAGCGATAGCCGACGAGCGCCAGAACGGCGGCGACGATAGAGACCAGTCCGGTGGCGAGCCAGGGTGCGGCCGTTCGCAAACCGACCTCCGTGAGCATGCGGTTACGCAGTTCGTGGCGAAGGTTGTCGCGCGTAAGCAGCGTGGCATTCACAGCAAAGTACAGGCACGCGATGGCCGCAGCAATACCGATTCCTACCAGGCTCTGCAACGTGAGCTGGGCGGTCTCGAGGTCATCGGCAGGAAGATTGGGCGCGGTGACGAACGCCCCAACCGGCTGGAAGGCCGCATAAACAAAGAGTAGAGCTGATGCCGAAACGCCAACCACCTGCGCCGGAGAGAACAGTGAAATCTGGTCAGGCTCGAACTTGATGCAGCGCACCAGCGCCACCAGGCACCACGCGATGATGGCCAGCGACAGCGCGACAGTCACCAGCAGTGACGGAATGGACATCCCGAACAGCGATACCCGAAGCGCGGTGCCTTGCAGCCACATAGTGACGCCAGCAGCGGGAGAAAGCGCTGCCCATGCGCTCGACATTCCGGGGAAGTGATGAGCGTGGCCGCCCAGGTTCAGGGTTGCGATCAGACCAATCACCGCGATCAGCATGAAGATATTCGCCCGCCGCGAATCCTGGGCACGTGCCGAACCGCAAAGCGCAATGGCGCTGAGCGCTACGTTAAAGAGCGCGATGATCAGATACGATCCCACGATGGCGGACAAGTGGTAATGGCCCAGCAGTCCGGTAAGGAGCAGCACGGGGAACGCGGTCGCATACAGCAGCCATGGACTGAGAGGCGCGCCGAACAGCTTTCCTAAAGCGAGGGTGAGCGGCGACAAACGGGTAGTCCGCCAGAAGTCAAAGGTGCGGTGCGTCCGCTCGCTCACCACCGATTGTGAAACGTTAAGCAGGCTCCACAACACAAGGATCATGGAGGAGGCAACGAAGATCGCTCCGAAGACGCTGCCCCAGTAGTCGGGGCCATACTCCTGCGCATGATTCTGCTGGAACACGAACATCGCCATCAGCAATGCTCCTGCCAGCGTCGACAAAACGATGACGGCAACGCGAGCCGGCCGCAGTTCGGAGCGGACGTAACGTAAGAATTCAGGATTGCGCGTGATCATTACATCACCTGCCCGTGAGAGAGTTTCAGATAGAGGTCCTCGACCGACTGCTTGACCTCGTGAAATCCGGTGAGCCGCAGGCCGGCGGAGGTCATTTCGGAAAGCAATTGACTGAGTGCTTCGTCGTCGCCGCGGAACGGAAATGCGCCGTCGTGCTCCTGTAGAACGGCGTGCTGAAGCAGCCCGTGTGCGCGCAGAAGCTCAGCCACCGGAGTCACAGCGCCGACCCAGCGAATCTGAACGGTGCGGGCGTCTCCTGATTCAACCTCCTGCCGCAACTGCGTCACCTGGCCGCTGCGCAGCATGACGCCGCGCTCCACGACGCCGATCGAGGTGCTGAAGTCCTCCAGATCGGGCAGGATATGCGAGGAGACGACAATGGTCGCTCCCTGGTCCCGCAGACGTTTTAGAAGCTGGCGCAGTTCGAAACGCGCTTTAGGATCGAGACCGGAGGCCGGCTCATCGAGCAGGAGCACCTTGGGGCGATGAATTACGGCACGGCCTATGCCCAGGCGCTGCTTCATTCCGCGCGACAGGCCCTTCACCATGGAGTCGCGCTTCACTTCCAGACCAATCTCGGCGATGACCTGGTTCACGCGCTCGGGTACAAACGTGGAGTCGAGCTTGTAGGCGCGAGCGAAATAGTCGAGATATTCCCAGACCTTGAGATCGTCGTAGACCGAGAAGAAATCGGCGAGGTAGCCGATTTGCGACTGCGCGGCCTCAAGGTTGTTCTGCACATCGATACCGTTAACTACGACGCGCCCCGAAGTCGCCGGGAGCAGGCCGCAGCACATGCGCAGCATGGTGGTCTTGCCCGCGCCGTTAGGCCCGATGAGGCCGTAGATCTCGCCTTCCGGTATCTCGATGGAAACATCGCGAACAGCAACGACCTCGTCGTATTCCTTGGTCAGGCCCTCAAGTCGAATCATGGATAGTCCCCTTACGGGGAAAGATACGGAAGGGGAGGAGAAAAGGTTCCAGAACAGGTGCCCGTTGCCAGTTGCCGGCTGCCAGTTGCCGGTTGTCAGAAAGGCGCCACGAAATGTAGCGCATCAACTGACAACTGACAACTGACAACCGACGACTGACAACTGCTCTCAGTACACCTGCATCGCCGGAGGCGGAACGCGGAAATTCGGCTTGCGGGCGATGAGCAGCAAAGCGCCAATGCGCTTGAACTCGCGCAATTCCTCAGCGTTCTTGAACCATCGGCCCGTGTACTCGTCGGGAGTCGGCGTCAGATCAGGCACACGCACTGCGCGCACATCCTCAAAGGTATGCGCCTTCAACAGCTCAACGTACTCCTGCTCAGAGCGCATGTGGATCGGCACCTGCAACAGCTTTTGCCAGTCCACCGTGTATTGATTATCGCGATAGAGATTGATGAGGATGTAAAGCTCACCCATGGGCGCCATAACGCGGAACAGCTCAGCCAGCGCACGGTCCTGGTCGGCGTAGTAATAGAAAGACTCGACCGACAGTACCTTGTCGAAGTAGTTCTCTTCCCAGGGAACCTGCTGCGCCGATCCGACCACAAACATCAGGTTGTCGTAGCTGGTGGAGGCAGAGCGAGCGTGGCGAATCATCTCATCGGAAACATCCAGCCCGATCACCTGCCCTGGCTTATCGGCGTCATTGACCGCCTCCGCCAGCAGACGACTTGCCCAGCCTGCGCCGCAACCGAGGTCGAGCACCTTGTCGCCGGGTTTGAGCTTCATCCTAGCCAAAGTTTGCTGGGTGATGGAGATATGATGATTCTCCATTTCCTCGCCTTTGCCCTGCTCGGCCCATTCATTAAATTCCTGGCGTAAACGTTCATCGGCAGCACTGGTGCGTAGATCAGACATTCATTCCTCCGAGAATGGCTCTTCGCTCTTCGCCATTCGCTCTTCGCCGGAACTCAAAAAACATTTTGCTAACTCGCCGCGACCGCCCACCTAATGCCAGGAAGGTACAGCCTGAGCCAAAAGCGAATAGCGAACGGCGAATAGCGGCTTCTCTATGCTACAGTTTGTCGAATCCATGGCTCAAACTCCCAATCGTCCTACTAACGGTTCCGGCCAACCTTCTTCCCTGCTCTATTGTCCAAGCTGTGCGCGTGAGGTGGATGATCCGCTCACTTGCGGCGATTGCTCGGCCGTCATCTGCCGGCAATGCGGCACGCCCTTGGAGATGCCGGAAGACTTGGGCATCGGATAAACGGTGCTCCGCCAGTAGAGCAGGAAGGGGCGTGCTGCTCCTAGGGCAGGTGCCTTCCAATGGCGACGGCGGTAGGCGCAGGGTTGCGGCCGTTCCAGTTCACGGCAATGAAAATGGCCGCGTCCTTGTAGTGGTTCAGCACAATCGCGGAACTAAATCCCGCGGTACCGCCATTCTTCACCATCTCAGGATGAAGCACAGGCTGATCGCCGGAACCCTCACCCGCCTCCGAGCCCAGATTCTGTATCCAGGCCATGGCCTGTTTAGCGTTTCCATTAGGCCACAGGTAAATTGGGGTTTGCGCCAGCTTCATGGCGGCGATCAGCTCATCGGAAACAGGCTGGCCATCCACCTCCTTGTGACCCAGATTCGCCTCGCCGAAGCGGAGCATATCGACCGCCGTGGAGCGAAGTCCTCCGGCGGCGTACCAAGCGAAGATCGGCCACGGTGGGGCATCGGCACCATTGGCATGATGACCTTTCGCAAGCCGTCGCCTCTGCTCTTCGTTCGGCCGCAGCAGTGTGTCGTGCAGGCCGAGAGGGCCCACGATGTCGCGATCAAGCTGCTCCTGCCAGGGGGTATGCGTAGCCGTATCTACCAGGAAGCTCAGCAAGCCGATGCCGGAGTTGGAGTAGAGATAGGGTGCCGGAGGTGAGATGTCCGGATTGCGAGCTGCAACCCACTTTAGAAAATTCTTAACCGTGTAGTATTCGATGCCGCGCCTCTCCAGAGGCACGTGCGGCAGGTTGGTAGGATCGTCCGGCATTCCCGATGTAAAGTCAGCCAGCTCGATCGGAGTCATCTTCCGCGCGTTGCCGCGGAGGTGGTAGCCCTCGGGCATATAAGCTTCAGCGGCAGCATTCGGATCGATCTGGCGGCGATTGATCGCCAGAGCGAAGAGGGTGGTGGTGAACACCTTGGTACACGATCCAATTTCCACCAAGGTATCGGGAGTGAACGGTGTTCCAACGTCCCTCGCGGTTCCGTAATGGAAGAAGTAGCGCTTGCCATGCAGCGAGATACCGACAACGCCTCCCGGGCGGCGGACATTCTCGCCATTCGTCCTAAGCAGGCGATTCATGTACTGGTCTGCGACCTTATGAATCTTGAGGGCATCAGGACTCTCCGTTGCTTCCTGCGACGCGAGCCCGGCGGGAAGCGTGACACAGAGCGTAAAGGCGCAGATTGCGATGCGTAGCTTTGTCACCAAATGACCTCCGGAGTGTACCGGCGCCACATATTACGTTGTGGGATAGAGCCGCAGCAATGAGTTTGTGAATCGCAACAGGAACTCGTGCTCGATGCACCGCGTCCCCCGGGTGGAAGAAAACCATCGCCGCGCCTGGCCGAAGCGGCACCGGACCCATAGCCCTTTGTCGGCTGACACAAAAAAACGCACGACAGGCAAGCCATCGTGCGTCTTCGCGTCGAAGTGAAGGCAGCGCTAGTTGGGATCGACCTCAATTGTCGCCATCATGCCTCCGTCCTCGTGATCGAGGATGTGACAGTGATAAACGAACTTGCCGGCAATGTTCGGGTCGCTGAAATCCATACGCAGGGTCGCGGAGTGATAGGGTCCGCTGCCCGCCCACTCGGGAATCGTAAGCGTATCAGCCAGGTATGGGTTGGCCAGCGGCACACCATCAAGGGCCATGACCAGGAAATGGATCTGGTGAATGTGGAAGGCATGCGGCTCGGCCGTCTGATTGGAAACCGTCCAGTCCTCGATGTTGCCTACCTTGGTCACGATGGCGGGCGGGTTCATCGCATCAAACACCTTCGGTATCTGACCTTGGACGGTGATAAAGAACTGGCCGGGACCGTTGCTGCCCACGTTGATTTCAGAGAAGTAGAGACTCCGCTGGGCGTTGGGCTTCTTGCTGGCGATGCCAGCGAAGCGCTCAACCCGGGTTTGCTTGACAGCAGGCGGCATTCTGGGAGGCTCTTTCTTGGCATTCGCGGAGGAGACTACGATACTTGCCAGTTTCCACGGTTTCATGGGATCGCCAATCGAGCCCGTATCAAAGCCTGTGGTTACAAGCTGGGTACTAACATTGGCCTGCAACTCCGGAACTATGAATTCCGCTCGGGCCGCCGGCGGAATGCTCACCGTCGTCATGGTCTGGGGCGGATTCAGTGGGATGCCGTCGATGGAAACCACCAGCAAGGGCAAGGCCTGATCGGTGAAAATCTGCAGGGTCAGGAAACCATTGGTCGAGGCGTTCAGGACTCGCCAGAATTCCTTCTGCCCGGGAATGGCATTGATGACCGGCAGAGGCTTGCGTGGGAAGTTTGCCGGGACAAAGTTGACCGAGAACTGGCCGTCCTCGTCGTCGGTCCTCATGTCGGCATTGTTCCGGATTTCGATGATCCGTTCCGGCAATCCCTGGGTGTATTGATTCGAGCCATTGATGATGAGCGCTCCCGCCGCTCCGCCAAAGACCTGTGGCGCGGAGAAGCCGTGCGGATGTGGGTGATACCAATACATGCCGAACTGATCGTTGGGGGGAATCTGCGTGTCGTACTGAAACTGTGAGCCGCCGTTCGGGATGATGGTATTGATGACTTCATCCTGATGACATAGTGGCGGAATATTCATTCCGTGGAAGTGAATGTTGGTGGTGGTAGCGTCAACCATTCCACCCATGCAGTAGTCGCCCGTCTTCTTGGCGGCTGCGGGATCGCCCATTGCCATCGGCTTGTTAGGAGCGTGACGCGATTTGAGCACACGCGCCCCGTTGACCCCTCCCGTAACCGAGATGTTGTTAGTGAAGTTGATGACCAACTGGTCGCCGGGATTGACCCGCAGGGTGGGCGCTTCAACGTTCTGGCTGCCGTTGTTGTAGACATAGCAGTAGCGAACCATCTGGGTCGGGCCGAGCGAACTATTCTCGGCAAGGTTTACCGTCAAGGTCCCATTCTGACTGGAGATTTCGGGCGGATTCACCACCTCATCGCCATAGGTCGGGCGCTGAGGGCAAAAATTTTGACCCGCCGCCGTCATCGATAGTCCGCAGAGCAGAGCGCCTGCCATAATGCCAATTTTAGAAATCATCTTCATATCCTCAGTCCTTTATCACCCGAAATCTACAAGCAGTGTCAGGGGCGGCCCTTAGAAGGGCCGTGGCGGATAGGCACCGAGTGACAGCGCGCCGGCTAGTGGCACGGTCACCGGAGAACTGGGAGCTTCGGTGAGCGTACAGCTATTGCCATTGACGGCGACGGTCAACATGCCGACCGCGGAAGGCGGGCCCTGCTCATCGACGTACCGTCCGAACTCGGCGACATAGAGCACTTTGCCGGTGCCGGTGGTGTCACGGGTCGCGATCTGCCCATACCAGGGCAAGAAGTTGAAGTTCCGCAGCGGGGCCGAGGTGCAGCCCTTGGTGAGCCGTCCGGTCGCGGTATTGAAGAAAGCGGCGGTCACGGTTCCGCTCTCGTTGTTCACCATGTAGAGCAGCGTTCCGTCGGGGCTGAGGTGTACATCGCCCGCATCGACACTGGTACCCAAAGTGTAGTTGGGGATGCTGGGAGCCAGCTGGGTGTGAGCGAAGGTGATGAGGCTCGACACTTCGACCAGAGACAAGGTTGAGGTGTCACCAAAGATCGCCCATCGGCCGTCCTGGCTGATATCCACACCGTTGGGAATGTTGCCCAGGGGAGAATTGAGTCCGGTTACCGGTCCTGAAAAGCCGCGCGCGTTCTGCAGGTCGTTGTTCGGCGTCGGTATGCCGTGGGTCACGTCAAACGACTGCATCGATCCATCACCGTAGCTGACCACGAGGATGTTGTTGCGCACAGCGATACCGGTGGGCGAACCGCCGTTCTTACCGGCTGCAGGCACATCCTGCAGAAACGTCAATCCACATCCCGAGCTGGTGCTGAATACGCCAATGCTTTGGGAATCGCCGTATCCGGCATACAGATAACTCCCGCTGACCGCCATCCCGATACCGTCCGGAATACCGCTGTCGGTGAGCGAACCAGAGTAGGTGCCCACAAAGCTTTGCGAGTTCAAAGCAAACGGCGAAATCGTGTTATCGCCTGAGTTCGATACGTAAACGCAGTTGGTGTTCACGTCAGGAGCGGAGGCGACTCGGGGGGTTCCGAAAAAACCGCCGTAGCTGCCGTATCCGTCGGTATAGATCTGGTCCACGGGGGTCAGCGTCGGGTTCATGTCCGTCCCGCCTGCCTGGTAGAGAGCAATCTGGTTCGGATACGGGAAGCCCTGATCCTGATTAACGATCACATAAATCGGGGACGCGGGCGTCTGCGACTGCGGCTTAGGCTTGGCATCGGCCGCGCTACACAGAAGGTTCGAACCCAACAAGAGGGCAGCTGAGAAACAGATACGCAGGTCGGCTTTCAAGGTGATTCCTCTTTGTGCTTTTGAAAAGCGTGGGGGCACAACGGAAAACAGAACGAAAACGAAGCTGATGACCGTCGGAGCCGCTTAGTAGAGAAGATGTTGCTATTTACTAGGCGCCGGTGTCAATGGGGAGAACACAGAAACCGTTGCAACTGAGGTGCAACTTGTTAAACCGGCGTTCCCATTATGGAACACGGGTTAAGGGAATGGGGACTAATACAAACTTGAGAATGCGAGGCTGAACCTTCGGCCTCGCAGCCGCGTGTTTGGCGGTTTCAGGCATAAGCGCGGGTGATTGCAGCGCCCAGGCTGCATCACCGTCAGGACATAAGGACAGTTTAGAAGAATGTTGACTATTGTTTCACTGTTGACAAATCATTTACATATCGTTCGCGGTGCAACGTCCCGGGGGCGCGTTGGGCACCGGCGGGGTAGGCGGTATTCCCCAGGGAGCCAGGTTGAAGTCAAAGAAATTCAGCAGACCAGGCTGGGCGGCGTCGCGGTTCGTAAGATGGGCGTCGGGCCCGATGAAGCGGTTCTCCACGAACTTGATGATCGCCGTGTGGTCCATCGGAATGTGCGAAACGTAATGCTTCCTGGTAAACGGCGAGATGACGAGGTTCGGCAGCCGGAAGCCAAGCTGAGCGGCGAAGCCCAACTTAGCCGGCGCGTCGTTAGGGTTCGCTCCCGGATCGCTCGGCTTGAGGTCGCAATGCAGAGTAGGAACACCGTTCGGTGGCAGACACGGATTATAGGTATCGGCGTTCACCGCGATGGTTGAAATGTCCGGCGCGTTGATGCCGGCATCGGTGAAATCATCGGAGTGCCCGGGCACTGGAGGCACGTGATCGAATGGACCGCCTGGCT
The DNA here is from genome assembly GCA_963796585.1 of uncultured Acidobacteriaceae bacterium. Classification (GTDB taxonomy): domain Bacteria; phylum Acidobacteriota; class Terriglobia; order Terriglobales; family Acidobacteriaceae; genus CAVVDY01. Next base: position 476,970 of record CAWCMB010000002.1, read on the forward strand.
CGTCATAACTCAGGAAGAACACAGAGCTTGACCACGAAGGACTCTGCATCAGCGCGTTGATCAACATCGCCACCTGTTGCTGCCCGTAGAGGATGGATTGTCCGGAGCCGGGGTGCTCGTCACTATGCCCGTAGGCCGCTTCGATATAGGCAAAGCTGGGCAGCGTATTGTTTTTCACGTCGTTCAGATAAGACTCAATCGGGGCAATGTGATTGATGTCGATGCAGAAGGCGTTCGCCGAATCACCGACTGCTTGCTTGGAGCCAATGGTGGGAGCAATACAGGGAGCCTGGGTCGGATTCTCGTAAAGATACTTGGTGGAATACGAAAAGTCAGAGAACGTGGTGACGGGATAGTCGCTCGAATGACCGCCCTGCCCGCAGTCGCCGTCCTTATCCGTGCAACCGCCCGCGGTTAGCGAGTAGTAGATCTTCCATGACACCTTATTCTGGTCCAGTTCCTGGAAGATGGTTTCAATGTTCAGCTGATCGCTGAACTTGTCATCTACGAAGGGATCGCGCACCAGCCCCTGCGTGGTACCTCCGGTGTAGGTGGCGATGCGGTTCGGCGTGCTCTTGCTGGAGACGGGCGAGAACCAGCGATCGGAAATCGCGAACTGCGCAGCCATGTAGTAGTAGTAGTTGAGGATGTCCTGATCGTAATAGCCCATGGCGCGCTTGCCTTGCAAGTCGGTGAAGTCGCCATCGCCTTCGCCCAGTATTGCGTAATTCTCGGCGGTGTGGACGAATCCGTCCATGAGGATCGGACGATCCACCAGGAAGTCATAGCGATTCACATCGCCGTAGCTTTCCAGCCAGGCAGAGGTCATGTCATCGACGCATGTGCTCTTGAACTTGAAGAGCTGGAAAGCTTCGTTCTCATCGTCGTAGTTGGTGAACTTGGTGAGCTTGTCGTCGATTCCGTCGACGGTGTAGGTCTGGTTGTCGTCGCCCATGGTCCAGCCATTCGCCTGACGGTAAGGATTCAACATGCCGAAATAGGTGTCGAAGCTGCGGTTCTCCTGCAGCATAAAAATGACGTGCTGGATGCTGGTCAGAGAGCCGGGCTGAACCGTGACTGTGGCTTGCGCCGTGGCGTTGCCACCGGGCCCGGTCGCGGTGAGAGTGTACGTCGTGGTCTTGGAGGGCTCCACAGTGACGCTACCGCCCGAGACCGGAGTCACTGCGCCTATGCCGTTATCGATGGTGGCGGACGTCGCATTCGTGGTCGTCCAGGTAAGCGTTGCCGCCTGTCCGGAGGTGATGCTGGTGGGCGAGGCTGTGAGCGTCGCTGTAGGGGCCTGGTTGCCGCCACCACCGCCACCGTTCCCACCTCCACCATTTCCGCCGCCGCCGCAGGAGGCAATCAGAAGGAGGGGAAAAATCATTGCGCTCGACAGCAGAACGGTTCTTAAGCGGGATGTCGGGTTCATGGTTTGCAGCCTTCAGCAACTCAGAGAGCAAAACCGGAACTGGTGTTGCTTGCTTTTGTTGCTGCGATCCAGGCAACCAAAGGCAACCCCGACCAGGACCAGCTCGCGCGAGACCAGACGCTTAACACTTTGTTACGGTTGCGATGGAGCAAAGCAGGGCTGGGCAGCGTATTGATAGTTGTGCGGGCGTGTTTGCGCCCGAGTTACTCTCGCACTCATCGAATGACTTACAACATGAGCTCTGCAATAGGAATACGAAACAAGACGGCGGTGCGAACCGAGAATGTCTGCCGCCACTACAAAATGGGCGGCAATGTGATCCGCGCCGTCGATGGCATTTCGCTGGAAATTGAGGCAGGCGAGTTCGTCGCTCTTTTAGGACAATCGGGCTCGGGGAAATCGACTCTGCTGAACTTGCTGGCAGGGTTGGATCGTCCCACCTCGGGCGCGGTGCTGGTGCATGGACGCGACTTGGCCAGGATGTCGTCCGAAGAACTGGCCTGCTACCGTCGCAACGACGTCGGGATGGTCTTTCAATCCTTCCATCTCATCCCGTCCATGAAAGTGACGGAGAATGTGGAGCTGCCGATGCGCTTCGCCGAAGTCGATCGGGCCGAGCGCACGGCGCGGGTTCGCGAGTCACTGGAACGCGTGGGACTGGCGAAACGCATGGATCATCGTCCGTCAGAGTTGTCGGGCGGCGAACAGCAGCGCGTCTCGATCGCGCGGGCGCTGGCGAATCGTCCTTCTCTGCTGCTGGCGGATGAGCCTACCGGCAACCTTGATAGCCGGACCGGCGAAGACATTCTGAACCTGATTCGTGACGTGAGTCTCTCGCTCGGGATGACGGTGGTGATGGTGACGCACGAGCGCGCGCTAGCCGAGCGCTTCGCGCAGCGGCTCATCTTCCTGGCCGACGGCAAGCTGCAAAGTCAGGAGGTGCGCGCGTGAAGAGTTACGACCTGTTTGACCTTGCCGTGCGCAACCTGCGGCAATCGAAGCTGCGCAATGGATTGACCACGATCGGCATCTCGGTAGGCGTTGCGTCGCTGGTGGCGATGTTGTCGCTTGGCGTGGGATTGCAGCAACTGGCAACGCGCCGACTTGCCGGCTCTGGGATGTTCGACACGGTGTTCGTAACCTCGCGCCAGGATTACCGCGGCTATGACAGAGAAGATGACGCCAAGGCTCCGAACCCCGAGAAGTCTCCCGTGCTCGACGAACCCGCGCGCGCGGCAATCAGTAAGCTACCCAATGTGACCGAGGTCGAGCCTGAGATGCGGGTCATGGGCGAGATCGGATATTCCGCGAAGACTCATTTCGGATTCGTGACCGGCCTGCCTATGTCGGCGCGAGAAAACGAAGCGTTCGAGACCTTGAAAGGCAAATTCTTCAGCAGCGACAACGCCGACGAGGTGGTCATTCTAAGAGACTTCGCGAAGGAGTTGAACGACAAAGATCCCAACGCGCTGCTCGGGCAAGAGGTGACGCTGCGTTACGGTGAGCGCCAGGCGTTGCCGGCAGACGCCGCTGACAATCGGCCCGGCATGTCGTCGCAGGAGAGCGGGAGTTCCGACGATTCAGGCGACAGCTACGGATTTTCCGTGGTGCGGAAAACGCAGAACGTCAAGATCGTCGGCATCATCGATGAAGAACCGTACGGCGGGATGCGCACCGTGTCTCGCGGTCGCATTTTTCTTCCTGTCGGCACGATGGAGCGGCTGAACATGGCGCAGTTCACCGACATGCGCAGCTCCCTGCGCGGCACCGGCAAGAACTACATGACCTTGACCGTACGGGTGAAAGATCCGGGCAAGGTCCAGGGTGTGCAGGACGCAATCAGCAAGATGGGCTTCCGCACGTTTTCCATTCTCGACGCGACTAAAAGCCTGCGACGCTTCTTCACCGTGCTCGATGTCTTCCTCGGAATCTTTGGCTCGTTGGCGCTGGCGGTGGCGACGCTGGCGATCATCAATACGCTCGTCATGGCAGTGCTGGAGCGGCGCCGTGAGATCGGTGTGATGAAGGCCATCGGCGCGAGTGATGGCGACGTGAAGAAGTTGTTCTTCACCGAAGCAGGAGCGATGGGCTTCTTCGGCGGACTACTGGGCATTGCGCTGGGCTTCGCCATCGGCAAGGCCATCAACATCGGAACGGGATTTTATTTGGAACGCCACCAGCTTCCGGCCGAGCCGGTATGGATTCTGCCACCGTGGTTGATTGGCGCAGCGATTGCGTTCTCGATTGTGGTGAGCTTGTTGGCGGGGCTGTATCCGGCCAGCCGGGCAGCGCGATTAGACCCGGTGCAGACGTTGAAGTACGAGTAGGCGCGTAGCTTTAGCTGCGCCGGCACAAGCTCCTCTCTTCTGGATGTCATCCCGAGCGCAGCGTCGAGCGACCTGCAGTTTCTTCGCGCAACCGAGACGTTGTCGCCGCTGCTAGCGAGAGCAGATCCCTCGCTGCGCTCGTGATGACAAAACAAAAGTGGTGACAAAACAAAAGTGATGGCAATACAAAAAAGTGATGACAATAACCCGGTGCCCTGAAGGGCCGCGACTCATTCGTAACGCAATGCTTCCGCCGGCAACACACTTGCTGCCGACCATGATGGATAGAGTGTGGCGACAAACGAAATCCCGATTGCGATAAACGCCACCAGCAGTCCGTCAAGCACGCGCGGCGCAAAAGGCACGTAGTCGATGGAGTACACCTCGGCTGATAACGAGAACAGCCTGTAGTGCCCGGCGAAGAGTGAAATCCCGTATCCCAGCACGAGTCCGATAAGCGTTCCGATAACGCCGATCAGCAGTCCCTGATAGATAAAGATACGGCGCACCTGCCGCTTCTTTGCGCCCATCGAGACCAGCACCGCGATGTCACGTGTTTTCTCCATCACCATCATGATGAGCGAGATCAGGATGTTTAGCGCTGCTACAAACACAATTAAGCCGATGGTGATGAAGGTGACGAGCCGCTCCAGGCGCAAGGCGCGGAACAGAGCGCGGTTCTGCTCCATCCAGTTGGTCGCCATGAAGCCCCTCCCTGCCGCCGTCTCGAGTTCGCGGCCGATCTGGTCGGCCTTGTAGATGTCGTCGACTTTGAACTCCAGCACCGAGACCACATTACCGAGATCAAACAGCTTCTGCGCGTCGGCAAGACGGATAAATCCCCATGTGTTATCGGAGTCGTAGAAACCCGAGCTGAAGATTCCCACGACCTTGAAGCGCGCGTATTTGGGTACGATCCCGAAGGGAGTCAGCTCGCCTTGCGGACTGGTGACGGTCACCAGCGATCCGACGTTGGCTCCCAGAGAATTGGCCATGTCTTGCCCGAGCAGGATCGGGGGTAGCGAAGCTGTGACGCGAGCCGACAACGGATTGCTTTCGTCATTCTCAGTTGCAGCAGAGGGCTTCTCTGACGAGCTGGGATCAAGCGGCGCGGCGGAGCCCGCTTTCACTGAATCCAGAATGTCGCTGACCTTGCGCTCGTAGTTGGGAATGATGCCCTTCAGCACCGCACCTTGGGCGTGCGCGCCACGCGAAATCAGCACCTGCTCGTACATCGCAGGAGCGCCGGCTACAACGTGCGGCTCTTTCTCCAGGCGCTGGAGCAGCGGCTCCCAGTCGCGAATGCCATCGCTCTCGACGCGCAACAGGTTCACGTGTGACATGGAGCCGAGGAGGCGGTCCTGGAGGTCCTGGCGGAAACCGTTGTTGATAGCCAGCGCAATGATGAGCGACGCAACGCCTGCGGCAACTCCGACGATGGAGATGAGGGTGATGATCCCGATGACGGCCTGGCGCCGCTTGGCTCGTAGATAACGCGCCGCTACGAAGAGCTCGAATTGCATGAAGCAGTTATTGTAGACGCGGAGCAGGGAAGAAAAAACGAACCGCGGATTTACACGGATCGCACGGATCGGAAACCACCGCTGAGCACATTGCGTGGAAAAGGGGAGGCCACGGGACCCCTGCCGCGGACGCAGTAAAATCCCGGCTAAAGGGGCTGCTGAAAAAGTCTTCGCAGTGGAAAAAACCAGCAGATCCCTCACCTCTAAAGAGGTTCGGGATGACAAAAACACAGGGGTTTTATGGCGCAGCTAAAGCTGCGCCCCTTCAAAACCGCGCCCGGCAGAGTTTTTCCGCAGCCTGTACAGCCGTAATTTACCAACAGAACGAGCTGAATGATCCTGGCAGATTTCGACACGAGCATCCACTTGGATGCGGGGAAGGCGAGAACGTCAGTCGATGCCCAATTGTTTCCGCGCTTCGAGGCTGAGCCGTTCCGGCGTCCATTGCGGATACCACACGATTTCCACGGTGGCGTTGTTGACTCCTGGCATACGCAGCAGGCGCTGCTTCACCTGGTCGCTGATATACGCGCTCGAAGGACATCCGGGCGCGGTCAACGTCATTTCAACCTCGATGTCTTCTCCCTCTGCATGAGGGGGCTCTGATGCCTTAACCCTGACTTCGTAAATCAGCCCCATGTCTACGATGTTCACCGGAATCTCCGGGTCATAGCATTCCTTAAGTGCCGTCAACACTTCTTCTTGCGCAATTGCCATTGTTTCTCCTGTTACTCAGTTTACTGAGTAATAGCTCACTCAGGGATCGAGTAACCGCAAGTTTAAGTAGCATTCAGCAGAGATTCCGCTTGACTTTGCTGCGGTTTGATTTCAGTATGCGAGGCATAAGTCAGCCGAATCGCTCGATCGCAAATCGTTTCGATTCGTTACTTTCGTAAGCCAGCTCCCGCGGCTTATCGGCCCAAAAGCGTCGCCCAGTCTCTGTGGTGAAGGGTTCCGCAGTACGCAGTAAATGTCGAGATACCGCGGAATTGCCCTCAATCTGCGGTACTCCTCAAACCCTCAACCAAGACACCTACCAAGAAGGGAGCACCTCCGTGAAAGAAACTGAGCATCGCCAAACGACTATACTTCCTCAAACTGAAGATGAGGCCGACGGCAATCCGGAGATTCGCCGCAACAGCCCGGTTGCGGCAGCAGACTCCAGCCGTCGTTCTTTTCTCGGCAAGATGGGGGGAGCGACTGCCGTGGCATTAGCAGTGGGTATTCCTTTGGAACCTCTATTGGAAGGCAAGCGCGGCCAGGCTGAAGCCTCGGTCGTGAACTACGGCTCCAGTTCGCGCGCTGGTACCAGCTACGAATATCGCAAAGACACGGCGCAGGAAGATAACATCGATATCGGCAAACTGCCGGATAACGGTGATGACTCTCGTTTCACCGATTACAGTGGACTGTGGAGCAAGTGCCTGAAGCACGACGCTTTGGGGATCCCCAACAACGCCGCCTATCGAAGCCTGCTGCATGCCTTGCAAACCGGCGATTTCGACGACTTCGAAAACATCATTACAGGAAATCCGGGAGGTGCGGCATTCACTTCGACCTTCAATGGTCCCATGGGAGCGTTTTCGTTCGATCTGGAAGGGCTGGACTCGCACGCCACCAACATCCCGCCAGCCCCGAGCGTTACCAGTGCGCAGACAGCAGCCGAAGCGGTCGAGCATTATTGGGCCGCGCTGATGCGCGATGTCCAATTCACCGATTACGCCAACAGTTCGCTGGCGGCGCAGGCTGCCGCCGACCTGAACCGCATGTCGTATGTCCGCGGCCACAACAGCATATTCCCCTACCCGGTAACAGCGCAGAACCTGTTCCGCGGGCAGTTTTATCGCGGCGACGGCAACCTACCAGGCCCATACTTGTCGCAGTTCCTGGTGCAGCCAACTTACTTCGGTGCGCAGCCGATGTCACAGCAGGTGAAACGATACCTCTCGGTAGCTGAGGGCGGCTCCGATTACATGACGTCGGTAAGCGAGTATCAGGCTGTACAAAACGGCCAGGTTCCAAGTGGCGTGTTGGGGTTTGATAACACACCACGTTTCATGCGCATGGGCCGCGATCTTAGCGCCGCCACTCACGTCGATATTCCTTTTCAGGAACATCTCATGGCGCTACTGGTTCTGGTGGGAATGAGATCGGCGGTGAATCCGGGGAATCCCTATGGATATCCCAACGGCCGCTCACGAACCCAGCATGGTTTTGTCACCTTTGGCAGCGAGTTCTGCAACCTGGACGCGGCAACCACGATGGCGGAGATGGCGACGCGAGCGCTGAAGGCAGCCTGGTTCCACAAGTGGATTGTCAACCTGCGGATGCGGCCGGAGGAATACGGAGCGCTGGTACAGGCCAACCTCACTCACTCTCATCCCTTTCCGCAGGCAGCCGGAGCGATTCACTCCGACGTGCTCAACTCGGCTGCTTTGCCGATTATTTACTCGCAGTATGGCAGCTACCTGTTACCGCAAGCGTTCCCCGAAGGTTCACCGACGCACCCGTGCTATCCGACGGGTCACGGAACCGCGGGAGGAGCCTGCATCACCGCGCTGAAATTCTTCTACGACGGAAACCAGAAAATCCGGCCGCTGCTGCAGGCCGCTGGTTCCGACGTGGTGGTACCCAGCGCGGATGGTACGTCGTTGGTTCCCTACTCCGGAGGCGATGCCGACAACATGACCGTCAACGGAGAATTGACCAAGCTGGGATGGAACGTCACCACTGGCCATGGTATCCATGCCGGCATCCACTTCCGCAGCTCCAGCCTGTACTCACTGCTGTTGGGAGAGCAGGTGGGACTGAGCGTGTTGCAGGATCGGGCCAATGGTTACACCGAACCGTTCACCATCAAGATAACCAAATTCGATGGAACTACGGCGATCATTTCGAACCAGAATAGTCGCAGACGGTAACCTCGCATCGGGCCGCCAAAATGCATTATGCCTGGGCGGCCCGATTTTCTCTCGCTTCCGGCCTAGATCGACGTTCATCTCCCATTCATGTAAGCTACCTGTTCTCACAGGAGGCAGAATGCGCCGTCTGCTCGCTACGATCCTGATCTTCGGATCACTCTATTCCCAATCACCAGCTCAAACGTCGCAAGCAGCCAACGCGGAGCCTTTGCTCGGCTTTACCGCGCAATCGAGCGCGCAGGAACATCAGTGGGAGGACAAGTTTAAAAGTATCCCTGATCCGAAACTGATGCGCGACTACATGCAGCGGCTCAGCGCCCGGCCTCATCACGTTGGGTCTCCGTACGACAAGGAGAATGCGGAGTGGATCCTGAGCCAGATGCAGTCGTGGGGCTGGGACGCGAAGATCGAGCAATTCGACGTGCTCTTCCCTACGCCCAAGAGCCGCCTGCTGGAGATGACCGCGCCCACACACTTCACAGCGAAGCTTGAGGAGCCGGCGGTGGCCGTCGATCCCACCAGCAACCAGAAGAGCGAACAGCTGCCGACCTACAACGCTTACTCGCCCGATGGCGACGTCACCGCGCCGCTGGTGTTTGTGAATTATGGCGTGCCGGCAGACTACGAAGAATTGGAGCGCTTGGGAGTTTCGGTGAAAGGCGCGATCGTTATTGCCAAGTACGGTCACTCCTGGCGCGGCGTGAAGCCGCGCGTTGCGTGGGAGCACGGCGCCATCGGCTGCCTCATCTATTCCGAGCCGGAAGATGATGGCTACTCCCCAGAGCGCACTTTTCCTGAAGGGCCGATGCGCCCTGCGCAAGGGGTGCAGCGCGGCAGCGTGATGGACTTTCCGCACTCCTATCCCGGCGACCCGCTGACTCCGGGCATTGGGGCGACGAAAGATGCCAAGCGCCTGGATATCAAAGACGCAAAGAACCTCGCGCGTATCCCGACGCTGCCGATTTCTTATGGCGATGCGCAACCGCTGCTGGCAGCGCTCACCGGTCCGGTCGCGCCTGAATCCTGGCGTGGCACGTTGCCGATTACCTATCACGTCGGTCCCGGCGCGGCGAAGGTCCACCTTGCCGTCAGCTTCGATTGGAAGCTGCGTCCGGTGTACGACGTCGTCTCCAGAATGGCAGGCACTGGCGAAGGCGAAGAATGGGTGGTGCGTGGCAATCATCACGACGCGTGGGTGAACGGTGCAGAAGATCCAGTCTCGGGGCAAGTCGCGCTGCTGGAAGAAGCCCGTGCGCTGGGCCAGCTCCATAAGCAGGGATGGCAGCCTAAGCGCACCATCATTTATTGCTCCTGGGACGGCGAGGAGCCCATGCTGCTGGGATCGACGGAGTGGGCGGAGGAGCACGCTACCGAGTTGCAGCAACACGCGGTGGCGTACATCAATACCGATGGCAATGGCCGTGGATTTCTTGAGGCCGAGGGCGCGCACTCGCTGGAGTCGCTGGTCAACGGTGTAGCTCGCGACGTGCAGGATCCCGAGGCGGGCATCTCGGTCTGGAAGCGTGCTCAGGACTATCGCATCCACGAGGCGAAGGATGCCGAGGCTCGCGCTGCCATTCGCAACCGTACGGACTGGAAATTGTTTCCGCTCGGCTCCGGTACCGATTACACCGTCTTCGAACATCACCTCGGAGTTGCGTCGCTGAATCTCGGTTACGGTGGAGAAGATCGCGAGGGAATTTATCACTCCATCTACGACGACTTCTATTGGTTCACGCACTTCTCCGACACCGACTTTGTCTATGGCAAAGCGCTGGCGCAAACCATCGGCATGACGGTGATGCGACTGGCCGATGCCGATGTGCTTCCCTATCGCTTCAGCAGCCTGTCTGACGCGGTGAACCAATACCTGAAAGAAGTGCAGGAGCTGCTGAAGCAGAAACAGGAGCAGGTGAAGGAAACGAATCGTGAACTGCAGGATGGTGTGTATCACGCGATCAACGATCCGCGCCGTCCCGAGGTCGCACCGAAGCAGGAAGCGGTGCCGCCGTTCATCAATTTCGCTCCGCTGCAAAATGCTGCAGACGCGTTGGCGAAATCGGGCGAGCATTACAACAAGGCGCTGAACGATGCGATGAAAGCCAACCTGGACGAGGCGAAGCTTACGGCTTTGAACGACAGGCTGCTCAAGGCCGAACAGCAACTGCTCAATCCGGACGGCCTGCCCACGCGACCTTATTACAAGCACATGCTTTACGCTCCCGGACTCTACACTGGTTACGGTCCTAAAACCCTTTCCGGCATTCGCGAAAGTATCGAGTTGAAGGACTACAAGCTGGCGGATTCGGAGGTTCCGAGAGTTGCGAAAGCAGTGAACGATGAGGCCGCCTTCGTGGAGCAGATGGCGACCGAGTTGGAGCAGATGGCGGGAACGCCTGGGAAGTAGCGGATCTGAATGTCGCCCAATCAGGCCGGCACTGCAACGGCCGCAAACGCCAGCGCCGCAGGCGCGGCTCAGTCTAGCCCAGCGTGGAGCGAAGCGGAACGCTGGGTACGGTTTCGTTTCCGTTTGTTGAGCCGGCTTGCAGCCGGCGACACAACAAGTGGCACCTAGATCGTTTCCGGGAGACTTTCGGTCTTTTACGCTGTGAACCCTGGGGGATATGGCGTCGGCGAACTGCCGTGTTAACTCATCGGTACAATTACCGTTCACAGTCGAGGACAGAGACGTGCCTACGGAATTCGGGGTACCCCCCTCCCCCCACCCTGCCCTAAAATCTTGAAAACAATCAGCCATTTTTAAAATTGGTCTGCAAAATCTTGAGCGCGTGAGAGTTACAGGCAAAATCTTGGGATCAAAAGAGTTAGCTGCAATTTTCTTGAGTTGGACGGATGGGGTTGGTTCAGAAGTGGTTAACGGCGGGCAACAGGCGCTATGACGATCGTGTCGCGTCACGCCTCCCTATCAAGGGCGCAACTGGGAAAAGAGACAAATCTCCCTCGTCCTCAACGTTGCAATTCTACGCAGGCGCGGGCTGGGCGCCAAGCGAGTTCGTCACAGGCCAGTGTGATGCGCGACCACACCCCGCTACGGCTTGATCATCCAAACGGTGCCGCAGCCGGCAGGTTGCCCCATACCGGGTGTTCGAATTGTTTAGCGCGAGGGATGCCTGCGGGCCACAATACTTCCCTTGCTGTCCCTCCCCGTCAGGGCTGCCCTTGAAGGGATACAGCGCTCTTTCCGTCCAAAAACAGTTTGCGGTCGCGCAAATCGTCGGCCACTCATTCCGACCGCAAGGATGAGTGGGCACGCAGCGTATCGGTCACGCGGACAAACTGCAGATCCCTCGGCTCCGCTCGGGATGACACCCAGAATCGAGGCCCTTTGACTCGTCGCTGCGCTCATTCGGGATGACAAACTGCAGGTCCCTCGGCTTCGCTTCGCTCCGCTCGGGATGACACCCAGAATCGAGGTCCTTTGACTCGTCGCTGCGCTCCTCGGGATGACACACTGCAGGTCCCTCGGCTTCGCTTCGCTCCGCTCGGGATGACAGCGCATTATGAATCGTCGCGTGCAGAACGCTACTCCGTTCTTAGCGCCTGCATTGGATCGGTGCTGGCGGCGCGGCGCGCGGGGAAGAAGGCGGCGCTCACCGCAACCAACATAACGATCAACAAGGCTCCGGCAAAGGTGAGCCAATCGTGAGGGCTGACACCGAAGAGCATTGCGCGTAACAAGCGCGACGCAACCACTGCCAGCGGCAATCCAATCGCGACACCGATGCCGGCAAGCAAAAGGCTCTCGCGGAGGATCATCAGCAGCACCTCACCGCGTTGCGCGCCGATGGCCAATCGCACACCAATCTCGACGGTGCGATGGCTCACCCGATACGCCAGCGTGCCATAAAGTCCTGTCGCCACCAGCAGGCCCGCCAGCAATCCGAAGAAAACGGCGAGGCGTGAGAACAATCGTTGCCCGGCAATGGACTGTTCAAACTGCTCCCGTTGCGTCATGGGATCGCGCAAAGGGAGATTCGGGTCCAACTCGTGAACAGCCCGCTCGGCGTTGGGCAACGCCGACATGGGGTCGCCATTTATACGCATCTCCACATTCATTTCCCCGACCCCGAGTACACCAAGTTGGGTATAGGGAATCCACATCATGGGCCGGTCTTGCTCATCCATCCTGGTGTACTTGTTGTTGCGAACCACGCCGACAATCGTGCGCTCGGATCCTTTCGGTCCGACCTGGTGCCCGAGCGGCGACAGGTTGGGAAGATATCGCTCGGCAAACGTCTGATTAACGACTGCTACTCGCGGCGATGTCGCAGTGTCGCTCTCGTCGATGCCGCGACCCTGCAAAATGGAAATTCCCATCACATGGAAGAAATCAGGACCGACATTGTTCGACCGCAGGGGTGCAAATTTCTCGCTGCCGTAGTTGGGAACCACTCCATCGACGAACGCTTGATTATTGCTGCTCCAACCTGTGCCGGGCCGGTTCTCGACCAGGGTCGCGGACTCGACTCCGGGCAATACGCGCAAGCGATCCTGGAGGCGCTGATAGAACTCGTTCTTCCGTTGGGTGTCGAGATTACCGGGAGCTCCGACGCCGAACACCAAGAGTCCCTGGGCACGCATGCCAAGCGGCACTTGCTCAAGATTGCGAAGGGTGCGCAGCAGCAGTCCTGCGGCCACCAGAAGAACGACGCACAATGCGATCTGGAATGCGACCACCATGCGGCCGAAGCGTGATTTGCGTTTGTCTTGCGTCCCGGTCCGAGTAGAGCTCTTTAATGCCAGCCCCGCCGGAACCGACAACGCATCGTAGAGCGGCGCGAGGCCAAAGGCCAATGCGGCTGCAATCAGCACGCCCAGGGTGAACAGCAATACCGTTGTGTCGGGACGCAGGCTGGTATCGAGGTGCGACCATGCTGCCAGTGCGGTAGTCGCCGGGACTGCGAACAGCCACGCCAGCAACCCTCCAGCAAGAACGAGCAGAATGCTCTCCGTCAGCAACTGGCGGAAGAGCGCGCCGCGGCTGGCGCCGATTGCCAAGCGCAAACTGAACTCCCGCTGCCGTGCCTGATTGCGCGCCACCAGCAACAGCGCGACATTTGCGCAAGCGATGAACAATACCAAACCAACCAGCGCCATCAGCAGAGACAGCGGCCGGCGGTAGTCGTCAGTGTAGCTTTCCAGTCCCTTGGCCGGTGTCAGCGTGAGATAAACCTGCTGCGCGCCGGGCTTGGGAGTTCCCAGCGGAGCATAGGCCGTGGCCCTGAAGAGAGGCTGCACACGGGCCACGGCTTGTTCCGGGGTGATTGCAGGAGCCAGCCGCGCCGTCAGCAGCAGGCACCACCACTTGGGCTGCGAGAAATAGGTCTTGCCATCCTTGGGGGCCTGTGCCCAGGCATTCAGCTCAGCCCGGTCCTGCATGGGAATCCAAAAATCGGTATCGCCCTCGCCCCGCTTCAGCCCACTAAAGCCCTCGGCTGAAACTCCGACAATGGTCTGAGGCACTCCGTTCACGAACAGCGTCTTGCCAATGACGCTGGGTTCGCGGTTGAAGCGGCGCGTCCAGAACTGATAACTCAGCACCGCGATGGGCGATTGCGCAGCCTCATCCTGCTCGGTGAAGCCGCGGCCGCGCGCCATCTTCACGCCTAATCCGGAGAAGAAGTTTCCGCTGACGATTTCTCCGTCGGCCAATTCCGGTTCATCGCCAACGCGAATACTGGTCTTGCCGATAGCCAAGGGCGCCGAGGCGACTACATTGGAGAACGCATCGTGCCGCTGCCGCAGGGCCTGGAACACGGGATAGGAGAATGATGTGTCTCCGTTGCCGGTGTTCTCGGCTCCATCGGGCTGCTCGGTCGGAACCCGCAGATAGAAGACGCGGTGGGGCTCAGGCACGGGCAGCGAGCGCAGCAGCACGGCGTTCATCACGCTGAACATTGCGGTGTTGGCTCCGATGCCCAAACCGAGCGTCACCACAGCAGCCACGGTGAACGCCGGCGCCTTGCGTAGTTGCCGTACCGCGTAACGAAAGTCCTGTAGTATGCCCGACATTTCTCCTCCAGCAATCGACAAGTTGGGAGCAGTCTGAGGGCCAGCAGTAAAAGCAATCGCCGGTATAACTTAGGTTCCCACGCTTCCGCTTACGCTGTTCGCCGACGATCAGTTCCGTTCGGAAGCGGACGCAGCAGTCAGCGTTGTGCGCGGACCGCGACTCTAGCGGGAGCGTCCGAAAATGGACAGTTCGGTTAACGACGGAACAACGCAGAGTTCCTCGTCATCTTGCGGTAGGTTCGCAAACGCCTGAGCACACGCGACTTTCCTGGGCTGAGCGCGGGCCATAGTTGGAACAGCAAGTGCTGTATCCATGGCGATGGATATCGCTCGGCCCGAGTTTAAGAAGCAGAAGCGGCGCAAGCAGGCGTTGATCGGCGTAGTGCTGATCGTGATCGCAGCCGCCGCTTTCGTCGGAGTATCGCGGCTCAAGCCGGCCGCCCCCACTGTTGAACGAAGCACCGTCTGGACTGACACCGTGAAGCGCGGCTCCATGTTGCGCCAGGTACGAGGCTTGGGCACGCTGGTGCCGAGTCCTGAAGACGTGCGCCAGATTCCCGCTGAAACCGAAGCCACCGTGGTACGCATTCTGGTGCTGCCCGGCACGGAGGTGAAGCCGGATACCGTGCTGCTGCAGATGAGCAATCCGGCGACAGAGCAGGCCGCGGCCGATGCGCAGCTACAACTGAAGGCCTCCGAGGCAGAATTGAGGAGCCTCAAAGTTAAACTCGACAGCGATCTCATGACGCAGAAGGCGGGCGCCGCTACGGTGAGCGCCGACTATTCGCAAGCCGCGTTGCAGGCGGAGACCGACAAGCAACTCTACAACCTCGGCGTGATATCGGGGCTGACGTACAAGGCTTCCAGCGGCAAGGCCAACGAGCTGAACACGCGCAACGACATCGAGAAGGAGCGCCTGACCATCAACCAGCAGGCGATTCGTTCCCAGCTTGCGGTGCAGGAAGCGAAGGTCGATGAGATGCGGGCGCTGGCTCAGCTGAAGCAGAAACAGCTTGACGACCTGAGCGTGCGCGCCGGCATCCCGGGGGTTCTGGTCGATATGCCATTACAGGTGGGGCAGCACGTGCAGCCCGGCACCATGTTGGCGAAGGTGGTCCAGCCGGAACACCTGATTGCGTCGTTGAAAATTCCCGAGACCCAGGCGCGCGATGTGCAGATCAACGAGCCGGCAAGTATCGACACCCACAATGGCGTGGTGGGAGGAACGGTGATGCGGGTCGATCCGGCGGTGCAGAACGGAACCGTTACGGTTGACGTGCGTATCACTGGTGAGCTTCCCAAGGGTGCGAGGCCGGACTTGAGCGTGGACGGCACCATCGATCTCGAAAAGCTCGACAACGTGCTCTATGTGGGACGCCCTGCGTTCGGACAGGAGAACAGCACCATCAGCCTGTTCAAGCTCGATCCCTCTGGGCAATACGCGACGCGGGTTCCGGTGAAGGTTGGGCGGGCATCGGTCAATGCAATCCAGATTGAAGAAGGACTGCATGACGGCGACACCGTGATCCTGTCGGATATGTCGCGCTGGGACAACACCGATCGCATTCGGCTTGAGTAAATGTTGAACAAAAGTTTCTGGAGAGAGGCGAAGCAATGAATGACGGGCAGACCTTAATTCATATCGAGGACATGACCAAAGTCTTCTTCACCGATGAGATCGAGACGCATGCGCTCTCGGGCATTCATCTCACCATCAACCGCGGCGAGTACGTGGCCATGTCGGGTCCTTCGGGCTGCGGCAAGTCGACGCTGCTGTCGATTATCGGATTGCTGGATACGCCCACCAGCGGCAGCTACACGCTGAGCGGCAAACCGGTAGCGAACCTGGATTTTGCGGAGCGCTCGCGCATTCGTAACCAGGAAATCGGATTCATCTTCCAGAGCTTTAACCTGATCGGCGATCTCACGGTGTATGAGAACGTCGAGTTGCCGCTCACCTATCGCCAGCGCATGTCGAGCGCCGACCGCAAGCAGCGGGTGATGGAGTCGCTGGAGAAGGTGGGCATGGCGCATCGTTTGCGGCATTATCCTTCGCAGCTCTCAGGCGGTCAGCAGCAGCGCGTGGCCGTAGCCCGTGCGTTGGCGGGCAAGCCGTCGATCCTGCTGGCGGACGAGCCCACGGGAAACCTGGACTCGCGCAACGGCGAAGCGGTGATGGAGTTGCTGCAAAACCTGCACCGCGAGGGCGCGACCATCTGCATGGTGACGCACGACCCGCGCTTTGCTGCGCACGCCGAACGCGAAGTTCACTTGTTCGACGGAAAAGTTGTCGGCGAAGAAGAGCTGAAGAAACTCATACAAGAGGTGAACTAGTTTGCGCCGTCTCAAAGCATGCAATTCGGCTTTGAAGGGGCACGGCTGAAGCGGTGCCCTGACGCGAATCGTCGCCAAGCAAGTTTTTTCAGCAGCCTGAAGACGTGCCCTTTCAAACCGGCACCTGGAGTAAGCCATGAGTTCGTTTTCACAGCACCTGCGTTACGCATTTCGCCAGCTGAATCGTTCACGAGGATTCGCCATCGTCGCGGCGCTTACTCTGGCACTCGGCATCGGCGCGAACGTGGCTGTGTTCAGCGTGATGAACGCGGTGCTGCTGAATCCTACCGGCATGCCAAATCCTGACCGGATAATCGCGGTTCGGGCGCACTATGGCACTCCGGCTGAGTTGGGCAACATCGGCATGTCGCCGCCTGACTTCGCCGACGCCGAAGAGGGCAAGCAGCTCTTTTCCGCGACCGCGGCCATGACGATTGGCAATCTCTCGTACCTGCCCGAAGGACGCAGTCCTGAGCGACTCATCAACGCTGCCGTATCATGGCAATTCTTCGATGCGTTCCTGGCCAAGCCAATTCTAGGAAGGACGTTCCGGCCGGAAGAAGACGTACCCGATGCGAACCATGCGGTGGTGCTGTCGCATACCACCTGGAAGAAGCGTTTCGGTGGCGACCCGAACATTGTCGGCCGCAAGCTGACGCTGAACCAGCAGCAGTACGAAGTCATCGGGGTGATGGGACCCGAGTTTGGCTGGCCCAACCAGGCCGACGTCTGGACCCCGCTAGCGCTCAACCCGGCACGCCTGCACGATCACAACTACCGCTACAACGAATACCTGTTCGTGGTGGCGCGAATGCGTCCGGGTGTGAGCATCGATCAGGTCAATCAATATCTGGCGATGAAGGCGCGCGAGAATGCCAACTCGGAAGGCGAGAAGAGCTACGCCAAGGTTTCGGGCTGGGGCATGTTCGCGATGCCGGTGCTGGAGTACGTCGCCGGAGATTTGCGCAAGCCGCTCTCGGTGTTGCTGAGCGCTGTGATTTTGGTTTTGCTTATCGCGTGCGCGAACATCGCCGGCCTGCAACTGGCGCGGGCATCGGACCGTCAGCGCGAAACTTCGATCCGCATCGCGTTGGGCGCAGGGCGCGGAACCTTGCTGGCACAGGCTTTCGCGGAGAGCGCAGTGCTGGCGTTCGCAGGCGTCGCCTTGGGTTTGATCGTGGCCCGCACCGCGATTCCGCTTCTGCTTCTGCTTGCGCCGGAAAACCTGGTGCAAAACCTGCATGTGCAGATCAGCACTCCTGTGCTGCTGTATGTGATTGCGGTGGGCGTTCTCTGCGCGATTCTGTGTGGCGTAGGTCCGGCGTACCAGATGACCCACATACGCTGGTTCCAGTCGTTGCAGGAAAGTGGGCGCTCGGAGACGTCGAGCAAAGGACGGCAGCGGCTGCGCTCGGCCATGGTGATCGGAGAGATCGCCTTGGCCATGCTACTTCTGGTTGCATCAGGTCTATTGGTGCGCAGCTTGCGACAACTGGAGCAGGTTGAAGTGGGCTTTGAGCCGCAGGGATTGATGTCCGCCAGCCTCACTCTGCCGCGAGACGTGTATAAGAACGACGAACAACAGGCGGCGTTTGCCCGGGCGCTTGAAACTCAGCTTAAGGCCCAAGCCGGCGTGACGGATGCCGCCCTAGTGGATGCGCTTCCCTTCTCTGCCAACGGCGGGTCGGCGTCGTTCGAGATTGTTGGGCAGGTGCTGCCGCCGAACGCACCGCCTCCGCATGGCAACATCCGGCAGATTTCTCCTGATTACTTTTCCACGCTGAAGATCCCACTCGTCGCAGGCCGCTTCTTTACTTCGACCGACCAGGCAAAGACGCAGCAGGTGGCGGTCATCGACGAGACCCTGGCTCGCGACTACTGGCCGGGACAAGATCCACTGGGGAAGCAGATTGAACTGAACAAAGACCAGCCGATCACCATTGTCGGACTGGTGAAGCACGCGCGCGTGTCGTCGCTGGAGCAGGACAACAAGGAAGGCTTCTACTACTTGCCGATGTCGCAATCTCCGTCGCGCGAGCTGGATATCGTAGTGCGCACCGCTGCGAACCCGCGCTCCATGACGGACGCGATCCGCAATGCGGTGCGCCAGGTTGATTCCAATCAGGCTGTCTATGATCTGCGAACCTTGGATCAAATGATTGACAGCTCACTGGTGAGCCGCAGGTTTATCGTGGTGCTGCTCTCGACGTTTGCCGGACTGGCCCTGCTGCTTTCCGCCCTCGGACTCTACGGTGTCATTAGCTACGGCGTACACATGCGCATGCGTGAGCTCGGCATTCGCATGGCGTTAGGCGCAGGCCGCTCCGACGTTCTGGCACTGGTATTGCGGCGCGGTATGGAACTGGCGGTCGCAGGGCTGGCGATTGGAATTGTCGCAACCTTCGTCGCGGGACGCGTGCTCTCAAGCATGTTGTTTGCGACCAGCTTATTTAACCCGCTTACGTTGCTTGCTACCTCTGCCCTGCTGGCCGCCACGGTTTTGCTGGCCAGCTATCTGCCGGCGCGCCGCGCGTCGAAGCTTGATCCGATGCGAACGCTGAGAGAGGAATAAAAGATGAGCGCTCTGTTGCAGGACCTTCGGTACGCGATACGCCAATTGCGCAAGAGCCCAGGATTCACCCTTATCGCGATGTCCATCCTGGCACTGGGCATCGGGGCCAACACCGCGATCTACAGCCTGCTTGACCAGGTGCTGCTGCGCAGCTTGCCGGTGAAAGATCCCGGCGGATTGGTTCAGCTCAAGTCGGTCGGAAGCGATTCCGGTCATGTGAGCTCGTGGGGCGGAGACGACCATCTTTACTTCTCCTACCCCATGTACCGCGATTTGCGCGACAAGAGTTCGGTATTCGATGGGATGCTGGCACGCACTCCGGCGCAGGTCGGCATCCAGTATCACAATGATTCGAAGCTCGGGATGGCGGAACTGGTCTCGGGCAATTACTTTCAAGTCCTGGGTCTCACGCCGGCAGTGGGACGACTTATCATGCCGAGCGACGACGAGGTGCAGGAGCGCGATCCTATCGCCGTCCTGAGTTACGAGTATTGGGTCCGGCGCTTCGGCAGTGATCGTGGCGTGCTGAACAGCACCATATCGATCAACGGACACCCTTTCACCATCGTCGGGGTTGCGCCCCCAGGATTCAAGAGCGTGGTGGTGGGCGACAGTCCCGACCTGTTCGTTCCCATGATGATGAAGGCGGAAGTAACGCCTGGTTGGAACGATCTCGACAAGCATCGCTCGCGCTGGCTGAACATCATTGCGCGGCTCAAACCGGGTGAGTCGGTGGCCACGGCGGAAGCCGGACTGGAGCCGCTGTGGAAAGGGCTGCGCCAGGAAGAGCTGAAAGAAATCCACGATCATTCCGATAAGTTCGTCGAGCGCTTCGTGACCAAGTCGAAGGTTTCGTTGCTCGATGCGCGCCGCGGCTTCTCGCCTTTGCGCGACCAGATACGCACGCCTTTGCTGATCGTCATGGGAATGGTCGTGCTGGTGATCGTCATTGCCTGCGCTAATCTCGCCAGCCTGCTGCTGGTGCGCGCGGCTGGGCGTACGCGCGAGATGTCGGTGCGTTATTCACTGGGCGCCAGACGTGGTCGCATCGTGCAGCAATTGCTGATGGAAGGCATGCTGCTCGGGATTGGCGGCGGCTTACTCGGATTGCTGCTGGCCCCCGAGCTGACCAGCTTTCTCATGAGCAAGATGTTCACCGATCCGAACCTGCATCCCTTCACCTCAGGCGTCGATCTGCGAGTGTTTGCCTTCAATCTCGCCATCGGCATCCTGGCCGGACTGGTGTTCAGCCTTGTCCCGGCGATGGAATTCTGGCGTCCCGACCTTACGGCTGCCTTGAAGCAGCAGGTGAGCACCGCGACCACCCGGCAATCTCGAATGAAGAAGATTTTCGTTGGCGTGCAGATCGGCTTGAGCGTACTGCTGCTGTTTGGCGCAGGCCTGTTCGTACGGACCATGAAGAACCTGCGCTCCGTCGATGTGGGTTTCCGCCCCGATCATCTGTTGACGTTCACCGTCGATCCAGTTCTGGCGGGTTATGGCAAGGACACGGCAGTATCGCTAACGCACCGATTGCTAGACGCCATGAAGGCGCTTCCCGGGGTGAAGTCGGTGGCTGCGACGGATGACCCCGAGCTTGCCGGCGACGACACCGGAACGAACATCACGGTGGCCGGCATAGCAGCGTCATCCCAGGACGATGCCGACGTGGAGCGTGGACAGGTCACGCCCGGTTACTTTGCGACCATGGACGTGCCACTGGTCGCCGGGCGAACGATAACCGATGAGGACAATCGGCCCGATGCTGCCAGAGTAGCCGTCATCAACGAGACGTTCGCCAAGAAGTATTTTTCCAGCCCGCAAGCCGCAATCGGCCGCTATTACGGCATCGGCGGCGGGCCCACGGTGAAGACTGACATTCAGATTGTTGGCGTGGTGCGGGACGTCAAACATTCAGACTTGCGCACGCCCTCGAAGCCAACGGGCTATCTCGCAATCGATCGCGATACCGAACGCAGGCGTTTCGATACGACTTACTACCTGCGGACCTCTTCGTCGCCCGACGCTCTGATGAGCAGCGTTCGCGCCGCGGTACAGCAGATCGATCCCAAGCTGGTGCTCGACAGCTTCCGCAACATGGATGACCAGATCGATACGCAACTGAGTACCGAAAAGCTAGTGACCTTCCTGGCGACTTCCTTCGGCGTGCTCGCGACATTATTGTGCGCCATCGGACTTTACGGCGTGCTGGCGTTCTCTGCCACGCAGCGTACGCGTGAGATCGGTATCCGCATGGCTCTGGGCGCCAATCGCGCGTCGGTGCTGCGCATGATGTTCGGCGAGGTTGGCCGTCTGCTGCTGATCAGCTTTGTCGTGGCTGTTCCGCTGGCGGTCGCGGCCGGGCGTCTGTTGCGCAATCAACTATTCGGCGTCTCAAACCACGATCCACTCACTTTACTGGCGGTGGTCGGGATCATCGCTTTGGTGGTACTTGCGGCTGCGCTGCTGCCGGTCCGGAGGGCCGCCGCGGTCGAGCCCATGAAAGCACTGCGCTACGAATGAGATTCCGGTGCACGCGGGTTCGCCACGCTGAAGTGTGGTGGTTCCACCGGAGCAACTACGAATGGACGCAATGATTAATTTCAAGGACGTTGAACGAAGCTACAAGACTGCCGCCGGTGAGACCTGGGTGCTGCGCCGGATCAACCTGAAGATCGAGCGCGGCGAGTTCCTCACCCTGATGGGCCCTTCCGGCGCAGGCAAGTCTTCCCTGCTGAATGTGCTGGCGTTGCTCGACGACGAATGGCGCGGCGAGTACTTCTTCGGTGAGCAGCCGGTGCATGAACTCAAGCGCAAGGGCCGTGCCGAGCTTGCCAAGCGCAACATCGGCATGGTCTTCCAGAGCTATCACCTGATCGACGACCTGACCGTACAGGAAAACATCGATCTACCGCTTTCCTACAAAGACATCCCAAAATCGGAGCGGCAGGCAATGGTGGCCGACACGCTGGATCGTTTTCAGATTGTCGCTAAGAAAGATCTCTACCCCAGCCAGCTCTCGGGCGGGCAGCAGCAGTTGGTTGGTATTGCCCGCGCCATAATTCACAAACCCGCGTTGCTTTTGGCCGATGAGCCAACCGGCAACCTGCACTCCAGCCAGGCTAAGGAGATCATGGAGCTTTTCTGCGAGTTGAACCGTGAAGGAACCACCATTGTCCAAGTAACGCATTCGGAGGCGAACGCAGCCTATGGCGGACGGACTATACAGTTGCGCGATGGATGGATTGTCTCGGAAGAGCGCAACGCTGCGCGCGAGGTGGTGGCCCGGTGATCGAATGTCTCCGCAAGCCATGTGCAGTTCTGGCCCTCGCCACCATGCTCTTCGGCACTCCGCTCACCACCTTGGCACAGCAGCCGCAGGAGCAAGCACCGTCGGCGACAACAGTTTCGCAATCACAGAAACAAACGCCGCCGCTGCCATCCGCGCCGCAGCCGCAAGCATCGCTGGAGACGCCGCCTTCGTTGCAGATGCCGAGGTCGTATGGTCCGCTGTCGCCATACACACCAGCAACGGTGCCGCAACCGGATATGGGAAACTCGTCGCTGCTGCAATCGCTGATTCGCGACGGGAAACTCTACATCTCGCTGCGTGACGCAATCGATTTGGCACTGGAAAACAATCTGGACCTGGTAATTGCGCGGTACAACCTACCCATCGCCGATACGGACATTCTGCGCACCAAAGCCGGCGGCATCTTCCGCGGCGTCAACACCGGTATTGTGCAAAACACGCCGGGTGGCGGCGTCGGCGGATTTGGCGCTGGAGCTCCCGGAGCAGGCGCGGGTGGTACGACCGGCGGCGCGGGTGGCGCAGGCGCAGGCGCGTCCGGACTGGTGGAATCGACACTCGGTACTGGCACGAATGTTCCCAGCTTCGATCCGCTGATCACCGGTAACGGTGGCGTCGAACATCTCACGCTGCCGCAGGCCAACCTGCAACTGAACGGCGTGCCCACGCTTCAGCAGAACACCGGCACCCTCAATCTTGCGTATCAGCAGGCGTTTTCGACCGGCACCATCGTTACGGCGCAATTCTTCAATAATCGGCAGACAGTCAACAGCATCTTCACCAGTCTCTCGCCGGCATTGAACGCGCAAACGCAATTTCAAATCCGGCAGCCGCTGCTCGCGGGCTTCGGCTTCGGGCCCAACCTGCGCTACCTGCGCATTGCGAAGAATGACAAGGAAATTTCCGACATCGGCTTCCGCAACCAGGTAATCGCGACGGTTACCCAGATCGAGAACATTTACTGGGACCTGGTCAGCGCCTATGAGCAGGCGCGGGTGAACGAGCAGTCGCTGGCCTTCGCGCAGCAATCGCTAGACATTGCGCGCAAGCAGCTCAACCTGCAATCGATTCCCGCCCTTGATGTTACCCGCGCCGAGGCCGAGGTTTCGCGCCGCGACCAGGACCTGACCATCGCGCGCACCAATCTTCAGTTGCAGGAATCGTTAATCAAGAACGCGCTGACAAAATCGCTTGACGATCCCGTACTGGAAGAGATGCCGGTGGTTCCCACGGACACGTTGCAGAATAGAACGGTGCAAGTGGCGCCCGTGCCCATCCTCGATCTCATTCAGGAGGCATTGCAGACGCGGCCGGAGTTGTCCGAATCGGCGATTGACTTGCACAACCGCGAGATCAGCCGCAAGGCAGCCCGCAACGCGCTACTGCCCAGCGTGGACCTGGTGGCCTCTTACGGGGGCACTGGCCTGGCCGGCCTGGATAACCCGGCGTACACGCTGGGAGGGATGAACACGGTGCCCAGAGATTTCGGCGGCGCTTTCAGCAACGCATGGAATGGCTCGGCGTCGGACTACTTTTTCGGCGCGTCGCTCAACATCCCGCTGCGAAACCGAGTTGCGAAGGCCGACCAATACCGTTCCGAGCTGGAATATCGCCAGGCTGAAGTGCGGCTGGAAGAGCTGAAAAAGCAGATTCGAATCGAAGTCCGCAACGCTCGCTATGCGCTGGAGCAGAGCGCGGCTCGGGTTACGGCAGCGGCGAAGGGTCGCGACCTGGCGCAGCACCTGTTCGAGATTACCCAGAAAGAGCAGCAGTTGGGCGCCGCATCCAGCTTTCAGACCCTGGGAGCGCAGCGCGACCTGGCCCTGGCGCAGCTTGACTTCGTGAATGCCATGACGGCGTACGAGAAGTCACGGGTCGAGGTGGACCGTGCAACTGGAAGAACTTTAGAACATAATGGCATCCAGGTGCAGGACGCGATTAATGGTACAGCCAGCTCTCGAAAGTAGGGACATGAATCCGGTACGCTCAGCCCGCAGGCCGCGCACTGTGGACAGCGAACGCCCCAGGGTGCTGGCGGCGGACGATCAACAGGACATACTCGACGCCATCGAGTTGTTGCTCACGGCGCAGGGATACCAGGTCGATACGGCCCGCTCTCCGGCGCTGGCGCGCGAGGCGCTATCGCTCGACAGCTACGACGCCGTGCTGATCGATCTGAACTACACGCGCGATACCACTTCGGGGCAGGAAGGTCTCACTCTGCTGTCCGAGATCGTGGCCATCGACAGCAATTTGCCGGTGATCGTGATGACCGCGTGGGCCAACGTGCAACTCGCAGTCGAGGCCATGCGGCGAGGCGCCCGAGATTTCATCCAGAAGCCGTGGGATAACGAGCGACTGGTTTCCATCGTTCGCACCCAGATTGAGCTTTACCGCGCGCTGCAAAAAGCGCAGCACCTGGAGGCCGAGAACCGATTGCTCAAGGCGGAGAACCGTCCGGACTTCATCGCCACAGCACCAGCCATGAAGAGCGTAATGGAGACGATCACGCGCATCGCGCCCTCAGATGCGAACGTGCTGATTCTCGGCGAGCACGGCACGGGCAAGGAAGTTGTTGCACAAACGATTCACGCGCTGTCGGCACGCGCCCAGCGGTCACTCGTGGCAGTCAATACCGGCGCGCTTTCCGAGGGTGTTTTCGAAAGCGAACTCTTCGGACATGTCAAAGGCGCCTTTACCGACGCCAAGACGGACCGCATCGGACGCTTCGAACTGGCGCATGGCGGCACAATCTTTCTCGATGAGATCGGCAATGTTCCTTACCGCCAGCAGGCCAAGTTGCTGCGCGTGCTGGAGTCGGGAGAGATCGAACGGGTCGGCTCGTCGCGTTCCAAGCAGGTGGATGTGCGCGTCGTCTCGGCCACCAATATGGATCTGCGTGCGGCGTGCGCCAACCAGCAGTTTCGCGAGGATTTACTCTTTCGCTTGAACACGGTCGAAATTCAGCTACCACCGTTGCGCGAGCGCCGTGAAGACATTCCAGTGCTGGCGGCTTACTTCCTGTCGCGCTATACCAGCCGTTATCGTCGCGATATTCGCGGCTTTGAGCCGGCCGCGCTTCAGGCGCTGTTGCAGCATCCCTGGCCGGGCAATGTTCGCGAACTAGAGCACACGTTGGAGCGCGCCGTACTCATGTGCCGCTCCTCCGATTTGCAGGCGGCCGATCTCGGGCTCTCACAGCAGCGTACTGGCTCAGCCACGGTCGATGACATGAGCCTGGAATCGATGGAAGCGGTGCTGATTCGCAAAGCGCTGCAACGTTTCCAGGGCAACGTCACGCAAGCCGCCGAGGCGCTGGGCCTGAGCCGTGGCGCCCTTTACCGGCGCATGGAAAAACATGGCATCTAGCCGACATCGGCCTGCGAGCGCATACCCGCCGCGCAAGCGGAGACGCCGCCGAGTCTATGAGCGTCGCATTCGGGTTTTCTCGCTGCTGCTGGCCGGACCGGGATTAATCGTCGCCATTCTGCTGATCTCGCAGCAGAACTGGTCGCGCGATGCCAAGTGGTCTCTGGGAATACTTCTCTTCATCTTTTTTCTGGTCTTCGAAGCCGTTCTCCACGACCAGGTTATTCGTCCGCTGCAAACGCTGACTAACGTTGTCTCGTCGCTGCGCGAGGAGGATTTTTCCTTCCGTGCTCGAGGCGCGGTTCAGAACGATGCGCTTGGCGAACTTGCTTTGGAAGTCAACGCGCTGGCAGATACTCTGTCGGAACAAAAAACTTTTGCAGTGGAAGCGACGGAGCTGTTGAAACGCGTATTGGAAGAAATCGATACGCCGCTGTTCACCTTTGATCCCAACGGCAAGCTGAATCTGGTCAACTCTGCCGGAACGCGCCTGCTGCAGCAGTCGAGAGATGACCTGCTGGGTCGCACCGCCGACGACATTGGCCTGACCGCGTTTTTCCAATCCGAAACCGGCGTCACCTCGGGCAGTCCGCTCCATCCCAACGCGCGCTGGCTGGTGCGGCGCACGTCGTTCCGCGAGAAAGGAGTGCCGCACACGCTGATTCTGCTGTCGGACGTGAGCCGCGCATTGCGCGAAGAGGAGCGCAGCGCATGGCAGCGGCTGATTCGCGTTCTTGGCCACGAGCTCAACAATTCGCTTACCCCAATCAAGTCGATTGCCGGCACGCTACTGCTGCGGGTGAGAGGCATGGAGATCGGCGAGCAAGAGCAAGCTGACTTCGAAAAAGGATTGGGCATTATCGAGGCGCGCTCGGCGTCGCTGAACCGCTTTCTTCAGGCCTATCGGCAGATCGCGCAGATGCCTGGCCCGAAACTGCAACCCACACCGATACGAACTCTGGTGGAGCGGAGCGCGGCCCTGGAAAACCGCGTTCCGGTACAAGTGGAGCCCGGGCCCGACATCACGGTCAGCGCCGATCCTGATCAGTTGGAGCAGGTGCTCATCAACATTGTGCGCAATGCCGCTGAGGCCGTGATGCAAGCGGGACACGAGGCAGGCTCGGCGGCGCCGGTTTCGATTCGCTGGTCGCTCAACTCCCATTTCCTACAGATACAAGTCATCGACAGCGGGCCAGGCTTGTTGAATCCGGAGAACGCTTTCGTGCCGTTCTATACGACAAAAGAAAGCGGCAGCGGCATTGGACTCGCGCTCTCGCGCCACATTGTGGAAGGACACGGTGGC
This sequence comes from uncultured Acidobacteriaceae bacterium, assembly GCA_963796585.1. GTDB lineage: Bacteria > Acidobacteriota > Terriglobia > Terriglobales > Acidobacteriaceae > CAVVDY01. The sequence continues at coordinate 504,094 of CAWCMB010000002.1, forward strand.
AGCATTCAGTTGCTGAACCGCACCGACGCCGTCGGATGTGTCGCGGTAATTTCCATTCCGGCATCTCGTGAAGAAATGGCGGCGACGTCGTTCTGAGTTCGCGAGCAGCGGCAAATGAAGATAGCCGGTTGGCGCTGCCCGAAATGCCAGGACGATTGGTGACGTAAGAAAGCGACGGATTACGCAGCCGCTGGGGGTAAACGCTGGTTGCTTACCACTGCACTCCTGGGTAGAGGCTTGGGATGCGGTACGCGCGGTAGAAATTTGCGTTCGAGGAGTCCAGTTCCCAGAGGACCTGCGGCATCGCAGTGCCGTCCGTCTCTACCACCCGTGCGCCCAATCCATCAGGACTGGTGAAGTCCACTTCGATATCGCCGCTGGGTAGTTGCTCGATGCTTCCTCCCCACAGCGAGTACCATCCCGGGATATATTGCCACGCAACGTTGGCAGTCATCTCGGACTCGTCCAGGTCCATGATCAGGCCACGGCTGTAACAGTCGTTGTTCTGCTCGCAGGACTGACCTGACGAATCGGGCCGGGTATTGCCGTTGTCGAACATCGCCAGGCTGGTCTTGGTCCCCTGACTCTGCACAATCGCGGGAAAGTGCTGGTTGTAGAACCACTGCGAAGCGTCGTCCCGGGTCAGGCTGAAGTCCCCTTCCGGTCCAAGACGCCACAGGATGTCTCCGTTGCCGGCGCCGTTTGCGTAATCGATTTTGATGATCCAACTCTGGTGCCGCATTGATAGGAGCAGATTACCGTCGGAGGTATAGACGAGAGCGTTACTGTGCGTCCAATCGGGAAACATGTATGGATGCCGATTCACATCCAGGTGATCGAAGGTATTCCAGATCCAGACAAGCTTATTGTTCGGATCCAGGTCCACGATTGCGTCTCCAACGACAACCGTGGTGCCTGGATATCCCGGGAGGTCCTGGTAATTCTTCTCCAGATCAACGAGCGCGATCCAGTGTCCGTTGTCGAGCCGCAGGACATCATGATGGAATTCGGCGGCATGGATGGAATATCCGGCGGCCTTGAGGTCGGAATTGAGTTGATCCAGCTTTTCTTCCCGGATGGTGTTTCCCGCCAGGTCCACTTCCCGAATATTCTGGTAGTACTGCACAAGGAAATGACCGTTCGGCAAGGCTCGCATCGGAAACGTGAAAGGTGGCAGACTGGCGTCATAGTAGTACCAGATCAGCGAACCATCCTTGTCGAAAACGGCGGCTGTGACGTTTGGCCCCAGTGCGGAGACCATGTCGACTCCTTGCACCGAAGAACTCGAGCCTGGCGCTGTTTTCACGTAAGGAAAGGAGACCATGTTGGTGGGCAGGGCGCCCGTTGTAAAAGTGTGGTCGGAATCGTACATGGTAGCGCCAGAAGCGAAATCTACCCGCGCCCGCATGTGGTAGGTGGTGGCAGGACGCATCCCCGCAACCAACAATGAGAGGTTAGTGGCCGCATTCGCGGGCTGCGACCACGTGCTGCGACCATAAGTGGTAGTTGTGCCAAATTCGACGCTGACCTGTGCGGGGGCTGAGACACCGATTGTGTACTGTGCGACTAATGGGTGCTGGGTTCCCTTCACGGCACCGGAAACGGAAGGGTCCGGGTCGGACGAAGCCGGTGAACCACATCCGGCGAGAATCAAGAGCCATGCGGCAACAAGAAGAGCCAGGGAACGATAGCGAAAGCTCATATTAAGATACGAGTTTCTGGCCTGAAGAGCTCTACACGCGGAACCTCGCAGCGAAATCCTCGCCCTTGCCAGCAACCCATTCCTCCCCGACGAAACACCAGCTGTTAACTTCGCCATCGTCGGTGTGAAAGTTCCAACACTTTCGAATCGGTGTCGATTAATGAGAAAACAGCTTTGGTTTTGCGATATTGCGCGGCAGACACGCGGTAAAGGATCGGAGTCTTCACCCATGGCAGCGCCAAGTGAGACGATGTTGATGCGCGCAGAGTTATCCGAAGTCGGCCGATGAGGCTGGGGCGGTGGGCTACAGGGATGCTGTGGTTAACGTCGGAGGCGCTTAGTGTCGTTTGCAGTTGCAGTCGAGGATCACAGTCCGGGCTCAATAAAATAGGGAGCGTTGCAATCTGCAAGCTCCCCTATTTATCCCAGTGCTCGTGGTCTTAATCGGACGAAGGTACGGTCTTCGGCATGTTGTTGGGATCCAGCAGTGGTAGCGGATTCTTCGGATGTTGCAGGTCGGGGATCAGGTCGTTCGACGCCCCACCCGGGAAGCGCTGGATGTTGGGATACTTCATGATGGACTGGTCGAAGTTGTAGAGCGCCTGGGAGAAGAGTGCAGCCGACCAGCCGTTATCTTCGCCGGCGTACCGTCCGGGCGAGGTTTTGAGCCCGTTCATCTCACCTTCGGCTCCATTGAAGATCATGTCGTATCTCTCAAACGGGTCCATGGTGAGGTTGTACGCCGCCGGAATCGAACCCAGGCCCTGACTCGGTCCCAACCACGAATCTTTCGCTGTCCAAACGAACTTCCAGGCGATGTTCACCCAAGGTTCGTTCGGATCTCCACCGATATCGGTTCGTATGGCGTTGAGATACTCGCCATTGATGTAAATCCACGAAGTTCGAGCCGAGTGCTGCGACTTGCCCAGGATGTAGGCGCTGTTGTCGATACTGTCGAAGTAGATGGGCTTGCCATTATTGTCCTTCATCTCGCCAACAGGTGGAGGCGTAATGCCTGCCATCGCCGCCAGGGTGGACCAGCAATCGATGTGCGACATCATCTCGCCGTAGGTTGCGCCCGCCGGGATGTGTCCGGGCCAGGTCATGATGGCGGGCACACGCCAGCCACCCTCATAGGCCGAACCCTTCTCGCCGCGGAACGGTGTGGTTCCAGCATCGGGATAGGCATCGAGCCACGCACCGTTGTCGGCGGTCAGGATGACGATGGTGTTAGGAGAATACTGCCGGATAGCATCCAGCACCCTGCCGATGTCGGCGTCCATTTCCATCAGCGAATCGGAATAGTCGCCCAAGTGCGATTTGCCGCGGAAGTCCGGCGCCGCATTGGTCGGGTTGTGCATCTTGATCCAATTCACGTCCATGAAGAAGGGCTTGCCAGTGTTGGCGTGAGCCTTGATGTAATCGACGGCGTAGTCGGCCTGACGTTCGTCCATGGTTGCCATGTAGTCGTAGGTAATCTTGGCAACCTGCTTGGCAGGCTGGCCCGCTACGCCTTCCCACTCGTACAGGTTCACGATCGAGTCAAACGTCTTTTCGAAATCAGGGTTATACGACGGGAACCAGGGATGGAACCACTTGTCGGTGTCGGGATAAGAATAGACACCGGCATAGTAGGCGGCGAACTCCTTCATCTCATCGAAACCGTGATTGGTGGGATAAGCAACAGGCTTATCTCCCATGTGCCATTTGCCGGAGAAGTAGGTGGTGTAGCCGTTCTTCTTGAAGAACTCGGCGATGGTTGGGGTCTCCGGACGAAGGTAGTTCTCGTCTCCGGGGGCAACCACGATCGACAGGGCGCTGCGGATAGGAATGCGACCGGTCATGAATGAGGCGCGGCCGGCAGTGCAACTGGCCTGTCCATACCAACTGGTGAAGACGGCGCCTTCCTTGGCCATCCTGTCGATGTTAGGTGTTGGATGGCCGAGGGTCATGCCTCCGCCCGAATAGGCACCGAAATCGTTCCATCCGGTGTCATCGGTCATGAGCATTACGACGTTAGGTTTTGAGTTTTGTGCCGCGCTCGGGACTACGCTTCCAACCATTAAGAAGCTGGAAATGGTCAGCGCACCCAGCGTTATTTTGCGAATTCTTGCTCCAATATCCATATTCTCCTCCTTCGAAAAAACCTAGCAATGTGTAACAAATGGAATCCCAGCAGCCCGGCGGAGAAGCGATCGCCACCGCGGAATCCCAAGTTCAAGTGTTGATAGAGTTACCCCAGACCTTGAGCTGACTTTAGTACGAAAACGGTGCTAAGGCTAGCAGATTTGTGGAGTGTAATTCTCGCCGCTGTGACGGTCAGAACAGCAGCCGCATCGCGGCCTTGATGAGGACATCGAATGGGATTGCAGCGATGACCACCGGAATCGACGGAATTGCGGCGGCGATCACGATCGCATACAGGTCGACCAGTCCAACCGGGACGATGCGAATCTCGTCAATGTTTTGCACCACTCCGTAAAGATCAGCCGTGGTGGAGAAATCCGGGACGGATAGTACCTCTTCTGTCAAGCTGCCCGTTTGATGTAGCCACTTCTTCTCAAACTCCTCACCCACGGCGCGCGCGAACGCTCCGTAAGACAACATCCCCTGGCGGCGCATTTGTAAGAGAGTTCGAATGAAAAACAGGTAAGGCCCGATACAGAACAAAAGCACTCCAACGAGAAGAGCCGGGGCCAGGTAGCGATAGCTCAGCAGCGGGTATCCATGGTGTAGGACCCGATTGGCGATAGCCCCAGCCAGTCCAACGCCGATGCAAAAACTGAAGGGTATTTGCCCCATAATAGAAGCTTCGAGGAACCCCAGTCCGCCCAGGTGATCAGGATGGGCAGCGATCAGGGCGAGCTTCAGTTGGGTGGTAGAACGCAGGAATCGCGCCCAAAGTAACTGCCTCCAGGTCCACAAGAATGTGAAGTAGACCAGAATCGGATAGCTGACAAAGAATGCCCATACCCCTGCCAACGAGAATGCTTTGAAGCCGCTATCTCCCCTCCACCACTCGACAAACTCGGAACCGCTTGGCCTCAGGTATTGACTGAGCAATGCCGCCATGGCGTAGGTAAGCAAGACGATCACTGCTTTCGCCAGCCTGGAGTCGCGCAGTCTCTCGCAGGAATTCCAGTCAGCCTGAAACTGCGGCCATCCCTCGCGGGGTACCAGATCAGCCTCGAAATGATGGGCTACGAGCGCAAGCCGTTCCCGTAGTTGTGGCTCGGCCAGAATCAGCACAGGCACAATGATGAGGAATCGCGATTGCGTGGCATAGTCCGTGAGAAACGATAGAAAAGAATCGCCTCCGCGGAGAGCTGACAGGACCGCGAGTGGAATCCATGCGACTGCGACCGCAGTGAATGTGCGCGTCAGTGTGCGAGAACTGGCTGTCCGGAAGAGATCCAACAACCTCCAACCGCGAGCGAGGGTTGGTGGAACGGCTGGCAAGGATGGAGAGCGGTTCATATAGAGCCGCCAGTGTACAACCTGGCGGTCGAGAGCCATTAGTTGAATCGATAGCGACCGCGCCGTGCACGGGACACAACGAGCTTACCGAATTCCTAGTGTTCAGACTCGGGGACGGCAAATCCTGCCCCGCGCACCGACTGGACGCGAACCTCTCCCCGTCTCTATCGTTCTCTATTTCTCTATCTCTAGCGCTGGCAGCTCTCATTCACCACGGCCAAATCCAGCACGTCCATTGGCCCCTGCTGGTTCCCCGGTTGGGATGCCGAGACATTCTTGAGGTGGCCGCCTCTGGATCCGGACTCCGTTCCCGCTACACTGACCTCTTTGCCAACGTACTTCCCTAAATCCATGGCATTGCTGGTGAGCTGCCAAGTGCTTCCATCCTGTGCGGTCAGGGTGTAGCTGCCGCCATTGCCGGCTTGCTGAAGGCATCCCGTAGCATTTTCATTGTTGTTGTTGAGGGCTCGCAGGTGATGCCCTGCAGGTGTTTGCTGGTTCTGGTCGGTATTGTCTTGCGCGTTCATGACGCCGGCTGAGCACACCAGTAGAATTGCCGCGGCCAGAGCGGTAATGACGTTGCTTTTCACGTGAACACTCCCTAGGTGGAACGTAGCTGGTTCCTTCCCTACATATTTGAGGTAGGGCAAACGGAAAGGCGTTGTCCAGGAAGATTAAGAGAAGGAGAGCTACAGGCCAGTCACACCAGGCAGCGGCACAGCTCAATGCAAAAAGCTATGCCGCCGCTGGGATTGCCACTCGTCGTTGTTCCTATTTAGCTGCGACTTCATCCAGGGGGCCGAACACAGGCGCATCCGTGTCCTGAGCATCGACCACTGCGATGGTAGCCATGTTAACCACGTCCTCGACTTCCGACCCGCGTTGCAGCACGTGCACCGGTTTTGCCATGCCCGAGAGGATGGGCCCGATTGCCTCTCCTCCCCCGAGTTGAGGCATCAGGCGGGCAGCAATGTTGCAGGACTGCAGATCAGGGAAGATCAGCACATTGGCTCCGCCCTTCAAGGTGGAGAAGGGGAAAGCCGCTTCCAGCTTCTTTCCATTCACCGCCATGTCGGCTTGCACTTCGCCGTCGATGATCAGCGTGGGGTCGGCATAGCGCACCAACTCTACCGCGCGACGTACTTTGTCACACAATGGGTGCTTGGTACTGCCGAAGTTGGAGAACGAAAGCATAGCCACCCTCGGTTCGACGTCGAAGCGGCGTGCCTCTTGCGCGGAGCAAAGCGCAATCTCAGCGAGATCCTCGGCGGTCGGCTCGATGTTTACGGTGGCGTCGGCGAGGAAGTACAGATCGCCTTTGCGAGTGATGAAAAGGTACATGCCGCTTACCTTGTGAATGCCTTCGCGCACGCCGATTACCTGCAAGGCCGGGCGAATGGTATCGGCATAATTACGCGTAACCCCCGAGACCATGGCATCGGCATCACCCATGCGAAGCATCATGGAACCAAAGATGGTGCGATCCAATATGAGTTCCTGGGCCGCTGCGAAGGCAACGCCACGCCGCTGGCGCAAGTGGTACAGCTCCTGCACATATTCGTCGCGCCGCGGTGAGTTCTCCGGTTCCACGATCTCAGCACCGTCGAGGTCGACGCCCAGCTCTGCGGCTGCATTTTGTATGGTTTCTTTCTTGCCCAGCAGTACTGGGATGGCAATCTTCTCTTCGATCAGCAGATGGCATGCCCGCAGGATCTTCTCGTGGCTGCCTTCCGGAAATACGACCCGTTTGGGATTGGCCTTCGCCTTGTGGATCATGATGCGCATCAGTTCATGCGCCTTGCCCAGCCTGCGCTCCAGTTGTTCGCGGTAGTCGGTGAGGTCTACGGGGTTCCGCGCTACGCCGGTTTCCATCGCGGCCTTAGCTACGGCCGTCGCTTCCCACACCAGCACCCGCGGATCGAACGGCTTGGGGATAATGTAGTCGGGACCGAACTTCAGGCGCTGCACACCGTAAGCGCGGCAGACCGAGTCGGGGACATCCTCCTTGGCCAATGATGCCAGGGCGTACGTCGCCGCCAGCTTCATCTCCTCATTGATGGTGGTAGCATGCACATCAAGCGCCCCGCGGAAGATGAACGGGAAGCCCAAAACATTGTTGACCTGGTTGGGATAATCCGAGCGTCCCGTCGCCATGATGATGTCGTCGCGGACGGCCCTGGCTTCGTCATAGGTAATCTCGGGATCGGGGTTCGCCATGGCGAACACAACCGGACGCGGCCCCAGAGACGCGATGATCTCCGCTGTGAAGGCTCCCTTTACCGACAGGCCCAGCAGCACGTCAGCCCCCTGTGTAGCATCGGCTAACGTGCGCTTTGTGGTTTCCTGGGCGAAGCGTTCCTTATAAGGGTTCATTCCCTCTTTGCGGCCTTTGTAAACCACCCCTTTGGTATCCACCAGGGTGATGTTTGCGCGTTTCACACCAAGGCAGACGTAGTGCTCGGCACACGCTATAGCGGAGGCTCCGGCACCGTTCACCACCAGCTTGATCTCGCCGAGATTCTTCCCCACCAACTCCACGGCGTTCACCAAGGCTGCGCCCGAGATGATCGCCGTTCCATGCTGGTCGTCGTGGAAGACAGGAATCGTCATCGTCTTCTTGAGTGTCTCTTCGATGTAGAAACATTCCGGGGCTTTGATGTCCTCGAGATTGATGCCGCCGAATGTCGGCTCGAGCAACTGGCAGGCTTTGATGATTTCATCGGGGTTGTGGGTATCGAGCTCGATGTCGAAGACGTCAATGTCGGCAAACCGTTTAAACAGAACGCCCTTGCCTTCCATTACTGGCTTGCCGGCCAAGGCGCCAATGTCGCCCAGGCCAAGCACCGCTGTGCCGTTACTCACTACGCCGACCAGGTTCCCTTTCGCGGTGTAGCGATATGCATCCTGCGGGTTCTTTTCGATCTCCAGGCAGGGAACAGCTACGCCCGGGGTGTAGGCCAGGCTGAGATCGCGTTGCGTCCGGCAGGGTTTGCTGGAAACCACCTCCACCTTACCGGGACGTGCTCCCTCGTGATAATCAAGTGCTTCTTGCTTTGTAATTGCCATATGACGAACTCCCTGTATGGATTAGGTAGAGGACATAGCTCGTAAGCGCCACGCGCGAACGCGCGGCTCACCATATCCAGCATCCGCTCGTGGGTATCCGGCGGCTAGTGCAGACATCACATCGGCTGGTGCGCATGTCACAACGGCCGATGAGAGGCTTGTCATTGGTGGGTTTCAGGACCCTCTGCTTCGCAGGCTGCTTCGGTGCCATATCACTTTCAGAGGTGAGCGCCGCCACATTCATCGGTGAAGCATCGTGCTAAACATCTATTTGTGGGCGGTCTTTCCGGAACGCTGATCGCGACCGGGGAAAGCGCCGCAATCATAGGAGAAAAGATGACATTCATCGTACGAGTACTGATGGAAGAAGGCGCCAACGGGAACAAGGTTGTGGTCAGCGACAAGAACATTCACGTGGACGGCCAGTTTGAGTTCGACAATTTGGAAAAGGCGCGCGAGGCTGCCGAAGTAGCTTGCCATGCCGCAGCCAATCTCAAACCGTGTCGCTGGAAAGAAGTTGACGACGACGACTGGAAATTCCATCCCGATCGCACCGACGACTAAGGGTCTCGTTCATCGCTGCCACGTCGCGGTACGGGTTTGCTGAGAAACTCGTTGCGCGACTGCCTTGAAGGGACGCGGCTTTAGCTGCGCCGTCGTATACTCCTTAATTTTTGTTATCCTGAGCGGACGATTGGGGTCCCTGATCGAGCGCCGTCTTTGCGCTTCGACGCCGTCTGTTTCACTCGCTCCCCATTCTGCTGAAGGCGTGCCAGATCGGCGCCTGTCTGCGGGGATTCGTTAATATGGCAGACGAGCAGCACTGCCAAGCCGCACCAGATTGCGACGCCTGTCTGCATCTCCCCCGAACAACGTGTACTCTGGTGAATCGAGAATTCCAGCAGGAGGACGTCCGCAGTGCGTTGCTCGCCGCGCCCAGTTACGTTTTTGTTCGCACTCGCTGCTCTGATCGCCATCGTTCCAAGCCTTTCTTCCCAGACCATTCCGCAGGAGAGTTTCGGTGCCTTGCAATGGCGACTGATCGGCCCCTTCCGCGGTGGCCGGGTTGTGGCAGTTGCCGGAGTGCCGGGAGACACTGCCACTGCCTATTTCGGCTCTGTAGACGGCGGAGTTTGGAAGTCGCCGAATGCGGGCGTTACCTGGGAACCGATCTTCGACAGCCAGCCCATCGCATCCGTGGGCGCAATTGCAATCTCACCGTCGAATCCAAAGGTCATCTACGTCGGCACCGGTGAATCCGACATTCGCTCCGCTCTGTCTTCCGGCGATGGTGTTTACAAGTCCACGGATGGCGGCAAGAGTTGGACGAACATGGGCCTTGGCGATACCCGCCAGATAAGCCGGATCGTGGTCGATCCGCGAAATCCAGACGTCGTCTACGTCGCTGCGCTGGGCCATGCTTACGGACCCAACGCGGAGCGTGGGATCTTCAAGTCGACCGACGGGGGAGCAACCTGGACCAAGACGCTATATAAAGGTCCGGACATTGGAGCCTCGGACCTCAGCATCGCGTCGGCGAATCCGGCAGTGCTCTTTGCCGGCATGTGGCAGGCACATCGTCCGCCGTGGACAACGTACGCTCCTGTGGATGGGCCGGGTGGCGGCCTCTACCGCTCTAGCGACAGCGGCGCAAATTGGACTCAGTTGACTGGCCACGGCCTGCCTGATGGTAATTGGGGGCGCGTCGGTGTCTCGGTGGCGCCAGATGGCAGACGCGTGTACGCACTGATCGACGCCGGCAAGAAGTCGGGACTGTATCGCAGCAACGACGGCGGCGACAACTGGACTCTCGCCAACAACGATCCGCGGCTCACCAGCCGCGCCTGGTATTTCAATTGGCTTGCCGTCGATCCCAGCAATCCCGACGTGGTTTACATCCCGAATGTCGCTTTCTATCGCTCGGAGGATGGCGGTAAGACCATCTCCATCGTTCGCGGAGCGCCCGGCGGCGATGATTATCACGATGTCTGGGTCGATCCGAAAAACTCCAATCACCTGATTCTGGGTTGCGATCAGGGAACCAGCGTCAGCATCGACCGCGGTCAAACCTGGTCGACCTGGTACAACCAGCCCACGGCGCAGATGTACCACGTCGCCACCGACAATCAATTCCCCTATGCGGTCTTCGGCGCCCAACAGGACACCGGCAGCATTGGAATCTATAGCCGCACCGATCACAACCAGATCAGGGCGCAAGACCAGTTCCCGGTCGGCGGCGGCGAGAGCGGCTACATCGTGGTCGATCCCAGCGACTCGAACATTCTCTATGCTACCGGTGCCTACGGCGGTGCAGTTCGCTTCGATCGGCGTACATCGTTGAGTCAGAACATCGCCCCCTGGCCGCACCAGAGCTTTGGCGATGAGATCGATGCGCGCAAGTATCGTGCTCCGTGGACGCCAGTGCTCGTCTCGTCGCCGGCGGAAAAGGGCGTGCTCTACATGGGCACGCAATATGTTTTGCGGACCAGCGATGGCGGATTGCACTGGACACAAATCAGTCCTGACCTGACTGGCGCAGCGCAGATGTCACCTGGCGTGGCACCGCAAGGTCCGCCGACAGTTCAGAATTCCAAAGAGCGCGGTTACGGTGTGGTGTTCAGCATTGCGCCTTCACCGTTGAAGGCGGACGTTATCTGGGCGGGTAGTGACACCGGGTTGTTGCACCTGACGCGCGATGGCGGCAAGAACTGGCAGAGCGTAACACCTCCAAACCTTTCCGCCTGGAGCAAGATCACCAGCATCGAAGCTTCACACTTCGATCCGGCCGTGGCTTATGTTGCGGTCGATCGCCATCGCCTCGACGACGACACACCGCATCTCTTCCGCACGCGCGACTATGGTAAAACCTGGCAGGCGATTACTACCGGCATCACACCACATTCGTTTCTTAATGCCATCCGGCAGGACCCGCAGAAGCAGAACCTGCTCTTCGCCGCAACCGAGCTCGGCATCTATGTTTCGTTCGACGAGGGCGATCATTGGCAGCCACTGCAGCTCAACTTGCCGACAACTTCGGTGCGCGATGCGAACATACACGGCGACGACCTCATCATCGCAACTCACGGTCGCGGCTTCTGGATTCTCGACGACATCACGCCGTTGCGCCAGCTCACCCGCGACGCCGCAACCCAGCCCGTCATTTTCTTTGCCCCCGAAACTGCGATTCGCGTTGATAACGATGTGTTCCTCGGAACGCCTTTGCCGCCAGAGGAGCCGACAGCTAAGAATCCACCTGACGGCGCCATTATTGATTACGCGCTGAACTCCGCGGCGCAACAGGTCAGCCTCGAAGTTTTCGACGCAAACAACGAGCCGGTGCGGCACATCAGCAGCAATCAGAAATCGCCGTCCTATCCTCCGCTGCCCATTGCGGAACGCTGGCTACCCAAACCCTCGCTGCTGGAAGCTTCGCCCGGCATGCACCGCTACGTTTGGGACCTGCGTTGGGGAGGTTCGGGCGAAGGCCCCCATGCAGAAGACTATGCTGCGCCTCATCCGCCACGTGTTGCGCCCGGCAATTACATGCTGAAGCTGACGGTCGATGGCAAAAGCTACACGCAGCCGGTGAAGGTCATGATGGATCCGCGTTCGGCAGCGACGCCAGAGGTACTGGCGCAGCAGCAGAAACTGGGCTTACAGATTTACGGTGAGGCGATACGAGCACGCAAGGCGCTGGCCCAAATGGACGCTGTCAGCAAGAAGCTCGCAGCGCTCAAGCCTCAGTTGCAGAAAAGCCATCCCGACCTGCTGCCCCAGATCACAGCAGTCGAGTCAGCGATGAAGGCCATCAAGTCGGGAACGCCGGGACCGCCGGGCGCGATCTCGGGACTCGCGTCTGCAAGTTCGGCACTGGCGTCGGCCCTGCGCGTGGTCGAGAGCGGCGATCGCACGACTCCGGCGCAGGCACTTGAGGTCTATCGGCTCGCCGATGAAGCAGCAAAGGCCAGCCTCGCCGATTGGCAAAAGTTGCAAAGCGGGCCACTCGCCGAGCTTAACCGTTCCCTGCAATCGCAAGGGCTGGCTTCCTCTTGCTGTGTTGAGTCGGACGAGAGCCTTGCAAAAGAGTAAGGAGTAAAGATTGAGGAAGAAACTATTCGTTCTGGCACTAGTGCTGGTGCTGGCAAGCTTTGCGGATGCCAAATCCACCAAGCTGGTGGCCAGTTGGAAGAATCCGCAGTACACGGCGACCAAGTTCCACCGGGTTTTGGTTTTGGGCATGAGCGCCAAGCCGGGCGTTCGTGCCGACTTCGAAGATGCTCTGTCGAAACTTGTCGCCAGCACAGGAGTCGAAGCCGTTCCCGGGAATACCATCTTGCTGCGGCCCGAAGGCACGCAGCTTAACCTGGACTACCTGAAAACCCAGGTCAGGGAGTTCGAGATCGACGCCGTAATTGTGTCCCGCCTGGTGAAGGTGGACAAGAATATTACCTACATACCGGGCGGCCCGTACCTCATGCCTCCCTATTACGGATCGTTCTATGGGTACTACCGCAACATCTATCCGGTGGTATATTCGCCCGATTACTTACGCGAGGATACGAAGGTAAGGGTCGAGACCAATGTCTACGCGGTCAACGAGGGCGAAGGGCAACTCCTGTGGTCAGGAACGAGCGACACCTTCAATCCTGGTTCAGCGCAGAAGGTGATCGACGGCCTCTCAAAGCTGATCGTCAAAGAGTTGCAGAAAGACGCAATCCTTCAATGAGGAGCTGTTTGACAGGCATTGTCCGGCCAGTCCCGACACCGGACGGCCGATCGCGATTCCGCGCGGCTATAAAATCTGCCGCTTTAAAAGAACGTGGGTTCCCAATGATCCGTCCCACATAGAGACAGCTTCCCAGCCTTTTTCACCGAGGCCATTAAGTTCTCTGATGGTTTCTTCGGTCTCGTTGCCGCCGCTGCCGAGCGAAAACGTTACACGCTCGATTTTGTATTCCCATTTCATTCGGGCCGCCCCTTCCGTCGAGTTCGCACGCCTTCCCTTAAATTGCTTCCAGCGCTTGCCGCAGGAACCTCCAGAAGCTATCGACAGTTGAGATCTGCACCCGCTCGTGAGGGCTATGGGGATCGACAATGGTTGGCCCAAATGAAATCATCTGCATCCCCGGATACTTCTCGCCGATGACGCCGCACTCCAGTCCCGCATGCATAGCGATCAGCTTTCCCTCTTGCCCAAAAACTTGCTGATGCACTTTCTGCAGTTTCTCCACGATCTCGCTATGCGGATCGGGCTTCCAACCCGGATAGCCGCCGCTGTGCTCGGTTTCGAATCCGGCGAGTTGGCAGGCAGTCGCCACCATGCGCGCCGCCGCGTTCTTGCTGCTTTCAATCGCGCTGCGCTGGCTGGTAACGATCTCCACGGTGTCGCCCTTCAGAGCAACAATCGCCAGGTTGGTTGAGTTCTGCACCAGTCCGGGAACATCCGGGCTCATCGCCAGCACACCATGATGCAAGGTCGCCAGCAGGTCCATCGCGCGCTTGGCGTCAGCGGCCTGCACCACCTTTTCCGGACGCTCCGCTTTCTCCACGCTGATCTGCAGACCGGGATCGAAGCCTCCCAAGTCAGCCTTAAATTCCTCCTCGGCTTTGGCGACCATCGCTTTCAATTCGCCGCCGAGTTTGGGATCGACGACCACCACCGCCGAGGCTTCGCGCGGAATCGCGTTCTGGGCGCTGCCTCCGCTAATGTTTCCCAGCGATGCCGGCAGCTCGAGGACCCGCTGCAACAGGGTGCCCAGGATGCGAACCGCGTTTCCGCGACCCTGATGAATGTCCACGCCCGAGTGCCCGCCCTTGAGCCCGAATACCTTGATGCGGTAGGCATCACCGGCGGTCGCGGGTAGCAGAGTTACCTTGCGGCGCGCCGTCGTCTTGATTCCACCGGCACAGCCAATGCAAAGTGTGGCCGTCTCTTCATTATCGAGGTTTAGAAAGTATTTCGATTTAAGCAAGCCGGCAGGAAACTCCGCCGCGCCGGTCAGCCCAGATTCTTCGTCGATGGTGTAGACAAATTCCAACGGGCCATGCGCGATGTCGGTGCTCTCCATCACTGCCAGTGAGGCTGCAACACCGACGCCGTTATCGGAGCCGAGCGTTGTGCCCTCGGCTTTCAGCCAGTCGCCGTCGCGCACTACTTTGATCGGGTCGATCTCGAAGTTGTGGGGCGTGCCTTCGTTCTTCTCGCACACCATGTCGAGGTGGCCCTGCAGCAGCGCCATGGCGGCGGACTCGCGGCCTGCATGTGCGGGTTTACGAATCACGGTGTTACCCACCTTGTCTTGTACTGCTTCAAGGCCCAAGCGTTTCGCGACTCCCAGCACGTACTCGCGCGCCTTGGCTTCATTTCCCGATCCCCGCGGGATCGCCGCCAACGCATCAAAGTGCTTCCACAAGTCTTTCGGTTCCAATCCTGTCATTGCCGTAGCCGTTGCCATATAAGGACTCACTCCTGATTAAATTTCACGACGCTCACAACCGCAGTCATTCTTTCACACCGCCCGACTACTGAGTGCAAATAGATTGGTCGCAACTGATTACTGTGACCTGAATACGACTTTGAACTGCAACTTTGTAACCACGGTGACCGCCGATCCGGAAACCCGTTGCTACATAACGGGTACATGGATTCAAGATTGCGTTAACTGCGCGGCGTGATGGTCATCACATCGCAAACTACCGTTTGAAGCTAGGCTGTTTTTGAAGAAGTAAGAAGAAGGTCCGACGGTAGCAGTCGCCCGGACGCCGCGTGCCCGAGCCCCCAAGAGGATGCATGCAGTCATTGACTACGGAGGAACGCCGCCAGGCATTTGCCTCATCCAAGAAGCCCGAGATCGTTCATAAGCAACGGCTGCCGGTCCGCTACCATGTCGAGGACATCGACCTAAGGAACCGCCCTCAACGATTCCTGCAGGCGTTCGCCGCCATCCTGAAACATACAAATTACCGGCTGGCGCTGGACCAGTACGTCCGGGTAAGCGCCAAGTGCTCGCGCTGTACGGTGAAGTGCCAGATCCACATGGCCACCGGCGACCCCACCGACGTTCCCTGCTATCGCTCCGAGTTGCTGCTGTCGGTGTATCGTCGCCACTTCACGATCTCCGGAATCTTGCGCGCGCGCGTGTTGGACGATCCGGGGTTGACCGATCAGTCGATCCAGGAGATGGCGGATTCGTTCTACAACTGCACGGCCTGCCGCCGCTGTCAGTTCGAGTGCCCGATGGGGATTGATCACGCCCTTCTCACTCATCTGGGCCGCTACATCCTGTCGGAAATCGGCATTGCTCCGCGCGCACTGGTGGTGAGCGTTCGCGAACAACTCGCCGGCGAAAGCGGCAACACCTCGGCAGTACCGGTTCCCGCATTGCTGGATACCGTGGAATTTCTGTCGGAAGAGATCAAGGACAGCATCGGAGTCGAGGCGAAATTCCCAATCGACCAGCAGGGAGCGGAGTATATCTTTTTTCCCGCGGTGTCGGATTTTCTAATGGAAGCCGAAACCCTTATGGGCAATGCCGCGGTGTTTCGCGCCACGGGCGACACATGGACCATCGGCACACAGAATTTTGACGGCATCAATTACGGGCTGTTTTACAACGACCAGATTCTGGAGACGGTGCTCAAGAGGATCGAGGCGGAGGCGCAAAGGCTGGACGCCCACACGATCCTGATCGGTGAGTGCGGGCACGCCTCACGTACAGCCAAATTTTTTTACCCGACATTTTGCGGCGGCAAAGAGGCGAAACCGGTCGTCAACATCATGGAGTACACGTACCGGGCATGGAAGGAAGGCCGCCTGAAACTGAAGGCCGGCGCATTCACTGAACGCGTAACTTATCACGACCCGTGCAATATCGCGCGCCCCGGCTGGATCGTGGAGCAGCCCCGCGAGCTGTTAAAAGCCTTCTGCAGCGATTATGTGGAGATGACGCCCAACCGGCGTGACAACATCTGCTGCGGTGGCGGCGGAGGAACGGTCTCGATGGACGAGATCAAGCCTTACCGCATGCTGGTAGGCGGCAAAGCGAAGGCGGAACAGATTCGCGCCACCGGCGCCAAGTACTGTGTCGCGCCCTGCGCGAACTGCAAAAAGCAGCTTCGCGAGTTGATGGAAGAGCACGGCATCGATTGTCAGATTGTCGGCTTGCACGACTTGCTCTACAAAGCGATCGAGTTCGATTGAGGATAGGTGCTGTCATTGGAATCCTGGATTGATTTTGGACGTGGCCCGCTCTTCCGCATCGCATTTTTCCTGATGTTGCTTGGACTGCTCCGGATCTTTGTCCTCACTATCATCGGAGTGGTCGAGGCCTATCGCCGCAATCCCGACAAGATCGTCAACTGGCGCGAAGTGAGAGGCGAAACTGTCGGGTGGCTGTTCCCCATCGGGCGGCTTTGGAGAGCCCGCCCGTTGTACAGCACTCTGTCGCTGCTGTTTCACATTGGACTATTGCTGGTGCCGGTGTTCCTGGCGGCGCACGTGCTTCTGTGGAAGCACGCCATTGGGCTGGGGTGGCCGGCGCTCCCGCAAAAGGTTGCGAACGATCTCACCTTGCTGGTTGGTGTCACCGGGATCGGACTCTTCGTCGGCAGGGTAGCCGACGCGGGTTCACGCAAGCTGAGCCGCTGGCAGGACATCATCTGGCCGCCGCTGCTGGTCGTGCCGTTTATCACCGGCTATCTCTGCTCGAATTTCGCCCTTGGCTCTGGCAGCTATCAGACTGCGATGCTGCTTCACGTCTACACCGCGAACTTGATCATGGTGATGATTCCGTTTACCAAGATTGCGCATTGTGTTCTCACGCCGCTGTCTCAGATTGTCACGGCAGTCGCGTGGAAATTTCCCGCGGGCGCCGGGGACCGGGTCGCAGCAACGCTCGGTTACGCCGATTGTCCGGTGTGGTTGAAGGATTCCAGGTTGACACCACCGCCGCAGGCTGACGAGGTAGTTGCGCAATGAAGGCTGCAGTCCTGACCGACACAACGAAGTGCAATGGCTGTCAGCAGTGTGTAGCGGCTTGTAAGACGCAGAACCACCTCGGCGCCGACATGCCTCGCCGCTGGATGCTGGGCGATGGTCTCTCCGCGCAAAATTGGACGGCGATCGTCGACGGGCCGCACCAGACATACATCCGCAAGCAGTGCCGGCAATGTCTGGAACCCGCCTGCGCCTCCGCCTGTCCGGTCGGCGCCCTGCACAAAACAGAGATCGGGGCGGTGATCTACGACGGTGCCAAATGCATAGGCTGCCGTTACTGCATGATGGCCTGCCCTTACGGCATCCCTCGTTACGACTGGCAGGCGGCGGTGCCATACATCCGCAAATGCATTCTGTGTTACGACCGCATCGTCGCGGGCCAGCAGCCCGCCTGCACCGAGATATGCCCCACCAAGGCGACCATCTTCGGGGACCGCGACCAGCTCCTTCAGGAAGCGCACCGCCGCATTCGCGACAATCCTGGAATGTACATCGACAAAGTCTGGGGAGAGCAGGACGTCGGCGGAAACTCCGTGCTCTACCTCTCCAATGTCGATCTATCCTTCCTCAGCAACGAGGAAGGCCTGGGCACCACGCCCCTGCCCTCGACCACAGCCCATGCCATGGAGGCAGTGCCTTTTGCATTTTGCTCTGTGCTGGCCTTGATGGGTGGAGTGAGCTGGATTATCGACCGGCGCATGAACAAGCACGAGGACGAAAAGGAGGAGCAGAAGGATGGATAGAGTCCGCAGCTTGAAATTCACCCTCTGGCTACTGCTCGGTCTGGCGGCATCGGTAGCGGTCTTTCGCTTCTGGCAGGGACTTGGCGCAACTACCAATCTATCCGATGCAAATCCCTGGGGACTTTGGGTAGGCTTCGACCTGAGTGCCGTCGCTTTGGCCGCGGGAGGGTTCACCCTGACGGCATGTGTCTACATCTTCCGGCTGGAACGCTTTCACCGCATTGTTCGTCTGGGGGTCCTGGGCGCCTTTCTTATCTACATAGCATTTACCGTCATTCTTCTCTTCGAGCTCGGGTTGCCCTGGAACATCTGGCACATGACGGTGTTCTGGAACCCGCATTCGCCGCTGTTCGAGGTCGGCTGGTGCGTGATGCTCTACCTGATGGTGCTGGCACTCGAGTTTCTCCCTGTTCCTGCGGAGGAGTTTCCCCGCCTCGCCAAGCTTCGAGCCGTGGTGCTCAAGTTCCGCTTGCCACTGGTGATCCTCGGAGTCGGGCTGTCGACCTTGCACCAGTCGTCGCTGGGGTCGTTGTTTCTCATCATGCCGTATCGAGTGGCCCCACTCTGGTACTCGCCGATTCTGCCGATTCTGTTTCTGATCTCGGCAATCGCCCTGGGCCTGGCGATGGTGATCTTCGAGAACCATGTCACCGCCTATCTATACCGGCGCAAGCCTGAGTGCGAAACCCTGGCGCCGCTTGGCCTTGCCTGCTTCTGGGTCTTGCTGGCTTACAGCGCCCTCCGTTTCGGCGATCTGCTCATCCGGCATAAGGGCGGCCAGTTGATTACGTCTGGCTGGCGAACCGGGCTGTTTTGGACAGAGATCGTGCTAATGGCGATCATTCCCATCGCGCTGTTCTCCATCCGTCGCGTGCGGGAAAGTCGCGAAGGCCAATGGACGGTTGCGGCGCTGGTGGCCTTCGGCGTAGCCCTGAATCGCGTTGACGTCGGTGGCTTGGCCCATCTGCGGCCGGAAGGCACTTTTTATCTGCCCGCCTGGACAGAGGTCGCGATCAGCATCGGCATTGTTGCCGCCTCGGTGCTGGCCTTCCTGTTCATCCTCGAGCACTTCAAAATCTGGGAGCAGAGGCCCGCCGATCCTGACGCGGACCCGATGAAGCTGCCCGAGTTTGATCCTGTCGGCAACACCTGGCTGGGAGCGCCCGGCATCGCATCGCGGACCGTGTACTCGATGGCGTTCATCGTTGCGGCGGCGGTCGGGTTCGGCTTCCTGCATGTGCAGAAGGCAGAGAGCCGTGGCATTGAACTGGTAGCCGTTCATCAGGCACGCGGCGGGGACATTCTCTTCATCGACGGCAACCTCGATGGTCTCGGCGTCTCGTTTAAGCACGCCGAGCATGAGAAACGTGAGGGCGGCAAGGAATCATGCGCCAAATGCCACCATATGAACTACCCGCGCGACGAGGCGACGGCTTGCTCCCGCTGCCACTACCAGATGTATGTCGCTACTGACGCGTCCATGCACGATTGGCACGCCTCGCCGGAAGGCGCGCGGCTTGGGTGCTATCAGTGCCATCCTGCGGGACAGGTGCGCACGGCGGCAACGGCAGTGCACTGCGACAAGTGCCACAAGAACCTTGTCCCTGCTGCCGCAACCATCAGAATTAAGCAATACCAGGCCGTCGCTTACACCGATGCCATGCATCGATTGTGCATTGGCTGCCATATCCAAAAGGCAAAAGAAAAGAACAAGCCCGAAATGACCCGTTGCGCCTGGTGCCACAAGGAAAATCCCGAAATTCTGAATTCGCGTGACCTCATCCTGGCCCGCTATGGACTGAGCCGTGGAAGCGTTGTGCTGCCTCCGCCGAACATCGGCAAGAACTGAACCAACAACAGCGCTTGCAAGGCTGGCCTAATCAGGGTAGAGCCGGCCTTCAGGCCGGCGTCCAAGCCTTGCGTTAAGCCGAGGGCTGCGGTGGTCATTATTCAAATGACCACCGCAGCCCAGAATTTGTTGTGGACGGCCAACGCGGTGCTGAAGAGGCTGTTACGAAACTTGTACCGTCCGCTGAAGCGGACTCGAGATTTCCTACTTACGCCTTCCGAGCGCTGAAGCGCTGGGCTAAGATCTGCTGTCCCTGCGGTGTCTGTGTCATAGCTCGAGTTCGAGCAAAAAAGTGGAACGAAGAGATCCGAAAATGCCTCGACTTACGGTGCTTCAGTTTCATTTTCTCGACTCTACTAGAGGCCATCTCATAAATACTTCCTCATCAAAATGAGGATGCAACCAAGCTGGACGAGCCCGAGGAAGTTGGCCTCGTGATACTCCCAACGGGTGACCAGGCGACGAAAATTATGCAACCAGGCAAACAGTCGTTCGATCTTCCAACGCCGGCAATAGCGCCGCAGCTTGCGCCCGTCCTGCGTCTGGGGCTTGCGGCGGTTTACTTTGTGCGGCGCGATCAACTCGACGCCGTGTTGCTGTTGCAGCCGCTCATCCAGCGGATCGCTGTCATAGGCGCGATCGCCGATCATGCGCTCGGGGGCCGCCGCCGTGAAGCGTTGCTCGACGGTGGCTTCGACGAAGCGTGTTTCATGTGGCGAAGCGCTTCCAATCCAGGCGGCGACAGGAAGACCATGGCGCTCCGCAATTGCCATGATCTTGGTCCCTTTGCCGCGGCGTGTTGGACCAACTGCACCGCCCCCTTTTTCGCCCCCGCGAAGGTGGCGTCGATGAAGGTCTCGGCCAAGTCCAACTGCCCGCGTGCTAGCAGATCTTCCGCCAACGCGCGCAGCACTTTCACCAGCACGCCCTCGCCCACCCATTGCTGGAATCGGCGGTGGCACGTCTGGTACGGCGGAAACTTGTCGCGCGGCAACTCCGCCCATTGCGCTCCGGTTCGTAAGATCCAAAACACGCCTTCCAGCACGCTACGGGTATCCGCCCATGGCCGACCCCGTCGCGAACCGGAGGTCTTGGGCTCAACCAGTGGTTTCAGCACTTCCCACTGCACATCGGTGAGTTCCATACCTACCGATGTGCCTGTAAATTCAACTCCGCACAATTACTTAGTGCGGTACCTATTTATGAGATAGGTTCTAGCAAAAAGTGGGGAAAAATCGATCATATACGCTACAAATCTCAGCTATGACCCACACACCTGCGGGACGGACGTGTGGTTTGTCCCACCGTCGTCGTTCAATCACGAGTTTCGTAACAGCGCCTGAAGCGCCGCTCTACCTATAACGGCTGGGCGACGAACTTTGTAGCCGCGGCGATGAGGCCTTGCGCCCACTCGGGGGTAGCTAACGCGTGAAGATGGGTGTAGCTTGCCCAGACGTTGTTTACCAACAGAGCGTCGCGACGATCAAAACATCCGGTTCCGCGGCGCACTTCGCACGCGGTCGCACCGCTCTCGGCTAGCGGCACAATTTGCGAGTAGTGAAACTCATGCCCGCGCAGCGTGGTTCCCACACTGAAAAACGGATTGGCCCGGTCCACCAGCAGCTCAACGTAGCCGTGGCCCTGCGCATTGTCGAATACTTCGACATCAAGCGGAAACACGCCTGCCATCTGGTAGCGAGTTCCCTTCCATAAGAGAGAGCGTGAGAGCAAAATCAATCCGCCGCATTCTGCATAGATGGGCATGCCGGCGCGCGCTGCAGCTCGGATGGAGCGCAATATCGACTGATTTGCCGCCAGTGCCTGGGCGTGAGTTTCGGGAAATCCGCCGCCAATATACAAAGCATTCAGGTCTTCCGGTAATTGCGTCGCTTCGAGGGGTGAAATCGAGACCAACTCGGCACCCGACTGCTCGATCTGCTCAAGGTTTTCCGGATAGTAGAAGCTGAAGGCGGAGTCCCTCAGACAGCCGATTTTCAGTCCGTGCCCATCCGGCAGAGGAAGCGATGGCTCAACGGCGCCAGTAAGCGGAGGTGCGTTGCGCGCAATTTCCAATATGGCCTCAACGTCGATCCTCCCCTGCACGATCTGCAACAGATCAGCCTCGATCTGCGACATGCCGGCATGTTCTGACGGCGGCATCAGTCCCAGGTGCCGCTCGGGGACGGGATTCACCTTGCCCCTGGGAATGGCGCCCACCACCGGCACTCCGCAGATCGACTCGATAGAAGCACGCAAAACTTGCTCATGCCGTCGGCCGTTCACGTGGTTCAAAATAACGCCGCGGATGGAGACATTAGGATCGAGCTTCTGGCATCCCAGCACGATGGCGGCGGCGCTGCGCGTCATCTTGGTCGCATTCACCACCAGCAGCACAGGGGTAGTCAGAGTTTCGGCCAGCACCGCGCTGCTATGGGTTCCTTGCGCGTCGAAGCCGTCAAAGAGCCCTCGATTGGCTTCGATGAGGTTGATGCCCTCAGTTATGCCGTGCTGCAGAAATGATGATCGCACGCCGTCAGGGCCCATGAGATAGGTGTCGAGATTACGGGCTGGTCCACCTGACGCCCAACTCAGCCACGCCGCATCAATGTAATCCGGACCTTTCTTGAACGCATGCACTGCGATGCCCGCCCGCCGCAGCAAGAGCAGCAGTCCCATGGAAACCAGGGTCTTGCCCGCACCGCCGGAGATGCCGGCGATCATCATGCGCGGCATCGTGCGTGTCACGCTCATACCGGTTACCTCTTGCGCCTAGGCTGGCGTCTCCTTCGGCGTAATCTGAATGAACGAGCCGCCAAAATAGCTATAGATGCAGCGGCTGGAATCAATCAGGATGCGGATTGCCTTCTTGCAATCGTCTTTGCTGCAAGCCTGCTCGCCGTGCTTGGCGATCATGGCCTTGGTCAGGTCGCCGGCCTTCAGGTTCTTTTTGCCGGCACATTCGGCGATCAGTTGGTACATTTCTTCGGCCAGGCTTTCAACGGAAATTGTCACTGTATCGGTCATACACACACCTCTTCTTGTTCTCGTTCCTGAAGCATCGGCTCCGAGTGTTCAGCCATCAACCGGTTCAGCTTCTCGCGCAGCCGTACTACCTCGCCCACCACCAACGTCGCCGGTGCTTCTATGCCCTGTCGATGAATCTCCGCCGCGATGGTCCCTAAGGTTGCGGTCACGACGTGCTCGCCGTCCCAATAGGCCATCTGAATCATGGCCGCCGGCGTGTCGCGGTCTCGTCCGGCTTCGATCAGATTGCGGGTGATCGACTCCACATTGTGAACACTCATCAGGAAGACCAGGGTATCGATCTTCACCAGAGCTTTCCAGTCCGTATGGTCCACATGCCCGACGGCAGAGTGTCCGGTGACTATCGCCACGGATGAGGATGCATCACGATGGGTGACCGCGATGTTGGCGCTGAGCGGGGCTGAGAGACAGGCCGACACGCCGGGGACAACTTCAAACGGAATACCGTGCTCGGCCAGGTACTCGACCTCTTCCCCGCCCCGCCCGAAGAGAAATGGATCACCCCCCTTGAGACGAATCACGGACTTGCCCTGACGAGCCTTCTCGACCAGCAACGCATGAATCTCGTCCTGGCGGGAATGGTGTCCCGGAGGCTTACCCATGTAAATCTTTTCGGCGGATGGCTTAGCCAAGGCAAGCACGCCCTGTTGGATCAGGCGATCATAGACAATCACATCGCCGATGCTGATGCGTTGCACGGCCCGAATAGTCAACAAGTCGGGATCACCCGGGCCCGCGCCAACCAGATAGACTTTACCCACCTTCGACATCTTTCCCTCTACTTGAATAAGCGGCTGAGTAACACCAAAGCCACGCAGAGGACGATTCCGGTGAAGAAGGTGTACCAAATTAGTTTGTTTTCGATGGGAAGCAGCGGTTCATACTCGCTCTCCATCTTACGAATTTCTTCGCCAATTACTGGTTCCGGCATAGGTCATCCTTTCACGATGGGTGGCAACATCCCGCCGAAGAACAGCCAGGCAATGAACAGGCCCACCCAGATGATGTAACCAAACAGACAAATCACATACACTGCGGCCAGCTTGGCAATGCCTTCCTGCCACAGTCTGCGGAAGTTGGACATGACTCCGATGGTGAAGAAGGTCAGGACAAAGAAGATGCCACGGAAGACATTGGCTTGCCCCATCGACGCCTTGATCTTCGGCAGCAGCGTCGGAAGCATTGCACCCAGAGCGAGCACCAGCAGGAAGGTAGCAACGTAACCCAGAACGAACTTGGGGAAGCGTTGCCAGATCTCCACGATGCTGACCTTCTGGCCGGCGCGAGGCTCGATCTTCGCCGCCCACACCCAAGCCAGCACGAACGCCCAGACGCCGATCATGATGTCGATGAAGACCTTCACGGTGGTGGCGGCTCCCATAATCCACCCGGGCTGGTAGTTAATGCCGCTGGCAGCAGCCTTGGCTCGAATCAGCGACTCCGCTATAGCGCCACTGGCCACTGCCGCGCCGTCAGTTTTGACCGACAGGCCCATCCACGCTCCAGCCACCATCGGGCTGCCGGATAGGAAATGTTGCGCGGCGAAAGGCAGGATAAGCAGCTCGACCACTGCGAAAATCACCACCAGGGACGAGACCATCACAGGAACTACCGGGCGGGCACGAATGGCGCCGCCGGTCGCGATTGCGGCCGAGACACCGCAGATGGAGATGCCTGAGGCCAGCGGTGCAGCCCATTCGCGGCTGAACCGGAAGTAGCGGCGGGCGACGTAGTACACGATGGGCCAGAAGATCAGGTAGGCGCAGACAATCGCGCACAGACCCTGGAAAAGCATCGCCGAAGCCAGTCGGCGCTGGTCAAGTGCGGTGACGCCGAGATAGCCCCCCAGAATAACAATGCCGGTTTTGATGTAGAGCTCAGGGCGGATTGCCTCTTTCAGCCAGGCCGAGAGTCCGGGCATGAAGTTGCCGACCACCAGTCCGAGCAGCAACGCCACGATGAAACCCGATTCATTGGTCAAGTTCAGCGACCAGGGAAGATGCAGCGCAGTGCGCTTGTCGGGAGTGGCTGCAATGTAAGCCCAGCTTCCCATGAACCAGCAGGCATAGCTCGCGGCAAATACGACGGTAAAACCCTGGGCAAAACGCTTTACGTTCGCACCCAGAGCCTTGGCTCCAACCAGCAGGACGGCAAGCATTGCAAAGTAGGTAAGAAGAAGGGCGACTATGCCTGGCAGGTTGGCGTAAGCCTTGGAAGCAGGTGCGAGCGCTTTGGCAGGTGAAGTCCAGACTGAGGTTGTTACAGCCCACCCCAGCACGTCCAAGCCGGCCAACATACCCAGCGAAAGTACGAAGACTAGAAGTCCAATCCATACCGACAGCCAGTCTTCCGTGAGCCACGGCTTCGCTGGTGATGGCATAGCCGGCGCTCGGGCCGGCGCCGCAGTCGTTGGCGGTGATTCCATCAGGGTTGGCATACGTTTACCTCAGTTCGCGAACTGTGACCGTGATCTTGTAGAACACGGTGATCAACAGAGCTCCAATGGCCCACACTCCCACCACAATTCCCCATTCGGGAGCGGTGGGCGAATAACGTGCTACGGCTCCCAGCGGCGAAGGCACAAAACCGCCAACAATCAGGCCCAGACCTTTTTCAATCCACAGCGAGCCGAACACCAACACGGCGGCCGTCGCCAGCAGCGATTCCCGCTGGCGCAGCTTGGGAACCAGCAGCAGCACAAGCGCTACGCAAGCAGCGGTGACGGACGTCCACATCCAGGGCACCAGCTGGAGGTCCCCATCCAGACCGGCGAACAGGAAGCGGAATGATTCGCTGTCGCGTGGTATGCCGCTGTAGAAAGAGGTAAAAACTTCCAGCAGCACAAAGAAGACGTTAATCGCCATGGCATAGGCGACGATGATGCCGAGCTTGCGCAGTGCCTCCCGGCCGACATCGAAGTTCGTAAGCCGGCGCAGCAGCAGGCACAGCAGGATCAGCAATGACGGTCCGGCCGCAAAGGCGGACGCCAGAAATCTGGGAGCGAGAATCGCTGTCAACCAGAAGGTGCGGCCGGGAAGTCCGCTGTACAGAAAGGCAGTGACGGTATGGATGCTGACGGCCCACGGGATGGATATCAGGATGACCGCTCGGATCCAGCGCGGCGGCGGCAATTCGTCGCGCTCCGAGGTCAGCATCACCAGCGAGATCACGGCATTCAGCAGTAGATAGCCGCCGAGCGAGACCATATCCCAGAACATGATCGAATGCAGCGTCGGGTAGAGAAGCACATTAAGCACCCGTGCCGGCTGGCCCATGTCGACCACGATGAACAGCATGCACATTGTCACCGCCGAAACCGCCAGCATCTCGCCAAGAATGGTGACGCGGTGGAACTCATGCACGTTGTGCAGGTAACACGGCAGCACCACCATGACGGCGGAGGCAGCGATACCGACGAAGAACGTGAACTGTGCAATGTACAAGCCCCAGCTCACATCACGCCCAAGCCCGGTGATGGCGAGTCCGTACTTGAGTTGGCTGAAGTAGCAAGCGGCTCCGGTCGCGATCAGCAGCAGGAGAAATCCCACCCACTCCCAGTACTTGCGGCCGCCCAGCATCGCTTTTTCCAACATGAACATGGCTTCACACTAGATAAAAGACCGAAGGCCCGGTGCCCAGTTCCGGTTCGCGCTGAATGGCGAACCGGGTGCGCAACAGCTTTCGGGGTTCCGAGTCCGGATCCAATAAATCTCCAAAAACGAGCACCTGCTCGGCACACGCTTCCACACAGGCGGGCCGTTCTCCCTTGGCCAACCGTTCTTCACAAAAATTGCATTTCTCCACCACGCCCTTGGTGCGCGTAGGGAAATCGGGATTGATCACCGCAATGTCGGGTCTTGGGTCCTGCCAGTTGAAGCTGCGCGAGCCATAGGGACATGCCGCCATGCAGTACCGGCAACCGATGCAGCGGTGGAAATCCATCATGACGACGCCATCCTCGGGTCGCTTCCACGTGGCCTGCGTGGGACACACGCGCGTGCAGGGAGGATTGGCGCAGTGATTGCACAGCAACGGTATGGGAAGGCCGGCGTATTGCTGGCGCGTGTAATCGGTTTGCGCCTGCGGAAAGACCTTCTCGAACGGCTCGTTCCAGACCCACTTCACTTCATGAGCGGGATTCGAGATCTGCGGAATGTTATGCGCCTTATTGCAAGCCTGAATGCAATCCTTGCATCCGGCATCCTGCCGGCACTTTTGCACGTCGACCACCATGCCCCAGCGCTTTGCCGGCCCGGTCGCGGCAGGCGCTTCCGGCGAATCGGAGATGGCGTGGACCGCTTTGCCTCCGGCGATGCCGGCAAGCGACAAACCGGAGAGCAGCAGGAACTCTTTGCGGGTAATCTTCATGGTGCTCTCCGGGCCACCAGCTGCGGCGGGTTGTTGTGGCAGTTCCAGCAATAGGGAGTCGAGACTCCGGCATAACTGTGGCAGCGATCGCAGAACTCGGCCCGGTCGGTATGGCATTGCTCCAGGCAGGTGCGGGTGAGGCTCTTGTCGTAGACCTTGCCGTTGAAGGCGTGAAACTGCCGCTGGTCGTCGCGAACCACCTGCTCACGCCAATCGATCAGCAACTGCATGTGCGAATCGCGCATATAGGCGACCGGGGCGACACACTGCTTCTGGTTGACGGGGAGCTTGATTGCGGGAGCGTTGGGCGGCGTCCTTTTGGCCAGCCCATGCCAGATCGGAAACGTAAATACACCCAGGAACAGCAGAAGTCCGGCGAGGATCTGTGGGCGATCACGCATGGACCGCCTCCTCTGGTTGTTCGACTGGCTGCGCGGCAGCGAACGGTTCTCCGCGCAAGTCGCTGGTGCGTTCTTTCTCGCCGGTCATCACCAGCGCGTTGCCCACCAGTTCGTGTATGCCGCCGACTTCCACGTCGCCCACCCAGTAGTCCATCAGGGCGGGCAGGGTGGCCTTGTCGATCGCGCAAATGCAGGCAAGCAGGTTCACTCCGTGCTTCTGCTTCACATATTTGACCGCGTTAGCCCGGGGGAAGCCGCCGCGCAGGCGCATCTCCAGATTTTCGTCCGTGCCCAGGCCAGAGCCGCTGCCGCAGCAGAAGGTCTGCTCGCGAATGGTGTTCTCCGGCATCTCATGGAAAGAGTTGCAGACGTTATTAAGTATGTAGCGCGGCTCCTCCAGCAATCCCATGCCCCGCGCGGGATTGCATGAATCGTGGAAGGTAACCTTCCAATGGTCATTGCGGCTGGGATCGAGCCTCAGCTTGCCATTGTGGATGAGGTCGGCGGTGAACTCGCAGATGTGCACCATTTTGGTGGAACGTGCGTTTTCGAAGGCTGTCCCGGTAACCGGCGACACCGGCACCTCCAGGAAGTCGGCCGGCCCGTTCATGGTCGACATGTACTGGTGCAGGACGCGCCACATGTGACCGCACTCACCGCCCAGAATCCACTTCACGCCCAGCCGCCTCGCTTCCTCATAGATCTTGGCGTTGAGGCGCTTCATCATCTCGTGGGAAGTGAACATCCCGAAGTTGCCGCCCTCGGAGGCGAAGGCGCTGACCGTGTAATCCAGACCAATCTCGTGGAACAGCATCATGTAGCCGAGCAGGGTGTAGTAATGGGGCGTGCCGAAGTAATCGGCTGATGGCATGACGAACAGAATTTCTGCGCCCTTGCGGTTGATCGGCACTTCGATCGGAAGCCCGGTGATCTCGCTCGCTTCCTCCGCGGCGAAATCGATGCTGTCCTTGAATCCGTGCGGCTGGATTCCCAGATGATTTCCGGTGCGGAAGCTGTTGGCGACCGGTTCCAGCACCCAGTTGATGTTGCAGCCGATCAGGGTGAGCAGCTCGCGGCCCATCATCGTGATCTCAGCCGTGTCGATGCCGTAGGGGCAGAACACCGAGCAGCGCCGGCACTCGGTGCACTGGTAGAAGTAATAGAACCACTCCTTGACCACGTCTTCGGTGAGCTCACGCCCGCCGGCCAGGCTGCCGAAGATGCGTCCGGTCAGCGTAAAGTAGCGGCGATAGATGGATCGCATCAGCTCGGCGCGCAAAACCGGCATGTTCTTCGGGTCGCCGGAGCCGATGAAGAAGTGACACTTATCGGCGCAGGCGCCACAGCGCACGCAGATGTCCATGAACAACCGGAACGAGCGATACTTTTTCAGCCGCTCCCGCATTCCGTCGAGAAGAATGCGCTTCCAATCCGGCGGCAACTTCCAGTCAGCGTCGAAGGGCTGCCACTCACGCGCGTTGGGCAAGCCAAGATAATTAAGGTTCTTGGGCAGCGCGCTGTAGCAAAAGACGCCCTTGCGAAAATCGACGTGAGGATTTCGCCAGTCGCCCTTCGGGGCTGCCGGTTCAATCTGCAGTAGCGGTTCCGACATGTTCGGCCTCGAGCGGCAGTCCGGCTGCCTCAATCTTGTCCCGGAACTCCTCTTCCCACTCGGCGTACGAGTGCGTCTTCACGGGATAATTCCAGGGATTGACATAGCGCACAGCGCGATTGTTGTTCGCCAGGTTACGGGTCGGACTCAAGAAGACTCCACCCATGTGCATGAGCTTGCTGAACGGGAAGTAGGCTGCCAGCGCGCTGACCAGCAGCAGGTGAACGAAGACGACCGGCGTCAGCCCGGGGGGCAGCACGGGATGGAAGGTCGCCAAGCCCAGCGCGAATTGCTTCACGCCGGTGATGTCCGCGCGCAGAACATAACGCATCAGCACCCCGGAGATCGCGATCCCAAGCAGCAGGAAGAGAGCCAAGTAATCGGTGAACAGCGAAACATAGCGGACCAGCGGATCACGCAGCCGCCTCGCCAGCAGGTAAAGCAGCCCTGCCAGCAGAATGATGTCTGTCGCGTACAGATCAGGGGTGGTGACTTGAAAAAATCCGTCGACTCGCTGCACAGCCAGCACTAAGCCAGGCACCGGCTCGATGAACAGCCGAAGATGTCGCAACACAACGATAAGCAGCGCCCAGTGGAATGCCAGGGAACCAAGCCAGAGATACTTGTTCTCCCCAATGACCAGTCGACCCTCGTACAACTTCGCCCGATTGTTACGAAACAGGGAGCGAAACGTCAGGACCTCGAGCGCCATGCGCCCCAGAACACCCCACTTCGTAAAAGGATCGTCGAGCGCATTTGGCTTGATCCAGGGCAGCGACTTCTCCTGTCCGCAGGTGGTGGGAATGCGGAACGGCACCGGCGTCCAGGCCCAACCCGCTACCCGATAGCAGAGACCGGCCAGGAAGACTGCAAGCGCTGTGTAGGGGACGACAATTGCGAAGAAGAAACGTCCCGCGCCCCCCTGCCCGGCCAACGAACCCGCCAGCACCAGCAGTAAAACGGCGATTAACGAAGCGAGGACATTCATAACCTGGCTACCTCGAGTAGCCGTGCGCGATCAACCGGAAGCCAGCCGCGACAAGACGCCGCGCCGCAGTTCTTTAATGCGAATCTCCGCCAGTTGCTCCCGGCATTGCGTGTATTTATCAAAGGCCATCAGAGCCAGGCGGTCGACGCGGTCGGCAAGGGCGATTTGATCTTCCTCGGGAGCAAGCTCGCGCAGAATCGCCTTCAGCCGGAAAGTGAAGCCAATTGCCTCACTAGGGGAAAGCTCCTGGACCGCTCGCACACGGATGATGCCGTCGAGCGCCGGGTCGAGACATTCACCATTCATGTCCCCAAGCAGCTGCTCAAACATGATCGTGAGGCTCTGGCGCACGCTGTGGCCCACCGGATTGCGGAAGGGATCGCTCTCCCCGGCAAGAAACGGGACCACGGCCGGCGGATACGAGGCCATGGTCTCCGTAATCCATTTCTCCAGGATGGGTTGGCGTGGGCTCATGGCCGGCTAGACGCAGCCTGTGGGTTTGGGCAATCCGGCCAGCTTGCAGGCTCCCTTGGCAGGGCCAGAGGGAAACATATCGTAAATCTGCTTGAGCGTGAAGCCGCTTTCCTTGCACAGCTTGCGGACCATGGGAGCAATCCCGAACTGCACGTAATAGTTGCGAATGTAGTTAATGACCTTCCAGTGCGCCTCGGTCAACTCGGCAATGGCTTCCGACTCGGCAAAATCCGTAGCCACACTCTCGCTCCAGGTTTCCGGCTGCTGCAGGAATCCATCCTCATCGACGTCATAGCTGGTTCCGTGTACGGCGAATGTCGGCACCTCTGACCTCCTGATCAGTTCATTTCGATATAGCCGCAAGGACACGCCTCGGCGCATTTCTTGCAGCCGTTACACAACTCAAGTTTCACTTTGTAGTGTTCGCCCTTGGGCAGGCGCACGAAGCAGTTGTTGCTGCAATACATCCAGCAGCTCTCGCAATCCATGCACATGCCGCAGGACATGCAGCGCTTGGCCTCTTCCACCACGTCGGCTTCGGTCAAGCCCAGCTCAACTTCGGTGTCGGGCGCGCGCTCGGCCACCGCAACCTGCTGCCGCTCGTGCCGCGGTGCAGCCTTGTACCAGTCGAGGTGGACCTTGTCTTTCTCGATCAGCACAGGCGCAACAGGCTTCTCCAACGGAACTCCACGCAAGCGGGCATCGATGGCTTCGGCGGCGAAGCGGCCCTGAGCGATGGCGATGGTTACCAGCCCCAGCGCGGTGTCGTCGCCGCCGGCATAGACGCCGTCGACACTGGTCGCCCCGAAATCGCCGGCCTTGATCCAGTCTTTGCCGGAATGCAAGTCGTCGAAACCGCAGAAGTCAGGCTCCTGGCTGATGGCGGCAATGATGGCCGAAACTGGCAGCTCAAACTCGCTGCCTTCGAGCGGCACCGGCCGCGGACGGCCCGAAGCGTCGGGCTCGCCGAGCTTCATGCGAAGGGAGCGCAGGGCGACCGCGCGTCCGTCCTGCTGCAGCACCTCCAGCGGTGCGGCCAGGAACTCGATCTTCACTCCTTCTTCGACCGCGCCTGCGATCTCGGAGACAGCCGCGGGCATTTCCGCGCGCGTACGACGATAGAGCAGGGTCACCTCGGCGCCCAGCCGGCGGCTCACGCGGGCGGCATCGATTGCGGTATCGCCGCCGCCGATCACGATCACCTTCTCGCCGAGCTCGACCTTTTCGCCCCGATTTACCAGGTTCAGAAACTCGATTCCGCCCAATACATTGGCAGCATCTTCTCCCGCGATCTTCAGCCGCAGGCTGTTCTGTGCGCCGATGCCGATGAACACCGCCTGGTACTGCTGGCGCAACTCGGCCATGGTCAGCTCGCGCCCGATCATGCAATCGCACTTCAGCTCCACACCCAGTTCCAGGATGCGCCCGATCTCGGCGTCCAGCACCTCGCGCGGCAGCCGGTACCGGGGAATGCCATAGCGCAGCATCCCGCCAGGCTGGGGGAAGGCTTCGAAGACGGTGACCGGATAGCCGCGCCGTGCCAGCTGATAAGCGCAGGACAACCCCGCCGGGCCTGCCCCCACCACGGCAACTTTCTGGCTGTGCGTATGGTTGTTCAGTTTCGAAAGTTTCAAGCCCTTGCTGATGCCGAAGTCTCCCAGGAAGCGCTCGATGGCATTGATGGCGACCCCGCCGTCCTTCGCCGTGCGGTTGCAGGCATCCTCGCAGGGATGCGGACACACCCTGCCACACACGGCGGGGAACGGATTGCGCTCCGCCAGCCGCTGCCACACCAGCTCAAAGGCCTGCTCGTTGGTCTTGGCATAGCCTTCGGCCTGCGCAATCGTGGTCAGCAGTTCGCGAATTTCATTGCCGTTGGGACAGTGCCCGGCGCAAGGTGGCGACTTGGCAATGTAGCGCGGACGCAGGGGGCTGATGTCCGCGCCCCCGGTCGCCGCCTTGATCACCGGCTTTTTAACGTCTTTGAACAGCCCCATTGCCCCAGCCTCACGCGTACGGATACAGGTTGCGTTTGAAGTCTTCCAGCTGGTTCAGCAGCCGATCATGCTTCTGCTCGTCCTCGGTCAGGTAGGTCAGCAGATGCCGCTGCACGAACAGGCGGCAGTTCTTGCGCGCCTGCTCCGCCAGCTCGATGGTTTCCTTTTCCGCTGCGGCGTGTTGCTCGATCAGGTCCCACACCTCGCCCAGCTCTTCCGGGCTCAGGCTGAAGGCCTGTTTCTCCACGCTGTCCAGAATCGCCTGTTGCACCCGTTTGTGCATGGCCGAGTCCTGGCGGATGATTTCCATCACCAACTGGATCAGAGGATTGTGGGTTTTGGCGATGATGGCCGTGGTCTGCGCGATACTTTCCTGCTCGATCTGCTGCCACCGCCGCAAGATTGTCTTGAGTTCTTGCAGGTTCTCCGTCGCCTTGTTTACAACCGGTTTGGTTACACTCGCCATGATCAACTCCTCACCCAACTTTCAGTAGCGGACATGCGCCGAGCGGGCAAAGGTCAGGCCCGCATGCTTGAAGTCGTCAATGTGGTAGCGGGTGAACTCGAAGCCGGTCAGCTGGAAGAAACGCGGCCAGCCAACCCGCTCAATCCACTCACCCAGCCGCTCATACCTGCGGGCATGCTCGGCGTACACCTTGACGATGGTCGTCACCGCGTCGACTACTTCCGGCCAGCGCGGCGGATTGTTGGGCAGGAACGGTATGGCCAGCTTGGAAAACTTCGGCGCGCTGCGTGCGTTGCTCACCTTGCCGCCCACCCAGATCGAAAGCCCGTCGTTTTCCGGATCGGCGAGCGGCATGGCCGGGCAAACCGTGTAGCAGTTGCCGCAGTACATGCACTGCTCCGCGATCACTTCCACCGAGTTCTTACCATCCACTGTCGCCGGCCGGATGGCGCCCGTGGGGCAGGAGGAGATCAGTGTCGGCACCTCGCAAACCCGCGGCAGAAGATCGTGCTTGATCTTCGGCGGGGTGCGATGAACGCCCAGGATGGCGATGTCGGAGCAGTGCACCGCTCCGCACATGTTCAGGCAGCAGGCTAGCGCGATGCGCAGCTTGGCCGGCAGGTCTTCGTGGGTGAAGTGCTCGCACAAGGCGTCCATCACCGACTTCACGATTCCCGAGGCGTCGGTCGCCGCCGAGTGGCAATGCACCCAGCCCTGGGTGTGCACGATATTGCTGATCGAGTTGTTGGTGCCCCCCACCGGAAAACCGGCGGCCAGCAACTCCGCTTTGAGCGGCTCGATGTTGGCTTGGTCGGTGAGCAGGAACTCGACGTTGTTGCGGCTGGTGAAGCGCAGATAGCCGCCACAGTACTTGTCCGCCAGTTGGGCGAACAAGCGCAGCGTCTGAATGCTGGTGAGCCGCGGGCTGGCGGCACGCACCGTATACAGCCGGTCGCCTGACTCCGATATGTGGCAGAGCACGCCCGGAGCGAGATTCTCGTGATACCGCCACTGCCCGTAATTCTTCTTCACCATCGGCGGCAGGAACTTGTCATAGGACGGAGGGCCAATGTCGGTCAGTCGGGGTTGCGCGGTCGTGCTCATTTGTCACCTCCCTGGGCATTCTGGAAGTAGATATAAGGATTGTCTCGGGGCGCGGATACCATCTCCGGCACCGGATCGAGACCGATACCGTCGAGAAACGCCGGCATGCCGATGCGCTGAATCATCTCCCCCACCCGCTCCCGGTTCTTGCCGTATTCGTCCCAGAACTCCCAGATGCGGCTGATCAGCTCCTTGATCGTGTCCTCCAACTCCTCGGCGGGAACGAAGGGAACCAGGACGGAGGAGAGCAGCGCACCTTGCATGATGGGCGCCTTGGAGCCGATCATGAGCACGGCGCCACGCTCTTTGCCTGGCCGCAGCGCCTTCGGCATCACGTTGATGCAGTGCATGCAGTGCACGCACTCGTGGTTCTGGATGGTGACCTGCTTGCCGTCCCACTGAAAACTCTTGGCGGGACACAGCTCGCACACGTCCTTCTGAATATCCATTCCGGCAGCCACGTAGTTGGCCACCTCGGCCTCGTCCACCTGGATCTCGTCCTTCCAGGTACCGATCACCGACAGGTCCGCTCGTGCCGCCGAGGCCACGCAGTCGTTGGGGCAGCCGGCGCACTTGATCTTGAACTTGTAGGGGAACGCCGGCCGGTGCAGCTCGTCCTGATAGTTCATGGTCAGGTCGTAGCACAGCTTCATGGTGTCGTAGCATGCCCACTCGCAGCGCGCCTGTCCCACACAGCACGACGGGGTGCGCAGGTCAGAACCCGAGCCGCCCAGATCAAACCCTGCCTGGGCCAAGTCCTGGAACGTAGGCTCCAGCTGGTCCGTTGTGGTGCCCAGCAGAATGATGTCGCCGGTCGAGCCGTGCATGTTTGTCAGACCCGAGCCGTGCTTCTCCCAGATGTCGCAGATGGAGCGCAATGCGTCGCTGGTATAGAACCATCCCGCCGGATGGTTGACGCGCAGCGTATGGAAGTGCGCGATCTTGGGAAACTGCTCGCCGACGTCGCTGTAACGGCCGATGACACCACCGCCGTATCCCAGCACCCCGACCAAGCCGCCATGCTTCCAGTGGCCCTTTTTTTCTTGGTATGAGAGTTCCAGTTGTCCCAAAAGGTCCTTGGGAGCATCACTGGTTTCGCAGGCAGACTTAATTTCTTTGACGAAACTGGGCCACGGGCCCTTCTCGAGTTCATCGAGCAGTTCCGTCTTCGGCTTTCCGTTACCTTCTTCCGCCATATCTGAAAATCTCCTTCGGTGCGTGGTGGAGCAGACTATCGCATCCGGCACGGCCATCGGGCTTTGGAATCGCACCTTGGCTGGCCGCTGACCGCAGACATTTTTCTTGCTGCGGTTCGCTGGCAAGTCCACTATGCCCTAGTGCGACGCGCCCTACGGTGACGCGCATCACGTCACTACGTGAGAGTTAAACGAACCTAGGATGACATGCTCTTAACTAGGACTAACAACATCTACTTAGTCGAGTGGCTTAGTCGTCTTACTTCTCCTCAGCCGCGCTTCGCGGGTAGTGTCGCGCACACTACTACGCGGCTTTATCACGCACAGTAGATGCGAACTAGTCCGGCCGCTACTTCATTTACATACTATGACGGTTCAGCATTCTTCCATATAACCGTGGTATGACTAAGCAGACTATTTCATCTCCCCCTTGCGCCTCCTCCGGCGCTGAGCCTATACCGTTTTGACCGCCATTAACTAATAGCCCCAGAGTCACGCGTGGCATACAAGTGACTATCAGCCAGATCCTTCAGGTGAGCGATTTGTGCGACGAAGTTTGTCGCGCAACGAAATTGAGCAAAGGAAGGATTGCTACCCCCGCCGCCGAGAAGAATCTCGCAACTGAGTCCGTAAAGACTGCGGTAAGCTATATCACCTGCAAATGTGAGAGTTCGACGGCAGACTATGCTAGAACGAATATCGCCAGAAGCGTGTTGCAGTAAGGCCGAGCGTCACAACAAGGGCACTCCCCAATTACCAGAAATAGGACTATCATGCTTCCAAGCTGAGAGGACTTTGACTTCTCTCGGTTCAGTAGCAGCGGATTCGAGATATGGGAAGCAGTGCGATATCAGCATCCGCCCGCAGATGGTTGATCTGCGTCCAATATAGTCATTATGTTAGACAGCAAAGATGACCCATGCACTACCTGTCTACAATAAGAACTATATCGAGAATAATAGAGACTAGTTAATGTTACTCTTTCCTATTTTTCTGAAACTAGACACTCGCAAATGTCTGGTCGTCGGCGCGGGCAAGATCGCAGCCGGCAAAGCCGCCGGACTACTTAGCGCCGGAGCCAGAGTTGTGGTAGTTGCGCCCCGCGGAGACGGCTGGTTCCGGCAGCAGGCAAGCGCCAGAAATTTGATATGGGAGCATCGCGAATTTTCATCGGGCGACGTCCTCGGTGCAACTCTGGTAATAGCCGCTACCAATTCCAACAAAACGAACGAGGCCGTGTTTCGCGCCTGCAGGGAGCAAGGTGTGCTATGCAATGTCGTCGACGATCCGGATCACTGTGACTTCTTCTATCCCTCGGTGGTGCGCCGCGGTCCCCTGCAAATTGCCATTTCAACAGCCGGGCAGAGCCCCTCGCTGGCACGCCGACTGCGCAAAGAATTGGAGCAGCAGTTCGGGCCTGTGTACGGCCCCTGGGTGGAGCATCTGGGCAGAATGCGAGCCGAGGTGCTGCGTCGGGACCTGAGCCCTGAGGAGCGGCAGGGGCTGATAGACGACCTGTCGAGTCGAGCCGCATTTGAACAGTTCGTTGCGACCCAACCGCGCGCGCAACGTCTGGAGCCGACCGAGACCAACCTCGACGACGATGCTGCGAATAATCGCAAACCTTCAAAGCGGTGATTCTTGCATTCTGTCCTGCTGATCACTCGCCGAGCTGAATTGATTGCACTCGAGGGGGATGCCGGCAGGGCTTCCGGGAGATGACCTCGGTCCTGAGCCCGGTGCTCTTCTTCACCCACGATCTGCCCGTCTGAAATTAGGCTGGCTGACGCTGTAATCGTCTGGCGTGCTGAAGGAACAGCCCGGCCTCAGTACGAATGTGTACCCAGCACAACCTGGACATTGAATTTCTTTTCAAGAGTGATCTTCAGGTCGTCGAAGTCGATCGGACATTGCGCGGTGTCCATAGCGAGTTTCATACAAGTACCGAGGTGGATGACTTCGACATCCCGGTCTAGACTATGCGCGACCTCCGAGAGCAACTTGACCCTCGCTACGGTTAAACCCGGGCAGTCACCGCAATCGGTCATGGCTACTAGATCAATATGATCGTACCGGGCGAACTCTGCATTCTTCTCAGCTATGGCCTTGTAGCACTTGGCGCATGCAATGCACGAGTGATCCTGAATACGTTTGCAGTAAAGAATTGCGATCCTTGCCATAGACCTTTCCTCTGGGGTAAAGAACTCCACCCCTTGGACCGCGGTGATCGAGTCAACGGTCGCATCACGGCCACCAACTCGGAGAGAACGTCGCCTCGCGGAGCGCGCGGGTTACGCGGCATGCGCGCGGGCGGAGAGATACACCGGTTTCGGCAGGCGATGCTCTGGATATCCGTGCAGCGCTGCTAGCTCACTTCCTGTCTGGCGCACCTTTGCCCGCAACTTTCATCTGCTGGCCACAGCAGATCTCGGAATGCGGATGGGCGCTGCTCTCGGGACAGGTGCATGCCTTCTCATATACCAGCTCCGCCCCGCACTTTCCACAAACAAAGCGATCTCCAACGTTACGAGCCATTCGTGACCTCCACTTCTGACCAAAGTTCTCTAATCAAACGCCGACCGCGTCTTCCATTCCTTCCATACGTTCCCTACAAGACCGATTCCCGGCTTCAGCGTCGGTTTACCAGGACGCCAACCGGATGGGGTCGCCAAAGTTCCCTTCGATTCGCGGACCAGTTGGAAGGCCTGAACCTGGCGGATCGACTCCGAAACATTGCGTCCTACCGGCGGGGTCAGAACCTCGTAAGCCTGGATGACGCCGTCGGGGTCGATGAGGAACCGTCCACGCGTCTGCACCCCAGCTTCCTCGTCGTAGACGCCATACAGGCTGCCCACGTGGCCGCCTGCGTCCGAAAGCATCGGGAACGGCACCCCTCCCGCGACCATCTTGCATAGCTCCTGATCGTTCCACATCTTGTGAACGAACATGCTATCGACGCTTACCGACAACACCTCTACACCGAGCTCCTGAAACTCTGGATATTTCTCGGCGACCGCCGAGAGCTCCGTGCTTCAAACGAAGGTAAAGTCCCCCGGATAGAAACACAGCAGCACCCATTTGCCGAAATACTCGGAGAGTTTGAGCTGAATGAACTTGCCTTGGTGATATGCAGGAGCAACGAAATCCGGGGCTTTCCTTCCGATCAGGACCACTTTTGCTTTCTCCTTCGCTGGTTGGTAAGACTCGATTTCTTCCGGCAGCGTTTCAGGCACCGTACGGCTGATTGGTCGAGCGCAACCGGGATTCAATTCTTCAGGCATGATTCCTTGTCATAGCGGGCTGATGCCCGCGATATACACGCTAGATGTAACTTACACCTATAGTGTAGACCCTCTGTCAAGATCGAGGCCACCGTCCATCGATTTCTAAATCACGTAGGGACGCAAAGCGGTCGCCGGTCGCCGGTCGCCTCAATCCAATTGGCGCAGTTCAAGCGGCAGGGTGGGTCGAGCTCAGAAGCAGCAAGGGGCTGAATCCGCTTACTATTGGGGGTTCTTTACAACTGCCACCCAATCAAACGATCTCAGCATTTGGCCTTCACCACTAACACTGGACAAGGAGCGTGGCGGATGACTTCTTCTGCAACGCTCCCCAACAAAGCGCGTTTTATACCGCAACGTCCGTGGCAACCGATAACTATGAAGTTGGCCTCCCACTGTTTGGCGGTATTGACGATCTCCGTCGCTGCGTTACCGGTTTGGATAAACTCGAAAGCCTTCATGTCGCCGGTCAGGTGTCCACAAAAGACGGCCAGCAGCTTCTTGGCCTCCCCATGGAGGCGAACGCTCAACTCGCTGCCCGAGATGCCGCTCTCTGGAGTAAAATCGCTCTTGGGATCGACCACATAAACGAACGCGATTTCCGCCGCCAGTTTGCCAGCAAGCTCAATGCCGACGTCGGCGGCATGGGCCGCGACAGGCTCAGTATCCACTGCAATGAGAATTCTTTGAGAAGGCATACATCCTCCCCTCCACGGCCCGGGGATGCCCCCACCTTAATGAACATCCCTGCCTATTTCAGCGCAAGCTGAACCTGGTTCTCTGTAACGTACGTCACATATTGCTATGACGTTTAATAGTCCACTAAAAACTACTTAGCAGATGGCCAAGTTTCTTCTTCTTGGTCCTGAGGTACTTTGCCGCATAGGGATTAGGCGCAACCTCGCATGGAACTCGCTCTACAACTTCGATTCCCGCATTGCGCATAGCCTTAACCTTGTCTGGATTATTGGTAATAATTCTCACCTTGGAAACGCCAAACTGCCGCAGGATTCCCGCCGGCAGCCGGAATTCACGGTAGTCGCTCTTCAGCCCGAGCTGCTCATTAGCTTCGACCGTATCAAGCCCACAGTCCTGCAACTCGTAAGCTTCCAGCTTGGAAGTCAGGCCGATGCCCCTTCCCTCTTTCCCTTCATAGATCAGAATTCCTCTGCCCTCTTCAGCAATCATGGATAAAGCTAAGCGCAATTGCTCGCCACAGTCGCAGCGCAGCGATCCGAGAGCATCGCCGGTAAGGCACTGAGAGTGAATGCGCACCAGGGGCGGACTACTCTTGAAGTCGCCCATAACCAATGCCAGCGCGGTCTCGCGCCGGGACAATGCCGAGGCAGGCAAATCCCGCTCGAATCCAATCATGCGGAACTGCCCCCAGCGGGTTGGGAAATCTACGGATGCGGTTTGTCGAATGGAATCCGGAAAAGCTGCAATAGTCATCATTACCATACTCTCGACACTGCACTGCTGACGTGTATCAAAGCGGAATTGTACTGGGGTAACGCCGGTCAACGCGGGGTACTGAGTCACACACCCTAGTGATCATAGCCACACGCTGAATTAGCCGTAATAGTGGGTTCGTCTTGAGCTGCGCTTCCGAAGACAGCGGCACCAACTATGCCAGTAACTCCACCAACATTGGGTTGATGATCGAATTCAGGCATGCCGCAAGTCTACCCAGCAGGGGCCACGCTGCCAATATCGCGCGCAGCGCGAGCCCGATCCGCGAATTCAAGCGAAGTCAACCTAGCATGTCCATCGGCTTACACTGGAAGCCGTTTAGTCACGCCTCGCCGTGATGCGAGTCACTGAAGGTTGATGGGTGCCGCAATAGACTTTCACCACTTGAGCCTAGATGCCGAACTTTGGATATTATCTGCCGCGGCCAGTTGTGATGGGCGTTTTATGTCTCTTAGTGTCTATCCTATCTCTGCAGACGCGGTTGTATGCTTTCGGACCTCAGAA
This sequence comes from uncultured Acidobacteriaceae bacterium, assembly GCA_963796585.1. Classification (GTDB taxonomy): domain Bacteria; phylum Acidobacteriota; class Terriglobia; order Terriglobales; family Acidobacteriaceae; genus CAVVDY01. The sequence continues at coordinate 544,835 of CAWCMB010000002.1, forward strand.
AGTGTCAGTGAGGACTTTTGTCGACTCCGAACTTTGGAGAAAGGGACAGAACCCGGAATTAGCCGGCTTGAGCAATAATACTGCCCTATATACGACTCCCCTATCTTCTGTCCTTTCGTTTCCAGATTCCTCCGCGATGAGATGCGTTCCTGAGCAACCAGCCGAAGCCTCCAATGACTCCGAGCGAGTAGCCCGGTTGCAACGACCTCCACCGCGGGTCGACCGTCTGATGATGCTTTCTGGGGTTTCGTAAGAAATCTCGGGAGGACGCAATGCGCCGCTTTTACTTTGCAATCGCAGCAGTCTTGCTCGTTGCCAGCCAGACTTTCGCACAGTCGAGCAGTATCCAGCCCAGCGGCCAGTCTCCCAGCCAGAATACAAGACAAGCAGCGGTTGCGTCGGACATGGAAGCCCGCATGCAGGCGATGGAGCAGAAAGTTCAGCAACTTGAGAACCGCCTAAATGCAGTACTTGCAGCAAATTCGGCGGAAGAGCCGGCCCCCGTTCCTCCTGCCGATCTGACTGAGCGCTTGGACTCGCTCGACGAAGAAGTCCACCTGCTTGAGCATAACGCGGAAGTGCAGAAGGGCCCGAGCGTAACCGCGGGACGAGACACATTCTCCATTTCCAGTTCGGATAAAGCATACCAATTGAGAATTGGTGGTCACTTGCAGGCCGACGCCAAGTTCTTCCCTGACAATACCGGTAATCTGCTAACCAACGCGTTCAATCTTCGTCGTGCCCGACCTATTTTTCAAGGCTCGCTTGGACAATATGTGGATTTCCGGTTTATGCCGGACTTCGGCAATGGTCAAGTCGCAATCTACGATGCCTATGCTGACATCAAAACCTCTCCCTATGTAGTTTTTCGCGGCGGCAAGTTCAAGACACCGCTCGGCCTGGAGCAGCTGCAAAACGATGCGGACTTGACTTTTATTGAGCGCTCCCTGGCGACCGACCTGGTGCAAAACCGTGATGAAGGCGTGCAAGTCTACGGAGACATTCACCAGCGTCTCCGTTATCAGTTTGCCGTCGACAACGGTGCTCCCCTTGGCGCCAGCATAAGCCTCCCCACCCAGAGCGGCAAGAACATGGTCGAGCGCATTTTTGCCACACCCTTTGCGCCTTCCGACAGGAAAGCTCTAAAAGGCCTTGGCATCGGCATTGCCTCCTCCCAAGGTCATCAAAATCCTGGAGCCACGCTGCCGACCTTCCTTAGCACCGGGGGCCAGGCTGTATTTTTTAGTTATACCGGAACAGCCTTGGTTAAATCGCCATTCGCAGATGGGACACTGATCAACATTTCGCCGCAAGCCTATTACTATGTGGGGAGATTAGGTCTGATGGCCGAATATGTTAGCTCTACGCAGGACATTGGCGGAACAACCGTGGACAAGACAGCTATCGTGCGGAGCATCAATAACCATGCCTGGCAAATAGCCGGATCATGGATGCTCACCGGGGAACCGAATTCGTACAAGAGCATCGTGCCGCTTAAGTGCTTTGAGAGCTGCAACAATACCAGAGGTTGGGGTGCGTGGGAGCTGGCAGCGCGCTATTCGGAACTGAAGCTGGATCCGCTGGCCTTTACTTCTGGCTTGGCAGACATTACGAAATCGGCTAAAGCTTCGTATGACTGGGCTGTGGGCCTGAACTGGTACTTAAACTTCTTTACCAAACTGCAATTCGATTACGAACAGTCAAGCTTTAATCGGGGCGCGATAAACGGTAATCGGCCAACCGAACACGCCATTATGGAAAGGCTGCAAATCGCTTTCTGAATCCCGGACCACGATGGACCGGTGCAAGCTGTTGCGCAGTGAATGCTTCGGAATCGGGCAGGTAGGCGATGTTAATACCTGCCACTCGTCGCTTAGCTTGCAGGCTTCCCTGGCGAGACCCGGAGGGGGACAGATGACAAGAGTGACGCGCATCACGTCACTGCGTGAGGTTTAGGCGACGCTAGGATGCCATGCTCCAGTAATCAGAACTGACAACATCTCTTTACTCCAGTGTCTTAGTCGGATTATTTCTCCATGCCCGCAATCCGCCGGGTAATCTATGGTCAACTTAACCTCACCCCCCCCCCGCGATCTACCTGATAAGTAGAACACCCGCCGCTATGCACTTTACATAGTGAGTGGATCTGGTGTCGTCACAAACAACCGCCACAACCAATGGAATACTGCCGACCATCATTGAGTCTATCAAGAAACATCTGACACATTGCATATCGTTGATCATCTATCTATATGAGCTAAATGAGATAGCGTATTCACTATCTGGTGTTAGCCTATGGATAGGTTAGACGTGATATGTGCAGGGAAAGCCTGGATCACATATTCCCTACGAAATACTCCTATAGAGATGCTAGACAATCTACAACTGATGGCTCTGGGAATAAATGGTTCTATTCTCACGTATGAACGTGACCTTGGTCACCGCGCTAGATGTCTTCCGGGGTGCATAGTCGAACCTGTTCGATAGTGTAGGCCAGCAATTTCCGCCTGCGAGAAGAGCAAAACATGTTACGCGACGAGGTTGGCGACGGTGGCGATGAAGGTCGGTCGAAGCAAGTCCGACGAGATCAGGTGCACAACCGTGTCCGCCTAGTCTCAACGGACGCATGCGGCCGAGTGGCGACAGCGTCGCCGGGCAGTTCCGGGCGATCACCGCCTGACCGTCGCCAGTGACGGCCACCCCAGACCAACTCGAGTCTGCCTTAGCAGATCGGCTTCTGCGACCAAAGATGCTCACACTTTACAGTTCGGTTCGGCTCCCTTTACCGCTCACTCGAGTGAAGCTGCAAACGCATTCGAGCGTGCGGGTCTGCCGGGGCCACACACATACTCTGTTCGAGGCCGTCGGCAATCACGATGGCCGGGAGGTGCTTAGTGCCGAGTTACGTAATTCCTGATAAATGCGATGGGTGTAAGGCGTTGGATAAAACAGCCTGCCAACACATTTGTCCCAACGACCTCATGGTGCTCGATAAAGAAACCATGAAGGCTTATAACCGCGACCCAATGATGTGCTGGGAGTGCTATAACTGCGTGAAGATCTGTCCTACCCAGGCAGTGCAGGTACGCGGCTATGCCGACTTCGTTCCTTTGGGAGCATCCGCCGTTCCTCTCCGCTCCACCGACTCCATACTCTGGACCGTTACTTTCAGAGACGGAACGCTGAAGCGCTTCAAGTTTCCCATACGTAGCACGCCGGAAGGCACAGCCGTGCCCAGCGGTGGTTTCGAAACTCAGGGGGACCTCAATAGTACCGCCCTCTTCACCGAGCCGGCCTCACTGGGCTTGCCCACTGTAGTTGGCTTAAGCAACGCTGGAGGTGCCCATGCCTAAGTTCGAAACTGTTGTAGTAGAAACTGATCTGTTGATTCTGGGCGGCGGCATGGCAGCCTGTGGTGCCGCTGTGGAGGCCGCCTACTGGGCCAAGCAGAAGGGTCTGAAAGTGGCCCTGGTAGACAAAGCCGCGATCGATCGTTCTGGAGCCGTGGCCATGGGTCTGTCGGCCATCAACCAGTATGTCGGACTAAGGGACGGCACCAACACGCTGAAGGACTATGTTGATTATGTCCGCAACGACCTCATGGGAGTCACCCGTGAGGACCTGGTAGGCAATATCGCCCGGCACGTAGATTCTTCCGTCCACCTTTTCGAAAAGTGGGGTCTTCCCATCTGGAAGGACAAGGACGACAAGTACGTGCATGAGGGACGTTGGCAGCTCATGATCAACGGCGAGTCCTACAAGGTGGTGGTCGCCGAAGCGGCAAAGAACGCGTTGCGCGAAACCGGTGTAGGAGAAATTTTCGAGCGCGTGTTCATCGTCGGTCCGCTGATGGATGGCGATCGCTGTGCCGGCGCAGTGGGCTTCTCTATCCGCGAGAACAAGCTGTACATCTTCCGGTCGAAGGCCACGCTGACTGCCATGGGAGGCGCTGTCCACGTATTCAAACCCCGGAGCAGTGGCGAAGGTATGGGCCGCGCGTGGTATCCACCGTGGAATTCCGGCTCCTCCGCCTACTTCACGCTCAAGGCCGGGGCGGAAATGACCTGTCAGGAAGTGCGGTTCATCCCGGTGCGTTTCAAGGATGCCTACGGACCAGTGGGTGCATGGTTCCTTCTGTTCAAGTCGCGTGCCACCAACGCCATGGGCGGCAATTACATGGTGGAACGTGCAGCAGAATTGGAGAAGTGGGGACCTTACGGGCGGGTGAAGCCGGTTCCGGCCAACCTGCGCAACTATCTTGGAATGCTCGACGTGCTGGATGGAAAAGGGCCGATTTCAATGCGCACGGAAGAAGCCCTGACCAAGATCGCCGATCAGTACAAGGACGACCCCAAGACCTACCAGAAAAAGATGAAGGAGTTGGAGTCGGAAGCCTGGGAAGACTTCCTCGACATGACGATTTCGCAAGCTATTCTGTGGGCCGCAACCAATGTGCGACCTGAACAGAAGAGCTCCGAGATCGCCGCTGCCGAGCCTTACTTCATTGGCTCCCACTCCGGTGCTTCCGGCGCTTGGGTCAGCGGTCCCGAAGACCTGCAGACCGGTGAAACCAAGTCGGAATACTTCTGGGGATACCCCTGCATGTCAACCGTGAAAGGGTTGTTCTGCGCAGGTGATGCTTCCGGCGCATCGAGCCATAAGTTTTCCTCCGGCTCCCATGCGGAAGGTCGTATCGCCGCCAAGGCTGCGATCAAGTACGTGGTCGATAACAACACCCTACCCAAGCTGGATCAGGCTGCCATCGACAAGTTGGCCGCCGAAATCCTGCAGCCGATGGAGACGTTCGATCAGCATAAGAACGCCACCACCGACGAAGATGTCAATCCCAACTACATCAAACCGCGCTCGTTCATGTTCCGTTTGCAGAAGATCATGGACGAATACGCCGGTGGGGTCACTGCCCAGTTCATGACCAATAAGCCCCAGTTGGAGCGGGCCCTCGAACTACTGGCCTTCCTGAAGGAAGACTCGGAAAAGCTGGCGGCTTCGAACCTGCACGAACTGATGCGCTGCTGGGAGAACGTACACCGTATGTGGCAGGCGGAAGCGCACGTCCGGACGGTGCTGTTCCGCGAGGAGACGCGCTGGCCGGGTTACTACTTCCGTTCGGATACACCCACGCTGGATGAAGACAAGTGGCACGTCTTCGCCAACTGCCGGTGCGATCCCAGCACCGGGAAGTGGGAGATGCTGACTCGTCCCATTCTCCACGTCTTCGAGGCAGCAAAAACCAAGGAGCCAGAGCCGGTAGCGGCCCTGACCCGTTAACCCATCGCGAGGTCCCGCGATGACCGGGACCTCGCGCTCTGATACGTAAGGTTGGCCCATGGCCGAGGAATTGCGAAAGACCTGCCCCCATTGCCACCGCCCACTGGTGCGCTGGAAAAATCCCCCACTGGCCGGTTGGGGCGGCGAATTCCAGTACGTGTGCTTCAACGATAACTGCCCTTATTTTGTCGGCGGCTGGGAATGGATGAAGGAACGATTCAATGTGAATGCTTCCTATCGCTATCGCCTGGAGCCGAACAGCGGAGATAGTGGTCCGCTGCCGGTGTGGTCCCGCGATGCGATGAAGAGCAGTATTTTGCCGGACGAGGATGGTCGAGATGTCTGAAACCCAGGTAACACCCGAGCAGATTCTGCAGGAAAGCCCGCGCCTGAAGCTGGAAAGTTGCTTCAATTTCGCCTGCGGACCCGACAAAGACTGTTTCAATTCCTGCTGCCACAACGTGTCCATTCTGCTTTCACCGTATGACGTGCTGCGGCTTAAGCGTGCACTGAAGATGAATTCCTCCGAGTTTCTGGAGAAGTACACGCTCACCTCCGTCTCCCATGAGAAGCGGGTACCGGCCGTCCTGCTCCGGATGGACGAGCCCAGCCTGAAGTGTCCTTTGGTGAGCGATCACGGTTGCACGGTCTATGCCAACCGCCCCTGGGCCTGCCGCATGTATCCGCTGGGGATGGCTGAGCCGAAAGGTCCACAAGGGGCGGCGCAACGTTTTTATTTCCTGGTCAAGGAAGAGCTCTGTCACGGCCACGGCACGGGCAAGCAGTGCTCGGTGCGGGAATGGATCGAGAACCAGGGCATTGAACCCTTCGACGAAATGCAGACTCCGTTTCTGGAGTTCATGTCGCATCCGGGATGGGAAAAGCCGGAAGAGCTGAGCACCGACTGCCTCGCCATGTACTTCATGGCGCTGTATGACCTGGATCGCTTCCGCCGCTTTGTCTTTGACACGCGCTTTTTGGAGCTGTTCGAAGTGGACGAGGCGCGCATGGAAGCGCTGGCCAACGATGACGAAGAGTTGCTGGATTTCGCTATCGACTGGCTGTCGTTCAGCCTGTTTCATGAGAAGCGCATGAGGCTGAGAAAACCCGACCCTGCCGCACCGTTGGCCACCTGCGGCGACAGCCAAACTAACGCCAGTTCGCCGGCCTAGAGGACTATGGCAAGCATTGATTCTACGGATGGCAGGGGCGGCACCATTCTGGTAGTCGGCGGCGGCATCGCCGGCATTACCACCGCCCTGGAAGCGGCCGAGGCCGGCGGTGAGGTAGTGCTGATTGAGAAGTCGGCTACCCTGGGAGGACGAGTCGCAGGCTTCAATCAATATTTTCCGAAACTGTGTCCTCCCTCCTGCGGCCTCGAAATCAATTTCAAGCGCCTGAATGCCAACCCCCGGGTGACGGTCTTCACCCTGGCGGAACTGGAAAGTCTCAGCGGTTCGCCGGGTGCTTACGAAGCGGTTGTCCGGATTGCTCCACGCTATGTCACCCAGGACTGCACGCTCTGCGGTGAATGTTCTGCGGTGTGTCCGGTCGAGATACCCGATGAGTTCAACTACGGCATGACCACAGTCAAAGCGGCGCGGTTGCCACGACGCACGGCGTTTCCCGCGCAGTATGTCATTGACCGCGCCGCCTGCGCCGCCGACTGCCGAGCCTGCGTGGATGCCTGCAAGTACCGGGCAATCGACCTCGATCAACAGCCGGTGACGAAGACATTCGAAGTTGCATCCGTCGTACTGGCCACCGGGTGGACACCTTACGACGCCACCCGGATCGAGAACCTGGGGTTCGGCAGGTGCGCCAACGTTGTGACTAACGTCCTTTTCGAGCGAATGTCTGCCGCCGACGGCCCCACCCAAGGAAAGATTCTCCGCCCTTCGGACGGCAAAGAGCCGAAGGCAGTTGCCTTTGTGCAGTGTGCCGGCTCGCGCGACGAGAATCATCTGCCCTACTGCTCGGGTGTCTGCTGCACCGCGTCGCTGAAACACGCCACCTACCTTCGCAGCCAATACCCGCAAGCGAAGATCACCGTGTTCTACATCGATCTACGCACTCCCGGACATTTGCAGGAGTTTGCCGCCAAAACTGTCGCTGCCAACGGCATCGAGCTGATTAAAGGAAAGGTGGGAACGGTGAAGGAACATCCGGGCAGCCGCGATGTGTTGCTGGTTGCCGAGGACGTGCTCAGGGGACGAAAGATCATGCGGGAGTTCGACCTGGTGGTGCTCGCTACCGGAATGGTTCCACGAAACCAAGGGATAGCCGCGCCAGTGCAGCTCGATGAATTCGGTTTTGTTACCGACAGCAAAGGTGGCATCTATGCCGCTGGTTGCGCCAAACGGCCAGCGGAGGTATCGGCGTGCATACGGGATGCCACGGGAGCGGCACTGCAGGCCTGGCAGATGGCTACGGGAGCGGTGCGCCATGGATAAGCGTCTGGGCGTGTATGTTTGCAGCGGCTGTTCGATTGGCGAATCGATAAATGTCGATCAGCTCGCGAAGGTCGCTAGCAGCGAATATAAGGTGCCGGTCTGCCGTACCCATCCCTTCCTGTGCGGCGAAGAGGGCCTGAAGCTGATCCACAACGATCTCCAGCAAGGAAGCGTCAACGCGGTGGTTGTGGCCGCTTGCTCGCCTCGGGTAAAGACCCGCCAGTTTGCCTTCAATTCCGGCTCGGTGATGGACCGCGTCAATCTGCGCGAGCAGGTGGCGTGGTGTCATGAGCCCCGGCACGAAGATACCCAGATGCTTGCCGAAGATCTGCTGCGCATGGGAATCGTGCGCACCCAGAAGATGGAACCATTGGAGCCGCTGGTAGAGGAGATTTCGCGAGCCATCCTAGTGGTGGGCGGCGGGGTCACAGGCATCACGGCTGCGTTAGAGGCTGCCGATGCAGGCTTCGAAGTCATCCTGGTCGAGAAGCAGGCGGAACTGGGCGGCATAGCGGGTTCGATGAAGCGGGATATTCCCCCGCCTCCCTCTTACCGCGAAGCGCAGCCCAACCGTATCGCCGCCCAGATTGCAGCCGTAACTTCGCACCCGCGGATCAAGCTGTATTGCTCGTCGAAGATCCTCAAGACAGAGGGTCAGCCGGGGCGATTCGACATCACCCTGGAGACCGACCGCGAAATCCGTGCGCACCGGGTCGGCGCCATTCTGCTGGCCACCGGCTGGAAGCCTTACGATGCGACCAAGCTCACCGCGCTTGGCTACGGTTTGCCAGACGTCGTTACCAACGTGGAGTTAGAGGCGATGGCAGCACATGGCATGATCCATCGGCCCTCAACCGGCGAGCCGGTGGAAAGCGTCTTGTTCGTGCAGTGTGCCGGCTCGCGCGATCCGGATCACCTGCCCTATTGCTCTTCGACCTGTTGCGTGAACACGCTCAAGCAGACCGAATATATTCGCGAGCAAAACCCGGAGGCACAAGTCTTCATTGTCTACAAGGACATGATGACCCCCGGAAGTTACGAGAAGTACTACCAGAAGGTCCAGGAACAGCCGCTCAATTTCTTTGTAAAAGGGATCGTGACCGGGGTTGAACGATGCTCCGACGGAAGGGTCCTGGTGGGCGTGGATGAAACACTGTTGGGCGTACCCCTGCAGATTCCGGTCGACCTGGTGGTGCTGGCCACCGGCATGGTGCCGAACTCAGCCGACGGCCCGGCCATTCGAACGTTGCACGATGCCGAGCTGAAAGTGCTCAGGAACGAGTCCGAGACCCAGCGCCAGGAAGCCGAGAAGGTGGTCGAGCAGTACCAGCAGCACGCCGGTACGGCAATCCTGAACCTCTCCTATCGCCAGGGGCCTGACCTGCCGGTGTTGCAGGACGGCTTTCCCGACTCGCACTTCGTCTGCTTCCCCTACGAGACGCTGCGCACCGGAATCTATGCCGCCGGTGCGGTGCGTGCGCCGATGGACTCAATCTTCGCCCGGGAAGACGCTCGCGGCGCAGTGATGAAATCAATTCAGTGCATACATATGGCCAGCCACGGCGAGGCGGTGCACCCGCGCGCCGGCGACCTCTCGTATCCCAGCTTCTTCTTGCAGCGCTGCACCTCGTGCAAGCGCTGCACCGAGGAATGTCCCTTCGGATCCATCGATGAAGACGAGAAAGGTACGCCCAAGTTCAATCCGTACCGCTGCCGTCGCTGCGGCATCTGCATGGGGGCCTGCCCGGAGCGCATCATCTCCTTCAAGAACTACTCGGTCGACATGATCGCAAGCATGGTGAAGGCCATTGAAGTGCCGGACGAAACCGAAGACAAGCCGCGCATTCTGGTTTTTGCCTGCGAGAACGACGCTTATCCGGCACTGGATATGGCGGGCATGAACCGAGCCTCCTACGACGCCAGTGTGCGGGTCATCTCCCTGCGCTGCCTGGGCTCGATGAACATCGTCTGGATTGCCGACGCGCTGTCGCGCGGCATTGACGGCGTGCTGCTGCTGGGTTGCAAGTTCGGCGATGACTACCAGTGCCACTTCGTGCACGGCAGCGAGCTGGCCAACCGCCGGCTGGAAAACGTCAAGGACACACTGACCCGATTGCAGTTGGAGCCCGAACGCGTGCGCTTGGTGCAGGTTCCGATGGACGCGGCGGCACAGTTGCCGTTCATCATCGACGAATTCGCCGGCAAGATTCGCGAATTGGGGCCCAACCCCTACAAGGGGTTTTGATTATGGCAGACAAGCTGGTGCTCGAACCAGACGCGAAGTTCATCCAGGAGGCGATTGCCAGCGGCGGCGAGTTCAAGCAGTGCATGCAGTGCGCCAACTGCACCGCGGTGTGCTCGCTCTCCACAGAAGAGAATCCGTTTCCGCGCCGCCCCATGCTGCTGGCGCAGTGGGGAATGGAGCGCGAGTTGCTTAAGGATCCGGGGCCATGGCTCTGCTTTTATTGCGGCGAGTGCTCCAAGTCCTGCCCCCGCCAGGTCAATCCCGGCGAGAGCATGATGGCGCTTCGCCGCTATCTCACCACCCGCTACGATTGGACCGGCCTGTCGCGTCTCATGTACCGTTCGGCATGGGCCGAACTGGGCGTGTTGGCCCTGGTGGCGGCACTGGTGGTGGCGCTGTTCACCCTGCCCCAGAGCTTTGGCTTTGGCCTGCTGGCCCACTCCACGCCAGAAGCGCGCAACCTCGTCATGCTGGACAAGTTCGCGCCGACCATGGTGGTGCATTTCGGCGACGCCATACTGGCATCCTTATTGAGCTTCTTCCTGCTTACCAATGCCGCGCGCATGTTTATCTTCCTGACGCGCGGCAAAAATATTCCGTTACGCGTTTACATAATGCAGCTTCCGGAATTTCTGGTTCAGGCACTGACCCAGATTCGCTGGAAGCAGTGCGGGGACAAAACCGCGATCAGCAATTGGCTGCGCCACCTCTTTCTGGTGACCGGCTACGGCACGATGTTCCTGTTGGTAGTGATCTTTCTACCCTGGTTTCAGGTAGAAGACAGTAGTTTCCATTGGACCAGCCTGCTGGGCTACTACTCCACCATCATCCTCATTGCCGCAACCTCCTGGATTCTTATAGACCGGATCGGCAAGCGGACTGAGATGCATCGCTTCAGCCATCTTTCCGATTGGCTGTTTCCCATTCTGCTGTTCCTTACAGCGGTTACGGGAATCGCGATCAACCTGCTGCGGCTGGAGGATCTGGCCATGCCGACTTACATCCTGTACACCGCCCACATGGCCATCGCGGTGCCAATGTTGATCGTGGAAGTGCCCTTCGGCAAGTGGGCACATCTTTTGTACCGGCCGATTGCCATATATGTCGCCGAGGTAAATGGAAAGGAGCTGGCAGCGTCAGGGCAGAAAGCCGCCATGACGGCCCAGGCCATCGACCCGGCATAAGGGGCTCGACAACGGCTGAAAATTCGTCTGAATGAAATGAATAGTTTGGACTTATAGATTTTTGGATAGGGGAGTAGATAGCAGAATTCAAATCTAACATCATTGCGAGTATTTAAGGAGGCATACTATGGCGACGTTGGTTCCCCCGCATGGCAATCCGGAACTAAAGATTCTGCTGCTTGATGGCAAAGCCAAGGCAGAAGAAGTAAAGAAAGCAAATACCCTGAAGAAAATTCCTCTGACCAGTCGGGAAACCGGAGACCTGATCATGATGGGCATCGGCGCTTTTACCCCGCTGGATGGCTTCATGGGCAGGGACGACTGGAAGGGCTGCTGTGACGAGTACAAGCTGCCCAGCAGGAAGAACCTGTTCTGGCCGATTCCGATCACGCTCTCGGCCGACGAGGATCTCGCGAAGTCGATTGGCCCCGGCGGGGAAGTAGCGCTGTGGGATGTCGAGACCGACGCGCTCGTGGGCACCATGCAGGTAAATGAGAAGTACACGATCGACAAGGAGCACGAGTGCAAGCAGGTCTTCCGCACCACCGACCCCAAACACCCAGGGGTGCAGAAGGTGATGGAACAGGCAGCAATCAACCTGGCGGGGCCGGTGAAGGTGCTGTCTGAGTCGTACTTCCCGGAAGATTTCAAGGAAATTTATCAGCGGCCTGCCGACGCACGCAAGCTGTTCACCGATCGCGGCTGGACCACCGTCGCTGCCCTTCAGTTGCGCAATCCCATGCACAACTCACATGCCTACCTGGCATGGATTGCCATCGAAGTCTGCGACGGCGTTTACGTGCATCAGTTGCTCGGCAAGCTGAAGCCTGGCGACATCCCGGCCGACGTTCGGGTGAAGGCCATTGATGCGCTGGTGAACAAGTACTTTCGCCGGGAGCGCGTGATCCAGGGTGGCTATCCCATGGAGATGCGCTACGCCGGGCCGCGGGAAGCCTTGTTGCATGCGCTGTTCCGCCAGAACTACGGATGCTCGCACCTGATCGTGGGCCGCGATCATGCCGGAGTGGGCGACTACTACGGGCCGTTTGATGCGCAGAAGATCTTCAACGAAGTACCGGCAGGAGCGATGGCTATCCAGCCGTTGTGCATGGACTGGACGTTCTACTGCTATGAGTGCGGCAGCATGGCCTCGATGAAGACCTGCCCGCATGAGAGCAAAGCGGTGATCGACGACAACGGCAACTATAAAGGCGGGGCACGCCTGCTGTTATCGGGCACGCTGTTACGCAAGCTGATGAGCGAGGGCAAGCCGGTTCCGGCGGAGTTCTCCAAGCCCGAGGTCATCGCCATCCTGCAACAGTATTACGACACGGTAGAAGAAAAAGTGGAAGTCGAACTCCACGGCGCAGCTACCGGAGTGGTGAAAAAATAACCCTGCGCTCGCACGCCGAATTTGTATGGGTGGCGAGGGGCAGCGAAGTTCAGATGCAGCCTGTACCAGTGACCCTGGCGCAGGCCGCATCTGATGGTGGAGAGAACGCCATGAGTGTGATCACGATTTCCAGAGGATCGTTCAGCGGCGGCAAAATTCTAGCGGAATGTCTCGCCAAGCGGCTCGGCTACCGCTGCATCGACCGCGACGTTATCGTCGCCAAAGCGGCGGCATACGGGGTCTCGGAGCAGGAAATCAACCAGGCCCTGGAGAAGTCGCCGACCTTTCTCGAACGCTTCCATCACAAGCGATATCTCTATCTGGCGCTGGTACAGGCGGCGCTGACCGAAGAAGTTCGTAACGGACGGGCGGTCTATCACGGGTTGGCGGGACATCTGCTGCTCAAAGGTGGACGCCCCATTTTGCGCACTCGGATCATTGCTCCCATGGACATGCGAATTGGGATGGTTTGCAAGCGGCTCAAATACAGCCGTAATGAAGCCATCGCCTGCATCGAGAGAGTCGACCAGGAACGGAAACGATGGACTCAGTTCCTGTACGGCGTGGACTGGGCCGATCCTGCACTCTACGACATGGTTATCAATCTTGAGCATATCGATATTCAGGAAGCCTGCCGGATCATCGCCTCGACTGTCATTGAGAGGTGTTTTGAGTTCACCCCGGAATGCCAGCAGCGAATGAACGACCTGGCATTGGCCAGCCGCATAAAGGCCGATCTGGCGATCAATCCCCGCACTTCCGATCTTGAACTGCAAGTGTCGGCTCTGCGAGGCGCAGTTTCGATTGAGGGTAAGCTTTCGGAGACTACACAGATCGACGAGATTAAGCGGGTCGTCTCCGGCGCGGGCGCGAGCTGTCTGGATCTGGATAAACTGGCGCCGCCCGTGCAGGTCTGAGTGGTTCCGGGAAGAATTCCTCGCTGGAACTAGAGGGCAAGACCATGCATATCTTTCTACCCGTAGCTGGTATGAGCATCAATCTGCTCCTGGTCATCAGCGTAGGAGCACTGGTGGGATTTCTGTCCGGGCTGGTGGGGGTCGGGGGAGGTTTCCTGATGACTCCGATTCTCATGATGATCGGAGTTCCGCCCACCGTCGCGGCAGCTTCCGACACCAATTCCATCGTCGCCACCTCGTCTTCCGGAATGGCCGCCCACTTCCGCCTGGGAAACGTTGACCTGAAGCTGGGAGGCATCTTGCTGCTAGGCGGTTTGGTGGGAGCACAGTTTGGGGTCAGGATTGTGAAACTGCTGCGTAGTATGGGAAACGCCGACTTCGTCATCACCGTGTGCTACGTGATTGTCCTCGGATCGGTCGGCGCTTTCATGTTGCTGGAAAGCCTGCACAGCCTTCGTCGTGGCGTGCTTGCGCCCGCGCTTCACGCTCCGGTGAAGCAAGGCCGGTTATTGCAGAATCTCCCGTTTCAGATGAACTTTCCCCGCTCAAACGTGCAGCATTCCGTGCTGGTTCCATTCCTGTTGTGTGCACTGGTGGCAATTCTGGCAGCCATCATGGGAGTCGGCGGCGGCTTCATCATGGTACCCATGATGGTTTATTTGCTGCGAATGTCGATGCATGTAGCTGTGGGCACGGACCTGTTTCAGATTTTGTTCACCTGCGCCGGGCTGACCGTTATGCAGGCGGTGACTAACCATACCGTGGACCTGGTCCTGGCCCTGCTCGTAGCGGTGGGATCAACCATCGGAGCGCAGATAGGTGCGCGCGTTGGCCGTCTACTGCGCGGTGAACAGCTCAAGATTGTGCTTGCCAGCGTGGTGCTACTCGTCACCCTCAAAATGGGCTTCAGCCTGGTGGTGACGCCTTCAAACTTGCTGTCCTATGTTGCGGGTCGCTGACATCGCCGGCTTCGCGCCGGCAAAGGTTCTTGATCGAGGTAAATAACATGGCATTGCTGCTGATCTCACGAGGATCATTTTCCGGCGGCCAGTTAATTAGCCGATGCTTGTCGAAATCGTCTGGAATGCGGTGCCTGACCCGCGAGGATCTGATCGCGGCCGTCAACACCCACGGTGAACTGGCCAACAAGGTCGTAGCCACCATGGGAAAGGCCGCACACGATTATGCCCAACTGAGCGCCCTGCGCCGCCCCTACAAAATCCTGATGCAACGGGCTCTTCTCGGATATGTGCGCGAGGGCGATGTTGCTTACTTCGGATACTCCGGACACCTCCTGCTGTCTGGTATTGCCCACGCAGTCCGGGTGCGCTTCATCGTGCCGGTGCAACAGCGAGTCACGCTGCTGAGGAAGAGTGAAGGGGTGACTGAGGCGGAGGCCCGGGAACGCATCTACCGGGAAGACGAGGAGCGTAGCCGCTGGACCCGCTTCATGTACGGCAAGAATCTTAACGATCCTGCCCTGTTCGATGCCTGCATCAACCTGGAACGAATCTCCTACAGCACGGCGTGCTGCCTCCTGCAAGGTCTCACGCAGCAACGTGAGTTCCAGCCTACCCCCGAATCGTTGGCAGAAATGGAAAACAGCTATCTCTCCGCTTGCGTATTAGCAGCGCTGGTTAGTAATCCAAAAACTGCCGAGCTTGCGGTGGGAGCAACCGCGCTGGACGGCTGTGTCACTCTTGAAGGCCCCTACCTGGCTGAGGCAGAGCGGGCCGCAGTTCTCGAAGCCGCCAGCGCCGTTCCGGGTGTCCTGCAGGCGCGATACACGGAAGGGTACGCTCCCCCGTTTGACTTGGCTGCTTCGTAAGGAGAACGGAAATGGGTAGCATCCCACTCGAACTTCAACCGCCAGACGTCATCATCGATATCAAGGGCCTAATCGCCAAGGGCGTCGACTGCGAAGAAAAGCAGATCGAGCTGATTGAAGAACAGAACGAAATGGCAAAGCAGCGGACCGACGCCACGGCGAATCTGCTGCAATACTCCTCCACGACAGCCAGGCTTACCGAAGATCAGACTGCGATGGCGCTGGAAAGGACATCGCTCACGCGGGCGCAGACGAACCTCTCGACCCGCAGTACAGAGCTGGCGTTCATCCGCACCGACCTTGGTCGTGAACGCACTGCGATGGCAGAACAGCGGACCGAGTTGGCGGTGCATCGCAGTGAGCTGGCACGACAACGTACAGGCCTTGCGTATGCCAGAACCCAACTGGCCAAAGACCGAAATCAGCTCGCTGACCAGCGCACCGTGCTCTCCCAACGGCGGACTGATCTGGCGCAAGCGAGGAACGATCTGGCGACCAGCCGAACGGTGTGGGCGGTCACGCGCACCCGGCTTTCCTTGCAAAGAACCGAACTAGCCAGAGGGAGGACCTTTCTGGCGGTTATGCGAACCGGATTGGCGTTCCTGGTCCTCGGGCTAACCCTCTTCCGTTACTTTGGGATTTCCAAATGGACGTTTTTTGATGCGGCTCTCGTGGTGTTCAGTCTGTTCCTGGTCACCTGGGGTGCAACGGGCTATCACCGCGCGTACAAGAACGATTGCCGGATCGGCGAGAGATTGGCTACCGATCCCGGCCTGAGAAACTCCATCTGAACCTTGCTCGGCGGCATGTCGCAGGCGGTTAACGTCCGCTCGCGTGGAACGTTAGAAACATGAAGAGCTGGTGGCGAAAGCGGAACTCGGGCGTGGCTCCGGAATCGGCTGAGCGAATCATCCGAAATAAGTACAGTAGCTTTCGCGAATTGCTCTCGCTTAATAACGAATGTCTGGAGTTGCTGGCATCGCTGCAGGAAGACCTGCAATATGCGTTGCCCAGCAGCGAGGTTCTAGCCGAACGTACCGCCGCACTTTTCAGTCGGACAGAAAGAGTAGCCGCAAATCTGGAACGCCTCACCGGGCGCAAGTATCAAGATCTAGCTCAAGCCGTCCGACAGCAACGTCAAGAAGTCGAGCGGCACATTGCCGCGGCCGAGGAGATGGTATCGCCTCGGCTCTCCGCCGGACTCTCCGAAGTCAACCTGAGCCATGCGGCAGAGATAGGCGGCAAAGCCGCGGCATTGGCTGAGATCAAAAATAAGCTCGGGCTGCCGGTTCCCGAAGGATACGTTCTCACCGCCCAAGCCTACCGCCAGTTTTGCGAAAAGCCTCTGTGGACGCACATTCGCGATGCCACCCGCAATGTCGACCTAAACGATCTTGACGCGTTACATGCCATCTCCGTGAAGCTCATCGACCAAGTGCTGGCCAGTCCGCTGCCCCGAGCGATCGAGGTTGCCCTGGCCGACCGGGCGCTCCGATTAGCCAAAGATGGTCTGGGCCTGGCTGTGCGTTCGAGTGCGGTGGGTGAAGGCGGTGAGTGGAGCTTTGCGGGACAGTTCGTCAGCCTTATCAACATTCTGCCGGGAAATTTGCTGGACGCCTACAAGCAGGTGATTGCGGCGCGCTTTAGCGACCGGGCTTTGTTCTACCGATTGTCGGCAGGTCTGACAGAAGTTGACACTCCATTGGCTGTCCTTTGTCTGCAGGTGGTACGTGCAAGAGCCTCGGGGATCATGTACACGCGCGATCCCAACGACGCAGCCAGCCAGACCCTGTGGATCACGGCGACGCATGGACTTGGTATTGACATTGCCAACGGTGCCTCTCCCGCTGACTTGTTCTTGCTGACGCGCCGGCATCCCTATCGTGTTGTGCAGCAGAAGATTGCTAGCAAGCCCCAGATGGTTGTTCCTGCGGAGTGCGGAGGGCTGCTGCGAAAAGAGGTATCCCCCGAGCAGGCAGTGGCGCCCAGCCTGACGGAGAAGGAGTTGGCATTGCTCGCAGATTGGGGCACCCAGATTGAGAAGTACTTTGGAGCGGCACAGGACATCGAGTGGGCGCTGGGCGAGGACGGGCGGCTGTGGATTCTTCAATCTCGCCCACTGCTGACGGCTGATTCCGTCCGCATACGGGCTCGGACGAGGGTGAAGCAGAGCCCGTTGCTGGAGGGCGGTTACACGATTTTTCCCGGCCTGGTATCCGGCGCCGCCTATCTCGTAACCGACCGCTCCGCCTTGGCCAATACGCCTAAAGGGGCGGTGCTGTTCCTGCGCAGGGCGTCACCGGAAATGGTAGAGGTCTTTCCGCGCATCGCCGGTTTAGTGGCGGAGTGGGGCAACGTGGCGGGGCATGGGGCGGCGCTGCTGCGGGAGTTCAGGGTCCCATCCGTCTTTCAACTATCCGGTGCCTTCGAGCGCCTTCAAAATGGCGATCCGATCAGCTTGGATGCGGTGCAACCAAGAATTTACCAGGGGACGCTCTGGCCCTCAGCGGGAAGCAAATCACCACAGCACTTGCTGGTGCGGCGTGATGATCCTATCCGACGATACATGCTCGAACTTAACCTGTTAGATCCTTACTCCCTGAAGTTCCGCCCTTCGGGCTGCAAGTCCGCTCACGACGTGCTGCGGTTTTGTCATGAGAAAGCCATCGAAGCAATGTTCGACATAGACGATCGAGAATTCGCTCGTCAGGCGCACTCTTCCAAGAAACTATTGGCTGCGGTACCTATCAATCTTTGTGTGCTCGATTTAGGTGGCGGTTTGGCCCCCTCCGCTTCTTCATTGACCGAGGTGAGACCGGAGGAGATCGTCTCCCGTCCGTTTCAGGCGCTCTGGCAAGGCGTGACTCACCCGGGCGTGGCTTGGACTCGCTCCATGCCGGCGAGTATTGCAGACCTCGCATCGGTCATGGCGACTTCCCTCTCCGCGCAAACGGGTGTGACCCGCGCGCTGGGAGAACAAAGCTACTTGCTGGTTGCGGATGAGTATATGAATCTCAATTCCAGACTGGCCTATCACTTCACCTTGGTTGATGCCTGCATGTCAGATGTTCCGGGCAACAACTATATTTCTTTCCGTTTTGCTGGAGGAGGTGCGACCCGGCAAAGACGTAATTTGCGGGCCTGCTTTATCGAGGCATGCCTGACACACTATGGTTTCGCCGTCGACCGGCGCGACGATCTGGTAAATGCCTGGTTCAAGAAAGCGCCACCGTTCGAAACCGGCGCCCATCTTGACATTCTTGGACGGCTGATGGCCTGCACTAGTCAACTGGACATGTATATGACTAGCGAGGAGGTGATGAGGTGGTATGTGCAGCAATTTTTGACCGGAAACTATAGTTTTCAGCTGGAAGAAGCAGCGAATTCTACCATCCCTATCTAGTCGATAGTGTTTCCTTGCTTATTACCTCACACCTGTTCGTGCTGTGAATCACTGCGGTATCTGGTGAACTATGTTTTCCTTCATGCAGAGATCGGCGAGCCGTAGTCCGTTGGGAATATGTATTCACGCTTCTTCAGCGCACGCATCGCGAATTCCGTACAAGTTTATCCCGACACTGTGGCGGCTGTTGGCTTGTGCAGCTGGCCGCAGAGCTTCGCTCGCACGATTCCTGGAGTTAAGCGCTCTTCAGATTGTAGAGCGTTGTGAATAGTCAAATTTGATCCTCTCGTTATGGGGAGGTAGGTCAATATGCGGATCTTGTTGCCCATAGCAGGAATGAGCATCAATCCCTTTCTTCTGGTGGCAATCGGAGCCATTGTCGGCATACTCTCAGGACTGCTCGGTGTCGGTGGCGGATTCCTGCTTACCCCCGCACTCATGATGATCGGGGTTCCGCCGACGGTGGCAGCGGCCTCAGACACCAATGCCGTAGTGGCAACCTCCTCTTCCGGAGTAGGCGCTCATTTGCGCCTGAAAAATGTCGACATCAGGATGGGAGTTATGCTGCTGATCGGCGGCCTTGCCGGTTCGGCCCTCGGCGTGCGTTGTATCCACGGACTGAGGAAGTTCGGTAATGCCGATTTGCTAATCACCATCACCTACATCGTAGTTCTTGGGCTGGTCGGCGGCTATCTATGCCTCGACAGCTTGCGGAAGATGCGTCGCGGCTTGATCTCACACAGGCCACGCCAGCCTCGCCGCGAGCAGTCTTTTCTTGAGCGTCTGCCATTCCAGATGGACTTTCCCCGCTCCGGCGTGCGCCATTCCATCATCGTGCCTCTGCTCCTGTGCTCTTTGGTCGGCGTCTTGACAGCGATCATGGGCGTAGGTGGCGGTTTCATGCTGGTGCCCGTTCTAGTTTACGGACTGGGTATGCCTGCCCATGTGGCGGTCGGGACCAGCCTGTTTCAAATCTTATTCACCTGCGCCGGAGCCACCATGATGCAATCTGCCGAGAACCACACGGTCGACCTGGTGCTGGCACTGCTGCTGGCCGCAGGATCAACCATAGGAGCACAAATCGGAGCCCGTCTCAGCCGTCTGTTGCGCGGCGAGCAACTGATGATCCTATTGGGCGTCCTTGCTCTGGCCGTAATGGTGAAGATGGTAATTAGCATTGTCCTTCCGCCAAGTAATCCGTTGAGCCTAAGCACAGCTCAGCTCCTACTGAATCCGCTTCACTTCTCATATCTCGCCACTACCTGCGGTTGAGGAAAACGATCATGGCAATGCTGGATGAAGAAATAAGGCAGGGGAAATATGGTTCTTACTACTTCATCGATGACAAACACATGAAATACAGGCCCACATTTCGAGCTATTGTTCGTCTTTATTCTGGACTGCTGCTGCTCTGCATAAGTTGCAGCTGCCTATCACACGCTGAAGCTTTATCTATAGTCCTATCGCCCGATACTATTCAAATGGGCTCGTTCTACGATGGTTCAGTTATTAAAATTCGGGGTAGTGCCCCACCTGACAGTGGCATAATCGTTGTGATTCGGGGCGAGAAAAACGACGAGTTTTTTAACAAGAAGGGACGTCTCGGTCCTATTTGGATCAACACCGACAAAATCCATGTCGCAGCGGTGCCGTCGCTATTCCTGAGCTTCGCCAGCAGTGATATCAGCTCCCTGCTGAACCGGGAAAGTATCGACACTTATGAGCTGGATGACTCTTCGATCGCCTCCCACATGGTATGCCGCACTCACTGCAAATGCTCCAGTCAGCACTCAGCGAAGACATCTGTAAACAGTTGCACCGGAACCAGTCCCGACTCAGCGTACCAAGCTCTCATTCGAGAAAATTTCATCGCCCTCAAATCCAGCAACGGCAGCTATCGCTCCTATCCCAGCGCCGTGCAACTGGCCAAAACCGGCGATGAGAGCCGCTACGATCTCACATTTGACTGGCTGAGAAATGCGCCTCCCGGGTCGTATCACGTCGAAGTGTATGCCTGTCGAGATCGGGCCGTGGTTGCGCGGGCTGAGAGCTTGCTCCGTGTGGTCGAGGTTGGTTTCCCCGTTCGGATGGCCGCACTGGCTAAGAATCACCCCTTTGGTTACGGCATATTAGCAGTCCTGGCTGCTGTCTTCTCCGGGTTCACTATCGACACCATTAGCTCGCGGCTGCGTCTTAAGACCAGCGGCCGCTCGAAAACGGAGGAGGTCGCTTTGCCCGAACCTGAGTTGGCGGCTCAAACTCAGCCGAGTCCTTCGGAGGTTCAGGAAGAAGACCCCGTGCATCACATCTAAACCACTGGGTCTCAAAAACATCGCGACTGGCTGAGGAGTGAGTTTTTTGGTGCCGGCGTACGTACAATCACATGCCGATGTGACAGAAAGCACTGAGAGTATCTATTCAGATAGGAATACTCAACATGGACTCTGTGCTCATCGCCGGATGTGCTCTTCACAGCACCTTTGTCGAACTTCCTGCCCCCTGTCCAAGAGGACATCATGAAGATCTCCCAGAAAGGGCTCTACGCGCTGGAAGCCATGACCATGCTGGCGCGCCACTATGGTGAGGGCCCCGTCAAGATCCAGGACATTACTGTTGAAGAACACCTCCCGAAAAAGTTCCTGGAGATCATTCTTATCGAGCTAAAGAATGCACGCTTTGTCGAGAGTACACGGGGAGCAAGAGGGGGGTACCGTCTCCGACGGCCTCCTATCGAAATCCGGGTCAGCGACATTGTGCGGGTCATTGACGGACCCATCGCTCCCTTCGGTGATGTTGATCAGCTACATGCCTTCATCCGAAAAGACGCTGCCCACAGCGCCCTCTATCAGCTGTTCCTGAATATTCGTGACGCGGTCGCCAACATTCTGGACAACACCACAGTGGCGGATATCGCCGGTTTAACACCCTCGGTTGATTCCGGGCCAACCTGGAAGGCGAGACTTGGGGAGTTATCTGCGGTGCCCCGAAATGGACACGCGGAGAACCAGCAAAAAAAAGCCGCCTGTGTTGACTTTCGCAGCCGGTAGATTTCTGTGCTGGAGAATCCACACCATGTGGAGGACGAGCCAATCGGCTGGACTTTTGCGCGAATTCATCTTTAAAAAACCAGGCTGCCCACTCTGGCCTGCTTCGAGTTGATCTATCGCAGACCGCCTCCTCAATCCGGATCCACTTTGTAGGCTTTCCGGCATAATCATCTTGTCCGGATCAGTTTGCGCTACTCACTACCTAGCATTGCCGTAGGTGTATGCCGGTGTCGCTCAGTGCATATAGATTGAAAGAAAGCAGCCGAAATCCCTGCGGTTGAATAGGGGAAGGCGGAGACGGTGACATAACGACGATGAGCCTGCAAGAGCAGTTTGGTCAAATTGATATTTATTTATTCGATCAGATCCTTCGAGGGAACATTGACCGAAGTATGCGGGTGCTCGATGCAGGTTGCGGCGATGGGCGAAACCTCGTTTACATGCTGCGCGAAAAATTTGAGGTATTTGCATTGGACGCGAACCCCGATGCCGTTCGTCGTGTCACCCAGCTTTCTGAGTCGCTCATGACTGGGCTGCCTGCCGAGAACTTCCGCGTCGGATCAGTCGAGCGGATGCCGTTTCCCGACGAATTTGTGGATGTCGTCATCTGCAGTGCTGTGCTTCACTTCGCGAAGGACGATAAGCATTTCCGGGCGATGTTGACCGAACTCTGGCGGGTACTAAGACCAGGTGGAATTCTTTTCTCCCGCTTGGGATCAAGGATCGGAATGAACTTCGAACGGGTGCGCGACAATGTGTTCAAGACGGGGGACGGTTCTGAGTGGTTTCTGGTCGATCAGGAGATGCTACTTGCCTTAACGGAGGAGATGAAAGGAGTATTCGTTGATCCCTTAAAGACAACCGTCGTTCAGGACCGTCGTTGCATGACAACTTGGGTTCTAAGAAAAGCCCAGAACTGACCGGCATAGAAGAAAAATCGCGACACGCCGCGTTGTGAGGGTCGAAGTTCGTTGCAGTCTCGCGCGTTTTCTGAACCTCCGCGCAAAAGATTCGATGCGTGGGCCACTCGGCAACACCTACTGCTGGTTATGATTTCAAGCTGCTGAGCTGCTTCTTGATCTCGGCGGCCTCACTATAGTTCGGATTGATCCTAAGCACGCGTTCCAACTGCTGGCGCGCGAGCGCGGGTTGTTCGGTCTTTTGGTAGGCCAGCCCCAGGTGGTAGTGAATGTCGGGACTTTCCGGCGCTTTGTTCTTTGCCTGCAGCTTGAGAGCTTCCTGCAACATGCTGACCGCTGACCGGTAGGCCCCTTTCTGGTAGTAGGCCCAACCTAAAGTGTCAGCCGCAAGCGGGGAATCCGGCATCTGCTGGCGCGCGATCTGGGCCAGCGACATCGCCTCATCCGCATTGCCACCGGTTTGCAGAATTACGTTAGCTAGATTGTTCGAGGCAATAGGATCATTAGGCTTGACTTCCAAGGCCTTCTGGTAGGCTTCCTTCGCCATGCTCCAATCCCGTTTGGATTCGTACAGCTCGCCCAGCAGGACATAGAGATCGGGGACGCGCGGATGGTCCTTGATCGCCTGCTGATAAGTCGCGATACCCTGGTCGGTCTCTCCTTTTGCCGCCTGTACCTGACCTAGCTCGATCAGCGCCCCGGAGTCGTTCTTGTCAAGTTCGATCGACCGCTTATAGGCCGCCTCAGCCCCGTTCAGGTCCTTCGCGAGGTGAAACAGAGCGCCTCCGAGCAGGTCGTAGAAGCCGCTATTGTTAGGTGATTTGGCGATTTGTGCATTGACGGCGGCAATCGCCCGGTCAACTTGCTTCTGTGCGATATAGGTATCCATCAAGCCGCGGAGAGCGTCCTTCGAGTTGGCATTCAGGTCAAGCGCGTGCTGGTAGGCCTTTTGCGCCTCGCCGTACTGCTTTTGAGCGAATTTCAGGTTCCCCATCTGTACGTACCCAAAAGAATTCTGCGGGGCCACCTCGATGGCCTTGCGAACATCCGCCTCCGCAGCGGCGAGCTGATTGCGCGTGACCTCAGAAAGAGCGCGTAAGCCGTAGCCCTCTGGCGAGTTGGGTTGCAGGCTGATGAGCTGGGTAGCAGCTTCGGCGAGCCTGGCGGGTTCGCCCCGGCGGAGGGCAGCGCCCGCCAGTGCGTGCTGGGCTTCGACCAAATCGGGACGCAGGCGTGCCGCCTCAATCCATTCGGTTTCGGCATGTTCCAGATCGCCCGACTTGTCAAAGGCCACTCCCAGGGTATAGTGGGCTTCGGCATTGTTGGGCTCATTCTTGATCACGGTTTGCAACGTGACGGTGGCATCCTTCAGATCTCCGCTGCTGATCTGCATCTGGCCGCGATACAGAAGCGCTTCGTTATCGTTTGGGCTGGCTCGCAAGAGTTCATCATTAAGCTTCCGTGCCTCATCGAAGCGGTTCTCCTGGATCAGAAGTTGGATGTAATTTTTCTTGACTTGAATATCTTTAGGATGCTCCTGGTAGAGGGCGGCGTATTCGGCGGTGGCCTTGTCCAGGTTCCCGGTGGTCGAGTAGAAGTCACCCAGCAAGCGGTAGCCCGCGGAGTTGTCTGGAAAATCGCGCTTGGCTTGTTTCAGAAATTCCTCGGCTTCGGTATTCTTCCCTTCCGCCAGGTAGAGTCGGGCGAGCGCGGCCCGCGCTTCCGGATTCTTGGGCTCCATCTCCATGGCGGTGTGGAATTGCTGCTCCGCCTCAGCGAAGTGGTTGCGCGATTGGTAGAAACTGCCCAACAACAGGTGGGCTTGTGTTGCCGTCGGATTCAGCTCGATCACCTTTTTCAAGCTCGCTTCGGCGGCATCGGGTTCATTGCTCCTGATCTGCAGCATCGCCAGCTGTAAGTGCAAAACCCAGCGAGCCGGATCAAGTGCGATCGCTTTCTGCATTTCCGCGATCGCCCCCGGTAGGTCCCCTTGCCCAGCGAGGAGACTGGAAACAAGGGAATGGACCACGGGATCGTTGGGACGCTTTTGCAGTAGCACATCGGTTTGCTCCTGCGCCTGCTGAAAGTCCTGGCCCAGGATCAGCAGATTCGCCAACTCGATACGAGCCTGGTAATTCTCCGGCTGTAGTTCGACCGTGCGGGCGAGTTCCTGATAAGCGCCTTGCGCTTTCTGCAGTTTGAGATAGGTCTCAGCCAGCTGATAATGTGCGTCGGCATAGTTGGGATCGATCTTGATCGCATTGACGAACTCGATGGCAGCTTCGCGATATTTGCCTTTCTCGAAGTAGCGCTGGCCGCTGTGAAAGTATTTCTGCTTGCGCACGTTGGGATCGCGGGAGCAAGAAGAAAAAAGAAGGCACGCGACCAAAGGTAAACACACAAACAGACTTTGCCGGGATGATAGCGTCATGAGGGGACCTCCGAAGCTGGCACGTACGTTTACCAACTCCGCGTTCAGGTGCACTATAAACCAAAACGGCTGCAGCGGCGATTATGGTAGGCCCCTCCTGTAGTCCGGGTCGCACGAAACGGGAGGTAAAGATGCCAGGGAACGTAGCTCCCGAAGGAGAGCGATGCCGGCAACCGTTTTCTACTTCCGAAAGGCGGAGATGGGCCGATACATCACGAGCAAAACTGAGGGCAGCTTCCACAGGCCTCAATTCACCAGATTTTTCTGACCATAAGACCGAACCCTGGGCCCTATCTCGCTGAATACACAATAGGTTGAACGTATGTTGCAACGGCTTGCAACCGGTCGCAGAAATTATCAGTCTTGACAGCTATGCATATCAGGATAGAGTGAGCCTCGCAGCGACAGATCTCAAGAACGCGCGTTGGTTCGTGTGTTTGTGTGTTAGTGGATCGTGAGCGAGGAGAAAGACATGAAATATTTAAATCGGAGTTTCGTGTTGGCGGCCGTCGTCGTGGCAATGTTGTGGTTGACGCCCAACAGCTACGCCATCTCGGTTTCCCTAGATAATTCCGTAGGAAACAATCCGACGTGGTACGGCGAGTTTGTCGCCCCGTACAGCGCCAATAACGGGCATCTCTCCATCATCTGCGATGACATCAAAGATGACCAGAACATCGGTAGCCCCTATGACTACAACGTGGTCAACTACAACAGCATCACGACTGGTTCCAATACCAACGTAATGTTTGGAAACCTGACGAACGCTGGAGCCCTCTATGGAGAAGCAGCTTATCTAATGATTGAGCTCTTCCAGAATCCGTCCAACGCGGCTAAATTGACTTTTGCGATTTGGGACGTTTTTGACAATGCCGCGGTCCTTGCCCAAATGGGTGGGCACTCTGACAACCCTGACTATATGGCGGTTCAAGCGTTAGTCGCAGATGCGGAGAGTAATTACGGAAGCGCCAACTTAAGCTCGGTTTCGTTCTTGGTACCGGTTGGCTGCGAAGGAGTTGGCTTGGACAAGTGCTACCAAAACGGCCAACAGGTACAGGAATTCGGGATGGTGCCGGAGGGTGGTGCGGCTTTGATGTACCTGCTCCTCGCTGGTGTCACCTGCTTCGGAGCGATTTTCTACTCCCGACACCAGACCGCGATGGGCGGCTTGGCCTGAATCGCCACGGCGCGTTTTCCTGAAACTAGTGAGGGCATTCTCCTCGCCTCGCGGCACGAAACGTTTAGCTCCAACCTCTTCGCTTACCAGCTGCTGGCCCCTTCACGGGGCCAGCAGTCGTAATATCTCCAGATCGACCTCCTATCAAACAATTTCCCCGGACGGTCAGCTCCACCACGCAAACAGTCTTGCTATAACTTCCAGCCTGTGCGAGGTCTTCCCGGGGTGGCTGAAAGAGCGGAAGATCGCGAAGTCGATGACTACGGCGAGCACCGAAGCCAGTTCTGAGTGCTAGATACTGACTTCCCAACCCTCATCTGGCCCACAATGCCGACGCACTGGTTGCCAGGCAGGCATGCCCAGATAGGGTTGACTAAAATGGCGGAGCTCGGGGGCACTCTCGTCACAGAGCAAGACCCACACCAGAACGGGGTTCGGTGCCGTAGCTTATAGATACAAAAGTACTTAGGCGGCTAGTTGTAAATATTTGCAACCGGTCGCAGAAATTATCAGTCTTGACAGCTATGAATTTGGCGGTAGAGTGCCATTATGTCGAAAAGGGCGCGACCTAAGGAGGTCGTTGGGGCCTTTTGTTGAAGGCGAGTGAGGAGAAAGAAAATGAAAAGAACTTTGCTTTTGGTGATTGCAGCAGCATTTCTGCTCTCGGTGTCTGCCGCGTTCGGTCTAAGCGTCCCTATGTACTTAGACGGGAACTATCAGATGGTACGGCGCTGGATGACGGTGACTGGCATTAGGACGGCTCAATCAACGGCGTCGCTGATCAATGGCCCGTGCAATACTCACCGGGATGATATGCGATGACTACTACGATGAAATCCAGGGCGGCGAACAATGGCAGCGCAACGGGATACCAAGCTGTCGAACTTGAATAGCAGCAATACCCTTTTTGGTAACGCCCGCAATTGGGGAAGAGTCTCGGTTTGCAGCGACGGGCTGAAGGGATATGAGGCGGTGGCATATCTAGTGAACGAGATGTATGTTAATGGTTCCGAAAAAGCGGCAATGAATTCTGATCTCGCAGGCAATCTGGTACCTCACTTCGAATGCAATGCGGCATGCTGGCCAGGCGGGGATACTCTTAGTATGCTGTCTGACGATCCCAGGCTCTTCTATGCCACCTACGGTATCAGAACCTCCAGCTCTGAGACATATTCCAACCTTTGGATCTACACACAGCCTTTCAACCTGGGATGACGGACCGCAGGAGATGTGGGGTCAGATTCCAGTGCCGGAGGGTGGTGCGGCCTTAATGTACCTGCTTCTCGCTGGTGTCACCTGCTTCGGAGCCATCTTTTACTCCCGACGGCAGACGGCGATGGGCGACATTGCCTGATACAAGGGCGTCCTGAGCCGTGCTTCTTCTCGCCCTCGGGACACGAAACGTGTACTTCTCACTCTTGCTCACCGACTGCCGGCCCCCAAAAGGGCCGGCAGTTGTAATTTGTGCGACTCCTCCTCCAGATTTGCGAGGCTATAACCGGGATGTCGGGCTCGCGGGTCCCACGGCGGAAATCCTGATCCCTGGTCGCTGCGCGGCAAAAACAGAAGTCCTAGCCGATGAGGCAGAGTTAGGGAGGTATCCGGAGGTTAATCCACTCTCTGCCCTAAAGGGTCCGATGGCGTGATCGTGTTTCGGCCGAGTCCAACCAGACGCGCGAGGCATCGGTGATCCTTGCTAGATGGCGGCATTCAAGGGAGCTGTCGGCGCAACCCTGCGCAGTCCTTCTTTTTCGCGCTCAAAGCGATGGCCGCACGTACAAGCCAGCGATTCCGGCAAACGTTCTCCACATTGACACATGAAGCCGACCCGTTTGGCTGGATTACCGACGACCAATGCGTATGCCGGAACATCTCTTAGGACCACCGTGCCCGCACCCACGAATGCATACTGTCCGATAGTTACACCGCAGACGATGGTGGCATTGGCCCCGATACTCGCACCTTCGCGAACCTCAGTGCACACGAACTGCTCGCGCTTCTTCTTGACCTCGGCGCGGGGGTTGAGATCGTTGGTGAAAACGGCATTGGGTCCTACGAAGACGTTGTCACCGAGCGAAACGCCATCCCAGATGGCGACGCCGTTCTTGATGGTGACGCCGTCTCCAACCCTGACGTTGGTTTCCACAAAAGCGTGATCCCCGATATTGCAGTTCTTGCCGACGATCGCACCCTTCATGATGTGAGCGAATGCCCATATGCGAGTGCCTTCACCGATGTCTTCAGTTTCGACCAATGCCTGCGGATGAACAAAATAGGAAGCCGATTGCGATTCCACTTCTTCTCCTGCCCGGGCAGATTCGAACTCAGTAAGCCTTCGAAGGACGTTCCTTCCGCAGCGTTCCAGGACGTAGCGTCCGACGTACGGGCCGCCTTCGCTCGCTTCCCGTTGCTGAGGCTTCACCTGACTTGCTCGATCTTTCTTTCGACATCTGTTCCGCATCCAGCAATTCCTCGATGGTCAGCTCCTTGGCCAGTTCCCGGCAGGCTTGTGAGATCTGCTCCGCCGCAGTCGAGTACCAAACGTAGGCCTGAACAGGGCTGCTTGGAACTGTCTTGTTAAACGCGTGATATTGAGCCAGGGTGATCTGGGCGATGAGAACTCCACGGCACGCCGCGTTTCGACAAGCCACCAGAGAAACTTCATCTCGTAAGCTCTCATGAGCACGCTCATCAAGAAAGTATTGCAACACAGATTGAGCGCTTCCTTCGCGACTAATGGTCATAAACAGAAGTTCGACCCGGCTCGACACGCCTAATTTGTCAAAGATACGAAAGAGGCAGTTCTTTATCGTGTGCTGACTCAACTTCAAGCGCTCAGCAATCTCTCGATTGGAGAGTCCTAAAGCTACACTGCGAGCCACTTCCATTTCCCGCTTGGAAAGCAAATTCAGACCACGCGCGTCGACCGCGCGAATGTTGTGCGACGAGGCTAACGCCTGCGTCAAGATGGCCACTTGATGCGTGTTTGCCCAAATCTCGCCTTCGAACACCTTTCGGATACACTTCCCGAGTATCTCGACAGAGTCGCTCTTGCTGAAAATACCTTGGGCGCCGGCGCGAAACGCCTCCAAAATCATCTCACCTTGCGAGCTGTCCAAGAGCACGATAGCGCGCAGATCGGGATGCACGCTTCGCAGAGCTCGAAGCAGTTCAAAGCCGCGACCGGACTGCCCCTCGAGATTGGAACTGATGAGGAGCACATCGGCATCGCCGGGATTACGATCTGTCTTGAGACGGTCGGAATCCGGAGGCAAGGTGGTGACCTGCAAACATTCGTCACGCTTCAAAGCGTCTGCTAGCAGTTCAGTGTGAACTCGCGTGCTATCGACGACAAGCACACGGATAGATCGAGACGTTGGCTGGCGCATATTACTCCGCAATCAAATTACGGCGAGGGTCTAAGGGAATCGAATGCACCGGACAGTCGCTCTCTCTGCTCGAAGTACTTGGCCAAAAGCACTTGCGAAATTCCTATCCAGACCAAACTCTTCCTTAGGTCCCAATAGGGTAGCCCAATTCATATTTGGCGACAAGACAACGATGGTGGTACATTCTTTGCACACAATTTGTGGCGCTTTCCTGCCACGTAGGTGTTACTTCGGAAGAACTCCCCTTCTGGTACGGAGAGGAGCCCCTGCACGTCGCCAAACGAAGGCGCTCTTTCAGATAGTATCTCCTCGATCTTATTTGTTAACAGCACTTTACTGGCTTGTCCAAAATAAAAATTGAAAATCTACTAACCTCTGTCAGGTCGGCGCCGCTGAAACGAGAAATTCGAATTAGAGAAGACCTTCTCTGAGAATAGATCACCCTACGTGCAGAATTCGCACTCTACTGCTATAGATACATGCTTCGCGGAGACCCTGTACCTCTTGCGGCGCGGTTCAACTATTTGTACTCTACACCCCACCTAAAGGCTCAACCAACTTGCTGAAATCTGATTTCGAGGGATCTCTACCCATCCTCGAACTGGGTCAGCAAACTGGGTTCTGGCGGAGCGGGTTTGGTTCCTGATTTCGCCACTGAGCCAGGCATTTGCGATTGCACCTTGTAAAAGATCGCGATGTGGGTGAGAGGGCGAAGCTATGTCCACTGCTCCGCAGCTTTACAAACTATCCGATCCGCCACCTTTCGTTGGGCTCGGTGCAAATGCCGATCAGGAAAGGTGGTTTGCGGTTCACACCCATGCCCGACACGAAAAAGTAGTAGGCCAGCAGCTTCGCGAGCTGGGAATAACCAGCTTCTTACCATTGGCCAAGCAGGTTCGCCAATGGTCTGACCGGCGAAAGGTCGTGGAGTTGCCGGTGTTCGGTTGTTATGTTTTTGTCAAGGTGGTTCCGAACCATCAGGAGAGACTCAAGGTCCTGCGGGTCAATGGCGTGCTGAAGTTTGTGGGAATTCACGGGGTGGGTATATCCATACCGGAGGAACAGATCAACGCAGTTCGTGTTCTGGTGGAGGAACAATTGCCCGTCTGCTCCCATCCGTTTCTCAAAATTGGCCAGCGAGTGCGAGTCCGGAGCGGGGCTCTGAGCGGAGTCGAAGGAATTATGATTTCGCGTAACGGCGACCGTACACTGGTCGTCTCGCTGGACCTCATCCAAAGATCTCTTAGCGTGCAAATTTCCGGATACGACGTGGAGCCCGTCTAGAGGCTTCGCTCCTTTCATGTCTGTAGGTTCATACACCCCGTCAGCCCATCAGCTTGGAGTTCTGCGGCTTCTCGTGGTAAGCCGAGAAGCTGCTGTCCTGGGGCCACTCTGGTCTGTAGGCGAAGTTAATGGCTGGCAACTCGAAGGCGCCACATGCGGCTGGGGTGCAATGGAGAGAGTTCAGTCGGGCGTAACTCCTGATCTACTGGTCCTTGACGTACCTCACGCTGACAAAGACGGCCTTCACTTCTTGCGGTGGCTTCGCCGCCTTCGGCCCGAATTACCGATTCTCGTGCTCTATGACCGGGAAGACTCGACCACGCAGCAAGAAGCCGTGCGGCTGGGCGCCAGAGATTGCCTTTCGAAACCACTCGCAGATCCATCGCTGGAGGATGCAATCCTGCGGCAGATAATCAAGCGACCGGGTGCGGCTGCTGCCTTGGAAGGCATGGAAATCGGCAGCGACGATGTCTCGGAGATTGCTGGTAACCGGTTCTTTGTCGCCGCCAGCCCTCAGATGCGAAAGTTGAGGGCGCAAGTAGAACTTCTTGGCGAGACAGATTCCCCGGTGCTGATTCTCGGCGAGAGTGGCAGCGGCAAGGAAACAATTGCACGTTTGCTGCATCACCTCTCTGTGAGGTCCGGGTCTAGGTTCGCGAAGATCAACTGTGCAGCCTTACCGAGCCATCTTCTGGAGTTCGAATTGTTTGGACCAGACCGGAACGGCCCCGGAGCCCAGCACGACAAGCGTTGCAAGCTGGAGCTCTGTGACAAGGGCACGCTCCTTCTGGAGGAAATAACGGAGATGCCGATGGCCCTGCAATTCAAACTCGTGCAGGTGCTGCAGAGCCAGAAACTCCCGCGCCCCGGAAGTGGGGCTTCCGTTTCGGTTGACGTGCGCATTCTGGCGGCCAGCTCAGCCAGTCTGGAATCTGCTGTCTCCGATAACAAGCTGCGCGAGGACCTGTGCTATTGGCTCAGTTCCTACACCGTTCGTGTGCCCCCTTTGCGCGAACGCCGGGAAGAGCTTCCCCTGCTGTTGCACTATTTCATGCGCCAGCTGTCCAAGCAGTATGCGCTGGCACCTCGGCCGCTTTCTCCAGCTTTGTTGGAGGCATGTCAAGCCCACACCTGGCCACGCAATCTGCGAGAGCTAGAGAACTTCGTCAAGCGTCTCCTGCTGTCGGCCGGTCAGGAAATGTCGTTCGGGGACGATGCGGAATTTGGCAGCGTTGCCATGGACGGTTCCACGAGCTCCGCGGACGCCGTATCGGCGCACCAGGCTCACCAACGGCATATCGGCGCTGCCGGCTCGGATTCGTTGAAGGCGCTGGTGCAAACTGTGAAACTGGAAGCGGAGAGGACCGCCATCGCCGCAACCCTGGAAAGGACGGGGTGGAACCGAAAGGCCGCCTCACGCCTCCTCAAGGTCAGCTATCGGACCCTACTATACAAAATCGAGCAGTATCAACTGAGAGCTCCTGATTCTGGACTCGCATCTGGGTCCACTGGACCGCGGCCGAACGGAAATGGACTTGGAGGCAATCGGGGCGCTTAATTAAGACTACTAATCTGAGTACGTCTTCCGAAGGTCAGAAGTATGACAAGTTTATTGAGCATTACTTTGTGTAGAAACCTATGGATGGTATTGATTTGCCTTGCTCTGGCCGGTAATGTCTGGGCCCAGGCGCAAGTCGCAAGTCAGTCGCCTGCTCCGCCACTAGTTTCCGCCGATGTGGCTTCCGTCAGCAAGTCGGTCAGCGTCCCAGCTACAAAGCCGCACGATGATGGGTTTGTCATTGGAAACGGTGACGTGCTGGCGATTAGCGTCTGGAAGCAACCTGATCTTTCGCGCTCGATTCCTGTGCGCTCGGACGGGAAAATCTCGCTTCCATTGATCGGAGAGCTACAAGCCGCCGGCCAAACCCCCTTAAAGCTCGAAGGGGAGATCACGAGTAAGCTCGAGCCCTATCTGGCTGTGCCAGAAGTGACCGTTATCGTCGAGCAGATCAACAGCCAGAAGTTCAATATTCTGGGCAAAGTGGCGAAGCCGGGTTCGTATGCGCTAGTGAATCCGACGACGGTTCTGGACGCGATTGCGCTGGCTGGTGGATGTCGTGACTTTGCCAAGGAAAAGTCAATCTACATTCTGCGACGGCATCCGGACGGTACTGAGTTGCGGCTACCCTTCAACTATCAGGACGTCATCAAAGGCAGGAACACTGCACAGAACATAGAGCTTCAACCACATGACACGGTGGTCATACCCTAGAACGGACATGCTAGTACGATGTTGTTTTGCGCTACTGCTGGCGTGTATCCCAGCATGGTGTCAGGTTGACACGAGCAGCTCAGACGCCGCAAACGGCTCTGCCGGCGACACACAGCTGCGTGTACCGCCACCGGTTAGCGGCCAAGCTTACCCGACAGAGTTCGCGGGAGACACCGAGCAAAATTACTGGCGTGGCGGCTTTACTCTAAGCAGCGGGTATACCAACAACGTCACTGGTAGCACGAACCCACTTGGGAGCATGTTCTACTCATTTTGGCCGACAATCTCGATTGATAAAGTCACATCGCGGCTGCAACTGGCTCTAAGCTATAGCCCAGGCTTTACTTTCTATCAACACGCCAGCGGCTACAACCAGGCTGACCAGAACGTAAAGATGAACTTACAATACCGTATCAGCCCGAACCTTACGATCAGCCTGCAAGACGGATTTAACAAAAGCTCCAATCATACTTCAATCAGCCAAACCCTCTTTCGGCTTCGCCAGTTTCCGGTTCGTTGCCCTCGCCGGGCGTGGCAGTTATCGCTCCCATCGCAAATCAAACCAATAATATGACGAGTGCACAGCTGACCTATCAGCTGAGCCCTACATCGCATGCTGGGAGGCGGGGGCAACTTTAGCAGCCTTTATTACTCCGACCCGGAGCAGGTCTCCGGTCTGTACAATTCGCGTTCAGCGGGCGCTTCGGTCTTCTATTCTCGTCAACTGGGGGAGAAGTACCACACTGGAATCGAATACCAATATCAACACATACTGTCGTCTCAGGCGAACTCGATCGGTAGCGAAATACAAACTCAGACCATATTTGCCTTCCTCTCCATCTACTTGAAACCTACGCTCTCAGTATCGGTCTCGGTTGGCCCACAGCACTATACAGCTACACAGCAACCGTTCCCTCCGTCATCGTCGTGGAGTCCCCTGCTGATGGTAAGCGTCGGATGGCAGGGACAGCGAACTACTCTCGCAGCCAATTACTCGCGCACTGTCACTGGAGGCGGAGGACTGAATGGCGCATTCCACGCCAATATGGTTGGCGCTTCCGCAAACTGGAGAATTAGCCGCAATTGGACTACAGGAGTAGGGGCGAATTACGCGGACAACAAAACATTGACTCCTCTGTTTCTTTCTAGCAGTGGAGGCAGATCCATCTCCGGCACCCTTTCAGCCCAGCGCTCTCTGGGAACGCATCTAAATCTACAGTTCGGCTACAGCTGGACACACCAGGATTATGAGCAGATTGCGGCTGTCGCTAACGCGCCAAACGTGAGTCGCGTCTTTGTGTCCCTGAACTACCAGATCAGCAAGCCTTTACCTAGATAAGTCATGCCAGCACCAGTTCAACAGCAAACGTCGGAGGCACTGGGGATCCACCACTATCTGGGGATCGTTCGCCGGCGCCATCTATATTTCTTGGTTCCAATGTTCCTGGCGTGGCTTGCCGTGTGGGGAGCGAGCTGGGTGTTGCCGGCAAAGTACAAATCGGGCACGCTAATCCTGGTAGAGCAGCCCACTATGCCGAAAGACTACGTCCTGCCGAACATTGCCGACAACTTACAGGAGCGCATACAAAGCATCAGTGAACAGATTCTCAGCCGTTCCCGTCTTCTGGCCATCATCGACGAATTGAACTTGTATGCTAACGATCGACATCGGTTATCGCCGGACGAGATTGTCGATCAGATGCGCAAGGACATCCAGATCGAGCTCGTTCGCAGTGAAGATAAACACATCAATGCATTCAACGTTTACTACACGGCTCACGATCCTCGAATTGCGCAACAGGTGACAAGCAAGCTCACAAATCTTTTCATCAATGAGAATCTGGAAGCGCGACAGCAGGAGTCGGAAGGAAATACCCGGTTTCTTGAAAGCCAGCTTGCGACGGTCCAGCAGACCCTGGAGACACAGGAAGAAAAGATCCGCGAATACAAGGCACAACATGTCGGTGAACTTCCGAGTCAGCTTGCAAGCAATCTCCAGATATTGACTGGGCTCCAATCTCAGCTTCAGACACAATCGGACGCCCTTAATACGAGCAGGCAGCAGCATGTCTATCTGGAAACCTTGCTGAATCAGTACGGCAGCCTTGGGGGACCTTCAAAGGACGGGCAGGGTGATGGAATGGGCCTGGCTGAACTCAACGAACAGCTAGACAAGCTCAAAACGCAGCTGCGTGATCTCAGTTCTACCTACGGCGACAAATACCCCGACATTCGCATAGTGAAGGATCGGATTGCGAAGACCGAAGCCCAGCGTGACGCGCTTATAGCCAAGGCTAAGTCCAAGAGTGGGAAAACTCACGATGACGCGGCGACGGATCCCCCCGCCGACGATGCCGCAGCCGCCAAAGACCGATCGCTGGTGCCTCAGCTTCAGAGTCAGTTGAAGGCTAACCAAGTCGAGATCAAGAATCGCGAGCAGGCAATCGCCGCCATTTCCGCCAAGATTAACGACTATCAGAGCCGGCTCAATCAAGAACCAATACGCGAGCAACAGCTCGCTGATTTAATGCGGGGGTATGAGCAAACCAAAGTATCCTACGATGGCCTGCTAAAGAAGAAGAATGAGTCTGCTATGGCGACCAGCATGGAGCTGCTTCAGCAAGGTGAACACTTTCGTATCATTGATCCCCCCAGCCTGCCGGTGAAACCCAGCTTCCCCGACCGTCTGAAGTTCTGCGGCATTGGTCTGCTTATAGGACTCGCGTTGGGAGCAGGCGTTGTGTGGACATCCGAAATGATGGACGACCGGGTCTATAGCGAGGTGGA
Source organism: uncultured Acidobacteriaceae bacterium (assembly GCA_963796585.1). GTDB lineage: Bacteria > Acidobacteriota > Terriglobia > Terriglobales > Acidobacteriaceae > CAVVDY01. The sequence goes on from CAWCMB010000002.1 coordinate 580,854, forward strand.
GCTGAGAAAACTGCTGCCGGTATTGGTTCTGTCCGAGATCCCCGTCATTCATGACCCGACTGACGAACGGCGTCAGCAGAGGAAGGACTGGATCGGCTGGGCAGCGGCGGCTGTCGTCCTGGCTGCGATTCTTGCTGGATCTGCTGTCAGCTACTTGAAGGGCTGAAATCACGTCTGATGTACAAAGCATTTTACAACCTGACCCGGACCCCATTTGATATAAGTCCCGATCCAGCCTTCCTCTTTGCGACTCGAAGGCACAACGAGGCGATGGCAGCGCTCTACCATGCCGTGCGAGGACATAAAGGCTTTGTCGTGCTCACGGGTGAGGTGGGAACCGGGAAGACCTTGCTGTTGCGTTGCGTGCTTGAGTTATTCCGGGAAAGCAACGACATAACCTATGCATATGTCTTCAATGGGCTGCTATCGCCGTGCGAGTTCCTGGAGTATATCGCCACTGATTTTGGACTATCCGTATCGGGCAAAAACAAGAGCCAGATTCTTTCCGATTTGAGCAAGTACCTGGTGGCACGGGGTTCGCAAGACCTTACCACGGTGCTGGTGGTTGACGAGGCGCATCATCTCTCCGCGGCAATACTTGAAGAGATTCGGCTGCTGACGAATTTAGAAACCACTCGCGGCAAGCTGCTACAAATACTATTAGTCGGTCAGCCGGAGCTGGATTACATACTCGACTCTCCAACCCTGCGGCAACTTAAGCAAAGAATCGCTCATCGGGCGCAGCTCACAGCGCTGGACATTGCCGAAACTCAAGGCTACATTGAGTGGCGCTTGCAGGTCGCAGGGGCAAGAGGTTGTCGCTCATTGTTTCCCCCGGAAACCATAGCCGCCGTGTATCGTCACTCCAAAGGCATTCCTCGGCTGATCAACACTCTTTGCGATAACGCACTTATCACTGCCTATGCCAGAAGGTTGCCAAGTGTGCCTCCCGAGATGGTTGACGGGGCGGCTGCCGACCTTCGCCTGGACGTGGTGCATCTCCCTCCGACCGACGCGCTGGTAGATTTCGATGACATCTCCATACGCAGGGCTTCCAAAAGCTTGCTTGATTTTTTTTCTTACCTGCGGAAGGTCCCGGCAAGCGAGACGGAGCAGGAACGGTCATGAACGTCCTCGGACGCTAATATGAGCCAAATATTCGACGCACTACACCAGTCCCAGGGAGAACGATCCGGCAACGGCTCCCACAAGTTCTCAACCGCAAAGGAGCTGCTCCAGGCGGTTGAGCACAAGCTTGAAAGTCAGGTTGACAGGGAGGAGCCGGCTGGCCAACTTGTCGGCCGCGAGCACCTGCAGCAGTTCCCTGCAGTCCAGCCAACCCTGCTCGCATATAGCAAATTCGTGTGCTTCTCACAGACCGACAGTCTCGCAGCGGAAAAGTTTCGTTTCCTGGCTACTCGTCTTCGGCACCTGCAGCAAAAGCGTTCACTAAAGCGCATCGTAATCACGAGTTCAGTGCCTGGTGAAGGAAAGAGCACGGTAGCGGCCAATCTGGCATGCGCTCTGGCCGGGGGCAAGCAGAACGTTCTGCTTGTGGAAGGAGACCTCCGCCGACCTTCGCTGGCGAAACAGCTTGGCTTGGGTGAGATCGCCGGACTGGGTCAGCTGCTGCAAGGCAAAGCGGATAGATTTAACAATATTCGTCGTCTGGAAAACGAAGACTTCTGCGTTTTATCAGCCGGCAACATTGACACGAGCCCAGTGGAATTCATGGAGCCGGCAAGACTTGCGGTGTGCCTGGACAGCGTATCGGCCGGTTTTGACTGGGTGATCATCGACTCACCGCCCATGCTGCCGCTCGCCGACACGACGATCTGGATGAGACTGGCAGACGCCGTCATGTTGGTAACCCGGCCGGGAGTGACAACCAGGCACCAGCTTCAACGAGCCCTGGAAGCTGTGGAACCTTCAAAGCTATTGGGGACGGTCCTCAACGCATCTACGGAGGCTGCTGCCAGCAAATACTACTATCACTATGCTGGTAAGGCGCCCGCAGCACGGGTTGTATCGTCCGTGGCCAAATAACTGACATCTATCCAACACGTCCCCTTCCTCCAGTGGTGTAACCCGGTACGCGTTTCTGATCGCAGTCTCTGCCCCCAGTCGTAGCCAAAAGATCTACGGAAGAATTCGTGACTGAACAACGACGTAAGAATGGCTCTAGCCGAGATGGTGCTGCTCTCCCAAAGGAGGCAACGCTAGAACGCGAGGTCTTACATGAAGAGTCGTTTAAGCGAATGATCTCCATCGAGCGCAAACGAACCGAGCGCGGCTCCCATCCTTTCTTGCTCATGCTGCTGGAAACGGGGAAGTATCAAAGCGAAGAGAAGAGTGGCCAAGTCTTCGCGAAAGTCATCGCCGCATTGATATCCGCAACGCGAGAAACTGACGTCATCGGCTGGTATAAGAAAAATGCATGTGTCGGGGTGTTATTCACCGAGCTCGTAATACCCAATCAAAGCTCCATCCTGAGCGTGATGCTTGGAAGAGTAGGCGCCATTCTGCGGGACAGCCTGAGCCAGGAGCAGTTCAGCCAAATTAGCATCTCGTTTCACTTCTTCCCCGATAAATGGGACCATGATATTTCCGAACGACCGAGCAATCCGGCCCTGTATCCGGATCTTTCGAGGGTCGACAACCTAGGCAAACTATTAGCTTTGACAAAACGGGTTATGGACATAGCCGGCAGCCTGTTACTGCTGGCCCTTAGTTCTCCACTGATGCTGATGGTGGCCGTGGCGGTCAAGGTATCCTCCAAAGGCCCAATTTTGTATCGCCAGCGCCGGGTGGGACAGTACGGCAAGTCGTTTTCGTTCCTGAAATTCCGGTCCATGTACGTGGACAATGATCCCACCGTACATAAGACCTACGTGATGCAATTAATTGCGGGTCAAGCTCAACGCCATCCTGCCAATGGCAGCGGGGGAACGGGCGTCTATAAATTGACTAAGGACGACCGCATCACCCGGATAGGTGCATTCCTGCGGCGCAGCAGCCTAGACGAGCTTCCTCAGCTGTTGAATGTGCTCAAGGGGGAAATGTCGCTGGTTGGCCCGCGTCCGGCAATTCCTTATGAAGTAGCTGCTTATCAGACCTGGCACCGTCGCAGAATTCTGGAAGTTAAGCCAGGGATCACTGGACTCTGGCAAGTCAACGGTCGCGGGCGGGTCAAGTTTGATGAGATGGTGCGGCTTGATCTTCGATATGCCAGGGACTGGTCGCCCTGGCTTGACCTGAAAATTCTGCTTCGCACCCCGCGTGCTGTGATCGTCGGCGGTGGCGCGTACTGATGTACCGCAAACACCCTCTGGTCCAAACCCAATTCAGCCAAGCTCCTCGGAGGTAAACAACCGTGTCCCCAGCCGCTGAGCATTCTTCTACCGTCAACCAACAGGAAGGCCGCAGTCACACCGTGAACTTCGGAGTCATTGGATATGGCTACTGGGGCCCAAACATCGTCAGGAACCTCGAAGGATTGGAAGGATCCCGTGTTCTGGCTATCTCTGATAACTCGCCGGCCGCACGCGCGCGGGCGCAGCTAGCCATGCCCAGCACTCGTATCGCATCCGACGCGCGCGATGTGATCTCCTCGCCCGAGATCGATGCCATCGCCATCGTCACTCCTGTCTGGACACATTTTGAACTCGCCAAAGCCGCACTTGAGAACGGCAAGCACGTCTTCGTGGAGAAGCCGTTCACCAGCAACACGGCCCAGGCAGAAGAGCTGATCAATCTTGCGGCACGTAATCACCTGCAGATTATGGTGGACCACACCTTCCTGTTTACCGGGGCGGTACGGAAAATCAAGCAGCTGCTCGACGAGAATGCGCTCGGCAAGCTGTACTATTACGATTCCACCCGCGTCAATCTCGGACTGTTCCAGCATGACGTGAATGTAATCTGGGACCTCGCTCCGCATGACTTGTCCATCATGGACTACCTCATCGAAGGAACCGCCGAGCAGATCGTCGCAACAGGCCAGACTCACCTGAACGGTCACGAGGATGTGGCGTTCATCACCCTCTACTTCCCCAACAACATCATCGCCCACATCAACGTCAACTGGCTTTCGCCGGTAAAAATCCGCACCACGCTAATCGGCGGTGAAAAGAAAATGCTGGCGTGGAATGATCTTGAAGCCGACGAGAAGATCAAGGTTTATGACAAAGGCGTGAAGGTGACCAGCCGCGAGGGCGTTTACAACCTGCTGGTCAACTACCGCTCGGGCGACATGTGGGCTCCCCGTCTGGAACCCGCAGAGGCACTTCGCCTGGAATTGGGTTACTTCGTTGAATGCATAATGAATAACCAGGCGCCGTTCAATGACGGATTAGCTGGTTTGAGAGTAGTGAAAATGCTGGAGGCCGCGAATCAATCGCTGCGGAAACGCGGGGCGGCCGTGCACCTCGAGCCCCAGCCCGTCTCGGCTGCCAGCGCACCTTCCTTCGGCGAAAACCAGCAAGCGCCAGTAATCGGTATCTCCCAACCCGCCGCGGCCGCCGCCGCCGCAGCATCGCTGGGATAAATGGCCAGCCCATTATCAGAGGATTCTGCCGCATGAATCGCGTTGACATCCCCTTCCTTGACCTGATAACGCCTCACCTGGAGATGGAGGAGGAACTCGTCGCGCTGTTTCGGAACGCGCTACGGTCGGCGGCGTTCATTGGCGGCAAGCCTGTCCAGGAGTTTGAAGATGCCTTCGCGAAGTTCTGCGACGTGGAACATTGCGTGGGTGTAGGTAGTGGAACAGACGCTCTACGTTTCGCCCTGATAGCAGCCGGAGTCCTGCCCGGAGATAGCGTCCTTACCGTTCCAAACACCTTCATCGCCACCACCGAGGCCATCACTCAGGCCGGAGCCCTTCCGGAGTTCGTCGACATCGATGAACGCACCTACAATATCGACCCGGAAAAGCTCCGCGAATACTTAGAGGTGAAGTGCGACCGAGATCCATTGTCCGGAAAGCCAGTCTCCCGCCGCACCGGCCGAACGATTACCGCAATTGTGCCCGTGCACCTCTATGGGCAAATGGCCGACATGGATCCGATCCTCAAACTGGCGGAGACCTATGATCTTCTAGTTGTTGAAGACGCGTGCCAGGCGCACGGGGCTGAATACTTCTCGCGCGCCGAGCAGCGCTGGAGAAAAGCCGGTTCCATGGGCAAGGCCGCGGCCTTTAGCTTCTATCCCGGCAAGAACTTGGGAGCTTGTGGGGAGGCGGGAGCGGTCACGACCCGTGACCCTGACCTGGCACAGAAGGTGCGCATGCTCCGCGATCACGGCCAAGCCGCCAAGTACTATCACGATATCGAGGGTTAAGCGGAGAAGTATCACCACGATGTGGAAGGATACAACGGCAGGCTGGATGCTATTCAGGCTGGAGTTTTGAACATCAAACTTCGATTTCTTTCTGAATGGAATACCGAACGTCGCAAGAGAGCTTTAGAGTACGAAAATCTGCTGGCTGAGGCTTCTGATCAAGTCATTCTGCCACATCAGCCGCCATGGACAAACGCTGTCTACCACTTGTACGTTATTCGCTGCGAAACCAGGGATCAGCTGAAAGCTCATCTCGCGACGTTCAATATTGGCACGGGAATTCATTATCCGATACCTCTCCATCTTCAGAGGGCCTATAGCAGCCTGGAGTATAGGGAAGGAGACTTCCCCGTCTCTGAAAGAATGGCCCGGCAAGTTCTTTCGCTTCCCATGTACCCGCAGATCAAGGCCAAACAGCAGCGTGAGATCGCTGGTACGATGATTTCGTTTGTTTCTGAACGTGCGGATCGCAGCGTCAGTATTCGCGCGTCCGCGAATTAACCAATCCGCGGGCGCGGCTAAATTATCTCCGCCGACTTCAACGGAATGACATCGGTTACCCCGACGGGATACGGTGACGACATTGAAAGACTGTTCCCATTCAAGGTTGTCTCGCATGCAAGCATAGATGAACCATGCTGGTGAGGAATACAACTTTGCGGCGACGAATTAGAGGTCTTCAGGATGTTGTCGATTGGGGCCTTTGTACCGGCTGTGGCGCGTGCTACTTCGCCTGCTCGAGAAACGGAGTTTCTCTGGTAAACATCGAGACGGTTGGCATCCGGCCACGCTTTCAAAGTGCGGAATGTGCTGGCTGCACGGAGTGCCTCTCGATTTGCCCAGGGTATCAAGTGGATGCCAACCTGGCGATGGGAGAGCACGCCGAAATCGGCGAGGGCGATCCCGAAGTGGGGCCAGCTTTGGAGGTCTGGGAGGGCTACGCAGCGGATCCAGAGATTCGGCGTCAAGCTTCGTCGGGTGGGTTGCTGTCGGCATTGGCCCTCTACTGCCTCGAAAAGGAGGGGATGGGATTTGTCCTTCACACGGCAATGGATGAAACCAAACCTTGGACTAACAAGACCATTCAGAGCAGGAATCGAAGTGAGATCTTGTCCCGCACTGGCTCCCGCTATGCTCCCGCCTCACCCTGCGATGAATTACGCCTCATCGAGGAGAGTGACCGTCCGTGCGTCTTCATCGGGAAGCCCTGCGATACTGCGGCCGTGGCAATGTTGCGCGAGAAGCGCCCGACGTTGGACCGGAATCTCGGACTGGTATTAACATTCTTTTGCGCTGGAACTCCCAGCACAAAAGGAACGCTGAAGTGATGAAGTCTCTGAATGTGGGCCGGGAGGAGACCGGTACCGTGCGCTATCGTGGCGAAGGCTGGCCAGGGCGCTTTAAGGTGATTTCAAGCAATGGGAGCGGAGAAAAATCCCTCTCTTATAGTGAATCATGGGGTCTTTTGTCCCAGTACCGTCCTTTCCGCTGTCAATTGTGTCCGGACGGCTTGGGACGGGTCGCGGACATCTCGTGCGGCGATGCGTGGGAAAAGTTTGATAATGGCGGGGACAGGGGACTCTCGATCCGTCGTAGTCCGCACCGAAGGGGTCAAGAAATACTGCGTAGGGCGAGGGCCGGTAACTACGTGCAGTTGACCCGCGCGGGATCCCCGACAGTGCTCGCAGCTCAGCCCAACCTGCTCGGAAAGCGTAAGGAACTCTTCGGCCGGCTGCTCGCCATGCGGCTTTTACTAATTCCGACCCCGACGTTCGTCGGTTTCTCTCTTTCAAAGCTGGATTAGGCTCCCTTTCGTGAGGAAATTTCGCACCATCGCGGGAACTGTGAGGCGCCTTGTGCTGCGCGGGTTGTGGCACTGCCAGCCTCCTTTTGCTGGGTCACGCACAAATCATAAAGACGCCTAGCTTTTGATCCTTGGGCAGTTTACAGTTGCTCCTGTAATTCCAGCAGGTTTAAATCCAGACTTGCTGCCCCGCTATGCTTGCACCCCGCCACTGTCGAACTCAACGGGCCGTGTCGCTACGGGAGACGATCAATGCGTCCGATACAGGTGCGGGTGCCCGAGATCTTCTTGGCCCAGCTTTCGCTTACCCTAAATTGTTCCGCCAACTCCCTCAGGACCCCCTTTTGCCCCGCTCATAAGCATGGAAAGACTTTCGCTGCAAACCGACATAACTACCGACTCACCGCCTGACCGGTCGATTCACACTCCGGCTAGTGCTACGGTAGATGATCGCGACGAGGCCACCCATCGCGATAATGGGTCACGCCAGAAGATTGACGAGCCCACTGTGCGCGCTGGCCCTCGCATCTGCCTCTTGGGGGCAGACTACGACAACAGCAATCTCGGGATCAGAGCGCTGGCAACAGGGGCTTCTACCGCAATAGACGCTCAATTCCCCGGCGCCACGGTACAGATGCTTGAGTATGGGTCTGCTTCGCGAGAGTTCACTTTTGACTTGCCGAGTAAAGTCACTCGCATCGAGATGTTGAACATCCGCTTTTCAAAGAAGCCGTGGTTGCGAAACCACATAGCGCGGCTTATTGCATCGGCGCTTTTTCTCAAACTGGTTCCGTCGCCCCAAGTTCGGAGCAGCCTAGGATCCCGCAATCCGTGGCTCCAAGCCCTCGTCAAGGCAGATTATGTCCTGTCTCTGAACTATGGTGACAGTTTCAGCGATATTTATGGTTTGCAGAGATTCGTTTACGTTCTCTGCCCCAGATACTGGCACTTATCCTTGGCAAGCGGCTGGTGCAGCTACCGCAGACGATCGGGCCCTTCCAATCGCGAATCTGCCGTCTGGTAGCAAAGTGGATTTCCCGAAGTGTCTTGGTGTATACGCGCGATGAAGAAGCTGTCCCGGCAATTCGCACCATGGTGCCAGCGAGCCATGCTGACCGAGTGCGGTTTTGCCATGATCTCGGGTTTGTTGTTCCTTCTAAGAGTTTCACGCCCGGTCGATCCGCCGCTGGAGAGGGTTTTTTTTCGCAGACCGGTTGTCGGCTTCAACGTCAGCGGACTGCTCTGGGTGGGCGGCTACACCCCGACAAGATGTCGGTCTGGCTGCCGATTACAGGGCGCTCGTCCGAAGCGCAATTGTCAACTTCATCGAAAGCAAGGGGGCAACGGTGCTGTTGGTTCCACACGTGAATGTCAACCGGGGGGAAGGAGATCCGGTTGCATGCGACGAGATCTTCCGCGACTTGCAGCGGATCTACCCCGATCGCATTTTCATGCTGAAGCCGCCTTATAGTGAGCGAGAAATTAAGCATGTGATTGCTCAGTGCGATTTCTTTGTTGGTGCCCGTATGCACGCTTGTATCGCCGCGCTGTCGCAATGTACTCCCGCTGCGGCGATGGCGTACAGCGATAAATTCCTCGGGGTATTCCGGAGCGTAGGCGTGGAGTCGGCTGTCATCGACGTGCGCAGCCTTTCGGTCGGTCAAGCCGTGGCCGCACTGAGTTCGATTTACGGCTCACGTGAAGGGCTTAGGTCAGCGCTAAAGCGAGCAATGCCTACCGTGAATCAGCTCACGCACACTCTTTTGAGGGATTGCCGTCTCGAGTTTGAGGGGCTTCCGCAGACGTGAATACGAAATGCATCTACAGAATGAGTGACGATCTCCAATCTCTACGGGTGTTATATAGCTTTGCCCCCAAGCTCGATGGTCAAAGGATTGGTTACACCGCCTGGAGCAGATCAATGGCGTTGCGGAGGCAGGTGCCGATGTCATCGCGTGTGTTGGCGTGGCCCGGGTGCCACTTCTTTCCAGTGTGACAGTGTGGCGGACGCTGTCCTGGAACAGCTGCGTATCTCATACAAAGCTGTCGGAAGGTTGCGGTCATACGCTGCGCATGACTGGATCGTTGCGCGGCGACTGGAAAAACTCGCGGGAAAGATAGACCTTGTCCATGCCTGGCCGCTTGGTGCACTGCGCACTCTTCGGACCGCCCGGCGTTTGGGGATCGCCACCGTACTGGAGCGACCCAATGCCCACACCCGATTTGCCTACGAAGTTGTGCAAAAGGAATGCGCTCGGATCGGAGTTCCTTTACCTCCAGGTCACGAGCATGCCTACAATGCTGTCGTACTGGAGCGCGAAGAAGTTGAATATCAACTGGCCGACCGTTTGCTGTGCCCTTCAGACTTTGTTCTGCGGACGTTCATGACTGGGGATTCCCCCGTGAAAAACTGGCGAGACATATCTACGGATTCGATGAAAAACGCTTTAATGCCAACCGAGCGGGCAAGCGCGACCATGGGATCGTAGCGCTATTCGCTGGAGTATGTGCAGTCAGAAAGGGGCTGCACTTTGCTTTGGAGCATGGCTGAAGTCCCCAGCGCACCGGGATGGCACGTTCCTGGTCGCCGGCAAATTCATTCCGGGATACGCGGAGAGACTGGCGCCTATGCTCGTCATCCCAGCGTGCATGTGCTCGGTTATCGCAGCGACCTTCCGGAAATTATGCGCCAGAGCGACCTTCTGGTGCTCCTTACGCTTGAGGAAGGGAGTGCTCTGGTTACAGCGGAGGCGCGGGGCAGCGGTTGTGTTCTGGTGGTTTCCGACGCTGCCGGTGCCAACTGCAAACACCTGGAAAATGCCCTCGTGCATCACGCTGGAGACGTAGAAACTCTCACCGAGCACTTCACTATGCTGCATGAAAACCGCGGCCTGCTCGAAAACTCGGGCTGCCTCGCTCCGCACTGTGAACGAGATCACCTGGACCGCTGCCGGAACTCGATTACTAGATGTATACCGTGCCGTTGTCGCCGCTAAGCGCGCAGACCAGAAGCCCGTCGCTGATGGAAGTGCAGCAATGAAGATCCTGGTTCAATCGCGAGCTTTGGAACAAAGAACGATAGATATCTTGATCAGGTCATCAGGGAGTATCGTTCGATGCCCCATCGCGTGGAGATCGTAGTGTTCTCCAACCTTCAGAAGAACTTCGGCCAGGATGCGGAGTGCGTTGTCGTTAATCCTGACGGAAAGGATCCGCACACCCTGCCATTTGCTCACAAACGCATCATGGCCGACCCAATTGACCATTTCGATCTGTTTATCTACTCCGAGGATGACACGCTGATCTGCGAACAGAACCTGGACGCCTTCTTGCTAGTGTCGAGCTGCGTCCTGCGGACGAGATTGCTGGATTTCTAAACACGGACATCAGTCCCACTGGGGAGCTACACTTCTGCAACATGAGCCTCACTTCCATTGGGATCCGGGTTCGGTTGTCACAAGCGGAGAGTACCAATTTGAGTACTTGCCCAATGAACACTCTGCCCGTTCGCCCTGACACAGGCCCAACTGCGGCGGGCGATAGAGTGGGGAGGTTCCTTGTGGAGCCCACCAGGGAAGATACAATTGGGCCTGCTCGGCTTCGACCGACCCCTACACGCAATGCGGCTTCAGGAAGTTGATCTGCATCTCCGACCTTAGCGACTTCCTGATCCGGCATCTCCCAGACAAGTATTCCGCGAGACCTTACGGGACGTCGTGCGAGGTCAAGAAGCAGCTCGACGCGTTGGTGCAAGCTGAGGGTCACGGGCGATCCGCGGTCTCCCTTCCCGCACGAAACGAAACTAGTGCAGTCCAAGTGGTGAAAGAGCCACTACGAGCCGGTCAACGCCAGATTTTCTTTCGATCCCGAGGGTTACACAGGGTGCTGTCCTTCCGATCGCTTGGGAGGTCCCGAAGGAAGCTTGTAAAGCAGGGACTGCGCGTCGTGGGCGTGCCAATGAGATTCCGCCATCGCCGCCTCTGCCGGGATAAGGGGGTCGAAATCGTTTATGGAGATCTCCAGGCGGCGCGCGAAAAGCTCAGCTCCGAGCGGTTCTGATTGCCTCTTGCTCTCCAATGTCTCGCATCGCGTCCCGACCCATCGACATTTTGTCCTCCTTCACGCCGCTGCTCTCCGAACACGGCGTGGTGATCGCGACCGTACTAAGTGGCCGAATTGCCGGTCATTTGGCGGCGCTCAAAGGCTCTCTCGAATATAAGAGATTCGGTACTTACGAGAAGTCCGGGCTGCACTCGACTTCGCGCCGGATCCTGCGTAACTGGTTCAGCCGTTCAGCCTGCGAACAGAACGAATCCTTGGCGTGTCCCGCCTCTGCGGGAGCGCTTACGACGCTTGACGGCGGGGCCTGCTGACCCTGGTTAGAGCAAGCCCTGATCGCGATCGGAAATCGGGCGTGAAGGGCTTGTTAAGAGGCGCTGGCCCGTCCAACTCGAATCTGCCCCAAGAAGTCTTAACCCTGACCTAACTAGAGCACATGCCCAAACAACCAAACTCCGGCGTGCTGTGTCGTGGGCCTACGCCATGAGTTGGGAAGGAAAGGGCTTCGCCGCGCTTCTCCTTCCTCCTCGCCGCGATCCTCGGACCCCGGGATTTCGGCGTGGTCGCCCTGGCGATGGTTTATATCACCTTCGCTCAGATGATCCTTGATCAAGGATTATTTGCGGGTGTCATTCAGCGCAAGGATCTGAAACTGGAGCATTTGGATGCAGTCTTCTGGCTGAATGTCGTCATTAGCGTGGCTTTGATCGCTCTGACCTTTCTTATCAGCGGGTGGTGGGCAAGAATCAACCACCTACCGGAGCTGGGGGCGGTATCCGTGTGCTTTCCTCTATCATCCTGATAGAAGCCCTCGCAAAAACTCAGATTGCCGTTCTGCAACGAGAAATGGATTTCAAGAGACTTTGGTATCCGCTCAAATGTCTCGGTCGTGGCCGGCGGGGCTGTGGGGTTGGCAATGGCCTTCAATGAATTTGGAGTTTGGCTCTGGTAGGTCAGAGAGTTTGCGAAGTATCCACAGCGCTCATTCTGCTCTGCAACCTCGGCCACTGGCGGCCTCGGCTGCGCTTCTCCGTGGTTGCCTTGAAAGATCTGCTGGGGTTTTCGATGGCCACCTTCGGCATCAAGGTCGGCGATTTTGCATACGCGCAAGCCGACGCGGCGTCAATGGGCATATTTTTGGCCCGGTCGCCGTGGGATTGTTTCGCCTGGCGCAAAGACTGGTCAATTTGATATTGGACGCGACCACCAGTTCTCTCGAAATCGTATCCTTTTCTGAATTTTCTCGCCTCCAGGACCGCCCTGTTGAACTTCGCCGTTGCGTCCTGACCTGCCTGAAGCTTATATCGGTGATCACCTTCCCTGTTTTGGCTGGGCTCGCCTTCTCAAGCCGGCAATTGATGGCGGTCCTCGGGGAAAAACGGGCGCCCGCCGCTGAAGCCCTGACGGTTCTCTGCGCCTTTGGTGTCACCTATGCGCTATCGAAATTAACCAGCCCACTGCTCATGGCGCGGTCTAAACCGCATTTAATGGCCGCCATAACGTGGCCCATTAACCTGGCGGGCGCTGGGGCGCGGTGTCCACCGCCGTCTTTCTCAGATACGCTTCCACTCAGCATCAGTGTTTCGGGATGCACTGGCGCGGCTCGCGGTCGGCGCAAGTTTGACGATGCCAGTCTACCTTTTCTTACTCTTGCGCGAATCCCAAATACCGATAAGAGAGCTTCTGCATACCATCCAGCCTTCCGCACTTGCAGCCGTTACTGCTTTAAGCGTGTGGACACTGAACGCGACCGGCCTGCTTTCAGCAACAAAGCCATGGGTAAATTGGCGGGCCATGTCATCGTTGGCGGTGCGGCGGAGTAGGTACTTTGCTGGCAGCGGATAGGGGAGTGTCGATGAGGGTCCGGGATCGCCCGCCGGATACTGCGACGGGCGCGCGGCGGCGGGAAGGCGAGTGGGTATGCGCCCATCGAACCTCAGCACAAGCCGACGGGGAGTTGTAACTGTTGTTAACTACACCCCCCCCCCCCAACTCCTCTTCCCCCTTCCCCCCCCCCCCCCCCCGTTCCGTTGCCACCGCGGCGGCGCATGGAACTCATGAAGCGACTTATTATTAATGCTGACGATTTCGGCTTGAGCCCCGGCGTCAATCGCGGAATTAGCGACTCCATGCTGAGGGGGGTGGTGTGCTCGACTTCTGTGATGGCTTGCGATTCCGAGTCTCCAAGCGGCCAGGGAGGTTGGGTTCAGCAGCTCCGCAATCGAGTTGGGATCCACCTCCAGTTGACTGAAGGAACGCCTTGTGCAGACCCGGGACTAATACCATCGCTTCTGTCCCCTGACGGTCACTTTCCGCGGTGGCCTGGGAACGTCGAGAATCCAAAGAAACAAGAAATTCTGATTGAGTGGCACGCTCAGGTGAGTCGGGCTTTGGCGTGGGGACTCGTCCCTACCCATGTAGATACCCATCATCACGTCCATACACTGCCGATCGTTTTTGACGCCTACTGTGAGATCGCCCGCTATTACGGGCTTCCTGCCCGTACCAAGGACGCCGCCATGACCTTTAGGTTACGGTCCGCCGGAGTTCGTTGCGCTGACGTCTGCGAGACCGCATGGTTCAGGCGACACCTAAGCGTTCATGGGCTGATAAAACTCATCACTTCGGATTTCAAGATACTGGGCGACCATGCAACGTTAGAACTGATGTGTCACCCAGGCTACGTTGATTTAGGGCTCGGAGAAGGTCTACCTATGCCCAGGAACGGGAAACCGAACTGGCGACCTTGTGCAACCCCGACCTGGCGTCACATCTCAGGAGGGAGGATATCGTGCTCGTCAATCGCGCCTCCGAGCGCGAGGCGGAGTGGTGCTGAGCCACACGAAAAAACAGGCTATTGCGTTGGAAGGCTTCGAAGCCCCTATCCTGAATACGTCGCGCTTCAATCAGCACCTTAGTAACTTTTTTGATTACTTTAGTATTGCATATCGATCCCTTTTTGTAATGCATTCGCTGCTCACCCGTGCGAAGCTGAAGTTGGCTGGCCTAGGTGGAATAAGTGTGACCATGAGTCATTAAGGCTCAGGGGCCGTGCTAAGCTGACATCCGGGGGACTTAGACATGGGGGCAGTGCGATTTTGCATCTTTCTAGCCGCATTGGTTTTGTTTTCGAGCTCAATCGGCTTTGGGGCGGACTTCTACATCACTCAAAATACCTCGGGCGGCGACACCGGCGCCGGCTGTGCCGATGCCCACTCAGCCGCTTGGTTCAATACCGGCTCAAACTGGCATAATCCAAAGACGGACGGCAAGGTTGGACCCGGCGATACAGTCCACCTGTGCGGCACCTTTACTTTTCCTGCCAATGGCAACCCCAATAACGCGGCTGATCTCCTAGGTATCCCCGGCTACGGTTCTGTTGGTTCGCCTATTACCATACTTTTCGAGACAGGAGCCATTGTGCAGGCTCCAGCTTTCTCGACCAACGGGGGAATTCTCTGCCATTACTATCATGGCTGTCAGGGATATATAGTCATCGACGGTGGTACAAACGGACTGGTGCAGGCCACAGACAACGGCAGCGCCTCGCTGAATTTTGCGTACCACATTGACGGCAATGGCGTCGTGGTATGCGGATGGAACGGCCATCCGGTCACGAATGTAGAAGTCAAGAATCTGACGGTTGAGCAGCACATCTACCAGAACGAAGGCTTTGCCCGCAACGCCACAGACATTACCGCGCAGAATGGGTCGGCTATCGTGGTATCTGGTGGTTCCAACATCCATATCCACAACAATGTAGCTGGCGGCCAGCGTCAGGGTATCGCATTCTCATTCTCCGGCTGGTCTGGATTGCACGGACTGGAAATTGACCATAACACGATCAGCGATATCTGCTGGGGAATCATCGTGAACTCCTCCAACGGCTCAACTGATTCACTCAGCGATATACTGCTACACGACAACGAAATCACCAACTGGAACAACTGGAAATGTCCGGCTACTTCCAATTCCGGATACTGCTCTTCAAAAGTAGATATGTACCACAAGGACGGTATTATCGCCTGGTCACCCCAGGGAAACACTAATCCCTTCCAGGTTTATGTCTACAACAACTACATTCATGGAGACTTAACTCCCGGCTCCACTGCATTCGTCTACGGAAGTTGGGGTGGGGGTGGTGGATCATGCGTAGTGCCAACGCAGTCGTACGTTTTTAACAATGTATTCGTTGCAACTATATGGACATCACCGAAGCTGCTAGCCGCGACGACCTGTGCTCTCGCTCTCCTGTTGTTACGGGGCCGCATTTTTACTACAACAACACTTTCGTAGGTACAACAACTGCCAACTCCAACCTGATCCGGGGTGAACGGCTTGCCGGGAAATACCGTGGAGAATAATGTCTTCACAACTACCAGCTCGGTAATCGAATTTGACGCCACGATCACCACCTCGAACTATAATGTATTTTTCAATACCGGTTCCAAGATTGTGCAGGGCCCAGGCGCCAACTATACCCTACCGCAGTGGCAGGGTCTGGGATATGACGTCAATAGTGTTACAACAGACCCGAAGCTAACTAGCGATTATGCACTCAGTGCAGGCTCCTCCGCTATCGGCCTAGGGAGAAACCTTACGAGCCTCTGCACGGGTAATTAACCCCGCTCTGCATGGACAAGGCGGGCGTCCCACGTCCCGTAGTCGGTCCATGGGACGCTGGCGCCTACCAATTTGGCAGCATACCGGAGCCGCCAACAAATCTCCGAGCGATTCCACAGTAAGAGAGACCTGACACAACCGTGCCCGATTACAGCTCTCACCGCCCCGCCAACTTCTACTTTGGTGGCGGAGGAGACACCTTTGCTCACTCCCCTGGCTGTCCTTGTCCTGGTGGTAGCCGGCATCCTGATTTTGATGCTACCGAGGAAGTATGCCTTTGTCCCTTTTCTCATAGCAGGTCTATTGATCCCTATGAATGTCGCGCTAGTGGTCGCCGGCCTTCACTTTGGCGCTGAACGAATTCTTATACTTACAGGCTGGATTCGTCTCCTTGCTTGGGGAGAGCGGTATCCAAGTCGCCTCAGTCTGATTGATAAAGCCGTCTTATATGGCGCTTTGGTCAATTCAGTTGCCTACGTTATGGTTTGGAAAGAGTTTGGCGCGGTGGTTAACCGCCTGGGTTTTCGCGCTTCCGCCTTGGGCGCATATTTCCTGTTGCGCTCTCTCATTCGGAGTAAGGAAGATGTCGTTCTCGTGATCAAGGTGCTCGCAATAGTCTTCTCATCGTTGCACCGGCGATGTGGTATGAGCACCGCACGCTTCATAATCTCTTCTCGGTTCTGGGAGCGCCGGAATTCAGTAGCGACATCCGTGACGGCAGGGTACGCGCCAACGGACCGTTTGGGCATGCTATTATCGCGGGCACATTCGGAGTGGTGTCGGTCCCGTTGTTCGTGGGTCTCTGGGGGTATGGGCGCGGCAAGCTTCTCGCGGCGATCGGCGTCGTTGCCGCTTGCGTCATGATGGTTGCCTCGTCTTCAAGCACACCAGTGATGTCACTTCCCGCGGTAATCCTTGGCCTGTTGGCCTGGCGCTGGCGCCACAACATGCGAGCGGTGAGACGCGGAGTCCTTACCTTAATCGCCTGTCTTCAGGTGGAAATGTGGATTAAGAGTCAAGCGCCGGTGTGGTTTGCCATCGACCGCGTCAGCGGATTCCTCGGAGGAAGCGGATGGCACCGGGCCATGCTGATCGACAATTTCGTGCGCCATTTCTTCGAGTGGTGCTTGATCGGCACCAAGAATTACCCCGACTGGGGCTGGTCTATGTGGGACGTGGATAACGCCTTTGTCGGGGCTGGGTTGATGGGCGGCCTAGTTGGCTTCATTCTCTTCGTTTCTATCTTCGTTTACGGATATAAGACGATTGGAGAGGCGTGGCGAGCCGCCGAGGAATCGCCACGGGATGCGCGGCTGATATGGGCGATTGGCGCAGCCTTGTTTGCGAACATGACCGGCTTCTTCGGCATTGTGTACTTCGATCAGAGCATCATCGCCTGGTACGCCTTATTGGTGATGATACAAGTAACGCCTGCCTTTTACGTGAAGCAACAGGGACCGGATGCGGAAGGCGAGCTGACTACCACCGAAAACTGCGACATGACCCCTGAGCTTGCCTGGAATTGAGTCTGCCGTGAAACGACTTCCAATCGAGATACGAGGACCTGGTGAAGTCAAGCCGGAAGGGGCCGATCCGATCCTCTCCGTCATCATTGTGACCTGGAACGCCAAGAGGTACGCCTTGGAGTGCATCGAGTCATTGCACGGCTACCGCAGCGAACTCGGTTTGGAAGTGATCGTGGTTGATAACGGTTCGACCGACGGAACTCCGGAGGCGATCCGCTCCCAGTTTCCGGGTGTGAAGTTGATCGAGAACGACGCCAATCTCGGCTTCTCTAGAGCGAACAACATCGGACTTGCGGTGAGTCGTGGCAGGTACGTGTGCATGGTTAACTCCGACGTTGTAATACCGGGGGGGTGTTTCGATAAACTTGTTGAATTCATGGAGCGAAATCCCGATATAGGAGTGCTAGGGCCAAAGATGCTCAGTCCGTCGGGCGGAATCGGCGCTTCAGTGGCCCGCCTGCCTACGGTCTGGAACACCCTTTGTTGTGCATTGGGGCTCCACAAGATATTCTCCCGGTCGAAGCTGCTTGGCGGCTTCGAAATGGAGGACTATCCGTACGACGCTGTTGATGACGTCGAAGTGCTGACGGGATGGTTCTGGATGGTTCCACGCGTGGCGCTTAGGCAGGTCGGTATGCTCGATGAGCAGTTCTTCATGTATGGAGAAGACATCGATTTTTGCTATCGCTTCCGTGCGGCAGGGTGGCGGGTGGTATTTTATCCGGACGCTGAGGCCCTGCATTATGGGGCTGCTAGTTCAGGACAGGCGCCTACGCGGTTCTATATTGAGATGCGTCGTGCCAATCTGCAATATTTCCGCAAGTATCATTCACTGCTAGCAGTCTTCGGCTACCAGTCGGCAATTTGGATCCATGAACTGGTTAGGATAGTTGGATATTCGATCATATATGGTTGCAGTCCGCGTCACCGTCCGGGAGCCGCGTTCAGGGTTGTTAGAAGCCTGTCCTGCATCAGCTGGCTGGCAGCCGACAGTTTGCGTTTGACAAATGCAGCGAAGCTTGCGGAACCAAGTGCAATACCTTAGCTTTCGCCGAGCAGATAGTGGCCTCAATAAACCCGTCCTCACCACAAGCAGCGTTCCAGGACCACGCGGCCGAGCCGATCAAGCGGATTGATCATGTCGCTCCACACCGACTGGCGACTCTGCGGAGTCGATGCGTCGCGGCGTTTCGGTGATCAATGTCGAGAACACGCCGAAAAAGCTTAAGGATAGTAAAGCTCCTCATCAGTATGGGCTGTTATGTTGGCGACTGCCTTCGCCGTCTGACCTTGCAAGGACTGGGGCGGAAGCCAGGCGCTACCTGTGTCGTTCTCTATTATCACGCATTGCCAACCAGCAAAGTGTCTAGGTTCACCCACCAGATGGATTTGCTGCGCCGTTGGGCGGAGCCTATTCCGGCAGCATATAGCGGTCCGCTGCAACCAGGCCGCCGGTATGCGGTGGTCACCTTTGACGACGGATTTCTTACCGTGCTCGAGAATGCTCTCCCAGAGCTGGCAAGGCGTGCTATTCCTTCCACAATCTTCGTGATGGCGGGTTGTTTGGGGCAAATCCCCCCATGGTCGAAGGAATACTCGGAAGAAGGGAAGTTGGACCGGGTGGTCACGCTCGAAGAGCTTCTTCGGATGCCTTCCGATTTGGTTGTGATTGGGTCGCATACTATGACGCACCCCGATCTCACGACTCTAGGCGAAGTGCACGCTCTGCGCGAACTGCAGCAATCTCGCCAGCAGCTCGAGCGATGCCTGGAGCAGCAGGTACTGCTCTGTAGCTTTCCGTTTGGGGCGCACAATCAGAATATTGTGGATCTTTGCCGCGAGGCAGGCTACAGCCGAGTCTTTAGCAATCTACCAAAGTTAGCATTAGGATCCCAAGAAGAGTATGTTATCGGTCGCAGTTCGGTAGAGTTCTCTGATTGGGACATTGAGTTTCGCCTGAAGCTATTCGGCGCCCTCGGTGGCTACCCTATGCTTTCTTTCTCAAAAGGAAGATCCGCTCGCTGCTGCTCCGCGTTCGGAGCGAGGAGGTTCAGACCTCCTATGACTGATTTGAATGGCAAGTACTACGTCCTCGCAACAGCCGCCCGCAATGAGGAAAGTTACATCGAGAGCCTGATCGAATCCATGGTCTCGCAGACTCTCCTCCCCCGATACTGGGTCATTGTGAGCGACGGCTCGACGGATAGAACGGACGATATCGTGGCGAGACACGCCAAGAAATATGGGTTCATCCACCTTCACAGAATCTCGGAAGATCACCCTCGTAACTTCGCCGCCCAGGCGAATGCCATTAATGCAGGCTTTTCGCTCGTGCAGGATCTTGAATACGGTTTTATCGGCAACTTGGATGCGGACATTTCCTTACCTCCCTCCTATTTCGAGGACCTATTGGATAAGTTTCAAGAGAATCCCAATCTCGGATTGGGCGGTGGTTATCTATATGAGGAAAGCAGTGGTACATATAAACTCCGCACCGGAACCAACCCCAATTCTGTACCTCATGGTGTTCAGTTGTTTCGTCGCGAGTGTCTGGCCGCCATTGGGGGCCGATATCTTCCTCTTCCTCATGGAGCCCCTGATTCGCACGCCGAAGTGATGGCACGGATGAAGGGATGGTCTGTTCAGGCATTTCCGGATGTAAAGGCGCATCATCACCGAAGCGCGGGAAGTGCAGACGGCCGCTTGCGATATTGTTTTCGCCAGGGGCAAATGGACTACTCGCTCGGATATCATCCCAGGTCGAGATCCTCAGAACTCTGGTTCGAATACCCAGAAAGCCCTATGTTATTGGAGCGCTTCTTAGACTTTATTCTTTTCTTCTCTCCCATGTGCGTCGACAGAAGAGGCCAGTTTCCGATGAGTTCATAAAATATATGCGCGCTGAGCACTGGGCCAGGATTCGGCGCTACGGACGCCATGATCCTGGAGACGCAAGACACTCTCCAGCAAAGATTGGCCAGCATTAGGACTCGACCGGAATGGCAGAATGCTGTAGGAGGAAACCCCCACTTCCCGCGTAAGTGCGGAATTGCATTCACAGTAATAGAAACAGAACTTCTTCTCGAGCCGCTCAGATCGAAATGTCTCCATCTGTATACAAGTTTGATCCAGTAGTGGATCCGCGATGGCCGGTTTTTCTCTCCCAGCAACATCATGCCTCGATATTTCAATTCGCGGGAGTGGCTGGTAGCTTTGCGGCAGACCTACGGATACCAGCCTGTGGCTTTCACGACTTCAGCTCCTGGTGAGGAATTGAAAAACGGCATCGTATTTTGCCGTGTCCGGAGAAAATAGCTTCCGGGGTTACCGCTTGGTGTCGATGCCTTTTTCGGATCACTGCCAACCCCTGGTGGAAACGGGCGACACGCTAACAATCCTTCTTGTCTTACCTCACAGAACAAATGAATCGGGAGAAGTGGAAGTACATCGAGCTCAGGCCGATGGTTTCCTTCCGATTCCGACCTGGCGATGCGACCCTGCCTTCAACGGGAGAGGAGTTCTATTTTCACAAACTCGACCTCCGGCCGGACCTCCAGACGATCTTTCACAACTTCCATAAGAGTTGCGTGCAGAGGAAAATTCAGCGCGGCGAACGTGAAAACCTAGAGTATGAAGCCGGACGTTCAGAGCGAATTCTAGATAAGTTTTACGGCTTGTTATTGCTTACGCGACGCCGACATCAGCTTCCTCCACAGCCCCTGTTATGGTTTCGAAATCTCCTGGAGTGCCTCGGCGACCGTCTGACTATCCGCGTCGTCTCCAAGGAAGGTCAGCCGATCGCCAGTATTCTGACGATATCTGTTCAAGAAATCTCTCATCTACAAATACGGCTGCTCGGACGACGAGATTCCATAACTTGGGCGGGATGCCGCTTCTTTTCTGGAAAGCAATTCAAGAGAGCAAGGCATTGGGAGCCCACGAACTCGACTTGGGTCGCTGCGAGAGTGGACAATTCAGGGCTGGCGAATTTCAAGGAACGCTTGGGCGCAAGAGCCTCCCGACTAGTATATCTCAGAATCGAGCGAAATTTATCCTACCCAACGACCACGGATTGGAAGGTCCGCTGCGTGCGAAAGGCTATTTCGCATATGCCGGACCCTTTCTTGAAGCTCGTCGCCAACCGTTTCTACCGATTTGTCGGTTAGCTCATCTCGCGATTCTGTCCCGGGACAGAGCTTTTTGCCTCCGGGACCCGGGATGCTGTTTCTCCAGCGAAATCAGTGCACCAAGTGATTTCGAGATGGCGCATGCCAACACTCTATCGAAAGGTCAGGCGCTATCATTAGGCGCCAGAGCAGTCGGGTTCCGTCTAATCGCGGCGTAGGTGATCCAGAGTTGGGTCGCTCTGATCGCTCCACATCGCCGCGCAATATGAATTTCCCGCCGGAGACGCCAACAATATGTGCGCGGAGATCACACGGCTTCGCGCAGCTGCTAACTCCAAGATTTTAGTGACCAACTATGTTGCTCAATAGAACATATTATTTCCTGAAACCTCTCTTGCCTTGGCACATCCGCATCGGTTTGCGGCGGTTGCGGGCGAGGCACAATCGGATGACCTGTGCGGATGTATGGCCGATCGATCCGAACGCAGGCGCCACCCCGCCGAATTGGCCAGGATGGCCGGACGGCAAGCGTTTCGCGCTTGGTTCTCACTCATGACGTCGAAGGCAAGAAGGGGCTTGAGCGCGTTGAGCAGGTGATGAAACTGGAATCACGGCATGGCTTTCGCTCGTCTTTCAACTTCGTTCCGAAGGATAAGCATGTAGTATCCGACTCGTTGCGACGGACGGTGGATCAAGCCGGATTTGAGGTTGGGGTACACGGGTTGGAACATGACGGAAAACTCTACAACTCCAAACGTGAATTTACGACGAAAGCGGCGCGCATTCCGGAAATACCTACAGAAATGGGGAGCTTCCGGATTTCGTTCTCCCCTAATGCAGCACAGGTTAGGATGGCTGCACAATCTAGATACTGAATATGATGCTTCTACCTTTGACACAGATTGCTTCGAGCCTCAACCGGATGGAATGGGAACAATTTTTCCTTTTTGGGTGCCGGGTACGAGTGGGCGCGGCTATGTAGAGCTCCCATATACCTTAGTGCAGGACTTCACGCTCTTCGTGATTCTGCGCGAGCGTACCATTGACATCTGGAAGCAAAAGCTGGACTGGATAGTTGAGCGAGGTGGTATGGTCTTGCTCAATACCCATCCAGACTATATGTGTTTTAGTCGCGACCAACAGCGGGATGAATTTCCGGTGGCTTATTATGAGGAGCTGCTAGCCTACGTGCGAGACAAGTATAGAGGGCAGTTTTGGTCTGCGTTGCCGCGGGAGGTTGCTCGATACTATTGTGCCGCACTTCCCATGTCTTCGCGGAATACACGCAAGAAGATCTCCATGCTGGCATATACGGCCTACGAGCGGGACAGTCGTGTGCGGCACTATGCCGAAACCCTAGCAAAACGGGGCGATCAAGTCGATGTGATCGCATTGGGTGGGAAAGAGGCACCGACCTGCCCGCAAGAGATTAATGGGGTTACTGTTTATCGAATTCAGCACCGCGAACCAATGAGCCGCACCGATTGGCTTATGCGTGGCGATGGCTCCGCTTTCTCTTGGGTTCTTCGATCCTCCTGACTCGTCTTCACCACCGGAATCGATATGACCTAATTCACGTGCATAACATGCCGAATGTTCTGGTATATGCCGCATGGTATCCGAAGCTCACTGGGGTAAGACTGATTTTGGATGTGCACGACCTTATGCCTGAGCTGTTCTCGAGCAAGTTTAATGCCGAGTCAAGCAGTTGCTATGTCGCGGTGCTAAAGTTCTTTGAAAAAGCGACGGCCACGTTCGTGGACCACGTCATCGTCTCGAACGACCTTTGGCGAGGAACGCTGGTTTCGCGTTCTGTTCCCGAAAACAAGTGCTCTGTTCTTGTCAACCATGTTGATCCGGAGATCTTCTACCGTCGCCCGAAGACCAGAAGCGACGGGAAATTCATTGTTCTTTTTCCAGGAAGTTTTCAGTGGCATCAGGGATTGGATATCGCGATCAAGGCTTTTGTCCAGGTCACTAGCAAAGTGCCGAACGCTGAATTGCATCTGTACGGGAATGGTCCCATGCAACCGAGTTTAGAGAGGTTGGCCAGGGACCTTGGTCTCAGCGAGAAAGTCAAATTCCTTGGGAGTGTATCTCTTGAAGAAATCGCGAATGTAATCGCGAATTCCGACCTTGGAGTCGTCCCCAAACGGGCCGACTCTTTTGGAAATGAAGCTTACAGTACAAAGATCATGGAATTCATGTCTCAAGGCATTCCTGTCGTCGCCTCCAGGACAAAGATCGACTCTTTCTATTATGACGAGAAGACGGTTCATTTTTTCACTTCGGGAGACAGTGAGGCGCTCGCTAAAGCGATACTCGATGTCATCAGGGATCAGAAGCTGCGAGAGACCTTGATCGCAAATGGGCATAAGTATGCGGAACTCAACGATTGGAGTCGGCGTAAGAATGATTACCTGGAATTGGTCGACTCGCTCTCGACCGAAATGGTTGAGAACCAGCTTCTGACTGCCGCCGTCGCTGTGGAACGAAATGTGCCCCAGAAGAACACGGAGCGACGACTTGAAGTGCAGCGGGAGCCCGAACCCGGGGTCGAGTGGGAAAAGAATTACGAACCGCGGGGCGGTGAGGTCGGTTAAGGGGAGCACTTAATGACAGTCCTTGCAGATCCGAAGACTTGCAGTTTTCCCCGGAACCTTTTGCGCGACCGGGTGGCGATCGTAACCGGTGGCTCCCGTGGAATCGGACGTGCAACCGTGCAGAAGCTTGCTGAAGCCGGCGCGCATGTGGTGGTGAACTACATCTTCCAGTCGCGCGAGGCCGTGGAGGCCGTGGAGGAGGCTCGCGCACTGGGCGTGCAGGCCCTCGCCATTCAAGGCGACGTTAGCCGGAGCAGCGATGCGGCTGCCGTGGTGGACGAGACGTTGAGCTCTTTCGGTCAGGTTGACCTCGTCGTCGCAAACGCGGGGATCTGGGAGGGAGCGCCAGTCGAGCAGATGAGCGACGAGGTATGGGACAGGGTGCTTAACTACAACCTTCGAGGTACCTGGACCATCTGCCGTGCGGCGGTGCCGGCGCTGAAGCGGCAAGAGAGCGGTGCGATTGTGATCGTTAGCTCAACTGCCGGGCAGCGTGGTGAGGCCGGCTACTCGAACTATGCGGCCTCGAAAGGTGGGCAGATCAGTTTCGCAAAGTCGCTGGCGGTTGAACTGGCGCCCAGCATTCGTGTGAACTGTGTCGCTCCCGGCTGGGTGGATACTGAGCTGAACGATCCAGTCTTCGGCCCCGGCAGCAACGGATTTAAGCACGAAGTCGAACAGGCCATTCCTTTGCGGCGCATCGCCTTGGCCGATGACGTGGCCAACGCCATCGTGTTCCTTGGCTCCGACTGGGCGCGCCATATTACCGGCGAGATCATGAACGTAAACGGTGGTTCGGTGTTGTGCGGCTGAACACCCTCGGAGATCTGGACATCGACCTGAGTAAGGTGACGATGCTGGTCTACCCTATGCGCGGTCGCCGCCTGCCGGCCAAGGTCGGAATTCGGGTCTACGAATTTCAAATAGAGCCGGGTAGCCGAGGCACTTTCGACTGCTTCTGCCTGTCAATCCTAGGGAGCGGCCCAAGCATCACACCAAGGACTGGACAGAGTTGAAACCCACCGTTTTGGTTGCCACTACGGCTCGCTGGTTTCCGACGGCTCGGCTCGCAATGGCTCTGGCCAATGCCGGGTGCATCGTCGAGGGTGTGTGCCCCTCTGGCCACCCACTCCACAAGACCAGGTCTGTACGCCCGCGGCATGTCTACAGCGGGCTTACGCCGTTGAAGTCGTTTGCAGATGCCATCGCTGAAACCAAACCTGATTTCATTGTTCCTGGTGATGACCTCGCAGTCCGACACCTGCATGACCTTTATGATCGAGCACGGCGCCGTGGGAAAGCAAAGGATCCCATTTGCGCGTTGATCGAGCGTTCCCTCGGGGCATCAGCAAGTTTCTCAGTGCTCTCTGCGAGAACCGCCTTGACAGAAATCGCCCAGGAAGAGGGCATCCGCGTCCCAAAGACCGAGGTCATCCGTAACCTCAATGAGCTGAGAACATGGGTGGCGCGAACGGGTCTTCCGACTGTACTGAAGGCGGACGGCACTTCGGGCGGTGATGGTGTGAGAATCGTGCCCACCCTTGACGACGCAGAATATGCATTTCGTAAGCTGCAAGCCCCTCCACTCTTGGCGAGGGCGTCTAAGCGGGCGTTGATAGACCAAGATACGACGTTGGTTTGGCCGTCCCTGCTGCGTCGTCGCTCCGTAGTGAATGCACAGACATTTGTGGCAGGACGCGAAGCAACCAGCACGATCGCCTGCTGGCAGGGGACAGTCCTCGCGAGTCTGCATTTTGAGGTAATTCACAAAGCGGAACAGACTGGTCACGCGACTGTGGTCCGCTTGATCGAGAACCCTGAAATGTCGTTAGCTGCCGAGAGGATCGTTCGTCGGCTCAACCTTTCAGGACTGCATGGCTTGGATTTCCTGATCGAGTCCGAGACTGGCAACGCGTACCTCATTGAAATCAATCCCCGAGCAACGCAGGTTGGGCATCTAAAGCTCGGGCGTGGACGTGACCTTCCTGCAGCCCTATATGCCGCCCTATCCGGAGAAGCTGTTCAAGAGGCACCAAAGGTCACCGAAAACGACACCATCGCTCTTTTTCCCCAGGAATGGATTAGAGATCCTAAAAGCAAATTTCTACACGCCGGGTATCACGATATTCCGTGGGAAGAACCCGAGTTGGTCCGTGCCTGTGTCCGCAGCCGTCGTAAGCAGAGCGCGTGGTATTCACATCAAAACTCCATCAGGGCCTTGTCCGCGGCGCGCTTGCCTCGTTCATAGCCACTCCGCAGGAAGGTCTCGCTGTGCGCGTTAAATTGCGAAGCAGAATCAATCAAGGCATCTGCAGAGAGCGTGCAACTGGGGAAGCTCACGAAGCTGGCGTGAAAGTTCCGTCTGCGGAATTGCGCGACTGCGATGGGCGACCCGGCGCAGCCGAGCCTCTCGGGAGATGCGCCGCGCATTCACCGGGCAACTTCTCCATGGCGCGTGGGGCCACCAGGAGTTCAGACTACTTGCTCAATTGCAGTCCCGGGCACATTCAAGGCCTCGAGACCGTGAAGAGGCCGCTCCAAGTAATGAAGTTTGGCGGCACATCGGTGGGCGATGAGTCCTGCATTGCCAGAGTGTCCGAGATCATTCGAGCGGCGTCCCGTGACAATGAGGTCGTGGTCGTTGTCTCTGCCATGGGCGGTGTGACCGACAAACTAATCGAGGCAGCCACACAGTCGGAGGCGGGAAACCGTGACGCGGTCGCGGCCATTTTCGCGGAGCTGCGCCAGCGGCATGACGCGGTAGTCAGCATGTTGATTTCGTCCCCTGCCGAGCAGAGCCGCATCCGCCAAGAGATGCAGGAGATTCTTGAAGAAGGTGACCGTCTGTGCGAGGGAACCATCTTATTGCGCGAGTTGACGCCGCGCACCCGGGACTCGATATCGAGCCTTGGGGAGCGTCTTTCTGCGCCTCTCCTTGCGGCCGTACTCGCCCAACACGGCGTTACTAGCGAGGCAATCGAGGCCACAGAACTGGTCGTGACCGACTCCGACCACGGCGCCGCGGACCCGTGGATGAATCCTACGCGCGAGTTGTGCGAAGCGCGACTGCGTCCGCTCTTGCTGCGTGGCGTCGTCCCGGTGGTTACCGGCTTCATCGGTGCCACAGCGGAAGGCGTCCTTACAACCCTCGGTCGGGGCGGCTCTGATTATTCTGCAACCATCCTGGCCGCGGCTCTTGACGCTGACGAGGTCGTCATCTGGACAGACGTCGACGGCTTGCTAACGGCTGATCCACGCTTGGTGCCGGGTACCTGCACGGTGCCTGAGATTTCATATCGAGAAGCAGCAGAGCTTGCGCACTTCGGCGCGAAGGTTTTGCACCCTAAAACCCTTCGAGCGGTCATGCAGTGCGGTATTCCCCTATGGATCCGCAACACCTTCGCACCAGACCAGTCAGGAACGAAAATCTCTCCATCGGGACCCACCGCCGGCGGGGGCGTGAAGGCGCTCACTGCGATCGGCGACCTCGCCTTGATCACCGTCGGAGGGCCGGGAATCGTGGGTATACCGGATGTTTTAGGCCGTACCTTTGCCACGACCGCGGCGGTTCGGGCCGATGTTTTGCTAATTTCGCAATCCTCTTCGCAAAACAACATCTGCCTGATCGTTTCGTCCCCGCAAGCGAAGCGCACGGTCGAGGCTCTACGCCTCGAGTTTGCGCAGGACTTGGCCCACGAAAAGGTGGAACACATTACCCTGGATCCGGCAGTTGCGATTGTCACTGTCGTGGGACAGAACATGCGCGGCGTCTCGGGAATTGCCGGCCGCACATTCTGCGCATTGGGACGGGAGAATATAGACATCATTGCTATCGCACAAGGCTCGTCGGAGTGCAACATCTCCTTCGTGGTGGCGCAGAAAGACATGAAGGCAGCACTTGTTACAACCCACCGGGAATTCGAACTGGGGCACTGTAAATTCGCAAACGTCGCACCTGGCGTGTTGACATAGACGCCGGGATGCTTTCTCTTCGCTGAACCTCCGTTCCCACAAATGATCGAGTCAAGCCTTACGGTTCGTGGCATCTCCGATACTGCCCGTTGGGTAGCTTATTTTCGAGCTCTCGAAACCCAACGGCCCGATGCGCTCTTCCGCGATCCGTACGCCAAGCGTCTGGCCGGAGAGCGCGGGTTCCATATCGCCAGTACCCTGCGGGATGGAAACAAGCACGAGTGGGCGTGGGTGGCGCGAACCTATCTTTTTGACAAGTTTGTTGCCCGCGAGATTGAAGAAGGTGCCAACCTGGTGGTTAATCTTGCCGCCGGGCTTGACGCCAGGCCCTATCGCATGGAGCTACCCAGCATGCTTCAATGGGTAGAGGTGGATCTGCCCGAGATTATTTCCTACAAGGAAGGCGTTCTGGGGAATGAGAAGCCCCGCTGCCGGCTGGAGCGTATAGCCCTTGATCTATCGGATGTGCCCGCACGGCAAAGGTTGTTTGCACAACTGGATCAGCGAGCCACCAAGGTCGTGGTCCTAACCGAGGGCCTCTTAATCTATTTCACCCCCGAGGAGGTGGAATCCTTCGCCAGAGATCTCGCTGCCCTTGTGCACTTCCAGAGCTGGCTTATCGACCTTGCTTCGCCGGGTCAGCTCAAGGTAATGCAGCGCACAACCGGCAGGCAGCTCAGCGAAGCGGGGGCGGCATTCAAATTTGGGCCGCCGGAAGGCCCGAGTTTCTTTGTGCCCTATGGGTGGGAGCCCAAGGACGTCCAGGGACTGTTAAAGACCGCAGCGCAGTTAAATCGTGCGCCGGTCGAACTAATGTCCTTATTACCAGAGCCTAAGGGCACACCGGGAAATTTTCCCTGGACGGGAGTCTGCCTGCTGGGGAGGCGGTAACATCCAGCCCTGGACTTCGTCCGCAATTAGAATGCATCGGAGGATCCCTCAACTCGATGCCGTTCGTGGCGTGGCTATTTTATTGGTAATGTTTCACAACAGCGGTTCATTACCACGATTGTTCGCCCAGGGGTGGATGGGGGTTGATCTCTTTTTCGTTTTGTCCGGATTTTTGATTACCGGTATTCTGGTTGACACTAAGCAATCGGAAGGCTACTTAAAGAACTTCTATGTCCGGCGATGCCTGAGGATATGGCCTCTATATTATTCCGCACTTTTTTTCATGTTCGTGCTTGTTCCCTTTCTGCGTCCGTCAGAAGCCCACACGGTCTTTGCGAGCCGTTCGTCACCTTGGTGGGCCTACCCGTTGTTTCTGCAGAATTTCCTGGTTCCGAGTCCGACGGGCGCAACAGGACTGCTGGGGGTTACCTGGTCGCTCGCCGTCGAGGAGCAGTTTTATCTGGTTTGGCCCTGGGTGATTCGATACTGCTCCTGGACTCAAGTGCGTCGGCTTGCCATTGCAGTGATTTGTATTTCCCCAGCGCTTCGCTTGTACCTGGTATTGCACGGCATTGATATCTACGCAAACGTGTTCTGCCGTTTGGACAGCCTGATGGCGGGGGCTCTTCTCGCAATCGTAGTCCGTTCAGGGAATTTTCATCCATCCAACTTCATAAAACGCGCCTGGATAGCTCTGCTTATCGCGGCGCCGCTGGCACTTATAACCGCAAGCGCGAACGCAAGATGGATCGCTTTCTCTTTTACCGCGATGGCTTCGGTCTCATTTGTATATCTTGCGCTGTTTTCTACGGAAGCATGGCTTCGGTCAGCGTTGACGAATCGCTTCCTCATCTACACCGGAACCATCAGCTACGGCCTTTACTTGCTCCACAAGATCCCATTCGACATGGCGAAGACGTTTCACTTCACTCGGCATCCCTTGCTGATCTTGCCGATTGCCATCGTTGCGAGCTACGCGCTGGCGACTCTATCTTGGAATCTTCTGGAGAAGCCGTTCCTGGGACTGAAACGATTTTTCGAGTCGAAGTCGAGACGCCCTGACTTTGCGAATAGCCAACTTGTGCTAGTGCCTCAAAAGGGAAACTGATCCAATCGGCCGCTGCCGAACCTCGTGAAGAGCCCCTCACTGTGTTTCGCCGCTCAAATGCCAAACTGATCAATCAAGAGGAGTTTTTATAGAGCTATGCTAGAAAATGCGATCATTGGCGCAGGTCCCTATGGACTGTCTGTCGCTGCACATTTCCGGCGAAGTGGTATTGCATTCCGTATCTTCGGCCGTCCGATGGACAGCTGGCTTGCACACATGCCGAAAGGCATGATGTTAAAGTCCGACGGATTCGCTTCCGACATCTACGCTCCAGAGAGCGCATTTACCCTGAGGCAGTTTTGCGCGGAAAAAGGCATCGAGTATGCCGACAAGGGCGTGCCGGTTCGTCTGGAGACGTTTACTGCCTATGGGCTCGCCTTCCGGGATCGAATGGTGCCAGAGCTGGAAGACAAGCTAGTAGTGAGTGTCGATCGGTTGCCGGACGGGTTCCGGTTGCAGCTCGAAAATGGCGAAACGGTTCAGACCCGCACGGTGGTGCTGGCGGTTGGCATCACCCATTTCGACTACGTTCCCGACAACCTGGCATCACTGCCGGCGGAATTCCTTTCCCATAGC
Source organism: uncultured Acidobacteriaceae bacterium (assembly GCA_963796585.1). Lineage (GTDB taxonomy): Bacteria > Acidobacteriota > Terriglobia > Terriglobales > Acidobacteriaceae > CAVVDY01. The sequence continues at coordinate 611,483 of CAWCMB010000002.1, forward strand.
TCGCGCCATCACGAGGTCGAGTTGTTTCGAGGCCGCGACGTTGTCGTAATTGGCGGCGGAGCTTCCGCACTTGACCTGGCGGGACTGCTGCACGAGGCCGGTGCCGAGGTGCAGCTTGTCAGTCGCCGGGAATCGCTGATCTTCCATAGCGGGCCAATGGGCAAACTGCCCTCGCGGTGGCAGCAGATCAGGCATCCCCAATCTGGGCTTGGACCCGGCATACGCTCGCGTTTCTTTGCTAATTCGCCGATGGCCTTTCACTACTTGCCCGAGCGTCTTCGAGTTGAAACTGTCCGCAGAACGCTTGGTCCGTCCGGGGGATGGTTCATTCGAGACAAGGTGGTTGGGAAGGTGCCATTGCATCTCGGATGCACGCCCATGGGAGCCGAGGTTCAGAACGATGGAGTGTGTCTCCGTGTTCGCGCTGCCGACGGTAGGGTGCGGGAGATTGTAACCGGCCACATCATAGCCGCCACCGGTTACAAAGTAGACCTGGAACGTTTGACGTTTCTCAATCCGGCGATTCGCTCGAAGGTGAAACTCGTCGATGGAGCGCCAGTGCTCTCGTCGAGTTTCGAGTCCTCCGTCCCCGGTCTCTATTTTGTAGGGATTGCGGCGGCAAATAGCTTTGGGCCGGTCATGCGTTTCGCCTTCGGCGCTGGGTTTGCCTCTCGCACCCTGACCCACGCCATCATGAAGTCTATCTCGCGAGAGCCGGCATCCATCCCGGTGCGTAGAGTCGTGGCTATCTCAAAATGAACGGACTCCAGGGACTACCGCAGCTTCCGCTGCTGCAATCCGGAAACTTATGGCGGGTATGAAGAGAGAAACGATTGCGATCCACGGCGGCTACGACGGCGATCCCACGACCAAGGCCGTCGCCGTACCTATCTACCAGACAATCGCGTTCGAGTTCGACAGTGCCGAGCATGGCGCGGCACTCTTTAATCTCGAGGTGCAGGGGAATATCTACACGCGCATCGGCAATCCGACGAACACGGTCCTGGAGAAGCGAGTTGCCGCGCTGGAAGGCGGAGTGGAAGCCCTGAGCGTCAGCTCAGGAATGGCGGCAATTGAGTACTCACTCATTAATATTGCCGAGTCGGGTAACAACATTGTTTCCCTGCCGCAACTCTATGGCGCCACCTATACCCTTTTGGCCCATATCTTCCCCAAACGGGGAATCACCCCGCGCTTCGCCGCTACTGACCGTCCGGATGACGTCGAAAAGCTAATCGACGAAAACACCCGCGCAGTCTTCTGCGAAAGCATAGGCAATCCGGCGGGCAATGTTGCGGATATCGAGGGGCTTGCGCGGGTCGCACACAAACACGGTGTGCCCTTGGTCGTCGATAACACGATCGCGACGCCAATTCTGCTTAGGCCGATCGAATATGGCGCCGATGTGGTTGTGCATTCCATGACGAAATTCATGGGAGGACACGGCACAACCCTGGGCGGAATGATCGTCGACAGCGGCAGGTTTCCATGGCGAAAGTATCCCGAACGCTTCTACATGCTGAACCAGCCAGAGATTGCTTACCACGGTGTGGTCTACGTCGACCAATTCGGGGATGCCGCTTACGTAGCACGCTGCCGGACCGTCTGCCAAAGAAACACTGGCGCTACGTTATCGCCATTTAATGGTTTCCTCCTGCTCCAGGGGGTTGAGACGTTGGCCCTTCGGGTTGAACGCCACGTCGAGAATGCGCGCAAGGTGGCAGAGTATCTGCGCGATCATCCCAAAGTGGAATGGGTCAACTACGTCGGATTTCCAGACAACCCGCTATATCCAATGGCCCAGCGGTACCTGGGTTCCAAGCGCTGCTCTCTGCTGACGTTCGGAGTGAAGGGCGGATTCGAGGCGGGAACGAAGTGTTTTAATGCGCTCAAACTATTCAAGAGAATGGTGAATATGGGCGATGCCAAGTCGTTGGCGTGTCATCCAGCATCCACCACCCACCGGCAATTGTCGCCAGAAGAACAGGCGAAGGTGGGTGTGACGCCGGAGATGCTGCGGCTTAGCGTCGGTATCGAGCATATCGACGATATTCTCGCCGATTTAGCACAGGCGCTGGACAAGGCCGAAGTATGAAACTTGGAGAGTTTCGAACAACCATCCGTTCCAGAAGAACGCCATGCCATTGATGATTGACGGCGGCCGGGTTCCGCCTCGTTGGGCCGCGAGACAGAGCTTGCGCCCCGAATCTAGGGTCGAAACCGAGGCCGCACCGTCGAGGTGCGTGAGAATTGCATTCGTCAACAACATGCCAGACCCGGCCCTGGAAGATACCGAGATCCAGTTCTTCGAGTTGCTGGAAGCTAGTGCCGGCGACATTCCAGTGCGTGTCAGGCTCCACTCTCTGTCGGGAATTCCTCGTGGGGAGCGGGGACAGCAGCATCTAAGTAGCTTCTATTTCGATACAGACGGCTTATTGAACAACCAATTCGACGCTGTGATCATGACCGGAACCGAGCCGCGGCAGCCCAACCTGCGTAATGAACCCTACTGGTCTGCCTTGGCCAACGTTCTAGATTGGGCAGAAAGCAACACTGTCTCGACGATATTGTCATGCCTAGCGGCACATGCTGGCGTCCTCTATAGCGACGGCATCAGCCGTCATCCGCTAAGGGACAAGCAGTTCGGTGTCTTTGAGTTTGCCAACGCCGGCAGCCACAACCTAACCGCCGGCACGGGGAAATGGGTACGTTTCCCTCATTCTCGGTGGAACGAAGTGCAGGCGGAGGCCCTGACTGCGTGTGGGTATCTGGTGCTGACTCAATCGGCCGAGGGCGGCGTGGACTCGTTCGTCAAGAAGAAAAAGCGGAGCCTATTCTTACATTTCCAGGGCCATCCAGAATATGGTGGCCAGACTCTGCTGATGGAATACCGCAGAGACATCAAGAGATTTCTCAAGCGGGAAAGAGAAGCCTATCCCTCCATGCCTAAGGGTTACTTCGACACAACGAGCACCAAGTTGCTGAATAGCTTTCGCGAGACAGTTTTGTCCAATCCGCGCGAAGAACTGCTCTCGGGTTTCCCTGAAGCTGCCCTGATGGGGAGATTGCAGAATATCTGGCACTCTTCCGCCATCGTCATTTATCGGAATTGGCTGCGGTATGTAGTTTCGGAAATGGCGGAAGCGTCGGCGTTTCCAACGATTAAAACTATTTATGGAGATGCCCCGCAAAGCCGGTCTGCATTGTCGTAGCCAGAGAGGCTCCGCTCGTCAAAAGCAGTTTCGTTCTTGTCTTCGATGGTTCAATCAGAAAAATCAACGGATAACCGTTTGGGGACGGGTTGGTCCAAATCAATTCTAGTGGCCACCCCGGCCAGTGTTGAACTTGATCCCGAGCCAATACCTCCCGCTTGGATCGTGAGCGGCTCGCCCCAGGCACGATGCAAGAAATTGGTGAGAAGTCGTGACTGGACCTCGCACATTGTAGTTTGGGACTGCACGCCGGGCAGCTTCAACTGGTATTACGGAATGGACGAGACCATCGTCATAATCTCGGGCGAGGCCTTCATGATTAATAACAAAGGCGAGGAGCGCCGGTTCGGCCCCGGCGATATGGCATTCTTTCCTGCCGGAAGCTCTTGCTCATGGCGTGTCACGCAGCAGCTACGCAAGGTCGGCGTTCTCCGGGAGAACATGTGGCGACCCTTAGGACTTGCCCTGAAGGTGTGGCGCAAGGGCCTCCGGATGATCGGCCTGGCCGGCAAGTCGCCGTTGATGCTGGCCTTTGCGGTGTGGACACTTTGGAGTTTTCAGGGATTCCGAATCACCTAGCGGAAGTACCGACCTTGCAGCCTTGAACTAGGGCGCTCTGCCGAATCGGAAAATAAACAAGGGTTTCCCCAAAATATATATCTCAGCGGAACTACCAAATCCTTAGTGAGAGTAACCAGAAATAACGTGAGGCCAACCACCCCTCATCTGTGCCCCGGCGACTTGGTGGAAGTACGGTCGCCCAGAGAAATCCTGCAGACGCTGGATACCGACGGCACTCAAGATAAGTTGCCATTCATGCCGGAAATGGTGGACTTTTGTGGCAGAAGATTTAGGGTTTCGCAGCGTGTGGTAAAGACCTGCTACTACGGAACGCGGTCCGGCATGCGGAAGTTTCCGGCGGAGGATGTCGTTCTGCTGGAAGAATTGCGTTGTTCGGGAGCCGCACACGACGGTTGTCAGAAGGCGTGTACGATCTTCTGGCGCGAAGCTTGGCTGCGCAAGGTCGAGGGTGCCGGGACCATTCCGTCAACCGTGGATCCGGTAAGTGCTCAGCAACTGCGAGCTCGGCTGAAGACCACGACCGGTCCGAAAACTTATTTTTGTCAGGCCAGCGAAATACTGAACGCGACCAGCGAATTGTCCCGCTGGGAACGGCTTGGGAAAAGCCTCAGCGAAGTTCGCGCGGGCAACTGCGGCCTTCTGGAGATGGCGCAACGCATCGGAATATGGCTATTTTGGAGAATTCGTAGAATATTTCTGGGGGCGTACGCCCGTGGAACTCAAACCTCGACCCCGGTGGAGAGCCTGAACCTGCGAGCAGGAGAGCGGATCGAAGTCAAGCCGCTGGCAAGTATCGCAAAGACTTTGAACGAAAAGGCGCACAACCGTGGACTGTACTTCACCCCGGCGATGGGACGCTCTTGTGGCGAGCAGTACCGCGTGGAGCGCAAGGTCGAGAAAATTATCGTGGATGGTACCGGCGAGATGAGGCAACTCCGTAACACTGTGTTCCTGGAAGGTTCGCTGTGCGGATGTGCCTGTGTAGCATTTGGCGGGTGCCCGCGAGGCGAGTTTGCCTACTGGCGGGAGATTTGGCTCAGCCGGGCGCCTTCTGCCGTAGGGCCCTCGTGCGAACAACATCGCGCGGCCGAGGAAGAGCCGGCCTTGATTTCCCAAAGCGACGAACCACACTCGCTGTAAACCGAAAGCTCTCAGCATCACGATCCCGCAATGCCGCAAATCTCACACGATAAGATCGCCGAGCTCCTGAATAGCTTTCCAGAGCGGATCAGCGACGTTCTGAAGCCTTGGGCCGAGTGCTCCCCGGATCGACCGGCCTTGGTGGAGGGTTCTGACACCTGGACCTATCGGCAACTTGCCGCTGCCGTTCTTGACACTCAGGGATGGCTAATTGCCTCGGGCATTCGCCCGGGCGATCGGGTCATGATCGTGTGCGAAAACTGCCGGGCATTCGTGACCTTTCTCTTGGCCCTTGCTGCTATCGACGCGTGGCCCGTCCTGGTGAACGCGCGCCTCTCGGCGCCCGAGATCGACCAAATCCGGGATCACTGTGGCGCCCGACGTTTGATCTACACCACGACCGTATCACCACAGGCCAGGGAGCACGCCAAGCGGCATGGCGCGGCTGTTGCAGAAGTGACCTCCTTAGGTCGGCTGGGAATTGGGCCTCTGAACGAAAACGTTGAACCGGAACCAATCGAAGGCGACACCGCAAATAATGTCGCCACCTTGATCTATACGTCTGGCACTACAGGCGTCCCCAAGGGCGTCATGTTGACCCACAGGAACCTCCTGTTTGTAGCCGCCGTTTCGGCCAGAATACGATCCCTGACTCCGGATGACCGCCTCTACGGTGTCCTGCCGATGTCTCACGCTGTGGGACTCTCGGTGGTCCTGCTGGGAAGCTTGTACAGCGGCGCGACAGTGTACTTGGCCTCGCGTTTTGATCCGATGGCTGCCTTGACGGTACTGGAGAGGGACAGGCTGACGGTCCTTCTGGGGGCGCCGGCCATGTTCTCCCTCTTGGTCGAATATGCAAAAATCAAGGGATTGAAGGAATTGGCCTTTCCGGCCCTACGGATCATTTCATCTTCTGGGGCCCCGCTCCACGGTCCGCTCAAGTCAGCGGTGGAAAGTCTGTTCGGCCTAACCCTGCACAATGGTTATGGGGTGACGGAGTGCTCTCCCAACATTGCTCAAGCCATTCCTGAAGCACCTCGTCGCGACCTCTCGGTAGGTCGGGCCCTGCCAGGAATGGAGGTCCAATTTGTCGGGCTGGACGGCCTTCCCGTCGCCGATGGTGAAGTCGGTGAATTGTGGGTGCGTGGCCCCAACGTGATGAAAGGGTATTACCGTGCGCCCGAGGAAACGGCCACCGCCATTAATCCGGATGGGTGGTTCAACACTCGCGATCTCGCTCGGCTGGAAGATGATCATCTCTTTATCGTCGGGCGCACCAAGGAGCTCATCGTGCACTTTGGGCTTAATGTGTATCCGGCTGAAGTCGAAGCCGTACTGAATGCTCATCCATCGGTCGCACGCTCTGCCGTGATCGGACGGTCGGTTGAAGGCGCTAAGGGAGACGAAGAAATCGTTGCTTTCGCGCAACCGATGGCGGGCTCGCCACTCACGGCCAACGAATTAGCGGAACACGCTGCACGGCATCTCGCCCCATACAAGCGGCCGTCGCACATACTGCTTGTGCCGGCAATGCCGGTGACCCTTACCGGAAAAATCATGAAGGACGAGCTGGCAAAGATGGCCGAAGTGCAGCGCTCAGGGGCGTTGACGACCTAAGGCGACCGCGTGGGTTTAGACAACTACTTCGATCAGCATTGGTCCCTGGCTCTCGAAGCCTTCCCGCAGTGCTTTCACGAATGCGTCCAGCGAAGTAGCCCGCGTGCCAGGGACGCCCATGCTTCGTGCCAGGAGCACCCAATCAATATCGGGACGTCCGATGTCGAACAAGTCCGCGGCGCGTGGACCAGGATTGCCGATCCCGAGGCCGGCAAACTCGCGCTTGAGAACGGCGTAGGCGCGGTTGGCGAAGACCACGGTCGTGATCTTGAGACTCGCGCGCGCCATGGTCCACAGTGCTTGCGCCGTGTACATCCCGCTGCCGTCGGCAGTTAGGCACAACACACGTCGGCCCGGGCACGCCACGGCCGCGCCCACGGCCAACGGCATTGCGATCCCGATTGAGCCACCAGTGTTGGCCAAGAAGTCATGGCGCGGAGCCTCCCTGGTAGCCGCCATTATGCCGCGCCCCGAAGTCATGGACTCGTCAACCACGATAGAATTTTCCGGCAGCAACGCCCCCACGGAAGCGGCGAGGCCAGACAGTGTGATTTCGCCCGCCGGTGCCAAAGGCCGCTCTGCTTTTTTCTCTGGCCGTTGGGCTTCGCGTAGCGACAAAGCTGCCGTCAGCGCCTCGAGCGCTCCGACATAGTCTTCGCCTGGCCTCGCCAAGGTATGGAGCTCACATTCCGGCGAGGTGACTATGCTGCTCTTATCTGGGTACGCGAAATACGAGACCGGAGCAGATGCGCCTACCAGAATAAGGTGACGAATTTCCTTGAGTTGCTCGATCGCCATATCGAGGACATAGTGAATACGTTCGACAGGAGCAACTCCAGTGCCACGTTCCATGCGGGTGAAGGGATAGGGCGCAAGCAGCCTGGCGCCGGTAGCCGCAGCAATGTTCCCAGCCATTGCCAGCCCTTTTCCGAAGAGAGCACTGCCGGCGATCAGCAAACCAGTCTTCAGTCCCGAGCGAAGCATAGCTACCGCGCGCTCAACGGTCTCAGTCGCGGGTACAGGCGCCTTGGGTACGGCTGGAGTCCCGGCAGTTGAATCATGATTGCTCGAATTCACGCTCGACCAGGCGACATCAGCGGGGATGATCAGGGTGGCGATGCGGCCCGGGGCGGTACGCGCGGCAACAATCGCATCAGCGGCATCGTGAGCAACCTCGGAGGCGGCGCAGGATGTCCGCAGCCATTTGGAATAGGGCCGCGCGATCGCTTCAATGTCGGCGGTGAGCGGCGTGTCCTGGCGCAGATGATAAGTTGCATGCTGGCCAACAATGTTAACGATGGGTACCTGGGCTCGGGCGGCATTGTGCAGGTTGGCGAGACCGTTAGCCAGACCGGGGCCAAGATGGAGAAGCGTGCATGCCGGTTTCCCAACCATGCGCGCGTAGCCATCAGCCGCGCCGGTCACAACCCCTTCAAAGAGACCAAGCACACATTTCATTTCGGTCGCACGGTCAAGGGCGGCAACGATATGCAATTCCGAGGTGCCGGGATTCGTGAAGCAAGTATCAATCCCTCCGGCAACCAGTGTGCGAACCAGACTTTCCGCTCCGTTCATCGGTATTTATCCATAGGAGTTCTGCGCCGGAATGAAAGCAAGTCTATCGAAGCGTTGAGTTGTCTACGAATTTCTTTAGTCATGCTACACCGATGCATATTCAAGAGCTACAAAATGTCCCAGGGGCTTTGTGGAAAGTAGGCTCTGCGGGAGTGGCAGACGAGAAGTGAGATCCAGGGTAGAGAACAACACGCAGTCGCGGAGCCTGCTACGCCCGCATCATAGGGTTCTAATTCCAATTCCAATGGATATAGAGGATGCGACCGCAAAACAGGTGGCGCGTGTTTGGCAAGACCTCCTCGGGATTGAGTCCATCGGCCTGGACGAGAATTACTTTGATCTGGGCGGGGACTCATCGCTGGCGGTTCACATGTTCGCCAAACTTGAAAGGATATTCAGAGTCAAACTGCCCCTGGCTACGCTTTACGATGCCCCCACCATCCGAGATCTTACCCGGATTCTCCGCGGTGAGGTCTCGGCCAGCGGCTGGTCCCCGCTAGTGCCAATTCAGCCGTTTGGTTCGCGTCCTCCTTTTTTCTGCTTCCACGGAGCCGGCGGAAACGTCCTGATCTATCGCCACCTTTCACTGCACTTGGGACCTGATCAACCGCTCTATGGCTTGCAATGCCAGGGGTTGGACGGTAGTTGTCCTCCCCTGGAAACAATCGAGGATATGGCGGCGCTGTATGTGAAGGAAGTACGCAGAGAGCAACCGCACGGGCCATATTTTCTAGGTGGCTATTGCATGGGTGGGACGCTTGCATTCGAGGTAGCTCAGCAACTCCAGTCAGAAGGAGAGCCAGTTGCTCTTCTGGCATTGTTCGACACGATGGATTGGTCCAAGGTTCCACTCACGTTCTGGGGTAAGAGCTATCACGCTTGGCAACGGTTGTTGTTCCATGCTGCCAGCTTGCTCGACCTTGATTTTGCTGGCAAGGCCCAGTTCTTCCGGGAAAAAGTAGGAATTTTCCAGAGCCGGATTCCGGTGTGGCGAGGGATGCTGCTTACCCAGTTCGGACCCGGCTCCGGCGCGGCCACGTCAGAATCAGGGATCCTGGGGCGGATCTGGCAGGCCAATGATCGCGCGGTCTGGCGCTACGTTCCACAACCGTATCCTGGCAAGGTCACAGACTTTCGTCCCGCTAAGCAATATCGAATATTCAAAAAGCCAGACGCAAAATGGGACGCCCTTGCCAAGGGGGGGCAAGAAATCATCGTTCTACCCGTCTACCCTGCCGGCATGCTTCTCGAACCGTTCGTCCAGTACTTAGCGGTCGCGCTACGGAAAGCGATTGACGCCGCGATTTGCGGTTGCGAAGCCACCCATCAAGAAGGCTTTGCTCATAGGCTGTAGTTGAGGAGGAAGCACATTGGGAGTCGGAAGCGGTTGGTCAAAAACCTGGACATTCTTCGAGGGAGACTGGCACGAGGGCAACGTGCCCATTATGGGTCCGCGCACGCACGCGGCATGGCTTTGCTCCATAGTGTTTGATGGTGCTCGGGCATTCGAAGGGGTGACACCCGACCTTGACCTCCACTGCGAGCGTGTGAATCAATCTGCAGCGAAGTTCTTCTTGAAGCCTATCGTCGCGACGGAGGAGTGGATCCAGCTCGCACACGAAGGTATAAAACGCTTCGCTAAGGACATCGCGCTTTACATTCGGCCAATGTATTGGGCAGACCGCGAAGGACCTTGGGTCCAGGCGCATGATCCCGAGTCCACGAATTGGTGTCTCTGCATCTATGAAGCCCCTTTGCGCCAGCCAAACGGGTTCTCTATCACACTGTCTCCCTATCGCCGGCCTACGCTGGAAACCATGCCTGTCAATGCGAAGGCCGGATGTCTATATCCCAACAACGCTCGCGCTCTTTTCGAAGCGCAGGCTCGCAAGTTCGACAATGCAATCGTTTGCGATGTGCTGGGCAATGTCGCCGAACTCGCAACCTCCAACATCTTCATGGCTAAGGACGGTGTTGTCTTCACGCCGATTCCGAATGGAACGTTTCTATCCGGCATCACCCGACAGCGAGTCATCGGTCTGTTGCGCGACGGCGGTGTAACAGTAGTCGAGAAAACTCTCACCTACCAGGATTTCCAGAAGGCTGACGAAATATTTGCCACGGGAAACCGTTCCAAAGTCGTCCCGGTCACTCGGATCGACGACCGAACACTTCCATTCGGTCCCATCTATACCAAAGCACGGCAACTTTACTGGGCGTTCGCACACTCATAAGTTGCGCCGCTTCGATCAGAAAACTTCCAATAACACGCCTTCGTAAGAGCATGCACATAGCCGCTAGAGAGGCTGCGCCGGTTGCGCCCCATCCGATGCCGGGCAAGGGTGACGCTGCCTCCTCGATGATCGATATACTTACCGCGATTTGGCGGCGTGTGCTACAACTACCGTCCGTCGAGGTAGAGGATAACTTTTTTGACCTCGGCGGCGATTCTTCTTTAGCCCTCAAGCTATTTACGGAAGTTGCGCAAGTATGTGGTCGAGAGCTGCCGCCGGTAACGATCTACCAGGCGCCCACGATCACCGCTCTGGCTACTCTGCTGGAGCGCCCAGCTGCGCTGCAGTTTCCGCCACTGGTACTACTGAGGGCCGGCACCCAGCAACCGCCGGTCTTTCTGGCGCACGGCTTGGGTGGAAGCGCGATGGACTTCTTTCAACCCGTAAAGCACATCCAATCAGAGCATCCAATCTACGGGCTGCAAGCCAGGGGCGTTGATGGAATGGAGGAGCCGTTTGAGCGGATCGAGGATATGGCCGAATTCCATCTCGACGCAATCAAGAAGATTCAGCCTCACGGTCCTTATCTCCTAATTGGCTATTCTCTCGGTGGCCTGGTAACGCTGGAAATAGCACAACGCTTGTCTGCAAGTCGGGAAAAGGTTGCGTTACTCGCCATGCTGGACGCGTACCCGCACATCCATCATCTGTCACTGCGACAGCGCGTTCTCCTCAGCGCACGCCGCGCGAGACGAGGATTGCGAAATCTTAGCGCGAGCATGGCTTATCAACCTCCAGATGGGGTGTCGTTTAGCCCGGCGATGCAGCGTGTACGAGACAGCGCGTATCGTGCTTTGACCCATTATCGTCCCAGGTTTTACAACGGCGAAATAAAGTTTGTGAAGGCCGCGACTAGCACTACCTTCCCTGATGATCCGGTGGCAGTCTGGGCTACGTTAGCAGATAAGTTCGAAATCGAGGCTGTGCCGGGTGACCATTTGGGAATGATCACAACACACTACGAGAGCCTCGCTGCTGTGCTCTCTCGATATCTGAAAGAGGTATTTTGCCAGGAATGAAGTCGATAGTTTCGCTCGGCTCAAAGGCGACATGCTGGGAATCAATCGAATTCGGAAGCCCGGACATGTCCGGCTTAGACTCCTGGACTTTGCCGCCAGAAGCTGTCGAACTCAAGTACGGCGAGGTCCACGTCTGGCGAGCCTATCTCGATTGCGAGCCGACCGTGATTCGTCGGCTCGAAGCAACCCTGGCACCCGAAGAGAAAGCCAGAGCGAACCGCTTCGTCTTTCAGAAAGACCGCAATAGTTTTATTGTTTCACGTGGAGTTCTCCGCGAGCTGCTGGGGAGGTACGTAAATCGCCCACCCGAACAGCTTAAGTTCGACTACAGCTGGCACGGTAAGCCATACCTCTGCGCGGACCTGATCGAGCAACGGGTTCAGTTTAATGTTTCGCATTCAAACGGCTTGGCCCTGTTTGCCTTCGCGCTGGGACGCCGTTTGGGGATAGACGTGGAGTTAGTCCGGCGTGATTTTGCGGGTGAGAAGATCGCCGAGCTTTATTTTTCCCCGCAGGAGGTTATGGAGTTGCGGGGATTGCCGCCGTCGCTGCAGGCCGAAGGATATTTTCTTTGCTGGACACGTAAAGAGGCGTATATCAAAGCAAGAGGCGAAGGTCTTCATATTCCGCTCGAAAGCTTCCACGTCTCGCTCACGCCGGGACAGCCTGAGCACTTGCGAATCGCCGATAGTGTGTGCTGGAGCCTGCGTTCCCTACTCCCGGACGTCCGATACGCGGGAGCGTTAGTGGTGGAGGGCAGAGATTGGCGTTTGCGCTGTTGGGAATGGAAGCCCGGGCGGAGCTGATCGATACACTGTGGAAGGGCATTTTCGTGGCCTGTTTCATTTCCCGTCGGCCCCGCGAGTGCGGCCGCCACCTCGCAGACAATCTGATTCATGGGCCAATTCCAGGGAGTGATGAGCCCGCAGACTCCGATCGGCTCTTTTCGCATGACAGTCGAACCCTTGAGTTCCTCGAACTTGAAGCACTCCAGCACCTTGACGATTTCTGACAGATGCCGCAAGCCTGCCGGAACTTGGGCTGCGCGTGATAGCGATAGGGGAGCACCCATTTCCCTCGAAATCGTCTCAGCCATCTCTTCACTTTTCGACCGATAAACCTCATTGATCCGTTTCAGGAATGCCTAGCGAGTATGGACGGTGGTCTGCGAATACGACTCAAACGCCCTCTTGGCGGCGGCTATGGCGTTATCGACCTCGGTCGCACTGCCGAGCGAGATCGTCGCGATGGCTTCCTCGCTGGCAGGGTTGATGACTTGGAAGCCATGGGCTTTAGTGGGATCCACCCATTTTCCATCGATGTAAAACCGGCTGCAGTCCTTATGTGTCCCCACGGAAAGCTCATTCTGGATGTGTCTTTTCGCTAATTTCAGCACGTCCGGTTCGGGCGCGCCTTCCTCAAGCCCATGGAGTTATGTTTCTTAGGAAGATAGCTATCATGCGTGGAGCTTGCCTGGCTGCCACTACGAACCACGCCAACCTTCCGATGGAGGGCTGCCCGGAAGTCTTCCACATGGCTAACAGCATACGCAGACGCTCTAGCTGACCCACGCGCAGTCTCACCCCTTGTGCAGCAATGACTTCGTAGGCCATTGCGTCCGGATGTGCCGACCGGATGTCCTTGCGGAGGCAATCTATCAGAGAGAGTGGAATGGCGTGTTGAACGGTTGAGTCGGGCACGAACAGGGGCAGCTCCCCGATCTTCATTAGATTGGCCAACAGAAGAGTGTCCTCAGCTCTGACCGCAGTTGGATCAAACACCCCTGCCTCGGTATCCACTCTCGCTCGCCGAACAGCGAATCCGGAAGTGTTCAAGTATCGAATGCAGCCATCTCGTCGAAGCAGATGATTTTGCAGCGTTACAAGCCGTAGTTCTTCTGCTCTGCCAACGATGCCTGAGCAGTCTCCGATGAGGTGGAGTTGAAAACAACTATGTGCTGGGTACTGGGCAACAGTTTTACCCAGTGCCGCAAGGCAGCCTCGTTGTAGCTTGCAGTCAGCATCCACGAATACCAATATGCTGCCCTTGGAAGTTTTTGCCCCTCGATTTCTGGCCGCGGCAATTCCTGCATGTGATTGTCGAACGATTGTTAGGGGGAAACACTGGCTCCAATGGCTAATAAAGTCGGGTGTGGCTTCCGTGCTGCCGTCATCGACAACAATTACCTCAAAGCTTGGCCCATCGATTTGTTGAGACAAGGATCGTAGGCATTGGTCAAGCGGAGTCCAGTCGTCGTAGACCCCTATGACAATGCTGAATAGCGGGTTAGTTGTTGAAATCGGGTCCATACCCTGCAACGCGATCCGGACAGGACGTGATTCCACATCCGGTCAGCCGATTAGGTGCACTACCAATGTAGAACCAATCTAGAAAGCCCGATACTTAGGATTCTGATCGACCTTGTCGCTTCTGTCCAGTTCAAGACACGCTGTGCTGAGTCGAATTTTATCGATCTAGCTATCGAGCGCGGGGAAATTCGAGAATCGAAATGTCTGCACCCAATGCCAGCAGGACGACAACGACGACATGTTCCAAGGCTAGCGGTATCCTCCTCCGGCTATGGCGGAGGCTTAAGGGTCAAATTGTCCAAGACGTGCCCGAAGACAATGAGCTGTGTGAGTTTGACTGTCGCAAAGATCATTGCGCTTTGGGGGAATGGGAGAAGTGCGACAGGCGTCTGCAAAAAGCTGCGGGGGAGCTTAAGCCGGATTCCATCGCCGACAAGAAGATTCTTTGAGACCGCATAGTGGCATCAAGTCAAGAAAAGATGTTCTTCCTGACTGATGCCGACCAGTTTGAATTGAAGCCTATCATTATGCCTTGTGCCTGCCCTCGCATATTGCCAAGGCTTGCGGAGAAATATCATAACCTAAGAAACTGCAGGCAATGTCCATCTTTTCCTGCAACAGCTTGAGTCTCTCGCCGGCGCCATATCCAACTTCGCAGAGGGTCCTTGGGTGCAGATAGTGGTTCTCCAGCATTCTGAGGATTTGCGTGAGCTGCTGGACTATTTTTACACGCCCCGGTGCATTGAACTGGCCAAGCAACTGATACAGAAAATCGCGATAGCCCCCAGGCAGGTATGCTTCGCAATTCACCAGGACCTTGCGGCTAGGATTTTGAGAGGATACAGCCTGCTCGTTCTCGCCCGATGAGAGGAGTCGCATGGCCCTGCTAAGTACCAGACGAGCTGACCACATTGACTTCGTTCAGCCAAGAGAGGGCAGGGCGATTTTCCTGAGAAGATTAGGCCGGGTCCTTGACGTGAACTGCCAATGAGTCTTTGCGATGTAGTGATCATCGGTGCTGGCCCGTACGGGCTGTCGGCTGCCGCACACTTGCGCACAGTGAAAGGGCTGGAGGCTCGAATATTCGGTGAGCCCATGTCCTTTTGGGAGAGCAACATGCCCAGCGGCATGCTGCTGCGGTCCAATTGGACTGCCACGCAGATAGCCGACCCACATCGCGCTCTTACGCTAGAAGCATTTCAGGCGTCCACTGGCGATCATGTTGCTCGTCCCGTGTCTCTCCACCACTTTGTCCGCTATGGACACTGGTATCAGCAGACGGCTGTCCCGGGCCTGGAGAAAAGCAAAGTTATGCGGGTCGAAGGCGGCGTCACAAACCGCTTCCGGCTTGTTCTCGAAACCGGCGAGGTGGTTGTTTCGCGCCGCGTAGTTGTGGCGGCAGGAATAGGTCAGTTTGCCTGGCGGCCGCCAGAATTTCAGTACCTCGAACCTGATTTGGCATCTCACACCTCGGAACACGGCAATTTTCTTCGGTTCGCCGGCAAAGAGGTGCTCGTGATTGGCGGCGGGCAAAGCGCCCTGGAATCGGCGGCGCTGCTGCATGAGGCTGGAGCCAAAGTCGACGTCATCACACGGTCAGACCACATTCACTGGCTGCAGGGACATCTCTCTAGGACGCTGCACTTTGGATTAGGTAACTTCACCCGGCAGCTATTGTATGCACCTACCGATGTGGGCCCTGCCGGCTTAAGCCAGCTCATGGCGCGACCCGACTTGCTGCGGCAGCTACCACGCTCGTTGCAAGACAAGTTTAGGGTCCGATGTGTTCGGCCGGCGGGTGCCCGCTGGTTGGTCCAGCGGCTGCATGACGTGCCCATCACCCTCGGACATTCCGTCGTTTCTGCCGCTCAGGGCGCAGGGCGAGTAAAAGTGAAGTTGGATGACGGAACCGAAAGAACAATCGACCACGTTCTTCTGGGAACCGGATACCATGTTGACATTTCCAAGTACGAATTCATAGCGCCGGAGCTTTTGCGATCAATCCATCGTTCTAACGGTTACCCTCGCCTGAAAGCGGGTCTCGAAACCTCGGTCCCGAATCTGCATATAGTTGGTGCGCCGGCCGCTTGGAGCTTTGGTCCGTTAATGCAGTTCGTCTCCGGCACACGTTACACATCGAGGGCGTTAATGCGCGCCATGGCGGGAAGCCATCGAGTGGCGGAAAGAGACTGATGTACCTCGTGCCTCTCCCCATGGCAAGCTCCCCGAAAACACTGTCGTCTGCGGTGGTCCCGCCGCAAAGACCGGGGGGCGCCGTCGTAGTCGGCGGCGACTACCAGGGCCTCGGCATTGTCCGTAGCCTGGGGCGCCAAAATGTGCCTGTCTGCATTATTGACGACGAATACTCCATCGCCCGCTTCTCCAGATATGCAACTCATGCGGTGGCGGTCGCAAGCCTGCGTAATCAAAAGCAGACTGTAGACACGGTTCTTGAAATCGGCCACCGGCTGAATCTCCGGGGTTGGATACTTTATCCCACCCGAGACGAGACTGTAGCTGCGTTCGCGCGCTCCCGAACGCTCCTTGCGGAGTTCTTCTGTGTACCATCACCCGACTGGGAAACTATGCAATGGGTGTGGGACAAGCGCAATACCTATCAACTTGCAAATGAGTTGGGCATTCCTACTCCCCGGACATGGTATCCCCGTGACGAAAGAGATCTGGAGCAGATTCAGGCGGAGCCTCCCTTCGCTGTCAAGCCCGCAATAAAAGAGCATTTCTTCTATGCGACGAAATCCAAAGCGTGGCGAGCAAACAACCGCGCTGAATTGAAGAAACTCTTCCAACGAGCAGCTGCGCAGGTGGAACCCGGCGAAGTGATGATTCAGGATCTAATCCCCGGTGACGGCCAGCAGCAATTTGCTTATTGTGCCTTTTTCAAGGCGGGACGAGCGATCGGAAGCATGGTGGTGCGAAGGCGGCGCCAGCACCCACCAGAATTCGGCCGCGCCAGCACATTCGTCGAGACCATCGACCTAACACCGCTGGAAGAGTTGTCCACGCGCTTTTTGAGAGCTATTAACTATTACGGGTTGGTCGAACTGGAATACAAACTCGATCCACGTGACCAGCAATACAAACTGCTGGATGTCAATGGACGCACATGGGGGTACCACGCGCTGGGGCCCGGTGCTGGGGTAGATTTCCCCTACATGTTGTTTGCCGACCAGGCGGGCGAGTGTGTGACACCCTGCCGCGGCCGGTCCGGAGTACGTTGGATCCGGTTAACCACCGATCTACCCACGGGTGTTCTGGAGATTCTTAAGGGCCATGAGAACTGCAAAACCTATTTTCGTTCCCTGAGAGGCTGTGACGTTGAGGCGGTATTCAGTTGGAAGGACCCTCTTCCTGGCATTGCGGAGGTTGCGTTATTTCCCTATATGTGCGTCCGACGGGGTTTCTAACACTACCTCGATTTAGAATTCCGCCCGCGTCACCTTGATCGCAGGAAATGGTTCCTGCTTTAGCAACCTCGGAGATAGCCTCGGTTTCCAATACAGCACTGCGTTGACGGAACAGCATTACAACTGGCCTGTCCCATCTCCTGAAGTACGATACTACTAAACTAAAAGCCCAGCCTGCGGATTGCATGCTAAACCCTGTCTTTCAAGGACGGGCGGAAAGACCACTATGCATCAACCCGACATAGACGATACAGCCGAGCGCCAGAGACGGAGCCACCGTCGCTTCGGCCTGCAATATCCAGTGCGCATAACCTTCCGCTCCGGTGAATCTGTCGCCGAGTTCGATGCTGTTAGCGAGAATGTGGGCAGCGGCGGAATCCTGCTGAAGAGCCATTGGATGATCCCGCTGCACACCATTGTGAGCTTGTCGATGAGCATTCAAGGAGACTCTGTGGTTCGTCCCCTTCGCCTGGTGGCCGAAGGCGAGACCGTCCGACTGCGGAACAATTCCGCCGATGCGACATATTCAATTGCCGTGCAATTTGCCGAACCGGTGACTGAAATCGAATCTAATATTGACTTTGTGTTACTACGACCGCATCGGTCCTGCCAAGTTTGATAGTTCCCGCTCGTGTACTTCGGGGGACGCCGCGGTATATTGACTAAATACCACATAAGACCTTGTGGCTCTGTCCACCTGACTCGGTTGCGTAGCTTAGCCAGTGATGCACAGCCAGGCATAGTGAGCCGTTGACGATGACGACAGCTTCTTCATATCGCATGTTTGCTGCTCTCTGGATCGCTTCCCTGGTGATTTGGTGGCAGGCCATCGCGGCAACCCTTGCGCTGGCTCTGCGGGAGCAGGCCTACACGCACATCCTTCTCATCCTTCCCGTCAGCGTTGTCCTGATCGCCACGGAGTGGGGCCGTCGAAAGTGGAAGCCCATGTCCGCCATCCGTGCCGGTTCAGCGGTGTTGATCTTGGCTGTTCTGATCGGGATTGGCGGATTCCGGTGGGGGAAGGTCGACATCTACACCGGCGACATACGCCTCGCGGTGGAGATGTTGGCGCTTGTTACCTGGTGGATTGGGTCCTTCCTCTTGTGCTTCGGGCGCCGCGTTTTCCGAGGATGTACGTTCCCCCTGCTTTTCCTGCTGTGGCTGATACCCATGCCGGGCATCGTCTTGGACCACGTCGTGGCTTTTCTGCAGCAGGGCACCGCATCCTTCACGCGCTTGTTGTTGATAACGGCGGGAGTGCCGGTGGCCCAAGACAACACAACCTTGACGGTGCCTGGACTCACGCTGGAGGTTGCACAGGAGTGCAGTAGTATTCGTTCTAGCATGATGCTGGTTGTTACCTCTATGGTAATGGCATACCTGCTCCTGCGCTCCTTTTGGGGTAGAACGCTCGTAATTCTCGCGGCCATTCCTCTCTCCGTCGCCAAAAACGGTGTGCGCGTCTTTACCCTGGCAGTGCTGGGTGCGTACGTCAACCCGAATGTCTTGAATAGTCCGCTACATCATCAGGGTGGCCCCCTGTTCTTCGCCCTGGCTTTAGCCTGGATATGTCTTCTGATTTGGATTGTGAGCTGGGCGGAGCACATTAGAACTCACTCAGCAATCAGCAGGCAGGCATCTCCGCAGGCTGCCCCAGGCAACTTGCGCTGAGACGGAGAGCAGAGTTGGCCTTCGCGCGGGATCACCATCTGCGGGGAGGCTGATCTATCATGCGACTAGTAGCCGGTATCGAAGACACCCATGTGCGCTAAAGGGCGACGGCAGAGAATTTTCCGTGGCTCCGTAATCGCAGTGATATTGCTGTCGGGACTCACCTGCTGCGCCAGTGATCAGGCTATCCACAACTGCCATGACGATTCCATTGCTGCAAACGCACACGCAGCTACGCCGGGCAAGCCATCCCACGTTGCAGACGCGAAGCCGCACTGGATCAAGCTATCATGGGATGCGCCTGCCGGTGCGGTTTGGGGCTACATCATCGAACGTAAAGAGCTTGGCAAGAGAGAACATTACGAGAAAATCAGCCTGGTACCAATTCGAGAAACCAGTTGCAATGACTACGAGGTGATATCCGGGCATAGTTATCTTTATCGAGCCAAGTCAATCGATGCTGACGGTAGAGTTAGTGGTCCATCCAATCAGGCGCAAGCGAAAGTTCCACGTCCATAATGCTTGCCTCCTAGCTCAGGCTCAGGCTTTTGCTTTTGCAGACAGGTAGACTCGCAGCCGTCAATCCTGCGGTCTGCAACTGAAAATGGTTGCGACCGAAAGGCGTGGCAGAATTTATTGACTGAATCGGCATTCTCCTGAAAACAGGAAACCTCGGGCGCTCTCTAGAATGGGGAGCGCCTTTTTTGTTTTGGGTGTCCCGGATCCCTCGCGGCCCACCCGATCACCGATTACGTGAGTGCAGCGACAGAGGCGCAGAGGCGCGATTAAATGATCACAACAAACAAGGTATAAAGGGATAAAGGAAAGTGAAGGAAAACTCTGTTCATCTCACGCAGTTATCATCCGAGGCTGCGAGTGCCAGTAATCTTCAAGTCAGCCTTACAGAGGGCGGCCTTGTTACACCGAGCAGCGACCGACAATGCGGTTTCTGCAGAAACGATTTAGAGATGGAGACATGGTACTGCGAATAGGGCGGCCCTTCAGTGTGCTGCATTCATGGGACATTCAGATTCCAAGGCGCGCCATTGGCGCTCTCTGCCTGGCTACGGTATGCGCCATTTTGGTCGCGGGGCTTTGGCCATTCTGCGCCCCTGTGAACCAAGTATCCTGGGTAAAGCAGGGAAATGCTATCCGCTTCGGCCAGCACGGAACGGCCTTAAGTCGGGATAGGCTCGATTTTGCCGGCCAGACTGGAGCAGCCTGCAGCCTCGAGATCTGGGTCCAGCCCGTGCAAACCTGGGCGAACGGCTCCATTCTCACCTTCTATGGCCTCTCGGAGGCTCGAGAGTTCAGGCTGGAGCAGGCCTACACTGACCTCGTCCTCCGCAGGGGGAGTAAGGGCAAGACCGAAGACAGACGGCAAGTCCTGCGGATCAGGAACGTGTTCCGCAAGAAGCAAGCTTTCATAACTGTGACCTCCGACGGACAGGAAACGTCGGTGTACATCGATGGCCACCTGGCAGCAAACTCTCCGGACTTTGAGCTTTCCAGGAGAGACCTATCCGGCCAACTCATCCTCGCAAATTCCCCGTTTCGCGACCAGAGCTGGCGGGGGGAAGTAAAAGGTATGTCCGTCTATGGAACTGCGCTCGATGCGGTCCAGGTTCAGCGGCACTATCAGAATTGGACCGGGCACGGAGAGCCTATGCCGCAAGACTCTGAACAAGTGCAGGCTTTATTTCTATTTCGTGAGCACGGGGGCAGTGTCATCCATAACGCAGTGACGGGGGGAATTAACCTGGAAGTACCTAAGCGGTTTCTGGTTGTAGATCACCTTCGCTTCGAGTCTCCCCTATCGGAGTACCACTCGGAACGCACCTACCTGAAGAACGCCCTGCTCAACATAGCGGGATTTATTCCCCTTGGCTTCGTGCTAAGCCTCTATCTTGCCTCGATTCTAAAGATGAAACGATCAATCCTGGTAACTGTTTTGGCTGGAATGGCTGTGAGCTTTGCCATCGAGTATTTTCAGTCCTTCCTACCAACCCGCTATTCAGGCTGCACAGATCTCTTTACCAATACGTTCGGAACTTGGGTTGGAGCTATGTTGTGTAAACGGTTCGCCCGCTGGATTTCCGTCACCTAGCTGTCTCCAATTCGATCGTCTCTATGAATGGCTCTCTAATCGCGTGTCGCGCCGTTTATGGCACGTACGCAGAGGCTTCGTTACAATAGACGCTTTCCTGTTGCTGCTGATCTACAGCGGTAGCCACATAGTAGTATGTCTGCCCATCTTGCACGGCTAGATCTGCGTAGTTCGTATCCGCAACCAGACCGCTGTTGATTTTGGTGTATGGGCCACCGGTGGTCAGACTGCGATAAACATTGTAGCCAGCGACTCCTTGAGATCCGCTTGGGTTCCAGGACAGGAACACTTCCGCCGTTACGGTTAGGGTTAAGGTGACGGAATGCTGAATTCCGCCGCCGGAACCCGTGATGACGACGGGATAGGTTCCCTGCAGCGTGTTCATTCCGACCGTGATCGTCATGGTAGACGAGCCGTTGCCGGGTGCGGCAATCGGATTAGGACTGAAGCTAACGATGGTGCCGTTCGGCACTCCGTTGGCCAAGAGATTGATGGCGCCATTAAAGCCGCCACTGATCGTCGTAGTGATAGTCGATGTGCCTTGGCTGCCTTGCAAAAGGCTCAGAGCCATCGGCGATGCAGAGATGGTGAAATCCGGAGGATCAGTCACCGTCAAGGTCACCGTGGTGCTGTGCTGGATGCCGCCGCCGTTGCCGGACACCGTGATGGGATAAGTGCCCACTGCGGTGTTGGCCCCCACGTTGATCGTCATGGTAGACGAGCCGTTGCCGGGTGCCGCAATCGGGTTGGGATTGAAGCTGACCGTGGTGCCGTTCGGCACCCCACTCGCTGAGAGGGTGATGGCGCTATTGAAGCCCCCGCTGATGGTAGTACTAATGCTCGACGTACCCTGGCTGCCTTGCGCCACGCTTACCGCGGCTGGGTTGGCCGAAACCGAGTAGTCCGGAGGATCAGTCACCGTCAAGGTCACCCTGGTGCTGTGCTCGATGCCGCCGCCGTTGCCGGACACCGTGATGGGATAAGTGCCCACTGCGGTGTTGGCCCCTACGTTGATCGTCATGGTAGACGAGCCGTTGCCGGGTGCCGCAATCGGGTTGGGATTGAAGCTGACCGTGGTGCCGTCCGGCACTCCCGAGGCTGAGAACATGATCGCGCTGTTGAAGCCGTGCCGGATCGTCGTCGTGAGTCTCGAGTTCCCCTGCTGCCCCTGCGCCACGCTCAGCGATCTCGGGGAGGCGGACAGGGTAAAGTTGCGAGAGGATGCTGGCAGGAAAGCGGCCATGCTGTCTGCCCACGTATCCATTGGCCAGTTATAGTTACCCGCCGTTGAGCTGGCAATCATTTGTATCCAATATTCCGGCCACCATTGCGTGTACGGGGCTCCGTCGATCAAGCTGTAGTTGCCGCCCGCCGTGGGCATGCCTGACTTGTGCAAACCGACCGCGGCGATGACCAATTCGCCATCGCTTGCCGGCATTTTATCGACGCCTGTGCTGGGATCAGGAGCCGATACCTCATTTTGCAGCTGCGAGAACCCCTCATCGAGCGAGTCTGAGACATCTACGCCTATCCAGGCTTGACAGGAGACGGCCAAATTTGGCTCCGACTGCGTCGTTTGAACGGTGACTGTGGTTGGGGAGTTAGAAACATTTTCTATGTAGTAGATACCAAACCACTGTTGCATGTCGCCGTCGAGATTTATAGGTATTGCCGCAGTGTAGCTTCCATTGTTATTGTCGCCGACTGCAACCAAGGCATTGTTGTTTCCCGAGTTGAAGGCCACTTCGCACGTGATGAGATCGCCAGCACTCGGTGTCCCAATGGAAACCGACTCTGTGTTGGTAGCGTTAGAACCGCTGTCCTGCCCCCCGTGTACATTGCCATCGAGCGCTATACTGGTCACCGTCAGAGTTACGACCGTCGCGCGCTGGATGCCTTCACCACTGCCGCTCACCGTGATGGGATAACTCCCCACCGCAGTGTTACCACCTACAGCAACGGTCATGGTCGAACTGCCATTGCCCGGCGCTGCAATCGGGTTGGGACTAAAACTGACCGTAGTGCCATTCGGTACCCCAGTAGCCGAGAGATTGATCGCACTATTGAAGCCCCCGCTGACCGTGGTGGTGATCATCGAGCTTCCCTGTTGTCCCTGCACCACGCTCACACTTGACGGGTTGGCCCCGATCGTAAAGTCCGGTGGCGCCGTCACCGTCAAAGTTACAGTCGCGGTACGTAGCTGTATGGTCCCAGCCATGGCGGTCACAGTGATGGGATAGCTGCCCACAGCCGTGTTAGCGCCGACGGAGATCGTCATGATCGAGTTTCCGCTACCGGGAGCTGCGATATGGTTGGGCACGAAGCTCACCGTCGCCCCGGTGGGCAGGCCTCTGGCCGAGAAGTAGACTGCGCAATTGAAGCCATTGTAAGTGGTGCTCGTAATCGTAGACGTACCTTGACTTCCCTGAGCAATCGTCAACAAGGATGGCGACGCCGCGATGGTGAAGTTGGCCGGTCCAACATATACTTCGATTGAGACGAGCTTCGCCCCTATCCTCCCTTGCAGCGTTGTCTTGCCGACCGAGATTCCTGAGACCATTCCCGAGCTACTGATAGTGGCGATCGCGCTGGAACTCGATGTCCATGCAACATCCTGGGTCAAGTCCTGCTGGCTCCCATCGCTGTATGTGCCGGTGGCGCGCAGTTGTCGCTCCTCGCCGACGGTGAGTGCCGCATTGTCCGGAGTTATCGTGATCGATTGCAGCGCCGCCTGAATGGGCGCATTCATGTCGTTTTCGATCTGCGCCCGCGTCAGGGCCACGTCATAAATGCGTAGTTCGTCAATTGCGCCACGGAAATGCTGGCCCAGTAGGCTATTGCCACCAATCTGCAAAGCACGGAACGATTCCGCGATATTGCCTCGGTAGAAGCGGGTAGAAACCTTTTCCCCGTTCTGATACAAGCTGAAGGCTGCGCCGTTATAGGTTACAGCCAGATGGGTCCAGGTGTTGGCAGGCACTTGCGCCCGCCCGTAGGTTGCGACCTTCGAGAGATTTAGCGTCGCGCCGGCGCCCGGACCACCTCCCCCGCTGGAGCATCCCCCGAGGAAATAGTCGTCGCTTCCCTTGGCGATCATCTCACCCCCGTTGCAAAGCGAAACCGACGGATTGACCCAGGCCTCCAACGTCATCGCCGATTTGAGATGCAGCGATGAGGAGTCCGGTATTGTCACCAGAGAACTGGTCCCATTGAAGACCAATGCCTTACCAAACTTCCCCGCCTCGGTCCACGCAGCATTCGCGATCGTGCCTGTGTTGCCGTTCCCCGAGGCATCCGCAACCTTTGATCCGCTTCCCTCGTTGAAGGCGTAGGCGGCGACCAGACCTGCGGTCGGAGCGCCCTGCGGTTTCGAATCAGCGTAAAGTTGTGCCACTTGCTCGGCGTTCAGGGCTGTGTCGTATACCCGAAACTTGCGTATAGAGCCAGTCGCGAACTGAGAGTCGCCATTCCGAGAGAATAGATAGAGGGGATCATTCCCGAAATTATTGGTATTGGTCGCGGAGGAAAGGTTCCAGTTAGGGTTCTGCAAGACGCCATCAACATAAAAGGCGATCGCGTCGCCGCCCGTACGGCTCTTGTCCATGACGACCACAAGATGGTGCCAGACTCCGGAAGACGGCTGACT
This sequence comes from uncultured Acidobacteriaceae bacterium, assembly GCA_963796585.1. GTDB lineage: Bacteria > Acidobacteriota > Terriglobia > Terriglobales > Acidobacteriaceae > CAVVDY01. Next base: position 636,080 of record CAWCMB010000002.1, read on the forward strand.
GTAGCAGTTCGACGTCGTGCCTACGTTGCCGCGAAATTCGGCCTGAATTCCGTGACAGGTCGAGTTGTCAGGCAAGAGCGAAAACCCAGTGGTGGAACTGGCATCGCTACGGCCAGTCGCAAAAAGCGCGCCTCCGCCTTCTGCCGTCGTATAGTTCCGCTCGGCCCAGAAGCTTACCGATACTGCATGAGTTTCCGTGAGGTTTAGCGGAGGCGTTGATACCGTTCCCTGAACGCCGTCACCGGAAACCGCCCACCCGTCGACGGTCTCATCCCAGCGAGCGCCGTTCGACAACATCGCATCGTGCCCGTTGCCCGAGGAGTCGAGAGCCGTATTGCCCGAACCCTCATCGAACTCCCAATCGGCCACCGGGGTCACAGCCGCCGAGCGGCCCAGCGGAACAAGAAACAGAGTAAAAAAAAGAAGAAGAAAGATAGTCCAAATAACGGTCGCGGAGCGACGCACTAACCGCCAGCAATCCATAAAATGGCCCTCGTAAGTATCTGTTTCAACCGGCAACTCGCCTCAACAGAACTAAATTGAATAGTAATAACAACGCTCTGCTATCGGTTTCTAAAATTATGGTCCTTGCCATTACGAAAGTAATCTATTCTGGTTACCGACATGGATTGTGGCGCTCTATTACAGGGTGCGGCTAACAATAATGGCGCACAAACCAGCGCCATAGCGATTGGCTGGTCAAATTGAGAGGAAACGCCTAGATCATCGCGTAGATCTATTGATTGTTACTATAGTTTTGGAGTGAATATGAATATCTAATACTAAGGTGATAGCATTATTGACACTAAAATGCTATAACCCCCGTAGCGGTTGGCTCAGGCTCTTGCCCTGCCTATTCTGCGGTAGTTGTTTCGTTACAACTCGTTACATCGGGATGGAAGTGGGATACGCCTTGCGGAAGATGGGGCCCTAAGAAAATCGAACGAGCGACACCTAAGTGCACTTGCCTCCGTGCGAGCGTTGTGTCAGCCTATTCCTCATTCTTCCAGGAAATGCCCCCGCAGCCCTCGTTCTATGAAAGCCGAACGACTACAGATCAGCTAAACCGTTGACGGGAGGTATGGCGTTGCAAGTTCCCGATGCCACCCAACTCATCGAGATTTTCTCTGCGCTGGGGTTCGTAACCTCGTGTTCTCGCATGACTGCGCTCCTCCACTGCGCGTATAAGGCTGCGTTGGTAAGTGACACGACGGTGCTCCTGCAGGGCGAGACTGGAACAGGCAAGCAAGTGCTGGCCAGAGCCATCCATCGCTTGGACCAGAAGCGCGGACGTTTTCCATTCGTCGCGATCCACTGCAGTACGATCAGCGAAAGCCTGGCCGAAAGTGAACTGTTTGGCCACCGCAAAGGGTCATTTTCCGGCGCCGACACGTCGCGCCTCGGACTGTTCCAGGCCGCGGATCATGGAACGGTGCTTCTGGATGACGTCAACGACCTGCCGCTCCGACTTCAGCCGAAACTCTTAGATGTGCTGCAGCGAGGCATGGTAAGGCCGCTCGGAGCCGATCGCGAGGTCGCGGTGGATGTGCGCGTAATTGCGGCCGCGAACCGCCCGCTGGAACCGTTAGTTGATAAATATCTGTTTCGTGCCGACCTCTTTCATCGTCTGAATGTAATCAAGCTCACGTTGCCTCCTTTGCGCGAGCGCATCGCTGACCTGCCTCTGCTGGTGCTGGAATTCGCTCGCCGATATCCGAGCCTGCATGATCGCATCGAGACGCTGACGCCCGACCTGATAGAACATCTCCAATCCTGCCGTTTCGATGGCAACGTCCGGGAGTTGGAGAATGCGGTGCAACGGATCTTGTTCATGAAAGATGAGGGCGATTCCCTGACCCGCGCGGACTGGCTACACCAGGAGATCGAGCAGACAATCGAATGCGGTCATCGGGACGATGTCTTGCACGCCGCAAGTTTGTTATGGCTGGCGATGACCAAGGAGCAGTTGCCCTTTACGGAAGTCATTCATCGGGTCGAAGGAGAATTGCTGAACCTGGCCTTGCAGGCCAGCGGCAAGACGCGGCGGGAAGTCGCCAAGCTATTGCACACCAGCGAAAGGACGCTGTATCACAAGATCCAGGCTCACGGAATCAGCGGTAGCCGTAGAACCGCAGTGGATGACTTGACCAAGACAGCATAGCCGACACGGAGTGCTCACGCTCTGCCAACTCTTGCAGACAGGATTTCTGGACCGAAGCCTCTGCTCGATATTCATGAACCGTCGGACTATTTCACGCGCGATAGTGTACGCAAGAATGGCTTGCCCGTCAGTTTAACGACGGCTATCGTAAGTGGCAGGCGACTTGCAATGTATAATCCTTCGGGAGGAAGGCCCTCCAGAACAGGGCTCTAGTAGAACGGATTTCTCAAGAGGAACGAGAAGATGCTGGCGCGCACCTCCATTGCCAGGAAATCGCTATCCCAGAAACCTACGCCGGCTGCACATCTGTCCAACCCGCCCGGCTCCTTCGCCGTAGCCGGCAAGCGGGGAAATGATTTTGCGGTGACTAAGTCCTCATGGAGCTTTGCAAACATTTCCATCTCTGCGCCGGATGAGCGCGGCCATGTCGTCTTCTCGCGTCAGCTTTCCCCGATGCCATTGCCGATCCAGACGAAGCTGGATGTTGGAGTGGTGAATGATCCACTGGAGCGAGAAGCAGATCACGCCGCCGAACAGGTGATGAGGATGCCGGAGCCGGAAACGGTATTACCTGCGAAAGCGACAAGCGCGCCACCGTCGGTGCAACGCAAGCCTGCAGCTTTGCCGATTTCGAGCGCTGGGCCAGCGCCCGTGACGTCTGGCGTAGCAGCTCCCTCCGCGGTGCAAGCGTTGCGTTCGCCCGGGCAGGCGCTCGATGCCAGAGCGCGAAACTTCATGGAAACTCGGTTTAGGCATGATTTCAGCGGCGTTCGCATTCACTCCGGTTCAGAAGCAGCGGAAGCATCGCAAGCCATCGGAGCGCAGGCGTTTACGGTTGGCCCCCAGATCGTCTTTGGGGCAGGCCAGTATCGTCCCCATCTCCCCGCCGGGCGCGAACTGATCGCGCATGAACTCGCGCACGTGTTGCAGCAGCGCGCAGGCCAGCCCATGGTTCAGCGCAGAGTACTGTTTCCAACCGTCACCCCCACACGGAATGACGATCTGCTGACGCGAGCCGCGAGCGGCGACCCGAACCTGGCATTGACTACGCTTACCATCAACGGTGTGGACCGCTTCACGGACCAATTTCTCAGGGACGCTTTCACCCCTCAGCAGGTTGAGCAAAAGAATCCTGTGTCGGCGCCATCCAGTACTCCAACTCCGCCGAGCGGAACCGGATCGGGCAGCGGCAGTGGCTCAGGTAGCGGATCAGGTAGCGGTTCCGGCGGTGGTGTGAGGGTTCCGCAAGGTGCGGGGTCGGGAAGTGGCAGTGGTTCAGGTAGTGGTTCCGGCAGCGGTTCTGCTGCTGGTGTCAAGGTGCCGCAAGGTGCGGGCTCGGGCAGTGGCAGTGGCTCAGGTAGTGGTTCGGGCAGCGGTGTGAAAGTGGCACAAGGTGCGGGCTCGGGCAGTGGCAGAGGTTCAGGAAGTGGTTCCGGCAGCGGTTCGGGCGGTCCAGTCAAGACGCCCCAAGGTACGAGTTCGGGCAGTGGCAGCGGATCAGGTGCTGGCTCAGGGAGCGGTGCTGGTTCCGGTTCCGCCGGCGGCCCGGTGAACGCGCCACCGCCGACCCAGTGCGGGTTTAAGGATTTCGATATTAGTATCTCGGCAATTATGCGTCTGCCCAGCGCACCGCAACAGGGTAAATGGGGACCGAGGATGATGCGGCGAAATGCTCTCCACTTTCCGGGATCGCTGCCGTCTCAATGTCAACAGAAAGCTCAGGTCGAGGTTGAACTGACGGGCGACCCCAACTCGAACGCTGTGTATCAGCGGATTGAACGCAACGAGTGGGAGCACGTGACCGATTACCAGAATGCTGCCCAGCAGTTCCTTGTGCCGTTCCTGAATCAAGTTCTGGCTTTGCGAGGAACGGGTGCCGATTTAAACACTTGCAGGCAAGACCTGCAGCAGCGCTTGAATGTGAGTCCGCAGCTGGCGCAGAACGTAAAGGGCTTCTTTGATCAGGTTCGGGTCGACAAGGACTCCCACGACGGACCCGGGAAAAATCATCGGTTCAGCTTCGGGTACCAGCAACAGAATAACTGTGACAACTTGATTGTGCATATGAAGCCGTAGCCCCTAGTCATTCGGATGGCCATCGCGAAATTGTTCTCATCCGCGGCGTCGAATCGCCACCCCTTTCCCAGGTCTCTGCCAACTTTGGCAGCATTGCTTAGAAAAGACATCGCCTCGACATTAACAATGTTGTGAGAACCATGCTGCGAGCTATTTCGTGTGCGGCTTCGTGGGTAGGAATAGGTCGATGTTGAGCCGTCCCGTTGAATCATGAGTGGCAAGTGACGTGCTAAATGCAATCCGGGTATAAAGCTGTACCGGGCTCAAGCACCACAATCTCTCTGACGAGGGACGAGTAGATGCTGGCGCGCGCCGCCATCGCCAAAGAGTCGCCGGGCAAGAAAGCTGCACACTCTTCGCCTTCGCCTAAGTCGGCCGACTACTCCTCTGTAGTCGATGAGATGGAGAGCGATTTCCTCGCGCCGAGACGCTCCTGGAGCTTCGCAGACATTCCCTTACATGCCCCGGATAAGCGCAGTCGAGCTGGCTCTGAGAGTCAGCCTCCACCGATGCGAATGCCATTGCTGCCGATCCAGGCGAAGCTGGAAGTCGGCGCGGTGGACGATCCACTGGAGCGCGAAGCCGACCGTGTCGCCGACCAGGTGATGCGCATGCCGGAGCCGGCGGCGGACCAATCATGGAGACCTCGCATGCCTCCGCGAAGCGGCGTTGCTGGATATCCCACTGCGTCAGAGCACGGCGCGCTAGTGCGGAGAAAGTGTTCCTGCGGCGGAAGTTGCGATAAGTGCAAGTCCCAAGAATCGGACGACGAGCACGGGAAACTTCAGCGCAAGCCAGATACACCGCAGATTTCGCGGGCCGCTTCGTCGCCAGCCGCCACGGGAATAGAAGCTCCGCCCATCGTGCACGAAGTGTTGCGCTCTCCGGGCCAGCCGCTGGATGCCGCCACGCGCGCATTCTTCGAGCCGAGATTCGGGTATGACTTCAGTGGTGTGCGAATTCACGCCGATAACGGAGCAGCGGAATCAGCAATGCACATGAAAGCCGATGCTTACACCGCGGGACCCGATATCGTGTTCGCTGCTGGTCGGTTCGAGCCAGCGTCCTCGGAGGGGCGACGGTTGTTAGGCCATGAACTCACTCACTTCGTCCAACAGCAACTTTCGGCATCCCCGGATGATGTTTCACCATATTCCAGTAGTGGAGCAAATAGAAAGCGTCGGCGAAAGACTGCAGCAATCACGGAGGAGGATCATGGTGCTGTCAGCGCTGGGAAAAGTTGCGGCCGTGCGCTTCAATTGAAACCTAGTAATGACCTGAACGAACGACCGGCGCCTATTACACTACCGGCCGGAAACACGGACCGCATTGACGATGCATATCCTAAGGGGAGCCTAAATCAGAGCGAATGGAAGAGTCTTCTCGACAACGCCAAGAAGCAGGTCGGCTCTGCAACCCAGAATTACTTAAGACTGTACCTTGATGTGGCAAACTTGGCGCAAGCAGCCAAAGTCGTGCGATTCTCTGGGACGATCAACCCGGTTACGGGCAACTTGCAGGACTGTAAGGACGCTAAAGCCGGATTAAATTTTTTTCTTGGTACCGGTAACGAGTGGGACGGGAACCCCACCGCAACAGGAATGACCGGCTTTGTGGATGAGCGAGGTAGGTTCGTTCCTGACCTAAATGGACTCGATCCCTGGCGAGTTGAGATAGCGATCGTTCTCAATAGAAGCGCCTTCACAGAGAGAAAAGAGGATGCCTTTGCAACCCTGCGGCACGAAATGACACACGCCGAGCACAACTATGCCCAGCTTAAGGGTTTCCCAGCCTCCGCGGCATATCTCTCAAATCGCGGTGCCAAGTCACGCAACGTTACATACAAAGCTGCCAACACCGAACTGTTGGCCTACGTGGAAGGTTTCATCAGTCGCTTCCATCTGCTCGACCCCCCTCCAAAAATTGACGATCCGGTCTTTATTGATTTTCTAGGACTATTTCGGACCAACAGCAACGTCCGCCCATGGGCAAGTGCCGACCCAGCGGTCCGATCCGAAGCCTTGGGAAGGATTCAGGAGTACTACTGTGATTCCCTCGATACGCGCCATCGTGAGGCTTTGTCGTTTTGGGTCGATCATGAAGTCACAGCAGCGGGACCGATACCACCTGAACTTCGCAGTCCTCCAGAAACAGCTATTCGGCTTATCGATCCCGACGAACAGAGGGAGGTATTTTTTCATAGCCTGCAGAGTATTTTTAAGAATGCATGCGAGGGGATAGCTACACCGATGAAACTGCCGCCGGGGGCGAGCCGCGCCCAATCACAGCCACACCAGGCAAAATCATCGCACGCCGTATCCCCGCTGCCAGGCGTCATACAGCGTAAACCGCAAGTGGGAGAGGTAGACGATCCACTGGAACGCGAAGCCGACCGTGTCGCTGAGCAAGTAATGCGCATGCCGGAGCCGGCGGCGGCGATCAGCCCCGCGGCCTTGTATGCCTCTGCGAAGGGCGTTGCTGGATATCCCACTGTGCCAGACCACGGCGCGCTGGTGCAGAGAAAGTGTTCCTGCGGCGGAAGTTGCGATAAGTGCAAGGCCGAAGAATCAGATGAAGAACATGGGAAGGTACAACGCAAGCCAGATACACCGCAGATTTCGCGTGTCCCTTCGTTATCAGCGACAACGGGGATGTAAGCCCCGTCAATCGTGCATGAAGTGTTACGTTCGCCCGGCCAGCCGCTGGATTCCGAGACGGGGGCATTTTTCGAGCCAAGGTTTGGGTACGATTTGAGTCACGTTCGGTTGCACGTAGATGCGAGAGCCGCTGCTTCTGCGAGAGCGGCCAAAGCGCAGGCATACACCGTAGGGCGAAATATCGTCTTTGGGGCAGGGCGCTATCGGCCCCAGAACTCCGGCGGACGGGAACTCATGGCGCACGAACTCGCGCACGTATTGCAGCAGCGGACAGGCCAAGCAATGATCCGGCGTCAGTTCCTGTATCCAGACCCGACTGTAACGGCCGACGATGACCCGATTTCACGTTACTTGAGAGGCGATGATAAGGACGATGAGAGCTCACTGGCGCTGACAACACTTACGCTCAATGGCATCCCTGCTCATACAAGTGACGCTTTGAAGCAAGCCTTGAGGAATGCCTTGATCCCGAAACGCTACGAGCACAGGGACGCTCCAGCAAAGCCTGGGCGACTTCCACAATCGGACGCCGGCTCCGGTTCAGGGTTCGAATCTGGAGCCGGGGCTGGCTCGGCCAGCGGCTCAGGCAGCGGCGCAGCAACAGAATATTGCGGCTTTGCAGACTTCGACGTCAGCGTCTCGGCGATTATTCGCCTACCCAAGCAGCCCGTCCGCGGCCAGTGGGGACCGGAACCGGTCAAGCGGCAAGCGATCACACGGCCCGGCGTCCTGAAATACTGCCCGCAAGTAAAGCAGATCAGCGTTGTGATGAGAGGCGATCCGAACTCGAATAGCTTCTACAAATGGCTTACTAGCAACGAGGATGAGCACGTAAAGGATATGAAAGAAGCAGCCATGCGCTTCCTCGAACCCCTCCAACAGGCCATGCTTGCTATGCGAGGCGCCGGTGCAAACGTAGATGCATGTGTAAAAGATGTCCAACAACAGTTTGACAGGATGGACCAAAAGAACTTGACGGCCTTCGAAAAGCAGCTTTGGGTGGATAAGGGCAAGCGCGATATCAAAGGAAGAGGACACAAGTTTGATACCACTATAACGAATAGCAATAATTGCAACGACCTGGAGCTACGGATGAAGGGGAAGACGCCACCTCCCAAAGGTGGCGGACCTTAAAACCGCTTCGGCGAGAGAAGTCGGCCATGAAAAGTAAGCGGGCTCTGGCGTCGAATCACCACGGAGGTCGAGAATGATGGCTCCACCACCATCGATACGGCCCGAACCGCGGTCATGATTCTTCTATGCGACCTTCCAGCCACCCTCGCTGGGAAAGTGCAAGCCCAACTGTGGCTTCCAAGCCCGACAGCGATTTTGTTGGCACCTCTTTGCCGGGAAGGAAGAGTGTCCGAATCGCTGCCACTTCTTGCAGAACTCTCTGCCATCCTTTGCAGAGTGGCGAACGTAATCTCCTAAAGAACGCACGTCCGACTCCCCGACACACCGCTCGATTTCCCAGACAAAAAGCTCATTTCACGTCCTTAGCAACTAATCCCTACGCACGCGACGTTGGAGGCCGAATTGCCTAAGCACTCCAGCAGGTATCGCAATTGGAGACCGGGGGAAGTGCGCAGGTTGGTGATCGGGTGAGCTTCAGGCTTGCAGACGTCTTCCTGCCCGAGCCTTCTGAGGTGATGGCGAACCTGACGACTGAGGTGGAAGCGAACGGCGTGATCGTCGAGTTTTCCGATTCGGGCAGCGATCAGCGCGCGTACGCGGTGGTGCGGATCAGTCCGCAACAGTCGGTGCTGTTGCCGGTCAACGCCGTTCACGTAATTCCCTGCGCGTAAGGCGTTTTGCTTCGTGTCGCGCACTCGAGTTTCGCTGGTTCAACAGCTCTTCGGCACGATAGAAAATCGTGCCTTGACGTAAAAGTACCGCAAGGAGGACAGCTTTTATGGGCGCTGCACTTACGTATCCCGGAGTCTACATCGTAGAACTTCCCAGCGGCACACACACCATCACCGGAGTTGCCACCTCGATCGCAGCGTTCATTGGATGGAGTAACCAGGGCCCGGTGGGCGAAGCGGTGATGGTGGAAAGCTTCGCCGAGTATCAGTCCACCTTTGGTGGCATGATTCCCGGCAACTACCTGGGCTACGCGGTTTACCAGTTCTTTCTCAACGGCGGCTCGCAGGCCTACATCATTCGGCTGTTCGGGACTGATGCGGTAACCGCCAACAACACCATCGAAGGCCTGCAGTTGTACGCCAACAATCCCGGGGCCTGGGCCAACAACATAAATGTCGTCATTTCGAACCTGAACACGACCAACAACACCTTCAATCTGCAGGTGCTGCTGGTCAGCGGATCCCAGACTCGAACCCTGGAGAGCTACACCAATCTGTCCATTTCACCGACCGATCCTAACTTTGCGGTCACGGTGATTGACAACGATTCCAGCTACATCAGTTTCGCACCGCAGGGAGGTTCGGCGCCTGCGACGATCACGATGCCGACGGCAGCGACTCCAGCCGGCGGAGTGTCGCTGAGTGCCGGAACTGCCGGCGCCGACGGTACGCCGCTGATACCCGACACCGCCGCTTTCGAATTGCAGCTCAGCACCGCCACCAGCACCACCTCACCTCTTACCGGATATGAACTGCTGTCGAACGTGAGCATCTTCAATCTGCTGTGCGTACCCGGCGAAACCGACGCCGGGCTTGTCGGCGCCATGCAGACTTTCTGCGTGACCAATCGCGCCTTCTTGATTGTGGATTCCGACCAGCATGCCGTTGCCGAAACCGGAGCCAACGCCCTGAGTAAGAAGGGGCCCTCCGATAGCACGGGAGCTTCCCTGGTGAATGCCAGCGCCACCAATTCGGCTTTCTATTTTCCCTGGGTGCTGGCGCCTGATCCGCAGATTGGATTTCGTCCCGCGCTGTTCCCTCCATGCGGGTTCGTGGCCGGCATCTACGCTGCAACCGATGCCAGCCGGGGAGTCTGGAAGGCGCCCGCAGGCATAAACGCCAGCCTTACCGGCGCATTGGGATTGCAGTACAACCTTACCGATCTGCAAAACGGGGACTTGAACATCCTCGGCGTCGACTGCCTCCGCCAGTTTCCAAATTACGGCACCGTGGTCTGGGGCGCACGCACCATCGTGGGCAGCGACGCCGCCGGTTCGCAATGGGAGTACATCCCCATCCGGCGGCTGGCGCTTTACCTCGAATCGAGCCTCTACCAGGGCACGCAGTGGGCGGTCTTCGAGCCTAATGCCGAGCCGCTCTGGGGACAGGTGCGGCTAAGCATCGGCAGCTTCATGCAAGGCCTCTTCCTGAAGGGCGCGTTCGCCGGGAGCAGCCCGCAGCAAGCCTACTTCGTAAAGTGCGACGCCGAAAACAATCCCGGTTCCAGTATTGCCCAGGGCATTCTGAACATCACGGTGGGATTCGCGCCCTTGTATCCGGCGGAGTTTGTGGTGATCCAGATTCAACAGATGATGAATCAGAGTTAAACCGACCTCGTTGCAAGAAGGAGAAACGCGATGGCTATGTTCCCCGCGAATCCGAGCCGGCTCGATCCCTACAAGAATTTCAAGTTTCGCCTGAAGTGGGATGGGCAATACGTTGCGGCGGTCAGCAAGATGAGCACCCTGAAGCGCACCATCGAGGTAGTCGAACATCGCAGCGGCGGCGATCCGTCAACCTCGCACAAATCACCGGGACGCACCAAGTACGACGCGATAACTCTCGAGCGCGGACTGACCCAGGACAAAGCCTTCCACGATTGGGCTGGCTTGGTCTGGAACTACGGCGCCGGCCTCGGTTCGGAAGTGTCGCTGGCCAATTTCCGCAAGGACATCTACCTGGAGTTTTACAACGAGGCCGGACAGTTGGTGATGGCCTACAAAATCTATCGCTGCTGGGTTTCGGAGTACCAGGCGATGCCCGACCTCGATGCCAATGCGAACGCCATTGCGATTGAGCACATCAAGCTGGAGAACGAAGGATTCGAACGCGACACCAGCGTGACCGAGCCAACCGAGCCTACGCTCAGCGTATTTGCGACTTAAGATGCGGACCTTGGACCAATCCGATTTTCTGAGGCTGTGGGAGATCGGACGGTCGCTGCATCCGCTCGACCAGGGTGTGCTGGCAGTGCAGGCCGCATTCCCGGAAGGGCAGGAGAGCATCGCCGACTGGCCCATCGGCCGGCGCAACCGCGCCCTGGCACAGTTGCGTTGCGCTGCCTTTCGTGGACCGCTGCGTGGCTGGACGGTTTGCCGGAAATGCGGTGAGAAGCTGGAGTTTGAAGTTGATGGCCGCGCACTCGCCAACGAGCCGGCATCTGACGACCGGGCGGAGATGCGGCCATGGGTTGAGCTGGGGAACGAGAAGTACCGGTTGCCCACCAGCCGCGACCTGGCTTCGCTGGCGAAAGAAACCGACCCGGCAATCGCTGTGCAGCGACTCTTGCAGCGCTGTAGCGGAGACGGGAAGACGGGAAAGAGTCATTGGACCGAGGAGGAGATTGAGACCGTCGGTGAGGTAATGGCGGCCGCTGATCCGCTGGCCGAAATTCGACTTGGGTTTGACTGTCCCACCTGCACAACGCACTTTGACGAAGACCTCGACTTGGCCTCGTTCCTGTGGGCCGAGATTGAAGCTCTAGCCAGGCGTCGGCTGTTCGAAGTACATCTGCTCGCGTCCGCCTATGGCTGGAGTCAGGACGAGATATTGCAGTTGAGCGCCGCGCGCCGGGAGTTCTATCTGCAAATGGTGCGGACATGAAGGGATACCTACAGCGCATGGCCGCCGTCGCCTCTACTCCTGACTCCGCTTTGCGTCCGTTGGTGAGTGCGGTCTTTGCCCAAGAGCCACAGCCACAAGCCGCGGATGAAGCGGCGCTGCGGCATGTCTCTTTGGGGGCGGAAGCCTCTGAACCGGCTTCAACGCTGCCCAGCGAAACCGGGACGGCGGACCGGGTGGAAACGCTGCGCGCACAGACGCCCTTGGTAGAGCCGAACTCCGACCCTGCCAGGCGAATCCGTAAGATTCTGCTTCCACAGACGCGTTCTGCGCCAGAAGCTCCCGAGCCTGAAGACTTGTTTTCGCCGAAGACCTTCGAAGCCGCTGAGATGCAAAATCGCGATGCTCTCCCTGCCCAAACAAATCAGCGTAGTCAACTGCTGAAGTTTCGCCCGCTGGTGGCGCGAGAGGAGGAACAGCCCGGGCCGGCGGAACACCCGCGGATTTCCAGGGCAGAGATCGACCCCGCGAGATGGGAGCCGCCAAACAATCTCAAGCCGCCGACCCACGCATTGGGGCAAGTTACGGCGAATCCCGCCCAAAGCCGCGATGTATCACGCGCCGGTGAAGACATACGGATTCACATCGGACGCATCGAGGTCATCGCTGTACCACCGCCGGTGCATCGCGCACCTTCTGCTGCGGCGCACGCCGGCGAGAGCCTCGCGGAGTACTTAAGGCGCCGCGATAGGCGGCCGCGATGAGCACTGCCCTGGCTATCTCAGCAGTGACCGCGATCCTGCAGTTCCATCTCAACAACATGTACAGCGACGCCGCCGGATTTGCCAATCCGGTCACCGTCTCCTGTTTGGCGCCGGACCAGGTGAAGATCGGGACAGCCGGATCGGACGACGTCGAGAACCAGGTGAACTTGTTTATGCACCAGGTGACGTACAACGCCGCCTGGCGCAACCTCGGCATGGCCTCGATGAGTTCCGACGGCACGACTCGGCTCAACAATCCTCCTCTGGCGTTGGACCTGCACTACCTGCTCACAGCCTATGGCTCGAACGACTGGCAGGCCGAGGCGCTGCTGGGTTACGCCTTGACCATGCTGCATGAAGCGCCTGTGCTGACGCGCAACGACGTCAGCAGCGCGCTGAGTACTTTGACCGGGCCGCCGGGAGTGTTCCCGCTTAATCCACTGACAAAGTACCTGTCTAGCTCGGGCCTGGCAGACCAGATCGAGATGATCAAGATCACCCCCGAGACCCTGGGCCGTGAGGAAATGGCATGGCTGTGGACAGCCCTCAAGGCGGACTATCGACCGACGTTTCCCTTCCAGGTTTCGGTGGTGCTGATTCAACCGCTGCTGCCGGCGAGCCTGGCTCTGCCGGTATTGCGGACCGTCTTCGGCCCGCAGCCTGACGGGCCGCAGCCCATGCAGACATCGCAGATCAGCCAGGTGCAATACGTCATCAACCAAACCGCCGCGCTGCCCGGCGATTCGGTGACCGTCACCGGCACGAATCTCATTGGCGCGTCGCGAGCTTCGGTTAGCAATCTGCGTTATGGCGTGCAGTTGCTTCCCGCTGTAACGCCGCCGTCTCAGAGCAACTCCGTTACGTTCACCTTGCCGGCAGAGGCCGTGCAGCCTTATCCCGCGGGCGCGTACGAGCTGGTCGTGCAGTTCATGGATGCGACCAACACATATGTCCAGCAGTCGACGAACACCCTTCCTTTTGCGGTATCGCCGACGTTGCCATCACAGACCGCGGTGACTTCTCCCGTGCCACACACGCACCTGATCGCGGTCACCGTCTCAGGCATCTCGCCCCCGGTGTACGAGGGACAGGAGGTGATGCTGTCGTTGAGTAGCACCAACTCTCCGCTCGTGAGCAAGAGCGCGCCGGTGCAGGCGTTCGCGGGCAACGTCAGCAGCCTGACCTTCCAATTCGATCCCGGCCTGCCCACTGCCGTGCCGCTGCTGGCAAGGCTGACGGTCGATGGCGTCACCAGTCAGGTACAGGTGCAATGGACGCCTTTTCCGCCCACATTCAATGGCCCGTGGGTGACGTTATGAATGCCACGACGGCAACTTCAGTTACCTGGGCGGAAGCGAATCGAGAGGTATTGCTGCGCGAATTTGCTGAGTTGCGGCGGCGGTTGAGCGGCGAGCAGGCACAAACGGAGTTTTCGCCCGAAGCCGTGCATGGCTTCAGTCCACAGGACGAAATGCAGCCTGCCTCGGCAATCGCCGAGCTAACGCAGGTCTTCGGCTTAAGCCTCTTTGAGCGCGAGCTGCTGCTCTTGTGCGCGGGTGTGGAGATGGACTCTGCACTGGCGGAGCGTTGTGCGGAACTTGTCGGTTCGCCGCAGCGCTGTTTCGTGACCTTCGCACTGGCCATGGCAGTGCTGCGCGATCCCCATTGGAGCGCGCTTGCTCCCACCTCGCCGCTGCGCCGCTATCGCCTGATTGAGATGGAGACCAGGCACGGACTCACAAGCGCGCCGCTGCAGATTGATGAGCGCATCCTGCACTATCTGGCAGGAGTCAACGAACTCGACCAGCGGCTGGCCGGGGTGCTGACGAGAAGAAGCGGGCAGATATGTGTTTCGGAAGAGCACCTGAAACTTGCCGAGGAGCTCCTCGCCGCGGCGAACCGTGGAATGCCGGTGAGGAACGCTTGGCATTTTTTCGGCGACGATCCCCAGGGACAGGAGTCCATCGCCGCGCTGCTGGCCGAAAGAGCGGGAAGCTCCCTGTTTGTACTGCCCATCGACGATACTCCCGCAGCCGGCGCAGAGCTGGAGCAGTTCATCGCCCTCTGGACACGCGAGGCGCTGCTGTTACCGGCAACCTTGTTGTTGCAGTGGGAGAATGACACACCCACACCTGCCGCGAGACGCCTGGCGGAAAGATTGCCGGTGCCCTTGGTGATTGCAAGCCGGGAACCGGTGCGACTTCGCCGCCTGCTCGAACCGCACGAAGTGAATAAGGCCGGACCGGTGCAGCAGAGCGAAATGTGGCGCGCTGTGCTGGGGCCTATTGCGGAAGAAATCCCCGAGATGGTTAACCAGATTGCACAGCAGTTCCTGCTGAGCACGGAGACGATTGTCTCGCTGGGAAGAACAGCTGCGATGCACCAGACCGATGGGCCGCAGCGGACGGGGCAGCGGTTGTGGGCCGCCTGCCGCGGGCTTGCGCGTCCGCGCCTGGAGGCACTCGCACAGCGAATTGTGACTACGGCAAGCTGGGACGACCTGGTGCTGCCCGACCTACAGATGCGGGCGCTGCGCCAGTTGGCATCGCAGTCGCGGCATCGCATGAAGGTTTATGAAGAATGGGGATTCGCTGCGCGCGGACGCCGCGGGCTTGGGTCGAGCGCGCTCTTCTCCGGGCCGAGCGGCACTGGAAAAACGCTTGCCGCCGAGGTGCTCGCCGCAGAATTGCAGCTCGATCTCTATCGCATCGATCTGTCGGCGGTGGTCAGCAAGTACATCGGCGAGACCGAAAAAAATCTGAAGCAGGTGTTTGACGCGGCCGAGAGCGGCGGGGTGCTGCTGCTATTCGATGAGGCTGAAGCACTATTTGGTAAGCGCGCCGAGGTCAAGGACAGTCACGACCGCTACGCCAACATCGAGATCGGTTACCTGTTGCAACGCATGGAAAGCTTTCAGGGACTGGCCATCCTTACGACCAACCTCAGGGCCACGCTGGACAAGGCTTTTCAGCGGCGGCTGCGCTTCTCCATCGATTTTCCTTTTCCCGACGCAACGCAGCGGGCAGCAATCTGGACGCTCGCGTTCCCGGCTCAGACTCCGACATTGGACCTCGATCCTGTGCGGCTGGCCAGCCTTAACATGGCAGGCGGCAACATTCGTAACATCGCCATCCATGCCGCCTTCCTCGCGGCCGAAGAGGAAAGCGCGGTGTCCATGACGCACGTCTTGCAGGCCACCCGTCTCGAAGCCGTCAAGCTGGAACGCCCGGTGGTCGATGCCGAAGTCCGGGGGTGGGTATGAGCCGCGTGACACTGCATATCGATCGCCTGGTCCTGCGGGGAATCGATCCTCTCGACAGTCCGGCCCTGATTGACGGATTGAGGACGGAACTGACGCAGCTATTGGACGACGCCGCTACCCGGGAAGCGATGCGCAAGTCCCGAGTAACACCACTGCTCCGCTTGGGCAAAGTGCCAATGCAGCCGGGACTTGCCGGTGCGCGAGCACTCGGCAGCAATGTTGCAAGAGCAATGGCCAAGGGGATGAAGCCGTGAGCAGCGCCGCATTCGCGAGCCAAGAGTCACCAGCACCGGTGACATCGAAAGCGGCCAAACCTGCGTCGAGCGGTTTGCGAATCGGTGACCCCCAACATGCCTATGAGCGTGCAGCCGATCGCGTGGCCAACGAGATCATGGCCGGCGATCACCGTAGACCAAAGTGGTCGATTTCACCGATGAGTATCGAGCCACCGATCCAGCGAAAAAAACATGAACCCGAACGAAAACGCATCTGGCGGTCAACTTTCATTTCAAGCCCGCTCCAGCGGGAGTTTTGCTGGAGTGAGGCAGTCAAAGAAGCATTACGGTGAGCACTTCCCCCATTTCGCCCCGCCTAATTAAAGGCGGAATCGTCACCCTGGACCCGGACACGTCTGTGGTCGAGAGCGTGATCGCATTGCAGTACAACCCGGACTCGCTTTCGCGCAGCCTGCAGATTCAGGCGTTACAGGGCGGTTCCGATGGGACGCGGGTAGACGTTCTGCGGCTACGCGGGCCAGCGATCGAGACCATCAAGGTCGAGGCCGAGCTGGACGCGACCGACCAGCTGGAGCTTCCCAACCAGTTTCCGCTGGCCGGGAAATACGGGCTACATCCCCAACTCGCGCAACTGGAAATGCTGGTGAACCCAACTGTCGAGACGTTGCTCGCCGATGATGCGATGGCGCAGGCGGGTACGCTGGAAATTATTCCCCTGCAACAGCCGCTGACTCTTTTCGTGTGGAGTGCGAGCCGCGTAGTGCCGGTACGGCTGACCGAATTCAGCATTACGGAAGAGGCATTCGATCCGAACCTGAATCCGATTCGCGCCAAAGTCAGCCTCGGCATGCGGGTATTGAATGTCGATGATCTGGGATTTGATCATCCCGGTGGCCGGATGTTCATGACCTACCTCACCAACAAAGAGACGCTCGCCTCGAAGGCAGCGTCGGCGGCACTGACCACGCTGGGATTGGGAAGCTAACCATGATGAACTATCCGCTGGCCGCGATGATGAACCTTGGCGTGGTGCCGCCGGTGACGTTTCCCACCGACAGCCGCTATTACGGTTTCAAAGTGCAACAGTACGCCGCGCCTGATGGCCAGATGATTCCGTATCTGGCGCGGCGGATCGTGCCCCGGCCTGGTGCTCCCAACTACGCAACCATCAACCAATACACAGTGCAGCAGGGTGACCGGCTGGATTTGATCGCGGCGAAATACCTTGGGGATCCGCTCATGGCGTGGCTTATCTGCGATGCCAACGGTGCAATGAAGCCGCACGACCTGGTCGCAACGCCGGGGAGGATGCTGAATATCACGACGCCGCAAGGCATCCCGGGAGGCACGATTGCTCGCTAGCGTCCAACTGACGTTGATGATGGGTCCCGTGATCGCGATCCCAGTGCCCTCCAGTGTGCTGGACTGCCTTGCATCGGTCGAGGTGCACATTGTTGACGTTGGCTCCAGCGGCTTCGGGTTGACCTTCATGATCGACAAGGAGTCGCCCCTGCAGATTTTGTTTCTGCTCACCGGCGGCCTGCCGCTGCTCTTCATGCGATGCATCCTGGTGGCGACGGTCAATGGCCAGCCTAATGTCCTCATCGACGGCGTAATTACCAACAATCAGATCACGCCGGGAGATAAAGGAGCGAACTGGACGCTGAAGCTGACCGGCCAGGACCTCACCGCCTTGATGGACCAATCGACCTGGAGTGGGTTTCCCTTTCCCGCATGTCCGCGCGAGGCGCGGGTGGCCCTGCTGCTGGCCAAGTACGCTTTTTTCGGAGTGCTGCCCATAATCATTCCCAGCATTCTGTTTGACATCTCGCTGCCCATTCTTGCCGTTCCGGCACAACAAGGAACCGACTTGCAATACATCCGGCAATTGGCCGACGAGGTGGGATACGTCTTTTACATCTCGTCGGGGCCGCTGCCGGGAGCCAGCACGGCGTACTGGGGGCCGCAGGTAAAGATAGGGCCGGTACAACCGGCGTTGAGCGGCGATATGGATGCCTATACCAACGTCGAAAGCTTGAGCTTCTCCTACGAGCAGGACAAGTGCAAGGTCCCGCTGGTCTACACCTATGTCGAACAGATCGGTCTGAGTATTCCCATACCGATTCCGCCGGTAAATCCGCTACAGCCTCCGCTGGGCGCGATTCCGCCGATACCCACTAACCTGCTGCCGCCGGACTTGGTTTCCTTTCGCGACGACCTCGCGAAACTTTCCATCCCGCAGGCAGTGATGATGGGGCTTGCGGCCGGGGCGGAAAGTTCAGAAGTTGTGACTTGCCAAGGCTCGCTCGATGTTACCCGCTACGGTGCAGTCTTGCGTGCGCGCCAGTTGGTCGGTGTGCGCGGCGCCGGACCGGCATTCGATGGCCTGTATTACGTCAAGAGCGTGACCCACAAAATCAAGCGTGGCGAGTACAAGCAGGATTTCACGCTCACTCGCAACGGGTTGGTATCGACAGTGAACACGGTGAACTTATGAGCGCTGCAGCTACAGCGAATCCCGCGATGACTTCGGGCAATCCCGCGCCCAAAAAGTTTTATGGCAAATATCGCGGCCTGGTGATCGACAACATCGATCCCATGCAGATAGGCCGTATCCTGGCGCAAGTTCCAGACGTGTTGGGATTGGTGCCATCCAGTTGGGCGATGCCCTGCGTTCCGGTCGCGGGCATCCAGGCGGGGACTTTCATGGTGCCTCCCATCGGCTCCCAGGTATGGATGGAGTTTGAACAAGGCAACCCCGATTATCCGATCTGGACGGGCGGGTTCTGGGGGACTGTGGCGGAGGTTCCGATACTGGCGACGGCGCCACCCGCGATCCCGCCGGGACAGAACATCGTCTTGCAGACGACCGGACAGTCCACGCTCGTGCTCAGCGATTCGGTGCCGACACCGCTGACCGGCGGCATCATCCTGAAATCTGGTGCGTCGCTGATGGTGATCAATGCGACCGGGATTTACATTAACGCGCCGATTGTGGCCATCAACCAGACTGCGCTGGTGGTGCTGGGCCCGTAACGCCCCCGCCGCAACCGCGAGCAGCCCCATTCATTCGGAGGCGACGAGGAAAGTGATGCCAGAAAGGAGGAGCTAGCGATGCCGGGACCGATTCTTCACATGGGAGCAGTGGTGATGTGCTCGCACCTTGGCATGGCTACGCCCACCGACCCCAGTCCGATGGTGTTAGTTTCCGGAATGCCGATTGCGACCATCGCCGCCCCTTGGGCGATCGCAGGCTGTGCCTTCGCGCCTCCGGCGGGGAATGGCCCCTGCGTCACCGGCATGTGGGTTGTTGGGTCGGTGCAGGTCACTTCGAATGGGCAGCCCGTCGCAATCATGAACGGAGTGTCCACATGCGTTCCAACGGGAACCCCTATGCTGCCGGTATGGGCACAGACTTTCGTAGTCGCGACCTGAGCCAGGGAAGAACTATGAACGTTAACTTTCCATATCAGTTCGACGGCCGGGGCCGCACGCTGGATCCGCTGGCCGACTACATCCGCCAGTTGGTAGAGCAGGTGTTGTTTACCTCGCCGGGAGAGCGAGTGAACCTGCCTGACTTCGGCAGCGGCCTGCTGCAACTGACCTTCGCTCCTAACAGCATGGAGATGGCAGCCGCGACGCAGTTTACGGTACAGGGTGCGCTGCAGAAGTGGCTAAGCGGATATATCAAAGTGCTATCGGTGGTGGCGACCCCGCAGGATTCAACGCTCACGGTGACGGTGACCTACGCGCCGCTGAACACCGGAGTGACCCAGGTGCAGACGTTCGTCTACGGAGGCAACGGATGATTTTCGTCTGCTGCGATGACAATCGCAAAGCGGCCGTGCTCGGCAATCCCAATACCGTAGTCACCCCCTACGGGACGGTGCCCATCAATGGCATCGACTATCTGGAAGTGCTCGATCACCAGAGTCCGATTCCCAGCCTGCGCCAGCGTACCCTGCTGATCTACTGCCTGAAGCCGGCCCCCGCCGGGCTGACGATTAACAATGTGCTGATCGTTGGCGGCGAGAGCGTCACCGGAATTACGCCCGAGTGGATTGCTCCTGCCGACCCGGTGCCGCCGCAAGCCACCGGAGCCGAGATCGCCTTTTTCACCGGTCTGCCTGACAGGCAGAACATCCTGGTGATACGCATCGCCGAATATGGTGACTTCTCGCCGTACGTTTTCCGGCTGGTGAACGATGCCACGGCTGCATCGGAGGATAACTTTGACCTCACCGAGACGCTTGCCGGCTTCGATCCGCAGCTGGCCGAGATCACCTTCTCCTTCAAAGTTGAGTGCGGGCCAGAGTTCGATTGCAAGCCCATTCCGCCGCTGTGCCCGCCGGAGTTGCCGCCTTCGCCGCCGATCAATTATCTGGCGAAGGACTACGGTTCCTTCCGCCAGGTGATGCTGGACCGCTTGAATCAACTGCTGCCCTCATGGGACGCCACCAGCGAAGCCGACATGGGCGTGATGCTGGCCGAGCTGATTTCGTATGCCGGCGATCAGTTGAGTTACCGGCAGGACGCAGTGACGACAGAAGCTTACCTGCTGACGGCGCGCAGCCGCATCTCGCTGCGACGACATGCTCTGCTGGTTGACTATCACCTCCATGAAGGCTGCAACGCACGGGTCTGGATGCAGGTAAACCTCTCGGCTGCTGCGGCGCCGCCGGGTACGCCAGTGTTCCTGGATCGCACAAAGACGCGCTTTTATACCACTGCTCCGGGACAGCCGGCTTCACTCGAAGTGGGTGCGAATACCGAGCAGGCGGCCTTGATCGCCGGCGTGG
Organism: uncultured Acidobacteriaceae bacterium; assembly: GCA_963796585.1. GTDB lineage: Bacteria > Acidobacteriota > Terriglobia > Terriglobales > Acidobacteriaceae > CAVVDY01. Next base: position 656,741 of record CAWCMB010000002.1, read on the forward strand.
TTGTCTTCCAGCCGATGCAGGACGCGATCCTGTTCAGCGAACTCAACTCCATGAATTTCTACGCCTGGGGAGACAACGACTGTTGCCTGCCGCAAGGCGCAACTGAGGCGACTCTGCAGGGGACTTTCACCAATCTGCAGGTGGGCGATGTACTCATCTTTCAAGAAGTGAAGGGTCCACAGACTGGATTTCTGGCGGATGCCGATGTCCGGCATCGCTGCGCGGTTCGACTGACGGCTGTAGCGACCCAGAACGCCGCGGGCGAGACATTGGTTGATCCGCTGTTCGATGTCAACGGAAAGGCGATTACCACCAGCACCCAGACACCGCAGCCTGTCACCGAGATCCAGTGGTCAAGCGATGACGCGCTGCCGTTTCCAATTTGCATCTCGTCGCAATACATCGACTCGACCGGCAAGACGCAGTCGCTAAGCAATGTGAGCATCGTGCTGGGCAACGTCGTGCTCGCCGACCATGGACTGTGGATGCCACCCGCCTCGCTGGGCACGGTGCCCGGACCGTCGCTGTTCTATCCTCGCAATCCGGCTGCGAACCGCTGCCAGTCCCAGGCGCTGGCTGCCTTGCCGCTTCGCTATCGGCCTTCGGTGCCGCAAGCTCCGGTCACACAGGCAGTGCCTCTGCCGCTGGCGGGAAGCCCCTCGACGCCGAGTGCTGTAACCCTGGCCTCTGTGGGGTTTATCAGTCTCAGCGATAACAACGGCTTTACCAGCCTCATGGTGGCCGCGAACGCGCCGCTCAGTTGGCCGCAGTACTTCGGTGTTATTGCCGATGTGAACGCAATCAATCCGGCGGAGTTTGATTTGTCCGTCGTCTTCGCCCCTCCGGGCGGAGCAACCGGCGTAAGCGGGGCGCCGGTGCTTGAGCAGTTTACCGGACTGTCGTTCAACCCCGCTGACCCCAATTACGTAGCAACCGAGTTGAAGTCGTCACGCTTCGTCACCGTACCTTCGACCTACTCGCCCCCGGTGACCTCGCCTACGGCTTATCCCACGACGCCGACCCCGCTGCCCACCAGCGGCAGCATCAATTTGGAGGACAGCAGCAGCAATCCGTATCTGGAGATCGCCACCACGAACCCGCTCAGCTGGCCGCCCCTGTTCGGCGTGGTCGCGCAAGGCCAATTGCAGCACCCGGACATCTTCAACCTTTTGCTGTTGTATTCCCCTTCGTCCGGCGCGGAGGGCGTCACCCTGCCCGTCATCGTGGAGCAGTTCAACAATGTGTCGCTGCAAAATATCGCGACCCAGATTGCTTCCGTTTCCCATCTCATCACCGTGAAGACCTTCGAGGAAGGCCCGAATCCAAGCCTCTCCGCCTCCAAGTTGATGGATTTCGATGCCAGCGTAGCAGTACCGGTCATCAGCCTTGAAGGAGTTCTCAACTCGGTTACCAGTCAGTGGACGGCTGCCTCAAACCTTCTGGGCGACTCGCCAGACGATACGCAGTTTGTGATGGAGGTGGATACCGACGGCACAGCCTACCTGCGATTCGGGGACGACACTAATGGCAAGATGCCGAAGACAGATACCGCATTCACCGCGACTTATCGCATCGGCAACGGAACCGCGGGTAACGTAGGCGCCAACAGCCTGAACAAATTCGCGGCGGGTGTGCTGGCCGATTCCATGATCAGCGGCTGTACCAATCCGCTGCCCGCAAGCGGCGGCATCCCTCCGGAAACCAATGTGCAGATTTGCCGTCGCGCCCCGCAGTCGTTCCTGACGCAGGAGCGTGCCATCACCATGCCCGATTATGTGAATGTCACCGAGCAGAACCCGCAGATCGAAGACGCTGCCGCAGTCGCGCGCTGGACCGGCAGCTGGTACACGATCTTCATCACTGCCGAGCCTCTCAACAACGGAAACTTGACCCAGCCAGTGTTGCGCAGCCTGTACAAGACGGTTAACTCCTACCGCCTTGCCGGCCAGGATATCTACATCCGTCCGCCGCAATACATATCCCTGCTGCTGGAGCTGGCGGTTTGCGTCGATCCGGAATACTTCCAGAGCGATGTTGAACGGGCGCTCCTGCAGGTGTTGGGGAGCGGCATGCTTAGTAATGGACAACCGGCGTACTTCGCTCCGCAAAACTTTGAGCTGGGCCAGACCGTGTATCTCAGCCCGATCTACAGCGCGGCGCGCACCGTCGCAGGGGTGCAGACGGTAGTGGCGAAAGTCTTCGAGCCGCAGGGATTGTCGACGGCGGTCTATCTGCAACAGGGATTCATCCCGATGGGGGCCTTCCAGGTGGCACGTTTGGATAACGATCCGAGCTTGCCCGATCACGGGCAACTGAAGCTGAAGCTGCAGGGCGGGAGGTGAGACGTGAGTTGCAGCGGTAATTCAAACTGCACCTGCGGTTGCTGCTCCGGTATCAGCGTGCAGACGCCGCAACCCGAGACCACCCCCCCCGGATTGCCAGCGATCTCCTATCGCGTCGGCACCTGGGCGACGTTCAAAAACTCGATGCTGGCCCGGCTCTCCAGCTCAGACTACCCCGCGCTGGCGGGTCTGAAAACCCGTGACGATGATGACTACAGTATTGCCCTGCTCGACGCCAGCGCAGTCATGCTCGATATCCTCACCTTCTACCAGGAGCGGCTGGCCAACGAGAGCTACCTGCGCACCGCGACACAACTGTATTCACTGACCCAGTTGAGCCAGTTGATCGGATATCAGCCGTCGCCAGGAGTCGCGGCGGCAACCTATCTTGCGTTCACGCTCTCGTCCGCGCCTGGGCTGCCGGAAAATCCCAACACCAATGCGATCACCATTCCGCAGGGAACCACGGTGCAGAGCGTTCCCGCGCAGGGACAGAAGCCGCAGTCGTTTCAGACTTCGGCTCCGATCTTCGCCAAGGCCGACTGGAATGCTCTGCCAGTGCAAACCGGTAAACCGTGGGTGCCGACGGGCGGGCAGACCAGCGTCTATCTGGCCGCAACTTCGACGCAATTGAATCCCGGCGACGCATTTCTAATTGTCGGCGACGAGGTCCCCAACGATGCGCTCAGTGAGCAGTGGGACGTTCGCATCGTGAACACCGTCGTGCCCGACCCGGTGAACCAGCGCACTTTGGTCACATGGCTGGAACCGCTAGGCCACGGCTTCACCAAGCCGGCGAAGAAGAACCCGAAATTTTACGCGCTGCGCCAGAAGGCGGCGATCTTCGGTTACAACGCCATCAATCCTTCCCTGCTCAGCGCGGATGCGTTGGCCAACCTTGGACCTTTGATTAACCCGCCGGCCATAACGCCACCGCCGCCACCGTATGAGTGGGTCTTTGGGAATGACTCAGTCAATGGTGGCACGTTTGCAAATGAGTTCCTGGTGGATCTCGACGCCGTGTATTCGAAGGTGGTGCCGGGTGGATGGCTGGTGCTGATTGCGCCCGGTCGCGAGAACACGCGCACCCCAGCAGGAAACGTTCACCTGTTTTCCATCGCGGCGGTAAGCTCAACCGCACGTTCCGACTATGGTATGAGTGCGAAGGTCACGCGCATCGAGGTGGACAGTGGAAACAGCACCGACGCCGCCAAGGTCCGGGAGGTGCTGGGACGATACTACGGATTAATCCGCTCCACTGTCGCATTGGCGCAAAGCGAAGAGTTGACCGTCGCCGAGCAGCCGCTGGATCGTCCGCTGTATGGAACCTTTCTCGACTTAGCAGAGGTGCGGCAGGACCTGGCGGGATTGACGGCGGTGGCCATCATCGGCAAGAGCCAGAAGATGGTTGTCAACGAGGGCGGGGACAAGCTCACCTTCATTCCCGACGACGGTACCGTGCATCTTCCGGTGAAGCCGGGCGACACGCTCACCATTTTGCAGCCCCCGAACAACGTGCTGCTTAAGGATGGGTCGATCCCGCGCTGGTCGCACCACACTGAGAAGCTGACGTTGTTGGTCGCCGATTCCAGCGGGCGCTCAGGAACAGTAAAGGCACCGCTTAACCAATTCAGTTTGACCCCGTCGGCAAACAGCGATCCGGTGGTGCAGGAGTTCGGGCTGGTGGCGTCAGTGGACCTGGTTCCGTGGCCGTTCGCGCATACCCGCATCGTTCTGCAGCAGCCGCTGACCTATTGCTATGACCGAAGCATGACCTCGGTGAACGCGAACGTCGGTCCCGCGAATGCCGGCTCTGCCGTCACCGAGTTGCTGGGAAACGGCGCAGCGGCAACCCCGAGCCAGAGCTTCAAGTTGAAACAGTCGCCGTTGACCTACACCCAGGCTGCGACCCCGGCCGGCAGCGCGAGTTCCTTGCAGGTGACCGCCAACGGCGCTGCGTGGACTGAGGTACCCAGCTTATACGCGCAGTCCACGAACGCGCAGGTCTACGAAACCATGAACCTGCCTGGCGGAAGCACTGTGATCGAGTTCGGTGACGGAGTCGAAGGCTCCACTCTCCCCAGTGGTCAGAACAACATCATCGCCAACTACAGCGTCGGCATCGGGTCGGCCGGCAATGTTGCGGCGGGAACGATCACGACGCTGGTCGATCGCCCCGTCGGCGTCAGTGGAGTGACCAATCCGACCGCAGCTACCGGCGGCCAGGATGCCCAGTCGGTGGATGACATTCGGGAGAATGCTCCGCTCCGCGTGCTGACCCTGGGACGGGCAGTCTCAATTACCGACTATCAGAACTTTGCAGCAACCTTTGCTGGCATCTCCAGAGCCTATGCCCTGTGGATCCCAAACGGGGTAAATCGTGGCGTGTTTCTCACTGTCGCAGGCCCTAATGGGGAGTCGCTGGCGGGCAGCCAGACTCTGACCAATCTGGTGAACGCGCTGCGCGCTTACGGCAACCCGCAAATCGCCGTTTATGCCCAGAGCTTCTACGAGACTTTGTTCAACCTGACGGCGGCAATTGCCTACGATCCGGCATATCACATGGCAGCGGTGAACGCTGCGGTCATGGCGCGGTTGACCAGCAGCTACAGCTTCCCGGAGAGAGAATTTGGGCAAGGTGTATCGAGCGATGAAATCGCAGCGCTCATACAGGGCGTTGCCGGAGTAGTCGCGGTGAATGTCACGAACCTGCAACCTGGGCCCACCAGCGCAGCCGGAGACTTGGGCAGCGGGGGATACTCGGTCTCAGCTTGGAACAACTGGGTCGCGCAGAAGAAAACCGTGCCGCGGCTCGGGGCCGGCCCCACTCGCATCTGTCCCTATGTTCCGAGCCCAAACATTGGAGCGCTGCCCGCCCCGGCCGAGATTTTGGTGCTTGATCCCCGACCTAACATGGTGACGCTGGAGGTGATGGCATGAGCTTCTACCTCTTTGATCTTGTACCCGCGGTTTATCGGCTGCGCGACGCGCAGATTGCGCAGACCATGACGCTGCTGACCAGCGTCGAGCAAACGAAGCTGACTTCTCTGGAGGGAATGGGCTCACTCACCGCCGATGAGCAGGCGGAGCTGGATGCCCTGCTGGCGAAGTCCACGCGCGGGCCACTGCAATCGTTGCTGATGGTAATCGAAGAGCAACTGGCGGCCATGGCCAATGACCTGGATCAGCTTTACGACGATCAGTTCATCGAGACCTGCGCCCCCTGGGTGATTCCGTACATCGGTGACCTGATCGGCTATCAATCGATCCGCGGAATCAGCCCGACGGTGGATGATCCGCGCTCCGAGGTCGCCGAGACTATTTCGTTGCGCCGGCGCAAGGGCACGGTGCTGGTGCTGGAGCAACTGGCCCGCGACATCACCGGTTGGGGAACCCACGCCGTCGAATACTTCCGGCTGCTTGCGGACGCCCAGTACGTGAAGCATGTGCGTCGCTGGAACTACTACGCCCCTGATGTTCGCGGGTGGCAGCCGCGCTTTTGCGAAGACAGCGGCTTCAGCCTGCTGACCCGCAGAGTCGATGTGCACAACATCGCCGAGCCGGGACTGCCGCGGCCGAATATCCAGAACATCGGCATCTATCTCTGGTCTCTGGGGGCGAACAGCATTACCCGAGGCACTCCTACTGTAGCGCCGAGCACCAACGGAGCGCTTTGTTATCGCTTCAGCGCGCTGGGCATCGACCTGCCGCTGTATCACAAGGCGGTCTCCCAGGGCGAGCGAATCGAGGCGCCGGCAACTCCGGTCAACGTTCCTGCTCCGTTGTCGCGGCTGGAGCTGTGCGCGGACCTGCAGCATGGAGTAGCGTCGAGTTACTACGGGGAAGGAGCAAGCCTTGCGCTCTACTTCACCGAAAACAACCAGCTCCAGCTGCTGAATCCCTATCAGATCCAGATCGCCAATCTTTCGGGATTGGATGGCTCGTGGAACAACGTGCCGGCACTGGGAAGTCCTTACGATGCGCTCATCGATCCTGAGCTGGGGCGGATTGCGCTGCCGCCGGCTGCGCCGGGAGGAGCGTCACCGACGCTTACCGTTTCGTATTGCTATGGCTTCAACGCCGATATGGGCGGCGGCGAGTACGAACGCGGCGATGACTTCGTGGTGACCGATGAGGCGTGGATCTTCCCCTACCCCGATACTGCGGCGTCGCCGCGCTATACCGATTTGCAGTCGGCGCTGACTTTTGTGGCCGGCCAACTCGGTCCTCAAGGTTCGGCGGCGCTGGAAATCACCAGCAGCGCGACCATCATGGTAACGCTGAGCGCGCCGCTGGTCGTCGATCTTCCCGCAGGAACCACGCTGGAATTTCGCGCCGAGGACGGCACCCGCCCCACCGTGTTGCTGGATGGCGAGCTGGTCGTCAGCGGCGACGCATCCGGCATCTTCATCGTGAATGGCATCGTCTTCGCCGCCGGCGTGAGCATGCTCCCCAACGCTGCGACCCAGGCGCTGGTACACATTCCCCTGAAGCGCCCTGACGGGAGCGAGAACCTTCTGGGCACCTTCAAGCTGAAGCACTGCACCCTGGTGCCGGGATGGACGCTGACCCCCTCCGGCACGTTGGATGAGTCTGACACGCCGGTGCAAGGCAGCCGGCCGGCCGTGATTGCCGAGCCCTCGGGGGTTGAGGTCGTCGCGTCGCATTCGATCCTCGGTCCCATCTGGGCGGCGGACCTTCTCACGGTGAACCTCCGCGACAGCATCATCGATGCCACCGATGTCTCCCTGATGGCCTATGCAGCGCTCGATGGCTCCAGCGGAGGAGCGCCACTGACGCTACTGGGATGCACCGTCGTTGGCAAAGTCCATACGCAAGTTTTGACTTTGGTTTCCAACTGCATCATCTGGACGGTGGCGGCCGGCTTGGTAGCCGACAGGTTGCAGATCGGGTGCGTGCGCTTCAGCTTCCTTCCCTATCACTCGGTAACGCCAAGGCGATTTGAGTGCGTGGAGCAGGCCCTGGCCGGGGTGCAACCGGTATTCTTTACCACCCAATATGGACGACCGGCTTATCTGAAAATGTGGGTGTGTACCGACAACAGCATTCGCCGCGGCGCAGACGATGGCGGCGAAATGGGGGCCTTCCACTTTGTGCTGGCCCCGCTGCGGGAGAGCGATCTGATTCTCCGCCTGCAGGAGTACTTGCCGGTGGGGTTGAGTGCCGGGCTTATCTACAACAGCTAGGTAGTTGCCGGGTGCCGGGCCATAAGCAGGAGACAACTACGACGAGGAGGCTGGCGTGAGCTTCGATAACAGCCGTATCATTTTTGACCCCTGGAAGGACTACTGCGGGGTTGTGATGGAGCAGGGGCGGGTCCAGACCGACGCAGACTGGAACGACTGGCTCGCGGAACAACTGCGCCGCCTCCAGGCCGGCACCCTCGACAGCATGGGACGCACGTTCTATCCGGTAACCACCCCCTTCGCGTTTCAGATCACGTCCAGCCCCGCCGGATCGGTCAACATCGGTCGGGGACGCATGTATGTTGACGGCATCCTGGTAGACAACCACGGTGATCCGGCGAATGCCTCCTGGGATCCCGCGCTTGCCGAGATGTCGGGCAGCCCGCAGCCACCCCCCGCGAGCGATGCCCATCCGGTGCCGTTCGAAAGTCAGCCGTATTTTCCTGGAGCGAAGTTCCCCACCCTGGCCGGCGACTATCTTGTTTACCTCGACGTCTGGCGGCAGCCGATCACGTTCATCGAAGACCCTGAGCTGGTGGATCCCGCGATCGGCGTGGATACCACTGGACGTCTGAAGACGGTGTGGCAGGTTAATGTGCATACCCCACCCCTGCCCCCTGGCGCCACATGCGCTACTGCGAATCCCCAATGGCCGGCTTCTTCAGGACAATTGACCACCAACACCGTCACCAGCGGACCCTCGGGGCCGTGCTGCCTGACCACCGGTAGTGGTTATACCGGCCCGGAGAACCAGCTCTATCGGATTGAAATCCACAGCGCCGGCTCGGCAGGTGGTGCTAACGCGTATTTCAAGTGGTCACGCGAAAACGCATCTGTGCAGACGACGATCACTGCAATCGCAACCGGGCCCACCTCTATCGGCACCACCGGAAGCGTGCTGACGGTGCAGAGCCTGGGACGCGACCAGGTGCTGGGATTCTCCGCCGGGAACTGGGTTGAGATCACCAACCAGATCAACGACAACCTTCACCAGTCGGGCTCGCTGTATCAAATCGACCACGTCGATGTCGCCGCCGTGACCATCACTCTGACCACGCAATTACCCGGTGGCTTCTCGGTGACCCCGACAGCCACCAATACTTACACCCGTATTGTGCGCTGGGACCAGTCGGGCAAAGTCTACAAGAGCGATGGCAAAACGCTGTGGTGGGATCTGGATGTGGTGGGCAGCGGCCCTCTCGAAAATGGCTTTTACGGGATTGCGGTACCCACGGACGGTTCGGATCTAATCCTGGAGAACGGCATCGTCATCAGTTTCAGCTTGAGCTCTTCGTCTGGCAGCTACCAGGCGATGGACTACTGGAGCTTCGCTGCGCGCACCGCGACCGGAAAGCTCGACCCACAGCTGAATGCCTCACCTCCACGTGGCGTGTACCACCACTATGCCCAGCTCGCGATCGCCACTGTGGGCTCGGGCGGCACCGTGACCAGCGTTACTCCCTGCCGCCCCTCGACGGAGTCCGCCACCGGCGAGTGCAGCTGCTGCTGCACCTGCACCGTCGGTACCGGCGGCATGTACAACACCATTGCCGCCGCGATCCAGGCGCTCCCCGACAATGGCGGTGAAGTCTGCATCCTGCCGGGCGACTATTACGAAAATGTGGTGCTCAGCGGCAAACGCAACGTGGTCATCCGCGGCTGCCAATGGCACACCCATGTCTATTCCGAGGCGCTCGCACCGGGCGGAAGCAGCGGAACCGCAACGCCTGCGTCGGCTAGCGGGTTGCGCGCAGTGTTCACCATCGTCGGTTGCGAAAACATCGAACTGACTTCGTTTGCCGTCACCGCCGCCGACGGCGAAGTGGGAATTCTGCTCGATCGCACGCCCGCCAGCGACAAGCGGCCGGCCCCGGGTACCAGTGGTGCTCAGTCCGACATCATTCTCCGGGTGAAAGGCAAGGGCGATCGTAACGTCATTCTCCAAGACCTCGTCGTCGCAGCTTCGACCATGCCCGCGATCATCGCCGTAGCTATCGACGAATTAAAGATCATGGAGAGCCGCATCCTCATGGAGGACGTCGAGAGCCTGTGGGCTGCGGCGTATCTCAGTGGCGACAACATGTACTTCGTGCATAACTGGGTTGGGCTGGGGGCGGCCTACCAGCAATCCACTACCTCAGCCCAGACGCCAACGACCAGTGTTCCGGGTCGGAACACCGGGGCGCAGCTCTTCGCGTCTGCTGGAACCCTGCTCTCGGCATTCAACGCGAAGAAGACGCCGGGCGGCATTCACCTTGCCGGCCCCTCGAAGAATGTGTTTGTGATAGAGAACGACATCGTCGGCGGAACCCGCAATGGAATCACGCTGGGCAACTTCATTATTCTCGACTCGCAAGGAAACGATACCGGACAGCTTACCGGAGTGATGTGGCAGGCGGAAGATCCGTGCTCCACCGGCAGCACCGGGCAGCTTCCACCTGCTGTCACTTCGAATTCCTCCACCAGCAAGATAGGTGCAGGCGGCATCATCTACAACCTGCACATTGACCGTAATCGCATTCACCAGATGGGCATGGCGGGTATCGGAGTGGTAGGCTTCTGGAATTTGGACGAGGCGCTGGAGATCATTAGCATCGTCAACCTGAGCATCGTGGCGAACCTGATTTCCCGGACGATGCTGCGTCGCACCGTGGCCTTCAACAGCAAGTCTCCCGGCTTCGCCTACGGGGCGATCAGCCTGGCCGATGTCGAGAACCTGATGGTCCGCGACAACGTCATCACCGACTTCGGCTTCACCCCGGGGGCCGAGGTCTGCGGCATCTTTGTCTTGCACGGACAGATGGTGGAGATAAGCCGAAACCAGATCCGGGAAACCAGAGACTGGAGCTCCGACTCTTTGCAGAGCTTCAGTGCCGCCAACAACACGCGCGCCGGTATCATGACCTACCTTGTAACTCCCCCAACGCTTGAGGGTTCGGCTTGGACCAAGTCCATCGGCAAGCAGAACATCAACCTGGACGAGGTCAGCATTTTGGGCTCGCAGCGAGAGGCTGCCATCTGCCAGCCCGGGCTGCCGGCATTGCGGATCCAAGAGAACGTGGTTCGAGTGGCCATCGGGCTGGCGCTCGAGGCCTTTGGCTACGGCCCATTCTCTATCGTTAACAATCACTTCAGCAGCGGCGGCCCGGTGACGTCAGCGAACGCGCGCGATCTTACCATGCCGCTCGCCGGGTTGAGCCGGGAGTCCAGCAAGTACACCGATCCCCTGCTGGTTGAGATTTTCAATCTTGGGCTGGCGATCGAAGATGTCAGCCAGGGCAACGGCTTTTTCGCGCTATATGAGAACAAGGACGATGCCGAGTTCGGCGCCGCTCGCAACTTGGCCAATGCCAGCAGCGGCGCAGTGCTTTTCGCCAATAACCAGTGCCAGTTGGAAGCATGGGCTGGCAGAGTTACCGGGTTCTGCTCGGTCGCGATCCTCAGCCTCGACAACGTGCTATTCAACAGCAATCGGCTTTGGCTTGATGGTCCGACGCTGACTGCTCTCGTGGATGGAATTGTGCTGGGCATAACCGTCCAGATAAGTGGTAACCGCTTGCAGGAAGGCCAGCATTACCCGGTGATCTTTTCCGCCGCGACCTTGGGCATCGCCAACGTGACATCGCAAAACGTCGCCACCTACTGTGTGAAGGCGTGGGCGCCGGCGGAGTGGCTCATCAATACCCCTAACCTGATCCTATGGCCTTTCCTCTGCCCGCCAGCACGCAAAGGGAGCCGCTCTCAGGCAGCCGCCACGAATCCATAAAGAGGAAGAGAACGCTATGAACCAGACCAACGTTCCTGCCGGGCTTACCCAATCCGCCGCTGAGTCCGAACTTGACAGCGGTACATCGACGACCTTGACTGCGGCCGACAGCACCTCCACCGATCGCCTGGCCACGCTGGGCCTGGTGCAACAGGCGCGCATCTCGCAGCTCTCGCGCACCGTGACCAACCTCAGCGCGCAGTATGGCTCCGGCTCCATGCAGGTCGCCGCGGCACAAGCTGCGGCCACTACAGCACAGGGCATCGTCGATCGCCTTCAGATAGTCCGGCAACAGGCGGCAGCAACCCCTCCTACGGTTACGGCCACAGGATGGGCAGTGTGGGGACACGTGTACGATTCGAGTTCCAAGCCGCTTAGCGGCTACTGTGTGTTCCTCGTCGACCGCCAGAAGAATTACCAGAGCGCCTATGGCTTCGCATTCACCGACAAAGATGGTTCGTTCACCATCAATTACGCCGGAGGCCCAGCCGGCACGAAGACCGCAGCAACCGTTCCGACTGTCTTTCTCGCGGTCACCAACGATAAAGCGCAGCCGGTTTACGTCGGATCCAATCCATTGCCTCTGGTTGTCGGCACCGCGCTGTATGTTGACACGACATTAGCTGCGGGCGAACCGGTGCTGGGTGATCTGCCAGAAGAGATTAGGAAGGTAGCTCTACCGCCCTCGGGCGATAAGTGAAACCCGAAAATCAATGTTGTCGGCCGGGTGCCGCTCGCTCGTGCCGCGTATAAAAGGAAAGTGGAAGAGCATCCAACATACTCCCCCACGTCGATTCATATAGCACAGAACTTCTGGTGGGTCAAAGGGAATGCTGAATGCGTGTGTTGCTGCCTGCGGGATGTTTCAGACGAGTCAACACTCCTTTCCGAAGTCCCCATTTAAGACGCGTCAGCAGCAACTTTGGATCGGGTAGGAGGCGGGATCACTCCCGCCGTCCTCCCACACCACCCGCCGTGCGGTTCCGCAACGGGCGGTTCCTGTCTTCCATCGCCGGAGTGAGCTTCGTCTCGTTGACCATTCGCCCGCTGGTCTCAGGACACTTGTCATAGCCATCGCGATTGGTAGTTGTAATAGTCACATTTTAGTCACACCGGTCAGGCGCGCATTCTTTTAGGGGTAAGGGCGGACTTACGCGCCCAAGGGTGTTAAGTTGTAGCACCGCGCAAGATCATTGATATTCGTGCGCAGAGCAGCCCAGTATCTTTCTGCCTGAGTGCCGTAATTCCCCTTGACCATCACCTGATTGACACGACGCGCGCTGTCCATAACCTGCTCCATTTGTACCTTGGTCTCCAGATAATTCGACGTTGCATCGAACTTGCGCCGGAGGCGGTTTGTGGTGCGATCCAGATCGTCCATTGCATTTTCCAGATCGTCTTTTGTTTGCTTGGCTTGGTTCCCCTGAGCCTGTGTGTTCGCTGAATTGGAACGCTGCCGGCGCGTTGTCGCTCCGCTGCTCTGTGCCGAGTCGGCCCGGCTCTTGGCGTCCTCTCCGCGGCTCTCCAGATATTTGCTGAATTGGTCCACCCCGTCTTCAACTTTGCGGATGCGGTCGGCAACTTGAGGCTTTGCAAATGGAGTCGTTTGGGCGCGCACAGTGGTGGAAAAGCTGACAGCACCAAACACCGTTGCGAGGCACAAGGCAATTCGCGTCGTGTAGTTCATATCGGACCTCCCAATCACGAACCCCCACGGTTCTTCCGGTTCATGTACCACCAGATAATGGCGGCCAACACCACAAGAACCAGCAACCAGATCAGCCACGTCGGCAAGCCACTCGCGGCTTCCGGCGCTGCTGCTGGTGCTGTAGCTGGTGCTGCTGTTGGAGTCGGCACCGGCTCCTCGCTCCCCTCCGCGACCAAGATGGGTGCATCCGGGGCCGGCGCAACCTCGCCCGTCACAGTCTTCTCTTGCGTGATTTCAGAGGAGGGCTCCTCCACGATCTTGGTGGCGGTGAGGATCATCCCCTTACGCACGGCAAAGGCATCGAGCATCTCTCCATCCACATTGAATTTTTGGCCCTCGGGAATCTTGAACCGTTGGTTTTTGCCGTCTTCGAGGGTCAAGATAATGCTCAGCGGCGCAACAATTTCCCAAACCTTCCCCTTAACAGTCTGTACGGTCGTAACAATCATGGGAGTTGAAGTGGTGGTGATGGTTCGCTGGAGTTTCATGCCTGGCTTCAGATCGTGAACGCCAAGCTGCTTACCATTTACTGTCACTCTCGCGCTCTCGGGCACATTCGGAAAATAGCGGATCGAACCATCCGCCATCTTGACTACCAGGTCGTTGCCCGATACGGTTACAACCTCACCACGTTCGACCTTGGTTACGACAGTGGCTTTCCCTTTCGCTGTCGTAGTTTGTGTCTGCACCTGGGCGCTGAGGCTCATGGTAAAGGCCAAGCAAGTCGTGGCCGTCACAATGACTGACCACACATACTTCCAACCCACTTTGGTCATCGCTATTGTTCCTTTCAATCGGACTATGTATGTCAAGGTCTGTCACATTAGTTACTTTCGGTTTTGTGCGATCGCCGTAGGAGATGGTTCGTTAACGGGTGCCGAACGCTACATGATGATCGGTATGTTTGCGGCAAACTGCAGATCCAGTATCAAATTGATGCGCCGGTCCAGTTGGAAGAACAGCGCAGTCTGTTTTCCGGTAAGCACCTTCCGAAATTTAGGAATCCACTGTTGGCGCAGGGTCGCCATTTGCACGTCCAGCGTGGCCATTTTTTCGACGAGGCTGTCGGCCTCGGCGTCCGTCATGTTCACATAGCTGTTTGCGTATTCCTTGACGAGAGCGTAACGAGCATCACCCTGCTTTGTGGTCTCTTGAGTGTATGCATCGTAGACTGGCCAAAACTTTTCGGCTTCGGCAGCCGTCAGCTTCATGTTTTCCGCAATGAGTTGCTTTTTCGTGGAGCGTATATCGGACCGCAGTAGCTGTATGTCTTGGTCACTAGCGGTGGGCGCCGCTGCCGGCGTCTCCGATTTCTGGGCGAACGCCGGGCTCTGGATTAACGTCAGTGATGCTCCCACAATAAGGGCCAGCGCTAACTTCTTCATTGGTTCCTCCCGTGACTTTGGCTAATAGACAACCGAGAGCAATGAGTTCAGTTCGTCGGGGGCAATTCCGGGCGCCGAATCGCTAAACGCCTAAGTCCAGACCCTGAATGCCGTCGAGGTGCTTGCTCTCTGGAAGCATGAGGTGTGGTGTCGCTCCCCGCAACTAGGGAAATCCCTAGTTGCTCCAGCAGCAGGGGCAGCAGTGAAATGTTATCGACCACTATACTCACGGTGCAGCTCCCTCGCGCTGCCTGCTCCCTCAGACAATTTGTTAGGCAGCAAAACCAACCTCAACCCGGGTTTTCAGTCCCCGCCCAGCGCTCTTTCCTTATCCGAGGATTCCAGTTGTTTACTTGGGCTTCTTCTTCCCGAATACGCCGCCTAAGCCAGACTTGCCGCCGGTCGTTTGAGAGACAGAGTTCTGTATCGCTCCTTTTGCTGCGCTGGCGGCCATACCTCCAACGTCGGGAACGAATTTCGGGTCTGATGTTGTTCCTTCAATCTTGAAAGGCACGCCTCCCTTATCGCCACCGGCGCCGCCCAGGACTGCTCTCTCGGCGCGTGCTTCAGACCTGTTGCCCTGCAGGTCAGCCATCATTTGAAAGTTCAGCGCCCCGGCCGGGCTAACCGTGCCGGCGCCGGTCACCACGGCGAGGGAGGGGATCGTGACGTTGATGGCGTCCGCCCGAGTCCCATCAGGAGCAATGCGAACATTCGAGCTTGCATTTTGGATCACGGTGTCGGGATTCGATGGGGCCTTTCCGCTGAAGGCCGATAACGCTCCCAATTTTGTACCCGTATCGAAGCCGGCCAACTTTGTATTCGACATCCGCACAGGACCGGAGATCACCAGGTTTGCCAGCGTTCCACTGATTGCCAGGTCGGCCGATAGTGTTCCCCCCTTCAGTTTCGACCCGGAAGGAAGTACTACACCCATCGCGGGGAGCATCGCTTCCAATTCATCGACTGACATGTCGGGCGCGCTCAGCTTAAGGTTCAGTACCTGGGTGTCGCCCTGGGTCTGAAATCCTCCTGTAAGGCGCGCGACGGACTTGCCGAGTGTTATATCGCCCTGCGTGATGGTGCCCACCTCTCGGGCGAGGTCCCCATCGATGGCGTATTTGACGCTCACGGCTTTCGGGGCTGGCGACCCTTTGGGTGAGAGCTTGAGCTTTTCGCACGTAATCGTGCCGAGCGCTTTGGCCTCACTGCCGTTAGAGTTCAATGTTCCGTCAAGATCCACGGAGCCACCGATACCGCTCGCCGGATCCACGAATCCCGAGGCCGCAAGATCCAAGTTCTTCACCTTTATGGTGGCGTCGAACGGAGTCTTAGCAGCATCCTGCGGATTGATGGGACCAGCCTTGCCGTTGAGGTCTGCATTGCCCCCGCCAGGCAGGCCGACAGTTACCTCAAAGGGAAACTGAGATGTGGAAGAGAAGTCCTTCAGTTCCGCGTTTAGCTTGTCATAGACCTGCGGTTTCGCACTGGAGTTGGCTCTGCCGACTGCCAGTTTTCCATCCTTAATCTCCAGCTTGCCGATCGAGAGGTTTTGCGCCGTTCCCGACTTGGCCTGATCAGGAGGCTGGGTTTTG
>CAWCMB010000003.1:0-437563 GCA_963796585.1 uncultured Acidobacteriaceae bacterium
CCATCGCACTACCCGATGGCGTTGCCGGCCACACGCCTAAGCTGTCGCTCGAGTACACACATGGCACCAGGTCGGGATCGTTTGGATTCGGTTGGCAGCTCGGGACGCGCGCGATTTCCCGCCGGCTGGACTTGGGTATTCCCGGTGTGGCGCCGGAAACTTTTCTCGACGGCTCCGGGGAGATCGTTGCTTTGAAGGATGGAAGCTACGGTCCGCTCGTCGAGAGCGCGTTCACTCGTTATACGCGCGTCGGTGATGGCTGGAAGATCGAAGAGCGAAATGGATGTGTCTGGATGCTCGGGACGACGACCTGCTGCTCGGATTGCTGATCCTGCGCGAGCGGCCAATGTCCAAAGCTGGCTCGTGGAGCAATGGACCGACGTCTCCGGCAATCAGGCGAGCTATGGCTGGGATGTTTCCGACGGCGTTCCGTACCTGACGGAATTGCGCTATGCCGCATATGCTGTACGTCTCGCGTACCAAGCGCGGCCCGATGTACGTTACGACCGGCGTGCAGGATTCCTCTGCACCCTGGCGAAACGCTGCACGCGCATCGATCTGGTCCTCGACCCAGGCGCAGGGGGAAAGAAACTCCGCTCGTGGGTTTTTTCTTACGACGTTGATCCTCAAAGCAACATCTCGCAATTGGCGTCAGTTCAACTGCACAACTTCGCGACGAGTGACACGAGTGGCAGCGATGTAGTCCGTCCTCCGTTTCGTTTCGGCTGATGGCTAGCTTCAACCGAAGGACGTGAGAGTTCGCTACTATCCCTCGGCCGGCAGCGACCCGCCGCTCCTCGACGATCCGCAGGCGGCTTTGATCAATTTGTTTAGGCCCCGTTGCCGGGAGTCTTGGGGGTCCAGGGAGGCAAGCAATTCTACTGGCGCAATAACGGTTCGGGCTGGGACTTCCCCGAAGTTCTTCCTAATGCTCCGTTCGGCGGGACTATCGCCTCGGCTGGCGCCGCCTTTCTCGATGTGAACGGCAATGGAAAGCCCGATCTCATGCTGGTGGCTCCGGGTTCTGTGCCTGGCTACTACGAGAACAACGGTCAGCAGGGCTGGGGGCGGTCTCGTAGGGTATCCGCGCAACGCGAGCGCCACTCCGGATTCGCAGAGTGGTCGTCTCCGCTTTGCCGATAACGACCTGGATGGTCATTTAGACGCAATCGAAACCATCGAGCGAGGGTTCGTGCTGTGGCGCAACGGCGGAGAGTTGGGATGGGGCAATCCGACTGTTGTACCTGCTCCGGTGAGTGGCGGCGCCATCGATTTTTCCAACCCGCTTATCCAGCTCGCCGACATGACGGGTGACGGATCGAATGACGTCGTCGAGATCTCCTCGGGATCGGTTTTCTACTGGCCCAACTTAGGGAATGGGCGATTCGCCGACGCTGTTTTGATGGATAGCAGTCCGCGTCTGAGGGATTTGCAAACCAATCCCGATCGCGTTTTCCTGTCAGATATCGATGGCGATGGCTGCGCGGATTTGATCTGGCTGCGAGATGATCGCGTCATTGTGTACATCAACCGCAACGGCCACGGCTTTGGGGGAGCCTGTGGAACTGGCGCCGATTCCGACCCCCATAGCGGGTACCGCGCGGGTGATGAACCTGACTGGAACCGCGACACCTGGCCTGGTGTGGAATAGTCTCCGCAGCGGCGGCAGGGCCGCCTACGCTCATCTGGAGTTCAACGCTACCGGTAGTCCTTACTTGCTTTCCGGCATAGATAACGGGTCGGGGCTGATCTCGGACTGTTCTATCGCTCGGCTGTCGAAGACTATTTGAGCGACCGCAAGAGCGGGAATATCTGGGACACGAATTTTCCGTTTCCCCTCATCGTGGTCGCCGGCACGCGCGAAACCGACCAAGTGACCGGAGTGGTGACAGAGGTTCAGATTCGTTACCACAATGCTCACTACAATCCGAGGATCCGTGCGTTCGAAGGATTCCGAACTGCCGAGCGGCTTGAAATTGGCGATGAGAGCCGGGCAACAATTCGAAGCGTTCACCAGTTCCTTATGGACATGGAACGAGCGCCGGGCAGTTCCATCGACGATGCCGCACTCAACGGAACGATGGCGCAGTTGGATCTCTACAGCCTGGACGGATCGACTCAGCAGGACCTTCCGCTTTCAACCGAGAAATCCGAGTACAACGTAACCGTCTTCGACGACACCGTGGATGGCCGGCATCGCACGTTCGTTACAGTTGCCAAGTACACCACGTTGGATATGGAGAGGACCGCGGACGTCCGCGGTGAGGAAAAGACATACACCTACGACCAGGTCGGCAATGTAGTGCGGCAAGCCCATCGTGGCTTTGGTACGAAGGGCGGCGCTCAACAACCGGAGCAGGTGCTAACTACAGAAGTCACCTACGCGACCAGCACAACGCATCGTCTCCTCGATAAGCCCGCGAAAATTGTTGTGCGCGATTCGGCAGGGAAGATCGTCACGGAGACCCAGAGCTATTACGACGGGGCCGATTTTGAGGGACTCTCGGCGGGCCAGGCGGACCGAGGACTGCTCACGCACCGTTTGCGGCTGGTTTGGCTCGAATCGGATTTCGAGGCCCACTACGATGCCAGCATGGACGGAGCTACTGCGCTGGGGTTCATCGCACTCCACAATGCAGACGGTCAGCCATGTTATTTCATCGCGCACGAGCGCCACGCCTATGACACGCATGGCTTGAAGATCGCCGATGTCGACGCACTCGGTATTAAAACCGAATACGCTTTTGACGCGGACGGATTGTTCCGCAGCAAAACCGCAGGGCCGCTCGGAGCCACACTGTTCGACTACAATCGCGGCGCGGCGCAACCCAGCAAGATCACTTATCCCAACGGAGTCGTAGCCCAGTTCGCCTACGACGCTCAAGGCCGGACCCTCTCTGCTGTGACTCCGGTCGACGATCCGGCGCACCCGCCCCGCCAATTCAGCTACGACGACAGCGTGGTGCCGCATGTCCGGACGGCGCGCATGCTTCAGAGCAAGGCGGGCGACGTCTCCTCGGTGGTGCTCACCTACTTCGACGGCCGCGGCAAAGAGATGCAACACCGGGCGCAGATGGATGCGACGACTTTCGTCGTTTCCGGCATTTCGACCTTCAATCCCTGGGGTGATCCTAAGCAGGAATTCGAGCCGGTGTTTTCAACGGACCGCGCATACTCAGCAGCTCCGGCTGCAGGGGCTCCCTCCCGGCAGTTCTTCTACGATGCGCGTGGCCGTACTGTCAAAACGATCAACTACAACAGCGGCGTTTCGACTGCAGCGTTCTTTCCGTTTGAGGCGCTTCTGTCTGACGCGAACGACAACGACAACTCGGCCGCGAACATAGCGCGAGGTCAGGCCAATACTCCCCGGCTCGAGCAGTTCGACGTATTCCGCTTGCGGACAGGCATCATCGAGCAACTCGGCGGCGGCAAATCGATGACCACGAAGTTTGTGAACGATGCTCTGGGCCGCACGCTCACGATCCAGGACGATGCCGGCGTGCTGTGCTCGTATGCCTGCGACCTCCTGGGCAATCGCTATCAATTCAATCATCGTGCGGCTGGAAACCGTAAGCTCTGGTATGACGCGCGTAATCGCGTGGTGCGATCGCTGGACGCCAATGGCAACGATCTGCGAATCACGATGGATGCGATCGGGCGTTTGCAGCGGCTGAGCGCGGCGGGCACAATCCTGGAAGAGTACACCTACGATGTGACGGGATCTAACGCGCTCGGCCGCATCGCAACGGCAACGTATCGTGGAGGCTCCCAGTCGTACGAATATGATGCTGCGAGCCGCATCACCCAGAGCACTTTCCATTTTGACGGCGTCGCCGATGCCTTCCAGATTGACTATGAGTACGATGTCCTGGGTCGCGAGGTCGCGCGCAGCTATTCTGGCGGTCAACGGGTCGTGCGAAACCTCACCTTCAACGGCTGGCTGAGTTCCATTCCCGGTGTGATGCAAAATATCACCTATGATCCGCGTGGGCTCCCGGCAACGCTTACTTACGCCAATGGCGTGACGACGACCTTCGGCTACGAGCCCGGACCAGGACGCGTGAACCGTCAACGCACGTTGAGTTCACATGGCCAGATCTACGAGAACGTGACGTACTCGCTGGATCAGTTGGGGATGCTGCTTTCCAGCTCGGATACCGCCCCGGGCGGACGCGGCACGACATCGTACACACACGATCCGCTGTGTCAGATTACGTCCTGCACCATTTCCAATTCCGCGCCGGTGACGCGCAATTACGCGTACTCAGGTTTTCTCAATCTGTCCGAGAGTGGCGAAACCAACAGCGTCTTTGCGTTCGACGATGCGTTACACCCGGACCGCATCGCCGGAGTGACGATGGCCGGCGGCGGTCGTCAGGACCTCGCTTACGACGCCAATGGAAACTTGCTGGGCTTTGGAGACAAGACCTTCTCTTACAACGAGAAAAACGAACTGGCACGAGTCGCGCGCACCGACGGCCTGGTTGCAAATTACACCTATGACCCGACAGGGCAGCGCGCCTCAAAGCAGGTGACTGCGAAAGACGGCACGGTGACCACCACGCTGTTTGTCGGCACCGAGGTGGAGATCAGGAATGCCAAAGTGCTGCAGTATGTATTGTTGGGCGGCAAGCGGGTCTGCGTCCTGTCAGATGCCGGCCCGCGTTTTTTCCATACCGATTACTGCGGCAACACTTCGTTCTTCACCGACCAGAACGGCCTAAAGCTCGCGTCCATCGTGTATCGACCGTTCGGCAACCTCGACAGCTCCAACGGCACAGTTGACGACCGCACGTACGGATTGCACCCGTTCGACACCGAATCAGGTCTGTACTACATGCGACGCCGCTACTATTCGCCGGACCTGGGTCGTTTCCTCACGCCAGATCCGCTGCCTCTTTATCAACCGCAAAAAGTGCTTGCCAAGCCCAAGGCTCTGCATCCGTATGCCTACGCGGGCAACGATCCGCTCGACAATGTCGATTACACCGGGCTTTCGTTCTGGAGTGTAGTCGGAGCTATCGTGGGCATCGTCGCCGCTGTAGCTTTGGTCGCGTTGGTAGTAGCGACAGGCGGTGTAGCGGGCGTGCTCATCGGAGCCGCCATTGCCATCGGCGTTGTCAGCATCTCGTATGTCGTAGCCGCAAAGACGTCAGGTAACTGGGTGGGAGAATTCTTCCGCGGCTTCATGATCGGCTTCAATGCGGGTCTGAACGCCGCCATCGGTTCGCTGATCTTCGGCGCGCCCATTGGTCTGAGCCTGGGGATCATTAACTTTCTTGCGTCTTTCAGCAGCGACTCCCGCAACAAGGTTTATCAAGGCCTGCTTGGATGGTCGAGCTGGCTCATGCCGATGTCCTGGCTGGCGACCGCAGTCGGCCTGGTCGTCTTCCTAACGAACCTGATCGCAGCCGCGATTTCGTGGAACGGCCATTGGTATTGGAGCGGTGTACATATCGACAGCATCCATGTTCACTGGTCAACCGGCGCAATCGTCATGCAGGGTGGGTGGATCCAGGCGGCGGGCGGCGGATCGGCGTGGGATGCCGGTAACTTCGCGTTTATCAATTCCGGCTCAAAGGATCCGTCGGGAGACGAGGAGCACGAGACCGGACACGCCCTCAACGTCGCGGCATTTGGTTCGATTTTCCATCTGATCCCGGGAGTGATCGAACAGCAGACCAGCTCTGACAGCGAATCGTATTCCGAGCACTTGGCGGAGAGCCACGATCCGAATCCCAACAACCCCGCTTCTGGTACATGGTGGTACATGTGGAACTTCCCACCATAATGGAAGCCCCACTCATCATCTCTGCGGACTCGCACGTCACGGAGCCTGCCGACCTTTGGTGCCGCCGCTTGGATCGCCGGTTAAGGGATCGAGCCCCGCGCGTCATGCGGGATTACAGCGCCGACAGGTTCTTTTTCGTTGCGCCGGGAATCTCTCCCTTTCCGATTGCCGCCGGCTTTGGTGCCGGTAAACAGGGGCTCGAACTCAAGCAGCACTTGCGTCGCGGTTATGAGGCAGCGAGGGCTGGGGGTTGGGACCCTGGGGAGCGAATCAAAGATCAGGATACGGACGGCGTAGCATGCGAGGTACTCTATCCCACCCACGGGATGAAGTTGTTCGCTCTGCCCGACACCGATTTGAAGCGGGCATGCTTTCGCGTCTACAACGATTGGATTATCGAATTCGGCGCGGCCTGTCCAGAGAGGTTAATTCCTCTGGCGTTGATCTCTCTGGATGATGTCGCGGAAGGCGTTCGCGAGATAGAGCGCGCAGCAGCCATGGGTGCCGCGGGTGTGTTGATCGCCGGCGCACCGCCTGAGCACATGCCCGCCTACGGAGATCCCTGCTATGACCGGTTCTGGGAATCTGCATCGACACTAGGACTTCCGGTTTCGATGCACTGCATCACCAGCGCTCAACCCAAAGTCCACTCAAAGTCCAGCTATGTCCAATACCTCGACGTCATCCACGATGTGCAGCGTTCCCTGGCGGAGATCGTGTGTGGTGGAGTTGTGGAACGCTTTCCGAACCTGACCATCGTTTCGGCCGAGAATGATTGTGGCTGGATACCTCACTTTCTCTACCGTCTCGATCACGCTCACGAGAAATTCGGCAGGTTCGCCTCTCGGCCCCTCTCGATGCTGCCGAGTGAATATTTCCGTCGACAGGTCTTTGCGACTTTTCAAGAAGACACAACCGTCGCGCAACTTTGTGATGATTATGCCGCGGCGCGATTCATGTGGGCATCTGATTACCCGCATGCTGATTCGACCTGGCCTGACTCGCGCGCAGCGATTCAACAAACACTTGGCAAGCTGTCCGCTCAAGCTGTTGCCCGAATAGTTGGCGGGAACGCCGCGCGCCTATACTTCAAGAATCAGTGAATTGCTCGTTACTCCGCGATGCCACGCTTCTTCATGGCGGTTTCGCCTGCCATGGTCGCTCGGTCCGCTATCAGAAAACGATCCACTTGGACGAGAAGTCGACTAGGACTAAGCCGCTGGCGCGGCGGACGCTACCGCGTATGGCGGGCCCAGCATTATTGGAGCAGGTGACATAGTGTGGGTCACAGAGAAAGGAGATTTCTGTGACCTCACTTCGCCAACGCGTGCTGGACGAACTCCAGCGCCGTAACTACTCGCCAGCCACGGCTCGCGGCTACATTCTCGCAATCAAGCAGTTCGCGGATTATTTCGGAAAATCGCCGGAACACTTGGGCGGCGACGAGATCCGTCAGTTCGAAACGTACTTACTCCGCGATAAGAAGCTTGCCCCGGGCACGGTCGAAGGACGCATGTCGGCTCTGCGTTTTCTCTACAAGAAGACCCTGAAGCGGCGGGACATCGCCTACGATGATTTGATCTTTCCCAAGACTCCCCGAAAACTGCCGGTGGTGCTGAGTCCTGAAGAAGTCAGCCGCATGATCGAGGCGGCTCCGAACCTCATGCATCGCACCATCCTCATGGTTCTCTATGCTACGGGCATTCGGCGGACCGAGGCATCCCTTCTCAAGGTGAGCGACGTGGACAGCGAACGGATGGTTATCCATGTTCGTCAGGGCAAAGGTTCGCGAGATCGTGATGTGCCCATGACACCGAAACTGCTCGCAGCTTTACGTGAGTACTGGCGATGGAAGCGGCCCAAGGTTTATCTGTTTCCCAGCACGGAAGGACAGCGTGGGATCGAGCAGCCAATCTCCGATCACACCATCTGGTACATCTGCAGCGAAGCCGCCAAGCGCGCCGGGATCAAGAAGAGGGTTGGCGCACATACACTCCGCCACAGCTTCGCGACAACCCTGATGGAATCAGGAACCGACCTGCGGACGATCCAGCTTCTGATGGGCCATGCACACCTGGAACATACCACTCGGTATCTCCACATGTCGCAGCGCCACCTGCACGCCGCACCGAACCCGCTGGATCAGATCAACCTCACTAGCCAACGCTTTTCACGAAAGCGGCCGGACGACTATCCGGCATGACACGACCACCCTGGGAGGTGGCCGATATCATCCGCAGGACAGGAGACAAGTTCCTCCAACGTTATTGCGATTCGCTCACCTGGACCCAGCTCAAAGTGCTTCGCGCCATCGCGCGTTGCCGCACGGCCGCACTCGGCGGGCATCGCGATCAATGCGTTCGCTGTGGGCATCAGGCCATCTCTTATAACTCTTGCCGAAACCGGCACTGTCCAAAGTGCCAAACCAATGCCAGGGAGAAGTGGTTGTGCGCCCGGCGACGGGAACTGTTGCCGGTTGGCTACTTTCACCTGGTCTTCAGCGTGCCGCACGCGCTGGTCCCGTTGATCTGGCAAAACAAGCGGTATCTATTCGGACTCTTGTTCGATGCCAGTGCCGCAACCCTGCTGGAAGTTGCGGCCGATCCGGCTCGCCTCGGTGCCGAGATCGGGTTTCTCAGTATTCTGCATACCTGGGGACAGACTCTGCAGCGACATCCGCACATACACTGTGTCGTACCCGGCGGGGGACTGTCGCCTGATCACTCGCGGTGGATCCGCTCCGCGCCCCACTTCTTTTTACCGGTGAGAGTACTCAGCCGCGTTTTCCGCGGGAAGTTTGTGGCCGGATTACGGCGGGCTTTTCAGCGGAAGCAACTTGCCTTCTTTGGCCCGTGTCAGTCGTTGGCGAATGAGAAGGCATTCGCAGCCTTCTTGCGCACTCTGTTTCGGGAGGACTGGGTCGTTTATGCAAAGCCTCCCTTTGGCGGGCCCGAGCACGTGCTGCAGTACCTGGCCCGCTATACCCACCGAGTGGCCATCTCGAATCATCGCCTTCTCTCGCTGGATGGCGATCACGTCACCTTTCGTTGGAAGGACTACGCGCGTCACAGTGCGTGCCGTGCCATGACCCTGACGCAAGAAGAGTTCCTGCGCCGGTTCTTACAGCACGTTCTGCCCAAGGGTTTGCCACGCATTCGCTACTTTGGCTGGTTGGCTAATCGCCGGCGCCGACAGTTGCTGCCGCTTTGCCGGAGGTTACTAGCGGTCGCGCCCCCGCCTGCCGAAGCGAACCCCGTTGCAACCGCTGTCTGGCAGTGTCCAGTCTGCGGCAGCCCCATGCGCGTTGTGGAGTTGCTTACCGCCACCCAGATGCAGCAAGAACAAGGGCACCAGGTCTATATCCTTGATAGCTCCTAATCAGGCGATTCCTTTGACGAGAAGCATGCGCGCTTCGGCGTGCGTACGATACGTGTGCCTGGCAGCCGAAAACTATCGTTCCAACTGCCTAAGTAAAGGCCTCAACACGCCATCTCCGCTCTATTACCAAGCGGCTCTGCTGGATTGCCTTAAAGCAACCAAGCCTGCTACCCCGCCTTCGAGGCACTCACCAACATTCAAAACCCATAAGAGGGCTTCCGTGGTGCCAGCGGCTTCCTTCTAACGCCCTTATCGAAAGCGCCCCGGCATTACGCGGAGGCGCTCCGCTTCGTCTTTTCCGCGCCGGGGCGCTTCCGATAAGGCCCTAGCGTTTTACGTCCACGTGCGGTGGAATACGGCTGTCAAATGCTGGCCGACTACCGAGAAACATAATCCATTCGGTTTAGTTAGAGTGCGAGTTGGCCTGTTGTCACTCGCTATCAAATCAAGTCTGGAACCTGCAATGGTATCGGACAGGCTCGTCGCCATGCTGAACCTGAAACTGCGCCTTGTGTCACGGTCTGCAACAGTGTTAGCGAACCCCGGACGCACGGGCCCAACGCGCGTCCGAAGCAGATTCGGACTGAGCTGGCGGGTGTACTTTGGGTGAACGGACAAGATGCTGGTTCGCCATCAGTCACGGAGGGTGGTGGACTGCCGAAATCGCGCGGTCATCGGTAAATGTGAGCTACACGAAACCAACCTTGGCGAAAGCTGAACTGCAGGAAGACTCGTTTTATGCTGCCCCTAGCAAAGCCGCTCGCCTCTCCGGTGAGGTGGTCGGAGGGGACCCTTGCATTCGCAGCAAGTCTTGCCTGCGTACCGCTGCCGAACCGCATACTCGATGGGACTGATGGGCATCCATGCACCTAACAACAGCCCCGTTGGCCGCGTCGCCAAACAGGGCATGATCTTCATTACGGGCTCCTCAAGGCGTTCCCGAACTCTCCACATGGCCACTCGGGGTGAAGCGAACACAGCTCGTCCCATATCTCCTGACCGGCCGCGCCCGACCAAAGCTCTTGTACCCGATCAGACATTTCATCATCGCTCGTCAGTGCTCCGGTCCCTGAGTTCTTAAAGACGATATAGACAACGCCACGGTCGGTGCCTCCATGCCGGGCATCCGAGTTGATATCGAGCCGCTCGGCTAACGCAATCGAACCTTCTCCCGGAAGATCAGAGATATCGGCGAAGATTGCCGCACTCATTTTTCCCGTGCGTGTATTCAGCACAAGAGCCAGATCGCCGAGCTGTGGCCCATCTTCAGTAACAGGAAGAGCTATGTAGGGGACCACGCTGGCATCGACGTAGCGCTTCTGGTTCTCCGGTGGATAAGAGTGATCTTCGAAGGCGGTTGTGGAAACGTAAAAGCCGGGTGCCGGGTCACCCGGGGCTTGCAGTATAGGCTCTCCATCCTCGGTGGTGGCAATTCCGTCCCAGTGTTCCGGGCTGCCGGCATGTTCCAGTGCATCCAGCCCCGTCCCCGGCGTTGGTGAGTAAGCGCGCGGGGCTCCATCGGCATCAATGCTCATGCCGCCCTCAAGCGCAAGCACATCTTCGTCGTCCCACAGGAGGTGTACTTGTGAGGCTCGGACTCGGTTGAGAACGCTGTCACCCTTCATAGCTACTCCTCGGCCACTGAGCAGTAGAATCACGAGCAGCCCGCAGCCACCTATGCAAAGAATGCGAGTGCATTCTCGCAATTCCCTAGGGTGTTTCAAGATTGTTACGAGCAGATCGTGTAACAGCGGCATCGAAGGGCGCATACCATGCTCCTAGTTGCTGTATAGGATTAGGATCCTATGGTGTCGGTACCGGATCGTTTGCTATATTTCCAAGACATTTCCGCCCTCTAAACGCCAAAATCGATGCTCTAAAACACTTTTCACGTTTCATAGTTGCCAACTTGGGAATGACGATGTTCCGTCACCTGTGATAGCCCCCGTTCGAATCCCTCTCCCTCCGCCATCTAAATCCCTTAATCCTAATCACTTCACCGGCAACTGAACGCAGAGAGGCTGTGCCCACTCGAACGTGTTTAGTGTCCCTTCAGTGTCCCATTTGGCAGGCGAGGCAATGGAATATGGCCGAACAAGAATGCCCGAATACGAGGCTCTGGAGTACCCTTACATAGAGTTGTGAGTCGCACCGTTGGTGCGCGCCCTTAGAATTGCGTTACTATACGGCTTCCGTACACTGGGCTTGCTGACAGCACCGTCTAATCAACATCCTTTGGGACGTACCTTAGGGACAACAGACCGCACCACAGAAGGAGCGAACCTATGAATAGCAGCGAACGGCACATTGAGGCGATGGAGTCGCTCGCGCAGCAGGAACGCGCGCGGCAACAGAATTTTGGTGAGACAGGTGTCCCGTCGGGCATGACGGGCGGATTCGGTCAGGGTATTGGCAACCTGGGCGGTTGGGTAGTTTCTGAGTAGGTATATCGTATGGCGGGTACTCGAACAAAGGATAGCGCGTGACCTCAACTTCGTGATAGCGAATGTTGGGCATGGGCTGGGTGAGCCGGATGGGCTGTGAGTACGAGATGAAGTGGATGTCATGGCCACGCTGCGCCAACTCAAGGCCAAGCTCGGTGGCGACCACTCCGCTGCCACCGTAGTTCGGATAACAGGTAATTCCTATCTTCATCGGGTATTGACGTTAGTGCTAAGTAGTAAGGATACAGATTGGATGGGCGGGGGAGCACAGGGATTCAGGGGCGAGGAGCGGGTGTGACGTATGATAGCAGCGCTTCGGGCTCAAGATCCCAAGCCTGACTCGCCAGCTTCAAAGCAGAGTGCCCTAGGCTCTTTGTGGGTATTCAGTATGAACTACACTCACGATCGTATTGTCGCCATCTCATCTTAGATGAAGCCTGAAGCGTTCGCCGTTAGGGCAAAGTATCAAAAAAGGCGGGGCATGATGTCCCGCCCTGTTGAGTGCCATGGCCATGTTGCGGGATTGACTCACGGTAACGTTGGGGTGTACAGATTGCGTCTCCTGTAAGCCCGATAAGAATAGGAGTCCACCTGCAACTGGTACACAATCTCTCCACTGAGATCCACCTCGGTTGATTGTGCGGCTGGACTCTCCGCAGTGCCCAGGTCTCCGTTGTCGTAGCTGGAGTAAATGCCGGAACCAACCAGCAGGTCAGCGCTACCCAAGGCTGCAGAGTATCCACCCAAGTCGGCCTGGGTCACGATGGTCACCTTCCGGGTTGGCTCGTCTACCGTCAACACCGTGCCCCGGCTGTTCCCAACTCCGCCGCAGGATTGTCTTCGTAGATTGCCATCATCGAAAACCGTGAAAACACTCTGCCCGAGCTCTGGGCCAATGCCTTGAACCTGGAAGGCTGCGTCGTGCTGATGAGTAAACCAGGGATAGATGTTCGGGTCCCCGCACTTGATGGGTGGCGGATTCGTGATCGTGAAGTCACCGAACGGGCCCATCTTCCAGATGACGCTGCCGTCTCCATGGCCGTTGTTGTAATTTATCTTCAGCACCCAGTCCTGATGACGTTCCGAGAGGATGATGTTGCCGTCTGACGTCAGCTGGGCCGAGTTGCTGTGCAACCAATCATTCGCCTGCGAGAAGTTTTCGGGAAATGCGGTACAGCCTCCCCCGCCCTGCATGCAAACCTCACCTTGTGTAGCTTTTCGGTTAAGGTCCTGATGATCGATGGCGTCCCAAGCCCAAACTAACTGCAGATTGTGATCCAAGACCAGGACCACGTCGCTGAGAATGCAGATCGGGTTTTCTTCCGTGCCTCCCTGGTACTTGGTCGACACAAGATGGTCTCCGCCCAGCAGGAGGAAGTTGCCGTTCGGCAAGCGACGACCTTCATGGGTGTTGAACGAATCTAAAGGCCTCATGCCCCTGGCCACTAACTGCTCGTTAATCCTCTTGACATTGGTTCTTATGACCTCGTGGCCGACCAAATCGAATTCGCTGAACACCAAACCACCTGGAAACGCGAGCATGGAACCGCCAGGCTGCATGCGAACAAATTGCACTTCCCCGGGCTTGTACCAGATTATGTTTCCTGCAAGGTCCGTTGCTGTCGGCCAGCGAGGACCGTTGCTGCCGCGCAGTAAGTGCCACAGGAGCACAGGAAACTGGGCGTCGTGCTGTTGGGGAGGGACATTGACGTGAAACTGGGTGGCTGGGTAATCCGCCTGCACCGCGCCTGTGGTGAATGATAGATCCTGTCCCTGTTGAGAGAGAGTGGGGCCGACTTCTTCCCAGTGCATCAGATACTGCGTCGAAGGCAACATTCCAGCCACATAGAAGTTGGCGCTCTTGGTTGAGCACGGCACGCTGTTGGTAATGTTGGAGACGTTCGAACCGCTTTGCCTGAACCGCACAAGGATGAAGTCGCCTGACTTGCAGGGAGGACCGCTAAACAACGCTACGAGGGGATGAGACGTAGCATGAACCGCCGATCCGCCCTGTGTCGTCACGTAAGGCAGAATGACGAACTGTTTGGAAACTGCAGGGTAAACGATATAGGGGAGGTTGGTGATGTCACGAACGATCACACTGATCTGATAGGTGCCTTCCACCGTGTAGGGAACCCAGGGAAATGAGTTGTCGGCCTGAAAGTCCCTCACAATCTGACTCTGGTTCTCGAGCGTGACGGTAAACCGATAGTCGTAAATGTGTGCCTGTTGCCCATTTTTCACCGTGGCAGACCAGAGAATACTGGTGCCGAGAAATTGTGGGCTCTGGATTCCGGAATTCAGGGTAATGGTTACAGCCGGCACTACTGTACTGGCCGAACCGAAGACTGTAAGCAGGCTCACGAAGAACAGGATTGCGACAGCAAGGCGATACGTCCGCACCACGGCACACCTCCGTTGGAAGTCGTCGCCGCGACCAGTCGACGACTGGCTGACTTAATTGAGATTTATCAATCGGTCGGCAGCCACCTCACCCCCGGGGTCAGCGACCGGCAACTTGAGAGACTACATGGCGGATAAGAGTGAATCGGACGGAGATTGCTGTCAAGGGGAATCGAGGAAGGCGAATCCTGTGGGGGGCAATAATTGCTACATCTGCGGAATACGGGATGTAAGTACCCTTGTCACTTTACTTTAGCTGCCATGTTCCGATCGCCGGACTGGTCTGGACCCATGGGCCGCAGCAGTAGCATGGCTGAGTTTCCTTCACGTCCGCCGGGCAGAAAGAGGATGTTGTTTTGCGGATCGAATGCGACGTTTTGGCCCTTGATGTCGCTGCGAATGCTATCGATGACTGTAAAGGCCCCGTTGTCAGCCTTGATCACGGTAAGTTCGCCGGGGCTCGCGGCGTAGAGGGTGCGTAGCTCGGCGTTGAGCCAAAGGCCGTCGACGCCCATCGGTGCGTCGACGCGATTGGTCTCGCTGCCGTCCTGATCGTTGATGGCCAGCACCGCGCTACGGGCAGCGATGTAGAGACGGCGGCTGTGCGCGTCGTAGACTATTTCCGTGGGCTGCGAGGCATTCAGCTTGAAGCGGCTGATGATCTGGAGCTTGCGGTCGACGGCGACGCTCTCGGATGTGTCCTGAAGAACGACGAGGGAGGCGCCGCGTCCCTGGTCCCACACCATGCCCCGCGGACGGCCACCGAGGTCGAGCGTGCACAGAGTCTGGCGGGTACTCAGGTCGAGAATGGAGAGCGAATCGCTCTGCGCGCCCGACCAGTACAAACGCTCACCGCTGTCGTCGAGCGCTAGTGTGGACGGCCCCTGCGGCAGCGGGATCGCACCGGAATTATTATGGCTAGGTCTATCAAAAAGCCTGCTAGCGGGACAGGGGGAATTACTAACCGCGATAGCTAGCGTGAATGAATGCCGCTCCACCTTGCAAGCGCGCTGGCGGATGTTCAGAGCAGAGGGTGCAACCCTTAGAGCATCGCAGTCAAGAAGCATGAATATGTGAGAATTGGCGCACCAATAAACCCGCATAGAACCGCCGACCGGGTGGAGGTCGCCATCAAAGAGTGGCTGCACCATCCATTCCACGAAGATTTGTTCCAGTTGGTCAACACTGCAGACCGGACACAGCTTTGGGACGTCCATATCTCATTGATAGTCGATGCGACTTACTACAGTCTGTGAGCTAGAGCACACGGCAACTACGCTGACGACCCTTAGTTTGCAGGGTTTAGCTTTGAGCTATATCCCACTTTGGTCGTATCTTGGTACGAGTTGAGAAAAATCGGCTCCTGCCAAATTCCGGTATGTGGCGACCAACCGAAGTTTGTCCACAGATAGCTGCCGTGACAGGCGTTAACGTCGGGGTGCAATCGCGCCTCTGCTTGCCGTCTCATGTGCAGTGCGCGGCATCAATTCTCCCGGACGTACCAGATTGGAGCTTGAGAGTCGCAAGTCTAGGGGAATGACGGGCGGTCGCGGGACGTGGCAAGGTGCAACCGAATCCCTTGATACCAGCAAGGCCGAACTCAGTTGCCGCAGGTGTGGTTGAGATAGTGCTCCGCATCACGACACAACAGCTGGCACTTGTGGCATCGCACGGGGCCCTTCACTTTGGAGGGAATTCTGCCGGAGTTGGGTTCTGGCTTAGCGTTAGAGGTCATCACTAATAATACCCCCATCGCCCAGATCCTTCAGCCAAACCGCGCCGATTCGTTAACTGGAAGATGGGTTCGGCGTGGTCGGCAACGTTGTTGTAATCAGGCGATCGGATGAACATCAGCAGCACAGCCAAGCCCCCTCGAACGGAATATCGAATCAGCTTTTCTCATCATTGTTTTGAGCACCGCAGTGTTGCTGGTCGCAACGCCAATAAACGCTCTGATATCTGCCCGACGACGGGCTGGCCGAACCCATGAACTGGCTTACACTTACTCTCTTAGGAACGGTCGCTGTATGGTTCGCATACAGCTACCAGCGAAGTCGCCGTCAAGAATCTAGTGAACCAGAGCCTTCCAAGGCCCCATCACCCGCACTATCGGGATCAGCCGAGTTGAGCGGTACCTTCACAGGGGAAGCACAGAACGAGGAAGATGATAAGGCAGGCAACTGACTGCCCGCCCTAAACGGTCATAGATGGCGGTGAATCGCCATACCATACTCAATCTGGCCGCAGTTCCGTGGGGGATTACGTGCGAGATGGCCTGTTCTCGCCAGCTATCTGCGGACAGCCACTTCCGAATTGCCCGTCATCCAGGAGCAATCCGGGCAAGGCACCTGTACGACATGCCGACCATACGTCCAAGTGATGGGAAGCGCTATCGATAGTCGCCTTGAGCTTAGCAAGGCACCGGGGTGAACTAATGAAGCTACTTTAGCTTCGCGTACTCCGCCTCGGCCTGCTTGTAGATGGGAATGTCGGGGTCGGCATCCTTCCAGAGACTAAGAAAGTCCTTGTAGGCGTCGAGCGCGCGTACCCGGGCGATATCGCCGTCGGCACCCCGTGAGTTTTTCGCCCGCAGTGCATTGGCGCGGGCCACACCCAGGTGTGCCAATGCTCCGGTCCAGCAGTTCCAGACGATGCCGCCGTGGTCGAGTATCTTCTGGAACTCGGCGGCCGCCAGCGTGTCTCTTCCAGCCGTCAGGTACGCCTGCCCCCGAATGTAAGTCGGATATAAACAGGACACATTGGTAACAAATGCTATTAGTCCATATTCGATGGGCGGTAATGCGCTTTGCAGATGGTTGATGGCTTCGGCTGGTTGCTTTCGGTTCATCGCTAGTTGCGCCTGAATGGCGGACAGCCAGATCGAATGTATCTGTGTGTCGAGCGGATAACGCCGGTTCAGGTCTTGCGCTATCGATTCAGCCTGAGCAGTATCGCCGACCATGGCGTAAGCGAGCGCGGCTTCGACGGCAACGCTCTGGCTACCAGGATCGAGTTTCAGTCCCGCGGCCGCCGCTTGCCGTGCTTGTGGGAAATTGCCGAACGCGGCTTCGCGCAGCGCAGAGTTCTCCCACCAGATTGCGCCACCTTCCTTACTGTCGGTCCGCACAGCAGAATCAACCGCTCGCTGAGTCATCGCCCGCGCCTCACCCACGCGACCCGCGTAGGCCGCGGTGTCAGAAGCGAGCGAAAGGCCGAAGGTCGCAACGGAAGCGTTCGAGGCGAACCACTGCTGCTGTTCCGCCATCGCTGATGATTTCGCCCCGAGAAAGGCCACGCCGTAAATCGCGCTGTGGAGTACGAAGTCGTCAACCTTTCGCCTTTGTGCGTCTTCAATCGCTTTGCGAGCTTCATCGAAACGATTCAAGGCCAACTCGTAGTTAACGAGATCTTCATATCCTCCGATCTGGTCAGGGGTCAACAGCAGGGCTTGGCGTACCAATACAATCGCCTTTTCATACTGGCCCTGCTGTGCGAAGACTACGCTTAGAGCGAGGTGCACATCGGCATTGCGCGGGTAGCTGTCAAGCATCTCCTGATAAACCTGGTCCACCTTATCGAGTTCTCCGGTTACAAATTGATAGTAGTCGGCGGTGATGAACAGTCTCTCCCGCTCGCTAATGTGCTCTCGCAATTCGAAAGCCTTGGTGAAATACTCTCTGGCCCGCCCAAGCTCGCTCAAATCCTCATATTCCTCCCCGATTAGGTCGTATGCGGTGGCAAAGTTCGGATCGAGCTGAACGGCACGTTGAAAATGGGGCAGAGCTGCCTGGACGCCAGTTCCAGCGATCGCTTTCAACCCTTGGCTGTAGGCTTGCAGCGCCTCGAGCGAGGAGGTCGTATCCTCTATCAGCGGAACATCGAACTTCTGTACCGTCGCCAGGGACTCGCCCAATTTACCGCGAAGCTTCGTCGCAGCCTCGCTCACAGCGTTCAGCACTTTTTCCTTGCTATTGGCCGTCACCTGCTCTCGCACGAGCGTGTCGCCGCTCTGGCAGCCCACCGCTTTGATACCCAGCACGTACTCGTTTCCCAAGCCGGCGATCGACCCGGCAATGTAGGCCTTGCCGTTGGCACGTTGGCACAGCTCCCGTGCCACATCCGGCGTCAGCTTCGTATCGACTGGGCGGGTCATCAGCTTCAGCGTCGCGGCAACCTTGTTATCCGAGAGCACACTTAGAAACGGGGATTGATTCAGCGCGATCGTGAACGCCGTCTTCAGCGTGTCGTCGAAGACGACATCCCCGGTGCTATTGGCAAAATCCGCGATGACGATGGTGTCCTTGTTCGTCAATCGCGAAGCCTGATGAGCGCGGTAGTAAACCGCTCCCGCTACCAGAGCGGCAATGGACAAGACGGCAGCTGACGAGACGACGATCCAGAGGCTCTTCCGGTTGCCCGCCGCCTGTTTCTCCGCCGACGGCCCTTCCGGCGCACCTTTAAGCGCGTCAGCAGTCGCAGAGGACGTACTCGGGCTCGCTGTTCCCGACGCACCCGAGCCTACTTTCGCAAAGCGTCCGCTCTCCGTGTCGCGTTTCAGTCGTTGCAAATCGGCACGTATCTCCGAGGCGTGCTGATAGCGCAGGTTGCGGTCCTTCTCCAGAGCTTTCCGAATCACGATTTCGAGTTCCGAAGAGGTCGCTGGGTTCAATTGCGACGGCGGCGGAGGTTCGTCCCGGAGAATCGCGCTGATAATCTCGCCCGGGCTCGCCCCGTCGAACGGCAGTTTGCCGGTTGCCATCTCGTAGAGCACAGCTCCAAAGGAGAACAAATCCGTGCGCGCATCCAGGTCCCTGGCCTTTACTTGTTCCGGGGACATATAGGCCACTGTGCCTAACATCGCGCCCGGACTGGTCAGGTGCTGGGCCTCCGACGAAGCTAACTCGGTCGCGGTCTCACCGCTGGCCGCTGCCTTGGCGGTCAACTTGGCTAAGCCGAAGTCGAGGATCTTGGCGTGACCGCGGCGGGTAACGAAAATGTTTGCGGGCTTGATGTCACGATGGACAATGCCCTGCGCGTGCGCCGCATCGAGTGCGTCGCCGATCTCAGTACCCAAGTCCAGCAGCAGCCTGGTCTCGAGCGGCTGTCCCGCGATGTAGTGCTTCAGGGTCACCCCGTCGAGAAATTCCATCACCATAAAGGCGCGGCCATCTTCCTCGCCGATGTCGTGGATGGTGCAGATATTAGGGTGACTTAAGGCAGACGCGGCTTGCGCTTCTCGCCGAAAGCGTGCCAGTGCCTGGGGGGCGCGGGCAAGGTCCTCTGGCAAGAACTTCAGCGCGACGAAGCGATGCAGACGGATGTCTTCTGCTTTGTAAACCACGCCCATCCCACCGCCGCCGAGTTTCGCCACGATGCGATAGTGCGAGATCGTTGAATCGATCATTGCTGAAATAAATGCCTGATGATAGGGCGGCCACGAACGGCAGTCAATTTGTTCTACCGTCATCCAGTAACTGCCGACTTCCGGAGAAGAGAAACCGGCTTGTAGGAGATTACTCCCGAGAAGCATCCCGCAACCGCATTGGCAACGGCACTTGGACGTAAAATGGCCAACCCGCTGAAGTGCCCTGCGATTATGAGTGGATCGTCGGCTACTCGGAAGTTATCTTGACGTGTCAGTGACGCAGGTAGGTGTTGTGAAATCACCAACTCGTACCCAATGCTGTTGCGATCCAAACCGTAGATAAGGTGCAGAATGGCGTGTTATTGTTCGCTGTGTTCAAGACTGTTTATTGACACGGTCGGGCCGCCCTAGGACTGAGAGGAGACTTCGGTGACCAGTGGAAGCGCGGCGGCTCCAGCTGCAATCGCGAGCAATGCGAGCACCACGAAAAAGCTTAAGCGGTTCTTGAGCCGATACTTCTATTTCTGCGCGTCAGCCGTGATGGCTGGACTTGCCGTCTGGGGCTTTAGCCACACGGTCGATGCCCGTCTGCTTCATGCAGCTCCGCCAAGACCACTCCTGCTATGGTTTCACGCCACAGTCTTCTCGGCTTGGATCGGCCTGTTCATCGCACAGTCCGCCCTGGTGCGCGCGCACAAGGTCAGCATTCACCGCGCACTGGGTTGGTTTGGAGCGGCGTTAGCCGCGACGATGGTCGTCTCTGGCTTGGTCGTTTCGGTAGTCATGTTGCGATTCGACATCACCGTGCTTCACATGAAGACGGTCGCGTCGTTCCTGTCGATCGTCTGGTGCGACATGATCATTTTCGGGACGTGCATGGCGCTGGCCATCTACTTTCGCAAGCGACCGGAAAATCATCGCCGCCTGGTTTTCTTAGCCAGTTGCCAACTGATGCAAGCCGCCTTTGTAAGATTTCATTACCTGGGCGCTCATGACCTCTTCTATCCCGCTGTCGACGTGTTGATCGTGGCCGGCATCGTGCGCGACTTGGTTGTCGATCGCCGAGTGAACAAGGTGTATCGCTACGGTTTCCCGGCAATCATCGTTCTGCAGACGTGCGCCACGTACTTGCAACGCGCGAATCCGAGTTGGTGGCAAGCCGCAACGCATGTAATTTTGGGGGTGTGAACCTAGCACAGCGTCTGCGAAGAGATATAGCTGGCGGTAAATCGCCATGTGATAGGTAATCCACTTGGGCCGCCGCCTTGCCGATAGGCTACGACTTGGCCTGTTCACGCCAGCTATCTGCGGACAGCCGGCAGCCGCGTTGCCTGATCCGGGAGCAACGCGGACGGTTCACTTCTACGGCTTGCCGACTTCTCGTCCAAGTGGATTTTTCGCGGACTGCCGGCAATCCCGGAGCCATGCTGACGAGGTCGGCGATGAAGTGATGCCGCTTGCGATGGAAAGTGAGCCGGAGCCGGCGACCGCTATTCAACACCGGTACACCTTAGCAATTCTGAGGCGGGTCAACGGAGTACCCAGCCGACGCGCAGAAGGAAAAGCTGGCGGCCCGTTTACGCAAAGACACCCTCGAAAGTCTTTCGTAATCCGTCGCAAATCGCACATCGATGAATTCTTGCACTGAAATAGCAGATTACGGCGACAGGCGAGGGCGCGTTGTGCTTAAGGTGCAGACACGAGACTCTAACGTGTCTGTTGCCGGAGGTGGCTTACTGAGTTATGCTGGCCGGACGTTATCTCCCAACACTTTGCTATTACGAAGCTTGGCTTGGAAGCACGCCGAGTCCAGTCCGAGTGGTAGTCTCGTAGGATCAGGTTCCTGAATCGAAATGCCCAAGGGAAGGCCGCGCGACTTTGAGCAGTGCGAACTGGGAATGCCCTCCATTTTGTCGGAGTTTTCCGTGCAGCGATACAAGACGCTATCTTGCTGGTACGTTGACGCGCGTGCACCCGGAAATAGAACGATCTAACGATCTAATGAAAGTGTTGCAACATGAAGGTCGCGAGGCGACGCGAGCATTTACTCCCTTTGCGGTCGCGAGGACATTCAAGTTCGCCCGATAAGACAGTAACGCGCACAAAGATTCACATTCATTTCTCCCGGAGGATTTCTATGCGATTAGCCAAAAGCGTTGTTTGGAGCGTTGCTTCGCTAGCATTCTTGCTGATGCTCTGCCTCTGGGCTGTCAGCCATTTCCCGTTGAAGACCGTCGAGGCTCAGGCTTCAACCAATCAGGCCATCCTGCTCGACCAGGGATGGACGCCAGAAATCCGGGAGCAGTATTACCACATATCACAGGGATCGACTGTGATGCCGTATGAGATCTTCTTGAACCTGGAGGTCGCCGGAGGCCAAGAGCTGTTTCGCTCGGACTCGAATAGCGAGCGCTACGGCCTGACGCCCGACGCGGCGAATCCACAATGGAATCCTGATGGTTTGCCCATCGGGTTAAGCAGGACAGTGACGAAGGAAGGCCCATGGAAGGGCGAGGACCTCGGCCTGACATGCGCGGCCTGCCACAACACCGAGCTGTTCTATCAAGGAAAGCGTATTCGCATCGATGGTGGAGTGGGAAATCATTTCGACATAGAGGCCTACTTATCCGCTCTCGATGACGCGATGCAAGCAACGCTGACGGATCCAGGGAAGTTCGATCGTCTGGCGTCCCGAGTCGGAGCATCGAGTTCAAATGCCAAGAGCGACCTGCACAAACGCTTTGAGGGTGCAGCCGATCGGGTTCATAACTACCGAACTCGCGTCCTCGTTACTCCTTATCAGTGGGGACCATCGCGGATGGACGCCATCAGCTTGATTGTCAATCGCGTGACCTCCATCGCACCCGAAATTCCTCAAAACTGGGCTGCTCCCCTTGCGCCGACCAAGCCTCCCTTCCTCTGGAACGCTCCGCAAGGATCATGGACACAATGGCGCGGCGTGCAACAGGATCCGATTGGACGCAATCTGATCGAGACCATGGGTGTGTACATGCACATGAATCTCACCGCCAAATCACCACAAGAGGGCCTCTACGATTCCAACGCCCGCCTGGAAAATCTTGAAGAGATCGAGGACTGGCTGTCTCGCCTGGCGCCTCCAAAATGGCCGGAAGAGGTGTTCGGAAAGATCGATCGTGTCAAGGCGGCGCAGGGTAAGGCTTTATTCGCCCGCCACTGTGCGGAGTGCCACAATTCCTATCCCTACACCTGGACGGAGCCCAACAAGTACGGCAAGCGCTTCCTTGAAGTTGGATTGATACCGCAAAAATACGTGGGGACTGATCGGATGCAGTTTGAAGATCTAAGGCCGTTAGTGATGACTGCTAATCTGGCTCCAAACCTGCCAGGCCCCCTTAAGCATAAGAGTCTCGTGCCGCAAGGCGCTCTCTACTACGTGTTATCAGAAAGCATTCTTGATGTAGCGCTAGCGAAGGTCAATCAGACCCCAGAAGAGGCCGTCAAAATGCACGGCTACCGGGAACTTCCCGTTCCGCGCCCCTCGGAGGTGCCTCGTTACAAGGCGGCGCCGCGCGAAGGCGTGTGGGCCACCCCGCCTTACATGCACAACGGCTCTGTTCCCAATCTCTACGAAATGCTCGTTCCGGCAGCCCAGCGCACGAAAAAGTTCTACCTGGGACGAGATTTCGACCCGGTGAAGGTCGGCGTGGACACCTCGGGAAAGTCCGGAACCTACCAAATTGACACAACCCTGGTCGGGAGTTCGAACAGTGGCCACTCGTTCGAAAACGGTCCTCGGGGTAACGGCATCATCGGTCCTCTCCTAACCGAACAGGAGCGTTGGGCGATCGTCGAGTACCTGAAATCAATTCCCCAAGACCCAGCCCAAGTCACACCATTCGGCGGTCCGCCTAACCCACTTCCTGGACATGCTAAGTGGGCGAAACAACCGGAATAGCCGTAAAAACCGACCGGAACGCAACGTCCATAGGAGAAGAGGAATGTCAGACCACGTAGATGGACCGCGCCAGATCGGCGATCCGCCAACTGATCTCACCGATCTGTTCGCGTTTACCAGCCCGGGAAACCCCGCTCACACGGTCGTCGCCGCGAATGTCTTTCCCTCGGCAGGAGTGACCGCGATGTTCTCAAACGCGGTTACTCATTCGATCGTCATTCGCAGGATTACTAAGCTCGGCGTCGACGACGCTCCAAAGTTCAAGCCGAGTGACAAAGAATATCGGTTCAGCTGCCGGTTCAGTGTGCTCGAACATGGCACTGGCTCAAAGCCAGTCCAGCGCGGAACCTTGACCTGCCCAGATGGGCAGGTGCTGCAATTTGTTGTGAATGACGAAAACGGCGCATCGACGCCCGACGGAACATTTCGAGTATTTGCGGGTCTGCGATCCGATCCATTCTTTCTTGCATGGATTGTGAAAGACCTGAAGAAATTCCCCAATCTGTTGCAGCATGACAATGTACTGGCAATTGTTATTGAATTTGACACCCAACGGGTACTCAATCCCAGCCAAGGGGCGCTGTTTGGGGCTATTGCAGAGACCGTTCCCATCCCAGGAGGCGCCGGCCCGATTGGACATGAGCCACCGCGGTTGGATTGGGTTGGTCGTCCCGAACAGACCAACATGCGCCTCAACAATAATGGTTTGGAAGGGACAGACGACCTACGCGACTTGTGGAATCAGCAAACGCCGTTTTCTCTAGCGGAAGAAGTCCGGCCCGTGTTCCGCAAACGACTAGTGGAGAGTCTGACCAACTGGGACATGCGTGATGGGAAGGCCGACTGGTCGCCGACTGCGCTGGACGCCGTAGTAAACATCTATCTTGATGATTTCTTGCTCTTCGACGTGTCGAAGCCCATAACCGACACCAGCTTTCTCGAAATCGAGAAGAGCACGCTCCATGGAAAACCTTACCAGACCGGCGGCGGCCGCACGATTAACGCCAATGTTATCGACATCATGATCACCTGGATGGTGAACAACGATCGAGAATTCCTTCAGGGTGGTGCTACCGGTGCGACAAAACCCGGGCTCTCGACGTTCCCTTATGAGGCTTCTCCAAACACTCTGTTGCAGACCGTTGAAAATACGGTCGACCTGTCGGCGCCGCCCGACCAGGTTTGGGCTATCGTCGGGCAGTTCGGCGGATTGTGGCATCCCCTAATCGCCAGTATTCAGCTGACGGGAGATGGTGTCGGGCAGTTGCGCAGACTCGAAACAATAGACGGGAAGCAAATCATCGAACGCCTAGAAACTATGGATAACTCCCAAAGGTTCTACCGCTACACGAACGTCAGCGGAATTGGCGTCGTGGACTACACGGGAACTTTTAGCGTAAAGCCTAAAGCGACTGGCAGCTCAGTCGAGTGGCGCGTCGACTTCCTGGCAGATGGTCAACCCGATTTTGTGGTGAGGACAATTGTGTCCACCCTTGAAAAGACAGGTCTCGATAGCCTGAAGACTCGTTTCGGAGCAGCGAAATGATCGAGGCGGAGGTGGCTGCAGGGGA
This sequence comes from uncultured Acidobacteriaceae bacterium, assembly GCA_963796585.1. Taxonomy (GTDB): domain Bacteria; phylum Acidobacteriota; class Terriglobia; order Terriglobales; family Acidobacteriaceae; genus CAVVDY01. The sequence continues at coordinate 24,890 of CAWCMB010000003.1, forward strand.
GTATCCGCGTTCAACGGACGGCAACATTGCGGTGATGAATCTGGATAGCACGCGCCAGCAATCCTGGCACCGTTTCTGGCAAGCCCCTTGGCAACCGGGTATCGCGGAACGAATTGTGGCCCAGGAACAGTTGACGGCTCAATTCCTGGGCGACCTGCATGCGCTGGACCGACTTCATGCTCTCGTCGATCATCTGGCCCTGATCGATGCCGACCCGCAACGGACTGCTCTGGTGAGCGCGCAGGTTGCGTCCATGGCGCATCGTTTCTCAGAAGCAAGCGAATATCTGACTAGGGTCAACATTTCGGGATCGCTGTCCGAGGAGGCTGGCCGACTCTCTCTAAGTATCAATCAGGCCTGCGGCATAAGACTTGACGAAGTACTCGATGCGCGACTGAAAATCGCGGCGGCGAGTCCGCACTTAGAGCACCTTGTCCCACTCGGCGCATTGCTCACTGACTTGCGGGAATTCGAAGAAGCAGATCGGGTCTATGTTCGCGCATTGAGCGAATATCAGGATGTGTCGCCCTTCGCTTTGGCGTGGGTTTGCTTTCAGCTGGGGTCACTTTGGGGCGAGCTCGTTCCCGAACCGAATGCGAGCCTGGCTGCGCATTGGTACCAAAAAGCCATTGAATACCTGCCTTGTTACGTGAAGGCGCGGGTGCATTTGTCGGAAATATATATGAAGGACGGCCGCGCCAGCGGAGCCGAGGAGCTCTTGCTACCGATACTCTCGACGACGGACCCCGAAGTACCCTGGCGTCTTGCCGATGTGATGGTCGCGTTAGGCAGATACTCCGATGTCGAAGCATACATGCAGATTGCGCGATCCGGCTACGACGCGCTTTTAGCAAAGTATGAACTTGCGTTTGCCGATCATGGCGCTGAATTCTATGCTGGCAGTGGAGACGACGCCGCTCGCGCTCTGGAACTCGCAAGGCTGAATGTCGCCAATCGTCCTACACGTCGAGCCTTTGAGCAGGCATACGAAATTGCAGTCGCTGCTGGAGAGCTAGAAATAGCCGTGCAACTTTGCGCCGACGGTGCACGGCTCTGGGGATCAACTGCTGCATTTAACCTGTCAGGCTTGGTTACTTGCGGGACGGAATCTTCTGAACAGATTGACGTGGTTTTCGGCAATAGAGCCGGTCCTCCGCGAGATCGCAAGAGTTCGCTTTGCGAGTAGCAATGTCAGATGGAGAAAACTATGGAAATGCACCGCAGGGCGTTTCTTCAAGGCGCCGCAATTGTCGCCGCTGCGCCCCTTGTAGCAAATTTGATTTCACTTACAACGACCGCCCAATCGATCACGAACGAGCCGTTGCACGAGGCATCCGCCGAAGAGCTTGTAACGCCAGTTGAATTCAATATCCGCGGGTGGCAGGAAAATGATTACCTCGTGCCGGCTCGGGAGACAATTCCCTTGACAGCACGCACTAATGGCAACCCGATTCGCGATCAGGTGCTGATCTGTGTCAATCAAGGGTGGCGTAGCGCGTGGCGTTGAGAGGACTAATGATAAACACAGATTTCACACCTGCGTGGCGGTCCTGTTGAACTTACGATAAAGCCTACTTCATGCCAAGCTCAGTCCTGATTAGGTGTGACAGTCGATCAATTCTGCTTGGAGCGTTGGTTGGCATCTCTCTGCTAGCCTCACTTTGCCCCGGTGCCGTGGGGCAGGCGCCGGTCAATACGGAAACTGAGGTTTGGCCCGAAGCCGATGTTCATATGCAACTGCCGGCGAACTGGCGGATCCTTGCATTTACCGGTCTCGAGCAAGGAGTTGGCTACCCCTTCCAGCAGTGGTATGCAGCTGCAGCTCTCGGCTATCAGTTCAAGCCTATCTTGAAGCCGCACCTTGAAAACATCGATCCCGACAAGGAACACTATTTTGTCTTCGGTGGTGGCTACGAATTTCTCCGAACGGTCCAATCGGGCGCGATCCATCACGAAAACCGGGTAACGATTGATGCGACGCCCGGTTTTCGGCTGCCCAGTGAGTTCCTCATACGCGACAGGAACTGGCTTGAACTGCGTTGGCTGGACGGAGGATATTCGACAACCTACCGGAACATGGTGACGGTCGAAAGAGACTTCCATCTCCACAACGGCTTTCGGTTTAGTCCGTACGGTTCTGGTGAAGTGTTTTACAACGGGTCGATACATTCGTGGAATGAAGAGTGGTATACGACTGGAATCGAGTGGCCATATGAACGTCGTCTGATGCTCGACACATATTACCGGCGTGAGACTTGCCATGGCTGTACTCCGGCTAACTGGAACGCTCTGGGAGTTACGCTGAACCTCTACCTGGGGGGTACGAGTGGCTTAAAGATGCACAAAGTCAATGCCGGACAGGACGGCTTCCGGCACTGAGTGTGTCCGGTTATTCAGCAAGCAAAGAAAGATAACTTAATGGCTGCTGCGTCGAACGATTGTGGTATGAGAGTGACAGCGATCATCCTTTTCGCTTGGATTGCCCAGCACTGGAGTCGTAGAAACTCATGAAACGATACAAGAAGGCTTTTGGGATAACCCGTTGGATCGCGTTGTCACTAGTTGGCGTTGTTCCCCTCTCGCTCTGCCGGGTCCCGTCCGCTGCAGCTCAAGTGGCGTACGACTCCGCAGTCTATCTCGATCAGGGATGGTCTCAAGCTGATCGCGAGATGTTTTACCAGATATCGCAGGGCTCACGTGCAATTTCGTACGACATCTTCTTGGCTCTCGAGGTTGCAGGCGGCCGAGAGTTATTCCGTTCGGACCAGAATAGCGAACGCTACGGCTTGATTCCTCAAGCCGTCAATCAACGGACCAACCCCGATGGGCTTCCGATAGGCATTGCTAAGAGTGCGATATCAGAAGGTCGATGGGCGGGCCCCCCGCAGGTTGGTGTAACCTGTGCGGCCTGCCACACGGGACAACTGACATATAGCGGAAAGCGAATTCGCATCGACGGTGGTCACGGCAATACGTTTGATTTCATGGCCTACATTGGAGGCCTAGATGACGCGTTGCAGTCAACTTTGAGTGATCCAGCGAAGTTCAATCGCCTTGCTGCTCGTCTTGGGGCATCGAGCAAAGACGCGGAAAGCAAACTACATGTTCGCTTGGAAAGCGACGCCTCACGCGTGCATCAATATCGCACCCGAGCACTGGTCACTCCCTCCAGCTGGGGACCGGGCCGCATCGATGCGATCGCAGCTATCGTCAACCGGCTCGTGGCCTTCGAAACCGGAATTCCGGAGAACTTTTCCACGCCTCTGGCGCCGACCAAAATACCTTTCCTCTGGAATTCTCCTCAGGGCACGTGGACCCAATGGCGCGGGGTGCAACAAGATCCTATTCGGCGAAACGAGGTCGAAGCCATGGGAGTGTTTATCGACGTTGACCTACACTCCACAACGCCGGAGGATGGCCTTTTCGATTCAACCGAGCTCCCGCTAAATCTGGAGAGAATTGAAGCCGCCCTGGGTCGATTGGCCCCTCCCAAATGGCCCGAAGAAATTCTGGGAAAGATCGACCGCAAGAAAGCCAGTGAGGGTAAGTCACTGTTCGTCAGTATCTGCGCTGGCTGCCATAACGTTTGGCCTTACACATGGACGGAGCCGAACAAATATGGCAAGCGTTTCGTACGAGTAGGATTGATTCCACAAACGCTCGTGGGCACTGATCCCGCACAGTTCGAGGACCTGAGACCGTATGTAATTACCGGCAAACTGAGTCCCCAGCTACCGCCTCCTTACAAGGAAGACAAGTATCTTTCGACCGGTATCCTCTACAACATCTTGCAAGAGCAGATACTCGCCAAGTCAATGACACCTCTTAAATTAACTGAAGCAGAGAGCGCCGAATTGCACGGTTACAGGGAGCTTCCGGTACCGTCTCCACCGATTCGCGCGTACAAGGCAGCCCCCCGCGATGGAGTATGGGCCACAGCTCCATTCCTGCACAACGGATCTGTCCCCAATATTTACGAAATGCTCCTTCCGGCGAGGGAACGCACAAAGAAATTTTACGTCGGAGGAGAGTTCGATCCGGTCAGAGTGGGACTTGATACAAACGCAGAGTCTGGAAGATTTCTTCTAGATACATCGCTGCCTGGGAACTCGAACACTGGGCATTCTTTTGAGAACGCTCCGCTTGGGAATGGCATTGTTGGTCCGTTGTTAACCGACGAGCAGCGCTGGGCAATCGTAGAATATCTGAAATCTATTCCCGAGGAAGCAGGCCGTGTAACACCTTTTGGAGGCCCCAGAGAGTAGGAGCAGCGGCCATCGCTCAGCTCTGCCGTCCGGATGATCGTCCCGAAGTCCTCTTCTCGGAGATCTGGGTAGTCTTCTATGGAATGGCGAAGCCAGTGAAGACTCCGCTGGTCAGCCCGCCGCGTCCGTACTGACGAAGGCGGCGTTCAACGCGACATTCTTGGGCTAACTCAACAATGACAGAAGGGGAATTGCGATGAGAGAGAAGGTATTTAAGGCAGTACTGATGCTGGTTGCCCTTCTGGGCTTGCCGGGGCTGGCCTGCTCGCAGGATGCGCAGCAGAACTTGACGCTTATCGTAGCGGGCCAGCCGGGCCAAACTCCGATTGTCCGGATAAACGGCAAGTCTTATGTGGACATCGATGCCCTTGCCCGTCTCACGAATAGTTCCGTCAGCATCAAGGGTAACCAGGTTATCTTGACCCCGCCAGGTTCGGCCCCGAGTATACTGCCTGCGGACCACGAACCATCCACCCCTACCGCGCAGCTAAAACTCGTCGCCGCTCGACAGCCGGTGGATCGCGAGCCTTCGGAGCCCGCCGCACAGGCGACGCCGGCCGCTGATGCGCAAAAGCCCGATGCCGAGTCCGAGGCAGCCCGCACCGCAGCGCTGGCCAAGGCCGCGCAGAACCCAGTGGCTGACATGATCAGCTTCCCGATGCAGAACAACACCAACTTTGGTGTAGGGCCGAATCAACGAGTTCAAGACGTGCTGAACTTTCAGCCTGTCATCCCACTTCACCTGAACGCAAAGTGGAACCTGATCACCCGTACCATTTTGCCCGTCGTCTGGCAGCCCAATGCGGCGCAGCCCAACGGCCAGGGCTGGTACGGCCTCGGAGACTTGAATCCCAGTCTCTTCTTCTCTCCCGCTAAGTCCGGCAAACTGATCTGGGGTGTCGGCCCTGCGATGGTTTTCCCCACCGCTACCGCGCGCGAGTTGGGCCAGGGCAAAGTCAGTGCGGGCCCTGGTGTTGTCGCGCTCACCACTCCCGGTCACTGGGTCATCGGAGCTCTAGCCAACAATGTCTGGTCGTTTGCCGGTACCGGCAGCCGTCCGCCGGTCAATCAGTTCCTATTGCAGTACTTCATTAATTACAACATGAAGAAGGGCTGGTACGTCACCACTGCGCCCATCATCACGTCCGACTGGCGCGCCAGCAGCGGCAACCAATTGACGCTGCCTTTCGGTGGCGGCTTCGGCAGAATCATGAAGATCGGATTCCAGCCCGTAAACCTCCAACTTCAGTTCTTCGGTAACGCCAAGTATCCCACCGGAAGCTCGCCTTGGGGCATGCGCTTCCAAATTGCCCTCCTCTACCCCAAGTTCTCCAAGGCTCAGGAGGAGGAAATGCTGAAGATGAAGCTCCAACAACTGGAAAAGGAGCAACAACAATCCGCGCCGAAGAAGTGATACCAAGGGACTACCGTTACTGTGATCGATTGATGGCATCCAGCGAAAAATAGCCGCGTCGGATAGAGGTATTGATCGCAGTATGTCGGCGGCTTGGGGCTGCTTCATCCCTACTGCTCGGATAGCGAGTGAGAAATCCGTAGTGCCGTATCGACAGTGCTCCGCAGGCAGGACGTGGGCGGTGGGGATGGAGATGGGCGGAGCATTGTCGATAGGGCGATTTGCAGTGAGCCGCTAGCGCGTCTCTATGGGGATTGAATGCGGTTCACGGCCTGCGGGGATATGGCGTGGGCAGTTTTGGCGGCTTGGTTGGGAGGTGGACACCGGCACGAGGATGAAGAGTGTGGGTTGTTCAGGTTGATGGCTGAGGTGATGGAGGTGGGCGCGGGTGATTTTGAGCACAGGGATGCTGCGACGGGGTATCGACTCGTTGGCATGGGAATGGGAGTTGTTTTCTGCTTAGACATATAGGTGGGGTTCAGGAAGAGTCGACTGGGCTGGTGGACGCCAGCGTTGTATAGGTGGCCAAGGCATAGGTTGAAAGCCGGGCGATGATACGCAGGGTTCCGCACTTGCAACTGGGGCAGCAGCGGTGGAGAGCCTGTTGCTGCAGTTGCGTAAGGATCGCGGTTGGCTCTGCAGCGACTGCGTTGAGATGCAGCCGACAAAGAGTAAGCGCTCGTCGGCGATTGCGGTTGGCCAGCAAGCCGAAGTGGCGGATCTTGACGAAGCCCGAGGGCAGGACGTGTAGCAGGAAGCGGCGGATGAACTCGACCGCATCGAGGGACATGACCTTGATGCGGTTGTTGTGTTTAGAGTCCCGCCAGCGGAAGCGCACCTGGCCGTTGGCTAAATCCAGGAGCCTGCCGTTAGAGATGGCGACGCGATGGGTATAGCGGGCCAGGTACTTCAGCACATGCTCGGGTCCGCCGAAGGGTGGCTTGGCATAGACGACCCAGTCCTTGTGCTGCAGCAGACGCAACAGCGAGTGGAACTGACGCGGGTCGGAAAGGCTGGCGGTGTTACCGAGACAACGGAGTTCTCCCTTCTGATAAGCCTGCTTGAGGAAGGCCAGCATCTTGCCTCGAAAGAGACGGCTGAGCACGCGCACCGGCAGGAAGAAACCCGGTCGGCATGAGATCCAACGGGAATGGTCGAGGGCGAGCCCACCGGCGGGGACCAGGCAATGCAGGTGAGGATGGTGGCGCAGGTTCTGGCTCCAGGTATGGAGTACGGCGAGGATCCCGATGCGTGCGCCGAGATGGCGTGGATCAGCGGCGATCTGCAACAGGGTTTCTGAGGCGGCACGAAACAGCAGGTCGTAGAGCAGGCGTTGGTTGCGGAGTGCAAGCGGTGCCAACTGCTCCGGCAGAGTGAAGACCACATGCGAATACGCCACCGGCAACAGACTGGCGGCTTGTCGGCTGAGCCAGCGATCGCGAGCCGTCGACTGACACTTGGGACAATGCCGGTTGCGGCACGAGAGATAGGCGACAGTCTGATACGAACAGGCGTCGCACTGCTGCAGGTGAGCGCCGAGGGCGGCGGTACGACATAGGCCGATGTCACGCAGGGCCTTGCGCTGCTGGCGAGAAACCACCGGTCCCCAGCGTTGCAGGAACTCTTCCTGGTGAGCGTGAAAGACATCGGCTACTTCGAGCCGATGTTGTCTCATCTTCTTCTGCCATCTCCATCCGAAGTCGTGATGTCGCGGATCGGCAGATCGTCGAGCGGACTGGCGGTGGCATGCAGTCGGCGTTCGGAGACATGCAGGTAGCGGGCCGTGGTCTCCAGGTCGCGATGGCCGAGCAGCAGTTGAATGCTGCGCAGATCGGTCCCGGCGTCGAGCAGGTGGGTGGCAAAGGAGTGACGCAGCACATGCGGGCTGAGCGGCTTGACCATGCCCAACTGGCGGCGCAGCTTCTGGCAGAGGAGGCGAACCCCGGAAGCCCGCATCGGCAGGTCGGACCGCTTCCCGGGAAACAACCAGTCCTTGGGCTTGCGCCAACGCCAGTAGATACGGAGCAACTCCAACAGCTTGGGCGAGAGCATGACTTGGCGCGGGAAAGTTCCCCTTGCCGGCGCGGATGTGGATGATCATGCGTTGGCTGTCGATGTCGGTGACTTTCAGATCCAGGGCTTCCTGGCAGCGCAGCCCGGCGCTGTAGAGAGTAGCCAGCAGAGCGCGATGCTTCAGGTTCACCGTGCTATCGAGCAGGGCGCGGACTTCCTCCCGGCTCCAGACCACGGGCAGCTTGCGGTGCACCTTTGGCTTGGCTACCTCGTGGTCGAACCAGGTTTGCTTGAGCGTCCGCGTGTAGAGAAACTTCAAGGCCGCCATGCGAACCTGCAAGGTCTGCCAGGCCAGCTTCTTCTCGTTCAACAAATAAAGCTGATACCGGCGTATCTGCTCAGGGCCCAACTGGTCGGGCGACTTATGGAAGTAGCGGGCGAAGTCGGCGACCGTTGCCGTATAGGCGCGGACGGTCTGTGGGGAGAAGTTGCGCAGCCGGAGCTCTTCCAGCATGCGTTGGCGTAGTTCAGTCATAGACACCTCCTCAGGTGTCCATGAACTCTACCTAATCAACACCCTACACACCGCTGCCGCGCTAGCGGCTTAGTGCAAATCGCCAACTCGTTCACAATCCGCTATTCAGCTTTCCGACGCGGATTGAGTACGACTTGGCCTGTTCACGACGGTAATCTGCGGACAGCCAGCTGCCGGGTTGCCCGTGATTCCGGGAGCAATCCGGACAAAGCACATATGAGGCTAGCGACTACACGTCCAAGTGTTTTAGCCTCGCCCATAGGACTATTCCACGCAAGATCCGTACCCACGCGCGTTTGTCGGTACGAAGTCCGAAGACGTGATCAACTTCCATATCCCTCGTCTCTTGGACATACTCGAAGCGGTGGTCAGGCCAGGCTTCCGAGACGGGACAATCGCCAAGTTCGCAGCGGATAACGGCGAACTTGGCACGTCGAAGCGACGATTGAGGATTGGCTATCGCCCCCGGGCTGCTGTAGGCGCAGGCACACTACTGGCTGGCTACCTCCGGGCTGGGCCGGTATTCTTCTTTGCATGGGCTTCGTTGACAGTGATGGCTTTGCCTGCGAGCTGAGAACCATTTAGACCCAGGATCGCTTCTTGCGCGCCTTTGTCGTCGGACATTTCCACAAAGGCGAACCCGCGGGGAACGCCGGTCTCCTTGTCCTTTATGATGGTGACCGTTGTGACCGGCCCGTAAGCTGCAAACGCGGTTTTAAGATCATCGTCGGTGGTACTTGCTTCCATGTTGCCGACATAAAGATTTTTCATATATCTGCTCCTGGCGCGAGGTAACTGTAAACGACTTCAGATGTATCTCTCTGAAACCGAGAAGAATGTGGCATCCCGGTGAGATTGTGAGGGGCGTTGAGAATTGGAAGCGCTCCCACGCTTCGGTTCAGCAAGTTCATTTTCCTAACGATTGCGCTCAGCATCGTTAATCTCGCCGTTAGTATCGAGCCAGCCAAGGAGTGAGCGCACGCTTGCGTGGGCCAGCGCCACACAGGAATCGCCTGCCCCATAATAGATATTCAAAGTATCGCCGTCAGGACTGATGGTGTGGCCGCACGGAAACACCACATCATGGACGTCGCCTTCCCGCTCATAATCAGCCTTCGGACCAAAAATCCAGGAATCACCTCGCAACAAACAAAGCTCCGGCTTCTGGGTATCAAAGAGAGCAAGGCCGATCCTGTATAGGCAGCCGGACGCTGTGTGCTTTACGCCGTGGTAAAGCATCAGCCAACCTCGCTCGGTTTCGATAGGTGGAGAAGACAACCCAATCTTATTTGCGTCCCACCATGCACCTTTCCGCGCCTCCATCATGATTCGATGACCTCCCCAGTGCCGCAGATCAGGGGAGTAAGAAATCCAGATGTGAGCTCCTAAGGGAGTCATCGGCCGATGTATAAGTGCCCACCGGCCATCGATCCTATAGGGCAAAAGGGCTGCATCCTTATCGTCGGGCGACATGATGACGCCGTATCGCTCGAACGCGCGGAAATCCCGGGTCAAAGCAAGAGAAACTCCGGGACCACCTTTGGAATACGAGGTGTAAGCGACAGCATATTGCTGCAATTCCGGGACATAGGTAATGCGCGGATCTTCGATTCCCCAAAGCTCTTCCGGATATTCAATGGGGTCTGGCATGAAGGTTGGCTCTGGATCTATCTTCCAGCCGTCAATACCGTTCGCCGACCGTGCAGCACAGAGATGGGAGAGGCCACGCCGGTCCTCGACTCTGCAGAGCAGCAGCGTCGTGCCATCGGGAAGCAGCGTGGCTCCGGCATTGAATACGCTGTTGATCGGGTAAGGCCAGTCCTTGCTTTCCAGGATTGGATTGCCAGGATAGCGTTGAAGGAGATTGTCGGTGGTATCGATAACCAGGGTCGTGGGTGATTTCATAAGAATAGAAACTCAATTCAAGTAACGTCAGTGTGAATGCGCAACTAGATATTTATCCAACTAGAGCACGCGCCGTGGAGCCGAATCGTGTTGGAGCTGCTGCATCTCCAGAAGTGCCATCAAAAAGGATAAGGTTGACTCCGCTCCCTGGTTCTCGTTTGCTCGGTCGGGATGAAGACCATCTCGACAGCCTCCCGTGGTGGCATCGTACAAAGCGGTTTTCAGGTCGTTGTCTCCTAGGAACCAATTGAAAGCCGACCGTGCCTGAGTAAGCCAACGGTAATCTCCAGTGGCTCGATGCGCCTCCAGACAAGCAGAAACGGTTGCACCAGCTTCGACGGGTTGCTGATCAAAGCGAGCCTTGTCGCCTGACTTGCGATAGAAACCGAGCGAGCCGATAGGAACGAAGTGGCCGTGCATGCGGCAACGCTGCTGGGCTACAAGCCATTCCAATGACTGCAAACCTGCCGCGAGCCACTCTTTGTTGGAACTCCGCGCGCCCGCCAGCAGCAGCGCGTGGGACAAGTTCGCATTGCAATAGGCCAAGCCCTCTTCAAACCAGTTCCATCCTGGCGTGCGAGTAACTTCATAGATGTGCAACAACTTGTTAGCCAGGGCATCCCGTTGCCGTTGCGCCGACCTGTCCCCGGGAAAGCGATCCAGATATTGCTGGATTCCAAACAGTGAGAATGCCCAGGCACGAGGGCTGGTAAAGCTCAGCACTGCTGGAAGGGCAAGCTCAAAGAGGCGACCCGCAAGACCTCTCAACTCTTCATCGACCGCCTGATTCACTGCGCTTCCCACGGCCCACAAGGCACGGCCGTGACTGTCTTCTGATCCCTGCGACTCTTGCCACTGGCGGTCATAACTTAAGAAGTTACGGAATCTGCCATTTGCCGAGTTGAAGGCGAGCCACAGAAACGCCAGGTATCGCGACGACAATTTCCTGACATTGGCTTCATCCTCCACTGCAACTTGCTCCGCCAGGATCGACACCAGCAGTGCGCGGGCATTATCGTCCGTAGTGTAGCCCTCATGCTGATTCGGAATTGCAAAGACGGCGTGCTGGAATATGCCGGTATCGTCAGTCATCCGGCGAAGATGGTTCAGCTTCAACGCAGGCAGGAGACCGTTCGGTTCGATGTTTGGGCTGACCAGGCGAGGGTTCCACAGGCGCTCCGCCCGGGCTCGCTGGAAGCTGCGCATGTAGTCCTGGGCCACGCTCTTCCAGACCATGTTCCTTGAATACAGGTACGCCCGCTTGCGCATGGCGTGCCGTTCGGCCTCATGTTCCAGAAGCCAGATGGTTTGATCAGCAATTGCTTTGGGGTCGTGGAAGGGGACCAATATCCCGCGGCGCTGATCGAGAAGCTCAAGTGCATGCCAATAAGGAGTCGAGATGACTGCCTTCCCAGCGCCAAGGGCGTAGGCCAACGTTCCAGAAACGACCTGCGCCTCATTCTTATACGGAGTGATGTAGATATCGGCTGAGCCAATGAATTCCATCATCTCCTCGGGGCTCACAAACCGATTGTGAAAGATGACGTTCTTCTCAACTCCGAGATCCTTCGCCAGCGACTGCAGCGATTCCCGATATCGATCTCCTTCGCGCCGCCTGATGTGAGGATGGGTAGCACCGGCGACAATATAGCTTACGTTGGAGTTCCGAGCCAGAATGTGCGGGAGTGCCTCGATTACTGTTTCCACTCCCTTGTTCGGCGAAAGTAAGCCGAAGGTCAACAGGACGGACTTACCTCCCACTCCAAACCGGTCCTTGAAAAAGTTGGGATCTACAAACGCCAGGTTGGGAACACCGTGCGGAATCACGTCAATCTTTGCCGCGGGAACCTGAAATATCTCCTGCAAAAACTTCGAAGAGTGCTGGCTCATTACGATGAGGCGATCCGACAGCTCGGCAAGCTCGACCATCACTCGGTGCTGCTCGGGATTTGGTTCACGCAACACCGTATGAAGCGTGGTGACGATCGGCATGCGCAGACGGCGCAGCAACTCTAGAATGTGGCTTCCGGCGCTCCCGCCAAAAATTCCGTATTCGTGCTGTACGCAAACCAAATCGACATTCGTAAAATTCAGGAACTCGGCTGCCCGCTCATAGGACGCGAGTTCCTCTTCGGTTAGTTCGAATCGAACTCTCTCAGGATAGCTATATTCAGACTCCGGATCGTTCACCGGTAATGCAAATAGACGTTCGCTCCCATATTCGGCTGCCAGGGCATCGCACAAATCCGTCGTGAACGTTGCGATTCCGCACTGTCGCGGAAGGTAGTTCCCGATGGTGGCGATTCGGGTGGGAAGAGAGAGATTGACCGTCGCAACGAATGGATTCACCGGCTTGATTTCAGAGACATGACTGACTGAGCCCGCGATTCCTAGCGGTTTTCTGAATGGCAGTGTTTTGGATAATGACATTGTTCCCCGTCTGCGAAGATCACTGCGAGGCGGGCTGCTCGCAATCAAACTCGCGATCGTCGTTAACAAAAAATGATGATGAGGGTGCGGCCTTTTAGGGTAGAAACGTTCGGTGACGATGCCGACTTGGGACTGTTAGGCATATTGACACCTGGCCATACCCGATTGAACGAAGTGCGACTTCTCTACGATGTCACGCCCGCGGCCTCAAGTCTGGTCAAAACAGCACACTTTACTTGCGGAGGTTTTCTCTGAAAGTTGTTGCGGCTTGATCGGCGCGGATGAGCGATTATGGACAGACGGCAACTAGCAAACAGACTTATGATTTCAGTTGACTGCCCCGTTGGGCTTTGATTCTTTATGCCAAGACACTACCTTCATCTCGCCGCATTCACCTGTGACGCATGTAATGGCCCAGTCATCTCGGGATCTTTCGCGACTCGCGAGACTGAAACTCAACGAGAGAGCGACATCCGGGACATTGGATCGTTTTGTCTGTCTTGTGGGAGGCAATTCAATTCACTTCCGACTTCGCGTCCCGTACGGCATATCGCACCCCTGGAATGGGACTCGCGGGAACCAGCAGCGAAACCGACGATATCGGTCCGGGAACCGGGGTCAGTCGTGAAGCACTATATTCAGTAGGGAACTGTGCACCTTCATTCCGCTGCCGTCGTATTCCACAAATCCGAGCTTCTTGAAGCGATTCATGAAGAAACTGACGCGGGAACGTGTGGTGCCCACCATTTCGGCGAGCGATTCCTGGGTAATCTTAGGAATCACGGGTTCAGGTTTATCCTCTTTGCCGAAGTGCGCCAGCAGAAGAAGTATCCTGGCTAGCCTTTTTTCGCTGGAATTGAAGAGTTGGTCGACCAGATCTTCTTCGTAGCGAATATTGCGCGCCAGCAGATGCGAGACAAACAAATCAGAGAATGAGTGCTCGCGATGGAGCGCTTCAACCATGGGCTGCTTATCGATTCTCAGAATCGTGCAATCGGCCATCGCCGATGCCGAGCCCATCCGCAGAGCTTGGCCTGCCATGCCACCCTCTCCGAAGAAACTGCCTTCTCCCAGCACTCCCACCGTGGCCTCTTTTCCGGCTTGCGAGACAACGGTCAGCTTGATCTTGCCCTTTTGGACGTAGAATACGGCGTCCGCCCTATCTCCCTGGGCAAAGATGGTTTTGCCTTCCTCGAACTCCAGGATCTTCCGGCCATCACCGATGGTCGCCAGGAACGCCTTGGGATCGAATCTTCTCACGCTCTTTGCTTTCATCTTGAACTACCTATTTCAGTGGAGGAATGGTGGGTGGAGTTTAGGATCACACGGTAGGAGCACGAAACCCGGTCAGTCCAACAGCGCCCGAGTCGGCTCTCCGCTCCCTAAAGTTTTCGGGATGGCCTTGACACAAGCTTACTCCAGCTCCAACACAAAGCAAAGAAAGCAAGCGGCAAAACGCGCCACTCACGATCTTCTGAGGAGTTTTCTGGGGCGGAAGTGAAGCAGGCAAGAACCCGGCCTGGCACGGGTACGGGCGAGAACCGTCGAGGATTCAAAGGACTTAGCAGGGAAAGGCGCTCGGTCTCTGCGCCGACCCACAAAATTGAGCGCGAGTTAGCCGGTCACGATGCTGTCAGCGCCGGATTAGATCGGAGTTCCATCTTTGGTGACTGCGACGATGGCGACCCTGGAAAGGAGGCCGCTGTCGTCCGCCACCTCCAGAACCCGCTTTGCATGCTGCTTGGCCTTTTCCTCACTGACAAATCTCTTGGCGGGACGAGAGATGAGTTTGGCGGCTGCGAAATCGACTCTGTAGTAAGTCGTATGGTCCTCCCTGGGGGTGGCGTTGGCGGAACGGTGGCTGATGGATCGGCGTTCTCATCGCCAGGTATTTGGTAATGGCGTCCATCGCTGAAAGATGGGCACATAGCGACGCTTATGGCAAACATCACATGCCGCCGGACAAATAAAAAGCCGCGGCAGAATGACTCTCTCAAACCAACCCTCCGCAGGTAAGGCCCTGAACTGATCGCTCTTACATACGCGGCAATGTGCAGAAAACAGGTTCATTTCTCAAGCTGTAGCACTATTCCGGATCGAACAGCAGTCTGGTTATTCATGGCGTTGCTGCCTGACAGACGAGTCAGCGTTCTTAAGCTGGGTCCGACCTGCGAACGCCGGAAAACTCTCATCGCGCAGTCTTCTTGCTTCCGGAGGCGATCGTTCCAGCCTCTGCGGGTGTCAGGCGCGACCGATCGCATCCCGTAAAGCCACTTACACAGGCAAGATAATCCCGATAATGATCGGCTACCCTGACCGCCTCCAACTCCTGGGCCGACAGTTTAGAGCGATCACAAGTCGACGAGCCATCCCAGCACTGCGAGACATTCCTCATGTGCTGGGCCACTGCTACTTCACTCCGCTCGGCTGGGCTCAGCTTGGCGAGCCTGCAGGTAGACCAACCGTTCCAGCAATCGACGACGTTCTTCTGCTCCTCTGCTACAGCAACGGCAGCCGCCTCGGCGGTCGTCAACTTCCCGTGATCGCAGGGCGCCAATCCGCCCCAACAATCGGCGACCATATTCCGATGCTCGGCGGTCGATACATCGGCCAGTTCCGTGCCGCTGAGTACCGAACGATCGCAATGCGACAAGCCGGCCATGCACTGCGCAAGATTTTCGTCGTGCTGAGCCGCAGCTACGTGGGTTTTGTCGGCCGCTGTCAGGAGAGCACTGTCACAGGAATCCCAGCCATTCTCGCAGTTGAACAGGTTCTGTTGTCGATCGGACGACTGCGCCTCGACAAAACCTGCCTGACCGACCAGGAACGTGGTCAGCGACAAGCAGATCATCCAAAAACCAACCTTCATGCTTTTCCGCCCTTTAAGCACGGCAAACCGAAGCCGCCGCCATGCGCCCTGCCATTGTCCTTCACATGGGCCAGGAAAAGCTGTTCAACATTGCTCAGTGAGCAATAGTGCTCAGACGAACCTAATCTGGGACAGTAGCATCAGGATAAGGTCGGCTATGGCAGCCTGCGCCAGGAATACTTGGTCGGTGCCGTAACTGCAACGGGAGGGTCTGTGGTCACTACAGAAAATTTGCCGGCAGTCGTCTCCCTTCCGTGGAAAGGCATGTTGGCCAATGCCCTTGCCTTTAACTGGAACGATCTAATGCCGGAAGCGGCGGCAGGTCAAATCCAAATTGAGTATCACGTCGGACTGGGCGGCGGCGTCGAGTTTGTGAAGGTTTGGGGTGCTACGGCCCGCGGTCACTGGGACCTGATTTGCTCATACTGGATGCATTCGGGCTCTTCCCGCCAGAGCGGCCTGCAATTCGCCAACGGGCACAAGTCCGACACCTTTCGTGGCATGCTCGACTCGATCATGCAGCACCAGGGACTATTCCGGATTGACACCGCTCCAGGCACTGACTGCATGATCCAGGTTTCGCCGCCGACAGAGAGAGAACGTATTGCAGCGCTCACGATGATGGACGTCTTGCGTGATCGCTTGAGCAGTTAAAGCCCGCGTCATCGCGTCTCGGAGCTTCATGGCCTTTCCAGCCTGAAACACGAGTTCACTATCCAACCGTCGGAGAACACCATGCAAATGCCTGAAAACGACAACGCGGAAGAAGCTGTTTCAGAAAGTCAGACGGTTACGAAACCAACATCGGCGGCTCCGCCTCATCGTACCGCCGACAAGCGAGCCGCTGGCCGTCTCGCCAAGAAAAAGCAAAGACGCGCTGCCCACCGGGTAACGCTGAGAAGATCGCACACGAAGGGATAATTAGCCGCGTCCAGAGCGCTGGGTTCACTTTCGCCGAAGAGCTCCCACGATAACTCTGCGAGCCGAATAGAAAAGGAGCTTTATCTCTAACACGATTCAGGCCGGTACCATCCTCGTCCAGCAATCCGCGCTTCCGCATTCGCTTGGGACGCAAGGCGAAAACTACAGCGATCAGTGGTGCTCGCTGGGAACAAACGAAAGCGCAGAACTCGATCGGAAGCTTCGCGCCGCCGGTTGGAACTTCTTCTTCATCGCCGACGAATTGAGAACCATCGTGCCCCCATGGGGCGGAGAGAAGACGCTGCGCGCCGGTGTGAAGCGCCTGCTGGCACGCGCCGGGGCGAAGCAATTCAACTGCATGCAGCTCAGCAATATTCTTCGAGAACGCTTCTTCGGTATTCCATTCGTATCCGTGGTCGCTCACGCTCGCCATGTTCAGCAGGGCAGCCGACTGGAAAGCCTCGAGCTGCGCGCGTCAAACGGCAACGGTACAAAGGCGAAACAGGCTTAGTCCGGCGAATCTCACAAAAATCGAAATTCAGGAGGAGAAGACATTGAATTGGGACAATATTGAAGACAACTGGAAACAACTCGCGGTCGCTGCTAGAGAAAACTGGGGCAAGCTCACCGAGCAGGACTTCGAGCAGATTTCCGGCAAGCGAGAGCCATTAATAAGCAAGATTCAGGAAACCTATGGAGTCACCAGGAGAGAAGCCAACAAGCAAGTCTGGGACTGGGGAAAGAGCGTGGGACGACCCGCGAAAAAGTTTGCGTGAGTAAAAGCGCGGTCGTGTCGGCTGCCGGCACGCACCCTGGAGTTGGTCGGCGGCGGGCCATCGCGAACCGTGGCATCACCTTGAGAAGAATGGGTCCTTTGTTCCGGAACTCCCGGCTGCTCCTCCGCTTGCCGGTTCGTTTAAGAAACATCGCAGGATCGAAAGTGAGCGCGCGCTTACCCGGCATCAACATCTCCTGGCCGGTCAATAAGGCGAGGTCGGATTGCTATCGATAGATCCGATTGAAACTACGCCAGGCTCCGAAGTCGCTCGAACGTATAGGCGCTGACCGTCTGTGGGGAGAAGTTGCGCAGCCGGAGCTCTTCCAGCATGCGTTGGCGTAGTTCCGTCATAGACACCTCCTCAGGTGTCCATGAACTCTACCCAATCAACACACTCCACACCGCTGCCGCGCTAGCGGCTTAGTGCAAATCGCCATCTCGTACGCAATCCTCAGCACGCCCGTTTTTGCATGTGTCCCGGCGATCCCAATTGACGCGGGCCAGAACCTCGGTTCTGGGAGATCTGGCGGGATTAGGGGCATGAAATGCCCATGGGTCCGGGGAATCCACTTGGTCGTATAGTCGGCTATGGTGAGAAGTGACCGGTGCCCTGAAGCTCCCTCCAAACCGTCTTCGACATGTGCCGCGGCAGGATTCCCGAATACAGTGATGGACCAGAACCAGACTGCTGGGGAGTTAGCGCTTCACGGTGTCCCTGAGGTGAGGTGACCACCGCGGTTCGACTCCTTCAAAGTTGCATACTCGGCCTTAGCTTGCTTATAGATGGGAATGTCGGGTGGGCATTTTCCAGAGCGTTAGGAAGTCATGATAGGCCACGTTGGCCTTGCCGGTATCTTTTGCAGAGCGTAGGCGCGGGCAAGGCCGAGATGGGCCAGTTGGGCAGATTTGCATGAGGACACGGTGATCTGCAATCTTCTGGAACTCCGCGGCTGCAGCGGCGCATCGACGTGACTGCACAGGCCCCAGCCACAGGTCGAACGAGTTCAGTGTTTCCTTAATGTCTAGTCACGAGAATAGGTATATGAGTATAAGTGGCCAAAGACCGGAAGGAGTCCTTGAAAGGATTCTCCGCGTCGGCGTACGACTACAGCTAGTCTGTGTAGCTATTGTGTTTAGTGCCGAGAATGGCAGGCACTTAAAAGGATGCCAAAAGAAGATTTTCCGAAGACAAAGCCTGAAGGGGTTTTTGAAGGGACTCTCTGCATCGGGGCACGACTGTGTGCAACTGTGTACAGCACCATAAACGATAGGCAAGTTATTTGCATTGAATGGATTGTGCTATGCAACGCGGCGAGAGCCGGATTTGGAAAAAGTGTTGTATTTAGATCCTAAGTCTGGTGCGTCTGCCAATTCCGCCACTCTCGCACTCAGCAGTATTGTAACCCGGTATGCCCACGCTCACTCAGAGCAGGTTCAGCACGCAAGGGCTCGCTTAGCCGGTAAAGGCGGGCACCTTTGCTTCTTTGCGGTTGCGCCGGCGATCACGGCCCACGTGGGCCATCAGCCAGATCTGCAGCCGGTCCATATAGAGGTACACCACCGGTGTTGTGTAAAGGGTGAGCATTTGGCTTACGATAAGGCCGCCCACAATGGCGACGCCCAGGGGCCGGCGAAGCTCCGAGCCCATGCCCCGTCCGAAGGCCAGCGGCAGAGCGCCCAACAGTGCGGCCATGGTTGTCATCATGATCGGCCGGAAGCGCAACAGCGCTGCCTCGTGGATCGAGTCCTCAGAATTCTTGCCTTGCCGCTCCTGTTCCAGCGCGAAGTCGATCATCATGATGGCATTCTTTTTCACGATGCCGATGAGCAGGATGATGCCGATGAGCGAGATGACATCCAGATCCATGCCGAAGAGCAACAGCGCCAGCAGAGCGCCGGTGCCCGCCGATGGCAGAGTGGACAGGATGGTGATGGGATGGATGTAACTTTCGTAGAGAATACCGAGAACGATGTAGACCGCCAGCAGCGCCGCCAGGATCAGCAGGGGTTCGGAAGACAACGAGTCTTTGAAGGCCGCAGCCGTGCCGGCAAAGCTGCCATGAATCGAGGCCGGTAAGCGCATGCCCAGCTCCGTTTGCTCGATGACACGCGTTGCCTCACCCAAAGACACACCGGGCGCGAGATTGAACGAGATGGTAACCGCTGGAAACTGACCCTGGTGGTTGACCGCAAGGGGCGTGCTATAGGCACCCAGGTGGGCGAAGGCGGAGAGTGGAACCTGGTTGCCGTTGGCGATTACATAGACGCTGTTCAGAGAGTCAGGATTGGTTTTGAAGCGCGGGTCGACTTCCAGCACGACATGATACTGGTTGAGCTTTTGGTAGATGACAGAAATCTGCCGCTGGCCGAAAGCATCGTACAGTGCATTGTCGATCTGCGACGGCGTAACGCCCAGTCGCGCCGCCGTCTCGCGGTCGATGATGAGGTTCGCTTCCAGGCCGTGTACCTGCTGATCGCTGTTGACATCGCGCAGTTGGGGCGCAGAGCGAAGCGCATCCAGCAGGCGCGGCGCCCAGCTATACAGCTCCTGGAGATTCTGTCCCGTCAACGTGTACTGATATTGGGCGTTGGAATGGCGTGCTCCAATTCGCAGATCCTGCGCCGCGGTGAGATACAGGGTAACTCCAGGGACATGGGAGAGCTTGTCCCGCAGAAGGTTGATGACCTGCTCGGCAGTGGCGTGGCGCTGACTGAGCGGCTTGAGGCCAATGTACATTCGCCCGGTATTCTGCGATCCGCCGCCGGTATAAGCTGCCACCATTTCCACGTTGGGATCGTTTTGCACGACGCGCGCCAGTTCCTGAGTTTTAGTTTTCATGGCGGCAAAGGAGACATCCTGGTCCCCGACGATGGTGCCGGAGAGGCGCCCAATATCCTGTTCGGGGAAGAATCCCTTCGGGATGTAGATAAACAGCACGACATTCACCGCCAGAGTTACGAGCGTGACGCCCAGGATGAATCGTTGATGGCGCAATACCCAGGCGAGTGACAGGCGGTAGCCATGTGCCATTCCATCGAATGCACGCTCGCTGATGCGATACCATGCCCCGTGCCGCTGGCGATCATGCGGCTTCAGGAACCGGGCACAGAGCATGGGAGTGGTGGTGAGCGAAGCAATCAACGAAAACGCGATGGCTGCGCTGATGGTGAGGGCAAACTCGCGAAACAGCCGCCCCACGATTCCATTCATCAGCCAGATCGGAATAAACACCGCCATCAGCGAGACGCTCATGGAAATAACCGTGAAGCTAATCTCGCGTGAGCCCAGGACCGCGGCATCATAAGGAGCGATGCCCGCCTCCACGTGGCGCATGACGTTCTCAATCACCACGATGGCGTCGTCCACCACAAATCCGGTGGAGATGGTGAGCGCCATCAGCGATAGATTGTCGAGCGAATAGCCGCCGAGATACAGGATGGCAAAGGTGCCGGCGATGGAGAGCGGCACGGCGATTCCCGGTATCAGAGTGGCGCGCAGCTCGCGCAAGAACGCAAACACCACCAGCACGACCAGCAAGACTGAGATACAGAGGGTGATTTCAACATCGATGACCGAGGCGCGCACAGTTATCGTCCGGTCGTGTTCGATGTCGAGATCGATGGACGCCGGAAGGGAAGCCTTTAGAAAGGGGAGAGCGGCCTTGGCTCGGTCGACGGTATCGAGGATGTTGGCCCCGGGCTGACGAAAGATGAACACCAGCACGCTGGGCTTGCCGTTGAAGCTTCCGTAGTTATAGAGGTCGGAGTAAGAATCACTGACCTTGGCAATATCTCGGAGCCGCACCGGGCTGCCATTGTGATAGGCAATAATTAGCGGGCGATAGTCCTTCGCTTTCTTGAGCTGATCGTTGTCGGTAATAAACCAGCGGTGGTCGCGATTTTGTAACTCGCCCTTGGCAAGGTTGGTGTTCTCGGCGGCCACGGCCGTCCGTATGGCCTCAAGGCCTAAACCAATTTTGTTGAGGATGGTGGGATTGGCTTCGATGCGTACCGCCGGCTGCGACGAGCCTCCAATGAACACCTGCCCGATGCCGGGAATCTGCGACAGTTTTTGTGAGATGACGGAATCGGCGGAGTCGTAGATCTGGTCCTGGGTGAGCGCGTCCGAAGTCAGCGCCAGAATCAGGATCGGCGAGTCGGCGGGATTCACCTTGCGGTACCAGGGATTGGAGGGCATGTTGGAGGGCAGATAAGCCCGGGCAGCGTTGATTGCAGCTTCCACATCACGAGCAGCGCCGTTGATATCGCGATTCAGATCGAACTGCAAAACGATGTTGGTGCTTCCCAGTTGGCTCACCGAGGTCATTTCGTTGACCCCGGCAATACGCCCGAATTGGCGCTCCAGCGGTGTTGCCACGGCCGAGGCCATGGTTTCCGGACTGGCACCCGGCAGGGAAGCGCTTACCGAGATCACGGGAAAATCGACTTCAGGAAGCGGCGCGACCGGTAAGTTGAAGAACGCCAGCACGCCTGCCAGCAGCAGGGCAATCGTCAGGAGGCTAGTAGCGACCGGACGCTCGATGGCTCGGGTAGAAATACTCACCGCAAGATTCCGGAGGGCCAGGAGAGGTCAGAGGCGATCGATTGACGAAGCCCGGAGACGGCAAGAGACGGGCTGCGCAATGCTTTGTGATTTACGGAAAACCTCACTCTCCCCACCTGTATATCGTACAACGATGCGCAGCTGGGTGGCCCGTGGGGAGCATTCAGCCATTCGGAATCAGCGCTTCCGCAGGAAAAGAAAGGTACTGCCCACCAGCGCCAGGCAGGCCGCGCCAAGCAGAGCCCGCTTCATCGAGCGGCGCTGTCCAGCCTTTCTCCTGGAGACGATCTCGGTTTCGGGATACATCTGGCGAGCGCCGTCGCCTTCGCGTAGTGCGATGTGCATTACCTCGGCGAGGTGCAGCGCGTGTCGCGGGGTGTCCTGCTGAATCTGTTCGCGACAACTGAAGCCGTCGGCCATCACCAGTGTCGAAAGAGCGGTCTTGCGCACGGCTGGGAACAGCGCGCGTTCGCCGCACTTCAGCGAGACGTCGTACTTGTCCTCCTCGAATCCAAATGAGCCGGCCATGCCGCAACAGCCGGTGTTCAGCACGTCGAAATCGAGGCCCATCTTCTTCATCACAGCTTCGTCATCATAGAGGCGCATGATCGCCTTGTGATGGCAATGCGCCTGCACGATGGCTTTGCGCTTAAGTTTCGGCGGGTCGTAATCCTTAGCCTTCTTCTCCAGGAACTCGGCCAGCGTAAAGGTGTTCTCCATTAATCGATGTGCGCGCTGGGAATCCGGCATCAGGCCGTTCAATTCGTCACGAAACACTGCACAGCAACTGGGCTCCAGCACGACCATGGGCGTGCCGGAGTCAATCTCGTCGGCGAGTGCCTCCAGGATTCGATTGAGATAGTCTTTAGCCCGATCCAGAAAGCCGTAATCGTACAGCGGGCGTCCGCAGCATAAGTGCTGCATAGGAACCCTGACCTGATATCCGAAGTGCTCCAACACCTCGACCGCAGCCTGCGAGGTTTCGGGAAGGAAGTAGTTGTTGAAGGTGTCACCCCAAAGAATCACGGCCGGGCCGCCTTGATTACGGGGAGCGCGTTTCTTGAACCACGATTTGAAAGTCTCAGGCGCGAAGGCCGGGATCTCACGTCGCAGGGGCATTCCAGCAGCTTTCTTGGCCAGCGTGCGTAGCCCTGGCAACTGGGTAAAGAGATTCACCAATCCCGGTGCGATTGACGCCAGCCGCGCCCACTGATCGATCAGGCCAAAGGCGTACGCATAACGCGGACGAAGCCGTCCTTCCCAGTAGTGGGAAAGGAACTCGGCCTTGTAGGTCGCCATGTCGACGTTGACCGGGCAATCGCCTTTGCAACCTTTGCAGGCCAGGCAAAGGTCCAGCGCCTGTTTGACGTTTTCATCGCGCCAGCCCTTGGTGATCACGTCACCATTCAGCATCTCCCACAATGTATGAGTGCGTCCGCGCGTGGTGTGTCGCTCTTCATGGGTCACCATGAAGCTAGGGCACATCGTACCGTCCTCGGCATTTTTGCCGCTTTGGCGACGGCACTTGCCGACCCCGACACAGCGCAGAGTGGCATGCGAGAAGCTGCCGCCGTCCTCCGGCCACTGGAAGTGAGTTTCGGGCTCCCAGGGCTGGTAGTTGGCGCCCAACCGCAGGTTCTGATCGATGCGATAGGGATCCACAATCTTGCCTGGATTCATCTTCCAGTCGGGGTCCCAGATCGACTTGAACTCGCGAAAAGCCTGTATCAATTCCTCGCCGAACATCTTGTAGAGGAACTCGCCGCGGGCCTGTCCGTCGCCATGCTCGCCGCTCAAGCTGCCGTTGTATTTGACGCAGAGGTCAGTCGCCTCTTCCATGAATGAGCGCCATTTGCGGATGCCGCCTTCACTGGTCAGATCGAAGTCTACTCGGCAGTGGACACACGCCTGTCCGAAGTGTCCGTAGAGCGCAGGATTGTACTCGTACTTGTTGTAGAGCGACCGCAAGTCGCGCAGATACGCGCCTAACTTGTCCGGCGGAACTGCGGAATCTTCCCATCCCGGCCAGGTGTTTGGCTCGCCGGGAACAAACGCGGTGGCGCCCAGTCCTGACTCCCGCACCGCCCACAGATGCTCCATGTCTGTCTTGTCGGTGTAGAGCTGCATATTGGGAGTGCCGGGCTTGCTCTTTAGCAGTTGCATCGCGCGATGCGCGAGGTCGAGGGCTTGGTCGTGGCTATCGGCGCCGAATTCCGCAAGCAGCCAGCCCTTGCCTTCGGGCAACAGGCGGATGTACTTGCGATGCGGTCCGCCTTTCTTTTCCATGTTGTCGCGCAGGCGATCGTCAATTCCTTCCAGCGCCGTGGGCTTGAACTGATCCAGATCGAGCACGTGATCGGCGGCCTGGTACACGTCGGGATAGCCGAGCATCAGGATCACGCGCTCGGCTTTGGCATCGATCAGCCGGCACTTCGCTTCGAGCACCGTGACCAGTGTGCCTTCGCTGCCGACAAGTGCGCGAGCGATGTTGAAGCGGCCGTCTTCGCCAGGGATAAGTTGATCGAGGTTGTAGCCGGAAACGCGGCGCGGAATGGCGGGGTAGTTCTTGCGAATGAGATCCGCGTAATGGTCCCGCAGGGAGCGCAGGTTGCGATAAATATCACCCACGCGCCCGCCCTGCTGGATCTTTTGCTCCCATTCGGACTCATGCATCCAACCGACTGTCATGCGGGTGCCGTCGTAGAGCAGGATTTCCAACTCTTCGATGTTGCTGTCGGTCTTGCCCGACATTTGGGCGTGCGCTCCGCAGGAATTATTGCCGATCATCCCACCAAAACAGCAGTGGTTATGCGTCGCCGGGTCAGGTCCCCACACCAGCTTGTGGTTGCTCTGGCGCATGGCCTGGTTGCGAAGTTCGTCGCATACCGTGCCGGGGAGGACGCGCGCCCAACGCTCGTCCACATTGAGCTCGAGTACGTGGTGCATGTACTTGGACCAATCAATAACAATGGCAACGTTGCAACATTGGCCGGCAAGGCTGGTGCCGCCTCCGCGCGAGAGCACTGGTACTCCGTAGCTGCGCGCAACGGCGATGGTCTGCACCACGTCTTCCTTCGAGGCCGGAATCACAACTCCGATCGGTACCTGGCGGTAGTTGGAGGCGTCAACGGCATACATTGCCTTGCTGCCGGCATCGAAGCGAACCTCGCCGCGGATGTGCCTGCGCAACTCGGCCTCGAGGCCAGCAGCATCGACTTCGGAAACGGTCGTCCAGTAGGGATGTCGAGTTTCGACTTTCTGCTTGGTGAGTTGTTCCGGCGCGATCAGCGGAGACGTGTTGGCAGGCATTTCTCTTCCTCTAGTCAGGCGGCGAATTTCTGTGCGTCGGCGCGCTTCAGCTCCAGTCCAATCCCTGGCCGTGACAGGTCGGGGCGGAGTTCCCCCTCAACAATTTGGGGGAAGCCGTCGAAAAACATGCGTTCGATGCGAACGTGATCATGAAAGTATTCAAGATTTCGAAACACAGGTATTGCGCAACCCACGTGAGTGTGGAGCGCTGGTGCGGTGTGTCCGGAGAGCGGCAGGTTATGCGCTTGGCACAATGCGCCCACCTGCAGAAGGGCGGTCACACCGCCGCAGCGCGTGATGTCTGCCTGTTGCACGTCCACCGCTCCCGCAGCAAGCATGCGACGAAAATAGAAGATATCGTATCCATATTCGCCGGCAGCGATGTCCATTCCGGCGGGTGCGCGATCACGAAGCATCCGCAAACCTTCCAGATCGTCGGAGGATACCGGCTCCTCGAACCAGGTCACATTGTATTCGGTGAAGATTTCCGCTTGCGCGATGGCCTGTTTGCGGCTGTAGGCGCCATTGGCGTCGAGGAACAACGCGGCCGAAGGCCCGATGGCGTCGCGAGCGACCCGGACGCGCTGCACGTCTTTTTTGGCGTCGCGGCCAATCTTCATCTTCACCCGTGGAATGCCCTGGTTGACCCATCCAGCGAGCTGGGTCGCGAGCTGCGTATCGGAATACGATGTAAATCCGCCACTCCCATAGATAGGCGCTCCCGATCGAACCTGTCCCAGCAGGGTGACCAGTGGCAGCTCCAGCAGCTTCGCTTTCAAGTCCCACAGCGCGCAATCGACGGCAGAAATTGCCATGGAACAAATCCCGGGTCGGCCCAGATTGCGGATGGCTCGCCACATCGAGAGATATGCCGCCGGAGGCGACATCGCATCAGTTCCCGCCAAGAGTTTCGCCAGCTTGTCGTGAATCAGGGTGGCTGTGGCCGAATCCGCGTAGGTGTAGCCGAGGCCGGTCTTGGCTGCCGCCGTCGCGTGCACCAGCACCAGGGTCGTGCTGTTCCATTGCAAGGTTCCATCCGACTCAGGAAAATCCGTCGGCACGGTGTAGGTCGCGACGGTGAGGCGTTCAAGAGGAACCTGATAAGAGCTGCTCCTCATGCAATCCTCACTTTTGGATTGAGAGTGTTGGCCAGGATGTTTGCAGTCACATTACTTGTAAGGATGACCGGGGCAGAAGTGAGGTTATCCCACTTCCGCACCTCTGGAGCAGAGTTGGCGAATAAAAGCTGTGTCTTCTATATCTCCGCGTGAAGCGTGAACTTATTTGCGCTTGTCCAGAATTCAGAAGTTCTTTCTCAGCAAACGAGACTGTGCCGGGCGGCATCCGAGTGAAGAGGAAGACCCATCATCCAGAGAGAGAGGAATCGCCATCGTGAATGCTTCGGATGTACTTGTAGAATCGCTGATCGATTGGGGCGTCGAGATGATCTTCGGCCTGCCCGGAGACGGTATCAACGGCATCATGGAAGCCCTGCGCACGCGTCAAGACAAGATTCGCTTCATTCATGTACGGCACGAAGAGACGGCTGCATTCATGGCTTGCGGCTACGCCAAATACACCGGCAAGCTCGGCGTCTGTCTCGCCACCTCCGGCCCCGGAGGCATCCACCTGTTGAACGGCCTTTATGACGCGAAGATGGATGGTGCGCCTGTGCTCGCCATCACGGGCCTGCAGTTTCATGACCTCATCGGAACTCACACCCAGCAGGACGTAGCGCTCGACAAGCTTTACATGGATGCCTGCGTCTACAACGAGCGCATCATGGGACCCACGCACGTCGAAAACGTGATCGATCTCGCGTGTCGCACCGCGATCTCCTACGCCGGCGTGGCGCACATCTCGATTCCGGTGGACTTTCAGGATGAGGAGCTCAAGAAGCGCGAGCGTTCCAAACGCAACGTGCCGGATCACACCAGCACTGTCCGAACGCGCAGCTACAAAGTTCCCTCGCAGGCGCAGCTTCAGCACGCAGCGCACATTCTGAACGGCGGGAAGAAGGTTGCGATCCTGGCGGGCCGCGGCGCGCTGGGCTGTGGCGATCAACTCGAACACATGGCCGAATTGCTGGCCGCACCAATTGTGAAACCACTGCTGGGCAAAGCGAGCGTTCCCGATGACAGTCCTTATACGACGGGTGGCATCGGATTACTGGGAACCGGGCCCTCGCAGGATGTGATGGAGAATTGCGACACGTTGTTAATGGTCGGCACTTCATTCCCGTATCTCGAATATCTTCCTGAGCCTGGCCAGGCCAAAGGTGTACAGATTGACATCGATGCCATGCGAATTGGCCTGCGCTATCCGGTCGACGTCGGACTGGTGGGTGACAGCCATACCGTGCTGGAGAACCTGATTCCTTTATTGAAGAAAAAAACTCATCGCGCATTTCTCGAGACGGCGCAGGCCGCCATGAAGGACTGGTGGAAGGTGATTGAGACGCGCGCCGGGCGCATGGACAAGCCGATGAAGCCGCAGGTGGTCGCGTGGGAGCTTGGCAAGCGCCTGCGTAACGATGCCATCGTAAGCTGCGATAGCGGCACCATTGCCACCTGGTTTGCGCGCGAGATTCCTGTAAAGCGGGGGCAGATGCATAGCCTCTCCGGCAACCTGGCGACCATGGCTCCGGGCTTGCCCTACACGCTGGCTGCGCAGCTTGCGTATCCGGAGCGACAGTGTATCGGTTTTGTCGGCGATGGCGGATTCTCCATGTTGATGGCCGACTTCGCTACCGCAGTGAAATATAAGCTGCCCATCAAGATCGTCATCATCAAAAACAACACCCTGGGACAGATTAAGTGGGAGCAGATGGTCTTCCTGGGCAATCCCGAGTTCGGGGTAGATCTGAGCCCCATCGACTTCGTGGCCTTTGCGCACGCTTGCGGTGGCGTGGGCTATAGCGTGGACGATCCGAAGAACTGCGCAACCATGGTTGAGCAGTTTCTGAACGCGCCCGGCCCGGCGATTCTGGAGGCGGTGGTGGATCCGTTTGAGCCGCCGTTGCCAGGAAAGGTAAAGGCGGAACAGGCGATGCACTTTGCCGAGTCGCTGGCCCGCGGCGAGCCCAACCGCAGCAAGATCGCACTCACGGTAGCCTCGGACAAAATTCGCGAACTGGTGTAGGAGCTCGAATGATGAAAAAGAAACCTGAAGTTGTTGTCATTACCGGCGCGTCCGCGGGAGTAGGACGCGCCACGGTCCGTGAGTTCGCCAAGCGTGGCGCGTGGATCGGCCTCATCGCGCGCGGTAAGGACGGACTGGAAGGCGCGCGTCGCGAGGTGCAGGCGATGGGAGGCAAGGCACTCGTGCTGCCCACCGACGTCGCTGACGCTGAGCAGGTGGAGAACGCAGCGCAACAAGTGGAAGAGCAACTGGGTCCCATCGACATCTGGATCAACGATGCGATGGCATCGGTCTTTTCGCCAATCAAGGAAATGACGGCATCGGATTTCGAGCGGGTCACAAAAGTCACGTACCTGGGATACGTTTATGGAACGCTTTCGGCGTTGAAACGTATGTTGCCGCGCGACCGAGGAACCATTGTCCATGTCGGTTCGGCGCTGGCCTACCGCAGTATTCCGTTACAGGCGGCCTACTGCGCCTCGAAGCACGCGATATTGGGATTTTTCGGATCGCTGCGCACCGAGCTATTGCACGATCACAGCAATGTGCGGACCACGATGGTACAGATGCCGGCGCTCAACACGCCACAGTTCGGCTGGGTAAAGAGCCGGCTGCCGCACAAAGCACAGCCGGTGCCCCCGATCTACCAGCCCGAAGTGGCTGCGCGCGCTATTTACTATGCGGCGCATCATCCCGGACGGCGTGAATACTACGCGGCATGGTCTGTCGTTGAAGCGGTAGTAGGCAACAAGATTTCGCCGTCCTTTGCCGATCACTACCTGGCGCGCACGGGGTACAGCGCGCAGCAGCATGACGGTCCCGAGGATCCGAACCGGCCCAACAATCTCTGGGAACCGGTACCCGGGGATCACGGCGCGCACGGAACTTTCGACCATTCCGCTCGCGATCGCAGCTTTGAATTGCTGGCCGAAACTAACTGGAAGTGGATCGCTGCCGCAGCTTTGGGAGCGACCGCGGCTGTGTTGGGAAGTATTAAGGCCACATCGCGTACTGAGCCGGCTCAGCTCAGGAAGGCGGCGTAACGGTTTCACTGCCGGTTCTGCCACCTTCGCGCTGGGCAAAAGCGTACATCGTGCCGCCAAGACAGCAAGATTCCCCGAGGGCTGCGCCCTGCATCGAGCCCTCGGGCCTGAGGTGCGCACAATGGTATCCTGAAATTTCTACTTTCTCCTGAGGCGGCAATCCCTGCGCATGTCTGATCCCGAAGTTTCTCCAAAAGCAAACAACAGTGAAGGCGAAGAGTCGTTCGCCGACATGCTTTCGCAGTATGAACAGAGCCACAAACGCGGCGCGGCGGACGGTTCGCGTCAGGTCGAAGCGACCGTGATCTCGGTCTCGCCCGAATCCGTTTTCTTCGACATTGGCTACAAGACGGAAGGCGTGCTGCCGCTAAGCACATTCGGCGAGACGCATCCCAAGCCGGGCGACAAGCTGCCGGTCACGGTGAAGGGCCGCAACGAAGAGGGCTATTACGAGCTGTCGCGCTTCAAGGTCGCGCAGCCCACGGACTGGACCTCGCTGCAGCGCGCCTTCGAGCAGAAATTGACCATCGTTGGCACCGTCACCGCTGTGGTGAAAGGCGGCCTCAGCGTCGATGTTGGCGTGCGCGCGTTCATGCCCGCTTCGCGTAGCGGCACGCGCGAAGCTGCTGAGATGGAGAAGCTCGTCGGGCAGGAGATTCGCTGCCGCATCACCAAGCTCGACACCACGGAGGAAGATGTGGTGGTCGACCGCCGCGCCGTTCTGGAAGAAGAAGCGCGCGCCGGCAAGGAAAGCCGCTACTCGGAGTTGAAGGAAGGCGACATCGTTCGCGGGACGGTGCGCAGCCTGATGGATTACGGGGCATTCGTCGACATCGGCGGAATCGATGGCCTGCTGCACGTGAGCGATATTTCGCTGAGCCGCGTCAAGAATCCTGGCGACGTGCTCTCGGTCGGGCAAGAGATTGAAGCGCGCGTGCTGCGAATCGATCGCGACAAGCAGCGCATCTCGCTCGGCCTGAAGCAACTGCAACCGGAGCCCTGGGACAACGCGGCCGAGAAATACAAAACCGGCGAGCGGGTGCGCGGCACGGTTTCGCGCATCATGGACTTCGGCGCTTTCGTGGAACTGGAGCCGGGCGTTGAAGGGCTGGTACACATCTCCGAAATGTCGTGGGTCAAGCGGGTGCAGAAGCCGAGCGACATCGTGAAACCCGGCGACAGCGTGGAGGCGGTGATCCTGTCGATCAATCCGGTCGAGCGGCGCATCGCGCTAGGGCTGAAGCAGGCGCTGGGCGATCCCTGGGCCGACATCGGCAAGCGCTTCGCTGCCGGATCGGTGATCGAGGGCCCGGTCACGAGCATCACCAAGTTTGGCGCATTTGTGCAGGCGGCCGAGGGCGTGGAAGGCATGATCCACGTCAGCGAGATCAGCGCCGAGAAGCGTATCAACCATCCGCAGGACGTGCTCAAAGTCGGCGAGGTGGTGCGCGCGCAAGTGCTGTCGATCGATTCCGAACGCCGCCTCATGCGGCTGAGCATGAAGCAGCTTGTGCCGACCAGCCTCGATGAGTACATCGCAGAACATAATGTGGGCGATGTCGTCACCGGACGTGTGATCGACACCGAGAGACAGGTGCGCGTCGAGCTGGGTGAGGGGATTCAGGCGGTGTGTAAGGCGCGGAGTGCGGCTGCGAGTTCATCAGGCGCCAACCCGGAATCTTCAGACAAAGCCGACATGTCATCGCTGGGAGCCATGCTTCAGGCGCGGTGGAAGGGTGCGGGGCCGACGAGTGCTGCTGCGAAGGCTGAGCCGTTGAGCGTTGGGCAAGTGCGCAGCTTCCGGATCACGAAGCTAGGCGCGGAAGAGAAGAGTATCGAAGTGGAGACGGCGTAGAACTCTCCCACCCTGCGCCAAACGAAGGCGCAGGATCGGGCACCCGAAGTCAAGCGCACGAAAGAATCCCACTCAACCAACCGAAGGCCGAGTGGGGCACCCGAGCACCGGCAATCATTCTTGAACCGACAAAAATCCCCACCCGGCCAACCGAAGGCCGAGTGGGGCACCCGAGCACCGGCAATCATTCTTGAACCGACAAAAATCCCCACCCGGCCAACCGAAGGCCGAGTGGGGCACCCGAGAACCGGCAATCATTCCTGAACCGACAAAAATCCCCACCCGGCCAACCGAAGGCCGAGTGGGGCACCCAATGGCACCCGACGTGGCGCAGAAAAATCCCACCCAACCAACAAAGGGTCGAGTGGGATATCGGCTCAAGTCTCGTCCGACGAACCGGTTGCTTACTAAGCGTTCGCCGGGGTACCCGCGTGTAGCCAGCGGGTGAACGACTGCGGCTTGACCTTGGGCAGAATGTCGAGATAGATCACGGCATAGCGGAAGGCCACGACCGCCGCAGCGATGACGAGCACGCTCGACGCCAGCTCCGTCCACTTGGGCACGTAATGCACGTTCATTGCTGTCTGCAACGAGTTTATGGAGACGTTGATCCGGCCCACCATGAATCCGGCAATCACCACTGCGCAGGCGAGATACAGCTTCTCAGGATTGGAGCGCACACTCTCGCGGCTCAATAGCGCGACCGGAATGATGACGAACAGCAGCATCTCCAGCCAGAAATATCCTGCTTCGGGAGTCCTTTGGAAAGCATAGCCAAGCGCCTGGTTCGATATCAGGTCCAGCACCTTGAAGAACGCAAACACCACCAGCAGCAACTGAATTATGCGACCGCAATCGCTCAGGATGCTGAAGTCGACGCGCACGTTCAGCGAGCGCATACAGAGATAGATGGCGAAGACGGTGAGAGCCAGCCCGGCCGGAATCGCCGATAGATAAAACATCGCGTGCATATACGGCGAGTACCACAGGGGATGCACTTTGCCGCGGGCGATGAGATACAGTCCGCCGAGATACGACTGGTGCATGGAGGAAAGCAGCACGCCCATCAGCACTACACCGACAAGGATTTTGTGATGGAAGCGCAGCACTACGTTGCGGAAGCCCTTCCAGGGCAGCTTCTCGATCACCGCCGGCGCAAACTCAAAGGTGAGCACCGTGGTGTAGGTCATGATGCAGACACAGACGTCGAACAGTACAGAAGTATGATTCCACATTACGATGGGATGCCAGAACCGCCAGGGCAACCCGATTTCATATAAGTAGCCCACACAGACGGTCAGATATCCGAGGAACGAAATCAGAATGGAAGCGCGCAGTATGGGGCGATAGCGCTCCATGCCCAGCAGGTAAACCGCGGCGCTGATACCAAAGCCAGCGGCGGAGAGCCCGATACCGCACAGCGTTCCTAGTCCCACCCACAGGCCCCAGGGCATCTGATCGCTGAGGTTGGTGCTGGCCCGGAAGCCTTCGAAGAAGCGGACATACGTTGCGTACATTCCGGTGACAAAGATAAATGCCAGAATCACGCGCCACATGGTCACCTCAGACTTGATTCGAGTAAGCATGGCTAGCTCCTTCCTTCTTTTTCGTTGACGCCTGACTTCTCTGCGGCTTCGGCCAAGCCTACTTCGCGGCGGCGCTGCGTGACCCAATAAAGTGCCGAGAGGATGGTGCCGCCCATGATGACCACCTTGGGCGAATCGCCGAGCGCGCTGGCAGTGAGCGACGGCATGGGCTGGTTGCCACTGGGTGCGGCTTTCATCCCAAGCTTCTCGAATGGAACATCGGAGATGAACAGAACGGTGCTACCTCCAGCTTCTTCCAACCCGTAGATATGAGGCACGTATGAGGAATCACCGCGGATGCGGCTCCAAGCTTCATTGATGAGGGCATCGCGATCGCCGAAGACACTGGCCTGCACAGGACAGGCCTCGACGCACGCCGGCTGTCCCCCTTTCTCGACGCGGGCCGCGCACAGATCACACTTCTTCACGAACGGAGCGAGCTTGCTCCACTGATAGCGCGGCACCGAGTAGGGGCAGGCAATCATGCAATAACGGCAGCCGATGCATTTGTCGGCGTTGTAGACCACCGGGCCGAGCGGCAGCTTGCTGAGGGCGCCGACCGGGCAGGCTGAAGCGCAAGCCGGGTCCTCGCAGTGCATGCACAGCTTGCGGACGAACTTGTCGCCGCGACTCTCGACCACGGTGAATGCCGTGTCTGACAATGTGGGCTCGGGGTCGGTGCTGAATCCGTGAAGCTGCTTGCAGGCAGTTTCGCAACTCATGCATCCGATGCAGCGCTTGGTGTCGATTAACATTGCTTTCTGGTTTGGCATGGCTCTCTCCCTCTTCGCTCTTACGTGGCGTGATCTATGTCAGGAAGAATTCTCTGGTCAGTTTCTGCTGCAGGTCGGGGCTCAGCTCAAACAACAGACCTTTGAGAGGAAGACCGCCGTCCTGGGCCAGTGCCGGCATGGGCGCCAGGGGCGACAACATTTCGGCCACGCGCGCCACGCTGTTCTGCATCCATGCGGGAACCAGCGGTCCTTGCAGCAGGTTCTTGCTGTTGATGGCCAGTTCCGGAGCCTTGATGGTGCACAGCCATCCAGACTGATAAGGGTCGTCAATGGCCGGGCTGGGATTCTTCAGCAAGCGCTCGTTGACGGAGGTCAGCACACCCTCGACCGGGGAGAGCAGGTCAACCTTGCGATCGCCATGCTTGATGGTGCACAGGCGTTGTCCCTGGCGTACCCAGCGGTTCATCTCGGCAAAATCGATGGAGTCAATCTGCCCGAAAAGATTGGCAGCAAACGCGTCGAGTCCAATGCGCGCGTTCTGATGGCCTTCATCGTTGAGCCAGGTATGTCCGGGGTGAAAAGCGTAGCCTTGGGGAATTTCGAGTCCATTGAACTGCATCATCACGGGCGGGGAGATCTGCTGCCCACGCGCGACCTGCAAGGCATCTTCGGCCGCCTCAGGTCTGCGGAAGTACATCACGCTGAGAATCAGTAAGAACGTCAGGAGCACAAATAGGATCGACATTGTCTTCTCCCTGCGGCTAAGGCCGCTGCCTGGCAGGTTGCGGGGGGAAGTTGCTTGCCACCGTCGCACCTGCGACACATGTACTACTGCACGTTGCAGGCAAAACGTCTGACTATGGGAATTGGTTGCAGGGACTCGCAGTTAGCGATAGCGAATGCGGGTCATACCCAGTGCAGCACTGCATTTTGCAAGAGCCGCGCTGCAAAGTGCAGTAGTGAATTGTGCAGCGAAGCGACTTCCCATTTCAGATTACGGGACCAAAACGGCAGGTTCTTCCTCAAGCTCCTCTTTGCCGTTGAGGCCGGCCTTCTTCAAGCGGCGGAGCAGGGAGGTGGGATGGATGCCGAGTATCTTTGCGGCGTGGGTCTTATTCTGCCCGGTGGCGTTCAACACCTGCTGGATGTAGAGCGCTTCCAGTTCGCGCAGGGTGACTAGCTGGTCGCCGGTGGGCGAAGGATCGAAAGCGAACTTGTCGTCAGGGTCTGGTTCGGGATGGAAATCACGCACCTCTTCCGGCAGGTTGTCCGCGCCAATCTGGTTGTCGTGGGAGAGAATCATCGCCCGCTCGACGATGTTGCGCAGCTCGCGGATGTTTCCTGGCCAGGAGTAGTGCTGCAGCAGTTCGGCCGCAGGAGAGGTGAATCCTACGAAGTTCTTTTTCAGCTCCTTGTTGAAGCGGGCCATCATGTCGAGCGCAAGCGGCAGAATGTCCTCACGGCGGTCGCGCAGCGGAGGCAGGAACAGAGGCAGCACATTCAGCCGGTAATAAAGGTCTTCCCGGAACTCGCCTTTGGCCACGGTGTCTTTCAAGATGGTGTTGGTGGCGGCGATGATGCGCACGTCCACCTGAATGGACTTTGTGCCACCGAGGCGCAGGAAGCTGCCTTCCTCGAGCACGCGCAGCAGCTTGGCCTGCAAGCTGGGCGAGGTATTTCCAATCTCGTCGAGGAAGAGGGTTCCGCGCGAGGCCTTCTCAATCAGACCTTCCTTGCGCCGCCGGGCATCGGTAAAGGCGCCCGGTTCGAAGCCGAACAGCTCGCTTTCCAGCAGGGTATCGGGGAGGGCGGCGCAGTTGATGCTGATCAGCGGCTGTTGCGCGCGTGAGCTGTTGTAGTGAATGGCCTTGGCCAACACTTCTTTACCGGTGCCGCTTTCGCCCTGAATGAGCACCGTGGTGTGGTCGCTCTCGGCTGCCCGGCGCGCCATCTCCAGCACTTCCTGCATGACCGGACTTTGGGTTACCACGCGACCAAAATCGTAGCGGCCCTTAGCGGTATCCACCGTATCCTGAACGCGCACGCGCAATGCCAGCGTTTCTGTGGCGCGCTGGATGGTGTGCAACATGTCCGCGGTGTGGAAGGGCTTGAGGATGTAGTCGTAGGCGCCGAGCTTCATCGCGTCAACCGCGCAGTCTACCGAAAGCTGCGCGCTCATCATGATGAAAAGAGTAGGCGACAGAGCCGCTTTTGCTTTGCGCAAGACCTCGATGCCGCTGATGCCGGGCAGCACTACGTTGAGCAGCGCCAGCTCAGGCTTGTGCTCCTCCAGGCTGTCGAGCGCTTCTTGGCCAGTGGAGGCGAGCAGAACTTCGTAGCCTTCGCCATCCAGGGCTCGCCCCAAGGTACGTAAGGTCACAGGTTGCTCATCCGCAATGAGGATGGAATAGGGGCTAACGAGCCGCGTGCTTGCAGGGTTTGCCGTCATCACGCTTCTCTTACTACCCTCGCGCAAACCCGCGAGCCGGGCAGTGATAGCAGTCACGTCGGGGGGTGACAGCGAGCTTGAACGGTCACGGGAGCCGCATCGCAAGCGGCTGAAATTCCTCCAGGAATTTTCGTTATCGATTTACCATTCCAGCTATTTCGTCTCGTCGAGGATGGGCAGCGGCGTGACCGGGTTCTTGTCGGTGCGCGCGCGCTGGATATCGATCATGGAGCAAAACTCCGACTTGGGACGAAGGTCCTCTTTGCCGCCGCTCATCGCTTCGGTGAAGCCGACCTGCTGGGTGAGGTAGACGGTTTCCAGAGGCACAAGCGAGCCGTTCTCCACCAGTTGCATCACTTCGGCATAGTTGGTGAACATCCACGGTTTGTTCGGCGTGCGAGTCTGCGAATCGCTGAGCGCGGAACCTTGGCCCTCAGTGAGCGGCATGAGGTTCTTGGTGCTCATGCGCAGGAAGGCGTCGCGGGCTTCGTCGCTGCGCCAGTAGCCCGGAAAAGCGTGGGCGTTGAGCAGGAAGATCACCGGATAAATGCCAACGTATTCCAGGCAGGCGGCCATCATCAGCGCCAGGTCGATGCAAGTGCCACGCTTGCCGTCGATCACGTCCGACGGAGTGCGCAGCCGCTGCGACGACTCAGTAAACGTTGGTGGCGGATTGATGTAGCCCAGCGCCATATCGAAGCTGAGCGTCGACCAGATGGCTTTCACCTGGTAATCGACCGTGGTGTAAGGGGCCTTCGCTTTCTTGTCGATGCCCTGATAGCCGTCGAAGCCGGCAGTGCTGTCTTCATTGAACAGCCTGACGTAGCGTTGCGCGTTGTCGATGACTTTGGCGACTGCGTTGTCGCGCGAGAGCACGAACGAAGGCAGATAGGCGTCCAGTTCAGGGGTGTCGACCCACTCGTCGATGGCCAGCAACTTTACCGGCAAGGTGTCGCGGTAAACGATTTTGTTGTTCCACGTGATGTCGATGTAGATGACGCTCTTCACGCTCTCACGCAGCGACCGCATGAGATACGAGGTCAGCGGAAAGCGTATCCGGTCCGCTAACGGCAGATAGGAATCCGACATATCGATCCAACTGCGATAAGGGAAGGTCTGTCCTCCGCCGACATAGAGCGTCAACTCGACTCCAATGCCGCGCACCAGGCCATCCTGTAGCTTGCGCAGTGAGAACTCCTCGAACAGGCTCTGATCGTTGTGCAGTAGCGAATAGTTGATCGTGTCCTTCAGCTTGATTACGACATCCAGGACTTGCCACGGCTCGGCATCGGGGGGAACTTCTTTGCGGAGATACTCCTGGCGCCTGGCGCGCAGTTGATCATCATCAGCCTGCAGAGGCTTCTCCTGCAGCCCAGGCAGCAGCGAGCGTGAACTCCACAAAACGGCAATCGCGCCGCCGAAGTGCATGTCGCGCACCGCAAGGCGATAGGCGCGCAGCAGGTCCCAGTTCAGGGCGCGATAGTTGAAATAAAACTTGGAGAAGAAGCTCTCCGCCACCTGGTCGCCGACTTCATCCTGGAAGCCGATGGAGGCAATTGCGCTTTCGGCGGCGATCAGGGCGGCTACGCGGGATGCCGAATTCCAGAAGTTGCACGATACCAGCAGCGGTGGATTGCCTTTTAGCGGATGCACCGCTTCGGCGAGCTGCTCCGCGGTGGCGTAAGCAGGATTGCCGTTGGCATCGGCCATCAGATAACCATCCCACGTTGTCTGAGTCTCACGGTGTAGGAGCTGCTCTCCCTGATGAGAATCTATGCCTGCCAGGTGGACGATGTCAGGCAGCCCGCTGGTCACCATCTCCTTCAGTTTGTCGACCGTAGGATTGCGCGGGCAGAGGACATTATTTAGTCCCAAGTTCGATTCGACCAGCTTTCGCTCGGAGCTGAAGGAATACATGCCGGCGAACTTACCGGGAGCGCTCTCCACCACCATCAACTTTCTGGGGGCCCGCGTTGCCGCATCAGGACGATCGGTACAGCAGACGTGCCGGATAACGATAATCGGAGACGTACGTTTGCCGGCGGTGCCGGTGAACAGCATGAACTCCCAGGGAAAGACGCGCAGCTCCCAGCCGATTTCTTCATGAGCACTGGTGAAGGGGATCTCGATTTCGACCACGCCGGCCTTGGCGATCTCCGTGAGCTTCGCATCGTCGATGCCAAGTTTGTTGAGAGCGTCGAGGGCGCGGGTTGTCACCGGCTGCGATGTGGTCTGGTCCTGAGCCCAGCGGATACGATTGCGCAGCACGTATTCCCAGTACATCGCCGTGCGCTGGAAGTCCTTGTCCGGCGTGATGGTGTAGCTCGCGCCGCCCAGAACGTGCAGGGTGACGGAGGCTTTGGCTTCGGCGGCCACCCGGCTTGACGTGGCGCGACCCTTTGAGGCGGTGGTCTTCTTCTTCACAGCGTCAGACACAGGCTGCTTTTTCGGACTCTTAGCTTTTTTGGCTGCTCCCGTTTTTGCGCCCATAATTTCACCCGCCCCAGAGATGTGGTGTCGAACGCTTTGGATCACGCGACTTCACAGGCTGCTGAAAAGCTCTTATTTGCGAAGATCCGGGCCTCTTCGCAACGAGCTCACTTCCCGCTCACCTCATTCCACAGAAACGAGAGCTCGTCGGCGGTATCGTTCACCAGTTGCGTCATCGAGACTCCGGCGCTGTGCCCGGCCTTGAGCTGGTAATGCAGCAGGATGGGCCGATCGCCGCCGGTATCGGCCTGCATCAGCGCCGTCATCTTGCGCGCGTGCAGCGGATCGACACGCGTGTCCGAGTCTCCGCTGTTGAACATGATGGCGGGATACTTCGTTCCCGGTTTCACATTCTGGTACGGAGAGTATTTCAGCAGGTAAGGGAACTGCTCAGGGTTTTCTGCCGAACCGTACTCCGAGGTCCACCAGCGCCCTACCAGAAAATTCTGGTAGCGCAGCATGTCGAGCAGCGGATAGCCGCACCAGATGGCTCCGAAGAGCTCAGGATGCTGGGTCATGGCAACGCCCATCAGCAGGCCGCCATTGGAGCGTCCGCGAATCGCCAGACGTGCCGGCGAAGTGTACTTATTGTCGATGAGATAGTGGGCCGCGGCGAAGAAGTCATCGAAGACGTTCTGTTTCTTCTCGAACATTCCGGCCTTGTGCCAGGCCTCGCCGTACTCGCCGCCGCCGCGCAGGTTGGGCTGCGCGTAAAATCCGCCCTGTTCCATCCACCAGGCGTACTCGGGATTCCATGCCGGTGTGAGGTCCACCAGAAATCCGCCGTAGGCAAACATCAGCGTCGGAGTGGCGCCATCGCGCTTCACGCCTTTCTTCGAAGAGATGAACATCGGCACTCGCGTACCGTCCTTCGAGGTGTAGAAAACCTGCTTCACCTCGTACTCGTCGGAGTTGAAGGGCACCTTGGGACGCGCGAACACCTCCGTCTTCCCGGAACCCACGTCGTAGTGATAAATGGTCGGCGGAATGTTGAAGGACTGGAAGTTGTAGAAGCCCTCTTTCGACTCCTGGCGCCCATAAACCGTCGATGCCGCGCCCAACGTGGGATAAGTGATGTTGCCGACTTGTTTCCCGTTGAGGTCGAAGATGCGGGTCTCGGTGACGACATCATGCAGACCGGTAGCGAACAACTTGCCGTCGACGATGGAAAACTGTGAGATGGGATCTTTGCCTTCAGGCACGACGGTCTGCCAGTGCTGGGGCGCGGGATCGCTCAGCTTGAAGCGAACGATGCGATAGTTCTCCGCCTGGTAGTCGGTCAGCACGTACAAGTCGTCTTCGTAGTTCGCCGGCACAAAGCGGTAATCGAGTCCGTGGATGATCGGGCGAATCGGCGCATCAGCGGAGCGCAGGTCTTTCACATAAACGTCAACCCGTTTTGGCGGCACGCCGGAATTGACGTCGATGATCAGATAGCGGCCATTCTCGCTGACGTGGCAAGTGATGAGTTGCATTGCGCCAAAGGTTTCGCCATTGAATGACTTGCCAAATACCGGCTCGTCGGCGCTCACCGGCGTACCCATGCGATGGAGGTAGACCTGGGTCAGCTTGCCTTCGAATTTCGAGTAGTAAATGCCCTTCTTGTCGGGGGTGAGGCTGATGCCCAGGTAGCGCGCTCGCGGCAGGACATCGGGCGCTTCCTTGCCGGAGTTCACGTCAAGGATGTGAACCGTCTCCTCGTCGGCGCCACCTTCTCGCACTCCATACAACATGAGCGAGCCGTCTTTGGAAACGTCAGCGATGCTGACGTTGGTGTTCTGGTCGGCGCTGAGCTTGGTTGCATCGATGAGGCGGTCGTCGGTGGCGGCGAGTCCCTTGCGCATGTAGATCGAGGCCTGGTTCTCCTCCGGCAACCGCTTAGTGAAGAAGTAGCGCCCGTCAGCCTCGAAGGGAATGCTGTAGGTCTCCACCCGCATCAATTCGTTGAGCCGCTTGACGATCTCCGGGCGGACCTTCACTTGCGCCAGATACTCTTCGGTGTACTTCATCTGCGCGGCAA
Source organism: uncultured Acidobacteriaceae bacterium (assembly GCA_963796585.1). Taxonomy (GTDB): domain Bacteria; phylum Acidobacteriota; class Terriglobia; order Terriglobales; family Acidobacteriaceae; genus CAVVDY01. The sequence continues at coordinate 65,211 of CAWCMB010000003.1, forward strand.
TCCACTGGCGCGTGGCGGGGCTCTGCGCATCTTCGAGCCAACGGTACGGGTCGGTGATGGTGACGCCGTGGATGGTCTCGGTCACCGGCTTGACCTCGGTCGGCGGCGGAGGCGGCAACGTCACACCATTTCCGCCTTCGATCGTGGTGGGTTTCGCGGGTGCAGCGGTGGGCTTATCCGAGGCCAGAGCCATAGCAAACGCGCAGAAGAGAGAGAGGACAACGACTGTAATCTTCATCGCAACTGCTGAAAGAATACAGCAGGAGGCAGGCTTTGCGATTTCAAAGCAATTTGACGATCGGTGGTCGAGTCGATCTGCAAGTGTGAGGACCCAGACCTATCGCTGGTCTAATGGCTCGCGAAGCGCTAATTCGCAGGCTCGAATTTCCTGCTTATCACATCATTTTGGGGCACGCCTTGATAAGCTGCACTGTGCCACGGAATCCATGGCCTAAAAAACGCTCATGAAAATCCCAAGATTGCTGCTCGCCCTGCTTGTATTAGTTCCTGCACTGCTTGCGTCAGCCTACGCGCTGCAGCCAGCCACCATGCGCCTGGACTATTACCATACCGGCAATGCTACGACTGAGACCTTCAGCTTCGACCGGGTGGTGATCGAACCGCTGCCGTGGCCAGGCAATATGTCGAAGACGATCGACGACACCAACCTGGGGAATTATTTGTTCGAGGTGCGCGATGCGACGAGTGACAAGCTGCTGTACTCACGAGGATTCGGTTCCATCTTCAGCGAATGGTCCGACACGGACGAGGCCAAGAAGCTGAATCGCACCTTCTCCGAATCGCTGCGCTTTCCCGCGCCAGACGCGCCGGTGAAGATCGTGTTGAAAGAGCGCCGCGAGGGGAAAGACGTAGACTTCCATGAAGTCTGGACGACAACCATCGATCCCAAAGACAAGTTTGTCGACCACGCCAAGCCGCCATCGCCGGGGCCGCTGTTGACCTTGCAGAAGATGGGCGAACCGGAGACTAAGGTCAATCTGTTGATGGTGGGTGACGGATACACTGCCGCGGAGCGTGGCAAATTCGAGAAGGACGCGAAGCGTGCCGTGGAAATCCTGTTCTCACGCTCGCCATTCAAGGAGCATCGCAACAACTTCAACGTCTGGGGACTCTGTCCGGCCGTAGCGGAGTCAGGAATTTCGCGCCCCTCGACCGGTATCTATCGCGACTCGCCGCTTGGCAGTTCATATGACACCTTCGGCAGCGAGCGCTACCTGATGACAACTAACAATCATGCGCTACGCGATGTGGCTTCGTATGCGCCGTATGAGTTCATCGAGATCCTGGCCAATGCCGACACCTATGGCGGAGGCGGCATCTTCAATCTTTATGCGACGGTCGCCATCCACAGCCAATGGGCGCCTTACGTCTTCGTCCACGAGTTCGGACACCATTTCGCGGGACTGGCTGACGAATACTACACCTCGGACGTGGCCTATGAGTCGCAATCGAAGCGCATAGAGCCGTGGGAGCCGAACGCGACAGCGCTGCTCGATCCGGCGATGCTGAAGTGGAGAGACCTGGTCGAGCCGGGAACGCCGCTGCCTACGCCGTGGCGCAAGGCGGAATTCGAAGCTTACGAGCACGACATCCAGGCCGAGCGGCGCAAGATTCGCGCTGAGAACCGGCCTGAGTCGGAGATGAATGCCCTCTTCGAGAAAGAAAAGAAACACGAAGACGAACTGCTGGGGACGGACAAGTATTCCGATCGCGTGGGCGCATTCGAAGGCGCAAATTACGAGGCGCGCGGATACTACCGGCCGCAGGAGAACTGCATCATGTTCACCCGCTATGAGAAGTTTTGTGCAGTATGCCGGCGCGGAATCGAACGGATTATCAGCATGTATGCAAGCGAGTAAGTGAGTCGAGCATATGGCGAAAGCGCACACGTTGAGCTTCTTGGCGACTTCCATAGATATGGCGCCGAGAGACGGTCCCCGGACTCGAAACTAATCTACGCAAACCGCCCCGGATCGCCATTCTGGTTGTTGTTCTGGGCGAATACCGCTAGGATTTCGCCGTCGCCCCGCCAACTATTAGCTGTTGCCACCAGCTGCCCAATAGCAGGGAGGATAGGCTGGTTTTAGTGTGAGTAGATGCCGGCAGGTTCTATCCGGTGCGGAATGGATAGTACCTATCTATGTGGATAGTCGTCAGACGGGCGCCTCCGTTGGTGCGATGATCTTTCGCCTTCTCTTCAACGACAGATGCTTTAACTGCTCCGTGTCTCCCTAATAACCAGGAACCAGTGGATCGCTTGCAAATAGCGGGTACAATGTTGGGCACAGATTCTAAGGAGTGGGCATGCGGGGTTGGCTATCTTAGCCGCCGCGTCCGTTTGGATACAGGCTTGCTACAAGCTTTGGATGCAACCTGCTCTTCGAGAAAGGATCGCTATGAACCGCTATCGATCAAACGCCCATTCTTCCTCGCCTGAAAAGGCCTGTCAGCCCGCGACGTTTCTGAGCAATTGGCCCAGTGCTGTCGGGTATGGAATAGCGAAGAGTTCGCCGAAGCTTCGTCCTTTGGCGCGTGCTGCCGTTGTCGCGGTGCTGCTTGGCGGTGTGGTGTTCTCCCAGAGAATCTGGTCGCAAACGTCGAGCACCCCGTCGAATGACACGCCGAAGGAGGAGTTCTACTCTGCCAAGGACAGGCAGACCGCCATCAAGAATGCCTCAATCTTCAAGGCGCAGAACGTAGCCGATGTCGACATAATGGCTGGTCCGGCGCAGAAGAAGAAGCTCTTCCAATTCCACTACAACGATAAGGTGACCTGTGAGTTTGTCGAGCCGGGAGCGAAGATGGGCGGGAACACTCCTAAGTTCCTGTGCAAGATTGTTAAGGTCGAGAGCACAGATGGAACCGTCCAAACCCTGACCGACGATATGAAAAAAGAAGAACCGGTGAAGGTGAAGTTCGGTGCGGACAACCGTGAGGTCTATGCCGAAATCATCTCCAGTCGACTGTTGTGGGCAATGGGCTTCTACACCGACGCCTGGTTCCCGATTCGCGTTGACTGCACCAACTGCCCCTCTGATCCCGAGTCGGGCAATGGTTCACCGGGTGACCGGACGTATGCCCAGGCGTCGATCGTACGAAAATACGACGGCCACAAAATGTATGAGATGGGGAAGGAAGACGAAGGCTGGAGCTGGAAAGAATTCGACCAACTCAGTGGCCGTCCCAGCTACGAGAAGGACGGACTCAAACTGATGGCCGCTTTCATCAGCCACAGTGACAACAAGCCTCCCCAGCAACGCCTGATCTGTAACGGCGTAAAGATGGACTCCAGTACCCATCCGTTTACCACGACGTGTGAGGAATCGAAGCTGGTGGTACAGGACGTGGGCGCAACATTCGGCGGCGGCGGCATATTCACCAGCAACTCGACCGCGAAAGTGAATCTTCAAGACTGGTCAAACAAGAAGGTATGGGCTAAGGGTGGTGCGCCTGCCGGGTCGAAACAGCCGCAGGAGTGCCAGGCTGAACTGCACAAGAGCTTGACTGCAAAAGACGGGCTTAACAATCCCACGATCAGTGAAGAGGGTCGTCGCATGGTTGCTGGCTTGATGTGTCAATTGACTGACCAACAAATCTCAGATCTCTTCAAAGCTGGAAGGGTTGCCGAGATGCCCGAGCATCACAACAGCGATGGAACCTTCAAGCAGGGAGAGTCGGAAGATCAAGTCATCCAGCAGTGGGTGACCGTATTTAAGCAGAAGAGAGAAGACCTGGCGGGCGCGCGGTGCCGTTGGCACAATCAGCCCGCGGACCTGGCGGTGATCGATAATCCGGCCGGACTCGCCGCGGTGCCGAATAACTGTACGGCCCATCCAAATTAGTCATACGCCAACCGACCGGCGCCTGCACCCATGGATTGAGCCTATGCAAGCTTTGCACTCTGCGATCGGTTATGGGAGTCGTAAAGATGAATGCCGCCGCTACACAACCCGCGTTCGACCAGGTTGCCGATTCCAGGAGTCTGTCGCAGTTGATCCGCAGCAACGCGCCAGATTACTGGAGGCACATGAAAGAGAAGGCAGACTTGAAGCCGCTACGACGGTATCTTCCGTTTGAAGGCGCGATTGCCGGCGATCCTCACATGGGCAACTTCGCTCCCCTTCCGGTCACGACGACAGAAGGTCGCCGCGAGATGCGGTTTGTGAACGTTGACTTCGACGACTCTGGACACGGTCCCTTCGTGCTCGATTACCTGCGCTATGTCATCGCCGTGAAGTCATTGAGCACGGAGACCACGCGGCGCACGCTGCAAGACGCGTACCTCGCAGGACTCGCTGGAAAGAAAGCGAAGGCACCGCCGCGTGTGCAGGAGTGCTTGGACATGAGGGTGTCTGAGTACGATGAAATGGCTGCGAAGTACGCTGCAAAGAAGTCTACGAATGCGGGCTTCAAGTTCAAAAAAGGCGAGATAGAACCCTATGTCGAGCACGGGAATCCCAAGCTGGCGGACATAAGAAGACTGTTCTCTTCACAGGAAGTAATCGGAATCGCGAGGCGCATCGAGACCCGGGGCGGGAGCATGAATGAGCTTCGAATCTGGGTACTCGTGCAAGCCAGGGGCGGACCGCGCCGGATTGTCGAGTTGAAAGAACGCAGTAAGCCCGGCACCTCGTGCTACTGCGCGCAGCCTCGTGCCAAACGCTGGCTTGCCGAAATTCGCCAGGCGTTCTGGCCGGGTTTGACCGGGGCAGAGTACAACCTCATCACGCTTGACTCGAAGCTGTTCTGGATTCGGGGCAAGGAGGTTGGCTTGATCGACGTGCCCTACTCCAGCCAGAAGAATCGCGAGCGCGAATTCGTGGTCTCTCTCGCCGTTTATGACGCCAACATTCTGGGACTGGCACACGGCGACCAGCTGCAATCCGAAGAATACAGGCGAACCATCAAGAAGGACCCTGATCGGTTCCACGAAGCAACGAAGTCAATTGGGCGGGCATATCTGAAGCTGGCGCGAAGCTCCTGGGAGCATCAGTAGGTCAGCCGGCGTGCTTACCATCGAACTGCGACCCAAGGGACGGCTAACTATCGCGCACTCCTCCGCTCCTGCGTCTCACCCCTACGGTCGCAAGACACAGTCGCCGACCAGCCTCAGCTTTACACCGTAACGCCGACTTTGTACGCTGGAACAGAAGCGCGTGTGGGGCATCAATCCGAATCCGATTGAATCGCGAATGACTTGGCGCAAGGTTCTGCCGTTGCTGGCGATTCTGCTGATCGTCACCGCTTTTGCGGCCACACGGGCGCATCAAGCCGGCAATCAGGGCCCCGCAGCAGATCTCCGGCAGCAAGCCTCAGTTCCTTTTCGCTTTGTGGCGTTTGGCGATACCCGTTTCACACACTCCACGAGTGATCGAGTTGCGAACACTGCGATCCGGCAGGCGATAGTACGGGCGATCGCCGAGGACAGGCCCTCCTTCATTTCGATCGGAGGCGACATTGTCTACCGGGGCGATGACTCCGCCGACTGGGACGTTTGGGATGCGGAAACCCGGGCTTGGCGAGATGAAAACCTGACGGTTTACCCCGCGCTCGGAAACCACGATTTGCACGGCAACCAAACTACTGCGCTGGCAAACTACTTCAAACGATTTCCGGAGCTTAACGGCAGCAGGTACTACTCGGTGCGCATTGCGAATTGCCTGATGCTGGTGCTGGACAGCAGCCTCGGTGAGACTACGGGTGCCCAAGGCGAGTGGTTCAGGCATAAAATCGAAAGCCTGCCTAGCGATGTGGCTTTCGTTCTGGTAGTGCTTCATCATCCTCCCTACACCAGTTCCTCCGATGCGGAGAACGGCGGAGGGCACTCGGCGCGTTCTATGGAGAAGGACCTCGCCAGCCTCCTTGAAGACCGGCAGGCGCATATGCGTGCGCGCTTCGTAGTCTTCGCTGGCCACGTCCACAACTACGAGCGGCAGCAGCATGGCGGAGTAACTTACTTCGTCACCGGTGGAGGAGGAGCACACCCCTACCTTATTGAGCGCAACCCAGGTGACCTCTTCCAGGGCACGGGCGTGAATTACCACTACCTGTTGGCCGAGGTGTCAGCCGAGAAAATGAAGGTGACGATGAATCGGGTCGAGATCAAGGACGGCAAAGAAATCTGGACCCAGCCCGATTCAGTGACGATCAGTGTCCCGCCAAAATGAACCTGACAACTGGGTAGCCGCAAGTTAGCTAGAGGGCGGCTGCTAAGAAATCGCGGCCGTCCTCACGGCGCGTGGGTCCGAGACTCACAAATGCAAACAGGGTGATCTCGTGACTTTGAAATCTACTTCGTGGCTGCATCTTTTTGTAGCTTGTCCAACTCTCGGGTAAGCTGTTCGGCTTGATCTCGGAGCTGCCGGAGGCGCTCCGCTAACGAGGTTTGAGTTGGCAGGCTTGAAGGGGCCGCAGCGCTAACCGGAGGAACTACCGTCGGCACTGACGCTCCGGTCAGATCCGCCAAGGCTTGGTCGAAGGTATCTCGATAAATCAGTCGGTCACCCATGGCCAGCACTACCTTCTTTAGCTGGGGCATTCGAGCTTCGCTGGCCTGAATATAGATGGACTCAAGATAGAGGAAGCCGCCCGACACCGGAAGCGCGATGATGTTACCTCGCAATACGTGCGAGCCCTGCTGGTTCCACAGGGTAAGGTCTTTGGAGATATTCTGGTCCTGGTCGATGCGCGACTCAATCTGCATTGGACCGTACATCAGTTGTTGCTTCGGCAGCTGATAGAACACGAGTTTTCCCAGATTGTCGCCGTCGCATCGAGCCGCCATCCAGCCGATCAAGTTGTCTTTGCCGCGCGGACTGAAAGGCAGAATCAGCAGGTACTCAGGATCTTTCTCTCCGGGCAAAGTGGCGACAATATAGGTGGGCGCGACCGGTTCCGGCTGCCCCGACTGGCCGAACAGGTCGCGGGCGATTTCCCAGATATCTTCCTTGTTATAGAACACCTGAGGGTCACGCATATGAAAGATGCGGTACGCCTCCGCCTGCGTGCGAAATAAATCCTCCGGATAACGAGTGTGCCGGCGAAGATCGGCTGGCATGGCTGATGCTGGCTGAAATAGCTTAGGAAACAAGTTTTGGTAGGCCTGGATGATCGGGTCGCTGGGATCAAAAATATACAGAGACACTTCCCCGGTGTAGGCGTCCACGGTGGCCTTGACCGCGTTGCGAATGTAGTTCGCGCCTCCGTCCAATCCCGCCACAGGAAGTGGTGCGGAATAGGGATGGGAGAGAGACGTTGTATAGCCATCGACCATCCAAACCAACCTGCCGTTATCCGTAATGACCAGATATGGGTCCTGGTCCCAGTGCAGGAAACCGGCCAGGTGGTTGAGCCTCGCCTGCACCTTGCGATAAATCATCATGCGACTCTGCGCGGTCAGGTAGCCGGTGAAGACAATGTTCGGCTCCCCCTGCGAGATCGCAGCGGCAACCTTCATCACAAACGAGCCAACCGGGAAGCCGCCTGTGCCTTGGTAGGTCGAGTACTTGTTTTGATCGCCCGATGGATAGTCGAACTCTTCGCGCGCAGTGTGAACAAACACCGGATCCTGAGTTCTTTCGCCAAAATAGATTTCCGGCCGGGAAAGTTGAAAAGCGGATGACTTGATCTCCGGAGGAGCGTTCTCAATCAGCAGGACCGGCAGCCCATCCGGCGTAATCTTGTTGACCTCTGCTACCACCACGCCGAAGCCGTGGGTATAGATGAAATGAGGATTGATCCAGCTTTCACTCGCCTCCGCCGATAGCTGAGTGACATCGAGTTCGCGGGGAGACAGCAGCACTTGTTGAATGTGACCATCCATGAAGTAACGGTCAACGTCAGTATCGGGAAAGGTGTAGTAGGGACGTAATGCCTGAATCTGGGTGATGGTTGCGTCGTATGCTCGCAAGTCCCACAGCCGAACGTTTGCCAGTAGGGTCGCATCCTGCACAGGGTCGACCGTGCCCTGGCCAGAAGGTGTGAAAGGGCGTTGTACAGCGTTCCGGTTTAGTCCGAAAGCCGCGATAGTAGCCTCAATATGGCGCTCTATGTATGGCCGCTCGATCGATATCTCATTGGGCCGGACATAAACGGAGCGGACGATGGCAGGTAACGCCAGTTGCAGAATGAAGCCGGACAACACCAGGACTGCTGCGCGCTTGAATTTCGACATCCAGACCAGCGGCAGCGCCGCTAACGCGCAGATGATGAGCAGCCAGCGCAGTGGGAGCGTGACCTTTTCATCCACGTAGTCAGCGCCTGTCATGAAGGCGTGAGTGTTGAAAAGAAGCTCATAGTTGCCCAGATAAATCCAGACAGCGAAGCCGAGCAACAAGATCACTGCAATTATGCGAATGAACGGCGCGCGTGCAGCTCCGGGCAGGCGCAGGTAGTCCCCTAAGCCCAGTGGCCTCGCTGGTCCATCCAGCAAACGCCCGTATCGAACTCGTTCAACCAGCTGCCATCCCCGGGCGGTGATCCAGAACAGCACGGCGGAGAGTATCGCAAGCGCAAACAGGAATCCGAGCAGGTCCGAATAGAACGGCAAATCGAACAGGTAAAACGGCAGCTTGTGCGAAAAAACCTGGTCTTGCCATGCGCCCACCGGCACGCTAAGCCCTCGCGACCCGACGAATCGCATGATCGTCCAGGAATCGATAGAGGACGACGCAAACATAATCGCGAACAGGGCAAGGCCGACGGGAACGATGCGAGAGTAAAGCGGAAAATCGCGCTGACGAATGCCGGCGAATTGGAGGCCGTACCTATGCGCAAGATATAGTGCGATGAAAGCAATCAAAGCACCTGCCGCTGACGGGGCGACGCTGTACCACATCATGCTGACCCAGGTGTTGACCTGCGCGAGCTCTTTCCACCAGCTGTATTCAACCAGGAAATTGGCAGCCGCCGGTACTGCCCAACTGATCAGAAACAATGAAACTACCAGCAAGATGACAGCGCGAATGTGGGACGGACGCATAGATGCGCTCTTTGGCGGTTCCCTAATAGAGGCTCTTGGAGCCCGAGAGGAGAAGTATTGAGAGTGACGGCATAGCCAGGTTAATGTATACCGCCGTTGCGGCCATTGAATGGGGCGAGGCTGCTGGACACCCGCCCACCTTCAGTCCGCCCGGAAGCTAAACCTTCGAGTTCATTCCTTGCCTCGATCTCAGCCACTTCGTGGGTAGACGCATAACCCCACGAAACCAATAAGTCGGGATTTTTTGTTGAACAAACCATCCAGTGATAGCGCGTTTTCTTGTCTCTCAAGGACTGTTTTTCGAACGACAGGGAAAATGAATCGATACTTGGCTTGGTCAAACTCTTCCTGCTCTCTGACTTTGCGCTCTGGGGTGAGAGGTTGCCTTCGGCAGGCATCTTACGCGTTCTTGCGCACGTCGGCTTGCGGTATGTTGCCGCTGGCCTCATCATACGCTCAATACGCTCGGAGTAAGTCATCAAAGCTCGCGCGCAATGGCATTCGCGGCCGATCACGTTCGGCAGCGCGGTTGACATAATCTACTTAGTCTCTTTGTCGATTATTTCTTTGGCTTCCCGCGCTGACAGGATTTCGCGGTTCTCAGCCTCACGCTTGTGAAGGTCGCGATCGCGATCCTTGAGAGCCTTAACTTTCCGGTGTACCTCTTGGAATGGATTCTCGTACTCATGATGTTCCACGATGTGTCTCCCTGGAATAGTCCGCGAGCCCAAAATCATGTTCTTGTTTAGCCGAGACGAGAGTCACTCCGAGTAGCCGTTCTGTTCGTCCTGGCCTTCGCTATCGTCTTCCTCTTGCTTTTTGTCTTCCTCTTCCTCTTCCTCTTCTTCCTCTTCTTCGGAGTCTCCAGCCATGAGGTAGCCGGTCGCGATTAAGCCAGCCGTAACTTGGGCAGGACATGCGGGATGAAATTTGCTCATGCCCGATGGTACGCCCATTAGCAGAGACTCCGCACTAGAGCCCTTCAAGTACTGAGCTATTGCCCCGGATTGGCGACACCTGAACACGATTGCTCCATGAGCCATGCTGAACAGCCTTTTCTGACTCATGTGCATGTAAAGGATACTGACAAAGCGCATAGCGGCGGCTTCACATCGAGACGCCGGCGGCGAGCGTTGCCAGCGGTGTCTTGGGAATGCCGTGGAGGGTGGCAAACAGGTTCTGAACGAACGTGCCCCTGGCAAAATGAATTCCAGTAATTTTCGGAACCTGGTCAACGACGATGACGATTCCGATGCCAGCCTTGTCTGGATGCAGATGGTGAGCGCGGTAGGAATCGAACCTACAACCTACTGATTAAGAGTCAGTTGCTCTGCCAATTGAGCTACGCGCCCGCTTGTGAGGAAAAACTGCAGAAGGGCACGGTCAGTATAACATCCAGCTAACGGCTGTCAGCCGTTAGCTATCAGTATCTGAATTAGCCTCGTGCACTATCAAAGCTGCGTTCTGAACTCCCCAATACAATCGTCCTGCTGATTCGTCGGCAAACTAGAAACAGTCGGGTATCTGAGGACTGACGGCTGATGGCTATCCCGCTTACTCGATCTGCACTAACTGTCCTGCGTCAACCGATGCTGGCGGTTGCGGCGAGGCGGCATGTTGCGGAGCGCGCCAGAAGTCCATGTACGACACCTGGTGTACGCACGAGATCGTGCAATGCGGAGCGCAGCCCTTCTCGGTACGAAATTCGCGGCGGATGTCGTCAACCGTGTATTGTGACAACGGCGTGCCGGGAAAACCGCGTTGCTGCGAGCAGTAGTGCACCAGCCCGTCCTCACATATATAGAGGTAGCGTGCGCCGGCGCGGCATCGCCAGTCGTTGGGCTTGCCGGCGGCAATGTTGTCCTGGAACCAGTTAAAGCGTGCGTAATGCCGCTTGGTCAGCTTCTTCATCTTGGTGAAGACCTCGCGCTCCTCCTCTGCCAGCGGCTGCAGTTGGCCCTCGCCATCGTGAATGATGCCGATGGTCGAGGTGAATCCCAGCTGCACGGCGCGGCGTCCCACCACCAGCGCATCATGCGGATTGCGAATGCCTCCACCGACCACCGAGTTGATGTTTACGTGGAACTCGGCGTGTTCGGCCAGCAGTTGCAACTTTTTATCCAGCACTTTCAACGACTTCTTGGAGATGTCGTCGGGCATCACGTTGTCGATCGAGATCTGCAGGTGGTCGAGCCCAGCGCGGTTCAGCCGCTTGATGCGGTCGGCCGTCAGCAGGTATCCATTGGTGATCATGCCGGCGATCATCGGATAGCGGCGCATGCGCGCAATGATGTCGTCGAGCTGCGGATGAAGCAGCGGCTCGCCACCGCTGATGGTCACAATCGATGTGCCCAGGCGCGCTAGGTCGTCGATGCGCTGGTTCATCACCTCGAGCGGCACCGCCTCCGACACCTTGTCGTATTCGTTGCAGTAAACGCAGTCGAGATTGCACCGGCGCATGGGAATGATCTGCGCCATCACTGGATGGTCAGTCGAGAGTACGCCCTTGGCTATCAGCTTGTATTCGCGCAGCCGACGCTTATATTTCAGTACCCGTCGCCGCGATTTGAGAGACACTTCCGCCATATTCTCGCTAATGATTACAACATATTGGATGAGGGGGAAGGGAAGTTCGCACCCTTGTTCGGAGAGAAATAGCTGGCGGATGGTGCTTTTAGGGGGTTGGTGGCACTATCTTCATTTCATGTTGATCCCGCCAGCTGGCGGTCAGCCCGCCACCCGCCTCGGCTGGTTTATAATCGAAAATTACAGCTCTTACAGCGCATCCAGCCCTGGAGTTTCCGTACCCGCATGATTAGGTTTTTGCAAACAGAAGGTCCGCTCAAGAAGTATGTCCTGGGAGGCATCCTCGTCTTTGTCTGTCTGGCGATGAGTGCATATCTCATCCCCGGCGGTTTTGGCGATTATTTTACCGGCGGCGTGTCGCAGGAAGGCGTGCTGGCGGTCGTCGGCAGCCAGAGCGTCGGCATGCAGGAAGTCGCCCAGCGCGCCCGCATGATCGGCCGCCAGCAGTTCCGCGGCAACGTGCCTGAGTCGCTGATGCCGTTCCTTATGCAGCGCGCAGCCGACAGCATGATTACGCAGGGCGCCATGGTGTACGAAGCCGATCGCATGGGTCTGGGCGTCAGCGATGCTGAAATCCGCGACTTCCTGCACCAGGGACAGTTCGGCGAAATCTTCTTTCCCGGCGGCAACTTCATTGGCGACCAGGCTTACGAGCAGCTGGTGGAGAACCAGTTCGGGCTGAGTGTGGCGCAGTTCGAGAAGGAACTCAAAGCGCAGATCGCTTCGCAAAAGCTGCTGGCCGCGGTGGGCGCTCCGGCGACGGTGAGCGAAAAGCAGATCAAGGAACAAGTCGACAAGGACCAGACCAAGGTCAAGTTCGACTACGCCGTCCTCACCCTTGAGGACGTCAAGAAGCAGGTGAATCCAACCGACGCCGAGCTGAAGTCGTTCTACGACCAGAACAAGCAGGAGTACGTAAACTCCATTCCTGAAAAGCGCAAGGCGCGCTACATCCTGATTGACCGCTCGAAGCTGGCCGACAATATCCAGATTTCGCAGGCCGATCTGCAGCAGTACTACAGCCAGCATCAGGATGAGTTTCGCGTTCCTGAAACGGTTACCGTGCGCCACATCCTGATCAAGACGCCGGTGCCTGGAGCTGACGGCAAGGTCGACCAGAAGGGCATCGATGCCGCGAAGGCGAAGGCGGAGGACATCGAGAAGCAGCTCAAAAACGGGGCTGATTTCGCGACCCTGGCGAAGCAGTACTCTGAGGATCCCGGCTCAGCCCAGAATGGCGGATTGTTGCCGCCGCTCACCCGCGGCCGCACCGTACCCGAGTTCGAGCAGGCGGCGTTCAATACTCCTGTGGGCCAGACCACCGGGCTCATTCGCACCAGCTACGGTTTCCACATCATTCGCGTGGAAGGCAAGCAGACGCCACGGATGAAGCCGCTCGATGAAGTGAAGGCGCAGATCGAGCCCATCCTGAAGCAGCAGAAAGCCGCTGCCGCCGCGCAGAAGCTGGCCGACACGGTGCAGAGCCTGGCTCGCACCAATGGCATGGACAAAGCTGCGGCTGACAAGGGCCTGTCGGTGACGACGACCGACTTCCTGAGCAAGACGGACCAGATGCCCGGAGTCGGAAATTCGCAGGACCTGATGGGCGACATCTTCAGTGTCAAGAAAATGGATCCGCCGGCGACGGCATCGATTCCGCAGGGATACGCGATATATCAGGTTACAGACGTTGAGCTGCCGCAAACCCCCACCTTCGACCAGATCAAAGCTAAGGTGGAAGACGAATTCAAGACGCAGCGCGCCCAGCAGATGCTGGCACAGAGAACCCAGGAGCTTTCTGACCGAGCACACTCCGAGCACGACCTGAAGAAGGCGGCGCAGGAGTTGGGTGCCACAGTGAAGACCAGTGATCTGGTTGGCCCGACTTCGCAGGTTCCGGATATCGGCTCGCTTACCGGAGCCGCGGCGCAGATCTTCAGTCTGAAGCAGGGTGAAATCAGCGGCCCCATTGGCTTGCAGGGCAGCGGGGTCGTGGTCATGGTGATCGAGAAGCAGGAGCCAACGCCCGACCAGATGAAGAACAGCTGGGACTCGGCCAAGGAAACGCTGCTGGCACAGAAGCGGCAGGAACTGGAAGGGCTCTACGTTCAGAACCTGCGCGATCGGCTGGAGAAAGAGGGCAAGATCAAGATCAACAAGAAGGAAATGGAACGCTTGGCCAAGGGTGGTGAAGGCAGTTAACCCGCGGGCCTCGAGAAATGGGCCGGCAGCCGACCGGCCCCGTGGTTAGAAAAACTTCTCCAGCACAGGCACACCACTCCGGCGTGCCTGCTCTCATCTTACGCAGGACGCATGATCTCCAAACGCTCTTCCGGGATACTGATGCACCCGAGCTCTCTGCCTTCACGGGGAGGCATCGGTGATTTCGGCCCGGCGGCGTATGAATTCGCAGACTGGCTGGCGGCAGCCAAGCAAACCCTGTGGCAGGTGCTGCCGCTGGGACCGCTGGGATACGGCAATTCGCCTTACTCATGTACCTCTGCCTTCGCCGGGAACACCCTGCTGGTGAGCGCGGAAACCCTGGCTGATCAGGGTCTGCTGGAGCGCGAACGGGTTGCAGCGTTGCCCGATGGCGAGTCCCCGGTGGACTACGAAGTGGTGCGCGCGCAAAAGCTTCCTTTGCTACGCGAGGCGGCGGACCGGTTTTTCGAGCAGCCGAACCTGGAACTCCACCGCGCGTATGACGCTTTCTGCACAGAAAATAAAGAGTGGCTGGAAGACTACGTTCGGTTCAGCGTGCTGCGCGAAAAGCGGCCGGACCAGAGCTGGCAGTCGTGGCCGCAGGAGCTGGCCGAGCGTCAGCCGGCGGCCCTGGAGAAAATCGGCAAGCAGCTGAAGCAGGAGCTCAACCGCGAGCGTTTTTTACAATTCGCCTTCTTTCAGCAGTGGTGCAAGCTGCGTTCCTATTGCACCGAGCGCGGTATTCGCATCGTCGGCGACGTCGCCATCTTCATCAGCTACGACAGCGCTGATGTGTGGACCCATCCTGACATCTTCCGCCTCCACGATGACCTTACTCCGCTGGTGGTCTCCGGCGTTCCTCCCGACGCTTTCAGTGCCACCGGCCAGCGCTGGGGCAATCCACTCTACGACTGGGAAAAGCTCAAAGTACGCGGATATGACTGGTGGATCGAGCGCCTGCGCTGGGCGGTCGAGACCTGCGATATCGTCCGCCTCGATCACTTCCGTGGTTTCGAGGCCTATTGGGAAATCCCGGCCGATGAGGAGACGGCGATCCATGGCCGCTGGGTGAAAGGCCCGAACGAGGAACTGTTCACCGCACTGCGAAATGCACTGGGCAAGCTGCCGTTTATCGCCGAGGATCTCGGCCTCATCACGCAGGACGTCGCCGATCTGCGCAAGAAACTCGACATCCCCGGCATGAGGGTGCTTCAGTTCGGCTTTGGCGATCGCGGAGCGCACATTTACCTGCCGCATTCTTACGAGCCCAATACCGTGGTTTACACCGGCACCCACGACAACGACACTACGCTGGGCTGGTGGAAGAATTCGGCCAGCGAGGAGGAGCGGATCGCGGCCGCCAACTACTTCAACATCACGCGCGAAGAAGATATTGCGTGGTCGTTTGTGTGTGGCGCGCTGACCTCGGTGGCTAATCTGGCGATCGTTCCGGTGCAGGATGTGCTCGGTCTCGACAGTGATGCCCGCATGAATGTTCCCAGCAAAACGCTGGGCAACTGGTCGTGGCGTCTGCGCCGCGGCGAACTGACTTCAGAGCTGGCAGCCCGGCTGGCGCGCTTGGTGGAATTGACCGATCGGGATGCTGTCTTGCGCGAGGCTGAGCAAGCCAAAGATGCCGATGCCGAGCAGCAAGCCTTAGCTAGTGAGCAGCGCAAACGGAAGATGTGCGAACAAATCGCTACCTAGCAGTGTGGTCCCGTTCCTCACTGGTACGCTCTCTCCGGTAAAGAAGTTGCGCAGTCCCGAAGTCGCGAAACTCACATCGATGTGCAGGCTGGTGTCGTTCCAGGCATGCCCAATCGGAGGAGTTTCCGATCCTCGCATCAGGCTGTAAGCGAAGCGTGGAGCCGCTACGATGATGAACTCGGCCCCGTAGCTCCTGGCGAAGGCGATAACGTGCTCTTCTTTGCCGCCCGATGCCGGCAGCGGAATGTAATTTCCTCGACTGAAGAGCGGGCGATGCCGGCGCCGCAGGTTCAGCAACTTTTCGGTCAGCCAGAGCTTGATTCGGCCATCTTCATAGTGCTGAAGCAGGCGGCTGAAGAACCCGACACTCTCCTGTTGGTGGAGGGAATCCAGTACTCCCTGTCGCAATTTGAAGTCCACGGGCCTGCGGTTGTCAGGGTCGACCAGGCTGAAGTCAAACATCTCCTGGCCCTGGTAGATGTCCGGCACTCCCGGACAGGTCAGCTTGAGCAGGGTCTGGGTCAGCGAATTAATGGCTCCGAAGTACTTCACCGCGGGCATGAATTTCTGCAGCGACTCATAGAACTGATTTGGCTTGCCACGCCGTTGGGGGCTGAGAATGCGCGCGACGAATTCCTTCAGCGCATCGACGTATTCCGGATTCGGATTGAGCCAGCTCAGGTTGACCTTGGCCTCGTGCGTGGCCTTCTCCATGTATTGCTGGATGCGGTCCGTGAACTCCTGCAGATCGCGTTCGTTATCCATACGCATCGGCACTGCCCCGACCATGGTCTGGTACAGCAGGTACTCCTCATTATTATCGGGCACCAGCCGGCCATCGGAGATCTGGATCTTGCGCATGCGATTCATGCGACGCCACTTCATTACGTTGGCCGACCAGTGTCGCGGCATTTCAGAGAGCACGTCGAGCCGCGCTCGAACGTCTTCGCTGCGCTTGCTGTCGTGGGTCGAAGTGGCCAGCATGGAGTGCGGCCATTGCCGGGCTCGCAGTTGATTGCCGCGATGGAACTCGTCCAGCGAAATTCCAAATTCCGCCGGTGATCCCCCCACTTCGTTCACCGAAACAAATCGGTTGTAGACGTAGCAGGTCGTGTCCTCCAGGCCTTTGGCCATGATGGGGCCGGTAAGCTGCTGGAACTTCAACGTGAAATACAGTTGGTTGCGAAACCCGTAAACCGTAGGTCCTTCGTCGGTGCCTTTGAGCAGCAGGATGTTTTGCAGGAAGTCGAAAGCGGGAGCAATGTCGGGATTGCGCCGCTTGGCTTTGGCGATGGCCTGCTCGATGTACATCCGGTCATGTTCCGATATGTTGCCACGCTCGTCGATGTAGGTGCGGTAAACCGGAAAGCATGCGATAGCTTCTCGAATCGTGTTGCGCAACACGCTGCGGGTGAAGTCGCGGGCGCGCCGGTCATGCATCGAGATCCGGTCAAGCAAGTGGGTCAGCACGTTGACTTCGCTCGACAGTGCCTTGTACATCACGTGCTTCTTGCTCTCGTACATGATGGTGTCGGGATTCACTACCATGCCCGTCATGCGTTGATAGAGATTGGTGAAGTATCTTTCGTGGCGGCCGTCGATCAGCACCCCGTTAACCAGGTTAGTAAAGTCGTAGCCGACGGTGCCGTCCACCGGCCACTGCGGCAGTTGCTCGCCGCGCTCCAGAATCTTCTCTACCAGCAGATAGAGAGGGGCCGCCACACAACTGGGGGCGCCGTGCTGGCCAAATGCCGCTTGCACCTCTATTTCAATCCCGTTGTCGGCGGCAGGACTCGTCGCGTCCGGCCCGCAGCAACGGCTGGCAGCGTACAGCATCTGTAATCGCACGAAATACTGCACCGGGTTCAGCAGCCCATCGGGATGATCGATGCGCATGCCGTTGACCAGTCCTTCGGCCAACAGCCGGCGAATCAGCCGATGCGTCTCCGCGAACACCAGTGGGTCTTCCATGCGCAGGCCGACCAGGTCGTTGATATCGAAGAACCGGCGATAGTTGATTTCTTCGCCCGAGACTCGCCAGAATGCCAGCCGATACGCCTGCGCCTCCAGCAACGCGTGCAGGCGATCGAAGCTGGCAGGCTCTCCCGGCCGGCCGTTCACTTGCAGCACCGCCTTCTTGATAACGGCGGCCACCGGCGGTTCGGCGGCCAGTCCCGCCAGTCGTTCCCGCAATAGGGAGCTGTCGCGCTGGCGTCGCGCAATGAGTTCGGGATCGGTGGAACTGTTTTGCGGCAGCTGACGCAGGTCAGCCAGCACTTTGCGAAATTCACCCAGCGCCGGCTCCTGCTGCCCGCCTTTCGCCCTAAGCTCACCCAGCCCGTCGAAGATAATCGGGATAGTCTGCGGGTCGACCAGGACAACGTTATCGCCATAGGAAATCGAGAAGCGGCTGTCGCTGAAGCTCAGCTTGATATTGCCGCGCTCCAGTTCGTCGCCGTAGGTGCTGCCCAGGATGGGGATCAGCACCTTATTGCACAACTCTTCTTTCAGTGGCTCCCAATCGATATCGAAGAAGTTGGCGTGAGCTGAGGCCCTTCCATTCTCCAGAACGTCCTGCCACCAGGGATTGCTGCCGGGTCCGATGCCCATATGGTTTGGCACCGTGTCCAGAATCAGTCCCATGCCGTGCCCCTTCAGTTCCAGGGCCAGCGTGCGGAACTCCTCTTCCGTCCCGATCTCAGGATTGATCTGGTTGTGATCGACGATGTCGTAGCCGTGGACGCTGCCGCTGCGCGCCTTCAGGATCGGCGAAGCGTAGCAATGCGTTACTCCCAGCCGATAAAGATAGGGCACAAGCTGCCGCGCATCTTCAAAGCGGAAGTCGCGATTAAACTGCAGGCGATAGGTGGAAAGCGGGAGCGACTCTTGTTTGGCTGCAGAAAGCTCGTCGAGGCACTGCGCCAGCGAGGCCGTCTCCTCCACCAGTTCCAGATTGCCGAAGGACATGACGATCAGTTTTGCAAAGGCCTGAACAGTACTTAACCCAGAACTAAGTAAGATGCGTCTCGGGGCCCTGGCGGTGGCTAGAGCACTCCGAATGGCGAATTCGTGGGGTGGAATTAGAGCACCCCGGAAGCTAAGGATTAGAGTAGCGCAGCAGTCCGGCTAAGGTGTCTGCCTGATTGCGATTCCTAGGTAGATCAGTGTCACAGCTTCGTAAGAATTCCACTTCAGCTTACGACAAATGCCCGATATCGCCCGGTCGCGCCACCAAGCATACTCCACATATACGCCAGCACCGCTCCGCACTCGCCGACATTTGCGAAACCCTCCGGAGTCCTGGTCAACACCAAGGAGTCATCTGGATGAAACGTTTCTCCTGTTTAGTAGGGTTGCTGATCTGTCTGACATCTCTCTCCTTTGCCAATGTTCAGGTCAACCTCATTTCTCCAACCAGCAATAGCTCTTCCGCAGCACCCATACACCTTGTCGCGACTGCCGTGGGACAGGCCGTGACCATCGGGTGGCAGGCCTCTGTTGATGGGCAGGTTGTATGGACCGGTCCGGCCGTTCCCAGCATCGATACCTGGATCCCGGTTTCCATGGGAGCGCACCAACTGGTGGTGCACGCCTGGGATAGCCACGGTACCTTCGGCACTGCGATCGTCCAGATCACGGTCGTTTCCGACGGCCTCCCCGTACCACCGCCGAATGCGATCATGTTCAACAACATTCAGCGGAACGGCAATTGGGGATCGTGCAATTCGTCCGACTGCGCCGGCGGCAGCGGCCAGGGCGCCTACTGGATGGCGCAGAACCAGACCTCACCTTCGCTCAGCGGCAGCAGCATGGAGTTCTTCAATTCGGGCTCATGGGCCAATGCCTTATGGTGGCAAAAGCTCGGGGGCAACAATAATGTGCATAATTTCCTTTGGGACTTCTTCTTCTACGTAGATTCCAATTACAACGTCGCTGCCCAGGCGCTGGAGTTCGACTCATTCCAGTTCATCAACGGCTACAACTACATGATGGGTACCGAATGCGTCTATCCCTCGCAGATATGGGACACATGGGACGAAGCCTCAGGTCACTGGATTCACAGCAAAATCTCGTGCCCACGCTTTGCCCCCAATACCTGGCACCACATGCAGCTCTATACCACGACCAACGCCGGCAAATATCAGTACACGTACGTGACCATGGTTATCGATGGCAAGAGCACCCCTGTGAACATCACCGGCAATGCGAAGTATCTGAATTGGGGCAACAATCTGGGAGTGCAGTGGCAGTTGGACCAGAACGCCAACGGCTCCGGCATTCACGAATGGATGGACAACGCCAAACTGACGATTTGGTGAGGTTGTCATCCCGAGCGAGCCTCTTTTGCGAAGCGCGGGATCTTGGCGTGCCGATTCGCGCCGGCGCGGGAAAGGCACGCACCCTTATTCCGGGCGGCGCGCTACTCGTGGTGCGCTCTTGGTTTAGCCCGTCGCTGTCTGATAGCCTAGATTCATCCGGCAGAGTAGATGCCGAAACACAAGGAGAGTTTTGCAATGAAGATTCGTTCTAAGACAGCCCTTGCGCTGGCAGGTTTGCTTATATTGGCCGTCGCAGGGCTGACCCAGATGGCGGTGGCGGAGGACGTTGCCCATTTCGTGAGTGGGGTTGTGAAGCATGTCGACAAGGACAGCAAGACCATGGTCGTCAAGGCTTCCGATGGAACTGAGCACACTATCAAATACACCGACAAAACGACATGGAAGGGTACCAAGGACGCTGGCGAGGGCATTAAAGAGGGCTCAAAGGTCTCGGTGAAATACACCGAAAAGGGCGGCGAGAAGACCGCCGATGCGGTCAAAGTTGCCGGCAAAGATGTCGGCAAGGCAGTGGACTAGTAAGCCAACTCGAGAATTCAAGAATGTTTCGCGGCCAGCTTATGGTTGACCGTGCGAAACTTCCGGCCCGGACCCTTCCGGGCCTTTTTCTTATAGAGATTGTCATCACGCGCGAAGCAAGGGATCTGTTCTCGCCAGCAGCGTCGAGTATCTCCCTTGAGGCGATGAGGCTTGCTCTAGACACGAGAGCAGATCCCTCGCGCCAACAGATGGCGCTCGTGATGACAAACGAAAGTGGAGGCGCGTCGCAGCCTTAATCCGCCGCCGTCTGCTCAATCACGCCTGCCGATGCCCGCACCGGCCACGACGCTGCCAGCGCCGCACCGACATACATTGACGCAACTAGCCAATACGCATATCGCAGTCCCTCGCGATGCGCGGCCTCACCCGCCATCAATGAGGTGAAGATCTGTAGACCGCTGGCCAGGAAGAAGAACGTATTTTGCACCCGGCCCATGATGTACTTGGGCACCGTCTGCATCATCTCGGACGAAATCGCAATGCCGCCCACACCTCGGCTTGATCCCATGATGAATAACACCATCACGGCGATGGCCAGCCAGCGCACCCCCGGCAAAAAGAACAGCGAGAGCGCAATCATCGACATGGTGATCGTCACCGCGCGATTCGCCCCATAGCGCCGGATGATTCGCGATGAATACACCACGCTGACCAGCGCACCGATTGCCCATCCGCCGTTGAGCCAGCCATAACCCACAGCTCCAGCGTGCAGAATGCGATCGCTCAACGGCGCCGTCAGCACGCCCTGCGTCATCATGGCCGCGATGAATAGTGCCCATGCGATGCCCAGCAACATTGCAGGCCGATGCTGCACCACGTATTCGTAACCTTCGCGCAACTCGTGGAAGTATTTCGCGACAGCCTTGGTCGGCCGTTCGCCGGAATCCTGCCGCTCGGGCTGCGTGACCACCACGCGCCCTTTGCGCACCTGAAACACGCACGCAATCGAGATGACATAAGTGGCGCTGTCGATGAGCAGCACCCCGCCCAACCCGATGTGGTTGTACATGAAGCCGACCAGGGCCCCCGCCATCATCCAGCCGCCCTGCACCGCGGCCAGCATCAGCGCGTTGGAATCGAGCAGCTTGTCATCGGGAGAAAGCTCCTGCACCAGCGCGTTCAGTGTCGGCCAGAACATCCAGAAGCCGACGGAGACGACCATGGTCATCGCATAAACCTGCCACAGGTGCACACGATGGGTGAGTGCGAGGATGGCGACGGTAAGGATGACGGCGCCGCGCACGGCGTCGAGGCCCATCATGAGATGGCGACGGTCGTTGCGGTCGATAACCACGCCGGTCAGCGGCAGCAGTGCCAGCGTCGGCAGCGTCATGAGCGCGATCATGATGCCGAGCGACACCTCGGAGTGCGTGGCCTGTAGGATGAACCAGGTCACGGCGGCACTGTTCATGCCGCTTCCGATCATGGAGATGAGGTTGGCAGTAAACACCAACCGCATTCCACGATGCCGCCAGATTTCGCGCATGTACAACTTTAGCGCAGATTGGGAGTCATCATCCGCACAGCACCGCGCCGCCGTTGATGTTCAACACCTCACCGGTGATGTGACGCGCCCAATCCGAGCCGAGAAACACGACCGCATTCGCGACATCATCGGCCGTCGCCAGACGCTTCAACGGGATGGCCGCGATGGCCTTACGTTTTTCTTCATTCTCCTCGGCGGTGAACACGACATGATTCAGTTCGGTGTCGACCCAGCCCGGAGCGACGACGTTGACGCGAATCTTCGGCGCCAGCTCCGTTGCCAGCGACTTGGCGAAGCTGATCTGGCCCCCCTTCGAGGCCGCGTAGTTGCAATAGCCGGCTTCGCCGCGCTGCCCGGCGGTTGAGCTGACGATGACGATGGAGCCTCCGCCATTGTTCTTGAGGGCTGGAACTGCAGCGCGGGTGACCGTCCACGTGCCACGCAAGTTGCAGTCGATCACGCGGTCCCACACATCGTCGCTCATGTGTTCCACCGGAGCACCTTCCCAGATGCCGGCATTCGCCACCAGCAGATCGAGCCGGCCAAACTGATCGAGCGTCTGCTCGATCAGCGCGCTTGCCTCATTGCTGTTGCTGACGTCAGCCTGGATGGCAAGCGAACGTCCGCCTCGCTCCGCGACTTCGCGCACTGCTTCATTGGCTTCTGTGGTGTGGGTCAGGTAATTCACCACAACGTGCGCGCCGGCTTCGGCCAACCGCTGCACCGTGGCCCGGCCAATGCCGCGCGAGCCTCCGGTGACGATGGCCACGCGATCGCGCAGCAGATGACTGGGGAAAGTATTCAGTTTGGTTTCGGTCAAGACGGTCATAAATGCTCCATGAAGGGGCGCGGCTTCAGCCGCGCCCCTAAGCTCGTTAATTAAGCTTGGGCTTTAGCCCATGAGGTGCTCCGCGCATCTACCCGCCCATTCACCACAGCGGCGATGGCATTCACCTCGGCCAGGAATCCGTCATGCCCATGCGCTGACTCGAACTCCGTGTAATCGCACTCCACACCTACGGCCTGGATTCGCTCCGCCAGCGCACGCACGTCCTCGGGAGGAAACAGCCAGTCCGAGGAAATTCCGATCAGCGACACATGCGAGCGGATACGCCGCAATGCCTCTTCCTCCGAGGCGTATCCACGCGCAAGATCGAACGTGTCCATCAGCTTCGTAATCGTCAGGTACGAGTTGGCGTCGAAGCGTTGTACAAATTTCTCGCCTTGATAGTCAAGATATCCTGCAACATCGAATCGCTCATGCAGCGAGCGCAGCGGATCTTCGCCATTGCGGTTCGCTTTGCGCGCATAGCGCTCGCCAAACAGTTCGGCTGACTTGTACGAGCACATGGCGATGGCCCGCGCCAGCGCTAGCCCTTTCTCCGGCTGCTGCGGATAGCGGCCGCCTTCAAAGTCAGAATCCAGCAGAATCGTCCTGCGCTGCAGATGATTCAGTGCCAGTCCCATCGCCGACAGCGGCGCGGTTCCGATGGCGATGCAATGTCCTACTCTGTCGGGGTAGTCGACCGCCCATTGCAGTGCCTGCATCCCGCCGATGGACGCTCCGATGACGGTGCGCAAGTGCTGGATCCCGAGGTCGTCGAGCAGGTACGACTGCGTCCGTACAATATCGCGCACGCTGACGACAGGGAAGTCCGGCCCATACGGTTCACCGGTTGCTGGATTGATAGAAGTTGGCCCGGTCGAACCGTAACATGAGCCAAGGATGTTGACGCAGATGACGCAATCGCGCGAAAGATCGAACACTGCGGGTGCCCCATTCAATCCTGGGGTTGGATTGAGTGGGAGAGCAGTGAACATCTCCGGCCACCAGTCGGCCGCGCGCGCCGAGCCCGAGAGCGCGTGACACACCAGCACTGCGTTATCGCGAGCGGCATTCAACTCGCCATAAACAGCGTAGCGAATCGTAACCGGTTGCAACGCGCCGCCCGACTCCAGCCGGAACGGCGCGTCGCTGGCGAACGTCAGATCGCCTTCCCGCGTTGGTTGCAGACCTGCTCCCATTAGCCGGTTATCACCTCGTCTCCGCGGTAGCTGCGTTGCACGCCGGTGTCTTGCCGGTCGCGACCTGTAGCGCCTGCTCGATGTCGGCAATGATGTCGCGCACATCCTCAATGCCGACCGACAGCCGCACCAGATCAGGAGTCACCCCGGTCTCGCGCTGCTCCGATTCGGCAAGCTGCTGGTGCGTGGTCGACGACGGATGAATCACCAGCGACTTGGCGTCGCCTAGATTCGCCAGCAGGCTGAACAGTTTTACTGAGTTAATGAACTTCTTGCCGGCATCGTAGCCGCCCTTGATGCCGAACGTTACCAGCGAGCTGCATCCGTTAGGCAGATACTTCTTGGCGCGCTGGTAGTACTTGCTGGTCGGCAGCCCGGGGTGGTTCACCCACTCGACATCGGCATGGCCCGCCAGATATTCGGCGACCTTGAGCGCGTTTTGCGAGTGCCGCTCCATGCGCAGGTGCAACGTCTCCGCGCCTTGCAGCAGCAGGAACGCATTGAAGGGCGACAACGCGGCGCCGGTGTCACGCAGTCCCTGCACCCGCGCTTTGATGATGAACGCCAGCGGCCCGAAGGCGTTGGTGTAAGACACGCCGTGGTACGACGGATCAGGCTCGACGAAGTCCTTGAAGCGGCCCGAAGCGGCCCAGTCGAACTTGCCGGCATCGACAATGATTCCCCCAATCGAGGTGCCGTGTCCCCCGATGAACTTCGTAGCCGAGTTGATGACGATGTCCGCTCCCCACTCGATCGGTCGACACAGCGCCGGGCTCGGCGTGGTGTTGTCGATGATGAGCGGCACGCCACGTTCATGCGCGATTTTGGCGAGTTCCTCGACATCGGCAATGTCGAGCTTGGGATTGCCCAGCGTCTCGGTATACAGCGCCTTGGTCTTGGCTCCGATCGCTGCGCGCAGCCCGGCAAAATCGTCAGCATCAACGAATTTCACGTTGATCCCGAGCTTGGGCAGCGTGTAGTGGAACAGGTTGTAGGTGCCGCCGTAGAGCGAAGTTGTCGAGACGATCTCGTCGCCGGCCGAAGCCAAGGTCGTGATCACAAGCGTCTCGGCCGCCTGTCCTGACGCGGTTGCCAAACCCGCGACCCCGCCTTCGAGCGCCGCAATGCGTTTCTCGAATACGTCGGTGGTCGGGTTCATGATGCGGGTGTAGATGTTGCCGAACTCCTGTAAGGCGAAGAGGCGGGCGGCGTGGTCAGCATCGTCGAAGACGTACGACGTTGTCTGATAGATGGGCACAGCGCGCGATTTGGTCGTCGGATCAGCCGACTGGCCGCCGTGAATGGCGAGGGTGTCGAAGTGAAAATCGGGTTTCGACTCGGATTGGCTCATGATGCTTGCTCCTGATGAAATTTTGTTGCCCCCGGATTCGCGACCGACAAACTTTTGACAAAATACAAAAGCCCACGATCGCTTGACCGTGGGCTGCCTTGGAAAGTTCGCGGCTGCTTACTCTATACGCCGCTCCTCACGACAACCCACAGGCACACTGCAACACATACACATGGCCATAGCCATGGTGCTGAGAGCACTCGCGCTGTAGGTAGCGTGAAACATTGTTAGTCAAAGTACAGAAAACGGCGCGGGGATGTCAAGTCGGCGCCCAGTTGGGTAGTTGGTTCAGTCTGAATAAGGATGCGTGCCTTTCGCGCACCGGCGCGAATCGTCGCGCCCAGGTCCCTCTCTTCGCAAAGGAGGCTCGCTCGGGATGACACTCAGACTGATCCGCTACCCCTAGTTGTCAGCCATAGTGCGCTCGGGGCTTCGAGATGGTCGAGCACTCCTGGGACGGCCACCTCGTTTGCCGTTAGCTCGTGCAGCGCGCGTTTTCGCGCGACTTTTTGACGAGCCTCCGACGCGGCCGATCTCCGACATCCATCGAGCGGTGCCGAAAACATGATTGAGCAGCCCAGGTACATAGTGGTCGACATCGAGCTCCGGCCAATGGAGGCCGGTGCCGCGCCCCAGCAATTCAACTTTTGCCAGCTGCGAAGGTTTTGCACTCTGTAGTCCCTGAAGCTTCTTGCGAGGTAAGGAGACACGGACGCCATCGGCAAGGTGAATTGTGACCAGGTCGTCCCGCTTGTTGTACTCGACCTTGGTAGCGCGCCGGTCGTGAAGTTCGAAGGCGCGGGATCGAGCAATCGCGGCATCCAAGTCGCTCTCTGTACTTCGAATCTTGTGAGCGCTATTCATGCATCTTCTCCCATAGTTCGACCAGCAAATCGAAGTGTTCCGCCGCTGTGTGCAGAATTCGGCGAATGTCGGAACGCTTCGCGTTGCCGGGGCGGACGGCATCTCTCCGATTCGCAATGGCCACGGTTCCGTCTCCCGCCAGGTCAATAATTACTTCTGTCTCATCCAGGAATCCATGGACGTGGCGCGGCGTGTGGTCCTGCGGGTAGGCCACAAAGAGCACACCTGCGAATCGTCTGGATGCCACCTCAGCAGTATAACCCAAGCAGGTTAGGTTTTGAGGAACTAGACATCCGATTGCGACGGATCGCGTGAAAAGCCTTACACCACAGGGACACAGAGGCACAGAGGAAATCAGGTCAGAGAAGCCTCAGCAGGATGAACGTGCCGGTAGTGCTCATGAGCCGCAAGCTGGTTACATCGGTCCTCGCCACGTTCCTCCGTGTCTCCGTGCCTCCGTGGTGACATGGCCTTTTTGTCGTCGTGGTGAAATGGGGACCGCCCTCGTCTACCACTTTTTGTGCAACTTCCCGGTTTGCTTCCGGTCTATACTTGTGAGCAGAAATGTCCACCCCTGCGGTTCCCAAACCGACGGAAACACTCACCCAACCTGCCCCGCAGCAACACGATGTGCTGCCCACGCTGTTTGGTGAAGGACAGGGTCTGTACGCCACGCGTAAGGACACTTTTCTCTACTCTTTTATCCTGCATGTCGTTGCCGTGGGACTACTTATCTACTCCACCCATTGGGTGGTGAGCCACCAGGAGGAAATCAAGCAGCAGGTGGTTGGGCTGGTTTCCGACATCAGTCCGTACCTGCCCATGCAGGTGTCAAAGACCCGCGCCGGCGGCGGAGGAGGCGGCGGCGACCGCGACAAGCTGGCGGCCCCTAAAGGAGCGCTTCCCAAACTCTCGAAGGACCAGATCGTTCCGCCTGCGATTGTCATACGCAATGACGATCCCAAGCTGACGGCGACGCCGAGCGTGGTGGTTCCGCCCGAAATCAAGCTGCCCACCATTGGTGCGCTGGGCGACCCGCTCTCGAGGGTCATCGGTCCAGCTTCGAATGGAACCGGTTTTGGTGGCGGCATCGGCAGCGGTAGTGGAGGCGGTGTTGGTTCCGGCACCGGACCGGGCGTTGGCCCCGGACACGGCGGCGGATATGGTGGCGGAGCCTATCGTGTAGGCGGAGGCGTAAGCGCACCCAAGGCGTTATACGCTCCCGATCCGGAATACTCGGAAGAAGCGCGTAAAGCCAAGTATCAAGGTACGGTCGTGTTGTGGATGGTGGTAGGCGCTGACGGCCGTCCCCAGCAGATTCGCATCCAGCGCTCGTTGGGCATGGGACTCGACGAGAAAGCCATCGAAGCCGTTCGCCAGTGGAAGTTCGAGCCCGCCAAACTCAACGGTCAAGCCGTCCCCGTACAAATCAACGTCGAAGTAAACTTCCGCTTGTACTAAACCTTTCCTGTTTGTCATCACGAGCGGAGCGAGGGGTCTGCTCTTCGTCACTAGAGTGATGGTTGTCCCATGGCAGATGGTTCGCACTGCCAACGAGAACAGATCCCTCGGCCGAAGACGGCCTCGTGATGACAAACGTGATGATTGGTGCGCGCCTGGAGGCGTCGCTAGACTCGACACCCCAACTCCGCTCTTGCGATTGCGACCGCCGCGATAGCCGCAGTTTCTGCGCGAAGAATAGTTTCACCCAACGACGCCGACATCCAACCTGCGCGCGCGAAAGCCTCCAGTTCCTCTTCAGCCCAGCCGCCCTCGGGACCAACGGCGAGCGCCAGCGAAGGAATCTCCTCACCCGAGCGCAGAATTTCGCTCAGCGTCGTACCGCGCTCATTCTCCGCGAGAACGATTTTGTTTTCGGCTTGCAGTTGCAATGCGTCGCTCAACTTCTGCGGAAACCCAATCTCCGGAGCTGCCAATCGCCGTGACTGCTGCGCCGCTTCATGCGCAATGCGCCGCCAGCGTTCGACGCGCTTCTCCGCGGCTTGCGCCAGGTGTTTCTCCGTGCGACGAGCAATCACTGGAACAACGCTGCTCACGTTCAGCTCGGTGCATTTTTCAATCGCCCACTCCATGCGATCGAACTTGAACACCGCCAGCAACAATGTCACCGGCACCACTTCGCTGCCCGATAACACCTCATCCCCGAGCGCAAACTCGACCCGCTCATCGTTGACCGAGGACACGGTCGCTCGGTACACGCGCTCTCCGCAGGCAACATCGAACTCCTGACCCACTCGCGCGCGCAACGTGCGCGCCAGGTGCGCAGCATTCGTGCCAGTCAAAGCAGCGCTCCGCGCAGAGCATTCATCGGCGATCCAGCGGCGGCGGGTCATCGTGCGGTCAGCAATAGAAGGTTGGCAATCGCAATGGAGGCGTAGATTCCGCCGAAATAGCGATTCTGACGGGTCAAGGGCTCCTCTTCAAACAGACGGGTATCGAGCACAAACTCGAGCGACGAAACCACGCCAACCAGCAGCGCAATGATAAGCCAGGTCGACTCGGGGTGCGGTGCGCGAATGGCGAACGGCATGGCAATGAGCGAGACGGCGAGAAAAAAATAGCCGCCGAAGCGGGCACGCTTTCGGCGTCCGGGATCTTTGTAGCGAATGAGGAGGATCTTCGCCAGTTCGCGTGGCCGAAGTAAACGGGCTGCCGCCGGCAATACGGTCACCAGCAGCAAAAACCATGCGTAGATGCGGAGATCATGGTCCAAGGGAAGAATCGCTATTCGCTATTCGCCTTTCGCCGGAGAGTCGGCCACGCCAGTTGCGCAGCCCGCCAATCTTATTGAAGTCCTCTCGGCGAAGAGCAAAACTCCTCGCGAGCTCCGCGGAAGGCCCAAAGTCGGGTTCATGTTCGCGACACCGTCTGGCGAACAGCGAAGAGCGAATGGCGAACAGCGGTTTCTACGCGAACATGTCCTTGACCTTGTCGAGCAGGCCGCGGTCCACCGGCTTGTTTTCCACCGCGCCTTCGCCTTCCAGTTCGGCGAGCAGTTCGCGCTGACGCTTGCCGAGTTTCGAAGGTGTTTGCACCTTCAGCTCAACGTAAAGGTCTCCACGGCCATGCCCATTCAGCACCGGGACGCCCTTGTTCCTGAGCCGCAGAACCGTGCCCGTCTGCGTTCCCTCGGAAACCTGCATCTTCTGCTGACCTTCGAGCGTCGGCACCTGGATGTCAGTTCCCAATGCCGCCTGGGTAAACGAGATGGGAATGACGCAATGCAAGTCGCTGCCTTCGCGCTGGAAGAACGAATGCTCCTTCACGTGCAGCACCACGTACAGGTCGCCCGGAGGGCCATCGTAAATTCCCGCTTCGCCCTCTCCCGAGTAGAGAATGCGCGCGCCTTCTTCCACGCCGGCCGGAACTTTCACCGTGACCGTGCGGTCGCGCTTCAGGCGCCCCAATCCCTTGCACTTCTTGCACGCCTCAATAATCAGCCTGCCGGTTCCGCCGCAGGTGCCGCACGTGCGCGCCACTGCGAAGAATCCCTGCTGATAACGCACCTGTCCGCGCCCGCCGCACGTGGTGCAAGTAATTGGAGGCTTGCCCGGGGCCGATCCGTCTCCCTTGCACTGGTCGCAGGTTTCCAGCCGGCGGATTTTAACCTGCTGGGTGACGCCGAAGACCGCTTCCTCGAACTCCAGCGTGATGTCTTGGCGCATGTCGCTACCACGCTGCGCGCGCGAACGGCGCCTGCCCCCCTGGCCGAACATGTCGCCGAACAGGTCACCAAAGATGTCCTGAAAATCGACGACGGTCGTGTCAAACCCGCCGCCGCTGGGACCGTTGCCCGCAACACCCGCATGTCCAAAGCGATCGTAGCGGGCGCGCTTCTCCGTGTCGGCGAGCACCGTGTAGGCCTCGCTGCACTCCTTGAATTTCTCTTCCGCTTCGGGATTGCCCGGATTGCGATCGGGATGGAACTGCAGCGCGAGCTTGCGATAGGAACTCTTGATCTCCTGGTCGGTCGCAGTGCGCGACACGCCCAGTACCTCGTAGAAATCACGTTTAACGTTAGTAGCCAAATAATTGCCTTAAACTTGTTCGGCGGCCTTGAAAGGGCTTGCCTTCAGGCATGCCGTTAAAAGCCCTTTAATGTTGTCATCCCGAGATGGCTTTTAGCCGTCGAGGGACCTGCCTTTGTCTCGCCCCTGAAGGGGCTCACGATCGATAACAACGCCCGACCCAGCATTCCGGCCAAAGGATGGCCTCCATGCTGGGCTAAGCTGTTTCGTCCCGCTCTGCGGGACTGGAGCGTGGGCGCATGTTGACCTCTCGCAAACTACAATTCGTCGCTGGATAACTCGCGTATGTTCTAACCGACTCGTCCGCGATCAAGGTTACTTCGCGTTTCTTGCCACCCTCACCATCGCCGGGCGCAGTAGCCGATCCTTCAACTTATACCCGCGCTGCAACTCATCGATGACGTGATTATCTTCGACCTCGTCCGTATCAACCATCTGCACCGCCTGATGGAAGTTCGGATCGAATGCCTGGCCCTCCGCCTCCAGCGGCTCAACTCCGAGCTTTGCTAGCGCATCGTGAAACTGCTTGTCGATGAGCTCGATGCCCGAGCGTAAATCTTCCAGCGAGACAGCTTTGGTCTTCAGCGCGCCGTCGAGGCTGTCGAGAATCGGCAGCAGCGACTTGATGGCGTCTGCCACCGCATACTCCCGAAACTCCTCCTGCTGGCGCGCGCTGCGCTTGCGAAAGTTCTCAAACTCCGCCTGAATGCGAGCCGCGCGATCGAGATACGCTGCGCGCTCTGCCTTGACCTTGTCTAACTCCGATTCCGTCTCCGAAGCTGCTCCGCCATTTTGCGGAGACCCACCCTGAGCCGAAGCCGAGTCGCCATCCTCGCCCGGCGGCAATTCGTGATCTAACTCCAGCTCAGCGGAGCTGCTTGGTTTCTTCTCTGCCATGAATCCTCTACTACGTCGATTCGTTCCACAGACGATCAAACAGTCGCGCGATGTATGACACCGCCGTGATGGTGTGCTCGTAATCCATGCGCGTCGGTCCGATGACAGCCAGCGATCCCATGACCTCATCCCCCACGCGCGCCGGAGTCCCAATCAGCACGAAATTACTTAGATGCGGCAGCGCCTCTTCCAGACCCACGACCACCCGCACCGCCTCCTGCTTGACGTCGAGATATGCCGATAACAGGTCGACAATGCGCTGCTTCTCTTCCAGCGTCGCCAGCAGTTGCCGCAGCCGCTCCTTGTCCTGCTCTGTCACCAGCAGGTTGGCGGCGCCTTCCACGTACACATTCTGCGATGCGCCCTCGGAGCTGAGTGCGGTCTGCAGTTGCTCCACCGAGCGCATCAGGCGGTCGTATTCGTTGCGCTCCTGCTGCACGCGCTTGGCGAGCTCATTGCGAACCGCTTCCATGTCCCAGCCACGGAAGTTCTGGTTGATATAGTTGGCAGCCGCTTCCAGATCTTCCAGCGTGAGGTCACGCTCGGGACGCAGCACGCGATCGCGCACCAGACCGCCGCTGGTCACCAGCACCGCAAGAATCTTCTTGTCGCCCAGGCGCTGAAAGTAGACATGTTCCAGCGCATTGCGCTGCGTAGCATTGGTCGCCACGGTTACCCCGACGCCACGTGAAATCAGCGACAGCACGTGCGAGCTGCGCTCCAAAAATTCCTGCACATCGCCGCTGCCTTGCAACGAGCCCTGAATGAGATTCTCGTCGGTGGGAGAAAGCCGCGCCTCACCCGTGAGCTGCTTCACATAAAAACGATAAGCTTGGGTCGTCGGTACGCGCCCCGCCGAAGTGTGCGGCTGCTCCAGGTATCCGGCATCCGACAGGTCGGCCATGACATTACGGATCGATGCCGCGCTCAGGCTCTCGCGATTGCTGCGCGACAGAGTACGCGATCCGACCGGCTCTCCGGTGGAGATATAGGTCTCCACGATGGCCGTCAGGATGTCGCGTTCACGCCGTCCGATGCTGTCCGGTGTCTCCATGGGTGCCAATTAAATCATTGTCCAGCAGTATCTTACAGACACTGCACAGAAGAAATTTCCGCCTCTTTATTCTAGGTACCGAGTTAGGGCGTGTCAACTGGCACTCTTGTCCGACGAGTGCCAAAAGAACGAAGGAAGAAAAAATGTCGGTTTCGAGGCCCTTCATTCGTTTTCTAAGTGCAAGCGAGATTCGGAACCAGTTGGCCGCCGAAGCCGTAAATCTATTCGTGGGGGTGTATCAATGCCACACGCAGTATCAACGACGACGCTACAGGCCACAGCCCAGAGACTAGGAGACGCTACGGTCATCCACTTGACAGGCAGACTGGTGAGAGGCGAGAGCTATTCGCACTTGCGAGATGTCGTACATAGCCAGGCTGGTGCCGCAATGATTGTCCTGAATCTCGCCCAGGTTGATCGCATTGATGCCTGGGGCTTGGGCGTTTTGCTGCGCCTGCAGGAGTGGGCGCGCTCGCGAGGAACCGCCTTCAAGTTGATGAACATCGCCCATCAGGTCGAACGGGTATTGCACCTGACCCGGCTAGATCGCGGGTTTGAATTCTGTTCCGTCCGCGAGCTGTTTTGCCTGATGCATCGCGCCGCCGACTCTCCCGCTCAAGCCGCAGTTGCTTGACGCGCACGGGTCGTGCGGGCCTGGGTGGATCCCTTCGCCACGATTTGCGTCAGGGCACGACTTTCAGTCGTGCCGAAAAGCCGCCTCACTATTTGTATCGAGCGGACTTGAGTCCGCGAGCGACTTGACTCTGTCGCCGACCGGAAGTCGGCTCTGGAACACTCAAGAAAGGCGTTTATCGGCACGACTGACGTCGTGCCCTGACGCGGTGCTTCCCGAATCGGACTTATTCTAAAACGTCCAAAATCTACTTCCGCTCCAGCGCCTCACGGGCAGCTTGCAGACGTTCCTTCTGTTCCGCCAAGACCGTCGGATACTTCAGCTTCAAACCCTTCAGCCTCTCGACGATAATGTTGGACACGCATAGGTGCGTGAACCATTTGTGATCGGCAGGAATGATGTGCCACCCGGCATGTTTGGTGCTGGTGTGGTTGATCATGTCTTCGTAGCAGACCATGTAATCGTCCCAGCGCAGGCGCTCTTGCAGGTCGGCGTCGGAGAATTTCCAGTTCTTCGCTGGGTCTTCAATCCTCTCCAGAAAGCGCCGGGCTTGCTCCTCTTTCGACAGGTAGAGGAAGAATTTCAGGATCACGGTCCCGTTGCGCGCCAGATGCTTCTCCATGTCATTGATTGCGTCGAAACGATGCTTCCAGAACTTCTCGTCCGGGCCAGTGAAGCCGGGCAGGCTTTGCGCATCGAGAAACCTGGGATGCACGCGCGCCACCAGCACTTCCTCGTAGTATGAGCGATTGAAGATGCCGATCCTGCCGCGTTCCGGCAGCTCTTTGTAACACCGCCACAGAAAGTCGTGTTCCAGTTCCTCTTGTGACGGCTGCTTGAAGGCGCGCGCTTCACATCCCGCCGGATTCACTCCCGACATCACGTGCTTGATGGTGCCGTCTTTGCCCGCCGCGTCCATCGCCTGCAGAATGATGAGCAGCGAATAGGTGCGCTCGGAATACAGCAGGTCCTGATATTGTTGCAGCCGCTCGATATTGTCGTCGAGCGTCTGTTTCGCGTGAGCCTGCGACTTGTACTTGCCGGTGTCCGCCGGATCGTAATCTTTAAGCCGAATGCGCTTCCCCGGAGTCGCATAGAACCGATTCTGCTTCATAAACAGGGATGATACAGCGCCCCCACAGGAGGCGTGACAAATGGCCCTTTCTTGTGTGTCATCACCAGGTCGCCGCCGCGACCTGGGCCGCGCATGACTGACGGTCTGGGGTGCAAGTGGCATTCGCTTCCCATGCGAAGGCTGGTGACGGTATGATTCAGCAACCCGTAAATCAGCTCACATCCTCGGAGACCCAAAGGAGTTTCTCGTGAAAACGAATCGCCTGTTTCTCGCACTGGCTTTCTGCCTGCTCGTTTCCGCCGCAGCCCTGGCCCAGAAGACGAATGTGGATTGGGACCGCAGCACCAACTTCTCTCAGTTCCATACTTATGCCTGGCAGCCCAGTCCGAAGCCGGCCAAAGGATTGTGGGACCAGCGCATCGTCGATGGCGTCAATCAGCAGCTACAGGCCAAGGGACTGCAATTGGCGCAGCCTGGGACGGATCCCGACCTTTGGGTGGTCTATACCAGCCATATCAAGGACCAGAGCCAGGTCGTAGGGACGGGATACAACTTCGGTCCGACCTGGGGATGGGGCATGTGGTGGGGAGGCCCGCAGACCGTAACCTACTCCACGTTCATCACGAAAGAAGGCACGCTGGTAGTTGAGATCGCCAACGCCAAGTCGCACGAGTTGGAGTGGCGCGGCTCGGTGACCGACACCATCCACGACAATTCCAACAAGAACATCAAGAACCTGGATAAGGCCATCGCCAAGCTGTTCAAGAACTACCCGCCGACGGAGGGGAAGAAGTAGCGAGCTTTTGAAGGGGCGCAGCTTCAGCTGCGCTGCACCGAGGCATAACAAGATGGGGCTTCAGCCCCTCCGGTAACGCAACGGTGACGCTGCTGAGCGGCGGGAGTTTGGAGATTGTGTCGCCAGCCATTTTGGGTTTGCGAAGGGAAGCAGAAGAAGCCCGCGCCGTAGGCGCAGCAGAGCTTAGCCCAGCGCTTTAAAGGCTGTTACGAAACTCGCGATTGAGCCGCGAGGTTGGGACAAACCATACGTCCGTCCCGCAAGGGACAGCATAAGATAGCCCAGCCATTCATGGCTGGGAAGACGTAAGTGGGAATCCCGAGTCCGCTTCAGCGGACGACACATGTTTCGTAACCGCCTCTTTAGCGCTGGGTGAGGCGGAAGAAAAAGACCCAGTCCCGTAGGTGTCTGTGTCGTAGCTTACCTTCGCGCGAGGCGAGTGGGATGAGTGCCCCGGAAATTCAGCCGCCAAGCGGCGAAATGGTTTGAGCCCGGCTCGTCAGAGCCGGGTGAAGTGGGAAAAACTCTGAGTCGCGTAGCGACGACACAAGCTACGACACAGACACCGTAGGGACGACAGAGTTCTTGCGGTTCCCGAAACATAGGGGCCAGGCTCGGCTTCAGTCGTGCCGAAACGTTGCCCCTGTTTTTCGCAGCACAACGGAACAGCGGGTCCTTCAGTGGCTGAAGCCGCCTCAGGATGACAATTCATAAATGAGAGCGCGCATGGGCACGAACAAACATGTGCTTCTTTATCGTTCTTGGAAAACTACCTGCTACTTGAACGAAACCTTCACCGTCTTGATCTCGTAAGCTCCAGTCGGAACCGTAACCTCGCTTCCGCCATTCCCAACAGCAAGCGAACCGTCCGGCTGCTCCATAAGATTCGTCTGCCAGGCTGCGGTCGCCGCTTGTGGAAGTGTCAGGTGGACATCGCCCTTCTTGCCCGCCCATTCGTAGAAGCGCACAATCGTCCCGCTGCCATCCGCGGCTTCCTTCACCGCCGTGATCACGACGTTGTCTTCCTTGGTGCTGAAGAACGATTGCTGCGCCGGCAGTGTTCCCGGATGCTGCGTGGTCGTGACCGTGAGCAACGGATAGTTCAGGTCGTATCCCTGTTGTACGGTCAGCGCCTCGCGCCACGTGCCGGCGTGCGGATACAGCGAGTAGGTGAACTCGTGATGGCCTTGATCGGCGTTCGGATCAGGCCATTCCGGCGCGCGCAGCAGCGACAGGCGAAGCACGTTGTCCTTGGCGTCGTATCCGTATTTGCTGTCGTTGAGCAGCGAGAAACCATGAGTCTCACTCACCCTGTCGCCAGGCGACGGCGACAAGAGTGGGGCACCCGAAACATCGCCCCAGCGCAGCGCCGGCACCTCAAACTGCGACTTCTCGGCAGGCGTGTTGCGCGTCGTGGGACGCTGGACCGTTCCGTACGGGATCTCGAATGTCGCCTTATCGCTCTTGACGTTCAGCGGGAACGCTACCTTCAGCAGGATGTGCTTCTCGTGCCAGTCGGCCTGCATGTGAACGTCGACCCGCGGCACGTCCGGATACATCGTGATGTCCTGTGTGAACTCCGAGTTCTGCCACTTGTGGCGCACGCGGATGACCGCCTTCAGCGGCGAGTTCTCGATGAGCTTCACCTCTTCCGCTTGCAGCAGGTCGGTGTGATGCTCGATGAAATCGGCATCAACGTTCCACGCGTCCCACTTCTTCGGTTTGTCGACGAAAGCTTGCAACAGGTTGCCGCAGGGCTTGCCGTCTGACAATGTGGGAGGCGCGCCAACGCCCTGCACCGCAGGCGCAAGCGCTTCGGTGTTATTGCGCTTGTCGAACAGACTGGTGATGCAGCCGGTCGCGGGATCGACGGTGACGCGAAGAAAATCGTTCTCGAGAGAGGTTGCGGTGGCAGTCAGCAGGGGACGCGTAATGTGAATCGATGGCGGGTCTGTTCGTGGATTTCCCAGCACCAGCTTCGGGCTCGATGTTTGCAGGTGTATCAACTTGTAGCCAAGCGGCGGAACGTCGCTCGCGAGAATGCGAAGTTTAACCTTCCCCGTCGCTGGATCCGAGCTCACGATGTCAGACAGCACCCACATCTTGTCTCGCTCGGCGCTCGGATCGCCCGCGATGATTCCCAACGGCGAAGGCAGACTCGGGAACTGCGCTTCAACTTCCACCTCTTCCGTCCTCGCCCACGACAGCGGATTGAACACCAGCACGCTCACGCCATCCGACTTCACGCGTGATGCGACGTCTTTCAACGCCGCGTGAATCGTGTCGTTGCTGAAGCGCGAGGTCTCCGCGTACTTGCGCGCGGCATCGACGTAGTTGATGCCAATGCCCGAGCCGGGAAGAATGTCGTGGAACTGGTTAAACAGAATCTTCTCCCACGACGTGTTGAAGCCTGCCTGCGGATAAGTCGTGCCGAGCAGCGAATCGATCGACGCCAGCTTCTCGGCGTTGAGAATCAGCACTTCATTCTTGCGATTGCCCTTCTTGGTCTCCGACTGCGTAGTCTGCACCCCGCGGTGATACTGGAAGTACAGCTCACCATCCCATGTCGGCAGCTTGAGTTCGCTCTCGTGCTGCTTCAGTTCGGCGAAGAAGTCGGTTGCCGCAGAGAACTGCAGCTTGGGATACACGACATCCGGTTTCTGCCAGCGCAGCGCAGTGTCGAGATCGTTGCGGGTCGGTCCGCCGCCGTGATCGCCCACGCCGTACAGGTACATCATGCGCAAGCCGTCAGCAGGAGCCGAATCCGTACCGCCGTTGTACTTGTACATCGCCGGCCCATACACCGACGAGTCGCGCGCCATCTTCAGCGGATCGATCGCGTTGGCGTAATCGCTGGGGAAGTAGGTCAGCATCTTGCTGCCGTCGGGCGACTCCCAGTAGAAGAGACGATAGGGAAACGTGGTGAACTCGTGGGCCCACAGCAGCTTCTGGGTGACAAAGTAGTCGATGCCAGACCGCCGGTAGATTTGCGGCAATTGCCAGTTGTAGCCGAAGCTGTCGGGGTTCCAGCCGATCTTGATGTCGACGCCGAACTTGGCTTTGAAATAGTTCTTGCCGTACAAAATCTGGCGGACCAGCGATTCGCCGTCGGGCATGTTGAGGTCGGGCTCGACCCACATGCCGCCAATGACCTCCCAGCGGCCCTCCTTCACGCGCTGCTGGATCTGCTTAAACATCTCGGGATACTTCTCTTCGATCCAGGTGTAAGCCTGCGCGGTCGAGGCGGTGAACTTGAAGTCGGGATACTCGTTCATCAGGTCGAGCGCGGTGCCGAAGGTGTTGCGCACGACCTCGACGGTCTCCGTCCACGGCCACAGCCACGCCATGTCGATGTGGCTGTTGCCGATAGCGCTGATGCTGAACTGCTTCATGTAGGGACGCAGCGCGTCGAGCTTCGCCTGCGATGCGCGGAGTGAAGCGTCGAAGGTCTTCTGATCGCCATCGTCCAGAGCTTTGAGGTCGATGGCCTTCACCGCAGCGTCGAGTGTCTGCTCGCGCTCGCCTTTGCCGTCAGGATAGGCAGCGACCAGAAGCTGCGCCGACAACAGTTCGAGGCGAAGCACTGCGGGATCAAGCCGGTTCACTGGCGGCGTGATGAGCAGTTGCGCGTTCGCGAGCTTGGCCTGTAGCGCGCCGCCGCAACATCCGACACCGGCCGACGGCAGCACGCGCAGCGCGATTACGATCTTGTCCCCCGGCTGGGCGTTGCTGGTCAGCGTAATCGGCACCTGCCCGTCTTCATCGGTGCGAGCGATCATGTTGCCGTTGGCGAAGGTCGTAATCCACAGCCCTTCGTTGCCGCCGACGTTGATGTCGAGCTTCAGGGTCGAGCCCTGGACCTCGTAGCCGCGAAGCTCCTTGGGGATTTCGATCTCGCGATAGAGCCATGTCGGAGGCGTGAAGTCTCCACCCAGGTTGAGCGCGGAGGCGTTCATGGTCATGGCGGTGTTGGGCGGAACCTCGCCATGCGCCATGTCGCCGGGAACCTGCGTCCATCCGCTCAGCGGAATCGCTGTGATCTCGTTCAGGCGATCGAGTGTTGTCGCGTAGGGATTCGGAGGCGCGGGTTGGGTTTGGGCGAAGGCGAACAAAGGGGAGAGGAGAACAACTAGGAGCGACAGAAGACGCTGGTATTTATTCATGATTTGTAAACGTGCCTGCCATCCTGAGTGAAGCGAAGGACCTGCTGTTTGGCGGATCCGAAAGAAAAAGCAGGTCCCTCACGGATAAAGGCGTTCGGGATGACAATTCAAAATGTGTTTCGGCACGGCTGAAGCCGTGCCCCTTCAAAACAGCGCGACCGGTCAAGAGCAGAAGAGAAAGCAGGTCCTTCGCTTCGCTCAGGATGACAAATCATTATGAATGACTCTTCGGCGCACCTAAAGGTGCACCCCTCCCAAACCGGTAGAGTGACGCTGGCCTGAAGGCCAGCACTACCACCTCAGTACTCAATTCCCAGCTTGTGTTGCATCTCCTCCAGCGTGACGCCCTTGGTTTCAGGATATGTAAACAGAACGACGAAGAAGAACAAGAGCATCATGGCGGCAAAGAATACAAACGGAACCGAACGCGAGCGAGCGGCCATCACGGGAAAGATGCCGGAGATGATGGCGTTCATGATCCAATGCGCTGAACTGCCCAGGCTCTGCCCCTTCGAACGCACGCGATTGGGAAACACCTCGCTGATGTACACCCAGATGACGGCGCCAATCGAAATCGCAAAACACGCAATGTACGCCAGCAGAAACACCACCAGCAGGTTCTTGTGGCTGTCGGTATAGAACACGTAGGCCACGCCGGAAAGACAAATCGCCATGCCAATGCTGCCGATCAGCAGCAGCGTCCGGCGGCCGAGCTTATCAATCAGGCTCATGGCAATCAATGTGGCGACCAGGTTCATGGCGCCAATCGCCACCGATTGCAGCAGGCCCGAGCTCTTGCTGAAACCGGCATTCTCGAAGATGTAGTTGGAGTAATAGAGAATTGCGTTGATGCCTGCCAGCTGACTAAATCCGGCGACCGTCGCCGCCAGAAACATGGGACGCAGATACTTGCGCTGGAAGAGCGGTTCGGAGTGTGTCATGCCTTCAACGTGAATGGAGTCAACGATCTCCTTGAGTTCGGCGTCGGGATTGTCGGCTCCGAGAAGTGCAATGACCTCGCGGCTTTCGGGAATGCGATGCTTCAGCACCAGCCAGCGCGCGCTGCGCGGAATGGTGAACAGCATGACGAAGAAGAGCAGGGCCGGAGCAGCGGCAATGCCGAGCTGCCAGCGCCACTCATTCAGGCCCAGGCCGAACAGCGACACTACATAGTTCGAGAGATACGCAACCAGAATACCGATGACGATGTTGATCTGGAATGTTCCCACCAGCAGGCCGCGCCATCGTGCGGGAGCAATCTCGGCGATGTAAACGGGCCCGAGCACGGACGAGCCGCCAATCGCCAGGCCGCCGATGAAGCGGAAGGCGAGCAGCGCAGGCCAGCCCCAGGCGAAGGCGCATCCAAAGGCGGAGATGACATAGCAGGCGGCGAGAATGCGCAGGGCTTCGCGCCCGCCCATTTTGTCGCCCAACTCGCCGGAGAAGATAGCCCCGATTACGGTGCCGACGAGTGCGATCGAAACCGTTATTCCCAGTTGACGGTCATTGAGCCCGAAGACCTGGATGAGTTGTTGCTCGGTTCCGGCGATGACAGCTGTATCGAAACCGAACAATAGTCCGCCCAGGGCGCCGACGACGGTGCCCCTGAGGACGTAGGAATTTATGCGGGCCATATCAGCCTATTCGCTCCACACCGCGAGTTCGTTGCCGTTGGGATCGGCGAAGTGAAAGCGCCGTCCGCCAGGAAACTCGAAAGTTTCGCGCACGATTCGCCCACCAGCGCTCTTCACTTTTTTATAGGTGTCCTCCAAGTCCTTCGCGTAGAGAACCACCAGCACGCCTGTGGTTTTGCTTCCGCTGGCGACCTGGGATTCGGTATTGAATCCGCCCGCGATGCGGCCATCGTGGAAGCTAATGTATCCGGGACCCCAGTCCTTAAAGTCCCAGCCAAAGACTTCATGATAAAAGCGCT
The DNA here is from genome assembly GCA_963796585.1 of uncultured Acidobacteriaceae bacterium. Classification (GTDB taxonomy): domain Bacteria; phylum Acidobacteriota; class Terriglobia; order Terriglobales; family Acidobacteriaceae; genus CAVVDY01. The sequence continues at coordinate 105,911 of CAWCMB010000003.1, forward strand.
TGGTTGCTTCCGTGTCGGTCGCAGGAAATTCTATGTAGTCCATGCAGAAATTCTGGTGCTGGCTCATTGCCACCTCGTCATCACGGAATGAGAACAGATATTCGTTGCGAAGGGTAACACATGGAGTGGAAATCAACGTAGCGGAACGCGTCTTGGGCGGGAAGGAAGGACTGCAGCTCCCTCGACTACGCTCGGGATGACATCCAAAGAAAAGCGCTTGGTTTCACGCTGCGGGCGCGGGAGGCAGCAGATGGTGGTTGAGCGCGAACAGCGCCAGCTCCAGACGATTGCCGACGCCAAGCTTGTTGAAGATGTTGGTGAGGTGGCGCTTGACCGTTTCTTCGCTGATGCCGAACTGGGTGGCGATGTCCTTGTTGGTACATCCTTCAGTGATGAGCGTGACCACTTCGAGTTCGCGGCTGGTCAGGCCGTAGGTCTTGCGCGGAGGAGGCGCGGTCTGCGCAGTCAGCTCGCGCAGCACCTGCACCAGGTTTTGCACCGGCCGGCCATCCAGCCAGTACTGGCCCTGCATGACGGCGCGGATACAAGCGGCCAGGTGCTCGACGGCAGCATCCTTTAGTACGACTCCGCGAGCGCCAAGCTGCAATGCCTCTAGAATCTGCTGCTTTTCAATTTTGGCGGTCAGCACGATGGTGCGCGTCTGGGTCTCGTGTGTGGTGAGTTCGCGGAGCGCTTCCATCCCCGGCATATTGGGCATGGCCAGGTCGAGTAGCAGGATTTCGGGCTGTAATTTCTTCACCAGGGCGAGCGCTTCGGCGCCGTCGCGGGCCTCGGCCAGCACTTGAAAGTTGCTATCGGAAAGCAGCATGTTGCGAAGCCCGACGCGCACCACAGGGTGATCATCGGCAATCAGAAGCCGGATTGGAGTGGAATCTGCCATTTGGCCAGTGGTCTACGCCGCGGCTGGAACCACCTGCGGCCCCAGCTTCTTCTCCAACTCCTCCTGGACAAGACTAAGGACATTATCGAGTTCCTGCAACTTCCGCCGTTCCGCCGTGAAGTCCGAGGTGTGGCCGGCATCCTGCAATTCGGCGCAAATTTTGGATACCGGACTGATCCCTAAGATCAAACTACTGCTTTTTAGATAGTGGGCCTTGAAGCGAAGCTCTTCGCCGTCTTGCTTCTCGCAGGCAAAATGAAGATAGCTCAGCGTCTGACGAGCGTCAGAGAGGTAATCACGATAGAGTTCGCAGAAGCCGTCTGGGTCCGAGGCCATAGCTCGTTGCAGACGATCATATACGTCAGCCGCGACAAGGGTTTGAGTCACAGTTTTGGGCGCTTTGCTCGCGTGAACAGAACGTTACGCACGATTCTGATTTCCGTCAAGCAGGTAATTGACTAAAGTTACTCAGTTACCAAAATTATTATCTAAAGCGCGAAAAATCCGGCTTACGCTTCTGGAGAAAGGCGCTCAGGGCTTCTCCTGTTTCCGGCGATTCCAACTGACCGGCGATGGCAAGAACTTCTTCGCGGATGACTCGCTCGAGGTCCGCACGCAGGTGCTGCTTCATCATCTGCTTGGCGAGGCGGATGGCGCCCGCTGGTTTCTCCGCCAACGTCTGGGCCGCAGCGTTGGCCGCCGGCAGCAATTGAGTGCCGGCAACGACGCGGTTGACGATCCCCAGTTCGTATGCCCGCTGCGCAGAAAAGGGCTCCGCCAGCAGCAACAGTTCGGCAGCCCGCTGATGGCCGATCAAGCTGGGCAGAAGCAACGTCGACCCGGCTTCCGGGAGGATTCCCAGGTTGACGAACGGCATCATGAACCTGGTCTCCTCGGCGGCATAGACCAAGTCGCAATGCAGCAGGATGGTGGTGCCGATGCCCACGGCAAGTCCATGGGCGGCGGCAATCACCGGCTTGCGGGCAAACGCGATGGCGCGAATGAACTGCTCAGCCGGCGGTACTGCCTGTCCCTTCCACGGCTTCTGCACGAAATCTTCGATGTCGTTGCCGGCGGTGAAGGAATCTCCGTTGCCGCGGAGAACGAGCACGCGGATGGAATCGTCTGATTCGGCGCGTTGCACAGCCGCGACTAACGCGTCGTACATGGCTGAGGTAAGCGCATTTTTCTTTTCAGGGCGATTGAGTATGAGATGTAGAACACCGTTTTGTAGATCAGTTTGAATGTGGTCCATGGATCGTGCCTCGATTCCGGGAACTTAGAGCCAATGTGGCTCCTGTTGTTGTTGCGTTGAAGGGGCGTGGCTTCAGCCGCGCCGACAACGCTGTCTCAATGTCAGGCTTTAGCCGCAGAGGACTTCGATTTGTGGCCGCCTGGGCGCGTACCAGCAGCGGATAAAGAGGCTGCGGAAAAACGCCGCCGGCCGCCGTTTTGCAGGGGCGCAGCTTTAGCTGCGCCGTAAAGGTCCTGTGTTTTTGTCATCCCGAACCTCTTTAGAGGTGAGGGATCTGTTGTTTCTCCCACTGCGAAGAGTTTTTCCGCAGCCTGTAAATCCGTTTGCGACCGCCGCCCTTCGGCGCGCCTGAAGCCGCGCCCCTTCGCACTGTCACAAGAGAGCTGTTGCTCGATCATTATCCTCTACGCCGCCTTGGCCGCGGGCGCCTTCCTGATTCGCCAAATCCACCAGCCGATAAGTGCAATCGCAACCACGCCGGCGATGACATAACTCACGTGATGGCGAAGTACCTCCGCCAGCAGAGCGATGATGTGTGGGCCATAGCGAACAACCAGAATGCTCTCGATGGTGAAGCGTGCGAATCTTCCCAGCACGATGGCCGACAGAAAACGCAACGGCCGCATTTCGGCCATCCCAGCCGCCAGAACAAACAACTTGAACGGAGTCGGAGGCGGCAACATGGAAATTACCGTCAGCAGCAAGAACTCGCGCTTTTCGAACGACGCGGTGATGCGGTTGAAGCGGGCTTCGCCCATGCGCTTCTTGAGCATTACCTCGCCCCCCTTGTAGCCGATAACGTAGACAACCATGCTGCCCGCTGCCGAGCCGACTGCGGCTCCCAGCGCGTACAGCAGCAGATGGCTGGGCTTGGCGTAGGCATATCCGCAGACGATGGCATCGATGGGCATGCCGAACATTGCCGCGTCGATAAAGGCGAAGCCCATGACGCCCCAGACTCCCAGAGGCCCCAGGACGGCTGCGACGTGATGAATCCATTTGGCGACGAGTTCTTTCAATGTGCTTTCGACCGGAATGCTCGATTCTACGGGACGAGGGAGACATTTGCGGTGATGGGGCTAGTCATCAAACAAGAAAAAGCCAACCGCGGATGGCCACGGATCAACACTGATCTGGAACAGCCAGGGGATTACGACTTGCGGGCTTGCGTTCGATCCGAGTTCATCCGTGTAAATCCGTGGTTAACTTTTCTTCGTTAGGCGAATAATGAACACACCGAACCCCTGCCTAGATTTTCGGTGATGGCCGACGCCCTCCCTATAATTGCAGCATGCCGCCGAGTGCTAAAAAGCTGACCCGCAAGCTGGAGATGTTGCGCGACAAGATCCGTCATCACGAGCACCGTTACTACGTATTGGATGATCCGGAGATCAGCGATGCCGAGTTTGATCGGCTGATGGACGAGCTGATCGCCCTTGAGGTGGAACATCCCGAGCTGATCACGCCGGATTCGCCGACGCAGCGCGTAGGCGGCAAGCCGAGCAGCCAGTTTGCCAGCGTGCCGCACTCGACTCCGATGCTGTCGCTGGCGAAGACGACCAGTGAGGCCGAACTTCGTGATTGGGAGCGGCGGGTTCACGAACTCACCGGCACGACCAAGGTGGATTACGTTTGCGAGTTGAAGCTCGACGGCATGTCCATGGCCTTGCGATTTGAGGCGGGAACCTTGAGCTTGGGCATCACGCGAGGCGACGGCACCACGGGCGAGGACGTGACCGCCAATGTACGTACCATTCGCAGCATCCCGTTGAACGTCGCCAAACAGAAGCTGAAACAAGCAGGCTTGCCGGAAAACTTCGAAGTCCGCGGCGAGTTGCTGATGCCAACTGCGTCGTTCGAACGCATGAACGAAGAGCAGGATCAAAAGGGCCTGCCGAAGTTTGCCAATCCGCGCAATGCGACGGCTGGTACGGTGCGGCAGCTCGACCCCAAAATCACCGCGAGCCGGCGGCTCGATTTCTTCGCCTACGGTTTACTCGCCGACGGCAAAACCATCTTCGATCGGCACTCTGAGGCGCTGAAGGCTCTCGAAACCGCCGGGTTCAAGGTCAATCCCAATCACCGCCTGGCGCACAGCATTGATGAGGTCTGGGAATTCATCACCCAGTGGGAGGGGAAGCGCGACCGCCTGCCCTACGAAACCGATGGCATTGTGGTGAAGGTCGACCGCATCGCCTTGCAGCAAGAGCTCGGATATACCGGGAAAGCTCCGCGCTGGGCCATCGCTTACAAATATGCCGCGCGTTCGGGGGAGACCCTGATCGAGGACATCCTGGTGCAGGTCGGCCGGACGGGGAAGCTTACGCCGGTTGCTGCGCTGAAGCCGGTTCCCATCGGCGGCACAACTGTCAGCCGCGCCACGCTGCACAACATGGACGAGATCGATCGCCTGGGTGTGCGCATTGGCGATTGGGTGGTGGTTGAGCGCGGCGGAGACGTGATTCCCAAGGTCGTCAAAGTTGACGAGAGCAAGCCCCGGGGCACACGCAAGTTTCACATGCCGGAGCGCTGTCCGGAATGCGGTGGTCACGTGGTGCGCGCCGAAGGAGAGGTGGACCATCGCTGCGTGAATGCCAACTGCCCGGCCAAGCTGCGCGAGAGTATTCGCCACTTCGCGTCGCGCGGCGTGATGAATATCGAAGGCATGGGCGACGCACTGGTGAACCAACTCGTCGACAAAAGATTGGTCAAGAACGTTGCCGACATTTACGGACTGACCGAAGCCGACCTGCTGGGGCTGGAGCGCATGGGCAAGAAGTCGGCCGAGAACATCCTGCGGGAGATTGAGCAATCGAAGAAGCTGCCGCTAGAGAAAGTCATCTACGGACTGGGCATTCGATTCGTGGGAGAGCGTACGGCGCAGTTTCTGGCCGAGCATTTCGGCTCCATGGACGCGTTCATGAAAGCCAGCGAAGAAGAGTTGCAGGAAGTGAACGAAATTGGGCCACGCGTGTCGGCAGCGGTGCGCGAATTTTTTGACGAGCCGAAGAATGTCGCGCTGGTGCAGCGGCTGCGGCTAGCGGGTCTGACCTTCACTGGCAAGAAGAAGGAACGCGGAACGGCGCTGGTGGGTAAAACGTTCGTGCTCACCGGAACTCTGCAAAGGCGCACGCGGGATGAGGCCAAGAAGCTGATCGAAGATGCCGGTGGCCGAGTATCCGGATCGGTGAGCAAGAAAACGGATTATGTGGTGGCGGGAGAGGACGCGGGTTCCAAACTCGACAAAGCGCGGGAGCTCAAAGTCAGCATCATCAATGAGGATGAGATGGAGCGATTGGTGAAGGGATGAGGAAGGGGCGCGCCTTCAGGCGCGCCGGGTGGCAGCCCCCGCATTCATGCGCGGGAAAGAAGCTTCATCTTGAGAGTCGCGCTTTAGCGCTGGAAATATCAATGTGCAATTCGCGAGTGGGCCGGGCCTGAAGGCCTCTCTCGATACGCGACCTATTCCCCTCGGCTGAAGCCGCGGGCGTCCCCCAAAAGCGAAGGGGACGCTTGCGCGTCCCCTTCGGTTGGTCATTGCAAAGCTTAGTGCTTCTTTTTCTTCGCGGCCTTCTTGGTCGCCTTCTTTGCAGCCTTCTTAGTTGCCATTTTTCTATTCTCCCTTTTCCATTCTCATGGAAGTTTGCGACATCACATCGTCGCAATTTGTTCTTTGTATAGAGTCAGCGAAAAGAATAGTCAAGCAAAAAACGCGCGTTCCTCTATGTACCTTGTGAGCGCCGAGCAGCGCTGCGGGAATCGCAAATTCTGAAGTTGCAGGGTACTGCAACCAAGAATTTCGTGCGCTGAAACCGCGAATGCGCGCGACCCTTATAAACACTGGCTATTTCAGCATTCGCAAAACTGCGCCGCTGAGCGCATCGTGCCATGCGTGCGCGATCATTCCCGGACGAAGGCTTCTGCGCCACCAGGCGAGTAACCCAAATAGCAATCCAAAAATTCCGATCAGGATCATGCGCGCACCGCCCTCGTAGCCGTGTGACGCTCCGAAAACCACGGCCGAGAGTAATATGCCGGCGAGCATGGATCGCGTCATGGCGGCGAATTGCAGTTGCAGATATCCGCGAAAGATGAACTCTTCGCAGAAGCCGGCGGTGGTGCTCAGCAGAAACCACACCCCCAGCTCAAGCCGGGTATTCGGTGTCAGAAATCCGAGTTGACGGCGCATGGTGTCGATCTTCTCGGCCTGATCGAGGTGCATCAGCTTGGCTCCCGCTGCCAACACCAGCGCTGCCAAGGCCCAGAACAGGGCGGCGATCAGAATGTCGAGAAAGAAATCATCGAAGCTGGCCCATCGTCCGCCAATCACGTCGCGCAGGCGGTACCGTTTACGAATACCCAGCCAGACGAAGCCGGCAAGAATCCATTCCCACGTCATGCCCCACAGGTATTGCGGTAACTTACTGCCACCGCGTGCCAGCAAATGATGGCTGCCGGAGCCGCCGATGGAGCCCAGCAGCAGCACCGCCACCAGTATCGCGGTATGCCAAGCGGGCGCGAGCAGCCGCCGCTCCTTGGGCTGAGGCGCAGGCGGGGCAGGAATTTGTGGGTCGAGGCTCACTGCGCGTCCATCTTATAATGGAGGGTTTCTATTCCTGCTGAAAGGTCTTACTAACTATGGCTTCGTTAGAGGATGTCGTTATCGTTTCTGCCGTGCGTACGGCGGTGGGTAAGTTTCAGGGATCGCTGTCGGACTTCACCGCGCCGCAGTTGGGCGCCATCGCCGTGCGTGAGGCCGTAAAGCGCGCCGGCATCGACCCGAATACGGTCGACGAGTGCATCATGGGCAACGTGGTGCAGGCTGGCTTGGGGCAGAATCCCGCACGTCAGGCCGCGCTCGGCGGCGGATTGTCCTCTGCCGTCTCGGCGACAACCATCAACAAGGTGTGCGGCTCCGGGCTAAAGTCGGTGGCGCTGGCACAGCAGGCGATCCAGACCGGCAACTCCACAATCGTCGTTGCCGGTGGCATGGAGAGCATGACCAACGCTCCCTACCTGCTGCCGCAGGCGCGCAAGGGATACCGCCTGGGCGATGGCAAGATCGTCGATTCCATGGTGCACGACGGCCTGTGGGATGCCTACAACGACTATCACATGGGCAACACCGGCGAAAATGTTGCGCAGAAATACGGCATCACGCGCGAGGAGCAGGATGAGTATGCGCTGAACTCGCATCGCAAGGCGGTCGCGGCTACCAGGGAGTGTCGCTTCAAAGATCAAATTGTGCCCATCGAGTTGCCGGCGAAAAAGAAGGGTGCGCCTCCCGAGCTGTTCACCAAAGACGAGTCGCCGCGCGAGGATTCAACCATCGAGACACTGCGCAATCTCAAGCCGGCGTTTAAAAAGGATGGCACGGTGACGGCCGCTAATGCTCCCGGGGTAAATGATGGAGCTTCGGCGGTCGTTGTCATGTCGGCGGCAAAAGCGAAGGAGCTTGGATTGAAGCCGATGGCGCGCATCGTGGCGCAGGCGGTCAGCGGGCTTGATCCAGCCTGGGTGATGATGGCTCCGGTTGACGCGATACGGCAGATTTGGAAGAAGACCGGCTGGAAGAATGAAGATGTCGATCTGTACGAAATCAACGAGGCATTCTCGGTGGCGGCGATCGCTGTCACTCGCGAGCTCGGGATCGATTTGAACAAAGTCAACGTCAACGGTGGGGCAGTTGCGCTGGGACACGCGATTGGCTCGAGCGGCTCGCGAATCCTGGTGACGTTGCTCTATGAAATGGCCCGTCGCGATGTACACAAGGGCATTGCGGCGCTCTGCCTGGGTGGAGGTAACGCTGTCGCTTTGGCGGTGGAACGATAAGCAAGGCTCGATTGCGCTTCAATTCCCTCAGGGCTGAAGCCCAGGCTTAGTTGAGGCATTCGCGGACGGTCGCAAGGCCGTCCCCCTCAGTTCGGTCTGACGGCTTTTCCTCTCGGGGAACCTTTCGCCGTGGCATTCGTATCTGAGAGTGGGAGGGGAGTATGTACTGCAACTATTGCGGAAAGGTGATTCAGGACGACGCGAATGTATGCGCCTACTGTGGGCAGCGGGTAGGGCCGATTGCCGGACGCACCCGGCTACTGCGTCCGCCGAAGGGCAGTCCCGATCGCAAAATCGCGGGTGTCTGCGCGGCCTTTGCCGAGTACTTCGATCTGGACGTCACAGTGGTCCGCGTGGTGTGGCTGTTGGTGGTTCTCTGCGCCGGTACGGGTCTGCTGGCGTATCTGATCTCGTGGATCGTCATTCCGGAGGGCCCGCAGGTAGTCGTCTCAGCGCCGCCGGCGAACGTGCAGCCGTACCAGCATCCGTAAAACGGAAGAGTTTAAGTCCGCGAAGCGCGCTCGCTCTGAAGCGCCATCTCTGAACGAGGGCGCTCTTTTTTGACCGGTGTCATCCCGAGCCCGCCGTGGCGGGCGAGGGACCTGCAGTTCGCGCGCACAACGAATCGGATCGCCTACGTTTACAATCCCGATTTCAGCAGTGAGCTAAGGAATCCGTTTTCATATTTCAGTAAAGGCCGGCGATGTCGCTCACCCGAGTGTGACTTGGCGAGGGTGGCAAACTGCGGCTCCCTCGGCTTCTCGTCCACCTGCGGCCAACTCGTCGCTCGGGATGACACACTTTATAAAAGGGAGTGCAACTCAGGAGGACCACGCCATGCCAACCCTGAGAAGCAATGACGCTGTTCTCTACTACGAGGTCTCGGGCTCCGGGCCTGACCTTGTTCTGCTGCACCCGTTTCCCCTCGACCATCATTTCTGGGACGACGTGCTCCCGAGGCTCGGCGGGTATCGCATACTCACGCCCGATTTGCGCGGGCATGGGCAATCGGAGCTGGGCAACGGTCCGGCGACGATGGAGAAGTACGCCGCTGATCTGCTCCACTTGTGCGAAGCGGAAAGAATAAGCCAGGCTGTCTTCGTCGGCGTCTCGATCGGCGGATATGCGTTGTTCGAGTTTTGGAGGCGGCATCGTGAGCGCGTCGCCGGCCTGGTGCTTTCCAACACGCGCGCCGGCGCTGACGATGAGGAGAGTCGCGCCCATCGCTTGCGTATCGCAGACCAGGTGCTAAGCGAAGGCCCGGCGCCATTCATCGAGGACATGCTCGGGAAGCTACTTGGCTCAACTACAAGAGCACAGCGGACGGATGTCGTCGCAGCCGCCCGTCTTATGATGCAGAGCATGACGCCGGAAGACATCGCCGCCGTGCAGCGAGGCATGGCCGGCCGTCCCGACTCGGTTGCGACGCTGAGCACGATCGATGTCCCGACCCTGGTGATTGCGGGCGAGGAGGATATTCCGCCTCTGAGTGCTGCGGAGTTGATGCGCGACCGCATCTCCGGCAGCACTTTGCACGTCATTCCCAAGGCGGGACATTATGCCGCGATGGAGCGACCGGGAGAGTATTCCGCGCTAATTCAGCACTTTGCGGTGATGATTCAGGCGGGTACGGAGCAACTCTGATAGATCGCGGGATGGCACCAGGATTCATACGCTCACGACGCGCGAGCCGTACTCCATGCCGGAGAACGATTCCAGGCGGGACATGGTTCAAATTTCAGACCGGCGACAATTCCAGCCCAGCGCGGAAGCGCTGGGTAAGCGTCCGTCTATAAGACCCGGGCCCCCCCAGGGCGGCACAACTGCAGATGAATTCCTGGCTGATTCCCCCAGCCTTCAGAATCACAAAGGCCGTCATCCGAATCAATGACGGCCCGAAGATACGGGCTGTCAATGCGAGAGTTAACCACCTGCGAATGCGATTCGGTCATGTCAGATTGTGACCGGAGTCACGCGGTATACCTCGGCCTTTGGCTAAAATACAAGACGTCATGATTGATGCCTTCCTCGTTCCCCAAGCCACCGTTATCACCAGCAACGGCGACAGCGCGCCTGTCGACCTCGGCGCCGCCGAACACCATGTTTTCCTCGTAACTCTTTCCATCACCGCGGTTGTGGAACAAGAGTCCATCGAGCTGGGAATTTTTGCCTCTGCCGATGGAACTACTTGGGAAACCAAGCCGCTTGCTGGCTTGCTGCAGAAGTTCTACCCCGGCGAGTATCCACTACTGATCGATCTTTCACCGCGTTCCGATGTGCGCTTCCTGCGGGCGCACTGGGACGTAAGCCGGTGGGGACGTGGCGCCAAGACGCCGCGTTTTGAAATGGCAGTGCGACTTCGCGAAGTTCCTCCTGCGCTGCTGGGCGAGGCCAGGGAGCGTGTGGGCGCAGTTTCCTGAACCAGCACGCCGTTACTTGCCGATCAGTGATTCATTAGTGCGAAATCCGGCGTAGCCTGAGGATCAACCGCCGCGGTCGCCTCCGCAGCCTGCACCTTCGCCAGCAGAACCTTTACCCCAGATGTGTCCTGGCCCCGCGGAGCATGCGACAGGAATGCCTGTAGCTCCGTCCCGGCCTGCTTATAGAGTTTCAGCGGAACCGATGGGGGCCGTATCAATCCGAGGCCGGACTTTTCTTGTACATTGAATTGAGCCGCGACGGTCGAAGTGGCTTTCACGATGAATACAACGGTAACCGTGCAGAGTGCGCGCAATGTGCTGGGAAGCCTTCGCATGCCGGGCGACAAATCCATTTCACACCGCTATGCCATGCTGGCGGCGCTCGCGCCGGGGCAGTCGCGGTTTGAAAACTTTGCCCCCGGCGCGGACTGCGCCAGCACCCTGGAATGTGTGCGACGGCTGGGCTGCGCTGTCGAGCGCGGCGACGACGGCAGCGTGGTAATCGATGGAGTGGGGCCGCAACTCAAGCCTCCTTCGGAAGCGCTGGACTGCGGAAACTCGGGCTCCACCATGCGCATGCTGTCGGGCATTGTTGCTGCTCAGCCGTTCAGCAGCGAGCTTATCGGCGATGCTTCGTTGTCACGGCGTCCGATGAAGCGAGTCATCGAGCCGCTCTCGCAGATGGGAGCGCAGATTGGTTCCGTCGACGGGCACGCGCCGTTACGAATCAGCGGAGCGCGTCTGCATGGAATGACCTATCGGCCTCCGGTAGCCAGTGCACAGGTGAAGACATGCCTGCTTTTTGCCGGGCTGCTGGCGGACGGAACGACCACCGTCGAAGAAGCGCATCCCACCCGCGATCACGGTGAACTCGCGTTGCGCGCCTTCGGCGTCGAACTGGAGCGCTCGCGCAACACTGTCAGTATTCGCGGCCGGCAAGTCTTGAAGCCGCTGCAAGCCTATATTCCGGGCGACAGCTCATCGGCGGCATTTTTCTTGTGCTCGGCTGCGATCTTTCCTGAGTCGAACCTGGTGCTGGATGGAGTGCTGCTGAATCCTACGCGCTCCGCTTTGCTCGATGTGCTCACCGCGATGGGATGCCGCGTTTCCATGCTGCGGGTGGAAGAGCAGCACGGGGAATTGGTCGGCACGATTGCGCTCGTCCCAGGCAACGGCCGGCACGTCGTGATTGCGGGAGCGCAGACCGCGTTGCTCATCGACGAGTTGCCGGTACTGGCGGCGATTGCGCCCTACACGGCGGGCGGAATCGAGGTGCGCGATGCGGCTGAGCTGCGGGTGAAAGAGTCAGACCGGCTGAGCGCCGTGACTCGCAACCTCCAGGCTATGGGTGCGCAGGTGGAGCAGACGGAGGACGGCTGGCGCATCCCCGGCAACCAGAAGCTGCACGGGGCAGAGATTGAGAGCTACCACGATCACCGCATCGCAATGGCGTTCGCGATTGCTGCCCTTCGTGCCGAGGGCGACACCGTGATTCACCATGCCGACTGTGTGGCGATTTCGTATCCGGCATTCTTCGAAGACTTGGAGCGGGTTGTGGACCGCTGAAGCAGCTTGCTCCTTTGGCAGGTTGCGAAAAGTCATATCCGCGACGCCCCGCGCACTTTCGGGTAGACCTGGCCTTGAGGGCCTGCCTGAAAACTGGAATCTGCTAACCTCTGTGGAACAGCCAGCTATTCTGAGCCCCCTGGGGGCGACAACATGACAGCCCAGCACGCAGCCGAAGGCGGAGTGCTGGGTGTGAGTGGTAAAAAGCTCCTGAGTCGCGTAGCGGCGGCACGGTTCTCACGCACACTCTTCCGGCCGGTGGTGGAAGCACCACGCTTTAGCGTGGTGAAACAAGCCGGCCACGGCAGACTGGGCTTTTTAGCCCCGGATGCGCTTCGCGAATGAGCTTTTCCCGCACCTCTCCATCGGGCCCTACTTGAGCCTTTCCGCCGTTTCGGTTAATCCTATAAATGAGTTGTTGGTTCCCCGGCGAACGTATTTCACGGACGGAGAAAACAGTTGAAGCGATTTCCGCGAATCTTCCGCGCGATGTTGTGTCTTGTTTCGGGTGCCGGTCTTCTTTGCCTCCCGCTGATTTTGTCGGCGGAGAGCGGCGGGTTTCGCGGCGCTCCGGCGTCGGCCGCATCCATGAACAACCCCTATGCCGGCAACGCCAATGCTGCCGCCGGAGGCAAGAAGCTATACGGCCAGAACTGCGCTCAATGCCACGGCAACAATCTTCAGGGCATGGGTCCGGCGCCGGCGCTTCAGAGCAGCAGCGTTAAGTCCGCCAAGCCCGGCGAGCTGTTCTGGTTCATTACCAACGGCAACCTCAATAATGGAATGCCCTCATGGTCGAACCTGCCAAAACAGCAGCGCTGGCAGATTGTGAGCTTCCTGGAATCGCAGAACAAGTAAACCCTTGCCGTGCTAAACTGCGTGTTTTGCGCGGAGGGAACTGTGCGCCTGGGCGACTACATCGACGACTACTGCACCCGCTGTAAACGATCCACCGACCACTCCATCGCCGCGATGGTGGGTGATGAAGTGCAGAAGGTTGCCTGCCGCATCTGTCACACCGAACATCCCTACCGCCACAACGATTCCGGTAAGCCCACCAAAGAACAGTTGTTCGACAAACTTGTTGCCAACGCCAAGGAACAGATCGCGGCCTCGCCTGCGGCTACCGGCTCGCCTGCCGCCCCTGCCACTCCCGCCAAGACCAAACGCACCCGCAAGTAAGAACGCACCCCCAAGTAAGAACGCACCCGCAAGTAAGAACGCTTCGGCGGCGCACATTTCTCCCAGGTGTCATCCCGCAGCCGAGGATCCGCAGTTTGCCCGCAGCACCACTATGCTGGACAAAGCGAAGTTGGGTGTCAGGGCATCACCTTCCAGCCTTGCCCCGAGCTCAAACAGGTGTCATCCCGAGCGGAGCCGAGGGATCCGCAGTTTGCCCGCAGCACCAGCATGCTGGACAAAGCGAAGTTGGGTGTCAGGTCCCGAGCGCAGCCGAGGGATCTGCAGTTTGTGGGCAGCGCCACGGTTTTCCCTGAAAGCCAGCAAACATGCCCCGACGCCCGAAAGTCTACGAGACGAGCTTACTCATCCGTCACTCCGTCCAGCAGATCCGTCTCAAACTTCCCACGCTGCGGCTCGCGCGTGCACGCCAGGTGATATAGCTCAACGAAGGGCGCACGGTCGATATTCTTGCGCAGCAGGCCGAAGAGCGGCTCCTGCGTCTTGTGCAGCATGAAGGCCTCGATCTTCTTCTCGAAGCGATCACGACCGATGTCGATGCTCGCGGTAATTGCCGGCGGCGCGATGGGCTGCCGGTCGCGCAGCTTGTATCCGCTGGTGAGGTAATACAGCTTTTGCGAAGCATAGGGCGCGCCGAATTCTGGATCGCGGTCGGTTCGGCCGGCCCATTGAAATGCGATGGTCGCGAAGACTCCCGCCATAGCGTGGTCGAGATGTCCGGTCATACCGCCGTCAGGACCGAACGTCAGCACCAGGTGAGGACGAATTTCGCGTATGCGTTTCACCAGTTCGCCGACGACTGTGGGCAAGTCAGCTTCGGCGAGGTGCGCGTCCCGGTAGCCAAGAATCTCCCATCGCTTTACCCCGAGCAGGCGGCAGGAGTCTCCCAGTTCGCGAGTGCGCATCTCGGCCAGGTCAGCGTCACTCTTCGCGCCACCGCGATTGCGTGCAGCTGTCCCGGCGGTCAGGCAGATGACGCTGATCTCGACGCCGCGCTCGGCATACAAAGCAAGCGTTCCGCCGAAGCCACCTGCTTCGTCGTCGGGGTGAGCGGTGATGCAAAGAAGCTTCAACATCTGCGTGCGCACTCCCCAAGTAAAGCAACTCTCATAAATGTCGTTGTATCAGAATAGCCTTGTATCAGGGCACGGCTTTACAGGCTGCGGGAAACTCTGCCCGGGCGCCGTTTTGAAGGGGCGCAGCTTTAGCTGCGCCATAAACGTCCTGTGTTTTTGTCATCCCGAACCTCTTTAGAGGTGAGGGATCCGCAGTTTTTCCCACCGCCAAGAGTTTTTCAGCAGCCTGTTGAGCCGTGCCGCACGCACTAGTTTTGAATTGTCATCCCGAGGAGGACTTTAGTCCGACGAGGGACCTGCAGTTATTTCAGGAGGCGAATCTGTTCGCCACAGGAAGCAAACTGCAGATCCTTCGGTCGCTGCGCGGCCTCAGGATGACACTCCGATAAAGAATTCTATCGGCACGACTAAAGGTCGCGCCCTGATACAGACCTATCAGCCCTGAGATGGCGCTGATTTCGACTCCGCGCTCGGCGTACAAAGCAAGCGTCCCGCCGAAGCCGCCAGCTTCGTCGTCGTGGTGAGCAGTGATGCAAAGAAGCCTGAACATCTGCGTTCCCTACTTGCAAAACCTACGCGACCTCACGAATAGCTTTGTATCAGGGCACGGCTTCAGCCGTGCCGCTAAGCTGCTCTACTTTTGAATTGTCATCCCGAGGAGGACTTTAGTCCGACGAGGGACCTGCAGTTGTTTCAGGAGGCGAATCTGTTCGCCAAAGGAAGCAAACTGCAGATCCTTCGGTCGTCGCGCGGCCTCAGGATGACACTCCGATAAAGAATGCTCTCGGCACGACTAAACGTCGTGACCTGATACAAAGCAACTGATCCCCGAGATGGCGCTGATCTCGACCCCTCGCCCGGCATACACAGCCAGCGTCCCGCCGAAGCCACCTGCTTCGTCGTCGGGGTGAGCGGTGATGCAAAGAAGCTTCAACATCTGCGTGCGCATTCCCCAAATAAAGCGATCCTCATAAATGGCGTTGTATCAGAATAGCCTTGTATCAGGGCACGGCTTCAGCCGTGCCGCTAAGCTGCTCTACTTTTGAATTGTCATCCCGAGGAGGACTTTAGTCCGACGAGGGATCTGCAGTTATTTCAGAAGGCGAATCTGTTCGCCAAACCAAGCAAACTGCAGATCCTTCGGTCGCTGCGCGGCCTCAGGATGACACTCCGATAAAGAACGCTCTCGGCACGACTAAAGGTCGTGACCTGATATAAAGCAGTCTGCCGCCGAAGCCGCCGGCCTCGTCGTCGGGATGCCCGGTGATGCAAAGAAGCCCGGGCATTCTGTTAGATATATCCCGTTGTTGAGAAGTTGGTGGGATCAGGTAAGTCGGAGACCCTTACAAAATCGATTCGTGTCTGGACAGCGGAGTCGATGCACGACGACGAATAATCCGGTTTTCTCTAGGTCAGCGAGTACGCTGTTTACAGCTTGCTTTGTATCTTGATTTCTACTGAACCGCCTGAGCCAATAATCCAAAGAACGTCGTTTGGGATGCTCTGCCAAGGTGCAATTGCACTGGCCTTGGATGATGTAGTCGCGCGGTGGGTCGGAGGCATGAATGTAGTCGACAAGCGTATGCTCATCAAACTGGCCGCCTCCGCCGTGAGGTAGACTAATCATCGTTCCGATACTATGCTGCCTGGGTAGTGGGCAGTAGCAATTTTTTCTGTGGAGATCTAGGGAGAAAAACGGTATGCCGTTTAATGCCGTCGCTGGGCGCTCGTTCAGTGAGGCAGGGATCGCCACATACGCGCCGCGTGAGTCTGCCGTGTACGGCATCTACAGCAACCAACAGTGGATCTATGTCGGTGAATCACAAAACATTGAGAAGAGTCTCTACGCGCATCTCCATCGCCACTCAGAGGAAAGCTACTGCATTCTCACTCGCAGTCCCACGCACTTCGTTTTTGATCTTGGTGACGAAATGTGGCGGAAGATTAGGGCGGAGGGCCTGATTAGGGAGCTGAAGCCAGCGTGCAACTGGACATAGGATCGAACCGATTCTTCAAACACCCGCTAGGTCTTACCCTAATTTGCTAAACTCGTCTCCCCTAAGTCATAATACTTCTTCGCCTCTAACAGCGGAGGTCTGACCTGTGCCAATCCAGGCGTGGGTTGGGATGTGGAGCGAACAAGGGTTCGCTGGAGCATCCGCCATTTTGGTTAAAGCTGTACGGTCGTCGCATGAGACGCCCGTTACCTGACTAGCAGGAAAGGAACAAATTCTGTGCTGATGATTCGTCTGTCGCGCCGTGGCGCGCGCAAACAGCCCCACTACCGTATTGTCGTTATTGAAAAAGATCGCGCACGCGATGGCCGCTCGGTTGAGGTCGTCGGGACGTATAACCCGCGCACTGAACCCGCCACCATCGTGCTGAAGCGCGATCGCGTGGACTACTGGGTGTCGAAGGGCGCGCAGTTGTCGGACCGCGTTCGCAAGATCGTGGCCAAGGCGCCGGCTACTCCGGCGGCTTCGTCCGAGCCCATTACTCCGTCGAGCGCTGCGGCGACCGAGCCGGAATCGCCCGCAGTAGCCTAGAATTCGACGAGCTAAGTTATTTGTTTTGTAATATTTGCATATAACTCTCGTGGAATCAATAATTTGCGATAGAAATGTGGGCTAAACTGTTGAAAATAAAATATCGCAAATACGTTTTTTTAACGTTAGCGTTATCGGACGTAACCGAACGAGCAGCAACTAGGAGTTCGCGATGGCTAATGCTTCCGCGGTGAATGTTGTGGCCCTGATGGAGCTTCTCGCCAAGTCATTGGTCGAGAAGCCCGACGAGGTGTTCGTCGAGGAATTCGACGAGCCGGGCCACAAAGTGATCGAAGTGGAAGTTGCGGAAGACGAGGTGGGCCGCCTGATTGGGCGACAGGGCCGCGTGGCGCGGAACCTGCGCACCATCATGAACGCCGCCGCGTTGCGCACCCACAAGCGCTACGAGTTGGAGATCGTCGAATAAGCGGCGAGTTCATCACTATCGCGCGCGTGCTGGGGCCGCAGGGCCGTCGCGGCGAGGTGCTGGCCGACTTGCACACCGATTTCCCTGAGCGCTTCGACCAGCGGCGCGAGTTGTCAGGCTTGGGGGCGAATGGCGAACGGCGTCCGTTGCTGCTCGAAGAGCATTGGTTTCATAAGGGCGGGGTCGTCCTAAAGTTTGCCGGAGTCGACTCGATCAGCGACGCCGAGCAGCTTGCGGGATGGGAAGTGCAGATTCCTCGCCAGCAGCGCGCCGAGTTGGAAGAGGGCGCGGCGTACGTTAGCGAGTTGGTCGGCTGCGAAGTTTGGGTGGCTGCTGAGCCCGGTTCGGAACTGCTGGGTACGGTCGCCGATGTGGATTTGAGCGGTGGAACGGCTCCGCTGCTGGTGGTTCGTACCAGCGATGGGCAAGAGTATTTGGTGCCCTATGCCGAAGAGTTTCTTCGGTCGGCGAATTTGGAGCGGCGGCGAATTGAGATGAAGCTGCCCGAGGGCCTGCTGGAGTTGCAGGCTCCACTGAGCGCAGAAGAGAAGCAGCGCCAGAAGCTGGAAGCCGACGAAGCCAGGGCGGCAGGCGAGCGCAAGAAGCGACGGTAGGGCCCATATCGCTCTATGTTGTGATTTGTCATCACGAGGTTTTGATTTGTCATCACGAGCGTAGCGAGGGATCTGCTCTTGATCGCAGCGAAAGCAGGTTCTTCGGTCGCCAAGGCGACCTCAGAATGACAAATCGTGAAGGTTGCAGTCCCCTGCGCTGAGGCGCAACTGGGGGAAGCCCAAGATGAAGTTCGAGATCATTACCATTTTTCCGGACTTCTTTCGCGGGCCACTGGATTATGGCATCGTGCGCCGGGCGCGTGATGCCGGGCTCATTGAAATTGGCGTACACGATTTGCGGGCGTTCACCCACGATCGCCATCGCACGGTCGATGACCGGCCGTTTGGCGGCGGCGAAGGAATGGTGCTCAAGCCCGAGCCCATCTTCGAGTGCCTGCAATCGCTGGCAATCTCGTCGCGTGACGAGCGGCTAGGCGAAGGTACAAAGGAGACGGTGATCCTGCTGTCGCCTCAGGGCGAGCTGTTCACCCAGAAGGTGGCGCGGCAGCTAACGCACCGGCAACGCGTCGTGCTCATCTGTGGCCGCTACGAGGGTGTGGACGAGCGCGTGAGCGAGTTTCTGGCGGACCGCGAGATATCCGTCGGCGATTTTGTGCTGAGCGGAGGAGAGCTCGGTGCGGCGTTGATCGTGGACGCCATGACGCGGCTGATTCCCGGCGCGCTGGGCAATGCCGCTTCGTCGCAGCAGGAGTCGTTCACCGCTGGGACGGTCGAGACGCAGATGGCCGTGGCGGGAGAGCCGCCGAGTTCAACCTGTGCGTCGGGCGGGCTGCTGGATTATCCGCATTACACGCGGCCAGCCGATTTTGCCGGGATGAAGGTTCCGGAGGTGCTCGTCAACGGAAACCATGACGAGATCCGGCGATGGCGCCGTCGCAGGGCGCTGGAGAAGACAATGCGCACGCGCCCTGATTTGCTGCAAGGCGCCGAGTTGAGCAACGAAGATCGAAAGCTGTTGGCCGAGATTGCAACGGAGATGGGTAGAGCGGCGCTTTAGCGCCGCGTCCAGCGCTCCGCAACAGATTTAGCCGCCGCGAGGCGCATAAACAGAGAAGGAAAAAGAAAATGTCGAACTCACCGATTATTGACCGTTTGATTGCCAAGACGCGGCGCACCGATCTGCCCCCATTCAAGCCGGGCGACACCGTTCGTGTGCAAGTGAAGATCAAGGAAGGCGACAAAGAGCGCCTGCAGGCCTTTGAAGGCTTGGTCATCGCCAAGAGCGCCGGCAACCAGCCCAGCTTCACCGTCCGCAAGATGAGCTTTGGCCAGGGCGTAGAGCGTATCTTCCCCCTGAACTCCAAGGTCATCGAGAAGATCGACGTGCTGCGTTCGGCGCACGTTCGCCGCGCCAAGCTGTACTACCTCCGCGCCCTGCGCGGCAAGGCTGCCCGCCTGCGCGAAGTCGACACTCGTACCGGCCAGAAGCACTAGGCTCTGGAGGCGCCAATTTGCCTTGTCATCCTGAGGTCGCGTAAGCGGCCGAAGGACCTGCTTTCGCCGCTGCAGAAGCAGGTTCTTCGCTTCTCTCAGGATGACAAATTTAAGACTACGTGTAATCGTCCCGGTCGACCTCGTCCTTGAGGTCTTCGAGTGCCTGTTCTCTACCCGGACCGCGCAAACGCTCATTCAGCTCACGCAGAGCGACCGCTACTACGTGGTAGTGGTGCAATTGGCCGAAATCGCGGTCGCGGGTGACGTGCAGCCAGATATCGTGCATCAGCTTCAGATCCTGCGGCCGCATGCGCGGAGTGTGAGGTCCGAGAATGTACTCCCACTTGCGGCCGTCTGGCGCATAGACCTCAAGTCGAATGCGCGGCTTGGGCTCCGGCAGCCGCTCCCAGGCATCGCCCGTCAGCTTGCCTTGCTCTTCGGGGGAAAGCTTGTTCGACAGTCCGCAGACGACACGAGTGGATCCCAGCCTGGCAGCAGTCGCGACGATTCCTTCGAAAACATCGTTGGTCGGGGTAACCAGCAGCGAAACATGCTTACCCAGCTTCTCCGCGAGATTGACCACGGATGTGAACAGCTGCCTTTCGTATTGCTCAAAGAGATCTGAGCTGTCAACCCGTTCATTGCCGCTGAACGAGTGCTCGCGATGGTATACCCGCGCCGTCATGACCACCACGTCACGCTGAGTGGTGTCCGTTTCGGTAAGCACCTGCTTCAAATAAGCGAGGTTCTTCGGATCGCGCACCGCGACCAGGATGCTGCCCGGCCGTACGTCCATGGCGTCGGCGGTCAATTCTTCCTGGGCCGCCACTCGGAACTGCTCCAGTTCCGATTCACCCTTGGAGTGCGCTTTGGCATTAGCGCGTTCGGTGATGGAAAAGACCACGAAGAACACCGCGCTGAAGGTGACCCCCGCAATAGTGGCTAGTTGCTTGGTGAGAAGGTTCACCAGCGCAGTCGCGAAGAGCACGACAGAAATCAGCGCTACCCCGACCGGGATTTCCACTCCCCCAATCTTGAAGTTGCCGGGAACCTTCCATTCGCGCTGCTGCGGCAGCTTGTAGCGAAGCACCAGCACCGCCAGCGACATGAATGAAAAGCTCCAGATGACACCGAAAGCGTAGAGCGAGGCCAGCAAGTAAACGTCGCCGCGGCTGGCAACGATGGTCAGCAGTTGCAGTCCGGCAATCAGGTTCAGTACCCGGTACGAGGTTCCAAAGGTCTTGTTGGGCTTCTTGAACCAGGAGGTGAGAACGCCATCTTCCACCAGCCGGTTGAGTACGCCATTGGCCCCGACGATTGCGGTGTTTACAGCACCCGAAAGTATCAACGCGCCGACGACTACAACGAAGGCTTGGAAGAACAGTCTCAGGGTGTAGGGCCCAACCACGTTCATCGCCAGCCCGCTGATCAGGTTGGCGAAGTAATCGTGCCGCACCGTGTCAGGGATGATCATGACCGCGAAGAACGACACCAGTGAGGTGAACAGCAGGCTGTAGATGAAAATCACCAGCCCGGTTTTTTCCAGGTTCTTCAGCTTGGGATGTTCGATTTCGCGGTTGACCTGGGCAAGCGACTCTTCGCCGCTCATGGCCAGCACGGAATGTCCGAAGCCCACCATTAGCAAGACGAGCGGAAGCTTTGCCGCCCAAGTGCCCAGCAGCCAACCCAGAGCTTCATGGGTATGCGGAATCGATCGCGCTGCCGGAAAAGGAGGAAGGTGCGCCCCGGTCTTTACGATCGTAATCAGGCACCAGATGATCAGCATCACCACCATCACAGTCGTGATCCGCATGATCTGTAT
Source organism: uncultured Acidobacteriaceae bacterium (assembly GCA_963796585.1). Classification (GTDB taxonomy): domain Bacteria; phylum Acidobacteriota; class Terriglobia; order Terriglobales; family Acidobacteriaceae; genus CAVVDY01. The sequence continues at coordinate 127,025 of CAWCMB010000003.1, forward strand.
GGCGCGTTGGCTCGACTCGTGGATACCTTTGACGTTCTGCCACCAGAAGTAAATGGTTACGGCGGCGGCAAAGAAGGCAGAGAACAGGTTTTCAGGAACATGGGCAGTGGGATGCCCCAGGTGGTGCAGCGTGTCGGTAATAAGCCCGGCGGCGTATTGCCCTGCTGCCACCGAACTGATCGGGCCGGTGAGAATGTAATCGAACAGCAGCGCCGAGACCGACAGTTTGGCGAGGGTTCCACCCAGGGCGCTCTTCACCACACGATAAACGCCACCGCGCACGAACATCGCACTCGATTCGATATAGAGTGCGCGGACCGCATAGCTGAACAGCATCACCGCCAGAACGAACCACGGAGCGCTCTTGCCGATGACCTTTTCGGCGTCGCCGCCGACGTAGTATGCGGAGGACGCCAGGTCGGAAAGTACGATAGCGGCTGCCCGCCAAAAGGAAATGAACGTCAACATCACCGTGGTGGCGACGAAGACTTTTACCGCAGGTCTTGTGGGGGATTGGTCCGATGCCATTGAGATACGTGCTGGGAAGCGCTCGATTAGGATACAGCCCCGAGCCGCAGAAGTGCCAAACTTTGCGAGCTATTCACACTCGTCTACAACTTTTGATGCAAATTGTTACAAATCGACACCTAAGAGGTGGCCGTTCGCTTGTATTCGTCGAACGCCGCCAGGTATCGATCGATGTCCTTCGTCTGCAGGTAATAAGGCGTGGAGAGCCTGAGCTTCGACGGCTCGCCGCCTCGGATGCGAATTTTTTGCGTCTTCCACATCCAATCCTCCAGCTTCATGCGCTGAATCGGCGGAACGTTCACCGTCACAATGGCACAGCGCATCGTGGGATCGGGTGACGTCCACGAGGTCGCCCCGCGCTTCGTCATCTGCTCAAGCATGTAGTTCGCGAGTTGTCGCTGGCGTGCTTCAATGCGATCCATCCCGATAGCATTGGCCATTTCGATCGAGGCGCGAAGCCCGGCGAGCGTCGGCACATTGGACGATCCTATCCGCTGGAAACGTTCGGCACGGAGTTGGGGCTCGTCCCAGCCTTCCGTGGCCAGGGTATTCCAAATCCGGTCGATCACCTCATCGCGCACATAGAGGAATCCGGTACCCTTCGGCGCCTGCAACCATTTATGCGGGCTGGCGGAGTACATGTCCGCGCCGATTTCATGTACGTTGAACCGCATCATGCCGGGCACATGTGCGCCGTCGACAGCGGAGAGAATGCCTTTGGAACGCGCCAGCGCGCAGAGCTGTTTGGCCGGCAACACGACGCCGCTGACCGTGGTGATATGGCTGAAGAAAATCACTCGCGTGCGCGGGGTGATGGCGTCGTTGAACAGGTTGAGGATGTCGTCTGGCGACTTCGGCGGCAGAGGTAAGGTGACCTTCTTCACCACGGTGCCATAGCGTTTCGCCCGCATATTCCAAGGCTGCAGGCCTCCGGGATGCTCCTGGTCAGTCATGAGCACTTCGTCGCCCGCCTTCATGTCTACGCCGTTGGCGATGTAATTGTTTCCCTCGGTGGCGTTGCGGACCAGCGCGAGTTCATCGCGATTGCACCCGATGAAGGCGGCCAGCGGATCGCGGTACTCGTTCCACGGGCCATAACCCCAGATCGGGTAGTCCTCAGGATCGGACTGGTCCATCTCCTCTTCTTTGGTGTACTGGTCGAAGACGGCGCGTAATACCGGCGCAGGACTGGAGCCGACCGTTCCGTTGTTGAGGTAGATCTCGTCAGTCGGGATGAGGTACTGCTTGCGTAACTCGGCCCAATAGGCGTCTTCGTTGCTCGAGTACTGGCTGCGATCGGGCAGGGAAGCGGGGTAGTTCGCAAGCTGAGCTAACAGGGGCTCAGCGAAAGCAAGACTGGCGGCCAGTCCAGCACCACGAGAAAGAAACTGCCGGCGATCGAGCATTGTGCACCTCCGGACCGGGCCCCCGGCGAGCGCCGCATTTGCACTTGCTGGGGTGTAAGACCGAAGCGGCATGATACGACTCGAACGCTTCGCAATCAAGACGCTTTGAGCCTGCTGAAGAACTCGGCTTTTGCGACGTTTTGCGTCAGGGCACGACTTCACAGGCTGCGGAAAACCCGGTCGTAGTGCAGTTTTCAAGGGGCGCAGCTTTAGCTGCGTCGAACAAGTCCTTTGTTTTCGGTCCGTGAGCGACCCCCGCCTCCGAGTTTTTCAGCCTGTTGAGCCCCTGCTGACAACCCACTCGCCCGAAGTGACCAGAGTGGGCTGCTGCGACCGGCGGCGCTACTCGTGGTTCTGGGGCTGGTTGCCGTTCAGGCGATACACCACAGCTGTCTTAGTCACGCCCAGCGCCAGCCAGCTTTCCACAGCGTACTGCAGCGATATGTAGAACTGTTCCGCCAGCTTTTTGGATTTCTCGGCGATCGCTCCCCGGCTCGAAAATTTGATCTGAAAAGCAAACTCTCCCACCAGCGGCTTGTGCTCGCCGCGAGTTCGCCACAGAGCGACATCGCACTTGGCGACCTGTCCTTTACAGAAATCTAACTGGCCCAGCGGAAGCAGGACTTCTTCGACAATGCCCTCGTTCACCAGGGTGACATGTTCTTCATCGGACTTCTTAAACGATGCCAACGCCGGCAGCGTCTTCGCCAAAGTCGACATGGCAGTCTTGTCAGGATCATGAGCCTGGCTGATACCGAATTGGCAATTGTGCGAGTAAAGAATGCGATAGCCTCCTACCTCATCCTTGAGCGGCAGGGCTTCGGCTTTGAACTTGATGCGGTACTTGCCCGCGATATTAGGTCGCACGTCGACCTGCGAGGCCTTCTGTTCGTCGGGATGACGGTACTTGAAAACGATCTCCGGATCGCCCACCGGGAAGCCATCTACAAAGCAAGTGCGCCGGCGCAGAATGAACGCGTTGTTGTACAGGCGAAAATCCGGAGTATCCATAAAAATGATCTCGCGGATCTCGGGACGAAGCTCAGTGCTGGGATCAGGAATAAATCCTACCCCCAGTTTTTTCGCCGTCGTCTTGACGATTTTGCCGAACTCACGAAAGCTCTGTACCGAAGTGAAGCGGTCCGGCTTAAGGATGAGCTTCGCCTCGAGATACGTAACGCTGTCCAGTGGTGCTCCATCGGCATAGGCCCCAGGGCGTTTCTCCGCAGAGTCTGGTTCGAAAGAAGCGACCGATGAAGTCGCCTTGTTGTTCTTTTCTTTCTTGTTTGCTTTACCCATAATGGTCTGTCCCACGCGTTCACGCGTATTGGAGTTGTTGAGACACAGGACAACCTGAGGGAGCGAACCTGCATGGGTCAGGCCAGATCGCCGCCGTCTCGGAGAAGCACTCCTGTATTACCTGCCGAAGAACTGGGAAAAGTTGATTATGACTGTATTCACTACTATATCCTGCCTTTTTTTGTCGCTGAGTCCATGCGCGGCGCCTTCGACCGTGACGAGCTCTGTCTTGGCTGGGATCAGCTTGATGGCACTCTGCAACTCGTCGATCGTTCCGAATGCATCCCGACTGCCGCTGACAAAGAGTGCAGGCGTTTGTAGCTGAGGGAAGTGTTGCGTGCGCAACTGAGTCGGCTTGCCCGGCGGATGCAGTGGGTAGGAGAGCAGTAGCAACCCATCAACCAGATTCGGTTCGGATGCCACAAGCATGCTCGCCTGTCTACCGCCGTAGGAGGAACCGCCCAGAAAAGCTCGCCCAGGGAATTGCTCCTTCATCAAGCTAAGGGCGCGACTGAGTCCCTGCTGATCACGTTTGGCATCGGCAGGAGACGGCGGGCCACTTGGCTTGCGCTGCCGATAAGGCAAGTCGCAGCGAAGGACAGACAGTCCGCTGTGCGCGAAGGCGTCGGCCAGTCCCACCAGCAGCGCAGCATTGGAGTTCCCGCCCGCCCCATGCGTCAGCACCAGGAAGTCCCCGCAGCCGCCGTCGGCACGGTGAAGTGTCCCGCGCACGGGAGCGTCCAGATCGGAAAAATCGGAGAAGAGTTCTGCGCGCATTGCTGGAGGGGCGCGCCTTCAGGCGCGCCGTACAAACTATATTCCTGTCGGCTTAACAGGCTGCTAAAAAACTCTGCAGGGCGCCGTTTTGAAGGAGCGGAGCTTTAGCTGCGCCGTGGGAGTCCTGTGTTTTTGTCATCCCGAACCTCTTTAGAGGTGAGGGATCTGCTGTTTTTTTCACTGCGAAGAGTTTTCCGGGGCCTGTGAAACCGCTGCGGGAATTCGTTCTTAGCCCATGCGAGGATGCGGGTTCCCTCAGGGGCTGAAAGCCCAGGACTCAAGGTGTCAGCACGGCACGGCTGAAGCCGCGCCCCTTCCAGGCAGCACTGTCAACAGGCCACTCGGTTCTTGAGCCAACGCTGACTCCGCTTTCACCCGCACCAAACGTTTACCACCGGGTTCACGGAGAGCACAGAGGCCGAAGCGGGACTTCCAACCAACTTCCGTGCCCTCCGTGGTGAAGGGTTTTGCTCGCACCCACCAGAAGCCCGATTCGCATCCGAATTGGGCGCTTTGCATCAATATAAAGTGTCAGTGACTCCCACCGACAAAGCCAAATTTGAACCGGCATTCCCGAAGTTATTGATGATGAAGAGCATTGCGCTCCGGCCGAGGCGGAAAGCCCCTAATCCGGCTTAGCCACATGATATTCTTGCCTACAATAGAGGCTGCCAGACCGGGCCTTCGTCATGCTAAGTAGCAGAGGCTACGACATATCTTTCCCGAGCGCCGATGCGCTCTTAACCATAAAAGGCGGTTCCTAGTGAGTCAGCGCGAGAAATTCGAAACCAAAAAGCTTCCCATGATGCCTATCCGCGACGTTGTCATCTTTCCCCACATGATGACCCCGTTTGTCGTGGGCCGGGAATCGAGCGTTCGCGCCTTGGAAGAAGCGCTCGCGAGCGACAAGAAGATATTCCTCGCCACCCAGCACGACGCCAGCATCGACGAGCCCAAAGCCAACGAAATCTACCAGGTCGGCACCATCGTCAACATTGTGCAGAGCCTTAAGCTGCCTGACGGCAACATCAAGGTGCTGGTCGAAGGCCTGGAGCGCGGCAAGATCCTTCAGGTCATCGATACCGACGGCTACTTTGAAGCCACCGTGCGTACCGCTAAGTATGGAGCTGAGATGACGCCGCAGGTGGAAGCTGCCATGCAGCGCGTCACCGGCCTGTTCGAGCAGTATGTGAAGCTCTGCCAGTCTCTGAACTACGAGACCATGATTGCCGCTGTCCGCAACGACGATCCGGCGAAGCTCACCGACACCATCGCCGCCAACCTTCAGCTCTCGATTGAAGAAAAGCAGGAGCTGCTCGAGATCTTTGATCCCGCCGAGCGGCTGAACCGCATCGCCGATGTGCTCGACGTCGAGATCGAAAAGCTGAACATGGATCGCACCATCCAGTCGCGCGTAAAGCGCCAGATGGAGCGGGCGCAGAAAGAGTACTACCTCAACGAGAAGATCAAGGCCATCCAGAAAGAACTGGGCCGTGGTGAGAAAAGCGAATTCGATGAACTGAAGAAGAAAGTCGATGCCGCCGGAATGCCGCGCGAGGTGCACGAGAAGGCATTGCAGGAGTTGAAGAAGCTGGAAGCCATGCCGCCCATGTCGGCTGAGTCCACCGTCTCCCGCAATTATCTCGACTGGCTGTTGGCAGTTCCCTGGAAGAAGCGCTCGAAAGAGATTCGCGACATCGAAGTGGCCGAGAAGGTGCTCAACGAAGATCACTACGGGCTGGAGAAGATCAAGGAGCGCATCCTCGAGTTCCTGGCTGTCCGCCAGTTGGTGAAAAACCCCAAGGGTTCGATCCTGTGCTTCGTCGGGCCTCCGGGAGTAGGCAAGACCTCGCTGGGCATGAGCATTGCCAAGGCGACCGGGCGCAAGTTCGTTCGCATGTCGCTGGGCGGAGTGCGCGATGAAGCTGAGGTTCGTGGCCATCGCCGCACTTACATCGGCGCGCTGCCCGGCCAGATCATCCAGATGATGAAGAAAGCCGGCACCAAGAATCCCGTGTTCATGCTGGATGAAGTCGACAAGATGTCGATGGACTTCCGTGGCGATCCCTCGGCGGCGCTGCTGGAAGTGCTTGACCCCGAACAGAATTTCATGTTCGTCGATCATTACCTCGATGTGGAATACGATTTGTCGCAGGTCTTCTTCATCGCCACGGCGAATGTGCTGCACACCATTCCGCCCGCGCTACAGGACCGCATGGAAGTCCTTCGCCTGCACGGCTACACCGAGCCGGAAAAGGTAGAAATTGCGAAACAGTATCTCGTTCGCAAGCAGCGCCTGCAGACCGGTCTCACGGAGGACAACATCGTATTCACCGATGAAGCGTTGCAAGTCATTATCCGTAACTACACTCGTGAAGCTGGTGTGCGCAATCTGGAGCGCGAGATTGGCAACATCTGCCGCAAGGTAGCGCGCAAGGTGGTCAAGGAAGGCGACAAGTACAAGATCGCTCTTACCGCCGCTAACGTGAATGAATTCCTCGGCGTGACCAAGTTCCGCGACATGGCGGCGAACGAGCGTAGTGAGATTGGTCTGGTCACCGGCTTGGCGTGGACCGAGGTCGGCGGCTCCATTCTGGTGACCGAAGTTGCTACCGTTGATGGCAAGGGTAAACTGACCCTTACCGGCAAGCTCGGCGACGTGATGCAGGAATCGGCTCAGGCTGCCATGTCGTACGTGCGCTCACGCGCATATCGCCTCGGTCTGCCTCGCGACTTCTATCGCAATCTCGACATTCACGTGCACGTGCCGGAGGGCGCCATACCGAAAGATGGACCCTCGGCAGGCATCACCATCGCGACGGCGATTTCGAGCGCGCTGAGCCGTATTCCGGTTCGCCGCGACATCGCGATGACCGGTGAGATTACGCTCCGCGGTAAGGTATTGCCCATCGGCGGACTGAAAGAAAAGCTTCTGGCGGCGCATCGCGCAGGCATTATGGAAGTCATTCTGCCGGCGGACAATGAAAAGGATCTCGCCGAGGTTCCGGAGAATCTGCGGAGCGTCATGAAACTGCGTTTCGTGAACACCATGGATGAAGTGCTCGCGTTTGCCTTGGAGCGCCCGTTGCCTGAAATCACCGATGAGGCGCCCGGCATTGCGGCCCTGCCTCCCGCTCAGGAGCAGTCGCCCACCGCGCACCAGTAGCTGTGTTCTGCTCATGGAATAAAGCCCACTGTCGCGGCGGTGGGTTTTTCTCTTCAGGTCTCATCCTTTGAAGGGACCCGCGTTACCGCGGTTCGCTGCACTTAGATGAGTCCGGCATTTCTCATGCTTTGAAGGGACACGGCTTCAGCCGCGTCGTCATTGCGTAGTTTGTGCCCGGCCTTCAGGCCCTGAGGGATTGCGTCCCTAGCGGTTAAGGCCCTCGGCTAATCCACACCTTACGCGGCACTTTCATGATGTGCTTCAAATCCGGACCATCGATCAACATTTCGTAACTTGCGATTTCGCCCGGTTCCCTCCATAGTTGGAGCATGAAGGTGTTGACGCGCTTTGTTATCTCTGCTGCCCATCCCAGGCAGTTCCCCCCGCCGGGCGCGCCTGAGGTCGCCTTCCTGGGCCGCTCGAATGTCGGCAAGTCCAGCCTGATTAATTCGCTGGTGGGCAGCAAGGTCGCCAAAACCAGCAACACGCCGGGCCGGACGCAGACCATTAACTTCTTCGAAGTAAGACGTCACGGCAAGCCCAAAGCGGAGTTCATGTTCGCCGATCTCCCCGGTTATGGATATGCGCGCGTTCCAAAGGAAATTACCGCGACCTGGAGCGAGTTCATCAATCCTTATCTCGAGAAGCGCGCGTCACTCGCGCTCTGCCTCTCGCTGGTTGACGTCACAATTCCACCGCAACAGCTCGACATACAGTTGCTGGAATGGCTGCGTCACGCCGATCGGCGCTTCCTGATTGTGGCGACCAAGGCTGATCGCATCTCCAACAATCAGCTTCGCACCTCGCTCAACAAGCTATGCGAGCAGCTACAGGTTGGCTTGGATCAGATTGTCCCGTTTTCGGCGAAAGCGCGGATGGGACAGGACGAGCTGTGGCGCGCCATCCGCTCAGCGGTTCGCTTGGAAGATTCCGGAACTGAGCCCATGCTTCCTACCGGAACGGAGTAGGTTGTGCGAAAGAACTGGGTCACTAAAGAACTGGGTCACTAAAGATAACTTGGGTGCCCGGGTGGCGGTTTTTGTCCTGACCGACACACACTTCCACAACAGGCGAAAACCCCACCCTGTCAAAGGATGGCGGAATGGGGCACCCGGTGGAAAAACGGAAAGCCTTTAGGCCGGCCAGATCTCGAGCGCGGTCCCACTGAGAATCTGTTCGCGTGCTGTGTCTGACAACGTCAGAGCACGAAATTCCTTCAGGTTTTTCTCCACTTCGGGCACGCCCGGTCCCGGCCAGTCTGTTCCGAACAGCGTCTTATGCGCGATCTCCTCCAGGCGCGGGAAGTACGTGAGCAGCGATTTGGGCGGGATGCCGCTGATATCGAGGTAAACATTCGAATGGCGGCGCACCAGGAAAAATGCGGTATCCATCCACAGCGGGCGGCCCCCATGTGCCAGTAGGATCTTCAGCTTTGGGAAATCCACCGCGACATCGTCAACGTACATCGGATCGCCATACTTGTTGCGCGCGCCCGGGAAGATCGAGGTGCCCGTATGCACCATGACGGGAATGCCATTCGCCTCCGCAGCGCGATAGATGATCTCCAGTTCCTTGAGCCCGTTCACGTAATCATTGGGATAGAGCAGTTGGTGCGGCGGGTGAATCTTGATCAGCCGAATGCCCAGGCGGATGATCTGCTCCATGTCGGCCAGTACGTTGCGCGTGTGTCGCGGATGCAAACTCCCACAGGGCAAGAGCCGCTTGGGATCGGCCTTAACGTAGTTTGCGATGAACTCGTTGACCGCCGACGTAAAGCCGATTACTTCAGGCGCAACGTAATTGATCAGCACCGCGCGGTCCACGCCGATACGATCCAGATAGCCCAGGAAGGCCTTAGGCGAGCGGCAATACTCCTCGATCTGGGCGAAGTCTTTGCGCGTCTTCTTCATCAGCGCCAGTGCTTCAGGCTTGAACTCGTGGAGCGGCTGAATATGGATGTGGCAGTCGGTGATCATGGCAAAGTTGTCATTTGTCGGTTCTCAGTTGTCAGGAAGAAGTTGTCCAACAATAGCAGTTGTCATCCTGAGCGCAGCGAAGGACCTGCTTTCGTGCGTCGTGCCACTGTCTGCTCGCGGCTGATATCCACATCAGATGAAGCTGCTCCATAACAACCGACAACTGCCAACGGTTCACCTCTGTCTGGCAACAACCAACTATCAACCTCTTCCAGACAACTGGCAACTCGCAACTGGCAACTAATTCGCCGCAGCCAGCACTGCCCGTTTTGCAAACACCCTTACCATCTCGCGACGATACTCGGGAGTCAGCGCCGACGTGGTCAGCGGCTTAGCCGTCCTCGCTGCCATCTCGCCAACACGTTCGGCTAGCGACTCATCGGCGATCGCGCCGATAAGTTGAGCGTCAGCGTCCTTCACCAGGTGAGGTGCTGGATTGACCGCCGTAATCGCCACGCGCGCATCCTCAATTCGCCCGCTTCGCGGTTCGACGCGAAGAGCCACGGCCACGCCCGCCAGCGGATAATCGATGCTGCCGCGCACGCGCAATTTTTGATAGCTCCCGCGCCATCCCGCCGAAGACGCGGGGAGGAACACGCGGGTCACGATCTCGTCAGGAGCCAGCCTGAGGCGAACAATACCGTCGTTCACGTAGAAGTTGCAGATAGCGACTCGCCGTACGCCATGCGGCCCGGCAATCTCGAGCTCTGCGTCGAGACACAACAGTGCCGGAGGCGTGTCCCCGGAGAATGTCGCCCAGCAGAAGTTGCCGCCAGGAGCGACGTGGCACAGGTCGCCGTCTTTCTTTAGGCAAAAGCCGCAACTCTTGCGCCACAGCAGCGACTGGTTGTACCACAGGCAGCGTGTGTCGAGACAGATGTTGCCCCCCAGCGTCGCCATGTTGCGAATCACCGGTGATGCAACAGTCCTCGCCGCCTCATAGAGAACGGCATAATCCCTCCGAATGAGAGCGGAGTGCTCGATGACACTGAGTGGCGTAAGCGCCCCGATGCTGACGCCACCGTCAACCGCTGTGATCCCGCTAAGCTCTGCAACGCTCCGCAGATCGAGCAAATAACGCGGGGTGAAAAGCTTCTGCTTCATCGACGGCAGCAGGTCGGTGCCGCCAGCCACAATCTTTGTTTCTCCCAGGTACCTGGCCAGGAAGCCCATGGTTTCGTTGACCGTCCGGGGACGTAGGAGTTGGAAGCTGGGCAGGCTCACTTTTGACCTCCCACATTGGCGGATGCCTTATGTCTTGCGGGATCGAGGGGATGCCGCATAGGTCCTTTACCCTTGAACCAAAGCGAACCGCCGTGCTCACGAAACATCGTGGGAGCTGTGGGATCAACCGACTCAGTCATCTCAATCTTCTTGTCACCACGTTTTGCGCGGAGCGCAGCCAGCACGCGCTCAGGAGTGAAAGGCGCCTCCCGCAGCCTGACTCCCACAGCGTGGTAGATTGCATTGGAAATAGCAGGTATCGTGGCAGCCAGCGAGCCTTCGCCAGCTTCTTTCGCCCCGAAGGGGCCTTCAGGATCGATGCTCTCGACGATGATGGTTTCGATTTCGGGTGATTCAACCGATGATGGGCTACGATACTCCAGCAGCCCGGGGTTCATCATCAGCCCGTCCTTCCACACCATTTCTTCTTGCATGGCCTGCCCCAGGCCCATCCAGACAGAGCCGACCACCTGGCCTTCAACTGCGACTGGGTTTAGCGCGCGTCCGCAATCGTGTGCTGCCCAGACCTTGTGGACGGTCACCTCGCCAGTTCCTTCATCGACGCTTACTTCGGCTACCTGCGCCGAATAGGAGTACGCGGGCGACGGCCCCACGCCTCCGCCTTTGTGCTTGCCGCCGCGGGCTTCCATCGGGGGCGCGTACGACCCAGTGCCAGTAAGTGCGCCATGGAAGTCGATCGCCGAAACGACAGCCTCTTCGAAGCTCATGTGCTGCTTCGGACCTTCCTCTTTGCGGGTTTGAAGAACGGAGCCGCGCAAAATTTGGCCATCAACCCGGCCACGCGGGGCATCGATCTGCTCCAGTATCTCTGACGCTGTGGGATTGCTATCTGACTCTGTAGTGCCAGCACGCCAGACATGATCGTCACGCATGATTACATCTTGCGGCGAGCAGTCCATGCGCTTCGCCGCCGCGCTCACAATATTTTTCTTTACGTCCTGTGCGGCCCGCAGCGCTGCATTGCCGGCCATGAAAGTGACGCGACTGGAATATGAGCCGAGATCGATGGGCGTTAGATCGGTATCCGCGGCTATAACCCTCACCCGCGACAGACCGCACCCTAACACCTCGGCAACAACTTGGGCCGTCATCGTGTCGGAGCCCTGACCGATCTCCGATGCGCCTGTGTACACCACCACTCCGCCATCGCGGTCGATTTTGATGTTCACCGTCGAATGCGGCATGTCGGAGCGGATGATACTGTTAGCTGCGCCACTCACGTAATGACTGCAAGCGACACCCATACCACGCCCGCGCGCCATCTTGTCTCGACGCTCGTTCCACCCCGAGCGGGTTACAACCTGCTCGATGCACTCGGGCAATCCATAGCTGAGCACTCGTAGCCCGTTGACCGTGACAGTCGGGGGCTTTAGCAGGTTTACGCGCCTCACCTCGGCGGGATCGAGCCCGAGTTTGGCGGCGATCTCATCCATTTGCGACTCGAAGGCGAAGCGTACGTTAACCGTCCCGTGACCGCGCATGGCGCCGCACGCCGGCTTGTTCGTCAGCACCCGGTAACCGTCGTAGCGGATGTTCGGAATATCGTAAAGCGCGCCCAACAGTGCGCCAGAGTAGAGAATCGTGACCACACCGTAGGAGCAGTAGGCGCCGCCGTCCTGAATGACTTTGCAAGCGACCGACGTCACGCGTCCATCTTTCTTCACGCCCGTCTTGAGATCGACGATGGTGCGCGGCCGGCCGCGATGCGCCCAAAAGACCTCCTCGCGCGTGTACGTGACCTTCACCGGGGCTTTTGCCGCGCGTGCTGTGACCGCGGCGATGATCTCTAGCGGAATGATCTCGCTCTTGCCGCCAAATCCGCCGCCGACCAAGGGCTTGATCACGCGGATCTGCGACATAGGTAGTTCCAGCACCAGCGACAACTTATGCTGCAGGTAATACGGCACCTGGGTGGAGGACCACACTGTCAGACGTCCGAGCTGCCCGGTGTGAGGATCGAGTTCGAAGCTCGCGAGTGTCGAGTGAGGCTCCATCGCCGCATGTGTCACTTCGTTGGCGATGTAGCGCGCCTCGTGCACGTAATCGGCTTCGGCAAATCCCGCATCAGGATCGCCAAAAACGTGGTGGTAATCCTTCTCGATGTTGTGAAGACGATTGGGGTGGATGAGATCGGACTCGGCCTTCATCGAATCTTCCGGATCGAAGTATGCCGGCAGCGCCTCGTACTCCACGTCAATCAGTTCAAGCGCCTCTTCGGCGATCTCTTCGCTGATGGCGGCAACGCACGCGACGTTGTCACCGATATACCGAACCTTGTCCACCGCCAGCGCCGTTTCATCGTGGCCGACAGGCAGGATGCCATATTGGTTCGGCGCATCTGCGCCAGTCACAACGGCAACCACTCCTTCGAGCGCCCGCGCGCGGCCGGTATCGATGCGTACGATGCGCGCGTGGGGATAAGGCGAGTGCAGGATCTTGCCGACCAGCATGCCGGGCAAGCTGAGGTCGTCAGTGTATTTGCCGGCGCCGGTAGTTTTGCCGGCAGCGTCGACCATTGCGATGGATTTACCGATAATGGAAAAGTCAGGCATAAGAAAATCAATACTTAGCAACTAGCAATTAGCAAAATGCAGATCCCTCGCTGCGCTCGGGATGACAACCTCGTAGCTATGTCGCAACTCCTGCAGGTTCTTGTTGAGCACTCTTCTGCTCGGCCTCGAGCGCTGCGCGAATGGCCTGATACATCTGCGTGTAGCCGGTGCAGCGGCACAGATTGCTGCTCAACGCATCGCGTATTTCCTGCTCGCTGGGATCGGGATTGTTCGCCAGCAGCCACTTAATCGTCATCATGAAGCCGGGAGTACAGTACCCGCACTGGGAGCCGCCGAAGTCGCCATAAGCTTTCTGGAGTGCCGCGAGTCCCGCTCCGCTCGCAAAGCCTTCGACGGTGCCTATCTCGTGCCCCTCATAGCTGGCCGCGAGCATGGTGCAGGCCAGCATGGGAACGCCATCCACCTGAACCGTACACGCCCCGCAGGAGGAGTCGTCGCACCCGCGCTTGGATCCGGTTAGATCAAGGTCTTGGCGAAGCACGTCGAGCAGAAGTTTATTCGGCTCGATCGCCAATTCGTAGTTGCGGCCATTCACCCGAAGTTCGATTAATTGTTTCTTCATATCAGCCTATTCAGTAAAGCGGTACCGAGGGATCGATTGCTCTAGCCCAGCGGTCGATGCCACCGCGCAGTGATTGCACTTTCTCGAAACCTTGTTGACGCAGCCATGCGGTCACGTTCATGGAACGCACGCCGTGGTGACAGACCACCACAATGTGGGACTCCGGATCAAGCTCCTGGTAGAAACGCGCAGGGACCTCGCCCATCGGGATGTGCTTACTTCCCGCAATGTGGGACGTCTGGCGCTCCCACGGCTCACGCACATCCAGCAGCAGGACGTCAGCGCCGCTGTCGAGCAGCGATTTCAGCTCCGTATCAGATAGTTCGTAGTCCATGCTATTGCTACTTGCCTGTCCACACCGGGCGGCGACGCTCCATGTGTGCCGCGATGCCTTCTGCGGCGTCCGCAGTTTTCATTAGCTCGTCAAAATAAATCTGTTCTGCGCGCGCAAGTCCCTTATCAAAATGAATCGCGTCCCAGGCGTAAAAAGCCTTTTTTGCCACTGCAACTGCCGCCGGACTCAACTGTGAGATCCGCTGAATACATTCCTGTACCAGCGTCTCCGGATCATCGGCGACACCGTTCACCAAACCGGCTGCAAGCGCCTCCTGTCCGGTCAATGTTCGCCCCGTCAAGACCATTTCGGCTGCAAGCTTCTGTCCCACAATGGCGGATAGCGCTACACTGGCAACCGGCGGATAGCACGCTAGCTTTATCTCGGGAAATCCCCACACCGAGTCCGGCGAAGCAAAGATAACGTCGCACATAAGTGCGAGCTCAGCGCCTCCCCCGAGGCAATGCCGTTGCACGCACGCGATCGTCAGCTTCTTGCTGGCCACCACGGAGCGAATGACGCTGTGAAACGCTGCGAGCGTGTTTCGAATCTTCTCGGCCGTGTGCTCGGCAATCTCAACGCCGCTTGAGAAAGCCCGCTCCGAACCCGCAAATACGATGGCGCTGATCTCCGCGCGTGCTTCGATTTGCTCCAGGGCCGCACGCATTTCATCCATCATTCGCACATCGATCACGTTGAGAGGCGGATTCTGCAGCTTGATTCGGGCCGCAGGCGGACGCACTTCAACGGCGATGCGGCTGAATGCGAATTGGGGATTGTCTGACATATTACTTCGCTTTAAATACCGGCGGACGCTTCTCCAGGTAAGCTGCGAGTCCTTCCTTTGCGTCTTCGCTTTCGAAAAGTAGCTGCTGGTTTTCGCGCTCGAGTGCGAGCCCAGCCTCCAGGCTGATCTCCCATCCGGTTTGCACTGCGCGCTTCATTCGGCCCACGGCCTTCGCGGCTTTGTGCGGCGGACAGAACTGTCGGGCATAGGCCATCACCTGTACCATGAAGTCCGTGCCATCGAATATCTGATTGATCAAGCCTAGTTCGGAGCCGCGCTCGAAGTCGAAGGTCTTCCCCTCGGCCATCATTTCAATGGCTTTGGATTTTCCCAATACTCGCGAGAGCCGCTGGGTGCCACCGGTACCGGGCAGCACTCCGAGGTTCACCTCGGGCAGGCCCATTTTGCCGCCCCCCTTGCGCGCCACGCGAAGATCGGCAGCCAGTGCTACCTCCAGGCCCCCGCCTACACAGTGACCGTTGATCGCGGCGATCACCAGTTTCGGAGTATTTTCCAGACGCAACAGGGTTTCATTTGCGTGCAGACAGAAGTAGTACTTGAATGTGGGATCAACCTCGGTGAGCATCTGGATGTTCGCGCCCGCACAAAAAAACTTCTCACCGCCGCCGGTCAGCACCATGACGTGAACATCGTCATTCATGCGCGCCTGAAGAATGGCGTCATCCAGTTGCCGGTTCATCGCATAGCTATAGGTGTTCGCGGGTGGGTCATTCAGTTGCAGAACGGCAACTCCCGCATCAACCCGGTATTCCACGAGGGTGCGAGTCTCAACCGCCCTTGCAAAGTTGTTACTCATCGGCACTCCTGCTGAATTCGCGCCCGGATCGAGCAGCCTTGTGCGTCGTTAAGACATTTCGTTCCCCGGCTCGGCTCGACTTTGTATTGCCGAGGACACCTTGCAAGAAAAGATCGCTGATTTCGCGTGCCAGTGTCTTGGCATCAGAATCGGACTTGGGATTGTGCCAGGTGTAGAGCCAGTTCATTGAGCCAAAGAGCGACATGACGGCGGTTCGCGTGTTGATGCGCCGCCTGCTGCTGTTGCGGCCCTCAAGCTGCGCGAGCTCCTCCACCAGGCCCACGCAGATTCGGTAATAGCTGCGCTTGATGGCCGCCAACTCCGTCCCATAGCCGTTCCTGAGCGCGTCGTCTTCATGCGACAGCACCTTCATTGCACTGTGGCGAGCCAGCGCGTATTCCACGTGGTTGTATACGAAAATGCGGAGCCGCTGCTCGGGATCGTGTTCCCGGCTCAGGCGCTCCCGCAAGCGATCCAGGATGGTAGTAAACGTATGCTTCTGGATGGAGTAGAGCAGCTTTTCCTTGGAATCGAAGTAGTAGTAGAGTCCCGCTAGCGAGATGCCGCTCAGGCGCGAGAGGTCACGCATGGACGCGCCCTCATAACCTTTTTCGGCAAAAACTTCGGTTGCGAAGTCAAGAATCTCCGACAGTCGCCGGTCAAAACGAGTGTCGGCTGCGGATGTCGGATTTAGAGATTGAACCAGGGTAGCCGCCATACTAAAAAGAACGTTTATTCGAACGTTCGTTCGAATTTTATCGCAAGCGGTTCTCCGTTCGCAACCCGGCTCCAGGAATCTTGGAGCTGCCCAGAAAGTGCAACTCGCCTCGTCGCATACAGGTGCACGGAATCCCGGCCTGTAATCCCGCGTTGACAAGTGTCTATCCGGCAAGGCAAACTTCAGAATCTTGCTGAATTCGTTCTGCGAAGGCTCATCGCGAAGCGACAAGGCGGGATCAGCGTACTAATGACCGTGCAGCCACCCGTGTCGCATACTATGGAATCCACGCTGGAAAGCGTGAACAAGGCCGAGGAAATGGCCGACAAAGCCGCTTCTCAGGCCGGCTTTGACGAGGATGCGCGCGGCGGCATCTCCATGGCGGTCCGTGAAGCCATGATTAATGCGGTGATGCACGGCAATGGATACAGTCCCGACAAGCGTGTCAATTTGAGCTTTGAGCAGTCCCGCGGGAACCTGGTTATTACAATAAGGGACGAAGGCACGGGGATGAATCCGGATGACGTTCCCGATCCGCTGGCGCCGGAAAACCTGATGAAGCAATCCGGGCGCGGAATCTTCCTGATGCGGGCATTTATGGATGATGTCAAATTCCGCAAGCTTGAGCCCGGCACTGAAATCACTTTAATCAAGCGTGTCCCAGGGCACTGACCCGGCACGCAAGGAGGCCTCGACGTGAGCATGAAAGCGAGCACCCGGCAAGTAAACGGAGTCACAATTGTGGACTTGAGCGGGCGTATCACCTTGGGCGAAGGCAGCGTGGTGCTGCGCGACACTATTAAGGACTTGCTCGGCAAAGGAAACAAAAAGATCCTGCTGAATCTGGGCGACGTCAGCTACATCGACAGCTCGGGAATCGGCGAACTGGTTAGCGCCTTCACCTCCGTGCAGCGGCAGGGCGGCGAGTTGAAGCTCCTGAACCTCACCAAGAAGGTTCATGACCTGCTTCAGATTACGAAGCTGTATACCGTTTTTGACGTGAAGGACGACGAGGCCGCAGCCGTGGGTGCGTTTGCCCACTAGTTTGGGCTGAAGCCGCTCGCTGGCGTCGCGCTCTGCGAGGTTCGACGCCACAGCGTCGGGCGCCGGACTTTCGGCTCCGACTCTCCACCTGGTTCATCAGGGCCGCTCACACAAAATTCTGGGTGGCCTTTTTACCTGCTGATAGTGAGGGTTACTACCGCGATTGCCCCAATATCTCAGAGATCTTGGCAGACATTCGCGCCGGGCCTTCAACTTTGCTGAGGAAGAAGTCGGCGTAGTTGGCATTCTCGGGGATTTCGTTGACGCCCGAAAACAGGATGATCGGAAGCTGGGGCCTTCGCTGCTTGATCTCTCGCGCAAGTTCGGCTCCGCTTAAGCCTGGCATCAGCATGTCGGTCAACACCAGATCCACATGCTGCCTCTGTAGCTGCTCCAAAGCTTCAGCGCCAGAGTTGGCCGTCACTACCGAGTAGCCCATCTTTTCCAGAACGGACTTTCGCAGGCTCAGCGGTATCTCTTCATCATCGACGCAGAGGATCACCGGTTTTTCATCAGACACGGGAATCTCCGTTGGCTCGGCTCGGGGTGTCGGACGCAACCGCTCTCGCCTTTAATGCTTTGGCCGAGACTTGTCCCGGCAAGAAAACTCGGAAACATGTAGCCGATCCGCTGCCCAGCCGCACGCTGCGGAAGTGGATGGTGCCTTCGTACTTCTGAACGATTCCCTTACTGATCCACAAGCCCAGGCCGGTACCTTTGGCTGCCTTGGTGCTGAAGAATGGCTCGAAGAGCTGTTTCGCATGTTGAGAATCGATGCCCGAACCCGTGTCGCCGACGTACACGCAAATCCCTTGCGTCTCGGTCCGAGCATTCACATAGTCCCGCACCCGCAATCGCAACCGGCCGCCGGCGGGCATTGCCTGTACTGCATTAGCGATCAGGTTCAGGAAGACCTGCTTCAGTTCCATAGGGAAGCCGAACAGACTGGCTTCCGTTTCGTAAAGCTTCTCCACCTGGATTCGGTTGAGCTGAAAATGCCGCGACTGCAATTCCAATACGTTGTCCAGAATCTCGGGTATGGAAATGGCGGTGGGATGCTGCGACTCACGGTAAAACCCGAGCGTCTGCCGGACGATGTGTGCGACCCGCAGCAGTTCTTCCTCGCCTAATTGCGCGTAACGCCGGGCCTCCGGGTCGAGCGATGGGTGATCGCGAAGCAGATAGAAGGCGTTGATGATGGCTTCCAGCGGGTTGTTGATCTCGTGAGCGATGATGCCGGCGACCCGTCCCATGGCGGCAAGCCGCTCGGCACGGCGCAACGCCTCTTCGGTTTGCAGCGTCGCTGTGATGTCACGGTTGATCTCGAGAATAGCGCCGATACCTCCATCGCCGTTAGTCTTCAGCGCCTGGCGGCTTGCGACCACGATCTCTCTTCCGTCGCGGGTGGAATGGACGAGATTCCCCTCCCATCTGCCGGAGTCGAACAGGTCAGGTTGCAGGCTTCCGTTTGAGTTGTGCGGCTTGATAGCGACGACGTCATTTACGTTTTTGCCGAGCACCTCTTCGCGAGGCCATCCATACAACTCCTCGGCGCCGGAATTCCAGAACTGAATCACGCCCTCGGGGTCGCGCACCATGATGGCTTCGGTCGCCAGGTCGAGAAGGTCCGCCCGTTGTTTTAGTTCGTGGGTGCGTTCGCTGACGCGGTGCTCCAACTGCTGGTTCAACAACTCCAGTTGCCGGCGCTTGCGATGAAGCTCGGCAAAGATGCTGACTTTAGCGCGCAGCAGTTCGGGAATGACGGGCACCGTAATGTAGTCCACGGCTCCCTGGCGATAACCCTTGACGCGATCAACATCGCTGAGGTGAACTCCCGAGATGAAGATGATCGCAGTCTTCTGAAAGCGAGGATGCTGGCGGATCATCTCAGCTAAATCAAAGCCATCGATGTCCGGCATACTGACATCGGTGAGGACGATCGCGATGTCTTTCCTCAGGAGATGTTCGAGTGCTTCGTTCGCCGAAGTGGCCTTGATCAGGTTCTCTCCAAGCTCCTCCAGGATGACTTCATAGCTGAGGAGCTTCGCGGGCTGATCATCGACCATGAGAATGTTCACCTTCTCGTGGTCTTCCATCGGCTTGGTAAATGCTTCAATACTCATAGGTGATGCTTTCCGGCCCGATGCTGCCATGAGTCGTCCTCTTCATCGGTGCAGCCACATGCGAAGCGCGGACAATAGCTGGTCCGTATTGACGGGCTTAGCCAAATATTCCGATGCCCCCGCCTCCAGGCACTTCTCCCGGTCCCCCTTCATGGCCTTTGCCGTGAGGGCGATGATGGGTAACCGCCGAAAAGCCGCGTTCTGGCGGATGACCTGCATCGTCTCGTATCCATCCATTTCCGGCATCATGAGGTCCATCAGGACGATCGCGACGTCGGGGGTTGACTTAAGCATGGCGATGGCTTCACGCCCGGTGCTGGCGGTGAGAACGTTCATGCCGCGGCGTTCCAGAACGCTGCTCAGCGCGAAGATGTTGCGCACATCGTCGTCCACCACCATGACCCGCTTGCCAACTAGCGCCTCATCCGAACGATGCAGCCGGTCGAGCATTCGCTGCTTCTCTGCCGGCAGGTCGCTCACCACCCGGTGCAGGAACAAGGCAGTTTCGTCCAGCAGGCGTTCCGGCGATTCTACGTCTTTCACCACCACCGATCTCGCAAGCGTATGCAGGCGGGCATCCTCTTCCGGAGACAACTGTTTGCCGGTGAAGACAACCACCGGTAGTTCGCTGAGCGACGGCTCGTCTCTAAGCCGTTCCAGCACTTCAAAGCCGCTCATGTCGGGCAGACGCAGATCAAGCACACCGCAGTCGAAGCTCTCTTCCTTCAGCAGGTCAAGCGCCTCGTGTCCTGTGGAGACCACGGTAACGTCGATGTCATCGTAACCAAGCAGCTCCTTGACGCTCAGTTGCTCGGCAGGGTTGTCCTCGACAATCAGCAGCCGCTTGCGGCGGGGAGCAGAGTATTCCTTGATCCTCATCAGCACCGCGTCCAGGCCTTCGCCCGTGGTCGGCTTAGTGACGAACGAGAACGCACCGCGGGAAAGTCCATGGTGACGGTCTTCGTCCATGGTGAGCATCTGCACCGGGATGTGCCGCGTGCTTGGATCCTGCTTCAGGTGGTTCAACACGGTCCATCCCAGCATGTCCGGCAGGAACACATCCAGCGACACCGCCGTGGGATGGTACTCGCGAGTCAACGCCAGGGCTTCGGCTCCGCGCATCGCTACCACCACCTTGAAGCCTTTGTCGCGCGCCATATCGCAGAGAACCCGCGCGTAATGAGGATCGTCTTCGACAATCAGCAGCACGGCATCTCCGGGCTGAAGGTTGTCGCGATCGTCATCGACGTGCTCCGTCGGGCGTTCCGCGACCGTCGCGGCAGCCAACTGGCGTGCTGCCGAGGTAGACGCACCGGTCTTCTCCGGGACGAAAGGAGCACCGGCCGCCCCGACGTAGGTTTGCGGCAGGTAGAGCGTGAAGGTGCTGCCCTTGCCCGGAGTACTGCGCAACTGGATTTCGCCGCCCAGAAGAGCCGACAGTTCGCGACTGATGGCAAGCCCCAGGCCCGTTCCTCCATACTTGCGGCTGGTACCGGCATCGGCCTGCTGAAAGGCCTCGAAGATGATCTTCTGTTTCTCCTGAGGTATTCCGATTCCGGTGTCGGCAACTTCGAACGCTATGACCGAACCGGCATTGCTGAGTACCGGATGGTCCTGGCTCCAGCCGTTGTCAGCGGTAAACACCGACAGGCGCACCCCACCTTGTTCGGTGAACTTGAACGCGTTGGAAAGCAGGTTCTTCAGCACCTGCTGTAAGCGCTTCGAGTCCGTGACCAGGCTGCGGCCCAGGTGTGGATCGGTGTGGATATCGAACGACAGCTTCTTGTTCTCGGCTTCGTGCCGGAATGGCCTCGCGATCATCTCCAGCACGCCGGCGAAGAACACCTCCTCCGCCTCTACCGACACCGTGCCGGACTCGATCTTCGACAGGTCGAGGATGTCGCTGATGAGGTTCAGCAGGTCGGTGCCGGCGCCGTGAATGGTGCGCGCGAATTCAACCTGCTTGGCGCTGAGATTACCTTCTGGGTTATCTCCGAGTTGTTGCCCAAGCACCAGGATGGAGTTCAATGGCGTACGCAACTCATGCGACATGTTGGCCAGGAACTCTGACTTGTACTTCGAAGTCAGCGCCAGCTCTTTGGCCTTCTCCTCCAACGCTCTGCGCGCCTGTTCGATTTCCTGGTTCTTGCGTTCGACTTCGACGTTCTGTTCTGCCAGTTGCTGCGCTTTCTGCGCGAGTTGCTCGTTGGTTTGCTGCAACTCTTTTTGCTGCGATTGAAGCTCAGTTGCTAATTGCTGTGACTGCTTAAGCAAGGCCTCGGTCTGCATTGTGGCTTCGATACTGTTCAGCACGATACCGATGCTCGACGTCAACTGCTCGAGGAACGCAAGATGCGAAGCCGTAAACCCGCTTAGCGTCGCGAGTTCGATGACCGCCTTTACCTGGTCCTCGAACAGTACCGGCAACACAATCACGTTGCGCGGAACCGCTTCGAACAGTCCGGAGCGGATAGGTATTGTGTTGTCCGGCGGCAGGTCGGTGATGAACAGACGCCTCTTCTCGGCGGCGCATTGTCCGACCAAACCTTCCCCGATCCTGACCCGCTCCAGGTGGCCATCGGGCGCATTGGCAAATGCCGACAGCAGGACCATAGTGTCCGATCCCTCTGCATCCGTTTGATAGATCAGCCCCTGCTGCGCGTTGACCAGGGGCGCCAGTTCAGAAAGCAACATGCGGCCTACGGTCGTCAGCTCGCGCTGACCCTGCAACATGCCGGTAAACCGCGCAAGGTTGGTTTTCAGCCAGTCCTGTTCGGTGTTGCGCTCGGTCGTGAGACGCAGGTTGTTGATCATCGTGTTGATGTTGTCTTTGAGCTCCGCGACCTCGCCTCGCGCCTCCACTTGAATGGAACGCGTCAGGTCGCCCTTGGTGACGGCGGTCGCCACCTCTGCAATAGCGCGCACCTGGTTGGTCAGGTTGTCGGCCAGCAGGTTCACGTTATCGACCAAATCTTTCCACGTTCCTGCAGCGCCGGGCACATTGGCCTGACCACCCAGGCGGCCTTCAACGCCCACCTCGCGCGCGACGGTCGTTACCTGATCAGCAAACGTCGCGAGCGTGTTGGTCATGTTGTTGATGGTGTCGGCCAGGGCCGCGACCTCGCCCTTGGCGTTCACCGTGAGCTTCTGCGTCAGCACGCCGTTGGCAACGGCCGTCACCACCTTCACGATGCCGCGCACCTGCTCGGTCAGGTTGGCAGCCATGACGTTCACGTTGTCGGTAAGGTCTTTCCAGGTACCGGCCACGCCGGGAACCTGCGCCTGTCCGCCCAGCTTTCCGTCGGTACCCACCTCGCGTGCGACACGCGTTACCTCTGCGGCGAACGCGTTCAACTGGTCCACCATGGTGTTGATGGTGTTTTTCAGCTCGAGAATTTCACCTTTCACATCGACCGTGATCTTGCGTGACAAGTCGCCACGTGCCACGGCGGTGGTTACCTCGGCGATGTTACGCACCTGCGCCGTCAAGTTGCCGGCCATTGCGTTTACCGAGTCCGTAAGGTCCTTCCAGGTGCCGGCCACACCGGGCACGTTGGCCTGTCCACCCAGTCGGCCATCGGTACCCACCTCGCGTGCGACGCGCGTCACCTCGGCGGCAAAGGAACGCAACTGTTCCACCATCGTGTTCAGCGTTTCTTTGAGCTGAAGAATTTCGCCGCGGACGTCCACCGTGATTTTCTTCGACAGATCTCCATTGGCGATGGCCGTCGCAACTTCCGCGATGTTGCGAACCTGGCCCGTCAGGTTGCTGGCCATGAAGTTCACGTTATCGGTAAGGTCCTTCCATGTGCCGGCCACATCCGGCACTTCCGCCTGACCTCCCAGCTTGCCGTCGGTGCCGACCTCGCGAGCCACGCGGGTGACTTCTCCGGCGAAGGCGTTGAGCTGATCGACCATGGTGTTGATGGTGTTTTTCAGCTCCAGAATTTCGCCCTTCACATCCACCGTTATTTTGCGTGACAAATCGCCGCGCGCCACGGCCGTAGTAACTTCCGCGATGTTGCGAACCTGCGCCGTAAGATTACCGGCCATCGAGTTTACGTTATCGGTAAGATCCTTCCAGGTACCGGCCACTCCGGGCACTTCAGCCTGGCCGCCGAGCTTGCCGTCAGTACCGACTTCGCGGGCAACGCGGGTGACTTCTCCCGCGAAAGCGTTGAGCTGATCCACCATGGTGTTGATGGTTTCTTTTAGCAGCAGAATTTCGCCGCTGACATTCACCGTAATCTTCTTCGACAAGTCGCCGCTGGCAATGGCCGTCGAAACTTCGGCGATGTTGCGCACCTGGTTAGTCAGGTTGCTGGCCATGGAGTTCACAGAGTCGGTCAAGTCTTTCCATGTTCCCGCCACACCCGGCACGGCAGCCTGTCCACCGAGCTTTCCGTCCGTTCCCACTTCGCGGGCGACGCGCGTCACCTCCGATGCGAACGAGCGTAGCTGGTCCACCATGGTGTTGAGGGTGTCCTTCAGTTCGAGAATCTCTCCCTTTACGTCGACGGTGATTTTGCGCGACAAGTCACCGCGCGCAACTGCCGTCGCCACCTCCGCGATGTTGCGTACTTGAGCCGTCAAGTTGCCGGCCATGAAATTCACGTTGTCGGTAAGGTCTTTCCAGGTTCCGGCCACGCCGGGCACCTGCGCTTGGCCTGCCAGCTTGCCTTCGGTTCCCACCTCGCGAGCCACGCGGGTCACCTCGCTGGCGAAGGCGTTGAGCTGATCGACCATGGTGTTGATGGTGTTCTTCAGCTCCAGGATTTCGCCTTTCACATCAACCGTAATCTTGCGCGATAAGTCACCGCGAGCCACGGCGGTCGTCACCTCGGCGATGTTGCGGACCTGAGCCGTCAGGTTTCCGGCCATCGAATTGACCGAGTCCGTCAAATCTTTCCACGTGCCTGCCACACCGGGCACGTTCGCCTGTCCACCCAGACGCCCTTCGGTTCCCACCTCGCGGGCCACTCGCGTCACCTCACCCGCGAAACGGTTGAGCTGGTCCACCATGGTGTTGAGGGTTTCTTTCAGCTGGAGAATCTCGCCGCGTACATCCACCGTGATCTTGCGCGAGAGGTCGCCATTCGCAATGGCGGTGGCGACTTCAGCGATGTTTCGAACCTGGCCAGTAAGGTTGCTGGCCATGAAGTTGACGTTGTCGGTAAGGTCCTTCCAGGTTCCGGCCACTCCAGGGACGTTTGCCTGGCCGCCGAGTTTTCCTTCGGTTCCCACTTCGCGGGCCACGCGCGTTACTTCGCCGGCGAAAGCGTTGAGCTGATCGACCATGGTATTGATCGTCTCTTTCAGCTCCAGGATTTCTCCCTTCACATCGACCGTGATCTTGCGGGAGAGATCGCCGCGGGCCACGGCCGTGGTCACCTCGGCGATGTTGCGCACCTGCGCGGTGAGGTTTCCGGCCATGGCGTTAACCGAGTCGGTCAAGTCCTTCCACGTACCGGCGACGCCGGGAACGACCGCCTGTCCGCCCAGCTTGCCGTCGGTACCCACCTCGCGGGCCACGCGCGTCACTTCCGAAGCAAACGAACGTAGCTGATCGACCATGGTGTTGATGGCTTCTTTTAGCTGCAGGATTTCGCCACGCACATCCACCGTGATTTTGCGCGAGAGATCGCCGCTGGCCACTGCTGTTGCCACCTCAGCAATATTGCGGACCTGGCTGGTCAGGTTGCTCGCCATCGAGTTCACCGAGTCCGTCAAGTCCTTCCACGTTCCTGCCACTCCGGGTACGACCGCCTGCCCACCCAGCTTGCCGTCAGTGCCCACCTCGCGCGCCACGCGGGTCACCTCAGAGGTGAACACGCTCAACTGCTGGATCATTGTGTTAACGATGTTTGCGGAGCGCAGGAACTCGCCCTCCAGTGGGCGGCCATCGACATCCAGCCGCACCGTCTGGTTCAGATTTCCTTGGGCCACTGCTGCAATCGCGCCCGTCACCTCGGTCGTAGGACGAAGCAGGTCGTCCACCAGCGTGTTGACCGAAACCTCCATCTCACCCCACGCTCCGTTGCGCGTCCGAAAATGGATACGCTCCCGGGTCCGACCCTCTTTTCCCACCGCCTGGCCAACTCGTTTCAGCTCACGTGCCATCTGTTCATTGGCGGCGACGATGTCGTTGAAGGTGTCGGCAATCTTTCCCGGTAAGCCCGTCCACGATCCTGGAAGGCGAGCCGAAAAATCGCCTTGCTGCATCTGTTGCAGGCTGGCGAGGATGGCCCTTAAGTCCGCTGCGGTAGGCTCCGGAATCTCGCTGCCACGGCCGTTTCCTGGCAATGGAGTGTCTTGCAGGACGGTGGCTGCGGCAGATTCGGCTGGATTGGTTGAGCTGGTTCGTTTCATAGATCAGGGCTCCAGGAACAGGCTGACAGCGTGGTTGATCGACGCACTCGAGTTTTGGATGAAGCGTATGCAGAGCATGGGAGCGACAGATCTGTACTACATCCTTAGCACAGGCCGATTTACCGAGTTTCCGGAGTTGAGCATCGTCACTGCTACCAAACCCGGCCAGCGACGGTTCGCCCCCAACGCCGGCTACAGGTCTACTAAGTTCTCGAGTTATCGCACCCAAAGATGAGTTCGGCCCGGTTATTTTCGGCCCGTAACTATGGATGCAGTTCAGATGCAACGCTTGTCTTTCGAGTTGGCTGCAAGCGGCAATTGAGTACAGGAAAATTTGCTAAGGCGTCAGTTCCTGTCGAATGTCTGCGGCAATTGCTTAGACGTGCGTAAGAGTTTCATGACAGCCTCGGTGCGGGTTGCGGGTCACCTAATGCGTAACTAATATGGTCAGAACTCGATCCGATTGCCCTTGTTGGCGGCCAGAAAAACAGCTTTCAAGCCGGGCAATTCTAGCGTTAGCAGAGTGAGGGCGAGCGGCGCCCAGCTTTCTGCGCAATCCCAAGGTGCAGTCGCCCGCTGCTGATGCTGTTGATTAGACCGTGATGGACCAGAATCCCAATCGAAGAGCCGTCGATGAATTCATCGTCAACGAGATGGACACCGTCCCTCACCTTGAAGCTCTTCTGCTCCTGTGGAATAGCCGCCCACAAGTATGGTCCTTCGAAGCTATGGCCAATTCCCTGTATCTTTCCCTGGACGACACGCGCTCGGTGGTTACCGACTTGGAAAGACGCGGATTCTTAACCTTGACCGAGAACCGTTCTTTTCTGTACCGTTCCACCGACCGGGATCAACTGATTGAACTGGTGGATAGGACCTATCGACGGGAAATCGTTCGCATATCCAACATGATCCACTCCAAACCCGCGGCATCCCTGCGTGAATTCGCCCGCGCCTTCCGTTTGAAGAGGGACCGAGACTAAAATGGGACCTGCCGTCTATATCTTCGGCTTGCTCGTGACGCTCACCTGCGGTGTGCTTTTGACCCGCGCCTATAAAAACGTCGGAAAGCGCTTGTTACTTTGGAGCGCGATCTGTTTCTATTTCCTGGCCCTCTCCAACCTCATGGTCTTCCTGGACCTCATTATTTTCCCTGACATCAATCTTTACCGCTGGAGGTTGGTCGCCGCGGCAGTTGGGATGCTCATCCTCTTGTACGGTCTTATATGGGAGGGCGACAAATGATTGAAGGATTTCTGCTGGGAGTCATCGCCACCTCGTCGCTCACCGCCGGCGTTTTCTTTCTGAAATTCTGGAGAGAAACCCACGACTCGCTATTCCTGCTCTTCGCGCTCGCCTTCATTGTGGAAGGTCTCAATCGGACCGCGTTTCTCGTGTTGCCTCACCCTAACGAGGGCTGGCCCGACATTTATCTCGTCAGGTGCTTCGCTTTTCTGCTGATCCTGGCTGGTATCGTCAACAAGAACCGTCAGGCCACTCGCTGAGGCTCGTCAGTTATTGCGCGACGGGGTGGCCCACATTTCCCATCGCCGGGTGGCGGGTGGCCCATATTTCCCATCATTTGGGAAATGTGGGTGCTCAGCCACCGAATCTCAACCCTTAGGAACGAGTGGAGTGCGAACCTTGCCTGGAACAACTCAACTCCGAAGCCGGGCTCCTGTATTTGTGCTCGGCTGCCCTCGCTCCGGAACTACACTGCTGTATTACATGCTGATTTCTTCCGGGAACTTCGCGTTTTATACCGAAGAATCCAGTGTGTTCAACATACTGGCGCCCCGGTTTGGTAGTCTGCGCCACCGTCGAAATCGCCAAAAGATGATAGATACATGGCTGCGGGCGAAAATGTTTACCCGCGCCAGAATAAATCCCGACCGAATTACGGGAAAACTACTGGCCGATTGCAGAAATCCAGGCGATTTTCTCAGACTCGTCATGGAAGAAATCGCGGGCGCTCAGCAGGTCGAGCGCTGGGCCGAGACAACCAACGATCACCTGTTCTTCATTCCCAAAATCAAGCAGGCCATTCCCGAAGCATTATTCATTCATCTCATTCGTGACGGTAGAGACGTCGCACTCTCTATGGAAAAAGAAGCTTGGCTGCGGAAGTATCCCTGGACTCCGCAGCATGGGTTGATGGTGACAGGTCTGTTCTGGGGATGGATGGCCAACCAGGGGCGGCAGTTCGCAACGAAACTGGGAGCAGACTACCTTGAGCTGCGATACGAGGACCTGGTAACTCGCCCACGAGAGACTCTGGCAGTCTTGGGAGAATTCATCGAGCACGATCTAGACTATGATCGCATTCGCGCTGCGAACGTTGGGCCGCTTGCCATTCCTAATACGTCGTTTCCCGATGAACTGGAGAACTCGAGTTTCCATCCGGTCGGCCGCTGGAGAAGGGTTCTGTCTGCAGAACAATTGGCGAGGTTTGAATCTTGGGTTGGCCGGGATCTGGAAAGCATGGGATATTCGCTGGCTACCCCGCCTGACCATTTGAGCCGTAGCTTCAATATAAGCGCCAGGCGATTTCTATACCCTAAACTATTCGATCTAAAGCAATGGCTGAAGACTCACACACCCATAATGAGAAACAGAGAAATCCCCGCCAGGTTCTTTGAGGAATAGCTTCGCAGGCTGGCTCCAGCCACTGAAAAATCAGTTCAGGTTAGGTTCCGAAATATCGAAGCGGCGGGTGCCCCATTCATTCCATCGTTTGGAATGAGTGGGACTCACACTGGCGGGTGGCCGGGGCAAACGCTCACGAGGGACGGGTGACGGGTGGCCCACATTTCCCTTCGTTTGGGAAATGTGGGGCATCTCAGAAGACTAAGCGTCCCTTGCGCCAGCCTGACACACGCCCGAGTGATCGGGGCGGGGAGGAGCCGTGCTACGTAAGCTGTTGATTCTATCTGGCGGAGCGACAGGGATTTGAACTTGTGCCGATTTGCGGGCGTGTGAGCCCGCAGCCGAAATCCCGAGCGCAGCGAGGGACCACTTAGGCCAGCATTTTGTCGTCAGTTATGGCGGAGAGACAGGGATTCGAACCCTGGATACAGTTTCCCGTATACACGCTTTCCAAGCGTGCGCCTTCAGCCACTCGGCCATCTCTCCGTTCGGGAAGCGTGCTGCGAAAGGTCCGGAACGTCAGCGCTGTTTCATTGTAACCCACGAAAGACGCGCTCTTCGCATCGACGCGCTCTTCCGCTGCACGGGCAAACTACAGATCCCTCGACTCCGTCGCCGCGGCGACTTACGTTCGGGATGAAACTCCATGTGAGCTTTAGCGAACGGCCAAAAGCCAAGAGCCAAAAGCGGCAGTTCTAGTCCTCGTCCTTCTTCAACTGCTGCGCCAGGTAATTCTGGATTCCCATCTCGCTGATGGCATGGAGTTGCCCTTCCAGCCAGTCGATGTGGTGCTCCTCGTCGCTCAGGATCTTCTCCGCCAGTTCGCGCGATCCGCCGTCGTTCATCTTCAGGCAAAGCTGGATGCCATCGTTCAGCCGCTTCACGGCCGAGTACTCGAGCTCCAGATCGTTCTTGAGCTGATCGAGCACGGTGGCGCCGACGTTGATCTTGAAGTAGTCGGTCATGTTCGGCGTGCCATCGAGATAGAGGATGCGTTCCATAAGCTTCTCGGCGTGCACCATCTCTTCGATGGATTCCTTCTTGATCAGCTTGGCCATCCGCTCATAACCCCAGTTCTCGCACATCTCGGAGTGCAGGAAATACTGGTTGATGGCCGTCAACTCGGCTTTGAGGACTTCGTTCAGAAACGCGATAACGCTCTTGTCACCCTTCACAGCGCACCACCTTTTGCGTCCTGCTCGCAGCTCGGCTGAGCTGTCCACGACAGCAGGATCAGTAATTTGAGGAACTGACAATAATAGCGCAACCGTAGAAACGAACCTGTGATGTCGCTCACTCTTTGCCACTACTACAGCTGTAGGGGAACAGTCGAGCTCCTCAGGAAATCCCAGACACAACAAAGCGGGCGCGCAGCCCGCTTCAATCGGAAGCCTGGTTCTTACTTGCTGGCGCCGGCGGCCTTCAGGCGAGCGCTCAGCCGGGACTTGTAGCGGCTGGCGGTGTTCTTGTGCAGAACGCCCTTCTGAACGCCCTTATCGACGATCGAGGCGGTGCTGTTATAAGCCTTCTTAGCGGCTTCTTTGTCGTCCTTGGCAATAGCTTCACGCAGCGAGCGCAACGCGGTGCGCAGGCGCGACTTGTTGGCGCGGTTTGCCGCCGTCTTCTTTTCCGTTTGACGGGTACGCTTCAGCGCCGAAAAATGGTTCGCCATACTTGGGTGTATTCCTTAGGGTGAGAATCTCGACGTGAGCCGAATAACTGATTCTATTGCAAATAGCACCGTTTAAGCAATTCCGGCGGAGGGCAAAGACGAATCCAGCCACGGATTCACACGGATCTACACGGATCAGGATTTGTTTTTCAATCCTCATCTCCGATCCGTGTAATCCGTGGCCAACGCTCTTATTCCGGCCGATCGATCTGCGCCTTCTGCAGCGTATCCGAGTAATCGATGTACACCGACTTCCACTCGGTATAGAAATCGATCGCGCCAATACCGCCCTCGCGGTGTCCATTGCCCGTGGCTTTTGTCCCGCCGAACGGCAGGTGCACTTCCGCTCCAATCGTCGGAGCGTTGATGTACGTGATGCCCGCATACAAGTCGCGCATCGCGGTAAACGCCTTGTTCACATCTTTGGTATAGATCGACGACGACAGCCCATACTCGATGTCGTTCGCGATATCGATCGCGTTCTCCAGCCCATCGCACGGAATGATCGACACCACCGGCCCAAAGATTTCTTCCTGCGCAATTCGCATCTTGCGATCGACATCGGCAAACACCGTCGGAGCCACAAACCATCCATGCTCGTACGCCCCGCCTTCCAGACGATGTCCGCCGCACAGCATCTTCGCGCCTTCATCCTGGCCAATCTTGATGTACTTCAGGTCGGTTTCCATCTGGTTCTTGTTCACTGCCGGACCCATATCCACGCTCTCGTCCAGCCCATTGCCGATCTTGAGTTTCTTCGCGCGCTCCACCAGCGAATCCACAAACTTCCGGTACACGCCCTTCTGCACGATGATGCGGCTAGTCGCGGTGCAGCGCTGCCCGGTCGTGCCAAACGCTCCCCACAAAGCGCCTTCAAGCGCCAGCTCGAGGTTCGCGTCGTCGAGCACGATCATCGGATTCTTCCCGCCCAGCTCCAGCGAGCAATGCTTAAACGTCTTCGCCGCCTCCTGGCCCACGATCCGGCCCACCGCCGTCGATCCCGTCAGCGACACCGCCCTTACCTCCGGATGCTCCACCATCGGCGTTCCAACTTCGCCGCCAAATCCGGTGACGACGTTCACCACGCCCGCCGGAATCCCCGCATCCGCCAGCGCCTGCCCAAAATTTATCGTCGACAGCGGAGTGTCCTGCGCCGGCTTGATCACCGCCGTGTTCCCCGACACCAGCGCCGGAAACAGCTTCCACGACGGAATCGCCATCGGGAAGTTCCACGGCGTAATCATCGCGCACACCCCCAGCGGCTGCCGCACCGCCATGGCAAACTTGTTGGGCAGCTCCGACGGAACCGTCGGTCCAAACAGCCGCCGCCCTTCGCCCGCCGTGTAGTAGCCGCAATCGATGGCTTCCTGCACATCGCCGCGCGTCTCTTTAATCACCTTGCCCATCTCGCGCGTCATCAGCTGGGCATACTCTTCCTTGCGCGCCATCAGGATCTCCGACGCCTTGAACAGCATCTCGGCCCGCCGCGGCGCGGGAACCAGCCGCCACTTCTTATAAGCTTGCCTGGCCGCCTCAATGGCATCGTTCACGTCGCGCTTGTCCGAGTGCTGGAAGGTGCCAACCACCTCGCGCGTGTCCGCCGGATTCAGGTTGGCAAAGGTCTCGCCGGTGTGGCTCTCGACCCACTCGCCATTGATAAAGTTCTTGTACTCCGGCGCCTTCGCCACCGCGATCGCCGACTCGGTGCGCGCCTTCTGCTCTAAAGTAGCCATAAAAATGCCTCCGCAAAATCGATAATGACCGCAACCTTCCATCGTATCGGGTGGGCGGGAGCGGGGGCAAATGCGTTCACCACAGAGGCACGGAGGACACGGAGAAAGGGAGAAATTTGATGTGTCATCCCGAGGCGACGTGAGTCGGCGAGGGACCTGCAGTTCGCCTTTGGCACTTGGCTTTTGGCACTTGGCTCGGAGCTCGTCGATGGCGACTGATCCCAGTCCGCAGGACGAAACAATCTGTAGCCCAGCACGGAAGTGCTGGGAGAGGTCGTTAGTAGGACGAGAAGTCCCGTAGGGGACGACACAATTACGCACCCTACAACGAGAGGCCGATGTGTATTGAAGGGTAATCTTCTGCGACGATTTCCGGTCTTGGCCGATTGCACACGGTTTAGTGCAATCTGAAGGGTACCCCCTCCCCCCGGTAGAGCTCTAAAATATTGAAATGATTGAGCTGTTTTGAAGAAAGCTCCGCAAAATCTTGAGCGCGTGAGACTTAGAGGCAAAATCTTGCAGAATAAAGAGTTAGAAGCGATTTTTTGAGGATGGAAGGGTGGGAGTGTTTCAGGAGTGGTTAACAGTGGCCAACAGGCGTTATGACGATTGCTGCGCGTCACGCCTCCCGATCAGTGGGCGCGAGTGGGCGAGAGACAAATCTCCCTCGTCCTCAAGGTTTCTATTTTACGAAACTTAGTGATGACAACCAAGCGAGTTTGTCACAGGTGTGTGTGATTAGTTGCGGGAAGTTTAGGGACTCTAGCGGTTTTCAGGGTCATGACCTCAACGCTTGCGGCTCCCTCCAGTCCGCAGGACGAAACAACCTGTCGCCCAGCACCCTTCGACTACGCTCAGGGCAGGCTCGGAGTGCTGGGAAACGTGATTAAGAAATATAAAGAGTCCCTTGGTGTGTTGTGGTTGACATAGCTCCGACATGGTAACGACCATGACGCCGCGCGGTGGGGGGTGGAGGGGAGAGGGGCGAGGGGAGGGGGGAGGGGGGGGGGAGGAAGGGGGGGAGGGCGGGGGGGGGGGGGAGGAGAAGGTGTACGACGGCCGCGCCACGCTCGTTCTGCATGGCGAGGCGGATCGATGCAGCTGAACCAGCAGTCTTTTGGGACGCTATGTCGCGGGCATCTCGTAGCTGCTGACCCGTTTTGCAGTTTGTGACGAGCCACTTGCAGCAGCCATTTATCCAGACCGATGCGGAATCCTCCATCAGGTTCCGACCTTGATGGAGAACCACGTTTCGGTGATGGCTCTCGCACTGCCATGTGCGTCGTTGCTCGCGGTACTGACGCTTTCGGTCCGCAGTGGCAGTACTGCCTCTGCCCATCGGCGGATTGCGGCGATGCAGTTATCGTCGAGAAGTATGGATGCTTCTTGAAGGCTCTGGAGAGAGGGGCCTTAGGGACGGCACAAACTTCGGTGCGTAACGCCGAACTGCGTGCTATATTGCTTCGGCATCACGGACAATCGGTCACATAAGGAGAGCAACGATGGGGGTTGCGGATCGGCTGAAAGACAGTGACTATTTAGCACGATTATTTACTTGACGAAGAGTCGCCGTAGTGCTATTCTTTTCTCGTAAATGACAGTAAACCTCACTGCCGACTTGGTTTATCAGGTTTCCAGTCGGGATTTTCTTCCCGCAATTTCTTCAAAAGATTGCGCCTCACAACTGACGCCAGTTTGCGAGTCGGCATCCGCTCTAGCGGCCCCCGCGATTTTTTCGGAGTTTTCTTAGCCATGACACTCACCGATATAAACCAGATGTTCTCTACCGACGAACAATGCCGCGCTCTGCTGGCGAAGCTGCGCTGGCCGTATGGCCCTGAGTGCGTCCGCTGCAAGAGCAAAAAGTTGTTCGACATTCCTTCGCAGAAAAAGTTGGAGTGCGCCGAATGCGGCTATCAGTTCACCGCCACGGCGGGGACGATCTTCCACGATTCCCATCTCCCGCTCGAAAAATGGTTCCTCGCCGTTCTGCTCATCTGCGAGTCGCGCAAAGGCATGAGTGCGAATCAAGTTAAGCGGCTGCTCGGAGTGAGCTACAAAACCGCGTGGTACTTGTGTCATCGCATTCGTGCTGCAATGGGCGAAGCGGAGCGCCCGATGCTGGACGGCACAGTTGAGATGGACGAAACGTATGTCGGCGGCAAGCAACGCAACCGTGGACGTGGCAAGGCTACAACCAACAAGGAAGTTGTAATAGGTATCCGCAAGCGCGACGGGGAACTGCGCTTCTTCCACGCCGAAGATGCGAAAACTGGAACGCTGGCTCGCTATATTCAAGAGAATATCAGCGCGGACGTTGATGTTATCGTGACCGACGAATTGCCTGCCTATCGCAAAGCTGTGGGCAGCCACAAACACGAGACAGTGACGCATAGCGCGGGTGAGTATGTCCGGCTCGGAACGGACATTCACACCAATACCGTCGAATCGGCTTTCTCTCTGCTCAAGCGCGGTGTCATGGGAACGTGGCACAAGATCAGCGCCAAGCATCTGCAAGCCTACTTGGATGAGATGACATTCCGCTTTGACCGCAGAAAGCGTCCCGATCTGTTCATCGACACATTGCGCCATATGGTTACGGCTGAGCCGCTGACTTTTGAAAGGCTGATAGCTTAATCTTGCGGGCGCGTCTCGCACGTCGTTCTGGCAACTCTTTCTCGTGCGCCCAAAACGCCGCAAGCATATCTCTGCTGATGGGTTTCTTCTGGTCTTCTATCTGCTTTCGCGCCCAAACCCCCATCCTCAGAATCCACTGGAATTCTTCTGGCGAATAAAACCAACGGCAGCCGTTGCACAGACTGTGAGCCGAGAGATAGTTGGCCAGTTTGTGCTCTCCGCCTGCCGCGTGCGACAGAACATGGTCGGCTGCAAACTTGTTTTCCGTGATTTCGCCGCCACAGAGATGGCACCGGGAGTCCGTCTTGTTTAGCACCTCAACCCGCTGCTCGGCGGTCAACGATAGTCGGCGAGGCGGACGCGGGAACTTCCTTCGTTCCTCACGAAGGGACCTAAGACGTTCCACTAATTCGTCCGGCGATTGTGGAAAATGAAGTTCATTCATTGGGGACTCGGCCTTTCGCTCTGAGTTGCTTTATCTCTTCGACCGCTTCGTCCAGATACCGTGCGAATTCTTCTGGCGGAACATCGTTCCTGCTAATCGAAAACGCGACGATTCGTCTTGCTACCTGTTCGATCTCTCGAATAGTGCTGACGCTCTCCTCGATCTCTTCCTTGCGCAAGAAATTAAGCGTTCCGTCGTATCGAAGAGTACAGAGATGAGTGTCCCCGCCGCATCCAGAAACGTAATTTTTGACCTCCTCGATCATGTAGAGCGAGGCGGGAATGGCTTCCTGAAACGATGACTTGTGCCAAGCCAACCGACTCACGATATACGTGCTCAGGAGAGTTCCGCAGCCGATTGCATCCAATGCAGCGTACCGAGTGATAACCGGCCCGACGATCTTAATGAGTTCCACATCGCGCGGCGGGACCCACACAGCAACCAGGAATTTAACTTCGGGGAGATATCCCGCATGATACGACCCCGTGAGAGCCTTATAGGTTTTGTGCAATTTTGCCTGAGCGCTGGCAAGCATCCCTTCTAAGGTTTTGCCGCCTCGGAGCATTCCTGCCCAAATCTCATCTGTCAGATGGTCAACAAGATCGCCGTCCCCCGATCCGGCAAAGACGGCGCATGGCTCTGTGTTCTTTTCGCTTGCCCATGCGGGCCGAATTATCAGCTTCGGAGCATTCCGCTTCACACCGTTGCCCGCAACATCGGTGATCGTTTCTTGAGAGTCCGCACAGATAATGACGCCTTCAGCGCATTGGAAGCCTGCCGCTATGGTCACAACTTTCCTTTTCGGCAACCGCTTCGGTTTAGAACGTGGTTCTTTTGGAAGCGGCTTAGGCTTTGTCAGCATAACACCGCTCCGTCGTGAAGTATATAATCGTGCTATTTAGTGAGGTATTACATAGAGTCCTCACAGGCACTCTGGGAATTTGAGCACGATGACAACATCAACGGGCTCCGCGCGGCAGCGGGCACCATCTGCAAGGCATTGAGCCGATTGTCGGGTGACAGTTCCTTCTGGGAATCGTTAGACACGTTGCGTGCCCCGATCACTGAAAGCCAAGCAGACCTGATATCAGCGTTTGATGAGATTGAGCTTTTCCTGATTCAAGAAGCGGACATTCTTCGCAAATGCCAGATTCCAGAGTCCGTATTAAAGAAGCTTTTATTCGACCTCAATTTGTCTCTAAAGGCATTCAGACTTGCCCCCGAGCATGGCTTACTTGATCAGTTGCGCGAAGGGATACCCGAGGCGGCAGAAATGATCTGCGCAACCTCTAACCTCTTGTCTCAACATGAGAGTAAGGGCGATCGAGTCTTGGGAGCGTTCCTCAGAGCTGGAGAGGCACTCGGCGTCCTAGGTGGTGCAGCAACGATAGTTCTTAATGGCGTCAGCTCAGCCGCTGCTCCGCTGGCCTTAGTGTCTGTTATTGGCGGTGCCGGGTCGAGCCTCGGGTTCCTGAGGTGGATGAGGAGGCGTCCGACATAGTCCCCAAGCAAGAGTGGGTACTGGCGTTTCGTTTTTTCTTTTGCTGATCGCTAATCGCTAGTTCCTGGTTTTGAGATGAATGGCGCCACAGCCTGCTTGCTACCCACAATTGCCAACAGAAGGCAATTGTGGGCCACCCGTCCACCCGTCCCGTCGAAACAACCTGTAGCCCAGCACGGGAGTGCTAGGAAACGTGGCCCCCAAAAAACAATGAGTCCCGTAGGGACGACACAAGATAGCCCAGCCTTTCAAGGCTATGCCATCAGTTAACTATGGGCCGCCTCCCCCAAAGGGAGATACCCCTATCCGGTCGATCTACTCGATTACCCGAAACGAATAAATTTTTCCCGCAGAGGCGGTGTTCATCGACGTGAATGCTCCTGGAGGTATGAATCCATACTCACCTTGCGAGTTCCCAAGCTTGACGGAATACGTGCGAGACGAGACCTTTGTCCCATCGAACGCGACAAGATCGCGAGTTGCACCTCCGGAGACGTGAAACACGCCGCCAGTCACCGTCCTGAACTCCCGGCTACTGCCGTGTTGATGAAGCCTTACCAACTGATACTCCGTAATAGCGTCGCCTTCGCGGGCAACGATCAGGAATTCCACCGGTGAGCTCACATGGTTCTTACTGCTCGACCCGTTGACATGCCCGTTTACGTCCCCTTTCACAACGCCAACCGTCGCGACGCTTTTCATTACGCCACCAGTTTTCCAATTCACCACTTCCGGAAGTATCTCCGTCCACTTCCCCTTCTGCTTGGCATAAACCCCGATCTCCGTCGGTAGTGCGGCCGCAGTCGGTTCCGCTGTTCGAAGTGGTTCGGGCTTGGTCGGCGATGCACTTGACAGAGCCGCCGAGGGCGCAGGCTGCAACGGTGGCGAGGCGGTCGCGGGATCAATCATGAACTTGATGACGTTGTCGCTAACCTGAGCTGCCTTTAACTGAAGAAGCTGATCTGTCGACAGACTAAAGCGCTGTCCTGTTTTCCTAATCTGGTCAATGATCAGGTCCTCACTAAATCCTGCCTTCGACAACTTGATGACATCCTGAACCGTCATCGCCTTGGGCTCGGGCGAAAGATTCAGTACATGAGACTGCGCGATACAGGAGCAGCAAACGCCGAATAGTAGGAGAAAACCAACTAGGTTAATTCTGAAGTTTCTCATGGCGCACTTTCCTTATATGCATTTATCTGGCGGCAACACCGGACTAGCAGTCAAGACAATTCGGTGGATGTCCCACATTTGTGTAGCTTGAATATGGGATGGCCGGTCTTACTAGAGATCTGAACGGTGGCCCACATTTCCCTTCAGTTGGGAAATGTGGGCAGCCACGATGGTTCCCGATCGAAGGATCGGGTGGGTGGCCCAGGCAAGGTTTTACGAACACAGATAGTCATCGGGTGCTCCCCTTCGACTGCGCTCAGGGCAGGCTATCAAGCGTAGCTTGAGCGGGTCTATTCAACAGTTGGACCGAGGCCTACGCACTCCCGGTTTCTTCAACCTCGAATATTAGGGCGATCTCCCAACCTTCCAGTAAGAAGAAGATTTATCCAGGTACTCGAGTCAAAAGACCCGCTCACAAATCAGTTGCCAGTTGTCGGTGGTCAGTTGTCAGGCGGGTGGCCCGGGCATCCTCGGATTTCGTTGGCTACTCAGAGCGCTTGCCTGGGCAGGTGTCCCATGCCCACGGAAGTGCCGTCGATAGTTACTTTCGTTTTCCTTATCACACGTCGTTGTGACTAACTCGCTCCCGGTTTATTTTCAATTCCCTTAATCTCGCAACTGTAGTCGGGGTAGGGGATGGTGTCTCAAAAACCGCTATTCGCTGTTCGCCATTCGCTAGAAGCAAGAACGGATCCCTCGGCTCCGCTCGGGATGACACCTGAACTGCAGGTCCCTCGACTCCCCCCCTCGGCTTCGCTCGGGGTCGGGATGACACCTGAACTGCAGGTCCTTCGACTCCGCTCAGGATGACAGATCGAAACTAATCGCACTCATAGAGGAGCAATCCATGACCCGCCACTGCGAACACGTCAAAGCCAACGGCCATTTCTGCGGATCGCCTGCCATGCGCGGCCGCAGCTACTGTTTCTTCCACATCATCGACATTGGACGGCGGCTGCGCCTGCAACGTTATTTCGACCACGGCCTGCAGGCTCCGGCGATCGAGTTGCCGCTGCTGGAAGATGCTGCGTCCATCCAACTCGCGCTGGTGCAGGTGACCGACGCGCTGCTGAAAGGCACGCTCGATCGCAAAACCGCCGGCCTGGTGCTGTATTCGTTACAGACCGCCAGCCTCAACCTGCGCAACGTGCAGAAAGAAGCTGAGGCCGACTCCGGTAACGCCATCTGCAATCGCTATGACAGCTTTGAGCAGGACTACGAACTTGACGTGGCCGAGACCGCCAGCTTGCGCATTGAGGAGCCGGCGGAAGCAGAGAACCTGGAAGCGACGGCGGCGGAGATCGTGGAAGGCGCAAAGTATGCGGGTCTGATCAAAGATGACGCGAACGGAAAACGGGTGCAGGAATCCGAAGACGCTGATGCCGCTGATTCGTCGGCAGAGGAGGACGGCGAAGCCATCCCGACAGTCGGCCCGGTCAACATTCTCGATCAGGAGGCAATCGACCGCAGCGTACGCATACCCCTGATGCTTAGCAAGGTGCAGTATGAGCAGGCGAAGGTTTCCATCTTTGGCTACGAGATGTTGAACGGCATCGATCGCGAACACCGCGACGGCCGCAAGCCGGTCGCGCAACGCGCCGCCATCAGCCAGAAGATCCTCACCAGCGCAAGAAGGCCAGTGGCGAGCGTGCGGGTGGAGGACGAGCGGGAGTTGGTGGCGGAGCGAAATGCGTAGAGACGTGGGAATCCTCGAGTCCCAGCCAAGCCAAACCAAGGCTTCCACCCCGAGGAGCGCAAAGGCGGCGCCGTCAGCAATCAGATGTGGAGGTTGGGTCGAGGCTCACTTGCGATAAATCACGCGCCCGTTGCGAATGGTGTAGGCCACCTTGGCGAAGTTCCGGACATCGACGGCGGGATCGGCATCAAGCACGACCAGGTCGGCGTCCATATCCTTCTCGACACGGCCTTTGCTGGATGCTTTGAAGTAGTCGCTGGGATTGGTGGTGAGCGACGCCAATATGTCGCGCCAGCCCATGGCGCGGCCCATGAACTCGAATTCCTTGGTGGTGTCGTAGATCGAGATGAAACCGACATCGGTGCCGAAGAGAAGCGTTCCACCTTGGGAGAGAAACGCCTTGGTCTGCGTAATGGTTGCTGTCTCGATCTGCTCAATGGCTCGCGGATTCGAGGTCACGGTGGTCCAAAGAGTGAAGGTAGGGATCAACGCCGTGTGCTGCGCTTTCATCCGGGCAAGTTCTTCTGGAGTGAAACTGCCCTCGATGGGAAGAGTGTGGGCGAGAATGTCGACACCGCCGGCCAGAGCGTTGTCCGCGCCGATGTGGTTTTGAGGATGGGCGAACACTGGCTTGTTTTCGTCGTGCGCGACATCGACCGCGGCCTTCACGATGTCGGTTGGCATGTTGATGGTCGGCTTCGATCCCATGAAGGAGCCGGTGAAAAGCTTGATGCCGTCGAGGCCCATCTCCAGATATTGCTTCGCCATTTCGGTTGCCTGCTGCGGCGTTGCAGCTTCCGGGAGCTTCATCTCGGGAGGAAGATAAACAGGATGACCACCCTTGGGAAAGATGTCTCCGGCCAGGAGAATCTGCGGGCCGGGAACTTCGCCCGACTCGACACGTTGGCGAAGCGCGAGCGTGTTGTTTGGGTCGGAACCCAGGTCCCACACTGTGGTAAAGCCCCAGCGCGTCAGCATCTGCTGAAGGTGCGAGGTCAGGGTAGCGACGGAAGCGTTGGGCACGTTGTCCCATCCGTTGGTGAAGTGCACATGGCTGTTCCAGAATCCGGCGACGACGACTTTGCCCTTGCAATCGATCGTCACGGCCGAGCGCGGGAACTTGTTCTTCAACCGGTAGCTGGGAGCGACAGCGATGATCTTGCCATCGTGGACGAGCAGCGTCGCGTTTTCGATAGGAGGATCGGTCGGCGAGGGATAGACCTTGGCGCCGACGCAGGCGAAGTCTCCCTCGTCGGCGGAGAAGGCAGGAAGCGCGACCAACAGGGAAAGCATGAGCGCGAGGCCGAGCTTGCGAAACAACATTCTGTATATCTCCTCGCGCCCACGGGTTCGGGTGCTCCACACATTCCTTCGGCTGGAATGTGTGGGAGTCAACGCTAGCGGTTCAGTTTTCTTGCCTGGCAGGCTTCGACCGTCTTGGTCGGATCGATGGCTTCGCTGTCGAGTTTGATGTCGGCGACTTTGCCGTCCTTGTCGATGACGAAGGTCGCGCGCCGCGCCGCTTTGTACTTCGGGTTATAGAGTCCGTATTCCTTCGTCACATCGCCGCCCCAATCGCTGAGCAGGGGAAACGTGACTCCGATCTTTTCTGCCCACGCTTTGTTGGAGAAAGGAGAATCCATGCTTACACCCAGAACCTGAGTGTCGGCGGCTTCCAGCTTTGCGAGGTCCTGCTGGAAAGCCTGCATCTCCTTGCTTCAACCACCGGTGAAGGCGAAGACGTAGAACGCCAAGGCGACATTCTTCTTGCCCTTGAACTCGCTCAACGAAACCTTTTTGCCGTTCTGGTCGCTGAGGGTGAAGTTGGGCGCCATGTCGCCGACTTTGACGGTCGGCTGCGGCGGCGTTTGCGCCGGTTGATCGGCGGCGTGCAAGGCGGGCATTAAGTTCACCGCCAGCAGCGCTGCCAGGAAGATTTGTTTCATTGCTCTCTCCTCATTTCGTGTGCGGGGTGTTTGGCCATTGTTACACAGGGAAGTGGAGAGAGTTGTCGCGGAGCCACGCGGGTAAAGGCGGCTCTTTCGAGCCGACAGACAAATGGTACGTGTCGCTATTTGGCGCGTAGTAGCAATTTGGGACAGGAGCGCAAAACACGACCGATATCATTGCAGATTTCCCGAAGTGGTTCTACAGTGAATGAGGATTCATTCGGTGGAAGAATCCAGCGTAAGTGGTTGCCCATGCAGAGCTTGCGCTGGAGCCCGAGAGTGAGGCTGTCGAGTTGCCCAAGCGCGAAGCCACATCGCCAGAAGCAGTCGCACCGGTGCTGCGCAATCCCGAGAAGTACGACCGGATTCTCGAAGCTGCGCTGGCCGTGTTCGCGGAAAAAGGTTTCTTCGTATCGCGCATCTCTGACATTGCTGACCGCGCCAATGTGGCCGACGGTACTGTGTATCTCTACTTCAAGAATAAGGATGAGATCCTTGCCATTGCCATCACTACGGCGTTCGAGACATTCATGAACAACGCTCGAACGGAGTTGGCGAAGATCGCCGATCCCGTAGAGCGGCTTCGGAAGCTGGCACGCCTGCACTTGGAGGCGTTGGGGGGAAACCGCAATGCCGCCATCGTGTTCCAGATGGAATTGCGGCAGAGCACGCGGCTCTCGGAGTTTTCGCATCAGCACCTGATCGAATATTTCAGCCTGGTCCGCGCTGCCATCCAGCAGGGGCAGCAAAGTGGAATTTTTCGCAAAGACATGCCTGAGAAGATCGCGGCCAACTGCTTCTTCGGTGGGCTCGATGAAATGGTGACCTCGTGGGTGTTAAGCGAGCATGAATTTCCGTTGGCGAATGCCGCAGATGCAGTGGTGGATATCCTGCTGAATGGAATGCGGTCCGCAGACGGTTGCGCGTCCGGGGGGCGGCCCGCGGGCGAGAAGCAGCGAGGCCAGCCATGAACCTCGGCACATTAAATGATGTTTTCTTCACGATAGCGGAGCGGGGTAAGAGTCGGGTGGCGCTCACCCGTCAGCCGGGAGCGTGGCAACCGATTACAGCGGAGCAGCTGCAAGCACGGGTCTATGCCATAGCGCGACACATGAGGAGTTGGGGAATCCGCAAGGGCGATCGGGTGGCCATCCTCAGCGAGAACCGGCCGGAGTGGGCGATCGCCGACTTCGCCACGCTGCTGCTGGGAGCGGTCGACGTCCCCATCTACGCGACGCAAACGCCGGAGCAGTGTCTGCACATCTTGCAGCATTCGAATGCGCGCGTGCTGTTCCTGTCGACGCGCAAGCAGTACGAAAAGATCGCCGCCATCACGCCGCTCACCCAGTTGGAGCGCGTGGTCCTCATGGATGATGGCAGCGGATTACACGATGTGATCCCCATGGCGGAGATGCTGTACGATGCCAAGCCGGGTCGGGATCCCGAGCTTGAGGCCATGGCGCGCAGTGTGCAGCCGGACGATGTGGCGACCCTGATCTACACCTCCGGCACCACGGGCACTCCGAAGGGCGTGGTGCTGACGCACGGAAACATTGCTTCGAACCTGAGCGAGACGCGACACCTGGTGGATGTCGGTCCAGATGACGTGTGCATCTCGTTTCTGCCGTTGTCGCACATCACCGCCCGGCACCTGGATTACCTGCTGTTTTATCGCGGCGTGACAATCGCTTATTGTCCGGTGATCGATGAGCTTCCCGAGGTCATGCTCGAAACTAAACCGACACTGTTTGTCGGTGTGCCGCGGGTTTACGAGAAGCTGTGCAACCAGGTACAACTCAAAGCCAAGGGGGTGAAGAGCAAGATCCTTCACTGGTGTATAAGCGTTGGGCGCAAGCATCGGGCAACCGTGCTCGCCGGTAGCCGACCGAAGGCAATGGACTGGAAGCTGGCCGACCGCCTGGTGTTTTCCAAGCTGATTGAGAAGATGGGCGGGCGGGTACGCCTGTTTCTTTCCGGCGGCGCGCCGCTGGGAATCGATCTGGCGTCGTGGTTCGCCGACATCGGCATCGTGATTCACGAAGG
The DNA here is from genome assembly GCA_963796585.1 of uncultured Acidobacteriaceae bacterium. Taxonomy (GTDB): domain Bacteria; phylum Acidobacteriota; class Terriglobia; order Terriglobales; family Acidobacteriaceae; genus CAVVDY01. The sequence goes on from CAWCMB010000003.1 coordinate 170,244, forward strand.
CTACGGTTTGACTGAGACCTCGCCAGTGATCGCCATCAACGTTCCCGGAAGCCACAAAATGGGCAGCGTGGGAAGGCCGCTAAGGAACCTGGAACTTCGCCTGGCGGACGATGGCGAATTGCTGGTTCGCGGTCCCTCAATTTTTCAGGGCTACTGGGAGATGCCCGAGGAGACAGCTGCGGCATTTGAGGACGGCTGGTTCAAAACCGGCGACATCGCCGCAGTCGATGAAGGAGGCTTCCTCTCGATCGTCGATCGCAAGAAGGACCTGATAAAGACTTCCGGCGGAAAGTTTATTGCGCCGCAGCCGATTGAGAGCGCCCTCAAGGTGAATGTGTTCGTCGGGGAAGTGGCGCTCCTGGGCGATCGCCGGCGCTTCCCGGCAGTGCTGATCGTTCCGAACTTCACGGTGTTGGAAGACTGGGCCAAAGGTCATGGATTGCACACCATCTCGCGTGAGGAGCTGATCCGCGCGGAAAGGGTGCGCACGCTGTATCAGGAGATTGTGGACGAGTTGAACGCGAACCTGGCGCAGTTCGAGAAACTGAAGAAGGTGCTGCTGGTGCCCAACGAGCTTAGCGTGGCTGACGGCACGCTGACCCCAAGCATGAAGCTGCGCCGCCGCAAAGTGGAAGAGCTCTATCGGGCTGAGATCGAGGCGCTGTACGCCGAGAGCGAGATGGCGCCGGTGGGGAGGCGGTGAAATACCTGCCTGTTTCGGCCAGATCAAGTGATAAACTGTTGAACAGATCAACTAATCAAGTGCGAAGGGCTGCGCATGAGTGTTGTAGCCGTAAAGAATAAGTATCAAGTCGTGATTCCGCAAAGTGTTCGTCGAGAGCTACCCCTCGAAGTCGGTGATCTTCTCGAAGCAAAGGTGGAGGACGGCCGGATTACCCTTACGCCAAAGAGTCTGGTCGATCGCCATGTGGCGGAAGGGCTAGAGGATTTGCGGCATGGCAGAACCCATGGGCCTTACACCACTGCTAGAGAGGCTATCAAAGTTCTTGAGTCGCGCGCCAAACGTCAAGAGAGAAAACGTAAATCGTGAACCTGCGATTTACCGACAGAGCCGACCGAGATTAGGCTCGGTTGCCGGTTCCAGTTCGTAAAGCCTTCGGAAAGCAACTCGCGTTCTTGCTGGCCAATCTGCAGCATCCCTCGCCGCACGCGAAGAAATACAGCGAAAGTCTTGACCTTTGGCAGGCTAGAGTCACAAGAGTCTGGCGGTTCTACTTCAAAATAGAGGCCGACGAGTACGTGATTCTCTCAGTTGTCCCTCATCCGAAGTGAGACGTTCCGCCGCACCATCAGCCGTCCCGCCCAAACTTATTCGCACTTTCGAACAGCTCGCGTAATGCCGGCCCGCGGAGATTTTCGCGCAGGTAGGTCAACTGCTGTTCGAAGCGGAGAATTGCCTGGTCGATATTCGCGCTGTTGGTCAGAGCGATATCGCGCCACATGGAATAAGGGCTGTGCGCAATGCGCGTCATCTCGCGTAAGGCACGCCCACCGATCTGGACAACGGCGTCGTCATCTCCGAACTCGTCCCGTAGAACTGTGGCGAATGCCGTCGATATCATTTGTGGCAGATGACTCACCCAAGCGCAGAGCTTGTCGTGCCGCTCCGCGTCGATAGTGACAACGCGCGCGCCTATGCTCGCGAGCAGATCGAGCCACTCCTGCTGCCGCTGGGTACAGGGAGAGTTGAGGTCAACAGGCGTGATCAGCCATGCCGCATTTCGGAAAAGCTGAGCGTCGGCATGGTTGATTCCGCTATGCTCTTTGCCGGCCATGGGATGACCGGGCAGAACACGTGCGTGCGCGTCGGATCCGTATATCAGGCGCGCGCGTTCGACGAATTGCTGTTTCGTGCTGCCGGCGTCGGTGATGAGAGTATCGGGCGGGACGAGCGGCGCGATGGCTTCGAATTGCGAGAGAATGCAGCCGACCGGCGTGGCAAAGAGAATCAGGTCACTGCCCGCGATGGCTCGCTCCAGATCGGCCTCAGCGCGGTCGACGGCGCCGCGTTGCAGCGCTTGCTGCAGCACGGCCGGCTTATCGCAACCGACTATGGTGGCGGTGAACCCATGGGCACGCAATGCCAAGGCGACCGACCCGCCGATCAGGCCCGTGCCGACGATCGTGATTTGGTGAATGGACACGTACTACACAAGATATATCGAGAAACGAAAGAACGGTTTCACCACAGAGACACTTGACCGCGGTCGGCTCAGAAGCACAGCATGGAAGTTCGCGATGCCGGCAAACTGCAGGTCCCTCGACTCCGCTGCGCTCCGCTCGGGATGACACAGAGCTGCGCTCCGCTTGATGACACATAAGAGAGCTGCGCTCCGCTTGATGACACATAAGAGAGCTGCGCTACGCTCGGGTCCCCGTGTCCTCTATGCCTCCGTGGTGAATTGAGCTTCACCCTATCGTTCTTCCTACTGCCGGCGCGATCATGCGCAACTGGTTCATCAAATCGTTGAACTGCTGCGGGAACATCGACTGCGCTCCGTCGGACAAAGCGTGATCGGGATCAGGGTGAACTTCGATGAGCAGGGCATCGGCTCCTGCTGCGACGGATGCACACGCCATGGGCGCGACTTTATCGCGCAGTCCGGTTCCGTGCGAGGGATCGGAAGTGATGGGCAAGTGCGACAGTTTGTGGACAATCGGAATGGCTGAGATATCCAATGTGTTGCGAGTGTACGTCTCAAAAGTGCGAATGCCGCGTTCGCAGAAGATTACGTCGTAATTGCCGCCCGACATGATGTATTCCGCCGAGAGCAACATCTCTTCGATAGTGGCAGCGATGCCGCGCTTCATCAGCACCGGCTTCCGAACCTTGCCCAACTCGCGCAGTAGATTGAAGTTTTGCATGTTGCGCGCGCCGACCTGAAAGATGTCAACAGAGTGCATCATCGGCTCGATCTGGGAGATCTCCATGACTTCGCTGATCACCATGAGGTGGTGCGCATCGGCAGCCTCGCGGAGTAGCTGGAGTCCTTCCAGACCCATGCCCTGAAAGCTGTACGGCGAGCTGCGGGGCTTGAATGCTCCGCCGCGCAGGACTTTAGCTCCGGCCTTGGCAACTTGCTCGGCAGCCTGGAAGATTTGCTCGCGCGATTCGACGGAGCAAGGGCCGGCCATGACGACAACTTCCTTGCCGCCGACTTCCGTTCCATTGGCGAGCTTGACGATAGTGTCGTGCCCGCGGAACTGCCTGCCGACCAGTTTGTAGGGGGCGCTGATGCGATGCACCTTCTCGACTCCGGGCAGCACTTCAAGGTCGCGGGTGTCGAAGTCGATGCGTTTGCCGACGGCCGCCAGCACCGACTGGCGCGCCCCGGTGGTGCGGTGCACGGCAAAGCCCATGCGCATCAGGTGGTCGGTAACGTCCTGGATCTGGTCTTCGCTGGCCTGTTCAAGCATGGCGACAATCATGGGTGGTTAGGGTCTCCTGTTTATTGCAGCTGTCAGCTCTCAGTTAGTACCAGTTGCCAGCTACGAGCTCTCAGCCACCAGCCAAAGGTAGACCTTAGTAAAGGCCTGGTGCTTCCAAGCTGCAAACGAAATAAGCTTCGCCTTCGCGGTACAACTCTCAACAACTGATTAGCTGGGAGCTGGTGGCTGACACTTCATTACTCCTTCGACTTCAAGTCGCTTGCATTTATAGCGGACGCGTTCGCGTGGTCAGCAACCATTTCGTCGCCCTGAATCTGGCGCATTACGTCGACCAGTCTCTCGAATATCTGGCGCAGTTGAATATTCGAAAGGGGTCCATGGTTGTTGCGGCCGATGTTCTCGAAGATGATGCGTTCGCGGTTCGGCTCGTAGACCGGCATCGCCGAGTTGCGTTTGAGGCGGCCGATGGCCAGGGCGCATTCCGCTCGTTTGTTGATCAGCAGCACAAGCTGCCGGTCCAACTCATCGATTTGACCACGCCAGTCCGCAATATCCATAAATGTTTGCCCGGCCCACGGTTCTGAACTTCGACTCAGCCTAATTCGAAACTCCGGCTTGGCGCTTCGCGCCGGTAATGGAGGAGAGGAATTCTGAGACTACCTCAGCTTCTCGCCCGGGATTTTCTTCCACTCTCTGTACGATAGCGCTTCCGATAACGGCAGCGTCGGCGAACTTTCCCACCTCTGAAAACTGCTCGGCATTGGAGATGCCAAACCCAACCGCGATGGGCAGGTGAGTCAGGGCACGAAGACGTTCCACCAACTGGCGCGCGTCGTTGGCGACTTCCTGTTGCGTGCCCGTGATTCCGGTGCGCGAGATGGCATAAATGAAACCGCGGGAATGCCGGGCAATAGCACGTAGTCGTTCGTCGGTACTGGTGGGCGCGGCGAGAAAGATGGGCGACAGCCGCCGGCCTTTGATCGCGCGCAGGTAATCGCCCGCCTCGTCGATGGGAAGGTCGGTGACGAGCGCGCCGTCTGCTCCGGCGGCGGCAACCGAGGCGCAGAAGCGGTCAATTCCGAACTGGAGAATGGGGTTCATGTACGAGAACAGGATGATGCCGGCGTTCGACTGCTCGCGAATTTCACGCGCGACCTGCAAGACGCTGTCGAGGTTCGTGCCCTGACGAATGGCTCGCTCGCTGGCCCGCTGAATCACCGGCCCATCCGCGACCGGATCGCTGAATGGTACTCCCAGCTCGACGACGTCGGCTCCGGCTGCGATGGCCGCGAGAGCGACATCGCGCGACACCTCGAGCGAGGGATCACCGCAGGTGATGTAGGCGACCAGGCCGGGTTTGTGCTTGAAGGCGATGGGCATATAAAAGCAGTTGTCTGTGCTCAGTTGTCGGTTGTCAGAAAATCAGCAATTAGCAAAGTGACTTATCAGCGAACCTGTTGCGACTCGCGATTTCCGACAACTGACAACTGACCACCGACAACTTTTTCAAAACGCCAGATTTTCCCGCAAAATACCAATATCTTTATCGCCGCGGCCGGAGATGTTCACGATCACAATGTTGTCCTGGGGCATTTGGGGAGCGCGTTTTACCAGCTCTGCCACTGCGTGGGCGGATTCCAGTGCGGCGATGATGCCTTCGGTCCGGGCCAGTAGCTTCAGGGCATCAAGGGCCTCCGTGTCAGTCGCAGATACGTATTCCGCGCGGCCCTGATCGTGCAGCCAGGCGTGTTCGGGCCCGACGGCGGGATAGTCGAGGCCAGCCGATACGGAATGAGTTAGCGCGATCTGCCCGGCCTGGTCCTGAAGCACCCACGAGTACGTTCCCTGCAAAACGCCGGGACCTCCGCCTTCGAAACGGGCAGCGTGGTCGCCGAGTTTACGACCGCGGCCTCCTGCCTCGACACCGATCAGTTGCACGTTGCGATCCTTGATGAATTCGTAAAACACGCCGATGGCATTCGAGCCTCCACCAACGCAGGCGATGATTGCGTTGGGAAGCCGGCCTTCGGCACGAAGAATCTGCGCCCGGGCTTCGTGGCCGATGACGCGATGAAAGTCGCGAACCATGGTGGGGTAAGGGTGGGCGCCCAATACGCTGCCCAGCAGATAATGTGTGGTGCGAACGTTGGTGACCCAATCGCGCATGGCTTCGTTGATGGCGTCCTTCAAGGTCTTCGAACCTGATTCGACAGCGCGCACCTCGGCACCCAGGAGGCGCATGCGGAAGACGTTCAACTCCTGGCGGCGCATATCTTCTGCGCCCATGTACACCACACAATCCATACCGAAGAGCGCGCACACCGTGGCGGTTGCGACTCCGTGCTGGCCGGCGCCGGTTTCGGCGATGATGCGTTGTTTGCCCATGCGACGTGCCAGCAGCGCCTGTCCAATGCAGTTGTTGATTTTGTGCGCGCCGGTGTGGAGCAGGTCTTCGCGCTTCAGGTAGATCCTGGGACCGCCCAAGTGGTGTGTGAGTCGCTGCGCCAGAAACAGTGGCGTCGGGCGCCCGGCGAAATCCTCAAGCAGGCGGTGGTATTCCTTGCGAAAGGCTTTGTCGCGACGCGCCTCTGCGTAAGCCGACTCGAGTTCCTGAAGCGCGGACATCAGCGTCTCCGGGACAAAGCGCCCTCCATAGGATCCAAAGCGGCCAGGGATGGAGCGCGGGCGCCGCGGCTTGGGTGGCGTGGGTGCGGGCGATGCGTTATGTGACACAGGATCCATGAAAACTATTCCAAGCTATGCAGTCTCTAATCGGAGCACGGCAATCCGGCGCCGCCAGTCAGCGACTTGCTTCCGCATGCGAAATCGAGGCAATGCGCACGGCATGCACAAACGCACGCAGCTTGGCTTCGTCCTTATGGCCGGGTGCGCTTTCTACGCCGGAAGCTACGTCGACGCCCCATGGTTCGAACTGCCGCAAGGCGTCGGGCACATTTTCCGCGGTCAGGCCGCCGGCAATAATGACGGGCGTCCAGCGCTTAATGTGTGCCACCAGAGGAGCAAGCGCATTCCAGTCGAAGGGAATGCCAGTTCCGCCGGGCTGTCCGGGCACCCCGGCATCGAGCAGCAGAGCGTCGAAGAATTCAGATTCGCGCAGATACCGATAAAGATACTCATCGCCGCCGGCGAGCACGTGTCGCGCCTGCAGCGTCTTGATAATCTTGCGCGGGGCAAGCGCCGAACGGTAAGCGCGAAGCTGGTCGCCGGGTTCGTCGCCCTGTAGCTGGATTCCAGTCAAGCCTACGGTCTGCGCAAGCTTAGCTACAGCCTCGGGCGAGTGGTTCACGGTCACGCCAATCTTCGCAATCTTTGCCGGTAGCGCCGCGATGATTTCGGCGGCTGCGTCCTGCTGAATTTGTCGTGAACTGGGCGCAAAGATGAATCCCAGCGCATCGGCTCCGGCACTGACAGCGAGGTTCGCGTCGCCTAGATTCGTAGTCCCGCAAATCTTGGTCCAAGTCATACAGCCGCCGCCGCTCGTGCCAGCAAAGTCGTCAGCGCATCGCCGGGATGTGGCGCGCGCATCAGCGATTCACCAATGAGGAAAGCATCGAAGCCTGCGGCACGAAGCCGCCCAATGTCGTCGCCACTCTGGATTCCGCTCTCGGCGACCTTCAGAATGTCGTCCATCATAAGCTCGGCCAGTTCTAACGAAGTATTCAGGTCGACGCGGAAGGTATGCAGATTGCGATTGTTGACGCCGATGGTGTCGCATCCAGCATCGAGGGCGCGCTGCAACTCACCGCGGTCGTGGACCTCGCACAAGACGTCGAGCTCGAGTGCGCGGGCTCGCCGCGACAGATCCGTCAGCTCGCTTTGGGCCAGCGCCGCAACGATCAGCAGCACGGCGTCGGCGCAATAAGCGCGGGCTTCGAGCAACTGGAATTCGTCAACGATGAAGTCCTTGCGCAGGCACGGGAGCGATGTGGACTGCGAGGCGAGTTCCAGGTTGCGCAGCGAGCCTTGAAAGTATGGCTCGTCGGTGAGCACTGAGAGCGCTGCTGCGCCTGCCTGTTCCAGTTCCTGAGCCAGTTCAGGCACATGGAAGTCAGCGCGGATCAAACCTTTCGACGGAGAGGCCTTTTTCAACTCGGCGATGATTGCAGGCCCACCGGCTGCTTTAAGGCGGTGGCGAAATCCGCGTGGCTGGTGAGCGGCAGCGCGCGACTCGAGGGCGCGAACGGTGGCTGCCGGCTTGGTCTCCGACACCCGTGCGCGAGTTGCGGCTATGATCTCGTCCAGCTTGCTGGCCATGGGAATCTCTTGAGTATACCCGCTCGGAGTTGCAATTTTGGGCTCGGGAAGGTCAAGTTTTCGGTGTCCAAAAAACGTCAGGACGCACTCTGATAGGCTGATTGACCAACCCGGAACGAATGCCAATGACGCAGCCCACAGCGATTTCGATTGAGTTTCGCAATGTCGGTTACAGGATCGCTCCCGAGCGTCTGCTGCTGGATGGAATCAACCTTCATGTGGAACCGGGAGAGACGCTGATGTTGCTGGGGCGCAGCGGCTCAGGCAAGACAACCTGCCTGAAGATGATCAATCGGCTGATTGAGCCTAGCTCGGGCGAGGTTCTGGTCGATGGCAAAGCGCTAACGGGGTGGGACGTCATCCGGCTGCGGCGATCGATTGGGTATGCCATTCAAGATGTTGGTCTGTTTCCGCATTACAAGGTTCGAGAAAACGTTGGGCTCGTTCCCAAGCTGGAGGGGTGGGAGCGCTCGCGGCTCAACGCCAGGGTGGAGGAGGTTTTGGCATTGGTCGGTTTACCGCTGGAGGAATTCGGCGATCGCCATCCCAATCAGCTTTCGGGAGGGCAGCGTCAACGGGTGGGACTGGCTCGGGCTCTCGCGGCGGAACCTCCCATTCTGCTGATGGATGAGCCCTTTGGTGCTCTTGATCCGATCACTCGTGCCGAAGTGCAGATGGAATTCCAGAAATTGCAGCAGAGGCTTAAGAAAACGGTGGTGTTCGTAACCCATGACGTCGGGGAAGCCTTGATGCTGGGCGACCGCATTGGCTTGATGGATTCAGGACATCTGCGAGGGGTATATACGGTAGAGGAATTCTGGCAGGCGCAAGATGAGTTGGCGACGGCTTACAAGCAGGTAGTCCGGGCCGGGCAGCAGCGGCTGGGCAGTTGACGCGGCATACGTTGTATTGGTGCGGGCAGTGCGGGCCACAATAATCACCGGGAGGATAACGCGGCGCTGAAGCGCCGCACTACGCAAGCTTCGATGAACTTCATCCTTAGCCATCCGCGTGAAGTCTTAACCCTGACGGGCGAGCACCTGTGGCTGGTCAGTATCTCCACGCTGATCGCGGTGGCACTTGGGGTGCCGCTGGGGATATTGCTTACTCGGCGGCCCAAGATGAAGGCCTTCGTGCTGGGGAGCACCAATGTCATTCAGACAATTCCCAGCCTGGCGTTGTTCGGATTGCTGCTACCTCTTCCCTGGCTGGGAGCACGGGCTGATCGGCTGGCGATTGTGGCACTCGCGCTTTACGCGCTCTTGCCGATCGTGCGAAACACATTCGTCGGCATCGATGGGGTGAGTGCTCCGGTGCGCGAGGCTGGGGCGGCGATGGGACTAACTTCACTGCAGTTGCTGATGATGGTTGAGCTTCCGCTGGCATCACCGGTAATCCTTGCCGGCATCCGGACGGCGGTGGTAATCACCATCGGGGTTGCGACCATAGCGGCTGCAATCGGCGCGGGTGGTTTGGGTGAGTTTATCTTCCGCGGTATCGCCATGGTTGATAACAACGTCATCCTGGCGGGCGCGCTTCCGGCGGCGGCCATGGCGTTGGTGGCCGACCTGGGGCTCGGCGGAGTCGAAAAGCTGCTGGCGCGGTGGGGCCACTGAGGTGGATCGGCGCCTGTTTCTTGCCAGCAGTCTGGCGCTGATTGCGAGCGCCTGCGCTCGGAGGCGGGACCAAATCGTAGTCGGCTCGAAGAATTTCACCGAACAACTTATCCTGGGTGAAATATTGGCACAGTATCTGGGTCACGCCTGCTCCGCGCCAACGGACGGCAGGTTCTATATGGGCGGGACCTACATCTGCCACCAGGCTCTGCTGGCGGGGCGTATCGATACATACGTGGAGTACACGGGCACAGCCGTAGCGGCGGTACTGAAAGAGAAATTTTCCAATAACCGTTCGCAGGTTTTCGAGCAGATGAAAACGGGATATAAGCAGCGCTTCAATCTGGATGTGATGCCGCCCTTGGGCTTCAACAATAGCTTCGCCATGATCGTTCGCGGGGAAGACGCAAAGCGCATGGGGACCACGAAACTTTCGGAGCTGGCGCGCTACGCTCCGGGGATGGTGTTAGGGGTGGGTTATGAATTTCTGGAGCGTGCAGACGGCTTCCAGGGACTGGCACGAACCTATGAGCTGAAGTTTCGAAAGGCCCCCGTGGTAATGGACCTGGGCCTTCTCTACAACGCCCTAGAGCACAAAAGTGTGGACATCATCGCCGGCAACAATACGGATGGACTGATTGAGGCGCTGGGGCTAGTGGTGTTGGAAGACGACCGTAGATATTTCCCGCCCTACGATGCCGTTCCTGTGGCGAGGCCTGAACTTCTGCGAGATTTCCCGGGCGCTCACCCGGCTTTCGTAGCTCTCGGCGGCAAGATCAGCGCCGACGAAATGCGGAAGATGAACTACGAGGTTGACGGGCGTCGCCTGGACGCCAGCACGGTGGCGAAACAGTTTCTACTAGGACGAACGTTTATGACCCAGAAACCAGTAGCAGGGAGTAACGGCCGTAACCTTATGGCTGTTAATGACTTGGGAGTGACAGGATAATTCCCAAGTTAGTACGAAAAATGTTGCCAATCCGGTATTCCGGATATAGACTTTGCAGCACGCTGAAGTGCGCAGCGATTCACGAGTAATTTAGGAGGAAACCTTGACACGCAAGCTTACGCTTTTGACTGTGGTTGTGGCGTTTGTCCTGCTGATTTGCGCCACCGCCGGCGCAACGGATGTGCTGTACACCACATTGGGACCGAATGGCGAATATGATACCGGCAGCGGCTACTTCGTTGATGGATCGAACTACTTCAATCAGGTGCTGGCTCTGCCCTTCACGCCGAACCAGTCCGAGAACATGGTTGACGCAGTTCTGGCGCTCGGCAACTACGCCGGCGGCAACTCTCCAGTCAACGCGTACCTGGCGCTGGACGACGGTCTTAACGAGCCCGGCACCATCATTGCCACGTTGACGCAGCAGGGAACTATTCCCCCGTTCAGTTCTGGCGGCGGCCTGGTTACCTTCAACTGTAACGGCTGCGGACAAGTAAACCAGGGCACGCAGTATTGGGTCATTGCCCAAGAACAGGACCCGAACACAGAACAGGCCTGGATGTTTGCTTATCAGGACCAGCAAGGCCATATTGCTTTCGATCAGAACGGTAGCGAAAATGGTCCGTGGAACCAGTTCGACGGGACCACTTCGGGATTCCGCGTGGACGGCGAGATTCCTGAGCCGGGCACGCTGATCATGCTGGGCAGCGGCATTGTGGCTGCGGCAGCAGGCCTTCGCCGCAAGTTCAACGTGTAGTTCTCAACTGAATCGAAGTTAACCCGCCGGAGCTTAATGCTCCGGCGTTTTCCATTGATTTAACTCGGCGCTTGGGTTGCCGTGCTGGAGAATCGAGCATTCAGTCGTCCCTGACTCCAGGCTTGATCTTTCGGTGGTTGACGTGTTCGCCGGGCGTTTACAGGGCGAAAGCCCTCAAATCTGAAGTGCAGCAGTATTCCAACGCTGCCTTAACCACAGCTTATGGTTGTGCGATATGGGCAAAAGGAGGAGTTGTGAGGAAGGTTCTCTTCGCGATGGTAATTTTGTTTGCGGGCTCCGCGTTTGCCACCGAGCTACTGGTCAACGGCGACTTTGAGACGGGTGCGTTGTCGCCCTGGTATAACGCCAGGAACTTCTGTAGCGGAACTTGCATTTCGTGGAACGTGAACAGCAACAATCCTCATTCGGGTAGCTTTAGCGCGATGGATGAGGGGAATATCGAAGTGCGTCAGGACTTCAGTCCCACGCCGGGCTCGATGATCACCAATGTCTCCTTCTGGGTAAATAGTGACGCCGGGGTAGACGCCGTAGATTTCTTCTATACGGACAGTTCCGACGAGGAATTCGTTGTACATCCGACGGCCAACGTATGGACGTTAGAGGATGTCACGTCTGACGTGAACGCGGGGAAGACGCTGATGGGGTTCTCCCTCTGGGGTTCAGGCCCGGATCATGTGACCTATCTCGACGATGCGAGCATCACCGCAGTTCCGGAGCCGGGCACGCTGATCATGCTAGGCAGCGGCATTGTAGCTGCGGCAGCAGGACTTCGCCGCAAGTTCAACGTGTAACGTTCAGTCGAATTGATTGCGACCTCGCCGGGGCGAAATGCTCCGGCGTTTTCGATTCAGGCCACGCTCGGCTTGGTGATGCGATCAATCTCGAACATCTCGTCCGGGCTCAGTTTCCAGTTTCCCGCCTTCGAGTTAGCTTCCACTTGCTCAGGCTTAGTCGCTCCTGCGATGACGCTTCCTATCGCTTGGTGGGACAGGAGCCACGAGAAGGCGAGTTCGAGCAGGGTATGGCCTTGGCGTGAGGCAAAGGCGGAGAGCGCTTCGACCTTGTCCCAATTTTCAGAAGTGGCGTGGCGCTCAGCCAGGGCGGGCTTGTCCGCCAGCCGTGTGCCGGGTGGATGCTCTTGCTGTCGTTGGTATTTTCCTGTTAATAACCCGCTGGCGAGCGGGAAGTACGGCAACTCACTCATCTTGAACTTCTCGATGACGGGGAGCAGGCCGGTTTCAATGTTTCGAAGCAGCAGGCTGTACTCGTCCTGACTGGTGACAAACTGGTGGAGTCCCAGTCTCGCTGCGGTCTGGTGGGCTTCGATCAGTTGCTCTGGCGAGAGATTTGAGCATGCGATGCAGCGCACTTTGCCCTGTTGTACCAGAGCGTTGAGGGCGCGAAGGGTCTCCTCGATCGGCGTGTCGGGATCAGGCCGATGCAACTGATAGAGGTCGATCCAGTCGGTCTTCAGGCGCGCAAGGCTGGCCTCGACGGCGGAAAAGATGTAGCGCTGGGAGGCGCCTTTCTTTTTGCCCTCAGTATCCAACTGCGATCCGAACTTGGTTGCCAGCACGACACGTGAGCGGTGGCTGCCGAGGACTTGGCCAAGGAATTCCTCGGAATGTCCGTAGCTATCGGAGGTATCCAGGAAGTTGATGCCGCAGTCGAAGGCGCGATGAACGATGCGGCGGGTTTGGTTCACGTCGAGAGCTTTGACGTATCCGAAGTTGTTACAACCGAGACCAATTTCCGAGACTTCCAGTTCCGAGTTGCCAAGCCTGCGTTGCTTCACCTGTAGCCCTCCGAGGATCGCCGCCATAGCTCAGATCATTCTAGGCTTTGGGGGGGCCAGAAGGGTCCGGAGGTTCTGAGACAGAAGCGCCGGACCAGAACAGGACGGCTGGGAGAACTCAGCGGTTCAGCGAATGCCAACGGCATTCAGGGTGGCGCTGTATTGCTGGTCGGTGCCCATGATGTGTTGGGCGAGCCAGTTTCTCAGATACTCCAGCACACCTACGGAAATGGCAGACGCACCCGATTGAAATTCCGTGCTGAAGCCCTTGATTTTGCTCACGAATTGCTGGTGGATTGCAATGTGGGCGTTCAGCGCAGGATAGGCAGTGCGCCGCATCAACCCCTCCTCATCATTGAAGTGCTGCTCGGTGTAGCGCAACAACTGATCGAGAACAGTTTGCATGACGTCGGTTCCCCGGCCTGCTTTCATGGCCTCATGCAGCTGGTTGATGATGGAGAACAATTGCTTGTGCTCGTCATCCATTTGCCGCACTCTCACGGTGTATGAATCATTCCAGTCAGCGAACATTTCCGCTCCTTCTGCTGTCTAATCGGCAGGAAAAGCGAGCGCTTCAGGGGTGCGGCTATTGAGGGTTCAAATGCTCGAGAATTCCGTGCAGCGGGATCCGGATCCATTGCGGACGATACTGAAGCTCGTGCTCGATCTCAAGCAGCGAACGTTCCAGCAGGTAGGAACCAAGCAGGATGCGAACCTCTGCCGCGGAGACGGGAAGGAAGTCGGCACCCGAGGCGGAACTCAGGTATTCCTTCAGGAAGACGCAGCTCATCCAGCGGTACCAGGTGTGTGCCCACTTTTCGATGGCGGGATGGCCTTCACGGCTGGGAATAATTCCGGGAACGTCACCGAACAAGGCGGCATGAGAGACGTAATGCAGGGAGCGCAACATGCTGGCAACGTCACGCAGAGCAGAGCGCTTAATGCGGCGTTCACTGATGGAACGGTAAGCGTCGCCCTCAAAGTTGGTGATCACCCAGTCGTTACCCGAGTAGATAAGGTTGGAAAGCTGAAAGTCTCCGTGCTGCCGGATACGCAAGCCGCCGACGCGTTGATCACGGAGTTGCAGAAGCTGCTTGCGAATCTCTGTTTCGCGGTTCAGGATCAGCTCCGCCTCCTGCTTCGCCTGTCCCTGGAGAGATGCCGCACGAGAACGCAATGTGTCAAAGGTGCGATTCAGTTGTCCCAGAATGCCGTGGTAAACACTGTGCCGGTAAAACTCGGTGAAAGGCTCAGGAGCGAATGCGGGTAGGTCGGAACGGCTGGAGAGCGCGGCGTGCATCTCGGCAGTACGTTTGCCTAGCGCTTTGATGACATCGACGAAGCTGCCGAGCAGGGTTGTCAACAGCGGTGGAATGGTGGGATAAGTCTCCGCCAGCGGATCGGGGAGGCTGAGGTCGCGCAGTCGGGGATCCTCCTGGGGGACGGCCAAAGCGTGCTCGAAATAAAGACCGAGATGATCGAGGGTGTAATCCCAGCCGCGGGTTCCGTTGCGGACGAAGCTGCTGAGGGTTCCGATGGTTGCGCTGTGCGCGTCTCCGTCGGCATCGGTCCAGCGAAATTCAAGTGAGCCGAGTGCTCGTGGTATGGCTGCGAAAGTTGTTTGCTCGGTAAGGAACTCGGGAGTCTCGCAACCCGGGTTTACCCCTTCCTCCAGCTTGCGATAAAGCTTGAGCAGGAAGTCGTCGCCGTAGTCGATCTCGGTGTAAGGCTGGTCGGTAGCAACGGGACAGGGTTCGAGATTGGAGCGAACCGCGATCCACGCCTTGCGAAAGTCGTGGGTGTGGGAGCCTACGATTTCACCACCAGCACCCTTGATCCGTCTGCGGCGAACGATGGCTCGCAACAGGGCGTCGCTGAAGTCGCGATCGGAAACTGCGCCAAACAGGAGCGCCTCGGGGTGCTGTGGGAGTCCGTCGAGGTGCGCCAATGTCGCTTCGGGCCGCTCGCGCAGGATGGTTTCCGCCTTCACCCCGACCGCCACGCTCAAGGGCACGAGGTAGGTCTCAGTCTCGGCGTCGGAGTAATCAACATCGACAAAGAGCAGGTGTGTAGCGGTCTCCGGCAGGGTAAGAATGTCATGCACCCGGACTGCGGTGATGGTCCGGCCTTTGCCGAGGAACCAAGGGCGCTTCGGCAGCATACGCGGAGCTACACGTTTCACGGTCTGCAACGTCGGCTGGGAGAAAACCTCGTCCATGGAGTTGACCGCCAGAGTCAAAGGCTTCTCCAAAGTGGTGTCAACGTTTATCGACTCAGGCGCTTCGCGCGGCTGCAGATGGAACCAGTAAAACGCATGCGGGCCCAGCGACAGAAGATAGGGCTGGTCGGTGATGTTAGGGAAGCGGCTGTGGCCGAATACCTCGACCGGTACGCTGCCATTGAACTGGGACAGATCGAGATCGCAGCATTGCGCGAAGCGGGACAGGTTTGCGACCACAAGCACCCGTTCGTCGCCATACTGGCGGATGAACGCCAGCACCTTGCGATTGCTGGGATAAAGGAATTGAAGCGAGCCGCGACCGAAGACGCGGAACTGCTTGCGCTGCAAGATGAGGCGCTTGGTGAACCATAGTAAGGAGTGGGAATTGTTCTGCTGGGTTTCAACATTGACGGCTTCATAGTGGTATTCGGGGTCAATGTTCACCGGCAGATAGAGCCGCTGCGGATTGGCGCGGGAGAAGCCGGCGTTGCGATCGGCGCTCCACTGCATGGGAGTGCGGACACCATTGCGGTCACCGAGGAAGACGTTGTCGCCCATTCCGATTTCGTCGCCGTAATAAATGACGGGGGTTCCGGGAAGCGAGAACAGCAGAGCGTTCATCAGTTCGATGCGACGGCGATCGTTCTCCAAAAGAGGAGCCAGCCGGCGGCGGATGCCCAGGTTGATGCGCATTTCACGGTCGCGGCCGTAGCTCCGATACATGTAATCGCGCTCTTCATCGGTGACCATCTCAAGCGTGAGCTCGTCATGGTTGCGCAGGAACATGGCCCACTGACAGCTCTCCGGGATGGGAGGCGTAATCTTCAGGATGTCGGTGACCGGATAGCGGTCTTCCATGCGGAGGGACATGAAGAGACGTGGCATCACCGGGAAATGAAACGCCATGTGGCATTCATCGCCATTTCCGAAGTAAGCGACGGCATCTTCGGGCCACTGATTGGCTTCGGCCAGCAGCATGCGGTCGCGATATTTTTCGTCGACGTGGGTGCGTAAGTCGCGCAACGCCTGGTGGGTCTCCGGCAGGTTCTCGCAGTTTGTGCCCTCGCGCTCGTAAAGGTAGGGCACGGCATCGAGCCGGAGGCCATCGACGCCCATATCGAGCCAGAAGTCCATGGCGGCAAACATGGCCTCTTTGACTTCGGGGTTATCCCAGTTGAGATCAGGCTGGTGCGAGTAAAAGCGGTGCCAGTAGTAGGCCTTGGCTACGGGGTCCCAGGTCCAGTTGGAGTTTTCGAAGTCCTTGAAGATGATGCGGGCGTCTTTGTACTTCTCCGGGGTGTCGCTCCAGACGTAGAAGTTGCGCCAGCGAGAGCCGGGCGCCGCACGACGCGAGCGTTGAAACCAGGCATGCTGATCGGAAGAGTGATTGAGCACCAGCTCGGTAATCACTTTCAGTCCGCGACGATGGGCTTCGCGCAGAAATTTCTGAAAATCTTTCAGGGTGCCGTAGGCCGGATGCACCTCGGTATAGTCGGAGATGTCATAGCCGTCATCCCGCCAGGGCGAGGGACAAAAAGGCAGGAGCCAGATCGCCGTAACCCCCAAATCTTGAAGATAATCAAGCTTCTGATAGAGACCGCCAAAGTCGCCCATGCCGTCGGTCACACTGTCAAAAAAAGCGCGAACGTGGACCTCGTAGATGATGGCATCCTTGTACCAGGTGGCGGTCGAGGTGGGGGAGCTGCCATCGGACTGCAATTTGGTTCGGATGCTGGTTTCCTGCTGCACTGGATTCACAGAGTTATACCCAAAGAAAAATGGAAATCGTTATGGTCGCGCAACTCTGGTTGGATGGTGCTTCGCGCCCGAATGGTTCGACAGTAAAGACGTGGGTTATTGTAAAGCGATAGCAGGTGCGGATTTTGCTGAAAAACGATGGTCAGACCGAAGCTTTGGAGCGCCGACGGATATCTATGGCTTAGCACCTGATCCACGATGGGTGTTTCCATTCTTTGCACCAAGTTAAGAATTGTTGCGTTTGCCCGAAACACTGGAACTACGGGGAATGCCTCATTTATTGTTCATGTAACGCCGCCGGATTGTGGAACTGAAGGCTAAGTAGTCATGTGGATTGTACGTTTAGCACTGCGCCGCCCGTATACGTTCGTGGTGGTGTCGGTGCTGATTGCCATTCTCGGCGTGGCTGCCGTCATCACGACCCCGAAGGACATCTTTCCCAACATCGACATTCCCGTCATAAGCGTCATCTGGTCGTACAACGGCTTGACTCCGGAGAACATGGAAAAACGCATGGTGACCATCACCGAGCGCGCCATGACGACTACGGTGAATGACATCGAGCACATCGAGTCGCAGTCTTACAACGGGGTGGCGATCATCAAAGTGTACTTCCAGCCCAACGTTAAACCGGAGATGGCGCTGGCACAAATCAGCGCGATATCCCAGACGTTGCTTCGTGTCCTGCCTCCCGGAACCACGCCGCCGCTGCTCCTCAAATATGACGCTTCGTCGGTGCCAATTCTTCAGCTGGGATTATCAGGGCAGGGACTGAGCGAGCAGCAACTATACGACTTGGGACTGAACTTTGTCCGTACCCAGCTTGCCACGGTGCAAGGAGCTTCGATCCCGCTGCCCTTCGGCGGCAAGCAGCGGGAGATCATGGTCGATCTCGATCCCAACCAGCTGTACGCGCGTCATCTTTCGCCGCAGGATGTCTCGGCCGCGCTGAATCAGCAGAACCTGACTCTGCCCACGGGCACGGCGAAGATCGGCAACCGCGAGTACCAGGTGGCCTTGAACAGCAGTCCGACCACGGTGGCGGCGATGAACGACCTGCCGATCAAAGCAGAGAATGGCGCTGTGGTTACGTTGAAGGACATCGGACAGGTGCGGGATGGTTATACTCCGCAAACCAACATCGTGCGCAACAATGGCTCCCGTTCTGCCATGTTGACGGTGTTGAAGAATGGCCCGGCCTCGACCCTCGACATTGTGGCGCAGATCAAGGCGGCTCTGCCGCGAGTGTTGGCGGGTTTGCCGGCGAACTTCAGGATTACGCCGTTGTTCGATCAGTCGCTGTTTGTGCGGGCGTCGATTTACGGTGTGCTGCGAGAGGCTATTATTGCCGCTGTCCTGACCGGGCTGATGATTTTGCTCTTCCTGGGAAGCTGGCGCAGCACGCTGATTGTGTGCACCTCAATCCCGCTGGCGATCCTTACTTCGCAGATCATTCTGACTGCACTGGGGCACAGCATTAACGTCATGACTTTGGGCGGCATGGCACTGGCGGTCGGAATCCTGGTGGATGATGCGACGGTGGAACTGGAAAATGTTCACCGTAACATGGGCATGAAGAAGCCGCTGACGCGGGCGATTTTGGATGGCGCCTCGCAGATCGCTTTGCCCACACTGGTTTCCACGCTCTCCATCTGTATCGTGTTCGTTCCCGTGGTGCTGCTGACGGGAGCTGCCAAGTACCTGTTCGTGCCGCTGGCAATGGCGGTGGTCTTCGCCATGCTGGCCTCGTACTTTCTGTCGCGAACGCTGGTGCCCACCATGGTGCACTACATGCTCGGGCCCGAGGTTCCGATCTATGCTGCGGGCGAGGGAGGCCACGCCGCCAACGTAGAAGGACTGAACTGGGTTTGGCACACGCACTTCCGATTCAATCACCACTTCGAGCGCTTCCGCGAGCGTTATCGCGAGGTGCTGGAGTGGTCATTGCATCATCGCAAGTACGTGATGGTTCTGTTCATCCTGATGGTGGTTGGTTCGGGATTCCTGGTGTTCTTCATCGGGGAAGACTTCTTTCCCTATGTTGATTCCGGGCAGATGAGGCTTCACGTACGCGCCCCTGAAGGCACGCGCATTGAAGAAACGGAGCAGCTCTTCGCGCAGGTGGAAGATGAGATTCGCAGAACGCTTCCCGCCAATGAAATAGACCTGATCCTGGATAACATTGGTCTTCCGAACAGCGGAATCAGCCTGGCATTTAGCGACGCGTCGACGATTGGCCCAAGCGACGGGGACATCCTGATTGCGTTGAAGGAAGGACATGGCAGCACGAGACAGTACATGCGCCAATTGCGAGCGGTGCTGAATGAGAAGTTTCCGCAGGAGACGTTCTTCTTCGCGGCAGCGAACATGACCAACCAGATCCTCAATTTCGGCTTGCCGGCGCCGATTGACGTGCAGGTGGTTGGCCGTGACCAGGTGAACGACTACAAAGTCACGCAGAAGATGCTCAAGCGTATCCAGGCCATCCCCGGCGTGGTTGATGCCCGCATCCACGAGCAGATTGCGTACCCTACGCTGAACGTGGACGTGGACCGTAATAAGGCGCAGCAGTTCGGATTGACCCAACGCGACGTCGCCAGCAGCATGCTGATTTCGCTGAGCGGAAGTTATCAGACGGCGCCCAACCAGTGGCTGAACCTGCAAAACGGGGTCAACTACAGCGTCGCGGTGCAGACCCCGCAGTACAAGATCGATTCCATTGACGCGATGCAACGTACCCCGGTTACCTCCGCCTCGGGGAGTGGCAATACGCAATTGCTGTCGAGCATGGCTACCGTACACCGTGGGGTTTCGACTGCGATCGTCGATCACTACAATGTGCAGCCGGTGTATGACATTTTCTGCGATGCCGACCTGCGCGACCTGGGCAGCGTGGCTCGCGCCATTCAGAAGGTGATCGATGAGGAGAGCAAGGAGCTGCCCAAGGGCTCATGGTCGATCATGCGAGGCCAGGTCACGACCATGCAGAACTCATTTTTCCGGCTCGGAATCGGCATCGCGTTCGCGGTGATCTTCGTCTATCTTCTGATGGTCGTGAACTTCCAATCCTGGCTTGACCCGTTCATCATCCTGATGGCGCTGCCGCTGGGGGCCAGCGGAATTCTGTGGATGCTGTACATTACGCGCACGACGTTCAACGTGCCATCGCTGATGGGTATCATCATGGCGATTGGAGTGGCGACGGCGAATAGCATTCTGGTGGTGACGTTTGCCAACGACGAGCGCGCCACCGGCAAAGGCCCATTCGAGGCGGCGCTCTCGGCGGGCTATACCAGGCTGCGCCCGGTGTGTATGACCGCACTGGCTATGATCATTGGCATGCTGCCCATGTCCTTGGCGCTGGGCGAAGGCGGCGAACAGAACGCGCCACTGGGCCGAGCCGTTATTGGCGGGCTGCTGTTCGCGACGTTTGGAACGCTGTTCATTGTGCCTATTTTTTACACCATCTTCCGTAAGACGCCGCCAGTGGACTATGACAAGGAAATTCAGCTTGAGTATGAAGAAGAACTACCCGAAGAAGGGGCCCAGCCGGCGTGAGGGAGACTGAGGAGCAGGAATTGAAGGACGAGGAAAAACGGGGCGAGTTGCGCCGGCGTGAGCGTTACGACGACGGCGCGGTGGTAGTCGCCGAAGAAAACGGCGCTGCCACGACCGAAGCCCAGGAGGCGGAACGGGGTCCCCATGAGCCGGGCCACGTACAGCTTTCTCCGCGTAAGGTGGCACTGCTCGGCCTCATTCTTCTTATCGTCTTCGGCATTATCTTTGTCCTCGGCTTTTTGCCGCGGCTGAGGGACCGTCATGCTACAGAGGCGCTGGCCGAGAAAGAAGAAGCAGCGTTGCCGGAGGTTGACGTTGTCGCGGCACGGCGCTCTTCCAGCCAATCCGATCTGGAACTTCCCGGCACCACTACCGGATTGGTGGAAGCGCCGATCTACGCGCGCGCCAGTGGATATATTTCGAAGCGCTATGTTGACATTGGCGACCGGGTACGAGCGGGACAACTCATGGCCTTGATCGATGCTCCCGATCTGGATCAGCAGGTCGATCAGGCGCGCGGGACTTTGCTGCAAAGCCAGTCCGTGCTGGGACAAGCCCAAGCCCAACTCAATCTCGCCAAGGTTACCTGGGACCGCTGGAATGTACTGGTGCAGCGGGGAGTCCTATCGAAGCAAGAAGGCGATACCCAGTACGCGAACTACGAGGTTGCGGAGGCGAATGTCAAAGCGGCACAGAATACGATCTCAGCCAATAAGGCCAGTCTCGATCGCCTTCTGCACCTGCAAAGTTATGAGCGGGTCAGCGCACCTTTCAACGGTATCGTCACGGCGCGCAATATTGATGTTGGCTCGCTGATTTCCACTTCCGGAGGAGGCCTGGGTTCTGGCGTCACAGGCGCGGCGTTGCCTTCGACGGGAACCTCGCAGGGCGGGGAGATGTTCCGGGTTGCAAACATCGATCGCCTGCGGTTGTTCGTCAGCGTTCCGGAGGTTTACGCGCCCTACATCACCGTGGGCGAGACGGTGAACTGCTATTTTGACTCGGTGAGCCAGAAGCCGTTCGAAGGTAAGGTCACCCGCACGGCGAATGCTGTCGATCCGAGCACTCGAACGCTGCTGACGGAAGTGCAGGTCCCGAACCAGGAAGCCAGGCTGTTGCCCGGGATGTTTACCCGTGCCGTATTCGCGCATCTGCGGGCGGAGCCTCCGGTCATCGTTCCCTCGGATAGCGTGATTGCACGCGCCAATGGACTCAGTATTGCGGTCGTACAGGACGGCATAGTACACCTGCGCAAGTTGAGCATTGGACGTGATTACGGAGCGCAAACGGAAGTGCTCAGCGGAGTTAATCCGGGAGATCTCGTCGTGGTCAATCCGACCGATGCGGCGCAGGACGGGGCGAAGGTCAAACCGCATGAGTTGAAGCAGGGCCCGCAGCCGGGACAAAACACCGGCGGACAAGGCCAGCAGGGCGGCGCTAACAAACCGCGAGGCGGCATCAGTCAAGACGTGCAGCCTCTGAATCCGGAAAACAATATTCCGCTGTCAAAAGGGGTTGAGCCCGGGGCTCCCGGTGAGTTGCAAGGGCCAGGACCGATTATTCATCCTCAGCCCGATTACGGCGCCTATGACACGCCGCAACAACAGGCGGCAGGGTCGGGCAGTACCAAGGCGAATTCCGGAACTGCCGGCGGCGGCAAGACGACAGCTGCCGGCAGCACTGGTTCGAGCAGTACCGGTACGCAGCCACACTAGTTGACTTCAGCGCACTGCAAGAGGAATTTCGACGAACCCAATGAACTTCGCCCTCAGACGCATGACGGCCGCAACCGCCGGCGTGCTGCTATTTTCTATCAGCACCAGCATCGCCCAGACACCGAGCACAGCGAACAGTCCTACTGCGTCGCAGTCCTCGTCGACCGCCACGGAGCGGGGCTATCTGCCCCAGAACCCTTCCGTTAACCTGGAGAACACGGAGCAGACCAAGACCCTCCCGGTGACGGAGCGGGCGCAAGGATTGGGCGAAGCGACGTTCTGGAACACCTGGAGCGCTCACAGCGTTGAGCCTTTGAGTCTGCAAAACAGCGCGCGGCTGCGCTCGCTCATCGTTAACGGAACGCTTTACTTGTCGCTCCACGACATGATTCAGCTCGCCGTCGAGAACAATCTTGATGTCGAGGTACAACGGTATCAACTATCCATCGCGGGTACGGATGTGCTCAGGGCCAAAGGTGGGGGAGTAACGCGCGGATTGCCGCTTACGATTCAACAGACCCCCGTCGGCATTGGCGGGCCGGGTGGGACCTTGCTGAACCAGGCAGCCGCCACGGGAGCAGTGACCCCGACGGCATCGACCGTGAGCAACGTTTTCGACGTTAACCAGCTCAGTGAGGCACAGACCAACTTATCGGTGCAGGGGAATATTCCTTTCAGCACCGGGCCGGCGATACCCACGTACGATCCCAATCTGACGGGAACCTTGGCCTGGGTGCGGCGCGAGCCTGCGGCTGGGACTAGCGGCGGAATCGACAATGGAGCGCTCGTTCCCACCGACAACACGTTGGCAAATCTCTTCCTGTACCAGGGGTTCTCCACCGGCTTACAGGCGCAGGCCGGGGTGTCGGATACCAACGACATCAACCTGTCGAATTTGAGTTACGCCGATCCGTTACGCCATCCCAACCTGGTGTTTCAGGTAACCCAGCCGCTGCTGCGTGGGGCCGGCTTCAACGTCAACCGACGCTACATTAAGATCTCGGAAAACAACCAGAAGGTCTCGCGCCTGGTGTTCCGGCAGCAATTGATCGACTTAATTTATGGTGTCAGCCGGCTTTACTACGACCTGGTCAGCTTGAACGAGGATGTGGGGGTGCGGAAGGAAACCCTGGCCGCGGCCCAGCAGCTCTACAACGATGACAAGGCGCAGGTTGAGGTGGGAACGCTAGCTCCCCTGGAGCTGACGCGAGTGGAAGCGCTGGTTGCTTCAGCAGAGCTCGACCTGACACGGTCGCAGGGTTTGGTGCGGCAGCAGGAAGCGGTGGTCAAGAGCATGATCTCGCGCACCGGTAGCGCCGATGCTGATTTGCAAGCCGCGAGAATTTTTCCCACGGATACGATTGTTGTGCCGGGAAGCGCCGAGGTGTTCAATACGCCGCAGGTGATCGAGCAGGGCCTGGCGAACCGCGCCGATCTGGCGCAGGCCGGCCTGCAGGTGGAAAACGGGGAGATCACAGTTAAAGCCTCGCGCAACAATGTGCGGCCGGAGATCGATGCCGTGGGTGCGATTCAGTCGCATGGTGCGATCGGTTACACGGGATTCACTCCCATTGGCGGTGTGCCGCTGCCGCCGACCACGACAGGCGTAAGCCAGGCAAGCGTCTATGAGGCGGGCGTGCAACTGAGTTTGCCTTTCCGCAACCGCATTGCCCAGGCCGATGCCGCCCGCGATGAACTGCAACTGCGACAGATGCAGGTGCGGGTTCAGCAGTTGGAGAACCAGATCCGCGACGAAATAGAGAACGCGGCTATTGCTGTAGATGTAGCGCGGACTGCCTATGGTGCGGCGGTGCGCAGCCGGGTCTACCAGGAACAGTTGCTGGAGGCCGAGAAAGAGAAGTACTCGGTAGGCGCCTCGACCAACTTCTTCATCGTGCAGGATGAGAGCTATCTGGCACAAGCACGCTCGACGGAGGTGGTGGCGCGTAGCACATACATTAAGTCGAAGGTTGCGCTACAGCGCGCGCTGGGCACGCTGCTGGAAGACTCCGGTATTCAGCTGGACGAAGCTATCCGGGCGCAACTGCCGCCCTCGCCGCCGCCCAGCGTTCCGCCTTCGGTGCCGAATTCACAGGGCGCACCGCCAAGTGTGCCGCCACGGTAGGGCCGGAAGAATCACGAACCATGGGGGGCGCGGAGCTTCACGGATTGGAAGAGGCCCAAATTCCAAAGCTCCGCCGCGGCGCGAGTTTTACCCATTGGGAAATACAGCAGATTTCATTTGATCCGTGTTCGTCGGTGTAAATCCGTGGTTCAATGATTTCTTGCCAGCCCTGATTTACGCTTGGAATTTCCGAGGAACTTATCGTGCCTGATACAGCTTTCTTTACGCCCGAAATCTTCGTTTTTCTGAAGCAGCTGAAGCGCAACAACGACCGCGAATGGTTTGCCAAGAACAAAGACCGGTTTCAGGAGTGCGCGGTCGAACCGGCGCTCGCGTTTATCGACGCTTTCGCGCCGTACTTGCACGAGATGAGCCCTCATTTTTTGGCCGACGCGCGGCCCACGCGCGGCTCGCTGTTTCGCATTTATCGCGACACGCGCTTCTCGCACGACAAGAAGCCCTTTAAAACGCATATAGGAATTCGCTTCTCGCACTCCAAAGGCAAGGACGCTCACGCGCCAGTGTTTTACCTACACCTTGAACCTGGGGGATGCTTCGTGGCTGCGGGAATCTGGCATCCCGATAACCGCGCGCTGACCCAGATTCGCACCGCCATCGTGAATCAGCCTGAAGCGTGGAAGCGGGTACGCGGCAAGCTATCGCTCGAGGGCGACAAGTTGAAGAAGCCTCCTCGCGGCTTCGATCCGGCTCACCCTTTTATCGAAGACCTCAAGCTGAAGAGCTATATCTCATCGGCGGAACTGGACGAAAAGCAGATTAGCGGTCGCAAGTTTCTGCGCGAATTCGCTGCCGAATGTCGAAAGATGACGCCGC
Organism: uncultured Acidobacteriaceae bacterium; assembly: GCA_963796585.1. Classification (GTDB taxonomy): domain Bacteria; phylum Acidobacteriota; class Terriglobia; order Terriglobales; family Acidobacteriaceae; genus CAVVDY01. The sequence goes on from CAWCMB010000003.1 coordinate 195,279, forward strand.
TGGTCGAATTCACGACCAAGGCGCTGGGGCTGAAATATTAGCGATGAGATCAGGCACCCGTAATTGAGTCGGTACGCAATTCCAGCCCAGCGCGGAAGGGCTGGGAGAAGGGCGTTTTTTACGAACCGAGAGCCCCTTCAGGGGCGGACAATCAATTGCCGGGGGTACCGCGCTGAAGGGGCTCCGGATTTGTGTAAGGGATCGGCTTTCCCAACGCTCCCGCGTTGGGCTCGAATTGTCTCGAGCTCTCGATCCACTAGCATCGAAACGCCGTGGGCAACGAATCGTCGCAAAGCCGAGTTTTTCAGCAGCTGAAGCCGCGCCCTTTCAAACCAGGCGGCTCAGAAGATGTGAGGGTTGTTGGGCTCGCCGGAGTCAATGTCGATTTGCTGCTCTGTTTTTCGGCTCGCGTACCAGCAGGGCTTGTCGCCCATGTGGGGTAGCAGCGAGCGCACGCATTCAACAGTTTGAGGGCCGGCGTAGTCGAATTCCGTTTTGCCGTTTTTCAGCTTGACCGAGTAATAGGTGTCGAGCGTGACGCTGCCAATGGCGTTCTGGTTTCGCCGCGCGCGGTAGGCCAGCCAGCCGTAGTCGCCGAGGTAAATCAGGGCGAGCAGCAACACCACGGCAATCAGCCCACGTTTCATCATCTCGACCGAGGGTACTGGCACAGAAGGTAAGGGAGCAAATCCTGCCAAAATTTGGTCGAAAGCAACGGTTGAGTTCTAGCCACTCCACGGGCATCATATGTCACAGAGGGATGTGATGTGGGGGGAGAGGGGTTTGTGCCGACAGATCCCAGCAGACTCCTCGATCACCGCTCCAGCCTGTGGAGACTAAATCCTTGAGCCCGAGAAGCGGCATTCGCGAACCGAAGACCTCCAATGGAGGAGGCGGGCGTCCGCCGGTCGACTCCTGGCCGGGCGGTGGTGGAGGCTCGGGCGGCCGTGGCGGTGGAGACGACGTTCCCTATCGCGAACGCCTGCGACGCTATCGCATGGGCGTGCTACTGGGTCTGACCTCGGTCGTCATGCTGTTCGTGTCGTTCACCACGGCCTACGTGGTGCGTAAAGCGGGCGCCGTATGGGATCCCGCCAGCAACAACTACATCAGCAATTGGGTGCCGATCACGCTGCCCGTGAACGTCCTGCTGGTGAACACGTTCGTCCTGTTGCTCAGCGGCTTCACTCTGGAACTCGCCCGCCGTCGTGCTCAGGCCGATGTCGCGCTTGCGCCCATCGCCGACATGCCCGGCATTCGCGTAAACACGCGGGCTTCGTTGCCCTGGGTTTATGTGACGGTGTTGCTGGGCCTGGCTTTTCTGGGTGGGCAGTACTATGCGTGGGAGAGGATCGCGGCGACCAATTCGCATCTCAGCAGCAGTATCAGCAGCGGATTCTTCTTCGTGCTGACTGGTGTTCACGCGGTTCACCTGATGGGAGGCATTCTGGCCCTGCTCTACGCTGGTGCGACCACATGGCTGCGTCGTCCGCCGGAAACGCGCCGCATCGTGATCGATGTGACCGCGTGGTACTGGCACTTCATGGCGCTGCTGTGGGTGTACGTGTTCGGGTTGCTGTACTTCGCACGATAAGCGGGCTGATCTAATCTGCATTTATAATCAGAAGTTTCAGCAGTCGCTTTTGAAGCCTTCTGTAGGGACGCACGCCATTCGTGCGCAGGCGCGCTGAACAGTTGAATCAATGTCGAACGACAGTATTGTTGTACGGGGCGCGCGCGTCCACAATCTCAAGAACATCGATTTTGATATCCCGCACAACCAGCTCACGGTGGTAACCGGGGTTTCGGGCTCGGGCAAGTCTTCGCTTGCCTTCGATACTGTCTATGCGGAGGGTCAGCGCCGCTACGTCGAGTCGCTGTCAGCATACGCCCGGCAATTTCTGGAGCGGATCGAGAAGCCTGACGTCGAGGTGATCGACGGCATCGCTCCTGCGGTCGCCATCAAGCAAAAGAACACTACGCGCAATCCGCGCTCGACGGTTGCTACTGCCACAGAAATTTACGACTACCTGCGCCTGCTCTATGCCCGCGTGGGCCGGACGTTTTGCATTAACTGCGGGCAGGAAGTTAAGAAAGACACGGTCGATGAAGTGGCCGACCGCATTCTTGCGCTCGGTGACGGTACGCGCGTGCAGGTACTGTTTCCGTTGCAGCCGCCGCCCAAACCGAGTGAACCGGAGAAGGTGAAGGGGCGCCGCGCCACCAAGCCGAAGAAGAAAGCCGTCAAGCCCGCGGAAGATGCGCTGCTCAAAGAGCGGCTATTTGAGCTGCGCAAGCGCGGATTCAATCGCCTGTATCAGAACGGCCAGGTCTTCGAGTTCTCCACCCCGGAGTCGCTGCTGGATGTGAACTTCGACGAGCCGGTGTACCTGCTTATTGATCGCATTGCGGTCTCGCCTGACGTGCGCTCACGAATCGTCGATGCGGTTGAGCAGGGCTATCGCGAAGCCGGTGAGGTGATTTTCGAGAGTTCGCCCCGCGATGGGGAGCCGGCGCGCCGCCTGCGATTCTCGCAGCGTTTCGAGTGCAAGAACTGCGGCATCAAGTACGACGAGCCGGAGCCGCGCCTGTTCTCTTTCAACAATCCCTACGGGGCATGTCCGAAATGCCAAGGCTTTGGCAATACCATCGACTTCGACCTGAACCTCGTCATCCCGAACAAGAGCCTTGCGCTGTCCGAAGGTGCGATCGAGCCCTGGACCAAGCCGAAGTACAAGCCGCTAGCGACGGAAATGAAGCGTTACGCACGCGCGGCGGGCGTTCCGCTCGATGTGCCGTGGGCCGATCTCACCTCCGAGCAGCAGAGCTGGGTCATTCAAGGCGACGACAAGTTCTGGGGCGTGCGCGGCTTCTTCGAGCATCTGGAGCGCAAGAAGTACAAGCTGCACGTGCGCGTCTTCCTAAGCCGTTATCGCGGGTATGCGGTGTGTTCCGAGTGCAGTGGGCTTCGCCTGCGCACCGAGGCGCGGCAGGTGAAGATCGCTGACAAGGACATCTGCCAGGTGTCGGCGCTGACGGTCGAGCAGGCAACGCGGTTCTTCGCCGAGGTGCAACTGACTCGGGAAGAGGCGGAGATCGCCGATATGCTGCTCAAGGAGATTCGGGACCGGCTGCGCTTTCTGAACGATGTTGGGCTGGAATACCTCACCCTCGACCGGCTGGCTTCGACCTTGTCGGGCGGCGAAGCACAGCGCATTCAACTTGCAACATCGCTGGGGTCGCGGCTGGTCGGAACACTGTACGTACTGGATGAGCCCTCGATTGGGTTGCACAGTCGCGATACCGAGCGGCTAATGAACATCCTGCATGACCTGCGCAACCTGGGAAACACCATTCTTGTGGTCGAGCATGATGCGGAGATCATGCGCTCTGCCGATCACCTGCTCGACCTTGGGCCCGGAGCAGGCGAGAATGGAGGGCGCCTGATTGCTGCCGGAACCTACGACGAAATCGTGCAGAATCCGGCGTCACTTACCGGGCGCTATCTTGCGGGCGAGTTGAGAATTCTGGCGCCACACACTCATCGCAATGGAAGCGGCAGGAAAATCCAACTGTTCGGTGCGCGGGCGCACAATTTGAAGAAGGTTGACGTTACGATTCCGCTCGGAATGCTGGTGGCGATTACCGGAGTTTCTGGTTCGGGCAAGTCAACGCTGGTGCACGATGTGTTGTACAACGCGTTGACCGCCGCGAAGGGGCAGGTCACAGGTGGGCCGAAGGCCGAGGTGGATCGCGTCGAGGGTGAGGAATGGATTGACGAGGTCGTGCTGGTCGATCAGTCTCCGATTGGACGCACGCCACGCTCTAATCCTGTTACCTACATTAAAGCCTTCGATGCGATTCGCGAGCTATTCGCCAGCCTGCCCGAGAGCCAGAAGCGCGGATACGCCGCCGGACACTACTCATTCAACATCCCGGGAGGGCGTTGCGAAACCTGCCAAGGCGACGGGACGGTGACCGTCGAAATGCAGTTCCTTGCCGACGTCGAGCTGATCTGCGAGGAGTGTAAGGGAACGCGCTACAAGCCCGAGGTGCTGGAGATTCGATATCACGGCAAGAACATCCATGATGTGCTCGATCTGACGGTGAAAGAGGCGCTGCACTTTTTCTCCGGCGTACCGAAGATTGTGGAGAAGCTACGGGTTTTGGAAGAAGTCGGTCTGGGCTATTTGCGGTTGGGACAGTCGGCGACGACGCTCTCCGGTGGGGAAGCGCAACGAATGAAACTGGCGGCCCACCTGCAACCCCGGCTGCGCGATCTGGGCAAACCTCGCAAGGAACGTGACCAGAGGCTGCCTCGAATGCTGTACATCTTCGACGAGCCGACAACCGGGCTTCACTTCGACGATGTTAGCAAGCTGCTGGCGGCTTTCCGGCGGTTGATCGAGGCAGGCGGTTCGATCGTGGTAATCGAACACAATCTCGACGTCATCAAGACTGCCGATTGGATCATCGATCTTGGCCCCGAAGGCGGCGAGGGTGGCGGACGAGTGATTGCTGTCGGTCCGCCGGAGAAGATTGCAGAAGCTGCACAGTCCTACACCGGGCAATGGCTCTCGCGCATCCTATCGCGCGACGGGAGCACGCAAACCAATGACGCAGCGTAGCAAGGTCCAGCTCGGAGCAAAGGGCATCTTCTCAGATTCGCTCTTCGCCATTCGCCATTCGCTTTTCGCCAGACTTCTTTTCGTCAGGTTCCGCGGCTGGCAAGATGCGGAAGAGGCGCCAACCTCGTTGGCATCTTCGTTTCGTGTTGCCAGCCGCTCCTCCGGCGAAGAGGGAATAGCGAATGGCGAATGGCGAAAAAGCAGGCCGGGCCATCAAACGCATGCTCTGGCTTGCTTGCTGCTCATCGCAACACTCCCATCCCTCGCCCAGGAGAGCAAGCCCACCGTTCGTCACCACACCATTCAGGAAACCGAGAGCGATACTGCCCCGGAGGTCGCACAGGCGGAAGCAGCGATTCAGAAGGCCGACTATCCCACGGCACAAGCATTGCTGGAGAAAGCCGTCGCCGCGAATCCCGACGACTATCTCGCCTGGTTCGACCTCGGGTATGTCTACAAAGCGACCAACCAGCTGGATAAGGCGATTGACGCCTATCGCAAGTCGATCGCAGTCAAGCCAGATGTCTTTGAGTCGAATCTTAATCTTGGCATTTTGCTGGCGCGACAAGGCAACAACGCAGAAGCGACGAAGTATCTGAAAGCCGCCACGCGACTGAAGCCGACGGCTCACGTCGATGAGGGGCTGGCGCGCGCGTGGCAGTCGCTGGGTATCGTGTCCGCCGCGGACGATCCGCAGCAGGCGTTGGTAGCGTTTGCTGAGGCAGAGAAACTTCAGCCCAACGATTTTGAAGTCCACTTTGCGGCGGGACAGGTTCTGGAGAAACAGAATCAGCTCGATGCTGCAGCCAAAGAATACGAGACGGCAGCGGCGCTCGATCCGAAATCGATCGAGCCGGTAGTTGCGCTGTCGGTGGTATACACCAAGCAGCAGAAATATGCCCAGGCGGAGACGATGCTGCGCAAGCTACTTGCGGCCGATCCGCAGAACCAGACGGTGCGTACTCAATTGGGGCGCATTCTGGCCGCTGAAGGCAAGAAGGACGAAGCTGCGAAAGAGTTGGGCGCGGGTGAGGGCAAAATCCCCGATGATCCGCATGCTGCGCTGGAGTTGGGCACGCTCTATGTCAAAGCGGGGAAGTATGCCCAGGCCGAGCAACTGTTCCGCAGCGTTGTCCAGAAGCTTCCGCAGGATGCCGAAGCCCGTTATGCCCTAGGGTCGGCGCTGATGCAGGAAAAGAAGTATCCTGAGGCGCAGCAGGAGCTGCTGATGACGGTGAAGCTCAAGCCCGATCTGGGCGAGGCCTACGGTAACCTGGCGGTGGCGGCGTCGGAGAACAAGGACTATCAGCTTACGATTCGGGCGCTGGATGTCCGCGCCAAGATGCTGCCGGAAACTCCCGCGACCTATTTTCTGCGTGCAACTTCCTACGACAACCTAAAAGCGACAAAGCAGGCCGTGGAGTCGTATAAGCAATTTCTTCTTGCCGATGCGGGGCAGCAACCCGAAATGGAATGGCAGGCGCGGCATCGCTTGATTGCACTCGATCCTGCCAATGCAAAGAAGTATGAGGCTACCAAGTGATATGCGGACCTGGTGGCAAATTCCTGTGTTGATGTTGCTGTTCTGTTGCTTTGCAATGTCGAAAACACAGAGTCCTGCCGAGCTGAAGGCGCGCGCCGATAACGCTCACGGGGGAGAGCAGGCCAAGCTGTGCATCGAGTACGCCCACGCGGAACTGGAGCACGCCAACGATCTGTTCACCCAGGGCGATGTGGATCAGGCACAATCTGCCGTAACCAGCGTGATGGAATATGTGCGCAAGGGAACCAGCGCGGCTAAGTCCTCAGGCAAGCGGCTGAAGCAAACCGAAATCGAGTTGCGCAAACTGGAGAAGCGCATGAAGGACATCGCGGAGAGTCTGAACCTGGATGATCGCCCCCCGATACTTAAGTCGGTGGATGAGATCGAGCAACTGCGCGCGGGACTTCTAACTGCGATGTTCGGGTCGCAAGCCGAACCGAAAGGCAAGTCATGAGAATGCTGAAAGGAGTCTTGCTGGGCGGTGTAATTCTGGTAAGTCTCACTTCGCTGGCTGCTGCACAGGTCAAGAATCGCGATCCACTGACTGAGCAGGAAGTGGATCAGATGCGCGAGACCGCAGACGTCCCCAACAAGCGGCTGGAACTCATGATCGGCTTTGCCCGCGCGCGCATGAAGAGCATTGAAGACCTGCGCGCGGCCAGCAAGATTCCGCCGGACCGGCCGGCGAAGATTCACGATCTGCTGCAGGACTTTCTTGCCTTGCTGGACGAGATGGACGACAACATCGACATGTACGGCGCGCACAAGACCGATATGCGCAAAGGACTCAAGCTGCTGATCGAGGCCGACAGCGAATGGCAGCTCCAGCTTCGCCAAATTAAGGACCAGTCTCCGCCCGAGGAGCTTCAGCAGTATTCCTTTGTGTTGGCTAACGCCAAAGAAGCAGTCAGTGATAGCGCGCAAAGCACCCGCGAGACGCTTGAGGAACAGAATAAGCTCGCCGCCGAGAAGAAGCTCAACAAGGAATGGACGGAGCGAAAGGATTAAACCGACAATTCATACGGCTGAGAAGATGAATATTTTGTTGTTTTCGCCACGACCATCGCTTACTCCCGACCGCAGAAGAAGCTGAGAGGCTTGTGCCGGAATGAAGTAGACGGCACAATGAACCTACGGCCTTTCGTACCTGCCGCGCTCACCTCCATGCAAACGCTCTCCATCACGGTTTTTGTGCTCGCCTCCACCGTTATGCTTTATGCGCTATTTGGTTATCCCTTGCTGCTGGGTTGGCTGGCAAAACGTGCGAACAATCCGGTTCACAAAGATGACAAGTTGCGCTCCGTCTCTTTCGTGATTGCGGTGTACAACGGCGAGAGTTTTATTGGACGCAAACTGAAATCCGTTTTGAGCCTGAACTATCCGCGTGAGTTGATGGAGGTGCTGGTCGTTTCCGACGGCTCTAGCGATCGGACCGACGAGATTGCCCGCAGCTTTGAGAACCAGGGGGTCCGTTTCCTGCGGGTGCCGCATGGCGGTAAGGCTGCGGCGCTGAATGCCGCGGTTCCGCTCGTCTCTGGCGAGATTCTGGTTTTATGCGATGTACGCCAGACCCTCGATCCTGATTGCCTGAGGAAGGTTGTGGCTTGTTTTGGCGATCCCAAAGTCGGAGCGGTGAGCCCGCAGACGATTATCGTCGAAGGCGAAATGCATGAAGAGGCGTCCACCAGCTTGTACTGGCGCTATGAGCATTGGATTCGCATGCGCATGACGCGCATCGATTCCACATTTGGCTACAGTGGGGCGTTCGCCGCATTACGCCGCTCTCTGTGGGTTCCGCTTCCCCCGGGGACGCTGCTCGACGACGTATATGTTCCACTGAAGGCGTTTTTCAAAGGCTTTCGCATTCTGTATGAGCCGGATGCCACGATGTATGACTATCCTACGGTGCTGCACTCCGAGTTCCGCCGCAAGGTGAGGCTTCAGGCCGGGCTGTATCAAATGCTGAAGATCATGCCTGAACTGCTCAGCTCGCGGAACCGCATGCGAATGCACTTCCTGTCGGCGAAGTATGGGCGGATCATCGTGCCTTACTGCCTGCTCGCCATCGCGCTATCTACCTTGGGCCTGCCGCCATTCTGGCGGGCGCTAATGGGTGGGGGGCAATTACTGTTTTACGGACTAGCGGCGATTGATCACTTCGTCCCGGATGGTGTGGTCCTGAAGAAGGTCACCTCTCCCATACGGACGTTCGTTGTGCTGATGGCGGCATCGCTGGCAGGCGTCCGGGTATATTTTGTGTCGCCTACCAGCCTGTGGAAGGAGGCAAAGTATCGCAGCGCGACATCGGAGCCCGTGACCAATGCAGGTGGACCGACAGAACCGAAGGTCCCAACCGGGGCTTGAATCCTCGGCGCCCCACGCTCTCAATTTGACGGTTACACAAATCTGACGGCTACACGACAGGTGCTTCCTTGCGCGTCAGGGTAACAAAGAAGTCCCTGGCGATGGGCTCGATTCTTGCCGTCGCCTCTGGAAAATTTGAGAAGATTTTCTTCAGTTGCTCCTCAGTGTAGAGGAACAAATCGCAACGTTTCTTGTAGCGCAGTTGGCGTTGCCAGCCGAGCACGCCGCCGGCAACGGGAAACGAAAAGAAGGCCCGATTTCGCGTCATCGACAGCACCTTGGCGATGACCTTCTCCGGCTCAGGCATATAGTCCATAAAGCCCATCACGATGACGTAATCAAACATCTGTTCCGGGGAGTACTTGTAGAAATCCGCAACCATGAACTGGCAACGATCCCCGACCCCGACCTCTTTGGCATGGGTGGTCGCCAGCTTGAGCATTCCTTCGGCGAAGTCGATGCCAACTACGCGCGATGCGCCGCGCTGGGCCAGGGTGATGGAGTAGTGGCCAGGGCCACAGCCCACATCCAGGACGCTTTTGCCGTTGATGGGATTGCAACCTTCGACTGATTTCTCGAAACGCAAGCGCATACTCTTGCGAAAGAGCTTGTTGACGACGCTATCCAAAATCCCATTCTGGTTTCCGTAGATAGCGTCGAAATCGTTGGCGTACTGATGAAAAAAAGTTTGCGTGCGATCAACCGACATGAGTTTTTTCCAATTGAGGGTACTTGCTAGCCAGAGCTTTAAATGTGGTTAGGGGAAAGTCCCGCAGGATATTGCGGACCTTCGTCTCAGTTGTTTCCAGGTTCACGTAGGACTTGAAGCGGCGCTTTCGGCTCATCGGCAATCGCGGATGTGCAGGGTCGATCTCGCGCGGGTGGATGTAGAAAACGATCGGTCTGCCTTCGCCAAGCACCTGATGCGCCATGCGGCGGATTAGCCAGTAAGGGAAAATTCGCAGATAGCCGCCACCGAAGAAGCACATCCGCTTGCCTAACAGATCGGCCACGGTGATGGGAAATTCGAGTAAGGTGCCGTCCTCGCCAATGCGGTGCGGATCGCGGCGGCCTTCCGGCATTCCACCGTGGCCGCGGGCTGCGGGAAATACTGAAGAGTCGTACTCGTATCCCGCTTCGGTTAAGGCGTCGAAGAACCACGGAGTCTCTTGGGTAGTAGAAAACCCAGGCGCGCGATAACCGACGACTGCGCTGCCGGAAATATCCTCCAGCAACATCCGGGCCCGGCGTACGTCATCGTGAAATTGAGTTCGAGTCTGCCCGTAAACCAGCCGGTGCTCATAGCCATGCGACGCGACCTCGTGCCCACGAGTGGCGGCTTCCTTCACCAGGTGGGGGAAGCGTTCACCGATCCATCCCAGAAAAAAGCAGCTGACATGTACCTTCGTCTCGCTAAAGATATCCAGGAGCCGGACAAAGTTCTTCTCCACGCGCGAAGGCAAAGCGGCCCACTGGTTTGGAGCAGGCGCACTGGGAACATCCAGGATGTGGAACCAGTCTTCCACATCCACCGAGAAGATGGATTTTTGCATAAGCATCCGCGGCAGAATGCGGTTAGCTAGATATACAACGACTTCGCCTTTGTAAACAAGCGGCTCGCGCCCGAGGCGGTGGTCAGTTTGATTGTCACCCAATACCGGCTTTTTTGGCAAAACGAGACAGGCCGTGCCACTCGCGCCGGCGCCCAAATAAGGTGAAGCGAGCGGAGGTCCACTGGTCCCTATATTACAAGACCGATTTGACGGCTATCGGAGCAGGGACTAGCCTCGAATGTCAGCAGTGTGAAACCTGCCTGAAACAAGCATGAAAAGCCTCTCCTTTTGCCGTTCGCTCGTGCCTTCCATTCTTATTCTGTTGCTAAACCTTGCCTCCCTGAACGCTCTCGCGGGCAACATGGTGCAGCCCACCCACGCACCGAAGGCGATGGTGGCGACCGTGCATCGCGAGGCTTCGCAGGTAGGAGTTGAAATCATGAAGCGGGGCGGCAACGCGGTTGACGCCGCGGTAGGCGTGGGCTTTGTGCTGGCAGTTGTTTATCCCGACGCAGGCAATATCGGCGGCGGAGGATTCATGCTGTTTCGACGTCCGGACGGCGAAGTTCACTTTGTTGACTACCGCGAGAAGGCCCCGGCCAAAGCGACCGCCGACATGTATCTCGACAAGAGCGGCGAGGTCGTCAAAGACATGAGCACGCTGGGATACAAGGCGATTGGCGTACCGGGATCCGTAGCGGGCATGGCGTACGCCCAGAAACACTGGGGCAAGCTTACCTTACAGCAGGTGATGGAGCCGGCGATTCGGCTGGCGCGCGATGGATTCAAACTCGACTACGACGATGCCATGACGTTGCGCAATTCAGGGCTGGCCAAATTTGCGGAATCGCGCCGCATCTTTCAGCGCGATGGCGACTACTATCAACCCGGCGAAGTCTTTCGCCAACCTGAGCTAGCGAGGACGCTGGAGCGCATTGCCGCCAATCCCGATGACTTCTATCACGGTGCAATGGCACGCGAGCTGGCGGCCGCGATGCAGAAAGGCGGCGGCCTGATCAGCACGGAAGACCTTGCCTCGTACGAGGTCAAAGAGCGGCAACCGATTCGCGGTACGTATCGCGGATACGACATTATCAGCGCGCCTCCCCCGTCTGCGGGAGGCGTAGCGTTGATCGAGAGCCTCAATATTCTCGAAGGATACGACCTGGCGAAGCAAGGGAACCGCTCGGCTGAGAGCATTCATCTTACGGCAGAAGCCTTCGAGCGCGCCTACTTTGATCGCGCCGAATTCATGGGCGATCCCGACTTTTCGAAGATCCCGGTTTCGCAACTCATCGACAAGCGCTACGCCGATGCCTGGCGGGAGACCATTGTGATTCGCCGCGCAACGCCGGCCGGGGATTTGAAACGTCCGTCGGTCTTCAATCAACTCGATCAGTATGCGAAGGACCATCCGCAGCCCCAGCCCGGCAACGAGCCCCAGAACACCACGCACTATTCCGTCGTCGACGCGGACGGCAATGCGGTCGCAGTGACCACAACGCTCAACGGCAGCTTTGGTTCGAAGGTTACCGCCGAAGGTCTCGGCTTTCTGATGAACAACGAGATGGACGACTTTTCTTCTAAGCCGGGAGTGCCGAATATGTACGGCCTCATTCAGGGCCCGGCAAATGCGATCGGCCCCGGCAAGCGGCCCTTGTCGGCGATGACCCCGACCATCGTGCTGAAAGATGGCAAGCTGTTCCTCGTGCTTGGCACACCGGGCGGATCGACCATCACGACTAACGTGGCGAACATCCTAATGGGCGTCGTCGATTACGGGCTGAATATCCAGCAATCGGTAAACGCTCCGCGCTTTCATAACCAGTGGCTGCCGGACGAAATTCTGCTGGAGCCAATCGGGTTTTCGCCCGACACCATTGGCATACTCGAAGGCATGGGACACAAGGTCAGCGTTCGGAAGTCCTTTTGGGGTGACGCGGAGTGTATAGCGATCGATCCCAAGACGGGTGAGCGCATGGGCGCCAGCGACGGCAGGAATGAGGGAAAGGCGGTGGGGTACTAGTACGCGAAGGTCACGCCCTGCTTATCATCCTTCGGCCCGACAGTGATGGTCTGCGTCTTCTCGCCGAGCTTCTCCTGCACTGCCGCGATGGTGTAGGTGCCCGGCGGCAGTCCTTTAAACACGAAGCTCCCGTCAGGTCCGGTGATGGCGTAGAACGGATTCGACATCACGTTCAGGTACATCTTCATCCACGGGTGCTGATTGCACTTCACCGAAACCATCACCTCCGGATTGGCGAAGGTCTGGGTAATGGGTTTGCCGGCAGGCTGCTCGGCTTGGTTCCACTCCTTGTTCTTCTTCGGCATAGGGTGGACATTGTGCATGGTCATATCGTTGTCGTCGAACTCCACCGGTTGCCCCGCCATGACGGCGGCAACATGCGGATGATACGTACAACCCTTCTGTTCGATCTTGACGGGCGAGGCTGGCGGATCGATCTTGCGTTGGCCGAGTCCGTCCTTCACATACACCAGCACGTTAGCGAGGCGTCCGTTGTCAACAATGATTGGCTGCCACGAGTTGTCGCCTTTGCATGCCGGGTCGGCTGACATGTCGATCTTCTCCGGCGGCGGCGGTGTGCCTGCGAAGCTGACAGTTCCACGGATGGTCGCGGTGGTCGCCGGATCGATAGGCGGCAGGTTGACGGATGGTTTTGCCGAATCGTTCGTGGCTACCGGGGCGTTGGAACAGGAAATGGACAGCAAAAACAGTGAAACCAGTATCGAGAAAAATGCCGTACGAGTGAAAGTCATACCAAGGGCCTGCGGATCTCCGTACACATTCTAGTCAGTCGGTACATGCGAGGACGAATCGGTGAACACCACTGCCAGTGATGGAAGCAGGAAAAAGGCCGCTTCCGTGAGCGGCCTCCCTTATTGCAACCATGGCTGTCGTTACGACAGTCTCCTGCGCGCGAAGCTGAAAACGCCAATCACTCCCGTTCCCAGCATGACGAGCGTTGCCGGCTCGGGGGTTACGACGTTGTAGAAGTTTGCCGCCAGGATACTGTCGGCATAGGTAGTGGGATGGAAGTCGTCCCAGAAGAGATATTGGTTGGGATCCGAGCAGACGTTCACGCCATCGAAGCAGGGAGCGGTCACATTGGTCAACCCATACTTCGCCGGATTTGCGACTACGTCATCCATCAGCGAGTAGGTGTCGAAGTACGCTACATTCTTGCCCTGCAACGCATTGACCAGCTCTGAATTGAAATAAGCTGAGATCTCTGAGCCCAGAGCTCCCAATCCATGGTTGATGTAGTTAGGGGTTTTGCCGAGATCAGGCATCCCGGGCACAAAGATGTGCTGGACTCCGATCGCCTGCAGCCCGCCCACAATATTCATAATGTAGTTGACTGCGTTATCAGCGGTTTGCATGGTGAGGCCATCGCTGGAGAAGTCGTTCGGGCCACCCCACACCATGAACAGAGAACCGGCTGCCATTTGCGGCGAAATGCTGCCGACAGTCAGCGCATAAGAGGTCGTCATGCCGGGCAATCCGAGGAGGCCAAGATTCTGTTCGTTGCCTCCGTCGACGACATTTCCGATTCCAGTGGTGGCTCCGCCCCAGGCCCAATCCGTAAGTCCGACCCCCAGAGTGCTGGCAAGTTGCTCGACAGCAACTGGACCATTGGAGAAGCGCCCATTCCAGTAAGGTGGCGGCGGATAGCCAATCGCGCCGTAGAGATTTCCGTTGTCCGACAAGCTGTCACCGTACACCACAACGCCGTTGTAAACCCCGGCCAGGGCCAGGCATGACAGCGTTAACAAAATTACAAGCAGAATAACAATGCGGGTCAACAAACGCCCGATATGCATATTTCCTCCTAGGAGTGCCTCGCGAATTGTTACAACTGGTAGACCCGCCCATTCTAACGTGGGAAAATGACCCGCGAAACAGATTTGTGAACGATGCGGCAAACTGCGCTGGGTCCTTGCCTGAGATGCTCCAGATCAGACAATGAGCAGCATTTCCCCCGGCTCCTTGCTCACCCCGCAGGCATCTACTAAACTTCAAGGTCTGCCTTTCGTTTTGGAGTGTCGATGCCTGACCTGAAAAATAGCGGGAAAAGTGTAGCTGAATCGGCGATTGCCGATGTCTTCGAGAATGGCCGACATCCCTCCGAGCCGGAGAAGCAGTGGGCGGAGAAGACGCTCGCCCCGACGCTGGCGAAAGCTCCAGAGAAGCCGATCGGCGAGCCCACCGGCATCAACCTTGATGAGCACGGCAATGCGCGCTACACCACTATCTCTGGGATGCCCATCCGGCGGCTGTATACGGAGGCCGATCTCCCTGAGGACTGGAGCTATGACCAGTACCTGAACTATCCAGGACGGCCTCCTTACACGCGCGGCATTCATGCCTCTGGATATCGCGGCAAGATGTGGACCATGCGCCAGTTCTCGGGCTTTGCCTCGCCTGAGGAGACCAACGAGCGATACAAATATTTGCTGGCACACGGCGGCCAAGGCCTCTCGGTGGCGTTCGATCTGCCGACGCTGATGGGGTATGACAGCGATCACATGATGAGCGAAGGTGAGGTCGGCAAGTGCGGCGTCGCCATCGATTCGCTCGAGGACATGGAGATACTGTTCGACGGTATCGACCTGGAGAAAACCACGGTTTCGATGACCATTAACTCTCCCGCGTCGGTGCTGTGGGCCATGTACCTGGCGGTGGCGGAGAAGCAGGGCGCCGCTTGGAAAAACATCTCGGGCACCATCCAGAATGACATCCTGAAGGAATACATTGCGCAGAAGGAATATATCTATCCTCCGGCGCCATCGATGCGGCTGGTGATCGATACCTTTGAGTTTGGCTCGCAGTTCACGCCCAAGTTCAACACGATTTCCATCAGTGGGTATCACATTCGCGAGGCGGGCTCGACTGCATTGCAGGAGCTGGCGTTCACCGTCTATGACGGCGTGGAGTACGTGGAATGGGCGCTGCGCCGCGGGCTCAAACTCGACGAGTTCGGGCCGCGCTTGAGCTTCTTCTTCAACGCGCATAACGATTTCTTCGAGGAGATCGGCAAATATCGCGCCGCGCGCAAAATCTGGTACCGGCTGATGACGGAGCGCTGGGGAGCGAAGAACCAGCGCACCTGGCTGATGCGTTTCCACACCCAGACCGCGGGCGTTTCGCTGACGGCGCAGCAGCCGATGAACAACATCGCGCGCGTCGCCATCCAGGCGCTGGCAGCCGTGTTGGGCGGAACGCAGTCGCTGCACACCGATAGCTACGACGAAGCGCTGGCGCTGCCGACGGAAGAGGCTGTGCGCATCGCGCTGCGCACCCAGCAGATTATCGCGTATGAATCAGGCGTGGCGCAGACGGTCGATCCGCTGGGAGGCTCATATTTCGTGGAGCGTATGACGCTCGACATGGAGAAGGGCGCGTTCGATTACTTCGAGAAGCTCGATGCCATGGGTGGCATGGTGAAGGCTATCGAGAAGGGCTATCCGCAGAAGGAAATCGCGGAAGCCAGCTATCAGTTCCAGCGCGCCACCGAAGCCAAAGAGAAGATCACGGTCGGGGCCAATGAGTTTGTCGTCGAGGAAGACTCGCCGCACATTTTGTATATTGGCGAAGAGGTAGCACGACACCAGACCGCGAAGCTGAACAAGCTCAAGGCACGCCGCTCAAACGAAGAGGTCCGCCGCAGCCTCGACGCGCTGAAAAAAGCCGCCGCACAGGAGCCCAAGGCTGCCGAGAATGGGCAGATTTCTCGCGTGAACACCATGCCGTTCATCATCGACGCGGTGAAAGCCTACGCGACGGTCGGCGAGATTTGCGACGCGCTCCGCGAGGTCTACGGCACGTACGAGGAGAGCGCGTTTGCGTAGGACCTGCTCTTCCAAGAGCATGAAAAATCGGAGGAGCACAGCTTCAGAGGTACTCCACCCATTTCCAGTCCGGGCCCTGTCCTAAAACAAACGTTTACCCGCTGTGCTGCCTGCGGTAGTGCCGCCTCGCCTTCTCGCGGTTTCCGCAGGAACTCATGGTGCACCAGCGGCGGCTGCGATTGCGGCTGTTGTCGAGGAAGAGCCAGTAACAATCCGAGGCCTCGCATTCGCGGACCTTCTTCAGGTCAGGCGAGGTCAAGAGCTTGGCCGCTGACTCGGCAATCGGCCACAGAATTCTCTCCAGCATCGGCTCAGCATCCCACTGCCATTTGTAGCCGCCATTCGCGGCAACTATGCGGCGATGGGCCAGCGCGTCGGTTGCGGCTTCCTGGATCGCTTCGAGATCGGGCAAGGAAGCCTGCTTCTTGTGTGCTGCGGCCAGAAAGGCGCGGAATATTGCCTCGCGCAGTGCGATTGCCGCACGCAGAACTTGCGCCGCGGACTTTCTTTGAGACTCGGCTACGCGCTGCAGCCCCTCTGTCTCGCGAGGCGTGATGAGGTCAGTTTGGCGGGCGAACCAGATCAAGTCGCACGGAGTACTCAGAGGGTCGACAGTTTTCTCAGGAGAGTCGCGCCGGCTTACGGTATTTGCGAAGTCGAGCGCGAGATGGCCTCCGGAGAGGTCAAACTGAAATTCCTGCGGATGTTGTTCGGCGGACACCGTGTCTTAATTGTAACCAATTTAACAATCCACGGGGGTTAGCCAAGCCGCCCGCTCGAAGGGTTACAATGGCGCGCATGTCTCGCGCATCACGAAATCTCTGCCTCAACGCCCTCCTCAGTCTGCTTTGGTTCGTGCCACTTAGCGCCCAGCCGGCGCCATCACTCTCGCCGCTGACGCAGAAGTACGTGCGAGTGAACTCGCCACGAGTCGTGCTGGCACATGTGCGGGTGATTGATGGCACGGGCAATCCCGCGGTCGAAGATCAGAACATTGTGATCGAGGCGGGCAAGATCGCAGCGATCGTGCCGGGCACCGATGTACCGAAGGCCGACGGAGTGGTTGCCCTCGACCTGCGCGGCTACACCGTGATGCCTGGCATCGTCGGAATGCACAATCATCTCTACTATATTGCTCGCCCTGATCTCGAGGCGAATGGCAGCTGGGAAGCTCCGCTGCTGGTGCCGCAGATGACGTTCTCGTCGCCGCGGCTCTACCTCGCCGCCGGCGTGACGACCATGCGCACCACCGGCAGTGTGGAGACCTATGCCGATCTGAACCTTAAGAAGATGATCGACACCGGCCTCGTGCCTGGGCCGCACATCGACGTCACTGGGCCTTACTTGGAAGGCGCGAATTCTTACCTGTTCATGCAAATGCATCAGCTCACCGGGCCCGACGATGCGCGGCGATTGGTGAACTACTGGGCTGATCAGGGTGTCACCTCGTTCAAGGCATACATGGACATCACGCGCGATGAATTGAAGGCGGCGATCGAAGAGGCCCACAAGCGAGGGCTCAAAGTCACCGGACATCTTTGCTCCGTGACGTATCCCGAAGCGGCTGCGCTCGGAATTGACGATCTGGAGCACGGTTTCTTCGTGAATACCCAGCTCGATCCTGACAAGCAGCCCGACAAATGTCCGAAGACCGGGGGCGGCTCCACGCTGGAGAAGATGGCGCCTGACTCTTCCGAAGCGAAAGAGCTGATCGCGCTGTTGGTGAAGAACCATGTCGCAGTGACGTCGACCTTGCCGGTGTTCGAGCATTCAGTGCCGGGACGGCCTCCGCTGCGTCCGGCGGTGCTAGACGCGATGACTCCTGAGGCGCGAACCGCATTCCTGTATGCACGAAACCTGCGAGCCACCAGGCCAGCGGGAGACTCTGCCGAGATGTTTCAACGCGATATGAAGCTGGAGTATGAGTTTGTGCAGGCAGGCGGATTGCTGCTGGCCGGACCTGATCCCACAGGAAACGGCGGCACGCTTCCCGGCTTCGGCGATCAGCGCGAGATCGAGTTGCTGGTGGAAGCGGGTTTTACTCCCGTGGAGGCAATCAAGATCGCGACCTTGAATGGCGCGACTTACATGGGCCGGCAGAATGAAATTGGCTCCATCGCGCCCGGCAAGAACGCCGATCTGGTGGTGATCAAAGGCAATCCGGCGAGCAAGATCGACGACGTAGAGAAGGTGGAGATCGTCTTCAAAGACGGCGTCGGATACGACTCGCAAAAGCTGTTCGAGTCAGTGCGGGGAAGGTATGGGCAGTATTAGGGCACAGCTGAAGCCGTGCATGCGGGCTTGGCGCTTTAGCGCCGTTTTTGTCATCACGAGCCCCTTTGGGGACGAGGGATCTGCTGTCGTTTCTCAGCCACCATTCGTGGTGGCGCACGCAAAATGCAGTTCCCTCGACGCCTCGGCCTCGCAAGCTCGGCGTGGTCGCTCGGGATGACACTCGAGGAAAGGGCATGGGACGGTACGCCTGTGAAGGCGTACCGTCCCATGCATAAAATTGCACAGCGGCTACTCCACTTGCACCTTCTCCTTGTAGGCCGCGACCTGCACATTCCAGCGCAGGTCTTTGATCATTGTGTCGCGAAGTTGTAAGGCGGCGGACGGCTCGCCATGCACCAAAAATGTCTGCTTAGGCGGATGTTGAAAGGTGTGCAACCACTCCAGCAACTCGGGCGTGTCCGCGTGGTCGCTGAACTCTTCCAATGAAGCAACCTGCGCGCGGATGGGCACCACTTCGCCCAGCATCTTCACCTCCGCGTCGCCATTCTTGATGCTGTAGCCGCGCGTACCCGGCGCCTGGAAGCCGATGAACAACACCAGGTTTCGCGGGTCGGGCAGGCGCTGCGCCAAGTGATGCAGCACCCGGCCCCCGGCAACCATGCCGCTGGCCGAGACGATGATGGTGGGGTATTTCGACTCATTGATTTTCTTCGAGTCGTCCTGAGTGGTGTCGAAGTAAAAGTTGGGCCAGTGCAGCGGCGAGCCGTATTTCTTGATCTCGGCCTTGGTTTCGTCGCTGAACTCCTCTTCGTGTTTGAGGAAAACCTGCACCGCCTTGATCGCCATCGGGCTGTCGGTATGCACTGGAACCCGCGGGATTTGGCGGCTCTCCATGAGTTCCTTAAGCAGGAAGAGAAATTTCTGGGTGCGCTCCACCGCGAAGGCGGGCACAATCACGCTGCCGCCGCGCTGCACTGTGGTACGGATGAGCGCTGCCAGCTCAGGCCGCGGGTCATGATGCGGATGTAGCCGGTTGCCGTAGGTGCTCTCCATGACCAGGAAGTCGCAGCTCTCGCCTTCGGTCGGTCCGGAATGGAGGACGCGTCCCGGGGCGATATTGTGGTTGCGTACGCGTCCAATGTCGCCGGTGAACAGAAGCTGCTTCCTCGCTCCGTTGCTGGCCAGAGCGATCTCGGCCATTCCCGACCCAAGAATGTGCGCAGCGTGTACGAAGCGGAACGAAAGCTCGCCGCTCAGTTGCTTCAGTTCGCCGAATGCTACCGGGCGAAACAGTGTCAGGCACTGCTGCGCTTCTTCCATGGTATAAAGCGGCAGTGCCGGATGGTGCTTTGAGTAGTGATGTTTATTGGCGAATTCCGCATCTTCTTCCTGTAGGTGTCCGGAGTCAGGCAGCAGAATGCCGCACAGGTCAATGGTCGCGGGGGTGGCGTAGATGGGCCCGTGAAAACCCTGTTTGACCAGGCGCGGAATCCAGCCAGAGTGATCGAGGTGCGCATGGGTGAGGATGACCGCATCAATCTCGCGCGCCGGCATGGGCAGATCGGCCCAGTTGCGCTCGCGCCATTCCTTCTGGCCTTGGAAGAGCCCGCAATCAACCAGCACCTGAATGCCGCCTTTGCCGGCTCCGTCGCCAGTATTGATGAGATGTTTCGATCCGGTAACTACGCCGGCTGCACCTAAAAACTGGACATAACTCAAAGGGACCTCATTCCTGGTAGCAACACTTGAAAAGCTTTACCACGGAGGCACGGAGAACACGGAGAATTGTAATTCTTGATTCCGTGGCGCACCTTCACGAGGTACACCACTGAATCGTGAGTCTTGCTCGATTTTGTATCGCCATCTGACCCCGAACCTTAAAACTATGTTTTCTCCCTGTCCTCTGCGTCTCCGTGGTGATCCGTTACTGATTACGATTGCGGCTTGCCTTCGAACACGTAGATATTGTTTCCGGTCTTGGCTTCGGGCACGCTCCCGTCATTCACCACGGCCCGCGTCGGCAGTTCCGGTACTTCCACTCGAGCGTAGCCTTTGTTGTGCCGTGGAACCAACACGCGCACCACTTTCTCGCCGTCGGCGGTTTGCACCTCCACTGGCACCTCTGCCCCGGCGCCGCCTAAGTTCTCGATGGTTACGGTGACTTGGTACTCGTTTCCCTGGCCGGTGCTGCTGAGCAGCTTGCGCGAGAAGGCAGTCACAATATGGAAATCGGGCAGGCCGCGATCGCGATACACCCAGTCATCAAAGAACCATTCCAAATCGTGCTTGCTTTGCAATTCAAGCAGCTTCTGAAAATATGTGGGCTCCCGGTCGGCAGAGGCGCGATAAGCAGCGAGCGCGTGTTGCAGGGCTGTTTCTCCGACCATGTCGTGGAGCATCCAAAAGACGAAGCCGCCTTTCACGCGCAAGTAAAGCTCGTCTGTTGTATTGAGCAGCGTGTTGTCGGAATCGCTTCTTGGCGAAGCATCTTTACTCGTGGGATTTCCGGATCGCGCAAGCTCCTCAGCCTTTGCCAGCGGCGCTTCATACTGATCGAGGAACTTCAATGCCGCCTCGCGTCCGCTGCGCTCGCGGTTGAAGATGGCTTGCATAAAAAGTCCCAATCCTTTTTGCATCCAAGGGCGCGCAGTCGCAAAACGTGCGGCTACTTGCGTAGGCAGAAAGAGCAGCTGCAAGTTCGGTTGTGTGGCAGAGACGAGCGGGGCGAAGATCGTGGCTCCGTCCTGGTACGGGCTGGCATCGGGATCGGTGAGCTCGATTACTCGGATCGGATGATTCTCCGTCTGCGGCAGCCAGTTATCGAGCAGCGATTCGCTGGCTTCGATGGCAGTCGCGTAGTCCTTGGCGATGAGCGAGTGATCGCCAATGAAGGTGATGTCGGCGGCAGGGTGCGAAAGCTCATCGCAGGTCGAATACATGGCGAACGCAGGCGTAGTGTTTTGCAGACCGTGCGTCTCCAGCGTAATACCTCGGAGTTGCTGCTGCTCCTGCGCACTATCGGCTGGCGGAGAGTTGTGATCGCTGACTCCGCCGCCTACAGTCCAATATGCTTTGGCTTTTGCAGCATTCGAAGCGACACAAGGCAGTGGCGGTTTGGGGGGAGCAGTGACTCCCAGATAAGCGAAGAACTCGCTGTTATGATGCCGTTCTTGCCAAAGCGTAATCGCATCGGAAACTGCGTTGCCGTCACTCAGGCTTACAGCGTCGATCGACACGGGATACCAAACTACGTAACCGAGTCCGCGCACTGCGGTGAAGGCTTCGCTGATCTGGTCCCAGTCGCTATGCAGAGCTACTTCTTGCGGCAGACCTATGCGGGTGAGGCGCCCCGAGTCGGGCGTGATTTTACCGCCATACTGCACATCGATGGCGACGCTTCCGCCGGGCGGGACCGGTTTCTCCAGCGTGACAATGGCTTCCGAAAGACTGCCGGTATGGTCGATGTCAGAGGTGTAGGGATCGCCCAGCCATTGCAGCTTGCGCTTCGGTTGAGCGAAGCAGTTGCAGTCGAGCGGATCGTCGTCGGTGCCAATGTCGCTCCATTGCAGCGAGGATGAAATCTGAAGCGACGCGTTCTTCTGCGGGACCTTCGAATCATTACGCAGAACCAGGCGGCCATAGGTAACCGCGAACACGTGCGATGGGCGGTCTACCTGCACGTTGAGACGATAGCTGGTAATGGTGAAGGCATTGCGATCGAGCGAATACAGGTTGCAGACGCCCGTCAGCAACAGCAGGGCCAGCAGAAGGCTTCGTTTCATTTGCGAGCTTTGCTCTTGCCGACTTTCTCGACAGACTTCGCGACAGCAGCTTGCGCAGCCCGACGCTGGCGGGCCACCTCGTACATCACCACTCCGCCGGCGACGGAGACGTTCAGCGACGGCACCTCTCCCCGCATGGGGATCGAGACCAGGAAATCGCAGCGTTGTCGCACATGCTCGTGCAGGCCCTTGCCCTCCGCGCCCAGCACCACGGCGCAATGCATCTTGTAATCGACCTCGTCATAGCTCTGGGTGCCACGTTCGTCGAGACCAACAATCCAAACGTTGCGGTCCTTCAGCTCTTCCAGTGTGCGCGAGATGTTGGTGACGCGAGCGATGGGCAAATGTTCAGAGGCTCCGGCAGAAGCTTTGACCGCGGTACCGGTGAGTCCGGCGGCACGGCGGTCGGGAATGATGACGCCATCAGCGCCGGCGCCGTCGGCGGTGCGGATGAGTGCGCCAAGATTGTGCGGATCTTCGACGCCATCGAGCACGACAATAAAGCTGTACTCGCTGTGGCGCTGTTCCAGCAGGGTATCGACGTCGGCATACTGCTTGCCGGTGGTGACGGCGATGACGCCCTGATGCGTATTCGTGTTGGCGATACGATCGAGCTGCTCGCGCGGCAGGAAGCGCACTTGCACGCCACTGGCGCGGCAATCGTCGATCAGGCGCTGCACTCGTTGATCATGCCGTTCGCGTGCGATGCCAACGTACTCGAAGCTGCGTGCGCCCGATTTCAGCGCCTCGCTGACCGCATGAATCCCGTAGAGGACGACCATGTGCCATCAAGTGTACGACAGGGGGAAACGGGAGCGGCAGCGGGACCTATTGGTCAGGGCTAGATAAAGAATCAACCAAGGATTAACCCCGCTAACTACGGATCGGAACACGCACGAAAAAGCGCAATGCCGATCCCTGTTCATCGGTGTAAATCCGCGGCTCAAAACCGGCTACTGCTTGTTGGGCGTGAGACCGCCCGGACCAACGGCGGCTTCTCCTGGCTTCAGCTTGCGGCAGCACCCGAAGACAATGTCGCCGGTGGGAAGCATGGTCTGTGCGCTGTAGGGGAACTGCTGCTTGCGCTGATTGTCGACGCACGTCTTCTTTGTGATGGTGACGACAAGGTGATCGCCTTGGCCGTTAGCATTGTCACCCGCCCAGTTCCACAGTTTCTCATTAGGCACCCAGACAAATTTGCCGTTGTAAAAAGAGTCGGGCTGGTTGATGCCGAGTCGCCGGGCGCGGCCCTGTTGTAGTTGCAGGCTCCAGTTCGGTCCCTCGCCGAAACAAACCAGGTCAGGCGCCTTGTTCGGAATGTCAACCGGAGTGGCCTGATCGGCCTGTTGAGGGGTCGTGAACTGCGCGCAGACAGGGAGGCTCAGAGCGGAGCAGAGTATCAGCAGGGCAACCGGGATACGCATGATGGAGAAAGCTTCTACTCTCGGCGGCGCGGATGTCAATCGGCAATTAGCAATTAGCCGAAACAACAGGAGCCGGCTTCTCCCCTGACCTCCGTGGTGAACCGTCTTTTCTTACTACTCACGCGAATGGGTAGCCGTACCACCGAGTTATACTCGGTCAGGAATTCTGAACGGAGTTTGAATGGCGATCTCTGCCCTGATAGTCGATGACGAACAGTTGGCGCGGGAGGAACTCGCCTACCTGCTGAAAGACGCTGACGTGGAAGTCATCGCGCAGGGCAAAAACGGAGTGGAGGCGGTCAACCTGATCAAAGATCTCGCGCCTGACCTGGTCTTCCTCGACGTGCAGATGCCAGGGCTTGACGGCTTTGGCGTCATCAAAAAGCTGCTCGACAAGAAAGTGCCTCTGCCACAAATCGTCTTTGCGACGGCATACGACCAATACGCGGTACGAGCCTTCGAGGTGAACGCGGTCGACTACCTGCTGAAGCCGTTCGACAAGAAACGCGTCGCTCAGGCCGTGAACAAGGCCCGTGAAAAGCTGGAAAGTTCTCCCGCCACAGACCAGATCGGCACCATCGTGAAGCTGCTCGAGCAGCAGCAACACCGCACCCAGACTGCCAAGGTACTGCTAAAAGCCGCAGGCCGGCTTTTCCTGGTCGATCAAAAAGACATCTGCTACGCCTCGATTCAGGATGGGATTATCACTGTGGTATCGACCCACATGGAAGGCCAGTCTAACTGCCGTACGCTGGAAGAGTTGCTGGACTCGCTTGATCCCAACATGTTCTGGCGCGCGCACCGGTCGTATCTCGTGAACATCAACCGCATCAAGGAAGTGGTGCCCTGGTTCAAGAGCTCCTACCAGATCCGCATGGACGACAAAAAGCAGGCGGAGATTCCCGTGAGCCGCGCGCAAACCAAGCGGCTGCGCGAGCTGTTCGGATTGTAAAGAGACAATTCACCACAGAGGACACGAAGTCTCTGAGATTTGTCTCGTTCTCTGTGCGTGCTTGGCTGCCGCAGAGGAGCCTTCCTGGGCTTCGGCAATGTGGTGACAACCTGAATCGGTGCGGTTGGGAAGAAACCCCGAGACTCTAGCCTTCCTTGTCTTGCTCTGTGTACTCCGTGCCTCCGTGGTGAAGTCCTTATGTGTTGCCAGGGCAAAAGAAAAAGCACGGTCCGAAGACCGTGCCCCTGCAAGCAGGTTAAAGAATCAATTACAGAATGCGGCGGCGGATTGCGCCAACCAAGCCGATCAGGCCGGTGCCCATCATCACGAGGGTGCCGGGTTCGGGGATCGTGTAGCCGAAGCCCGTGACTAGCCCGTATCCATCGTTGTCAGCGACGCCGGTCGAGCACTGGAGGCCGCTCGGGCAGTACACGCGCTGGAATGGCCCGAAGCTGCTCACGTCGTAGTAGATGTTGCCAGGGGTGTTGATGCCGTTGCCCATGACGTCGAGCAGCAGGTTGCCGGCACCCGGATCATAGGTGAACGCTGTCGAGAAGTGAATGTCCAGCGTGTCGCCGAAGTTCCACGACTGCTGAATGCTGCCGTTGAACACCTGCGTGTTGTTGGCACCGATATTATCAGCGAAGGTCGGGCTCAGCGACCCAACGCCAGCCGAAGTTGTCGACAGATTGACGGTGTAGGTACCAGAGGGCGTCGAAGTGGCGCCGCTGTCGAACTGGGTGTTGTAGAGATACAGGTCTGTGATCTGGATTGGACCGCTGAAAGCGGAGCCGGCATACACCTGCTGATATTCGGCGTTGTAAGGGCTGCCGAACGGGAACGAGTTTCCTGACCCTGGATCTGGCGGATTACCTAGGATGATGGTATCGGCCAAAACCGGCAGGGCAACCAGGCACAGCACGAGGCAGAAGATCGCCTTCTTCATGGTTTCCTCCTGAAATTTTCAACTGAAACGCACGCACAGGGCCGCTCGACGATACAGCAATTGCCCGATCCACCTGGCGGCGAAAACTGACAATTGTCGAGGCAAACATTTTGTACTCTGGACGGCTTCCCCCGCAAGCGGAACTTTGTAAATCGCCCAACGATGAGCAGCAATGCTATGTAAATTCTTCCCAATCGGGAAGGACGTCGAAGGGGGTTTATTTTGACTATGAGTCGAAATGGGCGCCAGGTGCTGCAATGCCCCTTTTTCCCCCGGCTTCCTGTCGCTATGTTGACCATCAACATTATTTAGGCGAGAATACGAATAGGAATTCGCGTTCTTGTTTTTTCTTGACCGCGAGCTTTGTCTGAGGCCTCCTTGCGGAGAGTGTAACTATGGGTGTACCGGTTTCGCAGATGTGGACGGTTGCTTCGTATGTGCTGACGCAGCGCATCAAGGGGCGCAAGCGCTACCCGTTGGTGCTGATGCTGGAGCCGCTTTTTCGCTGCAATCTGGCGTGCGCTGGGTGCGGCAAAATCCAGTACCCGGGACACGTGCTGCGCCAGCATCTGTCAGTGGACGAGTGCATGCGTGCTGTGGACGAGTGCGGCGCACCCATGGTGTCCATCCCGGGCGGCGAACCGCTGTTACATCCTGAGATCGACAAGATTGTCGAAGGCCTGGTCGCGCGCAAGAAGTACATCTACCTATGTACCAACGCGCTGCTGCTGAAGCAGAAGATTGATCTGTTTAAACCCAGCAAGTACTTGACGTTTTCCGTTCACGTCGATGGACAACGCGAGCACCACGACTTCTCTGTCTGCCTGGAAGGCGGATACGACAAGGCCCTCGAGGGCATGCGCGAAGCGGTGAAGCGCGGCTTCCGAGTGACCACGAACACCACTCTCTTCGACGGTGCCGATCCCAACAGTGTGCGCGCTTTCTTTGACGAGATGATGGAGATGGGCGTTGAAGGCATGATGCTCTCGCCTGGCTACTCGTACGAAAAGGCACCCGACCAGCAGCATTTCCTGGGACGCGAACGCACCCGCAGACTTTTCCGAGCCATGCTGTCGAACCGCAAAGAGAAATGGGTGTTTAACCAGTCACCGCTATTTCTCGAATTCCTGATGGGCAAGCGTGAGTATCCGTGTACGCCGTGGGGCATGCCGACGTTCAACCTGTTCGGCTGGCAGAAGCCGTGCTACTTACTACAGGACGGCTACGCTGATACGTTCGATGAACTGATGCAGGCGACGGAGTGGCACAACTACGGCTACGAGTCGGGTAATCCGAAGTGTGCCAATTGCATGGTGCACAGCGGGTATGAAGCTTCCGCGGTGAATGACACGTTCATGTCGTGGAAGGGCTTCGTGGCCACCGTGAAGGCGACCTTCTCGAGTAGCTATAAGGACGCTGAGGCTGCCGCGATGCTGAGGGAAGAATATCGTCCCGCGCACAATGTGAATCCGCTGGTGCAAATCAACAACTAGCACCTAGGTTGTGCTACTGAAGACCCAGTATGTCCTCTTCGCAGTCTGCCAAGGCTCGCTCTAGCCGATTAGTGGATTCCTGATCTTGAGTGCGGGAAAGCGGGAGAAGTCTCGCAATATCAAATCATACGGCAGTATGTCAATGCGCCGTGGTGAGGGAATGTGGTGGAATAGTCTAATGTCTGAACCGCAGCACATGCATAACGAAGTAGTCCCCACCCTGTCCTCAAAACCGGAGGACAAGGATAGGGCACCCGAGCACGAGCAGATCGAAGGCTGGATTCCAGAGCTTGCGTCGGAAGACGACGTTCGTGCGGCGCTGGAAAAAGCGTTCGATTATCGCGGCGACGTGACCATCACGCGGAAGGACGGATCGAAAGTCGAAGGCTACATCTTCGATCGCCGCAATGGAAAGACGCTGGTCGATTCCGTGGTGCGGCTTATTCCTAAAGATTCCCACCAGAAAATCGCGGTTCCTTACGCCGAGATCGCTGCGCTGGTTTTCAGTGGACGCGACATGGCTGAGGGAAAGAGCTGGGAAGCCTGGCTGAAGAACTACTGGGAGCGCAAGGCCGCCGGCGAGAAGAACATCGGAATCCAACCGGAAGAGCTGGAATAAAGCGTCTTAGCTAAGACCTGCCCTTGTTGAAAGCCTAGCCAAAGCTCCACGTCTCTGGACACGGAAGAGAAAGATTTGGGGATTCTGAATTTAGTGGCGATATAACACCAAGTTCGCGGAAACCGTCCGCGAAGCGGGCAGCATATCTGAGCCCAGCAATTCATTGCTGGGAAAACGTGTTCATGCCTCCGAGTCCCGTTAAGGACGACATATGGATCATCCGAAAACGTACCGCTCATCGTAGGTGGCGCCGGATCGGCGGAGCAGAGTCATGAACTCCTGCTCGAATGTCCATTTGCGATGGTGCCCCTCTTGCCCGCCAATATAATTGACCACCGCCTGCTTGCGTGATTGGCTGACGCCGAACGCTCCGTAGCCTTGCTGCCAGGCGAATTTCACGCCGTGTTCGCCCAGCCAGCGCGAGCTGTTTCCTTTTATCTCTGCACCGCCTTCGACAACGAAAGAACCGGATTGAAGGCGATGAGAAGGTGCACGTGGTTACTCGCTCCTCCGGCCGCAAGCAATGTCACCTTCTTTGCGCGGGCAATGCGAGTTATGTAGCGGCACAGCTCGCTGACGTCAGGTATGAGGTTGGCGCGCTCCTTGGTGCTGAAAACGACGTGGACGAGAACCCAAGCGTGGGTGTGAGACATGGTTGCAGGCTATTTGATCCCTCTGGATTGAATCGGTGACGCACGACACGGTGCAAAGTTCATATATCGTCCCTGGCGGGACTCGCGGCATATTCGCGACTCGACCCAGCGCTGAAGCGCTGGGCTTAGATATGCTGTCCGCTGCGCGGACGGGTACTGGGAGTATTGAGTGCAATGGCGATGTTAGGCAGCTATCTGGATGAAGCGCCTGGTGCCCGCAATCCGTTGTTTGGATTGAGTGGGATCGAGGAACGTTGAAACTCCACGGAGATCGTGCTGTTTCCGGAATGGGCTGCCGCCGGTCGCAACCGACGGTGATGACGTGGAGCGACCTACATCCGTGACGGCGCTTGAGACCTGTGTCACTCCACGAGACGAATCGGAAACCCGAGCTGAAATCGCAGACGTGGCAAGACCAACGGTGTAATGTCCCACTCAATCCAAACGATGGATTGAGTGGGGCCCGGCGGCAGGTGGCCTGGGCAAGCACCTTCAGTAGTCGGTAACCTCTAGGGTGCCCCGTCCAACCATCGGTTGGTTGGGCGGGGATTTGAAAACGGTCGCGGTCGGTGACATGACCTCCGACGGGGTCAACTCTTACGCCTATGATTTCCAGGGACGACCGCTCACGGTCAACAGCACTTCGTTCATCTACGACGCTTTCGGGCGCGTGGCGGAGGAGGATAGCACCGGCTCGGTGACACATGTTCTGTATCAGCCCGACGGCTCGCGGTTCGCTACAATACAGAACGGCAGCATACAAAACTACTTCATGCCGATGGTGAATGGTATGGTCGAAGTATTCAACTCCTCGGGCGAGCAGTACATTCGTCATGCCGACTGGTTGGGATCGTCGCGCCTCGCGACCGATGGGAATGGCAATGCAGTCTACAGCGTGGCGCATGCGCCTTACGGCGAAACCTACGCGGAAAAGGGCACGCTAAGCCGCTTCTTTACCGGCCAGACGCAGGACGTAATTCAGGGGCCAACCGGCATCTACGACTTTCTGTTCCGCGAGTATACGGCGGGAGGGGGCCGCTGGATGGTGCCCGATCCGGCCGGCCTGGCCGCCGTCGACCCCACCAATCCCCAGACCTGGAACCGCTATGCCTATGTGGGCAATAACCCGCTCAGCAATGTCGATCCGCTGGGGCTGTGTGTAGACAATGGCGGTTCACCAACGAGCACCGGCTTAGATGCAGATGGCAATCAGACTTTCACTTATTCCACCAACAACGGAGCCTGTCAGGACGGCGATCGAGCGCAGCCGCCTCCAAAGGCGGACGCTCTGTACTTTGGAAATATCGGAGCTGGTTCTGGACGCGTGGGCAAGTTGTCTCCGAATTTCTTCAAGAATGGCAATTGGAAGTGCACTAAAGCTGTACATGGAGCCTTGCAATGCACCGGATCTGCTGGGGGCAACGACGATGTCCCCATTTATGGCATTTTTGGGTGGGGCCAGGGCGTCCTCTCACATCCCAGTCTGCAAACAGCAGTGTCTTTGGTCCGAGACCCGGATTACGTGTCTTTGTCCGGTAGCATTGGGTATTGGAGCGGCAGCGTCCAGTACGTACCTTCGTCTGGAAGCTGGTATGTGACTCCGCTGGCGGGTGGCTTGGGCACGCCTGGTCTCAGCCTCACCGCTGGATACTTGAACGGCGCGGGCGTTAATCCGGACGTTTTCGTTTCGCAGTGGGGCGGGAGTGGCTGCGCCTTTGCAGGGGCAGGTGGCTGTCAAACCTATTCGCCCGGCGCTGGATGGGCCACGGAAGTAGGTTTCGGAATCCCGAGTATCGGCGCAAGCGGGGGATACACCCTAAGGTTCAATCCCTCTAGTCAGCCGTGGCTGCACTGAAATGGACACAAGCATGAGCGAGTTTCGTGAGTTAGATCGACTCTCTACAGAGGAGCAGAAAGGCAGGACGCGTAGGCGTGTTCGCTTAGGCATCTTGGCTGTGCTGTTAGCGTTAATGGGAGTCGATTACGTCATTGCCTGGCCACAGTCCGTCCGGAATCAGCGCGCGCTGGAGCGCGCCCTCGATGGCCTATCTCTTCCGACGGACACGGTACAAGGGGGAGTTCAGTCCGGCCGTAAACCCCGGAGTGGATTCGTTTCCCGGCTGCTGCTTTCCTCACATGATCCGAAAGACATGTGTGAGTTCTTCAGCAACGAACTTGTGGCGGCAGGCTGGGCCGCTGTAGAAAATGACTGCGCTGAAACAGCAACAAAGGCGGGTGGGTCTCCAGATGTTCACACAGCATCTGGATATGGCCTGCTGACCTTTGCCCGAGAAGGCAACACATGTTCCCTCCGATACTACGGGAACGCCAATGATAGAAAGAAATATGCGATTGCAGGAACCTGGGGTGTGAAACAGGGCGGATCGTAGCGTACTCCGCTTCGAACTTTCAGTTCCCTCCTGCCGAGGTTTCGTTGTGCCTTGTACTCGGGGTTTCGACCGGAACGGGTGGAGCGCGCGAAGGAGAGAGAGAGACACGACACCCCAACTTGGGAGCTGCGCAGCAACCTGCGGTTGCTGTGGGTGAACCTGTTGAGTCGAGAGCCTGCTAGCCGAAAAACCCTGTTGATCCGGCAGCCGCCCGGCAGCCGGTAAGTTAACCGGCGTGAACCTGTTGATTCCTTTCGCTGAATAGCTCACCATAGGAGGAACTTTGGTCCAGCAGTGAGGTAGTTCCCCTGTGCAGTTGGTGCAGTTCCTTCCCTGGTTGTGGTCCGTCGTCGTGGTTTCCTCCCTTGGCGGTGATCGATGGTGAAGCCGCCGCTCCGAACAAAAACCGTTGGCACGAAGCTGAGCGAGCCGGAGTACGCGCAACTGGAGGCAGCCGCGCGCGAGCGCGGCCTGACCTTGAGCGAGTGGTGCCGCCAGGTGCTGCTGGCCAGCGTAAACGGGCAAGGATCGAAAGCCGCCGGAGCCGTACCTGATCCCGGAAACGGAACCAGCCAGGCGCTGATGGCCGAACTGGTGGCGCTGCGGACCATCCTGTTGAACCTGCACTTCCGGATAGCCAAGGGCGAGCCGATCACGGCAGAGGCCATGCAAGAGATCATCGACCGGGCAGACGCGGGCAAGGTGAGGAACGCACGGGAACGGCTGGAGCAGGCCGCGAAAAAAAATCCTGCGGAAGGGTGAGACTTTCCCCTCGCTGGTGGTTCCATATGTAGGCAGGGAGTGCCTTCAGGCAAAGCTGTATCGATGTGGGGACGAACGCAGTATCGAGGTTGGCCGACGAGGTGGCCGGTATCGAGTCTGGGAGCGCTGGTGCTCGCGGTTGTGGTGGGCATCGGCATCTTCACCATCCAGAACGGGGTGATGTGGACGCCGTTGCAGCGCTGGTATTGGGGTCAATATCTGAACACGGAAATCTTCCCGACGCGGGCGAGCAGTCCACACGGCAACTATCGGCTGCTGGCGAAGGTGGACCGTCGCGGGCAGCAGCGCATGGCCGTCGATGCCGACGTGGTGCCCACGCGAACTCTAGGGCGGCAACTGATTCCGTTTGCGCTTTCCGCGCAGGCCCGGCAAGCGGGAGCCACAGAGCTGGTGGTGGACACGGTTCGCTACCCGAGCCAGCAGATGCACGAGATGCTCTCGCAGTGGATTTACGACCATCAATCGCCCGACGATCTGATCCGGCCCGCCTGGATGGGCGCGCTGGGGGTGTTCGTGCTGGGGCTGGTGCTGGCGATCCCGCGCGATCGCGCACGGCTGCACATGCTGGAGCACGGGCGCAGGCTGAAAGGTCCGCAGATGGTCACGGTGAAGGAGTTCAACCGCCCGGTGCCCCACTCAATCCATCGTTTGGAATGAGTGGGACGTCACACTGTCGGCCCCGGCGAAATCACAGACATTACGTCACGTACTTGTTTAGTCTCATTGCGTGACGGCAGGTTTGAAGCGGTACTATCTCGAAGGCTCTATTCACTTCATCACATTCAGTTCTCGGATATACCTGAACGGCACGGAGAGCCCTCCTAGATCGCGCGACCTGTCCGTGGAGGTTCAACGTCCGCGAATCCCACTCAATCCAAACGATGGATTGAGTGGGGCACGCATTATAGAAGGGCGCCCCTTTCGGAGTAGGCTGCAGTTGCTGTGAGAAGCAGTAACCAAGCCGAAAGGAAAGGAACACCCTGATGAATAGCATCAAGTATGTCGGACTGGATGTCCACCAGAGCACCATCAGCGTGGCCGTGCTGGATGGCGATGGCAAGCTGGTGATGCAATGTGTACTCGCGACCCAGGCACCCGCTATCGTGGATTTCTTCGCGGGGCTGCGGGGCACCATCCATGTGACCTTCGAAGAAGGCAGTCAGGCCGCATGGCTGTACGATCTGCTGCTGCGGCGGGTGGCCAAGCTAGTGGTGTGCAATCCGCGCAAGAACGCGCTGCTGAAGGCGGGCAACAAGAGCGATGCCATTGATGCTCGCAAGCTGGCCGAGTTGCTGCGTGCGGGCTTGCTGTCGGCGGTCTATCAGGGACAGAGAAGCACGGCCGCGGTCAAGCAACTGGGGCGCAGTTATGCCGCGCTGACCGAAGACACCACCCGCATCATGGGCCGCATCAAGGCACTGTATCGCAGCCAGGCGATTGCTTGTGCCGGCGAGAAACCCTACAGCACGGGCCATCGCGAAGACTACTTAGCGCAGCTGCGGGAGCCGGGATTACAGCGGCGGGCGCGGCGGCTCTATCAAGAGCTGGATCTGCTGCAACAGTTGCGTCGTGAAGCCCGTTGCGATCTGCTGCTGGAATCCCGCAAGCATCAAGAGAGCAGGTTGCTGCGTTCGATTCCCTGGCTCGGTCCCATTCGGGTTGCGCTGCTCATAGCGCGGGTGCAGACGCCGCATCGCTTCCGCAGCAAGCGCCAGTTCTGGGCCTACTGCGGGCTGGCCCTGGAGACGCGCAGCAGCGCTGATTATCAGATGGTGAACGGACAACTGCAACGACGCAACAAGCCGGTCTTCATTCGCGGATTGAATCTCAACCACAATCACGATCTTAAGAATCTGTTTAAGAGTGCGGCCACTACGGCCAGCGGCAGCAGCGGAGTGTTTGGCCGCTTCTACGAAAACCTTCTGATAAAGGGAATGAAGCCCGAGCTGGCGCGGCTCACCCTGGCGCGCAAGATCGCCGCCATCACTCTACACATCTGGAAGAAAGGAGAACCGTTCGACGCTGAATATCTGACGCCACATGCAGCTTGAGCGCGCAGCGACGGGACGTAGCGGAATTCGTTTTCGCATTGTCGTTCTCACTGAGCGCTCGGGTTCGAGGGTAAGTATCCTGGCCGGGTTAGGCTAAAGCGTCCTGCAAGGACCAAGTCTCACGGGGCACCGTATGCTCCCTCGGACAACCCAACAAAGCCATAGCGCCGCCCGCCAGCGGGCGAGTCTCCGATAGAACCATGGTTGGCCATGACCACCCATGTGGCTTGTGCAGCCTCAGCCGACGACGACGCAGTAACGTGGAAGCGAAAACCAGAAGACCCTGCCGCCGCAAAGCTCATGCCGGCATCAACCGGGGCTGGATGCCAGAGAACTACCCCTCTCTGCCGCCGGGGGTGAAGTATTTTCTCTTGACATCCCCTTCTATAGAACCCGGGTACCCGTCGGTATACCACTTTCGTAACTTGACAAGGGAGTTGGCGGTTTTCGATCCTCCTAGATTGGGAGGTTGTTTGGGGAAATGAGCTACGTAATTACGCCACCGCGCAAGGTCCCGACTCAGAGGCGCAGCCAGCAGACGGTACAGCGAATCCTGGATGGCGCAGAGTCGGCGTTGGGGCGAATTCCGCTGGAGTTCGTGACGGCGAATCGAATCGCCAAGGAAGCCGGGATGTCGGTGGCTGCGCTGTATCGTTTTTTTCCGAACAAGCAAGCGGTCCTCGATGCGATGGCGATGGAGCATGTGAAGCGGATTCGAGGGTGCCTGGAAATATGTGTGGTAGCGCCCCTGGAGCGCGACATGAAGGGGAGTGTACCGAGGTTTAACCCGATCGAGTTTCTGGAAAACGTGATTGACACCTATATCGCTTACCTGGACGAGAATGTCTCTTTTCGCGTTCTGGCGTTGGGGCAATTGAAGATTGCCGGGGAGATGCCAAGGCGTGCGTCGCCTGTGTCGGGGCTGCCCTGGGTGATGAAGAGCTTCCTGGTCGAGCGGATGCGAGTACCCAACACTCCGGAGCTGGACTTGCGGTTGAGCGTGCTCACCGAGACAGTTGAGCGGCTGATTAGTTTCGCCTATGAACAGAAGACGAGCGAAGCGCGGGGCCTGGTGCTCGAGGAGATGAAGCGCATGCTCACGGGGTATTTATTTGTGCGTGGGTAAAACCCAGCTGCGGGAGGCACATCAGCGCGCCACTGTTCTGATGCTGCAGCTCAGATGGAGTTAGCGCCGACGTGCCAGAGGTACAGGGCGGACAAATGGGTGACAAGGTGAAGCGGAGCTACTTGCTACGCCAGTCGCTCGAACTCCTCGGCATAACGCGGCCAGAGCTTGTCCCCATCGTAGGACTGCGCGAACGCTTGTCCACGCTGGCCCATACTGTGTCGTAACGGAGCGTCTTTCAGCAGGCATCCGATCTGCTGTGCCAATACTATGGCATCGCCAAACGGAACCAATAGTCCCCCGTCGCAACTCGTCACCAGCTCACGCGAGACGGCGATATCAGCAGCGATCACCGGTTTGGCGTTCGCCCAAGCCTCGAGCAATACCAGCCCTAACGATTCCACGCGCGACGGCTGCACAACCATGTCGGCGGCGGCCAGCAGGTCACGCTTCTGCTCGTCGGCAAAGGGCGACAGATTGATGAAGCGCGGCAGGCTCGACGCATTCCGAGCAACGTATTCGTCAAACACGCGCAGGCTCGGCCCTGCCATCACCAGCGACGCGTCAGAGTCAGAATCCCAAAGCTGCTTCATCCCCTCGATCAATGTGATCGAGCCCTTCTCATAGGCTTTCATGCCCAGGTGGAGAACGACCGGCCCGGTGATTCCATGCTGCGCACGAATGCGATTCCCCTCGCCGCCGGTGGCGAGCTTCATGTCAAAACCCAGGCCGAGGACCGCGAGTTTCTCGGGCGTGACCCCTAGTTCGATCAACTTCGATTGCTCGGCGGCCGTCATGCAAAGGACCCGCCGGCAGCGTTGCAGCAACTCGATCTGGTAGGGCTGCACGTAGTGCTTCGCTACTTCTGTATTGGCTTCCTCGCCCAGATGGGTGCAGGGAGTAGCGATAACGGGGACATGGTGATGTTCCGCCGCCTCGATTCCGGCGTAGATCAGGTTGTTGTAGGGCAGGGGGCCAACGTGAAAGATGTCAGCATCAACGCTGTGCAACGCGTCGCGTAATCCAGGAACGTGAAACGACGGTCGCCAGAACTGAGCCTTCCAGCGCCAATACGGAACCAGTCCCAGGAAGCGCGAGGCGCGGCGGGCCCATCGGTGGTAAGAGACTGGGAAGCGCCGGATGCTTATGCCATGAACTGTCGACTCGCCGACGGGAAAGGTCTTGAAACCGGGAACCCAGAGCGATTCGAGGTCTTGCGCCGTGGTGGTGAAGACCGTGACACGATGCCCGCGCGCGACCAGGCAGCGCGCAATCGACAGCATCGAGTTTTCGTAGCCGCCGCGATAGGGGTGAAAGCGGGGTACGACAAAGACGGCGTGCATCAAGAATGAAATGCTAAACGATAGACCGGGTTTGCGGGGTGAAAGGCCTCACCCACGTCAGTGGTTCTGGGCGGTCAGATCGGTCATACCGCGCAGGACGTTGAGTTCGTCATCACTGAAG
Source organism: uncultured Acidobacteriaceae bacterium (assembly GCA_963796585.1). Lineage (GTDB taxonomy): Bacteria > Acidobacteriota > Terriglobia > Terriglobales > Acidobacteriaceae > CAVVDY01. Next base: position 231,156 of record CAWCMB010000003.1, read on the forward strand.
TTGCTGCGATATTCGTGGGAATTGAGCAGCTGGTTCCGCTGGTCTGGCGGCAGGTCGCGCAACTGACGGTAGGCCTGATTGACCTTGCTTTGGCGGTCCGCCGGCATGGCCTTATAACGTTGGAACAGCCCCTGCGCCTGCTGTTGCTGGGCCGGCGTCAGGTGCTCGAATGCTTCCATGCGGTTCAATATTTTCGTTTTTTCGGTGGGTGGAAGATTGTCGAAGCGATGCAGGCGATCAATGAGTTTCTGTTGCTGATCGGGGGGGAGATTGCGGAAACGGGGATCCTGCCGAAGCAACTGCTCCTGCTGGGGCACCGGCTTGTCAAAATTCTGGCGAAGCCAATCGCCGCGATGTGGCCCAGGGCCGTTCAGATGGAACTGTCCCCCAGCTTGGGAATTGGGGTGTCCAGCTTGCGGCGAGTCATTCCGGTGCTGCTGCCAGCCGGAATAGGCGAGGCAGGACAGTGTTCCTGATGAAATCATCAGGCCAACCAGAATGATCCTAGAAATGCGCACAGCCCTTTTCCTTTACTCCGTCTGCGATTGTCCATCAAGAGCGTCAAATTCGGAAAACAAATCGGCATGGCCGTCCAAGTATTGCAGGTCAGTGACCGCAGTCGTAGTTGTGGAAGTTCGAACCACGCCATCGTTGCCGGCCATGGTCACCCGTCCCAGGTTAAAGTGTCCAGTTTCCAGCAGGCCTGCTCCCAAGGCGATGAGAGCGGCAGCGGCGGTTGCCACCATCGGACGGCGGACCCAACCCAGCCATGGAAATGCGCTCTTCGTCGCCTCGGCTCGCGCGCGAGCGCGCAGGCGGGAAGAGAAGTAGGGCGAGGGCTCCGGAGCCTGCCACTCGTCGAGCAGGGCCATGGTTTGCTGGAATGAGGCCAGTTCATCCGCGCAAGCCGTGCAACCATGCAAGTGTTCGCGCAGCCCCGTGCTCATCTTTGCCGGTCCGCTCAACACCGCTTCCATCAATTCCGGACGAAGCTTTTCGCAATTCATAACGCCACTTCCTACATCGTTGCTATATCAAGCTATAGGAACGACTTCAAAGTCTCGCGCAAAGTCTCATAGGCGCGAAACAGTAATGACTTGGTTGCCGACTCGCTCAGTTTCAGGACGCCGGCAATCTGCTTGTAATCCAATCCCTGATACTTGTGCATGATCACGGCCAGGCGCTGGCGCTCTGGCAAAGCCTCGACGTGTTTACGAATCGCATCCAGTCGCTCGCGCCGCAGGATCGCCTGCTCCGCGTTGAGGCTGTGATCGGGCACATCCACCGTCATGCCGGTTTCGGTGTCCGGCTCATCGATACAGACCGTATTCTCCGGGCGCTCGTACTTGTTATCACGTGCGTGATTCACTGCCAGGTTGGTCGCGATGCGATACAACCAGGTGGTGAACTTGGCGCTCGCCGCATAGGTTTGCCGCGAGCGATAAACCCGAAGAAAAACTTCCTGCGCCAGCTCTTCCGCCACCGATTGATTGCGCGTCATGCGATACATGAAACTGATCATCGGGCGGCGATATTTTTCGACCAAATAATCGAACGCAGAATCGTCCCCGGCGGCCACGCGCAGCATGACCTCCGCGTCACTCAGCACCTGAAGCATGCCTGGATCGCTCAATCGTCCCCGATCCGCGCCGACTAGCACCGGAGTGCCACCCTGCTGGGATCTCGCCCCTGGAACAACACGATTTAGCGCGATGCTGCCCACATCGCTTGTAACCCCGTTACCTGCCGGAAGTTGTGTGGCATTCAGCCAGCCCGAAACCTTAGTCTCTGCCTTGCCGGGGAGCGGTTGGTGCGCCTCGCCTATTCGCGACCGCTCTTCCGAATTCAATTCATACCATTGTGCTACGCGAGCAGCAGCGCAAGTCAGTATTATGCACCCTGAGGAGAATTGTGGCTAAATCCATCGGACATCCGGTAAAGGTAACCCTTCTGGCTCTTGTTCTGGCCGCAGTGCCGGGATTCGCCCAGCAGACAAACGCAGCCGCTCCGGACGAGGCAGCCCAACTGCCCGCCCCGGATACCCAGCAGCGACTCGACCTCCAGGAGGCGATAGCTCGTGACGTTCTGGAGCCATTGCAAGCGGGCATGGAGAGCCGCAATCTCAAGCAGGTCATGTCGGTTTTCGACCCGCAGTCGGTAGCCGACTTTCCCCAGCTCCGCGACCGCATGGCAGCCTTCCTCGACGCTTATGTGGCTGTGCGATTTCGCTACAAAATCTTGCAGGCGAGATCGGAAGGCACTCATGCTTCCATGACTTGCGAAATCGATTTGGATGCCACTCCCCTCGACCGCGGCCAGGTTGCGGCCCGGCGCAGCACACAAATGCGGCTGCAACTGACGCAGACACCTAAGGGATGGAGAATCTCGGGTTTCAGTCCGAGCGACTTCTTTACCCAGTAAGGCCACTGCTATGAAGCGTGACTATCCCGACCGCCCCATCCTCGGAGTAGGCGCCGTCATCGTGAGCCAGGGACGTGCGCTGCTGGTCCGTCGCGCTACCGAGCCGCTCAAAGGCGAGTGGTCGGTTCCAGGAGGCGTCCTGGAACTAGGCGAGAAGCTGCACGACGGTGTACGACGCGAGGTTCGGGAGGAAACTGGCCTGGAAGTTGAACCGCAACGAGTGCTGGAGGTCTTCGACAGCATCTTCAACGACCAGCAGGGCCGCACCCAATATCACTACGTGCTGATCGACTATCTGTGCAGCGTCACGCGCGGCGAAGCCCGTGCGGGCAGCGATGTTAGCGAGGTCAAATGGGTGGGCGAGGATGAGCTTGCTGCGCTAGAGCTTCGGGAGTCGATCGCGCAGGTGCTGCGGAAAGGGCTGAGTCAGTCGGGGAGTAACGCCTGAAATTAGGCGCGGTGCGCCTCTCAACGACGTTGTTAAAGGACGCACTCTTTGCGGTTGGCAAGGTCATCCTGCGCCAATATGATGTGGCCCTCAGCGCGACTACGGAGACGACCATGCTTATTCACCTTCGTTCTGCAACCCTCCTGCTTGTGCTGCCGCTAATCGCGCCCGTCCTGCACGCGCAAGAGAATACCTGGACCTTTGCTGTCTCCGGCGATGCGCGCAACTGCGGCGATATCGTGATGCCGGCGATTGCCGCAGGAGTTAAGCGCGACAAAGCCGCCTTCTATTGGCATCTCGGCGACTACCGCGCCATTTACATGGTCGATGAGGATTACCTGAAGCTTCACCCGAAAACGAACATCATTGACTACGAAGCCAATGCCTGGCCTGATTTCATCCAGCACCAGCTCGCGCCCTTCGGCGACTTGCGGGTTTTTATCGGGAAGGGCAACCATGAAACCATCCCACCCAAGACCCAGTTGGACTACCTGACGCAATTCGCCGACTGGCTCGACACCCCGATGCTGCGAAAGCAGCGGCTGGCGGACGATCCCGCCGACCATCAGCTCAAGAACTACTATCACTGGGTCGAGCGCGGAATCGATTTCATCAACCTCGACAACAGCTCGCCCGACCAGTTCGATTCGGTCCAGCTTGCGTGGTTCCTGAAGCTGTTGCAGCGCGACGAAACCAGCGACGCAATTCGCACCCTGGTACTCGGGATGCACGCTGCGTTGCCCGACAGTCTCAGTGCCGGACATAGCATGAACGACTCAGCCCAGGAGACAGCCAGCGGACGCCACGCCTACGCCGCGCTGCTCGACTTCCGCAACCAGACCCACAAGAACGTCTATGTACTCGCCAGTCACTCGCACTTCGTGATGAACAACATCTACGCCGACGCTTGCCATCCCGGCGACCAGGCGCTGCCGGGCTGGATCATCGGTACCGCCGGAGCGGTGCGGTATCGCCTGCCTCTGAATCTCGGCAACGCAAAAACCGCGATGACGGATGTGTATGGTTATTTGCTTGGCGCCGTAGCCGGCGACGGCACCATTCAGTTTGAGTTTAAGCAGGTGAACCAGAGCGACGTCCCGCCAGACACGGTGAATGAATTCACCGCTGATCAGGTGAAGTGGTGCTTCGAGCACAACAAGAGCACGTACGTAAGCGGCAGTCCGACGTGTCCTGTGCCTCGGCCACAGCAATAGCATCAGCCATACCGCCGAAAGCCGAGATCGCCTGGCCTCAGGCTGTGAGGCCCGATCGCCCGGTTAAGAATGGTTAAGCGTCTCTGGTGAGTTGCAACCCTGTGCAACTGCGCCTCTTGCCCCTCCTGAGCGCCTTTTCCGAGCAGCGTCGAAAAGAGCCCTAATCCCATCTAATTACATAGAGGTCAAAGAAAAGAATATGAGGCTGTCATGGTGGAAAGCCCTCGCTGGGTTCGTCCTGGCAGCAATGTTGAGCGTGCCCGTCTGGGCCGCGAATGCAGCGCTGCCCGGAACTCTGAATTATGTCGAGGGACAGGCAAATGTTGGGAATCAATCGCTGAATGCCAGGCAGATCGGCTCCGTAGAACTCCAGCCCGGACAGACCCTTGATACCCAGACCGGCAAAGCGGAAATCCTGCTCACGCCGGGAGTGTTCCTGCGCCTTGGTGATAACGGTGCGGCACAACTCGTCTCCTCGAGCCTGACTAACACCGAAGCTCGTCTCGACAAGGGTCAGGCGATGGTCGAGGTCGCCGAGATTCACAAAGACAACCTGCTGCGTATTGCCAGTGACGGTGCGACTACGCAACTGCTGAAGGACGGTCTGTACGGATTCGACGCCGACAGCGGCGCGGTGCGTGTGTTCAAAGGCGAAGCACGGGTGCAGGATGGCGAGCAGAACGTTAAAGTCAAAGGCGGCCACGAGGTCGACCTGAATGCGGGCGCCAAGCTGAAGTCACGCAGGTTCGATAAGAAGTCGTACGAGCAGAGCGATCTGTATCGTTTCAGCAATCTGCGCTCCGAATATCTGGCGGAAGCCAATGTCGATGCGGCCCGCATGTACTATGGCGGCGGACCTGGCTGGTATGGACCGGGTTGGTACTGGGATCCGTTCTTCACGTCGTACACCTGGATTCCCGGTAGCGGAGTCTTGTACAGCCCGTTTGGCTGGGGATTCTACTCACCCGGATTCGTGTCCTACGCGCCCATCTATTACGGCGGATACTATCCCTATCGCTGGGGCCACCATCCGTATCGCGGCCACTACGGGTTTGGACATCGGCCGCTGCCGGTGGGACATGCGGGCGTTCCCCGAGTGGCTGGACCTCGACCGATGACCGGCTTCCATGCCGGCGCCCCTGCCGGACATTTTGGCGTGATGGGCGGCGGGTTTCACGGAGGTGGTCGTCCCAGGTAAAGGGCAGACGCGAAGGCATCGAAAGGAACTCCGGCCTTAGCGGCTGCTGAAAAAGTTGGAGTTCGGGTAGTGCTGGCCTTCCTTCAGGCCAGCGTTACGGCCTTGAAAATACGTGAGGGCTTTAGCTCCTGAGTGCATAAACAGTACTTTTTCAGCAGCCTGTGAGGCTGCCCGATCGAAGACGCCGATGCTGTACGCCTGAAGGGTGTGCTCCACCCTGATTGCACCTACCCTGACTCTGCTCTCACCACGATCCTCACAACTTCTTCAGCGCCTCGATGATTTCTTCTGGTTCAGGGGCGCGATTGAGAGGATAGAGCTTGGCGAACGCGATCTTCCCCTGCTTATCGACCACGTAGATAGCTCGCTCGCTGACGCCCGGCAGCGGGTCACCTTCGCGCAGAATTCCGTACTTCGCCGCCACTTCGCCGTGGGGGAAGAAGTCGCTGGCCAGCGGAAGGTTCAACATGCCAATTTCTTTCTTTTGCCAGGCAGTGTGGCTGGGAATCGAATCAACGCTGATTCCGACGACCTCTGCGTTGTATCCTGCGAACTTCTCCAGTTCGGCGTTAAACGCCGGTAACTCCGCGGTACACACAGGCGTCCAGTCGGCCGGATAGAAAACCAGAACTACGTTCTTGCCGAGATAGTCACTCAGCTTTACCCGCTGCCGAATATTGCCTACGACCGCCGGCAGATCGAAATCCGGCGCATTATCACCCACGTTTAGAGGTGCCATCTTTCCCTCGTCCAGTTACAGAGATTCGATTCTACGGGGGCGCTTACCCGGCGGCAAGCTCGGCTACGACTTTGTCATGTGATTGCAACAAAGCAAACGGCCTTGCGAGATGCGGCATCGTAACTGCGTGCGGCAACTAGTATCGAGCGTCTTAGCGAGCGTAATAATATGAAGAGTTGAATCTCGCTTGCCTGAGGTTTTCCATGTTCGGCAGCAAATATAACTACGAAACGTTCCAGCGCAACCGCTTGTTGCGCGACCTGGCGACCAGCCAACTTGGCGGGGCGCCACGGCCCGGCGACCGTGCACCCGACTTCGTGGGCCGCACGTTGCAGGGCGACACCGTTCACCTGAAGGACTTTCGCGGCCGCAAGAACATCGTCCTGACCTTCGGGTCGGCAACTTGCCCGCAGACGGCCGGCTCCCTGCCGGGCCTGAACAACCTCTACACTGATCGCGACCCGAATGTGGAGTTCTTCTTCGTGTACACCCGCGAGGCGCACCCGGGCGAGAAGCTTGCAGCGCACCGCTCCTACGATGACAAGTTAAACGCTGCCGAGCTGCTTCGCGAGGCGGAGGACGTTGACGTTCCCATCATCGTGGACGAGGTCGACGGCAACATCCATCGCAAATACGGTAAGCTGCCGAACCCGACGTTCATCATCGACAAGAGCGGACGCATTGCGTTTCGCTCGTTGGGCACACGAGCTTCGGTCATCCATGCCGCGCTTGACGAGCTGCTGGAAGTGCAGCATGACGAAGAGAAGGATCATGCGATCGTGTGCGACGGCCAGGACCTGTCACTGCCTTCACCACAACTGCTGTGGCGAGCACATCGTGCGCTGGAGCGCGGGGGGCGGCGCAGCATTGCCAACTTCCGCCGCGAGATGGGATTGCCCGGACGTGCCATTCTCATCAGCAGCCGCCTCGCAGGACCGATCATCGATAATCCAGGCAAGACCGCTGCCGGAGTCATTGCGACCGCACTGGTGCTCGGGTTGGGGGTTTGGGGAGGATTTGCGCTGCGAAGCAAGCGGCGCTCGATCTATCGCAGTCCGTATGAGTCGCGAAAGTTCAAGCATCCGTTAACTGACGAAGGCGGATACGAGGCGGTCGGGATATAACGCGCGCCTCGTACCGCAGCACGGCCGCAGATCCTCATTGTGTCTCATCCCGAGCCGAGCACAGCCTGCCGCGGCGGGAGGGACCTGCAGTTTGTCCACTCCGCAAAAAGGTTCGGCCAAGCCCGCCCCAAATCTACTGGGTTTCCGAAGTCTGTGGAACGAATGCCTGGGCCTGGTCGATCTCAGCAGCGAACCTTCGCGTCAATTCGTCCTTCCATGCCTGCTTCCATAATTTGCGCTTGTCCAGGTAGTGCTTCATCCGTTCCAGCGGATCGCCGCCGTACGCTCGCGAGTTCGCCTGCGGCGCCGGGACGTGGCTATCGATGAGGGTCGGGCCCGCGCCGGCTCGTGCACGGTGAATCGATTCCTGCGCGACCCGCCACATAGCCACCACATCGCCGCCATCCACGGTGATTCCGGGGATGCCGTAGGTCGCGGCGCGTTGGCGAGCATCGCTGTTTCCCAGGGTGATTGGCAGCGCGCTGCTGATTGCGACGAAGATTATCGGCAGGCGCTCGTTGGCGGCCAGCATCGCGGCCTCATGCCAATATCCCAGCGCGTGGGTAGCTTCAGGCAACAGCACCACGACCACATTTCGACGCTGTCGTTTCTTTTGTGCCAGCGCATACCCAGCCGCGAGATTCATCTGCGCCGCGATGGTCTGCGCCGGCGGAAGAAGGTGGATTGCGCTGTCGGCCGCATCCGGTGCCAAAGCCAGGTATTCCGAACCCACCCCGTGGAGATCCGCGAAGTAGAGCCCCAGCGGCTGACCAGCAAACATGCGCGCGGCAAAAGTCGGTTCAGACGAAATGGCGTCTCCGGCGCGCAGCTCGTTGAGGCTGCCGATGACCGTCGCCTCCAGCCCGCGTTGCAGCTTCACCGGCAGCTTCAATTTAGGCGAGCGTGCCAGTTGCTCGGCTCGTTCCTCGACCATGTAGCAACGCAACATCGCCGAATACAGATTGCGCAACATGGTCGGATCGGCAGGTGACGCCGTGACCTCGGGCCCCGGAGCAATTCCGGTGGAAGCCGGTTCCGCGATCGAACCGGGCGTTGTAGCTGAATTTTCGAGATTCCTGTAGGTAGTTGCCATGCGAATTGGTCTTAGGATCGTCTTCGTATTGTAAGGGAAGAATGTGAAGCGGTGATGAGCTTCACCGCAAACAGCACGCCGCGGAAACTTATCTTGCTGCGGTCTCGGGCTACACCACGTTTTCCAACGTTAATGTGAATAGGTTGTGGAAAAGCACCAGCATCGCGCGCTAAGTGCAGAATTCCCTTAAAGCCGTAGCAGAGTGACTCACCTCGTGTGCAGATGACCCATCTCCAGGCTCGTGGTGTGTCATGGTACGCTGGCGCGGTGAAGGTGCGACTCGATCGCCTGCTCTTGGAGCGTGGACTGGTTCCTTCGCGGGAACGCGGCCAGGCGCTGATTCTTGCCGGTCGCGTGCTGGTGGCTGAGCAGAAGGTCGATAAGGCGGGAGCGGCCGTCGCCAGCGATGCAGTCATCCGCGTACTGGGGGACGATCTTCCCTACGTGAGCCGCGGCGGCTTGAAGCTGGCCTCCGCGCTCGTGCATTGGCACATCAATGTGCGCGGACGCGTTTGCATGGATGTAGGAGCATCAACCGGCGGGTTTACCGATTGCCTGTTGCAGAACGGAGCGCGCCAAGTCATCGCTGTCGATACTGGCTATGGACAGATCGACCTGAAGCTGCGCTCGGACCTGCGCGTGCGCCTGCTGGAGAAGACCAACGCTCGCTATCTCACGCCCCCGCAGCTTTGGCCCGGTGATACGCCGCGCCATCCCATCGAACTGATCGTGATGGACGTCTCGTTCATCTCAGCCACCCTGGTTCTACCGGCCGTCCTCGAGTGCGTTCTTGGCTCGGCCGTGACCCAGCTTGATCTAGTCACCCTGGTAAAGCCACAGTTTGAAGTTGGTCGGCAACAGGTGGGCAAGGGCGGCATCGTTCGCGATCCCGAGGCCCAGCAGTCGGCGGTGCGAAAGGTGGCTGCGGCCGTGGCAGGACTCGGAGGGACAGAAGTCGAATCGATCGAATCACCAATTCTAGGCGGCGAAGGCAACCGCGAATTCCTTCTTCATGCGGTGTTCGTGTTGCCTGGCAAAACTGCTGCTGTACACTGATTGCTCGCACAATGAAAGCTGCCGCTATCATCTCCAAGCCGTCGAAGCCGGAGCTGGCCAGCATCTTACCCGATATTCTCGGCTGGTTTCGCCGTCACGGCTACCTTCTTTATCTCGATCAGGAAACCGCCGGTTACGTCGCTGATCATGCGGAGGTCGTGTCCCGCAATGAAGTTGGCGACAAACATCCCGAGTTTGTGCTGGTGCTGGGCGGTGACGGTACGCTGCTGTCGGCGGCGCGTGCGGTGGCCCATGCTGACGTTCCAATCCTCGCCGTGAATCTTGGCTCTCTGGGCTTTCTCACGGAAGTGCCTCTGGCCGAGATGTATTCCACCCTCGAGGCTGTCAATCAGGGACACTGTCCCATTGAAGAGCGCTCTGTCCTGCAATCCCAGTTAATACGCGCCGAGGAGTGTGTTGCGCAACACTTTGCGCTGAATGACGTTGTCGTGAACAAGAGCGCGATTTCACGGCTCGTCGATTTCGACCTGCTGGTCGACGGCAACTTCGTGTTCAGCTACAAGGCTGACGGCGTCATCATTGCCACCCCCACCGGCTCCACCGCCTACTCGCTGGCCGCGGGAGGCCCAATCATGATGCCGTCAGTATCGGCATTCGTCGTCACCCCGGTGTGTCCGCACTCGCTTACCCATCGGCCGCTGGTCGTGACCGACAGCGCGCAGGTCGAATTGCTGGTACAAAGCGGGCATGAAGAGGCTTTCTTGTCGATCGATGGCCAGGTTGGGATGCCTGTGCTACAGGGGGACCGTATTATCTGTCGTCGGGCCAGTCACAACGTTAAGCTGTTGCGCGTGCGGCGGACCTTCTTCGATGTGTTGCGAAACAAATTGAAGGCAGGACAGCGCTAGGCGTCGCACAATGGTTCGCGGGAGCCGCTACTCTCTTGGTCACGGCGCATTCTGGCGCTTGCAGCGGCCACGGCAATTGAAGGACGATATCGACGATTCGCTCCACTGCTATCGCAAGTCGAACCTTCAAAACGATCCGCGTTTTTTGAACCTCTTGAGCGCCCAACCCAAGTCCCCCCAGCCCACCGCCTGGGGGGCACCTCGGTAGTTGGATTTAGGATTTTCAGTCGGCTCCGCACCGGCCCCTCTATCTACTGAACTACGATTTCGAAATCAATCTCGATTTCGTCCTTGACTCCTGCGACTCCGCCCGCAACTCTTACTGGCGCGAATCCGCAGTCTGTTCGCTTGACGCGGACTGAGCCTTTGCGCCGGCTATTACGGCCCGCCGAAAATAACTTGAGCCCGACACGGAAAGAGTCTGGTACGGAACTCTCGGTGCTGAGCAGACGGTGGGACAAACCATAATCCCGTCCCAACAGGGACGGCAGATCTTAGCCCAGCGTTTCAGCGCTGGGTAGGCGTGAATGGGAGATTATGAGTCCGCTTGAGCGGACGGCACATGTTTCGTAACAGACGCGGAAAGCGCCGGGCCCACGAAGTTCACTCAAACGATTCGGTGTCAGTGCGACACGGCGGCAAACAGGTCCGATTTCAAGAGTGCCTGGAAGCGCTGGTCGTCAGTCTTGAAGTGCATCTGGAGCACATCGTTGCTGCTATTCACCGTCGTGTTCTCCAGCGCCAGCTTTTCGTTATCACTCCCCGACATCTTGCGATAAAGCACGCCGGCTTTCACCAGTGAAGCCAAGCTTGCGGCCGTCATGCTGTCGGATGTCTTGACGTTCAAGTCGAAGGTCACGCCGTTGTCGAAGTTCATCATGTAATCGGAGGCCAAGAGCCGCTTCTTGAGGACGTCGTAATCTGCCAGCGAGGAGGCCTGTCCCAGCGCCGATTTCATCATGTACTGGGTACCCTTTTGGTCAAGCGCGCTCCATATCGCCGCTGAATCGACACTCGTAACCAGATCGTTGAGAGTGGAGTTCTTTTCGATGGAATCGGCGCCGTTGTCGCGAACGTCGATCGCACTTTTCAGCGCGGAGATGTCGCCGAACACGATCGTCGAAGGATCCAGGAACGCCATGCTCATCCCTGATCCCATGGGATAGATCGAGGTAAGCAGGTACTTCTGAGCTTTGATCTTTTTCAGCCGCGCTTTCTGCAAGAATTCCTTTTGCTTGAAGGGGCCTTGCGCAATTCCGATGCTGTAAAGCATATTCTTTTGGCCGCGATAGCTGATAAAGGTCAACTGCTCGGCATCCCTGTCTGGATCAATGCCGGTTGCGCGCAACGCTTGTTCGAACTGCTTCAGCGTGTCGGGCATGACCCGGTCTTTCAGGGCACGCGCGCTGGGGGAATTCCGCAGCTCGCGATAATCCACCGAGATGATTTGCTGAATCGCCGACGGAATCACAGTGCGCGCACTACTGCTAAGCGGGGCCGCCGCTGCCGTTTCCGCCAAAGCGGAGATAATCACCAGGGCGAACGCAACGTATTTCATATGCCTCATTAGACTCATTCTAGCCGGAAATGTAAGTAAGGATGCCCGGCAAATCAGCTTTGTTGCTTATCCGGGCCGCTGTCTTTTCCCTTTTCACCTGTGTTCACTATTGGAACCCGCTGCGCTGTGGTTTGTTTCACCCTTAGTTTTGGCTGGCCGCGTCTGCTTTTTGCTGCTTCTGTTTCTTCTTGCTGACCGGCGTCGTCTCGGCCGGAGGCGGGCACTTTTCGGCGAGTACTTCAAAGCTGGTGGCTTGGAAGCGTCGGTTCATTTTCTTGCCGGCAGCGTCTTGCGAACTGGTAGCCCCGCTCTGTGATTCAGGGACCGGTACCCACTGTCCGGTAAGCTTCACTTTTTGCCCGGCAGCGCTTTCAAGATCGTTCGGACCCAGCACTTCCACTCCCGTACGGTACTGCATGCTTCTCAGCACAAAGTGCCCATCGGAGTCAGGACTGCCAAGGCATCCTATTACGGTGGTGCTCTTGGCTCCTGCGGGCTTGGTAACCTGATCGCCGCTAATTGCGCTGTTATCCCGCGTTGAGCTCGCGGCATTGCTTTGCTTGTCGGCCTGGGTGGCAGAGGGCGGAGCAGAGGGAGTAGTGGGACTAGAATCTTGCGCTGCAGCGGCCAGGCTCGCTGCCAGTGCGATCACCAGTATGGCAGGCAGTTTCTTCATCCAGAGTTAGATGCCCGATTATCAATCAATATCCGCGACTTGAGCAAAACAGTCACCACTGAGAATACGGAGTACACAGACAAGCCTCGGTAGAATTCTTGAGTTCTTCCTCCGTGACCTCCGTGATTTCTGTGGTGAAAGCGTTCGGCCTTGCCCCGCTGCAAATTGCGGCGCCGGGCGTGAGCGCCGCCTACTTTGCTAGCTAGCCTTGTTTGCCCACACGGACGCATTCAGGCAGGCTACCACCCCATCGATGACCTTTCCCAGTCCATCGGAGAACTTTGCCGGATCAACGATTTGCTTATTGCTAATCGCATCGGTCACCGAGATAGCTGATTGTACGAAGTTCAGCGCGGCACTCTTTTTGTCTGCGCCGGTTTTGGGACCCAGCAGTCCTTCCATCCCATTTATCACGACGGGGGCGAGCGAAATGCCTTGCAGTAATTTCGCGAGAAAGTTCATTTTAATTGCTCCTTATATTTCGAGTTGCGATTTGGTGCTCGATCTCATTCGTACGGATAGTCGATATGCAGCAGCATCGAATACCGGGAATATTTCGCCGGATTCGAAGCGTCGTATTGGCGCAGGTAGTAGTCCTGAACTCGCGATAACCTTGGCAACGCGAAGGCTTGTGATTGAAAGCGGCCCGCCAGGTTGCCGTTGCTGCCCGGTCCCCACCCGCCATCGGACCGGCGTACCTCAATGCCACCGCCCGGCGGCGGCGCTGTGCCGCCGTCGATGCTCACCTCGGTTGCGATGAGGTTGGTCACTTGGGCTGCCGTCAACGACGGCAGATAAAGCGAGGATGACGGCCCGGTCACAGTGAACACGGTCGTGAGCGGCTCCGCCAGAAGCGCAGAATTGAACTCCATGGTCATGGTCGCCGCTGCGTAATTAGCAAACTGGACGGAATAGTGCGACCGGTCGGCGTCCATATCCAGCACCTGCACCTCGACGTCCTGGACCCAGGCGTTGAATTGCGCTTTCCACGATGACGCCGAGACCTGAACCAACATCCCTGGCGTCACCTCACTGACCGGCAGCAAATCGCTCACTACCTCATACCAACCCAGCGCGGCGCTCTGTGTGGCATCGTCAAGAATTGCCAGCGCAGCGTTCTCACAATCGATCGAGCTCGCGGCAGCGGGCAGCTTCAACCGCTTCATGCAACCGCGTTGCCCGTTGTCGGCGCCTTTGTGATGAGCGCTGATACTATTCGTGTCCTGCACCCGAGCCATTGCTCGCGCGCTGGCGCGATACGTCACCACAATCTGCTCGTCGGGATCGGGCGGGTGGGGCGGATAAAAGTGCAGGTTCCCTGACGACGTGACGTAGCACTCACCACCGTCTGCTAGCGCTCCCGCGAGCCGCGTACGGAAGGAGCCGCCCGGCTTCATGCTGCGAACCTCTGCCGCCGCAGTCTGTGTCACTCGCGTGAATGAAAGATCGAAGTGTGCGTTGCTGCCGTCCACGACAGCGTAGGCTGCGAACGACGGAGTTCCCCACTGCACGTCGTCATAAAGCACTGTGCCAGGGGCCCCCAGTGTGCCGGGATTGTTCGGATCGACATCGTGTACCGAGAGGACAAACCGTACGCCGGCTCCGACCGAATCTCCGCCTCGTTGCTTATTGGGACCGTGAGCCGACGAATAGTAAATTTGGTGTACCCGGTGTGCCTCGTTGGCCAGCACTTCCGTCGCAAAGGCGTACAGGTGCCCCGGCACCGTCGTAATCACGCTCCCCGTTGCAGCGCCGTTGATCAAGCCCTGGATGTTGCAGTTACTCCCGTTCGGCGTGATCCGAAATCCCGCAATGCAGTTCGCATCGCCAACTGTGCCGTTGTAGATCCCACCGATTGTTGCTTGTGACGTTGCGTTAAAAGAAACCTGTCCGTGTTGTAGGCGCAGCCCTCCCGCCAGCTCGAGTTGCTCCACAAACTTGAGCGTCACCGGCCCATTCAGATGCAGTGTCCCGGACTGCACAGACACGGTATGGTTCGGATCACTGAGTGCCCACAATGTGGGAGTGAGCCCCGGTCCCTGATAGCTCTCCTGAAATAACGTACTCGCAACTGCGCCGTATGGATTGTCCGACAGCCCGAAATTGAGCGTCAGGCCATCTCCCAGAAAGTAGTTGCGTACATAAGTCTCGGGTTCCGATTCACCCAGAATGGTCACGTCATTACGCAAAAGATCAGGCGCTGCCACGGCAAACCCGTCTGCCATGAACTTCGTATCGCTCTCATTGATGCTGAGGCTCTGCTGGCCTAGCGGCTGTAACGTGAGCTTGCCGTCCTGCACCATGTAGCTGGCGTCGACCATCGTTGCCAATTCCTGCGCGTGTTCACTCCAGCTCTTCTGAGCATTGGTGACGTACTGATAGACATTGGCAAAATCCTGCACCCCGGAGGTGTCCAGCATGCCGGGAAGCACGTCGTTGGTGATGGTGCGCAGCGCGTCTCCCGCAGTACGCCAGGCAAACGGAGGACGAATGGCCAAAGTGTTACGGTCCAGAAGCCACGAATCGTCTTGCGCCACCAGCAGGTTTCGCCAGGCACGCGCCGCCTGCCCGTATCCCAGCGGCTGCTGTTGCGGCGCCGCAGTCAGGTAGCCGGTGAACAGCTTGTAACCATCACTCCGTTGCAGAACGACGCGCCCGCCACTCGCCGGTATCATGAAGCCCGGATCGGCTGCCGCCAGCGCTGCTGTCATCTGCCATGCGCGATTCAGTTTGCGCGAGATTTTCGGCAGCCCCGTCGCGTCTAGGTAGGGTGTATAGTCCTGTGGCCCTCGATTATCGTTATTGTCGATGGTAAGTTTCATAGGAATTGCATCTCACTGAATGCGCCACCCGCACGCTTATGAGCGACGCTGAAACCGAGTACGTGATCGAAATACAGATGCGCCTGACCGAGAAACTGCAGGCGCTGGGATTTGGGGACGACCCGCGTGCGCGCGATCTCGTGCATCACCTCGCCGAAATCGCCGCCCGGTGCCGAACCTTTGAGCAGCAGTCGTTACCTCTCTTCAACGAACTCGCGCCCGAGCACCGCCGCTCCTTTGCTCAACTGTTGATGGAGATTAAGGCCGACCTCGACGCCATCCAGGACTCGATCACCGACACCCAGCCCGCAATGCAGGCTTTGTTCGATTACCTCGTGCAGCGGGAAAAACAGTCAGCTGGCTAAAGGATTCGCCAGTGTGGGCTTTGTGTCAGGCACGACCTCGGGACGCTGCCGAAAATCCCGGTCGCAGTGCGGTTTTGAAGGGGCGCAGCTTTAGCTGCGCCGAACAAGTCCTTGGTTTTCGATCTCGCGGGCGGCCGCCAGCGCGCGAGCCATTGCTGATACTGACTTTTTCCCCAGCCTCTTCAGTCGTACCGGTGGAAGCACCACGCTTTAGCGTGGTGATCCGGAGCCCTTACGAGCCGGGCTTTAGCCCCCGCGGGACAAAGCCCTCAGTACGCCGCCGCGTGTTCGGTAGGGAAGTAGCTCCGATAACACAGCACCGTCTCGCCATCGTTCGAGTCAGTTGTCGGCAGCGCGCGCAAACTGACGTGCGACATGGTGTTGAAGAAGGGAGCCGCCCATTCCCGACGCTGCTCGCCATTGCTTTGACCGGGTTGCAGACGCGGATAGTAAATACAGATTCTGCCGCCGGTCTCACTGGGTATGACAAACACGCCCGACCACTCCTGGAAGAAACTGCCGCCTTCGTTAAGCTGGTATACCACAGTGTAGTACACGCCTGTAGGAGTACTGCCGGTCGTCGGAGCCAGGCTGGCGCTGAACCATCCATCAGCTCCCAGCGTCACCCCGAGCGAACCCGCCGCTACAACGTTTTGCGCCGCCGTGGTAAATGCCGGCCAGGAAATCAGCAGCGTTCCCTTCGCTTTCGACCCGTTGGCGTAATACACGGTGTCCGTAATCTGCGTCAGCTTTAGATTGCTGTCCAGATACCCATGCAGCAGCTTGGGCAATGCTGTGGCAAGCGCGGGTTTCACTGCCAACTGACCACCGGAAACCGACAACTGCTTTACGCCCCCGGCAGACGGAGCCACTGGAGGTCTGGTCCCGGCTCCGTCCGCCGCTACCGCTCGCGGTGCGATACACGCGAGCCACACAATCAGGACAACAAAAAACCGCCCAACTGGGCGGCTGGTAGTCTTCATAATGTCTGCCTCGTTGTTAGCAACTAGCAATTAGCAACTAGCAAGCAGTTAAGCCGTTCGTCCGCTCAAGATGTCAAGAGGCCGCCGAGCCAGACTGCCAAATACTAAATGCCGAATGCTAAATGCGAATTCCCGATTATTCTTCTTGGTTGCTAATTGCTAATTGCTCGCCCTCGCCGTCAGCGACTTGTCGCTTCATAACTCTTCATGAACTCTTCCACGCTCTCGACATAAACCTGCGCGAAGTCGGCCACCGGCCGCTGAGTCTCGATAATTTCGATCGCGTCTTGCAGCGGCCATCCCATGGCTCGCAGCACTGCCAGCGTCATCATCGGCGCGCGGTGTACGCCCGCCGCACAATGGATGAAGACCTTTGTCTCTGCATCTTCCAGCGCCCCCAGCGCGAAATCGACACCACGCTGCAGCAGCCCCGGCGGCTTGGGCCGGAAGTCGTCATCGGTCGGGTTCCACAACACCTTCACCCCATACGGCTCCGCCAGTTTCGTATCGTCGAACTCAATCTGCATGTCCACGATATGGGTGACCCCGGCGCGAACCACTTCGATCATCTTGTCGTCGTTCCAGATGCCGCCCCCCACCGCAATGCGGTCGGTCACCCAGGTCATGTCCATTCGGCGCGTCGCTCCTCGGCCAGGTTCGGCTGTACTCTTCGATTTTACCGTGTGGGCTCTGCGGCGCGCAGCGACCCGCTGCCGGCGCTCTGTCTCGACGTGAAAGAAACTTATTGGCATCGCATATCAGGTGTCAGCTCTCAGTCATCAGCCGTCAGCTAAACCTCTTTTCCTGTTTGTCATCCTGATCCGCCGTAGCGGACGAAGGGCCTGCTGTCGCTTGCCCCGGCGACGATTTCCCATTCATGCACAATTCCTGCGGTCATCTCCGGCGCCCTGCGAAAACAGGGCCTCTCTTCCCAAGCGCCTTCGTGATAACAAGAATGAACCATTCGAACGCCCCCTATCCGGGTTACACCGCAGCGTCAGACTGCGCTTCGTTAGATTCGCTCTCCACCGGCTTGGGCGGCTTCAGCTTCGGAGGCGTCATGCCCAGCTTTTTGTAGAACGACAGCACCGCTTTTGTCGGATCGTCGTCGGTTTTGTGTTCGCCGCCAGATGCCGCCTTCTTGGCTTTCGAAGATGCCTCCACCAGAGCGGGAAGCTGGTTAATTCCGGCGAAATCGAACAGAAATTTAGCGATCGCAGAATTACCTCTCTTGGCCAGCTTGATGTTCTCCTGCACAATCTTGTCCAGGTGGGCGTACACCGCTCGTTGGTTCTGCTCCACGGCTTTCTGCCGGTTCTCCACACGTTTGAACTTCGTGTACGGCGGTTTCAACTGCTTCTGTCGCTTCACCGCTCGCGCAGGTTCCTGGACCTCGGGTTGATCGCTCGCACCCATTGCATTCATGGACGCGCCAGCCTCGCCGTCAGGCTCGCCGCTTTTCGCTGGATTCTTACCTGGTACTGTTTTCTTCGTCGCCATATCCCGCTCCCTGCCGCCCCTAACCTGTCACCAGCTTCGCCATCCTTCCCGGCTAATCTGGATTCGTAAACAAAAAAGCCCGGCGCTAGGCCGAGCTTGCCAAAATGTCATGTAAATGCGAAAACCCAGCTTTCGCCGGGTTTGATAACGGGAAGCTGTACGATCCGCTCTCCCGATTTGCAACTCTAGTTTCACTATAGCAGAACCATCGGGAAATCTTTGCTAATTGCGAAGTTTATATGTCTATTAACTACTAGAGTTTACGCCGAAGTGCTGCATTTTTCCTAGTTGACATGTAAAAAATGCATTGCTGGCTCTGGGTCAGTGGCTGCGCTGCTAAGTCCGTCCCGATTCGGGAATGCCCGGAGAGATTCACCACCGAGATCGCATACGAAACGCAATACGCAATACTCAAGATAACCACAGAGACAACGCGACCCCGAGACACGGCGACACCGAGCCACAGAGACACGAAGACCTCTTGGCCCGATTTCCCCGTGTCCTCCGTGCCTCCGTGGTGAATTCTCATTGCCGGGAGAGCGGCTGCCTTCACGTCGCCAACCATGCGACAATCGGTTGTAGTCATAACAACATGCGCCTTAGCTCATCTGGTGAATGGCGAATGGCGAATGGCGAACAACGAATAACGACCCAGGAGGCACCCCGCACATGCGCCAAGTTGTTGCAACCGATAATGCTCCCCGGGCCATCGGCCCCTACTCGCAGGCCATCAAGGCCAACGGATTCCTCTTCGTCTCCGGCCAGATCGCCCTCGACCCCGGCACCCAGCAACTCATCGACGGCGACGTCGCCGCCCAAACTGAGCGCGTGCTCCAGAACCTCTCGGCCATCCTCACCGCCGCCGGCAGCTCGCTCGCCCAGGTGGTGAAGACCACGGTGTTCCTCAAATACATGGACAACTTCGGCGCCATGAACCAGGTCTACGCTCGCTACTTCGGCGACGCTCCGCCCGCCCGTTCGACGGTCGCCGCCGCCGGCCTGCCGCGCGACGTGCTGGTCGAGGTCGATGTGATCGCGCTGGGCTGACGAGAGTAATCGGCAACTGGCCAATTAGCGACTACGCCTCGCCTTGTCATCCTGAGCGGAGCGAAGGACCTGCTGTCGCTCAACCGCGAAGCTTTTCGATCCAGCGAAAACTCCTACTGTCATCCGGAGCGACAAGTCCGCTCCTGCTCACGCAGGAACTTCCTCTTCTCCCGCGGTGTCTGACTATGTAGGATGACGCGCGGCACGGTCAATACGTTCTCGTTATGTCTGCTGTTGCTTATAGCCGCTATGATGCTCTGCGTCTCAGCGGCCGTCGATCCCGACAGCCACGTCGCGGCATGTGACAAATCAAGTTCGGGTATTCCATCAACTCCGATGGAAGCCGCGCTCGACGAACTGCGTCGCCGCTTTCCCGACCAGATTGTCATCGGATTCGAAGAGTTCGCTGACGAGCAGCGCCCCGCGTGCGAACCTCATATCGACCTCGGTCCGCCGGGAACTGCCCTTGCTGAAGCGATCGAACGGGTTCGCCAAGTCGATGGCAAGTATGTCGTGGAATCATTGCGGGGACGGGGTTTGTATGTCTTTCCTGCGCACGGAAGCGCCGACCCGCCAGACCTGCTGGATCTGGCTCTACACAATTTCGCTGTGCCTCCGGACGACTGCCTGCAATCTGCCATGACCGACGGAATAGCCCGTGGCCGCATGGCTTCGTACACCCCTGAGTTGGGGGACTTCCTTTGGAAACGCCAGGAAAAATGGGATCGCAGCCATGGTCATGAACCGGGGGGTATCATCGGCAGTATCCTCGGCGACTGCTATCCCAGTTCACGTCCTGGAAGTCCGACCTATCACAACGTCACGCTGCGAGAGTCGCTCTGGATCATGGCGCTGCGATCGCTGCAGGTCGCGCGTGGTGAAGCCCGCAGCAACGGGCCAGATTACATAAAAGTCAGGCCGCTCTCCTGGAAATATCGCTTCCGTCGCGACGCTGAAAGCGACACCGGACTAGGCGGAGTTCCTGTCTTTCAGACTTTCTGAATCGGCAGAGCACGGCTTCTCGTAGGCGCCCTCCACCAAGGTGCCGTTCTCATTTCTCTTCAAGACGGTGTAGAGTGTTCTTCCCCGCCCGGCCGATCCCAATCCACAAGGAGAGAGCAAGATGAAGACTATTCTCAAGTGGTTTCGCAACAGTTTACCAGTCGTTGTGGCCATCGGCATGTGTATTCCCGCGCTCGCCGGCAACAACAACAACAATAACGACAACAACGGATGCAGCAATCTGCCGGACCATGGCGCGTTGCAAGCCGCGCTGCGAGCGGCAACGGCAACCGAAACCAGCGGCCTCAACAATCAGATGTGGGCCACCATCGTCGATCGTGACGGTAATGTCTGTGCCGTTGCCTTCTCCGGCGTGAATCGCGGAGCGCAATGGCCGGGCAGCCGCGCCATCGCGGCGCAAAAGGCAAATACCGCCAACGCCTTCAGCCTCGACGCCAGCTCTTACAGCAACGGATCGGGCCAGCAGAATGGCCTGTCGCTTTCCACTGCCAACCTCTACTCGGCGGTAAATCCCGGAGGCAGTCTCTACGGGTTGCAGCACAGCAATCCTGTCGATCCTGAGGTCGCTTACGATCAGCCGTCGTCGGCCTATGGCACCGACAACGATCCCATGGTCGGACACAAAATCGGCGGCGTGAACGTTTTCGGCGGCGGCCTGGCGCTTTATGGACCGGGCCACGTGATTGTCGGCGCCGTTGGCGTCAGCGGAGACACTTCCTGCGCCGACCACGACATCGCCTGGCGCGTTCGCAACAATCTTCACTTCGATCATCTGCTCGGTGTAGGCGGCGTCTCGGGCGATTCGCAGCGGCCCGACAACATCATCTACGACATCACGCCGAATCCGTATGGCGGGACGGGTATCAGCGCCGGCGGCTTCGGTCATCCCACCTGCATTAACACCGGAGACCAGACCAAGCTCCCGCCCGTGCGGAATTAGTTGGACTGACACCGGCCTGGTTTCCATCCGCCAAGGTGCCCCATTCGGACTGGAGTTGTCCGGGTGGGGCTTTTGAAAATGGGGCACCGGTGCGATTCAGCCTCGCTGGATCGATTTCACGGCCGAGCTGCGTCAGTACTGTCCGTGTTCTCCGCGGTGACGTGCCGCGCCGGACGGCACGAGTTTACGCCAGCCCGGACGCGAAATTGTCATTAACATCGTTGCGCATTCGGTGTATTTTGTTTCAGCTATCGGTTTGCAATCTTGCCGATGCCTCAGGAGGCTAGACGTGCCCGGCTCCGTGTCGCTCTTCGCTTTGCTAGGCCCGGCCCTGGGCGTCATCGCCGCCTATTTTGTGCTCCTGGCTATCGCCTATCGTTTGGGATCAGGTACGGCATTCGCCAAAGCCTTCCTCAAGTCGAGCACGCCTCCGGCGGTGGCTGCGGTTCTGTTGTTCATTGCCGTTTATCTCATCGTGCTGACCATCTCGGCGCAGGTCGCGACCAGTAGTGGCGACTTCGCCTATAGCGTGGCTTCGGCAACCTTTGGACTGGCCCTCGGCTGGGTGTTGGGCATCGTCATTTCGCCCAGCAGCAAAGACGAGGCGAGCGAGTTTTCGCTGCTGACCAAAGCGGTATCGACGTTTCTTACCGGTTATGTGCTGGGGTATATCAAGGACCTCAAGCTCCCCCAAATCCAGGCTTTCCTCGACCGCCCTGGCATCCCATTTCGCCTGATGGCCGGCGGCGCCTGCGGGCTGGCAGCGTTGGCCGCAGTCTTCGTCATTCGTCGCGCCGAAGTGATGCAAACTAATGCTGCGCGCGAATGGTTCATCAGCTTCGCCCCGCCCGATCCCAAGCACGCGCAGGCGCTGCGTGCCGACATACTGGCGCGTGGCCCGTTCTCGTCGCGCGACGATACGATGGCCGAAATCGAGCGCATCAAGAATCTCGACGAGTTCAAGGGAGTGGCGCTGACCGCCGTCCGCGTCGACATCCTGTCGGAGGAGGCAGTCGCCCCTGCCTCGACGGACGATACGCCAAAGCCGCTGTCTATTACGCCGTCGGCGAACGCGGCTGCAGGGACAGGGAAGCCAGCTGCACCAGCCACCCCGCCTAATTCTTCAGCCGGTCCGGGGCAGCCGTAGCGTTTCACGATTTCGGGTGCCCCACACATTCGCGGTTTTCGAATGTGTGGGATTACTACAGCCACATCCACTCACAATTCCGGTTACACTCGAAGCTTCCTCATGCTCAAGCCCATTCGCATCATCGGAGCCGGCCTCGCCGGATCGGAAGCTGCCTGGCAATGCGCTCGTCGCGGACTTCAGGTCGATTTGTACGAGATGCGACCCGTTCGCTCGACCCCTGCACATCAGACCGCGAACTTCGCCGAATTGGTCTGCTCCAACTCTCTGAAGTCCGACTCGGAGAACACCGCCCCGTGGCTGCTGAAGGAAGAAATGCGCCGCGCCGGATCGTTGCTGATGCAGATCGCGCAGCAGACCGCCGTACCCGCCGGCCACGCACTGGCCGTCGATCGCGATAAGTTCTCCCAAGCTGTAACGCAGGCCATCGACTGCGAACCGCTGATTCGCGTGGTTCGCGAAGAAGTCACGCGCATCGATGAAAACGACGGCGTCACCATTGTCGCTACCGGCCCATTGACTTCCGACGCGCTCTCGCGCGAGATTCTTCGCCTCGGTGGCAGTGCGCAGCTTTACTTCTACGATTCCATTAGTCCGATCGTCGAGGCCGACTCCATCGACATGTCGCGCGTCTACATGGCCGCGCGCTACGACAAGGGCACCGCCGACTACATCAACTGCCCCATGACGAAAGACGAGTACGACCGGTTTATCGATGCGCTGATCGAGGCGCAGTCGGTCGATGCCAAAGAATGGGAGAACCTGAACTACTTCGAAGGCTGCCTGCCCATCGAAGAGATCGCGCGCCGCGGTCGTGACACGCTGCGCTTCGGGCCGATGAAGCCCGTCGGCCTGCGCGATCCCAAGACCGGACACATACCCTACGCTGTGGTACAGCTTCGTCAGGAAAATTTGCGCGCCGATTCCTACAATCTGGTCGGTTTTCAAAACCACCTGAAGTTTGGCGAGCAGGCGCGCATCCTGCGAATGATCCCCGGGCTGGAGAATGCCAAGTTCCTGCGCTACGGCCAGATTCACCGCAATACCTATATCAACGGACCTACGCTGCTGGGCGAAACTTTGCAGATGAAGCAGCACTCGAACGTGATTTTTGCCGGGCAGATTTCCGGCGTCGAAGGTTACGTTGAGTCAATTGCAACTGGGTTGCTGGCGGGAATGGCGGCTGCCGTGTTGGCATCCCACCCTGTCCGCAACAGCGGCGGACAAGAGTGGGGCACCCGACCTGATGTCGAGCCGATTCCTCCGCCGCGTGCCACGGCCTTTGGCGCGTTGGTGAATTACATTTGCCACGCGGACCCAAAGAATTTCCAGCCGGCAAACATCACGTTTGATTTGCTGATGCCTTTGGATGAGGCGACCCGCCGCCGCATCCGCGACAAGAAGCAGCGGCACGCCATGGTTTGCGAACGGGCGCTGCAAGAATTGCAGGGATGGCTGGAAAAGTCGTTCGTGCCTACGGCACTCCCCAGTTAGCGAGCTTTGTATCGGGGCACGGCTTCAACCATGCCGAACGCCTGCTCTTTCCCCGTGTCATCCCGAGCGGAGGCGAGGGGATCTGCAGTTGGTGTCCCCGGCAGGCATCACGGCACTGCGAACGAACTGCAGATCCCTCGCGACGCTCGGGATGACACCTTATGAGGAGAGTGTGCATTTGGCGCGACCGCAGCCTGCCCTGAGCGAACCCACGGATGCCCTGGCGCGGATATGTAAAGCTCCCACAATGTGAGACTAGCGATGGTTCTACACCCGCGCCAGATGCACCCCGAACCAGCGCCTGGGATCGGACCACGTCTTTTCCAGCTTGAAGCCCGAATCATTCAAGATGGTATTCACCATCTCGTCGGTGTACTTGTAGCTGTTCTCAGTGTGGATGCGCTCGCCCGCGGCGAAATTTACATCCATGTCGATCGCAGGAATGAAGACGGACTGAGCCGCCGTACTCTCCAGATAAATCTCCATCCGCGAACAGCGCCGATTCCACAGCGCGACGTGGCGAAACGCGCCAAGGTCAAAGTCGGCGTCCAGCTCACGATTCAGGCGTCCAAGAATGTTCTTGTTGAACTCGGCAGTCACGCCCTGGGCGTCGGCGTAGGCGGGAAGCAGGATTTTCGAGCTTTTTGCCAGGTCGGCGCCGAGCAGCAGCGCGTCACCGGCGCGAAGCGAGCGGCGGATGCGGCGCAGCATCGCGATCGCCTCGGGCGGATCGTAATTGCCGATGCTCGAGCCGATGAACAGCACCAGCTTGCGCCCACTGATCCGTGAGAGTGCCGGCACACCGCCGCTGTAATCGGCGACCACAGGATTCACCCGCAACTGCGGGAACTGAGCGGCCATCTGCTGCACCGCCTCGTTCAATGCCGCCGCCGACACATCGATGGGGTAGAACAGGGCCCGGGTCTGACGTTGTAGGAGCTCCTCAATCAGGATGCGCGTCTTGTTGGCGGTTCCGGCTCCGAGCTCGACCAGGGTGAGCGAAGGTCCGGCGGCTTCCAGCATCTCAGCCGCGTAATCCTCAAAGATGGCTCGCTCCGTGCGCGTCAGGTAGTACTCGGGCAGCTCGGTAATCTGCTCGAAGAGCGCTGATCCCACATCGTCGTACAGCAGCTTGCAGGGTAAGCGCTTGGGAATTGCGTTCAGGCCCTCGCGAACTTCCCGGGCCATCGCCGGATCGACGGCATATTGCAGTTGCTTGCTAGTTGCCATTGGCCAACCTGATCCCCATGAACTGCCAGCGTACGTGGGGCGGGAAAAAGTTTCGGTAGCTGGCCCGAATATGCGAGCGCGGCGTCGCGCAAGAACCGCCGCGCAGCACCATCTGATTGCACATAAACTTGCCGTTGTATTCGCCGACCGCGCCTGCCGCCGGCTTAAATCCGGGATAGCCAAGATACGAGCTCCCCGTCCACTCCCACACCTCGCCAAACATCTGCGTCAGCCCACCCCCCGAGTCAGCCGGGAGGGGCCGCAAGACATTCGTCTCCAGCAGATTGCCTTCGACCTCGCATTCGCGGGCAGCGACTTCCCACTCGAACTCGGTGGCCAGCCGCGCTCCAGCCCAGCGCGCAAACGCGTCGGCCTCAAAGTAGCTCACGTGACAGACGGGTGCATCGAGCTCGACCGGCTGCAAGCCTTCCATGGTGTATTGCAGCCACTGACCCTCCCGTTTTTCCCAATACAGCGGAGCGCTCCATTGATTGGCGCGCAGCGTGTCCCATCCTTCCGAGAGCCACAGCTCGGCTTTGCGATAGCTGCCGGCTTCCATGAATTCGAGATACTCACGATTGGTGATGAGCCGCGACGCCAGCCGGAACGGTGCAACATAGACTTGATGCTGCGGCCCTTCGTTGTCGAAAGAGAATCCCACATTGTCAGAGCCGATAAAATGCAAGCCGCCATCGAAGCTCTGCCAACTCAGCGCGGATCCCACATTAGCGTCCAACGGAGGGACGCGAATGTGGGCCACCCTGGTTTCCCGATAGGCCGGACGCAGCGGATTCGTCCACAGCCCGTGCTTTACGTCGGTGACGAGAAGCTCCTGGTGCTGTTGCTCATGGTTGATGCCCAGCAGGATCAAGTCGCGAAGCTCTGGCGCCGGATCGGAGTTGAGGAACTCAGCCATCGCGTCATCGACGGCGCTGCGATAGGAGTGGACCTCAGCCAGCGATGGACGCGAAAGCGTGTGCCGCAACCCGCGCAGCGGCCGGTCACCAATCGCCTCGTAATACGAGTTGAAGAAATTGCGAAACTCTGGATGGGCGGGCTGATAGCCGGGAAGGTTGGGGGTGAGAAGAAAAGTTTCGAAAAACCAGGTGGTGTGAGCCAGATGCCACTTCGCCGGGCTGGCGTCGGGCATCGATTGCAAAGCGTGGTCCTCAATGCTGAGGGGAGAACAGAGCCGCATCGAGGCTTGCCTCACGTCGCGAAATCGTTCGCTCAGGCTCGGCTCGCGGGCCGGCGCTGAGGCCCCATCGTGAATTGTGCTGGTTACGTGCATACGTCCTCAATTGTTCTGAAATTCAGAGTTGCTGACCTGCGCTCTTTTTTAGACGCCTTCACAAAGATGCGCACCGGCCAAATAAAGTCACAAAGAATCCCAAAAAACAGGGGGTGAAATGGGGAACGCTTGTCGAAAAGGCCCGCCCTGGGGTGTGTCGAAAAACAGCGCTTGGAAAGGGCAGGCCTTCAGGCGTGCCGAAAGAAGCCTTGCAAGCATCCGACTTCAGCCGCTGAGGCACTCTCCTTCCTATCCAAAAACAAATCAAAACCGAATTACCTCAGGGTCTGGAAGCCCCATTCTTCTATCGCGCGATACGGCACAGCCGAAGCTGCGCCCCTTCTCTCCCCACAATCGATAAATGATGATTAGCGAGTCGCGGGTGCGGGCGCCGGCTTGGCCGCCGGAAGTTCCTCCACCGCGAACGAGGGCTGCTCGTATCTGCCTCGGATTTCGTTCCAGCGCACCTGAAGCACTTCGCTGCCCATACGCAGGCCATCGCGCAGCGGGCTGATCTTGGAACGGTGGTCGTGGGCCCACTCCACCGGAACCTCGACTGTCTCCAGCTTGAACTTCTTCGCCAAAAACAGGATCTCCGGATCAAAGCCCCAGCGCTGGATGTGCTGACGCGGGAAGATGATGTGCGCCGCCTCGCGGGTGAATGCCTTGAAGCCGCACTGGGTGTCGCGGAAGCCAAGTCCGAGTACGACCCTCAGCCCGAGATTGAACAGGCGGCCGTAGAGTTGCCGCATCAGCGGCTGGCGCTCGGTTTGTAGCTCGCGTTGCAACCAACGCGATCCGATGGCAACATCGGCGCCGTCACGAATGGCGGCAAACAGCTTGTCGGCTTCGTAGATCGGAGAAGACAGGTCGGTATCGCTGAACAGCATCACGTCGCCGCCTGCGTGCAACATGCCATTGCGGACGCTGTAGCCTTTGCCACGATTGCCGGGATTTTCCAGCAGCCGGATGCAGTCATCCACGGCTGCAAACTTGCGGACGACGTCGGCGGTGTCGTCTTTTGAGCCGTCGTTGACCACGATGATTTCGGCATCGAGCCGCCGTTGACGGACGTACTCCAGAACTTTCGGCAGGGAACTGGCGAGCCGCTCACTTTCGTTGTAAGCGGGCAAAATGAAGCTGTAAGTTTCCATCGTCAGCAACTTAGACGCTCACGATTGTAAGCCAGTTGTAATAAATAAAGCTAAATGCGCATGGCCACAGTTACGCCATCGCGCAAGGGAAGAATGGTCGTGTACCAGTCGGGAGATTCGTAGAGCATACGATTCAATTCGGCAATCGCGTTGGTCGAAGCGTCCGCCGGGTCGGCTGCGAGGTCAGGATTTCCCGCCATGTACGCCAGCTTGCCCTTCCACAAGGTGTTGTCGGTGATGAACAGGCCGCCCTTGCGGACATGGGAGGAAGCCATGCGCGCGGCGCGTGGATAGTCGTGCTTGTCGACATCGCAAAAGACGATATCGAACTGCTCCTTGCGGCCTTCGAGAAAATCCAGCGCGTCGCCAGTGTGTACCTCGATGCGATCGCCCAGGCCGGCCTGCTGAAAATATCCACGCGCCTCTTTCGCGTTCTTCTCGCTGCCGTCGGTGTAATGCACCTTGCCGCTGTCGCCGACGGTCATCGCCCACCAGATGGTGGAATATCCGATGGCCGAACCCATTTCGAAAATGCTTCGCGCAGTGATGAGCCGGGCATACTGAAACAGCAGGCGCCCGACAGCCGGGCCGACGATCGGGATATCGCGTTGCTTGGCCTGGCGCTCCATCTCCTGCAAGACGGCGTTGCGCGCGGGCAGGACGGCGTAGAGATAATTCTCGACGCGAGGATCGGTGATCGTTATCGGTTGCATCATTGCAGGGTCTGCCCCGGTTGCATTTCGACGACTTCGGGACCGCCGGCGCCGAGCAGGCCGCGTAAGTGCGAAGGCCGGCCAACCAGCGGCGGAAAGGTTCCGAAGTGCATAGGGATGACGAATTTTGGTTGCAATAATCCGCAAGCGTAAGCGGCTTCGCGCGGGCTCATGGTGAAGTGATCGCCGATGGGAAGCATGGCGATTTCAGGCGCGTAGAGATCGTGAATGATGGCCATATCGCCGAATACGGCGGTGTCGCCGGCGTGATAGAGCTTCACTCCGCCGGGCAATTCGAGCACGTAGCCGCAAGCCTCGCCGCCATAAACGATGCTGCCGTCGTCGTCCTGAATTCCGCAGGAATGTACGGCTTGGACCATGGTCGCCTTGATGCCGGCAACCGTCTGCGTACCCCCTTTGTTCATGGGAGAGATATTCTTCGCGCCCTTCTTCTGCAGCCAGAGGCAGAGCTCGAAGATGCCGACGATTTTCGGCTGATGCTGCTGCACAATTGCGACGGCATCGCCGATGTGATCTCCGTGGCCGTGGGTGCAGATGAGCGCGTCGGCTTTCTTCACATTTTTTTCGCCGTCGGGGCACATGGGATTGTTCATCACCCACGGATCGACATACACCGTCGCGCCGCCAGCGGTCTCAATACGGAAAGTGGCGTGACCCAGCCAGGTAAGCTTGTTGCCTGCGAGATTCATTGCATGTCCTCGAGGAAATGAGATGCGTTAGGACAACATTGTCGTTCCAAGTTGGCATTGTAAAACGCCGGAAAGCACTATTCGACTTGTCTGCTGGTAGGGGTTGGCTATCGTGAAATGTTCACGAACTGTCTCAGTTAGGTTGGAAAAAATTGCAATAGCAACCTCGCTCCCCACAATACCTGAATCGGATCGTCTAAGGAGTGTGATGGTGCGCCCTTCGAATCGCCGGGCCGAGGTTGTTTCGGCCAAGTCGCAACCCTGTTGCAGGTTGTGGAGAAGCTTTCGCGTGGTTCGCGTACTTGGCTGCGGAGTGCTCGTAATGCTGCTGGTGAGCGCCAGGGGAGCGGCCGTCAACAGCGCCAACATGCTCGACCGGATCCAATCCTCCCAGGTACACCTGCTGTGGGATGACGAAGATTTGCTGGTGCTGGAAGGCGGCATGAGCATTGACGCCGACGGAGCGCCGCGCGCTTACTCGCCAACCCCGGAGGCGGGACTGGATGCGCTGGAACACGCAGGCAGCCCGGAGGGTTGGAATGGGATTGCTACTGACGACGACGGCGATCCGATATTGCAAGGCCCTGAGGACCCGGCGCCCGGTTATTACGTCTCCACCACCGCACTGGAAGATCACGCTTATCCCCCGGAGCGCCAGCAGCGTTATGTGGATGCCAGCGTTGTCCCTTACCTGGCGCTTCCTGTAACCGAGGACGGACCGCAACTTGGCGATCTTGCTCTGGTACTGAATACCCGGACCCGAAAGATGAGTGCGGCAATATTCGCCGATATCGCCGACGTGCCCGGTGAAGGTTCGATTGCCTTGGCCGAACGACTCGACATCAATGCAGATGCCCGGCGGGGAGGGACTGACCGGGGAATTGTCTATATCGTCTTCAAGAACTCAGGGACCCGGTCTCTGCCGAGCGACGATGAAATGGCCGGCAGGGTACAAGAGCTGTGGTCGGGCATAGCCGTGCAGGAGGTCTGGAACAAGCTGTGTTCGCAACACCCGGACTGGCCGTGTGGCTACGTCGGGACGCTCTAATCCGACAGCTTCTGATTCCGGCTTCGAGGAATTCATTACCTGCCGCCATTCCCTAACAGACAGCTGTGACCTGACGCCTTACGCCTTCTCAGCGCTGCTATCATGGACAGGCGCTCATGAGTTCTACTGTTCCCAATCCGCTGGTGTCGACCGGATTCGACAACTATCTGCTGGAAGTTGCCGATGCGGTGAACACCACGCTCGACCTCAACACTCTGCTGCAGCGGGTGGCCGAGATGCTGAAGCGGGTGATGGATTACGAGGTGTTCGCCATCCTGCTGCTGAACGAGAGAACGCAGGAACTGCGCGTCCGTTTTCAGGTGGGCCATCCGCCGGATGTCGCGGAGCGCATACACATCAAAGTGGGGCAGGGAGTTACCGGCAAAGCGGTGGAATCGCGCGAGCCGGTGCTGGTGAACGACGTTCGCTCGGAGGAGAACTTCATCAACTCCGCGCCGGGCGTGCGATCGGAACTGGCGGTGCCGCTGATCGCGAAAAACAAAGTCATCGGGGTGCTGGATGTCGAAGCCGCGCAGCCCGGGGCCTTCAATCAGGAACATGTGCGGCTGCTGACGCTGTTTGGATCGCGTATCGCCATCGGCATCGAGAACGCGCGGCTGTATACCAAGGTGTCTCGTCAGGCGCGGCAGCTGACGCTGCTGACCGAAATCAGCCGCGAGCTGACCTCGATCCTGAATGTCGATCAATTGCTGAAGCGGGTTGCCGACCTGCTGACCCGCATCATCGACTACCAGATGTTCTCCGTCCTGCTGCTCGACACCGCGGGGAAGGTGCTGACCCACCGCTTTTCGTTGCGATTTAAAGAAAGTGTGCAACTAAAACACGAGATCCCGCTGGGGCGGGGGCTGGTTGGCTATGCCGCCGAACACAAGCAGGCAGTGCTGGCGCCGGACGTCAGCAAGGACAAGCGTTACATCGAGGCCAATCCCGAGACGCGCTCGGAGCTGGCAATTCCGCTCATCTACAAGGACAAGGTCATCGGGGTGCTCGACGTCGAGCACACGCGGCGCAATTACTTCAACGAAGATCACGTGCGAACCCTGACCACGCTGGCGGCGCAGATCGCGATTGCGATTGAGAATGCGACCCTGTATGAGCGGATTGCCCGCCAGGAGAAGCGGCTGGAGCAGGACCTGGCGCTGGCACGGGAGCTGCAATTTCGCCTGCTGCCGCCGAAGCTGCCGGTTTTCAAAAATGCGGAGGTCGCGACCAGGTTCGCTCCGGCGCGGCAAATTGGCGGCGACCTGTACGATTTCCTGAAGTACACCGGACACAGTATGTCGGCCATAGCGGTGGGCGATGTGAGCGGCAAGGGCGCCCCGGCTGCGATTTATGCGGCGCTGGTTTCGGGCATCCTGCGCTCGCATGCCGTGGAAGAGCCGAATGCGGCGGCCATGCTGGAAGCCGTCAACCTATCGTTGGCCGAGCGTCCGATCGATGGACAGTATGTGTCGATGATCTATGCCATATGGGACGATCAGCAGCGCATGTTAGAGATTTCGAACTCGGGCCTGCCGCGTCCGATTCATTGCCGGGCGGGGCACTCTTCGCTGGTGAATGTGGTTGGGCTGCCCATCGGTTTGTTTCCTCAGGCGGAATACGACGCCGTGACTTTGCAGGCGGAGCCGGGCGATGCCTTCATCTTTTTCAGTGATGGCATTCTTGACGCGACCAGCTCGAAAGGTGAGATGTTCGGTCGCGGGCGCCTGGAAAAAGTTGCCGATCAGAACATGCGCCTGAATGCCGAAGGCCTGGTCGATAAGCTGTTCAGCGCCGTAAGCCGGCACGCCGAAGGGGTCGATCCTTTCGACGACCAGACCCTCGTGGTGCTCAAAGTCAAAGAGTCTTCCGCCAAGTGAAAGCGCGCCGCCTGCCCGAACGTCCTCCTGGATTCACCTACCAATCGGGATTGCTGCGCCGCCGTGAGCTGTTCGCCGAAGGCATGAGGGTTACGGCGCTGGCGAAGAAGTATGGCACGCCGCTCTACGTCTATTCGCGTGAGGCGATTCGCCGGCGCTTCGAAAATTTCGATGCCGCATTTGTGGGGCAGGAACATACCATCTGCTATTCGGTGAAGGCGAACTCGAACCTGTCGGTGTTGCAGCTGCTGGCCGGGATGGGGGCGGGGTTCGATGTGGTTTCCGGGGGCGAGTTGCAGCGCGTGCTGGCGGTGGACCGGCGCGCGGCGAAGAGGGTCGTGTTCTCCGGGGTTGGCAAGCAGTCGGATGAAATCGACCTGGCGCTGGGTTCGGGTATTTTGCTGTTTAACGTGGAGAGTGCCAGCGAGCTGAAGCTGCTGGCGGCGAGGGCGGCACATCTGCGGAAACCTGCGTCGTTTGCGGTGCGCGTCAATCCCGACGTGAACGCGCAAACCCATCCTTACATCTCCACCGGCCTGCACGAGCACAAGTTCGGCGTGCCGCTGGGAGACGCGCGCGAGTTGTACAAGCTGGGTTCGAGCGGGAAGTATCTGAAGGCCGCCGGAGTGAGCGCGCATATCGGCTCGCAGATTACCGAGCTGTCGCCGTTTCGCGAGAGCATGGAGAAGATCGCTGAGTTGGTGGGCGTGCTGCGGAACGATGGCCATGAGATACGCTATGTTGACGCCGGAGGCGGACTGGGGATCGGCTACCGGTTGGAGGAAGGCAGCGACTTTGCGAAGGAAGTTAAATCCTATGCCGCGGAGATAGGTGGGCCGGTTGAGCGTCTGGGAATTAACCTTCTGCTGGAGCCAGGCAGGGCTATCGTTGGGCCTGCGGGAATACTGGTGACCAGAGTTGTTTATAAGAAAAAAAACAATCGAAAGCTATTCTTAATTACCGACGCAGCGATGAACGATTTATTGCGTCCGGCGCTGTACGATGCTTATCACGGGATTGTGCCGGTTGTAGCGCAGCAAAATAGCAAAACCATAACTGCCGATGTGGTGGGTCCGATCTGCGAAAGCTCCGATTTTTTCGCGCGGCGTCGCGAGCTGCCCGAGGTTGAGGAAGGCGAGCTGTTGGCGGTGCTCGATGCCGGCGCCTATGGAATGGTGCTGGCTTCGAATTACAACACGCGTCCGCGCGCGGCCGAGGTGCTGGTCGAGGGCAAGCGGGCGCGTGTGATCCGGCGGCGGGAGAGCATTGAAGATTTGCTGGGGCCGGAGCGGCTGTGATCGTGTTTTTTGGGGCTGAACAAGCGAAAGCAGGTCCTTCGTTCGCCAAGGCGACCTCAGGATGGCAAGGGAAGAGGGGGCATCGTCGGCACGACCGAGGTCGTGCCCTGACGCGAATCGTCGCAAAGTGAAGTTCTTAGCAATCTTGTACGCCGTGGGTTTCCGCCCAGTGTGACAGGAGTCGCAATAACCAATTCGCGACCCCAAGTTTTGGCGATTGTATTCGGAGTCAACTTGGCCTATCCTCGCTGTCCAACGGGAGAACCGAATGCAACAGAACAACAATACTGCCACTTCCACAGCCATATGTCTGTGGTGTAACTCCCAGTTCTTAAAGGGGACAAGCCGGGCGCAAGATGGCCGGGCATTTTGTTGCAAGAAGTGTGAAATCCGGGCGCAATTCTGGTTTCACACCAACCTGGAACTTGCCAGCGAGTGAAGCGCTTCGCAAAAGGGCCCCTTCGTGTCGCGGACAAAAGTCGGCTCTGGAAATCGAAATAGAACGCTTATACGCACGACCAAGGTCGTGCCCTGACGCGAGGCTTCGCAGAGCCGATCCGATTGTGGCTGCGCGCAAAAAGCAGGTCCTTCGCTACGCTCAGGATGACAACCAAGAACAGGAGCCGCGTTTCACCACGCTAAAGCGTGGTGCTTCCACCGAAAAACTGGGCTAAAGCGTAGTGCTTCCACCGAAAGCTTGGTCGTGCCCTGACGCGAATCCCCGCAAGCGAAATAGAAACCAACCCCGGACCCTTGCGGATCCGGGGGTGGTTCAGTTGTGGTTTGGGTTTGCCGGTATTAGCAGCAACCGGCGCCGCCGCAGCAGTCTTGGCAATCACTGCAGCAGTTCTGAGCTCCGGCGCAGCAGTCGGCTGCTCCCGCGCACTGGGCGCAGGCGGAGCAAACGCTCTGGCTCTGGGTGGCGGCGAAGGTAAAGGTGGAGGCGGCTACGGTCAGCGCGAGCGCGACCATGCAAAATGCGGCTTGCAATTTCGATTTCATGTCATTTCCTCGAGATTTGTCTGGGCGGAGCGAGGCTCCGCGAGTGCGCGCGAGCAGCGGTGGTAAGCCGCCGCAATGCTCTGCGGGAGCGCGCTCTAAATCCTGAGGTCGGTTTTCTTCTGAGTGACAGGCTTGACGAAGGTGAGATCGTCAGCCAGGCCGGGAATGTGTGCACGCGCAATTAAGCTGGGCGCGTTGAGAACGGCCGACGGCAGCACAGCGGCAATTTGTTTAGGCCGGGGATGGTCGGAGGCGAACAGGATCGCAGAAACGTCGGAATCGCTATGGTGCCAGGCACAACATTCCATCGCGCTGGCGCTGCACTCCATCGAACTCTGGGGCTTGACCGGGCAGCATGGCATTGCCTGGGCGCTAGCGTCCTCGGCGGCAGCATTGGAATTCGCCGAGGCGGGCATACCATGCTCGCAGCCTGACATGTGAGGACACACGAAGCTGGCCAGGGCAGCGTCAGACGAAAACAGCACGGCGATGGCCAGGATGATGGCGGCGCGGAGCCGTGATATGCGGGGCGAAAACATCGGGGTCAGTGTACTCCCAAACTGCCTAGAGTTTGTTACATTCCTGCGGGCTGGGGTTCGCCCATGTTGCCACAGCAGCAGCCGCCCTTGTTGCCCTTGGCGTGCATCGGGCACTTGTTAGACGAGCAGCACATCTTTCCGTCAGCCATTTTTCCATCTTTGGCCATCATGGGGCATTTCATGGCTGCCTGGTTGCCGGACATCATAGGACATTTCATTGCCGCGTGGCTTCCGGACATCATGGGGCACTTGCCGTCTTTGCAACCGTCGGCCTTGGCGCCGTTGCCGGCCTGGTCATGATTGCAGCAGGCGCAGGCCTTGGCGTCTGGCGCGGAAGATGACGGTGGGGCAGACGCGGTAGTTTGCGCCATGGAAGTCAGCGCGAGGGCCAGCGTAAGGATAAGAATGTTGAGCTTCATTGATGAGCGTCCTTGGTTTTCATTGTCGCGAACGATGAACCTATGGTCTGTGACGGAGGTCACGAATGGGAAGTTTTTGGGGGGAGCGCGGCGATCGCAAGGCCGCGGCTGAAGAGGCTGGGGAAAAAGTCTTCGCAGTTGAAAAAACCAGCAGATCCCTCACCTCTAAAGAGGTTCGGGATGACAAAAAACACAGGGGTTTATGGCGCAGCTGAAGCTGCGCCCCTTCAAAACGGCGCCCGGCAGAGTTTTTTTCCGCAGCCTGTAAAGCTGCGCGCCTTCAGAGCGAGATGTCAACTCAGCCAAGTCCTCACGGTGCAGGCGGGGTGGAACATTGCAGGATCTTTACCGCTTGCGCGACCTCCTGATACTCCGGCGAGTTGCGCACGTTGTCATTCACATTGAGGTAAGTGTGGACGAGGGCAGGGCAGGCTTGCTTGATGTCGAGCCGCTCGACGGTTTGGATGGCGAAGGAGGAAGGGAAGTTCGTGGTCAGGCCATACACCTGGCCCAATACAGGTCCGAGAGCAGACTTGCTCTTGATCAAGACTTGGTCGAGCAGGCTTTGCAGTTGCTGTTCGGGCTTGGACAAGGTTCGCGACGGCTCGGCCTGCACATCTTCGGCAGCGCGAGCGCCATTCGCCATGCGTTCTTCAAAGTAGAGCACGTTCTTGAGACACTCGGACGCGCAGCCGGTGGTGTAGAGTGCGCGGGCAACCGCCTGACGAACGGCCAGCGGTTCCTGCGGCAGCAGAAGCTCGGACAGGCGCGAGACCAGGGATGCATCTTTGCGAGCGACCAGGGCGTTGATGGCGGCAATGCGATTGGGCTCTGATTGGCTGGCGCCGGCCACCAGCAGAAGCAGGTCGGCAGAACGTGCTCCGCGATAGCTGGCCAGCTTGCTGACGATCGCCGGGTCGGCCTTCTTATCCATGGCGGCACGAGCCAGAGCGTCGATGCGGGTGTTGCGAATGCTGTTGAAGCCGAGATACAGCAGCACCAATCCGACAATTACATATCCCAGTCTTCGGGGACGAAAACCGAAACTGTCGGAAAATGTCATAGCTCTACGGTATCAAACGGCGCGTTTTGGCTTCGCCGGGGTATTAAGACAGTCATCCCAGGACCACATCGGGCACATCCCATAGAGTGTTCGGCTTTACAGGCTGCTCAAAAATATTTTTTGAGTACCGCAGGGGCTAAAGCCCTCACGTATTTTCAACGGCGTAACGCTGGCCTGAAGGCCAGCACTACCCGAACACGAACTTTTTCAGCAGCCTCTTTAGCCCGACACGGGGAGGTTATCGACATGCGTTGCGCCTTCGTCTTCGCACTTGCCTTGGGTGCAAGCTCCTGTTTCGGCTGGGGGCAGAACTCCACCTCGACCAATCCTGGTCCGGCGACCGCAACCTGCAATTTCAGTGATCAGCAGCAGCTGGCGGTGCAATATCAAAAACTGGAGCTGGGAAAGAGCGAGAAAGACTTTCTGGGACACCAGGTGCCTTACGGCAAAGTATGGGAGCCCGGCCAACAGCCGCTGACCCTGTTCACCAATTCGCCGGTGAGTATCGACGGGACCAAGGTTCCGGTTGGGGCGTACACCGTGTATCTCATTCCGGATAAGAAGGAGTGGACGCTGGTGGTCTCAAAGAACACGAGTACGTCGGCTGCTTATGACCCGTCCAAGGACCTGGTGCGCGCTCCGATGCAGATTGGGCAACTTCCGGCCCCGGAACCGGAGTTCAGTGTTTACTTCGCGCATACTGGGCCGAAGGAATGCACTATGCGCATCGATGTCGCCGACACTCGCGCCTGGGTGCCGTTCCAGCAGCAGTAGGAAGGGAATCGGCGGGTCTCGAAGCGCGGCGGGACTGGAGCGGCCGCTGAAAGAGTCCTTCGAAATGCCGCAGGGGCTAAAGCCCTCACTTATATTGAGGGGCGTAACGCTGGCCTGAAGGAAGGGCAGCACTACCCGAAATTCGAGTATCCAGCGGCGTAACGCGACCTGAATGAAGGGCAGCACTACCTGAAATTCGATTTTTTGAGCCGCCGGTGAGTGCATGCTCCTTATCCAGGACGAAAACCAAATTGTCGGAAAATCATGGTGCTATGGTATGAGGCTGTCTTACTTATAGGCTCGCTATGAGGCCCCTGCGGTATTAAGATAGGTATGGAAGCGCCGAGTACATCCCAATTAATAGCTACTCGGTAGCGTTATCTCGGGAGGTCAAATGCGCCACGCTTGTGTTCTGGCATTGGTTTGTTTTCTAGGCTCCTGCTTCGCCTTCGGGCAGAATGCCCGCGCGACCGATCCTGGTTCGGCGACAGCGACTTGCGACTTAAGCGACCAGCAACAACTCGCCGTGCAATATCAGCCGCTGATAGTGGCAAAGAAAGACCAAGACAACTTTCTGGGACACCAAGTGCCCTACGGCAAGATCTGGGAGCCGGGCAAACAGCCGCTCACCCTGTTTACGAACTCGCCTTTGACGATCGCCGGAACCACGGTTCCGGTGGGCGCGTACACCATGTACCTGATTCCTAATAAGAAGGCGTGGACACTAGTGGTCTCAAAGAACACGAATACGTCGGCTGCCTATGATGAGGGTCTGGACCTGGTGCGCGCCCCCATGCAGGTTGGTATCCTTACGTCTCCCGAGTCGAAGTTCAACGTCTCATGGGAGCATACCGGGCCGAATGAATGCACCCTGCGCGTCGATATCGCGGACGTCGGAGCATGGGTGCCGTTCCAGCAGCAGTAGAACTTCGCCGACGTACCCAAGTTCGAAGGGCGTGGGTGACAGCCCAGCGTGGAGGTCGCCACGGCTAGCGGAGTTCCGGAGCCCCGACCGATGGGTCACCCGATGTGTCTGCTACCTAGTCAGAAGGCTTGCCCGAGCCATCCAGCTTTGGAAATAGAAACAAGGCCAGGGAAAATCCCCGGCCCTGGTTGGGGTTAGATCAATTAGCTTAGGAAACGACGGCGCAGCATGCCAGCCGCTCCGAGCAGGCCCGATCCAAACAACAGAATGCTGCCCGGCTCAGGGGTACTGGTGCCCTCTATCTTGAATCCCAGCCCTTGAATGTTATCCGTCTCAACTCCGTTGGAGGTGTAGTAGGCGTTATTTCCATTCAAGGGATGCGAGGTTGTGTCCCACCCCAGCGGAGCATCGACACCGCTCAGGTTGAGGAAATAAGTCCCGCCTTGCAAGCTGGTCGCAAAGTTGATGTCATACAAACAGACAACCTGGTCGGGATCGCACACGAAAAATTGCGGCAGTGAGCTTGTACCTGAAGCGAAGGTGTTTCCGCCGCCCAACGGGGAAGAGGTAACCGACCAATTCACGGTGGTGGCGTCGGTTCCCCAAGTAGGCGTGGCATCGAATTCCAGAATCTGCGTATTGCAGGTTCCGAAAGAGCAAGTGAACTGGTTCGAGGCCATGTTGCTGCCAGAGATATCCCACATTGGCAGGAACTCACTGCCTCCACCATTGTTGTAAAGCACGTCGATGGCGTGGGCCGGGATACCCGACAATACCAGGCAAAACAGCACAAGAAAAAGCGGCGCAGCAAAACGAAATTTCATTCTAGACTCTCCTTTTATAGGCACTTAATTTGAACTACTGTTGAGTTACAACTGCTCGGCTCACGGCCAGCCCTAACTTCCACACACAGGCAAGGCTGCATCCACAGCGTTTTCACCAGGTCAAGCCGCGTTCTTTTGCGGGAAGGAACAGAGGGAACGCGGCCATCGATCGAAGTCGTCCCCGACGAGAATGCGCACTGATGCGGCAGGCAGCGGATGTCCTCCACCCAAGCGATTCATCGTATTCAGTTGTGGTTTGGGACCTGCACTCGGTGAGGAAGCGGTCTGGAAGTGATTACAGCATCAGCTTGCGCCGCAAAACGCCGGCCAAGCCAAGCACGCCAGTACCTAGCAGGGCGATGCTGCCGGGCTCGGGAACCGTGGAATCCAGACGCAAGCCCCATTGGTTTCCGTTTTTACTGTCATACACAGGATCGTTGAAGAAGTCGTAATAGGCGTTCCCCGAGGTGAGAGCGGTCAGTCCGTTGCTGCTGTAGTCCGCCGGCGGCCAGACATAACCGACGTTTACAGGATTGTCGGCGATCACGCCGAAGAAATAGGTGTTCCCGGCAGTCAGCGTGAAATCGAAGTCGGGAGAACTGACCCAGGTCTTGGTGTTCGAGGCCTGCACTCCTGAAAGGACGGTAGAGTACAGCAGGTTGCTGTTGGTTCCGTCCCAGATCATGAAGTTCAGATCGCCGCCATTCGGCATGGCCAGGTAAAACTCCATATTGCTGATGTCCTGGGTAGTGCTGACCGCAATACCCTGCCCGGGGCCGAAATCGTGGTTGAACTGCGATTCATAGTTGATTGCCTCGAGGTCGAAAACGGTAGTTGCAAATGCACTGCTGGCCAGACAGACAACGGCCAGTAGCGCGACAAGGGAAAGTCTACGCACGCATCCTCCTAGAATTTTGTGATTACATCGAGGGCCCAAAATTGCCATTGGCTTGAATCGGTCGGCCACGTGACCGACCCAATTCGGAATTAAATAGTACACTGTAATCAGTACGGTGTGCTAATTATTTTTTTTAGGCGAAATTCTGCGCTGCTGCCTGCCGAAGGAATATCTCTCATCTGCTTTTCTTTGGAGTACCAGCGCTGGCGATGAGAACATCGCATGCCCGGAGGCATTGATGGGTGATTTGTGCAGCCGTCGGGCCTTTCGGAGCGTGGACTAAGAGGCTTGCAGCTCCGTGCAACTGCATTCGAAGCCAGCGAGCGACTTCATCATAGTCAGCGGCCTGGCCGCCAAAGCGCTTGGCGAAGGTTTCTTTTGCCCAGTCGAGGACGGGTTCGCCCGGCGCTGAGGAAAAAATATCGATCCAGTACCGTCCATAGATCAATTGGTACTCGTGCCGATGATTTACAGCAAACTGGAGGTACTGCCGGCAGACGTCCTCAAGAGTTCCCGAAGTATCGATCTCCTGCAAAAATCGCAGGCGCTCACGGTTGCCAAGGGCACGGATCAGGTCTGCTCGATCTCGATAACGGTTGTAGACCGTCGCGGTCGTCGTTCCTGCAGCTTTAGCGACCATTCGAAGTGACACAGCGGGTTCACCCTTGCGACGGAACAAACGATCGGCAGCCTCAAGGATTCGTTCTTTAGTATCCGGGTCGGGCTTACGCGGCATAGGTGATACATTGTACTGGCCATAGGGGGCATCAAGAGCCCCAGCTTGCGCTGAAGCCCGTTCGGTTCGGGCAGAGCTCAGACAGAAGCAGTGGAAATCCGCAACCGGGCTGCGGCAGCAAGATTTGGAGTGGGTAGCTTACTCAACAACCGGACCAGCCGTTTGCTGTTTTGTGCAGCCGCAGCCAGGAAGAACTTCGCGTACGAACTCCGGTCTCAAAAAGGTTCACGCCCGCCCTGCCCATATCGCGGCGGTGGCAAGGCGAGACAACCCCAAACGCGAGTTGCCGAATCTCACTGACTGTCACGGTGTCGGCCGCCGCAACTCCGCAAGAAGGTTCACGGTCCGACAATCTCGAGCGACCCCAGGTTTTCGTCCGCCTATAGGTAGGTTTAAATATGTTCAGGCTGCGTCTGGTTCCGGGAGTTCTCGTCGTTTCATGTTTCCTGATAGCTGCTGCGTTTGCTAGTGGCCCTTCTAGCAGCTCAGCAATTACTGCGACGAAGGCAAGCCTTGGAGGTGGAACGAACGCTCGTGGTGCGACTGGAGATGGCGTCACACTGGCGCCGCCGATGGTATCCAGCTTCACGGTGTCTCCTGCTCTGGTAGCGCCGGGACAATTTGTGAGCTTTTCCTGGGCGAGCATGAATGCGAAGACTTTTGAGGTCGCGCCCGAAATAGTGGAGGACGACCAGACTCTACCATTGACCGCGAGCAACTACGTTTACAACACGAACGGGCTGATGCAGACGACGACATTTCAGGCCGCCGCAAGCTTCGGCCTAAGCAGGTCGGCACCCGATTCGGCCACGCTAACCATCGTTCCAGTAACTTTGAGCGTATCCACAACTGCCATTCACGCCGGTCAATCGGTGACGCTCCAGTACAGCGGGCCGAACAATAACAGCACGTGGGAATTGCATTCCAGCAATAGCGATGTTCCGATTCCGTTGGCGCATGTTTGCAGCGGTAACACCTGCTCAGGGACATACGAATCAGGTCCGCTGGCTGCCGCCACCATGTTCTCTGTTTCGCTCAGCGGTCCGGAACCTACAGGAGGGCAGGCGTATTCAGCGAGAGTGATCGTGAGGGTTCAGCAGCCAACGACATTAAGCTTCAAGACGCAAACCCAAAGCGCAGAGTCGGGCGGCGGAGTTGTTTTGTCATGGAAGACGACGAACGCCTCCTCTATCAGCGTTGATGGCCTGGGCCAGTTGAAACCGGTAGCTGAAGGTTCGTATTGCTGCGTTCGTCCCACGCAATCCACCACCTACACCGCCACCGCGACTCCAATTTACCCGGGAGCGCCCCCGGTGGTGGGGACGGCCACGGTAACGGTGAGTGCGGGAAATATTTCCAACCTGAACCACATTATCTTCATGCTTCAGGAGAACCGAGCGTTCGATAACTACTTGGGTAATTTGGCCGAGTATCGCGTCAATCACGATCCGCCCATCCAAGGCGCGAAGCTCAGCGATGTGAACGATCTGCACAATCTGGCTCCGGGTTTCCAGTTGTGCAATCCGAACGATCTTTGTTATCCGCCCTTTCACGCCAGGACAGAGTGCACCGAGAACCTGTCCCCCGGTTGGGACGAGGCGCATGTTGACATGGACCTGGCAGGTGGTGATTGGCTCAACCTCACACAGAACTCGATGTTCAAGATGGACCAGTTTCTGGATGTCGACTGGGCCGACTGGTGGGGAACGAACGACGCTCAGCACACGCGCCCCCTGGGGTACTACGATCAGACAGACTTGCCTTACTACTACGAACTAGCGACGCAGTTCACCACCGACGATAGTTGGTACTCTCCGGTGGCAAGCAACACCGTGCCGAATCGGATGTATCTGTTCTCTGGAACCTCGCACGGTCACGGGTTCGCGCCTACCCATCAGGACGATCCGGCGTGGCAGCGGCCGACGATTTTCAAGCTGCTGACGGCGAGGGGAATTTCCTGGCGCTACTATTACCAGGACAATAGCGTGTTCCTGGCGCAATGGGCAGATTGGAACGATCCGAAGGTTCGATATAACGTCCGCAACATTCAGGAGTACTACAACGATCTCGCCAGCCCTCATGCCGACGCGCTGTTGCCGCATGTGATCTTTATCGAGCGCGCCACTTACACCGGATTGGATGAGCATCCGCTGAACAACATTCAGACGGGAGCGGCGGTGGTTGCAAACGTGATTAATGCTTTGTTTAACAGTGCTGCGTGGCCGGATTCGGCCTTCATCCTCACCTATGACGAAGGGGGCGGTTTCTTCGACCATGCCTCGCCGCTGCTGGTCACCCCGCCCGACAATCTTGCTCCCACAGACCTGAAGCCGGGCAGTGTCAAAGCGCTGTTCAA
Organism: uncultured Acidobacteriaceae bacterium; assembly: GCA_963796585.1. Classification (GTDB taxonomy): domain Bacteria; phylum Acidobacteriota; class Terriglobia; order Terriglobales; family Acidobacteriaceae; genus CAVVDY01. The sequence goes on from CAWCMB010000003.1 coordinate 273,733, forward strand.
CACCACAGGATTCCGCGTGCCGGTGGTCGTGGTCTCGCCCTGGTCCAAGCCGCAAACGGTGATTCACTTGCCGGCCGACTACACCTCAATTCTGAAGCTGATCGAAAAGCGCTGGGATCTGCCGCCCCTGACGCAGCGCGATGCGACAACGCAAGACATGGCCAATCCGCAGAACGGCTTCTTCGACTTCAGTTATCCGCACCTGTTGCAAGTGCCGCCGCTGCCGCAGCAACCGACCAATGGGACCTGCAACTACAGCCTCGACGGCTATCAATAGCCAGCATGAGCGAAAGTGCTCCGAGGCATTTGGTCGAAGAGAACCCGGCTTGATTTTCGATGCATTCTTCAACCACGAGTGATACAGGCTGCTGAAAAAGTACTTGTTCGTACCTCAGGCGCTAAAGTCCCGACGTATTTTCAACGGCGTACCGCTAGCCTGAAGGCCAGCACTACCCGAACTTCGACTTTTTCAGCAGCCGTGATAGTTAAGCGGTCGCCAGTATGGCTCGATTGCGTTACGCAGTGGTTCGCAGAGTTCTCCACTCAACCACAACCGATGCAGCAGCACCGCCAGCTCCAGGGTGGTTGCGATGGTAGCTCGCCGAAGGGCTGCCGGTGACCGTTGCGCCAGGGAACGCGTGACAAGGCTCACGATGCGATACGGTTGATCTGCGATAGTTGGCGTAATATCGCCATAACACTCATGGAGGTCGGCAGAAGGATCTGAGTGTAATTGCCTGTCCTCAGCAGCAACGGTCAATGATTATGTGGGTGCGGGTTGCGCTGGTGGTTTTCGTCTCATCGATTCTGAGTCAGGCACAGCCCTGCCGCGAGATCCGCTCGGTGGATTTCAGTAATGCAATCATCCGCACCAGTCCTACCGATGAAAACGAGTTGACGGGTCTGTTCAATACCTCTTCGGGGGTTCAAACGTTCAACTTCAAAAAAGGAGTGAGTGAAGACTTCCTGGATGAAGCGCAACGCAAGGCCGGGACGCCAGAAGGTCGAGCGACAATCGCTTCCGATTCCGTGTTGACCCTCGCATCAGGGCCGGCGGTTCGATTCCTGGTAGTGACGTGGGAGCATCAACAAGGGCCGGGCGCGCACTCCTATGTTCTTGGGTTTGTATGTCGCAACCGTGCGGTGCAGCAGATTTTTCAATTCAGTGCGGAGTACGGGCTAGGTTTCGCCATTGCTCCCGGCGAGCAGCTCGTTATTAAGCAGTCCATCTGGAGCGAGCAGGACGCGCATTGTTGCCCGACACAAACGCGCACCCTGTATTACGGCTGGAATGGGGCGGAACAACGTTTTCGGCGCGTCCGGGTGGATGGTCCAAAGCCCATTGCAACTCAGCAGTAGGCGGAGCACCGGTGATAAATCCGGGCTAGCGTAATTTATTTCTTCGAGCGGCTATCGACCACGGCATAGCCCGAGGGAATCTCGAAGAGCGCGGCTTCGGGTTCGGTGCGCACGATGTTGGTTAGCCTGGTAGTAGTTCGATGATTCTCCGGCGCTTCACTGCTTTCAGTGAGAACCGTGATCTGAAGTTCCTCTGAGACCCAGGTGGAAGTAACCAGCGTCCTGGGCTGCTCATTGCCTCCGGCCGCCGGCGGAAGATGCGTGGTGATTTTGGTGCCTTTCACCGTAAGACCGTCAATCACCTGAGTGCCTAGCTCTTCCGCTTCTGATGTCGCCACTGCCGGTTTTTCAGCGACAGATGAAGCCACTGTAGGCGCCGCCGGGCTTTCCGGCTTACTGCGAATCGGCTGTTTCGGAGGGGCGCTAATGTCAGATCCATCCCGTATATGCGCCGTCATGGTCTGAGGATTAAGACTGGTGACGGTATTGGCTACCGGATCCATGATCAAGATCGCGACGATTTTTCTATCGGTGGTAGGGGATACTTGCTCAGTGTCTCTGCGTGTGCGCCCCTGGGTATCACGGTAAATTTTCGAACGCATTTCGCGTTTCCCGATCTCACCGCTGGGCAGGGTTCGCTCGAATGTAGTGATAATGTCGGCGAAGTAGGGTGCATCCTTGACCACGGGAGGGCCCGTCCAGCTTGACGCCGGATCCGGGGCTTGCGTCTGCGCCGGGATGGATAATCCGACCAACAACAGTGGGGCAAATGCAATCGCCAGCTTCATTGGGTGCCTCCGTCTACCCAGGGCCCGGCACTACCTTCGTTGCGACATTTTGCGCTATGAACGGCAATAAAACAATGGCTCGGGGTTGCGAAGCAGATCAAAACTACTTGCAGTTAGTTTCCTTCGGTGTCGATGGCGCTGCGGGATTGGCTCCCTCTATTCCCCTCGGCTTGGTGGTGAAGTCGCCACAACACTCATGGGCGTCCGGCAGGATGCGTGTGCCAACATTCGACCGCGAGCGCCCGTGATTCTCGGCCGTGAACAGCATCGTGGTCAAGGCTCCATCCCGAAACGGGAAGGGACGACGCACGTTTGTGTCACTAAGGCAGTTTTGTTCTTGCCTTTGCGCTGAGGCGGACCGAAGCTATGCACATATTGGGTGACAGGTATCGAGACGAGTACCAGAACCCTGCACCTGATTCCTCCCCAGTCCTTGGTTGCTAACCTTTAAAGCACTCGCCAAGGCAGGCAGGTCGCGCTTCGACTCTCGAAGTCCATTTCCTCTCGGGTCGCCGGCGCAGTCCTCCACGGCTCATCTTAAGGATCTTAGGCCACGGGCATCAAACGAGCTGTACAAACTCCAAAAGGAGAAATGCCATGACTCGCAAACTTCTCATTACGGGAGTGATGGTAATTCTGGTGTTTTTCGTAACAGCAGGGTACACCATGGCTCCCTCGGGCGTCGGCAACTGTGTAGTAGGGGCGGATAATGTTATACCGCCTACACCTCACCCGCCGCCCACTCCTCCTCCGCCGCCCACTCCTAAGCCGCCACCGCTACCTATACCTCCCAGGTAGATGGCCTGATTGGGTGGGTTAAGTAGCAGGCTGCCCCCACCTTCCGCGCTGCGCGATTCGATGTATTTGGCGCGCGCCGGAGGGAATGTGCGAGCAGCTTAGCTCAAAACGGGCCGACATCCTTAGGTGGGATGTCGGCCTTTCTCGACTCGCAAGTACCGTTTGAGAGTTGCGCAACCGCGCCCACAGAACCGAGGCCGAAGCGTTTGTGGGGGAAGTCTGTTTCAGTACGCTGAAGCGTGGGCTTCCACCGTGGGGAAGGCTGAAGCGCGGCGCTTCCGCCTTTTAGAGCATTTCTAATTTAAGTATATACATTCTGTGAGATAATGCTTCTGCCGGTAAGGAGAGGCAAGGGATGCAATCCTATTCCCAGGATTTGCGCGAGCGGGTGTTGCGAGCACTGGGTCGCGGGGAGCGGCCCAGCGAAATTGCGCGCCGCTTCGAGGTCAGCCGCATGTGGGTCTACCAAGTGCGGGACCGGTTGCGACAGACGGGGGAGCGCAGCAGTTATCCCATCGGTGGGCATCGCCGCTCCCGGCTGGCGGGGCTGGAATCGGTGCTGCGCGGCTGGATCAAAGCCGAGCCCGACCTTACCCTGGCGGAGATGCAGCAACGGCTGCAGCAACGAGGCGTTGCCATCAAGGTGGGAGCCTTGTGGCATCAGTTAAATAAATGGAATCTCAGCTTTAAAAAAAACCCTGCACGCCAGCGAGCAAGAGCGCGAGGACGTGCAAGCGGCGCGCCGCGCATGGACTGAGGCGCTGGCCGACGTGGACATTACCAAGCTGGTGTTTATCGATGAAACCTGGGTTTCGACCAACATGACGCGTGGCTATGGACGCGCTCCCAAGGGCCAGCGCTGCGTGGCCTCCGCCCCGCTCAGCCACTGGGAAACGACCACCTTCGTCGCCGCCTTACGTCACCAGCAACTGACCGCGCCGATGCTCACCGACGGACCCATGGACGGGGACATCTTTCTGGCTTATCTGCACCGCTTCTTATGTCCCACCCTCACTCCTGGGGACCTGGTGATCGTGGACAATCTGAGCAGCCACAAGGTGGCCGGGGTGCAACAGGCCATCACCGCGGCCGGCGCGACCCTGCTCTACTTACCGCCCTATTCTCCGGACCTGAATCCCATCGAAAAGCTGTTCGCCAAACTCAAAGCCCTGCTCCGCAAAGCCGCCATCCGCACCACCGCCGTCCTCTGGGATGAGTTCGGCCAATTACTCGCCAGCTTCTCGCCTAGCGAGTGCACCAACTACTTCGCCTCTTCTGGTTATGTATACACTTAAATTGAAACTGCTCTAGCTGTCGTTCTCTACCGCTCGCAGCACGTCTTTGATTTCGAGGTTGCGGATGAGGCGGTGCAGATAGTTCGGATGGACGCCAAGCAGCTTGGCAGCATCGATATAGCTTCCCTTGCTCTGGGTTAGGGCATCGATGATGAGGCGCTTCTTCAGTTCATTGATCTCATGATGATATTTGCCTGAACTCACCTGCACCGACTGCTTTTCCAGCAGCGTCTCGGGCAGGTCTTCGGGAAGGATCTCATCCACATTTCCCATCACGATCGCGTGCTCGATGGCGTTCTCCAGTTCGCGGACGTTGCCCGGCCAGTCATAGCTCATCAGAAGCGAGCGAGCTTCGGTGGAAATGCCTTTGAAAGGACGCTCCGATTTTTCGGCATATTTCGTCGCGAAGTAAATAGCGAGCAGGGGAATGTCTTCGCGATGGTCGCGCAATGGCGGCAAGGTGGTTGACACCACGTTGAGGCGATAGAAGAGGTCTTGGCGGAACTCGCCTGCCTTGATGGCCAGCTCAAGATTCTTATTGGTGGCGGTGAGCACGCGCGCCTGGAACTTAATGGGGCGGGTGCCTCCAAGGCGATCGAATTCCTTCTGCTGCAAGACGCGGAGCAGCTTGGCCTGCAGCAGGGGCGCCAGTTCGCCGATTTCGTCGAGGAAGACAGTGCCATCTTCCGCGGTCTCAAGCTTGCCTTTCTTGAAGACGGCGCCGGTGAAGGCGCCCTTCTCGCTGCCGAAGAGTTCGCTTTCCAGCAGGGTCTCAGGAATGGCGGCGCAGTTGATGGCGACGAATGGCTTTTCGGAACGCGTGCTGCCAGCGTGAATCGCCCACGCTACCAGTTCTTTGCCGGTTCCGCTCTCGCCGCGGATGAGGATGGTGGAATCTCCCTTGGCCACCTTGTCGATGAAGGCGCCCAGGCGGCGCATGGACTTGCTTTCGCCAATGATGGTTTCGTCGGGCTCAAGCACTTCGCGAAGCCGGCGGTTCTCCGCTTTCAGCGACTCGAAGCTGAGCACATTCTCCAGGGTGACGGCAGCAATGCCGGCGGCGGAGTTCAAGAACTGCACGTGCTCTTCAGCGAATCGCGCCTTGAGTCCGCTGGAGGCCAGATAGATGACGCCGATGGTGTTCTGCACCCCGATGAGCGGCACGCACATGATGTTTTCCGCGGCGGCGAGATCGGAAGAGGACTCGGTGAAGACTGAGGCGCGCTCCCACAGGGCGCGATGGATGACAGTCTTGCGAATCTTGAGAGGGGCGACGCCGGGATGGCGCTCGTAGGTATGCGCTGCCCTGGGCTCGTCGTCCACCTGGCTCATGAGCAGAATGGCGCCGGTTTCTGCGGGCACAACTTCAAAGATCAATTCCAGGAGCTGGCTCTGCAAATGCTCGGGATCGCGAATGGAGTTGATGGTATTCGTAATCTTGAACAGGGCATTCAAGTCTCGCGCCATGCGGCCAACATCGACCGAACTGTAGGTATGATGGCCCGGGGTGATGAGCACGGTTTTCAAGGCGTCGCGAGTCACGTCGTCGCTGTACTGCAGGGCGACGCCTTCCTCGCCTGGATGTTCGCTGATCAGGAATAGCAGTTCGCTCTGGCCCAGGCGGATCACGTCTCCGTGGGCCAGGGGACGCCGCTTCACGGGAATACCGTTGACGAAGGTACCGTTGTGGCTATCGAGATCGACCAGTTCGAAGCCACCCTCTACTGCTTCGATGGCGCAGTGCTTCTTGGAGACGGTGGCATCCCCGATCTGTACGCTGTTGGAGGTGTCGCGGCCGAGCGTCAGCTTCTCGCCGGTCAAGCGGTAGCTCTCGCCCTTAAACATGCCAGTGAGTGCGACGACCCTGGGGTGCACGAACAACTCCTTTGAGCCGTAGTGTAGCCCAACTTAAGACGTTTGAGAGAAAGAGAACGCCGGGTCACTAAAGCTTAGCAGCTTCTTCTTTAATACGCTGCCAGGCGTGCTCCACGTGTCTGGCCTCGGTATTGGTTTGTCCCACGCAAAAACGCAGCACAAATCGATTGGCCAGACGGGTGTGGGTGAGGTAGAGGTCGCCGCTCGCGTTCAGGATATTCATCAGGCGTTCATTCTGCTCATCGCTGCCGCGGTAACGAAAGCAAACCAGATTCAAGGGCGCGGGTACTACAACCTCAAAATGGTCATGGCTCTCCAGCCAGCTTCGGAACTGCTGAGCCAGTTCCACATGGTAACGGATATGGTGCTGTAGCCCCTCAACTCCATAATGGCGGATGACAAACCATAGCTTGAGCGACCGGAAGCGCCTGCCCAATGGTATCTGCCAGTCGCGATAGTCGAATACCGCGCCCGATTCCGTGGCCTGGTTGCGCAGATACTCAGGCAGGATGCTCAGGCTGCGGATGAGAGCTGCGCGGTCGGCGACAAAAAAACAGTCGCAATCGAAATTAGTGAACATCCACTTATGGGGGTTGAAGCAGTAACTGTCAGCGTGCTCGACCCCGTCCTGCAGGTAGCGAAACTCGGGACAAATCGCCGCCGTGCCTGCCATGGCAGCATCGACGTGGAACCAGAGGCCGTGCTCGCGGCACAAAGCGGCGATTTGCGGCAGCGGATCCATGGCGTGCGAGGAAGTGGTTCCAACGGTTGCGCAAACAAAGAAGGGTACACGGCCTGCTTGCCGATCTTCGCGGATAGCCTGGGCAAGCGCACGGGGATCCATGGCAAACCGGTCATCGACTGCAATAAGCCTGAGGTTATCGCGTCCGATGCCGGCGATCATGGCGGCCTTCTCGATGGAAGAGTGCGCCTGGGCTGAAGTGTAAGCGACCAGTTTGCCGTCGCATCCAGTATGGTTGCTTCGGTAGGCGGTCGACCTTTCGCGGGCAGCTATCATGGCGCATAGAGTTGCACTTGAAGCTGTGTCCTGGATGACGCCTCCTCCGGTCGAGGTAGACAGAAACTTCTCCGGCAATCCCAGCAGCGGAACCAGCCAATCCAGGACGTGAGTTTCCAGTTCAGTACAGGCGGGGCTGGTCGCCCATAGCATTCCTTGCACACCTAAGGCAGAAGAGAGCAAATCTCCGAGAATAGCCGGTCCGGAAGCATTGGCCGGGAAATAGGCATAGAAGTTAGGAGATTGCCAGTGAGTAATGCCGGGAAGGATTACCTGCTCTACGTCGCGCAGTACCTTAGCGAAAGGCTCGGGCTGTTGCGGGGGTACAGCAGGCAATAAGCGCCGAACGGCTCCGGGCTCGAGCCTGGACAATACCGGGAATTTCTCTACAGATTCGTAATAGTTGCTGATCCAGTCGACCATCGCATAACCATATTCCCGGAACTGCTTGCTACTCATGTGGTAACTCGAAAGCTCTGACACCTTGCGCCTCCAATTTCATCCAAGTAGACGGTAGAATCAGTGTAGAGGAATTCAGAGGCGCCGTTGAGGCAACTAAGCTGAATGGCGGTTTTGAAATTCAGGCAATGCTTGTAAAAAAGCTGCTGGATTCAGGTGACTTCATCTGATACCGTTTGGTGGACGAAGGCCCTCCCTAAAAAACAAAGAAGGACAGGAGACTATGGATATACAGAACGTATTAGCGGATTTGAAGAGAGAAAGAGCGCGGCTCGACGCGGCTATAGAAGCTCTGCAAGGACTCGGCTCGGGCCGGAAACGTGGACCGGGGCGTCCCGCAGGATCGGTCAAAGCCAAGGCTGCCAGTGGACGGCGGCACATGAGTGCTTCGGCTCGCAAGCGCATTTCCGAAATGATGAAGAAGCGCTGGGCGGAGCGGAAAAAGGCGGCGAAAACAAGCAAGTAGCCTAACGATTCGGCGGGCAATCGTTAACCCATCGATAGCATAGCTTCGTTCGGCGTGGCATTGTTCTGTACTATCTTCGCTCCTTTCCCGGTCGAGCAAAATTGCCCGACCTGCGCCCGGCGGTAAGCAGGCGGGAACGAACACTCTGCAATCGAGAAAGCGAAGGGGGCATTCTCCATGCCCCCTTTTACTCTACTGCTGCCCTGCTCTACTGCTGCCTGGCGTGTCCTAATATGCGGTCACTTGCATCTTATCGACCCACATGGAATAAGCGGTGTCGCTGCTGTTGCCATCCAACTGCACTGCGGTGTTCAGTTCGGCAGCATTCACTCCGAAGGTATTGAAGGTCCGGTTGATATAGCTCTTCTTGCCGTTGAGGGTGACGGAAACGAACGTCGCCTGGTTGCTGCTACGGGCAAACTCCAGCACCACGTGGTTCCAGGTGTAGGCGGGAGGAGCGGAACAGGCGATGCCGGTTTTAACCCACTTGCCATTGGCGGTATCCCAAACGTCCCAATCTTTATGACCCTTGATGTCGCACTGGGTGCCGAAGATAAATTTCCGGTTTCCCACCGACTGGTTCATATCAAATTCAAGGGCCTGCGGAGCATTAGGGTTCTTCACATAAAAATAAAGATCGTAGACAAAGTGCGAGACCTTGGCATTCGCCCCGAGCTGTTTCCACCACAGAGCTCCCGAATATGGGACCTTGGGTCCGATCCAGTACTCGCTCGCCTTTCCGGTCATTGACGGAGTCGCGATAAATTGGTGCATATAGCGCGGGGTGTCGGGGCCGTGGCCTCCAGGACCAGCACATGAGCCGCACGATTGCCAGCCCGACATGGTGTGAATCATCTGGTAGGTAGCGTTGTTATTGTTGCCGCCGCTGACCGAGATCTTGAAGCCCGTCGCTTTGTAGACGTTGTTATGGGTGTCCCACGCCTGGACCACGATGTAGTGAGTGCCGTTGGCAAGGTTCACGCTGGTATCCAAGTTGGCTTTGTTGATGGAATAGACGCTCTGATTGTCGGAGTAAATCATCATGGCGGTGATGGGATAGTTTCCACTCGCCGAAGCAACAAAGTGAACCGAGGATTGATTTTGGCTGTTGGGCGTTGGCGACGAGACGTTGACTCCTGCGAAGGACAGGGTCGTCAATCCACAAACTAGAGCCGCAATCGGGAAAATCTTCAAAACATTGTCTCCTGTAAGAAAATATGAGTGCTGCTGATGCGACTGGTAGCCGCTGTTCAGCGAAGGCCAGACTACGGACGCATCTACTCTGGAGATATCTGAGGTTGGGCCTAGTTTAGTGAAGGTATTTGCCCTAGAGCTCCCGGGAGAAGCACTGAAAAAACGGGTTACGGCGCAGGACTACTACCACCGCAAGCGGCGCATTACAGGGAGAATATCGCGGTTCTCTGAATTCTGCAACTCAGAAACTATGTTTGTCAAAAAATTAACAAAAGATTTGGGCAGCAGCTCTGCAATTGCCGTCCGGAGTTGCCGCGATGGCAATATCAGGAAGCTATTCGCCGGGAGGAACCGCCGGGAGCAGGGGTTGAGCGTTTGGGCCCGCGTTTGCGAATCAGCGCGATGCGAACGCGCTCCAGCAATTCGGCGGGCGCGAAGGTCCCTTTGGGAAGCCAGACGTCGGCAGTGCTCTGCTCGGCGTAATGACTGACGGAGCCGGAGAAAAGAATGCTGGGGAGATCAGGCGCAATCTGCTTGGCGTGAGCAATCAACTCGGCGCCCGTCATCTTCGGCATCATCAGGTCAGCGATGATCAGGTCGATGCCGCCAGCGCGCACGATGTCCAGCGCCTTCTCGGGGTCGGGGCAGGTCACCACCCGATAGCCGCGGGTCTCGAGCATCACCTTGCGAATGGAGAGAGAGCGTTCATCGTCATCTACGCAGAGTATGGTGCGCTTCGGTTTCATCTGATCGGTTCCGTGTTAGTTCAATTGGTGCTACCTGCGTCGTTCGCGCCTGGAAGAGTCAGGTGCGGGCCGCACATCGCATGGTTGATCTCTTGCAGAACAACAGCGTAGTCGGATGGTACGCGCAGGAATCAGGTCGTACAAGTACCGCCGCCATAAAATCGCGCGCGACATTTTGAGCATGGGCGGCGGTTTGAAGTTGCGCCAGGAACGCGGCAGTTGGGCAATTGCGAGCGGCTGCGGACCGCGGTTTATGCGGTCGCCACACGTGCACAGGATATCCGCAAAGAATTCACAAGGTAACTTTGCCAGCAATAACCGGCGCAACGTGACCGCCGACCCGTACGTTGGTGATCGTCTCCGCGGCCTTGGTCGCGCGCACGTAAATCGAACTGGGACGGAGAATTTCGCGTCCCTGCTCGATGAGTCCCGGCTCGTCGGGGCCGAGCACTCCGTATTTGACGGCCCAGGCGGTACAGCAACCGGCAGCGGAGCCGGTGGCGGGATCTTCGCCGTTGTAGAAGATCATGCGCGCGTGCAGGCGGCGCTCGCCATTACGGGCAACGAAGTACAGGAAGCCATCGCGCTGCACGCTTTGCAGGTACGCCGCGATCTGCTGCCAGCTCACGCGCAGTTGGCTGAGGGTTGAGCTGTGGCGGAAGGCGACGATGGTGAAGGGCATGCCGGTAGAGATGGTCTGGATGGGAAGGTTCTCATCCAGCTCGGAAAGGGGAAGTCCGAGCGCTTGCGCAACCCGCGCGTGCTGATGGGTTTCGCTGAACTGCGGATCCGTCTGGCGCATCTCGCCGAAGAGTTGGCCGTCGCGCGCCTCAAAGCGGACCGGCACCCGCCCGACATTGAGATGAAGAACGATCTCGGATTGCTCGGGACGTTGCTGCTTCAAGTACCATGCGGTGCCCAGCGTGGGATGTCCGGCAAAGGGTAGCTCTTCTTCTACGGTGAAGATGCGCACGCGTACTCCTTCGCGCCCTTCGGTCTCGGCATCGCGGGGCAGAATGAAGGTGGTCTCGGAAAGGTTCATCTCCCTGGCCAGGGTCTGCATCTCGGCGTCGCTCAAGCCGCGAGCGTCAGGAAACACCGCCAGTTGATTGCCCTCGAGCGGCACCGAGGTAAAGACATCGACATGGACGAAAGGGAATTCACGCGCAGACATGGACGGCTAGGCTCCTGAGGGAATGGGTTGGACCAACTCTGACAGAGATGAGCCAGACCTCCTTCTCGATGCGTTAATCGCGGCGCAGGAAACGCTGTTCGGCACAGCCGGGCGGAGAGGGACGCGGTTTCAAGCGCACCGACTGGTGTTTTCGTGTTTGTCATCACCAGCGAAGCGAGGGATCGGCTCTGCTTTGCCGGCTGAGCAGCCTTTACCATGGAAAACGATTGGTGCTGCCGACGAGAACAGATCCCTCGGCTGAAGACGGCCTGGTAATGGCAAACAATAACTGGTGCAGCGGCGGCTGGGCGTTGCTGTCTCGCTCCCGGGTGCGTAGAATCGACAGCGCATTCCACAACAATCGGTTCCACAACAATAGAGGAGGCAGTTATGTCACTGCAGATTGGTGATACGGCACCCGACTTTCAGGCCGAGACCACGCATGGGCCCATCCGCTTTCATGAATGGCTCGGCAACTCCTGGGGAATTTTGTTTTCGCATCCCAAAGATTTCACGCCGGTGTGCACCACCGAACTGGGATACATGGCGAAGCTGAAGCCGGATTTCGAGAAGCGCAACGTGAAGGTGATTGGCCTGAGCGTCGATCCGGTCGACAATCACCAGCGCTGGTCGGAAGACATCCGCGAGACACAGGGACACGCGCCGAACTATCCCATGATCGGAGATACCGAACTCAAGGTAGCCAAACTGTATGCAATGTTGCCGGCCGACCTCGAAGGCGGATGCGATGGCCGCAGCGCTGCCGACAATATGACGGTGCGCAATGTGTTCGTGGTGGGACCAGACAAGAAGGTGAGGCTGATAATCGTCTATCCTATGAGCACGGGACGCAACTTCGACGAGATCCTGCGCGTCATCGACTCCATGCAGTTGACGGAAAAGCACAAGGTCGCAACGCCGGTGAACTGGAAGCAGGGAGACGACGTGATCATCTCGCCCGCGGTCTCCGACGAAGACGCAAAGAAGGCGTATCCCGGAGGCTGGAAGACGCTGCGTCCGTATCTGCGGGTTGTGCCGCAACCCAAGTAGCGCCCTGCGGAAGCGAAGGGGGTCCGGTGACTCTCCCGGTCTTCAAAACCGGCGATTGACATCTTCGATGCCAATGGTGCGTTCGACTCGCACACGCTTCCGCCAAAATTACTGGTTGCCGAGCAACTAATCCGAATTCGAAGGGGGCTTTTGCTCCCTCGACTCGGCGGCCTCGCTCGGGATTTCGCCAGCGGACTCCGATCATTCCACCAAGCGCAAACAGGTCGGAGGCTTCGAATTACGCCCGCATAACGGCTCAAGTTCGAATCCTGTAGCGCCCACCAACTCCACCAGCAGCTGCGGCAAACAGATCCCTCGCGAAGCTCGGGATTTCGCCTGCGGGCTCAGACGCCCGCATAACGGCTCAAGTTCGAATCCTGTAGCGCCCACCAACTCCACCAGCAGTCTGCGGCAAACAGATCCCTCGCGAAGCTCGGGATTTCGCCTGCGGGCTCAGACGCCCGCATAACGGCTCAAGTTCACGCCACCAGGACTGACTCGTACTCCTCATATGCGCCTTTAAAGTCGGTGACATGGTGATCGCCCTCGAAGTGCCAAATCCGCGTCGCCACTTCGTCGATGAGATCGTGATCGTGCGTCACCAGCAACACTGTCCCAGGATATTTTTGCAGTGCGATATTCAGCGCATTGATCGACTCCAGGTCTAAGTGGTTAGTGGGCTCATCGAGCACCAGGACGTTCGGCTTTTGCAGCATGAGCTTGCAGAACAACAGGCGCGCGGCTTCGCCACCGGAAAGTACATCGGTGCGCTTGTTGCCGTCGTCGCGCGCAAACAGCATCTGTCCCAGCAAGCCGCGAATCTCCTCGTTGGCAGCACCAGGGTCCCAGCGATGCAGCCATTCGAACGCAGTCATTCCTTTTTCGATTAGCGCCCTATGGTCTTGTGCGAAGTACCCGACCGATGCCTCGTGCCCCCAGATGACTTTTCCGCCGTTCAGGAACGGGCCGTCATATCCGCTGGTCTGGCGCAGTTCAGCTTCCGGAACTGTCGGCGAGTTAGCCAGCAGCGCATTTAGTAAGGTGGTCTTTCCCGCGCCGTTCCGTCCCATCAGCGCGAGCTTCTCGCCACGAGTGACGCTGGCGCTGAAGGCCCGGATGACATGGCTGTCTCCGTATGACTTACTAACATTTTCCAGTTCCAGAACGTGTCTACCGGACGGACGCTTCTGTTCGAACTTTAGGTATGGGCGCTGGATGTTCGATTTCGCAAGTTCGGTGAGCTGGAGGCGCTCTACTTCTTTGCGCCTCGACTGCACCTGGCTGGAGCGAGTTCCGGCAGAGAAGCGCGCGATAAAATCGTTCAGTTGCGCAATCTTCTTTTCCCGCTGGGCGTTCTGGCCTTCGATCTGCGAACGAATCTGCGTCTTAGCCATCACCATCTCATCGTAGCTGCCGGTATAGGTGATGATGGTTTCGTAATCGATATCGGCAATGTGGGTACAAACGCTGTTCAGGAAATGGCGGTCGTGCGAGATGACGATCACAACTCCGTCGTAATTTCGCAAGAAGCTCTGCAACCAATGGATCGAGTCCAGATCGAGATGGTTAGTGGGCTCATCCAGCAACAGGGCCTGCGGATGACCAAAGAGCGCCTGCGCCAACAGCACCCGGACCTTCTGCCCGCCCTGTAATTCACCCATCGGACGTTGATGCGCCTCGTCCGAAATGTCCAGACCCTGCAGCAGTATCGCAGCGTCAGCCTCGGCCGAGTAGCCATCCTCCTCGCCGACGATGCCCTCCAGTTCGCCGAGCCTCATACCATCTTCGTTAGTGATCTCGTGTTTTTCATAGATGCGATCACGCTCTTCCATCGCCTTCCAAAGCCGCAGGTTGCCCATGATGACGGTGTCGAGTACGCGATAGGTGTCGAAAGCAAACTGGTCCTGGCGCAACACACCCAGTTTCCGGGGGCGTACCACGGTACCCTTCTGCGGGGCCAACTCACCGGACAGCAGGTTCATGAAAGTGGATTTGCCCGCGCCATTCGGGCCGGTAAGTCCATAGCGCTTGCCCGGGGTAAATGCTGTGGACACTTCGTCGAACAGAACTTTAGCGCCATAGCGCATGGATACGTTGCTAACTGAGATCATGATTTATTTGTTCTGGAACTGCGGGAAAATTGCCTACAAGGAGGGTCGCAGCCGTATACACAAGAATATCACGAGGCCCCCGGGGAATTGGTCAAGTTCGGGCTATGAGGACAACGTTCAGCCGCCAGGAATCACATTAGTTCTAGCTGGTCTTGGCGGTTTTGCTGCGGCGCGAGCGATACAGCGTCGTCGAGGCATTGGGACTCACCATCAGCGTAAAACTGTTGCGAAGGTGATGGACATCGACCAGGGTTGCGCGGTTGGGGCCGATACCGCCGCCCAGAATGCGCCCCAGGCTCAGTAACGACCGGCTGCCACACACTTCGCAAGTTTCTCCTCCGCTGTTGCTGATGATTTCGCAGTCGGCACAAAGGACAGCTTCTAGAAGAGGAACCGAGGACAGAACCGGATCACGATGGCCACCGTTGTTCATGGAATACTCTTCACCAAGCTATCCGTCTTCGGGCGGCGAGGGAAGTATCTGATTGTGCAGGAAACCGCAGAGTAAACCAGCACGCAGATGCTAGAGTTCGCGCGCTATGGGAATGGTGCCGGACTCCAGGTAAAGGTCGTGACTGGTAATTGGAATAAAAATCCCCACCCGGGCAAACCCGGCCGGGATGGGGCACCCAGTCTCCCGGCAAATCCCCACCCGGCCAAACCCGGCCCGGATGGGGCACCCAGTCTCGCGGCAAATCCCCACCCGGCCAAACCCGGCCCGGATGGGGCACCCAGTCTCGCGGCAATTTCCCACCCGGCCAAACCCGGCCGGGATGGGGCACCCAGTCTCGCGGCAAATCCCCACCCGGCCAAACCCGGCCGGGATGGGGCACCCAGTCTCGCGGCAATTCCCCACCCGGGCAAACCCGGCCGGGATGGGGCACCCAGTCTCGCGGCAATTCCCCACCCGGGCAAACCCGGCCGGGATGGGGCACCCAGTTTTCGCCACCTCTACTTCTGCGCCGGAATGAAGTCTTCCTGCACCGCCTTGCGCATCATGTCGGGCGGGAGCAGGCCTTGCGCCAGGATGAAGTCGTGAAACTTCTTCTGATCGAACTTCACGTTCTTGGCGGCCAGCGCTTTCTCCGTCTCGTGGCGCAATTGGAGCAGGCGCGTGTAGCCATAGAAATAGCTGGTGGCCTGACCCGGAGAGCGGTAGGTATAGCGTTCGACCTCCTGCTCTGCCATGGCGTGTGACAACACGACTTCATCTTGCAATACGTGAAATGCGTCTTTCGGCGTGAGCTTTCCCGACTGCAACTCGGGATCGACGAAGGCACGCGCCGCGCGCTGCAAGCGCATCTGTAGCGAGATCAACTGGCCCTCCAGCGGCATGTAGGGAAAGATGAGCCACTCCGAATACAGGCCCCAGCCTTCGGCGTTGGTGCTGTTGAAGGCATAGCGGATGCGAGCCAGCGAAACTCCGTGCTCCAGCATGGAATCGAATTGCAGCTCATGACCGGGACGCGCTTCGTGCGCGGTCAGGGTCCATGCGGCTGCGTCGAAGGTGAAGTCGTCATAGTGCAACGAGGGCGCCTGCCCTGGAGCAGCGGGGATGTTGAGCGGCAATACAAATTCACCACGCTGTCCGGTGTTGTGCAGGAATGGCGGAGGCACCATGTGCGGCGCGGGCTGCTGCGCCGTCTCAGCCGCGCTGGCAATGCGAATGCGCGCCGGCCGGTCGGGCAGGGTGACGATCTGGTGCTCGGTGATGACGCCCTCGATCTGCTTCAGCCGGTTTTCATAGAAGGGAAGGATGGCGTCGCCGATGAGTTGCTGCTTCTTCAGCTCGCGGATGACGTCGCGATAATCGCTCGACGGCAGCTTGCGCTGTTTCGCAATCTGCGCCGCGATAGGTTTCATCTGCGCTTGAATTTCGTCGAACGACTGGTGCGCCATGGCGGCCAACTGGTCAGGCGGAATGTCGATGCCGAAGTCCTCCATGTTGAGCGCGTAATGCTCGGGCGTCAGGCGGAAATCGCTGCGCGCCTTGGGCAGCACGGTGGCGCGCACCCAAGCGTCGTAGTCGGCCAGTTGCTGCTTGAGCTTGGCCAGCGGCTCCTGCCAGCCGCTGAGGTCGTGCTTCTGCATGAGCGCGGCAATGCCCTCGATGTAGTTCGAGTTGCGCGCCATCTCGGTTTCGATCTCGACCCGCGCGGGATAGACGACGCCCGGCTTGGCCATCTGCTCCATCGTGCGCTGCTTCAGGATCTCGGTGATGGCGGTGTATCCGGGCTCCATGCCGGCGTAGTCGCGCATGCGGGTGACGGCGGAGGGCCAGCGATCTTTGGGAGTCTGGTCGTCGAGCAGAATGCGCAGGCCGCCAAAAACCAGCTGGCTGGCATTGAAGAAGGGGACCTCATGCGCGCGCTCGTAATCCTCGCGGCGGAAGTTGAGGTCCATCTTGCGCATCATGATGGTCAGGTCTTCCGCGACCTCGGGAAGCTGCTTCTCGGCCGAAGCGGCCTTCAGCTTGGCGACCACCGCCTCGTTGTCTTTGCGCTCGGCATCTTCATTGGCGAGCGTGGGCTGCGAGACTTTGGTGTCGTATTGCGCCAGTCCCTGCTGCGAGCCGAACTCGGGATGGTATTTGAACGAGACGTCGAGCAGCATCTTGGCGTAGCCGTTGCTGATCGCGACCCAGCCACGCTGCGCGGCCGAGCCTGCCTGCGGAGCAGCGGCGTGTTTCGGAGATGAGTTTTGGGCTGACATAGTCAATGCAAATAGTACGACGAGAGCGAAACAGAGCGATGTACGAGTCGTTATGCGAGACGCTGTAGAGAACAATGACGGCTCCTGAGCGGAAAATGCTGTTCTGGATATCTTACAAAACGAGGGCGGCCCGAGGGCGATATGGATCCAACCACGGATTTGGCACGGATGAACACGGGTTCGGCTAGAGCGCTTTCTAGGCTTCGCGAAGCGAAGACCACAATCGAGCCCGGCATGAGCCAGCGAAGGAATGATGGGTGCTGCTGATTCTGGCGATTCTAGCCTTCCCATTTTGGGAGCAATCCGCAAGTATTTGCCAAAGTTAAGTTCGATTCAACCAGCCGGCTGTCAGAATTTTCTCGTAAGAATTTTGCCTTGAAGTCAGTCACTTCCGTCCCGCACGTCTGAGACGAATGGCGTCTTCTAACCATCACTTCGATCTGCGCCCAACGACCCTACAACTTAGCACCGGAGGTGCATGATGCATTCATATCACTTCTCCCCAAGTGCATCGCCACGGTTAAACTCCATTCGCTTTCCGGCGAAGGGTGCGGTGCAACTTCTAACCACGTTGTTAGTCTTCTTTCTTTCTCTTTGTTTATTCCCGACGCTGGCCACGGCACAGTCGCCGCATATCTATGTTGCGCCCCGATCTGGGCCTCCCGGGTCCCAGACATCGACAGTAGGCAACGGATGGGATCCCAACGCCACTGTCGATATCTACTTTGACAGCACGGATGTCGGCCTGGTGGATAGCGACAGCAACGGAAGCTTTGGCATGGCGCTTCGGGCGCCGACCATTCGGCAAAACGGACTCACGATACACATTCCGGAAGACGCGGTTCCGGGCCAGCACTGGATCACCGCGGTAGAACGGATTACTCAGCTACAGGCACAGGTAGCGTTCACCGTCAAGGCCGATTGGCCACAGTTCCGTTTTGATCTCTCCCACACGGGTTACAACCCTTGGGAAGTTGCTCTAAGCCCCGAGACGGTCGGCAATCTCGTTCTAGATTGGAGGTACAACACAGGCAATTTCGTGACGTACTCTTCGCCGGTGGTGAGGAACGGCGTGGTCTATATCGGCTCCTGGGACTACTACCTGTACGCCTTGAACGCCGAAACAGGAGCATTCCTCTGGGACTACGCGACGAGGGGGCCCATCGAATCTACGCCAGCGGTGGCCAACGGAGTGGTATACGTGGGATCGACCGAGGGCCTAGACTCCCCGGACTACTCGTTGTATGCCCTGAATGCCGCGACGGGAGCGTTTCTGTGGAAGTACACGACAGGTTCTTTTGTGGCGTCCTCGCCGGCGGTGGCCAACGGCGTTGTGTACGTGGGGTCCGAGGACAATAACGTGTATGCCTTGGACGCCAGCACGGGAGCACTGCTGTGGAAGTACGCGACCGGGGGGATTGTCTATTCCTCGCCAGCGGTGGCCAACGGGGTGGTGTATGTTGGGTCCGGGGACTATAACGTGTATGCCCTGGACGCCAGCACGGGAGCGCTCGGGTGGAAGTACATAACCGGGGATTACGTCGCCTCCTCGCCGGCGGTGGCTAACGGGGTGGTGTATGTTGGGTCAAATGACTACAACGTATACGCCCTGGACGCCAGCACGGGAGCGCTCGTGTGGAAGTACATAACCGGGAATTACGTCGATTCCTCGCCGGCGGTGGCCAACGGAGTGGTGTACGTCGGTTCCTCGGATAGTAATGTTTACGCCCTGAACGCCAGCACGGGAACACTCCTGTGGAAACAAACGACGGGAAGTGCGGTCCCTTCTTCGCCGGCGGTGGCCAACGGGGTGGTGTATGTTGCGTCCCTTGACGGAAATCTGTACGCCTTGAACGCCAGCACCGGAGCACTTCTGTGGAAATACAAGGTCGGCGCCAATGGCGGTTCTTCGCCGGCCGTAGCGAATGGCGTGGTGTACGTCGGTTCCGCGGACTATGACTATAACGTGTACGCCTTCCATCTGCCCGACCAGCAAATGTCGGAGAAGTTCAGCCCACCGGAGCGTCCCGACCCGGCTCGGCTGACGCCCAACTGGAGCCTACAGCCAAACACAGTTGTGACGCCCAGTAAGAAATAGTCAAGTATTCGCGAAACAAACCTTGGGCGCGGAATAACTCCCGCGCCCGTTTCTCTTCTGCAAGCAATGAGTTCGTATCGCGGTGGTTGGCGTAATCCGCGTCATCGTAAACAACCGTTGAACTTGCCGGCCCGGCCGTATCCAGCACTCCGCTTCGCTCCGGTGTGGGCCATCATCGCACCCGCTTGGGGCTCCGGGGCATGTGCCGTTGAAACATGTTCCTCTTTGGCAGCTTTGATCATGGCGCCAACAAAGAGCAGGTCCCTCGCCCGCCACGGCGGGCTCGTGATGACAAATCTCAAATGTGGTGAGCAACGGCGCGGCTGAAGCCGCGTCCCTTCAGTGTTGTGGTCTGGAATCCACTCGACTAACCAATCATTTTGCGTTGCTCGCCGATGCGGCGCTCACGTTGGCTGGCGAATCGCTCCACCCCGGCGAAAATGGTGTCGGGATCGAGGTGCGCTTCCGCGATCACTTCCGCCTCGAGGCCGCCGGTTCTCCAGGCATTATCGAAGTCGGAGGTGAGTGAATACTCATCCGTCAGCGGACCGAGATTACGCAGCGGCCACATGCGTCGCGTGCCCGTGGACACCACCATCAAATCGTAGCGAGCCTCGGGCGGCAGCACGGAATCGCGATAGGCTTGCGGCTGGCGATCGAACAACTCCTCGCTGATGGCCGCGATTACCTTCACGTTCACTCCGGCGGCTTCGAGTTTCGGCAGCACCTTCACCAGATTCACCGTGGAACTTGATCCTTGCGCGATGACGTAACCGTGGCGGGGTTTGCCGGGCGCGAAATCGCGGATCACGTACAAACCTTTGGCCGCAGCACGCACGTCGGTGTCGGCAAAATGGCTGCGGTCGGCGACCGCAAAGTCGGGACGCGCCACCTCCAGCGTAATGATGCCCACGTGCGGATCGCGTGCCGCGATTTCCGCTGCCGCGAAATAGCCGGGAGCGACATCGTTGTAGTCCCAGAAGCTCAGATTGATCACCTGGCCGCGCGGGAACAGCTTCCATACTTGCGGCGCGAAGATGCCGAAGTGGGTGCGCGCGTCGGCCGCGGTTTCAGGACCGGAGTGCGCGGTGAGAATATGCAGCACGCCGACGCGGAATACGCTGTCCTGGTTTTGTTGGCTCCAGACACGGGCCGGAGTGTACATCAGGGGCGTGAAGGCTCCGTAGGTGCCGCTCAAAGCCCACACGCCGTCGAACTTCTTGGGATCGACGGAAGCGCTCTGGCTCACCAGGCCGATGGCGGTGGAAATATTGCCTGCTTCCTCGATGGGCGCTTTCAAGCGCGTGCCCAGCGGATTGTCGACGGGATTGTAGTGTCCCCACAAACTGCCGTGCTCCACGTTGATCGACTCTGAAAGGTCGGCGGCCACAGTGAAGAATCGTCCGTCGGTGACGTAATTCATCCACTTGATGATTTCGGAAATCGCGCGTCGGGCTCCGGCTTTCTCGCCCGGTTTCTTGAACAGCTCGATGCTGACTTGCTTCTCCGCGCCGGAAATCGCATTGCGGATCGAGAGCCTCTGCGGCTCTTCCGGTAGCTTCGCGACGCGCAGGCGATCGTCGAGGAAGGGATCGCTGGTAGCCGAGATGCGCAACTTCACGTCGTCGCGCACGGTGTCGCCAATTTCCACCAGGCGCTCGGCCAGGCGATCGCCCAACCCGTCACGGTCGAGCAGCGACATCACCACGTCGATGTTGGTTTTGAACTGGATCAAGCGCTCGCGATTGTCGCTGACCGGGCCCTTGCGAATTCCTTCGAACTCCACGCCGTACTGCTTCTCGAAGGTCTGCGCCAGCGCGACAAAATATTCCGAGTTCATCTTCAGCGCATAAGGATGGCTGGGATAACTCACCAATTGATCGCCGTTGTAGCCAGGGATTTTTCCCGCGACGGCGGCGGGCCACCAACCCTTGATGGTCTTGCCGATGGCGACCACGGGACGGCGGTCGTGTGGGTCCACTTCGTCCATGGCTTTCAGCGCGGCGGCAACTTCGCCGTAATCGTTACCGTTCGCCAGGGTGAAGACGTTCCAGCCATACGACGTCCATTGACTCACGAGATCGTAGACCTCGCAAAATTGCGCAGCGATCACGCCGCCAATCTTGCCGCCGATCAGGCAATCATCGATGCCGGCGTTGTTGTCGGAGATCATCACCCGCAAACGCTTTCCTACTTGCAACGCGAGCGCCTGCGTCTTTAACTCCTGCGCATGGCCTTCGGTAAGCGCGAATTCGCCTTCCAGCGCGATCACTTTCGGCGAGGCCGGCGCGCCCACCACATCCCAGAACGCCGCTTTGCCTGCGGCTGTCGCGATACCAATGCCCGAGGGGCCGCCGTTCACGTCGTTGGTGACGTCGATGCTTTCGGCGTGTCCGGAGAGCGCACGAATACCGCGGCCTTTGGCTTGCGCGAACAGCGGATGGTCTTCCAACCCGGTCTCGTGCAGCAACGTCTTCAGCGCGCCTGCGCCGCGCCGGAATCCCAGCGCGTCGATGGGCAGCATGGCCACATGCGGATCGACCTGATAACGCGGATCGCCGGTCTGCTGATACTTGCGGTACAGCGCCTGGCCCATGATCATCCACAGCGCGTAGCAGGTGGGGATGGAGTGCCCCGCCGCGAGCATGAACTTGTCGGAGTAAGGATGCTTCGGCCGGCGGTAATCGTAGCGCAGCCCGCCGTTTTCAGGCCCGACCAAATGCGCCGCCACATTGTACGGGGTGTAGGCCAGCGGTCCGCCGAGATGCCCGGTCTGCGCATAGTTTCCCAGCAGCACCAGGGTCATGCAGGTCATGTATCCGATGTCGTCGAGCAGCGGATCGTAAGCCAAAGGTTGCTGCTGAGAGGAAGCGGGAATTGCTTGAACGCACGTTGTCATAGACAGTCTCAAAAAGAACTACATCATAATATCAACGATGATCGGCGGAATCGGGGGCAGCTAGCGGGAAGCCAAATCCCTACTTCGTCCCGTTGGGGTACATCAGAATTTTGCTGGCTTCGCCGGTTTTCAGGCTCTCCATGCCGCTGGCGAAGTCTTTCATCGCGATGCGGTGGGTGATGACCGGGTGCAGGTCGAGCATGTTGGCCTTGAGCAGCGCGGTCATCTGATACCACGTCTGGTACATGCGGCGTCCGTTGATGCCCTGCACGGT
Source organism: uncultured Acidobacteriaceae bacterium (assembly GCA_963796585.1). Lineage (GTDB taxonomy): Bacteria > Acidobacteriota > Terriglobia > Terriglobales > Acidobacteriaceae > CAVVDY01. The sequence continues at coordinate 296,049 of CAWCMB010000003.1, forward strand.
TGCGCCCTTGAAGATGACCTCTTCCGCCAGGTTCAGCTCGACCGGTTTGGAAGGGATGCCCAGCAGCGACATACGTCCGCCGAGGCGAAGTATCTTGAAGCCGGTGCGGATGGCATCGCTGCGGCCGGCCATTTCCAGCACAACGTCGACGCCTGTGCCGCCGGTGTTCTGCATAACGACGTCGTACACATCGTCTTTATTAGGGTCGAGCGCGAAGTCAGGCTTCATCTGCTGCGCGATCTTGCGGCGATGTTCGTTAGGTTCGATGGCGAAAATCTGGGTCGCTCCGCAGGCACGCGCGACGGCGATACAGAATAGGCCGATGGGGCCGCATCCGGTGATGGCGACGCTTTTGGCCGCGATGTCGCCGGCCAGTACGGTGTGAACGGCGTTGCCTAGCGGGTCGAGAATCGACGCGTACTCGCGCGGGATCGATGGGTCGAGCTTCCAGATATTGCTCTCAGGGATGACGACGTATTCGGCGAAGGCTCCGTTGGCGTCGACGCCGATGATCTTCACGTGTTGGCAGATGTGCGCTTCGCCGATGCGGCATTGCAGGCACTTGCCGCAGGCGACGTGCATCTCGGCGGAGACGAAGTCGCCTTCCTTTACGGCGGTGACATCTTTGCCTACGGCCTCGACGGTGCCGCAGAACTCGTGTCCGGGAATGAGCGGCGGATGAATACGGCGCTGGGCCCACTGGTCCCACTGATAAATGTGCAGGTCGGTGCCGCAAATGGAAGCGACCTCGACCTTCACCAGCACTTCGTTGGGGCCAAATGTAGGAATGGGAACTTCGCGGATCTCTGTGCCGGGAGCGGGCTCCGGCTTTACGACAGCAAGCATGGTATTTGACATGAGTATGACTCGCAGGCCGCTAAGACGCGCGGCATAGGATGAATAGCCCGGAATGGAATAAATGTGTCGGGCAAACAGGCGATTCTAGCATGGGGAGAATTGCGGGGATGGAAGGACGTGCCTGGTATTAGGGCACTACCTACCTGCCCTCTCCGTTTGCGCGAGCCAGCCAAGTTGTGGGGATAAATCTTGGGCTGCGAGGTTCTAAGCCCGGAGGGCGTGCGATGGCAGCCCAGGACCCTTCGGCTTCGCTCAGGGCAGGCTACGCGCAGCGGAGTCCTGGGTGCGCTCGCAATTGGAATTGTGAGTCCGGTAGGAACGACAGGGTTTCTAGCCTTTGGGATTGATTGTGCAATGGCGATTTCCCGCGACCTATCCCGAGGCTGCCAGGAAAAGGGTAGCCATCGAGTTCTCTACCAAGGCAGAGGGCCGACTCGCCTGGGCTTAGTCCTGCGACATCTCACAAACTGTATGGTCACTCGTCCTTGTGGGGAATTCGTCCGGCCTGCAACCATGGCGCGAGAGGAATTCCAATGGTGAGCGGCGTCACTCCCGCGGTGCGCAGTTCGACCTCCGTTGCGATTACCGCCTTCAGTGCCGGGCTAATGCTTCTGCCGCTCGGCCTATTCGGTCCTGACCTGACTGCCGGGCTGATTTATCTCACCATGGACGGGCACTACACTTTTCAGTTCAGTAAGCACTCGGGCCTCGCGGTTCTTCTGGTCTTTCTGACGATCCTCCTATTGCGCTGCCTGGTACTGTGGCTTTATGCGCGGTGGGGTTCTCGACGCGAGATATTCCGTGTTTCTTTCGCCTGCGACATGCGCACGGCAGTGTGGACGATCATCGCGTTGGTAGCGGCTGCGGCACTGATCGCACTCGATCGGTTTGTTTCTCCAAGCCCGAATCACATTCCGCTGCTGCATGCTTTCACCAAATACTGGGGATTTGGCTACGGCCTGACGAATACTATTCTGCAATTTGTCTACTATTTCTCCGAAGGACTGGCGATGATCTGGATGGCAGACGCCTTCCAAACCGCCGGAGAAGCGAAAATTCGCGTCTGGATTCCATGGGGAGGGATTGCGCTGGCGCTGCTTTGGGGCGGAGGGCATCTTTTCTCGAAGAACTTAGCAACCGCACTTGCACTTGTGCTGCCCGGATTTGTAATAGGGACGATTTACTCCTTGAGCGGCAAGCGGATTTGGCCAGCGCAGGTGCTGTTCTTCGCGTTGACGTTGCCGGAACTATTCCATTAAGCGAACCTCCGTCGCAACGCTGCTAAGGAAATCAGTTGATTCGGCCGACGAAAAGGGCAGAGCGAGGACTAATGCGCGTACCCAGGGTTCCGCTACGCTTCACCCTGGGCTGTCATCACACGCCCTTCGGGCTTCGAAGAACTGATAGCTGACAGGCAAGTGCTAAGTGCCAACTGCCAACTGCCAACTGCCAACTGCCAACTGCTGCTCAGCCACCTTTCTTCATCTCCGCCATCTTCTCCGCGTTGAATTGCTCGCTCTGGCCGCGTGGAACGCTAAGCGTCTGCCAGTCGGAGCCCTTCCAGTGCTTGGCCAAAAATGCGATCTGTCCTATGTGATAGGCGTAGTGCGCCACCTGCCGGTTGATCGCCTGCAGGACGGAGTGCGGCTCGGCGCGAATGGTCAGTGTACGCGTGAGATCGGCGGGGCTGAGCGAATTGATCGTTTCGAAGACGAGCTGCCAGTTATCTTCCCACAGGCGCAGCAACTCGGCACGGCTCACGCCAGCATCGATGAATTCCTGATCGCGATTGCGGTCGGGCTTTTCGCCATCCGTAGTGAGGAAGTTGGTGAAGCGCGAGCGCATGTTGCCCGCCATGTGCTTCACGATGATGGCGACACTATTCGATTCGGCGCTGGGAATGGCAAAGAAATGCTCGTCGCTGAGTTGCGCCATGGCTCCATCGGCCAGGCGCTTGTTTCCGCGCAAGCAACGAAAAGCCTCGTCCAGATAAAGCGCGCCGATATCAGGCGTTCCAGTGTCAGTCATCTCAATTTGCCTCCCTTTTACACCATACAATTTGCCGCCGGGCGCTGCCGCCGAGCATACTGGATAGTTTGTTTTATTCGAAAGCGAGCCATGATGCGACAAACCCTTCTCCTATTCTGCGCCCTCACGTTGGCAGTTCCACTGGTTGCACAAACCCAACGCGGAATCGAAGTCAGCGATCTTGATCGCAAGGCCGATCCCTGCAACGATTTCTACGACTATGCCAACGGCACGTGGCGGGCGCAGAATCCGATTCCCGCATCCATGGATCGCTGGAGCCGTCGCTGGGCTGCGGGCGAAGCCAACAAGGCACAGCTCAAGACAATTCTGCAAGAAGCAGCGGACAAGCACAACCAGCCACAAGGATCGTCGAGCCAGTTAACCGGCGACTTCTACGCGGCGTGCACAGACATGTCGAAGATCGACGCTGCCGGTATCACGCCCCTGAAGCCCATGCTGAGTCAGATCGACGCAATCCATGACGGCGCGGGCGTACAGAAGATGATCGTCGAGCTGCAAAGCCTGTCTCTGCACGTTCCGTTTGCGCTGGGGTCTTATCCTGATCCGCACAAGCCGTCGATGACCATTGCCGATATCGGTGCCGCCGGCCTGGGCCTGCCCGATCGCGACTACTACCTGAAGCCGGAGCAGCGCTTCAAAGACGCGCGCGAGAAGTACGTCGTGCACGTGGCGAACATCTTCAAGCTGGCGGGCTACAGCGATGCCGACGCGACCAAGGCGGCCGACACTGTCATGCAGTTCGAGAGCGCGCTGGCCAAGGCTTCGCTTGACAACGTGGCCAAGCGCGATCCGCAGCAGCTCGATCATGAGATGAGCTTCGATGCGATGACGAAGCTGGCTCCGCACTTCGATTGGACCGGGTATTTCGACTCCGCGAAGATTCCGCGCGAATCACTCAACGTGGAGGAGCCACAGTTCCTCGAGGAGTTCGACAAGCAACTCACCGGCGCGTCAGTGGCGCAGTGGAAGACCTATCTTGCGTGGCAATTGCTGCACGAATCGGCGCCTTTCCTGTCGCAGCCGTTCGTGGATGAGAACTTCGCCTTTTATCAGAAAGATCTGGAGGGACGCGCGGAGTTGAAGCCGCGCTGGAAGCAGTGTTCCGAAGCTGCCGACAACCTGCTTGGCGATCCGCTGGGCAAGGAGTATGTGGCGCGCTACTTCCCGCCTGAGGCCAAGGCCCGCGCCTTGGAAATGGTGAACAACATCCTTGCGGCGATGACCGACACGGTGAAAAACCTTGACTGGATGACGCCGGAAACCAAAAAACGCGCCCTGGAAAAGCTTTCCACGTTCAACGTGCAGATCGGCTATCCCGACGAGTGGAGGGACTACAGCAAAGTTGATATAACACGCGGTTCATTTTTTACCGACGTGATGAATGCAGCGAAGTTCCAGGTGACGGACGATATCGCGCAGATCGGCAAGCCGACGGATCGCAAACGTTGGTACATGACCCCTCCGACCTCCGACGCTTCCTATAATCCGCTGTTGAATACGATCACGTTCCCCGCCGGCATCCTGCAACCGCCCGCTTTCAGCATGAACTACGTTGACGCGGTGAACTACGGCGCCATCGGCGTGGTCATGGGCCACGAGATCAGCCACGGCTTCGATGACGAGGGTTCACAGTTCGACGCGCAGGGTCGCCTGAACAACTGGTGGACACCGGAAGACCGCAAGCGCTTCGACGCCAAGACGCAATGCGTGGTCGATCAGTTCAATAACTACTACATCGAGCCCGGTATCCATCACAACGGCAAGCTGGTACTGGGCGAGTCGATTGGCGATCTGGGCGGGGTGAAGATTGCCTACCTCGCGTTCCAGAAGGATCAGAAGGCGAAGCCGCAGCCAACCATCGACGGCTTCACTCCCGATCAGCAATTTTTCATCGCCTGGGGGCAGTTCCGTGGAGACGAAACGCGTCCCGAGACGCAGCGCAAGATGATTCAGGGCGACCCGCATCCTATCGCGAAATACCGCGTGATCGGTCCGCTGTCGAACTTCCCGCCATTCGCGCAGGCGTTCTCGTGTAAGGCGGGCTCGCCGATGGTGCGTCCGCCGGACAAGCGGTGCGTGGTGTGGTAGGGAAGAACAAGAACTTAGCCACGGATTACACAGATTGCACGGATCAGAAAAGAAGGAATCCGTGAAATCCGGGTTAATCCGTGGTTGCTTTTCTTGCCCGTGCACGCATTCCTGCGCTGGAAACGAAATGATGTCGAACCTAGAACAGCTTGCGGCGCAGGACACCTACCAACCCCAGCAAGCCCGATCCCATGAGCACCAGCGAGCCTGGCTCGGGAACCTGGCCTTCCACATCGATGCCGCCTAGCCACTGAAATGGTGATGAGTTAGGATCCCATTGCCCATTGCTCAGCACCTCGATCTCCAGGGTGTGCTGGCCGGCTGTGAGGTTGGCGTTAGCCGCGAGCGAGCCTGTTGCAGACGTGCGCGGGCTTAAAACGCCCACATCATGCTGTGCCACAATGTCTCCGTCCAGGAGGAGGACGAAGTCACCGCCCTCCGCATACGTCAGGAAGGCGTTGTAAACCTCATAAAAAAAACTGAGAGACGCTGGTCCCGCGCCCGAGATGAAGTTTTGTGACAGGGTTGCGCCTTCGTACTGGCCGTTGTAGACGAGCGAGCCAACCTCTCCTACCCAGCACATCTGGCCGTCGTGGTACATACAAATTCCGACTCCCGGGCCGCCTGGTCCCGCATATCCGTCTGGGGTGAGGCCCGAAGTCCAGTCGGTCAAGTCTCCGGTGTGAAAATCCCCGTTTTGAATGAGGTTGGTCGCGCCAGCCTGCGCTGCAAGCAAAGCCAGCAGCGGAAGCAGGATGAGAGAGGCATATCGCTTCATAGGTTTCTCCTGTTGGTTCAGCCGAATCTACTGCTCAGTTGGCGGGGGCTCCTAACAGCGCCAGCATATTAACCCTGATTTCAATTGGCGGAACAGAATTCGTTTTTAAATTTTGAAACCCTTGAAAGGTCCACGGGTCATACTTCGTCTTCGCGCGGCATGGCGCCGGCGAGCAGAAGAACCGCGCCGCAGAACATCAGCGTGTCGGCCATGTAGTTGAGGCCTTTGTCGAGGCTGGCGCGTTCGACCACTGCGATCGGAACGTAGACCGCCAACTCGATGAAGAGCACAGTCAAGCCCAGCCATGTCGCTGCGGCACGCGTCTTCTTTCCTATCAGCAACATGATGGCCGCGACTGCATAAACCGCGGCTGCGAGGTAGGTCCAGATGGCGTGGCCGATGACGTACGTGGGAGTCAATGGCTCCAGCGGAACGCCGGGAACGTGATCGCCGTGCCGGAATTGCTGGTAGCTGAAGAACAGCACAGCAATGGCAACGAAGTATCGCGCAATCGTCGCCATGATGTGGGCGATGCGCGTGCGCCAAGGGTCGCTAAGGCTTGCTGCGAAGGCGAGAGCGCCGCCGCTAAAAGATGTTTCGCGTAACGCGATGGTCAGGAAAATTCGATTGTCGGGATGACGTAATGTAGCCGGAATGTACATCAGCGTGACGAAGAGAAAGAACGTCAAGGCGAGCAGACTCGCCGCAAGACGGGCCTGAATCCTGGTGACCAGGCTGAGCGCGGCGGCGATAAAACATGCGCCGACCAGGTACGCCCAGAAGTAATGCCAGGGCATCCACTTCGGGATGATCGAGGCAATCTCTTTGGTCAGCGTGAAGTGTTCGGTGGCGAAAGCTGCCAGCGGCGCGGCGTAGAAAATCGGCCCGAAGAGAATGAGCTTGTCGAAACCGCGGGCTCGCTGCCAATCGCCGCGAACAAAGATCGCGACCAGCCCAACCACAAAGACCAGCGTGAAAGCGAGGTACGACCAAATCACCTCGCCGGGAATCGCGACAAGAATCAAAGCCGCCGAAGAATTCACTAAGCAGGGTCCCCCGTCCGCTTTCAGGAAGCACTTGCTCAGCCAAACGAGGTAAGAGTCCTAAGCTCAAAAGACGTAATAAGTAATTGAGAAAGAACCCGATAGACGTACGAAATTCGGGATATCTCGTAACGGCAGCATTCGTTTTTTGGAAGATAGCTGGCAAAATAGGTTCGGACGGCGCAAAAAGTCCTCCTCTTTTTGGCAGTTGCAGGAGAAAAGCGTAGCCAAGGATTAGGCAGGGATCGTGCAGACTAGAGTGACCAAATCCGCGAAATCGCTAGTCTCTGGATGCTTTTTTGCAGGCATATTATGAAAATCTATCTGGATATTGTGCAGATCTGAGTGTAGATTGCCCCGACGGAGATGATTGCTCGAAGGAGAGTTTGGTGCCGCAAAAGACCATTAAGCTAGTCGCCACAGCATTCCTTGTACAGGTTGTCTTACTCGGCGCAGCCTGCCAGGCACAAGGAGCCGCCGACAAGACTTCCTATCCCGCGATGGCTCCGCTCGACCAATATTTAATATCCGACGAGAATTTAGAAATCGCGCTAGCGCGCAGTGCTGCCCCAAAATCCATCTCGGACGGGGCGGAAGTGATGGTGCTCGGAGCGAAGGGTTACACCACCGCCGTGCAGGGCACGAATGGCTTTCTCTGTATCGTGGAACGTTCATGGGGCGCCGCCAGCGATGATCCGGGATTCTGGAATCCTAAGGTGCGCGGCCCCATTTGCTTCAATCCGGCAGCCGCAACGACCTTCCTGCCCATTTACATGATGAAAACCAAACTGGTGCTGGCAGGGAAGTCGAAGACAGAGGTCGTCGCCGCGATCACATCGGCTCTGGATAACAAAGAACTGCCTGCCCTGGAGCCCGGAGCAATGTGCTACATGCTTTCGAAACAGCAATACTTGGGCGACCAAGGCAAAGCCTGGCATCCACACCTGATGTTTTTCGTTTCAGGCAATGCAGCGAAAAGCTGGGGAGCCGATCTGCCGGGCTCTCCGATTATTTCGGCGAACGACCCTGAAGAGCGGGCGACTATTTTCATGGTCTGGGTTGGCAAGTGGTCCGATGGGACGCCGGCTCCGCAGGCGGTGCACTAATTCGCGAGTAGAAGGTTGCGCAACTAAGAGATGCACAAAAAACAGCCACGGATTGGAGCGGATCACACCGATCAGAAGTAAGTAAATCCGTGAAATCCGTGTGAATCCGTGGCTAGCTTTTTCTTAACGCGCTATTGGTTGGTCTTCGTCCAGCGATCGACCCAGTCGGTCACGGTTCGCCACCAGAGCTGCGAATTCTGCGGCTTCAGCACCCAGTGCCCTTCGTCAGGGAAGTAGAGCATCTCCGACGGAACGCCCAGGCGCTGCAAGGTGGTGAACAGCTGGAAGCCTTCCGACACGTCGAGCCGGTAATCGAGCTGCCCGTGAACCACCAGCATCGGCGTCTTGAAGTTCTTGGCGAACAGGTGTGGCGACCATTTGCGATACATCTCGCGGTTGGTCCAGGGAGTGCCTTTGAACTCCCACTCGTTGAACCACAGCTCTTCGGTGGTGCCGTAAGCCGACTCAGTGTTGAACATGCCGTCGTGCGAGACCAGGCACTTGAAGCGGTCGGTGTGGCCTTCGATCCAGTTGATGGCATATCCGCCGTAGCTCGCGCCCAGCGCGCATTCGCGGCTCTTATCGATGAACGGGTAGTTCTTCTCGGCGTAATCGAGGCCCATCATCAGGTCGTCGTAGGGCGCGCCTCCCCAGTTGCCGTTGATGGCGTCGATAAAGGCCTGGCCGTAGCCGGTCGAGCCGTGGAAGTTCACCATCACGATGACATAACCGTTCGCCGCGAATAGCTCGGGGTTCCACCGATATGACCAGTCATCGCCCCACGCTCCCTCGGGGCCGCCGTGGATGAGAAACTTCAGCGGATACTTCTTGCTGGCGTCGAAGCCCGGAGGCCGGATGATGAAGCCCTGCACTTTTTCTTTGTTGGCGCCGTTGAACCAGAACGACTCCATCGGCGGCATGGCGATCTGCGACAGGACGGGATCGTTCAGCATAGTAAGCGGCTTCGCCTTCGAGAGCAGGCAATCCGGAACGCTATACGCGTTCGGCGGAGCCGCGATGCGGCACGCGGGGAAGTTCAGTGGCGCCATGAATATCTCGTTGGGCGCGGCAACCGACATCTGATCGAAGATGAGCGTCTTGCCATCAGGTGTCGGCATGGGGCTGTCGTTGTAGCCATCGACCAGTTCCTGCGGCCAGGGATTCGGCTGCCCAATGTTGAGCACGTAAATCGGGTTCTCACCCTGGTTGCTCGCCGTGAGGTAAATCGCTTTCGAATCGGGCGACCAGGCGATGGCGTCGACCCAGCGATCGAAGTTAGGCGTCATGTCGGTGATCTTGCCGGTGGCGCGCTGGTAAAGCATCAGGCGGAAGCGGTCGCTTTCGTAGCCGGCGCGGAACTGCGAGCGGTACGCGATGTACTTGCCGTCGGGCGAATACATGGGCGTGTCATCGCTGCCAGGATTGGTCGTGAGTTTCTTTGGCGGGCCTCCAGTCACTGGAACGGTGAAAACATCCTTGTTGGTGCTGGTGGCCTCAACCTTGTCGAGGTTGCTGGAGTAAGCAACTTCTTTACCGTCGGGCGAGAAGCCGTACTGGTCCTGGCCTCCGAGCGAGAAGGGAGGCACATCGTGATCGCCGGGCGTGAGGTCGAGCGGCGTGGGTGCCCCATTCCGGCTTCCGTTCCCGGGGTGGGGGTTTTCGCCTTCAACTGCCTGAATGAACAGGTGGCTGCGCTTGCCGTTGGAGTAGTGCGTCCAATGACGGTACAGGAGGGAAGTGAAGAGCTGCGCCTTCACCTTGGATTTGGCCTTCTCTTCGTCACGCTGCTGGTTGCAGGCGTCGTCTTTGCAATCGGGATAGACGTCGGAGACAAACAGGATGCTCTTGCCGTCCGGCGACCATGTCGCACCCGAGGCTTCGGTCGAGATGCTGGTGATTTTGCGGGCGTCGCCGGTGAGTACTCCGCTGGAAGTGTCGAAACTCTGCAACCAGATCTGAGAGCTGCCGTCTTCCGACGATTCAAAGATGACGCTCTTGCCATCGGGCGAGAAGCGCGGACGATCTTCGCCGGGTCCGCTAGCCGGAGTGAGTCGACGCGCCTCGCCACCTGTTACGGGCACGATCCACAGATGTGGCGTGCGCGTGTTGGCATCGAGGCTTACATCGACCGCGCTGAAGGCGACCCACTTGCCATCGGGAGAGACAACGGGCTCCCCGATGCGCTTGAGCTGCATCATGGCTTCGAAGGTGAAAGGCTGCTCGGCCTGGGCGAGAGCTGTGATGGAGAGAGAGAACAGGACGAGAGCTACAAAGATGCGACGAAGCATAAGCCTCCGCGAGCCTCCGCAGGAGGTTGGGCGGGCTCGCAATACTTCAAACGAGATAGTGTAAATGAGAGCCGATGCAGGAGCTTGAGGTAAAATCTTTGTATGCTTACCCAAGAAGACAAGCAGTGGATCGCGGACCAAGTTTCTTCTCAAATCGCGGCCAGCGAGGAGCGCATAGCGGCGCGGATCGAAAGAACTGAAACCGCTTTGCTTACCGAGTTCCACAAATGGGCCTCACCTGTCGAAATGCGCCAGCGGACCCATGCCGCCGCCCTCCGCGCTATCGACACGGAAATGGAAGCGCTGAACGATCGGGTGAAAAAGCTGGAAGCCAGCTAATCTATCAGCTCAACCCATCTAGGCAGGGTTTCACCCGCACCTCTGCTTTCTCAATCGCGTTCCTATCTTTGGCCCCTTCACATCGTCTAACCAGGAGTGTGGCTTTCGGCTAGAATCCCTACAGGACGCCTGATGTATTCCAATTGCTTCGCCCATCGTCGCCTCGCTCAGATCGCACTCATAACCCTCCTATTGGCTACTCCGCTGTTCGCCGCTTCCGAGCGCGGCGAGGGTCCTCTTGATCCCTCACAGCCCAGCGGTATCTCGGTCGACGAGATCATCCAGCGCTTCGCCGCCAAGGAGAAGCAGTTCAAGATCGCGCGCGATCAATACACCTATCGGCAGGACGTTACGGTGCAGACCCTCGATGGCGATACGGTAAACGGCGAGTTCCGAGAAGTAGAAGATGTGCTCTTTGACAACAATGGTAACCGTATCGAGCATGTTGTGTTCGCCCCGGAGTCGACGCTGGTCGGAATTCTGATGACCAAGGAAGACTTCGACGATATCCGGCGCCGCATGCCCTTCGTGCTGACCAGCGACGAGATCCCTGAGTACAACATCCTGTACGTTGGCAAGCAGAGAGAAGACGAGTTGGGAACCTACGTCTTCGACGTGGCGCCCAAGCAGATCGAGAAGAACCGCCGGTACTTCCAAGGGCGCATCTGGGTGGACGATCACGATTTTCAGATCGTGAAGAGCTTTGGCAAGAACGTCCCCGATCTGGGAACGAAAAAACGCGGCGACCAGGAGAATCTTTTCCCCAGCTTCACCACCTGGCGGCAGCAGGTCGATGACAAGTACTGGTTCCCGGTTTACACCAAGGTCGACGATACCCTGCATTTCTCAAGCGGAGACATTCACGTCCGGCAGATCGTGAAATATACCGACTACAAGCGATTCGGCTCGAACGTGAAGATCACCTACGAAGGCCAGGAGATCAACAAGGGTCAACCGCCCAACGGACCCCAGCCTCAGAAGGGCCAAGCGCCACCACCGAAACAGTAGGGGTTCGATCGCAGAGAGAGCAGGTCCCTCGGTCGCCAAGGCGACCCGTGATGACAAATGGACGGGCCCATATCGGCACGACCGAGGTCGTGCCCTGACGCGAATCCCTCCACAGTCGAATGTCTTTGTCGAGCCTGCATAGTTGCAGGGGCTTCCACCCACAAGTGAAAACCGCTGCCCTCACGCTGCCGGGGTGTGAATCTTCGGGATTGCGTCCTGGACCCCATGCTCGAGGGCCGTAATCTCCGCCCGCTCCTTCTTCACCCCGAGCTTCACCTTTCCAAACACGCCGATATAGAAGTTAGCGACGAACACCAGCGAAAACAGCGAGATCAGGTATCCGCGCCAATCGTCGTAGAGAAGCTTGTAGCGGGTGATGAGCAGAAAGAAAATGGTGACGTAGTGGCTGAAGCAGTATTCACAGGTGAACAGGTAGAAGAACTTGCGGCAGAGCACGCTGGGGTGTCCTTCGCTCTTGTGAACGCAGTATTCCCGCGGCTCGCGGAAGACTTCTTCATGGGTCACTGTCCAGGAGATGCAGGCGATGGGGATGGCCAGCAGGAAGAGCCAGACCACCTGATGGGTTAGCGACACAATGGTTAGAAGCTGCCAAGCTGCCAGATGGCTGCTTTGAGCCGGTGCGTCTGAAACTAGAGCGAGCGCCAGTTACTACCGCGGTCGTCCGTTGCGGTTGGCTCAAACCCCCACTTTGGTTGACTCGCAGGATTTTTAATACCGTCGTAAACTGTTGCTCAGATGCCAATGGGTCTTGAGGTCGCCGGACGGAGCGACGTAGGAAGGGTGCGCTCGTCCAACGAGGACAGCTTCGGCTACGATCAGCGGCTGGGCGTGTATGTGGTTTGCGACGGCATGGGAGGCCATGCTGCCGGGGAGATCGCCAGCAAAATCGCGGTCGATAGCGTGCTCGCCTATTTTCGCGACAAAGAGCCCATGGCCGCCGACGCCACTCTCATCGACGCCCCCATCGGAGCCCGCCTTCTTGCCGATGCGGTCAACAAGGCCAACGAATCGATTTTGCGATATGCCGACGAGAATGAGGCGACCGCGGGCATGGGGACAACCTTGGTGGCGGCGCGCTTCTGTGATGGCAAGTTCACCATCGCCCATGTCGGTGACAGCCGGATTTACCTGCTACGCGACGGCGAACTGGTTCAACTCACCGAGGACCACTCGTTTGTGATGGAGCAGGTGCGACGCGGCGTGCTCACCGTGGAAGAAGCGAAACATTCTTCCGCGCAGCACATCATCACCCGCGCTTTGGGCACGGGCGACGACAGTCCGCCCGATCTGGCCGAGTTTCCTGCCCAGGAAGGCGATGTCCTGCTGCTGACCACCGACGGCCTTATGCGGCACGTCGAGGATAGCGAGATAAAGACCATCCTTTCACAAATCCCCTCGCTCCAGAGTGCCTGCGACATGCTGGTCGACGCTGCCATCGAAGGCGGCGGCGAGGACAACGCGACCTGCCTGCTGCTGCGGGTGAGAAACTTCAACGGCACAAATCCGCAAAAATAGGTGGTGCGGCGAAGAGTCGCGTTAGGGCAACCTTCGACTTCGCTCCGGGCAGGCTACGGTCGTGCCGAAAACGTTTCTTGTGTTATTTGTTATCCCGAGGTGGCTGCGCGACTGAGGGATATGCTCTCGTTTGCCGAGCCTGGATGGTGACTGTTCTGGGACGTTATTGATATCGACTTGGGGCGCGGTCTTGCTGCCGCGCGCAAACTGCGGGTCGCTCGCTCGGCTCCGCTGCGCTCCGTTCGGGATGACCCACGAAAAATGTAGGATGCGGCACTTCGGTCACCGCTTATCATCGTCTCCTCTGCTACACTCGAATGTTTTTCAGCAACCTTCATAACTTTCTGAGGCATTCTGATGCAGATCAAGAACGTAGGTGTGATTGGCGCGGGGACCATGGGCAATGGTATCGCCCACGTCTTCGCCAAAGGCGGGTACAACGTCACGCTGGTCGATGTCGAGCAGCGTTTTCTCGACCGCGGACTCGGAACCATCAGTAAGAACCTTGAGCGCGAAGTCAGCAAGGCGAAGATCACGGCTGAACGGCGCGACGAGGCGCTCAAGCGCATTCAGTCGAGCGTCGACCGCAAGCAGCTTGCGGCGTGCGACTTCATTGTTGAGGCGGCAAGCGAACGCTTCGAAATCAAGACGGAATTATTTCGCGACCTCGACGCCATCTGCCGCCCGGAGGTGATACTGGCCTCCAACACTTCTTCTATTTCGATCACCAAGCTGGCGGCGGTCACCAAGCGGCCCGACAAAGTCATCGGCATGCACTTCTTCAACCCGGTTCCGATGATGAAGCTGGTTGAGGTGATTCGCGGGCTGGCGACGTCGAACGAGACCTATGCCGCAGTGAAAGAGCTGGCGGAAAAGCTGGAGAAAACGCCGGTCGAGGTGAACGATGCTCCGGGCTTCGTCTCCAATCGCGTGCTCATGCCGCTGCTGAACGAGGCCATGTACGCGGTGATGGAAGGGGTGGCCACCGCAGAAGCGGTGGACGAGGTTTTCAAACTCGGCATGGCACATCCCATGGGTCCGCTGACGCTGGCGGACTTCATTGGCCTCGACGTTTGCCTCGACATCATGCGCGTGATGCTGGCGGGCTTAGGCGATCCCAAGTATCGCCCGTGTCCGCTGCTGATCAAGATGGTCGATGCGGGCTGGCTGGGCCGCAAGTCGGGGCGCGGCTTTTACACCTACGAGCAAGCGGCGAAGTGAGAGGCTGATTGGCGTACCTCATCGCCATTGTCGCGGGGCTTGCCACGGGCTGGGTCAATCAGAAGGTTGACGACGCGCTGCTTACCGCGTTGTGTGTGCTTTTCTCGACCATGGTTCTCGGCGTGTGGAAGCCCGAGCGCCCCTGGCGGTGGGGATTAATCGTTTGGGTGGGCGTGCCGCTAGTGCTCGCCTATTACCAGTACATCGTCAAATGGCCGCACGACCGCGGCCAGGTGTACGGAGCCTTCCTGCAATTGCTGGCCGCCAACGCGGGATCGTATGGCGGCCACTTCATGCGTCGCATGACCGAAGGGGTTTTTGGGAAGCGATAAACGACATTTCACATTTTTGTGATCACGAAGTCGCCTTGGCGACCGAGGGACTGATCTCTTTTGCAGAGCGGAGATGGGGGCTTTCGGGGTCTTCTGTTCAGGGTGAGGCCTGTGCGGACGCGGGTAAACTGCAGGTCCCTCGACTCCGCTGCGCTCCGCTCGGGATGACATTGCTAAAAACGTAAGCGCTTCATGCACGCCTGAAGGTACGCTGCACCCGATTCTGAAGGCGTGCTGCACCCGATCCTGGTCTTAGTGCTTGGTCTCCGCGCCCGCGTTCTGCTGGGCAAGCCTCACCTTCGCGGATTCCAATTCCTTCTGTACCTTGGCGACATCGTCGCTGTCTACTTCCGCTGGAATGGTCTTGTTCCACTCCTCCAAAGCGCGCTCCCAATTGGCGGCGGCCAATTTCAAGCGGCCAGTCTTCTGGTACAGCTCTCCAAGGTGGTCGTGCACGGTGGGATCATTGCCGATGCGCTCGGAGGCGCGACGCAGATTCTCTTCGGCCAGCTCGTAGTTGCCCATCTTGTAGTACGCCCATCCCAACGAGTCGAGATAGGCGCCGTTGTTAGGATCGAGCGCGACCGCACGCCGAATATAGCCCAGCGACTCGTCAAGGCGCGTGCCGCGGTCAGCCAGCATATAGCCGAGATAGTTGAGCGCCATCGCGTTCTTGGGATCGCTGGCGATGACTTTGCGGAATTCTTCCTCGGCAAGATCGTACTTTTTCTGCCGCTCGTAAATCGAGCCGGCGACAAAGTTAGCGTAATCCTTATCTTCCTGCTTGGTCGACAGCGCGATTGCTTTGTCGATGTTCTGTTCCGCCTCTTTCCACTGCTTGGTGCGGCTGTACATCTGAGCCAGCGCGATGTAAACCTCGCGATCGTCGCTGTTGTTCTTCAGCATGCCCTGCACGCGTTGGATGGCCTGCGGTGCATTGCCCATGTCAGCCTGCTGGGAAGCGGCAATCAGCTGAAGTCCACGATCGTTGGGATACTTCTTGGCGGCCTCATCGGCGGTGGTAGTCGCCATCTGCCAATTCTTGTTGTCGCGATAGGTCTCGATGATTTCCTGGTAGCCCCGGATCGCGTTCTCGTCCCCCAAAGGGAGCATCTTGTGGAAAGTATCGATAGCGAGTTGCGACTTGTTGGCTTCGCGATAGACCGTGCCCAGACGCTCGAGGAAGACCGCCCGGTTGTTGCGGTCGGAGGCGTCGTATTGTCCGTCGGCGTGTTCGGTCTTGGTCAGCAGAGTATTCAGAATCTGGATCGCCTCGTCGTACTTGCCCTGCGAATCGTCGATGACAGCAAGGTTGTACTGAAGCTCAAGCGAATCGGGCACAATCGCGCTGGCCTTCTTTAGCGCTTCCGATGCCTGGTCGTATTTGCCGTTGCGGCGATAGATCTCCGCGATGCGCATGTAGGTCTGCGCATCCGAAGGATCGGAGTCGGCAATCACCTTGTACTGCTCAAGGGCGGCGTCGGTTTGACCGTCGTTCAGCAGGTTCTGCGCCAGCCCGCGAACGTAGTCAAGGTTGTCTTTGTCCTGATCGACGGCATGGCGATAGGCGTCCACTGCCTTGCCGTACTCCTTGCTCTGCTCGTAGGTATAGCCCAGGGTGGAGTAAAGCTTCGCGGTACGCCCCTGCTCCGGAATCGCATTCAGCACTTGCAGTGCGCGCGAGGAGTCGCCCTCCTCGTTATAGAGGATGGCCAGGGTGGTGACGGCGTCTTCCGACTGCGGCTGCAAGCCGACCGCAATCTTGAACTCGCTCTCTGCCTTCAGCAGTTCATTATTGATGCGATACAGACGGCCGAGCAGCAGGTGATCCTCGACGCTCTTGGGATCGAGCTTCACGATCTGCTCGTATTGCTCGATGGCCAGCTTCAAGACTTCCTGCGACTGGTTGTTGGTCTGCATGTCGCCAAGCGACCGCAAGTAGATGCGGCCCAGCAGCCGGCGCGCTTCCAGGTTATTGCCGTCGCGCTTGAGGATGTCCTGCGCTTCCAGCACGGCATCGCGGATGCGGCCCGTCTTGGCGTAGAGCTCGGCTAGTCCTGCGTTCAGGTAGTCGGAGTCAGGATCGTTCTCGATCGCCTTGCGGTACTCATCGATGGCTTTGGTCGCGTAGTCCGCCCGGCCGTACGTAGAGACCATCTCCTCGTACATGTGGGCCATCATGAAATGGTAGTAAGCTGCTGCCTTGTCGGGCTGCGCCGGCTTTGCGGGCGCCTCACTGTTAGCGGCGGGAGCTGCAGCAGCATCCTTGGTTTCGGGCGCGGCTTTCTGTACCGGAGCAGGCGCCGGGGTCTCTACCCCTGAGGCTGGTTCAGATTGTGAGGGCTGTTGCGCGAAAGCGCCGGCAGGTGCAGCCAGCAGCAGGGCAATCGAGACTTTACAAAAGAAATTCAAATTCATTGAGTGGGACCAGCGACTTCCAGGCCATTGGATGCGACGCATAAGCGCAAGGGTCTTTCTATTTTACTGGTTCGTGGTCAAGACGGGAACCGCGGGAAGTGCCCTCTCACCCACATCTATTGAAACACAGGAAATGGTTGGACGTCGCAGGAAAACAAAGGTTAAAGGGTCGGAACTTGCTGGATCACCCGGATTTTCCATGAATTCTCCGCCGCTGTCATCAGGACGACGTAGTGTGCGGTGACATCCTGGGACGCTACCACCTTGTCACCATCGAGCAACTGCACCTGCAACTGAGCGGTGTCGTGTAATTCCATGGCCGAGCCTTCGCTGGAATAAAACGTCGCCTGCACCTTATGGCCGCGGTCGACGTAACGGCGATGGAGGCCCGCCTGCTTCTGCTGCTTGATGGTTTCCACCAATTTGTCGTCGGCAGTTCCAATAAAATTCGCGCCCAGAAGGTCGGAGCGGTTCTGGTCAAGGGCCTCGGACATGGCTTGCCAGGCGGCAGCGTAGTCGCGGGCGACGGCCTTTTCGGTGGCATCCTCCACTTGGCGCGGAGAGGCATTCTGAACCTCCAGGTTCACCGCGGGAGCGTTGGCGGCGAGGACAATCGAAGGCCCTGGGCCCGGGAGGGAGCCCAGAATCCCAAGCGCCAGGATTGCGGAGGAGCTAAAGATAAAGACCCGCTTCACATGCCACCTCGCCAATGGATTTCGTTTCCCACTACGACGCCGGAGGCGACGGAGATGGTCGTGTTATCGCTCGCCGGCAGGATAGCCTGGGCTGTTCCGCGCTTGATGCGGGCATCGACCGTGCTTCTTCCGTTGGCGTCGGTGGAGGTAAAGGTCACGATGGTTCCGTCAGGTACAGGATTACCGGAGCAGTCGTGGATTGGATCGGTGCTGACCAGGATGCCCTCTTTTGTCGGACGCGCGCTCATGCGGATGCTGCACGGATCGGAAGCGACTTCCTGTACCACACGGCGGACCGAGGCGGAACCGCTGGAGGCGACGAACTGCGCAGGCCCTTCCTTCCTGGAAGAGTCCAGCTTGACGTAGGCGACACCGTATTTCGATGTCTCGGTGCGGCTAAGGTCCTGTCCGTTGACGCTCAGATCGAACTTCACCGGCTGTGGCGTGATGACCAGATTCTGGTATTGGTCGAAGAGAAACGCCGTTCCGCTAATGACGTTGTGGGTGTCGGCAGGCACCCGTGAAGGCCGGGCCAGAAACGCAACCGAGCCTACCTGGTCGGGCGTGACGAAGAACGAGCCATCACCTACGCCTTCGACGGCGACTATGTAACGGCCGGCATTCTTCAGTTCGTCGGCCGCGATGCTGATCTGTCCGAGCTGGACCTTGCGCTTGATCGCCGTCCCCGGGCCGGAAACGTAGAGCGTCGCCTCTCCGCTACCGGAAGCGGTGAAGGTGAGTGCGTTGCCGGCGGTGATTGTCGCAGGGAGATTGAGGTCGGCCGCGAAGGCGAATGTGGCAAAACAAAGCGTCACGAGAAGGGCGATCGTGTTGGCGAAAGAAGGAGTCAGGGCACGACCTTGGTCGTGTCGTATCTGGCGATTTTTTGCCTGGGCTTCAGCCCCTGTGACTTTGCCTGCAGGGGCTAAAGCCCGAGTCATTGAAGAGCTGTTTCGGCACGACTGGAAGTCGTGCCCTGACGCGGTGCCTTTCAACGCGCTCAGCCTGTTAATGGTCGTGTCCATTCAAACCCTATTCCTGCCGGTCCCGTGAATACTGGTTCACGGTGACGCGGGTGTTGTGAACGCTGCCGGCAATGTCTTCACGCAGCGTCACCGTGAACGGCACCGGCGTTTGCGGCAGCAGCGCTTTATCGACATAACCATCGGAGACCCAGATGACCTTGCCCGAGTTGTCGTAATAGGTCGCCAGCACGTGCGGGATGTTAACCGTTTGGCCGCTCTCGTTCAGCAGCTCTCCCTTGAGCACATGTTGCCCGCGCGCATCGGTGACGATCTGCTGCTGCATGACCCCGATGACCGGGTCGGCTGAGGCCGGCACCAGCATCGAATTCGGCTGCATGCGCACGCTTTTCACGTCCGCCAGCTTCACCTTGGGGAAGTCGATGCGAAAGGGCGAGATTTCCTTGGGCAGCAGGGTGTGCGAAATCTTGTCGAAGCTGGTCTCTTCGCCCAGCACCTGGCCGTTCTTGCCGGTAAGGGTTGCGCCGACGGAGACGAATCCCGGCACGGTATCTTCGTTGGCGATCTCGCCGATGATGGTGGTGGTGTTGTCGTGCTCCACCGCGTTCATCGAAACGATGCGCACGCGAGGAGCCTCGACGTTCTGCGCTCCCCAATCGTCATCGCTACCGCGGGTGACAATGTCCCAGCGCAGAAAATTGACCGGAATCACCTGCGGCGGAACGTTGGGCTCCTTCTGCACCGGCCACTCGACCTTCCACTCGTCGCCTTCCTTCACTACCTTCAGGTCGCGAGTGTCGTAAATGGCGCCGACTGCGGTGGCATATTGCAAGGTTGCTCGCACCAGCGCCTGGTTATCATTCTGGTGCAGGACCTTGGTATCCACCTGTTGTAGCGCCGAGTAGGTGCGCAAGCTGCCGTCGCGACCCGCCAGGTCGCTGGCAAAGTCCTTCTCGTCCGTGTTGCTCGATTTCGCAACATAGTCGTAAGCGCCCAGGTAGTTGTGCGCCCTTACGCGATTCAACATGGCGTGTACCGCACCCTCGGGCGACTTCGACGACGGTCCTTCGCTGGGCCGGATGGTGGCGGCGGCGATCAAAACTACGGTAAGAACAATCAGGACGATGGGAAGTACTCGCTTCATTACTTCGCCTCCCGCAGGATGACCGGCCCAGTCTCAACCGGAGCAGGGAATTCAACCGGGTGGGCCATCCGGCGCCGCTCGGGCAAGAGAACAACCAGCAGCATGGCAAGCAGGCTGCTGGCCATGGGAAGCGTGCCCCAGAGAATTCCCTCCCACGGAGCAGGGATCACTTTAGGGCCCCAGTCGATCGGGCGCGCCGGAGGCACATCTTCTTTCGTCCACAGCGTGACGTTGCCGTTGTCATAGCTCTCGGCCTGGCGCCATCCGGCGAAGGCCAGCAAAGGCTCGTAGTAGCGGTCGCGGACGAAAATATATTTCAGGCCATAGCGATTCGCATGCTTCAGCACGGCACGCAGCGCTTCCATGCCGGCGGTGCCGTAGTACTTCGAGTTGTAGAGCTGACCGGCGCCGTAGGCCGTCATCTCAGGCAACAGACGGGCGGAGTTGTAATCGCCATCCACGCTGCCGGCGTTGGCATAGGTTGATACCTTGGCAAACTGGTTTCCAAAGCCCAGCGTGATGTAGCGAAACTTGGCGTGATCGTCATTGTTCAGGAACGCGATCACCTGGTCGACCGAGAATGGCGAGCTGTAAATCGGGTGGACGGTAATCCAGGCCACCGACATGGAGAACGTGAACACCGCGAGAATGGCCAGCGCCACCACAGCCTTGCGGCTCCAGCGGGCGATCATCTCGAAGGCGAGCAGTCCGACAAAAGGCATCGCCATCAGCGTGGCCCAGAAGGTGAAGCGCTCAAAGGTCAGCACTTCAAAGGCGCGGCCCAGCAGCAGCTTGCCCACGGGAGTTGTGCCGCCCAATCCCAGAATCGCGGTGAGATACCAGAAGTACAAAAGGGGCCGCAGACGTCGTTCCGCTGAGCCGCGGAAGATGATGAACGGCAGCGCCAGAATCATCGCTCCCATGGGGATGATGAAGAAGTTCACCCCGCTCATGGGCTTCAGCAGGAAGTTGTCGCGCGAGCCGTGCGGGATCGGCATCTGGTTGATCGGGTTGCGCAACAGCGACAGCCAGTACGGCAACAGCACCAGAATTACGCCGCCCACCGCGAGCACAGCAAACAACACCGCTCTACCCAGTACTCCGCCCGCCGATGCGCGCTCGTCTTCCTCAACCGTGTCACTACGGTCGAGGAGCGCAATCCAGAGGATCGGAATAGCAAACAGTACCGACCCGAAGATCATGGTGACGTGGTGCGCCGCAGCTGCTGCCCACGCAATGACAACTCCCTTCAGCAACGCATTGAAGCGCGCGAAGCGCAGCCAGCGATAGAAGTAGGGAAGGGCATTCAGCACCAGAGCTGCGGAGGCGATGGTGTTGATCTGCCCGGATTGGTAAACCAGCATCCCCAGCGATCCCAGAAACACCGAGCCCAGCGCCGCGTAGCTCGCCGAAACTTCATCCACCCAGATTCGGGCATAGCGATACATGCCGATCGGCAGCAGCAGGATGGCAATAAGCTGCACGAACATGTAGGCCATCTGCAGGCCCATAATGTGCGAGAACAATGCGATCCACTGGTGTACCAGCGGCGGGTAGGTGGTTTCTGAGAAGCCGCCAAACCATTTCATGTTCCACGGATTGAACCAGTGGTGCGCATAGTGGCTGGCGAAGAAGATGTGAACGTTGGCGTCATACGACCCGGCCGGCAACTGCATCAGCAGCAGGGGCCCATGCACCGCGAGTGTGATGAGCAGGATCATCGACAGCGGCAGCGCTCTGGAGTTCAGGGTCGAGGACTTCACAATCACGGGTTGCCTCCGGACGGGGTTCAGAGCTGTTTTGATTCCAAAACTGCCGCTGGGTTTGTCTGGAGTGCTGCTGAATGGAGCGGCGGGTTTGCGAAGCTCCGCGTCAGGGGAGGACTTTTGGTCACGTCGAAAGTGTTTTATCGATATTTGAGTCCCTTCAAAGACGACACAAAGCAGGTCCCTCACCGCCTGAAACCGCTTCCGTATCACAAATCCTGATGTCAAATCCTGGGTAAGGGGCTGCGGCACCACTTGGAAGTCGGGCCCTGAGGCGGAGCGTCGCACCAGCGGCAGCCTGCAAAGTCGTGCTCTGGCGCGAATCGTCTTCTGCTGCTGCGGATTCTGCACGCCCTGACTCATTTCACGCGCCTGTGCATTAGCCCGTCGCAAAGTTAGAACCGAAATCCCAACTGATGGCAATTCTGGCGGATATCCAGAGCTGCGAACAGCCCTTCAGCGGGTATTCGCATCGGAGCAGAAGGTGTGCAGCTTGCAAGGTAAGTTCCTGCACACTTCGGTCGCGAGTCATTTTCCTGTGAAGAAGAATCCTGCTTTCGTAATGTTCTGTTCGCTTGCGCTGTGCACGCCTCTGGCGTGGTCGCAGACGTTTGAGATCAACGGCCAGCAGACGCAGCCTTCCGCCACTTCACCGAACGGCACGCAACCACGGGCGAAGAAAGGCGCACCCTCCGCGGGGACTGCGAGCGACAACGGTATTGGATGGGGCAGCAGCATCGAAGTCGGACGACTTGCCCGCGCCGCCGAGGACGCACTGCGTCACGGCAATCCTGGACAGGCGGCGGATTTCGCCGAGCGCGCGGTGAAGGCGGCGCCCGGAGACAACAAGCTCTGGTTCCTGCTGGGCTATACCTCGCGCATGGCCGGTCGCTATCAGCAGTCGCTTGATGCCTACCAGCACGGACTGCAGAATTCCCCCGGCAATCCTGACGGCATGAGCGGATTGGCGCAAACCTACGCCGCCATGGGTCGCACCGACCAGGCGCTGCAACTGCTGCAACAGGTCATCCGGGCCAATCCCCATCGCACCAACGACCTGCTGGTGGCTGGCCAGTTGTACATGAAGACGGGCAACACGCAGCAGGCAATCGATCTTCTACAGCGCGCCGAAGCGCAGGAGCCAAATCCGCATATCGAGTTGATGCTCGGCATGGGGTATCTCAAGCTCAAGCAGCCGGAGAAGGCGAAGCAGATGCTCGAGCTCGCGCGTAAGCACGCGCCGGGCAACGTCGAGATCTACCAGGCGGCGGCGACTTTCTATCGCCAGCAGCACGACTACAAGGCCGCCATCGACATGCTGAAGCGCGCGCCCAAGATGACGCCCTCCGTGCTGGGCGATCTCGGCTACAGCTACGAGCTGGCCGGAGACAAGCAGGCGGCGGCGGACGCCTACGCCAAAGCAGCGAATGCTGACCAGAAGAACATTGGCTACCAGCTCAGCGCCGCTCAGTCGCAATTGCGCCTGGGTGACCTGGAGAAGAGCAAGACCTATATAAACCGGGCCGCAGCCATCAATCCCAACAACTATCGGGTGCACGCGACGCGGGCGCTGCTGGCGAAGACCGAGAACAACAACGAGCTTGCTATTGCGGAATACAAAGCCGCCATCAACGCGTTGCCGCAAGGGCCGGTGCCCGAAGGCGATCTATATCCCGTACAGCTTCGGCTGAATCTGGCTGACCTCTATCGCGAGAGCGGCAACGAACAAGCTGCGCACCAGACCATTGCCGAGGCGGAAGACCAGGTCAACAAGCTGCACGTGGAAGGCCCGGCGAAGGCGGAATTCCTGCGTGTTCGCGCCGCTTTGAAGATTTCCGACGGCGATCTTAAGGGAGCAGAGTCTGACCTGCTGGAAGCGCGCCAGCTTGACCCCGAGAACCTCAACATAACGCTGCAATACGCCAACCTCTTGTGGAAAGAGAAGCGTGGCGATGAGGCGCGCAAGATCTACCAACAGATCCTGAGCGGCGATCCCAACAACCGCTTCGCGCTGGAGGCGATGGGATATCTTTACCGCGAAGACAACAATCCGCAGATGGCGGAGCACTACTTCAACCAGCTCGCGGCTGCTTATCCTAACGACTACGTGCCTTATCTCGCGCTGGGCGATTTGTATGTGCAGGTCAAGCAGTTCGACAAGGCGAATACGGCCTACGACAAGGCCTACAAGCTGGCGCCGCAGAATCCGGTGGTGATTTCCAACGCGGCGAACGCAGCCATCGAGAACCAGCAGATGAAGCTGGCGGGCTTGTGGGTGAATCGCGCGGCGGGCAAGACCGCCGACGATCCCCGGGTGATGCGTGAGCGCGAGCGCTGGCTCTTCCACGAAGGCAAGTACCAGGAGTCGGCGGCGCTCGGCTACAAGGTGCTGCAGGAGCTGCCGAAAGATCGCAACGCCTCGGTTTACCTGGCATACGACCTGTACAACCTGGGCCGCTACGACGAAACCCTGCGCATAGCCAACAAATATCAGAGTGTGCTGCCCAACGAGCCCAACTTCCCGCTGCTGGCCGGTCACGTCCACAAGCAGTCGCAACTGCTGTTTGAGTCAGTTAACGACTACACCGACGCAATCCAGCGCGATCCGCGAATGATGGAAGCGTACGTTGCACGCGGCTACGTCAGAAATGACATGCAGGATGCGGAACAGGCGTCCAAGGACTTCAATACCGCGCTGAAGATGAGCCCGAATAATGGCATTGCGCATCTTGGTCTGGCGTTCAGCGATCTGCAACTGCGCCGCCCCAAAGAGGCGTTGGACCAGGTGGACGTGGCGCAAACGCTGATGGGCGAGTCTGGCGCGACCCATCTGGTGAAGGCGACGGCGTATCGTCAGCGGCGTCTGCTGGGCAGCGCGGAGAAGGAATACGAAGCCGCGCTCAAGTACGCGCCCGACGATCTTACGCTGCAACTGGCGCGCGCCGACACTCTCTATGGCATGCGGCGCTACCAGGATTCGATCAATGCGCTTACCCAGGCGCTGCGGCTATCGCCCGATGACCCTCAGATCTATGGCGAGATGGCGCACGCCTATGCGCAGCTCCACGATCGCGAGCAGACCATGCGCTACGTGCAGGCCGCCGAGCAGTATGGAGCTGACAGTTCGGCAACTTTACTCGATACCGGCGATGCGCTGCTGACGCTTGGCGACCAGAAAGCCGCGATGGATCGCTTCGCCGCGGCGCTGGCCGCTCCTGATGCCAACCGGGTGAACGTGCGGCTCGCCATCGCGAAGGTCATGGCCCAGGACGGGCATTACGACGATGCCCAGCAGCAGATCAGCCTGGGGTTTGCCGAGAGCCGCATCGGCGAAGCTCCGCCGGTTACCGCCGACAACCTGGTCGAAGCCGCGAACCTGCTGCTCTCGATGCATGACTTCGATCTGGCAACGAGCTATTACCAGAAGGCGAAGCAAGCCGGAGCCGCCGACGAGGTTGTCAGCATCGGGCTGGCGAACACCTATCTTGCGCAGGGCAAGACGCGCGCGGCGGATGCCGAACTAGCCGCGTTGGGTAGCGATCCCTCCGCCAACGACAACTACGATTACTTGCTGGCGCAGAGTGTGGTTTACCGCCAGCGCCACAATGACGTTAACGCCTTGGAAGTGCTGTCGCGCGCCAACGCGTTAGGGGTGCAGACTCAGAACGCAGAGCTGTTGATGCAACAGGTGGCCGGCAATGAGGGTTACCGGGTGAACGACCACCTCAGCCTGCTGGGGAACTTCACCATGGGTGGACTCTATGACGATTCGACCATCTACATGCTGGACCAGCAAATCTTTGGTCTCAGCAGCAACAATCCCTTGCTGCCGCCTCCGCGCTCTGAATTGCAGTCGCTGGCCACGGCCGCGTACCGCTTGCACTTCAACAGTTTCCCGCTGGTGAGCGGATTCTTCCAGGTGCGCAATGCGCAAGGTCCGTACTCCTTGCCGAACGAAGCATTGATCATCAACCGCAACACCAACGACTACAACTTCAACAGCGCGATCAACCCCACGCTGCACATTGGAGACGCATCGATCAATTTCAATACCGGAATTCAGTTCACGTTGCGGCGCGACAGCGACGATGCGGTGAATCTGAACCAGAATTTGCTGCGCGAGTTCGCGTACTTCTCCACCAGCTCGTTCTACAACTGGCTGAGCCTGCGCGGGTCCATATATCACGAAGCCGGGCCGTTTACCCTTCAGAACTTGAGCTCCAATGACATTGGAGAACAGATTGAGTTCACGGTCGGCAGACCGTGGGGCAAGACGGCGTTCGTCACCGGTTACACGCGCCGCAATCTTACCTTCAGCCCGCTGGTGCGCCAGTTCTTCACCACCTCCACGTATGCCGGCATTACGCGCAAGTTCGGCGAGAAGTTGACGGTGACGGCGCTCGGCGAGTACATCCGCTCCTACCGGGTGCAAGACACGTTGACGGCAACTGCCCAGGCATTGCGTCCCGGCGGCACCATCGAGTTCCGGCCCAACAACACCTGGAGCGTCAACGGCGAATTTGCTTACACGCGGGGCGAGATTCTGCAGGACTACAACAATTTTTACAGCGCGTTCTACGTCTCCTATGTCCGGCCGTTCCGGCGCATCATAACGGACTCCAATGGCAGTTTCCCGGTGGAGTATCCGTTGCGCTTTTCGTTCGGTTTAGAGACAGAACAGTTCCCGAACTTCAACGGCGTAGCCAAGAGTGGACAAACGCTGCGTCCCATCGTTCGGCTGACGGTTTTTTAGGGCCCCTCGGTCATGAAAATTTGCCTGGTCACAGCTTTTCCGCCAAGCCGGCGGGGACTGAACGAATACGGGTTTCACATCGCACGGGAGTTGGGCCGCGATCCGCTGCTCAGCCTGACTATCCTGGGCGACGAGATCGAAGATGGCGCAGCCGAACTCGACGGCTTCGAGGTGGTTCGTTGCTGGCGGTTCGACTCGCTCAGCAATCCGGTGAAGTTGTGGCGAGCCATCCACGACATCAAGCCCGATGTTGTCTGGTTCAACCTGCTGTTCTCTACCTTCGGGAACAACCCGGTCGCGGCGTTCAGCGGGCTCGCCGTCCCGCTGCTCTCGCGGCTGACAGGACGCTACACGCACGTTACGTTGCATCATCTGATGGACAACATCGACCTCAAAGACGCTGGGGTGCGCTTCCCCAGGTTGTACCGGGCCGCGGGCTATTCCGCCACCCGCATGTTGCTGATGGCCAATTCCATTTCGGTGCTGCTGCCTGCGTATCGTCGCACTCTCATCGACAAGTATCGTGGCGAAAATGTGCACTTTCGCGCCCATGGCATTTTGTCAGCGCGTCCTGAGCCTCCGGACTTCAGTCTGCGCGGTAAGCCGGAACATCGCATTCTCGCCTTCGGTAAATGGGGAACCTATAAGCGCCTCGATCTGCTCATCCAAGCCTTTCATCGGCTGGCGGAGCGTATGCCCAACGTGAAGCTGGTGGTGGCGGGCTCGAATCATCCCATGACTCCCGGCTATGTCGAATCTGCCGCCGAGCAGTTGAAGGATGATTCGCGAGTAGAGTTCACCGGCTATGTGGCAGAGGAGGACATTCCCCGGCTGTTTCGTTCCGCCAGTTTTCTGGTACTCCCGTATACTTCTGCGACCGGAGCGAGCGGCGTAGCCCACCTTGCGTGCGAATTTGGCGTCCCAATAGTTTCAGCCGGAATACAGGACTTTCGCGAGATGGCTTGGGACGAGGGTATTGCTATTGAGTTTTATGAAACCGGTAAGGCCCAGGACCTGGCAGACCGAATGCATGCCCTGCTCAACGACGATCAAAAAATGCGCGAAATGGCGGAGCAGAACTTCTCGGCTGCGCTACGCATGACGATGCCTCAGATCATTCGCCAATATCTGCGCGCCTTCGATCTTCATCAGCGCACCCGGGCCCTCGATCCCATCTCGCGGTTCCGGCGGATTCCGTCGTGGATACCTTCGCGGTCGGCCATTTTCCGGGCAGCGGCTCCAAGGTGGCAACCATGGATATAAAGGCGCTCATTTTGCTCGGTGCTCCAGTTGCAAATGGCACTCCCCAGGAATTGCTGGCCGGTGTTCCATTCGCCTGCCTCGACGTCCTGGGGGCAACGGTTCTGGAGCGAATTGCGCAGCGCCTGGAGGCCGCCGGTATCTCGCAGGGGACGGTCATCAGCTCAGCTGGCCCGGACGCTCGAATCGACGTCGAGCGCGTCGTCCATAAGGCCGGATTTGATGCGGTTTTGGCAACTGACGACAGCTTTTGGCAATCGGCTGAGGATGCGGTTGACCAGTTCCGCCAGAGTGGTACCGATCTGGTTCTGATTCTGCACTTGGGACCTTACACGGAGCTGGACTACGAGGAACTCATCCAGCACCACGTCGACAAGCGCTGCCGCATGACCACGGTGATCGGGGCCGACGCCGAAGGGCTGGGGATTTTTGTTGTGGATGCCAGCCGCCGCGGCGATGCGACGACCCTGTTCCGTAGCGGGCTGCGGAAGGTGCGCGACGACTGTGAGCGCTTCGTGGCCAAGGGCTACGTAAATCTCCTGCGCTCGGCAAGCGATTTCCGCCGTCTTGCGATTGACGGCTTGCTCGCGAAAAACGCCGTGCGTCCTATGGGCCGGGAGTTGAAGCCGGGAGTTTGGGTTGGCGATGGCGCCCGCATCCATCGCAAGGCGCGTGTGTTAGCCCCGGCCTTTGTCGGCGCTCGCAGCAAGATTCGGGCTGCGGTACTGCTGACCCGCAACAGCGTGATTGAACATCACGCCGAAGTTGACTGCGGCACGGTGGTGGAGAACTCAACTATCTTGCCGTTCACCTATGTGGGCGCCGGCTTGGACGTGATGCATTCCATCGTGGGTTATCAGCGAATTTCGCATCTGGTGCGCGACGTTGCTGTGGAAATCCAGGACGTAAAGCTGGTTGGAGTATCACCCGCCAGCGCCGTTTTTCGCACCCTAGGCAGCGCTGCCGCATTTTTTGTCGTCTTACCAAAGCAGATATACCGCGGAATTTTAAATCGGGCGCGCAAGATCAGGCCCACGCGGTCGCCGGGATCCCTGGAGGCGCCGGCAACAAATTTAGCAACCCCGGATGTGAACGAACCGGCATCCAACCAAGAGGTGGGAGAGTTCCCCTCCAGCTTCGCGGTCGTGAGGAGATATGGAGAACATTAGTCGTCCCGTTGTCGTCAAGAGAATGCCGGAAACGATGAACCTCAAACAGGCCCGCAGCTTCCTGAAGGAAGTTGAGCCGTTTTTGAACGCTGACCGCCCCCAGCTGGTTTTCGATATGTCGCAGGTACGGCATATCGACGCCGGCGGCGTTGACGTGTTGTTGCAGTGCATGCGCGACGTCATCAAGCATGATGGCGACTTGAAGTTGGCATCGGTTTCGCAGCAGGCAGCGGTGGTGCTCGAACTGACCCGCACCGGACGCTTATTTGAGATTTACGACAACTCCACCCAGGCGGTGAAAAGCTTCAGCAGCTTCCTGCCTAATGCCCTGAAGCATTACTACCCGCATCCGGCGCACCACGTGACGCCAATGATTACGCCCGAAGTTTTCGTCGGGAGCAGTGATGGAGCCGACGTCGCAGCATGAGCTTCGGGGGAGACATGGTCGCTGTTTGTGTGCCCAGTACAAGCAGCTGGCGCGAGCGTATCGCACGCCTCAGGGTTAACCGTTCGGCGCACGCAAAGATCCTGGGCGGCAGCCTGATCATGCTGTTCGGCTCGGTCTTCGTCAGCCTGGCGAACTTCGGCTACAACATCGGGGTGGCGCGGCTGCTGGGTCCGGCGGATTTCAGCCATGCTGCTGCGGCCGTCACCATTCTTATGCTGATCTCGGCCATCACCCTCGCCTTTCAACTGGTCTGCACCAAGCTGGTGGCCAAGAGCGAATCGGTTGAAGCCAAGGCCGCGGTCTATCAATTCCTGCGCAAGAGATCCTGGTGGGTCGGCATTAGCTTGGGTGCGGCCATGCTGTTTGCCAGCTCGGCACTCGCCTCGTATCTCCGGCTCTCCAGTCCGTGGGTGATTATCCTGCTGGCCTTCGGACTCACCATCTACATCCCGCTCGGGGTGAAGCGCGGCGGCTTGCAGGGAACCTGTCGCTTCCGCGGACTGAGCTGGAACATGGTGGCTGAAGCGCTGGTCAAGTTCGGCGGCGCGATCGTTCTCATCGAGATGGGCTATGGCGTCCTGGGCGCGGTCGCCGCCATCTCGGGCTCCGTCATCTTCGCCTATTTTCTTCCCGACGCCGCGCATGAGCTGCGCAGCAAGGTCGCGAGCAGCGCCGGCAAACTTCACCTGGGTGAAACCGTCCAGGCAATCGTGTTTTTCGTCGGCCAGGTCATCATCAGTAACATCGACATCCTGATGGTGAAGCACTTCTTCCCGCCTGATTTGGCGGGATTGTATGCGGCCATCGCCCTGGTCGGCAGGCTTCTCTATTTCGGAGCGTGGTCCATCGTCAGCGCCATGTTCCCGGTGTCGGCAGGCACCAGTCAGGAGCGCCAGGCTCCGGCGTTGCTGGCTCTGCCGCTGCTTATGGTCACGGGCATGTCCACAGCCTTCGTGCTGTTCCTGGCGGCTTTCCCACAACTGGTCTTCCGTACCCTGTTCGGAGCTCATTTTGTATCGGCGGTTCAAGGATTGAACTGGCTGTTGAGCATGAACGCGGCGGCGACCGGGATCTACGCGATCAGCGTGGTTCTTATCACGTATGAGATGTCCAGGCGTATTGCTAACACTGGCTGGTTGCAACTCGTAGTAAGCGGACTCATCGTGCTCGGAATTGCGTGGTTCCATTCCACTCTGATGGAAGTGATCGTGGTACAGGAGGTACTTCGGATCTTACTGTTAGGCGCGGTTTCATACCCCTTCGTGAGGTCGTGGCTGACAGCTGGCAGGAGGCTGCATGAAGAAGTTGCGCCGAGTCACTGAACCGGAAGTCGTCTCGGAGTTCCTGAGGAACGAGTTCTATCAGGAGGAGTTTCATCATGACCGGCATCAGTTCGAGCATCTGGTTCTGAATGCCGACCTCTCTGACGAGACCGCTAACTCCCTTCGTCGGGCGTTGTTGTTTCGCCGGCGAGGTCACATGTGGCGCGAAATTCCGGACGATACATCGTGGTGGGAAGTTGAAATCGAAGCCGAGGACCTGGATCGGATCCGCGTATTTCCCCGGGCGCAGTGGCGCAAGGTCGCGAACGGGAGCTTCCTCATCAAAGACATCGCAAAGCGCATCCGGCATCAGCGCTTCTTTGGAAAGACCCGTGATTTCGTCACCCGGGTTCAGGCATTGAGCTACAAGCTTCGCAGCGGCGATGACAACAGCGCCGTACTGCTGATTGGCCTCGACGACACCCAGCCCGTGACCGTGCTGGAAGGTAATCACCGGCTGACAGCGGCTTTGTTGGCTTCGCCGGAGATTTTGCGTTCCCAGTTTCGTGTGTTCTGCGGTTTCTCGCCACGTATGTCGGAGTCCTGCTGGTACCAGACCAATGTCAGCAACCTCTGGCGTTATGCGAAGAACCGTGCCCGCAATCTTTTCTACGACCGTGATGCCGATGTGGAGCGCTTGATGAATCCGCTGCACTATACAGCAAGCACGGCCGCGGCGCCGGCGCAGCCGGTTGCGACCCGCAATACGTTAGCGAATTCAAAATGAGTTCGCCGGGCCCGAATTTCAAGGATGGAGAGCTGCCATGAAAGCTCGCAATGAATTTCTCATCAAGTGCATGGTTCCGGTGCTGGGTTTTGCGCTGTGCGGAATGCCGGAGTTGCTGCAGGCCCAAGAGGCCCCACAGGCTCCGCGGCAGGCGCAGCCGTCGGGCACGACTGTCGATCCGTCGCAGGGACCTTTGCAGCCGATTCCTACTCAGAATGAACCTGAGGGGCCGCGCACGGTTTATCCGGGACAGGACTCCGACCTTACACAGCCTCCGCAGAATGCGACACCGCCGCCACAGACCTTGGCCGAGCCACAACAGCAACCACTGGGTGCAGCCACGGCTGAGGGAATAGAGACGGTAGGTGGCGGGGCGTCACGTCCGGCCGGAGCGGCCATTGCACCTGCCAAGCAGAACCAGCGCCGTTCGCTGCTGCTGAAGCTCGGGGCCATCGCCGCGGTGGGCATTGCCGGCGGCACTATCTATGCCTTGTCCAAAGGCACTTCGGCGAAGCCGTAATGGGCTTCAGCTCTGTGTCCAGGCGCGACTTAGCCAAAGACCAGCACCGGATGAGTTTTGTATCAGGGCCCGACTTCAGTCGGGCCGGAAAAGTGCCGAAATATGCGGGCTTTAGCCCCTGTCTTCAGCTTGTTCAGGACCTAAAGGTCCATAGTTATTACGCCGTTGGCGGCCCGGCTAAAGCCGTGCCCTGATACAAAGCTCGTTCGTTCGAATCCTCCGCAGGGTAGAACGCCATGCTCACCGATTTAATTTAGGTCTTCTGATGTCTGACACAGTGGTACCCATACAATCACGCCAGCCGCTCCTGATTTCGTTCTCAGGACTGGACGGCTCGGGCAAAAGCACGCAGATTCAAAATCTGGTCGACTATCTCGAAGACCGCGGCATCGTGGTCAAGACCCTAGCATTCTGGGACGACGTAGTCGTGGGTACTCACTACCGCGAAGACTTCGTACACAAGGTTTACGGCAGCGAACGCGGCATAGGCGTGCCCGACCGTCCGGTGAACCGGCGCGATAAGAACGTGCGCAAGTGGTACCTCAACCTGGCTCGCCATTTCTTGTACCTGGCCGACGCCATGCACTTGCGACTTGTTGTCCGCAAGGCTCGCAGGCTGCCGGTTCAGGCGATCATTATGGATCGCTACATTTACGACGAGCTCGCCAACCTGGCATTGTCGAATCCGCTGACCCGCTGGTTCGTGCGTGCGATAGCCTGGCTGGTTCCTCGCCCAGACATCGCTTATCTGCTCGATGCCGATCCCGAAGCAGCCCGGGCTCGCAAGCCAGAGTATCCGGTGGACTTCATGCGCGAATGCCGCGCCTCCTACTTCCGCCTGGCTGAGCTGCTGGGCTCGCTGACCGTGGTTCCCCCCTTGCCGCTCTCGGCCGCTCAAGTCGAAGTCGAGAGTGCAATTCAGCCATTGGTAATCGGTACGGTTGCTCAGCCGGGACTCACGGCGCAAGGCGCCTAAAGCGCTAATCCTGAAGAAATTACCTGCCTGCCTGCTTTCCTACCCAGTGGGGAATGCCTGCTCGTCACCAAACGGCTTGCAACGCCCTTGTTTTCATCGCCCCAGCGGGCCCATGCGTTTGGCAATCGAACTGTACATAAAAACGGAGAACCACGATTGTATTGGCTTTGAGCTTGCCGGTTGAGCTTCTCCCGGCGATGTTCGCGGAGGGAACTGAAAAATGAAGATTCGGATGCTTTACGCGCTGCCTTTAGCCGCCACCTTGGCTATGCCGGTAATGGCGCAGCAGACAGCGCCTGATAACCAGCAGTCTGCGGCTACCTCGTCATCGAGCACAGACCAGGGCAGCAGCTCAGCAACCAGCACTGCGTCTGACCAGAACCTGTCGGCGCATCAGCCGCTAGAGCCGCAAACTCGCGAAGGATTTTGGGGTCACCTCAATCCGTTCGCACGGAAGAAGTACGTGCAGCGGCAGATGAGCCCGATTCGCAATCGCGTCAATGAGCTGGATGAGCTCACCGCTGACAACGCGAAATCGATCAAAGACGTTGACGCTCGCGCACAGGCAGGTATTCAACAGGCATCGGCCAAGGCCAATGAAGCCGATCAGCACGCAGTGGCGGCCCGTAACCAGGCGCAGCAGGCGAACCAAACGGCGACCCAGGCCAGTAATCGGCTGAATCAGGTGGAGCAGGTCGTTGGCAACCTCGACCAGTATCAGACCACCTCGCAGACCGAGATTCGCTTCCCCGCGGGGCACACCGCGCTCGGCCCCAAGGCCAAGGCTGCGCTCGACGATATGGCGACAAACCTGAACGGGCAAAAGGGCTACGTGATTGAGGTCCAGGGATTCTCCTCCAGCCGCGGTCAGTCCGGCATTCAGAGCTCACAGACCATGGCCAATGCGGTCGTTCGCTACCTGGTTGAAGAGCACAATATCCCGGTGTATCGCATTTTCGTGATGGGCATGGGCAACGCGAAAGTGCAGACCGCCTCAAGCGAGACCGCGAGCAGCGGCAATGCGAAGGCGAACGGTCGTCCGGCGCCGAACCGGGTTGAAATTAGCCTGTTGAAGAACGACCTCGACCAGTTGGCATCGAACGGCGCGTCTGCCTCGCCCAATAATGCGCAAGCACAACAGCAGTAAGACACCACACAGATCCTCCTACTCTTCTAGGCCCCTCGCGCGAGCGGGGGTTTTTTCTTGGAGCGAAAACGGTGGTAGCTTAGTTTGCAGCCATGGAAATCTTGTTCTACTCACGCATGTCTTCTCCCGCTGGACCCTTGTTGATTGGCGCTAGTGAAACTGCTCTCGTCATCCTTGAATTCGATCGTGGCCTGCCGCAGAGCATCGATGGAGAACCACTTCGCTGGGAGGAGTCACCTTCGCGAACCGCCCAAACTCGCACCCAACTCGAAGAGTATTTTGCCGGAAAGCGAAAGCAGTTCACCGTGCCACTGGATCTTCGCGGAACAGAATTCCGCAAGCGCTGCTGGGAAGAGCTTCTGCGCATTCCTTACGGCGAGACGCGCACCTACGCGGAGATCGCCCGCGCTGTAGGATCGCCCGCCGCTTTCCGTGCCGTCGGCCAAGCCAATCACTACAATCCCATCGCAATCATCGTTCCGTGCCATCGCGTGCTGGCGTCAGGCAAACGCCTGGGCGGATACGGCGGCGGACTCCCCGTGAAAGCGTTGCTGCTCAAACGGGAAGGTGCGGAGTTTCGGGAGGAAGCAGTTGATACTGAGCAGAGTCGGTTGCCGTTGGCCGCCAGCGGTTGATTGGTTTCAGAAGGGGCGCAGCTTTAGCGTCGCCGTCGTAAGCTTTTTCATTTCGTTTGTCATCCCGAACGGAGCGCAGCGGAGTCGAGGGATCTGCAGTTTGTTTGCGCAACCAAGCAACTGCGCTGGTCGGAGAAACGCATACACCCCATTCGCGTGGCAAGGAACAGGTCCCTCGATCGCCGCGGCGACCTCGTGATGACAAACCTGGAGAAACGCGGTTCGGCACGATTAAAGTCGCATCGCTGACAGGAATGCCCCGGCCATTCACTCCAGCATCTTCAGCGCCTTCACCAGGCTCACCCGCATCCGGTTGAACGACGCTGTAACATCAGCGATCTCATCGTTGCCCCGCGCCTGGAGCGGCGCAACGTCGGTATCTCCTCGGCTCACGCGATCTGCCGCCTGCGAAACCGTGTGCAGCGGCCGAATCACCAGCCAATACAACGCACCGTCGAGCGCGAGAATGGTCACCACGAAAACCGTGATCAGGAACAGAATCAAATTGCGATAGGCCTTCTCGGCGATGGTAGTTGGCAAGGTCATCGGCACCGACACCACCTGCGCGGCGATCACCTGGTTCAATTTCCAGCCGAAGCCGTTATTGGGGCCATATTTCCGAATCATCGCAGGGGGCGCGACCGACGGTTCGCTGTGGCACTCCAGACAACTGCCGCCCGCACGCATCGGCTTGGCCAGGTAAAGCTGACGGCCGGTTGGCGTCTCACGCTCGTTCACTAACTGTTTCTCATTCGGGTGGTCTTCGAAGTAGCGAATGATGTCCGCTTCCCAATCCTCCGCCCGGTCGGCCAGGTTGGTGGGGTTCAAGGTAGCTTCGCGATACGAGTAGTCGCTGTAATTTTTCCTGAGCGCTGAAAAAATGGTGATCGCCGAAAAGGCCGGTACCGTCTGTGGCAAGAAGTTGATCTCGTGGTCCGGATTCTTCAGCAGCAGGGGCTTGATCTGGTCGTTGGTGTATTCGCGCGTCGCTTTGGCAGCGGCCATCATCAACTCGGCCTGCTGCACCACCTGGTCGCGCGCATTGTTTAGGAGAAAGTTCTTGGCGAGCTGGGCGATCAGAATTCCGCCCGCTCCGAAGAATACGATCAGAACGATGTTGAACTTGGTGAGAAGCTTCATGTCGGCTCAGCGAACGGTTTCGATGTCGATCGTAGCTGGCATGATAAACGAATCGGTGGATATCGGCTGGCTACTGCGCGCCGCTGTCCGCTTTCGTCAGCGGTTGCAGGGAACAGACCGTACCGCCGTCGCGCATTCGGAGCACGAGCTTAGCGGCATCGGCACCGGCCTGGAATGTGCCTGCGCAGTTTGCCTTGGTCTGGGGATTGCTGATGGTGAACTGATGTTCGCCCTCGCTAGCGTGAATCTGGAGAGGCGTATTGCCGCGATCGTCGAATTGGATCTGCCCCTGCTGCTCGCCATCAACCGAGAAGCTGACCGGCCCCGACACGCCCGTCAGCCGCGAATTGCGCACAATCGTTATCGCCAGGCCAGTTGGCCCGGGATTCGGTTTCGGCTTGGCTCCTGGCCGCAGCACAAAGTAGGCAACCATGGCCGCGAGAATTAATAGTGGAATGCCGATCAGGACTCCCTTGCCAAGCTTTACCTTCGCGGCGGATTCGAACTCGACGGCACTGCCGTCCTGCACCGAATCGGAAAGCTGCGCATGCCGAGCTGCTGCGGCTAACTTCTGCGCCTGAAACCCCTGCTTCAGCACGGGCTGAACCGACGACGCAGGCTGCGCAACCGGGCTGCCGTCGTCAACGTGAGGTCGAATGGCCGCCACCAGCTTTTGCAGATTGCCGTCCCAATCGAGGTGGTTGAGCGCAAGCGCATTGCGATAGGCTAGGTTCTGCAAATCCTCTGGAAGCTTTGCCGCCGCAGGCATGCTGGCGCCGCGTACCAGGACCGGAATCACCGGCAGCCCCCCGCCTCGCTTCAGCGCCCTGGCTACTTCCTGTCGAACGTAGTCGCTGGGATTGTCCAGCCTGCGCTGGCCTTGAGGATCATCAGCGGCCTTGATCTCGAGCCATGTCGGCCCAATTACAACCAGGAACACGGCGCACTCGTCGAGCGACCGGTTCTCCACTTCGCGAAAGTCCGATCCAGGGGCGATGGCCTCAACGTCCAGGAAAAGCTGGTCTTTGCCAAATTCGCGAACCAAACTCTCGTACAAGGCGCGGGCCGAGTCCTCCGCATCTTCACGACGGTAGCTGATAAAAACCGCGGCCAAAAGGCCTCCTCGGGTGTTCCGGGTAAACGAACCGACCTAAATGAGCTTAGAAGTTGAGGCGAATCTACAAGGATTGTGCGTTCCGGTCAACATCAGCTGCTCCCAAACGCGGGCGCTTCGCGTGGGCAGACAGGATCAGCCCACGCAGTGAGGGATCTCTACTCAGAATGAACTTCAGGAAATTACTGGAGAGGAGGACTAGATTCGCCTGGATCCGAATCCGCTTCACTTCGCAGAACCGGGCAATTTCACTTAAATCATCGTAATTATTGCTGTTATTTAAACTCTGTAAGCCGTCGCCTATTCTGTTGTGACCGACATTTCCGGCCTAACTCCCCTAAAAAGACTAGAAAAGTTAAAAAGGCTAACACGGTTTAAGTAGTCTGAGCACCAGTTCGAGAGCGCTGGCACACCGCGAATTTCCCTGTAGCCCCAGGGTTAGTGGCGTGAGTGGGAAGAGTCGCTCCGCCTTTTGGTTATGTAAATTCGCTAGAAAAGCCGCCACCTGGCGGCTTAATATCTCGGATATTGACACATTCTTGCCCTTTATGGCGCGGCAGTTTGCGCATACGAACTTCTCATGAGTAATCTTCCCGAAGATGCTTCCTGGGGAGGTCGCCGCATAATATCCGAGGCGCGCCAATGCCGTCTCCGAACGGTGAGGAAAAACAGAGGTTGCCAAAGCTGGGGATCGCCTACATCGTGTCGCTCACCGAATTCGTACTGATCACAACGATCCTGGCGCGGACCTGGTGGTTCTGCAACACCAGGGAACTTATCCCGCCGTGACTGGCAGCGAGCTCACTGCTGCCAGTTGGGCACGCGGCCAGGCGTCCAGGGAACTCCGGCGGCCTCTAGGCCCTTCTCCAGCTTCGCCACATCGACATCGATAAGCGTGTGCAACTTTGCCAACTGTTGGGTGAACTCCTCTGCCGCGATGTTGTAGGCGGCGATGTGGGTCTGGGTAGGCTTGCCGCTGGAGAAGCGTTCCCCTTCCATGATGCCTTCGACCCGATCGTCGATAGAGGCCGGAACATTTTCAGCCCGCTTCTGCAACTCAACGTCGCCACGCAGCGCGCGTAGGATATCCCGATTCTGCTGCATCAGGGATTCGGCCACCGGACCAAGCTGCTGGTCGGCGGCAGGCGTTTCGTGCAACGCCTTTTCGATAGCTGACAGACGTCCATTCAGATCGTCGGCAGCATTGATGGAACCGGAGACCGCCCGATAGAGCTTTGCCACCTTGAGGTTGAACTCCTCGCGAGCCGCGCGGTCCTGGGGACTTGCCGATGAAGCGCCGTCGGCAACGACGCTGAAAGGCTGAGCTCCGCCGCCGACTTCGGTAACGTTGTGCTCATCCTTCATGAACAACCGAGCCGAATAGCTGCCCGGCAGCACCAAAGGACCAATTGATCCGGCGGGTGGGAGATCGTCTTCGTCGCCGGGTTCGGCTGGACCACTCTTCACCGTTGGCGCGGAGTAGCGCAGGTCCCAGGCCACGCGATGAAAGCCCGCATCCGTCGCTCCATCGACCCGCCGTATGGGTGCGCCCGACTGGTCATAGATCATCAGGTACAACTCCGGCTTGGGAGCTTCGGCTTCGGCCCGCAGTTCGTCATCGGTGGGATAGTGGAGCGGTTGATTGTTCTTGGCGGCTTCCTTCTCCGCTGCCTGTCGTTTTTCTTTCTGCGTGCGAAGCTTGTCTTTCAGGTAGTAGGTAAACACCGTTCCATACGGCGGATTGTCAGCGGTATAGAAAGCATCGCCCTGGAAGCCTTTCTTGGCGCCGCCAAGCGGCAGCCGCTCGATGTAAAGCAGGCCGTCCTTGGGCGGGAATAAGGTTGCGGTTTGCTGCAACTTATCAGGGCTGATCTGCCGCAACGCGGTGATGTCGTCCAGAATGTAAAACCCTCGCCCGAAGGTGGCCACCACCAGATCGCCCTCGCGCGGATGGACGATCATGTCACGTACGGCGATAGTCGGTAATCCTCCCTTCATTTGTATCCACTTCTGCCCGCCATCGATGGAAAAGAAGGCGCCAAACTCAGTACCCGCGAACAACAGATTGGGGTCCACAGGATCTTCCGCAAAAGCCAGCACCGGTCCGTTCTCGGGCAGGTCGCCGGCAATCGACGTCCAGGTTCTGCCCGCATAGGTGGACTTAAGAAGATAGGGCTTAAAGTCTTCATTCTTGTGATTGTCGAAAGCGGCGTAGACGGTATCTCCAGCGTGTTTCGATCCGGCCAGGCGGCTGACGTAAGTCATCTCCGGCACGCCCGGGAATTTCGCGTACTTAGTCCAGTTCGCGCCACCATCCTGAGTCACTTGAATCAGGCCATCATCCGTACCTACGTACAGCTGGCCTTCTTTCAATGGCGACTCGGCGATCGAAACAATGTTTCCGTAAAACGAGGTTGACTGATTCTTGGCGACCGCATCGGGACCCCATACCTTTCCCATCACCGGCAACTTGTTGCGGTCGAGCTGACGCGTCAGGTCGGGGCTGACGGGCTGCCAGCTATCGCCACGGTCGTCGCTGCGAAACAGGACGTTTCCACCGAAGTACAGACGCGTATGCGAATGCGGACTGACGATGAGAGGCGAATCCCAGTTCCAGCGCAGTGGCGGGCCAGCTTTGGGTTCCTGTGGCTGAATCAGTACTTGCTCGCCGGTACGCCTGTCGTAACGCACCAACACTCCATACTGCGACTCGGCGTACACCGTGTTCGGATCCTCGGGATCAACCCGCGAGTGAAATCCGTCGCCTCCGGTGGTGACATACCAGTCGGAGTTCATGATCCCATTGATGTCTCGCGTCCGCGAAGGACCGCACCATGAGAAGTTGTCCTGGGTTCCGCCGCAGACGTGGTAAAACGGCGTGGCGTTGTCCACCGCGACGTCGTAGAACTGCACCGTCGGCAGGTTGGCTTTGAACAGCCAATTTTCGCCGCGATTGTAGCTCTCCGATACGCCTCCGTCGGAGCCAAGCAGGTAGTAGTCGGTATCGTTGGGGTCGATCCAGATGTAGTGGTTGTCGCCGTGGTGGTTGGCCTCGTTCATCTTGTGCAAGGTCTTGCCACCGTCGTCCGATACGCGCAACGCAGCGTTCATCACATAAATGCGATCAACATTCTTAGGATCGGCAAAGACCTGGCTGTAGTAGAAGGCGGTGGAATCGTATTCGTTGCGACGCTCCCAGTTGGCGCCTTTATCTTTGGAGCGGAAGACTCCCCCGTTGCCGTTAGCGGCTTCGACCATGGCGTACACGGTATTCGGGTCAGCGGGCGAAACCGCCAGGCCGATGCGCCCCAGATCTTCCGTGGGCAGCCCGGACTTGAGCTTGGTCCACGTAGCCCCCGCATCGGTTGACTTGTAGATGGCGCTCTCGGGGCCGCCATCGATCATGGTCCAAACGTGGCGGCGGCGTTGATACGCAGCAGCGTAAATAATGGCAGGATTCGACGGATCGATCGCGACGTCAGCGAAGCCCGTGTTCTCGCTAATGTTGAGAACGTTCTTCCAGGTCTTGCCGCCATCGGTAGTCTTGAACAGACCACGATCGCCTCCCGGCCCCCACAAGGGACCTTCGGCGGCGACATACACAACGTTGCTATCGCTGGGATCGATGGCGATGCGGCCAATATTGCCCGACTTCTTCAGTCCGGTGTTGGTCCAGTTCTTCCCGCCATCGTCGGAACGGTACACGCCATCGCCGTAACCGACGCTACGCTCGGCATTGCCCTCGCCCGTTCCCACCCAAATGACGGATGGATCGTTTGGATCCATGACAACCGCCCCGATTGAATACGAGCCTTCGTTGTCGAAGACAGGCGTCCACGTGGTGCCATCGTTGCTGGTCTTCCACACGCCTCCCGAGGCAACACCAACGTAATACTCCGCGCGCTTGTTCGGATTGACCGCGAAGGCGATGACACGCCCCGAGGCAGCCGCTGGCCCGATCAGGCGAAAATGCAATCCGGAGAAAGTGTCAGCGTTCATTCCTCCCGGCTTCTTCTCGGGAGCCTCTTCCTTCGCGGAAGCAGCGGAGTCGCTCTTCGGCTTATGAGCCGCTTTCGATTTGGACGAAGGCGGCGGCTCATTCTTCTTGGCGTCAGGCTGATCCGTGGTCTGTGCGAAAGAGGTGAAACAGCCGGCGGAAAGAACGAGAAGAGTGGCAGCAATCAGTTTGCGAGACAGCCGAAAAGAGCTCAAGCGTACTTCCTTATGAGGCACCGGGTAGCAGTATGGCTACGCTAGCCAGGTCCGAAGTGGCGAAACAGTCATTCTATTCCTTCGTGTCGTAACGCCAGCCATGGGAAGTAGCCTTTCGCCTGGGAGTCAGCTTCGCGGGTACAGCCTCCACGAACGCGGCGGAACTATACGGGGCAGCACAACCCTACCGCCAGGTTAGAGCTTGGCTTCCTACTTCAATATGCCTGTTGTAGACGGTACGATCGCTCAGGCCAGCCGGCTTCAGGTCGGCGGTGAAGCTCATCAGGTCTTTAGGCTCCAGCTCATCCTAGTAAGTTTTCGAACACGAGGTGGAAGAAGTCTTCCAGCATTGAGCGGTATGCGGCGTGCTAGCAAACTGTCGGCGATGTATTTATGTCTTTTGTTTCAAAAACCTACTGAAGTATGGCGGAGAGGGCGAGATTCGAACTCGCGGTACCCTCTCAGGTACGTCCGCTTTCGAGGCGGGTGCCTTCAACCACTCGGCCACCTCTCCGCGCAGGGTTGCATCTGGCCGGAGTTGCCAGCACTGTTAGTTTAGCAAAGTCTGCCTGCGCGCCGATTTGAAAGCTGCGGCGACCGGGTATCAGGCTTCAGACCGGGAGCCCCACCATACACTGCTTTTCCGATACCCGACGCCTGATACGTGATTCCTACGACTCCGCACCGAATCGCTGATACACGATCCCGCGCTCGGCGAATGCGTGCTCACTCGATGATATCCAGTTCAGTCGCTTTTCGAGGTACGCTTCTCGCGAAAAAAGCTCTGCATCAACTCCATGCAACGCGCTGCCAGCACGCCGCAGGTCACGTCGACGCGATGGTTCAGCCGTGAGTTATTCAACACCTGGAACACGGAATGGACCGCTCCGGCCTTGGAGTCTTCCGCGCCGTAGATCAGGCGGCGAATGCGGGCATGGGTGATGGCTCCGGCGCACATCGCGCAAGGCTCAACGGTGACGTAGATATCGCAGTCAAGCAAGCGATAGTTGCCCACTGCTGAGCCGGCTTCGCGCAGAGCAATAATCTCGGCATGCGCCGTGGGATCCTTGGAAGTTATTGGACAGTTGCAACCGCGCCCGATGATCTCGCCGTCGCAGACGACTACCGCTCCGACTGGAACCTCACCGAGCGCCAGGGCGCGCTGCGCCTCGCGCAATGCTTCTTCCATGAATAACTCGTCAGAGGCGGACACGCACTGGAGGGTAAATCACTGCCAACCCACTTACAACCAGGGGCGTGACCTGGCAGCGACTGACCTACAAGACAAAGACCAGCCACTGATTGACACGGATTCACGCCGATCAGAAAAAGATAAGCACTGAGAATCCGAATGCTTAGGTCCGATCCGTGTTCCTCTGGGTTAATCCGTGGCTCAAGCTTTTATCGATCTGCGAACCGCAGATCAGTTCTTGGAGCTTCAACCGCCGCGGAACTCCTGCACGCTTTCGCCGGCGCGCCAAATGGGTACAGCCTTCTGATTACGGGACTCGGCCAAGCGCTGAGCGATAGCTTCTACGTCGCGCTTCGACCAGCCGACCGACGAGACTTCAATCTCGCCCCCAGGCGCAACTAAAAACGCTGTGGGAACGTTGGTCAAACCGTAGGCGCTGGAAGTTGGATAGCCACTCGAATCATCATCAATTCCGACCGGGAAGCTGACACCATACTCGCGCAGAAACGCCTGGGTATTTTTTGCGTTGTCCTGCGAAACGCCGAGCACGGTTATATTCCCACCGCGGTTCGCCTGGAAAATTCTTTCGAAGAAGGGAAACGCATACTGGCACACCGGACAACTCACTTTGAAAAATGCCAGCAGCACTGGCCCGTTCTTTAGAAGATCTTTGAGCGAAAGTTGCTTTCCGTCGACGGTTGACAATGTGAAGTCCGGAGCCACCACTCCGGCACCAAGTGCGGGCATCAACCACCTCCACAAATTGGATTCCGCAGGCGCGCTCTGAGACTCAAGCCGGCTGCTGGACGACTTTCCTCAGGATTTTGCGTGCCAGCCCGGTCAGCGCCATGCGATTCCACTGCTGAGGAGTGAACCACTCGGAGTCGGCGACGGCCAGTTCCGGCAGCCGAAACACCGACACCTGGTAATCCGTGTCGGTGATCGAGTGACGCAGTCGAGCAATTGGCGCCGCATCAGCGGGAGCCTCGGTGAGCTGTGGCAACTCCCACATGGCAGCCATGAGCCGCGCATCCGCCGCGCGTCGCACCAGAAACACTGCACCCGGTTTTTCTACTAGCGCATAGATGAGTTGCCTGCGCTTGCGAGGAGCCTGCTTCATCGGAGGCTGCTCGCCTCGTGTCGCGCAAAAAGTAGTTATGGGGCACACCAGGCATTGCGGAGACTTCGGCGTGCAGATGGTCGCGCCCAACTCCATCATCGCCTGGTTGAAGTCGCCAGGGCGCTTGGGACCAAGCAGTGCTTGCGCCCGCTCCCACGCGGAGCCATTCGGCAGCGCATCGCCACCGAGCCGTGCCAGCACGCGCTCGACGTTGCCATCGACCACCGCGACCGCTTCGCTGAACGCAATGCTGGCAATCGCTGCGGCTGTGTACCTTCCAATGCCGGGCAGTTCGAGCCAATCGTCGAAGCGGGAAGGGAACTGCCCACGGCGCTGGCGCATGATCACCTTCGCTGCCTGATGCATCCTGCGTGCCCGATGGTAGTAACCGAGCCCGCTCCAGACGGCGAGCACCGAATGCTCTCGCGCTCTCGCCAGCGCCGCCACCGTCGGGAAGCGCTTCATGAATCGCGCATAGTGTTCCAGAACAGCGGCCACGCGCGTCTGTTGCAGCATGATCTCCGAGACCCATACCCGATACGGATCGGTGCTCTGGCGCCACGGCAGGTCGCGCCGGTGAGCGTCATACCAGGCCAGCAGCTTGCGGCGGAACTGTGGTACTTGTGCAGGGCGTAGCGGAGGCATTGGCAATAGTATGCGCTCACGCGCTCAAGATTTTGCGCGGCGTCTTCGGTTGTCAGTGGTCAGTTGTCAGAGAGACAGAGAGTGTTAGTTAGTAATTACCCCGATCAGGAACGACAGCCGGGACCACAAAACTTCGCCCGACCGAAGCCGGGCGATCGCTCACCTACCGAACCAGATCGCGAAAATCTACTTGCCTGGAATGTAGCTCAGGTCGGGACGGAACTGGACGATCGAGGTCGTTTCGTACAGGACCATATCGTTGAAGCTATTGAAGAGCGACTTCGC
This sequence comes from uncultured Acidobacteriaceae bacterium, assembly GCA_963796585.1. Classification (GTDB taxonomy): domain Bacteria; phylum Acidobacteriota; class Terriglobia; order Terriglobales; family Acidobacteriaceae; genus CAVVDY01. The sequence goes on from CAWCMB010000003.1 coordinate 340,366, forward strand.
TTCCGACTCTCCAAATGCGCCCGCAACCATCTCGTGAACTGGCTTGACGTTGGGATTGTCTGCAAAGCCGGCCCAGTTATCGTGAGGAAGGACCAGAACCCACTCGTCTCCCGACCCGCCATTCGCAAGGTGGTACCACTCAAACTTCATCGGCCAGTTGGTCTTGGTTGCGGCCTCTTTGACTCGGGCGACGCCCTTTTGGAAATCCATACCTTTGCCGAACTTCACGTGAACGGCGATCACCTCCGCGTATTTCAACGGCAACTGCGAGTCCGGCGGCGCGCTGATCTTCGGCAGAAACTCGTAGTAGCGGATAACCAGCTTTTCCACGTAATTGCCGATCACCTTGTTGAACTCGGCAAGGTCCTGGTCTTCGGGAATGGAAGGCTTGTCCATATCCGCCCAGCTCTGCGGTGGCTCTCCCACAATGTAGGTGTTGGTGTCGTCGCCGCTGATGGTCTGCCATACCAGCAGAGGCGTCTTGTCGTTCTGCTGCTTGTGCCATGCGGCCTTCTGCTTGCGGCCATCTTCATACTGCGGAATCATCCCATTCTTCGGCGTCTGGAATTCCAGTTGAAGGATGGTACCGGGATTGGACTGTGCTACGAGCGAGGGTACGGACAATACGGCCAATGCAAGAACTGACAACAGGCGCGATGCTTTCATCTCTATCTCCTAGGTTTGAGATTTTCCAAGCAGGCTGAGCGATAGGTTGCCGAGCGAACCTGGAAGGTACGCGGCCCAGTTGGAGGTGCGGAGATCTCCAGCAACTACTACGTGGGAGAGGTATCTTTGGCGGGTAATCATGTGATGGATTGCGGATGTTGTCAAGAGTTATTTGGCCAACCAGAGTTGCGAACCGACGTGCGGGAGCCCGAAGCTTCGGCGTCACAAGGAGTTGTAATGAGGCTAAGAAGTATGCGATATCATGAACTTATGCCGGAAGTTATACCGCATGCTGGCGCAGCAGCTTTGAAACAGCTTCATCCCTTCCAGACCGACGACCCGCGCCTTCGTCCCATCCACGACAAGGTCATGGCGCAGGAGCGACTGTCTCTTGAAGACGCGCTCGCGCTCTATGCCTCGGGCGACATCCTGGGCGTCGGCTGGCTGGCCAATTACGTTCGTGAGCGGATGCACGGCGATACCGCGTATTTCAATGTCAATCGACATATTAACTATACGAACGTCTGCGTTGCTGCCTGCCGGCTGTGCGCCTTCGGTCGCAAGAAAGATTCGCCCGGCTCCTACACCATGGCGCTCGAGGAAGCGTGGGACACGGCCGCGACCGGCTACACCGAGGCGGTCACCGAATTCCATATCGTTGGCGGACTGCATGCCGACCTGCCCTTCCAGTACTACCTCGACCTGCTCTCGGGATTGAAGGAGCGCTTCCCGCAGGTACACCTGAAGGCCTTCACCATGGTGGAGATCGCCTTCTTTGCGCGCATCGGCAAGACCACCCCGCGCGAGGTGCTGCTGAAGCTGAAAGACGCGGGGCTCGATTCCTTGCCCGGTGGCGGCGCGGAAATCTTCTCCGACCGCGTGCGGCACATCATCTGCGATCACAAGATCGACGGCGACGACTGGTTGGAGATTGCGCGCGCGGCGCATGAGATCGGCCTGAAGTCGAATGCGACCATGCTCTACGGCCACGTGGAGAACGACGAAGACCGCGTCGACCACCTGCTGAAGTTGCGCGCGCTACAGGACGACACGCACGGTTTCCAAACCTTCATTCCGCTGGCATTTCATCCCGAGAACACGCCGCTACAGCACTTGCCGAAGACCACAGGCATGCTCGACCTGAAGCAGATTGCGGTCTCGCGGCTGGTGCTCGACAACTTCCCGCACATCAAGTCGTACTGGCAGATGATGACGCCGAAGATCGCGCAGATTTCGCTACGCTTCGGCGCTGACGATATCGACGGGACCGTCGTCGAAGAGAAGATATACCACGATGCAGGCGCGACGACGCCGCAAGGCTTGCGTCGTCAGGATTTGATACGGCTGATCACCGAAGCCGGCCGCACGCCTTTCGAGCGCGACACGCTGTACCGGCCGGTAGTGCGGACGGAGACCACGGTCACGGTCGCGGTATAAGCGTCGAGGTGAGATCTTGAAACCTGAAGACCTGCCGGAAGACATTGACGGGGATCAAGACGAGAACCCGTATCAGCGCGAAGGTTCAGTCTACCCGAACCCGGCTAACCGTGGAGTTGATCTTTTTGGATTAGTCTGGCGTGAACGAGAGTACTGGCGTCACTGGAAACGAGTGAAGCGCGATACCGGACGATGGCCGTTTTGGTCGGCAGTATTTCACCTGATCATCGTGTTCGGTGTCATAACGAACATGATTTTGTTCCTTTGGGCAAGAGACTCTCAGGATTGGTCGGCGACACGCTGTTGGGTGCTCGGAATTTTCTTCGCCATCTTGTGGATGGTCTTCTTCACGGTTGGGCGTGATGTCATTCGAAGCTATGAGGCAAGACTCTACACCGAGCACGAAGAAGAACACAGCGGTGCGCACATTCGAGAAGGTTATGCTCAAGCCCAACGAGGGGAGCTCATCGACGGCACGAAAGCTCGCAACGACGTTCAGCAGATGAAGGGAAACTGGCGCAGGCAACGCGCTCTCAAATGAGTTCTGCGCCTGATCTATTTCTTCTGTTCCGGCGCGAGGCGTTTGCCGCCGGGCATCGGCGGCCAGCCCAGCGATGTGCCTTCGATGAGCGCGACCGCATTCTCGTAGCGTTTGCCTTTTTCATCAATCACGGCAAACCTGCGCGGATGATTTGCCGGACCGCTCCACAGTGACACGCCTGCATACGCGCCATCGCGCCGCAGGATGTAGAAGCTCATATCGACATACTGCAGCTTCTCCATGTTGCCGTTGTAGTTGCGCACGATACGCTTGAGCGCGTCGAAACCGGCATCTTTGGGAGACATGCCATGTCGCATGTTCTCGACGATGGTGTGCGCGCCGCAGATCTTGATGTTCTCTTCGCCGTTGCCGGTCGCGCCCGCCGAGCCTACGTCCTGATCGGTGTAGCTGCCCGCGCCGATGATCGGCGAGTCGCCGGCGCGTCCGGGAATCTTCCACGCCAGTCCGCTGGTCGTGGTCGCCCCCGACATCTCGCCGTTCGTCTTCACGGTTGAACAGTGGATGGTTCCGGTTGGCGGCTTCAGCACCCGCTCGATCGCCGCCATGCGAAAGCTCGGCTCGATGCCGATCTTCGCCGCCAACTTGTACATATGATCGATGAGCGGATTGTCGAGCTCGCTCAGATTGCCAGCTTCGTCGGGGAACTTGAAGTTAGGGCTGGCGAGTCCTGGTCCCCACCAATCGTCGTTCGACATGGTCTCGCGCCACAGTTGCCACGTCTTGCGCGAGCGCTCGGTCAGCAGGTTCTCCTTTGGGAAGCCCATCACCAGCCCGAAGTGGCTCGCGCCTTCGCCCACCAACATCACGTGACCGGTGTGCTCCATCACGGTCTTTGCCAGCAGCGAGACATTCTTGATGTCGTGCACGCCGGCTACTGAGCCAGCCATGCGCGTCGGGCCGTGCATGCAACAGGAGTCGAGCTCAACCACACATTCTTCGTTGGGCAGACCACCGAGTCCCACGCTGTCGTCCTTGGGATCGTCTTCCGGGCCGGTGATGACCTGCATCACCGCGTCGAGCGTGTCGCCTCCGCTGGTCAGCACGGCGTAGCCGCGGTCAAGGTAGTTGTAGCCGTTTGCCGCAGAGATGATGACCGGCGCTTTGGGCTTGGTGGTTGGAGCCTGATTTTCGGTCTGGTAGTTGGGGGCCGAGCTTTGCCCATGCAGATCGAGTGCAAGCGAGGCGGTTCCCAAAGCAGTCGTGGCAACGAATGCGCGGCGTGTGAGTTTCATGATGGCTCCTGCGGATACGAAAGCAAGGAGCATAGCACGGCGGAGCGGTTGTTAGTTCTCGGTGGTCGGTGGTCAGAAAAGACCCACTCAAGCCAAACGATGGCTTAAATGGGGCACCCGCTGCTGCCGGAGGAAACCGAAATCTTGAACTATCGACGCTTCCTCGCAGGCAAAATAAAGGCCCCACCCCGGCAAAAGAAGCCGGAATGGGGCACCCACTGCTGCCGGAGGAAACCGAAATCTTGAACTATCGACGCTTCCTCGCAGGCAAAATAAGGGCCCCACCCCGGCAAAAGAAGCCGGAATGGGGCACCCACTGCTGCCGGAGGAAACCGAAATCTTGAACTATCGACGCTTCCTCGCAGGCAAAATAAGGGCCCCACCCCGGCAAAAGAAGCCGGAATGGGGCCCACTGCTGCCGGAGGAAACCGAAATCTTGAACTATCGACGCTTCCTCGCAAGCAAAATAAAGGCCCCACCCCGGCAAAAGAAGCCGGAATGGGGCACCCGGAGTTTCGAAGAATGCCGGAACTACACCGCCACCTTCATAGGCGTGTTCTGGTCGGCGCGGAAGCGCAGCAGAGCGGCGATGCGGCCAATGTGATCGAACTCGTCGTTGTCGATCCACAGAATTTCAATGTTGCCGCGAAGCGCGTGGCCAACGATGGCGTCGCCAATGTCTTCCAAGTGGGTATTCGGCTTGCCGCATACAGCGCAATCGTTCGCGTCGTGCAGGTCCATGTGGCCGCAGTGGTAGCACTTCACGCCCGGGGCCTGAAAGTTGGAGCCCAGCATCAGGGTTTGCACTTCGCCGACTTCCAGCGAGCGCAGCACCCGTCGCAGACCGATGGCGCCATTGCCGTTGCGGTGCGCTTCACCCACAACATCGGCGATCAGGCGCTGCTTCTCTTCGCGCGCGTGCTCGGCGATCTTCTGCGACGCCATTTCCTTCACCTGCTCAGGAGTGGCAACTTTGGGATCAATACGGAAATGGCCGATCAGCTTCTGTTTCGCATGAGTATGCAGGTGCGGCTCTATCTCGGGCCACTGTTCGTCATGGCAACCGATAAGAAGCTGGTCAAAGGCCTCTCGCTCATAGCGCTCCTTCAGGTAGTCGGCAATGGTTTTGAAATGCTGTGCAACCTCATTCAAAACCCGGCGCTCGGCGTGGCCGCCGTCATAACCTGCAAAGCCATCGCTTTTGCCGTGGCGCGATAGATCGTTGAAGAAGTCCTGCAACTCGCTAATCTTGTCATCGGAAAGTTTGAATATACGAGCCTTAGTGCGATCGGCGAGCACGATGAGGGTTTTGCGGCCCTCGCGCATTAACGCGGCCAGCGGCTTCAAGTGAAAACGCTGGTTCAGGTTGACCTGCGTCTTGGGAAGCTGTGGAGGCAAATCGTATTCGCGCCAGAAATTCTGTCCGGCGCAGGCAAATATGGCCTTCGCCTTGCCTCCGTTTCCGTGCAGCGCTTCCACGATCGCGCTGACGCGCTCCAGGTCCACCTTGGCGCAGCCATTCTTGCCGCCCTTCTCGGCCTCGCGGATGGCATTGCGTAGCATGTCTTTGACCAGGATCGACTCGCCACGATGGGAGAGGTCCTGCGGCGTGCTGGGCTGGTAATAGAAGGTGAGGGCACAAGTTTCCGGAGAGTGAAAATTGGCCAACTCACGGATTTCATCGCGTGCAATCATTCCGGTTCTCCTGATGTGAATTTTGCTTTGCAGCGAGACCGGCGAGACGGCTTTCCGTCAGGCCGTTTTGGCATATTCGACAAGCTTGTCCTTCAGTGGGTCGCGCAGAGGCAAGGCCGTTTGCAGGTGTTCACGCGCAGCGCGAATGTTGGCGCGAACCTGTTGCGGCGGGTGATTTGCAATGTCGGCAATTTCCTCCACCGTAAAACCTTCAATGGTGAAAAGGATGAAAGCCTCGCGCTGGTCGCGCCCGGCATGGCGCAGTGAACGTTCCACTAACTCGATCAGCTCGTTGCGTGCGGCAATGTCCTCGGGAGTCTGCGCCGTGCTGTCGATAATCGCATTCTCCACATAGAGACGCCCCGCGGGCTCGCCGAACTGTGCGATGGGCTCGTCGGTGCTGCGAGCTTCTCCCGTTTGCGGCGTGCGCGCGAGCGACATACGGCCTTCGTCGCCATTGCCAGAGGCCAGTTGCCCGATCGCGTCAACCGCCAGGCGATACAGCCATGGCTCCAGGCGCATACGCTCGGGCTTGTCGTGCTGCTCGTCCAAGGCATTGGCGATCGCCTCAGACACGACGTCGTCAACTGACACCTGGTCCGGCATCACCTGGCCTTCGGTTTGGCGGTGCGCCAGTTCGCGCGCGACAAAGCGTCGCAAGCGAGGAAGATTCGCGTCGATGTAGCTGTAGATGTCTCCGGTGGAAACGGCCTCAGGTTTTATCGCAGCTACGGTTTGCTCGAACGGAACTGTCTCGACCACAGTTCGGCCTGGGCCGCGACGTCGCGGCCAATTGTGTTGGTTGCGCAGCAGCTCCTTGTGCTTCTTCAGTTGATTCGCAAGCTCAGAAAAAGCAGCTTTTACCGCTCCCCTCAGCGTGTCGCTCTTCTCCTGGGCGGCCATCTGTCCGGAGGGAAGCCGCAGGTTGAGAGACACGACGTAACCCTGAGGCAGCGAGTGATCGGCCAGACTTCCTTTCAGGTGCACCAGATCGGGACGGAACACCCGCAAAAGTCGATTGAGTTTGTCGGTTTGTTGTTGGAGGAGGCTTTCGAGATCGGTAGTCTTTGCGATTTTGTAGCTGAAGTGGACGTTCATTGAAATCCTCTCCGGACGGTACGCAACCGTCCGCAGCTACAGTCCTTGTTAGCTAGATTTTAACTCCTCTAGTAAAGAAGGGGATAAGAAATGAGAAGTTGTACTGATTAAGAGGTTTGGGAAGCCCAATTTGAGGGGCAGCCGCTTACGACCCAGATGACCCAAAGCCTCTGCTGCCCCTGGCGGCGTCGCTAAGGCCGGATTCGACAACTTCCCCGGCCAGGAAGGGGTGCTCCAGCAGCTGAGCAATCTTGTCGCCTTTGCGGATGCTGTATGGCTGGTCGCCAAGATTTTCCATTAACACAATGATCTCGCCGCGATAGCCGGCGTCGATCACTCCGGCATTGCAGAGCAGTCGCTTTTTGGCCAGGCCCGAACGGGTTTTCACAATGCTCCCTGCGGTGGGCACGAACTCGATAGCGATGCCAGTACGAACGCCGGCGGCGCCGTGCGCCGTGATGGTGATGTCCTCAACCGAATACAGGTCGTAGCCGATGTCTTCGCCGGGATGAGCAATGGTGGGCAGGGTGGCTTCGGGGGAGAGGCGCTTCACTTTGAGCATGGAATGATTGTGACATGCGGGAGTGGCAGAAAAACCGCGGCAAGGTCATCGCCAGCTCGCTGTGGGTGAAGAAGGGTGGGAAGTGGATGTCACCATTCCATCAGGAAACTACGGCCGAGGGCAGGTAGTTGAAGTGTGATGGCTCCCACTCATTCCAAACGCAGGAATGAGTGGGGCACCCGAAAGGTGTCAAACGTTACAGCAGAATTCTGCGACGGATTGCCGCTGCCGCTCCGATGATACCGGTTGCCAGCATCACCAGGCTGCCGGGTTCGGGCACGACCGTGTCGACGCTGACGTCGTCGATGACCGCTCCCACTCCGCCACCATTGAAGGTAAATTGCGAGGTGAACGACAGAGTCGTGCTGTTACCCGTTGCCATAACATTATAGGTAAGCAACTCATAGTTGCCGGACCCCAGGTCGGGCGTCGGACCATTGAACAACGTCTGCGAGCCCCAGGTAACGTTCAACGGATTTCCGCCTACATCGTCGGAAAGCCAGAACGCTACCAGATAGTTATGTCCCGGCTGCGTCGTCATAGTCTGGTAGAGCATGTTGGAACTAAAGCCGCTATCCAGATCGGCAAACTGCTGACCGGTGTGAGCGATGCCCAGATTCTGCGTGTTGTTGATGATCTGGATAAACCCTGATCCCACAGACCAGCCATCCCCGATGGGGCCAGGACCGTAGATGTTAGGAGCGGCGTATTCAAAGCTGCCGTCCTGAATCACGTTTATGGCGGATGCGGGTAACGCCATCAGACAGAGAGCAACCATGGTCGCACAGACGAGTGTAGCCTTCATTGATTTCCTCCCAGCGCAGACAAAAACCAAAGCTGTATACGTTGATTTGGGGGAGCCGCACAAACTCCCAGGGAGAAAAAGTATGCAGGGAATATCCGAGTTAAGCAAGTAAATTTCAGACGCCAAATTAGGGCGAAATGAGTTGGGTAGTAAGTAGGCTGGCGGAGTGCTGAAATGAATATTGGTTTTCGGTTTTGGACGAACGATGGAATGGGGCAGGCCGGACAAGGCGACCGGTCGGGAGCCCTCGCCTTGGCGCCGCAAGAGACTGCAATTTTTCTACGCGCCCAGATTCAGCGCGGGTATCTCCGCAGACAGCCTATCGGGCGCGCTCGGCAGGACAGGGGTCACCGCTTGCGAGGCATTGCGCTCCACTTCGGCCCATCCTTCGCGGACCTGGGCGATGGCCTGCGCCTGGGCCAGCATCAGTTCCGGCGACTGCCGGATCTGCGCCTCCAGCAGCTTGCCGCGAATGTGGCTGTAGAAGGCATCCAGTTGGCGGGCCGCCGCGCCTCCGGCGGCGAAGTCGAGGCTGCCTTGCAGTTGTTGCAGGATCAGCAGCGCGTGGTTGATGTGCGACGATCGGGCCTCGAGGTCGTTGCTCTTCATGGCAGCGATGGCGGCATGGATGTCTTGCGCCAGCCGGTCATACAACAACACCACTACACCAACCGGACTGGCACCCAGGGAAGCGGTTTCACGATAAGCCAATGCGGCATGGGGAGATTTCATCATAAAGGTCGCCTTTAGCTCTTACTGCTAGTGGAATCGAGAGACGAAAGTTGCAAGGTTATCTGCTGCATCGCCGCGGGATACTGCTGCAGCAGAACGTTGAGACTGCTGTATTGCGCGGTCAGCTGCTGCTGCTTCACCGTCATCTGGTCTTGAAAGTCATTGATTTGCTGGGTCAGGTTGTTGTTCTCCGACTGCAAACCCTGGGTGTCCAAACCCACTAACCCGGCGGTTGGGTCGGTCATCTGTTGCAGCATCTTGCTGATGGCCTGGCCGTAGCCGGTGGGAGAGGTTGACTGGAAGAAGCTCTGAAAATCGGCGTAGTCGGTGGTGAGGGCAGTGTCCAGCGTACTGGTGTTCAGCTGCAGCGTGCCATCGTTCTGCATTTCCACTCCCAGCGACTGCAGGTTGACGTACTGGCCCACGCCGCTGGCCGAGTCGCCAGCCAACTGCAGCATCTGGGTTTGCAGCGCGCGCAGCGATGGGTCAGCCTCCAGCGGACCGAGATTGCCTGAGCTGTCGGCGCTAAATTGGGCGTTGATAGTTTGCATTACGGTGTTGTAATCGGTAACGAAATTGGCGAGCGCCGTAGCCGCGGTAGTAGTGTCAGGTGTAATTCCGATCTGCACCGTGGTGCCGGGCGAGCCTGACTCCAACTGCAAATTGACTCCGGAGATCACCCCGGTGAGGGTATTGCTTGCGCTATCGAAGGGGACGCCGTCGACGCTGCCGGTTGCATCCTGGCCGGCCACGCCCTGATTAAACTTGACCCCGCCGGTAACCGTCAGATTGCCGGCCGCCCCCGAGGCTTTGCTGACCAGGACCAGGCGCTGTCCATTGCTATCGTTCTGCACGCTGGCCGTGACCCCGGTGTTGCTGGCGGAACCATTGATCGCGTTGGCCACATCCTGGAGTGTCTTGATGGTATCGGGCAGCGTGATGCTGTCGGTCTTGCTGGGATTATCAGGGTCACCATAATTAATAGTTAGCGTGGTTCCGTTTAGCGTGGTCGGATCGGCGATAGGGTCGGAGTAGCTGGAAGACACGGTTGCCAGATGGCTGACCACGACGCTGTGGGTACCGGACACCGCGGTGTTCTGCGCCGTGGCGGTCGCGATGGTGGGGTCGGACGAGGTCACCGCCTTCTGGCTAAGCGCCCCGAATACATCGGTCAGCGATCGCACGTCGGTCTGCAACTGGCTCAACTGCGAGGCGATGATGCCCAAGGTGCTGATCTGGAGCTGCACCGCCGACTGCTGGCTTTGCATCAGCACTCCTGGCTGCTCCTGCAACTGCATCAGCGCACTCACCGTGGTGGCTACGTCGATGCCGCTGGTCTTGCCACTGAAAGCGTTGTTGACGTTGGTCAGGACAGTGGAGAGGCCGGAAGAACTCGTGCTCACGGGAATGCTCCTGCGGTGATAGCGCGCAAATGACGGGCCAGTTTTTCTAAGCCCGCGTTAAGAATGGGGAGAAGGGGGACCAGCGAGGCCCCACCTTCTCCCCCGTGCAAAGCGCTGCAGGACCGATGTCGTTATCGTCAGTCCGGCCGGCTGCCAAGCTTACTGGAGCAGTTTCAATACGCTCTGCTGCATCTGGTTGGCCTGGGACAGGGCGGAGATACCGGTCTGGCTCAGGATGGAATACTGCGTCAGATTGGCCACCACCTGGGTCATATCGGCCGAACGGATACTGCCTTCGGCGGAAGTCAGGTTCTGGGTCTGGGTGTTCATGACGTTGGTAGCCGCCTGCAAGCGGTTGATGCCGGCGCCGATGTCACCGCGTAACGCTGCCACCTGAGAGATCGAACTGTTCAGGTCGGTGAGTGCGACTTGGGCGTCGGCGGCACTCAGCAGGTCGTCGTTGGCGATGCTGGCGCCATTCATGTTGCCGCTGCTGAGCTGGTTCAACGCCACCGAGATGGTGCTGCTGCCCACGCCGGTCGAGTCGCTCAGGAAAACGTCCATGGTTGAGGACGTGGTGGGCGCCGCGGTAACCGTTGCCGCGGTGCTGTCGCCGCCCAACTTCAGAGTGGAGGTGTTGTCCTGCAGCTCGCTGGCGGCATCCACGCCGCGGCCCTTGGTATCGCTCACCACCAGATTGCCGCTCTTATCGAGCGAGGCGATCAGGCCGTTGCCGTTGGTGTTGATGTCACTGACCAGGTCGCCGACGGTGGCATCCGCAGCTTTCGAGGTGAAGGTGAAGGCCGTGGCGCCGGTGCCGCCTTTGAGCAGCAACTGTCCGCTGATTTTGGTGGACGAACCCAGGCCGCCGACGGTGGCATCGGAGACAACCGCCTGGCTGTAGTTGGCGCTGCCGCCCTGGAACACGGCGGATCCGTTGTAGGTGGTGTTGCTGCCGATGCGGTCGATTTCCGCCTTGATGGACTGAAACTCGGTATCGATGGCTTCGCGTTGCGAACCGTCATTCACGGTTCCGTTGGCCGACTCGGTGGCCAGGGTCACAGCCCGGTTCAGCAGGGTGGTGACCTGGGAAAGAGCGCCGTCGGCGACCTGTAGTTTGCCGGTTCCGTCAGTCGCATTCTGCGCCGACTGGGTCAGGGCGGTGATGTTAGCGTTCAAGCCATCGGCGATGGCCAGCCCGGCGGCATCGTCGGCGCCGGAATTGATGCGCGAACCAGAGGACAATTCATACAGTGTCTTCTGTAAGTTCATCTGCGTAATCGACAACTGGTTCTGCGCAGCCAGGGACGGGATGTTGTTCAGAATACTGATAGCCATGGAATAGCTCCTTTTTTCGTCCCACCTGCCTGAGCGTTATCAGGCTTTGTTCCCGCAGCTGCGCTGCCGGGGGATTTTGCTGGTGGAACCGAATTTGCTCACTGTGTTCATCGGCGCGAGCGGTAGGAGCTTTAGTGGAAGGAAGTCAGTCAACGCTCGGGTGGCCCACATTTGCCATCGGTTGGCAAATGTGGGATTGCTAGGGATACACTAATAAGTGCCACACGGGCTCTGTCGATTCCACCGTTCTGGTTCAGCACATTTCATTACATTTACCTGCTATCACCGGTATCCGCACCTGAGCGATCCCTTTGTTCGCGATCTGTTTGTGCAGGCTCTGGAAAGAAGCCGGAGGCTTTACAGCATGCTGGTATATGGCTTCGTCGTCATGCCCGAGCACGTGCATTTGCTGGTTTCCGAGCCGGAGCGAGGCACAGTTGCCCATGCCATACAGTCGTTAAAGATCTGCTCGGCTAAGCGATCGAAGTCCCACATTTCCCAAACGATGGGAAATGTGGGCCACCCCAATATGGGTCACCCATCAGCTTTGGCGTTCTGGCAAAAACGTTACTACGACCGGAACGTAAGCGGTAAGGAATTCACGGAGAAGTTAAGATACATCCATCGGAATCCCGTGAGGCGTGGCCTGGTGATGAGTGCGGTGGACTGGAAATGGAGTAGCTTCCGCCACTACGCCACCGGCGAGGACTGTGGCGTGCAAATCGAATGTTGGAGGAGCAGGACCTACAGCTTCTCTATCCCATAATTGCCAAACGAAGGCCCCGCGGGAACGGGAGCAGCTTTAACGAGGGAAGGAATTCACCACGGAGGCACGGAGGTCACGGAGCGGGCCAGATCGCAACGAAGGAACGGACGACGATGAATTCCGAGCTCGAAGAGCGAAACAATCTGTAGCCCAGGACGGGAGTCCTGGGTAGTCGCCACTATCTAGTTCCAGAGCCCCTTCAGGGGCGACACAAAAGCAGGGTTCTCGATGACTGAAGCCGTCTCGGGATGACAAGCAAGCAAGTGGGCTTTCGGCACGACTGGAACTCGTACCCTGACGCGGAGTATTAGCGTCAGTTTGGAGGAAGTAAGATCTTGTGGTGGAAGTCGAGCCGCCAAGTGCTTTCAGGAAAGCACCTCTTGGTGCCTTCTTCGCGGTCATTGTCCGTCGAAGATGCCCTTATGAGGATATTTCCGTTCTTACTAAATCCTAGCGGCCTGTAAACGACGTAACAATCTCGAGGGATGTGTTTCTCGAACAGAGGATTGACTTCGACACGCCAGAACTTGCCGCTTCGGAAGTCGTATACGACAGGTGTGGTCTCATCCCAGTCACCTTGAGCTTCAATCTGAGAGGTCAGTACCATGTTGCCATCCGTCGACCACGCATCGATCCAGAACGAGTTCTCCTGAATCCATTCGTTGTCTTCTGGACCATCTTCGCGTTTGGCTACAACAATTGTTCGCGACGACCCTTTCTGTCCGTGCACTTGCAAAACCCAAGACGTTACACAGTTTCGTTTCGCACCAGATCCAGTAATGCTCCTCCGCAGCTCAACAGCTGCCGACAAACCGTTGTTTGAAGTTACCCAGGCGCTCTTACCTCCGCCCGCATTCTCGGAGCATATGCTCACACCTGCGTCCGCAAGCGGCTTAGGGTCTTGACTGATCGCAAAAGTCACTGCAAGCGATACAAAAAGAATGGCCAGACACTTGCCCATGCGCCAATTGTAGTGCCCTCGGTGCCTCCGTGGTGAACCAGCCTCCTCTTTCAAGTCGCGCCACATGCTGCCGATGAACATGTTGTCTCAAGCTTCCCCCGGCTGAAGGATGCGAATGATCCAGTTGACGCGTTTGAATAATTCGCGGCTGGCGATCAACTCCGACCTCATTAAGTTCGTGGAAGCTGCCCCCGATACGGTGTTGACCCTGGTGTCCGGAGAAAAGGTGGTAGTCAGGGAAGGCGTCGCCGACGTCATCGAGCGCGTACGTGAATTTCGCCGCTCGATCGTCTGCGGCGCCCATCCTGCCCTGCGCTTTGCCGGCGGGAACGCCATAGCCGCGTCCTCCCAGGATGATTTCTCTGCCGAATCCGAGGGATAAGCTGTGGACAAAAGCAGTTTCGGCGGTCTGATTCTCGCAATCGGCGGAATCGTTGCCGGCTTGTTGATGGAAGGCGGCAAGCTCTCGCAGATCCTGCAGCCGACAGCGGCGCTCATCGTCTTTGGCGGGACGCTGGGAGCGGTGATGCTGCAGTTTCCGCTGCCTGTCGTCATTACCGCGTTTCGCCGCCTGATCAACATTTTCTTCGAGCGCAAGCTGAAGCCGCAGGAAGTCGTACGTGAGCTGGTGAACTTCGCCAATAAAGCGCGTAAAGAAGGAATCGTGTCGCTTGACTCAGAACTGCCACACATCCAGGACCCGTTCCTGCGCAAGAGCCTGATGCTGGCGGTGGATGGCACCGAGCCGGACGAGCTGCGCAAGATGATGCAGCTCGAGCTGGACAACCAGGCGGAGTACGAAGACCATATTCCGCGCGTGTTCGAGTCGGCGGGGGGATTCGCGCCCACCATCGGAATTATCGGCGCCGTGCTGGGTCTCATCCAGGTCATGCAGCACCTCGATAATCTGGACGAAGTGGGCCGTGGCATTGCGGTCGCGTTCGTGGCTACGGTATACGGAGTCGGCTCGGCCAACCTTTTCTTTCTACCCGGCTCGGGCAAACTTCGCATCCGCATTCGCCAGGAGCAGGTGATGCGCGAGATGACGCTGGAGGGAGTGATCTCCATTCTGGAAGGGATGAACCCACGCATGCTGGAGTCAAAGCTATTGGGCTTTCTACAGGACGGCCCTAAATCGACTAAGGACGACCGAGGGCGGCGATGAACCATAACCGACGATTCAACACTCGCGTAAGCCATGAACGTTGGCTGGTGTCTTACGCCGACTTCATCACCTTGATGTTTGCGTTCTTCGTGGTGATGTTCTCCTCCGCTCGCATCGACAAGCAAAGAAGCACACAGCTAACCGAAGCCATCCAATCGGCTTTTCAGGAATTGGGAGCGACGCCTGCGAGGCCACACTCCTCATCGCAGAGCCGTGCCGATGCGCTGGCTAGAAGCGCGCCGACAACCACGGGGCTTAACGATGTCAACCATAAGCCGGAAGACTTTACGGCCATTCAGAAGGAGTTGGAGAAGCTGCTGTCGCCCGAGATTAAGCGGAACGAAGTGGCACTCCGCATCGGCCCCGAGGGACTCATCATCAGTCTGCGCGAGATAGGATTTTTCGACAGCGGCTCTGCCCAGATCAAGCCGCAAGCCATGGACGCCGTGCATCGCGTGGCCGAATTTTTGAAAGCTCGCAACTGTTCGCTGCGCATCGAAGGTCACACCGACAATGTTCCGATTCATACCCTCTCGTACGCTTCCAATTGGGAGCTTTCCACGGCGCGCGCGACCGTGCTGGTGAAATTGCTGATCGAGAATGAAGGCTTCGCGCCGGAACGGCTCTCGGCTGCGGGTTATGGAGAGTTTCATCCGGTTGCCGACAATTCCTCGCCTGCGGGTCAACAATTGAACCGCCGGGTTGATATCGTGGTCGTGCCGCAAGTGATTGCGGCGAGCCAGCTTGCATCGGCGTCAAGGGCGCATCCCGATCCCGTGGCTTCGAAGCCGTGAGCGGGGAAGGGGCTGTCTTCAAATCGGCAGCAGCTGGCGGCTCGCCGACTCGCGCGGCTGAATCGGAAGGCTCAGCGCTTCCGCCACCCGCGAGAGCAGCATGGCGATGCTGAAGGGTTTTTGCAGGTAATAGTCCGGCGCTCCCAAGGCGGCTTGGAACAGCCGCGCGCTACCCGCATAGCCTGACATAAACATGATTACAAAGCCGGGACACATGGCTTTCAAGCGCGCCGCCAATTCTGCGCCGCTCATGCTGGGCATCACTACGTCGGTAAGAAGAAGGTGGATCGAGCCCTCGAAGCCGCGAAAAACAGCCAGGGCCTGCTCGGCGCTGGAGGCTTCCAACACCAGGTACCCGGCGCTCTCCAGCACATAACGCGTGACTTCGCGAACCGAATCCTCGTCTTCCACCAGGAGTATGGTTCGGGTTGGCGGCTGGCCTGGGGACGTAGTGGCTGGCATGGGAGGTCTCCTCACAGCGAAGTGCCGGATGTGCGTGCTATGCACTCGCTAAGTGCAAGAGGACTGCCAACTTGCGAAGAGACCTCTCATGAGAGGGCAAGTCTTTAGGTTACAAGTAAATACGAAGAAAAAGCGAAGCAGGCCGCGAGTGGCCGCAGGCTTTCAAAATGAGAAAAACTTCAGAATGGGAATTCAATATGGGAAAGCGCGGCGTTGCACTTAGCTGATCGTCGCGCCGGAAGGTTGAGTGCCTCCGCTGGATTGACCAGCGAAGAGCGACTGAATTCCCAACAGCCATTCTTCGCGCGGAGCATCCAGTCGCAGAAAACGATCGACCGATTCGTGGCCGTTGTTCAAACGCCCGTAGTCGGTAGTGAGCACGACGGAAAGGATATCGGGGCAAATGGACTTGGCATGATCAGTTATCTCCTGCCAATCAAGCTCCGGATCGCTGGTATCGAGCAGCAGCATGTCAGGACACATCTGGCGCAGCATGGCGTGCATTTTTCCCACCGAATCCGTGGTCAAGACCTTGTAACCGAAGTGCTCCAAAAGCATCTGGCGAACCTGAAGGGTCAGCTGGTCATGGCACACGCAGAGAATCTCCTTGCGCTCAGAATGCAATTGCTTACCTCGCTTTCTCTTCCCAAGGAAGTAGTAACTGAGGATTCCGGTTACGTGCGTCCGCAGCTTTGAGCCGCGGCGACTCCGCATTGAGGTGCAATGCCGCTACCAAATCGAATGTCAAGTTAAATCTTGGGTTTACCGGAGGTGTCAAGCTCGCTGACTGTGAAAATTCTACCCAGAGGCGGCTAGATATGCAGAGAAGTTTTCAGAAGGCATCAACCCATGTCGCAAACCTGCCCCACTCGGGCGGCATCGATGGGATAAATGCTGAAGGAGAAAAGTGACTACGGACGATTTTGCGGATGGGAGTCGGGAGTTTTCGGGGTCGGGCTGCTTAGCGGAAACTCGCCCGGCTCGCTGGCCTCCGACAGGCTGGCCTCATTACTGTCATTGTGGACCGAATACTTGTCATAGACGACAATGTGCAAAACCGGCTGGCTCTCTTCGATGGGATCGACTAGCCCGGCTTCGTGCAGCGGCATCAGGTAAGCGCGTACCCATGCATACTGCGCCTTGGTGAAGCCGCGACGCGAGAGATCGGCGGTGACGCCGGTCAGGTGGGTTGATGCGGTATCGCCAAACTCAGGAGCGGCAAAACGGTTGTGGCGACGCAAACTATGTTGCTGCTCGACCGTGCGTACCAGCGAGTTCACCTGGATGGGTTGATGAAATTCGTTGTAAAACGCCTGGCTGAAATCCTCGAGAAAGTCGCGTGTCCAGGGACGGCAATAGCGGCGATTATCCGGCAAGTTGGCCGCAATCTTCAGGGCATCCGATTCGGAGACGGGAACCAGGTCCTGCGACAGTTCATAGCTCAGCAATTCGTTATCGTCGTAGATGCGCGGCAACTGCAGCTTATCGAGTTCGACATTCTGCTGCACCAGCAACTCGTGCGAGCCGGGAAACACAGGATTGAAGTGGAGAGCGAAGCGATGGGTGGCACGAACGGTGTGGTGCACCTTATGCACGCGGGTGTGCGTAATGGCGGCAGCCGGCAAACTGATGCCTGCTATCAGTAGCACGACGGTCGCGCTAAGCACAGTCCGCATAGAGCGAGATTTATTAGTCCAGTTCGGCCAGATAGGAACGCGCATTGTTCAATTTCTGCCCGACGGCCTAACAGCGGCCGGGGAATGTGTGACCATAAATGATTTCATCCAATATTAGCAAGCACTTTTGGTCTATGCAGCTGCACCGGAAGTGGGATGCTTTCCCAAAGTAGCACGGTTTTCCCAAAGAGTAATTGCGCTTGGACAACGACAAACAGTTCCGATTTAGGATTCGTAAGCGTGACGCAAATGCTTTCACCACAGAGGTCAGGGAAGGCACCGAGCAAAGATCCAAGAATTTCTTTGGCCTTCTCTATATGTGCTTCTGTCCTCGGTGGTGATTGTTTTGCTTGCCGCGGTGTGACCTCTGTCACAGCCTGACGGTTTGCTCATCGGGCATGATGAATCAGCATTATGGAATCGTTTTCAATCCTGAACAGTCGCAAGCGCGCGGTAATAGCGCTCGTCCACACGATCATTTTCCTCGCGGTGGCAGGAATCCAGGCCGCAGTTTCGCACGCTGAGCCGCTCTCCATTCACGGATCACGGGCCACTAGCGGACTGATTCTGCTGGCCATCTACCTCATAGTGACCACAGTGCTGCTCCTGTTGTTGAAGTCCTCCGACTGCAGCAAAGAGAAGCTGTACTTTGCGCTATGTGCCGGAAGCGCATCCTTCGGCCTTCTGCGCATTGTGATGGGCGATCAGGTGCTGCACGTCAACCTCATGCGTGTGCTTTTGCTGGGATGCGCCGTGCTGGTAGGCATGCTGATTCTGCGCAGTCATGCTGTGCGCGCGCAGTTGCAGGCGGAATAAATTTCCCGCGTGTAACGGTTTTGCGTAGAGGTGGGGTAGTGCGGACCTTCCTTCAGGCCCGCGGATGCCGGCCATTGTCCAACCCCAACCAGCAGCCCCATCATGAGCTGGCGCTAAAGCGCCGCACTACCCGATCTCTTCAACAGCTTCGCGACTTCCGGGCCGGCCATATCGGCGGCAGCCTTGCCATCGTCGGCGCACAGGGAAGCGTCAGCGCCGCCATCAAGCAGGGCTTGAATCATCTCGGCATTGTTGTGTTGCGCCGCCGCGTGGAGGGCGGTGAAGCCACCCTGCTGCTGCGCGTCGGGATTGGCTCCTTCGCGCAACAACGTTTTCACCAGCCCGGCATTGTTGGAAGCGGCAGCGCTGTTGATGACGGCGAGTTTGCTGCCGTTGCCGGCGACGGCATTGGGATCAGCGCCATTCTTCAGTAGCTCTTCGGCGGCGGCCGGCTGAGAGAAGAAGCTGGCGAGGTGCAGCGGTGTGAATCCGTCGGCGCTGTAGGTGCAGACCAGGTCGGGATGCTCGCGCAGCAGCGAGCGCAGGCGATTGGTATCGCCCAGGGCGGCGGCTTCAAAGATGTCGAGTTCGCCTGCTCGCCCGCGGAGCAGGTCGACGATCGCGTGCCGCCGCTGATAAACCGCCTGCATAATTGCGGAGACGCCTGCGTCATCCCGTGCGCGGGCATTGGCCGGATCGGCCGCAAGCAAGCTCGTCACTCGTTCAGGGTCGCCCGCTCGAATGGCTCCGAAGATTTCGTGTGCCATGATTTTCTCTCCCCTCCGACAATTAATTAGCATTGCTAACTAATTTAGCATGCGCTAAGCTAACTCCTTCCAGGGCGGAATGCAAATGAAAAAAATTGGCAAGGAAGCGGTCGAACTGGCCGATGCCCTGCACTCGGCAGCGATCCATTTGCTCCGCCGGGTGCGAAGCGAGGACCGCGTGTCGGGTGTGGGGCCAGCGCAGCTCTCCGCACTTTCGGTACTGGTATTCGGCGGGCGCATGTCGCTGGGCGATCTGGCGGCCGTAGAACAGGTGAAGCCGCCGACCATGGTGCGGATCGTACAAGCATTAAAGGAAGAAGGATTCGTAACCGCCAAACCCAACAAGCAGGACCGCCGCAAGATCGCAATTTCGGCCACTGCGCGCGGCCGTGAATTGATGCTGCGGGCCCGGCAACGGCGGGTGCAAGCGCTGGCGGAATTGATCGCCGGCATCAGCGTGAAAGATCGGGAGCGGCTTGGGGAGGCGGTGACGGTGATGCGGGAGTTGCTGAGGACGAGTAGTGCGCGCCTTTAGGAAAGCCCGCGAATGGCAGCCATTTCCCGCATTGAGTCGGCATCCCGCTGCTTTGCAGCGGGATGCCGACCTCCAGGAAAAATCTTCACACGATTACGCCGCGCTGAAGCGTCGCATTACCCGCGCTAGAAGGCTGCGGCGCCGGCCTCGGCGACTGCATGGTCCTGCTCGCCTGCGCCGCCGCTGACCCCGATCGCGCCCACCACTTTACCGTCGCGCTTCAGTGGAATGCCGCCGGCAAAGATCATGATCTTGCAATCGTTGGAAACATGGATGCCGAAGAACTGTCCGCCCGACTGCGAATGCTGCGCCAGATCTTTGGTCGTGATATCGAAAGCCCGCGAGGTATAGGCCTTCTTCATGGAGATGTCGATGCTGCCGATCCAGGCATTGTCCATGCGAACATGGGCTACGATGTTGCCGCCTTCGTCGGCGACGGCGATGTTCATCGGCTGGCCGATGTCCTGCGCTTTCTTCTCCGCTGCCGCGATGACGCGGCGCGCATCTGCCAAGGTTACTCCTGCCATGACTTACTCCTGAGTCAGAACGAAATTAAAGGCAACAAATAATCTCATCACCCGCCCGATCCGAACAAGCTGTAGAGCAACACGGCCAGCACGATCAAAGTGATGACGACGTACATAGAGTCACCCTCCATGGCGAAGGCGACCGCCGAAAAGGCCACCCGGGCGACCGGGGTAGCAATCAGCAACAGCAGTCCGAACTGAATAATGGCCGTGCCGTGAAACCCTGCCATCCCGGTGGCTATGCCCGAGATGCTCTTCAGGTCTTCCGGCTCGCCATGGAAAGTTGAGTATTTCGTCGCCTCGTGACCGTGACGGGTCAGGTACACGACACCGCCGATCAGGACCACGGAGGCAGCCAGCAGCACTCCCACCCGCAAAAGGGTGCCGATGATTACCTCGATGCTCTGATCGGTCCAACCTTTTACGCTCATATGCGCCCCGTGATCCCGTTGAAGATCATTTCAAAGCCCAACACCACAATCACCGCTGCGAACACATAGCGCAGGACCTTCACCCTTGCCTTGGCCAGCACTTTTGCCCCCAGCAGCGAGCCGGCGAGGACGCCCAACATGACCGGCATGGCGATTCCCGGAGCCACGTAGCCGCGGCTGAGATACAGCCCTGCGCTGGCCGCCGCCGTGACTCCGATCATGAAGTTGCTGGTGGTGGTCGAGACTTTGAAGGGGATCTTCATTGCCTGGTCCATGGCCAACACCTTCACCGCTCCCGAACCGATGCCCAGCAAACCGGAAAGCACACCGGCTCCGAACATCAGGCCGTAACCGGGAATGACCCCGGTGACTTCGTACTTCTCCAGACCATTTACCGCCGGATAACTGCCGTTAAGCCGTAGTTTGTTGGCCAGAGGCGATGCTTTGAGCGCCAAGGCATCGGCCTCGCGGTGACGGCTGGAAAGATAAGCCGAGTAGAGCAGCACCAACCCGAAGATCACAGCGATCGAGCTTCCGGAAACAAGTAAAGCGACAAAAGCGCCGACCAGGGCTCCCACGGTGGTCGCGGTCTCCAGAAACATGCCGATGCGGATGTTGGAGTATCCTTCGCGAACGTAAGCCGCAGCAGCTCCCGACGAAGTTGCAATCACCGATATCAGCGAGGCACCAATGGCGTAACGGATATCCACATGGAATAACAGCGTGAGCATGGGAATGACCACCACGCCGCCTCCCAGGCCGGTGAGCGCGCCCAGGAAGCCCGCCAGCAGGGAACCAAATCCGACCAGGATAGTGAAGAGATAGACGCTCATGCGCTCTCAGTAATTCCAGTTCTTGAACGCGGTACCCGCGGGCGCGTGGGCTTCGACGTGTTGGCTCATCATCTTTACGAACTCCTGAACCGACCAGGGGAACCAGCCGTGGCCCTTCTCGGGACGCCCGTACTGAAAGTTCGCGTTGGCTTCAGGATGCGTTTTGAAGAAGTCCTCCATGTCATACACCGCGAGGTTGAGATAGAAGTTGTCCATGTCACCGACCCAGATAAACACGTTGTCGGTGAGCATCGGCCCAATCTTCGCCCAATTTTTCGCGGCGTACTCGCGAAGGTCATAGCCGTGGTCGCGCATGTAGTCGGCAACCTTGTGGTTAATGATACCGGTACGCTTGTCCCACAGCGGCTCCGGATAGCCGTCGGCGCCGACCGGGCCATAGACCGCCTCCCACGCTTCGAGCTGCTGGCCCGAGCGTCCATGCGAGCCCAGCACTTCTTCCAGTTGACTCATCTGCCGCACCGTTTCAATGACCTGACCTTCGGAAGTGCGCATCAGCGGACGTTCGCGCGCTACCCACTCAAAGCCGGGGACCTCGAACGCATTCGCATCGCTGTAAATGTCGGTTAGCTGGTAGTGGCGAAAGTCGATGGGGTCGGGGAAACCGGTCCAGGTTCCGCCGAAGAAGTCGGGATGATAGAGCTCGAGAGCGAGCGATTCCCAACCGCCGGTCGAACCTCCCGTAAGTACGCGCGCCCAGGGCTGGCGAATCATGCGGAAGTGTTCCTCCAGGTAGGGAATCAACTCCTGCATCAGGGCATCGCCATAGGGGCCGTTATTGGCCGAGTTCACGGCGTAGGAGTCGTCGAAGTACGGCGTGGGATGCTGGAAGGTCACGGCGATCATGCGGGGAAAGTTATCGCCGCTCCACGCTTGAAATGCCGCGTAACCCATGGTTCTCCGTTTGGAATCGTTGCCGGGAGGCTCGGGCTCTATGTACAGAGGCGGCTTCAGACCGAAGTGGCCTTGCTGGTAAATGACGGGATAGTGCGCCTCCGGATGCTTGTCGTAGTCCTTGGGCAGCAGCACAGTCGCGCCGAGAAAGATGGGCTGTCCCCAAAACGCAGACAGCAGTTTACTTTGCACTTTGATGTGCTTCACCCACTGCGTGTCGTGCGGCATCTTGATCGCGGGAATCACGCGTTCCGCTTGCAGATGCACGTCGTATCCGGTAGCCGGATCAAGATGGACCTTCTGCACCGTACTGTAGAGATTGCCCGGCGACTCATTGAACTTCTGCCCCTCCCACTGGTCCATGTGCGCCCAGATGGTATGGCCGTCGGAGCGGTGGAACTGGGTGTAGACGTTCACCAGCGCCTGCACGTAGTAGTCGCCGGCGGGAATCTCGCGCAAGCTCTTCAGCGGATATCCCGGCGTGTCGGCATCAATAATTGCAGCGCTGCCCGGCGCGAGAGCGGAGACGTCGGCGCCGAAGAATGAAGTTTCCTGCTCCCAGTTGCCGATGTCCTTGAGCAAGTCGTCGCTCTCGTTGCGGCTGATGATGACGTATACGCGGCCGGTGATGGGTGCAGCATGCGCGCCGGCGGGAACCGTGATGTGGAACTGCAGCGATTGCGCAATGAGACTGGCAGCCGCATAAAGGCAGAACACAAATGTTAGAGAGACATTACGAAGCGCACGCATGTTGGTTGATGAGGCCGTGTTGTGGTAAGCGCCAAGTTTAACAGGAGAGAGCGGTTGGCTCGGGGGCAGGCGCGGAGAATGGGACGCTATGACCGGAGTTTGCCAGATCAAATGCAGGTTAGGTGTACTCAGGGTGGAGCACGTCCTTCAGGGGTACATCATCGGCGCCTGGGATTCGCGCGCGGCTTCACGGCGTACACCACCCAGGTTGGACTACAGCAAATGTGAAAATGCTCTATTGGGCAGACTTACGTGATGTGGGTTGCCACGGGTTCATGCACGCTCGCGTCGGCCGGCAAAGCGAGGGGTGGAATCGAATCGAGAAATACGCAATTGCGGCCCCGATCCTTTGCCACATATAGCGCCCGATCTGCCAGACGCACCATCTCGTCGGGCGAACGTTCCTGCAAGCGCTCTGCGAAGGCCACACCGATGCTTACGGTCAAAGAAATGGAGCATCCCTGGCGCATGACTTTGGTTTGCGCCAACGTGGTGCGAATGCGCTCGGCGTAATCGGAAACAGCATCGGGCGACAGCTCCTGAGCAAGGATGATGAATTCATCCCCGCCGTATCGACCTGCGTAATCGTAGGAACGCACCAAAGACCGCAGCAATTCGCCAACCTTGTCAAGTACGGCATCGCCGGCATGATGACCATAGCTGTCGTTCACCGACTTGAAATGGTCGAGATCAATCATCAGCACGGCGACGCTGGTGGCGTTGCGGTAGGCGCGCTCAAACTCGGCAACCAGCAATTTTTTCCATGCCGGGCGATTCCAAAGTCCGGTCAGGGAGTCGTGGGTGGCCTGGTATTCCATTTCTTTTTGTGTGGTCAGCAGCCGGTCTTCCAGCTCCAGAATGCGGGTACCGGTTCGCAGCCTCGCCAGCAGTTCCTGGTAGTCGACCGGCTTGGTGAGATAGTCATCGGCGCCAGCTTCTAGACCGGCGATGGTATCGGTCTTGGCATCCTTCGCGGTCAGCAGAATAATGTACTGGTAGGGCTGCGTGGTACGTTCCTGGCGCAGGCGGCAGCATACTTCCGGTCCAGACATACCCGGCATCATCCAGTCGAGAATCAGCAGTCGCGGAGCCTCGTCCGCCTGGGCGGCAGTCAGGGCATCCAAACCGTTCGCCACCGTTATCACCGAGAACGAGGCACGCTGTAGCAGCTTCTCCAGGAGATGGCGATAGAGGACGTCATCCTCGGCGACCAGGATTTCTCTGGGCACCGCAGGCGCCGGCGATCTTTCGGAATGCGATGGCGGTAGATCAATCATTGGCGACTCCGCCGGCCACAGCCTTTGGCCGCATCACGTCCTCCAGCATTTCGATTTCCGCCATAAATCTGTCGATCAAGCTGACGGCTGCCGTTGCGTCCTCGACCTGGCTGACGGATTCGATTTCCTGCGCTAAACCAGCCGTCTGCGGCAGACCAAGCGCACCCAAGCTGCCTTTCAGCTTGTGGGCGGGCTCGCGCAGAGAAGCCAGATCGCCTCGTGCCAGGGACTCGGTGAGCCGTCGCGCCAGTACCGGATAGTCGTTGAAGAAGAGTTCGATCAGTTCATCCAGCAGTGGCTCGTCGCCTCCCAGCCGGTCGAGTGCGGCGGCCCGGTCCCAAACCGCTTTGTCGGGTGGGCTGGGCCGGGAAGGCACATCGCCGCTCTCATCTTGAGGCCTGCCTTCCAGGGTGGCGCGAATCAGCGCCTGCTCAATTTCTGTAAGACGCGCCGGCTTGCTGAGGTAGTCGTCCATACCCGCCGCGACACACTTCTCCCGGTCTCCTTTTAGCGCGTGCGCGGTCATGGCAATAATCGGAATGCGCTTCTCTGTCTGCTTCTCCAGATCGCGTATCGCAGCAGTGGCGGCATAGCCGTCCATTTGCGGCATCTGCACGTCCATGAAGATGAGGTCGAAATTTCCCGTCCGGAAGAAGTCCACGGCTTCCACCCCATTGCTGGCCACCGCGGTGACATGTCCCATACGTTCCAGCAGGCGTTGCAGGAACCTCTGATTCACCGCGTTGTCCTCGGCGATCAGGATGCGGTACGAATGGGCGGGCGCCGGCATGGTCGAACGCGTGACCAAACCAGCGGCGGCAAGGGAAGTCGGTTTTTGCAGCACGATCTCAATGGCGCTGCGCAGTTCGCTGTTATGGACCGGCTTGACCAGGTAGCATGCGACGCCGATTTCGCGGCAGTGTGCGATGTCGCCTTGTTGGTCTGCCGAGCTCAGCACGATCACCCGGGTGCCGGCCAGGCTGGTGTCCACGCGCATTCGCCGTATCAGTTCGAAGCCGTCCATTTCAGGCATGCAGGAATCGATGATGGCGAGACCATAGCCCGCTCCAGCCGCCTTGGCATCGCGCAGCATCTGCAACGCCGTGGGCGCCGAAGCTGTGGTTTCGCACCGCATGCCCCATGCCACGCACGCCCCCTGCACAATGCGGCGATTGGTCGCATTATCGTCCACCACCAGGACCCTCAGACCGGAGAACGGGCAGCTCGCGGCAGGTTCGCCGGCTTGCGGTGAGGTCTGCCCGGCGCCCAGGCTTACGGTGAACAGGAAGCTGCTGCCCCTGCCGACTTCGCTCTCCAGCCAGATGCGCCCACCCATCATGGTGACCAGCCGGGAGACGATAGTGAGCCCCAGTCCGGTGCCTCCATAGCGCCGCGTGGTGCTGCTGTCGGCCTGGGAAAAAGGATGGAAGATCGTGCCCTGTTTTTCGGCAGGAATACCGATTCCGGTGTCGGCCACGCGGAACAATATCTCCTTCTTCCCGGCGCTGGATCCGCTGTGGCTGACCTCAATCACCACTTCGCCGGCGGGGGTGAATTTAATGGCATTGCCCAGCAGGTTAAAAAGAACCTGCCGCAGCCGCGCCGGGTCCCCGCGGACCAGCGACGGAAGTCCAGGCTTCAGATCGCAGACCAGCTCAAGCTGTTTCTGGCGTGCCGGCACCGCCATCATTTTCACCACGTCACGGACCAGTTCCTGCAAGTCAAAGTCGATTTCTTCCAATTCCAGCTTGCCGGACTCGATTTTGGAGAAGTCAAGAATGTCGTTGATAACCCGCAGCAGGGTTTCGCCGGAGCCCATCGCCATCAGCAGGTACTCGCGCTGCTCGGAGCTCAGCGTGGAATCGAGCACCAGCTCCAGCATGCCGATGACGCCGTTCAAAGGGGTGCGAATCTCGTGACTCATGTTGGCCACGAACTCGCTCTTGGCCCGGCTTGCGCTCTCGGCTGCATCCTTGGCGGCGCGCAAATCGGTATTCAGCATCCGGAGGTCTGCGGTTTGGCGTGCCACTTCGTGCTGCAAGCTGTCCTGGTTGGCCTCGAGCTGGCGGTCGCGACTCTCGATCTCCATCAGCATCTCGTTGAAGCCGAGGACCAGTTCCCCAATCTCATCCTCGGTTTCCACCTGGGCCCGCAGCGAATAGTCTCCGGTGCGGGAAACCGCTCGGGCAATCCGCAGCAGCCTGCGAACCGGACGGGTGATCAGGCGCTGCAATCGCACGGCGAGAAACAATGCGATCAACGACGAGTTCAGCAGGACGCAGAAGATGATTGCGGCGTAACGCAGCAGCCGCGGGTTCAGCTCACTCAGATTCGACTTCACCACCACGGTCCCCAGGCGTTCACCGTTGGCAACTACCGGCCGAATCAGCGTTAGCTCGCCATACGAAGCCAACAGACCATCGCGTGGAGGCGGAGAGTCGCAACTCCACGCCGGATTGCGGGCAAAGCGAGCGAAGCTGTATCCGTCGTTCAGGTACAGACAAATTCCCACCACCGAAGATGCCAGTCGCGAAGAGGCTAGGATCTCGGACGCGGACTGCCGGTCGTTGAATGCCATCGCGGCAGCGCTGTTTTGCCCCAGCACATCGGCCAGCAGGCTCAACTCCTCGATTTGATTGGCGCGGAAACGATGAATGTCGTAGCTGACGATCAGCAGGCAGGCAATCAGCAACGCGGTTCCGCTGATGCCGGTGATGATGAGCACCAGCTTTCGGCCGAGCGAGAGATCGTCAAGCAGACGCATAGGTCAACGGTTTTCGATTGCGACCTTCTCGCCCGTTCGGTGTCCCAGGCGAAGAAGCTTCGAACTCACCGTCAGGTGAGATCGCTGGATGGTTTCCAGATTCACGACCAGACCCACGCGCTGAGCTTGAAATAAAAGCTGGATCATGCCACCCAGGTCAATGAATCCCGGTTGTTCGCCGATCGTCAGAATGTTGGAGTCGCGAAGGCTGGTCAGATACTGCTGCAGCCTTGGTCTTGCGCACGCCGCGATGAAGACGACTCGGCATCCACGTGCTTCCATCGGGCCCGCGATTTGCTGGACCAATATGAGGGGTGAGCCGACTGATTTGCCCTCTACTAAATGCTCCAGCGCGACGCTGATAGGAGCGCTGCCCGCCACACAGATTCGATAGGGTTGATTCCGCTCTTTCTCCGGCCAATCGACAAATTGCGTGAGGTGAAACAGAACCGCGGCCCTAACGTCATCCTCGGATATGGAAGTTTGCCCCGATGGCGGCACGCCGCAGCAGAGAGACGGGAACAAAAGAGCCAGCATCGGAAGACAGATCCACAAAGCACGTCGCAACCACGCTGGGTTGGTCAATTCGCCGCGTAAATGGAAGTCCGACGGCAGCGTGGCAGGCACCGCCGCGACCCAGCCTACGGAATTTTCACACCGCTGCACGTAGGGTTCATCGGCACCGTGGAGCATTTCCGTGAAGATTCTTTTCTCTGCTGGCTTAGGACGCTGGTTCCCGGCTGCAGATTTATGCACAATTCACGAGGCATTAACTAGGGAGTCACTACACTGCGGCAAAATTGCAGCATCCAGACTTCCGCCGCCGGCGGCCCTCGGAGTGCATGCTTATCAGCCCAGAAGCATCGCAAACCCGTTTGCAGCAAGAGCGCCAGCAAGATCGATCGCTCCGCGAGTTTCCCTTTGGGTCACGGCATCGGTGTTGTCGTTCCACGTCGTAACGGAGCGAACGTAGGATTTTTCAGTAGTTGCAAAACTATATTCTGAGAAGATTTGCGTCAGGGCTCGGCCTTGGTCGTGCCGATGAAGCTCACTTTGATGGGAACCGAGTTCCTTCAGGGAGGGCACAAGAGCAGATCCCTCAACGACGAGAGTCGTCTCGGGATCACAAACAAAATGGGAAGGCTTTTTCGGCACGACCGAGGTCGTGCCCTGACGCCCGTCGTCCCTAGGCCGCGGAGCTCCCTGGATGCAAGTTCCTGCATGCCTGAAGGCGTGCTCCACCCTCTCCCTCTGTACACATTTTCGAGACCGGCTATTTCAACTCCGCCGCGATGATCGCGTCGACTTCAACCTCCACCAGCATCTCGGGGGCGATGAAAGCTTTCACCTCGACCATGGTCGCGGCCGGACGGATGTCAGCGAAAATCTCCCCGTGCGCCCGCGCGGCATCTTGCCAGCGAGTCATATCTGTAACGTAAGTGCGTGTGCGCACCACATCGCGGAAGCTCGCTCCTGCTTTTTCCAGCGCGCGGCCGATGTTTTTGAAGATCTGCACCGACTGTCGGTACATGTCGTCGCCGCCGACGATTTTTCCATCAGCACCGGTAGCGACGGTTCCGGAGACGGTGACAAACGGGCCAATTTTCACCGCGCGGGAGAAGCCGACTCTGGCCTCGTACGGCGAGTTGCCTGCGATGTTCTGTCGTTCCATGATTTTCCTTTGGGATGATCTGCGAAGCGTGTTGTCACTCCTTGTACATTGCCGCCAGAATCATTGTCCACCCGCCAATCTCTGGCTCTGATAGCAACCAAATACCCAGAAACAGTGTTCGAAATAGATAATGCCGGCATCGCTCACCGGGCTCGGCACGCGTCCTGCAAGGCAGTATCTTTGCGGATACGTGGCAATGGATTCGCTTGCGTGGCGATGCGAACTGGATTAAGAACACGAACAAGATTTGTAGCGTTCGTTGTGGGCAGACCCCTCGCGGGGACCGGAGGAACGAACACCAGGCCATGATTGCTGAATCGCATCCGCTGCAGGAACTCTTCACCGAATTAGTTCACCACCATTTCGACCGGGAAGTTGGGCTCCACGACAGTGCCGTGCAGGATTATGTCGCCAACATCCTGACCGAATTTTGCGAGTGCGAGCAGTTGTTCAAGGTTCGCAACGCCAACGATCGTTCGCTGGACGATGTTGGCGAGATGCTGCTGGAGGCCGATCCGATTTACGGGCCGGCGCCCTCGTTCGATCGCGAACGGCAGGTACGCAAACACATCGGGGATTACACGCTCTTCCTCTCGGGCATGTTTCCCGAAAGTATCAATCACTTTCGCCTGCGCAGAGCCCGGTTAGAGAATTTCGTAGATTTTCTTAAGGCCGGCAAGGAAAGCTATTACATCGTCTCCAAGTTCGATCAGTTCGAGTACACCAAGCTGGCGCCCCTATTCGCAAAACTGGCGCATGAATTTGAATCGTGCGTGTACGGGCTGAACCTGGTGAAGAGCGATTTGCAAGAGATGCAACATCCGATTACGCAGCAGGCCAAAGAAATCATTATGTAGAAGCACATTCTGCAGCGCATGTTCTAAAGCAAAGCTCCGGTCTGCGCTTTTGCTCGTATTGCGCCCTCCTAAAGCAGCATCTCTTGCTACAGTAGGAGTACTGCGGAAAATTGCAGGACTCCATATCGTCGAATGCCCGTAGAAACCGCCGCCGCCGCCGAGGTTCGTTGTGTACGCTGTGGCAGACCGATGCCGGAAGGCGCTTATTGGTGTCCTTCGTGTGGCAAGCTGAATGCCACGCTGGGAGTGCGGCTGGTCTTCATTCTCTTCCTGGTTGTCATCATTGCCGGCTTCGGTCTCACCAAAGTCTATGTCTCGTATCTCCGGGATCTGGAATCCTCACTGGCGCAGCGCTGGTTCCAGCGGGGCGAAGAAGCCATGGTGAAAGGCTATCCTTCGGTTGCCGTCGACGACTATCGAAACGCGTTGGGATATAACGGAAACAATCAGCAATACCAGCTAAGGCTCGCCGAGGCCCTGATGAAAGAGGGTCTGATGGAACAGGGTCGGGTGAAACAGGCTCGGCTGGCGGAGGCGCGAGCCTACCTGCTTACTCTCTGGTCGAAAGACCCCGCCGACGCTCAGTTGAATCTCGACCTGGCCCACCTTTACGGCACGCTGAACAAGCCTGAGCTTGCCATTCGTTATTACCGGGCCGCTATCGATGGCGTCTGGGAAAGCGATCCCTTGCAGCGTCGAATCGACGCGCGCATGGAACTGGTGCAGTACCTGAACCACCAAGGAGACAAGGCACGCGCTAGCGCGGAACTGATTGCCATCCAGGCCGAATCACCGGAAGATCCCGCCGTCAGTTTGCAAGTCGGCGATCTGCTGCTGAAGTTAGGCGAATACTCTCGCGCGGCCAAGTCGTTCGACGCGGTACTGAAGGAAAATCCCAAGAGCGTCGATGCCTTGTCCGGCGCCGGGCAGGCCGCGCTGGCCATGGGAGACTACCGCAAAGCGGTTCGCCTGCTGACAACGGCGGATGAGCTGACCGGGTCCAAACCGGGCAGTCCCGAGGCCGATGAGCTGGCGGTGGCGCGTGAAGCCTTCGATACCGATCCCTTTTTGCGCAATCTGACGATCACGCAGCGAGCCAATCGGGTGGCGGCAGCCTTCGCCCTCGCCATGGAAAGCTTGCGGAGTTGCGCATCCCAGCAGAACGTAGCCCTGAGCCCGGAGCCTCAGGCGACTGCGCCAAAAAAGTCGAGCTCCGCTTTGCCCAGCAAGCAAAATGGATACGTTACCTCCATTGTTCCCCAAGCCGCCGCGCCTGGTTCGCTGCAGCTTCTGTACGACAGTGGAACGCAGAAGGAACCTTCTGCCGGGGCTGAAGCGTTGCGCCGTAATCCTGATGCGATGTCTCCCACCATGGACTTTGTCTTTGAAGTCATGCGCGCTACGGAAAACAGTTGTCCGCCAAAAAATCTGCAGCAAAGGGCCCTCCAATTGATTGCACGACATGAAGGAGAGGGCTTGCAATGAGCACCGTTCCCAAAGAAATACCGCCGGCTGCTGCGACTCCGACAGCCAAGCCCGCGGTTTCAACTCCGACTCGCCGCAAATATTGGGATGCCTTGCGGGGAATGCTCTCGCCGGAACGTTTCAGCGTGCGCGAGGAGCAGTTCTTCCTGGTGGTAGCGGTAATAATCGGAATCACGTCGGGATTGGCGGTTGTATGTTTCCGCATCTGTATTGAGCTCGCACGAATCAAGCTGCTCGGAAGCGGGCTGCACCCCGGCTTTCCTCGGGTGGTTCTGGCTCCTGCATTAGCCGGGTTGGTGGTCGCGGCCCTGGTCATCCTGTTCTTTCCCCGGGCGCGCGGCAGCGGAGTGAATCAAACCAAAGCCGCCCTTTACATCTACGACGGCTTCATTCCGTTCTCCACCATCATTGGAAAGTTCATCACCGCGGGACTGGCCATTGGAAGCGGAGCGCCCTTAGGTCCGGAAGATCCGTCGTTGCAGATTGGGGCGGGCATTGCTTCAGCGATTGGCCGCAAACTACGCATGTCGCGCGAAAAACTGCGGCTGATCGCACCGGTCGGCGCCGCCGCAGGATTAGCCGCGGCATTCAACGCTCCCATCACGGCAGTGTTGTTCGTTATCGAAGAGGTCATCGGCCGATGGACTGCCGGCATCCTGGGAGCGGTGGTGCTGGCCGCTATTTCCAGCGCCATCGTGTCTCGCTGGTTCCTGGGCGATGAGCCGCTGTTTCGGGTTCCGCTGTATCACCTGGAGCACATTGGCGAGCTCGCGGCTTATGCCGTGTTGGGAGTCATCGGAGGCCTCGCTTCCATCGTCTTCATCAAGTACATCGCGTATCTGCGGCCGCGCCTGAGACGTTTACCCGCTTGGACCCACTGGGTGCAACCCGCGGTGGCCGGGCTCATCATCGGAGTGGTTGGCATCTGGTACCCCCAGGTCATGGGCGCCGGATACACCTATATCGACCAGGCGATGCATGAGCAATTCACCTGGCAGGTATTGCTCATCCTCGGCGGACTGAAGATTCTTGGCACCGGACTTTCCTTCAGCTCGGGAACTCCGGGCGGACTGTTCGCGCCGGTGCTTTTCATGGGAGCGATGATCGGCGGAGCCGTGGGAATGGTGGAGCAGCACCTGTTTCCTTATCTCGCCATTCCTGTGGGCGCCTACGCACTGGTAGGAATGGGCACACTTTTCGCGGGCATTCTGCGCGCCCCCATGACCTCGGTGTTCATGATGCTTGAGGTCAGCAGCAACTACACCATCATCGTTCCGGTAATCATCTCGAACGCCATCGCTTACGTCATCTCGCGCAGCCTGGAGCCTACTCCGGTGTTCGACCTGCTTTCACGGCAGGACGGCATGGACCTGCCGTCGCTGGAAGAGGAGCGCGAGACGCCGATGCTGCGGGTCGAAGATGCCATGCGGCCTGCGGTAGGGCAAGTCCTGACCCGCAACAAGTCGGTACACCAGGCGCTGCAACAGATGAAAGGCTCGGCCCAGGAGTTTTTTGTAGTCAGCATGGGCGGCACAGATTGGCGAGGTGTCAGTCGGAGTGAGCTACTGGCCATGCCCGACTCCAACCAGTCGCTTCGCTCGGTGCTGCTGCACCATATTCCCTACGTCCATCCGGACTTTACCCTTGACACGGCGCTGCGACTGATCGGCCAATGGCCCATTGTGCCGGTGGTACATCGGGCCAACTTTGAGCAGTTGCTGGGCGTCCTCTCTCTGGAGGACATCGTACGCGCCTATCGCGGTGCAGGGCTCAGCGAAGATATCGAGGACGAAGAGCCGAACCCACCGAATGCGGCCATCTGAATTCGGGTAACGCTGGCCTTCAATGAGTGCGTGAGAACTCGATTTCGCTATCGGGAGTGGGAAAAAACTCGGCTAGAACAGCCGCGCAGCGGCGACGTGATTTTAGCCCCGGGCGTGAGCCCCGGGTTAAGTGGGAAATACCCTGAGTCACGTAGCGACGGCAAAGGTTCGCACGCAGACACGTTAGCCCCTGAGGTGCTTCCCAACGGACTTCTTCAGCAGCCTGTTCAAGGCGTACACATGCTACCCCCCGAAGCACCGCGCTCCATCTCAAGGCAATGATGCACGCCTGAACGCCGTGCTCCGCTCTGACTACACCTACCCTGAAATGCGCTAGCCGTTCAAACTGTTGCGCTACTCACAACCTGCGGCATCCCCTCGGCCTCTAACTCGCAGGCCCTCCTCTATGCGTTCACTGCGAAAGATGGTGGCGAGGTCTGTCGGCGAGTTGGACAGGCTGAGGCCGCTTTGGAACGAACTGTTTCGCCAAAGGCCGAAAACGATGTTCCAGAGCTTCGAGTGGAACCGGTTGGCGACGGAAAAGTTCAGCAACAGATTGGCGCCTCTGGTTTGCGCCGTGGAGAGTGAGGGCGGAGCAGCTATCATCCCCGCGGCAATCAATCGCCAGGGCAATCGCCTTGAACTGCTGGGTGAGAGTCTTTTCGATTATCGCGACCTGCTGCACGTGGGAGACGAGCGTGTACTTCAGGCTGCATGGCAGGTGCTCGCAGAGTTCAACCTGCCGTTGTCGGTGACCGCCGTGCAATCCGAAAATGCTGCCGCCCACTGGCAGGAATTTGATCCCATCGAGTTCGCGCGCGCCCCCTGGGTTGATGCTGCCACTCTCACCGCAGAACAGTTTCGGTCGCTGCACACGCGTGCCGCGCGCCAGCTACGACGAATGCGATCCAGAGGTGTGAGGCTGCACCAGTATTCCGGGACAGAGGGCGATCAGGTCAGTCGAATTTATCAGCTCAAGTGCGATCAGTTCGCCACTGACCCTGATAACGTCTTTCGCGACCCACGGCGGCGCGAATTCATGGTGGCTGTCGCCGCGGCCGAGCGGGAGAAATGCCAGGTGTTTACGCTTCAGGATGGCAGAGGCTGCATCGTCGCCGGATTGGTAACGTTTCTCGACCGGGACATGCGACGCTTCTACACCATCTACTTCGATCCCGAGTGGGCCGTGTACTCTCCCGGCGTGGCCCTCGTCTTCGAAGCAACTGCCCTTTCGTTGCAGCAAGGCTTAAGCTGCGACTACATGACGGGCGAGTATCCCTACAAGCTGCGATTTGCGAACGCCAGCCGCATGCTGTATCGGGTCGAGGCTTCTGCTGCGCAGTTGGCCGCGATTGCTCAAGGACCCGCGAAACGAAAGATTGCCTAGGCCGTGCATATGAAGGGGCGCGCCTTCAGGCGCACCGAAAGCCCGGTCGTTTGGTCGGCTCAGCCGCTGTGGGAACTCGTCATCGGGGGCGTCAGGATAAGAGTTTCCTCAGCGCCAAAGCCCGTCTTCACAGATGCTGAACGGCACGGCTGAAGCCGTGCCCTTTCAAAACCCGTGCCCCTTCAAAGCAGAATGCCAACAGAGCCACGTTGTTTCTTCGCGCCGCTGAGACGCAACCGAGATTCTCATCCCACGAGTGCGTTCGCCGGGAACGGATCTTCCAGTGACGGACTTTGTCGCGTGAATAACTCCGCCCCATTGGGCAGGATGTGCATGTCATCCTCGAGCCGCACTCCGAACTCACCGCGAATGTAGATGCCCGGTTCATCGCTGAACGTCATGTTGGCCTGCATGGGGAGCTTGTCGCCGTGCACCAGGTATGGCCATTCGTGCCCGTCCATGCCCATGCCGTGTCCTACGCGATGGGTGAAGTACTTGTATCCCGGACCGTAGCCCGCATCGACAATGACCTTGCGCGCGGCGGCATCGACGTTTTCGCACGGGACGCCCGGTTTAGCCGTGGCCAGAGCGGTCGCTTGCGCCTTGTGCACGATATCGAAGACGCTCTTCATCTTGTCTGTCGGCTTGCCCAGCACGAACGTCCGGCTGATGTCCGACGCGTAGCCTTCAACTGAGCAGCCGCCGTCCATGAGACAGATGGCTCCTTCGCGGATCTCCTGCGGCTGAATCGAGCCATGTGGCAACGCGGAGTATTCGCCGACCTGCACTTCGGCGCCGCCGCTGAATCCCTGTTGCTCATGCGCCTGTCGCACCAGTTCGGCAAACTGATTTTGTGTCATGCCCGGCTCTAACGCGTGATAGGCGGCGGCATAGGCAGCCAGCGTCACGTGCGCGGCCAGCCGCATCAGGGCGATCTCATGATCGCTCTTGATCATGCGGCATCCCGCCGTGACTGGAGTCGCGCTGACAATCTCCAATGCTGGTAGAGCCATCCCGATGTTATTGCTGAAGACAAACGGAGTCTTCTCCTCGATGCCGAGTTTGCCGCTCTTCAATCCCAGGCGGTCCATGCCCTGCTGCACTCGGGTGTAAGGATTCTCATCCTCCTGCCAGGTGCGTACGTCGGCCTTTCCGAACGGTCCTCGTGCAAGCTGCTCGCGGGCGCGGTCCTCTTCGAACGCGGGGCAGACGAAGAATGGGTCGCCCTTGGCCGGTAGGAACATACCGAAGAAGCGTTCGCTCACCCACCAGTGCGCTCCGCTGTAATAGGTCAGTGAGCTGCCGTTGGTGACCGCGATGGCGTGCAGGCCATTTTGGTTCATGAGCTGCCGCGCGCGCTCGACCCGGGCGCGCATCTCGTCGGCGCTGATGGGAACGGCTTCGCTCTTGCGCGACTTCAGAGCGGCAAGCGACGGCGGAAGCTTGGTGGGCTCGGCTTGCGCTGCTTGTGAAGGCGTGGCGGCGGATAGTACTCCTGCGGCAGCGGCGCCTGCGCTGACACCCAAAAACTGACGGCGTGAAGATTTCATTGTGTGTTTGTCCCCGAACAGTACGAACGGAAAAACATTGTATGCGCTTATTGAAGCGGCTGCCAATCGAGATGGCAGTGCGCCTTGTATCAGGGCCCGACTTCACAGGCTGCGGAAAAACTCTACCGGGTGCCGTTTTGAAGGGGCGCAGCTTCAGCTGCGCCGTAAAGGTCCTGTGTTTTTGTCATCCCGAACCTCTTTAGAGGTGAGGGATCTGCTGTTTTTTCCACGGCGAAGAGTTTTTCCGCAGCCTCTGAAGCGGTGCCCTGATACAAGGCTCGCCGAGTCGGCTTCTCTGGCAGGCCGGTCATCTGGATGGTTGTGCGAGCTACAATTTGTTCATGCCGAGAATTGAGCGTCTGGATAGAAACGAAGTCGATCAGGAAACCGCCAAAATCTACGATACTTACCTCGCCGAACGCGGCAATGTTCCCAACATGTTTCGTACCGTGGCGCACCGCCCGGAGATCTTCCGCACCATGATTGCGCACTTCCGCGCCATCATGAATACCGGAACCGTTCCCGCCAAGCTGAAAGAGCTCGTAATCGTCCGCACTTCGCAAATAAATAGCTGCGAATATTGACTTGCTTCACACACCGCCTTGGCAAGGCGGCACGGATGGAGCGACGACCAGATCGAACACCTTGCAGACTTCCGCAAGCGCACGGACTTTACCGACGCCGAAAAAGCTGCACTGGAACTCGCCGAGCGCGTGACGCGCGATCCCCACGAAGTGGACGATGCTTTCTGGGCCGAGCTGCGCAAGTATTACGACGAAGGCGAGATCATCGAGTTGCTGGCAGCCATCGGGCTGTTTAACTACTTCAATCGCTTCAACGAAGCGCTGCGGATGGAGCCGACGAAGTAGAGAAGCTATAAGCCGTCAGCTATCAGCTATCAACTAAAAACCCGGCTCGCCAATAGTCAGAGCCCGAAGGGCGGGATGCTGTGAGCCCGCCGCGTCAGCGGCGGGTAACGGGCATAAGATGAAGCTGAGCCGCGTCAGCGGCGACATTCCTCTGCTTGCGCCGCTGACGCGGCTCGCAACAAAAACAATGTTGTCCTCCCGGCTCTGACGAGCCGGGCTTACCCCATCTCGGCCTTCGGCCTGGATCGTTCCAGGTAGCCCTTTCTGGCAAGCGCAATCTATATCCAATTCCATCGCGACGCCGTTTTCTCGAATTGCTTCAGCTCCTGCAAAGAATAAAAAGATCCCCGCCACACAATCCCACGTTTTGTCATCGTTACGACCACAGATCTCAACATCGCAAACGCAAACAACACCGCTCCGATCGGATGTAGAAAGAAATACAGCGGCGAGATGTCGCTCATGCTCGACATGCCCCAATACATCGCTGCGATGGCCAAGAGCGCCAGAGAGTATCCCATTCGCGCCCCCCCATGTGCCAGCCATACTCCCACAAACGGCCCGACATTGATAAGCAATACGCCGCAAATCGCGGCGATTGCGAACAAAACGTTGAAGCGCAGGATGGCGAAGAAATTCTTGGTCAGGCCGCGCACCATGCCGAGAGTGCCGACCACCCAGCGCAGCCTAAGCAGATCACGCCCGACGACGCAACGCTGGCGAAAGCCGCCGTGCTTTACCCGTTCGCCCAGCATCATGTCGTCGAGCACCGCCATGCGAAGTGCGGAGTAGCTGCCGATCTGCTCGTATACAGAGCGCCGAACCAGGTTGAAGGCGCCCACTCCCATGGCATCACGCGACTTCGGATCGGCAACCTTCCATGGCCGATGGGCAAAAACGAACTGCGACTGGAAGAACGCCATCATCATGCGTTCGCCCACCGTCTCCATCACCATGGTTGGGAAGAGCACGACGTGATCGGCGCGCCCGCGCTCCGCGTAACCCATGGCGCGGCGCAATGCGTCGGCACGAAACACCACGTCGGCATCGGTGAACAGCAGCCACTCGCCGGTGGCTTGCTGGGCGGCCTTCCACATCGCGTGAACTTTGCCCAGCCATCCCGCGGGAAGTTCGCTGACATGCAGCACCTTCAATCGATGGTGCGACGTCTCGCCGCGGTCCCGCCATTCGGAATTAACCCGGTCCATGATTGCGCCCGTCGCGTCTTCAGAACGATCATCCACAGCAATCACTTCGTAGTCGGCATAGTCGAGCTGCAGCAGCGAAACCAGCGCTGCTTCGATATGCTCACCTTCATTGCGCGCGGGAACGATAATGCTCACGCGTGGCATCGCACCTTGAGAATCCGGGTGCCCCATTCCGCCTTCGTTTGGCGGGGTGGGGATTGTCGTCGGGACATCGTACTCAGGCGCGCTGATATCGGCCACGCTGTTGCGATTGAGCCAGACCACAGCGATGCGCGAGAGCCACACCGCTCCGAGAAATGCGCCGCAGATCCACATGACGATTTCAGGCCCGGTAAAGCGCGACTTGAGTTGCCGCGTTACGTCGGGGACTGAATAGCAGAAAATGTTGCACTTGATTCGTGAACTCGCGCAATCACACCTTCCGCAACGGCGGTGGATTCGGAAGAAATCGGTATCCCACCCCGCGTACCGTCAGCACATGGCGGGGCTTGGATGGATCGGCCTCGATGTACTTGCGCAGCCGCACGATGAAATTGTCGATGGCGCGGGTGTCAGTATCCTCGTGCAATCCCCAGACCTGCTCCAGGATCTGCTTACGCGAAACATTCTTTCCTTCGTTGACGATTAGAAATCGAAGTAGTTCCGCTTCCATCAAAGTAAGGCGGAAGGTCGTGCTCTCGCTGTGCAATTCCAGGGTGCCGAAATCCACTTCCTTGCCGCTGAATCGATAGACATCAAACTCGCGCGGCTGAGTGTGGCGCTTGGCTTCTGCGATGCGCACTTCTGTCGGCGGATCGGACAGCAGAGTTCCCGCCCATTCTCGCCGCCGCAGCAGGCTGCGAATGCGCGCCAGCAGAATCGCCAGGTCGAAAGGTTTGGGCAGGTAATCGTCAGCCCCCGAGGCGAAACCCTTCAGCACATCCTGCGGCTGCCCGCGCGCTGTCAGCATCAGCAGCGGGATATATTCGTTGCCCTTGCGCAACTCCGACGCGACGGTGAAGCCGTCCTTGCCGGGAAGCATAACGTCGAGCACCAGCAGATCGAAGCTTTCACGTTTGTTCAGCAGCAGATCGAGCGCCGACTCGCCGTCTCCTGCGACTTGAGTTTTATAACCCTCTGCTTCGAGGTTGAACTTCAACCCCGCGGCAAGGTGTTCTTCGTCTTCGACCAGCAGAATGCGAGCGCTCATGCGAAGTGCCTGGGAAGCTCGATGGTAACAGTTGCCCCTTTCCCGGCGCCTTCACTTTCTGCATAGGCGCGTCCGCCGTGGCGCTGCGCAATAGTTCGCACGATGAACAGACCCAGACCGCTGCCTTTCACCTGCAACGTGGGCGACGCGACCGCGCGGTAAAAGCGTTTGAAGATTCGCTTCAGCTCTCCCCGCGGAATGCCGACGCCATTGTCCTTGACGCAGATGCGTACATGCTCCAGGTCCGGGGTCACAACTTCAACGCGTATCGTGGGGTCGGCAGGGGAATACTTGACCGCATTGTCCAGTACGTTCGAGAGCGCCGTGGACAATGTCTCGCGATCTCCAAACGTAACCAGGCGTTCCGCCGGCTGACCGTCCAGCTCCCAAATCAACGCCTGCGGCGAAAGGTGATGCCGAGCCCGCGCCAACTCTACGGCATCCTGTACCAGTGGTCCAACCTCGACTTCCGTCCGATTGAGCACCGCGTTTTTTTGCGTTACACGCGCTGCGCGAAGCACCTGCTCCACCGTTCCCATTAGGCGCTGCGTATCGGCGAGCATGATTTGGTAGAACTCCTGCCGCTGTTGGTCATCGATCGGCCGCCGTTGCAGAGTTTCCAGATAGAGACGGATCGAGGTAATGGGAGTCTTTAACTCGTGGGTGATGGCGTTCAGGAAACTGTCCTGTTGTTCATTCCGCCGTACCTCGCGCACCAGGAAAATCGTGTTCAGAATCACACCCGCAATGACAACCGGGAAAAAGATGACTCCGAGAACCAGCGGCACAACTTCACGCCAGTTGAGGATGACCCAGCCGATGTTGAGCACCGCCGCGACTGCGGCGATCAGCACACCCAGTGTGATGAAGAACGCGATGGTGGTGGTGCGGCTGGTGATGCGCATGGTTTCAGGAGGAGGATAGCACCGCTCTAATGCCGGCGGAGGGACGATTACCAGGGCACGTTGCCACTACGGATGCTGTTGCTCGGCGGCCGCGGGTACCAGTTGGAAGTACACCTGGTTAGGCAGATGCGTCTCCCAATGGCCACTCAGCTTAGCGTAGCCGACCAGGCCCACAAAGATGATGGCGACTCCTGCGGCCACCGCCCAGGCCGGAAGGCGCTTCGCGCGGCCCAGGCGAGGAATGCCGATCTGTACCTCCAGCGCATCCTTCGCCGGACAGACCGCGACGCATTCCAGGCAGCTCGTACATTCGGCAGATCGTATCTGCACCAGCTTGTCTACCGGTAGTGCAGCAGGACATGCCTTGGCACATTTCGCGCAATCAATGCACGCGGACTGGAGACGAACAATGCGGGTCGGGCTGACCAGCGCGGTTAACCCCATGAGCGCGCCATACGGGCAAAGATAGCGGCACCAGAAGTTCTGCACGAAGAGTGACGCGATCAGCAACCCGAGTATCACATAAGCCGCGCTGCCTCCCAGGTAGCGAAAGAAGTCGAGCATCCTGACATCGACCACCAGCCCGTAGGGACTGGAGATGAAATCCGCGACGGCAGCGGCGGACATCGCAGCCACGGCATACGCGAAAAATGCCAGGAGGATGTATTTCAGCGAACGCAGAGGTAGATCAACCCAGCGCGGCAGGTGGAAGTTACGACGGAAGATGAACCGCCCCAGCTTCCAGAGATACTCCGACAA
Organism: uncultured Acidobacteriaceae bacterium; assembly: GCA_963796585.1. Taxonomy (GTDB): domain Bacteria; phylum Acidobacteriota; class Terriglobia; order Terriglobales; family Acidobacteriaceae; genus CAVVDY01. The sequence continues at coordinate 381,036 of CAWCMB010000003.1, forward strand.
CGTTCCAACCGGACAAAGCCAGGCGCAAAACGACTTGCGCAGCAACCAGGACATCAGCAGAAACGCCACGAACAGGAAGAAGCCAGCGGCGTGCACAGCCGGAACTCGTCCAGAGCCTAAGAAGTATCGGAATTGCATCAAGCCCTGAATCGGCAGCCAGCCTTCGACTCCCGCGGGCCTTGACACAGATTCGGTCTGACCTCCACTCTCTGCCCAGCGCACCCAGAGATAGAATTGCGCGCCGATCCACACATTGAGAAACAGAAAGGCAAGCTGAAACCCCAGCCGTAGCTGCTGCGAGTAATCGCGATCTTGACGGCGAATAAGCTTCTTTCGCGGCGTCGAGCGGCCAGTGATGCGCGGTTCAGGATGTTGCTCGTGCTCCGTTGGCAAAGGCGGCTGGTTGATAAGGGGTTGTGCGACCACGCAACTCTCCAAAGAACAGCCTAGCGGGCCGCTTTATGGCGGCGATATGACTTTGGTCACAAATCGGCAAAGCTCTGGTCGTATTTAGGGTTACGCGCTCGGGCCGGTCCGTTGAGCGCGCTCTCAGGCTCTGGGAAGCTTGAGCAGCTGGAAGGCGCTTATCAGCAGCAGCACCAAAGCCACCGAGACCACGATCACGCGCGGGCTGAGCGACTTAAAGCGCTGGCTGAGAGCCGTCAGCAACAACACCGTCGCCAGCAGCACCGTCACCTTAACGTACTGGTCGCCGGTGTCGCGCGCGCTTACCGCCTCTTCGAAGTACAGCTTAGCTTGCCGGGAAAATTGCTTGGCTGCGTCTGCCGCTGGATCTTTGAAGCTGGGCATCAATGCCGGCCCCGCAGGAACACTTTCGTTGTGCAGCGGATCGAGCTTGATCCAATCGTTGAACGCCGTCCGAAATTCCGGCCGGAAGCGGCGCTCGTAAAAATCGGTCAGCGACGGATCGTTGCGGGTTCTGGCAAACATCCACCCGTTGAACGTGAGCACATCGTAAAGGTGATACTGCCCGGACTCTGTCGTCCGCTCTTGCGACTGCATCAGGCTGTCGGCGTTCAAGGAGTACTGCTCGGCCGAGTGGGCGTCCCATTTGGCAGCCTGATAGCCGCTCCAGGCGGTGGCTATGGCGACAATCGCAAGCACTATGGCCTCGGTGATTGCTACCCACTGATGACGCTGGTCCAGCGGTTCATAATGCTCTTCGTGTGCGGACTCATGCACCCGATGCGCGTACTCCACATTGGAATTGACTTCCGGCAAGGTGACCTCAAGGAAGAGCAGGCTTCAACTGCGGCGAACAGAGTTGCTCGCTGTTTCCTTCTAGCAGCTTCGGCCGAAGCTCGCAAGACGAATCCACATTGCTGAATCACGCCACGGCAGACGCGCCGATGTCCCGAGGCCACTCGCTATCGAAACTTGGGCGCGGCGGAAGCGGTCGCGGACAGCCTCTGCAAGGCGCTTTTCACCTGCGCGGCGTCGGGGCCATTGGGAGCTTCTTTCAAGTACAGGTTGTACTCGACGGTAGCCTCCGCGTTTTGATGTTTTTCTTCCAGCACTTCTCCGGCGATGTAATGAACCACCGCATATCCATCATGCGGCAGCGCGTGTACCTTCTGCGCATCTTTGAGGGCTTCGTCGAGCTTGCCGTCTTCAACCTCGGCCATCACCAGCATGGTCAAGGTCGCAGCTTCCGTCGGTGCGACGGAGAGAGACTTCTTCAGCAGCGCCTCGGCCTGGGGATAGTCCTTCTGCCGGATCAGCATGCGCGCCAGATTGCGATCGGCATCTGCATTCTTGTCGTTCAACTCCACCGAATGCCTGAAGGCGGCTATGGCTTTGTCATTCTGGCCGAGGTGCGCGTACATCACTCCCAGGTTGTTGTACGCCGTGTCGTACTCGGGATACTCGGCCACCGCTTTCTCGAACTTCTCCGCAGCCTGTTGATAGTCCCTTTTCTGCCAGGCTGTCATCCCCTGGTCAAACGCCTTGCGGGCATTCTGCGGAACCCGCAACTCCGCCGCCGAGGTCACCGCTGGATTGTCGGGCTTCCCGGTGCTGCGCGTCGCGGTGCTCTCCCCCGGCGCAGCCTTGGCTTTTACGCGCAGGAAAACCTGGCGCGTGCAGTGGCTCGGGCAATTAAACACCTCGAATGACTCTGAGGCGCCGTCCTCGATACCGGGCCCGGTCACCTTCACCATGTACCCACCTTGGCTTTGGACTTGGAGCAGAGCCCTCCCGCTGCTGTCCGTGAACGCCTGTGACATTAGAATTCCGCTTGCGTTCGACAGGTCAACCCGCAATTGCTCACCAGCGGGGCGACTGTCGTCGAAGGTGACCCGCACCTGGATGTCGGTGGGTCCCTCGGTCTGTCCATGCTGGGCTTGCAGCGGAAGCCCCAGAAGTACCAGAGGAAGAAGCAACCCGAAGAGACGGAGTAACCGGATCATACTGCCCCCGGTGCGGTGTTGGGTCCGCACATTTGTCAGGATTGTACGCCCGATGCTCAGTTGGGATGTCAAATCGATGTCACCCCGGTCGCTCCCACTTCACTTGCCTGAATTCGCCGCCCCGTGGCTCGCCGGTTCTACCACGCCAAGCTGCGACAGCATGAAGGCATAATCGAAAGCGACCTCGTGGTAGCGGTCATAACGCCCGCTGGAACCGCCGTGCCCACCATGCATGTTGGTGTAGAACACCAGCGGATTCTGGTCGGTTTTCATGGTGCGCAGCTTGGCAACAAACTTTGCCGGCTCCCAGTACATCACCTGGCTGTCGTCGAACGAGGTACGTACCAGGATCGACGGATAGGCTTTCTTTGCGATGTTGTCGTAGGGCGAATAGGACAGCATGTAATGGAATGCCGGATCGTGCTCGGGATTGCCCCACTCTTCGTATTCCGGCACCGTCAGGGGCAGGGAAGGATCGAGCATGGTGTTCATCACATCGACGAACGGCACCTGCGCCAGCACGACCTTGAATAGATCGGGACGCATATTCACAACCGCGCCCATCAGCAGTCCGCCGGCGCTGCCGCCTTCAATCGCCACGCGGTCTTTGGCGCCATAACCCTGCGCCACCAGATACTCGGTCGCGGCGATGAAGTCATTGAAGGTATTCTGCTTCTCCATCATCTTGCCGGCATCGTGCCACGGCTTGCCCAACTCGCCGCCACCGCGAATATGCGCCAGCGCGACGATCACGCCACGATCGGCAATAGGCAGCCGGGCCGCACTGAAGCTCGCCGGCAGCGGATATCCATACGAGCCGTAGCCGTAGAGGTATAGCGGCGCTTTGGCTTTGTCTTTCACGTCTTTGCGATAGAACAGCGAGATCGGGACCTTGGTTCCATCACTCGCGGTCGCGAACACGCGTTCGGAGACGTAGTTGTTGCGATCGAATCCGCCGGGCACTTCGTTCTGCTTCAGCAGGGTCGAACGATGCATATCGACGAAGTAGTCGTACACCGAAGGCGGCGTGATCAACGACTGATACTGATAGCGATAGGTCGCGGTGTTGAACTCGGCGTTGGCATGGCCCGAGGCGAAGTACGCGGGCTCGGGAAACTCAATCTGCCTGGTCGAGCTGTCGGCAAACTGCACCACGCGAAACGCGGGATATCCGCCCAGCCGCTCGGTGACAACGTAGAAATTCTGGAAGACGTCGATGTCTTCGACCGGTACATCCGGGCGCGCCGCGATCAGCTCCTTCCAGTGCTCGTGGCCCGGAGTCGCGACCGGCGCAGTCACGATGCGGAAAGTCTGCGCCGTATCGTTGACGCGAATGTAAAACTGATCGCCGCGATGATCGGCGTAATACTCGATGTTGTCGCGGCGGGGCTCGATGGTCGTCCATTCACCCTCGGGCTGTGCCGCGGGCAGAAAGCGCATCTCGGTGGTTACGTGGCTGCCGATGAACAAGGTCACGAATTCACGGCTGCGGGTGCGATCGACATTGATATTGAAGCGCTCGTCCGCTTCCTCATATAGCAGCGGATCTTTCGAGGTGTCGGTTCCGGCCAGGTGGCGATAGAGCCGGTACGAACGCTTCTGCACCTCGTCCTCGACGGTGTAGAAGAGCGTCTTGTTGTCCGAGGTCCATACGACCGAGGTCACGCGCTCGGCAATGTCGGGCAGGTCTTTGCCAGTACGCAAGTCGCGGATGTGCAGCTTGTACTGGCGGAATCCCACATTGTCGGTGCTGTAAGCCAGCCAGTTGCCATCGTCGCTCACCGCCGACGGACCGACCGCCATGAACGGCTGCCCCTCCGCCATCTGGTTCAGGTCGAGCAGCACCTGCTCGGGCGCCTTGATCGCTTCCGGCGTCCCCACGCTCGAGATTGGGCTTCCACCCAGGTTAGCGTCCAAAACACGGCCGCGAACCTGGGGCACAGGAGCCTTCTTGCGGCACACGATGACGTACTGCTTACCCTTCTCGGTGCGGGTGTAGTAGTAAAAGCCGTCCTTGAGATAGGGAACGGTGTCGTCGGTTTCCTTGATGTGGCTGACGATCTCGTCGTACAGCTTCTGCCGCACCGGAGCTTGCGAGGCGGTCATCTGCTCGGCATAGGCGTTCTCGGCTTCGAGGTACGACTTCACGTCAGGATTGTCACGCTCGCGCAGCCAGGCATAGTCGTCGGTGAGCGTGACGCCGTTCAGCGTGCGCTCGGTATGGACCTTGTTGGCGACAGGTGGCTGGGTCGTGGCGGTGGTTTGGGCGTCGGAAGTGGCAGCAGCAAGTGTCATAAGGGCGATCAGTAAAACTCGTATCATTTTTGAGTGCCCCATCCTTTCCCTTCTTTTGGGAAAGGGTGGGATGAAGGAATTTTGCAGGCCGGAAGCCGTCGGTTTGGGACGCTAAATCCCCACCCCGGCAAAAGATGCCGGAATGGGGCACCCACAGAAAATAAGGGTACCCGCAGGAGTCGATTATAGGGGTTGCAGGCCGGAAGCCGTCAGTTTGAGACGCTAAATCCCCACCCCGGCAAAAGATGCCGGAATGGGGCACCCACAGAAAATAAGGGTACCCGCAGGAGTCGATTATAGGGGTTGCAGGCCGGAAGCCGTCGGTTTGGGACGCTAAATCCCCACCCCGGCAAAAGATGCCGGAATGGGGCACCCACAGAAAATAAGGGTACCCGCAGGAGTCGATTATAGGGGTTGCAGGCCGGAAGCCGTCGGTTTCAGACGCTAAATCCCCACCCCGGCAAAAGATGCCGGAATGGGGCACCCACCACGTCTAAGGGGCTCTTTGCGGTGCTATGCTGGTGGCGTCTTCTCCGAGTGGAAGATATATGCCGGGCAAACGGGCCAGCACGTCGGCGTTACAGAGCCGGGTGGATGATCACCCGGCCATCTCGCGCGAAAATGTGCGCGAGGCGCAATCCATTTTTCAGAGCCATCTACGGCGCGTCGGCCTGAAGCAGACGGCGCAGCGCGACGTCATTTTGCGCGCCTTTCTCGATACCCGCGACCACCTCTCAACCGACGAGCTCTACCGGCTGGTCAAGAAGAAAGACCCTACCATCGGTTTTACTACGGTGTATCGCACACTAAAGTTGCTGGCTGAGTGTGGCCTGGCCAGCGAAGTCGCCTTCAATGACGGCATCACGCGCTATGAGGCGCAGTACAACCGGCGCAATCACCATCACATGGTTTGCACCGAGTGCGGCAGCTCCGTGGAGTTCTTCTCGCCCGAGATCGAGCGCCTGGAGCAAGAGATTGGCCGAGCCAATCATTACACCACCACCCGCCACACCTTCCAGATCTACGGCCTCTGCGAAGCGTGCAAGAAGAAGAGCAAGCGCTCCGGAATTCACTCCGCGTAACATGGCCGTCGATTTCACCGGCCGCTGGGATTGAATGACAGCAGCAACCCGGCGCTGAAGCGCCGCACTATTCGGACGCTTTATTCTGCACCCGACGGCGCACTGGCGAAATACCCGGTCTTGGTCCGAATGGTCACGCCTTCGAGCTCTGTCCGGATCGCGATCTTGCGGAAGGTGTCGTCCTTCACTTTGTTCGTCGAGTAGTATCCCACATCGTAGGACGAGCGCAACTCCTCTGCGATTTGCTGAAAATACGCGGCCGGCTCGGTGCTTTCGGCGTTGATGTGCAGTCCGCCGGTGTCCTTCGCAATGCGATCCATCACGCTGATGCCGTATTTGTTGCGCGCGGTGAGCTTCCCATGCTTCGTTTCCGTGTAGCGAATGGCATATACGGGAACATTTGCCGCCTGCGCGGTTTCAATGGTCGCCATCAGGTTGTGCGAGCTGGAATTGTCTTCGCCGTCGCTGAACATGAGGATTGCCTTGCGCCCTTCCGCCTGCGCCAGCTTCCCGGTCACGCTGTAATAGATGGAGTCGTAAAAGGCGGTGCCGAGATCGCGGTCTTCATGCGGACCTATCTCGGGAAAGCCTTTGGAACTTTTGTCGAAGCGGGTATAGCTGTCGAGAATTTGATCAGGCGAATTGGTGTAGTCGCTCACCAGCCGCAAGTGATTTCCAAAGCAGAGCAGAAAAACCCGGTCCTGGGGGCGCAAGATTTGTTTCAGGAAGACCTCCAGGTCCTTCTTGTGTTGCTTGCCGAATTGGTCCTGGCTGCCGCTGGCATCGACGATTAAGCCAAGCGTCAACGGCAGGTCGGTGCTTTTGGCGAAGAACTCGATCTTCTGCGGAACAGCATCTTCGTACAACTCAACCTCGTCGCGGGTAAGATTCTGCACCAGCTTTCCCTGGGCATCGCGGGCAGTAAATGTCACGTTGACCAGGTTCACGCTCACGCTGATCGGCGGCTGAGCCGTTGCTGTCCCGACCAGGGTCAGCAGAACCAGAGCGCTCAAGCAAAGCGACTTTCGCATGACAGTCGTTCCTCCCATTTCTAGTGGGCGGTAGAAGAGAGCCGATCGAGTGCAAGATGGTCTTTCCACTGGCGAACGTTCACTCCCCTCACCAACAGCCAAAGGCAGAGTGATAGCTCGCCCAGGAAGGCGGGCAGGAGAATCAAGGGGTACAACTTGTCTGCCAGTTCTGGCGAGAGAATCAGCGCGAAGCTGTTGATCAAATAACAGACACCGGCGAGCGCCATCAGCATGCCGATAAATCTTGGAAGATAGCCCGAGCCGAAGATGAGATACCCGACCACGATGCAGAAGCAGCCGAAGAAGATGAGGCTTAGGCCGAATCCATAGCCGTGCGCCCGGATTGTAAGTCGCGCGAGCGCATCGAGCTGTTGCGGGGTGAAGGCTTTCAGATAAGCATCCGTACCCAAGGGAAATAGTGGCTGGATGAGATACATGGTTATTACGGCTTCGGTGGCGATCGACATGATCCCAAAGATCATCGCCAGCAGGGACAGCTCCCGGCTAACCGGCCGCAACAGCAGGTACTCGATGGTCAAGAGGCCGACCCCGCAGATGAGAAGGAGCAGTTCACCGGCGATATGCGCCCGCCATAGCGATTCGTGTGCGAGGATGTTGGCCGCGGTTCTGGTTGCGTCGCCCGAGACAATTAGCTTGCCGCGAACAAACGCCTGGCCCCATAGGCCAACCACGATAATGATCAGATACAGGAAGCCTCCAAGTCTCGCGTATAACTGCGGCGATGCTTCTATCGTGCGGTCTGCCAAAGTACCCCCTCTACGGTTGCGATTTGAATCCGACAGCCTGCTCCTGCCAGCGTTTAAGGTTCACGCCCATCAGCAGCAGCCATAGCATGATCGATCCCTCGCCGATCAGACCGGTCAGCATGAGGACGGACGCCAGAGACATTGCCAGCGGAGGCCATAGAAACGTCAGCCACGCCACACCCGCAAGCGCCATCAAGAGGCCGATGACACGCGGCATGAAGCGGGACCGGAAGGCGAGATAGCCGATTAGTACGCAGTAGAAACCGAAGAAGACCATTCCGGTGCGGTAAGCCTGGCCACCGGCTCTGAAAAACAGCAGCGCCAACCCCTGTGACTGTTCCACACTAAATATGGTGGTGAATGGCGGTGCACTCAAGAGCGTTGAAGGGACGAGATCAAGAGCGCAGCTCACGGCGCCCATGGCGCATCCGATCAAGCTGAAGAACGCCGCGACCAGGGAAATGCGACGGTTCACCGGCTTGAACAGGTAGTAGAAGAGGGCGGTGACTGCGACGTAGCAAGCATCGCCCAGCAGGTTGGCTGCAACACTCAGACGAAGCAGATCGGGATGCGCCAGGACGTTGGTGGCTGTGGCCGCAGCGTTGGTCGATAGAACGAGCTTTCCATGCAGCATTTCTGCTGAAACCCCAAATATAGTGGTCAGCAGGTACAAAGCGCCGGCAAGTCTGGCGTGGGGGAGCTGCGACGATTCTTTCATTGCAGGGATGGTTACGGCAGTGCCCATCTGTCCCCTCCTGAGCGCGAGGTGAGAACCTTCTTGAGGCGCAGTGTTTCGCTGAGGATTACGAGATAGAAACGGAAAAGTTCAGCTTTTTTCGGAGTGAAATCGCGGGCGTTCTATCCGCCAGGACACCTCGGCTACCGGGGGACCGCGGCGCTCTACTCGTCGCGCAGCAGGATCAGCGGATCTACGCTGAGCGCGCGATGCGCCGGTATCCAGGTAGCAAGCAGACTAAGCAGCGCCATTGCCAGAACCACGCCGCCCAGCACGACTGGATCACGCAGGACCTGCTTCCGCTCGCGTAAGCAACTAAGCTCCGTGAGCGGGACAACTCGAATTCGGCCGATCTGGCGGAGGAGTGCAACGAACAATTGCAACTGCTCAACTGCTATTCCCGAGCCACGGAAAGCAGCTGCTTCGTCCGCCGCGGCGAATCAGAATGAAATCTCTAAGACCCCCCGTGTCTCTGTGCCTCTGTGGTGAATGGGTTGTTCCGTCCTTGATATACTGAACATCGCATGGGCATCGTCAAGAACATAGCGGCTATCGCCAAGGGCATGAGCATCACCTTCCGCGAGATGTTCAGGCCGACGATTGTAGAGAATTATCCCGACGGTCCCGGTCCGCTACGCGGCGCGGTTTTCCAGGAACGCTTTCGCGGCATGCACGTGTTGCAGCGCGACGAGAACGGGCTGGAGAAATGCGTGGCGTGCTTCCTGTGCGCTGCGGCGTGCCCGTCGAACTGCATTTACATTGAGGCCGCCGAGAACACCGCCACCCATCGCGTGAGCGGCGCCGAGCGTTACGCCAAGGTCTACAACATCGATTACAACCGCTGCATCTTCTGCGGCTACTGCGTCGAGGCCTGTCCGACGGACGCCATCACCCACGGCCACGGTTTCGAGCTGGCCACCTTCAACGCCAGCAGTCTGGTGTATCGCAAAGAGCAGTTGCTGGCCGGCGTGCCCGCGCATATCGGCGCAAATGCGGTGTTCAACATTGAAGGCGCCGGCCAGGGAGATCCCGCGGGCCGAACGGTTCCGAACAGTAGATAGCTGCTACCGCAAGATATTTGGGCACGGCTGCGGCTGTGCCTTTTCGTTGGCGGAGGGAGTTCACCACGAAGGCACGGAAAGCACACGGAGGTTTCCTTATCGGCATCGCCTCCCGGTTTGTCATCCTGAACCAAGTGAAGGACCTGCTGTGCGCTTGAAGTGGAGAGAAACTTCGATTATGGAAACAACTTCCACTGTCCACGAAAGCAGGTCCTTCACTTGGTTCAGGATGACAAATCAGAATCAGATCGCAGTACTCCGTTTGTCGGTGCTCCGTGGTGAACTTCCGTGATCTCTCGTCAACCCCACTCGAGCTGGCGCGGCCTTACCCCCGAACATTGGGCACGGGTGGGAGTGATCGTGCAGCTCGCGATTATGATTCGCACGCTCGGCGAATTCTACCGATTACGCCACTATTACGGGGCGGCGGTTGCGCTCCTTCGCTACGAGCCTTACATCGGCGGACTGCTGATCAACGCGCTGCTCTGCCTGATAACCGTGGCTCTGCTGTTCTGGCGGAAGCCGCGCGCCGCGGCGATCACTGCTGCGGCGACCATCCTGATATTGCTAGCCTATAAGCTGCTCGCCATCGGCTGACTCGCTCAGCTAAACAGCGAAAGGTGAAGAGCGGAGTGCGAAGAGCGAATAGCAAACAGCGAATGGCGAGTGAACTTGCATGGCCAACAGCCAAGCGCCAATAGCCAAAAGCTCGTCATCAAATCTGCGATACTAAGTAGACCTGCATGAGCCAATACCTCAAAGCGATACAAGAGCGTGTCGTCATTTTCGACGGAGCGATGGGTACCAACATCCAGCTTCGCAACCCGTCGATGGACGACTTCCGCGGCAAAGAAGGCTACAACGACATCCTTGTGCTCAGCCGTCCTGACCTGATCGCCGACATTCATTCGGCGTTTTTCAAGGTGGGCTGCGACGTGGTGGAGACGAACACCTTCAACTCCACACGAATCGTCATGGCCGAGTACCAGATGGAAGGAGACGTCCACGAGGTCAACCTGGCCGCTGCCAAGCTTGCGCGCGAGGTCGCCGACAGCTTCTCGACGAACGGACGCAAGCGCTTTGTCGCCGGCTCCATGGGCCCGACTACCAAGCTGCCGTCGCTTGGCCACATCAAGTGGGACGACATGGTCTCGGCCTACACCGAGCAGGCGCTCGCGTTGATCGAAGGCGAGGTGGATGTTCTGCTGCTCGAAACCTGTCAGGACATTCTTCAGGCCAAGGCTGGATTGGTCGGCATCTTCGACGCGTTAAGGCAGGCAGGGAAGCAGATCCCGGTACAAGTTCAAGTAACACTTGAAGCCACGGGAACGATGCTGCTGGGCACCGAAATCGGTGCGGCGCTCACCACGCTGGAGATGTTCGACGTTGCCGTCATTGGCATGAACTGCGCCACCGGTCCCAAGGAGATGAACGACGGCGTCCGCTACCTGGGAGCGAATTCGCCGAAGCCGGTCTCGGTGCTGCCGAATGCTGGGCTGCCGGAGAACGTTGGCGGAGTCGCGATGTACAAACTCACGCCGGAGGATCTGGCGAAGTATCACAAGCAGTTCATCACCGAGTACGGAGTGCGCGTCGTCGGTGGCTGCTGCGGCACCCGGCCCGAGCACCTGAAAGCCGTTGTAGATGCCTGCGCCAATCTCGAACCGGCGGCACGCGATCCGAAGATCATCGGCGCGGCGGCCAGTGCGTACTCCATGGTTCCACTCGAGCTCGATCCTAAGCCACTGGTCATTGCCGAGGAGATGAACACCACCACGCGGGTCGAGCATTTCAAGAACATGGTGCGGACGCAGAATTACGACGCGATCCTCACCCTGGCCAAGAAGCTGGTGAACGAAGGCTCGCACATGCTCGACCTGTGCTGCGCCATCGTGGGCGAGGACGAGAAGGGCTATATCAGCGCCATCCTGGAAAAGATTGCCACCCGCGTGCCGGCGCCGATCCTGGTGGATTCGACGGAGGCCGATGTAGTGGAAGAGGCGCTGAAGCGCATTCCCGGCAAGGCGATCATCAACTCGATCAATCTGGAAGACGGCGAGAAGCGTACGTCCAAAGTTTTACCGATGGCGAAGCGTTACGGAGCGGCGGTGATCGCGCTGACCATCGACGAAGATGGGATGGCGCTCACCGCCGAGAAGAAGCTGGCCATCGCCAAGCGCATCTATGATCTCGCGGTGAACAAGTACGGCATTCGCCCGGTCGATCTCATCTTCGACGCGCTGACGCTGCCCATCTCGACCGGACAGGAAGACTATCGCACTGCCGGCATGGAGACGCTGAAGGCGGTGAAGGCGATCAAGCAGGAGATGCCGCTGGCGAAAACTGTGCTGGGCGTGAGCAACATCTCCTTCGGTCTGAATACCTATGCGCGGCGGGTGCTGAACAGCGTCTTCCTGCACGAGGCGGTCGACAACGGGCTCGACATGGCCATCGTGAACTACAGCAAGATATATCCGCTGTACAAGATTCCCGAGGCCGAAGTCGATGTGGCGCGCAAGCTGATCTTCCAGGACCGCTCGAACGGGGATCCGCTGCAGTTCTACATGAAGTATTTCGCCGGCACCACGGGCAAAGAAGAGAAGACCACCGCGCATGTAGACACTTTGTCGATTGAAGACAAGCTGAAGTGGGTCATCATCAACGGTGAAAAGCAGATTGGGGATGGCGAGAACAAGAAGTCGCTCGACCAGTTGCTGGAGCAGGCGCTCACGACTTACACGCCGCTCGACATCATCAACAATGTTCTGCTCGACGGCATGCGCACCGTCGGTGATCTGTTCGGCGCGCGCAAGATGCAGCTACCGTCGGTGCTCGACTCAGCCGGAGTAATGAAGGCCGCCGTCGCTTACCTCGAGCCGAAGATGGAGAAGACAGAGGGCAGCCAGAAGGCGACCATCGTGCTGGCTACGGTGAAGGGCGACGTCCACGACATTGGCAAAAACCTGGTCGACATCATCCTCACCAACAACGGCTATCGCGTGGTGAACCTCGGCATCAAGCAGCCGTCGGACGCTATTATCAACGCCGCCATCGAGCACAAGGCTGACGCTATCGGGCTGAGCGGATTGCTGGTGAAGTCGACGCTGGAGATGAAGTATGTGGTGCAGGACCTGCAGCACCAGAAGCTGGAGTTTCCGGTGATCTGCGGCGGCGCGGCGCTTACCCGCAAGTACGTGGAAGACGACCTGCGCCGCGAGTATAGCGGTGGCATCTTCTACGCCGACGACGCCTTTGCCGGGCTGCACCTTATGGAGGACCTTGCGTCTCCCAACGGAGCGCGCGAGAAGCGTATCGCCGAAGGCAAGGTGGTGAAGGAGTTTGCCCGCGCTGCGGTCGCCGGAGCCGGCGATGGTGGCGGCGGAACCAGTCCGAACATCGAGATTCCTGCGGCGCAAAATATTCCGCAGCCGCCGTTCTGGGGTACGCGCACGGTGAAAGACTTCGATTTGCGCGAGGTGTTTCAGTACATCAACGAGACCGCGTTATTCAAGAACCAGTGGCAGCTCAAGACGGCGTCGCAGGAAGATTACGCGCGCCTGGTCGAGGAGAAATACCGGCCCATCCTGAAAGAGTTGGAAGAAGAAGTCATCGCCGCCGGCTGGTTCGAGCCCAAGGTTGTCAATGGTTACTTCGGCGCGCAGGGCGAAGGCAACGACGTCATCGTTTACAACCTGCCCGAAGGGTGGAAGCAAGGAGATCCGGTTCCGGCAGAAGCCTTGCGCTTCACTTTCCCGCGCCAGCGAGAGGGAAGAGGGCTGTGCATCTCCGACTTCTTCCTGAAGAAATCGAGCGGCAAGATGGACGTTCTCGGCATGACCTGCGTCACCATCGGCGCGCAGGCTTCGCATGAGACGCAGAAACTCTTCGAAGGCGGCGAGTACACCAAGTATCTCTACCTGCACGGGCTGAGTGTCGAGACCGCCGAGGCGCTGGCCGAGCTGAATCACAAACGCGTCAGAGAAGAGCTGGGTATCGCGGGCGAAGACTCACCGCACATCCGCGATTTGTTTCACCAGAAGTATCGCGGCTCGCGCTATTCGTTTGGCTATCCTGCGTGCCCCAGCCTGGAAGACCAGACCAAGCTGTTCGCGCTGCTGCATCCGGATGAGGCGATCGGCGTACACCTGACGACCGGCTTCCTGCTCGACCCCGAGCAGAGCACATCCGCCATTGTGGTACATCATCCGGCAGCAAAGTATTTTGTGGCGTAATTTGTCTACAGCCGCTTGATCGCGGTGATTGATGCTGCGCGATAGCCGAGTCGCTCATAGAACAGGCTGGCGCGAGTGTTGGCGGCGAGATATTCCAGCGATGCGATCTCGGCGCCTTGCCGGCGACCCCAATCTTCCGCTGCGCGCAGCAGTAGTCCTCCGATGCCTTGACCCTGGTACCTGCTGCTGACTGCTATCTCCACCACTTGGCAGTAGAGCATTTCCCGATGCATCGGATCGGGCGAGCGCGTGAGCCGGACGTCTACAAAGCCGGCGATCTCTCGTGCCAATTCGGCAACAAAGCTGATCGCCTCTTCGCCTGCTTCCGGCGGATGCTGCTTCTGCTCACGATAACGCGCCGTTATTGCCTCAGCATCGGGGATGTAATAGCGTTCAGCATCGAGCCCCGTGTGATAGTCGGCGCTCTCGAGGTAAACGCGACTGATACCGGCAGCGTCTCTGGAATAGGCCCGACGAATCGTAATCTCCGCCGAGGATCGAGCTTCAGTCATGGAATGAGCATAGCGCGAGACAACCCAACCCTGAGTAGATGAATCCCTTCGTGCGTTCGCGGTGTCGAGCGCCGCCAACTCCGCAGGAACGTTCACGGCCCGACAATCTCGAGCGACCCCGCCAGGAGTTTGTCAAATCACAGGTAGGTCCACATCTATGTCCAGGCTGCGTATCGTTCCAGGTCTCCTCATCATTTTGTGTTTATTGATCGCCGCCGGATTTGCCAGTGGCGCTTCTAGCAGCAGCGCAAGGAGCGGAAGCAGCGGGACCAACGGAGCTGCTGGAAAGATTTACCACCAATGAAGAACCGCAGGTCGCCCGATGAGTCCAGCGGCCTCGAAGCGGCGTCTGCTGACTGCATTCTTTCTGATGACTATTGAAACTGGCGGCGGAATTCGGTCAGCTCTCGGGTTAGCTCTTCAATTTTGGACCTGAGCTCTGACACGTTTTCTTCCAGGAGCGCGATGCGTTCGCGGAGATCGGATTCCGGGGGAGGGCCGCCCGACGGTGACGCCGTCAGTGCATGGTCAGGCGCGATGTAGTCGATGTATCCGGACATCAAGTGCGCATAGCGGGCCTCTTTAGTCCCGGGTTGCCGGGGAAGTACGGCTGCCAGCGAAGGCTCACGCTGCATCAGGTGCTGCAACGCCGCCTGCACCTGATCGAGATCTTCGAAGCGGTGCATGCGTTCGGTGCGCCCGCGCAGTTCGCCGGGGGTTTGCGGTCCGCGGAGCAGGAGCACGCAAAGCACGGCGATCTCGCCGCGAGAGAAGTTGTAGACCTCCTGAAGGCGATGCTCGTACTTGGTCACGCGGCTGTCGGCTCCGCTGGCCGGCCCAGCCAGCCGCTGCGATTGCAAGCCAGACAGCGCGTCACGTACCACGTCGTCATCCAGCGTCATCACCGGGTCGCGATTGTTCTTCTGATTGCAGGCATTCACCAGCGCGTTGAGCGACAACGGGTAGTAGTCGGGCGTGGTGATGTCCTTCTCAACCAGTGAGCCGAGCACGCGAGCTTCGAGGGGAGTGAGGTTCATGAGGGACGCTTTTAACTCCCACTCATCCGAAATAGCGCGAATCAATGGGAATCGAACTCCGCGAAGCGGAGGTTACAGTCTAGCCCAGCATGGAGCGCAGCGGAATGGTGGGTGACTTGCGATTGAACCGTCCCGAGTCCCGCAGGTGTCTGTGTCGTAGCTTACCTTCGCGCAAGGCGAGTGGGATGAGTGCCCTGGAAATTCAGCCGCGAAGCGGCGGAATGGTTTGAGCCCGGCTCGTCAGAGCCGGGTGAAGTGGGAAAAACTCTGAGTTGCGTAGCGACGACACAAGCTACGACACAGACACCGATGGGACGTCAGTCCCCGAGGGATCTGCAGTTCCGCCGCGCCACCAGTTCAGCCTGCGCGAGCAAAATGCAGATCCTTCGACTACGTCTCAGGATGACACTCGTGAAATGTTTTAGCCGGCGAAAGCCCTGAACGATGCGTGTCATCCCGAAGAGTGTGTCATCCCGGTGGGACGTCAGTCCCTGAGGGATCTGCAGTTCCGCCGCGCCACCAGTTCAGCCTGCGCGAGCAAAATGCAGATCCTTCGACTACGTCTCAGGATGACACTCGTGAAATGTTTTAGCCGGCGAAAGCCCTGAACGATGTGTGTCATCCCGAAGCGTGTGTCATCCCGGGACTCGGGGCTTGAAATGGAAACGCTCCCCAGCATTACGCTGCGCTCCATGCTGGGCTAGACTATTGCCTCCGCTTCGCGGAGTCGCAGTGTTTACGCGCCTGTCTCACTTCACCACAATATTTACCAGGCGACCTTTGACGACCAGCACCTTCACTACTTCCTTGCCATGAATGGCGGCTTTGACCTTTTCGTCGGCGAGAGCGAGGGAGTGGACCGATGCGTCGTTGGCGTCGGCGGGGACGGTGATGCGCGCCTTGATCTTTCCGTTGACCTGGACCGCGATCTCGACCTCTTCTTCTTTCGCCAGCTCGGGATCGTACTTCGGCCAGGGAGCACGCAGGAGTTCGCTGTTCTGGCCAAGCATCTCCCATAGCTCGTGCGCGAGGTAAGGCGCGAAGGGAGCCAGCATCAGGGCAAGATCGCGCTGCACGTCGGCCATGAGCTCGGGCGACGCCGGCGTCTCGCCTTTCTGGACACCGTCCTCGTAGGCGTACAGCTCGTTGACCAACTCCATGATGGCGGCGATGGAGGTGTTGAAGTGCCAGCGTCCGCCAAAGTCGTCGCTGATGCGCTTGATGGTCTGGTGGAGCTTGCGCTGGATTTTGCGGGCGGGCGGGGAAACTGCAGGTCCCTCGGCTCCGCTCGGGATGACAGCCGAAGAGGGAGCGTTGTTGGCGCCGCGCTTACGTGCGGCACTCCCCTCATCGATGGAGAAGGCAAGTTCTTCGGCCGCGCTTTCGATGGCTTCGTTGGGAGCGGAGAGCAGTTCGTCGAATTGCGGAACTGCAGGTCCCTCGGTCGCCTGCGGCGAACTCGGGATGACACCATTAGAGGTGGTGGGGTTGACGCGGGGCTGAAGGACCGCACTACCCGTGCTGGCAGCACGATCTGCATTGCCGGGGGAAGAAAGAGCAGATCCCTCGGCTTCGCCTCGTGATGACAAGTCAGAAGCTGATGACAAGTCAGAAGGTGATGACAAGTCAGAAGCTGATGACAAGTCAGAAGGAGCGTTCCTCGCCGCGAAGCGGTACACCCGGCTCAGGAAGCGGCTGACGCCTTCGACGCCGGCATCCTGCCAATCCAAATCGCGGTCAGGAGGCGCGGCGAAGAGCGTGTACATGCGCGTGGCGTCGGCGCCGTAGCGCAGGACCATGTCGTCGGGCGAGACCGTGTTGCCCAGGCTCTTCGACATCTTGGCGCCACCTTTGATGACCATCCCCTGGGTGAACAGGCGCTCGACCGGCTCATCATTCTTAATCAGCCCGAGGTCGCGCATGAACTTTGTCCAGAAGCGCGAATAAATAAGGTGCAGGATGGCGTGCTCGACTCCTCCGATGTACTGGTCGATGGGGAACCAGTAATCGATGGTTGCGCCGTCAACGGGCGCGGTCGTGAGCCTCGGGTTGGTGTAGCGATAGAAGTACCAGGACGAATCGACAAAGGTGTCCATGGTATCGGTCTCGCGGCGCGCGGGCTGGCCGCACTTGGGACACGCGACGTTCACGAACTCGGGCACGTCTTTCAGCGGAGAGCCGCCGGCGAGCGTGATGTGCACGTTCTCGGGCAACCTGACTGGCAAGTCGCTCTCCGGCACAGGCACGATGCCGTCGGTCGGGCAATAAATGACAGGGATCGGTGTACCCCAGTAGCGCTGGCGGCTGATGCCCCAATCCTTCAGGCGGAAGGTGACGGTGGCTTTGCCGAAGCCGTGCGCTTCGGCGTACTTCGACATCTTCGCAATCGCGTCCTCGGAGGGCAAGCCGCTCCATTCCCCGGAGTTGATGAGCAGGCTATTGGTTTCGACGAAAGGCAGGATCGGCTCGTTGGGTTCGCCATCGGCCGCGTCGCCCTCGCGCCGCGGATAAATCACGACGCGGATGTCGAGCCCGTACTTCTTGGCGAATTCGTAGTCGCGCTCGTCGTGCGCGGGTACGGACATGATGGCGCCGGTGCCGTAGTCGAGCAGGACGTAATTGGCCACCCAGATGGCAACCTTCTCGCCATTGAACGGATTGATGGCGTAGCGATCGGTCGCCACGCCGTGCTTTTCGATGGCGCCCAGGTCGCCAGCTTCTTTGGCGCGACGCTGCTCGTTCATCAAGTCTTCGACCTTGGCCAGCAGCGCAGGATCGTTGGCAATAAGGTCGGTGACGATGGGGTGCTCGGGCGCAAGCTGCAACGAGGTTGCGCCGTAGATGGTGTCGATGCGCGTGGTGAAAACGGTAATCTTGTCGCCCGCGGGACCGGCCGCGCCGTCAAGTTTGAAATCGACCAGCGCGCCTTCGCTGCGACCGATCCAGTTGCGCTGCATGGTCTTGACCTTTTCAGGCCAGCCAGGCAAGTTGTCCAAGTTGTCCAGCAATTGGTCGGCGTAGCCGGTGATGCGCAGGAACCATTGCTCCAACTCGCGCTGCTCGACGGTGGTGGTCTCGTGACGCCAGCAGCAGCCGTTGGGCAGAACCTGCTCGTTGGCGAGAACGGTCTGGCACTCGGGACACCAGTTCACCTTGCTGCTCTTGCGATAGGCGACGCCGCGCTCCAGGAACTTGAGGAAGAACCACTGGTTCCAGCGATAGTAGTCAGGCAGGCAGGTAGCGATTTCGGTCGACCAGTCGTAGGCGAAACCGAGGCGCTTCATCTGCGCCTTCATGGCAGCGATGTTCGCGAGCGTCCAGTCGCGCGGCGGCGTGTTGTTTTTCAGTGCGGCGTTTTCGGCGGGCAGGCCGAACGCGTCCCAACCCATGGGATGAAGCACGTTGTGGCCCTGCATCCACATGTAACGGGCGAGCGCGTCGCCGATGGAGTAGTTGCGCACGTGTCCCATGTGCAGCGCGCCGGAAGGGTAGGGCAGCATCTCAATCACGTAGTACTTCTTGCGCGGAGAAGACGACGGCTCGGCGCGGTAGAGATCGGGATTGGCGGCCCAGCGCTCAGACCACTTCTGCTCGATGGCCTGCGGGTCGTAACGTTCGGGACGAGAGCCGGGTTCGGCTGGAGACTCGGAGTGTGCCGCGTTAATGATGGAATCAGACATAATGGGTAATCTTTGATTTTATATTGCGATTCGATCGGGCTACGAACGGGCGGATTCAAGGGATTGTAACCAGCCCTGGGCCGGTGAGCGCTTAAAATGCGTCGGGCGCAGGACCAGCGTCATCTTAAGCGGGTTCGCCAGGGTTGGTCGCAATTGAATCCAGCTCAATCCGAAAAGGAGTTGTCATGAAAATCACAGAAGAGTATCTCGCGCAATTCGACGACGAAGTGAAGCGTACTCGCCGCACAGTAGAGCGGGTCCCCGAGGGCAAGGACGATTGGAAGCCACACGACAAATCAATGCCGCTGGGCCGGCTGGCAGGGCTAGTGGCGCAGATGCCTATGTGGTTCGCCATGATCATCAATCAGGATGACTTGGATTTGAATCCTCCGGGCGGCAAGTTCGAGCAGAAACCAATGCGTACTCCGGCCGAGTTGGTGAAGGCATTGGATGAGGGCGCTGCACAGGGCCGCAAGGCGCTGGAGGGTGTGACGGAGGAACAATTGCAGAAACCGTGGCGATTGCTGGTCGGGGGCAATGTTGTAAGTGAGCAACCGCGGCATGTCGTGATACGAGATACGTTCTCGCACCTGGCACATCATCGCGCACAGTTGACGGTGTATCTGCGTCTGAACGATGTGCCGGTTCCGGCCATCTACGGGCCGTCGGCGGACGACGCGCAGTTCGCGTAAGGGTGTATTGTGCCGTCGCTGACGCGACTCGAAGCATTTATTGTTAGCGCACCCGGGTCTTACGACCCGGGCTCACAGCATCACGCCGCTTCGCGGCTGTTTTTGTCGGCGGATTGATTCCCTTTTTCGCCGGAGAATCGTCCACCAGGCTCTTCAGGGCATTCACGTTCATCAGATCATCCAGCGGCTCGTCGATAGGCGTCTCGGCGATGAAGGCGGCGTGGGCGAGTCGCGGGTCGTTGAGCAGGCGGCGGAAGGGTTCGAGGCCGATGGTTCCTTTGCCGATGTGCTGATGGCGGTCGAGCTTTGAGCCGCACGCGGCTTTGGCGTCGTTGCAGTGAAAGACATGAACGTTGCCGATGCCGACGGTCTGGTCCAGATGACGCAGGGTTTGCGCGAAGCCGTCGTCGCTGACGATGTCATATCCGGCGACGTGGGTGTGACAGGTATCGATGCAGGCGCCGATGGGTGCGAGTTTGCGCAAGTGTTGAACCAGCTCGGCGACCTGCTCGAAATTGCCGCCGAGAGAAAACTCGGAGCCGGCGGTGTTCTCGATCAGTACCCGCAGGCCGTGGTTCCACAGACCGAGGCCGTCGGCGGCTTCCTCGATGGCTTCGGCGGCGCGTTCGAGTCCCTGCTCGCGAGTCAACCCACGATACGAGCCGGGATGTACGACCAGATAGTCAGCGCAGAGGGCGAGGGCGCGTTCCAACTCTCCGCGAAAGGCGGCGATAGACTTGGCGTGAAACTCGGGATTGCCGCCCGCGAGATTGATAAGGTAGTTGGCGTGGATGGCCAGCGGCTTCAGATCGTAACGCTCGCGCAGGCGGCTCATCTCGGCGCACTGCGAGGTGGCCAGCTCGTACGGAGCCCACTGTCGGGGACTAGAAGAGAAAATCTGGAGCGCGTTGCAGCCCAGCCGGTATGCGCGTTCGGCGGCGCTCGCGACTCCGCCGGCGGTGGAGGTGTGAATCCCGATGCGTTGAGAGGTGAGCTTGGGCGGCTGTTCGGGCGGAGGGATGAGCTTGAGGATGTCCTTCTCGAACTTGGGCCCGTCGTGCGGCATGGAGGCGATTGTAATTGGAAGTGGTAGGGCCTCGGAGTGCCGCCGCTGACGCGGCTCGGGAGTGCCGCCGCTGACGCGGCTCGGGAGTGCCGCCGCTGACGCGGCTCGGGAGTGCCGCCGCTGACGCGGCTCGGGAGTGCCGCCGCTGACGCGGCTCGGGAGTGCCGCCGCTGACGCGGCTCGGGCGCTCTAATTGGGCCGCTACCCGGGGCTTGCGCCCCGGGCTCGCCCCATCCCGCCGCTTTTGCGGCTGAATTTCCGGGGCACTCATCCCACTCGCCTCGCGCGAAGGTAAGCTACGACACAGACACCTACGGGACTCCCCTCACATCAATTAGGATC
Source organism: uncultured Acidobacteriaceae bacterium (assembly GCA_963796585.1). Taxonomy (GTDB): domain Bacteria; phylum Acidobacteriota; class Terriglobia; order Terriglobales; family Acidobacteriaceae; genus CAVVDY01. The sequence continues at coordinate 401,998 of CAWCMB010000003.1, forward strand.
CGTTCCCAGCGCTGAAGAGGCTGTTACGAAACATGTGTCGTCCGCTGAAGCGGACCTCGGGATTCCCACTTACGTCTTCCCAGCCATGAATGGCTGGGCTATCTTGTGCTGTCCCTTGCGGGACGGATGTATGGTTTGTCCCAACCTCGCGGCTCAATCGCGAGTTTCGTAACAGCCTTTGAAGCGCTGGGCTAAGCTCTGCTGTCCCGCCGGGCGGGACGCTGTTTGCGTAAATTTTGTCGACGCGGGTATCTCGCTCAACAGCTTCTCTCCCCCATTTCCGGTGATCTGATCTACGATTGAATATTCGGCGGCCGGTGAATGCTGGGCGAGCCGGCCCTCGCTCTCGCGCTAATAGCCCGAATTTGGAACGCCGGGGAGTGCACCTGCATCTAACGGTACAGGACGAGTTGCTTCGAGTGGTCAACCTGAAGAAGGTTTTCCGCTCAGGTCCGTCAGAGCTCGTGCTCTTTGAGAACTTGTCGTTTCAAGTGCATCGCGGCGAAATGCTCGCAATTGTCGGCGAATCGGGTACGGGAAAGAGTACCTTGTTACACATCCTCGGAGTTCTTGATAGTGCTTCCGAAGGTGACGTATACTTCGCGCAATCCGATTTGGGCAAGCTGTCAGAAGAAGATGCCGCTGAGTTTCGGGGACGCGAACTTGGGTTTGTGTGGCAGTTTCACTATCTGCTGCCGGAATTCACCGCATTGGAAAACGTCGCCATGCCGCTGCTGATGCGCGGCGAGAGCCGGCGGAAGGCGGAACAGGACGCCCTGCATTGGTTGCAGGAGGTCGGGTTAGGGGACCGGGCCGAGCACCGGTCCGGCGAGTTGTCTGGAGGAGAGCAGCAACGGGTAGCGCTGGCCCGCGCGCTGATCACCAGGCCGCAGCTTCTGATGGCGGACGAGCCGACAGGAGACCTCGACAGCCGGACAGCGGAAGTGGTATTTGAGTTGATCACCAGGCTACATCGCGATTACAGCCTCACCTCGATCATTGTCACCCACAATCTCGCGTTTGCGCGTCGCTGCCACCGGGTTATGCAACTGGAGCGGGGACGGCTGGTCGAGGTGTCGCCGGAATCGTTGAGCACATAGGAACCAGCCGGTTAAAGACGGGTTTTAGATAGGGAGTACAGGTGGGGCCACGGGGTTCCAAAATGACCCTCAAAGAAGGGTAAACGAGCCAAGGACAGCAATTTAGGGTTTTCAGGGACTCAGTTCGGCGTCACAATAGAAGGATACGGCCCCGGAAGCTCCGGAGAGGTTAAATGTTCGAACGGTACACGGAAAAGGCCCGACGCGTTATTTTCTTTGCACGCTACGAAGCCAGCCAGTTCGGTTCTCCCTACATTGAGACGGAGCACCTGCTGCTTGGATTGTTGCGCGAAGACAAGGCGCTCACAAATCGATTCCTTCGCTCACATGCTTCGGTTGAGTCGATCCGCAAGCAGATCGAAGGTCATACCACTATTCGGGAGAAGGTCTCTACTTCCGTGGACCTGCCCTTGAGCAACGAATGCAAGCGCGTGCTGGCCTATGCTGCGGAAGAAGCGGAACGCCTGTCGCACAAGCACATTGGAACCGAGCACCTGTTGCTTGGGCTGCTGCGGGAAGAGAAGTGTTTTGCGGCCGAGATTCTGCATGAGCGTGGTTTGCGGCTTTCCTCGATTCGCGAGGAGTTGGCGCGCACCTCGCAGGAGAAGGCGCAGCCGGCACAGCGTTCCCGCGAGTCGTCGTTGCTGTCGGAATTCTCGCGCGATCTAACGCAGTCGGCCATGGATAATCAACTCGATCCTCTGGTGGGGCGCGATGGCGAACTGGAGCGCGTGGTCCAGATCCTCTGCCGGCGTACCAAGAACAATCCGGTGCTGATCGGCGAGCCCGGCGTCGGCAAGACTGCTATCGTCGAAGGGCTGGCGCAGCGCATCGCTGATGGCGAGGTTCCGTCGTTTCTTGCCGATAAGCGCATCCTGGCGCTGGATCTTTCTTTGATCGTTGCCGGAACTAAGTACCGCGGTCAGTTTGAAGAGCGGCTGAAGACCATCATGAAAGAGCTGATGGAGTCGCAGAACTCCATCATCTTTATTGATGAGCTGCACACGCTGGTCGGCGCCGGCTCTGCCGAAGGCTCACTCGATGCCGCCAACATCCTGAAACCGGCGCTGTCGCGCGGCGAGATCCAGTGCATCGGCGCAACCACGCCGTCGGAGTATCGCAAGTCGATCGAGAAGGACCGCTCGCTGGAGCGCCGCTTCCAGGCGGTGAAAGTTCCGCCACCGAACGAAGCCGACGCGGTGAAGATACTGTTTGGCATTAAAGAACGCTACGAGAAGTTCCACGCGGTCAGCTATACCGACGACGCGATTAACTTCTCGGTCTCGCATTCCAACCGGTATCTGCCGGATCGCTTTCTGCCGGACAAGGCCATCGACCTGATCGACGAGGCGGGCGCCCGGGTGAAGCTGCGCCAGACGTCGCTGCCGGAAGACATCACGGAAGTGCAGAAGCGGATCAAGTTCATCGTGCACCGCATGGAGAACGCCATCGCGAACCACGAGTTCGAGAAGGCGCGCTTCTACTCGGACGAGGAGCGCAAAGAGCGCGAGAACCTGCGCGCCCTGCGCGAGAAGTATCACCTCGATGAATCATCGACCGGGGTTGTCGGTCGTGAGGATATCGAAGACGTGGTTTCGCGCTGGACCGGCGTGCCGATCGCTTCCATCAAGGAAGAGGAAAGCCAGAAGCTGCTTCGCATTGAGGAAGAGCTGCACCGTCGCGTCATTTCGCAGGACCGCGCTATCTCGGCACTGGCCCGCGCGATTCGCCGCTCGCGTGCCGGCCTGAAGAGCCCGAACCGTCCTATTGGATCGTTCCTGTTCCTGGGACCGACCGGCGTCGGCAAAACGGAAGTCGCTCGTACCCTGGCGCAGTTCATGTTCGGCAGCGAGAAGTCCCTGGTCCGCTTCGACATGTCGGAGTTCATGGAGAAGCACTCGGTTTCGAAACTGATTGGCTCGCCTCCGGGATACGTGGGCTACGAAGAGGGCGGACAGTTGACCGAGCGGGTAAAGCGCGCGCCCTACTCCGTCGTGCTGCTGGACGAAGTGGAGAAGGCGCACCCCGATCTGTTCAACATCCTGTTGCAGGTATTTGAAGATGGCCAGCTCACGGATGGGCTCGGCAATACGGTGGACTTCAAGAACACGATCATCATCATGACGTCTAACATCGGCGCGCGGCACTTGCAGAAGCGCACCGGCTTGGGCTTCCAGACCGACCAGGAAGACATGGTCTCCGGCAAGGTCGAGGACATGGTGAAGAGCGAGGTGAAGCGCACCTTCAACCCCGAGTTCCTCAATCGTCTCGACGAAGTCATCATCTTCAATGCTCTGAGCGAGGCCGACCTCATCCAGATCGTCGAACTGATGGTGAACCTGTTGAACCAGAACCTGGCGCAGCGCTCGATCACGGTCACCGTGACTGAGGAAGCCCGCAAATGGATTCTGGCTAAGACGCTGATTGACCGCAGCTATGGTGCGCGTCCTCTGCGTCGCGCCTTGCAGAAGTACATCGAGGACCCGCTGTCGGAAGCGCTTATTCAAGGCACCTTCCAGCAGCGTCCGGCGTTCATCGAGGTTTATCTCGAGAATGACCAGCTCTTCTATCGCCCGGTCGGCGAGGAGAAGAACGAAGGTGTGCTGCTGTACAGCGCCTGAGGACTTTACAAAACTGGCAAAGGGGAGCGCTGCCGGCGCTCCCCTCGCCGTCTCTTAAGCAGTCACCAACCCACAGACGGCGGATTCCTGCGGATGGTCCGATCTTTGTCCGGCGTAAGTTTTCGTTGTCTGCTCAAGTCCTTTAGGTGCATCCAAACTCGCCTCATTCTGTTGCAATATGTCTTGACTACGGGTCCACTTCGTCGTAATGTTGGCTCTCCCCGAATTCTTGAGAAGATAGCGGAAAGGTACAGGCTCTTCCATGAAGCTGCGTTCTTTCGCTTTGGCGTGTAGTTTTCTCTTCGTTATTACAAGTCTTTCAACCCATGCTTTTGGCGATGCTTTTTGCAACGATCCCCGTCCATACCAGTATCAGGACTGCGGGGTAGTCGCGCCCACAAATACTTTCACCGCTAATGTTCTCGGGCTCGGCATCAACATGATTTTCTATGGTTATCACGCCGATTTCTCCAACTCGATAAACGCGCTGGTATTCAGAAACAGCACACTGGTCTACACCGGCGCTGATACACCTTTGAACACCGACATGCACCAATGGCAGTTCGCCAATCTGGTGCCGGCTAACCAATTGCAATCCGGGGATCAGATCGAATTCGTGTTGCACGTGAATGACCCGAATGGAAATCAGGACTATTACAGCTCCGAACTAAGCAAGAATGTCGACGGCCTTAACCATACTTGGGCCGAACCGTTGACTAACGGCCAATGTATTATCACCGTTGCTCGGTGTACCTTTGTGGGATTCGAAGACTTGCCGATGCAGGAGGGCAGTGATTTCGACTATAACGATTTCAAAGCATTTATCTTCGGCCTGCATATCGATGGCGCGGATGTCGCCAGCGCGAACGCGGTTCCCGAACCCTCTTCGATCCTGCTTCTCAGTGGCGTACCTATAGCATTCCTGGCGCGCAAGCTTCGACATCTCTTGTAGCTTTTTCTGTAACCCGTATTGGCGCCGAAAGACACAGCTCTTTCGGCGTTGCTTTTTGGAGCCTGATCCCGAAGCGTCGGTCTGGGGCGGTGCCTTAAAATTGAGCTGTACTGAAGAACCACAAAAAGGGGCTGTGAACCGTGTCCGAACCAACCTACGAAGAACTGAAAGCAAAGCTCGCTGCCGCAGAAGAACAACTCAAGGGACGCAAGAAAGGCGCTATCGATTTCCGGGTGAGCGAAAAGGGCGGCGTGAGCGTCTACGGCCTGGGGCGTTTTCCGGTAACGCTGTACTACGAGCAGTGGGTACGCTTGCTGGATAATGCCGATGCCCTGAAGCAGTTCATGGAAGAGAACAAGGGCAATCTCAAGCTGAAGACGGCGGAGAGCTAAGGCGGAGTTCTCTCGCCCTGCGACTGAATCAGAGTTTATCGCTTGAGCCTGACGTCGAATGGGTATTCCGCTGACCTCGTGACTTGGATCTGCCTGGAATCCGGGTGACCCGGATTGAGTAGGATGTTGTAAGTAGCGGGAATGATAGCACTCGGAATGCGTAGCAAGGCTGAGCGCATAGAGCGCAGCCATTCAGAACCGATCGCGCGTGTCTTTTCCAGTTTCTCCGGCCAATCTCGTGGGAGCGAAGCCACGTCGACCGTCTCGATGCTGGTTCTTGTCGGAACGCTTACTTCCAGAAGGGTATAGCTGGGCGGGACATCGTTTGCTGCCGTGTGAACGCATACTTCGAGCAGCGCTCCCGCAGGGGTTTCGGCCAGGTACACTACGGGCAGCCCTCGCTCATGCCACCGCCCAGAAGCCCGCAAACCGCCCAAACCCTCTAAGTCACGACGCCGGCTGATGCGCCACAGCACCGTCACACAAACATGCCTTCGTCAATCTGAAGCAGAAGCTCCTCGACGATCCGCGCGCCGGTATCGGTTCGCATCAAGTCCAGCGGAGCGCGGTTCTGGAGTCGCGACAAGGGGCGCCGTAGCCACGTGAATGCCCGTTCGCGCGAGCCATAAACTGTTTCAGCCTGCGACAAAAGACGGACCAGGCGAAGAACACGATCGGATTCTTCGACCGTGAGTTTCTCGCGCCTTGACCTGCGGTGTTGCAGCGTGCGTAACGGAATGATCAGGGTGTCGATCTCCGGGCGCGTGATCCCGAGCGCGAGCAGTCGCTTGATCGCCGAGGTGGGAAGTTGCTGCTCGACAATTTGCAGTACCTGCCCTTCGGTGCGCATCGGCTGAACCCCGAGCCAATCTGCGATCTGCTGGTGGAGTACTGACATTTTCGCCTCGATTACATTATGCCACAAAATACTCGGCAAATTGTAGCGAGGATACTTTCCGGTAGTAGGTCAGGTTTGAATAGGGATGCGTGCCTTTCGCGCGCCGGTGCGAGTCGGCACGCCTAGATCCCTGGTTCGCAAAAGAGGCTCCTCGGGATGACAATCAAACTGACCCACTTCCTACTTTCCTTTACTGACTCGGCGGTGAAGCCGGATTTGCCGCATTCCCCGAAGCGCAGTTTCCCGTCTCAAACAGGCTCAGGTTCTCCTTCTTCCACTGCATGGCGCGATGAATGCGGTTATAGCCGCTGGGGTGATCGAAGAAGATGAACTCCTCGACCGGGCCGGGCCGCATCTTGCGATACTCGCCGAGATGCAGGGCCGCGCGTGCGAAGCCATCGGGCTCGCGACTGGCGTTCACGCCGAACCTGTCAGCTTCGGCTTCGCTAGTCCGAGTCTGGGTATTCTGGATCGGGGTGAGGACAAAGAAAAAGATGGAGGCCAGAAGGACCACCAATGGGAGTACCGCTGGATCGCCAATGCCGCGGATCTGCCACTTCTTGCCCCAGCGTGCCAAGCTCCAGTCCAGCGACCACTTTAGGAATCCGAAGAAACACACGGCGACGATCAGCATGAACATCAGGTCCTTGGCGATGTGGTTGAGCACATAATGACCCATCTCGTGACCCATGACCGCTTCAATTTCTTCCGGTGAGCCGCGGCGCAGAAGGTTGTCATTCAACGTGATGCGCATGGTGTTGCCGAAGCCGCTGACGTTGGCGCTCATGCGCGTGCTCTGCTTGGATGCGTCCACCTCATAGACATCGTGTGCCGGAATACCGTTGGCGCGCGCCATACTGAGAATCGGCCCTGTAATTTTCGGGTCGTCCAGCTTGGTGTACTTGTTGAACAGCGGAAAGATGTAAACCGGAGAGATCATCACCGTGAAGGTGACGAATATCATGGTGACTACGGCTCCCCAGATCCACCAAGTCCGAGGCAGCTTGCGCACGATGGCGAACAGCACCACCACAAGCAGGCCGCCAAGGAATACGCTGATCAGTAGCCCCTTGAGTTGATCCACCATCCACGGGCCGAAGGTCTGCGTAGCCAGGCCGTACTGATGCTCACGAATGTATCCCTCATAGATTGCTATCGGTGCGGTGAGCAGGGTCGTCAGCACCAGGTATTCCACCCAGTAGAGGAAGGTCTGCAGCCAGCGCCAACTAATGATGCGCTCTGCGAGATTGCGCATGGCGGCCGACCAGCGCAGGTTCAGCAGCAGCAGGGCGACGAGGGCGCCGTAGAGGAAATCCCACAACTGAAGCCAGTAGCCGCCTTCGAAGTACGCGTCAGAGCGTGATCGCGCGGACGCGGGCATCTCAGCGAGGTAGGCCTCGGTCGCGGCGTCCACGTCGAAGTGGTCAGAGGCCTGGGCAGCCGCGGGGATGGTCGCAGGGATGTCTACCTGGCTCTGGTCGAGCTTGGGCGAAGAGCCGGACTCTGCGAAGGCGAAGCCGGTGAACAGAAGCATCAGCGCAAGCATCGCGCTCACAAAGCGGTAGCGAATCGTCATTAGGGTGCCTGTCTTGCGAATCAGGATGTGGGGCGTTAGCACTCAAGTTTACGCTGATCGGGCAGAAAAGGTTCCCCTGTGGGAGCGCAGCGTTGCACTGCGAGGGGAAGATTCAGGCGCTCGATTTCAGAGGCCGTAAGAGCTAAGTCATAGAGGTTGCGGAGGAAGAGAAAAGGGACGGTGCGCACGCACCGTCCCTAAACAATGATCGTCACTACTCGAGAGGCTAGAACCCACAAACCCTAACCGGCACCTGCTACGAACCAGCAACAGCCAAGGCGTTGCCACACCTACGAAGTAAGGAACCAAGCCTACTTCTAGAGCTTCACATAACGGCGCAGGATGCCTGCCAGGCCGGCAATGCCGGAGCCAAACAGCATCAGGCTGCCGGGTTCCGGAACTTCCGAAAACTGATTCTGCACGCCTGACAGAACCGCGAAGCTTCCGTTACCGCCGCCAAGCAGTTCAATGCCCTTCTTCACGTCAACTACCTGGACTGGGTTGAACGTCACGCTGTCATACAGCTTGCTCAGTCCGCCGCCGAGGTAAGTGGAGAGTGTTCCCGAGATCCCGTTTGCGCAGCCATCGGCAAAGGTGTCGCCCGCGCAGTAGGTTTCGGAAACCGTGACCAGCCCATTTCCAAGCGTGTTTCCACCGAACATCCAAAGGCTAAGGTCATTGATCAGATTGCCGTTTGCAGTGACGGTGAACCCAATCAGCGAATCCTGGGTCTGGCTGCCCTGCACTCCCCAAGGAGCGTTAAACAGGAAACCAGGGTTGAGCGGGGTGGTGATGGGAGTCACGGTAATGCCGCTGGCCGGCATTTGGTTTGTGCCAGCTGTCGAATACGAGAAATTCGAAGCAGTTTTGTCCTCGAGTCCGCAAGAGAATCCCGAACCGAGGTAGTTGTCGTAACTAGTGACAATACAGTCGCTGGCGAAGGCAGACATACCACAAGCCAGCACGAGCAAAAGACTAAGGGCAACTGTCTTCATTGAGCTTCCTCCAGAGTGACGCAGGTTCCATCGCTTCGAAATCGCAATGGGAGCGATCCCGACGCGACGCCCGAGGGGAATTCAGCACCATCAATTGCACAATTGCTTAACTGAACGATACGCACATCGTCAGGACAACGGTGCAAAGCCTCCGAGTAGTAACCGAATCGATTACCCCTTGTTGCGCGACGACAGAGTACCCCGAGTTATGCCTGTAATTCAAGAAAAAACTTAGCACCGAAGTACGGTTTATGACCTAAGCTCCTAAGACTAAGCAAGTCGTTTAATATGAGTTGGTTATATGGTAGCGGCAGGGCCGAATCAATAAATGACCATTGGATATTATGTCAACATGTTGTCGCGAAAGTGCCGGGTGGAGTTACTTTTGGTGGAATTAGTGAAAGTCGTGCGAGCGCACGGCGGTGTCGGTAATGTCCACTGGTAGCGGAGCATAGGCTTCACGGAGTGGACGCACTCGGGAGACTTTTATTGAAATGACGCCTTCCTGATTTTGCAAGACGCCTTCGAGCAGCAGAAATTTCTCCGAAAGAATAAGGATGCGATTGTTGTCCAGCATATCGGGCGAGATGATCGCGTTGCTGATTCCGGTTTCATCTTCCAGGCTGAGAAAGACGAAGCCCTTGGCTGTTCCGGGGCGCTGACGCGCGATAACGCAACCGGCGGTGCGCACGCGCTTGCCATCCGGGAGCTGCGTTAGATCGTGTGCCGATAGAATGCGTGCCCGACGCAGGTCTTCCCGACGATAAGAGAGTGGATGTGGGCCTACCGTCAGTCCGGTTCCATGAAAGTCGGCCACCAGCCGCTCTGCAGCATTCATCGGCGCCAGCGGAGATTTCGGGTCAGCTTCAGAAATGCCATCGAGCAGCGGTCCGGCAAATCGCGCTGCCCGCTCCACCTGCCACAACGCATCGCGACGATGAAGCTTTGATTTGCTGCGGCGCGTATTCAACTGCGCGAGCTCATCTGGATGAGTGCCACCAATCGCATTCAGCGCGCCGATCGAAGCCAGCAGTACCATCTCGTCGCGGCGCAGCTCAGGCACACGATAGGCAAGATCAGCAATCGAATTGAACGGAGAGCGATTGCGTTCGCGGATGATGGCACGCGCCGATTCTTCGCGAAGTCCGCGGGCATAACGAAGTCCCATGCGGAGGATGAAGTGGTCTTCAGGAGTACCGCTTTCAAAATTTGGCAACTCTGCAATAGCAAAGTCTCGCGTCAGGGCACGACCTTGGTTGTGCCGAAAAGCATCTTTTGAAAAATTCCAAGTCCCTTCAGGGATGGCACGAAAAGCAGGTCCCTCGACGACTGAAGTCGTCTCGGGATGACAATTCAAGTAAGAAACGGTTTCGGCGCGCCTGAAGGCGTGCCCCTTCAAAATCGGATCTGAAATCCTCCGTGCACTCCGTGTCTCCGTGGTGAAGCTTTTCGAGTCCTCTTCCAGCGTGCACGCCCAATCTGACAATGTCACATCGATGGGCTTCACCTTCAGCCCATGCCGCTGCGCGTCTTTCACGATGGTGGCCGGCGAGTAGAAGCCCATCGGCTGATTGTTGAGCAGCGCCGCAGTGAACGCCGCCAGGTAATGACATTTGAGCCAGGCACTGGCATAGGCGATGAGGGCGAAGCTGGCGGCGTGCGATTCGGGAAATCCATACAGCGCGAACGAGGTGATCGATTGCAGGATCTCTTCCTGCGCCGCGCCGGTGATGCCATTGCGATCCATGCCGGCGCGCAGCTTTACTTCGATATCCTTCATGCGCTTCTCGCTGCGCTTGAAGCCGAAGGCGCGACGTAGCTCTTCGGCCTCGCCACCGGTAAATCCGGCAGCAATCATTGCCACCCGCAGCAATTGTTCTTGAAACAGCGGCACGCCTAGCGTGCGCTCCAGCACTGGCTCAAGCGAGGGATGAGGATAGACGACTTTCTGCCGTCCCTGGCGGCGCATGAGATAGGGGTTCACCATCTGGCCGACGATGGGGCCGGGGCGGATGATGGCGACCTGTACCACAATGTCGTAGAAGCGCGTGGGATGCAGGCGAGGCAGGCACGACATCTGCGCCCGGCTCTCGATCTGAAACATGCCAACGGTGTCGGCTTTCTGCAATGTGCCATACACTGTGGGATCATCCGCAGGCAGCTTGGCCAAATCCACATCTTCTTTATAGTGATCGTGAATGAGGGTAAGGGACTCTTCCAGCACGGCCATCATGCCCAGCCCCAGGAGATCGACTTTCACAATACCCAGGTCGGCGCAATCTTCCTTGTCCCACTGCACGACGACGCGTCCGGGCATGGTGGCGGGTTCCAGCGGCACGATGGAATCGAGCTGTCCCTGGCAGATGACCATTCCGCCGGAGTGCTGCCCGAGATGGCGCGGCAGGTCCTGAATGGCCAGGCATAGTTCGAAAAACTTGCGGATGCGGGGATGGCGCAGGTCGAATCCGGCATCGCGGAACTGCCGTTCCAGGGTGTCGCCCGGATCTTTGTACTCCCACGAATTCACCAGCCCGGAAAGCCGTCCCAAAGTTTCTTCGTCGAAGCCCAGAGACTTGCCGACCTCGCGGGCAGCGGAACGGCCACGATAGGTAATGACATTCGCTGTCATGGCCGCGCCCAGTTTGCCGTAGCGCTGGTAAACGTACTGGATGGCCTTCTCGCGCTGATCGCCGCTGGGCAGGTCAAGATCGATGTCGGGCCACTCGCCGCGCTCCTCCGAGAGAAAGCGCTCGAACAGCAACTCCATGCCGACAGGATCGACGGCGGTGATGCCGAGGGAATAACAGACGGCGCTGTTGGCCGCCGAGCCGCGCCCTTGTACCAGGATGTTTTGCCGGCGGCAGTACTGCACGATGTCCCAGACGATGAGGAAATATCCGGCGAGCTTGAGCTTTTCAATCAGCGCCAGCTCGCGCTCGATCTGGCGGCGTGCTCGCTGCCACAGCTCGCCTTGTCCGGGGCGTAGATAACGATTGCGTGCGCCTTCATACGTCCGCTGGCGCAGAAATGAGTCCATGGTTTCGCCATCGCTCACCGGATAGCGCGGGAATTCGTAGCCGAGGTTTTCCAGCGTGAACTCCAGGCGCGAAGAAAGCTCGACCGTGTTGGCGGTGGCCTGGGGAAGATCAGCGAAGAGGCGCAGCATCTCCGGTGGGGACTTGATGTAGCGTTCGCTGTTGTGCGCGAGCAGACGGCCGGCATCATCGAGCCGGCGATGGTTGCGGATACAGGTGAACACGTCGAGGATCTGGCGCTCTTTCGGCTTGGCGTATTGCGCGCCCTGCGTCGCCAGCAGCGGCAGGCCGAGGCCGCGTGCCAGCGAGATAGCCGCCTGGTTGCGCGCTTCCTGCTCGCGGTTGTAGTGCCGCTGCAACTCGAGGTAAACGTTTTCGCGACCAAAAATAAAGATGAGCTGTTCAAGCGCGCGCCGCGCTTCGGCCATTCCTCCGTTGGCCAGTGCATGCGCCAGCGGACCTTCGTCGCCGCCGGTGATGCAGATGAGGCCTTCGGCGAATTGAGCGAGGTCGTCAAGCGAAGCTACGGCCTGCGATTGGAGAAGCAGTTCGCCGGAAATCTCGCCACGCTTGGGGAGTGGCGTGGGATTTTTGGGAGCGCGCAACTTGGTGCGCGTGATGAGGCGGCAGAGGTTCTGGTATCCCAGGCGCGAGGCGCACAAAAGAGAAACGCGAGGAAGTGAACAGAAAGACCCACCCAAGCCAAAAGATGGCTTGGATGGGGCACCGGTAGATCCCACATTTCCCACCCTTTCCCAACCGAAGGGAAAGGGTGGGGCTCCCCCGAAATTGAGCAGGGAAGTAATCTCGGCGCCAATGTGGGCTTTGAGGTTGAGCTTCTTCGCGGCGAAATAAAAACGCGGAGCGCCGTAGACTCCGTCCCGATCGAGCATCGCCATGGCAGGCATCTGCTGCGCGGCACAGGCGTCGGCAAACTCCTCGGGCACCGAGGCGCCTTCGAGAAAGCTGAAAGCCGATCGCGCATGTAGCTCGATGTAATTACAGATCATCTTCTAGGCGAATACCCCGGGGCTAAAGCCCATCCGATGAGAGTCCTGTTCACCACGCTAAAGCGTGGTGCTTCCACCGTACGGATGAAGCTTCCACCGCACGGATGAAGCCGTGCCCTTTCAAAACAAATTTGAAACAGTTGCGTGAGCTTGCTTTCATCACAGATGTTTCTAGTCATAGCTGGCGTGGGCAAACCACTGCCCACCATCCACGTCCCGGTAAATGCGATATAAGCCGACACCGTTGTCGCTGCGGTTCTGGAGCGCGATGTCCCATTCCTCACGGTCCCAGGGGTCCGACGCTTGCTCGTGGTTTCGCGCCTGGGGTCGCTCTTTCCACCATTCTCCGGAGCAGCGCCAGGGCCCCGCTGACCACAGCACTTTGCCTTGCAATGGCAGTTGGTCGGGCTCGCTTATGCTTTGAATTGCCGCTGGGCGGCCATCCGCGACTCGCACTTTAAGCTGCCGGGCTGGGCGAAAGATGCGCAGTGCATACGAGGGAGAATCTGAATCAGCTCTCTCTGACAATGTCAGAGTTGAGCGGGGAGATTCTTCCGGAGCGGCGAACCTTTCCACAGCCAAGGCATCAGGCCGGTGCGTATCCAGCAGGCGCGCGATTCCGGCGCGGTGCTCGCCGACAATGGAGATAATGCGGGCCAGAGTAATCTCCAGCTTCTCCGCTTCGGGCGAAAGCGGCAGAAACAGACCGCGTTGGGTCGTGCGGGGCGGAGCCGGTTGGGCCGAGATCCACAACTTCAAGATAGGAGCGCCGGGAGGGTGCGCCGCCAAATCCAACTGCAGCAGTTTGAGGAAAATTTTGGCATCACGCATGGCCACGGGCAGCCGAAGGTGCCGCTCGAAGACGGGCTTTCCTCCTACATTGTCAGATATCTTCAGTTCGCGCGCTGTAGTTGTCTCCTCGTCGGCAACTCGCCTCTCCAACTGCAGACGGAGATTCAGTTCGTGCGCGGCCAGCGCGCGCGATTCCAGCCTGGCGCAGAGTTGTTCCAAGAGGCGGTTGATGATGAACGAGAGCGGCTCAAGATTTTCAAGAGAAAATTCCAGCTCGAATGCTTCTTCGAAGCGAAACTCCGGCTCTGACAATGTCAGAGTACGAACCTCAGCGCCGCGAGCCAGGCGTTGCAGGCGGGCTCCCGCTTGCCCCAGGCGCGAAGCCAACGCGTGTTCCGGCAGCAAGGCCAGGGTGCGGAAGTCGCGCACTCCCCAGCGTTCGAGGGTATCGAGCATCTGCTCGCGTAATTTCTCACGTTCGCGCGCGGCGGCAGCTTGAGATGTTTTCGCGGGCGGCGGGTCGAAGGAATCGAGCAGCACGTGCAGGGGCAGAACGCCAAGACGACGCGCTTCTTCGCCTGCCGGAAGCACCGTGGCGCCGGTAAATCCGCAGGCAGCATGCATGGCTGAATCGGGATTGCCGGCAATAGCAACGTTACTTTCCAGCCCGGCTGCGCTGACGCGCGATGCCAACTCACGTGCCATGTTGGCGGCTGAACCATGCATCCGCTCCATGCCGCATAGGTCAAGCAATACGCGGTCCTCGCCCGTATCTTCCACGCGTGGCGAAAAGCCAAAGGCCACATCGAGCAGCGCGGAATGCGCCGATTTCTCCTGCTCGCGAGAGCGCTGGCGCAAAACCGCATCGCTGAAGATCGCCGCCTGCAACTTCGTCATGCCCGCTTCCATCCCCATCTGCCGGGCGCGTTCGTTCAGCGCGACGATGCGCACCACCGGAGGTTTGCCTTCGAGCACGGCGGCGGCGCGCTCACGCAGCAGCGGTTCGCTGCGCACGATGGCTTCCACGGGAAAATCGGGAATGTAGATACAGGCAAACATGGTTGAATCTCAGCCGATAGAGTTTTTGCGGGTTAAGGTGAATGCCGAATGCGCGGACTGCACGGGCTTGCGCGTCCATGAGCGCGTGACTTCGGCCTCGAATTGCATTCCTTGCAGCAAGACCGCGTGACTGACGGCATTGTTCGCGGGAACTAGCGGTTCGGTATTCGAGAGGGCACGCCACCCAGTGGTCTCCGCGGACTTTTCGGAGATGGCGTTGCGCGCGCAAATGGCCCGCCGTTGCAGTTGAACCACCAGCGACGCGCAGGTCCCGGCGCAGGCTTCCTGCTCGACCAGCAGCAGCACGGTGGGGGTGGGCTCCACAGCGCTACGAAAACGAAACCACGAGGTCAGTGGCACGCGGCGTGTGCTTTCCGCAGGAATGTCGCCCATATCGAGCACCACCATGCCGAAGCCGCCGCTTTGCAGCAGCAGGTCGGTGACTTTCAACACCTGCTCGAGTCGGCGCAGTGCTTTGCGCTGTGGACGAGCGTTGCGCGCGAAATCGGAAGTGACAAGCGGTTCGCGCTGGTTACAGCGAATCCAGAGCAGGCGGCCGAGGACAACGCCCGCGGCTGCGGCCGATGCGGGATCGAAGCTGTCGCCGGCATCGACCAGCGCGCAGACTTCGTGGCGCTGTGTGGCAGCGGCGAGAGCGGAGATCATTATGCCGGTGCGTCCGCTGGAAACCGGGCCGGTGATTTCGCTGAGCGCGCCGCGCGGCAAGCCCCCGGTGAGAGCGTCCAGTTCGGCAATGCCGATGGGAACGGTCTGCGGCGACAGGCGCTCGCGTAGCAACAGAGTGGACGAGAGCCGCTCGCCGAGCGACGATTCGATACGGGCACGAAGTGTGGCGGTGGAGGGCATGAATTTTCGGTTGCCGGTTGTCAGATTGGGTATCGGGTGTCAGGTGTCAGAAAGAAGTGTCAGTGCTGAGAGCAGATGAGAATTTATTTTCTGCGTAGACTGATGTTGGAACCCGAACTCGCTGAAGCCGACAATCTGATACCTGAAACCTGAGACTTAAAAGAAGGCGATGGTGACCGCAATCCCGCAACGCAGTTTTCGCTTTTTATTCGTCTACAACTGGGATTCTGCTACGCCCGGGTGAGGTTGTCAATAGTCTCTTCTGAGGAGCATAAATAAAGGCGAATTCGACATTTCGATGGTCCAGATTGCAGGAGGAACTCGTGCAGCTTGGTCGTGCCACTCAGTTTGCTATAATGCGAAAAGTCTCACCCAAGTGGCGCTATCGTCTAGGGGTTAGGACGGAAGATTCTCAATCTTCAAACCCGGGTTCGATTCCCGGTAGCGCTACCAACTGATTCTTAAAGCACTTAGCATCACTTTTCCAAACATCATTTTTCCCCGATTGTGGCAATTTTGTGGCAATTCCCTGCATGGCTCCGTTCCGCTTGTCGTTCGCGTCTCGGATCTGTGTCAGCTCTGGATGGCTGTAAATCCGCAGAGTATGACCGCTCATGCCCCATCGCATCCATCACCGCGAAGTCCGCAATCCAGCAGGATCAGCAGGATAGTGAGAAACGGTTCCCATCCAACGCGCGAAGGGAGTCAGCCGTTCACCGGCGGTTATGGTCAGGAGTTTCTGCTCCATCCAGGATCAATGAGATGCTCTCGACTATGCTCCTCCACCAGTTTGACGACCGGCGAGGCGGCAATCAAATCCCACTCTTTGTGCCGTCGGACAGTTTCATTCCGTCGTTTGAGTGTTCTTAGCTAGGCGACTATTCGCAGCTGTCGAAGGGGGCACCAGGCGGCGGTATCAAGTCGCGCTGGCAGCCCCCTCAGCGCTCAGATAGTTGGTGACGGCGATCTCCAGGTTGTAGAGCATGGCGTCGCACCCGATCGCCTCACCCAACTGTGATCTCTGTACCATTTCTATTACGCGCGGGTTCATTCCGACCAGCCAGAGCTTGACGCCACGCTCTCGCTGGCGCTTCTCACCCTCGATCAGCATCTTCAGGGCCGTGTACTCCAGATCGGGAACGCCTCGCAAATGGATAGCGACGACCTTAGGCTGCGCTTCTTCAATCAGAAGTCTTATCTTCTCGGCGATGTGCTCGGCGTTAACGAAGAAGAGCCGACCTTCCAGTCTCAACAACAACAGCCCGGGAAAGGTCTCATCTTCGGGATGCTCGTCAGAGCGTGGCCGAAATACATTGGTGCCGCGTTTGCGTCCCAGGACATAGACCGGCGGGTCAGCCACCTGATGCGCAAGCGCGACCATGGAGACGATGATCGCGACGATGATTCCCTTCAGGGTACCGACAAGCACCACGCCAGCAAATGCGATCAGCGCCCAGGTGAACTCGGTTCGACGGACACTCAGGATGTTCCGGAATTCGACCGGCTTAATGAGTCCGATGGAATAGACGATGACCACCGCCGCCAGTGTAGCTTGCGGCATCAAGCCGATGAGCGGAGCGAGCAGTAGCATCGTCACCAGGGTCATGGCCGCGGTAACGATCTCGGACATCTGGGTGCGAGCCCCGGCGAGACGGTTTACCGCGGTCTGCGTGGTACCACCGCCGCCGGGCATTGCGCCCAGAAGCGCGCCACCGGCATTGGCCAGTCCGGTCGCCAACAATTCGCGATTGGCTCGAGGGGAAGGCTCGTCGCTGCGAGCAAACGCCCGCCCGGCCGCAATGGTCTCCGTAAAACTCATGAGGGCGATGCCGAGCGCCCCCGGCCAAAGTTGGCCGGCAAGTGACAGGACCGGCGGAGTGAACGACGGCAATCCCTGCGGGATATGGCCCACCAACTCAACCCCGTGCGCGTGCAAGTTCAGGAAGTATGCACCGGCGATACCCGCAGCAACCGCCAACAGCGGAGCCGGCGCTTTAGGAGCAAAGTGCTCGAACGCGACCAGCAGAACGATCATCGAGACACCGACGGCGAGCGTTGCCAGCGATGTCTTGGGAATGCCGTGGAAGGTTGCAAGCAGGTTCTGAACGAACGTGCCCCTGGCGAAGTGAATCCCGAGAATTTTCGGAACCTGGTCAACTACGATCACGACTCCGATGCCAGCCTTGAAGCCGATCAGCACCGGCTCAGAGATGAAATTGGCAATGAAGCCCAGTCGCAGGATCGAAGCCAGCACGAGCATGCCTCCGACCAGCAGCGTCAACGTGGCTGACGCAGCCAGCAGAGATGCCGGGTCTGCGTTCGGAACCGCCTCGCCCAGTTCGGCCGCGGCGAGGATCGCGAGAGTCGTGGTAGTGCTCACGCTGAGGGCACGCGAGGTGCCCAGCACAGCGTAGATCACCATCGGCAAGAACGCTGTGTACAGTCCTACCTGCACCGGAAGGCCAGCGATGGTGGCATAGGCCATGGCTTTGGGTATGACAACCGCCGCCGTTGTCAGACCGGCGATGACGTCAGGCCGCAACCAATGCTTGCGATAGGCAGACATCCATTCCGGAATGACCAGACTAGCTTGCATATGGATCGAGCAGCTTCCCGCACAAAAATAAACGGTGCGATGCTACCGCAACGGTAACATCACACCGAGAAAATAAAATGCCCCTGGCGAAATCCGGAACGACGTCCGGCGGTTTCGGCCTTACCGTCGATTGAAAAAGAGCACGTCGGGCGGCAGCTCGAGCTGAGAGTTTCCCGTCAGCACGATCGGCAAGCTCGTTATGTCTCGTCTAACAATGAAAAATGCTTCATTGCTGTGCCACCGCAACACTCGCCGGCCATTCGTCATCCGTAGGTTGCCAAGTCTTGTCCGGGTTGTAGAGCTCCATTTTCTTTACGATTTCAAGGGAATTCGGTCCCAGATCTTTCTGGTACACAACTCCGTCATTGCTCACGATCAAGGTTTTCACGCCTGTCACCCGGTATTCGGCGGGAACGGCAACAAGAGCGAAGCCACCAATCATGATTCCTTCAATCACATAGTCCAGGCGCCCCATCGGAGCGGCTGGGCCCTGGCCTTTCAAGATCTTGAAGTAGTAGCCGTGGAAGCCACCCTGTTTGACGTTGTTGTAGTTGTAGCCTTCCTCCAGGGCCTTGGCGACTTCGTCACCGATGGGGCCGCCGGAAGTGCCGTCTTCGTTCTTCCAGTACAGGCCATCTTTCTTGCCCGGGGTGCTGATGATCTTCTGCGCGTACTGGTTCACTCCGTCGTGCGGCTGGAGAGCGTATTCCTTTTGGGCCTCGACATAACCGCGGCACACAGTGATGGCATCGAGCTCGTTGGCGCCAATGCGGCGGAACAAAATCTCCTGGCGGCCGGCTTTGGCGTTGAAGTACCACTTGCCATGTTTCTTCACCAGGGGGACAGGCAGCGGCCACGCTTCCTCGCCGACAATGATGGTCGCCTGGTTCGGATTCGACTTGGAAATCTCAACCGAGTTCCTGACGCCAGCCTCTCTGCCAAAGTCGATCGCATTATTCTTGTCCCGTACCTGATCCCCGCCGGAAACAAAGTCCTTTCCATCCGGCCCGAAGATCGCCATTAAAGCGGGTACGTCATAATCGCCGGCAGCTTTGATGATCTCGTCGGCAGCTTGCTGTGGAGTATCGAAGGCCTTCGGACCCTGCGCTCCCTGCTGACTTTGTGCCACGGTGCTGATTGGCGACGCGCAAACCAGAGCGACTAAAGTGAAGGTGGCCAATAGAGCACTAACGCTGAATTTTGATTTCATATATCCCTCCTTTTTCATGATTTGCTCTATCTCCTACCGCCGCCACGACCGCCGCCGCCACGAGAACCGCCCATACTGGACGAGCCGCGCGAACCACTGGCTCGAGCCTGGCCACCGCTCATGCCGCCGCCGGACCCGCCAAAGGCACTTCTATTGGTGGAACTCGGCGTATTGCTGGGCACGCGCTGATTGCCCACGCGATTGCCCCCGCCTCCGCGATTCGAGTCCATGGTGCCTGCACTTGGGCTGCGGCCGGATACATCGCGAGATCCTGCGCCAGGACCGCTTCCCCGATTTGCGGTGTCACGCGTTCCCGCGCTCGGACCGGTTCCGCGGTTAGCCGTGTCGCGGCCACCTGCGCCGGGACTCGATCCGCGATTGCCTGCGGGCTGCTGGCCGGCACGCGTACCCTGGTTCTGCCGCGCATTCGCCTGACGAGACTGCATGGAGTCGCCACGTGCCGTGCCGCCATACTTGTTTGCAGTGGATCGGTCGGAGTAAGGCGCTCCGCCACGATGCTGTGGGTTGTGCTGCCATGTATTGTTGCCCGCGTTGCCTCGATTTACATTGTTCCGGTTGCCGCCGTTGATGTTCTGCCGGTTGCTGTTGTTGACGAAGTTGTTGTTGTGATTGATGTAGACGTTGTTGTTGCCGCCCCATCCGCTGTTGTAACCCCATCCGCCGCTCCACATCGCTCCCATCGCGACGCCCACGCCAAACGAGATCGCTGCACCCGCCGCGTAATATCCTGGCGGCGGATACGCGATTGGGGGATAGGCATAAACCGGCGCGCCGTACACCACGGTTGGGTTGTAGCTGGGCACGTAGACCACCTGTGGATTGGCCTGCTCGACCACGATGACTTGTTTGCTTTCGACAGTCTTAACTTCTACCTTCTGCTGTTCGCTTGACTTGAGATTGCCGGCATCCTTGGCCTTCATGCGCATGCGCTGCACCGCGTCCATGACGTCGTTCTGCTGCGCCAGAAATGCGTTACCCAAGTCGGTGGTCCACTTGATGTTCTCGGAGAGGAGCTTGACGACATCGGGCAAGGCAGCCAGTCCCTGGATGCTTGGATCCCAGTCCTGCTTCTTTACGGCGTCGGCCAGCTGTTTCTCATTCATCCCCTTGTTCTGAGCCAGCCACTGCTGCAGCTGAACGATCTCGAGAGGATAGGTGGAGGCAACCAGCACCTGGCTGAGCATCGGGTCGGGATAAAGCGCGATTGGAGCTACCAGTGAATCAAGCTGATCAGCAGGGATTTTGGCTGCAGGCTGCTCAGCCGGAGGTGGCGACTGCTGAGCCTGGGCTACCACGCTTACAGGCAGCAGCAATCCCATACAAAGAAGCGCGGTGAGTTCTCGAACCGCGCGGATTATTACGCTAGTACTGAGTCTCTGCTTAGAATTCATAGCTGCTGTCTCCGGTGCTTCTTCGCCATGGGCTGCTGCCGCTGATCGATCTGGTCGGACGAGGCAAACTCGCGCGCAGCCCCCGGCTCTTGCTCTCACTCTGTTGAATACGCAAGGCCCTGAGGGAAGCGGGGTCGCTTTCGCTAACCCCCGAGTTTAGGCGGTCAAAGTCTTTGTAACAAGGCATTTAGTGGGCGACAACTAGGGGAATACCTAGTCGCGGCGATTACAGGAAACGAAGCTTCGGCCCGCTAGTGCAGCGTTAATGGCGGGGATTAAGTCCGCTTTCATCCGGGTCTTCAGTACAAATCCGAGCGCTCCCTCGGCCTGACAAGCCTCGACAAATTCCGGGCTCTCATGAATTGTGAGAAACACTATCAATGCGGCAGTTCCCATCTTGCGAAGCCGATGAGCCGCTTGTATTCCGTCTAATTCCGGCATCGATATGTCGGCCACGATGATGTCCGGCCGCAGTCGTATTGCCTGCTCGACCATCTCCAAGCCGTTACGCGCCACACCGATAACATCAAATGTCGTTTGAAGGAGCGCCCTTACTCGCTCCAGCACCAGAGGATGATCGTCGGCAAGCAGTACACGCGGACGATTCCCAGATCCTTCAGGCATTCCGATTTCCAACATGGGCCGTCCGATGACGACGAATCGTCGCCGAGACACATTCACGGCAATGAGCCGATGCTAGGCGCAGAGTTGCACACTGACAACTAGGGATATCCCTAGCGCCATAGAGCCAGACACTGCAGTGCGAGACGTCAGGAGGACGGGGTTTGCCGCAGAGGATTGGGGTCGGCAGAGATGAGGCCCTCTTTGACGGCAAAGAGAACCAGGTCAGCGTTGCTCTTCAGGTTGAAGGTTTCCATGATGTGATGTTTGTGAAACTGGACAGTTTTCTCGCTAAGATTCAGACGCCCAGCAATCTCCTTCTGCGCAAGTCCCTCGGCGCACATCTGGACGATTTCACGCTGTCTCGGAGTCAGATGACTGGAGTACTGGCGTGCTCTGACCTTTTGCACCGCCCAGTCTTCCGGCCTCAGTTTAGGAGTCACGTAGCACTTACCTTGCAGCACCTGGTCGATAGCCGTCAGTAACTCTGACCCCGCGGACTGCTTGAGAACGAATGCTACTGATCCCAGCTCCAGCGC
Source organism: uncultured Acidobacteriaceae bacterium (assembly GCA_963796585.1). Classification (GTDB taxonomy): domain Bacteria; phylum Acidobacteriota; class Terriglobia; order Terriglobales; family Acidobacteriaceae; genus CAVVDY01. The sequence continues at coordinate 423,673 of CAWCMB010000003.1, forward strand.
TGCGGCAGCCAGGTTGGGATTGTCCTGCATGGTGAGAAAGACGAGCTTCACTTGCGGAAGTTGTTCGCGCACTCGCTTGGCGGCATCAAATCCGTTCAAAAGCGGCATGCCGATATCGACAACGATCACGTCGGGCTTCAACCCCGGAGCTTGATTAACGAGGGCGCGTCCGTCGCTCACCGTTCCCACCACGGTATACCGCTGCTCCAGCAGAAGGCGGAGTCCATCCGCGAAGACGCCGTGGTCATCGGCAATCAGGATTTGTGCTCCGGGCCGCAATATCAGTGTTCCCTTTCTCCTCAGCGCCTGGCGTTCATCCCGCTAGCACCGGCGGCTTAAGCGGTTTTCTTGGCCCGGACTTCGGCAGGCGCGTAAGAAGTGTTACCTCTCTGCTCGCCTGGAGTTGTATCAGATTTTTCCTTCAAGGGCGCCCACACCTCAACCCGGGTCCCTTTGTAGGGCGCCGAACGCATCTCGAACCGTCCATCTATTTGACGCACCCGCTCCTTCATACTCCACATCCCGAGGCCCTGTCCGTCGGAAATATCTTCGAGATCGAAGCCCCTGCCGTTGTCGGAGATCGATAAATGAAGTCCTCCGTCAAGCCTTTCAAGTCTTACTTGCGCGTGAGTAGCTTTGCTGTGCTTCTTGACGTTCCGCAGCCCTTCTTGCACGATTCGAAACAGGCATAGGGCTACATCAGGAGAGACGGCGCGCGGAACATCATCGTAGGAGAATGCAATTTGGGTTCCTTGCTGAGCAGTGAATTCCTTGCAGAACGACGAAACACCCGCGGCCAGCCCGAGCCGCTCCAGGGTAGAGGAATGCAGACGGTGAGACAGAGTGTGGAGATCGGCTCCAATCTCGCCTGCCGAATTCATGAGCTCCTGCAGTTGCCGATTTGCTTCCTCTGGCGAAACGGGGATCATGTCAGCGGCTGTCTCAAGCCCGAGCGACAGAACCGCCATCCTTTGACTGAAGTCGTCGTGCAACTCGGATGCGAGCCGGCCCCGCTCCTCCTCCTGGGCACTGATCAACCTGCCGCTCAGCCTCGTCTGCTCTCTTCTGGCTAGTTCCAGCAGCCTTCGCTCGTAAAGGAGATAGATGGTCAGCAGGCTCAGACTCACAAGAGCCAGCAAGCCAATGGGTAAGGTTCGCCTATATTGCTGCCACAAAGTCGGTGGGCGAAACAGAACCGCGCTTCCGGTAGGGAGCCTGCTTTTATCTAGTTTCCAGCGCTGCAACTGGTGCCAGTCGAACAAGTAAAGACTGGGACCATGCACGATGGGGATGTCTTGGGGCGGCCTTCCCGCCAGGATCTCGAGGGCGTCGCGGCCCGCGATCTTGCCCTGTTCTTCAAAGCTGACCACAAATCCCCCGACGATGCCGTGGCCCAGTTGCGTGTCGGATATGCCAAAGACCGGAGCATTTGCCGCGCCAGCGATCATGGGGAGAGCCTCGGCGATGTTGAGAAACTCCCGCCCCAGCGCGTCCTTAAAGAAGGAGAGATAAAGCACTATGGAGTGGTCGGGAAGATGCTTCAACCTTTCCAGCAACTCGCCCATCGGCAGGTCGGTCAGGTAGGTGACGTCGAGCTTGTTCTCATAGGAAGCGAGGTCCGCCTTGACCAGCGCGGTGAGGCTTCGGTCATATTCGGATTGCCCCGCGACCACGAAGAGGTGGCGAGTTTCCGGTAGCAGACCCAGCGCAGCCCCCACCGACTTCGCGGGCTCTAATTGAAACCATGAGCCGGTTGATTGATGATCGACTCTCGTCAGGTCGATCTGACCCGGAGCGGTGCAACAGAAGACCGCCGGGACATTGGGGAATATCGCCCTCGGCTCTGCCAGGATCTGGATCGCGTTCGGCCCCAGCAGCACAATCAGGTCGAGTTTACGGTGGCGATACTGCTGGACGATGGCATCTAGCTGTTCCTGCCACTCGTCGGGGTGATAAATGGCATCCAGGTTCTCCCAGTAGAACTCGACCTGGAAACGCGGGTCTGAGTGCAGCGCCGAAAGGACGAGATTGGTCACAATTATCGGACCAGGATGGGACTGTCCGACGATGTTGATCATGAGGACGCTTTTTCTGACCTGACCATGGGAAGCAGAGCCGAAACAGATGAGAACGAGCACACCTAGAAAGAGCAAACTTCGGACGCCTGGCCTGAAGAAGCCTGGTGTCGAACCGAAGTGCTTCCCTGGACATGCACAGTGCATTGGACTTGTGAGTGGTCCCAATACGGGAATTATGCGCCTTAGGGGAAGGGGAGGCAACGCCAGAGTGGAGCATTGGGACCGAACCGATGTCTGCCCACTAGGGAAATCCCTAGTCCCCAAAACCAGCGGCGCTGGTTTATGGTTTGCCCATCAACCGTGGAATCCCCGTGCCGAAGAGGTGGGGCGCTGCTGTGTACCAGGAATGGCTGGACGGCAGTAAGTGGTGAGATCGCGCATGACTTTAACGTTCTCCACGGAAGGAGGCACGTCCATGAATCCACGCGGCGCGCTAGGCGCGATCCTCTGTCTTGCAGGTTTGCTTGCAGTTGTTTCGCCTGTAACCTATGCACAAACCACGTCGCAGGCGAGCCCTGAACAGATACAGGCGCTTCAGAAAAAGCTGGACGCGTTGCAAAGCCAAATGGCTGAAGTGCAGAGCGAGCTACGAAGTATCTCCGGCGAGCCAGCGCCGCAAGAACCGGCGGACTTGAAGAGTGAGATCAACACTGCAATTGCCGCCGAGCAGAAGAGCAGCATGGAACAGGTTGAAGTGGAACTGACGCCGAAGCAGCAAGAAGTGAGTCAGGCCACTGCGACCTACCGAACTTTTTCGCAGGACCCGATCGCCGCCGCGCGTATCAACAACGAGCCGCTCGACCCGCGGTTCCCGGGCTTCTTCCGCATCCCGGGTACGAATACACTGATGCGCATCGGCGGATACGCCAAGACAGACTTCATCTACGACATAAGGCCAGCGGGTAACCTCGACGCCTTCATCCCCGCGACCATCCCAATCCCATCTCCTGGGAGCTTTACCAACTCGACCATGTCGGTAAGGGGCACCCGCTTCAGCCTGGATTTTCGTGTACCCACAAAATCCGGCGACGACAGCTACAGATTTTATTTTGAAATGGATTTCTTCGGCTCGAATGCAACTACTCCGAGGCTGCGCCACGCATATGGCCAGGCGAAGAACTTCCTGGTGGGACAAACCTTCTCGAATTTCATGGATCCGGACGCTGGACCGGATCAAATCGACGAGCAGGGGCCGAACGCGCAAGTGGCGATTCGTAGTCCGCTGTTTCAATACAGCGTGCTGGTTGCAAAGAAGACCACCTTCAGCATCTCGGCCGAGAAGCCGACTTCCGACGTGCTTTTCATGACGCCGGATTTCGTCGCTCAGCCAAATAGTCCTTCTCCCGACGGGACCTTGAAGATCCGCCGCGAGATGGACCGCGGGCACTTGCAGCTATCGGCGTTGTTCAGGAGCGTAGCGGCATTCTTACCGGATGGTCGCCATGAATCGGTATTCGGCTGGGGCTTCAACTTCGCCGGTGCAACTCGTCTTTGGGGGAAAGACACCGCGGTATACCAGATTGCATACGGTAATGGAATCGAGCGGTATATCAACGACACATCGGGACTCGGCATCGACGCTGCCGTCAGCAGCCTGCAAAGTCCTCATATCCAGGCGCTGCCAGTGGTTGCGACGTACGGAGCTCTACAGCATTTCTGGAACGATCGCGTACGTTCCAGCGCGATCTACAGCTTCGTGCAGGTGCAAAATACGGAGGCTCAGATCGCTTCGATATATCATCAGGGCCAATACATGGGCGGCAACCTGATCTGGAATCCATTTGGGTCGCTCACCGTTGGTGGGGAATTCCTTTACGGTTGGCGAGTGAATAAGGACGACACCACAGGCAATGCCCCTAGAATTCAGGTCAGCGCGAAGTACAACTTTGTGCGAAACGAATATGCGGGAGAACGATGAACCAAACCCTCTGCGCCGGGAGGCCCTTATGGATGTGAGGTCCTGAGTTGTTACTGAGTGGATTGACCCTTACGTTCTTGAAGGAACTGGGCCTAGGCATCTGGCTGACGTTGCCGTTGCTCCTGAGTCTGGCGCTGGCCATTACGGTGCTTGGACAAGTTGCCGGGAAAGCGGAAGGGTGGCGAACGTTCGACAGCTTTTACTGGTCCTTCATCACCGCAACTACGATCGGATACGGTGATCTGCGGCCAACCAAGGTGATGTCGAGGCTGATGGCCATCCTGATCGGCCTGTTGGGTCTGACGTTTACCGGAATAGTGATCGCGATAGCAGTACACGCTGCTGCTTTCGCGTTATCTACGCATGATGCCATCAAATGATGGTTTACGAGAGGGGCACCGCAGTGCGAGGAGGCTAATATGTCGGCAGAAGCTGCAGCGACGAAGAGGATTGAAGTAAACCAGCCGCTCGAATCATCTATACAGATCGGTTTGGCCGCCTTGCTTGTCGTTGGGTGCCTGCTGATTGTGAAGCCCTTTGTACCTCTGCTCCTCTGGGCAATCATCATCACCATCGCTTCGTATCCCACATTTCTAAAGTTGGAGCGCGTTCTCAAGGGTAAGAGGGGACTTGCGGCTACGGTGTGGACGCTTCTGCTGCTGGCGGTGCTGATCTTACCGCTGGTGCTGCTGGCCAAGAGCCTGGCTCAGGGTATCCAGCCTATCGTCGCCGGGATGCGAGACGGGACCCTCGTTCTGCCACCGCCACCCGAGAGTGTCGCGGGCTGGCCTCTGATTGGTGGCCCGCTCTCCCGGACTTGGGCCGCTGCCTCCAACAATCTCAGCGCGACCCTGATGAAGTTTGCGCCTCAGCTCAAGTCTGCTCTGCCGGGAATCCTGGCGGCTTCCGCCAGTTTTGCTTCGACCATCGTGCAACTGTTGATTTCGATCGTGCTGTCCGGAGTTCTCCTGGCAAACGCGCAGGCCGCATACCAGGTGACGCGGTCACTGGCGAATCGCCTGTTTGGTGAGCAGGGGCCGGAGTTTCAGAGTCTGGTCGGCTCGACCGTTCGCAGCGTCACCAACGGAGTTCTGGGAGTTGCGCTGATTCAAACGGTGTTCGCAGCGGCGGGTTTCTTCGTCTTTGGACTTCCCGGCGCAGGTGTCTGGTCAGTCGTCTTCCTTGCGGCTGCGGTTCTTCAGGTCGGGATGCTGGCCCTGATACCAGCGGTGATCTACGGGTTCGCCATCGCATCGGGCACCAAGGCTGTAATTTTTCTGGTCTGGTGCATCATCGTGGGACTGATGGATAACATTCTGAAGCCGCTGCTCCTGGGACGTGGCGCTGCGGTTCCCATCGCGGTGGTGTTTCTGGGAGTGATCGGAGGCTTCATGGCAATGGGCCTCATCGGCCTTTTCCTCGGCGCTATTGTGCTTTCCGTAGGCTACAAGCTGTTTCTTGCCTGGGTCGAGGGCGGGAGCATCGAAGCGGCGAAATCGTCAGTCACGCCAAATGCTAGAGCTGCAGTAACTAAAGCGTGATGATGGATAAGGCCATTCCTCCAGGCCTAGGGATTTCCCTAGTTGCGCACAAGATAACGGGTGACTATAAGACCTAGCTAAGACAACACCAATATGCGTGTTCGGGAGGTTCAGTCGCGTGTCACAGACCGGTACTGTCCGCGGCTTCAGCAGGCCAGAGAGAGTTCTGCTGTTCTGCGGGATATTACTGGTTTCTGTTTACATCGGCAACCGGTTCTACGGCGCGGTTTACTCGCGTTCCAGCTTGCAAAGCTTCTGGACTTCGCAAGCAGCGGCTCAAACAACAGCCGAAGCAAAACCTCAATTGCAGAGCAGCCTGCCCGACTTCCGCCTCTGGTCGGAAAAGCGTATTCAGAAGTATCAGGCGAGCCTGCTGGTGAAAGTCCCACCCCCGTTGGGAGTGATCGAGATTCCTTCGCTTCGGTTGCAGGTACCAATCCTGGAAGGAACAGACGATCTGACCCTGGATCGTGGAGTCGGGCACATTGCCGGAACTGCGTCTCCCGGCGAATCGGGAAACATAGGTATCGCCGGCCATCGAGATGGATTCTTCCGTGGGCTCAAAGATATTCACGTGGGAGACACGATTGAAGTCCAGTCTCAACAGGGGAACTCACATTACCGGGTAGATGAAATCCAGATCGTCTCACCTGATGATGTCTCTGTTCTGGGGCCACGGACCAGGCCCTCACTTACCCTGGTCACTTGTTACCCGTTCTACTTCGTTGGGAGCGCCCCTTCGCGTTACATCGTGCACGCAAGTCTGGCCAATGCGAGCGATTTGAAAAGCTCTGAAACGCTGGTCCGTCAGGCTAAGCCCCAGGTCGATGGCCGGGCTAACCAACCTAACTAACTTCCAATCCATATTCACAGCGCTTTTGGGCCAAAGATTTTCTGCTTTACGCGAATAGGAGAACAAAATGAAATCGAACAACATTTTGAGAAAGAGCTTGGTGCTGATGGGTGCGTTCCTTTGCCTTGGGTTTGCAGCATACCTCAGCGCGCAAGTACAGACTCAGACCAAGACTGCAACCGGGACGCCTACCCACGAAGTGAAGGTTGAGAGCGGCGAAGTGGTTGCCGTCGAAGGGAATGACCTTTTCGTGAAGATGGACGATGGCAGCATCCGTCACTTTCCGAGTGTGCCAGACAGCGCAACCGTCACCGTGAACGGCAAGCAGCTTGGCATTCACGACCTTACGCCGGGGATGAAACTCGAGCGCACTACGGTCACGACAACCACTCCGGAATGGGTCACGACTATTCAAACCGTCAGCGGGAAGGTCTGGGCGGTGCAAGCACCACACTGGGTGATTCTCAGCATGGAAAACGGAGAGAACCAGAAGTTCCAGGTTCCGGCGGGGACCAAGTTCACGGTTGGTGGCCAGGAAACGGATGTATTTGCCCTGAGGAAGGGAATGGTGGTAACAGCGACGAAGATTGTGGAGTCCCCGCAGAATGTGGTGTCCAGCCAACGGCAGGTAACTGGCACAATCCCGCCGGGTGCAACGGTGTTGGTTGCTAAAGGCCAACCCACGCCGACGCCGGGCGGTACCGCGGAACCCGCGACAACCGCTTCGACGCAGTTGCCGAAGACGGGAAGTAATTGGCCGCTGCTCGGAATGGTTGGACTTCTCCTGATGTTCGCTGCAATGGGCAGCCGAGTGTTACGGGGAGCAAGTCGAATTCAAGGCTGAGCGGCTGTGGCTTTTAGGTTACCAGCGTCAGCAGGTGTCCCACTCACCTACGTCGTTTGGGAATGAGTGGGACCCTTGTCGTCGGCGCGACCGGCTGCCCAACGCTCTGATCGACGGTTGTTCACGGCCCAGGGGTTCCACAACACGGTAGCCAGGGACGGGTCCGATCGGAGCACGGCCCGTCTCGCGTCACAACACTAATGACTTCCGAAATCGAGTTGTCCCAACTCGTGGAAAGACATTCTCATGAAACTCAGAACCGTTATTTCGATTGTGGTTGCGTTGCTGCTTGCCGCCAGCTTATCCATGGCGGCGGACGATAACGAAAAAGACCGCCAGAAGATCGAGAAGATGGCGGCACAAACGCTTCAGGACTTGTACAAGTTACAACCCGCCTCAAAGGCGGCTATCCAGAAGTCGGCTGGATACGCGGTGTTCAACAACACGGGAACGAACCTCCTGGTGTTAAGCACGGCACGTGGCGCAGGCATCGCCGTTAACAGCAAAACCAAACAGGAAACCTTCATGAAGATGGTCTCGGCCGGCGGTGGGCTGGGCATCGGTGTGAAGGACTACCGGGTTATCTTTATTTTCCAGAACGAAGGCGCGCTGAACCAGTTTCTCAACTCCGGCTGGTCAGGCTCGGCGCAAGCTGATGCCGCAGCCAAGGCCGGGGACAAGGGCGGCGCGTACTCGGGAGCGGAGGAGATGAGCCCGGGTGTATGGGTTTACCAGATTACTAAGAACGGGCTTGCCCTCCAGGCGACCCTGCAAGGCACGAAGTATTACAAGAACGACGATCTGAACAAGAAGTAGTTCATATGGTGCGGCGTTTGGGTCAGTTGCGGGTGGGCCCTCGATAAGGAAGAAGGACGGTCAACGGCCGGAGCCGGAGGCCATGAGTTATGCTTCCTACGCAACCGGGTTCGATGCTCGTGTTCCGTGATGCATGTTCCCGGAAATTCACAATTCTGTTGGAGAAGACATGTCGATTACAAAGCGTGCGACTGCTGAATTCTTTGGAACATTTTGGCTAGTCTTCGGAGGCTGCGGAAGCGCCGTGTTGGCAGCAGGGTTTCCAAGCTTGGGAATAGGTTTCGTGGGTGTCGCCTTTGCCTTCGGCCTGACCTTGCTGACTATGGCCTTCACCATCGGTCCTATCTCCGGATGCCATATCAATCCGGCGGTATCGGTTGGCCTCTGGGCAGGCAAAAGGTTCCCGGCGTCCGACCTGCTGCCGTATATCATCGCCCAGGTGGCGGGCGGCATCGCTGCATCGGGTGTCCTTTATGTAATCGCGAGCGGGAAGGCGGGATTCACACTAGCTGGCGGATTCGCGTCCAACGGATATGGGGAACACTCGCCGGGTGGATATTCACTTCTGGCCTGCTTGGTGGCCGAAGTGGTTCTTACCCTGTTCTTCCTTTTCATCATCATGGGCTCGACCGAAGAACGAGCGCCAAAGGGCTTTGCTCCCATCGCGATTGGGCTGAGCCTTACCCTGATTCACCTTATTTCCATTCCGGTGACCAACACCTCGGTGAACCCCGCGCGTAGCACGGGGCCAGCTCTGTTTGTGGGAGGGTGGGCGCTGGGACAGTTGTGGCTGTTTTGGGTAGCCCCGATTGTGGGCGGTGCCTTGGGCGGCTTCATCTTCCACAATTTGTTCGGCGAGACTCCGGAACAAGCCGTTCGGGTCGATGAGCGCGCGCGCTGACCGCGAAAAAAGAGCAGCCATTAAGAGAGCCGAGAGTCGCGGGCGTTAATTCTAAAACAGCAGTACTGATAGCGGGGGATTGTGCGCAGATATAGCTTTCAGGTTTGAGTTTGATAACCCGGGGCGCCAGCCTGGCAGTTCTCCCAGGCTGGTACTCTGAGCCACTCGGCAGGTATCAGGTAGTTTGCGGTCCTGAAGCGCATAGGACGATGTAGAAAGTACTGCCGCGCGAATGGGATTATCCCTCGAAATCCGAGGGGACGGCTATGTTCACTGAGCCTCCGATGTCCGGCGAATCTTCCTGGCGACAGCTGATGGAGCTTGAGTCGCGTAAGGAAGTGATTCAAGAGTGGCTTTCGAGTCCTGACATTCCTGCTCAGCTCGTTGGAGTCTTGCACGAGATGTTGGCAACAACGGAGAGCCAGTTAGAGGCGCTCAGAAGTCAGGGGCCTTGATGACACAAGTTCGTCCGGTCACGGGGAGCCGGGATTAGTCCAACCGGCGCTTCGTGCTTCCGGACTGACCATAAACGCGTCGCGTTTGGCGTGACCTTCACCACCACTGCAAAGATTGGCTCTATCGGCGCGGTGGCACACCGATGACAGGAGGCTCGCGATGAAGCTAAGGGCCCGACCGATCATTCTCCTACTTTTCTCATCCTTCCTCGCCGCCCCCAATATAGTTGTTGCTCAAACACAAGCGGCTCCAAAGAAACCTACCAAATCCGCAAATTCAAAGAGCGAAACCTTGGAGCTTGGAAAATCCTATGCCTCGTTGCGCCCGGAGCAAAAACAACTAGTAGAAGATTTCATACGCCGCTATAACGACACCACCGGAAGTAAGTTTATCCCCGAACAGGCCTACGACAGCGCTCGACTGTCCGTCCGCACCACGTTCGACGCTGTGACCCATGCGCTGCTGAATGCCAAGCTGACCGACGCGCAAGGCAAGAGTCTGGGGCACGCGATCGATCTGGTCGACGCCGTCGACGAAGTGATGGGAGAGCAATCCGGTGTTGGCGGCGATCGGCAGTTCCGCCTCTACGTGTATCTCAAGCCCAATGCAGTTGACATTCTCAGCCGAAGCCAGGAGTTCTCTCGGGATCGCGATAACAGCGTTTATCACAAGGGCTTTCCGATTTGCTTTAGGCTGAAGAACGGACCTCCCTCGATTCAGTTCTCCATTTCGCTTGACCAAAAATTGTCTGACATCGATGTCGACTATCGTTCTTCGGGCTTTCCTAAAGGCCTGGTCAATGGACACTTGTCCTCGTCTAACTCCGATGTCCGCGCGGGAAACAACCTGGACCGCCATGACGGTCGATGGTCGGGACTCAACGGCTGGTGGCGCAACGTCTTTGGACAGCTCGGTAGCGGCGGTAAGCCGGCAAAGGAGAACGTCGCCGAGGGCCTCGGACATATTCCTTTAAATCCCGCCGTGAAAGCCGATCAGGGCGTCGACAAGAGCGCCCACGACTTCCTGCAAAGCTGGGTAGTAGCGAAACAGCCGAACAAGTCGGTTGCCTATTTTTCGCGACTCAGCTATCCGTGCCTGGAGACAACGGTGCAGAACAGCAAACATCCCGTGCCGCAGGGTATGGTTCGGCTGCAGGCCTTGATGGCAATGCAGAAATTTAGCGATAGCTTGGGAACCGTGAATTCTGTTGGCGACGCGTTCGGGCCTGCCGACCAATGGGCGCAAGCATTGAAAGAGGCAAAGAACGCGTATGCGTCGGAATTCCGGCTGGTGAGCGTGCCGGCCGACATGGTACCGGACGAGGAATGTGTTGCTACACCGGACGGCAGTTCGAGCAAACCCTCTAAAGACAAGTACTTTGCCACTGCATTTCGCGGAAAGCAGGGAGACAGCCGGAACAAGGTTATGTCGTTGCTCTGGACTCAGGAGGGCGGCTACTGGAAGATCGTCGCTATTCGTCTTGAAGATGGCAAGGACGCGGACATCGTGCCCCAGAAGGCAGGAGCTCAGGCCGAACCCACAGTGGAAGAACCGCAGAGCATCGCCGGTGATCCCGCTGCGGTAAAAGCCATTGCGGAGTTCTACCGGACATGGATTGTGAAACGAGATGTTGTCCAGGCTTCGACCTTTGCGTCACCAAGTTCGTACCAGTGTCTCGCACCGGCGTCCCAAGACCAGAAGAACTTGACGCCCACCGCAAGGATTCAGTCTGGGCTGCAAAAGCCCCTCACGAAAATCCCGTCCGATGGGAATCTCGCGGACATGATGTCGGGGGTGCAGCCCACCAATGAGCTTTTGCGACCAGTCCAGCAGGAAAACTCTAAAGCTTACGCGATCATGGCCGTGCCCGACCAGAAGGCCCATAGCTTTCTGTGCCAACATCGTCAGCAATCCGAGAGCTCTTCAGAGTTGAATCCTGCTGATGCGAAGTACGGAACTTATTACTTATCCGCCAGCAGACTAAACTATGGCCAGGAGCAATCACCCGCTCTTCTGCTGTTGTGGACCAAAGAGCACTCAGGCTGGAAGGTTATTGCCTGGGCTGTAGAGCTTCCCTAAACATCGTTGTGTCGCGAGACTCAATCGGTGAGTCCTCGGGCAAGAATTCGTAGGGACTGAATCGGGCGGTGCTTCTGCCGTCCTAAACCAATTTCTGCACCGTGCGAACGGCAGAATATATTCTTGATTCTGAACTTCTCAGGAGATCCGGTGAACAGCAGCGACGAAAAACCAGTTCGCCCTACTGCTGAGCAACTCCATATGGATCTTCGCCGGCTCGAATGGGCATTGGGACTCAGCGAGGAATCGTTAACCGCACTCGCGGAGGCGGCGGAGTGGGTGGAGTTTGAGACCGGGGAAGTGGTTATTGAAGTCGACGCAGAAATCACGCACCTGTATTTCCCGATTACAGGCCGGGTGCAGTCAACCCTCTACGATTCGCTGGGCAAGGCGGCTGGAACTGACACTATCGGTCCAGGGCGTGCTATTGCATTGATTGCGCTGGGCTCAACGGATCGCACTCTCTTGCACGTCGAAGCTGTTGAGCCCGTAACAGCAATACGATTGACGCCGTCAGCGTTGCTGCAACTCGCAGCTAAGCATACCGACTTGCAAACCGCTGTATTTCGGTTGACGGTGAATGCGTTCAAGCGATATGTGATGGTCGATCGCTCCCTCCCGAAGCCATCCGCCGTCGGCATTATTCATCACAGCGAGGCGAGCCGGCCACTCGTCGGTCATCTCGCGCGCCGGCTTAAAGAATTAGACGAATATCCGGCAGTGTTCGGCGATCACGAACAAGCGAAGCCCGGCGGTGACCTCCCCTTCAAGTTGCTTGCTGGAGAAGGCCAGATCCGAGAAGACATTCTTAAAGACTGGCCCTTGAACAGTCGGCTTCTGATCGATGTGCGCGTCGACTATTCACCAGAGGCGATGATGCGGCTGCTGAGTTACGTCGACACGGTGCTTTGGTGTGTTCGGCCGCAAGATGCGCCCGCAGCCGTTGTTCTGCTCGAAGGATTGTTGAAAAGCGTTCCGAGATGGCGAGACAAGATCCGGATCGTGTGGGTCCTCAACGCCAAGGAGCCAATGGCTCCCTATATGCCAGAGTTGAATGGGTTCGTTCAGCGAGACTTCAAACTCACTTTCGATGGTCCCGGTGCAAACCAAAACACTTTGCTGCAGCATGGAGTCGAACGAATTGTTCATCACTTGCGAGGCATTCAGATTGGTTTGGCTCTGGGAGGCGGCGCTGCTCGGGGCATGGCTCATCTCGGAGTGCTCAAAACACTTGAGCGGCATGGCATCTACATCGACATGCTGGCGGGTACTAGCGCTGGGGCGATGGTGGGCACAATCTACGCGGCTGGCTTCGACCCCGAATATATTGCCCATCGCTTCAAGAGCGAATTGGAGCCATCGTGGTTTTTTCGACAGCTGCCGGGCGCCGGCTACTGGTATTTGCTTTACAAGTACCGATGGCGCCAATTTGATTCCATGCTGCGGAAATACTTAGGTGAATCAAGGATGGAGCAATTGATACTTCCGACGTTTACGGTTTCCGTCGACCTCGTCCAAGCAGAATCGGTCGTGCGCGAAGCTGGCGACGCGACAGTCGGCGTTATGGAAAGTATCAACCTTCCTCCTTTATCGCTTCCCATTATTGAAGCTGGCCAGGCGCTGGTGGATGGCGGATTGCTCAACAATGTTCCCGCAAATGTGCTCGTAGCCAAAGGATGCAACTTTGTAATCGCATCAACTGTGACGGCGAAGCTGGAGAAAGATTTTGAAGGAATCAGATCCAGGTTCACCGGCCGGTTCTTGTCGACCATTCAAGTGATCATGCGGCAGACCATGGTCCAGAACTACAAGATGAACTCCGTCGGAGTTCAACCGGCAGACTTTATACTCGCGCCGGACGTGACGTCTTTTGATATTTCGGAATTCACTCGGGCCGATGAAATGGCGTATATCGGGGAAGCGACAACCGATGCATCCGTTGCAGAGCTGCGCAAGATGCTCAGCCGGCTCGATTCGAAACTCTTCGCGACGTAGGAGCAAGCAGATGCAAGTGAATAAACGTTATCTGAAGATAGCCGGACTTGTGATCGCGGCAGTGGTGGTAATCCTTATCGCACTTCCGTTTTTCATCAATGTCAACAGCTTCCGTCCGAAAATCGAGTCCGAACTGACGAATGCTTTGGGCCGGCCCGTGACATTGGGAGATCTGAGCCTTTCGGTTCTCAGCGGCACAGTTGGCGTGGAGAATGTCAGCATCGCCGACGATCCAGCCTTCAGCAAGTCACCGTTCATAACAGCGAAGTCATTGAAGGTCGGCGTCGAGGTAATGCCGCTCATTTTCTCCAAGCAGCTCAACGTTACCGGAATCGAGTTGGATGAGCCTCAGATCACCTTGCTCAAAGCTTCCAACGGAACCTGGAACTTTTCCAGCCTCGGTGGTGCCG
>CAWCMB010000004.1:0-492232 GCA_963796585.1 uncultured Acidobacteriaceae bacterium
ACCGCTAACCAGGAGAAAGCTGATCTGGCGTCCTCTCGCGGTGGAAATCAGCAAGTTGCTCTCGGCATGTTCGTTGGTCAGGGCCTTGACGAACACCAGCTCTGGCTCATGTTCGGAATGCTCCACCTGAAACAGCGCCGGGTCTCCCACTACGACTGAGTTCACAGGCTCCGGCACCCGGATCGCGGTCACGAAATGTGCCGCAAGTTCAATCGAAGTGATTTTGTTGTCCGCCGTCGGTTTGGTACGAACCTGCGGAACGATGGTCGTTTGTTGTGCTCCAGCCGTCGCGGTCAGTACCGCCAGCGAGAGCCAGCCGAAAACTAAAGCGTTTCTCATCCCGTCACCTCAACTTTTCCCTCTGCCGCGCCAATTGACTCCGTGCCCTAAGCACTCGTCTCGCGCGATACCGTTGCGCGACCCGTTTGACGTACCCCTGAACATCGGGGGAGGAATACTCCAGTCCCCGCGAAGAGATTTCCTTCTCGCCGACGTAGTAGGCTGCGGTGATCAACCGGAGGTCCCCGTTGAACTTCTGTTTGAGCCAGGCAAGATACGCGACACCACCGCGAATGTTCTCTTGCACCAGAAATCGATTGCGCACTCCGAACCGCACCGCCGTTGCGGGCATCAACTGCATGATCCCCGCCGCGCCTTTCTTCGATACCGCATACGGATTCCATCCCGATTCTTCGTCGATAATCGCGGCCACCAGTTCCACCGGGACCTGGTAGACAGCGGCGTAATACTCAGCCCACCTTGCTGACACGTCTCGTGGTGCGCGTGCGTCAGGCACTTGCGCCCTTGCGGTTCCCACCAGCAACACGAGGAAACACGCCCTGGCCCACTTCACGCTGCAGCCTCCACAGCCGCCGCCGGCGAGCCCTCTTCCGCCACGGCCATCAACTCGTCGCGATAGCGCTTCGAATCGGCGACCAGACCTTCAAACCCAGCGCGCAGTAGCAAGCGTTTACGATCGGCTTCGGTTTTGGCCAAGAGCGGCAACAGCAAGTCCCGTTGCTCGTGCGAGATCTCTTCGACCCCCAGGATCTCCAGTGCCTGGGCGAGGTCCAACATCTCCGCGATCGAGGGCGGCTTTTCCATGTTCCAGCCGCGCAGCGCGTGCGCGAGTCCGGCTAGTTGTCCCCGCAGGCGCAAGCTTTCACTGCTGCTTCGGATCGCCAGAATTTCTCGCTCACGCTCGACCGATGGGTACTCAAAGCGCAGATAGAAACACCGTCGCCGCAGAGGATCACCCAGACGGCGTTCTTCGTTCGAACTCAGAACAACAAAGGGAATGGTCGATGCTCCAATCGTTCCCAGCTTGGGCACCGTGATCTGCCATGCGCTCAGAATCTCCAGCAGCAAGGCTTCGATGTTGTGGTCGACCTTGTCGAGTTCGTCGACCAGAAGCACGCACGGCTGCGTTTCATAGCGCAGTGCGCGCAATAACGGCCCTTCCGCAAAGAAGTCCAGCGAGTGCAGCCGGTTCCGGATCTGCTCCCAGTTCTGGCCGAGGTTGGCGGCTTGCGTGTCCAGGAAGAGCTTCTGCAGCGCCTCATCGAATTTTCCGATGACCTTCTCTTCGGTGATTCCCACGTAGCACTGAAGGCGTTCAACCACCGTATTGGCCGCCGCCGCTACCGCATAGGCCAGCTCGGTCTTGCCACATCCTGGCGGACCTTCCACCAGCAGTGGCTTGCGCATACGGGCCGCCAGATACACCACTTCCAGCGTGACTGGATCGATGATGTAGCGTGCCGCACGCAGCTTCGTGGCGAGTTCGCTTGCAGACGAGAACACGTCGGCTTCCTTTCGTCGTGAAAACTACATCGGAAGCGCTACTTTTGCATTTGCTGGTGCGCGGACTTTGCGGTAATTCGGCAGCCTTATATGTTGGTTCGGTTTCACGTCGGGAGCGCGGGTTCGAAGCGGCGAATACATCTCCTTGGGTCTAAGCCCATGATTCTGTTCACTCGCCGTCTCATGCCAGCAGAGCTGCGGCTCCAATCGGACCGTGAAACTCAGAAGTCAGAGATTTATTTCACCGATTACACTTTGGCTGGGCAACCGGGGCGCTTATTCGTTCTGGAAGTCAGACGCGGGCAGGCGATCCGCCAGTCGGACAGTCAGTACATAAGGTCGGCCTTGCAAGGCGCTTGCCAACTTTATTTCACCGATTACACTTTGGCTGGGCAACCGGAGCTTATTCGCTTCTGGGAGTCAGACGCGTGACATCGGTCCGCCAAGCCGGACTGTCAGTACATGGTCGGCCTTGCAAGGCGCCATTGCCAAACTTTATTTCACCGA
This sequence comes from uncultured Acidobacteriaceae bacterium, assembly GCA_963796585.1. GTDB lineage: Bacteria > Acidobacteriota > Terriglobia > Terriglobales > Acidobacteriaceae > CAVVDY01. The sequence continues at coordinate 2,311 of CAWCMB010000004.1, forward strand.
TTACACTTTGACTGGGCAACCAGAGCCCTTGGCTTCTGACACCGTCTGCCCGCCAACCGATGCCGTTGGTCCCTTGCAGCTCCTTCGCCAAACTTTATTTCACCGATCACACTTTGTCTGGGCAACCGGAGGCTTTCCCTTCTGACACCGTCTCGGCTGCGAGCCGATGCCGTTGATCCCTTGGTGAAGCCTTCGCAGGCGCTTACCAACTTTATTTCACCGATTACACTTTGACTGGGCAACTAATTCTCCGCCTCTCGAACCGCACAATGGTTGGACTTTCAGCTGACAAATCTCCGTCGTAGCGCTGCCTTTTGACAGCAAAGAGATTTCGCACTACAAAGTGCCCACTGTGACGACCGACCCCATTGTGCTCAGCACCCTGTTAGCTGAACTTGCCCAACGACAGCTCCCGTGTGGAGGCTGGGCTGCTCTTGCATCGTCTTCGCAGCCAGCAATTGAGCCGACGTGCTACTCCGCGCTCGTCCTCGGCTCGGCGCCTGTAGGCGACATCGAACGTGCTCAGGACTTTCTGCTCCGCACCCAAAACCCTAATGGCAGTTGGCCAGTCTTCCCCGGAGACGATCAGGAGGGTGGCTGGGTCACTTCGCTGGCTGTAATGGCTCTTCGTGATCTGGTGCCAGCAATACCGGCCAGGTTGAAGGGCTTCCACTGGCTGCATGAACTGCGTCGGCAAGGAATCGAATTGGTTCTGGAAATGGAAGTTTCGCACCGCCGATCGCCACGTTCGTTTCGACCCCGACAAGTATGGCTGGCCATGGTTCCCGGACACGGTCAGCTGGGTTGTTCCAACCGCATTCGCGATCCTCGCCTTAAACCAGACTCCCTTGCTCTTGCGGCGGTCTGGAACAAGTCCCGTTCCGCGTTGAGCGTGGGGTCGAGATGCTGCTCGATCGTGCCTGCCCTGGCGGAGGATGGAACGCCGGGAACGGAGTCGTCTATGGAACTGCCCTTGCACCGCATCCTGACGATACGGCCATTGCACTGTTGGCCTTGAGTGATCGAGCGACAGGCACCCGATTGTGCAAGACGGCGTTCAGTATTTGGAACGAGTTGCCCCGACTCTTACCGCACCATGGAGTCTCGCTGGGCAATTCTCGCGCTTGCCGCTCACCGTCGGCCGATTACTTCGCTTCACCGTTCTCTTGTTGCACTTCCTGACCTCGTAAGCATCGAGGACACCAGCACGCTGGCGCTGGTCTGCCTTGCCTTGGACTACGGCCGCGCCCTTTCGGCTTTAGGAGTCGACACGTGAGCTTTACCCGTCGAGACTTTCTTATTGGCAGCGCGGCTCTGGCGGCTGGCACGACGGTCACCGCTCCTTTCCTTCTGCCCAAATATCATTCGGATCAACGACCGAAGCGATCCCGAGTCGCGATCCTCCATGCGCAGCAATACTCCCAACAACTTGACCAGATCCTCGCCGCGGGCCTCCGCCTCTTTCCGATCAACGTCCGAGGCAAGACGGTGCTCCTCAAGCCCAACTTAGTCGATTACATTCCCGGCAATGCAATCAACACCCATCCATTGCTGGTCCTCGCCGCGGCCGAATCATTTCGCCGACTGGGCGCCAAATCCGTGTTGGTAGCCGAGGGACCAGGACATCAGCGCGACACACAACTGGTGCTTTCACAAAGTGGTTATGAGCAGTGTCTTCGAGACGAAAAGATCCGATTCGTCGACCTGAATCGCGACGAACTGATTCGCACTCCGCTACGCGCGAGCTACACGGGCATGAAGGATCTCTGGCTCCCTCGGACTGTGCTGGAAGCGGATTTCCTGGTTTCCATGCCGAAGATCAAGACCCATCACTGGTCTGGCGTCACGCTCAGCATGAAGAACATGTTCGGCGTAGTGCCGGGCGCGAGATACGGATGGCCGAAGAACATTCTCCACTGGAAGGGCATTCAGGAGAGCATCCTCGATCTGTGCGCCACCGTTCCGATCCACTTCGTTATCGCGGACGGCATCGTGGCGATGGAAGGAAACGGGCCTCTTAACGGCACCCCTCGTCCTCTGGGGAAGATCGTGCTTGCGGACGATCCGGTGGCTGCCGATGCAACCTGCGCGCGATTGATGGGGTTCGAACCCGACCGAATCGTTCACATTCGCGAGGGCTCGAGATTCCTCGGCAAAGCTCTTCTGCATCATCGACCAGGTTGGAGAAACCGTCCCGCCTCCCGCGATTCCATTCCAGGTGGTTCCGGAGTTTCGACATCTTCATGCACTGTGACGCAATCCCTCTTTGTCCTAAGGTGACGAGTCGCGTTGGCCTGCCGAGCTATTCGGCAGTTGCTGTTCTGGCCCAATTGGGAAGTAGAAGCGGTGTCATCCGGCTGGTTCAACAAGTCAGCCAAGAAGCCACCATGCCATCTATCCCAAAGCGTACACGTTTTGATGTTCCCGGCTTGCCTTGTGGTCTTCAGCGAGGAGTCGCTCCAACCTAGCCACGCACTCTTGTTCGTTTATCCAATTGGGATAGATACGATGCGGCCCGAGAGCGAAGTCAGCTTTGCACGCGTCGCAGACGAATGTTCCCCAATGACCATGCATCGGAGCATTGATCTCATGCTGGTGGAGTTTAATGGCTACTGGGTCGTTGCCGTCGAAATGTTCCTTGTACGGAATGTACATTCCTACTCCTTCGGGAATTGAATCGCCTCTTGAGGATTCTTGATCGCTGAGACGATGTTCTCCGCCACTTTCGCGATGAGCTTTTCTCCCCAGAATGGATCGGTGAGTTCGTAGTAGATCACTCGAACATGCCTGACATCGAAGGGCACGTCTGCCTCGTTGGAAGAGATCAGCACCACCGGCTTGTGGAGAGCGTGAGCCAGTCCAAGCTCATACAGGACGTTCGGATTTCTGCCGGTCAGCTCTGCGACGAGCACCTTCGCTCGATTCAAACCAGCCCATATCTGATCAATGATCTTGCCAGTACCGAATATGTCGGTGTCTGCACGAACAGGAGTGAGACCAGCCTTCTTGATTGCGGGTTCATAGATGCTCGCGTAGTATCCGCCGAGCGGAGCAGCGAACGGCATCATCACGAAGCAGGTGTCAGTCGCTCCAACCGTGACACCCTTGCTGACTTTCTTCAGGTGGTCGTCCGTCATGATCGAGGCAACACCCGCCACTTCAGAGGGTGTGTGCGTAATGTCCAGCACGCGCTTCTTACCGTTGACCTCTTCCAGCAGTTGAGCGGCCTCCAGGTCTTCGAGGAATACATTGATGAACTCGTTTACCCTGTCAGCGGGAATCTTGAAGGTCTCGGTCGCGGTGTTTGCTAAGAACGAGGATTCGTCCGGCAGATTCTCACCGCGATAGTGCTTGTAGATGTCGGAGATAAGCGGAGCCTTCAGCAGGGCCTCTCGAATGGCGTCTACTTTATCGGTGGGCGTCTGAGGTTTGACAATACGGCGGGTGATGTCGGTCGGTTTGACCTTCCCCGGAGACGGACGCTCGAACAGGCCATACTTGAGGGCCGAACTGATCTCCACTGCGATCTGGCCACTCCACCCGACACCCGCAAATTTTGCAGCCTCACGGTCGGTACATTCCTTCCCCGCGTTGTTCTCCAGAACGGCCTGCGGCATTCGCAGAGACTTAAGGATGGGATGCTTGGGATACCCAAGTGGTATGCCACGCTTGGTGGCTCCGTTAGCAGCTTTCGCGCCTTTCTTACGCTTGGAGGACTTTTTCTTTTTCCCTTTTCCTTTTGCAGGCGCGGTTTCAGTGGTTGTGGGTTGCTCGCTTTCTTCGGCCATATCAGCAAATGCTACGCCAAATAGAGTGGAAATTGACAATAAAATGGACTTCAGTCAGGAGGATCATCGTCAATTCCGGGGCCGAAGAAGAGTATGTTTCAGAAAACCTGCAGGGCCGGAGCACTTTCCCTGTCATGGGTGCGGCTTTACCACGATTTCCACATCGTGATCGAGGGCTACGAGAAAACACAGGAGGCGCTCAACGGAAAACTGACGAAATTCACCGCGCAGCATCTCGGATACATCAGGCTGACGCGTGCCGAACATATCCGCGCCCGGCCCCGCTCGGTCACCGCTGGAAGTGCAGGCCCCTGCAAGCGGGCGCAGCTCCGTATCTCTTATGCCAGCCAATCACTGGCGTCGAAGTCAATAACGGAGAAGTCTGCATCGTTCCTACACTCAGGTCGCTGCTGGAGCTGTTTCAGTTGGGGCTTATATCTCTCGACAAGCGGCCTAGTTGCGTCAGCCACGCAGTACGGCGTTGAAGAGTCGATGCCTTGAAAGAACTTCCAATCCTCTACGTCGTTGTCCGTAACGTGGGCGTCGATCTTGTCCAGGACGTGTCGCCTGACACTGTCGTCACCACACAGAGTCTCCGCGACTCGTTTTGCAATAATCCTAGCCTCCCGCTCGGTTGGAATGTCCCATATCACCTTCAAATTTTCGGTCGGAAGGTTGGGCAGGTTCATAAGAAGTGTATTGACAGCCCAGAGGCGTCGCTCATTGGCGTACTGCAGGAAATGCTGCAACTCGTGCGCAAACGTAATCGTTAGGCCTACATCTTTCTCGCAGGTGCTTCCATGCAAGTAGATCACGCTAGCAAAGGGCCACTTGAGATCGCTCGGAAGAAGAGAGTCAACTGGAGCAATCACGTTCCACATGTAGGATGGCCATATCATCAGTCCTTGGCCTTTGATCGGCCAATGGACGCCCCTGTTTGCAGAACCGCCAAACTCAGCTTTCACTTCGGGCGCATCTTGGTCGTCAAAGAAGCAGAGAACTCTAAGCTGAGCGGGAACCTGAAAGTTACGCTCGAAATACTCTCGCACACGTCCGCAGGTCGCTTGCCGGTGCGCCTTGATGCCAGGATCTTCCGATCTGACGTGCAGCGTAATCGGCCCCGTTTCTTCAACATACTTCATATGCTGCAGAGTACACCTACGATAACTTGTGGCTGGTGACACGAGTGTTCGATTTGCGCTACTGTCCTGACTCAAGTAAGATCACGGCGTGCGCGCAAGAGAAAGCGCACGGCGCATTACGAAACTGTAGTGGCGTTCATCTAAAACTCTTCGGGAGGACGACGAGGTACAATTCCATGCGAATTGCCTTCGCCCCAAGATCATGTCAGCGATGTCGCCGGGCAAGTGAACCATTGCCGCACCCTGCTGCCGGGCACTGGAGATTTCGCGCAAACCATACGCGAACATCGGAGAGCCGAAAACAGTCCGACCGTCCTAAGCCATCCTAAATCGCCTGCGGCATAACAGTTAAAATAGAAGCATATGTCCCCTCACGGGGAACTAATTGAGGCCGCTTCGTTCACGGACGACACATCGCTGCCGCGCGCAGGTCTCCGTGTTTCCATTCACGCCCAAATCATTCGTCAACATCGCATCAACTGGTATTTCTTCCTAAAGGATCGTACCCCCCATGACCGAGGGGAATTCAAAGATCAGGTCCTGCATACGTTTTTCTCGTTGGCTGAAACTGACCGCGAGAAGGTTTTCAAGACGTTGTGCACCGTGCGGATTCATATCGTCGATCCGCGCCCTTATGCCGTCAACCTGCACGACGCCCTCCAGAAGCATCTTCCGAAGGGAACGAACGTGTCGGATTTCCTCAAGCGGCTCGATGCGTCCACCAAACATCTCGAACCGGTTCGCCGCACCGCACTAGAATTCATTGCGGAAAGTATCCTTCGAGACGCACCCGCTGAACGTCTGAAGCTGGTGTATAAGGCTTGGGAGTATTCCAATGGCCTCAACCCCATTTCTGTTGACGATTCGGCGTACATGGACATGCCTGCGAAGCCCCACTTTAACTTGACTCCTTTCCAACATCGCAACGCTAATGTTCTGAACGATATCGCAAATTTCGTCTCGGCATCAGCCTCTGTGTTTTCGCCGACAATTGACGAGTTCGAGAAAGCCACAGACGACTGTTTCTTCACGTCGCCGATGGCCGGCCCCTGGCTGATCAATTCCACCCTCGGCCGTTCGCACGCTTTCGACGAGGGCCACAGCCATGCGGTGAAGTGGATCGAGGAGCAACGAATCGAAGTCTTAGCCCAGATCGACAGTAAACGGCACTTTTATCCCGAATATTTGCCACAGCCTCTACAGGAGCTGGTTTCCACCGAGTCGGTACCAATTCAGGCCGCTGACATTGCAGCAAGCATAGCAAGGGAATTGTGGCATCGTAACAGCCTCCCGCATCTGGTCAGCCGATTCGAGTACGTCACGTTCAACGGTGAAAGGCTTTCCCAGGCACGAGCTGAAGCCTACGAAGAGACGTTCAGGGCCATGCCTTCCTCCAATTGAAGGCTCAAGGCCATTCAGGTCTCCCTTAACAACTTGGCCTGCCCATAAACTCGCTCATTGCAGCCCGTTCTTCGATCTCGTTTCTTTTGCCGGAGCAGGGGAGCGAGGAGCATATTCGCTGGAAACCAATCGCGCTGAAACTCGTCACCAATTCGTCATCAAAACTAGGCCGTTTTAAGGCGTTTTTGCGGGAGTGTGAAAGCGGAAAAGCAAGACAGGCAAAGGGTTTTAGGTTGTTGAGATCGAACTTGACACGTTAGAGGTCGCGGCCTCGGGGGCCACGGCTGTGGGCATCTTGAAAGCCGGGTCGACGTGAGCCAGGGATCAGAATGTGCGGTCGGACGCTGGTCGTTAAGGATGCCACGTCAGATCTAATCACAAATCGTGCGCAGTCCATCGCCAGCCGTGTAATCATGACTTATACTTGGCGCCCGCCACATGCGACTGGTTGAATCTCGGCCGTAGTGGCTGCGATCTCGTTTGGTTACGACGATTGAGAACAGGTGATCATGAAACTCCAATCTGCTGCCAAGTAGGGAAACTTGCGTTTGGCGTTTCCGGTTTTTTAAGGGTGGCGAGCGCAGACGTGATCTTGAGGAATGGCGTCCTCGACACGTCTGAAGAGCCACTCCTTTGTGCTTTCAAGCGATTAGAGGTAGCGAGCGCCCCGAGTGGAATATCGAGACATTTTTCCGTGAGAGGGCTCGCATGACGTTTATCTAACTCGGAAGGAGTTTGAACCGTAAACTGGAGATTCCGGCCCTGGAGTAGCACAGGGGTAGCACAGGCCCCGCCTACCAAAGAGACTCCGAATCGGACATCACTCAAGGCCTCATGTTTACTGCATAAGAATGGCTCCTCAGGTAGGACTCGAACCTACAACCCTCCGGTTAACAGCCGGATGCTCTGCCATTGAGCTACTGAGGAGTGTTTGGTTCGCCTCAAGTTGAGGCGCTATGTCAGTCTAGTATAAGGATGATGCTGCGGTTCGTCAAAGGCGTCGACTGCGGAATTGCCCTACCTGCACCAAAAAGGAACGAAGCAAAATCGGGAAGAGCGAATAGCGGCTTCCGCTATCATCCCTAGGTGTCCAGCGACATCGTCATCGTCGAGCAGCTTCGTCACGTTTACCGCAAGGGAAAGGTTGCGGTTGACGACATTAGTTTTCGGATTGAGCGGGGCGAGATATTCGGCTTACTGGGGCCGAATGGAGCAGGCAAGACCACGACCGTTCGTATGCTGACCACCATCCTGCGGCCGACCTCGGGCCGCGCGTCAGTAGCGGGACACGATGTCACACGCGAGCCCCTGGCGGTGCGGCGCAACATCGTCGCCGTGCTGCAAGAGAATGCGGTTGAGACCCTGCTGTCCACGCTCGACAATCTTCTACTCTACGGATATTTGCACGGCTACTCGCGCCCAGAAACTCGCAAGCGCGTGGACCGCGTTGTAGATGCTCTCGAATTGCGAGAGCATCTGTACTCACGCGCACAAACACTTTCCGGCGGATACAAGCGGCGGCTACAAGTTGCCAAGGCGCTGATGATTGACACGCCCGTATTGTTTCTCGACGAGGCGACCACCGGCATGGACCCTCTGATCAAGCGACGCGTGGTCAATCTGATCCGCGAGGAAGCTGCGCGCGGGCGGACCGTTCTGCTCACGACGCAACTGCTCGACGAAGCCGAGGCGCTGTGCGACCGCATGGTGCTGATGAAAGACGGCAAGGTCCTGGCTGCCGGAAGCATGGCCGAGCTTCGCCAGCGGGCTCACCGGGCATTTCGCTTGTTCGTGCGCTTCCAGCGGGACACGCCTGAGGCTGCGGCACTCATCCAGTCGCTTTCACCACGCAGTTTGAAGACAGTGCAGGGCGAGTACGAGATCACGGTCGAGGGTTCGGAGGACAAGTGGATCCGCGAGATGGCACGCATCTCTGAGCGCTATCCGCTGGAGCACCTTGAAATACGCGCTGCCGATCTGGAAGAAATTTTCTTCGAGCTCTACGGAGACGTTGCGGCAGAGGCGCACGCCGACTGATGAACTACGTGCTTGCCATCGCCTTTCGCGACTTCCGCATCCGGCTGTCGAACCCGGTATTGCCGCTGTGGGACGTGCTGGTTCCGGTGGTTTACCTGCTGGTCTTCGGCTCAAGCCTGCAGCGCTGGATTGGCGCCGGCGGATCGGGTCTCGACTATCCGCGATTCTTTCTGGGCGGCGTGTTGTCGATGGTGAGTTTCGGCATCGTCTTCAATTCGTCCTACGCATTTTTCGAAGACCTGCAAGGCGGCATCTTCCATGAAATGCTGACGTATCCTTTTGCGCGCTGGGAGATGCTGCTGGGCAAGCTGCTGTTCAACGCGGCCTTCGCAGTGGTTGGCGTCGGAGTGTGCCTGGCTGCCGGGTACGGCTTCCTTCACATTACGATTGCTCCGAGAGCGTGGCTGCCGATTGCGTTCTGGTCGGTGCTGGGAACTGCGGGCTGGTACTTCCTGTTCACTTGGCTGGCGCTGAATCTCCGCGGCTTCAACGCCTATCACACCACGACGTCGGCGCTGTACCTGGTGCTGATGTTTGTCAGCAATCTTTTCTATCCGACACAGCAGTTACCGGCGGCGGTGCGCTGGCTGGCGTGGGCGAATCCTGTGACCTGGCAGACCGACTTGCTGCGCTACTACACCTATCCGACGGCCGTGTCATCTTATCTTGCCGTCGAGACCGGGGCGTTTGTCGTTTTTGTTCTGGTGACCTTCTGGCTGGCAAATCGCAAGCTGAACGGTACGCTTGAGTAGACACTGACTTCAGCGCTTACACCGAAGCGATACCCGTGTTTACTTTCGCCGCGCTCATGGCGTTTAGGTTCAATATCATCGCTATCTCCGCCGGATTTGTGATGTATCCTCTTTGCAAGCTTTTTGGGGGAAAACGGACGGACATCCAGGTCGGGCGTTGGGGTACTTACGGCGCTTTCGTTGCTGTTTTTCGTGTTCTGTCCCTACAAATGAGTGCGTAAATTGACCAACTGAGACACGGAATGACGATTCATGCATCCAACGATAGGTGTCCCGATTGAGTAAGACCCAGGTTCGCCTCCAGTCTCGGGTTCTGTCTGCCGTGGCTGTCGTCACCTTCGCGATTTCGTTTGTCGCGCTGCCCCAAATTGCGGCGCAGGACGTGCCGCTCGGAATTCAGACGGCGCCGATTGTTCCTCAGCAGGCCAAGACCGCCTATGTTCCGATCACCCCAGAGCAGCGTCTCAAATGGTTTGTGCGGGCGACGGCCGGAGTTGAAAGTCTGGTGTTCGCCGGACCGATTACCTCAGGCTGGGGAACGGCGTTCCATCATCCGCCCGAGTACAACACAAGTTGGGAAGGATTCGGCCAGCGTTACGGAATGCGCCTGACTGGTGTTTCGACCGGCAATGCCATGGAAGCGAGCCTCGGCGCCTTGTGGGGAGAGGACCCTCGATATTTCCGCACCGAAGGACAGCCGTTCAAGAAGAGAGTCGTCAACATACTTGACCTGACGTTCCGTGCGTATCGCGATGATGGAGAGCGACACTTTGCCTATGCGCGCATGGCAGGAAATGTCGGCAACAACTTCCTGTCGAATACATGGCGTGTTCCAAGCGACAGCGACTGGCAAAGCGCCAGCATCCGCGTACTAGAGGGAATCGGCGGCAAGGCGGTAGGGAACGCGGCCTACGAGTTTGTCCCCCAACTACTCAAATGGCTTCGCGGCAGGTAGTGAACGATCTTATGTGAGAGGTGGTAAGCCTGCGGGTCGAGCTATTTGCTTTTAGACGTCAAGATTGGAAGCCTTACAGCGCCGCGAATCTGCGCTTTACTAACAGGAAGTACAACGCGAGCATCACCAGCAGCGCTCCGTTCACCGCCAGCACCAGTGGCGCGCTGAGCATGGGAATCAGCCAGCCGGAGGCCAGATTGCCCATTGGCATGCCGCCGCGGAAGGCGCAGTTGTAAACGCTCATCACGCGACCACGCATCTCCTCGGTCACGATCAACTGTACCAGCGAACTCACCGTCGCGAAGACGCCCATCATCGCGAAGCCAACCACCGCTATCATCGCCAGGCTGAGCGGCAGCTTTCGCGAGAGCGAGAAGATGCCAATGCCGGTTCCGAGTAATGCCAGCATGCCCAACGCGAGACGCCCTTTATAGCGAATGTTGCCTAGTCCGGCGATGGTCAGCGAACCCAGAATCGATCCCACTCCCATCAGCGAGAGCAGGTTGCCGTAGGTCTCCGGCCCGCGATGGAAGAGATCTTTCACGAAGACCGGGATATACGTGCGCAGCGGCATGCTCAGGAAGGTCATGAGGAAGGCGAGCACGATGAGCGCTTCCATTGCCTCCTGGCGACGCACGAAGGCGATGCCTTCCTTCAAACTGCGCAGCATGGAGTCGGTGGTCTTCTGCGGCAGAAACCGCGTGGTAATGACGGAGAGCGCGATGATGGGTGCAATGAACGAGACGGTGTTCAAGCCGAAGCACCAGGCCTCGCCGTATTTCGCCAGCACTTGTCCAGCGAGCGCCGGGCCGATCGTCACCGCAAGATTGAACTGGATGGAGTTCAACGCGATGGCGTTGGGCATGTCTTCGCGATCCACCAGGTTGGGAATCAATGCCTGATACGCCGGCCCACCAAAGGCCTGCGCGAATCCTGACACGAACGACAGACACAGGATCTGCCAGACATGAACCAGTCCGGTGACGACCAGGATGGTCAGGGTTGCGGCGCTTGCCAGCTGAACATACTGAGAACCCAACAGAATCTTGCGCCGCTCGACCCGGTCGGCGAAAACGCCGCCGACCAGGGAGAACAGAAATATCGGTATCCCCCCGAGAAACTGGTCCAGCGCCAGTAGCGTGGCCGAATGGCTGAGGCGGTAGATCAACCAGCCTTGCGCAACAATTTGCATCCACGTCCCGACGCTGGAGGTACAGGCGCCGATCCAGACCAGGCGGAAATCGCGGTAGAGAAACGCCTTAAAGATGCGGCGAAATGTCGACACCCGCGCCACCGGGGCGACGACGGGAGGAGTAGATATCGAACCTTGATCGGGCTGGGTTGGAGTGACCAATGTTTAATGAACAGTATCAGAGGTTGAGGAAGACTGTCGCCGTTTCGAGGACAACACAGTTGTCCATTCGATCAGACGGGCGAAGCGCTATTTAAGTGACTTCGATTCCCGCGGACTACCGCGGGATTCTGGCGTTTTGTCACAAGCAGCTACAAAAATGGCGGAGGCCGAAGCCCCCGCCGAGGTTTTGCATCGCCAAAATCAGGGATGAAGCGGAACGTAGAAAGGCTCGTCGCGACGCCCGCTGACAACCTTGTAGTCGGAAGGAACCTGGAACAGGGAAGCATCAGGCTCGCCGCGGGTCACACTCGTCAATTTGGTAGTCGCCGTTCCCATCATCGGATCGCTGTGAACAATCAACACCGGCAATTGCAGGTCGGTGGAGAACCAACGCTCGGTCACGACTTCGATCGGCTTCTCGTTGCCAATCTCTCCCGCTGCGATCGTTCGGGTGACCTTTTCACCGCTTGCCTCGAAGCCGCTGATCGTCTTGTTGCCGAGTTGATCGCGCTGCACGTCCTTCGACAGCATTTCTTTCACCGCCTCGCCGGCGGGACGCCGCGGGTGGTCGCCGGGACCGTGAGGTCCAAGCAGTTCCCGGGCAGTCTTGTTTGCCGGATCGAGCATGTAACGCTTTCCCGCCACCGGATCGTTGATCATGACGATCACGTGCTTCACCGAGCCGGTAGCGGGTGTAGCCGCCTCAACCGGCACTTCGCGGCGCGTGCGGCCTTGCGCATCGCGATACAGCGTGGTCTGCGACGTTCGGGAAATATGATTGCCGTCGGACAGCGTGTTCTCGTGCGTGACCACGATTTGCGCCGTCAGCGGAATGCCGGTGACGGTCTTGCCTTCGCCAGGCTCACCCAGGCCATGCATTCCCATCATGTGTCCCGGGCCTGGAGGCGGTGGGGGCGGAGGACCCGGTTCCTGGGCAGCCGCCGCAAGAGCGACGACCACCAAGGTAAGTATGGCCAGAAGATTCGAAAACCGACGATTCATAATTGTGTGCCTCGAAAAACTTATTGCAAATTGCTCACACTATCGTCAGCGTGAGTGAGCAGCAGCTACTGCTGCTGCACAATCCGGATGGCGCGCACCAGACCGTCATCACCTACGATTACATCGGCCATCTGCGATCCGGCGGATCCATTTGTCGCAGTTGCCGGCAGCTCCATGCGAACAATCTCTTCATCGCCGGAGCAGCTTAGCGGATCGCATAACATCAGCGGCGTGTAACCCTGTGCCTGCTCGCTCTGAACCAGGGGGGCGGCGGCCACCGATGGACGCTGCGACACCGCAGCGACATTCTTTACTAAGTTCAACTTGTTCGAATTCGACGCGGAAGCTTGCACTGGCAATCGCGGCGTGTCTTCCGCCTTGCCAACGCTCGGTTGCGCCGGCTGCTCAGTTTTTGCCGTCGGCTGCTGCGCCGGCTTGTCCGAGGGTTGCGCGAACCACAATCCCAGGCCCATGCCGATTGCCAATACAGCAGCGGCTGCGGCATAACTTCTCCATCCGAAAAACTGGCTCAGGCGGAAGCCCGGAACACCTGGCGACGAAGAGACGGGCTGCACGGTCGAGCTCTGGCGGAAGGCGCGCAGAACATTCTGCTCGACCAGAGCTGGGGCTTCCATCGCGGCCGTACGGCTGCGCAGAACCTGCATGGCTCCGGCCAGAGCATGCCGCTGCAGCAGTAAGGCAGCGCAAGAAGCACAGCCGCTCTGGTGAGCGAGCAGCTCTGCGTTGGCGGCGGAACTCAGCTCGGCCAGGGTAGAGCCTTCAATCTTCCTGGTAAATTCACGGCACGTCATGACGGACACCTCGCCGCCATCCCCGAAATGTCGGGTGCGACGGCAGCCGAGCTTTGCAGCTTTCGAGCCAGCATTTCGTGGGCGCGGTGCAGGCGGGACCGTATAGTTCCGATCGCACAGCCCAGTGCCGATGCGGCCTCGGCATAACTCGACTCCTGCAAGTCGCATAGCACGACTACTTCGCGGTAATGCTCGGGCAATGAGAGCACCGCCTTCCAAATGGCGCTCGACAATTGCCCGCGGGCGATGTCTTCGACCGCATCGCCATCGGCGATGAGCGAATCCGCATGATCCTCGGCCGGGCTGGTATGAAGCGCGTCAGAGAAACTGCGCTCCATGGCTCGGCGGATGTAGTTGCGGGCCACCCCGAACAGGTACGCTCCCAGCGGCGCGCGGGAAGCGTCGAAACCCCGCCCGCGCTGCGCCAGAAAGATGAACACATCCTGTGTCACCTCTTCGGCCAGTTGGGGCGATCCACTCATGTGCAGCGCAAAGCGGTACACCGGCCCTTGCCGCCTTCGGTAGAGGGCGGTGAAGGCATCTTCCTCCCCGCTCATAGCAAGCGTGAGTAGCTCTTCGTCCGTCTGTTCGGTCAGCATTCCCAGAAGTAGTTGACCCGATATCGACTTGCACTCATATTTCGTCCCGGGAGCAATTCGAGTTCCTTAATCTGTTGCGTCGGGGCGAGTCGCGGACCCGTATCCGGTGCCGATATTCCGTCAGTATCAGGATAAACCCCAGTGGCTAGAGTAAGTTCCCGGCGGCCAGCCGACGGACGACGTCGCGGTCGGCATCCAGGAAATCGAGTTTCGGCAGGTCCCTGCGGCTCACCCAGCGAACATCTTGAAAGATGCGGTTCTCCAGCTCCCGTTGAAATCGCTCGACTTTGAAGAACTGCAACTGGACGGAATTTCCGTTGACGTAGGTGTGATCAACCGCGGCCAGCTGCTTGCCAATTTCCGCCTCGATCCCCAATTCTTCTTCCAACTCGCGGCGAAGCGCCTGTTGCGGCGTCTCTCCCGGCTCGATTTTGCCTCCGGGAAATTCCCATTTCAGCGGCAGGGCCTGGTGCTCGGTGCGTTGGCAACAAAGAATCTCGTCGTCGCCGCGCACCAGGATTCCCGCGACCACGTGCTTGCGGGTTCGGCTGCTGGGCGATGCATGGCTGGGGGTTTCAGGACCGCTGCCGTTATGGAGGTGCTCGGGCAATGCAAACCTTTCCATTCAGAAGGGGCGCGCCTTCAGGAGCGCCGTGACGACTCTGTAGTCTTCGCGGCTTTAGCCGCTGCTGAAAAACTCTGCAGGGCGCCGTTTTGAAGGGGCGCAGCTTTAGCTGCGCCATAAAAGCCCTGTGTTTTTGTCATCCCGAACCTCTTTAGAGGTGAGGGATCTGCTGTTTTTTCCACCGCCAAGACTTTTTCAGCAGCCGAAATTTTCAGTTACCCGGATCGGCGCGGCTGAAGCCGCGCCCCTTCAAAGCACGGCGCCGATCGAGCGTCGCTCAAGCGATCTTCTCCAGGTAGTGTCCGACCAGGGCAGCGCAATGCTCTACCAACCGGCGGTCGTCGGGTCCGAAGGCCGCGGGTTGGTGACTGTCGATATCCAGCTCGCCGACAACCGAGCCGTTTACAAAAATCGGAGCGACGATCTCGGACTTGGTCTCAATCGAGCACGCCAGGTAGCGCGGGTCGGAATTCACGTCGTCGACAACCACGGTTCGGCCCTGTGTCACCGCGGCGCCGCAGATGCCCTGGTTCAGCGGAATGCGTTTGTGCGGCGTCTCGGCGCCCACAAAGGGGCCCAAAACCAACATCGGATCCTCGCCGGGGAGGCCCTTCTCGACCATATAGAAACCGACCCAGTGAAAATGGCTGAGCCGCTCCTGTAGGCGACCGACGATCATGCTCATCAGGTATTCGACATCGTTGGCGGCTTCGGCCATGACATCGATTTCGCGCGCGAGTTCCTGCTGCTGCGTGGGCATGAGGACATTACAACATAGCTATCGGCTACGAGAGTGGGCTGCAGGTGTCAGAGTAGCCACCAGCTACAAGCCTCCATCAAAAGCAGGGCCCGGGTATCGGGCGCCTGGCTATCATAGTAGGAAGACTTTGAGAAGAAATGGTCACCATGGCAAACGCTCTTTCTGATACCTGACACCTGATACCTGACACCCTAAAACCAGCCGGAAGGTGGAGCTTAATCTCCCATCCTCCGTATCCCCCGCGGCTGCGAAAACATCTCCGGATGCAGCGCCCACGCGATTGCGCGCAGCCCGTCAATCAAGTTGCTGGCAGGAGTGTTCAGCAGTTCGTCGTTGATGCAGAAGACACGGCGGTTGCGAACCGCGGGCAGGTGTTCCCACTCGCGCTGCTCGATCATTTTTTCCAGCGGAACGCGATCACCGGCTCCGCACCAGGCGGCGATGAGGACTTCGGGCTGGGCATCCGCGACCGCTTCGAACGAAGTGGTCTTGCCCGGATCGCCAACGAACCTTCCGCCCGCGGCTTCCACCAGTTCGGCCACCCAGGGTTGTGACGCGATGAGCGGCTTGCCCCATTCCTCACAGAAGACCACGGGACTACGGTCAGTCGTGACCGTGTACGAGCGCACCTGTTCGATGGCCTCGTGCATGCGCGCGATGACTTCATTCGCTTGCTGCCCGGCGTCGAAAACCCCAGCGATCGTTGCGATGTCGCGATAGATATCATCGAGCGTGCGCGGCGCGAGTCCCAGGAAGCGCACACCTGCTTTCAGGATCTCGGCTACCGCTTCGAGCTGATAGGGAACTGATGCGATGACGAGATCAGGTTTTGCGGCGATGATCTGCTCCGCTTGCGCAGACCATGAATCGGCAACAATAACGCGCGAGCCGTCGCCGACTTCAGGACAAACGTCGGCGCAGTACTTGGTGCAGGCGACAAGGGGGTCGAGCAGTCCGAGGTCGCGCAGCGTGACCGTGGCGCTAGGCTGAAGAGAGGCAACGCGGCGGGGAGTGTAGTCGTTGGCCAAGGTTCGATTATAGGTATTAGTCATGCTTGTCATCACGAGCGCCGGACCCCGGTTGCGGGGTTGAAACTGGAATGACAAGCTCCAAATGTAACCCGCTAAGTCCTTTGTTTGCGTGTTTGTCATTAGGAGCGAAGCGAGGGATCTGCTCTCGGTGGCTATAGAAGGAATATCTTCAGAACAGAATAATGATCGGCCGTCCAGCCTTTCAGAAACCATTAATTCACTGTGGGAATACCTGTGGATGCACGATACAAGCGCGAACGAAAGCAGGTCCTTTGCTCCGCTCAGGATGATAAGTTTAAGCCTTGAAGATTGGTGATGTCCATGTACTCGCCCCAACTACTCGATCACTTCGAACATCCGCGCAATGCCGGCGAGCTTGCGAATGCCGACGCTCGCGTGCGGGTCGAGAATCCTGCCTGCGGTGACATCCTCGACCTCTCGGCAAACGTGCGCGACGGGAAGATCGTCGAGATCCGCTTCAAGGCCAAAGGCTGCGTTCCGGCGATGGCATGCGGGTCGCTCATCACCGAGATGGCCGACGGCAAATCGCTGGCTGAAGGATCGGCCATCAGCAGGGAAGAGGTAATTGAGAAAGTCGGAGGCCTGCCATCGGCGTCGAATCACGCTGCGCAGTTGGCAGTGGATGCGTTGCGGGCGCTAGCGAAAAAGGGCGCAGCATGATCCTGGTTATGGAGCTGATTGTCTTGCTTCTTGCGGCTCACTCCGCCTTGGGACAAAACTGTACCCCAATGGCGAACCCTCCCAAGTTGCCGGAAATTCGCCCCGATGTTCGCGCCAGAGCTGATGCTCCGTGGCGGCTGAAGACAATCGTACGCGGCGCGGTATCCGATACCTGGAAGCCGACGCGTAGGGAAACCGGCACCTTTCAAGCGGACACGGAGGTTGAAGTGCTGGAGAACCTCATCGTTGTCGATCAACCGGACATTCTGCGGATAACACGACCTGTACCACAGTTGAAGGCGGAGGAAGGCGATACAGTGCTGCGTTATGCCCGCCTGGGTGAAGGTTGGGCGGATTTGTGGTTCGCGGGATGCTGGTACAGGGGTTTCGATGCCAGCTTCGTCACCGAACCTGACGGCGGAGGTTGCGGCGGTTCAAGTTGCGCGGCCAAAGTCACCAAATCTGGACGTCAGATCTGGTGGTTCCGGATCAAGTTGCCCAACGGAAAAGCTGGCTGGACCGGGAGCGAGAGTCTGGATCTGTCTGCGGGCGGCTAGGCTCCGACTCCTGCTGTGTTGGACAAGGCGTCACACCGTCTCCAGTTCTTCTTCCAGCATTTGCTTGTTGTGCAGTTCGGTGTAGTAGCCGTTCTGTGCGATTAGCTCGTCGTGGGTGCCATATTCCACAACCTCGCCGTCATGCAGCACGGCGATGCGATCGGCATTACGCACCGTCGAGACGCGATGCGAGATGAAGATGGTGGTGCGTCCCTGCATGATTTCGCGCAGATGGTTCAGGATGCGGTCTTCGGTTTGCGTATCAACGCTGGCCAGTGCATCGTCTAGTACAAGGATGCGCGGATTGCGAATGATGGCGCGTGCGATCGCCGTGCGCTGCTTCTGCCCGCCCGACAGCGTAATGCCGCGCTCGCCCACCAGCGTGCGGTAGCCCTGCGGAAAGCCCTCGATATCGTCGGCGATGTTGGCCGCTTCGGCTGCCCGGCGGACGTCTTCATCAGTCGCGTCCTGCGCTCCGAATGCGATGTTGTCGCGAATGCTGTCGCTGAAGAGAAATGTCTCCTGCGGCACGAAGCCGATGTTGGCCCGCAGCACTTCAAGCGGATACTCGCGAACCGGCCGGCCATCAATGAGAACCGATCCTTCTGTCACGTCGTAGATTCGCGGGATAAGCGATACCAGCGTCGATTTGCCCGAGCCGGTCGGGCCGACGATGGCCAGGCTTGTACCGGCAGGCACCGTCAGGTTCACGTTCTTCAACACAAGTTCATCGCCATGTTGTGACCCGCCCGCACCGTTGCCTGATTCTGCGGCGCGCAGGGTATTGCCGTAGCGGAAGCTGAGATCGCGGAACTCAATGTCGCCCGTAATTCCAGTTGCAGCGCCCGTCGCCGGAACCCCGGCATCGGTGATTTCCGGCTGCTCCGCGAGAACGCTCTGGATGCGCCCCATCGATGCTGTGCCGCGTTGAAAAAGGTTGATGACCCAACCCAACGCGATGATCGGCCAGGTCAACTGCACCATGTAGGTGTTGAAGGCCACGAAGCTGCCGACCGAGATGTGGTGCTGAATCACCTCGCGTCCGCCGACGAACAGCACGATGATCACCGCCAGTCCGAGCATGGTCTCCAGCGTCGGCCACAACATGCCCATCAGCCGCACCAGCTTCAGACTGCGCGCGATGTATTCCTCGTTGGCGCGCTCGAAGCTCTCGATTTCCCACTCTTCTTGGACATAGGCGCGAACTAGTCGGACACCGGAGAAGTTTTCCTGCGCCCGGGCCGAGATGTCGGAGAACATCGCCTGAATTCGCTCGAAGCGTTCATGAATGCGCCGCCCAAAATACTGAATGACGATGCTGATCACGGGCAGCGGCAGGAATGCCCACATGGTGAGCTTGGCACTGATGCTTAACATGAACACCAGCGCGCCTATGGTGAACACCAAGGTATTGGCCGTGTACATGATGCCCGGCCCCACCAGCATGCGGACGGCGTTCAGATCATTGGTCGCGCGCGCCATGATGTCGCCGGTGCGCGTGCGCTGATAAAAGCTGTACGAGAGCCGTTCCAGGTGCGCGAACAGATCGTTGCGTAGATCGAACTCAATGTCGCGCGAAGCGCCGATGAGAATCCAGCGCGTGAGGAATTGGAAGATGGCTTTGGTTCCCGCAACGGCCAGCAGCGCTCCGGCGTAGAAAGCCAGCTTTTGAATATTGAGTTGTTTGTTCAGGTCATCGATGGCGCGACGAATGACCAGCGGAAACAGAATCCAGACGCCATTGTTGCAAAGCACGCAGAGCGCACCAATCCAGAAGGTCTTCCGGTACTTTCGCAGATAAGGAGCTAATGGTCGCAGGTTTTGGAACAATGGCTTTGGCTCGATTCAGCTTCCATTTTAGATGTGCAGCGGGCCGGGCGGATGCGAGCAGCTTCGGCCTCCCCCGCCAACTTGGTATTTCGCTTTGCGAGCAATCGGCCTCAAATTGTTCAGGGAGTGGCGGTGAACCCGTGTATTGCACAGGTCTTCCACAGCGAACCTGATCAAAGCGGTTGTCGCATGGCAACTGCTGCGCGTACAGTAGCAGCTTCGCCCAAAATTACTTCCTTGCCGATCTAATCATTAGCTATGAGTGTCGACGGACCCAAGATCCGGCTGGTGTTGCTGTGGCATATGCACCAGCCCTTTTATAAAGACATGGTCAACGGCGAATACCGGCTTCCCTGGGTTCGCCTGCACGCCCTCAAAGACTATTACGGAATGGTCAAGCTGCTGGACGAGTTTCCCGACGTCCACCAGAACTTCAATCTCGTACCCTCGTTGGTGGCGCAGATCCAGGATTACGTTCGTGGCGACGCGCATGATCCTTTCTTCGAGCTGATCGCTAAGCCTGCCTCTGACCTGACGCTGGCCGAGCGCCAGTTCGCCTTGCAATACCTGTTTCAGGCCAACCCGGTGAACGTGATTGGCCGCTATCCGCGCTATCGCGAGCTATGGGAACGCTATCGCGCGACGGTGGATCGTCCCGAAGGTCCGGACGCGTACTTCGTCACCCGCGATTTTGCCGACCTACAGGTGTTATCGCAAATGGCGTGGTTCGACGAGTACTTCCTGTCCGATCCGGAGATCGCAGCCCTGATCGCGAAAGGTCAGGATTTCAGCCGCGATGATCAGCAAGTCATGCTCGCCAAGCAGCGGGAGATACTGGCACAGGTTTTACCGGCCTACGCGACCGCGGCTGCACGCGGTTCGGTCGAGCTCTCGGCGACTCCGTATTACCATCCGATTCTGCCGCTGTTGTGCGACACCAACGTTGGAGCCGAATCGACGCCGGGGTTAAGTCTGCCTACCCGGCATTTCCAGCGGCCGGAAGATGCGACCGAGCAAATCCGGCGCGCGCTGGACGCCCATGAGGCGAACTTCGGCGTTCGCCCGCACGGCTTGTGGCCCTCCGAGGGAAGCGTCTCCGAAGAAGTGATTGCCCTGGCGGCAAAACAGGGCATTCGTTGGATGGCCACCGACGAAGGCGTTCTGGGCCGCTCGCTCGACCACAACTTCTCGCGCGATCCCGGCGGATGGCTGCACTCCGATGGGGCGCACAAGCTCTACAACATCTATCGTTACGAAAAGGGCGCCACCGAGATGCACCTGGTCTTCCGCGACCATCGCATCTCTGACAACGTGGGCTTCGTGTATTCAGCCATGCCCGCGCAAGACGCCGCCAATCACCTCATCCACAACATTAAGGTTTCAGCGCAACCTGTTCTTGATGCAGGGCGCGATGCCGTTTTGTCCATCATTCTCGATGGCGAGAATGCCTGGGAATATTATCCCCAATCGGGACGCGAATTCCTGCGCCGTTTCTATGACGCGTTGCAACACGATACGCAAATCGAAGCCGTCACCATCAGCGAAGCCATCGAGCGGCACAATCCCGAGCACTTCGGCCGGTTGCAGCGCCTGGTGCCCGGCTCATGGATCAACGCGAACTTCAACGTGTGGATCGGCGCTCCCGAGGACAATCGCTCGTGGGACCTGCTGTCGGAAGCTCGCGATTACTACGACCGCCATTCGCATCGTGTTTCCAAGGCGCAGCGCCAGCTCGCCTGGGAAGAGCTGCTGATCGCCGAGGGCAGCGACTGGAACTGGTGGTACGGCCCCGAGCATCATTCGGCGAATGACAA
Organism: uncultured Acidobacteriaceae bacterium; assembly: GCA_963796585.1. Taxonomy (GTDB): domain Bacteria; phylum Acidobacteriota; class Terriglobia; order Terriglobales; family Acidobacteriaceae; genus CAVVDY01. The sequence continues at coordinate 23,451 of CAWCMB010000004.1, forward strand.
GGACTTCGACCAGTTGTACCGGCGACATCTCTCCAACGTGTATTACGCGTTGGAAGGGGCTCCGCCGGAGGAGCTGAGTGCTCCTATCGTGAGCGGCGCTACCCGTCCCAGCTACGCGCCACAGAGCGCGTATGTCCGCGTGGAGGTGGACGGCCGCATCAGCAACTACTTCGAATGGATGGGCGCGGCCAGCTACACCTCCGATCAACGCACCAGCGCGATGCACGGCAAGCAGTTTCTGCTCGACGCGGTGTACGCAGGAGTGGATGCGACATCGGTGTGCGGACGCCTCGATTTCGACGGCGGAGTTCCCGAGGGCGACTACCGCATTGTCGTGAACCTGGAGGCGAGCAAGCCATCGAAGACCGGCAAGGCAGCGTCGAATTCATTCCGGCTTCAGGTGAACGCCGACGGAACTCATGTGCAGAAGTGGGCGCTGACCAATGGTGATGAGCGTAAGAAGTTAGCCTCGTATTCGGCGAACAATGGCAACCGCAGCACCAATGGAGTCGAAGTGGCGCTGGGCGAAATCTTCGAGATGCGTGTGCCGTTCGAGTTGCTCGGGGTGCAACAGGGAAATAAGTTGCGGCTTCGCTTCGCCTTGTGGCGCGATGACCTTCCGGCAGATTCGCTGCCGCTGGAAGGATGGATCGAGCTCTACGCCATCGCAGAAGAAGAATTGGAGAGCAATTTGTACACCTTCTCGGCGCGCTAGGGGTTTATTCGGAGCGAGTCGAACCACAAACGCCGGTGGGATGGCACGTGCCTTCTAAACAACGCCAGTTCCAGCGCCCGACTGGGCGTGACTCAGCTTAGCCCAGTGTGGAGCGCAGCGGAACACTGGGTAGCCGGCAATCCAAGACCCGGAGCCCCGGCCGGGCTCTCACGTCGAATTGACTGAGTAGACGTGCGGGAGAACCCGAACCTACAAATTCGAAACGTGAGACCCAACCGGCAGATACACCGGCCAGCTTTTTTCTTCCGCCAGCTTTTGCAAATCTGGATTGGGATTGACGCAGAAGGGCCACTTCGCCATCTCCAGCATGGCGTAGTCGTGGATGGAGTTGCCGAAGACGGCGTCCACCGGGCGGCCAATCACTTCGCGAATGGCAACCGCTTTCAACTCGTCGGTCGGTACCCGCAGGATGCGTGAGCTAGCGCAGCCGTTCTCGGGATGAACGCAAGCGGCAAGAACGTGGTCGCGCTCAAAGCCGAACTGTTCCGCCCCGTATTCGACGACCCAGGTATTGGTCGATGAAACCGCCCACAGCTCGCAGCCTTGCTGCTTGAGCTTCGTCGTTAGCTCCAGCAATTCGGGGAAAACTCGCGCCCGCACGACCTCTTCAAAAAACTGCTCTGCCGCGCGGTAGAGAACGTCGCAAGCTACGCCGGCGTTCATGGTTACCATGTCGGCGCACATCGGCTCTTCACCGACTTCTCCGATCAGGTAGTCATCGTAGCGCGCGCGCATGGTGCGTGCGATTTCAGGTGAGATCAGACCGCGATCCATCTCCCAGTAGAAGAAATCCCGCCCGGCATCTCCGCTCCAAAGGGTGCCGTCACAGTCGAACACGGCAAGCCGGGGTGAGCGCGCCAATACCGAGGCGATGAACTCTTGCGCTTGAGACGAGAGAGCTGGCGAAGTCAAAAAGTGCTCTCCGACGCGATGAGATTGGCGTGGCGAAGACGGTCGTAGTCTTCGGGCGTGTCGATGTTCAGCGCGATGCGTGGATCATCAACCGGCACGTAGCAAATGTGCTGCTGGAATCGATGCTCGACATCACGGGCGGTCGATTCAGCGGGCGCACGCAGAAACACTTCCATCATGTCGCGACCCAGAGCCACAGGATGGCCATGCAAAACTTCTTCGCCGCGCCGTATCTCCGGAACCACGGCCCAGACGTCGGGGGGCGATGACAGCAACCCGTGCTTGAGCTGGCGAATTGTGCCCGGAACGACCGGAGGACGATCGACCAGAGCGACAACCGCGCCGTCACGGCCGCGGCTCAACACGTCTTGCAGGCCAATCTGAATGGAACTGAACTGCCCACGCTCCGGCGCTTCGTTCACTATCAGGAAGCCGCCGTGCTCATAAATGACCGGCGCGATCTGGGATTGATTACGTCCAGCGACGACAATGACCAAGTCGGTGTCCTGCTGCAGGAGGTCGATCCACGAACCAAGGAAGGTGTTTACCGCGGGTGTGCCTTCCGCTACGGGAGGCCATGGCAGCAGCGCCTTATCGCGACCCATGCGGGTGGAGAAACCGGCCGCGAGTATGACTCCGCAAAAGCTTTCGGCACGCGCCATGCCTCGAAGATAGCAGAGGCGGAGCAGGCCTGCTACTGTGCAGCAAATGCTGGCGGTGTCGCAAACCTGTTCCAAGTACACAAACCAAATGGATTGGGCTATATACGCCGCAACCCTGCGACCCGCCAACAACATCTACTCGCTCCAAAGGCCCTGGTCATCATGGCTCCTAATTTTGAACTCATTTTCATTCTTCGAGAAACTCTTTATCGCATCGAGAAAGAATCAGACCCCCACGACCCCGCCGTGGATAAGCTGAAGCGGGTTATCCTTCTCGCGATAGCAGACCTGGAAGCTGCAAAGGAGAAAGATAAAGGCGCTGCGGCCTAGCGACGCAACTCTCGACACTACCGCGATTCCCGCGATCAGTGTCGATTCAAGAAGCCCTGGCATCCCTGCCGTAATCAAACTAGGCAAGGAGTTGTTATGGCGAGAATGGAAGGGATTGATCCGGCGCGTACTTCGTTCGCGATGCGGCAGGTGTTCAAGAAGGTCCACAAGATGTTGGGACGCGACCTTACGCCGATGAAGATTACGGCGCGAGTACCACGAGTCTTTTGGGTCGAGATGTTGACGGAGTGGCTTCTAGGCGAAAAATCGCGAGTACCACATCGACTGCGCTCGCTGGTGTTGTTGCGGACTGCGGTGCGGGTGGGGTGTCCATTTTGAATCGACGCTAATTCTGCCGGCGGCAGAATGCGCGGATTGACCGAAGCAGAGATTGCGGCGATTCGCAGCGGAGATTTGATGGGATTTGCGCCGGGGGAAGCGGCCTTGCTGCGTATGACAGATGCCATGGCGGACACGCCTTGCAACGTGAGCGAGGATATTTACGCCGAGTTGCGGCAGCATTTTACGGAGGACCAGCTCATTGAGCTGGCGGGCAGCGCCGCACAGGAAAATTTTCGCGCGCGCTTCAACCGTGTCTTCGATGTTGAAAGCGACGGACTCTACCGCAAGGGGGTGCGCATCAAGCAAGCTGCCTAGCGGGAGGAGCTGCGGTCAACGCGTTCTTCGACACTGTCTTGTGAGCCGCGATTGTCGTTGTCCAGCGGCTTGGCATATTCGTACTTCTTGCTGGCAATGTCGGGCAGGGCATGGCGACGCACCGCGATCATCTCTGCCACGATGGCAACGGCGATCTCCTCGGGAGTGACCGCGCCGATCTCAAGCCCGACGGGGGCGTGTACCTGCTGGAACTTTTCGGCCGACACACCCTGTTTTTCCAGCTCCTTGTAAATCGAGATCGTCTTGCGCCGCGAACCGATCATGCCCAGGTAGCGCGCGTTGGCGTTGACCGCCCAGCGCAGCACGCGCATGTCGTCGCGATGTCCGCGAGTGACGATCACGATATACCCTGACTCGGGAATAACGAGCCGGTTGGTTACGGCTTCGAAGTCTTCGGCAATAATCTCGCGCGCGTCCGGGAATCGCTCGGCGTTAGCATACGATTCGCGATCGTCGACGACGACCACATCGAATCCGGCAATCTTCGCCACCTTATACAGGTTGTAGGCGACGTGGCCGGCGCCAAAGATGTAGAGCAGCGCCGGCGGCAACACTGGCTCGATGAAGATCTCCAACGTGCCTCCGCAAACCAGGCCGGTATCGTACTTGGGATCGTTGTTCAGATTGAAGGTGAGCGAGCGCGGCTTCTCTTCTTCCATCACTTCGCGTGCCGCCTGCCAAACCTCGGCCTCCACACAGCCGCCGCCAATGGTGCCGACGATGGAGCCGTCATCGCGGACCAGCATCTTGGCTGTCTGGAATGACGGAATCGAGCCACGGACATTGGTGATGGTGGCTACAGCTCCGCGGCGTCCCTGGCGGCGAAGCTCGACGATTTGCTCGTAAATGTCCATGGAAGGGCCGGCTATGATTATAGATGCAGCCCTGCATCCGAAAGAGCGACCGCGCTTGGATTTGCGTTGACACGCCATCTAGGAAAACCCTAGACTTCCCCTATGGCGACCCTATACGTCGAAAATGTTCCTGACAAACTTTATGAGGCTTTGCGGGCGCGGGCGCGTAAGCATCGCACCTCTATCGCTTCTGAAGTAATCACCCTGTTGGAGGAGAACGTGCCGACGACCGACCAGTTGAGACGTAGGCGCGAGTTCTACCGCACCCTTGAAAAACTGCGGTCGCAACCGTCGCCTGGGCCGGGGCCCTTTCCCTCTACGGAAGAGATGCAACGTGAAGACCGGGAGAGGGGATGAAATGGGTTATTGATGCCAGTGTGGCTGCGAAGTGGTTTCTTCCGCCCGGGGATGAGCAGTTGGTTCCCGAGGCGCTGGCGTTATTGCAGGCATACAAGAACGCAGAGCATCAATTTGTGGTCCCGGATCTCTTTTGGGCTGAGTTCGGCAACATCCTCTGCAAGGCAGTGCGTCGAAGTCGCTGTTCGAAAGCAGTGGCGGAGACCAGCCTTGCGGAATTGATGGCACAAGATTTGGTTACTGTCGCATCGGAAGCGCTTTTGCCGGAGGCCCTCAAGATTGCCACGACCTTCGATAGAAGTATGTACGACAGCCTTTACGTGGCCCTCGCCGTGGCAGTTCGAGTCCAATTGATAACCGCGGATGAAAAACTGGTCAACGCACTTGGCGGTAATTTTCCTGTGAAGTGGCTGGGTACCTTGTAGGGCGGCGAGCCTCAAGCCCCTACGACCTTGCTTCTGCGCTCCATCAGCAGAACATCGCGCCACGTTCCTTTCAATTGCCCGAGACGTTCGCGTCGGCCCACAATGCGGAACCCACATCGCTCATGCAGCCGAACGCTGGCTTCATTCCCGGCGAAGATTCCAGCTTGCAGCGTCCAGAGGCCTGCCTGCTCGGATGCCGTTACCAAGCCGGACAGGAGTCGCAATCCCACGCCTCGTCCACGTGCGGCTCCGGCTACGTAAACGCTCACCTCAGCCACTCCGGCATATACGCAACGAGACGACACCGCACTTAATGCCGCCCAGCCAAGTATCTCGCTCTTTGTCCGTGCAACGAGGCGGCATGAGGGGATGTGTGCCGCTTCCCATCGCTCCCATTCGGGTGCCGAAGTCTCAAAGGTCGCGTTTCCGGTGGCGATGCCTTCAATGTAGATCGCTCGCACCATCGGCCAGTCGTCCGGCATCATTGCCCGAATCGAAACGGTCTCGTCGGCATTCCTCACTCTTCAAATTATAGGAGGCGTCTGCAATTGCTCCAGCGTGCGACGTTCGTCAGTTATGACAGCGCCAGGCCGACAGCGGAGCAAGCCATGAAAGCCGACTGCATTCATGAATTTGCTGGACCTGAAGTTCTCAAATACGAAGACGGTTCCCGATTCTAAGCTCCACAAGAATCATGTACTTATTTGCGCGCGGGTCAGTTTCAGCCACTCACAAACTCCAGCAGTTCCCATTTCGGGATTCTCGGTGACCTTCGTAACTTCTGCGCCGCACTATTTGCGTGCACGCCATTTCCACAGCTCGTACACTTGCTCCGAGGATACCGATTGTGTCTGTGCGACTCTGATCCAGCTAAGCTCTTTTAAATGTGGTAAGTACGTGTAAGCCACTGGGGCTCAATCATTTGCAGCATAAATGTTAGCTATATCGTTGAAAACAAAGGAAGACGAAACATAAAATTTTGTGATCTGCGTCACAAAAGCATACCACTAAGGTGCTAAACGGAGCGCTCGCGAATCGCTGTTCCGTGCGTGTTAGAGTGATTGTTTTCGCCAGCCGATTTCGGTATCCAAGGAATTATCCGCAATGAAAGCCGTCCGCATTCATGAATTTGGTGGAGCTGAAGTTCTGAAGTATGAAGACGTTCCCGATCCTGAGTTGCGCAAGGACCAGGTACTCATTCGCGTGCGCGCCTGCGCACTGAACCACCTCGACCTGTTTGTTCGCCAAGGCCTGCCCGGAGTCAAACTGCCGCACATCCTGGGCAGCGACGTGGCGGGAGAGGTTGCTGAGGTGGGCGAGTACATCACCGACATGAAATCCGGGACGCGCGTACTGCTTTCTCCAATGCTGTTTTGCAATCACTGCGAACTGTGCACCGCGGGGTGTCACAACTTCTGTAAACAATTCGCGGTGCTGGGCAACAACGCCGATGGTGGCAACTGCGAGCTCATCGCGGTGCCGCGTGTGAATGTCATCCCGATTCCTGACTCGCTCGACTTTGTCTCTGCTGCCAGCGTGCCTCTGGTCTTCCTCACCGCGTGGCACATGCTGGTGGGCAAAGCGAAGCTTCGCGCCGGCGATACCGTACTCGTGCTGGGCGCGGGCTCGGGCGTGGGATCGGCGGCGATTCAGATTTGCAAGATGCTGGGCGCCACCGTCATCACCACCGCCGGAGATGAGCGCAAGCTGGAGAAGGCGCGCGAGCTTGGCGCCGATTACACCATCGATCATTACAAGCAGAAGATATCCGACGAGGTGAAACGCATTACGAACCGGCGCGGCGTTGACATTGTGTTCGAGCACGTGGGAGTGGCCACCTGGCCCGAGAGCATCAAGTCACTCAAGTATGGCGGTACGCTGGTGACCTGTGGCGCTACTACCGGCTTCGACGCGCAATTCGACTTGCGAGTGCTCTTTGCCCGCCAGCTATCGCTGTTCGGAACCTACATGGGAGGCCAGGGCGAGCTTCTGGAAGTGTTGAAGCACGTCTTCTCGGGCAAGCTGAAGCCGGTTGTCGACCGCACCTTTCCGTTGGGCGAGGCGCGAGCAGCCCACGAATATCTGGGCCACAGCGAACAGTTTGGGAAAGTCGTGCTGACAACGTGAAGCCGGATGGTGGCGAGTGTGTCCCGATTAAGGTTAGACGACCTTGGGCAAGTTCTTCGGGCGGATCGACCGTCGTTTCCGGGCCGGCAGTTCTACCACCTTGCCCTCCAGCCAAACATAAACCTGCAGGCCCTGTCGCCTGCGTTCAGCGATTGCTTTCCGGACGGCTGCCCGCATGGCCCGGATGGCACGTTCTTCCAGGGGCAACTCAAGCAATTTATGTGGATCAATTTTCATTTTGTTTCTGCTGCGCCAGCATGTCTTCGTAGACTGCATTTTCGATTATACGCAGCGTTCCATCCCTCTCGAACGCGACAACGCGCGGGCTCTCAGCTGAGTTGTCGAATAACATCCAGGAGTCGGCTAGGTGCCGATAGTACCGAAAGAAGTTGCTTAGTGAGCAAGAAAATCGGCGGCGCACTACATCGGAAGCGATTAAGTCGGCGTTTACAAAGTGAGGACAATAAGCATAAGCGGGCAGGAATTCAGTAGCGAACGTGGTTTTTCCAGCGCCGTTTGGACCAGCGATCATGTAAAGGTTGGGGGCCATTCAACGACCTGACGCTATCATCGACGGATCACGGAATCCTAAGGCCACGTTCGCTCGCGACCGTACATCACCCCTAAGCATCATATCCGTCAGAGGTATAATCAGGTACTGATATGGATCTTCAGACCGGCATCACCGAAAAAGATATGGAACGCTCCAGCCCCACGGGCCATGAGCGGTTCAAAGATCTGGTCGGCTCGGACCAGAGCCGGGGCGCCATTCTGCGCGCCACCTTCGGCGAGCAGCAGCACGAGGGCGTGGTGCTGGCTTCGCTCGATGCGGTGGTCAATTGGGTACGCAAGAATTCGATTTGGCCCATGACCTTCGGCCTGGCCTGCTGTGCCATTGAGATGATGTCCATGGGAGCGTCGCGTTTTGACATAGCCCGCTTTGGCGCTGAGGTGTTCCGCCCCTCGCCTCGCCAGTCCGACCTGATGATTATCGCCGGCCGCGTCTCGCAGAAAATGGCGCCGGTAATCCGCGAACTGTATATGCAGATGCCGGAACCGAAGTGGGTCATCTCCATGGGCGCGTGCGCGACTTCTGGTGGCGTGTTCAACAATTACGCGTTGGTGCAGGGCGTCAATCAGTGGATTCCGGTGGACGTTTATGTTCCCGGGTGCCCGCCGCGTCCCGAGCAACTCATTTACGCCATCACCCTGTTGCAGGAGAAGATCGCCAACGAGCGAGGCTCCTTCAAGCGGGCGTTGAACCTGGGATAGCTAGGCGGAGAGCTTCCATTTTCCCGCTGGATCGGCGAAAATAGCCTCCCGGTCACATATCACAGACAATCGCTGCGCCTGACTTGCAGGCTTAGGTTTGGACGTGCGGCAGCGGTGCCGTCGCCCGCAACTACTTAGGAGGAATCTCGTGAGCATGAACGCTTCTACCCGGCAGTTCCAGGATGTCACCATCGTTGATCTGAGCGGGCAGATTAAGTTAGGCGAAGGCAGCTCTGTTCTTCGTGATACGGTGAAAGACTTGCTTGCCAAGGGACATAAGAAGATACTGCTGAACCTGGGCGAGATCACTTACATCGACAGCTCTGGAATAGGCGAGCTGATCAGCGCATTCACCTCCGTGCGAAACCAGGGTGGCGAACTGAAACTGCTTCACCTGACCAAGAAGGTTCACGACCTTCTGCAAATTACCAAGCTGTATACCGTATTCGACATCAAAGACGACGAGGCAGAAGCGCTCGAAGCGTTTAGCTAAGTGGAAGCGGCTTGTCTTGGGTTGAAGTCGAAGGCTAAGCAAGTAACACTACCGCATGTGCGCTGCTTCGGCGCTCTGTTCGGCGAGAGCGCTTGGTTGAGTCTTCAGTTCTTCGCGCAGCATTTGGAAGATGGCCGCCAGCACGGAGACGACGACTGGGCCGAGAAACAGCCCGAGAAATCCGAAAACCTGGACCCCGCCAAGGATCACGAACATCAGAACCAGCGGGTGTAGTTCCACCTTGCCGCTGACGATCCATGGCCGCACGACATTGTCGACCGCGCTGATGATGATCCCGCCCCAGGCCAGAACGAAGATGCCTTTCCAGAGGGCGCCGGTGAAGATCAGGTAAAGTCCTGCCGGGGCCCACACCAGCGCGGCCCCCACGACGGGGAGTATGGAAGCGAAGAACGCGGCAATGCTCAAGAGCAACGGCGAGGGAAGCCCGACGATCGCCGTGGCCACGCCGGTCAGCGTTCCCTGAATCAGTCCGACGGAAACGATTCCGTAAACGTTCCCGATAATGGTGTCGTTGATATTGCGAAACAGTCGCGATGTCTGCGCCGGTGACAGCGGCATCAAGCTGCCCAAGCCTGCCGCCCACCTCTCTCCATCGCGAAACAGAAAAAACACCACGATCAGCATAAAGAGGAAGTCAGCGGTGAAGCGTGCCAGGCTGCCCAGAATCGCAGCGCCCGAACTTAGGACGGTCAGGCTCAAGCGTTGCAGGCCGTTAGTGATGGCGGTGTGGATGTCGAATTTCGAGAGATCGACGAAGCGGCCGAAGAAACGCAGGGGACGCTCGGCCATGGCGAACACAAACTGCCCAAACCCGCCCTGTTCGGCGCTGAGGCGGCTCAGTCGTTGGGCGGCGCCGATGGCCTCACTGGTCGCTTTAAGCAGGATCAAAGTCACCGGAAAGAGAAACAACAGCACGATAGCAAGCGTCGCAACCAGTGCTGCCCAGGTGCTGCGGTTTCCCATCCATCGCAACACTCTCTTGTAAGCCGGGTGGAAAATTACCGCTACTATGATCCCCGCCGCAATCGACCGCAGGAACGGCTGCGCAATGAGAAGCGCCAGCGCACCAAACAGGACGATGAGGCCGGCGAGAAACCAGAGCGTTATCTTCTTACTATCCATGTTGTAGCAGCCGCATTACTATCGCCTCACCTTACCACAGGGGGATTTTCGCAGGCAGGCAACAAATCTCACCACGGAGACACGGAGAACACAGAGGACCAAACAATATAGAACGCAGTGACAACGACGAACCCTAATCGGCTATCCGTGCCTTGGGGATTCTTTGTTACTCTGGGGCCATGATTCACGAGATATTCCCGGTCGGCGTTTTGCAGTGCAATTGCTCGGTCGTGGGAGACGAGCAGAGCAAAGAGGCAATGGTGATCGATCCCGGTGACGAGATCGATCATATCCTCAGCATCGTCGCGCAGCATGGATTGACGGTGAAGCAAATCGTTATCACCCACGCGCACATCGACCACGTGGGAGGCGCAATGAAACTGAAGCAAGTTACCGGAGCGCCAATTCTGTTGAACCAGAACGATTATGCACTGCTCAAGATGCTCGACACCCAGGCAGCGTGGGTCGGGATGCATTCGCCCGGAAGGGTGACGATTGATGCGAGTATCAGCACTGGAGATACGGTGGCAGCGGGGAATGTTGTTGCTGACGTGTTGCACACCCCGGGGCACACCGAAGGCAGCATTTGCCTGTACTTTGAGGCCAACAAAAAGCTGATTGCCGGCGACACCCTGTTTGCCGGTTCCATCGGACGCACCGATCTGCCCGGCGGGTCATACAAGAAAATCATAGCGTCGTTACATGGCCCGGTTATGGCACTGCCGGACGAAACCATCGTCGTGCCCGGTCACGGTCCACTTACCACTATTGCCGAGGAACGCGAAAGCAATCCTTTTCTGATTAGAGGATAGGCTGGATGTCGGCGCCTGCTTCCGGAGCCGTATTGCAAGAGCGGCTGTTCCGCTCCAGGTTGCGGATGGCATGCATTACCGCAAGGCTCTGAGGAACGACAAGTACGACAAGGTAAGAGATGATCGTTCCCAGAATCACGCCAAGCGAGCCTATGCGCACCACCAGCACGATTGACAGAACGACATTCACTACCGCCGCCAACGCCGAAGCGACCGCCTGCACGCGAGTGCGATTCAGGGCTCCCAAAAAGCATGACTGTGCCGTCATGAATCCTGCGATGACACTCCAAAAGGCCATGGCCAGCAAAAGGGACCGTGGTGGTACGGCGGCATGCCCGGCCCACAAACGAATGCCGAATCGCCCGAAGGCGACGAGGAAAACCGCCCACGCCACGTTTAAGGCAATGGTGGTTCGCATTGCGATGGCGTAGGTCCGGCGAATCCACTCGACCTCGCCTCGTGCATGCGCCTCGGCGTAGGCTGGCCACAGCGCCGGGAATACGAGTACCTGCAGCGCCGATCCGAGACCAACCACACGCCAGGTGACGCTGTAGGGTGTTACCGCTGCCGCCCCAAGATAGTGGCTAACGATGATGTTGTCGGTACTGAAGACTACCAGTGCCGCGGCGTGAATCACCAGGAATGACCACCCGGTTTTTAGCAGAGCCAGGGTTTGGTGCAAGCTGACAAAACCCAGACGTGGTCTGAGCCACGGCTTGTGCCACAGTAGCAGCCAGAGCAAGGTCGCGGTCGATACCAGCGTGATGCTCCCGAAGGAGAGCAGGAACAAAGTCGGCATCGAGGCGTGAATCCAAATGCCGGCAATCAAGCCGACGACACTACCCACCGTGCGGACGGCCATGGTTTTGTTGTAGGTATGCAGCTCCTGATATCCGGCAAACAGCTTGCCTGCCAGATTCAGAGGCAGACTGGCCAGGGTAAGGCCCATGGCTATCAAGACTGTCGATCGGACCTCGGATTGGAGAGATGGGCTGGCATTGAATAATGCGATCCAGTTCACGCGAGACCACAAGAAACCAAAGATGCAGGCTGCCAGCCCGACAGCTCCGAGGGTCACCGCCAGCGCGTTGCTGAACGCTCGCGCCGCTTCCGTCCGGTCTTGTCGGGCGTAGGCCTGGGATATCAGGTTGGTCAGACTATTCGCGATGCCAAGGTCGAGGAGGTTGACCCAAACCGCTACGCTCAGTACTGTAGCCCACACGCCATAGCGCTCGGCTCCCAGGTAGCGCACTGCCAGCGGCAGTGAAATCAGGGTCAGCAATGACGACAGCACACGAGCTGCCCCACCCGACACAACAGCCGTCGCGATGCGACGATAGCGCCGATCGTCAAAGAGGGAGAGCAGGCCGCGAGCCGGGCTTTCAGGTTGCGGAGTTTCTACTCCGACAGATGGGGTGGTCACAACGTGGAACTCGCCATTAGCTTATCGCGTACCCGGCTGCTCTGCATCAGGAGGGCCCTGGCGGCGGCCACCACTTCTGGGACAGAAATTTGCATAATGCAGTGTGGTCGACCGATTTCCTGACAACGCCCGTTGCAGTTGTCCAGTCCACGCTCGGGTTGCAGCACGCGAGCCGGGACACCCCACGGAGCGAATCGTGCCGGGCTGTTGGGATGCTCCGGATCGCCGTTTCTGGGATGCCGCGAGATAACGATGGTCGGGCACTTTATGGCCGCCGCAAGATGCGCAGCGCCGGTATCGTTCCCAATGAATAGATCGCAACGGGCGAGCAAGGCACAGGTCTCCCGAATGGCTGAGCTGTCAGAGATTGTCGATCCGGTGGGCAATGCATCGGCAAGATGACTAGCTTGCCGGTGTTCCGAGGGGGCACAAGTGATGACGCTATGTACTCGAAATTGTTTCGACAGTTCGTCGATGAGAGCAGAGTAGCGTTCCAACGGCCAGTGTCGCCCGGGCGACTGAGCACCGATACCCAGTGCCACCAGAACACAATCGTCGGGCACGTTGTGCAGCATCCGGTTCGCGTAGGCACGATCCTCTTCGGTTAAGGTGATTTCAGTTGTACTGTCGTCGATGTTGGCGATGAACGCTTCGACAATGGCCATGTTGCGCTCAACTTCGTGTCGCAGAGGCCCGCGATCGAGACAGATATCGAACGCCCGATCGAAACCCTTGTTAAAGCGTTTTTTGCCCGCTGAGGCCCGCTCGCTGTAGCCGACGCGCAGTTCCGCCCTGGTTAAGGTGCAGAGCAAGGTCGCAAGATGCTCGTCGGTGTCCCAGCGGGGACAGATCGCAACGTCGAAGCGGCGCCAACGCAGTTCGCGCCAGTAAAACTTCAACACGGTTAGAAGATAACGGGCGTGCTTCAGACGGCTCGGGTTGCGGACCGAAGGCACGGAAAGCAGCTCATCGACGTGGGGATTGCTTTCGAGAATAGAACGATGTGCCTGCTGGACGACGGCTGTAATATGCGCATTCGGATAGGCACGCTTGAGCTCACGGAAAACCGGCGTCGTGAGTACGAGGTCTCCCAGAGCATCGAGACGGAACATGATGAATGAATCACGCGCTGCGGATGCGGGATTGCGACCACCTCGCGTGAGTCGCGTCCACCAGATCGCCAATCGCGTCGGCAAAAGCACCCAGAGCAACAGGCTCACCGGAGCGTACTCCCGAGCGGCCCTGGCGTTGCGAGTTGACAGCCGTTTATGCGGACAAACAAAAACCCTCCGGAGGTGCGAAGTCGAGGGTCTCGAAGTTCTTCTTGGTTGTGTAATCCAATTTTACGGGAGGCGGGCAGGTAAATCGAGTCCACAAAAGTAGCAGCGTGGGTGTTGCCTATGACCAGGAGCCCAATCCTGTCGACTTGCACAAAAAAGCCCATCCAGCAAAGCCGGATGGGCCATGAGTCTCGCCGAGTTTAGAAGGAGAGACGCAGAGCGAACTGTCCGAAGCGGCGTTCGTCATGGTTGCCGTTGTTTGCCAGCGAGCCCAAGCCACCCTTCTTCCCGGTAATGGTCAGCGGTCCAGGTCCGAGCAAAGCAACGTCGTTGATGAAGCCGTTGACATAGAAGTTGTGGTGGTTCAGCAGATCGAAGGCCTCGGCGCGGAACTCCAGGTTGAAGCGCTCGCTCAACTTGAAGTTCTTGGCGACGGATGCATCGAAGCTCCACGCTCCAGGTCCGCGAAATGCGTTGCGCGGCGTCATGTCGGCCGGGTAGGGGCCGAAGTCTTCAAAACCCGGCAACAGTCCCAGCGCTCCGTTGTAGGCGGAGGCAGCCGGCAGCGTCAGAAGGCTGAAGGCATTCGGTCCAGAGGGAGTCTGGCCGTTCGCCAGATAGGTACCGATTGGACCTGACGGGGCATAGCGAGGAATGCCATAGGGCCCCTGCGTAGTGCCATTGAGCGAATCGGTACTGTCCGACACGGTGAAGGGAATTCCAGACCGTGCGTTAAAGATAGGCGTAATGATCCAGCCTCCCGCAATCTGTCGCAGAAATCCCTTGCCAGTGGAGAAGAATGGTTCCTGCCACACAGCTGAGAAGACAAAGCGCTGGCGAATATCGAAGTCGGAATTGCCATAGTCAAGGCTGGGAAATGCCGGATTGAGATATCCCAGGTTGCCGATTCCGTTGGAGCTGCTGCTGCTCTCGGAGAAGGTGGAGCTGACGTTGTCAAGCGAATGCGACCAGGTGTAATTGGTAACGATGCTAAGACCCGTGTCTCCCCAATTGTTGCTTTGGAAGCGAACGGTCGCTCCGTTGTAATGCGAGAAGCCGTTGCTACCGCGATTGTTGACCGAGGTGAATTGCGCGTTCGGACGGGTTGGGCAGTATCCAGTGGTGCCGTAGGAGTTCCCGCAGGCACCGGTAGGATCACTCAACAAAGGATCGCCTAGCCAGGCCTGTCCTCCGCCAAGTTCGTTGATGTTCGCGATGTCGTAGAGGTGAACGCCGTGGGATCCGTTGTAGTCGATTCCGAATACGCCGGCACGTCCGACCTGGCGTTCAAAGGTGAGGCTCCAGAACTGAGTCTGGGCAATGTTGATGTCAGGATTGACCTGCCGCGGGCTCACCGGAGGTAGGGGTACAGCGCCCGTTCCTGTGCCCAGCGGTCCGAAGTTGCTGGTAGTGACTGGCGTGTTATGCAACTGAACGGTGGCATAGTTCGGCGGATTTTGAATGATGTTGAAGGTCACGTTTCCGAAGTTGCGTTCATAGCTGATGCCTGCGCCGCCGCGAATACTGGTCTTGCCATCGCCGAAGACATCCCAGGCAAAGCCGCCACGCGGTGCAACGGTGCCATAACGAGGACTCCACAGCTCGCCGATCGGGCTATTCGGCACGGTGTAGATTTGTCCCGTTCGCAACTGTTGAAATTCGTTCGAGCCCGGTCCCCAGTACAAGTTGGAATCAAGATTGGGATCCAGGCCATGCTGCACACCAAAGTATTCGTAACGCAGGCCATAGTTCAAGGTGAGGCGCGGAGTTATCCGCCAGCTATCCTGCGCATACGCTGCCCAGTCACGGTAACGATAGCTGCGCGAGAAAGAGGGTTGCGTTGCCGGCAATGTAATGGTGCAGCCGGGCGTCTGTATCAGGTTCAAAGTTTGTGGATCCTGCGCGCAGGGCAGCGCGCCCGCGGGATTCACCGCTGCCTGGAAGTTAGTGAGCACCCCGGTGACCATGTTGTCGAGACCGGACGCCAGGTCATGTCCCAATTGCTGCACACCCTGGGCATACGCTCCAAACGCCTTGTTCAACTGGATGTAGTTGAATTGTCCTCCAAAGCGTATGGTGTGCGCGCCTTTGGTCCAGGCGAGGTCTTCGTAGGCCTGGATGGTGTTCTGCGGTCCGCCAAAGGGAAGTCCGCCTACGCCGGTGGTGGCGTCGAAGAAACCGGGCAAATTGATGGGCTGGTTATTGTAAGACGCTCCGTTATACAGAAAGAGGGTGGGCGTGTTCTGCAACGCGCTATCGTAGGTGCTGGCTACGGTGTCGCGGTTGTAGCTAAGCCGGGTGTTACTCAGCAGGTTGTTGGTGAAGTTGTGCGTCAGCGATCCTAAGTACGAATCGTCACGCAAGAAGGTGCCGACGTTGTACTGCTGATACGGACCTGCGGTCGGGCTGGGAAGTACGTTGGCGTTCTCCCGGCCGTAACGCACAAAGGCCTGGGTCCTGTCGCTGAGATTGTAGTCAAGGCGCGCCACTACGGTGTAGGTATTTTGCGGAAGATCGCCTCCGGCGTCGGCAGGGGCTACGTAGTTTACTAATCCCAGCACTGGCGTATTTGGATTGGGGAACGCGCCCAGGAAAGCCCCTCCCCCATTTGCCGATGAGGCGAGCTGTCCCGCCGTGACGGTGCTGATGTAGTTAAAGTTGTTGGCTCCATATGCGTTGAAGAAGGACTGGACGTTGGGAGCGGTAGCTGCAAGCAGTTGTGGCGTCGGCACATAACCAAACAGGCTCGCGTTGCTGCGGACGCGAGTCCATTCCGCGCTGCCGTAGAAGAACAGCTTTTGCTTGATAATTGGACCGCCGAATTGAAAACCGAACTGATTGCGGGTATAGGTTCCCTTTTCACCGACCCCGCAGGACTGGCCCACCACACATGTACCGTCAGCAAACGCCGCCTGCCGTTGTGCATTGTTGTCGTAGGTGTTGGCGGTATAGGCGGAGAGCCGGTTGTATTCCCACGCGGAACCGTGGAAAGCGTTAGTTCCGGATTTGGTGTTCACGTTGACCACGCCGCCGGAAGCGCGGCCATATTGCGCATCGAAGTTGTTGGTAATGATGCGGTATTCCTGCACTGCATCCTGAGGAACTTCCAACGCGACGCTGGTATCGAATAGATTGATGTTCTCTACGCCGTCCAGCAGGATCTCCGTGCCGGAAGAGCGCTGGCCGTTGATGGAGAAGCCCACACCGCGATCGGTCTGGTTTTGACCGCCGCCACTCATTTGCGGGTTACCCGATTCTGAGGTGCGATCTCCGCCGCTCACATTTCCCGAGAGCGCAACGAAGTCGTAAGGATTGCGCGTCAAGCTCGGGAGCTGTTGAATCTGTTGCGGAGTGATGATCTGCGAAATCTCCTGCGTCTGGGTGTTGACTTGAGCTCCCGCGGCTTCAGCCGGAACCTCAACCGTAGTTGAAGCGGCGCTTACACTGAGCTTGGCGTCAACAGTTGCGGTACCACCGACGGTGACCACTGCTGGTTGCTTGAAAGTTCTGAAGTTCGGACTAGCGACGGTCACCTCGTACTGTCCGGGGGTTAACGCCAGCAGAGAATAGGCTCCCTGGTTGTTGCTTTGAGTCGAACGCCCAGCTCCGGTGTCAATGTTTTTCGCGGTTACGGTCGCGCCCGGAACCACAGCTCCGGTATTGTCGCGAACGACCCCTGTGAGAGATCCGGTTTGCACCTGAGCGACGAGTGCCGCGCTTAAGCACAATACGGCAACCCATATGCTAATTGCCCTTACCATTTCAAACCCCACTTTCACGCAGTCCGGCGCGTGCGTCGGGACGATACGTCCCGGAGGATTGGCGCAGCGCGCCGGCTGCGATCTTCTGCCCATACGTTGTGCAAGCTGTGTGCCATGCCGGGTGCTGCAACGCCGCGCATGTTTGGGTAGACAGCGAGGACGTTTGAATAGCGGGATTTACGGGCCTAACGCACTACTTTGTAGGATTGGGGGTCAACGACTTCAGAAAGCGTGAAACATCTCCGCATCTGAAAAACCGTAGCGCGGAGCGAACTGGCAGAAGAAACAATGGAGAAAACGGAAGGCAGAGTTGGCGAAGTAGATCCTATTTTCGGGATCGAAGTCTGGGTGGAATATGCAAAATCGGCGGGCCGAAAGGAAGTCTGCCAGTCTTCTGGCTAACCTCGGCCCGCCGGTGGAGGGTTA
Organism: uncultured Acidobacteriaceae bacterium; assembly: GCA_963796585.1. Lineage (GTDB taxonomy): Bacteria > Acidobacteriota > Terriglobia > Terriglobales > Acidobacteriaceae > CAVVDY01. The sequence continues at coordinate 41,142 of CAWCMB010000004.1, forward strand.
TCGCGTACTTCTACTTTTTCACGTTCGATTCGAGGCCATGATACTTCAGCATCGGCTCGATACTTGGCGCCTTACCGCGCCACGCTTCGTACATCTTGGCAAGATCTTCGGTGTTGCCACGCGAGAGAACCATCTGCCGGAAGCGATCACCGTTAGCACGAGTCAATCCGCCGTGCTCCACGAACCACTGATAGGCATCGTCGTCGAGCATCTGCGTCCAGAGGTAAGCGTAATAGCCTGCGGAATATCCGCTGCCCCAGATGTGACTAAAGTAGCTGGAGCGATAGCGTGGCGGAACATAGCTGATGAGCAGGTTGGTTTTCTTCAGGGCCTCGGTTTCAAATGCATCCGGGTTTTGCAGCGGCGTATTTGCCGGCAATGAGTGCCACTGCATATCGAGTTCTGCGGCAGCCAGGAGTTCGGTAGTGTCGTATCCCTTGTTAAACGTCTCTGAGTTTTCAATCTTGGTCAGCAGATCTGCCGGCATTGGTTCGCCAGTCTTGTAGTGCTTGGCGTAGTGCTGGAACACCGACGGATATGTTGCCCAGTGCTCGTTGAACTGGGACGGGAATTCGACGAAGTCGCGCGCTGTGTTCGTACCCGAAAGGCTTGGGTACTCGGAGTTGGCGAACATTCCATGCAGGGCGTGTCCGAATTCATGGAACATCGTTTTCACGTCGTCGGCGGTTAGCAGCGCGGGCTCGCCAGGCGCAGGCGGAGCGAAGTTGGCGACATTGGTGACGACGGGCTTGGTGCCCATCAGCTTGGATTGCTCTACCAGGCTGTTCATCCATGCGCCGCCATTCTTGTTGTCGCGCTTGAAGTAGTCGCAGTAGAACAGCGCCATCGAACTGCCGTCCGTGTCGAAAACCTCAAACACGCGCACACCGTCGGCATATACCGGGATGTCGTGCCGCTCCTTGAATGTGATTCCGTAGAGCTGATTGGCGGCGTAGAAGACGCCGTTCAGTAGCACGTTGTTCAACTCGAAGTAAGGCTTCACCTGTGATTGATCGATGTCGTACTTCGCCTTTCGTACCTGCTCGGCATAGAAGTCCCAGTCCCAGGGCTGCAAAGTGAAGCCGCCCTTTTGCGCGTCGATGACGCCCTGAATGTCTTTTGCTTCTATCGCCGCTTTAGAGGTAGCACCGGGCACCAGTTGCGACATGAAGTTCAAAGCCGCTTCCGGAGTCTTAGCCATCTGGTCTTCCAGCTTCCAGGCAGCGAAACTGGAGTAGCCCAGCAGTTTGGCTTTCTCAGCGCGGAGCTGTGCGATTTTTGCGATAATGTCGCGCGTATCATTGGCGTCGCCCTTTTCGGCACGGTTCCAGGAATCTTCGAACAACTGCTGCCGGGTGCTGCGATTGCTCAGGCTGACGAGATCAGGCTGCTGCGTCGTGTTCTGCAGCGGAAGCACATATCCGTCAACCTTGCGACCCTTGGCTGCTTCGGCAGCGGCAGAAATCTGCGCATCGCTCAATCCCGCCAGCGCAGCTTTGTCGGTGGTGACATAAGCGCCGGCTTTGGTTGCGGCCAGCAGTTTGTTGCTGAACTCGGTGGATAAACTGGCGATCTCTTCGTTCAGCTTCTTCAGTTGTGCTTTGTCGGCTTCAGAAAGATTGGCGCCGGCATGCACGAATTGGTCGTATGTGACCTCGACCAGGCGCAGCGACTCAGGATCCAGCTTGAGTGACTGACGCTCCTTGTATATGGCGGCGACGCGCGCAAACAGCTTGGGGTTGAGGTGGATGGCGTCAGCATGAGCCGCCAGCTGCGGTGCAATTGCCGAACGGATCTTTTGCAGCGTTGGATTGGTATCGGCGGCGCTCACCGAAAAGAACGCTGCCGCCGCCCGGTGCAGCAGGAGCCCGGATTTCTCCATCGGGATGAACGTGTTATCAAAGGTGGGCGGATCGGGGTTGTTGGCAATGGCCTCCATCTCCTTCTTCTGCTCGGCCATGCCGGCCTCGATCGCCGGCTGATAGTCGGAATCTTTGATTTTGTTGAAAGGCGGCGCCTGGAAGGGAAGAGTGCTGGGGGAATAAAACGGATTCTGAGGTCCGAACTGCGCGCCGGCAGCCTGCGCCGGCAGCGTGGTCATTCCCAGAATAAGGATGGCAGCAATCATCAACGTTGTCATAAACAACTAGTTTAATCCGGCAGGGACATGTCTGCAGAAAATCGATGCTGGAGGGTGCGGCCTCAACGACACTCATCGGTTGCGCAGGCTACAAGACAGAGTGCAAACACCGACTCTGCTCAGCTTTGACACTTGATTTCCTGACAAGCGCCATGTTCATGCGCTACTGTCCGGGTGCTGCGGAAAAGTGGCGGAGCCCTGTCGGGCCCCGCCATTGAGTGTTTAGGAGGAGAGAGTTAGTTGGTTCCGCCGTTCGCAGCAACCGCTGCCAACGATGGAGTGTCAGCAGTGGCTACTTGCGCATTCAGCAGAGATTCCATTCGCGCCAGGCGCTCCTGGAAGGCTGCGTTCTGCACCACTAGTTGCGTCTTGAGGCTGTCGATCTGCTGTTGTTGGGCGGCAACACGCGCGAGGAGAGTCTGGACGTCCTTCTGCTGCGATTCCAGAGCTATCTGTTGCTGCTGGGTGGGGGCCATGCTGGGACAACCAACCGTTCCCAGCTTGCCTGTGCTGTCGATGCAGACAGTGGCGTTGGTTGCGCCAACAGAGCTGTTGTAAATACCCGCTACGTAGGCGGCATTTTGTTGGCCTTGGCCTGCGCCTTGGGTTCCGATACGAATGGTGTTGGATTCACTCGCGCCGAGGTTCATGAGGTAGATGTTGCTGCTGCCATTAGTGTTACTTTGCCCGGTCCCCTCGCCGACGTAGGTGTTGTAGCTGCCGTCCGGATTAGAAACGGTGCCAGCAAATTCACCGAGATACGTATTGTCGTGGCCGTTGACGTTGTCTCGCCCAGCTGTTTGACCCACAAATACGTTTTCGTAACCACCGACGTTGGACGCGCCGGAGGCGGATCCGACAAACACGTTCCAGTCTCCGCCGGCGTTCACCTGACCGGCATTGGCTCCGAGAAAAGTGTTCTGCTGACCCGTGTTGGAGGTGTGCGCCCCGGTATAGCCGAGGATGGTATTGCGGTCGCCGAAGGCAGTCAGCACCGTATTTAGACCAATCTGATAGGAGCCCCGGTCGTCAGCGGCATTGATGTCGCCGTTTACATCTAACTGCGCTCCCGGCGAAGTGGTGTTGATACCGACGAAGTACGTTCCGCTCTGGGTTTCCCAGATATGGCTGCAGTTGATGTCTCCAGAGCTATTCGTCCATCTGGCGAGGAAGTTCGCTCCGAGAGTGCAGTTTCCGGTTACATTGCCGCCTCCAGTAGCTACAGTGCTCATTCCTAAGTGCCCATTTGCCTGAACAGTTACAAAGGTATTCACGTTGGGCGTTGGATACGTGAAGATACCCTGCACGTAGGTTTGGTTGATCTGGCCGCCCAGAGTACCGATTTGGATGGAGCCATCACCGTAGTGATTCGCGCCAGAGTTGCCGATCTCGATGCTATTGCTTACATCGTTTTCAGCGTTACCTGCCGAGAATCCGAGGAAGATGTTATTGCTTCCACTCACCATGCTGCAGCTGCTGCCGGCGCCATTACCCAGGTAGGTGTTGTAAGAACCAATCTCGGGATTTGTGTCGGAGCAGAAGCCGGTATTAACGCCAAAATAGGCATTCAGTGTGCCGTTCACGTTGCCGCGGCCGGCATCGTAGCCAGTCGCAGTATTACCGTAGCCGTTGTTGGCATCGCCGGTTGTGTTGGAGCCGGCGGAGTAACCCAGGAACGTGTTGCCACTAGCGGTCGACTTGAATCCTGAATTGGTTCCCAGGAACGTGTTGTAGTCCGAGTTGTTGGCTTGTCCGGAGTTGTAGCCGACAAATGTGTTGGAGTGTCCAGCCGCGTTTACCAGTCCAGACTTGTAGCCGACGAATACGTTCTGGATGCCAGTCGCGTTGGCAACACCGGACTCGAACCCGTAAAAGCTATTGCCGTTGGCGGTGTTGACGTTGCCGGCGTTATAGCCCGTGAAAGTGTTGCCGGTAGTACTGCCGCTGGAGGTGCCGGCGCCCACACCGGTGAATAGGTTGTTGGTTCCGTCAATACTCAGAACCGTGTTACCCATAACTTGGTAGTGTTCTGTCACAGTCTTTTGAACGTTGATATCGCCATCCACTTCAAGTTGTCTGCTAGGAGCGCCGATCGCTCCAGGACCTATGCCGACGAAATAAGTGCCGCTGTCGGTTTCCCATATGTGGGTGCACCCGATGGTGTCGTTGCCAGACCATTTCGTCAAGAAATTTGCACCCAAGCTACAGCTGCCCGTGACCGGTCCACCGAGCGATGCACCAGAGACTCCAAGATGGCCATTAGCATCGATCAAGACTACTGAGGCCCCGCTGTTCTTTGGGAAGAGATTGGTCACGATACCGGCAATATAGGTTTGGTTTACATGCGGAGCACCTTGAATACCAATCCTGATTGCAGGACTGGTTTCGTTGGCGCCCGGGTTGCCGAGGTAAATGTTGTTGCTATTGCCGGAGCCCGCGGTGCTTCCGGCACCAGCACCAATCGCGATGTTGGAGCTTCCAGTGGTGTTGCTGAAGCCGGCCTTGTAGCCATAGAAGACGTTGTTCGACCCGAAGTTGTCGAAGCCCGTCTCCCATCCCGTCATGGTGTTATTGCTTCCACGCGAGCCGGTGCCGGATAAGCCCCAACCGGAGTCGAAGCCAACGTAGACGTTAGCGCTCCCGTCCATATTACGGAAACCGGCGCCCGCGCCGAGAGCAACGTTCTGAACGCCTGTCAGATTGTGCAAACAGGCAGCAGAGCCGAAGCAGGAGTTCTCTGCACCGGTTGTGTTGCCATAACCAGCGGTGTAGCCGGTGAACGTGTTCAGGAAACCAGTTTTGTTGAATAGGCCCGATTGCGAGCCGGAGAAGGTGTTATAGCTGGCTGCGGGATCGTTTCCGCCAGTAGTAGCGTTACCTGCCTGATAGCCCGAAAAGGTATTGTCATGCCCGGTGGTGTTGGCAACGCCAGCATCACGACCTACAAAGGTGTTGTCGTTGGTGACACCGTTGTTCGAGGTTCCGGTATTCCAGCCAAGGAACAGGTTTGTGCTATTGTCGTCGGCGGGTGGCGTGTTGCCGACGCTCATAATTCGCTTTTCGTTGATGTCATACCACGTGTATGTGCTGATCACGCCCTGCACATCGAGTGGCTCAGAAGCTTGCACATTCGAAGGGAGACCGATTCCGATGTTGCCGTTACCGGGATCCTGGGTTATTGCGGACGGACAGATGTCGTTGGTTGCGTCCCAGTACAGGATGTGATTGGTTCCCGGGGGGCATGGCGCTTTACTCTTGCCGGAGGCTCCCAATACTGCGGAAGGAGTTCCGGCGACTGCAGCGTTGCCGACCGCGGCGACCGCGGCTCCGGTTTCTGCTGCGACAGTGCCCGTCGAATCAGCCGTGGGCGCTTTCATGAACGCGGAGGCAGGCAAGCCACCCAGCGTATCCGCTTCGTGAGCCTTCAAGGCATAGGGCACGCTCACCAGCAGTACACGCGCCTGCTCCTCTTGTCCCTGCACTTGAACAGTCAGCCAGCGCTGTTCCTGCTGCGCAAAAAGATCGTCAGGCAAACCGGTAGATGTTGTGCTACCTAGCAAGACGCTGTACAGGCCGTTGGCATCAGGAGTGACGTTTTGCACTTCCTGCCAAACCGGTGAACCGCCCTCCTGCTGCTTGTAAATGGAGAAGGTAACGCCCACCGTTGTGGGAGCAACCGAGGCAGACCCCTGGACGTTCTTCAGGGTTCCGCCATAGCGGATGAGATTAGGGACCGATGTCGCCGTCTCTTGTGCAAAGGCGCAAAGAGTCAGCAGAATCGTGACCAGGAAAAGACGAGTGAAACGACGACTAAATCGTGAGATGTGCAAGTGGTGACGCATAGTGTCTCCTCGCCGAAGCTGAAGAGCAGGGTTGAGCTGACTCTTTTCTCGGCAATTACGGAATTTGGTTAGCAGGGAGCCGTAGTTCTAAAGGAGTTCTCGCATTCCTTCGGCCCCACATCTTCAAAACTGGGTCGCAGCATGCGGCACCCGGCCGACAAGGTCAATGCAGCGGAGGTGAGTTGAAGGTGAGTTTTTGGTGAAGAGAAGTGAGCGATGGAAACCGCTAATTTCACAATAGTTACGCCGAATGGCTCTAATCTCGGACTAGGAATCGAAGCTCAGTTTCGGTAATAACCTAAAGTCACAGCTTTGTAACACCGAAGTAACAGTAGTACACTTACCCCCCGAGCCCGTTTCCAATTCCATGGAGAATATCCTCTCGGCCCGCGTTCGGTTCGGCGAGTTTGAGCTTGATCCGAAGAGCGGCCAACTCAGCGGCGGCGGCCATACTGTTTACCTTCCGGAGAAGCCGTTTCGTGTCCTTTTAGTTCTGATAGAACATGATGGCAATGTCGTCAGCCGCGAGGAAATCCAGAAGAAGCTCTGGCCAAATGACACCGCAGTCGATTTCGAGCACGGAATCAATACCGCAATCAAGAGTCTGCGGCGAAGCCTGGGCGATTCGGCCGAGCAACCTACTTATGTAGAGACGGTGCCGCGCCGCGGCTATCGGCTGATGGTTCCGGTGGAGCGCATTGTTGACTCCGGCGAACCGCCGGGCTCAGAGGATGCGCAGTTGGGCGGCGAAGGCAGGACTGGCTCCGGGACAACGCACCCCCGGGGAGAATTAATCGGAAGAACGGTTTCGCATTACCGCGTCCTCGATGTCATCGGCGGGGGCGGCATGGGCGTGGTCTATCGTGCCGAAGACTTAAAGCTAGGCCGCGCCGTGGCCCTGAAGTTTCTGCCGGAAGACCTGGGGAACGATCTGCTGGCGCTGGAGCGCTTCAGCCGCGAGGCGCGCTCGGCCTCGTCGCTCGACCATTCCAACATCTGCGTCATTCATGAGTTCGGCGAGCATGAGGGCCATCCCTTCATCGTGATGCCGCTGCTCGACGGGCAGACGTTACGCGACCGCCTGGCTGCGAACAAAGGGCCGCTTCCCCTGAACGAGCTGGTCGATATTGCCATGCAGGTCAGTGAAGGCCTGCGGGCGGCCCACGAGCGGGGTATCATCCATCGCGACATCAAGCCGGCGAACATCTTCATAACCACAAAGGGTGTGTGCAAGATTCTCGACTTCGGGCTGGCAAAGCTGCTGGAGGCGGAAGAAGCAGAAGAGGCCATGGCGGCAGGTAGCGCCCTTGGGGCTTCCGATGCGGAACGCCCGGGTGGCCTGACCCTGACTCGCACCGGTGCGGCGATGGGCACAGCGGGTTACATGTCGCCGGAACAGATTCTCGGCGAAAAGCTAGACGCTCGCACCGACATCTTTTCCTTTGGCTTGGTTCTCTATGAAATGGCGACCGGCGTACGCGCCTTTCCAGGCGAAAGCGCGGCGCAGGTTCAGAATGGCATTCTTCACGCTAATGCGGCTCCGGTTGCCGAGCGAAACCCGAGCCTTCCCAGCGACCTGATTGTCATCATCGATAAAGCGCTGGAGAAGGACCGCAACAAGCGCTATAGCAGCGCAGCTGAATTGCTAGCCGACCTGGAACCTCTCAGGGTGGTGCCGAAGCGGGTGCGCCGGCGACGCTTCACACGCAAGAGACTTCTGGTTACATTCGGGGCAGCGATCGCTGCGATCGTCGCTGTGTTCTTTTATTGGCGTCGCCATCAGGTAGCAACGGCGTTTGCCGAGCGTGGCACGGTGGTCATCGCGGACTTTGCGAACACCACGGGCGATGCCGTCTTCGATGGCTCACTGCGGCAGGCGCTCACCTTGCAACTGGCGCAGTCTCCTTACATGAACGTTCTCTCTGATAGCAAGATAAGGGCAGCGCTGCAGCAGATGGAGAAATCTCCGGGCGAGCTATTGCCGCCGGAGATCGCCAGCGAGATCTGCATCAGGACCCATAGCAACGCGGTACTCGCCGGATCTATTGCGTGGGCAGACAACTCTTACCGACTCGTACTGAAAGCCCTGGGCTGCCAAACGGGAAGTGCATTCGAAGTGGTGAAGGCTGATGCTGCAAGTCAGAAGCAGGTATTGCCGGCACTGGCTAAGGCGGGAAATGAAATGCGAAGGAGACTGGGCGAGTCTCTTGCTTCGGTGCAGAAATTCGATCAGCCCTTGCTTGAGGCGACGACGACATCGTTGGAAGCACTCCAGGAGATGTCGAAGACGCGGACTTTCGGGTCGCCGAGCGAGAATATCCCTTATGTAAAGCGCGCATTGGAACTGGATCCAAATTTTGCCTGGGCGTACGAGCAGCTCGGTGCCGGCTACTGGAACGTCGGCGAGGGCACGTTAGGAACCGAGTACACCACCAAGGCCTTCGAACTTCGCGATCGGGCGAGTCCACGAGAGCGGTTGCAGATCGAGACTGCCTACTACTCGCTGGCTACCCGCGAGTTGGAAAAGGGCGAACAGTCAGCCAAAGAATGGGCCAGGGACTATCCCGGGGATTGGTCGCCACACAATGCTTTGTCGATAATTTACGTCCAACTTGGCAGACCCCACGATGCAGTTGGCGAAATTGAAGAAGTCATTCGGCTGGCTCCTGAAAATCCCGGGGCATATGCCAATCTTGCAGGCATGGCCAGTGCCGCCAACCAACTGAGTGTCGCTCAGGCGGCCTATGACGAAGCCCGCAAGCGGGGCCTTGACAGTCCTTACCTCCGTGAATCGCGATACATGCTGGCGTTCCTGCAGCGCGACCAGGCGGCCATGCGGGAGCAGGTGCAGTGGGCCGCCGGCAAGCCCAGAACCGAAGATGTCATGCTTCAACATCAGGCCGATACGGAGGCATACTATGGCCGCATTCAGCAGGCGCGTGAAACTTCCCGCCGGGCAGTAGAGTCAGCCAAAGGTGCCGATGCCCTGGAGGCGGCTTCGCAGTGGGAACTCCGGCAAGCGCTGGCTGAGGTTGAGTTGGAAAACCTCGGCACAGCGCGACGCCTCACCGACGAAGCGCTGGCTGTGCACAACGGGCGTGACAATCGCATCGTCGCTGCCCTTATATACGCTCGCGCCGGAGATGCCGCCAAGGCCAAGAGCTTGAGTGATGAATTGAACCGGGAGTTTCCACTGGATACCGTGCTGCAGAGCGTAGCTCTGCCCTGCGTGCGAGCAGCTACGGCCCTGCAGCAACACAAACCCCTACAGGCTATTGAGGTTCTCGGGATGAGCCAGCGCTATGAGTTGGGTCAAGGTACGATCGGCTATTTATATCCGGCTTATTTGCGCGGCGAGGCGTACCAGAAATCCAACCAGCCGCAGCGAGCAGCCGCCGAGTTTCAAAAGCTGATCGATAATCCTGGCGTTGTAGGAAACTTCGTTACCGGCGCCCTGGTTCACCTTCAGCTCGGCCGCGCACAGGTCATGATGAGCAACAATGAGGCTGCCCGCAAATCGTATCAAGACTTTCTAACCCTCTGGAAAGATGCCGATCCCGACATTCCCATCTATCAGCAAGCTCAGGCGGAGTATGCAAAGCTGAAATAGCAGGTATCCGTACGGAAGCTTGACGGCGGCTTATCGGCTGTTTCGCTTCGAGACATTCGCTTCAGCAGCACGCAACCAGATACGTGAAGCTGAGGTCTAGCTGAAACGTGCTTTCCTGGGCCACCCCTGTGATCGTTTCTTTCCAGTTAGGTGGTGACTCAAGTTCCTGTAATGAATTGAGTGCTTGCTGTAGCAACACGATCTATGAGCAGAGATCATGCTGCAAGCGCAACACACATAGGGGCCCTGGCATCGTAGCTGAAAGAGACAAGTGTCTCACCGCTAATGCCCGATCGATCTGCGCTCCGTCTCTTGCTGCTGACTAGCCTCACGTCCACATTCGGCTTCACGCAAGCAATTCCCGCCCCAGGTACTACGCAAACGGGTCAAATGGATCAGCCGGAAGTGGCCCCTCCCAATGGACCGCGATTTTTCTCGAGAGATGCGCCAAGTGCCACGGCTCGAAGGGCGAGGGGGTCTCTGGTGTGGTTGGCATCGGAGGCCCGGCTCCGCCAATTTACGCCATAGGTGTGATGGATCGAGCGTCCACACTGTCCCGGCATTTGCCTGGAGGTCGATGGCCAAGACAATCAGTACCGGCTACCCAGTCGCCAAGTTTCCTGCCTGAAAGCAACGCGAGCACAAAGTTCTTCTGCTAACGATCCGGCTCTTTCGGGATTGATGGGCCGAGCGTTGCGCCTGAACATAACGAGCATTTGCAGGGATCCGGAATACCGCCTGTGGATTCGCAAGCAGCGCCTGGTCGCTATGACGCAATAGTTGGTCGCCTTCCTCGCGATGTCCCTCGGCGAGCAGGCATGCCCCCAATGCGCTTTCTGCTTCTGCGATCTTCCACGGCGGCACTGGAAACGGTTCCGCCTTCACCTGTGTGACCGCCTGGCGCAATACAGTATCGGCTTCCGGCAACTTGCCTTCCTGGGTCAGGTCTTCTCCCAGCCGAACTTCGACGGCGACGATGGCCGGATTGCCGGCATTGAACTTCTGCTCGCGTATCGCGAGTGCCTGCCGCAACAGAGGCTCGGCGCCGCCGGCATCGCCTTGAAACGCGCGATCCTCGGCCAGGTCGATGAGAGCATTCGCATACCCCGGCGTCTGAGTGCCGGCCACCTTGGTTTGAATGGCGAGCGCTTGCCGAGCGTAGTTCTCGGCGGCGGCGTAGTTGTGGCGATCGAACTCCAGCAATCCCATATTGGCCAAGACCTTGGCCGAGAGCGAGCTATTTTCTCCCGACATGGCATGCGCCTCTTGCAAGGCCTGCTCCAGTGCTGCCTCGGCGGCTGCGTAGTCCCCTTTCTGTTGCAACGCGCGTGCCCAGTTGTTGCGGGCGACTGCGACTCGCTTGTCGTCGCCGATCTTGTGGCACAGGTCGAGATTGCGTTGCAGGAAAGGCATTGCCTGCTGCCACTCGCCTTTCTCCAGCAGTATGAATCCGAGGTTGTTAAGGGGATAAAAAACATCAGGATGATCGGGGCCGGAAATTTTCTCGCGCAGCGCCAGCACTCGCCGCTCCGTGGCTTCCGCCTCATCGAGATTGCCGGCGTCGATCAGCGCTCCGCCATAATTGTGCAGGCTGATCAGATAGTCGGGACTGTCCGCGCCTTTGCTTCTCTCGTCAATCTGCACGGCTTCCCGCAAAAGTTGGGCCGCCTCGGGAAAATTACCTTTGCGCTCCAGCAGCAGGGCAAGATAGTTTTCTGTGCCGCTGGCGTCATCGCTCGGATTGCTGCGATGGATCGCCAGGGCGCGACGAAGCAGCGGCTCCGCTTCGACCAGGCGATCTTGCAGATACAGACATTCGCCTAGCGAATCCAGGCTTTCGGCGAGCAGCACGTCGTGGCTGCTAAGTTTCCTCTCGCGCACGGCCAGTGAATCGCGGAACAACGGTTCCGCCTGCTTGAAATCGTTCTGCAGGCGAATGACATTGCCCAGGGCTTGCTCGGTGGCGGCGGTATCGAGCGACTGAGCACCGTAAATGCGCCGTCGTATATAGAACGCGCGCTGTAACAGTGACTGTGCCTGGGGATACAGTCCCAGTGCGCTGTAGGCCCGTCCCACGTTATCAAGCATGGTGGCCTGTAAGGCGGGCTGGCCGGCAAGCTCGGAGTCAATGCGCCTGGTGCCCTGGTCGAGCAGGTCACGAGCCATAACCGCTTTGCCGCGCGATTCATCCGGAGTCGCCGCCTGAAAAATGCTGTTGAGAAATTGGGTTTCCTTCTGGGCTGTGAGACGCGCCTGGTTCGCTCGCTTCGCCATTACACCCATGGCGACGCTGAACCCTACCAACGCGATTGCTACCAGTCCGGCAGCCGCTACCCCAGCCCGGTGCCGTAACACGAACTTGCCCGAGCGATAGCTCCAGTTGTCGGTGCGCGCCTGCACCGGATATCCGGAAAGATAAGCCTGCACGTCGGCCGACATTGCCGACACCGAGCCGTAACGGCGCGAAGGTTCTTTCTTCATTGCCATCAGGACAATGTTGTCGAGATCACGGTCGATCCGTGGCCCAACCCCGCGATTCGTTTCTCGGGCACTCGCGCGCGCGGCCAGACTGGGTGGCTGGGGCTGCTGTTCGCAGATGACCTGCACAACTTTCAGTGGATTCTTGCTCTCCAGCCGAAACGGACGCTCCCCCGTCAGCAACTCATAGAGCAGAACGCCCAGGGCATAGACGTCGGTCGAGGTCGTGACATGATCGCCGCGCACCTGCTCGGGGCTGGCATACTCGGGCGTCATCAGGCGCTCCCCCGTGATGGTCAGCGCATCTTCACCTTCCGGGTCCAACAGCTTGGCGATGCCGAAATCGAGAAGCTTGGGCACTCCACCGGGTGTCACCAGGATGTTCGCCGGCTTGATATCGCGATGCACAATCAGGCTCTTGTGCGCGTACTCCACGGCGGAACACACCGGCAGAAATAGCTTGAGGATCTCCTTTGGCGACAGCTTGTTGACACGGCAGTATTCGTGGATGCGAACCCCGGCGATGTATTCCATAACGAGGTAGGGAACCCCATCGGGCGTGAGGCCTGCATCCAGCAGCCGGGCGATGTTGGGGTGATTGAGGTTGGCGAGAATCTGCCGCTCGGCGCTGAAGCGAGAGAGCATGGAATGTGCCTGCTTCAGGCCCGCGTGCATGAGTTTGATGGCGACTTCCTGTTCGTACAGCTGGTCAGCCCGCCGCGCGAGGAACACCTGGCCCATTCCGCCTTCGCCAATCGGACGAATCAGACGATAGGGGCCGATTTGCTGTTCAGCCTCGGACGAGGCGAGTTTCTGGGCAGCCTGGTCTACTGGCTCGCGCAGCTCCTGCAAGCTCTTGCCGCTGAAGCCGATCAGGGACTCGACCTCCGCCCGCAGCGCTGCATCGTCGGCGCACTCGCGGTCGAGAAACTGCGCTCTCTCCCCGGCAGGCAGAGCGAGAGCCGCATAGAACAGCTCTTGCAGCCGGTCCCAGCGGGCGCCACCAGGAGCTGCGGACATTTACGCCTCCGCTTGAGCCGGGCCTTGCGCGAGTTCGCGGTGCAGCCAGGCCTTGGCCATTACCAGATCGCGATGCAAGGTTGCGGGAGAAATCTTCAGGGCCGCCGCCGCTTCGTCGTAGGTCAGCCCGCCAAAGAAAAGTAGTTCGACGATTTCACTCTTTCGCGAGTCATGTGTAGCTAAACGTTGCAGCGCTTCATCCAGATCGAGCAGCCCGGAAGATGCGTTGGGCCCGATCATCACCGCCTCGTCCAGTTCCACCATTTCCGCGCCACCGCCGCGCTTCTGTCGGTTGTGCGAGCGGGCATGATCAACCAGGATCCGCCGCAGCAAACGTGCCGATATGGCGAAGAAGTGTACGCGGTCCTGCCAGGCGACGTTTGCATCGACCAGGCGCAAGTAGGCTTCGTTCACCAGCGCGGTGGCACGCAAGGTGTGATCGGGACGCTCATCTCGCAGACAACGCGACGCCAGCTTGCGCAACTGGTCGTAGACCAGCGGCATAAGTTGATCCAGCGCCTCTTTATTGCCACTACTCCACTGCTGCAAGAGGCTGGTTACCAGTTGCTGATCTGTGGACATGACGCAATCTATCTCCACATCCGCCCAATGCAGGGATAACCGCTCATTTCGGTAGTTACTTTCGGGCATTCCCCCACGGCGAGAGCTGGATTATAACCCGCCACAAAGAATGCACCCGTCGAAAAAATCAGCCTCCCGGTGAGGGAATTCGGCTCAAACCGTCGCTTTTCCAGATGAGTGGCAGAAAGCGGCCTCGGCAAGGCGCCTGACACCAATTGCAAATCAGGAGACCAAAGAAATGAATCTCATCCCTGTACGCTGGGCCGCCAAGGCTGCCCATTTACTTACGCTTTGCGCGTTGTTTTCCGTCAGTCTGTTGGCGCAGGCTCCCCCCAGCGCTGACACCTTCACCGTCACTAACAGCCCACACACGAATTATGGAGGCTGGCCGTTGATCGCGGTTCAGCCGGGCTCGAACGGCTACCTGCAATTCAACCTCGCGCATCTTCCAGCTAACGCCACCGTGACCAAGGCCACATTGCGTTTGTATGTCAACGCGGTTTCTCGTAGCGGCAGCTTCGACGTGTATCAGCTTAATAATTCGTGGAGCGAGAATTCGTTGAACTATAGCAACGCTCCATCGCTGGGTAGCTCGGCAACCAGCGGAAATCCGGTGGCTATCACCAACTCCAGCATGAATCAGTTCCTGCTCATCGATATCACGCCGCTGGTGCAACAGTGGGTCAGCGGCAGCTTACCGAATAACGGCGTGGCGCTGGCGCTCACTACTTCGAACGGCGTCTTTTCCTTCGACAGCAAGGAGGCCATCGTCACCAGCCATCAGCCGGAACTCATAGTTACGCTGGCCGGGGAAGCCGGTCCCCCGGGACCGCAGGGGCCTCAAGGTCCTCAGGGAGCAACGGGTCAGCAAGGGCCGATTGGTCAGACTGGTCAGACCGGCGCAACTGGTCCGCAAGGGCCGGTTGGTCCACAGGGACAGCCTGGCCCTCAGGGGCAACAGGGAGCGACTGGCCAGCAAGGTCCCGCCGGTCAACCCGGCCCACAGGGACAGCCCGGGCAGCAAGGGCCCCAAGGCCAGCCAGGTCCGATGGGTCAGCAGGGACAGCCCGGTCCCATTGGCCCGCAGGGACCGCAGGGTCCAACCGGCGACAACGGAACCAATGGAGTCAGCTTTACCTTCCGCAATGCCTTCGATCCGAATCCGTCGTACGCGGTGAATGATGTCGTGACTTATAGCGGCTCGAGCTACATTGCCATCGCGCCGACGCAGGGCCCGAACAATCCAACGCCGGATCAGAATCCTGCGGCATGGACGTTGATGGCGCAGGCCGGGGCACAGGGACAAGCGGGAGCTCAGGGCCCCGCGGGTCCGCAGGGTTTACAAGGCGATCCTGGTCCCCAGGGTCCTGCCGGTCCGGTTGGACAGACCGGAGCGCAAGGGCCGCAGGGGCCAGTTGGCGCTACCGGGCCGCAAGGCCCACAAGGCCCGAAGGGATTCCCGGCGGTGAACTACCGCTCCGATTGGGATCCCTTCACTTTGTACAACCCGGGCGATACCGTCGACTACGGCGACGGCAATGGCGGACAACCCTTTGGAGTGTATGTCGCAGCGGTTGCAAACAGCGGCGTCACTCCGGGCACGAGTGAAACCTGGATCGGTTCGCCGCTGTGGGGCGCCAACCCACCTAAGACGCAGCTGACAGGAACGCCCTCCATCCCATGCTACCTGGGCGAGATTCGCCTGTTTCCGGTCCAAGTGCAGAACGGACAGTGGCTCGTTGCCGACGGACGCATACTCTTCATCAACTCCAACGCGGGCCTCTTCAGTGTATTGGGCACGACTTTCGGAGGAGATGGCATATCGTACTTTGCTATTCCCGACTACCGGAAGTACGGTCTGAATGGCAGCCAGTACCATATCTGTGTCGTCGGCGTTTATCCGTGATGCCCGATGATTGATCGGCTCACGCTGATCTGTGGCCGGAGAGCAATCTCCGGCCTTTGTGCGCCCGGCAGGGGGGAGCGTCGACGGACTCACGGTGGCCGAGTTCAAACCTTGGCTTAAGGCACAGTGGCCGAAGCTAGACAGGCGCCGTTGGCAGGCGAGTACATGCCGGCGGCGGTGCCGCAAGGTGGAAATACCGAAGCCGCAAGGCGGGGTGCGCACCCTGGGCATCCTGACGGTGATGGACCGGCTGTTGCAACAGGCGCTGCATCAGGTTTTACAACCGCCGTTCTAGAACCCGAGTTCTCCGCATCGAGCTACGGCTTTCGTCCCGGACGCAAAGCGCACCAGGCGGTGCGGGCCGCGCGGGCTACATTGCCGAAGGCGGGCGCTGGGTGTCGATCTCTACCTGGAGAGGTTCTTCGACCGAGTGAGCCACTGCTGAACTCCTTCAGCCATGCGGGTCGCAACCCTGGTGTAGAGAGCGTCAGAGCGCACCGGCTTCGTTCTTCAGCGAAGCGGTCGGTTTAGCCATCCACCCGCTCGGGCTCCCTTACAAATTGCCGCGGCAGTAACGCAGGATGAGCCGGAATATCGGCTGACGTTGAGATCTACTTCTCTGTGATATTCACGCTGGCGTTGGTCAGCTCCCAGTCCAACTTCAAAGTCGCCGAGCGGGCACCCGTCTTCTCGAGCGAAATGGTGAACACCTCCAGCCCCGACGGAAGTTGGCTGACCTTCATGGGGATGCGCTCCAGGTCCTGTCCCTGGTCGTATTTGGTGCCCCACTGGCCGGTTTGCTTGTTGACGATGAGTTGCCAGGATTTTTCGCCGGGAACTGTGTACAGCGTGTAATTGCCAGCCGGGACGGTGGTGCCGCCGATATCGAGAGCCGTATCGGTGGTTAGGCTAGTCGCTGCATTGGCGCCGGTTCGCCAGACCTTGCCATACGGAACTAATCCCCCATAGATTTTGCGGCCTCGCATCGATGGACGGCTGTATTTGATGGTGACAGTCTTGCCATTGTCGAACGTCACCGATGCTTCTCCCGGGGGGCTGAGGGGTTGTTTCTGCTGCGCCAGCAGCGGCGCACTCGCAATCACAAGAGCGACAAGGACCGGCAACAGACAGCGCACGACTTTCATGGCTTCCTCCAGAACCTTTGAGTGCAACAAACTCGCTCTATTATTCACAACTGGCGCTGCCGTCACAATCCAGCCATGTCCGAAGCCCAGGCGCCGTCGCGTACGCACCGCCTGATCAAATGCCGAGTGGCTTGACGGATTAACCAGCTAGTGCGGTTTACCGACAGTTAGCCCTCTATGGCTTCCTCGGAAACGGCGCTACGACATCCCAGTCCCTACGTGGACGTGCCCCCACTGCGGCTTCATCCATCGCCCAGCCGATCTGGTGCGCGTGGACTTCGTGAACCTGCGCTGCAAACAGTGCAAAGGTCTTCCCGGAGCAGGCTGATCCCACGAAGAAACCGCAGCGGCTGGGGTGACTTTTACCTACGGCGCCGCCGCTGTCTTGCCATCCCCGACTGGGGCCGTAGGTTTCAAGCAACGCCTGAACTTCGTCCCCCGAGTCCTGATGGCCGTGCCTTTTAAGGAAGAACGAAATTGCCAGCAGCACTATCGACGTGACAGTGGTCGTCATCTCGTAGATCTGTTCTTCACTGTAGTTGTTTGCAACCTCGTGCTTGACGAAACGTCGGCCTATCTGTTGCATCCCCCCACGCGTGTAGCTGTTGAGATGCTTCCACGTCCGATTCTTGAAATCTTCAAAGAAATCGCCCATGTCGTATGCCTTGTCGAGAGCCGTGGCGATCTGCTCAAACTTCAAGTCGATCTTGTCCTTCGTGTTGAATTTCTCGACCTCTTCGTCAGTGGCGGGGAGGTTGATCCACAGTGCTCGGAAGGCGCCCTCGACAATCGGTCTGCACAGAGCGGACGCGGAACCTGCTTTTTCGTGCATGACCAGCAGGAGGATTGATTCTTGGTGTTCGATGAGCACTGAGATGAACCCTATGACTGTCACTGTGCGGTAGTCATCCGTGAAGGCATGCTTGCCAAGAATCGGCTTTGCGGATTGCATTGCTTTCTCGCAGCGGATCAAATGCTCTCTGAGTTCATTCGTCATTCCTGTCTCCGAAGTGGCGCTGAGGCGACACCATAACTGATCCTCACTCCCTTAGCATGCGTGAATAGGACTGGCCAGAAACCCCAGAGATTGGGATGAGCCGCAACCGATGGATGCTCCGGCGCAACGACACCGCGCTCCTCGCTCGGTACTGTCGCAACGTCACGATCTGAAGCGCCTCCCCGGTGACTCAGCAGAGAACATGAGAGGCGCAGCAGGCCGTGACACTCACTTAACGGACCTTAAATGAGTGAGTGCGGCCCGGGGAAAAGTACTTCTTCGGGCTGTTCTATTTATCACTCCCTTAGCATGCGTGAATAGGACTGGCCAGAAGCCCCAGAGATTGGGATGAGCCGCAACCTATAGATGCTCCCGGGCAACGACACCGCGCTCCCCGCCCGGTATCGTCGCAGTGTCACGATCTGAAGCGCCCTCCCGGCGGTCCTCTCGAAGGGAGGGCAGCCCTGACAGGTGCAGCAGGTCGTGACGTTCACTCATCCCCGTGATGAGTGCGGCCCGTAAACCTGCCCCTTCCGGGCCTGTTTTTTTCTCATCCCTTAGCAACCACGACCAAGCCGCAACGGGTCTGAATGCTCCGGCGCAACGACCTGAATGCCCCAGCACAACGACACTGCTCTCCCGGCCCGTTATCGTCGTAACGTCACGATCTGAATCTCCTTTGAGGTGACTCATGGGAAACGCACACACCTGACAGGTGCATAGCAGGTCGTGCCGATTTTACTCATCCCAGGTTGATGGGTACGGCCCGGAAATTCTGTACTTCTTCCGGGCTGTTTTCTTCTCACCCGGTTCGCATCTGCACGTGACCGCCGCCCAACGACCAAGGCCGCAACGCCTCAGATTGACCCTCCGCAACCACCTGTTTGCCCCCACGCAACGACGCCGCCTCTTCCGGCCCGGTATCGTCGTAACGTCACGATCTGAAGACTCCCGGCGGTGACTCAGGGGAGGGCGACGCCTGACAAGTCAGGTGCAGCAAGGTCGTGACGTCACTCATGCGTCCTCCGTGATGAGTGCGGCACCGAAGCCCGACCCTTCGGGGCCTTTTTCCTTACCCTTTAGCATGCGGCTCCCGGGGTATTCAGCGCGAGCTAAATTGTCGGGCGGATCGTGCGCAGTCCTGACTGCTCTGGCGCAACGAACGCCCTGCTCCATCGCAACGACATTTCGCTTACGTATGCGTAAAGTTGAGCACATGGCGGTCATTCAACTTCACAGATGCAAGCGGTGCGGCAGGATTTGGGTTCCTCCGGCATCTTGGCGTCTCAAGATCTGCCGCGCATGTAGAGTCATGAGAGCCTTACGATTGGCTGTCGGGAGCGTTGGGCAGGCGGACGTAATCCAAATGCAACCGATGCGGGAAGACGTGGGTTTCCCGGGCCCCCTGAGAATCAAGGAGAATGGAGACCTAAGCGAAGGCTTATGCATACAGTAGAACAACACACAAAAACGCATAGCTTGAACACTGGGATCATTTGGCCTGCAGTAGGCGGCCCCCTTCTCTTGTGGTTGGTCATTTCGTACCTGCCACAAAGGACTTGGCAGGGGCATTGGGCGTTGTCGCAGCCAGGGCCACAGTTGCGTTTGCAATTGCACAGATATGGAAGGGCAGAAAACGGGATTGGCGCAGTTTTAGCAAAGTATTTTTTGGGGCAGCACTGCTTTGCCCATCTCCCGGGCTTCTTCTCCACCACTAGACCCGCCCCGGTGCCTCAGGGGAGGAACACACCTGTGAGGTGTTGCGAGTCATGACCGGAGCGGCTTAGGTGAACAATCCCTGAGCCACTTCCTTTTGCCTCCCACAGCTATACCCGACCCCCGTAGCATCTCAGGCCAGACGCCACCACAGACGCGGATACCAGCGCCGGGTATCGAAAACCCAAATAAGATCGAAAAGCATTCCCGGCTCATGAAGGCATCTGGCCACTCCCGGGCGGTGCCCTGATAATAGTGCAGTGATCGTGCGTTACCAGATAAAAACTGTCCTTTTCGCTTGACATTGCCTGCATCTATCCATTACATGTATTGCAACGACCAATGCAAGACGCGTTACACGCGGGAGCAAGCGATCAAGTGACTGGCAAATTCATTGCGTACTACCGCGTAAGCACAGCAAAACAGGGCACATCTGGTTTGGGCCTCAAGGCACAGGAGCATGCAGTGCGGGAATACCTCAACGGTGGCAGGTGGAAGCTGTTGGAGGAGGTCAAAGAGGTGGAATCGGGCAAAAACTCGGACAGGCCGCAACTGGCGCGGGCTTTGTCCCTGTGCAGGCTGCACAGAGCCACTCTGGTGGTCGCGAAGCTCGACCGACTGGCGCGTAACGTTCACTTCCTGTCAGGCTTAATGGAATCTGGCGTGGACTTTGTCGCATGCGACATGCCCAGCGCCAATCGCCTCACAGTTCACGTATTAGCGGCCGTTGCCGAAGCCGAAGCTGTTGCCATCAGCGCACGCACGAAAGCCGCTCTGGCGGCTGCTAAAGAGCGCGGCACGGTGCTTGGCGGCGACCGTGGGAACCTCACCGATGCACTACGCAGACGCGCACGCAAGAACAGCGCGACGGTGCGTCAACGGCAGGCCGCGAAACGGGCGCATGACCTGATGCCCATCATCGAGGGCCTACGGGCCGAAGGTGCCACGTCGCTGCGCCAGATCGCCTCCGCGCTCACCGCACAGGGCATTCCTGCACCTCGTGGAGGTGCGTGGCAGGCCGTGCAAGTGCAGCGCGTTCTCGCAGTAGTTCCTTCAGCCGTGTGATCCTCGAAGGCATTCGCAACACCGCTCAGGAGCCTCGGAGAAATCGGGGGCTTTTTTCGTTGCGCAATTTTAGACGTTCGTCGGTTGAGGCGCGTAGAGCTGTGGGGGTATGACTCCTGAAATTTCAAGGCAGTTTAGTTTGGTAGTTTCTTAACACATGGGTACAACATTCTAAATAACTACCAAGCTCGGCCTTTCCAAGGCGTTAGAGTGAGGCGACTCTGCGGCCTTGTGCACGTAGCAAATCACGTAGCGTTAACGTAGCAATTGAAACGGGGGTTTCGGCTGTTTTGGCCGTTGCCCTGTCTTGTAAGTTGCTGAAGTTATTGGTGGAGCTAGTCGGGATCGAACCGACGACCTCATCGTTGCGAACGATGCGCTCTCCCAGCTGAGCTATAGCCCCACACAGAAGCGGTCGAGCGACCGCGTCGACTGGTTCCTCGATTATACAAGGAGCACCTTGCGCTGAAAACGTCAGCGCGGACGAACCTGCCAGGGCAAGTCGAGCAATATATTAAGAGCGTGTAGGCGTTCGCGTGTAATGTCCCGCCGCGGATACGTTCGCGAACGTCTTAATGAGTCAGAAGCGCGCCCTCGATCACCAGGCCTTTGGAGTCCTGGTACGTGGCTGGGAAACAACGCCGAATTTGGTCAGCGGCTCGCTTCGTACGCGTGTAGGGGAGCGCGATTGCGTACATCAGGTGGCGGCGTGTCACCCTTCAACATCACCCACAAGATGTGGTTGTACACCTGGTCGTCCACGCGATCTGGCGCGCTGAGATCCAGTCCTTCTGACATGCGCGCCGCCGCGGTCTTCTCCGGATTCTTTTCGCTCAGGTCCTGTTGGGGCGTGATTGGGTCGTAGGGCTTGAGGTCGGGGGTGGCGGCGAAGAGGTTGGCCAGCGAGCGACTGAAGTAGTCGAATTTTGAAAGCCGTCCCATCCCGAGGATGTCTTCAATCGCGGCCACGACATCGGTCGTGTTGATAAAGCGATTTACCGTGCCCGGCCGGTTGTAGGCCGAAATTGCATAGAACGGCGCACGGTGTGAATCGACGTGATCGGGACCGGCTTGCGCGTCATCCTCAACCACGAAAATTACAGTGTCCTTCCAATACGGACTGTGCGACAGAGCCTGCACAATACGGCCAAGCGCGAGATCGTTGTCGGCCATGCAGGCAAACGGAGTGCATTTACCCGGACGAGCGGCGGTGAGGTGGTCCATAGGCAGCCACATGAGTTCGAGCTGCGGCATGTTGCCATCGCGCACATATCGCTGCAACTCGGCGATCCACACGTCGGCGCGCTTCTGGTCTTGCGTCACCAGGTCAAAGGGAACGTAATCGGGACTGATGTCGGAGCCGAGGTCCTTTTGCGTGACCGGCCAGCCTGGATTGCCTTTGACCATTTCTCCATAGTCGCGGAAGGTGACGCCGGAACTCTTTGCCAGTGTCCAGAGGAAGCCGCGCTCCGGTTCGTCGGCATCTTCACCGTCAACATCGCCGCGCTTGCCCGCATAGCCCGAAGGGATGAGCTTCTCGCCGTAGTCGGTCACGTATGCCGCCGTCGACCAGATATGCCCTTGCGAGCTGCACTCGGCGTTAACGAAGAAACGGTCGTAGAGCCCAAAACGACGCGCCAGTTCGTGATGGTTCGGAGTGACGGTAATGTCAGGGAAGTAAACAAGGCTGGCATCGCCGTCTCCTTCTTTCATGTCACCCAGCACCTGATCGTAGGTGCGATTCTCTTTGATGATGTAGATGACATGCCTGAACGGCGGATAGCGTCGCGCCTGGGGGCCCTGCTTCCAATTGTTCGCGGCTGTGACGCGCTGCGTGAGGATCGCCAGTTGGGCGGTGCCCATTGCCGAGGGCAGCAGTCGCAAGCTCCCATTCAACTGTCCGAGAGTGTAGGCGTGTGGCTTGCCGGTTGGCCAATCCGTGAGCGGCACGGGACCGTCAGGATTGGCATGCGTTCCGTGACCTTTACCAGAGAGGAGCAGGACCTGCGAACCAGCTTCAGTCACTGCGGTCGGATACCAGTCGGTCGGTATGCGTCCGAGCAGCTTACCCGTCGCCAGGTCGAAAATGGCGACAGCATTGTTGTCGGCTTCGGCGATGAACAGCCGCTTACTGTCAGCGCTAATCGCTATAGCATTTGGCGTGCTACCTTCGGACGGAGCGCCGGGCGCCGAGTCGTGAAGGTATCCGGTAACTCTGCGCGAACGTCGGTCGACGATCGCCACGCGATCACTGCCGGCAAGGGCGACGTAAACACTCGTGCCGTTTACCGCCAACGCCGACGGATGACGTCCGACCTCGATGCGCCCTATGTAGGCGAGCTTGCCGTCTGCCAGAACACGAAACTCAGACAGAGTGGTACTGCCCCAGGCAGACACAAAGACCTGACCGTCTGCGCTGAGAATTACGCCATACGGATAATGATCGGTAGGGAAGCGCTGCACGACCTCGCCCGTGGTCGAGTCGACGACTGCGAGGTGATCGCCGACGTTTTCCGCCACGTAAACGAACTTGCCGTTCTGTGCGGCGGCCAGTCCCGCGGGATAGCTTGTGCCGGTGCCGTCAGCCGTCTTCGCTGTGGCCAGCGCGAATTGTTTCGCGAGCGCAGCTTTGCCATCGCTCCACGAATATACGAAGACCTTATCGGTGTTTCCGCCCGAGGCGTAGAGCGTGTGGCCGTCGGGGGAGAAGGTAATGCCGTAGAACGCGCCATCTTGTAATAACGTCTGCGTGACCTGCTGCGTCTTCAGATCGACGATCTGGATGCCTTGCTCGCGCCAGCCGCTGAGTACCACAATGGCCTTATCGCCGCCGGGCGTGACTATGACGTTGAGCGGCATACTGCCGAGCTCGACAGCATCACCCGCAGCATCGAGGCGCACACCGGTGGGCAAAGGTGAGGTGAAATCCGAAGCCTCCGCGAAGCCTGCGGTGCACAGCAGCAAAGAAAACGAAATAGCGAGTTTCCTAAGACCCAGCAGATGCATTGCGGCCTCACAGCCTTGGCGCGACCCCGATCTCGTCATCTGGTCACTCGACAGTCGCTGCCGCGTCGGATGGATATCCAATGGGGTGCTGCTGCATCCACTGCCAGGCGCTGGCGATGATGGAGTCGAGATCGGTAGATTGCGGAGCCCATCCCAGTTCTCGGCGGATCTTCTCCGAACATGCGACTAGTATCGCAGGATCTCCCGTCCGCCGCGGCGCTTCCACCACCGGGATTCCGACGCCGGTCACGCGTTTCGCGCTATCGATCACCTCACGTATGCTGAATCCCCGACCGTTGCCCAAGTTGTAGATCAGCCGCTCACGATCCTCCAGCGCATATAGTGCGAGAACGTGCGCCTGCGCGAGATCGCTGACGTGAATGTAGTCTCGGACACAAGTGCCGTCAGGGGTGGGATAGTCGGTCCCAAAAATCGAGATTGACTTGCGCTCTCCTGTCGCCGCACGCAAGACAAGAGGAATGAGGTGGGTCTCCGGCTGATGGCGCTCGCCCGAATAACCATCTGATCCCGCTGCATTGAAATAACGCAAGCTGGCATATCGCAAACCGTGGATGCGTCCGAACCAGGCCAGCATACGCTCGACTAGCAGCTTCGACTCGCCGTAGGCGTTGGTGGGCTCCAAGGCGGCGGTTTCCTCGATAGGTATTTGGCGAGGCTCTCCGTATAGCGCGGCGGTGGACGAGAAGATCAGTTTGCCCACACCGTTCGCCAGCATCGCTTCCAGCAGCGTCAACGTACCAGCAGAATTATTACGAAAGAACCTCCCCGGTTCCTTCATCGACTCGCCCGCTTCAATGTACGCAGCGAAGTGAAGGACCGCTTCAGGTTGATACTGGCGAAAGGCTGAGTCGAGGGCGGGGCGGTCGGCAACATCGGCCACAATCAGGGGCACATCAGGCGCCAGGGCTTCGCGATGTCCCTTGCATAGGTTGTCGTAGACCGCTACTTCGTGCCCGTCGGCCAAGAGCGATCGAACGGTGGTCGCTCCTATGTAGCCCGCTCCTCCGGTTACGAGAACTTTCATCGCTATCCTTATAACATCTTGTATGTCCGCTTCCGAGTGTGGGCCAACCTCGGTATGATGATTCAATTCCCCCGAGACTCCTAGAATCGTGTAGCAATAGGTTTCTGAAATGAAGGGCAAACGACAACTTCTAGCAGATGCATTTGCCAAGACAGGGCTGACCCGCCTGCTGGAGAGCGTGTTGCGACGCGACGCGCTGCTGGTGATGAATTACCACCGCATTGGCAATGCGGAGGAAACGCCCTATGATTCCGGCACTTTCGGACCGACGGCGGAACAATTCGACTGGGAGCTCGGCTATGTGAAGTCGAGGTTCGATTGCGTGACCCTTGAGGAGGCACTCGCCATGGTGACTGGTGAAGCGCCGGTGCGGTCAAGCCTGCTTATCACCTTCGACGACGGAAACCGCGACAACTACCAAACTGCGTTTCCCATTCTGCGCTCGCACGGCCTTGAGGCGACGTTTTTCCTGCCTACCTCCTTTATTGGGACTCAACGCCTGCCCTGGTGGGACACCATCGCGTACATTGTGAAGCACAGCCGCAGAGACAGTTTCAAAATCCACTATCCTCAACCCGCTGAATTTCGCCTTGATCGGGATCGGCCCTCAGCAACGGTTTTTCAGGTATTGCGGTTTTGCTCCGATCAGGCGACCACCAACTACGCTCCGTTAATTGACGAATTGGAAACCGTGTGCGATTGTGCCCGGCCCAACGGAAGCGCCGAGCGCTGTTTTCTGAACTGGGACGAAGTTCGGGAGATGCAGGCCGCCGGCATGAACTTCGGCTCGCATACTCACAATCACGAAGTGCTCAGCGGTCTGCCGCCGGAACGGCAACGTTCTGAGCTGACCGAATCGCGGGTGATTTTGGAGCGCGAGCTCGGGCGAACCGTCGATATTTTCGCTTACCCGGTAGGGCTTCCTTACACTTTCAACGCTGATACCCGTGCCGCACTCGAACAGTCCGGTTATCGCGCTGCTTTTTCGTTCTATGGCGGCGTCAATCTGCGTGGTAATGTGAACCGCCTCGACATTCGCCGCGAACATTGCCACGCTCCGAGCACCGCTTTATTCCGGCTCCATACCACATTGGCTGCCGTCGGCCTCGCCCCGTCTTGAGTTCATTCCGCCCATCGCCTTTTGCCTGCTTGCTACCATGGGGTTGATGGTTGTTCAGGCTCGTATCTCGTCACAAGACGATCGCGGTGGCATCACCGAACTGATGCACAGGGCATTCGGGTCCGATCTTGCCTTGACTGCCATTGATCCTGGCTTCCAGCGATGGAAATACTGGGACGAACATCCCTTTTCGGCGGTTGGGCGAAGCTACGTGTTGAATGGAAGGGACAGGATCGTAGGGCATGCTTGCCGATGGCCAATGCGTATAGTCACTACAGCCCGCGCGTTCGACGCATTTCACCTCATCGACTGGGCGGCCGATTCCAGCCATGCCGGCGCTGGGTTGCAGGTACTGCGTGATTCGTGCGAAAACTCGGCGGCGCTATTCTCGATCGGCGGCAGCCCTACAACCCGCCGTATGTTGCCCGCATTGGGCCAACATCTTCGTCGCCGCTCAGACCGCGCTCAAGCACTGTCCTACCACGTGGCAGGGAAGGTGTACTTCTTGAGCCGCCCATTGAAACCAGCAGCGGCTGCTTTACATGAATCTTCCGTGGACTGGAAAACTCCGGCTCGCGTAGCCAGGAACGCACTGTATGCTGCGCTACCGGCTGCGAAGCTTCCACCGGGCGTTGGCTTCGAGCCGGTTTTGCCATCAGACATACCGAAAGAGCTCTGGCCACAACCGAGCTTCGATTCCGCCATAACCGCGCGCAATCCAGCTCTTTTGCAGCATTTCGCGAACTGCCCGGTGCTTCAGCAGTCGCTGTACTTTGTGCTGACTCGCAATGGTAAGCCAATCGCTTACTTCTTTCTGGTACTGGCAGGTGCCGAAGTGCGGCTCGCCGACTACGGTCCGGCAGGATTGGACTCGCATACCGGGAAGCTGATCGGCGTTTCAGCTCAACTCGCCGCCAAGCAACATTATCCCGACGCTCTGCGAATTGCTGCGGCTACTTCCGAACCGGACGTGCAGTCCGGGTTACTCGACGCGGGCCTTCGCAATACCTACGAAGAAGAGATACGCGGCCTAATTGCCGATCCGGCGCTCACCTCCGTGAGGCAGTATCGCCTCACCTATCTCGATCTAGACGCCCTCTGTCTATAGCGCGCAGAAAAGCCGGGAAGCGATTTCCCGGCTCTCTGCTGTTGAGCCACCACGGTACTGCCTATGCGAAAAGTGCCCGTCGACCGAGTCTCGCCAGGCCGATGAGGCCGCTGCCTACCAAGGCCAGAGTCGATGGTTCCGGAACCGGCGACCCGAACTCGGCGGAATCAACATTAAGGTTACTGATTCCCGATGCGGGGTCCCATAGGATTGCCGTATAGGTCTCAGCCGCGCCTGCGCATCCCGTGTCATAGCAAAGGTCCACCATGTCGCCGTTGGCAAGCTGGAAGACGATTCCTCCGCCGTCCACAGCCGCACCTGGCGAAAAGAACAGATTGTCGAAGGCGAAGATATTTCCGCTGTTCGATTCCGACCAGATACCGACAATGTTCGATCCGTTGAATACGCCGGATGCGTCATCCACCAGCCATTGGCCCGGTCCGGCTGATGTCCCGGAGAACGTGCCGGAAGCATCCAATCCTTCCCCGGAAAGAACAAACGACATTTCGTCGGCGCCTGCCGCGCTTACCAGCAGCAGGGCACAACACAATATTGCTGTAACAAAAAGCCACTTGTGCATTGCGTACTCCTCGATAAGAAATTTCAGGTCGCCTACGGCTTCGGCCCGTGTACCTCGATGGAGTTGAATGCACTGCGATGTCCACAAAAGGCAGGGCGGCAAGTGAATGTAAAGATACGGGTTGCGGCGTTCTGTGCTGAATCAGTCTTTGGCTGACTGCAAAAAGTTGCGAATTTAGACGAAGTTCTCCGAGTCCTAGGTGGCGAAGCTCTCCTTCATTGACCCTCTCCACGCGCATCCCGTACTCTTTCTACAGTCCTTTCCGCACGGGTGAGAATGAAAACTGCCGAGACGAGTTCCCTCCGGGTCGCTGAAGAGATAACCGAGCTTGTGGGCGAAACGCCCGTCCTTCACCTTCGCCACGTGGTTCCTGCTGGCGCTGCCGATGTCTATGCCAAGCTGGAATACCTGAACCCTGGCGGCAGTATCAAAGACCGCGCAGCACTGGGCATGATTCTGCGCGCTGAACGCGAGGGCAAGCTCGAACCCGGCTCGACCATCTTCGAAGCCACGGCCGGGAATACCGGCGTTGGTCTGGCTCTGATCGGTTGCAGCCGCGGCTACAAGATGGTGCTCGCTGTCCCGGAAGGCTTCTCGCAGGAAAAGTGCACGCTTATGGAGGCGCTTGGCGCTGAGGTGATCCGCACACCTCGCGCCGCTGGCATGCAGGGCGCAATTGATTACATGACTTCCCGCGCCGCCGAAACTCCTAAGGCCTTTATCGCAGGACAATTCGAGAATCAGGCCAATCCCGACTTCCACTACGAAACCACCGCACGCGAATTGTACGAGCAGATGCGGGGACGCATCGATGCCGTGGTGATCGGCAGCGGAACCGGGGGAACCTTCACCGGGGTGGCGCGCTTCCTGAAAGATCAGAACCCCAGCGTATTGACCGTGGCGGTGGAAACCCAGGGCTCGGTTCTGGGCGGCGGCCCCAAGGGCGAGCACGAAGTCGAAGGCATCGGCGCAAGCTTCATCCCCAAGACGTTCGACTATTCCGTGTGTGATCAGATCATCGCTGTCAGCGATGCCGACGCATTCGATATGGTGAAGCAACTCGCGGCTAAAGAAGGTGTGTTCGGCGGATCGAGTTCAGGCGCGAATGTTTTTGCGTCGATTGCTATCGCCCGGAAGCTCGGCCCAGGCAAACGGGTGGCAACGATCATTCCAGACTCGGCAGAGCGGTACTTGTCGAAGGACATTTTTCATTTCAACGAAAAACACCATTAACCGCGGACTTGCTCGGGTCGCACGGATCACAACCCATCAACTGTAGCCGTTTCATCGGATCCGCGTCATCCGCGTCATCCGCGTAA
The DNA here is from genome assembly GCA_963796585.1 of uncultured Acidobacteriaceae bacterium. Classification (GTDB taxonomy): domain Bacteria; phylum Acidobacteriota; class Terriglobia; order Terriglobales; family Acidobacteriaceae; genus CAVVDY01. The sequence goes on from CAWCMB010000004.1 coordinate 69,821, forward strand.
ATCTGCGGTTCGAGGCTTTTATGCGCACTAGCAAATCCCCCGGCTTCTCCACTCGCGCTATTCACGTCGGCAATGAGGCCGATCCATCTACCGGAGCGGTAGCGCCTCCAATCTTCGCGACGTCGACCTACGCTCAGGAAGAGCTGGGCAAGACCAAAGGCTACGACTATTCGCGTGCCGGCAATCCTACCCGCACGCGCCTGGAAGAGAACCTGGCATCGCTGGAGGGCGGTGTCGCAGCTCGCGTCTTCTCCAGCGGTATGGCCGCCATCGGAGCCGTCTGCCAGATGATGAAGGCCGGCGAGCACATCGTTGCCTCGAACAATCTCTATGGCGGCGTGCCGCGGCTGTTCAATCAGATTCTGACCAACTTTGGTCTGGAGTTTACCTACGTCGACACCTCTGACCCGCGCAACGTCGATCGCGCAATTCGCAAGAACACGCGCTACGTGCACATCGAGACGCCGACCAATCCGTTGATGGGACTCACTGACATCGCTGCCGTCAGCCGCATCGCACACAAACATGGTTGCGAAGTGGTGGTCGATAACACGTTCCTGTCGCCATACTTCCAGCAGCCGATCAAGTTTGGCGCCGACATTGTTATGCACTCGACTACGAAGTTTCTCAACGGGCACAGCGACGGCATCGGCGGAGTGCTGGTGTGCACCACGGCCGAGCAAGCGGAGAAGCTGGCTTTCATTCAGAAGGCCGCTGGCGCGATTCTATCTCCGTTTGAGTGCTGGCTGATTCTGCGTGGTACCAAGACGTTGGCGGTTCGCATGAGGCAGCACGATGAGAACGGGCGCGTCGTCGCCGACTTCCTCAGCCGCCACCGTAAGGTGAAGCAAGTGTTCTATCCCGGATTGAAGACCCATCCGCAATATGCGCTGGCGCGCCGGCAGCAGACCGGCTTTGGGTCGATGATTACCTTCGAGACAGGTTCGTTGAGTAATGCCAAGCGTTTTCTGAAGCGCGTGCGAGTCTGCACCTTGGGCGAATCGCTGGGTGGAGTGGAGACTCTCATTTCGCATCCTGCGAGCATGACCCACGCCGCGATCGGTAAAAAGGGCCGCAAAGCGATTGGCTTGACCGATGGGATGGTGCGCATTTCTGTCGGCATTGAGGACGTGGAGGACATCATCGCCGACCTGGAGCAGGCGCTGGCGGAGATGTAGAAACGCTGCTTTTGGCTCTTAGCTTTTGGCGATTGGCTTCTTGCTTCTCTCTGTGGCCCCGTGTCCTCTGTGGTGAAAGAGGTTCTTCAGTCGGCGACACCAGGTCCTAGCGGACTCACGTCCCCTCAGGACAACGCTCTTAGCCAAGAGCCAAGAGCCGTCTCTTTCCGCTATAACTAGTTTGTGAGTGCACGCAATCCGTTCTTCGCTCCCAAGACGGCCCTGATCACCGGCGCATCGAGCGGCATCGGGCTCGAGCTGGCGCACCTCTTCGCGCAGGACGGCTATCGCCTGGTACTGGTCGCGCGGAATCGCGGCGCGCTACGTCAGTTAGGTGACGATCTACAGTCGCGCTACGGCATCACGGTGCGCATTGCACCGAAAGACCTCGCGCATCCCGCCAGCCCTGACGAGCTTTATCACGAATTACAAGAGTCGGGTGTGGTGCTCGATGTGTTGGTCAACAATGCTGGCTTCGGCGCAGCGGGCGCATTTCAGCAGACCAAATGGACCGATGAGTCGGAGATGATTCAGGTGAACATCACAGCCCTGACACACCTGACGAAGCTTTTCCTGCCCCAGATTCGCGCCCGCGAAGGCAAGCTGCTGAATGTCGCCAGCGTAGCGGCGTTTCTACCCGGTCCATTCATGTCGGTCTACTACGCCAGCAAGGCCTACGTGCTGAGCTTCAGCGAAGCGCTCTCGGAAGAGATGATCGGCACCGGCGTAACGGTAACCTGCCTGTGCCCCGGACCGGTGAAGACCAACTTCCAGAACCGCGCGTACGTGCAAGGAACGAAGATGGTCAACAGCCCACTGATGATAGATGTGCGTGAGGTGGCGCGCATCGGCTACGAAGGCATGAAGCAGGGCAAGCGCATCGCGATTCCCGGATGGAAGAACCGCATATTGGTCGAGGGAGTGCGCCTTGCCCCGCGCAACCTGCTCACGAAAGTCGTTCGCAAATTGCAGGAGAAAAAAGAAACGCCGGGCACGGCCGGCGCGTAGTTTGGTTTTCGATAAGTGTTGCCCGACCAACGGTGACTAGGCGGCGCGCTGCTCCCCAGAGAGGAAGACGGACTTTCCGCCCGCATCTTCCAGCACCGTGCGTGCAGTGTGTGCTGTTGCCACACTGTCGCAGTTCACGGAGACCAGAATCCGCCCTCGCTTGATCTCCTCTTCGTATCGTTTGGCCTCAAGCTCAGGAACTCCCAATCCGACGAGGGCGCCCGCAATGCCTCCAACGGCGCTACCTACACCCGCGCCTGCCAGCGCAGCTACGATAGGACCTGCGGCAATGAGCGGACCAACACCCGGGATCGCCAGCGTCCCAATGCCAACCAGCCAGCCTAAGACGCCTCCCACGACCAGGCCGGTTCCTCCGCCGGCCAACGCGCCTTCGGGAGCTTTGGTGTTCTTCTCGATGGCAAATTCCTTGTTCATTTCGCGATCCGGAAACACGACCGAGATGTCGTTGCTGCTAAAACCCTCTTTGCGAAGCCGATCCACCGCTTTCTCGACATCGTTTCGGTTCTCGAAGACACCGTAGACGGCGGTGGGGCGTGCGCCAATGGTGGTAAACGGGACATCGGAGGCGACGGGTCGCTTCCCGATAGCGGGGCGCAAGCGCCCATCGCGAAGACGTTCGCGGAAGTGGATCAGGCGAGGACTTCTCTGGACACGCGCAGGATCCACGTCATATCGCCAGTCACGGCGATATTCGGATTCATAAGTTGCGAGCGCTGCGTCTGAAGCCAGCAGGTCGTCGTTGTACTCGGGTAGAGCCTCCGCATCGGCCTGCCGCAAGTTCGCGTAAAGATCGGTGCTGTCTCCGTAGGCGTATACCTGGTCCGCGGGAACAAGAAACCGACGGGACCGAAGCCAGCCGGCATTCACTATCAGATAGCGCAGGTCGCCGGTTCTGTCGTCGATCAGCGCATCGTCCATCGTGCCAAGCTTCTCTTCGTTAGGCCCGTAGACGTTCGATCCACGAATATCGCCCAGGTAATCGCCGTCCAAGTCGCTTACTTTACGCAGCATTGATTCGCTCCCCTTATCGATTGTTCTCCTCCAAGTAAGAACGGAGCGCTTCAGCAGGGGTTGCACGCCGCCGCAGTCGATGCGAGGACTTAACAATCCATGGAAGCGGATACGAAGGTGAGGAACAGTACTGGTGGGCCCGGAGGGATTCGAACCCCCAACCAAGGGATTATGAGTCCCCTGCTCCACCATTGAGCTACAGGCCCTTTCAATGCACTGCTGCGCTTACTTCTACGCAGATTTATCAAATCTACTCAGCATTGTATGGCGCAGCGAGTGAATCACAAAGTCCCGGCCCAGTCCGGGGATGGCGCGAGCTTTCTGGATATAATGCCGGGTTTTGCGGCTCCGTGCGCTTTCAGAATCACATGCTTTTTTCCGACTAATCAGGAGTTAGGCGCTTCGACGCGGTGTAGACTCTTGGGCAATCGAAGAAGCAGCGCGACTTGACGAGTCGAACGCTCCGATTCCGCTAAAACATTTGGCTGCTTGTCAATTGAAGGCTCAAGATGAACGATCAACAAAAGTATTCTGGAGTGCGAGATCAAGAGATCCGTGCGGCACTGGATCGGCATTGGGCGGCGTCCGATGCCAACGATTTTGAAACCGAGCACCTCATCTATCACGAGGACGCGGTGCTCGATTACCCGCAGTCAGGCGAGCGAACCCGCGGTCGTCGCAACATACAGAACCAACGCGCTAGTCAGCCGAGCAAAAAGCGGTTTACCGTCCAACGAACCATTGGCAACGGTGATCTTTGGGTCACCGAATTCATCCTGACATATGACGGCAAGCCGTCCTACACCGTGAGCATCATGGAGTTCAGGGGCGACAAGGTTGCGCGGGAAACACAGTACTTTGCGGATCCATTCCCGGCTCCCGCATGGCGCTCTCAGTGGGTCGAACCGATGGACGCGTAATCTCGAGGCGCGGGAATCCGCTGACCATTCGGCCATTTGTGGGGTATCGTTACAGCACATCCTCCGATGGAGGGACATGAGGTGGATTGGAAACGGTTGCTCCAGTTTGCGCTGCTGGGTAGCAGTGATTTGGAACAATATGCCATCCTGCTGGTGCGCGTTTCGCTCGGGCTATTCTTCGCCATCTCCGGGGCAAAGAAATTGTTTGTCGCGGCCAGCACACAAACCATGTACGAGACTCTTGTTGAGGCCAAAGTCCCCTTTCCCCGCCTGATGACTTATTTCGTGTCGGGTGTCGAGTTCGTTGGCGGATGCTTGCTGACCGTGGGGCTGCTTTCGAGCCTGGTCTGCGCGGCTTTGTTGGGCGACATGCTTGTCGCCATCCTGACCAACAAGCTTTCCGCCATGCCTAAAGGACTTTCGCCGCTCAACTGGCTTGACGATTTCCTCTACCTTCCGGAAGTCCTGTATGTGCTCTTCTTTATCTGCCTGATCTGCTTTGGTCCGGGAAAGTTCAGTGCCGATTACTGGCTCGCCGGCAAGTTATTGAGGTGATCGATCGACGAAAGCGAATCACAAAGTCGCTGCGGGGCTAGAAACCGTCCGCGACTTCAGATCAGTTTGATTGCTACGCGACCGGCGGCTAAGCGGCGGCAGGCACGAATACCTGAAATGTGGTTCCGCTTTTTCCTTTGATACTTGATGAGCGAAATCGAATATGTCCGCTGTGATTCAGTATCAGAGTGCGGGAAACCCAAAGCCCCAACCCTGATCCCTTCAGTTCTTTCGTGGTGAAGAATGGATCGAAAATCTGTCGCTGAACGGCTGCAGGGATACCTGCTCCGCAATCATGTATGGTGACCTTGGTTCCTTCATGGCCACCTCGGACCGCATGCCGGACACGAATGAGAACTTCGCCACCGCTAGGTGAGGCCTCAGTAGCATTACGGATGAGGTTTCCGAATACCTGAGTCAATTGTCCGGGGAAACCATGAACCGCAGGGACCTCTTGCCGTTCCAGAACCAGGCGAACGCGTCGGGTCGCAGCCCACTTGTCATACAGAGCTACGACCTCCGACATGAGACCTCCCAAGTCAATCGGTATGGCGTTCTGAGTGTCGCGATGAAATGAAAGGGACTGCTTCGTGATGCGCGAGATGCGGGCCAGTTCTTCGTTGGCACGCTCCAGATAATTACGAACAGCGCTTGGATCGGACACAGACTGGGCCAAGTACAAGAGGTTGGTAAGGGCTTCCAGCGGATTGTTGATTTCGTGGGCGATGGCGTTCGCCAGTTTGCCGGTAGCAGCAAGCTTTTCCGCGGTTCGGAGGGCATACTCGGCAAGCTTGCGATCAGTGAGATCCGACAGAACCAATAACTTGCCGATCTCAAGCCCCTCTGCCATTACGGGAGTGATCGTAAGTTGCACGCTTCTCGATCCAACTTGAAACTCTTCCGAGAGCCGCTCTGCGTTTTCCGCCAAGCCGGACACTTCATTCCCAAAACACTGCGCCAGCATCGCTGAGGCGGTTTGGCCCGATGGCGAACCACAGAAAGTCGCAAAGGCCGTGTTCCATTGGGTAAATTTGCCGTCTCGATCAACAAAAGCAACCCCTTCCGACAGCGAGTCGAAGGTAGATTGCCAGTGTGCGGATGCCTGCCGGGCGGCGACTTCAGCGCGCTTCAACCTTAGCAGCGAGCGAACTGTGGCAACTAAGACCACCCCATCGATGGGGTGGGTGAGGTAGACGTCCGCGCCTGCTTCCAGCGCCCTGGCTTTGTCTTCCCCGGTGACAAAGGAAGCGGAGATCTGCAGGACGGAAACCGAAGCGGTACGAGGATTGTCTTTTATTTTCCGGCAGAGCTCGAATCCGGACAAATCAGGAAGATGTACATCGAGGATCGCGAGGTCTGGAAGTGACTGTATCTTCTCGAGAGCTTCGCGCCCAGTGCCTGCCTCGTCGCAGGCATATCCGGATTGCTGGAGAATGCGCCTGAGCACGTACCGGTTTTGTTCCCGGTCATCGACGATCAGGATGCGATTCGCCGTGCTATCCATTTGCATGAGAGGCGGTGTTCTGCGGCACCAGGCCTTCAGCGGTCAGCCAATCGAAAAAAGGCTTAGCTGAGAGACGGGTTGAGACATCTTCCTTGCGAATTACGGCCGCGCCGAAGCTTGCCAGGAGGTCTCTTTCTTCTTCAGAGAGCGTCTTAGAGGTGTAGATCAGGATCGGCAGGTTGGCTGTCGAACTGAGTTCGCGGACACGTCGCAAAACCTCTAATCCAGTAATGTCCGGCATAAGCAAATCGAGCACCATGGCATCGGGAGCGCCTTCGGCAACCGCGGCAAGTGCCTCTCCACCGTTCTTTGCTTCTTTAATCTCAAGCCAGGGCCAATCCAGCAATTGGCGCAAGATGTAACGAGAAACCTCGTTATCGTCAACAATAAGTAGTTGTCGCGCTCCCGGCGTTGAAATCAAGTTCCTAAGCTCGTGCAGCAACTGCTCGCGTTCCAGCGGCTTGGGGAGAAACAGAGTCCCGCCTTCGTTGGATGCACGTTGTGCCTCATCGTAAACGCTGGTAACGATAATGGGCAGTGCAGGGAATTTCTCACGCAGCCTGCGGATTAGATCCCAAGCCAAGTCCTCGCCGATGTATATGTCCGAAACGACTGCCGCAGGGGTGTGCCTGGTGACCCAAGACTCTGCATCCTGCAAGTTCGAAGCGAGGATGGGCTGGAATTCGGTATTCCGCAAGAATGTCTCGAATAGGTGCGCAGCCTCCGCCGAATCCTCTAAATACAAGACAGGAAACCGGTGGAAGTCAGCTACAGGCAGGGACCCCAAGTCGGAAGTGGGTGGAGTTTCCCCTACGTAAACAATGGGTATCTCAACAAAGAAGGTCGAGCCTTGTCCGGCTTCGCTGTGCAGCCACATCCGGCCGCCCAGCAGCGCCGTAAGATTGCGGCACAGAGGCAAGCCCAGTCCTGTCCCGCGATGACGGTCTTGCAGCGGGTTCTCGACCTGGCTGAATTCCTGGAAGATGGTTTCGTGATACTCCACAGGAATGCCGATGCCAGTGTCCGCCACCTCGAACAGAACGTGTGAGCTCCCTTCACATCGCGCCGAGACCGTAACCTTTCCACCGGGCGTGAATTTCAATGCGTTGGAGATCAGATTTCGCAAGATCTGCGAGACCTTGCCTTCATCGGTGCGAAGAACCGGAATATCAGCCGCATCCACAAAAACGAGATCAACCGCGCTGTTGTCGGCCAGCAAAGGCTTGAGCATTCCTTTCAACGCACTAAACAATTCGCGCACTTCGAAGGTCTTAGGACGGATCTTAATTTTTCCAGCCTCTACCTTCGCCAGATCCAGAAGGTCATTCACCAGGTCTTGCAGATCGCGGGCAGAAGACTCGATGTATTGCACCTGCTTCGCCTGCTCGGGCGTCAGATCGCCATCCAGCCTGGCGCTCAGCAGACGCGCCAAAGAGATGATGGAATTCAACGGCGTGCGGAACTCGTGCGAAACATTGGAGAGGAACTTGGTCTTCAGCTCCGAGGCACGGCGCAGATAATCGGCGCGTTCATCCAACTCGGCATACAGAGCCACCACACCGCGATTGGTATCTTCCAGTTCGCGGTTCAGCAGCATCAACTCGTCTTGCCGGGCACGCAGCTCCTGCAAGGTCTTCAGGAGCTCATTGTTCTGCCGTTCAACTTCCGCATAGGGAGATTCGATCGCCCGGCTCTTGAAGCGTCTCGTCATGTCCTCCAGCGATCGGCGCGAGAACAGCTCCGAGTGTCGCGGAAGGTACTTCACCATGCTGGCCGTAGTCCCGTTCGCCCCCGTGGTTATGTTGAAGCCGTCCATCAGGCGTTTGGTGCCGATGATGCCCATGCCCAACCCAGTTTCGGACTTGTATTTGCCGGCGATGATCTCATCGAGCTTAGCGATGCCGGGTCCGGAATCCGTCACCGTAATTTCGAGCCGCTGCGGCAAATCCAAGCTGACGGAAAACCTGACGCTGCCACCGCACGCATAACGAAAGGCATTGCGGGCGATTTCCGAGGTTGCGGTCGCCAGGCGGATCTGGTCCTGATTGTCGAAGCCGAGGCCAGCGGCGACTTCGCGACCGCGCTGCCTGGCCTGTACAACGTCCTCCTCGGTGCGGAGGGGAACCTCAAGAATGGAAAGTGACTCCATTAGGCGGCCGATTTTACAACTACAACGCTAGCGTCATCGCGCTGGCGGCGGAAATCGCGGATCAGAGCCGCACCAATGACGGCCGGGTGGCGTGAAAGCAACCCGGAATAGGACGAAAGATCCCAACGCGACTGAAGCCCATCGGAATGCATGATGAGCACACCGTCTTTCGGCCAATCCATTTGGAACTCCTGAATGCGAGGCGACGCAACTCCCAGGGTTCCGCTATGCGCAACCAGGCTGCGCGACCCCTCCTTGGATAGAACCGAGGCAGAGGTATTGCCCACGGCAGCATAGGTCAGCGTATTGTCGGCATTGATCCGGGCAATTCCGGCAACCGCACCGCGCGTCTTCTTCAGCGCGTCATTGACATAGGACAAGATTTCGCCAGGGCCCCTATCCAAACAGGATTGAAAAACTGCCACCGCCTCTTCAGCGGCGATCGCAGCCTCGCGCCCATGTCCCAGACCATCCACGATGAGAACCATGGTCCGCTCAGGGTTTTGATCGTAGCTCCACGCGTCTCCGCAGTAGCGCTCTCCCGGATAAGGAATGGCGATGCCGGCAACGTGTGGCCCTTGTCGCGGTTCTTTTGGACCTATTTCCACCATGACGATGGTGCCGCCCTGACCAGTGAAAACCTCAATTCGGTTCGCGATTCGCTTCATGGCGCCGAGACCGGCGCCCATGGTTCCAGATGTCGAGTAACCGTCAATCATGGCACGCGGAACATCCGATATGCCCGGCCCTTTGTCGAGACCGAGCAGGCGCAACATTGGCCCATGTGCATTTCGTGACCCAGCGATGATGGCTTGGCCGCCTCCGCCATGGGTCAGTACATTACGAGCCATTTCGTTGATCAGCAGCGCGAATTCGCCACTGCGGACTTCGTCAAACCCGAGCCGCTCCGCAACATGTAGCCCTCTCCTTCGGGCCTCGCCAATGGAACTGGTGTCAGTGATGGGAATGTACTCTGTCAGGATCATTTCCATCGAACGACGGTGACCTTGGTCCCTTTCCCCGTTTCTGACTCGATGAAAAACTCGTTGACCAGGCGCTTGCTGCCTCCCAAGCCGAGTCCCATACCCGATCCGGTGGTAAAACCATCTTTGAGAGCAGCTTCTATGTCAGGGATGCCTGGGCCGTTGTCAACGAAGCTCAGTTTCAGTCCCGACCTCGCCGCACCATTGACGATTTCCATGGTCATGTCGCCACCACGTCCGTGATCCAGAGTGTTCCTGGCCAGCTCGCTGGCGGCGGTAACCAACTTGGTTTGGTCGACCAGGCTGAAGCGCAGCTCAAGCGCCCACTGCCGCACCTTCTGACGCGCTACCACTATGTCGCTCGAGGTTTGCAGCGGAAACACTTCACGCTTCATTACCGTCATTACCTGTTCCCCAAGGTCTAACGTTCAGCGATCCGTAAAGCAGTTCCATCCCCGATTCGACATTCAAAGCGGTACGGACGCCGGGCAGAGACATACCCAGTTCGACGAGGGTGATAGCGACTGCGGGTTGCATGCCAACGACCACGGTTTCAGCCCCAAGGACGCGCGACATGGCAGCAATGTTGGCCAGCATGCGGCCGATGAAGGAGTCCACAATCTCCAACGACGATATGTCGATGAGCACTCCAAAAGATCCCCAATCCGCAATCCGCTGCGTGACATCGTCTTGCAGCTGAAGAGCCAGCTTGTCATGCATATCGACCTGGATGGTGACCAAAAGAAACGGACCCATGCGTAGGATGGGGATGCGCTCCATTTCATCCCTCCCTGGCGGAACCCAGGGTTGGGTTGCCGTTGGCAGCCGGTGCGCCTGCCACGCGCGTGACGGCTCTGCCACTCTTCTGCAACGCCAGCGCGAAGGCATCAGCAAGCTTCGCTTTGGTAATGACGTCTTCCAGATTGATCCCGAGATGCACGATGGTCTGGGCGATCTGCGGACGAACGCCGCTGATGATGCACTCCGCACCCATCAGTCGGGCTGCCGTGATCGTCTTCAAAAGATGCTGCGCCACCAGTGTGTCGACCGTAGGCACGCCCGTGATATCGATAATCGCGAACTTCGAATTGGTCGCAACCACCGTTTGTAGAAGCTCTTCCATCACTACCTGTGTGCGCGAACTGTCCAGCGTCCCGATAATGGGCAGCGCCAGAATTCCGTCCCACAATTTCACTACTGGAGTAGATAGCTCGAGCAACTCCTGCTGTTGCCGCGAGATCAGCTCTTCGCGGGTCGCCATAAAAGTTTCTGTGGTTACAAGCGAAAGGTGATCCAGCAACTGCGTGGCGGACCAGAGAGTGTCGACCATTTCATCCTGACTCCCTCTCAGCTCCTTCTGGATAGTTGTGAAAAGAGGATGTCTGAGCGAAAGGACGAAGCTCGACGTTTGCGAGGGAGTAAAGCCTTGTCGAGCACGAGAAGCAGAGATGTCCTGCAACATCTCCCGCGCCGGCGCCCATTCTGCAGACGAAATATCGGTAGCTTGTGATGAGGAAGCTCCCTTGGCAATGGCTTTCAACAGCGCGGCGCTTTGTTCGTTCAGTTCTGTACTGCTCATCAAATCGGCACGCTGGACGCTAGACGTCATGTCTTTCATCCAGTCGGTGCGGATGCGTTCTTCGTTCCGCGAGATAATCTCGCCGAGCTTACTCATGGACGCCCTCCCGAGAGATCCAACGAATAACGGCTAGCGTTAATAAGCTATCTGAGTGCAGGAGTCGAACTGCCGACTTGTCGCACAGTCGGTCGGGTCACATCTGCGGAGAACTCGAAACAGCGCTCAGGAAGCTTTGGCTGCGAATGGCTGGATTGCCCGCTTCAAGGCCCCAATACCATCTGATTTTGGTACGACAGCAGCAATTTTGAAGAGACGGCAAATCTCCATCTGCTCTTCTCCCATGGCGGTCCAAACAATCATGCGGCTGGCGCTTGATAGTTCGCGTTTGGAGTGCCAAAAGCGCAGCAACTCAAAGCCGCTGTCGTAACCCAGGTCCAGATCCACGACAATCAGATCCGGGATTGCTTGTTTGCCCTCCAGCGCCGCTTCCAAATAGAGTTGTGCGGCACGCGCAGTTGTTCGGGCCTGCACATCGCTAAAACCCAAAGAATGTGAAACGTCAGCGGCGGTCCGGAGGTCGCTCGGTTCGTCTTCCACGATCAACATGGTCGTCATTCGAATTCCCCCACGGCCCAACAATCATAGCTCATATTCGGAGGCCCAAAGAAAGGCCCGCTCGGTGGCGCGGAATGGCAGTTGACAACCGATTAAAGCAGGTGGGCACGGCTCGGGACCGCAGTCCTCCATCCCGGGGATCCAGTTACTGCGAACGTAACCCGCCCGGTAGCTCCACGCCTCCCTTGTTACATCCTTGAACAGATTCTCTGACAAACCTGTGACACGTAGAAATCAGAGGAGGGCTACGCTGTGGCCGCAGCGGGTAAGCATTTCTGCGACCACGCTCCAAGGAGACAGAAAGTGAAAGACCCAAGAAGCCGTGCATTCCCATCCCTCTGTTTATCTTTACTGCTGTTCGTGAGCGTTGCCGGATTGGGACAAACGATCGGAAAGGTCGTCATCCACAGCAAGTTCGGCGGGCAGATTTTTGGATTTGATATCGATCAGAACGGGACGGAAGGCGTCCTGAGCGAATCTCAAAGCTTGTCAAATGGCCTGGTGCTGGCGGCCGTGGAAACATTCGATCAAAAGACCGGCCAGATCCTCTCCGTCGTCACCAAGACGCAAACATCCGACGATTTCGTAACCTTGGGTGTTGTCGGCAACGGTGTTGGCCTTATCGACCACGAAGTCGAACTAAGTCTCTTCCACGTAATGCGGTACTTCCAAGTCATAAATCCTCTAACAGCGAACCAATTCACCGGCTCGTGGACACCGCCGCTCGGCAAGCAGGACATCATCATGCCCAACGGGGTGGGCCGCAGCCAGGGAGTCCCGAACGTTGCCGTCTTCGTCTACGACAATAGTGGACAGTTCAAGCCGAAGGTCTTCAGCTCCAACGTGGGCGCCAACACCTTCGGACCGGTTGTCACAATTACCGACTCCAACAATTTCGCAAGCATACCTCCGCCCATCGCGTACGACAACGCCACCAACCACGCGATCTTGGGCGGCGGCCCGGGATGTTTTTTGTGCCTGCCAGTAATCGGCGTGGTCGACTTGACCAATGCCAAATTCTCAGAGTTCCGTGGCATTGGATTCGGATTTATTAATGGCATCGCTGTCGATTCCGATGATGGCATTTTCGTCACCACGACAGAAGACGATGCCAACGTGGAGTTCTACAATCTTTCGGCGCAAACCGGCTTCACCATCCAGCTACCCAATTCTGGCGGGCAGCAGTTCTATAGCGGTGCGGACGTCGAGTACGATTCCATTCACAAGTGGTTCTTCATCGCGCAGCCGAATTCGAGCGTGTCAAGCGGCAGCACGATATATGTCTACGAGATCCACGGAAATCTGGTAAAAACGCTCAACGGATTCAACTTCTCGAACACGTTTAACGTCATTCCCATGCACATCGCGTTGCACCCGAATTGGCGCGAAGGCTTCGTCGATGGACCCGATCAGGGCGTAACGGAGATTCAGTCGTTCATCTACTGAACATCGCAGAGTGCCAAGGCATCGATCCGGAAAACCCCCGCCGCAGGCGCAGCAGAGCTGAGCCCTGCGCTTTCAGCGCCGGGAAAGCCGAGGGCAATCGCTGGAGTTCCGTAAGGACGACAGAGGCCGCGACAAAGTCGCTTTGGTTCCTCATTGCCTATCGCTCCGAAGCCTTCAATGCTTCTTCTAGGAAGGCTGGGCGATCATCGTCATCGTGGGGCTCTCGCCAGGCTGAAGTTCCACCGCAAAGGGACTGACATTGGAGGTCTCAATACACACGAAGCGTTTCCACTCGCCGGCTCCCAGGTCTTTCAGTGCCATCGATTTCTCAGACCAGGGATTCCACACGACGGTGGTATGGGAGTTTTGTTTTTCTACCCTGATACTGCGGTTCATTGCGGGATCGAATAGCTGGAGCTCGCTTGTGGTATCGAGATAGACCCTGTCTGTTTCGGTTGAGAAGCGCACGTCGCCCGTTTGCATCTTCTCGATTCGCTTATCCGTCTTGTCGATATATCTCGTCGCATCGAGGCCAAGCACGAATGCAGACTCGGCACTCTCTACTGCGAAGTACGCGTGCAGTGCTTCCTCGAATGTGAACACAGACGATCCGGTATTGGTGACGATCAGTTCGAGCTCGAGTTCTCGCCCGAACGTCGCCCGGCAGACCAGACGAAAATCAAACGGCCACCACTTCCGCGTGTCGTCGTCGCTTTCGGTGGACATGCTGACCACGACCTTCTTTCCGTCTACCTCGATGGACTCAAGCTGCCACTCTTTCGCGCGAACGAATCCGTGGGCGGGCGCAACCGGGTCATCGGACTTGTCGCCGAACCAGGGAAAGCAAACCGGAATACCTCCGCGAATCGCACGCCCATCCTCGAACAGGGAATCAGGGCTCAGATAGAGCACCTCGGCTGCATCCCTTGGCTTCCACGACGTCACATGGCAGCCGTGCAGGTACATCTCGCCTGAGGCCTCCGTGGCGGAGATCACGACCTTAGGCAGGCCTCCGTTGCCGGCGACAACCTCCGCCTTACCGGGAATTCCAAATCGTTTCGCGAGTGCTGCTATGGCTTGAGAATCCATCTACTTCCTCTCTGTGCTTCAGTGCCTCCGTGGTGAAGTTTTCTTCTACCCGCCAAGGTCCACATGCTCCACGCGATCGACCTGCCGCCCCAGAAACCGCGTTGCCAGCCGCTTGAACTTGTCCACTGAATCCGTCACGAAGAATTGAAATGAACGATGATCGGAGACGACGGGTGCCCCATCCTTGTCGCCCTCTTTCGGCGACAGGGTGGGAGTCAATCCTTCCACCATCTTCTTCACCACACCCGCTGTCGACTCCGCCGAATCCACAATCGCCATCCGCCTTGGAGCCGTTCGACGCAGCAGCGGCGCGATCAGGGGATAGTGCGTGCATGCCAGCACCAGCACGTCGGCGCCGTCGCTGCCCGCCAGCCCTTCACCCAAGTAAATTCTCGCCACCTGCTCTGTCACCGGATGCTCGGTCCATCCTTCTTCGACGAGGGGCACAAACAAGGGGCAGGCTTTCTCGAACGCCTCCACCCCGTGCCTCTGCAATGCATCGCGATAGGCGTGGCTAGAGACCGTCGCCTCGGTTGCAATCACCACCGCTTTACGACTTTGGCTGACCTGCGACGCCCTGGCCGCCCCCGGCTCAACCACACCAACCACAGGAACGTTCGCAGCGTCTTTGATCTGCGGCAGCGCCAGCGCGCTTGCCGTGTTGCACGCGATCACCAGCAAATCGATGTTCTGCGACTCAAGAAACCGTGTCGCGCCGATGGCATAGCGCGCTACGGTCTCCGCCGATTTCGTCCCATAGGGTAGCCGTGCAGTGTCGCCGAAATAGAAGTAGCGCGCGGGCAGGCGCTCGGCCAGAGCCCTCAGCACCGTCAGCCCACCCACGCCCGAATCGAAGATACCAATGCGCGGCAACGTCACTGCAGCTCCTTCGCAAGCTGGCCCATGTTGGTGGCCAGGTAGAAGCGGCGCAGGTCGGCATGTCCGGCCAGCGTGTCGCGTTCGGCTCCATTGACGATGATCTTTACGCGATTGATCTTTGGATCGTTGGCGTTCAATGTAGCGACGATCGAGGTAATCGTCAGCTCTTCAGCGAGGACGCCTGACGGGTGCGCGTCAGCAAATGCAGCGTTCGTATCCACAATCGCGCTGCCATCGTTCAGCAGGTAAACTGCGCGAACGTCAGCCCCTGCGCCGATGGGGTGTGGCGAGCCCGGCTGCAAATATGTTCCAAACAGTGCACGAAGAATGGCACGAGCTTGCTCGCTGCGTTCTGCCGGCAGAGGAATGCTGATCTGCTTCTTATAGAGGGTGGCGTTCGCATCCGAAGCAAGAAACAAAGTTACCCCCGCCGTTGGGCCGTTGGTGGGCGAAGGCGCATTCTGTTGTTGCATGGCCAGCCGCGCTTCTTCCGCTGTGACCTTCTTATGCAAATGCCAGGCGTAGACTCCCATGCCGGCCGCGACCAGCAACAGCACCGTGAGCATCAGCACAATGCGCCGGGTCACGGATTCACCTCCGGCAACTTCGCACGTACCGCAAGTACACCGGCGGCGATGGCCTGTGCCACCTGCGTTTGGTACGTGACACTGGCAATCTCGTCGACGCTGACTCCGGGCGGCGCAATCTCAACCGCGACGGCGGGCGCGGCCACATTGTTCATCGGGCGCAGCGGCGCAGGCAGAGTGGAGTTTGGCAGCTTGCGATTCTCCAGCTCAGCAGATATGGACCCGGCAACGGATCCGCTCAGATCCGCGTAAGCCGATTGCGCTGTGTCCCACGGCAGAAAGCCGCCGGCAGTCACCGGTTCGGGCGGCAACAACTCGGTAAAAACGTGCACGCCCTTGCCGGTATTGGCGGCATGCAGCACGATGTACAGCGCCGGACGCGCCGCGTTGATCGAGATCGCGCGCTGGTCAAGACCGATGGCGTAATCTCCGTTGCGCAGCAGGGAAGCGGCTATCCCGCGGGCCTGCAGTTCGTGCTGCACCCGGCGGGCAAGCGCCAGCACTACGTCTTTCTCCGGCAACTGCGGCGTAATCGCCGCGCCGATATCGTTACCGCCGTGCGCCGGATCCACGATGACCAGGAACCGCGGCCTCGGAGGAGCCTGCGGAGCTGGCGCAGGCAGCGCAGTGGCGGCGGACTGCGGAACGTTCAATGGCAATTGCTGCACCGCCTGGGTCGGCGGAGGCCCGGGCGCAGCGGTCACGATGATCGTCCTGCCGCCGTCCCCAAAATTGGCCATCAACGGAGCCGAGCCGGTGATCTCCAACTCGGCAACGCCATTGTGCTCGGAGAACGTCGTCCCGGTAATCAACGGGTCCTCGTAATGAACATTGGGTGAGGCGGCGACAACCGGATCGCGCTTGAAGGTGAGCCTCACTTTACCCGGCTCGGTGGCAACCGAGGGATTCACCGGGGCGGGGAAGCCCAACAGCAGGCGTGAAGGCGTACCCTTCTTTAGCTCGGCGGTGAAGTGTTCAGCCACGTTGCCAATCAGCAGGCGCTGGGAGCCGCCGCGGTACTCGACGGGCTGCAGTCCAAGTTTCGGCAATAGCTCGCTGACTGACGACAGGGGAACATACCCGCGCCCGTCCTGAAGCACGAAGTTGGCGGGCAGCTTTAGTTTCTTGCCGTTGACCTTGACGTCATTCTTGCCGTCGTGAAACTCAGCTTCCTGTTGCTTATTTCCAGCATAGCTAAAGCTTAACTTTAACTTCTTGCCGTTGAGCTTCGCCTCAACCGAACCCAGAGGTTCAAGCACGTCGACCAGGCCAACGTAGGGCTGCCCCCCGATCTCCACCGGGGTGACACCGTACGAACTCTGCGGCGAAAACACAGTGATCTGGCCAGGACCTCCCGCTTGTGCCTCGACGGTCGACGGATGAGACCCGAAGCGCAGGGCAAGGATGCACCCCAAAACCACGGTAAGGATGACGAGCGCAACCGGCCTGCGAAGGCCAAAGGACAACTCTAATGACCTCCGGCTGACATTTGGGGCGAGATTTTATCGTACTGCTGGGTTAATACGAGACACGGGGTAAGGGGCTGCTGCGGTTTCCAACGGGGCATTTCATGGCGATTCTTGGCTGACATGTGTCTCGCTCGTTGCCTTCGTACACGTTGAAAAGGCGTGGCAGGGAGCAAGACGAATTGTAGCAGCGTGCGTAAGCAAACCAGAGGCGGGGGCGACTCATCCATGCAGGCAGCAGCTTTCACCGGCGGGAACCGGGACACGGAATGTGACAGGGGCGTCGCTTCCCGTGTTACCATCAGCCCCACAGGCACAGAGGATCCTATGGCCCGCGGTTGCGGTTACGGTATCGGGTCAGCCCGCCCGTCTTCTCAGGATTTAACCAGTCAGGTAGCGGGACATTTGCGTCTCCCTCCCGTCAATATCTTGATGCGCGTCTTCTCTCTGGTGGTGGCGATCTGTGTTGGAGCCGTGCTCTGCGCTCCGCTGCTAGCGCAGGATGATACCGATCAAGTCCACATCACGCCCCGTATCCAGCACGATCAGCCGAAAGGGCCAGCGGCGACCACCGACGCGAAGGAAGCGCTGAAAGACGCCAAACCCTACACCGGCACGGAAGACATTTCGCTCAAAACGCACACTAAGCCGTTCCGCAAGGACGTGGATCTGGTGCTGGTGCCGGTGAGCGTGACCGATCCCATGAACCGGCTGGTGACGGGCCTCGAGAAAGACAACTTCCTGCTTTCCGACAACGGGCAGCCGCAGGAGATCCGGCATTTCTCCAGCGAGGATGCGCCGATCTCGCTAGGTGTCATTTTTGACGTCAGCGGTTCGATGAGCAACAAAATCGACAAGTCCCGCGATGCGGTGGTCGAGTTCTTCCGTACCGCCAATCCGCAGGACGAATTTTTCATTATCACCTTTTCCGACAAACCCGAACTGCTGGCCGACTTCACCCAGAACATCGAGGATATACAGAGCCGCCTGGTCTATGCCCAGCCCAAGGGGCGCACGTCTCTGCTCGACGCCATCTACCTGGGTATGACGCGCATGCGCAAAGCGCGTTATGAGAAAAAGGCGCTGCTCATCATCTCTGACGGTGGCGACAACCACAGCCGCTACACCGAGGGCGAGATCAAGTCGATGGTGAAAGAGTCTGACGTGCAGATTTACGGAATCGGTCTGTACGATCGCGACTTCAAGACGCCGGAGGAACGCGAAGGGCCCGAGTTGCTGAGCGAAATCACGGAAGTTACTGGTGGGCGGACATTTGCCATCGGCTCGGTAACGGAACTGGCAGACGTTGCTACCAAGATTGGGATAGAGCTGCGCAACCAATATGTGCTCGGATACCGTCCAACCAATCCAGCACGCGATGGCAAATGGCGCAAGATCAAGGTGAAGCTGAACCCTCCGAAAGGCCTGCCGCCGCTGCACGTTTATGCCAAGACGGGATACTATGCACCCACGGACTAAGAGCTGCGTCCTTCTGATCGCGACAATTTTTCTGCTTGGAAGCTGGGCGCCGGCTCAGTCTGCGCCTGCTCAACCGGCCAATCAGCCGGGAATGACTCCACCCTCGGCGCCCGGAGTGACGCAACAGAGTACTCCGCCGGCCGGCGGCTCAGCCCCGGCGAACCAAACCCCAGCAAGCCAAACTGAAGACCAGCCGCCCATTCCCCGTGCCCCGAATCAGCCCGGTGATACCGTGCAGGTTCCGGCGCAGGGAGAGGCTCCGTCGTCGCAAAGCGGTGACGTGTACATCTTCAAGAAGGAAGTCGACGAAGTCACGTTGCACGCGACCGTGGTGGATCAGAACAACCGCCTGGTGACGGATCTCGGACGCAATGACTTCCAGGTCTTCGAAGACGGTCAGCCGCAGAAGATTGTCTCGTTTCGCCGTGAAGATATCCCGGTTGCGATGGGAATCGTGATCGACAACTCCGGCTCGATGCGTGACAAGCGTCCGGCAGTGAATGCTGCCGCGATCAATCTGGTCAAGTCGAGCAATCCGCAGGACAAGGTCTTCATCGTCAACTTCAACGAAGAGTATTTTCTCGACCAGGACTACACGGCGTCGATACCCAAGCTGGATGACGCGCTACAGCGTATTGAGGCGCGTGGCGGAACCGCGCTTTATGACGCGACAGTTGCTTCTGCCGATCACTTGAAGAAGAGTGGTCCGTTGGAGAAGAAAGTCCTGCTGGTGGTCACCGATGGCGAAGATAATGCCAGCCGCGAGTCGCTGGAGCAGGCCATCCGCAATTTGCAGGCGCAGAATGGTCCGACCGTGTACACCATCGGTATCCTTGGCGACGAGCATTCCAAGCGTGCGCGTCGAGCGTTGCGCGAGATGGCTGAGGAAACCGGTGGCGTTGCGTTCTTTCCCAAGGACGTCAGTGAAGTGAACGCCATTACTTCACAGATTGCCCACGACATTCGTAACCAGTACACCATCGTCTACAAGCCGACGAAACCGCAGAGCGCAGGGGGATACCGCACCGTGAAAGTGGAAGCCAGCGCCAAAGGCTATAAGCACCTTCAGGTGCGTACGCGCAGCGGATACTACGCCGGGCAGCAAAGTGCACAAGCCGTACCGCCTGCTCCAGCGAAATAAGAATCTTTGGCTCTTGAGAAGCGTGGCTTTGCGATGATGCGCGTCAGGGCACGACCAAGGTCGGGCCTGACGCCCACGCTTTACAGAATTAACCGCACCCTGACGTGAAGTCTCCGCGCACCCGCCTCCTTCGTTGTCTGAATCACCATCCTCCCATTTAAGATAAGAATTTCCGGAAAGTTACAACCGCTATGAAGACACCACCTCCCGTGCTACTGACGCACGCCTCACAGTTGCTTACCTTGCACGGGCAAACCGCACCTCGTCGGGGAAAGCAGATGCTGGAGCTGGGGATCATTCCCGACGGCGCCGCGCTGCTGCACAGCGGCGCGATTGTTGCCGTCGGCTCAACCGACGAGGTCACGCGTCACACTCTTGCCGCCGGTGCCGAGGAGATTGATTGTCGTGGCAAGGTCGTGCTCCCCGGATTTGTCGACTCGCACACTCACCCGGCGTTTACCGCGCCCCGGCTGGTGGATTTCGAAAAGCGCATCGGCGGCGCGAGCTATGAGGAGATCGCCGAGGCCGGAGGAGGTATTCGCTCCAGTATTCGTGGCGTTCGCGAGGCCTCGGTGGAGCAGCTCGCGGAGCACGTACTTCGTGCGCTGCATGAAATGACGGCGCAGGGAACGACCACGGTTGAAGCCAAGTCGGGATATGGGCTAAGCTTCGAGAGCGAGGTGAAATCGCTCCGGGCAATAAAGCTGGCAGCTCAGAGCTGGCACGGAACCGTTATCCCGACCTTGCTGGGCGCGCATGTCGTTCCCCCTGAATATCGCGACGGTCGTGAGCGCTATGTCAACATCGTCTGCGAGCAGATGATTCCGACCGTTGCCGAGGAGAAGCTTGGGCAATACGTCGATGTCTTCTGCGAAAAGGGAGCTTTCACCATCGAGGAATCGGCAAAGATCCTACGAGCCGCCCTCGAACGCGGCTTAAAGACACGCGTACATGTATGCCAGTTAGCGCAAACCGAACTGGCTTCGCTGCTGGAGTTTCATCCCGACAGTCTCGACCACATGGATTACGTCAGCGATGCCGACCTGCCTGCGCTGGCTAAGTCCGCGACCGTCGCGACCTTGCTTCCTGCGGTCAATTACTTCCTGGGCCTCGACCACTTTCCTCCTGCTCGCAAACTGATCGACAGCGGCGTCGCCCTGGCACTTGCCACCGACTACAATCCCGGAAGCTCTCCTACACCCTCGATGCCTTTTGTGCTGTCGGTGGCTTGTACGCACATGAAGATGGCGCCCGCCGAGGCGATTACGGCGGCCACCATCAACGGCGCGGCCGCTCTCAACCTGCAGCACCGGAAGGGATCTCTCGAACCCGGCAAAGACGCCGATATCGCAGTTTTCGACCTGGAGGATTATCGCGAGCTTGCATACTGGGTTGGGGTAAATCGTTGTGAGCGAGTGTACTTGAATGGTCATCGCTCGTGACCCAGGCGGGCTCACGCCCTGCTCGCAAAGCCGTCTATGATCTTTGGTAGTCTCGCGGAACTCAGAGGTCACTCCGCACGTACCACTTGCATATCCCCCGGGTAGAAATTCCAACACTTTAGGACGCCCAATGAAACGGATCTTCTTTAGTTGTGCCATTACGCTTCTCACCTGCTGCACAGCTTTCGCGCAACGCCTTCCCGGCGGCGCAACGCCCAGCCACTACAATCTGTCGTTCAACATCAATTTCGCGACCAACAGTTTCGAAGGCGATGAGTCGATCGACGTTACGCTGGCCAAGCCCAGCCATGCCATTACCCTCAACGCGCTGGAGATCGACTTCCATGAGGTAACGATCTCCGCCGGCGGACAGACCCAGACTGCCATGGTCTCGACCGATGCCGCCAACGAGATGGCGACCTTCACCGTCGAGAAAGAGCTGCCCGCCGGTGCGGCCACCGTTCACATCAAGTACACAGGCCATCTCAACGACAAGCTGCGCGGGCTGTATCTGAGCACCTACAAGGGACACAAGTACGCGGTCACCCAGATGGAAGCTACCGACGCGCGCGTTGCCTTCCCCAGCTTCGACGAGCCAGGCTATAAAGCGACCTTCGATATCGCAGCCATTGTGGACAAGGGCGACACCGCAATTTCCAACAACTATGTGGTCTCCGACCACCCCGGTCCTGGCGACAAGCACACCATCAAGTTTGCGACCACGCCTAAGATGTCGAGCTACCTGGTGGCGCTCACTGTCGGTGACTGGACATGTCAGCACGACCAGGTGGACGGCATCAAGATCGGCGTATGCACCGTGCCGGGACGCGAAAATCTCACCCGCTACCCGCTCGACGCGACCAAGGCCATCCTGCACTACTACAACACCTACTACAGCATCAAATATCCGCTGAAGAAGCTGGACGAGATCGCAGTCCCCGACTTCCAGGCCGGCGCCATGGAGAACTGGGGTGCCATCATCTATCGCGAAACCGCGTTGCTGGTTGACGAGAAGACCGGCTCCTTTGGCGCCAAGCGCGGAGTTGCCGACGTCATCGCGCACGAAGTCGCGCACCAGTGGTTTGGCGATCTTGTCACCATGCAGTGGTGGGACGACATCTGGCTGAACGAGGGCTTCGCCACCTGGATGACCCCGCATCCCGTGAGCGCGTGGAAGCCCGATTGGCTCATCAGCCAGGATGTAGTCGAGACCTCGCAGAACGCCTTGGCGGAGGACGGCGTGCAGAACACGCGTCCCATTCACCAGGAAGCGACCACGCGCGGCGAGATCGAGACTTTGTTCGATGGAATCGCCTACGGGAAAACTGCCGCGGTGCTGCACATGCTGGAGTCTTATGTTGGGCCGGAGAACTTCCGCGCCGGCGTAAACCTCTATCTCAAGGAACATGCCTACGGCAATGCCACGGCGTCAGACTTCTGGAACGCCATGGCGCGCGCCTCGAAGAAGCCCATCGACGAGATCATGCCGACGTTCGTTTTGCAGCCGGGCGAGCCGTTCGTGCAGGTCGACGCCAAGTGCAACGGAAGCAGCACAACTCTGGATCTTTCGCAAAAGCGCTACTTCAACAATCCGGAAGCCTTCAACGCGCCTAACGATCAGGTCTGGCAAAGCCCCATCTGCGTCAAAGGCGTCGGCGATGCTGCGGCGCAGAACCAGTGCTTCCTCATGACGAAGCGGCAAGAGCAGTTCACCATGAAAGGCTGCTCGAAGTTCGTCTTCCCCAATGCAGGAGCGCTGGGCTACTACCGTTTCAGCTACGACGCGGGTGCGCTACAGCAGTTGGGCAGCGCCGGCGAGCAGGGACTGACTCCCGACGAGCGCATTGCCCTCATCGGCGATGAATGGGCACTGATGCGCGCTGGCAGGTCGAAGGCTGGCGACTACCTGGCGCTGGCAGCGCAGTTCAAGAACACGCCGGGATATGTTCTGTTGGAAAACTTCGCTGGCCATCTGCAGTTCATCAACAGCGACCTGGTGAGCGATGCCGACCGAGGCGAGATGCAGGCATGGATACGGCAGACGTTCTCGCCTATGTTGCAGCAACTGGGTTATACCGCAAAGGCGAACGAACCGCCGACTGAGCGGCAGAAACGTGCAATCCTCTTCAACTTGCTAGGGTACGTAGGCGACGATCCGCAGGTGGTGCAGCAGGCCCGCACCATGGCGCAGGCCTATATGCGTGATCCGCAGTCAGTGGATCCCACGTTGGCCAGCACGGTTCTGGCGGTAGCAGCACGTCACGGAGATGCAGAACTCTATGACCAATACAAAGCGCAGATGAAAGCTGCGAAGTCGCCAGAACAGTACTATCGCTATTTCCGCACCTTGGGAGACTTTCAACAACCAAAGCTGATTGAACAAACATTGGCCTCGACGCTTACCCCTGAAGTGCGGAGCCAGGATCTCTACATGCTCTCGAACATGATGCAGAATCCTGCGGCCCGCGATGCGACTTGGGATTTCATGCGCAAGAACTACAACGCTCTCAGCGACAAAACTGGCGGCGGACTGGGCGGCTTCGGTATCTTCCTGGGTGCGGCGGAGAGTTTCTGCAGTCCGGAAAAGGCGGAGGAAGTGCAGTCGTTCTTCCAACAGCATCCCATCCAGGGAACCGAACGCAACCAGAAAGAAGCAATCGAATCGATCCACAGTTGCGCAACGCTGAAGCAGCAGCAGCAAAGTACGCTGTCAGCTTGGCTGAAACACAATGTTTCAACCAGCGTGGCCAACGGAGGAATCAAGGCAAGCGACGCGTCGGTGCACTAGAAACTCAGCCCGGCGCGATTGTCGTAGTCAGAAGAGGTCCCTGCCGTGCGGG
Source organism: uncultured Acidobacteriaceae bacterium (assembly GCA_963796585.1). Classification (GTDB taxonomy): domain Bacteria; phylum Acidobacteriota; class Terriglobia; order Terriglobales; family Acidobacteriaceae; genus CAVVDY01. Next base: position 93,713 of record CAWCMB010000004.1, read on the forward strand.
GCCTCTTCTTGTCATGAATGAAAGAGAAGAGGCCGTCGCTATCCGCCGAAACGCGTATCCCTCGCTCGCAACTCGCTCCACCCACCTAGCGAAATAGACGTCCGCGTACTACTCCGGCTGTGACAATCAGCCCAGTACCGAGCAAAATCAGGCCGGACGGCTCAGGACAGTTGTACGCAGCCTGCGAGAACTGGGGGTAAACGCCTTCATTGTTGGCGTTGGTAAAGTTCGCGCCGAAGAACGCGCTGTTGAAGAACTGCTCGTTGCTGGTCTGGCTGCCTACGCTGTTCAGACCATCGGTCTCGCTGTTGAACGAACGGTTCGCATTGCTGGGATCGTTCGGAACAACTGCCATCCAGTACTGGCCGGCGCCAAGGCTAACGCTCATTCCTACAAAGTCAGTGTACTCGTTGAAACCGAAGTCGCTGCGGCCGGTCGGCACGTTCAAGGTAGCACCGGTTCCGGAAGCGATCAGTGTGCCACCGTTGCCTTCCGATATGCCAGAGCGGATTTCCCAGTAGGCGGTCTTGGGGTTTAGGCCGCTCAGGTTGTTGCTAGCCAGGCCCATGATTGTGCCGCCAGCTTCGTTGAAGTTCTGGTAGACAGCAGCGCCGTAGGGGTCGCCGCCCACGATGGCGTCGTTCTCGTTCGCCAGGCCGTTCTGGTTTGGATCATTCAGATCCAAGTCGCCGCCGTAAAAGGCACAGGTAGCGCCCGTCTCAACGGGGCAGCTGGCGACCGCGAATGTGGCAGTCAATGCAAACAGCATGACGAACAGGGTCAGCACAGAAATCTTCTTCATAGTTTCTCCCGAGGGCGCTCGCACGGGAGAAGCATGCACCCCCGGTGAGCCGCTGTCAGTGACCTCGGGCACCGGAAACGGGATTCTGGACCAAATTGGAACTCGAGACGCGTGTGCAGAATCCAGCTGAGACGCGCTTGCCACTATCCAAGCCACCGTTAGCGGAGAGAAAGCCTCATATGTTTGGGAGAGAGTGCAACCCGGCGCTCCCGTAGAATCGATCTGTATGCGCCGCGTTCGCGTCCTGCTGCTGGTTGCGTCGATCCTCGGGGCGGTTGCCTGCTCGAAGAAGCCCGCCGAGAAGCGTTACGAGCTACAGGGCGAAGTCGTCGCGGTTGACTCCGCCGCCCACCAGATCACAGTCGCGCACCAGGATGTCCCCGGACTTATGCCTGGCATGACCATGCCATTTCTCGTGGGCCCCAATGACGAATGGGTGTTCGGCAAGATTGATCCCGGTGACCAGATTCACGCCACGCTGGTGCTTGGCAGACACGCCGAGTTGCAAGACATTAGCTTCACCAAACGGTCAGGGCCCATCAACGATGGCACCACCAGCTTCCATGTTCCCGAGCCCGGAGACGCAGTCCCCGACCTTTCCTTGATTAACCAGAACGGCAAGCGCATCCATCTGGCGCAGTTTCGCGGCAAGCCTCTACTGCTTACTTTCATTTACACCCGTTGTCCGCTGCCTGACTTTTGCCTTCTAATGAGCAATAACTTCGGCGAAATACTTAAACAGTTACATGAAGACCCGAAGGCCTTCGATCAGGCGCAGTTGCTGAGCATCTCGATCGATCCCGAACACGATAAGCCCGAGGTCCTGCGGCAATACGGAAAGCGCTACGTGGGCGACGTCGATCCCAGCTTCCAGCACTGGCAATTCGCCACCGGCTCTTCGGAACAGATACAGAAAGCTGCCGACTTCTTCGGGCTCTCCTACAACCAGAAATCCGGACAAATCGTACACAGCCTAAGCACCGTGCTCATCGGACCCGACGGCAAAGTCGTCAAGGTCTATCTCGGCAACGGCTGGAAGCCCCCGGATGTTGTCGCGGCATACGAAGTAGCGACCCACGGCTGAACCCGCCAACTCCCCGCATCCAGCCTGCTTCCAATTTCCGTTGACTCAAGAAAATCTGGAAGGAGACGTAATGGCTGCTACGCGTACCCCGGTTGAGCAATTGAACGAGCTGATTCACGACATCAAATTCGCCATGCTTGCTACCGTGCATTCGGATGGAGCAGTGCATAGCTGTCCCATGGCGACCCAGGAGGCCGATGTGGACGGCCACCTCTGGTTTTTTACTGCTACCGATACCGACAAGGTGGATGCGATACGGGAGAACGACAACGTTTGTGTGGCATACGCCGAGCCGGACGGGCAGCGCTACGTTTCGGTGAGCGGAAGGGCCCAGTTGCTGAACAATCCAGAGAAGAAGAAAGAGCTCTGGAACCCGCTCTACAAAGCGTGGTTTCCGCGAGGACTCGAGGATCCCAAGTTGGTCTTGATCCGGGTTCTGATTACTGGTGCCGAATACTGGCACGCGCCCGAGGGCAAGATGGTGCAGTTGCTGGGCTTTGCCAAGGCAGCCTTCACCGGAGAGCAGTACCAAGCCGCCGGGCATCGGGAAATCGAGTTTCCCCAGAATCAGCGCGATCGCACCCCTTAGCCCTACTTGTGGGGTTTGGCAGAATCAGCAGGAGGCGACTGGGCGGGCGCTGCTTCGGGAGCTGCTGGTTGAGCCGCCGGGGGCATCGTCCTGGATGCTAAAAACTGCACGAACTTGTTGGCTGCCTCGGCGCGATCACCTTGCAGCTTTGAGGGCACGACCGCCGGCACCTCTGCCGGACACGCTTCCAGGGCGGCACACACATTCACCGCATGACTCATTTCCGGTTGCAGGGCAGGATAGTCAAGGGCTTGGCTTGGCGAATCGAGGATCACGATGTCGACCGCCGGATCGTCCAGATGATTCAGCGCAGTTTGCAGATCTGTCATTCCCAGGTTTCCTACCTCTACGGCCGCCCCGTTCGACAGTCGCGGATTCGTGGCCTCGAAATCCAAAATGCGATGGTCTAGCGCGGGACCGTAAGGCGAAGAGAGATCGTGATAGATGCGCACCGAGACCGGCTGAACCCTGGGTCGGGCTTTGCAGCCCGGCAGGAGCGTACAAAGAGCGGCGAGAACGGCCAACGATGACCAGCGAAGTGCCATACGACGATAATATCCGACCCAGTCCAGACAGGGAATCCGAGTCTTCTAATCCCATGCAACTACTGTTATGACGCTTTTCCTTCCGTGTCAGACAGCTTGGCTCAACATAGTCCGAACGACGGAACAATCATAGCTCAGGACCGTTCGGCTACGCTCAGGGGCAGCCTGCAATCCTGGGTGGAAGACCTGGAATCATCGGGGCCCGAAAGGGAGAGCACAAACTACAGATTCCTTGGCCCCTCGTCCGCAGGCGGACCTGTCACTCGCGACGATACCCAAGTTGGAGTTGCTGACCGCAAACCGGAAGGTGCTCCCTTAGATAAGCCAAAAGCCCTATAGTGAGTGCCGACCCACGATCCTTTTATCCAAAACTAAAAACTGTGTTACAGTTCGCTGCACTAGGGTGACAGGAGGGGATTGTGGGGGCGACGAGTTCTGCTACGGCTTCGACCGCATCGCGAAGACTGCGTATTTTCATCAGCCATGCATCTGAGGACCTAAACCTGGCATGCACCATAGGTGGGTGCCTGAAGAATGCATTGGGTGACTTTCCGCAAATTAATCTCGACAAGTGGTTCATGGAAGTTGGCAAGGACTTCCGTGCCCAGCTACAGGACAGACTCCAGGAATCCGACATTCTCATCATTGTTTTCACTGGCCTGAACAAGGGCTATACCGGGTGGGAGATCGGCTTTTGGGAAGGCCTGAGTGGACTGCGGGCACAATCGGAGGACGACACCACGTACCAGAAGAAGAGGCTGATACCACTCTATCTAGGGACACCTCCGGATGTGGTTTCTTCCTACCAGGGAGTAGACCTGAGCATAGCCCATACGCTGCTGCAACTTGACTCTGACGAGTTTGCAGCGAAGGATGTCATCACCTCGGATCATCCGATATGTAAATTCATCCAGGATTTGCAAGACACCTCTGATGACTACCGTAAAGCCGCCGGCTGGGAAAGGATGCAGCAGCGGCCCGACCCCGTCGACGCTGCTCGGAAGATTCGCATAGAAGTTTTTCGCTCGCTCAAGAGCACAGTTGCTGAAGAGCGCAAAGTCCAACAGCAAATCACGGTCGAACTCCCCGCCGCGTTAGGCAAAGACGCGACGCAGCTCCCGCCGGAATCCAAACTGATTCCGGCCGCAACAGGTGCGCCGGATATTGCTGGGTTGCCGAACCAGGAGATCACATGGGACGCCTTCGCCAATCTCCCCGGCCCGTATCAACGCATTTGGCGTGACGCCCTTGGCAGCATCGTTCTGTCTTATCTTCAGGGAAGCATCGACAACAGCCAGGTGCTGGTATTGCCCAGCGCATTGGCAGGTGGTCATCCCACCAGCTATCGATTGATCCTGACCCGAGTCACGACCTATTACGACGACCGCATTCGCTTCGAGTTGTATGTGGTGCAAAGCCTCGATCCTGAAACTTACGGTGATGAAGACACTACGAAAGTACTGAAGGGTCTGGAAATCATCTGCCGGTACCGTTTCATGTTCCTGGAAAAGACCAGCAAGTTCGCGTGGTACAACATCGTGTTGGCTGCACCGGATCAAGCACAGTCGGATGCTTACGAGCTTCGCCGCGAACTCGACCTCATGCGGCGCGATGCTCTTCGGGCTGGACTCGATCGGCCTGCGACGTGGGCTCAGTACATGGATGTTGCTGACTTACAGAAGATGGGCGAGATTTATCCGCCCGCCGAGCAGAAGATGCGCGACCTGATAACCGCGATACTACAGGCAAGCGGCCCCGATCAGATCAAGGCGCTGCAGCAACAATTGTCAGATACGATCCGCCAGGTTGCGGAAGTGACCGAGCCCATCAATGCCAGTCTCATCGTCGCCATGGCGCAGAGCCTGCAGTCGCTGATTAAGCAGCAAAGAGAGGCTCAGGCCACGGCTGCGCCTGCTTAGTAGATGACGGCTACAACCCACAGTCGTCGGTTTAGGCAGTGGCGGGTTTGCTTTTCGCCTCTTGTTTCGCCGTTTTTTGCGCGGCTGCGAGTTGGCGCTTCAGGATGCGCACACCGGCATCCACTTGCTTCTCCTGCATCAGGAATGGCGGCAGAAAGCGCAAAACGCTATCCTGCGTCACGTTGATAAGCAATCCGTCAGCCAGCGCACCTTCGAGAACCGGCTTGCCGGGGATATTGAGCTGTAGCGCCTGAATTGCACCCACGCCGCGCGATTCGGTCGCAATCGCGAACTTCGCTACCAGCTCCTGTAGCTTGCCGGTGAAGTAAGCTCCCACGCGCCGTACCTGCTCCAGAAGATTTTCTTCTTCGATAATCGCCATATATTCTAAAGCCAGACGGCAAGCAAGCGGTCCGCCACCAAACGTAGTGCCGTGCTTGCCGGGCGTGATGTGTTGGGCAAACTTCTCGCTGGTCAGGAATGCTCCCATGGGGAAGCCCGCCGCCATTGGCTTGGCGACGCAGACTACGTCAGGCTTGACGCCGAAGTGCTCGAAGGCGAACAGCTTGCCCGTGCGTCCCATGCCACATTGAATTTCGTCGAAGATGAGCGCGGCGCTGTGCTGGTCCGCGGCCTCGCGACAGGCCTGAAGAAACTCAGGCGATGAAATCTGGATTCCGCCTTCGCCCTGAATTGGCTCGACGATGATGGCGCAGACGGTCGCGTCCATAGCGGCACGCAGCGCCTCGACGTCGTTGCGCGGCACAAAGCGCGCACCCTCCAGCATTGGCTCAAAGCCGCTACGGTATTTCGATTGGCCGGTGAGCGCCAGCGCGCCCATGGTGCGTCCGTGAAAGGAATTGTCGAGCGTGATGACGACGCTCTTGTCGGGGCCGCCGGTGGCGTGTCCGGCCGCGCGCACCAGCTTAAGCGCGCCTTCGATGGCCTCGGTGCCGCTGTTGGTGAAGAAGGCGCGATCGAGTCCAGACTTCTGACAGAGCTTCTCCGCCAGCACGCCTTGATATTCGTTGTAGTAGAGATTGGAAAGGTGAATGACTTTCGCCGCCTGCTCACGGATCACTTTCACGATACGCGGGTGTGCGTGACCAAGCGCATTCACGCCCAGCCCGGAAAGAAAATCAAGGTAGCGTTTGCCATCGACGTCCCACAGATAGACGCCCTTGCCGCGCGCCATGGCAACGGGATATCGGGCATAAGTATTGAGAAGGTATTTCTGTTCGCGAGCAACAATCTCTTCGTAAATCGACATTGGCTGTACCTACTCCGTCTTATTGGCCTTGCGGTGCTCTCGCTCGCTCTTCGAGGCTTCGCGGCGGCGAAGCGCCCCTTCATAGCGGCGCTTTTCATTTTCGGTTTCGGGAATGACTGGCGCGACCGGCAAACGCCGACCGTGGCGATCGACGGCTACAAACGTTAGATAAGCCTTGGCCACCTTTTGACGGGATTGCGAAATGTAATTCTCGACCAGGACCTTAACTCCGACTTCCATGGAGGTGCGAAAAACGCGATTCACCGAAGACTGCAACAGCACCATGTCTCCGACGTGAACCGGTACCAGAAAGTCGATGTGGTCCATCGAGGCGGTGACCACATAGGAGTGCGAGTGGCGATGCGCGGCCAGCGCCCCCGCCAAGTCGATCCAATGCATCAGCCGGCCGCCCAGCAAAGCGCCTAGCGGATTGGTGTCGTTGGGCAGCACCAGTTCGATCATCTCCGACTTCGAGTCGCTGACTGGCCGGGGGATTAAATGTCCGTCGTTGGTGGTTTCCATTTCTTTCCTTGCCCATTGGAGAAGCGCAGCTTCAGCTGCGCCGACCCGTTGCTCTGCAATGACTGGCTTAGCCACTGAGGGATATCGCCTGCGACGCCGCCGGGGAAAGCTGAACACGCTGCACTTCATGACCTGTCGGTCTCAAAGCCGAAAATTCTCAGGGGCTAAAAGCCCGATCATAGACGATTATCATGGTCGGCTTGAATGCCTTCCCCTTCGCGGCTTCTGCGCGCCCTCTGAGCTTCGACATAGCACTCAGCCATGCGCATAAGGCATGGGTTGGCGTGCGCCATCTGCCATTGGCGAGTTGCCGACTCGTAAATCAGCTCGCCATGTCCGGCAGGCAGATAGTCGCGCTCATAAGCAAAGCGTATGTGTATCAACCCGTTGTGCTCATCACCCTTGGCAAAACGAACAGCATCGGCCTCGCGCTCTCGCGGAAGCCGCGTGCATGCGCTGGCATATCCCATATTGCATCCGATCTTGAGCTCTTCATCGCTGGGACGTTCCTGCGCTTGCGATGCTGTGCAGGTGCCGCTCCAACCTGCGCCCAGCGGCAGACGCTGCGGGAACGGCCAACCGCCATCGAGGCGTCGATCAGGCATGAAGAAGGGACAGGCCACAAGCTCTTCAGATGCAACGGGTAAATCACATTGTACTGATGAACGCGAGCTGCTGTAATGTGCTTCTCAGGCCGGCAGTTCACAAGTTGAGCCTAATGGCCTTGCTCTTGTAGTATGCCCGTTTGGCAATGGAGACAGCACTTATGGCCGATGAAAGCCGCGTGGCGACGCTGAAGGAAATTCTCGATCAAAATCCGAACGACGCGTTCGCGCGCTACGCGTTGGGGCTGGAGTATTCCGGCGGCGGCGAAACTGATGAAGCGCTGAGTCACTTCAAGCTGTTGCTTGAGGCTCATCCCGATTACACCAACGGCTACTTTATGTCCGCGCAGACACTGGCCCGAGCCGAACGCAAAGAAGAAGCGCGCGATATGCTGCTCCACGGCATCGAATGCGCGCGCCGTACCCACAACCAGCACGCGTTGGCTGAGATGGAAGGGATGCTGGACGAACTGGAGCGGGGGTACTAGAAAGCCCGAACGGCGTGTGATGACAGCCCCGGACGCAGCCCAGCGGAGTCCTCGGATCCGTTGCACAAACCGGCGAGCCCCTCGGGGGCGAGGTCATTGGAGATGGTTGTTAGGTGTGCCGCCGGCTGAAGCTGGCTCTTGAATCTATTTTGGGCACTTATTTACTTGACTCGCCCGAGGGTCGGGGAGATGATTGCCAAAGCGGGGGTGTGCTGTGAATAGCCCTGCTAGACAAAGGATTTTTGTGCACCTCGCATACTTCGATGAAACCGGAACAGATGGACATAGTTCCGTGGTCATGTTTGGTGCACTTATTGTTCCTTCTGGGAAGTTCGGGGGGCTATCCGGCCTGCATGAAACTGCAATTTCGCAAATCATACCGGAGGACAAAGTTGACGACTTCGCAGAGTTTCACGCCAGCGCCCTATACCACGGACGTCCTCCTTTTGATGGAATCGACGATACAAAGCGGTTTACGGCGATTCAGATTTTATTGCAGGCTGTGCATATGGAAGGGTTGTCATTTGTTTATGCCGCAGTGGATCGCGAGAGGGTCGCTGAAAGTCCTTTTGGGATAACGAGGCCATTACACGCAGCCTTCCATATGTGCTTGTTGGGAGTTGAGGATTGGGCAACAGCCAATCATCCTAAACATCCTGGCGTTCCACAAAACACAAAGGTGATTGATTGGAACGATACATATCTATGCATTCTCGATGATTGCAGCGATAACAAATTGAAACAAGATTTCAAGAGAACCTATCGCACGCTGCGCACGAAGCACCCATTTCTGGATCACGGCGCTAACCGTTTATGGCATGCCCATGATGACATGTTCTTTGTCGACTCGACCGATTGTCTTGGCGTACAGATAGCGGATTTGTGCAACTATTTTGTCCGCCTAAGGCTAGAGGGGAAAGAGGAGAAGAGGAATTTCTATGATCTGATTTCAGGGCAGGTAATCTGTGCCAAGCCAGAGCCAGAATGGAATCAATATGGGCACCTATTTCGTGCTCACAAGTGAAGATTAGAACCAATCTTTTACATTCACATGGGAGTAGAAAATGAGCACCACGAGCGAAGCAGATAGGTTTGACGCTGTAGTGCGCAAGGTTTTCTCTGTGTCACACGATGAGATCGTAAAGCGCGAAAAGGAATACCAGCGCCAGCGCAAGCTAGCAAAGAAAAAGCGGGCTAAGATTTCGCCCGCTTCCCGCGCTTCAAACGGTAAGGGTTAGAATGCGGTCGTTTCACACAGCTTTCCAGTTAGCTGGGCGAAGGTAAGGCGCTTGCCGAATAGCTTGCGAACAGCCATATCAAAGCGGTCTGCATCATCCATCGGATTGTCTTTAGTCGCACGATTGTTATAGCGGAACACCTGCTCGTCGAGGTAGCGAAACAGATGGAACGGTTCGACACTAACGTAGCTTCCCGCGATACCGCGCTTCAGGAGACTCCAGAAGTTTTCAAGTCCATTAGTGTGAACTTGCCCATCAACGTACTTCTCGGCATGGTCAACAATTTTGTGAGCGTACTCAGAAGCCAACCCGTCATAGGATGCCAGTGCATCGGAGTAGAGGGCCGCGCCAGCTTCGACGTGTTTCTTGACTTCGGCTTGCAGAACGCTGCGCTTGCGGCTAGGAACTACTTGTGCACGGACATATCCGCCACGTTCGAGGATGCCCATTACGGCGGTGTTATCGCGTCCACCAGTACCAGTGATACGCCGCTTCTTAACATCGACGTGCATGTTACGAGCCTTCCCGCCGATGAAAGTCTCATCTACTTCCACTTCGCCACCCAACTTGCCGAAGTTTTCATCCTGCATAGCCAAACGAATCCGATGCAGCATGAACCAAGCGGTTTTCTGAGTAACATTCAGATCGCGGGCCACTTCGCAACTACTAATTCCGTTCTTGCAGTTGGTGAGCAGCCAAAGAGCGGTAAGCCATTTATCCAGACCGATAGCCGAATCCTCACAAAGACTGCCGACCTTTACGGAGAACTCGCGGCGGGCATGATGTTTGGCGCACTTCCAAGTCTTGCGCTTGGGGTTGAATGCGCTCACGCTATCAGAGCCACAAATCGGGCAGATGACGCCAGTAGGCCAGCGGCGAACGGCCAAGTAGTCGATGCAGTTGTCGGGATTAGAGAAGTAAACGATTGCTTCTTGCAAGCTCTTCGGTTCGCTCATGGTCTTGCTCTCCACAAGCAAAATGATAGGCTAAACCAATGGGCGAGTCAAGTAAATAATAACCCTATTTTGGGCAGCAAACCCAGCATTCCGGCGCGCCTGCGGCTGCCTGCATGCTGGGCTGTCATCGCACGCCCTTCCGGCTCGCTCGTCAATCTAGTCGGCTCCGCTCGTAATGGCCACGTTAGCCGGTCGGTTCGCGTCTATCCCACCGACGCCTGTTCGGCGAGGCATTGCGCGTTTTCTTGCGTGATGTGGCCTCCGGGGATGGAAGGATCGGCGGCGCGCAATTTCTTCAGTGCATCCACTTTGTCGGCGCCGGTTACCAGCCACAGAATTTTCCGCGAGCGATTAATCATGGGATAAGTGAGCGTCATTCGACGGCGTCCCTGGTACACGCCGGTGAGCGCTACGTCGAGATCGGTAACGTTCAGCACCGGATCGCCCGGTACCAGCGAAGCGGTGTGGCCATCGGGACCTAATCCCAAGTGTGCGAGGTCGAGCACCGGTGTTGATCCGCAGTATTGGCGCAGGGTTTGCGCGTACTGCCCGGCAGCGGCATCGAGGTCAGGAAGCTCAACCGGCATGGGATGAACTTGCTCGGGCTTCAACGGCGCGTGCGCCAGCAGGCTTTCGCGAATATGCGTGAAGTTGCGGTCGGGATCGCCGGCAGGCGCGACGCGCTCGTCAATCTGGAAGACCTGCACCTTGTCCCATGGAACGTCTTCGTGGGCTAGGTCACGCATCATCACCCACGGACCATGTCCGCCGCTGAACGCTACATTGAAGCTCCCACGGGCCGAGACCGCCTCCCGCGCTTCTGCAGCCACGATAGCTGCGGCACGCTGGGAAACGACTTCAAGATTGGCGAAGATTTCAACCTGCATCGGCGCCTCCTACGAAATTGAGGTTCCACGTTCGCGCGACACTCTGTCGCAATCGACCCAGTGGCACAAGTTTGCGCTGTGGCTCGGACCGGCGACGGACGGTTTCGCGAACATCAGCTGGCGACTGTCTGGAAGCGTATCGTTTCCTGGTCGGTGCCCGCGGGATTCTGCCAGCCCCCATCCGGAGGCGCGATCTTTGCTGCCTCAGCGGGGCCCCACGTACCCGGCTCATAGACATACACCGGCGTGTCCGCCTTCAGCACCGGATCGACGATACGCCACGCCTGCTCGACATAATCCTGCCGCGCAAATTCGGTCGCGTCCCCGGCCATCGCGTCTCCCAGCAAGCGCTCGTATGGTTCCATCTCAGTTGGCTTGGGATGGCGGCAGGCGATCATCTCAACTGATTTGGCGAGAGGTGTCTCGCTTGGTCCCTCGACCGTGACTCCCATAGCGATAGTCACTTCCGGGCTCACACGAAACCTCATATAGTCGGGAGGCAAGGTGACGTCGCGAAACGGTGTAGGAGGCTTGTGAAAGCGTGCAACTACTTCCATACAGGTCACGGGAAGATTCTTGCCCGCCCGCAGGTAGAAGGGGACGCCCTTCCAGCGCCAGGAATCGACCTCAAGCCGCAAGACGGCGAAGGTTTCTACCTTTGAATCGGGCCGCACACCAGGCTCCTGCAAATAGCCTTTGAATTGGCCGCGCACCAGGTTGGCTGCGACAATCGACGGAATTCCCTTCAACACCTTGGCCTTCTCATCACGCAGCGATTCGGCGTCGGTGTTGATCGGCGGTTCCATCGCCAGATTGCAAAGTATCTGGAACATGTGGTTTTGCATGACGTCGCGAATGGTGCCCGTCTGGTCGTAGAAAGCGCCTCGTCCTTGAACGCCGAAGTTTTCCGCCATGGTCATCTGGACGCTGTCGATATAGTTGCGGTTCCAGAACGGTTCCATAAAGGTGTTGGCGAAACGGAAGTTCACCATGTTGTGAACCGGAGCCTTGCCCAGGTAGTGGTCGATGCGGAAGATGGAGCTTTCGTCGAAGGCGCGCAGCAGGATGCGGTTCAGCTCTTGCGCCGACGCTAGATCGTGGCCGAAGGGCTTCTCGATAATGACGCGAGCGCCTTTAGCGCAGCCGGACTTCATCAGCTGCTCGACCACTTGCTCGAACAGCATAGGAGGAATCGCGAGGTAGTGCGCGGGATGCTGCGAACCGCCCAGCTGTTTGCGAAGCGTCTGGAACGTTGCATCGTCGCCGTAGTCGCCATCGATATAATGCAGCAGGCTGCTGAGCTTATCCCACGCTGTGGGATCAACTCCACCGTGCTTTTCCAGGCTGTCCTTGGCGCGCGCCTTGAGCTGATCGAGGTTCCAGCCGGCTTTGGCGACGCCGATGACCGGCACGTTCAGGGTGCCACGCTTGACCATCGCCTGAAGGGCAGGGAATATCTGTTTGTAGGCAAGATCGCCGGTCGCGCCGAAAAATACCAGCGCGTCGGAATGAATGGTTTCCATGGGTCCTCGCTATGCGCCCTTCGCTTTTTCCAAGTGTCCGCCGAACTCGTAGCGCATGGCCGAGAGCAGCTTGTCGGCAAAATCGGCCTGCCCCCGCGAGCTGAAGCGTTCGTAGAGCGCGGCCGTCAGCACGTGAGCCGGGACCGCTTCGTCGATGGCGGCTTTGGTCGTCCAGCGGCCTTCGCCCGAATCCGAGACGCGGCCTTCGAATTTCGCAAGCTGCGGATCGCCGGTCAGTGCCGACGCGGTGAGATCGAGCAGCCAAGAGGAGATGACGCTTCCGCGTCGCCAGACCTCGGCAACATCCGTCAGATTGAACTCGTACTGATAGTGCTCGGGATCGCGCAGCGGAGTCGTTTCGGCATCGATCTCGTGCTTGTGCTTGCCGACGTCGGCGTTCTTGAGGATGTTAAGGCCCTCGGCATACGCGGCCATGATGCCGTACTCGATTCCGTTGTGCACCATCTTGACGAAGTGCCCGCCGCCACTGGGACCGCAGTGCAGATAGCCGTCTTCGGCGGTGCCGCCCATTTTTTCGCGACCCGGGGTAGGATCAATATTGCCTTTGCCGGGAGCGATGGTCTTGAAGATAGGATCGAGATACTGCACGGCGTTCTTGGGGCCGCCGATCATCATGCAGTAGCCGCGCTCCAACCCCCAAACGCCGCCGCTGGTGCCGACGTCGACGTACTTGATGCCTTTGGGCTCGAGCTCTTTGGAGCGGCGAATGTCGTCGATGTAATACGAATTGCCGCCGTCGATCAGGATGTCCCCGGCTTCGAGATGAGGCGCGATCTGCGCGATGGTCTCATCGACCACGGCGGCGGGAATCATCAGCCAGATGGCGCGTGGTTTAGTCAACTTGCTGACGAAATCCTGGAACGACGACGAGCCGGTCGCGCCTTCGCCCGCGAGTTCCTGCACCGATTTCGGCGTGACATCATAAACGACGCACTGATGGCCATTCTTCATCAGGCGGCGCACCATGTTGGCGCCCATGCGTCCAAGACCTACCATTCCGAGTTGCATAGTTCCTCCTCACGAAAAAACAAGTCGTACGCGATTATGTTTTGAAGGGGCACGGCTTCAGCCGTGCCGAACTCTTCTTCTAGATTCGTCGTCCTGAGGGACGTCAGCCCCCGAAGGACCTGCCGTTATGCCGTCCCCGAGGTACTTGGACTCTACAACTACGCCGCTATCCAGCACTCCCGTCACCGCAGCGACCTCCATGGGCTGTCATGCTGGTCGCCCTCCGGGCTTGGAGCGTCGCCAAAATCAAACACTACGCAACGCGCGGCCAAGCCTTGAGTCCTGGGACCTCACATCTGATGCCTGACACCTGATGACCTGGACTCTGACAACTGACAACTATCTGTTCGCTCTATACAGCTTGATCAAATTATTGGTCGAGCTGTCGTGCTTGAGCTCTGGCTCCTGCGGGTTCTCCAGCTCAGGAATAATCCGCTGCGCCAGTACTTTGCCCAACTCCACGCCCCATTGGTCGAACGAATCGATGCCCCACATCGTCCCCTGCGTGAACACCGAGTGCTCGTACAGCGCGACCAACTTGCCGAGCGTTTCCGGCGTGAGCACGTCAACCAGTATGGTATTCGACGGGCGATTGCCTTCGAAGACACGATGCGGCACCAGCCAGTCGGGCGTCCCCTCGGCCTTCACCTGCTCGGCGGTCTTGCCGAAGGCAAGCGCTTCCGCTTGCGCGAACACGTTCGACAATAGTATGTCGTGATGCTGGCCGAGCGGGTTCAACGTTTTGTAAAACCCGATGAAGTCGCACGGGATGAGCCGCGTTCCCTGATGAATCAGTTGATAGAACGAGTGCTGGCCATTTGTTCCCGGCTCGCCCCAATAGATGGGCCCGGTGTCGTGAGTCACGCGCGTGCCGTCTAGCCGCACATGCTTGCCGTTGCTCTCCATGGTCAACTGCTGGAGGTATGCAGGGAAGCGCTTCAGATATTGCTCGTACGGCAATACCGCAACCGTCTGCGCCCCGAAGAAGTCGTTGTACCAGACCGACAGCAGGCCCATCAGCACCGGCAAGTTCTGCGCGAACGGCGCGGTGCGAAAGTGCTCATCGATCTGGTGGAAGCCGTTCAGCATCTCGCGGAAGCCATCCGGCCCGATGGCCACCATGGTGGAAAGCCCAATAGCCGAATCCATGGAGTAGCGCCCGCCAACCCAATCCCAGAAGCCGAACATGTTGGCGGTGTCGATGCCAAACTTTGAGACGCCCTCCGCATTGGTTGAGACCGCAACGAAGTGTTTCGCGATAGCTTTCTCATCGCCCAGGCCCTTCAGCGCCCAATCGCGTGCAGTGTGCGCATTGGTCATCGTCTCCAACGTGGTGAACGTTTTGGACGAGATGATGAACAGAGTTTCGTCGGCCTTCAGGTCCTGAACCGCTTCTGCGAAATCGGTGCCATCGACGTTCGAAACAAAGCGGAAGGTCATGTCGCGCCGGCTGTAGTGCTTGAGGGCTTCGTAGGCCATGACCGGGCCCAGGTCCGACCCGCCAATGCCGATGTTGATGACATTCCTGATGGCCTTGCCGGTATGGCCTTTCCAGTCTCCACTCCGCACGCGATTGCAGAAGGCCGCCATCTTGTCGAGCACGGCGTGAACATCGGGAACTACATCTTTGCCGTCGACGAAAATCTTTTCATCCCGTGGAGCGCGCAACGCGACGTGCAACACCGCGCGGTTCTCGGTGATGTTGATCTTGTCGCCGCGAAACATGGCGTCGATGCGCTCGCGCAGACCGGCTTGTTCTGCAAGTTGCAGCAGCAGCTTCAGCGTCTCGTCGGTGATTCGGTTCTTCGAGTAGTCGAGAAAAATCCCGGCGGCCTGAAGGGTGAAACGCTCGCCGCGTTCGGGATCGTCGCCAAACATCTGGCGCAGCTGAAGGCCGCGCACCTGCTCGTAATGCCGCGCCAGGTCCTGCCAGGCCTTCGGCTCGGGAAGCGGCTTTACGCTAGCTGCCATTATCCTGTTGCTCCTTTGGGTTTGATCGTCTTCTTTTTCACCGCGGCCGGACGCGTGGTCCGATCTTCGGACTGGGGCTCGGAAGCGGCGTCGTAATTGGCGGCGCTGATCTTGGGATCGTCCCAAAGCCGGAAGCCGCCGAGGAAAGCATTGGCGTTATTTCCCATGTGCGAATGGGGAGGGAGTTGCTTCAGCAGCTTCGCGTTACCCCCGCCGATGACGACTTCATCAGGTTCGAGCGCGGCGGTCAAGCGCTCCACCACGTCTTCAACGTACTTACGCCATTTCTTCTTGCCATAGCGCTTCAGGCCGCGCAGGCCCACGTAGTCTTCATACGTCGCCTTGCGATAGGGAAGGTGCGCCAGCTCCATAGGCTCGACGTGTCCATCGACGATCATGGCCGAGCCCAGGCCAGTGCCCAAGCCCAGGAACAACATGCTTCCTTTCTCGAAGCTGCCCAACGCCTGCATGGCGGCATCGTTGATCATCTTCACTGGTTTGCCAAAAGCCTTGGCGAAATCGAAGCCCATCCAGCCGGGCCCCAGGTTGAACGGATCATGAAGCGGCCGGCCATGGATCACTGGCGCCGGATACCCGATGGAAACGACATCGTATTTCCAGTCGGCCGCAAGCTTCTTCACGGCGGCGACCATGTCCTTCGCCGTCAGCTCCGGGCCGGAAATGATTTTGCGCGGAGTGGTCTCGCCGGTCGCCAGAATCTTCACATGGGTACCGCCCACATCCACGACAAGAACGTTCATCGTGCTGCCTCCGGACTACGCGTTTGCGGTTAGAGTGGCGCTCTTGGAAGTGATCACTTCCATCAAGTCGTTCCACGATTTTACAAAGGACTCGGCGCCCTCTTTTTGTAACTGCGCAGCCAAGGCATCGATGTCGATTCCGGCTTTGCCGAAGTCGGCCAACACCTGTTCGCAGTCGCCTCCGTCGGTCGGCATGACGCCGTCGATCTCGCCGTGATCGGCAAACGCCAGCAGCGTACCCTCCGGCATCGTGTTGACCGTGTCAGGAGCCGCGAGCGACTTGATGTACAGGATGTCGGAGGCCTTCGGATCCTTGGTTCCCGTGCTCGCCAGCAACAGGCGTTGCGGATTGACGCCCTTGGCGACGATGGCCTTCCAATCGGGCGATGCCAGCAGATCGCGATATGCCTTATAGGCGCGCCTGGAGATAGCGATGCCCAACTTGTCCTTCAGGTTCCCCGGGACCTTGTTCGCAACCGCAACGTCCCAGCGGCTGATGAACAATGACGCAACCGAACCCACCTTCGTATCGAGCCCGGCAGCGATGCGCCGCTGAATGCCGCGCAGGTACGCCTGAGCCGCGGCGACATACTGTTCTCGCGAGAACAGTAGGGTGACATTCACCGAGACACCGGAGAAGATGGCTTCCTCGATCGCCGGCAAGCCTTCCGGAGTTCCCGGGATTTTTATGAACAGGTTCGGGCGCGCCGCACGGGCGTGCAGGTCTTTGGCGGCGGCGAGCGTCGTCGCCGTGTCGTAAGCCAGCAAGGGAGAGACTTCCAGCGACACCCATCCGTCGACGCCCTTGGTTTCATCGTACGTGGCGCGGAACAGGTCGGCGGCGCGGGTAAGGTCGTCGAGCGCAAGATCGAAGAACAGCGCCTCGCCCGACTTGCCTTTGCCTAATTCGTCGCTGATAGCCGCATCGTAGGACGCGCTCTTCTTGATGGCCTGATCGAAGATAGTCGGGTTTGACGTCAGCCCGGTCACCGAGAGCTCGTTAATGTATCGCTGCAGCGTGCCGTTATTCAGTATGTCGCGCGTGATATTGTCGAGCCAGAGGCTCTGGCCCAGATCATGCAATGCTTGTATTGCTTTCATGCTCACCTCGCAGGCTAATCGTCGAAGGTATCAGGCTGTTGCGGGGCGTTTCAACCTCTAAACCGCTTTGTTAAATTCTGGTTGCATCTGGGCGGCTGAAGGGCGCTTATGTTATCACAAGAAAGTCCACAAGGTTTCCCGTCCGCCACAGGAGTTGAGCCAATGCCAGCCGCCGAAGAGCACGCCCAAATCGAACTCACCGTTGCCGAACTGAAGCAATCCATCCTTGACGATCTGTACTACCGCCAAGGGCGTGTGCCTGACCTGGCCACCAAATATGACTGGTTCATGGCAACGGCGTATGCCATCCGAGATCGCATGATGCACGACTGGATTGTGTCTTTCGCGCGTTATCGCAATGAGCAGCGAAAGATGGTGGCGTATCTTTCGGCTGAGTTTCTGATTGGGCCGCAGCTTGGCATCAACCTGGTGGATCTGGGCGACATTCGCCAGCAGGCCAAGGCGGCGCTGGCCGAGCTGGGCATCAGTTTGGATGAAATTGAGGCGGTTGAACCGGAGCCCGGACTGGGCAATGGCGGCCTCGGCCGGCTGGCTGCCTGCTACATGGAGTCGATGACCACCGAAGAGGTGCCCGCCGTCGGATATGGTATCCGCTACGAGTTTGGGCTCTTCCGCCAGGAGATCCGCGACGGCTGGCAGGTGGAGAAGACAGACAAATGGCTACAGCTGGGAACGCCGTGGGAGATTCCCCGTCCGGAGCGCAACTACCTGGTCGGCTTTGGCGGCCATACCGAGCAGTATCACGACGGGCATGGCCAGTTCCGCGTGCGCTGGATTCCAGCCAACATGGTGAAAGGCGTGGCGCACGACATTCCTATCGGCGGCTACGACACCAAGGTCACGAATTTCCTGCGCCTCTGGGTTTCGCACGCGGTAGAGTCATTCGACCTCAAGGCTTTCAATAAGGGCGACTACTATGACGCCGTGCAGGAGAAGATGGCGTCGGAGACCATCAGCAAAGTGCTCTATCCGAATGACGAGCCCGAAGCCGGGAAGCGCCTCCGTTTGGCCCAGCAGTACTTCTTCACCTCCTGCTCGCTGCAGGACATGATTCGCATCCACCTGATTCGTGGGCTCAGCATTGACAAGCTTCATGACGGATTCGCCATCCAGCTCAACGACACCCATCCTTCCATCGCTGTGGCCGAGCTGATGCGATTGCTGATGGACGAACACCAGATGGGGTGGGAACAGGCGTGGGACATTACGCGCAAAGCCCTGGCCTATACCAATCACACCCTGCTGCCCGAGGCACTGGAGAAGTGGCCGCTGCCGCTATTTGCCGGCGTACTGCCTCGCCACCTGGAGATCATCTACGAAATCAACCGTCGCTTCCTTGACGAGGTCAGGCCCAAGGTCGGCGGCGACGATGCGAAAATCGCACGCCTGTCCCTGATCGATGAACATGGCGAGAAGTATGTGCGCATGGCGAACCTTGCGACGGTTGGCAGCCACGCGGTGAATGGCGTTGCCGAGCTGCACTCCGAGTTGCTGAAGAAAACCACGCTGCACGATTTTTACGAGCTCTATCCCGAACGCTTCTTCAACATTACCAACGGGGTGACACCACGCATGTGGCTGGCGGTGGCCAATCCTGATCTGTCGGCGCTGATTACCAAAACCATCGGCGGGGGATGGCTCACCGACGAAAACGAGTTGCGCAAGCTGGAGCCGCTGGCTGAGGATGCCTCGTTCCGCAGGCGATGGCAGGAGGTGAAGCACGCCCGCAAGGTGACGCTGGCTGCCATGGTGCAGCAGCGCACGGGGCAGGGCATCAATCCCGATACGATGTTCGATGTTATGGTCAAGCGGCTGCACGAGTACAAACGGCAACTGCTGAACATCTTCCACGTCATCACCCTCTACAACCGGATTAAGAAAGATCCCAGCGCGATCGTCACGCCGCGTACCGTTATCTTCGGAGCGAAGGCCGCGCCGGGATACACCATGGCCAAGCTGATCATCAAGCTCATCAATTCGGTCGCGACCACGATTGATGCTGACCCCGCGATGCGCGAGCGGCTGCGCGTCGTATTCTTTCCCGATTTCAATGTGAAGAGCGGGCTCTCGATTTATCCCGCTGCCGACTTGTCGGAACAGATATCGACGGCCGGGTACGAAGCTTCCGGTACCGGCAATATGAAATTCTCGATGAACGGAGCCCTGACCATTGGCACCCTCGATGGCGCAAACGTCGAGATCCGGCAAGAAGTTGGTGCGGAGAACTTCTTCCTCTTCGGGCTTACTGTCGAACAGGTGCAGCAGCTCAGATCGAGCGGCTATCAGCCGCGGCGCTACTATGAGGCCAATCCGTACCTGCATGAAGTGCTCGACCAGATCGTCTCGGGAGAGTTTTCCGGCGGAAACGGCGAGCTTTTCCGGCCCATCTTCGATTCGCTGCTGAATCACGACGACTACATGTTGCTCGCCGACTACCAGGCCTATGTCGATTGCCAGGAGAAGGTCGCGGAGGCATTCCGCGATCAGGAGCGCTGGACGCGGATGTCGATCCTGAATACCGCACGCATGGGCAAGTTCTCATCCGACCGCTCGATTCGCGACTATTGCGAGAAAATCTGGGGCATCAAGCCGCATGCCGTGCATGCCAACGGTGCTAAGGCGGGAGCGTAGAAGTTTACTTGGGTTGGGTTGGGGATTCCCCCTGTGGCTTCGCTACGGGCGCATTTTGACGTTCCACTTTGGTCGCAGAATGTGATCTAGAGACTTGTGTGCTGGCAAGGGTTGACCCTAGCATTCTCGCATTGTGGCAAGACCCTCTCTATGCCCCGTTTGCCTAGAACACAAGATCGTCAAGATTGAGGGTGTGCAGGTCACCGCTACAGTTGATGGAGTTGAACATCCAATTCACGCCGGGGGACTTTACAGGTGCTCCGGATGGCATGTGTTTGTGGTGTTCCAGTCGAACGCCGAGGAACCCATCGAGAGACCCCTCGCTGCATCTACTTGGGTTTAGCCGCCTTCTCCTGTTACGCTTTTCAAATTGAGACACTACCACCTTTGCTCTCCGTGTGGCCGCACCGGGTTATACTTCCTGCCATACTAACCTCGCACGAGAACTGTTCTCCCAGGAGGAACCATGGCCGGCAAGACCTTCCGCGATAAATTAGCGCCCACGCCCACCAAGAAGCTGCTTACCTGCGATGGCGGCGGAATACGTGGGATTCTAAGCCTCGAGATCATGGGCGCAATGGAAAAACTGCTGCGCGACAAGCTGGGCGACCCCAATCTCGTGCTGGCCGATTACTTCGATTACGTCGCCGGGACCAGTACCGGAGCCATCATCGCCACTTGCATTGCGCGCGGCATGGCGGTTGACGACATCAAGAAGTTCTACCTTACGAGCGGGCCCGCCATGTTTACGCGCGCCGGAATTCTTGATCGCTATCGCAACAAATACAAGGATGAGGCGCTGGCTCAACAACTGCGCGACGTGCTGGGAGAAAAGACCACGTTGGGCGCGGACGATCTTCGCACCCTGCTGATGATCGTGATGCGAAACGCCACCACCGATTCGCACTGGCCGCTCTGCAATAACCCAGCGGCGAAGTACAACAACCACACGCCCACGAATCTCGACATGCCGCTGTGGCAGTTGGTTCGCGCCAGTACGGCGGCGCCGACCTACTTTCCGCCGGAGTTGGTAGACGTCGGCAATAACACAAAGTTCCTGTTTGTCGATGGCGGCGTCACTATGTACAACAACCCGGCGTTTCAGTTGTTCCTTATGGCGACCGTCGAGCCTTACAACCTGAACTGGCCGACCGGGACCGACAAAATGCTGATCGTTTCCGTCGGCACCGGAACCAGTCCAGACGCGAATGCAAATCTCCAACCGGACGAGATGAACCTGCTCTACAACGCTTCTTCGGTACCGTCGGCGCTGATGTTTGCCGCGCTCAACGAGCAGGACTTCCTGTGCCGCGCCTTCGGCGATTGTCTTTCCGGGCCGCAGCTCGATCGCGAGGTCGGTGACATGGTGGGCAAGCACGGTCCCGTCGCTCCCAAGCTCTTCACCTACATGCGGTACAACGCCGAATTGACGCGCGTGGGGCTGGACAGTCTCGGGCTACCCGACATCGATCCGAAACAGGTGCAGGCGCTGGATTCGGTACAGTACGTGAAGCAGTTGAGCCGCGTAGGTCAGGCTGTAGCGGCCCAGCAGATCAAGGCGGAACACTTTGCGAAGTTTCTGCCGCAAGCCGCGGGGAAGACGGCGGGCTAGCGCGAACGCCGCGGGTCAGCGAGGCGCGGAGCGCCGGTGAGAAGTTAGCCCCACGCGTGAGCGTGGGGTCGGCGATACACGGACGCGTTCCGGCCACGGAGTGGCGTTTTGTGTGGGAGGGCACAGCCTGGGGCGGGCTTACAACCGGCACCGGCTTCGAACGGCGCTGCTCCGCAGCCGGCAGGGACTATGTGCCACGTAACCCCACGCTCACGCGTGGGGCTAAAACCACATCAGCGCTCCGCGCCTGGCACGGGCGCGCTAATTGCTAATTGCTTCTACCTATTGCACCTGCCACCCGCCGCCCAGTGCCTGATACAACGCGGCGTAGTATTGCAGCTCCTGGTACCACGCTGATGAAAGCAGAAGGGCCGACTGGAAGTACTGCTGCTCGTTGTATTGGACTTCCAGGAAAGCGGTATACCCGCCCAGGTAGCGAACGTTCGACAGCCGCACAAGTTCTGCGTAGGTCTTGGTCTGCTCCTGCAGCTTCATACGATACAAGCGCGACTGCTGATAGCCGACGAGGCTGTTGGAAACCTCGCCGAAGGCTTGTTGCACGGTTTGTTTATACTGCAACTCAGCCTGATCGCGCTGTGCCCACGCCAACTTGTAATTGCTGCGGATACGGCCACCCTGGTAGATGGGCTGCAGTACGTTTCCTCCAACCGCCCAGAATAGACTCGGTCCGCTCAGGAAGTTGGTAAGACTGAGACTCTGGGTGCCCAGGGTTCCGGTAATCGAGAATTGCGGGAAGAACGCAGCCTTGGCTACGCCCACATTGGCATTGGCCGCGACCAGATTCTCCTCCGCCTGCCGGATATCGGGACGGCGCCGCAGAAGATCGGACGGCAGCCCTTCGGGCAGTTCGGGCAACACCGGCTGATTCACCAGGTTCAGCCCGCGTTTGATAGGCCCAGGATTCCGCCCCAGCAGAATGCTTAGATTGTTTTCGGCTTGCTCCGCGAGCTGCTGATATGTAATGACGCCGGCCTCGGCCTGTTGCAGGATGACTTCTGCTTGATAGACATCTGTGATGGCTGCATCGCCGCCTTTGAACTTGATGTCGTTCAGCTTGTAGATTTCGTGGTCAGCCTCGACGGTCTTCCGCGAATACTCGAGCTGATCGTCATACTGCAACAGCAAGTAGTAGTCGGTGACTACCGAATTAATCAGCGAGGTCTGCACCAACTGCTGCGCATACTTGGTCGCCAGCAAGGTGGCGCGGGCCGACTCGGTCGCGCGACGGTACTGGCCCCAGAAGTCGGTTACGTAATTGAGACTCAACCCAAGCGTGCCGAATCCTTGTGGATCCCTGTTGTTGAATTGGACCTCGTCCTTGCCGTAGTTGGCGGAGCCGGTGCCATTCAGGGTAGGGAACTGGTTGGCCCGCACGATGCCGAGGTTTGCATTCGCCTGCAACACCCGAGTGGCCGCAATGCGCAAGTCGTAGTTGTTGGTGAGAGCTTCCTTGATCAGGCCTTGTAGGACGTCGTCCTGAAAGACCGAGGACCACGGCAGCTCGCCAAACTGGTTCCCGGCGCCCTGAGCGTTGCCCGGCTGCACCTGCGCGCCGGCCGCAGGTTGCGAAGGTTGCGCCGGGGTAGCTACGGGCTGTTGCTCGGCTTTGTTCTCCATTGCAGGCGGAGGCGCGGGAACGGGCGGCGTTGTAGGCTGTGCTTGCGCAGAAGGCGTTGCCGAAGTTGCAGGCAGCGGCTCCGTCGGAGGCTGCTGCTGCGCTTCCGGTGCGACGCCGCGGTAGTCGCCCGGGACGTCCAGCTTAGGCCGCTCGTAGTTGGGACCAACCTTGCAGGCACACAGGGAGCAAATCAGCAAGACTGCAAGCGTGCTGAGACGAGCCATCACTCTTGCAGAGCCGCTTTGAAGGGGCACGGCTTCAGCCGTGCCGGAAAGGCCAAATATTTCGTTGTCATCCCGAGATGGCTTTAGCCGTCGAGGGATCTGCTTTTGTATCGTCCCTAGGGGACTCGATGTCATTTTGGGCGACTCATCGGCACGGCTGAATCCGTGCCCCTTCAAGGCCTCGCTTCCGCAATTAGTCATGGGCCGCTCCTTCCGCTGGCGCCGCGGCAGGCGGTGCATCAGGCCGTTTCTCGCCGCCGCCTATCCAGTGACCGAAGCGCTCGACCACGTCGAAGCTGACCGGGATGAAGAAAATCGCCAAGATCGTCGCCGCCAACATACCTCCAATTACGCAGGTTCCCAGCACCTGCCGGGAGATGGCTCCCGCGCCGCTTGCTGTCCATAGCGGGACGCATCCCAGGATGAAGGCGAAGGCGGTCATCAGGATGGGTCGAAGTCGCAGACGTGCGCCAATCAGAGAGGCTTCCATCAAAGGTGTGCCTTTGTCATATTCCGCCTTGGCGAACTCCACGATGAGAATTGCGTTCTTCGCCGAAAGCCCGATCAGCATGACCAGTCCGATCTGCGCATAAACGTTGTTTTCCAGGCTGCGGAAATAAAGAGCGACGAAGGCCCCGAAGATTGCGATCGGCACGCCCAGCAGTACGCTGAAGGGCAGCGTCCAGCTTTCGTACTGCGCCGCCATGATGAGGAAGACCACGAAAAACGCCAGGCCAAAGATGGTTGCCGGACTGACGCCTTGTGCCGCCTTCACCTCCTGGTACGACATGCCGCTCCAGTCGTAGCCCATCTGCGGCGGCATGGTTTGCTTGAACACGTCTTCCAGCGCCGCGATTACCTGTGCCGAGCTGTATCCCGGCGCAGCCGAGGCATTGATCTGCACGCAGTTGAACAGGTTGTACCGCATGACGAACTCTGCACCGCTACGGGGATAGGTTGTAGTCAAGGTGCTGAGCGGCACCATCTGGTTGTTGGCGTTGCGGACGTAAAACTTGCCCAGGTTACTGGCATTGGTGCGGAAGTCGCCATCGGCTTGCACGTATACCTGCCACTGCAATCCGAAGCGGTTGAAGTAGTTCACCAGCGAGCCGCCCATGAATGTCTGCACGGTTTGGTACAGCGCGTCCAAGGGGATTTGTTGCGTCATTGCTTTGGCGTTGTCCACATTGACGCCAACCTGGGGAACGCCGAACAGCGCGGTGGTCATTACCCCGGCGAGCTCCGGACGCTTGCGAGCCGCAGCCATAAAAGCCTGCGTGTTCTTGGCCAGAAAATCGATGCTTCCGCCCGAGCGGTCTTCCAGGATGAAGGTTGCGCCACCAGAGGTTCCCACGCCGGGGATGGCCGGCGGCGGGAAGGAGAACGCGATGCCGCCTGGAACCCGCGACAGCACCTGTTGCAGGTGAGCTTTGATTCCGTTGTAGCTGGTCTCTGGAGTCTTGCGCTCCTCCCATGGTTTGAGCGACACGAAAAAGAAAGAGCTGTAGGTCGCATTAACGCCGCTCAGCATGCTATAGCCCATGACTGAGCTGACCTTCGAAACTCCCGGTGTCTGCATGATCGCCGTTTCCACCATTCGTGCCGCTTCGGAGGAGCGCTGCAGCGACGAGGCATCGGGCAGTTGCAGTCCGGCGTATAGGTAGCCCTGATCTTCATCGGGCAAAAAGGCCTGCGGGATCCGTTTGCCGAAGAACGCTACCCCCAACACGATGAGTCCCAGCAACAGGAAAGCGAAGCCGGCCTTGTGGATAAGGTGCTTGCACCCGACTACGTAGCCATCGGTTGCTCGCCCGAACACTTTGTTGAACCAGCGGAAGAACGCACCGAGAGGACCACGCGCTTCTTTCTTCGGCCTCAGCAGCATGGCCGACAGAGCCGGGCTGAGGGTGAGTGCGTTGAACGCCGAGAACAGCACCGAGATCGCAATGGTGACGGCGAACTGCTTGTAGAGCTGTCCGGTAATACCGGGGACGAACGCTGTCGGAACAAATACCGCCGCCAGAATCAGCGCGATGGCAATGACAGGTCCGGAAACCTCTTCCATCGCCCGCACCGTCGCGTCATGCGGCGTCATGCCTCCTTCGATATGGTGCTCCACCGCTTCCACCACCACGATGGCATCGTCCACGACGAGTCCGATGGCCAGCACCAGTCCAAAGAGCGACAGCGTGTTGATGGAAAAACCCAGCAAGGGAAAGACGACGAAGGTTCCGATCAGCGAAACCGGCACCGCCAGCAGCGGAATCAGCGTGGCTCTCAAGCCTTGCAGGAAGATATAAACCACGATGATGACAAGGATCAGCGCCTCGCCCAGTGTCTTGTAGATTTCCTTGATGCCCTCACTGACGGCCAGCGTCGTATCCATGGCGACGTCGTAATTCAAGCCCTGGGGAAATCGCTGCTTGGCCTCCGTCATCATCTTGAGCACGTTGTCACGTGTCTGCAGCGCATTGCTTCCCGGCGTCAGATAAAGCGCAATCAAGGCCGCCGGCTGGGCCGGGGTGACGGCCTTTCCTTCCTCCGGCGCCAAACCTAGGCGGGCCTGAAATGAGTAGTACTGTGAACCCATCTGCACCCGCGCGACGTCTTTCAGCCGCAGGATGGAACCGTCGGGATTGGCGCGCACCACAATCTGTTCGAAGTCGGCCGCAGTAGGCAGGCGCCCAGGAGCGCGGACGTTATAGGTGTACTGCTGTCCCTGAGGTACGGGCTCGCCGCCAATCTGGCCACCAGGATTGACCTTGTTCTGCGCCTTCACCGCATTGGTGATGTCCGAGACGGTGACGCCAAGGTTCGCCAGCGTATCGGGATTTACCCAGATGCGCATGGCATAAGGACCGGCGCCGAAGATCTGCACCTGCGACACACCCTGTATGCGCGTCAATGCGTACTGCAGGTTGATGGTGGCGTAGTTGGCGAGGAAGATGTTGTCGTAACTTCCGTTCGGCGAGTACAGATCGAGCAGCAGGAACGGCGCGGTGGTCCCCGGCTGGACGATCACGCCTTGCTGCGTGACCTCGGATGGCAACTGAGAGTTCGCCTGGCCGCTGCGCATCTGCGCCAGAATCTGGTCGGTGTTGATGTCGGTGCCAAGTTGGAAATCGACATACAGCGTCATGCCGCCGCCCGAGCTGGCGCTCAGCGAGTACATGTAGTTCATGCCGCTGACGCCCGACATCTGCTGCTCGATTGGAGTAGCGACTGACTCGGCGATGGTGGTCGCGTCGGCGCCGGGATACGTCGCCTTCACCTGGATCATGGGGTCGGCGATATTGGGAAACTGCGCTGTCGGCAGTCCGAGAATCGCAACCACGCCGACCAGCACCATCAGGATCGAAATAACAATGGCAACGATGGGCCGGTTGATAAAGAACTTCGACATGGTTAGTTGCTCCCCGGGGCCCCGGCGGGCGCGGTCGCGGGCGGCGTGTACGGCTTGGCCATCACCGGAACACCTTCCTTCGCGAACTCAGGATTCGCGGCAGCCGCCTGCTGTACTTTCTGGAAACCCTCAACGATTACTTTCTCTCCCGGCTTTACTCCTTCGGTGATAATCCAGTTCGTGCCTACGCGATCTCCTACCTTCACCGGACGGAAAACCGCTCGACCCTCGGGATTGAGCACAGCCACCTGGTAGTCGGTCTGTACCTCAATCACTGCGGGTTGGGGAACCAGCAGCGCGTTGGGATTGTTCTTGGTCTTGATTCTCACCTGGCCAAAGCCGCCGGGGCGGAGCAAGGCATCTTTGTTCGGAAAAGCCGCGGCAAGCTGAATGGTGCCGGTGCCTGCTGTGATCTGGCGATTCACGAAGATGATGCTTCCCGTGTAGGGATAGGTCTCGTTGTTGGCCTGGATGTACTCAACTTTCACTTGGCTGGAGACACTTCCGGAGCGCAAGACCTTGGAGATGTTGGCGGCGTTTGCGAGGTAATCGGTTTCGCTAATATTGAAGTACGCCCAGATGGGATCGGTCTGTGACACCGTCACCATCTTGGTAGACGTTCCCACCAGGTCGCCTACCTGCGAGTTAGAGACTCCGGCGATGCCGTCGACCGGGGAGTACACCTTCGTCCATGCGAGGTTCAGCTCGGCGTTCTGCTGAGCCGCGCCATTGGCTACGAGTTCAGCCTTGGCGGCAGCCTGGTTCGCCTGATCGGTGTCCAGTTGCTTCTGCGGAATGGCATTTTGAGCAGCTAGCGGCGTATCGCGCTGCACGTCGGCGGTGTACTTGTCGAGCGTGGCTTGCGCGCGTGCGACGTCGGCCTTGGCTTTGTCCAGCGCAGCTTCGTACTGACGCGGGTCGATCTCGAACAACAGTTGACCCTTCTTGACGAAGGAGCCGTTTGTGTAGGTCTGCTTGAGCAGGTATCCCTGGACCTTAGGCGTGATATCGGCGTTGATGGGCCCATTCAGGGTGGAGACCCATTGCTCATAGATGGGCACGTCCTGCTGGACTACGTCGGCCACCAGGACCTCGGGCGGCATGGGCTTGGGAGCCTCTTTCTTCTCATCACAGGCCGTCAGCAAAAGTGCCAGCAAAACCGCGGGCAGAAAAAGCGCAAGCTTAATGAAGGATTGGCGGTGCGCGAGTTTACTGCGATTCGCAGCCAACCAAGGAAGCGCATGCGCCGGCCGCGCCTGGCCAACGTTCCCGAAAATACACATAACTATGCTCCTGCCTGCCGGCCGATGCCGGCCCATGCTCAGTACTAGAACGAAAGGAATAACCCCTTTTAACTCATAGAAGGGTAAATAGCTACTGGGATTTTTGCTAGTGGCTGCTTGCAATTTTAGACGGGGAGTCAAGCTTTCCTATAGCAGAAAATCGTTGGCCTCCCAGTTTGGCTGGTGCAGCCGACGGGAACGCCAGCCGTATGCTATAAACAGCTTCCTTAACTGGGGCTTTTGAGAGCGAAGACCGGGGCCTTTGAGATCGAAACCATGCAGGAATCTTTCACCGCCGCGCTCATCCGCAAACGCATACGCGTACGTGGCATCGTGCAAGGGGTGGGGTTCCGGCCATTCGTTTACAACCTAGCACACCAGCTTGGATTAGCGGGATATGTCCTGAATTCCTCTGCCGGCGTGACCATCGAGATCGAAGGCGGCGAGCCCGGGATCTCGCAGTTCATCGCAACGCTGCGTAACAGTCCGCCGCCGCTGGCACAGATTGAAGAGTTTTTAGTGGCCGAGCTTGAGCCTGTCGGCGACGACGCGTTTGTCATACGACACAGCGAGGCTGAGCCCGGAGAATTCGTCCTGGTCTCCCCCGACGTGGCTACCTGTGATGATTGCTGGCGAGACTTTGGTGATCCGGCAAACCGGCGTTACGGTTACCCTTTTACCAACTGCACCAACTGCGGCCCGCGCTACACCATCATTCAGGACATCCCTTACGATCGCCCCGCCACCACCATGGCGAAGTTCCGCATGTGCGCCCTCTGTCAGGCGGAATATGAAGATCCTTCCAACCGCCGCTTTCACGCGCAGCCGAATGCCTGTGCCGAGTGCGGGCCCGCGCTGGCGTTGGTCACGAATGACGCTGGCTTCCCGCAGTCTGAAGATTTCGCGGCGGCGAACACCAGCGCGATCTTGCGGCGCGTGCGCGACTTGCTGCGGGAAGGGAAGATCGCCGCCGTCAAGGGATTGGGCGGGTTTCTGCTGGCGTGCGATGCGGAGAATGATGACGCCGTTCGCACCTTGCGCACCCGCAAGCGCCGCAGCGACAAGCCATTCGCGCTCATGTCGCGCGACATTGCAACCATCGAGACCTTCTGCGAGATAAATCCCGAAGAGCGCGAGGCGTTGGTGAGCCCGAGACGGCCGATTGTCATCCTTCGGAGACGCGATGATGCGAGCCTGCCGTCCGAAATCGCGCCGGGGAACAACAGCATCGGAGTGATGCTGCCATACACCCCGTTGCATTACCTGCTGTTCGGCGACTCGCCCGATGAGCCGTCGCAGTTCCGCGCGCTGGTGATGACCAGTGGCAACATCAGCGAAGAGCCGATTGTGACTTCCAACGAGGAAGCCTGGCAGCGCCTGCGCAAAGTCGCCGACTGGTTTGTTTTTCATAATCGCGACATCTACATGCGGGCCGACGATTCGGTGACCCGCGTCTTCGAGCAGCGCGAGCGTGTGCTGCGCCGCTCGCGAGGCTACGTCCCGCATCCGGTGGACCTTGGAATTGAGTTACAGGAGATTCTCGCCTGTGGCGCCGAGTTGAAGAACACGCTCTGTCTGACCAAGGGCCGCTACGCCATCCTCAGCCAACACATTGGCGACCTGGAAAACTTCGAGACCCTGTGCTTTTTCGAGGAGACGCTCGCGAACCTGAAAAAACTTTTCCGAGTTGAGCCGCGGGCGGTGGCGCATGATCTTCATCCGCAGTACATGAGCACGCAGTTTGCGCAGCGGCTGGCGCTGGAGCCGAAGATCGCGGTGCAGCACCATCACGCGCACATAGCCAGCTGCATGGCCGAGAACCATCTTTCAGGAAAGGTAATCGGCGTTGCCTTCGACGGAACCGGCTACGGCACTGACGGGAAGATCTGGGGCGGCGAATTTCTGGTCGCCGATCACAAAGGCTTCGAGCGGCGCGCGCATTTGCGCTACGTTCCCCTGCCCGGAGGAGATGCCGCCGTTCGCCAACCCTGGCGCATGGCGATGAGCTACCTGCGGGATACGTTCGGAGCCGAATACCTCTCTACGGCAGCGGAGCTCGCGTTGCGTAGGTCGTCGAACTCGACGCAGACCCAGCCCCGGACGGGGCGGAATAGCTTAGCCCAGCACGGAGCCCTGCCTTGGGGCGGAGTGCTGGGTAACGCAGAGAACGACTCCGAGTCCCCCGGGGTCGGCACAAATTCTTTGGGATTCCCAACAAGGATTTCTAAGCACCAAATTGCGATCGTCGATGCCATGCTCGCGCGTCGTCTCAACTGTTTCGATACTTCATCCTGCGGACGGCTGTTCGACGCCGTATCCTCCATTGTGGGACTACGGCACGAGGTCACCTTCGAGGGGCAGGCGGCAATCGAGTTGGAGATGATTGCCGACCCGGGAATCGAGCGCGCGTATCCCTACGAAGTTACAGGCGATGACCCCGCGCAAGTCGACATGCGACCCATGATCCAAGCCATCCTGAGCGATCTTTCGCGCGCAGTAGCGGCCAGTGAAATTGCAGCCGCCTTTCACAATACGATTGGGAAGCTCATCGTCGATGTCTGCCAAAAAGTTCGCCAACGCGACGGTCTCAATCGCGTGTGCCTGAGCGGAGGAACCTTCCAGAATATGTTCCTGCTAGAACGTGCTGTGCGCGGCTTACGGCAAAACGGCTTCGACATTTTCTTGCACTCCAAAGTTCCGCCCAACGACGGTGGCATCGCTCTGGGGCAGGCGGTGATCGCGAATGCTCTGCTTGAGGGTGGTAAACCCTAGCCGGGTCCGCTTCCCCATTTGTCATCACAAGCGCAGCGAGGGGATCTGTTCTTTGGTGGCCTGAGAAAAACAGTCGCTTGACGCGGCGTCACCAAGGTCACAGAAACCCTCATCTGTGGTCGGCGAACGAGAGGAGATCCCTCACTTCGTTCGTGATGACAAAATGGCTTATCGGTCACGGCCAAGAGCCTACCCTAAGCGCAGTTGAATCGCGCCCTGACCCAGAAGCAGTCATGACCCTATCCGCCGGCGATCGCCCCAATGATTAGGAACGGCTCTTTACCTGACGCGACAGCCTCGGGCAGCGGAGCGTCCGGCGGTTCATGCGAGAGGTCTTCCGCGCAGGCGAAAAATCGCAGGAAGGCGCGCCGCTGCTTGGTAGTATGGTCGCGAATTGTCCCGCACAGCATGGGATAGCGCGATTCCAGCGCATCAAGAATGGAACGCTGCGTAACGGCACCCTCGACGTCGAGGGTTATCTCGCCATTCACGTTCGCCAGGGTGCGCAGGTGTGCGGGAATTTCAACTCGTATCAAGCAGCCACTCCTCAATAATAGAAGCTATTTTAGCCTTGTTGTCGCGGACGATTTCGGCTGCTTGGCCGCCGGATACACTCCCAGCACCTTCACGAATTCCGCAATCTCGCCCAAGTGCCGAATGGCGTTCTCCGCCGCTTCATCGTTGCCGTGATTGATATCGGCGAAGAAGACGTACTCCCACGGGCGCCCGACGATAGGGCGCGACTCGATCTTCGAGAGACTGATATCGCGTAGAGCGAACACGCTGAGCGCCTTGAACAGTGCGCCCGGCGTATTCTGAAGCGCAAATCCCAGTGAGGTCTTGTTCGCTGCCGGCATTTTCTTGGCGCGTTTGCTGATGAGCAGAAAGCGTGTGAAATTCTGGCGATTATCTTCGATATCCGCAAGTAGGATCCTGCCGCCGTATTGCGCCGCCGCACGCCGCGGAGCAATGGCCGCCGCATCGTCAAGTTGTTCAGCAACAATGTGCCGCAAGCTCCCTGCCGTATCGTAAAAGGGGATCGCTTTCATCGCAGGGTGCGAGCGAAACAGCTTCCGGCACTGCTCCAGCGCAACCGGGTGAGAGAAGACACTTCGCACATCGGCGAGCTTTGTTCCCGGCATCGCGATAAGGTTATGCCGGATGCGAAGCAGCAGCTCGCGATGAATGAACGCGTTCCTTTTCAGTAGCAGGTCGTAATTCTCCGCCACCGATCCGGCCAGTGAATTCTCGATGGCGATGGCAGCAGCCTGCACCGAGCCTGCCTCAAGCGCGTCGAATACGTCGGCACAGCGTGCGCAGGGTACGACCACAGCACGTGGCTCAAACTGCGTTGCCGCTTCGTGACTGAACGAGCCCAACTCTCCCTGGATTGCGACCTTCATCTTGCGACGAGAATAACAAACCGCTCTCGCGATTGAGGGCTCCGGGTTGCCTGAAGAGTTACGTACTTTATCCTAATCAATTTTTTCTTCTATCCAACCATCGAGTCCACAACTAGCTTCCAACCTATTGTTCGCAGGAGCAGTAAGCTAAACGAATTTTTCTGGGGTGACACATGCTTTGGACACTCTTCGTAGTCCTTCTGGTGCTGTGGCTGTTGGGAGTAGTTACCAGCTACACACTGGGAGGCTTCATTCACATCCTGCTGGTGCTCGCGGTGATCGCGCTGGTGTTCCAGCTCATCACGGGCCGAAGGACAGCCGTTTAACACAGGGTTGCACGGCTTCGAAAGCCTGAAAGGGCACAATCGAAGCCGTTGCGACCCGAACGAAACCAGGAACCAAACCCAGGGAGGTTACCCGAATGGATAGCGATCGTATTAAAGGCAAAGCTGACGACATCGCCGGCCGTGCCAAGCGCCAGGTTGGCGAGTGGACAGGCGACACAGAAACCCAGACGGAAGGCGCAGCCCAGCAGGTTAAGGGCAAGGTCGAGAACGCCTGGGGTAAAACCAAGGACGCTGTCCGCGACGCCGCAGATGACGCCAAGCGCAAGGCCGACAGCGACGATGATGTCCGTGATCGCAAGGACCGCGACGTAGCTTAACCGAGTTCGTCGCTTCCGCTTCGAGGGCGCTACGCTGGCGCCCTTTTATTTTTGGCGCGAGGCAGGTCAATCACCAGGTTGGCGGCGCGATCCAAGTGGAAGCTCGCTCCCGGCGGCACAACTGTAGTCGCGCTGTACTCGGTAACAACCGCGGGTCCACGCAGACGAACACCAGCCTTCAGCGAATTGCGATCGACGATCGAGGTTGGCATCTCACGCGACGCAAAAATCGCCGGGCGCTTTTCGGCCTTCACCGCGGCACCTGTCTGCACGAGTTTGTCGCGACCGGCGCTCGCCATCGGCGACTTCATGCGTGCGCGCAGGCGTATCGTCACGATCTCGATTTTGCGATCGGCATGGCTGTATCCGTAGCGCCGTTGATGCTCGGCGTGGAACTTATTCACCAAGTCAGATCTCACAGG
Organism: uncultured Acidobacteriaceae bacterium; assembly: GCA_963796585.1. Lineage (GTDB taxonomy): Bacteria > Acidobacteriota > Terriglobia > Terriglobales > Acidobacteriaceae > CAVVDY01. The sequence goes on from CAWCMB010000004.1 coordinate 127,077, forward strand.
CAAGCCCAGCTCAAAGCCCTGACCCGCATACCGAAGATCGGCGCTGGGCTCAAATTGCAAATCGCCCTTCCAACCTTCATGCCGGAACTCGGCCAGAGCTTTTCTCTCCATCGCCGCCAGTTCAGCACGCAGCTTGCGCTCGGGAAGCGCAGCTTCAATCTTCCAAACCACCGTCCGCGAGTAATCCTTAATGATGTCGCTGCTGAGGATGCCGTAAGCGGAGAGCGCGCCAGGCAGCGCCGGCACGATTACCGTTCGAATGCCCAACCCTGCGGCAAGGTCGCAAGCGTGCAGCCCTCCCGCGCCGCCAAAAGCCACCAACGCAAACTCGCGAGGATCGTAGCCGCGCTCGATCGAGACTACCCGCAGCGCCCGTTCCATGTTGGCGTTTACAACTCGAACCACACCTTCGGCGAAACGCCGCAGGTTCAACTCTGAGCCCTGCGCCTCTAGCCACTCGATTGTGAGCCGCCGGGTACGCTCAAGATCCAGGGTGAACTCGCCGCCTAGAAAACGGTCAGGCTGCAAGCGGCCCAACAACAGGTTGGCATCCGTCACTGTGGGACGTGTGCCGCGCCCGTAGCAGATAGGTCCGGGATCGGCGCCAGCGGATTCAGGTCCGACACGCAGCGCGCCGCCGGCATCGAAGTGCGCCAGTGAGCCGCCACCGGCTCCCACGGTGTGTATGTCGAGCACAGGAACGCGCACCGGGAATCCCGCGACTTCGGCTTCGTTGGTCGGCTGCGGATCGCCGCGTACCAGCGCGACGTCGGTCGATGTGCCTCCCATGTCGAAGGTGACGATGTCGGCAAAGCCGCTGCGCCGGGCCATCGCGGTGGCGCCGACGATCCCTCCCGCGGGACCGGAGAGCACCGTGCGCACCGGCTGGTGAACGGCCGATTCCAGAGCGGTTGTGCCTCCGCTCGACTGCATGATGAAGATGCGCGACCGCTTCGAGGTCTGCTCGGCTATCCGAGTCCGGAGACTGTACAGGTAGTGCTGCATCAGCGGCTGGAGGTATGCGTTGATTACCACCGTGCTGGCGCGCTCGTACTCGCGGAACTCGGGCAGTATCTCGTGTGAGATCGACAGAGGTAGCGCCAGTTCCTCGAGCACCTGCGCGATCGCCTGTTCGTTCACCGGATTCGCAAACGAGAACAGCGTCGAGAGGGCAATCGATTCCGCTCCGCTAAGCCGGACGTCGGCCGCCAGCCGCGCCAGTTCGCTGCGATCAGGAGCTTGCAGGATTTCGCCTGTGTAGTTGACACGTTCGTTCACGCCGAAGCGCAGGTTGCGCTCGACCAGCGGCGGAATGCGTTCGAAGAGCAGATCATAGAGTTTGGGCCGGCTCTGACGCCCGATTTCGATGGTGTCTTCAAAACCTGCTGTGGTGACGAAAGCCACGCGCGCGCCTTTGCGTTCCAACAGCGCGTTGGTGCCCACCGTCGTTCCGTGCAGCAGGACGATAGGGCCTGCGTGTCCGGTCTTCGCCACCGCTTCGGCGATGGCTTGCGAGCGGTCGCCGGCGGTGGAGAAAACTTTCAGAATGCGGAGCCGATTGCCCTCACGCCATACGCAGTCAGTGAATGTGCCTCCGGAGTCGACGGCGATCCAGAGTGGGTCGGTTGACGCCTTTCGTGATTGAGCTTTCGTTTTGGCGGGAGACTTTCGCATCAAGGAAGCGCGATTCTAGCACGCGGACTACAACTCTTTGCCCAACAGAAAGGCGTCTAGTCCACTGGCATGGTAATAGCCGGGCAGGGTTCGCAGTATGCGATATCCCAGCTTGTGATACAGCTTAAGCGCGGGCTCATTGTCGACGGTCGTCTCCAGGTAAATCTCGGTGCAGCCGCGCTTGCGCAAACGCGCTTCACATTCCCGCAAAAGCGTTGAGCCAAGTCCCGAGCGGCGCGCCTCAGGCAGCACGTCGAGGGTGAGAATGCGGCCGTGTTTTCGGTACGGCTGCGCGATGGCGAAGCCTGCAATAGCCCCCTCGTCAAACGATTGCGGTCTGGGTGCCCCATTCCGGCTTCCTTTGCCGGGGTGGGGGGGGTGAACTTCCTCACCCGGCGAAGTCCGACCCGCCTGGTGCCCCCCATTCTGATCCGTCGCTGCCGCCTCCGCCACCAGCGTTATGGCATTGCGTCGCGTGATGAAGCCGAAGAGTTCCATTTGCGAGTAGGCGATGGCGGGGGCGAAACATGTCTGATCGATTTGCCATAGCCGGTCGAAGTCGGCGGCACGATAAGGACGAAGCGTGAACTCCACAGATTAGTTTGAGGGGACGACTTCAGGTGTGGCAAGAGCAGAAAAGCCCCCACCCCAAAACAATGGAAAGGGCGGGGCAACCGCTGTTTGGGAAGTGCGCGGTTTTGGTTGGCGGCTGGATGCATTCTCAATCCGCTCGATAGCGATGATGGCGACCCACTCATTGTTGCGGTTCTGATAGTCCACAACGCGGCCGCCGAGCAGTGCTGCTGCGCGTTGCGGATCGATGTCTTCGTGATAATCAAAGAAACGTTCGTGCAAAGCGCGCCCAAAGGGAAGAGAAGCGAATAGCGGGTGAAGCGGCTCCCACTTGGTCGAGAACAGCAGCACGGCGTCGAACTGGTCTGTTGCCTGAGAGGCCCGCAGCATCTCGAGATCTGAGAAGTTTTCGATTCGCACGACGTTCAGCGGCTGCTTCACGTAGCCGAGGTACGGACGAGTGAGTTCGTCTGAGGCGGGCCAGGCCGTGAGCACGCGCTTGTTCGGAAAGTGTCGCGACAGTATCTCGGCAGCAACCTTGTGCTCGATCACGTAGTCGCGATAGAGCAGCGTATCCTCCGGCGCGACGCGGTACGGCGGCGGAACGATCAGCGGGAGTACGAAGGCCACACAGGCTGCGGCAATCCACCATGTCCACCGTCGGACTCGCCGTCGCAGCGTCGAAACGCAGATCAAAATGACGAGCGGATAAACCGGCAGAAGGTAACGCGCAAGCATCGCGCCGCCGACTACGGAAAAGGCCACCAGATACGTCAGTATCACAACCGCAAAGACAAGTTGAACATTGATGGCGATGCGCGGGCGTTCGGATCCATCACGCTCAAGCAATGGCGTCAGGTACATTGCGCAGGCTGCCCCGAGAGTGAGCACAAAAAGGTTGAGGTATCCCAGGAGATGCCACACCCGAATAAGCATCGCCAACACCACGCGCAACGGGTTCAGCGTGGCCGTCGCGTTGTAACGCAGGTATTCGGGATTGCCAAAGACGTATCCCGTGACGTGCTTGTGATAGGCCAGCCAGCAGACGAGAGGGACCGCGCAGAGGAGCCAGCCTAAAGCCCGAACCGGCTTGCCCGATCGCATACACAGCGGCTCGCCCGCCATCGTACGACTGCGCAGCAGCGGGCAGAGCAGCTCCCAGGCGCAGATGGCGATAGGTGTAATCAGCGCCGTCTCCTTCGCAGCCGGCGCAAGCGCGAAAAATATCAATGCCGCGACAGTGCGACGCTCAACGTACATCGCGAGCCCCCACAGAGTAAGTGCCGCAGCCAACATGTCGAGGTGCGCCAGCGAACTCTGCGCAAAGAACACCGGGTACAGCGCCGTGCAGATTACAGTCGCGATGGCAACTTGCGGATTGGCAACCGTCCGGGCGAGCCGCCACAATCCAAGCAGCGCAAATGACGCCACGAGCAGCATGGCGAATCGCGTAACTGCCGGTGTGAACCCGCTGAACTTCCACCAGAAGGCCAGCCACAACATCAGCAGCGGCGGATGGGCGTTGGACAGTGTCGAGTGCGGGATGAGCGAGCCGGTCAGCAGCAGATCGCGAGCCGCGGGAATGAAGTATCCCGCCTCATCCCAGAAGTAGGGCAGGCGCAGCAGCGGCGCGTGGGAGAGAAACAGAGCCGTGAAGATCAGGGCGAAGGCAGAGATGTTCCGGCGGGCCACGGTGAGAGATTCAATCACCGGATCTTGACTCCTGCGCTCCATGCCAGATGGTGAGAATGTTTACTCGCTTCCGGCCAACTTTATAGATAACGATGTAAGGAGTGCCTCCGATGACCAATTCTCGAAGACCGGGCTGCGACCCAGTCCGGCCCATGTGAGGGTGGACGCGAAGTCCTGCGACAACGCTCACCATACGGAGCGCGAGTCTCGCTGCTGCCTCAGGTTTATCGGCTCCAACATACTGGCGTATCTCTCTCAGCCGGGCCGATCCGTTGCGCGACCAGACGATTTCCAACGCCGGACGCGATTCTTCCCCAAGGCCGGTCTTCACGCTGCCTCATCGTCGTGACGTTTTCCGCAGGCGCAGCGAGGAGGAGGCAACTCATGGGCCGTCCCCCAGGAGAGCAGCCAAGCTTTCATATCTTCGTCCCGTACGTAATGGCCGTTGCGTACGTCCTGATCGGCCCGGCGTAGTTCCGCCAGTAGGCGTTCCTGGTCGGCAACGTAGGACTCCACTGCATCGGAGATCAGGAAGTTAGCACTACGTCCCGAGGCCTTTGCCAGCTTGGTGAGCTTCCTCTTGGTGTCCGGCTTCAGTCTGATGCTAAAGGTTGCGCTGGCTGTGTTTGCCATAAACACATTGTAACAGCGCCCAATCGACCTCAGTGTACTGGCGCCCCGTGCTGGCCGAAGTGCGGGTCCAGCTTGATCTCGCCGAAGGTGTTCTCGTAGTTCACCAGGTTTTGTTGCAGGATGGTGTAGAGAGCCTTGGCCTGTTGTGGGCTGAGATAAATTCCCTGAAAGTTGCGCACGTCGACGTGTGCTTCGTCCTGTTGTTGGAGCGTTCCGAAGACGAGGAAGAAGTCCCAAACATTGACCCGCACCTGTACGCTGTTGGCGTAGCTCTCGCGATAGTCGGGCGTTTGCGTCAAGTTAATCGAGGGTTGCTGAGTAGGATTAGGCATCATGACCTCGCGGCGTACATTCGCCGGATGAAAGTGCAGTGTAACAAACGCCGGGATGCTCCCGCTTACAATGACTGTATGTTTCTGCGCGTCGTCATCGTCTCGCTGCTGTGGATATTTAGTCTCGCGGCTGGCGCATGGGCTCAAAACAAGACGGTGGCCATCACCGTCGATGACCTTGCGTACGAGTGGCATGATCCCAACATTCACAAGCTGGACGCAGCCGATGCCGAGCAGGCGGCGCTGGTTAATCAGAAGATCCTGGCCGCCCTGGCACGGCACGAGGCGCCCGTCACCGGGTTCGTCAATCAGCTAAAAGTAGAGCAGCTCGGAGTGAAGCAGGGAACGGCAATGCTCAAGCCGTGGACCAGCGGCAGCTTCGACCTCGGGAATCACCTGTATACGCACGAAGATGCGAACGAGCTCTCAGTAGAGCAGATCGAAGATGAGATCATTCACGGCGAAGCGACAATCGCTCCGTTGATGAAGGCAGCGGGCAAGAAGCTTGAGTTTCTGCGCTTTCCCTACAATCACACCGGCGACACGAAGGAAAAGCACGATGCTATCGCCGCCTTCATTGCCAGGCGTGGCTATCGTCTAGCGCCGTGTACCATCGACAACTCCGACTGGGAATTCGCCTGGGCCTACGTCAAGATGCTCGCAAAACACGATGATGCGAGCATTGCGAAGCTGCGCGCCGAGTATCTCGCCTACACCAGCGCCGAGATCGATTACTACGCGGCGCTCGACAAGCAGGTTCTGGGATACGAGCCACCGGAGATCATGTTGCTGCACGACAACCAACTGAATGCCGAGATGCTGGACGAGGTGCTGGCGCTCTTCGAGAAGAAGGGCTATCGATTCGTGTCGTTGTCAGAAGCCGAGTCCTACCCGGTTTACAAGCAGCCGGACACGTTCATCACCAGCGATGGGCCAATGTGGGGCTATCGCTGGGCCCGAGAGCGCGGCGTGAAAGTCAACGGCAAACTCGAACCCGAGCCGCCGGAGTGGGTGACGGAGTATGGGAGATAGAGAGCGCGTGGGATGACGGCGGGAGTGTCCGATCTTGCGAGCCGTTCTGCTGCGAAAGGTGAAGGCTTCGTCCTTCGGACGTCTCAACAAACTCGAGTTGTGGGGAGTCACCGAGCTGCTTCGCACCGGAACACCCCAGCGCCGTCGGCGCGAAACAGTTTAGCCCAGCATGGAGGCCATCGTTTGGCCGGAGTGCTGGGTAGGCGTACGTAAGAGACTGTGAGCCGGCTTCAGCCGGCGACAGAATTAAGAGAGAGCGCGAGCCCGAGCGGGCTAGCCGATCACGCTTGATTGACCTTCCCATTGAGGTAGTCGCGAAGAATAACCTTGCAGGTGCGGGCGTCAGCAACGAGCAGACACTCAACAGCTTCGCGAAGCAGATCTTCGCGAAACTTGGGATCGTGCTCCGCACGTGCGCGAACGGTTTCCTTGAAATCACTGCTGAGCGGCATTCTGATGCACCTTCCGGACTTCAGGATACAGCGAATCAGTAGCTCGGAGGAGCATGCCATATCCTCGAACTGCAAGTACCTACCCGAGCCGCGAAGTGGTTGATCCCGCGCGTTGTCAGGCTGTCAATAAATCACTTCACGTTTCCCATCCTCGAACTTCATTAACAATTTTCCATCACTAAAATCGTAACTCCCGATAATGTTACCGTTCTGGAGAAGCTCGAAGCGGAGATAGGTCCCGCCGAACGCGGTTCCGTAGAAGATGGTTTCGAGCAACCAGATTTCGTCGACTTCGGCAAGGTTAGGAAACGAATCACGTCGCCTCTCGATTTCTCCTAATATGTTTTCGGGCAACAGAAGCATATGTTGGCGTTCTAGTAGCAGGATGCGTCTATGGGCATGCGTGTTGACGAGTTTCGGAAGCTTCTTGTGCAGTGCTTTTTCGACTATCTCACCCAGATTGTCGTCGACCTGCTGTCTCCTGACATTCAGGATGCCTCGTTCCGCACAAGGATTACGCGACAGTGGCACCACTCGTACGGTTAGGGTGATGTTAGTCGGGGCAGCTCCTATATCGTCGTTGACTGGGCAGAGATGCTCGGCCAGACCTGTAGTAAGACCAAGCCGATTCTCCTTTATCCAATCGTGAACCGATTGCACGATGGCTTTTCGCGCGGCTATCGGTTGTTTGTCGAGTATTCCGACCGGAACAAATATGCTGATCCACTGTCCAGGAACCGGTAATGACGAGTCTCCTTCGATACCAAGGAAGTCGGCTTTGGAAAACGATGCAAAGTCGGACTTTTCCGAAGTAAAGGGTTCGATGATGGTGTGCTCAATCGCCAAGAGCTTGCCGTCTGATCTCTTGGTCGCGAGTTGGTCAACGGCGGGATTTGTCCTGTCGATGGCATCGGGCTTTGTGACATCCGCATCGGCCCATGAACCGTTTTCATATGCCGACAGGAAGAGCTTGATGAAATGGTCTTCCCTCGTTACCTCGGGCTGCATGACTTGAGTATGGCACTATATACAAAAAACGCACCCGTCGCCGGGTGCGTCGTTCAATCGAGACAAATCGAAGCTACTTTTCCGAGCTAGCTTCTCCGGCTGCTCCAGTGTCGCCTGCGCCAGCTTCGGCCTGCGCCGCTTCCATGGCCTTGCGATTTTCTTCGGCGCGCTTGGCACGAACTTCGGCGCGCTTCTGCCGCTTCTCGTCGAGCGTGGCTTCGCTGCCGAGCAATTCGACAAAGGCGATGTCGCCGCCGTCCCCTTGACGGAATCCACCGTGGACGATGCGCAAGTATCCGCCCTGGCGGTCGCCATAACGCGGAGAAATCTTGTCGAACAGCTTATCGACAGCGTCGCGCGTCATCAGGTACGCCGCAGCCTGACGGCGCGCCGCAACATCGCCACGCTTGCCGAGCGTGATCATCTTCTCGACGTGCGGGCGCATGGCCTTGGCCTTGGTGAGCGTGGTTTCAATGCGTTCTTCCACGATGAGCGAAGTCACCAGGTTGCGCAACAGCGCGCGCCGATGCTCCGTGTTACGTCCTAACTTCCATCCTGCTCTTAGATGACGCATGTCCGTGTTCCTTCGAAAGTACTTGCCTCGCGGGCCAAGCCCGCTCGGAGGAATTATGGGGAGCCCTGTTTGGCACGACTGAAGTCGTGCCCTGATACAAAGCTCTCACCCGCGATGTTCGCAACGCGCTCTTAGCTAATTACTAGTTGCTAATTGCTAGTTGCTAACTACTAAAATCCCGGCTCGTTGTTCCCGCCGCCATACGTCAGGCTGGAGGGCAGGGTAGCGGTAGTGATGCTCGATCCGCTGCCCGGAACCGCATTGCCGTGCTCGTCGATCTTCATGCCCAGGCTCAGACCCATCGACGACAGGATTTCCTTGATCTCATTGAGCGACTTGCGGCCGAAGTTCTTGGTCTTCAGCATCTCGGCTTCCGACTTCTGCACCAGCTCGCCGATGGTCTGAATGTTCGCGTTCTTCAGGCAGTTATAGCTGCGCACCGAAAGCTCAAGCTCTTCGACCGAGCGGTTGAGGTTCTCATTCACCCGCTCCGGCTTGCGGTCGTCGCCGCCGGCCATCGCCTCATGCTCTTCCTCGAAGTTGATGAAGATGTTCATGTGGTCCTTCAGCAGCTTCGCCGCGAGCCCGAGGGCATCGCCCGGCGTCACTGAGCCGTTGGTCCACACTTCGATCGACAGCTTGTCGTAGTCGGTGATCTGACCCAGACGCGCTGCTTCAACCGAGTAGTTGCACTTGCGCACCGGCGAGTGCACCGAATCGATCGGGATGAATCCAAGCCCGAGGTCCTCATCGAAGTTCTTGTCGGCTGCAACATAGCCGCGGCCCTTCTTGAGGCGCATCTCCATGTCGAGCTTGCCGCCCTCGCTGATGGTCGCGATGTAGACGTCTTTGTCGAGCACTTCCACGTCGGCATCGGCCTCGATCATGCTTGAGGTCACCACGCCCGGCTGATCGGCGCGCAGGTAAATCGCTTTGGGCGCATCGCCGTTCAGGCGGAAGGGAATCTGCTTCAAGTTGAGGATGATGTCAGTCGCATCCTCCACGACTCCAGGGATCGACTGGAACTCGTGCAATACGCCTTCAATCTTCACCGCGGTGACCGCGGCGCCCTCGATGGAGGACAGCAACACGCGGCGCAGCGCGTTGCCGATGGTGGTGCCGAAACCGCGTTCAAACGGCTGAGCCCAAAAGTGACCGTATTTGTCGGTCAACGATTCGGTGTCAGTGGCAAGCCGTTTCGGCTTCTGAAAGCCTTTCCAAAGCATTTAGTGCTCCTTCTCTTCGGCCATGCTGCTCGCCCAGGCTGGGGAAAGCCGGCGGCTGATCTGGCGCGAACGGTTGCGCGGCACCCGCATGGGCGCCGCTGGTTGTTGCTTACTTGCTATAAAGTTCGACGATCAACTGCTCGTTGATGGGCAGGTTGATGTCTTCGCGCTTTGGCAGCGCGAGCACCCGGCCCTTGTAGCCGTCGCGATCGACTTCCAGCCAGTTCGGCGGTGCCTGATGGCTGGCGAAATCCTTGGCGATTTCCAGCACGGTGAGCTTCTTACTGTTCTCGCGCACCTCGATCTGATCGCCGACGTGCACCTGGAACGAAGGAATGTCGACCTTGCGGCCGTTCACCGCGATGTGGCCGTGACGAACCAGCTGGCGTGCCTGACGACGTGCCACGCCAAAGCCAAGGCGGTAGACCACGTTGTCGAGGCGACGCTCCAATTGCTGCAACAGTAATTCGCCGGTTACACCTTTAGATGTCGCAGCGCGCTCAAAGTAGTTGCGGAACTGGCCTTCCTGGGTAAAGTACATGCGTTTGGCCTTCTGCTTCTCACGAAGCTGAAGTCCGTAGCCTACGATTTTGGCTTTGCGGTCTTTGCCATGCTGTCCGGGCGCGAAGTTGCGCTTCTCAATCGGACACTTGTCGGTGAAGCACTTTGCCCCCTTGAGGAACAGTTTCATGCCCTCACGGCGGCAAAGGCGACATACTGCGTCTTTATAACGTGCCAAGTTTCTCTCCTGTCGGCGGGCCTGGCAGCCCGTCCGGGTTATGGATCGGTTTACGGGACTTGGCGTCCTTTCTTCCCGATCGAAAAACAGTTGTCAGTTGCCGGTGGCCAGTTGTCAGTTTCTCCAGTTTCCAGTTTCAAACTGACAACTGAGAACTGGCAACCGACAACTCGGCGCGTCGTTAGACGCGACGCCGCTTCGGCGGACGGCAGCCGTTATGCGGAACCGGCGTAACGTCCTTAATCGAGCGCACATCCAGTCCGGAGGCGGCTAAAGCGCGCACTGCCGACTCACGTCCGGAGCCCGGACCACTCACCCGCACGTCCACGCTGCGCATGCCGTGATCCCGCGCCATGTTGGCAGCATTCGACGCGGCCTGCTGTGCCGCGAACGGCGTGCCTTTGCGCGAACCCCGGAAGCCCAGCGATCCCGAACTCTTCCACGAGACGGTGTTGCCATTCGGGTCAGAGATGGTGACGATGGTGTTGTTAAAAGAAGCCTGCACATGCACCAGCCCATGCGGGATGTGCTTGCGCTCTTTCTTCTTGAACTTCTTCGACTTGCCCTTTTTGTCCGCTGCTGCGGAGCCGCCTGCTTTAGCCATGGATTATGTCTTCCCAGTCGCTTTCTTCTTGTTTGCCACGGTTCCCTTGCGCGGTCCCTTGCGGGTGCGGGCGTTGGTGTGGGTACGTTGCCCGCGAACCGGCAGACTGCGGCGATGGCGGTACCCGCGATAGGAACCGATTTCGATCAGCCGCTTAATGTGCATGGAGACGTCTTTGCGCAGATCGCCTTCCACGCCGCCTTCCTGCTCGATGGCCTGGCGGATGCGGTTGACTTCGTCTTCGCTCAGATCGCTGACCTTCTTCGTAGGCTCCACGCTGGCCGAACCCAGAATGCGGCTGGAGCGCGAGTTGCCAATCCCGAAGATGTAAGTCAGCGCGATCTTGATGTGCTTGTTGCGCGGAAGATCCACGCCTGCAATGCGTGCCATTATCCTTGCCTCTGTTTGTGCTTGGCGTTCTCGCAGATCACGCGCACCACGCCGTGTCGGCGAATCACCTTGCACTTATCACAAATTTTCTTAACGGATGCCCGAACCTTCATGTAACCCTCTAGTTGTCAGTAATCAGTTGTCGGTTGTCAGTTGCATTGTCAGGCATATTCACTGACAACCCGCAACTGGCCACTGACAACTTCATTTATAGCGATAAACGATTCGTCCCCGGGTGAGATCGTACGGCGAAAGCTCCACCGCCACCCGATCACCCGGGAGGATACGAATGAAGTTCTTGCGCATCTTGCCGGAGACATGCGCCAAGACCTGGTGCTTGTTTTCCAACTCGACCCGGAACATGGCATTGGGCAGCGGCTCGACCACCACTGCCATCACTTCAATCGCGTCTTCCTTACTCATTCAACCCCAAAGTTGTTATCAGCTCCGCTCGGGACTCGAGTCCCTCGTATTTTGTGCCCCCTGAAGGGGCTCGGGCTACCTTTTCTCGCTTTACCCAGCACTCACGCGCCAGGCTAAACTCTCATCGCGGCGTCCGCCGCTGGTGTCGTCCCTAACGGCAAAATCAACATCAATTAGCGGTTGACCTTCAAAGCTTGCGTCTTTTCTCTGCTAATTGCTAATTGCTAATTGCTAATTGCTAATTGCTAATTACTCTGTCAGCACCACCGGCCCGTTCTTCGTTACCGCCACGCAATGCTCGAAATGGGCGCTGTAGCTGCCGTCTTCGGTCACTGCCGTCCACTTGTCATTCAGCAGACGTGTCTCCGGACGTCCGGCATTTACCATCGGCTCAATTGCTAGCACCATGCCGTCGCGCAACCGCGCACCGTGCCCGGGAGTGCCGTAGTTCGGCACTTGCGGATCTTCGTGCAACTTGGTGCCGATGCCGTGTCCTACAAACTCGCGCACCACACTAAAGCCGTTGGCCTCGACCAGCTGCTGCACCGCGGCTCCCACATCGCCTACCGTGTTGCCGATCTGCGCTGCCTTGATGCCGCGCTCCAGCGACTCGCGCGTGACTTCGAGCAACTTCTGCAAGTCGGGGCTGACATCATCCCCCACTGGCACCGTGATGGCTGAATCACCGTAAAATCCATCGAGCACTACGCCGCAATCGATGGACACAATATCGCCCTTCTTCAGCATCCGCCGTTCCGATGGAATGCCGTGAACGATCTCGTCATTGACCGAGGTGCACAGCACGCAAGGGTAGTCGTAATAACCCTTGAATGCCGGCTTAGCGCCCAGTTCCTTGATCTTGCGTTCGGCAACCCGCTCCAGGTCCATCGTGCTCTTCCCCGGAGCTACTTCCTGCTTGACCGCTTCGAGAACCTGGCGGACGATGTGTCCGCTGCGGCGCATCTTTTCGATTTCCGAAGGCGATTTACAAACGATTGACATGCTTAATAGCACTAAATGCCTGCCGCATCACTTCTTCTACCGGCTGATCGCCGTCTACCGTTACCAGCCGCCCCCGGCCCGTGTAATAGTCCACCAGGGGAAGTGTCTGCCGCTCATAGGTCTTCAGCCGTTCTTTGACAACGTCTTCCCTATCGTCGGGGCGGCAAATCAAAGTTGCGCCTTCGACGTCACAGATGCCTTCAACTTTTGGAGGCTGGAGGTAAACGTTGTAGATCCGTCCACAGGAGGGACAAGAACGACGCCCGGCAATTCGCTCAAGTAGTTTACCATAATCTACCTGCAACTGAATTACCACGGGCGGCGCGCAGGCGGGTTTATTCGCCGCGTCTTTGCCTCCCCGCTCCCTCTCCAAAAACTTGTCCAGCCACTCTGCCTGCGGCACTGTCCGCGGAAACCCATCAAGGATAAAGCCGCGTTCACAATCAGTCTCGCGCAGGCGCCCCGTCACCATGTCGAGCACCAGCTGGTCCGGAACCAGCGCGCCTGTGCCCATGACGGCCTTGGCGGCGATTCCCAGTGGTGTTTCTCGCGCCACGTTCTCGCGCAGCAGGTCTCCTGTAGAAATCTGCGGGATCCCAAACGTCTTTGAGATCAGCTTGGCCTGCGTGCCCTTACCGGCGCCCGGCGCCCCCAGCAAAACTATCGGACCCACGATGCGCTCGTTCGCCATAGAGCTCATAGCGGATGTCGGTGCAGTCATGTTCGACCCCGTCAGCCGAACAGCAGCTCTTTCTGCCCGCGTTGCGGGCCGGAGCCTCCCGGTAGCTCCGCAAAAACCAGCAATTAGCAATTAGCAACTAGCTAAACCACAAATCGAACTTCACCGGCCCCATTCCACAGGCGCACACCACAACCACACGACAGCAGCTCAACACGGCAGTACTAATTGCTAGCTGCTAATTGCTAGTTGCTTCCTTACCACGTCGCTCTGCGTCCGCGTACGCGACCGCTGCGCGACGTAAATCCTTCATAATGGCGCATGACCAACTGCGACTCGATCTGGTTCACCGTGTCCATTGCCACGCCGACCACAATCAGCAGGGAAGTGCCGCCAAAATAGAAGTTCACGTTCAAGCCGTTGGTCACCCAGGTTGGCAGCTTCTCGAAGAACCCGCCGACTAGCCACAGATGGTTGAGATGCAGACCGGCGATCATCCATTCAGGGATGATTGAAATCAAGATCAGGTACAGCGCTCCCACCAGCGTAATGCGAGTCAGGATCTCGTTAATGTAATTCGAGGTTCTCGCCCCCGGTCGAATGCCGGGAATGAACCCGCCGTACTTGCGCATGTTATCGGCGACCTCGGTCGGGTTGAATACGATCGACACGTAGAAATACGCGAAGAAAACGATGCCGACAGCGTACAGCAAGGTGTACAGAGGTTCGCCCCAACGCAGGGCGTCGAACATCGGCTTGATGTAGCGATTGTCCTTGAAGAACTGTCCCAGCGTCTGCGGCAAGGTTAGTACCGAGGAGGCAAAGATGACCGGCATCACGCCGCCGGAGTTCACGCGCAACGGCAAGTGTGTCGATTGGCCGCCTAGAACTTTGCGTCCCACCACGCGCTTGGCATACTGCACCGGTATGCGGCGTTCGCTGCGTTCCACAAACACGATGAACGCGACCACCGCGATCATGATCGTTACCAGCAGCAGGATAGCCGGCACCGTAAACGCGCCCCATGCCTGGTTCTGCACCTTGTCCCAAAGATCGGCGATGCCGCGCGGCAGGCCAACCACAATGCCGGCAAAGATCAGCAGCGACATGCCATTGCCCACGCCGCGATCGGTAATCTGCTCGCCCAGCCACATGATGAAGACGCTGCCCGTGGTAAGCGTCAGCATCGTCATCAGCACAAAACCCGGTCCTGGATTGCGCACGAAGTCGCCCTGCCGCTCCAGCGTAATGGCGATGCCCAGCGACTGCACTACGCTCAATACCAGCGTCAGATAGCGCGTCCACTGGGTGATCTTCTTGCGTCCCAGTTCGCCTTCCTTCTGCAGCTTGGCCAGCGGCTCGTAAACCACCGTCATCAACTGCAGAATGATCGACGCCGTGATGTAGGGCATGATGCCCAGGGCGAAGATCGTCAGCCGGCGCATCTGGCCGCCACTGAACAGATCGATGAAGCCCAGCACCGTTCCGCGCTGCTGGTCGAAGAACGCCGCCAGCTTGTCGGTATTGATGCCGGGCGTGGGGATATGTCCGCCCAGCCGATACACAGCCAGCAGTCCCATGGTGAACAACAGCCGCTTGCGCAGGTCGGGAACGCGAAAGATGTTGGAGAACTTCTCAAGCATTACAAAAAACCCTCAGAAAACAGCTGTCAGCTATCAGCCGCCAGCTATCAGCTAGAACCCGGAAGCCAAAAATCAGCCATCAGCTTCCGGCCGATTTTATTCATCTTACTCGCGTGCGTCGGTGCTAGTCACCAAGGCGCTGTACCTGCAACTCACTTCTTATTTTCTGACAACTGACCACTGACCACCGACAACTGCATCACCTTGCCGCCAGCCTTCTCGATCTTTTCCTGGGCCGACTTGGAAAACTTGTGGGCATGCACCGTCAGCGCACCTGACAACTCGCCCGCGCCCAGTACCTTCACCAGCGACTTTTTACGGCTGACGACGCCCGCCTTGCGCAGCGTTTCGGGAGTAATCTCCTTCTCGCCAAGCTCGGCCAACCGGTCGAGGTTCACCACCTCGTACTCGGTCTTGAAGATGTTGGTGAAGCCGCGCTTCGGCAAGCGGCGATGCAGCGGCATCTGGCCGCCTTCAAAGCCGCGCATCATACTGGAACCGCTGCGCGATCCCTGTCCTTTGTGGCCCCGTGTCGAGGTCTTGCCCATGCCTGACCCCATACCGCGGCCAACCCGCTTCTTGTTCTCGTTCGCTTTGCGGGGAGCCCGCAGATTGCTTAAGTTCATAATTGCTACCTTGTGCCGCCCCTGAAGGGGCTCCCAATTTTGTTTCTCGCCTGCCCAGCACTCCGCTTCGCTGCGTGCTGGGCTAAGCTGTTTCGTCCCGCCCTGCGGGACTGGCTCCTGAGCCGTTAAACCTCGTTAGCAACTCAGCGTTTCATCTCGCCAATTGGCATCCACTAAGTGCTAATTGCTAATTGCTAGTTACGATTTCAACCAGATGCGGCACCTTGGCCACCATGCCGCGGATCGACGGCGTGTCTTCCCGCTCCACTACCTGATTCAGCCGTGTAAAGCCCAGGCCTTTGATGACCAGCTTCTGCTTTACCGGCGCCTGTATGGCCGAGCGTACCCACTTCAACTGCAGCTTGGCTCCCGGCGCTGCCGGCTTTGCTTCAATCTTTTTCCGTGTGCGCGCCATGATTACAGCTCCTCGACGGACTTGCCGCGTGCGGCCGCGACGTCTTTGCGGTCGCGCAACTTGGCGAGCGCATCGAACGTAGCCTTGATCACGTTGTGCGGATTGGTCGTCCCAATGGATTTGGTCAGCACGTTTTGTACCCCGGCCGAAGTCATGACCGCGCGCACCGCACCGCCTGCGATGACCCCGGTTCCTTCCGGAGCCGGCTTGAGCAGTACCATGCCGGAACCGTAGCGGCCCAGCACCTGGTGGGGAATCGTGGTCTGGGTCAGGACGACGCGCAGCAGGTTTTTCTTTGCCGACTCGATGCCCTTGCGGATGGCCTGCGGAACTTCCTTTGCCTTGCCGGAACCATAGCCGACCACTCCGGAGCCGGGATCGCCCACCACCACCAGCGCCGCGAACGACAGGTTCTTGCCTCCCTTCACGACTTTGGTGACGCGGTTGATCGAGACCACCTGGTCCTTCAGCTGGTACTGACCAGCGTCAAGCTTTTTCTTTACTGTTGGCATTTGCCGTTACTCTCCAAAACCGTTGTCATCCTGAGCGGAGGCGGCGCCTTTTGCCGCCGGAGTCGAAGGACCCCTATCGCTCAATAATACTTCGCTAAAATTCCAACCCTGCTGCGCGCGCGGCATCAGCCAGTGCCTTCACCCGGCCGTGATACAGATAACCGCCGCGATCGAACACCACTTTCTTCACGCCCTTCTGCTGGGCACGCTCGGCGATCAACTTGCCTACATCCTTGGCCGAAGCTACGTTGCCGCCGGTCGGCCGCTTTTCACCCTTTACGCCCTTACCCTTTTCAATCGAGGCGGCAGACACGATGGTCGTGCCCTTCGCATCATCGATAACCTGGGCATAAATGTGATTGACCGAGCGATAGATGTTCAGCCGCGGACGCTCCGTGGTACCGGCCATTTTTTTGCGGATCCGGTCGTGTACCTTCTGCCGCGTTTTGTCTTTTGAATCTTTTCCAATCATCTTCTTTAGCTCTCAGCTGTCAGCCATCGGCCGTCAGCTCTTTCAAATCTTGTCATCCCGAAGCGCAGCGCCTTTGCTAATTGCTAATTGCTACTTCGCTCCGGTCTTACCGACCTTCTTCTTCAGGCGCTCGTTGCTATAACGCACGCCCTTGTTCTTGTACGGATCGGGCGGACGCAGCGCGCGCATTTCTGCCGCAACAAATCCTACCTTCTGCCGGTCGATTCCGCTGACCGTCAAGTGGGTCAGCTTGGGATCGATGGCGACTTCGATTCCGGCGGGCAGCGGGTATTCAATGGGGTGCGAATAGCCCAGGGTGAAGACCACGATCCCCTTGCCTTTCATCTCGGCACGGTAGCCGATGCCCACGATATCCAGCTCTTTTGACCAGCCTTTGGTGACGCCCTCGACCGAATTGAAGACCAGCGCGCGTACCAGGCCGTGAATCGCCGCCTTGGAATCGTCATCGCGGGTGACGGTCAGGATGCCGTCGTTCTGCTCAAACTTCACGCCACCCGGCAAATGGGTAACGACTTCGCCTTTGGGTCCCTTTACCCGGACGGTGTTGCCCTCAACGGCGTAGGTCACGCCCTTGGGTAGTGGGATCGGCTTTTTTCCAATTCTCGACATTGTGTGCTCTCGAAGAAGCTGTCAGCTCTCAGCTGTCAGCTCTCAGCTAAAATCTTCACCGGAATACCGGCTTCACTGCTGTCGCATCGCCAGGTCGGCCGATTTTACTGACGGCTGACGGCTGATAGCTGACAGCTACTAGTAAATCTCACACAGGACTTCGCCACCCACGCCCTCTTTGCGCGCCTGACGGCCCGTCATTACGCCCTTGGGCGTGGTGAGGATGTTGATGCCCAGTCCGCCCAGCACACGCGGAATCTCGCCATGGCCCACATAAACCCGGCAGCCGGGACGCGACACGCGCTTCAGTTGCGAAATTGGAGAACTGTTGCCGCCGTCGTACTTCAGATACACGCGCAGCAGCTTGCGGCCTTCTTCATCGGTCGCCTTGTAGTTCGCGATGTAACCCTCTTCCTTCAGAATGCGGGCCATCTCCACCTTCAGCTTCGAAAGAGGGACGTCCACCTTCTGATGGCGGGCGCTGATCGCGTTGCGCACCCGCGCCAGGAAGTCTGCGACCGGATCGGTCATGCTCATGCTCGATATCTCCTAATTACGTCGCCCGTTCGCTTCTCGGTCCGAACTTGTCGTCCGGGGTCCCAATCGAGATTGGGTGAGAAGAACCAGCCGCGACGGTCTTAAACCAGCGTTTATCCCACTCGGTGAGATCAGGCTGCTGAGCCTGCGAGCCTTGTGTCAGGGCACGACTTCAGTCGTGCCGACTAGCCCTTTATTTTTGTCATCCCGAGGGCCTTCAGGCCCGAGGGAACTGCTCTACTACCAAGACGACTTGGCAACCCCTGGAATCTCGCCCTTCAGCGCCAGCGAGCGGAAGCACAAGCGGCATACGCCAAACTTGCGATAGTATGCGCGCGGACGTCCGCAAATCTTGCAGCGGTTGTGCTGCCGGGTCGAAAACTTGGGCTTCTTGTTCGCCTTGGCTACATGTGATGTTCTGGCCATTTGTTCCTTTGTTGGCTGTCAGCTCTTGGCCGTCAGCTTTTAGCTTGGTTCCATTCGCCGTTAGCTCTTCGCTTTTAGCCAATTGCCAATTGCTAATTGCCAATTGCTAATTGCTAGTTACTGTTGTGTCCTGAACGGCATTCCCATGTGCTTCAGCAGGGCGCGTGCCTGATCGTCGCTGCCGGCCGTGGTCACAATGGTGATGTTCATGCCTTTCATCTTCTCAACCTTCGAATAATCGATCTCCGGGAAGATCAGCTGATCGCGCACGCCCAGGGTGAAGTTGCCGCGGCCGTCGAACGACTTGGTCGGCACTCCGCGGAAGTCACGCACGCGGGGCAGAGCAATGTTCACCAGGCGATCGAAAAACTCGTACATGCGGTCACCGCGCAGCGTCACCATCACCCCGATGGGCATTCCTTCGCGAACCTTGAATGCCGCAATCGACTTGCGCGCCTTGGTAATGATCGGCTTCTGGCCGGTAATCTGGGCAACCTCGGATGCTGCAGGGTCGATAACTTTAGCGTTCTGCGTCGCTTCGCCCACGCCCATGTTCACTACAATCTTCTCCAGCTTGGGAACGGCCATCGGATTTTCCAGGCTCAGTTCTTTCATCAGCGCCGGCAATACTTCCTTGTAGTAGCGGTCGCGCAGGCGCGCAGTTGCGCGATTGTTAGCCTTTGGCCGCGCCGGTTTGCCGTCATGCTGCTCGCCAGCGGCTTCTGCCTGATCTGCCTTGGCCTTCTTGCCTTGCTGCTGCGGCTTCTTGTCGCCTGGTGGCTTCTGTCCGCCCGCCTTTTGCTTCTTCTCGTCTGCCATTCTTCGCTTCTACCTTTCTCACGGTCTCGGATTCGAACCGTTACGTGAGGTGTTCAATTCGGCGATCAGCCTTTAGCACTTAGTATTTGGCCAACCCCGGTTTCGCCTGCAGCCTTGGCCAAGTGCTAAGTGCCAAGTGCTAATTGCTTCATTTCTCCAGCGTGTTGTTGCAGTTCTTGCATACACGCACGTGACGGTCGCCGCGCTTCTCGTGTCCCAGGCGCACCGGGCGCTTACACGAGTTGCAAACCAGCATCACGTTGCTGATGGAGATTGCGCTTTCCTGCTCGGCAATTCCGCCCTTCACGTTGCGCTGCGGATTCGGCCGGACATTCTTCTTCACCATCATGACGTGCTCGACCAGTACCTTGGCCTCGCGTGGAATCACCCGCAGCACGCGGCCTTCTTTGCCCTTATCGCGTCCGGTAATCACCCGCACGTTATCGTTGCGACGGATATCTACGATCTTGTGTGCTCTGTCCATGTGTCTCGAAACCTTTTTAGCTGTCAGCTATCAGCCGTCAGCTCTCATTAAATCTCACCCTTGGCTATTGGCTCTTAGCTCTTGGCCAGAAAATCTCAGGCGACTTGAAATTCGAAACCTAAGCTTTTCTAGCCACTATCCACTGACCACTAGCCACTGCCTTACAGCACTTCCGGCGCCAGCGAAACAATCTTCAAGAAGCGCTTCTCGCGCAGCTCGCGGGCCACCGGACCAAACACGCGCGTGCCCACCGGCTCCCCGGCGTCGTTGATCAGCACTGCCGCATTCTGATCGAAGCGGATGTAGGTGCCGTCCCGGCGGCGATGCTCCTTGCGAGTCCGCACGATCACCGCCTTCACTACGGTGCCCTTTTTCGCCGTGCCATCGGGCGAAGCTTCTTTGACCGCAGCGGTAATCACATCGCCCAGTCCGGCCACCAGTCCGGTCGAGCCCCCCAGCGGCAGAATCATCTGCAGCTTGCGCGCGCCGGAGTTGTCGGCGACATCGAGCATGCTTCTCATCATCACTGCCATATCAATCTCTCCCTCACACCAGAGAATCACTCGGGTGCCCCAACTCATTTGGGTGCCCCATTCTGTCGCCTGCATTTGGCCGGGTGCCCCATCCTTTCCCTTCGTTTGGGAAAGGGTGGGATTTTATACCGCCGGCTCTACCGGAGCCTTGATCTCACCCGGAACCAGGGCCGCGCGCTGCACAACGTTCTTCAACGTCCAGCGCTTCAGCTTCGACAGCGGACGTGATTCTTCAATCTGCACAAAGTCGCCAAGCCGGGCGGTACCGTTCTCGTCGTGCGCGTAGAACTTCTTGCTGCGAGCTACCACGCGCTTGTAGAACGGATGCGCCTTCTGGCGGCGGACCTCCACCACGATGGTTTTGGCCATCTTGGTCGATACCACTTCGCCGATCAGCGTCTTGCGATGACTTACTTTCTTGGTTTCTGTTGCCGTTGTCTCGGCCATGGCTTACTTCTTCTCCGTTGCAGCCGTCTTCTTCTTGGCCGCTTTCTTCGCCGCTGCCGGCTTGTGTGCCTTTGCCTTTACCGGTTTGGCCTCAGCCGCTACCGGCGCGGCCTTTACCGCTCCGTTGCCGGCGGCAATCTGCTTCTCCCGGGCTACGGTGTTGATGCGCGCAATGTCTTTGCGCATCTCACGGATCTTCTTCAGGCTCTCGGTCTGGCCCATGTTGAGCTGGAACTTCAGCTTGAAGAGCTGGTCCGCCAACTCGCGCTGCTGGTGCGTCAGTTCAGTGTCGGTCAGGTTGCGAATCTTTTCGATATTCATTCTTAAAATCCAGTTGTCGGTTGTCCGTTCTCAGTTTTCAGACCGAGAAGCTGCAACCGCCACTCTCTGTGCCGCCCCTGAAGGGGCTCGTAATCTTTATTCAACCGCCTCCCAGGACTGAAGTCCTGGACTAAGCTCTACTGTCCCTTACGGGACGGATGTTTCAAACCGTTCACTTCATTCGCAACTCGAAAAAGCTGCGGGCCAGTGACTGTAGCTAGTTGCTAATTGCTTCTTTCCGACAACTGACAACCGGCCACTGACAACTGTTTCTTAGTGCACGCCTTCGCGCGCCACGAACTTGGTACGCAAGCCCAGCTTGTGCGAGGCCAGACGCATAGCTTCGGCGGCATCGCTCTGCGACACGCCTTCCATCTCGAACAGGATCTTGCCCGGACGGACTACCGCGACCCAGTGATCCGGCGCTCCCTTGCCCTTACCCATACGGGTTTCAGCCGGCTTCTTGGTGACCGGCTTGTCAGGGAAGAGGCGAATCCAGATTTTGCCGCCACGCTTGACGAAGCGCGTCATGGCAACACGGCTGGCCTCGATCTGCCGGTCGGTAATCCATCCCGGCTCCATCACCTTCAGGCCGAAGTCGCCGAACGATAGCTCGCCGCCCCGCCACGCCTTGCCGCACATACGACCGCGCTGCTGCTTGCGGTACTTAACTTTCTTTGGCATCAACATAAGAATTCAGTGGCTAGTGGTCCTTGGTTAGTGGCCGGAAATTGCGCCACTCCCAATCCCAATTAGCTTTCTCCAATTAATTTCGTGCTCAACGCAACGCTTGTTCTTACTGGCCACTGGCCACTAGCCACCAGCCACTGCTTTTAAAACGCTCCCGCTGCCTGCGGCTCGCGGCGCTTCTCGCGATAAATCTCGCCCTTATACACCCAGCACTTCACGCCGATGATGCCGTACGTGGTATGTGCTTCGGCGAAGCCATAATCGATATCGGCACGCAGCGTGTGCAACGGCAGCCGTCCCTGCAGGTACCATTCCGAACGCGCGATTTCGTTGCCGTTCAGGCGGCCGCTCACGCGGACCTTAATGCCTTTGCAGCCGAAGCGCAGCGCCGAATCCACCGCCTTACGCATCGCCCGGCGGAAGCCGACACGCTTTTCCAACTGCAGCGCAATGTTCTCGGCCACCAGTTGCGCATCCAGCTCAGGCTTGTGCACTTCCTGGATATCGACGTACACGTCGCGGTTGGTGCGCTTCTGGATCTCCTGCTTCAGCTTGTCGATCTCCGCGCCCTTGCGTCCGATGATGATGCCCGGACGCGCAGTGCGGATGATGATGCGCAGCTTGTTGCCCGGACGCTCGATCTCGATCGAGCTGACGCCCGCCGATTTGAGCTTGTCTTTCAGCTCCGCCTTCAGCTTCACGTCTTCCAGCAGCAGTTTGTCGTAGTCGCGCTCGACGAACCAGCGCGAACGCCACGGCTTGGTCACGCCCAGTCGAAATCCGTATGGATGGACTTTCTGTCCCATAATTTCGCTTCTTCCCCGCGACGACTGCTTGGTGGCATCGTCGCTTCCCAGCCTTAGGCCGGGCAAAATCTGGTTACTTCTTCTTGTCCGCGTTCTTCTTGCCGGCAAATTTCTTTGCCGGAGTTTTCTTGGCGGCTGGCTTTTTCGCCGCCGACTTCTTGGCCGGACTCTTCTTCGCCGCTTTCTTCTTCGGAGCGGCCTTGCCGTCACCCACCGTCGTTGCCAGCTCGGCTTTGCCGTTGCCCGAAACCTTCTCCGCCAGCACGATCTCCAGGTGCGAGATGCGCCGCTGGTAGCGATAGGCGCGGCCCATCGGCGCCGGGCGGATACGCTTCATGCGCGGACCTTCGTTGGCGATCGCATGCTTCACGTACAGGCGGTCGAGATCGACATCGAGGTTCTTCTCCGCGCTGAGATAGTTCGCATTCTCAACCGCCGAACGCAGCAATTTGTAGAGCGCGGGCGCGATACCCTTCTTGGCAAAGGTCAGGGTGTCAAGCGCTTCTTCCACGCGGCGTCCCTTGATCAGGTCCAGCACCAGGCGGGCCTTCTGCGGCGAGACGCGCACGTAATTCAGTTTGGCTGTGAATTCCATGTCGTCTCCTTAGCCTCGCGGCGCCGGCTTCGCCGACGTCTCCGTCGCAGCCTTTACCGAGTGGCCCTTAAAGCTGCGCGTCATGCTGAACTCGCCCAGCTTGTGGCCAACCATGTTTTCGGTAACGTACACCGGAATGAACTTCTTCCCGTTGTGCACCGCCAGCGTGTGTCCCACCATTTCGGGGATCACGGTTGAGCGGCGCGACCAGGTGCGCACAACTTTCTTTTCGTTGCGCGCATTCATGTCCGCAATCTTGGCCGCGAGGTATGAATCGATGAACGGACCTTTTTTTGTCGAACGTGCCATATCGTCTCAGTCCTACTTCTTCTTGGTGCGGCTCACGATCCACTTATCGGTCCGCTTGTTGTTGCGCGTCTTGTAGCCGCGCGTCGGCTGGCCCCACGGAGTCACCGGGTGACGTCCGCCGCTGGTCTTGCCCTCGCCACCGCCATGTGGATGGTCCACCGGATTCATGACCACGCCACGGTTGGTGGGACGAATACCCAGCCAGCGCGTACGCCCGGCCTTGCCGATGGCTACGTTTTCGTGATCGGTGTTGCCCACCTGGCCGATGGTCGCCATGCAATCCACCAGCACCTTGCGGGTTTCGCCGGAAGGCAGCTTCAGCAGCGCATAATCGCCTTCCTTGGCAACCAGCTGCGCCTGGGCCCCGGCCGAGCGCGCCATCTGCGCACCCTTGCCCGGCTTGAGCTCGATGTTATGCACCGTCGTGCCGGGAGGAATGTTGCGCAAGGGCAGGGCATTCCCTACCAGGATGTCGGCTTCCGGCCCGCTCACGATCTTCGATCCAACCTTGAGCTCAACCGGGCATACGATGTAACGCTTCTCGCCGTCAGCGTAATTCAGCAGTGCAATTCGCGCCGAGCGGTTCGGATCGTACTCGATGGACGCGACAGTTGCGGGAATGCCGAACTTATCGCGCTTGAAGTCGATGATGCGCAGCTTGCGCTTATGACCGCCGCCACGGTGCCAGATCGTCAGGTCGCCGGAATTGCGCCGACCACTGGTGCGCCGCTTCGGTTCGGTCAGCGGCTTGTACGGCCGGTTGGTCGTCAGATCGTCGTTGACGGTCGAGGTAGTGAACCGACGCGTCGGAGTAACCGGTCTGTATGTCTTGATTGCCATATTTCTACTCGCTTCTCAACTGCGCGACTCTTCGTTCTTTGCCGCCCCGCCGCTCATCCTCGCGGCCACTCTGGGTGTCAGGTGTCAGGTCTCAGGTCTCAGGTTGAAGCCCTCTGATGCCTGATACCTGATACCTTTTTACAGATTTTCCGCGTACTCGGGCATCTTCTCGCCCGCCTTCAACTTCACGTACGCCTTCTTCCAGTCGGGACGATACCCGGTGAACTTGCCGCGGCGGCGTTCCTTGCCGACGAAGGTGGCGGTTCGGACCGAATCCACCTTCACTTTGAAAATGCTCTGCACCGCCTGCTTGATCTCGTTCTTCGAGGCGTTAACCGCAACCTGAAACACCAGCGTGCCCTCGGTTTCCTTTACGCCCAATCCCTTTTCGGTGATGACCGGCTTGCGAATCGTCTGATACGCCGACTTCATTACGCCACCTCCGCTTTGTGCTTCGGCGCCGAGGCCTTCAGCGAGTCCTGCAGTTTTTCCAGCGCAGGCCGCGAGAACACCGCGCGGTCATAGCGCAGCAGGTGATAAGGATGCACCTGGTTGCCGGGCACCAGCTCGACCCCTTTCAGGTTGCGCGAGCTCAGGTGCAGATTCTCATTGCCCGAGCCGTTCTCGACCAGCAGCGTCTTACCCTTGGCATTCAGTTTGTCGAGCGCCTGGCGGAACGACTTGGTCTTGCCTTCCTTCAGCTCGAAGTTCTCGACCACTACCAGCTTGCCGTCCTGCAGCTTGGCCGCCAACGCCGAGCGCAGCGCGCCCAGCAGCTTCTTGCGCGGAAACGTGTAGTCGTAAGAGCGGGGCTTCGGGCCATGCACCGTGCCGCCATGCCGCCATAGAGGCGAGCGGATCGACGCGATACGCGCGCGCCCCGTGCCCTTCTGCTTCCACAGTTTCTTGCCCGCACCACTAACCAGTCCGCGGGTCTTTGTGGCATGGGTTCCGGCACGCTGCCCGGCGCGGTAATGCTTTACCGCTTCCCAGAGCAGGTCTTCGTTGACCGCGCCGAAAACTTCATCGGCCAGCTCCAACGTGCCTACCTTTTCGCCACCGAGATTTAATACATCAATCGTCGCCATATCAGTTTCCAGTTGTCAGTTGTCAGTTCTCAGTGAGAGACAACCAACACAATCTATTTTCGAAGTGGCCGCCAAATCGTCGTCTTTACTGACAACCGACAACTGACAACCGACAACTTGTTTATTACTTCTTCTTCGCCGCCTGGCGCTTCGACGCCTTCAACGGATCGACCGTGCCCGAGCCGCCGAATCCACGACGCTCTCTGGGCGGCCGCTTCGCCTTGTTGATCAGTACGTACCCGTCTTTCGGACCAGGCACGGCGCCCTCAACCACCAGCAGGTTTTCGTCGCGATCCACGCCCAGCACCCGCAGATTGCGGATCGTCTTCTGGTCTACGCCCATGTGTCCCGCCATACGCATGCCTTTGAACACCCGGGAAGGGAACGCAGACGAGCCGATCGAACCGGTGATCTGGAACATCGATCCGTGCGAAGCCGCGCCGCCGGCGAACTTGTGACGCTTTACCACGCCGGCAAAGCCGCGACCCTTGCTGGTGGCGACCACATCGACGAACTTCTCGCCGTCGAACAGGTCCACCAGAACTTTGTCGCCAACCTTGACGCCGTCGCCGGCCTCGTTCGTCCCGTCCACCACGATCCCGACTTCCTTCAGGAAACGCATCGGAGGCAGGTTTTTCTTCTTAAAGTGGCCCAATGCAGGCTTGGTCATGCGCGATTCCTTCACGAACTCGACCAGGCCAATCTGAGCTGCTTCGTAGCCATCCTTCGCAGCGGTCTTACGCTGCGTGACTACGCAGGGACCCGCCTTCAGTACGGTGACCGGGCGAACATCGCCCTTGTCATCGAACAGCTGCGTCATTCCGACTTTCTTTCCTAAAATTCCGTTGACTGCCATGTTGTCCTCTTAACTCTGCTTCCTTTTGTCCGGCTTGTATGCGCCGGGGACCTACGTCGCGGAAGCTTTGTATTTTCGCTCTTCGCCATTCGCCTTTCGCTCTTCGCCAGAAACTTCAGATGAACTCCGGCGAACAGCGAATAGCGAACAGCGAATGGCGGGTTTACTTATGTTCTTTCCCGAACGCCTTGATCTCCACGTCCACGCCGGCGGGAAGCTCCAGCTTCATCAGAGCATCGACCGTCTGCTGCGTGGGCTCGAGGATATCGAGCAGGCGCTTATGCGTGCGGATCTCAAACTGCTCGCGCGATTTCTTGTCCACGTGCGGCGAACGCAGCACGCAATACTTGTTCTTCACCGTGGGTAGCGGTATGGGGCCAGCAATCTGCGCCCCGGTACGCCGCGCCGTGTCCACGATCTCGCCAGTGGACTGGTCGAGTACGCGATAGTCATACGCCTTCAAGCGGATCCGGATTCGTTCTTTGCCAATCACGTTAGTTTTCTCTCAAAGATCTTGTGCTGGGGCTCGTCAGCGTTTCCGCGATCTGCCCTGCGGCTCTTGCCGCCGTTAATGATCGGGTGCCCCACTCAAGCGTTGTTGGCTTGAGTGAGATCCCACAACCCGGGGTGCCCCATTCCGGCATCTTTTGCCGGGGTGGGTCGGATGGCCCACCGGGGTGCCCCATTCCGGCATCTTTTGCCGGGGTGGGTCGGGTGGTCCACCTGGGTGCCCCATTCCGGCATCTTTTGCCGGGGTGGGTCGGGTGGTCCACCCGGGGTGCCCCATTCCGGCATCTTTTGCCGGGGTGGGTCGGGTGGTCCACCCGGGGTGCCCCATTCCGGCATCTTTTGCCGGGGTGGGTCGGGTGGTCCACCCGGGGTGCCCCATTCCGGCATCTTTTGCCGGGGTGGGTCGGGTGGTCCACCCGGGGTGCCCCATTCCGGCATCTTTTGCCGGGGTGGGGTAGTTAACCTACTAAGCGATGATCTCGCTAATCGTTCCCGCGCCGACGGTGCGTCCGCCTTCGCGGATAGCGAAGCGCAAGCCTTTTTCCATCGCGACCGGAGTAATCAGCTCGATCTCCAATGCCACGTTGTCGCCCGGCATCACCATCTCCGTGCCCGCCGGCAGCGTCGCCACGCCGGTCACGTCCGTGGTGCGGAAGTAGAACTGCGGCCGATAGCCTTTGAAGAACGGGGTGTGACGTCCGCCTTCATCCTTCGACAGCACGTAAACTTCGCCCTTGAACTTGGTGTGCGGCGTAATCGAGCCCGGCTTGGCCAACACCATGCCACGCTCGACGTCTTCTTTGGCAATGCCGCGCAGCAGCAGGCCGGCATTGTCGCCCGCCAGACCTTCGTCCAGCTGCTTCTTGAACATCTCGACGCCGGTGACAACCGTCTTGCGGGTCTCGCGGAAGCCGACAATTTCCGACTCCTCGCCCACCTTCACCTTGCCGCGCTCGATACGGCCCGTGACCACGGTGCCGCGTCCCTGAATCGAGAAGATGTCTTCGATCGGCATCAGGAACGGCTTGTCGATGTCGCGCGCCGGCAGCGGAATGTTCTTGTCCACCGCTTCCATCAGCTCGTCGATCTTGGCTTCCCACTGCGGTTCGCCGTTCAACGCGCCCAGCGCCGAGCCACGAACCACCGGCAGATCGTCGCCCGGGAAGTTGTACTTGGTCAGCAGTTCGCGCACTTCCATCTCGACCAGATCGATCAGCTCAGGATCTTCCACCGCATCGCACTTGTTGAGGAACACGACCACGTAAGGCACACCAACCTGGCGGGCCAGCAGCACGTGCTCTTTGGTCTGCGGCATGGGACCGTCGGTGGCGGCAACCACCAGAATCGCGCCGTCCATCTGCGCCGCGCCGGTAATCATGTTCTTGATGTAGTCGGCGTGGCCGGGGCAATCGACGTGCGCATAGTGCCGATTGGCCGTCTCGTACTCCACGTGCGCGGTGGCAATGGTGATGCCGCGCTCGCGCTCTTCCGGAGCGTTGTCGATGGAGTCGAACGAACGGAACTTCACGCTCGGGTTGTGCTTCTGCAATACCTTGGTGATGGCCGCCGTCAACGTCGTCTTGCCATGATCGATGTGCCCGATCGTGCCTACGTTCACGTGCGGCTTGCTGCGATCAAATTTTTCTTTCGCCATTGAGTGACTCCGTTATTAACCGGGGCTTAAGCCCTCGCGTTTAATGACCGATACCGGCACGACCGAAGCCGTGCGCCGACAAACCCTACTTCGTTCCTGCAGGGCTTCTGCCCTGCACCTTCGCGATAATTTCTTCTGCGACCGAGCGCGGCGCCTCTTCGTAATGCGCAAAGTGCATGCTGAAGGTAGCACGGCCCTGGGTGCTGGAACGCATATTCGTCGCGTATCCAAACATCTCGGCCAACGGAACCATCGCCTTGATTACCTGCGAACCAGCGCGATGATCCAGCGCCTCGATACGGCCGCGACGGCTGCTCAGGTCGCCGATGATGGTGCCCATATACTCCTCGGGCACAACCACTTCAACCGACATCACCGGCTCCAGCAGTACCGGGCTGGCCTTGCGCGCGGCTTCCTTGAATGCCATCGAGCCGGCAATCTTGAAGGCCATTTCGTTGGAATCCACATCGTGATAGCTGCCGTCGTAGAGCGTGGCCTTGACGTCGACCATCTCATAGCCGGCCAGCACGCCACCCTCAAGCGCTTCCTTGATACCCTGGTCCACCGGCTTGATGAATTCCTTGGGAATCACGCCGCCCACGACCTCGTTGATGAACTCGTAGCCCTTGCCCGGCTCGTTCGGTTCCAGCCGGATGCGCACGTGTCCATACTGGCCGCTGCCGCCGGTCTGGCGAATGTACTTGCCCTCTGCCTGCGACGCCTTGCGGATGGTTTCGCGATACGCCACCTGCGGCTTGCCCACGTTGGCCTGCACGTTGAACTCGCGCATCATGCGGTCAACCAGGATCTCGAGGTGCAGTTCACCCATGCCTTCAATAATCGTTTGGCCGCTGTCCGGATCGGTACTGACCTTGAAGGTCGGATCTTCCTGCGCCAGCTTGCCCAGAGCGATGCCCATCTTTTCCTGATCGGCCTTGGTCTTGGGCTCGACGGCAACCGCAATCACCGGGGCAGGGAATTCGATGGACTCGAGCACGATTGGGTGATCGTCATTACAGATGGTGTCGCCGGTCGTGATGTTCTTCAATCCCACGCAGGCGCAGATGTCGCCGGCGTAGATTTCACTGATCTCTTCCCGCTTGTTGGCGTGCATCTGCAGCAGTCGTCCAATGCGCTCGGTGCGCTTGCGGCCGCTGTTATAGACGCTATCGCCGGTCTTCAGCGAACCCGAGTACACCCGGATGAACGTCAGTTGGCCGACGAACGGGTCGGTCATGATCTTGAATGCGAGGGCCGCGAAGGGAGCCTTGTCATCTACCGGACGCTCTTCTTCGGCGCCGGTGTCGGGATTCTTGCCCTTAACCGGCGGAACATCAAGCGGGGAAGGCAGGTAATCGATGACCGCATCCAGCAGCGGCTGCACACCCTTGTTCTTGAAGGCGGTTCCGCAGATTACCGGGAACAGCTTCATCTTGAGGGTGGCGCGTCGCAGGGCGGCTTTCAGCTCAGCCTCGCCGATGGGCTCGCCCTCAATGTACTTGTGCATCAGCTCGTCCTGATCGTCGTTTTCGACGACCGTCTCGACCAGGATCTGGTGATACGCCGCAGCCTTCTTCTTCAGCTCTTCCGGAATCTCCTCGACGTGGTACTCGGAGCCCATCATCTCGTCCTTCCAGACGATGGCTTTCATCTGCAGCAGATCGATGACGCCCTTAAACTTGTCTTCCTGGCCGATGGGCAACTGAATCGCGACTGGCTTGGCATTCAGGCGCTTGCGGATGGTGTCGATGGCGTGCTCGAAGTCGGCACCCATCTTGTCGATTTTGTTGATGAAGCAAATGCGCGGAACACCGTATTTATCGGCCTGGCGCCACACGGTTTCCGACTGCGGCTCTACCCCATGCACGGCGTCGAATACGGCACAGGCGCCGTCCAGCACGCGCAGCGAACGCTCCACCTCAGCCGTAAAGTCAACGTGGCCGGGCGTGTCGATGATGTTGATGCGAATATCTTTCCAAAAGCAGGTCGTGGCCGCCGACGTAATGGTGATGCCGCGCTCCTGCTCCTGCGCCATCCAATCCATCGTCGCAGTGCCTTCATGGACCTCACCGATACGGTGCGTGCGTCCTGTATAGAACAGGATGCGCTCCGTCGTGGTGGTCTTACCAGCATCGATGTGGGCCATGATGCCGATATTCCTGCAACGCTCTAATGGAACTTGTCTGGACACAATCTTTTCCGTTTTCCCTGAAAGGGCACACCCTCAAGTGCGCCGTAAACCTTTTTCGCCTTGGAAGGGGCGCGCCTTCAGGTGCGCCGCTAACCATTTATTCGTTTGTCATCCCGAGGCGGCGAAGCCAACGAGGGACCTGCATTTTGTCATCCCGAACCCCCTTCAGGGGTGAGGGACCTGCATCCGTTTGTCATCCCGAGGCGGCGAAGCCAACGAGGGACCCGCATTTTGTCATCCCGAACCCCCTTCAGGGGTGAGGGACCTGCATTCGTTTGTCATCCCGAGGCGGCGAAGCCAACGAGGGACCTGCAGTTTCTTACCAGCGATAGTGCGCGAAGGCCTTGTTAGCTTCGGCCATGCGGTGCACGTCTTCTTTCTTCTTGATCGCGGCGCCGCGATTATTGGCGGCGTCGAGCAGTTCGTTGCTCAGCTTGTCGATCATGCCTTTTTCGCCACGGCCGCGGCTGTAGGTCAAAATCCAGCGGATGGCCAGCGAGGTGCGACGGTCGGCATTCACTTCCACCGGAACCTGGTAGTTGGCGCCGCCTACGCGGCGGGTCTTCACTTCCAGCACCGGCTTGGCGTTCTCCACGGCTTTCTTGAACAGCTTGAGAGCCTCATCGCCGCCCTTGTCTTCCAGCTTCTTCATCGCGCTGTAGAAGATGCCCTGGGCGGTGGACTTCTTGCCGTCCCACATCATCGAGTTCACAAACTTGTTGACCAGTTGCGATCCGTACACTGGATCGCTCAGGGTCTCGCGCTTGGCGATATGTCCTTTTCTCGGCATAAATCCTCGTTACTGCGAATCTTGCTTAACTCAGCCTTCGAAGGGGACGGCCTTCAGGTCGTCCATAAACTGTCCCCCAAAAACAAGGGGCTTTAGCCCCGGTTAAGCCTTCGGCCGCTTGGCCCCGTATTTCGAGCGGCTCTGCTTACGGCCGGCTACGCCAACCGAGTCCAGCGTTCCCCGCACTACGTGATAGCGCACGCCCGGCAGGTCTTTCACACGGCCGCCGCGAATGAGCACAATCGAGTGCTCCTGTAGGTTGTGGCCGACGCCGGGAATGTAGGTTGTTACCTCGATACCATTAGTAAGCCGCACGCGCGCGACTTTGCGCAGCGCCGAGTTCGGCTTCTTGGGCGTCTGGGTGTAAACGCGGGTGCAAACCCCGCGACGTTGCGGGCAGGACTGAAGAGCTGGACTCGCCGTCTTGTACTTCGGCGCCGACCGGCCCTTGCGCACCAATTGATTGAATGTAGGCACTCTTTCCAGCTCCTTGAATCCTGGCGCGATCTTCACCACGCCTTCGAAGGGGCGCGGCTTCAGCCACGCCGATAACCTTCAATCTTCTATATAGCGGCTCTAGCCCCAAATAAACTTAGCTTTGCGACGATTCGCGTCAGGGCACGACTTCAGTCGTGCCGCAAACACTACCTTTATTAGGTGTCATCCCGAGGCGGCTTCAGCCGCCGAGGGATCTGCATTTCGCCTCGCGGCGAACTGTGCGCTACCCAAGCACACAGGCGCGCTCACGCGCCGTCGATCCCACATTGGGACTGGACAGAACTCAATCTGCCCATACTCCCCGCACACACGTACGGCAGGGACTTGGTTCCGATCTGGTCAAGCGAACGACGGTGGCGCCGAGGTCGTTCCACCGCAGCCTTGACGGCGCAGCGGATTGAAGCTCACGAAGGCACTCCGTTTCGTTGCCTCGGCCTGCATACCCGTGGAAAGTCCAACGGTAGCGCAGGCTCGTTTCAGCGAGGAAATCCTGAATGATTATACAGGATCGTTACGTTCACAACCTGCCACACCTACAGTGTGGCTCCGCAGAACTCGCAGAACCTATTCAGTGTAGCAACGCAATGGCCAGTCGTCAAACAAATCAGAGTGGACGTAATCGCTACGGCACTCCCGAAGTTGTAGAACCACGAATGCAAGTGGGCAGCTACGTTCCGGGGTGCCTCGTCTCGGGCGAGGAGACCGTGCCTATCTCTGCGAAGTGGGTGCCCCATCCTTTCCCTTCCGTTGGGAAAGGGTGGGAGCCACCGGTCTCCGAGGACGGGTTTACTGATCTGTAGCGTCATTACCCACCCTTTTCCAACATGAGGGATAATCGATCCCGTGAGGCGCGGCTACATCCGGATTCATCCCGAGTAGGAGGGGGTCATTTTTAGATGATGGGCACTTTCAACTCCCAAGGCTCGCGGGGCGAATACGACGTCGAGTACGAGACGGAAGCCAATAGGAACATGCTTGAAACACGTATTCCCGAGAGACTTAATGGCATCAGGCTTGTCATCGTCGACCTCGACAGGCAGCGCAGCAGCGAACAATGGTGGCTGGCCCTTATCGTTGATGTCGTCGAGGCCTTCGAGCGCAACCGCGAACAACTTTTGGAAACAGTGGGGAAGGATAGGCTTCCGGCATCAGCGTGGATTGCGCGCAATCTTCTGGAGTCGCTGGTGTGGGTCAAGTACTGCTGCGCTTCCAGAAATAACGCGTGGCGCTTTCATGAAGACGCGCTACGCGACATGAAGGGCCTGGTGGACGCTCATGGTGAGACTTGCGAGGCGATGGGGTTGCCAATGAGACGGCGGCGAGAGCTGCCGAGAGTCTGAAGCAGGTTGCAACCGAACAGCTGGGTCTTGACGCTATCGATTCAAAGTATCTCGCGGTTGCTAAAGCTGCCAAAGCCGATGGCGTCGACCTTGGCGACCGTTTCGGGTCCTCGTACCGTTGGCTATCGAAATTCGCGCACCCCACGGCCGGGTTAGTGCACGGCATCACCCACCAAACGGAAGCATGCCGGCAATTGCAGGCGTGCTGCACGACGGAAGGCGTATATTACGCCGCGCAATGCACCCTTGCACTGGAAACCCAACTTGGGCTCCTGTCAGCACCTTAACGTGTAAGGACGGCTGTGCTTCCGGCGGGCGAACCACATTCCCGTTCCCTTGGGAAATGCTGGGACAACGTTTGTTCCTATCACAGCGGGTCGCGCTCCGAACTGCTCGCCACCGCTCCGCCTGGCGTATATTCTGCTGATGCTTGGCTATCTCGGAGTCGCACTTCTCGCCGTAATCCCTCTCTCCGCTCAAACCACCCCTAAAACCGCTGCCGATCGATATAAAACGGCTAACGAGCGGCAGATCCTGCAGGAATTCACCTCGCTTTTGGCGATACCCAACGTCGCCAGCGACAAGGTGAACATTCAGCGCAACGCCGAAACGCTGGTTCAGGCGCTCGAAAAAAGACACGTTTCGGCTCGCCTTTTGGAGGCTTCTGGGGCGAATCCGGTAGTTTTTGGCGAACTTAAGACTCCCGGAGCGAAGCACACCATCGTCTTCTACGCCCACTATGACGGGCAGCCGGTCACACCCGAAGACTGGGAGACCAAGGCTCCGTTCACTCCAATCACGAAGATGGTGAACGGCGAGCCGCGCATTTACGCCCGCTCAGCCTCCGACGACAAGGCCGCGATTATCGCGCAGCTCACGGCACTCGACGCTTTGCAGGCGGCGAACATTCATCCCAAAGCCAATCTGCGTTTCGTCTGGGAGGGGGAAGAAGAAGCCGGCTCAACCAATCTCGGAGCGGTGCTCGCTAAATATAAGGATGAGCTCGGCGGCGATATCTGGCTCATCTGCGACGGCCCTGTCGACCAGAGCGGACGCCAGACCGTAGTCTTCGGCGCGCGCGGAGTGACGCATCTGGCGATCACGGTTTACGGTCCGAATCGCGGACTGCACAGCGGCCACTATGGCAACTGGGCTCCTAATCCGGCGATGATGCTGGCGCAACTGCTGGCTGGCATGAAAGACAAGAGTGGTCACGTGCTCATCCCGCATTTCTACGATGGCATCACGCCGCTGACTCCGCTCGAACAGCAGGCCGTCGCTGATGCGCCAAACAATGGTCCGATGCTGGAGAAGGAATTCGCGCTCGGTCACACCGACGGAGACGGCAAAACACTTGTCGAACTGTTGAACCAACCTTCGCTGAACATCGACGGCTTCGCCTCGGCGCACACGGGAGCGCAGCACACCAACGTGATTCCCTCAACCGCAACCGTCGATATCGACATGCGCCTGGTGAAAGGTCTCGATTGGAAGACGCAGCAGCAGCGCGTGGTCGACTACATCACGTCGCAGGGATACTTCATCACCAACACGCCGCCCGACAAGCCGACGCTGCTCTCGCATCCGTATGTCGCATTCGTGCAACTCGATGATGGCTACAATGCGGTGCGCACCCCGATGGACCTGCCCATCGCGCAGGAAGTCATCGCCGCTGTCGAAAGTGCGCGCGGGCCTGTCGTCAAGCTGCCCACCATGGGAGGCAGCGTGCCGCTGGAGATGATCGAAAACACGCTCGGCGTGCAGACCATCACCGTTCCCATCGCAAATTACGACAACAATCAGCACTCCAGCAACGAGAACCTGCGCTTGCAAAATCTTTGGAACGGCGTCGAAACCATGGCCGCTCTCGAGGCTATGGAGTAATCGCGTAGCGCCACGCAAAGTCGTGGGGCATGGTCCAACCCGAGAAGTTCCAACAGGTTCCGGCATTGACAGTCGAGCGATGGCAGTGTCAAACTCCCTTTCCGATTCACCGCAGGGCCCCTACACGCCAACCTTTCACCCACCTCATCACACTTCTCAACCTTGAAAGGAGTGCCCCATGCGCGTCACCGCCGCCACCTTGTTTGTCCTCGTATGCCTTTCTTTGTGCTCAGCCCAGGAAGTTTTCCCTGCGGCAAATAACTGCGTAACCGCACTCTGTTTCATTCAGAACACCACCGGATTAGGCAATTACCAGCAAGCCAATGCCAGCTTCAGCATCGATGGCAACGGGACGGCAGGCGGAACACTAGCCGCGAAGGTACTCAACAGCGCGACCAGCTATCAGGTTGCAGGCGTAAACGTAATGAGTACTGGCCCCCAGGCGGCCGCCGATCTGTTTGTGGGAGATGGTGCCGGGGCCAACGACCAGCCAGTCGTCGCTCAAGGCAACACCTTCATCGGAGCTTTTGCTGGCACGATTAACTCTACTGGCCAGGCCAACACCTTCGTTGGAACCTCGGCCGGAGCCTTGTCCCGGGAAGGGATGAACAATACCTTCGTCGGAGTCTCCGCAGGCCGTGAGGAATTAGGCAACTTCAATACCATGATCGGAGGCGGAGCAGGTCTGATCACCGCGAACGGAGATGGCAATACTTTCCTCGGCTTCGATGCCGGCCGCAACACTATGGAGGGCTCTTATGACACCTACATTGGAGCAGGCGTAGCCCCCAG
This sequence comes from uncultured Acidobacteriaceae bacterium, assembly GCA_963796585.1. Classification (GTDB taxonomy): domain Bacteria; phylum Acidobacteriota; class Terriglobia; order Terriglobales; family Acidobacteriaceae; genus CAVVDY01. Next base: position 162,818 of record CAWCMB010000004.1, read on the forward strand.
TGATGAAAGTTTCACCATCCGGATTGGCACTGCCGGTGGCTCGGAAACCCAGACCTTCATTGGCGGAATTTTCAACTCCTCAGTCGGGGGAACGGGTATCCCCGTGTATGTGACCAACAGCGGCCAACTGGGCACCACCGTCTCCTCGCTCCGCTTCAAGGAGCAGGTGCGGGACATGGGTGATGCCAGTAGCGGTCTGCTCAAGTTACGGCCAGTCACCTTTTTCTATAAAGCCGAGTACGACAAGGGGCCGCGAATCCTGCAATATGGCTTGATCGCGGAGGAAGTTGCGGATGTTTATCCCGGGCTGGTCGCCTATGACAGCGAGGGAAAGCCTTACAGCGTGCGCTACCAATACCTGACATCCATGTTGCTCAACGAAGTGCAGAAACAGTATCGGCGTGCTGAAGAACAGAACACGATCCTGGAAAAACAGCGGCAGCAGATCGCTGAGCAACGGCAACAGATCGGACAGCTGAAGCAGCAACTGCAAATGCAGAATGCGTCGGTACAGCAGCGCCTCTCCCGGCTTGAAGATCTGCTGCGGCTGGAATTGGCAGCAGCGAAATAGCCGGGAGGTTCATAGCTGTGCCTTCAATTCCCATTTCGGGAATTTTCACCACTTTCGTAACGTCCGGGTTGCACTCTTTCCGCGTGGGTCACTTTCAGCCGTCGTAGACTTCCTCGCAGACGTGCTAAAGGGTGCGCTGGGAAACGGGGTAACGCTTTGCCGATTTTGGCAAAATCTGGCTGCGTAAGTTCTTTGAAATCTGATATTTGCCTATAAGTCTCATGGATTCAAATATTTGCAATAGAAAACGTGTCTAAATTGTTGAAAACAAAATATCGCACATGAAATTTTTTCGTGATGTCGATCACAATTTGGAGCACCGCCGACAACGAGAACCTACGCTTGCAGAATCTATGCAACGGTATCGAGACCATGGCGGCACTGGAGGCCATGGAATAATTGAGGGAGAGTTTCTGCCGTTCGCCTGGTGCCTGTAATCAACCATCGCAAAACTGGTATGCCCGCATGACGCGGCGCGAAGCATTGTTCCTGCTGGCCAGGAGCGCGGCGGCCTATCCGCTACTGCGCTCCGGGTTGTTCGCGCAGACGGTGCCGGGCCTGAACGCGCCTGCGCAGGCCGAGTCCCTGAATCCTGCGCTCACAGACGACGAGTTTCTGGAAGAGATTGTTTATCGCGCGTTCCTCTACTTCTGGAACGAGGCGAGTCCACGAACGGGTTTAGTCCGTGACCGCGCGCTGGCCAGCGGTGAACCCGACAAGCGCATCACCGCCAGCATCGCAGCCACGGGCTTTGGACTTGCTGCTCTCGCCCTCGGACATTCCCGCGGCTACATGCCCAAGCACCAGATCGGCGCGCGCGTGGTCACCACGCTGAGGTTTCTGCTGAACCACGTACAGCAGGTGAACGGGTTTTACTACCACTTCATCGACATGAACACAGGCCAGCGACTGCGCCTATCCGAGGTCTCGCCCATTGATACCACTATCCTACTTTGTGGGATGTTGACTGCCAGCGCTTACTTTGACGACCCGCAGATCTCGCACCTGGCGTCGCTCATCTATCGCCGCGTCAACTGGCGCTGGATGCTCAACGGCGATACAACTTTCGCCATGGGATGGACACCGGAGTATAAATTCATCGGCGCCCGCTGGGACACCTACTGTGAGCTGATGATGATGTACTTGCTGGCCATGGCTGCGCCGCTGTGGAACATCCCGGCGAGCGCGTGGGATGCCTTCTCGCGCCCCACGCAGCAATATGAGGGCTATAGCTGGATCGGCAGCACCGATCCGCTGTTCGTGCATCAATACTCGCACGCCTGGTTCGACTTTCGCGGCCAACGCGACCAATACGCGGATTACTTTCGCAACTCCGCAATTGCGACCTATACCCACAAGTTATTCTGCCAGAGCTTGCGCTGGCGATGGCCCGATTACACCGACAACGCGTGGGGTATCACAGCCTCAGACTCGCGCATCGGATACCAAGCCTGGGGAGGACCACCGGAGATCGGCCGCATCGATGGAACGATTGTTCCATGCGCGGCGGGCGGCTCGGCTCCGTTTCTTCCCGACGAGACCATTGCCTGTCTGAAGAACCTCTACACCACGCACGGCGCCCAAGCGTGGAAGGCGTACGGATTTGTCGACGCCTTCAATCCGCGCAACGGCTGGACCGATCTGGATGTCATCGGCATCGACCAGGGCATCACCATGATGATGGTGGAGAACCATCGCAACGGTTTTATCTGGGAGCACTTCATGAAGAACTCCCAGGCCAAGCGCGCGATGGAATTGGCGGGGTTCAAGGCTGAAACGCAAGCTGCCGGGGCAGGGATGTGATCGCGGTGTTACGAAAATTCGCGTCAGGGCAGGACCTTGGTCGTGCCGGGCAGCTCATAAAAGTAGTTGTCGTCCCGAGCAGGACGCCGCGCTGCGGACTCCTCATTCGGGATGTCACATCGATATAGATGTGCGTACCCGTGCGCTTCGGAACAAGCTACTACCCCGATTCCACCTCGGGCGCGTAGCCCGCAGCTTCTTCCTCCTGCGATTGCGAATGGACCTGCGCCGTCGTGACCAGCGCAACGGCAATGACAATCACCGCCGACCCGATCGCGATGTAAACATCGATGCCCTCGTGCAAAATCAGCCAGCCGAGAAAGACCGCCACAATCGGATTCACATACGCGTAAGTCGCCACCTTGGGCGTAGATACATGCTTCAGCAGCCAAACGTAGGCGCTATAGCCGACCCAGGAGCCGAATATCACCAGGTACAGCACAGCCAGCAGCGCGCGTTGCGTTATAACGGCATGCTTGTACTGGCCGGTGACCAGCGACAGCACAATGTGGCCGAATCCGGCGAAGATCATCTCCCACGCAACGGCAACGAAGGGATCAACCGTCATCTGCCACTTGCGCGATAGCACAGATCCAAATGCCCAACTGAACGACGAGAACAACAGCGTGGTGGAACAGACCAACTGCATGACGCCCAGCGTCTCACGGTACTCGAACTTGGGCCAGAACAGAACGGCCATGCCGCAAATGCCGAGCACCACGCCGGTCACCCCACGTCGTGACAGGCGATCGCCGCGAAAGGCAAACGCTTCCAGCAGCACGAACCAGATCGGTGTAATGGCAATAATGAGAGCGGCGGAGCCGGTGGGCACGTACTGCTCCGCCCATGCCAGCCCGCCATTGCCGCCGACCAGCAACATGCAGCCGATGATCGCCAGCTTGCCTAATTGCTCTCGCGTGACGCGAATCTTACGGCCCATCAGGGCGCAAGCGGCCATCATGATGGGACCGGCAATCAGGAAGCGTATGGAGCACATGACGAATGGCGGCAGGTGTTCATCGTCGGCGATGCCGATGGCCAGGTAGGTCGAGCCCCAGAACACATAGACCAGGGCGAATGCGAGGATCACCTTCAACCGCCGATTGGGGCTCGTGGTCATGCGGAGTGTCAGCTGGCGTTGGGCACGGCCGGCGTGCGTGGCTCAGCGTGTCGCAGGCGGTTCCCGGTGCGAATCACGTAGTGCACGCCTGAAATCGTGGTGAAAACGAAGGTGGCGTAAAGGAAAAAGCGTTCCACCATCACAACCCACGGCTGGGTGGCTACCTGCGCCAGCACGACGAAGAAAACGGTGGCGATCTGGCAGAAGGTGCTGGTCTTGCCGAAGATGCTGGGGCGAAAGTCGCGCATGCCGACGGTCGCGTACAGCACCACGCAGGTCGATACGATGATCAGGTCGCGACTGAAAACGATGATGGTGTACTTCCAGGGAATCTTTTTAACGAACGACAGCACGAGGAACAACGAGCTGAGCAGCAGCTTGTCGGCGATGGGATCGAGATATTCGCCGAGCATCGTCTGCTGATTCAGTACGCGCGCCAGCAGTCCATCGAGTCCATCGCTGACGCCGGCTACGACCAGCAGGCCCAGCGCCCATCCCCAGTTGCCGTCGAAGACATTGATGATGACGAAGGGAATAAAGATGAGCCGCAGCAACGTGAGCTGGTTCGGAGCAGTCCAGAACTGATTTCTCACGCGGCTTTCCTGGATGCGGGTTGAAACTGAGCGTGAGGCGCGTTTGTTCAATGGAAGCATCGCTTGTCGTATTTCGATTGTGACGTGTGCTTTCGGGATTAGCAAACTGTGGAACCTTGCAGGGCACGTGGCATGGTGACCGTGGTCACCGGAGGTCGAACTTCTGACAGCTAAATTGGTTGTTGGTGGCGGCCGATGACATGGTTTCTGAAGTTGATCACGCAAACTGTTCAGTACCTGCAGAGTATGCTGCCGCGACGGCGAACGGCGCATTTGCAAACCGGACGCCAGGGAGAAACTGCGGCCTACATCTTCTTGCGAGGCCTGGGCTACCGCATTGTTGCGACCAACTTTCGTGTCCCGCGGAATCGCGGTGAGATTGACCTCATCGCGTGGGACGGGAAAGTGCTCTGCTTCATCGAGGTGAAGACGCGCGTAGGTGAAGGCCTGATGCCGCCCGAAGCGGCGGTGGATGCCGCCAAGCGGTCGCACATCCGCTCGGTCGCGCGCAGCTACCTGCGGCGTTTGCCGGGAGAGCAAAACCCCCAGTGCCGCTTCGACGTGGTGAGCGTGACTTACCCCCAAGCGGGAGGCAAGCCGATGCTCAAGCTCATCAGGGGTGCGTTCCACTGGCAGAGCCGCCGATCTCGCGAGTGGGAGTATGTCGCGCCGCCGCCCCGTCGCGAATCCTGGAGCCCGCGCCGATAAACACGCTACGTGCCCTTGCCTGCGGCGAGCGTGATGGCTAGAATAAGGATGCTTCCGTTGGACGACCGCGATATAGGCGCGTAGCTCAGTTGGTTAGAGCGCTACCTTGACACGGTAGAGGTCAGGAGTTCGAGTCTCCTCGTGCCTACCATATATCTTCTTGGTTAGAGCGTCCCGGCGAGCCGGGAAGGTCAGGAGTTCGAGTCTCCTCGTGCCTACCATATATCTTCTTGGTTAGAGCGTCCCGGCAGGCCGGGAAGGTCAGGAGTTCGAGTCTCCTCGTGCCTACCATATATCTTCTTGGTTAGAGCGTCCCGGCGAGCCGGGAAGGTCAGGAGTTCGAGTCTCCTCGTGCCTACCATATATCTTCTTGGTTAGAGCGTCCCGGCGAGCCGGGAAGGTCAGGAGTTCGAGTCTCCTCGTGCCTACCATATATCTTCTTGGTTAGAGCGTCCCGGCGAGCCGGGAAGGTCAGGAGTTCGAGTCTCCTCGTGCCTACCATATATCTTCTTGGTTAGAGCGTCCCGGCGAGCCGGGAAGGTCAGGAGTTCGAGTCTCCTCGTGCCTACCATATATCTTCTTGGTTAGAGCGTCCCGGCGAGCCGGGAAGGTCAGGAGTTCGAGTCTCCTCGTGCCTACCATATTTTCAATGCCTGCACTCTACATCCTGCAAAGTACAACTACAGGTAACTTTTATGTGGGGTGCGCTCAAGATCCGCCAGCCAGGATTGCAGAGCACCTCCGAGGTCACAGTCCCTACACGAGAAATCGAGGTCCGTGGGTGCTCGTGTACCAGGAGCAGTTCGGAACCTTGCCGGAGGCCCGTCGTCGTGAACGCGAAGTGAAGTCCTGGAAGTCACACCGCTCGATTCAGGCATTGATTAACCAAGTCGTTGGTTAGAGCGTCCCGGCAGGCCGGGAAGGTCAGGAGTTCGAGTCCCCTCGTGCCTACCATTTCTTCAATCACTCAGATTCTGTGACTTCTTCCCTGATGCTCCCACCGGCTCCGTCAAGGACACTCGAAGTTTTCTCTACAGCCCTTCAGCTGACATGAATTTGCCCGTCATACGACCGGAACCAACTAGAACCTATCTCATAAATAGGTACCGCACTAAGTAATTGTGCGGAGTTGAATTTACAGGCACATCGGTAGGTATGGAACTCACCGATGCGCAGTGGGAAGTGCTGAAACCACTGGTTGAGCCCAAGACCCCCGGTTCGCGACGGGGTCGGCCATGGGCGGATACCCGTAGCGTGCTGGAAGGCGTGTTTTGGATCTTACGAACCGGAGCGCAATGGGCGGAGTTGCCGCGCGACAAGTTTCCGCCGTACCAGACGTGCCACCGCCGATTCCAGCAATGGGTGGGCGAGGGCGTGCTGGTGAAAGTGCTGCGCGCGTTGGCGGAAGATCTGCTAGCACGCGGGCAGTTGGACTTGGCCGAGACCTTCATCGACGCCACCTTCGCGGGGGCGAAAAAGGGGGCGGTGCAGTTGGTCCAACACGCCGCGGCAAAGGGACCAAGATCATGGCAATTGCGGAGCGCCATGGTCTTCCTGTCGCCGCCTGGATTGGAAGCGCTTCGCCACATGAAACACGCTTCGTCGAAGCCACCGTCGAGCAACGCTTCACGGCGGCGGCCCCCGAGCGCATGATCGGCGATCGCGCCTATGACAGCGATCCGCTGGATGAGCGGCTGCAACAGCAACACGGCGTCGAGTTGATCGCGCCGCACAAAGTAAACCGCCGCAAGCCCCAGACGCAGGACGGGCGCAAGCTGCGGCGCTATTGCCGGCGTTGGAAGATCGAACGACTGTTTGCCTGGTTGCATAATTTTCGTCGCCTGGTCACCCGTTGGGAGTATCACGAGGCCAACTTCCTCGGGCTCGTCCAGCTTGGTTGCATCCTCATTTTGATGAGGAGGTATTTATGAGATGGCCTCTAATTAGTGCGGCTAACGTCCCAGAAGAAGACTTCGGGCCCGAGTGAAGTCCACTTCAGCGAGTTGGGCGTTAGAACTAACCCGCTGGCGCGGCGGACGCTACCGCGTACGGCGGGCCCAGCATTATTGGAGTAGGTGACATAGTGTGGGTCACAGAGAAAGGAGATTTCTGTGACCTCACTTCGCCAACGCGTGCTGGACGAACTCCAGCGCCGTAACTACTCGCCAGCCACGACTCGCGGCTACATCCTCGCAATCAAACAGTTCGCGGATTATTTCGGAAAATCGCCGGAACGCTTGGGCGGCGACGAGATCCGTCAGTTCGAAACGTACTTACTCCGCGATAAGAAGCTTGCCCCCGGCACGGTCGAAGGACGCATGTCGGCACTGCGTTTTCTCTACAAGAAGACACTGAAGCGGCGGGACATCGCCTACGATGACTTGATCTTTCCCAAGACTCCCCGAAAACTGCCGGTGGTGCTGAGTCCTGAAGAAGTCAGCCGCATGATCGAGGCGGCTCCCAACCTGATGCATCGCACCATCCTCATGGTTCTCTATGCTACGGGCATTCGCCGCACGGAGGCATCCCTTCTCAAGGTGAACGACGTGGACAGCGAACGAATGGTTATCCATGTTCGCCAGGGCAAAGGTTCCCGCGATCGTGATGTGCCCATGACACCGAAGCTGCTCGCAGCTTTACGTGAGTACTGGCGATGGAAGCGGCCCAAGGTTTATCTGTTTCCCAGCACGGAAGGACAGCGCGGGATCGAGCAGCCAATCTCCGATCACACCATCTGGTACATCTGCAGCGAAGCCGCCAAGCGCGCCGGGATCAAGAAGAGGGTTGGCGCACATACACTCCGCCACAGCTTCGCGACAACCCTGATGGAATCAGGAACCGACCTGCGGACGATCCAGCTTCTGATGGGCCATGCACACCTGGAACATACCACTCGGTATCTCCACATGTCGCAGCGCCACCTGCGCGCCGCACCGAACCCGCTGGATCAGATCAACCTCACTAGCCAACGCTTTTCACGAAAGCGGCCGGACGACTATCCGGCATGACACGACCACCCTGGGAGGTGGCCGATATCATCCGCAGGACAGGAGACAAGTTCCTCCAACGTTATTGCGATTCGCTCACCTGGACCCAGCTCAAAGTGCTTCGCGCCATGGCGCGTTGCCGCACGGCCGCACTCGGCGGGCATCGCGATCAATGCGTTCGCTGTGGGCATCAGGCCATCTCTTATAACTCTTGCCGAAACCGGCACTGTCCAAAGTGCCAAACCAATGCCAGGGAGAAGTGGTTGTGCGCCCGGCGACGGGAACTGTTGCCGGTTGGCTACTTTCACCTGGTCTTCAGCGTGCCGCACGCGCTGGTCCCGTTGATCTGGCAAAACAAGCGGTATCTATTCGGACTCTTGTTCGATGCCAGTGCCGCAACCCTGCTGGAAGTTGCGGCCGATCCGGCTCGCCTCGGTGCCGAGATCGGGTTTCTCAGTATTCTGCATACCTGGGGACAGACTCTGCAGCGACATCCGCACATACACTGTGTCGTACCCGGCGGGGGACTGTCGCCTGATCACTCGCGGTGGATCCGCTCCGCGCCCCACTTCTTTTTACCGGTGAGAGTACTCAGCCGCGTTTTCCGCGGGAAGTTTGTGGCCGGATTACGGCGGGCTTTTCAGCGGAAGCAACTTGCCTTCTTTGGCCCGTGTCAGTCGTTGGCGAATGAGAAGGCATTCGCAGCCTTCTTGCGCACTCTGTTTCGGGAGGACTGGGTCGTTTATGCAAAGCCTCCCTTTGGCGGGCCCGAGCACGTGCTGCAGTACCTGGCCCGCTATACCCACCGAGTGGCCATCTCGAATCATCGCCTTCTCTCGCTGGATGGCGATCACGTCACCTTTCGTTGGAAGGACTACGCGCGTCACAGTGCGTGCCGTGCCATGACCCTGACGCAAGAAGAGTTCCTGCGCCGGTTCTTACAGCACGTTCTGCCCAAGGGTTTGCCACGCATTCGCTACTTTGGCTGGTTGGCTAATCGCCGGCGCCGACAGTTGCTGCCGCTTTGCCGGAGGTTACTAGCGGTCGCGCCCCCGCCTGCCGAAGCGAACCCCGTTGCAACCGCTGTCTGGCAGTGTCCAGTCTGCGGCAGCCCCATGCGCGTTGTGGAGTTGCTAACCGCCGCCCACATGCAGCAAGAACAAGGACACCAGGTCTATATCCTTGATAGCTCCTAATCAGGCGATCCCTTTGACGAGAAGCATGCGCGCTTCGGCGTGCGTACGATACGTGTGCCTGGCAGCCGAAAACTATCGTTCCAACTGCCTAAGTAAAGGCCTCAACACGCCATCTCCGCTCTATTACCAAGCGGCTCTGCTGGATTGCCTTAAAGCAACCAAGCCTGCTACCCCGCCTTCGAGGCACTCACCAACATTCAAAACCCATAAGAGGGCTTCCGTGGTGCCAGCGGCTTCCTTCTAACGCCCTTATCGAAAGCGCCCCGGCATTACGCGGAGGCGCTCCGCTTCGTCTTTTCCGCGCCGGGGCGCTTCCGATAAGGCCCTAGCGTTATACAGCCAGTGGCGGTGCCAGTGCGGTTGCCGGATGCTGGCCGACTCCGGGACTAATCTACCACAAGCTGGTTTCCGGCTAACCTGGGGATTGGCGGGATTGGCGAGCCTACTATTACAGTCAACTCCAGGGCATCACTTCAACTTTCTCCTTGACAGTCTAGGAGAAAGCCGTTGATACTCTCCTAGATCGCCAAGGAGAAGAGCGCAGTGGGGAAACAGGTTGACTTGATGCAGGGGACCCTTGAGATGCTGATCCTCAAGGCAGTTTCGCTGGGCAAGCTGCATGGCTATGGAGTGTTGCTGCGCATCCAGCAAATCAGCGGCGAGCAGCTCGTGATTCAGCAGGGATCGCTCTATCCGGCCCTGTACCGCCTTGAACACGAAGGCGCAATCAAGAGTGAGTGGGGAGAGAGCGAGAACGGTCGCCGCGCGAAGTACTACACTCTCACCGCCACCGGACGCAATCAGCTTTCTGCCGAGACGGAGCGCTGGAACCAGATGGCCGGGATCATCCGAACGATCCTGCGTTTGACCTCTGCCGACCTCGCGGAGTCGCAGTCGTGAACAAGTCGAGGTCCCGGTTTCGCTCATGGTTGCGGGCTGTCAGGCAGCGCAAACGCTTCGAGACAGAGATGGAGGAAGAGATTCGCTTTCATCTCGAGGCGCGTGCCGCAGACCTGGTGCGCGAGGGGTTGGTATCCCAGAAGGCCATGCGGCAGGCACGGCTGGAATTTGGGGGTGTGGAGTCGCACAAAGACGGGATGCGCAGCTCGCTGGGGCTTCGATGGTTGGATGAACTTTGGGGCGATCTGCAATACGGGGCGCGCATTCTGCGGAAGAGCCCTGGATTTACCGCGATTGCAGTTGTCTCACTGGCGCTGGCGATAGGCGCCAATACATCCATCTTCTCGCTGGCGAATGAGCTCTTGCATGCCCGCCTGGGAGTTCCGCATCCCGAGCAGTTGCGCCTGCTGACGGTGATCGGAGACCGGCACACGGCAGTTCACAGCTCATGGGGCGATATGGATACGCTGCCGAGTGGCGAAACCCGCTTCGATGCGTTCACCTACCCGATCTACCAGCAATTACGAAAAGAGAACCACGTACTCGAAGAGATCTTTGCGTTCAAGGAGAGTATTCAGGCTAACGCCACGATTGACGGAGCGGCGCAATCCATTCAGTTGCAACTGATCTCGGGGAATTTGTACGAACAGATGGGAGTGCGGCCGGTAGTGGGACGAGCGATTGTGTCCTCCGATGACGGGGCACCTGGTACAGGTGCGGTGGCGACCATCAGCTATGGGTTCTGGGAGCGCGCGTTCGGCAAGAATCCGGACGCAGTAGGAAAAGTAATCATCGTCAACACGACTCCGGTCACGGTGATTGGCGTCAATCCGCGCAGCTTTACGGGCGCTAAAAGTGCGCAGAGTTCTCCCGATATTTTTATGCCGCTGTCGATGATTCCGCTGCTCAAGGGAGAGTTAGGTAAGACAGGCCCGATGCTTTCGAGCAACAAATTGTGGTGGGTGCAGCTGATGGCGCGGGAGAAGCCGGGCGTGTCACAGGAGCAGGCAAGGACCGCGCTGAACGTGGCATTCGACGCCGCGGTTCGCGACACGATGACGGTTGCGGCAGACGACACCATGCCGCGGTTGGCGCTGGAGGATGGTAGCAAGGGGTTGAACTTCAGTGGAAAGCAGTTTGCACAGCCGATGTACGTTCTGCTGGCAGTGGCGGGCTTCGTCCTGCTGCTGGCCTGCGCGAATGTTGCGAATCTCATGCTTGCGCGCGCGGCGGCCCGGCAACGGGAGATGGGGGTGCGCCTAGCGCTTGGAGCTGGGCGCGGCCGAATTCTGCGGCAAGTGCTGACCGAGAGCCTGATGTTATCGGGGATGGGCGGATCGCTTGGATTGTTGTTGGGCTACCTGGGGCGGAGTGCGCTGCCCAAGCTGTTGATGAATTCCTGGGAGCGCGGAGAGTTCAACGTGCCCTTCGACTGGAGGGTGTTCAGTTTCACGACTGGTGTCACGTTGGCCACCGGAGTGCTGTTCGGAATAGCACCAGCTTGGAGTGCGACGCGCGCTGAGATCGGCACAGCGATGAAAGATGGCGGCAAAGCGACCACAAAGCAACGCAAAGGCTGGAGCGGGAAGACGATTGTCGCGTTTCAGGTAGCGCTTTCGACGTTGCTGGTGGTAGGCGCCGGGCTCTTCGTGCGTACGCTCATCAATTTGAACTCGATCGATGTGGGCTTTAGGACCGACGGACTCGTGCTGTTCGACATCAACCCGCCGAGCAAGCAATATCCAGCACCCAAAGATGTGGCTCTGCATGCGCGGATTGAGGAGGCATTGCGTGCGGTTCCCGGCGCGGAGGGAGTGACGCTGTCAGACATTCCTCTGCTCGCGAATTCTCAATGGGAATCCGGGTTCTACGTGGAAGGGGCGCTGGAAGGCAAGGAAGAACGGGGAGCGGGCCCCGGCGCGATGGCAGCGTTGGTGGGGCAGGATTTCTTGTCGGTGATGGGCATTCCGCTGATTGCAGGGCGGGCTTTTACTCCAAAGGACGCAAACTCGCCACAGCAGCTTGCCGTCGTGAATCAGGCCCTGGCGCGAAAATACTTTCCTAATCAGGATCCGATCGGACGGCGTTTCAGTCTGGACGGACCCGAAACAAAGGATCGGACGTGGCTGGAGATCGTGGGCGTTTGCGCAGACACACGTTACGCGCATCTCCGGGAAGATCCGCCGCCGTTGCACCTCGAATTATATCGGCAGTCGAAGGAGGTCGGCGGTGTCACATACATTGTGCGAACACGGATGAAGCCGGAGGCGATTATGCCGTCGCTTCGTGACACCATGCGGAAGATCGATCGCGATTTGCCGTTGATGGATGTGCGGTCACAGCGGCAGCAGATCGATGCCACGACGCTGCAGGAGCGCATCTTCGCCAGCCTAACCGCTGCGTTTGGGGTACTCGCACTTGCACTAGCCTGCGTAGGAATCTACGGAATTATGGCTTACACAGTGTCATTGCGTACCAATGAAATTGGAGTTCGTCTCGCATTGGGTGCCGGGCGCCGACAAGTACGTGGCATGGTTTTGCGAGAGGCGTGTTGGCTGGCGGCACTGGGCGTGATTGTCGGGCTCGGCGTGGCTCTGTGGCTGGCTCAGTTGGTGAAGTCCATGCTCTACGGACTGCGACCGTCTGACCCGGCATCGCTCCTCGGATCCGCTTGCTTGCTGCTGAGTGTGGCGATCCTTGCAGGATGGATTCCGGCGTTGCGAGCCTCCCGAGTGGAGCCGATGGAAGCTCTGCGGCACGAATAGCCTTCGCTCTCCGATTCTCCATAGTCCATAGCTTGATGGCTTCCCACAATTTTGAAGAACTGTGCGTCGCGCCCCCAAGGGCGGACATCGAGTTGCATTGAATCCCTGCATTCAACTAGCCGATTGCGAGACCGCGGTCACCTGGATTGTCCCCGAAGTTCTGGGAGATCTCGCCGGATTAGTAACGGGAGACGCCGCAGGGTCTACGAATGCCATTGGACGCATTTCGCCGCGGAAATCCAGTTGAGCGTATAGTCGCCAAGTCGTGGAAGTGGCTGTCATCGGGAAGTTGCCAAGCCGGCAGTTATCCCACCAGCGTCTGGCGGGCTCGTCCCCGGTCAAGAGGTTGTTGCAAGAATGCTTGCGGGACTGAAGCAAAACCTGCCATCAACTCGCCATCAAAACTTGGTGTTTTTGGCCCCTCTTTGCAGTATCTAGAATGCGGAAAAGCTAGATAAGGAAAGGGTTTTAGGTGTGTGACCTCAAAATTGACACGGTAGAGGTCAGGAGTTCGAGTCTCCTCGTGCCTACCAATTCTTAAATCCTTTCTCTGGCTTCGTTGCGCGAGGAACCCTTGGGGAAATACTGGGGGCGTTTGGCGTCTTCGGTTGTGAAGTGGGGATTTTTCATCAACTGACGCCAGAGTGGGCAACGATGTAGTAGGAGGCTCAGAGCGGATGGGTGGCAACGCGTTTCTCGTTCCTAACCCGCAAAAATAGCAGCGAGGACGGCAGTTGGGCGGTTTGGGCGGTAGACGGCAACTTGCCAGAGGCATAGCCGATCCGACCGGGTGGAAGAGTGACTCGCCCTGAAGGCAACAGTTGAGCAAGGGCCGATTGCCCGGAAGGGCCATGATTCGGCCACGCGACGAGAAGCCCGGTTTAACCGGGCCTCCGCCGCCGCCAGCCTCAGCCGCATCTCGCGCATGACGATCGTCAAAACGTCAAACTCCTATTTCGCCTGCACTATAGCCCAGCAATAACAGCAGCAAGTTTATCGAGTATCTGGTTCCAGCCCTCCATTTGACCGCTATTTTTCGCGCTCTCCATGGGTTCATTTCCAATGAAGGTGAGTTTCGTGCGGCCGTTTCCGAGATCCTCAAAGATGGTCACGTCGTATGCACCGTCTATGGCTTCATGTTCTATTCCTAATGTCGCAGGGTCAACCTTGTTTCCCTTCGAGTCCGAAAAGTACATCAAGGAAACGATCTTCTGGTGCAGAACAATCTCGTGGTATTCAACCGCATTCCAGAACTCCTGCCCATCCGGCGCCTTCATGCAGCAGAGAAGTTTTCCTCCAACGCGAAAATCCATCTGACAAACGGGCGCAGTGAAGCCCTTCGGTCCCCACCATTGCATCACGTACTTCGGGTCTGTCCACGCCTTCCAAACCAGCTCGCGTGGAGCATCAAAAACTCTTGTAACGACCATCCGCTCAATTTCGTTAACCGTGTTTTTTGTCATCTCTGACCTCCTCTTTTTTCATTTGATTTACAACTACATCCAGTTTGTCGAAGCTCTCTTCCCAGAATCGGCGATAGCTGATCGCCCAGTCGCTGACTGTCTTAATCGCCTCGGGCCTAAGCGTGCACACACTCTCCCGTCCACGCTTTGTCTTGATCACAATCCGTGCCCGCACCAGGTAGGCGATATGTTTTGAAATCATCTGCTGCGACAGAGCAAACGGTTCCGTCAATCCATGCACAGAGGCAGGCCCGTAGGAGAGCCGCTCGATCATCGCCCGCCGGGTTGGATCAGAGAGAGCCGAAAATGTTGTATCTAATTTATCCACAACCATATGGTAGTGGATTGTCGGTCAATGTCAACTGCTAATTTTGCGATTCTTGATTACTGTTCGCTGATCTCTCTGAACCTGACAGTCGCGCTAAACCATATCCACGGCGACGAGTCCTAAATCGCCATGTCACTGAAGTGCTGCGGTGAGATTAGTCCCCACAAGTCGGCCTCTGCCAGCCGAGGGATTTTGCAGAAATGTTTGCGGGAGCAATGGAGTAAAACCTGCCATCAACTCGCCATCAAAACTCGGTGGTTTTGGCCCTTTTTCGTGCATCTAGAATGCGGAAAAGCCAGATAAGGAAAGGGTTTTAGGGTTGTGACCTCAAAATTGACACGGTAGAGGTCAGGAGTTCGAGTCTCCTCGTGCCTACCATTTCCGCTTTAGATTCGGTGCTTTCACGCGAGCCCAACCGTGAGCGATAACGCAACTCGCCACCAATCGCGCCCGCAACACACTGAGAACCCCTTTTTCAGCAGCCTCTAAAGGCGTGCATCTTCATGCTCGTATTTGTTTGGCGGTTTAACCGCTGAGGTGAGCTTTGGGGTTTGTGCAAGCGGCTGAAGCCTGCGACTGCGAACTCCGCGAAGAACGTCCGGTCAGCTAAACTTCCTCCCATTGCTTTCTGACGCCGATCCTTTCGAGGTAATACTGTGCCCCACATTGATCCGCTGCTTGCTCTTGGTGTCGCCCTCTCCACCGCCGCCACCGATGCCGTCTACGTGATGTTCAACGCCGCCGTGTCGGCGCGCAAGCGTGTCCCGGCTGCGAGCTGGAGCAGCATCTGGTATCTGCTCTCGGCATTCGCGGTTATCAGTTACACGCGCAATTGGGTGTATGTGTGCTTCGCGGCGTTGGGCTCCTGGGTTGGTGCTTACATCTCGATGACGTGGCTGAAGAGGCCGGGCTTACATCCCGGAGATGCGGCGGAATGATTAGCTAATACCACGTGTACCCCAGCATGAGCTGGATCGACAGCGGTACGCCGGGATTGTATTGCCCGGTCTCGGCGTTCGAGAAGTGGTACAGGCGGAGGGTGGTGTCGAATGACTGCCGGCGGCGTGTGAAGAAATGTGTTCCCAGGGCGAGTGCCGCAGTGAAGTTTGCCTGTGCGGTGTTTCCCGGCGGAAATTTATTGGGGCCGAACAGCATGCCGCCGTCGAATCCTAAGAAGGGAACCAAGCGGCGATCGACACGGGTGAAGTTCCAGCGCGGAGACACGGCCTCAAGTCCGCCCATGTAGTAGCGGCGGCCATCGACGAAATACTGCACGACCGGAATGATGGTGAAGTCCCACTCGAACGTGCCGCGCCGCCAGCCTTCGCCGTGTTCGCCGGTGAGCACGCGTCCCAGATGGAACTCGGCTCCCCAACTGCTGGGATAACGTCCGGGTCCATCGGGAATGGGCGGGGTGGATTTCGTGGTAGTACCGCCGTACGCCTGGAAGCCGTAGTTCCATGACGGATCGCGTAACGCGTCAAGGCCGGTGTGCGGGGTCTCCTGAGCGCAGCCGGCGACGGCGCAAGCGCAGAAGCAGGCGACGGCCAGAAACTTCCAAGCAGGGGACACCCATCGCATTTCACCTTAGATGCAGGAGCCTCAGGAAAGCTGATTATGATTTCGCAAAGGTGAAATTGTGTGTATCAGGGCCTCGCTCGAGCGAGCGGGAGGATCGCAGGACCAGATGGAACTCCATGGGGTAGGTAGGGTGCCGCCGCTGCGCGGCTTGCTAAAACCAGCTATACCCGACGGTGAACTGCACAGCTCCGTTGATGCCCGGGTTTTTGTTTCCAATAGAAGCGTTGGAAAGGTGATAGACCTTCACCGCCAGATCGAGCGCTTTACGATCGCCACGGAAGATGTGCGAGCCTAACTCTGCGCCACTGGTAAAGTTGACCACCGAGGTGTCTCCGGGGGGCAGATTGCTGGTGCTGAAGACGATGCCGCCCACAGCTGCCACCCAGGGCGCGTATTTGCAGCTGTTGGTGAAGTTCCACTTGGCGATAAAGGGATTGATCGCCGCCGCATATTGCGCGTTGCCGCCATACCAGAACTCGTTGAGCGGAATGACGTCCAGGTCCATCTCGAACGAGCCGCGCAGGAAATTGCTGCCATGCTCGTTGGTCAGCACACGGCCGAAGCGCACGCCGGCCAGCAAGGTCTGCGCACTGGGGGTGTTGGCGAACGAAGTGCTTCCGCCGAGGAAAACTCCCTTGACCCAAACCGGGTGGCGGATGACGTCAACAGGACTATCGGTTGGCAGTTGCGCGAGCAGCGGAGCGCAGAGCAAGCAAACGGCGCAGAGAAGTCGAGCGGCTATCTTCATATTTGGTCTGAGAGAAACGTCAAAGTAACAGGTAGCTGACAGTTAGGCAAATCCCTTCGGCCTCAATCCCTACGGCCTCAAGGATCGGGTGCCACACTCGGGCCGGTTTTGCCCGGGTGGGAGTTTTGGCTCGATCATCGCGCTTCCCGGTGTCAGTGACGAAGACCCCACCCCGGCAAGGGATGGCGGAATGGGGCACCCAGATTGAGGCCGGTCACCAAACTTACACCGCCAGCAGCGTAGCCGTTCGAATCGACGGCGACTTGCGCAGCTTCTCCAGAACCTCCGCCGTTACGTCGCCGTCGACCTGCACGATGGCGAGCGCTCCCGCCTGATTGCGGCCCAGCGACATGCGCGCGATATTAACTTTCGCTTCGCCGAGGATGGTTCCTATGCGGCCAATCACGCCGGGAGAATCATCGTTGGAGATGGCGATGAAACGTCCTTCGAGCTGCGACTCGATCTCGATGTCATTGAGCTCGATCAGCCGAGGCTGGTTGTTATGCACGAGGGTTCCGCACGCTTCAACCTGTTCGTTGAGCCCTGACAGCGTCGCGCGGATGGCATTCGGGGCGCCGCGTCGCGCGGAACGGACTTCCTGCACCAAGACGCCGCGCGCGTCGGCCATCGACTGCGCGTTAATGACATTCATCGGCTCGTCGCTGGCCAATTGAAGAACCGAGGCGACAAGGGAGCTGCGAATAAGGTTGGTCTTCCAGTTCGCCAGCTCGCCTTCGCACTCGATCTGGATTTGCTGCAGGTTTGAGCGAAATAGTTGCGCAATGAATTGACCTAGCCGGGTGGCAAGATCAAAGTAAGGCCGAAGCTGCTGGTATTCGAGATCGGTGAGCGAGGGAAGGTTCACCGCGTTCTGCGCGATGCCGTCGCGGAAGTAATCGCATATCTGCTGCGCGATCTGAATGCCGACCGCCTCCTGCGCCTCTTTGGTCGAGGCCCCGATATGCGGAGTTGCGATCAGATTTGGCTGCGTGAGCAGGGCCGAGCCTTTGGGCGGCTCGTCGGAAAAGACGTCGAGTGCTGCTCCGCCTACTCTTCCAGAGCGCATTGCCTGCTCAAGGTCATGCTCGTTGATGAGTTCGCCGCGGGCGCAGTTCACGATGCGCACTCCATTTTTCATCTTTTCGAAGGCGCTGGCGTTCAGCATCTCCCTGGTCTGCGGCGTGAGAGCGAGATGCAGCGAGATGTAGTCTGCGACTTTGTAGAGCTCATGGAGAGTGAGAAGCTCGACGCCTAGCTCGTGGGCGCGCGAGGGGGAGAGGTACGGATCTGCGACGACCACCTTCATCCCGAAGCCCATTGCCCGCGTGGCGACTTCGGTGCCAATTCTTCCCATGCCGATAATGCCGAGGGTTTTGCCGCGCAGCTCGGCTCCTTGCAGTGTTTTCTTTTCCCACTGGCCGGCACGCGTGGTCTGGTCGGCACGCGAGAGATGGCGCGCCATCGTGAGCATCAGACCGAGGGTGAGCTCAGCTACGGCGACCGAACTTGCTCCCGGAGCGTTCATTACGACGATGCCGCGACGGGTGGCGAACTCAACGTCCACGTTGTCGATGCCTACGCCGGCGCGTCCGATGACCTTCAACTGCTTGGCATTCGCAATGAGCTTCTCGTCGGCCTGTACGGCGGAGCGAACGATTAACGCGTCGGCATCTTCCATGGCTGCTGCGGGGTTAGCGACGAATTCCTCGGGGCCGACCACTTCATACTCGGGCGCGGGGAAGAGCTTCAACGCCGCATTGGCGATCTTTTCGGCGATGACGACTTTCATCGCGCACCTCCAACGGGTTCGCCC
This sequence comes from uncultured Acidobacteriaceae bacterium, assembly GCA_963796585.1. Lineage (GTDB taxonomy): Bacteria > Acidobacteriota > Terriglobia > Terriglobales > Acidobacteriaceae > CAVVDY01. The sequence continues at coordinate 181,394 of CAWCMB010000004.1, forward strand.
CTACGCCGGGAAGCACACGTTCGCTGCGCGGCGCGCAGGCCATCGCCCAGGTCGAACTTGCTATGACCGAGTCGGATGAGCACCTGTTCGAGTCCGGCGATCACAGCGATGCAATCGAGATAATCGAGATACCCGATGTGGGCGATGCGGAAGAGCTGGCCTTTCATCTCACCCTGTCCATCGGAGAGAATGCCGCCGAAATCCGATTTGAAGCCTTTGACAATGTCAGTTGCGGAAATGCCCGCGGGTGCTTTGACCGCGGTGACGGCGGCGCTGGGACTTGGGGAGAACAGCTCCAATCCAAGCGCCTGGACAGCGGAGCGCGTACACTCGGCGCAAAGCTCGGCATTGGCTACTAGATGGTTGCGTCCGGCGACAAGATCGCCATCGCCTTGCGCGGTGAGGTAGTCGAGTGCGGCTCCCATGGCGGCGATGAGCGCGACTGCCGGGGTATAGGCCGACTCACCTTTGGCGGCAGACTTCCGTTCCTTCTGTAGATCGAAGTAGTAACGCGGCTGCGTGGCCGTTTCCATTCGCTTCCAGGCGCGCTCGCTAGCGGCGAGATAAGCCAGCCCGGGAGGAATCATCAGCGCCTTCTGCGATCCGCCGATGATAATGTCGATTCCAGCGGCATCGGGATCGAGAGCCGTGGTCCCCAGCCCGGTGATTGCATCGACAACAAGCAGAGTGCCGGTACCCTTGAGCAGTGCGCCGATCTGCGCGACATCGTGGCGGGTTCCGCTTGAGGTCTCGGTCGCCTGCATGAAGACCACGCGCGTCTGTGGAGTGAGTTGCGCGCGCACCTGCTCCAGCGTGAACGTCTGCCCGTACGGCGCAGAGACAATCTTCGCGTTGCACCCAAATGCCTTTGCCAGACTGGTCCAGCGTTCACCGAACTTGCCGGCGGTGAGCACCAGCACTTCATCTCCGGGGCTGGTGAGATTGCTGACCGCAGCTTCCATTGCGCCGGTTCCTGACGACGCAAGCACCACGACATCGTTCGCGGTTCCGATGAAGAGCTTCAGTTGTTCAAGGACCTTCTTGTAGAGACTCCGAAATTCAGGCGTGCGATGATGCAGGTCCGCCGCGGCCATGGCGAATTGGGCATTGGGCAGCAGCGGCGTTGGGCCGGGAGTAAAAAGACGCGTCTTGCGAAACATGGAATCACCTCAGGTCTGGGGGAACTTCCAGTGTAGCCCGTGACTCCGCTGTTATTGCATCTTGAGTTTCGAACGATTCCCAATTTGGACTTCAGAGCGCGTTGCACGGTGGCATATTGCTATCTACGGGATCGAATTAATGGGCGGTGGAAGCGCCGGGCTTGACCGCGGCGAAATTGCACGCAAAGGAATGGGGATTCAGCCTCAGGCGGGCCGGGGCTGAAGCCCGGTTCCTATGCGACGTTTTCGGCACGGCTGAAGAGGCTGCTGAAAAAGTCTTGGCGGTGGAAAAAACAGCAGATCCCTCACCTCTAAAGAGCTTCGGGATGACAAAAACACAGGGCTTTTATGGCGCAGCTAAAGCTGCGCCCCTTCAAAACGGCGCGCTGCAGAGTTTTTCAGCAGCCTCTGAAGCCGTGCCCTGATACAAAGCTCGCCAATCTAGTTTCTTCAGCAGCTTATGAAGCCATACCCTTCAGCCGTAGGTGGTGTAACAGTCCGACAAGGTAAGCTGGTTATTATCTCAGCGGGCTGGCTCGCATGGCCGAGTACATTGTCACTGTAATTACGGCGTCACAAACCAACTCCCCTGGAAGCGAATGGGAGCAGTTCCTCTCGCGCTATTTCGGCGCGGTGCGCGCGCGGCGAGCCGAGCATGAGCGGCACACTTCATGTGCGGCGATCTCATTCCAAGCCAGTCGCGATCTCGAATTATCCGATGATGAACGGCGCGGGTTGAATGACGCGGTTGAAGGCCTGGGCGCGGATGTCTTCATTCGGCCAATCGAAACCCTTCAGCATCCGCCCAGGCTCTTCGTGTTTGACATGGACTCGACCATCATTCAAGCCGAAGTGATCGATCGGCTGGCGGCATTGGCGGGAGCGGGTCCGGAAGTTTCGGCTATTACCGAGTCCGCGATGCGAGGTGAGATCGATTTCCGCACCAGCCTGCGACAGCGCGTTGCGTTGCTCGAAGGCTTGAGTGAAGAAGTCTTCGCCGAACTGGAGCAGGGAATTGAACTGGGCATCGGACTCGAAGCACTGATGCGTGGTCTTCACGCGCAGGGCTGCAAGACGGCAGTGATCTCAGGCGGCTTTGGCGTGATGGGTCGCAGGCTCCAGCAACGGCTCGGCTTCGATTATGTGTTTACCAACGAACTCGAAGTCGTCGATGGTTGGCTGACTGGGCAGCTCGCAGCAGAGATTATCGACGGGCAGCGCAAGGCCGAGTTGCTCAACGAAGTTGCGGAGCGCGAGAGACTTCCGCAAAAGCGAGTCGTTGCCGTTGGAGATGGTGCGAACGATCTTCTAATGCTGGCGCAAGCCGGCATCGGCGTTGCTTACCACGCCAAGCCCGTCGTCCGCGCCGCGGCAAAGTACCGCCTCACCCACGCCGGGCTGGATGCGCTGCTGTATCTGCTGTAGGCATGTTCGAACCGCCGGAATGTGTGATCGACAGGCGAAGGTCAGTCCGGACTTGGCTCACGGCGTGGGCGTGCAGTTCTGGTCGTGAATAAATTCGTTGTACCAATTGGTCTCCCAAGTCTTGCCGTTATCAGTAGAAAACGCCTGCTCCCACTTTGCTATTACCGGTAAACCTTTGGGATTCGCAGTCTTCTCCCACTCGGCTGCAGTTTGCGAAGGTCTGGGATTGACGGTCCAGGTGTAGCGCACGAGGACGGGTATGCCATTGTAAGTATCGGGTCCTTCGAAGATACCTACGTTTCCCTCAAACTTGCCGAGTACCGGCGGCTGAATAACTCCAGCAGAGTTGGTATTGTCAACCCAGTAGATACGCCAGAGACCGCTCTTCGGATCGTAGGTACGAACCGTCACTCCGACGAAATCCTTCCAGTAGCTGGCTTTCCAGTAATCGATGTCACCAATCCCTCCAGGCAAAGGACTGCCTTCATCACAAGTCACAAAATCGACCCATTCATGCGACCCTGCCAGGCGTTTGGCTAGACGGTGGTTCGGCATTCTCCACTTGCCGTAAATGAAATCAAAGTCGTGAGAGCCGTCTCGCACAGCGGTTGATTGGCCTGCTGCTTTTGCGGCGGCACCCGCGGTTTGGCCGGAAACACTAGCGGCTAAAGCAAGTACGCCGAGCAGGAAGGCACAAGCGAGCCGGGGTTGAATCATTAGTCGTGATTTCCGCATGTCTTTTTACCTCTTAGCCTTTCGACGTTGTCCTTTCTGTTGTCGAGCACGCCCGCATTCGTTCGTTTGGAACGAAGTGCGACGCCTGCGATGTTGATCGTCGCTGGATGAAATCCGCCGTAAACCAAACCGTCCGGCCCTCCCTACAGGTTCTTGGGCTTAGTGCGGGCGTAGCGGTCCATGTGACCAGTCCACTTGAGAAAGCGCAGCATCTCGCCACGCTCGTGCCAGAGGAAGCCGCAGAATTCAGGGAAGCCGATGCTCTGCATCTTCACGCCGCTGTAGGTTTCGATGCGCCAGCGCAGATAGGGACTGCGCCAGGGCGCAAAGTGATGACCACGCGTGGCGTTCCACAGGAAACGTAGGATGTAGCGCATCGTTAAACGCAGTATAAGCGGTAGCCACCGAGCGGCGCGTGTCGAACCGACCGCGGGTCTCGAACTCGCGTGCTAACCTTCGAATATGGGCGATGAGCAGGCGCGACAGGCCGCTGAGGACCACTACTACAGCGCGCTCGATCACTATGCCGAAGGCCGTCATAGCGAGGCCATCGCCGAGTATGAGGCCGCGATCGCCGAGGATGGCTCGTTCCTCGACGCCATGCACGGGTTGGCGCGCGTGCTTCAGGACACGGAGCAATACGACAAGGCCATCACGGTCGCCAGCCGGATTGCCGAACTCGATCCCGACGACGTGCTGGCGCACACCAGCCTTTCTATCCTCTATCAGCGCAAGGGCATGGTTCCGGAGGCGGAGGCCGAAGCCGCCAAGGCGCGCGTTCTGGGCTGGAAGCAGCAGTTGAAAGGCAAACCTTAAAGCAAATCAACCACGGATTAACACGGATCGACACGGATCATAAGAGCTGGATCTGAAGAATTCGGAGCCCCGATCTGATCCGTGATCGTCCGTGCGAATCCGTGGTTGAATATTCTTCGCCGGCGAGATCAACCACTACACTGAATGGTGCAACTCCCGCAGCACAGAGCAAAGAAAGGCCGCCCCGTCCGGCACGGCGCCGAAGACCAGGTGCGCCGGATCTATCGCAGGCTGGCCGAGGCGTGGGGAGCGCAACACTGGTGGCCAGCCGAGACCCCGTTTGAAGTCATCGTAGGAGCAATTCTCACCCAGAACACATCCTGGACGAACGTTGAGCGCGCGATGGCGAAGTTGCGCGAGGCGGGCGTGTTAAGCCTGCAAGGAATCAGGAACGTTCCTCTGGTGGAACTGGAACTCCTAATTAGGTCGTCCGGCTACTTCCGGCAGAAGGCGCAACGGCTGAAGGACTTCATGGCTTTCGTTGACGCTAAGCATGGCGGATCGCTGGAGCAGATGTTGGCGACGCCGACAGATGACTTGCGCGCGGAGTTGCTTACGCAGAAAGGTATCGGGATGGAGACAGCCGATTCCATCCTGTTGTACGCGGGGCTGCATTCGGTGTTCGTGGTCGATGCTTACACGAGACGCGTCTTCGAGCGCCACGGAATGGTGAATCACTCCGCGAAGTATGACGAGATTCGCTTGCTGGTGGAACACGCGCTGGCCGAAGAGAGTGTACCGGAGATGAGAGCAGCAATCGCCAGCGGGGTGCGACCGCTGGTACATCCGCCGTCCGTGATGAGCACAGCGCAACAAACGAATAGAACGCGTGTCTACAACGAGATGCACGGGCTGCTGGTACAACTGGGCAAGCACTATTGCGACAAGAGGCGGCCAAAATGTGAGGAGTGTCCTTTAGGGGAAGTGCTGTCACCGCGACAGCGTGCTCGATTACAAGCTGCCGGTCGGAATATTAACCGGCGCGTAACAAAGAAAGCGGGGTAGAATCCAGCCGGGTCAAGGCTATAATAAGCATCTGCCCCGGCTGTCCCCGCACGCCGCCTGAAGTGTAGCTATATCCGGAGAAGGCATTCCGGAGGACAGACGATTCATGCCGTCAGCAACGCCTTCTGATCGTACGAAAAAGAACCGTACTCCCGCGGTGATTGCGCTCTCGATCGCCACGTTCCTGCTGTTTGCGGTCATCTTCGCGCAAGCCACGTTCAAGCTGACGCTGCTCGATCCGGATACCAGCGAACAGACGCTGATCTTCGCGGCGCTGTCGGCGCTCATTTTTCTTCTGTTCGTTGCCTTGGTGTTTGTACTGATCCGCACGTTGTTGCGGCTCTATGCTGAGCGCAGGACAGGAGTGCTGGGCTCGAAGTTCCGCAGCCGCATGGTCATGGGTGCGCTGCTGTTATCGCTGGGGCCAGTGATTTTCCTGTTCATGTTTTCTTACGGTCTGATGAATCGCTCGGTCGAGCGCTGGTTCTCGCGGCCGGTGGAAGACGTGGAGTATCGCACGAGCACTATCGCAGGGTTGTTGACCGACTATGCCTCGGCCAACGCTCGCGCCGAGGCGGAGCGATTGGCCGCCACGCCGAGCGCGCAGAAATCTTTCCAGACCGGCAACTTCAGCTTCATCATGGATGAGTTCCGCCACAGCGAGATCACGCTGCAGGGCGGGTTTGCTTTCGCCCTGGAAGATGACCGGGCCGAGGCGACCTTCCATTCTCCCGATCCCTGGCCGCTGGTACGCGATCGACTGCCGCTGGACTCCAGCCAAGGTCCGGCGAAGACCTTCGAGGTTGGAGGGACGCTGTACGTCGTGGGCCATGCCAAAGTTGGACACGATGGCAAGATTCTGGTTGCGATGCCGTTGCCCGCTAACTACTCGGGGATGCTGAGCGACATCGAGAAGAGCCAGCAGCAATATGAGATCCTTCGCCAGCAACGGCGTCGATTGCGGCGAGCCTATCTCGGATACCTGCTGTTCCTGACGGTGGGTGTGCTGTTCGCGTCGTTGTGGCTGGCGCTGTTCCTATCGAGGATGGTGACGCGGCCCTTGGTTGCGCTGGCCGAGGCTACACATGAAATCTCGCGCGGGCGCCTGGACGTTCGTGTCGATGTGGCCGCCGACAGCGAGATCGGCCAACTGGTGCAATCGTTCAACAAGATGGCGGAAGACCTGGAATCGAGCCGCAGCAAGATCGAGGCTTCACGCGGTGAGTTGGCTGAAGCCAATGTGGAGCTGGAACATCGCACCCGGCATATCGAGACCGTTCTGGAGAGCATTCCCAGCGGCGTGCTGTCGGTGGATTCGTCGCGAGTCATTACTCGAATGAACGGCGCGATGCGGCGCCTGCTCCGCCAGGAAGGGAACGGGGTGCCTGCCCACTCGCTGCGCGACCTGTTCTCTGACGAAGTGGTCGCCGATTTGGAACACATGCTGCGGCGCGCTGACCGAATGGGCTCGACGACCAGCCAGATGGAGATCCCGACGGCGCTGGCGAACTTGAACGTAGCGGTCACCATTGCCACGCTCGATCCTCCGCAGCGTACTCCCATGATGCCCCGCCTGGGCTATGTGATGGTGTTTGAAGATATGTCTGACGTGTTGCGCGCGCAAAAGCAGGCCGCCTGGCGCGAGGTGGCGCGGCGGGTTGCGCACGAGATCAAGAATCCCCTTACCCCGATTGCGTTGTCGGCGGAACGGATTCGCCGCCATCTGGAACGGGGCGTACCCCCCGACGCAGCTTCGCTGGGTGTCATCCGAAGCTGCTCGGAAACCATCGGCTCATCGGTCGAGACGGTACGAACCCTGGTGGATGAGTTTTCGCTGTTGGCGCGTTTTCCCGCGTCGCGTCCGGAACCCACCGACATCAACAGCATTATCGAAAGCGCGCTCAGCATGTTCAACGGGCGGCTAGACGGCATCCGCGTGAGCAAGTACCTGGGCGACGACCTGCCTCCAGTTCTGGCCGATGTGGCGGCTATGAAGCGCGCCATCGCCAACTTGGTAGACAATGCTGCCGAAGCCATGCAGGAGTCACTGGTGAAGGAGATTCAAATCTCCACCAGCATTGCCGGGGACCGCGACACGGTTGAGATCGTCATTGCCGACACCGGACACGGGGTGACGCCCGAACTGAAGGAAAAGCTCTTCCTGCCCTATTTCTCCACCAAGAAGCGCGGAACCGGCCTGGGGCTTGCTATCGTCAGCCGAATCGTAGAAGACCATCACGGCTCCATCCGCGTGGAGGAAAACCGTCCGGTGGGCGCTCGGTTTACATTAGAGTTGCCGGTGCAACCTGAAATGGCTGTCTCGGCCGCGCAATCGAATGCAAACCATACTGATCGTGGATGACGAATCGCAGATCCGCACCTCCCTTCAAGGGGTGCTGGAGGACGAAGGCTACAGCACACTTCTATCCGAGACCGGCGAGGACTGCCTCGAGAGCTTGCGGCTCAAAGCTGTTGATGTCGTCCTGCTCGATATCTGGCTGCCCGGCAGAGACGGGCTGGAAATCCTTGAAGAGATCATGGGGATGGCGAATCCGCCGGAGGTAATCATGATTTCCGGCCATGGCAGCATCGATGCCGCCGTGCGCGCCACCAAGCTTGGGGCCTTCGATTTTCTCGAGAAGCCGCTATCGGTTGAGCGAACCCTGATCGTGCTGAAGAACGCGCTGGAAGCGAAGCGCCTGCGCAGCGAGAACCTGGAGTTCAAACGGCAGTTCCAGTCGCGCAGTGTCATCGTCGGTGATAGCGTTCCGGTCAAGGCGCTACGGCAGCAGATCGGGCTCATGGCGCCTACCAATGGCCGCGTGCTCATCTACGGCGAGTCGGGCACAGGGAAAGAGTTGGTAGCACGTGCCATCCACGCCCAGAGCCTGCGTAAAGAGTCGATGTTCGTTGAGGTCAACTGCGCCGCCATCCCGGAAGACCTCATTGAAAGCGAACTGTTTGGCCATCGCAAAGGAGCTTTTGCCGGAGCGGTAGCGGCCAAGGAAGGCAAATTCCGCAAGGCTGATGGCGGCACGCTCTTCCTCGACGAAGTTGGCGACATGAGCTTGAAGACGCAGTCCAAGGTGTTGCGTACGCTGGACGAAGGGCGCTTCGCTCCGCTCGGTGAAGACGAGTCGGTGACGGTGGACGTTCGTGTGATCGCCGCCACCAATAAAGATCTGGAGGACGAGATATCGAAAGGCAACTTCCGCGAAGACTTGTTCTACCGGCTGAACGTGATCCCGTTCTATGTGCCGCCGCTGCGCGAACGCAAGGAAGACATTCCCGTGCTGGCGCAGTTCTTCCTGAAAGAGTTCTCCCACACCTACCAGCGCCATCCGAAAGAGATGACCGACGACGCGGTGGACGCACTGCTGCGTTACTCGTGGCCGGGTAATGTTCGGGAGTTGCGCAACGTGATTGAGCGCATCGTCATCATGAATCCGACGACGGGCCGGCTGGAGCGCAAGCATCTGCCTTCGCTGATATTCCGTGATGGCGGTCGCCGTCCCTGGGCCGAGTTTTCCACCTTGCACGAAGCCCGCGCCGCCTACGAACGCGACTACATCCTGAAGAAGCTGGACGAAAACCACAGCAACGTCAGCCGTACCGCCGAGGTGCTGGGCCTGGAGCGCAGTCACCTTTATCGCAAGATGAAGGCGCTGGGAATTGCGGTGAAGGAGTAACGGCGGCCTAAGCCGAGTTCGCTCAACGTGGGGATTTGATCGAGCATGCACATGGAAATAGGACACGTAGAGGCAATCTTCCGCTATCCCGTCAAGTCCATGCGCGGCGAGCCACTGCAATCCGCTCACTTGGGTTGGCACGGTCTTGATGGTGACAGGCGGATGGCGCTGCGTCGGGTCGATGATCGAAGCGGGATGCCATGGTTAACGGCAAGCAAGCTTCCCGAGTTGGTGCTGTTTACTCCGCTCTGCCGTGGAGATGGTGCTCAGGCAGACATTCCCTCGCACGTGCGCATCCCGGATGGCAAAGATCTGCCGGTTTTCGGTGAGGAGCTGGCTGCCGAAGTCGGACGCCGGTTCGGGGCTCCGGTGCAGATGATGCAGTTGAGGCATGGCATATTCGATGATGCGAGCATCTCGGTGATTGCCACCGATACGGTGCGCGAGATCGGCCGTCTCGCGGGGCACAGCCCTGAGGTGCGACGATTTCGCCCGAACATTCTGGTTCGCTTGCTACGACAGGCTCCTTTTCAGGAGGACGAGTGGCTGGGCGGGGTGCTCTCATTCGGCGACGGGGACGATGCACCCGCTGTTGCCGTCACCCAGCGCGATGTCCGCTGCGCGATGGTGAACCTCGATCCCGATTCGGCGGTGCCAGCGCCAGAAGTCCTGAAAGCTGTCGTTCGCGTCAACCAGAACAACGCAGGGATCTACGGAACGGTCATCCGCACTGGCCAAATCGCGGTCGGACAGACCTTACGCCTGCGTGCGGCGCATAGCGCCGGCATTGGTGGATAGTATGAGCTCCTAGCGAGAGCTCGTTCGATAGCGCCTCCTCAAGACAGACGGCTGATTCCGGGGAGTGCGTCAAACCCTGCATCGAAGCTGAGTATTTGACCGATGCCATTCTGCTGCATTATCGACACGTGGATCGCGTCGCGTGCCGAGAGGTGTTGGTACTGCAACACGATCTGCTTGGCTCTCTCTGCTGCTGCGACATCTACAGGTAGTACTTCATCCACGATTCCGAGCAAGGCATCGAAGGCGGGCTGAATCGCAGGGCGGCGGTTGATCGCCACGTAACGGTGGAGGATTTCCTGCAGAACCTCGGCATCTGTGACCAACCGCTCCCGCCGTCGCAAGAGATCTTCGACGAGACGTTCGGCATCGGCTTTGTTAGGGTGTGATGTCCCGACAAGATACATCGGGATGTTGGAATCCACCAGGATCAAGGTCGCTGCCCGCTTAGATGGCCGGCTTCAATTTCTGCGAGCATCTGGTCAATGTCTCCCACCGGAAACTGATACTGACTTGCGATGCGAAGTGCATCCAGCTTCTTACTGAGGCTACCTTCGGGTTGTTGGCGGCGGGCCGCGGCAAGCGATTGGCGCACCCACTCTGCGGTCGACATTCGCCGCGCTCGTGCGGCGCGTTGGATTTCCCGATAATCGGAGTCTTGCAGGATGACCTGCAACCGTTTAGCCATATAAGTAGTCTAGTTGACTCATCATGATGAGTCAATTGCTTGGCCAAGCCATTTTTATTTGCCCGGGCGGGGACGTGCTTGGATCTCTTTGTAGCCGCGTCACAATCTCCCTGTGACGCGCGTCATATCTCCTTGGGCATACAAAAGCGTAACGTGAACTGTTTGCGATGAAGCAGTTATGCGCGCTCCTTCGCCGCGCCTGCCGACGCGAACCGGAGAATCAAGTTGCGCGACGCCGTACTGCAGTTGTGGCCCGAGATCGGGTGGATCGCCGATCCCGGACTGCGGGAGCAAGTCACTCAAACCTGGATACGCGCCCTCGAACTTAGCCCGCTTGCCCCTGATGATCTGAATCACATTCCTTTTACCTTGCTGGTTCCCAACTGCCCCACAACCTTCATGGAGCATAAGCGCTGCGTGGTACACATCGCGCGCAAAGCCGCTGAAAGCATGAAGGAGTTCATGGGGAAGGCGTTGCCCATCGATCTGGACACGGTTATCGCGGGCGCAATCCTGGCCGACGTCGGCAAGTTGCTGGAATACGAGAAGGTGGATGGCAAGTCGCGCCAGAGCAAGCGGGGCGAGATGTTGCGCCATCCGTTTACCGGAGTCGCGCTGGCGATGCAGTGCGGCGTGCCCGATGCGGTGTGCCACATCATCGCAGCTCACGCCGCCGAAGGCGACCTGGTGAAGCGTACGACGGAAGCTTACATCGTGCATCACGCCGACTTCATGGCGTTCCAGCCATTCAAGAACCTGAGCAAGTAAGGAGACGAGTTCGATGCCCACTCTTACCCCAGCACCCGCTGTCGAGGCCAGGCAGACTGTTACTGCGGCCATGTCGCATTGGGCCGCTGATCTGCGATTCGAAGACCTCTCGCCGGAGGCCGTGTACCAGGCGAAACGCTTCCTGCTCGACAGCATGGGTTGCGCCCTGGGCGGCTACCAGCAGAACGATGTAATGATCGCTCTCGAGGTCCTGAACGAGATTGCTGGGCCCGGACACTCCACGGTCATCGGCACCGGCCTGCATGTCGATGCCGTGTCGGCGTCGTTGGCGAATGCGCTGATGATCCGCTGCATGGATTACAACGACATCTACTGGAAGCAGGATCCGTCTCATCCTTCCGACATATTCCCGGCGGCCCTGGCCTGCTGCGAGCGTGCGAAGAGTGATGGCCGCGAGTTGATAGTCGGGCTGGTGCTGGGACATGAGTTCGAAATGCGCCTCTGCGAGGCCGCCTTCCCGGGCATTCGCGAGCGCGGCTGGCATCACGCCACGCTGACGGCGTTCGTCTCGCCTATCGTTGCTGGGCGCATGCTGCATCTCGACTGGAAAAAGATTCAGCACGCTATTGGCATCAGTGCCAGTGCGCGCGCCACGCTGGGAGCGGTGACCGCAGGCAAGCTGACCATGATGAAGAACACCGTCGATCCGCTGGCAACGCAGAGCGGAGTGCTGGCGGCGTTGTTGGCGGAAAAGGGCTATACCGGCCCTGAGCATGTCATCGACGGCAAAGAGGGAATCGTCCACTGTCTGGGGCCGGAGTGGAAGCTGGACGTCCTCACCGATGGACTGGGCGAGGCTTCGTCATGGCGTATCACACAATGTGGGATGAAGGCGTTCCCGACGGAAGCGCTCACCCACACTCCCATCTCGGCAGTGCTGCAACTGGTGAAGGACAACGCCCTGGAGCCGCAGCAGATTGCGCGAATACATATTCGTACCACGGCGCGCGGAGCCGATATTCTCAGCGACCCCAGCAAGTACGATCCGCATACCAAGGAGACCGCCGACCACTCGCTACCTTATGTCATCGCAGCCGCCATCGCCGAGCGGCAGGTGACGCCGTTGCAGTTCACGCCGGAAAAGATAAACGACCCCACTATTCGTGAACAACTGAGGAAGGTGGTCGTGGTTGCTGACAAGGAAATTGAGAAAGTGTTTCCTGCGTTGCAGCGCGTCATCGTGAGCATTCGCACCAACGACGGCACCGAGTTCATGACGCAGCTCGACTATCCCAAGGGCGATCCGCGCAATCCACTCAGCGATCAGGAAGTGGAAGAGAAGTTTGAAGCGCTGGCCGAGCCGGTTCTGTCGAAGAAGGCGCGCCGCAGGGCCATCGAAGCCATCTGGAACTTAGAAAAGCAGGCGAGCGTGACCGAGTTGATGCGGCTGTTTCGCGTCGACCGCAAAGGCCATTGATTATGAAGCAGACGGTAGTGGAGAAGATTGCACAGCACCACATGGTGGAAGGTCCGAAACGGCCGTTACGTGCCGGGGACTTTCTTTCCATCCGGCCGACGCACATCATGACGCACGACAACACTTCGGCGGTGATGAAGAAGTTCAAGGCCATCGGCGCGACGCGAGTACACGATGCCGCGCAGCCGGTGTTTGCCGCCGATCACGACATCCAGAATGTGGAGGAATCGAACCTGGCGAAGTACCGCAGCATGGAAGCGTTCGCACGCGAGCAGGGAATCGACTTTTATCCCCCGGGCACGGGAATCGGCCATCAGATCATGGTGGAGCAGGGATATGTGCAACCGGGTCGCTTTGTCGTGGCCTCGGATTCGCACTCCAATATGTATGGAGCGCTGGGTGCGGTGGGCACGCCGGTGGTACGTACCGACGCAGCGGCCGTTTGGGCTACAGGCGAGTTTTGGTGGCAGATACCCCGCACTATTCAAGTAATACTTGAAGGTAAGCTACGCTCCGGTGTGACTGGCAAGGACGTGATCATCACCCTGTGCGGCCTGTATAACCACGATGAGGTGTTGAACGCGGCGGTCGAGTTCAGCGGGCCGGGTGTAGCGTCGCTCAGCATGGATGCCCGATTCAGCATCGCCAACATGACGACCGAGTGGGGCGCATTGGTCGGTTGGTTTCCGGTGGATGCCGTGACCATTGCTTACCTCGAAGGCCGCAACCTGCTGCTGCGCAAGCACGGCATACGCCGAATCACAGAAATGAACTTGCTGAAGTGGCGCACCAGTCCGCCTGCTCCGGACAAAGATGCGGTATACGCTGGCCGTATCGTGATGAATCTCGACGATGTGACGCCGCACGTCTCGGGGCCGGACACGGTGCAGGTAATGCAATCGCTACTTGAGATCGAGCAGAAGAAGGTCGCAATTCAAAAGGCGTATCTGGTCTCGTGCGTCAACTCACGGCTCGAAGACCTGTCAGCGGCGGCGCGCGTGCTGCACGGAAAGAAGGTTGCGCCGGGAGTGAAGTTCTATCTGGCCGCAGCCAGCATGGAGGTCGAAGACGAGGCAGTAAAGCGTGGCATTTGGCAGACGTTGTTGAACGCTGGCGCCGAGCCGCTTCCGCCGGGATGCGGGCCGTGCATCGGCTTAGGCAAGGGAGTGCTGGAGCCCGGCGAGGTGGGAATCTCGGCCACCAATCGCAACTTCAAGGGGCGCATGGGAGCGCGAGATGCGCAGTGCTATCTTGCCAGTCCTGAAGTCGTCGCCGCTTCAGCCGTGGCAGGATACATCTGCGGGCCCTCGCCGTTTCCGGTGGGTGACGTGCGCAGCCAATTTGCCGTATATGCCCCTCCCGCGACGACCGAAGAAACGGTCGAGATTCTGCCCGGCTTTCCCGATACGTTGCGAGGGCGACTGGTCTTCCTGCCGCAGGACAATCTCAACACCGACGGCATCTACGGCAAGGACTACACCTACAGGGAAGACATGACGCAGGAGATGATGGCCAGCGTCGTCATGCAAAACTACGATCCGGAATTCGTGCGGCGCGCGCAATTCGGCGACATCGTGGTGAGTGGCTTCAATTTTGGCACCGGTTCCAGCCGTGAGCAGGCCGTCACCGCGCTGAAGTATGCCGGAATTCCGCTGGTCATCGCCGGCAGTTTTTCGCAAACCTATCTGCGCAACGCGTTCAACAACGGCTTCCTGTGCATTGAAGCGCCGGAGCTGGTGGCGTTCCTGCGACAGCAGTTTGCAGATGCCATCGAGGCGCGTGAGAAAACGATTATTTGCAGCGATGGGATCGAGGTCGATTTTGCGACAGGCACGATTCTCTATTGCGAAGAAGCGTTCTCATTCCCGGCGTTGGGCTCGGTGCCGCAGTCGCTGGTCGTCGCGGGCGGAATCGAGAACCTGGTGGCGGAGAAATTGAAAGCGAAACTGGAGCCAGCGACGGCGTGAGTGTTACGCAACTCAGCAAAAGGCAGGTCCTTCGCTGCGCTCAGGATGACAAGAGTTAAAGGAAAGGTTTAGCTATGCCAAAACATACCATCGTCACCATGCCCGGGGACGGCATCGGTAACCAAGTTTTGCCGGAAGCGATTCGGGTTCTAAAAGCGGTCGGCTTCGAAGCCGAATACGTCCATGCGGACATTGGCTGGGAATGCTGGCGTCGTGAAGGCAACGCGCTGCCCGAGCGCACAGTCGAGCTGCTGCGCAAGCATAAGGTCGGGCTTGTTCGGGGCCATCACTTCGAAGCCGAAGAAGGAAGCGGAGGCCGAGCTCGCAGCCGCGCTGAGGGGCAAGGGCTATCAGTACTTCAGCCCCATCGTGTCGATGCGGCAGATGTTCAATCTGGACGTCTGCGTGCGTCCATGCCTGTCGTTCCCCGGCAATCCGCTGAATTTCATTCGCAAGTCGCCCAGCGGCGGCTCCGAAGAGCCGCGGGTTGACGTCGTGGTATTCCGACAGAACACCGAGGGGCTTTACGCCGGAGTTGAGTGGACGAATCCACCCGAGAAAGTACGCGACGCGCTTCGCACTTCATCCGAAGTTCAAGCCATTTAGCAACGTGCCCAGCGAGGAGTTGGCAATTTCGGTTCGCGTAATTACGCGACCGGCTGCCCGGCGCATTTGCGACGCGGCCTTCCGCCATGCTGCGAAGTTCGGGTACAAGTCCGTCACCATCTGCGAGAAGCCGAACGTCTTGCGCGAGACCTCGGGCATGATGGAGGAGGCCGCGAAGGAAGTTCAGCGGCAATACCCCAGATGTGCAGCTGTCGGTCCACCAATATCGACGCGCAGACCATGTGGCTCACCAAGAATCCTGAAGATTACGGCGTGATCGTGGCCAGCAATTTGTTTGGCGACGTCATCAGCGATGCATTCGCCGGACTGGTTGGTGGCCTGGGCTTCGCAGCTTCGGGCAACATCGGGGAAGAGGTCGCGGTCTTCGAACCCACGCACGGATCGGCGCCGAAGTACGCTGAGCTTGATCCGCCAATCGTGAACCCTATCGCGATGATCCTTTCCGCGGCCATGATGCTCGATCACCTGGGCGAGGCCGACAGAGCCGACCAAGTGCGCAAGGCGATTGCGGCTGTCGTCAAAGAAGGTAAAGTTCGCACTTACGACATGATGCGGCTTGCGGGCGGAGCCAAGGCGATCGCGCTCGGAGCGGCCTCGACGACCGGGATGACCGACGCGATCCTTGAAAAGCTCGGCGCTCCGGTGGAGAAAGCTTATGCCCTCAGCAGTCGCAGCTAGCCTCCGTCGCGGAGAGGCGGGGCGCGCCGGAAGTGACGTGCGCTCCGACTTGCGCGTGATCTTCGAAGAGCGCCATGCAGGCGGCATTGAGGTCGAACTGCAATCGCGGGTCGACCTGTACTACGGCGAGGCGATACGCCTACAGGTCGCCAATGTCTTGCATGCGCTAGGCGTCTCAGACGGTCGCGTTGAGATCGTGGACGAAGGCGCGCTGCCGTTTGTCATCGATGCGCGTCTGGAAGCGGCGGTGCTGCGAGCCGGAGTCACGCCGACCATGGCGGCATTGCCCGACGCCGTTTTGTTGCCTCCGCCATCCACTCGTGATCGCTTGCGGCGCTCGCGTCTTTACTTGCCCGGCAACGAGCCGAAGTACTTCATCAATGCCGGCCTGCACGAGGCCGACGGTATCATTCTCGATCTCGAAGACTCGGTGCACCACGCAGAGAAAGATGCGGCTCGCCTGCTGGTTCGCAACGCTTTGCGGGCGGTCGATTTTGGCCATTGCGAACGCATGGTGCGGATCAATCCGTTTCCCCTCGGACGTAGCGATTTGGAAGAGATCGTACCGCAGCATCCAGACCTCATCCTGATTCCGAAGGTCGAGAATGCGGAGCAGGTGCGCGAAGTGGATGCACTGATCACGGCAATTCAGGGCCATACAGGGGCCATTCGTCCGATGTGGCTGATGCCGATCGTGGAAACTGCGCTCGGGGTGGAGAACATGTACGCCATCGCACATGCCTCCGAACGCAACGCGGCGATCACCATCGGGCTTGAAGATTACACCGCCGATCTCGGCGTGGTGAAGACCGCGACCGGAGCCGAGTCGCTGTATGCGCGCATGCGCCTGGTCAACGCGGCCAAAGCGGCGGGTCTTCAGGCCATCGATTCGGTTTATGGCGACGTGGCCGACGCCAACGGCTTGCTGCGCTGGGGAGAAGCCTCGCGCGCCATGGGCTTTGAAGGGATGGGATGTGTGCATCCGCTGCAGATACCGATCATCCATCGCGCATTCGCACCATCGGCGGCAGAGATTGAGAAGGCACTGAAAATCGCGACGGCGTTCGAAGAGGCTCAGGCGCGGGGTCTGGGCGTGGTGAGTGTCGGCTCCAAGATGATCGATCCTCCGGTGGTGCACCGCGCGTTGAAGTTGATGGAGCGCGCCCGGCAGATGGGGCTCGTGCCCGAAAAGCCCGGGACAGGAGTGGTGCAATGAAGGCGATGGTCGAAACCGAAACCATTACCAATGCCCTGGGCCGCCGGGTTCCCACGGTCGTGAACGGCCGCGAGCAGATGCCGTTTGTCGGCATCAATGGCCAGTCACCGAATGGGCGCAAGACCGGGCCGCTCTATCCGCAGCAGTAACGACTATCCCGCGAACGGCGATAAGCGGGTGCCCGATCTCGAAACCGCGCTGCGCCTTTGCGGATTGCGCGATGGCATGACCATCAGCAGCCATCATCATCTGCGTAATGGCGACCGCATCGCCTTGACGGCGCTGCAAACCGCCGCGGGCATCGGAGTCAAAGACCTGGTCTGGTTTCCCAGCGCTTCGTTTCCATGTCACGAGCCGGTGATCGACCTGATGAAGTCGGGCGCGGTGCATCACATCGAAGGCAGCATGAACGGGCCGCTGGGCGAGTTCTGCTCGCATGGCAATATGCGCGGGCTCGGCGTGTTGCGCTCGCATGGTGGACGCTGGCAGGCGATCCAGGATGGAGAAGTTCACATCGACATCGCCGTGATTGCCGCCCCAACAGCCGATTTCTTTGGCAATGCCGATGGATCGCACGGGCCGTCGGCCTGTGGCTCGCTGGGCTTCGCGCTGGCTGATTCGATTTACGCCGATCGCGTCATCGTCGTTACCGATAACCTCGTCCCGTTTCCGTGCGTGCCGTGGCAGATCCAGGGAAACAACGTGGATTATGTGGTCGAGGTGCCATCGATTGGCGATCCGGCAAAGATCGTCAGCGGCACAACGCAGATTACGCGCAGTCCCGACCGCTTGCGCATTGCGGATCTGATCGCGCGTTTCCTGCGCGATGCCGGCATCATGCGCGATGGCTTTTCGTTCCAGGCGGGAGCGGGAGGTATAGCGTTGGCATTTGTCGATTACCTCGCACGCATGATGCGCGAAGCTAATGTCAAAGCCAGCTTCGTACGCGGCGGCTCGACGAAGTATCTGGTTGACCTGCTGAACGAAGATCTCATCGGATACATCCTCGACGGGCAGACATTCGATCTCGAGGGCGTTCGGTCGATCGCCAGCGATCCGCGGCACGTGGCAACGTCGCCGTTTACCTCGTACAACTTCAACGGCAAGGGCAACTTCGCCTCGATGATCGATGCCTGCGTGCTGGGCGCAACCGAGGTGGACGTCAACTTCAATGCCAATGTGGTCACGCACTCCGACGGCCGGCTGCTGCATGGCATTGGCGGATGGCAGAACTGCCTGTTCGCGGGCTGCACCATCCTGGCCGTGCCCTCCTTCCGTGATCGTATCCCGGTGATTGTGGACGAAGTCACCACGATTACAGGGCCGGGAGAGTTGGTGGATGTCGTCGCCACGGAGCGCGGTATTGCCATCAATCCGCGGCGACAGGATTTGCTCGATGCAGTGAAAGGCAAGGGATTGCCGATTCGCTCGATCGAGGAGATCAAGGCCGAGGTTGAAAAAATCTGCGGCGGCAAACCTGCTAAGCCGCGTCTCGGGGAGCGGCCAGTGGCGGTGGTGAAGTGGGTGGACGGCACACTGATCGATACGGTGTGGCAGGTGCTCTCTGACAATCCATATGCGCCGACGCCCGCTGGCGGGGAGTAGATCCGACAAACTGTTTCCCCTCGAGAGCGAGACTCGCTCTCAAGGGTATTGCCGCGGGTTTGCGTGCCGCTCGCGACGAGTTGAACGGGCGCTGCTAAGATCCAGCCTTCAACAGCCGCTCGACAGCAGCTTGTAACTCCTCAAAAGGATGGTCGGGCCCGGGTGCAGGCTGCAGGCGCCCCTGGCGATCGATGAGGAAGGTCGCCGGGTAGCGTGCGATGTCGCGATACAGGTTGGGGACATCGCCACTCGGAGTGAGCAGCGGGTAGGTAACCGGCACGATTTGCCGGAACCGCCGTTGCAAGTCAGCGTCTTCGCTGGAAATACCAAATACTGCCATTCCCTGATCTTTGTACTGCTGATACATGTGATCGAGCGCCGGCATTTCTGCGCGACAGGGCCCGCACCACGTCGCCCAGATGTTCACCACCACGACCTGGCCCTTATGGTCCGCCAGCCGCTGCTGTTTTCCATCAATATCGAGTGTGTCGAAGGCCGGTGCCGGTACCCCACTCTTGGCTAAGTTGCGTTGTTGCTTCCAGCGGGAGGTACCGTCGCCGATCGGCTTCCACAGCAGCAGGAGAGACAGGGCCGCCACAATCAGCCCGATCCGCACCATCCAGGGAGTCGATGCGGCAGCGCGCGCGGTAGACCGCAGTTGACGCCTCTTCTCCGACCTGGAGCTCGCCTCTTGGGTTCGCTGCTGTCGCCAAGCTATCCATGCCAGGAACACAGTTGCGAAGAACGGCACAGTCATGGCGAGCGCGGACACAGCTAGACGAAATAGCCAATCCTTGTCGCGATTGGTGCTGGCGCTGGTCAGTGTGTTGTAGGTCAGCAGGTAAAAGGCGGCTGCCAAGAGCGGCGAAAGGACGCCTACGATCAGCACCAGGTATCGAAACAATTTCGTCATAGTTTGGGCGCGCCTCGAGAACAGAACTTCACTATAGATATCGCGACGCGGGGCTCGCAACCACGGAGCCACCGCGCTAAACGCCTGCACACTCAACTACCGCCGACATGCAGGTGGGATGGCCGTTGTATCTAATAGACGGCCCATGCATCTTATCGGTGTGAACGGGGAGTCCTATATGCTCACGCATCTGAAGCGTACGGTGTTTGCGGTCGGCATAACAATCTCAATGCTGGCCTGTTCGGCCAACGGACAGCGGAAGATCCCGGCGGCTAAGGTGGATGCATCGCTCGCCGCCAGTTCGGGCAAACAGACGGCAGTGTTCGCCGGCGGATGCTTCTGGGGAACGCAGTCGGTTTTCGAGCGTGTGAAAGGCGTACTGAAAACGACGGCGGGATACTCCGGCGGGACGGCGGCAACTGCGACCTACAGTCAAGTGACCACGGAAACCACGGGCCATGCGGAGTCGGTTGAAGTGGTATACGACCCGTCCAAAATAACCTACGGGCAGCTGCTGCGGATTTTCTTCTCCGTGGTCCATGATCCCACCGAACTCAATCGGCAGGGGCCGGACGTCGGAACCTCTTACCGCTCTGCCATCTTCTATACCAACGATGAGCAGAAGCGCATTGCGACTGACTATATTCAGCAATTGGACGCAGCCAAAGCGTTTCCAGCGGCGATCGTAACCCAGGTCACCCCGCTGAAGGGCTTCTATCGTGCCGAGGACTACCACCAGGATTATGCGCTGCACAACCCGGATAATCCGTACATTCAAGTCTGCGATCTGCCGAAGATCAAGGCGTTGAAAGAGGAATTTCCCGACCTCTTTGTCGAGTACAAAGGGAAATGAGACCGGGGGCTCGCTAGCACGAACTTCTCGGACGTGCCTGGCGCGTCTTGCTGCTCACTGGATGCAGTTTCGGCCGATGGAGGAACTACAGATCCCTCGGCTCCGCTCGGGATGACATCTTGGAGAGAGCCTCTCCGCCTGACCATTTCCCCCTTTACACTCGCGGCAACTCTGCCTAACATACTTTCCGCAGCAAGACATTCGAAGTGGTTACGCAACTCGCTGGCTGAGGCCCTGAGGGGGAGCTATCAACCGAGACGTATGGGCCCCGTTTTTCCTTCGTGCAGCACCGATCGGGTGTGGCGCGGTGGAAGAAGCTCGCCGCCATTCAGCAGTTGGACCCAGCACTCGGTGCGGCAAAGGGAAAGTGCGCCCGGGCTGCGATGCTGCTCAGGGTCGTGCGACTCGCTGGAGTATTGGATTACTGTTTGCGTTCCTTTTCTTGATCGCCTGCCCAGGGTTTGCCGACACCCAGCCAGACTCGGACTTGCCCGTTCTTAGCGTCGACGACGCGGTCAACATCGCCCTGGCTGACAATCGCACGCTGAAGATCGTTTCTCTGAACCTGGACGTTCACAAAGAAAAACTGGCTGCCGATAAAACTCGGCGTTTGCCGTCGTTCAATACTTATGTATTTGGCTCGGAGTTGCTGAGTCCTATTTCCTATTTCATACCCCAAGGACAGTTCGGTTGCTGCTATCCCGGCATCGGTCCGATACCGTCGCAGAACACTTACCTGACTACCGGAAGTCATCCGACGGCTAACGTGCTGGCGTCGGCCTCCCAGCCCCTGATTCAGCTTTACAAAATCAACCTCTATCTGAGGGGCCAACGGCTCTCCATCGAGGAAGCCGGACAGCAACTACGTGAGCAAAAACAAACCGTCGTCGACAACGTGCGGCAAGCATTCTACAAAGTGGTCGAGATCGACAACCAGATCGAATCCACCCAGGTCAGCATTAAGCAATACGAAGAACTGGATCGGATAACCCTGCAGTACGTCTCGGAACAGGTGGCTCTCGAATCGGACAGTCTGGAAGTAAAGACGAAATTGGCACAGGAGCAGCTTTCGCTTCTCAAATTGCAGGACAAAGAACAGACCGCGAGGGAAACCTTGAACGATCTGCTCGGTCGCAACATCAACACACCGTTTCGTGCTGCGGCAGTAGCGCCGGTCTCGGCTGAGGAAATGGACCTCGCGTCGGCACAGGCGAAAGCGCTGGAAAATAATCCCAAGGTAAAAGAAGGCGAGATCACGGTTAAACAGGCCGACAACGCGCGCGCGCTTGCCAAGTCGCAATACCTGCCTGACCTTAACTTCTCAATTCAATACACCACGCCTATCGGCTACACCTTCATTCCGACAAACATCGCGAACGCCGGGCTCGAATTCCGTTGGGAGCCGTTTGAATGGGGGCGCCGAAAGCACGAGGTGAACGAGAAGACGATCAACGTGGAACAAAGCAAGCTCGAACTGGAGAATACCAAGGCGAAAATCCTCATCAACGTAGGCGACCAATTTCGGTCGTTGAAGGAGGCGCGGGCTTCGGTCCTGGTGGCGCAGGCGGCGCAGACTTCATCGCGCGAGAAATTGCGCGAAGTCACGATGCAGTACGGGCAGCAAACCAACCTCCTGCGAGACGTGCTGCAACAACAGACAGCGGTTGAAAAAGCTAACTCCGACTTCGACGATGCGCTGGCTTCGTTCTGGAGCGCGAAAGCGAGTTTCGAGAAAGCGATCGGTGAAGAATGATCCATTCCAAGTCGCGCCATCCAAATCTCACCCTCTCGTTGCTGGCCTGCTGTATCGCGGCAACGCTTGCTTCCAGCGGGTGCCGCGAAGCCGATTCGTCGGAGAAGCCGCTCACCCCGGTGCGCGTGGGTGTGGTGCAGACAATTCCAGCTACCGGAGCTAACACTTACTCGGCGAACATTCAGCCTTATCAGCAGGTCGATCTAGCCTTCAAGTCCAACGGATATCTTGGCAGCATCCGCCAGGTAAAGGATCCGAACGGCAAGATGCGTAATATCGATCAGGGCGACTGGGTCACGAAGGGAACAGTTCTCGCGACCGTGTCGCAGGATGACTACAAGGACAAGTTGCAGCAGGCGACCGCCCAGCTTGCCCGCGCGCAAGCAAATTACGATCGCGCCAAGCTGTCATTCGACCGCATGGCCGTCCTCTATAAAAACGGGGCTGCGACGGTTTCTGACTACGACACTGCCAACGCGCAGATGCTCGATACCAAAGCCTCTATTGACAGTGCGAAAGGGAGCGTAAGCGAAGCCCAAATTGCGCTTGCCTATTGCGAACTACGGGTGCCCTTTGATGGCTGGATTGTGAAGCGAAATGTAGATGAAGGACAGTTGGTCGGCCCGGCGACCAACGGCTTCACCATCTCGGATGTGCGCTCTGTTAAAGCGGTATTCGGCGTTCCCGATACGGCGATGGAGCACATTCGACTGGGCAGCCCCGAGACGGTAACGACAGACGCCGTCTCCGGCGATTTCGCCGGCCATGTGACGTCGATATCACCTTCTGCCGATCCGAAGAGCCGGGTGTATTCCGTCGAGGTGACAATACCGAACCGCGATAACCGTCTGAAGGCGGGGATGATTGCATCCATCACCATCCGTTCGGGTGACGAAAAGAAGCAGGTCGATGTTGTTTCTCTTGCCGCCGTCGTGCGCAGCCTCAAGCGCCCGAATGGCTTCGCCGTGTTTGTGCCGGACGGCGAAGGAGACACGGTGCGCGTCCATACGCAGGAGGTTGAACTGGGCGGCACGTATGGCAACACCATCGCCGTGGAGCAAGGGCTGAGGCCGGGCGACCGTGTGGTCACCTCCGGCGCAACCATGATCAAAGATGGAGAGACCGTCCGCGTAATCCAGTAGGGTAAGGATGCGGGCCTTTCGCGCAGCGGCGCGAATCGGCTCGCCGAGTTCCCTCGCTGCGCAACGGAAGCGCTGCTCGGGATGACAGATAAGCATGGCACACATCCACAAATCGGACGCGGAGTATATCGCCTCAACCCACAACGTTGCGCGGTTCTTTACCGAGCACCGGCAGGTATGCTCAGTCCTCTTGCTGGCGACGTTCGTATGGGGCTGGTACGGATACCACCACATGCCGAAGCGGAAGGATCCTGACATTCCGGTGCGCGTGGCCTCGGCGCAATGCAACTGGCCCGGCGCAACGGCTGAACAAGTGGAGCAACTGGTCACGCGTCCCATGGAGCAGGCGATCGCCCTGAACAACACCATCAAGGCTCCTACTCCGTCAGACTTCGGCATTCGGTCGCTCAGTTTTCCCGGGCAGGCAGTGGTTTACGTACAGTTGGCAGACTCGGTCAACGACAAGAAGGTTCAGTTCTCAGATATTAATCTCAAGCTTCAGCAACTCAACAACAAGCTGCCGCGCGGCGCCGGGCCAATTCAGTTCAATAGCAATTTCGGAGATACGGCAGCACTGATGCTGACGGTGGCAAGTCCGATTGCGTCGGCCACCGAGATATCACTTCGTGCGCGCGTAGTTCGCAGTGCGATTGAGAAGGTTCGCGCCTCCGAGAGCCGCGACGCGCCGCAGCCGCGTTTGAGCATCATCTACTCGTTCCCCATGGCTGTGTCGCCCAGCCTGGTGCGCCAATCGTTCCAGCAATTGATACGGGCCGGGACGGCGGAGGGCGGCCTGCGCGATGTTCATTTCTTTGAAGCGCCGGGTTTCGTGGGCGCAGACGTGAATACGCCGCTGGATAAGAAGGCGCTTCGCGCTTTGGGCGACAAGTTAATGGACCAGTACGTCCATCGCGACGAGCTTCCGCCCGACGCGTGGCAGTCCACGGTGATAGGCGATCCCTCAGAGGCAGAAGCCAAGCTGACGGAGATAGCCGGCGCGAAATATACCTACCGTCAGCTCGACGATTTCACCGACCTCATCCAGCGCACGCTGCAAGGCGTGCCCGAGGTGTCGCAGGTCACGCGCTCGGGCGTGTTGCAGGAACAAATTTACCTCGACTACTCACAGCAGCGGCTGGCGCAGTACGGCTACGATCCCTCCAAGCTCAAAGACGCGCTGAATGCGCAGAACATCACCCTGCCGGCCGGCAGCCTCGAGGTTGGTTCCAAGTACATTGACATCAACCCCTCAGGCCTGTTCCCGGATGCCCAAGCCATCGGTAACGTCATCATCGGCGTTTCCAGTTCCAACAGCCCGGTTTATCTGCGCGACCTCGTCGACATCTCGCGCTCCTACCAGAGCCCTCCGACGTTTCTCAACTTCATGACCTGGCGCGATAGCGACGGAAAGTGGGTCCGAAGCCGGGCCATCACTCTCGGCGTCAACATGCGGTCAGGGCAGCAGATTGAGCTTTTTGGAAAACACATCAATGCAGCCCTGGACAACGTAAAGACCTATCTGCCGGACGACGTGATGATGGTGCACACCTCGGACCAGGTGATTCAGGTCAGGGAAAACATCGACCTCTTTATGGACGCGCTCTACGAGGCGATCATCCTGGTGGTGCTGGTGTCGCTGATCGGATTCTGGGAGTGGCGCTCGGCTTTGCTGATGGCCATCTCCATCCCGATCACGCTCTCGATGACCTTCGGAATGATTTACTTGCTGGGCATCGACATTCAGCAGGTATCGGTGGCATCGCTCATCATCGCGCTGGGTTTGCTGGTGGATGATCCGGTGGTCGCGGGAGATTCCATCAAACGAGGGCTTGCAGAGGGAGAGGAGCGCGATGTCGCAGCCTGGCTTGGACCGACAAAGCTTGCGACCGCCATCATGTATGCCACGCTCACCAACATAGTGGCATATCTACCATTCCTGCTGATTACAGGCACCACGGGGGAGTTCATCTACAGCCTGCCGGTGGTGATGACCTGTGCTCTGCTGGCGTCGCGTCTAGCTTCGATGACGTTTATTCCGCTGCTTGGATATTTCATTATGCGTCCCGAGAAGACGCCCGAGCGGCCGATCGAAGAGCGTCGGGTCAAGGGCTTCACTGGCCTTTACGCGCGAACTGCCAGATTTGCCATCGATCATCGCTGGAAAGTTGCTACTGCGTCTTTGCTGTTTCTGGTCGCCGGTGGGTTCTTGTTCTCGCAATTGCAGACTTCATTTTTTCCCGACGATGTGCAGTACTGGTCTTACGTCGATGTCTGGCTGCCCAACGACGTGAACTTCGAAGCTACGGCACAGGCGGCACAGCAGGTTGAGTCGATCATTCGCCAGCAGGCGACAGAGTGGGGCAAGAAGCATCCGGACAAAAACGGTAAGCCTGCCGAAATACTCAAATACGTAACAACCTGGGTGGGAGGCGGGAGCCCGCGATTCTGGTTCTCACTGTCGCCTCAGGCGCAGCAACTCAACTATGCGGAGGTGCTGGTTCAGCTCACCGACAAAGACATTACTCCGAAATTCGTTGACCAGGTGGGACCTATCCTGAGCGCCTCTCTGCCCGGCGTGCGTGCCGATTACCGGCAGTTGCAAACCAATCCGCTCAACTATCCGATCGACATTCGTATTGCCAGCCTGGCCGATGTGAGCACCAAAGATAGTTCGGAAAATATCCACACGTTGAGGTTGATTGCGGGCCAAGTGGAAGACATTCTCAATAGCTCGCCGTGGGCCAGAAGAGTGCGGAATGAGTGGCAGAATGAGAGTTCGCAAGTTTCGCTCAGCATTAACCCCGAGCGCGCCAACCTTGCCGGCATTTCCAACTATGACGTTGCCAATTCGGCTACCGGCGCCTTGAGTGGCGTGCCGGTGACGACGCTTCAAGATGGAGATCGCAATATACCGGTGGTCGCTCGCCTGCGGATGGACGAGCGAGCCCAGCTATCCGACATCCAAAATCTTTACGTATACGGCGAGCAAAGCAAGACGAAAATCCCGCTAGTGCAGATCTCCAATCTGGACACGACGCTACAGACGGAACGAATCATCCGGCTCGATCACTTTCGCTCGATGTCCATTTATGCCTTCCCGGCACCCGGCCACCTCGCGTCAGAGATTACGAAAACGGCACTGCCGAAGCTGAAGGAACTGGAACAGCGAATGCCTCCCGGCTACGGCATACGAATTGGCGGGGAGTATGACAAGCAGCAGGAGGGTTTTAAGAATCTGAGCGTCGTGCTTGCTATCTCAGTTTTTGCGATTTATCTCGCACTGCTTTTCCAGTTCAACAACGCCATCAAGCCCTTCCTGGTTTTTGCCGCCGCTCCTTACGGGGTCGCGGGCGCGATCTTCGGGCTCTGGGTTATGAAGACCTCGTTCGGATTTATGGCATTCCTTGGTATCGCCAGCCTGATCGGCGTCATCGTGAGCCATGTCATCGTCTTGTTCGACTTTATCGAGGAAATGCACGCCCGGGGTGAGCCTTTCGAACAAGCTGTTATTGATGCCGGCATCATTCGTCTTCGCCCGGTGCTGATCACCGTGGGTGCGACGGTACTGGCGCTCTTCCCGCTTGCGATGCATGGCGGCCCCCTGTGGCAGCCGTTGTGTTATGCACAGATCGGTGGATTGACCGTCGCGACCTTTATCACCCTATTGATGGTGCCGGTGCTGTATTCGATCTTCGTCCTGGATCTGAAGATCTTGACCTGGGAAGAGAAAAAGAAGGAAGAGGGTGAGACCTCGGCGGCTGTACTGGCGGCAACGCAAACTGCGCATGGCGGCTGAGAGAGTCAGGCAGGCAGCAGCAAGTTTTTTCCCCGGGTGTCATCGCGAGCGGAGCCGAGGGATGACACCGGGAGTTAACACGATCGAAAGCCTGCTATCCGTTAACCTGAATCTTCGAGAATGACAGGATGGCTCGTCCCGCAGTAGGCTGGCCGAAGCTTGTGGCCGGACGGAAAGTCGTAAAGATTAGCACGTTCTTCAATGCGGTCGGCAACGACTTCATGTTGTCGGGGCCGGAGAGGACACGATAGTCCTGCACGCGGCCGTTCGCGTCAACATAAGCTTCAACCACGACATCGTCGGCATTGGAAAGCCCCGTTGCCAGCTCGAACGGTGCGAACTGAAGCTCAGGCGGCGTATAGAACGCAGTCGGAACATCGTTGCCCGCAGAGAGCTGTCCCGGGTAATACAGGAAGCTGATGAGCAAGCCAAAAATGATGATGGTGGTGACCAGACCTGCGGTCGCGGGAACCATGACGGCATTGAACGCGTTCTGCCAACGAATCGACAGCGACTGCCAACGGGGACGGCGCGCACTTGCCAATTCCTGAGAGAGCGCGACCCGGACCCGCAATGACACTTCCGGCGGAGCCGGTTTGCGGCCAAGCGAGCCCACCAGCTTCTGCATCTGGCGTGCGCTCTGGTATTCCGCCGAACACTCCTCGCAGCTCGCGATATGCTCACTGATTTGCGCCAACTGGCTGCGTGTAACAGCGCCATCCAGATACGACGACATTTGCCGTTGCACCACCGAGCATTTCATGGCAACACCTCGGCTTCCTGTCCCCCTACAACGCTTTGCTTCGGTAGCTTGCGTCTCCTGGTTGAGCAACTTACTCCGAAGGCAGACATGTGCCGCTCCAGCCGCTTGCGCAAGCCATCGCGTCCACGTACCAGGCGAGATTTCACCGTACCCAAAGATGTGTTCATCACCTCGGCAATTTGCTCGTACGACAACTCTTCGATATCGCGAAGAATGACCGTTGTGCGATACGGTTCAGGTAAGTTCCGCAGCTCCTCCTCCACGCGCGCTTTCAGCTCTTCGTCGTAGACGTTGTCCAGCGGCGACTTGCTTTCGTCAATGAGAAGGTCTTTGATGCCAATCGCATATTCTTCACCGCTTTGGGCTGATGGTTCGATCGAGGTCTCTTTCTGCTTATGGCGGAAGTGCCAGCGCCGCTGATTGAATGCCTCATGCAGGGCTATGCGATAGATCCATGTTTTCAGGCTGGAGTCGGAGTTGAATCGCTTGATGCCTCGAAAGACCTTGATGAAAACCTCTTGCGTGGTGTCGGCGGCGTCAGTGGGGTCGTCCAGCATGCGGTACAGGAGGCTGTAGACCGGCTGGGTATATTGTGCAATCAGCCACTCGAAGGCCATTTCCGATCCGGCCTTCAGCTCGGCCACGATCGCGGCTTCTTCGGTGCGGACCCCCATCGCACTCGCGAGGTTGCTCAATGTTGTTACTCCCGCCATGGCTCCCACGGCGTCAACCTCAATGATAATGAGTTCACGAATCCGTAACAACTCCGAACGGACCCGCTGTTGACGATCCTCCTTCTAGACCGTGGCCCTCGCGGCGCTGCAAAGCGCGCCTCGGGGGAGGCCTCACACAAATAGACTCCAGCCAGGCACAAATTGTTCCCAAGGTTGGGAAACTACTGCGGCGATGGGGGCGCGGTGCTGGAGCTGCCAGAAGGAGAATTGGTAGCCTTCGTGGTCTTCTTCTTGTGGGTGCTGGTGCTTTTCTTGGCGGGCGTGGTGTCATCGACCACGACCTTCTTTGGGGGAGCGGCGCTCGCCGCGGCCTGTAACGTCTTCACCTGCGTTCTGAGTTGATCGAGCTGCGACTGGGTGGACGCGGTCAACTGCTCTAGATAATCGCCAAGATTGCGCCGGATGCTGTCCAGACTGTCGAGCTGTTGCGCCAAAGCTTCATAGTCGCTCTTCGGTCCGAAGGCGCCGGCTGATTCCGTCAGCGAGCTCACTACATCGTACAAGGCGTTGACATTGCGATAGAGCTTGAACTCCGCCGCCATATCCTGCGGGGCTGAGCGCACGCTGGATATCATGCCGGGAAGCGCCGACGTCAGGTTTCGCTGAATCGATTCCGCGTTGGACTCAGCTTGTCGCTTCGAGTTGCCGTCCGCTTTCCATTTCTCGATCCTTAGCTGAGAGATGGCGCCGTTCATTGCGGAGCTCACCGCCTGCAATCGATCCAGCTCGGGAAGCACCGGTGTCGTCGAGTAGCTCCCCGTGGGTTGTTGTACCGCAGGGCTCGGCGCACTTACCGACGATCCCGCCGGCGCTTGCGCCAGCATCGCGAGCGAACATGAGAAAAGCACAGCCAAAAGGGCAGGGAATTGCATCGACTGTCTCCCTGGCCAGAGCTGGTTTTTGTGATCGAAAGCGGCAGGTATGTTCACAAGATAATTCGATGCCGATGCTGGCACAAGTGGAACACCGGGGGGCTCGTATGACTGGTCGAGTGTCTTCCACGCGTGGGCATCAGAGAGAGGCGAGGTTTGACTCAGCCGTTCGTGTGCGAGAGAATACACATGGCGCGTTGGTCAGCGCCGTCCTTTGTTTAAAGTGGGCCTGTGGCGCAGCTGGGAGCGCGCTTCCATGGCATGGAAGAGGTCGTCGGTTCGATCCCGACCAGGTCCACCAAATCCTCCAATTAGCCAGATCAGACGTAGGTTAAGGCTCAGCGCGGTTCCCAACTTGAATCTGAGATACGCGGGGGAGAGCCAATCGACGCTCTTAGCAATGGCGACCGAAAGCGTCCTGGTGTAAAGTGAGTCAGCGCTCCTCACTATTCCCGGCGGTGGTAGCTGGATCTCGCGTCCGCAAACTGAGACGATCGCAGTTGATCGCGCGAGCCCGATACGTGCCTGAGAACTCAGGGCTGTGGTGTGACGGTTTACGTTCCCTCGAGAAAATGCCTCAAAAGGTAACGGATCATGTACTCCAGTTTGCTTCTAGTGATAGCCGTCCTTCTGGTGACCGGGACTGCCATGGTGGGTCAAAATAGCATCGAGTATGGGAAGCTGCCGCTGGCTCCGCCCAGACTCCCGAGTGCGGCGTCAGCCTTGGCGTCACGCGTTGGCGAGCAGAATAGCGCTCCCAAAGTCCCAAGCGTGGTCAATATTCCCTCCAAAGAGAACGGAAAAACCACTCAGGCAGGGGATACGAAAGCAGGAGCGCAGACCGCCGCTGTTCCTAGCCTTCCGGCTATCTTTATTCTGTCTAATGGTGATCATCTGGAATCGGGCGACTACATGTTGACTTCCGATTCGCTGCAGGTTGTTCAAAACGGCGTGCGGCGCACCATCCCGATGAGCGCGGTGAACGTGCAGGCGACGCTGTCTGCCAATAGCAAAAGGGGAATTAAATTGAATATTCCTCAGAATAAGTCCCAGGTAATGCTGTCCTTTTAGTGGTCTTCTAGAGTCGAGACGAATGTTCTCGTAGGCGCGGAGGCGTAATGGATCGAGATCATCGCATCGTCATTGTCGGCGGCTGTGGTCATGTTGGCCTACCCCTGGGGATTGTGCTCGCAGTTTTCGGCGACGCACTGGACAGATCGGACTGCCGGCGAGTCGCGTTTTCAGCTGTGGAAGTGGCTGCCAGCCTATCTGCACTGGTATTTTTATGCCTTTAGGCCACGATTTGAAGTAGCTGACGTCGCTCCAACCTCCGGTTGATTTCTCAGCATCAACCAGATCAAATTTGCCAGTCACTCCCCGTGGTTGCGCACGCCATCGCTGAGCAGATGCTACAGCTCTGAAACCCCAATCATTGCTGGCAGGAAAGCAGGCCGGCAACTGCAAAAGTTTGCGCCTCCACAGCGCACCAGTGAGATAAGCCAACCCGGCACTCAGTTGTCCCATCCCAACGCGCGGTAGAACGCCTAAAGCTTGCGAAGCTTATGGCCGAAGTTAATTGGGTGGTGCCCGCAGTAGCGACACTCGCCCAAGGGAGGCAGATTCGCCCCATGCCCGTAGTCATAGCCATGCTTACCGCGATGCTGGCGGGCTTGCCTGCCATGGTTCTTCACGAATGCGGACACATTGCCGCAGCCCGTCTTTGTGGCGTAAAGGTCAAGAAAGTAGGGATTTCGTGGATCGGTCTATTTGTGGTGCGCGAATCCGGTCCGCGATGGGCCAATTTGTTGATCTCATTCTCCGGCCCGCTCGCCAATCTGCTGCTGGCATCAGCGTTGTGGAGCGCAATGCCAGGTTTCGCTCAGGTGAATCTGTTCATAGGAATCGGCAGCCTGATCCCATTCCCCAAGTCCGATGGCAAGCGCATCCTGGCACTGCTCCGCCCGCCGGCCGAAAAACCGAGCTGGAACAATCAAGGCCGCGTCCTCAGCGGTCCTCAATCACAGACTGGTGTGGAAGTCGGATCTGGGCGGCTCACTCTAACGTAATGGATCGTTGCTCCAGGTACGTGCCCACGACATGCTTTCCTTTTTCCACCTGCAATTTGCGTTCATAAGTTCCGAAGTCCTTCTTGCGAAGAATGACGGTGTGCTCTCCCGCAGGCACAGTCACGGTATACGGAGTTTTTCCTACGTAGTTGCCGTCCAGATAGATGTCCGCGCCTGCCGGCTTCGACCAAACTTCTAATGAGGGCAACGGGAGCGGCGCTGGCTTAGGCGGCGCCGGGGTAAGCTCGGGTGCAGGCGGGACCGATGCCGTCGCGGTCGCGGTCGCCGATTGCGGAGTGGTCTGATCGACATCGCAATTGACGTAGTACACCGAAAGCGCTGCAGTATTAGGTTTCTGCTTGACCGCCGGAGGCGTGTCGCCGTTGATGGCTGCCACAATGTTCTCCAGGAGCTTATCTCGCGTGAACCAGCCGCCAGTTGGGGTATAGCGCGCTACCACATGTCCTTCCTGGTTGTAGGCGCGAGCATATAAGGATTTTGGCTTGTCATCGCGCCCCAGATCCAACGTACTGGTTGTGGTCGGAGGATTCACACCAACATACGAGTAGCTCCAGGTTCCGCCGTAACTGTTGATCGCCGCCGTACTCCCCGATGCCGGTGTAGCACTGGTGTAGGTGTGCGGCGAAGGCGCCAGACCTTCAAACATCTGTTCGGAGGATGATAGGACAACAACGTAGTTGTTCAGGTTTGAAGAAGGTATTTGTGAGAAGCACAGGCCCGGGTAAGCATGTTGCTTCTGTTTATTGCTGATCCACTTGGAAGCAAATTTGGGGACATCGGGAACTGGCTGGCCCCCCTCAGCCACCGCAAACGAGACGTTCTTTTTGCAAGCTTCCGGAGACGTCGCAGGCGGGGTTTGGGCCTGAACAACCAAGGCCGTGGACATCAAAAGAATCCATACTGCTAGAGTTTTCATTTTGAATGACAAAATTATAGCTTACGCCCCGCATCCCACCATCTGTATTCGCAGCTGTAAACCTCCGACGCCGCATAGATGCGCCAACGAATTTCAAGCAGGAAACGAACCGCGATTAGCGCTGAATATCCGCGAATGTTCGGCTCATTTCCAATCGACGCCGCCGGCTAACGCCTGGTTCCGGTGACCTTAGACTCGGAGCTGTCCTCATCCGTGTCGTCGGAAACGAAATAGGCGTCCACGGCAGTCAGCAAAGATTCGCTGTCAAGCACTGGCTCTCGTTCCGAATAACGCGCTGACCAGCGAATCTGGTTGATGAAGTCACGCGGATGGCAAGCGCGTAACGGTTCACCATACTCTCGGATAGTGGTGATCAACTCATCGACCAGTTCGCTTTTGTACTCCATCCCCCACTGATCGCAAACCTGGCGAAAAATTTGATGGAAACGCAGGGGAGGAACAGCTCCCACCTTGATCTTGGTTTGAATCCTCCGCAAGAACGCTGGATCTGCCAGTGCGGAAGGGTCCAGGTTGGTGGCGAACACCACGAACATCTCGAACGGAATCTCCACTTTTCTGCCGCCCGCCAAGGTAAGAAAATCAATGCCGCGATCGAGGGGAACAACCCAGCGGTTAAGAAGTTCGTCGGGACGCAAACGCTGGCGGCCAAAATCATCAATGATCAGCACACCATTGTTGGCCTTCATCTGGACCGGAGCGGTATAGAACTTGGTGATGGGGTTCAGTTGCAACTCCAGCATTTCTAAGGTGAGCTCACCACCGACCAACACTGTCGGACGATGGCAGAGTACCCAGCGCTTATCGGTTTCCTCTGGTAGTGGCTCATCGATCTTCGAATGAAGATGAGTATCGTATACGGTGACAATCTGCCCATCGATCTGAACCGCAAAGGGTATCCAGACCCGATCGTCGGAAAATACTTTCGGAATTGCGGTGGCGATCGCCGTCTTGCCGGTTCCTGATGGTCCGTAAAGAAAAATTGACGCGCCCGAATTGAGCGCCGTCCCTAGCTTTGTCTTCGTCGTTTCATCCAGTACCAGATGGGAATAGGCACGGCGAATGTCCTGCGGAAGCACGCCCACGCTTCGCAGGCTCTGGCGCCGGGTCTGCTCGACATAGTCTGCGAAAGAGACCGGCGCCGCACCTACATACTGATTCAGAGTCAGCAGTTCCAACGCGCGCGACCGGCCCTGCGAAGTCAGTCCGATCTGGGGCGCGTTTTTTGTCATGCCGGTTACTTCGGTAAGTTGTTCTGTGCGCAGCCGCCGAAACAGGTCATCCACGACGTGGTAGGAGAGACACATGGTTGACGCCAGCTCCACTAGAGTTGGGGGAGCCATCACGTGGATGGTCTTCAGCGCCAACTCCTCGAGCAGTGGCCTGCGGACGCCAAGTTGCAACACGGATTCAGGAGCTTTCATTACGTCGAGGCAAGGTTCGACTTCGACTGCGACGATATGTGGCTGCATGTACTCTCCGGCCAGGGTATGAATGGCAAGCATACCACCCACGGGTGCCATATGCGCATCGCCCATTTCGGGTAGTTAGTAACTATATTTTCAGTGCGAGAGCGCTCGTCGAATGGACCTAAAGTAACCGCTTTTAAGTAACCCTACTGCCGTCTGTCAGGATGTCGGAGGCCATCAAAGTGCCGTGCTGAGAATGGGGCGCTGCCGCTTAAATGGGCCGATTTTTCAGTGCCTATGAGCCATAGACTTTGAAAATGACTCTGACTATGCTTGTTTCAATCCCAGGTAAGTATCTTGCATCTTGTGGTGGTGCTTCATGTTGGATCGTTTTCTTGTTTCTGTGCCGTTCTGGCGGGGAGGCTCTCAGAGTTCCTCCAACTTAAAGGAAAGACTGAGTCCCATACCGGCTCTCGCAGATTTTCTCAAACTCGTCACCGCATGGCGGCTTAGCGACTCTGAGGCAAGGCAGCTTTTTGGAATCTCCCGCGGCGTTCATCGCCAATTAAAGACAGGTCGGAATGTAACGCTTGCGCGTGATCAGAGCACTCGAATTTCCCTGCTGGCGGAGATTTACAGGGGCCTGCATGTACTCTATGGCAGCAGGCAAGCTGACGCGTGGATTCGGTCTGTTAATTCAAATCCCATTTTGGGAGGGGACCAGCCGCTCCACTATATGCTGCAAGGCGGAATAAATGCGGTGGTCAGGGTTCGAGATATGGTGGGACGCTGGCCGGCTCATTCAGCTCAAAAATGAGAACCACTCGAGTCTAGGTGACCGCGGTGTCGGACTTGTCGTGACAGAAAAATGCGGCAGGCCGCTAAATGTTATTCCACACTCGGGTGTGGAGTTTCTTTTAGCATGCATAAAAGGTCGC
Source organism: uncultured Acidobacteriaceae bacterium (assembly GCA_963796585.1). Classification (GTDB taxonomy): domain Bacteria; phylum Acidobacteriota; class Terriglobia; order Terriglobales; family Acidobacteriaceae; genus CAVVDY01. The sequence continues at coordinate 216,203 of CAWCMB010000004.1, forward strand.
TAGTCGCGATAGGACGCTCGTCACTTAAGTGGGGTTACCCCGCCTCATAAATTGTTGCATTTCTGTTGCACTCACCCTACACTGAGTTTGTGTTCTGTGCACCTGTCCTGGAGGATGCCAGAATTTCAGCAAGAGTTACGAAAGGAACAGGCATGTCATCTCCTTTTTCGTCTGCATTAGCAAAACTTGACGATAGTTTGCAGAGCATCCGTAGCCAGCTCGATCAGCTTGGTGCAGGCTTGGAGGTTAATAACGAGCAGCTTAACAATCTGTTGGCTGACGCCTGGGTTCACGGCGAGGCGTTGCGTGACCTGATTCGCGCCGAACGTCCTGATGCGAAGTGGATGGATCGAGAATCGCTGGGACAGTTGGTGCAGGATTTGGAGGTTTCAATCCGGCGCAACCAGGAGAGACGAGCCAAGCTGCTCAGCCTTGCTATCGAACTGGAAGTTGGGGCAGTGAGACATCGTTTCCAAGCGCGCAGCACAGAACTGAACAATTTGCGTCTGCAGGCCATCAATGAGTTGCGAACTGAGGCTGCGGTTCAGGAGCAGGAGAAGGAACTGCCCGGACCGAGTGCCAGCGAGTGGCTGCACTGGGTATGCAATCTACAGGATGATAAGGACGCATCCGCCCTTACCGACCTACGGAAGGATTTTCCGGCTTTAGAGCATTTTGCGGGTGAAATGGAAGAGGCGTACTGGGTAGCGGGAGAAGCGCCCCAAAACGGCTCGGCGACAGGTTCTGGGTCGTCGATTGGAGCGACGGAACAAAATGTTCCACCTGCGTATGTGGGTGCCTCCGTTGCGGTTGTCACTCCGGGCGACAAGCTGCCTCCGGCAACGGCGTCGCGCTGGCAGTCCACCGCTGCGATGGCATCAAGTGAGTATCTGCAATCCAAAGCGTAGGTTAAGTGGGTAGCAACTCAAGGCTGGGTCTTCCGCTAAACCCTCGATAGCGCGATTCCCCCAGGAGTACAGTTAAGTTCCGCTACTTGAATTATGGGAATCTTAGCGAACGTACTACAAGCGACTTCAGGATGCCACTTAACCCGCCCACAAAATTGCAGAGTGTGAATGTAGTTGAATTGCAATTAGGTAAATCGCTATCTTGATAAATTTCTAATTCATGTCACAATTGCGCTGCTGGGAGAGCATTTTTCGGCGACCCATTCGTGTAGTTCTGTTGCAAGCAAATGGAACTGCCGACGATGTGACTCTGGTTTAGGAGCTAAGCATGAGTTCCTTGTGGCACTATACCCGTGAATCCCTCGATCAGTCATTGTCCGTTCTTCAGGAAAACCTGGGAAACCTAAAGGCTGCGAAACCCGTCGATACTGCTGAACTTATCCAGAACTTTGAGGCCGCCGCGGAATCTGCTCGAAATCTGCGCTCGCTGGTTTCGTCGGAAATACCTGACGCCTCCTGGCAGACCCGCGATGAACTGGAAGCTCTGCTGGAAAGAATAGAGAAGATCCGGGAGGTGAAGGTTCGGCGATCCCGGTTGTTAGATCTTGCCTCCGGGTTGCAGCGCGGCAGCATCGTGCACCGGCGGGCAGCTCGTGTCGAGCAACTCAATCAACTCCGTGACAGTGCAATCATGCAGCTAAAAACTCTGGCGGAGAAAGAAGAAGTTCCACCCTCACTGCCCGGGCCGGAGCCGGACCAATGGGTGGGGTGGGCTTCCAACCTGAAAGAACCTGAAGATTCTGAGTCCCTTAAGACTCTGCGTAGCTCGTTCTCCCAGCTCGACGTTTTCGTGGCTCATCTGGAGCCCGAAATGTGGCGGGTTGAAGCACCAACTTCGGTTTAGGAGGTTGCTATGAATTCAATATCGCAGGAGACCCGTGCCTCCTTAGACCAGTCTTTGGTCGTGCCGTTTGAGAGCTGGGGAAACCTTAAAGCTGGCCAATCGATCGACCTCAAAGAAGTCATCGTTCAGCTCAAGCTCGCGGCAGATGCGGCAGAGAAGCTACGCTCCTTTGTCTTATCAGAGCAACCGAGTGCGTCATGGCAGAGTCGCCAGGAACTTGATGCACTCCTGGTAACCATAGACAAGCAGATTCACGTTAGGACCTTGCGTTCGCAGTTGCTGGACCTGGCGGCTGAGTTAGAGCGGGGCAGAGTGGTGCATCGCCGGGCAGCTCGGGTCGAGCAACTGAACCAATTTCGAAACGCTGCAATTAAAGAACTGCGGACCAAAGCTGCGGCCAAGGCCGTGCCGCCACTGCTTCCGGGACCCGCGGCAGACCAGTGGGTTGATTGGGCGTGCGCTCTGGAAGAGCCGGGAGACGGGAAGGCCCTGGAGACCCTGCGAAGCGCATTTTCTGCACTGGATGCTTTTGTGTCTCACCTTGAACCGGGCATGTGGCAGGTTGAGGATGCGCCTGAGGCTACTCACCCGAAAACAGCGAAGGCGAGGTTTGAGCACGTTCAGAAGGACTTGCGTGAACGCCTCCGGACTCTCGCGACTGAGCTGGAGCGCGGGAGCATCGTACACCACCGGGCCGTTCGGGTCAGTCAGCTGAATCAGCTGCGGGATGAGGCGGTTAAAGAATTGCGAGACCAGGCTAACGCCAAGGGAATGCCGAACCCATTGCCGGGCCCCGCTGTAACTGAGTGGGTGGAATGGGCGTGCAGCTTAAGAGAGCCGGACGATACCGAGGCGGTAGAGAGTATCCGCAACGGATTTCCGCAGCTCGATGACTTTGTGGCCCATTTGGAGCCCAACATGTGGGTTCCGGCCCCGCCTGATTCCGGCGTTGCCACAGTAACCGTAGACAACTCGACGCGTTCGCAACCCTTGGCGGCCGCAGCTGCCGCGGCTGGTGCCTCCCCGTCATCCGCCGCTGTCACGCGCACTGTTCCTATCATGCGTGTGCCTCCCCTGCTGGTCGACGAAGATGAAGAGGATTCGTTGGGTGACCGGCTGCGCCAAAAAAGCAAGTCGGTTACTAACTGGATGCAGAGTCGAAGAAAACCTGCCTCTGGCGAGAATGCCTCCGACGAAGACAATGCGTCGGGTACCGACTCGGGAATCAAGGTCGCGGGCAATCTCAAGGGCAAGCGGGCGATAATTCTCGCCGTTGCAGCGGTGGTGCTGGTAGCTACTTTGGGAACCATGGGCTGGCGGTCGCATCGTATGCGCTTAGCCAATAGCGTGGTCAGGGCGGAAGGACCCGCCTCCAGCATTCCTGACAGCCAGGCTACAAATGCCGGTACCGTCCTTCCTATTAGCGGCCAGGGAATAGAAGTGACGCAAGGCAATGTGGCACCCAAGGACTCCGCTAATCCGGGAGGGGTGGCAAACCCAGAGGCTGCAAACTCCGGTTCGGCATCAGACGATTCCAAAGCGTCGAAACCCAAGGTAGAAACTGCTCCCCCCACAGCTGATTCGACAAAAAAGGTCGCTCAACTGGATGATATGCAGTTGCGCACTCCGGCTCCCATACCGAAAGCGGCAACCACAGGCTCAGCAGCGGCTACTGAAAGCGCTCCCGACGTGTTGGCTCTTGCGCGAACTTCAAACGCAAATCATGTGCTTCCCAATGTCGTCTCGGCTCCGGTCGCGAAACCGCAATTTACCGGGCAGAAACAGAAAGTCTCATCAGGAGTTACGCAAGGCCTGTTGTTGCAGAGCGTCAAGCCGGTATATCCATTGCAAGCCCAACAGGCGCACGTGGACGGAACCGTCGTTCTGGATGCTGTGATTGGAAAAGATGGAAGTGTAGAAACCGTGAAAGTTGTGAGTGGCCATCCGATGCTCACGCAAGCGGCGATGGATGCGGTGAAGAGGTGGCGTTACAAACCCTATTACCTGAATGGGGAAGCGGTCGAGGCGGAGACTGAGATCAAGATCAAGTTCGCCCCTCAGTGAGGGATAGCAGTCCTTCTATTCTCGGGCTTCTACAGCACTGTTATGAGTTTTTTTCGGGGCTAATGTACCCCGACCAAACGCCTACAAGCTCGCGAACTTTGAGCAGGCCTTCTACTCCTTCCTTGAGCATGTACGCCAAGGGTTCAGTTCCATCGAAAAGGGGATTCGAACTTCGACGGTGGACCCACTTCTCTCCACGTCTGGTTCCGTAAAGCACATTCAATCCCTTGGCGATCGCGACCAAAAGAGAGATTCTCGTCAACTTTTCCGGCTCAAGGTTTACCGGTTCTCCTTCCCGTAGCTGACGGAACAGGGCACGAGAGATCCCGAGAAGCCGTCGCGCTTGCCCGTCGTCCAACTGCCATGCGTTTACCACCTTCATAAAATCGAGAGAGGCCGCCTTGTCGATCCGTGCCTTTTCAAGTCTCTTGGCCGGCGGCATCAGGGGTATGCCTCCCGTGTCGGCGAGTTCTACCCACGTATGAACGTGCTCAGCGTTGCGTTTCTCTAACGTCGGCGGGACCACCATGGCTGGGTCGGGTGATGGGTCGCCGGTTGACACGGCCCCGAGGTCCGGCGATGGAGAGGCCTCGCGCAAAGACTGTTCGTGGGACCGGGAAAGCACGTCAGCTCCTCCCCCGTAAAGCGACTTCTCGAATATGGCAAGCAGGTCCCGGGCTAAACGATCATGGTCCGCAGCCTCTGCGTCAAGTGCTGCGAGCGCGGGCACAGGCAGCAGCTCTGCCGCAGATTCTTCGGCCACTTCCGTTTCTGCGGAAGAAAATTCGGCCGCACGGTTTTGGCCGGAGACCCAATATCGATCCTCCATGTCAGCGATGAATTCTTCTAATGCAGTGAAATCTCTGCGCAAAACTTGCAGAGCGGCGGCGTCGGCTTTCTCCTGAAGGCCACAAGCCCAATGCATCCACTTGCTGGGCGCGGGGCCTGGGAGGTCCGCTTCCTGAGAGGAATGCGCGACCATTCCCCGCAATTCTCTGACAGCCCGAAGTCGCAGCGCATTCAGCGCTTCGGTACGATTGATGCGATGATGACGGACCCGACCAGCGTGTAATTCCATCGCAAGGTCCAGGAGCTTGAGGCGGCGTCTCACCGTGCGTCTCAACAGTTTGAGCTCATGGATCAAGCGATCAAGAGCCCCATCGTCGATTTCCTTGGCCTTGGAACGCTGGGCGCCGATCATATCCCCCAGCATGGTTGCACAGTGGCAAGCATCTGCCAGACTCCGGCGCAACTGATCCTCATTGGGACCTAATCCTTCGCGTAGACGTCCAATCTGGGTTTGGATGGTCTGTAAGCTATCGTCGAGCTTAGCCAGCGTAGATGAAAAGGGCGACAACATACGGCTATATTTTCCCAATATTCGAGCCGAGAAGATCGCAAACTTCCGCTTTTTGTCATATATTCGCACGCTGGCTCATTTCTCGCAATCCTTTAGGCAGAATGCAACCCGAATCGAAGCGCAACGCGTTGTGGATCGCAATCTTCGTGATTCTGACTGCCTCGCTGACGGCGCCTTTCTTCTTCGTACATGAACCGCCCCTGCTGGACTATCCAAACCACCTGGCGCGCACCTTCATCCTAAGCCACATTCACGATCCGGCATTCACCTTCTCGAAGTACTATCAAGCGGACTGGAAGCCCTATCCTTACATCCTCTGGGATGCGTTGATGGTTGCCCTGCAGCAGTTCTTGCCGGTCGAAAGGGCAGGGAAGCTTCTGCTCATCATCAACACAGCTCTCCTGCCCATCACTGTGGCGTGGTTCCTCTGGCAGGCGAATCGCTCCGAAATCAAGCTTGCGTTGCTCGCCTGTGCGCTCTCCTACTACACCCTCTTCTTGTGGGGATTCACTCAGTATCAGCTCGGGGTGAGCCTGTGTTTCCTGATGTTGGGAACCTGGCTTTGGTATAGCAGCAAGCCCTCAGCGTGGCGGGCAGCGATGTTTGCCCTGATCAGCATTGCGACGTATTTGGCGCATTTGCTTGGGTTCGCATCGGCGGCATTCATCCTCGTGCTTTATGAACTCACCGCCTTCGATTGGCGTAGGTTGTTCAGGCTTGCCTGCTTTCTGGCGCCCCTGTCGTTGCTGTTTATATGGGCCCGTCCTGGTCTTTCAACTCAGAGTAGTTTCGTTATGCGGCCCATGATGGAGAAGTTCGCTGCGCTGCGCGCGGTACCGACGATGGGCTATGACAGCAGGCTGGCGAACATTTTTCTCGGCGGGCTTGTGCTTTGCCTGCTGCTGGCTGTAGTGCGCAATCGCGAGCTTCACGTCAATTGGCGTTGGTTCGTGGTGGCTGTCGGACTGCTCCTGATATTCCTGGTGCTTCCTTATGGCTGGGGAGAGAGCTTCGACATTGACGTGCGTTTGGTCCCGCCGCTCTGGCTACTCAGTCTGGCTGTGCTTCGGGTGGGCCGTCGCGCATCGTGGATCGCCACACTTGCCATTGCACTAGTGGCAGTACGGGTGCTTGACATCACGACGGGATTCGAGTCCGAGTCGACGAAAAGCACCGTGATGAATGTCGGTATCGAGCATCTTCCCACGAATGCCAGGATCTTTCCGCTGGTGGATACCTGCAAAGCCGACGATCCGCTCGACGACTATTACATTCACTATTGGGCTTACTCGGTCATAAGACGGGGGGCAATCTCGCCTTATCTGTTCGATGTTCCCGGACAAACCCCGATGCGGATTACCTACGACGCATACACGCCGCTTGGTTATTGGGGGCATTGCTACGATGAGGAACCCGATTGGCAACTGGTCGCAAAGGATTACGACTTTATATGGAGCTATGGTGACACTCGGTACGAACACGACATTGAGCAGTTCGCGGAAAAGGTCTTCGCGAGCAGTCCACTCGTCCTGTATCGGATCAATAAGCGCTAAACAGTGGCCTGGCAATTCCCAATGAGGCGCCTCAGTCAGGTTCGAAACAGATCGCAATCGACAAGCCGGTGGCAATGCCGGAGTCCATTTGAAGCAATCCGGCACTGCGCAACCTATGCCTTAATCACCGGCTAAGGGCTCTTCGGAAACCTCGTCGGAGAGGTTCGCTTGATTCTGTGACCGTACCGGAGGACTCATCCCGTAGAGCACCGCCATGGTTTGATACATGCGTTGAAACCGCCGGCTGAGTTCTGCCGGCTGTGGCCTGGCGGTCGGTCGCACCGATAGCATTCGATCCAGTTCGCTTAGCAAGCTTGCGCTGGCCGCAAGTTTAGTATCGCTCGCCCGTATGCCGTTTGCCAGGGCGCCTTGGCTATAGTCGGTGGGATGTCGTCCCAGTAAAGCTTGCAGCATGACCACGCCGAGCGAAAAAACATCAGAGGCGCAGGATAAACCCTTTGCCGCCCTGGTCTGCTCCGGCGAAAAGTACCCGCGCGTCCCAAACGGCTCACGCGCTGCAGGACTATTGTCTTGCTCCAGGTACCTGGCAGCACCGAGATCGATGAGGACGGCGCCACCAGAATCTCTAAGCACAATGTTCGACGGCTTGATGTCGCCATGAACGATGCGGCGCAACCAGATTTCCGCAATCGCAGCCGACACATCACGTCCTATCGCCAGCACCTCGGGCTCTTCGAGTCGTCCGATTTTCAATTGCCGGCTGAGGGCCTGTCCCTCGATGAACTCCCACGCCACGTATAGCGTCCGTCTTCCAGCCACTTCACAAGAACCATGTTCAACCAGCCGTGCCAGGGCCGGATGTGAAATGTTCCCCATCGCGGCGATCTCGCGCTGGGCGCGAATGTCCTGGGTCTGATAGAGGTGCAGCTTCAGGGCTACTACATCATTCGCTGCTGTGCCGTCTGGCCATGAGGTCCTGGTCGCTCGAAAAACTGCTCCTTGACCCCCTACGGCAATTTGAGGACCCACTACAAAGCGGTTGCCCAGCGCAGCTTCTACGGCTGCGGGCGCAAACTGTACAGCCATATTGTCTGTAAGCAGTACCGCTTGCTTACGTGCCCCTTTCCACAGAATTTGAGAGATTGGTTAGACTATATCGCTTTTTCGGAAGAAGCTGACGAGTAATTGCGGTGCAGAGAGAAGAAACTATGATGGATAAGGAACGAAAATTGGTGGGGCGGCCAGATGATGCTATGGCCGAGTATCAACCTGTAGCATCTAGATGCAGCCCAACCGCCTGATGGTGCTATAGTGCTATCGACTTCGAACCCAGGCAATCCTAATATGAAACAATTCCGTTGATGTGATTCGCAGGTTAGAGCACCGTGATTGAGAGATCGATCCGCTTCGGAGTTCTTGTTAACCCAGACTTGACCTGACAGACGAGGGCCCTCGCTTGATCTGCCGGTCACCCATTCGAGTTTATGAAACTCACCGTCGTAATCGCCGCATACGATGAAGCCGGAAACATCGGACCGCTCAGCGAGCGTCTGGTGCAGACGCTCGATTCCTTGGCTGACGTGTCATGGAAACTGATTTACGTCATTGAAGGGCGGGACGGGACAGTTGAGATTGCCCGACGATTCGCTCGCCAGAGAACTGAGATTGACGTTCTCTATGGCGAGCAACCCAGCGGATTGGGGCGGGCCTTCCGACGTGGCTTTGACGCGGTTCCTGCTGACAGTGATTTCGTTGTCACCATGGATGCCGATCTCAATCATCAACCAGAAGAGATTCCACGTCTGCTGGCGCACCTGCGCGAGAACAATGCCGATATTGTAGTCGGCTCGCGCCGTCTGGACGAGAGTTCGGAACATGGGACGCCCGCCTGGAAGCGTGCGATCAGTCAGGCGGGCAATCGCTGCATGTATCTCTTCATGGGCAAAGCAACGTTGGATCTCACCTCCGGCTTCCGAGTTTACCGAGCGGAAGCACTGCGACAAATAGCATTCAAGAGCCCGGGATTTGCCTTTCTGCCCGAGATTCTCATACTCGCGACGTCTCGCGGGATGAAGATTGTTGAGGCGCCCATATGCTTTATTTTTCGAACAAACGGGGACTCGAAACTGCGGATCGGGCAGACCGGCATCAGCTATCTGCGCCTGTTCTTGGCGCATTTTCGTTCGAAACTACAGGCGCCTCCGGCCAGCCGCGAATGGAGCCCGGCAGGAGAAAGCGCAAAAGCGAGAGTCAGGAAGTAGGGCCCTCGCGAATTGTTCGCGTTTTCCGCGCCAGCCCTCCGCTACCGCCTATAAAATCTGCAACAGATTCCTTTTCCACCTTTGTGCCGTCGAGGATTATCATGGGTTTGATCACTTGGCCGGCGAAAATCTCGAACTTGAAGGCCAAGGCTACGTCGCCTCGGACTGCCGGGCCGAGCCTTGAAGCACTTATTATCTCCGGTTGGTAAGATTCGGCAGGGTAGTAGCGGCGGCTCTCGTCGCCTTGCTGAAAACTGGGAAGTTTGTATGTCGTCACTCCTGTTATCTGCGTTGACAAAACTCGACGATAGTGTCCGCGTTCTGGAAGGCTCCTTGGAGCGTCTTGGTGCGGGGTTAGAAGTTTCCCAAACGCAATTCGTTCAGAACCTGACTGAGGTTCGCCAGAATGCAGACGCAGTTTGTGAACTGGTTCGCGCCGAAAGCCCCGATGCCGACTGGACGGATCGTCAATCCTTGGAAAAGCTCATCCGGGATTTGGAAGCTGCCGAAGCTGGACGCAAAGAGCTGCGGCTCAGAAAATTACTGGAGCTCGCCGAGGAATTAGACTCCGGAACGATCACGCACCGTCTCAAGAGCCGCGTTGTAGCACTGGAAGACTTATGTGATTCGGCGGTACGCGAGCTTCACGCCGCGGCCGCTAAGGAGGCCCCCCAAGATCTTCCCGGGCCTCAGGCGCTTGCCTGGATGCACTGGGCGTGTGGGTTCCAGGAGAACGCGAACGCAGCACGATTTTCCGAGTTGGAGAGAGAGTTTCCTGCCCTTGTGCGCTTTGTCGGTGAAATGGAGGAAAGCTATTGGCAGCCCAGCGAATCTACATATGAGATTCCCGAACCCGCTGCCGTCGACGAGGCTCGCTCCGTGCCACAGGCCAGCACCCAGCGGCAAGCTTCGCAGCTTTCAGAATCAGCCCCCGCGTTTGCTGCCAGGTACGGCCACCTGTCCGCCGCGAAGGCAAGTCAGATAGAAAGTGCCGAGCCACAGAAGACCGTTGCAGCGACAGTGGCACAGGCTCCCGAAGTCCAGGCCGTCGCATCTCCACTGTCCTCCACCCCCGATTCGAGTTCGAACGGAGTTCAACTCTCGGCGGTGCCACTGGTTCACCCTCATCCCGGCAACGGTTCATTCGCCATTGAGCGATTTCCCGAGCCTGCAGTCGCGGTACCCGTTGGAACCGCCGAGCCAGTGCTTGTGGTGCCCAAACAGAATATCTTCCAGGCTTATTCCGAGGGAGATGCAGAACCGGTCGAAGGAGAGCGTAAAGGTTCGCGGTTTGGTCTTAACCGAAGCGTTCTCATTACCATCGGCGCGACCGCCGCGATCGTCTTGGCCATGGTCGGGATTTCTGCCGTAAGCGGGAACGTGATCGGAAAGCGCGGCAGTTCATCCACGACGACAACGAGCGATTCGGCAAAAGATACTTCTGCGGCAACCTCTGCGGCTCCGGTGTCCGATCTTGAGCTTGTAGGACAAATCGAACAGCGGCTTAAAGCTATCAAGGGCGGCTCCATTTACGTCACCGTCCAGCATGAAACCGCTATTTTGCAAGGCGAAGTCCCTTCCGAGGATGCCTTATCGACGGCTGAGGAGCTAACTCTTCAGTCCAGCCAAATTAAAGTGGTTCGCAATCGACTACAGATCGAAAAGGCCGGGGCTCTACATTCGGCGACTCGTCCGGCCAAACCCAATCCGGTTAATGCCGAGTAGTGAACCGGCTCTCGCCGGCGGTGTGTTTTGTATCTCGATCAAGCCTCAACCCAGCTTGTGTTCCCAGGCGCCCGACAGATCGCCACGGCTAAAACCACCGGAGACTCGTTGGTCATTGGCATAGCGGTAAAGCGCGGCTACGAAAACGCCTCGCGCCGCGGAGTTGATGACCCCCAGCAATAACCAATAGACGACCATAGCAGCGGCGCCAGCCAACATCGCTATGGGGCCGAGACCCAGACGCGTGCCCATCACCGGGAGCAACAAACCCGGAAGGGCAAGCAGGAAAAAGATAAGTCCGAAGCTGAAGCCGCCGACCACCTCTTCGCCCCAGGTCTTGCGAAATATGCGCCCGGATTTATAGAGTGCTTCGATGGGGCCCATGTTTTCGGCGGCTAGCAGAGGGACGACAAAGAAACTGGCAAGTGTCCACGCCAGGCCGATGATACTGGCTACAAAACGTCCCAGGAATCTCAGGCGCCGCTCCAGCATCTGCAACAGCATACCGACGGTTGCAGAGAGCAAGGCCCATTGAAGAATGCTCCACTTGCGCTCCCATGCGATTTGCAGCCCATCGCTCAAGCTGGCGTGTCCTCCTCCCAACCGATCGGATGCAATGCTTACCAGTGCCACGTTGAAGTAAATTCCGATGCTGTAGGTCACGAAGTAGAAAAGGAATAGGAACGGCGCCATATGCTGCCAGAGCATTTTCTGCTGTACGGGATCCTGGGGAATTGGGCCCGGTGGGATGACGATAAGGAAGCCGCTGCCGAAAATTGTGACTGTCGCCGCCAGGCAGAAAATTGCCGATAATACCGGCAGCCACATCAACTGCTTGTCCGATTTCAATATCGCCCAGCTTTGTCCCAGGAGGTCAAAACTTCGAAAGAATCTGTCCATGAAGTTCTCCCGGAATTGTACTGATAATTCTTTAGAAACTTTGCACGCAGGTGAACGTATTGCGAACGGCGATCAGGGAACAGCTAAACGGATTGACCCGAGCACTCCGTTCAACAGAACTGCAAGGGGACTACAGCTGCGCGGCTCCATTATCAACCTTGTGCTTAAGCGCAGGGAAATAGAAATGTGGATTGGGCACTAATAGGCTGAGTATCAAGGTCGTCAACGGTGAACTACTTCTGCATTAGCTCGTTGCAACCTATATGGAGGCTACAAGTCTTGTCGCCTGCCGGTTGCGGGAAAACAAGATGGAACCCTGGGCCAGCGGGCGAACGTCGGCATCATCAGAGCCCAACCATAGCCGCAGGGTTACGCTTCCTCTGAATCTGCTTTCTCGGTTTTATGAAGAAAGTATGCGTCAACCGCGGCCAGCAACGTGTCGCGATCCAGGCACGGCTCGGTTCGCTTGTAACGTGCCTTCCAACAGATGCGGTTTACCAAGTCCTGCGGCTGGCAGGCCCGTAGCGGCTCGTTCAGCTCCTTTCGGATGATCTGAATCAACTCATTGATGAGATCCCCGTTAGCCTCGAGTTTGCAAGTGCCGCAAACCGCCTGGAAGATGGCGTGGAATTGCTCCTCCGAGATCGTCCCTACTTTGATCTTGGTCTGAATTCTTCGCAAGAATGCTTCGTCGCCCAGGGCGGAAGGATCCATGTTCGTGGCAAACACCACGCACGGCTCGAACGGAATCTCGATCTTTTTTCCACCTGCCATGGTGAGGAAGTCGATTCCCCGATCCAGGGGAACGACCCAGCGATTGAGCAATTCTTCCGGACGCATCCGCTGACGGCCGAAGTCATCGATGATCAGGACCCCGTTGTTCGCCTTCATCTGCACCGGAGCCGCGTAGATTTTGGTTACCGGATTGAACTGCAGCTCGAGCATTTCAAGGGTCAGTTCGCCGCCAACCAGGACTGTAGGCCGATGGCAGAAGACCCACCGCTGATCACTGCTGTGTGCGACCGGATCGTTGATCTTCTTGTGGACGTCGGGGTCGTAGACGCAAATGATCTGGCCTTCGACTTCCACCGCGTACGGTATCCAGACGCGATCCACCGCGAGTACTTGCGCCAGCGCCGATGCTATCGTGGTCTTTCCCGTGCCACTGGGACCATATAAGAAAATTGACGTGCCGGAATTCAGGGCCGTCCCCAGCTTTTCCAGCATGTCGGCCTCAAGCACAAGATGGCCGAAAGCGCGCTCGACCAGCGGCTCATCTACATCCAGATGGCGGACGCTCTGGTTCCGAACCTGTTGTTTGTAATGTTCCAGCGAGACCGGAGCCGGTCCCGTGTACTGGTTCACCATCATCGATTCTGCGGCCCGCGTTCTGCCCTGGGAAGTGATGGCGATCTGAGGAACATTCCCTGTCATCCCCGTGAGTTCGCACAGTTTTTCCGCACGCATTCGGCGAAGCAGTTCGTTCACCACCGTGAATGGAAGCCGGATCTGCGCCGCCAGTTCGCGCAGCGAGAATGGTCCAGAGAGGTAGAGAATTTTCAGGGCAAGCTCTTCCAGCAGCGAATGGCGCACTCCAGTCTCGGCTACTGATTCGGGAACGCTCTCCGGTCCTAACCAGTACGCGTTCCTGGCAGACTCGTCCTTATCAATCGAACCCTGAACAGCGATCGACCCGGAGCTGTGAAGTGGGTTGCGCCGGACGCCACTCGCGTTTCCAGCGGAAGAGTCCATGCCTTTCCGTGCGGCGACCGATCCGGAAGAGTGCAGGAGACTCTTACCCGGCCGTGACGCCGGGACAGATCCGGAACTGTACAGTGGACTCTTTCCTGACGATTTTGCCGGAACAGATCCGGAACTGTGCAGAGGGCTCTTCACGGAAGGTGAAGATTTCAGCCCAGTCCGGTTTGCGGCAAAAGAGCCGGAGCTGTAAAGTGGGTTGCGCCGAAACTCGCCTTTATCCTGATCATCCATGTTTGCCTCCGTCGTGCTTCTCGTCCCCGAAACGGTTACAGCCATTTCCGGTGCGGCTATCCCTGCTAGCCGCAAAATCGATTATTCGTTTTGTCGCAATTCTCGGATCACCTGTGCCAACTCTTCCACGCTCCGCAGAAATGGCGGCCAGCGTGGGTCCGCGCGAAACGGTTCAAGCGCTGGATCTACGGCCGCCAGGGCGAGGGTTGCAAATCCAAAATCGCGAGCCCGCTCCAGTTCGGCGAAACCGTTCTCCAGATCGCCTAACGCGCCGTAGACGGTGGCTACGAAATAAGCGTTCTCCGGCGTGGTTGCAGAATCAAATTGAGAAAGAATGCCAAGTGCCTGCCCATGATCGCCTGAGAGAGCAGTCGCGTAGGCTAGCATCAGCTCCCAGGTTAAGGCTGGCTCTTGATTCAGAACCTCCTGAATCTGTGCTGTCGCTTCGGAAAAACGCTCCGAACGGGCCAGTACAAGCCCATGCACCGCGCGCGCCAGGTGGAAGTTGGGATTGATGTCGAGCGTGCGCTGCAACTGTGCGTCCGCCTCGTCCCACCGGCACTGGTAGTACAAAACCAGTCCATAACAGTAGTTGATGGGCGCCATCAGCGGGTCGATAGCACAGCCTTCCCGGGCATGTTCCGCGGCTTCCTCCAGCCGATTGCACGCGGCCAACGTCATCGCATAGGCATAGCGCGCAATGGCAGAGTCGGGATTTAACTCCACAGCTCTCTCTGCCTGCCACATCGCCTCGGCGAGATTAAAATCGCCGAACAGCTCAGCCAGACTCAACGCCGCGTGCGCTTCCGAGAGTCCCGAATCCAACTCAATCGCCCGCCGGGCAGACGCCTTCGCTTCGCCCAACGTTTGCACCGTATCGACCCTGCCTACAACAGTCTGCATCGCATGCGCAATCGCCATGCACGCATGGGCTGGAGCGAGCTTCCCATCGGCGTCGATCGCCTGCCGGTAGAGTTCGATCCCCTGCTGCAACGCCTCCGGGGTCCACTGGATAGTGTTCTCATTCGCGCTGGCAAACAGTTCCTCGGCTGAATTGCTTTTTTGCACGCGCGCCGGTGACGGCTTATTCGTAGCCTTCCTGCTGCCGCTCGATGATGGTGCCCGTAGTCGCTCGCCGACTTGTCTGGCAATCTCCTCGTGAATCTCGCTGGCATCGTTTGTGCTGCAACTAAACTGCGAGCCCCAAAATTGCGTGTCCTTCGCTACATCGATGACTTCCGCTCGAATCGACAGCAGATCACCACGGGCCGTGACCCGGCCAGTGAGAACCGCCCGAACGGAGAGTTCACGCCCTACGGCATAGGGATCATCGCTGTGTTCGCGATAGCGAAACGCTTTGCTGCGTGGCACCACGCGAAGCTTGGCCAAATGAGAAAGCCCATCAAGCACGCCTTCGGCGATGGTGTCGCACAAGGGGTCAAGCTCCGAATCGCCGGTTGCGTTGACGAACGGCAGCACCACCAGGGAATCGATGAGCTTGCCCGCTTTACGGGTGGCAGGGGCGCCTGCGGGTGCTACCTTCACCGAGTGCCCATCACGCAGCCGCCGCAGGTCTGTCAAAACCTCTGATGCACTCTGGTAGCGCAGCCGGCAATCCTTTTGCAGCAGCTTGGTCACGATGTTGCAAAGCGCCGGAGGAAGCCCTGAGTTGAAATGTGAAAGAGGCAGAGGGTCGCGGTTCAGAATCGCATCGAATGTGAGCGCGGTGGTAGCGCCGGAGAAGGGCAGAGCGCCGGTCGCCATTTCATACAACACGATTCCGAACGAGAACAGGTCGCTTCTGGGGTCCAGAGTATGGCCCCGCGCCTGTTCCGGCGACATGTAAGCGATCGTTCCCACCGTCTGGCCCGAAGTGGTCAGGTGCTGTTTGGGATTGACGTCAACCGCGACAGGAACTCCATCGGCTGCGGTGATTCCCGCTGCGGTTACGGCCGCAGTCGCGGTTATAGCGGGTTTCTGCTCCTCCACCTTTGCCAAACCGAAATCCAACACTTTGGCTTCGCCGCGCGTTGTGAGAAACACGTTCGCCGGTTTGATATCGCGATGAATGATGCCTTTCCGGTGTGCCGCATCGAGTGCATCCGTGATTTGGATACCAATGCGAATCAACTCATTGTTGGCAATTAATCCCTCGGCAATGCGCTCGCGGAGAGTCTGGCCTTCGAGCAGCTCCATGGTGATGAAGTGCTGTCCGTCCGCTTCATCAACCTCGTGGATCGTGCAGATGTTTGGATGATTGAGGGAGGACGCGGAACGCGCTTCACGCACCAGGCGCTCCACCATCAGTGGATCGCTGGCCACTTCCGGCGGGAGGGTCTTGAGCGCGACTTCGCGTCCCAGGCGCGTGTCCTGGGCGCGGTACACCACTCCCATACCGCCGGAGCCGAGCTTATCTAGCACCCGGTAGTGAGAAATTGTCGTTCCGAGCATTGCCTACCAAACTGGGCCTGAAATACGGGGGAGAGTGTTGAGACTATAGCATTGCTTGCACTCAGAATGATATGAGAAGGAGATAGCATCCAGTCAATAAAACCTCGGATAATTAAGGGTTCCGGCCGGTACTATAACGTCGCTCCAATCAATCTACCCATTTTGGGTTGATTCAGCGTCGGAGAGGCTACCCGCAGGTGCCATCTAAATCTGCGCCTAAAGTGCCTTGCTGCCGAAGCTCGGTCCCATGGAAAAATAAACTGCTGCAGCGCCAAGACATTGCTAAACTAGTTCATCCACTCCCTGCTCAAACCATCGAAGAAGGGCAAGACGTCTTCGTATGAGACTAGATCGAGAAAATACCCCCATCCTTATTCTTTGCCTGCTGCAGGCAGCGGATCTAATTTCCACTCGGATGGCGATGAGAGTGCCTGGCGTCTTGGAGCTTAATCCGTTGGTGCGCCAACTCGGTCTATGGCAATCAAAGCTGACGGTGCTTGTACTCGTTGTGATACTCGCGTACTGGGTGAAACACACGAAACGGGTTGCGGCGGTGTGGCTGGTCTGCGGGGTCTACTTTCTTATCGTGGGCTCCAATATGCTACTATTCGTCTCCCATACCTGAATTTGAAAACGCCGGCCGCCCCTGTAGGTAGCGCCGAGCAAGACTTCCAAAATGGAACTCCCCTCCAAACTCTGCTCAGCCGCGTGTTGACTTCCGGTTGGAACGGCGCAAATCTGAGTCTGTCTTTTATCTCGCTAACACCATCAATGCGGCGCCAGAGTCCTGCGCTAGAACGGGCAAGCACAAAGAGCTGAACATCGTGGAACTGGCTCAGGCCGCAACGCCTCATCATGGGTTCCACGAAAACAAGGCGTAGACCATGATGGCGAGCCCGAACACGACGAACGGCATCTCCCACATTCGAAATCCGCGAAGGTCGACGGCAAACAGGGCACCGACAATCCCGATCACCACGATCCCGAAGATCCAGGTTCTGCTACTTCGCTGCATGTTCGTCATGTAGCCTATCATCTCGATCAGCAGCACAGTGAGGCACATTCCGGTAGCGCTGAGATGACGATGGTGATAAGAAGTTCAGATTATTAGTCTTGACCAACCAGTAACAACAGAACAGAATTGACCTCATGGGGCTGACCGCAACTTTCGTTTTGACGGCAAGCATCCTGCTGACTAGGTCTGCGATCGTTTCGAAGGCATTTGATACCCCGTTTCATAAGCTCATGGTCTGTGTTTTGCTTCCTTTTGCATTCCAACTTGACGACTTTGATTCTGGACTGAGTAACGATCTCTGGTTGCTGGTGATCGCCGTCATAGTCGTCGCCGGCGTTCTGTACGTCTATCGCGGACCTCGCCACATGTAAGGAAAACTTGATGTGGACTTAGTCTGGATTATGCTTTGAGGAACGCAGACGAATCCGCATTTGAGTCAACTGCTTTTTAGGCTGAATACGGCATATTGTCCGCCCAGTGGCAGCTTGGTAAGTATCTTCTCTATTGCCCGGCCACCATGGTCGTAGGCGTTCCTTGGGACATATAAGAAGTAATAGACGCCGTCAAGCTGAAAGTCTGCCGACAACAGCAGGCGTCTGGTCTCCGAAGTGGCGATGAGTACAGCTCCGGCGTCCACTGGACTACGTTTTACGATTAGCCGGGTCACCGGGTTGATCGGGTTGTGTTCAATGATGACGAAAATCCCTTCTGGCTTCAGCACCCGATTCACTTCTTTCGCCAATGCAATCCGATTCTCCGGCGGTACATGGTGGAACACTCCGGACGCGGTCACAAAGTCGAAGCTTTCGCCGGCGTAGGGTAGCTTACTCTCGTCAACTTGTAATCGGACATCTACGTCGCCAAGTGACGCGATCATTCCCGGCGACGGGTCGCAACCCGCGACATAGGCAAACGAGGGCCGGAGGATGCGCAGGAGGTCTCCCTGCCCACAACCAACATCGAGGTAGCGCATCTTCGACGGGTCTAGCTGTTTACCGCGAAAGTAGTCGAGGATGAGATCTGCTTTCCGGACTTGGAAGAATTCCGGATGTGAGCCAACAAATCGATCGCGAATGGGATCCTTGAGCAGGTCGGCGTAGGAGCCCGAATACTGATCAAATTCTCGCTGGCTCATCATGTTCTCTGTTACTTACCGAGGTTATCTCCTCGTCGGCCCCGCGTTCGTGGTGGGTGAACGTCCTGGAAACCAGGTACAGCGGCCGATTTTTTGCCTGCTCGTACAGCTTGCCTACGTATTCGCCGAGTATTCCGATGCAGATCAACATTGCTCCGCCGATCATGCTGATCAAGACGGTCAGCGAGGACCATCCAGGCACCGGATGCCAGTGGAAGATGTGCGCCAATATTGCTCGAATAGCTTCTTCAAAACCTATCAGGGTGACGACCACTCCAAGAAGAATGCTCGCTTTCAGAGGCAGCGTCGAAAAGGAGGTGGCGGCAGTCCAGGCAAATTTTGCCATCTTATAAAACGAATACTTCGTGTCGCCTGCGACGCGCGGGCCGCGCTCATAAGGCACTGCGATTTGTGCGTATCCTACCCAGGCGACCATTCCGCGGAGAAAACGATGCGTTTCACGAAGCTGCCTCAGGCCAGAGAGACAGGAGCGGGATATCAGGCGGAAATCACCAGTATCGACCGGCAAATCCTTGT
Organism: uncultured Acidobacteriaceae bacterium; assembly: GCA_963796585.1. Classification (GTDB taxonomy): domain Bacteria; phylum Acidobacteriota; class Terriglobia; order Terriglobales; family Acidobacteriaceae; genus CAVVDY01. The sequence goes on from CAWCMB010000004.1 coordinate 234,969, forward strand.
AAACCAGGCTGCGCATAACACGGTAGAACAGCCATGCACTAAGCCGTTTGAAGGGCGTTTCCCCCTCCCGGACCACACGCTGCCCATAAACGACGTCATACCCGTCACAGTAGCGGCCGATCATTTCGTGAATGACCCAGGCAGGGTCTTGCAGGTCGGCGTCCATCAGTACAAGAGCGTCTCCTGAAGCGTAATCCAGTCCTGCCGTCGCGGCACTCTGGTGGCCGAAATTTCGCGAGAGGTTAATGACCTTCACGCGCGGGTTGTCATTGCACCATTCGACAGCTCGGATGAGAGTCGAATCGGTGCTGCCATCGTTCACTAGGATGATCTCGGCATCGCATTGCAGTTCGGCTAGAAAGTCATCCAGCATCCTGCGCAAATGAGGCACGACGGATTCCTCATTGAACATGGGAATAACCAGGCTTAGCAGCTTTGGATATGGCCGAGGCTGCAGCAAAGCGCCGTTAGTGTTCTGGGTCTGCATTTTCCACTCGCAAAGTGCTCTTTGTGCTCCGAATCAATTCAGTCCACGGTTGCGAATGCCGCGAGTTCGTGACTACGCTCGAAGAGCACTGACACCGGATCCGAGTAAACCGTGCGCCATTCCGAGGAATGCCTAAGAAGGTACGCCATGGGCGCTCCGGGAGGCAAGAGAACATACTCAATCTTGTACTTGTTCAGGATTTCGAACGAATTATCGACCGCAGTGGCACGCAGGAAATCCCGAAAAACCCCGTTGTACACGAAAATGTCAGCCCGTCCGTCGATGAAGGGCTTGAATTGTGGCGTGTTCCATTCCATGTAGCCGCCCCAGGCATATTGGTTGAAGATCCTTCCATCGAGCTTGTGTTGCTGCATAAACCGCAAGGCATTCTTAGGAAACGTTTCGTCAACCTTCTGCTGGAGCTGCCCCGCAGTGGGAAAGAAGAAGATTAGTGCGGCCAGGACGGCTGCAATGATTGCGGCGTTCAGCCAGGGCTTGTCGAGCTCCGGATCATACGGCGGAAACAGTTCCAGGCGCGGAGCCAGGATAGGCATAATCACCAGTCCTGCGAAGAAGAAAAACCGCGCGTGCGACAGCGCAGCCCACAGTGCGAAGGCGGTAAGCAGTACGTCTTGCAGCTTCCAGCGCTTCGAAGAAATCAGCGGAAGCGCAATCAGCAAGAAAACGAGAGCAAGGGCCAGTTTGCCATTGGGGCTGCCGAAATTCACGGGCTGCCACTCTTCCAACACTTGGACGACGCCATTGTGGCGAAAGAGTAGATCGTATGGGTACAGCACCAATTTGTAACCGAAAGGATTCACAAACAGGGCCGCGCACGAGGCGGCGCCGGCGAGCAACAAGGATTTCAACTGCCCAGGCTTCCACCGATTCGCAACCACCAATCCCCATTCGCCCTGCACCAGCCCCGAGCCGATGATGATGGCCAGCACAACCATGCCGAATACCCATGAGCCGTGCAGGTTGATCCACACTCCGAACAGAGGTGGTAGCAGCCACAGTCCTCTGCCGGTTCTGCGAAAGTGGTCCAGAACCAGCAGCAATCCTTCCATACACAGCCATCCGAACAACAGGGTTCGGGGCGCGAGGGATACCCCCGCTAAACAGATACCGCCCAGGGTCGCCACCGCAGCGTCTTTGCAGTCGGCGCCGGCCCGCCAGCAGCGGTAATAAACGCCCACAAAGATCAGCACGACAACCACTGAGTAAACCAGGAGTATGCCTTGCAGTCCTCGAGTCCTGAAAGCCAGGAAGTACGGAACTTCCGAGAGCCATTCGAAGCTAATCCAGGGCGTACCGGCTGCCGTAAAGGTGTAGGTATCAACTGGTGAGAATGAGTGGAATTGCAGCAGATTCCGAGCATTTCGCAAATGCCACCAGATATCGGACTCGGCGATGCCCCTTGCTGAAAACGCAAAGATAACGCCGATGAGCAGCGACATGCACATCACAGGAAACGAAAATAGCTTCGCCGGCCAGCGAGTCCAGGGCGAAGCTGCGGGACGGGCACATGTCGCTATCTGTGGCTCGGAAGTAATATGCATTCCTCCTAAGCGTGTTTACTTCACTTCCGAGGATGGCTGGGCCGCAGCCCCCGATCTCTCAGGCGCGGTCCGCGCCAAAACTACAGCGACCTGGTCGGAATAAATCGGATGCCAACCCATCGAGTGTTCCAGGACGTAGGTCAAAGGCCGATTCTGCTGCAGCAATGCATAGTCGATGCGGTACTTGTCCAGTACTTCCAGCGGTTGTTCTATGGTCGTCACCTTGCGATGGTCTGCCAGCACACCACTGGCAACGAAAACATCCGCCCGCCCGTCGATGAACGATTTCAGTTCAGGAGCATTCCACTCCATGTACCCACCCCAGACATACTGGTTGAAGATTCTTCCGTTCAGTTGATGTTCCTGCATAAAGTGCAGCGCCGCAGTAGGGAACTCGCGGTCGACCTTCCGCTGAAGTGACGCCGGGGAGGGGAAGAAGAAGAATAGCGCCACAATTACGCCGATCATGATGCCGGCGTTCAGCCAAGGCTTGTCCTGGTCGCGCTCGTAAGGAGTAAACAGGGGAATATGAGGTGCCAGCAGAGGAGCGACGATCAGGCCCAAGAAGAACAAGAACCTTGTATGGGAGAGGGCGGTCCACAGCGCAAAACCAGTCAGGAGTGCCTCGTCTAATCTCCATCGGCGGCGTGAAAAAAGTACCGAAGCCAGAATGGCAAAGATGACCAGCAGCGCCAGTTTGCCATTGCCGGTGCCCAGATCAAGCGGTTGCCATTCTTCGACATACTGCACGGCTGCCTGCTGTCGAAAGGCAACCTCGAACGGATACACGACTAACTTGTATCCGAAAGGGTTCACGAAAAGCAGAACGAAAGACGTCACTCCCACGAGCAGCAGATTCCGCAATTGCGAGCGGTTCCAGCGGCGCGCCACCACCAGGCCCCATTCGCCTTCCACCAATCCCGACAGCAAGAAAATTCCCAGGACGACGGCTCCAAAGACCCAGGATCCATGCAGGTTGATCCAAAGAAGAAACAGCGGGGGAATTAGCCACAGTCCTCTGCCCGTACGACGGTACTCGTCAACCAGGATCAGTAATGCAACCATGCAGAGCCAGCCGAACAGCAGCATTCGCGGCCCGATAGACACGACGCCGAGCGAGATGGCAAGCATGGTCGCGATGACGGCATCTTTGCAATTCGCTCCTGAGCGGCAGCAGAGGTAGTAAACCCCGGCAAAGATCAGCACTGAAACCACGATCGACACCAGGAGAAGGCCTTGCAGTCCCCAGGCCTTAAACGCGAGGTAATAGGGAACCTCTGACAGCCATTCGAAATTCGGGCGCGACAAACCCGCTGCGGTAAAGGTATAGGTATCGACTCGCGAGAACGAGTGGTGCTCGATCAAATTCTGCGCGTTGCGCAAATGCCACCAGATGTCCGGCTCGGCAAACTGTTTGACGCAGAAGCCGAAGATCACGGCCGCCAGCAAGAACATGCACATCACTGGAAAAGAAAAGATGCTGCGTGCCAGAGTCGTCCAGCGAACGGTCACGGCAGGCGCTGCCGCCTGTGAGGCTTGGGAGATATTAGGCATTCCGTCTTGTACGCTTACAAATGGATGAGGACGCCGAAAGTATATCGCAGGCGCACGGGCTTACTAGACTAGTTCTCGCAGGCGACAGAGTTTTATGTAAGGTTCACGTTCAGTAGGAAGGTACAATGATTCCGTCCTTCAGGCGTTCGACCCACACGGGCAATGAGCACATACACCCACGTCTGCAACCCGAGTCAAATCCGGCAGGATGACGGTCTCGACTCCTCGCTTGCGCGGCACTTCTGGCGTTACACAACGATTTTTCTCCTGCTATTTCTTTGCTGGTCTCTGGTTCAGGATTTGCGGCTGAAGATGTGGTATGACGAACTTTTCACCCTGTATGTGGCGCGGCAGGGAAGTCCAGTCGCCGTGGTTAGGGCAACCTTGGACGGCGTAGATGCCACTCCACCTCTTTATGCGGCTATCGTGTCGTGCCTTTTGCCGATTCTCCGGCATGATGCCTTGGCTGTGCGTCTGCCGTCAACCTTGGGCTTTGCCGGGATGCTGGCGTGCATCCTGGCTTTTTGCCATCGACGGATGCTGGCCCGTTACGCGTTTCTAGCAGCGCTCTTTGCGGCTACAGCCTGCGGATTCTACGCGACCGAAGGGCGCGCCTTCGGACTCGTACTGGGTTGCGCTGCCGGGGCGCTGCTCTGCTGGCAAAGGGCCGCTGATAGGAGTCCTCGCTTACTTGCGCTCACCTTACTCGCCGTCTCCCTTACGGTGATGACGGCGCTGAATTACTACTCGATCTTCTTTCTCTTTCCGCTGGGACTTGCGGAGATTGTGCGTTGGCGACAACGCGACCGACCAGATTTTGCTGTATCGGCTGCGATGGCATCGGCACTAGTCGTGCTTGCCCTTCATTTGCCGTTTATCCGGGCTAGCCAACGATTTGTAGGGCATTTTTGGTCCACCGCCTCCTGGCGCCAAATTCCCGAGTTCTATCTCAAGTTCGCCGTCATTCCGATCGCCGCTGTCCTGCTTGCTTTGCTGCTGCGTGGCTTTTCCGATTCACCCCATAAGCCTGCAAGACTCATGCTGCCACGATATGAATGGGTGGCGATCACCACGCTTAGTTTGACCCCAATCGTCATCATTGCGGTTTCGAGATACACGACTCATGTTTTCACCTTCCGCTACGCTCTCTGGTGTGTGATTGGCGTTGCCATTCTGGCTGCTGCCCTTATCGACCGTAATTTGGATGGTCAACCTAAAGCTGCCCTCGGCTTGTTAGTAGTGCTACTAGCGATTCTCCTCGGCCAACAGGGGTTAGCTTTTCGGGAAGGGACGGACCTGCGTGAAGCGGGTGGGCTCTTGCGGCAACTCCAGTCCCAACCGCATGGAACAGGGCCCATCGTCGTGGGCTACGATCATGCTTTCATGGAACTGGCATATTACGCCGACCCTATGCTGCGGCGCCGAATCGTCTATCCGCTCAGTCAGAGCCTCGATAAGCGGTACAAAGGCTTCGATCTGGATTTCTTCAACCTGTCTGCTCTGCGCAGCCGAACAAGTTTGCCTATAGTCGATCTCGATGAGTTTTTGCGGGAGAACCGTCAATTCGTTCTGGCGGCTCATCCGAAGGACTACCTGCCCTCCTATTTGCAATCGAAAGGTTGTCGGTTAATCGCCCTGAACCCTGGGCAAACTCCTTCGATCTACGCGGTGGCAACGCCTCGCGGTCAATAGGCGGTTCAGTCGCGGGATGGCGATCTGGAAGGTAGCGAGAGGCCAATCCATTCGTACCAGTCGCATAGGAGTCTTGCTACTTGGCCGGCTTGGCATTGCCCTTGGGGAGAAAAATCCAATCACTATCGATCACGGTGGCGAGGCGATAATTCTCTCTCAAGACCGACAGGAAACCTGGAGCAAAACAGGTTTCGCTATACCAGCGTTGCCCCTTCTCGCTGTAAGGATCTCCATGGGAGAGTACAACCGCGCCGAAATACTGCGTGCGAAGTTTATCGAGAAGAGGCTCTTCGAAACCTGGAAACCGTCGTCGCAGTAGCTGCAGCATCCAGGGGTCCAGCACGTAGGCCTGTTGACCTGCGAGCACTGGAAGGGCCGGGTTTTCGGAGAGAATGGGCGTATCAGTGCTTCCCGTTGCCTCAAGCACGCGTTCGAAATGATGTGGCCACGCTTCCTTCCGATACCCGCTCAGGTCATAGATGAAAGCTGTGATGCTGGCGAGAGCTGCGGCGATGAGAACGCAAGGGGCTGCTAACCTCTGCGCCGGAAGAGGCAATCTTGCCAGCCAACAGCCGACCAAAACGACGGCAGCTACTTCAGGTCCAGCAAGTGATTGTTCGCGGTTCCTGGCGAACCAAAAATAACGATGGTGACAAACAGGGTCGCTACAAAAAACACGCTCTCGAAGTGGCGGAAGAAATCTCGACGACCGCAACTGCGAGGATATGACGTATATGGAGATCAGCGAAAGGAAAGCCAGACTTGCATCAGAATAAATGGTCCATGCGATTAGCCATAGTGGCCCTTCAGCTATGTAACTCCAATGTGTGCCGCCCGAGGAACAAGCCCTGAATATCTCTACCACTCGCCCATGACTTGCAAAGATAGTAATGCAGGCTACTAAGAGATAGCCGCAGACGGTCTGAGCGCCTAACCTCCACGCCAGGCGTTGCCGTGCGGTTGCAACCAGCCAGACACAGACCGCCGCGACACCGAAAATCGTAGTAATTTTGGCGCTCCACGCGGCCGCGAAGAGCATTGCTGCCGGATAGAGTTTGCCGTGTCTGTTCGCCGCTCTTACAGCGAGCACCAATCCCCACACATTTAGAGCGGCGGCCAGCCCGTCAGATTTTGGGATGCAAAGGGATGTCTGCACGGAATCAGACGCCAGCAGAACCAAAAGCGCGAACGCCGCCAAATACGCCGGGACACCAAGTTCGCGCAGTAAGAAAAAAACGCCCAACAGAAGGAGAACTACCGCATGGCAGAGAGCAGGTAAGCGCCTGCAAATATCGGTATTCCAAGCGCGAGCAGCCCTGCGTGTAACGAGAAACATAGCGGGCGCATATCGGGTGCCTCCATATCCGTAACTATCAAAAATTGGGCGGTAAAAGATTCCATGACGCAATCCGCTGCCATCGCAATCATGGACCCGGAGGCAATATTTATCCCAGTGTCGTTAGTCCACCAAATCCAAGCCTGAACCGGCGTAAGCACCGCCATGACAGCGGTAGCTATGATCGACAATACATGAAGAAAAGGAGCGACAGGACTCAGTCCGCTATGCGATTGGCAGTTCTGTGCGGAAGCGCAAGGCGGTGGAATTTCAATTGGTATCAATCCCAGTGTGCACTCCTCGGCGGCTTTGAGCTATTCTACTCGTTCGCGATCGATTATCCAAAGAGTGATCACCGAATAAGGCTACTAATTGGAGAAGGATGACAACAGATAACGAGCGGCAGCGCTTCAATGTTGTCATGTCGGCCATCGTATGCCTGATGATCGCGGTTAATTTGCTGTTTTCCTACCTGTTTCATTATGGCGGAGAGCTCCGAAAGATCGTGTTCCTCCCTCTGGCCGTCGGATTTACTTTCGCCTGTACTTTACCCGCGCTACTGATCTGCTGGGAATGGAAACGGAAATGGTTCCCAATGGCACTGGACATTGGCATCATCGTTGCCTGGAGTGCAGCAGTATGGATGCTCGGAGCTCAGATGGTCCAGATTGCGGCACGTGCGCCATTTCCGCTCGTAGACGAGAAGCTTGCACAAGTCGATAGTTACTTTATCCAAACCGCCACAATTGTACATTGGGTTGAACACTCGTTGTGGGCGCACAAATCCTCGGTGATCGCTTATCGCCTATTGTCCCCCATGGCAGTTTTTGCATTGTTTGTTCCGATCCTAATTGGTCGTCCTGACGTATCCCGACGTTACGTTGTGAGTGTGAGCCTCTCGATCTTACTCATGCTTGCGGTTTTCGCTTTCTGTCCTGCCGTCGGGCCATGGGCCACAGAAGGTTTTGTCGGAACGAAGGCTCAGGTCTCTGTTGGCCAATATCTAACGGCCGTTAAGGGGGGCAACGCCAGTGGAATGGAAGAACAAGGCGACATCGTAGCCTTCCCATCTTTTCACGTGATTCTGGCGGTCTTGGCGGCAGTAGCACTTCGGAGTGTCAGTGGCGTGAGATATCTGGCGGTTGCGGTTGCCGTCGGCATCTGCCTTTCGACGGCCACAACGGGTTGGCATTATGTGGTCGATATTGCCGCAGGACTTGGCGTCGCCGGTACCTGCCATTATTTAGCCGCAGCGCTTCTGTGCCGAAGGGAAAACGCACAAAAGCTAGGTTCTTCGAGTCTGACAGCTGAACACATTGTGACGTAAGGACATCAACAGTGGGAGCAAGGATCTCAATCCAGCATTTGACCGAGTTGGACATGTTTCGCGGGAGATAGTAGCGATGCAAACCTCTGGGCCCCGCATCCCATCGCTTGACGGGCTAAGGGCATTCTCTATTCTGCTCGTGATTATCGGCCACTCAATTGGCCGCAACGGGTGGTCAGTCGTGCTTGGCTTTTTTGGCGTGCAAATTTTCTTTGTGCTTTCTGGTTACCTGATCACAGGCCTACTTCAGAGGGAACACGAGCGTGACGGACGAATCAGGTTGCCAGCATTCTATAAGCGTCGCTGTTTCCGTATTTTCCCAGCAGCTTTCGCATACATTCTGATCATCGCCTGCTTTGTGCCATCCACACGCTATGGTCTGCCGTACGCGCTCACCTACACGGTCTCATATCGTCTCAACGGCATCCCGCTACTCTTTCACCACCTTTGGTCGCTCTCTGTAGAAGAGCAGTTCTATCTTCTTTGGCCGATTGCCCTCGTAGTCGGTTATCGCTTCCGCGGGGTAATTGCGATTGCGGCTATGATATGCGCTGCGCTGTTTCGCCTGTCGCTCTCACCAGATTCGTTGGCTTTGCATCAGTCCTTCTTCGGAACCATGGACAGCATCGCGGCTGGATGCCTCCTGGCAGTCTATGAATCAAAGCTGGAGAGTCACGTTAAGGACTTGATCGAGTCACCGGCGATTGCTATCGCGCTCCCGTTTGTCGCTTGGATTCTTGCTTGTGTCTGTTGGACTGATTCGCTGGCAGCGTTGTTCGGCGCCGTGCCACTGCTGCTCGCATTCTGGATTCTTGTGCTAGTTAAGCGGGGCGACAGGATACTTAATACCCGAACCGCCGTGACAATCGGTGTCCTCAGCTATTCGCTTTATCTTTGGCAACAGCCGTTTATCGTGGGACGTCCATGGCCATTAGTTCCATCGCTTGCTGCCCTCACGGTTTGCGCTATCGTATCCTACATCGCAATCGAACGCCCCATGATTGCTTTGGGACGCTCGATAACGTCCCGAATCCGAGAGTCTGTGCCTGCGGTACCCGAACCACAATCTTGATTTCAATGCTACCCAGACAGGGACTGGTCTATCAGACAGTCTATTAAATCGATCAACAGAAGCGGCTGAGGAGCGAAGGAAAAAACTCGAATACCCCGAAAAGGCGCATAAGGCTCCGAAAGTCACCTCACGTATAGCACCAAAGTCACACGAGTCGGTAGCAGAACAATACAACTTCAGGGTGATGCTAAAGGCCGCCTGCATTTTTTTTCTTGAGTTATTGACTGGAAATCGAATAGACTTATTTTAGTCTCCCCGGCCACGGACGTGCCAGTATTGCACCTTCCTTTTTGTGGTAGCTTTCACGACTAGAAACGAAGAAAGCGAATCGCTTATGATGATACGCTGCTGAACTGGGCGGAGCATCTAGCGCGACGAAGTGGAAATGTGTGGATAGTCTGGCGAAAGTGTCGATAGGCGTGGCAGCACTTAGGTGTACTATTTGCGATGCCATAATGGGCACCTACGACCGAAGTTGGACTAATCGCACTATTTTCTACTTGAATATGTCAGCCAAACGTGGATACAGTGAGACGCTGACTAGTCACGGGCATATCATCGGTAGAAGGCTTACTCCGTTGCTGGTCAGCAAATCAACTTAGTGAGAGGGAGATACGCAAATGATTAACATTCTGAAGAGCCTGCTCAAGGAAGAATCCGGTCAGGATACGCTTGAGTACGTTTTGATTGGCTTGGTTGTTGCCTTGGGTGCCATTACCGGGATGACCGCGCTGGCTACCGCCATCAACACGGAATTCATAAGCTCGCCAGCAGCCTGAGCTAAGTCCGCTACTCGGTTGCTGGTCAGCGAATCAACTTAGTGAGGGAGATACGCAAATGATTAACATTCTGAAGAACCTGCTCAAGGAAGAATCCGGTCAGGATACGCTTGAGTACGTTTTGATTGGCTTGGTTGTTGCCTTGGGCGCCATTACCGGGATGACCGCGCTGGCTGGCGCCATCAACGCCGAATTCAATAAGCTCGCCAGCAGTCTGACCTAAGTCGTCTAATCGGGAAGCGGGCTTTACGTGCAGGGGAGTAACAACAGATACGCCTGCAGGGTGCAGGCGAGAAGAGAAAGGCTTGAGCATGATGCTGCGGGTCGATCGTGAGCTCGTAGCCTTGCTTCCCACTTTTTGTAAAGTTTTGTGATGCGCCATGGATCGGCTTAACTTTCTGCTTTTGATTGCGCTGATGCTGGCCATCGCCGCCGCCGTTTGGGACGTGCGGCAGCATCGAATACCCAATCATCTAACCCTCCCAGGTATTGTGGTTGGTATGGTGCTGCGTAGTGCGCTTCTTGGATGGAAGGGGTTGGGTAGTGCAGTTGCCGGTTGCGTCCTGGCCGGCGGCGTTCTGCTTCTCTTCTACATGATTCGGGCTATGGGCGCCGGTGACGTGAAGTTAATGGCGGCCATCGGTAGTCTGGTTGGGCCAGGCCAAGCTATGAGCATAGTGTTGGCAACAGCGATTTGCGGTGGGCTCATTGGGATTGTATATGCCCTCTACCGGCGGTCGCATGTGGTCCACCGTCAAGAACGTGGCCTCGATCCTGAAGTTCCACGTGTTGGCAGGTGTGCAGCCCCATCCGGAATTTAATCTCGACAATCCGGAAGTATTGCGTGTGCCGTATGGTTTAGCAATCGCGCTGGGAACGTCGTACGTGTTTCTGACGATGTGGTGGAGGTGATTTACGAGAAATCGTAGATTGGGTCTCGCTTTAATTATGGCGCTGGCAGTTTCGTTGATCATTTCATTCTTTTTGTATAGCCGGATCAAGCGCCAGTATTCAATGAACTCGCGCCCCATGCAGATCGTTGCCGCTGCCAAGCAGATCGATCCCGGGACCGTAATTCAGGCCGGAGACTTGGTCCAGATCGACTGGCCGGTGAATTTCCCCCTGGAGGGATCCTTTGCCAAGCCTGGGGATCTGATCGGCAGGGTAGCGGTGATTCCTATAGCGGCCAAGGAGCCAATTCGCGAACCACTGTTGGCTTCTCCCGGAGCTACGGGTTTGACCACCAAGATTCCCGAGGGTATGCGCGCAGTAGCGGTGGACACTAACGACGTAACCAATGTAGCGGGCTTTCTCTATCCCGGAGCCCGCGTCGACGTGTTGGTCACATTTCAGCCGGATACGGGCAGAGCTTCCGGCCAGGAGTGGATGACGTCAACGGTGTTGCAGAACCTGGAGGTACTGAGCACCGGGGAGAGGATAGTTCCCGATCCCTCTGGTAAACCGCAAAAGGTGCGCCAGGTGACGTTGCTGTTGAGTCCGGAAGACTCGCAAAAACTAGTGCTGGCAAGTACTCAGGGTACTATCCGGCTTATCCTTCGCAACGGTGCCGATCAGGAGCAGGCGGACCACCGTCCGGTGGTGTTTAAGGATTTTGAGATTACCTCAGTGCCAAGGCCAACTCCTGCTGTCGCACGGAAGTCAGGGCCGGCGCCTCCGAAACCGAAGCCTGCTTACGAGGTCGAGGTCTACGATGGCACCAAGAAGGCTGTGCAGAAGTTCTAGACAGAATTGAAGCAGCTTCGAGGAGCAATCATGGAAATCATGGGGCACAGTAAAAGACAGCTATGGTGGCAGGCGAGCGCCCTTATGCTGTTGGTCGGTCTATTCTTTGTTGTTCTTGTATTGCCGGCGCAAGCCCAACACACGCCCGCCGCGCCGCCAGTAGTGACAATGGCGTCCACCGCTTCGTCAGCAGCGGCGGCGCCACCCTCCGCGGGACCATCCTCCGCGCAGCAGGGTAGTCAGGGCCCGGAGACGGTGCATATCATCGTCGGCCATTCCCTGGTGATAAACACGCCGGCGCGAGTGAAACGAGTGCTGACTGGGAATCCGGAGGTTATCGAGTCAGTTGTGACCTCTCCCGGGGAACTCGTAGTTACCGCCAAGAAGACCGGCAGTAGCAGTCTCGTGTTGTGGAATGAGAGTGGGCGGACCCGCGCCTTGGACATCTATGGTGACCTGGATGTAACCTCGCTGCGCAGCAGTCTGGAGCAGGCATTCCCTAACGTAAATTTGGATGTGCAGTCGGAGGGGAGCAAGGTAGTGCTGACTGGCACGGTCCCGACTAAAGAGGTTGCCGACCAGGTTGCGAAGATGGCTTCCAGCTTTTCACCCGACGTGGTGAATGGGTTACAGTTGGCGCCGCCTCCTCACGAACGACAAGTGATGCTCAAGGTACGGTTCGCCGAGGCAGACCGCAATAAGTTGAATGCTTTCGGCGTTAATCTGTTCAGTACTGGTGCGGCTAACACGATCGGCACCGTCAGTACCCAACAGTTTGGACCCTTGACTCTTCAGCAGGCGGGTGGAAACGGCTCGGGAGTTGGGAACCAGCTCAACCTCTCGGATCTTCTGAATATTTTCTTGTTTCGTCCTGACATCAATTTGGGCGCAACCATCAAGGCGCTTCAGCAAAAACAGGTTCTCCAAATCCTGGCTGAACCTAACCTCATGGCTTATAGCGGGCGGCCTGCACATTTCCTGGCTGGCGGCGAGTTTCCATATCCTGTAGTGCAGAGTGTGGGTACTGCTGGTTCCACAGGAGCAATCACCGTACAGTTCAAACCCTATGGCGTGAAATTGGAATTCATAGCCACAATAGAGGACGACGACACGCTACGGCTCAAGGTAGCTCCAGAGGTAAGTTCGCTTGACTATTCGAATTCCGTGACGCTCGCCGGTTTCACTATGCCGGCCATTCAGACGCGACGGGCCGAAACCGAGATCGAACTCAAGGATGGGCAGAGCTTCGGGATCGCAGGCTTGCTGGATGAGCGCACCACAGTGCAACTCAGCAAAGTACCGGGGATTGGCGACATTCCGATCTTGGGAGAGCTTTTCAAGTCGCGGAGTGTGAACAAGACCGATACTGAACTGATAGTTTTGGTAACCCCCACGATCGTTGATCCGGTCCGAGGCGCCATGCCGGATACGCACCCGGTACATCAGCCTGTACGGAATCTGGACAACCAGGAATTTGATAAGGGACTCCCGAATCCAAACCCGGCCCCAGAATCGAAGTGAGCCATGAATAACACTCCGACAGACATGAGAAGTTCGCGAAGCTCCGAGCGACGCACGGGGATCTTGTGCATAGGTCTTGACCCGAACGCTAAGGACAGCCTGGAATTCCTGGTTACGGAGGCACCCGGGATCCATGTGGTGGACAACGTTGATCAGCACATCACGCCACGCGAAGTGATGCGAATGCTGGAGCAGTTTCGCCACAAGATCTGCGTGATTGATTTTGACGAGGGGGAGGAGAGTCTCCGTGTTGCCCGGTCCTTGCGCGACACCTGTGACAACAGCCTGACGCTCTTTGCCGTCTGCAGTGACTCGAACCCGGATCAGATCATCACAGCCATGCGTTGTGGATGTTCGGAATACCTGCTGAAGCCTTTTCAGCCCGACCAGGTATTAGAGGCGCTGGCGCATGTCGAGGCGCGCCGTCAGGGCGTTTTGCCGGGTCAGAAAGGCCGAGTCATTTCCATGATGGGCGCAAAGGGGGGGACGGGTGTCACCTCATTGGCGTTGCATTTAGCTTTGGCCCTGGTGCGCCGGCATCAGCAGAAGGTCCTGCTGGTGGATCATCATCCGGCGCTCGGCGACGTTGCGCTCTGCCTGGGACTGAACCGTCATCAGTACAGTTTTTATGAGTTGGTCCATAATATGGATCGCTTGGATGTGGACCTGTTGCAGGGCTTCTTGCTACAGCACCCGAGTGGCTTGGAAGTGCTGGACTCGCCGCAAGCGATCCAATCCTATTCTGACACCCCACCCGATGCGATCGAACATGCCCTGGCCTTTCTGGCGGAAAACTACCAATATGTCGTCGTTGATTGTCCTCCCGGGCTGAGCGAAGATACCTGTGCATCAATCCGCCAATCTGACCGGCTCGAGTTGATTATTACTCCCGAGCTTCCGGCCATTCAAAATGCGCTTCGTTGTATTGAGTACTTGACCAGTCTCCACTATCCTAACGAGAGCATCGATGTCGTGTTAAATCGGGCCTCCAGAAAGAACACACTCACGGAGCGCGATGTCGAGAGTTCGTTACACCGCGAAATTTCCGTCAGGGTGCCCAACAATTATTCACAGGTTGTCACCGCGATTAATGCGGGAATGCCCCTTGACATGGATCGCAGATCAGACCTGCCACTAATTTTTGATCAGTGGGCCGACCTGGTTGTAGGTCACGAGGCTGTGGTAGAAGCAAGTGCTTCCAGCAGTACAAATAACAAGGGCTCGCGCCACAAGCTGTTTACTCTATTCGGGTCGTAAGTTTTAGGAAGTAAGATGACGAAGACGACAAAGACCTTCGGCACTGATATGCGGGTCGGCACCGGAACCTGGACCGGTTCGCGCAGCGTTGGTGTTTCCGCCAAGACCTACCAGGACCTGAAAACTACGCTGCATCGCGAGTTGCTGGGCGTCCTGGATCTTGAAAAGGTCACCGCCCTGGATGACGTGAAGGCCCGGGCTCAAGTGCAGGAAGTCATCTTTGACCTGATCGGAAAGCAGAATACTCCGCTAAGTACGATTGAGAAGGAGCGTCTCGCACGCGAGGTGGCCCACGAAGTCTTCGGCTTGGGTCCGCTGGAACCGTTGTTGCAGGATGCAACCGTCAACGACATCCTCGTCAATACCTATCGGCAGGTTTACGTTGAGCGGGCCGGTATCTTGGAGAAGACGGCCGTTGTCTTCAAAGACGACGCCCACCTGAGCCATATTATCGACAAGATTGTGTCCGATGTAGGCCGGCGCGTCGATGAATCGTCTCCGATGTGCGATGCCCGGTTGCGCGACGGATCTCGCGTCAATGTCATCATCCCTCCGCTCGCCGTGGACGGGCCAATTCTCTCCATTCGCCGATTTGGCAAGATCCCCATCGGTACTCAGCAATTACTGGCCAATCGCACTGTGACCGCGCCCATTTTCGAGGCGCTCAAGGCCGCCGTGCGTTCCAAACTCAACATCATCATCTCCGGTGGAACGGGCGCAGGCAAGACCACGCTTTTGAATGTTTTGAGCGGCTACATTTCAGAGTCGGAACGTATCGTAACCATCGAAGACTCAGCCGAACTTCAGCTGCAGCAGGAGCACATTGTGCGGCTGGAGTGCCGGCCTCCCAACGTAGAAGGCAAGGGAGCAGTGCGACAGCGCGAATTAGTAATCAATGCGTTGCGCATGCGCCCAGACCGGATCATCGTCGGCGAGGTGCGCGGCGAGGAAGCGCTCGATATGCTCCAGGCGATGAATACCGGACATGATGGCTCATTGACCACCATCCATGCCAATAGCCCTCGCGACGCAGTAGCGCGCCTGGAAACCATGGCTTTGATGTCCAATCTCAATCTGCCGGAGAAGGCTCTTCGCCAGCAGATCGCATCCGCGGTTGCCCTGGTCATTCAGATTTCGAGGCTGAGCGACGGTACCCGGCGTATAACCTACGTTACCGAAATTACCGGCATGAGCGGCGACGTGGTTGCGATGCAGGATATCTTTGTCTTTGAAAGGCTCGGTATCGATGTCAACGGCCATGTCATCGGACGTTTCAAGGCGACAGGCGTATCACCCAAATTCGTCGAAAGGATCAAGCGAGCTGGCATCAACCTGCCTCAGAATATTTTTGAGCACTCGTTTGAGGTGTAGGGCGGAGCGGAAACATGTCCATGTTGACGGTATTTCTGATCCTCCTGGTGGCGGTATTTGCCACCATTGCCTATTTCACTGAGCCTTCCGAGAGCGATAAGCGGATTTTCGAACGGCTTGGTGCTCTGGATCGACGTCTGGGAGATGACGCCGAACAGACCCAAATCGTCCGCCGCGTTACTTTCAGCCGCGTCGAGTGGATTGATCACTATCTTCGTAACAATACCTCCGCACTCCAGCTCCAACTGGTTCTTGAGCAGGCGAAGGTGACGTGGACGGTCGGTCGGTTCGCTTTTTTTACTGCCTGCATGGTATTAATCGGCGCCCTTATTGGAAATTGGTGGATATCTCCTGGCCTGACCGGCTGGATTCTGGGACTGGTATCGGGCCTCGTGCCCATGGGCTTTGTGCTATACAAACGGGCGGGTCGTTTCCGTAAATTCAATGCCCTTTTGCCGGATGCTGTCGATTTGATCTCACGTTCTCTTCGCGCCGGTCATTCCCTCCCCAGTGCTTTGGTGGCGGTCTCCGAAGAGATCGAGGATCCCTTGGGTCCGGAGTTCCGCCGCTGCGCCGAGGAAATGAGCTTCGGAATGCCATTTCGCGATTCGTTGATGCACTTCTTCCGGAGATTCCCCCTACAAGACCTGCAGTTTCTTGTATCCGCAATTCTTCTCCAAAAAGAGACCGGAGGCAATCTCGCCGAACTCTTGGACAAGACTGCCGCCCTATTGCGGGGACGAATTCGGCTGCAGCAGAAGGTCAGGGTACACACGGCACAAGGCCGAATGACGGCCGCTATCTTGCTGGCGATTCCATTTGTGGCCTTTGTTCTTATGAATGTGGTCAGCCCTGGTTGGACACGACCGCTGTTTGAGACCGAATTAGGCCGCAAAATGACTTACTACACCCTGGGCAGCATGGCCCTTGGAGCTTACGCGATTCGTCGGATTATCCGGGTCGAGTACTGATATGACTGCACTGCTGCTTTCAATCTTCGTGGCTCTCGCACTGTTCGCCGGGGCAGCCCTGGTCATCATGAATATCGTCGGCGGAAAATCGCCCGTCGAAACTCGCCTGGCGGCGATACAAGGCCGGCCTGGTTTTGCCGATGATAACGAGTACGAGGCACTTGGAGCGCAGGGCATTTTTGCCTTGGCCACCCGCCCCCTTGCGCCGTTTCGCGATTGGTTGCGATCGCGCGACGAACAACTCGGATATCGTCTCAGCGTTGCGGGTTTCCGAAAACCGGAAGATGCCGATACCTTTCTGAGCGCAAAACTGCTGGGACCGATTGTCGGCATTATCCTTGCCACTTTTACCGGCTCCAATAATTTCTTTCTTTACGCCATGTTGTTAGGCGTGCTGGGCTTCTTCGCTCCGGATATATTTCTCTTTTACAAGGCTGGTCAGCGCAATCAGAGAATCTGGAAGGCCTTGCCCGATGTTTTGGATCTCATGGTGATTTGCATGGAAGCAGGTTTGGGTATCGACCAGGCCGTGCTGAAAATCGCCAACGAGGTCCAGCCGGTCTATCCGGAAATGAGCGAAGAGTTGTTCATCATCAGCCGTGAGCAGCGGGCCGGCAAACCGCGATTGGAGGCTTGGCGGAGCATGGCAGATCGTGTCGACGTGGATGCCATTCGCCAATTTGTCGCCATGTTGGTTCAGACCGATCGGCTGGGCACGCCGATTGCCCAGGCGCTGGGCACCTTTGCGGATGGCTTGCGTGGCCAACGCATGCTCAGGGCCGAGGAAAACGCTGCCAAGACTTCGATCAAGTTGCTTTTCCCGTTGATCGCCTTCATTTTTCCTGCCCTGTTTGTGGTATTGCTTGGGCCTGCCATGATCAGGATGATGAAGACGTTCGAGGAGATGCAAAGGTAAATATTCAGGAGGCTACTGTTAATGGACAATGTAACTATGATTCGGATTGTCGCGGGCGTACTCGCGGTTGTGCTTATCGTTATTATGGTCGCACGACGGAAACGTATGGCGGCATCCCGGCGGGTGACTACGCGAAAGTAGATGTCGGCCCCCACGGTGACGGTAGCGAACATCACTAGGAATAGTGTGCTCGGCGACCGAATCACGGTCGCCGAGACAAGTCTCAGCCGCATGATCGGACTGTTGGGAGTGCGTGGCCTGGAACCGGGTGGAGGCTTGCTCATTTATCCGTCGCAGTCCATCCATACCGTAGCCATGCGTTTCCCAATTGACGTGATCTTTGCGGACCGGGATTGGCGGGTTGTCCATGTGCGGCCGGCAATGGTTCCGTACCGCATTACTGGGCTCCACTGGAAGGCGCGATGCGTTATCGAGTTACCAGTTGGGATCATTGCGGAAACTTCTACCCGTATTGGTGATGAGTTGTCAGTTACTGAAGTTCCGTAACCCCACTCGGCCACACCGTGGGACGGCTTAAGAGGCTGCTGAAAAAGTCGAAGTTCGGGTGGTGCTGGCCTTCGAGCCATCGTTACGCCCTGAAATATGTGGGAGCTTTAGTCCCTGAGGTACTTAAGAAACGTTTTTTCGGCAACCTGTTAGGGCGGCATTATTAGCAGGCGTATTTCACGGGTGGCCGCCACTTATCGTCAGGTGCGGCATGAGAAGTAGATGCCGTTAACGACGGACGTAGTGGAGTGGGCTGGGTTTTGCGGTAGTAACTATATAGTGGATACAAAAGTTTATAATATCACTACGGTAAAAACATTTAGTAACCCGGAAGCAGAGGTAGTCTGACAGTTTCCGCATATTTTATTTCCGATAGCAGCAGCTTTATGTGATAATAGTGGTCTCCGCTGTACTTAGGAATTTTAGGAATTGGGCTCCGCCTTGCAAGCCCAGAGACAGCTTTCAGGCTCTCTGATTAGGGGAGGGTACAGTGAAATCAAGATTCGGCGCTTTCCGTAGGGGAGATACAGGTTCCACGCTGGTGGAATTCGTCTTTGCGGGTTCCGTGTTCTTCCTCCTTCTAATTTCCATCTTCGACTTTTCCTACGTGTACCTATACAAGATGGAGCTTCAGAATGCCGTGCGGCAGGCTGGCAGGTATGCCATTACCGGACAGTCCCTGTCGGGGGCGAGCCGCTACAGTTCCATTCTGCAGAAAGTTTCAGACTTGACGCAGGGACTTGCCAACGCTAGCAACACCACGGTGTGCAGCTCCAGCGGGGGCTGTGGCAACGCTGGTGGCCCCGGTGATGTGGTGACGGTCACCGTCAACTACGACTATCACTTTCACACCCCTTTGATTAACCAATTCTTCACTAATGGCAAATACACCATTAAGGTCAGCAGCAGTTTCACCAACGAGTCCTTCCCCCCGGGAGATTCGTAAGGAGACGGACACCATGAACCAACGATCGAAGCCCAGGTTTGCAGGAGAATCGGGCCAGGCTCTTCTGGAGGTGGCACTTTCTGCCTCCGTACTGTTCCTGCTGGTGTTTGGCGTCATCGATGTTTCTCGCGCTTTCTACTACCAGCAAGTCATGAAGACGCTAACCGGAGAAGGGTCGAGCATGGCTTCGCGCAGCAACGTCCCTTTATCCCAGGTCGCACAGACGGTCGTAAACGACGCGGGTGCTAATTTAAATCTTTCCACCAAGGGTTGCGTCGTTGTTACTTCGGTCCTAAATACGGGAACGGGCACCCATCCCTTGCAGGTAAGCGGTCAGGCCTCTTTAGGCACGTGCACCGGACTCTCCAGCAAGATAGGCTGCTACCCGCCGCCATCAGCGTGTGGAAATGCCACTCTCCCCAGCGAAGCGGTTGCTGCGCTCGCCGCGAACCAATCTTTGTATGTCACAGAGATCTACTACAGCTACAGTCCGGTCACTCCATTTGCCGGCGGCAAGTTGTTGCCGACGCAGTTGTATGACGCAGCTTACTACTAGGGAGGGATGCAATGAGCTTCTTAAGTGACAAACGAGGACAGGTTCTGCTTGTCATTGCGCTCATGGGGTCGATCCTCGTATTAGCAGTAGCTTTGGCGGTCGACAGCGGCAATGCCTTCGTAACCAAGGCCCGCATCACTAAGGCAGTAGATGCGGCGTGCTTGTCGGGCATGAAGAATCTTGCGCAAGGACAAAGTACGGCCAGCACGATCGCGAACCACATCTTCAATGCCAACTATGGCGCCGGTGCGCCGACGCCAACCATCACTTTTCCTACGGATGCCTACGGAGACCAACAGGTCCAGGTGTCGGCTACGGCGAATGTGCCGACGACATTTGCCCGGCTGCTGTTCCCCAGCTGGAAGGTTGCTGATGAGGCGACTGCGACCCGTGGCCGGCTGGTGATGGCGCTGGTTCTCGACAACTCAGGATCGCTGACCAGCAATGGCGGCAAGACTGCTGTCCAGAAATCAGTACCGGTTTTTGTCAATTTATTCGATGACAGCCAAGACTACGTGTCATTAATCACCTTCGGCTCCAACTCCAACATCAAGTTTACGATGGCGCATAATTTTAAGACCACGGTCACGAACGATGTCAAAGCATTAGTTCCTGGCGGCGGAACCTTTGGCAGTGGCGGCACCTACGTTGCGACTGACGGTCCGCCGATCACACTTGCGAATAACCAGATTAATACCATTTCGGTATTGGCAGGGCAGAACATAGTACGCGTCATGGTGTACTTCACGGACGGATTGGTAAATACGATCCAGGACACGTTCACCTGCTACAACTCAACAACCAAGAAAAATGTCTCGGCCTTTGTGAACTACGGTGGCTTCGACAACAACCCCGTCACTAATAGAGTCGATGTCTTTAATCCCCCGGATGGGACCGACTGGTGCCCAGGTGATAGCGGAACTAATAAAGGAATTAGTTGGGGATCCTGTACCACAGGCGATTCGGGTTGTACCAACACCGGGAATCCGGCCTGTAGAATCGTATATGATTCGAGTCATGACGTTTGCCAGGACTCTGCGGGACATTACATAACGACGTTCCCGTCCCAGAACTCCGGCACTCCCAATATTAATCGTGCCAATGTAACCACTGAGGCACAGTACCGCGCGCTTCAGTCGGCCAAGGCAATGCAGGCCGAAACTCCCGGAGTTATCATCTTTACCATTGGCTTAGGCACCGACACCAGCACGCAGACATTTTTGAAGCAAGTTGCCAATGACCCCGGCTCTCCCACCTACAACGCCAGTCTTCCCCAAGGCGAATTTTTCTATATCGGGGACTGCTCGAAGGTTGACTGCACGGCGGAGATGGAAACCGCGTTTCAGCAAATCGCTGCGAAGGTATTGTTGCGGTTGACTGAGTAGAGCGAAAGATTAGAGCGAAAGATTAGAGTCAACAGAGCCCCTTGATAGCAAGGGGCTTTTGTTGGTTGGTCTCCGGGTTACTTTTCCGTCAGCAAACAGCGACGCTAGACTTCGGTCGGTGCTGGCCTTTATCGCTAGGCGGTTTTTCTTCGCGACGCAGAGATCTCTAACAGTCGCTGTTCCAACCTGGCGCGGTGCTCCTGATCCATTTCCATCGGCTGTTCCTGCTTTTCTCTCCACGCAGCGCGGACGCCGATGGCAATTGCCAGTACTGCCACCATGACAGCGAAGCTCAGCAGGAGCACCCAAAACTGGGTAACAAAGCTAACGAGGGTCATATAAATTGCCTTTTCTCCGCTCTTATCGAAAGCGGCGTTCCTGTTTTCAGAAGCTGCGAGGGTATCAATAGAGTAGGAACTATTTGACTTGTTGTCCACACCACCGAAGTAAACTCCAAGTAAAACTTTCAAGGCAGTCTGACGTGACGTATTGTCATCACTTCTCGGGATCAGACAAGATAGACTTTTGTGCCGAGCGGCGATCGTCAAGAAAGTCGGAAGATGTGGCCGGGCGAACTCCGTCCGCCTTTTAGCGTGCTCAAGTGATGTCTGGTAGCCGCGAACCAACTGGAGTATGCTCCTGTT
This sequence comes from uncultured Acidobacteriaceae bacterium, assembly GCA_963796585.1. Lineage (GTDB taxonomy): Bacteria > Acidobacteriota > Terriglobia > Terriglobales > Acidobacteriaceae > CAVVDY01. The sequence goes on from CAWCMB010000004.1 coordinate 256,595, forward strand.
AAGAGGCAGTATGAACTGTATTCTTCGCTTGTCGTTGCTCGTCTTCGCTTTGACCTGCATGCCTGCGTGGGGCCAAAGGGCTCCCATCAACAATCCCATGAGGGGCAGCGGCTTCGGTCCGGTTGCAACTTCTCCGTCGGCACGCGGCTTCGTGCTTGGGAACAGGAGACCGGCTGGTCCTGGGCGCCCGGGCTTGTGCAGTCGCGGTAACTGCTTCGGGTACCGCCGAGGGTGGCTGAATCCCAACTATTATGGGCCAGGCTATTACTGGGGCTATTCCCCGTACTCCGTCGGAGGCTTGGACCCCTATTGGGAACTCGGCGAGCCAGCGGAGCCCCAATCGTCTTCATCGCAGCAGCCGGTTATCGTGTACCGAGAACCGGAACAGAAGGCTGCGTCTGCGCCAGCAGCTTCTCCCAAGGTGATTGAGGTACCGCCCGTGAGAGATGCGGAAGGCAAACAGCTTTCGCCTGCCAAAGCCATTCCGCCTGCCGTTTTCATCCTGAGAAGCGGTCAGCGATTCGAGGCGAAGCGCTATATGCTGACGCAAGACACGCTCCAGGTTCAGCACGGCCGCGATCAGCAGATCATCCCCATAAACGAGGTCAATCTAGAGGCGACCATTGCCGCCAATCAGGCTCGCGGAATTGATCTACAGATTCCAGAAAACAAGAATCAGCTCACGCTTGGCTTCTAGCCAGCATACTTTGGCACCTTTGTAGTACTCGGGCAGAATTCCGGGTCTGGGTGCCCGTTTGTGCTGAAGTTCGAGATGTCTCTACTGCTATTTACGGTATTGGCGACGACGGAATAGGAGAAGACGGGACCGGCGTGGAGGGAATTGGCGATGTGGGTATTGCCGAGGACGGTATGGAAGCTGACGGTATTGGTGACGAGGGGATTGCAAGCGACGGCACCGCAGAGGACGGAACCGGCGTTGCCGGTATGGTGTCTGTAGGGATCGCCGACGATGGAATTACTGAGGTCGAGTTACCCGTAGTCGAAAAGCCAATGCCGCCATATGGCCCAGTAGCAGCGTAGGAGCCAGTGCCGCTTGGGGTTGCTGCTGCCGTGGGAGCGGGTGAAGTTCCGGTCGGTGATGCGGCGGTTGGTTCTGTTCCCGCCGCCGGAGTTGCGTTTGCTTGCGACGCGGTTGCCGCACTGGCGCCTGATGGGGTGGGCGCCGATGATGGGGTAGTTTGCGCTGTCGCAGCTTGGTCGCTGGAGGGTGTCTGCTGCGCTACACTTGCGCAACCTACAAAGAGTATTAGAGCTGCAAGCGCGAATTTCATAACGCCTCCTGCCCCACCTTTTCTCAACCACGAGAGACTATCTGACTGACGATTGCAGTAGATACACCACCACTATACGCCACGAAAGCAACTTATACCGAGCCCTATTTGGAGAGGTGGTGAAGCAGGGTCAGCGGCCGAGCGGTTACGGAACGACCCGCCGATTCAGCACCTTTTTGCCGAGGGGGACGTATTAATTCGCCACAGGCTGTGCTCGTTTGCCTGCTCGGCCAGGCGCGCTACTTCAATCAAGTTCTAGCCAGCAAACCATCGTCGGCTGCGCAGGGCACAAATCCTGTTTCTGGTTGTACGCGGCCTCAGCGCCCTGATCCTGGTTTCGTCCCACTGGCGTTACCCTGCTTTGAGCCTAGTAGTCCGAAGACCGCTACACCGGTCGGCGTCGGTACGTACACTTGGCCATTAGCCACCATCGGCGCGGTCATCCTTGTGGAAAAGCCGTATTGATCACGCTGTCCCGCGAGGTTGCTGTTGTACAGTTCTTGGCTCAGATTCCGCGCATCATAAGCGTGCAAAACTCCGTAGTCGGTTTTGCTCCACGAATTTGCCCAGACAATACCATTGTTGACGCCGTTAGAGGAGATGCTGGGCGTAGCGCCGCGAGAACCAAGTACGGTGACGCTCTGGCTGCTTGGCGTGCTGGAAATATATCCTTTTGAGATGCGATAAGCTGTGACGTGTCCGTATTCAGGACCGTAATAGATAGTGTTATTGAACACCGCAGGGGTCCCAAAAAGTCCGTAATTTACAACGCCGTCCAACTCCTGGTAGAGACCGCTATCGTTATTTTGATTCCACTTTCCCATGCTGTAGCGATTGGCAACATAAATGTTGGTGTCTTTGCCGGAAGCGATCACCACGGGAACGGGCGGTTGATTAGGACTGACCGATTGGATGTCAAGCACTATCGGCCCCCCCGAACCGAAGTCTAGATCCTGGTTGGTTTCATCCAGGGTGTTGTACATGGTGAAGTAATCGAGAACCGTCATGCTGGGGGTGTTACCCGAGATCTTCACCAACGCATTCCCGTAGTCGCCATTAATCGGGAAGCCAGAGGCATCGAGAGTGGTATCGAATACCCCGTTGCCTGTGAGCAAATAGATATTGCCGTCGTTATCGGCAGCGGGCCCGCCACCGGATTGCCAGATCGCGGCTTGGTACCCATTGGGAGTGAGGTTGAGTACGGACATCTGCTGCAGGGTCCATGCGCTGTACTGCATGACCCATGCCGTGTAGGGACGTTCATCACAATGAGACGAGAAGGCGATATAGATCTTGTGATTTACTTCCAGGAGTGCCGCGCGCTGCAAGTACTGAGCCGGGTCGAATATCACAAACCCGTTCTGGCTATTGTCGCCGGTACCGGGATACTGGCCGGCAATCTCCGTGGGTCCTCCTAAGCCTTCGCCGCCGGTCGCGAGATCGAAGGCATGGAGCCGCTGGTGGTAGGCCTGGTTCTGGTCCAGCGATGCCGCGACTACATAGATCAAGCCATGACTTCCCGTCGTGAGATCGATGATGGGAGTGCCGGTGATGCCAATTAACGGAGTAATCAATCCGCAATTCGGATACTTAGCGGGCGTTTCATTCCGTAGCAGCGCCGTAACCCTCCAGAGTTGCGTGCCATTATCCGCATCGAAGGCGTAAACACTATCGTTCTCCGTCACCACGTACACAACGTTATGAATAACGCCATTGATAGAAACGTTGGAAACGTAGAGCGGCTCGCCGTAGACTATTCCGTCTGTGTTAAGGAAGTTCACCTTACCGAAGGTCGTGGGATTCACGTTGGCCGGCGTAAGCTTCGTCTCCAGCGCATTCAGGCCCAGCCGCTGATTATTGTTGTGAAACGTGAGGATGTTCAGCGGGGTCAACGAAGCCGGCGGCGCCTGAGCGTTCAGGGTGACAAAACCCACAGAAACCACCAACATTGAGCAGACAAGGACTGTAGCGACACGCATATCTCGACCTCGAACCTGGAGTCTAGCAAGCATAAGTTTTATCAGTGAAATTGTCCAGAGAGTTTGATCAAAGATCATAAGACCTCAGCCAGACCGCTGTCCAGCCCTATCTCATTGCCGATTCCAGCCCTGAAGATTCACAAATAAGGGCTTTTATTCGTTCTGTTTGCCGGTCAATGGCCCGGCGTGTCCCGTCCAAACGACACCGATCAACGATTTTGACCCGAGTGAAGTGACTGGTTGATGCAGCGCTGCCAGTAATGCCGGTAACGAAATGTAGGGTGGCCATACTCCCACCCCGCTCTGCATTTTTCGGATCCTGATCCAACGCCACTCGCGCAGCACGCGATCGACGGATCGATCCAGCAAGTCTTCGTTCTACTTGAGCAGGCCGAATACGGCCACGCCGGTCTGTGTCCCCACGTACACCCGGCCATTGGCGATCATGGGGACCATGAACTTGTTGCCGGGACCGAACTGATCGCGTGATCCTTGCTGATCGCTGTTATAAAGCTCCTGCGTCAGGTCAAGCGCATTGTAGGCGTGGAACCGCGCCAGGGGATAGGTGCCCTCCACGGCCCAAAGTATGCCATTCACTCCGGAGTTGGAGGAGATGCTTGGGGTAGTACCGGGATATGCAAATGCTTTGCTGCTCTGACTACTTGGGCTCGTAGTGAGCCGACCGAGTACAATCGGGAACGCTTTGATGTAATCCTTCACGCCACCGAAGTAGACCGTGTTGTGATAGTACGCAGGCATCGAATACTCGCCGTACGGCAGGGCGCCGGTTAGTTGCTGATAGAGATTGTTGTTATTGTTGGGATTCCATTTGCCCATGTTGTCGCGGTTCGCCACGTAGATTCTGCCGTCTTTACCAGCGCCCACTAGGAGATGGAGCGTTTTGTTCGCAGAAGCGGAAATATCCGGAAGCACCAGTGCTCCGCCTGAACCCGTGTCCCTGTCGATGTCGGACTCCTGCACCGTGTCGTAGGTGTTGAAATAGTCGGCCACCGCAAGCGGGACCGAACTGGAGACCTTCATGATCGCGTTCCCATAGTCGCCGTTAATCGGAAAGCCGTTTCCGTCAAGCGTAGTGTCGAAGGTTCCGTTCGCATCGAGAAAGTAGATATAGCCCTGGTTATCCGCGGCAAGGCCACCGCCTGACTGCCAGATCGATCCGTCGTTACCGTTGGGTGTAAGGTCGAGCACCGAAAGCTGCAACAGATTCGACGCGCTGTACTGCATGAGCCAGCCGGTATACGGACGCACGTCGCAGTGCGAGGCGAACCCGAGATAAATGTTGCCGTTCAATTCCAGCAGCCCCGAGCGCTCGACGTACGCCACGGGATCGAATATCACGAATCCATTCTGGCTATTGTCGCCGGTGCCGGGATATTTGGCTTTAATGTCGGTTGGTCCGCCGAACAACTCAGCCCCAGTCGCGAGGTCGAGAGCATGCAGCCGCTGATGATAGACAGGGCTGGTCGAGTTCTTAGACATGGCGACAAAATATAAGGCGCCGTTTGGTCGTCGGCTGCGGTCGATCACCGGCGTGGCGGTGATGCCGATCTCAGGAGAAATTAGGTCGCAGTTGAACACCGCGTCACTTGGGGTTTCGCCTGGCAGCAGCGCCGTGCGCTTCCACAGTGGCATGCCGGTATCACCGTCAAAGGCGTAGACGCTGTCATGCTCGGTCACCACGTACACCACGTTATGGACTTGACCGTTGACCACAACGTTGGAAGCGTAGAGAGGTTCTGCGTCAACCTTGCCGTCCGTCGAAAGGAAATTCACCTTGCCAAAGGTGGCGCCGTTTACATTGGCAGGCGTAAGCGTCGTTTCAAGGGGCATGTGCCCGGTACGCCCGTTGTCGTTGTGGTACGTCAGCACGTTGATTGGCTCGGCCGGGATGGGGGTCCGTGTTTGTGCAGCAAGATTAGCGGAAAACAACGAACAAACGAGCAAGGTGCAGAGGATCGCAAAGCACGGACGCAATTTAGGACCTCCTAAGGGATCGCCTCAATGTGGTTCACTGTATAACGAGAGTTGGTTTCGACTCAATGTTCCCTTAACTTTTATTGGAGTACAGGACTGGAATTGGAAACTGGCAGCAGTTTTAAGACAAACTCTCGCACACCGCAAACTCACCCTTCGCTTAATAGAGAGGGGCGACAGTTGCCCGTCACCCCTCTAGGTTTTGCGCAACTCGCACCTAGCCAAATCGCGTAAGTACGTCTATTGGGACAGATGGAAGGCGTACAGCTTCCCGTCACGGGAGCCGACGTACACCATGCCGTTAAACACTGCCGGCGATGAATCGACCTCATCCCCCGTCGTGTAGTTCCACAAGAGCGCTCCCGTGTTGGCGTCAAATGCGTAAAGGTTACTGTCGGCGGAACCGACGAAAACCACGCCGTTGGCCACCGTCGGCGACGAGACAACGTAACTAAGGGTAGGGTACTGCCATACCAGCGCTCCCGTCGAAGCATTCAGGGCGTAGACGTTGCCGTCCACGGATCCGACGTACACCACACCGTTGGCTACCGCAGGCGAAGACCATATCTGATTATCGGTCTTGTAGCTCCACCGCTGTACTCCCGTGGCTGCGTCGAAGGCGTAAACGTTATCATCGTACCCCCCTATGTACACCATACCGTTTGACACCGCCGGCGAAGAATATAAGGACAAGTTATTCCCTGAAGTCCATCGATTCAGTGTGGTGTGGACATCTACCGCGCACAAACTCGGGGCACATACGAGGTAAACTGCGCCGCCGGAAAATGCCGGCGAAGACTCTGAAACTATGTTGCTGGCAAAGTACCTCCACATTTGTGCTCCCGTGCTGGCATTCAATGCATATAACCGGCCGTCAGACGACAAGACGTAGACCACGCCGAGATTGACCGTCGGCGAAGAATAGACCTGACTCATGGTAGGGAATTTCCATACCAGTGCTCCGTTGGCGGCGTTCAAGGCGTACACGTTGTTGTCATCGGACCCTACATATACCATGCCGTTGGCCACTGCCGGAGAGGAATGTACGGGCCCTCCGGTCGGGTACTTCCACACGAATGCTCCGGTATTTGCGTTCAAGGCGTACACGTTTTGGTCGTCGGAACCGACGTACACCATGCCGTTGGCCGCCGCCGTCGGTGATGCAACAAAGATCGGAGCCCCAGTCGTGTACTGCCAGGCCTGAACAAGATTTCCTACATTGGCGGTACTCAGAATGTACTCATACACATTGAAACCGGTATGGCAGGGGTCAAAGCGATACTGCGACTTCCATTCCAGCAGTCCCGGAGTGGACGATTCGCATAGGTTGGGCGGTTGAAGATTTCTGGCTTGTACGGTGGCCGCGCCCAGGATCAGGAACAACATTAAACAATAGATGATCGTAGTCTTCATATTTTCGTCCTTGCCGATCTAACGAGCGCTACTGCGTGGTTGTGAAATGCAACCAGTCGCCGTATAGATTGTTTGTAGGGTCGACAGATGAAAACGCAAAATTGCTAGCAGCGTCCGTCCCACCTACTCCGAAATAGTAAAGAGTGCTGGACATAAGGCCGGAGATGTCGCAGGTATTAATCCAGAGGTTATCCGTGTTGGTGTAAACACTCGGCCCACAGTCCGTCTCGATATTGATGTTGTTCGGATCTGTACCGACTTTCACCACGGTGCTTACGGCGCGTTCGTAGGTGTACCAGGTTATGGTTGCGCCGCTGTTTGTGATGTTGCCGGCGGTGGGTTTCGCCGGGTACGCACCGGACGGATACGGCCCGATGACATCCGGGTACGGGTCGTCGAGTGGGTTATGCGTCGGCAGAACGTAGGCATCGGTCCCTGGCATGGTTCCGGTGCGCCATCCAATGTAATTCGAGAAGTCCTGGAAGATCTGATTGTAGTTCTTTGGGCCGCCCTGCCATCCATCACCCACAGCCTTCGCAAATAGCAGGTCGGCGGCGTCCCAGCATTTGGCCCCGCTAGTGGGCAGCGTGCATGAGTCGCCGTACACTGCGCCCAGCCATGCATAAGCCGGGGCTACCAGGTTATTCAACCCCCCCATGCTTGCCGTGCAGTTTTGAGTATTGAAAATCGAACAATTGTAGGGAACCGTCCATGGCTCATAAGGAAAGGTGTTGTCGTTTCCCATGAGGTTGACCTGCGTGGAGTAGAACCAGTCCAGGAGCTTCATCAATTCGACGGGAATTCGTGCGTCCGGTCGGGCGTTCAAGTAGGTCTGCACGTTGTAAGTATGGATTAGAGTCATCGCCCAAAGTCCAACATTGTAATTCGGTGCGCTATAGCAGCACTTGTAATGGTTGGGGCCGTCGAGCGGGTTATATGTGGTAACTTCCGCGATGGTCTGAAGCAGTAGATCAAGCCTTGCCTTGAGCTCGTTGGTCGGTTGCACCCCGGTCTCGAGCCAGTTCACCAGCAGCATGTTTACATTGTAGGGCACGGACCTGATCGTTCCTGATTGCTCGGGGTAGTAGGTGAAAACGAAATTCTCATCCACAAACCCGGGAGCCGGATAGGTCAGGACATTAGCGCCAAATCGCCAGTCGGCTGCCGCGTTCAGCCCTGAACAGGTTGGGCCTCCATCACAGTTCTCGTTGAGCACGTCTCCCTGGCGTAGATAATCCATGTACATTCCCCAGGGAAATATGTTCCACTCTCCGGTCCCCACCCACTTGGCGACGTTCACTGCCCAATTCAAATACTGCATTCCGATAATCTCTGAGCACTGGGTCCAATAATTCTTGTTGCCGGCGTTGATCCAACTCGTGCCCCAGTCCATCGTCTGCTGCCCGGGGACAGGATTAAACGCCGGCGGGTTTGCCCCCGAGATGCCAGGCGAAACATTAACCTGGGTGTAGCCTCCGGAGACGATAAGGTCACCCGGAGAATACGCGTGGTTGGGCTGCCATTGAGCACCCGTAACCCCGTCAAACCGCTCGCCAGTCTCTTTGAAGACTCGGTTAGCGTCATAGGTGTAGGTATCCCAATAACCTGGGGCCTCAGAATTTGACGAAGTCGCGTTGAAGTCACCGTTCAAATAGATGCCTTGGCTATTGGCCTGCACCAGGTTATTGCAGCTGGCGGGCCCGTACTTCGCCGCAGTGAAGATCGCCCTGTTGTAATTGGGAACAGGAGGAAAGCTTGTGGGAGCCGTCACCTTAAACTGAGGTGGCGGAGCTACCGAGAACTGATAGGTTAGCTTCAGCGGATCGCCTATCGGTATCTTTTCTTGGCTGACGTCAACAATCTGGAATATCAGCCGCAGGGTGTGGCCGAGGTTTGACGGCCCAATGCTCGACCGGCGGAGTTGGCCCCCACCCGCAACAATTCTCGCCTCCATGGCGGGTTCCCCAAAGAAGTCGTAACAGGAATAGTCATTGTTGTAAGGCTGCCCCACAACGAGATTTACTGGATAATTATTGGTGGACGGATTAACCTGTTCGCGGATGCCGTTGCATAGCATGGTTAAAGCTATACCGGTATTCCCACAATTAGCTCCCAGCCCGGCTCCCGGCAGACAAGATATGCCGTCGATGCTTGCCTCCGCAATCACCATCAGATAGTTCGGTTTCACAACGCCGGATGTCTGGATGATGCTGATGGGGATATTAATCGCGGAGCCCTGATACACATAGGTGGGGCCAAACGCAAAAGCTGAATAGGCGACTGGTCCGCTCGTTGATTGCACCGTAGTGAAGGTCGGGGTAGTGGTGGGCCATGGCGCAGAGCTCCAATTGGCGTCTGTCCTCGCACATGGCTGGCCGCCAATGGGATCCGTACAGCTCGCCACCGAGTAATAGTACGTGTCATTCGGTTGAAGGTTCTTGACCACCACGCAATGGTTGGTGGTTATGGTCGAGTCATAAACCTGGCGCGAGAAATCCAAGTTCCCGCCGATCATGACTAGAGAGTCACTTGGATTGTTCGTATTCCAGCAAACTTGGGCCCAGTTTATGTTGTTGGAATAGGGGTTGGTAACGGTGATATTTGTCGGCTGATCATTACCTGCGCCCGCCATGGCGAACTGGGCTGCCAAAACCAGAAGTATAGTTACAAAAATTGTGTGGCGCATTAGGCCTCCAGTACTTGTCCTTTGCGGCTTCTATCGTCCGCCGCCACCGTAAGAAGTCTGATGGCTGTTTGCTTTATGGATCCGATTGTCGCGGTTAGTTTCAACTTGTACATTCCAGCATAAGTAGCCATTTGTGTTGAGATAATCAGGGTGGAGTTCCCATTGTCCGGCGCCGGGATGCTGCTGAATCGAGCTCAGTGCTCGCACCTCGGCCAGACCAGAAGGTGGACAGGATGATCGCCCACTAACGCTGGCCGTAAAAGCCGTGCTGGTGGTCGATATTGCCTGCTTAACTCACACCGCGCTCAACGAAGCTGGCGACGCTGAAACGCTGAACCGTACCGCTCCCGTCGATCTGTCCGTGGTGGTTCGCTCATCGCAGCGAATGGGTCCACGATCACAATCACACCAATGGGCTTAATCTTTAGGAATAACAATCGGTCCTATAACTTTTGTTACACGCATGGATGCACGAGTCAACGAATTCTTCGACCTCTTCTACTCGAAAGTAACCTACAAGCTGGGTACTATATGGTTACCGTAAAAGAGTAGGTCTTAACGAGATTTGTTGCATTCAGTCACCTTATATAGGTCTTTTAGCCTAGATATGGACTGGTCGTCGTATTTGGCCGACTAGGGGAAACTTCCTGCGTTACCTGGCGCGAATAGGACTCGGACTTGCTTTTCAATTCGCTATTTCTGCCGGTGACTGGAGGTGCAGATCACTTCGCCTCTGTCCAAATAGTGCCAGACTCTGTACCGTTTTCTGAAATAAGGACCATAACTTATCGCGAGGACGCCTTGGTGGCGAAAAAGGGAATCCCCGGTTCCTAATCGCTGAGCGGTCGCATGCAATCTTTAGCGGGGAGTGGTTTTCGGCGGCCCTGATATTAAAGATGAGGTGGTGTTGCACAGGCTCATAGGCTTTATGGAGAGGTTGAAGTCGTCGGTGGTGACGCTCCAAAAAGTGCGATCAGAGTAGGCCTGGCAAAGATCATGGTTGCGTTCGGGTCCTTTGGAGCGTGCCCAGAGGATCTTCTGCGAATCAAAATCGGCGGAGTTGTGCACCAGTTCATCCCCGGGATAGTGCTTGTCGAGATCGTAGGTCACGAGCACTAGTTGACGTCCGGGTTCATGCTTCAGGCGCTCGGCAACTATCTTTCGACCGTCGGGAAAGTGCGGATGATCTGGTGCCGTGCTGCCATTGGATCGCATCAGCGACGTCAATCCGACCGTCAACAAAACAGCGATCGCAAACGCCTGTCCTCCCCGACCCTCGACGTCCCACAGGTATCGCAGGCCCTCGACTATGAAGAGGTACATCGCGATCATTGCCGGCGCGTAGTAATGCATTTGAGTCCAGTTGCAGGCGGCCACGGCAACGAAAGTGGTTAGCGCAGAAAAAATAGCAATTCGGAGCCGAGGGTTCTTGGCGCAGAAAATAAATCCCAGCAGCAGGGGCAGCGACATCGCGGGCCCAACATAGAAGAACCAGTTGCGACTCCATCGCCGCGCTTCGACTTGCCAAAGGCCGCCTAGGGTTACTGTTTCAAGATACTGGTGCTCTTGCGCCTCCACCTGGTAGTACTTGGCGAAGACTGGGTCACTGGAGACGAAGTTGGCCGGCGGCTTTTGTCCAATGAGAAACGGTAGTGGCGCGTAGGTCCTCTCATTTTGCAGGCGCGGCATCAGCAAAGGGTCGCCGGTGGTTCGGTAGTTGTAGTAGGCCATAAAGCCAATGCCCGTGGCTCCGATTAGCAGCACCGGCAACAGAATTGGTACGGCGATGCGGCCGTAATCAGGCTTCCGCGAAACTATCTTGTAGAGGAAATAGGCGAGCAGCGGGATCGAAAACGCAAATCCTTCATAAGGACGAGAGTTCGCCAGTAGCAACAGTCCCAGGGCGAAGGCCACCGCGGAACCGGCCCGGTATCGAGCCGTCTTGTTTTCCGCGAAGAGTCGCACCACCCCGCCCAAGGCTAGCGCTCCACCCAGCGCCGGTAAGGAGCCTCCCCAGTATGAATTTGTCCAATAACTGAACAGGGCAAAACGAAAAACCGCCAGCAGACCTCCGAGGAACGCCCATTGCGGCGGCATGAAGGCCTGCAGTGCCCAACAAATCGCGCCGCACAACAACGCGGTGCTCAGGTAGACCCCAACCCACGGCTGATGAAAAAGCACTTGTCCGAGGGCTAGGAAAACTCCCTGTGCTATGGGATATTTGGAGTGATAGGTAGGCGTCAGCGTAATGTGAAATGTCTCAAAGAACTGCCATTCAGGAGGAGTCGTATTTGCCAGGCGGTGGTTCGAAAAGGTATCCGCCATCAAAAGATAGCTATATTCGTCATTAATGTGAGGCTCGGGAATTCCGATGAATGGCAAAAGTGCCGCTCGACCAATCAATGCCAGAACGATCACAAACAATGTTGGACGCCAGTCGCTGACAAACAACCACTTTGGCCATCGAACCCACGCCAACCGCCGCAAGTAGGGAAGGCTCACGAAGGTTATGGCCAAGGCCACAACTAGAATACCTGTCTCAATTCCTAACAGGCGTAGACCGTTGATCGGTTGGAAGTTCATGTTCAGATGACAGAGGTTGAGTAAAGACTACTCTGGCGCAGTGCAGGCTCGGTAGCAATAAGTCGACTATAGCGATTGATATTCTGGGCGTGCAATCGTGACCATTGTGGTTCGCCCTCCAGGAGCTCCTCAGCACTTCGCTCAAAAGAGCGGCAGTCGCTCAGAACAACTTCTTGCGAATCGCGAAGCACAGACAAGGTATGTTGCCAAGGAGTAGCGCAACAGCTGAAGGCTCCGGTGTGGTTGTGGTCAGGCTGCCTGCCCCCGTGCCGTCGACACACCCCATGTTGTGGAAGCACTCCATCTGGATCATCCCGTTGGAAGACCAGTTATTGTTCCAGTCACCTTGAAAAATCAAGGACAACTCAGTCTCGGCTCGATTGCTTCCGCAATGGCCAGTGCAGAAGTGGCTGCTAAAGCTGCCTTGCACAGAACTGGAGCTCAGATAGTAAGTTTGCGAAGAATCGTCATAAACAGCGAGGTCCGCCGTGAGAAGTCCAGGACCGAAATCGCCTCTGGTCTCAGTCTCACATTGATTATTCGAACAAGAGACACTTTGCTGATAGTCAACAACCGACGCGGCAAAAGAAACATCCAGAATTACCGTATTGCCCCAGGGGGCACACTGGCCCGAACAAAGCCCTTCAGCGTCTCCGGAAATTGTATTCGAATCGAATTGAAAACTTCCGGTGTTGTAGAAACCAAAGCTGTCGGCCCGGGCCATGGGGATCAGAGTGGTGAGGCAGACGAGCCCTGCCAGTAGCGGGAGCGTTGCCTTTATGGAAGTCATGTCTCCTCCTGCACGGTCCTTGCTGGTCTTAGCTTAAGTTCTGAAAATCGGTCATCTGCTTGCGAAGCGCTTCAACCTTGGCCCAGGCTTCCCAGTGCTCATATTGCGAGACGGCCATCTGCGCGTGTGTGGTGGCTGACTGACGATCGCCCTGGCTCTGATGGAACAGGGCGGCGCGTTCGTGAACCAACGCCACATCGTGGCCAAAACCGCTCGCCTCAGCCGATGCTACAGCCGTTTGGTACGCCGCATCCGCATCCGAGCTGGCATAGGCGGCCAACAGTTCGGCGCGGATTAGGTCACGTTTGTGAGCGAAGTTCGCCGGATTGATCTCCGCCCACGCCTGGAAAACCTCCAGCAGATCTCGCGCGCTTTGCAACAGAGCATCGCGTTCCTCTCCGCTCACTTCTCCTGCCCGGGCAACCGAGGCCAGCGCGCGATAAAAGAGGAACTCCCATTCCCCCACCTGGCCCTGGAAGGCCGGCAGAATTGGCAACCCCTGCTTCGCGTAGCGCAGCGCGCCTTCATGATCTCCGTAGTAATAATGGAGGCGCATCTTGGCGGTGCAGTAGTAGCCGATCTGGTTATAGTTGGAGGTGCCGCAGATCGAGGCCACGTCACGCTCCTCGTCAAATCGCTCGTCCGAAAGACTGAGCCGATGTTCGGTGCGGCCCAGCAGGGCAAGGGCAAGTTGCCGCTCTAACAGGCAGTGAAACGCCGCCACTCGCACCCGTCCGCCAATGTGGGACAACTGCCGTTCCGCTTCTGCCACCACCTGCTGCAAGGGAGCGCCGCTGAAATTCAAATACATAACGTGGGCTGCGGCGTTAAAGCAGCCGTAGAGAACGTCATTCTCCTGCATTCCCACACGCGCCCCGTCGCGGGCAAAGTCTGGGTTGTGCTTCAGCGGATTCACCCAGTGGTTAATGAACCACGCATGCAAGAATGCCACCGGAGCGCTGACCCTGCCGTACATCTTGCGGTCCAAATCGATTGCTAGATTGCTAAACGCGTAAGCGGCTTGGCTGTCACGCGTAATTCCCCGCAGCACCGCGGCATACATGGCAATGACCTTGGGAGCATCGCTGCCGACGCCGTGCTCCAGAGTCAGCGTAAAGCACTTCAGTGTGCTCAAAGCGAAGAGCTCGAAGCGGTGGCTTATATGAGCCGCCGGGCCAATGAGCATCAGGATGCCGATAATGCCGGCTATCCGTTCGTCGCTCAGCCCCGGCAAGTCTTGCAATTGCGCAGGAGAGCGCCCAGCCATCAGCTCGCCGATCTTCTGCATCTCGAGACCGATGGCGCGGCCCTGCTCCTCGCGCGACGACGGCAAGTCAACCCCCAGTTGCCGTGCCGCGTCAACCGCCAGCCCAACCGCTTTTTCCGGATTTCCGGTTGCCAGCAATTGCGCCGCACTCAATAACAGGTAGTGCGCGGCCTTTTCTGGGACTTCCGCTTCGCTCCACAGCATTGCCTGGGCCTGCACCCGGTCAGGGGCGGAGCCATGCACTGACTCCATCGCCGTGGCCACCCTCAGACTCAGATCGCGACGCCGCTCGGGCCCGATCTCCGCCAGCACAGTCTCGCGAATCTTGTCGTGAGTGAACCGCCATTGATAGCCGTAGCCTTCGAAGATCGCGTTTTCGCCGCATACCAGCAGCAGGGAATCGAGATCGACCTCGGGAGCGGCGGCTCGAAACACCTCGATATCGACTTCGCGTCCAATGATGGCGGCGATTCGAAGCGATTCCAGTACCCATTCCGGCAGGCGGTCGAGGCGATGGCGAACATAGTCCTTCATCCCGCCGGAGAAAACATGCTCGGGAAGTTTTTCCGGCGAAACATTGTCCAGCCGCCCGGAAATTTCCGCTAGTTCGCGTACCGCCTCTACCAGGAAGAAGGCATTACCTTCGGTCTCCCGCTCCAGGAAGCTTACGATGGAGGGATTGCTGCCGAGCTCTCGTCCCAGCATGGATATGGCAATGTCGCGGATCTCGCGATCTCCGAAACGCTTCATGTACAAAACATGCGTTCCGGGACATTCAATGGCGAACTGGGGGCGCTCGTCATCGCGAAAAGAAGCAATTATCAGCAGTCGCAGTTCGCCTGCTTTGTCAATCAGCTTCTGCATGACCTTGAGGCTATCTCCCACAATGTGGCAGTCCTCCACCTCAAGCAGAATCGGGGCTTCGCAGCGCTCGAATAGGTTCAGGATGACGCTCGTCAACTGCTGCTGGAACAACTGCGGATCAATGACCGTGTCCGAAACCGAGCGGCCCAGTACTCGCTCGATTTCGGGGACGACGATTTTGATGGTGCCGGCCTCTTCGTCACTTACCTCGACCATCAGTGCCAGTCGCAAGAGAGGGTTACGAAAGATTGAATACGGCGCCTGGTTTTCTTCCGCCCGGCCAGTCAGGGCAACCATGCCACGTACCAGCGCCCTGGAGCGCACTTCATCGAGTAATCGTGACTTGCCAACGCCGCTTTCGCCTCCCACCAGCCATGCGCTTCCTCTTCCCCGAACCGCATCATCCAGTGCGGTGGTCAGCAGTGCGAGCTCCGACTGGCGTCCCACCAAGGGAGCGGCCTTGAGATAGCTCTCTCGGTGAGCCAAGGTTTCTGCCGGAACTTCGCAGCCTGCCGCTTTGGCGATCGCGGCGATGAGCTGATTCGCATCGCTGAACCGTCGCTGTTCGGGATCGGGAGAAAGCAGAGTACGCACAATCTCCCCCAGCCCTCCCAGCGCGTTGAGCGGCTGCATGTCGGGCCGTTGCTCGAAGTCCGGGCGTCCGCGCACCACGGGCGCGCCGGTGAGTAGCTCGTAGGCAATTCCACCCAAGGCATAGAAATCACTAGCTGGTGTGGGACGCTTGCCGGCCAGAATTTCCGGCGCAATGAACCCTGCCGTACCGGCCACCTCGTGCTCCGGCAAACCAGAGACACCGAAATCCAAAACCGTCACGTGGCCGCCGGTTACCAGCACATTCGAAGGTTTGAGGTCCCGGTGGATCACGCCGTGCCGATGCAAATACGACAGTGCTTGCAAGACTTGGAACAGCAGGTCGAGTTTGCCTTCAAGCGGGAGTCGCCGCCCAGCCCGCGTAATGCTCTTGGACTCGGAAAGCAGTTTCATCGTGAAAAACGGCAGCCCGCTGGACTGGAAGCCATAATCCAGGACGCTGACAATATTAGGATGTCGCAACGACGAGAGGACCCGAAACTCGGATGCCAGGGCGAGTTGCACAAGGCGGGCCTTTTCGCTGCTGTCCGCCGAGCTTGGCCCTGGATCCGAAGTCGCCGTATCGAGGTCGGCAGTCGAGGCTGATGGATCGACCGTGCCGAGATGGGTTATCGCTGACGCTTGTGTTACATCGCGGGGCTCGCTCTCCTTGGTAGGAGCGCTGTCGAAAAGCGCCGACGGCATCTGCAGCGCACGCTTCAGGGCGACGATCTCGTCGTTCATCCGGTCGCGGGAACGATACACCTCGCCCATGCCTCCGGCACCGAGCTTCTCCAATAGCTCATAACGGCCGCCGATCAAGGCAGTGTTCAAAAATGAGTTAGCGTGGGCCAAAGAGGCGCATCCCCAGCCATTAGAATAGCGATTCTTGCCCAAAAATGAAGCTTCTTTTCCAGAGTCTGGCTTTGGGCATGCATTATTGGCGCGTTCAAACGCCTCAAACCTGAGTGCGCTGCAGTAACAGTGCGTTGGCGTGCATGTCGGGAGATAGCGCAAACAGTACCAGGCTATCCTGGCTGACAGGCTGGTTGGCCACCGACCACGCCAGATTCACCGGAATATTCGCGATCGTCATGTTGGCAAAGTTGGCGATGGTCTGAATCATCTGCGCTGGTTGTAGCTGGCTCTGCCACATGTTGAACAGGACCGTCGAAGCCTGATGCGCAATTAACGTCCAGGTGTTGGGTGCGATGTTGTGGCGCGAGAGAAGTTCGGTTACGGCAGTCGGCGCAAGACTGCCGCCGAACTGTCCGAAGCCTTTCATGCCTTTGTCCGTGATCTGGAAGAACGACTCGCTCCACAGCGCCTGATGCCCATCTCTGGGAGGAACCTGCTCGTACTTCTGTCCCTGCATGAACATCGACCCGAAAAAGCTGGTGTCGGTAACGGTGTTCTGATCCACAACTTGCCACAATGTGGGATTAGACGACAGGCCAACCACCGCCGCTCCTGCGCCATCAGCTGCGCTCACTGCTTGCAGCGTATGGTAGTCAACGTGTTGGCTCCAATTTCCGCCGATGACTACAAGAATGTTCTTGGCCCGCCCAGCCTTGATCAGCGCATCGGCGAAGAGTAGCCCTGCATTGAAGTTCGAGAACTCATTGTTCAACGGAACCACATACGTACTCTGCGGCATATCGAGCAGTTGGTGCAGGTGGCTCAACTCGTTCGGACTCGCCCACGGACTTACCGATGCGTACCCCAGCAGCATGTCTATGTCAGAGGGCTGAAGATTTGCCGCCTGCAACGCGTTCATGGCGGCGGGCACCATCATGGTCATCAAGTCTTCGCCCGGGCCCAGCACCACGCGCGTGTTGTAGCCCTGAAATGGGTTCGACACCCCGGGATTCTTCTGTAGGTATTGGTGAATCCAGTTGAAGATAGGGTCGTCATTGGTGCGCAGGTTCGGCGGTACAAAGTAGCCGAGGCCGAGGATACGAGGCTCTGGATGGGGCATGATTTTTCCTTCAGCGTAGACGCCTAGTCGGTGACCTCTACGTTGCCTTGGCTACTCAGACCTTTCCATGAAATATTGATTTTCCCCTTGGAAGGCGGCGGGGCCGGCGGCTTGGGATTGGGCGTTATCCACTTGGGCTTCTTGAGGCCGAGATGGTTCTGCAAAACGATCTCCGCCGTCTGTAGCGCGCCCTCAACCCACGTCTGGTTCGTTGAGTAAGCCTCGCCGCAGATGTAGCAAGGGAAGTCTTTAACCGGCTGCGTGATGTCGTGCAGCACCTCCCATGATTTGTAGCCGCGATTCCAGAAGTGAACGCCACCGCCGTATGGATCGACGGACCAATCCATGTAGGCCGCGTCAATCGGGTGCGGCGCATACTGAATGTCGTGCATACGCTTAATCTGGCGATGCATCTCCATCACCATCTCGTAAGGCGCGCGGTGACTGTTCCAGTTGTCGCGCAACCGCCGCGTGTACTCATCCTTCGGCGGCGGCTCAAGGCTCACCAGCGGCATGGATTCAAACAAGCGCACTCCCGGCGGGATCTTGCGGAAGTGCTCCGCCGCGCCGCGAGTGTGCATCACCGGGGTCTCAGCTCCGCTCAAGCCTTCCCAGAAGTCGACATTGGTGGCGTCGTTGTACGCCATCAGCAACGCTTTGCCGGTTGTAGCCGGCGTAGCCGCCGACGGATCGATTGGCCAGTAGTAGAGTTGCCGCACCGGAGTATCGGTGAGCGAACGTCCCTGCGTGACCCCAACTCCCTGCCACCAGGGGTATTCGTAGGCCAGGAACAGCTTGTACAGCGGAATCGCTCGAACTGAGCCCACCAAACGACGCACGTGTTCTGCGTGCTGCGGACCGAACACCGGTCCAACCCGATCCAGCAGTTCCAGCGAACGTCGGGGCATGGCGAGGATGATGGCACTCGCCGTCACCGACTCGCGCTTGCCACGGAAGTGCAACTCGACTCCAGTGCTGCCGTCTGACAACGTGGTACTTTCGAAGCCGGAAACCCATTCGCCCTGGATCACCTCTCCGCCGGCATTCTTAAATCTCTTCTCCAGTTCCCATGGGACCGTGTCGTATCCCTGATTAAACAGGTAATAGTGCACGTCGGGCGTGAAGTTGAAATATTCGCAAATGAGATCTACCGCATTGGCATTCGATCCCAGACAGTCATAGCCGACCAGGGTGCGGGCGACCTGGTAAGCGTCGGGCGACAAGGCACGCGACAGCAGGTTCCAGAAGCCGTGTTGATAAAGTGGCGTGCCGTCGACCACAGCGCTGCGCAGAAACTTCTCAAGCTGGTCGGGACTGAGGCTATTCACTTGGGGAAGAATCTTCGAAATTCCCCAGCCGATCAGGCCACTGGGATCGTGCTTCAGAATGTACTGCTCCTCCGCCCAATCAAGCAGGTAGGGCATGGAGGAAGGATCATGGTTCTCCTTGAAGCGCATTTGCTGGCCGCGGAGGTACATGATGTTGCAGTCCACATCGACCACCTGCTCGTAGCGGGGAAGTTTGAGCTCATTTTCCACCAGGCTGCGCACCAGGGTCTGCGATGACACATAACGCATGCCACCAATCTCGCAAGTCGTCGACTCCGGAAAGCCGGGCGGACGCGCCGATAATAGTCGCCCACCAATGCGGTTGGTACCTTCGAACACCGCCACCTTCAGCTTGCCACTCTTGCCGGCGAGCTTCTTCAACTGCGGCGATTCACCGAGGTTGGCGGTCAGCAGCCGCCAGCCGGAATACACGCCCGAGACTCCGCCGCCCACGATGGCAACGTCATAGTGAGTGGACGTTTTCGATGCCTTGCCTTTGCCAGTGCTCATTTCGGTTTACTCGCTTTCTCCTCGAACCATTTCTACTCCGCCGGCGGCTTCGGCGGGAAGTAGGGATCAAGGCTGCTCTGGTTGATCTTGGCCACGATTACCTGTGGGCGGTTCTGATTGTCGGCCGCAGCGATGACCTTGGGCATGAGTTCCTGCAACTGTTGTGGGCTGTCGATACCATAGGCGTCGGCTCCTAATGCCTGCGCGAACTTCACCAGATCGGGTGTGCCCAGGCGATAAAGCCCACCCCACACATCATTGGGATCGGGATACAGATATTGCATTCCCTGGCTCACCATGTGCAGGTCAGCATCGTCGAGCACAATCCAAATAGCTCCCACATTGTGGGCCTGCGCAGTTGAGATCTCAGCTCCATGCATAAGGAACGCCCCATCCCCAACAAAGCCGACACACGTTTTGTCAGGCGCTCCCATTTTTGCGCCGATGACAGCTCCCACCGCAAAGCCCATCGGTCCCATCGCGAGCGAGCTGTGTACCTCTCGCGTATCTGCAGTTAAGTAATGAATGCCCCAGCCAACGCAGTTGCCGGCGTCGAGGAAGATCATCGAGTCTTCCGGCAGCGTCGCTTTCATTACCCGGCATATGGCTGCCGGTTCGATGGGCGATGCCGTCGAGTCGTACTGCGCCTGGCTGTAATAGGGCGAGTTCTTCTTGATGGTGGCGACCTGAGCCACGCGCGCTTGCACGTCGGCCGTGACGGGCGGGAACTTCTCCCTCATTGCCGGTTCACCCATCTGCCGAATGAAAGCGCCGACGTCGGCCACGACTCCCTGCGTCACTGCGAACGAGCGGCCAATGGCGTGTTGATCCAGATCGACCTGGATGAAGGGTCCATTGTTCGCGGGTATCAGCATCGGGTTGAAGTTGTTGCATGAAAGTCCGCGCAGGCTGGTTCCCAGTACCAGCAACCCGTCATAGGGCGTGCCTTGCTGCTGCATCCACAGCGGTCCCCAGGTATTGCTGGCAAAGCCGTACACCCGCAGCGAAAGCGAATTTCCCTCAGGGAATACGCCCTTGCCATCGGGGGTGGTCATGATCGGAATCCCATAGGTCTGGGCGAATATGACCAGACGGTCGAGGGTGTTCTTGTCGCGCAGTGCATCACGGCAACCGCTGCCCAGGAAGATCAGCGGCCGCTTGCACGATGTGAGCGCCTGCACCGCTTGTACAACGGCATTGTGGTCGGCGCCGGCCGGAGTAGCGCGATAATTCGCCGGGCTGTTCGGAATCGAGATCGGGGAAGGCGCGGGCTCGGTGGGCACATTGTTGGGGAACGCCAGGTGCGCCATGCCTCGCGGAATCGTCATGGCATCGCGCACAGCCTGTTCGATCAGGGTTTGCGCCTCAGTTGGGTCGCTGATCTCCGCGCTATAGACCGATGCGGCGGAGTAAATCGCCTGGATGTCGAGATCGGTATCAACACCCTCCTGCAATGCTCCCTTGCCGAAGAACTGTTCTGCCACCTCGCCGGTGATGACCAGAACTGCGCTGCCATCGTTCTGCGCCGTCATCGCACCGGTAAGCGCGTTCGTCGCGCCGGGGCCCGAAGTCACCATCACTACTCCGAGCGTGCCGGTTGCGCGGTAGTAGCCGTCGGCAATGTAGGCTGCGCCCGTCTCGTGCCGGCACACAACGTACTCAAAGCTCTGGCGCTGATTCTTGAATTCGACCAGCAGTTCAGCTACTCCGCCGCCCGGAATACCAAAGACCTTGGTTACTCCCTCGCGACCAAGATAGAGCAGTAATACTTGCGCAACCGTGAGATTCGAATACGAAGTGACGTACGGAGGTAAGGCCATAGTTCGTCGGGATCCTCTGCCCTTTGACCGTCAGCACGGCAGCTTCGCAGGCGAGCAGGATTGTCGGCTGTCCTCGAGACAAGACAGCCTGGTCGTGGCGCATCTGCACGTTCGGTCAGGTTCGCAAGTTGTATTACAGTTTTCCTCTTAACTGCAATAGCGCAAAGGTGGCTAGCGCGTCGGCATGTGTGATCCCCTTTCCTTTTTGTCATCCCGAGCGGACACCGAGAGCAGTCGAGGGGGAAGCCGAGGGACCTGCAGTTTGTCCGCCCGTCGCTGAAGCATCTGCTTCTTTTCCGCATACAAACGCGGGCTTGCACCCCAGTGCAACTATCCTCAGCCGTGTCATCCGAGCCGACTCGTTAACCTGATCGGTGCTCCTCGGAGCGAGAGCGTTGCCCAAAGTTCCGCTACCACCTATGATTCGGCTCAATGCCGATGGCCACCAAACCCACTACCGACCCAGTCCAGACGTCCGCCGCTCAAGGTTCAACTCAGGTCTATGCCATTCATGGCGCCGATCCCGAAGTGCAGGCCTATGGCATGGCGAAGTATTCGCGCTCGGCGCTCTCGTTGCGCGAGTCGCTGGCCGAGCTGAACGAGCAAAAGGCCGAGAAGTTCCTCAACACCTTCTACTTCCAGTATGGACACCGCAGCATCGCCGACCTCGCTCATCTCGCGTTCGCCATCGAGCGGTTGTCCATCCTCGCGGCCACGATCCTCGTCGACGAACCTCGCTGGGATGGCCAGGAGCGCTCTACGCGCTACCAGGACTTCAAGAAAAGTGGATATTACGTTCCTGATTTTGCCGGAGATACCGAAGCTGATGCGCTCTACCGGGCAACCGCCGACCATCTCTTCGCGGAATACCAGTATTTCTCGAACGCGATGTTCGACTATCTGCGCGCCCGCACTCCCAAGCCTGAGGAGATGAAGCAGGACGCCTACGAGCGCACCCTGCGCGCCCGCGCCTTCGATCTGTCGCGCTATCTGTTGCCCATGGCGACCAATACGTCGCTGGGGCAGATTGTCAGCGCACGTACCCTGGAGAACCAGGTCTCGCGGCTATTGTCCCATCCGCAGGCTGAAGTGCGACGGCTGGGCGAGCTATTGAAGCAGGCGGCGCGCGAAGGCGCTTACAACGTTAGTCAGCCGGTGGTGGAAGGCCTGCTGGAAGAGATTCGAGAGCAGGCACCCCAGCTTGCCGGTCGAGCTGAGCAGGTACTTCTGCGAGAGGTCCATGTCGCTCCCACCCTGATGAAATATGCCGAGCCCAACACCTACGACCTCGAAAGCCGGCGTCAACTAAGCGGGGCCGCTGCTGAGTTGCTCGGACGTTTCCCGATCGACCCCGCTCCAGTGGTCGACTTGCTGGAAGATGAGCCGCTCGAGGTTGAGCTCGCCACCACGCTCCTCTACCAGTGCGACCATCATTCTTATCGGCAGATTCGTAATGTGGTTGAGGGGCTAAGCGAAAAGCAGCGTAGCGAGATTATCGGCCTGGGCATGAAGCATCGCGGACGCTTCGACGAAGTCGCGCGCGCCTTCCAGTCGGGCCAGCGCTTTCGCTTCGACATCCTCATGGACATCGGCGGCTTCCGCGACATGCACCGCCATCGCCGCTGCGTGCAAATCATGCAGGATTACACTCCACGCCACGGCTACGACATGCCGCAGGAGATCGAGCGCGCAGGACTGACGTCGCGCTACGCGCAGCTCATGGACCGGACATGGGAAGCCGTCGCCCAGTTGGCGGGAAGGGAAGCGATCGAAGCCGACGAACAGTCGCAGTACCTGATTCCGCTGGCCTTTCGCAAACGCACCCTGTTCAAAATGGACTTCGCCGAAGCCCTCTACATCAGCGAACTGCGCTCTGGCCCTGCAGGACACTTCTCCTACCGCAACGTCGCCTACGCCATGTACGAGGCGGTGGCGCGAAGATACCCGCACCTGGCGCAGTACTTCCGCGTGACCGATGTGAACGAGCCGGTGGACTTGCTGAAGCGCTAGCATGTACCTCGGCGGAGTCGTTTCTCTCGGCGACTACTACATCTCACGGTTTGTCATCACGAGCGAAGCGAGGGATCTGCTCTCATTTGCAGTGCGAACTGCTGTTCGATGAGTGATCGTATGTCCACGCGGGCGCGAACAGATTCCTCACGCCCAAAAAGACGCTCGTGATGACAAAGCAACAGGATACTCATGGTCCTCGCCGCCCTCTACGACATTCACGGCAATCTGCCCGCGCTCCAAGCCGTGCTCGCCGAGATCCATCGCGAGCCCGTCGACCACATCCTGATCGGCGGCGACGTCCTTCCCGGGCCAATGCCCATCGAATGTCTTGACCTTCTCACGCAGGCAGAAATCCCAACCCACGTCATCCTGGGCAACGGAGACCGTGAAGTTCTCGCCCACATGCGCGGCATCGAAACCGACTGGTATCGCAACGCGCGCCAAGAATGGCGCGACCCCATCGACTGGACAGCCCAGCAACTTCGCCCCGAACATGAAACGCTCCTCACCTCCTGGCCCGCGACTGTCACACTGCCCATCGACGGCGTCGGCGACATCCTCTTCTGCCACGCCACGCCGCGCAACGACACCGACATCTTCACCCGCCTGACCTCGGAAGAGCGTCTCGCGCCCGTGTTCGCCAGCGTCGAAGAGAGAACCGTCATCTGCGGCCACACCCACATCCAATTCGATCGCATGGTAGGGAGGACTCGCGTAATAAACGCCGGCAGCGTCGGCATGCCGTTCGGCAGGACCGGCGCCGACTGGCTGCTGCTCGGCCCGCACATCCACCTCCGCCACACCGATTACGATCTGCCAAGCGCCGCCGAGCGCATTCGCCACACGAGCTACCCGCAGGTTGACAAATTTGTAGACGCCTACGTGCTGAACCCACCATCCGAAGAGCAGATGCTTCAGGCATACGCTCACGCGGAACTGAGGTGAAGCACAGAGCGGTTCAGCTCTCCTCGCGCTCTCTAGTCGACGGCCCGCCTCGCAACATCGTGCGTCGGCCGAGACCGCGGTTTTTCGTTTCGCGTGCCAACGCTTTGTCGATTCCGTCCGTGACAAGCTAGTACCGTCTTCAGGGTGCAACGACCTTTCTCCGTCGCTGCTCGCTCGCCTTCATGATTTCGTTCATGTCCCCTGCCGGCCGAATCTCGAAAATGTTGCCATAGGTCAGCGCCGGATGCTGCCCGATAAGCTGCACCGCATGATTCATGTCCCTCGCCTCAAGCACCAGAATGCCGCCCAGTTGTTCTTTGGTTTCGGCATAGGGGCCGTCGGTGGTTGCCACCTTGCCGTTCTTCCACGACAGGGTCAACGCGGTTTCCGGTCCCTGAAGCGCTTCGCCGCCACCCCAGTGTCCGTTGGCGCGAAGATGATCGTCATATTCAAAACACGTGTCAAATATGGCGTTGCGCCCGCCATCCGTCATGGCGTCAAATTTGCTTTTGTCGTAATAGCCCAAACAGATGTATTTCATTGTCCTTCTCCTCATAGCGGATGGGAGCCGGCCCCACAGTGTTGCGCCGGCTCGTTCCTCTCGTCACCAGGGCGTGTCTTCCCAGGCCGCAGTGGACAGCTTGTTGACTCGCTTCCGCCAGCTCTTTATTCCGGAGCCGGGTAGAAAAAAAGCTCGCGCACCTCGCCGGGGATATCGCACACGATGGCCGACTTCTTCGCCCATGCCAGTGCCTCATCCATATTGGCGGCTTCCAGTATCCAAAATCCGCCCATGTGCTCCTTGGTCTCGGTGTACGGTCCGTCGGTAATGAGCACCTTGCCGTCGGGCTGCCTTCGCAGCGTCTTGGCGCTGGCCGGCGGAGCAATGCCGCAGGCGAACTTCCTGGCGCCGGCAGCAATCAATTCGCGATTGAGCGCGTGGATCTCTTCCATCATCGCTTCGGTTACGGTGCACGGATCGAAGTCGTCGGGCATGTAGTTGCAAACCAGATACTGCGGCATGAGTACTTTCCTTAATGTTCTTTGAGCCAGCAGCACAGCCTTGCGCTCTAGCTCGTTCGTCCTATAGTCGCCGCGCCGGGAGAAAATCGACAGGGGAGGCAAATTATTTTTGGAAGAATTGCGGACAGGGCACATTCACTCGGTCCACGTGGACTCAGTATTTGTTTTGAAAGGGACCGCCTTTAGGTGGTCCGCAAAGCCGGGACAGATGACCCTCGGCTTTAGCCGCTGGGGGCTCTCCCATTAGACTTACTCAGAACTACCTTAAGGACTTAACTTTGTGATCTCCTCCTCAAAGTTAATAATCTTACTTGCTTCATGTTGACGGACTATTCCGTGCGTGTCATACTACCGATCATGAGTATGACAGATAAGCCA
Source organism: uncultured Acidobacteriaceae bacterium (assembly GCA_963796585.1). Taxonomy (GTDB): domain Bacteria; phylum Acidobacteriota; class Terriglobia; order Terriglobales; family Acidobacteriaceae; genus CAVVDY01. The sequence goes on from CAWCMB010000004.1 coordinate 282,050, forward strand.
GAAACCGTGCGGTTTACCACCAAAGGGCAAGTCGTCATCCCGCTTCGTCTTCGCAAGCAATTCGAAATCGAGGACGGAACCAGAGCGATGGTTCAAGCGACTCCGGACGGTATCCTCCTCAAGCCGGTGACTGCGGCACTCATCCGACGCGGGCGTGGCATCCTCAAGCGGGCGTCAGGACACGGGTCGCTGACTGAGGACTGGGCCGAGCACAAGAAGCAGGAACGCGCGCTAGAGGAGCGCCATGCCCGCTAAGGTGCTCGACAGCTTCGCGCTCATCGCCTACTTCCGCGACGAATCGGGCGGGGAAGCGGTGGAGCAGCTGCTCGTCTCCGCCAGCAAACGAGACGACTCGCTCCACATGACCGATGTGAATTACGCTGAGGTGAAGTATTCGATTGTGAAAAAAGACGGTGCCGCAGCCTGGGCGGAAGCCGCAAAGGTCCTGGAGGGCCTGCCTATTGATTTTCACTCCACAACCCGCGCCTTGGCCGACATTGCCGCCGATTTCAAAGCACGTTTCAAGCTAAGTCTGGCCGATGCTTTCGCCGCCGCGCTGGCCAAAGAAAAGAAGGCTGAACTTGTCACCGGCGACCCAGAATTTCGGCCGCTTCACCAGGAAATCAAAATCCACTGGCTGAAGTAACTGCAGTTCGGGAAAACGATGGGCCAAGCATTTTGAGTAGTCGATACACACGAGGGTGCCCCCCTTCGACTCCGCTCAGGGCAGGCTTCAACCATCAGTTGGTTGGGCGCGTACGCTGCCGTAAGCAATGAAGTCACAGCCTCGAAGACAGGGCATGAGTACAACCTGAGCAGGCCTATAATGCCGGTATTCGGACCGCGATCTATGTTGGCAACGTTTACCGAATCTGAGGTTCAGCGGTGGCTCCACCTGCGAGCTATCGAGTGGGCGTCGTGGCCAGCCTTTGTTACTCAACCGATCGTTCCCATCCTATTCGCCCTCTACCCCTTTCTGCCGGTGGTCATCGCCCTAGTTGCCGCGGATTTTCTGTGGCGATTCGTTCGGTACAGCTTCATCAGCCCAAGCTTAGCCAGGTTCGGAGCATTGTTCGTCGGCGTGCTCAAGTGGCCAAGCGCTGTCGGCGCGACGATCTACCTTCTCTCCCAGCATCGATACGGCACATCCGCCCTTGCCCTCCTTTGGCCGTTTCTAGCAGCTTACGTTTCCTTGCCAATGGCTTTGCTTGCAAGAGCTGTCCGGCGTCCTACATTGATCGGGCGTATTGAACTCGAACTGGCTAAACGGGTAGGGTACGTTTCTCAGGACGCGGCGCTGTAACGCCTTTAATGGCCAGGTCACCCGGGCGAATGTTTCAGCTGCCGATCCAAGGTTCAAGAATCGAGACCTGCGGCACCCGGCACCCGGCCAGTCGACCACCGGCTACCCCGGATTAGCCTTCGGAAGTGGAGCTATGGAATCGCGTGAAGGAAATTGGCAAGAATTTGAGATCTGGCTACAAGAGCTTCGGGATCGGAATTACCGAAGAAGCTTGATCTTCCGCGGACAAGCCGATTCCGATTGGCGGCTTGAAACGACATTGGAACGCAGTGGTCATTTGAACATGCCAATAGCTGACTATTACGAGCTGATTGTTAGAAGAGTCGGTCCAACCGTTGGCGCTTTTTCGTCGATGCAAGCGCCGCCATTCAATGAGAACTTGTGGAAAGAACTCTCTGACTATGAGCGGCTCTCTGACTATGTGGGGTATACAGGGTCGGGATTTGACCAAACAGTGTTTCCTGGTGGTGAGAATTTTGAGTATGTTGCATATTTGCGGCATCACGGATTCCCCTCGCCCCTTCTGGACTGGTCGGGATCGCCGTATGTCGCTGCCTTTTTTGCTTTTCGTGACGTCGACCCGAAGATCGAAAAGAGATCCATTTTTGTCTATTGCGAGAGGCCCCAGGGGATCAAAGGCGGCACTATCGGAGAACCGATGATACAGATTCCTGTCGGGCGTACTCGAACGCCCCGCAGGCACTTCTGGCAGCAATCGGTCTACACCGTATGTGAAAGCGCAAACAATAGAAAATGGCAGTTTGATTCGCATCAGAAAGTCTTTGATAACCCTAGCTCAAAACAAGATTTCTTGGGAAAGTTCGATATTCCATCGACAGAGAGGGAGAAGATAATGGGCTTGCTCGACCGGTACAACTTAAACGCCTATTCTCTATTTGAGTCTGAGGAATCACTTCTTGAGACTCTTTGGCTCCGAGCGAACAGAACATGAGATTGCCTGCTCGTCGGGTGTCCCAGGGAACCTGTCTCTTTTATTTCAGCTGGCGAATCCGCCTCGCAAGAAAACGCCGCTCCGGTTCCTGACGCGCGAGTTCGAGCGCTTTCTCATAAGAGGACCGGGCCTCAGCCGTCCGGCCAAGCCTGCGGCACAAATCAGCGCGGGCGGAATGCGCCAGGTAGTAGTTTGCCAGTTCGCCTTGTTCTAACACCGCGTCGATCTGCTTCAGGCCGGCCTCAGGGCCATCGCACATGGCAATCGCGACGGCCCGATTGAGGTATACAACTGGCGAAGGCTGAATTCGCACCAACTGGTTGTAAAGCGCAACAATCTGCCGCCAGTCGGTCGCAGCGGGCGATTCCGCCTCCGCATGAACCGCCGCAATCGCAGCCTGCAGTGTGTAAGCACCGAGGCGGCGGGAGTTCAGGGCCCTCTCCACCATCGCCACCCCTTCTGCGATCTGCTCTCGGTTCCACAGCGAGCGATTTTGATGGTCCAGCAAAATCAGCTCTCCGGTCGCAGAGGTTCTCGCGGCGCGGCGGGATTCCTGTAGCAACATCAGCGCGAGCAGCCCAACTACCTCCGGCTCTGGCTGGAGCTCGGTCAGCAACCGCCCCAATCGAATCGCCTCGCCGGTCAGCTCGGCTCGCGTTACCTCCGCTCCCGCCGCGGCCGAGTAACCTTCGTTAAACACGAGATAGATCACCTGAAGCACCGCGTCCAGCCGCTCCGGCAACTCCTCGGGCGTCGGCACCTCGTAGGGAATTGGTGTCTCTCGAATCTTCGTCTTTGCGCGCACGATGCGTTGGGCGAGCGTTGCCGGCGTAACCAGAAATGCGCGGGCAATCTCCTCCGTGGTCAGGCCGCAGACTTCGCGCAGGGTCAGCGCAACCTGTGCTTCCGCAGGCAGAGCGGGATGGCAGCAGGTGAAAATCAGACGCAGGCGATCGTCCTCGATCTCTTCGTCTCCCATGGCTTCATTCCCGCTGGGAGCGTCCTCGGCGCGCGATTCGATATGGGCGACCAGATCTCTTTGTGCTCCATCGAAGCGCGCGCGCCGGCGCATCGCGTCAATGGCCTTGAAGCGTGCCGTTGAAATAAGCCACGGCCGCGGGCTCTCCGGAATACCCGTCTGCGGCCAGGACTCCAGCGCGGCAGCGAACGCCTCGTGCATCGACTCTTCGGCCTGGTCCAGGTCTCCGAGCAGGCGCACCAGCGTCGCCAGCACCCGGCCCGATTCCGCTCGGTACAGAGTCTCAATAGTCCTGCTGACTTGTTCGGGCACAGGCGGCGGCATTTACGCCAAACTAGCAAACGGCGCCGCTCGACACAACTGCGCTCGGGCCTCCCTACCCACAATTCAGTGGTCCCCGCTGCGCGAATCGAAGGTTCACAAAAGGGACAACAGCATAGCTCCGGCGAAGCGCCACACTGCTTATTCCCATTTCGGAACTGACCTACGACCTTCGTCACCTCCGCCCCGCGTTTTTCTCGCAACGAATGCTTCAGCCACTCGTAGGATGTATTTCGGACCGGCGAGAGGTGTGCCGAGGATCCCGGAACGCGCGCGGCTGTGTGTCACTCAAAAGAGCATTTCAGCGGCCAGTAAGTCGTTTGATATGTGTTAAGTACGTTTAAGTCGCACGGAGTCAATCATTTGCGACATAAAACATGTCTAAACCATTGAAAACAAGGCATCTCGCAAACTAATTTTTTGTGATGTCGATCACATTTCTGAGCTCCATAGCGCGAGATTTCAAATCGGAACACAGGTTACTTTCGTTATCCCTCCCCTGTGGAATTTCGCTATTTGTTCGCTCTCTACCGGATGTATACTTTGCTGTCAGCTAGCACATGCGCTTCCCCAAAATCGCCCACCCATGGCGGCGCCTGCCCACTGACCCATCGCGATTCATATTTCCAATTCGTGCGCTGACCTAAGCTCAGCGCAACGAGGCGGCCAAGGAGCAGCCTTAATGGCAGACGAGAGAACAGAGAAAAACCGAGCGATCGACCTGGCAATATCGGGCATCGAGAAGCAGTTTGGCAAGGGCTCCATCATGAAGCTGGGGAGCAAGGAAGCAGTCGTTCCCATCGCCGTGATCTCCACCGGGTCGATCTCATTTGACGCGGCGCTGGGTGTCGGCGGAGTGCCGCGCGGTCGCGTGATCGAAGTCTTTGGGCCGGAGTCCTCCGGCAAGACCACCATCGCCCTCCAGATTATTGCCGAGGCGCAAAAGACAGGCGGTATGGCCGCGTTTGTCGATGCCGAGCACGCGCTCGACCCTAACTATGCCAAGAAGCTGGGCGTGGATGTCGACAACCTTCTCGTCTCGCAGCCCGACTACGGTGAGCAGGCGCTGGAGATCGCCGAAGCCCTGGTACGCTCGAATGCCATCGATGTACTTGTCGTTGACTCAGTCGCCGCGCTGGTGCCCAAGGCTGAACTCGATGGCGAGATGGGCGACAGCCACATGGGTCTGCAGGCCCGGCTCATGTCACAGGCGCTGCGCAAGCTGACTGGCATCGTTTCAAAGTCGCGGACCAGCCTCATCTTCATCAACCAGATTCGCGAGAAGATCGGCGTCATGTTCGGCAATCCTGAGACCACGACCGGCGGACGCGCCCTGAAGTTCTACTCCTCGGTGCGTATCGACATTCGCCGCATTGCCGCCATCAAAGACGGCGACGTGGTGACCGGCTCGCGCACCAAGGTCAAAGTCGTAAAGAACAAAGTGGCCGCGCCGTTCCGCGAAGCCGAGTTCGACATCATGTACGGCGAAGGCATCTCGCGCGAAGGCGACCTGCTCGACATCGCGGTCAACAACAACATCGTCGAGAAGTCAGGCGCGTGGTACAGCTATAAGACGGACCGCATCGGCCAGGGACGCGAGAACGCGCGCCAGTTCCTGAAGGACAATCCTGACATCAAGGTCAGGATCGAGCTGGAAGTTCGCAAGGCGCTGGGACTAATCCCCGCAGGCGAGAAGCCCAATGGAGCGGCTGCAGCGTTTGACGAAGCTCCTCCGGTGCTCGCGGCCGCTGCACATTCTTCGGCCAAGACACCGCCGGCAAGGAAGTGAGTCAGTGGCTGGTGCCTAGCGGTCAGTGGCCAGTGGATGCCGGCCAGAGTGCAGGCGCGCGAACCCCTGAGCCTGGCGTAACAGCGCAAAGCGCCAAGCTTGAGCCGCGAAGCGGCGACTCTGAAGTTAGCCCCGGGTGAAGCGAAGCGGAACCCGGGGTTGACGTTCCTAACAAGATTGACGGCCGCGGAGCGGCTGCGACTTCATCGACAATTCCGGAGGTAGCTGTCCGACCTTCACATGCCGAGCCTTACGCCCACCAATCTCAAGTTCTTCAAGACACCTGCAGAGTTTCGCAAGTGGCTCAACAAGAACCACGCCCGCGTCACTGAGCTGTGGATTGCGTTCCATAAGAAAACCTCTGGGCACGCTTCGATTACTTATTCGGAGGCGCTCGACGAAGCGCTGTGTTACGGCTGGATCGACGGAGTTCGTAAAGCTGTCGACGACATCAGCTACACGCAACGTTTCACGCCGCGCAAGCCGAAGAGCATCTGGAGCCTGGTGAACATTCGCCGCGTTAATGAGCTGACGAAGCTAGAACGCATGATGCCGCCAGGCGTTGCAGCTTTCGAAACCCGAGACGAGGAGCGGGCCAAGAAATATTCCTACGAGAACCGGCCGCGCGCACTCGATGATGAATACGAGAAGAAGTTTCGCGCGAATGAAAAGGCGTGGGGGTTTTATGAAGCGCAGGCGCCCTATTACCGGCGAACTTCGAGCTTCTGGGTGACCAGCGCCAAACAGGAAGAGACGCGCTTGCGGCGGCTGGAGCAACTCATCGCGTGCTCGGCGAAAGGTGAGCGGCTTCCGCAGTTGACGAGTAACAAGAAGAAAGCGTGAACCGCGGATTTACACGGATGAACACGGATCAGAGAAGGTCTTAATTCTTTTGTGTGATTCGCGCAGATCCGTGCCGATCCGTGATATCGGTGGCCCGCTTTAGTCTTGATAGATGATCTTCCCGCCTACGATCGTGGCGACAGCTTTGCCGGTGAAGCTCCATCCGTCGAATGGCGTATTGCGCGATTTCGATTTGGACAGCGAGGCGTCGAAGGTCCACTTCTTTTTCGGATCAAAGATCGTCACGTCCGCGTGCGAACCAACAGCTAGCGTTCCGCGACCCTGAAGTCCAAAGATCTTTGCGGGATTGGAGGACAGCAGCTCCACGATGCGCCACAGTGGCAGCTTGAAATAGTGGTGCAGAACGGTGAGCGCGAGCGGCACTGCCGTCTCCAGCCCGATGATGCCGAAGGCCGCGCGCTCGAACTCCACCTGCTTTTCATGAAACGCATGTGGCGCGTGATCAGTGGCAATCGCATCAATAGTTCCGTCGGTGAGGCCCTCGATCAGGGCCCGGCGGTCGGCGACGGAGCGTAGCGGCGGATTCATCTTGTAGTGGGTATCGAATTCGCCGACGTTGTCGTCGACGAGGGTGAAATGGTGAGGCGTGACTTCCGCCGTCACTCGCAGGCCCTGAGCCTTTGCTTGGCGCACCGCACTCAGCGCCTCAAACGTGGAGAGGTGCGCGACGTGGATATGCGCGTTCAACTCACTTGCAAGGCGAATGTCCCGCGCTACTACACTCGACTCCGCCGCGTTGGGCATGCCACGCAAACCGAGGCGGAACGACGTTGCACCGTAGTTCATGGAGCAGCCGGATGTCAGGTGCGTGTCCTCGGCGTGCTGCACCACAGGAACGCCCAGCCTCGCCGCCGCCGCCAGTGCCTCGCTCATAATGCGATCATCGAGAATCGGTTTCCCATCGTCGCTGAAGGCGACAGCGCCGGCCTTCTTCAGCGCAGCGAAATCGGTGAGATCAACGCCCAAACTGCCAGCAGTCGCCGCCGCGATAGGGAAGACGTTCACAACTGCGCCCCGCTCCGGCTCCCGCATCCAACCCGTGATCTCCGGCGAATCGTTGACCGGAGCGGTATTGGGCATCGCACAGACCGAAGTAAATCCACCCGCAGCCGCCGTGGCAGTTCCTGTCGCGATGGTCTCTTTGTGCTGCTGACCCGGTTCGCGCAGATGGACGTGAAGGTCGATGAAGCCGGGAGCGACGATGAGTCCCTTCGCCTTCAGAACCTCAACACCACTTCTGCCCAGCTTGCCATGCTCGCCGACTTCGGCCACGCGCCCGTCATGCAGCAAGATGTCCAATGCACGATCGATCCCGCTTGCCGGATCGATAACCTGTCCTCCGGTAATCAATAGCTCCCGCATCTCTATCGCCCCTTCCCGAGCGCAGTCGCGAGAATCGCCATGCGCATCTTCACTCCGTTGGCGACCTGCTGGTGTATGCAGGACTGCGGGCCGTCGGCTACGTCGCTGGTAAGCTCCATACCGCGAATGATTGGCCCGGGATGCAGAAGGATTGCGTCCCGCTTGGCCAGCCTCATGCGGCGCGCATCGATCTGGTAGCGATCGACGTACTCCTCGACGCTAAGTTGCCGGCCTGCCAGGCGTTCCTTCTGGATGCGCAGCGAGATCACGACATCGGCTCCGTACATCGCCGCGTCCAGGTTGTGGCAGGCGATGACGCCGGGTGCGATTTCAGCCGACACATCGGGAACCAGGTCCGGCGGGCCGCAGAAAATTACTTCGGCGCCCATGCTCGACAACAGGTGCGCATTCGATCGCGCGACCCGGCTATGGAATATGTCGCCGACGATGACCACGCGCAGACCTTTGAATCCTTTCTTGTGGTGTGCGATGGTGAGCGCGTCAAGCAGCCCTTGCGAAGGATGCTGATGCAGTCCATCGCCGGCATTGATCACGGGCACTGGACAATAGCGCGACAGAAGGTAAGGCGCGCCGCTGTTCGGATGGCGCATGACGATCGCGTCGGCGCCAAGAGAGGTAATCGTCCAGCCAGTGTCAATCAGCGACTCGCCCTTCTCGATGCTCGACGACGTTGCCGTGATCAGCGTAGTGGTTGCGCCCAGCGCCTTGGCGGCGAATTCGAACGAGGTGCGGGTGCGGGTCGAGGCCTCGTAGAAGAGCAGGACGACGCGCTTGCCGCGCAGCAACTGCGGCGCTTTGCGCGGATCCATGCGCTGCGCCAGCTTGAGATAGGAATTGATTTGTGTGGGAGTAAGTTGGTCGGTACCAAGTAAGGAACGATCGCGCCGGTTCATTGCCCTGGGGGAATCCGCTCTACCAGCAGCACTTTTTCCGTGTTGTCGGTCTCTTGCAGTTTTACCTCAACAATTTCGTCTTGGGTAGTGTCGATTTTCCGGCCGACAAACGCAGCCTCAATCGGCAGCTCACGATGGCCGCGATCGATCAGCGTGCAAAGCTGGATGCGCCGTGGGCGACCATGATCGAAAAGGGCATCGAGCGCGGCGCGGGTCGTGCGACCCGTGTAGAGCACGTCGTCCACCATGATGATGTTCTTGTCCTGGATGTCGAACTCCATGTTGCTCTTGCGGTATTCCGGGCGATGCCCGACGGTGGAGAGGTCGTCACGATAGAGCGTGATGTCGAGAGTGCCAACGGGTACTTCCGTTTTCTCGATTCGCCCCAGTAGTTTCGCCAGCCGATTCGCCAACGGTACACCGCGGCGTTTGATGCCAACCAGTCCCAGATTCTGGACCCCGTTATTCTTCTCCACGATCTCGTGCGCCAGTCGCACCAGGGTGCGATCGATCTCGGAGGCAGACATAATCTGAGACTTTTCGCGGAGATTCTCGACGCCGGGCGCTGGTTTATTCATCCGCTCCGAATCATACGAGAACGGGCAACCGTGAGCAACTGGGGAAGAATTCGATTGCTACGCGGAAGGGGCGCGCCTTCAGGCGCGCCGTAGGGCTGGGAGTTTCGTCGGCTTCAGAGGCTGCGGGAACTCGACTTCGCGACGATTCGCGTCAGGGCACGACCTTGGTCGTGCCGGAAAGGCCTTTATTTGTCGTATCGCGAGCGGACTTTAGTCCACGAGCGACCCTGCTTAGGAGTTTTTCAGCAGCCTCTTCAGCCGCTGCGGGAACTCGTTATCAGGAGCGAGAGTTCCCTCAGAGGCTGAAGCCGAAGTTCTTAGACGAGTCGCAACGGCGCAGCTAAAGCTGCGCCCCTTCAAAATCATTTCTTAAACTGCTGCTAGCTCGTTCCCCGTCGCCGTGCCGCGAAGGAAGCTCCCAAAGCTCCTCCCGCGGCCGAGAAGATAACGAAGATCACGGCAATGAAGGCCATCACCCAAAGAAAGAACGTGGCCAGCCCTTCCGGCGTATTGAGTTTGGAAACGAACTGCTGTAGAAGCTCTGCGCTTCGCGGATCGGGAGCTTTGGCCATGGAAGATCGCAACTGCTCCTCCATCATCTGGCGAAGCTGATTGCCTTCGGTTGCGAACAGTACTGTGCTCAGGATAGCCGTAATGACGAAAGCAAACACGCCGGCGAGAGCCCCAATGCGCATCCCCATACCGGGCCGGACAACGGCTGTAGGCACTCGGCGCTGATACATCGATACTGCCAGCGCACCCGCAAGCAGCAGCCAGAGCAGAGACCCTAGAGCCAGAAAGGGAAGCGATGACAGCAGCGCCGCGCCTACCCCTGCGAGCAGCGCGCCCTGCCAAACCTGGTTCCACTGAATTTGCTCGCGAGGTGCAAACGTTGCCCGCGGAGGCCCCCATGGCGAAGTACTGGCCGTAGGCACGGGTGTCCCCAGTTCGTCAGGCACCGGCACGGAGCTGACATCGGTTGCGGCTTCTGGCGGGCTCACGCGGATCTGCGGAGCACCGCAATGCGGACAGAACGGTACTCCTTCCTCTACCGTTGCTTGGCATTTGTAGCAGGCGTGTTCCACCGCAGTGAAGTTAGCAGCCGCGATGCTCACTCCGCAAGCTGCATAGGGATAAACGGCTGTTTATCGCCCGACAACTGTGCGAACCACGTCCGGCACAACCACTCGTACGACCTCGGGAACAACCCGCGAGGCGAGCCAGGCTGCGTACAGGCCGACGGGCACGGCCAGCGAGAACCACAGCCAGTTTCGTTCGAGAAAGGAAAGCGGATTCGCCGAACTAGTCAGGCTTATATGTCCCCTTCTTTGCCGTGAATCTGTACCAGGACGGTTCCAAAGCGAGTGCCCGAGCCATCGGATTCGATGGATACGATGTGCTGGTTGTGCTGGGTTCCGGTTTTCAGCTCCCAACCGCTTCCGTGAGAATCCTTGCACGTCAGCTTGTCGTCCATGTTTCCATGCACGGTGGCATCGCCGCCGCTATCGTTGTGTCCCTGACACACCAGGACGTCACCAAACTGCTTGAGCTTGTCTTCGTAGAACGACTTCACCTTGTCGGGCGAGTCCGGCGTGACATATTCCGCAGCAATTACCTTCAACCCGAAACCCAGGCCTCCGATGTTGACATTGGCGCGATGCTTGTCGCCATTTTTATCGGCATCACGAGGCTTGGCGCCGGGATACACCGGGATGCCGTTGTTCGTCGCTTGCGTACTGGTGTCGACTTTCAGATTTGCGATTGGCGTCTGGATATCGACCTTCTGCTTGTCTTTATCTTTATCGCTTACCTGTATCGAACAGGCTGCGAGCAATCCAATCGAAGCGATCGCCAGCACTACTGAAAGCAATCGGAATCGTTTCATTAGCCCTCCCCTGAGAGGTCTTTGCCAGATGCTAAGAGTGCACTCTCAAACCACCGATGTCCAGGGATACGCATAATTGCGGAGATTCGTTCCCGGCAGAGGCTAACCCGACGAATGCCCTGCCTCATCGCCGGCCCCAACCATCTCACTCGCACTTGCAGCAACCGCGTCATCGTCACCGAATCCGGCAAGCCATGTTACCTCGGGCTCGCGGCGGAACCAGGTCATTTGGCGCTTGGCATAGTTACGATGTCCCTGCTGAGTCAGCGCAACCGCCTGTGCCAGCGTGAGTTCGCCTGCGAGGTGAGCCGCTGCCTGCTTGTATCCCAGAGAGTTGAACGGAGCGGCTCCAGAGAGCTGGGGATATTTCTCCAGAAGCTGTCTTGTTTCCTCCACCAAGCCGCGTTCGAACATTGCTGCAGCCCGAGCGTTAATGCGCGAATAGAGCTGGTCGCGATCAGGGTTTAGTCCGAGCCGCAAGATGCGGTAGCCAGTCAGCGGATCGCGGCCTCGCTCCTCCCACAGCTCGCTGATCGGCTGCCGGGCGGCAAGGCAAACTTCGACGGCACGTATCAGCTTAGGCGCGTCGTTGGGGTGAATCTGAGAAGCAGCAGGCAAATCCAACCGCAAGAGCAGGCGATGAAGATAGGGAGAGCCGCGCTGAGCAGCCTTGTCGCGAAGCCGCTGCCGCAGATCTTCCGAGCGTTGCGGGCCGGGGAAAAGTCCCTCCAGCAGTGCCCGCAGATACAGGCCGGTTCCCCCGACTACGATGGGCAGCTTGTCGCGACCCGAGATCTGGGAAATCGCCGCTCGGGACTGACGCGCATATTCGCCCGCAGTAAAGACTTCGCCCGGCTCGGCTACGTCGAGCAGATGATGTGCAACCAATCCCCGATCAGTTCTGCTGGGCTTCGCCGTGCCAATCTCAAACTCTCGGTAAACCGCAACTGAATCGCAACTGACAATTTCCCCGGCAAACTGTTGGGCCAGGGCGATTGCGAGCGAACTCTTCCCGGAGGCGGTAGGCCCGAGAATCACCACGAGCAGAGGATTAGAGATGGGGTCTGAAGGCATCCCTCAACGTGCGCCCCAGGGAATGGTCTTGCCGAAGCGAACGAACGCGATCACCAGGATGAAGAGCACCAGCAAAAGCACCCCCAGTAGCTTTTGCCGCTCGCGAGCCCGCTGACGGGCAATGGTGGCGGTTTGCGTCTCGTCGGGGTGGGTTTGCGCTTGCGCCGTCATGAAAGGTCATTGTATCGCCGCGTGACATTACATCCGAAAAGCCGTTACGTTTCGTAAACAAAGTGGACGAATCGATTTTCGCGATTTGGGTTCAAATAACTATGAAGCCGAAGAAATGCGAACTTTGCTCGGAGGACGATGCGGCACCCGATGGAGCGCTGTGTATCGCCTGCCGCGAGGCCATCGTTCGCTTGCTGGTGATCCGGGAGCATGAGCGCGCCAATGAAGATGAAAGCGATCAGCTCGAAGAACTGGTTGTGTATCCTGAACACACGATAACCACGCGTAAAGCCGGTTCGTAAAAGCCATATTGAGAGGCAATGAGCAAGCCTGTCCAGACTCCCGTCGCTACCCGTCCCAAGATGGACAGCTACGGTGTTCCCCAGTCGAGCGAAGGGACCTTGCCCTGGCAGTGGGCGCTCGACCGGCTAACCGCGTCACACAACTATTTGCTCACTACCGTGCGTCCTGATAGTGCTCCGCATGTCATGCCAGTTTGGGGAATCTGGTTTGAGGGCGCGTGGTACTTCTCCACCGCCTCGACCTCGCGTAAGTCGCGCAACCTGGAGCAGAACGCGAACTGCGCCGTTTGCAACGACAATGTCGAAGAGTCAGTGATCCTGGAAGGCACAGCCCAGCGGCTCAGGGACGATGAAATTCCGAAGCAGGCATTCATTGACTATAAGGAGAAGTATGGCTGGGATCTCGACCCGAAGCGCGGGCCGGTCTGGAAGGTCACGCCCAAGGCGGTCTTCGCCATGCCGGAGCAGCAATTTCCCGAAGCTGTGACCAAGTGGGTGTTCGAGTAGGAACTGCAGTCGGCCCGCGCGATTCCGCTATAATTCAACTACCAACCCAAGGGTAGACAAAGATGTCGGAAGGTATCGCAGCCCAAACCGCTACTGAACCGGGGCTGCACGAAGCGCCAACGTTTCAAAACGAGCTCGAGCCTTGGGGCCGCGTATTCCGCCGCAATCTAGCCGACCTGATTTTTCGGCGCGAACTTCCTCCGCTGCAACTGACCTCTGAACCTGCTCCCGTTCCTCCTGACATTTTCGTCGACAAGAGCCTGAACTGGCGGGGCATGGCCGAATCTTACGGTGGCCACATTGTTTTCGTCGCGGTGGTTTACTTCGTCTCAGTTTCGTTTTTTCAGAAGCCGGTACAGTTGCAGTCGCCTTTTAAGAACACTGAGATTTCCTACTACCCCGTCAGCGAATATCTTCCGCCGATCAATACCGGCCAGAAAGGGATGGCGAAGCCTCGCACAGGTCAGCCTAAACTGGCGAAGCAGGAGATTCTCTCCGTCCCACCGGATCCAGACAACCACCAGCAGACCATCGTCGCCCCGCCGCAGGTGAAGCTGAACAAGAACGTCGCGTTGCCAAACATCGTGGCGTGGACCCCCGTGCCCGCGGCGCAGCCGATTGCCGCCAGTTCGCAGGCGGTATCGCAGTTGAAGATTCCGCAGTTTCAGCAGCAGGTGGTCGAGCCCACGGCCGACTTATCGGCACTGAAGCCCAAGTTACTCGTACCGCCTGAACTTCGCCCCACCGTCGTCGAGCCGCGGGCTGATGTTTCGCAACTGAAAACTGCAACTACAGTTCCGAACATCGCGCAGCCGGCAGCGGTCGAGCCGCCGGTTTCGGCCGATGCATTGAAACTCAAAGTCGGACAGCTCAACATGGCGCAGTTGCAACCGCAGGTGGAGGCGCCAAAGCTGCCGGTTCCTGCGCAAGTTGCGAACGGCGCAGGCCAGCCGGGAGCGACTGCCGGAAAAACTGGCGCTCCGCCGCAACCGAGCATGCAGGGCTTATCGAACTCGCGTGGCCAGGGACAGCTCATCGCGTTGGGGCTTAGTCCAGCCGACGTACGGGGTCCAGTCGAGCTGCCGGCAGGCAATCGGAGCGGAGAGTTTCACGCCTCGCCCGGCGGTAAGACCGATGCGCCGGGCACTCCGAACGTGAAGGGCGACGCCAACTCGACGGCGAGTGGCGCCGGGGGCTCGCAAGGTAAGGGCAATGGCTCCGGAAACGGCGGCAGCACGGGTTTGCCGACCGGCATCAGCGTGGGCAATCCGCCGCCAGGCGCCACTACATCAGCCGTTGCGGGGCCGCCGAGCAAGACGGATGCTCAGATGGAAGAGCGCAAGCGAATCATCGCCGCTGCTATGCGCCCATCCATCCCAAGTGCTACTCAGCGGCCAGTTGCGCCACCTGAGCCCCCTGCGAACATTGACTCCGACAGCATCGAAGCGCGCGTCTTCGGCAAGAAGCGGTATTACTCGCTGGTACTCAACACGCCGAACCTGAGTTCGCGGTCGGGCAGTTGGATCATTCACTTTGCCGAGCTGAAAGAAACCGACAACAAGACCAAGCCAACTGCTCCAGTGGCGCTGAATGCGGTCGACCCGGCGTACACGCCCGACGCCATGCGCGACCGCGTGGAGGGAACCGTGACGCTCTACGCGGTTATCCGGCCGGATGGCAGCGTGACGGACATCAAGGTTTTGGATAGTCTCGACGATCGCCTGGACGCCAGCGCCATGCGCGCGCTCTCGCGTTGGCACTTCCGCCCCGGAACCAAGAACGGCGAAGCCATCGCGCTGGAGGCAGTGGTGCAGATTCCGTTCCGGATGCATAGCCTCCGTTAAACGAACCTAGAAGGCAACTACCGCTACCCGAGCTTTGTCGCTTTCTGACGCACTCTGAAGCCCAACTACTCGCATCCTATCTTCTGAAGAATCGGAAGTATACTTCCTCCCCGGCCGTCAATCCGTGGGGATTGGTCGGCAGCAGGTTGCGATGTCGGTTCTACCTCGAACTCGAATTCTGTTTGCTGATGACGAGCCGGGCATGCGCCTCACCATGGCCTCCATACTGGAGCGGGAAGGCTGGGAGGTGACTACAGCCGCAACCGTTGCTGAGGCATTGCGCGCCATCCATCTCCAGGCTTTCGACGCCCTGGTCTCAGACCTGAACATCGGCGAGCCGGGAGACGGGTTCACCATCGTAAGCGCCATGCGCCGGACTCATCCCAACTGCGTGAATTTTATTCTCACCGGATATCCGGCGTTCGAAAGCGCTCTACAGGCCATCCGCAATCAGGTTGACGACTACCTGGTGAAGCCGGCGGACGTTCGGGAGCTGATGAGTTCGCTGAAAGAGAAGCTGGCCAACCCCCGCGGCGGTCGAGCGTTCATGATGCAGCGGCTGTCGGACTTCTTAGGCGAGAATACAAGCCAGATTGCCCAGCGAGTTTTGAACGCAATGAAATCGGACCTTCGGATGGCTAGCGTGCCGCTCAGCGATGAGCAGCGCCTGGAGCATGTACCTGGCCTGTTGAGAGGAATTATTCAGCAACTGGAAGCGCCCGAGCCGAGCCGGCTCGATGGGCGCATTCTGGATGAGGGTGCACGCCACGGCGCTATCCGGCGCAGACAGCGCTACACGGAAGAGATGCTGGTCGACGACATCCGCTTCCTTGACGCTTCCATCTACGACACAATCCAGGATGGACTGCTGAGACTTGAACTCAGCAGCCTGATTCCGGGATTGAAACAGGTGAACCTCACCATGTCCTGCTACTTGAAGGGCTCGCTGTTGGCTTTTCACCGTGAAGCGGCGTAGACAGCAGCTAGTGTCTGAAGATAGCCGACTGTTCTACTGCGCTCCACTCGCCTTCCGTGGCTTCTCGAACTCGTCACCGGGAACCCAGCCGACTTCGCTCTTCTGAGTAGCGGCTTGCCATCCCAGAGCGAATCCGAAGCGCGCCATCACCGCGTCGCCGGCAAAGTCCATCGAGGGATGATACTCGTCGCTCGGGTGGTGGTAATCGTTCTTAACGAACTCCTTCGCCTTCTGCGCTCCCCACTGGCGATCGTGTCCCTTGTAGAGCTCGCCTTCGCCGATGGAGAAGGCGGGTACGCCGACGCGCGCCAGGCTGAAGTGGTCAGAGCGATAGTAGTGGCCGGCGTTGGGGTTGGGATCGGGAATGATAGTCAGCCCGAACTCCTTCGCCATCTTCTGCACTTCGGGATAGAAGGTTGTGCGCTCAGCTCCGGCAACCTGGACCTCTTCCGGTATGCCCCACGGCGGAAGATCGTCATAGTTTAAGTCCAAGGAAATTTCTTTCGCCGGAACCGGCGGATGCTTGCCAAAATATTCAGAGCCGCGCAGACCCTGCTCCTCGGCTGTGACCGAAGCGAAGTAAATCGTGCGTGGCGGTGCCTGTTTCGCCAGACTGTAAGCACGCGCGATTTCCAGCAGGATGCCGACGCCAGTCGCATTGTCCTGCGCGCCGTTATAAATGTTGTCGCCCGGCATACCCGGAACGATGCCGAGGTGGTCATAGTGAGCGCTGAACAGCGCGGCCTGCTCTTTGAGTTGAGCGTTGGAACCCGGCAGCACCGCGACCACATTGTTTGAATCAAATGGGCGCACGGTGCTGACGATGTGCGCCTTCAGCGACGCCGGAAGCTGCTCGGCCTTAAAGCCGGACTTCTGCGCGGCAGCCATCATCTCGTCGAGATTCATGCCACAGTCCTGTGCAAGCTTCTGCGCCACGTCGAGCTGAATCCACGAAGCGACCTTTAGCTTCGGAGCAGGATCGTTGCGCAGGTACGAGCGCTCGCCACCCCATGAGTTGCGCACCACATCCCAGCCGTAGCTGGCCATATCGGTCTTGTGGATGAGGATGACGCCCGCTGCTCCTTTGCGCGCGGCTTCTTCGTACTTATAGGCCCAGCGACCGTAATAGGTCAGCGCCTTTCCCTTGAAGAAATTCGGATCGTCAGACGAGGGCTCGTTCACCATCATCAGCAGAACTTTGTCCTTCACATCGACGCCGGCATAGTCGTTCCACTTGTACTCGGGAGCGTCGATCCCGTAGCCCATCCAAACGATCGGTGCGTCGATGGTTGTGTCGGTTTTGCCGGTCTCGTCCATGGCTACGTAATCGGTGCGGTTGGTAAGGTTCAGCGGCGCGCCCTTCCTGGGAACCAGCGAGAACGTGGTTCCGTCGTCAACCGTCTTGATGCCTACCATCGGAACCTTCTGCATATACGAACCGTTGTCGCCCGCCGGCTTCAGTCCGTACAGCGAGAACTCGGTCGCAATGTATTCCGCGGCGATATCGCCGCCGCGCTGGCCGGTACCGCGCCCTTCCAGCAGGTCGCTGGCAAGAAACTTGACGTGCGCGCGAATTCGCTCCGGATCGATCGTCGCCATCGCCTGCTGTGCCTCGGCGGGCAGGGAAGCGATTTTAGGAGCGGTGGTTGGAGTGCTGGTGGAAGGATTAGAGCTCTGGGCGAAAACAAAGATGCCTACGAGAAAGAGTGCGAATGTAATCACAACGAGCTTGCGCATGGGCCGGTCTCCTGTGGAGTCTGCGTGGGTGCGAGCAAACCTTCCATTCTACGGCAAATGGCTTGCATAGCTTCAGCGAGGTAGTTGACGCCGCAGAGCAGGTTCTTTGAACGATGTTCGACGCGACTAAATACTGTGGCCAGCGGAAGAGTTCGAGTCAGGGCACGTCTTTAGACGTGCCGCAATGTCGCATTTTAATGAGCGGCTTTAAGCCGCTGCAGGGGCTGAAGCCCTCTTTCCATAGAGGGCAAGAATCGGCACGACCAAGGTCGTGCCCTGACGCGAATCGTCGCAACTGAGACAATCCACTCGCTAATCGCTTTCTTTCAGCATAATCCGCTCAATCTTGCTCGCACGCCCAGTCTGTGCATCGCAGTCAATCAGAGTCGCGCACAGGCGCACGTCGTTCGACGCAGCTTCAAAGCGCCCGGGCATGTTGGTGAGGAAGCGTTGCAGGATCATCTCTTTCTGCACCCCAATCACGCCATCGTAAGGGCCGGTCATGCCAACATCGGTCTGATATGCCGTCCCTTTCGGTAGCACGTGTTCGTCCGCAGTGGGAATGTGGGTATGCGTACCGAGCACTGCTGTTACGCGGCCTTCCAGGTACCAGCCAAGCGCGATCTTCTCTGAAGTTGCTTCGGCGTGAATGTCAACCAGTATGGCCTTCGCCGTGATTCTCTTGAGCAGATCGTCGGCCACCCGAAAGGGATCATCGTTGTTGGTCATGAAGACCCGGCCCTGAAGATTGATAACCCCGTAATCGAGGCCGCCGCGTGTGCGCCCCTGGTACCAACCGAATCCAGGGGTGCCTTCAGGATAGTTGGCAGGACGAAGCACCCGGCGCGCCAGCGACGACTCGTTGCCATTCGCCGAATTCATGTATTCGATGATCTCGCGTTTGTCCCAGACATGATTACCGGTGGTAATGACGTCGATGCCCAACTCGAACAGCTCTTCGGCAATCTGCGGCGTGATTCCGAATCCACCGGCGGCGTTCTCTCCGTTCGCAATGGTCAGATCGACACCGTACTGCTTCTGCAATTCGGGCAGTCGCTCGTGAACGATGGTCCGTCCGGGACGCGCGTAGATGTCTCCAACGAAGAGAATGCGCAAGCTTTGCGCGCTCCTTGCGCGCAGAAAATTGATGGTAGCACGCGAGTTCGGGGTCGGTTCTGACGCTCCAACTCCGACGGGTGGAGCACGCCTTCGGGCCTGTTCTACATCTTGTCACGAGGTCGCCGCGGCGACCGAGGGATCCGCCTTCCGTTGCCGAGCGGAAATGGTGCTTCCTGCATAGCTGCGGATTTCGGCCCAGGGCACGGTTGCCTGGCCAGGACACGAGCTGCAGGTCGCTCGGCTCCTGCCCTCGGCTACGCTCGGGGTCGTCGCTTGGGACGACTCACAAAAGAGGAATGCACACCAGCGGCATTCTACTGCGCCAGCTCAGCCGTGCGGAGGAAGTCGTAGTTGCCGGCGGGATTCAACTCAATGCCGCGAACCCGTTTGGTATGCACGATGATGTTGTCGAAATACCAGAGGTTGATGTAAGGCAGGTCCTCGGCGACGATCTGCTGGATCTCATCGAACAATCGCTTGCGCTGGCCCTGATCTAATGTGGCGCGCGACTCCTCAATCAGCTCGTCCACCTTGGGATTGGAGTAGAAGGTGCGGTTCGCGCGCTTGGGCGCAGAACTCTTCGTCGCAAAAACATATTCGAAGATATCGGGATCAAGGTTGCCGCCCACCCAGCGCAGCGAATGAACCTGATATGCGCCCTTGGTGATATCGGAGTAGAAGGTAGCGAACTCGAAGCTGCGGATATCAAGCGCGATTCCAACCTCACGCAACTGCTGCTGAAGCACCGCGGCTAGCAGTCGCGTCGACTCTTCGGTTGATGTTTTCATCTCCAGATGGAAGCGAACGCCGTTCTTCTCTGGATATCCGGCTTCATCGAGCAGCTTGCGGGCAAGGGCGGGATCGTAAGGGTATTTGGCTACATCTGCATCGTAGGCCCAGTGCTGGGGGGGCAGGACGCTGTAGGCCGGACGCGCCTGATCGCGCCACAAATAGTGAATAATCGGCGCCAAGTCGATGGAATACGCCAGCGCGCGCCGCACCCGCACATCCCGCAATGTGGGATCACGCAGGTTGAGCGCGAGATACGCATAGATGGTTCCCGGCCCGCGCAACACTTCCAGCCCGTCATCCTTTTGCAAGGCCAGCACCATGTCGGGCGTGAGGGCGTTGCTCACCACGTCGGCGCTACGCTTGCGCAACTCAAGAGCCCGCGTGGTGGCATCCGGGATCACGCGAAACTCGATCCGCTCCAGCTTGGCTGGCGTCGCCCAATAATCAGGATTGCGCGCGATCACTACATCCTTGTCCTGCTGGGCGCTGACAAAGCGGAACGGCCCCGAGCCGACGGGATTGCGATTGAAGTCTTCGCCGCTGCCGTAGGGCACGACGCCGATAGCGCCGTCGGAAACGTTCCACAGCAGAGAAGCCATTGGCTCTTTCAGGTGGAAGATGACGGTGTAGTCGTCGGGCGCGTCGATGTGATCGACCGCCGTGAAAGTGCTGGTCTTCGATGTGCGCAGCTTGCCGTTGAGCAGCGAATCGAAGGTCCACTTCACATCGCGTGCGGTGAGCGCCTGCCCGTTGTGGAAGCGAACTCCGTGGTGCAGGTGAAAGATGTAGGTTTGGGGATCCGGGATTTCCCAGCTATCGGCTAGCCAAGGCTGCAACTGAAAGTGCTCGTCGCGGCGGACCAGCGAATCGAAGAGCATCTCATCAATGCGCTCGGATTGCGCATCGATGCCAACCCGCGGGTCGAGGTTCGTAGGGCTGCTCTCGATGATCATCACCAGAGTGTTGGGCGTGGGTTTATGCGAGCAGGAGGTGAGGAGTGCGATGGCGATCGCTAATAGCAGCAGTTTAATAAGGGCAGGGGTCCTTCGACTGCGGCGGCTAAACCCGGGCCGCCTTCGCTCAGGATGACAGCGCTCACAGAAACTACGCATAGCTGATCTTGCCCAAAATAGCGGGACGCTTCGCTCCCGTGGCCGAAGGCACGTTCGATGGCTGCCGATGCCATGTCTCGTAAGCGAGCAAAGCAAATGCGACCGCCTCTTTTGCCTGTGAGGGAAGCCCGAGCTCGTCGCTGGTCCGAACCTTGATCTTCAGCTCGCAGAGCTCTTCCGCGACCATGCGCATGAGAGTTGCATTCTTCGTGCCCCCGCCAGAGACGATGAGTTCGCGGAAGGCACCGTGCATGGGCGACTTCAAACTTTTGAGAGGCAACACGAATCTTCTTATCGCCTCGCCAATCGAGCGTGCAGTAAGCGCCGTCGCAGTCGCGATGATGTCACGTTTTTCCTTGCCACGGCTCAGGCGAAGAAACTTGGCGACGAACTCACGGCCAAACTGCTCGCGTCCAGCCGTTTTGGGAGGATGCAGATGAAAGAACCGATCGCGTAGCAACCCATTCACAACCGAGTCGATGGGTGTGCCCTTGCCGGCGAGCTTGCCTCCGCGATCGAACGGTACCCCGAAGAGTTTCTGCGCGACCGCGTCGATCACCATGTTGCCAGGACCGGTGTCGAACGCGATCACGTCTTTAAGCTCGGCTGCGGCCGGGATCGCAGTAAGGTTCGCGATTCCACCGATGTTCTGGACGATGCGTCCCACGCGACCATGGCGAAACAAAACATAGTCGAGGTACGGGACCAGCGGCGCGCCTCCGCCTCCGGCCGCCATGTCGGCGGGACGGAAGTCGGAAACCACTGGCACTCCCAGCCGGGCAGCGATTACTGCTCCTTCGCCGATCTGCCATGTGCAAGCGACCTTCCGGCCCATAAACGGGGCAGCTTCACCTTGATGATAGATGGTCTGGCCGTGACAGCCGACCAGTTCACATTGCAGGCCGCAGCGGCGTTGCGCAGTCTCGATCGCATCCGCGTACAACTCGCCAAGCAAAAAGTTCAAGCGAGACAAATCGGCAACGCTCGCGGCGGCGTTCATGGTTTCGAGAACCGCTCGCCGCACCTTCGGGGCGTAAGCGACATGATGATGCGCCAGCAGTTCAAGACGAGACCGAATACCGCGGCCCTCGATCTGGACGAGTGCGACGTCGATTCCGTCCGCAGAGGTTCCGCTCATGACTCCGGCGACGATCAATGCAAGGCCTCAGTCGTTGTCGTCAGGCGAACCTCTTCCGTGAACTCCCAAATGCGGCGGCAGAGTTTATCGACCGTCCTCGGAGTGGGACGTGCCGCGGTTCGAGTTAGCAGCGAGCGCGCCTTTCGCTTGAACTCAAGCACACGCTTGGATCTCGTTGCGATGAGTTTTGCAAATTCCCGGTCAGACTCGGCCAGTTTGTAGACGCTCTCGAACGCGCGCCACACGTTCTCTTCCGAATGGCAGACCAGCATCAGGTCGCTACCCGCTGTCAGCGTCTGGATGGCAGCGTCTCCGATCGGGGCCGCCGCCAGCACTCCGCCCATTTCAAGATCGTCGGAGACAATCATCCCCTTAAACCCAATCTTCTTCCTCAGGATGTCTCGCATCCACACTTTCGAAAGCGAGGCTGGAAGTTTGTCTCCCGTCACATCGGGATACGAAGCGTGAGCAACCATGACCATTGGCAGCTCTTTGCGCAGTTCGCGATAGGGCCGCAAATCTTCCTTCCATAAATCCCGCCACTTCTTTGCGATTGATGGCAAATGAAAATGGCTGTCGAGTGTGCCCTCGCCGAGGCCGGGAAAGTGTTTGCCGCAGCCAATTATGCCCGCATCGCGAAGACCGCGAAGGAACTCATGCGCATAACTAACGGTCCGCTTTGGATTGTCAGACACGCTGCGCGAACCCAGGACCTTTTTCGAAGCTTCGAAGCGCAGATCCAGACATGGCGCAAAGTCGGTATTGAAACCTAGCGCGCAAATTGCGTCGCCAATCAGCCGGCCGTGCTTGCGAAAGAGTTTGGTCGAATCCGTAGCGGCGACTTCAGCTACTGATGGGATGGGTCCGATTGCGTCGCGCAGGCGATCGACTGTGCCGCCCTCCATGTCGATGCACAAGAACATCGGAGTGGGTATCACCCGTTGCGCATGGCGAAGCAGCGCGTGCACCTGGACCGCTTCTTCGATGTTGCGTTTGAACAGGATCACGCCACCGGGATTGAGCGTCCCCAGCAGGGAGCGCAGGCGGGCTGAGACATCCGTCCCGTCGAAGCCCATGATGAGCAACTGGCCAACCTGCTGCCGGAGATCGAGAGCATTTCGAGAAGGCATCGATATTGGTGAAGCAGTGAATACGAAGTGTACCGCGAACCATTCGCGCTTCGTATTACTTCGCGGATACTAGACGGGCAACGGCGGCTCTTCAACTTCGGCGCTTGAGGGGCCGGTCGAGCTGGCGGATTCCTCGGGAATCGAGTCCCCCTCGCCCGGCGCCAGAAACAGGTTCTGCTCGATCCCATGCTGTCGGGTATACAGGTCGTAGTAGCGTCCGCCGAGTTCGAACAACTCCTCATGCGTGCCCCGCTCGACGATCTCACCCGATTCGACGACCAGGATCTGGTCTGCCCGGCGAATGGTCGATAACCGGTGCGCGATGACAAAAGTCGTTCGCCCCTGCATCAGGTAAGAGAGTCCGTGCTGGATCATTTCCTCCGACTCAGAGTCGAGACTCGAGGTCGCTTCATCGAGGATGAGGATGCGCGGATTGGCAAGAATCGCCCGCGCGATCGAGACACGCTGACGCTGCCCTCCCGAGAGCTTTACGCCGCGCTCCCCGATGATGGTGTCGTACTTCAGTTCGAACTTCTCGGCAAACTCATCTACGCGTGCGATAACGCAGGCGCGCAAAACCTCTTCGTCGGTAGCATCGGGTTTTGAAAACGCCACGTTCTCACGGATGGTGCCGTCGAAGAGAAACGAATCCTGCAGTACCATGCCGAGCTGGGTGCGGTAGGAATCGAGTCGCACATGCCCAACGTCGACCCCGTCCACCAGCACCTTGCCGGAATTGGGCCGATGAAATGCCGCGATGAGTCCGATGATGGTCGATTTGCCTGATCCCGAAGACCCGACCAAAGCAGTCACCGTCCCTGGACGCGCCCGAAACGAGATGTTGTGCAGTACGGTCTTCTTTGCCTCATAGGCAAAGGTCACATCATCGAAGGCGACATCGCCTTGGATCGGCGGCAACGAGAGGGTGCGCTCGGGGTCTTCGTTCTCCGGAACTTCGTCCAGCACTTCACGGGTGCGCTCCAAACCGGCGACCGCTTCCGTGATCTGCGTGCCGATGCCGACCACCTGAAACAGCGGCGCCGCCAGGTAGCCGAGAAACATGGTGTAGGTGAAGAAGCCGCCCAGGGTCAACTTCCCGGCAAGGATCTGGCGCGTCCCCATGAACATGACGATCGCGCCGATGATGCCCATCAGCATCGACGAAGACAGGCTCATGACGGAGGTCGCAGTCAGCGTCTTGAAAACGTTTTGCAGCAGCCGCTCAACTCCCAGGCTGAACACGGCGTGCTCGCGGTCCTCGGCGTGGTAACCCTTCACAACGCGGACACCCCCCAGAGATTCGGTCAGCCGACCCGTGACCTCTGCGTTGATCTTCCCCCGCTCGCGGAAGATTGGCCGAATGGTGCGGAACGCCTTGCGAAGTCCAACTCCGAAGACCAGCAGGAAAGCGAAGGCTATACCCGTCATGACCGGGCTGATTCGGATGAGCACTGCAAAGGCGATGATCGCCGTCAGTATGCCGCCCACGAAATCCACTAGCCCGGTGCCAACCAGGTTGCGGACGCCCTCCACGTCGCTCATGATGCGCGACACCAGCATGCCCGTCTTATTCGCGTCGTAATACGAGACGGACAGTCGCCCAACGTGCTCCTGCACCCGGCGTCGAAGCTCGGCAATCAGCCGCTGCGCCGCTTTCGACAAGGTCTGGGTGAGGGCGAAAGACGTCAGGCCCTGGAGGATGGTGGCCAGCAGAACAACTCCCACCAGCGGATAAAGCAAGTGCAAGTGCCGTTTGCCAATGACGTCATCCACCAGGTATTTCGTCGAGGCAGGCAGCACCAGCCCGGAGACGCGGTTGATCACCATTAGCCCGAGTCCCAGGGCCAGCAGGGCCCGGCGAGGCCGGATCAGAGACAAGATTTCGGGAATCGCCCTAAAGACCGGAGTCTTGGGTTTGGCGTCTTTTGCTGATTTTTCAGACATTCAACTCTGCATTGGATTCGCCCACCGGCCACGCGGGTGCGGAAATGGGTTATCAGATTAGCAATAGCCCGCCTGCTACCTTCGTTCGCCCGCTAACACCTTTGGGGGATTCGCAAAACTTCCGCCAAGGAGCCACATAACATACAG
This sequence comes from uncultured Acidobacteriaceae bacterium, assembly GCA_963796585.1. GTDB lineage: Bacteria > Acidobacteriota > Terriglobia > Terriglobales > Acidobacteriaceae > CAVVDY01. The sequence continues at coordinate 306,990 of CAWCMB010000004.1, forward strand.
GGCCGAGGATCTGGGGTAATTATTGCGTAATCGGGTTCTGCACGGTGGTACCATTGTAAGTAATACGACGGAGGAAATTGTGGGGTCACCTTACGGCTTCGAGCTGGTAGAAAACTGCCTCATTTGCAAGCTACGCAGTGACAGTTTCTTCTGCTCCCTTCCTAAGCCGGCGCTGGAAGCGTTTGATAAGGCCAAGTACACCGCGTCGTATCCGGCCGGAGCCGTCCTGTTCGTCGAGGGACAGGCGCCCCGCGGAATCTACATGCTGTGCAAAGGCCGGGTAAAGATGTCGACCACCTCCGCCGAAGGCAAGACGCTCATTTTAAAGATTGCGCAACCGGGAGAGGTTCTCGGAATGCACGCGACTGTCTCTGGCACTCCCTATGAGATCACCGCCGAGACCGGGCAACCCTGCCAGCTGAACTTCATGAAGCGCGAAGACTTCCTGCACTTCTTGCAGGAGCATGGTGACGCTTGTCTGAAGGCGGCTCAGCACCTGAGCAAAGACTGCCAAAGCGCTTATCAGCAAATTCGCAGCCTGGGACTCTCACACTCGGCCCCGGAACGTCTGGCACGCCTGCTGCTGGAATGGACGGCGATGAGCCCCGACAAGACCGAGCCCAAGGTGAAGCTCGCGCTCACCCACGAAGAGATCGCGCAGATCATCGGCACATCCCGAGAAACCGTTACCCGCGTGCTGGCGGATTTTCGCAAGCGTCAGATAGCCGTTCTCAAAGGGTCCACGCTTACCATTCGCAACAAAGCCGTTCTGGAAAGGCTTGTGGGGGCGTAGAGGGCACCGCCTTCTCTCGCTTCTCTAAGATCCCCATACGCCAAATTCTGCCATTCTCCTCATAGCCCGTCGTTAGCAGCTCTGGGTGACAACCTGCTCTGCTTGTTCAGCCTCTCTCTTATTGTCGGCAGCTTTACGGCAACGACATCAGAAGGAAGGGAACCCATGAGTAAGGTCCTGATCGTGGACAAGAGCATTGATCGTAAGAAACGGATTGCAACTTTGAAGCAGAGTGGCTTCTCTGTTTTCCCGGCCTTGAAGCTGGACGAAGCACGCAGCCGCTGCCGGCCTGGCGCCTACGATCTCATCATCGTAAATGCGCAGGACGAACTGGAGACGGCCACTGCTTTTTGCGACGAACTGCGGTCGAGAACTCCCGCCCAAGCCGTGTTATTGGCCGTTTCCAACGGAGCCGGCAATCTTGACCGAGATTACCTGGCGCAGGACGACGCGGATGCGCTGGCGCAGCGAGCGTCTGCACTGCTGGGTCGCTCTCCCCGGCCCGAAGCAGCAAGCGAGCAACAAAACCAGCAGCCTGCCCCCGTTCGAGTGAGCGCGTAAGCTGGGCATACCAGCCTCCAGCGATTTCACGGAGCCGATGCCCTCAAACTTCAAGCCGCTGCAACTAAGTTTCGCGGGAGCGCAACTCCTCCATTACCGACGTGATTAGCTCTTTCGCGTCGGTGATGCCTTTCATCACGATTTGAATATCCATCGCCGGCTTGCCCGGCTGGCGGGCGCTCTGGCAGTACACCCCGTGCTGGCCAACCATGGTCAGCGCGTCAGTCAAGGTGTCGAGAGCAACTGCGAGCCTGCCCCGCGGCTTACCCATCATGAACTCGTAATGCTCCAGTTCCGCACGCTTCTCATCCATCACGCCCATCGCTCGATTGTAGTCGCCTTGCTTTCAAGCTGACGCCGAATAGACGGAACCATCTCTTCACGCGGTGTTCACAAACCATGCCGTCGATTGCAGCGAACTAACCCGAAAGTGCAATGCCAAACTGAGGTCTACCTACAAAAAGTCCTTGGCGCGCGTTGACACTCAGGTATGATGTACAGACCCCGGAAAGAAGAGAGAGATCAGACCTCATTGATGAGAGCCATCCCACTGGTGCGTCCCAACCGAGCCCTCCTCACAGTAGTGCTTTTCAGTTCCGTACTGGCGTCGGCTTGCGAGCGTATTCCCGCAGGTGAGGTCATTTGGATTCGTCTCACCGCGCCGGTATCCACCTACGACGCCAAGGTAGGTGACCTGGTAACGGCTGTGGTCACACAGGACGTGATGTGCGGCGATGAGACTGCCATTTCGGTGGGAGCTTCGGTGTTGGGCACAGTGCAGTCGGTGCGAAAAGTCGGTCTGGGGGTGCGCCATGAAACCGCTGCGCTGAAGATCACCTTTCAGGAAATCGCGGTGACGCGTGATCAATCGATGCCTATAGTGGCTTCGATCGCCGCCGTCGATAATGCCCGCGAACAGATATCGAACGGAGTCGTGCATGGTATCCGGAGCACCAACACTTTGCAGGGAACCATCACCAGCCGCCTGAAGTATCTGCCGGCTTTGAATCCCTACCCCGATTTGGGGCTGCTCTTGTTCAAGGCGACATTTCCCATCTTCCCTGAGCCTGAGATCTATTTCCCGGCAGGAACGGAGGTTCAGCTCAAGCTGGAAGCCCCGCTGCTGAATCCCCCGGCGACGGTGGTCGAAAGTGGGACCGAACGTATCGATGCCCTGAACCCGGCGGAGCTGCGTGCGCTGGTTGCCTCGATCCCCGAGCGCTCAACCACCACCGATAGTGTGGATGCCGACGTGGTCAATTTTGCTCTCCTCGGATCTAAGGAACAGGTTGCGGCGGCATTTATCAATGCCGGATGGCTTACCGCCGACCCGATCAACCGCCGCAGCATTATGCTGAACATCTACGCCTTCCTCAAGAACAGCAGCTACACCCATGCGCCGATGCGGCCCTTTTTTCTCGACGGCCAGGCGGAGGGAATCAACGAGCAAAAGAGCCTCAACACCTATGCTCAGCGGGACCACGTGCGCCTCTGGGAATGGGAGGGAACAGAAAGCACAGGGCCTGTTTTCGTGGGGACCGCCACCCACGACAGAAGCGCTGGCTTCTCCTTCAAGCGACATCAGTTCGTTCATCACATCGATCCCAATATCGACGATGAACGCAGCAAGATCATCCGAGATTTGCGCGCGGCGGGCTGTGTAAAGGCGGTTTACCTGGTACCGCGCGATGGCCTTTCGTTGGTCAATGCGAACGGGACTGGCGATCCGCTCAGAACCGATGGTTCGATGGCTGTCGTGCAACTGCAAGACTGCCACGCAGTGGTTCCCGAACTGGCTTCCGATCCTACGGCAGCGCCCTTTAAGCCCGGCAGCGCGGTGTTCCGCTACTTCCGCCGCGATGTGCTTACAGTGCGAAGCGATATCTGGCGGGCAAACATCATTTACGGCACATTCGACGTTCTGCGCATGGGCTTCAATGCCTGGAAGCACAGAACGGCGGTTGCCGTGGCAGCCGCACCCGTACCCGCACCCGAAGCTAAATCTAGTCAGGCGGCGGTTGTGTCCGCCAATCGGGAATCCGTGACCGCTGTGCCCTAAAGCTTCCTCCTGGCGCAACGATTGCCTGCCCTCTTCTCTGCTGGCCCCTGTCCAGCACAGGGCACGCGTTACTCTCAAGGAACCCCGCATCACATTGCCTGCCGGTTCGCGTCAAAACCTTATAATGCGAAGGAAGGCTGATCGATAAGAATGAATTTTCCCTGCTGTTTGCTTGCCTACGCCCTTGGCGGCGAAATCACAAGCCTGGTCGGAACCAGCGGTCTGGTGGCAAAGGCCGTCCTCGTTATCCTGCTGGTTTTCAGCGTGATGTCGTGGGCCATCATCTTCGCCAAATGGGGATTGTTCCGCCGGGCGCGTGTGCAGAGCAATCGCTTTGTACGCGCTTTCCGGAAATCGCAGCGCATCCAGGACATTTCGGCCGTCGCCGAACAGTTCAAGCCCAGTCCGCTGGTAGCGGTGTTCGAGGCCACGTACGGGGAATTGCGCAAGCAGGCGTCGCTGCCGTTGCGTCTGCCTGCCGTACAACGAGCCGCGCAGATCGCCTCCTCAGAGGAGCTAACTCATCTGGAAAGCCGCCTCCCCTTCCTGGCGACGACGGGAGCGGTAACGCCCTTCATCGGTCTCTTCGGCACGGTGTGGGGCATCATCGATGCTTTTCACGGATTAGGGACCGCCGGCGCGGCGACTCTGCGTGCCGTGGCGCCGGGTATTTCCGAAGCGCTGATTACCACGGCTGCCGGATTATTCGCTGCCATTCCCGCCGTCATCGCCTACAACATGTTCACGCAGAACATTCGCGAATTTGGCGCCCGCATGGACGACTTCAGCCTGGAGCTGATGAACGAGATTGAGCGCGCCCAGGCAGGCAGCGTGCGGCCGGTGCCCGAACCGGCGGAGCGACGCTAATGGCATTCACCAATGCGCGAGGCCGCACGCAAAGTTCTCTGGCCGACATCAATGTGACTCCGTTCGTTGACGTTGTACTGGTGCTGCTCGTCATGTTCATGGTGACTGCTCCGGTGTTGCAGTCGGGTATCGAGGTGCAGGTGCCGCGGACGCGCACCGTTAAAGAGATCAGCGAAGAACGTCTGGTGATCACCATCAACCGCGAGCAACAGGTCTTCCTCAACAACGATCCGGTCAACATCAACCAGATCGGCGCCAAGATTCACGAGAAGATTCGCGATCCCCAGGGACAGGCGATTTATGTTCGCGCGGATGAGAACGTCCCCTTTGGTGCGTTTGCGACGGTAATGGACGCGGTGAAAAGCTCCGGCATTAGCAACGTGAGCATCGTCACCCAGCCACTGGAAGGCAATGGCAGCCGACGCTGACATCTTCAATGGCGAGACCAGCCTCCGCTCACCGCTGGTCGGCTCCTGCGTGCTGCACGCCGGCATCATAGCCTTGGCCCTGTTTGGATACCTGATCCCCAGCGGCCGCGGCGAAAACTGGGGCGGCACCGAGGGCGGAGGCGGCGCCATGAGCGCTACGCTGGTGACCAGCGTTCCCCTGCCGGCGCAGCAGGCGCCAACCGAGAACGTCTTGGCCAACGAGTCGAAAGGCCTCTCGCAATCGCAGCCCAAGGAAGAGCCCAAAGTTGCGGAGCCGGAAGCGATTCCTATTCCCGACCAAAACGCGAAACGGAAGAACCAGAAGCGCGAGTCCACGCAGAAGAAGGAGCCTCCGAAACAAGTCGCGAAGGCCCAGCAGGACAACCAGATACCTTTCGGGCAGGGCGGCCCGGTCAGCGGCCCCTACGGTTCGTTTACCTCAGGCGCCACCAAGGGCGGATTCGGTTTCCAGGGCGGCAACGGAGATTTCGGCAGTCGCTTTGCCTATTACGTGGACATCGTGCGGCGAAAAGTATCGGAAAACTGGCTGAAATATGAAATAGACCCGCGAATCGACGATGCGCGGCGAGTATACATATATTTTGATATCACGCGGTCGGGACAACCAGTAAATATCAGAGTCGAACAATCAAGCGGTATTCCTTCGCTGGATCAGTCCGCTATGCGCGCCTTGCAGCGAATTGATACCTTCGGTCCGCTGCCCTCGGGCTATAACGGAAATTATGTGTCGGTGGAGTTCTGGTTTGATTATCGAAGATGATGTGCACCTTTTGCAGAGGGCGCTTCCTTTGACGTTTGTCATCACGACCGAAGGGAGGGATCTGCTCTCGCTGGCAGCGCGAAGAGCGTTTCCCGTCGGCAGGAACAGATCCCTCGCTTCGCTCGTGATGACAAAGGAAAAAACCGTGACAAAGCAAAACATGGATTCTGAATGAAACGATTGCTGGCCATCATCTTTCTCCTGTTCTCCGCCGGCGCAGGCTTCAGCGCTCCCGCTCCCCAGGACTGGATTCGCACCGGTACCGGCCTTGGCGTCGAGAAGATTCGTCTTGCCGTCCCTGATTTTAAGGTGACGACAAATGATCCTGTCTCACAGGGTTTTGCGATCACGTTCAACAACACGCTGTGGAAGGACCTGCAGGCCGCGGGCATCTTCGACGTGGTAGGGAAGAGCTTCTACCCGATGGCTCCTCCGGGAGTGCCGCAGGACGTTCGCCTGACCGACTGGGACCAGCCTCCGCCAAACGCGAACATGCTGGCCTTCGGCAACCTGGGCGTCGATGGCGGATTCCTGAGCGTGCAAGGCTGGCTCTACGACGTGAAGAACGCGCAGTCGCCGCAGGTGCTGGGCAAGCAATACCGCGAACAGGCCAACGACGCGAATGCCCGCGTGATCGCGCACCGCTTCGCGGATGAGATTATCTTCCGCTTAGGCGGCGGCATTCCCGGCATCGCGGAAACCAGGATCTATTTCATCAGCAACCGTTCGGGTCACAAAGAAGTCTGGCAGATGGACTACGACGGCGAGAACCAGAAGCAGATCACGCATAACGGGTCTATCGCTTTGTCGCCGCACGTGTCGCCCGACGGGTCGCGCATCGCATATGCCGGCGTCACCAAAGAGGGTTGGCAGATTCAGATGTGGTCGCTCGACTTGGCGCGCAATGTAAGCTTCCCGCGTTTCCATGGGCTGAACCAATCGCCGGCGTGGTCGTCGGACGGCAAAACGTTGGCCTTCGCCTCATCCTGGACCGGACATTCCGATCTCTATTCCATCGACAGCAGCGGGGGCACTCCCCGTCGCCTGACCAACGATAAAGGCCCGGATGTTTCTCCCAGTTGGAATCCAAAGACCAACGCTCAGATTGCGTTTGTCAGCGGTCGCACCGGGCTGCCGCAGATCTATACCATGGCATCGGATGGAACCAACGCAGTGCGGGTTACCGATCAGGGATACGCGGTTTCGCCCTCGTGGTCGCCCAATGGGCAGTTCCTGATATTTGCCTGGATTCGCCATTATGGCCCCGGCGCGCCCGGTGCCAGCGACATCTATCTCATGGACATCGCCAGCCATCAGTGGGTGCAGTTGACGCACGATGGCGGACGCAACGATTTTCCCTCGTGGGCCCCTGACGGTAGGCACATTGTTTATCAGTCGAATCGCACCGGCCGCACCCAGCTTTTCATGATGCTGGCCGACGGGACACAAACCAAGCAGTTGACTTCCAGCGGCGAGAATACGCAGCCGAACTGGGGAAATAAATAGGAGGATGAGAAAGTGCATCACAATAAGTTGAAGTGGTTGGGTCTGGTCCTGGCCTTGACGGCCGTGCTCATGGTCAGTGCATGCGGCAAGAAGAAAGTCGCAACAGCGCCTCCGCCGCCTCCACCTCCGGCACCTGCGCCCACCGCGACTCTTACCGCGAATCCGAACACCATCAACCCAGGGCAGCCATCCAACCTGAGTTGGAATACGACCAACGCTACCGATATCTCGATCGATGGTCTCGGCAAGGTTGGATCCAGCGGCTCGGCAGAGGTGGTGCCGAAGGAGTCGACCACCTATCGCCTGGTGGCAAAGGGCGAGGGTGGAACCCAGGAAGCTACCGCTCGTATCACCGTGAATGCCGCGGCTGCGCCCGCGCCGCCACCGTCCAACGCCGGCGATGCGCAGCTCTTCCAGCAGAACATGAAGGACGTCTTCTTCGAGTACGACAGCTACGACGTGACGGGGAATTACACTCAGGTGTTGCAGCAGGACGCTCGCTTTTTACAACAGCATCCCAACATGAGCTTCACTATTGAGGGACACTGCGACGAGCGCGGCTCAACCGAGTACAACCTGGCGCTGGGCGACAATCGTGCCTTGGCGGCCAAGAATGCGCTGGTTTCGATGGGCATCGCAGCAAGCCGCATTAAGACCTTCAGCTATGGCAAAGAGAAGCCGTTCTGCACCGAGAGTACCGAGGCTTGCTGGCAGCAGAATCGCCGCGCGCACTTCGTGTATGCCCAGTAAGCTGGAATGAGGACGACTATGTTTCGCCAAAAACACGTGTTGCTTTTGCTGGCTGCGGCATTGTTTCTCGCCGCAGCCAGCCCGGCGTTCGCTGTCAGCAAAGAGATCATTCAGTTGCAGACCCAGGTGCAAACCCTGTCCGATCAGGTGGCCCGCCTCCAGCAGAGTACGGACCAAAGCATGGGAGTAATAAAAAATCTGGTCGAGCAGAGCGCCGACAGCGTCAACAAGATGAGCGTCACGGTCAACAACCTGCAGCAGAAGCTCTCCTCGGACACCGGCGAAAACGCGCAGAAGCTGGACCAGGTTTCCAGCCAGGTGCAGGCCTTGCACGACAGCGTGGACGAACTCAAGTCCCGCCTCGCCAAGGTCAGCAAGCAGCTGGATGACATGCAGAACAGCGGCCAGAATCTCGTTGCCGGCCAGCCTGTGCCGGGAGCCGCGGGAGCTCTGCCGGGTCCCAATGCTAGCGCCGCTCCGGCGTCTTCCGCGCCACCGCCGGACGCGCTTTATAACAATGCTCTGCGCGACTATAACGCTGGCAAATACGATCTTTCCTCGCAAGAGTTCAACGATTACTTGAAGTATTACGGCAATACCGATCTGGCCGGCAACGCTCAGTTCTATCTCGCCGACATCGAGTATCGCCAGGGGAACTTCGACGCGGCGGTGAAGGATTATGACAAGGTGCTGGAGCAGTATCCCAGCGGACAGAAAGCTGCGGCGGCCCAGCTCAAGAAAGGGTATGCATTATTGGAACTCGGGCAGCGTGACGCCGGTGTGCGGGAGTTGAACAGCCTCATCCAGCGCTATCCGCGCTCGATCGAAGCCTCGCAAGCGCGCGATCGGCTGCGGCGTTTGGGCGTCGCCAGCGGATCGACGAAGTCGCACTGAACGGGTAGTGCGGCGCTTCAGCTGAAGATCAGGTTATTGGGCTAGGCGGTATCTGGGGCTCGCGAAAAAGCAGGGCTCGCACTCCGAGGCGCGGCGCGCCGATGAGGTTTTAGACGTGGGCGTCAGCCCGCGTAAGACGAATGCATGGAAACCCGAGCTGCGGAGCAGCTCTTTGAGGAGCCGCTCCGCGGCTGGTCTTTCTCGAAACGTTGCTCACCTCACGCTCACGCGTGAGGCTAACAGCATACCGGCGCTCAGCGCCTCAGAACGTCTGCCTGACCTTGCCGAAGCGCGCTTCACAGAAACGAACCGCAACCATCTTGGACAAAGAAAAGTCGTATTGCCAGTGCTCGACCCCAGGAATTAAGCCTGCTTCTGCTTCGGGCGTGACGCAGTCTTTCGCTTCGCTTTAGCGGGACGGGATTCGCTCGCGGACTTCTTCGCCGCGACCTTTTGCCGTTGGCGAGTGGCGGCCGTCCGCCGGGGCGATTTAGCAACCGCAGCCGCCGCGGGATCAACGTCGGCCAGCGCTTCGATTGGCGGCAGCTTCTGTTTCAGCTTTAGAACCGGTTCGAACAGATCACCGTACTGCTTGACCCGTTCCAGCACTTGCGCCGAGTCAAACACCAGCAAGTTGGGATCTTTCTTCGCGAGACAATTCTCGACTTCTTCCCATGTCACCGGAGTCGAGACTGTCGGACGCTCCTTCGCGCGCAGCGAATACACGCAGATGGTCGTTTTGTGATCATCGTTCTGGCTCCAGTCGACCAGAATCTTGCCCACGCGCAGCGCCTTCTTCATATCCGAGACAACCAGCTCGCGGTGCTGCCGCTCAAGCACCCGCGCTAGTTCGTGCGCGAACGGCTTCGTCTCGTCGTACGTCACCGGCGTGTTGAGCGGAACATAGATTTGCAGTCCCTTCGACCCGGAGGTCTTGGCAAAGCTCTCCAGCCCCAGTTGCGCGAAAACTCCGCGCACCCATAGCCCGACCTGGCAGCATTGCACCATGTTGGCAGGCTCGCCCGGATCGAGATCGAAGACGATGAACGTCGGCCGCAGAATGTCTTTTCCCAAAGACAGGCTGGTGTGCAGTTCGAGGTCTGCCAGATTGCCTGCCCACACCAGCGTTGGCAAGTCTTGCGCCAGGCAGTAGTTCATCCACTTGTTATTGCCGGCGCTCCACACCGGAGCCACCTGCACCCACTCTGGACGATGCTCGGGGCAGTTCTTCTCGTAGAAGAACATCGCATTCACCCCGTTGGGATACCGCTTCAGGGTCAGCGGACGGCTTTTCAGGTGGGGCAACAACACCGGCGAGATGCGAACGAAATAGTCGATCACCTGCCCTTTGGTGAATCCCACAGCGGGGTAGAGGACCTTTTCCAGATTGGAAAGCTTCAGCCGCTTGCCCTGAATGTCGATTACCGTCTCACTTGCCATGCTCGCCCCACCCACTCCCAGAGATGCAGGATGCACCCAGAAGTATGCAGTGCCCGATTCGATTCTCCAAGCCGGTTTTCGTTGTAGGCACTTATTGGCTAGCCAGTAGGTGTCGTTTTATTGCAGTGCGATCACAACACCGCTAGCGGATCTCGCCATCCAAGTGTAGGCCGTGGAGACCGATCAGCCATTACCCGTCAGCACCTCGCTTGAGCCGGACTTCCCGCCGGAGCAGCGCGCGCTGTTTTGCGATGTGCTTCGGCACATGAATCGCGCCCAGGTGCCTTACGTGGTGTCAGGCGCTTTCGCGTTGCAGCAACATACCGGTATCTGGCGAAACACCAAGGACCTTGATCTCTTTCTTCCCGCCGATGTGGTGCCGCAGGCACTTGAGCACCTGAAGCACGAAGGTTTCGAAACCGAGATACGCGACCCAGTCTGGCTGGCCAAGGCGCATCGCGACGGCTACTTCGTCGACCTGATTACCGGCATGAGCAACGCCATCATCACCGTCGACCAGTCGTGGATCGATCGCGGCTCGCCCGCAGAGGTGCTCGGGGTGCCGACCCGGGTGTTGGCGGCGGAAGAGCTGATTGCCTCCAAGATGTTCGTGAACTTCCGCGAACGCTTCGATGGCGCCGACGTGGTCCATATTATCTTCGGCACCCGAGGCAAGCTCGACTGGCAACGGCTGCTGGACTTGCTGGGTGAGCATTGGGAGATTCTGCTCTGGGAGCTTGTGTTGTTCCATTATGTCTATCCCGCGAAGGCGTATTACGTCCCTCGCGAAGTATGGGACGACCTGCTCTCACGCCTGCGCAAAGAGTTCGAGCACCCCAACCGCAGTGCGCCTTTTCGGGGTAGCCTGCTCGATGACAAGATGTTTGCCATCGACGTAGAAGAATGGGGGATGCAGAACCTGCTGGAAGTCAGCCGTGACCGTCGTGAGCCGAAGATTGCCGCCCTGCCACAGGCGAACATCATAGAAAACGTAGAGACCAACGAGACCGAAACCGAAGCATGAGAATCGCCGCCGTCGCCGATTTGCATTTCACGCCGCAGAACTACGATCGCATTCGCGACCAGATGAACCGCGTGCGCGACGATGCCGACGTCCTGGTCCTTGCCGGCGATCTCACCAACTACGGCCGCCCGCAGGAGATGGAATCGCTGATGAACGCCTTGGTGCGCCTGCGCATCCCCATCGTTGCCGTATTAGGCAATCACGATTACGAGAGCAACTGCGTTCCTGAACTGATGAAGATCATGACCGACGAAGGGATCAAGGTCCTCGACGGCACCGCTTATGAACGCGACGGCGTCGGCTTCGCCGGTACCAAGGGCTTTCCTGGCGGCTTCGGACGCGGCGCGCTGACCGCCTTTGGCGAGCCCGAGATCAAAGCCTTCGTGCAGTCGGGAATTGACGAGACGCTCAAGCTCGAACGCGCCTTGTCGCAACTCCGCACTCCCAAGCGCATCGTCGTCATCCATTACGCGCCCGTCGCCGACACCGTGAAGGGCGAGCCGGTTGAAATCTATCCCTACCTCGGCAGCTCGCGGCTCATGGAAGTCATCGACCGCCACGGCGCCGATCTGGTTCTCCATGGCCACGCCCACGGCGGCACCGCCGACGGTAAAACCACCGCAGGCACCCCCGTACATAACGTTGCGATGGGGCTGCTGCAGGCACAAAACGGCGGGCGACCGTATCGCGTGTTTGACATCTAACTCATCCACATCGGCCCATCGCAAGCACTCGGCTACAATCATCGCGGAGGCGCTCTCCCATGCCGCTCATGCGCTTTGACCTCATCGAAGGACGCAATCAGGAAGAATTGAAGACGCTACTCGACGCGGCCCACCGGGCCATGGTGCGGGCTTTCGGAGTGCCAGAACGCGATCGCTATCAGATCGTTCACCAGCACCCGCCCGCGCACATGATCATCGAAGACACCGGCCTCGACATTCCTCGAACACGCAATGTGGTTATCGTCACCGTCAACAGCCGTCCCCGAACCGCCGGGGCGAAGCAAAAGTTCTACGCAGAGCTTTGCCGCGAACTAAAAGAGAGCTGTGGCATCGACTCCAGCGACGTCATGGTCAACATCATGACCAACACAGACGCGGACTGGAGCTTTGGCTTCGGGCGCGCGCAATTTCTTACCGGCGAGCTGTAGCCCGCTCTGGCGGTGGGTCGGTTCGGCTGTCATTCCGAGGGAGCCTCTTTTGCGAAGCGAGGAATCTGGCCATGCCGATTTGCGCCGGCGCGCGAAAGGCACGCAACCGCATTCCAACTGACCCACCGCCGTAGCCGCTCGCCTTTGTTTGACTTACCCGTCCTAATCTAAGTAGCTTTTACTGCAAGGTGATCTCCGCTTTCCCTTACATGGAGGTACGATGATCCGCTGGCTTTCATCCCAGCGAGCGCCCTTCGGCTGCGCTCAGGGCAGGCTAAACCGCCGCTCGTTGACGACCACCGCTTTGCCCATGCTCGCCACTCTGCTGTTGCTGGCTGTTTCGCTCCCCGTCTTCGCCCAGGACCTGGCGTCGTTCGAGAAGAACGTAACCGTCAAGACGCTGCCCAACGGGCTCACGGTGGTGCTCTACCGCCGCCCCGAGGCCCCCGTCTTTTCATTCTTCACCATGGTTGATGCCGGATCGGCGCAGGACCCGCTGCACAAGACCGGACTCGCCCACATGATGGAGCACATGGCCTTCAAGGGCACGCCCGACATCGGAACCACCGACTACGCCAAGGAGAAGGTCGCGCTGCAGAAGGTCGAAGAAACCTATGCTGCCTACGAAGCTGAGCGCGTGAAGCGCGTCGGGCAGGACCCGCAGAAGCTCAAGCAACTTCAGGAAGCCTGGCAGGCCGCCATCAAAGATGCCGACCAATATGTCATCAAGAATCAGTTTGGCGAGATTGTCGAAAGCCACGGCGGCGTCGGCCTGAACGCTTTCACCAGCTACGACGAGACCGGGTATATGTACTCGCTGCCATCGAACCAGCTTGAGCTCTGGGCTGCGCTGGAGTCGGATCGCTTCAAAGATCCCGTCATGCGCGAGTTCTATAAAGAGCGCAACGTTGTGATGGAAGAGCGTCGCATGCGCACCGACAGCCGTCCCACGGGCCGCCTGGTAGAGCAGTTCCTCGGCACGGCTTTCATGGCCAATCCCTATCATCGGCCAACCATTGGCTACGCTTCCGATTTGCAATCGTTCTCAGCCACTGATGCGCAGGCGTTCTTCCATAAAAATTACGTGCCCAGCAACATGGTGATCGGATTAGTGGGCGACCTTGATCCGGCCAAGGCGATGCCCATCATCGAAGAGTACTTCGGCCAGCTGCCCACCGCTCCCAAGCCGCTGGAGCTGACGACCACCGAGCCGCCGCAGAATTCTTCGCGCCAAGTCAATCTCCACGACCCCTCTCAGCCTTTCTACCTTGAGGGATATCACCGTCCCAGCTATCTCGATCCCGACGACGCGGTTTACGACGCCATCGCCGACATCATGTCGAATGGACGCGTGTCGCGCCTGTATCGCGCACTGGTACGCGACCAGAAAATCGCTGCCTATGCCGCTGGGTTTTCCGGATTGCCTGATACCAAGTACGCTCACCTGTTCGCCTTCTACGGCATCCCGCTCCCCGGGCACACTAATGACGAGTTGCGCGACGCCATCCACCAGCAGATCAATCTGCTAAAGACGACGGATGTTACCGACGAAGAGTTGGCAATGTTTAAGACGCGCTCCAAGGCTGACCTCATTCGTAGTCTGGCCAGCAATGAAGGCTTGGCGCAGGCCCTCGCCACCTACCAGACTCGTTACGGCGACTGGCGCGAGTTGTTTCGCTATCTCGATCGAGTTGACAAGGTGACCAAGGCGGATGTGCGCCGCGTCGCCAACCAGGCCTTCACCGGCACCAACCGCACCACCGGCGAAATCCTGACCGCTCCGCCTCCTGGCGCTACCCCAACTGGACCGCCGGGTGCTCCTCCCGCTCCGGCTCCGCCAAAAGAATCCGCAAGCCAGCAGAAGGGAGGCGTGTAATGCGTACGAAAGCTCTGATTAACGCTGTGTATCAGGGCACGGCTTCAGCCGTGCCGCCAGCCGCGCCAACTGAACCGGGCTTTAGCCCTCGCAGCCTTGCGAACGATGACCACCTTGAGCCGAACTCCTGCTTTGAAAAGGGCGGACTTCCGGCTGCCCGCAAGACTCTGCGTTTGATCGCGGCGTTAGCCTCTGAGGGACCGACCTTCAAAACCTTCCTTCGCCCAAACACTCGCCTCACAACCTTGTTCTGCTTCCTCCTGCTCGCTGCCTGCTTCGCCTCCGCGCAGGTAAAAGAGTGGAACCAGGTTCAAGCGCCGCCGCTTCCGGCGTTCACGCCGCAAGAACCGACTCGCATCCAGTTGGCAAACGGTATGGTCATCTTTCTTCAGCCCGACCACGAGCTTCCGCTGATCACCGCCATCGCCGAGATTCGCGGCGGCTCCATCTATGCGCCTGCCAACAAAGCTGGCATGGTGTCCGTGTACGGCGATGTCTGGCGCACCGGCGGCACCAAGACCAAAACCGGCGACCAGATGGACGATTTTCTCGAGGCACGTGCCGCCAAGATCGAGACCTCGGGCGGTTCCGATTCGACCACCATCGGGCTCGATTGCCTGAAGGGCGACTTCGACGCCGTCTTCGCGCTTTATCTCGACTTGCTGCATAATCCGGAGTTTCGCCAGGACAAAATCGAACTCACCAAGCAGCAAATGTACGCCGCGATCTCGCGCCGCAACGACAGCGTTGATTCGATCGTCGGCCGGGAAACCGCCATCCTTGGTTACGGCAAAGACAGCCCTTACGCTCGCGTGTCGGAATACGCCACGGTGGCGGCGATCACCCGCGACGATCTGCTGAACTGGCACAAACAATACGTGCAGCCCAACAACATCATCTTCGGCATCACCGGCGACTTCGATCCCAAGGCGATGGAGACCAGGCTGCGTCAGGCCTTCGAGTCGTGGGCAAAAGGGCCAGCCGCGAAGCAGCCTGTGATCAAGTTCACCGATCCCAAGCCCGGCTACTACCTGGTGAAGAAGTCAGATGTAAACCAGAGCAGCATCAATCTTCTCAGCCTGGGTATCAAGCGCGACAATCCCGACTACTTCGCCGTCTCGGTCATGAACGAAATCTTCGGCGGCGGATTTTCCTCGCGGCTGTTCAACAACGTCCGCGCCGCCCAGGGTCTCGCCTACAACGTAGGAGGAGGCGTGGGCGCCAGCTTCGGACATCCCGGCCTGACCGACGTCGAGATGGAAACCAAGAGCGCGAGCACAGTCGAGGGCATCGACGCGCTGTACAAAGAGATTGACGATATGCGCAGTAACGCCTCGACCCCCGCCGAACTGAAGCGAGCCAAGGACCAGATCCTCAACTCCTTCATCTTCCGCTTTGATACTCCGGAAAAAGTCCTGCGCGAAAAGATGCTCTACGAGTTCTATCACTACCCGCTCGACTTCCTGGAGCAGTACCGCTCGCAGGTCGAGAGGGTCACTGCGGAAGACGTAAGCCGCGTCGCCAAGAAATATCTGCACAAAGAGAACTTGGCGGTGCTTGTGGTCGGCAATTCCGAGGAGTTTGGCACACCTCTGACCAAGCTGGGCCAGGTGAAGGACGTTGACATTACCATTCCACCACCGCCCGCGAGCCTGACGGGCGAAGCCAGAGGGCCGGGCGAGAACTGAGAAAAGGCTCTGCTCGTCAGCGGCGCGAGGGTGTCTGGCGCGAGATTTCCCTAAATCGAGATCGATGCAGTTGCTGTGCCGGCTCACAGTTCGGAACCCGTCCCGCCGACTTGAGGCAGTAGAAAAGATTTTCCTCATTGATCTAGCTATTACCCGGTAACTCTTGAATTTGCGACTTGACGGCACCGCCCTATCGCGCTATTGTAGGCGAACAAAAGGCGAATATCGGAGCTGCCCCGTGTACCCCCTCGTCGAGATCGAATCGCCGGAAAACGCTGCCCATGGCAAGCCTGAGCTGGTTGGCATTGCCAAGCTTGCGGCCCTCGGTGCGTCATTGCGGCAGGGCCACTTCGTCGAATATTTCTCCCTGCCATCGCGCGGGCTGCTGAACCGCTGCGTCTCCAATCGTCGCCTGCCGTTTACCTGGACCATCAACCCCTATCGCGGCTGCGAGTTCGCCTGCAAATACTGCTATGCGCGCTACACCCATGAGTTCATGGAGATGCGCGACGGCGTCGACTTTGAACGCAAGATCTACGTCAAGCAACAGGCAGCCTGGCTGCTGCGGCAGGAGTTGAAGAAGGTGAAGCGTGGGGAAGAAATCGCCATCGGGACCGCGACCGATCCCTATCAGCCGGCAGAGAAGCGTTTTGAGGTGACGCGCGCCATCCTGGAAGAACTGGCCCTGCACAGCGGGTTGGAACTCGGCATCGTGACTAAGTCGGACCTGGTGACGCGCGACATTGACGTGCTACGGCACATTGCTAAGCACAACCAACTTTTCGTCAGTATTACGATCACCACCCTCGACACCAAGCTGGCGCGCATTCTGGAGCCGCGTGCGCCACGTCCCGACCTGCGTATGACGGCAGTTAGAGAGCTGAACCTCGCAGGCATCAAAGCAGGCGTGAGCTGTGCTCCGGTGATGCCGGGTATCACGGACTCTCCCGCAGCCTTGGATGCGCTGGTGAAAGCCACCAAAGAAGCTGGCGGCAAGTACATCTTTGCTAATCCGCTGTTTTTAAAACCATGTTCCGCGAGCATCTTCCTGCCGTTTGTGGAAAAAGAATTTCCCGGGTTAGTTGAGGAGTATCGCAAGCGTTATGCCGACAAATCCTTCGTCAGCAAAATCTACGCCAAGCGCATCTCGGAGCTGATGGCTAGCCTGCGCAATAAACATGGAATCACGCGGGAGATCACCGACCGCACAGCGGTTTCTGCGCAGAACAAGCCGCAGGAAGAGCAGATGGCGCTGTTCGGGACGTAGTGTCGTCGACCGTTCCACAACAGTAACCAATTATGTTTGTCATCACGAGCGCCCTTGGCGCGAGGGACCTGCTGTTCTTCAACTGGCGGAATGGTTCGTGAAAAGAAATTGTTCTCAGGCCGTACGAATTGCAGGTCCGTCGGCTAAAGCTCGGGACGTTGAGGAAACGCCCGCAAAGACCAGATCCCTCGCTACGCTCGTGATGACAAGTCAAAAGGGGAGTATTAGTCAAACAAGCGCATCAATCCCCTTGCGGGAAGATCCGGAACAAGGAAGCTTTCCGCTGCTCCGGTCGCGCCCGCCAGCACCTCCGCTGCGCCATATCCGCTGCGCACGGCGCCTTCCATGGTTGAGGGCCATCCCGTCGCGGTCCAGTCGCCCGCCAGGAACAGCCGCGGCCACGGACTCGTGTGCGAGGGACGATACGCATCGCCGCCCGGCACGGGTGAAAACGTCGCGTGTATTTCCTTGATGACAGTCGCCTTGGTCAGCTTGGCTTCGCGCACGGCAGGGAAGTACTCTGCCAGCTCGCGCATAGCCAGATCGATGATCTCCCCGCGCGGTTTCTCGACCAGCGACTTCGAAGCGCTGACCACCAGCTCGATATAGCTGCCGTTCTGCGCCGAATCGCGCCGCGTCGCCAGAATCTTCGACTTCTGGAACATCCACTGAATCGTTCGCTCCAGCAAAACCGCGTGTTCCAGCGGCGTAACCTCGCGATCGAACCAGAGATGAATTCCAGTGATGGGCGCTGTCCCGAAGAGGTGTGTCTGCTCGCGCAGCGGCTCCATCTCGGGCGTGTCGGGCAGCAACTTTTCCACGACATTGAACGGAGTTGCCAACACCGCGTAATCAGCGCGAACCTCTTCGCCCCCGACTCGAAGCGTTATCCCCTCGCCCGTCGACGAAATCGACTCCACCGCTGCCCGCAGGTGGACCTTTCCGCCGTGTGCCTCGATGTAGCGCGCGGCCTCTCCGTAGAGTTGCGACAGGGGAACTGCCGGCAATCCCATGCGTCCTGCCTCGGCTGACTTCAAGAACGAATCACGAAACACCAGCGCGGCATAACGCACCGACACATGATCGAGGTCTTCGTTCAACGCGCTGATCAGCACCGGCGCCCAGAAGCGGTCAATCGACTGCCGCGTCTGCCCATGACGCCGAAGCCAGGTCAGGAAGTCTTGACCATCATCCGGCGGAAGCGCAGGCACCAGGGCCATCAGCGCGCGCGCGATGGCGAGCTTGTCTTTGAAATCGAGCACCGAAGACGCAAGAAACGCCGGCCCGGCATGCATCGGCGCCGGAAGGAAGCTAGATTTCAACACCGACGAGCGGCCGCCCGGAAGCAGGAACGTAATCTCGTCATACCAGCGGATCTGGTCTTCGACGCCCAGGCGGCGATAGAAGTCGATGAGATTGGTGCAGCAGCCGAGCAGCACGTGCTGGCAGTTGTCGACCACTTCACCGGTTCCAGGATGCTCATACGACGACGCGCGTCCGCCGAGATAAGGACGCCGCTCAAACAACTCGACGTGGTACCCGGCGTTGGCCAGCGCACTTCCAGCGGAGATGCCCGCCAAGCCACCGCCAATGACCGCCACCGAGGGCCGCTGATGATTTGGCGTAGAACTCATGTGAGGCGGCGAACAAATCCCTTCACCAGCACGCTGACCTTCTCCGCCGTGCTGAGCCGCACACGCTCGGAGAAGACATCGTAGTCGCGTTGCGCAATGCGCTCCAGCAGGCGGCGATAGATTTCAACCAGCGTCCACAGCGCAGGCTGGCTGTCTTCATCGATCAGCGGAAGAAGTTCATCGGCCGAGCGATAGTATTCGCGCGCGCGTTCGGCTTCCAGGGCCAGCACCGGCCGCATCGCAGTCGCTGCGTTTCCATTGGACAGCACGTCCACGTCTATACCACATTGTCGGAGGTCGGCCTGCGGAAGATATACCCTCCCCATCAGCCAATCCTCCTTAACGTCACGCAGGATGTTGGTGAGCTGAAACGCAACTCCCGTACGTTCGGCCAGCTTCTCCGCGCGCGGATCGCGATAGCCGAAGATTCGAATGCAGATCAAACCCACCACCGAAGCGACGTGGTAGCAATAATCGTAAAGCTGATCGAAGGTTTCGTACTGCAGCTTGGCGCCGCCTGAAGTCACATCCATCGTCGTACCTTGCACCAGCTTCTCCAGCAGCTCCAGCGGTATGTTGAATCGTTTTTGCGAATCGGCGAGTGCCAGCAGCACCGCATCATCCGTCGTGCTGCCTTCGACAACACAGCGCAGGCCATTGATCCAATCGCTCAGCTTTTCTCGGCGCTGCTCCAGGGGAAGGGCGGGGTCGTCGGAAATGTCATCCGCGCGGCGCATGAAAGCGTAAACCGCACAGATGGCGTCGCGTTTATGGCCAGGCAAGACCCGGAAGCCGTAATAGAAATTCTTGGCCGCAGAGCGTGCGATATGACGGCAGACACTGTACGCTGCCCGCAATTGCAGCGGAGAGTCGCTCACAGTAGTTTTCCCAGAGCAGCTCGCGCTACCAGCCACAGCTTCCGCGGTTTCGAAATTACCGGTCGTCGGCTAAGGACGTCGTAGTCTTGCCGCTCGATGGCATCGAGGATAGCCTGTCCGCCTCGACTGAACAGTTCGATGTCGAGCGCCAGAGAACGGTCAACCATCTTCGCCAGCGGCAACCCGCGCTCGAACCAGTCACGCGCACGTTGCACCTCGAACTTCAGCAATGCCCGAAATTGCGGAGTGGCCTTGCGGGTGGCAATGTCATCCTTGCTCACCCCGAATTTCGCCATGCTCTCCAGCGGCAGGTAGATCCGCCCCTTCTCGTAATCGACAGCCACATCCTGCCAGAAGTTTGCCAGTTGCAATGCAGTGCAAGTGTAATCAGAGAGCTGCTGCCGCTCGCCATCGCGATATCCGCAGAGATACAGCACCAGGTGGCCAACCGGATTGGCTGAGTAATGGCAATACCCGAGCACATCTTCGAAAGTAGGGAACCGGGTGACCGTCTGGTCCTGCCGAAATGCAATCAGTAAGTCTGAAAACTCGTGCTGCGGAATATCAAACTTACGCACTGTATCGCGCAACGCGACGAATACCGGATGCCGCGGCTCACCCGAATAGCACTGCTTCAGCTCGGCCTCCCACTCGTCGAGCAGAAGCAACGATTGCTGTTTGTCGCCCACTTCGTCGCCCAGGTCGTCTGATATGCGGCAGTAGGCGTAGATGTTGTAGAAGTGCTGATGCAGCCGCTTCGGCAAAAACCAGGTGACGACCGAGAAGTTCTCGTAATGCGAGTGCGCCAGCCGGGCGCAATACTGTCGCGCCTCTTCGAGTGACGGCGCGCGTTCCGGAATGCCGTACTCCGGCGGCAGCGCACGCCAGCCGGCCGTGCTGGAAACTTCCGGATTGTAAGTTAGATCGGACATGCAATGCGGTAAGCAGTCTTCTGCAGGTAAGAAAAGCAGGTTCTTCCCGCCGCGCCGGAATCAGGATGATAACCAAAAGGCAGCGGTCAAGGCTTGAACTTGCCGCGACGGCGCTGACAACTGACAACCGACAACTGCTCTACCGTCCCGGAATAATCGCTGTCTTGATGTCGTCGGTGCGGTTCAGCATGTGCCGCAGCACCTGTTGCAAGCGCGACAGCGGAGCCTCTCCCGTGATGTAATCCGCACCCTTGATCTTTCGTTCGGAGATCAGGCTGAAAGCTTTGCGCACCGTTTCCGGGGTGTGATGGAACGTCGCCTTCAGCGTCAGGTCGTTGTAGTGCAGCCGCTGTGTATCGAGGGCAACCTTGGTCCCGCTGGCGCATCCGCCAAAGAAGTTCACGGTTCCGCCCTTGCGAACCATGTCGATCGACCACTCCCACGCTTGCGGCCGGCCTACGGCTTCGACCACCACATCGCATCCCCGGCCATCGGGAGTCATGCGGCGAACCGCCTTCACCGGATCATCGACTCCGGTGATCTGCACGGTTTCGTCGGCGCCAATGCGCAATGCGGCTTCCACCTGCGAGTCGCGTTTCACCACGCTGATCACGTTGCAGCCGGCAATCTTGGCTACCTGGACGAACATCAAGCCGATCGGCCCTGCGCCGATGACGGCCACGGTATCGCCAATCTCCATCTTGGTTTCGTGCAGCCCGCGCAGGACACACGCTAGCGGCTCAACCATCGCCGCTTCTTCATAGCTGACGTGCTTGGGCATGGCCAGCACGTTGCTCTCAACAATGCGCCGGGGAATGCGAATGTATTCCGCATACGCGCCGTTGTTGAACAGCAGATCTTCGCAAAGATTTTCCTGGTGCTTGGAGCAGTAGAAACACTGCCCGCAGGGAGCCGAGTTCAGCGCCACCACCCGCATGCCCTTCTTGAATCCCTTTACGTTGGGACCAACTTCCTCGATGACGCCGGCGAGCTCGTGCCCAAACAGCGCAGGAGGCACAATCATCCGCGCATGATAGCCACGCTGGTAGACCTTGAGATCGGTGCCGCAGGTCAAGGCTACCTGCACCTTGATCAGGATCTCCCCCTCTTCCAGGGTGGGGATTGGCACTCTCTCGATTTTGACGTCCTCTTTTCCGTAGAGGACGGCGGCGGTCATCTGTCCATCCACTCTGCTAATCCTTCCATGATCTGCCCGGCTGTATGACGATCTTCATCGAGTCCGGCTTGGGGTGGGCAGCCAACTGCAAAGCCTCGACAGCTTCCTCTATCGGGAAGGAATGGCTAATCAGCCGTTCCATCTCCATTTCGCCGCTTAGCACGAACTGCTCAGACTCGCTTTGCAGGTCGACCGAGGCGCTATAGGAACCCACAAGACTCTTCTCATCGACACAAACCGCAGCCGGATCGATCATGGCTTCTCCATGCTGGGTCTGCGCAAATAACAGAACTCGTCCCCCGGGACGAGTCGCATCCATGGCCGGCCGGATTATTCCGTTACCCGCCACGGCCAGAATGACGGCATCGGCTCCACGCCCCTCCGTCAGGTTTTTGATGGTTTCCACCGTGTTCTGACTCGAGGCGTCGATGTTTTCCTCTAACCCGAACGCCTTAGATATTGTATGCCTCTGCGGAAACAAATCGGAAGTAATCACTCGTGCGCCACGGCGTCGCGCCAGAACCGCCAGGATAATGCCAATTGGACCCTGGCCGATCACCAGGACCGTCTCCCCCGGCCGTAACCCTAGTGTTTCCACACCTTTCATGCAGGTGTTCACTGGCTCGATAAAAGAAGCCTGCTCGAACGAGATGCCGTCTGGAATTCGGACGACGCCGCCCTGCTTGACGATCCAGTCCATCACCCGAACGTACTCGGAAAATCCGCCGCCACTGGGTTCGTACCCCGCGGTGACGCCCACTTTCTTGTAAGTCGGACACTGGGCGAAAACCTTGTGCTCGCAGTAGTAGCAGTTTCGGCAGGGGATGTGATGGAAAACCATCACTCGATCGCCTGCAGCGTAACCATTTACGCCATCTCCCACCGCAGCTATCACGCCCGTCGTTTCATGGCCGAATATGCGCGGAGCAGAGTGCGACCCGGTGGAAATTTTCTTCAGATCGGTGCCACAGATACCACAGGTGTGCACACGTATCAGCAGCTCTCCCGCCTTGATCTCGGGAACGGGAACGGTCTCAAGACGAACGTCATCCACCCCGTAATACACCACCGCCTGCATGCTGCCGGGGATTGCCTTCCGGATCTCTGAGTTGCGTAACTGTGCCGCTATCGACATGATCTCCCGATTAGAGCCGATGCTCCTCCGCGGTCAAACTGATGGTGGCGTGCTGCTGGATTAGATGTTCCAGAGCCGCTGACAGGTTCTCGGAAGCACGTCGGCTATTTAGCGCCAAGCGGAGTGTCGGCAGCCACCACTTCGGCCGTACCGCCACATACCCGGCGAAGGCCACAACCCGCAACTGGCCCTGCGGAGTAACAAATCCGTTCATCGGCGGCATGGGGAACTCCAATTCGTCGGAGATTGCCTTCAACGCCGCAAATGCAATTCCGTGCTGCTTCGCAATCCGAGCGACTGCGGCTCCCTCCATATCAACCGCTGACGCCGAGTAATTTACTGCCAGCCGCTGCTTACCCCTGCTTCCCGCCACTCGCAATGCACTCACTAAAACTGCGTCGCCGCCGATAGTTTCGTAGCGCTCACCCGTTGCCTCGTCCACCACTTCCCGCGCGCGCACCACATCTCCCGGCTGTAGTGACGGCGTCAGCGCGCCGGCCAGTCCGGCTGAGATTAACAACCCAGGGTTCGCTTCGCGCACAACTAACTCCGCGGCTCTGGTACCGGCGCTGCGCCCAATCCCTCCGATGGCCACCAGCGCAGACGGCAGCTCGTATAGCTCAACGCCCTCAACTTTTCGCTTCTTCGTCCCCTGCAGCAGCGGGCCTAACTCGCTGCGCATGGCCGCAACAATCGCGACCGGCTTAGACATATCGATTGGCGCGGAACCAATCCACCGCCCGCCGCAAAGCATCGTCCACAGGTCCCGCTGTCCATCCCAACTCGCGTTCGGCTTTGGCGCTGCTGACAAACATCTTCTTCCGGCCCATGCGAACAGCATCGAGCGTTACCCGGGGCTCGCGCCTCCGCAGCTTCCCCGTGACCAGCGTATCGACTACTCCAGTTGCGTAGGCAACGGCATAAGGAAGCTCAATCTTCGGCGAAGGCAGCCCCGTGATCGCCGCCAGCTTGTCGAGGATCTGTTTCAGCGTCAGGTTCTCGCCTCCCAGGATGTAGCGCTCGCCCGGCCTCGCCTTTTCCAGTGCAAGTAGATGGCCCTCGGCACAATCCAGCACATCGAGCAGGTTCAAGCCTGTATCCACATAGGCAGGGAATTTGCGCTTCAGGAAGTCGACAATGATCCTTCCCGTGGGCGTCGGCTTGATATCGCGCTCGCCAATTGGCGTGGTGGGGTTCACCATAACGACGTTCTGGCCACCGCGCGCCACCTCCATCACCAACTGTTCCGCCATGAATTTGCTGCGCTTGTAATCGCCAATCATGTTCGACAAAGTCACGGGACTGTTTTCGTCGGTCAACCGGCCATTGTTGCCGAAACCCATGGTGGCAACGCTGCTGGTGTAGACCAGTCTACGCACCCCGACTTCTTTGGCGGCTTGCAGCATATTGCGCGTGCCTTCGACGTTTGAGTCGTACAACTCGCGCCCCTTGACCGCCCACAGACGATAATCAGCGGCCACGTGGAAGACGACCTCACAGCCAGACATCCCGCGCTTTAGCGACTCAATATCGCGAAGATCGCCGACCACGCGCTCCGCCTTCACATCGGCGATGTTGTCGAGCCGGCTTGAGCCGCGCACCAGCAGCCGCAACTCGTCGCCGCGGCGCAACAGAGCGCGTGCCACATGGCTTCCCAGGAAACCGGTCGAACCTGTAACGAACACCTTCATCTGTCAGAGTTCAATGTATCGCCTAACCCTTGAAAAACTCGCTTGCCGATGATGGGAGTCAGGGCACGACCTCGGTCGTGCCGACAAGTCGTTCATTTCAATAATCCCCTCGCCGACTTTAGTCGGCGCCACAACCTTCGTGCAGAGTTTCACTGCACGGCTTCAGCCGTGCCGAAAGCGTATTTTCCTTTGTCATCACGAGGGAGCTTTAGCTCCCGAGGGATCCGCTCTTTCAACACGCCGCGGCACTCCGCGCCTCTACTTCACACCCAGCACCGTGCTCTGATACGCCGGCAATATCGTCTGTACCTGACTGAACCCTGCCTCGCGACACACTTTTTCCATCCATGCCTTATCGTAGGCCACCGCAGCTTCCGGATAACGCTCGTTCTCGAGGTACGCCGCATCCCGCCGATGCTCGAAGTTCCATCGCCCGCCCAATAGTTTCAGAGCACGAAGGTCATCCATACAAAAGAAGGTCATCGCCATGATTCCGCCTGTGCGTAGTACCCGTACCGACTCCGTCACATACGCTCGCAGTTCAGGTTCCAGCAGATGCGAGAAAAGCGATTGCGACATCACCAGATCGATCGAGCTATCCTCACAACCTTCCAGCTTTGGCAAATCGGATGTGCCCCGGGTTCGCGTCCCTCGTTTGGACGCTAACCTGGGCGGAGCCGGATTGTACACAGCGCTGTAACTATCGATTGCACAAAAGCTAAAGTGTTCAGGATCGAAATTCTGTTGACACCAGCGAATCATGTCAGCGTCCACATCGAACCCGAAATACTGCCCCTGAAACCGCTCACCCATATACTCGAAATCTCGCAGCGCCACAGCGCTCTTGCCGCATCCGCTGCCGATGTCAACAATTCGCGAGTTCAGGTTCGCCCATCCCTGCGCGAAGGCGTACATCCAGAAGTTCACCCCGTGCGTCAGGTAAAAGAAGTACGGAGACAGCACATCATTGCATCCCGTACGGCTGATGTACCGCATGGGAGGGAAGCGGCGCTTGCTTATCAGCCGGCAAGCCGCTCCTACCGTCCAATCGTTGATGACCGAGAGCGGATAAAACAGGGCTGAACGCGACAGAACCGCTGTCGAAGGAATCAGCTTTCGCAACCAACGCTCAGAGACCATCGCGGTGCCTCATCGTTTATGCTGGTTGCGCAACTCCTATAACGCGAATTTACGCTGCAAGCCTGCGGCGCCGGCTTCCTACGTTTGGTACTGCTCCGGCGCGCCACCCCGCGGAGCTGTTCTGAGTTGCTGTTCCGTCGCTGCCGATACTCTGGCATACGTGCTCAGGGCGATCAGCGGGAAGTACTGCCGGTACATGTAGTACATCAGATAGAACACCCGCGGAAACCCTGTGCCGGTGTACCACTGCTCATCCCACGATCCGTCGCGCCGCTGCGTCTTCAGCAGATACGCAATGCCCCGCTGAACGCAATCGCTGCGCAGGTCGTTGGCCGCCAGCAGGCCCATCACAGCCCACGCTGTCTGCGAAGCAGTGCTTGGTCCTACGCCCTTGGTGTTGGGATCGTCGTAGGAGTCGCAGGTCTCTCCCCAGCCGCCGTCATGGTTCTGCATCATGCGCAGCCACTCTGCGGCCTGTTGCACCATAGGCTCGTGATTATCGACGCCCACCGCCTCGAGCCCGCGTAGGACAAGAGCTGTGCCGTAGATGTAATTCACGCCCCAACGTCCGAACCACGAGCCGTCCGCTTCCTGCTCTCGTTTCACGAATTCAACCGCCCGCTGCACAGCCGCATCTTTTAGCGAGTAGCCATACGTCGCCAGGCATTCCAGCACCCGGCCCGTAATATCTACCGTCGGCGGATCGAGCATGGCGTTGTGATCGGCGAACGGAATTTGCTGGAACACCATGCGATCGTTGTCTTTGTCGAATGACGCCCAGCCACCGTTTTTGCATTGCATCGAAAGCACCCAGTCAATGGCTCGCTGAACTGATTTATCCTGGAACGCTTCGTTGCTGGTCTTGACCTTGCTCAGTGCCAGCATCACCTGCGCGCTGTCGTCGACGTCGGGATAGAACTCGTTGTTGAACTCGAAGTACCACCCCGCCGGCGCGGCCTTGGGATTCTTGACGCACCAATCACCCTTGCGCGTGACCTGCTTTTGCAGCATCCATTCGCTGGGCCGCACCAGCCGGGGATCGGTCGCGGAAACGCCGCTATCGCCAAGCGCAAAGATAGCGTAAGCCGTGTCCCACACCGGTGACTTGCAAGGTTGCATGCGGAAGGTGGTCTCTTCCTCGATGCCGAGTTTCTCAAACTCGTCCATGGCGCGAATCACCTGCGGATCGTCCAGCGAATACCCCAGGCAGCGCAGGGCGATGATGGAGTTCATGATGCCGGGATAAATCGCTCCCAGTCCGTCGCTCATCTCCAACCGCTCCAGCATCCACTTCTCTGCCTTCTTCAGCGCCTGCGAGCGCAGCGGACGAATGTGTACCCGCTCAAAGAAGTGCACCAGCCGGTCGAGCACCAGGAAAAAGTTCCGCCAGCTTACCAGCTGCTTCGACCACTTCAGCCGCAGGTTGTTCTTCCTGCCACCCAGGAAAAGTTCGTCGATCTGGTGCTCGTCAGGAATCTTTTTGAATGGCTTCTTGGCGTACGCGATCGACAGCGGAACCAGGATGGCGCGCGACCACGAAGAAATCTCGTAGATGTTGAACCAGAACCAGTTGGGGAAGAGCACGATCTCCGGCGGGATAGCCGGCACTGCATCGTAGTCGTACTGCCCGAGGAAGCAGAGGTATATCTTGGTGAAGGTGTTGACCTCGGTCACTCCGCCCAGCCCAAGAATGCATTCCCGTGCCTTCGCCATCGCCGGATCATCGGGCGAGTATCCCGCCATCTTGAGCGCGAAGTAGGCTTTCACCGACGCGCTGATGTTCGACGGGCCGCGGTTGTAGATGGGAAAGCCGCCATCTTCATTCTGCCGGGTCAGAATTTCGTTGGCGCACTTTTCTGTCCGCACCGGGTCTTCGGTACCTAACAGTCGATGCAGAAGGATGTAGTCGGATACCAGCGTCGAATCGGCGCCCAGTTCGCCGCACCAGTAGCCTTCATCAGGCGCCTGCTGGGCGAAGAGGTACTTGCGCGAGGCGTCGATGGCCGCAGCTACTCGCGCTTTGATGTCATCGATTTTGCCGAAACGCATCTCGGCAGGATTCGGGGGTGTTGCGTCTGCCATTGCGTCTGCTATTCAGCCAGTGCCGGAGCGGCGCCAATCGCTTCCACGATCTCGGGCGGCAAACCAAAGCGAACGTGTTCCGGCATCACTTCCACTTCTTTCAAATCCGTAAAGCCTTGTTCCTGCAGATAGGTCACGGCTTCCTGCACTAGAATCTCCGGCGCCGAAGCACCCGCCGTCAGGCCGACGGTTTGTACGCCCTTCAGCCACTCGGGCTCAATGGAGCGGAAGTTTTCGATCAGGTATGACTTGGCGCCCAGGTTACACGCCACTTCAACCAGACGATTCGAGTTGGAGCTGTTGTCCGAGCCTACGACCAGCAACAAGTCGCACTCGGCAGCCACTTCCTTGACCGCAGTCTGGCGATTCTCGGTCGCGTAACAGATGTCCTGCGCGTGCGGACCCTGGATCTTGGGAAACTTCCGGCGCAAGGCTTCGATCACGTGCTTAGTTTCGTCGAGGCTCAGCGTGGTCTGCGTCAAATACGCCACGTGCTCGGGGTCGGGAACTTCCAGGTTGTCGACCTCCTCGGGCGAATCCACGACCTGCGTGACCAGCGGAGCTTCGCCCAGCGTGCCGATGACCTCGTCGTGATCGCGATGCCCAATCAGGATCAGCGAATACTTTTCCCGCGCAAACTTCACCGCTTCGACATGGACCTTCGTCACCAACGGGCAGGTTGCGTCGATGACTCGCAACTCCCGCAGCTTGCTCGACTCGCGGACCTCAGGAGCGACGCCGTGCGCACTGTAAATCACCCGCTCACCGGCAGGAACTTCTTCCACGCTGTCCACGAAGATCGCTCCCTTGGCCGAAAGCTCGTCCACCACATAGCGGTTGTGAACGATTTCCTTGCGCACATAGATCGGCGCGCCAAAGGTCTCTAGCGCAATGCGTACAATATCGATGGCGCGCACCACGCCCGCGCAGAAGCCTCTCGGCTTCAGCAGAAGCAAAGTCTTTGTTTCGCTCTGAACCATGAACTCCTTAGTAGGATGCGCCAGACGAACTAAGGCCATCCTCACCGTAAAGTCTATTTTAACAGTCCCGAAAGCCGGAACCGAACCCGCCGGAGCTGCGGAATCCAGCAATATACCCCCCGATTTGAGCAGTTAACGGAGGGACTGGATTCATACAATCGAAGTAATCAAGTGGTTCTTCGACGACTCCCCGCTGGATCTTCTCGAAAGGGGTAGTTTGGGGACTCGGAACGGAAACTGCTTTGGAAATATAGATTGAGAGTATATACTTCGGTCATGAGCACCTATGCCAAATTGTTTCGCAATGGCAATAGCCAGGCCGTTCGCCTTCCGCAGGAGTTTCGCTTCAAGGGAGACAAGGTGCGAGTTCGCCGTGTGCCTGAGGGAGTTCTGCTGCAACCGGTGTACGGTTCGATGCAGGAGTGGTTCGATGCCATCGACGAAATTCCCTTAACCGATGACGCCTATGCCCCAGGCTGGCGGAAGCAACCGAAAGCCCCGGAGCGAAAGATTTTTGAATGAGTTATCTACTTGACACGAGTACCTGCATTGCGATGTTGCGTGATCGGCCTCCGGTGGTTCGCGCACGGGCCATGGAAGCCGCGAGCCGACATCAGAGCCTGCTGGTCTCGTCGATCGTTCTTCACGAACTCTGGTACGGCGTGTATAAGAGCTCGGACATAACACGAAATGCAAGCAAGTTGCTCCGCTTCCTCGCCGGCAATCTGGAAACGGTTGATTTCGATAATGAAGACGCAAGGATTGCGGGTGAGATCAGGGCGGTTCTGAAAGCGCAAGGTAGGTTGATTGGCGCTTTCGATCCTTTGATTGCAGCACAATGTTTGCGGCACAATTTCACGCTAGTGACTGCCGACATAAGCCACTTTCCAAGGATCAGCGATCTTCGTTGGGAGAATTGGGCGACATAGTTGAATCACGAACGTTCGGGTATGAACATAGGCACTCGAGTCAGGCTGGTCGGCGACCTGGAGATCTCCCGAGTACACCGGGCCTTCCGACCAACGCGGTTTTTGTAAAGTGTGTGGGACATGAATTTCTTGTTGCTGGCCTAAACGATCTTGGGATGGCAGAACTCGTCGTCGAATCGGTAACCAACCGTGCCGGAGAGACAATCTGGGTAGAGCCAGAGTTTCTGGAAGTACTTGACTAGCTACGTCAGTGTTTCGAGCCGCGTCCGCTCCGGCTTTCCTCCGTGCCCTCCGTGCCTCCGTGGTGAAGGCCTTCCGTCTTTCCTTTCCCGCCACGCCGAAATCGATCCGCCCTTTTAGGCGCTCTCGCCGTCCAGCCGAGGACCAGAAATATCTATCTTCCTCCGTGACCTCAGTGCCTCCGTGGTGAAGGCCTTCCGTCTTTCCTTTCCCGCCACGCCGAAATCGATCCGCCCTTTTAGGCGCTCTCGCCGTCCAGCCGAGGACCAGAAATATCTATCTTCCTCCGTGACCTCCGTGCCCCGTGGTGAAGGCCTTCCGTCTTTCCTTTCCCGCCACGCCGAAATCGATCCGCCCTTTTAGGCGCTCTCGCCGCCCAGCCGAGGACCAGAAATATCTATCTTCCTCCGTGCCCTCCGTGCCTCCGTGGTGAAGGCCTTCCGTCTTTCCTTTCCCGCCACGCCGAAATCGATCCGACCTTTTAGGCGCTCTTGCCGTCCAGCCGAGGACCAGAAATATCTATCTTCCTCCGTGCCCTCCGTGCCTCCGTGGTGAAGGCCTTCCGTCTCCGTTTGCGCCCCCTCGGCTCCCTCCGTTATCGTTGACCTTCCTTACGTACCGGAACCGTTCATGAGCGATAAAGTGTCCCAGCCCACCTTCGAGAGCAAAGTTAAAACCGCCTCGCCGCGTTTTGAGCACAACGTCCACACGATGGCCGAGCTAGTTACCCGCCTGCGCAACGAGGAAGAGATCATCCACGAAGGCGGCGGCGACAAGGCCATCGACTCGCAGCACAAGAAGGGACGCCTCACCGCCCGCGAGCGCATTGCGCTGCTCATCGATCCCGGCACCGAGTTTTTCGAGCTCGGAACCTACGTCGCCTGGGGCATGTACGAAGAGTGGGGCGGCGCTCCGTCAGCGGGTGTCGTGACCGGACTGGCCCACGTTCAGGGACGCATAGTCATGCTCATCGTCAACGATGCCACGGTCAAAGCCGGCGCGTTCTTCCCCATGACGGCGAAGAAAGTTATTCGCGCGCAGAATATCGCCATCGATAATCACATCCCTACGATCTACCTGGTCGACTCCGCCGGAGTCTTCCTGCCGCTGCAGGAAGACGTCTTTCCCGACACCGACGACTTCGGACGTGTGTTTCGCAACAATGCAGTGATGTCGGCGATGGGCATTCCGCAGATCGCCGCCATCATGGGCATGTGCGTCGCCGGTGGCGGATATCTTCCCGTGATGTGCGACCACGTCCTCATGACCGAGGGCAGCGGCCTGTTCCTCGCCGGCCCTGCTCTGGTGCAAGCTGCCATTGGAGCGAAGTACACCGCCGAAGAATTAGGCGGAGCCAAGATGCACGCCCAGATCAGCGGCACCGTGGACTATCGCGAGCCGGACGACGAGTCCTGCATCGCGCGCATCCGCTCCCTGGTCGACAAGATGGGTAATCGCCAGCTCGGTATCTTCGATCGCAAAGAGCCGCAACCGCCGCGCTACGACGCCGGCGAGATCTACGGCATCTTCGACCGCGACGGCGCGAAGCAGTACGACATGAAGGAGATCATCGCGCGCATCGTCGACGACAGCCACTTCGACGAGTATCGGCCCGAGTACGGCGAAACCGTGATCTGCGGTTTTGCGCGCATTGGCGGATTTGCCGTCGGCATCGTCGCCAATCAGAAGACACACGTGCACCAGACCGACCGCTCCGGAAACAAACGTGTAGAGTTCGGCGGCGTCATCTATACCGAGTCGGCCGAGAAGGCGGCGCGCTTCATCATGGACTGCAATCAGAACATTGTGCCGCTGCTCTTCCTGCACGATGTCAACGGATTCATGGTGGGCCGTGACGCCGAGTGGAGCGGCATTATTCGCGCCGGCGCCAAGATGGTCAACGCCGTGTCGAACTCCGTGGTGCCGAAGATCGCGGTGATTGTTGGCGGATCGTTTGGGGCAGGGCACTATGCGATGTGCGGCAAGGCTTATGATCCGCGATTCTTATTTGCCTGGCCGACTGCGAAGTATGCGGTCATGGGTGGAGCGGCGGCCGCAGGCACGCTAGTCGAGATCAAGATTAAGCAACTGGAGCGTGGCGGCAAGAAGCTGAGCGAAGACGACAAGAAGAAGCTCTTCGACGAGGTGAAAGCCACCTACGACCAGCAGATGGACCCGCGTTACGGTGCGGCACGGTTGTGGATCGACAAGATTATCGATCCGGTTGAGACTCGCGACGCGATCATCACCGCGCTGGAAGCGGCCTCGCTGAATCCCGAGCTGCCGCGGTTTAGTGTGGGCGTGTTGCAAACGTAGCTGTCAGCCATCAGCTGTCAGTAAAGATTCAGTAAAGATAGGGTTTCAGGTGTCAGGTATCAGGTATCAGGTATCAGGTATCGGATTCAGAAGTATGCTTCTTCAGAAAGGCTTTGTATCAGGGCACGGCTTCAGCCGTGCCGTAAACGTGCCATTTTGAATTGTCATCCCGAGGGAGCTTCAGCTCCCGAGGGATCTGTTCTTGTGTCGTACCTGAAGGAGCCGACACCTGACACCTGATACCCAAGCTGAGAGCTGACGGCTGACAGCTGAAAGCTTTCTTCCCCATGTTCGTTGATGAAGCCAAAATTCGAGTCAAAGCCGGCGACGGCGGCAACGGCTGCATGGCCTTTCGTCGCGAAAAGTTTGTGCCTCGCGGAGGTCCCTCCGGCGGCGACGGCGGACGCGGCGGCGACGTCATCATGGAATCCAGCGAGCGCCACAACACGCTGGTGCACTTCCGCTTCAATCCCGAATACAAAGGCGAGCGCGGACGCCACGGCGAAGGCTCGAACAAAACCGGTCGCGAAGGCGACGACGTTGTTTTGAGTGTCCCGGTCGGTACCGTCGTTTACGACGAACTGACCGGCGAGCTGGTTCACGATTTCTCTCACCCCGATGACCGTGTCGTCATCGCTCGCGGGGGCCGCGGCGGGCGCGGCAACGCCCAGTTTGCGACCTCGGTCCATCAGGCTCCCCGCGAACACGAGCATGGATTTCCCGGTGAAGAGCGCGCCCTGCGGCTCGAACTCAAGCTGCTGGCCGATGTTGGTCTGGTGGGATATCCCAATGCCGGCAAGAGCACGTTAATCTCGCGCATATCGGCGGCGCGGCCCAAGATCGCCGACTATCCCTTCACCACCTTGCAGCCGAATCTGGGTGTAGTAGTTGTCGGCGATATGCCGATCGACCGCAGCTTTGTCGTCGCCGATATTCCTGGCCTTATCGAAGGAGCCAGCGAAGGCGCCGGCTTGGGAACGCAGTTCCTGCGCCATATCGAACGTACGCGTCTGCTGGCTCACTTGGTCGACGTGTCCGATTCCAGCGGCCGCCCTGATCCGGTCGAGGATTTCGAGGTCATCACCCGCGAACTGGCCAACTTCGGCGAGGGACTCGACTCCAAACCCACGATCATCGTCGCCACCAAACTCGATGCGGTAAACAAAGATAAGCTGGCCAAGTTAAAGCGCTACGCCAAGCGTAAGAAGCTCGGTTTCTACGCCATCTCCGCCGTAACCGGAGAAGGCATCGACGAGCTGAAGTTCGCCATGGCCGATCGGGTGGAGAAGATAAAACACCAATTAGCAATTAGCAATTAGCAAAACGCTGGGTGCCCCATTCCGCCATCATTTGGCGGGGTGGGGCTTTTCTTCGTCGCCAGACCGCATGCTTTTCCTTCGGCACCTTCCGACCCAAAGCCAAGAGCTAAGAGCCAACAGCGACTCACAAGTACGCAAGCTTGATCTTCAACTCCAACCCGCCGCCCGAGTACTGAAACGCTGCCGCATCGAATTTGGGCGGCCCCATATGGCCCTTGGCGTCGTTAGAAGCCCCGACGCCCTCCTTAGGCATGCCGATGAAGTTGGTGTCCATCTTGCCGTTAGAGTTTTCGTCATGGAATACCGACGCCGCATACCGCCCCGGAGCAATACCGGCGAACTCACACACCGCTGAACCGTGGGTGATCGCCGAATGTGAGTGCGCAACCGCATTTTCAACCTTGCCGGGGAATCCAGTATCTGGTGAAAACAACGCACACAGAACCTGACCTTTATCATTGCGTGCACCGGTGATCTCAACCCGGATGACGCTCCCCGGCGTTGATGGTTGCGGCTTGTCGACGGCAGCAAGTGACAACGCCGAGGCCAGAAGGGCCAGGAGCATTGTGCAATGAGCAGGCTTCATGATCGTTGACTCAGGCTTCATTATGGATGCCGATGTCAATCACGGGCTCTGACCGGCAACTGACAAAATATGAGTGGGCGGCAGTAGGGATTCGCTCTTGCTATCCGCCAGAGGTCGCGATGGCGACAACACTCTTCCGGGTTCTGGCGAAAAGCCAAGCTCGAACCACCAACAGCGACCTGACCCCACTCTTGTACGCTGCTAATTGCTTCTAAAACTTATACTTGCAAAGCGAGCAGGAATTTGAGAGTATCCCCTCCAAGCCGCCTTTGAGCCGTACGGGGCGAAGCGGAAGGGGCGCACGGATGACCAAAGCAGATTTGATCGATGAAGTATCGCGGCTGGCAGAGCTTACCCGCAGGGACAGCGAGGTCATCGTCGAGACCATTTTTGAGAGCGTAGTGCGCTCGCTACGCGCCGGCGACAAGATTGAGATACGCGGCTTTGGCAGCTTTCGCACCCGCCAGCGCAAGCCTCGCGTGGGACGCAATCCCAAGACCGGCGACCGCGTCGAAGTCCCCGCTAAGAAGATCCCTTACTTCAAGCCCAGCAAGGAACTGAAAGACCTGGTCAACACTGCCCATGAGCAGCCTATGCAGGCACAGGCCGCCCCCGCGCCCGAGGGCGCACCGCAGGGATAGAGTAGATGCAACTCGAAGATTTTGGGTGCCCCACTCATTCCTTCGCTTGCAATGAGTGGGATCGACGGACGCCGAACTGCGGCCTGTCCGTTTTCCTGGCAGTACGCCCTATCGCCAACAGCACCGAGCGCCGTAGGCGCGACTCAGTCTAGTCCGGCACACAGGCCTTCTTTGGCCGGAGTGCTGGGTAAGCCGCAAAGTTCGTACCAATCGCGTAGCGACGGCAGACGACCTACTACGAACCATTCACCGCTGGTGCAGTTCGTCGCGCGAGCCAGGGCGTTTCCAACCGCGCTTACTTCCTTTCCTTAGCAATGCCAGCGCATGACGGCGAGCTTCCTCGTATGACAAGGGCTTATTCACGAGCCATGCGGTAGCTCCTTCACCAGCGCGTTCAGCTCACGCTCAATCAGATCGTTCACCCTGATTCATTCCTGCGCAGCAATGAGCTCGACCCTGCGCCGCAGGTCAGAATCAATGCGGATGGTAATGGCGCTTTTCACCTGTTGCTCTCCGTCCCTTATTTTCGTGCACCAAGCACCTCGCTAGGCGTGGACCGGGAACCTGTCCATCTTGCACAAGCAAAGCGCGCCAACTAACTCGCATGGAAGAGTTCGTTCTCGATCGCCCTCGCGAAACCGCTCAGTCGTGTGCCGGCCGAATATTCTGATTGAGATGGAAGACATTCTCCGGGTCCCATCGGGCCTTGATCTGCGCTAATCTGGCGTAGTTCCCGCCGAAGGGTCCCGCCACGTCGCTCGCGTCATCCTGGTCCATATAGTTCACGTAGCGGGCCTCTGCAAAGAAGGGTTCCAGCCGGGCAAACCCTTCGCGTGCCCACCCGATGTTTTCTTCCATGGCCGCAGCCTCCTGCCATTGCGAAAGGATCAGCAAATTGTGGCCTTCACGACGATGGTGAAAAGCTGTCTGGTCCGCGGGGACGCGAGCTGCGGCGCCATGCCAGTGCTCCAGAAAGATGCCGCTGTATTTCGAGGGACAATGTTCCACCATCTCGATGATCGAGTTAAGAGGATCGTCGCCTACGCTAGTCAGGAAGCTTGATTTCCAGTAATTCAGCATGCCCTTGGGATAGGCGGCGTCGAACATGCCGTTGAGGTCACCGTACGGAATCGGTTGGATGTTATCGAACAGCGGCGATCCGAATTCCTTGATGGGACGCAGCATTCGTTCGCCCTCGGTGAGCGATCCGCAATGCGAGGCTCCGATGATGGCAACCTTCACGCCAGAACCATCCGGCGCATGTCCAACTCCCGCCAGGCAGGCAATCTCATCGCTAACTGACTCGGTAAACTCCCGATAAAGCTCTAATACCTTGCGCGCCTCGGAAAACGGCCAGGCTATCGCGCCTCCCATGATCGTAGGACCAACGGGATGAAGGCTGTACTCGAGAGACGAGACCACTCCGAAGTTGCCGCCTCCGCCGCGAAGCGCCCAGTAGAGATCGGGATTCTCCGAATCACTGGCGCGAACCGTTTTTCCCTGTGCGGTGACCACAGTTGCGGCCACCAGATTATCCGTCGCCAACCCATGCTTGCCTGCCAGGTAGCCGAAGCCGCCGCCCAGGGTCAGTCCGGCGATGCCCGTGCTGGAGACCACTCCGCCTGTCGTCGCAAGCCCATGCTGCTGTGTGGCACGATTGAATTCACCCCAGGTGACGCCACCTTGGGCGATCGCGCGACGCGTCCTGGCATTCACTTCGATCGCCTTCATCAGGGAAAGGTCAATCATCATCCCGCCCTCGACGCTGGCGCGTCCGCTGACGTTGTGGCCGCCGCCACGAACCGCGATCTCCAGGCCGTGCTCACGGGCGAACGCGATACTAGCAGCTATGTCAGCTTCGTTTCGGCAGCGAGCGATGACTGCCGGGTGCTTATCGATCAGGCCGTTGTGCAGCGCACGGACGGTATCGTATTCAGTGTCACCCGGCTGGAGGACGGTACCCGAAAACGCATTATGCAGCTTCACTCGTAGAGGAAGGCTGCTCTGAGGCTGTGCCATTTGTTTTCCCTCGAAGAAGGTCGATTGTATGTTGCTCCCGCGCTACACATAACGTTCGCACTCGAAAAGTGAATCTGCGCTGTGGCTTGGACTCAGTCCTGCTGGTGGTCAGGTCACTTGGACGAGAAGTCGCTGGCCGTAGAAGTGAACTGTCGGCGGTTGCTCGCACATAGCTGTCGTGAACAGGTCATAGCACTCACAACGCAGCGCCGACCAGTAGCCCACATTTCCCCTGTTTGGGAAATATGGGCGCTGCGATGATAGCAATGCCGTCTTCTACGATAATTCTTTACCAGTGTCCCCTTACTGTGCCGGCGCCGGTGCCGGTTGCTGCGTCGGCGTTCCGAAGTTCACCTTGGGAGCCTGACGTGCCCCTTCGTCGGTTTTGAAGTAAGCGTCGTCGCGGGTAAACCCTGACAGGCTCGCTACGATGTTGTTGGGGAACAATCCGATGTAGGTGTTGTAGGCCTGCACCGCTTCGTTGTAACGACGCCGTTCGATGGCGATGCGATTCTCCGTTCCTGCCAGCTCATCCTGCAGGCGCAGGAAGTTCTCGTTCGACCGTAGTTGCGGATAATTCTCGACTACCACGAGCAGACGTCCCAGCGCTCCGTCCAACTGTCCATTGGCGGCGATCTTGTCGGCCGGAGTCTTGGCGCCGATCAGCGCAGCACGTGCGGCGGCTATATCGCCAAAGACCTTTTGCTCTTGTGCCGCAATCCCTTTCACCGTCTCCACTAGGTTGGGAATGAGGTCGGCACGCCGTTGCAGTACCACGTCCACCTGCGACCACTGCGAGTTCACGGTTTCTTTCAGACGCACCATCTGGTTGCGATGGCCAACGTAGATGCTGCCAAACCAGGCCAGCAGGACAACGATAATGAGAATGAGGATCAGGCCTGTTTTCATTTTTCTATTACTCTCCTCTTACGAAATCGGCTGCCACTTCTTCTTCGGAACCCGAACATCCAACTCGTGTGCTACCCGGCCTATCGCCGCCAGATATGCGTGGTACAGCTCCAGCACGCTACGCGGCTGGTTAGGATCGTTGCGCAACTCCAATATTGAACGCAGCGGCTGCGAGTCGAAACCGAAGACCTCGCCGGCCTGCTCCAGCAGCTTCGCTTTGGCATGCGGGGTATCTTCGCCCAGCGCGATCAGTGCATGTCGCAACAGCGTCACCACGCTGCTGATGGATTTCGCCAGCACCGCCCGCAGCTGATCGGTATGGTCCGTAGCCAGCAGCAGATGTTGCCGAAGCCGTAACAGCGTCGTGCGCAACTCGTGCTCGACTTCCACCCGGTGCAGGTTCATCGGAACCTCGATCGCCATCACGACATCTTCACCTGCCAGCGTGCGGTGCGTCATCTTGATGTCAAGCAATTCAATCGCAAAAACGTCGGCCGACTCCTGCAATTCCTGCTGCGTCATAATCATCGGCGGTTGCAGCTTCTCTTCCTGCGTCCACCAGGTGATGACCGGCGCGATGGCTTGCAGCGCACTCGCGTTCAATTGCTGCATGACCAGCAGCAGGTTCACATCGGAGTACTGCTCGTGGAAATCCTCACGCGCTGCCGAGCCGTAGAGCACGACCGAGACGAGATTCTGCCCGCACGCCGTCTGCAATCGTTGCACCAACTGCTGGAGCTTGTCTTCGGGCTTCTTCATAATCCTGTCCTTCGTTAAACATGGGCCGGCGAAAAACCTGACGACGGCTGCGAAAAATAGCCTTATGCTGGCGTTTTGCAGGTCAACCCTGTGCGTTTTATCCATTCCTCCAGGGAATGGATCTGAGCCGATCCATCACTTTAAGTCATGTATCCCACGCTTGACCCCTTCTAAAACCGCCGCGAATCCGCACGTTTCTGCGTGAAAATCGTACCCTGACGCGAAATCATCCAACATTAACGTTTTGCATCTTCACCGCCGTACTTTCCAGGGACTAAAGTCCCGAATCATATTCGCCGGCGCGCCGCTGGCCAGCACTACCCAATCTGCCGGTAACCGCCAACTGCCAACTGCTCTTCTACCAGCTTCCCCCGGCGCCGCCGCCGCCGCTCATGCCGCCACCGAAGCCGCCAAAACCACCGCCCCCGCCGCCCCAGCCTCCGGAACTGCCGCCAAAGCCGCCACCACGTCCCCAGCCGCCGCCCATACCAGGCATGAAAACCACGGGCGGTATCCAGGAGCCACGGCTCCGCAATCCCGATCCCGGTCCGCCCCCGCCGCGGCGAATCAGCGCGCGAACAATCTGATACACGATGAAGATGACGAGGAAGATCAGCCACCACGGAATGTTATTCGTGCTCCGCGTCGGTGCCCGTGCACGGTTCGGAACGCCGGTGAGCTGCACTCCTTTATCAGCAGCAATGAGCTGCGCGATCTGCGTCATTGCGCTGAGGATCGCCGCGCTGTAATCGCCGGCGCGAAAACTCGGTACCATCGACCGGCCAATGTCGCCGGCACGCGCATCGTTGATCACCGGCTCCAGTCCATAGCCGACTTCAATCTTGTACTGCCGCTCCTTGGGAGCCACCAGCAGCAACACCCCTTCATCAT
This sequence comes from uncultured Acidobacteriaceae bacterium, assembly GCA_963796585.1. GTDB lineage: Bacteria > Acidobacteriota > Terriglobia > Terriglobales > Acidobacteriaceae > CAVVDY01. Next base: position 346,335 of record CAWCMB010000004.1, read on the forward strand.
TCTTCTTCGGCCCTACGCCGAGGTGCTTGTACAGATCGGCTGCGTATTGATCTCTATCCGCGCCCTCCAGGGAGTTGACGGTCACCACCGCGATCTGCGAGCCAGTCTTTTGCTGTAGCTCAGTCGCCATGGCAGAGATCTTCGCCTTGGCGTCCGGTTGAATGACGTTGGCAAGATCGATGACGTAGCCGGTGGGCTGAATGTCAGCGACTTTCTCAGCCAATGCAAAAGGGAAGACGCTGCACAGGAATATGGCGACCAGGACGACGAATTGGGGGCGCAATCGCAAGATGAGATCAGGGACTATGGGAGTTCCACACTAACGCTAGAAGGGCGGGGCGGGTGTGTCAAATGAATGAGAGTAGCGCAAGTTGCGCTACGTGCAGCCGCAGGAAACCGCAACCGGCTGCCGCCGCATGAGAACATGCAATTGGCTACGAAAAAAGGCCCCAAGAGCCTAGGTCCTGGAGCCCATGCTTACACTTTCACACTAGCAAGCAGTTTCCGGGCGCTAAGCGCGTTTCCGCTCCTGGTCGTGAACGTTATGCTCGGGCTGCTGGCTCTTCTTCTGCTGGTCCTGCTGGTTCTGCTGGCCACTCTGCTGCTGGTTGGGATTGTTCTTGTCCCAATTCTGCTGCTGTGGCTTTCCCTGGTTCGGATTCATGTTGTCCTGGTTCTGTTTGTTCTGGTCCATTTTGTTCTGGTCCATATTTGTTTAAGGCTCCTTGTACTAAGTCCGATGGCACCACCCAAAAGCGGAGATGTATCGCGGACAGAGCAATTCCAGCTGCTCGGAACAGCTCTCAAAGCAGCTCTCAAAGCAGAGCTCGCGATGCACCTCTTCAGCTCTCGACAGGAGCTCAGGAGTGGATTACTTGGAAGCGGGCGCCACTGTGGCATCGGGTGGGTGCTGCGCTTTTGTTATTTCCTGGCGACATTTTTGTAGCCATGGGCGCACCACATCGTCGCCGCCGGCAACCGCCTGCTGCAGCAGTTCGTAGGCGCGGGCATAATCATGGGGAGTCTGCTTGCCGAACATATAGAGCCGCGCCTGATTCGAAAGACCGCGCACCACACCCTGGTCGGCGGCGACCGCAAGCCAGTGCAGAGCTTCCTTCTCATCGGGCGGAGCTCCGGCGCCTTCTTCATAGAGCAGAGCCAGATTTAGCGCCGCTACTCCGTCCCCTTGAATGGCGGCTTGCCGGTACCAGTACGCTGCGCGCGCTTTGTCTTGAACGACGCCTCGTCCAGTGGAATACAGGTAGCCCAGATTATTCTGTGCGGTGCGGTCGCCTTGGCGCGCTGCCACCTCATACCACTTGGCTGCTTCGTCATAACTCTGAGCTACCCCGCGTCCCTTCAGATACAAGGTTGCGAGATTCGCCTGGGCTGCCTGGTTGCCCATAGTTGCGGCTTTACGAAACCATTCGGCGGCCTCGCTATAGCTCTGCGGGACACCGCGTCCTTCCTGGCAGAAGATTCCCATCCGATTTTGTGCGTCCACGCTGCCGCTCACCGCCAGCCGCCGATACCACTTTGCCGATTCGGCGTCGTTTTTGACTACGTGAATGCCCTGCTCGTAGGCGATGGCTAGAATCGCCTGCGACGTGCGGTCGCCGTGGCCGGCTTGTTTTTCTATTTCCTGGAATTGTTGCGCCGTAAGCGCTGCGATCTGGCTGAGGCTGCTTTCGCCCGCGAGCGTCCCCGGCAGGCAAGTCCCAAGCACCACGAGAACACAGGAAAGTCCGAGGGTGAAGACCCGGTGTTGGCGACCGGTACGGGCCATATTGGCCTCCAGAAGCTGAAGGGAAAGGCGGGATGAGTGTAGTGCCGGATTCAGCCACTCTCAAGCGAAATTCAACACGAAGTGGCCCATTAGGGTTACGGCCCTATGTAAAAAGTTGTCAGTTGTTGGTTGTCAGAAAGACGTCGGGGTCGATAGTTGTCAGGAAGAAGTTGGACGTGGCCCATAATTGCCTTCGTTTGGCAATTATGGGATGCCGAAACTGTACATCGCGCTTCTCTCGAAAGTTGTAGCGTCAGTTGTTGGAGTTGGGGTCGCTGGGGTTGCGCTTCAGGGTCGGACGCCCATCGTCGGACTGGGACTGCGATCCGGAAGCGCTGTCGGTCGAACTGGCCGCCCCGGTAGAGTTCGAACTGGTCTGGCTGGGAGTGCTTGAACCCGAATCGCTCGGATTGCGCTTGAGCGTCGGACGACCGTCATCCTGCTGGTCCTGACCATTGGGGCTATCGGTTGGCGAGTTCGAGGTCTGCTGCCGGCGCAGCGTCGGACGATCGGCGTTGCTCTTGTCGGTCTGCACTTTGTGCTTGTTCTCAATGGAAGCCAACCGGCCCTTGACCTGCTCGAATTCCGAAGTGTCGACCACATATTCAGGGCGAGGAGGCAGCACGTTCTTCATCTCTTTTTCCGCGGCTGCGACGCGGTCAGGCGTCATGGGATGCGAAGAGAACGCCTTGGCCAGGGTGCCAGGTTTCTTCTTTTCCTGCGCCTCGATCTTTTCGAAGAACGAGATGAACGACTGCGGATCGTATCCCGTCTTGTACATGTATTCCATGCCCAGGAAGTCGGCTTCGCTCTCGAAGTTGCGCGAGAACTTCATGAAGGTCAGCGGCACGCCGATGCTCAACGCCGCCTGCGTCCCTTCATAAACTGCCCAGCCCCCGGGAACGAAGATCAGCGGAATGCTGGCCAGTTGCACGATGTTGCCACGAGTCTGTTCGCGAGCCACGTGGCAGGCCGCGACGTGAGCGATCTCGTGCGCCATGACCCCGGCCAATTCGGCTTCGTTGTCTGCGGCCAGTATCAGTCCCGAGTTGACGTAGAAAAATCCGCCAGGAAGCGCGAAGGCATTGATCTCATCGGTGTCAATGACCTTGATGGTGAATGGGACCTTGGAGTCCGAATTGCGTACGAGGTTCTGGCCGATGCGGTTAACGTACTCGGTAACCACCGGGTCGTTAATCAGCTTGGCGCCGTGCTCAACCTGCTGCGAGAACTCGCGGCCCATCGCCACCTGCTTGTCCAGCGAGTACCAGTTGCCCATGCCCTTGTTGCAACCGACGTTGCGGTTGCCAATGGCATCGAGGTTGTCCATGGTGGAGGGGGTCGGCGCGTGCTTGTCGTTCTTTACTTCCGGGGCATACTCGCCACCGCTTTCGCTGCTCGTGGTGGACGATGTGGTGGAAGATGTGGTGCTCGAGCTGCCGCTGCTCGAAGGATCGGTCTGCTGCGGAACCGTGGTCGGCGTGCTGGGGGCCGTGCTGGTGCCTGGGCCGGTAGTGGGAGTGCCCGGCGAAGTCGGATACTGCGTCCCATTAGGGTACTGACTTCCGTTTGGATACTGCGTCCCGTTGGGGTACTGACTTCCGGCGGGAGACTGCGTGCCATTCGGATATTGTGAGCCGCCGTACTGGGCGACCGCATTCATGCCGAACAGCGCGACGGTCAAAACCGCACTGAGAACGAAGCGAAATAACGACATTGCCATGTACCTTTGCGGAGCGGCGGCACACCTGTGCTGCGGCGCGCTCCGGCATCCACGTCTATTATCAACCCTGCGCCGACGAAAGTGTTGCAGGAAGTATCAGGGTAGTGTCCGACACTAACCAAGTAGCTGCCGGTTAGACGTTCCGGCATGGTTGAAGGTTACATTCCGTCCCAAGCCGTGTCATGCCGAGCGCAGCGCAGCGGAGTCGAGGGACCTGCAGTTTGCACGCGCAGCAACAATGCTTGCTCTACATGGCAATTCCGTAGGTTGGCCGGGCAGGTTCCCATACGTCGGAATTTCAGTGTTGAGGCTCACCCAGGGCCGACCGGCCTCGGCATATAATCTTGGCATGACCGTAAAAGAGCAGATTGTTGAGAAGCTTCGGACACTCAGCGCTGAAGGTCAACAGCAAGTGCTCGCCTTGGTCGAGGAGCTTGGAAAGACCGAGGGAAGCCAAGCGGAGCAGCGGAAGCAACCACTACGCAGTCTGCGGGGGCTTTGGAAGGACCTGAACGTCCATATCTCCGAAGAAGACATCGCTGAAGCGCGTCGCGAGATGTGGGGTAACTTTCCGCGGCCCTTTCCGGAATGAGAGTGGTCCTCGATACTCACGCAGCAATCTGGTATCTCAGCGAGGATAGGCGTCTCCCACCCAAGATATTTCGTTTGCTCGATGCGGCGACCGATCAAGGGGAGGCAATCACCATTTCAGCGATCTCGCTGGTCGAGATGATCTACCTGATCGAACGCGGCCGAATTGTGCCGGATACCTATGACAGGCTTGTGTTCGCGGTGCGAAGCGAGAACAGTTCGTGGCTGATTCAGAGCGTGGATGCCTCGGTTGCGGAGTTGATGAAGGGCCAGTGTTCCCGATATGCCAGATCGCATTATCGTGGCTACCGCTCTTCATCTGGGACTGCCAGTTGTGACCGCCGATCGACGCATTCAGGCTAGCGGTATACCGACCATCTGGTGAGCAGCACTCCCAGCGTTCCTGTTAAACTTGAAAACAGCACTTTATGGCACAGATTCAGCGTAGAAAGACCTATACCGCCGTCGTCGGAGGCGTCCGCGTCGGTAGCGATGCACCGATAGTGGTGCAGTCGATGACGAACACCGATACTGCCGACATCGACAACACCATCCGCCAGTGTGCCGCGCTGGCCCGCGCCGGTTCCGAGCTGGTGCGCGTCACGGTGAACAACGACGCTGCGGCGGCCGCTGTGCCGCACATTGTCGATGGCCTCGACAAGATCGGCTTGCCGGTGCCCATCATCGGCGACTTCCACTACAACGGCCATATTCTGCTGAAGAAGTATCCCGAGTGCGCCCGGACGCTGGCCAAGTACCGTATCAACCCCGGCAATGTGTCGATCGGCAAGAAGGACGACAACAACTTCCTGGCCATGATCGAAGTGGCCAATGAGAACAATAAACCGGTGCGCATTGGCGTGAACTGGGGCTCACTCGACTCAGCGCTGCTCACCCGGCTGATGGACGAGAATTCGAAGCTCGATGAGCCGAAAGACGCGCGCGACGTCACCATGGAAGCCATGGTGCAATCGGCGCTACGCTCGGCTGAGATCGCCGTGAACTACGGCATGCGCAAGGACCAGATCATCCTCAGCGCCAAAGTCAGCGGAGTGCAGGACCTGATCGACGTCTATCGCGAGCTGGCCCGCCGCTGCGAGTACCCGCTGCATCTCGGCTTGACCGAAGCCGGAATGGGATCGAAGGGCATCGTCAGCAGTACCGCCGCGCTGGGCGTCGTGTTGCAGGAAGGCATTGGCGACACTATCCGCGTCTCGTTGACGCCCGCTCCCAATGGCGACCGCACGGAAGAAGTCCAGGTCGCGCAGCAGATTCTGCAGTCGATGCAAATCCGTAGCTTCACCCCGCAGGTCACGGCCTGCCCGGGCTGCGGCCGCACCACCTCGACCTTCTTTCAGGAGATGGCCGAACAGATCCAGGGCTATTTGCGCGAGCAGATGCCCGTATGGAAAACCACTCACTTGGGTGTTGAAGAGATGAAGGTCGCGGTCATGGGCTGCGTCGTCAATGGCCCCGGCGAGTCGAAGCACTCGAACCTCGGCATCTCGCTGCCGGGCACGTTCGAAGAGCCAAAAGCGCCGGTGTACGTCGATGGCCGGCTGATGACCACGCTCAAGGGCGATCACATCGTTGCCGAGTTCACCAAAATCCTCGACGACTACGTCGACTCGCACTACGCCAAGAGTGATAAGGGGCAGTTAACGACGATTTCGTAGTCCTCGATCACCCGTCGGTAGGGGAGGCGGGTGGCCCACCCTTTTCGTTGTGGATCACCAACAACGTGGGTGCCCCATCCTTTCCCATCGTTTGGGAAAGGGTGGGAGTCAATACGGTTCACCTACCGGTTTCCAGAACGATCTTCCTTCACCGCGCAGGGTGGCGAAAGAAAAACGTCACGAAGTTACCTTCGTAACCTGGGCTGGTCACATTTTGCTTGGCTTTGGTTCAGCGACTCTTAAACTATTTCTGAGGACACGGTTCGCCGTGTGCGCCTGGGGCGCTGCATCCTAAGTTCTTTGAAATCAATTAAGTACCTGTAAGCCTCTGGGGATCAATCATTTGCATGCGAAATGTGGTCTAAAGTGTTGAAAATAAGGTATCGGCAGAACATTTTTTTTGTGATCTCGCGCACATCAGGGCATGGTTGGGTGACACCTCCGAACGTCGACGGAATCGTGGACCGGTGGGTAGTGGAATCTACGAACTCTGCGACTCTTCGGACGAAGCAAGCCGTTCCAGCGCCCAGCGTGCGTGTTCTGCCACATTCGGATCTTCGTCTTCAGCGAGCGTCTCGAGCTCGGGAATCAGCCGGTTGTCCCCGCTGTTGCCCATCGCCACGGCGATATTCCTGCGCAAACCAGCGTACTTTGCCCGCTTAATGGGGGAGCCGCGGAAGATCTCGCGAAACTGCTCGAGCGAAAGTGCGGCAAGCCACGCCAGATCGGGGTTAACTAACTGGGTTCTGGGGGCAAAAGCGGCCATTTTGCTCACTGGAGCCGCCCGATTCCACGGACAAACGTCCTGACAGATGTCGCAGCCATAAACCTGGCGTCCGATTTCTGCGCGAAGATCTTCGGGAATCGCTCCCCGTTTCTCGATGGTGAGATAGGAGATGCACCTGGTGGCGTCGAGCTGGTACGGAGCAGGGAAGGCGTTCGTGGGACAGGCGTCAAGGCAGCGCGTACAGGAGCCGCAGCGGTCGGTGGCGGGCAGGTCGGGCGTCAGCTCCAACGAGGTAAGCATCACGCCGAGAAATAGCCACGAACCCAACTGCTCATTCAGCACACAGCTGTTCTTGCCGATCCATCCGATGCCTGCGTGTTGCGCGAAGATGCGTTCGATTACCGGTCCGGTATCGACGTAGCACCAGGTGCGCGGCTTTTCCAAACCTTGCTGCACGACCAACTCCACCAGCTTTGTTTCGAGCGCGCGCAGCTTGTCCAGCAGCACATCGTGGTAATCGCGCTCGATCCAGGCGTAGCGCGAGATCCATGCCTGCGAGGTTGAGCCGGAATGCGTCGAGTAAGGGGCATCGGTGTTGTAGTTCAACGCGCAGACCACGACAGAACGCGCCCAGGGAGCGGCGTTCCCGAGCGACGCGCGCTTCAGCTCACCGGCCTGGTTGCGCGACTCGAGATAGCGCATCTCGCCTCCGTATCCTGCGGCGAGCCAGTCAGGGAAGAAGCGATGTTCGGGAGTGTCGGCAACTCCGGCGACGCCTGCGAGATCAAAGCCTTGGCCGAGCGCGAGGCGCTTGATGTCGGCCGAGAGTTGGGGGGCGGGGTAAGGCAAAGCTCATTAGATTGTAACCATCCAGCGATTTGAAGAGGCACAGCTTTAGATTGAACGTGGCATGTTGGCTCGGACACAAACTGCAGATCCCTCGACTCCACTGCGCTCCGCTCGGGATGACACGCATAGAGGTGTGTTATGGCGGCGCGGCTGAAGCCACGCCCCTTCAAACCAGCTCCGACGGGTACAATGTTGAAAATACATCGTCTAATGTTTGTCGCAATCTAATGAGTTGAGTCAGGAGAGACTGAAGAAATGCCTCAGTTGATGAGAACTTCGAATCCCGCGCTGAGCGGCGACGCCTTCCAGAACACCGGCGTCAGCACGCTGGGCGAAGGGATGACGATTTCGGGTGCGGTGAACAAGACTGGCATCCTGTTGCTTTTGTGTGTGGCCAGCGCGGCGTGGGTGTGGAACCGCTTCTTTGGCGCGAGTTCGATGGAAGAGGCGATGGCCTCGATGGCTCCGCTGGTGACGGTAGGCGCGATCGGCGGATTGATCGTCGCGTTCGTGACGATTTTCAAGAAGGAATGGTCGCCCATCACAGCGCCGATCTACGCGTTGCTGGAAGGCCTGGTGCTCGGCGGGGTCTCGGCCATGTTCGAGACGCGCTTCCATGGCTTGGCCATTCAGGCGGTGGCGCTCACGTTTGGAACGCTGGTGGTGATGCTGATTGCCTATCGCTCGGGGCTGATCAAGGTCACTGACAAGTTGCGGCTCGGTATTGTCGCTGCTACGGGCGGCATCATGGTGTTCTACCTGATCGAGTTCGTGCTCGGGTTCTTCGGCTTCCGCTTTGCCGCGGTGAACGGTTCCGGGACGATCGGCATTATCTTCAGCCTGGTGGTGGTTGGCGTAGCGGCGCTGAACCTGGTGCTGGATTTCGATCTGATCGAGAACGGCGCTCGTTGGAACGCTCCCAAGTACATGGAGTGGTATAGCGCTTTCGCGCTTTTGGTAACGCTGGTGTGGTTATATCTCGAAATGCTGCGCCTGTTGGCGAAATTCAGGGAGCGGTAACCGTGCGAACGTGGGCTGTTGGCTAGGACGCAAACTGCAGGTCCCTCGGCTGCGCTGCGCTGCGCTCGGGATGACACGCGTAAAGGCCTTTAGCGGCACGGCTGAAGCCGTGCCCCTTCAAACATTCTGTCGAAGTCTGTAGCGGCTGAGGCCGTGCCCTTTCAAAGAACTGTCGAAAAACGCAGTTGCAGCGCGACGTAGTACGTTTTGCCGGATCAGCCGTCCTTAAATCTGCTGTGACTCTCAAAAGCAATCCCTACCTCCTTGCATTTCTCGCCCTCGTCTTATCCGCAATCGGCTTCTACTTTGGAACCGGCCTTCATCCCTGGTGGTGGCTGACATGGCTGGCAGCCATTCCGGTGTTGCTGGTTGCGCCGCGGCTCTCCTTCTGGTCGACGTCTGTGGTGGCGTTCCTTGCCTTCGTGGCGGGCGGGTTGAACCAGGTGCACTTCTTTCTCAAGGCGCTGGAGCTTCCGATCCGGCCCGTGGTGCTCTTTCTTACGCTGCCTGCCATCGTTTTCGCTCTCGCCGTGCTCGCTTACCGGGCCTTTTTGGTTCGTGGGTTGGTCTGGCGCGGGGCGCTGATTTTCCCCAGTATCTGGGTACTTGCTGAGTTCATTAACTCGCGAATCTCCATCCACAGCACCTATGGCAACCTGAGCTACAGCCAGATGAACTTTCTGCCGATTCTCCAGATCGCGTCGCTCACGGGAATCTGGGGCATCAGCTTCTGTATCTTCCTGTTCGCGGCGACGGCAAGCATTCTGCTGGGACGCTATGGCTCGGCTCGCGGCCGCCGCTGGCTGGGAATCGGCGTCGCCGTCGTGTTGGTGGGTGTCCTGGGCTTCGGCGTGTGGAGGATGTTGTCGGCGCCTCCCGCTCCTGAGGTGAAGGTCGCACTCCTCAGTTCAGACCTGCAGCAGAACCTGATCACGGAGAAGCACGACGATACCTTGCGCCTCATGCGCGATTATCTGGGGCAGGGAGAAAGCGCGGCTGCACAGGGCGCAAAGGCCATCGTCATTCCGGAGAAGATTGCGGTGGTGACGCCGGCTGATATAAGCGACGTTGACCAGTTGATGCAATCGGCGGCCAAGCAAATGGGTGCGCAAATCGTAGTTGGCGTGATTCACGTCACGCCGGACGCGAAGCTGAACGAGGCGCGTATCTATTCGGCGAAGGGCGAGATACTGACTTACGAGAAGCACCACATGCTTCCGCCATTCGAGTCGAATCTGCGTCCCGGCACGCGGCTTACGGAATGGCAGGAGGCTTCGGGGACGTGGGGAGCGGCCATCTGCAAAGACATGGATTTCCCCAAGATGGGGCGCGATTACGGCAACGACGGCGTAGGTTTGCTGCTGGTGCCGGCATGGGACTTTGTGCAGGACGGCTGGCTGCATGGACGCATGGCGATTCTGCGCGGCGTGGAGAGCGGCTTCAGCATTGCTCGCTCACCCAAGCAGGGCGTCCTTGCGGTGAGCGACGATCGGGGACGGGTGATCGCTCAGGAATCGTCTAACGCAGCGCCTTTCGTGACCTTGGTGGCAGAGGTTCCCGTGCGCAACGACGCGACCTTCTACGCGCGCCAGGGCGACTGGTTCGCTTGGTGGAACGCGGGCTTGTTCATCGTGCTGTTGGTTAGCCGCTGGGTTGCACCCGGTGTTCCAATCAGCCGTCCGTCGCCGTAAATGACTGGGTGCCCCGTCCCGGCTTCTGTGGCCGGGGTGGGGATGTCGAAGTCCCACCCGGGCAAAGCCGGAATGGAGCACCCGAAAATCCCCACCCCGGCAAAAGATGGCGGAATGGGGCACCCCGAAAATCCCCACCCCGGCAAAAGATGGCGGAATGGGGCACCCCGAAAATCCCCCACCCCGCCAAAAGATGGCGGAATGGAGCACCCGAAAATCCCCACCCCGCCAAAAGATGGCGGAATGGGGCACCCACACTGAAATCCCCACCCCGGCAAAAGATGGCGGAATGGGGCACCCCGAAAATCCCCCACCCCGCCAAAAGATGGCGGAATGGGGCACCCCGAAAATCCCCCACCCCGCTAAAAGATGGCGGAATGGGGCACCCAGACTGAAATCCCACCTCGCCAAAAGATGGCGGAATGGGGCACCCCGTGCGCTCAAAAGGCGCGGCACTGTGTCCGCGCCGCCTCGATAAGTTTGGATCTGATCCTGGCTACTGGCAGCTTTCGCTGACCATCTTCACGTGAGTTACTTTGAGATCGGCATGCTGATTGGTTCCAGCCTCAGCCTTCTCGTCGGACGCGACCTTGGTCTCATGCGATTTCGAGGCCTCCATCTCGTGGCCGCTGACCGTGACCTTGTGGCCGACATGGGCTGCCAGGCCGCTGCCCATCAATTCCCAGGTCTTGCCGTTCTCGTCGGTCAAGTAGTAGCCGCCGTTCTCCTGCCCTTTCTGTAGACAGCCGGTTGCGCTCACAGCCTGGCCGCTCATCGATGCGCCGCTCTGGCCCATGCCGTAGGCGTTCTGGCCGAACATCGCCAGCGGAAGCAAAACAAGAGAGAGCCCGAAGGCGCAACGCAATAAGATTTTGCCCATAGATCCTCCTTTGCCCAATTGAGGGCGGACTTCTGGGATAGATGCGTCTGCTCAGAATGCTGATGGTCGGCATTTTCAGAGCACTTGGAATCCGATGGCCCTATTTTGCCAAAACCTGCTACGGAATCTAGCCTGGGGCGGTGTGCGTACTCTATGGTTGCCCGTCTGTAACGAACCGCGCGCTGGAGTATCTAACAGACAGGATGTAGTGGTTGTGGGAACCATATTATGTTGATTAAGAAAGCATCTGACATTCTTTCCTCGGAGATAACGCCGCAGAGTTTGTACATGAACCGGCGCGCCTTTCTCATCGGCGCGGGTGCGGTTGCCGGAGCTTCCGTCGTGGGCGTGAAGTTGTCGGGCATGATGTCGCCCAAGGAGACGGTCTCGGCCAACACCAAGCTCAGCTACAAGCCGGGCCCGTACGGCACGACCGAGAAGCAGACGCCCTTCAACGACATCACGAATTACAACAACTATTACGAATTCTCGACCGACAAGTACGAGCCCGCCAAACTAGCCGCCAACTTCAAGCCGACGCCGTGGTCGGTCAAGGTCGATGGCCACGTCGATAAGCCGAAGACCTTTGACATCGACACCCTGATGAAGATGCAATTGGAAGAGCGCGTCTATCGCATGCGCTGCGTCGAGGGATGGTCGATGGTGATCCCCTGGATCGGCTTCCCGCTGAAGTCACTGCTCGACGAGGTAGAGCCGAATTCAAAGGCCAAGTACGTGCAGTTCACCGCACTGGGGGATCCCAAGCGTTTTCCCGGCCAGCAGCGGGCCGTGCTGGATTGGCCCTATGTGGAAGGATTGCGGCTGGACGAGGCGATGAATCCGCTGACCATCCTGGCGGTTGGCCTTTATGGGCAGACGCTGCCGAATCAGGATGGCGCTCCCATCCGTCTGGTGGTGCCGTGGAAGTATGGGTTCAAGGGGATTAAGGCCATCGTCAATATCAAACTGGTTGAGCGGCAACCGGTCTCAGCCTGGACGAAAGCTGCACCGGACGAGTATGGCTTTTATTCCAACGTGAATCCGAAGGTTGACCATCCGCGCTGGAGCCAGGCCAAGGAACGGCGTATCGGGGAGTTCTTCAAGCGCGACACCCTGATGTTCAACGGCTATGGCGATCAGGTCGCGTATCTTTACAAGGGCATGGACCTGAAGAAGAATTTCTGAGTGTCGGGTAGAGATGGCCTTAAGGCCAGCGTCTCAACGGCGTTCAAGATTGAGAGTCCCTTCAGGGACCATACAAAAGCAGGTCCCTCGACGGCCGAGGCCGTCTCGGGATGACAAGAAATCAATTAGCATCATCGGCACGACCGAGGTCGTGGCCTGACGCGAATCTTTCCGTACGCCATCGCTTTCGAGCGTAGAAGGCGAACTAAGAAGATATTTCCAGAAAATGAAATCCCGCTATCTCAAACCCGCAATTTTTCTCGCCTGCCTGCTGCCGCTGGCTCGCCTGGGGTGGAAGGCGTTCAACGCGGGTCTCGGCGCTAATCCCATCCAGGTCATCACGTTTTCTACCGGCACCTGGACGCTCGTCTTCCTGCTGCTGACGCTGTCAATCACTCCGTTGCGCAAGCTAACCAAGCAGTACTGGCTCATCCAGTATCGCCGCATGATCGGGCTGTTCGCCTTCTTCTACGTCTGTTTGCACTTCACCACCTACATCTGGCTCGATCAGTTCTTCGACCTGCATAGCGTATACAAAGACATCTATAAGCGGCCGTTCATCACCGTCGGATTTACCGCATTCGTGTTGATGATCCCTTTGGCTGCGACCTCGACGAAATGGTCGATCCGCAAGCTGGGAAAACGCTGGCAAACGCTGCATCGGCTCATCTATCTCTGCGCCATCGCAGGGGTGATTCATTTTCTGTGGGCGGTGAAGTTAGACAAGCGGGTGCCCGAGATCTACGCCTCCATCCTGGGTGTGCTGCTGCTCTACCGGTTGGTGGTGTGGTATCGCGGGCGGATGGGGGCTTCGAAAACTGCCGTATCGCGCACTCCGATGGCTACACGACAAGTAATGATTGAGGAACGCTAGAGCACGATGGGCAAAATTTCGCGCCAGTAAGAGATGGCTGCTGCGGTATTATCGTACAGACTCGGGGCAGGGCCCACCCGGCGTTAGCTCATGCAGACGCGTAACTTTCGAAATCTATTACGCAGAACGCTGTTCCTCCCCCTGATTCTTCTCGTTCTCCTCGCCGTTACCCTGGTGGTTGAGGTCCTGTCGCTTACGTCGGACCTGCGCTGGGTTGACCACTCCGACCACGTAATCGACAGCTCGCGCCAAACCATGCGCTATATGGTGGAGATGGAGTCAAGCCTGCGCGGCTATGAGCTCACGCGCGATCCAAAATTCGTAGACAACTTCCGGCAGGCCAAGGCGCAGCTTCCCGCAGGCATCGACCGGCTGGTGCGGCTCACTGCCGACAACCAGCTGCAGCAGAATCGGCTAAAGGAGATTCGAGACCTGGATAATGCGTGGATTGACTGGGCGGAACAGGAAATCGCACAGCGCGCCAAAAAACCTCCGGGAGAGGATGAGCTGCTTTACGGGGTCCGGCTGATCGACGAAATTCGTACACGCCAGAGGGCGGTGACCACAGAAGAAGAACGCTTGCTGCACCAACGCTCCCACCGGGCCACGATTTTGGGAAGGGTGGTTCTGTTCAGCGCCGTAGGCCTCTCGTTACTGGTCGCCCTTGTTCTGCTCACCCTGACGCGCCAGGAATTGCGCTCCCTGACCGAGACCTACGAGATGCACCTGCAGGCGGAAGCGGAGCAGACACGGCAACTGCAGGAGAGCCGCGAGTTTTTCCGTATCACTCTGAACAGTCTTGCCGATGGCGTGGTCACCACCGACGCCAAGGAGCAGGTCACGTTTATCAACCCCGTCGGGCTGAAACTAACAGGATGGAGTCACTCAGCCGAAGTTCGAGGGCGTCCGCTTCAGGAGGTGCTCCGGCTGCTGAATGAAAGCACGCGCGTTGAACTGAGCAAGCCGCTGGAAACTTTGCTGCACTCCGCCGAGACCGCGAGTGCTCCGCTGGAGCTATTGATGCTGGAACGCACGGGCAATGAATTTCCAGTCGAGGTGGACGCGGCGCTCATCCGAAATGAAGCCGGCGAGCGTTCCGGCACCATGATCGTGTTTCGTGATATCAGCCAACGCCGCCAGACCGAGCAGACGCTTCGCGCCACCGAGCGATTGAATCAGGCAGGTCGTTTATCGGCTACCATCGCGCATGAGATTCGCAATCCGCTGGACACCGTCACCAACCTCATCTACCTGTTGCAGCACGACAGCAAGTCGGGCGCGATGTCGCGCCAGTACCTGGAAATGGCAAGTGAAGAGCTGTCGCGCATCACCCAGATCACGGGACAGTTGCTGACCTTCCATCGCGAGGCGCGGCACCCGGTCGAGGTGAACATTGCCGAGGTATTGGATAGCGTGCTGACTTTATTCGCCCCGCAGATACGCAAGGGCAACATCACAGTCGAGAAACGTTTCGAAACTACCGCCCAGATACGTGGTTTCCCGGGAGAGCTACGCCAGGTATTTTCCAATCTCGTAGGCAATGCGATCGAGGCGATGCCGCATGGAGGGAGGCTGGTGCTGAGGGTGCGCGAAGGCAGCCGATCCGACGATCCGGCACGCAAAGGCATTCGCACGACCATAATCGACAGCGGCCAAGGCATACCGCTGGGGGTGAGGCGCAATCTGTTCGCGCCGTTTTACACGACTAAGGGAGAGAAGGGAACTGGCCTGGGTCTTTGGGTGAGCCGGGGCATTGTCGAGAAGCACGAGGGAACCATTCACGTCAGCAGCAGCGTACGCGAAGGACGCACCGGCACTGCGTTTTCTGTCTTTCTTCCCTTCGAACCGCTGAAAGGCGGACTTGACGCGGCACGATCAGTGCCCGCAGTTCACGCGTGAAGGTCGAACCCGGCCGTCATTTCTGTTCGAGCCGGTTGTACTTCCTGAGTACGTCTTGCAGCTCCTGGTGCGGGATGGCCCGAACGGTGAAGTCGTTGATGCCGGTCATGGTCTCGGCGGCGATCATCGCGTTGATAACGGCTTCTTCGACGCATTGCACCGTCGCGAGGAAGAGGGGCTCCATTTCATCGTTTGGCAACATTGCAACTTGCTTTACGCCTTTCGAGTCCCAGGCTCCTGAGTTTGCCGTAGAGAAGGCGATGAAGATGTCTCCCGAGCCGTTGCCGGAATAGCTGCCGTCGCGTCCCAGACCGAGCGGCACGCGGCGCGCAATGCGCTTGAGCTGCTGCGGCAAGAGTGGCGCATCGGTGGCGACCACCACGATGATCGAGCCCTGGTCTTTGTCGCGAACGATGCCTGGCGGCAACTCGCGGCCCACGGGAATGCCGGCAATACGCAACTGCTCCTGCTTGCCGTAATTGCATTGCACCAGGACGCCCACGGTGTAGCCGCCGTCATTGGCATCGAGCTTGCGCGACGCAGTACCAGTGCCGCCTTTGAATCCGTTACAAATCATGCCTGTGCCGCCGCCGACATTGCCTTCGGCAATGGCTCCGCCCGCGGCGGTGTCAATGGCGTGAAACACGTGCTCAGGCTTTACATGGAAGCCGTTGATGTCGTTCAAGCCTCCATCGTAAGTCTCGGCGACAACCGGGAGGGCCCACCACACCTTGTTGGAAGAATCATTGGAATGTTGTACCCGCCACTGAATGACCGCATCGCGGACGACACCTACGCTGTGGGTGTTGGTGATCATCACCGGCCCTTCGAGAAAGCCCGACTCTTCCACCCAGGTCGTGCCCGTCATCTCGCCATTGCCGTTGAGCGAATACCAACCGGCGAACACCGGATCGCCAAAGAGATTCTTGCCGCGCGGGAGGACGGCAGTGACTCCAGTGCGCACTGGTCCTTCACCAACCTTCAGCTTGCCGGAGCCGGAGATTAGTGTCGTGTATCCGACTTCGACTCCCTGCACATCGGTAATGGCGTTGTGCGGGCCGGGCGTGCCGTCGAAGGGAATGCCCAGATCACGGGCGCGAGACTTCGATTGTGCGGAGGCCGACGAAACGAGAGTCATCATGATAGCGATTATCGCCAGAAGAACAGGCCAGTGGATAGTGCGGCGATTGGGCATGAGAGGGAAGTGTACCAACTTGGCGAAACATCCCGTGCGTGGGGCGCGAACTGCAGATCCCTCGGCTGCGCTCGGGATGACACACGGGAAGGGTGAGCGTGCGGCTCGGGATGGCACCACGGGAAGGGTGAACGTTCGGCTCGGGATGACACACGGGAAGCGTGAACGTTCCGCTCGGGATGACACACGGGGAAGAGGGCATGCGGTAGCGAGCAACGCTCAGGCAGTGACGATGAGCGCCTGGCACGGTAGCTTGCCTATTCGGCGATACGTATGGGGCACGGTGGGGTCGAAGTAGATGGAGTCGCCCGCGTCCAACTCGTAATCGTCGAGGCCAAGTTTCAGCCCGAGCTTGCCTTTGGTCACGTGAAGAAACTCGGAGCCGGGGTGCTGATGGGATTTCAGCTTGTCGGGGCTGATCGGCTCAAAGTCCGCCAGGTATGCGTTGGTGCGCCGTTCGTTGCACTTAAAGTCAAGGCTCTCGAAGTAATAGGCAATGTTCGGAGTGCCCGGGCGCTCCGGCAAGCGGATGCGTTCGTGCTTGCGGATAATGGAAACGACATGGCGCTTGCGTTCGTCAGTAAAGAAATAGTCCAAGCCAACACTGAACACCATCGCAATGCGTAACAGCGTGGGCAGCGTGGGATAGAGTTTGTCACGTTCCAGCTTCGAGAGCAGGGCCGCAGAAAGTCCGGTGTGCTTGCCCAGTTCCACCAAGCCCATGCTTTTCTTGAGGCGGAGCGCCCGTAGCTTGGGCCCGATCTGGTAAGGGCGAAGGCCGTTTTCGATGGTCTGGTTGACCACGATCACCTCACTTTTCTCAGCACGAAAATCCAGCGGCAAGAATTTGCGCGATACGCACAAAAACCCGTGCTTTCAGCGCCTTTGTACGCATAGTCAAATAGTTTGTCAGTATAGTCAAGAGGGTGGCGGGTATGTCATCACCTGTCGCACAGACCGCCAAGTTGGGCGCAACGATCGTGCGGTCTGCCGCGATGGCTAGCTTGGGGGAGTTAGCCATCGCTACTACTTCACTTTCGCGGTCCGCCGTGGCTAAGGCCATTTTTCATTCGTCCCATTTCGCTGGGCTGAAGCCTGGCGCTTCCACCGCGGCTGAAGCCGTTTTGCGAAGCCCCGATCTCGTCGGGCTGAAGCCCGACGCTTCCACCCACTACTTCGACGTATCTACCCGTTGGTCGAGGCTTCCAAACCTGCTCGCCCTCCTGCTGTATTACACTCACGCTCATGCCGCGAGATCCGGTCGAGTTGGAAGTTTTCAAGCATCTATTTCACGCCATTGCCGAAGAAATGGGAGCTGCGCTGCGGCGCACTGCATTTTCGCCGAACATCAAGGAGCGCCGCGATTACTCGTGCGCCGTCTTCAACGGGGACGGCGATGTTCTCGCCATGGGCGATCACATGCCGGTGCATCTGGGATCGATGCCCATGTCGGTCGCAGCGGCGATCGGGCAACTCGACCTCGCGCCGGGTGACGTTGCCATGCTCAACGATCCGTTTCGCGGAGGCACGCACCTGCCAGACATTACGGTGGTTGCTCCCGTATATGTGGGCGACGCAGGCAAGCGCAGCCGGACGAAAGCGCGACCTGCCTTTTACGTTGCCGCCCGGGCGCACCATGCGGATGTGGGCGGAACTTACGCTGGGTCGATGGGGCCCTGTCGCGACATTTACCAGGAAGGGCTGAGGATTCCGCCGGTAAAGTTAATGCGCGCGGGAGAGATGGATCGCGACGTTCTCGCGCTTTTGCTGAACAACGTTCGCACGCCCGAGGAACGCGAAGGCGATTTGCGGGCGCAGCTCGCAGCCTGCCACACCGGAGCGACGCGACTGCACGAGCTTTGCGAGCGTTACACACTGAAGAGAGTCCATGCAGCGGGCAAAGACTTGCTGCTTTACTCCGAGGAGATGATGCGTGCGTTCCTGCGCGACCTGCCGCGAGGAAGCTATGCGGCGGAAGACTTCCTGGACGATGACGGCATGGGATCAGGACCGATCCGTATCGCTGTCCGCATCACCTTTCCGGAGCAAAGACGGCGCACGGCTGAGAGTCGCCGTGCAGGCGCGATCATCGACTTCAGCGGAAGCTCGCCGCAGGTGGAAGGCAGCATCAACGCGGTGGAAGCGATCACGTATTCCGCGTGCTTCTATGTGTTCCGCAGTTTGCAGCGGGAAGATGTG
This sequence comes from uncultured Acidobacteriaceae bacterium, assembly GCA_963796585.1. Taxonomy (GTDB): domain Bacteria; phylum Acidobacteriota; class Terriglobia; order Terriglobales; family Acidobacteriaceae; genus CAVVDY01. The sequence goes on from CAWCMB010000004.1 coordinate 364,630, forward strand.
CCCGCCACCGCAGGACTGATGCGTCCCATTGAACTCATCGTTCCGGCGGGGAGCATCGTCAATGCCCAAACGCCTGCGGCGGTGGCCGGAGGCAACGTCGAGACCTCGCAACGAATTGTCGACGTGCTGCTGAAGGCGTTGGCCCAGGTGCTGCCCGAGCGCATTGCGGCAGCGTCGTCCGGCACCATGAACAATCTGACGATTGGCGGCATGGATGATCGTTCAAGTACGCCGGTTCCGTTTGCCTACTACGAGACCATCGCCGGCGGCTCGGGCGCGAGCGCTGCTCATGACGGCGTGTCGGGCGTACACACGCACATGACGAATTCGCTGAACACGCCGGCAGAGGCGCTGGAATACGCTTACCCATTCCGCATCACGCACTATGGTTTGCGGCAAGCAAGCGGCGGTGAAGGGGAGCATCACGGCGGAGACGGCATCATCCGCGAAATTGAAGTCCTGAGCGACGCGACCGTCACTGTTCTTTCCGATCGCCGTAAGCTTCGTCCCTACGGATTGGCGGGAGGCGGCGAGGGACGGGCAGGACAGACCAGCGTGGTGCACCAGGACGGAACACTGGAACCGCTGGCTGGGAAGTCCAGCGCCCGCCTCAAGCGAGGAGAAAGAATACGAGTGGAAAGCCCCGGCGGCGGAGGTTGGGGCAACCAGGCAGAGTCTCAGGCAAAAGCATGAGTTAAGGCGTATTGCTTAAGCTTCAACGCTGAGGTACTCAGTACTCAAAACTGCGTTGATGTTATTTGACTTTCGCCTCCAGCGTGCTGAACAATAGGCGGCAGTTCTACGGGCCGTAAGCGATTGCCCTTATCTTATTTTCCACGCCGCCGATCCGCCGGCCGACAGGACCGAATTAAATGGCAAAAATTCTTTGTGTGGACGACGAGCCCAACATCGTCAACCTTAAGTGCACTATTCTGGAAGCCGCCGGACATGAGGCAACGCCTTCGACTTCGGCGGAAGACGCCATCCATAAGCTCGAACACAACTCCTACGACGCAGTTGTAACCGATTGGCGATTGGGTACGGCCAACGGACGCGCTGTGTTACAGGCAGCAAAAACCAATTCAACCATGCCTGTGGTAGTTGTCTCCGGCTATGTGTCGGAGGCATTCCAAGCCCCTGAGCCGCTGGCTGATCTCTATCTCGAGAAGCCGATCAATCCTGAAGAGCTGGTTACCATCGTCAACGAGCTGCTGAAGATCGGAGACAAAATGCACGGCGAGCAGGCGCGGTCTGAGCCGGGACAGCTGAGTCCAGACAACGGGACACAGCTCGGGGCGCAGCAGAGCAAAGCAGAGCAGGGTCGACCAGGCAGTTGAGAAAGCCCGCAGGTCGGGTGTTTTCCTAGTGCCTGGAATTGGTTCCTAGCTCACAATGGCGAGCTGCCGTCTCGGTTGCGGCTTGTCGTCAACGGTCGTCAGATCGGTGTTCTTTGCCTTGCGGGTCTCAGGATCGAGTTGCACGGCGGCCGTGGCCTGGGCCAGCACTCTGTGGTGAAGCACAAACAGGGCGAGTTCTAGCCGGTCGGAGACGCCGGTTTTATCGAAGATGTTCCGCAGTGCGTTCTTCACCACCTGTTCCGACGTATAAAGCTGCAGGGCGATGTCGCGGTTCTTGAATCCACGCACCACTGCCGCCATGATACGTATTTCCTTTTCGGAGAGGCGATCTCGCACACGAGAACCGACGAAGTCATGGTGAGGGTCGTCGGCAATAGTTCCGTGAGGCTGGATGTAGGTCTCCCCGCGGGCTACGCGACGCACTGTGTCTACCATGCAGCTTCCCGGCACCGAGCGGTAAACCACGCCCTTGACTCCCGGCTTGGTGAAGCGGGCAGCAGGCTCGTTGCTCTCGGCCAGAATGATCACTGCTACCGAATGCTGCCGGGCTTTGGCAACCGTTTCATCCATATCCGGAGTAAAACCGCTGGAGAGCAGAAGCACTTCAGTGCGGAGCTTCTCCAGACAAACTTGCAGCTGTTGCATTGAGGCGGGCTGCCCAACAATGCGTAAATCGTCTTCAACTGCGAGTATTTTGGCAATTCCTGCGCGGAAAATCGCTTGATGGTCGGCGATTACGACATTAATCACGACGGCTCCCGGCCCGGAGCGTCAGCGAAAATCGCGAGCTGACCCTCTCGCTTTCTGGCCTTGACGAGTGGCGTTCTGCTTCGGCGGGACTTCCACCTTTAGCTCTTACGTCGGCTTTACCCTAGCCTGAATTGGCCACAAAACCTATAGCACTTACGTGTGAAAACGACATGTGAACCTGCGCAGGCAGGAGATGGCGCGACTGAAAGTTTTCCAGTGGCGCCCAGCCTCGTCGAATGCACAGCCTTTAGTCTCGGGTGAATATGCCTGCGGTGCCATGGCCCAACAGCAGCCCGACGATAGCCACCACGGCGGCTGCGGGCGCCATGTATTGGTGAAGGTAACGCTTGAGGTTGAGCTTTTCGCGTACCACTTCGGTTACCGACGAGCGTAGTTCGCCAACTGAGTTATGCAACCGGCGCCGCTGTTCGGCGGCGCGCTGCTCGAGAATTTCTGCAGGAAGATTGTTGCTGCTCATATCTGGGTCCTCGCCTCCGTCTGTAACCAAACCTCGTCCTGCTTCAGCACACGGAGCGTGCGTTCCGGCACAAGCTTGGTCTGCTTGAGCTTACTCAGGCCGCCGACCGCAAGCATGCCACCCAAAAGCGCGTAGGCGGCCGCAACGATGAGAAACGCCCACACCCAGCCCCATGGGGAAGCGAAGGCAAGGGCAATCACGGTGACCAGAAATCCGGTAAAGAGCAGCCATGCGGTGAGGAGCAGAGTCAAACCCAGGATCAGAGAAGGTACGGCCGCTTTGAAGGCCGACATCTTCTCGCTCATTTCCGAGCGCAACATGGCCAGCCTGGTGGCAACGAAGTCCTTAAGTTCGACCTTCAGGTCGTTGATGACCTCTGGCAGCGATTTCGTGTACCCGTTATTCATTGCTGCTTGACCTCCATATCCGCAGTCCTGCTCCGATGACAAATGCGGCGCCCGCAATCACCAGCAGAAATCGTGCGGGATCGTCCTCGCGCATGCGGTTAACGGCCCGTTGGGTGTGGTTCCATCTCTCTACGGCGGCCCGGCTGGCACGATCCAAACGCTGTTTTGCCGAGGAGCGGAGTTCGTCCCATCGTTCGGCTGCCTGGCCTTCCAAGTGCGCGGTCTTGTAGCGAGTGGTGCGCGCCCAATCGGAAAGCGTCTCAGTGGTGGTGCGCCGAAGGTTCTCGGCACGCTGCGCGGCTGTATCCATCATGTCCAGCACAACCGCGGAGGCTTGCGCGCGGGTGCTGTTGCCCGCTTCACGGATGCGCGATGTGGTTTGACCTACGCGCTGCGGGAAGCGCAGAACGCCTCCCACCGCAGAGCCTACGGTGCGTCCAAAGTTCTCTGCCCGAGTTCTGGGTAGCTGGCCGTAAATGTCGCCGGCAGGAAGATTGCTTCCCCTGGCGGGCGACGGTTGAACCTGGTTCGGCTCATTCTGCTCCGGGGAGAAGTTGGCGCGCTCCGCACCTTGCGGATACTGCGGATTTTTCGGACGGGCATCGCTTCTGGAAGGTTCCGGCATCTCGTCGCCTTTCGTACTCAAAGTAATGGATGCACCGTTACCGGTGGGCAGTTTGCTCATGCGTGATGCTACTTCTGTGCGGTGTCGGCGCAAGAAGCAAGTAGAAGGGGCGATGATGCGCCGGTAGCCGCGTGGTCAACACTTGCGAGGCCTACTGCGCGCTATCATGGAAACTATCTTGCTCAGCCAGCCGGTACTTTCCCGAACCTACTCTCGTCCGAACTGGGCCGAGGTATCGCTCGCAGCACTACGCCACAATTTCCGGGTACTGCAACAGCACGTTGGCCCTGAGGTGACAATCTGCTCGGTGGTGAAATGCGATGCCTACGGGCACGGCTACGCGGAGTGTGCACGAGCGCTGCAGGAGGAAGGCGGCCGCTGGTTCGGCGTGACCTCGACGGATGAAGGTGTAGCGCTGCGCGAATCTGGAATCAGCGGACGCGTGCTGATCATGGTGGGAGTGTGGCGCGGCGAAGAAGAAGACGCTTTGCACTACTCGCTGACGCCGGCAATCTCACACATTGAGGAGCTGGATGCGTTGGCCAAGGCGGCGCGGAGGCTGCGACTCTCGCGTCCGGTGGCGGTGCATTTGAAAATCGACACCGGCATGGCACGGCTGGGATTGCCGCTGGCCGAGCTCGACAACTTTGTCGCGGCGTTACAGGGCGTTCCTGAGATCGAGCTGGAGGGCGTGTTCAGCCATCTCGCTTCTTCGGAGGTGCTCGACGATTCGGGCACGCGAAAGCAGATTGAGCGTTTTGAAGAAGCGCTGAAAGCACTGACGCGACACGGCTTGCGGCCGCCGATTCGTCACCTGGCAAACAGCAGCGCTGCCATCGCACGACCCGAGACGCGACACAACTTTGTGCGCCCGGGCCTTGCGATTTACGGATATCAGTTGTTGCCGGTGAACCACGATGGAAGCTCGGCGACCAGTGCCTTGACGCGACTCGATCTGCAACCGGTGCTGCAGTGGAAGACCCGCGTGATCTCGTTGCGTGATGTTCCGGCCGCACAGCCGCTCGGTTATGGCGGGACCTATGTGACGTCGGCACCTGCGAGGATCGCGGTGATCGCTGCTGGATATGGCGACGGATACTCGCGTAAGAATTCGTATCCGCGGAACCGGAAGACGTCGGCTGAGCCGGGCAACGGAAATGCGCGCGACCGCAGCAGCGTGCTGGTGCGTGGCCAGCGCGCACCGGTGCTTGGCCGCGTCTCGATGGACACCACCATCGTCGATGTTTCGCATATTCGCGACTGCGAGATCGGGGACGAAGTTGTGCTCATTGGCCGCAGCGGTGGGGAAGAGATCACCGCCTGGGACCTGGCTCGCTGGTCGGAGACGCTGCCGTATGAGGTGATGTGTAATCTCTCGGAGCGGGTGTTGCGGCGATATACAGACTGACGAGACCAGCCGCAAAGGGTTGTCATCACGAGCGTGAGCGAGGGATCTGTTCTCTGCTTGCTGCGCCGCACTCTTCACATTGGGAGTCCATTTGCGGGCCGACGAGAACAGATCCCTCCGCCGAACGGCGTCGTAGCGACAAACAAGGCATGTTACGATTCCTTGCAATCAGAGTTGAGTTTCTAAGGATTCGTTCTCATGAAAATTTTACCTGCAATCCTGCTGGCGTTTGCTGCCGCATTCGCAATTTCACAAAATCCAGCGCCTCCCGCTGGACCAACCCAACAGCAGCAGGTCATGGAATATTTCGTGGGCAACTGGGGCCTGCAGGGGACGATGAAGATCAGCCCCAAGTCTCCTCCGGCGGAGTTTACCGGCAAGGAGCAAAGCGCCTGGACGCCCGGCGGCTACTTCGTCGAAACCCACACTGACATTCACGGCCCGCTGGGCGACGTTCGCAGCACGCGCGTGATGGAGTACAACCCCAAGAGTCACCTGTACCTGTACAACGTGTACAACAGCCTGGGCGAGCACATTGTCGCCCTCGGCCACTTGAACGGCAATGTGTGGACGTGGAAGGCCGAGCAGAAGCTGAACGGCGTGATCGTGCAGGCGCGCTACACCTTCACCTTCGTGTCCAAGGATTCGTACACCTTCAAAGAAGAAGTCCAGGCGCCTAAAGGCGCGTGGGAGACCGTGATGCAAGGCACAGCGACGAGAACCCAGTAAGGCCGCTCTTCGCTTTTGGCTCAGACCTTTCCCGGGTGTCATCCCGAGCGGAGCCGAGGGATCCGCAGTTGCGTGGATGCCCCATCCCGCCTTCATCTCGCGGGCAATGAGCTACTTTTAACAGGAATCAATCAGAACCGCGAAGCGGCTCTTAAACACAGAGGCGGCGGCAGAAAAACGCTGCTCCGCAGCCGCGGCGCGAAGAGATACGCTCACCGCGGGCTTACGCCCACGGCTAAAACCACGTCGGCGCTCCGCGCTGCGGATAAAGGCGATGCCTCAAGGCAACCCTCGGGTGCCGATCCCGGAGAAACTGCAGATCCCTCGGCTCCGCTCGGGATGACACCCGCTCGGGATGACACCCGAAAATACTAGACCTTCGCCGCCAGGCTCGACCGCTCCAGTATGGGAGATACGCTGGGGATGATGGTCAGCATGTCGGTTTGCACCTTGTCCCACTGCTGAATCAGGAAGCCCTTCTGCTCGAAGACCTCGCGGATGGAAATCGAATCCCATCCCACGACTTCCTCAAGGATCGGGATCAGGATCGCCAGCGCGTTTTCGCTCAAGATGGAACGCTTGGCGATGGGCGCCAGGTACTTGTTCTCGGAGACGGCAATGGTGAAGCCGTCGCGCCGATTGATGTGCAGCATGACGTGAATGTCAGAGCTGCCATCGCCGACATAGATGATGCGGTCGGAGCCGGTCTTCAGGTTCTCGAGGAGCTGATCGATGACTGCGACCTTGCCATATCCGGCTGTGACCTGCACGATGCGCTCGATGGCTCCGTCCTGGTTGTACTCAAACTCGGTACCGTAAATGTGGTCGGCCGGAATGATTCCCTCCAGTGCCGAGCGGATGATCTCGACCGGGCCGGCGGAGATCACGTAGAAGTCGAAGTGAAAGCCTTCGACGTCGTTGGAGAGGAACGAATACAGCGCATCGATGTTGGGCTTCAACCGGACGCGCTTGCCCGCCTCATAGAGATGTTCGCATCGCACGCGGTCGCGGAACTCAGGATCGTGCAGTAAAAGATAGGCAAGCTCGCCACCCTGCTGCACCAGGTTCAACTTGGCCATGCCCTGGATCTTGCGCTCGAACTCCGACTCAGCGATGCCCAGCAAATCGCTCAGAACATAGCCTGAGTCATTGAAACTGAGGGTCTGGTCGAAGTCGCTGGCCAGGATGTAGCGCTTGGTTTGGAACTGCGGTTCGTTATGGACCATTGCCGTCTTTTCGTTCTCTTTTTGCATACGCGTGCTCAAGACTTACCTTCCTTACGTTTATGAAAAATATGAATTCGGTGACTCAACTTCCAGGAAAGATTATGTATTGATTAGATAGTCGGCGGGGGTTGGAAGATGATGAATTGCGAGTGATTGTTTGGATGCCCGGCATCACTCCGGATGATGCAGAAATGCGCCGCCGATTCAGCAGCTTAGCTGCTATTGTTAATGTGAGTATTGGCGAACAGGCAGCGAATTGAACGACACCAGGGCGCAGTCGCGGCGCTTAGTCTCAAAATTCCGCTGTCCATCTGATATATTGCTTTGCCGACAACGATTTATCCACACCAGGGTCCTTGACATGAGAATTCTCTCCCTTAGCACCGACGAAGAGTTGAATCGGCTGCGCCAGTTCGCGATGCACTATGCCGGACACAGCGCCGCCATCATCAACAGCGAAAAAGAAGCTGTTGCAGCCGCTGAAGGCGGGGAACCGTACGACGTGATTCTGCTGTGCCACAAACTTCCGGCTGCCACGGCGCGTCAGGTGGTGCGCCTGCTGCGTCAGAAGTCTTCGCCCGCGAAGCTGGTCTACATTGCCCACGTCTACGGCGAGTGGCCCGAGGTTGAGGCCGATCGCTACATCGTCGGCGCCGATGGTCCTGAGGTCCTGAACCGAGTGCTGGAAGAAGTGACGGCGACCGCGGTTTGATGCGGCTGTACTTTCGACACACATGAGGTGGTCAGGGCGTCACCGGGAATGGGCACCAGGTAAGAGACGGGTTTCGGTGAACGGTGGAGCCGATTCTCATCCGGGGCGCGGAGCGCTGATGAGGTTTTAGCCGTGGGCATAAGCCCGCGGTGAGCGTATCTTCGGTCTCACGGCTGCGGAGCAGCGCTTTTTCTCGCGCCCGTCTCGCGTATCAAGAGCCGCTCCGCGGCGCATCTCCTATAGGTCCGCCGACCCCACGCTCACGGGTCTGTTACGAAACTCCTGTCGTCCGCTGAAGCGGACTCTCGATTTCCCGCTTAGCGTTCCCCGCGATGAATCGCGGGGCTCTCACCTATCGCCGCGAGGCGGCTGGGACGTGTTTTGTCCCACCAACTTCACTCCTGCGAGAGTTTCGTAACAGCCTCTCACGGGTGGGGCTAACCCCGAATCGCCGCTCCGCGGTTCGGAAAAATGGTTAGATCGCACCGCTCCAAATCGCCGGCCCACTCTATCGATCAAAACAGAGGAGGCGTCTTCGGCAGGTCTGCCGAGCTGATGCCCTCGCACAGAGCGTCGTTGACCGTCAGGTTTCCGTGCGCGTCGAGCTTCACCGTCCAGATACTGTCGTAGTTGCTACCTTGCCAATTGGGCGCTGTCTGTCCGCCGTGGTAGGTGGAGAGCAATGCATTTACCGTGGGCGGAATGTGATCGTGCTCCCAGGCGACCAGCAACGTTTTGTTGGAGAAAGTGTCTCCGGTGAAGAAAAAGTTGCTGGCAGTGGTGGAGAGGTCGGGCGGGTTCTGATCAAAGACCGCGAAGCTGGTGACCAGCTCGAAGGGCAGGTTGCTGGCGATGGCGTAGGGCTCGACCGTCAACGCCGGTCTGACATAGGAAAAGACCGCGCCTCCCGCGCCAGGAAGCCCGGCGGCGGGATCGATGGAGTATATCTCGTCAGGCTTAATCTTGTCTTTCAGCGCGTTAGGAAGGTCCAGTGCCCGCCATTGTCCGGCGCCCACATAGTTGCCGTCTTCGAAGTAGGGTACCGGGTGCGCTTCGGCATGACGAATCAGGTACACGGTTTCGTTGACATTGGTTCCTGCGGGAACGACGGCGGTGCCAACGCCTCCGGTCACCTGAAGGTTGAAAGTCTGCGTGCAAGCGGTGTTGACGATCCCACCCGCGGGAAGCGTTGGATAGTCGGCGGATGGATTCAGACTGGCGTTATAGGTGATGAGGCGAGGCGTTCCCGATGGACCAATGGCGAGCGCGTAAACGTAGTTTGGTCCTGCGTAGGTGGCCGGTGTGGTCAGGTTGTAGCCCTTGAGGCGATTGATGTTGCCCAGCACGGCGCTGATGGTCTCCCATGGCGCGGAGAAGACGTAAAATCCCGGAGCCTTCGCTTCAATGACAGTATTGGCTAGCGCTTCGTTGTCGCCCTGCTGGTCGTTGAAATCGAGACCTTGGCAGGCCGCACACAGCGGCAATTGCGGCACAACCGCTTGCGGCACCGATTCCGGCGTGTACGACGAGAACAGAGGGTAGCTGTTCGCCGTGATCGCCGGGTAGCCCAGCGGCTGCTGCGTCGTCTGGTTCAGCATGGCGAACTGCTGAATGGTTTCCAGACCCACCATGTCGGGATAGGAGTTTGCCGTCTGCAGGTGGGTCAGCGGTTCCAGAGCGTAGATGCTGGTCACGTTCTCGCCACCCAATACCTGCTGCTGCAGAAATGTGCCCATCAGCAGAGTGCGTTGCAAGCCGCGATTGGTGAGGTTGGCGGTATTCGGGTTCACGTCTCCCGGGTCCTGATAAGCGATATCTTCGCTAACCACGAAGATCAGGTTCACGTCGCTTGCGCTCAGCGGAGCCGGAGGGTCGGGAGCAGAATTGCTGCCGCACCCGGCCAGCAGTAGCAAAACAATTGTTGTTGAAGATATGAGAGCGAGTCTTTGCACGGGGGCCATGAAGGTTTGTCCTCGGACTCATTCCATATCCAGGAGGGCCGAAGTGGCAGTGACAGGGGCCAAGATGTTGGGCGAAAAAGTTTAGCCACATGCGGAAGAGGGAAGTCTCCCGGATTGGGAGGGCTGTGAAGCCAAGTCCGCACCATCCGGTGAACCGGCGCTTTCGCAAATGGCGCGCGATGCGCATCCCCCGACAAGTAACGCGCGCGACAAAGTTTTACGAGGATGATGCCTTCACGAGCATCCAACCTGTGATATATATATGCACAAGTACTGGTGCTCCCACGATGTGGGAGAGGTGAGTCTCCGAGGTGGGGCTCGCCAGGGAGGGGTGAGAGCAATGATGGCAACGGTGGCGGTTGTGGGTGTGATCGTTATCAGCTTTCTTGTCGGCAGTTTGACCAGCTCGGTTGAGACCGAGCAGGCGCTGCCGCACCGCTTCTGACTTCTCGCCGGGCCTTGAAGCGGAGGGCGCCGGCAGTGCAGCCTCGCGCTGCATACCTGGTCAAATATCAGAAACAAAAAGCTGCTAACCTATTCCGGTTAGCGCTGCAGGCAGCTTCCCTGCGGCCGCGTGTTTCCATCTCATGACCCACGCATGGCACGACATCTCTCCCGGCGAGCACCTGCCACAAGAGTTTCAGGCAGTCATTGAAATCCCGTTTGGATCGAGCGTGAAGTACGAGCTTGACAAGCAAAGCGGGCTGATCAAGCTGGACCGCGTGCTGTACTCGGCGGTGTACTATCCGGCGAATTACGGTTTCATCCCCCAGACGCTGGCCGAAGATGACGACCCGCTCGACGTGCTGGTGTTCTGTCAGGAGGCGGTTGTGCCACTGACTCTCATTCACGCACGCGCCATTGGCCTGATGACCATGATCGATGCCGGTAAGAAGGACCACAAGATCATCGCCGTGGCCACCCAGGATCCCGAGTTCAACTCCTATCGCGAGGCCCGCGAGATGCCGGAACACCGGTTGGAGATGCTGCGGCGCTTCTTCCTCGACTATAAGCAACTGGAAGGCAAGGCGGTCGAGGTCGATGCGTTTCTTCCGGCTGAAGCAGCGTTTCCCATCATTGAAGACGCGCTGCATCGCTATAGCCAGCAGCGGAGGAAGGGATTCGGGAAGGGGCATTAGCGGGTGGCAGAGTATCCATTTGGACGGCACTTCGTGTCGGGTTACGTCACGAAGAGTCCGCGTAGCGAAGATTCGCGTCGGGGCACGACCTCGGTCGTGCCGATCGCATCGCCTCATTGTTTGTCATCCTGAGGCGGCTTCAGCCGCCGAGGGACCGCTGTTTAGCGGACCCGCACAAACAGCAGGTCCTTCGCTTCGCTCAGGATGACAAAGAAAAAATTTCAGTGTCGGCACGAATGAATTCGTGCCCTGACGCGGGCCTTTGCTAGCCGGAGTCTGTCGCGTGATGGCGCGAGTTAGGAAGAGAAAAATCCCCACCCCGCCAAAAGAAGGCGGAATGGGGCACCCACATTTCGGATACCTACTCCTGCACCGGCGTCCCCGCCAATGTGTCTTTGTAAACCACGCCGCCCTTCATTACGAATCCAACCGATTGCAACACGCTGACGTCAGCCAGGGGATCGCCCGAAACGGCGATGATGTCGGCGTACTTGCCAGCCTCGATGGTGCCGACGTCTTTGCTGCGACCGATCAGGTCGGAAGAGTTCTGGGTTGCGGTGCGGATGGCCTGCGCCGGCGTCATGCCGTACTTCACCATGGTGACGAACTGCCTGGCGTTGTCACCGTGGGGATAAACCCCGGCATCGGTGCCGAACGCCATCTTCACGCCCGCCTTTACCGCCTTGGCGAAGGTATCGCGTTGCGCCTGGCCCACCATCTTTTCTTTCGCGACATTCTCCGGTTCCAGCCCGAACTTGATGGCGTTGCCCATCAGATAGTCGTCGTTGTAGATGTCCATGTCGAAGTAGGTGCCATGCTCGACGGCAAGGCGAATATCTTCATCGTCGGCGAGGCTGGCGTGCTCGATGGAGTCGATGCCGGCGAGGATCGAGTCATGGATACTCTTTGTTCCGTGCGCGTGCGCGGCAATTTTGCGTCCTGCTTTGTGCGCCTCCTCGGCAGCGACTTTCAGCTCCTCGAATGAAAACTGCTCTGCGCCCGGACTGTCTCCTTTGGAGAGCACGCCTCCGGAAGCGAGAATCTTGATCACATCGACGCCATACTTCACCTGCGCGCGCACCACATGCCGCACCTGGTCAGGACCGTCGGCAATCTGATAATTACGTTCCGCGGGAAACAGGGTGACGCTGGTTTCGGGCGAGAAGTTATTCAGGTCGCCATGGCCTCCGGTGATGGAGATCGGCGGCCCGCTGGCCACCACGCGAGGACCAATGATGTATCCCGAGTTGATGTAGTCGCGCAGATCGACGGCCATGAATGGACCTGAGCCCACGTCGCGCACGGTGGTGAAGCCGGCAAGCAGCGTAGTGCGGGCGTTCTTCTCGGCTACGAAGCCTTCCTTGTAGGGTGTCCACTTGAAATGGTTGATCGGGTTGTACTGATCGGCGCGCGCGCCGAGGTGGGTGTGGCAGTCGATCAATCCGGGAAGGACGGTAGATTTCGAGAGATCGATTACCCTGGCTCCGCTGGGGATCTGCATAGAGGCCGCAGGCTGCACCGCCTGAATGCGCTCGCCTTCGACGACAATGACGACATTCTCGCGATAGTTATCGGTAGTTGAGTCAAAGAGCCGGCCGGCGCGGATATAGGTTAGCGGTTGAGCAGTGGGTTGTGACTGCTGGGCCGAACAGAGCGTCACAACCACGAGCAGCGCGGCACACAGATATCTCAGCTTCATTGCGAAACTCCTGATCGGGAATCACTGGCTTTGAATGGGAACATTGTAGCTGGTAGCAAAACATCCCCACCCCGCCAAACGAAGGCGGAATGGGGCACCCAGTGTCAGAGCTCGTGATCTACAGCTTGGCCCGCAGCATATTGATGACGTCGTCGGCGGTGATCACGCCGGTCAGCGTGCCGTCATCATCAATCACCGGCAAGGTGAGGAGATTGTATTTATCGAACATCTCGGCCACCTGCTTCTCGGTGGCGCCGGGATGAATGGTGGGCATGAAGCGCGTGCTGAGCAACATGAGCGGCGTTTCGGCGGGAGCGAGCACAATCTTCGCCAGCGGCACGGATCCCAACAGCTTTTCTTTTTCGCCGATGAGGTAAATGGTACTCATGCTCTCCAACCCGCCCTCGAAGTTGCGCAGCATCTCGATGGCATCGGAGACCTTGGAGCCCGGCTTCAGCGCCATGTACTCGGTGGTCATGCGTCCGGCGGCGGTGTTCTCGCCGAAGGCCATTAGTTCGGCAACTTCGGCGCGCTCCGCCGGCTGCATCTCGGTGAGGATTTCCTGCGTATCCTCCGGAGTCATGTCGGCGAGCACGTCGGCAGCGGCGTCGGGATCCATCTCCTCGACGATGTCGGCGGCACGGTCGGAGTCGAGCGAGCTGAGAATCGAAACCTGCATTCTGGGATCGATCTCTTCCAGAGTCTGGGCGGCGACCTCTTCGTCGAGGGTTTCGAAAATGGCTTCGCGCTCTGCCGGGGCCAGGTCCTCGACGATATCGGCAATGTCGGCAGGGTGGAGGGTCGCCAGGCGGTCGAGGGAGATCTTCAGCTTTACGCGGCGTGCCGGATCGGTCTCAATGAGATCGACAAACTCCCAGGGAATCATGCGTGGGGGCACTTTCGAAAGCAGCGCATGCAGCGGGCCTGCCGGCACAATACCTTTCAGCAGGCGGCGGATAGCGCCGCGCGCACCAACATCCACTGCGGCCAGCTTGAGAATCGCGTGCTCGTGGCCGACTTCCTCGTGAATGTCGATGTCATTGACGCGCACGACTTTGCGTCCATGCACGTCGATGATTTGCTGATCGAGCAAATCGCGGCCCAGCAAAAGCAGTCCCTCGCCGTTGCCGTAGGGCGACCACTCGGTCGCGAGCGTGCCGATACGCACTCCGCCATTGATGGAGCTGATGGCCTTGGGATCGAGCAGCCTATCGCCAAAGCGAGTCTTAACTACTACGCCGGAAATGCTGGCTGAGTCTTCTTGCGGGGAGATCGCGACTTCGCGCACTTTGCCCGCTGACGATCCGGAGCGGTCATAGACCGTCGCGCCCAGCAGTTCGGAAAGTGCAATCGAAGGCATCGGTTTCACTATATGCGATGCAGCTGAGATTGCTGAGCGAAAATCGGCCAGGAGGTATCAGGTTTCAGGTATCGGGTGTCAGATTGGGCGTGGGAGTCAGTTATCAGCGTGGGGTACGACCGTTGTGCGCGGAGACAGAGCAGATGCCCTGGAAAGGAATGTGCCCACGACACGAACTGCGGGTCCCTCGGCGGACTGACATCCACCTCGGGATGACACGTCGTGAGGCTGGCCACGACCAGCAGCGTTATTATGTTTGTTATGGCAACGGCAGCCACAGTTCCGATCGAGGTGTATCTCCGCTCCTCTTACGAGCCTGATGCCGAGTATGTGGATGGGATGATCGAGGAGCGGCCAATGGGTGAACTGGATCACGCATCATGGCAGTTAGCAATCCTGTTGTATTTCGCGCGGCATCCGGATTGGGGCGTGAAGGCATACCCCGAATTGCGGGTGCAGGTTTCTCGAACCCGCTATCGAGTGCCCGACGTCACGGTACTAAGAGCTGACGCGCCCCGGGAGCAGATCATAACTCATACTCCGCTGATGGTTTTTGAGATCCTGTCGCCCGAAGACACCATGAAGCGCATCCTCATCAAGCTGGCCGACTACAAGCAGATGGGGGTCGAGAGTATCTTTGTTATCGACCCCGGTCGCGATTGCTACATTTATGAGGCCGGCAATCTCGAGATCATACAGCAGCCGATTAAAGTCGGGCACTGCGAGATCGATGTCAAGGAGATTGCTGCGCTGGCGAGTTGAGTCTTGCCCACGACCCGCGGCCCTCCGCCATGCCCCTCTTCACCTGCCAGGCGGTGCTATTCGACCTTGATGGCGTGTTGGTCGACTCCACTCCCTGCGTCACGCGGGTGTGGTCACAATGGGCGTCACATCACGGCCTCGATCCGGCTTACGTCGTGCATGTAGCGCACGGGCAGAAGGCCATCGAGACGGTCCGTAAGGTTGCGCCGCAACTCGATGGCGAGCGCGAGTTTCGCGTCATCGAGCGGATGGAACTCGACGACACCGACGGCCTGCGTTTGCTGCCGGGCGCGAAGGAGTTGCTGAGCGCGATCCCGACAAACAGATACACAATCGTCACCTCCGGCACGCGGAGGCTGGCGACTAAGCGGCTTCAGACCGTCGGGCTACCGGTTCCATCGAACATGGTTTCTGCGGACGAGGTGGCACGCGGCAAACCGCATCCTGAGCCTTATCTGGCTGGCGCAGCCGCAGTCGGTTATCCCGCCGGCGCTTGCCTGGTTTTTGAAGACGCGCCATCGGGAATACGCTCCGCGCAGGCCGCAGGCGCTACGGCCATCGGGGTGTCAACCACCTACACGGCTGAGGAGATCGCGTTGGCCGGTCTGGTCATTTCTTCGCTGGCAGTGGTTCGAGTGCGCGAAGTAGAGGAACGCGGCCAGCTTCAGTTTGAGATTGCCGACGAGAGCTGACATCCCGCTGTTCCTCCAATGCTTCTAACCCCACGCACCGCCTCGTCCCGCCCGAGCCCGCATCAGCGCTGCCTTCGGCTGCGCTCAGGGCAGGCGGTTGGGACGTCCTGACGGTAGTTCCCCAACGAGGTTTTAACAATCATGCCGAAATTTGTGGACGATGTAGAAGACATTCGCGCGCGCGCGGAGCAGAAGATTGACGAAGGCGCAGTCACCGACACCTATGAGGGTGACGCCAAGCAGACCATTTCCATTCTCAACGAAGCGCTCGCGACTGAGATCGTCTGCGTGTTGCGCTACATGCACCACTACTTCATGGCGACAGGCGTTCATGGTATGGCGGTGCGCGACGAGTTCAAGGAGCATGCCGACGCTGAGCGCGAGCACGCGGACGAGATTGCCGAACGCATTCAGCAGCTCGGGGGCAAGCCCGACTTCAACCCAGCCTCGCTGCTACAGCGTTCCGTATCGCAATACGTCGAGGGCGAGACGCTGGCGGATATGATCCGCGAAGACCTCATTGCCGAGCGCATTGTTATCGAGGTCTATCAGAAGATGATCCGACATTTTGCCGATCATGATCCGACCACCCGGGTGATGATCGAACACATCTTGGGTGAAGAAGAAGAGCACGCCAGCGATCTTTCAGACCTGCTGTTCATTGCCGACCCGCGCAGCGGCGAGACCGAAGGTGAGGATCCGGGGACGCATCCGCTCGACATGCACGCGGGGGAAGAGAGATCGCGGCAGCAGAGCAGCCAGTCGGGACCGAACAAAGGTATGCCAGGCGGTAAGCGCCAGCCGGCCAGCGTGGGAAGACAGCAGGCGTCTGCGGGAACTCCAAAGAAAGCGGTAGGGGCTGATGTGAACCGCCAGACACAGCACGATCCGAAGGCGAAGGGACATCACCGGAAGTGAAGTAGGGCGAAGCGACATCGAAAACGCGCAATCCGGGCACTAGAGGCGAATGCGACCTGGATAACAGCCTCTCAGCTGCTGGTTTTCTGAGCTACAGCGCTAAAGCGCCAGCGAAGAGTCGACATTCTTTCCCGCCTCAAGGCGTGGACTTCCACCATGGGAATACCCTATCCCTTCGCAAAAGACGCGAAAGGATAGGGCCCGCGGCTCCGACGGGATTATACTTGTGCCCCCGGAGAGAGTTACAAATGTTGAGGAAAGTCTGCTCCTGCGGCAGCGTTATTCTCATAATCGGCTCGCTTGCAACCGCGCAAGTCCAGACTCGCCCCGCCGGGTCTTCGACGACGTCGCTCACCAACTGGGTGGACTATCGTTTTGATCAGGCTCACACCGGGTTCAACACCTTGGAACAGGTTTTGGGGCCCGATAATGTGGGAAGTCTCGTTCCGTCCAGAAAATACAGTTTCGCGGCGACAGCCGCTGCTTACACTGCGCCTCCGGTGCTGGTGAATGGCGTTTTATACGTTGGAGAAAATGAGTACCTATACGCCATTAATACTGCAACGGGTGTTGTGCTGTGGAAATTCAAGGCTGCCGTTCCCGGCTATGGCATAACATCGCCGACCATCGTTAATGGAATAGTTTATGTGGCGGCGTATAACCCCGGCATCTTGTATGCCTTGAATGCTCAGACCGGAGCCCCGCTCTGGACGTATTCCTATGGAGCCGCGGAAGGCGGCGCACCGGCCGTAGCCGGCGGATTAGTTTACTTCTCCAGCGGACAAACAATGCTGGCTTTCAACGCCACGACGGGGACAGTCGCCTGGCAGTGGCAGGTGGCGGACTACCAACAGATCCAAACCTCTGCGGCGGTAGCTGACGGGGCAGTTTATTTTGCGATCACAGAGGATGATCTAAACAAAGGAGTCATAGCTTTAGATGCTGCCAGCGGAAAGTTGTTGTGGAATTATGAAAACACGTTTTTATTTGTGGATGAAAACACGGTTGCGGTAAACGATGGGCTCGTGTTCTTCATGTCCATGCTGAAAATGTACGCTTTAGATGCTCATACGGGAGTTGTTGTCTGGAGTTTGGACTTGCCAGACTCAGCGAGTCTTCCGCTAGCGGCCGCAAATGGCGTGGTATACGTCGCAGGATTCTACACCGTGTATGCGTTGGACGAGCATACCGGAGATATTCTCTGGACGTATCGTCCTGGGGGCGATCCTGCCTATGCCGCGATCATCGTGGCCAACGGAGTGCTCTATGTCGCGACCTAAAGCAACGTTTATGGGTTGAACGCAAGTACCGGCGGACTGCTCTGGGAGAATGCTGATAGTGCCGACAGCCGGGGAATGTCGCCACTCGTAGTGGATGGCGTGTTGTACGTTGCTGCTGCTTCGAATGGATGGATACATAGCTTTCATCTGCCGGATATCACGCTTACTTCCTTAACTTTCGAACCCAACTATGTCCGGGGCGGGCAGCTGTCGGCCGGCACCCTCACGCTGAGCAGACCCGCGCCTGAGGGTGGGATGGCAGTTTTCCTGAGCAGCGATTCTCCCGGCGTGGCGCATCCGCCGTCATCCGTCATGGTGCTGGCAGGCAAGAGCTCGGTTCAGTTTGCGGTGCGGACTTTTCCTGTGAAAAGCAATACGACGGTCACCATCACAGCCACAGCGGGCAACTCGCAGGTCAGCGGAACATTGATGGTGGGCACGACGTCGCTTCCGCCAGCGATGAGGGGAAGCAATTAGCAAGTAGCTGTCAGCTCTCAGCCGTCAGCTAAAGCAAGACCTAAGATCCAATGGCGCGCAATTTGTACAGCCTACCCGCGAAATGATGGCGGAATGGGGCACCCGAGCCGTCGATGAATCTCGCCGTTTGTCAGAAAGAGGACATCGGTCGTCGGTGAAAACAGAGTCAAAGGCCCCACCCCGCCAAAGGATGGCGGAATGGGGCACCGAGTGGTCAGCCGACAGTTAGGAAAAGTCAAAAGCCCCACCCCGCCAAAGGATGGCGGAATGGGGCACCGAGTGGTCAGCCGACAGTCAGGAAAAGTCAAAAGCCCCACCCCGCCAAAGGATGGCGGAATGGGGCACCCGAAGATCCCACCCTTTCGCAAAAAGCGCAAGGATGGGAGCCCCGAATATCACACCTTGTCTAACTACTCCCCGAGCCTTTCCTACCTTCCCGTCCAGGCCGAGTTCACGAAGTTGGTGTAGTCCTCGTGCATTTTGTCGTGCGCTGTGGAGTCGAGGTACACCATGTGTCCTGACGCGTAGTAGGTGAACGAAATGTTCTGGTGCATGGCGGGCGTCACGTCGAGATGGTTCATGGTATATTGCGCCGCCAGGAACGGAGTCGCCATGTCGTAGTCTCCCTCCATCACCAGGATTTTGAGATACGGATCCTTGATCAGGGCCGAGCGCAGCGAGGTAGCCACGTCAGCGTATCCCATCTCGAAGCCGCCGCCGGGGAACATGGGATTCGGGCGTGCCCAGTTCCAGGTGAAGACTCCGGGACCGAGCTCACGCGCCGAGGTGTAATAGGGCATGTCGACCTTGTAGTTGAGTTCGCGGCGAACGTAGTCGTTGAATACCGCGGTGAACGGGCCCTGGGTCGCGGCCGAGGTGGGATCGAAGCGGCCATTCTCCAGAGCGCCATTGGGAGCAGGGCTGGTGTAGCGGCCATCGAGACGGCCCACGACCTTTTGCTGGTCGGCAAGCAGCCACTGCATGAAAGTGCGCACGTCGATGCGCATGTTGGCCATCTGCACCACGTTCCTGGGCAGGCCGGTGTACTC
This sequence comes from uncultured Acidobacteriaceae bacterium, assembly GCA_963796585.1. Classification (GTDB taxonomy): domain Bacteria; phylum Acidobacteriota; class Terriglobia; order Terriglobales; family Acidobacteriaceae; genus CAVVDY01. Next base: position 383,660 of record CAWCMB010000004.1, read on the forward strand.
GGCAACCTTGTCGATCATGGCGGAACGCTCCTCGGGCGTGAGCGCGTCGCCTTTGTTCAACGCCTGCCAGTACTGGTTCATGGCAAAGTCGCTGACCTCCTGGCGGGTTTTGTTCATGTCCTGCGCCAGGTCAGGCGGAAGCTTGTGATGATAGCCGGCAATCATCGTCATGGTGGGCAGAATCAGCGGGTACGGCACATCGTTGATGGGAGCGAATTCCAGGCTTTCGAAATTCAGCACCATTGAAAGCAAACAGATGCCGTTGAAGTTGATGCCTTTGTCGGCGAGGTATCCGGCTACGCCTGCCGAGCGCGTAGTGCCGTAGCTTTCGCCCAGCAGGTAGAGTGGCGACGACCAGCGTTCATAGCGCGAGATGTACATGCGGATGAATTCGCCGAAGGATTCGATGTCGCCCTGCAATCCCCAGAACTTTTTCCCCTGCTGCACGTCGGCAGGACGGCTGTAGCCGGTGCCGATGGCGTCGATCATCACGATGTCGGTGGCGTCGAGCGGGGTGTCGGGATTGTCATGCAGGCGGTAGGGCGCCTCGGGCATCCAGCCTTCGGGTTGCAGCACCACGGTGCGCGGGCCGAGCGCTCCCATGTGCAGCCAGATGGAAGCGGAGCCGGGTCCGCCATTATAGGAGAAGGTCAGCGGACGCTTGGCGGGATCGGCGCCATCGAGGGTGTAGGCAACGAAGAACATCTCGGCCTCGATCTTGCCGCTGGTGTCCTTGATGGGCATGCGTCCGGCAGTCGCGGTGTAGCGCAGGGTGCGACCGTTGACGGTGATCTGGTGATGCGTCTGCACCGGGGGAACCTCAGTCATGTCCCACTTGTAGTTGGCGGCTGCGCCCGGAGCGGAATGCTCGCCGCCCGGGGACGGAGGAGCGGTGGCCTCACGATGCTGCTCCTGCTGTTCACGTTCGCGGGTGGACGCCTGTGGTGGAGAGGTTTGCGGCGAAGCTTCGGTCGCGCTCTGTTGCGAGGTGGCGTTGGGATTATGGGCGCTATGCCGAGGCGCCTCGGGCTGCTGGGCCGCAGCGCCGGCTGACAGAATGATGGCCAGTGACGCCACCACGGGGAAGGATGTCTTCATGATATTGGGTTCCTCGAAGGTTGCGATTCGATTGCGATGCACAAAAGCGGCTGATGAGAGGGGCGCTGCTGCATAAAAAGCATTGCGGTTTTTGATGATAACGTGCGGAGAATGTTAAAGGGAAATGAAGTCGAAAACGTGTCGCTGTAAGTGGCTAAGAGCAATTAGCAACTAGCAATTGGTAAAGGCCGAGGGCCAAAGCCATAAGCTACGATTCGTGCCCGTAGAGCGCATCGAGCCTGAGCAGCACTGCGATGAACCTCTCCGCTGCGGCGCCGATGCCAGGACTCGTACTCTCGCTGGGACCGGCGACGTTCAGGGTATGAATGCTGCGCGAGTCGATCCAGTGATGGATGCGCGGCACATCGGCGAGGGCCGTGGGATCGACGACGAGCAGAGGCTTGGCGTAGCGTTTCGCACATTCCGCTGTCCAGCCCGTGCCCGGGGCTTGGGCTTCTAGCTCGCCACGGCAAAACAACAGGGTGCCGTCAGAGTCGCGAACATTCCACTCAGTGCGTTGCGAACGGGGGATATCGGGCGCGTTGGGACTGCGGTCGTTGGGCGTCTCGATAAGCGGGAAGCTGCTGGGAATGATGCCGTCATCGCAGATGCGACCGGGTGGGCACCAGCCTCCGATGGAAATGCCGAGCGAGGCGGCGGCACCAAGCGCAGCCTGATCGACGCCGGTCTGGCCTCCGGAGATGATGCGGGTGAGCATGGGGAACATCTTCACTATAGGGGTCCTTCGACTCGTCGTCCGCCGTGGCGGACTCCTCGCTCAGGAGGACACACGATTAAGGTTTGCGATCCCATCGTAACTTGTCAAAAAAGGGCCGGCATCAGGAGGTGGTGCCGGCTAGGAGGAAACGTGCTTTTTCTTTTTTTTTACTAATCGAGCGGGATGAGGTGCGTTCCCATTGGTCCGCTCGTCTTGCTAACGGAGGAGTGTGCGAAACTACCCCCGTCAATAATGTCGATGCCCGCGCCGGTGGTCGGGTTGCGACTTTCGAGAGCTGGATCCCGACAACCGGAGCTGGCGGGCCACTCTGTTGCGCATCCCAACCAGTGCTTATCGGCAAATGCGCGGCGCTCTTGAGCCGTGGTCAGTACGAACCGGGATGTCTGCCTTGTGCCCGGCACGGCGGCCGAATCAGTATGCCCTGATCCCTGGCTGCGCAAACCAGGCTCGTTCAACCAGCTCGTTCAAGATGACACTGGCGCGATTTGTTGCTAGGCTCGTGAGTCACCCTCACCCATGCCATTAGAACGTCTACAGAAGATTATTGCCGCTGCCGGAATCGCCTCGCGCCGCAAAGCCGAAGAACTCATCACCAGCGGATTAGTGTCGGTCAACGGCAAGGTAGTGACCGAACTGGGAACGAAGGCGGATCCTGCAACCGACCGCATTAAAGTCGCGGGCAAAGCGCTGCAAGGGCCGGAACGCCACGTTTACCTGTTGCTGCACAAGCCGAAGGGTTACGTCACGACGGTGACCGATCCCGAAAAACGTCCCACCGTGATGGACCTGGTGCGAGTCGTGGGAGCGCGATTGTATCCGGTGGGCCGCCTCGACTACCTCAGCGAAGGCCTGCTGCTGCTGACCAACGATGGCGAGTTGGCGCAGAAGCTTACCCACGCTTCGTCGCACGTGACAAAGACCTATCTGGTGAAGGTGAGTGGCAAGCCGACGGAGGAAGAGATCAAGAAGCTGCGCGGTGGGGTTTTCCTTCCCGCTGAAACTAAGCCGCTGAAGACGCGCGAAGGTCAGGAGCAGCGGCGGCGCTCACAGGCAGTGCGCACCGGGCTGGTGCGGATCGAGTTGCTGCGTGAAGCGGCCAATCCCTGGTACGAGATCACGCTGATCGAAGGCCGCAACCGGCAAATCCGGCGCATGTTCGAGCAGATTGGCCATCACGTGGAGAAGATCAAGCGCGTGCGTTACGGGCCGCTGCAGCTCGATGTCGAGGTGGGCCAGTTTCGGCATCTAACCAGCAGTGAGGTTGCGCAACTGAAGACGCCCACCAAAGGGAATTCAGGTCGTAAACCGCAGCGCACTGCCGCGCAGTTGACGGCGAATCGGGGACAGGGTAAGAAGGTGAGCGGGCCCGCAAGAAAGCAGGAAACCGGCGCTCGCAAGGAAAGACAGCGCAAGCGCGATCGTTAGGGAACTCTGATTTAGGCCGCAGGGCTAAAGCCCTTGATGCTTGTTGAGCATATGGCGGATGGCGTGAAGGCCGTTTGCTTAGCAGCTGGGTTCCTCGCATCCTCGCAACGGAAGTGCAAGGGGAAGAATGACGAAATTCAAATCGCTGGTGCCGGCGCACCTGGATACGCTGCCCAGCTATAAGCCGGGCAAACCGGTCCGGCAGGCAGAACTGGAGAGCGGAGTGAGTTGCATAAAGATGGCGTCGAATGAGAATCCTTTCGGGCCATCGCCGCTTGCCATCGAGGCCATTCGGCGCGCCGCGGCCGATATACATGTTTATCCCGACAATGACCTGATCGAGTTGCGCGGAGCTCTGGCCGAAATCAACAACCTGCAGCCTGAGCAGGTGATGGTCACCTCCGGCTCAACATCGTTTCTTGACCTGATTGCGCGCACGCTGCTGGCTCCGGGACTGAACGCCATCACCAGCAAGCATTCGTTCATCGTGTATCCGCTAGTGACGCGCGCGACGGGAGCGCGGCTGATCGAGGTCCCGACGCGCAATCACCATTTCGATCTCGAGGCCATCGCCAAAGCGGTGAACAGCGAAACGCGCGTAGTGTATCTGGCAAATCCCAACAACCCGACTGGCACCTTGCTGGAAGCGCGCGAGATTGATCGCTTTCTCGATCGCATGCCGGAACACGTCATCACGGTGCTCGACGAAGCCTACTACGACTACGCCAACCATTTCGCCACACAGCGCGGAGTGGAGTATTCGCACGCGCTGGATTACGTTCGCGACGGGCGTCGGGTGGTCGTGTTGCGCACCTTCTCCAAGGCCCATGGGCTGGCGGGACTGCGTGTCGGTTATGGCTTTGGACCGGCGGAGCTGCTGGGATACTTCCATCGCCTGAAGCCGCCGTTCATGGTTTCTGCGCTTGGCGAAGCCGCGGCCTTGGCGGCGCTGGCGGATGGGGAGCACATCGCGAAGTCGGTGCGCTCGAATGCTACCGAGGCCGAACGTCTGCGTCGCGAGCTCACGGCGCTGGGAATCGCGGTTGTTCCTACCTGGGCCAACTTCCTGTTCTGTGAGATTGGCGACGAGTGTGCTTCGATGTGTCAGCAATTGCAGGACGCGGGCATCATTGTGCGGCACATGACAGGAAACTGGAACGCGAATCACGCCTTCCGCGTGACCGTAGGCACGCCCGAGCAGAACGACCAGTTCCTGCGGGCAATGAAGAAGGTGCTGGCAAAAGTGCCGGCGTGAAAACAGTAGTCGCGGCACGGTGAACGAGAACAGGTCCTCTCGGTCCCCGCGGCGACCTCGGAATGACAATCACAAAGGGATGATTAGCCCTAGTTGCTAATCGCTAATTGCTTCTTCTCGTCTTCTCCATCTGGGTGAAGTCTTCCAGCATCGGCAATCGTGCCGCGCCGTACAATCCGGCATCGCTGCCGAGCAGCGCGCGCGTGATAATGGTGCTCTGCGCGAAGTCTTTCTGCTCGGGCGAAGTCAGCGCGTAGATCGACGAGCGGAACTTCATCTCCTTGAACATGGCGGGCGCGAAGGCGTCCCATGCGCTGGCCACGCCTCCGCCGACGACGTACATGGGCAGGTTGAGCGCGTTCACCATGCCGCCGATGCCGATACCCAGCGCCCGGCCAAGGGTCTCGAAGATGCGCTTGGCCGAGGCGTCGCCCTGCACCGCGAGGTTGTAGATGGAGCGCGAAGTGAACTGCACCGGATCGTGCATGAGATGCTCGAGTTCCTCGGAGGCTTGCTTGCCCTCGACAGCTTCGCGGGCGATGCGCACCACGGCGGTTGCCGATGCGTACTGCTCCAGACAGCCTCGGCTGCCGCAGCCGCAGGGATGGCCGTCGGGAAAAATGTTGAAGTGACCGAGCTCGCCGGCCATGCCGGTCATGCCATGCCACAGGCGGCCGTGGAAAACCAGGCCGCCGCCGACGCCGGTGCCGAGCGTGTACATGGCCATGTGCTCGACCCGGCGCCCCGCACCCAGCCACTTCTCGCCCATGGCAGCGACGTTGGCGTCGTTTTCCAGGATGACGTGGGTTCCAAGCTGCTTCTCGATGACCTCGCGCACGGGAAAGTTCGTCCAGTCGGCAAGATTGGGCGAGCGCATCACCCTGCCGGTCGCCATGTCGATGAAGCCCGGCACGCCGATTCCGATGCCGCAGAGCGTGCCGGCGTCTTTGTACTTCGCCCGTACCTGTTCGATGGCAGCGCACATATCGTGGATGACGAAGTCGCGCCCGCGACTGACCTCGGTGCCGAGGGTCAGCTTCTCCAGCAGCTTACCGTTGTCGTCGACTGCGGCGATGCGCAGGTTGGTTCCACCCAGATCTACCCCTATGGCGAATGTTTGCATTGAGTGCCCTCGTGTTTGTTCGCGCCGGCCGTGACCGTCGCGTGAAGAGCGCAGCGTTAGTTTCGAGTTTTGAGTACCCGTTTATGTTTTGTCATCACGAGCGAAGCGAGGGATCTGTTCTCGTTTCGCTCGGCGAGCATGATGATGTCTTCGTCGCTGGTCTGCACTAGCCGCGGCTGCTGACTACGCGCACAAACTGCAGGTCCCTCGACTTCGCTCGCGATGACACCGAATGTACAACGGCGCAGCTAAAGCCGCGTCCCTTCAAACCTTCACCGCTGGCACTTTGGGCAATAATGACTGCTGCGGCCGGCGATAACAATCCGCTTGATTGCAGTTTCGCATACCACGCAAGGTTCGTCCTCGCGACCGTAAACCCGATGCTGGAATTGGAAGAACCCTTCCCGCCCGTCGGCGTCCACATAGTCGCTCACCGATGAGCCGCCAAGCGCGATCGCTTCCTTCAACACCTCCTTGAGCGCAGCATGCAGTGCGCGTAGCTGCTCGCGAGTCAGTGACGAGGCGCGCCGTCGCGGCCGAATGCCAGCGCGGAACAACGACTCGTCGGCGTAGATATTTCCAACTCCGCTCAGCAGACTCTGATTCAGCAGAGCGCTCTTGATTGGCGTTTTGCGCTTGCGAAAGAGCTCGACAAAGCGATCAGCCTGGGATTCCAGCGGCTCATCGCCGGGAGCGGCAAAGCCGGTTGTGGTTTTCGCGTCCAGCCGCACCACCGCTAAGCGGCCGAAGCGGCGCGGATCAACGAATCGTAGCTCACGTCCAGACTTCAGCTTCAACACCGCATGGGTGTGTTTCAAAAGCTCGTCTTTCGGCTGCGCCAGCTGCATGCGCCCGGTCATGCCGAGATGCACGATCCATTGCCCGTGCGGCTGTGGCTTGCCCTTGCCGCTGCCAGGAGCGCGCTCCAGGTCGAACACAATGTGTTTGCCCACGCGACGCACCTTGGCAATGAGCGAGCGCTCCAGAACGGCTGCGATTTCCCTCGCCGGCGACTTCAGCGGCTCGGGCTTTTCGCCCAGCCAGACGGATTCGATCACGTCGCCGGAGACGCGCTGGTTCAACCCGCGAGCAACAGTTTCGACCTCAGGAAGCTCAGGCATGAACCAGTAGTGTAAGGCAGGACAGCGGCACTGCGAGCAGCAAGATGACCAGCTACGTTCCTTCGAAGCGGATGTTCCGGGCCGTGGTCCCGAGCGGAGGGTGGTCGGCCCGGTAGTCAGAATGCCCGCCCCAGTAGAGCCCCCAGGGCTAAAAATAGAGTGGCCGGCTGACGCCTTTGCATGCGCCATGGAGCAGCCTGTAAAATCAATAGTTACACACCCCGTCTTTCCTGGACCTCCCGGTAATTCAGCGCCCGTTCACGAAAAGACAGGCGAGTTGTGTGCCGAATCCGACTGGCCGATCAGCGACAGCGATGAGCGGACGGCCGCACGTGGAGCAGCCATTTGAAACCAGGCAAGACAGCCGTTGTCGTCGGCGCTCAGTGGGGCGATGAAGGCAAAGGCAAAATCGTTGATGTTCTCTCCGAGCGCTTCAAGGTAGTCGCGCGCTATTCCGGCGGACACAATGCCGGGCACACCGTAACCATTCACGGCCAGAAGTTCATCCTGCAGCTCATTCCGTGCGGGGTGCTGCGCCAAGGCTGTCGCGGCGTCATCGGCAACGGCGTGGTGCTCGATCCCTTCGCCTTTATGCGCGAGGTCGACGCCTTGCGCGCGCAAGGGGTGAATGTCGATGGCAACCTGTTTGTGAGCAACCGGGCGCACGTCATTCTGCCTTACCACCGCATGATCGAGCTGGCGGCGGAGAACGCTCCGGGGCGGGTGCGGATTGGCACCACCTCACGCGGGATCGGTCCCACATATGAGGACAAGATGGCCCGCAGCGGCCTGCGCGTGCAAGACCTGCTGGACAAGGAACTGCTGAAGAAGCACATCGAGAACGCCTGCCAGGAAAAAAACACGGTGGCGCACGCCCTGTTTAACAGTGAGCCGCTCGATGCCGACAAGATGTACACGGAGTACGCAGAGATCGCCGATCGCGTAGCTCCGTTCGTCACCGACACTTGTCAGTTGCTGAATAAAGCAATTGCGCATGGCGAGCCGGTGATGTTCGAAGGCGCGCAGGGAACCATGCTCGACATCGATCACGGAACCTATCCCTTCGTGACTTCGTCGAGCGCAACCTCGGGCGGCGCGGTAACCGGTACCGGCGTGCCGCCGACCTCGATCACGAGCGTGATTGGCGTGACCAAGGCATATTGCACGCGCGTTGGCGGAGGGCCATTCCCCACCGAATTGCACGATGACTTGGGCGAGGCGATTCGCAAGAAGGGCAATGAATTCGGCGCCGTGACTGGGCGTCCGCGCCGCACAGGATGGATTGACCTGCCGCTGTTGCGCTACTCCAACATGATCAACGGCACGAGCTGGCTGGTGGTGACCAAGCTTGACGTGTTGGACGAGCAGGCGGAAATTCCGGTATGCGTGGGCTACAAGATCGACGGGCGCGCGACCGAAGAAATTCCAGCCCAAGCCGCCAGTTTCGAGAAGATCGAGCCGATCTACACCAAGATGCCGGGATGGAACACCAGCACCTTCGGCGTCGACAGCTACGACCGTCTGCCGCAGAAGGCAAAGGAATATCTGGCTTTTCTAGAGAAGCAGACGGGAGCGAAGATCGGCATCGTTTCTACCGGACCCGACCGCGAGCAGACGGCGTTTAGCGCTGAGTTCGCGAAGGTCCTCGACGACATCAGCGGCAAAAAATAGGAGATTTCGCGTGCTTGTGTTGGCTGTTGTTTGGGTCGCCAGGGCGGGCCACGAAGCGGAAGTGGCGGACGCCTTTCGCACGCTGGAAGCCGACTCACGGCACGAGCCGGGCTGCCTGATGTACATCGTGCACCGCCAGAAAGATCAGCCTGCCCGCTTCTTCATCTACGAGCAGTACAAAGACGATGCTGCACTGCAAGCCCATCGCGATGCGCCTCACTTCCAGCAGTACGCGGTGAAGGGCCTGGCGAATATCGCTGACCGGGTACAAGGGGATTTGTATCTGCCGCTGACGGCGGAGTAGAGGCATTTTCTGATCCGTGTTCATCCGTGCAAATCCGCGGCTAGCTTTTTCTTCCCACAAACGCCGCCCGGAACGAGTTCTCCGCCAGCTGCCGCAGTTCGTTATCGCTGAAGCCGAAGACCTGCTGCGCGATCTGGTACTCGCGGTTCAGCGTGGTGTGAAACATCTCAGGGTCGTCCGTATTTAGCGTGACCAGCACGCCGGCATCGAAGAGCTCGCGCACCGGATGCTGCTCAAGCGAGGTGCAGCAGCCAGTGAGCACGTTGCTCGAGATGCAGACCTCCACCGGAATCTGCTGCTCGGCCAGGTATCGAACCAAGTCGGGATCGTCGACCGCGTGCAGACCGTGACCGATGCGGTCGGTTTTCAGTTCGCGCAGCGCTCCCCAGATCGACTCCGGGCCGATGGTCTCGCCCGCGTGTACGGTGAGTCGCAATCCATTCTCGCGCGCGAGTTGATAGACCTCGCGAAACCGCTCAGGGGCCGCCTTGCGCTCGTCGCCGCCCAACCCGATGCCGACCACGTTGCGATCTTTGAGGCGGATCGCTTCCTCGACTACGCTCCGTGCTTCATCTACACCGAAGTGTCGAACCGCGTCGAAAATCCACGATACCGACACGCCAAACTCGCGCCCGCCGCGCTCACGCCCGCGCTCCAGCCCCTCGAATAGGGGAGGGAAGTGGCCACCGCGCCAGTACACCACACCGACCGAGACATACACCTCGGCATGGCGAACGTTTTGCTGGGCCAGCTTCTGCATCATTCGATAGGCGACCAGTTCGTAGTCGTCGGCGGTGCGTAGCCGCTCCGTAACCGCCTTAAATGCAAGCAGGAACCCGGTAAAGTTCGTGTAGTTGTAGAGCTCGCGGGCGTCTTCCTCGGAGAAGACGCGTCCGCTGTCAGCGATGTTGGTGTAGCGGTTGTTTTCGGTGGTGAGCGGCGTGGGATGCCGCCGGCTCAGCTCCGACAATGTGGCAGGATCGACCGTGCCTTCGAGGTGCAGGTGCAACTCGGCCTTGGGCAGCGAGCGGATGAAGTCGGTGGGAGGGTTGACGATCATCGGCGATGTGGATGGAGCACGGGTTCAGGCCTGCAGCGCCTTGTTTTCCATTTTGTCATCATGAGGTCGCCGCGACCGAGGGACCTGCTCCTGTTGCGGAGGATGGTCGGTTCTGTGTCATTGCCCAGGTTGGCTACGGCGCAGTTTCCCGGCCGGGACACAAACTGCAGGTCCCTCGCTCACGCTCGTCGCTCGGGATGACACAAGTAAAGAGCAGACGCCGGCGCAGCTAAAGCCGCGCTCCTTCAAACCCGTCCGGCCCGCGCCCCTTCAAATACAGCTTATCGTCTATCGCCAGTGGACCGCGCAGCCTTCCGCTCTTCGGGGCTGAACTCGCTGTGATGGCGGCTGTATAGCGTGTAAACCGTCAGCCCGATAATCAGCCAGGCAAAGAAGCGCAGCCAGGTCAAGATCGGCAGTCCGGCCATCAACAGCACGCAGAACACAACGCTCATGATGGGCGCAGTGAGGCCGCCGGGTGCCCGGAAGCCGCGACGACGCTCCGGCTGCTTGTAGCGCAGGATGATCACGCCGATCGACACCAGCACGAATGCGAACAAAGTGCCGATGTTCGACAGGTCGGCCAGCGTTCCGATATCCAGAATGCCGCCGGGAATGCCCACCAGGAATCCGGCAATCCAGGTTGCGGTCGAAGGCGTGCGGAATTTCGGATGCACGAAGCTGAACAGCTTGGGCAACAGCCCGTCGCGGGACATGGCGAACCACACACGTGCCTGTCCAAGCTGAAAGACCAACAGCGACGAGATCATGCCCATCATGGCGCCGAAGAGCACGGCCAGGCGCGTCCAATGCAGCGTACTCGAACCGGTAAGTATGGTGAGCCGCTTCATGCTGTTAACGACCGGTGCGGCGTCGTCAACCAGGGTCGACCAATTCACGATTCCGGTGAGCACCACCGCCACCGCGATGTAGAGCACAGTGCAAACGACTAGTGTGGCGATGATGCCAATCGGCAAGTCACGCTGGGGATTCTTGGCCTCTTCAGCTGCGGTCGAGACCGAATCGAAGCCGATGTAGGTGAAGAAAATAATCGAGCCGCCGGTCAGCACGCCCGACCATCCTTCGGGAATGAACGGGTGGTAATTCGACGGGTGAATGAAGTGTGCGCCCACGATAACGAACGCCAGGATGGCCGAGATTTTGAGGATGACCATCACGTTGTTGGCCTCGGCCGATTCGCGTATGCCCCGCACCAAAACGACCGTCAGCAGCATAACCACGATGAACGCCGGGATGTTGAATCCGAAATGTATTCCCGGAGGATAGAGAACGTTGCCCTTGAGGTCGGTCATTCCGCCGGGAAGGTAAGCCGGCGAAATCCAGCGCAGCGGCGGATGCCAGCCGAACCAGTCAAACGCATCAACCACGTGCGCGGCGAAGCCTACACTCACCGCCATGTTGCTGACCGCGTACTCGAGGATGAGGTCCCAGCCGATGATCCACGCGATCAGCTCGCCCATGGTGGCGTAGGTGTAAGTGTAGGCGCTGCCCGCGATGGGGATCATCGATGCCAGCTCGGCATAGCAGAGCGCGGTGAATCCGCAGACGATAGCAACCAGGATGAGCGACAGCGCCAGCGCCGGGCCCGCTCCGGGGCGTCCCAGTGTCGCCGAGTGATGCACGATGTAATCGAGCAGCGGCGCATTAAGGATGGACGAGGTGTCGAATTTCTGTCCGGCAATGGCCGTGCCGATGACGGTGAAAATTCCCGAGCCGATGACCGCGCCGATTCCGAGCGCCGTCAGCGACCACGGGCCCAACGTCTTTTTCAGCCGATGCTCGGGCTCCTCCGATTCGGAGATCAGCTTGTCAATGGACTTGCACGCGAAGAGTTGGTTCGCCAGGTCAGTGCTCCGGAACGCGGGATGAATCAAGATTCAAACAGAACTGGCGGCAAGGGGCAAGTTTGAGCCACGGATCAGCACCGATGAACACGATCATTCTAGACTTTGCTCAGATTGATTCGTTGGTCTTCGATCGGTGTGAATCTGTGCCCATCCGTGGCTCACGATTCACTTTTCGTTCTTGTACACCACTCCGTCCTTCATTACGAACTTCACGCGCTCCAGGATGGTCACGTCCTCTAGCGGGTTGCCGTCAACCGCGATGATGTCAGCGTATTTGCCGGGCTCGAGCGTGCCGATTTTCGCAGACAAGCCCAACAGGTCGGCATCGTTGATGGTCGCGGTCTGGATGGCGTGTAGCGGCGACATGCCCAATTGCACGTACTCGTTGAACTCATGCGCGTTCAGCCCGTGCGGATAGACGGCCGCGTCGGTGCCAAAGCCGATCTTCACTCCGGCATCGAACGCCTTCTTCAAAGTAGCCTTGGAACTCTTCGACACCATTTCCATCTTCGGTTTCAGGAAGTCCGGCAGATTGCCATGCTCCCTCTGCCAGTCGACAAGGTACAACGTGGGCACGAGATAGGTGCCGTTCTTCTTCAGCGTGGCGATGGCCTCGTCGTTCATCAGGTGCCCGTGCTCGACCGAGTCAACGCCGGCGTTCGAAGCCCAGATCACACCTTGCGCGCCGTGAGCGTGCGCTGCAACCTTGCGTCCGAGACGATGCGCGTCGGCGACGATGGCCTTCATCTCCTCCTCGGTGAACTGCGCCGCGTTGGGATCGTCACCCTTCGAGAGCACGCCTCCGGTGGCGCAAATCTTGATGAGGTCCGCGCCGTATTTAATGACCTCGCGCGTCTTGTGCTGCACGTTTTCCACGCCGTCGGCGACGCCGGGGTAGGTCGCGTGATACTCGTAGGGCAACAAATCGTTGTCGCAATGTCCGCCTGTGATGCTCAAGGGCGGCCCGCTGACCAGCATGCGCGGCCCCGGCACATCGCCGTCATTGATGGCATCGCGCAAGGCAACATCGGCGTAATCGAAGTCTCCAACGTTGCGCACTGTGGTGAAGCCGGCCTCCAACGTGATCTTCGCATTGTGCGCCCCGATCAGCGCGTGACGAGGTCCGGATATTGCCAGCATCGAATAGCCGAAGCTGGGATTCATCGTGAGGTGGGTGTGGGCATCGATCAGACCAGGCAACACGGTCTTGTCAGAAAGATCGATTACCGTCGCCGGCGCCTCGCCGCCAGCCGCGCCGATGCTGACGATCTTTCCGTTCTCGACAACGATCGTCTGGTTGGGCATCATCTTGCCGGTACGAACGTCCAAGACATTCCCGGCGTGAATGACGGTGCGAGCTGGAGCAGCGGTCGATTGGGCGAAGGCGCCGGATGCGACCAGCACGCAGCAAAACAGCAGTCGAAGATTCAGTCTCATGGTTGGTATTGGCTGGCGGCTACTTGCCCGGCGCCAGCGTCTCCTCAAAGTGATTGTCGATGAGATGGAACAAGTGCGTTCGTGCTTCTTTGCCGGCGATGCCGTGGGTCTTTCGCGGATAGATCATCAGCTCGAACTGCTTGCCTGAGTTGATAAAAGCATTCACCATCTGCACCGTGTTCTGGAAGTGCACATTGTCATCGCTGGTGCCGTGTACCTCGAGCAGCTTCCCTTTCAAATCGCCGGCAAAGTTTACCGGCGAGCTCTTCATATATGCCTCGGCATTATCTTTTGGCAGACCCATATAGCGTTCGGTATAAATCGAGTCGTACAGGCGCCAGTCGGTAACCGGGGCGACGGCGACGCCGGACTTGAACATGTCGGTATGCGTCATGGTGTAGAGCGTGAAGTATCCGCCATAGCTCCATCCCCAGAAGCCCAGGCGGTTGCCGTCGATTTCGGGGAACTGCTGTAGCGCCTGCTTGACCGCGGTTATCTGATCTGCCAGCTCGTTCGGACCAAAGTTGTGACGGAGCGAGGTGGCGAACGCTTTGCCGCGGTTCGCCATGCCGCGATTGTCGACATGCAGGACGGCAAATCCCTGCCGCGCAAGGATACAGTCGAAGTAGTAGCTCAGGCCTCCCCAGGCGTCGCGCACCGTCTGCGCACCCGGTCCGCCATACGGGTTCACGATCATGGGAGCCTTGCCGTTGGCCATCATCGGCCCGCCGGTTGGGAGCAAGATCGTACCCAGCAGCTTGCTGGTTCCGTCGGCTGCGGTGAATTCCACCTTCTTGGGAGTGGGCAGCTTGTAGCGCTCAATGCCGCGTGGTTTCCAGAACGCATTGCAGTCGGCGTTCACCGTGCAAAACGACAACGTGGGGGGCGTCGTCAGCGAAGAATAGCCATCGACGTAATACTTCGCGTTCGCTGGATCGAAGGTGACGCTATGGGCGCCGTCCTGCTTCGAGAGGCGATGAAAGCTCTTGCCATCGAGCCCGACGGCGTAGACGTTCGCCTGCCGCCAGTCGCCTTCATTGGCGGTGAAGTAGACCGTGCCGTGCTGCTCATCGATGCCGTCGATGCTCTCGACGTCCCAGTCGCCATGGGTCAACTGTTGCACCAGCTTCGCCGGGCCTGACAGCGGGTTCTGGTTATCGAACTGATACAGGTAGATGTGGTAGTAGCCGTCACGCCAGCTCGTCCAAACATAGCGATCGCCTGAGCGCAGCAGTAGAAACTCCGTCTCCGGATGCATGTCGATCCAGGTGTCGCTGTTCTCGCTCATCATGAGTTGCGACTTGCCGCTCTTGGCGTCGATAAAGTAGAGGTCGAGCCGGTCCTGCGCGCGATTGAGCGCCATGGCCCAGATAACTCCGGGGCGCACCCACCCGAAGCGCGGCACGTAAACATTGGAATCACCGCCAAGTTCCACGCCGCCACTACCGCCTCCGGCGGAGAGCCACTTCACCTTTCCGCCGTTCGATGCAACGACGCCGAGCCGAACCACCGGATTCGCGTCCCCCGGCTGGGGATATTTCTGCTGGTCGACAGTCGAGTGCAAAGGGATCCAGTCGGTGATGGGATAATCGGGCACCGGTTTCTCATTCATCTGCAGCAAGGCGATCTGCTTACCGTCGGGTGACCAGAAATAATTGCTGCGGGTGTACAGCTCTTCTTCGTAAACCCAATCGACTTCGCCATTGAGCAGATTCGGATCGTCGTCGCGGGTCAGAGCGTCTTCGCGGCCTCCGCTCACGTCGCGAACATACAGGTTGTGCTTGCGCACGTACGCGATGCGGCTGCCGTCCGGCGAGAATTTGGGATCGACGCTGCCGTCGTTGCTCGAGGTCACCTGTACCGCGGTGCCGTTCTCCAAGTTGTACAACCAAAGCTGGCCCAGGGAATCAAACAGCAGCTTCTTCGAGTCAGGCGACCAGTGATAGGCCGCCACCGAGTAACGCTGCATTGCCTCCTTCTGGCGCTCGTCCTTAATGTTGCTGATGGGGGGAGCCAGGGAAGCCAGCTTTTCGCGAGCCACCAGCACCGCAGGCTTAGGATTATTGGCGTCGACATAGTAGAGCGCGCCCTTCTCACCACTATCGTCGCGCTGGACGAAAGCCACGCGAGAGCCGTCGGGCGCCCACTTGATCGACTCGGGAGCTCGGCCCAGCAGCCCTCCTTCGGCGTAGATGTCTTCGATGGTGAGCTCGGGTGCTTGAGTCTGCGGAGCAGTGGATGGCGTTACGGTTTGTGCCGCTGCGAAGGTTAACGCTAATGAGAGACAACACACGACTGTCAGGACCCGAGATGTCACACGCGCTCCCCATAAACCAGAGTTCAAAGCGAAAAGTGTATATCACGGCGTGGGATTTTCGATGTGCCGGCCATCAGGGAGGACAAAGGAAGTTTACTGGGAACACAACGGCTGCCTAGCGCGCGAGCTGATAAATCCGCAGCATCTCAACCACCACCATAAAGATTCCGATGCTGAAGTAGATGGTCCGCAAGGTCTCCGATTTAGGGACCGCCGGCAGGGGAATGCCGCGCTGGCGGGACGCCAAGACCAGCGAATGCTCACGCTCAAGGATGAAATCTGCGATGGGACGGTGCAAAGCCGCAATCAGCAGGCCCAAAAGCAGCCGGGCGATCTCGAGGGACATGGTGGTCTTATGCTAACCGTGGTTCTCTGGAGTGCTCAATACGCCGAACACCTTAATCCCGGGACGAGTAAGACGAATCACCGCGGAGGCACCCTTCGGCTCCGCTCACGGCAGGCTGCGTACACCGAGTTTCAGGGTCTCGTTTGTTTCACGTCTTAGATCGGCAGTAGCTGAACGAGGCATCTGCGCGTATTTTGAGAGGGTGCGTCCACCCGAGACGCTCGCGGACCCGAATTTCTCTGTGTACTCCGTGCCTCCGTGGTGAAAAGTCTTGTCCGGCGCCGCGTGCTAGAATTCATGCAGGTTCCCACCTGTCCTGATGAATTCTGACCTGGAAAAACTGATCGACCTGCAACAGGTCGACGCCCGAATTGCCGTCTTGCGCGCCGAAGTCGCCGCCCTTCCCAAGCATGTACATGAGATCGAAGCCAAGCTGGCCGGCTCGAAAGCCAAGGTCGAGGCTGCGCAGGCTGCCCTGAAGGCCGACGACACGGCCAAACGCAAGCATGAAGGCGATATTCAGGACCAGCAGCAGAAGGTCAGTAAGTACCGCGACCAGTCGCTCAATGTAAAGACCAACCACGAATACAAAGCGCTGATGGACGAGATCAAGTTTGCGGAGGAAAAGATTGCCGCCTCCGAGGACAAGATTCTGGAAATCATGGTCGCCGCCGATACGCGAAAAGAAGCGCTCAAGAAGGCGGAAGCTGCCCTGAAGGCCGACACCGCCGAGAACGAAAAAGAGAAGGAGTCAGCCCGTCTGCGCACCGCCGAAGACGAGAAGGAGCTGGCCGAACTCGGGGAGCACAGACAGCAGTTGCGCAACGGAGTTTCGGAAGACGTTCTGAACCACTACGACCGGGTTCTGAAGCGGCGAGGTTCCGCGCTTTCTGCGGTTCACGAAGACGAGATGTGTTCCGCCTGCCGCGTCATGCTGCGTCCCCAGGTCTTTCAGGAAGTAATGAGCAATCAGCAGTTCGTTACCTGCGACTACTGTCACCGCATTTTTTATTACGTTCCTCCGCCACCCAAGCCGGAAGACGCGAAGGCAGGCAAGAGCGAGCTGGCGGTTCAAGAGCAGTCGTCGGAAGCCGGCGCTTCCTCCGCGGATTCGTCGGAGAACGCGCCGCCCGCCCAGGGCGAAGCCGCCGCGCATTGAGTTACGTCACTCTTCAGGGTGGGAGCCCCGAAAAAAGGCGCTAGCATCTTCAGGGTGGAAGCCCCGAAAAAAGGCGCTAGCATCTTCAGGGTGGGAGCCCCCGCATTCATGCGGGGGAAAGTCGCAGCGATTTGTCGAATGCGCTTTAGCGCTGGCGCGTCAGGGCAGGCGGTATTTCTCCCGGTCCCCGAGGCTAAAGCCGATTTCTTTACGATCGTCGCCTCCTCGCCTGAAGGCGAGGGCTTCCACCGATTTCGTCAGATGGTATGGTTTCTCTTAATACTTATGCACCACGATTAACGAGAGCAGATCCCTCGCTTCGCTCGTGATGACAAACAAAAATCGGAACGCCACAGCCCCAAGCCCTGTACGGACGGACGGCGCTGTCCCCTCTGTCGCCGTTTCTTCCCGCGGTGCCGCCCGCCTGCGCGCGGGGCACGTGTGGGTCTATCGCTCGGATGTGCAGCAGGGAAGCGATGCGCCGGCGGGAGCTTTGGTACGCGTGGTTGACGAGCGCGGACGCAAGTTCGGCTCGGCGCTTTACAGCAGCGCATCGCAGATCGCGATCCGCATGATCTCTTCTGGTGAGATCGGCGAGTCGGAATTGCCGACTCTTATCTCAGGAAGAATCGGTGCCGCGGTCGAATTTCGCAAGCACGTCGCTCACAACACCGATTCCTATCGTGTCATCTTCAGTGAGGCTGATCTGCTGCCCGGTCTCATCGTCGACAAGTACAACGACGTGCTGTCGCTGCAGATCCTCACCCAGGCGTTTGACCGCGCCGACTTGCGGAACACCGTGACCGAGTCGCTCGGCCGTCACTTCCCCAAGGCAAACGTTCTGGAACGCGTAGACGCACGTATTCGCGACTTGGAGCAACTTCCCGGGCGAGAGTCGCAGCTACTGCGCGGCCAGTGTTCCAGCACGATCTTCACCGTGAATGGGGTTCGCTTTCATTACGACGGCTTGAGCGGGCAAAAGACCGGAGCCTTTCTCGACCAGCGCGAGAACTACGCTGCCGCAGCCCGCTGGGCACATGGAGAGGCGCTGGATTGCTTCACCTATCAGGGCGGCTTCGCGCTGCACCTGGCCCGCGTGTGCGACAGAGTAACAGCGCTCGACAGCTCGCGCGCCGCGCTGGAAGTGGCCGAGCAGAATGAAGCGCTCAATAAGGCGGAGCATCGCTGCGGCGAGATTGAGTGGGTTGAGGCCAACGCTTTCGATCTGCTGAAGGACTACGCCAACAGCGGCCGGCAATACGACACCATCGTCCTCGATCCTCCGGCCTTTGCCAAGACGAAGCGCGCTGTCCCCACCGCCCTCAAGGGCTACAAGGAGCTGAACCTGCGCGCGCTGAAGATGCTGCGCCCCGGTGGAACGCTGGTCACCTGTTCCTGCTCGTTTCATGTCAGCGAGAGCGAGTTTCTGGAGATGCTTGGCTCTGCCGCCGCCGACGCCGGCCGCCAGGTGCGCGTGCTGGAGAAGCGCGGCGCCGCGGTTGACCATCCTGTGCTGCTGAACGTCCCCGAGACCGCGTACCTGAAGTGCGTGATCTGCCGGGTGCTGTAAGTACCGTCCGGTAGACGTGAACACCACCCCAGGTGCCGAGACATTTCCGGCGGCGATGGGTGGAAGCCCTCGCCTTCAGGCGAGGGAAATGAGCTCGCATGAAGAGAGGCTTTAGCCGCGGGATTCCGCCAGCGGCGACATAAGCGGGCGTCGGATGACGGACGCTACGGCGCAAATCCAAGAGAGATTCCGCTACCCCGCATGAAATGCGGGTTCTTTCACCCCACACGAACCCGGGTCTTCCACCCCACACGAACCCGGGTCTTCCACCCGCGTACGAGAACGCAAGCCCGAGAAATTCAAAGCCAACTCCAACCCACTGATTCCGCGCCAAATCCAGTTCTTGACATATCGCAGATTGCTATTGCATAATTGCAATCCGTAATAGATATTCACGGCTATGAAACTGGGTGAAAAACTTCGTTACCTGCGATTGGTTGAGGGCACCCTGCGCGGCCTGGATGCTGAGATGACGCAACAGGACCTGGCCCGCGCCATGAAGAAGGAGATCGGGCGCGGGCTGAGCCAGTCGTACTTGTCGCAGATTGAGAGCGGCACGCGTCCTCACCTGACCAACGACACCCGCATGTTGCTGGCACGCTTCTTCAAGGTGCATCCCGGCTATTTGGTCGACGACCCCGAGGGCTATCACACCGAGCTGACCAGCGACTTGCGGGCTGTCGAGGACCGGCTCGATCTCATGTTGATCAACGGTGCGGAGCAGTTCGCCGACGACGCGGAGTTGAGCCAGGCGTTGCTGGAGATGGCGCGCTACTGCGATACGCGCAAGGCCGTCGTGCTGCTCGGGGCCATTTTGCAGGCTCCGGGACTGCTGGAGCGTCTGCTGGAGGTATTGAAGCCGGAAGCGAATGGCGGGAAGCTCCGCAGTACTTCACGCAAGCCAGGTGCCGGGCGCGGCGCGGGAGCAAGTCTATGACCTGGGCAATGTTCTACCTGACGTGCTTCCTGCTGGGCATTACGTTAAGTGTTCTGTCGTTTCTCAGCGGAAGCTTTCACTTGCCCCACTTCCATCTGCACGTCCCCCATGTACACCTGGGAACACATGCGGGCGGCGCACATGCGGGCGCGCACGGCGACAGCATGTCGGTGGTGAACTTTGGCACCCTCTGCGCCTTCCTGGCGTGGTTTGGCGGCACCGGATACCTGCTGACGCGCTATTCCACACTGGTGGTCACGGTGGTTGCCACGCTTTCATTCGTCGCCGGCGTATTCGGTGCAGCGATCGTGTTCTGGTTTGTCGCCAAGGTGCTGCTGGCGCACGAGCACGAGCTCGATCCCGCGGACTACGACAGAGTAGGAGTCCTGGGGAAGGTAACCAGTTCGATTCGGGAAGGTGGGACAGGAGAGATCGTGTTTTCGCAGGAGGGCACGCGTCACACCTGCGGCGCACGTAGCGAAAGCGGCGACGCTTTGCCCAAGGGAACAGAAGTAGTGGTGACGCGTTACGAGCGTGGCATCGCGTACGTCCAGCGCTGGGACGAGTTGGCAGGAGAGGGAAAGGCGGCGGCCATTTAGCTGTTGGCTCTTGGCTCTTAGCTTTTGGCAAGAGTGACAGGCGAGGTTTCCTAGCCAAGAGGCGAATCAAGGCCCTGACGGCCAAGAGCTAAAGGCCAAGAGCCAAAAGCAGCGAGCGAAAGCGAGTAGCGCAATGAAGAACACCATGAGTTTGGCATTTGCAGTGGTGCTGGGTGCAGGGATCGGCAGCGCCTTAGGAGCGGCCTTTCATCAGGTCGCGACCGGAGTGGCGTTGGGTGTAGCCGCAGGGATTGTCGCCGCTGCCCTGGAGTTGCGGACTGGATTCGGGCGGCGAAAGACGAGTTGTTGAAGCGGTGTTCCCACCCTTTCGCAAAAGGGCCAAAGGATGGGACACCCGACTGATCGATACATGCTGGTAATTGGAGATTTTTATGGTTGATCTTGCTGTTTCAGAGGGAAAGCTGCTGGTCAATGTACGCGGAGCGGACAAGCTATGGGCACTTAAGAACTCGCTTGAGATTCCGCTGGAACACGTTGCCGCCGTTCGGATGGATCCCGCGATCGCGCAGGGTTGGTGCCACGGGTTGAGATTTCCAGGAACAAATCTTCCGGGAGTGATAACCGCGGGTACCTACTACCAAGACGGCCAAAAAGTCTTTTGGGACGTACACCATCCGGATCGCGCGGTTGTGATTGATCTGCGAAATGAGTCCTACGATCGGCTGGTTGTAGAAGTAGATGATCCACCAGCAGCAGTCGCTCTGATTGGGAGCATATCGAGTAATGGTTAGTGGTATTAGCTGATGGCTGATAGCTGACGGCTAACAGCCTTGAAGGAGGCATATGGGTTTACACATTCCAACCGACGTGGTGGTGATCGTGTGGTCGGTGGTTGCGGCGACGGTCCTCATCATCGCGGTATTCACGCGGTTATACCGCAAAACCGGGCCCAACGAAGCCATGGTGGTTTACGGCATTCGCGGCACCCGCATTATCAAAGGCCACGGCACCATGATCCTGCCCATGGTAGAAAGCTGCCGCGAGCTATCGCTGGAGCTGATGTCATTCGATGTCGCTCCGCAGCAGGACCTCTATACCAAGCAGGGAGTGGCGGTGACCGTCGAAGCGGTGGCGCAGATCAAGGTGAAGAGCGATCCCGAGTCAATTCTCACTGCGTCTGAGCAGTTCCTCACCAAGACGCCGCCGCAGCGCGAGGCGCTGATTCGCCTGGTGATGGAAGGCCATCTGCGCGGCATCATCGGCCAGCTCACGGTGGAAGAAATCGTGAAGCAGCCGGAGATGGTCGCTGACCGCATGCGCTCCACCTGCGCCGACGACATGAACAAGATGGGCCTCGAGGTGATCTCGTTCACCATCAAGGAAGTGCGCGACAAGAACGACTACATCAGCAATATGGGTCGGCCGGATGTGGCGCGAATCAAGCGAGACGCTGACGTGGCAACCGCCGAGGCGGAGCGCGATACGGCGATCAGACGCGCCCTGGCACTGCGCGAATCGGCGGTCGCCAAGGCGCAGGCCGATCAGGAACGCGTGGCGGCTGAAACCGCGTCGATGGCCAAGCAGGCGGAGGCGCAGCGCGATCTGGAAGTGAAAAAAGCGACGTATAACGAATTGGTGAAGCGCCAGCAGGCGCAAGCTGATAAGGCGTACGAAATCCAGACCAACATCATGCTGCAGCAGGTCACTACAGAAGCGGTGAAGATTCAGCAGGTCGAGAAGGAGCAGCAAGTCAAAGTGCAGGAAGCGGAAATTCTGCGCCGCGAGAAAGAGCTTATCGCCACTGTGCTGAAGGGCGCCGAGATCGAGCGGCAACGCATTCAGACGCTGGCCGAAGCCGAACGCCAGAAGACGATTGTCGAAGCCGACGGCCGTGCCAGCGCCATTCGCGCGCAGGGCGAAGCCGAAGCCGAGATCATCTTCAAGAAGGGCGATGCCGAGGCGCGTGCGATGAACGTGAAGGCCGAGGCCTATCAGGAGTACAACCAGGCCGCGGTCGTCGACAAATTGATCACCAGTTTGCCGGAGGTGGTGGAGGCGTTGGCCAGTCCGCTGGCGAATGTGGACAAGATCACCATCGTGTCCACTGGCAACGGCGATGCCGCCGGTATGAATAAAGTCACGGGGGACCTTACGAAGATCGCCGCTCAGGTACCGGCGCTGTTTGAGGCGCTCTCGGGAATGCAGATGAGTGAGCTGTTTGGCAAGATCCGGACCATTGGCGACAAGTCGCCACGGCCGGATGAGTTGCCGCCGGCAGATGACAAGAGCAAGGCGGCGGCAGCAGGGAGTTAGTGGGTAGTCCCACTCAAGCCAAACGACGGCTTGAGTGGGGCACCGAAGGAAAGATAGGGAGTGGCTCGTGGACGCCGGATCCCACCCTTTCGCAAATGACGCGAAAGGATGGGGCACCCGAGCGAATAGCGAATAGCGAAAGGCGGCAGTTCAATGGCATTACTAGATCGCGTAGCAACCCTGGTACGAGCGAATCTCAACGACCTGATCGACAAGGCTGAGAATCCCGAGAAGATGTTGAAGCAGGTGATTCTCGACATGGAGAACCAGTTCCTCCAGGTCAAGACGCAGGTCGCAATCGCTTTGGCCGACCTGCATCTGCTGGAGAAGAAGAAAAAAGAGAACGCCGAGAAGCATGGCGAATGGATGCGCAAGGCGGAACTGGCCGTAGCGAAGCATGATGACGAACTGGCCCGGGCGGCGTTGGAGCGCGCGCTGAGTTTTCAGCAGATGACCGACAACTTCGATCAGCAGATTGCCGATCAGGAGGTCCAGGTGGAATCGCTGAAGGGCGCACTCAAGCGCCTGGAGCTAAAGCTGGTGGAGGCGCGCAGCAAGGCCGATATGCTGATTGCACAGCATCGCCGTTCCCGCGCTGCCCATAAGGCGGCCAATGCCGAGCTTACTCCCACCGGTGAGAACCGGACATTTGACCGTATGAAATCCACGGTCTCGCGCGAAGAGGCCATCGGCAAAGCCAAAACCGAACTTCTCGGCGAAGACGTCGAAGCGCGTCTGCACAAACTCGAGCGCGACGAGAAGATCGACACGCTCTTGGCGGAACTGAAGCAGCGGAAGCAGCTGTCGGCTTGATGCGGGCGGGTAGAGCGGCGCTTTAGCGCCGCGTCCGCGCGCGATGCTTTGTATCGTGGTTCGGCTTCAGCTGGGCCGAAGGGCCCCTTAGGATTTGTCATCCTGAGCCGAGCGAAGCACCTGCTTCCAGTGGCGCAGCCACGATTTCTGCCAGGATATAGAGATTCGACTTCCCGCAGCGGCCGAAGACGTGTCCCTTCAAATCGCCCCCATCATCTGCGACACGCTTGCGAAGCCGTAGCCCTCGTCCTTGTACTTGCTGATGATGAGTTCCGTGGCTCCGACCGAATGGCTGCGGTCGGCTCCCATCTTCAGGTGGCCGCCATCGTGCAGCAGGATGACGTCTCCCCCGCGCATTTGGCGCTCGACGTGAGCCATGATTCGTTGGGGCGTCGTGGGTTTCCAGTCGTAACAGGTTACGTTCCACATAACAGGCGTGAGTCCCAGCTTGCGAATCGCGTGCAACGTCATCGGTGTCCGCGCGCCGAACGGCGGACGCATGAGTGTGCATCGATAGCCGCTCGTATCGAAGATGATGCTTTGTGTGCGTTCGATCTGCGAGCGCACCTCGGCCCCTGAGGCGAAGATCAGGTTGGGATGGTCCCAGGTATGAATTCCGAGCTCGTGGCCGCACGCTACCAGCTCACGCGCGATCGCTGGTTTTTCGGCAACAAACTTTCCCAGCACGAAGAACGTCGCTTTCACCGAGTGGCGATCGAGTACGTCCAGTAGCCGCAGCGTCCAGGGATCGTTCGGCCCATCATCATAAGTGAGGGCCAGCTCACGCGAACCGGGCCGCCCCGTAAATGTTCTGCCCCACACCTGCGAGCTCGGCCAGTAGCATTGGAATCCGGCCCAGGTGGCGGCGCCGGCAACACCAAGGCCGGCAATGATGGCATTTCGCATCTCTGCCGATTGTAGCTGGGGCGCAGCCGGATTTTTCACCACGGAGGCACAGAGGACACGGAGAAGGATTGGGTCTTCGAATCCCTCCAATCGACCGCTCTTGCGCGTTAGGAACTTTCGAGCAAGCGGGCTGGTTTCCGGCTCAGCGCAAATGAAGCCGCGCATAGTCAGTATTTGAAATATGCCTGTCCTTTCCTTCTCCGTGTCCTCCGTGCCTCCGTGGTGAACTGTTTTTTTGTTCAGTGGAAATCTCCTCATTGCCACCTGCGCCGAGGCGAGATATTCTCGAAACAGCTGCTCTCCTTCTCACATGGCGAACCTGTTTGAACCACCTCGTTACATCGCGATCGAAGGCCCGATTCGAGTCGGCAAAACAACGCTATGCCGGGTGATCGCCGAAACCCTGCACGCGCAGCGCATCAGTGAGACTGACCAGAATCCGTTTCTCAACGCGTTCTATAACGGCGAGAAAGGCGCTGCGTTCCAGGCGCAAATGGCGTTTCTCATGGCGCGGTACGAGCAACTGGCGACAGCAGAGTTGAAGCGTCCCGGCAGAATCGTCGTCGCCGACTACATCTTCGAAAAGGACAAGCTCTTTGCCTGCCTCAATCTGAACGACGCCGAGTTGGGGGTTTACAACCGCTACTACGATCTGTTTCGCCAGAATATACCGACGCCCGATCTCGTGATTTATCTGCAAGCAACACCCGAAATCCTGAAGAAACGCTTGAAGAAGAGAAATGCCCCCGGCGAGAAGGCCATCAGCGACGATTACCTGGAAGAAGTCATCAAGGCCTATGAGCATTTCTTCTTTCACTACACGTCCTCAGATCTGCTGATCGTCAACACCTCAGAGATTGATTTCGTCGAGCGCAGCGAAGACCTGCAAGCGTTGTTGCGACGGGTCAGTGAACCGATTCGCGGCACGCAGTACTTCCTGCCCTTGGGAGCGGACGACAGCGCCGCCAGCGCCTAGGTCTCCAACCTTCACCCACCTGTCACTCTGCTGAGTGCGCGACTGGTTGTCTCGGCCACAAATTTTCGGCTGCGTTGTCGCCGTTTTCGCAACACAAACTCGCACGTGCTCCCCGCATCTATCACCTCTACATGAGCAGTGCTCATGACAAGGAGGTTGATTTGCTCGCAGAATCGAAAAACTTTAAGCCCGCGGCTATTCTGGTCGCCGCATTCTCGGCCCTGCTGATACTCGCAGCCTGCAACAACAATGCGCAGCATCCGGATGTGAAAGACGCGGTGGACACCGCGATGACGCGTCACGACTTGGGCGTGGTCAAGGTTTCGCAGGATCGGGACAAAGGTGTGCTCACCCTGACCGGCGATGTTGAAACGCCCGACAAGAAATCGGAAGCGGAGAGCGTGGCGAAGGAAGCGGCACCCGGCTACACCGTCGCCAATGAGATTGGGGTTCGCCCCGTCGGCGAGGAGAGTCAGGCGAAGTCGGTAGACTCGAGCCTGGACGATGGCATCGAGAACAACTACAAGGCGGCCATCAAGGCGCACAAGGACCTTGACGATCAAAGCATCCATTACGATGCTCAGAATGGCACGCTGGTCTTGAAGGGTAGTGTGAAGACAGCGGCTCAGAAGAGGGAAGCTGCACTTCTGGCCAAGAACACGCCCAACGTGAAAGATGTCATCGACGAGATTGAGGTGAACCCGAACAAGCACTCGACGGCTGACTGATTATCGGGATTGCATGTGAGATAGGGCGGGATCGTGCAGGTCGCGACCGATTGTAGACGAATTCACATCCCGCCGTCCCGGCGTTGAAAACCATAATGGAAGCGCCGGGGCTTCTGCAATTGAGTTGCTAAGCGACCGCTGCTGTGGAGCGGATATGCTTGTGCCAAGTCACCTGCTCCACCGGCCCAACCAGGAACGCCCAGGTTAGAGTGCCCGCCAGAGCAACTGTTGTGAGGATGGCGAAAGCAAAATAGAAGTGGCCGGTTCGTGCAACCACAAATCCTGTAACGGCCGGAGCTACAACTCCTGCCAGATTGCCTACGAAGTTCTGAAAGCCCGTCCAGCGCCCGGCAGCCTGCGGCCCCGCCAGGGTTTGAGTAATGGCCCAGATATTGGAAGAGGAAACCCCAAAGGAAATCACACCCAGCACGAGCATGGCCAGACAAGTGCGCGGCCCCACGACCGCAGCCAGCCCGAGAAAGATTCCCGCCATAGCAATGCCTCCGCCGGTAAATGTCTTGCGAACCAGGGTGGGAGTAGCTCCTGAACTAATCCAGCGGTCAGACAGCCAGCCACACAGGGTAGAAAAACAGGCCCCCAGTAAATAGGCAAGGCCGCCGACCCGCGCCATGGTTCCCATGGAGAAGTGTCGTTCGCGCACCATGTAGAAGGGCAGCCATGTGATGAGGAAGTAGCTGACGTAATTGCCGCAGAAGAGTCCGATGCAGGTTCCCCAGGCGGATCGAAGACGAAGGAACTCAGCCAGGCTGGGAGCCCCGGCGGTCTTCCGATTAACCGGATCTCTTCGCTCCGGCATCCACTTGATCCAGGGAACGAGCCACAAAAGGCTGGCCAATCCAAGCACCAGAAAGAAGGGACGCCAGCCAAACCGGGCCATCAGTGTCCCGCCGAGGAGCATGCCACATCCCGGGCCCAGCACCAGCCCGGCGGAGACGACTGAGTTCGCGAGTCCGCGATGTTCTTCCGGAAAATGCAGCGCGATGATCTTCGAATACGAAGGATAAGCCACCGACTCGCCGATGCCGAGCAGCAATCGCAGCCCGAACAGCATAGCGAAGGTGCGCGCCAGACCGGTTGCTGCTGTTGCCGCGGACCAGAGAAAAAATCCTCCGGCAATGACCCAGTTGACGTTAAAGCGATCTACCAGCCAGCCGGTAATCGGTTGCAAACACGCATAGGTCCAGAAGAACGCGGAGAGCAAAAAGCCCAGTTGCGATGCGGAGATGCTCAGCTCGTCCTTCAGCAAGGGCGCTGCGATCGAGAGGTTGCCGCGATCGACGTAGTTGATGAAAACCGATATCCCCAACAGCACGAGGACCACCAACAGCCTGTTTGCGAGTCGCTGGGGCTTTACCGCCGTTGAGGTTGGCATAGAGGAGAGTCGTGATTGTCCATCTTGCGTGAGAGTTTTGCAACCTGCTTCCCCAGGGTTGGGTGAGATAGGGAAATCCCCGGTCCCGCGCCAGCCACCGAATTGACTACTGGGGAGTTCGCTCTTACCATCACCATGCCACTTCGATCGTGTGGGTAGGATGATCGAAACAACCATCTCGCACTACCGCATTCTGGAAAAGCTGGGCGGCGGCGGAATGGGCGTGGTGTACAAAGCCGAAGACACTCGGCTTCACCGCTTTGTCGCGCTCAAGTTTCTGCCCGATGACGTCGCTCTGGACCCCCAAGCCCTGGCTCGTTTTCAGCGGGAGGCCCAGGCCGCTTCGGCGCTGAACCATCCCAACATCTGCACCATTTACGACATCGGCGAACAGGGTGGACGCGCCTTTATCGCCATGGAGTTTCTGGATGGGCAGACCTTAAAGCACTTGATCGCCGGGCGGCCGCTGGATCCGGAGCGACTGCTTCCGATTGCCATCGATATTGCCGACGCGCTTGATGCAGCGCACGCGAAAGGCATCATTCATCGCGATATCAAGCCCGCCAACATCTTCGTTACCGAACGAGGTCATGGCAAAATTCTCGATTTCGGACTGGCCAAGATGACGTTCAAGGTCGCCCCCGAATCGGAAACCGTCACATCAGGCTCTGACGCCGAGCACCTGACCAGCCCGGGAGCGATGCTGGGCACAGTCGCCTATATGTCACCGGAGCAGGTGCGCGCCAAGGAACTGGATGCGCGCACCGATCTGTTTTCATTCGGCGCGGTGCTCTACGAAATGGCCACCGGCAACTTGCCATTCGATGGCGGCAGTTCGGGAGAGATTTGCGGCGCCATTCTGCATAAGGAGCCACCGCCCCCAACACACGTCAACCCGCAGATTCCCGTGGGGCTCGAGATGGTCATCGCTAAGGCGCTGGAGAAGGACCGCACTCTACGCTATCAGCATGCCTCAGAGCTGCGGGCCGATCTTCAGCGGCTGAAACGCGACAGTGAATCGGCTCATCACTCGGCTGCTGTTGTCCCGGGAAGCGCAGATGCAACCACGCCCGCAGCAGCCAGCGGGGCTTCCGGCTCTAAGCCGCGAGTTGCGACTTCGAATGTGACGCGAGCCGAATCTTCGCCGGCTGCGGAACCACCGCGCAGCTTTCGCGGGAAGGTGGTCGCGTCGGCGCTGTTGCTGGTGGCGGCCATCGTCGCCGGTGGATTGTACTGGCGCTCGCACCGGCCCCCGATCCTCACCGAGCAGGACACGGTGGTGCTGGCTGACTTCAACAACACCACCGGAGATGCCGTCTTCGACGACACTTTGCAGCAGGCGATCTCGGCTCAACTTGGACAATCTCCGTTTCTGAATATCCTGTCGGACGCAAGAACTCGCGCCACCCTTAGGCTGATGGCCAAGCCGGCCAATACCAAGCTGACGCCTGAGGTGGCGCGCGACCTTTGCCAGCGTGCCGAAGGCAAGGCATACATTGCGGGTTCGATTGCAAGCCTGGGCAGCCAGTATGTGATTGGCCTGGATGCCATCAATTGCAAGACCGGCGACTTTCTAGCCCAGGAACAGGTGACCGCGGAAAACAAGGAACACGTCCTCCGCGCCCTCGACCAGGCAGCGACGGCGCTGCGCAAGAAACTTGGCGAGTCCCTCAGCAGCGTGGACAAATTCGACGCTCCTCTCGATCAAGCCACGACACCATCGCTTGAGGCCTTGAAGGCATTGTCGGTGGGAAGGAAGATCCTGCAGGAAAAAGGTCCGGAGGCGGCGATTCCGTCCTTCAAGCGCGCGGTCGAACTTGACCCGAATTTTGCTGCCGCGTATTCGGCGCTGGGAATCTCGTATATCAACCTGCGAGAGCCGGGCCTAGCCAGTGAAAATCTGCAGAAGGCCTACGATCTGCGCGACAAGGTGAGCGAGCGGGAGAAATTCCGCATCTCCGCAAACTACTATCTGTTGGTCACGGGTGAACTAGAGAAAGCCATCCAAACCTATCAGACGTGGGCCCAGACCTATCCGCGAAACAATGAACCCTACGGCAACCTGGGCGTCGATTACACCTACCTGGGCCAATACGAGTCGGCGGTGAACGCCAGCCTGGAAGACCTGCGTCTGTTTCCCGGAAGCGCTGCTGCCTTCACCAACCTGGTCGGTCTCTACACCGCGCTGAACCGCCCGCAGGACGCGAAGGCCAAGTACCAGGAGGCTATCGCGCACAAAGTCAACAACCCGGTCCTGCATGGCAATCGCTACGGCGTCGCATTTTATGAAGGCGACGTGGCGGAGATGGGGCGGCAGGTCGATGGCCAGAAGGGCAAACCGGGAGAGGACGTGCTTCTCTCTTTCGCATCCGATACCGATGCCTTCTATGGCCATCTCACCAGCGCCCGCGAAAAATCGCAGCGCGCCATCGCAGTGGCCCGTCGTGGCGACGCGCAAGAAACCGCCGCTGAATGGCAGATGAACTCCGCCCTGCGCGAGGCCGAATTCGGGAATACGGCGCGGGCGCGGCAGGAGATTGCTTCCGCGCTTGCGACCGCCCCGACACAAGACGTGCAGACTCTTGCGGCGCTGGCGTTGGCGCGAACCGGCGATGCCGCGCAAGCTCGGAAAATTGCCGATGATCTGGCCCACCGCTTTCCGCTCAATACCATGATCAATCGCTATTGGCTGCCGACGATCGATGCCTCGATCGCGATTGGCCGCAACAATCCGGCGAAAGCTATCGAACAATTACGAACCGCGACAGAGTACGAGTTAGGAACGCCTACTCCACAATTCGGGGTTGGCGGCTCGCTCTATCCCGCATATGTTCGCGGCCAGGCTTATTTGTCGCTGCACCAGGGCGCCGAGGCGGCTGCGGAGTTCCAGAAATTCCTCGACCACCGGGGCATCGCAGTCAATTCCCCTTTGGCGGCCTTGGCAAAGCTGCAACTTGGCCGGGCTTACGTTCTGGCAGGAGATAAGACCAAGGCCCGCCAGGCCTACCTGGAGTTTCTTGAGCTCTGGAAAGATGCCGACCCTGACATCCCTGTCCTGAAACAAGCCAAAGTTGAGTACGCGAAGTTGCAATAAGGGCAACCAGGCCACGCCGCAACGCCGGACGACGCGCTCGCTTGTAGCTCACCGTGGCGGGAAGAAGATGCGGTTCTTCAGAAGCACCGAACTGCTTCTACGGCAGTTTCAGCGTGGGTGTATCCGGGTGAGCGTAAGCAGCCGTCCGGTTCCCGACCTATCGCACCGTGACGTTGAAATCTACCGCCAGTTTTTTCGGGGGATAGCAGGCGTTCTTGTCGCAAGCCTGGTAGTACAGCTCGCCACCTACGGGAAAGCTGCCACCCTTTAGGAATGGCGGAGCCTTGACCGTTACGTATAGCGTGAAATCACCGCTATAGACGCTGAGCTTCTCGTTGGGGGAGAAGGGGAAGGTCTGGTCCTCGCCGGCGGGGTACTCAATGCTGGTGATCTGCATCGGCTTAGGAGTCACCAGTTTCAGCGTGGTGGGAATCAGCAAATTTGAATGGGGCTTGTTGCTATTGATGTGAAAGGGAGAGCTTACGCGGAAGTCCAGCTCCACTCTGCGACTCTCGCCCGCGCCCATGTTCACCGGCCGCGGGCGCGCCATGATCACCGATGGCTGCACCGTGCCGGGTGCCTGCGCTGCCAGAGAAATCGCGAGAAACAGAATACATAACGTAAGCTTCATCAATCCTTAGCCGATCCCCCACTGCCCGGGTCCGGAACGACAGAATTCACCGCGGTCTTGCCCCCGTCCGAGTCGAGTGCCTTTTTGGCGTCGATTTCGATGTCTGCCTTGCCGGTCAGTCCCGCCACCTTGCCCACGATCTTGCCTTGCCGGTTGATGTAGAACGTGGTCGGTAGGTATTCAACATCGCCGTATGCTTCCGAAACGTTATTTGTGCCCAGCAGGACCGGGTAATTTACTCCCATCTCGCTGGCGAACTGCGCGATTTTTTGCGGATCGCTGTCATCCATGGCTACGCCAAGAATGGTCAGGCCATCGCGAGCGTACTCTTTTTGGAGATCGACGAACCATGGCATCTCGGTCTTGCACGGTGCACACCACGTCGCCCAGAAGTTAAGAACCACGGCTTTGCCGCGGAAGTCGGAAAGCTTGACCTTCTGGCCATCCAGAGAGACCAGTTCGAAGTCAGGCGCTTGCACCCCCTGAACATCGCCCGCCAGCGACGAGGTCACGGGGAGCCTGTGGCGCTGCCGATCGACCCACTTGCCGAAGGTCAGCATCCCCAAGATGGCGACGGCCAGAACGGCGAATACGAAAGCGTTACGTTTCACAAACAAGGCCTTTATAAAGCAAACCGATTCAGGAACGCCAGATAGCCGGACAGCAGGCGCAGATTATTCATGAAAATCAACACCCCCACTGCAATCAGCAACACGCCGCTCACCACTTCTACGGTATGCAGGTGGCGCCGAAACTTGCCGTAGAACGACAGAAACCGGTCGATGCCAAGCGACGTTAGTAAGAAGGGTACGGCCAAGCCCAAAGAATAGATTGCCAGCAGCAGAACCCCTTTGACAACTTTGTCCTGCTCCGAAGCCAGCGCCAGAATGGCCGCCAGGATGGGACCGATGCATGGCGTCCAGCCGAAGGCGAATGCAAAGCCCACCACGAACGAGCCCAGCGCGCTGGAGCTACCTTTTACATCGTGGAGCCGCTTGTCGGCGTACAGCGCCTTGATCTTCAGCAGCCCGGTCAAATGCAGTCCGAAGATGATGATGATGACCCCGGCGATCCGGGCCAGCACTGCGTGATACTCGTTGAAAACCTGTCCCAGACCGGTAGCGACCGCGCCCAGCATGATAAACACGAAGCTGAAGCCGATGATGAAGGTGAAGGAATGCAACATCACCGTTCCCAGCATCCGCCGGTCCGACGATTGCAAATCGTCCACACTTGCCCCGGAAATCAGCGAGACATAACCTGGCACTAACGGCAAAACACAAGGCGAGAGGAACGACAACAGGCCGGCTACAAACGCGGCAATCGGAAGAGGCAGGCTATGCATAAGGGTCTAAGGTTGTAACCATCATACGCAAACTGCCATTCGGATGCGCATCACCCATCGGTACTATGACTAATCTTCCGCCGCGACCGTTATACAAACGTGCCGGATTGCTCTGGCGAGGGCTGCTGGGGTTTCAGACGAATCGCTGGTTTTCGCAATCCAGACCACGTTTCCGCTATGACAATCGAGTTTCCGGGATTGTGCGGATCATACCGGACCGAAGCCGGTAATCCCAGGCGGCAGGAATACAGATCGATGAACTGGCGCAGATGAGTGACATCCTGCGAGGCTTCGTACGTCACTCCGGCGACGTCGTAGCTGTAAACCAGCAGAATCATCTGCCGGCTTGTCACATCGTCTTCCAGCTCGGTCACGTCGATGATGTTGCCGTCGATGATCCGTCCCCCGTGTGTCAGTTCGGTGCGGCGCTCGTATTCCAGTTGCTCGGCTGACTTCTTGCTTTTACGCGAAAGCACAGCGTATCCCAGCAGCGCCGCGCTCGCTCCAACTACGACAATGGGATAGTACCGAAGGGAACTCATGTCGACGTTCGTAGAATAGCGCGGATGAGCTGTGAAAACCTAGTGTTTCGATGCCCTGGGGTCACGCATTCACAATTGGGTTTCGCAGATTACCCACGCCTTCCACCGTAACCTCGACAACATCTCCAGCTTGCATAGGGCCGACTCCCGCAGGGGTGCCGGTGGCGATTACATCGCCGGGTTCCAGGGTCATGATCGATGTGATGTAGCGCAGGATAACGTCCAGTGGAAAGATGAAATCGGCCGTTGTGCCCGACTGCCGGATCTCGCCGTTGAGTCGAGTTTCAATGTGTACACCTTTCCAGGGATCGAGGCCATCGGCAATGACCGGCCCGAGGGGGCAAAAAGTATCGAACCCCTTAGCTCGGGTCCACTGCCCGTCTTTGTTTTGCAGGTCGCGTGCGGTCACGTCGTTCACGCAGGTGTAGCCCAGGATGTACGAGCGCACGTCTTCGTCATCGCGCAGGTCATGGCAGCGCTTGCCGATTACTACACCCAGCTCGCCTTCGTGGTCCACGCGTTGCGACAGGGTGTGTGGGCGCCGAATCTCATCTCCATCCGCAATCACCGCCGATGGTGGTTTGAGGAAGATGAGCGGCGAGGTCGGAATTTCGTGGTTCAGCTCTTTGGCGTGTTCACGATAATTCCGGCCGACGCACACGATTTTCGACGGCTGGGTGGGTGACAGCAGGCGCACGGCGCTGAGCGGGGTGTTGCCGCGGTCCGCCGAGTCAAAATCGCTGATGCCGCCAGCGAAGCGGTCGAGAGTTCGAGTGATGATTGAAGTTCCTGCAACATCTTCAATCAGACCATAGCGGATGTTGCCTGCATGCTGAAAACGGCAAATCTTCATCTCTCGTACTCCTTCGATTACTGCTTGCTGGGTACCTCTTCGGATGTGGGTGCCGAGCGCTGGCTTTCGTTGCCTCGCAGATCGACCGCGGCAACGGCGTACTCGTACTTGGTTCCCGGCTGAACACTATCGTCGCGGAACGAGGGCACCAGCGTCGGCTTCTGGTTGAGCTTCTGCCATTCTCCGCCCGCGCTGCGCCGGAAGACGTCATAGCCGGCTACATCGGTTTCGCTGTTGGGAGCCCAGGTCAAATCGACGAAGGGCTTCTGCCCGATGCTTGAAAAAACAGCCTGCAGGCCCACGGGTTGTGCCGGGGGATAGATGTCTTTCGTGAATACCTCTGCTGCGGCCGAATCATCGCCCTCAACCGAAGCTTGCCGCCCCCCGGCGTGCACATCTGTGACCGAGGTGACGCGGTACTGGTATTTGGTCTCCCATTCGAAGGTCTGGTCGAGATAGGAACCACTGGGTGCCGGGTCGATGTCATTCAGCGCGATATATCCGCCCGCACCCGCTGGCCGTCGCTCGATACGATAGCGAAACGTCAGCCCTTCAGGAGGGGTGGGCTGTTCGCCGCCGGACCACGACACGTGCACGCCGTCAGGGCCGACCTCTGCCGAAACCTGGGACGGAGGCGCGATAGTGGGCGCGAGAGGTATCACCACCTGGTTCGATAGCCCTGCGCTGCGGCCGCGATCGTTCATCAACTCGACTGCGTAGGAGGCAAATCCCGCGGGATCTTTCTGCTCAAGCTGCAATGGAAGCGTGTCGCTGTAGGTCAAGCGCAGCTTCTGCTCGGGCTCGTTTTTCTTTCGTTGCGGCCCTTTCGGAGGGGTGACCGAACCCACCTCATGGCAACTGCTCATGAGGGCTGTGCCTACTTCACGGCACACCAGCGTGTCACCGAGGTGCTTGAGTTGAACCAGGGTACGGTCCGTGTTCTTGGAGGGCAGTGTCCATTCGAGCCGCACTGTATTTCCTTTGCGGGACGCGGTCAGGTCCTCGGCCGGCCGCGCCAGATTGAGCGACGGCAGTTGTACCGCGCCCGGAGTACCGCATCCGGCGCAGCCTGCAATGCTCGCGAGTGCCGCAAGAAAGATCAGGGAACGAAGCCGCATGGAATACTACAGGGTAACAAAAGCGCAGATGCAGCCTGTAATGGCTTGCCACAAATGCCTCCAGCAAGCAAACTAAGCGCGTGAGAGCTATAGCAGTCATTCCTGCCCGCCTGGCATCGACGCGGCTAGCACGCAAGGTGTTGCGCGAGATCGGCGGCCGTCCCATGCTGGAGCATGTGTATGCCGCCGGGCGCGCGTGCGACGCACTGGAAGACGTCATCGTCGCCACCGATTCCAGCGAGGTGGCCGATCTCTGCCGCGAGCGCGGCTGGCACTTCCAAATCACTTCGCCATGGCATCGCAGCGGCACCGAACGTGTCCACCAAGTAGCGCAATCGGTTCCCGCCGATGTGTACGTCAACATCCAGGGAGATGAGCCGCTGGCACGCGGCGAACAGATCGACACGCTGCTCGCCCTGATGGAGAACGTCGAGGTGCAGGTGGGAACGCTGAAAACCCCGTGTGCAGCCGAAGACCGAAACAATCCCAATGCCGTGAAGGTCGTGACCAATTCGGAAGGACGGGCGCTGTACTTCTCGCGCGCGACCATTCCCTTCGACCGCGATGCGGCGGGCGGCGTGCACTACTACAAGCATCTTGGCTTCTACGCTTATCGCAAGCCCGCGCTGGACGCGTTCGTGAACTGGCCGGAGTCGGAACTGGAGCGCAGCGAGCGGCTGGAGCAACTACGTTTCCTGGATAACGGAGTCAACATTCATGTTGCCGAAACACCCTTCGATACCGTGGGTGTCGATACCGAAGAAGATCTGCGGAGGGTGGAAGAAATTTTGCGGCGTCCGGCTAATTCTTGAGTTGTCATCACGAGTCCGCAGCGCGGGCGAGGGACCTGCTCTTCATTCACCGCGAAAACACCTGATTTGTCATCCCGAGCGGAGCGCAGCGCAGCCGAGGGATCTGCAGTTCGCTGGCGGCTGAGCACTCCTCATGGTGGAGAATCTTTCGCGCTGCCGACGAGAACAGGTCCTCCGCTCAGGATGACAATCGGGAAGGAGGCTGCCCATGCCGTGCCCATTCCTCCGCCGCACTCACCCTGCGCCCGATCGATGGATGCGAATGAAACAGCCATTCGACAAATTTGTTGGGCGTACGCTCGGCGAGATTCTGGTCGGCCAGCTTCTGCATTGAGCTGATGAAAGGCTCGATGCCAGCGATGTTCTCCCACGCGTAACGGTCGGCTTCGCGCTCGTGTTTGCGTGAAATCGCGTTCATGGCGGGCATCAGCAGCAGACTGAGAATTGTCGCTACGATCAGAATGAGCGGCAGGTTGGCGAAATCGTAGAGCCGTGCCTCCAGCGCCGGGAACCAGTCGCGCGCCAGCACGAAGTGCAAGACAACGTTGGTTAGCCAGAAGCCGAAGAACGTCACAACCACCTGAGTCACGATGCCCTTCAGAATATGCTTGTGGACGTGGTGTCCGAGCTCGTGCGCGAGAATAGCTTCGATCTCGTCGTCACTGTAGTTGGCGAGCAGCGTGTCAGCGACGATGATGCGGCGGGTCGCTCCCATTCCCATCAGCGCCGCATTCGCCTTCTTCGATTTTTCCGATAGGGCCCACTCGTACACGCCGCGCACGCGTGTTCCGGCCCGTTCGCTGAGCCGTGTCAGGCGATCGCGCAACCCATCGTTCTCCAGCGGCTTGAACTTGTAAAAAATAGGGAACAGCACTACCGGCGCCAGTCGCGCCAGCAACAGGGTGAGGCCGATGAAGACGGCCCAGGCGATGATCCACCAGCGCGCCGGGGCGATGCGGATCAGCGAATAGATGATTTCGACAAAGATACCGCCCAGCACCAATCCGAGCAGCCAGCCTTTGGCTTCGTCCCACAACCACGAACGCAGCTTCTGGTTGGAGAGATTGTACTGATGCTCCAGCCGGAAGCCGTAGTAGTCCAGCGGCGAGCTGATGACCTTCAGCAATACCGAGAACATCAGCACATACAAAAATACCGCGAGAAAGTAATGCTGGCCCGCTCCGCTATAAGCCCAGTCGCGCAACTCGGCGGTCCACCCGCTCACCAGCAGGAGTACCAATACCCCGAAGCCGATCACCGCATCGGAAATGCCCAGCCACCGCTTGATGCGGTTATAGCGACGAACTTCAGGCGTGTCGGTGGGGACGGGATGGACGACGGTTGCCATGCGCGCTGTCAGTAGTTTAGACGAATCGCGAGCGGAAATCGTGCGGATCGGAGCCCTGACGCAAGTGCTCGGAAGGGCCGATAAAGCGTTTTGAAGGGGCACGCCTTCAGAGGCTCCTGTAAAACTCGCTTTGCGACGAATTCGCAAACTATGTGCCCGGTCTGTACCTCGCGTCAGGGCACGACTTCAGTTGTGCCGAAAAGCCCTTTGTTTTGGTCATCGCGAGCGGACTTCAGTCCGCGAGCGATCCGCGGCTTTCCACGCTCGCCGCGGTAACTAAAGCCATGGGACTCAAACTCACGGTCGAAGCAGCATAATCCCAGGCCGGGCGACGCCGTTCGCCCCGCTCCCTTCAACTGTGCTTCACAAACGCTTCGGTTTCTTTCAATATCTGCGATACCAGCTCTGGCGACGAAGCCTCGGCGTAGATGCGGAGCAACGGCTCGGTGCCTGAGGCGCGCACCAGCACCCAGGCTTCGGCGCCGTCACCGTTCTTCGGCGCGTCCAGATAGAATTTCACCCCGTCGAGCGTTCCCGTCTTCAGTACCTTGAAGCTGCCCATGCGAGCAGGCTGCTCGCCCGCCCGACGCATCGCGTTTTCCTTTACATCGTTTGCAAGGTGCAGATCGGTGCGGCCGTAATAATGGCGTCCGTATTCCTGTTGCAGATCTTCGACCAGTTGGCCTAACGGCTTGTTTTCTTCCGCCATGATGTTAGCCAGCAGCAGGGAATTGAGCAGGCCATCGCGCTCCGGCAGGTGGCGGCGAATGCCGATGCCGCCCGATTCCTCGCCGCCAATGAGAATGTCGCGCTCCAGCATCAGGTCGCAGATGTACTTGAAGCCGATGCCGCACTCGTGCAACTTGCGCCCGTACTTGGCGGCGATGCGGTCGAGCATGCGTGTGGTGTTGAAGGCGCGAACCACTTCTCCCGGCCACTGCTTGCGCTTGAGCAGCCACTCTAATATCACCGAGTAGCACTTGTGCGAATCCACGAAGCTGCCATCTTCAGCTACCGCGCCCAGTCGGTCAGCATCGCCATCCACCGCAAGGCCGGCCTGGCAGTGCTCACCCACCACTGTCTCTTGCAGCATCGCGGTGTGGGGCGGGATTGGCTCAGGGTTGATCCCGGGGAACGCAGGATTTACTTCGCCGCGGATCTCGATGTATTCGATGCCGTGCTCGGCAAAGATGCCCTTCAGCACGCCCCGTCCAGAACCATACATGCAATCGATGGCAAACTTGAAGCCCGCGCGCTTGATGGCGGCAAGATCGACGAAGTTTTTGATAGCGGCGATATAGGGAGTCTTGAAGTCGGCCGCGGTGACGCTTCCGCCGGCACGCTCGAGGCGCGGGGAATCGAGTTCGGATTCGATGGCACGCATGATCGCCGGAGTGCCCGAGCCACCGTATCCGGCCTTGTACTTCACGCCATTCCAGTTGAACGGATTGTGGCTCGACGTAATCATCACGCCGCCGGCGACGCCCAGATTCTTCACCGCATAGGACAGAGCAGGCGTTGGCGTGTAGTCGTCCGACAGGCGAATGTTGATGCCCGCCGCGGCGAGAGTTTCCGTGAGCGCCTGGGCAAAGTTGCGCGATTGGAAGCGGGTGTCATATCCGACTACGAGGCCTTTGCCGACGTCTTCGTTCTTATGCACGTAATGGGCAATTGCGTTGCCTACCCGGCGAACGTTGTCGAAGGTGTAATCATCGGCGATGACGCCGCGCCAACCATCGGTTCCGAATTTGATCTGAGAAGCCATAAGAAAGCAATTAGCAACTGGCAACTAGCAATTAGCAGCCAGCAGCCAGCAATTAGCAACTAGAACCTATCTCATAAATAGGTACCGCACTAAGTAATTGTGCGGAGTTGAATTTACAGGCACATCGGTAGGTATGGAACTCACCGATGCGCAGTGGGAAGTGCTGAAACCACTGGTTGAGCCCAAGACCTCCGGTTCGCGACGGGGTCGGCCATGGGCGGATACCCGTAGCGTGCTGGAAGGCGTGTTTTGGATCTTACGAACCGGAGCGCAATGGGCGGAGTTGCCGCGCGACAAGTTTCCGCCGTACCAGACGTGCCACCGCCGATTCCAGCAATGGGTGGGCGAGGGCGTGCTGGTGAAAGTGCTGCGCGCGTTGGCGGAAGATCTGCTAGCACGCGGGCAGTTGGACTTGGCCGAGACCTTCATCGACGCCACCTTCGCGGGGGCGAAAAAGGGGGCGGTGCAGTTGGTCCAACACGCCGCGGCAAAGGGACCAAGATCATGGCAATTGCGGAGCGCCATGGTCTTCCTGTCGCCGCCTGGATTGGAAGCGCTTCGCCACATGAAACACGCTTCGTCGAAGCCACCGTCGAGCAACGCTTCACGGCGGCGGCCCCCGAGCGCATGATCGGCGATCGCGCCTATGACAGCGATCCGCTGGATGAGCGGCTGCAACAGCAACACGGCGTCGAGTTGATCGCGCCGCACAAAGTAAACCGCCGCAAGCCCCAGACGCAGGACGGGCGCAAGCTGCGGCGCTATTGCCGGCGTTGGAAGATCGAACGACTGTTTGCCTGGTTGCATAATTTTCGTCGCCTGGTCACCCGTTGGGAATATCACGAGGCCAACTTCCTCGGGCTCGTCCAGCTTGGTTGCATCCTCATTTTGATGAGGAGGTATTTATGAGATGGCCTCTAGCAATTAGCGAAGCAACCCTTACGGATTGTCATCCCGCCTTCCTGATTTGTCATCACGAGGTCGCGCAGCGGCCGAGGGATCTGTTCTCCCTTCCCTGGCATTGCTGCCACACCCTGCGAGAGCAGATCCCTCGCTGCGCTCCTAATGACAAACACGCAAACAAAGGACTTAGCGGGTTACATTTGGAGCTTGTCATTCCAGTTTCAACCCCGCAACCGGGGTCCGGTGCTCGTGATGACAAGATCAGGGTTATGTTTTGCTCTTGAGCGTGCCGCTAAGTCCCGCACCGCTCTTTGCTAATTGCTCTTTCACACCAACTTCTTCATCTTCTTCTCGTCGAGATACTTTACGATCTTCCCAACATCCTGCGAGTTCTGTTTCGTCGTGATGAGTAACGCGTCGTCGGTTTCGACGACGATCAGGTCTTGCACACCCACGGCTGCGACAAACTTATCAGAGACGATGAAATTTCCGCCGGCATTCAGCATGAACTTCTGTTTCGCGCTGACCACGTTCTCTGCCGCGTCCTGCTGAGGCTGGCGATGCTCGTAGAGCGCGGTCCACGAGCCCAGATCATTCCATCCAAAGCTCGCCGGGATACAGTAGATGCCGGATTGGCCTTCGCCTTTGGCTGAGCGCGGCTCGGCAATCGCGTAATCGACGCTGATGTTCTCACATTGCGGATAGAGCCGGGCCAGGGTTTTCTCGAATTTCCGGCTACCGTAACTGGCAGCGATTTCTTGCAGCAACGCAGCCGTTTTCGGCAGATGCTCATTCAGAGCATTGACCAGCGTCTGCGCGCTCCAGATAAAGATTCCGCCATTCCAGAAGTAGTTCCCAGCCTTTACGAATTGCGCGGCCACCTCGGCGTTGGGCTTCTCGCGGAAGCGCCGAACGTTTAGCGCCCCATTCTTTGCCTTGTCGCCGGCTTCTATATAGCCGTAGCCGGTTTCGGCACGCGTAGGCCGGATGCCGATGACGACAATACTCTCACCCGCCGCAGCGATGTCGGCTGCGCGCTGCAGATCATTGCGGAATTTCTTTTCGTCGCTGACGACATGATCGGAAGGGAACAGGGCGAGCACAGCCTTGGGATCTTCGCGCGCCAGCAAGAACGCCGCCAGCCCAATCGCCGGCGCCGTATTGCGGCCAGCCGGTTCAGCTATAACCTGCTTCTTGTTCAGCTTCCGCAACTCGCGGACGATGGGCGCGCGCAGATCGTCGTTGGTGATGACCCAGAAGTTCTTCGCCGCTGCCATGGGCCGCAGCCGAGCGAACGTCTCCTCGATCATGCTCTTGTCGCTGTTCAGCGGCAGAAGCTGCTTGGCGCGGCGCTTGCGGCTCATCGGCCAGAAGCGCGTGCCGCGGCCTCCGGCGAGAATTACAGGATAGAAATTGAACTTGCCTGATTTGGACAATGGTTTGAAGGGCGCGGCTTCAGCACACGCCGTCTTTCTTTTTTGCTGTCATCCCGAGCGTAGCGAGGGACCTGCTTCTTTGTGTCGTCCCTGAAGGCACTCGGGGCTATTTCCATCAGCTACCCCAGGACTTACCTCCTGGGCTAAGTTATACCGTCCTCCGGACCGGCATCAATGATTGTCGAGAGTACCTACCAGGACGCATTCTCCGCTTCAGCACCTCAGTCTTTTCACCACGCTATGACACTGGAGCGCTAACTGCGCGGCGCAGCAGCAGGATCCTCCTTCGTTGTTTCCGGTTCCGCTACCGTCTCGGCCGGAAGCGACATGCGCATGATCTCCAACTCCCACTGCGGGCGCACTGTATATTTTGGCACGCTGGCAGGGACGACGACGGCATCTCCGCGCGCGAAGCTGACCGGCTCCATACCTGCGGACTCCAGTATCCCCGAGCC
This sequence comes from uncultured Acidobacteriaceae bacterium, assembly GCA_963796585.1. Lineage (GTDB taxonomy): Bacteria > Acidobacteriota > Terriglobia > Terriglobales > Acidobacteriaceae > CAVVDY01. The sequence continues at coordinate 425,081 of CAWCMB010000004.1, forward strand.
GTCCACTGCAACAATGATATGCGGAGAATCGGACGTCACCTCGGCAGAAAGTTCATTGTGCAATCGCATCTTCTCCACTTGGAAGAAGGGCGAGCGCACCAGATAATGCCCATCATCTCCACGATCGCGCACAACTTTGCCGGCATCGCTGTTCAGCTTAATAGCCGCCACCCCTTCTTTGATGTGCAGCTCGCGCGGGCGGCCATAGTCGTACAGGCGATAGGTTACGTCCGAAGCTTGCTGCGTTTCCAACAAGACCAAGCCACCGCCGATGGTATGGACTGTCCCGGCAGCGACGTAGAGCATGTCGCCTTGCCGAACCTCGATCCAGTTCAGCAACTCTTCCGCCTGCACCCCGCTGATTGCATCTTGAAACTCTTCCACCGAAACGCCCGGCTTGAGACCCAGCGCCACCTGCGCTCCGGGCTGGGCGTCGAGCACATACCAGCACTCGGTTTTGCCGAAGGGCTCCCCAACCCGGCGAGCCGCTGCGTCATCGGGATGCACCTGCACCGAGAGCTTGTCGGCAGTGAAGAGAAATTTCACCAGCAGCGGAAACCGATCTTCGTATGGCGCCACGGTTCCCACCAACTCGCGGCGAAATTGCTGCGCCAGTTCTCCTAACGTTCGTCCGTTCAACGGCCCGTTGGCGACGACGTTTTTCTCCCACGTTAGCCAGCTCTCGCCGATGGGCTCTTTGACGACCTTGGTGTACACGGGACGCAAGTCGCGCACCCCCCACGGCCGTTCGTCGAAGCTGGGAATCAGGAGTAGTGGATAGAGTTCAGGCATCGATAGATCAGTGTACTTAGAGCGCGGCCAGATGGGGAGTGTTGTCGGGGAAGACGCCTCAGCTGAGAGGTAAATCGACGATATCATCGGAAGTTACGAACCGCATGGCTGAGCGACACACCTGGAGCAAACCACTAACCCGTCCCCAAGGTGTCTGTGTTGTAGCTTACCTTCGCGCGAGCGAGTGGGATGAGTGCCCCGGAAATTCAGGGGCGAAGCGGCGAAATGGTTTGAGCCCGGCTCGTGAGAGGCTGTTACGAAACTCTCGCTGGAGTGAAGTTGGTGGGACAAAACACGCCCCAGCCGCCTCGCGGCGATAGGTGAGAGCCCCGCGATTCATCGCGGGGAAAGCTAACCGGGAAATCGAGAGTCCGCTTCAGCGGACGACAGGAGTTTCGTAACCGGCTCGTCAGAGCCGGGTGAAGTGGGAAAAACTCTGAGTCGCGTAGCGACGACACAAGCTACGACACAGACACCAAAGGGACATCAGAGCTTAGCCCAGCGCGGAAGCGCTGGGTGATGGCGATTAAGGGCGCGAGTCCTGGGACGGCAGAGGTAACGCTCAAGTATCGGAGGCCACATCCGGGGCGCGGGCTAACTGCAGATCCCTCGGCTTCGCTCGGGATGACAATTGAAAGGTTACGGTCGGCACAGCTAAAGCTGTGCCCCCTCACAGCCCCGCAAAGAACTTGCGCATGCGTTCCAGGCCACGATCCAGGTTCTGCTCGGCGACGGCGTACGACATGCGCACGTGTTCCTGGGTTCCAAAGGCCTCGCCCGGCACCACCACAACATGCGCTTCGTGCAGCAGCTTGCGAGCGGCATCGGATGCTGAATTCATGCCGCCGCGGCCGAAGTAATGGCTGACGTTGGGATAGGCGTAGAACGCGCCGTTGGGCGCCGCGCAGGTCAGCCCCGGAATCGCCCTCAGCCCCGCGACCACCTTGTCGCGCAGCTTGATGTATTCGGTGCGCATCTCCTGCAAACATTCTTGCGGCCCGGTTAGCGCCGCCACCGCTGCCTTCTGCACGATCGATGTCGGATTCGAAGTGCTCTGGCTCTGCAGCTTCTGCATAGCCGCAATCACCGGAGCCGGTCCCAGCGCATATCCCAGGCGCCAGCCGGTCATGGCGTAGGTCTTCGACAGCGAGCCAATGATCAGCAGCCGCTCCTTGACATCTCTCACCGAGCCCGCCGAGAACAAGCGGCCGGTAAAGTTCAGGTAGACATAGCACTCGTCCGAGACGACGTAGATTCCGCGCTCGTGCGCCAGACGTAGTACCGATGTCATGTCCTCCGGACTCATCACCGACCCTGACGGATTGTTCGGCGAGTTGAGGATAATCATCTTGGTGCGCGGCGTAATTGCGCGCTCGACCATGTCGGCGGTGAGCTGGAAATCGTGCGCCTCGTCGGTCGGAATGTAAACCGGCTCCCCTCCTGCATAGCGAATGATGTCTTTGAACGACACCCAGTAGGGCACCGGCAGGATGACTTCGTCGCCGTGGTCCACCAGCACCTGGACGGCATTGAACAGCGCATGTTTGCCGCCGACCGATGCGGTGCATTCCTCGCGTTTATAATCCGACACGAAATCTGCCGCGTGGCGTTTCACGATGGCATCGCGCAGCTCGGCGATACCGCCTACCGCGGTGTACTTGGTGAAGTTGTTGTTGATAGCCGCGATGGCAGCGTCTTTGATGTGCTGCGGCGTCGAGAAATGCGGCTCGCCCGCGCCCAGGTCCACCAGGTCAACGCCGGTGGCTCGAAGCTTCTCGGCTTCGGCGGAGACGGCCATGGTGGCTGATACTTCAATGCGCTGGATGCGATTGCTAAGAGGCGAGGAGAGCTGAGTTACAGTTGCGGTCATCCGAGGTCCCTTTACTTGAAATCAGTTTGTTGCGCCGTCGTGCAGCGCCTTCGCGATCAAAAATTCTTGGCCACCGAGGCCTCGTTCGTTATCGCCTTCGCTTTCACTTTCTCACGCAGCTTCTGCTCAACCAACTCGGGTACGAAGCCGGTCAGCGGCCCTCCCAGCTGCGCGATCTCGCGCACAATGCGCGAGCTGAGGTAGGAGTACTTCTCGGCCGGCAGCATGAAGATAGTTTCGACCCGCTGATCGAGCTTGCGGTTCATCAGCGCCATCTGCAGCTCGAATTCATAATCGCTCACTGCGCGAATGCCACGCAGCACCACGTTGGCATTGCGCGCGACTACGTAATTCACCAGAAGTCCCTCGAAGGAATCGACGGTCACGTTGCTCCACTCCCGAGTCATGGCGCTTAGCATTTCCTTGCGCTCTTCCAGCTCGAACAGCGCGCTGCCTTTTTCGGGATTGCGCGTGATAGCGACGATCAGCTCGTTGAAAAGCTTACTAGCCCGCTGTATCAGGTCCAGATGCCCGTTCGTTACCGGATCGAACGAGCCCGGGTAAATAGCGACGATCTGTTTCACGCGCCCTCGGACGTTGTTACTGGGGTCTCGGTTCGCCTTTTCATCGGAAAACCTGGGCCTTACAGACTGCTGGTTCGAATCGTTGCGATTCTATTCTGAACCCAGCCAGAGGCGCAACGCGGGAAAGGAGGAAAGGAAGTGGTTAGTGGCCAGTGGTTAGTGGCCAGTGGCCAGTGGATAGAAAACGAGATTCGAGTACGGTTTGTGAGTGCCACCGTGTCAGCAACTCTTACGCGCTTCGGTGAGCGCCAGCAGTACCCCGACGCCACTATCCACTACCCACTATCCACTAACCACTATCTTGCGCCAACAGCTCTCCCAGCCAGCTCTCGATGGTCAGCCGCATCTCGTCGAGGTGTCCAGCGAAGTAGTGGTCGCCGGGCACGAACACCAGTTCCTTCGGATCGGCAGCGGCGGCAACCATGCCCTCCAGCTCTTCATGCGGTCCAAATTCGTCGTGATCGCCGCTGAGGAACAGCTTGGGTTTCCGGCACTCCTTTAGGAAATCGAACGAGTACGTGCGCCCTTCGGCGGCGACCGGTGTGCCCAGCGAGACGATGGCGCGCACGTCGGGATCTCCGCAGGCCACGCGTGTGCCCACCGCTGCTCCAAAGGAAAATCCGGCAAAGATCACCGGCAATCCGAAGCTGCTCTTCAGCCATGCCAGCGCAGTGCGAACGTCACCCTGCTCGCCCATTCCCTCGCCGTGCGTTCCCTGGCTCAACCCTGTGCCCCGGAAATTGAACCGTAGCACTGGAAAGCCGAAGGCATGCAGGGCTTTCATGGCGTGGAACACGACTTTGTTGTGCATCGTCCCGCCGTACAGAGGGTGAGGGTGACACACCAGCGCCGAATGCGTTGCATCGGACGCGCCCGCGTTCAGCAGCGCCTCAAGCCTTCCGGCGGGACCCTCGAGGAACAGCGACCGTATCGCCGCATGGGTGGCTGGCAATGGGGTTCTCTCTGCAGATAGTGGGCCGGTTTGATTGTCATCCCGAGCAAGCCTCGGTTGCGAAGCGAGGGATCTGGGCGTGCCGATTCGCGCCGAACCGGGGTCCCCGGAATGCGCTTCTTTTGCGCGTTCTGGGGTGGGCGAAGCGCGAAAGGCACGCATCCACAGTCAAACTGGCCCACTACTGCTCTGCAGGTGTGCAGAGTTCTATCTTACTTGCTGACTGCGGGAGGAATCGTTCGGCACTCGATTACAGCGGCCGTAAAGGAAGATCACGACGAAGAACCCGTACACCAGGATGGCCCACAACTCATGTCCGGTCTGAGTGAAGTAGGGCAGGCCGAAGATGCTGAACAGGAGCACCGCTGCCAAAACCAACAGCAGCCATCTGATGTCAGCCTTCTGCATAGCGGAGAGTCCTTTCCGGCGGCCAGCAGCTCGCCTTGTGTCCCAGTGCAATTAGAAACGTCGAATCGCAATCAAGGTTTCCCCGCCACACATTTCTTTACAGACAGCGCAAAGATGATGAGGATGTTCCTACGATGGTGAAATTTGGAATCGTCGGCTTTGGGCATCATGCGGTCAAGCGGCTGGTGCCGGGGTTTGCAAAAGCGCAGCGCTGCCGGATAACGGCCCTCTCCCGCCGCGATCCCCAACGCGCACAGCAATCCGCATGCCAGTTCGGCATTCCCTATGCGTTCACTTCCACCGCCGAACTTTGCGCCTGTCCTGAGGTGGATGCAGTGTTCGTGGCTTCCCCGGACGCACTGCACCTGGCCGACGCTCTGGAAGCGATACGCCATCGCAAGCCGGTGCTGGTGGAAAAGCCCATGGCGATGAACAGCGCCGAAGCGGCAACCATGGTCGCGGCGGCGCGAGAGGCCGGCGTGCTGCTCGGCGTCGCCCACAACATGCGCTTCGAACCCAGCGTGCAGTGGTTTCGTCGCAAGATGAGCGAGCGGGCGATTGGCCGTCCGTTGTTGGCGCGGGCCACCTTTGTCGCGCCCATGCTCACCAGCCCGCGCACCTGGGTACAAGATCCAAATCTTGCAACCGGCGGACCGCTGGCAGACATCGGAGTCCACTGCATCGATACTTTGCGTTATGTCCTCGCCGATGAAGTGGAGAGCGTGACCATGCAGGCGCAATACGACGCGCATTCCAAGCTGGAAGCATCGGCATCGGGCGGGCTGCGCTTTTCGCGCGGTACGCTGGCGGGGGTTGCTGTCTCAGGCCGTGGTACGTACTACACGCTGCTCGAAGTAGCCGGCGAGGACGGCGTGCTCTCGGCGGTAAACGCTCTCACCGTCGATCATCCAGTGACGCTGGAGTTGCGTCGCGGCTTCGAGATCGTCGAGCGAACAGAAGTCAGCAACGACGACGCCTACACCTTGCAGCTCGAGGCATTCGCCGTCGCCGTCGAGAAGGGTGGCGAGTTCCTGATCTCGGGCGAAGAGGGGCTGCGCAACCAGTTCGTGCTGGACGCCGCCTTCCGCAGCATCAAGTCAGGAAGAACTGAGACCATCAACCTTTAAGCCATTCTGCAACCGTCAGCGCTCTTCCGCTCCGGGCGACGCTGCTTTCGACTCGGCGCGTTGTTCTCCGGGGCTCACCTTGCGGGTAAATTCCAAAGCCGAGTTCACCAGTGCGATGTGCGACAGCGCCTGCGGGAAGTTACCGACCTGCCGCTTGGCATCGGTGTCGTACTCTTCGGATAACAGCCCGACATCGTTACGCAACGCCAGCAGTCGCTCGAAGAGCTCGCGCGCCTCCTCTCGTCGTCCGCAGAGATTCCAGGCGCTCACCAACCAGAAGCTGCATGCGATGAACGATCCCTCGTGGCCCTTCACCCCGTCATCGAGTTCGTCGGTGTCATAGCGCTGCACCAGGCCATCGCGCATGAGGTCCTTCTCGATGGCGGCAATGGTCCCGCGCACGCGCTGGTCTTCGACCGGAAGAAAGCCGACCAGCGGCATCAGCAGCAGCGAAGCATCCAGACGTTTCGAGCCGTAGGTCTGGGTGAAACTGTTGAGCTGGGAGTCGAAACCTTTTTCGCATACCTCGCGATGTATGGTGTCGCGTACCTGGCGCCACCGCTTGAGGTGCCCGTCGCGCCCGCAGCGCTCGGCGTACTTGATGGCGCGATCGAATGCCACCCAGGCCATCACCTTGGAATAGGTGAACTGCTTGCGTCCGCTGCGCACCTCCCAGATGCCTTCGTCGGGCTGGTGCCAGATTTTCTCCAAATGTTCGGTGAGGCAATTTTGCAAGTCGAGATCGGTCTTGCGCGAAGGCAGCCCGGCGAGCTCGGCGTGCAGCAGCGCATCGGCAACTTCACCGTAAACATCGAGCTGAAGCTGGTTCGACGCGGCATTGCCGACCCGCACCGGCTTCGAATCTTCATATCCCGCCAGCCAGTCCACCTCCCATTCCGGCAGGTGGCGTTCGCCGCGGATGCCGTACATGATCTGCACCTGGTCAGGACTGCCCGCCGCGGCGCGCAGCAGCCAATCGCGCCATGCGCCGGCCTCTTCGTGATAGCCCGCGTTCATCAACGCCAGCAGGGTGAAGGTGGCGTCCCGCAACCAGCAGAAGCGGTAATCCCAATTGCGCTTGCCGCCCAGCCGTTCAGGCAGGGAAGTGGTGGGCGCAGCAACAATGCCACCGGTGGGAGCGTAGGTCAGTGCCTTCAGCGTTATCAGCGAGCGGCGCACCGCTTCGGTGTGGTCGCCCTGGTAACGGTGCTCCGATTTTTCCGAGGTGACCTTGCTGCTCCAGTCGGTCCAGAAATCGGTGGTCAATTTGAGCTCGTGCTCCGGCTTGATGGGTTTGGGAAGATCGCCATACGACGGGGCATAGGTGAGCACGAACGACATCGATTGCCCCTCCGACAGGGTGAACTCGCTTACCGTCTTCATGTTTTCGCCGCGCAGCGGAGCATCCGTGCGCAACACGACCATGTCGGGTCCGGAGATGGCGCGCAAACTCCCGTCGTCCAGCCGCTTCATCCAAGGTACCGCCCGTCCATATTCGAAACGCAGCACCAGTTCCATGCATATCTGCACCTTGCCGCGAAGGCCGCACACGATTCGTACCAGGTCGGAGTACTTGCCGCGAATCGGCATGAAATCGATCAGCAACACCGAACCTTCATCGTTCTCGAACGTGGTCTCCACGATGAGAGTGCCGTCGCGATACTTGCGACTGCTGCGGGCCTCATTTAATGGAGCGATGCACCAGTGTCCGTTTTCTTCATTGCCCACCAGGGCGGCCATACAGGCAGGACTGGCAAAGCTGGGCCAGCAAAGCCAGTCGATGGATCCCTTGTTGCTGACCAGTGCGGCGGTTTCACAATCACCAATGAGCGCGTAGTCCTCGATGCGAGTATGCATTAGTTATATGACGGCAAATACGACTGCCAGAGTTGGAAGAGCCCAGCACATACGTACGGGTAGTGCAGCCTTCAGGCCCGCGGATACCAGCTATTCCCAAGATCCAGGGTTGCATCCCGCAGCTTTGCAGCGGCAAACGCTATCGCTGGAGCGCCGCACTACCCCTGCGCTGCGGATACAATTCCCCATCGACGCTACTTGGCGGCCTGCGGCTCTAGCGACTTGACGGCATCCTGGCAGGCGCTGGCTTCCGTCAGCACCTTGTCGAACGCCTGGTCGGCACGCAGCTTGGCCAGCATGGGGTCGTTCAACAGATTGGAGTAAGCGCAATAGCTGCGCTCCACCGCGCTCTGCAGTAGCTGTAATGCAGCCTGGTTGTTGCCGCAGTATCCCAGCCATGCCCCCTGGTAGTACAACAACTCGGGATCGAGTTCGTTCCCCTCGTTGGCCTCCAGCTCGTGGGCAATGCGGTCCTGCTCGCTGGCGGGCGCCAATCCAAGACACGCTTCCACCAGGTCGCGATGATAGCGCGGCGCCGCCGGCATGTGTTTGGTGGCCTCCTTCGCCTCCGCGATTTTGCCTTCACGCACCAGTAGCGAAGGCATGACATAAGCCGCCCATTCCGATCCGGCGTCGAGTTGCAGGAAGTCCATCGCCCGCTGGGTCTGGCCTAACTCCATGAAGGTCCAGGCGCAGGAGCGGAACATGTAGTTACCGGGATCGAGCGTGAGTGCCCGGTTGCACTCGGCGGCTGAGTGTCCCAGCATTCCGGCATAGCGGAAGACGTAACTCAAGGCGAAGTGCGCCTGCGCGCTCTCAGGACGGCTCTTGAGCAGCGCCTGGGCTGCCAGATAGGCCTTGCCTAGCTCACCCCGTTCCACTGCGTTAGTAATCTGCTGACCCAGCGCCACGGTTAAATTGGGATCCAGTTGCAACGCCCGCGCGTAGGCCTCATTGGACTGTTGCAACATCTTCTCACCGCCATCCGAATAGGTCGCGTCATAGTAGCTGCGCAGACCAAGCTCCTGCCATGCGGGGGCGTAAGCGGGATCCATTTGTACCACTTCCTGCAGCACCGCCAGCGCGTCCTTGTTGGCCACCGGATCGTGCGGAATCGCAAGACTGTGCAGGTACAGGTCGTACGCTTGAGCGTTCTTCGGCCGCGAACCCGCCTCCTCCACTCCCTTGCTAAGGCCGAGAATCGGAAGCAATCCCTGCCGCACCTGGGCCGCTAACCGCGATTGCAGTTCAATCAGGTCCTGGGTGGGAGCGGTAAGCGTTGTCTGCCAAATCAGGCGGTTGTCGCTGGCTTGCACCGCCTCCAGGGTCACCACCAGGTTCTCGCCACGCTCTACGAAGTGGCCGGTCACGATGGTGGCAACGTGCAATGCCCGCGCCGCCTGCTGTGGATCGACGTCGGTGCCCGCGTACTTCTGCGTCATCGAACTGGGACGTACATCGAGCGAGCGGTTCTGCGCCAGCGTGTTGCTCAGCTCGTCGGCCAGTGCGAAGCGCAGAAAATCAACGCTGATGTCGTTGTTCAGGTTGCGCAGCGGCAGCACTGCGATGGTGTTTTTCGCTCCCATCGCACCCGGACGATGCTTCACGTAATAAGCGCCAATTGGAACTAAAACCGTGAGCAGCAGGGCGATGACTCCCAGCAGGACGTAAACGTGCCAGCGACGAGTCGGTTTCGCAAATGCGGTGGTTCGGAGCTTGTAGGGAAGTGCCGGCCGCATCCGGGCACTGGTACTAAGTCCGGGATCACTGTCCTTCCGGAGCGATTGCAGGTCGCCCTTCATCGCCAGCGCCGTCTGGTAGCGGATTCCCCGGTCTTTTTCCATGGCGCGGCCGAGGATTCCCTCCAGGTCTTCGGATACCGCAGGATTAAATTTGCGTGGCGCCGGCGGCTTCTCATTCAGCAGCGCGTTCATCGAGGTCACGGAATTGTTCTTGCGAAACGGCTTGTGCCCGGTCGCCATTTCGTAGAGCACTACTCCCAGCGAGAACAGGTCGCTGCGCTGATCGAGTTCTTCGCCTCGCGCCTGCTCCGGCGACATGTAGACCGTGGTGCCGAAGATCTCGCCCGCGATGGTCAAGTCTTCCAGGTTGTCGCGTCCGAACTCAGGAGCGACTTTGACCAGCCCAAAATCCAGAATCTTCGCCTGGCCCGATGGCATGACAAAGATGTTTGCGGGTTTAATGTCGCGATGGATGATGCCCTTGGCGTGGCAGGCGGCGAGGGCATCGGCGACTTGTGTCCCCACGTCCAGCACCATCTCGAGATTCATCGGCTGGCCGTTCATGAGGTCGCGAAGGCTCTTGCCTTCCAGCTTCTCCATGACGATGTAGGGCTGGCCTTCAAGGTCGCCGATGTCGTGGATGGTGCAGATGTTGGGATGATTGAGCTGGGAAGCGATGCGCGCCTCACGCAGGAAGCGCTCCAGGGACTTTTGATCGTTCAGCAGGTTGTCGGGGATGAACTTCAGCGCAACGCGGCGACCAAGGCGAGTGTCTTCCGCCTCGTACACCACCCCCATCCCACCGCCACCCAGCTTGCCCAAAACGTGATAGTGGGAAACGGTTTGGCCGACCATGTCGATGGTCCCGATCACGTCGGTTTGATGTTAGGCCCGCACTCTGCTGTGGTCAACCAAACGCGCACATGACCGGTTGGCGATGCGGCTTCATTTCTCGTACCAATTACGCAGCTCGGTCAGAACCCGGCGCCTGTGGCGCCTGTAACGAGGCCGCCTGTACCTGCGGCGCGGGTGCTATGAAATTCTTCAGCGACTCGCGCGCCTCCGGAGTGGTGATCAGGATGACGCTATCCTCGGGCTGCAAAATGGTCGCGCCATGCGGTAATAGGACCTGCTCCCGTCGCAGGATGGCCACCACCTCAAGCCTGTCGCCGCCCAGCTTCTGGCAGAGCTGTCGCAAGGGCCTGCCGGAGATTGGGCTATCACTCCGCACCACGCCCAAGCTGAGCTGCTTACCACCCGGCAGATCGAAGCGGATTCTGGATCGCAGCAGCTTTAGCAGATCAAGATGGCCCAACTGATCCACGAGGGCAACATCACCTTTGCCCAGAATCCGCAGCGCTATCTGGATGTGCTCCATGTAATGCGCAGGGGAATCGCTACGGCCGGGCACCTGTCCTTCATACAGGCTGCGGTACTTGAACATCGAGGAGAGCCGCACCTGCAGCAGGTAGCTGAGCATGACCGCCAATCCGGCAGGCACCAGCAGGTGGTAACCGCCCGCCATCTCCGTCACCATCAACATGGTTGCCACAGGAACGCGAGCCGCGGCTCCGAACACGGCGGCCATTCCTACCACCACGAACACCGCGGGCATCTGGTGCAAAACGATGGCTGCTGCCCCACCCAGCATGGCGCCGACAAAGAGTGATGGCGCGAAGACGCCACCCGACCCTCCGGATGAAACAGTCAGGGCAAAGGCCACCATTTTCGCGAGGATCAGTATCAGCAGCAGATGAAGTGCCAGCCCGCCGCCGATGGCCTGCTGAATCCAGCCATAACCCCCGCCCAGAACTTGCGGCAGCCACAGCGCGAGCAACCCTACGCCCAGTGCGCCAATCGCTGGTTTGGTCCACACCGGCACCGGTAGAGCGCGAAACAGGTCGCGACAGCGATAGAAGACTTCCGGCAGCACGGTTGCGATTACTCCGGCGGCGAGACCGAGCGCAGCATACGCGACATAGTCGGCGATGTGCGGGGTGGGGATTTTTGGAATCTCAAACAGCGGACGAAAACCGATGAACGCGCCGCGTACCGTGTAGGCCACCGCCGAGGCCGCCATGGTGTAAAGAAACGCTTCCACCTCGAACTCCATCCTTCCGTACAGGACCTCGATCGCGAATACGCCGGTACCCATGGGAGAGCGGAAGATGGCTGACAGTCCGGCTGCCATGCCCGCCAGCAACAGGATGCGGCGTTCTTCGTCGGTGCGATGAGCCAGTCTGGCGTAAAGCGAACCCAGTCCTGCGGCGATCAGAGCGATCGGGCCTTCACGTCCGGCAGAACCACCGGAGCCAATGGTTATCGCCGAGGCGACCATCTTGATAGGCGGCACGCGCCCGCGGATGAGGCCCTCGTTTCGATGAAACGCATTGACCGCAGTGTCAGTCCCATGTCCCTCGGCCTCGGGTGCGAATCGGTACACCAGAAATCCCGAGATCAAGCCGCCGAGAGTTGTGGCTACGGGAATGAGCCACAGCCCGTGAGTTCCGATGATTTGGGTGAGAGAGCCTCCGCGTTCCAATCCCGGCATGCGGTATCCCGCAAGATCCTGAAGAAAGAGCCGATTGCAGAGTCGCAGCAGCCAGGCAAAAATCTGGGCGCCCACGGCTCCTATTACCCCCAGGAAGGCGGATTCAATTAACAGTCGAGGCTCGCCTTCACGGATCATGCGACTCCATGCGAGTTCGGGAAATGCCGACTCTCACTGTTTGGTAGGATGCGGGCCCAGGGACGGCTTGCCTCCCCGAAAGGATGAGGAGCTCGGAAAGCGCTTGGCGATGGTTTAGTGACGGGTAATGCCGTTAAGCCCCAGGATGCACGAACATCCAGATTCCCAGCGCCAGCACAATCACTGCGATGAGCAGCCGGAAGCTTCGCTCGGGAATCCAGCCGAGCACTGTCTTCCCGGCCAGTGTTCCCGCGATCACTCCGATGGTCGCGGTCAGCATCAGCGGCCATGCCGACAGAATTGGATCCCACTGCGTCGCCGCATATACCGGCATCCGAAACCCGTCGACCAGCAGCGCAATTGCGGTAGCAGTAGCGACGAAGGCGTCGCGACGGATATCGAAGCCCAGCAGCGCCGCCGAGCGAATGCCTCCCTGGTTGCCGACCAGTCCTCCGAAAACGCCTGACAGCGCGCCCGCGACCCAAGCGGCTTTGTGTCCGAAGTGCAACCGTTTGGCAGCACCGGTCAAGCCCATCACGCCGGCAAACACCAGCAACCCGGCGAGCACATAGCCGAGAATCGAGCTACGCAACCAAACGTGCAGCAGCGCGCCGGTTAGGCCGCCGAGAGCGCTGGTGATTCCGAAGCTCAACAGGATGCTCCGATCGACGTGTTCGCGTATCAGCCAAAAACGCAGCCCGGTCCCCAGAAAATGCGGGACCGAAACCACCGCGACGGCGATCTTGGTTCCCAGCCATACCGCCAGCAGCGGAGTGAGTATGCTGCCGATACCGAAGCCGGAGATGGCTGCAACTGCGCCTGCTGCGAGTGCCACCATGGCAGTTATGACATGGGCATTCATGGCAAGCCAGCATCATACCTGTCCCCAGTCCCGCGGCTTGTGCATGGTAGTATCAACCTTAGCCCGCGATGCACTTCAATGCAGTCAACATTTTCTTTCAGATTGTGGTGCTGCTGTTTGCCATCAGCGTGCACGAGTCCGCGCACGCCTGGATGGCCAACCGCTTAGGCGACCCCACCGCCAAAATGCTGGGACGAGTTTCGCTGAATCCCATCGTTCACATCGATCCTTTCGGAACCATTCTGGTCCCGGCATTACTGGTGCTGTTTGGGTTTCCTGCATTTGGATGGGCCAAGCCGACGCCGGTAGACCCGCGCAACTTCAAAAACATCGTGCGTGACGACATACTCACCGCGGTGGCAGGACCGATCAGCAACTTCATCACCGCGTTCGTCGCAGTGGTCATCCTGGCGTTTGTCGCCCGCGCTCCTATGAGCGGTGCCGGGGGCCTGTTTCGCGGAACCGATGTAGCCGGGCCGCTGGCTCAGATGTTCGAGCTGGCCATCCTTATCAACGTGGTGCTGGCGGTGTTCAATCTCATCCCGTTGCCGCCGCTGGATGGCAGCCACGTCATCCGTCACTTCCTGTCGTATGACTCGCTGAAGATGTACGACCGCTTCGGCTACTTCGGGCTGATGATTCTGATGTTCGTGCTGCCGATGCTGCACATGGACATTATCGGCGTTATAATCTCCCCATTTCTAGTATTTTACCAGCAATTGTTAAACCTATTCTTGAGACTCTGATGCCCGATCCATCTCCCCTCAAAAAGGGACGCATCCTGAGCGGTATGCGACCCACCGGCAAACTGCATCTCGGTAATTACGTTGGTGCTTTGCGCAATTGGGTCAACCTGCAGGACGAGTACGACTGCTTTTTCTTCATCGCCGATTGGCACGCGCTGACCACCGACTATGCCGACACCCGCATGGTGAAGCAGAACTCGCTTGAGGTGATGATCGACTACCTCGCTGCCGGACTCGATCCCGAGCGCAGCGTGTTGTTCATCCAGTCGCACGTGCCGCAGCATGCCGAGCTGCATCTGCTGTTCAGCATGATCACCCCGCTGGGATGGCTCGAACGCGTGCCGACCTACAAAGAGCAGCGCGAGAATATCAAGGACAAGGACCTCAGCACCTACGGATTTTTGGGATATCCGTTGCTGCAGTCGGCCGACATCTTGATTTACAGTCCTCCGGCCGATTGGCCATGGCAACAACGAAAATTGTTTGTTCCGGTTGGCGAAGATCAAGTACCCCACGTGGAATTAACGCGCGAGGTGGCGCGCCGATTCAACCAGTTTTATCCGCGCACAGGTCTACGGGTTGGATCACAATTCCTTTCCGCACCGCGGTTGCGGGAGGAAAAGGGTGAAGCTGTTGCTCGCATCCTTGATCCCGCAGGCACAGGGATCCACTCGCAGCTCGCAACCGACGAAGAGCTCGTGGCGGCGAGGCTAAGTCCGAACCTGGTTTTCCCCGAGCCTCAACCGCTGCTGACTCCCTCCGCCAAGCTGCCCGGCACCGACGGTCGCAAGATGTCGAAGTCATACGGCAACACCCTGCTGCTGAGCGAGCCGGAAGCCTCGATGCGCGCCAAGCTGAAGACCATGGTCACCGATCCGGCGCGCATTCGCCGCACCGATCCCGGCAATCCTGATGTCTGTCCGGTGGGCGACCTGCACAAAATCTTCAGCGACGCCGAAACCATGGCCAAGGTCAATGAAGGCTGCCGCACCGCGGGCATCGGCTGCATCGAGTGCAAGAAATGGGCGGCTGACAATTTGTGGAAGGTGCTGGGGCCAATTCAGGAGCGCCGCGCCAAGTATGAAGCCAATCCCAAGCTAGCCTGGGACCTGCTGGAAGCAGGATCAGCGAAGGCACGCATCGCCGCCGAAGCCACCATGCGCGAAGTACGCGCTGCGGCAAATCTGTCGTACGAGTATGAAGCTCCGACGCAAGCCGCGGGAGAAGGGAAGTAGGGGAAGGGCCGCTGTTCGCTTTTCGCCAGAAGAGCCCATGCTGGCATCATCCTCAGCGCGAACTCACCTTCCCGCGTGTCATGCCGAGTGAGGAGTCCGCCGCGGACGACGAGCCGAGGGACCTGCAGTTTGCTAGCGGTGCCGCAAACCCTCTAACGGTGTCATCCCGAGCGTAGCGCAGCGGAGCCGAGGGACCTGCAGTTTGCTCGCAGTGCGAACCAGGTCCCGTGAGCCACCTCACTGCTACATTGGGTTTCCGCTGAAATACTACGCGCGTGCAGGAACAAAAATCTTATTACGTGTACATCATCGCGAGTCGCTCGCTGACTCTTTACATTGGAGTGACGGGGCATCTCTGGAGGCGTGTTCTGGAGCACAAAGTGCACGAATATCCAAAGGGATTCACCGCGAGATACAAGATCGAGAGGCTGGTGTACTTTCAGGCCTTCGGAGAAATAGCCGACGCCATCGCTCGCGAGAAACGACTCAAGAGTTGGCGGCGCGAAAAGAAAATCGCTCTCATAAAAACGGCAAACCCGGCTTGGGCTGATCTAGTCTAGCGGAGCACTGGTACACGCGAGCGGCATTCAGCGGGAAGCTGGAACGAGGGCCGCGAGAGCAGTTTTAACTGTGGTTCTTCGCAGCGCCAGCAACCTGCAGATCCCTCGGCTGCGCTCGGGATGACACGGTGTAAGCGGCAGGCTAGCAATTAGTCAAATGCGGCAAGGACACCGCCAGCAACCTGCAGATCTCGGCTCCGCTCGGGATGACACGCACGTGAGAGGGTGTATGGCGCGACGCAAACTGCAGGTCCCTCGGCTCCTCATCCGCCCGCGGCGGATTTGTCGCTCGGGATGACACCCCTAAGAACCGAAAGCCGGATCGCAAGATCCGGGTCTTGCTGAACAAGGAAATATTACGCCAGGCTCTTACGCTGCCCGTTTCAACTCTCGCGGCATCTCGATCACTTTCCCCGGGTTGGCCGCCGCGCAGTGAGAACTCTTTTTCCGTGAGTTCATCGGCTCGCCCTTGCTGCCGCCGATGACAGCGCGCAAGCGCAGCCGTGCCTTATGGAGCTGCGATTTGGTATTGCCGGTGGTGCAGCCAAAGATCTCAGCAATCGCCTGGTGCTCATAGCCGTGAATGTCGTGCAGGACGAGCATCAGGCGATAGCCCGGCGGCAGGTCTTCGATGGCGCGCAGCAAAGCCACGCGGTCCGTTGTCATACTCAAAGTGTCGTCCGCCTTGCCATACAGCGGTCCTTCAAAGGGCGCCTCTTCTTCGCTGCCGAAGGCAGGATCAAGCGGGCACTCGCGAATCGAGCTATTGCGCTTGCGGATAAACATCAACACCGTATTGACGGCGATGCGATGCATCCAGGTGGTAAAGCGGGACTCCTGCCGGAACGTGCTCAGGCGACGGAAGGCATGCACGAATGCCTCTTGCGTCAGGTCTTCAGCCAGATCGGTGTCATTCACCATCCGGTAACACAGATAGAACACGCGGCGGCTGTGGCGTCTATAGAGCTCTCCAAAGCTTTCCGAATTGCCGTTCATGGCATTTGCAATCAGCTCGCTTTCGGGCGCGTCTTGCAACATCGACAAAGTGACCTCCTAACATCTCTATGTCGTGCGATGCGTTGTGAGAAAGGCATCGGAGGTACGACATAACGCGCCGTTCATGGAATTGTTCTTTGCGGGGCGTGTAATGCGGCGGGCCCAGTGAGTCGGGTAGAGTACGTCGGGTGGAGTATGCCTTCAGGCATACACAACAAGGGGTCTACTGTAGACGCCTTTAGAGACTATTTCTTGCGCCTGGGCGACTTCTTCGCGGCCTTGCCGGCAGCCTTGGCGGGAGCCTTCTTCTTGCCCACCCGCTTCAGCGCTTTGGCGTGCGAGGACGAAGAGGAAGACACTTCGCTTCCCGGGCCGAACATGATGAGCACGCCCTCCACTTCGCGATTGTGGTTAAACACGGGAGTGAAGTGCACATCGAAATCTCCCAGATCGTGCCTGGTATTCAGCGATTGGGTATGAAGGATGCTGCCTTTGCCTTTCTGTAACACGCTGCGATAACGCCGGATCAGCGCGGTGCGGACTTCGAGCTGCACCGGCAGGCTATCGATGCCAACCCCTACGACCGATCCTGCGCCAACGCCGAACACGCGCTGGGCAGCAGCGTTCCACAACTGGATCGTCTCCGCGTTATCGACTAAGGCCACTGGCCATGGCATGCTCTTCAAAGTTTCGGCGTAACGCTGGCTGAGTTGGTGCAGCTCCTGGGTGCGGTGTCCCAACTCCTCGTTCATGGTCTCGAGCTCTTCGTTCAGCGACTGCAATTCCTCGTTGGTAGTCGCCAGCTCCTCGTTGGTGGACTGCAGTTCCTCATTGGTAGTCTCCAACTCTTCGTTGGTCGATTGCAGCTCTTCGTTGGTGGTCTCCAACTCCTCGTTGGTGGATTGCAGCTCCTCGTTGGTCGTCTCCAGTTCTTCGTTGGCCGACTGCAAGCGGTCGCCCGTGTTTTCCAACTTCTCAATGGTGTCTTGCAGGCGCTCGCGGGCGGTCACGTCTTCGGCATAGATGACCACGCCGGTGTGCTTGTCGGGGCCTGTGATCACGGGGCGGAGGACCACGTTCAGAAGCCGGTCCTCGCCCTTACTGCTAACCGTGCACTGAAACTGCGCGATTTCACCAGTGCTCTTGCGCACCGACTCCAGTCGCGAGGTCAATTCCGGACAGCGATACGCGAGCTCCGTATTCTGCAAGCGCTTGCCCGCCAACTTGTTATCGTTCAGGGCGAAGACCTGCACCAGCGCGTCATTGTGATTCAGGATGATATCGTCGTCTCCGAGCACCAGCAGGCCGGACTTGACTGTCTCCAGGATGTAACGCTGATAAAGCTGCAGGGACTCCATTTCGTGTTGCGCCAATTCTGTACCTCCCGCCGCAGGTGTCTGCGTACGGCCATCGTTTTGACTGCTGCCCTCAGAGCTGCCCACAGGAGACTTCTGAAAAACTCGCCACCGGGTGTTAAGCGGCCGAAACACGCTGTGATTTGCGAGCTGCGATTCCGCCTTACCCAGAAACAACACCCCACCTGGTTCCAGCGCATACAGCATGCGCGAGATCACCTGATTTTGGGTGTTCGAATCAAAATATATTAAGACATTGCGGCAGACCACAAGATTGCAATGAGAAATCGGCGCGTCGCTCAGCATGTTGCTGCGACCAAAAATTGTCAACCGCCGGATCTCCCGATTCACGCGCAAGATCGCACCCCGGCCGCTAAAGTATTTCTCCTGCAACGACGCGGGAACCCGACGCAAGCGCTCTAGCGGATATTCTCCACGACGAGCAATGGTCAGGGCTTCTTCGTCGATGTCGGTGGCGTAAATCTTGATGTTGTAGTCGGCCAGCGCCCCGCCCAGATATTCGGAGAGCAGGATGGCCAGCGAGTAAGGCTCTTCGCCCGTGGCACAACCCAGGCTCCATACTCGCAAAGGATCGCCCGGCTGAAGTTCACGCAACGCCAGTGGCAGCCCGTCGTCACGCAAGCACTGCCAAGCCTGGGGATCGCGAAAAAACTCGGTGACGTTGATCAGGACGGTGTTGAGCAGGTTGACATGTTCGTCGGCGTTCGACCGCACCAGCGAGAGATAATCGCGGAAGGTCGAAGCCCCCACTTCCGACATGCGCTTGCGCACGCGGCGCTCAAGGCTGGCCAGCTTGTATCCTCTTAGATCAGGGCCTTGTTCCGCAGCCAGTTCGCCTATCAGGTCATGAAGTGTCAGGTCGTCGTTCATCAACCCACAGATTCCTGCATCGCCCCGGACAACTCCAACAGCAGGGGAGCAATCTCGTTGAGCGGCACGATGCGATCGACGCTGGAAGCCGATACCGCGGCGCTAGGCATGGCAGGAAAACGGGCAGTGAGCGGATCTTCCACAATGGCAAAGCCGCCGGCCTCTTTGATGGCGCGCAAACCTTCCGAGCCGTCCTTGCCCGAGCCGCTCAGCACCACTCCAATCACCCGCGATCCGTAGGTCTTCACCACCGACTCGAAGGTTCGATCGACAGAGGGCCGGCTGAAGTTTACGGCAGGCGTGTCGGAGAGCTTGATTAACCCCCGATTCACTAACAGATGCCGGTTAGTTGGCGCCATGTAGACGCACCCGGCGGCGATGGTCTCCTGCTCCTCAGCATCTTTGACTTCCAGATCGGTTTGCCGGCGCAATATTTCGGCCATGTGGCTGATGTACTTGGGATGAAGATGGAGGACCACCAGGATCGGCGAAGTAAAGTCCGCAGGAAGATCGTGCAGGATGGCGCGAACCGATTCCAATCCGCCAGCCGAGCCGCCGATAGCTACGATGGCGTAGCGTTGCGAGGGATCCGCCGGGATATCCCCGGGCGTACTCGTTCTTGCAGCTTTGGAAGCATTGCGCACCGGTTCACCCACCCTGATTATATGCAGGTATTCCTTCACGCGCCGAACAATCGACAGCGTAAGCGCGTCAGCCTTCTACTTCAGTAAACGGCGGTCAGGCCGAGTTGGCTAGCTCGTCATCGCGTTCGCGAATTTGCGCGGGCGGGTTCTCCAGTAACAGCTTGCGGAGCACGGCAGCATTTTTGTCCGCCGCCTGCGCCAACTGGCGATAACGATTAGCCACGATTTGCAAACCGCTGGCGAGCGAGCGCTGTTCCATGCGGCGCGAGAGATCGGCGCGTTCTTCCAGCGCTCGAAGCGCCGCCCACACCGCCCGCTCCGTGGCGTTGCTCTGGTCCAGAAACATCGATTCGGCGGTGAAGGAATGCCCTACACGGCAGGCGTAACGTAACAACTTGCCCTCCTGCACTTCCCACAATGTTCCATGACATTCCGGGCAGGTATAGGCCGAAGGAGTTCCCTTGGGATCGACTAGTTCGTCGTTATCGTTGCCGCCTTCGTGTGCCGCGGCGCGGATGGGTTCCAATTTCACCGGTTGCTTTACCAGGCGGCTTAGAAGGTCAGGAATCTCCGTTACCGGAGAAACGTAGTCAACCTTGGTGGTTGCAATCGCGTTTTCCGGCATACTGGGCGCCACTGCATCTTTCGGGTCCTGCACCACGGCCACGCCTCCCGCACGCTTGATGCTATGCAGCCCGGCGCTCCCGTCATCCAGATAGCCGGACAACACAACTCCGATGACGCGTGGGCCGAAGGCTTTGGCAGCAGAACGAAACAGCGCGTCGATGGACGGCCGATGACGGTTTTCCACTGCTCCGCGAACCAGTCGCATGTGATCTGGCTCCAGCACCAGATGACAGTCCGGCACGCTCAGATATATGTGGCCGGGTTCGATGGCAAGCCCGTTCTCCGAAATCGTCACGGCCATTTCCTGGGTTTGCCGGTGCAGCAGGTTGTACAGGTAACTCGGTCGATTGGGACCGGAGTGCAGCACCACGAAAACCGCCGCCTCCATTGCCGAAAAGCGGGAAGTCATCTGCATTAAGGCCTCGACGCCTCCGGCTGAGGCGCCAATCACGATGATGTCGCGATGGAAACCGTTAGTCGAGTTTTCAGGGTCAGGCACTTTGCGCTCCGCGCGGCTGGCAGCCGGCATTGGTATCTTTCACCTTGGATGCTGGTTAGCCGAGTAAAAGTGTTCCCGATTTGCGCAAGCCGTTGGATTCAGGGACTCTAAGCTGCACCCGCTGCAACCGGGACAGATCCCTATCGATGGCAAGGGCAGCCACTTTCACACAGCTCAGGCAGCGATAGGCCGCGCCCTTGCCACCTGCACCCGGCCATCGTTGTCGCGAGCCACGCTGAACGAGCCGGCACAGTTCTCGCACAACCACGCCACATCCAGCAGAGCAGCTTCTTGAGCCGCAGACTTGTGCAAAGGCGGCAGCACAATGAGTCGGCCTTGCTTCAGGGGATGAAAAGGCCCATGCCAGCTTGGGCTTGCGCAATGGGAAACCATTTTTTCACTCCGCCGAAGTGCTAAGGCTCTTGACAACCCTCGCTGCCCGAGAGTAACTCTTAAGAACATAGAGCGGGTGCGTCAGATAGCGTCATCCCTCAATTCCACCTCACCCATCGAGGAGCTTACAATGCAGGTTGTTTTAGGCTCTTGGAAGGAAATCGCAAGTTATTTAGGTAAGGGCGTTCGCACCGTGCAGCGGTGGGAGCGTTGCTCGGGGTTGCCGGTTCACCGTCCTTCCGGCTCCAGCAAAGGCGTGGTTATCGCATTTCCCGCCGAACTCGACAAGTGGGCCCGCCGCCAGGACTTAAGGGAGCAGGTTCCGAATCCTCTCCACATCCAGAGAAACTTGGCGCTCTCCAGCGAATTGATGGCCCAGACCCAGATGCTGCGCAACAGCACCCGGGAGTTGATGAAGACCTGTAACCAATTCCTCGAACTGTCGCGGCGCCATCGCGATGAAGCGACCCGCCGGGGAAATGGATTCGCATCGCTGGAAAAAGCCGGCTAGCACTAGCTAGCCGCAACTCTAAAAATTAAGCTGGCAGGCTTCAGGTGTTTCGCGCGGCGTCGGCTTTTAAAGTCGGCCACCGTCGCAGGGCTTCTGTCGCATCGCCGAAGTTTACCCTGAAGCCTTGCCTTGCAGCAGTCGCGCGATCGCCCCCAACAGATCGGTTGGCCGGCCGGCGCCTTTCATGATCGACACATCCACGCTAGCGGCTGCGCTTTCGGGCAGATCAGGCACTCCCGATAGCATGATCAGCGGCAGCTTGGGATTGGCTGCACGCAATTTGTGCGCCAGTTCCTCGCCCGACATCTGACCGGGGAAGTTGTAGTCGAGGATGACCAGATTGACCTCAACCTTGTCGGTGATAGCCAGGGCGCTGGGTGGATCGCTGGCAATCAGGACGTCGTACCCAATGATGGTTAACATGCTCCGCCGCACTTCCAGCGAACTGACGCGGTCGTCCACACAAAGAATTCGAGGCCGCGTGTTGGTGGGGGAGGACACATGCACCTCAAGTCCAAGTTGCCGGGCTGCTGGGCTGGGGCGGCTCGCAAGTTGTTCGGACAGGGTAGTAGTGAGTATGACGCTAAATGGCGTCGTCGAGTTCGCTGGTTCAAGCAACCAAAGCCGATTTTTCGACGGTATTTGACGAATATTTGGGCCGCCCGGGCGCCGGCTTTGTCACGGTGAGTGGAATCAGCACTGGAAACGCCGAAAGGGCTGCTGATCGCAGCCCTTCGGGAGGAGGTAGAGGAGCATTCGCCGTTGGTTATGAGAGGAGGATTATGCTCAATGAACCAGCGCCGTGTGCGTCGGCGCCTGTTTCACGGCGTGCATTACGACTACCTTCTGGTCAAGAATGGACTTCATATAATCTTCACCGGCTTGCATCATGTGGATCCACATGTCGTGCGCCCGTCCGTCCTGGTTAAGGAATGCTGCAACCTCCGCAGCACTCATGTGACTTCCCGATTCGGCAGCGAAATGTTGCAGGTGCGCCAAGGTGATTTCAGCGGTGACTTTCTCTCGCCAGCACTTCTTTGATAGGTCTTTCATTTCTGCTTCCCGACAGAATCGAATTTGTTTACATGATTAGAAATACTGCAACCCGGCTTGAGGGCATATACCACCTGTCACGTGCCCCTGTGATGTGCGTCACAACCGGGTATTGGCGTTGCCAGCGGGGAGTAAGCCGACGCCACCGCCACAAGATTATGAGTGTCATCCCGGGCAGAGCCGAGGGATCTGCAGTTTGCTGGCACCGCCGAAGAACGATTTCCCACCAGTGTCATCCCGAGCGTAGCCGAGGGATCTGCAGTTTGCCCGCGCCGCGAACCACGTCTCGTGAGCCACCTCACTGCTCCACTGGGTTTCCCCTGAAATACTACGCGCGTGCAGGAAGCAAAATCTTATTACGTGTACATCATCGCGAGTCGCTGGCTGACTCTTTACATTGGAGTGACGGGACATCTTTGGAGGCGTGTTCTGGAGCACAAAGTGCATGAATATCCAAAGGGATTCACCGCCAGATACAAGATCGAGAGGTTGGTATACGTTCAGGCCTTCGGAGAAATAGCGGACGCCATCGCTCGCGAGAAACAACTCAAGAGTTGGCGGCGCGAAAAGAAGATCGTTCTCATAAAAACGGCAAACCCGGCGTGGGCTGATCTAGCGGAGCATTGGTACACGCGAGCGGCATTCAGCGGGAAGCTGGAGCGAGGGCCGCGAGAGCAGTTTTAACTGTGGTTCTTCGCGGCGCCAGCAAACTGCAGATCCCTCGGCTGCGCTCGGGATGACAGCCGTGGGAGGGTTGGCGGCGGCGCGAGCAAACTGCAGATCCCTCGGTTCGTCGTCCGCCTGCGGCGGACTCCTCGCTCGGGATGACACCTTCACCAGCTAACGCTGCGCTCGGGATGACACCCCGGGAGAGGGTAGGAGCAAACCTGATAACGTCAAGTGATGGGCCTTACGACCGTTCGACTGAATGGCCGCGTGATCCGCGCCGTAATTTTCGACTTTGGGGAAGTGCTTTCCTACGCCCCTCCGCCTGACACCATCGCTGCCATAGCGGAATTGCTGCGGGTCACGCGTGAGGAGTTTCGTGAGTACTACTATGCGGAACGCCAGGACTACGACCGCGGCATCTTGACAGCGGAACAGTATTGGCAGGCGGTGGCTCGCGATGCCGGCGCCGAGCTTACGGCGGAGCAGATCGCATGGCTACGGCGCACCGATGTCGAGATGTGGAGTCAGGTCAATCCGCAGATGCTGAGCTGGGCGGCAGAACTGCGTAGCCGCGAAATACAAACTGCTGTGCTGTCGAACATGCACGCCGATATGGCGAAATCGGTGCGCGCGGAGTTCGCCTGGATTCGCGACTTTGAGTGTTTTATTTTGTCGGCAGAGATTGGCTTCGCGAAGCCTGATCCGGAGATCTTTCAACATTGCCTGGATTGCCTGAAGCTGCCGGCGAACGAGGCACTGTTCATCGACGACAAGCCGCGCAACACGGATGCGTCCGAAGCGCTAGGAATGGCCGCAATCTGCGCCGACTCGCCGCAGGCGATTCGCGAGCAATTGCAAAAGGCAGGGTGGACGGGTCCGCTGCCGGGTTAGGGCGGACGCGAACTCGCATTGCACGGTTGCCGGAAGGACTAAAAGCCGTGCCGCTCGAGAGAGGTTTGTGTCGTTCTAACTGCTAATAGCCAACTACGCGACGACTGCCTGGTTTCTGGCTGATTGCTCTTTGTCTGTCGCTGACCCGATGCTTCTTACTGCAAACATGAAATAGGTGGAGCGCGCTCCTGGTGCGAAATGTCAGTAGGTCGGTAATTTCAGTATGGAGCATTGGCGCATCTGGCCATCGTGCCTCAACCGCATGCATAGCGGATCGACAACTTACCAGTCGGCATCATTTACCTAGGATTGAGCCGCACGCGTCGCCAACTGCTGTACGCCTAAAGATCGCAGGGTTAGGGTAAACAGATTGCGCAAGTCTGTATGTGATGCCCGTCACGGTTCTTTGGACAAATTTCGAACTAACGTGGATTACTTTTGTGCCATCCAGCGGAAGCACAACTCGGGGGAGCCGGCTCGGGCGAGTGAACAAACTGCAGATCCCTCGGCTGCGCTCGGGCTGGGGATGACGCAACCTGGGGGGCTGGCGCTCCTCGCTTGCAACGAAAGTTCTTCAACCCTCACTGCGCCAGTTCGGCCGCTTTTTCTTCCGCGTCTTCAATTGCCTTCAGCGACACGTGCTCACGGCGTGCCAGCAAGAGTCCCGCCGGAATCACTGACATAAAGGTCACGGCCCACAGCAGCATGCCACAGCTAACCGCCATCTCATGGGGGATGCCGAACGCGGCGCTCAGCATCCCGATGGTTGCCAACTGGGAGCCGCCTCCGACGCCGGGGAGTTGCAGCAGCGATCCCACCATGCTCGCGCCCATCAGCAGAATCGCCATAGGTATCGTGGCCTGGTGCAGGATGCCGGGATAAGCATGCATGATGGCGATGTAGTCCACCGCGATCAGCAGCCACATGAAGATGCTGAGGGCTGTCAACTGCAGGGCAGCACCCAGGCTGTGAATGGTCTCCAGCCCGACGCTGAAGCTGCGAATCTTGTCGCGTAGATGGTGGGCAAAACGCGGGAAGGTCCCGGCAAATAGACTGTGCAGCAAGTCACCGACCCGCTCCCCGGCTTTACGAATAATCACCATCACCACGAGCAGCCCCAGCACAAGAGCAAATAGGGCGAAGGCTCCTTCGCGCAGGCCATGATAGAAGGGAAGCGCCCGCAGGTCGGGAGAAAGGAAGCTGAAAGCCAGCAGCGCGGCGAAGCCTCCCATGTCGAAGATGCGCTCCACTGTCCAGACTGCCATCTGGGAGGCGAAGGTGAGGTTTTCTTTGCGGGCAATGATGTAGGGACGCACCACTTCTCCGGCGCGCCCCAACAATGCGAGAGCGGTGAAGCCGATGAACTGCGGAGCCAGCAATCGAGCGCTGGTGGTTTTGCAAACCGGCTTGAGAAAGATCTTCCAGCGCACCGCACGCAATGAATAGGAAGCGTAGGTAAGCGCCACACCGGCGAAAATCAGCAGCCAGTTCACGTGCTCGGTCTGCTGCCAGAAGGTATGCCAGTCGAACCGTTTCCAGGTCCGCACCTGTAGGTACACCAGTGCGCAGAGCACGGCCAGAACCAGGAGCATGATGAGAATGCGCTTTTTATTCATTCGGGAGTTTCGATTGGGCGTCTTACTGAGGAGAAACGGAAAAGAGCGGAGAGTCAAGTCGGAACAGCGCGCTTGTAATGCTTATCCCTCGAGCTGTGTCATCCCGAGCCCGACGCGGCGGGCGAGGGATCTGCAGTTTCTTCACTGGCCTGAACGGCATCGCGTGAGCGGCATCACTGCTCCACAGTTTCGCGGATGAAATACGGCCGCACGTGCAGGAACACAAATCGTACTGCGTGTACATCATGGCCAGCCGCTCGCTAACTCTCTACATCGGAGTCTCACGGCATCTTTGGAGGCGCGTTCTGGAGCACAAAACGCATGACTACCCGAAGGGTTTCACCGCCCGGCACGGGGTCGAAGTTGTTGGGGGGGTCACCGCAGCCATTGCGCGCGAAAAGGAACTGAAGGGCTGGCGACGAGAAAAGAAAATTGCACTAATCAGGGCTACAAATCCTGCATGGTCTGATCTTGCGGAACATTAGTACACGCCCGCGGCATTTAGCGGCAAGTTGGAACTTGGACCGAGATCGCATTTCTGATTGTCGCTCTTCGTCACGCCCGGCGAAATGCAGATCCCTCGCTTCGCTTCGGGATGACACAGGCTGAGGTACGTCGTGCGACGAGAGAGTTCGGCGGCCAGCGTGGGCAAACTACAGATCCCTCGGCTACGCTCGGGATGACACTGGCTGAGGTACGTCGTGCGACGAGAGAGCTCGGCGGCCGGTCAGCAAACTACAGATCCCTCGCTTCGCTTCGGGATGACACACGACAGGAATGATCACTCGTGCAGCGCGAGCTTTGCTTGTTGCATCTCTGCCAGCTTCTTGCGGTTGTAATCGCGGATGATGCGCGCTACGTAAGCCCGGGTCTCGCGATAGGGCGGCACGCCTTTGTACTGCGTGACTCGCTGCGGACCCGCGTTGTATGCGGCCAAGGCCTTAGGGACGTCGTAGTTGAATTGCTGCAGAAGCTGCATCAGGTAGCGAACGCCGCCGTCGACATTCTGCGCCGCGTCAAAGCTGTTTTTCACTCCAAGCTGGTCAGCGGTGCCCGGCATCAGCTGCATCAGGCCGCGCGCCCCCTTGCGTGAAACGGCATTCGTATTCCCACCGCTTTCGGCGCGGATCACGCTGGCGATGAAGTCAGCGTCGAGCCGGCTGCGGCGGCTGACCTCGCGAATCACCTGGTTCAGGTCGGCCGGTTTTGCGGCCTCAACTTTGGCAGGCTCTGGAGGAGCAGGTTCAAAGCCGGTGACCTGGGCGGTCGGCACATCGATGTAGCTGCTGGTGTCGGTGCCGGTGTACAGACGGGTGATGGCGCCCACAATCTCGTGCCGCTCGTAACGAATGCTGAAGCCGTTCGTCAGGTTCGCGATCTCGGCTGCGCGCAGCGGAGCAACCGCAACCAGCAGCGCCGTTATCAGCAAAAGTCTAGGCATTGGTAATTGCGGCATTGCTTTCCAGCACCTGCTCGATAGCGGCAGCCACGCCGTGCTCATCGCAGTGCAAAGTAACCGTCCAGCCATTCTGCTTCAGCTCCTCAGAAGCATTTTGCATGATGACGGGATGGCCGGCAAAGGTCAACATCTCAATGTCGTT
The DNA here is from genome assembly GCA_963796585.1 of uncultured Acidobacteriaceae bacterium. Lineage (GTDB taxonomy): Bacteria > Acidobacteriota > Terriglobia > Terriglobales > Acidobacteriaceae > CAVVDY01. The sequence continues at coordinate 452,251 of CAWCMB010000004.1, forward strand.
GTAATTGTCGCCGATGGCCATTACTTCACTGCGATCGATGCCGCGATAATTGCACCAGCGCTCCAGGGCATGACCCTTGGAGCATCCCGCATTCAGCAGGTCGATGATGCACAGGTCGCGCCAGTCGTACTGCGTCCGCAACAGCGTGAACTCCTGGCGAAAGTCGCTGCCCTCCAGCTTCTGCAGCATCGTCTTGCTCAAGTCGATCGGCCCGCAAAACATGGCCTGTATCGGGTCAGTCACCAGCGCCTTCTCGATTGGACTGATGAACTTGATATAAGGTGAGTTCTTCTCCATCCAGCGCTGGATGACGCCATAAAGCCGCTCGTGATTCTCGCAGACAATCGCCCCCAGCCCATGGCGATCGAAGGTCAGGACCATGTAATCGTGATAATCGTTCATGAGCCGGCTCAGCTTCAGAGCGGTATCGAGAGGCAACAGGTCTTGATGAAACAGCTCGCCCTGCAGCGAGCGCGTCACCGCCCCGTTAGAGCTGATGAGCCATAGATCGAAGCCGAGCTTCTCGGCGATGGGAAGCGCGAACTTATGGCGCCGGCCGGTTCCCAGGACGATCTCGATCCCAGCTTCATGGGCGCGTCGCAAGGCAGCGCGATTCTCTTCCGAAAGCTGGACCTTGGTATCGAGCAGGGTGCCATCGATATCGATGGCGATGAGCCGAATGGGGCGGGACACACCTTGATTTTAGCAGCGGACGATGGGTGCCCCATCCCGGCTTCCGTTGCCGGGGTGGGGTTTTGTCCCCGATATGGAAAGATTTCTCATTCGTACAAAACCCCACCCGGGCAAACCCGGCCCGAATGGGGCACCCCGTTGGAAGCCAGGCGTCGAGTTGCAGTCGACTTGAAAACTAGCCATCCGCTACTACACCCGATTACAGTAAGGATGAATGGAACTCCGCAAAGACCCTATTACGCGCTCGTGGGTGATTACGGGCGATGAGCACTACGACGGTGCCCTCGACTCCGGCTGCCCCTTCTGTCCGGAGGGTGGGCAGCATCTGCAAGTGGTGTCGTTCGTTCCCAGCGCCAACGGAAATCCGTGGGCAGCGCGAGCAGTGGTGCATCCGCGTCCTATTTACCGCATTGAAGGCGAGCCGGAGCGCGCGGGCAATGGCTTGTACGACAAAATGCAGGCCGTGGGCGCGCATGAGGTCATCGTCGAGAACACGCGTCACGATCGCCACCTGTGGAATGCCGACGATCGCGAGATTGAAGAGTATCTGGCTTTGCTGGGAAGCCGTATCGACGACCTGAAGAAAGATCTGCGTTTCAAGTACGTGACCGTATTCAAGAATTTCGGTGGGCTGTCAGGACAACAATGGGACCATCCGACCACTGAGATCGTGGCCACGACGTTTGTGCCGCGCCGCGTTCTGTATGAGCTGCGGGCCGCGCGCGAGCACTATCGGGTGAAGGAGCGTTGCGTTTTCTGCGACATACTGGCCCAGGAGCAGCAACAGAAGATTCGGGTCATCGAAGTTCGCGGCGACTACATAGCCTGCTGCCCTTACGCACCGCGGGTGCCCTACGAAACCTGGATTGCTCCCCGGCTGCACGAAGCCTATTTTGAGCGCATCGCAACCAAATCCGGCGCCTTGCGTGATTTGGCCGCGTTGTTGCGCCGCACCTTGCATCGCATTCGCGCCATTGCCGACGGATTCCATATGGTGCTGCACACCTCGCCCAACACGCTGCATCGCTCCGAGACGCTGGGCTTCTGGAAGACGATTGAGGACGACTATCATTGGCACATTGAGATCCTGCCGATACTGGGCGCCAAAGAGAAGTCGTACACCTTCAAGGAAGTGTATTCGTCTCCTGTGACACCAGAGGCCGCAGCGGCGCGGCTGCGGGAAGCTCCTGCCGAGCCGTGATGCAATGACCGTCCGCCGCATGAAGTCGTATACCGCGCAGACTGGCTACGTCTATCAGTATTACTTTGTGGGACAGCGCGACGCGCTCGCATCCGACCCGGAAGCTCCTGCAACTGAGTACATCTTTGACGTGACCCCTGACCGCAAGACGATGTTTGCGGTAAGCGTCTTTCTCGGCCCGGCTGCAACTCAGGCGTGGTCGGCTGCGCGGGGACGCGGGTTAAGTCAGCCGGAATGTTACGCTGCCGTCAAGCTGCGCCTGATGCAGGGCTTCGACGAGATCACCGACATGCTGCAATCCGGGCGGCGCTTGCGCGTAGAAGCGACACAAATTTGCGACCTGCTGGACTCCATTGGAATCGACTAGCATGGGCTTCGGGTTACTGACCCGGCGGGAAAAGAATTCGCCTCCGGGCCCGACCTCTAGTCGTGCCCTGACGCCCGCTACTCCAATGCCTGGCGGGAATAGGGAAGTTTTTTCGCTCACCTCAATCCACTGCGCCAGTCGAACCTGTATCTCGGGTGGGGAATGTTCGAAGAGCTGAAACCCACATCACGCATCAACTGGAACATCGCGCTGCTTTTGTCATTCGCGGCGCATGGCGTAGTGCTGCTGGTGCTGAGCCATCGAACGCTGGTGACTGTTCTGCCGCATGAGGTTGCACTAGGGACGCCGTACTCTTCCGGCAGCGTCATCTATCTCGCGCCGCTCGGTCGAGAACAGGCCCACGACTCAGAACCGCTGCAGATGGCGAAGGTCAAGGCGGCGAAGCCAAGGCTGCCGTCCCCCGCTAAGACGATTGCCCGCCAACGCGAAGAAGCCAGCAGGACCGCTGACAATGCTCCCGACGTAACCGCCAGCGCTGGGTCGCCCTATGGTGTCCACATTCCCGGGGCGCCGCTCAATGGGTCGGCAGTGATGCCCGCCTTGCCACAGGTTTTCCCCGATCCTCCGGTGGCGCGCTCTGACCTGCCTCCCGGAGTACAAGGTGACGTGATCGTAGAAGTCACCATCGACGATCAGGGAAACGTAACCGATCTCAAGCTCACCCAGGGCATCGGCTACGGCGTGGACGAAAAGGTGCTCGCGGTGTTGCGGCGCTGGCATTTCCGCCCCGCCACCCGCAAGGGCTCCACCATCGCCTCGCAGCATTTGGTGCACTTCCACTACCCAGCCTGATTAACACCTGAGTCAATTCAGCTGTGAGATGATAAAAAACAATGCCTGAAGTGCAGCCACCATCAGACCCCAAAGCGCCCAGAGCGATGGCGCGCCGGGACGACGAGTCGTCGTTCTCCGTCACTGTGGAGCAGGTATATGAAGGGCCGCTCGATCTGCTGCTCGACCTCATTCGCAAGCAAGACATCGACATCTACGACATCCCTATCGCCAGGATCACGGCGCAGTATCTGAAGTACGTCGAGAACATGAAGCAGCTCGACGTCGACGTCGCTGCCGAGTTTATCTACACCGCTTCGCTGCTGATTCACATCAAGTCGAAGATGCTGCTGCCGCGCGACCCGGACGCCGCTGCTGGAATGGAAGATCCGCGCGCCGAGCTGGTCAATCGCCTGCTGGAGCACGAGCGATTCAAGACCGCGGCACAGATGCTGCTGCAAAAGCAACAGATTGAAGAAGCCGTCTGGTCGAATCCCGCGTTGAAGGAATTCCGCGGGACTGAAGGCACCGAGCCGGAGTTGGCGGCTGACGTGGTGGACCTAGTGAAGACGTTTCAGAAGATACTGGATCGCGCGCGCAGCCGTCCAACGTTTGACGTCGCAGAAGAAAACGTTACTGTGGCGCAGATGATCGACTATGTTCGCCGGCGCCTCGCGTTGGAAGACCGTCCGGTGCGCCTGAAGCAGCTGCTTCGCAGCCTGAACTCGCGGGCGGCGTTGGTGTGCGCGTTCCTGGCCATCCTGGAGCTGATACGGTTACAGGCGGTGCTGGCGCGCCAGGACAACGTGTTCGGCGAGATTATGCTAAAGAAGCACACCAACTTCGATAGCCTGATGGGCGAGAGCTCGCCGATTAAAGATGACTGGACCTAGCGCGGGCGTGGGTAGTGCGGCGCTGGAGCGCCGCCATGGGCGATGCCACGAACTGCAGATCCCTCGACCGCTTACGCGCTCTCGGGATGACAACTTTTAAGGAGTGCGTACGGCACGGCTGAAGCCGTGTCCTTTCAAAGCCACCGAATGAGCGTTAAAGCGAAAGTCGAAGCCATCATCTACGCGACCGAAGAACCGGTCACCCTCAACCAGCTCGCGGCACTGCTGAAGGACGCCGTGCTCGGCGAGCTGCGCGCCGAAGAACAGGCTCGTCTCGCGCTGAACGAACTTGTCGCCGAGCCCCAACCGTCAGAGGAAGAGCTCGACGAAGAAACCATCGAGTTCGAGGAAGAGCCGCGCGACATTCCGGTCGATATTCCAACGGAACCCGAGGCCGAGACGGTCATCCCCGAGACGCCACCGGTCGACGCGAAGACCCAGGAAAAGGAAGATCTCCGCCGGGTGAAGGACCGCATCGATCTGTTGCTTGAGGAGCTCACCGCCGAATACGCGTCTCCTGACCGCGGCATGGAGATTCGCCAGATCGCCGGCGGCTATCGCATGGCGACCAAGCCGGAACATCATGACGTGGTGGTCAATTTCGCCAAGAGCCTGAAGCCGCCGGTGCGGCTGTCGATGCAGGCGCTGGAGACTCTTTCCGTCATCGCCTACAAGCAGCCGGTGACGGTGCCGGAGATCAGCGAAATTCGCGGGGTTGATTCCGCGGGCGTAATCGCCACTCTGCTGGATCGCAAGCTGGTCACCACCGCCGGACGCAAACAGGTCATCGGCAGGCCCATCCTTTATAAGACGACGAAAGAGTTTCTGCTGCGTTTCGGATTGAACGACGTGAACGAACTGCCCAGCATGGAGGAGTTCGAAAAGCTGGGCGATCCGCAGAGTGAACTGTTCCAGGCCGCCGAGAACGAACAACCCCCGCCCGTATCCGAGTCCGACGAGACCGTTGGCGAAGCTAACCCTGCTTTGACCGATCCGGAGAACAGCACAACGGCGGCGGCCGAAGTCAATCAACCGGACCGCTTCAATGAAGCCATCGCGCCGGTGCCTGGCATTGAGGAACCTACTAGCTAAGACGTGTACGTCCCGAGCGGCGAACGTTAGCTCTCTAACGTGTGTCATCCCGAGCGGAGTCGAGGGATCTGCAGTTTCTTCCGGCTGCCGACGAAGCATCCAGATTCAGAGGGCACCCGTTCCAGCCTGCGCTGGATTGCGGAGCGATGATACCGCTCACGCGACGCGGTTCGGGCCAGTGAAGAAACTGCGGATCCCTCGGCTGCGCTCGGGATGACACCTCCGATTGTTCCGTTGCTGCGCTCGCGATGACACCGCCAATTGTTCCCTCGGCTACGCTCGGGATGACAGCCGCGATTGGTTTGTCGTAAAGCGGCGGCACGAACTCCATAGCCACGGAAACTCTAGCCGCGGAAACTCTGTTCACGCCCTTGCCGGTGTGTTATCGTTGCCGCCGAATCTAAGCTGCTGAATTCGCTCGCTCCCGCGGGACAGGTTCGCTCTCTTCCTGAAACGCTCCCTTGTCCTCCAGGCCAATTCCGGCAGCTCGGATTCATACCTCATAGGAGACAAGATGAAGCTTCGCTTGCAGCCGTACTTCGTCGCTATTCTCGTTGTGCTCGCCCTCACCCTTACCACCAGCGCATGGGCGCAGTGGTCGAGCGATCCCAACCAGAACCTCGCATTGTCCGATATCCCGAACGCCGACCAGGTTCAGCCCAAGGTTGTTCCCCTGGCCGACAACGGATTCTTCGTGAGCTGGTTCAATAGCAATCCCAACGACCCGCCGCCGATTGGCTACGATACCTATCTTCAGCGCCTCGATCTGAATGGGTACGAGCAGTTCATGCACGACGGTATTCAAATCGCGAAACTAACTAACAGCTCCACGGAAGACTACGGCTTGGATGTCGATACCCAGGGCGACGCGCTGCTGGCGTTTCTCGATACCCGCGAAGGCGATAACCAGCAGGTGACGGTGACCAAAGTCAGCCCCAGCGGCGAGCAGTTGTGGGGGGCGAACGGAATCCAACTTACCGTCGGCGCTCCCAGCGCGCATCAGCCAAAGGTGGCAGGCACCAGTGATGGTGGAGTGGTGGTGGCCTGGACTGCCTACGGCCCGACCTATTCGTTCATCGTGCTGCAGAAGCTCGATGCCAACGGAAAGCCGCAATGGGCATCGAACACGCTGGTGAATAACGGTTTTATTCTGAGTGAGAACAAGGCCGACTACACGGTTTCGGATTTGCACGGCTCCGACAATGGATCGGTGATCGTTTCGTTCAGCCGCGATACCGGATTCCGCAGCAACCGCTATCTCTACGCCAACAAGATTTCGGCTACGGGCAAACTGCTTTGGGGCGCCAGCCACGTTCACGTGTGGGACGGCGGCTCACTGCAATTAGGCAACTTCCCCAGCTTCGTTCCCGATGGCAATGGCGGGGCTGTCTTCTCCTGGTACAGCAGCAGTCCTTCATTGCAGGTGTATGTACAGCACATCAACTCCGCCGGGACGGAAGTATTTCCGCACAACGGAGTGGTGGCATCCACCAACGGCTCGCAGATTCGCGTTTCGCCGTCGGCGGCCTACAACCCCTCAACCCAGGAGATTTTTGTCTCCTACGAAGAAGAAGATTCGTTGCAGAGCTTGAGCGGCGTCTATGCCCAGAAGTTCGACTCCACGGGGACCCGGCAGTGGGGCGATAACGGACTGGTCATCCTTCCTTTGCAGGATAACAACGAGGCTGAAATCTTCGAGCGTACGGTGCAGATTGGCGACGGCGCATTTGTGTTCTGGGTCGATCAGCAGGTCACTGAGGCCGGCACCATTCAGGGCATCAGGCTGAACAGTGCAGGAGGAACGGTGTGCGCGCAGTTCCCGGTCAGCTCCGTGCTCGCCGAGAAGTCACGCCCCTGGACGGCAATCTCGTCCAACAATAATACTGTCGTCGCCTTCCAGGATTACCGCGATGGCAATTCGAATCTCTACATCCAGAACATCAATCCCGATTGCACGCTGGGCATAGAGAACGCGCATGTGCGAAGCATAAGCCTTAAGTAACGCATTCGCGAGTGTCATCCCGACCGAGGCGTCCGCCCCGGCGGACGACGACCGAGGGATCTGTAGTTGGCGCGCATCGCGACGGTCCGTCGCCCTGCGCACAAACTGCAGATCCCTCGACTACGCTCGGGATGACACTGGTTAAGAGGCTAGCCAGGAGTGCCACTCTCGCCCGTGTTAGGCTTTGACTATTCCTGCTTTACTTCGCCTGATCAGGATCCTGATGAGATTTTTTTTACTGGCCTTGTGCGGACTGCTGCTGTCGTCCGTTTTGTTTGCCCAGTCCACCCGCACCTGGGAGCAAACCAAGTACGACGACTACGAGAAGGGCACAGCCCACGGTGTAGCTATCAACAGCGATGGCAGCCTGACGCTCGCTCCCGCGTTTAAAGACCTTTACACTTCGCCCTCGACCTATATCTGGGACGCCGCCGCCGACCTGCAGGGAAATGTCTACACCGCTGCCGGATCGCCCGCTCGGGTCTACAAGGTCACTCCGGCAGGGAAGGCCAGCATCATTTTTGCTGCCCAGGAGTTGGAGGTGCAGGCGCTCGCGATCGCGCCCGACGGCACGATTTACGCCGCCACTTCTCCTGACGGCAAGGTGTACAAGATTGTGCACGGCGGTCCCGCTCCCGGCCAGGCGCCGGAAGGCGCACATACCATCGCGGAAATCGCCGCCGCACAGGAAGGCGCGAAACCCAGCGCCGGGGAAGAGAAGCCTCGGGCCACGGTTGCGGTTGACGCGTCTTACAGCGCGAGCGTTTTTTTCGAGCCCCACACCAAGTACATCTGGGCATTGCAACTCGACAAATCGGGTCAGCTTTACCTTGGCACAGGCGACCGCGGCCAGATCTTCCGCGTGAAGCCCAATGGCGACGGCTCGGTGTTCTTCCAAAGCGACGAGGCACAGATACGTTGTCTCGCGCTCGACGATTCCGGCAACCTGATCGCCGGCACTGACGGCAGCGGCCTGGTGTATCGCATTTCGCCGCAAGGCGAGGCCTTCGTTCTGTATGGCGCGCCCAAGAAGGAGATCACAGCGCTCGCCATCGACGCGCAGGGCAACATCTACGCCGCAGGCGCAGGTGAAAAGCGGGGAGGGGGCCCGTCCGTTACCAGCTCTGGAGCGCCGCAGGGTGGCTCGACGCCAGTGGTTACGCTGGTTCCGCAATCAGGAGCGCCCTCGGCCAATGTAGTCCCTTCGCTCGCACCTTTGTCCGCCGCGGCGGTGATGGCGAATCTGGGTGGCTCGCAGGTCTATCGCATCTCTCCCGACGGCTCGCCGCGCACGCTGTGGTCGTCGAAAGAAGACCTGGTCTATGCGCTAGCTTTCGATGCTGCAGGACGCCTGCTGGCCGGCACTGGCAACAAGGGCAAAATTTATGCCATTAACGGCCGCGACTACACCGACCTGGTGAAGGCCAGCGCCAACCAGGTGACCGCCTTTGCCCACGCCCCGCACGGCGGCATGTACGCCGCCACCAGTAATCTGGGGAAGATCTTTCAGCTCGGCCCGGGCACTGCGGCGGAGGGCACCTACGAAAGCGATGTGTTTGACGCGCGCATTTTCTCCAAATGGGGACGCCTCGAGCATCGCGGCAACGGCAAGTTCGATCTGTATGTTCGCAGCGGCAATGTCGACAATCCTGATCGCAACTGGAGCGCATGGCAGAAGATTGACACCGCCAAGGAACTGCCGCCGCAGGCTCCCTCTGCGCGCTACGTGCAGTGGAAAGCAGTCTTGTTTCCCAATACTCCTGCTTCGGTGCTTGACACGGTGACGCTGTATTACCTTCCGAAGAATGTGGCGCCCGAAGTGGACGAGGTAGTGGTGAACGTCGGCGCTCGCGTTCCCGCCGGAGCGCGCGTCGCAGCCGCGACCGACAACAACGGCGCTGACCCGGGTCCGGCGACGGTTTCTGACAAGCAATCGATTGCCGTGAAATGGAGAGCCCACGACGCTAACGACGACGACCTGGTGTACTCGGTCTATTACCGCGCCGACGGTGAGACCCGATGGAAGCAGCTCCGCGATGGGGTCGAGAACCGCTATGTCAATCTCGAATCCGACCTGTTTGCCGACGGTGGCTACACCATTCTGGTCGTCGCTTCCGATGCGCCCTCGCACTCTGCGGAAGAAACCTTGACCGGACAAGCGACCAGCTCCCGCTTTGAAGTCGATAACACGCCGCCACACGTCGAATCCCTCAACGCCTCGGTCGAGAACAATCAGGTGCACCTTACCTTTCGCGCGGTTGACAGTTTCTCTCCTATTGAGCGGGCGGAGTATTCGATTGACGCCGGCGACTGGCAGATTGCCGATCCCGTCGGTGAGATTTCCGACTATAAGGTGGAGAATTACGATTTCAAAGTCGCGATACCGTCCAACACCCAGGAGCTGCCCGAGGCCAGCGAGTCAGGGAAGGGCTCGCGCAGCCAACGGCAGCTGGCCGAGCATACTGTCGTGATCCGTGTGTTCGATCGCTTCGAAAATGTTGGGATCTCGAAGACGGTGGTGCGAACGGCGGTGCCATGAACGACACCTTAAATTTAGGAGTGGGTCGGGTCTGAGGCGAGGTGAAGTTCCCGTCTGTTCCAAATATGCGGAGTTGCCGAAACGGCGTAAGTGGCGTTTGCTGTAGTCCAAGTCGGGTGGAGTACGCCTTCAGAGGCTGCTGAAAAACTCTTGGCGGCGGGAAAAACTGCAGATCCCTCACCTCTAAAGAGGTTCGGGATGACAAAAACACAGGACTCTTATGGCGCAGCTAAAGCTACGCCCCTTCAAAACGGCTCCCTGCTGAGTTTTCCAGCAGCCGGTTCAGGCGGGCAGATCCACGACGGCGATGAATGCACGCCTGAAGGGCGTGCTCCACCCTGGCTATTCTTCCTCGTCCCTTGGCGCCAGGCTCTCGATAGCGGGCACGAAGTAATAGGCTCCAGTCACGGGATGGGTATAGAACGTCAGGGCATCACGCTGTCCACCAATCAGCCCGGCCATGCTCTCCAGCATTTTCGAAAGCCGCGTCTGGTCCGCGCTGAATCCCACGAACATGGTGCCGTGATTGGTGTATTCGCCGTATGGCATATTCCTGCGAAGGATTTTGCCGAACACGTCCTGATCCGTCTTTGCGGCATGTGCATCCGCCGGCTTGGGATCCAGCTCGATGCTGTCGGGTTTCGTCCTCCCAATCACCAACTCCTGCTTCGCAACGGGCAGGGCCTCCCATTTGGCGGCGTCATGCGGCCATTTCTGAAGCAGCAGAATGCTGCCGCCCGCGCCTGGCTTGTCCTCGGGAATCAGCACCACCTCGGGCGCCTCGGTCAATTTCGGATTTTCGGTGCCGTCGATGAATCCGGTGAGATCGAGTTTGCCGTGATAAGGCCAACTCGCCGTCTCCTCGGAAATGCGAGCTACCTGGGCGAGCCCATGAACGGCGGCACGGGTGAAGTCGAAGATGTAGTCGTAGGTGCTGCTGGTAAACCACAAGACCAGGTCATGCTGCGTTGCCGGCATGGTATAGCTATCCAGGCCGACGATGTCCTGATTAAATCCCGTAAATTCTGCCGGTATATCTTCCGGAGCAAGCTCGCGCCACAATTCAGGACGAAAGCCGACAACCAGGTTCACACCTCCACCGGTAGTTCTGGGATCGCTAAAGTCTTTTACCGCGTCCAGCAGTTCGCTGTAGGTTTTGCCTTCGAGCAAGTCGAATTCGAGGAAAGCGTGGGCGGGATTGCCTAGAGTAAAAATGCCGTACTGAGCGGTGCGCATGAGGTGATCTTCTCCGGAAGCATTAATATAAACAGCCGGTGCCGATACACAAGCTGGATGAATGTTACAATCGCGCCGCACCGCCTTCCCGGATCGTGCGATAGGAATCGCACCTATGGAAGGCTGGCCCTCGGAGACTTATGAGCACTGCTGCGCCCATTGCTACCGTTCCCGGCGAGATGCCTCCCTCGCTCTCGCAAGCCGAGCGTGTCATCGACACCTTCATCGCACCGAGCAAGACGTTTACCGATATTCGCCGCAACGCCAGTTGGTGGCTGCCGTGGCTGATCGGTGCGATTGTCGGACTGGCACTGGTCTACGTCGTCGATAAGAAGGTCGGCATGGACAAGGTGGTGGAAAACCAGATTCAGCTCTCACCTAAGGCAGCGGCCCGGATGGATCAATTGCCTCCCGATCAACGCGAGGCTCAGATCGAGACCCAGACCAAGATCACCCGTATCTTCTCCTATGGCTTTTCCCTCGCTACCCTTGTCGTTTTGGCAGTTGTGGCCGCAGTTCTGCTGGCCACCTTCAAATTTGGCCTGGGTGCGGAGTTGAAGTTCTCGCAAGCGTACGCCATCAGCATGTACGCATGGCTGCCGGGGTGTATCAAGGCATTGCTGGTCATCCTCACCATCATGATCAGCGGAGGCGAGAATTTCACCTTCCAGAACCAGCTCGCCAGTAATCTGGGTGCGTTCCTCGACCCCAAGAGCTCACACTTCCTCTATTCAGTGGCATCGTCCATTGACGTGTTCAGTATCTGGATATTGGTGCTGACCGGAATCGGATATCAGTGCGTTACCCGCCTCAAACGCGGCACCTGCATGGCCGTGGTATTTGGCTGGTGGGCGGTGATCACGCTGGCCGGAGCCGCCATCGGCAGCTTGTTCGCCTAAGTGCTTTCCCGGAAAGGCGCAAGCTGGCGCGTCGATTGCTAAACAAGCGTCTCAATCGACCGGTACTTGGGTTATACTTCGGCTACTCTGTCTGGTACGCCAGAGGAGCGGCGGGGGAGTTCTAATTGTTCATAAACCCCCAACTTATTCTTGCTAACGGCCCCGTAGCGTCTATGGAAGGTGGCTTACGGCCCATGTCCATTCCTTGTTGTGCGGCCCGTACGCCCGCCCCAGATGCCAGGAACCGGCCCCGGGAGGTGTCGCTTGGACCTGGTTTTTATACGCATCATATTTGTCCTAGTTGCAGCAGTTTGCGGTTACGAACTTGAGCCCCTTGGACTTTTGGGTTGGCCCGCTGCCGGCGCAGGTGCGGTTTGCGGAGTCGCCGTCGTACTGTTCGAGATAAGGTTGCGCCAGGTCAGCCTGAAGCGGCTGATCGGCGCGGTCATCGGCAGCATCCTGGGAATCGTCGGGGCGTACCTGTTCAGCCTGGTAATCCGCAACAGCCTGCCGAACGGCCACACCCAAAGCTTCCTGCAACTCTTCGTCATGCTCCTGATGGCCTACGTCGGGCTCATCGTCGGCGCGGGCAAAGGCGAGTTGCTCAACCTTGCCGCCCTGGGAGGAATCTTCGGTGGCGAGAAGCAGTCCAAACGCAACTACAAGATTCTTGATACCAGCGTCATCATCGATGGTCGTATCGCCGACATTGCGGAAACCGGCTTTCTCGATGGCACGATCGTGATCCCGCAGTTTGTGCTGCGCGAGCTACAGTTGGTGGCCGACTCCGCCGACTCGATGAAGCGCAATCGCGGACGCCGCGGTCTCGATATCCTGCAGCGCATTCAAAAAATTGCCACCCTGACGGTACAGATTGTCGAGGATGACTTTCCCGCCGTGCGCGAGGTCGATCTCAAGTTGATCGAATTGGCCAAGGTCTACGAAGGCAAGATCGTTACCAACGACTTCAACCTGAATAAGGTGGCGCAGCTCCAGGGGGTGCAGGTACTGAACATCAATGAGTTGGCCAATTCCCTGAAGCCGATCGTGTTGCCGGGGGAAATCATGCGCGTGTTCATCCTGAAGGAAGGGAAGGAGTACAACCAGGGCGTCGCGTATCTCGACGACGGCACCATGGTCGTATGTGACAACGCGCGCAAGATGATCGGCAAGAACGTCGACATCTCGGTGACCTCGGTGTTGCAGACCACAGCGGGCAAAATGATCTTCGGCAAGTTCGACGAACGGGCAGCCACCATGCCGCCTCGGGCAGTTGAGGCCCGCCAGGGAATGCCGACGGAGATTCGCCGTCCTACGCCGGTAACGGCAATTGTGCCGGAGGTGCCCAAGACGGAGTAAAGCGGCGGTTGGGGGCTGGCTCTTGGCCTTGGCCGTCGAACTCTTGTGATTGTCATCACGAGCGCCGTCTTTTGGCGCGGGGGACCTGTTCTCGCCGGCTTGTAGGCAAGCTTTGGCCAAGAGCTGATTGTCAAATGTTGGCCTTCAAGTGCTAAATTCGTAGTTTCATGCGAAAGCTTCTACTCACCGCAATAAGTTCCGCCGTATTGCTGCTTATCCCATCGTTCTCACAGGCGCAGGAGACCAACGCTCAACTCAGCGGCACGGTTGCCTATCGCGAGCGCATGGCGTTGCCGTCCGACGCCACCATTGACGTTCAGCTCATCGACACGTCACTGGCCGATGTGGCGGCGCAAGCAGTTGCAGAAGTTCTTATTAATGCCGAAGGACGCCAGGCGCCTGTGCCGTTTACGCTGAGCTACGATCCCGCGAAGATTGTGCCCGGCAATCGCTACTCGGTACGTGCGACCATCCGCTCTGGCGACGGCATGCTCATGTTCAGCACTACGCAGGCTTACCCCGTACTGACGCATGGCGCGCCATCGAAGGTGAATCTGATCGTCCACACGGTGGGCCACGGAGCGCATCCCGCTGCCTTGGCGAAGGAGCGAGCGGCGCCGGCTGCTTCGGAAAGTACGGCATCGGCTTCGCAGTCTGCGCTGGCAGGGACTCCCGAATCTGCTCCTCCAGCGACTCCGGCTTCGAGCGAGGCCGCGCCCGGCGCGATGACCTCAAGTCCGGCGGAGTCGGCGAAACCATCGGCTCAAGCTGCAGCCAGGTCTGCGGAGACTGAACCTGCGGCAGCGCCGTCGTCCTCGACAGCACAGGAATCGGGCTCTGCACCGGCGTCGCCTCGAATGGAATCCTCTGCCGCGGCGCCGCCAAGCGAGTCCACGCCGCCGGAAACAGCGCCTCCAGCCGAATCTGCAAGCCGCGCTCCAGTGCCGGAGAGTGCGCCAGCTTCAACGGAGACTGCTCCGCCGCCAACTTCCGCCACAATGGAGCACCAAACTGCGACCGCCGAATCGCCTGCAGCGGCCACGCCGGAAGCGCCAACTGCACAGACAGAATCCAGGCCGGCGGAAGCGCAGACACCCGAGCAGACCGCTCCGCCCGAAGGCAAAACCGAGCCTACTACTCCGGCACCCGAAGCCAAAGGCAGCGAGCCTGAGGCAGCGTTGCCCGAAGCGCCCTCGGCCACTAAGCGAGCCGAACTCGAAGCCGCCGCGCCGGAGTCCGCCGAACCTGAGCCCGAATCGAGCTCTCGGGCTGAGCGCCCGGCGCCCAACAAAGCTCTTACCCCCTTGGCCGACACCCAGTGGAAGCTCATTCAGCTTGCTGGCGCGGCGGTTGTTATCACGCCGCCACAGAAGCCTGTGACCTTGGCTTTCAGTCCCGAAGGACGGCGCATTGCCGGATCTGCGGGCTGCAACAGTTATCTTGGAACTTTCAGCGACGATCATGGCCGGCTTCATCTCAACCCGGGCAACATGACCATGATGGCCTGTGCCGATCCGGCGGGCAGTCGTGAGCGCAAATTCATCGCTATGCTGCGCGCGGCCGACGGGTATAAAGTTAGCGGCGACTTCCTGCTGCTTACCAGCAATGGAAAGACAGTTGCTAAATTCAAAAACAATCAGGTGTACTGAGCAACGGCTTCATAACTTTCGCTCCGGCTCGACGAGCAGAACAAGGGCCAGCAAGTGAGAAGTGGATAGTGGGTAGTGGGTAGGAGCAGTTGTGAGCTGTGGCTTCGCGGATGGAAGTTGGCGCTGAGAAGCACCGCGTCGGGGCGCCCTTGGCCGTGCCGGTGAGCGCACGTTTGTTGTGTCATCCCGAGCGGAGCGTAGCGGAGTCGCGGAACCTGTAGCTTGCTCGCCGGGCCATCGGTTCGTTGCCCTGCCAACAAACTGCGGATCCCTCGGCTCCGCTCGGGATGACACGCAGAAAGAGTGCTAGCTCGTAGCTCGCTGCGCTCGGGATGACAGAGTGAGGAAACTTCTTACTGACCACTGATAACCGACCACTGACAACTTAAAATATGCCCACACTCATCGCCCAACCAACGCGCATTACCGCCTCCGGCAACAAGCCCAAGTTGATCGACGAATACGTTGGCCGCGTCAACTCGCAAACAACATCCACCAGCGTCGCGCACATGCGCTCGCCTTCAGGATGGATCGAGCCCGGTCAGACGCCTGAGTTCGACGAATTCACCATCGTGCTGCGTGGCACGCTGCACGTGAAGAGCAACGACGGCGAGCTCGACGTGAACGCCGGGCAAGCCGTAATCGCACATGCCGGCGAGTGGGTGCAATACTCCACGCCCGGCCCGGATGGCGCGGAGTACATCGCGGTGTGCTCGCCCGCGTTCGACCTGAAGACGGTGCATCGGGACGAGTAGGAGCGAGTGCGGGGCGCTCGACGAGGCTCAACTCTAGCTGTGCCAACTCTATCCTCAAAATCGTGTCATCCCGAGTGACGAGTCCGCCGCAGGCGGAGGAGGATCCGAGGGAGCTGTAGCTTGCTCGGCGTGGCATCGTCCGTTGCCCTGCCAGCAAACTGCAGATCCCTCATGAGCTCGGGATGACACGACATTGGGTGAGCAGGCGGCGGCGGCGGTGCGTACAAACTGCGGATCCCTCGGCTGCGCTCGGGATGACACACAGAAAGAATATTAGCTCTTAGCTCGTAGCTCGGCTGCGCTTGCGCTCGGGATGACACGCAGAAAAGAGTACTAGCTCGTAACTCGTAGCTCGCTGCGCTGCTACAGCGTTCTCTTGAACAATGCCGTCGCAATCGTGATCATCACCATCGCCGCCAGGGTGAGGTAGAGCAAATCCATTCGGATTGCTACGAAGCCAGCATCTTTCAGCAGGATCGCCTTGAAGCCGTCGACCGCGTACGTAAATGGATCGAAATAGGCAATCGTCTGCAGCCATTTGGGAAAAGCTTTGATGGGATAAATCGCGCCGCTGGGAAAGAAGAGCAGCGTATTAAGGATGCCGAAGGTCGCGCGCGGCACCAGCGGATCTTCGACGCGCACCATCATCAGGAACATCATGGTGTTGAAGGCGACCGAGGTGGTGACCACCAGCAGCAGAATCAGAATGATGTTGCGCGGCTGAAATGCGGTGCCAAGTCCGGCGAGCAGGGAACCGAGCACCGTAATCACCGCACCCGCCAGGATGGCCTTGATGGCTCCCGCCACGTTCAGACCGGCGACAAGCTCAAACTTGGTGATGGGCGTAACCAGGTAGCCTTCATGCACGCCGCGCGCCTTGTCGTCGATGTACAACATGCCGCCGCCGATCATTACCGAGACGAACATGGCCAGCACAATCGAGCCGGGCAGCAGGTACTTCATGTACTCGATGTAGGGATAGAGCTCGACCGTATCGAGGGTGATCTGTTGCAGGATGCGCGAGGGATCGACGTCGGGATTATTCAGCGCCTTGGTCAGATCGCCGAAAACGCCTTCCAGCGTCGAACTCATGAAGTTGTCGGTGTTGTCGACGATGAGGGCGATACGCGGATGGTTCTGCTCATACACGCGGCGCGAGTACTCGGGCGGAATGATGATGGCGCCGTCGAGCCGGCCAGTACGCACGTCTTCCATCGCCTGCTGATCGCTGTCGTACGGTATGGGGCGGAAGGTGTGCGCGTTGGCCTGGATCGCATTCAGCGACTCCAGAACTTTCACTGCCTGGGTGCCGCCGTCCTGATCGACCACGCCGAGGCGCGCATCTTTGATCTTGCCGCCGAAGGCGTTGCCCAGGATGATGAGCTGCACCAGCGGAAACACCATCGACACCAGCATCAGCGTTGGTGAGCGAAAGAACTTGCGCAACTCGCGCTCGACGATGGCCATCATGCGGTTCATGGACGCATCCCCGGCCGATCGGGCATCAGGAACGAGTAGGCCTTCACCTGCTCATCGCGCAGTTGGCGCCCAGTGTAGTGGACGAAAACGTCGTCGAGCGTGGTGTTCTGCACCGAAAGCGATTTCAGTTCGACGCCAGACTTAACTGCCATCGCGACCAGCTCGGTCGTTGTCTTGGAGCCGTTGCTGCTCATGATGCGATAGGAATCGCTGGCCTGCGACTGCACTGATTTCACGTCTTCCAGGCTTTCGAGCCTCTGCTGCCAATCGGGCGGAGCATGGTTGAACTGCACCTCGATCACGTTCGAGCCCGGCACGCTGCTTTTGAGCGCCATGGGGGAATCGAGCGCCACCAGCTTGCCATGATCGACAATGGCGATGCGATCGCACAGCCGGTCGGCTTCGTCCATGTAATGCGTGGTGATGAGCACCGTCAGCCCGTGCTTGTTCTTGATGGTGGTCAGCATCTCCCACACCGCAACGCGCGAGACAGGATCGAGGCCGGTGGTCGGCTCGTCGAGGAAAAAGATCTTCGGATTGTGCACCAGCCCGCGCGCAATCTCCAGCCGCCGGCGCATGCCGCCGGACAGCGTCTTGGTCTGGGCGCCGCGCCACTTGGTGAGGTCGACCGTCTCCAGCAGTTCGTCGATGTTGCGCTTACGCTGGGCGGCCGGAACGTCGTAAAGCTTGGCGTAGATGCTGAGGTTCTCCTCCACCGTGAGATCGATGTCGCTGGTCAGCGCCTGCGGAATTACGCCCATGCAGTTGCGCGCATCGTCAGGATCTTTCGCTACATCGAAACCGTTAATCAGCGCGCGGCCGGCGGTAATGGGCAGCAGCGTGGTCATCATGCGGATGAGTGTCGACTTGCCGGCGCCGTTGGGGCCCAGCAAGCCGAAAATCTCGCCCTGCTTCACGGCAAACGAAACGTCGTCAACTGCGGTGAAGTCGCCATACTTTTTGGTGATGTGATCGACCACGATGGCGTCGCCAATGAACGTAGGCTTGGCGTCGGCTTTCGCGTGAGGGCGGGTCCAGCTCATCGCGAGCTCCGGGTGAAGTCTTTCGGCAGCAGCACTTCAGCGGTCATGCCGGGGACGAGCTCGCCATTGGGGTTGTCGACCTTCAGCTTCAGGCCGATGGTCTTGATGTC
This sequence comes from uncultured Acidobacteriaceae bacterium, assembly GCA_963796585.1. Lineage (GTDB taxonomy): Bacteria > Acidobacteriota > Terriglobia > Terriglobales > Acidobacteriaceae > CAVVDY01. Next base: position 470,360 of record CAWCMB010000004.1, read on the forward strand.
GCGTTTGCGCCGGCTGACGTCACGTTGCGTCGCGTAGTCGCCCTCCACGGCTTTGAAAATGACGGTGCCCTCGATGGGCTTGCCTTGCGGCAGCCGCACCTGGAACTTGTCGCCGACGGCGATGAAACGGGCTTCGGTTTCCGGAGCGGCGGCACGGACCCAGGTGTCGCCGAAGTCGATGATGGTCACGATGGGTTCGCCGGGATTAACGACTTCTCCCTGGCGGGTGGCGCGCACCGATACCGTACCGCTGACAGGAGCGTAGATTTTGGTGTAGCCGAGGCGAGTTTCGGCTTCCGCCAATTGCGCGCGAGCATTCGCAACCTGTGCCTCATTGGCGGCGACGTTGCTGGCGGCGGCGCTCTGCTGGTGGATGCGCGCTTTGGCCATATTGAGACTGGCTTGCGCGGCATCGACATTCTTCCGCGCTGTGTTCACTGCCGCATGCTGGGCTCGCAATTGTTCTTCAGCGCGCACGCGATCCTGCTCCGAGGCGACTCCCTGTTCGGCTAGCTTCATGGTGCGTTCAGAGTCGCTTTGAATGCGGGCGAGGTCAGCCCTGGCCTGAGCTAACGTCGCTTGGGCCGCGGCGAGTAGCGCCTGCGCATTCACCACTCCGCTGTTGGTCTCACCCAGAGTCTGCGACTCGGTCGCCTTCAGCGAAGCTACCTGCATGTTGTAGGCATTGATGGTCGCTTCAGCAGCGGTCTTCTGCGCTTCCAGTTCGGCGGAGTCGATCTCGGCAATGAGGTCTCCGGCTTTCACCTGCGAGCCCTCGTCGACGTTGAGCTTCTCCACGCGACCGGCGATCTTCGAACTGACGATGACCTGGTTAGCATCGACGATACCGATGAGCACGGTATCGCCTGTGCGGTCGGTGGAATAAAAGAAATATCCGGTCGCTAACAGCACAAGCAGGAGAAGAAAGATGAAGAACTTGCCTTTTTTCACTTGCGCCTCCCGCGCGCATTGCTGCGATGAGGGGTCACTGCCTGGGAAGGGCTGTTCTGCTCCGCCGGACGCGCTGCGACCTGCGCAGCGAGCTTGAGGCCGGCCGCGCGATCGACAAACAGCGCGGCGGCGATGAAGTCGAGTACAGCAGCCCGGCGCTGCTTAATGGCCTCGGCCGCATATGGATCGGTGGCTCGAAGACGCCGTACCACAGGCGAGACGAAGTACGAAACGATGGCCGCCGCCATGGTGGGTGCAAACTGCGCCGGATCGACTTCGCGGAACTCGCCGGTCGCAATGCCATGCCGCAGCACCTCGAGAACGCGAATCGATATCGGCCGGATGTACCTTTCCACGATGTGCCCGAGATGAGGCGAATTTTCCCGTCCCCCACTCATTTCGTCGTGAACCAGCCGGGCATAGTGTCGCGATTCAGAGACGGAGTCGAAGTGGGCCCGCGCGTAAAGAAGGATTTGTTCGCCGGCATTGCTGCCGGAATCGAGGGCGCGGCCAATGCGCGCCTGCAAGCCCTGAAAGAACTCGTTGAGCACTGCGGCATAGAGTTCATCCTTGCTGCGGAAGTAGTAATACAGCAGCGCTTTGTTGACCCGGGCCGCGGCGGCAATGGCGTCCATACGTGCTCCGGCCAGGCCGTGACCGGCAAACTCAGCCAGCGCAGCCGCCAAAATCGAGCTTCGGCTGGCCTCGCTGTCGCGGCCTTTGCTGCGGGGGAGGGCCCCGACTGTGGGTGTCTGTTTCATTTAACTAACTGGTTAGTTAGATAGCAGAATAGTGGATTCGTCGCAGGAATTCAACCGCTTGCTTCGTCACTTTGGCAGGAAGCCGGGAACGCGTGCGCGGTACTGGCGAAAAGCTTCGCCGAAACGGTCTTCCAGCTCGGCGTCTTCGCGGTGCAGCATCAGGGCGCCGGTCAGTAATGAGAAGGCGAGCAGGCCGGCGAGAGCCAGCGATCCGGTACCCAGCATCCATCCGAAGAGCTCGCAAAAGTGCCCCAGATAAAACGGGTGGCGCACCCGGGCGCGGATGCCGGTAGTGATGAGTTCCTGGCGATGTTTGGAAGGCTCAAGCTCGGCAAGTCCAATAAGCTTGGAGCGCTCGAACCCCTGCCGCCCCGTCTGATACAGTACCCCGCCCATCAGGAAAAACAGGAGGGCAGGCGCCCACGGCATCCAGCTTATGTACAAGTGGACATGACGGAATCGCCAGCCAATGGCAAACGCCACCAGGGCATAGACGAACCACAAGGGCAGCAACGCGAAGTAGGCGCGGCGTCCGGCAGCGCGCCAGCGCGTAATCAGCGGATGCACGGTCAGCCAGAACAGCGGAATGGTGGCATAGACCGAGCCAATGGCCAGTCCGGTGAAGTCAAGCATGGTGTGGAGAGTCATGGACGAGAAGAATTGTAAAAGGTCGGCTATTCTCCTTTCACCTCACGCGCGTGAGTTCGGTCACCGACGAAATCCCACCCCGCCAAAACAAGGCGGAATGGGGCACCCGAATGCTGGAACATTCCTCCCCCGGGCAAAGGCGGAATGGGCACCACACGGAAATCCCACCCCGCCAAACGATGGCGGAATGGGGCACCCCGAGTGCTGGAAGATTCCTCCCCGGCAAAGGCGGAATGGGCACCACACTGAAATCCCACCCCGCCAAACGATGGCGGAATGGGGCACCCGAATGCTGGAACATTCCTCCCCCGGGCAAAGGCGGAATGGGGCACCACACGGAAATCCCACCCCGCCAAAACAAGGCGGAATGGGGCACCCGAATGCTGGAACGCGTTGGTCAACTGCGCTGGTGACGGCGCTCACGGACAAACCTGAGCGCTATACACCACTATTAAGCGTGGCAGTATGGCTCTCCCCTAAGGACAAAAACACAGGGCTTTTATGGCGCAGCTAAAGCTGCGCCCCTTCTCAACGGCGCCCTGCAGAGTTTTTCAGCAGCCTCTGAAGCCGTGTCCTTCCACCCCTACACTTTCTGCTCCCGCAGCTTCTTCAGCACCTCGATGCCGCCCTCGGCGATGGGTTCTCCGTGGCCGACACCTACGATGTCGATGTCGTCAGCCATGTCGGAGAGCTTGCCAATCGACTTGACGTTCTCCTTCATGTCCATGGTGAGGCCCGGCCAGCCAGCCTCTACATACGGCCAGGTGACGACAACGTCGCCGACGAAGAGTGCCTTCTTCTGCGCCCAGAAGAACGAGAGACAGCCCGGCGTGTGTCCGGGACTGGCGACGATGGTCAGCGGGCCGACGTGGTCTCCTTCTTTCAGCGCCTGATCGACCAGGCACGGCTTGTGGCCATCGAAGCCGAGCGCCAGCCCGAACTGGGTGTAGTAAGCCTTCAGCGGACGCTTGGGCCATATCGAAACCCGGGTTGACTTGCGCTGGCCTTCAACGATGCCGATCTCCCATTCGTGGGCATAGACGCGCGCGTTGGTGAGCTCCTTCAGCACGGCCATGCCGCCAATGTGAGAGCGGTGAGCATGGGTGGCGATGATGTTCTTCAGATCGCTCGGCTTGCGTCCCATCGCCGCGATCTCGTCGAGGATGCGATGAGCATCGGTGTCGTACAGCGCGTCAATCAGGGTGATTCCGTTGCCGTCATCCAGCAGGAAGGCATGAACATGGCCCCCCATGGTCTGACGCACATAGTGAACTCCGTCGGCTAACTTCACTCGTCACCTCCGTTGGATTGCGGGGCCGATCACGAAAAGCAGCTTTGGGTAATGGATATGGTCGGTCATTATCGCACAGAGGCGAGTCCGGGAACGGAATGAAATTCGCGGGGTGAGCACTGAGGCGCGACAAGACGCAATGCATTGCAACTGATTCGCTGACGCCTTTTAGGTAGCCGGGTAAGTGGCTGATTCAGAGGGGATCGCCCCGTCTTCTTCAACCTCGAATGCCCGGTCAATTTTGCAGCGGCCGGGCGAAGCAGGGAATCAGGAACACCCCGCTGCTCTCGATTCCGGCGCTGTTTCGGGCAAACTCGCTCGGCGCGCCGCGTTCTAAGCAAGCATGACAAGGGGCTTCGCCAACTTGCAATCAACCGCGGCGACCCCAGGGAGCAGGGTTATGACAGTGGCGAAGAAGGCATTTTACCTATCGTCGGCGATATTGCTGGCGGGGGCGATGGCCGTAGCCCAAACCGCTATGGGCAGCTCGCAGGATCAGCAGAGCTCGGCGGCGGGGCAGGCCGCAGGCGCACAGATACGGGGATGCCTGAGCGGCTCGGCGGGCAACTATACGCTGACCGATCACAACGGAACGATTTATCACCTGGTGGGCGCCGAATCTCAGCTGCAGGGTTCGGTTGGCCACGAAGTCGAGATTACGGGAACGCCGGACGCACAGCGCTCAGGCGCGAGCGACGATATGGCCAGCAACACCGCGAGTTTCTTCCAGGTGACGGGAGCACGCGAGGTCGGCGCACGCTGTGAACATGGATCGAGCACGGGAACCATGGGCACCAATTCGCAGCCGATGACAGAGCGGCCGCCGTCAACCGATCAGCAGCCTAAGGGCGCTCCCAGTGAAGGCACTCCTCCGCCGGAACCGCAGCCGCATCGGTAGTTTGTGAAGTGTTCGACGCCAAAGGGTCCGGTTCGCAGCCGGGCTCTCTTTCTAGTTGTCAGTGGTCGGTTGTCGGAGTTAGCCTCCAGCTCCCAGCCGCCAGCTGCCAGCCCAGATCTTGAAAAGAGCTAATTGACAAGAGCGAGAGGTACCACGACAGCTAAGACAACTTTCCGATTTTTCACTGGTAGCTGGTAGCTGACAGCTTCGGGGTGCGCCGTGCTACACTGCGGCCATCACGAGGTGGGGATGAGCTCAATCCGCAAGATGCTGTTCACCGACTTGTTGCAGGGCCTGAGGGTGACGTTTCGCAATCAGCATCCGAAGGAAATCTATACCGAGCAGTATCCTTTGCAGCGGCCGCAGATTGCAGAACGTTTTCGCGGAGCGCCGCGCCTGAACGTCAATCCCGAGACGGATGAATCTCTCTGCATCGCGTGCGACCTATGCGCGCTGGCCTGTCCCGAGCACCTGATCGTGGTGGGCAGCGAGCGCAACGAAAAGACCCGCCGCAAAGAGCTGACCGAGTTCATCTATGACCTGAGCCGCTGCATGTTCTGTGGCTTGTGCGAGGATGCCTGCCCGGTGGACGCGCTGGAGCTGACGCAGGACTTCGAGATGGCAAACTACGGCCGCGAAGGCCTGATCTGGAATCGCGAGACCCTGGAAAAGGGCCCCGAGCCGAAGGTATATCACCGCTAATTTCGGCCTTGTCATCACGAGCGCCATCTTTTGGCGCGAGGGACCTGTTCTCGCTTGCAGTGATCAATCCCCGTTCGATGGTTATAGGAGCTGGCTCCACGGGCGCTCTTTTCGTGGCCCGGCGACGGAGAGCAGATTCCTCGCTTCGCTGGTAATGACAATTCTTTCAATGAAGCTTCTGCTGGTGACGCGGGTCCTCCGCTGACTTCAAGGTGCGCTTTCGCCGCGGGCGCAGTTATACTTCCGAGACTGCCCAAATCAGCCGCACAGGAGGACCCGATGGGCCTGTTTGATCAGTTGCAGAATGTGTTGACTCAGTATGCGGGCGGCAATACGCCGGGCCCGGAGAATCCGCAAGAAGTAGAGCAGCACTTCAGCCAGGTCGCCGCTGTGGCGCCTCAGTCCTCGATTGCGGGAGGCTTGGCCGCAGCTTTCCGTTCCGATCAAACGCCGGCGTTCGGCCAGATGGTGAGCAGCCTGTTCAGCCAGTCCAGCGGAGAGCAAAAGGCAGGGCTGCTGAATCAGCTTATGAGTTCGGTGCCTCCGGGGGCGGTGCAATCACTGCTGGGTTCGGGAGCGGCCGGCGGAGCGTTGGCCAGCCTCCTACAGAGTGGGAGTGCAAATGTCACCCCCGAACAGGCGCAGCAGGTGTCACCTGAGGCAGTGCAGCAACTGGCGGCCAGCGCCGAAAAGCACGACCCATCCATCATCGATACCGCGAGCCAGTTTTACGCGCAGCATTCCACGCTGGTGAAGACCCTGGGAGGCATGGCGATGACCTTGGCGCTGGCGCACATCGCAGAGAAGCAGGGACAAAGATGAAGGTCTTCACCACGGAGGCACGGAGTTCACAGAGAACTTAAAATCAAAGCCTCCGTGTTCTCCGTGCCTCGGTGGTGATGTAGTTCCGGGTTACTCGAAGATCAAAATCGCCGCCGCGATCACCGTGGTCCAAAGGCCGCGTTTGTCGCCCACCGCCGACTGCGTAGTGTTCATGGTGCGAACGATCTTGTTCGACAGGCGATAGATCTGCTTCTTTTCGTCCCACGACTTATCGGCGTCGAACTCTACGTCCAGGGTGGTCGCCAGCATCTCGGCGGCAAGCTCTTCGGCATAATCGCCCGCCACATCGTCGGTTTCTCCGAACGAGTGGTGCTCGCTCAAATAGCCGTAAGTGCTGCGATCGGCAGGGATCGCCAGTCCGATGCTGGAGGCGACCAGGCGATGCGGCTCGCGCGTGGAGTTTTCGGCCACCACGGCGAACGTCACCTCACCCGCCGACAAGTAGGGAAGTCCTTCCTTGCGCGGAATCAGCTTGCAGTTGGGCGGAAAAATCGACGAAACGCGCACCAGGTTCTGGGCGGCGATGCCGGCGTCGCGCAGTGCGAGCTCGAAGGAAGTCAGGCGCTCCTTATGTTTTCCCACTCCCTTGGTGAGAAAAATGCGCTTGGGAACCATGTCTTTAGCCAACGTGAATTCTCCGGCGGAGAGATAAGTGTGGTATCAAATTGAAAACCATAACACACAGCAGAGGCGGGCGCGAGTGGCAGAGAGTAAAGGATTGTAACAATTCACATTTGGGTAACTCCGGCTGCGTCTAAACCCGCACGAGACGATCGGGGAGAAAGTTCGAGGCTGGCTTAAAACTATCCCACATTGTCGTACCTGACGATGTGGTATAAGCCGATTTATCCAATTGGGGCCGATTTCAGCTTGACCGCGATGTCGATAAACGCCTGCGCGGCGCGGCTCAAGGCTTTTTCTTTACGATACACCAGCGCAAGATCGCGCTGGATTGTGGCGTCAGCTATGGTGAGCGCGGCCAGCGCCTTGGCTTGCAGGTCTTCGGCGATGTTTGAGTAGGGCATAAATCCCACTCCTACATTAGCGCCGACAAAGCGCTTAAGCAGTTCACTGGAGTCGAGTTCCATCGAGACGCTCGGCCGCAGGTTGCGCTCATGGAAGAGCGCTTGCAGTGTGTCGCGGGTGCGCCCCGCCTTGGGCAGCAGCAGGGGATACTCGCAGACGTCGGCCAAAGTTGCCTGTTTATGTCCCGCGAGATGATGTCCCGGCGCCGTGATAACCACCAGCTGGTCGCGATGAATCGGCACCACCGTGAGCCGTTTGTCTTTGACCGGCATTGATACCACGCCGAAGTCGCAGGAGTTATCGAGCACGTCTTCCACGATGCGCCCGCGTTCGGAACGCTTAACGCTGACCGCAACTCCCGGGTAATCACGTTTGAAATGAGCGAAGACCTCGGGAAGGATGTACAGGCAGGTGCCTTCGTTGGCGGAAACAACGATCTCTCCGCGCGGCACGCGATGGGTCTCAGCGACCGTGGCCAGCATGTGTCGCTTTGATTCCAGCAGTTCCTCCACGAATTTCTTGAACACGGCGCCGGCTGCGGTAAGGGTGACACGTCCGCCGCCACGGTCCAGCAGCTTGGCGCCGACTTCTTCTTCGAGCGAGCGAATTTGCGACGAGATAGCCGGCTGCGTGCGGAAGCGCCGCTGGGCTGCGCGCGAGAAGCTGCTCAGCCGCGCTACTTCGAGGAAGGTTTCTAGCTGATCGAAGTCCATTGCATCTCCGCGCCAGCCGCGGGAAAGGCTAAACCAGATATCTGTAAACTGCATTGTAACGACCTGACCGGAGTCAGCGGCCAGAGGAAAATGCATGGCGACAGAGCAGCTCTATATATTCGCTCGATTCCGAGCCCGAGAGGGTAGCCAGGACGCGGTTGAGGCGGCGCTACGCGAGGTTGTTCCTCCAACCCGCGCTGAGGCGGGATGCCTGGGGCTTAACATATTTCGCTCCACCCGCGATGCGCAGCTTTTCTATCTTCACTCCACATGGGTGGACGAAGCTGCGTTCGATCATCACGCAAGCTTGCCGCACACGATGAAGTTCATCGCGACGGTGGGGCCGCTGCTCGATCATGAATTCGATCTGGCGCGAACGAGGTTGATGGAGTGAGCTGATATCGGGGTTAGAGCATCGGGTCAGCCGCGCCTCGAACAAAAACTTCCGGCAGGCGCGACTGACGGCCATCCAGTGGGCTCATCGGCTGGGGTCAGCGCCGCGGTGATCGCCAAAGGAGCAGCGGAGCAGGACTACCCCTGGCTGGGCCCATCGTGGGGCTTGATGAATCGGCAGATACAGGGAATTTCGTCACTTCCGCAATGCGCCGCGGAACCGGTTGTACCGCGGGATGGTCCGCTGCCTGGCGCAGAGGCTCCGCGGCTGGTGCGGTGGAAGGCCCCTGCCCCCCATCAGTATTCATCGAGGCTGCCGCCTGCAAGAAGTTCTCGGTCCAGCGATACACGTCGCCGCGCTTAACGCTTCGGCGTAGGATACCCATACGGCGGGCGCGTTCCTCGCGAGGCATAAATATTGCCTGCCGCAGAGCGGCTGCAGTGCCGATCACGTCATTGGGATTTACCAGCAACGCTCCGCCCTGGAGCTGGTCTGCCGCTCCGGCAAATTCGCTGAGCACGAGCACCCCTCTTCCGTCGACCTGGGAGGCGCAGTATTCCTTAGCCACCAGGTTCATGCCGTCTTTCAGCGGCGTTACCAGGGCGACATCTGCCGCGCGGTAGTAGGCCAGCAACTGCTTGCGCTCGATCCGCCGATAGATGAAATGGATGGGCACCCACCCGGGCTCCGTGAAGCGGCCGTTAATCTCGCTGATCCGGCGCTCAATCTCACGCTTCAGATCGTGGTATTTGGGAATATCTTCGCGACTGGGCACGACCACCTGCAGCAGCGTGACCTTTCGCCGCAGTTCGGGGCAGCGCAAGAGCATTTCTGAAAAGGCCTTCAGTTTTTCCGGCAATCCCTTGGTGTAGTCGAGTCGGTCGACTCCGACTACCAGCGCGCACTCCGGAATATGCTGATGTAGCTGCTCAGCGAGGGTGGCCACCTCGGGTGTGTTCGCCTGATTCGCGAACTCGTCGAAGTCGATGCTGATGGGGAAGTCGCCGACGCGGGTACGGCTCCCGGTGCGTTCGATCAGCAGCTGTTTGCCCAGGTTCACCATGGTTGCGTCAGGAACAAAGCGGCGAACGCAGATGGCAAAGTTCTGCCGATCGCGCGGGGTCTGGAAGCCTACCAGCCCGAAGTCGAGCATGGAGGTAAGCAACTGCGTCCGCCATGGCAGCTTCTCGAAGATATCGGGAGAGGGAAACGGTATGTGCTGAAAGTACGCCAGGCTGGAGCGCACGCCGAGTTGGCGCAACGAGGCCGCCACTCGTGTCAAATGATAATCGTGTACCCAGATGAAGTCGTCATCGCGAGCGATGCCCGCGATGGTATCAGCGAAGCGACGGTTTATGGCAACGTATGCTTCCCAGTAGCTGGGGTCGAAGTTGCATCTGGATTGCAAGTCGTGAAACAGCGGCCACACGATTTCATTGGAGAACCCTGAGTAAAAGCCGCTGCGTTCCTCCTCGCTGAGGAATACGGGATGCATCTGAAACTCCAACTCCGGTACCGATCGCAGCACGTCCTCTACCTCGATTGCGTAGTCGGTGCCGGTCCAGCCGATCCAGCAACCTTCGTATTTCCGAAACACCGAACGCAGCGCTGTCACCAGTCCACCTGAGCTCGGCTTCACGGCGTAGGAATCTGCAGTGCGCTCTAAAGAAATGGGCAGACGGTTGGAAACGACAATCAGTCGCTTATTCGGAGTCATACTCACCTCCACAGGCGCACAGCCAGCGTTCCAGAAAGGAGATCAACTCTTCGGGAGGAGAAATCCAGCAACGGGCCGAGGTTGCGCGATACTCCTGGCGAACCAGGATGGTGAGGCCGCGCGGGTTCAGCGCTCGGAAGGCGTCCTCGTCGGTCAGGTCGTCGCCAAGGTATGCCAGGGGGTCGTTTTGCCTGTGATCCTTGAGGACCGCCTTGATGACGTCTCCCTTGTTGGGAGTGCGAACTCGCAACTCGATACCGCCCGCGAAGTTCACGATGGCAAGTCCGGCGGAAAAGGCGATCGGTTGGAAGATACGTAGCGCGATGGTGCAAGCTTCGCTGGCGATTTCAGGATCGAGGCCCCGCCAATGCACTGCCAGACTACCGGGTTTCATCTCGATGCGGTCGCGTAGCCCGCGTTCTTCAAGCTGATCGGCGGTACGGTCGAAGGCAGCGGTAATGCGGGGATTGGGCTGTTGCACGAGGTACCGGCCGTCTGCCAGCAGACGCTCCATTCCGTGCGAGCCCCAAATCTCCACTGGCCGCGTGATGGCCAGGAGCTGCGGGATTTCCCGGGCCATCCTTCCGCTGATAATCACAACCCGGGTTGCCGTGCAGGAAACAATTTCATCGAGAACCTCCGACACTCCAGGGTAGGGGACTGCTGAGTTGCGCTGCTGGTGAAACGGCGCGAGCGTGCCGTCATAGTCGAGCAGCAGGGTTGGCTCCTTCGATCCGGCAAAGGAGCGGAAGAAAGGTGTGAACGAGAACTTGCGTTCTGTCGAAGTGGCGATCATAAGACTCCTTCTCGCAAAACTGCGGCTGTGAGGACCGAGGTACAGCTACGTGTGAGCGAGAAGGGGGCTAACAGAGCCTGGTACAGGTGAGATCGATGAGGTCTGAAACTGGACCGGCATCGACTGTGGGCAATTGCAGATCGCGGCAAGGCTGCGGTTGCAGCGTGGTAAGCAAATAAGCCGCCGCTGCAATGGATATAAACAGGAGATCGGCGTTGCGAGCGGCGCGCAAAGCCGTGGGACTTACATCAAATGCTGGGAGCACGAAAATGTAAGCGATGGCGAGTACCAAACAGGCTGCTATCAGGAATTTTGTAGCTCTCGCCATACCTCTATCTTCCGCTGATAACCCATTAAGGTCAACTGAGTTCGGCTCGCTCATTGCAACGCTGAAAACAGGGAGGTGACCGACAGCGGCGGGAAGGCGCGGAATTGTGTCGCGAAGCCACAAGTCCCAAAACTCATGCTGCCGTGGCGTGGCGTTATACTGGCGAATACTGGGGTGTTCGTGAGTTCCGGACAAAAAACGTTTTATATCGAAACCTTTGGCTGCCAGATGAACTTCCACGATTCAGAGAAGGTCGTGGGCTCGCTCATCTCCCAAGGCTATCGCCAGGTGCAGAGCGAAGAGGATGCCGATCTCATCTTCTATAACACTTGCTCGATCCGCGATAAGGCCGAGCAGAAGGTCTTTCACCGCCTGGCTGATTTCAAGAAGCTGAAAGCCAAGGGCAAGCAGTTCGGCGTGCTGGGCTGCGTCGCCCAGCAGGAGGGCGAGAAGATTTTCGAGCGCGCGCCGCACGTGTCACTGGTCGCCGGCTCGGCTTCATATCGCAATCTGCCCGAGATGTTGATACAGATCGAAGCTGGGCAAACGCGCGTCACCGGGCTCGATGACCGCGAGACTGATCAGACTTTCGAGACCGAGTTCACGGCACGTACCAATCCGCACCGCGGCTACATTACCATCATCGAAGGCTGCGATAAGTTCTGCGCCTACTGCGTGGTGCCTTATACCCGCGGCAAAGAGCGCAGCCGGACATCGCAATCGGTGCTCGAAGAAGCGCGCCGCATGGCCGACGCCGGCTACACCGACATTCAACTGCTGGGGCAGAACGTGAATTCGTATCGCGATCCGGCAGGGAAGAAGAGCTTCGCAGAATTGCTGGCCAGCGTCGGTGAGCTAGCAGGCATTCGCCGCGTGCGCTTTACTACCTCACATCCTCGGGATTTCACCAAAGACATCATCGACGCCATCGACTCAGTGCCTACGCTTTGCGATCACGTGCACCTGCCGATACAGAGCGGCTCATCGCGCGTGCTGCGGTCGATGTTCCGGGAGTACACACCCGAGCAATACCTGGAGCGCATAGGGTGGATGAAATCGGCGCGCAATCGCGACATCAGCATCACTACCGACATCATCGTCGGCTTCCCCGGCGAAACCGAAGAGGAGTTCGGCGAGACCCTGGCGTTGCTGACCGAGGTCGGGTATGACGGGGTGTTCTCGTTCAAGTACTCTCCCCGGCCGAATACTCCCGCATTGCAATATGCTGACTCGATTCCGGATGAGGAGAAATCGCGCCGCTTGCAGATTCTTCAGGAGCATCAGCGGGAAATTCAGCGGGTGAGCTACCGCCGGCACGTGGGAAGCGTCCTAGAGGTAATGGTTGAGGGCAAGAATACGACACGCGGCCAGATCATCGGGCGCACGTCGCAGAACAAGACGTTGAACTTTACCTGCGCAGACAAAGCGGAACCCAACACGGGCGATTACGTGAATGTTCAGGTGACGCAGGCGTTCCCGAATAGCTTGCTGGGTGAGATGGTGAGTTGAACTCCCACGCAAGCCAAAAGAAGGCTTGCATGGGGCACCCAAAGGAGTTCGCGGTGGCGAGCGCGGCGAAGGCGAAGCAGGGAAGCGCGACCGGTTGGACCTTCTTCTTAGCCACGATGCTGGTTTTGAGCTTTGCTGCCATGCCTGGCTTTGACAAGTATTCGGTGGTGGCAGATCGGCTGCTGATTGCGACGCGCTTAAGCTTGGTACTGGCACTATCGGTCTTAGCGGTTCGAAACTGGATGTCTTCGAATCCCAGTAAGTACAAGGACTCTAGTTTGCTGAAACGTCTGCGCGTTTGGTACTACGATGAGGATTCAGAGAATTCGAATGGCAGGTAGTTCCGGTATCGATCCGTGGGACTGCTATTCGACAAAGGCTGGAGACGGGAGGAAATCACGATGGAAGTCGAGATGAAAATTCGCGGGTTGATGATGGATCCGGTGACCAACATGCCTATCGTGATTCTCAAAGACGCCGGCAGCGACACCGTGTTGCCGATCTGGGTGGGCATGTTTGAGGCGAACGCGATCGCGCTCGAGATCGAGAAGGTCACCACGCCGCGGCCCATGACCCACGATCTGCTGAAGAACCTGCTCATGGGACTTGAAGCAACAGTTCAAAAAGTCGTCGTGACCGAACTGCGCGAAGACACTTTCTTCGCCGTTATCTGGCTCGACCGCAGTGGGGAAGTCATCAGCATCGATTCCCGCCCGTCGGACGCGCTGGCACTTGCCCTGCGCATGGATTGTCCCATCTTCGTCGAAGAGGAAGTCCTGAAAACGAGCAAACTGGCAACCACGGTCAGTGACCGGGTGACCAGCGAGGAACTTCGCAAGTACCTCGAAAACCTGGGTGAGGACGACCTCGGCCGCTACAAGATGTAAGCCAATGCCCGACTCAGCAGAACAGCTGCAACGTCTTTATCTTTCTGGATTTGAGCTGCAAACCTTCGACCGCTACCCGAATACCGTCGGCGTCCTGCGCGATGGCTGCATCGCATTGCTGCGAGCGACTCCAGCTGGCCTGACCATCATCGGCGCACCGGGATGGCGCATGGGAGAAGTCCTGGGCGTGCTGGTGGAGAAGGACGGCCGGCAGGTGTTCCAGGCAAAGGCGGAGGTGCTCGAAGCCGCGCCTGAACGACTGGCATTGTTATCTAGCTTCCGCAAGGAACTGGAACAGTTGCTGATGGCAACCGCGTGAACACAGCCGTAACAACTTTGAACCGAAGTTATAATCGACTACGAGAGCGAATATGGTCACTATTGCGGTTCCGGTAGAGGTATATCTGCGATCGAGCTTCGAGCCTGACGCCGAATATGTGGACGGCGAAATCGAGGAAAGGCCTGTGGGCGAATACGATCACGCAGCGTGGCAGGATGCACTGTTGGCATACTTTCGGCAGCACAGCATCGAATGGAGGATTCGGGCGAAACCAGAGCTGCGCGTCCAAGTATCCACGACCCGCTTTCGTGTTCCGGATGTGACGGTGCTTGATCGCGCTCAAGCCATCGAACAAATTGTTACGCATCCGCCAGTGGCTGTTTTTGAAGTGCTGTCGCCGGACGACATCATGCCGCGAATGCTGAGTAAACTCGCCGATTACGAGCACATGGGCATCGACGGCATATTCGTCATTGATCCAAAGGGAAGCAAATACCGCTTCGCGAACGGCAGCCTGACGCCGATCCCGACTGGTCCCACCCTCTGTGGGCGGCTAACCATCAACTTCCAGGAAATCGAGCAGTTGCTGGACTAAGCGGGATGGAATCACGTGGGTCTCAGCGTGAACAATCACCAGATGGTCTCCACGTCGTATCTGGCGAACTGGCGATCGGCGGTGACAATTGGTACCGACTCGGCGATAGCCTGTGCAATCAGAATGCGATCGAATGGATCACGATGATGCATGGGAAGCCGTTCGAGCTTAAGAACGTGCTCCAGCGTGAGCGGCAGGCTCCTGATGAAATTCTCCGCCAATTGAGTCTTGACAAAGGCACCGACCGGTTTAGGCAGTGGCAGCTTTCCAATCTGTGCCTTGAGGAAAACCTCCCAAACACTCGCCGTGCTTAAGAACAGCTCATTCCCTTGATCGAGAATGAGGCGGCTCGCTGTCCCTGAGAGCCTGCGATCAGCGGCAATCGTCCAAAGAAAGACATGGGTATCGAGGAGCAGCTTCATTCGTAGAAACTGTCCTCGATCTCCTTGGGCAGAGGCTCATTAAAGTCGTCGGGCACGCGGAACTGACCCTTGGCGGTGCCCAGCCGGCGGGCAATCTTTTTCCTGGCCACGGGGACGAGCTTGGCAACGGGCTTACCGGCCCGGGCGATGACGACTTCCTCTCCAGCCTCTACCTTGGCGAGCAGCTTGGAGAAGTGCGTTTTGGCCTCATGGACGTTGAACTCCATAGCAGAAGGGTAGACCAAGTCGTGGACTAAGTCCACACACACAGATGAGCGTAGACTCCGGCTAAGGCGCGGTTGCCTACATCACTTTACATAATATCTGTTATCGGACGTTAGGCGAATGTCCTTTGTTGTTGGACATTGCTGTGGAAAATCGAAGTCGTTGCGACTAGAGCGCAGTCAATGCGACTGGACGGCCCCTTCCAAGTGCAGGCGGACATCGTTGCCAAATGGGCAGGCGACGTGTTTTTGACCGTCTGCACGACCTAAGGTGCCATCAAACCCTACAGCTAATTTGGGTTGTAGGCGAAGACCCGCGTTTTCGACGGCACGAGTACATCTTCACGATATCGATGGTAATCGCGCCTCGCGAGAAAGGAGAATTATGCTCGTCATGAACGACTACAGTTGGTCCTCCCACTGGTCTAAGTCGGTCTTTTCGGTTGCTGCCTCTAAGCAGCTTTTTGGCTCGGCTGCGTCTGGATCGGAACAAGTCGTCTTAACAACAACCCTTGCCGACAGATCGCAACCTCAACATCGATATCCGTTACACCCGGCAGTCGAACACTGCGACCGAGAAAAGCTGAATCACAAGCGTCAGCGACTGCGTAGATTACCACTGCGAGCCTTATCTCCAGGACCTAACTACATATGTCCGATGGGCTCCAGTCTTTCAAGCGTATAAGCAACCGTGACTTCCACCGGGTATAGTCAGTGCGGAAATGACGACCCGGGTACGACAACGATAATGCGAGCAAATCTTTCCTGGCTTAAATGTAGGGAGTTGCAACGATTACAGTCAGCGCATTCGTCGGATCGGCACACCCGACTTCAATTGCTGTTATCCCCAGCCAGACGCAGATGGTCGACAAATGATTGGGGAAACCGGCACAGTACATCGCGATTGGTGACTACAACACCTCCCTGAACAGTCTAGATCTCGACCGGCCAAGTGACGTGGGCTAAGTCAGGCGGACGTACGCGTTAGGCGCATTATCGATTAACAATAAGCTGAGAAATGGCAGACTGGCTGTCGGCAGCGTCGATGTGAGGGCAAACTCCAATAACCGCGATCTCGCCTCCCAGCAGTGGAGTTGCAGGGAACCGGAACCGCTCCACAATGACAGTATCGTCCAATGGCACAAATCAGCTACCCTCTTTGCGGTCAACGAGGTAGCCAAGGTGACAGGAAATGTCGTTAGCTACGCCTGGTGGGATCAACTGCATTTCCGGTGGAGGCGCGGGCTGTACGGGGAATTTCCTGCTAGATTCCCCGTCACGCTCGCTGCAGCACCGGGTAAACGAGACTGGAAAATTCGGAGCCGCTACTCTGCGAATTGATACGCCAGCCCTGATGCCTGCAGTTAGGAGTCCAAGTCGACCTGCACCGGCAGTTGAAAATGAGCGAATCCCGACTGTGAGAGCATCAATCAAACTTTAACCCGGGACCACGACGGCAACCCACCATTCGTTCGGGTGAATGAGTGGGCGGTCGACGAACTTTGAACTCCGACAGCTTGTTTGCCATAGCAGCATGCGCCCGGCTGGCAGCGAGACCCCGATCACCACCACTTACGAATAAAGTGAATGATCACGTATACTGCCAGAAACAGCGGCGAGGACATGAGCAGAAGTACCGCACAACCCATCGCGAGGGCTAGTGCTTCCTTGGGGTTTGCTGGCCCGGCGTTCCCTGTTTGAATCCGTCA
Organism: uncultured Acidobacteriaceae bacterium; assembly: GCA_963796585.1. GTDB lineage: Bacteria > Acidobacteriota > Terriglobia > Terriglobales > Acidobacteriaceae > CAVVDY01. The sequence goes on from CAWCMB010000004.1 coordinate 487,054, forward strand.
TGCGCGTTCTGCTTGCGTCTGTGGATGTGGAGTCCGATCGGACTGCTTTTCGGGCACCGTCGATTCTCGGGGCCGTGTACGCGTCTTTCGCCACCTCGCAGTATCCCTTAACGCTGATGGCATTCCGGTTCAGCGCGGGATAGCGCACCTGGGCTTCCCGACAGCACTGAATAAAGCGCGTTGGCCAATTCGTGAAGAAGCCAGCTCGCAGCCAGCAACACGCTGGACCTGGAACACACGTCGGATTCTTCAAACGAGACGATATCTTTATCGGGCTCGTAGGGAAGGGGTATGTCAGCCCGGTTTATGCCTGAACAGCCTCTCGACAACTCGGCTCAGGTTCTCAAGGCCGCGATTTTCTCCATAGAGCAGCGTGATCAGGTGGCGAAGGACGGCAAACTTTCACCGCATTCGCTTCCCTGCTCCGCGCCGCTCAATTTCAACTCATGCGCCGCTTGGTATTCCAACAGTCGATCTGCTGCCTTAACTGCTGGTGCATACCTGAGGTCGAACCCACAATGGGAGCAACGCTCAAGGTAAATCTTCAGAGCGCCGCTGGGGATGTGCCTAAGGCCTAGCAAGCCTTGCGGAAACGCATGTATTGATGATGAGCACCGTGGACAACAGTCAACCAGCAGCATCCGATGTACAGGGCAGCAGCAAAATAGTGCAACAGCCCACTGCCAACGGAAATAAGGTTCGTCTTCAGCCAGACAAGCCGGGCAAATCTGAAACCCGCAGGTACGTCCGGAGCGGCGGGATTGTCCAATAGGTATCCGCCATGGCCACGCCACACTGTCGATTTGAAGTTGATCACTGCTGAGTGCTCTGGTCCGCTTCGGAAGCGACATACCTTCGCCAACGGTCAGCTCTGCCCCCGTGATCTCACACATGGCTGCCACAAGAAAGGACGGAGTAAGCCGGTCGATATCGCAGGCGTGAAGATATGAGGCGGCTCCAAACAGACCCAAGAAATCCGAAACTTCCTTCTCGTACCCATCCACAATCCGGATCAGCCAGGAGGAGAACAACTCGTCCGGCTTCGGCTTGGGGTGATATGGGAGCAGTGCCGGCATTCAGATCACCGCTTGAGAATGCTTGCGCCGCATCGAGGGCGGCTGCCAGGCCAGTCGATCAAGGACAGCGTCACAGATGCGCTCTTCTCCGCCCCGTATCGCCTCGACCGCAGCCAGCCTGAGAACTGACGCCAATTCACCTATTGTGCCTTCCGACATCAGGTGAAGCCGCAGGGCAATGCGTTTGTCCGTCAATTCCGATGCCTTGTGGAGTGGGATACGCCGCTCAAAAGTCGCAAGCAATTGTCTCCACTCGTCATTGCACTTCCAGTTAGGAAGTTCAATCGGAGGAAACCTGTTTTCGATCTGGAGATCAGAGTGAATGGCCGTCAGCGCTTGCTCGGTGCCGACCGCTACAATTGGGACCATCAGCTCATTTCCCAAGTACTTAATCGTGTTCAAGAATCCACGGTGCCTCTTCGTGCTGCCGGCCAGAATGTGATGGATCTCGTCAATGACGATCATCTTCAGGCCTACTTTAGGCAGAAGCGTTCTGACCTGGTAAAACAGCTCATCCGACCGCTGTGAAGGGCGATGATCCATTCCAATGGCATCAAGCAGTGCGGCATAGAAACGTCTCTCATCCGGCAAAGGTGGGGCTTGGATGTAAACGATCGGGATGATTGCCGCGTCGCCTTGAGGATTGGAATCGGCCGGGTGCAAGTCCAGGAACCGGCGCACCAACGCCGTCTTGCCATTGTTGGACCCACTAACGAGCAGCCGATTCGGCATTCTGTGAGTCTTAGGCCAGTCGAGCAGGAGCTGAAGCTCTGCAAGAACATCTTCGGCGACAGGATAAATGAAGAAAAAAATCCTGCCGTAGGTAGGAGATCCGTTGGGGATCTTCGAACTGTAGCGCGTTCTGGGCTTCTTCCGTCAGGCGGGTCACTTGGCGCCCCCGTCGTCAAAGGGAACTATCGGTTCATCGCCAAAGGCTTCCACGGGCTCGTCATCGATTCTTTCAGTCTCACGTTCTTGTGGCTCAGTTGCCACCACACTCGACCGCTGCTTCGCCGAACGCTGCACCTGTCGCCGGGCAGCGGTGCTCTTCTTGTAAGCCTTCTTCGCGTATTCCATGAGTTCGAAGTGCTTTTCAAAGAGCAGACGCTCATTGATATCTTCTCTGCCCTCAGAGATCAATTTTTGGTTGGCGATACGCAGTTCCCACAGGCTGATCGGGCCGCGCGACGTGTCGAGGTACGGAATTTCCCTGTACTCTCCGTCTTCGGGATCGAAAAAGAAGATCCGGCTGATGTCGCGCGGATCACGGGCAAAGATGAACTTATGTGAACGACTGGACCCTGGCTCCCGCGCTCCGATCCACTTCTTCAGTTCCGGACCGTAGTAGTGGATATAGTCGATCTCCACACCATTCGATTGAATTGTTCTCTCGACCCATGGCATGAAATCTCGCTGTAGCCGTACAACGTCCATGATCACGGGCGGCAGCGGTCGCGCCGATGGGCCAGAGAAACCTTCTTTGAACCGCTTAATTGGACTCGTATGAATGCCGCGGTGCAGGCTGTTGTGGTAGACCTCGACGATCCATTTTGCAATAAACGTTTCTAGTTCGCTGAACGTAAGACATGCCTTCCGTTCTGATTGGTACTCCCCTTTGAGACTCACATTGGAGAAGGTCGTCCCTGGCAGTTTGTGTAGCTGCCTCATCATCGTGCCGAAAAACCGCTCCACGTGACCGCCGAAATGAGGCTGGCCTACTGGCCTGAAGTTCAGCTCAATACCATAACGCTCGCAGTCGCGCCTGAGCATGTTGCCCCTGAACTCTTTGGCGTTGTCAACATGTATGCAATCCATTCGTCCCCAGCAGGGCCACTCACCAGAGATTCCGTGCTGAACCAGCCATTCATCCTTTCTCATGATCGAGTGGGCGATACAAAGCCCGGTTGAAATGGCTCCCACCGGGTCCAGCGATATATAGAAGCCCGTTACCATGCGGCTGTACACGTCCATCGCGAGCGTGATCCAAGGTCTTCCGACTGGCAGGCGATGTACATCATCCACGATGATCAGGTCGAGCTTTGTGTGATCGACCTCAACAATGGAAAGCGGGTACATCGCTCCCGCGAATCTGTCTGGATGAGCTTCGAAACGGGCTGCGGCTTTCCTGCCCATTCGCCGCCGAATCTTGGTCTCTTCGGAGAGCATGTGTATTCGTCTCCTGACGGTATTGATAGAGGGTTCCGGAAGGCCTGCAGCTTCGCAAGCACGACAGGCAACCTTTCCTACGTCTTTCATCGTGTACTTCTGTGATTTCAAATACATCTTGTCTACGACAGAGCTGATGATGTCGTCCACTTCTGGGAGTAGCCTGCTCTTGTGCCTCCCGCCGTTAGACCTACGTGGGATCAGAGCCTCAAGTCGGCCATGAGTGTCCCAGCGAGCAAGCAGACGGTACACAGTGGTAGCATGAACGCCGTACATTGCAGCCCGGTTTTCGACCGCCTTTCGCGTGCGACCAGAAGGACTTAGCAATGGACGAATGCACTCCATCCGCTCGTTCGCCTGCCGGCTCTCTGGCGTGTCATCGAAAGCCAGTGCAATCTGGGCGGTCACCTCCTTAACCAAGATCTCAGGCATAAGCTCGCGGATCGGCACAAGGACCTTCTCAGCGCCGGAGAAGCTGGCGATCAAGACTTTGTCCGTACCAACGCTCCCCAACACCCGCCAATTCCGAGCTTGGTAAGAAACGACAGATCCGGGAAAGAGGTTGACGTCTCGCATCCTTACGGCATCCACACCGGCGTCTCTGGACCAAAAGGCGCCTCCATGTCTGCGTAAACCAGTCCTCTGGCCAGGGCTATCCACAAAGCCTGATCAATCAAGTGGCCGTAGCGGTGGATCGGGGATGCACTGCAGATGTCGCCGATCGTCACTCCACCAGGCCTGCGAACCTGCGCCAAGATCATCGCGGTCACTTCTGGCGAAGGTTCTGAGTTCGCAAACTTCCTTAGAAATTTCGCATTCGCTAGCTGCGTTCCAGCCAAGAACGATTCAGTAACGACATGGAACGTCCATTGGTTGTTCAAAGCCACCCGAACACCGGCACGCAGCTTGGGAGCAATTTGTCGCCAGTTTGTTTTAAGGTCGTGACGGCACTTGATTTCTATGACCCACGGCCGTCCCACGTGTCTGCCCAAAAATCGGTCACCACTGAAGGTGACATGAAAGTCCGGGACGTACACTCTCTCCAGACCGTCCGCATCGACGAAAGTGATCTTCATAGGCTGTTCGGCGAACGACCGAACCGACGGGTGTATGTCCAGAACCTGTATAAAGTCACGTTCCAGAATGGAATCGAACTGAACCAGTCGATGAAGGCGGCTGCTGTAGTACATTCCCGTTACGTTCCGATAGCTTTTCTTCAGCTTCCTGACCGGCATGTGATACTACCTGTCAACCCGTGGTGCGTTACTCCTTAACAGCTTTTTCGATGCGATCCGCACATGTACGCAGATGGTCGACTAGCTGTTCGCGCCGTAGCGGGTCTTGTGCGTATGAATCTGTGAACTGTGAAATTAGGTCTAACTGGAGCTCGAAAACTTCCGCTTTGGTTTGCTCGAGTAGTTCTTTCTTGGCGCCAAGTCGCTCTCTGAGGAGGCGCATGATCTCCTCCTCAATCCGATGACGGACTTCTCCTGACGGGGGCGGCAATTGCCCTAGTTCAATCTTCGAAAGGTAAGTCGGATGGATGCCCACTGCAGTGGCGAACTTGCGCAAGCTGACGTTTAACCGGAGCCTGTCGGTACGCAAATTGGTTCCGTAAGACACTAATTGTCCTGCCCCTCGCCAGCACACTCTACATGAGCTAGACCAGATACTCTATATACTCTACATTATCTACATTAATGTAGATAGGCCTTTAGTTTACTCACATTTGGCTTCGCGTCAACACGGAAGTCCTTGACTTCGTTCTCCTTGTGTATACATTTGTCTTCTTGTGAATACACATGTATCATAATGAAGCATGAAGGAGGCTGCAGGAATGAAACTCACTATCCCGCTTACGACCGGTCAGATGCTGGTGTACAAGGGTACTTACGAGGAGATTCTGAAGATCGGCGAGGACTTCGTCGCGAAATCCT
>CAWCMB010000005.1:0-956751 GCA_963796585.1 uncultured Acidobacteriaceae bacterium
ACCGGAGGAGGAACTGCCAACACTGCCTTCCTCGCCGGAGCAGCGAGCGGCCCCAACGCCGTCTCCGCTTTTGTGACCGCAACCTTTTGGATCGAGCTGGTCAAGGGTCCACCCGACTTCTTCCAGCTTCAATACTCGCAGGTCGTTATGCTCAACTTCAACGGCTTAAGCTGGCCGCACGTCAGCGTAGGCACCCTGAAGAAAAACGTCCCTGTCGTCGTACCGCCGTGGTTAACCGATCCCGACATGCCAATCGAGGAATTTCAGAAGCTGCGTCCGCCAATTCCGCCGATTGGCGCTCCCAAACGAGGGGATCCCCCAATCGAATTTAAGCCGGTACCAGTTCCCAAGCCCACGCCTCCACCACCTCCGGTCCGGCATCCTATCCCGACGTTGAAAACCGGACCGCTCCTGTCGCAAGAGAGAAAGCGGAAAAACGCGACCAAGAAATAGCCGGTGCCCCAGGTTCGCCCTTCTGTTGGGCTAACCTGGGTTCACCTACTTCGCAATCACCCCGCACGCAATACGGTCCCCGGCATTGCCTGCCGGATCGGTCCTCATATCGTCGGCTTTGGCGTGAATGACCAGCGCGGTCCCGCCATTAGTGAACAGCGAGTTCGGCTGCGAGCCGTCGCCCAATGTCACCGCGTCATTCTTGATTGTCGTTTTCGCCGTGCCGTTCGGCGCGACGGTGATGTTCATCATGTCGCCGGCGTGATGGCCTTCCGGATTCAGCAAACCATGCTTCTTGCCCGTGGGATTGAAGTGCGGCCCGGCCGACTTGAAGTCCGGCGGATCGCACTTTGCAATCTGATGAAGGTGAATCGCATGTTCACCGGGCGGCAGATTCTTCAAGTCCAGCTTTAACTCCACGCCGGTCTTCTCAGCGTGGATGGTGGCGTGGCCAACGCTCTCGCCTTTGGCATCTTTCATCTCGACGACGACCTTCTTCGTCTGACCAAAGCTGAGCGATGTCATCGCCAGCAAAAACACCAAAGCGCCGGTAAGCGGAATCAGCTTGCGGATTTTCATGCCGACCTTTGTACCACAATCCGGCGAAGGAATTGCTACAAGGATCGGTTCTTTCGCGGCGGTTGGCGGCCGACTCATTCTTGATTTGTCATTACGAGCGCCTGGGTTTGGCGCGAGCAATCTGCTCTGCCTCCATCGGCCGATGTATTCCCTTGCGCGCACATCTGGCAGCGCGAACGAGAGCAGATCTCTCGGTCGCGGCGGCGGCCTCGTGATGACAAAGCGTCATTGTTTCAAGTCCAAGTTCTGTACGTTCGATGTCCAGATTCTGGACACCGTGGTGCGATGGTGCTTTCTCCGCGACCACAAAAGGGCTGCTTTTCCGCGGTATCAGAGATTTGTTTTCCACTTTCGCTGTTGGCCTGAGAAGTGCACGTAAGTCCTGTCACTTCAGCCGCCGCACCTCCAACGCCGAAGTGCCAGCCAAGCAAGACAGCAACAGCTACATCGGAAAAATTTCCATAACCAGAGAAACATGGGACTGGCAATGGCGGAGCCACAGGCAATCCTGGTTGGCCCGCAAGCGATAACCGACCCGACGCAAGAAGCCGACCCCCAGCCCAGGCACTGGATCGCCGCTTACACGCGGTCACGCCACGAACTGGCCGTCGCCTCGCAATTTCAGCAGAAGGGACTGGACGCGCTGCTGCCGACCTATCGCCGCCTCAGCCGATGGAGCGATCGCATCCGTCGAACCGACACTCCGCTGTTCCCCGGATACGTCTTCGTCCGCGTAGGTGACGGCGAACATCGCCGCGTCTTGCAAACAGGTGGCGTGGCGAGCATTGTCTGTCGCGGTGGCAAACCGGTTCCTCTGTCCGACGCGGAGGTAGAGAAGTTGCGGATTTGCACGGCCAATCCCGGGGCGGTCGAACCTCACCCTTACCTGCGCGTGGGCCAGCGAGTTCGCGTGAAGCATGGCCCATTCCGCGGCTGGGAGGGCGTCCTGGTCGAGAAGAGAAACTCCACCCGTCTGGTGCTGACGGTCGAGCAGATTATGAAATCGGTGTCCATCGATCTCAGCGGCGCGGATGTTGAGGCGCTGGGTTAGACATCTTCTTCTGTGATGACGAGCTTTAGCTTGCAAACTTCGGTCTACCAACTCCTCCCCCAGGAGGCCGGATGGGAATCGTAGTCCCTTTTCCTCCAGGGACAGCTGACGGTCAGGCACGCACCCTGCCCGTCAGCGTTCCCCGCCGGCTCCCCTCGATCCTGGCGGTTGTCGAACGCCTGCTCGACTGGATAGCCGTGGTTGGCGGCGTATTGCTGCCCATCCACATCTACCGCGTTCGCCACCTTCTCGCTGGTTTCTCGAGCGCAGCCATAATCGAAGCCGCCGCGCTCTTTGGCTTGATGGTAGTTCTGCTTCTCGAAAAGCATGGGGAGTACCGGCCTTACTTGAGCCTGTTGGCGGTCCGTGAAACCGAACGCCTGCTGCGGGTAGGTGCAGAATGCTTTCTCATCGCCCTGCCCGCCGCCCTGCTGGCTGCACCCTCCCTGCCCAGGAGACTGGTGGTGACCTGCTTTCTCGCAGTTCCGCTTGGGCTGGTGCTTGAGAAATCAGGCCTGTGGGTCGCGGTCGCATTGCTGAGACGGCTCGGTTGCGACCATCACAATGCCGTCATCTTAGGAGGCGGCCCCTTAGCCAAGAACATCTACTCGGCTCTGCTGCGCTCTCCCAAACTCGGCATCCGGCCCGTCGCCATTGTGGACGAAGAGGCGGCGATGAAGGGGAAGGAGATTCACGCCAGTTCCTATCGCCAGCGCGAGTCGGCACTAATACTGGCCGGCCCGCTCTCGGCGCGCCTGTTCGATAACATGCGGGCGTCGACTTTGATCATCGCCGACCCCAATCTCGACAACGCTGAGATTGTGGACATCATGATGCGGGCGGCGATCGTTGGCGTCAGCACGTACATCGTTTCCCGTGATTATCTTGAGCCGGGATACTGGCTGGAATATTCCGAGATCGATGGCATGATGCTGGCCAGCCTGGCGACGGAAGACAAACAGCATGTCAGTGAATTGGCCAAGCGCGCGGTCGACATTGTGCTCGCCTTTGCCGCTCTGCTGCTGCTCGCGGTGCCATGTGCAGTGGCCGCATTGGCCATTCGCCTGACATCGCCCGGGCCCGCGATCTTCCGTCAGCTTCGGGTCGGATATCGCGGGCAGCTCTTCTTCCTGTACAAGTTCCGCTCCATGTATGCCGACAGTGCGATATACGACTTCTCACCCAAGTCAGGCCTCGACAGCCGCATTACGCCCATCGGACGCTTCCTGCGCCGCACCTGCTTCGACGAGGTGCCGCAGTTATGGAACGTCTTGCGGGGCGAGATGTCGCTGGTGGGACCGCGGCCGGAGATGCCTTTCATCGTCGACCAATACACCGGATTGCAGCGCAAGCGGCTCGAGGTAAAGCCCGGCATCACCGGATTGTGGCAATTGAGCGGCGACCGCCGTTGCCTGATTCACGAAAATCTGGAGTACGACCTGTACTACCTGCGCAACCGTAATCTCTTCATGGATTTTGCGGTGCTGCTGCACACCGTCGTCTTCGCCGCACGGGGCATTTGAGAATGGAATGCATCAGATGCGGATATATACATTTGCAGTAGCAACGGGCAGTGGGCCGGTTTGCCTCCACCGAAAGGGACCGGCGATTGTCTCAGTCGACGTCTATAATGGTTATTGACTCTGTGGCCTCGCAGCGGATAATGTCTGCGTTTGCGTCCCCTAGGTGGTCACTCCAGCCCACTTATGTCGTCAATAAGACCATCATACGCAGCGTGGGCTACGCCTTTAGAGCGGAGGATGTAGTGTCTCTGGTTAGCAAGTCACGTGGTCGCGGTGCCGGCGCGCACAATACCGAGGACTCGATTGCAATTCCGATTTTGTGCAAGTTTTGGAGCGAGGACGGAGTGTGGAACGGCGTTGCCGAACCTCTGCCGGTGGCGGTTTTTGGGGAAACTTTCGAGGAAGCGAAAGACAATCTGCGTAATGCAATTACAGCTCACTTAGAGGCGGTTCGCGAAGTCGGTGATCTTGCTACGACGATCGAAAATCTTCTTCGAAGTGCTAAAGATTTTCTCTCCGTTCAGGACATCCCGACCGGGCGCACGTATGCTCGCATTGAAGCTCGCGTAACCGGCAATCGCGTGTGTGCCTTTGCCTAGATGCCAAACCTCCCGACCCAACTAGAATGGCGTCGATTTGTCTGTGTCCTCAAATTGTTGGGATATAGTCAACTGAAAAGTAAGGGCGGATCGGCAAGAAACTTTCACAATCCGACGGCTCTCCCCCCGAACCCACGCATCGTTACTTTTCACGAGCCGCACGGCGGACAGCGACTCAGACTGGGAACGCTTATCTCCTATCTTCGGAAGTTGGGCATCTCGCGCGATGACTTCGCCAAGCGACTGACGGACTGTTAGACCTCGTTATGGTAGAAGTGTTCGGCTCTTATCGCTCTAATCAGCACCACCACCGCTAATTTCTTGCGCTTGGGTTACATTTTTACTAACTGCCTCTTCCCAAAAAATTAAACTGACGCCTCCTTCACACCTTCGATGGGAAGCGGTGTTGCTGCAGGCCAAGAAATGCCCGTTGCACAGCACGACAAAGTCTCTCCCACCTGGGTAGACGAACTCCTCAAATCTAGGACTTTCATTCAAAGATGATTCCGCCTGCCGAGCGCGACCGCAGCTTGGAGCAAATCCTCCCGGCTTATCCGGCAACTCAGCCGCCCAGCGAACTACTGCTGCCAGAGATATTTCAGGTGCTTCGGCGCCGCGCCTGGGTGATTGGCGGCTGCTCGGTGTTGGGGCTTCTGTTGGCGCTTGCGTATGTATTGTTGCGCTCTCCGCGCTACGAAGCGGTGGCGCAGATTGAGGTAACCCCTGCCAGCACAAACCGTCTCGGCCTCGACGAACTCCAGGCCACCGCGCTCAGCCCCAATGAATCGACGCTGCGGCTGCAGGCGGCGCTCAAAGTCCTGCAAAGTAACACCCTCGCTCTTGAAGTGATGGACTATCTCGGACTGGCACAGGATGCGGCTTTCGCTGGCCACTGGCGACAATTGTCAGGTAGCGATTCGACGGATTGGCCACCCCCTGTGCGCGATCATCTGCAGCAGCGCTTTCAGAAGAGCCTCAGCGTCGAACTCCTCCCCAAGACCGATATCGTTGTTATCACTTTCCGCGCTAAAGATCCCCAACTCGCGGCCGCTGCGGTCAATATCATCGTCCAGAAATTTCGCGAGCGCAGTTTGCGAACCAGCTACCAGTCGGCCAGCCAGGTGTCGGATTGGCTTTCCAAGCAGCTTGAGGACTTGAAGTCCAAGGCACGCACCTCCCAGGAGCAGTTGGCGACACTGGAGCGGACAACTGGATTGCTCGGGCAAGACGAGACCGACAACATCGTTTTCGCAAAGCTCAAGCAACTGGATGAACAGTTGACCGATCAGGAGTCCGAACGCATTGTGAAAGAGGCGCGCTATCGCATCGCAGCGGCGGGCGATCCCGAGCTGTTGGCGACATCCGCACCAGATACAACTCTGCAGGTGTTGCGGACCCAGCAAGCTGCTCTTCGCGCGCAATACGCACAGCTCAACTCGAAGTTTGGTACCGGCTATCCCAAGCTGGCCGAGCTTGCCGATCAGTTGACCGGTGCGGACGCAGCCGTCGATCACGAACTCAAACAGCTCACGCAGCGGTATCGCAACGACTATGAAGCCGCCCTGCATTCCGAGCAAATGCTACGCAGCAACTTCGAAGCGCAGAAGCAGAAGGCCTACCGCCTGAACGAAGACGCCGCGCAGCACGCAATTCTGAAGCACGAGGTCGAATCCACCCAGCAACTCTATGAGACCCTGCAACTGAAATTGAAGCAGGCAGGAATCGCGGCCGGACTGGCGTCCGCAAATATTGAGGTGATCGACCCGGCGCAAGCGCCGTCTGAACCGTCGGAGCCCAAGCCCGCTACCGCAACCCTGATCGGCTTGGGCGCAGGACTGCTGTGCGGTGCGGTCGTCGCGCTTGGGCTTGAGTCGGTGAATGATTCGGTGCGCACTTCGGAAGAAACCGAGCAAGCCGCCGGATTGCCGGTATTGGGAGCAATTCCGCGTTTGCGCCATGCCATGCCCGGGGTCTCGGCGGTGCTCCCTGGGTATGCCAACCGGGTTCGTGACAACTGGGACCGTGCACTCATGTTCCGCGAGCCCGCACCGATGGCGGCCGAGGCCTACCGCTCTGCATGTCACAGCCTGTTGCTCGCATCGCAGACGGTTCCCCGTGTAATCGCCTTCGTCAGTGCATCGCCGCTCGAAGGAAAGACCACGAGTGCGATTAATTGTGCTATCGCCCTCGCCCAGCATGGGACAAGGGTCTTGCTGGTGGATGCCGACCTGCGCCAGCCTTCGCTGCACCGGTTCTTTGGGCTGGAGCTAAATCCAGGATTGCAGAACGCCCTCGGTGCGGCGACCGACGCCGACCTGCCGTGGGAGATCGCGCAACAACCCGGGCTGTCCGTGTTGACTGCCGGCGACTACCGTGAGGGTGGTTCCCGCCTCCTCGATCGTAAATCGATTACTTCACTGATCGGGCAATGGCTCACGAGCTACGACTACGTCGTCCTCGACACTCCGCCGGCGATGCTGGTCAGCGACGCGCTGTTGCTCTCCGCATCTGCCGATGTCACCGTCCTCGTCGTACGCAGCGGAATGACCACGCGACGCGAGATCTGCCGCACCCGCGACGCCCTGCAACGGGCGCATGCGAACCTAAGCGGCATTCTGCTGAATGATGTCGAAATGGCTCACCACTACGGGTATCGCATCAGTGGATTCCGACGCGCAGAAGCTTACTATGACGGGCGCGACAACCGATGACTACAGACATAAGGATGACCGCAATAAACGCACCGATTTGCGCCAAGGCTGAAAAAGCTTATCGGGAGCCAAGCCGAAGGACTCCCGTCCATCGTGCCTGGAACATTTCTTTTGCAGTCTTCATCAACCGCATATGCTTAGGCGGCGCCTTGCTGTTCGGCGTTTTTTTACCCAGTTCGAGCTTTGGCCAACTCTTGCAGGCCGATCAACAAACGGCAACCTCCCCAGGAACTCCCGCCATCGCAGGAGCGCACAGCAAAACCCCGATCCCTTCGGTGACTCGGATCGCTTGCGGCGACCTCATCGAGATCACCGTCTTCGACACCCCCGAGCTGTCGCAGAAGACCAGGGTCGATAACAATGGCTCTATCGACCTGATGGTCGGGGGAAATCTCTGGCTGGTCGGTCTGACCTCAACCGAAGCCGCGCTGGCGATCGAAGCTCGTTTACGTGATGCCAAGGTGCTACGCAATCCTCACGTAACGCTCAACGTCCTCGAAAGCGCAAGTCAAACCGTCACCGTTCTAGGCGAAGTCAAGAATCCCGGCAGCTATCCAGTCTGGAGTCAGCAGCGCGTCGCCGAAGCCATCGCCGCGGCCGGAGGCCTTACCCAGAACGCCTCCCATACGGCCACGCTGACCCGCAAGGGTTCCACTTCCAGCTCGATCATAGAGCTCGATGGCCGGCAACCCGACCAATCTGGCGACGATGTTGTCCTGCTGCCCGGAGACCGCCTTGTCGTGGGTCGCACGGGGATCGTTTACGTGCTCGGCGATGTCGGCAAGCCCGGTGGGTTCGTGCTCGACGATCGCGCTCCCATCACCGTGCTGCAAGGATTGGCGCTGGCGCAGGGCATGAATCGCACGGCGAATGTCCGCGGCAGCCTCATTCGCCAGACTGCGCAAGGCCCGCAGCAAGAAGTGCTCGACTTCAAAAAAATTCTCGGCGATCAGACGCCTGACCCCACCCTGCATGACGGCGACATTGTTTACGTCCCGCTGAACGCCGCCAAAGACTGGGCAAACCGGGGACTCAATTCCGTCCTGCAGATGGCGATCGGGGTCGTGATCTACGGCAGATATTAGGTGGAAGGACCACGCTTTAGCGTGGTGGGTGGAAGCACCACGCTTTAGCGTGGTGAAAGGAGCTTCCCAGGAAAAGGGGCTTTTAGCCCCGGAATAACGATGCTTGCTCCACAACAAATCCGGACATTTTTCGTAACCGCCGTACCCTGGCAACGTCGCGCTATCTTTCGCAACGAGCCCATGGCCTACCTCTTCCTGGATACGCTACAGCGCTACCGCGCCCAAAAGAAATTTCTTCTGCACGAATTCGTTCTTATGCCCGACCACACTCACTTGCTGTTCACCCCCGCCGGAGAAATCTCGCTCGAAAAAGCGGTACAACTCGTCAAAGGCGGATTCTCCTTTCGCGTGAAGAAGGAACTCGGATCAAATTTAGAAATCTGGGAACGCGGATACCCGGAACATCGCGTGAAGAATTCGACTGACTACCAGCGCCATACCGAATACATCTGGCAGAATCCAGCCCGAGCTGCGCTGGCTGAAACTGCAGATGCGTATCCGTGTGGCTCTGCATTTCGCAAATCTGACATCGATCCGATTCCGCCATGGCTAAAGCCAACATTGGGTATGGCGATCTCTTCACCACGCTAAAGCGTGGTGCTTCCACCGTTTGAATCCACTTATTCCAAGACGCGAGAGGCGAGTTAGCCACCCCGGCCTATGGATCGCCCTCTACGGCCCGGATGGGGCCGGCAAATCCGCAGTGGCGGCACGGGTTGCGGCTGAGCTCGCATCGTTATTCACTGGCCTTCAGCTTCATCACTTGCGCTTACCATTCCCTCGAAGCTCACGACAGATCGCCGTCGTCACCGATCCCCATGCCCAACCGCCGCGTGGCCTGATCCTGAGCTGCCTGAAGTTGTCCTATGTGTTCGTGCAGAGCTGGCTGGCCCACCTGCGCGTGCTCGTCTGGGTGGCGGGCGGACAACTCGTTATCTTCGACCGCTACTTCCTCGATTACGCAATCGATCCGCAACGTTACCGGCTCGGCGGGTCGAGCGTCAGACTGGCCTCCCTGCTGGGCAAGTCTGCGCCGCAACCAGACTTGCAGTTCGTCCTCGACGTGCCCGCCGGGGAGTTGCAACGACGCAAGCCCGAAGTGAGCCGCGCCGAGTCCACACGCCAGCGCCAGGAGTATGCCGCCCGCATCGCACGGCTGCCCAATACCGTGCTGGTGAACGCCGACCGGCCCGTGGCTGATATCGTAGTCGACATCAGTAGCGAAATTTTGCAGCTCCTAAACCATCGTTCGCCCACTGCGGCCAACGCGCCCTCCCCTACCTTTCAAGATGCAGCCAGATAGACAGGCCTTCTTCCCCCTGGGCCAACCGGATAGTCCGCGTTGGCTGGCGCCCGCCGGATATCGTCCGCGCGGCGAGTCATTCCTGGGATGGCGACCGTACCGCTTGGCATCACGCCTGGCATGGACAGCGATGAAGTCGGCGGTGCGCTGGGGTGCGGCCCCGGCGGCGCTTCCCCCGGACAACTTCTACATCAAGTGCATCGCCGGCCTCGACTGGCGAGAGTTTGGCTGGTGCCGCGCCTCCGATCCCGAGCCCCTGGTTTATCTGGGAACTCCTGGCCCCCGGCGCAAGGCCGTCGTTCACCTGATCGATCCCGCCTCGCATGCCTGTGAACTCATTGTGAAGGTGCCGACGACCGAAGCCGAAAAGTGGGCAATCCGCCATGAGGCGCAGACCCTTTCCCAGTTGCAGCGCGAGGGGTTCGCTGCAGCGCCGCGTTTGGTCTCGCTCGACGAAGCTGCCGGCATCGCCTCGCAAACCGTCGTGACCGGTTCGCGCGCCGGGTTGAAGTGCAGCCGCGAAGTCGCAGTTCTGTTGCGATCGCTGGAGCGCCGCGGAGAATGTCTGAGCTTAAGCCAGGTTGCATCCTCACTCGAATCGAAGTTGATGCGACTCGACACCACGGCAGCCGATGCGGCAGCGCTGGCGCGCGCTCTCGACCAGATGCACGACGCGTCCGAGTTGCCTGCGGTCCGCATTCACGGAGACTTTGCGCCCTGGAATGTCAGGCTGCAAAACGGCGCGGCGGCGTTGCTGGACTGGGAAGATTCGCGGGCCTGTGGATTGCCGTTGCACGATGCTTATCACTTCGTGCACATGGCGCGCTGCCTGTTCGGGAAGCGGCCACGGCCGGTCTCGCAAGAGCTGCGCTTCCGCGCTGCCTTCAACTTGACGGCGTCCCAGCGCCACAAGCTCGAACTCGCCTATCTGCTGCAAATGCTCCTGCGAGAATTTCCGCGACCCGAGCCGGCCTACGCGGCCTACCTGCTCGCAACCCTGCGTAAGGCCGTAAACCAGAAACCATGAAGCCGTGCCTGCGCGGGCAAATCGAAGTGCCTCAGACTCCAACGCCGCTGCCTTCGCGGGTTGCGTACGACCAATTTTGCAACCGCGACGCTCATGGCGACCTACGCCAGGAGTTGTGGTCAGCCTTTGTCGCAGCATTGAATCATTCCAAGCTTCCCTATTGCCTTCTCGGCGCATCAGAAGACGCCACACCGCCGGCCGGCTCCGACGTGGACTTTGCCGTCTCCCCTGACGACTACCCAAACGTTCCACAACTGCTCGCCTCTGCGGCGGCCAGCGCCGGCGGCCAACTTGTGCAGGCTATCGAACACGAAACCACGGCGACCTACTTCGCTATGGCCATTCAGCAGCGTGAGATTGTGGCTTTCCTTCATCCCGACTGCACCGCCGATTATCGCCGCCAAAAACGCCTCTGGATATCGTCGGAGCAACTGCTCGGTGAATCACGACGCGTACCCGGTGGCTACTCTCGCCCCGCGCCCCCGGTTGACTTCAAGTACTACCTGACTAAGCAAGTACTCAAACAGACAGTCAGCGTTAGGCAATGGAAGAAATTGGCAGCTCTTTATCAAGCTGCCGGCGATCCACAGGAAGCGCTGTCCTGGTGGCGGCCAGCTAGCGCGGCGCAGATCGAACAGACTCTGCGGCACAACGATCGTGAAGCGTTCAAGAATCTCGTGTCCCGCCTCCGAAGCCATCTAATCAACATCCCTCTGCAGGAGAGCGCTATTGCGCGGGCCTCAGCCATGGCTTTCGATGCAGCTCGAGTGCTCGCGCGTATCGCTCATCCGACGGGTCTGTTTGTCCAGATAAGTAATGGCAGTCGAACCCAGCGAACTGAGCTGGCCTGGAAGCTGGCAAAGACGTTGGCCCCGGCATTTCGCCGCTCCTGCGTTGTCGCTTCCAGAAATCCCGCCCGGGTGCTGCGCGCCTTGATCGAATCCACGCTGGTGATATCCGTAGACGAGCTGATCACTTTTCGCACCCTCTACGGCGGCGTCGACCTTCACTGGCAACCGGCCTTGGCGCCACGTGACAACTTCGAATGCGCGGTCGCCGCCCTGATCTCGCACATGGCGCAACGCACCATGCGCCGGCTCGAACTGCAGTCGCTTCCATCGCAACCCTTTGAACTCGATGCCGCAGCGGCTCCCACGGCCTCCTGATGCTGCGCATTCTGCTTTCTGCCTACGCATGCGAGCCGGGAAAAGGATCGGAGCCGGCTGTCGGTTGGATGTGGGCTACAGAACTGGCCGCCTCGGGCCACCAGGTTTGGGTGCTCACCCGCGAATCCAACCGCAGCTCGATTGAAGCGGAAATGTCTCCCCCTAAACCAGAGCGCCTTCACTTCGAATATTGCGACCTGCCCCGTTGGGCTCGCGGCTGGAAAAACCTTCCCGGCGCCATCTATCTTTATTACTTTTTCTGGCAATGGCTGGCGTTTCGCGCAGCGCGACGGCTGAATCGGGCGCACCATTTCGATCGCGTCCATCACGTTAGCTTTGTCAGCTTGCGCGCCCCCAGCTTCATGGGATGGCTCGGCATTCCCTTCTACTTCGGTCCGGTTTCCGGCGGCGAATCGGTCCCCCCACCGCTACGCCGCGATTTGACCGCGCGCGCGCGCTGCCTCGAAGCTGTCCGCGACCGCGCCAACTGGCTGATGAGCTTCGATCCGCTGATGCGGGCCGCGTTCCGTCGCGCGACCCGGATCTACCTGACATCGCGCGACTCGCTGCAACTGGTGCCCCAGAAATTTCACCAGAAATGCGAAGTGCAGTTGGCGGTGGGCCTCACCCTCCAGCAACTCGGTTTCAGCCGTCGCAAGCTCGCCTTTGCCCACTGCGAACTGCGCTGCCTCTACGCCGGACGCCTGCTGGAATGGAAGGGCTTGCACCTGGCCATGCTGGCCATGCAGCGATTGCAAGCACACGGCGCGCCCGTACGCTTGACCATCATCGGCGACGGACCGGCCCGGGCCTCACTTCAGTCGCTCGCGAATCGCCTTGGAATTGCCAGCCGGATTACCTGGCGCCCCTGGCTCCCGCACCAGGAGGTCCAGAGCAAGCTTCAGGAAAACGACGTGTTCCTGTTTCCCAGCCTGCGCGACTCGGGTGGAATGGCCGTGCTGGAAGCGCTCGCTCACGGGCTGCCGGTATTCTGCACCGATCTGGGAGGACCAGGCGAGATCGTGAACCAGCGTTGCGGGCGCGTCATCGCGACCAAAGACCGGTCGGCCGACGATATCGCCGACGATCTGGCTGAGCAGTTGCACCAACTGGCTACCAACCCGGGGCTGCGACAGTCATTAAGCGTCGGAGCGCGCCGTCGCGCCTGGGCCTTTGAGTCTCGGTGGCTTGTGGAAGCAATCTATGGTGCGGCTTCAGCCAGCGCTGGACTTTCGGAGAATGTGCCCGCATGAATGCGGTGACGTCGGTCTTGCAGCCCGCGACCTGGGATCGAGACTGGGGAATTGCTCCCCCGCAGTCCGCCATCCTGCGCGTGACGCGAGGCGTCATGTTGTGCTGCCTGCTGTCGCTAATCTTCGTGACGGAGTACGAGCAGGCCGGCGGCAGCGCGGCAAAAAGCATTTTGTACAACGTGCTCGCCGGCGGATTCCGCGTCATCGACGTACTGGTGCTGTGCCTGGCTCTGGTACATGGCTTCGCGCTTGGTTGCTCGCGAAAGCGAATTCGAATGTTCCCACGCAATCTCATCATGCTGCTGGCCGCCTTCGCCATGACGATCGCCATCAGCCTGGTTTACGGAATGGAACGCGCCGGGCAAAACTTCTTTTTCGATTGGCGTGCGCTCGCTTTGGGCGTGGCTTTCTACGTCATCTATCGCTTCTGGATTCAGAGTTCGTCAGGCGCTCGCGCCGCCATCATCGCGTTCGCTTTTATAGCCAGCATGCACGTCATCACTTTGCTCTATTCCTATCTGCGCGGACAGGGAGACAGCCTGCTGGGAATGCGTATCCCGCTGTTCGATGGGCCAGCCATCTCCGCTCTGGTTTTCGCGGCCTTGCTCGGGCTATCACTTTTCGGCGGCGGTTCCTCACCGCGCCAGCGATGGCTGTGGCTGATGCTCACCGCGGGAGCCATGTTTCTGGTCGTCCTGTGCTTTCGCCGCAGCTACTGGGCGGAACTCGTCATCGGCATTGCCCTGCTCGCAATGAACGCACCAGGCCGACGTCTTCGTACGCTCGCCCTGCCGCTTTGCCTGATTGTGGTCGCGTTCCTGGCCCTCGGCGCAAACTTCACCGAACGCCTCTCCAGCATCAACTTCACACGCGATGACGTGCCCTACAGCGAGGACAACTCCGATCACGTTGGCGATGTGCTCGACGCCTGGGTCCAGGTTCGCGCCGCTCCTCTGCTGGGAGTCGGGCTGGGGACTTCTTATCCCACCTGGCACATTCGCAACTGGAAGGAAGAGTCGGTGATGGTGCACAATGCGCCGCTGCATGTCTGGCTCAAGTACGGCCTGCTGGGCCTCATCGTCTACTTCGGCTATCACCTCTCGCTTTTCCGCTATTTGCGTAGACACGGAAAACATTCGCCGCCTCGACATCGCGCAATCGTCGGTGCAGTGCTCGCCTATCTGGCAGCGCAGTTTGTCGTCTCTCTGGGATTCACTCCCTGGCCTTACTCAGCGATTCAATCCACAAACCTGATCGCATTCCTGCTCGCAGTTGCTTTCGTCCGAGAAACTTCATGTCACTCCCCAGCATTTCCGTCGTCACCCCAACCTTTAACGGCGCCGCTTACCTGGAAGACGCAATACTCAGCGTAAAGCGGCAAAGCGATATCGCTGTCGAACACATCGTGATCGATGCCGCCTCCGCCGACAGCACGCTTGCGATTCTCCAGCGCCATTCGCATCTGCGCTGGATCTCCGAGCCCGACCGCGGCCAGTCGGACGCCATCAACAAGGGCTTCCTGATGGCGACAGGTGATCTGGTCGGCTGGCTCAACGCCGACGACTACTACCTGCCGGGCGCTCTGGAGGCCATAGCTCGTGCAGCAGCAGAGCATCCCCAAGCGGACGTTTTTTACGGCGATTGCATCTTCGTCGATCCAGGCGGACGAATTGTGCGCTCCAAGGTCGAGCACGACTTCGATCCCCAGGTGCTGCTCTACTTCGGTTGCTACATCCCTTCTACCTCGACCTTCTTCCGTCGCCGCCTGATGGATCGGGGATTGCTGCTCGACTGCGACTACCGCGTGGCCATGGACTTCGAGTTCTTTGCGCGCCTGGCCCGCCTGGGATGCAGCTTCCACTACCTTCCGCGCTTCCTCGCCGCATTCCGCTGGCACCAGGACAATGTCAGCCTGCGCAATGTCGAGCGCAGGACACAGGAGCGGCATCTGGTTCAGCGGGCCGCCTTCGGCTGCGAGCAGCCGGCATGGAACCTGGAAGCGCGCCGTTACTGGGCGCGAGCGCGGCGACTGTTTCACAAGTTGAGGACCGGCAACATCGCTCGCGAGATTCGCATTCGGCAACGGATGGGCTACGACACAAACTGGATGAGGGCTTCTGATCTGGCACTATGGCAAAACCTGGCGTCCTGGTAATTCATAACCGCTATCTCGAGTGTGGAGGGGAGGACTCGGTGGTGAATGCCGAGATCGCCCTGCTGCGCAGCAAGGGGCATCGGGTGCTTCAATACGCGCGCCAGAATCGCGAGATTGCACAATTTAACAACCGACGAAAGGCGCTTCTTCCCTTCACCGCCACCTGGGATTTCGAATCCTATGACGAATTGCGTTCGCTCATCCGCCAGGAGCGGCCGGCCATTGCACACTGTCACAATCTGTTTCCCCTGCTCAGCCCGGCCGTCTATTACGCGTGTGCGGCCGAAGGCATTCCAGTGGTGCAAACCCTGCACAATTACCGGCTGGTTTGTCCCGGCGGGAACTTCTTTCGTAACCGCGAGCGATGCGATGCCTGTCATGGCAGCCTTAGCAAGGCGGCGCTTCGCGGCTGCTATCACGATTCCCGGCTACAGACCGGTATGGTTGCGCTCATGCTGGGCACTCACCGTTCCCTCGGAACGTGGCATAGAAAGGTCGCTGCCTATATCGCGCCCAGCGAATACTGTCGCGCGATGCTGAGCCAGCACGGTCTGCCCGCAAACAAAATCACGGTAAAGCCACACTTCGCACGGGCAATCTTTCCGCAGAAGAACGGACTCGGTGACTACGCCGTCTTCGTCGGACGCCTCAGCGAAGAGAAGGGCATCCTTCAGCTTCTCGATGTCTGGCGCGACCTCGCACGCATTCCGTTGCTGGTCATAGGCTCCGGACCTCTGGAACAGAAGGCGAGGCAATTCGCGCAGGATTCACAGCTCGCCGACATCACCTTCGCCGGACAGCTCGCACACGACGAAACTCTGCGGCGCATTCGCAACGCACGTTTCCTGGTCGCTCCCAGCCGTTGCCACGAAACCTTCGGCATGGCCGTGCTGGAGGCCATGGCTTGTGGAGTGCCCGCGCTTGTTCCCCGCACCGGCGCTCTGCACGAACTGGTATCCGATGGCCGCACCGGGTTTCACGTCAATGTTGACGATCACGAGCAATTCTCCGCCGCCATCCGAAGGGCGTGGTCGCATCCCCTGGAAACCCGGGAAATGGGAAGAGCGGCTCGCTATCGCTGCATGGAGCATTATTCCGCGGACAGCAACTACAACAAGCTGACTGCCATCTACCACGCGGCGCTGGACGCCCGCGAGCGAGTGCGGCGAGCGCCAACCGCGCCGGTGTGTCATCCCGAGCGGAGAGAAGCCCACTGCGGCGGGAGGGACCTGCGGTTCGCCCCTCCCCTGCCCACAACTCCCATCACCAGCTTTAACGCCGACTGATTCGCCATCTCGCGCGGCTTAAGTTCTCGACTTCTACTTACACACCACTCTGAGGACATGATGAAATCACAAACTCGCGTTCTGGTTACCGGGGCCGGAGGGTTCATCGGCCACAACCTGGTCAAGCGGCTCAAGCTCGAGGGCTATTGGGTACGCGGCGCCGATATTAAAGAGCCGGAGTTCGAACCCACGGTCGCTGACGATTTCGAACTGCTCGATCTCCGCCAATGGGCCAACTGCCTCCAGGCCACCCGCGGCATCGATTACGTTTACAGCCTGGCCGCCGATATGGGCGGCATCGGATACATTACCGCCAGCCTCGCCGACATTGCGCGCAACAACATTCTCATCAACACCCACATGATTGAAGCCGCCCGCATCAACAGCGTGCGGCGTTATCTGTTTTCCTCGTCGGCGTGTGTCTATGCCGGGTACAAGCAGCACCAGGCGGCGGTCACTCCGCTGCGCGAAGAAGACGCCTACCCTGCCGATCCCGAAGCTGGCTATGGATGGGAGAAGCTCTTCACCGAGCAACTCTGCCGCTATTACTTTCACGACTTCCGCATGGAAACCCGTATCGTTCGCTTTCATAACGTCTACGGCCCGCTCGGCACATTCGAAGGCGGCAAGGAAAAAGCGCCGGCGGCCATTTCGCGCAAGGTGGCGCTCACGCCTGACGGCGGCGACATCGAGGTGTGGGGCGACGGTCAGCAGACCCGCTCGTTCATGTACATCGACGACTGCATCGATGGCCTGCTGCGCCTGATGTCGAGCCAGTACCGCGAGCCGCTCAACTTGGGCACCGATGAGCTGATCAGCGTGGACGGCCTGGTTGATTTGATATCCGGCATGGCTGGCAAGCGGCTGCTCAAGTATCACGACCTCACGAAACCCCAGGGAGTACGCGGCCGCAACAGCGACAACTCGCGACTGCGCGAGGTGCTGGGTTGGGAACCGCAGATCCGCCTCTGCGACGGGCTGAAAGTTACCTACAAGTGGATCGAATGCGAGTTGCGTAAAGCGGGACGGATCGCGTCGGCCTTGGCCTATGCAGCCGATTAGCTTCGCCGGGCTGCCGCGCGCTAACGTGCTCGGAGTCGGGGTTCACGCCACCACCATCGAGGAGGCAGTTCGACTCTCGGGCTGCCTCCTCCAAAGCCGGACCCAGAGTTACGTCTGTCTCACCGGCGTGCACGGCGTCATGGAAGCACAGCGTGATTCGCAACTTCGACGCATCCTGAATGAAGCTGTGCTATGCCTGCCCGACGGCATGCCCACGGTTTGGCTTGGACATGCGCAGGGTCATCAACGTATGACCAGGGTCTATGGCCCCGACTACATGGCCGAACTCTGTCGCTGGGGATTGCGCCGAGGCTACCGCCATTTCCTGTACGGAGGAAAGCCCGGCGTTGCCGAATTGCTGCGCCAGCGACTTGAGCGACGCTTCCCCGGAATACAAATCGTAGGCATCTACACACCGCCATTCTCTGAGCCCTCAGCAGCAGAGGAGAGTGATCTGCGTGGGCAGGTCGCCGCCTGCAAACCCGACATTCTCTGGGTCGGATTGAGTACTCCCAAGCAGGAGCGCTTCATGGCAGAACACCTTGGCAAGCTCCAGGTGACGCTGATGGCCGGAGTCGGCGCGGCCTTCGACGTTCACGCCGGGTTGGTGACCGACTCGCCCGATTGGATCAAGCAATGTGGATTGCAATGGCTCGACCGCCTGCGCAAAGAGCCGCGGCGGTTGTGGCGTCGTTATCTGGCCAACAATCCGGCTTTCGTCTGGAATATCGTTCTGCAAATGGTTCGGGTTCGGCAGTTCTCAGTTGACTAGGCGGCAGCTCTGCTCCGCCGGCGGCGGCACCTGGGGGCCCTTCGGCCCATTTTTCGCTTGAGCGTTGACTTTCCTGGGAATACGCTAGTGGCACCTGTGCGACCAGAGGGGGTGAGCTATGCGAACTCTCTTGCTAGTCCTCTTTTCGGCCATCACGATCTTCGCTGAAGATCCACAAGCGACGACTGCGGCCAGCCAGGCTCCCGATAGCCTCAGCATCCCAGCCAAGCTTACTAAGACGATTGACACCAAGAAGTGCAAGGCTGGCGATGTGGTCGAATTGCGGACCCTCGAGCCCGTGCTCATCGCCAACGGTCTGGTCATGCCGGAGCACACCAAGTTACACGGAAGAATTGTGGGCGCGGCTTCGCGCAAAAACGATAAGCCGTCGTGGGTGCTGCTGATGGTCGATCGCGCTGAATGGAAGCAACACACTGTTCCTTTGCGCGCCTTCGTGACCTCGCAGATCACGCTGAAGGCGAAGGTCGATTCACCGAACGACAGCGCCTTTGAGGGAGCCATCAGTCTGCCCGACAGTCTCTATCGCCGCCACTCCCGCTCTCAGAGCTATCCCACCAGCGAGCTTGGAGTATCGGCAGCCCATCCGGTGCGCGACGGAACTGTTGAAGCGGGCCAGACCCAACACTTGAGTTATCAGAGCTTGAATGACGTTCACATTCTGCAAGCCAGGAACGGGGCCGTGTTCCTGCTCTCCCCAAAAGACCATCTCAAGCTGCCATCGGGCACCATGTTTATGCTAAGCAATCGGCCCGCAGTCGCTCCCGCACCAGCGGCCGCGCAGGCACCCGGCAGCACGCAGTAACCAGTGCCGTGAATCAGCGGTTCCTCGAATTAACTTGTCATCCCGACCGGAGCGAAGCGGAGCGGAGGGAGCTGCAGTTTCCGACCGTTTCAGTTCCTCAGCATCTTTGTTCAGCGCCACGATTTACCAAGTATGTCCATCTGACACGGCGCCTATCCTTTTTTTCCCAGGCTCTTCAGTTCGGTCGTGAGCAGCTTCTCCAGATCTTTGATGCTCTGATACTTCAGGCATTTCTGTCCGCGCACGTCAAACTTCAGTTCGTCTTTCTTGTTGGCTACCAGCACCGTCTCGCGTCCTTTCCCCCATGCGTATCCCACTTCGAGATAGACATTGGGATTTGAGCCGGTCAGGTCGGCGATCACGATCTCCGCGTTCTCGATGCGCATCTTCACCTGCTCCAGAATGTCGCCGGTAAACGCCTCCTGGTCCACCCGCTCACAGATGTAGCCCAATTGCCGCACCGGATTCTGAATGCCGTAGTAGAAGACGTCTTCCATCTCCGGCGAGAACGGCATCGCCACAAACACGCGGGGCTTGTGCTCGACCTGTGCGGCGGACTGCAAGGTGGCCAGCTCTGCGATTTCCGCTTCCCCGTGGTCGGCCGACACCTTCTCCGGACGCCGGAGTTTCAGCCTCAGCGGCCTGTGAACCGTAATTGGCTCTTGCAGCGCAACATTGAACTCGTCCGATCTCTTTGGGGCAGGCGCACTCTCGTCTGGGGGGCCGCTCTTGTCCAGCTCAGCCATGATTTTCGAGAGAGCCGTTTGCAGCCGTTCCACCTTCGCTGCATCGCGATCCACAATCGACACGCGAATCGAGCGATCCGGCCTCACCTCTTGCCGCGCGGCGCTGAGAACACCACGAATTTCGGCGTGCAGAGCCTCTATCTCGTCGAGCCCGTAGCCAGGTCCGTGCAGGGTGATGGCAACGTGGACAGATCCAGAGTAGTGCTCCGCTACAATCGCGATTGCGCGGTTCGCCCACTTTTCGATCTCCGTGTACCCGAATTCTCGAAGCGGCGGCACCCCGACGAACAGCACACGTTTGCACCGTAGAGCCCTCAACGAATCCACCATTACGTATTGCCCGGGCGCCGGCTTCAATTCATCTGCCGCTGCCGCGCGGGCGCTTACTAGAAGCGTAGATACCATCTGCTCCGAGCCGTAAAACTTCTGCGCATACGTAAGCGCCAGGACGTCGGCGTTGATCTCCCGAACATCCCCCCTCAAAACTTCCACCAGTAAATTCGAATCACTCATCGGCGGTGATGTTAACACCAGGAGAGGCATCAGGTGTCAGGTGTCACAGGCCTGAACTCATTCTCTGATTCATAACCCAACAGCTCGAGCAAGTTCTGATACCTGATACCTGATACCTGATACCCGATACCTGACACCCGATACCTGACACCTTCTTGCTCCCCTCTCATTGCTCGCTGCTCCGCTCCTCAATTACACTGATTAGTTTCATCCGATAGCCATCTTCTAAGGAGATAAACGGCCCATCCGGCCGACGCGGCGGAGCTTTTCGGCTTCCGCCGGCAATCATCCATCATGAAAATTCACGAATATCAGGGAAAAGCCATCCTATCGAAGTACGGAGTGGCGGTCCCTCGCGGACAGATGGTCGAGAGCATCGAAGAAGCCGATGCCGCGGCTCGATCACTGCTCAGCGATGGCGCCTCCGGAGTCGTAGTCAAAGCGCAAATCCACGCCGGCGGACGCGGCAAGGGCGGCGGCGTAAAGATCGCCAAGTCCGTCGAAGATGCCGTCGAAATCGCCGGCAAGATGCTGGGCATGCAACTGGTCACCCACCAGACCGGCCCTGAGGGCAAGAAAGTCCAGCGCCTGCTTATCGAAGAGACGCTGCCCATCGCACGGGAGCTCTATCTCGGCATCGTGCTCGATCGCCAGAATGGACGCAACGTCTTCATGGCGTCCGCTGCCGGCGGCATGGAGATCGAAGAGGTCGCGGCCAAAGATCCGAACGCGATTATCAAAGAGCACCTCGTCCCCGGGTTCGGTTTGCAGCCCTACCAGGCGCGCAAGATCGCCTTCAAACTCGGCCTCGACCTCAAGTACGTGAGCGGCGCAGTGAAGTTCATGATGGCGCTGGCCCGCGCGGCGGAAGATACCGACGCGTCGCTGGTCGAGATTAATCCGTTCATCACCACCACTGACGGCCGGCTGTTCGCGCTCGACGCCAAGATGAACTTCGATGACAACGCGCTCTATCGCCATCCCGACATTCGCGACCTGCGCGACATCAGCGAAGAAGATCCGCTTGAGGTCGAAGCCAGCAAGTACGCGCTGAACTACATCAAGCTCGACGGCAACGTGGGATGCATGGTCAACGGCGCCGGCCTGGCGATGGCCACCATGGATATCATCCAGTACGCCGGCGGCATGCCTGCCAACTTCCTCGATGTAGGCGGCGGCGCCAATGAAGAGCAGGTCACCCACGCGTTTGAGATCCTGCTCGCCGACAAGAATGTGAAGGCTGTGCTCATCAACATTTTCGGCGGCATCCTGCGCGTCGATACCCTCGCCAATGGCGTGGTCAGCGCGGCGAAGAAGACCAACATTCAGTTGCCCATCGTGCTGCGATTGGAAGGGACCAACGTCGAGCAGGGCCGCGTGATCCTCAAAGATAGCGGACTGAATTTCATCGTTGCGCAAACCATGAAAGATGCGGCCGAGAAAGTTGTCGCCGCTGCCAAGGGGGGCAAATGAGCATCCTGGTCGATAAATCAACACGACTGCTGGTGCAAGGATTGACCGGGCGCGAAGGCACCTTCCACGCCAAGAATTCGGCTGCCTACGGAACCCAGGTCGTCGGCGGCGTCACTCCCGGCAAAGGCGGCACCACGCACGAAGGCTGGCCCATCTTCAACACTGTGACTGAAGCGGTGGAGAAGACCGGCGCCAACGCAACCGTCATCTTCGTTCCCCCGCCGGCAGCGGCTGACGCCATCATGGAAGCTGCCGACGCCGGCGTTCCGCTCATCGTCTGCATCACCGAAGGTATCCCCGCGATGGACATGGTGAAGACCTGGGAGTTCCTGAAGACCAAGAACTCGCGGCTGATCGGGCCCAACTGCCCGGGCATCATCTCGCCTGGCAGGTGCAAGATCGGCATCATGCCCGCGCACATACATAAGGAAGGTAACGTCGGCATCGTTTCGCGCTCGGGCACGCTGACCTACGAAGCCGTCTATCAGTTGACGACGCGCGGCATCGGGCAATCGACCGCCATCGGCATCGGCGGCGACCCGATCATCGGCACCAACTTCGTCGACGCCATCGACCTGTTCAACCAGGATCCCGAGACCGAAGCCATCATCATGATCGGCGAGATCGGCGGCAACGCCGAAGAGACAGCAGCCGAGTTCATCAAGGCCAACGTGAAGAAGCCGGTGGTGGGCTTTATCGCCGGACAAACTGCACCTCCGGGACGACGCATGGGCCACGCCGGCGCGATCATTTCCGGCGGTAAAGGAACCGCCAAAGAGAAGATCAAAGCTATGCAGGCCGCGGGCATTCATGTTGCTCAGTCGCCGGCAGACATTGGCGAGATGCTGGTGAAGGCGCAAGCGGCGGCGAAATAGTTCGATTGGTATTGGTCGGCTAGTGAAGATTCGCGTCAGGGCACGACCTCGGTCGTGCCGAAGACGCCGGATAAGAATACCGAGTCCCTTTAGGGACGACACAAAACTCCCGCGTGATGATCTCGCCGGGTCACCAATGGATACACTGCAACGGGCTCCTGTAAGGGGCCTTTTCGTTGGAGTTATGCTGATGAAAATTAATCACGGCATGCGCGCCGGCACCGCGATCACGGTACTGCTGATCGCGTTTGCCTCATTCGCGACCGCCCAGCCCTCGTCCAAATCCGCACCCGAGTTCCGAATTCCCACCGCGACCAGGACCTTGAGCAATGGGCTCATCGTCGTTGTCTCCGAAGATCATTCCGCTCCGACCGTCGGCATTTGCGTGTCGTATGGCATTGGCTTTCGGCTGGAGCCGCAGGGGCGGACTGGTTTCGCGCACCTCTTCGAACACATGATGTTTGAAGGAACGCCGGTTGCGCCGAAGGGTGTCTTCGATCAGGTAATCGAAGGCGGGGGCGGCAACATGAACGGCGACACCCGCTACGATTTCACTGAGTACATTGAGACCGCTCCGGTTTCGGCCCTCGATCAGGCTTTATGGCTCGAAGCCGACCGCATGAAGACGCTGGATTTTTCCGAGAAGAACCTCGAGAACCAGCGCAACGTGGTCGAAGAAGAAGTGAGGGTCAACGTGCTAAACCAGCCCTACGGCTTCTTCTTCGCCATCGATCTTCCCATGAAGGCGTTCGACACCTATCCCAACAGCCATAATTTTTACGGCGACTTCCACGATCTGGATGCCGCGAACATCGCCGACGTGAAAAGTTTCTACGAAAAGTATTACGCACCCAACAACGCGGTGTTGGCTGTAGCCGGCGACGTTACTCCCGACGAGGTGTTCGCTAAAGCCGAGAAATATTTCGGCTCCATCGCCAGGAAAACGGTGCCGCCGCGGCCCGATGTCAACGAAGCCCCACAGAATGGGGAACGCCGCGGCGTGCAGCCGGACCAGCACGCCAAGTTGCCGGCATTCGCCATTGGTTACCGGATGCCCGAGCGCAATTCGAAAGATGCAATCGTCGCTGCCGTTACCGGCGATCTGCTGAACAACGGCGCGGCCTCGCTGCTGTATCAACAACTGGTGAAGCAGGACCGCGATGCGGTATCCGTTGACGGTGGATTGAACTGGCCGCTTGGCAACCCGTTCGAGTTCAACGGCCCTACTCTGATGACAACCTTCATTGTCTCGCCCCCGGGAACGCAGATGGATACGGTTCTGAAATCAATGGACACTGTAATCAATCATCTGGCGACAGAAGGTCCCACACAGTCGGAGTTGAATCGCGTGGTCACCAAGATGCGTTCCGACCTGATCGACCAGATGGAAGCGCCCATCGACCGAGCCTCGCTGCTTGCCCATGCCACGCTCTTTGACGGCAAGCCCGACCGCGTAAACGCCATACCTGCTGAACTCGCCACCGTCACGCCGCAGCAGGTGAAGGAATTCGCCCAGAAGTACCTGGTTGCCAGGAACCGCACCGTTCTCCAACGCCAGCCTTCGCAAGAAACCAAGGACGGTCAGAAACCGGGAGGTGTCCAGTGAAAGCTCTTCGTTACCTGCTGCCTCTGTTGTTTGCCGCAGCCCTGGCTGCGCAACAGCCCACGCCCGCCGCTCCAGTTCTGCCCGCCGGGTTGCCGTCCGCCGGACCGATGAAGCCGGTGGTTTCTCCCGCGGTTGAGGAACATAAGTTGCCGAACGGTTTAACCGTTTGGATGGTGCAGCGCTCGGAACTGCCCAAGGTGGCGTTCACCCTGATTGCTCGTGGTGGCGACTCGTTCGATCCGGCGCCGGCACCCGGACTGTCGCGCCTGATGGTGAGGGCGATGACACAAGGCACCAAGACCCGCTCATCCCGCGAAATCGCCGAAGCTGCACAGGCCACAGGCGGCGACCTGGCGCCGTCCGCGAACGCTGATGCCGCACAGGTGAGCCTGGCTGCGCTGTCGGAGCACGCGAACGACGCCCTCGCTCTGGTCGCCGATGTCGTGCAAAACGCCAACTTCCCGCCCAAGGAAATCGACATCGCCAAGTCGAACATGCAGGACGAACTGCGAGCCAACGAAGCCAGGCCCGGCTTCCTGGCCCGGCGCGCATGGTACGGCGTCATCTACGGCGATCACCCATACAGTATTGTGGCGGCCACCGCGAAGACCTTGCAGTCGGCCACCCCTGAGTCGCTGAACGCGTTATATGCCGAATCGTTCCGTCCCGAGCAAGCCCTGTTGCTGGTAGTCGGTGAATTCGACAAGAAGCAGTTGATGGCGGAAATCCAGAAGGCGCTTGGAGGCTGGAAGGGTGTAGGCAACGCGCCTGCGCAAGTGAAAGAGCCGGCGCCGAAGCCGGACCACAAAATCTATTACGTCGAGCGTCCGGGTTCAGTGCAGACGACGATGTTGATTGGCGCCACCGGACCGACACTGCGCGATCCTGCCCAGCCCTACCTGCGATTGGCCAATACCATTTACGGCGGCAGCTTCGGGTCGCGCCTCATTCGCAACATTCGTGAGGACAAAGGCTACACCTACAGCCCCGGCTCCTATACCCAAACCATGCGCTGGAGCGGAGTTGTTCTCACCAGCGAAGACGTTCGCAATGCAGTCACCGGACCGAGCTTGAAAGAGACCTTCGGCGAGTTGAAGCGGATCTCCAGCGAACCGCCGAGCCAACCCGAGTTGGATCAGGCCAAACGTTATCTGGTCGGAAACACTGCGCTGCAGTTGCAATCGCAATCCTCGGTCGCTGCTATCCTGGGCAAATATTGGATTGCCGGCGAGCCTTCAAATCACCTTACCGACGAGACGACCAGCATCCAGAAAGCCGGCCTAACCGAGGTAAGCAAAGCGGCAGCGCGCTATCTTGCTCCTGAGCGTATGACGGTAGTTGCGGTCGGAGAAAAGAGCGTCATCCTCGATCAACTGAAGCCGTTCGGGATGGAGATTGTTCCCGCTCCAGCACCCCGATGAATTTGTCTTTGCGTCAAAATTCTGATTTCACAACCTGCTAACGAATAGCGAAAGGCGAATAGCGAATAGCGCAATTATGAAGACCCTGCAACGTACTCTATCCATCATCAAGCCGGATGCAGTCGCCAAGAACGCAACCGGCGACATCATCCACACCCTTCTGCAAAACAACTTTCGCATCATCGGCATGAAGATGCTTCACATCACTAAATCGCAAGCGGAAGGCTTCTACGCGGTGCACGTACACCGGCCGTTCTTCGAATCGCTCACCAATTTTATGTCGAGCGGCCCGATCGTTGTGATGGCGCTTGAAAAAGAGGAAGCCATTGCTGACTACCGCAAACTGATGGGCGCCACCGATCCGGCCAAGGCCGACGAGGGCACCATCCGCAAAAAGTGGGCAGCGAACATCGAGCACAACGCCGTGCACGGTTCCGACGCCGAAGACACCGCACGTTTCGAACTCAGCTACTTCTTCGCCGGATACGAGCTGGCAAAGTAGGCTTCTGCGATCAGCAAAAATAAGCGGGTGCCCCATTCCGCCATCCTTTGGCGGGGTGGGGCTTTTCCTTCCAACGGAAGATTGCCGTCCGACAGTAAATCCCACCCGGCCAAAACCAGGCCGAATGGGGCACCCAAATTTGCTTTCCGCTCAGCTTTACTGACGCTGAGACGAGCTGCCCATGCCGGAACCGCCCGACTTCTCGTTACTGTTCATCTTCTCCGCCAACTGCAAATGCTTCTGCAAGGTCGGCAGCGTCTGGCTGGCGAAGTTCTTCACCTCGGGATCGCTGCCCATGCTGGCTTCGCGCTTGAACTCCGCGATGTCCTTCTTGTGATCGCTAACCATCATCTTCGCGTAAGCCTTGTCGAAGGCATCGCCATGCAGCTTCGACATCTTGTTGTATTCCGCCTGGTCATGCGAACTGGGCGACGTCGGTAGTGTCACCTTCTGCTGCTCGGCTACCTGCTTGAGCTGATCATTCGCCTTGCTGTGGTCTGTGACCATGCGCTGGCCAAAGTCTTTGACTTCCTGACTCTGCCCATTCTGCTGCGCCAGCTGCCCCATCTGCACTTCGGCCATTCCACCCTCGGCAGCTTTCATCATGAAGGTGTGGTCCTGCATCTGGCCGCCGGCAGTGCCGTTGGTCCCCATGGGATTCCCCATCGTTCCCGTCTGACCGGGGTATCCTGCCGTCCCGGGATATCCTGGCGTGCCTGGCTGAGCAGGAGCACCCATCGGTGCCGGCGCGCCCATTCCCGGCTGCGTCTGCGGATAAGCTCCAGCTTGTGCGAAGGTCATCGCGCTCCATAGCAGCGTGGCCGCAGCTGTTGCCAGCCAGCCAACATATTTCAAGTTCTTCATTGCTGATCTCCTTTTCGTGCACGCCGGCCGGAGTCGCGACACCCTTTCAGCTGTGTACGGCGGCAGGCACTCGCGCGACAGCAACACTCGTCCGCGGTGTCGCTTACGCCCAGCATGTAAGAGCCACGCGTGCGGCATCGGGTTGTCAGAAACCCGCGGCATATCGGAAAGAACAGATTGAGGTGCTCCGGACAATCAGCGCAGCAGCTTGGTCGCGCTCAGCCGGCGAGCTTCGCCTTCGGAAACTCCACGCGAGAGTAGCAGGACCTGAAACTTCTCGCCCATTTCCTCGGGCGAGAGCAGGTGCCGCAGTTGCAGCGCGACCTTGGCGCGCTCCTGCGGCAGCTTGCAATCCTGAAAGGCATCGGCGAATTGCGTCTCTTCCCCAATGCCGAGCAGAAGTTGGGTTTGCGTGAGCAACGCGATGTCGTCCATCCCGGCGTCGGCGGCTCGCGCGCGAAGCGCAGTGAAGTTTACGTGAGCGGTGATGTCCTGCTCGCCCGGAGCCTCGTAGGGAGAGGCGCTCGCGCGATGCTGGCGATACGTCATCAGCGTGTCGCGATGGCGGCCGCCAAGCTGCTCCTCGCGGGTGTAGCCATAATCGATGAACATAGCGAAGCCTGCACGATTGCGAAACAGTTGCGCAATGCGATCCATCCAGTCGAGCGACGCCAGCGAAACCTCGACGCGCTCTCCGGGTTCAGGATGAACCGAATAGCGGTCGATGTAGTCGAGCTCTTCTGCTGATGGCGGAACGAACTGCTCGACCAATTTTCCCTGCTCCTCTGCCACGCGCACCGAACCGCGATGGTCGACAAGGTCCACCGGCAGCGCGTCGAAGAATTCGTTGGCGAAGAGAATGAGGGGATGGTTAAGTGTGTCGTCGCTCGGGTAGTGCGGGCCTTTAGGCCCGGGTTGCAGCGCATCTCTTGAACTGCGGGCTTCAGCCCCGGCCTCCTCCACCCAATCACAAACCCACGCCCGCCCTGCTGCGATATGTTCCGCTAACCGCTCGCGCAACCGTGCCCGCAGAGGCTCCGACTGCTCAACCAACACATACCGCAACGCCTGCGCGAACGCGGGAAACTGCTTCGCTGACCAGTCCAGCACATCTGAGGCAAACAGCCCGCGTCCCGGCCCCAACTCGATCAAATCGATCCTCTCGGGCGAACCCAGGACTCGCCATATCTCTTCAAACTGCCGCGCCAGCAAACGCCCAAAGACGGCATGAACATCGCTGGAGGTGTAGAAGTCTCCCGCCTTGCCGAACTGCTCGCGCGGCCGCGCATAGTAGCCAAGCTCGGGCTCGTAGAGACACATTTCCATGTAACGCGAAAACGAGATCGGGCCGCAGCGGCGAATCTCTTCGACGATGCGCGCGCGCAGTGGACTCCCACTCAATCCAACCGCAGGATTGAGTGGGGCACCCGAAGGATTCAATTCCACTTCAGAGTCGAGTGGGGCACCCGACTTCCCACTTATTCCAACATCAGGAATAAGTGGGCCACCCGGATTGTCCTGCCCGCTCACAGCTTGCCTTCGCGCTGCATCTGCGCGTGTTCTTTGCGGTGCTGTGGGGTGCGGATAAACATCTCGACCAGATAGTCGTGCAGGCAATCGAAGAGCTGGCGCTGGAATGTCCATTCAAACTGCGAATCATCGAGATCGCGCGGGTGCAGGTCGTAGTAGTAAGTGTGGACGATGGGCTCGGTAAATCGCGGACTGAGTATCACCTCGACGCCGTCCCCCTTCGCCCGCGCAGTAAACGACACCAGCGGATGCTCATACAGCTTGAGCTGATCGAGCACTTGGGTGAGTCGGTCAGAGGGCACAGAGGAATTGTAGAGGAAGGCACTTGCCAATCGTTTATTCTTACGCCAAGGAATGTATGTCTACGTCAACCAACATCTTCGGCAAGCCAGTTCCGGTCTTTCGCGTCGCGGACGTGCGCGCCAGCGTGAAGTATTACGAAGAGGCGCTGGGCTTCAGCATTGCCCCGTGGTCCGATGACTCCTTTGCCTCGATCACGCGCGGAGACTGCAACATTTTTCTGACCAGCGACAAGCAGAGCCAGCCGCGCATGTGGGTGTACGTGGGCGTGGCGGATGTTCGGGCGCTTCATGCCGAGTACGAGCACTCAGGCGCAAAGATTCGCAACCCACCAAACAATTTCGAGTGGGCGCTCGAGATGCAGATCGAAGATCTCGATAGCAACGTGATTCGCTTCGGTTCCAATCGGGAGCACGGGCAGACTCTCGGCATCTGGCGCGACGCTGATGGCGTGCGCTGGAGGCATCTGGGCAATCAGAAGTACGAGCGGGTGGAGTAACTGCAAAAAAGAGCCTCGGGGCACAGGAGGAGAGGAATCTCCCGAGGCTCTTTGCCAATCTGCTTTTTGATCGTGTTCCTGGGGAGACCTTATCGCACTTTATGTCTTAGGGTCAACACAATTGGCAATCAGCAATGGGTCGCTAATTGGAAGTAGCACTGAGCGGTACAGTACCACTTTAGAGCCACAAATCCACCGAGATACCCTCTGAGCCCGTTCAGCCACATTCCAGAATAGCTCAAGAACGCTCAGAATTGACTTGAGAGCGATTTCTAGCCCTGTCGACAGCGCTGAGTACCTCCTGAACCCACTAACGCTCTAAAACCGATTCTCGCGCGAAGTTGGGGCGCGGGTCATGATAAGGATCTCCGGTACGACACCACCTTGGTGCTAACAAACCGCGCCGCCAAGGAAAGACCCAGCCTAGCCTGAGATCGACATCTCCGCCATGTGCGAAGATATCTGCCCATGACCGCAGTACCGGCGACTCCTCCACGTCCCGCAACCTCCTCTCGCATTCAGTCAGTCGACGCGCTGCGCGGAGCCATCATGATGCTGATGGCGATCGACCACATCCGCGATTTTGTCGCGCAGAGCGCTATGCAGTTCTTGCCTACCGACCTGACGCGCACCACCGCCGCCATCTTCTTCACCCGCTGGATCACTCATTTTTGCGCGCCAGTATTTCTTCTCACCGCCGGCATTGGCGCCTTTCTATGGCGCCAGCGCGGCGGTCACAGCAAACCCGAACTCTCGCGCTTTCTCATCACACGCGGGATCTGGCTGATATTTCTCGAGGTGACGGTGCTCAGGGTGATCCTGCTTTCGCAGGTTGAGTATCGCGGAAGCATCGTCCTCCTGTTCATCCTGTGGGCCATCGGAATGTCGATGATCGCGCTCGCCGGACTGATCTATCTGCCCCCTCGGGCTCTCACCGCAGTGAGCATCACGATCATCGCGATGCACAATCTACTCGACAGCGTCACGGCGAAGCAGTTCGGCAAGGCGGCGTGGATTTGGGACATTCTGCATCAGCAGGGGGCTTTCGCCTTCGGCGGACTTACCTTTGTGACGGCGTATCCGGTGCTGCCATGGATCGGCGTGATAACCGGCGGCTATTGCCTGGGCACGGTCTTTACCTGGGATGCCGCACGCCGACGTCGTTTCCTATTGCGACTGGGCGCTGCGCTGACGCTTGCATTCGTAGTGATTCGTGCCATCAACCTTTATGGCGACCCAAGTCGCTGGCATCATCAAGCCTCGGCGCTGTTCACCGTGCTTTCGTTCCTCAATACGGCGAAGTATCCGCCGTCGCTGGATTTTCTGCTGATGACGCTGGGCCCGGCAATGATCGCGCTGGCGTTGCTGGAAGGTCCGCGCTTCTCGTCAAACAATCCGCTGATCGTCTTTGGCCGCGTACCTTTCTTCTATTACGTGCTGCACCTGGCGCTGGCACACCTCATCACCATCGCAATGAATTTCGTGCGCTACGGCCGCGCCCCGTTTCTGCTGATGGCTCCGCCGTCGATGGGCAGCGATGCCAAGCTCTTCCCTTCCAACTACGGATATCCGCTGTGGGCGGTGTATGTCGTCTGGATCGCCGTTCTGCTGCTGCTCTATCCGGTGTGCCGCTGGTTCGCGCGCCTGAAGCAGCGCCGTCACGACTGGTGGCTGAGTTATCTCTGAGTTAGCGGAACTCGATGGTCCTTCAGCAGAGGACAGCATTCTAAGCCCAGCGTCGATAAGCGCTATGGCGATGTTACGCTAGCAGGAAGCCTTGCCGGTCGGAAGCCGTTGTAAACTCTGTTCTGCGCAACTCTTCGTTTGCAAGCGATGGGGGAGAATATGAAGCGCACAGCGCCGTGCTGTTTGGGCTTGCTCCTGATCTACCATCAAATGATGTTTATCGCAGACCGGGCACGATGTCCCCGACTGTCATCCGGCTAAGTCGGCGCAACTCCCGAGCGCAAGGTCAACCTGAGGAAAGCCTACGGCTCACTCTCCATCTGTAGCTATATAGCTTCGGGAAAGGAACCAACTGTGAAGGTTTTTCAAATCTTGGCGGCAACTTTCATTCTTGCGCTGGCGTGTAGCGGAATCGCCAGCGCGCAATCCTGGACACCTTTAACCAATCAGCCTGTCACGGTCGGAGGTTTCGACGGGGTGGGGGCTATGCTCCAGCTTCGGGACGGCCGCATTCTCGTGCACCACGAGAATGGCACGGGAAACCTCAACTGGGGCTATACCGATTGGTACTACCTGACCCCCGATGCCTACGGCAGCTATGTCAACGGAACCTGGAGTCCGGCTGGCAATCTGGACGTTTCCTATCAGCCGTTGTACTTCAGCTCGCAGACGCTATTGAATGCAGTGAACCACGGCAATAGCACGGACTGCCCGTCCGGCCAGCAATGTGGCCAGATCATCCTCGAAGGCGGAGAGTACAACGCCAACGCCGGGGTCTGGACCAACAAGGGTGTGATCGGTACCTACGATCCCTTCAATGGCGGGATTAAATTTACCTCCAACGCTCCGCCTGCCGGATGGGCCAGCATCGGCGACGCCGCCGGCGTGATCCTGTTCGATGGCGCTTATCTGCAGTCGAGTTGCTGCAATGGCTCTGGCCAGCAGAATGCCATTTTCAACGGCCCGAACTCGTGGCTAACCACCGGTAATACCCTGACGTCTTCGACCGACGAATCCGGGTACACCCTCTTGACCAACGGCCAGGTGCTGCTGGTCGACACCAAACGAGCCCCCTCCTGCCCCAACCCGACCCAGAGCTCCGAGCTGTATACCGTCACCGATCCGTCAACCGGTGTCGGAACCTGGTCCTGCGGACCGTCCCTCCCCGTGCTGCTGTATGGAGGCGACGAAGAACTGGGCGCCGGCGTGATGATGTACAACAACAAGCTCTTCCAGGTTGGCGGCACCAAGAACGCGACCGCGATCTACGATGTAGCGCTCAACACCTGGGCCACCGGCCCGGTTCCCGATGCCCACCTCAGCCAGTCGGACGGCCCCGCCGCGCTTGAGCCGAACGGCAAGGTGTTGGGCATGTACAGTCCGGGACTGTTCCAGAACGGCTGCTATTTCCTGGAGTACGATCCCGATACCAACACCCTCACCAACACTACGACGAGTCTGATTCCGCAGCCCGCGGATTGCACGCCGCCGACACACGATACCTCCTACGACGGAATGCTGATGATCCTGCCCAGCGGCCAAATCATGTTCACGGCATTCAATCTATACGTAGAGGTTTACAACCCCGCGCCAGGGATTGCCACGTGGACCTGCAACAGCTGCGTGCCCGCACAAAGCTACCCCCTTGCTGCTTCCATTGCGTTGACGTCCCCCAAGCTGGCCAGCGGTTCTATCAATAACGTCGTGTATGGCTCCCGGCTGAACGGCATGTCGCAGAACAACTTCTACGGAGATGACAAACAGTCCGACACCAACTTCCCGTTAGCTCGCCTCACTTGTGTGAACACGCCCGGCAACACCTGTACCCCCGGTTATGTCTATTACGCGTTCACGCACGATGATGGGCCTGCCGGACCCGATGTGCACTCCATCGCGCCGACTAATGTCGGGTACACCCATTTCGATCTGCCATCCATGCCTGCTGGAACGTACGATTTCCAGACAGTCACGAACGGCATCCCTTCCAACTCGGCTCGCGTGACCGTAATCTGTTCCAACCTTCGTTGTTTACAGTAGTCTCGAGAACGAAAGCGCTCGCCACCGGGCGCTTTCGCCACTCCGCCAATTCCCTCTCCGCTTGGCGGCGGCCAGAACGCGCAAGTTCGTAGCATTTCTCGCGGCGTTTGTTGTCGCTAGCTCGCCGGTTCGGAGAGGTCCGGATGCTTCCGCTAGTCTCCTTCCTTTGAAGCAACTGTTGTAATCAGCGAGTACACTCACAACCTTGCGACCAGACGCCCCAAGCCGGATTACTTGTGCAGCGCCCAACCTGCAACACGAATTAATTACGACGCATACCGGGCAGTGTTCACAGCCTTTCGCCGGAAACCGCCCCGCTGCGGCCTAAACTATTTCAGGCTGCACTCAGGATGTTTGTCGAACTCCGCCCGTAGTCCGGTCAGGTCGAAGGTGCTGGATGCGGGCACACCGGTCAGGAATGGCGTGAACTCGAGGGTGATCGTTGGCACACTCAGCAGGGTTTGCAGGAACTGGATGCGCTCCGGCTCAGCCTTGCCGTAGTAGTCAAAGGATTGGATGTCGCCGTGAGCTACCCAAATCGTCGATTGCTTATGGGTCCCGAAGATCATCTGCAACGTCAGCGTTGCGGAGGCTCCGAAGGTTGAGTATTCCTGCTCGGTTAGAATGCCGCCCGGCGAAAACGTGATCTCGTGCACGATTTTCTTGCCCTTTTGCTGGCAGCTTACGCTCAAGACCGGGGTCCGGGCCTGGCCGGAGGCCATCAACTTATAAGCTTTTTGTGCCGTCACGCTCATCGTGGTAACGCCCTTCTCGGAGCTCACCTGTATGTCTTGGCCCAAGAGGTTGGGCGACCACAATGCGCAGGCAATCGCCGCAGACAGCGATATAGCTCGTACCGCTTTCATATCGGTTCCTTGCTGTAGCCGGAAAATTTCAATGTGTGTTCGAACAAGTTCAGGATAAGCCTCGGTGTCAATGTCGGCACACAGGAGAGTCGGGAGACTGCTCCCAGTTTGCGGCGGCCAGGGCCCGGGTGGAGGCCCTCGCCTTCAGGCGAGGGAAACAGGCCATCATCGAAAACGACAGCGTCAATTTAAGCCTACCCGCTGCAACAAGTTCCTGAAGCGCGGCTCCGAACGCAGCGGATCGAGCGCAGGCTCGATGGCAAGTTCAGTAAGCATGAAATTACGCTCAGAATACGCCTGTTCCAGGGCATCCAGCGCCCTTTGTTTATCGCCGAGTTGAGCGTAGATGATCGCCACTCCCCAGTGATCGGTGTAGGCTTCTGGCGGATTCACGGTCGCCTTCGAGAACTCCAGTAGAGTGAGCCAGAATCCCTGAGGACCTCGCGCGGCCAAGGCCTTCTGCAAAGCATCCTTCTTTGCCGCGACCGAAGCAGCATCCTCCCCCGCCAGCATCCGCGCTTTGGCATCCTCGTCGATGGCCTCGTCATAGCGATGCAGAAGGGCGTAAAGGTGCGAAAGCCGTTCATGGTTAAGGGCAAGACCCGGACTCATCTGGTTGATCTTTCGGAACTGCGCTAGAGCATCGTCGTAGCGCCGGGCCCATACATAGGTTCGTCCGAGAAATGACTGAATCGGTAGCGAAAAGGGATCCAGTTCGATCGCCTTCTGCAACTCGGCGATGGCTTCATCGTGATGGCCGAACGGAGAAAGATAACTGTTGGAGTAGAACAAGTGCGCATTTGCGCTACTGGGATTGAGATCGAGGGCACGGTGAAACTCACGTTCCGCGGTACTCCAGTCATAATCGTAATGTGCCGCCACCATCGCCGAGACGGCGTGCGCCTCCGCCAGGGCAGGGTCCAATTCGATGGCGCGCGATACCGCACGGCTGGCCTTTGGCATCACCTCGCTGGGCTTCGCTCCTCCCACAATCGGTGATATGACATAGCTCAGCGCCAACGCCGCATAGGGTGGCGCATAGTCTGGATCGATGGCGATGGCGTGCTGAAACTCGACGGCCGCTCTGGTGAAACCGTCCCGCGTCCGTTCATTTAAGGCCTGCCGGCCAAGCAGGTACGCGAGTTGAGCTTCAGCGTTGACCGGCCGGCTGGCTGACATTCGCTCGAGAGTTTGGGGCGGCAGCGAGAGCTGGATGTGGCCGGCGATAGCGACTGCAATGTCGCTCTCCACTTGCAACAGATTGCTGAGGTCGCGGTCATAGTCTGCGGCCCACAGATGTGTCTGATCGCTCGCTTGTATGAGCTGAGCCGTGACCCGGATGCGGTTACCGGAGCGGCGAATACTGCCCTCGATCAGATAGCTGACGCCTAATTCGCGCGCGATCTGGGCGGCGTTCTGTTTGGACGACTTGTATTGCATCGAGGAGGTGCGGGCGATAACGCCAAGCTGCTGCGGCTCCAGGCTGCCCAGTTGGGTGATCATCTCTTCGGTCATACCGTCGGCGATGTATTCCTCGCCAGGGTCGCCGCTGAGGTTTTCGAATGGCAAGACCGCAAGCATCGTCTTCTTACCCATGGCTTGCGGTGGATGACGAAATCTCGGCCACAGGAAGAGGGCAGCCGCAGCCATAAGCAGGCCGGTAGCCGCCAGTAAAAGCCACGGCGGGATGCGTTGCGCTGCCGACTCAGTCTTGGTAGGCCTGGGTGGAGGAGCCGGCGGTGGTGAGCCGGGGGCGCCAACCGGGGGCACCTCAGCAGAAGTCGATAAGGGTTCCCGCAATCCGACAAAACGGTAGCCTTTGCCTGGAACTGTTAGCAGAAAGTGCGGGTTGTCAGGATCATCGCGCAGCGCCTGGCGGATTTTGCGAGCCGCTACGTTGATGGCTGTATTGGTGTCGATGAAGACATCTTTGCCCCACAGCTTCTCGATAATCTCAGCTCGGCTAATCAATTCTCCGGGGCGCGATGCCAGAAGCAACAGGAGCTCCATGGGGATTCGCTCCACTTTGACCGGACTGCCTTGACGCCTCAGCTCGAAAGCATTGGCGTCGAGTTCAAATTCACCGAACTTCATGGCAGGGGGCGGCATAGGCAGGATGAGTGCCCACGATTCTACACGTCCCGCGCAGTCAATAACTTAAGCAAGGCGCTTAATGCCGCAAGGATAACTCAATGGAATCTTAATGAGGGCTCTATTGGCGTCGGTGCATTTCTGCGGCTTAGTAGTCTCACCGCCCAAGTGCGGCAGTCAACGGAGGAATCAATGAGAGCTAAATTGACAAAAGTTATGGTCACGGCGGCCTTGGGCCTGCTCGTGATCACCACGGCCGCACAAGTTGCTTACGCAGGCTGCTCCAATCAAACGCTATTCGGCCAGTATGCTTTCCGGCTTTCGGGAGAGATCTACGTTCCGGGCGGCAATATGATCGCGAACTATCGAGACGGCGTGGCTATGACCTACTTCGACGGCGTCGGCGGCCTTACCCAAGTCGACTGGGTCATGGCAAATGGATTGCCTCTGGGAGGCCCAGAAGATGCCAACGGTTTCCACAATCAAGAGACGGGGTGGTACAAGGTGAACTCCAACTGTACCGGCGAGGCGGAAATTGACTTTCCGCCCCACGACGGTAGCGGAGCCGTGATCACGCTGAAGTTCGTAGTTGGCGACAACGGACGCACTCTGCACACTGTCGTGACCAGCCTGAAGCCGCCGAACAGCGATCAGACCGTGCCTGCGAACATCCACAGCGACGCCGTAAGAGTCGTGGATTCGAGAGTCTCGCTGCAATGAGCTCATGAACTTTGGGGGGCGGCATCGACATGCC
Organism: uncultured Acidobacteriaceae bacterium; assembly: GCA_963796585.1. Classification (GTDB taxonomy): domain Bacteria; phylum Acidobacteriota; class Terriglobia; order Terriglobales; family Acidobacteriaceae; genus CAVVDY01. Next base: position 36,612 of record CAWCMB010000005.1, read on the forward strand.
GCCCAACTCATTGTGACTAACCAGACAGTTTCCCGTGCGGCTCAAGAGCTCGAACCAGGAACGAGCATCAAAGTCCCGTCGAACAGCGCCATCAGGCCTCGAAGTAGCGGACTTCTTGCAAAACATTCCCAGCGCTATTCGTAGCGCAACGCTTCGATGGGATCGAGGCGCGAGGCTTTGATGGCGGGCAGCATTCCGCTGACCAGCCCGACCAGGCCGAGGATCACGGTCGCAATCACGACGATGGTCGGATCGATGATCAGCCGTATGTCGCCGGCTTCAGCGTTCTTAGCGACAGCGCTGTAGAAGGTCAGCCGTCCGACGGAGAACGAGATCAGATAGGCGATGGTGATTCCGGCAACGCCACCGATCGCGGTGATGGTCAGCGCTTCGGCGAGAAACTGAATCAGAATGTGGCTGCGGCGTCCGCCCAATGCTTTCTCGACGCCGATCTCTCGCGTACGCTGAGTGACCGACACCAGCATGATGTTCATCAGGCCCACGCCGCCGATGCCGAGTGTCAAGGTGCCGATAAAGCCGAGCAGGATCTTCAATCCCATGCTGATGATCTGGAACTGGTGCAGTTGCTTCATCATGTTAAAGACGAAAATCGCTCGCTTATCATCAGGTTTGAAGTTGTACTGGAGTGCGAGCACGTCGCGCACCTGCCGCTCCACCTGTTCGAATTGACTGCCTTCGTAATCGAGCCAGATGCCGTCGAGATAGTGCGTGTCCTTCAGGTCGCTCATGGTGGTGAAGGGGACGTAGATCATCTTGTTGATGTTGTCGTCGCTCTCCTGCATGCGCGGCGCGATCACGCCCACCACCTCGAAACTGATGCCATCAAGGCGAATCGACTGGCCCAAAGCGTACTCGCCGGAGAAGAGCTTGCTCTTGGCTTCTGAGCCAATCACGGCGACCCGGCGGCGCGCGGCCATGTCGTCTTCGCTGAAGAAGCGCCCTTCGCCGATCTTAGTTGCGAGAATCTTGAACAGATTGGGATAGCAGCCTTCGACCGGGAGGGTATAGGCGCGCACCTCGACCTGGGCATTGACTTGCTTGTCGACTGCGGGAGTGATGCGGCGTACCAGCGGTGCTGCGTTCACAATGCGATCGACGTCGTCGAGGGTGAACCTGATCTTGGTGCCGGCCTTTTGTCCTCCGGCCTGCTGCGAGGTGCGACCGGGAAAGACGCCGATAATTCGCGTGCCCCAGTTGGCAAAGATGACTTCAATGGCCCGTTGGAATCCCGAGCCGTAGGCGAGCAGAAGCACGACCGTCGCAATGCCCCATGCCATGCCAAGCATGGTGAGCGTCGTACGCCGGCGGTTGTACCGCATGGCTTCGTAGGCTTGAGCGAAAAGGTCGCGCAACATGGCTCTACTCCTGCCTCAGGGCTTCGACGGGTTCCAGCATCGCCGCTTTGCGAGCGGGATACAACCCGGCGATGATTCCCGCCAGCGACAATGTGCCAATCGCAACGGTGGCCGACAACAGCGACAGCTTGGGCGGGTCGAATCCCCCCTCGCCGTGTATTCCGCTCAGCGCTTGCATAAACAGCGCGGCGCCCGCCATGCCGATGCCTCCGCTCATCAGGGTGAGAAATGCGCCTTCCAGAAAGAACTGCAACAGGATGCTGCGATTGGTCGCGCCCAGCGCTTTGCGCAGTCCGATCTCTTTGGTGCGCTCGCTCACCGACACCAGCATGATGTTGATGATCCCGATCGCGCCGAGGCCCAGCGTCACCAGGCCTACTCCGCCGAGAAACATATCCATCACGTCGAAAATCACGCCGATGGTTTCAGCACTCTTCACCGTGTCCCAGTCCTCGAAGGCGTCTTCATTCTTGGGATCGAAGCCGTGATTGCGAGCGATGATGCGGCGCACCTCGTCGCGGGCGATCAGGTGCTCTTGGCGCACGCGCGGGCGATAATTCAGGAAGGAGACCGCGTCCTCTTCTTCCTCACCCTTCATCGGAAAGTACTGGTGCATGGTCGAGTAGGGCAGGAACACTCGATTGTTGGTCGCATTGTTATCGCCGTGGCCAACGCGTTCGGTAACACCAATGACCTCGAATCGAAGGCCGTTCAGCAGAATTGTCGTGCCCACCGCGGTAATCGGCACCTGCCCGGGAAACAGGTTCTTCAGCATCTCGTCGCCCACAACCGCGACGAGCCGCTTCTGCGCCTGGTCGCCGTCGTTGATCCAGCGTCCCGCCGCCAGCGGCAGGTAACGAATCTGATTGAACATGGGAAGCACGCCTGCGACTTCTCCGTTGGAGTTGCCGAACTCGCTGACCTCACGTAGGTCGGTCCGCCTCAGCACGGGAGCGACTGCCCGCACATGAGGAGCTTCGTTCTTGACGTCGAGATAGTCGCGATAAGTAAGCCGGTACTCACGGCCCGAACTCATGTTCCCGGCGACCGCGGGCGCGCGTCCGGGAAAGATGAACATGATGTCCTCGCCCATGGAGTTCAACTCGCGGCGATTGCCCGAACGAAAGCCCTCTCCCAGTCCGACCAGCAGCAGCAGAGAACCCACTCCCCAGGCAATGCCGAACATGGTGAGGAAGGAGCGCAGCTTATGCGCCCACAAGCTGCGAAACATCTGCCGAAGGATATCGAAGAAGATCATTCTGCGGACGCCTTACCGCTGCCAGCTAAAAGCTGGGTATCAACTATCAACTGGGTGCCCCATTCCGGCTTCGTTTGCCGGGGTGGGGTATTAGGTCCACTTCTATGTACGTCGTGTGCCCCGCCGTAGTGCCCCATTCCGGCTTCGTTGGCCGGGGTGGGGTATTAGGTTCACTTCTATGTACGTCGTGTGCCCCGCCGTAGTTCCTCGGTTTAGCCGCTTCGCGCCGGGCTGTACCTATATTGGACACCGAAGTTCAAGAAGTGGAAGCGCAATACGGCCCAGTTGCAAAGTTGTGTTCCAGAATGTCGAAAGTTGTGGATAAACGCTGCTTGGAGCGGCAAAATGAGCTCAAAGTTAGTTATAGTTAGAGAACACGCTGGCAGCGACGAGAGTTGAGCGCTGACTGGGGTGAATCGATCAAGGTTTTAGGAGTGACGTAACGATGCCGAAAGCAACACGGGCCAAAGATAGCCAGGAAACGCCGAAAAAACGGAGCCGCAAGACCCAACCCGCCGACGGGAACGGTACAAACGCGGTAGAGCCGGTGACGACGGCGCCCGCCATTGCTCAAACGACACCGGAAGCAAAGAGTCCCGGAATAACTGCCAAGCCGGTCAATGGCGCCAAGCCAGTCTCGGAAGAAATAGTTCGACGCAGGGCCTATGAGCTTTATTTGCAGCGCCGTGGGCAGGGCGGAACACCCGAGCAGGATTGGTTCCAGGCATTGCAGGAGATTTCAGGGCAGCACGTCGCCTAAACTCATCGCAATTCGATTCGGCCCGGCAAACCGCAAGCGGTGTCTGGTCGTCTCTTCAGTTGACTTGTTTGCCGGTCGGAGCCGATAGCCGGTTCGTAGCCGTTCCCTGGCCAACGAGTCTGAAAGAGTGAAGCGCGTGGGCCAGCTGCTTTTAATCGACGATAATGCTCTGCAATTAAGCGTACGGGAAGCGGTACTCCGCAATGCCGGCTTTACGGTTTGTGTGGCAACCACTGCGGAAAGCGCCCTGGCGACCCTGCGTATCCTGGGCGACCGTATCAGCCTGGTCATCACCGACCACATCATGCCTGGTCGCAATGGCGTTGACTTTGTACGCGAGTTGCGACAGGAAAACGATTGGGTCCCCGTCATCGTCCTGAGCGGCTTGCCCGAGGCCGAATTCGAATACCAGGGACTCAACGTCGTGTTCCGTCAAAAGCCGGTACCTCCGCCGGAGCTGATCGCACTGATTCGCGCCTGCCTGAAGGCCAATGGCAGTAATCAGGCAGGAGCGGCGTAGGATTCTGGAGGTACTGCCCCCTCAGCATCGTTCTGGGAAAATACCCGCTCTGTGATCAACATCACATAGCCGTGGGTTACCGAAAGGTTTATGCTTACCCAATCAGGGGTGCGGCTTTCGTCGCCCCCGGTAAGATTCAATCATGTCGGAACAATCTCGCAGATATTTGCGCTTCGGCGCAGTCATAACGGTCATCGTGGTTGCCCTCGGCTATCTCGCCTTTACCGGCGTGCAGGACAGCAAGAGCTATTACGTCACGATAAAAGAGCTCAACGGTATGGGGCCAAGCGCCTACAGCAAACGGCTTCGCGTGGCAGGCAATGTCGCTCCGGGCTCGATTAAGCGCCAGGGCACGCACGCCGAGTTCCTGCTGATTGAGCAAGACCGGACGTTGCCGGTGGTTTACACCGGGACAGAGGCGCTGCCCGATACGTTTAAAGATGACGCCCAGGCACTGGCCGAAGGAAAATTTGGCCACGACGGCGTATTCCACGCCACGAATATCCAGGCTAAGTGCGCCTCCAAGTACGCGCCCAAGTCCGGAAGCACCCCCGCAACTGGCGAAAACCAGCAAAAAGCCGAGCTAAACGGGTCGCAATCGGCCCCGCCGAGCAGGTAAATTGTCGCCCAGCGAACCGGAAGCCGTGGCTCCCAACTCATCCCAACCGGTCATTCAAGTCTCTAATTTGGTGAGGTTTTTTGGCCGTTTTGCGGCTTTGCGGGGCGCTTCTTACGACTTTTTCGCAGGAAACCTATATGTAATTCTGGGTGACAACGGAGCCGGCAAGAGCACTTTGCTGCGCGTGGTTGCGGGACTGATGCAGCCGAGCCAGGGAAGCGTCACCGTGCTAGGCGCAGACTCGCTGCGCAAGGTCGCGCAGCGCGTCGGCTACATGGGACACGCGCCGCTGCTCTACGACGAGCTCAGCGGCATGGAGAACCTCGGCTACTTCGCCGGCCTCTACGGGATCAGCGACGCCGCCGTCTGCCGCAGTGCGATGCAAATGGTTGGGCTTGATCCGGAACTACAGCGTCGCATAGGTCAGTATTCACAAGGTATGCGGCAGCGCCTGTCGCTGGCGCGCGCGGTGCTGCACAACCCAGACGTCATCCTGCTGGACGAACCGTTCTCCAATGTCGACGTTCGCTCCGCGTCCGATATGGCGGCCATTCTTGGACGGCTGCGCGATTCGGGCAAGACGATCCTCGTCATCACGCATCAAGCGGCGGTGATGCGGGATGCGGCTGATGCCTTCGTTCACATGTCGGCAGGACAAATCGTCTCGACGACGGGACGCGACAACCCCACCCCGGCAAAAGATGCCGGAATGGGGCACCCGGACCACAACCCCACCCCGGCAAATGATGCCGGAATGGGGCACCCCGACAACAACCCCACCCCGGCAAACGATGCCGGAATGAGGCACCCCGACAACAACCCCACCCCGGCAAACGATGCCGGAATGAGGCACCCCGACAACAACCCCACCCCGGCAAATGATGCCGGAATGGGGCACCCCGACGACAACCCCACCCCGGCAAACGATGCCGGAATGGGGCACCCGGACCACAACCCCACCCCGGCAAATGATGCCGGAATGGGCCACCCCGACAACAACCCCACCCCGGCAAACGATGCCGGAATGGGCCACCCCGACAACAACCCCACCCCGGCAAATGATGCCGGAATGGGCCACCCCGACAACAACCCCACCCCGGCAAATGATGCCGGAATGGGGCACCCGGCGGCGACTGCGAGGCCGCGATGAGCACCCTGTCGATGACTCGCGCCACGCTGGTGAAAGACCTGCGCATGGAGTGGCGCTCGAAAGATGCCATCAACTCCATGCTGTTCTTCGCGCTGCTGGTGGTGGTGATCTTCAGCTTCGCGTTCAATCCCAGTGCCGAGGAGTCGCGCCACATTGCAGGCGGGTTGATCTGGGTGGCGTTCCTGTTCGCTGCGGTGGTCGCGCTGAATCAGACTTGGGCGCGCGAGCTACGCAACCAGGTACTCGATGCCTATCGCGTGTCGCCGGCGCCGGCGAACGCGCTGTTCCTGGCCAAGGCGTTCGGCAACTTCGTATTCGTCAGCGTGCTGGAAGCCTTGATGGCGCCGCTGTTCATCGTCTTCTATAACCTGCGCTCGGTTGGGCCACCGTGGCAGCTCGCAGTTGTCACTGTGCTGGGGACGTGGGCCCTGGTGGTGAATGGAACTTTCTTCGCGGCGCTCTCGATTCGCACTCGCAATCGCGAGATCATGTTGCCGCTGATTCTCTTCCCTATCTCCATTCCAGCACTACTGGCGATGGTGGATTCGACAACTTCGATCCTGACTGGCGATGCCTCGCCCGACTTTTGGATCAAAATGCTGCTGGTTTACGATGTTGTGTTTACCGCAGTGTGTCTTCTTCTTTTTGAAAGCGTGTTGAACGCCGAATGAAGCTGTTATCAAAACTCTTTCTCGCCCTAACTGTGGTTGTGCTCGCTTTCGCCGCATATCAGGCACTGATCGTCGCTCCAACCGAGCAGACGATGGGCAACGTGCAACGCATCTTCTACTATCACGTGCCTTCCGCGTGGACGGCGTTCCTGCTGTTCTTCGCTAATTTCCTTGCGTCGGTCGTGTACATCTGGAAACGCAATCCTGCGGCTGACGCGATTGCAGCGGCCACGGCAGAAGTCGGTGTCGTGTTCTGCACCGTTGTCTTGGTGACAGGACCGATCTGGGCGCGTCCGGTGTGGGGTATCTGGTGGACGTGGGACGCGCGGCTGACGACAACGCTGGTTCTCTGGCTCATTTACGTCAGCTACCTGGTGCTGCGGAGCTACTCGACCGGTAGCCAGACTGCGCTTCTGGCGGCGGCGCTCGGGATCTTCGGTTTCGTTGACGTGCCGATTGTCTACATGACGATTCGCTGGTTCCGCACTCAGCATCCGTCGCCTGTCATTGGCGGTGGCTCGAACTCAGGACTCGACCCCAGCATGTGGCCTCCACTGCTGTGGAACTGGCTGGCGTTCTCGATGCTCGCGATTATTCTCGTCGTCGCACGTTATCGCCTGCAACGGATGGAAGAGGACGTGGAGCAGCAGCACGCGCAAGCCGCGCTCCAGGGAGGTGCAGCATGAAGGGAGACACCGCGCTCAAGGCAGCCTACATCGTGACCTGGGTGATTCAGTTGGGATACATGGGATATCTTTGGAGCCGCTTTAAGCGCGTTCGCGCGGAGCAGAAAGACCTGAAGCGCGGCGGGTGATGTGAATCGAGTGAGAGGTACCGGGTAGATCCCACACATTCCAAACGATGGAATGTGTGGGGCACCCGCAGGTTGATACTGAGCCCATTGACAGTTTTCCCCAACCCGACGATTCGTATCGCAACCGCCGCCGATGCAGAGGACATCGCCCAACTGTGTGGGCAATTGGGATATCCCTCGACTGCCGATGAGGCGATACAGCGGCTCCGAGCAGTAACCCGATACTCGGAACACGCGGTGTTCGTAGCCGAGGTGAACGGAAGATTGGCGGGTTGGATGCATGTTTTCGCACGTCCGTCTTTAACCACGGAGGCATCCGCCGAAGTGGCTGCACTCGTAGTAGATGAGCACTGCCGAAGTCATGGCATTGGGCAAGCACTAATAAGCCAGGCGGAACGTTGGGCAGTCGAGCAGGGATGTGGCATGGTGACATTGCGGTCGAACATTAAGCGGGAGCGAGCGCATGCCTTCTATGAGCGGCTGGGATACGAAAATATCAAAACCAGTAAGTCCTTCCGAAAAGTTCTGGGTTAAGCGATGGAACAACAGCTATTCCTCTGTTCACCTCCGTGTACTCTGTGCCTCCGTGGTGAACCCGGGGTTCTTTGCGCATGAACGAACGTAGCGGCACCTTGCAGGCGATCGCCGTCGCGTGTCTCATCATTGGCGTAATCCTCCTGATTTTCAGCGCGCCGTTTTACATCCATCAGATTTCAGTACTGCGCACCTGGCCCACCGCCGAGGCGCAGATCCTGCGCAGCGACGTGACGGTCGATCGCATTTCGCAACATGAACAGTTCTACTCCGCGCACATCGGCTTGCTTTACACGGTCGATGGTAAGCCGATTACGACCGAGGTCACCAGCTTCCAGGACCAGGATTTCCAGAAGACTCGCGCCCGCGCTAATGAGTTCAAGGTCGGCAGCCATCATGAAATCCGCTACTCTCCTAACGATCCGCTGCAAGCGCGCATCGGAGCCGGATGGAATGCTCACTTCTTTGCTCTGCCGCTGATCGTCTCTGGGGTGGGAGCGGTGTTCTGTTTAATTACGGCGGTACTGCTCATGGTGGCTCGGCGCTAGCTCTCGTTAACCGTGGGTTTCCTTCACGGGACCTAACCTCGCTTAAATTCGAACGAATCGAATCGAACCGACTCGGGTTCACGTCAAAATAGTAGGCGTAGAATAGCGGTCAGCTAGATGGCTCCGTTCGCCGCGGCGAACGGAAGGGACGACCCCGGAGGTATTCCACCCTTGAGCGATTTCCCGCAGACCTTAGGCGAGTTGCGCCACAGCCGCCATTTTTCGGAAGAGAAACTCAGAAAGCGTCGCGTGAAGGACGAGATGCGCGATAACCTGATGCAGCGCCTGCGCAGCGAGGGCCCGGTTTTTGCCGGGATCGTGGGCTACGAAGATACGGTGGTGCCGCAGATCGTGAACGCGATTCTCTCGCGCCACAACTTCATTCTTCTGGGACTTCGCGGGCAGGCCAAGAGTCGCATTCTGCGCGCACTTACCACGCTGCTCGATGCTAAAATTCCTTATCTGACGGGCTGCGAGATTCATGACAATCCCTACGAGCCTTTGTGCTCGCGCTGCAAGCAGTTGGTCCAGGAAGATCCCGAAGGCGCAGGAATTTCGTATCTCGCTCGAGAGCAGCGCTACGTTGAAAAGCTGGCTACGCCGGACGTGACCATTGCCGACCTGATCGGCGATATCGATCCCATCAAAGCAGCCAAGGGCGGACACGAACTGGGAAGTGAATACACGGTGCACTACGGCCTGCTGCCGCGCGCTAATCGCGGCATCTTTGCGGTGAACGAACTGCCTGATCTGGCCGGCAAAATTCAGGTCGGTCTGTTCAACATCATGCAGGAAGGCGACGTGCAGATTAAGGGCTACCCGGTGCGCCTGCCGCTCGACGTGGCCATCGTCTTTACTGCGAATCCAGAAGACTACACCGCGCGCGGCAAGATCATCACTCCGCTGAAAGACCGTATTGGCTCGGAGATTCGCACGCACTATCCGGCGACGGTTCACGAAGGATTGGCCATCACCGCGCAGGAAGCGTGGACGGAACGCGACGGATATCAGTTGCAGATTCCGCCGTTCGTCAGCGAGGTCATCGAACAGATTGCGTTCGTTGCTCGCGAAGACAAACGCATTGACAAGCGCTCAGGCGTGAGCCAGCGGCTGCCCATCAGCGCGATAGAGAACGTCATCTCGAATGCGGAGCGGCGGGCCATTCGCTCCGGCGAGAAGCTGGTCGTGCCTCGCATCGGTGACATCTACGCGGCGCTGCCGGCCATCACCGGCAAGCTCGAACTGGAATATGAAGGCGAACTGAAGGGCGCCGACAACGTTTCGCGCGAGATCATTCGCGCCGCCATCGCGCGCACTTATGACGGCTACTTCCACGGCAGCAGCAACATGAACCAGATTGTGCAGTGGTTCGATCTGGGCGGCGAAATTCAGATGCGCGATTCGGCCGGTTCTCAGGAGATGCTGCACAAGCTGCGCGGCATCCAGGGCCTGCTCGACAAGCTGAGCGCGTTGAATCTGACGGGCAAAGAGCCGGCGGAGATGTTGGTCGCCGCAGCGGAGTTCGTGCTTGAGGGCCTATACGCGCACAAGAAGATTGGACGCAGCGAGGAGCGCACGTTTACCGCGGGCGAGAAGCAGCCGCGTCCGCAGAAGCAGAGCTACCGCGAAGAGGATGACGAGCGGGAGTTTCGGCGGCAGCGGAGACCGTTCAATTAGTGGGCAGTGGGTAGTGGATAGTTGGTTCGGAGGGAAGCCTATTGAGTTGTCATCACGAGCGTAGCGAAGGGATCTGTTCTTTGATGGCGGGATAGTGAAGCTCGGCATGGAGAGCAAGTGTGTGCTTCTCATTTTTTTGGCGACGGCGGAGAGGCGTGGCGCGGGAAAAGAGAGCAGATCCCTCGCTCCGCTCGTGATGACAAATCAGGGAGTGGAACTCGCGGTCCGAAACTGACCGACAACTAACCATCGACAACTGACCACTGACAACTGACAACTGACAACTGACCACCGACAACTGACCACCGACAACTGCTTTATGAAGCTCATCAAGTACAAAAAATACGTTCCCGAGCCCGCCAGCGAGATGAGCCTGGAGGACCTGCTGAGCGCGCTCTCCGACTATCTGCTGCAGAGCGGGTTCCAGCAGCAATATCAGGATTATTACGACCTGAACGACGGGGAGCAGTCGCTGGAGGACCTGAAGCAGGCCATCGCCGAAGCGCTGATGAACAGCGATCTGCTGGACGAACAGATGCGCGAGCAGGTCGAGAATATGAGCGGCGAGCAGATTGAACAGCTCATCGAGCAGTTGCTCGAGCGCATGCAGCAGGAAGAGTACATCTCGATCGATCAGCCGCACGATCCGGCGCGGCAGTCGAGTGTTGGCGGGCAGGTGGGCGAGACGCAGGCGCAGGCGAAGTTTGAGATCACCGACAAGAGCCTCGACTTTCTCGGATTCAAGGCGTTGCGCGATCTGCTGGGGTCGCTGGGCAAATCGAATTTCGGCCGGCACGATACTCGCGATATGGCGACGGGCATCGAGGCCAGCGGCGCATCGAAAACGTATGAGTTCGGCGACACGCTGAATCTCGACATCACGGCGACGCTATCGAGCGCCATCCAGCGCGAGGGGCTGCACCTGCCCCTGAATATCGAGTACAGCGATTTGCAGGTGCATCAGTGCGAGTATCAGTCGTCGTGCGCGACGGTGCTCATGCTCGACTGTTCGCACTCGATGATTCTGTATGGCGAAGACCGCTTCACGCCGGCGAAGAAAGTCGCCATGGCTTTGTCGCACCTGATTCGTACACAGTATCCCGGCGATTCGCTGTCGCTGGTGCTGTTTCACGATTCGGCGGAAGAGCTGCCGCTGTCGCAGCTGGCTCGCGTGAAGGTTGGCCCGTATTACACCAACACGCGTGAGGGACTGCGCATGGCGCAACGAATTCTGCAACGCCAACGCAAGGACATGAAGCAGATCGTGATGATCACCGATGGCAAGCCTTCGGCGCTGACGCTGGAAGATGGACGCATTTACAAGAATGCCTTCGGGCTCGATCCGCTGGTGGTGAGCGAGACGCTAAAAGAAGTTTCGAAGTGCAAGCGCGCCGGCGTGCTGATCAACACGTTTATGCTCGCCTCCGAACATGGGCTGATTCAGTTCGTGCAGAAGGTGACGGAGATGTGTCGCGGCAAAGCGTACTTCACGACGCCTTACACGCTCGGCCAATACCTGCTGATGGATTACATGTCGCGGAAAACGAAGACGGTGCATTAGGCGGGTAATGGGCAGAGCTGGCCTCAGCGTATGCGGGTGGAAGCACCGCGCTTTAGCGTGGTGAAAGAAGCTCCCGAAGAGCCTGGGCTCAGTTCACCACGCTAAAGCGTGGTGCTTCCACCGTAAGCCTGCGCTAAAGCGAAGTAGGCCTGCGCTACCCGAGCTCTGATTTCTCGGGATCGTGCAGAAATCGCTCGAAAACTTCATTGGACAGCAGGCGTCCGCGCGCGGTGAGCCGCAGGCGACGGTCGTGATGCTCCAATAGGCCGCCTTCGACCAGATCGGCAATTGCGCTGTCGAATTCCCCAATGCGCTCTGTTCCATATCGTGCTGCGATGTCCGGCAGCGAAATTCCGTGATTCCTGCGCAGGCCGAGAAAAAACTCTTCTTCGAGCGCGGCCTGGGCATCAACCAGAGTGCGTGAAGTGAGAAGCTGCGAGATGCGCGCATTGCCCGGCTGCAACTGCATTGCGGCAGCAGAGAACCCTTCCAGCGAATCAGGCGTAGCGAAACGAACGGCTTCGATTCCCTTCTCTGCCAGTTCCGCATCCGCCAGAAGCATGGAGTGCGCATCCACTCCAAAGCCGAGATAGGGCTGGCGAGTCCAGTACTTCAGGTTATGGCGTGAATCGCGCAACCCAATGCCGTGCGTCACACCGCGAGCGAAGTTGGAAATTTCGTACTGATGCAGGCCGCCGCGCTCCAACTGCTCGCACGCCGTGAGGTACAGGTCGGCAGTGAGGTCTTCGTCGGGAACATGATGTGCGTGATAGCGACTGCCGCCGGCGAGCAATTCGTTGCCGAGGCGCGAATCTTGATCGACCTCAAGCATGTAAACGCTGGCGTGCGGAACCCCGGTGGCCAGCAACTCGGATAGGGAATACTCCCAGCTCTCCGCCGTCTGGTGGGGCAGTCCGGCGATCAGGTCGATGCCGACGTTGCCGATGCCGGCGGAGCGCAGGCGAGCGATGTCAGCCAGCGTGATCTCGCGGGTGTGAAGACGGCCGACCGAGGAACACTCTTTATCGACGAAGGACTGAACGCCCAGACTCACGCGATTGACGCCGCAATTCAGCAGCACGCTCAGAATTGGATCGGTGAGAGTACCGGGCGCGACCTCGACGGTAATCTCGGCAGAGCGTTCGACATCGAAGCTGTCGCGCAGGCTTCGAAAGAGCGCCTCAAGCTGATCGGGCGCGAGCACCGAAGGCGTCCCTCCGCCTAAGTAAATAGAATCAACATTGGGCTCGAGGCGCGACCCCAAAGCTTCTGCGATTTGGCCGGACGCCGCGATATCGCTCGCGACCTGCTCAACGTAACGGTCGAAGACGGTGCGCGAGAAAACTCCTGAAGCAAAGTTGCAGAAGCTGCACTTGCTGCGGCAGAAGGGGACGGAGATGTAAATTCCTAATGACAAGGTCGCGACTCTCCCCAGACGAAAGATTTCGTCGCAGGATTTACCATTATTACCTGCGTCCCCTGGGCGCGGAGATCGGCAGAAGTCTTCCGTTCCACGCATGCGGGTCGAAGCATCACAAGAACATTCATGAAAAAGCGAGTCGTGATCACCGGTATGGGTGTAGTTAGCCCGAACGGCATTGGCCGCGTCGACTTCTGTCACGCCATACTGGCCGGAAGGAGTGGGGTCAGGCGGATTGGCCGCTTCGACGCTTCTGATCTCCCGGTCCAGATCGCAGGAGAAATTTCGAATTTCGACGAACTGGCGTGGATGGACGCGCACGAGCGCAAGCATGTCTCGCGCGTAGTGCCGTTGGCGCTGGCTGCGTCAGCTGAGGCGCTGGGGCAGGCAGGGGTCGATCCGGCAAGGTTCTCGCTGAAAGAACTGCGCGAAGTGGGAGTGGTGCTAGGCACCGGCGGAGGCGCGCAGGAATTTTCCGAAGAGATGTACCGCCTGTATTTCGCGGGCAAATCGAAGCAGGCCAGCCTCTACTCCATTCCCAGCGGCACCGCGGGCACACTGGCTAGCGAACTCAGCATGCGCTTCGGTTTTCGCGGCATGAGTCATGTGATCTCGACCGGCTGCACCTCTTCGACTGACGCGCTGGGTTATGCGCTGCGCCAGATACAGCACGGCTATATTCCCATGATGCTCGCAGGCGGAGCCGATGCGCCGATCGCGCCGGGAATCATGAAGGGCTTCACCCTGATGAAGATTCTTACCGCGTCGTGGAACCACGCTCCCGAGCGGGCGTCGCGACCATTCTCGGCCGATCGTGGCGGATTTGTTCTGGGTGAGGGATCGTGGATGTTCGTGCTGGAAGATTACGAACATGCGAAGGCCCGCGGGGCGGAGGCGCTCGCCGAAATCGTCGGCTACGGCTCAACCTGCGAGGCCTTTCACCGCGTACGCCTGCAGGAAGACGGCGAGGAGCCGGCGCGCGCGATCCAGATGGCAATAGACGATGCTGGCGTTGCGGCTGCTGCTATTGACTACGTGAATCTTCACGGAACCTCGACCGAGCTGAACGATCGCATCGAGACGCGCGCGCTGAAGCTGGCGCTGGGAGATGAGGCTTATGGCACGCCGATGTCGAGCCTGAAGTCGCAGATTGGACACCCGCAAGGAGCATCGGGATCCGCTGGAGTGGCTGCCACCATTGTTGCCATGCTACACGGGCAAATTCCGCCAACCATCAACCTGGAGAAACCCGATCCCGACTGCGACTTGGACTATGTGCCGGAGGCCGGACGCAAGCTAGCAATCGAGCACGCGGTTTGCAATTGCATTGGGTTCGGGTCGAAGAACTCGGCGCTGGTGCTAAAAGCAGCGAAATAGTTGGCGACCGGAATGGCACAGGGTGAGAGATTCGGCGGCGCGAGCAAACTGCAGATCCCTCGGCTCTGCTTGATCTCATAACGACGTTGGCTCCCGGCGGAAGAGGCCCTATTCTTTGTTTACGAAGCAAGAGAACGGGCGGCTCAGACAGGAGCCAACCATGCTGATTATAGGTTGTGATTTCCATGCTGGGTTTGAAGTTCTCGCGATCTTTGACAACCGAATAGGAGTAATCAAGGAACAGAGGCTGGGGCATCCGGCCGAGGCCATGGCGTTCTACCGCGGTTTGCAGGCGGAAGGCGAGCCGGTGCGGGTGGGCATGGAGGCCGGTCCACCGTGCCAATGGTTTCGTCGGCTGCTGGGCGAGTGCGGGCACGAGCTGTGGATCGGCGATGCGGCGCGCATTCGGGCGGCTGCGGTGGGCAAGAAGAAGACCGACCGCGAAGACGCCAAGCTGATACTGCAGATGATGCGGGAGGATCGCTTTCCGCGGATCTGGGTGCCGACGGAGGCGGAGCGCGACGTGCGGCAGCTGTTGCTGGACCGGCATCATCGGGTGCGAGCGCGGACGGCGGCCAAGAACCAACTGCAAGCCCTGGCCATGAACCAGGGAATACAGAAGGGGCGGCGGCTGTGGACGGAGACCGGACGGGAGCTTCTGGCAGGTCTGACAATGTCAGAGCACACGGCCCGGCGGCGAGACTACCTGCTGCGGCGGGTGGCGGAACTGGACCAGCAGATCGCGGCCATGGACGGGCTGGTGAGGCTGGAAGTGGGGCGACGGCCGGCCGCGGTGCGCTTGCAGACGCATCCCGGAGTGGGGCCACAGACGGCGCTCGCCACCGTGCTGACGCTGGGAGAAGTAAGTCGCTTTCACTCGGCGCGGGCGGTAAGCGCGTATCTCGGGCTGGTACCCAGCGAGTACAGCTCCGGGGGCAAGCAACGGCTGGGCCACATCAGCAAACAGGGTTCGAGTCTGATGCGGTTTTTGCTGGTGGAAGCGGGGCAGTCGGCGGTGAAGTACGATGCCGAACTGCAGCGGGCCTACAAGCGATTGTGGGTGCGCAAAGGCAATCGCGCGGTCGCCAAGGTGATGGTGGCACGGCGGCTGGCGGTGAGGTTGTATTGGATGCTCCGTGAGGAGTGGACGTACGCGGAGCTGGTGCAACATGTGGGCAAGCCCGAGTCATCCTGTGGGAAGCGGTAAGCGGACCGTGCGCTTGTGTGGGCAGCCCACCTCCAGGCCATGAGGCCCGGAGATCGAAGTAGAGAATCTGGGGAGTTGTTGCCGGATAGATGGTTGGTGGCACCAGCAATGGACCACCGCAGGATTCCGTAATCGATGAAGAAGTAGAGTGCAACGTTGAATTGAGAGAGCCGTCCCGATGCTTCGTGAAAATCAAAACCTGCTGGGGAGACAAAGTGGGGCGCAAGACGTCCAGGGAGAACTGTCGCTTGACAACCCCAACGTCGTTATAGACGGGATGACACTCAAGAAAGGCGTGCCTGAAGGCACGTCTGAAGGCGTGCTCCACCCCCAGCAACGAAAGCGCCGATCTAGCCGATGAGACGTCCCGCAATGTGGTAGGCCGCGTAGGCGGAGATGTAGGCCACCAGCGTCATATACGCGAACTGGATGGCCGGCCACTTCCAGCCATTGGTTTCGCGACGCACGACCGCAATGGTCGACATGCACTGCATGGCGAAGGCGAAGAAGACCAGCAACGCAACGGCGGCTGCGGGAGTGAGCTCCTGGCGCAGTGCGGCTTGCAGATCGCCGGACTGGGATTCGGGATCGACGCCGTGCAAGGTACCCAAGGTCGAAATGATGACTTCGCGGGCAGCGACTGAGGTCAGCAGGCCCACACCGATCTTCCAATCAAATCCCAGCGGCCGGATGATGGGCTCAATCGAGTGACCAACGCTGGCGACTACGCTGTCCTGCACCGCCGGAGGCTTTCCGTGGTGCATGGGGAAATTGGTCGCTGCCCATAGCAGCAGCGAGACCAGCATGATCACGGTGCCGGCGCGATAGAGGAACGCCCTGCCGCGATCGACCAGCCGCAAACCGAGCGATACCGGACGCGGCCAACGATAAGGCGGCATCTCCAGCACAAAGGGAGTGTCTTTGCTGCGCAGCACGGTGGAGTTCAACAACTTCGCGGTGAACACCGCCATCAGGAATCCGAGAACATACAGACCGAGCATGGCAACGGCGCGCGTTCCCAGCAACGGTCCCAGCAGCGGACGGTTGGGCAGGAAGGCGGCAATCACCATGGTGTACACCGGCAGCCGTGCCGAGCACGTCATGAAGGGCGCAATCAGGATGGTGGCAATGCGGTCACGCTTGCTTTCGATGGTGCGGGTGGCCATGATGGCCGGGACGGCGCAGGCGTACGCGGAGAGCAGAGGAATGAAACTCTTGCCGTTCAGGCCCACGCGCGACATTGTTTTATCGGCAATGATGGCAGCGCGCGCCAGATAGCCTGAGTCTTCCAGGATGCCGATGACCAGGAACAGCAGCAGAATCTGCGGCAGAAAGACCAGCACCGAGCCGGTTCCCTTCCACACACCGTTGATCAGTAGCGAACGCAAGTAGCCGTCGGGCAGCATGTTGCCCAAGCGAACGCCGGTTGTGTCAAGCACCTTCTGCAGAAGATTGGAAAACGGTTGCCCCACCGCGAAAATGGTTTGGAACACCGCAATGACGACGACAGCGAAGATCACGGCTCCCCAGATGCGATGAAGAAAGATGCCATCCAGGCGGCGCGTCCAAATCGGCGTTGCCGGGCGACGATACTTGGCATTCTCGCCGACGCGCACTGCCCATTCGCGCGTGCTGCGCGTGTTGCCGACCACGGGGAGTTCCAGCGGCTCAGGAACCGGCGCCGCAGAGGAAAGAAAATTACTAACCGCGAAAAGCCCCTCGCCGGTCACTGCGCTCACCAACGCTACCGGAGTGCCAAGCTGCCGCGCCAGCGACAAAACATCGACATGGCCGCCCTGCTCGCGCAACTCGTCAGCCATGTTGAGCAACACCAGTGTGGGCAGGCCAAGCGCAATCACCCGCGCAGCCAGCACCAGGTGACTGCTGAGATTGTTGGAGTTCAGCACCAGAATTACAGCTTCGGGATGACCGATGCCGGGCATCTGGCCCAGCAGCACGTCGACCGCAACCTTTTCGTCTTCCGACTTGGGATTCAGACTGTAAACGCCCGGCAGATCGATGAGCGCAACCTCGTTGCCCGCGGCATCGTGAATGTGTCCGGTGTGGTGCTCGACCGTAACCCCGGGAAAATTCCCGACCTTCTGGCGAAGTCCGGTGAGGCGATTGAAGAGGGTGGTTTTGCCGGAGTTCGGCGGACCGACCACGGCCACCGTCCGAACTGCCGTAAGAGTTTCTTCCTCGGGGCGAGCCACGGAATGGCAAGTCATGCTTGCGGCTCCGTAAGGCGTAACTGCGAGGGGTTAGTCACCGAAGGCGGGCGCGCCGAGCAGTTGCACATGAATATGGCGCGACAGGTCGCGGCGCATGGCAATCTCGGTTCCTTCAACCCGGTAAACGCGGGGGTCGCCGCCGGGGCAGCTGCGCGTGACCGTAACTTCAAGACCCGGTACCATACCCAGGTTCATCAGATGTTCGGCCAGCGACGGCGCCAGTTCGATATCGCTCACGATGGCGCGCTCGCCCACTTCCAGATCGGCCAATGCATTGGCTTCCCGCGTGGGCTTCCGTTTCCGTCCGAAGATGAAGTTGAAAATCATTTTCAATTTCGAGTTCTATTCTAACCCTTCAGCGGGGAGGAGCAACGACCAAAGTCACACCTGTTTGTGACAACTGAACATTGCGGGAAGTGCTGGCAACTCTGTCCCAAACCGGCAATCGCAATATTCACTCGACCTTGAGTCTGCCGACAATCCCAGGTTAGGACAAGTGCCCACGGGCCGCCAGTGGGGAACAGCCAACGGGGAAAACTCGGCAGCGGAAAGCCAGTTCCGCGACCCCGGAATACGGCTGCTCCACCCGCCCAACCCACTTGGATGCCCGAACTAAGTTGCTGTTGCTCAGGCACTTGCATTTTCCTAATTGGAGCATAACTGCGGCTAATCCCGAGCATAAGAACTTTGAATTTCTCATTCCCGCCCGGGCCGTATATGACTAAGGCAGAAGTCACGACCCACCCTACGCAGCCGGCGCGTAGGTTTTTTTGCAAGGTGAGTTGTAAATCGCACTCGGCGGCTGTTGCATTTCAAGTGCAACAAAATTTTCGAAGCGCAAACTTATTGGAGTCTCGATGCGGTTGGTTTGCAGGTTTCTGCCACTCATTGCCGTACTGCTCCTGGCCGCACCTCTGGTCGCACAACCCGCCAATCTTGATGCTGCCAAAATTGCGCAACTGCAGCAGCAGATCGCGGACGCCAAAGGCTCGGCCGACAATGCCTGGATGCTCACCAGCTCGGCGCTGGTGCTGATGATGACCGGTCCCGGCCTCGCGCTCTTCTATGGCGGCCTGGTGCGCAAGAAGAACGTGCTGGCCACCATGATGCAGAGCTTCGCGATGATGGCGGTGATCACTGTGCTGTGGGCGCTGGTGCTCTACAGCCTGTGCTTTAGCTCGGGGACCAGCTTCATCGGCGGCCTCAGCCATGCGTTTTTGCATGGAGTCGGGGCGCAGCCCGATCCTGACTACGCGGCCACGATTCCGTTGCAGACTTTCATGATTTATCAACTCATGTTCGCGATCATCACCCCGGCGCTGATCAGCGGAGCCTTCGCCGAGCGCATGAAGTTCAGCGCCATGCTGCTGTTCATGGTGCTCTGGTCGATGCTGGTCTACGCTCCCATGGCGCACATGGTTTGGGGCAAAGGCGGACTGCTGAACGCCAGTCTGGGAGGGCGCTTCCCTACGCTCGATTTCGCCGGGGGCACGGTGGTGCACATCACCTCGGGAGTCTCGGCGCTGATGTGCGCGTTGCTGCTGGGAAAGAGGCTGGGCTATCCCAAAGAGCTGATGCCGCCGCACAGCGTGGTGCTCAGCTTTATCGGCGCCTGCCTGCTGTGGGTGGGATGGTTCGGATTCAATGCCGGCAGCGCCCTGAGCTCGGGCAGCCTGGCGACCAGCGCATTTGTGGCCACGCACTTGGGAGCGGCAGCGGCCGCGGTGGGCTGGATGCTGGCGGAATGGGTGCGCAACGGAAAGCCCAGTGCGTTGGGTGCAATCTCCGGTTGCGTTGCGGGATTGGTGGCCATCACGCCTGCGGCCGGATTTGTGGGACCGATGTCGGCATTGGCTATCGGCTTAATCGCCGGCGTTTTCTGTTATTTCATGGTGGCGAAGGTGAAGGTTGCGCTGGGGTATGACGATTCGCTCGATGCCTTCGGAGTCCACGGCGTCGGCGGAACCATCGGCGCGCTGCTGACCGGAGTCTTCGCGTCGCGGGTGATCAATCCCATCTTCAAAGATGCGCAAGGAAATGCTCTTCCCGTGGGGATGCTTGACGGCAATTATCACCAGATGTGGAACCAGTTGGTGGGTGTAGGTGTCGCGATTGCACTGGCAATTGTGGGAACCTTCGTCATTTTGAAGGTGGTCGACGCGGTAGTTGGCTTGCGCGTGTCGAGTGAGCACGAAGTCGAAGGACTGGACCTGACGCAGCACGGCGAGGAAGGCTACTACTGGGAAGCGTCGACGATGTGAGTGGGGTTCGAGCAAGCGTTTTGAACGGGCGCGCCTTCAGGCGCGCCGATAGCGACGGCGTGAGGCGGCTTTAGAGGCTGCTGAAAAAGTCTTGGCGGTGGAAAAAACAGCAGATCCCCCACCTCTAAAGAGGTTCGGGATGACAAAAACACAGGGCTTTTATGGCGCAGTTGAAGCTGCGCCCCTTCAAAACAAGTCGACAGAGTTTAACGGCTTGGAAGTGCGCCCGGGCCTGCGCCAGCGAGCAAGGTTCAAGCCAAGGGCCAATAGCGAGCGGCGAGTAGCGAATAGCGAATCTAAATGACCAAGATTGAAGCGGTGATTCAACCTTCCAAGTTTGAAGTGGTGAAAGACGCCCTGTTGGAGATTGGCATCGAGGGTATGACAGTGACCGAGGTACGGGGCCATGGGCGGCAGAAAGGCCATACCGAGTTCTACCGCGGGCGCGAGTACACGGTCGATGTCCTGCCCAAAGTGAAGATCGAGACTGTGGTCGCCGATCACCAGGTTGAAGCGGCGATCAAAGCCATTACCGAGGCGGCGCGGTCAGGAAAGATCGGAGACGGAAAGATCTTTCTGACGCGCATCGACGACGCGATCCGCATTCGCAACGAAGAGCGCGGCGAGAGCGCTCTCTAGGTCACGGCCCGAACTGCTTGATGGCAGCAAACTCCAATTCGAGCGCGACGTTCGATCCAGCCTCACGAACTCAATATCGCGAAGAGACCGAGCGAATTTTCGAGCAGTTCGGCGAAACGGTTCTTGGTCACGCCACCACTCGGAGGCGCTCCGAGACGGTCGGGAGGCTGCTGCTGAGCCTTTACGCGCGGCAGGAAAAGCTTCGCGAACCGGGACACGCGCTGGTGGCTCTCGGGGGATTTGGCAGGGTCGCGCTGTTTCCTCATTCGGATATTGACCTGCTGTTTCTGTGCGAAAACGAACGGCTGCGTGATCGCGCCAAAGATCCGGTGCGCCATATCTGCCAGCAGCTGTGGGACAGTGGGCTGCGGGTAAGTCCTACGAGTCGCACGCTTGAGGATTGCGCCCGCTTCGATCCCGATAACGTCGAGTTCACGATTTCGATGTTGGACTCGCGATTGCTCGTGGGTGACGAAAAACTGTTCACCGCCATGCGTGATCGCAGCCTGCCGCAACTTGTGGTGCGACAGGCCGGCGCGCTAGTCCAGGGATTGATTCAGGTGACGCGTGCGCGGCACGCCCGCTTCGGCAATACACTCTTTCATCTTGAGCCCAACGTCAAGGACGGGCCTGGTGGCCTGCGCGACTATGAGGTTACGCGCTGGCTCGCAACCATCGCCGCCCTCGCGTCGCGAAAGACATGGCCTGAGTCGATCGATGGAAAGTACATATCCGAAGATCCAGAGGTGGCGGAGGCGGTCGAATTCCTCTCGGCGACGCGCTGTTATCTGCATTACCGAAGCAAGCGCGACGACAACGTCATCAACTGGGATGCCCAGGAAGAACTAGCATCGCGCGGCATTGGCACGCAGCGCGAGGAGCTCTCTTCAGCCGAGTGGATGCGGCTTCATTTCAGGTATGCACGGGCGATTCACCGGATGGCCATTCAGGCGGTGGAACATACGCCTGCAAGCCGCCCGTCGATGTCTCGCAGTGTGCGGCGCTGGCGATCGCGTGCCTCAAACGCAGAATTCTCGGTGGAAGATGGCCGCGTTTCCTTGCAGCAGGCAGCAGCAGCCCGCGATCCTGAGGTCGTCTTACGGCTTTTCACCTTCATGGCGCAGCACGGCGTGAAGCTGAGCCTTGAGACCGAACACCGCTTGAACAATTCACGCCGGGCATTGAGTGAGACCATGCCTCAAGGTGCGCGCGCATGGCGGCACCTCGGTGAGTTGCTGGTACAGCCTCATGCTGCCGATGCCTTGCGTTCGATGCATGCTCTGAAGCTGCTGGCACCCGTCCTGCCGGAGATCGACGCTATCGACTCGCTGGTGTTGCGCGACTTGTATCACCGCTACACCGTCGACGAACACACTTTCTTAACCATCGAATCGTTGCATGGCCTGGCCAGCGACGCGGAGTGGTTGAAGCCGTTCGCGGAGCTGCATGCTGAGCTGGAACAGCCCGAGTTGCTGTATCTCGCGCTTCTTCTGCACGACACCGGCAAGGCGCTGGCCGGGGCCGACCATGTTTGCGGCAGTCTTCAGCTCACCGCGGTGGCAAGCGAGAGGCTTGGACTAAGCGCCGAAGAGGCAGACACCGTCAGCTTCCTGGTAGGCAGCCATCTTGAATTGTCTTCCACGCTGCGACGGCGCGACGTCTATGATCCGCAAACGGTTCGCGAACTGGCGATCAAGCTGGGCACCTCGGAACGTTTGAAACTGCTTACCTTGATGACCTTGGCCGACATCAAGGCGGTCAACCCGGAGGCGCTTACTCCCTGGAAAGCCGAGAACCTGTGGCGGCTCTACATCGCAACCGCGAACTACTTCAGCCGCAGCGTGGATGAAGAGCGTTTTCACGCCGACATGTGCAACGAACAAGTGGAACGCATCGCCGCGCTGCTCCCCAATCGGCGATTGCAGCTGTTGCAGTTTTTGGATGGCCTGCCGCGCCGGTATCTTCTGTCGCACACTCCGGAGCAGGTGATCGCGCATGTGGCGATGACCAACCGCCGCGGGGAAGAACCAGTTCAGCTTGAGCTACGCCACCTGAATCAGCACTATGAACTGACCGTGGTTACCGGCGACCACCCTGGCTTGTTCTCGACCATCACCGGCGCTCTTTATGGCTGGGGCATGGACATTACGAAGGCCAGCGCATTCGCCAACGCCGCAGGCGTCATCGTTGACAGCTTTTACTTCAAGGACCGCTTTCGGACGCTTGAACTCAACCCGTCGGAGCGCGAGCGATTCAAGAAGTCGGTAGTGCGAGTCTTACTCGGAGAGACCTCCCTCGACAAGCTGTTGACCTCGCGGCTCAGGTCGGACCAGAAAGCAGCCCGGCTTAAAATCGAGACCCACCTGCGATTCGACGACGAATCTTCGCCCACCAGCACCCTGCTCGAAGTCACGACCCAGGACCGTCCTGGCCTGCTGCATACCATCAGCGCAACGCTGGCAGCCGAGGAGTGCAGCATCGAAGTGGCGCTGGTCGATACCGAAGGTGCAGCCGCGCACGACGTCTTCTACCTCAGCTCGCGTGGCGCCAAGCTGAAGGCGGATCATCAACGGCGCATCGAGTGGGCGCTTATGGCGGAACTGGACAACGCGCTGCCGAAGCGGTGGTGAGGAAGTACGGCTTTTGGCTTTTGGCTCTTGGCTCAGAGCTCGTAACTCTGGGTGCCCCATTCCGGCTTCGTTTGCCGGGGTGGGGGTGTTGAAATCCCCACGCGGTCAACCTCGGCCCGAATGGGGCAGCCGTCCTCCGCTTTTTTTACGCCGTAAAATGATTGCGGTGCCCGACATCTACATCCTGGGAATTGAAAGCTCATGCGACGAGACCGCTGCGGCGGTCGTGCGCTCGGGCGAAGAGGTGGTGTCCAGCGTCGTGTATTCGCAGATCGCGACCCACCAGCCATATGGCGGCGTGGTCCCCGAACTGGCTTCGCGCGAACACCTGCGTGCGGTCGTTCCAGTCGTCAGAACCGCGCTTGCCGAAGCCGGCAAAAGTTACGACACCATCGATGCGATTGCCGTCACCCAGGGGCCGGGGCTGGCGGGATCGCTTCTCGTGGGTCTCAGCTTCGCCAAAGCGCTGGCCTTCGCCGCCGCCAAGCCGCTCATCGCGGTCAATCATCTCGAAGGACACATTCATGCGGTGCTGCTGGAGGAGCGGCAGCGTGGCAATCACGAACTCGAGTTTCCCGTGCTCGCCCTGGTGGTCAGCGGCGGTCACACCCACCTTTACCTGGCCGAGAGCCACCACGATGGATGGGTATATCACAATGTAGGACAGACGCGCGATGACGCAGCCGGCGAAGCTTTCGACAAGGTGGCCAAGCTGCTGGAGCTCGGTTACCCAGGCGGCCCGGTCATTGACTTTCTCGCACCCCACGGTGACGCCGCCGCGGTGCCGTTTCCTATTGCGCAAATCAAGCACCGCGACCGAAATCCGGAGAACCGCCACGCACCTGAGGTTCAGCGGATCGACTTCTCCTACAGCGGGATCAAGACGGCGGTGTTGCGCTATGTCGAGCTTCACGGAATGCGCGAGACCATCGCTGCGCGGCGCGAAGCGGTTCGTCAGATTGCGAGTCCGACTCACGAAGATTACCTGGGGCTGTGCGACAAGCAGACGTTGGATCTTGTCGCCTCGTTCCAGCGTGCGGTGGTCAACGACCTTGTCAGCAAGACGCTGTACGCCGCACGGGAATTCAACGCCTCGACGTTGCTGGTCACCGGAGGCGTGGCGGCCAACTCTCTGTTGAGGACGCGTTTTGAAGAGCAGGCCGGGCAGGAAGGGCTCCAGGTGTATTTCCCATCGCGCAAGCTCTCGACTGACAACGCAGCCATGATCGCGGCTGCGGCGTATCCGAGGTATTTGGCGGGCGAGTTTGCCGAAGCGGAGTTGTCGGCGGAGGCGGGGTTGCGATTGCGATAGCGTGTCGTTCATATCGAGTCTGAGTTCCCCGGCAGCACAGGTCGAAGGAGCGAAGCGTCGTGGCACCGCGAACGAACTGCAGATTCCTCGCTGCGCTCGGAATGACACATACACATAGAAGGCGAGCTCAGCGAAGGCGAGCTCAGCGAGAAGCGAAAAAGTAACCGCCAGCAGCGGCCTTCAAGACACACCTCCTCGCCGTCGTCCACCAACCACGCGGATCGCCAGCAGCGCTTATTCTTCTTCGGTGGGAATCTTCGCCTCGATGTCCATATCGCGGAACTCGCTGGAGTCGAACACCTCGCGGCATTCCAGACATTCAACAAATTCCGAATCCTCGTCTCGCGAGACGATCTGGACACGGGGATGAAGACAGACATTTGGCATAGAGTTGCTCTGAGGGAGATTGCGGGTCGTACTTGTCGGCTGGATGTAACTCATATCAACGTCCGCCCCACGGCGGACACTGCTGGAATTGGCGGTATTTTAAGCCGAGACTTGGCGAAGTCAAGCGAATCCTCACTCAACCCGCGTTAAAAAGTAGTGCACGGGAAACCCAGCTTCCGGGCCTTGCGTGACCCTCGGCGGCGATATACGACGTTTTTCATCGCAAATCGGCAAACAATATCCGATGATTCGTCGCAAATCACTAAGTCTTTCGCTGCCAGCTAGCTACAGTCGAATGCTCAGTTTCTCCATTGGCTGGAAAACTTGCGCTCGGCGGCTCCCAAGCCGTAGAATCGATTTGCGACTTAAAAGGTCGTATATGCCTCAAACACTTAGCTGCCGATGCTGAAACTCACCAAGAAAGCGGACTACGGGCTGATCGCCATGCGGCACCTCGCCCAACACGCTGACTTGGGAGCCTGTAGCGCCAAGGATCTGGCGGAGATGTACAGCATCCCGCAGGAAGCGCTGGCGAAGATCTTGCAGCGGCTGACCAAGGCCGGGTTGCTGGTTTCGCAGTACGGCACCAACGGTGGCTACACGCTGGCGCGCGATCCGCGACTGATCAGCGCGTTCGAGGTAATTCGGGCCATCGAGGGTCCGCTGTTCATTACCTCGTGCAGCGTGAGTGACGATTGCGAGCAGAGCGACCATTGCACCATTCGCGGGCCGCTCCGCAAAGTGAGCCGCAGCATCGAAGAGGTTTTGAACCGCTTAACGATTTGGGAGATGACCGAGCCCGAGGCTGACGCGGAGCCTGCGACCGAACTGGTCACGCTCGGCGGGCGCGACAAACGCGCACAAGTTTAGGAGAAAGCGATCTTAATATGAGCACTACTGTTATTGCCCCTGAGAATGCTGCAGTCAGCAAGGGTGTGAAGCTGCCCATTTATATGGACAATCACGCCACCACGCGCACCGATCCTCGCGTGCTGGAGGAGATGCTGCCCTACTTCACCGAGTACTTTGGCAACGCGGCGAGCCGCAATCACGAGTTTGGCTGGGTAGCCGAGCAGGCGGTTGAGCAAGCGCGCGAGCGTATCGCCAAGCTGATCGGCGCGAACACGAAGGAGATTATCTTCACCTCGGGCGCGACCGAGAGCGACAACCTCGCCATCAAGGGCGTTGCCGAGATGTACCGCGAGAAGGGCAACCACATCATCACTCAGGCGATTGAGCACAAGGCGGTGCTCGATACCTGCAAGCGGCTGGAGAAGTACGGCTTCCGCGTGACCTATCTGCCGGTACAGAAGGACGGCCGCATTGATCTCGACGACCTGAAGCGCGCCATGGACGACAAGACCATCCTGGTGAGCATTATGGCGGCCAACAACGAAATTGGCGCGTTGCAGCCGATTCGCGAAATCGGCGCGCTGTGTCATGAGCGCGGAGTTCTGTTCCACACCGACGCGGTGCAGGCCATCGGCAAAGTTCCGTTCAACGTCGTTCAGGACAATGTCGACCTGGCATCCATCACCGCACACAAGCTCTACGGCCCCAAGGGTGTGGGAGCGTTGTACGTACGCCGTAAGAACCCGCGGGTGCAGTTGGTCGCGCAGATCGACGGCGGCGGCCACGAGCGCGGCATGAGGTCGGGCACGCTGAATGTCCCGGGCATCGTCGGCCTAGGCAAGGCGTGCGCAATCGCTCACGAAGGCATGGCGGAAGAGGCGAAAAAGATCTCTGCTCTGCGCGATCGCTTGAAGGACAAGATCATGGGCCAGCTCGACGAGGTCTATATCAATGGATCGGTGGAGCATCGGCTGCCCAACAACTTGAACATCAGCTTCGCTTACGTGGAAGGCGAGTCACTGCTGATGGGCATCAACGATATTGCGGTCTCGAGCGGCTCGGCATGCACCTCTGCGACGCTGGAGCCATCTTATGTATTGAAGGCCCTGGGCGCCGGCGACGATCTGGCGCACAGCTCGATTCGCTTCGGCCTTGGAAGGTTCAACACCGAAGCCGAAGTGGATTACGTAGCGGAGCGCGTGGTCGAGACGGTAAAGCGGCTGCGCGAGTTGTCGCCGCTGTACGAGATGGCAAAGGAAGGCATCGATTTGACGAAGGTGCAGTGGGCAGCTGAGCCGTCGGCACACTGACTTTCACCACGGAGACACGGAGGTCACGGAGAAGATCGGAATCAATCGGATTTTTCTCCGGATTATGTGGCTCATCGCGGTGAACACATGCTTCACAGTTGCATAGGGCGTTGAACAGAGATATGAGGCGCAATAAGAGGCGCAGAGCGCAGCGGGAAGACATTCAGGAATCCGAATTCCTCGGTGTTCTCCGTGCCTCCGTAGTGAATGAATTTCTGAGGAGAATTACGAATGGCATATAGCGATAAGGTTCTGGATCACTACACCAATCCTCGCAACGTCGGCTCGCTCGACAAGAGCAGCGCCGAGGTAGGCACCGGCCTGGTCGGCGCGCCGGAATGTGGCGACGTGATGAAGCTTCAGATCAAGGTGAACCCGGCGACCAACATCATTGAGGACGCCAAGTTCAAGACCTTCGGCTGCGGCTCAGCTATCGCTTCGTCTTCGCTCGCTACCGAGTGGGTGAAGGGCAAGACGGTTGACGAGGCGCTGACCATCAGGAACACCGACATCGTGAAGGAACTGTCTTTGCCTCCGGTGAAGATTCACTGCTCGGTGCTGGCGGAAGACGCGATTCGCGCTGCCATCGGCGACTGGAAGAAGAAGCAGGGGCAGGAACAGGCACAGCCGGTTCCAGTTGCGCAGCAGGCATAAACTGAGGGTGAGGATTGGCGTGCCGGGCCGACATCGGGCTTGGCGCGCCGACACGAAAGCATGAGCACGATCAACATTGAAAATCCCGCAGAGGCTCCGGCCACGCCCGCGAAGGGCATTCAGGTGACGGAGAAGGCGTTGGCCCGTATTCGCTCCGCGATGGCGAAGGAAAACATTTCGCCCACCGAGGGCGGACTCCGTTTAGGCGTGCAGGGTGGCGGTTGTTCCGGGTTGAGTTATAACATCCGTTTCGATACCCAACCGCGCGAGCGCGACCGCGTGTTCCAGTACGGAGGAGACGTGCGTGTGTTCGTGGATCCCAAGTCCTTCATCTATCTGCACGGCATGATTCTCGATTACGAAGAGACGCTCATGCATCAAGGCTTCGTCTTCCAGAATCCCAACGCGAAAAAGTCCTGCGGCTGCGGCACGTCGTTCTCGTAGGAATCGTGGCCTTTCCCCGGCAAATCACAACGGAACTGCGCACTGCCGACGGGCGATCGGGACGCGACGCACTGAGTCCCTCGACGGCTGAAACCGTCTCGGGATAACAAACAATTGAGCGGGCTTTGGCTGCACTCATGAATGGGTGCTCCACCCGATTTTGAAGGCCTGATATGGCGACGACGAAACCTGACAAACCGGACGCGAGCGGCATCCTGATGCTAAGCCAGGACAAATCGCTGAAAGCGAATTGCTGGTCGTGTGGAGACATGCGCGCGGCGCATTTTTGTCGGCAATGCGGCAAGGTACAGCCACCGGTTCCCGTGGACTACTTTACTTTCTTTGGGCTGCCCTATCGTCTGAATCTCGATACCAGGCAGCTTGAGCGCGAGTTCTACGACCTGAGCCGTCACCTCCATCCCGACATCAACGCCGGCAGCAGCGGCCCCGAGCAGGAATGGAGCCTGGAAAAAAGTTCGCAGCTCAATGACGCCTATCGCACCTTGAAAGACCCAATCACGCGGACCGAATATCTGCTGCGCTTACAGGGCGTGCAACTGGAGGAGCAATCACAAGCGGCCACGGAAGAGGCCCGGCGCACCGGAGCGGCGAAGAAGCAAGTTGTTCCCCCAGATCTGCTGGAAGAGGTCTTTGAGTTGAACATGCAGCTGGAAGAGCTGCGGATGAACAAGAAGATGGGCGAGGATGACCGCAACCTGATTCATGACGTGCAAAAGACCGAGCAGCAGCTTCGAACCAAGAACGAGAACCTGATCGAGCAGCTGCGATCGGCATGGAACGATTGGGATGCCCTGATCGATCGCAGCGAGCGCGGCGAGAAGGTGCTGGAGAGCGATCGCGCCAAGGTGCGCAACCGAATGGTCGATGTGCTGAATCGCCGCTCGTACATCCGGAATTTGCTGCGTGAAGTGGATACCGTGCTGGAAGGCTAGCGGCTTGTAAGTGAGAGCCCTTTAAGGGGCGACAGAATTGTTCGGAAGATTCGCGTCAGGGCACGACTTCAGTCGTGCCGATAGCGAATTGATTGATTTTGCGAGTCCCTTTTGGGGACGGCAGCAAAGCAGGTCCTTCGGGGACTAAAGTCCCTCGGGATGACAAATCATATGGGTGTACCGATGTGCACGCATGAATGCGTGCTCCACCCAATAAATACGCATGGCAACTGATCGCATTATCGGAATCGACTTGGGCACCACCAACTCTTTGGTGGCTTACATGGAAAAGGACCGCCCCGTCGTCATTCCCGGCGAAGACGGATTGAATCTTGTCCCCTCGGTTGTCGCGCTTGACGAAAACGACCAGATCGTCGTCGGCAATGCTGCCCGCAAGTATTTGATCGAGACTCCGGAGCGCGCAGTCTACAGCGTGAAGCGGCTGATGGGCCGCGGTGTGGAAGACATTCAGGACGAGCTGAAGCTCTTCCCTTTCCGCCTGGCGGATGACCTCGCACCGGGCGAGGTGCTGCGCATCAAGCTTGGCAACAAGACATTCACACCGCCGGAGATTTCAGCCTTCATCCTGCGTCAGCTCAGACGCAATGCTGAACGACATTTCTCAGCGCCCGTGACCAAGGCGGTCATCACCGTTCCCGCGTATTTCAACGACGCACAGCGCCAGGCCACGAAAGATGCGGGCCGTATCGCGGGACTCGATGTGCTGCGCCTGGTGAATGAACCGACGGCTGCTTCGCTGGCGTACGGACTTGATGAAAAGAAGGATGGAACGGTCGCGGTTTACGACTTCGGCGGTGGAACCTTTGACATCTCGATCCTCAAGCTGCACGAAGGCATCTTCGAGGTCATCGCGACCAACGGCGACACGCATCTCGGTGGCGACGACATTGACAATCTACTCATCGCCATCGCCATCACTGACATTGAAGGCGACCTGGGCGTCGATGTTCGCCGCCATGCGGAGATCGTGCAGGCAATTCGTAAAGCCGTGATCGAAGCCAAGATTGCACTCTCGTCGAAGGAGTCGACGGCGCTCGACGTCGAGCTTCCGGGAGGAAAACGTTACCAGCGTCAGATCACGCGCGAACAGTTCGAGCAGCTCATTCAGCCTGTCGTCAATCGCACCATCGGTCCGGTGAAGCAGGCGATCAAGGATTCAGCCCTCACCATCCAGCAGATTGACGAAGCGGTATTGGTCGGTGGATCGACTCGTATTCCGCTGGTTCGCAAGCTGGTAGAAGAGATGTTCCAACGCAAGCCACACGCGGATTTGAATCCTGACGAGGTGGTCGCGCTGGGAGCCGCTGTGCAAGCCAGCATTCTCGCGGGCGGCACCGAAGCGACTAGCGACATGCTGCTGCTCGACGTCACACCGCTGTCGCTGGGAATCGAGTCGCTCGGCGGAGGAGTTGCGAAGATTATTCATCGCAATTCGACCATTCCTGCTTCAGCCACTGAGCATTTCACCACCGGCGTCGAAGGCCAAACCAACGTCGCAATTCACGTGGTGCAGGGTGAGCGCGAGATGGCGAAGGACAACCGCTCGCTGGCGCGCTTCGATTTGAAAGGCATTCCGCCGATGCCGGCCGGTTTGCCGCGGATCGAAGTGAAGTTCCTGATCGACGCCAATGGCATTCTGCACGTTACCGCGCGCGAGTTGCGCAGCAGCAAAGCAGCCGAGATCGAAGTGCAGCCCAGCTACGGCCTGACCGACGAGCAGGTCGAGAACATGATCTTGGAATCGTTCGACTACGCCGAGGAGGATTTCCGGCAGCGGCAGCTGGTTGAAGCGCGCAATGAAGCGGAAACGATCCTGAGCGCGTTGGAGAAAGGGCGCAACAATCCCGCGTGGGAGCGGTTGACGTCACAGGAGCGCACCAGCATCGGCAAGTTCGAGACGGCACTGCGCGCAGTGATATCAGAAGACGATTACCAGGCGATCCGAACCGCAATCGACGCGTTAAACCAGGGCACCATGCGCCTCGCGGAGCTGATGATGGACTCTGCCGTGGGCGCGGCCCTCAAAGGCAAGACGATGGACAACGCCGATGTGGGCGAAGGCCCAGCTGCACCGCATCCCATTGCGCAAGCAGAGATCGAGAGCTAGGAACTTATGGCAGACGAAAAGACCCAAGGCAGTGGAGCTGCCACTGTAGAAGCGCCTGGAACGAACACGGTCCGGGTAACGTTTCTTCCTGACAACAAGACGGTCGAGTTCGAGCATGGCAAGCTGCCGTATCTCGAGCACGGTAAGCCGGAGTCGCTGCTCGATGTCGCGCTAAACTTCGGCATCCATCTGGATCATGCCTGCGGCGGCAACTGCGCCTGCACCACGTGTCACGTTGTGGTGAAGAAAGGCAAGGAGTGCCTGAGCGAGATGGAAGATGACGAAGCCGATCGTCTCGACATGGCCGCCGATCTCCAACTCGAGTCGCGGCTCGGCTGCCAGTCGGTAATCGAGAAGCCGGGCGAGGTTATTGTCGAAATTCCGGCATGGAACCGGAATTACGTTTCCGAAGGGCACTGATAGACTTCACCACAGAGACGCAGAGAAATTCAGAAATCAAGGTTTTCTCGGTGTCTCTGTGCCTCTATGCTTCATTCACAGACGAGGTGATCATGGCTGCCGAAATACGCTGGGATGACTCTGAAGACTTAGGCATTGCGCTGGCCGACAAGTATCCCGACCTGAATCCGCTGGAAGTGCGCTTCACCGATCTGCACCGCTACGTAACCGAACTCCCCACCTTCGTCGACGACGCCAAAGCCTCGAGCGAAGCCAAGCTGGAATCGATTCAAATGGCCTGGTACGAGGAATACCAGGACAGAAACGAATAACTTACTTATCATCAATTCGTTTGCGAGTTTATAAATTGGACGTGTACACAATTTGTACACGAAATGCGATCCTTCGCGTGTCGTTTGAGTTGCGGAGATTGCATGCAACCGCTCAAGAATCGATGGGGCACGGTGCGCCCCTGCACCCGCCACTCGGCCTCCTGCCGTCACCGTTCTAAGACCGATTACAACTCCTGCAACTGTCCGAAATGGCTCTGCGTGAATCGTGAGGGCGAGCCTCCTCGTCGCCATTCCCTCGTTACGCCTTCATGGACTGAGGCACTGGAGGAAGCGACGGCGGTGCTGAAAGGATTCGATCCAGAACTTGCGGAGGCCCGTCAGCAACGGGAGAAACAGAAACAGCAGGTGTACCTCGCACTAACCAGCACGCCCACGCCCTCGTGTCTCCACCTTGTCGCCCTTGCCCCTTTTCCAACTTTCCATACCACTCGCTCGCCGCTCCGCTCATGATCACCAGCGAGCTCTCCCACACCGACCGTGCCCTCTGGCCTCGCAATCCGACTCCAGGCGGCCATCCAAATCCCATAGGCCCGCGTCCGCCGCGCCAGCGTCTTCCTCCTAGTCTCCTTATCGAAAACGCCTCGGACCCAGTCTTCCGCCCTTACCACCTGTCCTGCCCGAGGCGTTTCCGATCAAGGCTAGCGACAACACGGCCAAGTGAAACTTCCTCCACGAATACTTCTAGGGAGCTTACAAGGACAAAGTAGTAACTGAGGCCGTGGGTCGAGCATTAGCCGGATTCGGTTAGATATCTCCTTTGTTTTTCCTTCAAGGCAGTTGGAGCCGATCCCCTTCTTTCGCAACCTTCGTACTGGTCTTACCCTGGTAGGTATATTCCACCTTCACGCTCTTGTCGGCCCCAACGTTCGGGTCTCCGCCCATGTTCTTGTTGTTCACCTTCACGTCGAGGGTATTGTTGTGGATCATGCCGCGCAGCGTCTTGGTCACATTGATTCCCTGTCCGTTGTGGCCGTAGATTGCATTGTTGATGTGGAGCTGGCGACCTTGCGCCTGGGCCGGCGTCTGCGAGACCAACGTGACCAGGGTCAGAAGTGCTAGTGCTGCAAAAACCGATCGAGCGATTCTCATATCGATATTCCTTTCAGTTGAGGCCTAATGCCTGTTGTTGAAGATTAAGTTCGAGCGCGCCGTCCAGGTATTCGGAAAACTACTCTTACGCGACCCGAAGATTTACGGGGTTGGCGCCCCTAGACCGCCCGCCTCACCATCAACGCTCGATCACTGATCGAGTCCGATGTTCTTGGGCGGATACCTCTTAAACGTCGCAGCTTCGGCTTTCATCTCCGCTGCCATGGACGCCAGCCATGCATTCAAGCGATGTCCCACCGGATACTGCTCTTTGGGGTCGATGTAGAGATTGAACAGCCAAGGCGACAGGCCTACGTCGGTGACGGTCGTCATGTCGATGTTCAGCCATTGCGCTTGAGGTTCAACCACTTTGACGGTGATCTTGTAGTCGAACATCCGCATCGACACAAATTGTTTTTCGTTGAACATGAAGACCTTCTCGCGATTGGAACGTCCGTTGTCCGCGAGAAGGAAGGAAGTCTGATCGATGCCGTCGATGTAGCGATCGGTCGGGATCTTGTTCGACGCGCCAGCCAGATTGATGGAAGTATTGAACAAGTCCATGAGATCAAAAAGGTCGTCACTTTCGCGTCCGGGTGCGATCATCCCCTTCCAATAGGCGATGCCGGGTACTCGTACTCCGCCTTCCCAGGTCGAGCCTTTGCCGCCTTTGAAAGGTGTGTAGCCCGTATCCGGCCAGCTATCCAATTGCGGACCGTTGTCGGAGGTGATGAAGATGAATGTGTTTTCCAGCAGCCCATCGTCTTCCAGGGCCTTCACGATTTCGCCGATGTAGGCGTCCACCTCAACCACGGAATCCTTGTAGGGATATTTGGCAGCGCTCTTTCCTTTAAACTCCTTCGACGGGAAATTGTCGGCGTGTACCTTCATGAATGCGTGCTCGATGAAGAAGGGCTGTCCGCTCTTGGCCAATTCGTGAATCTTCTTGATGGTGTAATCCTTTAGCGCCTTGTCCCCCTCTGCCATGTCGTCAATGCTTTCAATCTGCTTGACGATCTGCTCCTGGCCACCCTTGGCTCCGTAAACCAGAGCGTGGCTCGCTCCAATTTTCTTGTACGCTGCTAACCTCTCCGGATCGAGGACCAGATCCGGATATCGCATCTCGTCGAACTCCTGGGTGATCTCCTTTTGCGCCGGGTAAAAGCCATAGAACTCGTCGAATCCGACTTCGAAGGGTCGCATCCCCGGAGCTTCGCCAATATGCCACTTGCCGGAAAGGATCGTCTTGTAACCGGAGTTACTCAAGATGGTTGCGATGGAGGTTTCGTCGGCCCATGGATTCTTTGATAGCTTGTCTCCCGCGAGAATTGGGCGGGTGAGGCCGGTGCGCGCGGGCAACCGTCCGGTAAGAATGGCCGAGCGAGTGGGCGTGCAAGTGGGCTGCGAATAGGTGGATGTCAGCTTCAATCCTTCACGGGCAAATCGGTCCATATTTGGGGTGGCAGCGCCCACGGCCGCACCTCCGCCGAAGGCACCAGGGTCGCCATACCCCATATCGTCGACCACGAGCCAGAGGATATTGGGTGGCTTACCTGTTTTCTTTCTCAGGTCTGCTAGCTTCTGCGCTGCAATCCGGTCCTGCTCGGGCCGCGGAATCGCAGGCTCCATGCTCTCGCTGGTTCTCACAGCCTTACTCAGCGTTGAGGCCTGTCCCCACGCGTTCGTCATCCCAAAGGGAGACATCACGGAAAGCGCGAGGGCCGTAATCGGAATAATTCTCTTCATGTGCTTGAAACCTCCTTGGTTGTGTTCAGAACTTGAGCACGATTTTCAGGAAGGCTATGTCCCCTTGCAGCCGGTTCTTGGTATAGACCTCCGGCAGCCATTTGAGATCTCCGAGAACTTGCACCTTCTTGGTCTTCTTGAGGTAGGTGAGCACCGGACCGACTCCTACATCGGTGCCCTTGAATTCTCCGAAGGTTGCACCTGGGCCGCTGTCGCCGGTCACCTGCTGGTAGTAGAACGAGGTGACTCCAACCCCGAATAGTCCCTTGCCGAGTGGCAAGTGCTGCGCCAGCGTACCCTCCACATGAAACTGGTTGCCAGTCTGGTAGTGAGTCGCTTCATTTTCGGTGTTGAAGTCGAAGCCTACGAACAGGTCGGCTTCCCGCCCATTCTTCGGTCCCAGGTACATGAACGCGATGGTTGGTTCAGCGGTGTCGTAATTCTTTCCCGTATTCGCAAGGCGGTGAAGCTGGTAATTTCCGGTCGCCAGATACTCTGCAAAGCGGAAGTTGATGTTGAAGCTGGGATTCACGTTGTAGTTGACCATCAGCGGCATGATGACCAGGTCGCCCAGGGCACCGAGGCTACCTGAGCGCTGGACATTGAGCCCCCCGCCGAGGGGAACGACTGCATTGGCATCGATGCTTACCTGGAGAAAAGGCACCGTGGCCGACATGGCATAACTCCAGCGCTTGCCCAGGTCGAGTGGAGGTCTCCACAGGAGGGTAATGCCTTCTCCCCATGAGGTTGCGTGAAGCCCGAGAGTCGTGACGCCGGCTACGGGAATGGGTTGGTTCCTCCCAGCCGATCCGCCGTAATAGATTTGGTTGATGCTGTCGGTAATTGCTATCCCGCTGACCGGGTTGTGGGAGCTGTTTCGAACGGATGAGCAGTATCGAACCCATGAGATTCGGCTCTTAATCGTATTGATGTCGGTGTTATTTCTGGGTGTTGGTGTCTTTGTCCAGGAGTACCTCACCAATCGTGATCTGTTTTCTGAAGCCGGCCAGGCCGACGAGCGGTTTCGTCTGGCGGCCCGGGCGGGGAAAATGTACGCCTTTGAGTGGGATGCTGCAGCAGACTTGTACACGCGATCCGAGGAATCCGTGCACATCCTCGGTTTGGACGCGCCCAAGGAGATTACGGGTCAACAGTTGTTGGCTAGTGTCCACCCAGACGATCATGCTGGGTTTCTGGACTCTGTCAGCCGGCTTTCCCCTGGGAATCCCACTGGCGAGTGTACCTATCGGTTCGTGCGGTCCGATGCTTCGGTTATTTGGTTGGGGAGACGCGCGCGCGCATTCTTCGACCAACACGGCAAGATGCTGCGCATAGTCGGCATGGTGGCAGACCTCCGCGAGAGCAAGCGACAAGAAGCTCTGGTACGGGAAAGCGAGGAACGCCTCCGTGTCGCCGCCGAGGTTGGCAGGATGTATGCCTGGGAGTGGGACCCCGCTACCGACGTGGTACGGCGATCGGCGGAATGCACTGGCATTCTCGGCTTGAGTGACGCTGCAGAAGGTATCGCGGAGGATTACTTCAGTTCCGTTCATTCTGAGGACCGATCCGTCCTGCAGAGTCTAGTGGGCTCTCTGACTCCGGAAGACCCGGTCTATCGAGCCCAGTACCGCAAGTTTCGCGAGGACGGCGGACTGCTATGGCTGGAAGAGAGCGGCTGCGCGACATTTGACGGGGATGGAAAGATGGTCCGACTGGTCGGCATGACAGCCGATATCACAGAGCGCAAACTGGCTGAAGAGGCGGTAGCCGGCATGAGCCAGAGACTGATTGATGCGCAAGAGCAGGAACGTAGGCGTATTGCCAGAGAGCTTCACGACAACACCAACCAACGCCTCGCATTGTTGGCAATGAAGATCGAACAACTCACGCACGAGCTTCCCGAGCAGACGGTTGGACTTCATGACCGCATGGACGAACTCCGGAACGAGACCGTGGAAATATCTAGCGATATTCGGACCGTGGCGCATGAGTTGCACCCTCCAGCACTGGAATATGCAGGGCTCGTCGGAGCGGTGACAGGATTCTGCCTAGAGTTTGAGAAGCAGCACAAAATGAAGCTTGATTTCAAAACGGGCGATTTGCCGAATCCAGTACCGTCGGACATTTCCCTTTGTCTTTTTCGAATTCTGCAGGAAGCCTTACATAACTCGGCGAAATACAGTGGAACGGAGCGAATCGAAGTGGAATTGTGGGAAACGTCGGATGAAGTTCACTTCAGGGTTAGCGACTACGGGGCAGGCTTTGAACCCGAAGCGGCAAGGGAAGGTCGCGGGCTTGGTCTAATCAGTATGCGGGAGCGAGTAAGGCTGCTGAAGGGAACTTTTTCCATCCAATCGCAACTCCAGCATGGCACCACGATCCGCGTCCGTGTACCTCTCCACGCGGAAATCAATTCCATGCTTAAGGTTGTGTAAGGGCGCGACGCAACCGTTGGACATCCCCACTGCGAGCGGCGTGATCTGTTTTGTGATGGCTCACCCTAAGAGCTGAAAGCCGCCTACCGTGGGATCCGCGCCGCCCCGGCGAGCACCGTCACGAGGTCACGCGGAAACTGCGAGCTCAGGTAGCATGCTCCTCCCAGGACCATGTTCAGAGCCTGCCGAAACTCATCAGCAGTGGAAGTTTTCAGCACGAATGCCGAAGCTCCCGAGCGAAACACGGCAATCGCCAGATCTAATTCAACATGCATGGTCAGGACGACTATTTTGCTTTGGAGGCCCATTGCTCCCAGAGTGCGGAGTGCCTCAAGACCGCCGACAAGCGGCTGCAGGATATCCGCGACGATCAGATCTGGATTTGATCTGGTCGCTGACTCGATTAGTTCGTCTTTATTGGTAGCAATGGCGACCGTCTCGTACAGCGGATTCAACAGCATACTCAGTGATTCCGCATAGAGCCGATATTCATCCGCGATCAACAGTGACGGTCGAATTGGGCGCATCCCTTCCCAAACAGGCTCAACAGACCTGCATGGTCGAGTCCATATCCTCGGCTCGGAGCGTTTGTTTTCGTTGATATTCGCCAGTCCCGGTCCATCGCTGAAGATAGCCTGTCCGGGACGCCTCAGGTATTCGGAAAAATACCAATCCGCCATGCCGTAGAACTACGGTGCCAACCCATGGCGTGACAATCGAGCCGGCCATAGCCATGCCGTAGTTCTTCGGTGTTGGGTCGCGTAGTTTTCCGAATAGCTGACCCGCGGCGTCGAAGTTATGTTTCCTACAAAGACGAAGACGGTGAACTTCGCTCGTCTGAGCTCAGCAGCCGCCCCAAGTCAGAATGGAGAAACAGTTGACGAAACGAAATATTGGATACGCAATCGCACTGCTCGCGCTCGCAAGCGGCCTTTCCGGGTCGATGCATGCGCAGCAGGCGAGTCCGCAGAAATCGGACCTGATTGAGCCGGCAGCGCTGGACGCCCTCAACAACATGGGCGCCTATCTTCGCTCGCTGAAGGATTTCCAGGTCAATGCAGCGGTCACATCGGAAGACGTCCTCAGTGACGGCGAGAAGCTGACATTCGCTCACACCACCAGCATCCTGGCAGTGAAGCCCAACAAACTACGCATCGAAATTCAAGGCGACCAGAAGTCGCGACTCTTCCTTTACGACGGCAAGACCTTTACTCTCTTTGCTCGCCGCGCGGGATACTACGCCACCACAGACGCGCCTCCCACGATTGGTGAACTTATCGATGTGGTCAGCGAGAAGTACGGCATCGAGCTTCCGCTTCTCGACCTCTTTCTATGGGGTGGTCCTCGCGCCTCTACCAGCGAAATCACCGAAGCCACTGATTTCGGTCCCGGCGATGTCGGCGGAATCACCTGCGAGCACTACGCGTTCCGGCAGCCCGGCCTCGACTGGCAGGTCTGGATCCAGTTGGGCGATCACCCGTTGCCCAAGAAGCTGGTCCTGACCACCCTGACCGATGACGCTCGTCCGCAGCACATCTCAGTGCTTACCTGGAACCTTGCGCCGTCCTACAACGACGCCGCCTTCGTTTTCGATCCTCCAGCGGACGCTCACAAAATCGTCTTCGCGGAAGAGAAAACCGCCGCCGCAGGGAGCAACTAGGAGCCAACATGAAAACCTACCTTCGACCATTTCTCTCGTTTTCACTTGCGCTCCTGCTGACCGTTCCATCCGCCGCGGCAAACCGTGGAGGTGGCAACAGCAACAATGGATCGGTGCGTTCCAGTTCGCGCAGCAACGTCAACCAGCCGAGTCATAACGCGGCTTCGAACCGCAGTGAAAACCGAAATACGAACAACAACCGGAATACGAACGTAAACAAGAACACGAACGTAAACCGCAATACCAACGTCAACAAGAACACCAACGTGAACGTCAACCGCGACGTTAACGTGAACACCCACAGCAGCTACAACTCCGGCTACTACGGCGGGGGCGGTTGCTGTTATCACAGTGGAGTGGGCACGGCAGTAGCGGTCGCGGCAGCGGCAACTGCCACTGCGGTGGTAGTCGGCTCGATGGTGAACACGCTTCCGCCCAGTTGCACGACGGTCATCGCCAACGGCGTTACCTACCAGCAATGCGGCGGCACCTACTACCAGCCTCAGTTCTCCAACGGAAACACGACCTACATCGTGGTAAATCAACCGTAGCGAGCAAGAAGCGCGGATTCAATCGGAGAAACAGCGCACAATGACCGAGGCAACGAACACCGATCCCCGTACGGAGTTAGCTGGCTAGCGCACTACCCTGGCAACATTCCGTACGGGGTTAGCCCTCGATCGCACTACTCTTGCCTGGATCAGAACTACCCTGACTATGGGTAGCTTTGGGCTGGGAATGATTGGATTCTTTCGCGCCCTGATGGATCGTGCTCAAACACCGGAAGCGGCGCAGCTTCATCACGCCGCCGTCCGGTTTGGGGAATTGTTGGTCCTGCTGGGCATCGTTGCGACAGTACTGGCGGGCGCCTCTCACTGGAACACTCTTCGCCGCCTGGAGCGGGGAGAGCAACCGACGTTGTCACGCTGGCCTTTGAGCATCACCATCGCACTCTTCGTTGCGCTGCTGGGAGCCGCGGCCCTGTGGCACCTGGTTTTTCCGAACTAATCCCCGTATTGAGGCTTGCGGCCTTCCTGGCGTTAGCCTCTTCTGTCGTAATTTGGTGAAGCATGAAACATCTTCTATCCATCGCAATTTTTCTGATGATGGTGTCGATCGGCACCAGCTTCCAGTTGTCCGAGATGCTGGCCAACGTTCGCTCGATGGGCCGGCAGGCATGGTGGCGCCTGCTGCTGGTGGTCTTTATTTTGCCGCCAATTCTGGCGCTGGTGCTGGCGCGCTTCTTCCACCTGAGTCTGGCTGAAACCGGTGGCTTATTTCTGATTGGAGTTGCGCCCGGAGCTCCACTGCTCACCCGCAACGCCGCAAAGCGAGGCTTCGATACCCAACTCGCCGCCAGCTACCAGGTTGTGGTCGCGCTGCTAACACCGCTCATGATCCCTTTGATCGTGGTCGCGGCGGCCAAGCTCTATGACCAGAACGTCTGGATACCACCCACGGTATTGATCGAGCAGGTAGTTGAGAAGCAATTTCTCCCGCTCCTTGTCGGAGTTGCCCTGATGTACGTGGCGCCCCACCTTGCCGTGAAGGCGCGGCCCGTCATCAACATGTTCGGCAACCTGGTGCTGTATGCATTTATGGCGATCATCCTGTTCAAGATGCGATCGACGTTGAAAGACATCACTCCCTGGGTTGTGGTCGCCGCTCTGCTGATGGCCGTGGGGTCCCTGTCACTTGTGCATTTGCTGGTAAGAGCTGACGGGCTTCGCGAGCGGACGCTTTCCATCTGCAACGCCAACCGTCACGTCGGCTTGGCGCTGCTGCTCTCGGGCCACTACCTTCACAGCAAGAACTCGCTTCCTACAGTGGCGTGCTATGCGCTCATCGCTCCGTTCGTCATGGGCCTCTACTCGAAGTACTTCCGACCACAACCAGTGCTCTCGAAGGCCGTGGGCGAAAGTTAACCGCTGACCGCTCTACACATGACAGCAACGCCCGCGAGTGATCGGTTCTCAAGTCGATAACAATCCGAGCAAGCAATGGCAAAGAGATTAGCGGTAACACATTGATCGAGGTGAGGCGAAAGGGATTGCAACACCCTGTCGTAAGTATCGACGCCGACCACCTTCGACAACTCGACTCCAATGGACCTTACAGTATCCGCTCCGAAGAAGTGTACGAGCTTACTGGTAGAGATCGTGTGTTGCGGGCGCGCCGTTTAGCAGCCGAGTGAATGCCGCTCCAAGCGATGCCCCCTCGTTCCTGCCCGGAATCAGGCGGAGTCGCCCCAAGAGCCTTTCGAATCGAAAATCGGAGAGCAATAGGTAACAACCAGACGAGAAAACGAGGACATCAAGCTTACGAAAGCGTTTCGTGATGCCGCAGTTTGCCCCAAGGCGGTAATCCACTCGTCAGTCGTGTGAAATCGGGTAGCGTTTTAAGCGTTCTGCACCGTGCTGTCCACGTCAAGCTGAGGAGCAACGCGCCAGAGTCGTAAATTACGTACGAACCACCTGTACAAGGCGTGTACAAAGCTGGTGTAAATCTCGACGATTTAGCTCGCGCAGCACATCTTGTTATCAGCATCTTACTGATGCCGTGTTGCCCACGAGCTTACGAGGAATATCAGGACCGCAACCAGTAAAACCGCTTTCGCACCCTTAGATATTTTCTCCCCTAGCTGGCGACCCCGTACAACTTTGGTCAACAGTACAACGACCTAGTTCCAAAAACCCGTACTAGGCATTCATGCCAATTGCTACAGAGTAGATGCCTCCGTAATCTCCGGCTTTTAAGGAGGCACGATGACTCAACGTTCTAATCTATTCTTAATTTTGGCTGCTTTCATTTTTGGTGCCGCTTCACTGGCATCGGCAGTCACGGTCAATGTGAGTTCACCGGTCAACAACTTCAGCGGATCCAGTCCGGTGCATGTAGCCGCCAGCGCATCGAGCGACACAAAGATCACCGGCTGGGTGGTGTACATCGACAGCCAGGTTGCTTACCAGTCAGGATCGAGTTCCATCGACACCCAGCTTAACGTTGCGCAGGGCGGCCATCAGTTCGTTGTGCGCGCCTGGGATGCCAATGGAAAATGGGGCGACGTATGGGAGACGATCACGGTCAACGGCGGCAACAACGGCGGCTTGCCGACTCCTCCGCCCTGGGCAAAAGTTTTCAGCAATGTTCATCGTGGCGGTTCGTGGGGATCCTGCCATGATCCGGGCTGTGCCGGCGGCAGCGGCAAAGGAACTTACTGGATGGCGCAGAACCAGTCCAACCCCTCCCTGAGCGGCGCCAGTACCGAGTTCTTCAACTCCGGCGTTTGGGCCAACGCGCTGTTCTGGCACGGGCTCGGGGCCAACAGCACACAGCGCAATTTTCTTATCGACTACTACCTCTACGTCGATAGCGCCTCCAAGGGGGCAGCGCAGTCGTTGGAGCAGGAGTCTTACCAGTTCGTAAGCGGATGGAACTACATGATGGGCACCCAGTGCGATGTCGGCAGCGGCGTGTGGGACACGTGGGACATGGCCGCCAATCACTGGTATGGGACCTCGGTTCCCTGTCCCGCCTTCGCGCCAAACACCTGGCATCACATCCAGTGGTACATCACTACAGACACCAACGCCAAGAAATACACCTACCGTATCCTGGTCGTTGACGGCCAACCTCACACCCTCAATATCACGCGCAACGCCGGCAGGACGGGATGGAAGGACAACGTCGGCATCCAGTGGCAACTTGATGTCAACAAGACTGGCGCCGGTTATCACGAGTGGATCGACAAAGGCACGCTGACGATCTGGTAGGAAAGATTGAGCTGGCCTTCAAGCAAGCCAGCGTCATGCGATTGAAAATAGATCCCGGGCTTCATCCCCTGGGGAACAGAAGGCTCGGCCGCAAGGTCGGGCCTCTTCAATACGTTGCGGCATTCGGTGGGCTGGCTTTCGGCTCTATGGCCGAAAGACGGTGATGCTTGATTGTTCGGCTGCTTTGCGCATGGCCGTGTCAAGTGTGGCAATCGTAAGCCTTTCCCGCCAGGCAAGATCGACATAAGCCGCATCGTACGCGGTGAGACCATAGCGTATCGCAGCGGCCGTTCCGTCACGAATGACGGTCAAGGCGGAAGCCGTTTCTTCGACGTCAATACTCAGGCGCGACAAGGCTGCAAGAAACGCCGCCTCATCTGCGGGTGTGATGCGCTTGCGCAGATGGGCAACGGCAAGGCCATTGGCAACCTCTAGCGCCCAAAGCTAAGGAACGCGCATACCGTCCCGTTCAACAACGGCCAGAACGGCATCTGCGTAAGTGCTGGTTTCATCGGGCAAGCCCCATGCAAGGGCAACGGAGGCATCGACGACTAGAGGCATCTAGCGGCGGCCGTAGCGGACGTAATCGCGCGTTGTCCAGCCTTCGGGGTCAGGCTTGACGCGGGCGCGTAACATGCGCATCTCGGCAACTACGCTGCCGGAAGCGGCAACAGAGGAACCAGCATCTTCTTCAAGCAGACGCAAGGCGGCATCTTTCACCAACCGCTCGGGCGCTGTGCCAGCCTTCGAAGCGATCTGCGCCAACTGCGCTTCCTGTTCGGGAGTAAACTGCACTTCCATATTCATCAGGGTAGGTGAAAATTTCTTGTCTGGCAACGGTGAGGCTACACCCCCACCGTTTCCCTCTTCTCCACCTTCGCTTCCCGCAAATATTTCGCAGCTTCTTCCGGAGGCGTGGGGTTTTGGTAGAAGCCGGTTCCCCACTCAAAGCCGGCGGTCTTGGTGAGGCGCGGCATGAATTCAATGTGCCAGTGATAGTAATCCAAAGCAGGTTCCTGAATCGGCGCGGTATGGATGACCAGGTTATAGGCCGGCGAATCCAGCACCTGGTCGGCGCGGGTCAACA
Organism: uncultured Acidobacteriaceae bacterium; assembly: GCA_963796585.1. GTDB lineage: Bacteria > Acidobacteriota > Terriglobia > Terriglobales > Acidobacteriaceae > CAVVDY01. The sequence goes on from CAWCMB010000005.1 coordinate 80,447, forward strand.
GGCTCTTCAACGACTTGGCCAGCGCTTCGTAAACCTGCGAAGATGAGTTTTCGAAAGCCGACTCATGCCGCTTGGGCAATATCCACGTCTCAAACGGAAAGCGTGGAGCATACGGCGCGAGGGTGAGGAAACTTTCGTTCTCACCCACAACTCGAACGCCGGCCTCGGTCTCCTGGCGAACGATATCGCAGAAGACACAGCGCTCTTTATAAACGTAATACTGCTTGGCGCCCTCCATCTCCTCCAACACATGTTTGGGAACGATGGGCAACGCGATGAGTTGGCCGTGCGAGTGCTCGAGCGTGGCGCCGGCCGCCTTTCCGTGATTCTTAAAGATGAGAATGTACTTGAAGCGCTTGTCCTTTTTCAGATCGAGGATGCGGTCGCGAAATGCCCACAGCACGTCCTCGATGCGCTTCTCTGAAAGGTCCCCTAAGGTGATGTCGTGTTCGGGCGTTTCGACGATGACCTCATGCGCGCCGATGCCGTTCATCTTGTCGAACATGCCTTCGGCCTGACGGGTAAGATTGCCCTCAATTCCCAGCGCCGGAAACTTGTTAGGGACCACGCGCACCGTCCATCCCGAACCGTCGCGTCCCGTGCCGTTCGGCCGGTAGGCCAGCACCTCCGATGGCGTCTTGCTCTCATTACCGGCACAGAACGGACAGAATCCGCCCTTTTTCGGGACCGGCTCACGCACAAAGTCTGCCGGCCGCTTGGCACGGTCGGTCGAGATGATCACCCATCGCCCAACGATCGGGTCTTTCCTTAGTTCAGGCACAGCAACCTTCCTTGGGAGCGATCAGCGCCCCGACTCGTTGTTCTCTCTTCTTTTATTCACATCGGCAAACTGTATCTTCCAGTCAAACAGTGCGGGCGAGCGGGCGCTCAAGGACATCTCGGCACTGGATGCGAAACCGGCACCGGGGGCAGCGACGTTCGCAAGTTCTAAATTGTACAGAATCCAGCGGCTTCCGAGCGACCTATTCGACTTCTCCTCACTTTGTGAGGAGTCATTCAGGGCATGCTGTCTCGAACAGGCGCCAGGTGCGAGCATCCATATTCAAACTGACCCACTACCCTCGGGTCTGTTACCTTGTTGCCAACCGCAAAGGTCGGAGGTTGCGATGTCATCCTCTTCACCAGATTCTGGAACGCCGTCGAAGGTCACCGTCGCCTGCCTGGCGAGCTATTACAAGGGTGACGAGTTCATGCAGGAGTGCCGCCGCCAGGGCGCTCGCGTGCTGCTGGTCACCTCGCACAGCCTGGAGCACGCCGCGTGGCCGCGCGAGAGTATCGACGAAATTTTCTACGTTCCCGATGTCGACAAGGCGTGGAACATCAACGACGTGATGCTCGGGCTCAGCCACGTAGCAAAGACGGAGAACATCGACCGCATCGTCGCGCTTGACGAGTTTGATGTCGAGACCGCAGCGATCTTGCGCGAGCACCTTCGCGTGCCGGGTATGGGACAGACCACCGCGCGCTACTTCCGCGACAAGCTGGCGATGAGAACACGCGCTGCCTCTGAAGGATTGCCGGTGCCGCCGTTCATCCACGTATTGAACCATCGCAAGCTCAACGACTTCATGGAGCGCGTTCCGCCGCCGTGGATCCTGAAGCCGCGCTCCATTGCCGGATCCATCGGCATGAAGAAGCTGCACAACTCGACCGAGTTCTGGGAGGCGGTGAACAATCTGGGCGATCAGCAGTCGTTCTATTTGCTGGAGCAGTTTGTGCCCGGCGACATCTATCACGTCGACACCATCACCTACGAAAAGCAGGTGTTGCTTTCTGTCAGCAGTAAATACGGGCGGCCTCCCATGGAGGTTTCGCAAAGCGGTGACGTCTTTACCACGCGAACGCTTGCGCCGGGATCGGAGGAAGAGCGGCCGCTGCGCGCACTGAACGAGCAGGTGTTGAAGGCCTTCGGCCTGTTGCGTGGCGCTTCGCACAGCGAGTTCATCCGGGGACAGGATGGCCGACTGTATTTTCTGGAGACTTCGGCGCGTGTCGGCGGCGCACACATCGCGGAGTTGGTTGAGGCGGCAACCGGTCTCAATCTGTGGGCGGAGTGGGCGAAGGTTGAGGTCGCGGGAGGAAACAAGCCCTACGCCGTCACCCCACTGCGCAACGACTTCGCGGGTCTGCTCATCTCGCTGGCGCGGCAGGAGTGGCCGGACACGTCGGACTACAACGATCCCGAAATTGTCTGGCGAATGAACGATAAACCGCACCACGCTGGGTTGATCGTTCGCTCGCAAGACTCGAATCGCGTCGAGCAGTTGATCCGGGAATACGCACAGCGCTTCCATCACGATTTCTTCGCGTATGAGCCGCCAAAAGACAAACCTTCGGCGTGAGGTAACGGTGGCCGGTGAATAGCCAGCTATCTGTCAGTCAGTACGACGTGCTTTCTTAGGATAGACGGGCGAAGGGCTCCTGCTGTTTTCGCCAACCGCAATTCTCGCACTCTAAAACATAAGGCCGAGGCATCAGTTCCGGGTCATATCCAAGGTCAATCGAATACGAGCCGCACTCCGGGCAGCGTTCGGGACTGCCTGTCTCGTAGCGCATGACCGCAGCTCCGAATGTGGCAATCACGGTCTGCGTGGCATCAAGCGCAATCTCCGCGTCGGACCGCGTTGCACCATTGGCGTGAGTGAGCCAGTTCGCCAGGTCCCACCCCGACTTGCAAATCGCTTTCAGATGTGCGCGAACGTAAGCGTTGTGATCTCCACACGCAATCGTGTTGGCTATCAGATTCGACCATCCGCCCACGTCTGCCCGCTTCGGGGCTTTCTGACCTTCAGGGACCATTTCCGGCTTCCCCAATGCCTTCACAAACTGGATGAGCGCCTCCCGGCACTTCATGCCGACGGCCTGGAAATCTTCAGCTTCTTCAGCAGTGTCACAGGATTCGGCCGCCTGTTCCCATCTCCTCCATACGGGAGTGAATCGCCATTTGTGGGCCGGAGTCGGCGCGCCACGCTGCAATGCGGCGATCCGCAGGGTCACTCCGATGTGGAATGACAGCGTGTAATCAAGACTTGGAAAATAAAGTTGCGAGTACAGATTAGTCGGGCCAGTGATAACCCACCACCGCCCCTTGTCCGTGTGCACGTCCCAGCAATCATAGTCGCGTCCGACAACGTGCTCCGACGTAACGCGCTCTGCGTGCTGCACGGCTTCATCACGTGCTTGGGATTCGACATAATCAGCGATGGCCTGCTTGCTTATCGGCCTTGACAGCGTATAGCTACTGAGGATGTGCTTCACGGGCGGAGGTGGAATCGTGTGCTCCCCTGTAACGCGGGACGTCTGCTTCCCCTTCTTGTGGGCGCTTTCGCGTTGGCGTTTGTGCGCGAAGCCGTCTTCAACATCCGCCACCTTTTTAGCCATACTGCCTGAGTATAGGGCTTGAGATGACGCGGGAGTATGCACGTGCCCCAGGTTCGCCCTTCGGTTGGGCTAACCTGGGAAGTGGTCGGTGCGATCAGAAGAACAGCGGTCCCGCGAGCCGGAGTTCGAAGAACGGAACTATCTGTCACCCAGGCGGGAAACCTTGGGTGCCGCGTCCTTATATATGCCAGCGCCTTTAGGGGCGGCACATCTTTGTCTCGTCCCTGAAGGGACTCTCGCCTTTGCATTACGTTACCCAGCACTCCTGAGGCTGTCACGAAACCTATGCCGTCCGCTGAAGCGGACTCTGAAGTTCCCACTCACCCCACCCAGCGCTGAAGCGCTGGGCTATCTTCTGCTGTCCCTACGGGACGGACACATGGTTTGTCTAACAGTCGTTGCTCCATCGTGAGTTTCGTAACAGCACTCCCGTGCCGGGCTACAGATTGTTTCGTCCTGCGGACTGGGACAGGATCCTCGGTCGGGTTCCGGCTCATTCCTGATGTTGGCATACGTGGGACTCACGATCCGTGAGCTTTGGAAATCGCCATTCGCCGTTCGCTGTTCGCCAGATCTGGAACGAAGAGCGATCAAGAAAGATCCCTCTGCCCAAACATGGCCTCGTGATGACAATCGGCGGGAATAAAGCGCGCAAACTGCAGATCCCTCGTCGGACTAACGTCCTCCTCGGGATGACAAATCAAGAAGAGGCTCGGTTGGCACCCTTCGGCGTCGCTCAGGGCAGGCTCAAAAACTGAAGCCGTGCCCTGACGCGAATCGCCGCAAAGTCGAGTTTTTCAGCAGCCCGTGAAGGCGCGCCCTAATCCAAAGCATGCATTCGGCGTGCTGGAACATTTTTTGGTGGACGACACAACAGCAGGTCCCTCGTCGGACTGACGTCCTCCTCGGGATGACAAATCAAAAAGAACAGCGTTACGGCTAAATCCCTACAGCACGTTGATGGCACGCGCCGCGAGAACCACCAGAACTGACAGCGAGATCAGCGATTGCAGCATGGTCACAATCTTCGCCCAGCCATCCAGCACGGCAGTGTCGGTCGGCGAGAAGGCGGTGCTGGTGTTGAATGCCAGAAACAGATAGTCGATAAACTCGGGCGCCCAGGTTGGATCGACGGGCTGGCGCACCATCTGGGGAAACAAAAATGCACTGGGGATAGGGGCCTCGCCGGTGTGCAGATCGCGTCCTGTAGGACCTCCGGCATCGAGCTTCCAGTACCACAGGGCAAAGACCAGGACGTTGGTTAGCCACAGCACGGCGGCTGAGCGCAACAGGTCCGCGGGCTTGTCTTTGTGGGCGGGCAGGCCACCAATCAGCAAAGCCAGCGAGGTGATCAGCGCCAAGGTCAAGGCCACAACTGCGGCGAACGTGAGCCCGCGCGCCCAGCCATAGAGGCCTCTGCGGTGTGTCGCGAGAACGACCACCAGCAACACAGCAATGATGACAGGCAGCAGCCAGTCGGGGCCTACCGACAGGCGCGTAGGAAGAGCGTAGTGCAGGCCTGCGCCCGCCACTAGCGCCAGAAATCCCGGCCAGCGCGGCTCAGGCTCATTCTTGACAGCGGTCTTCGCCTGCTTGGAAACCTGCTTCGTCAACGATTTCAACTGGCTATTCATGCAAACGCCGTCGCCCTTTACACCGAGGTAAACCAGTATATTCGGGACGCCCCAATCGGCTAAAGTTTGCCCGGGTGGGACTTCCGACACCCCCACCCCGGCAACAGATGCCGGAATGGGGCACCCGCGGTGTCTAGGCACCCGCAATGTCGGGGCAACCACAATGTCGAGGCCGCCATCTCGACAAACCACAAATGCGACAGCTATAAAGGACGATACTTTCTTGTCGAGGTGCTTGCCCCGTGCGCCGTTGTGGTTTGATTGCAGTTTTTCTCGTGGTATCGATTTGCCCTTCTTTCGCTCAGTCCAAGCGACCCATAACTGAGAAAGACCTGTTTCGCTTCCACTGGATTGGCGATCCGCAGGTCTCGCCCGATGGATCGCAGGTTGTGTTCGTCAGGGTGAACGTCAACGACAAAAAAGATGGGTATGAGACTGCGCTGTGGACGGTCGCACCGGATGGCGCGTCAGCGCCACGGCGCTTGACCAATGGCAAGCACGACTCCGACCCGCGCTGGTCGCCGGATGGCAAATGGATCGTCTTCGTGCGTGGCAGCGGCGAGCCACCCAAGGACGGCAAGCCTCCTGCTTCGCAGCTAGCGTTGCTCTCGCTGGGTGGTGGCGAAGCCTGGACGTTTACCGACATGCCGCGTGGAGTAGGCGATCCGGTGTGGTCGCCGGACGGCAAGCGCATCGCCTTTCTGTGCGACGCCATCCCGGACGATTTCACCAAGAAGGAGAAGAAGGAAGCCGGCGGCGAGCCGGAGCATGAGAGCGACGTGAAGGTCATTACCCGGGCTGTTTATCGTTTCAACGGCGCAGGGTATATCGACCCCAAGCATCATCGCCACATCTGGATTGTCGACGTGCCGTCATCCAGCGAAGCCAAAACCACTCCCAAGCAGCTGACGACCGGCGAATTCGACGAAGAGCAGCCGACGTTTACTCCTGACAGCCGCCGCATCATCTTCCATGCCGACCGGGTGATTGAACCTTATTACGATCTACCATCCTCTGACATCCTGTCGGTGCCCGCGGCGGGTGGACGGGTCGAGCTTATATCGAAGGTGAAGCTTGGCGGGCTATTGGGCGGCGTCAGCGACATGGTTCTCTCGCCTGATGGCAAGCGGGTGGCGTTTGTCGGAGCGGTGGAGCAGCCGGTTCGCTCCTACGCCGAGCCCGATCTCTGGATTCTCGACCTCACGCCGGGAGCGGTTGCAAGAAATGTCACGTCGAACTACGACTTCGATGTGAATAGCGGAGTGGGCGGTGATAATCGCGCTCCACGTGCAGCGGGCAGCCTCACCCCAGTGTGGTCGAAAGACGGCACAAAGCTTTTGGACGTGGTCGCCAAGCAGGGTCGAGCCATCATGGTTAGCTTCGACGTAGGCCCTTATGGCGCCGTTGATCAGGTGACTCGTTCTCCCCAGGAGCTGTCGCACGGCGATCAGGCGGTCGAGCAGTTCACCACTTCCGACGACGGTAAGGTCGTGGTGATGAATATCTCGACACCGACGATGATCGACGAGCTGTTCGCGCTCAACAAAGATGGCAGCCAGCGCCAGTTAACCAACCTGAACGGGCCGCTGTTCAGCGAGCTCAAGCTGTCGGAGCCGGAAGAGTTCTGGTACACCAGCTTCGACGGCAAGAAGATTCAGGCGTGGATTCAAAAGCCGCCCGACTTCGATCCTGCGAAAAAATACCCGATGATCCTCAATATTCACGGCGGTCCGCACACCGCGTATGGCTGGGTCTTCGATCACGAGTTTCAATGGATGGCCGCGAAGGGGTACGTCGTGCTGTATCCCAATCCGCGTGGCTCGACCAGCTACGGGCAGGACTTCGGAAACGTCATTCAGTACAAGTATCCGGGCGACGATTACAAAGACCTGATGACCGGTGTCGACGAGATGCTGAAGAAGGGATACATCGATCAGCAAAAGCTGGGCGTGACCGGAGGCAGCGGAGGCGGACTGCTGACCGACTGGACAGTCGGCCACACCCATCGTTTCGAGGCGGCAGTGGCGCAGCGCGACATCTCTGACTGGGCTTCGTGGTGGTATACGGCCGACTTCACGCTCTTCCAGCCGAATTGGTTTAAGGCGCCGCCATTCGACGACTTCCAGGACTACGTCAATCGATCGCCCATCACTTACATAAAGAACGTCGATACCCCGATGATGTTCATTCTTGGCGACGCCGATTACCGCACGCCTCCGACCAGCGGTGGCGAGCAGATGTTCCGGGCGTTGAAGTACATGCACAAGCCAACGGTGATGGTGCGCTTTCCCGGCGAGTCGCACGAGCTGTCGAGGTCTGGACAGCCATGGCATCGCATCGAACGGCTGGAGAATATCGTGGGATGGTTCGACATGTACGTGATGGGTATTCCGAATTCGGCTTACCAGATGCCACCGGAGGAGACGTCGGTGAAACCGGAGACGCAGAAGCCGGCGGCGGAGAGGCCGCAGGGCTGGTAAGAAAAAGCCGCTATTCGCTGTTCGCTCTTCGCTATTCGCCGGAGGTGAGAGCCTTCGCATTTATGCAAGGGATGAGCTTACAAACGTGATCTGCTTTAGCCGCGGGTCATAGGCCAGCGCTAAAGCGCACGCGAATAGGACATTGTCTCTCCTCCGCATAAAATGCGGAGGCTTCCACCCGAAGGGCTTCCACCCGAAGGACTCCTACCCTTCGCACTTCAGTTACTATTTTCATGCTGCCATTGCGAAACTTTGCCCATGCCTAGGCATCCACTTATTTGACGCTGCCGGGGGATTAGCTCTTCTTGTCCGAAACCATCCAATTCGTTCTGCAATACGGCTACATGCTGGTGTTCGTGTGGGTGCTCGGCGAACAGGCGGGATTACCTGTGCCGGTCGCCCCCTTGCTGCTGACGTGCGGGGCGCTGGCCGGCCAGCGGCAGATGAGCCTGTTCATGACCGTACTGGCAGCGTCGGTCGCGTCCCTGCTCAGCGACTCGGTCTGGTATTACGTGGGCAAGCGACGCGGACTCGGGGTCTTGCGCCTGCTTTGCAAAATCTCGCTCGAGCCTGACACCTGCGTTCGCCAGACCGAGGCGAAGTTCGCCAAGTTCGGATTGCGAACGCTGTTGTTCTCGAAGTTTGTACCGGGCCTGAACACCGCCGCCGCTCCGTTGTCGGCAGTGGTCGGAACTCCCTACGCCCGTTTCGCGCCCTTTGCTTTTGCCGGCGCCGCTTTGTGGGCGGCATCCTTCACCCTCGCCGGCTACTTCTTCAGCAATCAGATCAGCCGAATCACCAACGATCTACAACGTCTGGGATCCTGGACACTGTTGCTCTTCGTCGGCGCCTTCATCGCTTACATCGGCTACCGCTATTACGAACGCGAGCGATTCCTGAATCAGGTCAAGGGCGGACGCATTACGCCGCAGGAACTCAAGGCGAAGCTCGATCTTAACCAGCCTGTGACCATCATCGATCTGCGCCATCCTCTCGACCTGCTCCCTGATCCCCACACCCTTCCCGGCGCGCTGCGTATTTCTCCGGACGAACTGGAGGCGCGCAACGGCGAAATCTCGCGTGATGGCGACATCGTCCTGTTTTGTACTTGACCGAACGAAGCCACCAGCGCCCGTGTGGCGCTGCAACTCCGAAGGCACGGCATTCGGCAGGTGCGTCCTTTGCTGGGCGGATATTACGAATGGAGGGAGCTGGGGTATCCGCTGGAAGACGTAGTTGCCGAAGAGGATTCCGGAGAAGCGTTAGGAGCGATCACCAGCGGCGGGGCAGCCTAAGGTCTGCTATTGGAACGAATGCATCTTGGCGAGCTTTTCCCATAGGTTCACGAGTGCGACATGAACCGGAGTGTCGGCGATGGTGAAGCTGTCAACCGGCTGCCAATCGATTGCGCTGCAGTCGTAAGCTTTGCACCGAATGGGATCGATGACCCAGACGTGCTCAATTCCCATGCTGCGGTAATCCTCGAGACGTTCCTGGTAGCGCGAGACCCGGTCCTGCGGAGAAAGGATTTCGACAACCGCGATCGGTGGCTTTTCGAGAACCGCCTCATAGGGTATCCCGATACGCTCCACAGCAATATCGGCAATACGCACCCGGTTCCGGGTGACGCGAATGCGAATTTCAGGAAAGGCTTCCAGTTGCCAATCTCGCTCAAACGTGGCGAACCACTTCACGAAGAAAGCGTGCACTATTGAGTGCTCTTTCTCGCCCACGTTTCGCTCCTTCACCTCGCCGTCAACGTAATCGCGGTCGGGACGATAAGCCTTAGCCAAGTAGTCTTCGATCGAGATTTGATGGGTGACTGACATGGAGATAATTATCTCAAACTGCGTGCCGAATCTTCGGGTTGCATTACAAACCTGTCAGCTCGCCAGATAGTCCAGCGCTTGCTGGCGGGTGGCAAAGACCGCAATCTCGCGCGCCGAAAAGTTGCGAATCGATTCCAAAAGTACCTTGTGAAGATTGTCGCTGAGCACCCATGCCGCCTTGGCGACGTGAGGACGATCAAAAACGGCGGCAATCTTCAATTGCTCAATTGTCTCTTTGGTGAAGTGGCTGCCTGTGAAATCTCCCAGGATCAACACCGAGTGCTCCGGCTGCTTGGTGACGTATTGCGGAACGGCCTTGATACAGTCGGCCAACTGCTCCTCAGTACAGGCAGTGACATCGGCCAGCAGAATATGCTTTCCCCGGTGTTCGACGTACCGTAGCCGCTCAACATTTTCGCCAGAGGTGTTGCTGGCGCCGGGAACCATTGGGTTGGAGGAGTTGTCCGGTTGCTGCTGCATTCCGCCCTCCTGGAAGGCCAAGTGTGGAGAGAGCTTACTCCATGGCCATTTCTGAAGCAATCGCCCGGCTACTTACCTATCTTCGATTGTCGGTTTGCGGCTCAGGATGGATGAGCACCCGGAAGAGTTCCGGTATCTCCTGACGGAAGCGGCCTTCCATTTCGCTTTGGATGTCATGCACGCGCGCCAGCGGCAGATCGTCTTTCATGGTGCAGTGCAGCGAAAGGTAAAGCCGGCCTCCGACGCGCTTGAAAACCAGGTCGTGCATGTCAACAACTTCCGGAAAATCCTCGCTCACACCCTGGAGCTTGCGCTCAAAGCTGGGAACGCGCACCTCACCATCGCCGGTTTCGATCCTGGCGGGCTCGCTTTCAATGTGGGTGAGGATGGCGGAGATCTCGGGCATATCGTTCTTCATCTCGGCTTCGAGTTGAGTCACCCGCTCGTGAGCATCCTTCAGGGTCAGCGTCTCCTCCAGCTCCACATGCTGCTCGACGTGCAGCCGCCCGCTGAGGTCCTGCACGCTGATGTCGTGAACGTTGAGATTATGCCGAGTGGCGACAGCGCGCACGCGGTCGAACAAACTTTCGCGACGGTGGGCCCGGGCTACAGCATTCACCACCACGTCAGCCCCCGGCAACAGCTCACGAATGCGTTCCGCCACCTCGGTCGATACCTGTTCGGACTTCTGGAAGGTCACGGTTCGCGACATGGCTACCGAGACATCGACGAAGTACCTGCTTCCACCACGCCGGATGCGCACCCAGTCGACTGCAAGGACTCCATCTACCTGATAGAGCTCCGCGATAATGCGGCTGCGAATTCCGGACGGCGCAGCATCCAGCAATGCGTCAACCGTTTGCCGCGCCAGTCTCCAACTGACTTGCACCACGATGACGGCGACGAACAGAGCAGCAATCGGATCAGCCTTAGCGAGCCACGGCATCGACCAGCGCTCGCCGACCATCACCAACGCCAATCCCAGTATTACGACGGAACTCGACCATATGTCGGTGCTGAAATGTAAAGCGTCCGCCAGCAGGGCCTGGCTATCGTATTTCTGGGCGATTCGCCGCAGCCGGCGAGATCGCCAAATATCGATCACGATGGATGTCCCCATCACCACAAAGCCCCAAACCGATGGATAGACATGCGCTTGGTGAAAAAACAGCCTGCGCAGCGCTTCGTAGACAATCCAGACGCAGGTCAGCAGCAGCAGGCCGGTCTCGATGAACGCCGAAAAATTCTCGACTTTCCCGTGTCCGTACTGATGATCGGCATCAGCCGGCTTGTCGGAAACCCGAACTGAGAAATAGGTAATCGCCGCGGCCACCAGGTCAAGGCCTGAGTGGGCCGCCTCCGACAAGATACCTAAGCTTCCGGTGGTCACTCCGACGACGATCTTCAGCGTGGTAATGCCGATGGCCGCCCCAACGGAATTCAGGGCCACTGCCTTCTTTTCGCGCTGCATCGTCGTGCCGCTCACCTTTGCATCCTGCCATGATTATTGACCGCCAATGATTTCTGCGCCAACCGGAAAGCGAAATCGCTGTGCCACGAGACAAGTAGTAGTTGGCCTCAGGCGGGTTTGGCTTGTCGCGGCAACTCTGTGGTACGATTTTCTCAATTACCTACTAACCTGTTTTCTTCTTCCGGAGGTTGAACTTCATGCGACTTCAAGCTTTTGCCGTTCTTGCGCTTTCGTGTGCGCTGGCGCCTTTCGCAATCGGCCAGGAGGCTGGAGCTAAAGCTGGCCAGCCGCTACGACACGCGATAAAGCCAGGCCAGACCACAGAGCTACCCGCCACCGCCGCCAGTGTGAAGCCGAGCGACAATGTAATCACCATGTCCGGTGCCTGTAAAGATAGTACCCAGAGCGGATGCGTCACTGCGGTGAGCCGTGAACAGTTCGAGCAGATGGCCAACGCCGTTAAACCGGGAATGACCACCGATGCCAAACGCAACTTCGCCCTTCAGTATGGCAAGGTCCTGGGATATTCCGACCAGGCGCGGGCTCTCGGGTTGCAGAATGAGCCTCGCTTCAAAGAGATCCTGAAGTTCGTAACCGACCAACTCCTGACCGAGTCGCTCAATGAGCATTACTCGAATGAATACGCGAACCAGTCGGACCAGAAGATCGAGGAGTACTACAAACAGAACCTCGGCAAGTTCCGCGAGGCCGACCTGCAGCGCCTCATCATTCCCAGCCAGCCGGCGGCGGCAGAGATCACCAAGCCAACCGAGGCAGCCGAGAAGGCTTACATCGCTAAGCTGCGGCAGCAGTGGGTGGCTGGGGCAGACCCGGCGACGTTGCAGAAAGAAGCCTTCACCCGCATGGGATTAACTGGCTCTGCTCCCGATATCAACATCAAGAACAGCGGTCCCGGGATGGTGCCCCCCACCCAGGCGAGCGTCTTCGACATGAAGCCGGGCGAAATCTCGCAGCCCTTTGTCGACACCGGCGCCGCATACCTCTACAAGATGGTTGCGGAGCATGAGAAGCCGCTCAGCGAGGTCAAACCGCAAATTGCCAAGACGCTGCACGACCAGATGATGAGAGAGAAGATTCAGGAGCTCTCTGAATCGGTGAAGCCAGAGCTGAACGAAGCGTACTTCGGTCCTGAGAACAAGCCCGAGGCGCCCCAGACCGGCACGCTTCATGCACCTCAGCAGGGTGCCGAACCGTCATCGAAGCCGACTGCTCCTCAACCCACTCCTCCGCAGAAATGATTCCCCGGAGGAGAACGGTTCTGGTCACCGGTATTTCCGGGAACCTCGGTGTACGCCTGCTGCCGTTCCTCTCCGATTTCGATGTGGTGGGCGTGGATGTACGCCCACCCTCGGTTTCCGCCGGCCAACTCGACTTCCATTCCATCGATCTCGGCCTCGAGTCCAGTTGCCGAGCTATGACCGACCTGCTGCGCCAGACCGGAGCCTCTTCCGTCATCCACCTGTCGTTCATCCTTGATCCCCAGCGCAGCGACGTTCTCGACCTGGAACGCATGTGGCAGATCAATGTTGCCGGAACCGCGCGGGTGATGGAGGCCATCAGTGTCGTGAACCGTACCGGCGGCGCTGTGAGCCAGTTCCTATTTCCCAGCAGTGTTTCTGCTTACGGACCCGAGACTCCCGGACCGGTGCGCGAGGATGCCCCGCTGCAGGCCTACAGCTTGCCCTACGCAATCCACAAAAAGGAAAGCGACGAGGTGGTTCGTTACCGGGCCGAGAGCGTGGGTGACTGCCGTATCTACATTTTGCGGCCTCACATCTTCGCCGGACGAAGCATGCAGAACTATATGGTTGGCGTGCTTCGCGGAACGCCGGCGGGCAAGAGTAAACGAGCGGCACGCATGCGGGCGCAAGGCAAGCGCCTGCCCCTGTTGCTGCCGCGCGGCAAAGAATATCTGGGCAAGAAGGTGCAATTCGTCCACGTGGACGACATGGCTCGGCTGCTCACGTACTTGCTGTACCGGCCCGTTACCGACCCACCAGTGACTATCCTGAATGTCGCAGGGCGCGGCGACGCGCTGACCTTCCAACGCTGTGCCGAGATCGCCCATGCGGAAGTGAAACGCGCTCCCAACCGGGCAGCCTTCGTGCTGGCTTTGCGAGCACTGTGGAAGTTTGGAATCTCATCCATCCCTCCAGAAGCTGCGCCCTACCTCATCGGCTCTTACACAATGGATACGACACGGCTGCAGGAGTTCCTGGGTCCGCACTATCCTGACGTGATTCGCTACACCATCGAAGATGCCCTGAGCGACACCTTCGCAGAAACCTAGGCTTTCACAATTGCCCGGAGCCCGGCTGAACAGGCTGCTGAAAAACTCGACTTTGCGACGATTCGCGTCAGGGCACGAGCTTTTGAGTTTTTCAGCAACCCCTGAAGGGCGTGCTCCTGAGTCTGCTCTAAACTTTCTTGCCGCGGTAAAGCCCGGCAATGCCGAAGGTATAAGGCGTCCAGGAAACCTCCCGGAATCCCGCGTCGCGCATGCGTTCCAGCATCTTTTCGGGCGATGGAAAGCGCTGTACCGAGGCAGGCAAGTATTTGTAAGGCCCGCTGACGCCGGAGATGACCGTTCCGATCGCAGGGAGTATCCGGTGGAAATAGAAGCGGTAGAGGTGACCGATCAAACCCTTGGGCTCGCCGAAATCCAGAATGCCAACCTCGCCTCCCGTCGTTAGTACGCGATAAATTTCAGCCAGGCCGCGGTTGTAGTTGGCAAGGTTGCGGAAGCCGAAGGCTGCTGTTACCAGGTCGAACTCGCCGGGCCCGAATGGAAGCTGCAGAGCGTCGGCTTCCACCCATCGAATTCCCCTGTCGCCAGACTTTTCCCGAGCGCGCACCAGCATGGCGTGCGAGAAGTCGGCACCGGTGACCGCGACCGAATTTCCCTTCGCCCGGCGATAAAGCGCGAACGTCATGTCTCCGGTGCCGCAGCAAAGATCGAGCACCTGTGCACTAGGGCGATGCAGGACCTCGGCAAACGCGCGGGCCGTGCGGTTCCACCACAAACGGTCAATGTTCATGGAGAGGACGTGGTTCAACAGATCGTAGCGGGGAGCGATCGAGCTGAACATCTCGCGAACCGCCGTCGCTGCAGACGATTCATCGGCAGCGCCCGCAGGTGCTGCGCCGACCACACCCTCCTCAGCTTTTTTTGTCTGGTCTGCCATCACCGCTGAGCAAGCTCGTTCAGTTTCTCTACCGCCCGTAGTATCACGCGTTTGGGAACATCGTTCACGATCTCAACTTCGCCTACGCGACGGGCTAGCACGAAATGTGGAACTCCACCTACCGTCTTCTTGTCGCTCATCAGCCGCTTGAGGATGCGAGCGGGCTTTACTTTGAATTTCGGCAACGGCCCGTAGGCAGTGACCCTGTCTGTAATGCGCTGTGCGGTTTCCTTGTCCGAAACACCGGCCTGCCTTCCGATGCTGGCCGCCGCGATCATTCCCCAAGCAACGGCCTCGCCGTGAAGAAGGGTTTTGTATCCGGTCTCGGCTTCGAGGGCGTGCCCGATGGTGTGGCCGAAGTTGAGAATGCGACGCTCGCCGCTCTCCCGCTCGTCACCGCTTACGACTTCGGCCTTTACCCGGATGCAGTCCGTAATCAGTTGCTCAAGCAAATCGCCGTCGCGGGCAAGCAGCGCATCGCGATGCTTCTCCATCAGTTCGAAGATACTTCGATCGCGAATCACCCCGTACTTCATCGCCTCGAACAAGCCAGAGCGGTATTCGCGCTCAGGTAGCGTCGACAGCACATCGGGATCGACCAGCACACACGCGGGCTGATGGAAGGTCCCAACCAGGTTCTTGCCGCTCGTCAGATTGACCCCGGTCTTGCCACCGATGGCGGAGTCTACCTGCGCGACCAACGTGGTCGGAACCTGCACGACAGGAATCCCGCGCATGAACACTGACGCAAGAAATCCGCCGACGTCGCCTACAACGCCTCCGCCCAAAGCAACGATGACGGATTGCCGGTCAGCACCGTGCTCAACCAATTTCTCGGCAAGCTTTTCCAGGTTGGCAAGACGTTTGGCGCGCTCGCCATCAGGCATCTCGAAGAATTGAACTTTGCCCGACATTCCGCGAAGGCCCTTCTCCGAGGCCTTACCCCAACATTTGCGTATCGGCTTAGAGGTCACAACACAGACACGGGTGCAGCGAGGCACGGCCTGCTCAACTTCCTGACCAGCTTCGCCAAGCAAGCCGCGCTTGACCAGTACTTCATACGATCGCGATGCGGTGGTGACGGGAATTCGAATCAAGCCATTAGTGTAACGGATAGCTTGGGGACGACTTTTCACGCCATTCCCAATATGAGAACACGCGCTCTTTCTTGCGAAAGAGTACTCAACTGCCGGTGTTACCATTAGCAGCAGAAGCGTAGAAATGCGCTTTCGACCATGAAAAATCTGCCTTTGCAGACCGACTTCATCGTTGTAGGAGCTGGCATCGCCGGCTTACGCGCTTCGGTGGAGCTTGCCTCCGCCGGCCGCGTCCTCTGCCTCGCCAAGCGCGAAGTCACCGAGTCCAACACGCAGTACGCGCAAGGTGGAATTGCGGCTGCGCTAAGCGATGAGGATGAAGTTGGGCTCCATCTGGAAGACACGCTCAAGGCCGGCGATGGCCTGGTCAACGAAGAGGCCGCGCGCATTCTCGTCGAGGAAGGACCTCCTCGCATCGAGGAGCTGATCGAGTGGGGTACGGAGTTCGATCATACCGGAAGCAAAATAGCCTTCACCCGCGAAGGAGCCCACAGCCGCAGTCGCGTTCTGCATGCGCACGGCGATTCCACCGGCCGCGAGATTGGTCGCGCACTCTACCTGAAAGCTGCGGCCCTTAAGAACATTACCTTCGGGGAATTCGAATTCACCACCGAGTTGCTGGTCAGTGACGGGAGTGTGCACGGCGTGAGTTTGCTCGACGATGCCGGTCATTCTCACCACGTCTTTGCCGATTCTGTGTTGCTTGCCACCGGAGGCCTGGGACAGGTGTACAGCAACACCACCAATCCCGCTGTGGCAACGGGGGATGGAGTCGCGATGGCGCATCGCGTGGGGGCTGAGATCAGCGATATGGAGTTTGTGCAGTTCCATCCCACGGCGCTGTATCTGAAGAACGCTCCCCGGTTTCTGCTGTCGGAAGCTCTCCGCGGCGAGGGAGCCTATCTGCGTAACATCGAACTCAAACGCTTCATGCCGAAGTATCACGAGCTGGCGGAGCTGGCGCCGCGGGATGTGGTCGCGCGAGCTATAGCACACGAGATCGAGGTGCAGCATCGGACTGACGCGACGGTTTACCTCGACCTGACGCACCTCAATTCTGACCGCGTGCGCAGTCGCTTCCCTACCATCTACGCGACATGCATGCGTTACAACATCGACATCGCGACGGAATTGATCCCGATTCGCCCGGCGGCGCACTACGCCATGGGAGGCGTGCGCACCGATCTTGACGGGCAGACTTCCATTGACCGCCTCTATGCGGCGGGCGAGGTGGCTTGCACCGGCGTTCACGGTGCGAATCGCCTGGCCAGCAATTCCCTGCTCGAGGGCCTGGTTTATGGCGCGCGGGCCGCGAAAGCGATGCAGGAAGAGACGAACAGCGCTCACCAGAGTTTTACGATTCCGGCTACAGCCCAGTCGAGCAACGGCAACAACGCGGAAGCCGAAGCCTTAATCCGCCAGGTGCAATCGCTGATGTGGCAGCACGTGGGCGTGGTGCGGCAAGGTAATTCGCTTCGTCAGGTTGTCGGAGAACTCAGCCGGTTGCAACAGCAGTCGCCGAAACCGAGCAGCCGTCTGGCGCGGGAAGCTGCGAATATCCTCGAAACCGGATTGCTGATCGCGCGCGCAGCACTGGCCCGCGAAGAGAGCCGCGGCGCCCATTACCGCACAGACTTCCCCGTCAAGAACGACGCCAAGTTCCACAAGCACTCAGTGATTCGCGGCGACGCAATCAGGTTCGAGTGACGAGTTTCATCGCTTCAGAGCTGCTGACAACACCCTCATAGTTTGTCATCCCGAGCGACGAGTCCGCTTCGGACAAGGAGTCGAGGGACCTGCAGTTCGCGCCTTCGCCGACGCTCGTGGTAGAAAACAATAGTTTTGCGTTTCGATGGGCAGCCCTTCCCTCGTAAACGTGACGGGCCAGTGGAGAAACTACAGATCCCTCGACTTCGCTCGGGATGACACACGTAAGAAGGGACCATTCCCCTGGCCGCCCGGACAGGTACCGGGGGCAAGACTATACCGCCGTCTTCGCTTTTTTCGCCGGAAACAACAACGAACCCACAATCGATATCAGCAACACGCCCGCCACCACTCCCAACGCCATTCCGATCGGAATTTTCACGTAGTGTGACGCCAGCATCTTCACCCCAATGAAGATAAGAATGACTGACAAGCCGTAATGCAGCAGATGGAAGGTTTCAATCATTCCCGCGAGCGCGAAATACAAAGATCGCAGCCCGAGGATGGCAAAGACGTTGGAGGTGTACACGATGAACGGCTCGCGGGTCACGGCCAGCACGGCAGGGATGGAATCGGCGGCAAAAAGCAGGTCGGTGGTTTCAATGATGATCAGCACAATCGCCAGCGGAGTCGCATACAGAATTCCGCGATGGCGGACGAAGAAACTATCGTCGACATAAGTCTTCGTTACCGGGAAAATCTTGCGAAAGCCCCGCAGCACGATGTTCTTCTCAGGCTCGATCTTCTGGTCCTGCTGTCCGAATAACTTAATCCCGCTATAAATCAGGATCGCGCCGAAAATATAGATCACCCACTCGAAGCGCTTCAGCAGTTGAATGCCTGCCAGAATGAAAATTGCGCGCATCACCAGCGCGCCCACCACTCCCCAGAACAACACCGAATGCTGGTAATGCCGGGGAACCTGGAAGTAGCGGAAGATGAGCAGGAAAATGAACAGATTGTCGACGCTGAGCGATTCTTCGATCAGGTAGCCGGTGACAAATTCCAGCGAAAGCTCGGAGTTGGCCCGTCCCAGATGCCCGACCAGCGTGTGTCCGAAAAAATAGATGAAAACAGCAAAGATGCCGGCCAGCGCGACCCAAACCACCGTCCAGCCCATAGCTTCTTTGAACTGCACAACGTGCTTCTTGCGATGAAAGACGCCCAAATCCAGCGCCAGCATCGCCAGAACAAAGACGTTGAAGAGAACCCAAAAGATCCAGTTTGAGGGCATTCGCTCAGTCTCGAATGGCCATTCTATCGGAGGGACGCTGCAAGCCAGTCTGGAGTATCCTCGGCAGCCAATCCAAACGCCTGAAACAATGAAAGTCGCGCTTGACGATGTATGCCATATTTGGCATATTAGAGAAGTCTTGGAAATTTGATGAAAGCACTGATCTTCGTCGCCGACTCACATCGTGTGCTGAGGGAGTTTCCGAAAGCCGTGCAGCAGGAGATCGGATTCGCTCTTTATCAGGCCCAGACCGGAGGAAAGCACGTCCACGCCAAGCCGCTGAAGAACATCGGGGCTGGAGTGCTGGAAGTAATTTCCGATCATCGGGGTGACACCTTCCGCACGATCTACACCGTGAAACTGGAAAAAACGGTGTATGTGCTGCACGCGTTTCAGAAGAAATCGAGGCATGGGATATCCACACCAAAGAGCGTGATGGACCTTGTAAAACAGCGCCTGCAGCGTGCGATTGAAATCGACCGAGAATTGGGGAGATAACGATGCCCAAACGCCCACAGGATTACACCGTCAGCAGTGGCAACGTCTTCGCCGATCTGGGTCTGGCCAACCCGGAGGAGGCGCTGGCTAAA
Source organism: uncultured Acidobacteriaceae bacterium (assembly GCA_963796585.1). Lineage (GTDB taxonomy): Bacteria > Acidobacteriota > Terriglobia > Terriglobales > Acidobacteriaceae > CAVVDY01. Next base: position 99,577 of record CAWCMB010000005.1, read on the forward strand.
GCCGAGCTTGCCCACAAGATCACCATGCTGGTTCGTGGCCGGGGACTCACTCAAGTGCAGACCGCCAAACTACTGGGCGTGGATCAGCCCAAGGTCTCCGCGCTCATGCGAGGACAACTTTCGGGATTCTCGCTGGAACGGCTAATGCGATTCCTGCTCCTGCTGGGGCAGGACATCAAAATCACCGTGCAGGCCTGCCCACGTTCCCGTCCTCGGGCCCGTGTACATGTAGCTTGATCAAATCCGTACACTCTAGCTCGATGGCCACGCCGGACCAAAGAGCAACTGCCCGCCCTCAGCTACAATTGAGGTTTGCGTTTCTATCCTGATGACCTACGAAAGGACCTCCCATGGCTCGTGAATCCGGCACTTATGCGCACTTTGATACCAGTGAAGGCAACATCGTCGTCCGTTTGTTCGAGAAGGACGCTCCCGTCACGGTGAAGAACTTCATCGAACTGGCGGAAGGCACTCGCGAATGGACTGACCCGAAAGACCGGCAGAAGAAGAAGGCTCCGCTGTACAAAGGCACCATCTTCCATCGCGTGATTCCTGATTTCATGGTTCAGGGCGGTGATCCAGAGGGCACCGGCATGGGCGGCCCCGGTTACAAGTTTGAGGACGAGACTAAGGGATCGCCACATAAGTTCGATAAAGCCGGCAAGCTGGCGATGGCGAACTCCGGTCCCAACACCAACGGCTCGCAGTTCTTCATCACCGTCGCTGCGACCGACTGGCTCACCGGCAAGCACACCATCTTCGGCGAGGTCGTTGAAGGGCAGGACGTGGTGGACAAGATCACCAAGCTTCCCCGCAACCGCCAGGACAGGCCGAACAAAGATGTTGTGTTGAACGATGTAAAGATTGAGCGGGTCTAGAGCGAATCCTGTTGTACTCGGGCTTTCGAAGCTCGGGAACAAACTGCAGGTCCTTCGTCCGCCAGGGCGGACTCCGGATGACAACATCAATCGGTTGAAGAAGAAAATCCCGCTCGGCGGAGTACGAGCGGGATTCGCTTTTGCATGCGCGCCTCACGCATGCCTTCACAGTCTCCGGGGGAGGGACTGTTGCCGCTACAGTTTCACAGCGGCTGCCATAAGACCTATCGATGCCGCCATCCAAAGTGCGAACGCCACCGTATTCAGGGTGACGCGGATCGCAACGTTGTCCATTAACCAGTTATAGTTCGCGTTCATACGTTTCTCCTTCGGGTTGCGTCCGGTAATGCCCCGTGGCGTTCACCGGTTCAACTTCTGTGGAGATATACGCGCCACGACGGAAAAGGTTCGTTACGGTTTGGTTAACTGGTGGCGGGATGCGGGGATACGGGGTGAAGCGCTGGAAAGCAGCGGTTGGCAATTAGCAATTAGCAATTAGTTCTTGGGAGGTTCCGATGGAATTGAGTAAACACTAACTGCCGCTCCATCAAAAACAGCAAGGGAACGACCGTCCGGTGAAAGGCCGAAGTCGAAGTTGCCGCTTTTGGGCCTCAACGGAATCGTGAACACCAGCTTTCCCGTACCAAGACGGTAGACAAAGATCGTCGGGATTTGACCAACCTGAACTCCGTCGAATTTTCGCTTGCCAAATGCTGTAATCCAAATCGCAAATACGTCCGCGGAACTTGCCGTCCGGATAGCGCCAAACTGGAATTCATTGAGGTTGGATGGGATAGGATTTTCCTTTGCCCATAGCAAACCAGTCTCAGTATCGACTACTCCGATTCCGCGGCGGCCTGAGATTACAAACGAGCGCGAAGAGAACGCCCGCGAGTGGTCATCCCGACATATAGGTTGGGAGCAGATCAGGTTCGAAGAACCATCCGAGTTCAGCTTGGTGATGCCCCGAGTCGGCAGGGGCAAAGAGGTCAGAACACAGTTGTCGCATGCTGTGACCGGAACGGAAAAATTCGGACCGCCGCTCGGCCCCGGCATTTCTGCCAAGACCTGTAACGAGTTCGTATCCAACCACTGATACGAAGTTTGTTGTTTTGCCGCCGACTGGTGTCGCAAAAAGATCTTGTTGCCGTCATCGACTACCTGCACCGACCAAAGATCTCCAGACTCAGAGGGCTCAAGCCGCTTTTGGTTCAGCAGGGTGAAATCTTTGCCATAGAGCAGCATTGTTCGATTGGCGATGACGAGGAACTGGCCGCCGCTCAAAGCAACCAACCGGCTTTCTGAATCGATCAGGTCGGAACCGGAGCCGCGCATAATCGTGGGCCATTCTTTTCGCTCGGCCGAGCTTCCATCCCTTGCATTCAAGAAGAAAACCTCGAGTTCGCGACTCGCAGTTCGCCAGTTCTGTCCTTGGTGCTTCGTATGGGACACAGCGATCAAGTCGTCGGCAACGAATGCGATGTGGGTGTTATCGTCGAGAGCCTCGAGCTTCTGAGGGCGAAAGTCCTTAAAGAACTCTTTGTTGGACTGGCTCTTCGCCGGATTCCAGCCGTATGTCTTCAGTTCGACAGTCCAATTCGGTTTGCCTGAAACTTGCACGGATTGCGCTAAGTAGCTGAAAACCAGCAGTGCCACGGAAACGCCCACAACCTTGAAATGGTTCTTCATTTCGGCTCCGCAATCTCCCCCAGCTCCCAGTACTTCTTCACCATCAGCTCCGGCACTTTTACGGGTCCGCCCTTCAACATGCTCTTCAGTTGCAGCGCGTTGACGGCGGCTTTGCCTTCGAAGTGATTGTTGGCGACGACGAAGGTCTTGCCTGCTTTCTGGGCGATAGCATCGATTCGCGTCTTCCAGCGCTCGAGCTCGGGCTCGGTATAGAGATAGTTGTAGCGGTCATTGCGCGAGTCGCTGTCGAACCATTGCTCGTAGTTGCGTCCATGCAGACGGACGTAGCCGATCGGCGCCGTCACATGTTCCGTCGGACGGATCGCATCACCCAGTTTTGGCTGGTCGAGGTTGCAAAACGCGACGCCCTTCTCGGCGAAGTAGCGCAGCGTCCCTTCGTTGCTCCAACTGTTGTGCCGAACTTCGACCACCAGCGGATACTGCTTGAACTTCTCGATCACCGAGTCGAGGTAATCCCGGTTAGGGTTGGTGTTCTTGAACGAGATGGGAAACTGCACCAGCAGCGCACCCAGCATGTTCTCGGTGGCAATGGAGTCGAGCCCCTCTTTGGCCAGGCGTTCGTCCTCGCCGGTCGAGCGGATGGTCTCCGCCGACGTACTTTCGACGACAGCGATCGGCGAATGGGTGAACGCTTTGTTCAACTTGGCGGTGAAGACGAAGTCAGGATTGACGGCACGAGCCATGCGGCTCCACAGCTTGCCCCATTCCGGCTTGATGTGTCCGTAGAACGAGGTGTTGATTTCCAGCAGGTCGATGTACTGCGCCAGGTACTCGACGGGATGCTGCGTCTTCTTGAGCTGCGCCGGATAAACGATGCCTTCCCAGTCTTTGTATGACCAGCCGGCGGTGCCGACGAAAACTCGGGGGGACTCACTCATCTGAAGCGCAGAGTAACAGAAAGAAAGGGCGTCAGGTGTCAGCTACCAAGTATCAGGTATCAGGTATCAGGTATCAGAAATTAGCAGGTGATGAGTTCTGCGGCGCCCGACCGCAACTCCCACGCGGGATGAAGGAGAGCAGATCCCTCACTTCGTTCGTGATGACAAGGAGATGGGTGTTCGTGATGACAAGGGACGAGGGGTTCGGGATCACAAACGCATGGGAACGCTTCACCAAGCTCCGCACTGACAACTGACAACCGGCCTCTGACAACTGTGCTGAAAAGGAAAAGGCCACCCGGCAACAGGGCGGCCTTCTCTTCAAGGGAGAATAGTTCCAACGGAGGCTAGACCGTCAAAACTTTCTGAAACAAATACTAGGGACAGGGGGAAGCAGTGTCAAGCAATTTTTGTCCCTTAAATCTCTGTATTTTCAATAACTTACGGTCTTAGATAACAGCCGCCGGAAACCTTCAGAAAATCCAGGGATTCCGAGCTTTCGGAGTAACTATCTATAAAATCAATGCTTTACGGAGATGCGTCTATTCCCGCAGGTGAAGCTGGATGATCTCGATGTTCTCGGGGCGGTTGAACACACGGTTGGGGAACAAACGCGCCATCAACAAGCGGAAGCCGCCGAAAAAGACTCCGAAGATGAGCATGATAAGAAGAAGAATTCCGATCAGAGTAAAGATACCGACGATCAGATTGCCGACATTGTCGCGTTTCGGAATCGAAGTCGCTTCATCCCACGTGACGTCAGCTTCCCAATTCACCGACCCGAGCAGAGCGCGCGCGTCACTGTTGTCGACCGCGCCGCTGACCACCACGAGAATCGGGCCGGTGCGACGCAGCGCCAGCGCACTCGGATTAGCTTTAGCCACTGCCTCCAGCGCACGCAATCTGTCGCCGGCAATCTGCGGCGTCGGATACTGCAGCAGCATCAGCGTGACTGGGCCATCGGGCAGCGAGTATTGCTGCTCCAGAATTTCCGGCTCGTACTGAAAGTCGATCTGCTCGGCGGTCAGCGGAGTGCTTAGTGCAGCAAGCGCCTGAGAACCCAGTATGTATCGGGCCGAGTTATCCACAGCATTCTGCTTCGGCAGATATTGCGGCAGGTTGGGAAGCTTGTCGTTCGCGCCTTTGGCGACAGGCAACGACGCCGCGAGCTCGCGAAGCTCGGCAGCTGACATGCCGGTGACGTGGTCGAAGTTGGCATCCACCAGCACGTTGCTGCGGAAGAACAGGGTGCGCTCGTTGGCCGAGGCCGCTTTGGTTCCGATTTGCTCGGTCCGCATCGCAGGCTGACGGTAGAAGGTGAAAGCACCGTAGGCGCCGGTCGCATCCTTGAACCGGGCAGCCTTGAGGGTGAGCTTGCGGCCGTCGGGACGGGTGTAGGTCGCGGTCTCGGCTTCGGTGAAACCGTACTCCTGCAGCGCCGCAGGATAGGCGCTGTCCGCCCTGGCTGCTTCATGGGTAATTTGCGGCGCGCCGGTCAACGTCCATCCCGCAAAGGAGTTGGGCAGAAAGCCGGTGTCGGCGGCGGCGGCAAATCCGCAACATGCGAGTGCAACGAAGATTAGATAGAGAAAACGCTTCATGAAAACCGTGGAATCATCCGAGACGCAGTCTTGCAAGCGCCTTGAAATAGGCTACTCCATTAGACTGTCGGGCGCGGCGGGAAGTTTCGGGGGTCGTGAGAACGAGTTCAACTCCGAATCCGGGACAAGAAAGCCCAGCCTTTCAAGGCTGGGTGCAGGAGTTAGTAAGAAGCCCGAGTCCCCCGGGGGACGGTATAACAAGTTAACCAGTGCTATGGCGATATAACGTCAACTATGGCTACAGACGGCCTCCCCGGCTGACCGCAGACGAAGGCCACATACACCTTGCCGCTACTCACTGAGCTTGCCGATTCTTAGTCTTCCCATTTCGGGAACAACTCACGATTCTTCTTGGCATTAACTTCGTTTCAATCCGAAAGGTGGGAAGATTCAGCTGTAAGAATGTTGCCTCGAAGTCAGCCACCTTCCGTCCTGCACGTCTGAGACGAAGGGCGTCTTCTAACCATCACTCTGATCTGCGCCCACGACCCTACAGACCGAGCACCGGAGGTACATCATGCGACCTCATCATCCTCTATTCAGCTCCGGGCCGCTCAAGCCAATAAGGAGTACGTCATGAAATTCAAGACTTTGATCCTGCTCACACTCCTCACAGCGCTCATCCCGGCGATGCACGCCCAAACCTTCGGCGTGATTCACACCTTCACTGGCGGGATAGACGGCTTAAAGCCTTATGCGGGAGTGACGATACGAGGGAACGCACTCTATGGAACGACATATGGTGACAATAACCGCTGCGGCACCGTGTATCAGTTGACCCACAATGGGTCCAATTGGCTCTTCTCCACCCTTGCGGCTCTTCGCGATAGTTGCAATCCGGAGGCTAGTATCTAGTTGCATAAATAAGCGATTGGTGTATAGTGCAATCCATGAAGGCTCGCAGTATTGCACTGACGCCGGAGGAACAGGCTGATCTGGAGTTGGTAGTGCGTCGCCCGAGCAGTGCGGCGCGGGATGTGTTTCGGGCCGGCGTGATTTTGCGGGCAGCCTCCGGGGCCAGCAATGAGCAGATCGCTGCGGCCATGGACACGCGGCCGGCTACGGCGAGCAAGTGGCGCGGCCGCTTTCTGCGCCACCGGATGGACGGTTTGCAGGATGCGCCGCGGCCAGGCAAGCCGGCGGTCTACGGCCGCAACAGCGAGCGTCGCATCCTCGCGCAACTGGATCAACCGCCGCCCAAAGGTTATGCGCGTTGGAACGGAGCCTTGCTGGCCGCGGCGCTGAAGGACATCTCCGACGATCAGATTTGGCGGGTGCTGCGCAAGCATGGAATTTCGCTCCAACGACGTCACAGTTGGTGCGTCTCAACCGATCCCTGTTTCGCTCGCAAGGCCGCCGACGTGGTGGGACTTTATCTCAACCCACCGGAACATGCGCTGGTGTTGAGCGTGGATGAAAAACCTCACATTCAAGCTCTGGAACGGGCCCAGGGCTGGCTGAAGCTGCCCAACGGCAAGGCCCTCACCGGCTTTCAGCACGATTACAAGCGGCACGGCACGACCACGCTGTTTGCGGCTCTGGAGGTGGCCACGGGGCTGGTGAAGGGCGATCATTACCAGCGCCGCCGCCGCACCGAGTTCCTCGACTTCATGAACGGCATCGTAGCCGAGCACCCCGGCCGCGAGATTCATGTCATCCTGGACAATCTCAACACCCATAAGCCCAAACGCGACCGATGGCTGGCCCGCCACAAGAACGTCCACTTTCATTTCACCCCCACCCACGCCTCGTGGATGAATCAGGTGGAGATCTGGTTTTCCATTCTGCAGAGCCAGTCGCTGACGGGGGCCAGCTTCACCAGCCCCCGCCAGTTGCGCAAACACATGGACGACTTCATCGCCGCCTACAACCAGACGGCCCACCCATTCGAGTGGAAGAAGCAGGTCGTATTCCAGAAACACCCCAAAACTCTGTACGCTAACTTATGCAACTAGATACTAGAGTCGTCTTCGGGCCAGACGGCCCTCTTTACGGCACGACCATGCACGGCGGAATGTATGGCAACAACGGCACCGTTTTCAAGCTGACACCCCAGGTTGGGCCTTGCAGGGATGCGGCTTGCTATTGGACGCTGAGCGATCTCCATGATTTTGGTTCGGGCACGGACGGAGTATATCCTGAATATGGAGACCTCATTTGGGACCAGCAGGGCAATATGTATGGCACCACCGCTTGGGGAGGTACATTCACCGAGGGTACGGTCTACGAGCTGACACCTTCAGGAAACGGCTACACAGAAAGTGTTCTCTACAGTTTCTCGAGGAGTGCTGACGGAGGTGATCCTCTTGCTGGCCTTGTCCCTGACAACAAGGGCAATCTGTTTGGCACGGCCAGCCGGGGCGGCATAAACGACCAAGGCGTCATCTTCGAACTAAGCTACGCCGCGGGTGTGGGGTGGACGGAGAAAGTTCTCTATAGTTTCCAAAACGCTGACGATGGATCGTATCCATTGGGCGGCCTGACATTTGATTCCGCCGGCAATCTTTATGGCACGACCGTCGACGGCGGCAGCGGCGGCTACGGAACCTTTTTCGAGCTCTCACCTTCTGGAGATACGTGGACATTCAAGCTTCTGTACAGCTTTCCCGACTGTGGTCCGTCTGCGACTCTCTCCATGGATGGAGCGGGCAATCTTTATGGCACCACATCCAGCGGCGGCATATACAACAAGGGCAACGTTTTCAAGCTAAGCAACACGGAAAACGGCTGGGTGTACAACTCGCTGCACGACTTTACGGGAGGTACCGACGGCGCAGGGGTTTTCGGTAATGTGACGATCGGCACCGACGGCACCCTCTACGGAACCACGGCCTATGGTGGCAGCTTCCAAGGTGTCTGTGGAGGGCCGGGTTGCGGCGTCGTCTGGATGATCAAGCCGTAGGCGGAATAAACTGTCGAGTGCGGGTGCCCCACTCATTCCTGCCGTTGGAATCAGTGGGGATTGACGCCTGCTAAGAACTATTCACCATTACCGAAACAAACCTCGGGCGCGGAATAAACTCCCGCGCCCCTGCTACACTCGCGGCCTGAGGGGAGACCGTGCCCTGTACTGCTAAGTCTTCCCGCTTCTCTCAAGCGGCCTCGAACACAGCGGCTTGGGATAATTGTTGTAATCAGGCGATAACGCCCATTATCCCCCACACGTCAAGATGGACGTGCCGCCCCTGAAGGGGCTCCGGATCTCTATTTGGTGGATCGTACCCAGGACTTCCGTCCTGGGCTATAGACTGTTTCGCTCTTCGAGCTTGGGGTTCGCGCAGGCACGGCAGAGTTGCGCGCCAACTGTCAGCCTGCCCGAAAATCCGATTATGTTCGGTGCTAATAGTTCGTGCCGCCGCTGACGGGCTCGCGGGGATCATTCGACCGCGTCGCGCTGGCTGACGCCCACGCCTGAAACAGATGTCGCCCTTCGGGCTATAAACGCATCGGAGCCGAGCGGCATGGCTGAGGAGGCTGCTGAAAAACCCAAAAGCACGGGTCGCTCGCGGACTAAAGTCCGCTCACGACACGAAAAATAAAAGCCTTTTCGGCACGACCAAGGTCGTGCCCTGACGCGAATCGCCGCAAAGTCGAGTTTTTCAGCAGCCGCTGAAGCCGTGCCCTTTCAAAGCCGCACAGCGCCAGGCTATTCCCCAGCTTCTTTGCCCATCTTGCTCGCGACCTTCACCCCGCTGAGGCCGCCGACATACTTCGCGATGCCTCGGTAGAGCGACTCGGCGATCTTCTGGCGGTACTCGGGCGTTTCCAGGCGCTGTTCGTCGATGGGATTGGAGACGAAAGAAATCTCGGCCAGGATACTGGGCATGTTGGCGCCGATCAGCACTACGAACGGTGCTTTCTTGACGCCACGATTGTGCAGCGAAGGGTTTTTCGCCGACAGTCCCTGGTAAAGCGAGGTCTGCACGTCCGAGGCGAGCTCGCGCGATTCGTCAATCTTCTCTTTGAGCGTGATCTTCTTCACCAAGTCCTGTAGCTCGTGAATCGACTTCTCAGAGACCGCGTTCTCGCGAGCCGCGACCTCCAGAGCATCGGGGCTCGAGGTGAAGTTCAGGTAATACGTTTCGACCCCACGCGCCTCAGGATCGGGGCTGGAGTTGGCGTGAACTGAGATGAACAGATCAGCCTGCTTTTGGTTGGCAATGGCGGTGCGTGTTTCCAGCGGGATGAAGGTGTCATCGTCGCGGGTATAGACGACGTCCGCGCCCAGCCGCGCTTCCAACAGGCGTCCAAGTCGCAGCGATACGTCAAGCACCAGGTCCTTTTCCATCAGCCCTTCGGGTCCGATGGTTCCGGTATCGTGCCCGCCGTGACCGGGGTCGATGACGATTCGCCCGATCTTCAGTCCCAAGGCGCGAATCAGGCTGCGATCACCCGCCGAGGTTGGCGCAGCCTCGCGGGCAGCAGCAATTTGCGCTTGCGTGGGCTTGCTTCCCTTCTTCGCCGATTTATCTCGCGGCGCAACGGCGACAGCGGTTGGCGCTGAGGTCGGCTGCGAGGTGGCTTTGATCGCGGGATGCGTGGTCTTGTTCGGATCCGCAAGCGGGTCATCGTTGTCGTCGACGGTCGTCCGGCGCGGGGCGAGTTTCGCGACCGTGGTGGGTGCGGTCTTTGTGCCCGAGGCCTCAGAGGTTTTCACAGCACGTGAGCCCGAACTGGAAGGCGTTTCGGGCGAGCGACCCTCGGCATCCTGGCCATTGGCTGTGCGTTCGCTTCTCTCTGCCGCCGGGCCAGTAGCCTTGCTGGTCTGCACTCGGCGGGGAGTTGATGCCGTCCGTTGAGCATCGGATCCGCCGCTCGCCGCCTCATCCCGTGTCGGCTGGACATTCGAGGCCGACGTAAGGTTGCCGGAAACGATGGACCGGGAGCTTCTCTCCCCGGTTTCGCCGGTTGAATCCGCAGCCGCACTATTCGCCACTTCGGTCGGAGTCGCCTTCCGGCCGTGGATGTCGATAATCAGGCGATACGGATTCGGCAGCACGAAGGCGGAGTATTCCGACAAATTCTCGACCTCCAGAACCACCCGTGTCGAATCGCGCTGGTACTGCGCCACGCGTATCTTCTTCAGGAATCCGTCCTGCACTTCAAAGCTCTTCCCTACCAGCGTGGAACTGAGCTTTGTGTTCGGCAGATCGAAAAAGATGCGATCTGGGTTGGGAACCCTCCCCGCCTGATACTCGACCGCGCCATCCACGTCGATGGCAACGCGGGTTGAGTCAGGGGACGACCAGTGACGAATACCAGTCACCAGCTCAAGCGGACGCGGAGCTGGAGTTTCGGACACAGAAGCGGGAGTCGCCTCGGCGACAGCGGCGGCTTGGGAAGGAGCCGTCGCGACCGATGCGGGCGGCTGGGTGGACTTCTCCACGCGCGCTGTTTCCGGATGCTTTTTCGGAGCAGGCGGCGTGGGGTGCTTGAGCTCAGCCAGCGTCTCTCGGGCTTTGGCGATACGCGAGTCGTGAGGATAGCGCTTGATGAATTCCTCGAACGTAGCTTCCGCTGCTGCCGTATCGCCCAAGTCCTCTTTGTATATCTGGCCGATGGTGAACAGGGCTTCGACCCGATACTTGCTGCCGGGGTACTCCCGCCGCAGGAATTGGTACTCGCCGATGGCGGCGCGCAGGTCTTTGTCGCCCGGCTGAAACTGGCGGCCCATCGCAGTCAGCAGTTCGGCAACAGCGACGATGCTGGCATCCGCTTTGGAAGAGCCCGGGTCCCCGTAGTAGACCTTGCGATAGGCGATAACGACGTGCTGATAGTCGCGGCGGGTGCGCTCCGCCTCGGGGCGCCCGTTGAGGGCTTCGCGCAACTGCTCGGCTTTTTCGAATTGCAGACGCGCCGTCTGCTTACTGGATTGAGCGTCATTGGCGAGGGCACCGGTCGAAAGCAGTATGAGAAGTGTGAGGAGGAGGGCTGTTCGGTGCGGAGTCTTGTGCAGGAAAGCGAACCCGAGCGGCGGCGCGCCGGCGGGCACCTGAGGGATCGAGATGGCTTTCGCAGACAAATCTCCGCGTGCGCTGATGAGCCAGCGCGGTCGGCGGAGAATCGATCCAGAGCAGTTTAATTATAGGTGGTGGGCCCGGCCCTTAGACGACCACAAAGGGGACGGAATCAGGGGAGTGACCCCGGTGCGTCTCAGGGTCGTACGGATCTGCGCAAGTGCGAGTCAGGGCACGAGTTTTTACGTCCGTCATCCCGAGCGTCGCCGGGGGATCTGCAGTTTGTGCGCGTAAACAAGAGCCTGCGTTGGGCCGAATCGGCAAGCCCGCAGAAGCCATCATCTTCAGTCAGCGAAGCAGATCAGGTCTCTCGCTTCGCGCGTGATGACAAGAGGTAAACGCGCATCGGCACCCTTGCGGGTCGGCTTCGTTATCGCTTCGTCGCCGCGATCTCCTGCACCATTTTGTTCGAGGTACCCGGCTCGTACACGCAGAAAGGTTCTTCAGCCAGGAAGTCGCCGGTTGCGGCATAGGCGCGCGCCCGGCATCCCATGCAGACGTGGCGGAACTCGCAGCAGCCGCACTTGCCTTTCAGGTTGTCGTCGTCGCGCAAGGCTGCGAAGACGCCGGAGTTGTCCCAGATATCGGCAAAGCTTTGCTTCCGCAGATCGCCTGCAATCGCAGGAAGGTATCCGCAGGGGAAGACCTCGCCTTCATGCGAGATGAAGCAGACGCCGGTACCGGCCAGGCAGCCCTTGGTCATCGCGTTCATATCGCTCGGATGGCCGGCGTGTCCAACCGGAGCGCCGCCGCCCGGTTTCAGTGAGATTCCGGTCGAGCCGGGCATGGTCATCTCGGTGGGGCCGATCTCGGTTGGGGGGTGATGCGCGATTGGCGGAGGAACTTCGCGGCCAGCCGCCTTGTCTGCTGCACGACGTTGACGTGCCACGCGGAAGTAGTGCGGCGCGCAGGTCGCTTTCAACTCGATGTCTCCGGTGAGCGACTGGTCATAGAACCAGTTGAGCATCCGCTCGTACTCCTCGGGAGCAACCATCTGCTCGGCGGCAATGTCGACTCCGCAACCGACCGGCACTAGCAGGAAGGTGTGCAGGGCATCGGCGCCCAGCGTCCGGGCCATGGTCAGAACGTCGGGAAGCTGGTGCGCGTTGTGGCGGGCAATCGTGGTATTGATTTGCACCGAGACGCCCAGCCGCTGCAGGTTCTTCATCCCGTAAATGGCGGCGTCGAAGGCTCCGGGAATGCCGCGGAAGGAATCATGGGTAGCAGCATCGGCGCCATCCAGCGAAATCGATACCCGCTTGATGCCCGAGTCCTTGATGCGCTGGGCTACGTCGGAGGTCACCAGGGTGCCGTTGGTCGCGAGCGCCGTGCGCAAGCCCCGACCGTTGGCGTACTCGGCCAGGGTGAAAATGTCGTTCCGGTAGAGGGGTTCGCCTCCGCTGAGCACCAGGATGGGATTACCGTAATCGGCAATCTGCGAAATGATGTTCAGCGCCTTGTCGGTGTGAAGGTCCTGCGGGGACATCAACTCAGTCGCGGTGGCGCGGCAGTGGATACAGCGCAGATTGCAGCCCTTTGTGACTTCCCAAAAGATGAGGCGTGGTGTGAATTTCTTCGTCGCGGCTGGATGCGCGCTGCCATTGCCTGCTGTCATCGTTCCCTCCCCACTACTGCGGTTGGCTCTGGTTGCTGATGTAACGATAGGATTTCAGCAAGCCGAAGGGCCATGCCTCTTATCACAGGCCCATGTGACGAGCGTCACTTTTGCGGGGGTTGTGCAGGGGGTTTCTTGGAAAGACAAATTCGGCTGCAGGGCACGGACTCGCCGTGCCCTGTCGAACAGTCTACTGCCCTGCCCCACCGCCGCTGTGGCAATCGGAGCAGTTAACCGCGCTCAGGTCGCCGATATCCACCGGGTGCTGGAACGACTGGTTGGGGATGGCCGCCAGCTTTTCCTTACCTTCTTCCTGCGCGGCCAGGGTGTGGCAGGCATTGCAATCCTTGCTGATCGTCTTGCCGTCAGCGCTGACATGGTTGCCGTCGTGGCAACGGAAGCATCCCGAGGAATAGAAGTGTCCGATGTTGTTGGGATGGGTTAGCCAGTTGACGTGCATCTCGGGGAAGAAGGTTGTGCCGAAGATTCGCTGCAACTCCTTGCTGGCAGCGGCGATCGCATCCGCCTTCGAGCTGGCAATCTGCGGATATTTCTCCTGATAGAAAGCGTTGATCTTCTCAGGAATTTCCTTCTGCGCTTCCGCGGAAGTTTTGTAGTCCGCCGTCAGCACCTCGACTCCCTGGTGCTTGATGTACGGGAGCGAGGGGTCGATGACATTCAGCGCCATGGCGCGATCGATCGAGAGATCAGGCGGAACATAGATATGAGTCGGACGGTTGTGGCAGTCAACGCAATCCATGCGGCGCTTATCGGCTTTTGCGATCTCTTCCGGCTTGGGTGGATTGTCTTTGGTCGTGTAGACCGTCACTTTCCCGGTTGGATCGGTCACCTGTATCCATGGAATGTTCTGTCGCTTCTCATCGGTGGCGTAGTACTCGATCTTGTTGGCGATGTTCATGTGCCAGTGAATACCACCACCGGCCGGACCCAGTTCCGGATCGCCACCGCCAACTTTGATGAGCATGCGGATCTGGCGCGGGGTGTTGTTCTCATCAGCCCCGAAGTGGGTGAATGTCTTCAGCTGCGCGCCCCAGAACTTCCTGGGCCAGTGACATTGTTCGCAGGTCTGCTGGGCCGGGCGAAGGTTGGCCACAGGAGAGGGTATCGGCCGGGGATAGGTTCCGCGAATCGTGTAGTAGACCTGACGCAATCCCGACATCTTCGAGCGCACATACCACCCCGCACCGGGGCCGACATGGCAATCGACGCAGGCAACGCGCGCGTGCGGCGAGGCTGAGTAGGCCACGAACTCAGGGTGCATCACGGTGTGGCAGAGCTCTCCGCAGAACTGCACGGAATCGGTAAACTCGTACGCTTTGTAGCTGCCGACGGCGCTGAGCAACGCGAAAATTACGACGAAGCTCAGAACAAATGCCACCGAGCTGCGCTGATTCGGATTGTTGAGATCGATGCGCGGAAACTGGGTTGCGTCAGGCAGGCCGCGCGCCCGGCGCCGGCGTTCCACCATCATTCCCACAACCATCAGCGCCAAGCCCAGAAGCAGGAGGCCCGGCATGATCATGTAGGCGAGAATGCCGATGTAGGGACTCTCCTGCGTGGCGACCATGTCCACCAGGAACAGAAAGATGATGTTCGCCAGCGCAACTACAGCCAGGGCGAGGCCGACCAGGCTTATGGAGTTCTTGATTAACTTGCCCGGGATGAAGTCGTTCAAACCAAGCGGTTTCGCTCGCTGCTCTTCAGCCATGAAAAAACGGCTCCTGATGAATTCCGTTGAGAATGCGGGATGCTGACCTTATATCACCGCACCGTATGTCCTACATCACAGCAAAGTGGTAGTCACGATAGGCCGTACCCTACTACGGGTGACACGGCTTTACCAGTTTTTTGTCGTCGGCACCGTTCGCTATTTCGAAGTGGTAACCTCGTCGGCAGCTTGCTCGCGGGCTGCCGCTGGTGGGTTTTCCTCGGCCGACTCTTCTTCCACTTTCTCTTCGGCCCCCTGTGCCCGCTCGATGGCCATCATATCCAACGGATGCTCATGTTCGTAGTGCTCGATCGACATCTTGCCATCGAACCAGGCCCAGTTCATGGGATAGGCATCAGGGTCGAAGATGACCGCATACAAGTGCCAGACGATGATGGCGAGCGTTGCCAATATGGCTTCGTACCAGTGAATCAGGATGGCGACATCGATCCACCACCCCGGCGCACGGTCCATGACCAGCATCTTGAACCAGATCATCAAGCCGGTGGTGGCCATGACGAACATGCCCCAAACCAGGGCCCAGTACTCGGCCTTCTCGGCGTAGGAGAAGCGGCGGAACATCGGGCGGTGGTTGCTTACTCCGAGATAGAACCGGAACGCGTCACGCACGTCGGTGACGTCTTTCCAGTCGGGCAGCATGTCTTTGACTAACTGCCGCCCATCCGGATCGGCGATCACGTAATAGATATGGAAGAGGCTAACCGCGATCAGCACGACACCGGCCACGCGGTGCACCACGCCTCTGACCGCCTCATTGATGAAGGCCGCGGCCAGCCACGAGTTGGGATACCTGAGCGCGAATCCGGTGAGCACCAGGGTGAAGAAACTGATGAGCAGCGTCAAGTGCTGGGCACGCTGCTTGGGAGTCATGCGGAACAGGATTCGCGGCTGACCTATGCGATGCAGCTTCATCTTCTTGCGGAAGATGATGAGGTTGTGCAGCACCATACCGCCGATCACCGCGATGATCATCCAGATATAAAACTTGCTGATGAGGGCCAGTATCTTGGAACCTATGTCGGCCTTCTGCGTGCCGTCCTGGTGGACCTTGGCAGCAATGAACTTCTGGTTGGCGCCGGGGTGGCATTTGCCGCAGGTTTCAGCCAGATGAGCCGGGTTGATCTTCGACCGTGGATCGCTCGAGGGGAGAATATCGTGTACCCCGTGGCAACTCGCGCAGTTGGCCACCGTGGTGGAGCCGACTTTCGAAGCCATGCCGTGATAACTGGCCAGGTAGGTTGAAACCCGATTGCCGGGCACGCCGAATTCGCTGGTCAGCCTCACGCTGGCATGGCACCCGGCGCAGGTATTCGCGACATTGGCCGCGGCCACCGCCGATGCGGGATCGCTGGGTGATTTGATGGTGTGGATTCCATGGCAATCGGTACAAACCGGGGCCTGCCAATTGCCCTGCGCGACCTGCTGCCCGTGGATGCTGTCTTTGTAGTGCTGCGCAACATCGGCGTGACACTTGGCGCAGGTGTTGGGGACATTGAACTTGAACACCGTGGACTTCGGATCGCCGCCGCCCAGGATGTCATGCTCTCCGTGGCAATCCGTGCAAACCGCAGCTTTCTCCGATCCTCCGCTAACCGCTCTACCGTGTACGCTTTGCTCGTAGGAGCTGAAAGTAGCGGAACTGACTCCGCTTGAGCTCATCACCAGTTTTTGCCCGTGACAGGCGCCGCAAGTTTGCGGAATATTTCCATGCGCTACCTTCGACTTGGGGTCGCTGGCAGGAAGAATGGTGTGAACATTGCCGTGGCAATCCTGGCACTTGGCGACATTGGTGTTGCCGGCGGCAGCGGCCTTGGCATGAACGCCGCGATCGTAAGCTGCCTGCTGGTCGGCATGGCAGGTCGCGCACTTAGGCATGACCGGCGTGGGATCGTGGGGGAAGGCCTTGATGTCGGCGTGGCAGTCGGTGCAACCGAAGGTGCTGTGGATGGACGCCTTAAAGGCGGCATCGTCAACGTGCAGACTGACCGTTTTGCCATTGTCGTCTTTGGTCAGAGTTGCGTCATTGTGACAAGCCAGACACTCCTCGTTGCTCATTTTGGCAGCGGCCTTGGGCTTACCCGCCGCCGCGGCACACGTAGTGAGCAACAGAAGAAGTGCTATTAACCAACCGCAACGCTTCACGGCATCCCTCGCTTTCAGCGCACACCTAACTATCCAAAATGGCTGATTGATGGCCCAAGCGGCAGTGAGTGGCCTCACTCGGGGGCGTGACAGCGGTCACATAGAATATGTTTGGCGAAAAAAGGGCCCTGAGCCGAGCGTCACTGCTGGGGGAAGGCGGCGGGAAGCTGGTGCTCCCCTCCCTAAGGTATGGTGGGTGGCGTTTAGAAAACGTACTTCACTGACAGGGTTCCTACACTCGCATGGAAGTCACGCGGAGGAACCGGTCCGGCGAAGCCGCGCTGGTGCGCGCTGCCAGAAACCTTCCAGACATATCGGGCCGTGAATGCGCTTGCCAAAGCTCCAGGAACGTAAGAGAATCTCGTCAATCATCTTGGCCAGTTTTGCTGTAGGGGATCAAGAAAGCCACGCCGACGTCGTCTAGGCGCAAGCCGTTTCTTGTGGAGTAGATTCACTCGTTCACCGATTGGAACCTGGTTGCGGAGGAGCGGCGATGGGTTTAGCGAAGACCGGAAGTTTCCGATTAGCCTTTATTCTGGTCGCGACTTTAGCCCTGGTGCCGGGCACGTTCGCGACTGATCCCGCGAAAACCCAGCCTCCGCAGGCGTCGGCTGCTCTTCCCGATTCTTCAGCGGGCCAGTATGCACCGATCGACGCTTGCAAGACTTGCCACCAGGACCTCTGGGAAAAACACTTCGCAGGCACTCCACACTCGGCCCTGCTCAAAGGCGATCAGCACGGATGCCAGTCGTGTCATGGTCCTGGCGAAGCACACGTCGATGGCGGAGGCGATCCCACCAAGATCATTCGCTTTGAGACCCTGAGCCCCGCGCAAACCGCGGCAATCTGCACCAAATGTCACCAGTCCAGCCTGGAGACACAGAACTTTTCCAAATCCGAGCATCTGGCCAGCGGGGTCACCTGTACTAGCTGCCATAGTCCGCACAAATCCGCCGATGTGAATTTCATGCTCGTGAAGTCGCAGACCGAGCTTTGCTTCGGCTGCCACGCGGCGCAGAAGGCACAGTTCTCACGGCCGTATCGCCATCGCGTGGAAGTGGGACTGATTCAATGCAGTGATTGTCACAACCCGCACGGGACCGAACGAGGCGGTCAGGTCCGCTCGGCGGCCGGCCAGTTTGCGGTTTGCACCAAGTGCCACACGGATACTATGGGCCCGTTCGTCTTCGAGCATGCCCCGGTCAAGACGGATGAGGGCTGCCTCTCCTGCCACACACCTCATGGCTCGACTAACCCACGGTTGCTGCAGGTGAATAACGTCAACTTCCTCTGCTTGCGATGTCACACCCCGAACATGAATGGTGCGGCGGGTAGGCCCATAGGACCGAATCACGATCAGTCGACGAAGTACCAGGCGTGTACCACGTGCCACACCCAGATCCACGGTTCAAACTTTAGTCCGGTGTTCTTCCGCTAAGAGGACGCTATGCGATTCCCAACGATTTACCGATCGCATCTGTGGCTCGGACTCGCAGTGGCCGGGCTAGTATTCGCAAACCTAAGCTTCGCGCAGGCTCCTTCGGCATCCTCCCCGCCGGCTGCGCCGCCGTCGGACGCGCAAGAAGGTAAGGACATCGGCGGCTTTCACGTGACGCAATCCATCGAGTTTGGCGGTCGCATCAACGACACCACGGGAAGCACGCCGATGTATGACACCCTGGTGAATTATCAAAGTGGGGCACGCCTGCTTGAGCAGTCGCTGACCATGCAGGCCAAGGACGACGAAGAGATCTTCAACACTCTCACCCTGTCGAGCTTTGGATGGGGTGGCGATCCCGAGCAGGCGGCGCGGCTGCGGATCGCGAAATATCACTGGTACAACTTCTCCGGCAGCTATCAGCACATACAGAACTATTTCGACTACGACCTGTTTGCGAACCCGCTGAACCCGGCTCCGCCTGCCGGCAACCCATCGGTTCCGGTGCTGTTTTCGCCGCACAGCTACTTCGACCGGCAGAATCTCTACAACTTCGATCTCGTGGTGCTGCCGATGCACAAGCTGTCCTTCCGCGCCGGCTACAACCGCAACCGCATCATCGGGCCCTCTTTCAGCAGCCTGCATGAGGGCACTGAAGCGCTGCTTGACCAAAGCTGGAACAATCAGTTGAACGGCTTCCGCTTTGGGGCCGACTGGCGGGCGAACGATAAAACCACAATCAGCTATACGCAGCTCCTGCAGTACTACACCGGCGGGACAACGGATTCCCTGAACGGGTATAACTCCTGGCCATTGTCGAACTCGACTTTGGTCAGCTTAGGACTGCCATGGTTCAACAGCGGCAGTCCATGCTCGGCGCCGTTGAAGAACGGAATCGCCAACCCGTCCTGCAATGGCTACTCCAACTACAGCCTCTATCAGCACGAGCACACGTTTATTCCTACCGAGCAGCTCAATATGCGCTCGTCGTCATTGAAATGGCTCGACTTCAACGGACAATGGCAGTACAGCCACGCGCAAATGAACACGCCGTTGACGGCGATTTACGATGGATTAACCACACGCACAGGGTTGCTGGGGTACAACACCGCAGGCAGCAGCTCGAGCGCGAAGTGGAATTCCTCATCGGCCGACGTTTCGGCCACCATCCACATCAGCGACCGGTTCCGCCTGGTCGAGGCCTTCCACTTCCGCAACTTCAGTGTGTCGGGAGACTATCTCGACTACGAAAATAGCCTCTTCCCCGCTGCGCCGACCACGGCTTCGCTGCTGACGCCGGCAGCGTTCTTCCCCGGAACGACCCTCACCCACGCGTCGGGTTCACCTGCCGACGTCATCAACGACCTGTATGCCAGCCTGCTTGGGCAGTTGTCCTACGCCAATGATTTCCAGGTCCAGTACGACATCGCGCGCAGCTTCGGCGTGCGCGCCGGATTCAACTGGACAAAGCTCAGCATTCAGCCCGGCGACAGCTACGAAGCGGCACTCGGCGACATCTACTATCCCAACAATCCCAACCGCGGTGAATGCGCCGGGCAGCCGCTGAATGCAAATGGCACCTGCACCTTTGCCGGCGTTCTCACTCCCTGGGACGATCCGCTGGGCACCAGCACGCAGCTCAACCGTTACACCGGCGTGCTGGGCGCCTGGTATCGCAAGGGAGCTCTGCACGCCGACGTCGAGGCGGAATACGGCGCGGCCGATAACTGGATCTACCGTACCGACCCGCTGAACTTCCTTAACTTCCGGGGAAATGTTTCCTATGCACCGCGTCCCTGGCTGATGCTGGGAGGCAATTTCACATATCAGAAGGCGAGCAACAACACGCCTGGTATCAACCTCGGCCAGCACAATTACATGACCATGGTGAATGCCACGATCATGCCCGGCAAGAAGTGGGGATTCGACCTGGCCTACAACTTCGAGGCTATCCAGCAGAACCTGTTCCTCTGCTTCCAGGACAGCACGCCTCCGCCAGGCTCAACGGCCTGCGTGGGCGACAGCTCACTGCAGCAGACCTATGGCCTGTACCAGACGCATACGCAATATGGATACTTTGCGTTCACCCTGTCTCCCGTGGATCGCGTCAATATGCGCGTGGGGTACAGTATCGTTGACAACCAGGGCAACACGACCGACTTCAACGCCCTGCTTCCGCTTGGTCCGCTGGCCTCGACCTATCAGACCCCGCTGGCCACGGTGGAGGTCAAGTTGTACAAGGGGGTAAGCTTCAAGGGCGGCTGGAATTATTACCAATATGGCGAAGGCTCATTCGTGGGACCGACGGCTGCCCGCTACTTCCACGCCAACAACACCACCCTCGCTGTGCGTTATGCGTTTTGAATCGATCCTGCAAATCAGGAAAAGACTACTCGTGGACGAATGAGTAGCCGGGGACGGCGGGGACGGATGGTACCTATATTCCTGACCCGCTCATAAGCTCCATGTAAGTCCTGGCTCAACATTTGGACGATCTGCAGGCAAACCGTACGGTGCTCCCGCAGGAACTTCACCAGGTCCCTCCGGCGTACGAACGCTACTTGCGAATCATCAAGCACTTCGACCGTCATTTCGTAGGGAGTATTGGACAGAACCGCGCCCAATCCGAGGACCTCGCCCGGTCCGGCGATGCGCAAGGTAAGGCGCTTGCCGCTTTCAGAGCCTATGGAGAGCCTGGCCCGCCCGTCGCAGAGAATATAAATGCCACGCACAGGACGGCTTTCGGCGAACAGAACCGTGCGCCTGGGGTAATTGGCTATGGACTTGATCTGGTCGAAGTCCTTCAGCGCGTCTGTTGGCATATCGCAGAACGGGCGGTCGGGCCGCGAATCGCAAGTCATGCAACTGGTGGTCTGACTCATGCTTGCCATGATGTCTAGTTAATAGTTCGGCAGCCGTATCCGGCGCAGTGATTGCAATCACCCGTTGTCGTGACCCTCTTCACAGGATCCGCAACGGGTTGCCCCGCATGGCACGACAGGACCCATGAGGGTCACTGAGTTTTAGCCTCGCCGGCCATCCATCACTATTGGGCTAGGGCCAATGCCTTCAACGCTGATTTGTTGCGAATCAGCAGAGTCGAGCCTTTTGCCTGCACAATCTGTCTCTTCTTGAGGTCAGCAAACAGCCGGGTGACGGTTTCTCGCGAAGTTCCGATCATCTGCGCGATTTCTTCGTGGGTGAGCGCAAGCTTCACTCGCGGCTCTGCCTTGGCAGCTTCCCCGGCTTTCGCACTCCATTCCAGCAAGAGCTTGGCAAGTTTCTCGCTGGCGGAATGGGACAGTCCGAGGGAGCGAATCTCGCGGCAGGCGGTGTTGTACTTTTCACTCAGTTGCTCGGCCACCCGCAGACATGCGTCGCTGTGTTCCCGCAGGAAGCGCACAAAGTCTTCGCGCTTGACGAAGTTCACCTGGCAGGGATCGGCGGTTTCCGCCGTGAGTTCATAGGGCTTGCCGCAGACCGAGGCGCTCAGTCCGAGCACCTCGCCGGGTTCAGCGATTTTCAAGATCAGCGTCTTGCCGTCGGTGGAGCAGATGGAAAGCTTCACCCGACCTTTGCATAAAACGAAAATCCCGCGTGGAGATTGGCCTTCCACGAATAGCACTGCGCCCTTGGGATACGCGGTGGCGTATTTGATATGTTCGAACGACTGCAGTGCGGCAGCAGGCAAGTCGCAAAAGATGTGGTCCGACCGCATCTTGCAGGTCAGACAGTTTTCGATGATGTCAAGACCGTATGGTGTCAGCACAGTGCCCCCTAATGGTTGCGTATCTCGGTTGTGCGACCGGAGCGCACTTGCGCAATTCCGGGGTGCGAAGATCAACCGCTGCCGACTTCCTGTCGACCCTTGATTCGAAGTCACAGGCGAGTGTGATCTCTGGCAATAGGCTTCTGCTTCTCGCTTCAGAGATCCAGTGCAGTAGTTTCGTCACTTGCAGCAGCGGAGTCTGCTCCTAGATACATTCCAGCAGACTGCTTAAGCGCACACCGGACAAGTGCAGACATCACAAGCGGTTGTGACGTAAGCTACGTTTTGGGGAGCAGTGCCATATCTTTCAATGACTTAGCATTGGGCTTATGCGGGCGGAGAAACCGCTAAGATAACCATCGCTCAGTGTCGACCATCACATGGGCGCGGTTGCGCTTAGACGCCCACCGGTTCGCCGGCAACCACCCGCTGAGTGTCGAGCACGGTGGCGATGGCGTGCAGCACAGAGGCCACTCGTACCGCAGCTAACACTTTTTCTTCACCGAATCCCTTTTCGCGCAGCACCTTTTCGTGGGAATCAACACAGGCGCCGCAGCCGTTGATCGCCGACACCGCCAGGCACCAAAGCTCAAAATCGAGAGGCTCGATTCCGTGAGTCCGAATGATATTCATCCGCAGGCCCGCGCGCATCGTCTTGTACTTCTCGTTCGACGAGAGATGCAGGAAGCGGTAATAGATATTGTTCATGCCCATCACGGCCGCCGCGGACTTGGCCGCTTCGAACGCCTCGGCTGACAGGTGAGAAGCAGCTTCTTCCAGTGCCGTCGCCGTCAGATCTTCATTGCGTGAGGTCATTGCGCAGGCGACTACGGTTCCCCATAGCTGCTGTTGGTTCAACTCCGTCTGGTTGGAAACTACGCTGGAAAAGTTTAGCCGCATGTCTTTGGCGTAGTCGGGCAGCGTTTCTAGCAATGCATTGAGTGTCATTTTCAAATCCCTTAGAAAAACGAATGACTGCGCGTGGGTCAGGTTGAATAAGGATGCGTGCCTTTCGCGTCTCGGCGCGAATCGGCACGCCCAGATCCCTCACTCGCAAAAGAGGCTCATTCGGGATGACAATCGAACTGACCACTAGCAGAATGGCTCCGCCGTTTGCGCAGCGGAGCCATCGGCGAATCATGGTTAGACGTGCAGCGTTTCCTGGCCCTTCTGCCAATTGCAGGGGCAAAGCTCGTCCGTCTGTAGTGCGTCAAGCACCCGCAGCACTTCCTGAGGATTGCGACCGACCGACAGGTCCGTGACATAGGCGAAACGAATCACGCCTTCGGGATCCACGATGTAGGTGGCACGCTGGGCCACCCCGGCGCTCTCGTCAATGATGCCGAGCTGCCCGGTCAGTTCGCGTTTGATGTCGGCCAGCATGGGGAACGGCAGGTCCTTCAGGTCCTCGTGATGAGTGCGCCACGCGTGGTGTACAAACTCAGAATCCGTGCTGCCGCCCAGGAGCTGAGCATCGCGATCTTTGAATTCCTGGTTCAGATTGCCGAACGCGGCAATTTCCGTGGGGCAAACGAAAGTGAAATCCTTAGGCCAGAAGAAATACACCTTCCACTTCCCCTGGAAATCGTCGTTTGTGATTTCCCTGAACTCTTTACCTTTTTCAAGGCTCACGGTTGCGGTCACTTTGAAATCGGGAAACTTCTCTCCAACGCCTAACATGTTTAATAAGCTCCGTTTCTTCGAATTAATTTGTGCGTTGCTGTAATTCCGCTTGCGCGCACGCCTTACATACTCCCTGAATCTCGATGCTGAACTTCTCTACCCGGAAGCCCGCCGGCACCCGGCCGCGCAGCTTAACAGGATCGATTCGTTCCACATCAATGTCAGTGATGGAGCGGCATCGCGTACAAACCAAATGATGATGAGGCTGAGGGTTGCCATCTATACGCCAGCCGTGATGCGGAGACACCTCGCGCAGCATGCCGGCTTCGACAAAGGTCCTGAGGTTCTTGTACACGGTTGCGAGCGAAATCGACGGCAGCTCTTCTTTTACCTTGTCGTAGATCTCCTCAGGAGAGTAGTGGCCGGGACCCGCCATCAAAGCTTCGTAGATCTTCTGCCTCTGATGGGTGGCCGCCAGACCGTGCTCGCGGCACAGCCCGAGGAACTGGTTGTAAGCCTCTCGGCGCATAGTAGATAGATGATAAAAATTATCAAACGATTCAAATTGTCAAACCGTGGCAGGCGCAATCCGCAAGCTACTCTCGACTAAACTTAATCTGGTAATAGAAACACCCTCCACGACCATGAACTTCCGAAGAATTTGCGTATTTTGCGGTTCGAATTTGGGAACCCGTCCCGTATACCGCGCCGCGGCTGAGCAGCTTGCCTCGGTGCTGGTCGAGCGCGGCATCGAACTGGTTTACGGAGGCGGCAACATCGGCCTGATGGGCGTGCTGGCCGACACCGTGCTTGGCGGAGGCGGCAAGGTGATGGGAGTCATTCCAGAGTCTCTGATGGCTCGCGAGGTTGGGCATCGCGGACTGACCGAGTTGCGCGTGGTGAGTTCCATGCATGAGCGCAAGGCGTTGATGTCCGATTTGTCGGATGCGTTCATCGCTTTGCCCGGCGGATTCGGCACTTTCGAGGAATTCTGCGAGGTTGTGACATGGTCGCAGCTCGGCATCCACGAGAAGCCATGTGGCCTGCTGAACGTCGCTGGCTACTACGACCCTCTATTGCGCCTGTTCGACAACGCCGTGAGTGAAGGATTTCTGCACCCGGAGAACCGCCGGCTCGTGCTCGACGCGGATGATCCGGAGCGTCTGTTGGAGAAGATGGCGCAGTTCAAGCCGACTCATGCCGCGAAATGGATCGGCAGAGAAGAACGGTAGCGAGGGTGTCATCCCGAGCGACGACCCCGAGCGCAGCCGAGGGGGAGGAGCCGAGGGATCTCGAACCCTTACCACCGTGTGTCATCCCGAGCCCAGCGCAGCGCAGCCGAGGGATCTGCAGTTCGCACCACCACGGATTATCATGAAATCAAGAACGCTCGCCCCGCCCTCTTTCCAACTCGCTGTCGAATGCTTTTCGCGAGCACGGTCCTCGGCATGATCGCTCCATGCAAGCTTTATTATTCGACGAGCGTCTTTCTTTTCGCATCGGCAGTTTGGGCCGGTGAAGAGACTGCAGGTCCCTCGACTCCGCTGCGCTCCGCTCGGGATGACAGCTCAAAGAAAAAAAACTAGAAGCTCTGTTGGACGGCTATGCTATTGGCCGCTCGGCTCCTGAAGTAAATACTTCTGCATGAAAAGCACAGTTGTATCGAACTGGAAGTCGGCATTCTTCTTTTTGGCGAAGCCGTGGCCCTCGTCCTTCGCCGCCAGGTACCAGACCGTCGTGCCATTCGCCTCCAGCGCCTTCACCATCTGGTCGGCCTCACTCTTCGGCACCCGCGGATCGTTTACTCCAGCTACCACCAGCATCGGCTTCGTAATCTCCTTAACGTGGTTCATGGGCGCGATCTTCTCCAGGTAGGCGCGCATCTCAGGGTCGCGCTCATCGCCGTACTCCACGCGGCGCAGGTCGCGGCGGTAAGCCTCGGTGTGCTCAAGAAATGTCACCAGGTTTGACATCCCAACCACGTCGACCGAGCAGGCAATGCGAGTGTTGTAACCAGTGGCGATGGCCAGCGTCATGTGCCCGCCATAGCTGCCGCCGGTCACCATCACCCGCTTCGCGTCCAAATCTGGTTGGGCAGCAATCCAGTCCAACAGCGAGCCGATATCTTTGTAGGTGTTCTCGCGCAGAAATCCGTTATCGAGCTGCGTGAACGCCTTGCCATATCCCGTCGATCCGCGCACATTGGGATAGACCAGAGCGATTCCCATTTCGTTGATCAGGTAATTGTTCCGGCCCAGGAAGGTTGGCCGTGACTGTCCCTCGGGACCGCCGTGAATCACAATCTCTACCGGATATTTGCCCGTGCCCGGCTTCGCCTTCGGCGTATACAACCACCCCGAAATTTCGCGGCCATCGAAGCTCTTCCAGGTAATCAACTTCGGTTGCACAAAGCTTTGCGGATCGATCCCTCCAGTTTCGCTGTGAGTCCAACGCTCCAGCTTGCGAGACTGAATATCGACCGAATAGACATCGGAAGGAGATTGCGAGCTGTTCAAACTGAATGCCAGATCGCGATTGTTTTGGTGCCAGCGCAGCTCATTGATCACGCCTGGGGGTACCCTGGGCATTGCCAGCTCTTTGCGGCTCTGCGTGTCCAGAACGTGCAGACTGCTGAGCCCGTTTTCGTTGGTGGTAAAGGCAATATAGCGGCGGTCCCACGAAAACTGGGCGCCCCCAATGTCCCATTTGAAATTCGTCAGGTACTTCAGCGATTTCGAGGCCAAGTCCATGTAACCCAGGCGCAGGTACTCGTTATCTTTGTCGGTGATCAGGTAAATGCCCTTACCATCGCGGCTGAAGCCGACTGCCGAGTAGTAGGCCTTTTCCGAGCCCTTCGATGTCAGCTCCGTCTTTTGCCCGGTCGCAGCATCCAACAGCCAAAGCGAGCTCTCGTTGATGGAGACATAATTCTCGGCCAGCAACGTTCGGTCATCGGGCGACCAGTCGCGCATTTGCCAGCCGCCGCCGTGATTTTCGGCGATCATTTTGTCGCTGCCCTTGTCCTGCGGATTCATCACGTAAAAATCCAGATCGGCGTTGTTGCGGCGGGTACTGGCGTAAGCGATGCGATCCCCCTGGTTGGACCACGCAAAATCCGTGTTACGCGACTTGCCATCCGTAAGCAGAGTCGTGCTACCGTCAGCAACATCGAAGCGGAATATCTGGTACCACTCGCCGCCGCCAATGTCTTTGAGGAAGAGGAAGTAGTCGCCCGTGTGCGGCTGATAACTGGCATCCGCCACTCGGTCGGCGAAGAAGGTGAGTTGCGTCCGGGCTCCGCCCGGCATTGCAACCTCATGTACCTGGACGGTGTCGCCAAAACGAGTACCGATCAGGATCTCGCGGCGTTGCGGATGCCAACTCCACATGAAGGCGCTGCGATACTCCGTGTAGCGATCGGCCTTTTCGGCGATGGAAGCAGGAACGGAAGGAATATTCTCCAGTATGAGCGAGTCGCTGGGGCGAACCACTCCTTCCTGCGCGTATGATAAGGATGAGAGAATGAGTGCGGCGATAAGAAGCGTGCGTCGAACCACCTTTACCTCCAGTCCTCCCCCAATTCAGAGGCTAATCGCGGATTAGACTGCTGTAAAGCGCTGCTTCGCTTACGGTTGTCCATCACTGCCGCTTTTGCCGCCGGAGTGTCAGGGGTGAATCGTTTTGTATTGCATAGCGTCTAATCTTAGTTAAGCTAAATCGACGCAGGGAGCGTATATGGCAGGAAGCTCAAGAACCAGCTTCAGCAAACGTCAAAAGGAGCGCGCCCGCCAGGAGAAGCAGGCGGAGAAGGCCGCGCGGAAAGCGCAACGTAAGCAGGAAGGGGGCTCGCCCTCGGAAACCCCAGCGGAAAGCCCGGCCGAACTGACGATCACCCATGATGAGGACGGCCAGCCCGTCGGATTCGATTTCCACGACTTCAATAGCTGAACCCGGAACCGCAAGCCGCGTATTCAAGCCATCCATCCGTACATAAGAAAAGCCCCGAAACTCGGGGCTTTTGCTTTGCTACTTGCTAATTGCTGATTACTGTATTTCGATCACCGGACCGGCCTGGCTCCTCACCTCGCCAACGCGCTCGATGACATGCCGAGTGAACTTGAACAATGAACGCGCATGCGGCGACTGATCGCCTTCCAGCACGATCGGCTGGCCGTTATCGCCTCCTTTGCGAATGTCAGGGTCGAGCTCAATGCTACCCAGGAACGGCACGCCGAACTGTTGCGCGGTGCGCTCGCCTCCGCCTTTGGAAAATATATCGATCTCTTTGCCGCAGTGCGGGCACACGAAGTAGCTCATGTTCTCGACGATGCCCAGGATGTCGACCTTCACCTGCTTGAACATCTCGATCGCTTTGCGCGCGTCCTGAAGCGAGACGTCGCTGGGCGTTGTGACCACCACGGCCCCCGTCACCGGCACCGTCTGCACCAGAGAGATCACCACGTCGCCGGTCCCCGGAGGCAGATCGATGATGAGGTAGTCGAGCTGTCCCCACTCCACCTGTCCTAGAAACTGGCGGATGATGGAGTGCAGCATGGGCCCGCGCCACACCAGAGGCTTGTCACCGGGGCTGAGGAAGCCCACCGAGATCACCTTCAGGCCGTAGCGCTCAGGCGGCAGAATGCGGTCTTCTCCTACTACGGTAGGGGCAACGCTGGTGCCCAGCATCAACGGAACATTGGGCCCATACACGTCAGCATCCAGCAGGCCAACCTTGAAGCCCATGCGAGCCAGCGCAATCGACAAGTTGACGGCGAGTGTTGTTTTACCAACTCCGCCCTTGCCGGAACCGACAGCAATGATGGAATCGACTCCGGCCAGCGGCTGCGGCCCGGCGGGCTCATGACCCGGTCCATGAATATGAGAGCTCACGTTTGAATACCTACTTGGGTGTGGATTAGAAGCGCAAACTTTAGATTATAGCCGCCAGGTCAGAAGGACGCTGTGCGGCTCGGGCCCACACCGGCGCGCCGCGCGGCGATGTACCCGGCTTGCAAAAGTCCGAATCCGGGATTGCAGCATCCATATGAGCAACAAACAGGCAGGGAGAAATCAATGAAAATCGCGAACGATGTCACCGAATTGATTGGCCACACCCCGCTGGTGCGGCTGAACAAAGTCACTGCCGGATCGAAGGCCACCATCGTTGCCAAGCTGGAAAGCTTTAACCCCGTCGCCAGCGTTAAAGACCGCATCGGCGTCAGCATGATCCGTGAGGCCGAGAAGGCCGGCAGGATCACTCCCGGCAACACCGTGCTCATCGAGCCGACCAGCGGCAACACCGGAATCGGCCTCGCCTTCGTCGCGGCGGTGAAAGGTTATCGGCTGATCGTCACCATGCCCGATAGCGTCAGTCTGGAGCGGCGAATTCTCCTTCGCGCATTTGGAGCCGAGGTGGTTCTAACCCCCGGCCCGAAGGGGATGAAAGCAGCCATCGCCAAGGCCAACGAGTTGCTGGAGAAGACGCCGAACAGCTACATGCTGGGACAGTTCGACAACCCGGCCAACCCAAAGATCCACTTCGAAACCACCGGGCCCGAGATCTGGGAAGACACCGACGGCAAAGTCGATATCCTCGTTTCCGGTGTCGGCACTGGCGGTACGCTGACCGGCATCGCCGAATACATCAAGCCGAAGAAGCCGTCGTTCAAAGTGGTTGCTGTCGAGCCCGAAGAAAGCGCCGTGCTCTCCGGCGGCCAGCCCGCACCACACAAGATTCAAGGCTTGGGTGCGGGATTCATTCCCAGCATTCTGCGCACCGACTTGATCGATGAGGTAGTCCGCGTCAACGCTGATGATTCAATCGCCATGGCGCGCCGTCTGTCGGCCGAGGAAGGCTTGCTGATGGGCATCTCGTCAGGAGCCGCCGTAGTGGCTGCGTTGCGAGTTGCAGAACGCCAACAGAATGCTGGAAAGTTGATTGTGGCCGTGCTGCCTTCATTCGGCGAGCGTTATCTCAGCAGCGTGCTCTTCCAGCAGTTGCGTGAGGAGGCAATGGCAATGGCGGCAGAAACCGTTACCATATAAACCCATGCGCTCGTTCTTCTCCCATATGCGTGAAGATATCGCTGCAGTATTGGAGCGCGATCCCGCGGCGACTTCAGCGTTGGAGGTCATCCTTCTCTACTCCGGCCTGCACGCACTCTGGTGGTGGCGCATCTACCATTGGCTCTGGTTGCATGGCATGCGTTTCCCTGCGCGATTCTTGTCGCAGGTCGCGCGCTGGATCACCGGAATCGAGATCCATCCCGGAGCCCAGATCGGCCACCGCTTCTTCATTGATCACGGCATGGGCGTGGTGATTGGTGAGACCGCCGAAGTGGGCGACGATGTAACCCTGTATCAGGGCGTGACACTGGGCGGCACCGGCAAAGAAACCGGCAAGCGGCATCCCACAGTGTGTGACAACGTTGTCGTGGGAGCGGGAGCCAAGATCCTGGGTTCAATCACCATCGGGGCTAATTGCCGCATCGGGGCAGGTTCTGTTGTGCTGCGCAGCGTTCCACCGGATTCCACCGTGGTCGGCGTGCCCGGGCATATCATTCTGCGGCACGGCGAGCGCGTGGTCATCACCGATCCCAAACAGATCAACGATCCGCTCTCCGAGGCATTGGCTGCTGTCGCCATGGAGGTCAGAACTCTGCGCGCCGAACTGCGCAAGCTGCAAGGACGTGAGCATGAAGTTCCCGACCGCGACGGGCTCGACCGGGCGATGGAGATTGAGATCGAGTATCAGATTTGAGGAAGCAATTAGTGATCAGTGATCACATTCTTGATTTGTCATCACGAGCGTAGCGAGGGATCAGCTCTCCGATTCCAGCCAAATAGCTTGCGCAAGGGAAGACGATTTCCCCCGCCCACCAGAGCAGGTCCCTCGTCGGCTGCGCCTCCTGGTGATGACAAGCGCGTAAAAATCTGCTCACAATCCCATCCGCATCACCACCGCATCTTCTTGCGGATCGCGATAATACTTCGGCCGCCTGCCTTCTTCTGCGAATCCCCACTTCGCATACAACCCACGCGCCGCGACATTCGATTCGCGCACTTCCAGGAAGACGTCTGCAATTCCGCGCTCCCGCGCCTGCCGCAACACCTCGTGAATCAAGCGATCGCCAATTCCCTTCCGCCGCAACTTAGGATCGACGACCACATTCTCAATCTCCCACTCCTCGCCTCCGCAACGCGCGACGACAAATCCTGCGATTCCGCCCGCTTCTTCACAAACCAGCGCGACCCGCTCCGGCGCTTCGGATGCAAACAGCGCGTCGTATTCGCGGGCGCTCCAATGCGCAGCCGTTTCGGATTGCTGAGCCAAGCTCATGATTTGCGGAATGTCATCGGGAACGGCGGCGCGAATCAGCATTGCGTCAACGCTTCGGCGTGGAGAAGATTTCCGCATCAGAGCGGCGGATATAGTTAGCGTCCAGTGTGGCCACATCGGCCACCTCCCCTGCCAGGAACTTCGACAGGCCTAGCCGTCCAATCTCATCCGCGCGAACCAGTTCAACCTGCTGTGCGGCGGAGCCCGACGCGATCAGTGTTTCGGCTACCCTGGCATCGGGACTCAAGATGGTCAGCTTGCTTGAACCCGCTTCGGCGGCAAACACATCAAGCTTCGCTATGTACTCGCGCACGGCTAATGCGCGCGCGTCGGCAATCGTGAATTCGCCAATGTAGACCTCGCCGCGCCCCGCATCCAACGTGACTGCGACGTGTCCGTTGCGAGGTCCGCGAATAACCGCCACCGCCTCCAGCATCGACAATGCCAGCACGGGTTTCTGCAGCACCTCGCACAGGCCTTTTGCCGTCGCCAGTCCAACGCGCAGCCCGGTGAACGATCCCGGTCCCGACACAACGACCAGTGCGTCGAGCTGCTCTTTGCTGAGTTGCTGATTTGCGAGAAGCTCTGCGATCGCCGGCATCAGTCCCGCGGAATAGGTTCCGCCTTCCACCGACGTCAATTGCAGAGCTGTAAAGGAATTCTCATCGCCGCGGCACAATGCGACACTGCCGCTACGTCCCGATGTGTCGATGGCGATCAGCAGCATCGTTCAGACGCCGATTGGCGCTTCTTCGACCAGCTCAAGCAGCACCCCGCCGGTACTCGAAGGATGCACGAAGACATACATGTGGCCGCCCGCGCCAATCTTCACTTCGTCGTTGATGAGGCGCGTTCCCGCAGCTTTAAGCTCTTCGACCCGCTCCACCAGATTCGTCACCAGTAGCGCGACGTGATGCAAACCCGGACCGCGCTTTTCCAGGAACTTCGCTATGGTCGAATCAGGCGAAGTGGGCTCCAGCAACTCGATGCGGCTTTCGCCGACCGGAACCATGGCGACGCGGACTTTCTCGCCTTCAACTAGCTCCTCGGGCATGACCTCCAACCCAAGCGTCTGGTAAAACTTCTTCGCTTCGGCCAGCGACCTGACCGCGATTCCCAGATGATCGATCTCTGTCATTATGGTTTCCCCAACTCACCCACAATCTCTTCCACCAGAGAATACGGATCGCGCTTGTGCTCGGCAACCTCCGCCGCGTATTGTTCTGCCTTGCCATTATCGAGAAACGTCGAGAGCACCCGCTGAAACAGCGCGTCACGCAGCATCTCAGTCAATCGCTGGCGCCAATTCTGCGCACGGCGTTCCCGTGCCATCCCACTCTGCTGTAAGTACTCGCGATAGCTTTCGATGGTCTGCACCAGCTCGGCAATCCCTGTTCCCTCGCTGGCGACCGTCTTCACAATTGGCGGAACCCAGTTATCGTGCCGCAATGCCAGCGACTGCATGGCGCGAATCTCGCGCTCCACCCGCTCAGCGCCTTCGCGGTCGGACTTGTTGATGACGAAGATGTCGGCGATCTCCATGATGCCGGCCTTGATGGTTTGCACATCGTCGCCCATGCCAGGCACGAGAATGACAATGGTCACATCCGCCAGGCGCACGATATCGACTTCGTCCTGCCCGACACCGACCGTCTCGATCATCACCAGGTCGCGGCCGCTGGCATCCAGCACGGTGGCCACATCGGCGGTCGTGCTGGCCAGTCCTCCGAGCGAGCCCCGCGTGGCCATGCTGCGAATGTAAATCCCAGCGTCGGCGTAATGAGATGACATGCGAATGCGGTCGCCCAGAATCGCTCCGCCGCTGAACGGGCTGGTGGGATCGACCGCCACAATGCCGATGGTCTTGCCCTGCTTGCGATACTCGCGCGCAATCTGATCGACCAGCGTGCTCTTGCCCGCGCCCGGCGACCCGGTAAGCCCGATCAGCAACGCATTGCCGCTGAACGGAAACACAGCCTTCAGCAGTTCAGTAGACTCCGGCGTGCGATTCTCGACCATCGAGATGGCGCGTGCGACCGCACGTGGATTCCCTTCGCGCAGGCGGGTGATAAGGTGCTGTAAGTTGGGCTCGGCTTTCACGGTTGACGTATCAGATTAGCAGGAGGGGCGGGGCTTCTGTGGCTTTTCAGCAATCCCTATCGATTTGACATCACGAGTCTCTATCCCGATTTGTCATCACGAGCAAAGCGAGGGATATGTTCTGCCTCTTTTCGGTTTGTCATCACGAGCGCAGCGAGGGATCTGCTCTCGTCCGCGCCGCCACAGGTGTCAGCCAAGTCCACTTGGGTTGTCACTGCGAAGCCCAGCGCTGCCTGAGGTGTCACCCCACCCCGATTTGTCATCACGAGCGCCTTTCGGTTTGTCATCACGAGCAAAGCGAGGGATATGTTCTGCCTCTTTTCGGTTTGTCATCACGAGCGCAGCGAGGGATCTGCTCTCGTCCGCGCCGCCACAGGTGTCAGCCAAGTCCACTTGGGTTGTCACTGCGAAGCCCAGCGCTGCCTAAGGTGTCACCCCACCCCGGTTTGTCATCACGAGCGCCTTTCGGTTTGTCATCACGAGCGCCTTTCGGTTTGTCATCACGAGCGCAGCGAGGGATCTGTTCTCGTCCGCGTCACCACAGGCTTCAGTGGCTCCCACGGCTTTCCCCACTCCTCCGCCAAGTCATCCCATGTCGGGTTATCGCGCTCAATCAGCGCCACCCGCTTAGCCCGATCCAGCCCTTTGATCTTCTTCTCCCGTCGGATCGCATTGTTGACGTACTGGAAACAGTCGTAATAGACAAGCCGGTTTATCCGATAGCGCTGGGTGAAACCCTTGTGTTCCCGGCTCTTGTGCGGCATCACGCGCCGAAAGAGGTTGTTTGTTAATCCGGTATAGATTCGCCGGGACAGGCTTGACATTATGTAGACGTAGAAACGCTTCTCCTCAGCCATAATCCTTCTGCGGGAAACGAGAGCAGATCCCTCGCTGCGCTCGTGATGACAATTCCAAAAGAGAATGGCATGGATGAGTCAATGGTTCCGTGATGGAGGACACATGCGATTGTGCGCGGACGCAACAGCGGCACGTTCCGAGAGAAACCCTATTTAGCTTGTCATGACGAGCGTAGCGAGGCATCTGCTCTCGCCCACTACGACAGGCGTCAATGGAGTCCTCTGGGTGCCATCGCGAGCCATCGCCGACTGAGGCGTCACCGGCCCCACCCCGATTTGTCATCACGAGCGCAGCGAGGGATCTGTTCTCGCCTGCTCAACACTCGCGGCTGGCCTAGCAGAACATATCCCGCACGCCAAATGAGGGCGCTCATGCCCCCGGAAGCATCCTCGGTAACGCGCGAAGTACCCTCAATCCCTCAATATCTGCCGAGCAATCACCAGTCGCTGAATCTCGCTCGTCCCCTCGCCGATGGTGCACAGCTTCACGTCGCGATAGAACTTCTCCGCCGGATAATCTTTGATAAAGCCATAGCCACCGTGAATCTGCACTCCTTCATTCGCCGCCTTCACCGCGACTTCGCTGGTGTAGAGCTTCGCCATCGACGACTCCAGCGTGGTCTTCATGCCGGCATCTTTCATGCTGGCGGCACGCATGGTCAGCAGGCGAGCGGCATCAATCTCGGTTGCCAGATCGGCGAGTTTGAATCCGATGGCCTGAAATTCGCTGATTGCTTGCCCGAATTGCTTGCGTTCTTTGGAATAATTCAGCGCCGCTTCGTATGCGCCCTGCGCCATGCCCAGCCCGAGCGCTGCAATCGAAATGCGTCCGCCATCTAGAACCTTCATGGCGTCGATGAAACCGTCGCCTTCCTTGCCCAGCAAGTTCTCGGCAGGAATCTCGCAGTCCTCGAAGATCAGTTCCGAAGTATCGCTGGCGCGCAGGCCGAGCTTGTTCTCTTTCTTGCCGGCGCGAAAGCCTTTGGTTCCCTTCTCCACGACAAACGCGGACAGCCCATGCGTGTGCGCCGTCTTGTCAGTCACGGCAATCACCACTGCAACGTCGGCGTAGTGTCCGTTAGTGATGAACGTCTTCGTCCCATTCAACACCCAGTTCTTGCCCTTCCGTATCGCTGAACAGCGCGCGCCGCCGGCATCCGATCCCGAACCCGGCTCGGTCAATCCCCATGCGCCGATGAACTCTCCCGTAGCCAGCTTGGGAATGTATTTGCGCCTCTGCTCTTCGTTGCCGGCAACGAAAATGTGATTACTGCCCAGCGAGGTGTGCGCTGCGACGATGATCCCCACTGACCCATCCACACGCGAGAGCTCCTCAATAGCGAGGACGTATTCGACGTATCCCATTCCCGAGCCGCCATACTCCGTTGGAAAGATGATGCCCAGCAGTCCAAGCTTGCCGAGCTCTTTGACGGTCGCCATGGGAAACTCGCTAGCTTCATCCCACTTCATTACGTTAGGTGCAATTTCGCTCTGGGCAAAGTCGCGCACCATCTTCTTCAATTGCAACTGCTCGTCGTTGAGCTGGAAATCCACAATGTCTCCTTCGTGTATAAAAGCGATCAAATCCCGCGATCAAGCAATTCTCGGGTAAGGAAAGATGGCTTACCTAGGGCGCCGGGCACGCCTCCCTAGAAACTTTAGAACGTGCAAGGGAAACTAGCGGTTATAACACAAGCTGCGGCTGCGAAGAAATTGTGACGTAATAACATGGGCCGTCGTCGGTTAATCAGGTTGCGGACAGCGATGCTAAACTCTGCTGATGCTTACGAAACTGCTGCCCATCGCCATTCTGCTCGGAAGCGCTGCTCTAGCCTGCGGACAAGCCCTGCCAAGCCCTGATGTGCCGGACAAGATCAAAGCTCCGGTCAACGAAAAAGTCGTCTTGATGGCCCACGGAGTGGGCGCGCAGATCTATGTCTGTCACGCGGGCGCCGATGGAAAACCTGCATGGTCGTTGAAGGCGCCCGAAGCCGAGCTACGCGACTCGCAAGGCGCCGTGATTGGCCGCCACTCCGCCGGTCCCACATGGAAAGACCAGGACGGAAGCGAGATCACGGGCAAGGCTACTGCGCGGCTAAATGCGCCGGAGTCGGCATCGATTCAGTGGCTGCTGGTGAGCGTCACCGAACATTCCGGTAAAAAGAAGGGCATTTTCAGTCACGTCACCAGCGTGCAGCGAATCAACACGCAAGGCGGCTTGCCTCCTGCGGATGCCGATTGCAATACTTCGAAACTGAATTCCGAAGTGAAAAGTCCATACAGCGCCGACTACTACTTCTACGCTCCCGCGAAGTGAAATAACCCATGGATACCGTGCGCATGGATCTCTGGCTGTGGGCAGCGCGCTTTTTCAAAACTCGTGCGCTGGCCAAGAAAGCCTGCGAGTTGAGCCGCGTCGAGTCAAACGGCCATCCGGCGAAGGCGGCCCGCGAAGTGCATGTCGGCGACCAACTGAAGATCACCAACGACACCGGCGAATTTCACCTCGAGGTGCTGATCGTGAATGACGTGCGCGGTCCCGCAGCAGTGGCGCAAACCATGTATCGCGAATCCGACGAGAGCCGCCTCGCGCGCCAGAAAGCGGCCGAAGAGCGCAAGGCGGCACATCTCTTCGAGCCCATACCTCAGACCAGACCATCGAAGCGCGACCGCAGAAGAATCATTCAATTCCGCAGCGGAAGATAAATTCACTGTCAACGCGAGAGCTAGTGTTCTCGGACAATCTCTCACCGATTGCTTTGTATCAGGGCACGTGCCGACCGCGTCGCAAAACCCGTGGTTGACCAGGCTGCTGTTTCGGCCCGACTGAAGTCGTGCCCTACACAGCAACTTCACTTCCCCACCACCGGCAGCACGATGCTCGACGCCGCATCCTTCGACCGATAGATCTTCTGCGTCGCCTTCCTGTAGTCCGCGTCGGTCGCCTTGTAAATGTTCGGCACAAATTTCTGCGGATTGCGGTCGTAGAGCGGGAACCACGTGCTCTGCACCTGCACCATGATGCGATGGCCCTTCATGAACACGTGATCGTTCGGATGCAGGTCGATCTTGTACTCCATCACTTTGTTCGGCGTAATCGGTTCAGGTGTCTCGAAACTATTGCGATATCGTCCGCGCAAAATGTCGTCCGCGATCATCAGCTCGTAGCCGTTCAGCACCGGTCCGGCGTTTTTCTCGGCATCATCTTCGCTGATCTTCTGGTAATCCTCGGGATAGACATCGATCAGCTTCACCACCCAATCGCTGTCGCTGCCGCTGGTCGCCGCAAACAAGTCAGCCACGATGTCGCCAGTGACCGTGATGTTCTCGGTCAGCGGATCCGTCTCCCATGTCAGCACATCCGGCCGATGCTGGACGAATCGCTGGTCCTCCACCAGCCAGGTCGTCCACGTCGGATTGGGATAGGTCGGCGTCACCGGACGATGACGG
The DNA here is from genome assembly GCA_963796585.1 of uncultured Acidobacteriaceae bacterium. Taxonomy (GTDB): domain Bacteria; phylum Acidobacteriota; class Terriglobia; order Terriglobales; family Acidobacteriaceae; genus CAVVDY01. The sequence goes on from CAWCMB010000005.1 coordinate 136,744, forward strand.
TACGGCACCGGGTTCGCCGGATCCGACACATATGAATCAAACGCATCATTCTCCGCGGGCGGATCGAACGAAGCCTTGCCATTCGAGTGGAGGTAGAGCCTTTTGGCCGTAACTCCTTGAGTCGGAGGCCACTTGTCGTAGCTCTTCCATTCGTCTGACCCGGTCTCAAAGATGACCGCCTCCGGCTGATTCAGCGGCTTGTCGTGCAGCCAGTGGGCGAACCAGGGCGCGAAAATGTGGGCGCGATAGTAGCGCGAGATGTCGCTTCCCCAATCGATGTCGCCAAGCTTGCGTCCACTCTCGCCCATCCAGCCACCGTGGTTCCACGGCCCAGCGACGAAGTAGTTCAGGTGGTCGGTATCGGTCTGCTCCAGCGTCGCGTAGATGCGCGTAGGGCCGACGAAGTCTTCCTGGTCGTAAAATCCCGCAACATTGAGATTGGGAACGGTCGTATGCTTTAGATACTCCGTAACCGCGTGCTGCTTCCAGAAGTCGTGATTGGGATGTTCGACAAAGTCATTCCACGTGGGCAGCTTCTCGTGGAAGTATTTGGCATTCGCATTGGAGAGCGCACCGAGATTGAGATACCACGAGTAAGTGTCGTACTGATCGAATGCGAAGTCGGTGTTCTTTTCCTTCGAGCTCTCAAGCAGCGCCGAGTATTCGAAGCCATAGCTCAAGCGAAACGCGCCGTTATGATGAAAGTCGTCGTTGATGAACATGTCATCCGGCGACGCCTGCTCGCTGGCCGCCTTCAACGCGGGATGCGGCTCCAGCAGTGCCTGCGTCACCAGCCATCCGGGATAGGAAATTCCCCAGATGCCGACGCGTCCGTTGTTGTTGGGCACATTCTTGATGAGCCAGTCGATGGTGTCGTAGGCGTCGGTGCCTTCGTCAATCGACTTGGGATCGCTCTTGTCGCGCGGCGGCCGTTGCATGATGAACGTTCCTTCCGACTTGAAGCGGCCGCGAATGTTCTGCGAGACAAAGATGTATCCATCGGCAATCAGGTCGTCGTAGCGGTCGGACTCGTTGATACGATCGGCGTTCTGCGGCACGCCGTACGGAGTTCGCGTCATCAGGATCGGCAGCGGCCCCGACGCATTTGTCGGAGTCAGGATCACCGTCTGCAGGCGCACGCCATCGCGCATCGGGATCATGACTTCCTGATAAGTGAAGTGTTGCGGCTTGTATTGTTGCTGGACGGCGGGAGCTTTCGATTCGTCTTGCGCGGTAAGTGGCGTGATCGACGAGCAAACAACAAGCAGGCAGATTGCGGCAAGAACAACTCGCACGGTCAGATCGGGCTTACGAGACATGCGCGACAGTATATAAGGACGCAAGCTATTGTTCCCGAGTAAGTCCAATCGCCTCGATAATCCCATCGACGGTGGGAATCCGTTGCGCTTTCGTGTAGCGATAGACGCTGCGTCCATCCACCAGGACTTCCAGTTCGTGGCGAACGTGTTTCATCTTCGGCTTGATGCCGTACCTGGTTTTGAGTTCGCGCTTCAGGCTCCCGGCCAAGCGTCGCAGGCCAGTTCATATCAAGCAGCGGCGAATTTCAATCTGCATACTCATCCTTCTCCAAGTCGCGTAGCTTCAGCTACGCCGCAGAGGCTCCCTTTTTCGATGTGTCATCCCGAACCGACTTCAGTCGGTGAGGGACCTGCAGTTTGTGTCCCTGAAGGAATTGTCATCACCATCCGGCGTAGCTTCAGCCCTGCCGTCGAGCATACCCCTATAGATCTGTCATCCTGAGCGGAGCGAAGGACCTGCTTTTGTGCGGTCCGCCGCGAAGCTTCACGCCTTTTGCGCCATCGCGCCACACACCGTTGCCACAACCTCCAACGCCTTGGCACACTGCTCGCGCGAGACGTCAAGATGCGTTACAAAACGAATCGCCTGCGGCCCGACGCCGTTGGCCAGCACTCCGTGCTCGCGCAATTTCTTCGACAGCTCGGCTGAACTCATGCCGGTTCCGCTGATGTCGCATATAAGAATGTTCGTCTGCACCTTCGCAGCATCGATCTTGAATCCCGGAATCTTCGCCAGCCCTTCGGCCAGAAACTTCGCGTTAGCATGATCGGCGGCAAGCTTGGCCGGACCCTGCTCCAGCGCGATCAGTCCAGCGGCAGCGAGAATGCCCGCCTGCCGCATGCCTCCGCCAAGCGCTTTGCGATAAATGCGTCCGCGATCGATTTGATCGGCACGGCCAACGAGCATCGATCCCACCGGAGCCCCCAGCCCCTTCGACAGGCAAAACATCACCGTATCGGCCTTCGCCGTCAGCTTCTCCACAGCAATCCCCAGCGCCACCGACGCATTGAACACGCGCGCGCCATCGAGATGCACCGGCAGTCCGGCCTCGTGTACGCGGTCGCAAACGTCGTTGAACACTTCCGGCGGAGTCACCGTTCCTCCCGCCATGTTGTGCGTGTTCTCCAGCGACACCAGTCCAGTCTTCGCCGAGTGATAGCTCTTGCCGCGCAGCTTCGGCTGCACCAGCCCCCAGGTCAGGATGCCGTCTTCCGTCGCCACCGTGCGCGCCACCACTCCCGAGAAGTGCGCCATCATCGCCATCTCGTAATTAAACACGTGGCCGCGCTCATCGCAGATCACCTCTTGCCCATGGATGGTGTGCAGCTTGATCGCGATCTGGTTGCCCATGGTTCCGCTGGGCACAAACAGCCCGGCCTCGCGTCCCATGATCTCGGCCGCGCGCTGCTCCAGCCGATTGATGGTCGGGTCTTCGCCGTAAACATCGTCGCCAACCTTGGCTTCAAACATGGCGCGCCGCATCTCGGGCGAAGGCTTGGTAACCGTGTCAGAGCGCAAGTCGATCAGCGCGTCAGTAGTCCTGGAGCCATTGTCTTTTGCAGATGAATACATAAGCGTCTCTAGCTGATGAGTCTAGCAGCGTCGGGCTGGGGAGGCCTACATTTGGGTGGCCTACATTTCCCTTCCTTTGGGAAATGTGGGAGCGCGATGACGGCTGAGCGCCCGCATAAGTCGGATGCTCCACTCATTCCTCCGTTTGGATGTGTGGAATTGGGTGGGAGCCCACGAACGGGTGGCCTACATTTCCCTTCGTTTGGGAAATGTGGGAGTGCGAGGACGGATGGGCGCCCACATGTGTCGGATGCCCTACTCATTTCTTCGCTTGCATGTGTGGAATTGGGTGGGAGCCCACGCATTCATGCGTGGGAAACATGCATCTTCCAGCCTTGTATCAGGGCACGGCTTCAGCCGTGCCGGGAATACCATCTCAAAATAGCCCGAGCCCCGGTAGGGGCGACACCGTCCAAAGTGGGAGCGCAAGTCGAATCGCGAAGACACAGGGTGTACAGTTTCGGTATGCCCTAATTGCCAAACGAAGGCAACTATGGGCACCTGCGGAGGACTCGGATAACTGACGCCGAAGAAGATAACAGAGAACGGGCGGAATATGAGGGCGTGGGAGGGGTCCACCATGCGCCTTAACAACGCCGCCCAGTGGGCGAACATCCTCGCACTGCTTCCAGGCGCCTACTGCGCCTACGGGACATACGTGGTGCTTCATTCCTCGAAAGAGGCTCAAGCTGCACAGCCAGCAGGAGCACCTCCAATGAACTGGACGGGCGTGTTTGTCAGCCTCGGTGTCTTTCTGGCGTGTGTCGCGATAGGTGCGGTGCTGAATCTCCTCGCAAAAGACAAGCGCCAAGATCAAAACTCCTATGCGCACTCAGGTAATAGGAAGACCCCAACGCGCTACTTCGTTGTGAAGCCCCACCTCGAATATCTATCAGGCGGCGGAACGATGGATTTCAGGCCGGGATGCTTCACTGCAATCCCCCATGAGTTGGTTAGCAAATTCATCAGCCTTGGCGTGATCGTTCCAGAACACGACAGCAATAGCATCGTTGATTATTTCCAAGATAAAACGTCGGCACACATCAATCGAGAACGATACTTCTTTCTCAAACCACGCAGCGTTAGAATGGCGGACGGCACAACCTTAGAGTTTATAGAGGGTCGGCTATATGAACCACCCCCAGGAATAATCGCCGATCTTGTTCGAGATGGGGTTGCCATACCAGAACACGAAGGCGGTAAGATTTTCGATTTTGTAGACTACAGACGAAGAGAGCTTGTTCAGCAGTTACGTGAAAGCCAGCAGCGATTCATAGCGAAACAAGAAGAGAGCGACCGCGAACTGAAGCAGGTCGTGACGATGAAGGACTCTGAATATTCTACGCGATTAACGGCGAAGCAAGAAGAAATAACAAGGCTCAGCCGGCAGCTACAGCAAAAAGACGAAGAGTGCCAGGAAAGAGTTCGCGCCAATCTGCATCTGTTAGGGACAAGCGAGCAAACCAGCGAAGATCCACGAGTTTATCTGAGCATCGCGGAACGCAAGTTCGGCCCTTTGACAGACACCCGAGTGGTTTTTGTTGCCTCCAACAATGGCGGTACCGAAGCCAGAAACATACAAATCCGATTTTCACTACCAAATGCAATCCTCACCTTTGATCCCGTGGACGTACTAGCGTCGAAGGACAAAGCGGACATCATCCCAGCGGTAAGCGGTGAGCGGATACCCCAGAAGAATGACATCTATACCGCCCTGTCAATGCAGCCGGCCGATGCAAACTGGAGCGAGATAACCGAGTTCAACTTCACATTGACCTACGAAAACCACAATCGAAGCAGGAGGTTTGAAGCCTCCTGCACCTTGCTCTATAGATCGCTGCACAGGGCTTTGAAGAAGCAGAATATTCTTGCTGACGACGCGAAGAAAATACTTGAGATTAAACACAGTGATTGTAAGGTCGTCGTCGCATGAAGAAGTACGAATACATCGAGACGTAAGGCGTCGGGTGGCCGGTGCCCCACACATTTCTTCGTTTGGAATGCGTGAGACTGAAGCGGTACCTCTCTGAGGGATTCGAGCATTGACTTCTGTAGTTCAGATCCTTTCACGGTCCTGTGCGGGCCATTTTCTTAATCGTGCAATACGTCGCTAGGGAGGAGATGCCAGATGGTACATCACGATCTTGGGTGGTGGGGTTTTGTGTTGGCTATCGTGGGAATTGTTCTTACCTATCCAATCAGCCTACTCGCAAATCTGACTAGCCCTGCCATTAAGGACTGGTGGGCCACCCGGTCAGTAACAGCCCTCCGTCAAAGGGTTGATAGAGTGGGAAGAACACTAGAAGACTATGAACAATATACTGAGCTGAGCGAGGAAGGCGAATTGATAGTAAGTGCGATTGAACTGATAATTGCACTGGTGGTGTTTTGTATTCTTACAGCGGACGGTGTGCTTCTGATCGTTATGGCGCCCCTTTCGACAAGTGGCTTCACACTATTTCTAATGGTGGCACTGACGGCGTACACAGGGTTTGCCGAACTCCTTTTCTTCATTAAGCCGGAGCGAATCAAACGGTCTCCTTCAACTCGCAAACGCATTAGGCGTTCGCTGATTGAGCTGAAAGAGAAACTTGCGAACCGCACGGGGACAACATAATCACTCTTTATGCCGCACACATCGTTTGTTGTTGGACCTTTTTCATCCTCCCCAAATGTCGGACGCCTTGCCTACGGTTGGCAAATGTGGGAGTGCGAGGTCTGGTGCCCCGCGCATGCGATCAGTCTGAACCAGTAGAACAAGCTTTGCATCAGGGCGCGGCTTTCAGCCGTGCCGTCCCCCGCTGGCCTGAACTTATCGCCGGGTTCTATAGAAGGGGATGTCAAGAGAAAATACTTCACCCCCGGCGGCAGAGAGGGGTAGTTCTCTGGCATCCAGCCCCGGTTGATGCCGGCATGAGCTTTGCGGCGGCAGGGTCTTCTGGTTTTCGCTTCCACGTTACTGCGTCGTCGTCGGCTGAGGCTGCACAAGCCACATGGGTGGTCATGGCCAACCATGGTTCTATCGGAGACTCGCCCGCTGGCGGGCGGCGCTATGGCTTTGTTGGGTTGTCCGAGGGAGCATACGGTGCCCCGTGAGACTTGGTCCTTGCAGGACGCTTTAGCCTAACCCGGCCAGGATACTTACCCTCGAACCCGAGCGCTCAGTGAGAACGACAATGCGAAAACGAATTCCGCTACGTCCCGTCGCTGCGCGCTCAAGCTGCATGTGGCGTCAGATATTCAGCGTCGAACGGTTCTCCTTTCTTCCAGATGTGTAGAGTGATGGCGGCGATCTTGCGCGCCAGGGTGAGCCGCGCCAGCTCGGGCTTCATTCCCTTTATCAGAAGGTTTTCGTAGAAGCGGCCAAACACTCCGCTGCTGCCGCTGGCCGTAGTGGCCGCACTCTTAAACAGATTCTTAAGATCGTGATTGTGGTTGAGATTCAATCCGCGAATGAAGACCGGCTTGTTGCGTCGTTGCAGTTGTCCGTTCACCATCTGATAATCAGCGCTGCTGCGCGTCTCCAGGGCCAGCCCGCAGTAGGCCCAGAACTGGCGCTTGCTGCGGAAGCGATGCGGCGTCTGCACCCGCGCTATGAGCAGCGCAACCCGAATGGGACCGAGCCAGGGAATCGAACGCAGCAACCTGCTCTCTTGATGCTTGCGGGATTCCAGCAGCAGATCGCAACGGGCTTCACGACGCAACTGTTGCAGCAGATCCAGCTCTTGATAGAGCCGCCGCGCCCGCCGCTGTAATCCCGGCTCCCGCAGCTGCGCTAAGTAGTCTTCGCGATGGCCCGTGCTGTAGGGTTTCTCGCCGGCACAAGCAATCGCCTGGCTGCGATACAGTGCCTTGATGCGGCCCATGATGCGGGTGGTGTCTTCGGTCAGCGCGGCATAACTGCGCCCCAGTTGCTTGACCGCGGCCGTGCTTCTCTGTCCCTGATAGACCGCCGACAGCAAGCCCGCACGCAGCAACTCGGCCAGCTTGCGAGCATCAATGGCATCGCTCTTGTTGCCCGCCTTCAGCAGCGCGTTCTTGCGCGGATTGCACACCACTAGCTTGGCCACGCGCCGCAGCAGCAGATCGTACAGCCATGCGGCCTGACTGCCTTCTTCGAAGGTCACATGGATGGTGCCCCGCAGCCCCGCGAAGAAATCCACGATAGCGGGTGCCTGGGTCGCGAGTATGGATTGCATCACCAGCTTGCCGTCGCTATCTAGCACGGCCACGCTGATAGTGCTCTGGTGGACATCCAGCCCGACATACTTGATGCTATTCATCAGGGTGTTCCTTTCCTTTCGGCTTGGTTACTGCTTCTCACAGCAACTGCAGCCTACTCCGAAAGGGGCGCCCTTCTATAATGCGTGCCCCACTCATTCCATCGTTTGGAATGAGTGGGATTCACGAACCGTGAACTTCCAGGGACAAGCATCAACCTCGACCAGTCCCTTCTCACCATTCAGATAAGCTCGAAAACTGCTCCACTGCCATTCCTCAGGACTATGCACCAGACCTCGTTTTACAGGATTCCGATGCATATACCGAAGCTTTTCGACTCTCTTCTTGTCGGTGCACACATTGAAGTCGTAAAACCGCTTCTGCCACATTGGGCCGGTGAATCCTTCGCGCTTTCGCAGTAATCGGGTAAACCGTTCCTTTACGACTTTCATGACCACGGACGGATCTCCAACGGCGGGCATAGTCATCAGCAGATGAATGTGTTCCGGCATGATCACATACCCCAGCAGAGCGAAGCTATATCGCCGCCGCGCCTGTTCTAAAACTCGGAGGAACAGGTCGCGTCGCGAGGCCATTCCAAGATGCTGCTGGCGCCGATAGCAGCTAAACGTGATGAAGTGAAGAGAGCCTTCGAGATAGTAGCGCTTGAGACCGGCTGTCACATCATGAGACTATGCGGCTGCGTGATATCGGGTCAGTGATTTCATACGGTCAACGGTGTGACATCCCACTCATTCCAAACGATGGAATGAGTGGGGCACCCGAACCTTTTCCCAATCACCCCCTCCCGTGACCACCATCACCAACTCAATTCCCATTTTGGGACGGCGCAGGTTACTAAAGTACATGTCCTTTCGTAACCTCCCTTTGTGAGCCATGACCTGACTTTCCGGTTGACCATCCCCTAGTCTTGAAACTGATGAAGTGTGGGGTAAGAAGGTATCAGGTCTCAGGTGTCAGGTATCAGAGAACTGCTGTTTAGCCGGCCTACTGTCCAGTGACATGAGGATCTTCTGATACCTGAAACCTGACACCTGATACCGAGCGTCGAACAACACTCTTCCTCAAAGGAGATTAACGCCGCATATGCCATCCACCTCAACCTGCCGCCACGTGCTCGCCAACGGAGCCCTCTGTCGGGCCGCGTCGTTGCGCAATCGCGACTATTGCCGATTCCATCTACAACAACTTGGCCGCCGCATGAAGGCCGCACGCACCCGTGCCCGCCACCAGGCGCCGCTGCTCAGGTTGCCGCTGCTCGAAGACCTGTACTCGGTGCAGGTCGCGCTCATGCAACTGGCCGACGCCATCGCCTATCGCGAGATCGATCCCCAGCACGCGCGCCTGCTCACCACCGTGCTGCGGCTCGCCATGCAAAACTTGAAGAGCAAGGCATGGGATCGCCCGTCGCGCTTCCAGTTGGCCGAGACCGAAGCTGCTCCCACAACGTGGGACACCTTTGAGCAGGAGCTCGATCTCCCCCCGGACCTCGACCTCAGCCTCGACCCGGAAGCGGTGTTCCCACTCAACGGAGAACAATTAACGGGTGCCCCACTCAATCCTTCGGTTGGATTGAGTGGGAGAGAATCCGCCGCTACACCACCGATTCCTGGGGCTGGAATGTCTGGGAACGACGATCCCTTCCGCACCCGGGTCGGCCAGATTTTGCGCGACGCCGAGACACCGGTTCCCGGTACCCCGGCCCACATCACCGCCGACGATGTCGAGATCCTAGACGTCTACGAGCGTGAGGGTAATGAGGCCATGATGCAGGTCATCGCCGAACAGCAGCGCAACCGCCATCGCCGTGAGCGTCGCGCCCGTCGCCTCTATTACGAAGAGGTGGCACGCAACCGCAACATACAGTCCGCCGCCCACAAGCTGCTGCAAGATCAGCATACCGGCGCGTCACCGGAGCAGGAGCCCCGAGTGAGTATTTCGGAAGAAGTCGCGAAGGTCGGAGCGGCGCTCACCCGCAAGCCTCCGCTGCGCCAGGAGTCCGCGCCGAGGCAAAATGCTTCTGGGAGTAAGGCGTAACCCCTTGTGGCTCAATTAAGTACGTGTAAGCCACTGGCAATCAATTATTTAGAAGGGATTTGCAAGCTAAGTGCATGATTCTAAAGTTTCGAAATTTCAGAAAAATTGTGACATGCGGAGGAACCGCTGAGAGCCGCCGGGCTGAGCACTGACGAACATGCGACCACATTAGCAAGTGAATTCGCACCCGGCGAGACATCACGGCTTTAGCTGGTAGGAGTTGCCCAGGGGGCCGGCGCCTGCCAGATACTTTCGCGCCCGTACCAGTTCGGCAATCTGACGAATGTGGCCGAGATCATGCAGGGTCCATTCGTGCAGCATCTGGGAGAGGGTAATCTCGCCGACTTCCGCGTGGTGTGCTTTGCGATCGCCGGCGCCAGGAGGCAGGCTGTGCAGAAATTCCAGATTGGTCTCGCGCTGCTCTTCGAAGTGATCGAAGGCATCCTCGGGATCGGCGTTGCGGTAAAGCGCCAGGTACATGTGCGCATCATCTGCTTCCAACGAGGGGAATTCTTCGGCCATGAAGCGATCTAACCGCAGGCGATAGCAATGGCCCTCGGAGTGAGAGAGGTGGGCCAAAACTTCAGCGATGGAAAAACGGTCGGCAGCGGGCTTCCAACGAGCGTCCTCATCGGAGATTTCGCACAGCAGGCCACGCAGAATTTCGGGCGTCGCTTCCAGCATCTCGAGGCAGGGCAAATCGCTATCGGGCATGAAGAGATCCTACGATATTCAGATGAGGCCAGAGCAACGGCAGTGCCTACGGCGCGGAGTTTTCGTTGCTGCGAATACCGTAAAGAAAACGCCAATCTGGCCCAGCAGCAGACTCCCACTTGATAAACGCGAGCCACTGTTGGGGCAAAACGAAAACGCTCCGGCAAATTTCCGGAGCATTTTCGCGAGCCTTCGAGCATTCTACTTGGGACTACGGCCTCCCCCGCTGTGGCCGCCACTACCGCCCATGGAGTGTCCTCCGCTGGGACCCATCGCGTGCGACGCACCCATCGGCGGCCCGGCACCCACTGCCATTCCAGAAGCTGCGTGGCCGCCCGTCCCGTAACCACCACCCATACCATAACCGGCATAACCCGGGGACGCTGCATGCACTGGCGGCGCAAAGACGTGTCCCGAAGGATGTCCGTTGTGTCCTGCGTAGGTGGCACGAGTGTCAGCCGCCGTGACCGGCGTCAAGCTGTGGTTCGCAGTCGGCGGGACGTAGGGAGTCGCGCCCCGCTTCGCAGTAGAGGGCACGTAGGCAGTCGCGCCATGATTCGGCACATTCAACGCACGGTCGGTACCTCGCGAATAGAGTGTCGCAGGAACCACGCTACGGAAGTTGGGCACCGCGCGGCCGCCCGGAATAGTGGGTGGCAGGTTGCCAATCGTTCCCACCTTCACCGTCGGTGCGTACGACACCGCCCCTACTACCGGGACGGGAGGCCGGGTCGGCGCAACCCATCCCGCCGGACCATGCACTACGGGAGCGGTCTGGAAACCGTTGTGGTACCAGCCGCTGTTGCGATAGACATTGCCTGAGCCGGGAAACCAAAACCATCCTGCGCCGCCGACATACGACCATCCTCCGTAGTGATAGGGTAGCCATCCCCACGGGTAAGCCGATGCCCAGGTGTAGCCCAAGCCAGGATAGAAAGCCCAGGCGCCGGCGAGGTAGGGGTTCCATCCCATCCAACCGGAAACGCCGTAGGGTTGCCAGCCATATCCGACGCCGGCGATGTTGGACCAGCCGCCGTAATAGTTCAGGTCGGAATAGCCGTAGCCGTTCAGCCCGGAACTGACGCCGCTATTGTTATAGGAGTAGGCCGTCTGATATGCGGAACGTTCGTCATTCCAACGATCGAGCGGGTCGGCATCGACACCCTTGGCAATCTCGTATCCGGAAGCGCTGTTGGGATCGACGGTGAGCGTTTCCTTCTTGCCCACCTTCACTTCCCGCTGCGGAGTTTGCAGTTCAACTTCACCCTTGAGAACGGATAGCTTCGGGTTACCGTCATCGTTGCTCAGGCGAAGCTGGGTATCGTGACGCACCAGGAAAACGGAGTCGCCAACCGTGGCGCGATAGATGTCCTCTTTGCTGGCCTTGGTGTCGAAGTACGCGGTACCTTTGACCAGCGCAATCTGGTTCACCTTGGCGCCGTTGTCGTCGATCAGCAGCTTGGTGAACTGCACTTCAGAATTCTCGCCGAGGCGTAGCGTGCTGTTGTTTTCAAACTCAACTTCGGCCAGGCCGTCGTTACCGGTCGCGAGACGCACGCCTTCGGTTACGGGGGTATTCAGGATCGCCTTCTCCAGCCCCTGCCCGGTAGCACGATCCATCTCCACGGAGCCGTCGATGTAACTGAGTCGAATAATGCGGACGTGTGATTCGGCTTGTGCGCCGATAGCGGCCAGGACGAGTGCCATGGCCAGGACCGCTGACAATGCGTTCCCCGTGCGCCTTGCCATATATCTACCTCAGACCCTTTCCCCGGTTGGTCGGGTTTCGATTGGGCTTTGGAAGTGAAACCTGGAGCCACTTCGAGCCGCTTTTCCCTATAGGTATTTAACACCGTTTTGATGCGAAGTTGCCGGAAATCGGTGTGAGTGCCCGACGGGAGGGGGTTCAGGGCTGGGAGCTGTCCGGTTTGGAGGTCGACGCTTGCGGATTTGTTGATTTCAATAGCTGTTTTGCCTGAAGGCGCGCCACGTGCAATATCGCGTCGTCGTCGGCAATCTTGCGCAGAAGAGGCTCAATCGCTTGCAACTCTTCCGCCATGCCAGTGGCGTGCAGATCGACCAACTCCTTCAGCCGGGTATCCATTCCGAGCTTGTCAAAACGGTACTGATACGACAGCTTGCGACCATAATCGATGGTCACCGCGATGGCCTGAAACAGCTTTGTAAGCTGCTGGATGTTGGGGTTGGGAGAATAGTTATAGGTGGTCGAAGTGTTGAGGGAAGGGCCGTGAAATTCCAGTGTCTTGGCGCCGGTTTTGGCGACGTGCTTTTGCTTAGTTTCAAATTGACCCTGGAAGTAGTCGGCAGCTTTCGCCAGGCGAAAAATTTCTTGCAGGTTGGCTTCCGACATGGTGAAGTCCTGCTCGAAGCTGTCGCTGTCGCCGCTCTCCAGGGCGTTGCCGGTTGCCTTGAAGTGGGTGGCTCCGTTCTGGTTGACCGTGAAAACGTAATCCGACCAGGGCAGTGCTTTGTCCCAGCTCAGCTTGAAAACGACGATGGGAGCCTGCGGCGGACCTGCAGTCTGGGCCTGCATGCAGAGGCTGGCCAACAGCAGGCAGGACGTGATCGAGACAATGCGGAGAGGCGACATCTTCAGCGAACGATTTTAACTGATGGAGCCACTCATTGGCCCGCTCCCGCCGATTGGCGTTGTAAGGTGGCCGCCGTATGCAGATGGCAGATGGCAATGGCCAGCGCGTCCGCGATGTCGGGAGGTTCCGGGAGTTCGGGCAGGTTCAGCAGTCGAGCGACCATGTGCTGCACTTGCGCTTTCTCCGCGCGGCCGTAACCTACGACCGCGGACTTCACTGAGAGTGGCGAATACGCGACCACGGACAACCGGGCCTGCGCCGCAGCCAGCATGGCGACACCTCGGACGTGTCCCAGCTTCAATGCCGATTTCACGTTTAAGGCGTAGAAGACGTCTTCAATGGCTACGATTTCGGGATGATGCAGGGCGATGATTTCATCCAGACGGTCGGCAATGGACTTTAGCCGAAGCTCGAGAGCATCGCGAGAAGCGAGGTGGATAGCGCCACTACAGATATGGCATAGGCAGCCGGCGTCGTCCTGCTCGACGACTCCATAGCCGGTGTACTCGCCGCCGCAATCGATACCCAGGACTCGCATGGTCTGGGGAGAGTGTAGCAAGCGGGCGCGCGGGCGGGGTCGGCAAATCTACGGCGGAAGCGGAGGCGTAACCCCACGGGTGGGCAACCGGCGGGGAACCCTCAAAATCTTGCCCGTGACCACAGTGTTCTCCGTGGTGAAGTTTAAGCAGGGCTCTCAAGCACTTTGGTTGCCGGCCACTAGGACAGGCACTAGGCAGTTGTCAGCGAGGCTCGGTTCTGAAACACTTAGCAGCGCAGGACCGGCTGTTCCCAGTACTGAGGCTAAGATTCGATGCGAGCCTTCATAGGCCGTGCGCTGTGGATGCTTTTGTGCGTGGTGGCTTCCTCGCTTTGGGCGCAAAGCCCATTCGCCCCGAAGGTGTCCGGACCGCTGTCACAGCGGGTTGTCGCCTACACCATCGACGCCAAGTACGATCCCGACAAGCACTCGGTTGATGCCACCGAGACGCTCACCTATCACAACCTGACGGGACAGCCGCTGGATCGCTTCCCGTTCCATCTGTACTTGAATGGATTTCAGCCGAAGGCGACATGGGTACGCGAAGCCCATCGCGACGGAAACTTTCGCACCACGACGTTCGAGGACGCGTGGGATCCCAAAGACAGCGGCTCAAATGACGTCACATCGCTGGAAGTTGTCGGCATGGGAGACCTGACCAAGCAGATGAAGTTTGTCTCTCCCGACGACGGGAACCCCGACGATAAGACAGTGTTCGAAGTGCAACTTCCCCGCCCCGTAGCGCCTGGGCAAGATGTTGTTTTCAAGATGAAGTTTCATGCCGTCTTCCCCGAGGTGATCGCGCGCACTGGCTACAAGCGCACGTTTCTGCTGGCGGGACAATGGTTCCCGAAAGTCGGCGTGTGGTGGCACGGAGCGTGGAACTGTCATCAGTTTCATGCCATGACGGAGTTCTTCGCCGACTTCGGCACCTACGATGTGAAGATCACGCTGCCCAAGTCGTATGTGATTGGCGCGACCGGCGTCGAAACCGGCGAAGCGCAGAACGCCGACGGGACAAAGAGCGTCGCCTTCCATGCCGAAGATGTGCATGACTTCGCCTGGACGGCCGATCCGAACTTCAAAGTCATCAACAGCGAGTTCGACGGCAGCGTGGGTGCAGTAAAGATTCGCCTGCTGACGTACGAGGGCCACAAGAGTTCATGGGATCGCTACATCACGATCATGCAGCAGACGATGAAGCGCTTCGACGAATGGTATGGAGCGTATCCCTACGCGCAGATCACGGTCGTCGATCCGCCACACGGTGCGCTGGAGGCGGGAGGCATGGAGTATCCCACGTTCATCACCGGCGATACGACATGGTGGGCGTTCAAAGGCCAGTATCTTTTTCCCGAGGGCGTAACTGAGCACGAGTTCGGCCACCAATATTGGTACGGAATGGTGGCGACCAACGAATTCGAAAATGCCTGGCTCGACGAAGGCATCAACAGCTATACCGAGGCCAAGGTGCTCGACGACATCTACAGCCGTGATACCAGCGTACTGGATTTTCTTGGAGCGCAACTGGGTGAGCCGGCATTACAGCGCGAACAGTACCTGAATCGTCCTGACTTCGATCCGCTATCGCGGCCCAGCTACACCGACATGAGTTTCGGATCGTACGGCGCCGTCAGCTATGGCAAGACGGCGACTATGCTGCTTACGCTCGAGAAGGTCGTGGGTGAGAAAACGTTGCGCGATGCGCTGCACAACTACTTTATGAAGTATCGCTTCACCCATCCCACGCAGGAAGATTTTCTGCGTACGGTGAACGAAACCGCGCAACAGGATCTGGGCTGGTACTGGCAGCAGGCCGTCTACGGGACGCAGATGCTTGACTACGAGGTGTCTCGTGCTGAGTCGACTCCGGTGAAGTGGTACGACCCCAAACTGGAAGAGAAGAAAGGCGAGACGGAGTACGAGACGCAGATTGTGCTGCATCGCAAAGGCGATTTCGTCTTTCCGGTCGACGCGGAGATCAAGTTCGATAACGGTGAGTCAGACCGCGTGCATTGGGATGGACGCGATCGCTGGGTGCGTTACGTGTACACGAAGAAGGCGCAGGTTGTGTCTGTGCAGATCGATCCGGACTACCGCGTGACCATGGACCGCGACTACTTGAACAACAGTGACACCGACCCGGCGCAGCATCTGGCGGTGGCCAAGCTCACGACGTATTGGACGTTTTTCACGCAGTTTCTGGGCCAGATGATGGGCTGGCTGACATAGAGATTTCAGTTTTCGAGATTGGGTGGAGTACGCCTTTCAGGGCTGCTGAAAAAGTGCTTTTTAAGCACCTCAGGGCTAAAACCCCGCCGTATTTCCAACGGCGTAACGCTGGCCTGAAGGAAGGCCAGCTCTAACCCGAACTTCGAGTTTTTCAGCCGCCTGCACGTTCGTGTCCTGACGCGAATCGTGGCAAGGCAGAGTTTTCAGCAGCCTCTTGAAGGCGTGCTCCACCCGCTGACGGGTTCAGCGAAGGCAGGAAGAGAAATTGCCAAACGGAGACAAAGGCGTTCTGGGCTCAGGGTTTTCGCTGGTAGTCCGGCAGCAGCGCATTCTCTGGTGGGTGTTTGCCGTGAACCTCATCCTCGGCGGCTTGGGGGCGAGCGGCACGGCACGCGCGCTGGGCAGCGCTCTGCATCACAGCCTTGCCGGCGAGAGGCTCACCAGCCACGTCGATCTTGGCATGTTTCTGGAATTGGTCTCGCAGCCCAGTGTGAAGCTGTTCAGCCACTTCGGTGGAGTGCTGCTGTTCGCATGTCTCTACTTTCTTTTTCTGCTGTTCATTACTCCCGGCGTCATCTCGGTGTATTTCGAAGACCGAAAGCTGACGACTGGCGAGTTCTTCGAGGCGGCAGGGACATTCTTCTGGGCGTTCGTGCGGCTGGCGCTCTGGTCGTTGATACCGTTCGTTCTTGTCAATCTGTTGCACCAAGGCGTACACAGCGCGGCGGACTACATCGGCGACCGGGCGGTAGCTGATCAGACTGGCTTCTACCTGTTTGTGATCGGATCGATACCGGTGCTGTTGCTGTTCGTGTGGGTGCGGTTGTGGTTCGACCTCGCGCAGGTGCGGACCGTCTCCATGAATGAGCAGCGGACGCGACGCGACGTGGCGCGCACTTTCGGAATGGCTGTGCGCAGGACGTGGCACGTCTACTGGAGCTACATTCTCGTCACCGTTTTGACGTGGGTCATTACTGCGGTTGCGCTGCTGATCTGGACCAAAGTCCCGGGCCGCGCCGTGGCGGTAAGCTTCCTACTGCTGGAAGTCATCATGCTGGCCCACATCTTCGGCCGGCTATGGCAGAAGGCATGTGCCACAACGTGGTACAGACTTAATCCGGAGCCGGTAGCGATAATGCCGAGCCCGACGCTGTTGGAGCCGTACCCGCGGGTGGCGACGCAGGAATCCTCGGGGACCGTCCCGGATGTTGACGCCCCGATAGCTACGGAAATTGAGCCCGCGCCCGATCCGCTGCCGCCTTCCGAACCCCAGCCGCGGAACACCACAGACTAGCTATGGCACACCACAGAAAATGGGACGCATCCTGCGCCCCACGTGTAACCTGCCCTAAGGCCAGGTGTTAATCGACAGCCCCGAACGTTTTCAGGTCTTCTGGTCCTTCCTGCAGGGTCACCTTCTCTTTGCCCTGAACCATTACCCTGACACTTTCCACCACATCGGGATTTGCCAGCGTGGTGATGTCCCCAGTGTTCATGTTGTTGGAGAGGGCCGCGAGAACCCGCCGCATGAGCTTTCCGGATCGTGTTTTTGGCATATCCGGAACAATGAGAATTCTCCGAGGGCGGGCAATTTTGCCAATCATAGTCTCAATGACGCCATTGACCTTGGTCAGTATCTCCTGATGCTGAGTAGGGAGCACATCCGGCTGCACGACGATGTAGACTTCGGGCACCCGGCCTTTGATTTCGTCCACCACCGGCACCACAGCCGCCTCCGCCACCTCGGGAACCGTCAGGCAAGCAGACTCGATTTCCTTTGTGCCCAGACGGTGGCCGGCGACGTTGATGACGTCGTCCACGCGTCCCAATATGCGGAAATAGCCGTCCACGGCGAGTACGGCTCCATCGGCGGCGAAATATGGCCAGTCTTTCCAGTTCTTGCTATTGGGATCCTTGCAGTACTTGCCGTAGTACTGGTCGACGAAGCGCTGGCGGTCACCCCAGATGGTTTGCATGATCCCGGGCCAGGGATTGCGAATGCAGATGTTGCCTGCCTTTCCGGAACCGGCGGGCACCTCCTCTCCCATTTCGTCAATGATGACAGGGTAGATGCCGGGCATGCCGGGGCCAGCGCTTCCCGGCTTCATGGGATTCAGCGCCGGCTTGGTGGTGCAAAGGAATCCTCCGTTTTCAGTTTGCCACCAGGTGTCCACAATCACTGCCTCACCTTTGCCAACGGTGTCGTAGTACCAGCGCCAAACCTCCGGCTCAATGGGTTCTCCGACGGTAGTCATGTGTTTGAAATGATAGTTGTACTTGGTGGGTTCGTCGTGACCGGCTTTGCGCAACATGCGGATAGCCGTGGGCGAAGTGTGAAAAATGTTGACGTCTAAGCGCTCAGCGATTCTCCAAACCCTGCCGGCATCGGGATAAGTTGGGACCCCTTCGTAGATGACACTGGTGGCGGCCAACGCCAGGGGACCATAGACAATAAACGAGTGGCCGGTGATCCAGCCGATGTCGGCCATACACCAGTACACATCTTCGGGATGGATGTCCTGGATATATTTGGAACAGCCGGTGACATAAGCGAGGTAGCCGCCGGTGCGGTGTTGACAGCCTTTCGGCTTACCCGTGCTGCCGCTGGTGTACATAAGAAACAACGGCGCCTCAGCATCCATGGGAACGGGGGGCACGATCTCACCGGAATAATTCGGCAGGACCTCATCCACCCAGTGATCGCGGCCTTCCACAAACGGGGAAGCGGACGCATTCTGACCTTGATGACGCCTCCAGACCAGGACCTTCTCAATCGTCTGGCCGTCCTGCTTGGCGATGTCGATGGCTATGTCGGCGCCCACTTTGTGGTCGAGCAACTTGCCGTTGCGATAGTAACCATCCATGGTGATCAGGACGTGGCTGCCTGAATCGGCAACGCGCCGGCCGCAAGCCTCGCCGCTGAAGCCTCCAAATACAACCGAGTGAATCACCCCCAGGCGGGCACACGCCAACATGGTGATGGGTAATTCGGGAACCATGGGCATGTGGATGGTGACGCGATCTCCGCTCTTCAGGCCACAGAAATCACGCAGCAGGGCCGCGAATTCATTCACTCTCACATAGAGTTCGCGGTAGGTGACGGATACCGGCGCCTCGGTTTCCGGCTCGGGAACAAAAATGAGGGCTGCTTTGTTTTTGTGCTTGGCCAGGTGCCGGTCGACGCAGTTGTACGAAGCGTTGATCTTGCCGCCCACGAACCACTTCCAAAACGGCGGATCGCTGGTGTCGAGGGTGGTGTGCCAGTACTCGTCCCAGCTCAACATATCGGCATACTCACGGAAGCATTCGGGGAAGTTCTTCTCGTTGAACCGTACGTTGATATTGGGATCGGTCAGATTTGCCTGGCCGATAAATTTCGCCGAAGGATAATAGTATTCTTCCTCCCGCCAATGGACCGCGATCTGTGCCTCGGTGGTCTCGATTACCGCATTCGGCGTCTGAAGAGTTTGAGCCATATTCGTCACTCCTTAAGGTTTCTGAATTTGCGATGCGATCTCGGCAGTTTTGTTACCAGTGCTTCCTGAGCTTAGGGTGCGTGCTCTCACACCCCGCTCAGGCCATAAGTTGGAACATTCTAGTACGTCACGGCAACCCGTTGCTCGGCGCTGGAACCTTACAGAGGCGCACCGGAGCCTAGTCTGGGCCCACCCGGCGCACGCACTCATTGTTCGAGCGTCGACAGATCGCCGATCTCCGCTCCCGTCTCCTGCGCCTTCAGCAAGCGGCGCATGATCTTTCCCGAACGTGTCTTGGGCAGAGCCGCAACGAATTTGATGGCTGAGGGGGTTGCGATCGGCCCCATCTCGCGACGTACGTGTTCGATAAGCCCGGCGAGCAACACGTCTGAGGCATTGTGGCCAGTTCGTAACTGAACGAAGGCCACGATTGCCTCGCCCTTGAGAGCATCCGGTATGCCGATTGCCGCCGCCTCGGCCACTGCTGGATGAGAAACCAGCGCGCTCTCTACTTCCGCCGTGCCAAT
The DNA here is from genome assembly GCA_963796585.1 of uncultured Acidobacteriaceae bacterium. Classification (GTDB taxonomy): domain Bacteria; phylum Acidobacteriota; class Terriglobia; order Terriglobales; family Acidobacteriaceae; genus CAVVDY01. Next base: position 156,014 of record CAWCMB010000005.1, read on the forward strand.
GCGATGGCCGGCAACATTGAGAACGTCGTCCGCCCGGCCAATCACGCTAATGTAGCCGTCCTGATCCTTAATCGCAAGATCGCCTGTGACATAGGTATTCGCAATTTCCTGCCAATCCTTTTCGTAGCGCGCCGCATCTCCCCACACCGTACGCATCATCATGGGAGCAGGACGCGTCAACACCAGCCGGCCGTTTACGCCCGGCGCAACAGGCTTTCCATCCAAGTCCACCACGTCGGCTCCCCAACCCGGCAGCGCCACACCCGCCTTACCACCACGCATGGGCAGCGTACAGGGAGTGGCCAATGCCGGGCCGCCCAGTTCGGTCTGCCACCAGTTGTCGACCACGTATCCCCATTGCCCATCGCCGGCGAGATAAGTCTGGGCCCAGCGCCAGGCTTCGGGGTTCAGTGGCTCGCCCGCACAGCAAATCAATCGCAACGACCGCAGATCGTGCGACTGCGGATGCTTCTCGCCATAGCGCATGAACATACGCAGCGCGGTCGGCGCGGTGAACATTTTCGATACGCCATACTTCTCAACGATCTTCCAGGCAATGGAAGGATCCGGGTAATCGATGGCGCCTTCGCGGAACAAGGTCGTGACCCCGCCACACAGCGGAGCGTAAACGATGTAGGAGTGGCCGACGATCCAGCCAATGTCCGATGTACACCAAAACACATCGCTCTGGTTGATGTCGAAGAAGGAGCTCAGATAATAGGTGGTGCCGACCATGAATCCGCCATGCACATGCACCACGCCCTTCGGCTTGCCGGTAGTTCCCGACGTATAGAGGATGAATAGCGGGTCCTCCGCATCCATCTCTTCGGCAGGACACTCCGGCGGGAACTTCATCAATGCCCGGAAATCAACTTCACGGGCGCTGGCGGGCTCGAAGGCTTTGGGATCGCGTGTAAAGACGACGACTTTTTCTACGATCTCCAACCCATCGAGCGCTTCATCAACGATGCCCTTTAGCGGCACGGGCTTGCCGCGACGGACGCCTTCGTCGCCGACGATCACGATTTTGGCTTGCGCGTCTTCGATGCGGTCACGCAGCGAGGTGTGTCCCAACCCGGCATAGACCACCGAGTGGATGGCGCCGATACGGGCGCAGGCCAGCATGGAAATGACGCCTTCCAGCGTCAGCGGCATGTAGATGACGACGCGATCGCCCTTCTTCACGCCCAGCGACTTCAACCCGTTGGCAAAACGACAGACATCCCGATAGAGCTGGCCATAGGTGACGATGCGTTCGCTGCCGTCTTCGGCGAGCCAGATGAAAGCAACTTTGTTGCGGTTTGCGGAATTAGCGTGCCGATCGAGCGCGTTGACCGTGATATTCGTACGGGCCCCGAGGAACCACTTATGATGAACGCCGTCCCACTCGAACACCTTGTCCCATGGCTTACTCCACTCAAAATGGCTTGCAATCTCTGACCAGAATGCGTCAGGATCGCTCTCAAAGCGTGCTTTCTCCGCACGCCAGTCTTTCAGCAGAGCCTGTTCTTTGACGATCGCCGGAGCGGGATATTCCTCAACTGCTCCGGTTACTATCCCTGGCTCCAGCACTTTTGTCGCCGTGCCCATCGTAAGACTCCTTTATGAATGCATTGCGGAAATGAATCGGTTTCGTTCAAGACAAATAGGCCTTGCCACACACCGGTACCCGAACAGTCCGGCGGTACTTCACGGGGCGGAAACAGCGGCTTTCGCGTCCTGTTTCAACCCCGCAAGTGACACGCAGTCGGTCCTGCAATGACGCTCGAACTTACGACAGCGGTAGGACCTTCCTGCCGTAGACCGTGTTCGCCAGAGTCGCGGTCGCGATGTACCAGGCGATCAGTCCAACGAGAAAGATCTCCCAACCTGCCAACTTAGGAGAAACAATTCCCAGCACCACGCCATCGAGCAGCACAAAAGCCAGGAACAGTAACCAGAACAGAACGGCCAAAAACTTCCCAACTCCCTGGACTGCGATACAGAAGCCCAAGGTAAATAGAGTCCACAGGAGGAAAAAGCCAAGCTCCTCGTGGGGGCCCGCCGGGATGCCCGTCTTCGGCTGCACGTAGAGCAGCACAAACACCGACCACCAGAAGGCGCCATAGCACATGAACGCAGAGCCGCCGAAGATACTTCCCTTCCGCAGATCCACAATTCCGGCAATGAACTGCGCGGTGCCACCAAAGGCGATTGCCAGGGCCAGAGTGATTCCGGCGCTCCAATAGCCAACGTTGTGTAAACCTGTTGCCATGGTGGTAAGACCAAATCCCATCAGGCCAACCACCGCAGGATTTGCCCACCAATCCTTTAACATGCCCGCTTCTGCTATATCTGCCATTCTGTATGCCTTCTTTCTCTGTTTGGTGCTTCGCTTTGCTTCAGGAACTTACTGCTTCTCTTCGGGTGCTAAACGTGTCTGGGACGTTTTGCCAGGAATTCAGCAATCAGCGCTATCAACGCCATGACCGCTGCGGTGTAAAACGCCATCTGGTAATTGTGGTACTTGTCATAGAGCTTCCCGCCGATGCGTCCACCTAGCAGGCCGGCGACTCCCCAGGCAGTAAACAGCAGCCCGTAGTTGAGACCCACGTTTTTCGTTCCCCAGAAATCGGCGGCAGTTGCCGCGTTAACCGTGAGCTGAGTGCCATAGCACCAGTAGACGACGAACAGCATGACGAACAGCGCCACCACGTTGCCGCCCACCTTGTAAAGGATTGGCATGGCAACCATGGATACGCCGATCATCAGGCGCAGGACGTTGATGCGTCCCAAGTGGTCAGACATCCATCCGGACAGGATGCGTCCCGAGGCATTGCCCACCGCTCCCACCACTAATCCGAGGGAGGCCAGGGTAATACTGGGGATACCCACGCTCTTGGCGAAGGGTACCAACTGGCTGATGACCATCAAACCAGCCGCACAGCCAAAGGCGTACCCGATCCACATAAAGTAAAAAGTCGGCGTGCTGAGCATTTCGCCAACCGTAAAGTCGTAGGTCGTAGCCGCAACCTTGGAGCTCGTAATCGGGGTCCAGTTGCGTGGCCGGTACCCCGCGGGCGGGTTCTTCAGAAGGAAGGCGCCAATCAATGTCATTACAAAGAAAATTCCACCCAGCACCTGGAAGGTGGCGCGCCAGCCGAGGTGGGGAATCAGGTAGCTCGCCGAAAGCGGACCGAAAATCGCCGATCCGGCGCCATAGCCGCCGACCGCCAAGCCGACCGCCAGGCCGCGCTTATCAGGAAACCACTTGGCCATTACCGGAATAGGCGTTGCATAACCGAAACCGTTTCCGAGTCCCCCGATCACTCCGAAACATAGGAAGAGGTAATTCAGATTAGTGGTATAAGCGCACAGGAAGAAGCCCAGGCTGACCAGAATTGAACCTGTGAGAGAGATCCAGAACGGTCCCAATTTGTCTTGCAGTCGTCCGGCAACAATGAAGGAAAGAGCGAACACGACCACAGCGATGGTGAAAATCGTCGAAGTGTCAGCACGCTTCCAGTGAAACTCTTTCTCCAGCGGAGCCACAAACACGCTCCATGCATAGAGCGTGCCGAGAGCGAGGTTCATCAAGAGGCCACCTATTACGCGCCACCACCGATTAAGCCCCGTGCTCCCAACTTCGATCGACTCTATACTGGGCGTAGCTGTTGCACTCATCTGATTGCCCCCTTCGGATGGCGGCGAGAACCATACCACACGGCATTTGCCTCAAACAATTTGAAATTCGCCAAAAACCTACCACTTTTGGATAAGAGACTGCTCTTTCGATTTCGGCCCTACCTCTGTCTTTACAACCAATCTCTCCTGTAACGGAGTGACAGCACCTTGCGGAATCGCGACAGTCCCTGCTGCTCTGGGCGGCAGCCAACATCACCAAGGGCGGGAAGCGTTGGGGTAGAGGAGAGTGGTCACGTTCGCCGCTCGCTTCGCTGCAAGCGCAGTCCGGAGATTCAGTTCCGGTGCCCGAGTCTCGACGGAGGTCAGCAGACCGGGCCCTGCAGAGCGACATCAAGACCGGGCGCTTCCCGCCTTTCTTGAGCCGTTGTGGGCGTGATTCTCCTTCGCCGCGTGGACACGGGTCTGTGATGCCGAATACCGGCGCGTGTGACGAAGGTCACTAGGTGTCGGGTTATGGAAAGCGATGAAAGCGCGGGGCACAGCGTGCGTCTCACCGCACCTGGGCGTAGATCAGTTGGTCGAGAATGACGCCGTTCTTCACCGCGCTACGGCGCAGCACGCCTTCCGGTTGGAATCCGGCTTTCTCGAGCACGCGGATAGACGGCGCGTTGTAGTCAAAGACCAGTGCGAACACGCGGGTGAGCTTGTATTCGGTAAAGGCCCACTCGGTTATAGCGCTTACAGCGCGCGTGGCGAACCCCTTCCCCCAATACGCTTCGCTGATCCAATAACCGATTTCAGCGCTCACCCGCGAGATATCAAGGCCAATTTGAAATCCCAATCCGCCGATAGCTTCGTCGTTGTGCTGGATGGCGAAAGCGCGCTCCGGCCGCTGATCGCGCACAAAGCCCAAGTACTCGATGGCCTCGCGTCTGGTGTAGGGGTGAGGAAATTGGTCGCGCAGATTGGCCGCAATCCTTGCATTGTTGGCGTGGCGCACTAAAGCATCCAGGTCGGACTTGCGCCAGGAGCGCACTTGCAGATCGCCAAGGTCGAGCAACATCAAGGTTCATGTTGCGGCAGCGGCAACAATTCCGCAACTGCGAACGTGAGGCTGCGGGTTTCTTGGCTGACCTGTTCCCGGTTTGAACGGTGCTCTAAGGGTGCTTTATCGGCCCGGCCAAGGGTTAAGGGGCGGATGGCTCCGCCCCTGTGTGGCTGCGCGATCGAAACTAACTGGCTCGTCGCTGCGGTGTTTTCACCGAGGAAGGCGATTTCACGTTGCGGCTGGCACTGTAGTCCTTGGGGAAGTTCGCCCAGCTATTCTCGCCCTTGGGCATCGCCTGCAACACTTCCTGGCTACGTTCTTTGCTCAGGCGCTGGTCGAGCTCTTGCGCGTCTTGCAGCGAGAGGCGGCTTCCCTGACCTGCCTGCTTTTCGGAGCCGGCGCGCTCAGGCGTGATCTGCGTCGGATGGTCAACATACCTCCACTGCTCGCCCTCGCACCACGGGCCTTGTCCCTCGTTCCATGGTCCGCGAATATTTCCTCCGTTGCTCAGGTTGACGTAAACGTGCGTGTAACGAGGATCGCCCTGCAGGATGCCGGGAGGGAAGTTCGGCTGGATGGTTTCCAGCGCCGCTGCGAACATCTGGAAGTGAGCGATCTCGCGCGTCATGAGGAAGCTGAGACTCTCTTTCACCAAAGGATCGTCGGTGAACTGCATCAGGTATTCGTAAACGATTTTGGCGCGCGACTCAGCGGCGATGTTGGAGCGTAGATCGACGGTGAGGTCTCCGTTGGCATTCACGAACGCCCCCGACCAGGGCACGCCGCGAGAGTTGGTGCAGGTCGGGCCGCCGGCGGAATTCACCAGCGCTTCCGGATTCATCAGCGCATCGTGAATCATCTGCTCCTTGAAAGCTTTGCCGCCGCTAGCCAGCTTGGTGACGTCGGATTCCTGGAAAGCTGCGCCGAGCTTCTTAGATTCGGCGGCGTTCTTGAGCTCACCATTGAGCGAGCCCATCAGCATGGCGATGGTCGCGCCAACAATTTCGAGGTGACTGAATTCCTCAGTGGCGATATCCATCAACATGTCGTACTTGTCGGGATAGGTTTGGCGAACCGAGAACGCCTGGGTGAAATATTGCATAGCGGCCTTCAGCTCGCCGTTGCCGCCGCCAAACTGCTCTTGCAGCAGCGAAGCAAACTTCGGATCCGGGCCTGACACGCGGGCGTTGAACTGTAGCTCTTTTACGTGGTGAAACATAACACTCCCTTTTTTCTTGGCTGAATAGAAAGGTGGAAGGGTTGGGAGCCGGCACTGATGCCGTGCTCCTGACTACGTGATCGCCAGGGATACTTGGTGGGATGATGACGGCGCAGACGCCGTTGTCGACGATGGAAAAGAATCGAGGGGTGGACAGGGTTGCGCGTTTGTGCCCGAATTCAAGCGCCGGAAAACAAAAAGGAGCGCACTCGCGCTCCCGAATTTCTTAAACCTGAGTTGGATTTCCTCACACCTGCATGACTTCTTTCTCTTTCGCCTTGGCCATTTCTTCCATCTTTTTGATTTCGTCGTCGGTGAGTTTCTGCATCTGCTCCATCGCACCGCGCTCTTCGTCTTCGGTAATCTTCTTGTCTTTCATCGCCTTTTTGATGGCGTCATTGCCATCGCGGCGAATGTTGCGCACGGCCGTGCGATGCTCCTCCAGAACTTTGTGCAGGTGCTTGACCATCTCTTTGCGACGGTCTTCCGTGAGCGCAGGGACCGGTACACGCACCAGTTTGCCATCGTTCATCGGATTTAGCCCCAGATCAGCGCTACGGATTGCCTTCTCGATCGCGCCAATCTGGCTGACATCCCAGGGCGCGACGGTGATGAGCTGCGGCTCAGGCGCGCTGACGTTCGCAAGCTGGTTCAGCGGCATCTGCGAACCATAGGCATCGACCGTCACGCTGTCGAGCATGTGGACTGACGCCCGGCCGGTTCGCTGCGAAGCCATTTCCTTGCGGAAGTCTTCTACCGCCTTGTCCATTCGAGTTTTTAGCTGCGAAAAACCGTCTTTCAGTGCTGGAATTGCTGCCATCGAGACTTGTGCCATAGGTAGGACGCCTCACGTTAGGATCGCAAACTCGTGATTATAAACCTCTGTGCCGGAATGTTTTCACCACAGAGGCACGGAGGACACAGAGAAAGAAGAATAGAGAACGAAAAAAGGCTTGAGATGTGTGCGGCCGAATTCCCCATCCTTAGGCCAGGTTTGATTGCGGATCGCGTGACACTCTGTTGCGCGTGAATCCAGCAGAGACTTATTCCACTCCGTGCTCTCCGTGCCTCTGTGGTGAATGGGGCTCCTATCCCTCGTTCACCAGCGACCCGATCTTCTCGCCCATCACCACACGGCCAATATTTCCGCGCTGATTGAGGTTGAAGATGACGATCGGCAGGTTGTTTTCGCGGCAGAGCGCGATGGCCGTGGCATCCATCACACGTAGTCCCAGGCGTAGCACGTCCATGTAGGTGATGGTTTCGAACATGGTGGCGTCTTTCACCACCACCGGGTCAGCGGTGTAGATGCCGTCCACCTTCGTCGCCTTCAGGATGGCGTCGGCTTTGATTTCCATGGCGCGCAGCGAGGCAGCGGTGTCGGTCGAGAAGTACGGATTGCCGGTGCCGGCAGCAAAGACCACGACGCGCCCCTTTTCCAGGTGGCGAATAGCACGGCGACGAATGAAGGGCTCGGCCACCTGATTCATCTCGATGGCGCTCATCACGCGCGTCCACACGCCCTGCTTCTCGAGAGCGTCCTGCAACGCAAGGGCGTTGATGACCGTGGCGAGCATGCCCATGTGATCCGCCGAGACGCGATCCATGGTTTTGGCCTGCTCAGCCACGCCGCGGAAGAAATTTCCGCCGCCCACCACGATGGCGATTTCTACGCCAAGCTGACTCACTTCGGCGATCTCAGCCGCAATCTCGTGTACGCGAATGTTATCGACGCCAAAACCCTGACCAGCAGCCAGCGCTTCGCCGGAAAGCTTCAGCAGAATTCGTTTGTAAGCAGGAGTAGGCATTCGTCAGCAGGTATTCCGGAAGACATTCTAGTGTAGCAGGGGAGATGCTGCTCTCGTCGCGCCGCGGAGAGGGGCATGGGCGCACTTTGGTTCTGTAGCTCCAGACCCGGAAATAGTAACTTCGGCCCTGAGAATTCCTCATTCGCCATCCACTCCGACACCATAAACTGTTGGTAGTGCCTGACCAGCCCGCAGCCTCCCGAGCCATGCAATCCGTTGACCGGCTCCTCACGGAAGCATTCCGCCTGCCGCAATTTCGTCCGCGGCAGCGCGAGGTCATCGCAGACGTGCTGGCCGGCCACGACGTGGTCTGCGTCATGCCGACCGGAGCCGGTAAGAGCCTCTGTTATCAGCTTCCCGCTCTCGTGCTTGGCGAACTGACGATCGTGGTTTCGCCACTGATCGCGCTCATGGCCGATCAGGTACGTCAGCTTAACGATCTCGCCATCCCGGCGCTGCTGCTCAACAGCTCGCAGGACTCCGCCGAACAGCGCGAGATCTTACGTAAGCTGCGCGCCGGATTCAGGGGCATCTTGTACATCGCTCCCGAGCGCTTCGCCGCTCCTTCCTTTCGCGGGCTACTGCCGCAGCTTCGGCCGCGGCTTTTCGTAGTCGATGAGGCACACTGCGTCAGCTTCTGGGGACACGACTTCCGGCCCGAGTACATGCGACTGGCGGAGATTCGGGAAGCGCTGGGGTCGCCCGTCACCATTGCGCTCACTGCCACCGCGACGCCGCAGGTTCGCAGCGACATTGCCACCTTTCTTAAGCTGCGCTCGCCGAAGTCGCACGTCACCGGATTCGACCGGCCTAACCTGCGCTACGCCGCGCGTTTTTTCCGCAACGATGGCGAGAAGGACGAGGCGTTATTGCAGGGCCTGCCGCTCGCGCGTGGCACCGGTATCATCTACTGCGCCACCCGCAAAACCGTGGAGGAACTCGCCGCCCTGCTGGAAGAGAAATTCCCCGAGCGCACTATCTGCGGGTATCACGCCGGCATGGAGCAGCCACAGCGCAAGCGCAGCCAGGAGCGGTTTATGCACGCGCCCGACGCTGTGATCGTCGCAACCAACGCGTTTGGCATGGGCATCAACAAGCCTGATATCCGCTTTGTGTTGCATTACAACCTGCCCGGCAGCGTCGAAGCCTATTACCAGGAAGCTGGCCGCGCCGGTCGGGATGGCAATTCGGCGCATTGCGTTCTGTACCACTCCCCGCGCGACTTTGGGATTCAGGAGTTCTTTATCCAGAAGATCGGCGAGAACAACGAAAAGCTGCAAGACGCCGACATTGCTCGTCTGCAATCCAGCGCCAGCCGCAAGCTGGAAGCCATGATGCAGTACGCCAGGTCGCGACGATGCCGCCGCTGGGCCATCCTCAATTACTTTGGCCAGCCCGCCTTCATTTCGGATTGCGGCTGCGATGTCTGCCGGGGAAAAGTGAAGCAACCGCCGGTGAGGTCGCTCGACTCACCGCCGCGCAAGGCGCGCAAGAGTAAGGCGGCCAACTCGGACGAGCCGCTCGACCATGCCGCCGAGGCTCGGTTCGAGGCTCTCCGCCAAGTCAGAAGCAAGCTCGCCAAGCGCGACAAAATCGTCAGCTTCGCTGTGATGCACAACAGCACGTTGCGCGAAGTTGCCCGCCGCGCGCCCACCAGCATCGCTGGTCTGCTCAATATTTCGGGGATCGGACCGATCAAGGCGGAGCGGTACGGAGCCGAAATTCTTGCCGCGCTGCGGAATACGCCCAAATGAAAAGGGCGGGAACTTGTCCCGCCCAATGAAGACGTCCGATCGACCTAGACGACGGCCTATATTGTCGTCCTTCGCCAGTTTGCCTCGCGAAGGTGATTGAAGTTAAGAACGTCGATCCCATCACTCTGGAGGGCGTTGGACAGCTTGAAGTCATCTGTCAAAACCAGGTAGTGATTGCGGGCAACCTCGGCGATTGCGGCATCGCTCAATCCAAATCTTGCGAATTTGTTCTCCAGGGCGGTCGAAGCCGATACCTGGCGCTCGTCCAGAAACGCCACCTGTGCCGCGAACGCTTTGAAGTATATGTTGCGTTGAGACTCGGGAATAGAAGTAGAGAGGTTGCTTACTTCGGTGAGTATATGCGCCGTTGTAACCAGTACTTTGAAATGCTGCAGCACACGCATGAGTAAATCGAAATCATTTTCGGCGTAAGCGGCGAGTCGAGGAGTTCGGCCAATCTGTTTGCGGTCGTACACTCCAACGAACACAAGCAGAAGGAGATTGCTGTCGACGATCACTCCCTCTCGGCTGTAGCGTTCCAACTTGGCCGAAGAATAATGCACCGCTACGCGGCCGCCAGCGTCCGTATTTTGACAGAAACAAATTCGCCAGTGTCAGCTGTCAATCTAACTACTTTGTAAGTTCTATTTCTTCCACTCCCGGCCAACAGATCTGCGATGCTTGTTGACCCGGTTAACAAATCTCCCGAAGTCGGAGGAGAACCAGGGTAGCTTAAAGTGATAAGCCAAAACTGACGGTCATCGGAGAGTTCGACTTCTTCAAGCACAATGTCAGTAGGTGAAATCTGCAGCACTTGTTGCAAGTACTGACGGGCTAGTTCCACAGCTTTTCTTATTTCGATGGCCATACGCGAATCCTGTCTCCATTAGAGCAAAAAAGGCGGGAACTTGTCCCGCCCAACATTTGCGTTCGATGGATTAGGTTTTACTCGGCGCTCTGCTCCGGCTCGGGCGCGTTGCTGACAGCAACTGTCTCGGCGACGTCGCCCACCTTAAAGCGGGCGAAGCGCTTCACCGAGATGTTCTCGCCCAGGTTGCCTATGACCGCAGCGATCAACTGCGACACCGTCATGGTCTGGTCCTTGATGAAGGGCTGCTCGTAGAGGCAAACCTCCTCATAGAACTTGCCCATCTTGCCTTCGACGATCTTTTCAACCACGGGCGCCGGCTTGCCGGTCGCGGCTGCCTGCGCACGGAAGATTTCCTTCTCTTTCTCGAAGGCCTCCGGCGTGACGTCTTCTTTGCGAATGAAGCGCGGATCGGTCGCCGCGATGTGCATGGCAACGTCGTGGACCAGATTTTTGAAGTCGTCAGTGCGGGCCACGAAGTCGCTCTCGCAATTCACTTCCACCAGCACGCCGATCTTGCCACCGGCATGGATGTAGCTTGCGACCGAACCCTCGCTGGTGGCGCGGGTGGCCTTCTTGGCAGCCGTCGCCACACCCTTCTTACGAAGAATGACGATTGCATCCTCGACGTTGCCGTTAGCCTCTGTCAGGGCCTGCTTGCACGCCATCATGGGAGCGTTGGTCTTGTCGCGAAGTTCTTTTACTTGTGCGGCATTGATGTTCACGGATGTAGTGCTCATTCCTGTATATCCCTCTCGTTGCGTAAGCCGTCAGCTATCAGTCATCGGCCTTCAGCTAAATATTCAATTGTCAGACCTGCTCTCTTATGAATTAGATGAGAGCGAAGCAGTGGCGGTGCAGGTGGTCAAATTTTGCGCCGGCATGCTCAAGCTGAGAGCTGGCGGCTGATAGCTGTCAGCTTGTTACAAAAAACCCGCGCCGTCGGCCAGCGCGGGTCACGAAACAATTCGAACCTTCCGCTGTTCTTATACGCGTGAATCGGAAGCGGCGCGGCGACCGCTCTTGCCCAGCACTTCTTCCATGCTGACTTCTTCCAGTTCGCTGGCATCGAGGCCCGGCGCTTGACCTTCGGCGGCCTCGGCTTCGGCAGGGATGGCAGCGCCTTCTTCCGCGCCCTCGGTGTGAGCGACAGCAGCAAAGATCTCGGCGCCTTCCTTATCGGTTGCGGCCTGCGAACCCTCGATCACTGAGTCGGCAATCTTCGAAGCGAACAAGCGAATAGCGCGCAGCGCGTCGTCATTGCCGGGAATGACGTAATCCACTTCCGTCGGATCGCAGTTCGTATCCACCACCGCAACTACCGGGATACCCAGCTTGCGGGCTTCCTTCACCGCAATCTGCTCTTTGTTCGAGTCGATCACGAACACCGTGTCGGGCAAGCGGTTCAGGTTCTTGATACCGGCCAGGTTGGCCTGCAGGTGCTTGCGCTCGCGCTCCAGCTTGATAACTTCTTTCTTGGGCAGCAGTTCGTAACGGCCATCGGTGGCCATCTCGTCGAGCTCTTTCAGCCGCTTCACCGACTTCTGCACCGTCACCCAGTTGGTGAGCAGTCCGCCCAACCAGCGCGAGTTGACGTAGAACATGCCGCAGCGGTTCGCCTCTTCGGCGATCGCATCCTGCGCCTGGCGCTTAGTGCCGACGAACAGTATCAGCTTGCCCTGCCCCGACATCTCGGTCACGAACTTCGACGCTTCCTTGAACATCTTCAGCGTCTTTTGCAGATCGATGATGTAAATCCCATTGCGTTCGCCGAAGATGTACTCCTTCATCTTCGGATTCCAGCGTTTCGTCTGGTGCCCGAAGTGAACGCCTGCTTCGAGCAACTCCTTCATCGTGATGTTTGCCAAATGTCCTCCGACTGGCGGTGCATCCCTCGCGGTTGGGTGCCCCATCCCTTCGCTTCTGTTGCGAAAGGGTTGGGAGCAATCCGGTCGTTCGGGATTACTTCCCGTACCCCGCCCCGTTGCCCCTGTGGTTCAGCGGGTGCAGGAAAATTCGTTCCGGCTTACTCGCAAGTGGTCAGTTACCAGTTGCCGATTGTCAGTTCGCGAACGCGGCTGACGTGCTTACCGATAACCGCTGACTGCCCCTTGCTACCTCACTCTCGCCCCCCGGAACCACAAGGGAAAGAATGGTCCGTCGTGGGCTTGTCCGTCGTCTTTACTGACAACTGGCAACCGACAACTGACAACTATCTCTTAGAGAACTGGAAGCGCTTGCGAGCGCCCTTCTGGCCGTACTTCTTGCGCTCCTTGCCGCGAGCATCGCGACGCAGGAAGCCTTCAGCCTTCAGTTTGGGGCGCAGCTCAGGATTGAACTCCTGCAACGCGCGCGCAATGCCCATGCGCACGGCACCGGACTGTCCGTTGACGCCGCCACCATCGGTTGTGACCACGATGTTGAAGGTGCCGACTGTTTCGGTGAGCACCAGGGGCGATTTAGCCATGATGCGCTGGGCTTCCGTCACAAAGTACACATCAAACGGCTTGCCGTTAACTGTGAAGTCGCCGCTGCCGGGGCGCAGAAACACGCGCGCCACGCTCGACTTGCGGCGTCCCGTACCGTAATACTGAACCAGTTCTGCCATTGACTCTCTCTAGCTGTCAGCTCTCAGCCGTCAGCTCTCAGTTAAGAACTTTGGGTGCCCCATTCCGGCTTCTTTTGCCGGGGTGGGGGTTCTACACGACTGCCTGAATTGCTTCCGGCTTCTGCGCCACGTGCGGATGCTGGTCGCCCTTGTATACCTTCAGCTTCTTGGCCATGGCGCGGCCCAGCTTGGTGTGTGGCAACATGCCGACGATCGCGGCCTCCAGCACCTGCTCCGGCTTGCGGGCCAGGCGCTTCTTATATTCTTCGGCGCGAATGCCGCCGGGAAAACCGGTGACCCGGTAATAAACCTTGTCGTCCGCTTTCATGCCGGTGACACGAACCTTATCGGCATTAATGACGACCACGTGATCGCCCATATCGAGGAACGGCGTGTACTTCGGATTATCTTTACCGCTGAGGATGCGCGCTACGCGAGTCGCCACCCGGCCCAAGGTCTGGCCTGAAGCGTCGACAACATACCATTTGCGCGCAATTTCCCCTTTGGGGAAATACGTTGACATCTTGCAATCTCCCAGATGTTTGAAAACCGCGAAAGAGCCGCTGAGTTCGGTGGCGCTGAACGCGCAAAGAACGTCTAGACGGGCAGACGCAGGACTACCAAAGAACTATCAAAGGTTTAAGAATAGACCAGCAACGCCGCTACTGTCAAAACCAGCGTCACAGCAACAGCTTGCGGTTCATTACGATTCGTCCTTAATTATACCGCAGCCGAAGGACCGACCCATCTGTGTCGCCTCAACAGGCTGCTGAGAAAGTATCTCTATAAGTACCCCAGGGTCCAAAGCCACCAGGCATTTTCAACGGCGAAACGCTGGCCTGAAGGTTAGCACTACCCGAACCTCGAATTTTTCAGCAGTCTCTCAATCCGCACCTCACCTTCACGCGGGCAATGAATTGCCGGCTGCGCTCAGTGCAAGAAGTCGACACGTCACATGCTTTTGCTACCAGCGAGCTCGGCAGCATCAGTAGCGGCAGGCGAGTAGGTGGAGTGACGTTCCTTCACCGCTGAGGGCTAACTATCGGTTGGAGGGCGAGCGACTGCTAGCTGATAGTTAGTTTTTCCCCAGATAATCCAGCAGGCTCAGGCTGCTGCTCTGGGCTGCGGCGGCAAGCGCGGAGTTGCGCGCGGTCTGGGCGTTCACCAGGCTGGTGGCGGCGACATTCATATCCACACCGACGTTGTCATTGGTGGTTTGCGCTAGCTGTACCTGTTCGTTTTGCAGAAAGTCGGTGTCCGACAGAAGCTGGTCTACGGTTGAGCCATAAAAGACACGACTATTGGTGAGCTGGTCGAAGGCGGCGCGCACCGACACGGTTGCGGTATCGATGCCGGTGCCATTCTGCAGCGCGGTCGTAAGATTGGAGAGAGACTCAAAAACACCGGCGCCGGTTGCGGAAAACAACTGCGAGCCGGGAAGGTTCATGGTCACGGTCTGTCCCCGCCCGACTTCGATCTGATTGCTCAGATCGTTGCCCTGGTATTTCACCCCGCCAGGCGAGTCGGGATCGAGCACGTAAGGCGTTTGCAAGTCGGCGGTACCGGCAAAAAGGAAATGACCGTTGTAGTTGAGGTTGGCAATCCCTAGCACCTGGTTTGAGATTCCCTGCACCTCGCCGGCAAGTGCGTCACGGTCCTGCTGCGACAGCGTTCCGTTCGCACCCTCTACGCCAATCGTAATCGCGCGCTGCAATGCCGTGACGCAGGAACTGAGCGCCGAATCGGCAGTCTGCAACTCGCCCGTGACACTGGAAATGCTGCGCAGAAACTGGTCGCCGGCGAGGGTTTGGTCTGCGGTTTGCACTTGCATCGCCGCTGCCGCGGGATCGTCGGACGCCACGTTCACGCGCTTGCCGGTGGTCATCTGCAACAACGCGTTTTGTTGAGCCAGATCGGAGGCGTTCAGCGCATTGAGCAGGATCCTCGATTCGGTGGCAGTCAGCCGCATTATTGAGCTCCCATGTTGATGGCGGTTTGCAGCATCTGGTCGACGGTGGAGATGGCACGCGCCGCGGCCTGGTAGGCGCGCTCGTACAGCAGCAGGTTGGAGGCTTCTTCGTCGAGCGAAACACCGCTGACCGACGACTGCTGCTGCTGCAGTTGCTGAAGGACGTTGGTGCTGGCACTCAGATCGGCGTTCGCGTTGCTGATCGAAGAGCCTACCTGGAAAACCAGATTGCCGTAAGCCTGGATCGGCGTCATGCCGTTAGAAACCGCCTGGGTAGCGACAGCGGTGAGATTGGCGATGTTGCCGTTGCTGCCGGTGCTGCCGTCGGAACTCGCGGCCAGCAGATTGGGGTCCGTAATCGCCACCGACATGGCCGCCGCGGCGCCAACTCCGGTAGTTGGGTTGAAGAGGTTTCCGCCGGGATCGCCGTTCAGATCGAAGCCCGTCTGATGCGCCGCGTTCAGCTTGGTGACCAGCGCCGAAGCCAGCGTATCGAGCTGTCCCAGCATTGACGGGATGGTTTGATCGCGGGCCTCGATCGACCCACCCAACTTGCCGCCGGAGATCGAACTGGTGATATCGCCGGCCTGGGCATAAATGTGCTGCGTCCCGTCATTGGAATCCAGGCGAGCGGTCAGGTCGAAGCTCTGACTATCGACCACTAACGCTGTTCCCTGCCGCGTGGTGAGGGTCAGCGAGCTTCCTTGCTGTAGGACCGAGACGTCAATGAGCCCTGACAGTTGCTGGACCAGCGCGTCGCGCTGATCGAGAAAGCTGCCGTACTCGCTGCCGGTGCTGCTGGTGGTCGCCAGCGTGCGGTTGATCGAGGCGATCTGCGAGGTGATCTGATTCACCTCCTGCACATCCTGCTGCACGTTTAAATCGAGATTGCTGCGAGTCGTGTTGAGCTGGCCTGCAGCCTGGCTGAAAGAAGTGGCCAGTCCGCTCGCCGCGGCCAGCACGTTCTGGCGTAACGAAGAGTCGGAGGGATTCGCCGCCAGTCCGTTCAAGCTTTGAAAGAAGCTGCTGATGGCGTTGCCTATGCCTGAGGTGTCCACGGGAAACAGCGGCTGGATCTGGTTCATGGTATCGACGAAGGATTGCGACTTCGCCTGCTGCTGCATCTCGTCGGCGATCTGCACGTTCAGCAAACTGTCGCGCAGACTCTCGATACCAGTGAGCGAGACCCCATTACCGAAGGCCAATTTGCCCTGGATGATGGGATCGGCTTCCTGTAACACCGGCCGCTGCCGCGAGTAACCCGGCGTGTTCATGTTGGCGAGGTTATTGGCGATAGTCGACATCGCGGTCGAGCTGGCCGTAAGCCCGGAAAGCGGTATGGAAAACTGTGGCATTAGTCGCCTCCTGTAGATGATTGCGTGGTTGTGGTAGAGCCCCCCAGCACGTTCTGTAGAAGCTGATTGATTTGCGTGAGCTGATCGAGGCTGGTCACTTGTGCCAGTTGCTGCACAAACGCCGACGGATCCATGGGTGAGGTGGGGTCCTGGTTCTTCAATTGCGTAATCAGCAGCTGCATGAACATGGAATCGACGCTGCCGGCGCTGCTGCTGCCAGCGCTGGTGCCGCCACTGCTTGCGGCAGCATTGCTCACCGGATTGGTGGTCATGAATACCCTCCTTCAGGCCCGAACATCGAGCCGGTAGTTGCCTTGCCCCGCGACCGCTATGGCCGGGGCAGCGGACTGGGCCTGCGGCGGGCGGGCCGCCGGCCACGCGGAGACGCCCGAGGGAGCCGCGCGGGGCGGCTGACGTTCGTCGCTTCCGAAACTGTTTGAGTTTGAATTTGCCGACCCGGCGTCGACCCTGACCGAATCCAGCCGCAGGCTGTGCCTCGCCATGGCCTTCTCCAGCGCGGGCGCCTCCGAAAGCAGGGCGTCGCGCAGGGCGGCATGCGAGGTGCTGACGGCGGCGCCCACCTGATCGTTGGCCACCGTGGTGTGCAGCCGGATGGCGCCAAAGTCTGTGCTTTGCAAGCCGATTCGTATCTCCGCTTTGTCCATGCGCTGAAGCACCTGCGTGGTTTGCAGCGTGACCGGCATGGGCGTCGGAGGTGCATCCGGCCGCGAAGCACCAGGCGGCGCCAGCAGAGAAGCAGAAGTGGAGTGCGGGTTTGGCGGTCCGATGATCTGGCTCGCAGCCGGCACCGTAGCCGGCACCGAGGATGCGCTCTGCGCAATGCCCAGGGAATCCTCGCCGGCCGGGACGGGCTGCTCCGGATCGGCAAGCGGGTTTCCCCGCCTCTCCCGGGCGGACGTGTCCGCCCCCACCGGATCAACCGCCAATCTCGCGTGCGACTGATTTACAATCGCGGCCGAATCGGCCACAGGTGCCGCGGAACTGTCATCCGCGATGGTAATTTTCTTTGCCTCGATCTTATGTCCGGCCGCAGGATTTGCCGGCGCGAGGGTCTGGGCAACCGGATCAATCGCTTCCGCGCCTGGGTCACTGATCGCGTCCATGGCTGGGCAAGCCGGCGGAGAGGATGATAGGGCAGATGGGATGGGCGCGCTGCCCCCGGTCCTCGCCGGCGTTCCCCTGTCTGACTCCGTATCTCCCGAGTCCGGAGAGTTCTGTCGGTGGGCGGATGAAGCCGCCCTGCCATCCCGCCTCTCAGCCCGCGCGCTGATCTGCGGGGCGACAGAGGAAAGGCTATCGCCGGTTTTCGCCAGCGGCGCTGTCTGCTTCGCAAGCTTGGCGGCGACTGGAGATTCCACCGTGTCCTGGTTATTGAGCATCGCCGCATCCGGACTGGCGATCTCTGATGCCGGGTCATCGCCCGGCGCGTTAGCCGCAGACCCGGTGGCGGCCGCCCCCGTGGTCATACCGGGAGATAACGACGGCGCGCCGGCATCGAAATTTGCTGAGCCGGTCGCCTGGCCGAATCCAACCGGATCAGGTGAAGTGACTGCGGCCAGGTTGTTCCCACCCGGCGCCGAGTCCGGGCACGGAATCGCCGCCGATCCCGGCATCGCCAACGCCGCCGCCAAAGCATTTAGAACGTTGTCGGAATCGTGAGCCGCCTTGCTTCCAGCCTTTGTCTTCTTGCCAACACCCCCAAGCTCAGCTTTCCCCGAACCACGCTTAGGACTAGCTGGCACATGCGGACCAGCGTCCGGCTCTGGCATGTCCTGGGATGCGGTTGCGAACAAAGCCTGAAAACCAGTGGCTTCGGGACGAGACCGGGGCATCAGGTGACCGCCAGGTGACTGCGCCGTCGGTGTCAGTTGTGCATTCACGCCGGAGGTTGGGTGTGCAGTCGGCTTGCCAGTAAAGAGCGGGAAACATGAGAGAAGCCCAATGCTGCGCCATTCAGCGACGTTGCTGGCCCAAGAGGACTGGGCAAGAATCCTGCATCGCCCCTGTCACATCCAAAGCACTTCACCTTCGTGAGGGGAAAGCCATGGCAAAGTGTGAGCACGTGAAAAATATCGATCCCAAGGTCCAGGCCCGGACCCAGGGCTGTGAGGAGTGCGAGCAGACTGGGCAGCGCTGGGTGGCCTTGCGTAAGTGCCTGACCTGCGGCCACGTCGGTTGTTGCGACTCGTCACCGGGCCGCCACGCAAACGCTCACTTCAACCAAACCGGACACGCGGTGATGCAAGCACACGATGGCGGCGACTGGAAGTGGTGCTACGTTCATACCGCGTACGTGTGACGGACCGCTTCATTTGTATACTGTTTGCTTGTTTCTCTGTTACCGCTTCCATCATCGATGAAATATTCCGCTCACCATCCCCGCTCGTTTGGGCGCGCCCGACGGGCACTGTTTACCTGTTTGCTTCTCATCGTCTCCCTGGCTTCGCTCGCCCAAATCCCGTCTCCCTGGGTCGATACTGCCCCTCTGCCCATCGATGAAGGAATCACCGGCCTCAAGCTTGGGCTGCGGCAACTGCACACCACGGCGCGGCTGATGCACACCGTTGCCCATCCCGACGACGAAGACGGAGGCATGCTGACCTTCGAGGCACGCGGCCACGGCGTCACCGCCTTGCAGCTGACGCTAAACCGCGGCGAAGGCGGCCAGAATATCATTGGCAGCGATCTCTTCGACGAGCTGGGAATTGTCCGCACCCTGGAACTGCTCGCGGCCGATCGCTACTACGGCGTCGAACAGCGCTTCACCCGGGTTGCTGATTTCGGCTTTTCCAAAACGGCAGAGGAAACTTTCGAGAAGTGGGGCGGCCACGACATTGCCCTCGGCGACATGGTGCGCGTCATCCGCACCTTCCGTCCCGACGTCATCTGTACCCGCTTCCAGGGAAATTCGCGCGACGGACACGGCAATCATCAGGCCTCGGGAATCCTGACCCGCGAAGCGTTTCGCGCTGCCGCCGATCCCACGCGCTTCCCCGAGCAGATTCGCGAAGGCCTCCAGCCCTGGCAGGCCAAGAAGCTGTACATGGATAACGTTCGTGCCAACGAAGCCTGGAACGTCCAGCTGGAAACTTCGCAGGTCGATCCGCTGCTGGGCGAGAGTTACGTTCAGTTCGCCTGGAAGGGCTTGCAGCATCAGCTCTCGCAGGGCGCCGGCAACTGGCATCTCAGCCAAGGCCGTCGCACCAGCTACTACAAGCTCATCGACTCCGTGCTCTCCACTGCCCCGGTCAGCGATAAACACGAGAAGGACTTCTTCGACGGAATCGACACGTCGCTGCCCGCACTGTGGTTCCGGCTCGGCCAGGACAGAGACCAAAATGCCTGGTTGCGCGTTGATCTCGACTGGATTCAGCGCACCATCGACGATGCCACGACGGCGGTCGATAAGTCGCCACCGGCGGTCACGGTGCCACTGCTCCGCGGCCTCTTTTTGACCAAAAAGCTCATCGCCAAGGTGGAAGCCTCGCAACTGACCGCCATCGAGAAAGCCGACGTCCTTGCCGAGCTGCGGACCAAGCAGCAGCAGTTCGAGCACGCCGCCAACCTGTCGCTTGGCCTGGAGCTCAGCGCCGGCCCGGGCACGCCCGACGGACGGCCCATGGCCGAAGAATTCGCGACCTCGTCCAACGGACCGGTGCTGGGAGCGGTCATCACCGCCGGCAAGCCATTCCTGATGGTTGCGAAGTTTCGCAATGGAAGCCACTCCCTTCTTAGCCTTAAGCAGCTCACCCTTGATCTGCCGCCAGGCTGGAAGTCCGAGCTGTTCATGGATAAAGTGCCCGACTACGTCGCGCCCGGCCAGGGCTGCTCCGTCATGTTCCGGGTAACCCCGCCGGCCGACGCGCAGATCACGGAAGCGTACTTCCATCGCAACGATCCGGAGACGGATTCGATCTACACCATTGACCAACCACAATACCTGACCCTGCCCCTGCCGCCCCCGCCGGTGAGCGTGCATGTGGTCTACGCGCTTGCAGAACGAGAAGGTGAGATGACAGCGGTGGCACGCACGCCGCTGCATGACCAGCACGGCGCGGCCTGGTCGATGCCGCTGGTAGTAGTCCCGCCATTCTCGATTCACACCATTCCGTCCACCCAGATCATTGCCGCCAAGCCCAACCCGGTTACTGACCTCAACGCGCAGGTCCGCTCGACAGCTGATCATGCCACCGGCGAGGTGCGCGCCGAAGTGCCCGCCGGCTGGAAGCTGCATCCCAACGCCGAACCCGTCGACTTCAGCAAGCAGGGAGAGCACAGCACCGATTTCAAGGTCCTGCCCGACGGCGCGAAGGAAGGCCGCTATCGCGTCTCGGCGCTGCTGCAGGCCAACCGGCGCGACTTCAAGCAGGGCTACAGTCTGGTAACCCGGCCTGACATTGGCGGCTTCTTCTATTACCAGCCGGCGGTGCAGCGCGCCAGCGTTGTGGATGTGAAGGTGCCGCCTGGACTGAAGGTCGGCTACATCATGGGTGCGGGCGACGACATCCCTGCCGTGCTGCGGCAAATTGGTCTGGACGTGGCCATGTTGACCCCGCAAGATGTTGCGACCGGAGACTTGCAACGTTTCGGAACTATCGTCTTAGGTATCCGCGCCTACGACACCCGCGAAGACGTCAAGAAAAACAACCAGCGCCTGCTGGACTACGTCAAGAATGGCGGCACCCTGCTGGTGCAGTACAACACTCAGCCAACCGAGTTCAACGCCGGCAATTACGCGCCCTATCCTGCCACCCTCAGCCGCAATCGCGTGACCGTGGAAGATGCGCCGGTCACGCTGCTTCAGCCGGAGAACCAAGCCTTTCACTATCCCAACCAGATCACGCAAAGTGATTTCGCCGGTTGGGTGCAGGAACGCGGCCTCTACTTCATGGAGCCCTTCGATGCCAGGTACACACCGCTGCTGGCGTCGAATGATCCCGGCGAGCCGCCGCAGAAGGGAGGGCTACTGGTTGCAAAGTATGGAAACGGTTATTACATCTACACCGGCTACGCTTTCTTCCGCCAACTGCCCTTCGGGGTACCGGGCGCGATTCGCCTCTACGTCAACCTGCTGAGCGTGGGACATGCTCCCCGATGAAAGGCGCGGCGGTCCAGAACTGATTCGCGGCGTCGGCCTGTGGCAGGCGACCACGCTGAACATGATCGACATGATCGGCGTGGGCCCCTTCATTACCATCCCACTGATCATCAGCGCCGCCGGCGGCCCGCAGGCAATGCTCGGCTGGATTTGCGGCGCGCTGTTCGCGCTCTGCGACGGCCTGGTCTGGGCTGAGCTGGGCGCCGCGATGCCGCAGGCCGGCGGCTCCTATTTCTATCTGAAAGAAATCTACGGTCCGCAAAAGTGGGGACGCCTGCTGTCGTTCCTCTTCATCTGGCAACTCTCCTTCAGTGCGCCGTTGTCGATCGCCTCGGGCTGTATCGGTCTGGGCGACTACGCGTCGTTTCTCTGGCCGGCGCTGAACCACACGCTGCTGGAGCGCACCTTGCATCTGGCGGTTCCGCTCCTTGGGCCGCTGGAGCTGAGCCTGCTAATAAAGACCAGCACATTCGTAGCCATGGCCGCGTGCCTGCTGGTTGTCATCCTGCTTTATCGGCGAATCACCGCAGTCGGAAAGCTGGCAGAGTTGCTCTGGGTCGGCGTTGTGCTCGCGATCGTCTGGATCATCGCCGCCGGCGTCACCCATTTCAGCGCCGCTCGGGCGTTTGATTTTCCGCCCGGAGCATTTCACCTCTCGCACGGATTCATCGTCGGCATGGGCTCAGCCATGCTCATTGCGACCTACGATTATTGGGGCTACTATAACGTCTGCTTTCTCGGCGGAGAAGTACGCGATCCGGGCCGTACCATTCCGCGCGCGCTCATCATTTCCATCTCCGCGGTCGCGGCCATCTACATCGTGATGAACATCAGCGTGCTCGGCGTAATGCCGTGGCGCGAACTGGCGCAATACACGGAGGCGCATGGCGGCTTCGTGATGTCGGTATTCATGGAGCGCCTCTTCGGAACCTGGGCGGGCCGTGCCATCGCCGTGCTCATCATCTGGACCGCGTTTGCGTCGATCTTTTCGCTGCTGCTGGGCTACTCGCGCGTGCCCTACGCCGCCGCGCTCGACGGCAATTACTTTCGTTCTTTCGCAACCGTACACCCTAAGCACCGCTTCCCTACCGTCTCTTTGCTGGCGCTAGGCTTGGTCGCTACGCTGTTCTGCCTGCTGCGTCTGGCCGACGTTATTGCCGCGCTGGTGGTCATTCGCATCTCGCTTCAGTTCCTGATCCAGGCAGTCGGGTTGATTGTCTTTCGCATTCGCCGTCCCGACGTGCCCCGTCCGTTTCGCATGTGGCTGTATCCCATTCCGGCTTTGCTGGCCATTGCGGGCTTCTTCTTCGTGCTCTTTGCGCGGGTGAACTCCATGCGCGAGCTGCGCTACGCAATCGTGATCACCGTCGGCGGTCTCTTGCTTTACCTGGTGCGGTCGTGGCGGCGCAAAGAATGGCCGTTCGCGCCGGAGCACGTCGCGATTCCTGGCAGAGCGGCGCTCTAAGGCGGACTGCCCCCAGCAACCCGGCTCTGCATTAGAATTACGGACGCTGTCTTACGGCAGGACAAATTCGATTTCAGAGGAGGAACCATGCAGCGGTCATTCTTAGTAGCCAGCCTGGTGCTGGCAACAGCGTTGAGTAGCGCAGCCTTCGCAGCCACTCCACAGGCTGCCGGCGCAGCCCAGGAAAAGCCGACCTTCGCGTCGGTGTACGAGCACATGCTCAACAACATCGAAAAGGAAATGGTGGATGCCGCCGAAGCCATGCCCGACGACAAATTCAATTTCGCTCCCAGCGGCCCCGGAGACTTTAAGGGCGTTCGCACCTATGCCGAGCAGGTAAAGCACATCGCAATCGCAAATTACATGTACAGCGCTGCCATTCTGCAGGAAAAAGTTCCGGTGGATGTGAACGGCGAGAACGGCCCTGCCAATCTGAAATCTAAGGCCGATGTTGCGAAGTTCCTTAAGGACTCGTTCGCCTATGCCCACAAAGCGATTGCCAGCATCAACGAGGGAAATATTCTGCAACAGATCAAAGCTCCCTTCGGCAACCGGCAGACGACCCGCCTGGCCCTGGCCACCGGCATTCTGTCCCACCCCTTCGATCACTATGGCCAGATGGTCGAATACTTGCGCATGAATGGGATCATTCCGCCCGCCAGCCGTAAGTAAATACCGGGTTCACCACGGAGGCACAGAGGACACAGAGAAAACACCGGGGAAAATTGGTCCGCCTTTCTCCGTGTCCTTCGTGCCTCCGTGGTGAGCCTCCTTTTCGCCCGCCTCTCATTGCTCCCCGAGACGCAAGAACGGTACACTGAATCGCATTAGGGGTTCCCATGCTTATCGTGATGAAGTCCGCCGCGACCGAGGAGCAGGTACGCGCGGTTTGCGAGAAAGTCGAAAAGCTCGGACTGCGCGCGCATCCCATGCCCGGAGCAACGCGCACCGCCATCGGCATTACCGGCAACAAATCCGACATCGAAACCGGCACCTTCGACGAAATGCCCGGAGTGCAGGAAGTCATCCACGTAAGCAAGGCTTACAAATTGGTAAGCCGGGAAGTGAAGGACGAAAAGACAGTTGTGCGATTCCCCATTGCCGATGCCAGCATCGGCGGCAGCGAAGTCGCCGTCATCGCCGGCCCCTGCGCCATCGAGTCGCGCGAGCAGGCGTTCGCCGCCGCTGAGAGCGTGGCGCGCGCAGGCGCGAAATTCTTCCGCGGCGGCGCTTACAAGCCGCGCACCTCACCCTACGCTTTCCAGGGCATGGGCGAAGAAGGCCTGCGTATCATGGCCGATATTCGCGACCAGTTTGGTCTGCTCATCGTGACCGAAGCGGTCGATAACGAATCGCTCGATTTAGTGGACAAGTATGCCGATGTGATCCAGATCGGCGCCCGCAATATGCAGAACTTCTCGCTGCTGAAACGCGCGGGGCGTGCCCGCAAACCCGTACTACTCAAGCGCGGTATGTCGGCCACCCTCGATGAGTTCCTGATGGCGGCCGAGTACATCATGAGTGAGGGCAACTACCAGGTGATTCTTTGCGAGCGTGGCGTGCGCACCTTTGCCGACCACACCCGCAATACTCTGGACTTGAGCGTCGTGCCTGCGGTGCAGCGGCTCAGCCACTTGCCCATCATCGTCGATCCCAGCCACGGAACCGGCAAGCGCAACAAGGTCACGCCACTTTCGCGAGCAGCGGTGGCGGTCGGCGCTGACGGGCTGATTGTCGAAGTGCACCCCAATCCCGACAAGGCATTGAGCGACGGCACGCAATCGCTCTACCCTGAGCAGTTTGAGCAACTCATGCACGAAGTTCGGCAGATTGCCGCGGTCCTGGGCCGCTCAGTGGCGGAACCGGTGGCGCACCCTGCAGTCCCCGCAACCGCCGCTGTCAGATGACTTCTCCCAACGGTTTTGAAGGTCGCGACGGTCTTGAAGGTCGCGACGGTTTTAAGGATCCCGACGGTCTTGAAGGGGCGCAGCTTCAGCTGCGCCGTTCACCGCCGCTTTTAATTGCTTTTCCGAGCGGAATTCATTCCGCGAGGCGCCGGACAATTCAAAAGACCAGTCCGGCCCTGGGCCTGCTACTTGTTTTTGCGCTCGCCCTCACAGCTTGTCACCAGCGCAAGCCGATCAATCCCCGCTATCACGAGTATGCCTACGTTGCTAACGGCAAGAGCGATTCGGTCAGCGTCATCGACGTGCTTTCGTTGCGCAACATAAAGACCATCGCGGTAGGAAAGAATCCCACCGGCATCGTGGCCAATCCGAAGAAGAACGAAATCTACGTCGCCAATACCGAGTCCAACAACATCAGCATCATCGATGCCGAGCGCAACGAGGTGGTCTCGACTATCGGCGTGCATCGCGCTCCCTACTTTGTTTCGGTCTCCACCGATGGCAAGCGCGCCTACGTCGCGAATTCAGGCTCGTCAAATGTCTCGGTGATTGATCTCGATAGTCGCAAGGCTGTCGCCGCCATTCGTGTGGGCAACGCTCCCGGCATGGCCCGCGTTTCCTCCGACGGAAGCGTCGTCGTAGTCAGCAACCGCGCGGATGACACGGTCTCCGTCATCGACACCGCAAAGCTGGCGGTTCGCGCAACGCTGCCGGTGTGCCACCAACCGCAGGACGTTGTCGTCCTCCCCGACAGCTCAAAGGCTTTCGTCGCCTGTCCCGGCTCAAACCAGGTGGCATCGCTCGACTTGAAGGCTGATCGCGTGCTCACCTTGCTTGAGGTTGGCAAGACTCCCATCCAGATGGCGCTCAAACCTGACGGTGGCGAACTCTTCGTCAGTAATTTCGACTCCAACAATTTTTCTATCGTCGAGGCCTACTCCAACGAGGTTGGGGGCAGTTATCTGATCGGAAGTAATCCAGTGCACGGCCTGGTAACGTCAGACAACTCGTTGCTTTATGTCAGCAACTTTGGCTCCGACACCATTAGCGTGTATGCCATCGATGAAGGCCGTGTAATCGGTTCGGTGCAGGTCGGGAGCCGCCCCGACGCGCTGGCGCTGGCTCCCAACGAGGAGCACCTGCTGGTCGCCGACACTGGATCGGGCGATGTGGCCGTCGTGCGTACAGTCAAGACGAAAGACAACTCGAAGTTCAGCGCCGACCGCGCGCTGGTGAACGTCATCCCGGTAGGTAATCAGCCGAACGACATCGTCATCAAGGCATTCGAGGTGAAGCCTGCTTCGCGGTAGGAACGTAAATCTTGCATTGTTCCTGCCCGGACACGGTGATGGTCAGCATTTCTTGTAGCTCACTCCGATGCTGGTTCGCGGCCATCCATACCGGGTCACCGTTAAACGCGACAATGTAATCGGCCCTTTGCGCCGGCTCGAGCAGCGCCCACTCCCAATCGGGATGGCTGACTTCGCTGATGACATTCTTCAGCGGAATCCCTGCGCGTTGCAGCGCCCCCACGTGCGAACCTTCGTACATCAGAATGGTCGCGCTCTTTGGGATGTGGGAGAGAAACGTTGCCAAACCGTCCTCCATGGCAATCCGTGTTCGCGAATTCGCCCGCGCCTCGCGCAACGTGATTGGCGCCATGGCCCACGCTGTCAGATAGCTCCCCGTAACGTAGGCGATCAGCAGCGCCCACGCCCCTGCTTGCCGTCGTCGACTCTTCAGCCACTCCGCGACCACCGTGCCCAGCAAGACGGGAAAGACGGCGAATGCCGGCAGCAGTTCCAACCCATATCTGACGTTGTAGTACGAGAACGGCCACCACGTAGGGACGAAAATCGGTATGCTCCCGTAGGCGATCGACAAGGAATAAAAAATTAAGGGCAGCCACAGCAGCAGCGATACCTTGTACAGCCCAAAACGCCAGAACGCTGCGGCCGTGCCTAGCAGCGCCAGTGCCAGCATGGCACGTCCCCACGCCGCGTTCCCCATGTTCAACTGCGCCGCCTTTAGAAAATACTGTGCTGCGGCGACGGGCCGGTCCTCTCCGGGATACAGCGGCGCTCCTGGCGGAGTGGTGCGCGCGGTGATCGCTTTCGCCGAATAGGGACCGTTCGCCCAATCCATCGCTCCGCCTGAGACACGATGGTTGTAGGCCAGCCAGAACACGGGAATCAGCGCATTCAACAGCAGAAACTCGATGAGCGACTTGGCCAACACACGCCGGCGCGCGGCCTCCGTTTCTCTGCGCCACCAGCGCGCGACCACCACGACGACGATGACACCGATCGCCGCACCGGTGAACCATCCGTCATAACGCGTCCACGCCCCACCAGCCAGGCAGATACCGCAATGCTCCAGCGCGCGCTCGCGAGTCTGCTCGCGGTCCTCAACTGCGTCGGCACGCAGCATCTCCTGCAAATACACCAGCGCCCAAATGAAGAACGCGATGTAGATCGGTTCGTTCATTGCCGTGGCCTGCATGTAGAGCAGGTTGGGATTGAAGGCGTAAATCGCGGTGGCGACGAAGGCTGGAACCAAACTCGGCTCGGGTGCCCCATTCTGCGCCTGCTGTTGGCGCAGGGTGGGCGACTCGGGTGCCCCATTCTGCGCCTGCCTTTGGCGCAGGGTGGGCGACTCGGGTGCCCCATTCTGCGCCTGCTGTTGGCGCAGGGTGGGCGACTCGGGTGCCCCATTCTGCGCCTTCTGTTGGCGCAGGGTGGGAGTCATGCCGTTCACCAGTCGAAAGATCCCCATCCCCCCCAGCACATACGCAATCAGGCTCGGAATCGATCCTGCGATCCCGGTTTGCCACAACCGGTTGTTCCACACAAACGGCAGCATGGCCAGATGCTGTAGCGGCAGCCACACGGTCCCGAATTGAAAGAAAGACGACAGCCACGAGCGATTATCAATTACGCGCCGCGCAATGTTGATGTGCGCTACCGCATCGCCATACAGCAGCAACTCGTTGTGCGTGTGGTACCAGAAGAGAGCAGCGATGGAAATAATGCCGAGCACCAGCGAAACGATGGGTTCGACCGGGTGGCCGTCTACCGATGCCGCCTCGTACCTGCTCTCGCGAGAACGTGGTTTATCTGCTACGGCCATTGCTGCTTCGCATGCACAATGTTGAGGATAAGCACTCTGTGCCGAGAGAAGTGGTAGACAATCCTGTAAGGCAAGTTCGGAACCAGCAATTCGCGAGTACCGTCTGTCCGTCCGAGACGGCCCCGGCCAGGCAGTGATCTCAGGCTTTGTGCTGCTTTGTAGATACTGCGGGTAATACGGTTTGCGGATTGCAGGCTAGTTGCGTCCTCGATGTAGTTCGAAATGCTCTGCAAGTCAGAAACAGCCCGTGCAGACCAATCCACGCGCATCTAAGATCGTTCCCTCTGTTCCCTCTCCTCAATCCACGTAAGCACGTCTTCGTCAGAAACGACTTCGCCTCGTTCGACAGCCGCAAGGCTTTCTTTCACCTTGCCGTCAAGCCACTTGTTGTAAGCAAGTAGCTGGTCCACCGCCTCATCTAGAACCTCGTCCTTCGGACGGTGCATGCTGGAAGCAAGCTGGTTTAGCTTTTCTTCTGTCTCAGGCTTTGGAACCGTTGCCATATAGAGATTTTATCTCAGGTGTTCCTCAGGATGATCCGGAACAAGAGTTGACTATTGCAATTCTTTGTCCCTCATGACCTCGGCGCGATTGCACCCCTAGTCCAGATGCGTCAACTCGCGAAACATCTCGAATCGCTGGTCAATCTCTTCCCGCGTCAGGCTTTGCATGCGTTCCGTCCCGAAGCGCTCAACGGCAAACGATCCCATCACGCTTCCATAGAACATGGCATGCTTTAGCACGCGTCGCGTCACCTCACCTTGTGAAGCGATGTAGCCCATGAAGCCGCCGGCAAAGCTGTCGCCCGCTCCAGTGGGATCGCGCACTTCATCCAACGGCAGCGCCGGAGCGCGAAACGGATGATGCCCCCCCGCAAATTCGCCATCCCGGAAAAAGATGGTCGCGCCATACTCGCCATGTTTGATGACCAGTGCCTTCGGACCCAGCTCCAGCACCTTGCGGGCAGCGCGCGGCAGGCTGCCATCGCCGGACAACATCTTGGCTTCGCCATCGTTGATCAGCAAAATATCAACCCGCTTCAGCATCTCGCCCAGATTCTCGCGCTCGATGTTGATCCATAGGTTCATTGTGTCGCCACCGACCAGCTTCACCCCTGGCATGCTGTCGCGAACCTTAACCTGCAACGCGGGATGGATGTTCGCCAGGAAGAGATATTCCGAATCCATGTAGTCGGCGGGAATCTGCGGATCGAACTTCTCGAACACATTCAGCTGCGTATCCAGCGTCTTGGCTTCGTTTACGTTGTCGCCGTATTCGCCGGCCCAGAAGAAGGTCCTCCCTTTGGCGTGCTGAATGCCGCGCGTATCCACCCCGCGCCGGGTCATGACGGATTCTTCTTCCGCCGTGAAGTCCTCGCCCACAATCGCTACCACTCGCACATCCGTGAAGTAGCTGGCTGCCAGTGAGAAATGCGTGGCCGCGCCGCCAAGAATCTTTTCGCGCGTGCCAAAAGGAGTTTTCAGGGAATCGAATGCAACCGAACCAACCACGACGATAGACAAGGCCTAGGCTCCCGCTTTCTTTTCGGTATCGAAATACTTCCCCACCAGCAGCTTCAAGCGCTCCAACGCCGCCGGCGGCACAGCTTCTTTATGCGTGATGATGGCGTGCTTCAGCGCCGATCCGCATTTACATCCGCGCTCTTTGGGCAGCAACGCTACCGCCTCGCGCACTACGTTGCAGGCGTTTTCTGCATTCTTCATTAACACGCCAACAATCTGATCCACCGTCACATGATCGTGCTCCGGATGCCAGCAGTCGTAGTCGGTAACCATCGCGACCGTCACATAGCAGAGCTCGGCTTCGCGCGCCAGCCGCGCCTCTGTCAGGTTAGTCATGCCGATCACGTCCATTCCCCAACTGCGGTACAGGTTCGACTCGGCCTTGGTCGAGAACTGCGGACCTTCCATGTTCACGTAGGTTCCGCCATGCTTGGCGTTCACACCTGCACGTCCGCAAGCCTGCTCCAGAAACTTCGCGGTTTCTTCGCATACCGGATGGCCAAAACCTACATGCGCCACCAGGCCGTTCCCGAAGAACGTATCCACGCGATGCCGCGTGCGATCGACGAACTGGTCGGGAACCACGAAGTCCATCGGCTTATGCTCTTCCTTCAACGAGCCGACGGCCGACAGCGACAGAATGCGCTCCACTCCAAGCTGCTTGAAGCCGTGGATATTCGCGCGATACGGCAACTCGGTCGGCATCAGCCGATGCCCCCGCCCATGACGCGACAGAAACGCCACCTTGCGTCCACTCAACGACCCCAAAACGTAAGCGTCGGAAGGTTCGCCAAAAGGCGTTTCCAGCTCAACCTCGCGAATGTCCGTCAGGCCTGGCATGGAGTACAAACCGCTGCCGCCGATAATTCCAATCTCTGCTTGTTGCAACAGATTCTCCTCCGATGTGCGCTGCAAATTCTCGATTATACCGAGTCGCCTGCCAAAGGCCGGCCGTGTGGTTTCGGATACCGATACCATTCGACCCTGTGATTCTGCGGCTTCCTGCGTTACACTCTCGTGACACGGATGCCGATCTGCACCCGCGGCGGGATGTTTATGCACAAAATCTTTATCAGCTACCGGCGGGATGATGCCGACGAAGCCGCTGGTCGTCTCTCCGATCATTTGGTGAACCAGTTCGGCCAAGACAACATCTTTATGGACGTGGACGGTATTGCGCCGGGCCGCGACTTTCGCAAAGTCATCGACGAGACCCTGACCGAGTGCGATGTGCTCCTCGGCGTCATCGGTAAAAACTGGCTTGACATCAAAGACGACACCGGAAAGCGCCGCCTCGACAATGAATCCGATTTCGTGCGCCTGGAGATTGCTTCCGCTCTTCGCCGTGACATCCCGGTGATTCCGGTACGGGTACAGGGGGCTTCGATTCCCAAACCCGATCAGCTACCTGAGGACTTGAAAGACTTTTCCTACCGTAACGCCGTCGAGCTTACCCACGAGCGCTGGAACTCCGATGTGCAAGTGCTGGTCGAAAAAATGAAGCGCCTGTTCGGCCAGCCCTGCGCCCCCTCAACTCCATCCGCCATTCCACAACCCGACGTGTCGCAACCGACTGCTCAGCCGCTTCGCCCGTCGCCGCCAGTCAACCTTGGTGTACAGGCGACCGCAGCTGCCGCAACGGCGACGCCGCAGAAGCGCTCCGTCCGCCCCATTGTCCGGTGGTCGCTGGTGGGACTGTTTTTCCTCAGCTTCTTCGGCTCAATCTCGAACGGCGACATGTCGACCATGACTTTGTCCCTGATTTTGTTCGTCTTCTTCGCCTGGGACCCGTTCAAGTGGTTTAGGCCGAAGGTCTGAGCCTAAGCAGGTTTCCCAGAAAGGGCATACTCGCGCTGCAATCACCAGCCTACCCCCTGCGGCAACTGCCCACCCAGGCTGCCGCCGCTTGCTTGGGTGGTTGGGGCACCTGGTCGCAAATTCAACTCAGTTGTCAAAGAATCGTCCGGCGCGGGCACTGAGCCAGCCGGTTTTGCATTCTAGAAAACAAAAAGAGCCAGACGGCGGGCTGCGCCTTCTGGCTCTACTATTCTTAGTATAGCAGGTTTCGCGGGAAATATTTAGTAGTTTCGCAACTTTATATTTGTAGTGCTGTCATCGGTTTACGCGGATTTGTGGCACGTTTGCGCTATTGACAAGCCTTCTCCCAAATCGGGAATTCGCGAAGTACTCTTCGCATTTAGACTATGCCATCCAGGAGCAACGTTTCGAACTCCTTTACCCGCATAAAGGCCGGATCATTCGTAACGAAACCCGATGCCTTGGCGTGAACCGCAGTAGCCGCCTGCAACGCATCCGGAGTGCGCAGGTTATATAGCGCCCGCAGTTTGGCAGCCGTGTCCGCGATGTCCAGGATTGGGGGAACCCATTCCAAGTTGGGATACCTCGAGAAAAGGGCATAGAAGGCGTCAACTTGCCCTTCGTTTTTGTTCCTATATGCCGGCACCAGAAGCTCTGTCATGGTGATGGTAGAGGTGACTCCGCTGAGATTGCCCACATCCAATGCGGAGAAAACTAAGTCCGTCAATGGAAGATACCTAGGGTTCCCCTCGATCTGGTAAATGAAGATGTTCGAGTCGAAAGCTATGCGGCGGTTCCTTCGTAGGAATGCTCGCAACGCATCTATTCCCAACTCTCACGTTCCTTCTTTAGGTAATCTGTCCCGTACAAGCCCGGCGCAAGACCGCGAATAGCGGCGCTATAGGACTTTGGTTTTTGCAGCACAATGAGTTTGGATCCTCGCACTACCACCAGAATTTCGTCGCCCGGCTTGAGGTTCAGTGCCTCTCGCGCTTCGCGAGGAATCACAATCTGGTTTTTGCTGGAAAGCTTCGCCGTAGCCATGCTTTACATTATAACACTTCGTAAAGCGACGAGCCAAGGCTTCCGCGGTCCCTATTTCTCCGGCCACGCCCCGAGCGCCGTCTCCGCCACACCTTCAAGCGCAGCCCGGTTCGCTCCGCCGGAGGCCTGTACCGCCATCCCGTGCATCACCGCCATGTAGAAACGGGCCAGACTGGCTGGATCGGCGATAGCCGGTAGCTCGCCGTCGTCTTTCGCTTTCTTCAGCCGCTTGCGTAACGCCAGCTCGCCCGCTGACCGTCGAGTCGCCAGTTCCTTACGCATGGCACTGGATTCATCGCCGCAGGCCAACGCTCCCTGAACATACAAACAGCCTCGCGGAGATTGCGGACGAGTCAGCGCCGCAACCGTTCCCTTCAGCATCCGTTCGATGGCTACACGTCCCGTAGGCGCATTCAACGCTTCCACCATGTACGCGACGGGACCGCGCTCATAGCGTTCCAGCACCTGTCGAAATAGTGCTTCCTTGTCGCCGAACGCCGCGTAGAGGCTGGGCCGGTTGATTCCCATGGCTTTTGTCAGCTCTGCCAGGGAAGCTCCTTCGTAACCTTTTTCCCAGAAAACGCGCAATGCGGCATCGAGCGCGTGCTCCTTGTCGAACGAGCGCGGACGCCCCCGACTGGCCGGCTTGGAATTTTTTATCACCTATTCATATTAGATAACACGTTTTCTGTACCGGACAGTAAAGAATCATGAATCTTTTCTGGGCCACTGCAATCTGTATCGAAAGGTACAGAAATCGTACCACCGAATTCGTCAGGAGAAGGAAGGAAGCATATGGGTAAGCTGCAAGGGAAGGTCGCAATCGTAACCGGAGCCTCCAAGGGCATCGGCGCCGCTATTGCCAAGCAACTGGCTGGCGAAGGCGCCACCGTCGTCGTCAACTATGCCTCAAGCAAGCAAGGCGCTGACGCCGTGGTCAAGGAAATCGCCAGCAAGGGCGGCAAGGCGGTCGCCGTTCAGGCTGATGTCGCCAAGCAGGCTGACATTGAGCGCCTGTTCGCCGATACCAAGAAGCAGTTTGGCAAGCTCGACATTCTGGTCAACAACGCAGGCATTTATGAGTTCTCGCCCATCGAGGGCGTTACCGGCGAGCACTTCCACAAGCAGTTCGATCTCAACGTGCTCGGTCTGGTGCTGGCATCGAAGGAAGCCGCAAAGTACTTCGATGGCGACGGCGGAAGCATCATCAATCTCAGCTCGCTGGTCAGCATATCGCCCGTTCCAAACGCCTCGGTATATAGCGCGACCAAAGGCGCAGTGGACGCCATCACTAAATCGCTGGCCAAGGAGTTGGGGCCGCGCAAGATTCGCGTGAACGCAATCAATCCCGGCATGGTCCTGACCGAAGGCGTCCAAACCGCCGGTTTCGATCAGAGTGACTTCCGCAAGGATTTGGAGTCGCGCACCCCGCTCGGCCGTATCGGCAAGGTGGAAGACATCGCGCCCGCCGCAGTGTTCTTCGCCTCGAACGATTCGGCATGGATCACCGGTGAGACATTGGTGATCGCCGGCGGGTTGAGCTGAAGTTCGCTCTTGGCTTTTGGTGTTTCGCTCCAGTGCCCCACTCGGGCTGGTTTTTGCCCGGGTGGGCATTACAAATCGCCCGTCATCGACCGATTTCAACGAACACCCCCACCCCGGCAAACGACGCCGGGATGGGGCACCCAAAGCTCAGGAGGAATGAGCTGCGTCGGGCGATGCTAATCTAGACAGCACTAGATGGAGCTCGCCATGAAGCTTTGCCGCCGCACGCTCGTGATTGCCTCGATTCTGCTCATCACCGCTGCTGCCTTCGCCGCCGACACGCAGCCGCCGGCCGACTGGCAAAAGGACCTGATGGCGTGGCACGCCGAGCGAGCCAAGAACCTGCAAGCTCCCAACGGCTGGCTGTCGCTGGTTGGGTTGGATTGGCTCAAGCCGGGCGATAATTCCGTTGGCTCGGCTGCCGGCAATGCGCTCAAGCTGAAGTCACAGGCGGTGCCGCACCTGGGCATGGTGCGCCTGGGCAGCAACTCCATCGAACTTCTGCCTCCCGCGAGTGGATATCTCAAGGAGCTGCGGGTCGATGGCAAGACTCCCGCCAATCCTCAGCCGCTGGCGGCCGATGACAGCGGCAAACCGTCGAAGATCACTATCGAAACTTTGCAAATCACCGTTATCCACCGTGGTGAGCAATATGGACTTCGCATTCGCGACTCGCAATCGCCGACGCGCACCGGATTCCACGGGCTCAAGTGGTATCCTCCCGATCCAGCGCTGCGCGTCAAGGCGCAGTGGACGCCCTACAATCCTCCGCTGAAGCGCAAGGTACCAACCGTGCTGGGCACCGAAATTGAAGCCGACGTGCCGGGGAAGGTTACGTTTACGCTCAACGGCCAGAGCCTCAGCCTGGAACCGATCCTCGAGGACCCCAGCGACAAAGAGCTGTTCTTCATCATCAAAGACACCACCACCCAGGACAAAAGCTACGGCGCCGGACGATTTCTTTACACGCCGTTTCCCAGTCACGGGCTGACGCAACCGGGAGAGCTCTGGCTCGACTTCAACCGGCTGGAGAATCCGCCCTGCGCGTATACGCCGTACGCCACGTGTCCACTGGCGCCGCCGCAGAACCGTTTGCAAGTCGCATTGCCGGCGGGCGAGCAGCGCTACCACGACTAACTGCCGGAAGGAGTCGTCGCGCGCGCAGCCACTACAAAAGCTTCACCACGGAGGACACCGAGGAAACCGAGGACACGGTGGACGAAAATTAGAAATCGAAAGAGTCTTTCGGATTTCTCCCTGTCCTCCGTGCACTCCGTGGTTCATGATTTTCGGGTTCTTCACTAATGCTCCTCGACGCTCTGCATAAAGTAGCGAATCACGGCTCCTCGCTCACCCGCGAGGAGGCGCGTACGGTGATGGCCGAAATCCTGAGCGGCGGCGCGACCGACGCGCAGATTGCGGCCCTGCTGGTGGCGCTGCACATGAAGGGCGAATCGGTGGAAGAGATCGTCGGATTCGCGCAGGCCATCCGCGCCGCAGCCACCCCACTCGAAACCGCCGATGGCCATGCCCTCGACCTGAGCGGCACCGAACGCGACGCGCTGGTCGACACTTGCGGCACCGGAGGCGATACCAGCGGCACCTTCAACATTTCAACCGCGACCGCCCTGGTAGCTGCCGGCGCTGGAGTTAGAGTTGCGAAACACGGTAACCGTAGCGTGACCTCCAAGTGCGGCTCGGCCGATGTGATGGAAGCGCTCGGAGTGAGAATCGACCTGCCGCCTTCGCGCGTAGCCGAGTGCCTCGAGAAAACAGGTATCGCTTTTCTTTACGCTCCTGCGCTGCATTCGGCGATGAAACATGTGCAGGTGGCGCGCCGCGAACTGCGCCTGCGTACGGTATTCAATCTGCTCGGCCCGCTGACCAATCCAGCGCACGCGTCGGCACAGGTAGTGGGCGTCTATTCCGCTGATCTGGTGGAAAAACTCGCTGAAGCGTTGAGCGAGTTAGGACTGCGTCGCGCACTGGTGGTTCATGGACGAGACGGCCTGGATGAGATCACGATCACGGGAGCAACCAAGATTGCTGAAGTGCGTGATGGTCAGGTGCGCACATATGAGGTGACGCCGGAGGAGTTCGGGTTGCAGCGTGCACCACTGAGCTCAATTGCCGGCGGCGATGCCCAGGAAAACGCTGCGGTCATTCGCCGCGTGCTCGACGGCGAGCGCTCCGCTTGCCGCGATGTCGTGCTGTTGAACGCCGCAGCAGCGCTGGTCGCAGCCGGACAGGCAGATACGATACTCGCCGCGGTTCCGCTAGCGGCGTACGCCATCGACTCGGGCCATGCGAAGCAGAGGCTGGAATTGCTGGTGGAGTTTGCGAAAAACCAATTAGCAATTAGCAATACAAACAAAGCAATTAGCAATTAGCAATTAGCAATTAGCAATTAGCAATTAGCAATTAGCAATTAGCAATTAGCAATTAATGGCTGGGGACTAGCAGTTATTTGTCAATAGGCAGCTCTCCTACGAGTGCACCGAAATATAACTAGAACCTATCTCATAAATAGGTACCGCACTAAGTAATTGTGCGGAGTTGAATTTACAGGCACATCGGTAGGTATGGAACTCACCGATGTGCAGTGGGAAGTGCTGAAACCACTGGTTGAGCCCAAGACCTCCGGTTCGCGACGGGGTCGGCCATGGGCGGATACCCGTAGCGTGCTGGAAGGCGTGTTTTGGATCTTACGAACCGGAGCGCAATGGGCGGAGTTGCCGCGCGACAAGTTTCCGCCGTACCAGACGTGCCACCGCCGATTCCAGCAATGGGTGGGCGAGGGCGTGCTGGTGAAAGTGCTGCGCGCGTTGGCGGAAGATCTGCTAGCACGCGGGCAGTTGGACTTGGCCGAGACCTTCATCGACGCCACCTTCGCGGGGGCGAAAAAAGGGGGGGGTGCAGTTGGTCCAACACGCCGCGGCAAAGGGACCAAGATCATGGCAATTGCGGAGCGCCATGGTCTTCCTGTCGCCGCCTGGATTGGAAACGCTTCGCCACATGAAACACGCTTCGTCGAAGCCACCGTCGAGCAACGCTTCACGGCGGCGGCCCCCGAGCGCATGATCGGCGATCGCGCCTATGACAGCGATCCGCTGGATGAGCGGCTGCAACAGCAACACGGCGTCGAGTTGATCGCGCCGCACAAAGTAAACCGCCGCAAGCCCCAGACGCAGGACGGGCGCAAGCTGCGGCGCTATTGCCGGCGTTGGAAGATCGAACGACTGTTTGCCTGGTTGCATAATTTTCGTCGCCTGGTCACCCGTTGGGAATATCACGAGGCCAACTTCCTCGGGCTCGTCCAGCTTGGTTGCATCCTCATTTTGATGAGGAGGTATTTATGAGATGGCCTCTAGTTGCGATGAAGAGAGTATGCCGATATACCCGCGCCGTAGGCGCAATAGAGCTTAGCCCAGCGCTTCAGCGCTGGGACGGTGGCCTAAAGACAATTCAAGTCCCGTAGGGACGGCATAAGCCTCGCTCGCCTATGAAGACGATTGAACACGCCAAGAGCCACACTGGAGAATGAAGCGCTGGGCTAAGCTCTACTGCGCCTACGGCGCGGGTTTCGGAGTTATCCACCGCACTCGCGAGCGGAAGTTGCGCCAATTAACTCTGACCCGTATCGGCTAGTTGCTAATTGCTAATTGCCTCTTCTTCACTTCCCGCCCTCCTGAATCTTGCGCCCATTTAACGGCTGCACTGGCCGATAATCATTAGGATCGAGTGCGGCAAAGGCTGCGATCTGCTCTTTCGACATCGTCATCTCGTGCGCCATCACCAGCCAGGTAACGCTTTCCGTACAAGGAGGTGTCGTCAACGAGCCAGAAAACGTGTAGTACTCGCGGCTGTCGGGCAAAAGCTGTGAGGCATTAACCTTCACTCCGGCGGGTTTGTTTTCGTTCCCTTCCGTCTTCGGCATGTTGCTCCACACGGTCGCGATCGCCGGATTCTCTCGCCCTTCTTCGAAGAAAACCGCCACAACTGCCAGTTTTCCATCGGCGCTTTTATGAACCAGGTGCCCCTCCAGCGGAAAATGCTTCCCATTCAGCGTGTTCTCACTCACGTGATGGAAGTGGAACTGAACCAGGTTGTAAGTTTTGCCGTCGATGGTGATGCTGCTGCCCGGTTCGTAGTCCGACTCGATGGTGTGTCCATTGTTGATGACGTCGAGTGCCGAAGGCTTGTAGTCGAACTCGATGATGGGCAGCTTCGCATGCTGGGCGTGCGTGATGTTCACCGGCGACTGTTGCTTACCGTGGCTGCAGGCGGCGTAGTCAGGACTCAATTCACCCCAGTGCGCTGGACCATTGTTGCCGGAATAGCCCCAGTGGGGAGCTTGCGCGCCGTGTTCATCGGCGGCAAAAACGAAAGTGGAGAAGCTCAGTAAAACACCGACAATAGGAACGAAGAGAACTTTCAATGGCACGGCAAGTTTTAACACACCAACCTCCGAGGATTGAGCGGGCGCAGAAACTTAGCCGATTGTATTCGTCGCAGCGCTGTGCAATCCAGAAGATTGATTTCAGCCATTTTCTTCAGGCTTGTCATCACCGGCAGCGTACGAACGAGACATCTGTTCTCGGTTGCTGTACCAACGCCTGCACAATGAGCGCTGGCCGGCCAACGAAAGCAGGTTCTTCGCTTCGCTCAGAATGACAGCTCTGATTTCTCCCACAAGAAAAATGGGAGCGGCATCTGGGCTGTTCCTATTGACTACTAATTGCTAATTGCCAGCTGCTCTCTACTTCGTTGCCTTTGGTCCTGCGTTCCTGATTTCCGCCGGCGCGTCGAACTGCTCAAAGTTCTTGGCAAAGCGCGCCGACAAATCCGCCGCCATCTTGTCGTAAGCGGCTTTGTCCTGCCAGGAATTGCGCGGATTCAACAGCTCCGAGGGAACTTCAGGAACCTCCTTTGGAATGCTGAAACCGAACGACGGCTCGATCTCGAACTCCACGTTCGCCAGCTTGCCTTCCACCAGCGCATTCACCATAGAGCGCGTGTAAGGCAGGCTCATGCGCTTGCCGACGCCGTACCCGCCGCCCTGCCATCCAGTGTTGACCAGCCAGCATTGGGCTCCGTGCTCGCGCAGACGGCGGCCCAGCATCCCGGCGTAAACCTTGGGCGGCAGCGGCATGAACGGGGCGCCGAAGCAGGTGGAAAACGTCGCCTGCGGCTCGGTGACACCGGCTTCGGTTCCGGCGACCTTCGCGGTGTAGCCCGACATGAAGTGGAACATTGCTTGCTCAGGCGTGAGCTTCGATACCGCAGGCAGCACACCGAAGGCATCGGCGGTCAGGAAGACGACATTCTTGGGATGGCCGCCGAAGCCGGGGATGACCGCGTTTTCGATGAAGGTCACGGGATAGGCTGCGCGTGTGTTCTCAGTCTTGCTGTCATTGTCGAAGTCGGGATAGCGCGTCAGCGGGTCGAGCACCACATTCTCCAGCACCGTTCCAAAGCGCAGCGCATTCCAGATCTGCGGCTCGTTCTGCTCGGAGAGGCGAATGCACTTGGCATAGCAGCCGCCCTCGAAATTGAAGACGCCATCGACGCTCCAGCCATGTTCGTCATCACCGATAAGCCGCCGGGTGGGATCCGCGGAGAGCGTGGTTTTGCCGGTGCCCGAAAGGCCAAAGAACAAGGCAGTCACGCCATCGTCGCCGATGTTGGCCGAGCAGTGCATGGGGAACACATCACGCTGCGGCAACAGAAAGTTCATGATGCCGAAGATCGACTTCTTCATCTCGCCGGCATACTGGGTACCGCCGATGAGCACGATCTTGCGGGTGAAGTTCACGATGACAAAGACTTCGGAGTTCGTTCCGTCGCGCTTGGGATCGGCCAGGAACAGCGGTGCGCTGACGATGGTGAACTCAGGCTTGTGGCTGGCAAGTTCTTCCGCCGTCGGCCGGATGAAGAGCTGATGCACGAACAGGTTGTGCCAGGCAAATTCGTTGATCACCCGGATGGGCAGTTGATACCGCGGATCGGCGCCGCAGAACAGGTCTTGCACGAAGAGCTCTTTGCCGTGCAGGTACTCCATCACGCGGTCATACAGCGCATCGAACTTCTCCGGCGAAAACGGCTGGTTCACCGGACCCCAAGCGACCTTATCGGCGGTGATCGAGTCCTTGACCGTGAACTTGTCTTTGGGAGAGCGGCCGGTGCGCTTGCCGGTTTCGGAGACGAGACAGCCGCGCGCGCTCAATTCGCCTTCGTTGCGCCCCAGAGCGGCTTCCACCAGCAGCGCAGGAGAGAGATTGCGGTGAACGTTAGGCTGATCGAGTAAATCGGAGAGTTTCGGCGCCTGAACAGCTGTAGACATAGATGAGAGCTCCTCAAGAAAATTTATCAATGCTGGATCATCATCCAGCACTCCCGCCGAAGCTGGCAGGACGTAGCCGGAGCGCAGAACAAAAAAACCGACTGGGCTATCGGGCGACTGCTTCCTGATGGACTTCCCGCATGATCTGATTCAGGTGATCGAGCGTTTCTTCGACGCTGAGCGCATACATCTCGCGTCCGCTGTCCTCCCCCGATTCGATGGCCCACTTCAGGTAGTGGCCTGCAATCTGCACCGCCATAGGGTCAGTGATGACATTGCCGGTTTGGCGGTTGTACTCCACCCAGGCTGGATGAGGAAGCGCGATCCAAACTGGCCGCTCGTCGACCAGGAACTTTACGTCGACGGCATCGGCGTGGCGAGTAGCAATGGCAATAATCAATGCCTGATACTGACAGTAAACCCGCTGCCCGCTCCAGCGATCAACCGCATGAAAGTCGTCATACATACGTCTGAAAATCATATCTGAGCGGAACGGGCCGGGGCAATGGTTTGATGAATGGTTTGATGAATGGTTTGGTGAAGTCGCTAACTTGCCCGTTTCGCGGTCGCCTGTGATTCAGCACGAGATGACGCTTCGCCAAGTTGATACTCGTCACGGGTCGGATTGGCCGTCACACTCCACGAACGGCTGCACCGGATTCCCTGCCACGCCAACGTCACCACCCACAACGCGTAGGTAAAGAACGCGAATCGCGGAGGCCAGCCGATGTTTACGCCGGGTCCATAGGCCTGTTCGCCCATCGGAAATACGAAAATAGCGCTGTATATCACGAATGCGCCGAAGCCGAACAGAGGCAAGCCGGCTGTCCAAAGCAATACCCGGCGCGTATTGGCCCAGGTTGCATTTTTTCGAGCGAGGCTCAGGTTGATAAGCAAGGCCGCAAAGGGCAGTAGTACCAACTGAGCCGTTCCGAATATTACGTGCAGCGCGCCTCTGGTCGATAACGGAGGTCGGATCGGCATCGGATCTGTCGTACAGATACTGACGCCGAAAGCGCCAATCACGCAGATGAGGAGAATGCCCAATCCGATGCGGCCCATTATTCCGCGGGCTTGTGAGCTAAGCACGATGAAGAGTGCCGCATAGCTCACTGCAGAAATAAGAAAGGCTCCTGACATCACCCAGCCGTACGGCCCAATGGCCCATTCGCTGATGGTGTGCCACGAGGGAGCGAGGTCGGGCCGGAGAAAAATCAGCACGATCAGGAGAGCCTGGTATGAAACGATGGCCGCTATCGCTACTCGTGCTGCCGTGGTTGAAATCCCTGTAGAAGTATCTGCCATCATTCTTTTCGTCATCGAATTCTCCTGTCGTGCCGAAACTTTCCCCCTTTGGCTCGTGTTCCCGGCCGGGTTCGAAAATCGCGAAGCTAAAGCAAGCCTTCCAGCCGCTGATAGCTCGCTTCCATGCCGCTCTCCATGCCCGTGGCAAGCATTGCCGCGCGCGTTTGTTCATCGGGTAATGTCATGCGCATAGTCATCAGCGTGCCGGCGCCATCTGGATCAAATCTGGTTTCCACATGGTTGTCCGGCGTGGGATCGGGCAGGTGCATCCGTTCCACGTGCACGATCCGGCTGTACGGCTGCAGTTCCAGATATTCTCCCGTCAGGTAGAACCCCTGACCTTTTCCGTTGGTCCACTCGAAACGAATCTTGCCGCCCGGCTTCGCCTCGTTGATGCAGACAGGCATCGTCCAGCCTTCCGGCCCGAGCATCCATTTTTGAATCAGGCCTGGTTCAGTGTGGGCGCGGTACACGGCCTCGGGAGCTGCGGCGAAGTGCCGGGTCACAACGATGTTGGTATCGCCTTCAGTCTTCAGCGTCATCTTTCTCATTGCAGTTTCCTTTTCTTGTTGGTTTCTATGTCGGCCAGAACGTCGTCGAGCCGGTCGTAGTTTTTCTCCAGCGCCTGCCGCAGCATCGCCAGCCACTGATCCATCGCCTCGATGCCGGCCTTTGCCAGTCGGCGCGGACGCCTCGTTCCGTCTACGCGACGAAGAATGAGTCCCGCATTTTCGAGCACCTTCAGATGCTGCGAGATCGCCGGCTGGGTCATTTGGAAAGGCTCGGCCAGATCCATCACCGTCGCCTCTCCCTGGGCCAGACGAGCGAGAATCGCGCGACGAGTGGGATCGGCCAACGCCGAGAAAGTGGCATCGAGAGTGAGGACTTCATTCATTAGTTATAATTTATATAAGTTAATACTTATTGTCAAGCAAAATCATACTCGGAATTGAGGAACTTCTGGAAAGAAGGAATTCAACCGGATTACTAGAGCATTTCCTCAGAAATCTGTCGCCTCGACGGCACATTGCCTTGCGCTGGAGGCGAGCCGCGCCGATAATATAGTTTCGCCTTTTGTTCGACCTGCCAGTGGAGGCCGGGTGCGGCAATCAGTAAAAGAACAGGCTGCCTTCCGGTTCGACGAGGACGCTCCTCGCGAACCGACGCCCGCGTTCGTCCCCACCGACGCGCAGAGACAAGCCATCGAGCACGTACACGGTCCCATGCTTGTCGTCGCCGGTGCCGGAACCGGAAAAACTACCGTCCTGACGCAGCGGATCGCGCGCCTATTGCGGGAGGGCCACGCCAAGCCCAGCGACATTGTCGCCATCACCTACACGCGAAACTCGGCCCACGACCTGGTGGTACGTCTGGCAGAA
Organism: uncultured Acidobacteriaceae bacterium; assembly: GCA_963796585.1. Classification (GTDB taxonomy): domain Bacteria; phylum Acidobacteriota; class Terriglobia; order Terriglobales; family Acidobacteriaceae; genus CAVVDY01. The sequence goes on from CAWCMB010000005.1 coordinate 198,844, forward strand.
GCGTGGTTGGGAAGCAAGGACCCGCAATCAATATGCCGGGTAAAGGATTCCGGCATCAACGTCGGGACCTTCCACGCCTACTGCTATCACCTGCTCTGCGACGCCCGGCGGCGTTTTGAGCTCATCGATGACCAGGACCTCTATGTGCTGCTGCGCCGGAAAATCGATGAGCTCGGGCTGGAGCACTTCATCAATGCAGGAAATCTTGGCCAGTTTCTGAGAGATCTGCTCGACTTCTTCCGCCGCTGCTCCGACGAGTTGCGGGGCCCCGACGATTATGACCGCTACGTCGCCGATCTGTTGACCGGCAAAGAAAAGCCGCCCCGCGTCTGCAGCTCGAAGCAGACGCTGAGCGACGAAGATGCCATCGCACGCTGCCGTGAGATCGCCCACGTCTTCCGCCGTGTCCACGGCATGCTCGCCGACGCCGGCATGGGAACCTACGGCGACGTGATCACCCGCGCCCTGGCGTTGCTTGACGACGACGCGAATCCTGAATGGTTGCGACGGGCGCAAGACGGGGCGCGATTTCTGCTGATCGACGAGTTCCAGGATTCCAACGTCGCGCAGATCAAGTTCATGAAGCGGCTGGCAGGAGAGGAAGCGAATGTGTTCGCGGTTGGCGATCCCGATCAGGGAATTTATCGCTTTCGCGGTGCGACCACCGGTACCTTCGATCAGTTTCTCGCTGCCTTTGGGCCCGAACGGGTGAAACGCCTCACCATGAGCGAGAATCGTCGCTCCACCCAGGCGATCCTGAGCAGTGCCTACCAGGTGATCGCGCAGAATCCGCAGATCACGACCCAGGCGCTACCGGGTGGCGAGAAGTGGGAGCGGCTTCCCCTCATCCACGCGCGAACTGCGCCTGAGCCCGCACCCGTGCCCCTGGTGCACGTGCGGGGCTGCGTGGGCAAGGGTAGCGAAGCCGCATTCGTGGTCGAGCAGATCGAGCGCATGCACAAGGCTGGACGAGCCTGGCGCGATTTTGCCGTCATCTACCGGCAACACAGTCATCGCGATGACGTGGTGTATCGGCTGCGCGAGCGCGGCATCCCCTTCGAAGTAGCAGGTGTCAGTCTGCTGGAGATCCCCGAAGTGCGCGATCTGCTGGCTGCGCTGCGACTGATACAGAGCTCGGACGCGGTAAGCGCGGTCCGCGTAGCTTCCCTGCTGCAGTTTGAAGTTGATGGCGCGGCGCTTCGCACCGCGTTCGCTAATGCGGGCGAGAATCTTCAGGCCGAAGCGGAACTCGCCAAGCTCAACGGAGGGGATGCGGTCGTGAGCGCGTTGTCGGAGGCGCGGCGCCTGCTGGCATCGGCCGACGGAAAAGCCAAAGCCGCGGTGGACATTGCGCAGCGCTGCTTCGTTCTGCCGCGCGGCAAGAACTGCGAAGCCTTCGCCGAGTTCGTGGACCGCTGGGCGAAGAAGCCGGCCGCGCTTTCAGGCGAGGGCACGCTGCGCGAGTTTCTCGATTACCTGGAGCTGTTCATCGAAGGCGGAGGCAAGGTATGCCGGCCCGACGACGATGGAGAAGGAACTCCGGCAACTCTGCTGCTGGAGTCAGGCAAAGAGGAACGGAAGGGCGAGGCGAACGACGCGGTTCGTCTGATGACGGCGCATACCGCCAAAGGACTGGAGTTTCCCGTGGTGTTCGTGGTGCGGGTCACGTCGAATGCATTCCCTGCGAAGTACCAGGAAGAGTTGGTGGAATTTCCGAAAGCGCTACGCAACCGCGAGAATATTCCTGAGCGCGATCCCGAATCGCTGCACAAGGAAGAAGAACGTCGCCTGTTCTATGTAGCGGTCACCCGAGCGGAGGATGAACTCATCCTCACCGGCAGGCCGGCAGGCAAGAAGGATCTGACGCCGGCGGGATATCTGCGGGAATTGGCCGCGCTGAAGTCAGGCCCCTTGGCCGGACAGTTGGAATTCAGCGAGGTCGCCGAAGGCACCCTGTTGCCAACCTTGCAGGCTAGTGCTGCCGCGCAACCGCGAGTGCACCAGTGGGTGGCATTGCCTCCGCTCGATACCACTCGCATCTTGCGGCTCAGCCCGAGCGCCATCGAAAGTTATTCGTATTGCCCGCTTCGCTTCAAGCTGGAGAGAGATTGGAACCTGCCCGAGGAGCCAGGAGCGGCGATGCAGTTTGGATCGGCGATTCACACCGCGTTGATGGGCTACTTCGATGCCCAGCGCAAGGGCAAAAGCCTCGACGCGGAAACGGTGATTGCGTCGTTCCTCGATGAGTTTGCCAAAGCGAAGATCGATGAACCGCTGCAACGCGAGTTGTTCGAGCAGAAAGGGCGGCGGCAACTGGCTGCGTTTTTGAACTCACGGGCTGCGAAGCCGCATGGGCATGTGGCGATGATCGAACAGCGCATCGAATTGAACATCGCGGGCGCGAAGGTGACCGGCCGCATCGACCGAGTGGACGAAGATGAAGACGGGCTGACGGTCATCGACTACAAAACCGGACGTCCCAAAAACCAGAAACATGCCGATGACAGCCTGCAGCTTTCCATTTATGCGCTTGGCCTCAACACCGGCAAACCGGTGAAGGCAGTGGTCTTCGAGAACCTGGAGGACGGCAGCACCGTCATCGCGACAAGGAATTCGCGGCAACTGTCCAAGGCACAGGAAGAAGTTTCTGAAGCGGCCGAAAACATCAGGGCCGGGAAGTTCGACCCCAAGACAGGCTTCCATTGCAACTGGTGCGCCTACCGGGCGCTGTGCCCGGAACAGGAGTTGGTGACGATTGCCGTGAGTGCAGCGGCGAATTAGGGAAGTCGCTGGTCGCGGGGTCGCGGGGTCGCCATTCGCTATTCGCTATTCGCTATTCGCCAGATAAGCTCCCATCACCTGTGCCATCGTGAGTGAGGAGTCCGCCGCGGCGGACGACGAGTCGAAGGACCCCTATCATCACGACGATGCTTGCGACCGGTAGAGGTCCTTCGACTGCGCTCAGGATGATGCCCGAGATAGGAACGCGAGTGGCAGAGCGAAAAGCTAAGAGCGAAAGGCGAAAAGCGGTATTCTCCCCCCATGACTTCGCGAGCCAATGCCTGGGCTGCGCTGGCGGTGCTGACGGCACTCAACTTCATCAACTACATCGACCGCTCCATCCTGTTCGCGGTCCAGGAGCTCATCAAAACCGAGTTCTCTGTCAGCGACAAAGATATTGGATTTCTCACCTCCGCCTTCTTTATCTGTTACATGGTCGCCGCGCCGTTGATCACGCCACTGGCTGACCGCTTTCCCCGCAAATGGATCATGGCTGCCGGAGCGCTGGTGTGGAGCGCCGCAACCCTGCTCACCGCCGTCACACACAATTACGACGAACTGCTGCTGCGTCACATCATCGTGGGCATTGGCGAGGCGACGTTCGTGGTCTTCTCCCCGGCATATCTCTCCGATTTGTTTCCGGAACGCATGCGCGGCCGAGTGCTGTCGATTTTTTATCTCGCCATCCCGGTAGGCACGGCTTTCGGCTACATCATCGGAGGCCAACTCGGCGCCTCGCACGGCTGGCGGATGCCCTTCATGATCTGCGCAGCTCCCGGCGTTCTACTGGCGTTTGCTGTGCTCTTTCTGCACGAACCGCAACGCGGCGCCAGCGACCACATCGCCGACAACGTGGAGCGGGGCACGTTGCTGGGACTGGCGCGCAACAAGGCGTATTGGACCGTCTGCCTGGGCATGGCGATGATGACGTTTGCCGTCGGCGGACTCCAGGTCTGGATGCCGACTTTCCTGATGCGCATGCGTGACGTACCGCTCGAGAAGGCCAACACTTTGTTTGGAGGAATCACGGTTGTCGCGGGTACCGTTTCAACCCTTTTCGGCGGCTGGCTGGGCGATCGGCTGCTGCGCCACAACCGCTCCGCCTATCAGTTGATATCGGCCATCGGAATGTTGCTGTCGATCCCGGCGATGCTGGTCGCGCTGTTTGTTCCAGGATGGCCGATGTATGCCGCCATCTTCCTCGGCGAGTTTCTCATCTTGCTGAACACCGCACCGCTCAACGCTGCGCTGGTCAACTCGGTCAGCGCTCGCATTCGCGCAACCGCCGTTGCAGTTAACGTCTTCACCATTCATCTGCTGGGCGACGCCTTTTCGCCTACGCTGATCGGAGCCATCTCCGATAAGACGAACTTGCGGACCGGTTTTATGGCTGCCATAGTCGCCGCCGGAATCTCAGCCGCCGTTCTGTTCTATGGAATGCGATTCGCGCCTGAGGTGCCGGAGTCCGACCTCGCGCCCGGCGCCGTGCCGGAAGGGGCGTCGGCGTAAATGCACTGGCATTCGCTGTTTGGCGAAGAAACTGCAGGTCCCTCTCCCGCGTTCGCGGGCTCGGGATGACACCCTTAAAGAAGAGCTGTGATCGGGTTATCGCGCGCGGGCCAGCACCAGCGTGACGTCATCCGGCTGCTCGGCGCCACCGATCCAGTCGGCGACTGCGGTGGTGACAGCTTCGCTGATACGCGACAGCGGCTGATCGCGGTGTAGCTGGATCAGCTCGATCAGGCGCTCCTCGCCGAACTCGCCAAACTCATTCTCCGGCTCGGTCACGCCGTCGCTGAATCCCACGAAGATGTCACCCGGCTGCATGGAAACGCGCGTCTCCGGGTAAGACATTCCGTCAAACAGGCCGACAACCGTTCCCGAGGTCTCCAGCCGGGTCACGCTCCGATCTTGCGAGAGAAGAATCGGGGGAAGATGGCCGCCGTTGGAGTACACCAGCTCCTGGGTGCCGGGATCATAGCAGGCAAGGAACATGGTCGCGTACTTCTCCGGTGGAGTTGCGCGGAAGAGCTGGTAATTCAGAGTGGTCATGAGGCGGCCGGGAGCCAGGTCCTCATCGCGAGATCCGTTGCCGCGGTAGTAGAGATCGGAGCTGCCGGAAGCTGCTGCTCCGGCCATCAGCAGGGGAGCCAGCGCGAGATCGGGTTCCAGCGAATAGGCGCGGACGAAGGCATGTACCGTCGCCATGAGCAGGGCGGCAGAGATTCCCTTGCCGCTGATGTCGCCTACGGCCAGTACCATGCGATCGTCGGGCAGTCGAATGAAATCGTAATAGTCTCCGCTGACGGTGCGCGCGGGCCGGCAAACGCCGTGGACCTCCAATGTCGGCAGGTCGCAGGCTTCGCGAGGAAACAGCAACTCCTGCACCTCGTGCGCGATGGCGAGCTCGTTCTCCAGCCGTTGCTTATCTTTTTGATCCGCCATGAGCCGGGCGAGCGAAGTGGTCATGGAGTTGAACGACTGCTCGAGCGCCGCCATCTGATCGCGCGACTGCACCTTGATGCGATGGGTCAGATCGCCGCGATTCACGCTCTCCGTGGCTTTGTAGAGCTCGGCAACGGACTTGGTCATGCTGCGCGTGAGGCGTGCGCCGATGAACAGCGCAATCAGCTCGATTAAGCCGAAGAAGATGGCGATGGCGGCCAGCGCCTGAATGAAGATGGTGGACTTCTCTCCGAGTTTGCCGAAGAGCACGTCATACAGAAGCGAGGGCCGGGTGCTGACCATGACAGCGCCGGTTTCCTGGGAGCCAGTCAGCCAGTCGGTCGCGTTGAAGAGCGTCCAGAAGTTGAATTCGCGGTCGAAGCTGTTGAAAGGCGGTGGCACCTTGCCCGCCGCGACGTTGGTCGAAGCACCATTCAGGTTCTGTCCCGCAATGGTGACCGTCGAGTGCGAACCACCGAGATCGATGGTGACGCTGTCTTCCCCATTTTTTTGGCGAGCTTCAGCATGTTTGCTGGTTTTCGATTCCTCACTCTCCTGTTTCGGAGGGTAGAGCTCGATCGCGCCCACCATGGCCGCAGTGCGTTGCAGAAGCCGGGAATCTACCGGCAGGTTGGAGATAACCACCAGATGTTTGCCACCGGCATCCGCATGCTTCACCGCACGCAGCTGCAAATGGCCCTGGTCCATGGTGAAGCTGCTGAAGTCTCCCTTGATGGCATCGGGCAGCTTCACTTGCGTTTCCTGGACTTGGCCGCCGGGGCTGATTACATATCCCTTGTCGCCCTCCAGCACGGTGACCGTGCGTTGGCGAAAGTTCTCGTCAGAGGCGCTGGCGATTTCCGCGGCAAGCTGCGGGGTCAGGCTATTGTTGCGCGCCAGCGACCGGAACTGCACGGTCAAGGCATTGTTGGCCGACTCCAGGTGCTCCAGTTCGGTTTGAAGATCGGAGAGTGCGATGTAGGTGGCGAACTGGCCGGCAAAGAGGTATCCCGCCAGCAGCCCCATCGAAATCAGCAGAAGAATGGGGATAACGCCGATAAAGACGTAGGTGACGATCAACCGATTACGCAAGCGCCACATTAATCTCTGTCGAACCCAGCGCAACCCCACGAGCAGAAGGAAGCAGACAAAGAGGAACGACAGGAATTGCGCCCAGCCGCTGAGCATGGTGCCGGAGGCGGGCCGCAGAATCAGTTGCAGAATCTCAGCGATTCCGGCGAGCACCCCGAACCACAGCGTAGTTTTGCCCAGCTTGGATTGCGGGCGCAAGATGCTCCGTAACCGTGCTTTGATCTGATCTGCGTCTGGCAATTTCATGAGTTCAGCGAATGCCTCGCGGCTGAGCGCGAGACTCGTATCGCTATGGTATATCGAGTCGCACGTGCCTGATGGTTTGCGCCCGGCTTCGCGGCTCTCAGATTTCGGGGTAGAGGTCGAAAAATGCGTCGACGCTCTGGCGCAACTGCTTTTCGATGTCTTCTTTGGAGCCCTCGAGAATGTGCAGCGTGACGTGGGCTTCGCGGCCGTTCTTCAACTTGACGGCGCCCTCGCCGACTTCATCCACTTCCTCTGCGGGTAGCAGACGCATTCCGTACACCAACGTGAGCTTGGCCATAGGAAGATTCTAGCGGAATACGGCCTTTGGCTCTTGGCCTTTGGCTAGCGGCTTTTGGCCGTTGGCTTTTGGCTGGCGGCAGTCGCTGTCTCATCACCAAATCACTCATTGATTGACTTGTCATCACGAGCCCTTTGTTGGGCGAGGGATCTGCTCTCGTCCACGCTGGGAAGAATACCCGGCAGCCGACACCGTTTCTTGTCATACGGGGGCCGTAGCTTAAGGACAGGAGAACAGGTCCCTCGCTTCGTTCGTGATGACAAACACGGGAAGGGTTCCGCTGAGACGAGCGGTCTGCAACGCTCCCGCTGTATCTTGCCACAAGCTAAGAGCCAACAGCCTGCTTCTCTTGCTAGAATCCTTTGTGCTTCCCTGATGCAGTAGATTGTTGAACTTGTAGCCGTTGCATCTTCGGCTGCTCAGGGGAATCTATCTCCTACCGTATGCCAGAAAACGTAAGCAATGTAGTGATCATTGGTTCCGGATGCTCCGGGTTGACGGCAGCCATCTACGCTGCCCGGGCCAACCTGAAACCTATCCTCATCGACGGCCATGAACCCGGCGGCCAGCTCGCCATTACCACCCTGGTCGAGAACTTTCCCGGATTTCCTGAGGGCATCCAAGGCCCCGACCTGATCGAAAACATGCGCAAGCAGGCCGAGCGCTTTGGCACGGAGTTCCGCCACGGCCATGTCACCAGAGTCGACATGAGCCAGAAGAAGCTCGACATCGGCAAGCATCCGATCGAAGTCGATGTAGGCAAGGACAAGCTGCTGACTCGCACGCTGATCATTTCCAGCGGTGCGTCGGCGCGCTGGCTTGGACTGCCCAGCGAGCAGGCGCTCATCGGGCATGGCGTTACCTCCTGCGCCACCTGCGATGGATTCTTCTTCGCCGGCAAAGAGGTCACAGTTATCGGCGGCGGCGACTCAGCCATGGAAGAGGCGCTGTTCCTCACGCGCTTCGCCACCAAGGTCACCCTCATCCATCGTCGCAGTGAGTTTCGCGCGTCGAAGATCATGCTCGACCGCGCCCGCAACCATGACAAGATCGCTTTCATGACCGACACCGTCGTCGAAGAGGTATACGATGTCGCGGCCAAAGAGGTCACCGGACTGCGCTTGCACAATTTGAAGACCGATAAAGTGTTCGACTTCCCGACCAGCGCCATGTTCCTGGGAATTGGCCACATTCCGAACGCAGGCTTCGTTGGCGACCAGCTCAAGCGCGACGGCGAAGGGTATATCGTTCCTGAAGGCTACGTATGCACCAGCGTTCCCGGAGTCTTCGTGTCGGGAGACGTGGCGGACCGGCATTACCGGCAGGCGATCACCGCTGCGGGTACCGGCTGCATGGCTGCACTGGAAGCGGAGAAGTATCTGGAAGAGATCGGCAAGTAAGTTGCGAGAACTTAGTCAGGGGTAGCGGGCGAACTGCCCAGGCGAGGCGAATCCGATGAATACCATCACGATGCGGATGTTGCGCGACTTCATTGGGAGCGCCCGAGGCCAGAGTCAATCCGAGATTCTCAAATCGTTTCTCCGCTGGGTGGTTTTCAAGAGCGGATTGTCAGAGTCCGGGTCCATCATGATCTGGGATAGAAGCGACGGCAAGCTGCACCTCTTCAATGAAGACAACTTCCTTTTTACCGAGGGATATCTCGACTCCAGCAAAGAGTGGAAGACGGTATTTGAGAATTGGGAAGGACTGGCTGGGCATGCCTTCGGTTCGGAGCGCATGCAGTACAGCGACGATGTCTCGCAAGATCCGAGATTTGCGTTTTTCAGCGGTCACGACCCGATCAGGAGCATGGTCTGTGTTCCGATCCTGGTTCGCTCTCTGGAACGAAGGTTTGGCGTGGCCTCATTTCACAATGCCTCCGATAGCGTCCTGGATGAGGAGAAGCGGGACATCATCGAAGTTGCTGTCGGCAGCCTGGGTCTGGCGCTGGACGCTTCGGCCGCGAGCTTAACCAATCGCAGCGTCTTTATCGTGCACGGCAGAGACTTGGGATCTCTCGCCATACTTCAGAAGATCCTGAGCGATCGTGGAATCGATGCCTTGACCCTCGGCGAGCAAGCCAGAACCGGCGAAACCATCTCGCAAAAGTTAGACAAGGTGGTTCAATCCTGCTGCGCGGGATTCATTTTGGTTACACCCGACGATCGCGGACGATTCAAGGATGAGAAGAAGATGCAGAACCGGGCGCGCCAGAACGTCGTTCTGGAAGCAGGCCTGCTGCTCGGGCGCTTCGGAGCGCAAAGAATCTGCTTTGTAAGAACCAGTCCTAATATCGAAATGCCCTCTGACATACGAGACATCTTGCCCGTCGATCTCGATGTGAAGGACCTGACTCCAAATGCTACGGGGATCGAAAAGACACTGAAAGAGTGGGGCTTCAAGTGGAAGACCGAAACTACGCTGTAACTGGATCGCTTTGAGAACTGCGATGAAACTTCGCTCCTTTATTTGCGTTGCATGCTGTTTCCTCACTACGTCATTGTTTGGCCAATCCACCGCCGCGAAACCCGCAGCCAGGAAGATTGACCTGCCGTCGAGCAAGCAGTTACAGCAGCCGATTATCGGCCACCCGCAGCGCACCAACAGCTTCCCCACCGCTGTTGCGTTGAGTCCAGACGGAAAATATCTGGCCCTGCTTAACAACGGACGCGGGACAGCCGAATCGGAGTACGACCAGTCGATCGCCATTCTTGATCTCGCGACCAATCAACTGCGCGACTTTCCCGATCCGCGGCTGAAAGTCAACGCGCGACAGACATACTTTCTGGGACTCGCCTGGAGCAGCGACGGCAGGGAGCTTTATGCGTCCATCGCGTCGCTCACCGATCCGGAAGGAAGTGCGGTTGACGCCAAGGGCGAGAAGCTGGGCGGTATCGGCAATGGCATTGCGATCTATAAATTCGAAAACGGTTCGCTGACGCCGGAGCGCTTCCTCAAGCTTCCGGTGGCGCCGTTGGCGAGCAGCAAGCAGCTCACCTACGGCAAGAAAAGCGTCAGCGCAGGACACGCGATTCCCTACCCCGCCGGCCTGGCCGTTGTAAAAACTGAGACCAAGGGCGACGAGTTGCTGATCGCCGAGAACCTCGCCGACGACGCGGTGCTCATCAGTGCCGTTGATGGAAAGGTGCTGCACCGCTACTCGCTGAGTACAGGCAAGTACGTCCCCAGCGCGTTCCCTTATGGCGCGACGGTGACGCGTGACGGCAAAACCGGTTGGGTGACATTGTGGAACGGCTCCGCGGTCGCGAAGCTCGACTTGTACTCCGATAAAGTCTTGCAGCGCATTTCACTATTGCCGCCGGAGACGAAGACAGAAGCCTCATCGCATCCCACGGCGATGTTGCTCAGCCCCGACGAGAGCCGGCTGTACATCACACTGGCGAACCGCGACGGGGTGGCTGTGATCGATACCAGGCACGACAGAAAAGTGCGCTACCTCGACACCCGTCTGCCAGGACAGCAGTACGGTGGCAGCTATCCGCAGGCGCTGGCGCAATCGGCCGATGGCACGCAGCTTTTTGTAGCCAATGGATCGTCGGATGCAGTGGCCGTCTTTAGCGTGCCGAACGAATACAAGGATGCGCCAGAGCAACGCGCCAACTACTTCATTCCCACAGAGTGGTACCCCACGGCGCTGGCTATTAAAGGTGACGAGCTATTTGTCGCTACGGGGAAAGGAATCGGCACCGGGCCTAATTCGGCGTTGCTAACGCACGACCGCAATGCCCATCACCGACATCCCTATATCGCTTCGTTGATTCACGGCTCGGTGGCGCGTATCGATGTGGCGCAGGCCGCCAAAGAACGTACGCAGCTGACGCAGGAAGTGCTGGACAGCAATCGCATGCAGGGCCGAACTGGCGAGCTGGCGTTCAAGAGCGGCGCCAATCCTATCCATCACGTCATCTACATCCTGAAAGAGAATCGCACCTACGATCAGATTTTCGGCGACATGAAGGAAGGTAATGGCGACCCTTCGCTGGTTATGTACGGCGAGGCGATTACGCCCAACGAGCACGCATTGGCGCGGCAGTTCGGATTGCTCGACAATTTTTACGACAGCGGCGAGGTTTCGGGCAATGGGCATCCCTGGTCGACCTCGGCCATCAACACCGATTACGGCGAGCGGGCGTGGCCGATCGCCTATCGAGGGAAAGAGCGCGAGTACGATTCGGAAGGCGGCGTGGGCGACATTCTGCCGCTGCTCTACGGTGAGCCCGATGTGAACGAGCCAGCCACCGGATATCTGTGGGGGAATCTGGCGCGGCATCACCTGACGTATCGCAACTACGGCGAGTACATCGAAACGCGTTGGTGCAACGACGCTCCGGAGGAGGGTTCGCCGATGGTGAAAGGCACTCCCCGGGGACGACCGCAAAATTGCACCGTCGCGCAGATCAAACCCGGAGGCACTCTTCCCGCCGAGTTTGGCGGCGGCAACAGCCCGTATCAATACGCGATTCCGTTGCCAGCGATGAATACTCCGACCAAGCCCGAGTTGCGCGATCATCAGGACCCCAGGTATCCCGACTTCCGAGTGGAGTATCCCGACCAGTTTCGGGCCGATGAATTTCTGCGAGAATTTTCCGGCTTTGTCGCGGCGAAAAAGGACGGGCGCGGAACCGAGCTTCCAAACTTTTGCCTGGTGCGCATGCCTAACGATCACACCGCGGGAACCAGGCCCGGTTCGCCTACGCCAAATGCAGCCGTATCGGACAACGACCTCGCAGTGGGCCGCATAGCCGAAGCGGTCTCCAATAGTCCGTACTGGGATGACACCGCGATCTTCGTCATCGAGGACGACGCGCAGGATGGCGCCGATCACGTGGACGCGCATCGCTCGACCGCGCTGGTGATCAGCAAGTACTCGCCGCGCCAAGCGCAGCCGTTCGTCGACCACAACTTCTACACCACGGTGAACATGCTGCACACCATGGAAGCGCTGCTCGGTCTGCCGCCCATGAACAACAACGACGCCTTTGCCGCAGTGATGGCGCCGTTGTTCACCGGAGGCGGCGGCCAGCCCCCATTCAAGGCCGATTATCGCAATCGTGACAATGGCACTATCTATCAGGCAAATACTTCATCATCGCCAATGGCGAAAGAAAGCTCGGAGCTGGATTTCTCAGTCGCGGACGCAGCGGATAATGAAGTGCTCAACGCGATTTTGTGGAAAGCGGCAAAGGGAGATGTACCGATGCCTGAAGCGAGGCATCAGGTGTTCGCTGCCTCAGACCGGGATTGATCTCTCGGGAGGCCGGGATTGGTTCGAGCTGGTTGGTGTCTGCGGCTTCGCTTCAGTATGTCTGGTTTGGTTCGTCCGTTAAGCTAGTTCTTCCCTAAATCGACGATTCGATATTATGTGGAGCGCGCTCCCTTGCGAAATCTCAGTAGGCCGGTAAGTTGAGCTGGAACATTGGCGCATCTGGTACTGGTGCCTCGCTCGCTTGCACTGCGTTTCGGCACTTCCCAGTCGGCTCCATTTACCTAGGATGGGAGCCGCACGCGTCGCCAACTGCTGTACGCCTAAATCATCGCAAGAGTAGCGTAGACAATATTAGTAACCGTTGTATGTGACGTTCGTCACGCTTGTTTGGTTACCAACTAGCCGGGGAAGGAGACCCTCTCCCCATGAAGATCGCCGTTGCTTACGCCAGTGCGAGCCGCACCTTGTTGAGGAATACCTGCGGGCCGCGAACCCGTGGAATAACTTCGTCGGGGCACTCCGAATCAAGTTCAGACTCGTTCCAGGTGATGACCGCGACGTTGATGTCCGGCTGCTCAGACTTGATCTCTTCGCAAAGCTTGAGTGCGGCGTCGTAGTCCTCTTCCGAATCAACGATCACCAGGTCGCAATGCAAGCTCTGGCAGGCGGCCCTTGCGCCTTCGACGGTGTGCACCGCCTTCACCGCGTAACCCTGCTGTTCCAGTAGAGCTTTGCGGGTGTCGATCAGGTATTGATCATTCTGTACCAGCACGATTCGTTTTTGTGCTTTCATCCGTTTATTCCGTGTGCAGGCGAGGGGTGTGGACAGCCCAGGGCATAAGTAGCGCGAGGTGCTTGCCGGTTACAGCATGGTTAGAAGCAGCTCAGCCTGCTAAGGTTGCACAGATCGGCAGCGCATGTTTCCTATTCACAGCAGGTTACCGCACTAAGGCGAGTTTAATACTCGACGATGCGGGCGAAGGTCTTGGCCTCGAGGCTGGCTCCGCCTACTAAGGCACCGTCAATTTCTTCCTCGGTTAACAGGGCCGAACAGATGTCGGCCTTCACGCTGCCGCCGTACAGGACGCGAAGGTTATCGGCGAATTCCTGGCCAAAGGCTTTGGCGGCCTCGCCGCGAATGACGACATGGGCATCGACCGCCATCTCGGGCGTGGCGGTTTTGCCGGTGCCGATGGCCCATACCGGCTCATAGGCAACGACCAGCTTTGCCGCCTTGCGGGCAGAGATTCCGTTGAAGGCGCGCATACATTGCCGGCGAAGAACCTCTTCCGTCAATCCAGCCTCGCGCTCTTCCAGGACCTCACCCACACAGACGATGGGCGTGAGTCCGCTCTCGAGGGCGAGCTCAAGTTTTCGATTCACTGTGTCATCGGTTTCGTTGAAATACTGGCGGCGCTCGGAATGTCCGAGGATGACATGGGTCACGCCAACACTCAACAGCATTGGCGCAGAGATCTCACCGGTGAACGCACCTTCGTTGACCCAATGCATGTTTTGCGCGCCGATGGCGACATTTGAGCCAGCCGCAGCAGCCACGGCGGTGTGCAGATCGACATAGGGAACACAAACGGCGATTTCGTCGCGTTCGTGCTTAGCAACGAGAGGCAGGAACTCGTCAAAAAATGCGGTGGTTTGCTCGGGAGTCTTGTACATCTTCCAGTTGCCGGCGATCAGCTTTTTGCGAGCCATGTTATGAGTCCATCCTCAGGAATCGGGAGTAATGAGTTTAAGTTCATGGGCAGCCTGTACGAAGCAATTAAGAGTGCCCAGGTCATAAAGTACGAAGCGAACTTCACGCACGTATTTTGCGAGGTCCAGCGCCTGCCGCGCGCTGCTCAGAGCGATGGAAGCGGCGAGCTCAACCGGGTATCCGAAGATGCCGGTGGAGATGGCGGGAAATGCAATTGACGTGAGTTGCAAGTCGTCAGCGACGCGAATCGACTCGCGATGGCAACTCGCCAGGGCTTCCGCTTCGCCACGATTACCGCCGGACCACATGGGCCCGACCGTATGAATGACGTAGCGCGCCGGCAACCGGCCGGCTGTCGTGGCCACGGCCTGACCCTGGGGAAGCGCTCCCTGTTGCGCGACAATCCTGCGGCAATGTTCTTTAATCTCTGGACCGCCCGCGGCGTGGATGGCGCCGTCGACACCACCACCGCCCATCAGCGAGGAATTAGCCGCGTTCACAATAGCATCAACACTCTCGCGCGTGATGTCGGCGGGGCCGGTGATGACCAGTACGCGGCCGTCGCGGAGTTCCAGGCGCAGCGGGTTGGGGATGGTGGACATGGATCGGGAGGGCTCGGGTTCAGCGCTTCGTATGGTCATTGCCTCCCACCCTTTTCCAAAAGACGGAAAAGGATGGGGCACCCCAGGTCCTTCGCTTCGCTCACGATGACAAATCAAAGAAAACACTTTTCGGCACGACCAAGGCCGTGCCCTGACGCGAATTTTCGCAAATTCGACTTTCTCAATAGTCTGCGAAGCCGTGCCGCTTCAAAGCGCGGCTCCCTCTATTTGTTACTAAGCGCCTCGACGCCCGGCAGCTTCTTGCCTTCGAGAAACTCCAATGAAGCTCCGCCTCCGGTGGAGATGTGAGTAATCTTGTCGGCAAAGCCGGCAGCCTTGACCGCCGCCACGCTGTCTCCGCCGCCAACGATGGAGACTGCCGCCCCGTTGTCGGCAACAGCCTCCGCGATCTTACGTGTGCCTTTGGCAAACGCCTCGATCTCAAACACGCCCATCGGACCATTCCAGACGATGGTGCGAGCGGTGCTGATCTCGGAGGTAAACATTTCGATGGTCTTGGGCCCGATGTCGACGGCGATGCCATCCGCAGGAATAGGCTGACCCTCCGCGATGTGCTGAATGCGCGCGCCGGCCTCGAGCTTATCGGCTACCACGTGATCGACCGGCAACAGAATGCGCACATGCTTCTCTTTGGCATGTTGCAGCGTTTGCTTCGCCAGCTCGATCTTATCGGCTTCCAGCAGAGACTTGCCGATTTCCTGCCCCTGGGCCTTAAGGAAGGTGTAGGCCATACCTCCGCCGATGATGAAGACATCGACCTTGGTCATCAAATGCTGGATGACGCCGATTTTGTCGCTGACCTTGGCGCCGCCCAGGATCGCGACGAACGGCTTCTGGGGATGAGTCAGCGCTTTGCCGAGATACTCCAGCTCCTTTTCCATGAGCAGGCCGGCCGCGCTCTTGTCCACGAAGTGGGCGATCCCCTCGGTGGAGGCGTGCGCGCGATGGGCGGAGCCGAATGCATCGTTCACATAGAAGTCGCAGAGCTTCGCGAGCTGTCTTGCGAACTCGGGATTATTGGCCTCTTCTTCGGGGTGAAACCGGAGATTCTCCAGGAGCAGCGTCTGTCCCTGCTCCAACTTCTCGGCCATCTCTTCCGCCTGAAGGCCAATGCAATCGGGCGAGAAGCCGACGTTTTCGCCGCGCCGCAATACATCGTCCAGCAGAATTCGTAAGCGCTCGGCCACCGGCTTGAGGCTCATCTTGGGATTGGGCTTACCCTTGGGCCGCCCCAGGTGTGAAGCCAGAATCAGCCGCGCTCCGTGGCGCAACGCATACTCGATGCTGGGCAGGGTCTCGCGAATACGCGTGTCGTCCATCACCCGGCCGCCGTCGAGAGGAACGTTGAAGTCCACCCGCATCAGGATTCGCTTGTTGTTCAGGGGAAGATCACGAATCGACAACTTCGACATAGGAAGCCACCTTGCAAGTCAGTGTTCACCACAGAGGCAACGGGGACAAGGAGAAAACCCGAAACAGTAATTCTCGTGTCAGGCCCAGCTGCGGTGAGGTTACACGAGGCACCTCCGAAAACGAAGCTGCCCGTAAACGACTGAAACAGAGCAGAAAGATAATAGAAGCACGCGTCACGGAAAAATTAGAATCGACTTTCTCCGTGACCTTCGTGCCTGCGTGTTGAGAATGGCCTAAATACCTTTCTGCCCGATGTAATTGATCAGGTCACGTACGCGGCAGGAATATCCCCACTCGTTGTCGTACCACGAGATCACTTTAACGCAGTTGCCGGCCACCACGCGGGTCATCGGAGCATCGACGATGGACGAGCGCGGATCGCCACGGAAATCGATGGATACCAACTCGTTCGTCTCGTAGCCCAGGTAGCCTTTCAGAGGGCCGCTTTCGGAGGCAGCTTTTAAGGCGTTGTTCACTTCCTCGACCGTAGTCGGCTTTTCCACCCACACGACCAGATCGACGACCGAAACATTGGGCGTGGGCACGCGCATGGCAAAGCCATCCAACTTGCCCTTGAGATCGGGAATAGCCAGGTAGATAGCCTTGGCAGCGCCGGTAGAAGTGGGAATCATCGATAACCCGGCCGCGCGAGCACGGCGCAGGTCCTTGTGCGGGAAATCCAGGATCACCTGATCGTTGGTATAGGAGTGGATGGTGGTCATGGTGCCGGCGACAATCTTGAACTTGTCATTCAGCACCTTGGCAACCGGGCCCAGGCAGTTGGTGGTACAGGACGCGTTGGAAATGATGTTGTGCTTGGCCGGATCGTAAGCGCCGTCGTTCACGCCCAATACCAGCGTCACATCTTCGCCGGTCGCCGGAGCGGTGATGATGACCTTCTTGACCGTCCCCCGCAGATGCTGCCTGGCCAGGTCAGCTTTGGTGAAATGGCCGGTGGATTCAACGACTACCTGTACGCCGTATTTCTCCCAGTCGAGCTTGGCAGGGTCCTTCTCGGCGAAGACGTGAATCTTCTTGCCATCGATGTCGATGGAATCGTCGGTAGCCGTGATGTTGTTGGGCAGGTTGCCCAGGATGGAGTCGTATTTAAGAAGATGCGCCAGTGTCTTGGGACTGGTAAGGTCGTTCACCGCGACGATGTCGATGTTCTTGTCGTTGAGAGCGGTGCGTAGGACGTTTCGGCCAATTCGTCCGAATCCGTTGATGCCAACTTTTATTGCCATTAGTACCTCGTCAAATATTTACTGAGAATTGTGAGCAGCGCAGCGAATTGGCTTTGCCATCCGCCGGAACGTCTGCCGAAACCATCCACCACCAAACCTGTTCTAAAACAAAAAAGACTAGCACCCGCGACCGGGTGTGGCCAATAGCAGACATCACAGTCACAGACCGGTTAAATCACAGACATTCATTTCGGGCAGATTGCTCCCGAACTGGCAAGCGTGTTACAAGTGCAACATGCGCAGATGGATGCGCGACCGCGGCAAGCGGCGCAAACAGCAAACGAACGAGCAACCGCCACAGGAAAAACCGGAGCCCTTGCAGCCGCGTTTTCCTGAGCGCGACGAGACTAACGACCTACCGCAAGAGGCGGCGCCCGAAGCATCGCCTGAAGTTTTAGATGAGGGCGGCGGCATGGAAGAACCATTCGCGGCCGAAGCCGCGGGCGGTGATGGAGAAGGGCCGCCCCAGCAGGAGCCTGGGCGCGCACAGCGTTCCCGCAGGCGTGGCCGCCGCGGACGCGGTAAGCCCCCGGCAGCCCCTGCTCAAGCTCCGAGATTGCCGTCTCCTGGAGGCCCAACCGGCGAAGCAGGGGAAGCTGAGGCTCCCAGCGAAGTGCACGAGCCCGCAGTCGCCGCCCCGGCTCCAGCCCAGGCGTCTGCCTCGGCCAAATCGAAGGGCGCGGTTGTGCTTTCCATTGGACTGCCGGGCTCCGGCAAGAGCACCTGGTTTAAGCGGCACAACATACTTCCGCTGTCCAGCGACATGGTGCGCATTCTGCTCTTTGATGACGTGACGGAGCAGCGCTATCAGGACCTGGTGTTCTCGACCCTGCGCTCGATGCTGCGGGCTCGCCTGCTGGCCAAGCGACCATGGAACTATGTGGACGCAACCAATCTTTCGCCCCATGAGCGGCGGAGCTGGGTCAAGCTGGCGCACGATTTCGGTTATGAAGCGCACGCGGTTTTTTTTGACGTTCCGGCGGAAGTTTGCATAGAGCGCAATCAGCGCCGCGATCGCAACGTGCCGGAGGATGTCATGCGCCGCATGGCCGGCAAGCTGCGTCCGCCAAAGTTCGAAGAAGGCTTCGCCAAGATCACGGTGGTGCGACTGAAGAAGAAAGAGGACGGGACGGGAGCGGCACCGGGCGAAGAGGCCCAGCCGGAAACTGCTGCCGAGCCCAATCCTAACGACGTGCCCAACGTGGTCGATTCGGAGTACTAGAGATTCTTAGAACGCGCCCGGAGCGGCGACCCGGGCGTGGTATCCCTTGCGCGCATGCACCTGCAGGCGAGAGCCATCCCGGGTGGCAATCACACTGATCGAGCGATACTTTCCATTGGGCTCGAAATCGGCAGGCTTGTAAGCGACTAAGTAGCGGCTGCGGATGATGTCGCGCAGCTTATCAAAGGAACGGCGCAGGTTCTCCGAGTCCTGCGGGAACATCGCGTCTCCGCCACTCCGCCCAGCCAATTCCTCAAGCACCTTATCGGCGTCAGTTTTGTCTCCCCCGCTCTCCTTCGTACTAATGGCGTAGATGGTGACGCCGCTGGCTTCCGCATTGCTGATGGCGTGCCGCAGGGTGGTGTGGCTGGAGTTGTCCTCGCCATCACTCAGTATCACCAGAACCTTGGCCACCCGGTTTTCCTCGGGATAGGCGGCCAGCTTACCGCAGGCAAAGGAAACCGCATCGAACAGGGCGGTTCCGCCGCCATTGCTCAGGCTGTTGATTCCCTTCTCCAGATCAGCATGGCTGGCAGTGAAGTCCTGAGTGACGGCCTGCGAATTCGAGAAGCCTGCGACAAATGCCAGATCGTCCGGATTGGTGAGCAACTGCTGCAGGAACCTGGCGGCCGCATGCTTTTCGAAGCCAAAGCGCTCGCGGACGGAACCGCTGGTGTCGATAAGCAATCCCACTCGCAACGGCAGCTTGGACTGCGGCGCGAATAGCAGGATCTTGGCCGGCGGCCTGCCATCGTCTCGGATTTGGATTTGGGAAAGCTGCAAATCGTTGACCATGCGCCCGTGACTGCTGACGGAGAAAAAGAGCGCCACCTCATCGACAACCTTGCGAATCGTCCAGGAAGTTCCCGAACCGATGGCGGGAGCGGTGGGGATGTCGGCGACGACGGCATTGGGTCCTAATACCGACCCGCCGGAGTTGGAGGCTTCTAAGTTGCAACCGTCACAGGGCTGGCTGGCTTCGTCCCCCAAGGCATTCAGTTCGGCTTTCAACCTCGCACTATTAGCAAGAGAAGTCGTCGTGGCGGTGGCAAGCTGGGTGTGCTCTGCGCCCAAGCTGGCATTCTGCCCGGCAATGATGGCCTTGTTTTTCTGCAATACCTCGAGGTTATGGCGAGCGTCGGGGGCAAGCGGGTTGGTCGGATCCTCTTGCAAGAAATAAGTTAGCTCGCGCTCGACAATATCGGGTTTGTTTAAGGCAAGCGCGGCGGAAGCGGATATGTAGTGAGCATTTCCCATCCCCTTGTGCGCCCGCATGTGAATGCGCTCGACGGTCTCGATTGCTTCCTCAAAGTGATGATTGGAATCCTGCGAATAGGCCAAAGCGGTGAGCACATCGATGTCGGTGGGCCGCAACAGAGCCGCCTTCTGGAAGTACTTCTCCGCAGCTTCGTAGTCGTTCTGAGCGATCGATAGGCGACCCAAATTCATGATGGGGCGGGCGAACTTGCCATCGAGACTGACGGCCTTCTCGAATTGCAGCTTGGCGTTGGCATTATCGTCGGTGTCGCTGTAAGCCATTCCCAAAGCGTTGAGGGCGGAGACGAACTTGGGGTAGAGTTCCAGCGATTTCTGCAGGTGTGGGATAGCTTCCGGAGAGTGTTGGCTTCGCAACAGGCTGAGGCCTTCGTTGTACTCCTTTGCGGCTTTCGGAGGCGCCGTCAGATCCAGGACGGAAACCGTGCCAGAGTCGACCAAGGCGGCCTGGGCCTTAAGTTGGGCTTCGTCCAGCTCCTTCTTGGCTTTCTCCTGGTTGCGCATGCGCAACTCGGCAAAATCCAGAGCCGCAACCTGCGACTCGATGGTCCCGGGGCCGCCGCCGGTGTAAACCAACTGGGCCCAGCCACGAGGAGCCAATCCGCTCAAAATCAGCCAGCTGCAAGCAACAATGAGGAGGCGCTTCATAACCGCTCTTAGCCATATACCATACCAGCAATCGGTTGAAAACATGTCTGGGACGAACAGCAGGCCCACGGTCGTATCGAACGCAGAGTCTTTCCATGAAAGAGCGGCTCTCGATTCCCCGTGAGATTTCATTTTGCTGAAAGGTCTGGGCAAGCTAGTATTTCTGAGCGGACCTGTAAGTGAGCAGAATGCAGGTCGGTACCGTGTCCGGCTCGAGCTGTGCGAGAGAGCCTTGGAGACGCCCCCCACACCAAAATTTGTCAGTAAAGCCAGGAACGCTATCCTGCGGTTTCGCCGTACCAGTCTGAACCTACATTAAGCACTTGAAAGCTAAGGGGGATTTGCCGTGGAACTGAATGTTAACAACCTGATGCAATCCGGAATCGCGCTCTTGCTCGCCCTGGGGCTGAAACTTCTTGAGGCCCTTGCAATTTGGATCGTAGGCCGATGGCTGATTGGCATTCTGACCGGCATGATCGGTAAGACCCTGACCCGGCAGAAGATCGATCCAACGCTTATTCGCTGGATTCAGAACGCCACTGCGGCGCTGCTGAACATCGCCCTGGTGGTGGCTATCCTTGGGTTCTTTGGGGTGCAGACCACGACCTTTGCGGCGTTGGTGGCTGCTGCCGGCGTGGCGATTGGAATGGCCTGGAGCGGCCTGCTGTCGAATTTCGCGGCCGGAGTCTTCATGGTCATCCTTCAGCCATTCAAAGTTGGAGATTTCGTGGTGGCTGGCGGAGTGATGGGAACGGTCCACGAAGTTGGCCTGTTCGTCACCTCGATCGATACGCTGGATAATATCCGCAACATCGTCGGCAACGGCAAGATTTTTGGCGACGTCATCCAGAACTTCACCACCAATGCTTTCCGCCGCGTCGACCTCACGGCGCAACTGGCGCATGGCGTAGACGTACACGTGGCAATGGCGATGCTGAAAGATGCGCTGAAGAAGATCCCCAACGTGATGCAGACGCCTGCCCCGGACGTTGAGATTCTTACTTTCACCCTTGCCGGTCCGGTGCTTGCGGTCCGTCCGTACTGCAACAACAAGGACTACTGGCAGGTTTATTTCGAGACCAACCGGATCATCAAAGAGACGGTCACGGCAGCCGGATTTGGCGTACCGGAAACGCATTACGCCGTTCGTGGCGAGTCAGGGTCGTTCGCGGTGGCGCAAAACGCCTGATCATGCGGCAGGTCAAACGCCGCTGGCTTCAGGTAATTGCCTGGCGGCGCGTAAACCGCGGGTGAATTATAGGGACGTTGCGATGACTGTTACCGCATTGCAACGTCCTTTACTCAGCTGTGCGTGTTTTTGCCGTCGCTCGATGCGAATTTCAAACTATCGCGCCAGTGGAGAGGAAGTCGCTAGTGAAGTCACAAACCGCTTTAGCAATTTGGATCCTCGTGATGGGCGCTGCCATGTCGCAGGCCCAGACCGGCATTTGGATGGGGGTGGGCCCGGCGCCGCGGTCGGAAGCCGTCAAGAACTCGCCCTTTTCCGCCGACCTGGTTACAAGCAATGATCATGCGGAAGGTCAGCCCGGCATTAAGACAGAGTTTCACGGCAAGGTAGCGCGGAATTCGCAGGGCGAATCGTATTTCGCAATGGAACTGGTGCGGCCCGGACAGGATTCCATGGGCCCGATGCGGGTGACAATTACCGACCCCGCGGCGCTGACTATCACCACGTTGGATCAGCGTTCAAAGACTGCTTATGTCAGTCATATCACCGCCAAAAGCTTGAACAAGGCAGCAACGCTCACTCCGGGCAGCAATCTTCCCACTGCGGATGGCAGACCGGCTGGGGCGGTAAGCGCCACGGCGACGAACACCAAGACGGAGTCGCTGGGGACAAAAGAGATAGCTGGCTTGAAAGTTGTCGGTGTACGCACGATTCATACCACCCCACCGAACGGCCCATCCGACAAGCCGTTTGTTTCGACGCTCGAGACCTGGACATCTCCTGAGCTGAAGGTGATCGTAATGACTGAGGTGCGAACCTCGAACGGCGACCACCATGTTACTGGGCTGGAGAACATTGTGCGCACCGAGCCCAGCGCTGCCCTATTCCAGGTTCCGTCGGATTATAAAGTTCGCGACAATATGCCGCTGGCGACCAATATTTATTGACTCCGGGTGCAATATTGAAATAAAAAGCCGCCTGCGGGCTGCTTTTCTGCTTTCTTGGCTTATATTGTCAGCGGCAGCTTGTTCGCCTCCACACGCACTCGACGTCGCCCAGGATGGGGTATGAGCATCAAGGTCAGCACTCGTATGGTAGATGGCGTTGTTGTGGTCGACCTTTTCGGTCAACTCAGACTCGGAGAAGGGACGAGCAGGCTGCGGCAGGTGGTGCAGGAACTCCTAGGCCAAGGGTATAGGAAGCTGCTGCTGAATATGGAAAACGTGCTGCACGTCGACAGCTCGGGGATCGGCGAGCTGATGGGCTGTTACTCGTCAGTAAAAAACCAGGGCGGAGAGCTGAAGCTGCTGTGCCTTCATAAGAATGTTCGGAACTTGTTGGAGGTTACGCGGCTTTACAGCATTTTTGACACGCATGAAGACCTGCCGTCAGCGGTCAGGTCCTATAGCTAAGCCTTGAGGACGGGAAGATCTTCGATCTCGGCCAGTATCTGCCTGGCCGCCCCAGCAGGATTCGACGCTTCGGTGATTGGCCTACCCACCACCAGCCGCGTGGCTCCCGCCTGAATCGCTTCTGCCGGCGTCAGCACCCGGGCCTGATCTCCCACGGCGGCGCCGGCCGGCCTCACCCCCGGGGTAACGATCTCAAAACCATCGCCCAGCTCCCGGCGAAGCTCGCGGGCCTCGTGCGCCGATGCCACTAGTCCGGCACAACCTGCAGAGCGGGCCAGCGCCCCCAACCGCAGCACCTGCGACAGGACGTTACCTGAGACTCCAATTTCTTGCAGGTCGGCATCGGACAGGCTAGTCAGGACGGTGACGGCCAGAATCATCGGCTTGGACTGCGAGGTGTTAGCCGCCGCAACCGCCGCCTTCAGCATCTTGCTGCCGCCGGAGGCATGGACTGTCAGCATGCTTACGCCGAGCTCGGCGGCGGAGGCGACTGCCCCGGCTACGGTGTTGGGGATGTCATGGAACTTTAAGTCCAGAAAGACTTTACGGCCGGAGGAGACGAGATCGCGAACGATCCCGGGCCCCTCGGCCGTGAAGAGTTGCTTGCCTATTTTGTAAGTGCTGATGGCCTCGCCGAGAGTTTGGACGACTTGGCGGGCTTGCGCAGCGATGGGAACATCCAGCGCCACGATGAGCCTATCTCGTGATTGGAGCATCGGCTCTCAGTTTAACCCAACTTATGAGAGCGCTTAAAAGATCTGCGGTCCCACGATCTGGGCTACGGTCGGAGTATCCACGATGTCCAGGCGTACGGAGCTAACACCACTGCTCCCCATGCCCAGCATCTTGGCAGCGCCGTAGGACAGGTCAATAATCCTGCTCTTCATTACCGGTCCGCGGTCGTTAATGCGAACCATGACAGAGCGCGCGTTCTTCAGATTAGTGACCTTGACCCAGGAACCAAGCGGCAATGTTCTGTGCGCCGCGGTTAAGTCGTTCATGTCGTACGGCTCGCCACTGGCGGTTCGATGATGCTGAAACACCCGGCCGTACCAAGAAGCCTTCCCAACCTGGTACTTCTTGGTTGGAACTGGCTTTAAGGTTTCCTGAGTCTGCCCTGGGATACCTGGTTCCGAATCCGGTGTCTGAGTGTTTCCGGGTGCTGCTCCCAGTGCGATGGCCAACGTAACAGCCAACGCTGTCTGGTTGAGTACTCGTGACATTCAAATACCTCGTTTCGTAATTTAGGGCCCTCCCTGACAGGTTCTGTAAAGTCTACGCACCCGAAAGGACTAGAGTCAAGCGACGAAGGTGGTAGATCGCATTTTGTGCTTGACACCAAATGCAAACTGTGATTTTGCCTCCACAGAAACAGCTTCGAAGTCTACCCCGATCTCGGCTGGGCGGCAGGACTGGTATTTGGATGGGCTTATCGGCTCGCCGGTTGGAGGCTTCTAACTGACTGTGCAGCAGTTACTTACAGGATGCGCAGGAGCTGATATTGAGACCCCATAGCTTGCGCCCGATGCTGTTGCCGTCCCTCAGCCGCGCCAGGTGCGTTACATTCTAGTTATGCCAGCTCCGCCCGTGATCCTGAGTATCGCCGGGTACGACCCTTCCTCGGGGGCCGGCATCACGGCCGACATCAAGACCGCCGCGGCGTTTGGATGCTACGCGGTGACCTGCATAACCGCCTTGACCGTCCAGTCTAGCCAGGGCGTTTTCGCCGTCGAACCGGTGTCTCCAACCATCGTTCGCGAGACTTTGATCCGCTTACGGCAGGATTTCGATATCACCGGAGTTCGCATTGGGATGCTCGGTTCCAGCATCGTCGCGGCCGAAGTGGCCGGTTTCCTGGAGGCTGAACGTCTCTCCAACGTGGTGCTGGACCCGGTCCTTCGGTCTAGTTCAGGGGCTTCTCTTATCGACCCGCCGGGACTTGACCTCCTCCGAAAGAGGCTTTTGCCGCAAGCCGACCTAATCACCCCGAACAGGGCTGAGGCGGCGAGCCTGGCTGGGGCAGATCCGCCGCCGCCGGGAAGTTCGTGGGAGTCGGCTAAGCCCCGAATCCTGGAACTTGCGGCGCGTCTGCATGGTTTGGGCGCCCGGGGAATTCTAATCACTGGAGGCGACTTGGCGGAGCCGGTGGATTTTCTCAGCGTTCAGCCGCGCGACGGTAAGCATCTGGTACAGGAGTTCGGCGGCGAACATCTGAATTCCACCTCGACGCATGGAACCGGCTGCGCGCTGGCTACCGCGCTGGCGTGCCTACTGGCTGGGGGGACGGAAATCTCTGCCGCCGTGGCTGAGGCGAAGAAATACGTGCGCGAGGCAATCCGACAGGCTGAGCCCATAGGTAGAGGTGTAGGGCCGATACAGCATCTATATGGTCGATAGACAGCTTGCCAGAACGAGCGCTTGGCAGCTATTTGAAATTTGGAGCAGGCGTTGAGCACGCAGACGAAGTCTTTTTGGGTTCTCTTCACCATCCTCAGCATCGCTGCGGTTTGGCTGCCGATGGGATGGGCGATCCTGGAAACTATCGTAGCCCTGGTTGTGAGCTGGTGGGTTATCTATCGCACCGACCTGTTCTAGCCTCGGACCGCCTGAATCAGCAAGACAGCGCCAATTACGACCAGACCTGCATAGACATACCTGCCGAAAACGTCGCCGCGCAGCTTGCGATTCAAGAACCCGCCCAGAAGAATCGCGACCACAGCACCGGGAAGCGCGAGAAGGTAATATCGGGTTACCTCGCTGCGCCAAAGTCCTGCCAGAAAATATCCGACCATCCCGAGGACACTGGCCGGCAAGAAGTATCCCTGAAGGGTGGCCCGGAAGCGCTGCGCCGACCAGCGTCGCATGCTTCCATAGATAGCCAAGGGAGGACCATTCATTCCGAAGGCGCCCCCCAACACGCCGGCACAGAAACCGCAGCCCAGAAGCCAAGGCAGATTGTCGGCTCCGAGCTCATGAACCTGGCGGCGGGTCAGGGCGTGGAGCGCAAACAGCAGGATGACGACGCCCAATCCCGCTGTGATTGCCCGGTGATTGCCACGCGCCAGCAAAAAAACGCCGATCGGTATTCCAACAACGGTCGAAGCCAACAGCCAGCCGGCACTGCGAAACTCCACGTGATGCCAATCTTGCAGCACAATAATTAGCGCAACCGTGACCGAAACCAGGACGGCCAAGGGAGCTGCTGTCTTGACCGGCAGGCGTAACGCCAGTAGAGGGACGGCAATCAAGGCTTCACCAAATCCGAAGACTGACCGGATCAGTGTGGCGACGAAGATTACCAGCAAAACGTAAACCGTTACGCCGTTCATTACCCTTCCATCGGTCTGCCATCAGGCTTTGCCGGCAGAGCATAAACCGCAACCCATTCCAGGCGGTATTGCCTGAATAGCTCTTGCGGGTTCAATTCCCTAGAAGTGGAATCCAATCTGTCCCGTGATCGCACGTGGCGATACGTAGTGGGTGCCGCTGAAGGTCGAAAGAAAGTTATAGAGTGAGTAACTGTTAGTCAAGTTGATGAATGTGACTTGCGCGCTCAAGTGGTAGCGATCGTGACCAAAGCTATACAGCTTGTCCTCGCCTAAGGCCAGGTCGAACAAGTTACGCGGCGCGATGCGTGCCGGATTGTGGTCGTCATTCTGCGTGCCCGGCGCCGGAACCTGGGTCAGCGTCGACCCGAACTGCGATGCCAGACAGATGGGAGGCAGCGGTGTGGCCGGAGTGGCATGCACACCGTTGCAGGTGAAGCCGGCCTGAAATTCCTGGTCGGCAGTAAAAGGGATTCCGCCAGGGTCGGTCATGCTAACAGCGGGTTGTCCGCCAAGCGTGGTCGATTGCGGGCAGTCGTTGTAGTCAGAGATTCCGTAGCATGGCACAGCGCCTGCAACCAGCCCACTGTCGTACCGCCAGTTGAAACCGATCCACGGACCACGTTTCCAGGGAGTCTGATATTGCACGTGCGCGGTCATATTGAAGACTTCGTCGTGGTCAATGCGAAACACTCCAAGAGGGGCCGACGGAGTGGCCCCGGCTCCGGCGAGCTGGGGACTGAAGAAGCGAGCGGCCACGCTCGACATTACGACCAGTGCGCTAAAGCCGTGATAGACCGGCACACTGGCTCGCAAGGCAAAGCCTGGAATCTTCGACTTCTGCCACTCAATGGGGAAGGTGATTGGAGTATTTCCCAGCACACTGAAGTCGTAGGCGAGGTTGGTGTATTTCCATATGTATTCGCCATCGATCACGGCGAATCTTCCGATGGCTTGTTGCAGGCCGACATGGAATTCGTTGCGCGTGCCGGGCGTCAAAGGCGTGGTGGTGCTCGAGGAGCAGCCTAGAAGAGGGTTGAGGACATCGTTGGCACATCCGACGCTGGAAAGCACCAGGTTTTCATTGAACGGGGTTTCCAGGGTACGGGCGTAAGAGAAACGAAGAACCGTGTTCGTCTTCTGGATATTGTAGGAAACTCCCAGGCGGGGCTCGGCCTGGCTGGCCACGGCGAGTCCGTTATACAGGTCACCGCGGATTCCCAGGTTGAAGGTCCAGTTGCGTGCCGTGATGTTGTCTTGCACATACATGGCGAGTTCTTTGACGTCGGTGTGACCGTAAAACGGGAAGAGCGCTCCTCCCCGGGTCAGGTCGTAGGGCAGCAACGTACTGCTGAACAACGGATAAAGTGCGGAATTGGGCGCGTTCGGATTATCGGCCGTGTTGGGCTGGTATCCCGCGCCAGCACACTGCGAGGGATCGGTAAAACCGTTGACCGGGACAGCATTGCCATTCAAGCAAGGCGCGTTGAAAGCAGGATCGACAATCCCGAGCTGGTCATTCTCATTCAGAAACGTCTGCTCGTAGGTTATTCCGGCCTTCAGATTGTGAATGCCCTTGGTGTAGGTGACGTTCGCGGTCGCCCCGCCATTGAGCAGCGAGCGCTGTTGGGAGACAGTCTGCCGCTGAAGGTTTGCCGGTCCAAGATCATTGAAAGGGTCGTCGCTGGGATAGTAGTTGTAGCCATCGCGCCGAGCAAATCCTGTGACGTTCAGTACGGCGTTCGGACTTAGGGTATGGGTCCAGGTAGGCGCGATATCGAAGGTTAGAATCTTCGAGCGCTGATCGGTTGGCCCCAACTGCACGCCGGTCAGCGGATTTAGAACCGGAACGCCGTCGAAGTCGTGATACTGCTGGTCGTAAGAATTAGGCGTCTGAAACCACGACCGGGTGTATTGAAAATTGAGGTGCAGAACGTCTTTATTGGAGAAGACATAGTCGAAGCGGTCAAAAAAGTTCTCCTCATTTCCATGGGCGTGAAACACGACGAACTCTGGCGGGTCGAGGAACCTGCCGGAATCCAACCCGTTGGCAGCAAAGAATTCGCCCCACTTCTCGCCGCCGTAGGAGAAGTTCGCGCCCAGGTTCGAGCTTCCGAACGTGCCATAGGAGGCGGTCACGTTGCCGTGTGGGGTAGTCGCCCCGAGGCCGGTTCGGGTGGTCACATCGATAACCAGGCTGGTTTTGTCGCCGAACTCCGCGGGCGGTGCTCCGGCGATGACGGTCATCGATTGCACCGCATCGAGCGGAATCTGGTTGGAAAACACTTTGCTTTGCTGATCGGTGATGGGCTGACCATCCAGGGAGAATGAATTTTCCGCGTGGTCGCCCAGTCCATGGAAGAGGCCGTTGGAATCGGCAGCGATTCCGGGGGAGGACAAAGTGACCAGCGAACTTAGCTCCGAGGAAGCGCTCTCCAGCGGAAGCTTCTGGAACAGACTGCGATCCAAGTCGGTGTGAAAGGTGGGATCGTTTTCCAGAATGTCTCTGGCTTCGCCCTGCACGGTGACGTTTTCGGCTGACCCAGCGATTTGCATGGCGATTTTCAGACTAGGGGGTACAGCGGACTTCACGTCTACATCCTGGACGTAGGCAGCGAAGCCAGGCGCAGTGACAGTGAGATGGTAGGGATTAACGGGAATGTTGGCAAAGCTGAACCGTCCTGCGCTGTCGGTCTTCGTGGACCGGTCGAACTGACTGACGGGGTTATGAATTTCGACGGTCGCGCCCGGTACTACCGCACCGCTTGGATCGGCAACAATTCCAGATAGCGAAGAACTTCCGGTGGTCTGCGCCAGACATATCGTGCCGGAGAGCGAAACCACTATGACCACGGTCGCGACCATCCACGGGTGGCCCCTGGTTAAGCGAAAGCCAGTAATCGGGGCTCGATCGGAAACGAAGCTGCGGGCCCGCAGACGGCGGGAAGTAAAGCAAGTAAACGGCATAAATCCTCCAAAGCGTGTCCTGTCGCAACTGAGACAGACGCGCGACAGGGTTCCGAAAGCAATGGCAGCCGTTGCGCATGACACGCAACGAAACCGCATCAATTTGGGGAATGCTTAGAGGACTGGTGGAGGACGAATCGATACAGCGGGGAGCAGCAGTCGCGAACGGAGTTGGGGCTCCGCAGACTGCAATGAAGCAAAATTAAGGACAGGAATCGGCGCCGATCGCACAGCCGAAACCACCGCCGGGCTGTGTGAGAAAACACAGAGGGCGCAATGAGTGCGCTCTGCGCCTGAGGCAGCTAATTCGTCGTGCTGGTGGACAGACTGAACAAAGCCCATGCCAGCAACGAGCAGCAGGGCGAATACGGCTGTCAATCGCCAACGCAGCGATTTTTCGAACTGGGGAGCCAACCTCATACTACGTCTACGTACTATACATGATTCAGATCGCCCAAAATGTCGCATGGAGAAGCCCGTAAGAGGCTCTCCTCTTTGTGGCGAACATCGGCTGTTTCCGGGACTCTTCTTCGTTCCACAGACTGGCACTTGATACAGTGTTCGAACAAGAATCTTGCTCAGGAGTTGTTCCGGCATGCCTAATGCTGCGATCCAGCGTGTGAGCTATGGTGATGACCCAAGCCAGTTTTTCGAGCTTTGGCGTCCGGAAGGAACTCCCGCCGGCGTCGCGGTAGTGATCCACGGCGGATTCTGGCGCGCCAAATACGACCTGAGCCACGTCAACCCGTTGTGCGCGTCGTTGGCAGCGAAGGGCATCGCTACGGCGAATCTTGAATACCGGCGCATAGGACAAACCGGCGCGGGATGGCCTGGCACATTCCACGACGTAGTTGCAGGAATCAGAGCCGCGAGCGAGCGCCTGGGGGGCGCGCCTGTGGTCATCGGCCACTCGGCCGGCGGACATCTTGCATTGCGGCTGGCGAGTGAGCCGGTTCCGTTACGAGCGGTGGTCGCTCTTGCTCCCGCGGCTAACCTGCGGCTTGCCTACAAACTGAATCTCAGCAATGGAGCGGTGGCCGAATTCCTGGGCGCAACTCCGGAGTCCTCGCCCGAACGCTATGACCAAGCATGCCCCTCGCTGCGCTCATCCTCAGTTCGTCGTGTGGTGGTGCATGGAGTCGACGACGAGGTCGTGCCGATTGCCATTTCGCGAGCTTTCCTCGAAGCCCGCAGTCGAGATCCTGTTCCGCCCACGCTCATCGAAATCGCCGGCACGAAACACATGGACCTAATCGATCCTGAGTCTTCCGCCGGAGCGAAGGTAATCGAGATTGTGCTCCGGCTGGTGGAATCCAATTCGAGAATAATTGTGTGAGTTCCTGGTCAGCGTTCGACGCAGTTGCTGACGATTCCATCACACTGCCCCTGTGATGTATGGACTTGTGCTGTGCTCTTCAAAGGCTAGACTTAATCTGGTCAGGCGGCGACGAGTCGCAGGCTGGCCGACTCTCTCGGCCAGGCAAAACGGTAGCGCCTCGGTGAAGCGGCTCTGGTGCCGATGACATGGAGGTCCACATGCCGCTCAATCAGCTTCGAGCCTTTCTCGACCAGCACCACATTCGCTACGTCGTCATCTCTCATTCCAAAGCTTTCACTGCTCAAGGCATTGCTGCTTTGGCACACATCTCCGGAAAAGAACTGGCGAAAACGGTAATCCTTAAACTGGACGGATCACTGGCGATGGCGGTGCTGCCGGCCTCGTACCAGGTCGATCTTGGAGCCATCAAGGCAGCAACGGGAGTGCGCGTTGCCGAACTCGCCAGCGAACAGGAATTCGCGCAGCACTTTTCCGATTGCGAAACTGGCGCCATGCCGCCGTTCGGTAACTTGTACGGAATTCCGGTCTATGTTGACGAAACTCTGACGGAGGATGAGGACATCGCCTTCAATGCCGGGTCTCATTACGAGCTGATTCGGCTTGCCTACCGAGATTTCGAGGAACTGGTGAAGCCTCTGGTAATGGATTTTTCGTCAGCGCACAAGCGGGAGCACCAGGATAGAGTTTTTGTGTAAGGCATTTTCACAATTGCCGTAATCCGACTTGGGTGGAGTACGCCTTCACAGGCTGCGGGTGCAACGGGACCGGAAGTGACCCGACTTTACAGGCTGCGGAAAAACTCTTCGCAGTGGGAAAAACAGCAGATCCCTCACCTCTAAAGAGGTTCGGGATGACAAAAACAGAGGACGTTTATGGCGCAGCTAAAGCTGCGCCCCTTCAACATAGCGA
The DNA here is from genome assembly GCA_963796585.1 of uncultured Acidobacteriaceae bacterium. Classification (GTDB taxonomy): domain Bacteria; phylum Acidobacteriota; class Terriglobia; order Terriglobales; family Acidobacteriaceae; genus CAVVDY01. The sequence goes on from CAWCMB010000005.1 coordinate 230,211, forward strand.
AGGGCGGCGAAAAACCGATTGGCGAAACGGTGCACGTCGCCATATGTGTTGTACAGCGGCACCGGTGTGACTCGCACGATGTCGGGCTCGCGCCAGTCACCGACAATGCCTTCGGCAATCAGACGGTCTAAGACAGGGCGGCCATTCTGGCGTATCCGTATGGACAACTGTGCGCCCCGCTGCTCCGGGTCGCGCGGCGTAATGACGGTGAACTTGTCCGACTTCTGCTGATCCAGCAAAAACTCCAGATAACCGGTCAGCGAGAGGCTCTTCTGGCGAAGCTGCGCCATGCCTGCTGCGGCGAAGATTTCCAATGAAGAGCGCAGCGGAGCCAGGGCGATAATCGGCGGATTGCTCAACTGCCAGCCTTCAGCTCCGGCTGCTGGGCAAAACTCCGGGCCCATGAGGAAGCGTGTGTCCTGATGGTGTCCCCACCATCCGGCGAAACGCGGCAGATCTTTCGCGCGCGCATGCCGTTCGTGAACGAAGCATCCGCCGACGCATCCCGGCCCGCCGTTCAGATATTTGTAGGTACACCAGACGGCAAAGTCGACATCCCAATCGTGCAGCCTGAGGGGAAGGTTGCCCGCCGTGTGGGCAAGATCGAAGGCCACCACGCAGCCCTGGGCGTGCCCGGCGCGGGTGATCGCCGGCATGTCGAACAACTGGCCGGTCGCGTAGTTCACGCCCCCAAGCATGACGAGAGCAATCGAAGAACCTTCGTTCTCCAGCAGTGCCTCGATGTCCGCCTGCCGAATGGTTGCTTCCGAGGGGCGTGGCTTGAGCTCAATCAGCGACTGCGCCGGATGGAATCCATGAAAACGAATTTGCGATTCGACGGCGTAGCGATCCGAGGGAAACGCTCCGGCTTCGATCACAATTTTGTGACGCTGTGCCGTCGGGCGATAGAAGGAAACCATCATGAGGTGGAGGTTCGCGGTCAACGAATTCATCACCACGACCTCTGCCGGCTCAGCGCCCACGACGCCGGCCATGTTGTCCGTGAGAAAACGGTGATAGGGCATCCACGGATTGCGCCCGTGAAAATGCGCTTCTACGCCGAGCTTCGCCCAGTCGTCCAGTTCTTGTGCGATGTACTCGCGGGCGCGCTTTGGCTGAAGCCCGAGAGAGTGGCCACAGAGGTAGACCGATGGGCTACCATCGGGCGCAAGCGGAATATGAAATTGCTTGCGAAACTGAGCAAGCGGGTCGCGCGCATCCATTTCGGCGGCAAAGCTCGCAGAAGTATTGAAGCCGGCGGCCGCCATTTACACTCCCGCCAGCGGAGTGAGTTCCTGCTGTATGAATGCTTCTGCCTTCGCCCAGTCGATGTCTTCCAGCCGCTGCACAGAGTCGCAAAGCTGGCTGAGCATGCGGTCCTGAATCGCTCCGCGCGACGCGGCAACGGAATATGGCGTGCGATGGAAGGTCACCATCGCGTATTTCGGCACAAAACGTCCGGGATATTTCTTCTCCAACTCCAACTCGACTTTTTTGCGGAACAGAAAACGGGGATCGGCAACGCGATCGCGCATCTCGGCGAAGTTCTCGATTGCAAGATCAGCAATGGCGTCAGTGTCGGCTTTGCGCGACTCCTCGAATTCGGAGAACAGGGTCTGCCAATCAGATCCATTTCGATCTATCAGTTGGAGAAGATTGGTGCAGTCCTCGAAAGCGCAGTTCATGCCCTGCCCAAAGAAGGGAACGATGGCGTGCGCCGCGTCTCCCACAAGCAGCGCTTTGCCGCTCACGTGCCAGGGTGAGCACTTGATGGTCACCATGGCTCCGGTGGGATTGGCGAAGAAGTTCTCCACCAGCTTCGGCATGAGTTGCAGCGCGTCGGGAAACTGCGCCTTGAAAAAGTCATGCAGCTTCTCTTCGCTATCGAGTTCGGCAAAGCTGATCCCGCCCGCGAAGGGCAAGAACAGAATGCATCCGAAGGTGCCGTCGATATTGGGCAGAGCGATCAACATGAAGGTTCCGCGCGGCCAGATATGCAGCGCGTGGGTCTCCATGACATGGCTGCGGCCAGGGCCGGCAGGAATCGTCAGCTCCTTGTAGCCGTAGTCCAGATACTGCTGCGAGAAATTGAAGCGCTGTAGTTTCAGCATATCGTTGCGGATGGCGGAGGCGGCGCCATCCGATCCGATCACAACTTCCGAGGCGACAGACGTCTCCACGCCGGTGTCTTCATTGCGCAACTCGACGGCCCCGCTTCGCAGGTCGAATCCGGTGCAACGCTGGTTGAAGTGGATAGTCACGCCGTTCTGCTCGGCGGCGTTCATCAGGGCAATGCTCAGGTCGCCACGCGAGATGGAATTGATGACCTCGGTCTCGTCTTTGCCGTAAGGCATGAATGTCAACTCGCCGGCGACTGAATGCATCATGCGCCCGCGCATGGGGATGATGATAGGTTCGACCGCCTGCCACAATCCAGCTTCGCGGAGTGCGTGAATGCCACGTGTGGAAAGCGCCAGGTTGATCGACCGTCCGGCGCTGATGCGTACCCGGCGCATGTCAGGCCGGCGCTCGTAAAGCCGAACCGCGAAGCCACGCTTGACCAGAGAAATGGCGAGCAGTGGACCGGTGAGGCCGGAACCCACCAGAGTGATTTGCTGGCGATCGTGGCTCATGCGGGGCTGGAATTCATAGTAGGTTGCTGCAGCATAGTGCGGGCCTCCCAAAGCTCAGGAAACAAGCGCTTACCCAGGGTGGTACGCAGATAGGAGGAGCCGTCGGTTCCGCCGGTTCCCCGGCGCGCGCCGATGATACGCTCAACCACCTGAATGTGGCGCAGGCGCCAAGCCACCGTCAGCTCGTCGAATTCGGTCAGCCGCTCGCAGAGATCAATCCAGTCGCGATAGCTGCGCTCATCTTCGTATACGTTGCGAACCGCCTGAGCACGTTGCTGGAAGCGTTCCTCTTCGGAGGCGCTCTGCGGCAGCACGGGCAGCCTGCCGATGGTCGCCAGCGCGTCGAAGAAGACGTCGTGCAGCGAGGGAGCGTGCAGCCGGCGCTCCAGTCGTTCGTAGGCTTGGGGATCGTGGGCGTGATGGCGAAGCAGCTTTTCATCCTTAAGGCCGCAGAGGAACTCGATCTCACGGAACTGCTCGGACTGGAAGCCGCTGGCGGGTTCAAGCCTTCCACGAAATGCCATGAAGTGGGTCGGCAACATAGTTTCGAGAATGGTGAACTGAGTCACGAGTACGCGCATGATTTCAGTGCAGCGCCGCAGCAAGCGCGCGGCTTCGTACACCTGGTCGCGCCATTGCCGCGACGCAACCGCGGCCAGGCTCTCGACTACCGCGTCAAGATCGTGCAGCAGCTCTTTGAACCACAACTCATAGGTCTGGTGAATGATGATGAACAGCAGCTCGTCATGGGTAGGTGGAGACGAGAGCTGGTTCTGCAGCTTGAGCAAATCGTTGACTCGCAGGTAGGAGCCGTAGTTCAGCAGAGTGCCGGGGCGCACTTCGGGGCCCCCGTTCTCGCCCCCCGGGCGACCGAAGGGGCAGCCGGCGCTTTCCGGCGTCGCAGCCTGTGTCCCACTGTCAGGTAGTCCCACACTGTGGGACTTCGCCTGCGGAACCGCGAGACGGAAGAACTCAGCAGCATTGCCGCCCAGCAGTTTTGCTTTCGCCGGCATGGGCAGCTCGCTGCCACGAATCAGCGCGCCGATGTGCTCCTCGCCTAATGGATAAGGATAGTCCGAGCCCAGTAGAACATGGTCTTCTCCCATTACCTCCACGAGAAGTTTCAGTGAACGCTGGTCGAAAATAGCCGAGTCAACCGAAAAACGATCAAGATACTGTGCCGGCGGCAATTCCGCGGGGCCGCGCGCCAAGGGCTGATGTTCCCACGCGTTTTGCATCCGCCCGAGGAGGAAGGCAAAGCTGCCACCCCCATGGGCAAAGCAGATGCGAAGCGACTTCGGGAGGCGGTCGAAGGCGCCGCTGAGCAGCAGAGCCGACACGGCAAGCTGCGTCTCAGCGGGCATGCCAACGGTCCATGGCATCATGTACTTCGGCATGCGCTCGGAAGACATCATGTCCCAGGGATGCACCAGCACCGCCGCACCCTGGCCGGCACAGTGGTGCAGAAAGGTCACAATGCCGGGATCATCGAGATTCTTTGGCCCGACGTGATTACCGATCTGCACCCCGATATGTCCGGCTTTCATGCAGCGCGTGAGCTCAACGCAAGAGGCGTCGATGTCTTGTAAGGGGACCTGGCAAAGCGCTTTCAAGCGTCCCTGGCCACGGCTGCAAAGCTCCAGCGCAGCATCATTAAAGGTTTGCGCAACTTCCAAGGCTTGTTCGGCAGGGCGCTGATAAGCAAACAGCACCGGGGTGGCCGAGATGATCTGAAGGTCGACCCCCAACCGATCCAACTCTTCAAGTCGCACCGCCGGGTCCCAGCACGACTGCTTGATGCGGCGGAACTCGCGGTTGCCAAGCATCACCATGCCTTCCCCGCCGCCCAGGTGCTTGAGCCAGGGCCAATCCGGCGTGCCAAAGCGCGCAGCAAAGTCGGGCCACGATTCGGGAAAGAAATGGGAATGAATATCAATGGTCGGCATGAATCAGGATCTCCCGGGGTGTACTGTGCCGCATATCTGACAACGTCGGAGTTCCTCACTGGCATAGAACTTATCGAACAGCGGAGGAAGGTCTTTTACGATGCTGGTTAGCCGAACTTCCGCCCGATATACCACGTTGTGGCAGTTCGGGCAGTACCACTCAAAGGCGTCCATGGCTCCGTCGGGCCGGGGCATTTCGATGACAAGTCCCACAGTGTCAGCCTGGCGCTGAGGGGAGTGACGCATATGCTTCGGCAGCAGAAATACCTCGCCCTCACGAATGGGAATGTCCTTGGGAGGCATTCCAGGCTGCTCCATGATGCGCAGGAAAATGTCGCCCTTGAGTTGGTAGAAGAATTCCTCTGTGGGATCGTCGTGGTAGTCGCGGCGCTGATTGGGCCCACCAACCACGGTGACCATGAATTCTCCATCCTCCCACACCTGGGCATTACCAACAGGAGGCTTAAGCTTGTCGCGGTTCTCGTCAATCCACTTTTGCAGGTTGAAAGCTCTTAGCGAGCTGATGGATGCCATCCTATTCCTTCCTCGCAATCGGCTTATAGGCAATTGCCTTCATCTCAATGAGCAGGTGGGGGTGCGGCAACTGGTGTACGGCCACCGTCGTTCGCGCCGGGCCCTGGTGGTCGAAGTACTCGCCGTAGATCTCGTTGTAGCCGGCAAAGTCGTTCATGTTCACCAGGAAAGTCGAGATCTCGGTCAGGTCCTTCAAATCTGCACCAGCGCTCGCCAGAATGTCGCGAAGGTTGTCGATAACGGCACGAGTCTGGGTACGGATGTCGAGGTGGGTGGTGCCCAGCGCGTCCACCTCGGCGCCGGCGATGGTGTTGTCCGCACGCCGGGAACTGGTACCCGAGACGAACAGAAAGTCGCCCGCGCGCTTGAGGTGTGGATATCGCCCACGCGGGGTCGCCTTGCCCTCGACAATTTTGGCTTTCATGAAGCTATTTGCGGACACTATTTCGATCCCCTTGTCAGAGCCGGACGCAGATGTTGTTCAGCTCCGAGTAAAAATTAAGCGAGTGCAGGCCGCCTTCGCGGCCAATTCCGGAAAGCCCCACGCCGCCAAACGGTGTGCGCAGATCGCGCAGAAACCAGCAATTCACCCAGGTGATGCCCACATTCATCTGGCGCGCCACGCGGTGCGCCCGCTTCAAGTCGTTTGTCCAGATCGACGCCGCGAGGCCGTACTCGGTGTCATTGGCCATCGCGACTGCTTCCTCTTCTGAGTCGAAGGGAGCAATATGACACACCGGTCCAAAAATTTCTTGCTTCACGCAACAGGACGACTCCGGCAAGCCGGTAAGAATCGTGGGCTGCACGTAAAATCCATGGTCTCGCGCATCGCCGAATTGTGGGACGCCCCCACCGGTAACAAGGGTAGCTCCCAGTTCCCGCGCTGCGCGAAAGTACGATAGCACTTTTTCGCGATGGATCGCGGAGATGAGCGGTCCCAGGTTTGTCGCATGGTCAGAGGGCCAGCCAATGTTGAGGCTCTCGGCTTTCTGCTTCATGGCCTCGACGAACCAGCTATAGAGCGGGCGCTCAACATAGACGCGTTCTGCGCACAGGCACACCTGGCCGGTGTTGAGGAAGATGGCGTCGCTCATCTGCTGAACGGTTTCGTCGCGATCGCAGTCGGCAAAAATGATGGCCGGGTTCTTGCCGCCGAGTTCGAAGGAAACCGGCTTCACCCCAGGTGCGCAGGCTTTCATGATGGCGGCGCCGGTGCGGGACTCTCCGGTAAATGTGACCGCGTTAATTCCCGGATGGCTTACCAGATGCTCGCCGGCTGAGCCCTCGCCGAATCCATGCACCAGGTTGAAGACCCCGCTGGGTACGCCGGCGTCACGCATCACTTCAGCGAGCAGGGTCGCGCTAGCGGGGGTCTCTTCTGACGGCTTCACCACCAGGGCATTGCCACACGCTAAAGCCGGAGCGACCTTCCAGGTCAATAACAAAAGTGGAAGATTCCAAGGCGTGATGATTCCGACAACTCCGATGGGCTTGCGAACAGCGTAATTCAGCGCGTGCTTGCCGTCGGGCGTTTCTGTCTCGAAGGCTTCCAGCGAAGCCGTTTTGATCAAGTCGGCAAAGGCACGAAAATTCGCTGCGGCACGAGGAACGTCGAGGCGCGCGGCCAGCGTGACTGGCTTGCCGGTGTCCGCCGATTCCGCCTGAACGAATTCGTCAAAACGCGCCTCGATGGCTTCCGCGATCTTGTACAGCATCGACGCGCGCTGTGGTACGCCCCAGCTTCCCCATTCGCGCTTCAATGCCCGGCGAGCAGCCTGCACCGCGCTGTCGACAATCTCTGGCCCCGCTTCCGCAACGCGCGCGATCAGGGTGCCGTCAGCGGGATTGATGTCATCGAACAGGCGCTGGCTGGAAACGAACTCTCCGTTTACGAAGTTTTTTAAGTCCGCAGCGCGAACGGCTGAGGAGTCGCCTGCTGCTTCCGGCATGGCTGGATTTTGTACTGACATGGCTTTTGGAATTTTACCCTTTACGAAGCCGCAAGCAGAGGCAGGTGAGTAGCCGAAGCTTGCTCACCTGCTTTATTGCCGGGATGGATGGATGTTGCTTGAATCCTACGATTCGCCGAGCATCAGGTTGATTTTCGACATCACTTCGAAGACGTCGGCGACGTAAAGTACGTCAGCCTTCCCGCGAGCCCAGCCGCAATTCGGATCGAGGTTGATGGCGCGGCGCTCGCTGATGAAGCGCCAGCCGACAGTGTGCGGCTCTTCACCATGGCAGCAGGTTGAAAGTCCCTTGGGATGCCGTGGCGAGGCTCCGGTCTGCCCTACCTGATTTAAATGGCTGAGGAAGCCAAGTGCTGCCTGATTGTCGCCGGTCAGATCGACCAGGGATTTACTCGACCCGAGCGAGGCCTTCGACTTGCTGAGAAACCCTAAAATTAGCCGCTCGGCCTCAGGCAAGTGAACTTCTCCATCTTTCTGCTTTTTCGTCCAGCCCGCACCGGCTACAAAGAGCAGATTAGCGTCAGGGCGAATCGTCTGCTGATCTGCTGGTGGCGTGACGAAGCCCTTCATCGTCGTGCGCTTGCAAGATTCAGGAACGCTTAGCTCGATTGATTCAGTTTGAACCGTGCCGGGGTCACCGACCCACGCGGCGTTAGTGCCGGGATCGAGCAGCAGGATCCACGGGCGCCCACTGCGCGTGAGCGAACCTTCGATGCGTTGGCGATAGAACCAGCGGCTGATCTGCACCGCTCCCCCGGTGTCAACAGCGCTAATGACGTGGGTGTCGATACATCCATCTATGCGCTGGGCCACACCCGCCATCACGCGGGAATTGCGCGAGGTGTTCGCAGTGATGACGATGGTCGCTGCTGACGAACGCGCGAGAGCCTCGCACGCGGCGGCATCGGTCGCATAACGCGGGTGCTCGAATTCTGTTCCTTGAACAGCCAAAAAACGCTGTGCACCACAGTTCGCAATGGCGTCAGCGGCACTCTGCACATCAGCACCGTAGAGTCCCGCGATGAGCTTTGCGGCCAAACTTCGGCTGAGTTCGACAGCCGTGCCCAGCGCCTCGAGTGCCGGCTTGCCCAGGCTTCCGCCGGACTCGGTGTGTGCGAGAAAGAGAATGGTTTCCATCGGCGTTATTCTCCTTTGATCCATTGCACGATCTCGCGCGCAATTTCGTCGGCTGACTTGTCTTTCACGATCTGGGTTTCGCGCTGCTGCTTGGGGGTCGCTACACTGCTGTACTGCAGGCCATCGGCAGAAACCGGACTGGCTGCCGCGCGTTGCAGGGCAGGCATGATGGTACGCATGTTGGCCATACCAACCTGTGGATCGTTACGCGGTTCGCCAAGATTGCCGGTTGCCCAACCCAGAACCGCGGGCGGACCGGCACAGATCGAAAGCTGATGACGCGCGCCTTCCACGCGCTCCAGAACCTCAAAGGAGCCGTCGGCCTTTGGGGTAATAGCGTCTACGCCCTGGAACTGATCGACAATCCCCAGCTTTTCACCGACAAGTTGTAACGTCACGCCCGCACTACGACTGGCGGACTCCCATCCCCCGAACAGCAGGAGCCGCGAGTGATCGAGATCAGGTATGTTGCGGATCGCATTCGCCAATGCAGTCGCGGTCTGGTGGGCATCGACAAACCCACCCGCCGGGCCATCGAGTGCGACCAATTGCAGCGGAACCTTTTGCGCCACCGTCATCATCACCTGTTGCAGCTTGGCCTTAGGCGCCATGCTCACCAGCCAGAGTTTGCTGCCGGCGACCTGCTTCACCAGGTTTGCGCCTTCGTAGAGCGCGTGCGAAGCCCAAGGATCCAGAATGGCCGGCAGCATCATCTCGTTCTTTAGCGCCGGTCCGGTCGGTCCGGTAATCGGGTCCAGCGTCTGCAATGGATCTGGAACTACGCTGGCGCACACCACCACATGAAACGGTTGACTCATCTCTTCTTCACCTGCAAATGTAGGATCTAATTTTCAGCGGAGTGCAGTCCGCCCGTACCGGCGCGGAACTGCAAATTGGGCTTGTCGCCAACAAACTCAGGGCAGTTCCACTGACAGGCCCCGCAAAACACACACTTCTCGCGATCGAAGTTCGGCGCGCCTTCGAGGCTCCGCGTTATGGCTTGCGCCGAACACATTTCGACACACAAATTAGTGCTGCAACGGCCGCAGACCTGGATATCGCGGAAGACAACGTGATCCGCGTAACCTGGAGGCGCTTGCACTTTGCCACCCATCAGCAAGACATCCTGATGCGAGACCAACAACGCGCCATCGTGTTGGATCGCCGGCCATCCGCAGCGGTTCATCAGGGCATCGTGAAGCGATGTGCCACTTGCTTTGCACTCCGTGTTGACAGCAGCAATGTCGTCGGCATTCAGCTTCCCGGCATAGAAACTCCCGGCTGTCGAGAGGTTCTCGTTGGTGCTTGCGGGAGGCTTCCCTAGCGAAAAACGTCCGTTGCTGAGCGCGGCCAGCATCATGCCGGTGAAGCCGCTTACTATCCCATGGTGAAAACCGTCGCGTGCCTTCTCGGCGACGCGAGCTTCCTTCTCCACCCAACTGGAACGGCGGCGAGCTTCATAGTCGGCCAGATTTTCTTTGGTGAAAGGCTTCCCTGCCCTGGCCACATCCAGGACAGCCCCGGCCAGTTGCGCCCCGGTGGTCCATGCCTCGTCGACTCCCGACCCGGTCAGGACGTTGGTGCTGCCCGAACACTCGCCGATACGCGCATATCCATTGCCGCTGAGGTAAGGCTCGCCGCGCTTGCCCGACTCCTGGAGAGACTTCGCGCCCCAGGAACGTAGCTTGCCGCCTTCGAGATAGCGCCATAAGTAAGGATGTTGAATGTAGTGCTGCAAATATCGGTACGCCGTGCGGGATGGGCTGTTGAACCACGACGGGACGAAGATGCCGACCGAAGCCACTCCTCCCGGATGCACGTAGAGGAAGCCAAATATCTCTGGCTCAGGAAAGCCGAAGGTATGCAAAACTAATCCCGGCTTGCAGTCCACATCAGGACGAAGTTCGATGACGAACTTCATGCCCACGGCCCAATCGTGAACCCCGTTGCCGGACGGCATTCCCAGGCGCGCGTCGATATCGCGGCTGACTGCGCCGAGTGGCCCGTCTCCGATGACGGTGAGCGCGGCGCGGATGTCCATGCCCGGCGTGAATCCGGCTTGGGGATTGCCCGCGCGGTCCACGCCTTGATCCAGAAGCCGAACCCCGCAAACACTGTCGTTCTCAATCAGCGCTTCACCGGCCGGCATTCCCGGCCATATCTGTACTGTTCCGCTCGCCATCAACTGCGAGCCGACCCATTGATTAAACTGTCCGATGGAAAGCACCAGCCCATCATTCTTGTGCAGGAACGGCGGGACGTAAGGCATCTCGTAGGCGTGATTTCCGACTTTCAGGAGCTTGCGCCCGGCCCGCAGGACGCCATCCGCCAGGCGCAGAGGCCATGAACGACGACTGGCTCCGATAGGGTCAAGCAGATAAACCAGCTTTTCACCGGTGACCGGAGCCGCCATGGGAATCTGCGCCGGGTCCAGATCAGGGAAGCTGCCGCGGATGCCGCGCGCACGGGTTACAACTCCCGAGACGCCGAATCCGATGTCGTCCGCCCGTTCGTAGCAGATCACCTGCAGTGGCAACCCTGGCATCACCTTGCTTGCAATCGCAGGTGTGCCGTCGGGGTTCAGCAAGCCGCGGGAAAGCGTGGTCAGGAATCCGCCCATGGCGGGGCCGAATCCGACGCAAGCGATATCCACCTCGATGCTGCTGGGTTCGATCGCAGCTTGTTCAACTGTAGTCAAACTTTGTTCCTTATCTATCGCGGGTAGTCGAGCGCCTCGGGGATCATGACCTTGGAAATGGCCTCGGCCGCGCGGTCCTTCGCCAGTTGCGCCCCAGTCAGGCATCCATCCAGCTTGGTCCGGATGCGCTGGAACCCTTCCAGGCCTTTGCACGAAGCGCAAGGCCCAGCTTTAAGCGGGTGTGAACCGTCTTCGCCGATCACATCACTGGCGCACGCACTGATACCGGGGATGAGCCCTTCCAGAGAATCAAGTTCGTCGCTGTGATAGCAGCCCTTGTAACCTTCTTCATCCCATGCCGGATGGCGGTTGTATCCGAACACCAGCTCGGCGCAAATGCGGCCGACTTCACCCGCAGAGCGCGCCGCCTGGATGTGGCAAAGGTCGGTGAAGAATGCGAGCGTCCCTTCCAGTCCTTCAGCCAGCATCGAATTTTCTGCACCCTTGGTTTCGAGCTCCTGCACGTCGAGGACGAATTGCCGCGCTGCCAGCAGCCAGCAAAGAGCATCGGCAAGGGGGAAGGTGACACCCTGCCGAGCACTCTGATATAGGCCTCCGCCGTCCGCGTCCTTTGCAACCTGGAGATGCTCGTAGGTCCAGAGCCATAGCTGCATCGCGGTAGCGATAGTGCAGGCGCCGGTTCCCGGACGATGCTCCGCAAGGGCACGCATGTCCTGGATCCATTGCTTGTATTGCGCGAGGAACAGCTCGCTGGTAATAGTCACGCTCAGGTTGCGACGTTGCACCGCCTCTGGGCCCTCGTAGGTCGCCTCCAGTTGCGCGTCCATCCACTTGTACGCCAGGAACCCGGGGCAGTCCTCGGTGATGCCATACCCGCCCATCAGGCTGAGTGCTTCACGCATAGCATTGGCGCCGGTGCCGGTGTTCCAAAGCTTCGCCGCCGGACACAGAACGCTGGCCACCGCATCTTTCAGTGCGAACTCGACCAGTGGATCGGCCTTAGCCGCTTCGTAGCCGGCGCTTCTTTTTTCGGAAGACAAACGATCTTCACGCAGAACGCGCAATGCCGTTGCGTTGATTTCGCGGAAGAACTTCAACTCAGCGCGACCGCCATGAATGCCCTTCTCCGCAAGAATCGCGTCCTTCTGGCGCTCCAGCGGGTCGAGTTCGTCGTAGAGTCTCGCCGTTGCAAAACCGAGACACGCTCCCGCTTCGCCGATCGCCCACAGGCTTGCCAGGCGATGCAGCGCATCCTGACGCTGCTGAATTCCCAACTCGTAACGAATTCCGCCCGGTTTGGCCTGTGCCGAACCACGGAAGCGCCCGCGCTGGTAGCGGATCACAGGCTCCACAGCCGACAGCAATTTGGCTGAGGTCATCAGTGCTACGGTGACCCGCGTGCGTTTGAACACTGCCTCGATAACTTCGCTATGGCTGTAGTTTGGAACGATGACTCCGTCCTTCACGGTGTAGCCACCCACGATGCGATTTGCGGGCACGGTCAGGTTGAAGATGGGATCGCAGGTCGAGGAAAGCTGGTGCACCAGTTTGCGGGTTGCAGAGCCACGATCGTAGATTCCAGGATCGCCCTGCTCGAGAATCACGATGCACGAGCCTTTGATGCGCTCGTCGCCGGAATCCACGGCGGCGGTGACAAAGTTGGCAAAACCCATGTTGGTGATGAAGCGTCCACGCTTCTCGACTTGCAGCAGCGGTTCCTCGCCTTCCTTCCACTCTGCTATGCGGATCTTGCCATTCAGCACGCCGGTATCGACACCGACATAAGGGAGCGGTTCGGTGAGACAGAACGCACCCCGCCAGACCTCGCGGTCTTCACCTGGTGCAGGAGGCACCGACATCGACATATAACGGTTGCGCTGCTCGGCGGTGCCGCGCTCGTGGATCGGCGCCAGAGCCAGGCATCCGGCCAAGCTGCCGGTTGCGGCGCCGGCATCCACCCAGGCCAACTCAAATGCGATCAGTGCCAGCGCGAGGTTCTTGGGGCCGGCAAGGTAGCCGCCCTGTTCGGGATCGGCGAAAACAGCCGTTATTCCCGATTGGTCGAAAGCCTCAAGCAGCACCGCCTTCTTCTCATTCCACTCGTGCGTGCCACGCAGTCCCTCGGCAACGAGTCGAGCTACGGTTCCGCGAGCTACTTCACGGGCCGACTGGACGAGCATTTGAAGCTCATATCGATCCGAGAAGCGCCACATTATCTGACGAACGCTGTCATCCGGCAGCGTGCGCAGGGTTTCGGACTGGACCTTTGCCACACTCGTCGCCATGAGTTACCTCCGGGCTAACTGTTGATTGTCATTCGGGATTTGCACACCGTTCTGTGACGATGGTCATAAGGCGAAGTGACCGATAAACGAAGGTGATACGACCCACGAACAATGGGGGCGGCCGCAGCCTAAGTATTTCCGAGAGTGCTCCGGCTGCTTGGAGGTGAACAATCAGCAAAGACTTCAAGGCGCGGGCGGAAGAATCGCTTGACGCCGGACAGCATCCAATATTTAATTAATGCATTAATTAAATGCGTACCAAGCCCAAAATCCGCTCGACTTCTCCTCGCGCTCCCGGGCGTCCGGCGGCCAGTGCGGAGCACGATGCACGCGAGCTTCTGCTGAGTGCCGCCAGCGAGTTGTTTGCTTCCCAAGGGGTTGCCGCAACCACGTTCGCGATGATTGCCCAACGCGCCGGCCTTACTCCGGCCATGCTGCACTACTACTTCAAGGATCGGAATCACTTGCTCGACGCGGTCGTTGAGGAGCGCCTTCTGCGGGTGATTTCGAAGGTGTGGGACCCGGTGCAGCCAGGCGCCGCTGCGGCGGAAACGGTCCGCGGCATCGTTGCGCGCCTGCTCGATGGCATCGAGGAGATGCCCTGGATTCCCTCCACCTGGATGCGCGAAGTGCTGAACGAGGGCGGCCTTTTACGCGAGAAGATGCTGCGTCGCTTGCCATTCGAGAAGATTCGGAGTGTGTCTGCGGCGATAGCACACGGGCAGTCACAGCGGGACTATAACGCCGACCTCGATCCCACGCTCTTCATTTTCTCCATGCTGGGCCTGGTCATGTTGCACATGGCGACTCTCAGCTTCTGGGCGGAAACTTTTCACCGCAAGCCCCCGAACAAACTCGCCGTACAGCGCCATATCACTGGTTTGCTGCTGAACGGCCTGTGCCACTCTCCTGCCAGCAAGCCAACGACGAAGGGTGGCAAGAAGAAACCATCAACGAGGCAGCTTGTATGACGAGCTATCGAAAATTGTTCTTATCGTTAAGTTTGGGAGCGCTTCTGTTTTCCCTTGCGGGCTGCGCGCATCAAGCGGCCAACACCTACCAAGGTTATGTCGAAGGCAAGTTCGTTTACGTGGCTTCGCCCCAGGCCGGCCGTCTCGATCGATTGTCAGTAACGCGCGGCGATACGATCAGCGTCAAGCATCCGCTGTTCGCGCTGGACGACGAGCCGGAAGCATCTGCCGAAGCGCAGACGCGAGAGTTTCTGCGCGCCGACGAAGCCCGCCTGGCCGACTTGCGTACCGGCAAACGTCCGCCGGAGAAAGATGTCATCGCGGCACAACTGACCGCAGCGAAGGTCGAGCACCAGAAGGCGGTCGATCTGCTCAAGAGCTACGAATCGCAGTATGCGGCCGGCGGCGTCCCGATGACCGACCTGATCAACGCGCGCGCCGCGGTCGAGGCCGATGCCGCGGTGGTGCGCCAGTATCAAAGCGATCTGGTCGTCGCGGCTCTGCCCGGACGCGACGAGCAGATCAAGGCACAGGCCAACCAGATAGGTTCCGACAGGGCGGCGCTGGCTCAGGCGACGTGGAAGCTGCAACAGAAGCAGATTGCCTCTCCACGCAACGGCCTGGTGTTCGACACGTTATACCGCGTGGGGGAATGGGTCGCCGCCGGGAATCCTATCGTTCAGATACTGCCGCCGGAGAACATCGAGGTTCGCTTCTTTGTGCCTGAACCGGTCGTGGGCAAGCTGAAGGTTGGAGAAAGAATCACCGTGCATTGCGATGGATGCGCAGCTGACGTACCCGCTGCCATCAGCTTCATCTCCAATCAGGTGGAATACACGCCGCCGGTGATTTACAGCAATGAAAACCGCGCCAAGCTGGCGTTCATGGTGATTGCCAAGCCGGAGCCGGACAAGGCCACCGCGCTGCATCCGGGCCAACCGCTCGAGGTGGCTCTGCAATGACCGCATCCGCCAACTCCGAGTATGCCATCGACGTGCAGAACCTCAACAAGCATTTTGGGGATAAGCACGTGGTGAACAACGTGTCGTTACAGGTGCGCAAGGGCGAGATCTTCGGCTTTCTCGGCCCCAATGGCAGCGGCAAAACAACGACGATTCGCATGATGTGCGGATTGCTGAAGCCCGACTCCGGCAGCGGCACCTGCCTGGGCTACGACATCGTTCGCCAGGCCGCCGACATCAAGCGCAACGTCGGCTACATGACGCAGCGTTTTTCCTTCTGGGATGACCTTACCATCGCGGAGAACCTCGACTTCGTCGCTCGCATATACAAGGTTCCGCAACGCCGCGAGATGGTGCGGCAGACGATTGCCGACATTGGACTCACTGCCCGCACGAAACAGTTGGCGGGCGAATTGTCCGGGGGATGGAAGCAGCGCATGGCGCTTGCCGCCTGCATGCTGCACGATCCTCAACTTCTGCTGCTTGACGAACCTACGGCAGGGGTCGATCCCAAGGCGAGGCGCGATTTTTGGGATGAGCTGCAAGGCCTCGCGGCAAAGGGGATCTCGGTCCTGGTCAGCACGCACTATATGGATGAGGCTTCGCGCTGTCACAAGCTGGCGTACATCGCATACGGCAAGCTGTTGGCGCAAGGCAGCGCGGCTGAAGTCACCGCCAGCCAGCACCTGATCACCTGGGCGATCTATGGCGACCGCCTGATCGACTTGCAGGAGCCGCTGCGCCAGAGTCCCGGCGTGGCGCAGACGGTGATTTTCGGCGATGGTCTGCATGTCAGCGGAACCGACGACGACGCGCTGGAACGCAGCGTCCGCAATGCCACTGCCGGCAAGAAGCTGCGCGCCGAGAAGATCGACACTAGCCTGGAAGACGTCTTCATCTACATGATGAGCGAGACGCCTGACAACTTCGGAGGCCAGTCATGAGCGATTTCTCCATCGCCCGCTGGTGGAGCATTGTGCGCAAGGAATTCCTGCAACTCAAGCGCGACCGCGTCACTTTCGCCATGATTGTCGGCATTCCTATTCTCCAGATGGCGCTGTTTGGCTACGCCATCAATACCGATCCCAAGCACCTCGACACCGCGATCATCAGCGCGGACAACACCGACATCACGCGCAGCTTTGTCTGGGCTATGAAGAACTCCAAGTACTTCAAGTTCGTGGGCGAGCTGCCAAATGAGGCCGCCGGACGTGAGGCGCTATCGCGCGGCAAAGTGCTGTTCGTGGTGAACATTCCCGCCGGATTCACCCGCCAGCTTCTTCGCCACGAGCATCCTTCCCTGCTGGTTGAAGCCGACGCCACCGATCCGACCGCCGCAGCGAATGCCATTTTCGCGCTGAACGGCATCGTGCAGGAGGTGGTGCAGAAGGAATTCACCGGGCCGCTGGCATCACTGGCTGGAACGCCGGCAGCCTTCACTGTGGAAGTGCATCGCCTCTACAACCCCGACGGCATCACGCAGTACAACGTGGTGCCGGGACTGATGGGCGTCATCCTGACGTTGACCATGGTGATGATGACCGGGCTGGCCATCACCCGCGAGCGCGAGCGCGGCACCATGGAAAACCTACTGGCCATGCCCGCCACGCCAATCGAGGTGATGACCGGCAAGCTGATCCCCTACATCGGCATCGGCCTGATTCAGTCGACCATCATTCTTCTGGCTGCGCGCTATGTGTTCAGTGTGCCGTTCTTCGGCAATATCGGCGCCATCTATCTGGTCGCCTTGTTGTTTGTAGCGGCGAACCTGACGGTCGGCATCACGCTGTCGTCGGTGGCGCAGAACCAGTTGCAGGCGGTGCAACTCACCGTCTTCTATTTCCTGCCCAACATTCTGCTCTCCGGCTTCATGTTTCCGTTTCAGGGCATGCCGCAATGGGCGCAGGTGCTGGGAGACCTTTTGCCGCTCACGTATTTCAACCGGCTCATTCGCGGAATCATGCTCAAAGGCAACGGCTGGTCGGACTCCTGGCCTAGTGTCTGGCCGTTGATTGCGTTCACGCTGATCGTCATGACCATTGCGGTGAAGACGTACCGCAAGACGTTGGATTAGAGATTGAGGTTTCAGTTATGAGCACTCTTACGAAATCGAGCTTGAGAGTGAAAGCAGCACTCGCGGGATTGTCGCTGGCATTGCTTGGCGGGTGCACGGTTGGTCCGCACTATCATGCTCCGGCGCCGCCAACGGTCGCGACTTACGATGCTCAGCCCCAACCGCCATCAACGGTAGGCTCACCTGGACCGGGCGGCGCGGCGCAGCAGTTCAAAGCTTCAAGCCAGATCCCGGCGCAGTGGTGGACGCTGTATCACTCGCCCGAACTCGACCGCATGGTGCGCAAGGCACTCGACAACAGTCCGACACTTGCGCAAGCGATGGCGAAGCTGAAGCAGGCGCAAGAGGAATCGAACGCTCGCACCGGAGCGACGAAGTATCCCACACTAAGCGGCAGCATCTCTGCGCAGCGCGAGCAGGTTGACCTGGCCACGTTTGGCGTTCCATTTCCCAGCCCTCCGCCGTTCTCGCTACTGAACGGATCGGTCGCGGTTTCATACGCGCTCGATTTATTCGGAGCCAATCGCCGCCTCATCGAAGGCCTGAATGCGCAGGTCGCCTACCAGAACTGGCAACTGGAGGGAGCGCGACTGATGCTGGCCGGCAACGTGGTTGCTGCCGGGATTCGGCAGGCGCAACTGCGGTCGCAACTCGAACTCACTCGCCAGATGCTCGCCCTCGAGGAACAGTCGCTCACCATTGCTGAGAAGCGCTACCAGGCGGGAGGGGTTTCAGAATACGACGTAGACAGCCAGCGATCGCTGGTGGCGCAGGCGCGTGCCACACTGCCGTCAATGGAGCAGGAACTCGATGTCATCGACCATCAACTTGCCGTGCTCATGGGCAAAACTCCGGCGGAGGCACATGTGGAAGCTATCCGTCTCGACAGCTTGAGGCTTCCGCAGGATTTGCCGATCAGCCTACCGTCATCGCTGGTGCGGCAGCGACCGGACATCCGCGCCGCTGAGTCCTTGATGCATCAAGCGAGCGCCAACGTGGGAGTGGCGACGGCGAATCTGTATCCCCAGATCGTGCTTTCCGCCAGCGCAGGGTTGGTCGGCACCAGCTTCACCAGCGGGGGTGATGTGTGGAATGTCGGCGCCTCTCTCGCACAGCCCATCTTCAACGGAGGAGCGCTACGAGCGGAAAAACGCAAGGCTGTCGCGGCGTACGAGGAGGCGGGAAGCGTCTACCAGCAGACGGTGCTGCAAGCTTTCCGCGAAGTAGCGGATTCGCTGCGGGCAATCGATCACGACGCACAAGCTCTGCAGGCGCAGACCGAAGCCGCCACCCAGGCGGAAGGCGCCTACCAGATTGCGTCACAGCGCTACACCGCCGGCGGTATAAGCCAGATCGCACTCCTGGATGCACAACGACAGCAGCTACAGACTGCGCTGAATCGGGTTGCTTATCAGGGCAACCGCTATTCCGATTCCGCCACGCTTTTTCAGGCGCTTGGAGGAGGATGGTGGAACGAAAAACAATCTGCGGGAACGAAACAGAATCGCTAAAGTTGCACTAATGCGAAGCGGCTGCAATCTCGCGCGCCATCAGTTGTTGGTCCCCAGCGCTGTAGGAGTGACCGTGGCACGAGCTGAACCAGAACTAGGCCTTCTTGGTTGCGTCGGTGGGTAGCGGCGGAATTTGATCCGTGTCGTCGTCGCGGGGTGCGGACGCCTCGAAAGCGGCTAACTTCCTCTTAGCGTGCGATACCGGGTTCGCTTTACCGGTAAGGGTATGACATCTTTTCCCGGGCTTGGCGCCA
The DNA here is from genome assembly GCA_963796585.1 of uncultured Acidobacteriaceae bacterium. Classification (GTDB taxonomy): domain Bacteria; phylum Acidobacteriota; class Terriglobia; order Terriglobales; family Acidobacteriaceae; genus CAVVDY01. The sequence goes on from CAWCMB010000005.1 coordinate 249,147, forward strand.
CACTCCGGGCACTCGATATCGATTGCGTTCATGGCTTAAGTTTACCTGAACTCGATCGTGGCGATATCGAGGCCGAAGTGACGAGGCGAGTTCATTCAGCGTGGGAGTGCTTGGCTGGAAGCCCGAGCCGCTGCGCAGTTTCGGCGCCGAAATCAAATTCGATCAACACGGCCGGCTGGTCCCCCACCACCCATCCATCGTGACCGGGCTCGATCGCCACCACTTGCGGAGCGCGGTACTCAAGCACACAGCCGTCGTGGAACTCCATGTGGATCTCGCCCTGCGCAAGAAATCCCACGTGCGCGTGCATGCAGAAATCGGTGCCCACCAGCGGTTTCATATTCTTCGACCAGCGGAATCCCACCGGGTAAATCACTCGCCTCACCCGGGCGTTACCGACCCTGGCCATATCGATCTTTACGCCGGCCGCTTCGGTGTGGTCAGCGCCTTTCATCGGCTTCAACAGATCGCTATCTGCGCTCATCGCCATGCCTCCTCGGAACTCATCCTCGGAGTTATAGCACGCAAGGCAGGAAAAGATACACGCCTTAGCGTGGGACCCGACACGCCGGATTCACTTCGTTCTGTGACCGCCGTCACGGCAAACTGTGCGCTACACGGCTAGTGTCACAGTGGGTTGTTTGGGGTCGTTCTCAGGCTGAGTTTGGCTGATGACAGGAGGAAATTCCCATGTCCAGGACGTTGGCTGAATTGCTGGAGGAATCCGGCGTTCCGCTTCACTCGCAGTCTGGCGGCACGGCTCCTGACGCAATCGTGGATCGGGAGGTCAAGAAGCAACCCTGTGCGCGCGCCAGGAAGCTTCGCGATCTCTACTTTCAGACGCTTTCCTCGGCTAGCAATGAGTTTCCCTACTGGTACACCCGCAAGTACGCGGAACTGGAGGGAGAGATTCCGGTTGTTCGTCGTGCCGCCGCGCTCAAAGAAGCCTTCTCGCATCTCACGCCGACAATTTTCCCCGGTGAACTGCTGGTGATGGGCAAGGCGCATTATTACCGCGGTTCGTTTCCCATGCCATGGTTGTCCGAAGGCTACTACATGGCGCGCGAAGACGAGCTCTATCAAGCCGCCTTGAACAAAGGAAGCTCCAGTGCGGATGAGCTGTCCAAGTTCGGTAGCGGTGGCGGCAATGTAACCGAGAGCTTCGGGAATGTCGTTTCGATCGCGGGCAAGTTCGGCATGCGTCGCGAAGAAATACCTGCGCTCCTCCACATTGCTAAGCAGTGGGCCGGCAAGTCAGTCGATGATCTCGGCCACAAGTACGAGCAGATGGTTCCGGACTACGGGACGAAGGAAGCGATCATGCGGTCGATCGTCTGCATGTTCGACTCGGGCTATACGCTGCCCCAGGGTCGCGAGGTCGTTAACTACTACTATCCGCTCGAGTACGGCTTCGACACCTTGATCCAGATGGCTAAGGAAAAGAAAGCGGGGGTCGCTGGGCGCGCGGATGGCGATGGCCTGGTTGGCATGAATCGGCTCTACAACTACGAGGCGGTAGTCCTGGTTCTGGAAGGCATACAGCAGTGGATTCTGAACTACGCAAAGGAGGCGCAACGTCTCGCGGACTTCGAGACTGAACCTGAACAGAAGCGGGAGTATCAGGAGATTGCACAGCGTCTAGAGTCGGTGGCACACAAGAAGCCCAAGAGCTTTGCCGAAGCCATTCAGATGACATGGACTGTGCATGTGGCCGTTCTGAACGAGGATGCCATTTCGGGTCTGTCACCGGGCCGTTTGGGGCAAGTTCTCTATCCCTACTACCAGCAGGACAAAGCTGGCGGTCGCATAGCCGATGAGGAAGTCATGGAATGGCTGCAGCTTCAGCGAGTGAAGTTCACCTGCATCGATTGCTTTGCGTCAGCCGGCGTTGTGGGCGGGGTGCTCTCAGGCAATACCTTCAACAATCTCAGTCTCGGGGGCCTTACCAAAGATGGCTTATCGGCCACAAATGATCTTGAAAAGCTCATCATCGAAGCCGCGATCTGCTGCGCCAGTACCCAGCCAACTCTCACCGTCCTATATGACGACAAGTTGCCGGAAGATTTCCTTCTGAAAGCGACCGAGTGCAACAAGACCGGCACCGGCTATCCGGCATGGGTCAACAATCGTGGGGCGATCGAATTTCTGCTGAGCCAGTATGGGCCGGAAGGGATGACGCTGGAAGAAGCGCGCGCGGTCGCGATTGGCGGATGCCTTGAAACGTCGCCTTGTTCGTGGATGCCCCTCCACCTGCATGACGGGGAATATTGGATTCCCGGGGGTTCGGGGCAACCGACCAGCGTCGGGGTGCACTTCATTTCGTTGCCCAAGGTGCTTGAACTTGTACTGTTCGATGGCGTTGACCAGAGAACCGGTCAGCGGGTGTATCCGTCATCCGAAAAGCAGCTCAACTCGTTCGAGACTCTCATCGAACTCTTTCGCGATCGCTTTCGCGAGACTGTTGCGTGTCTGACCGCCTGCAACAACATCCAGCACGACATCTGGCGCAAGCAGAATATGGCGATCTTCCACTCGCTGCTGAAACCGGACTGTCTCGCGCGCGGCCACCTGATCAACGAACTAGGCTATCGCTACAACGGAACCTTCAACGTCGAATCGTGCGGGACGATCAACCTGGTCAACAGTCTGGCTGCTATCAAGAAGCTTGTGTTCGACGACCGCGCCATCACCCTGGAAGAACTGAAACAAGGCTTAGGGGAGAATTTCGGATTCAAAGCAGCCGGCGAGGCCGGTTCATTTTCGCTTGCCGATCAGGAGAAAGAAGACCGGAGCGGCAAGTGGGATTACATTCACTATCTCTGTCTTAGCGCTCCCAAGTATGGCAACGACGACGCGTATGTCGACGAAATTCTGAAGGGATGGGAGACGTGGTTCTGCGGGATGTGCCATGAGTATGAATCGCTCAATGCCAAGCCGCTGTACGCCTGCCAGATTTCGGTTTCGACCCACGCACCGATGGGCATGGCGACAATTGCGACCCCGGATGGCCGGCTCGCGGGCACAACATTTGCTGATGCTTCGATGTCGGCCTATCCCGGAACCGACCGCAACGGCCCCTACGCACTGTTCGAATCGGCAACGGTTTGGGAGCACTCGCTGTCGCAGAACTCGCAGATGAACCTGAAGTTGCACCCGACCGCGGTGGGCGGCATGCAGGGTTGCAAAAAGCTTCTGGCGCTGACGCAGGGGTATATGCGGAAAGGCGGCTTCCATATCCAATACAACGTGGTGGACAGCAAGATGCTTCGCGACGCGCAGGCTCATCCTGACAACTACCGCGATTTGATGGTTCGCGTTGCCGGATTTACGCAGTACTGGGTTGAGATCGGCAAGCCGATTCAGGATGAGGTGATCGCCAGAACCGAGTATGAAGGAGTGTGACGCATGAGCGGCGTGATGAAGCACATGGACTGTCGTAACTTCGCTGCCGTCGATGTGGCGAAAGGTATCTGCCATCGGACCAAGGAACTGATTGCGGCTGACGGCGATCACTGCGAGCATCATGTCCCCATCCCGAAGTGCAAGTTCTGCACCTATTTCACTTTGACGGAAGAATATCTGGGTACCTGCAACGCAGTCGCCGGCAAACCAATGACGTATCCGGACCTGATCACCGTCACGTGCGAGATGTTTGCCGCTGCAGACGGGGCGGGGCGCAGCTAGAAGATGCCTCCAACCAACATGAAGGGGCTGATCTTCGATATCCAGGGCCACTCCATCCACGATGGACCGGGAACGCGTACGCTGGTCTTTTTGAGCGGGTGCCCCTTACGTTGTAAGTGGTGTTCGAACCCGGAAGGCTTAGTCTCGCAACGGCGACTTATGTACAAGCCGCGATTGTGCAAGGGCTGCCCAACCCGTTGTCTGCAAGTCTGTACCGGCGGGGCCGTACGGCAATCGGTGAGTAGTGATCCGGCAGTCGTGTTCGACCGTAAGCAATGTGACTGCTGCGACACGCTGGATTGCATGAAGGTCTGCTACACCGGTGCACTGCAAGCGAGCGGCAAGTGGTACACGGTTGACGAGTTGATGCGGGTTTTCAATCGCGATCGCTGCTACTGGGGACCGCAAGGGGGCATTACGCTGACGGGGGGCGAGCCGCTCATGCAGGAGGAGTTCGTGCTTAACCTGCTTCAGCATTGCCAACAAGAGCACATAGATAGCTGTGTGGAAACCAGCGCTTACGTTCCACGGAGGGCGCTCCGGGCTGCGCTGCCGTACGTGCAATGGCTATTCATTGACCTAAAGCACATGGATCCCGTAAAGCATACGGAAGCGACCGGTGTGCCCAACGACATCATCCTGGAAAACATCCGCTGGCTTGCGATCTCCGGCTGGCCAGGAAGGCTGGTGCTGCGCATGCCCGTCATTCCGGGATTCAACGACGACGTTGAGAACGCGAAAGCAACTGCGGTGTTTTTGGAAGAAATGGGTCAGAGCGAAATTAACCTGTTGCCGTTTCATCGACTCGGAGCCTCAAAGTACGAGCAACTCGGGATGACTTACGACTATGCCCAGCAGGCTGCTCCCAGCCAGGACTCTCTCGAGTCCCTCGCCGCTGTTTATCGCGAACGCGGCATTGCCTGCCACCTAGGCGCGAACACACCGTTCTAGGAAATCTCCCCCGAAAAACAATCTCTGCATGGGGTAGTCCTCACCAGGCGGAGGTATTACTCTGCTAGATGTTTGGGAGCAACCATGGCACAAAGCAACCCGGAAGTAAGTTCGGGCCGTGCATTGCCGGTCTTGTTGGCGTTGATCGCGGGATACCTGGACGGATATGGACTGCGTTTCCTGGGCGCGTACGTTTCGTTCATGAGTGGAAATACGACCAACACAGGAATGTACAGCGGAGAAGGAGCGCTCCACGCCGCTGTGCCGTCGGGCGTGGCAATCGCATTATTCGTTACGGGCAGTGTCTTCGGAAATCTGCTGGTACACTCGCGATTGCGCCAGTCCCATCGCGTGGTGTTCAGCCTAATCGCAGGCTTACTGGCGGCTGCCGCTGGTCTTGAACAAGGCGGCATAGCAATCGCTACATTCGAAATAGCGCTCATCAGTCTCGCCATGGGGATGATGAATCCGGCCGTATCCAAAATCGGCTCCGAGCCAGTCAGTCTCACTTTTGTAACGGGAACTCTTAACCGAATGGGCGGTCATCTTGCAGCTGCGCTGGGGCCAAAATCCCTGGGCTCGACCGAGTCAAGAACGTCTCAGCTATTCCGGGCAGGCATCGATGCCAGTATGTGGTCGGGGTTTCTGATCGGAGCCGTGCTGTCTGGCTTGCTGGCGTCATCCTGGAAGCAGTGGGCGCTTTGGCCCCCGTGTCTTGCCATCACCGGCCTGGTGCTGTTCGGCCCCGCCATTTCGTCTCCTGGCGTGATGGTGGTGTCGAATAGCCAATGATCAAACCCCTGGAGAGATGACTCCTACGATGACATAGCGGTGTTTACCTAAGGGACAGGTCGAGTTCGCAAGCGAGCGATTTCTTCGTATGCTTCCGCCAAGTCAAATTCGCACTCGCGGAAAAGGCTGCTACTAGCACGATTTCTGCTGATCGCAATCGGGGGAATGGCTTTATCTGGTTCGAAGAACGAAGCCAGAATCAGTCCATCGCCGCTATAGGATTCCGCGATGCTGTGCTCAGAAATAATGTGGGCACCACGGCTCCGGAGAAATTGCAGACACCGCTGATGCAAGATCGGGTCATGGCTGATCGAGTGATGATGGGTGGAGAGAAGTACAAAGCGTAGCTTGCCGGCTTCGATCGTCTTTACCGCGCCTTCCAGAGCGGAAAGCTCAGCTCCCTGAGTATCGACCAGCAATATATCCAGACGCTCGATCCCTTCGTCCCTGACCAGGTCATCCACGCATACGCAGGGAACCTCGCGCGTCACGCCATCGCTCTCGCAGACGAACGGTTGGGCAGGCGCCGAGGCAGATCCCACGGACGCTTGAATCAATCGGCCGACGCTACCATTGAGTGCGAAGTTCTTGCGACCCGCTTCCAGATTATTAGGATCCGGCTCGACCATGACATTCCTCGCGCCTGTAATCCGGCTTTGGAACCACAGCGAGTAATAGGCCCAAAAGCATCCCAGCTCCACCATGGTTGCTCCGGGCTGGAGGTGCTTGAGCAGGTCGTGAAAGACCCTCTCCTCCTGCGGTTCATGGTGGCCCCGCAACAGGCGTATAAGCTCCGTCATCCAGCGTCCGTAATAGCAGTCCTCGAGAACACGAACGCCGTTGTGCATGAGTTGATACCGATAGCCATCCGCTTGAACCACCGTGCCGGCGCCGTCCACTTTAGGAATTGAATCGCAATCCGGACAGGCCGCTGTCATTGCAATTCGCCACTTCTCGTCCGCTGACACGGCCAAGCCCGCGATCTCGCGGGAATGTTGACTGAACTCCTGGATCGGCATCCGGTACGGCTCAGTAGTATTCGGTGAGCTGCGTGGCCTTTCGGGCGCGACTCCCGAGGTGCGAGTGCGCTGGCGGTACTCTTCACTATTCAAGAGGCCGGCGAAGGCGTCGATGGGATTGCCAGTTTCTTCAACCAACCGAACCCAGTACCGAAGTCCGGCATCATCAGCTTCCCTGCCTACAAGGACTCGGTAGAGTTCCTGAATGTATTCACGTAGCGTCATAAATTCGCTTGCCGGCGGACGGGGTTATAGGTGCCGCGCTCCTATACTTGAAGCACATCTCCGTCACGCGCCACCATCAGGTACAACACGGGATTAATAAAGAAGCCGATGAAGAGTCGGGAGATCAAACCTGCCACGATGACGATGGCGAAAGGCTTTTGCGTTGCGGAGCCGATTCCGGTCGCCAGCGCGGCGGGAAGCAGTCCCAGGCAAGCAACCAGCGCCGTCATCGTGATGGGACGAAGCCTTAGCAGCGAGGCCTCGCGGGTCGCCGCACGAATGCCCATGCCTTCCTGACGTAGCTTGTTGATGTACGACACCAGAATCACGGCCGTTTCTACTGACACACCCAACAGCGCGAGCAATCCCAGGACTGACGAGACGCTGAACGGAGTGTGAGTAAGCTTCAGGGCGAGCAGCGCACCCACAGGCTCGCTCAGAATCACTCCCAACGCGATCGTTACAGGGAACTTAAAGTTCCCATACAAGGCGAACAGGATCATGAAGATGATCACTACCGCAAGAGGGCCGATGATGACGAGTTGCGACTTGGCCTCTAAGAGTTGACTGTATTCACCGCCCCATGTGAGCCAATATCCCTGCGGTAAGCTCACGGCTTTGTTGACCGCTTTCTGACCGTCGCGCACCGCACGCTCCAGGTCGCGTCCTTCGATGCTGTACTGCACACCGATGTAGCGGGAGTTGTTCTCGCGATAGATAAACGATGCGCCATTGCCCTGGCGAATGGTGGCCAGTTCGCTGAGCGGAATCTGTTTGCCGTCCGGTGTGCCAACCAGTAACTGTCCAATTTCGTGAGCGCTGCTGCGGAACTGCGGCTGCATACGGACGACCAGGTCGAACAGTTTCTCGCCTTGAATCACCTGGGTTGCGGCCTGCCCACCGACGGCTGCTGAAACCACCGCTTCCACATCGGCAACATTGATTCCATAGCGGGCAATCTTGTCGCGGTCAACATCGACCAGCAAACTTGGCTGGCCCAGTTCACGCACCACCGTCAAGTGGGTAAATCCCGGAACCTTGGCGAGGGTGTTCTTGATCTGGACCGCTTTGTCTTGCAGGACGTTCAGGTCGCTGCCATAAATCTTCACCGCGAGCGAGCTCTTCAGACCCGTCAGGGCCTCGTCGACAGCATCCTCTGCGGGCTGAGTGTAGTTGAAGATGATGCCGGGAAAAGCCGTGAGCTTGTTGTTGATGGCGGCAATCAGCTTGTCTTTGGTGTTGTTATCGCCGCTCCACGCTTTGTCTTTGTAAGGCTTCAGCCCAACATAGAACTCGCAGTTGAAGAAGCCAGTGGGATCGGTTCCATCGTCGGGACGTCCCAACTCCGAGGCCACCGCCGTCACTTGCGGGTAGGACATGAGGATGTCGCGGATTTGCGGCGCAATCTTGCTGGCTTCCTCGAACGAGATGGTGTAAGGCATGGTCGCGCGCACCCAGAGAGCGCCTTCGTCCAGATGCGGCATGAACTCTCCGCCGATATACGGCACCAGCAGCAAGGTCGCGCCAAAGATAAGGAAGGCGAGCAGCATAGTCAGCTTGGGACGTGCAAGGGCCCAATCCAGTTGCGTCGCGTACTTGCGCTTCATCCATTCGAAGGGCCGATTGACATGCTCGCGCACACCCTTCTTGAACCAGAAGGAGACCAGGACGGGGACGAAGGTCAGGGTGAGAATCAACGACCCGATCAGCGCGAACGACATGGTCTCGGCCATGGGATGAAACAGTTTTCCCGAGGGCCCGCTCAGCGCGTAGATGGGCAAGTAGCCGGCCAGGATCACGGCGACCGAGTAAAAAATTGGCCGGTCCACGTCCTTCGCCGCCAGCAGAATGACCTCATTCAAGCTGTACTGTTGCCCTTCCCTCAGGGCCAACTCGCGATAGATGTTCTCCACCATGACGACGGTGCCGTCGATGATGATGCCGAAATCGATGGCCCCAATGGAGAGCAGATTGGCGGCGCCGTCATGGGCGTGCAGAACAATAAACGCAAACAACAGAGACAGGGGAATCGTCAGGGCGACAATAATCGCGGCGCGAAAACTGACCAGAAAAAAAATCAGAACGATCAGCACCAAGACCATGCCGCGGAGCAGGTTGTCCTCCACGGTGTCGGTCGTCAGCTTCACCAGCTCGCTGCGGTCGTAAAAAGGATGGATCTTGACGTCGGGCGGCAGCACCGAGCGATTCAGCTCATCGGTTTTGGCTTCCACTGCTTTGAGAACATTCTGCGTCTGCTCGCCACGCAGCATCAGAATCACGCCCTCAACCGCGTCATCGTTCTTCTGATATCCAAACTCGCCCAAGCGGGGTGCGTGACCGATCGTTACCTCGCCGATATCCTTCACCCGAATCGGTACGCCGTTGTTGCTGCCTGCGACGATATTGCCGATGTCCTCGGTATCGCGCACCAGGCCGATGCCGCGCACGTAATAGAACTGTCCTCCCTGGGAGTAAAAGCCGCCGCCCGCATTGGAGTTATTGGCAGTCAGCGCCGCCACCACTTGCGGCACCGTGAGGTGATATCCGTAAATCCGGGCAGGATCGAGCAGTACCTGATATTGCATGACGGTCCCACCGAAGCCGGAATCGTCCGCCACACCGTGTACCGAACGGTACTGCCGGTTCACCACCCAATCGTCAATGGTCTTCAATTCCTGCGGAGTGCGATCGGGACTCTCCAGCACGTAGCGGTAGACCAGGCCGCTGGGACTGAACAGGGGAGCCATGTCCGGCGCCACTCCCGCTGGAAGCTGAGCTTGCGACATTCGCTCGAAGACAACCTGACGGGCGAAGTAATCGTCGGTGCTGTCTTCAAAGGTCAGGATCACATCGGAGAGGCCGTACAGCGAGATCGACCGCATGACGACCACATGGGGAACACCGTTCAGCTCCAGCTCGAGGGGAAGCGTAACCAATCGCTCCACCTCTTCTGCCGCGTGGCCGGGCCATTGGGTGATGAGTTCGACCTGTGGAGGTGAAAGGTCGGGATAGGCATCGACTGGCATGCGTTGGAAGGAAATGATCCCCGCCACCAGAATGAAGGCCGTGAACACCAGCACCAAAAAGCGCTGACGAAGCGCCGCTTGTACGATTCGATGGATCATTCAGGTGCGGATGCCGTGGTCCGTGTCATAGCTATCAAGTTAAGCGTCACAATGCCTCGATCGGGGCGAGCTGCTCTAGCGCTGGAGCGAGTTCGCAAACTGCAGAAACAAGCTGCCGTCTCCGATAATGCGGTCGCCAGGATTCAGTCCGGCGGTGACCTGGGTCACTCCTTTGGAGCTTTCTGCGACGGTGATGGAACGCCGGCCAAACTGATTGTCTTTCGTTTCAACGTATACAAATGGTTGGTTCTCGCTGTCGCGCAGCACAGCGGAGTCGGGCACGGCAATCGCATTGTGGATGGTGCCCGCGTCGACCGAGGCCACAACGTACATGTCCTTCTTCAGCTTGTACCCAGGATTGCTGGTTTCGATACGTGCCTGCAAGGTGCGGGTATTCGGGTCCAGCGCGGCCGCCACATAGGAAATTTTTCCCTGGAACACATCGGGATAGGATTCGGTCGTAATGGTCACCGGATCGCCAACATGAACGTACGGCAGGTCCTTTTGATACACGTTGACCAGTATCCAGACCGTGCTCATGTTTGAAATCACAAAGCACTGGGTCGCGCCGGGCTGTAACAACTGGCCCACCGCAACGTTCTGTTCCACTACTTGCCCATCGATCGGGGCTTTGACCGAGGCCTCGAAAGACGGCGGAGCCTTTACCAACGCTTCGGGATCGGTAATGCCCAACACCCTGAGAGCCGCTTCGGCCGAGCTCAGATCACTTTCAGCCTGGAGCTGGGCCGACTCTGCCTGCTCCAGTTCCTGTTCGGCAAACGCATGATGCTCGTACAGGTCCTTGGCACGGGCATAAATCTTCTTGGCCAGCGCAGCCGCGTCCCGGGCCTTCAGATAGTTCGAACGCAACTGCGAATAATCGGGACTGGCGACATGGAGCAAGGTTTGACCGCGTTGTACCGTCTGGCCGGGCACGACAACGATGCGGCTCACCGGGCCACTGACTTGCGTGATGACCGGGGTGGTGTGAAAGCTGTCGTATGCCACTGCTCCGGTCAGGCGAAGGGTCCGCGTCAGTCTGGTTGGCTGAACGGTGAGTACCTGCACGTGCGCCATCTGGTCGGCCGGAACGGTAAACAGCTCAGCCGTATTGGAATGGTTGCCGTGGTTTGCGGCATCTTCCGATCCTGCTCCACTACAGCCAGTCAGAGCCAGGGCGAATGCTCCCAAAAGCGACAGCATGATCAGACGCATATGACGATGGCGGAGCAGGTTCATGGCAAGTTCCTCGTTCCGACCGCCGTTCTGAGTTGTTCGAGCGCGGTTATGTACGATGCCATAGCCTGTCGATAAGCCAGTTGCACTGCCCGATTACTGCGTTCGGCGTCGAGAAACTCCAACACGCTGGTGGCTCCACGTTTATAGGCATACTCGCTGATATCCCGGGAATCCTGTGCCTCTTTCAAGTAGCCGGAGGTATAGAGTTCGACTACTTCTTGATTGCTGCGAAGAGTTTCGAAAGCATCGCTGACGTCGGATAGCACGGTGTCGCTGGTGGCGGACTGTGATTCCTGCGCCTGGGTTAACGCATAGCGGGTGCGAAGGATTTCACCCTGGTTGCGATCGAAGATGGGCAAGCCGATACTTCCGAAGAACGACGCACTGCTCTCGCCCGACACGTGCGAATAGCTCATGGAGCCAGTCACGTCCTGTTTGGCATTTGCCTGCGCCAGCGCGATCTGGCTTTGCGCAGCGGTCACCCCAAGTTCGGCGGCGTGATAATCAGGACGGTTCTGCAGTGCCTTCAGTTGTAAATCCTCCAACTGCAAATGAACGGGCTGATACGACAAATCCCCCACTACATCGTAATTCGCAGGAACGGCATCGTAGCCCAGCGCCTCACGCAACCCGATCAGCGCCTGCACTCTCGCCAGCTTGGCCGATGATACGTCAGTCTCGAACTGCAAGAGTTGCAGCTTGATCTTAAGGTAATCGCCTTCGCTGATGTAACCCGCCTTGTACTGGGTTCGGGAAACATCCACTGTGTCCTGGAAACTCTTCAAATCCAAAAGCGCGAATTGGAGAGTGGACTCGGCCAACAGAACCGCGACAAACTGCTGTGCCACATCGAAGGTCAGCGCCCGTTCCTCATCGGAAACTTGAGCGATGGTGACGGCGGTCGCATCTTTTGCAGCCTGCAAGCGATGCTGTCGCTTGCGACCCCGCTCGAAGAGATAGCCAACCCCGAGATCGAACTGCTGCACCTGGCTCAAGTTATCCGCGGAAAACTCAGAGGGAGAAAAAATTGGCAGAAACTGGGAATCCACATTGAGAGTCGGGTTCGGTCGCAGATTGGCCGTGATCTCCTGCGCCTGGTTTTGAAGAATTAAGGTGCGTGCCGCCTTGAGCGCGTGATTATGCGCGATCGCCAGAGCGATTGCCTGATCCAACGTGATGAGCGTTGCGTTTTGCGCTTGGGCCGACGACATCAGAAACAACAGACTCAAAGTGACCAGGACCTTGAGCCGCACGTGCGCTGGAGGCATGAGGCTCAATGTGGAGTGCACGTCCTTAGGTAGACGATTACGAATCTGTGGTCGGCGGATGACTGCGCTGGCACGTTCAATATGTGTGGCGCTCCTGAAATGGCGCACCTCCATACGAATAGCAGCGCCTCGTGGAGGAGCGTGAGATATTTAGGTAGCAACACATTCTAAATCAGGAAGTTGCGCATCAGGGAATTCTGCCTCAGCAGGCGGTAAGGGCCCAAACCAATTGAGCTAACATACCGAGCTTACAGCATAGTTTTGCCCAATGCGGAGGAACATGACTAGGCGAGGTGAGGAGGAGCGATTCCTGAAGGGCGCGCAGGATTACGCCGCCTATCTCCAAACCCCTGAGGGACGGTTGCGTACAGACCTGGCCTTTGGCAATCTCCAGGACGTCCTTTCGCTGCCGGCCAAAAATCCCATGTATGCGCTCGACGTGGGCTGTGGAACGGGGGCAGCCGCGGTCCGCTTGGCGCCGCTCGGTTTTCATGTCACGCAACTGGATTCGTCTGAGGCGATGCTCGACATCGCGAGACAGGCGGCTGAACAGGCAGGGGTTGCGGACAGAGTTACGGTCCAGCAGGGCGACGCCGGGCAATTGACCCAGTTGTTCCCCATCGCATGCTTCGACGTCATTCTTTGCCACAATGTACTCGAATATGTTGATAATCCGGCTACGATATTGCGCAGCGCGGCTGGGCTTTTGCGTGACGACTCAGCCATACTGTCAATCCTGGTCCGCAACCAAGGCGGAGAAGTCCTTAAGGCTGCGATCCAGGCGGGCGACCTGTCGTCTGCCGAGAACAATCTCACTGCCGAGTGGGGCTTCGAGTCTCTTTATGGAGGCAAAGTGCGACTCTTTACTCCAACTGGAGTGCGGACTATGTTGAATGCGGAATGGTTGGCCGTAACGGCTGAACGAGGTGTACGAGTGCTTGCCGATTATCTGCCGCCTCGCGTTTCTCGCAGCTCCGAATACGAGCGGATTCTGGCACTGGAAAGGAAGCTGGGCAACCGGCCGGAATATGTGGCAGTCGCCCGCTACACGCAATTCCTGGCGCGTCGCAGGGAGAATCCCCAGTGAAGTATCCCGCAAGCGAGCCTGCATTCTCCGCCGCCGTAAACACGCCGGACGGGATCTCGCTTGGGCTCGGACTGACCAACGAATGCAATCTCGCTTGTGCTTTCTGCTATCGCGATCCGAGTCGCGCCGACCGTCTAACTCTGCAACAGGTTGAGTCGGTGATGGAACGGCTGCCCGTCCATTCGGTGAATCTTGGTACGGGCGAGAACGGTATGCATCCGGACTTCAAGACGATGCTGGCGTACTTGCGCTCGCAGCCGGTCAAGCTCACCATCACCTCCAACGGTCACAGCATCGCCGTTCTCGAAGACGACGAGCTGCGCGCCTTTCATGACATCGAGTTCTCGCTCGATTACCCCACGCAGGCAGAGCAGGACATGCAGCGCGGTTTCGGCAACTGGGGCCTCATTCACCAACAGGCAGGCCGCTGCGTGAGGCTCGGTGTTCCTGTGACCATCATCGCAGTGATGATGAAGTCGAACTACTTGCGCCTGGCAGAAATTGCACGAGTCGCCAAACAGTACAACGCTCCTCTGCGTGTGAATGTGTACCAGGCAGTTAGATCCGACACATACGCGTTGTCCTACGAAGAGTATTGGGACGGCTTCCGGCACCTTTTCGCGGAAACCGACGTAATCGCGATTGGCGAACCACTGGTGCGAGCGATGGCAGGGCTCCGGCCGCAGACAGGAGGATGTGGCGTAAGCACGGTTCGGGTCACGCCTCGCGCCACAACGCAGCCCTGCGTTTATTGGCCCGGACAGGGCGAGCCGCTATCGCATTTGGTCTCCACGGGCATCGGCATTCTCAGTTCGGCGCCATTCGAGCAGGCGCGCGTGGTTCCCGACGCGTGCCAAGTGTGCGAGTTCCGGGACACCTGCCATGGCGGATGTGCCGGACGGCGACGCCTGCAAGATGCGCTGCTACAACCCGATTGCTACTGTCCCATCATTCGCGGAGAGCGGCCAAGAATCGAGGTCCGCATGGCCGCGAGCCGCGATCTGCCAAAGTTGAACAGTTGCTGCACTACTGTAGTAATGGCCCGCTAAACGCCCGCCGATTATTTCGCAGGCATCCAGGTATCTGACCCCGCCAGCTTGACCGCTACATTGGTGAACGTGAGATGCAGCGCTCCGCCGTCGGCGGTTCCCCTGTGCTCGGTTGAAACCAGCAGGGGACCTGCTTTCTTATAGCCTGCCCACGATGCAACCACGAGGCTCGGCTTCGTGGCTCCGCCGCGGTGGTACACCATCGCTTCAATACGGTCGTCCTTGCCGAGATATAGATCCCACGTGTCGCCCGGCGTGTAACCACCACTCTCCATCGGATACTTCACTACGATCTTGTCGGCCGAACCTGTACCGATTGGAAGCTTCTGCATGCCTTCGTCGGTGACCGTGGCGCTGGTGTCCCAGTAAACGTGAAAGGGCAGCAGAAACCAGTAGTTATCGTTGATGAAAGCGGGATCTACCTGGTTTTTCACGCTGTCGGGTTGGCTGCTAAGTTCGGTGCGCTTGTACGTAACCTTGACCGGCTTGCCGTCTTTATCTGTGCTCGTGAAGGTGACCTGGTTCGTCTTGGGCTCCCACTCCCACGAGTGAGAAAGCTTGAGTTTTAGCGCGGGCACATCGAGATTGAAGGTGTAGCGAACGGAGTCGACTTGGTCCCATGAATCAAAACCATAGGCCTTGGCGAGCTTCTCAACGATTGGCGGACGCTGCTGCGCCCACGATGTTGCCGCAAGGAGTATGAGCCCAAAGATGGTCAGAATGCGAACCGTTGTATTACAGGGCAGATTCTTCATGGAGATCCTCCTCAGGTGAGCTCACTCATGGATGCCGGCTGCCACGCAGAGGCTTCAAAATACGGGGAGGTATGTTAGCAAGACGCCGGGTTGCACATCCAGCTGACTGCACCTTTGTCCGAACACTACGGAGCAGCGGGTCGAGTGGTGGGGCGCAGCAGAACGAATACCGCAGTTATCGCGACCGCTCCATATTCCAGCACCATCACCCATCCGGGAAGCACAAAGGGGCGTCCGTGCATTCGCAGATGCCAAACGATATAGGTGGGGATGATACTCACCGTCCAGATGATGAGCGGCAGCGTTGCGACTGATCGCACGAATGGCAACAGCCACAGCAGATACCAGGGAAATACAGCCGGGGCGCATAGAAGTGAGGCCGCCATCGGCCATGCCAACGCATCCGCAGACAAGCTCCCGAGACTTCTCCTGAACCACGTCGCAACAAGGACGCCGATAGCAATTGCAAGTCCCACCACAAGCTGTGGGGGCGCGACTCGCCGCACCTCTGCAAAGACCGGACCGTTAAAACCAAACCCCTGTATATACGCCCCAAGCGAGCCCATGGGAACTCGTCCATGGTTGAGAAATGGCACATATAGAAGTGCGAACAGAAATGCAGCCAGTAAACCGTCGCGAACGCGAATGCGTCGCCAGTAGAGCGGCAGCAGCACAACGGGCAGAAACTTTACCGCGATGGCCAGCGCGAACGCGACGGCAGCCAGCGTTCGCCAGCGCCGCAGCAGCGCGGCAAACGACACCACCAGCAGCAGTACGCCGACGATGTCGACGTGCCCGCTACCCGCTACTGTCGTCGCCAGCAGTGGATGCCACGCGTAAGCCAGTACCCAGTGGGCTGCTCGCCCAGTGGCACGAAGGATATCCAGCAAGATGAGAACGATGGCCAGGTCGCAAATCACAAATGCCACTCGCATTGCGCGGGTGGACTCGTGAATCGCTGTGACTCCGCGAAAGAAGAGCTCAGCGCCCGGCGGATAAATGGTGGGTAGCTCCGGATTATTGAGAGCGCGCGTCTCATCTGTGTGCAACGCCGCAAACGCTGGGTCGGCGGGAATCACGATGTAAGGGTTATAGCCAAGCCGCTGCATGCGGCCGTCCCACACGTATCGGCGAACATCATCGTCAGAACCTGTCGGTATCGCCAGAAATGCAACGTGCCACACTGCCGCGAGCGCGAGACCAATGACAATTACCGACTTGGGGAAATTTGCAGTGCAGAGGAACTCCCGGATAGCGAGCAGATAAGCGCCGCCTGCCACCAGGAGCGGAACAATGGGAAAGGCCTCGCCTTGGCCGGTGAATTTACGTGCGCATATGGTCAGCGCGATAAGGATGATGACGCCGAGGACGTATAGCCTGTGCGATGGAGTGAGTTTCACAGGTCCCCAGCGGCGATTCGCGGCTGCGGCGCAACTTCGTGCCACTCTTTCAACCAGGTTGCGGTTCGAGGCGCCCGGTCCGGAGCAAGGCGAAGTTCGGCGGCAAGGCGGCTCAAGTCGTCGTGCAAGTCAATGTCATAGAAGTGCTCGGTGAAACCGACAGAAAGCCCCAGATCACGAGCGCGCGCCAGCAGTGTCTCGAGCGCGCTGCTGGTTCCCATCCCGTCGCCCTCAAAGAGCGCCGCATGGGAAGCTTTCGCTCCCACCAGGTAATAGCCACCGTCATAAGTCGGTCCAACCACTACGTCGTGCTCAGCCAACACTTCGAATGCGTCGGCCAGAACCGAACCCGGCAGATGCGGGCTGTCGCTGTTGAATGCAATCACGCTTTGCGCGCGCTGCGCCGCGAACTTTGCAAACACCGAAGTCAACCCCGCCGCGAGCCCTTCCCCTTGCTGCGCTACGACCTCGGTTTTGCCTTCGGTGAAGCGCGTCAAATCCTCGACGTCGGACTCGGGACACATGATGGCTACATTCACGCTGCTCAATCCGTGCGCCAAGGTCATCGTGTCCTCCAGAAGACAGCGGTACAAGTCCGTCACGGCTTCCGCGGGAAGGCTCCGCGCCAAGCGAGTCTTGACACGCCCAGGCCGCGGCGCCTTGGCCATGATTACAAGGGTGCGGCCACCGTTGCGCGAATGCGGGACTGTGTCGCTGGATTCCATGCTCAATCAACCGTGCCGGGCGGCGCCATTCCCTTCGCGCCGGAAGCGATAGAGCACGATTCGGCTGAGGATAAACCATCCCGCTCCAACCGTGCCCCGCAATGTACCACTGATCTTTGACTTCCCGATGCGTGGATAATAGCTGACCGGGACCTCGACAATCCGAAACTTCCTTCGAGCACCCTTCACGATCATCTCAACCGCCCAACCGTACGTATCTTCCTGTAGATCGAGCTGCCGCAGGACGTCGGCCCGCGCCGCACGAAACGGGCCCAGATCGGTAAGCTTCACACCGTATAGAAATCGGATCAGGGCAACCGCGAGGCGATTGCCAAGAGTTTGGTGCCACGGCAGCGCACGACGACCATTTTGTTTCGCAAGACGCGAACCGAGGGTGATGTCCGCACGCCCTTCGACGATCGGCGCCAGCAAAAGTGGCAACTCATCCGGTCGATCGCTGTAGTCCCCGTCGAGGAAGACGATAACATCAGGCTCGACGGCTGCGGCGAGTCCAGTCAGACAGGCGCGTCCGTATCCGCGGCGTGGCTCATGCAGGACGCGTGCACCCATGCGTGCGGCGATCTCTGGCGTACCATCGGTCGAGTTGCTGTCGACGACCAGAACTTCACTGACAAGATCGGCAGGCAGGTCAGCAAGAACGCGTCCGATAGCCTGCGCTTCGTTATGGGTTGGAATGATGACGGAGACGCGCACTCGACTTGGCCTACATCACCACCACGGAGCGTCGGGCCAGCGCTTTGCCAGCCATCCGTCGATGCCCCAGGCTCGCCCGGCGCTTCCGATGGCGAGACCGAGCGATGCCAGCATAGGAACCAGCAGCTCCCAAATCCATGCTGTGCCCCACTCCGACATCCAAAGGCTCCCGAGATACAAGAACGACAGAAAAGCCACAGGTCGCGTGAGCAGGCCGACAACGAGCAGCACTCCAAAAGAAATTTCAGCCAGCGCTTGCATGGGGGCGGCCATCGCGGCATGGCTTGCGGCCAAAGCCATCACCGCCTTCCACACGCCCGGCGAGTGACCCTTCTCAATGTAGTAGTGGATCAGCGAGGCATAACCGGCAGGCGTGTACAGACGTTTGCCCAGATTCTCGAAGAACACCCAAATAAACATCGCGCCGATCGTCACGCGAACCAACGCCAGTCCGCACGCGGCTGACGCGGTGTTTGGGTTGGTCGTCGTGATACCGCCTGTAGCAGGTTGTGCGCCGCGACCGTTCACGATAACTCTTTCGCGGTGATTTCGTATCTGAAGTCGTCCGGATCGAGACTGTCGAGTAGTCCATCCGTCGTCTGCGCTTGTGGGTACATCAGAAAGGCGACCTTCTTGCCGTTGGATCCCGGTAGCTCAACATCCTGAGCGAAGTTGTATGCCATCCAGTTCATCTCCCACGAGCCGAACAGCCGTTTGCGTGCGCTGGCGACCCTCTCGTCATTCAACGGACGGTTTCCGGGTGGCTCCTCCAAAACTACCTTGCGCACATCGGCAGGATCGACAGGTACCCAACCGAACTGCGTCAAATACACTTCGGCCCGGCAGTGCTGCGCTTTGGTGACTTTCTCCGACGATGCTCCCAGGCTCTTGTAACCCAATTCGGACTTGGCCACGCGAATGCCATATACGTCGCGCGCCGGAAGTCCTGATGCTCGCGCCAGTCCGACGTAAAGAGCATTCAGGTCCGCACACTTGCCGCCCAAGTTGCCGCTCTCGAGCATGAAGCGAATGTCACCGCGTCCGCAGCCGCGCACCTTGGGGTCGCGAAACGTGTTGTCGACGATCCAGTCGTAAATCGCCTGCGCCTTTTCGACGTCCGTCTTGGCGCCTTTCGTGATCTCGGCAGCTTTGCTCTTTACGATTCCGTCGGTTGGAACGAGCTGATGCGGCCGCAGGAAGTAGGCTTGCTGTGTACTCGTGAGCGGCCGCTCGTTGCCAGGCTTGGAGAGGTTGACGGAGTAGTTCTTGAGCGACACGTGGCTCGACAGCGTGACGACCGGCTTGACTCCAGCGGGAAAGGTCGCAGCCACAATGCCCAAGTCCTGCGGATTACTGCTCTTGACCAGCTTCGCTTCGCCGCCGTCAGCGGTGAACCGGTTAGCCGATGTCCGCTGAAACGGAGTGTTCTGTATGAGCGCTGCGGGTAACCAAACTTTGGTTTCTCCCACAGGCTTCAGGACTTCTACTACAGTCGTCACTTCGAACCTACGCCAGCCATCAGATTGCTGCTGAACAAACAGCGGTTCCGTTTTCGCGAGGGCGAGGCCGGCAAATGCAAGGCTGGTGGATTGCAAGAAATAACGCCGCTTCATGAGTTACTCCAAATCATTAATCTTGAATCTTGTTCATGCTGGCGGGTCTACCAAACGCAAAAACCCGATCCGGGGCAATAAATATACACCGCCTGCGATGCTGCGAACAAAGATGCCCTTGGGGACGTGAACGACTCGGTAAATTGCTCGATTGGCCTATTCCTGCAACGCCCTTTGGACAGCTCTCAGGAGGGAAGCGCGCGTGAATGGCTTTTCTAAGAGAGCGACGTTTGAATCCGCTCCTTGCTCGGTGACCAGTTCGCCGGTGTAGCCAGACATGTACAGGAATCGCGTCTCGGGATGAGAGTCCATCAGTTGCAATATCAGTTGAGGGCCACTCACGCCCGGCATCACAACATCGGTTAACACCAGGTCAAGGCTCCCTTTGTGCGTGGCCGCTTTCTCCAGTGCAGCACCTCCGTTTTCCGCCTCGATTACGGCGTACCCCTGGTCTTCGAGCATCTGTTTGGTAAGCCGGCGTAAAAGCGGATCATCTTCAACCAGAAGTACGGTAGCTCCTTCAACTCTCGCGGGGACCTGTTCCTCATCGAACTCATTTACAAACCCGGCTTTCTCGTCGGCACAAGGTAGATAGATCTTGAAGGTTGTGCCGTGCCCCAATTCACTGTAGACCCAAATGTGACCTCGATTCTGGCGCACGATGCCATAGACAGTCGCCAACCCTAAGCCCGTACCCTTACCAACGTCCTTGGTGGTGAAGAAAGGCTCAAAGATACGAGCCTTGGTGGCGCCGTCCATCCCAATCCCGTTATCGCTGACGGCTAGCATCACGTATCGACCTGGCGTCATCGGGGGATGCTCACGAGCAAAGGCCTCGTCAAATTCCACGATATCGGTTTCGATGACAAACCTGCCGCCGTGTGGCATCGCGTCCCGCGAATTGACGGCAAGATTCAAAACAAGTTGATCGAGGTGCCCTGGGTCGGCCTCTACCATTGCTGCTCCGGAACGTGGACGTAGCACGACACTGACATCATCCCCCAGCAGCGGTCGAAGAAGTTTGCTGATGTCCTGCAAACGCGCATTCAGATCCACAAGTTGCGTTTGCGCGGGCTGCTTCCGGCTGAACGCTAGTAATTGGTGAGTGAGAGATGCGCCCCGTTTCGAAGCATCACGCACATGGCCGACAAGTTCGAGCGGCAATTCTCCGCTAAGGTGCGGACGGAGAAGCTCTGCGCACGCCGAGATAATGCTGAGAAGATTATTAAAGTCATGGGCGACGCCTCCCGCGAGACGGCCAATCGCCTCCATCTTCTGTGCCTGGCGAAGATGGGTCTTCCGATCTCTTTTGGGCGGTAAAATCCCGGGCAATTGTGGAGGCGCCGATGATGGCGTCGTTGGCATCCCGAATCGGCCATATCGAAAGCGAGACATTCAGAAGCTGCCCGTCTTTACGCACGCGAACGGTCTCAAATTGCTCGAGTTGCTGTCCATTCCGAATGTCAGCGAGAATTCGCTGAACTTCTCCCTGGCGGTCGGGAGGCGCCAGCACAGCGATCGAGCGGCCCACCACTTCTTCGGCAGTGTAGCCGTAGATGCGTTCGGCTCCCTTATTCCAGCTCGTGATAATTCCTTGAACTGTCTTGCCGATGATGGCGTCTGGCGACGAGTCAACCAGGAGCGCGAGCCGGGTCTGCGATTCCCAGAGTTGCCGGTCCTTGCGACGGTCTAACTCTTCGTGCGCACGAAGCAGTTCTTTCTCCAGACGCTTGCGGTCGCTGACGTCACGAACCGCGCTGAGCACAGCCAGCCCGCCATCCGTTGCGACTGGGCTGAGGCTGATCTCAACCGGAAATTCGGTACCATCTCTTCTCCTGCCACAAAGCTCGAGACCGGCCCCCATCTGACGGGCTTTAGGAGTTCCGGTAAATAGTGTCCGGTGGTGCTTGTGCGCTTCGCGTTGTTGATCGGGAACCAGTATTTCGATCCGTTGGCCGATCAATTCCCCTCGCGTGTAGCCAAAGAGAGCCTCGGTTTGTGAATTGAGTTGAAGAATAATTCCGTTCTGGTTCACCGCCAGGATGGCGTCAGGCAACGCATCCAATAGGGCTGGAGACAAGCGGTTTTCGCTGATCTCGGGGGATCGGGTCGGGTCGTTTTCTGGGCCTTCATAATTGCTGGAAGAGCTCATGCGTTATCCAAGAGAATCTGGCACGGAATAGCTGTACATCATATGTCGGGTTGCGAATCAACACCAATGAGATTTACTCTCGCGGCGCACTCTATTGGGTAGGATCCCAGGTCGAAGTGCAACAGAGAATCATTCAGCCTCAAGTCTGCGGCCGTCGCAGTTATGCTGAATCGACCAGCTTCGGCGCGTACCTCGGCTGCCGTAAAGCCGGCGTGGTCGTTGTCATGAACTCCGATAAGGGCGCCGTCATCGACAGTGCGCCGTCGCCACTGCGGTCCGACCAGATTCGCCCAGAAACAACCTGACCCACCGCTTCTCGCGCGCCAACGGACAGGTATAGCTAATGAAAGAACTCGGTCATCTGAGGAGCGGAGTCTGCTCCGTTGGGGATATTAGAGTCACCGAGAGCGGTCATGCTCATCCCTAGCAAGCTCTTGTGATCATATAGCTCACCACCCTGGTACCCAGATTTCACGTGAGTACCGAGAAGCACAGTGGCAACACGTCCGCCGCCGTTCGTATTGTCGGTTCGGGATTCATCGGTAGTCAGAACGAGCAACCCGCTCTGCTGAAACACCGGGTTGGCCAGCAACGGTGAAATATTGGCAGAGAGCCACGCGTCGGCCGCCGCCACTTTTACCGCCACCGTGCAATTCTGACCTCCTCCCGGACAATCGTGCGCGTCGTGCTCGGCGTCGGGAACAATGAACGAATACGCGGGCAACTGCCCGGCTAACACATCGGTCTGGAATTGCGCGAAATCAACGATATTCAGATTTAACTGCGAGGGTGGCTGAAGGTCGGAGAAGTAGGAGATAGGGTTGTGCCGGCGAAGGTAGGGGTATACATCGCCACCGAGATAACCCTGGGACGGCAGGCTTTGGGCGTACACCTTCCATGAAATACTCGACGCCTGGAACTCGCGAACTACGTTGTCAATCGGTACGATACCTTTGAAGTTGTCGTCCGTGCTATAGGCTACGCCCGTAGTCATGATGAAGTAATTGCCGATCGAGGGATGTACGTCGGCGTAATAGTTCGTTGCCAAACCGCCCTGAGGAATCAAGCTATTGATGTACGGCGCATTAGGACTACCCACGATGTCGCTGTAGTCAAGGTTCTCTAAAACTACGATGACGACGTGCTGAACCTGGGGAATGCCGGAGCTTACAATCACGGTTACTGTTGCTGTCGTAGGAGGAACGCCAGGGTAGACGGAAGTCGCCGTAGCTGTATAAGTTGTGGTCTGAGTGGGACGCACGCAGCAATACGATCCCATGCTCACCGGGGCTGGCGGAGCCACTTGGCCAACGCCCTGATCGATACTGACCGACACCGCATTTGTGGTTGTCCACGATAACGTGACCGCGCCACCCGGTGGAACTGTGGTTGGGCTGGCAGACAAGGAAATCGTGGTGGGGTTTTCTACCGTGACCAAAACTTGTGGCGAGTACGCTTGACCGCCGGCTTTACCACTCGCTGTGACCTGAAATGTCGTCGTCAAACCCAGCGGAGGAGTCTGGTAAGTCCCGGTGCAGATATTCCCATTACACGAAGAAGGGGCTGGCAGCGGAGTCGGAGTATTGTTGCCGACGACAGCCAACGCCCAAGTGCTGCCATTGTTTGGTCCTCCGTAGGTCAAGGTAACGTACTGACCTGCGGCAACGGTGGTAGCCGACGCACTGAGGGTTACCGGAACGATCGTCAAGTTCGTCGACACCGCTGGTGATTGCGCCGAGTCGGTGCTTGCGACAGCTTGAAACGTCGTTGTCTGGCTTAATTCGCTGGTGTTGTAGGAAAACGCTGTCGCGCTCAGCGTAAGGGGTTGGTTCGGCTGCGCGATTTCGGGTGTGGTGGTGAACGCCGTGGCGTTTACGGTTGTCCACGAGAAATTCACAGATTCGCCGGGCGCTGCTACGTTGGGCGAGACCGCAAACGAGGTCACAGTCGGTCCTGACTGGCTATTTCCCCCGCTACTCGAACCGGAATTGCGCATTCCGCCGCCGCATCCACAGGTCACCAGAAGGACCATTAGGCTAAGCAGATGCGCAGCACACCATAGGCGAGACATACTTCTCAAAACCCGTTTCCAAACCTTGGCTCGCCATCGGCTCAGCCACGGCTTTCCGCAGGATGAATCTCCTCGAACAGCAAGGGCTTCTACTCGTCTCATTTTGTTGCGGAGAGGGCGAAACCACCGGCTGGGATTCAGTTATTTAGACCAGGGTTGTTCGGGTTGCAATCTAGACGCAACCGAACCGTCTCCTGCACGGACTTGTTTGGGTGCTCGGCCTAGAGCAGGGTAGATTTCGGCCGTGCTACCAGCCAGGGGAGTGACAGATGTCGTCACTTGGCGATCAATTGATATACAACCGGCGGTGATGCGGCGGGCACCCAAAGTTGTTGCAAGCCCATTTGGCAATAGCTAGCGGCTCGCGGATGGTTGCGTGACGGGTTGCATCTCGCCGACTGCGGTAATGCTGAGTTGCACTACCTTGTCGACCTTTAGAAACATGTTGCTGGGATTTTTCATGCCCCATTCTACGAAGGGAATCGAAAACTTGGTGTGGGCCTCGACGGATGTGTTGTTCGTGGTGAAGGGCACGGTAAGGGTGAGCTCGTGGGATGCGCCGTGGATGGTGAAGGTCCCGGCCAGTTGGACGGTTGACGATGCTTGACCGGGCGCGAATCCGGTAACGTGCTTAGGAGAGAAAACGATCTCCGGATATTTCGCGCTCTCCAGAACGTTTTTGTTCATATCAGCGTCACGCTTCTTGTTCCCGCTGTCACCACTCGTAGCATCAACGATCAGTTGTCCGCTGGCTTCTCCGGTCCTGGGGTTAAACACAATATCGCCCGACTTCATCCGGAAAGTGCCTACCACGTCATGCAAGGTCGCGCCGAGGGTCCAGTCGATTCGCGATTTCGCTGGATCCAGCTTCAGCTCGGTTTGCTGGGCCGCCAGAGGCGAAATCAAGGCGAACAAGGCCGATACGAGAACCAGCAGGCACCGTGCGCGAAAACCTGGCTGTTTTCGATTCATCTTCTCCTCGTAGGGTGGTTGAGTAATGAACCACCGCATGGAAGCCAGACTGCGGTCCTCATAAAGAAGGCGGGGCAGGACGCTACGTCGCATAAGAATAGACCATCGGCACGACGGACGAGGGCAGCATTCTGAAAAACGGCGCTTACGATCTCGCACCGCTGAAGCGCTGGGGACATGGACGAATCATGTTGCTCGGCGATGCCGCCCATCCGTGTACGCCAAATCTCGGATTGGGAGGGTGCATGGCTCTCGGAGACGCTCTTCTCCTTGCGAAATCGTTTTGTTATAGAGGCTTCTCCCGAATTAGCTCTGCGCCGCTACCAATCACTAGGCCGCGGGCGCACTCGCCATGTGCAGCAACGCTCGCTTTTAATCGGCAGGAGAGAAAGCGAGTGCCAGGGAAAATTCTTTCTGCGGCGGACCGGCTGGAGTGCTTACTCTTGGGCGGGTTTGGTCCGCGCTTCGAAGGCGATGAGCCTCCCGGGCTGTAGAACGGGACGACTGCTCGCCGCAACTTCGGCGGGCTACTGCGACCGGAAGCTGGTCGAGCAGCTGGATGATCTGTTCTGTATGGTCGAAACGGAAGGAATTTTGTGCGCAAATGTGCGCAAGTCCGAGAAAAAAGCCCTTACGCTGCAATCGCAAGAGCTTCGAATGCGATGGCTTCTTTGGTTGCGGGGGGTGGATTTGAACCACCGACCTTTGGGTTATGAGCCCAACGAGCTACCAGACTGCTCCACCCCGCACTTCGATAATAAGGGTTCGTTAACGTCCGGTCAATGCGGCGCAGGCATTTTCGAAGCCGCCAAGGTTCGCAGCGGCACGCGTGATCACCAACAGCACTAGCTGCCGTGGTCCACTGCAAGTCCGGACCGAGGACATGGCGGGAGCGATGGGTCTGAGGCTGGAG
The DNA here is from genome assembly GCA_963796585.1 of uncultured Acidobacteriaceae bacterium. Lineage (GTDB taxonomy): Bacteria > Acidobacteriota > Terriglobia > Terriglobales > Acidobacteriaceae > CAVVDY01. The sequence goes on from CAWCMB010000005.1 coordinate 274,901, forward strand.
CGGCTAATGATTCAGAGCAGTACGAATTTAGGCACCCGCGGTAGCACTGCGCTGACGCCTGACGATCAGGATGATGGCCGCCAAGACCAGAATCGCCGCGAGAATCCTAACCGCCAGTACAATGCGTGCGGATGAAGCCGACGAAGCTTCGCCTGGCTGAGCATTGTTGTTGTGGACAACCAGATTCGAGCCCAGTGTGTAGCGCATGGTCAGTTGCACGTCGCCTTGGGGCTGCGGTCCGATGCGCGTGTAGATCTGGATTCCAGAGGCATCCTCGCCCTTACCGGGGAAGCCGTCGGCCTGTCTCCAATCCGGGTCCGATGCAACTGCCTGCGCCACCGTCTGCTGCAGTTGATACTCGGATTGCTCCGCTGCGTCGGCATTCGACTCAGGAGGACGGGTATCAAGCACCACCGCGCTAATGGGAGCATGATCAAGATAGTTTCGCAGCCCGTCGGTGGTGGGATACAAATACTTGTAATTGGTGCCGAACCAAGTGCTATCGACCAGAACCTTTGATGAGCGCAGCACAAAATGATCTGGCCGCGAGTCGTGCATCACCACTTCGGAGACGAACGCCCCTTCTCCCTGAGCATCTGCAACAATCAGAAAACCAGCGCCGGCATAGTCGCTCTTGGCCAGAAGATACTGAGCAGCCTGATCGAGCCCCCAATGCGGCTTGCGAGGCACGTCAAATGATTGGGCGATAACGAGCACGACCACCATCGTACCCAGTACAGCCGATCGTGTTGCCAGCGAGACGCTCGGCGTCGGGATGCGACGCACCACCCAATCGAATCCCGCTACGGAAAACAGAATCATGGCAGGAAATGCGCTCAACATATAGCGGGCTTCAAGGGTGGAGACCGCGGAGTGAAAGATCCAAACGCTCAGCAGCAGTGCCAAGGCTACGGCCAGGGTCAGGTTGATGGGATCGGGGCGCCGCATGCCCACCAGAAAAACGATGATTCCAACGGCGCAGAGAGGCAGAAGCGCCCATCCGAAGTCGGTCACAAGAATACGCCCGTAGAAAAACAGGGGGTGCAACCTCTGCAGCGGAGTGACGGCCACACCAGGCCCCATTGTCGGCGCCATCAGCTTGTAGGAAAGCGCGTCCCACGGCACGCCGAAGACGAGAGCAATACCGCCTGCATAGTACAAGGCAGGCCGCTTCAGCAGGTAAAAACGACGGGTTATCAGAATTGCGATCGGCGACAGCAGAACCAAGGCAAGGCCGTTGGGCTTGGCCGCCATAGCCAGAGCTGCGAATATTCCAAACAGAACCGCGTATCGAGTACGCTCGCTTTCCAGGTAACGAATCATCGCGATCGTCGCCCAGAAAACGAGCAGCGCTACCAGGCCATCGGCCATCACCATCTGCGTAGAAATTTGAACCAACGGCAGCAGTACAAACACTGCCCCGCTGGCTAATGCCATGACCGGCGAATGCTCACGGCGAACTAGCCAATAGATCGACGTCGCCAGAAGCGCGGTGAGGAGCGCTTCGAGCAGCAGCGCGGAAGGTTTAGAAGCATTGAAGATCAGGTCCCAGATTGCCTCGGTGCCGTGGAACAGAGGCGGCCACACGAACAGTCCGATCTTGGGATAGTGCGCATAGTAATGCTCCACAAAAGCTCGCGGAGCCGCGAAGTGTCCCCCAGCTATGTAATCCCGAAGCATTACGCCGGTGACGTAGTGCGCCGCTTCGTCAGGGTGCCACCCGAACTCTACTCCAAACACACCTGCGCGCCATTGCAAAGCCGCGGCAAGAATCCAAAAAAGGATGCAGACTGCGATCAGTGGCCAAGCACTCGATCCCGGCTCCGACAAAGGTGCGGCGGAGGACTGTTTCTCCTGTATTGGTAGCACCATGAACTCTTCCCCCTCACACCGGGACGATCTGCCGGTCATGCGTAACGCAGCTCGGTGGCGACGTAGACAGCGTCAAAGCCGAATCAAGCCGCGGTGATTCACTGACTAAAAGATTCCCATGCCCAAAGCCGCGCGCCGGACATACAAGCGATAGTGAAGTGAACGCCTCTCACCTCTACTTGAGAACACGCCGCTTCCCTTTTGCCTGGATGGGAGAGCCTGGATTCCTAAGGGGATGAAAGTTGAGTAAACAACTAACCTTAACCCCGCCTCAGCTATGTACCACGGGCAGTTTGCAATGCTAGAATGCGAGCCGAGCTGAGTTTATCACGCTATTCTGAACTCTAACGAAGCTCAGACTGGCGAAAGAGGGTTCTGCGGATCCAGCAATCGACCGGGACTGGCCCATCCTGTCTGGGGGCAGCGACACACCTGATGCGCAAGCCGCAGCAGCTTCGTCGCAAGGAGCGGTCCTGGCAAAAGGACTAACCATCATGGTCGGCCTTGGCTGCCTCCTCCCATTGGGAGAATCTTTCAGGTGAATCGTTTTGGTTTCCAGCATTCTGAGGGAGAAGTGACCCTGCCGGTTGCCGTCAGTCGAGCGAAGGAAGGCGTGCCGCTCGTGGTCGATCTCGATGGCACTCTCGTCAATGGCGACACCTTGCTCGAAGGCGTCTTGTCACTGATACGTCATCGCCCCTCCTGCATCCTTATGCTTCCCGTGTGGGCACTTCGCGGTAGAGCTGCATTAAAAGCGAATGTCGCAAAGCGATTTCAGCTCGACGCAGCAACCCTGGGGTATCGTCGCGACCTTGTGGAGTACTTGCAAAGCGAGCAAGCCAAGGGGCGACGGCTGATTCTGGCCACTGCCGCTAATGAGAGTACGGCGGCCAACGCTTCACAGCATCTGAGAATTTTTGATGACGTCTTCGCCAGCACGGAGTCAGTCAACTTTAAAGGGAAAGCTAAGCGCGATAAGCTGGTCGAGCGCTTTGGCGTCAAAGGTTTCGACTATATTGGGGATTCCAGGTCGGATATACCGGTTTGGTCAGCCTGCCGGATTGGGCATGTTGCAGGTTCTATGAACCGGTTGCCAAGTGCAGCAGTAGCTGCGGGCGCGCAGCAGGGCGAAGTGTTCGCGAATCATCGCCCACGCCTGAAGACGTGGATACGCGCAATGCGTCCGCATCAATGGGTCAAAAACCTACTGGTGTTCGCTCCCACGATTCTCAACCACCGGCTTGACCTGGGAGTTCTGAAGTCTCTCCTACTCACCTTTTTCGCATTCTCTTTCGTTTCGTCTGCCACCTATATAAACAATGATTTGTTTGATCTGGCCGCCGATCGGCAGCACCCGCGCAAAAGCAAACGTCCTCTGGCAAGTGGCGAGCTTAGTGTCTCCAGGGGAATTATTCTTTCATTCCTCCTTCTCGTGTCGGGATTATTTCTCGGGGCTGTAGTAGGGCTCTCCCTGGAAGTGTGCCTGGTAGGCTATCTACTCCTAACATCGCTCTATAGTTCGTTCCTCAAAGGAAAGCCGATCATCGACGTAATTGCATTGGCGAGCCTTTACACTTTGCGACTGTACGCCGGCGGGGTGGTGTCAAAGTCGTTTGTTTCGCCCTGGTTGTTTCAATTTTCGATTTTTTTGTTTATCAGCCTGGCCTTCGTAAAGCGCTATTCGGAACTCCGCCGGCTATTCCATGAGGGCCGCGAGTCAGCCCCCGGCAGAAACTACCGGCCCAGCGACTTATCCATGATCAGCCAGGCAGGATTGACAGCCGGTTTGCTGGCGGGTTTAGTTCTTGCGCTCTATGTCAATGCCGGAGAAATTCAGAGACTCTATCCGAAGCCTGAAATGTTATGGGGACTGTGCCCGTTGTTTGTATATTGGATCAGCCGGGTTTGGCTGGTTGCCCATCGCGGAAACATGCACGAGGACCCAATCCTTTGGGCATTTCGTGACCGAGTGAGCTACATCGTCGGGTTTCTTATGTTTGTGTCAATGTTGCTTGCGGCTACAAAGTACTCGTACTGAAGATATATGCTTATGAAAGTGTATGCTGACTGAGGTACAGAACTTTGCGCGGTTCCCGCACAGCCGATCGCTGCTCATCCCAGTAAGTTCCCCGGATGCGGCCATCCCTTTCGACAAACCCGGTATGTCGTTCCTTCCCTTCGGTATGGGCCGCAGCTTCGGAGACTGCTGCCTCAACGATGGCAATGCCCTGCTGACCACTCGTACTCTTAGTCGCATCATTTCGTTCGATGAACAGAGCGGCCGCCTTGTAGCCGAGGCGGGTGCCAACTTCGACGAGATTCAGCGTATGAGCATCCCTAAGGGATGGTTCCTGCCGGTGACTCCGGGAACACGCTATGTCACCCTCGGCGGAGCGATTGGCAACGACGTACACGGGAAGAATCACCATTGTGCCGGGACCTTTGGGCATCACGTGCTGCGGTTCGAACTCCGACGAAGCGACGGCAGCACCCTAATTTGCTCCCCGACGGAAAATCCGGATTGGTTTCGAGCAACAATCGGCGGGCTCGGTCTCACAGGTCTGATCGTATGGGCAGAAGTGCAGATGAAGCCCATCATCAATTCCCTCATCGATAGTGAAGTGATTCGTTATGGCGATGTTGACGAGTTTTACAGCCTGAATGATGAGTCAGTGAAGAAATTCGAATACGCCGTGGCTTGGGTTGACACTCTGTCTAGCCGGGGACTGGGCAGAGGTTTGTTCATCCGAGGGAACCACAATAAAGATCCTGAACGAACCGAGAGGAAAGCCTCAGCCAGCACCTTGTTCACGGTGCCGATGGTTATGCCCTTCAGCGTTCTGAATGGCATAACTCTTAAAATATTTAATACTGTCTTCTACAACGTCAGGTCATCCCGGCAATCGAAAGTGTCGCCTCTGGGGCCCTTCTTTTACCCGCTTGACTCGATCGGAGCATATCACCGGTTATACGGTCCAGGAGGAATCATTCAGTGGCAGGCCCTTGTACCTTCGAGGGATGCTGCGCGCGAGATATTATCTTTCTCATCAAAACTCGGCGGTTCATTCCTTACTGTGATGAAGGTTATGGAAAACTTCGGCCAGGCTGGATTGTTATCATTCTCCGGCAACGGAGTAACGATTGCTTTAGATTTTCCCTATAGCAGGAAAGTGGTTGAGCTTCTTCCAGAGCTCGACGAAATCGTCGGCGCTGCCGGCGGACGCTTATATCCGGCGAAAGATGCCCGGATGTCAGGACGCCACTTCAGACAATACTTCCCTCAATGGCAGGAACTGGTACCCTTTATCGATCCCCGGTTTAGCTCATCCTTCTGGCGGCGAGTTACAACCAGCTAGATCGGCGAAGTAGGATGCCTACCCTTAATTAGCCCGAAATACTACGAAATAGTGCAGACCTTTTCCTAGAATCTCATTAAATACCGGCGGGTAGACGTCAATTGAGGTTCGTTCTTCTACAATGCCGCGAGAGACCTTCCCGACCAATGTGCGCCACTCCTGAAGGTCGTGGTACTGGTACAGGCAGGGGACGTTGTAGCCGGCATTGGCCGCCCAATCTAAAAAGCTGATCCTCTGCTGAGCTAACACACCGCCGCGCAGATGGTCTTTGATAATTACCAGGCCTCGCGAGATTCGCGATGCCTCACGAAGAAGCCTTTCCTGGTCATGATCATGGTGCAGCACATCGGCGAGGATCACGGCGTCGAAAGTTTGATCGGGAAAGGGAATTCTGGTCCCTTCGTAGGCAGTGATAGGAATGAGCTCATTCCCTCGGGTTACGCTCTCCAGCCCTTCCACCTGAATATGGTTGGTTGAGGCATCCATTAACGCCCGGCCGAGATGCCCAAAACCACAGCCAATATCAAGCACCTTGGCTCCTGGCTTCAGGTGCGGCGAGATCAGCTTGACCAGCACCTGCTGGCGATGCTCGTAGATCGGCTTGTGAAAGGTCCGGAGAAGGCCACGAAACATGGGTTGATTATACCTGCCGTGCAAGACGATAGTTGCCGCGCTCTCTTCGCAATTCTGTTCTCAGCTACAGCTGCCAGTGCAATCTAACTACCCCTCGCCTAGCGAGCTGCGCCCGCAGGAACCTTCACATCTTCCGCATACATGGAGCCGTAGTAGAGGAATTGATGCACAGCGCTACGGGGATAAATCATTTCCACGTCCTTTACCTCACTGTTCGTCATCTTCGCATTCAATTGCGCATTCACGCCAACCCAGTAGGTCGGAATGTCGAGTGCTTTGTAGCGCTGTACCACCTGATCGCGCACCTTGGGGTCGAAGTGCACACCGTATTTGTCGACTAACGTCTTGATGGCGTCGTAGTCGCCTTCAGCCTTGATGCGCATCAACTCGGTGAGAAGCATTCCAACGCCTTGCTTCATCTTCTGATAGTCGGCGACCTCGACGTACGTCTTGCCGTTGCGCTCAAACATCCGGACGCTGCCTGTCTTGTCCATAATGTAGTTCGCAATCAACGCCCGATCACGCTGGTGATCCTCTTCGATGGTGTCTCCCCGAGGAATTCTGCGCAACTGTGTCAGCACCACCATGGCGGCTGAGTCGTACATCGCTTTGGCCACTTCGTCCTGGTCGCCTTCGATCAGACCCAACTGCTTCAGCTTCGGGTCCCAGGCGTTCCACAGCGCCGAGAGATCGGCTCGCGCCTCTTCCATGGTGGAGTAGTATTCCTTGAGCAGTGGTTCCGATCCGCTCTTCAGTCGCGGGCTCATCTTGCCGGAACCATGGCCGATCACTTCGTGCAGCGCCGTCATGAGCTCGTCAGCTTGCTGCCCATACTTGATGCTGCGTTGGATAACCGCCGGGCTGGGACCAAACTCCTCGATTGCTTTGTGGCCGGCTGCGCCCGTCAGAGCGCGGCTGCTTCCCGTAAACAGAAAGTTCTTGGTGCCATACTTCTCATGAATTTCATTTTCGTTAGGCAGATTGTCGCCGATGGTCGTTACGCTGAAGTCACCGGTTTCAACGATGGTCTCGATAGCCTCCACTGTAGGCAGCGTGAATGCGGTTTTTTTGTACTTGGCGTCCCACGGAGCCTTGGCTTCAAAGTACTCGGCGTTCTGCGCGAGCTTCTCCATCTTCGTGGTCAGCGTCTGATCGATAACGCTTACGAACGCCTGTGAACTGGCCTTCATGCCATTCGCATCGCGGTAGATCTCGATGAAGTTGTTGGCGAAATCAACTTTGGCATTGTTCTGCACCCAGAGCGTATCGAAGTTGATCAGGTCATCGTATTCGCCAGTCTGGTAGAAGCGAATGAGTGCGCCGATCACCTTCGCCTGCTGCGGATCGGCTACTGCCTGCGCTTTCGCGAGGTAATCGTTTGCACGCTTAAGAAACGTCGCATAGAGTCCCGGAGGCACCGATCCATCCGGAGTGCCGGCACGATAGACCTCTTCGTTCAGCGAGCCATTTGGTCCCTTCACCACCCGCGAATTCAGCGGATACTTCGCTTTGAAGTCCTTTAAGTCGGCCAAGGTGACGCCCGGTCCGTAAAAGCTGTTGGCGCTCGACTGCACAATGTCCTTGCCGCCCTGCGGACTCTTGGCCGTAGTCATCGGCTCAAATTCAGGATCGAAAATCGATGGTTTCAGGTCGCTGAGTTCCTTCTCCAGCGCCTCTTCCCCCTTAAACGCCGGAAGGTCAGCGTAGCGCGACCGGAACCCTCCGTTCTTTTGCGCTTTCAACGCGGCTGTCTGAAGCTCCTCAAAGGTAAAGTCAGGTACGAACTTCTGCGCGGTCAGATCGTTGTGGTTGCCGCGATTGCCCCAAAACAGCTTGGCGTATTCGACGATCTTCGTCATCGTCGCCGGATCAATCCCGTCAGGATGGGAGACAATTTCTTCCAGCAACCGCTTCTGTCGCAGTCCATACCACGAAAGCTGGTCGTAGATGATGGGATCAATCGCGATGGCGGCCTGCGTAAGCCAATACGCCAGTTGCTTCTCCTGCGCCGTTAAATCATTGAAGCTGCCGGCATGAATCTGAACGAACCCCGTATTGCCAACCCGGTCGACGAGTTCGCCGGGAGATTCGTTTTTAGATGCGACGGCTTTCGAGGCTCGAGTCTGGGCCAACAAAGGATTAAGTAATGCAACGAACAGCAGAATGAACACACCGGTACGCAGTACCATATCAACCTCCGCAAATATGACAGCGATGAACTAACCATGGTAAATGAGCCGCGCCGGAAAGCAGGCTCGATGCTGCACGAGGCCTCGCAAAAACGACGCATGGTACCTTAGGAGCGACCGCAGTTCTGCCATCCTTGACGGACTGGAAAGCCATGAGCGAAAGTGCGATGCAATTAGATTCCCATGCAGATCTGAAGCGGCAGGCTGCCGAATATGCTGTTCGCTACGTCGAGTCCGGAATGGCCGTCGGACTGGGAACCGGCTCGACTGCGATTTTCGCCGTCCGTTACATCGGAGAGCTTCTGCGCACCGGCACGCTCAAGAACATCGTTGCATTTGCAACGTCCCAGGTCACCGCGCAGGAAGCCGTTCGACTGAACATTCCGATGTTGCCGGAGGACCTGCCCCGCTCACTCGATGTAACCATCGACGGCGCCGACGAGGTCGATCCGCAACTGAACTTGATAAAGGGCGGAGGTGGAGCTCTCTTGCGGGAGAAGCTGGTTGCACAAAACACGACGCGGGAGATCATCGTCGTTGACGACAGCAAACTGTCGCCCTGCCTGGGCACGCGCCATGTCTTGCCGGTGGAGGTGCTGCCCTTCGGCTGGCGCGCCTGCGCCCACTACCTCGGGACACTGGGAGCGAAATACGTCGTTCGCCAAACGGCGGACGGAAGTGAGTATCGCACCGACCAGGGCAACATGATTCTCGACTGCAATTTCGGACTGATCGCCAATCCGGCGCAACTTGCAGGTCAACTCGATGGGCGTGCCGGCATTGTAGAACACGGTCTGTTCATAGGTCTGACTCATTTGCTGGTCGTGAGCGGCCCGACCGGCATTCGCGAACTTCCTCTCACGTAGCCTGAAAATCGGCATTGCGCTCGGGCAATATATCTGATGAAATTAACTCCCCAAATTTTTAACAACGCCAGGAGCACGATGTGAAGAACGCGCCCAAGAACGAAGTCTCGCGACGCCAGCTAATTCGAACTGGTTTGAGCACTGCGGCTGCCGCTTTCTTAGCGGGTGGCCTGGACCTCACCTTTTCTTCTCCGGCACAAGCTCAGTCGACGCTAACCCCCGACGCGGCATTGAATGAATTGATGGAGGGCAACAAGCGTTTTACCTCGGGAAAGATGACTTCTTTTGAGCACGACCTCGCCATCCTCAAGCAACACACCGAAGAGAAGCAGGAGCCCTTCGCCGCCGTGCTCTCCTGCGCCGATTCGCGCGTACCGGTCGAGCTAGTATTCGACCAGACCATCGGCCACGTTTTCGTGACCCGAGTGGCCGGCAATGTGGTCACGCCGGAACTCATCGGCAGCCTTGAGTATGGCGCGGCGGTTCTGGGCACGAAGGTCATCCTGGTAATGGGGCATTCGAACTGTGGAGCGGTGAAAGCGACCATGCAGGGCAAAGAAGTCCCGGGGCAGATCAGCTCGCTGTTCCCTCATATCCAGCCGGCAGTCGATCAGGACGGAAAAGACCTCGCGGCGACCACCAAGGCCAACGCCAAAGTTCAGGCAGATCTGTTGCGTCAATCGTCGACGGTGATCGCCGGCATGGTGAAGTCCGGCAGCGTAAAAGTCCTGCCTGCTTATTACGACGTCGGGAACGGCTCCGTCACGCTGTTGTAGTAGTTCAGATAAACGACCTCACTCTTGCGCAGCTACGAGGTACTGTTCGAACTTGCCGTCGGGCATCTGGTAGATGTTGATGCCCACGGTCTTCTGCGGGAACTTCACCTCGTAGCTCATGTGGGTCATTCCGCCGCGCAGTGAATTGGAGGTCTGCTTGAAGCTCTGTACCTCGCCGAGCGCTGTAAGGCTCGTCGAGTAGTCGCTCAGCGCCTGCTGTGTGAAGTAGGAATTCGCGTTGTCGGTGAAGAGCGCGCGCTCGATCTTCCCTGCCCTGAGATCGTCAAACACCTTTCGCACCAGCGCATCCTGCTTGGGATCGCTGACAGTGGTGCTGTCGAGGAATGCCAGCAACACCTCTTTCCCGATCTGCCCGGCGGCCCCAATCGCATCCTGGTTGGTAAGCACAGCCACTGCAAACTTGTCATCGGGAAGCACAATGTTCTCCGCCACGAATCCCGATACTTCACCGCTATGCTCCAGCATGCGATGACCTTTCGCGGTGGTGACTCGCATCCCCAGCCCGTACTGGGTACCCACGCCGTTCTTCAGCAGCGTCTCGGTCTCCATCGCGAGATACGATGCGGGCTTGAGCAACGACTCGTTCATCAACGAGATGTCCCATTTGGTCAAGTCGGTCGGCGTCATGGCCAACTCGCCGGCAGCGAACATCCAGCCCGGCCCTTCATGCGGAGCCGGACGCAGCGGGCCCAAGGCGTAGCGGAAGTATCCCTGCGGATCGCTGTCCGGCAGCTTCTTCGCGTTAGTGTCGAGCACGCTACGTAAGCCCAACGGCGTCAGAATGTGTTCGCTGATATACGCGAACAGCGGCTGCCCTGAAACCTTTTCGACGATGGACCCGGCGATGACGTAGTTCGTGTTGCTGTACTGCCACTTGGTTCCCGGCTCGAAGTCGAGGGGAATACGTGCCCAACGATCAAGAATCTGCCGCGCCGATATGGGCTTCTCCCAGTCGGGGATCATGTAGTCCTGTGGCGCGTAGTCCTGATATCCGGACGTCATTGACAGCACCTGGCGCAGGGTGATCTCGTTGGCGCGGGTCAGGTCCGGCAGCCATTTGCTCACCTTGTCGTCGAGCGAGAGCTTGCCCTGTTGCTGAAGCATGAGCACGGCCGCTGCCGTGAACTGCTTGCTGATGGATCCAATGCTATAGGCCATCTGAGTCGTCGCAGGAAGCTTGGGCTCGAGGCGCGCGTCGCCATAAGACTGGCTGTAGACGATCTTTCCGTCTTTGACCACCGCCAGAGAAGCGCTGGGGACTCCAGTGGTTTCCAGCACCTTGTGCGCAATGCCATCGATCTTGGCGCGCTGCTCGGGGCTGAATGTGGAAGCAGGCTGTGCGTGAGCTGCGGCTACTCCCAACCAGAGCACCAGCAGCAGGCGCACTACACACGAGGAAGCTTTTGAATGCATGATATTGATCCGATGGCAGGAATTTAGAAAGCAATGTAACCGAAGGCCATTGTCAAAGGCAACAAAGTTGGACTGCGCGCAAACCCTTAGGTCTTTCCGGAGTGCTCCAGCTTGGCGGCCTCAACCTCGGGTCCCTCTCGTCGCTCACCCCCGACCGCGTTGGCTGCCATAGCCAATGAAGGTGCAGCCTTGCGCTCAATCGGTTGCGGGGTATAGCTATCCAGCAACTTGCGGTGCATGCTGTACAGGGCAAGCTCCAGGCGATCTGCCACTCCGAGCTTGTCGTAAATCTTGCGCAAGTAATTCTTCACCACCTGTTCAGTAGTGCCGACCTGAACCGCGATGTCCTTATTCTTCAGGCCTTGGGTGACGCCACTGATGATCAGCATCTCCTTCTCGCTGAACCGCAGTGCTTGCTTGCCGCTGCCTAGCTGGGCTTGGCTGCGGTAGGCATCGATAATCCAATTGACGCCCTGATTGTCGAGCCAAGTCTCCCCCGCCGACACCTTGCGAACGCACCGCACCAGCAACTCTGGAGATACAGAGCGGGTGAGGATCCCCCGAACGCCGCGACGCAGATAGTCCACCGTCTCGTGTTCCGAAGACCGCTGGCTAACCAAAATGACTTTGGCAGGCTCCAGCGCGCGACGCATTACCTCGCTTACCGCCTCGGCAGGGGTGAGCGACAACCCCGCCTCGAACAGGACTACGTCTGCCTCTGTTTCGCTGACTGTCGCCAAGGTTTGCGCCAGACTGTCGGTTTGAGCGACAACTTCAAGATCCGGCTCCTGAGTGAAAATCTTGCTCATACCCGCACGAAAAATAGCTTCCGAATCCGCAATGATGATGCGGATATTCGTCGATTGAGTGTCCATTGGGCTCGTCCTGTACCGGGCGCCTTAAATTCTTACAGCGAACGGCCACCTCCGACAGCTCGGAAGTCAATGCCGCTCGAAACGATACTCGTCAATGGCGACCGCTACAATGAGCCCCGATCCCTCCTGGGCATTGCGCACCACACGGCCGTCACATTGCACCAACACGTCCTCCACAGCTCCAAGTATCTCGCCGGGCATGCGGATGGTGAATTGCACTACCGCACCCACTGCAATTTCTGCGTGGGTGAAAAACAAGATACCTCCCGCCGAGATGTCGCGCGTCTCAGCTCGGTATTCCCCTGTCTCAGTTCTAAGCGCAACCGGCAGGTGTAGCGGAAAACGGATCGCGTTGCGAAGGTCGGGTTTCTGGCCAGAGGACATATAAAGTTCCCTTAGCATACATCCGACGGTCCATTAACCTGAAGTTACTAAAGTACCACTTGGTTACCATGTGCGCACCAAATAAGGCGCGCACAACCTTGGCCAGCTTCCCATAATGGTAACCAGTGTGCTATTGAAACCGCAATATAGTTGATTTTCGCGCGGGAAAGTGTTGATTCTGCAGCCTGGGCGCGACCAGCTAAGGCATAATCAGTCCACCCCGAGCGTGGCCTCTTTGCCTGTCAAGACCGTCAATATCGAGGATGGATTCCCCAGCGTGGAGCAGGCGCGCACCCGGCTGCACTCTGAAATCGTAATAGCCCAAGCCCATGGGCTCAAACTCCTCAAGATCATTCACGGCTACGGTTCCCATGGGGTTGGAGGCGAGCTTCGCGTCGCACTCCAGTCCACCCTCCGCCGGCTGGCGCAGTCAGGTGAAATTCGCGACTGCATCTACGGCGAGAACTGGCGCAAAAGCGACGAGCGCAGTTGGGAACTCCTCAAACGAATGCCTGAACTGAAGAACGATCCTGACCTCGGTCGAGGTAATAGGGGTATTACGGTCATCCTGCTGTAACTGTCCATGGCGACCGGGTCGAAGCTGCTTTCTGTACATTAGAGCAACTCTGAGACAAGCGCGCGACTGCACGAGTCCAATGCCGCTCCGTGATAGCTTGGAATCAGCCCGCCTTCTATGAGTTCCTTTCAGGCCACGGACGCGTCAGCCCTGTCCCAAGCTCGGCCGGCACGCGCTGCGATTCTGGGTTGCATGCTGGCTGGCATGTGTACGTTCCTCAACGTCTACGACACGCAGCCGCTTCTGCCTTACTTACAACGCTTGTACAACACTTCAGCCATTGCCGTCAGCCTTACCGTGAGCGCCACCATTCTCGCCGTGGCGCTGGCTGCTCCGTTCGTGGGTCTGCTGGCCGAGTCCGTTGGACGCAAGAAGGTGATCGTTCCATCCCTGTTCGCGCTCACCGTCCCGACGCTGCTGGCAGCCACCTCGCAGAACCTGCGGCAACTCATCTTCTGGCGCTTTATGCAGGGACTGTTCGTGCCCGGCGTGATCGTGGTTATTATTGCCTACATTGGCGAAGAGTTCGCCGGCGGCAATGTCGGCAAGGTGATGTCGTCGTATATCTCGGGCACCGTTCTGGGGGGATTTCTGGGACGCTATGTTTCCGGGCTCATAGCGCATCATCACGATTGGCGCCGCGCATTCGTAACCATTGCACTCATCAACCTCGCCGGAGCTTTCCTGGTCCGCGCAACGCTGCCCAAGGCCACGCACTTTGTGCGCGCGCCCAATATCCGGCATTCGTTCGTTGAGACCTTGCGTCACTTGCGCAACCCACGAATGCTGGCTGTATTCGGGGTTGGGTTCTCAGCGCTGTTCGCCATCGTGGGCGCCTTCACCTATGTGAACTTCTATCTCGCGCGGCCGCCGTTCGGGCTCAACTCTGAACAGCTAGGCGCCATCTTCTTCGTCTACATCCTGGGATTCTTCGTCACGCCGCTCTCGGGACGCGTGCTCGACCGATACGGAACGCGCGCGACGGCGGTTCTCGCCTGCTGCTTCAGCGTTGTCGGACTGGCGCTAACCATGGTGCTGAAGCTGCCCGTGATCATCGCAGGACTGGCTCTGTTCTCTACCGGAGTGTTCATCTTCCAGGCGATCGGCACAGTGCAAACCGGTGTGGTTGCGGGACGCTCGCGTTCCTCCGCAGCGGGACTCTATGTGACGTTCTATTACGTTGGCGGAACTCTGGGCGCGACTGTCACAGGCTGGATGTGGGCTGCCGATGGTTGGCGCGCGTCCGTGCTGCTGCTGATGGGAGTCGCAGTGCTGGCGTTGATTCTCGCGTGGGCCAGCAGTCGAACCAGAGAAATTACAGACGCAGCTGTTCCGGTGACGGCATAAAAATGGGCGGCCATTGCAGCCGCCCATCGTTTCGTACTTCTTTGTGTCGTCCCTGAAGGGACTCACGGTCTTTTTACCGGCTAACCCAGGACTTACGTCCTGGGCTAAAGTTATGCCGTCCTTCGGACTGAAGCTGACAGCCACGAACGCTGTCGATCATGGAAACTGCTTTCGTCCCTGGATTGTCGGGAAAGAGCTTACAACCTCAAGCTCACTGCTTCTTTCTGACAACCGACGACCGGCCACTGGCAACTGTCCTATGTTCCTTCCGACCAGCTTGCCAGGTACTCTTCCTGCTCGGGGGTGAGGCGGTCGATCTTGACGCCCATCGATTCGAGCTTCAGTTTCGCAACTCGCTTATCGAGTTCTTCGGGAACCGGGAAGACCTTCTTTTCGAGCGAAGCGTGGTTCTTGACCAGGTACTCGACCGAGAGCGCCTGATCGGCAAAGCTCATGTCCATCACCGACGGCGGATGGCCCTCGGCTGAGCTCAGGTTGATCAAGCGGCCTTCACCGAGCAGATTGATCTTGCGACCGTCGCGCAGCGAGTACTCTTCGACGAAGTTGCGCGTGGTGCGCTTGCCGGACGACATCTTCTCCAGCGCGGGTATGTCGATCTCGACGTTGAAGTGTCCAGAGTTGGAGATGATGGCTCCGTCCTTCATGGCTTCGAAGTGCTCTTTGCGCAGCACGCTCTTGTTGCCGGTGACGGTGCAGAAGACGTCGCCAATCTTCGCGGCTTCTTCCATGCTCATCACGCGGAAGCCGTCCATGACAGCTTCGATGGCTTTGGTGGGATCGATTTCGGTGATGATGACTTCCGCGCCAAGTCCACGCGCGCGGCTCGCCAACCCGCGACCGCACCAGCCGTAGCCAGCGACTACGAACTTTGCGCCGGCCAGCAGGAAGTTGGTTGCGCGTATGATGCCATCGATGGTGGACTGTCCGGTTCCGTAACGATTGTCGAACAGGTGCTTGGTGTCGGCGTCGTTCACGGCGATGATCGGATACTTCAGCACGCCTTGCTTCGCCATGGCGCGCAGGCGGATGACGCCGGTCGTCGTCTCTTCGGTGCCGGCAATGATGCCTTCGATCACGTCGGTACGCTTGGTCAGCGCGATGGTGACGAGGTCAGCGCCGTCATCCATGGTGATGTGCGGCTTGTGGTCGAGCGCCGACATGATGTGCTGGTAATAGGTGTCGTTGTCTTCACCCTTGATGGCGAACACCGGGACGTTGTAGTCGCGCACCAGGCACGCGGCGACATCGTCCTGCGTGGAAAGCGGGTTAGAGGCGCATAGCGCGACCTCAGCTCCGCCGTCGCGCAGCGTGATCGCCAGATTCGCCGTCTCGGCCGTAACGTGCAGGCAAGCCGAAATGCGCATGCCCTTCAGCGGCTGGTTCTTGATGAAGTCTTTGCGGATGATCTGAAGAACTTTCATCGACTGGTTCGCCCAGTCAATGCGCTTCTTCCCAAGATCAGCCAGTTCGAGGTTGGCGATATCGCCGGGGACGCGTGCTGTAGTGGTCGACATAATCTCCTGTTTGAAAGGGCACGACTTCAGCCGTGCCGTAAAAGTGGCGCCGCTACGCGGCTCGGGGTCTTATTGAACTCGCACCCGGGGCTTGCGCCCCGGGCTCACATCATCTCGCCGCTTCGCGGCTGACATTTTCGGCGTCATCGACCAACGCAAAGCGAAGAAGAACAGATCCCTCGCTTCGCTCGTGATGACAAACCAAAAAAGCTAAAAGCAAAGAGCTAAAAGCGAAGAGCCAAAAGCGGCTTTTCTACTTCCCTGCCTTCACCGCGTGCTTCTCATGGGCCAGGCCCGCCTGCTCGCGCAGAGCGCTGGCCTTGTCGGTCTTCTCCCAGGTGAAGTCAGGGTCGTTGCGGCCGAAGTGGCCGTAAGCCGCGGTCTTGCGGTAGATCGGACGCCGCAGATCGAGCGACTCCATGATTCCCTTCGGCGTCAACTGGAAGTTCTTGCGAACCAGGTCGGCAATCTTGGCTTCGTCAACTTTTGCGGTGCCGAAAGTCTCTACCAGCACGCTGACTGGCTCAGCCACGCCGATGGCATACGCCAACTGCACCTCCACGCGATCGGCCAATCCTGCCGCGACGATGTTCTTCGCGATGTAGCGCGCCATGTAGCAGGCCGAGCGATCGACCTTGGTCGGGTCCTTGCCGCTGAAGGCGCCGCCGCCGTGACGTCCCATGCCGCCGTAGGTGTCGACGATGATCTTGCGTCCGGTCAGGCCGGTGTCGCCCATCGGCCCACCAATGACGAAGCGTCCCGTGGGATTGATGTGGTACTTGGTATCCGCGTCAAGCATTTCTGCCGGCAGCGCCGCCTGAATAACGTGCTTCAGGATGTCGGTGCGCAATTCCTGAGTGCTGACGGTCTCGGAGTGCTGAGAAGAGATCACGACAGCGTCGATGCGAACTGGTTTGTGGTTCTCGTCGTACTCAACTGTGACCTGGGATTTGCCGTCGGGCCGGAGGTAGGGGCAGGTGCCATTTTTGCGAACTTCGGTGAGCTTCTCGGTGAGCTTGTGCGCCAGGAAGATTGGCGTCGGCATGAAGTTCTCGTTTTCGTTGGTGGCGTAACCGAACATCATGCCCTGGTCGCCGGCTCCGCCGGTATCAACGCCCATGGCAATGTCGCCCGACTGCTTGTTGATGGACGAGATCACGGCACAGGTGTTGGAGTCGAATCCGTACAGCGCGTTGTCATAGCCGATGGAGGCGACCACGCCGCGCACCAGCGTCTGGAAATCGACATAAGCCTTGGTAGTGATTTCTCCGGCGATGACCACCAAACCGGTAGCGGTCAGGGTCTCGCAAGCCACGCGGCTGTAGGGATCTTCCTTCAGGCAGGCGTCGAGGATGGCGTCGGAAATCTGATCAGCAATCTTGTCCGGGTGGCCTTCTGTCACCGATTCGGACGTAAATAGATAACGCTTCTTGGACAATGTAATTAGCTCCTTCGATCAGTGCGCGATTCGGGCGCGGGAGACATCGGCAGGCAGGATTCTGCTGCGACCGCTAACTCTCATTTAAGGATAACAACCGGCCCTAAGTCTCCCAATATTTTACGGTTAAGCGGCAAAATAGGCCAGCCAAACGGGATTTTTGGCACTGGAGCGGAACGCCCTCCACCGCTCATTTTTCCTTGTGTCATTCCGAGCGGAGCCGAGGAACCCGTGTCCACGCCTCCCGGCCAGAGTTCGCCACGGCCCAGATTCGCGATAGCCATCGATCTTCGCCACGGGAGGCAAACTGCAGATCCCTCGGCTTCGCTCGGGATGACACCCGTTATGGGTGCCTCTCTTGCATCTGAGCGCGCAGCGCGTTTTGAACGGCCAGCAACTGATCGAGCACGGTAGGCAGCAACTTCAAATTAAGCGCATTGGCTCCGTCCGACTTGGCACATGCCGGATTGTCATGCACTTCCATGAATATGCCATCGATTCCAGCAGCAACGGCAGCGCGAGAAAGTAGAGGGATGAATTCAGGCTGGCCGCCGCTCACTGTCGGGCTGTCGCCGTTGCTCGCGGCTGAAGGCAGTTGCACCGAGTGGGTCGCGTCGAAGACCACGGGCGCGAACCCGCGCATGATGGCCAGCGAACGCATGTCAACCACAAGATTGTTGTAGCCGAACGAGGCGCCGCGTTCGGTTAAGAATATGCGCTCACCGCCGGCTTCGCGGACTTTGTCGACCGCATGACGCATGTCCCAGGGAGAGACGAATTGACCTTTCTTGATGTTGACGGCACGACCGCTCTTGCCTGCCGCTATCAGCAAATCGGTCTGGCGGCAGAGGAATGCGGGAATCTGTAAGATATCGACGGCTTCGGCTACGCGTGGTACGTCGGCAGCTTGGTGAACGTCGGTGAGGACGGGAATTTTTGCCGTCTCTGCGATGTTGCGGAGGATGCGCAGACCTTCGTCGAGTCCGGGGCCGCGGAAGCTCTTGATCGAAGTTCGGTTGGCTTTGTCGTAGGACGCCTTAAAGATGTAGGGCAGATTTTTGCTGCGCGCGATCTCGGCAATGGCCTCAGCCATTTTCAACGCGTGCGGTTCGCTCTCGATGACACACGGCCCGGCGATGAGGAAGAGTTGGCCGCCGCCGAGGGTTACGTCGCCGATCTGGAAGGGGCGGGTCGTCACCGCGGTTTCGCCCTTCGCTCTTCGCTCTTCGCTTTTCGCCAGATCACCGCAGCGGCTGTCAGGCCGAGAGAGCGGGAGGGGTTTGAGCCATGCTGAGTCGGCGACTGAACACTGACCACTGGGGTGGTACCCCCCCTCCCCCCATACTGCGCAAAATCTTGAAAACAAAGGGTCGGAAAAAACTTTCCCCCGCAAAATCTTGAGCCCGTGAGACTTAGAGGCAAAATCTTGGAAACATTGGAGTTACGGGCCGGGTTGAGGAATCGTGCGTAGCTTTTGGGATCGGGCGCCACATCTCGAAGCTCGGGTGTGATGGGAGACACAATAATCCCTCGTCCTCTGCGCCGATTTTACGCGTATGGGCGAGGCGCCACCAAGCGATTTGGTCACAGAGCTGTGTGATTGTGGAAGACAGGTGCCGCCAGCTGAAGCCGGCTCAGGCGCTTTTGATGGCCGTACCCAGGGTTCCGCTCCGCTCCACCCTGGGCTATCATTCTGGTCGCCCTCCGGGCTCGGAGCATCTAGACGCCGCTCGCGCCTTGGTCAATGTGAAGATTGCTCCCGGCCCAAGCACGCTGAGTTACCAACAGCCGCGGCACTGCGAAACCCAGAACGGGGCGCCGCATAACCGTCTCCTCGAAAATCGTTGCGTGGTGAACCAACGGAGAGCAGATCCCTCGCTTCGCTCGTGATGGACAAACCAAAGAAAAGCCACGATGACACATCAAGAGCTCGTGATGACAAATCGAAGAGGTGGATGACAATTCAAAAAAGGGCGCCCAACTAAAGGACAGAGTGGTCGATCGAAAAAGGCGAACGACTGCTCAAACTTTACGCCCGGCCAGCGAACTCCTTGGTTTCGGTTGAGACTTTGACCTTCTCGCCTTCTTTGATGAAGAGGGGGACGCGGATTTCCAATCCGGTTTCAAGCTTCACAACTTTGGTGACGCTGCCTGCGGAGTCGCCGCGCGCGCCGGGCTCCGCATAGGTAACCGTGAGCTCAACCTGCGCCGGCAGTTCCAGTCCGATGGGATTGCCGTTGTACTTGTGCAGCTCGATGAGGCTGCCGTCCACAAGGAAGTCGAGCGCGTTGCCGACCATGTCTTCGCTTAGGGTGAGGGTCTCGAAGGTTTCCTGGTCGAGGAAGTGGGAACCGTCTCCATCGCTATACAGGTAGGAAGCCGGACCGATCTGGAGGTCGGGCTCCTTGAACTTGTCACTGGCCTTGAAGGTCTTCTCGAAGACAGCGCTGGTAAGCAGGTTGCGCATCTTGAGGCGGATCAGCGTCTGTGCGCCACGCGCGCTGGGGGTGCTGACGTCGGACTCCAGACAGCAGTAGGGAGCGTTTTCAAACTCGAAGAACATCTTGCGCTTGATGCTGATGGCATCGATCAGGGCGGCCATGCATTCCTCAGGGCTGGGATGAGGTCGATTATAAGTGGGGAATACCCGGAGTGGCGCGCGCGCAGAAAATTGTGGCTGCGGTTTGGGCAAGCGGCTCCACCAGAGCGTACGCGCAAATCAGTACCCAGCGGTTAGAAACGCTATGCGACCCATGGTCATATTAATAAACAGACAGCGCAGTTTTTAGTGAAATCGTTGTTTTCAGCGGCTCTGATTCGTGGTACTCTGCTGCCCATTTGGTGTAGTAAGGAGGAAACACATCTATGAGGCATTTCGCTGTGCGGATTTTTGTCCTCGTCGCGTGCGTCGCCTTGGTCGCAACTATGGCCAACGCGACTGTCATCCTCGGCGGTACGGCTGACACCTACATCGCCCAAGCGTTGCAGACGCTGAATGTGCAGTACACCGATGAAAGTGGCGGCTTCGTGAACCCGGCCGGCTATGGAGCCGGGGACACGATTATCATGTCGTTCGATGGCGGAGGCGACGGCGCATTCGATTACACCAACTTCCTGAACGCGGGCGGACACCTGATTATGATGGGTGGCAGCAACTATGATCCCTACCGCGCCTTTGTTGGAAACTACTTCAACATCACTAACACGCAGAACGGTTGGTACACGGACGGCGCCTGGCACAAGGATGGAAACTTCCAGCAGACGCAGTTCATGCCCAACGATTTCACCTTCCAGAACAATTCCGTAACCTATCACATGCTGTCGTTCCTGCCCGGGCAGAACACCACCCTTTTGGGGCATGACGACGAGCCGGCTGACATTGCCGCCATCCGCGCTTACGACAATGGTGGCTTCTTCTATTACATGGCCTTCGATCCCGGCCCGTACTCAGATAATGACTTCGACCAGTCAGGCTGGACCGTTCCGTTCATTCAGAGTGCGCTTGAGGCACAGGTTCCCGAACCCAGCACACTTGTCATGCTCGGAACTTCATTGCTGTCGCTGGGATTCTGGCGGCGGCGGAAGTAGGCGATTCTCTTAGAAGCCTTCGAGGGGATGCCGTTTTGGCATCCCCTTTTCTGTAGATCCCTACTTGTTGATGTCCTGCTTCTCTTCCAGTTGCTTCTGCAATGCGTCGAGTTGCGGCTTGATGTTGTCGGGAGCACCGTTGAACGACTGCTTGATCTGGGAAACTGCCGCATCGTATTTGCCATCGCCAGTATCC
Source organism: uncultured Acidobacteriaceae bacterium (assembly GCA_963796585.1). Lineage (GTDB taxonomy): Bacteria > Acidobacteriota > Terriglobia > Terriglobales > Acidobacteriaceae > CAVVDY01. The sequence goes on from CAWCMB010000005.1 coordinate 295,967, forward strand.
AGCCGGGCTTGCGCCAGGTGCGAGACCCAGGCATCCGGGTATTTCTTGATCAGCTGGTGGAATATCGCGAACGCCTCCTGCGGCTTGTGGTCGACTTTCAAAAGCTGCCGGCCGTAGCCATACAACTGGAGCGCGCTGCCTTTGGCTAACGCCTGGTCCATCGCGGTCTTGGCTTCAGCGGTCTTACCCATGGCATCGAGCAACTGCGACTTCGTCATGTAATTCTCAAAGCGCTCTTCGTTCTGGAGCGACTGGTCAACATCTTTCAATCCCTGCTGGTAGTCGAACTTGGCGGTCAGGAAATACTGCGCCGCATCGTTCCAGGCCTGCCAGTCGTATTGCGGCAGTCCGCGAAGCTGCTTTTGCAGGCTGGCGGCAACGGCCTTGTTGACATCGACTGCGATGTTGACGGGCACGGCTAGTTTTCCCCAGCTCATGGTGAGGATGGTGGAGTCGGGCTTCAGCTGGTCGAAGTCATAGGTCAGCGCGTTGTGTTCTTCTGTCGCGCCGGGCTTTACGGTGACACGCAGTGCATCTTCGTCCTGCTTGTAGCTGAAGCTACCCCAGGCAGTCGACATATTGGAGAAGATCACCGTCCACTCGTTCTCGGTCGGAATCATGTGCAAGCCGTAGGTGCCAGCGGCCAGCGGTTTGCCTTCGACCGTGACCGGGTCGGTGAACTTCACGGTGGTGTTCTCGTTGGCTCCGGCGCGCCAGACCTGTCCGTAGGGAACCAGGCCGCCCCAAAGCTTGCGACCGTTCTCCAGTGGACGATGATAGGTGACGGTGATATCGGTTACGCCGATGCGCTGCAATAGGACGGCGCGTTGACTTTGGCGCGGCAAGTTCAGCTCCTGCGATTGCGCATGACAAAAGACAGGCAGCAGAGACAAACAAATTAACCCCAGGGACAGACGCAGACTTCGCATGATGTGTCTCCTTCTTTGGAAAGACGCCGCGGGAGGCGGGTCCTTCGACAGTGGAATGCAATGAAGGTGCCCCAAACAGCAAACCCGCTGTTTTGAACCCGGCCGAGGCAAAAGGTGAGCGGCAATGGGACAGTTGCAGGGTTTGCCATTGTCAGGGGTTATGCGACAGGGCCAGACCGCGACGATAGGCGCGTAGGGTTTGACGGCTCCGGGCGCTCCTTTTTGCGGCTCTGCCCATCTAATGAGTAGCAGCAGGAATTAGGCTGGCGGTTGTGAAAGTACCGTCAATTGCACTCCCCGGAGGCGCAAACGGCATTGACTCAAAACTCGAACGGCGCTAGGCTATCGGCCAATGGTAGTCTTTCGCTTCGGCGAGCATCCCGGCCACACTGCTTTCACCACTCCAGCACATTGTCTTGCATCGTATTGTCACGATTATCCATCGCGCTCCGGAGAGCTTGCCGGGCATGCGCGAGCAACGGCCTCGGAGGGTAGAACCCGACCATAAATGAAAAAGAACATCGAGATCAGCCCCAACATCGAAACCCTGTTTGGTACTCGCGACGAAAACTTGCGCCTGCTGGAAGACGGCTTGAACGTCACCATCGTGCTGCGCTCCGACTCGATCGAGATCGAAGGCGAAGCCAGCGATGTAGGCCGGGCTCAGCAGGTCTTTACCGATTACGACTATCTGTCGCGCAACGGATATACCTTCGTGAACGGCGATCTGGGCGCAATGCTGCGGGTGTTGACCGCCGACTCGAAGGCGACCTTGCGTGGGCTGGCCGAGGCGGGCAAGCAACGCTCGTTCGGCAAGCGCAGCGTGCAGCCCAAGAGCATTAACCAGCGGCGATATCTGGAAGCCATCGAAAAGCACGACATGGTTTTCGGCGTAGGACCGGCGGGAACGGGCAAGACGTATCTCGCGGTGGCGATGGCTATCTCGGCGCTGATTTCGAAGCGGGTGAACCGGATCATCCTGGCGCGCCCCGCGGTCGAAGCCGGCGAGCGACTGGGCTTCCTGCCCGGCACGTTGCAGGAAAAGGTCGATCCCTATCTTCGTCCGCTGTACGACGCTCTCTATGACATGCTGGAGCCGGACAAGGTTGATCGCTATCTGGAGAAGAACATCATCGAGATTGCGCCGATCGCGTTCATGCGCGGCCGCACGCTGAACGATGCATTCGTGATCCTCGACGAGGCGCAGAATACGACGTCGGAGCAGATGAAAATGTTCGTCACCCGCCTGGGCTTCAACTCCAAGGCGGTGATCACCGGCGACGTGACGCAGATCGATTTGCCCAATGCCAACCGCAGCGGACTGGTGGAGGCTAACGACATCCTGAAGAATGTCGAGGGTATCCGCTTCTGTTATTTCGATGAAGGCGATGTGGTGCGCCACCATCTGGTGCAGCGCATCATCCGGGCATATGAGGATGCGAAGGGCCGCAACGAGCAGCTTTCGCTGGGGTTGGACGCGCGAAGCGGCAACGGCTACGCGACTGCGCGTCCCTTGGAAGCGCCCGAGTTTGCAGCGACGGTGGATCGCGAAACTCCGCTCGCCGAAATGCCGCCGACTGTCGATCCTGGACTTCCGGATCGCATTTCGGAGTAGAAGCTTGGTACCATGGAATGGGAGGGCCAGTCGCCCTCCCATTTGTCATTGAACGAAGTGAGCGAAATCGAACGAACATCGGGGAAAATCAGCCAGCGCGAGCTAAGCCTGTTCACCACCAAGGCTCGGCGCGCCATTGGCCTTGAGGGCGAACTGAGCGTCCGCATCACCTCTGCGCGGGAGTTGCAGGAGCTCAACCGCCGCTTCCGTCACAAAAATAAGCCGACCGACGTGCTGTCGTTCCCCGCGCTAGTTGGAGCCGGTGGCGACATCGCTATCGCCCGGGAGATTGCCGCGAGCAATGCTGCCGCTCTCGGGCACTCACTGACTACGGAGTTGAAGATCCTGATCGTCCATGGATTGCTGCACCTGGCGGGGTACGACCATGAATCCGATGATGGCGAGATGAGTGCGCGCGAGTCGCACCTTCGCCAGGAGTTGGGGTTGCCGTTTGGATTGATTGAGCGGACAGAGGGTGGTTCGCCGGAAGAAATGCAGACCCCTCGCGGACCAAAGTCCGCTCGGGATGACAATTCTAAAAGGGCCGAGATGGCGCAGCTGAAGCTACGCCCCTTCATGCGCGGAGGCCGCCGCGCATGACTATTCCGTTATCTATCGTATTGCTGGTTCTGATCGCGCTGCTGGCGCTGGTCTCCTACGTCGACCGGTTGTACGCCGAGATGGGAAAGTTTCTATCGCGCGAATTTCAGGAGAACATCGAGGCTTACGAACAGCAGGTTGAGCCGCGCCTGAAAGTGTCTTCGGAGCGCGCTGCTCTCTCCATGGCCATGCTGACCCAGCTCTGCGTCGCGGGCATCGGTCTGGTGATGGGATGGCTGCTGTTCATGGAGAGGCGCTGGGTGGCCCTCGACGTGGTGCAGGCCGTGGTCAGCCTGGTGTTCATCATCGTTCTTTTTAATCGCTTGCTACCGTACATATTCTTCGTACGCACGCGCGGTGAATGGCTGGTACACTTTGTGCCCGTGTTGCGCGTGCTTATCTGGATTGCGATGCCCGCAACTCTGGTTCTTGGCTTTGCTCTCTCCGTGGCGTCGCTCACTCGTGAGCATGCCGAGCAGGAGCCGGAGACCTCGGCTGAGGTGGTTGACGCGCTGATCGAGGCCGGGCAGGAAGAAGGCATCCTCGAAGAAAGCGATCGTGACCTGATTCAGTCGGTGGTCGAGTTCGGGGACAAGACGATACACGAGGTGATGACCCCGCGCCCCGAGATCGTTGCCGTGCCCAGCGACACCACATTGCAAAATTTCGTCGAGCTCATTAACAAGTATCCTTACTCGCGCATTCCGGTGTATGAAGGCGACCTCGATCACATCAAGGGAATCGTTTTCGCCAAGGACCTGTTGCAGCTCACCGACGAAGAAGCGGCTACGAAAACGGTGCGCGACATCATGAAACCGGACCTTTTCTTTGTCCCGGAAACCAAGCTGGGCAGCGACCTGCTGCGCGAGATGCAGCGCGACAATATCCGTATGGCCATCGTGGTGGACGAATATGGCGGGGTCAGCGGTCTAGTCACGATTGAGGACCTGGTCGAGGAAATTGTCGGCGAGATTCGCGACGAGCATGAGAAGGGCGAGATTGTGAAAGAAAGCGACACCTCCTACGTCTTCAACGGCAACACCGACCTGGACCTGATTGAGAAGCTGCTGGGGATTCGTCCCGAGGAGAAGGACGCCACAACGGTTGCCGGACTGGTGAGCGAGTTGGCCGGGCACATTCCCAAGGCTGGAGAAGTGTTTGAAGAAAACGGGTTGCGGTTTGAGGTGCTCGAATCGACCGAGCGCCGCGTCGATCGCGTGCGCATCAGCCTGGAAGCCAGCCATTCCGCGCACCAGGTGAAGGCCTGAGATGGCCTTTCACTCGGGATTCGTCTCCATCATCGGGAAGCCGAATGCAGGCAAGTCAACGCTGCTCAACTCGCTGGTCGGCGAGAAGGTGGCGATCGTCACCCGCAAGCCACAGACGACGCGCAACCGCATCCTCGGCATGGTTAATGTTGAGCGCAAGCCAGGGCGACCCGCAGGGCAGATTGTGCTCATCGACACGCCCGGCATTCATAAGCCCATCAATTCGCTGAACCGGCGCATGATGAAAGAGGTATACGACGCGCTGGAGGGTTGCAACCTACTGCTGCTCATCGTGGATGCGACGGGGAGGTTTGGGCCAGACGATCAGTCCGTGCTCAGTGTTGCGAAGAAGACGGGATTGCCGGTGTTTCTGCTGCTGAACAAGGTTGACGCCATCGACAAGCAGAAGCTGCTGCCGATGATCGCGCAGTACAAAGAGCTGCATGAATTCGCGGAGGTCATCCCCATTTCAGCGTTGAAGGGCCGGGGACTCGATACTTTGCTGGACAGCGTAATCAAAGCCGTGCCTGAAGGTCCGCGCTACTTCCCCAAAGACCAGATCACCGACCAGCCAGAACGGTTTCTGGTGACCGAGTTGATCCGCGAACAGGTGCTGATGAACACCTCGCAGGAGGTCCCGCATGCCACCACGGTGCTCATCGATCAGTACGAAGAGGGCGAGAAGTTGACGCGCATTGCTGCGACCATCTATGTCGAACGCGCCGGGCAGAAAGGCATTCTGATCGGCAAACAGGGCGCTACGTTGAAGAAGATCGGCACTGCGGCGCGTTTGCAAATCGAGCGCCTGCTCAATCAGCGCGTCTTTCTTGAACTGTTCGTGAAGGTCCAACCGAACTGGCGCGAGTCGCGTGCCTTTGTCGAAGACACGGATTGGCGGCGGCAACTGGAGAAGCTGGGGGAATCGGGGGAGTAATTGTCGGTGGTTAGTGGTTAGTGGTGTTAGTGGTTAGTGGAGTTGGCAATCGAATCGCCGCTCCTCACAAAAGCAGGTCCGTCGCTTTGCTCAGGATGACAACCCAATTTCAGACATGCTCAATTTTGGGCAATGCCGAATACTCTACCCCTAAGGCACTAGTTGCTAATTGCTAATTGCTAGAACCTATCTCATAAATAGGTACCGCACTAAGTAATTGTGCGGAGTTGAATTTACAGGCACATCGGTAGGTATGGAACTCACCGATGCGCAGTGGGAAGTGCTGAAACCACTGGTTGAGCCCAAGACCTCCGGTTCGCGACGGGGTCGGCCATGGGCGGATACCCGTAGCGTGCTGGAAGGCGTGTTTTGGATCTTACGAACCGGAGCGCAATGGGCGGAGTTGCCGCGCGACAAGTTTCCGCCGTACCAGACGTGCCACCGCCGATTCCAGCAATGGGTGGGCGAGGGCGTGCTGGTGAAAGTGCTGCGCGCGTTGGCGGAAGATCTGCTAGCACGCGGGCAGTTGGACTTGGCCGAGACCTTCATCGACGCCACCTTCGCGGGGGCGAAAAAGGGGGCGGTGCAGTTGGTCCAACACGCCGCGGCAAAGGGACCAAGATCATGGCAATTGCGGAGCGCCATGGTCTTCCTGTCGCCGCCTGGATTGGAAGCGCTTCGCCACATGAAACACGCTTCGTCGAAGCCACCGTCGAGCAACGCTTCACGGCGGCGGCCCCCGAGCGCATGATCGGCGATCGCGCCTATGACAGCGATCCGCTGGATGAGCGGCTGCAACAGCAACACGGCGTCGAGTTGATCGCGCCGCACAAAGTAAACCGCCGCAAGCCCCAGACGCAGGACGGGCGCAAGCTGCGGCGCTATTGCCGGCGTTGGAAGATCGAACGACTGTTTGCCTGGTTGCATAATTTTCGTCGCCTGGTCACCCGTTGGGAATATCACGAGGCCAACTTCCTCGGGCTCGTCCAGCTTGGTTGCATCCTCATTTTGATGAGGAGGTATTTATGAGATGGCCTCTAATTACTTCTCTTGCCCTCCGCAACAGAAACATCTCTTCCACCTGCGATTGCGTCCGGCGTTCGATGTCGGCCTCGTAGCGCGTCAGCTGCCGCTCACGTACCTGCTCCAGCACCTTGCGGTCGATGCGACGACGAAGCAGTAGCGCTTGCTGGCGCTCAATCTGTTGCGTCACGGCAGCGACTGACGCATTCAAGCGCGCGGATTGAAGATCGCAGGCGCGCAGCCGCTGCCCGGCAAATTGCATCTCCCCGCCAGACAACGTCTGCTGCTGTAGCGAAGTGTTGAGCTTGGCGCCAAGCGCGGCGCGCGAAGTGATGGTCTCGCCAATCCGTGTTTGCAGTTGCGCGCGATCGACCAGCAGGGTTTGCAGGCGCAAGCGCTCGCCGTCTTCCAGACTTCGCCTGAGACGCAGAACGGTTTGCAAGCTGAAGCGAAAACCCATCTCAGCGGCCCAGCGTCATAAATCGTTCTACCGTGTCCAGCATGGGTGAGACCTCATTCGGCTTCTGCCGGAGAAAACTGTCCAGCTGCGGCAGCAAGGCGATGGCGCGATCAAGTTGGGGATCGGTACCCCGGTTGTAGGCTCCAATGCGAATCAGGTCTTCGGAGCGCCGGTAAGCGGCCAAAAGTCCGCGTAGCTGATACGCCTGTGCCAGGTGCTCGGACGAAACCACCGCCGGCATAAGGCGGCTCAGGCTGTCGAGGATAGCGACGGGAGGATAGTGGCCCTGCGAAGCTAATGTGCGATCCAGGACGATATGCCCGTCGAGCAATGAGCGAACAGCATCAACCAGCGGGTCCTGCAGATCATCTCCCTCCATGAGCACGGTGTAGAACGCGGTAATGCTGCCATGCGCCAGCCGTCCCGCGCGTTCCACCAGTCGCGACAGAAGACTGAACACGGAAGGGGTGTATCCCTTGGCGGTAGGAGGTTCACCTGCCGCGAGGCCGATCTCGCGCTGCGCCATGGCAAAGCGGGTGAGGGAATCTACGACCAGTAGTACATTCTTGCCTGCCCGGCAGAAATACTCGGCCACCGCTGTCGCGGTGAGTGCCGCACGGATGCGCAGAAGCGGCGACTGGTCGGAAGTCGAAACCACCACAACCGAGCGTGCGCGGCCCTCAAGTCCCAGCACTTCGAGAAAGTCGTTGACCTCGCGGCCTCGTTCGCCGATGAGGCCAAGCACCGTCAGATCAGCCGAGGTGCCCCGCGCCATCATGCCAATGAGGGTGCTCTTGCCGACGCCGCTGCCGCCAAAGATACCCAGGCGCTGGCCGCGGCCGCAGGTGACAAAACTATCGATGGCACGTATGCCGCAGCCCAGCGGATCACGGATGGGAATGCGCTCCAGAGCACCGGGTGCAGGCTGGTCCAGCGGATGGCGCTCAGGCAGCACGATTCGTCCAGCGCCATCAATGGGGTTGCCGCCGGCGTCAATCACTCTGCCCAGGAGCTCTTCGCCGACTCCCACGTGGGGACGCACGCCAAGGGCATAGACCGGATCGCCAAAACGAATGCCACTTGGCTTCTCCAGTGGCATCACCAGGACCGAGTTTCCGCGAAAGCCCACCACCTCACCGGAGTAAACCTGCCCGGCCGCGTCACGCGCCTCGCAACACTCGCCCAGGCAGCAGGGAGGGCCATCGGATTCCAGCAGTCCACCTGTTACCTGGTGCACCTTCCCCTGCCATCGCAATTCGGGACTGGCATCCACCAGACGAAGGTATTTCGAGAGAGGAGCGCTCATGAAGATGGTTTCTCATCGGCGCGCAGCAGATCGAGAAATCCACTCTCAATCTCCTTTAGCTTCTCTTCCAGGCTGATTTCCGCCTTCCCGGCCACGGTTTCCAGCACGACCCTGCCTGGTTCGACAGCTTCGTCGGCGGCCAGTGTGATCTCGCGGTTGCTCTCCGGCAGCGAGGATAGGAAGTGTTGCCAGCTCTGCTGCTCAGACGGCGAACAGTGCAAGCTGACGTGCGATCCAGTCTGAATCTGGTCCAAAGCTACGCGCACGATTCCGCTGAGCAGCAGCGGGTCGATCTGCGCCTCGCGATGCAACAGTTTGCGGGCAATAGCCAGTGCGAGGGTCACCACATCGGCTTCGACACGGTGAAAGTAGGCACGACGCTCCTGCACGAACTGATCCACCGCCTCGCTTATAGCGCGACGTTCCTGCTCCAGCCGCTGGGCCGTTGCGACCTGAGCCTGCGCTTCTCCCTGGCGCAAACCATTCTGGCGCGCAGCTTCGATGGCCGCAGCCTCGGCGCGTTGTATGCGGATCTCACGTTCCGTCTGTGACGCCGCGCGGGCTGACGGAAATCCGTCGGGGGCAATCAGCGGATACTTGAAATTCAGGACCGAGTCCCTCGCCGACAGTTCGATTTCTTCCGCGGCGGACGGCTCACACAACGTATTCATCCGCAGTCTCCGGCTTCAACACGATTTTTCCTTCTTCTTCCAGCTTGCGGGCAAGAGCGATTGCTTCCTGCTGAGCCTTGCTGATATCGCGAGCGCGCACCGGGCCCAGCACTTCCATATCTTCCTTCAACATCTCGACCGCACGGGAGGACATGGTCTTCAGCAGATGATCGCGTACCTCCTCCGATGCGCCCTTGAGCGCCAGCGCCAGCACTTTTTTATCTAACCGCGTGGTCAGCTCACGGATGCCGGCCTCCGGCACGCCCAGCAGGTCGTCGAAGGTGAACATCAGATTGCGAATGTTCAACGCCAGCTTGGCGTCCTCCGACTCGATGGTCTCCAGAATCGCTTTCACCGTGTTAGGCTCCAGCCGGTTCAGCATGTCGGCCACGCCTTTGAATCCGGCATACGCGCGGCGGCTCTGCTCACCCAGCGATTGCAGTTTCTTGTGCAGCACCAGGGAGACCTTCTGCGCCATTTCGGGGGAGAAATTGCGAAGCAGTGCGAGGCGCTTGACCGACTCGGCGCGCAATTGCTCGGGCAGCTTCATCAGCAACGCCGAAGCCGGCTTGGAATCGAGATGCGCCAGAATCAGCGCGATGGTCTGGGGATGCTCACCTTCGAGGAAGCGAGCCAACTGCTGGGGATCGGTCTTCTCCAACGAGTCCAATTGGCTGGCACTGAGCTGCTGGGCTCGTGCCACCTGCTGCATCAGCCCCTTGGCGCCATCTTCGCCGAAGGCCTTGACTAGCAGGTTGCGGGCATAGGAGTCGCCGCCCTGGGTGAGATAGTCCTGGGTCAGGCTGAGGCGGTGATACTCCTCCAATATGTTGGCAGCGGTTTCGGGATCGATACGGCTCAGCTCAGCGATCTCGCGAGTGAGGCGTTGCACCTGAGCCTGACTGAGGTGGCGGTAGATCGAGGTCGCCGCCTCTTCCCCCAGCAGCACCAGCAAGACTGCCGCCTTGTGGATGCCGTTGAGCGCATGTGTGCCCGGCGCCATAATCAGTCGACTCCGCCTTCTTGCAGCCAGTTCTGAATGAGCCGGGTGGCCCCGGCTGGTTCGCTGTGCACCTTCTCAACCAAGTGCTTCTTCAGCACCGAGATTTTCTTGAACGCGGCGTCGCCCTCTCCGACTGGCTTGCCCAGAATGCTCTCCAACTCAGCCGCACCGGGCACGGCAGCGCCTCCCATCTGGCCGACCGGGGGACGCGCGGCGAGGCGCTTGGGCAGCTCCCGGAAGGTGACCAGCAACTGCTTCTTCAGCGGGCGCAGCAGCAGCACATACACACTGGCAAAGAGGCAGGCCAGCGCGGCATAGCGAAAGAGCCAGGTGAAGTTGCGCAGCAGCCGCTGGATCTTTTCCGTCCGGCTCGGGGGAACCGGGGCCTCCGTGGGCAAGGTCTGGAACGACAGGTTTTCAACCGCCAGCATGTCACCCCGGGCGGTGTCCAAGCCGAGTGCGGCGCGGGCCAATCCTTCAATCTGTTTCATCTCTTCAGGGGTGCGCTTGCGGCGGGTTACTACGCGCTGGTTATTGCGCATCTCGGTGTCGGTGGCATCGTCAACCAGCAGCGCGGCAGCGATGCGCTTGATCCGGCCCGCGGGCTCGATCAGGTGGCGCACTGTCCGGTTTACGGCGTAGGTGCCGGTTTCAGTTTTGGTGGAATGGCTGTCCGAATCCGACTTGGATACTGCGGGCGCTTTTGCGTTGGGAAGATTGCTGCTGGTTCCGGGAACTCCACCCGGCGAATCACCCCCCATGCGCTCTTCGCTGCGGGTCATGCTGAGCGCGACGGCCGAGTTCGGATCATAGGTCTCCAGCGTCTCGTCGCCGGAGGTCGGGTCGCGCTCCACGTGTACGCTGGCGCGCACGCCCTCGGCTCCCACTACGGGTTCAAGCGTGGCGACTACCCGCTTGGCAAGCTCCTGATCCAAGCTTTGGTCCTCCGCCTCGGATGAACCGGCGGGACCACCGACCGGTAGATGGGTGTCGGCGTCGATCACCACCACGTTTTCCGGAGTCAGCCGGTCGACGGCGCCGGCGACCAACTGGCGAATAGCTGCCTCCGAGCGCTCGGGCAGATGTGCCGATCGCAGCTTGACCATCACCGATGCCTTGGCGAGGTGCTGGCGCTCGGTGAACAGCGATTCTGCGGGCATGACCAGGTGAACCCGTACCGCTTCCACTTCGCTCATCGAGCTCAGAGTCCGCTCGAGTTCAGCCTCGAGGGCCCGCTGATAGTTCACCTTCTCGCTGAAATCGCTGCCCGCCCAGTTCGGCTTGTCAAAGAGCTCGAATCCCATGCGGCCGCTACCCGGCAGCGGCTGTGAGGCGACCTCGAGGCGGGCGGCGTCCAACTTGTCGGCGGGGACCGACACGCTCGCGCCGTCAGGACTGATTTCAAACGCGATCTGCTTGGCCTTGAGCTGGACGCCCAAGGATTCCGCATCGCGCGGGTTGAGCCCGGAGTATAGCGTCTTGTATTCCGGCTTGCCGATGAGCTGAACGAAGACGTACAGCGTAGCGGCCACCAGCAGCCCGCCGCCGGCAACCAGCATTCTCTGCTTCCAGGTAAGGCCGCGAACGAACTCCAGACCCTGCTCCCGGACCTGCGCCAATGTCAGGTTACTGCCGCTCACCGCGAATCACCTCAGAACTGCATACGTTCAATTTCCTGATATGCCTGCACGACCTTGTTACGCACCTGCATCATGAGCTGGAACGACAGGTCAGCCTTCTGCACCGCGATCATGGCATCGTGCACATCGGTGCCGCCGCCGGCGAGCATGCTGTTTACCTTGTATTGCGCGTCCTGCTGCTCGACATCGACGCCGGATACGGCACTCTCCAACTGCTGGCCGAAAGTTTTCTCGGAACTGCCAGCGGCAGCTGAAGACCGCAGCGGCGCATCCGCCGGCAGTATGCGAAGACCCGGAGTTATGGCATCAATCGTCATGGCAATTCAACCTTGTGCATCCGCATCCTGCTTCCAACCCGGCACAACCCTCACCGCAATATCTGGATCGACTGCTGGATCATCTGCTTGGCCGCCTGGATGGCGCTGGCATTCAGCTCATAGGCCCGCTGCGCGCCCTCTAAGTCGACTATTTCCTGCACCGGATTGATGTTGGGATACTCGACATAGCCGGAAGCATCGGCATCCGGATGTCCGGGCTCGTACTTACGCAAGCTGGGCACATCGTCCTCCACTACCTGCGAGACGCGAACTCCGCCGGAGGCATCCGCCCCCGAGTTGGCCGAACCGGTGCCTGCCATCAGCAACTGAAAGGGCGATGTCGTACGGCTCTCGAAGACCGCCATCTTGCGCCGATAGGGCCCGCCCTCGGGAGTGCGCGTGCTCTCGGCATTGGCCAGGTTGCTGGTCACAACCTCCGCCCGCAGCCGCTCTGCCGCCAGGGCGGAACCGCTCACCTGAAACAGACCAAAGAGGTTCATGAGTTGGTGCCTCCGCTGATCGCCAGTTGCAGCCGGCTGAACTCGGAGCGCAGCACGGCAACGCCGGTCTGAAATTGCAACTGGTTCTGCGCCATCAGCAGACTTTCGCGGTCGATGCTGACGTTGTTGCCGTCGGGCCGCTCCTCCAATCCATGCAGGGTATGTACCACGACCGGCACAGAGCCCGCCCCGATTTCGTCTTCGCTCAACGCCCGCCTGAACTCGCCGGCGAAATCGATATCGCGCGTCTGATACCCCGGGGTATCAATGTTGGCGATGTTCTCGCTCACTACCCGCTGACGCAACGACGTGAGGTCGAGCGCGCGGGTGAGGCTGTGAATCAGCGGAGTGTCGATCAAGCTCACGTCTTCTCTTCTCCTCTGCCGCCGCTCATGCAAAATGGCTGCCCGGCACCACCCCGCAGCTCAGTCCCAGGTGCTCCGGCTGTATGGGCCCATCCTCGGACAGGATGAGGGCGCGCTCGATGACGTGCTGTAATTCGCGAACATTGCCTGGCCAGCTATGGTGCTCCAGCGCACGGCGGGCTTCGCCGGTAAGCCGGCCACAGCCGGCGGAGAGCTTCTGCACAAAATGCTCCGCCAACAACTCCACGTCACCACGGCGCTGCGCCAGAGGAGGCAGCTCAATGGGAAAGACCGCGAGGCGGTAGTAGAGGTCTTCGCGAAACAGCTTCTGCCGCGAAAGCTCCGCCAAGTCCTGGTTGGTGGCGGCAATCACCCGGGCATCGATGCGACAGGTATCGGAGCTGCCCAGCCGCTGGATCTCGCCGCGATCGATAAAGCGCAGCAGCTTGGCCTGCATACCGAGCGGCATTTCACCGATCTCATCCAAAAAAAGGGTGCTGCCTTGCGCGGCATGAATGCGTCCCATGTGCGATTGCACCGCCCCGGTGAACGCGCCCCGGGTGTAGCCGAAGAGTTCGGCTTCCAGCAACGCCTCAGGAATGGCGGCACAGTTGATGGTGACCATGCGCTTGCCGGAGCGCGAGCTCAATTGGTGAATAGCGTTAGCGACCAACTCCTTGCCGGTTCCAGTGGGGCCGGTCAGCAGCACCGGAGTATCGTGGCGCGCCACCAGGCGGGCCATGCGATGTACGCGGTGCATGGCCGCCGAAGTACCCACCATGCCGGGCAGGGTTTCACCGGCAGCCGCTTCGACTCTCACTGATTCAACAACTGGGGAAGCCTGCCAATGGGAGACGGTATGAAAGAGGTCGCGCGCGTCGGCACTGCGCCATTCGAGTGGGATCAAGGGCTGGCCAGCCTCATCCAGCAAGAGCACATCGATACCCGGAAAGCGCGAGTGGATGATGCGCATCAAGTCGCCGGTATCGAGGTCGGGCAGTTTGCCATCCAGCAGCAGAAGCCGGCATTCGCTGGACTCGAGTTGACCGATGGCGTCGGCACCTCCACATGCCTCGGCCGCGTGGATGCGCGAAGAGTGAAAGGTCTCAAGGATCCGTTGCCGAATGGCCGCGTTTCCGCTGGCCACGATCACGGCCGGATCAGGGGGATAAGAGCTCTGCGCTGCCGTTGTCATGCTTCGGTTGTACCGGCGGCAGCTTAGAAGTCGATTAAGCGGAGATTAGAAGTTACTCAGGATACCTGTGGAAAAACCGCAGTTGTGCCGATAGGGCTGGTCGCAGGTTTCTTGCGCGCAGCTTCCTGGTACAAATCGAGCTGCGCCTGAGGCGCGCGCAGAAAAATCCGCACCAGTGCATCGTTACCCGCGAAACAGAAAAACAGCAACCCTCCGCCAGCGGACTCAAAGGTTTCTTTCGCGATCGCCAGGTGAGACGCAACCTGGTCCTTAGGCGAATTTTCCCGAAGTGCAAAGCGCAGGAAGCGCACCTCAACCAACTCCGCCTTGCGCTCAACCTGTACCTCAGGGGCGTAGGGTGCGGGTTTGTCAGCAGCCCGCAGGTTTTGCAATATGTAAAGGAAGGCGCGCAGCAACCGGCTGCGCTCGCCGGGAACTTCAATTTGCTCGCAATGCAAGCGTGGCGCAGCTCCGGCATGATGGAAGAAAGGCTCGGCTTCGCTGAGCGCTTCCTCAAGCAGCGACCGCAAGTCAACCCCATGCGCGGCATCGCCGGGCTCAGCCGCTTCCGCTATTTCGCGGGCCAGCGACAACCTACAGCGCAGGCGCTCGGAGTTTTCCAGCGCAGCTTCGATCCAGGGGCGACATTGCTGGGGATCTTCCGCCAGGTTCAAGGCGAATTCCAGAGAGCATTGCAAGGCTGTCATGGGCTGGCTGATCAGGTGGAAGATGTTGGCCAGGAGTTTGCGTTGTTCGCCGCTCTCCGGCGCATCGCTGCTCATGCCTGATACTCCGGACGCGCACCTAATTCGTATCCCACGCCACGAACGGTGTGGATCAGACGCGGGGTGAATCCATCGTCCACCTTGCGGCGAAGGTAGTTCACGTAGACGTCAACGATGTTGGTCGAGGTATCGAACGACAGGTTCCAGACGTGCTCGATGATCATGGTGCGGGTGACGCGCCGGCCTGCGTTGCGCAGCAAGTATTCCAGAAGAGCAAATTCCTTTGACGTCAGGTCGATGGTTTTACCGGCGCGCTTGACCTTGCGTTCCACGCGATCCAGTTCCAGGTCGGCCACTTGTAGCACTGTCTCCACGGTACGCGGCCCGCGGCGTAACAATGCGCGAACCCGGGCCGACAATTCGATGAAGGAGAATGGCTTGTTGAGGCAGTCGTCGGCTCCGGAATCGAGCGCCTGCACCCGGTCCTCAATTCGACTGCGGGCGGTAAGCACCAGCACCGGTAAAGCAGCCTTCTTGGCCCGGACGGAGCGCAGAACGTCGATGCCATCCAGCTTAGGCAAGTTCAAGTCGAGAACGAGAAGATCGTAATTGCTCTCCAGAGCCAGACAAACTGCCTGCTCTCCGTCGTCTGCCGTATCAACCGCGTAGTGCTCCGCCTCGAGGCCCTTGCGTACGAACGTGGCCAGAGGGGTATCGTCTTCGACCACCAGGATTCGCATTTTCACCTAAGAAATTGCCCTTTTAGCGGTAACAACCCAAGGTAACATCGCGAAGAGTACTTAGCTCCTCAAAACGAAACGCCCCTTGTGATTGGGTCCTGAAACGGGAATTCTTGCGGTTCTGAAACCGGAGTTATCGCGTTGGGGGGACGGTTGTGACTTGCAAAGTTGCCGAACCAATGACACGAGAGCCGTGGTTGGTGCAGCAACGTTTATAATTGAGGCATGGCACGTGGTTGGGAAAGTAAATCAGTAGAAGCGCAGATCGAAGAAAAATCCACCTCATCAAACCAAAGCCCTGATAAGCCTGCTTCGCACGCAGAAATTCACCGTAAGAGCCACAGGGCTAACCTGCAGCTGTCGCGTCAGCGAATCCTGCGGGAGCTGGAGAGCAGCACCAACGAGCGCTATTCCGAAATGCTGCGCCGTTCGCTGGCGGAGCTGGACGGTCAGCTCGGTTCGGGTTCATAACTCGGCGCCCCGCATAGCAGCGCGGTTGGGAGGAGTGGATGTGTGCTCACACGACTGAGTGATGGCAGTCACGGAAGCGATGGTTATCGAGCTTCACAATAGGATCGAGGTGAAGCATGCCAGTCCTCGTAATCGCCGTCGTCTTCTTCGCCATTTTCCTCGTGATGGGAGTGATGGGCATAACCGCCATGGTTTCCGAGCATAAAAAGGGGACGCTGTTCAGCGGGCGCTGGAGCGACTACCCGAAGACCAAGGGGAGCTAGCGGACCCATCGGCGCAGACTTAGGTGGAAGCACCACGCTTCAGCGTGGTGAGCCGGACGCCCTTTCTCTTGCGGGCTTTAGCCTCGGCGTAATCGGGCCGGATCTTGAGGATATAGTCTACGACGCTTTGTTGCGCGTTTCGGGGGCTGAAGCCCATCTTCCGAGGAAGCTTCTATCACCACGCTAAAGCGTGGTGCTTCCACCGCCTCAGCGTGGTGCTTGACACGGCTGCGTGGTGCTTCCACCCGCCCTATCGTGCCGATTCCAGCACGCGCGACAGGCACGACTCACAATATCCGCTGTCTTTGAGATCAATCCACTCAACTGCGTGGGACGGCGCCATGGCGCAGCGGTAGTCATCACAGTGGGTCAGGCGAAGGGTGTGGCCGAGTTCATGCACCGCCTCGATCAACAGGCGATCGGCCATCAGGTCGAGGTCCTCCGGCAAGCCATAGAACTCCTGCCGTAATCGGTGATAGGAGACGACCGCAGCCGTGCCGCCAACCTGCGCCTCGCCAAATACAAAGGTCAAAATGGGTATATAGAGGTCAAGACTGGTGACGGCCAGGAGCTTCCATGTGTCGCGGTCTTTATAGGACTGCATGGCCGCGAGAATCTCGGAAGAGTGGTATTGCTGCCGCTCGGAGTGCAAAGCGAAAGACACGTCGAGAGCAGGGGAGAGGACTTCGCTCTTCACCTGGAACTTTTCCTGCAAAGACTGGCGCAGCCAGTCCAGCAGGGGGGCGTCTACAGGGCCCACCGGCAAGATTTGCAACTTCTTCATTACGACTCGACGGAGGCGAGTTCCCGGTCGCGGCGGTTCCAGCCGTACTTCTTTAGTTTGTGGTGCAAGGTGACACGATCGATGCCGAGCACCTCAGCCGCGCGCGTCTGATTGCCACCGCATTCCTCCAGCACGCGCAGGATATGCCCTTTCTCAACCTCGTCGAGACTGCGCACTTCCGAGGACTGAGCTCCGTTGCGTGGCTTGAGAGTAAAGTCGGCTTCGCGCAGCTCAGGCTCCTGGGCAACGACCATGGCGCGTTCGACGGCATTCTCCAGTTCGCGAATGTTGCCCGGCCATGCCTGTTGCTGCAAGAGCGCCATGGCGGCCGGCGATACGCGGGTGATTTTCTTGTTCATCTCGCGCACAAACTTGCGAACGAAATAGTCGACAAGCAAGGGGATGTCTTCGAGCCGTTCACGCAAAGCGGGCAGCTCGATATGAAACACGTTCAAACGGTAGTAGAGATCAGGGCGGAATTTCCCTTCCTCGATGAGCTGCTCCAGATTCTTGTTGGTTGCAGCCACACAGCGGAAATCGACCTTGATGGTTTGATTCCCTCCCACGCGCACGATTTCGCGCTCCTGTAGCACGCGCAGAAGATCGGTCTGGGTCTTAAGGCTGATGTCTCCGATCTCATCGAGGAAAACTGTGCCGCCTTCGGCAATTTCGAATTTGCCTTTCTTGCGATACTGGGCGCCAGTAAAGGCGCCCTTCTCATGCCCGAACAACTCGCTCTCGAGCAGGGTCTCGGTCAGAGCACCGCAGTGAATGACGACTAGCGGGTGAAAACGGCGTGTACTTCCGGCATGAACCGCGCGCGCCACCAACTCCTTTCCGGTGCCGCTTTCGCCAGTGATGAGGACGGTGGCATCGGTGGGCGCGACGGTTTCGATAGCATCAAAGATGTGTTTCATGGCGATGCTCTGGCCGATGATCTCGGAAGGACGCACGAACTCCGCGACCGTCTCCTTCAACCGAACGTTTTCCTGCTGGGTGCGGCGATGCGCCATAGCTTTGGAAATCAAGTGGGCAATCTCGTCAGGATCGAGCGGCTTATTGACGTAGTCGTAAGCTCCGTTCTTGAGGGCGGCGATTGCGGTGTCGACGGAAGCGTAGCCGGTCATGATGATGACCAACATGTCGGGATAAATTTCGTGCAGGCGGCGCTGCAATTCGATGCCATCGGTGCCCCGCATCTTGATATCGACCAGGGCAACGTCATAGCTGGTTTCAGCCACGCGCGTCAGTGCCTCACTGGCATTTTCGGCAGTGCCGACTTCGTAGCCTTCTTCGGCAAACCACTTGGCGAGCGAATCGCGCACGCTTAATTCATCGTCGACGATGAGCAACTTGCCTTTTTCCACTCTGCTACCTCACTTCCGCTGGGCTGCGGTTCTCTTCTCTTATAGTGGCAAACTTTTGACTGTCGACCGGCAGAAGCACTTTGAAGGTGGTACCCCGGCCGGCAACGGAATCGACCTCGATCTGGCCTCCATGCCGCTCCACAATATTCTGGCTGATGGCGAGACCCAAGCCCGAGCCTCCCGATTCCTTGGTGGTGTAGAAGGGCTCAAAGATGTGCGCCAGATGCTCCTCGGTAATACCGGTGCCGTCGTCGCGGATGGTGAGCACGATCTGGTTGTCCGCTAACTGCGCGCTGATCCAGAGATTGCCGCCTTGCGGCAACGCATCGATGGCGTTGATCACCATGGCCAGTACGACCTGTTCGATTTGTGCCGGATCGCAATGTACCGGCGGCAACTCAGACGCAAGCTCAAGATTGAGCTGCACGCCAGCCATCTCCATCTTGTGCTGAACCAGCTTGACGCAGCGGTCAATGACTTCGGACAAGTCGCACCATGCCAAATTCATGGGCGACACCCGCGAGAAGCTCAGCAGGTTGTGCACCAGATCGCCGCAACGCTTGCTTTCTGAGGCAATGATGTCAAGCGAGCCCGCCATCTCGTCGTGCTTAGGTACTTCCGTTGCACTCTTCAGGATCCAACGCTTGATCAGCCGCGAGTAGGTCAATATTCCGGAGAGAGGATTATTGATCTCGTGGGCCACGACGGCTGCCATTTTTCCGATGGTGGCCATCTTCTCCACGTGCAACATGCGCTGATGCGCCTGCTTTAACTCGCGGGTCTTCTCATCGACCCTGTCCTCCAGGGTGCGGGCCCATGCGGTGATTTCCGCCTGGGCCAGGAGGAGCTTATTGCTCATCTCGTTGAACGACTGCGCCAACTCTCCAATTTCGTCGTTCGAGGTGACCTGAATCTGCGCGCCTAACTCACCCTTTGCAACCCGTTCGGTACCCAGCTTCAGTATCCGAAGTGGAGCATGGACAACATTCCTGACGAACACGCCGCACAGAACCAGAAGCGTAACCAGCGCCACCGTAAAATATGCCACCATCCGGTGACGGTCTTGTGCCAGGCTTTCATCGACCTTGGCCAGAGAAAGGTTGGTATCCAGTACCCCGAGAATCTGCGTGCTTGCCGGATGGGCGTGGCAGGCCGCATTCGAGCAAGCCGGCTGGTTCTGGATAGGAGTGATGATTCCAAGAACACGGCTGCCCTCAGCCCGGTAGATACGAAAACGGTCGGAACGTTTTAGCAGGGACAGCGGTTGCGACTGCTCATGGCAGGCGTAGCAGGCCTCAGAGGCCTTGTCCACGTTCTTGCCAACTTCGTCAGGGAAGGTCGAATAACTGATGACCCCCTCCGAGTTCATGATGCGGACTCGCACCATGCCCGCCTGGTCGGCCATGTTGATCATGGTTTCGTACAAGCCGCCGCGGTCGTTCTTCAGCATGTAGTGCGAGACACTGCGTCGCAACACCTCGCTCTGCTGCTCGGCGCTGACCAAGGCTGCCGCTTCCAGGTGTCTACGGTGCTGGTCAATTGTCAGATACGTCAAAAGCGCAAAGATGCCGGTCATGACCACAAAGATCGAGGCCATCAGCTTGAAGCTGATGCTGCGACCGTCTTGCCACTCGCCAACCACGTCGCCGACGGTGTCGAACTGGTTAGTCTCCGGCATACACAGGTTCCGCTAGTTCGCCAGAAATCTTTTCCGGCAGGCTGACGGCCGAAGCATGAGCTTTCTCCTCAGGGAAGATGGGTAAATAACGCACTGCCAGTCCGAAGATGGCGAAACCTAGCGCCACGAACATTGCCGTAATCACGACTTCGGTCCAGCGTGGGGTGTAGCGGCCTCCGACGGCGTTCTCAACCCCGGTGATGGCAATGTTCAGGCGATTGGTAACGAAGCCCAGCAAGACCAGCACCGCGACCAGGTAAAGTCCCTGGCCGCTATTGCGAACCTTGGGGATCAACAGGAGGGTAAGGGGAATGATTACCGACAGGAAGATCTCCAACAGGAAGAAGCGCTGCTCGTATCCGGGTACAAATACCTGGTGCAAGACACCGCGGCTGAGCAGGTCTTCGAAGCGAAGAATACCGTAGATGGCCAGCACCACGACCAGCACGCGGCCCATGTCCTTCAGGATGTGCAGCTCCAACTGCCTGCCGAAGTATTTGGCGCTCATGGAGGACTCGAAGATCATCATCGCCAGACCGACGGCAATGGCCGAGATGAAGAAGAAAACCGGCAACAGCGGGCTATACCAGAAGGGATGCAGCTTGTTGGGCATGATCATGTACAGGGTGCCCAGCGAGGACTGATGCAAGGTGGAGAGAATCACGCCCAGAATGACGAAGACGATCATCAGGCTGCGAACCACGCTGAGCGCCTTTTTCCAGCCCAGCCGCTCGAAAACGATGGGGGAGAATTCCAGCGCCAGCACCGTGGTGTAAAGCATCACGCAATAGGCAACCTCGAACATTACCGAGTGGGGATTGCGCATGATGAGGGGATGCCAGATATTCCAGGGCAGACCAAGGTCATACATCAACGCCGCGCAAACCAGCAGGTAGCCCATGAAGGCGGTGAGAACCGTGGGCCGCATGATGGAGTGCCAGCGCTTAATGTTGAAGATTTCGACAGCCGCAGTCAGGGTAAAGCCGCCGGCCGCCAGCATGACGCCGCACATGACATCGAAGCCGATCCACAGTCCCCAGGGAAATTGGTCGCTCAGGTTTGTGGACGCGCCCAGGCCATGAAAGAACCGCAGATACGTGCAGTACACACCGGCGACCATGATGACCAGGAAGACCGCCTTCCAGAATGTGAAGCGCATCTTTGGAATAGGGATATCTCGCAGGGTCATTGCGCGCCGCCTTTCTTCTCGTTCTCTTCCGCCTCAGCAACGTCTTCGCGGCGGTGCGTGATCCAGTAAATGCCGCCTAGCAGAGTCCCGAAGAGGGGAACGAATTGGGGAATGTGCTGCAGCACCTGGTAGGTGTACATGGGAAGGGCCCGCTGGGTAAGGTCATCACGGTAGCCGAAGTTGGTGAAGTCAGCCGATGAGAGCAGCAGGACCGAGGTGCCCCCAACTTCCGTCTCTCCATAGATGTGGTGGAGATACTTGTCGGGATTGTCGTGAATGCGCTGCTGCGCCTCTTTCAGCAACTCATCGCGGTCGCCAAATTTCGTTGCTCCGGTGGGGCAGGCCTCGGCGCACGCGGTTGGCTTGCCAGCCTGCACCCGGGGCGCGCACATGATGCACTTGCGCACGCCAGGCACCGCCTTGTCCCACTGATACTTGGGCACCCCAAAGGGGCAGGCCGCCATGCAATAACGGCATCCCATGCACTTGTGCTGGTCGTAAGTCACTGGGCCCAGCGCAGTCTTCTGCAGCGCCCCCACGGGACAAACGGAGGCACAGGCCGGGTCATCGCAGTTCATGCATAGCCGGCGCATGTACTTGTCGCCCTTGGCCAGCACGGTGGTTAACTTATAAGCCGAGGTGAAATCCTGCGCGGCAATTTTGTCGTCGTACGGCAGGCCGTTTTCGGTGGCGCAGGCTTGCTCGCACTGTTTGCAGTCGATGCATAACGTTGCATCGTAAAGAAGTCCCTTGCTCATGTGTTTAGTCTCCCCAATCGGCGCGAGGCGACCGAATGGACGTGTGCACTGCCCAGTTGCTGAGAACCGGGAGTGGGTATGAGTGCAACTTTTCGGAATAAATAGATTGGAACGGAAACGGCCGATTTCGGATTAAGCTTGGTCCCGAGAGGCACGGACTGCTGATTCGTGTCCCGAGACTCTTGCGTGCGAATCCCGGTGCAGATATTCACTGTGGCCCTATTCGGCCTTCCGAGCGGAGCAAGCGCTCCGCCCTTCGGTCAGAGAGAAAAAGACTACTTGCCCAAAGTCTTGACGTATGCAGCCAGCTTCTGTGCTTCTGCCTGGCTGATGCCCTTGTTGCCAAAGGCGTGCGAGGCCTTCTTCTGGGGCCCGCCGTTTTCGATGAACTCGGCCAGGTCGGCGTCGGAAGCCTTCTGAACTTTGTCGGATGAGAACGCAGGTGCTCCCATCTTTTGTCCGGCAGTAGTTCCCTTCCCGTCTACTCCATGACATCCGGCACACTTCGTCTGGTAGATGTCAGCTTGGGCCCACGACAGATTCGGAAGAATTAGGAACAATGCAAGCGCGACCAGCATGACCGCGAATATAACTTTTTTCATCACTTCTCCTGAAGCAGAACGCATACAAGCGGGCGGAAGATTTATCAGGGTTATTAAGGCCACCCGCACGGACTGTGCTCTCCAATCCGTAGACTCAGTTTGGTCCTAAGGCCCGGAGGCGTTCTGTGATTTGTGTCACTTTTGTGCGTGATGTGTTTCGCAACGGGTTACGGACGACCCGAGGCAATTCTCAGCTTTCGACCGGAGCTGGGTGGCGTAGTCGTGGCGATTCTCAGCGGGGGAATCGGCGCAGGCGACTTTCGGCGATTAGCTTTGTCGCAGCGGGATTTGACACGTCTCGTGCAACACTGCTGGGATGCTGGTGTAAGTCTAAGTTGCGGAAGGGGTAATCTTGACGGAGCCTCAATCCCTTTCATCCGCACGATATGTCCGAACAAACTGAACCCAAATATGACGTGATCATCATCGGCGCCGGAATCGGCATGGGTGCACAGCAGGAATTGGCACGACCATTGGCAGATCGCCTGTTCTTTGCGGGAGAAGCTACCCAGAGTGACGGTCACCACGCCACCGTTCACGGCGCGTTTAGCAGCGGATTGAGAGTGGCAGAAGAGATACTGAAGCTTCGAAAACGATAAGAAGCGGTACTAGTATCTAGTTGCATAAGTTAGCGTACAGAGTTTTGGGGTGTTTCTGGAATACGACCTGCTTCTTCCACTCGAATGGGTGGGCCGTCTGGTTGTAGGCGGCGATGAAGTCGTCCATGTGTTTGCGCAACTGGCGGGGGCTGGTGAAGCTGGCCCCCGTCAGCGACTGGCTCTGCAGAATGGAAAACCAGATCTCCACCTGATTCATCCACGAGGCGTGGGTGGGGGTGAAATGAAAGTGGACGTTCTTGTGGCGGGCCAGCCATCGGTCGCGTTTGGGCTTATGGGTGTTGAGATTGTCCAGGATGACATGAATCTCGCGGCCGGGGTGCTCGGCTACGATGCCGTTCATGAAGTCGAGGAACTCGGTGCGGCGGCGGCGCTGGTAATGATCGCCCTTCACCAGCCCCGTGGCCACCTCCAGAGCCGCAAACAGCGTGGTCGTGCCGTGCCGCTTGTAATCGTGCTGAAAGCCGGTGAGGGCCTTGCCGTTGGGCAGCTTCAGCCAGCCCTGGGCCCGTTCCAGAGCTTGAATGTGAGGTTTTTAATCCACGCTCAACACCAGCGCATGTTCCGGTGGGTTGAGATAAAGTCCCACCACGTCGGCGGCCTTGCGAGCGAAACAGGGATCGGTTGAGACGCACCAACTGTGACGTCGTTGGAGCGAAATTCCATGCTTGCGCAGCACCCGCCAAATCTGATCGTCGGAGATGTCCTTCAGCGCCGCGGCCAGCAAGGCTCCGTTCCAACGCGCATAACCTTTGGGCGGCGGTTGATCCAGTTGCGCGAGGATGCGACGCTCGCTGTTGCGGCCGTAGACCGCCGGCTTGCCTGGCCGCGGCGCATCCTGCAAACCGTCCATCCGGTGGCGCAGAAAGCGGCCGCGCCACTTGCTCGCCGTAGCCGGCCGCGTGTCCATGGCCGCAGCGATCTGCTCATTGCTGGCCCCGGAGGCTGCCCGCAAAATCACGCCGGCCCGAAACACATCCCGCGCCGCACTGCTCGGGCGACGCACTACCAACTCCAGATCAGCCTGTTCCTCCGGCGTCAGTGCAATACTGCGAGCCTTCCTGGATTGCACTATACACCAATCGCTTATTTATGCAACTAGATACTAGTCGCCACCGGATGCAGTGGCAAGTTCGCTGGCTCGGGTATCTTTCTGCGTCCTGGACGGGTCAAAGAAGTGCAGAATTCCAAAAATCGCCCAGCGCCCCAGAGCGATACCAACAGCGAACGCAAACACGATCGTAAGTAGCAGCAGAATCGACAAAAACATAGAAGTCATTACCACCGTCTCATTCTGAGCAGGCGCTGGTCAACCCCTGGGAACCGTAACCCCCTTGGCCAGCATCTACTGAAAGCAACCACCTCTACTCTGGATGCAACTTTACCGCGCGTTGACGCCTTTGGATGTTGACAAATAGGATACGGGAGTAGAACTGCGCATACCTCCTCGCCACGGTTCCAGAGCGGTACCGGTCGCGATTGCCGGCATTTTCCGAAGATTCGAGTTTCGGACGCCTCTGAATCAACTCACCAGCAGGACGGGCGCTCGGAGAGGGTTAGCGAAACGGATTGATGGCCATTACCAGCATCACCGTGCGAGGGGCACGGCAGCACAACCTTAAGAACATCAGCGTCGAAATACCCCGGAACAAGCTAACGGTCATCACCGGACTCAGCGGCTCAGGGAAGTCATCGCTCGCCTTCGACACGATTTATGCCGAGGGACAGCGCCGCTACGTTGAGACGCTCTCCGCCTACGCCCGCCAGTTCCTCGATCAGATGGAACGGCCCGACGTGGACGGCATCGATGGGCTAAGCCCGTCGATTGCGATCGAACAGAAAACCACCAGCCGCAGCCCTCGCTCAACGGTCGGAACGATCACCGAAATCTACGATTATCTCCGGCTGCTCTACAGTTCGGTAGGGGTTCCACACTGTCCGCAATGCGGACGAGAGATTTCGCGGCAGTCGGCGGATCAGATCGTGCTGCGAGTGATGGAACTGAGGCCGGAAGAGCGCGTCATGATCATGGCGCCGATCGTGCGCGGCCGCAAGGGAGAATTCAAGAAAGAGCTGGATAAGCTTGTGCAGCAAGGATTTACGCGCGCGCGAATCGACGGGGAGCTACGCAATGTCGCGGACGAGGAAATCAAGCTCGACAAGCGCAAGAACCACACCATCGAACTGGTGGTTGATCGGCTGCTGGTCAAGCCGGGCATCGAGCGCCGGCTGGTGCAGTCAGTCGAACTGGCCATGAAGTTGGCCAACGGGCTGGTCCTGGTCGCCATAGTCGAAGGCGAGGAGCGGCTGTACTCGTCGAAGCTTGCCTGCCCCGAGTGCGGTATCAACGTCCCGGTATTGGAGCCGCGTTCGTTCTCGTTTAATAGCATCTATGGCGCATGTCCCGAGTGCAATGGTCTGGGCAGCAAGTATGACTTCGATCCCGCGAAGGTGGTTTCCGACTGGTCGAAGCCGCTGTTGGAAGGAGGCCTCGGACCCGGCTCTGCATCGCAAAACCTGATTCACACGCTTCAACTTGCAGCCGCGGCCTACGGGTTTGATCTTTCCAAACCGTTTGAGCAGCTTGCTCGCAAAACGCAGAACCTCATTCTGTACGGGCCGCAGCCAGGCGAGCAAAAGCGCGGCGGTTTTCTTGGCGTATTTGCCTACCTGCGCCGGGCGATGGAGGACAGCAGTTCGGAAACCTATCGCGAGTGGCTGTTGGATCACATGTCGGCCACCAAGTGTCCTGGCTGCGGCGGCAAGCGTCTTCGACCTGAGAGCTTGGGCGTAAAGGTTAACGGTATGTCGATCGCCGATTTCACCTCGCTGCCGATATCTCGCGCAATCGAAGCCGCCTCGCGAATCCGTCTCAACCCACGCGAGGAGCAGATTGCTGGTCGCATTTTGAAGGAAGTTGCGGAGCGCTTGGGTTTCCTGAATGCCGTGGGGCTGGGATACATCTCGCTGGATCGCTCGGCCGCAACCTTGAGCGGCGGCGAAGGCCAGCGCATTCGGCTGGCGACGCAGATTGGGTCTCGGCTTCGTGGGGTGCTGTATGTTCTGGATGAGCCGTCGATCGGACTGCATCATCGCGACAACGAACGCCTGCTGGAGGCTTTGGAATCTTTGCGTGATCTCGGCAATACCGTGCTGGTCGTCGAGCACGACGAGGACACGATTCGCCGTGCGGACTACGTGGTCGATCTTGGCCCGGGAGCGGGACGACACGGCGGAGAGCTGGTGGCCAGCGGAACACCCGTGCAGATCGCATCTGAGCCGCGCTCGCTGACCGGGCAGTACATCTCAGGCGAAAAGCAGGTGACGTGTCGCTTCGGGCGGCGCGCTCCGAACGGGAAGGCCATCACTATTCTCGGTGCCAGCGAGAATAACCTGAAGCATCTGGACGTCAGCTTTCCACTGGGGATTATGACAGTGGTCACGGGAGTTTCAGGTTCGGGCAAGTCGACTCTGGTGAACGACATCCTGTATCGCGCCCTGGCGAAGAACTTGTATGGTTCGCGCGAAGAAGCAGGCGCACACAAGTCGATCAGCGGAACAGAGTACATCGACAAGGTGATTCGCATCGACCAGTCGCCGATTGGACGCACGCCTCGCTCCAATCCTGCGACATACACCGGCGTCTTCACCCAGATTCGCGATTTGTATGCCATGCTGCCGGAGTCGCGCGAGCGGGGGTACAAAGCGGGGCGCTTCTCGTTCAACGTGGCGGGCGGTCGCTGTGAAGCTTGCCAGGGAGAAGGCGAACGCCGTATCGAGATGAACTTCCTGCCCGACGTTTACGTCTTGTGTGAAGTGTGCGGTGGCAAGCGATACAACCACGAAACCATGGCGGTGCGCTACAAGGGCTACTCTATCGCTGACTTGCTGGAGATGCCAGTTTCAGACGTGCTGCCGCCGCTGGAAAATTTCCCGCAGATCAAGCAGAAGCTGCAAACTCTAGTGGATGTCGGGCTGGGTTATATTCATCTTGGACAGTCGGCAGTGACGCTTTCGGGCGGTGAGGCGCAGCGCATTAAGCTGGCCCGCGAGCTGAGCAAGAGGCAGACGGGGAAAACCTTGTATCTGCTGGATGAGCCCACGACCGGACTGCACTTTGCCGACGTCAGCAAGCTGCTCGAGGTTTTGCACCGTCTAACCGACTTGGGAAACAGCATCATCATCATCGAACACAACATGGATGTGATCCGCAATGCCGACTGGATTCTCGACCTTGGCCCTGAGGGCGGAGAAGAGGGCGGCCGAATCGTGGCGCAGGGCACGCCCGAGCAGGTAGCGCGGGTGAAGAAGTCATACACCGGCCAAGCCTTGGCGAAACTATTGCCGAGCATCCCCAAGTCGCACGATCAGAACGTTCCTCAAAAAGTAGGCGTCAATGGGTGAGGGCGATCGTTGGCCGTTGCCAGAGGCTGCCGGCACTCCCGTACCGGCAGAGACAGTTCCCGACGGCGCAAGCACTTTTGAGTTTTCAGCGTATGCCACGCCACCCACGCCACCCAAGAAAGAGTTCCCTGCCTGGACGATCTGGGATGTTGCGGTGATCCCGTGTGCAACCGTGCTGGCTATCTTCGTGTGCAGCCTGATTGCACTCGTCATTGTTCACAGCCTGCGTAGGTTTCATGGGCTCTCTATCTACGCCCTGGCGCAGGAGCCGCTGCTGGTTGTGGGCTCGCAGATCGCGAGTTATCCGCTGATTATCGGCTTTATGGCCCTGATTGTTCGCCGGCGCAGCAATGAGCCTTTTCTCACGGCGATCCGGTGGAATTGGCCAAGTCGCAAAGCGATCTGGTTCTACTTATCTGGGATTGTGCTCGCCTTCGCCGTCCAGGGACTGGCACACTTCCTGCCGATTCCAAAGTCGCTGCCCATGGACAAGTTCTTCAACGATGCTAGGAGTGCCTACCTGATGGCCTTCTTCGGCGTCCTGATCGCACCGGTGCTGGAAGAGCTGTTCTTCCGCGGAATGCTTTTTCCAACGCTTCGGCGTGGATTGGGCACACTGTTTGCCGTGCTGCTGACGGCGGCTGCCTTCGCGTCGATTCACGGAGCGCAGTTGGGATACGCATGGGCGCCGATCCTGAGCATCTTTGTGGTGGGCCTTGTGCTGACGATTGTGCGCGAGCGCACCGATTCTGTCGCCGCCAGCGTGCTGACGCACTCCGGGTACAACTTCACCCTGTTTGCGCTACTCTGGATTGGCAGCGATCATTTTCATCATCTCGAGAAACTGAGCAGCTAGGAGAGCATCGTCTGAATGGCAAGCGCGCGCGAGGAATTACTGCGGATGCTGGCTGAGAAGTCTTTCCGCCTGGGCAACTTCACCTTGTCGCGCGGAGGCACCAGTGACTACTACATTGATTGCCGGCTAACTACGCTCGATGCGCACGGTGCCCTTCTGACGGGCCAGACCGTGGTACAGGAGATCCGTAGCCGCGACTGGCAAGCTGATGCAATCGGGGGCCTGACCATGGGCGCCGATCCCATCGTGGTCGCTACCTCCGTAATCAGTGCGCAACAGGGAAAGGCGATCAACGGTTTTCTGGTGCGCAAGGCAGAGAAGACGCATGGCATGGGACAACGGATTGAAGGCTTCCGCGAGAAGCCTGCGCGGGTAGTCATCGTGGACGATGTCTGTACTACGGGCGCCTCCACGGTTCAGGCCATTGAAGCGGCTCGCGAGTACGGCTTCGAGATTGCCGGCGTGTTGTGCCTGGTTGAGCGCGAAGAAGCAGGGGGACGACCGAACGTAGAGAAAGCTGCATCGCCGGCTCCGTTCATATCGCTGTTCACCGCCAATGACGTTCGTGCCGAACACATCAAAAGCAATCCTTCTTAACCATATGAGCATAATCAAGACACTGGAATGGACTGACGATGGGGTGCGCTTCATCGATCAAACGAAGCTGCCGACACAAGAGGTTTACGTAACCTGCAAAACTTATGAGGAAGTGGCCGACGCGATTAAGACCATGATCGTGCGTGGCGCTCCGGCCATCGGCGTTAGCGCGGGTATGGGAATCGCGCTGGGAGTACGCGACGCGAAAGCACAAACGGTCGATGAACTCGCGGCCCAGTTTGAGGAGGTATGTAAGGTTATCGGCGCAACCCGCCCGACGGCGGTGAATTTGTTTTGGGCGATTCGGCGTATGCAAGACAAATTCGCGCAGTTGCGGTCCAAACCCGTTGCTGAGATCAAGCGCGAAATCGTTGACGAAGCTAAACGAATGCACGTGCAAGACATCGCCGCCAACGAAGCCATGGGCAAGCATGGCGCGGTACTTCTGCCGGCACGCGGGGGCGTACTGACGCACTGCAACGCCGGCGCGCTGGCTACGGCAGGGTATGGCACCGCATTAGGCGTTATCCGAGCGGCAGTCGAGTCGGGGAAAGAGTTGCACGTGTTTGCCGATGAAACGCGGCCCTTTCTGCAAGGCTCTCGTCTTACAGCGTGGGAGTTGATGAAGGACAACATTCCCACGACGCTGATTTCCGACAATATGGCCGGAGCCATCATGCGGCAAGGCAAAATCAATGCCGTCGTAGTGGGCGCTGACCGTATCGCCGCCAATGGGGATGTGGCCAACAAAATCGGCACCTACACGGTAGCCATTTTGGCGAAAGAGCACGGAATTCCGTTCTATGTTGCAGCCCCGACGTCGACGGTTGACCTGAAAACCCCCGAGGGCAGCCAGATCCCCATCGAGCAACGGGCTGCGACTGAAGTCACGCACATGGCGGGCAAACAAATTGCTCCCGATGGTGTAGGAGTGGAGAATCCGGCATTCGATGTCACCCCGCATGAATACGTCTCGGCGATCATCACCGAGCGCGGCGTTGCACGCGCACCTTACATTGAATCGCTGAAGGCGCTGTTTCGCAAATAGCGGGCGCACGACAAGTGAGCCGCGGCTGAGAAGCCCTTTACCGCGAAGCTGTCTTACCAGAAGCTACTGTGGCTGTGGCTGCTGCTGAGGCGGGTGCTGGTTCGCAGGATTCAACTGCTGCTGATAGAGCTGCTGTTGCTGCTGCATCCTCTGCAGTTCCTGGAGTAGTTGCTCAGGGGTTTTGACGCCTTGCTGCGGCTGCCCATTTTCAGACTGCTGCGCTTCCCCATTGGGCAGATTGGGAGTGTAACCGGGACGGAATCCTCCTGGCGGCTGAGCCTGATTTGCTGAATTGTCTTCCACCGGCTCCGGAGGAGTGTACTCTTCATCCGCCTGGGGCTCCGGCTGTGGCTGCGGAGAGGGCCGATTCTGCGCCGTGTTGGTGATTGGGGCATTCTGCCGCGGTGTCAGGATCAGCTTCTGTACGGAGCCCGGCTGACTCGGACTGCCCAAAATAATGTAGTTGAATTTTGACCCGTTGAGTAACGTTGCCAGCACATCCCGGGGCTGTCCCGGCCCGAGTTGTGCGACCACCCGATCGCTATTCGCGCTGGCCGGTATATCGAACGATGCGCCCGTCTTCGACTGGACCGATCTAAGTACCTGGCCAAGGGTCGCATTGTTCGACTGGATCGTCAGTTGGCCACCCTGATAGGTGACGGTGGGCGCGACGGGAGGCATCTGCTCGGGCGTGGGAGCGGGCGAGGGTGGCTGGACCACCTGCTGTTCAGCAGCCGGAGTTTTGCTTCGCTTGGCGGAATGATGCTGCTTTGGTTTCGTGGCGCCAGACGGCACGGCATTGCCGGACGACGGAGGCGCGGCGGCAGCGGTTTGTGCCAGCGCATTTCCTGCGAATAGAAGGATCGCCAAACACGGCGCTAATGCGCTTTTCCGCTGAAGGCGTAACATACTGAGTTGGACGCGACAGCCAAGCCGTCGTTTACCGTCCTCATTCTACCTGACTGGTTGCGGCGTCAAAGCGGCATCAAGAAACTATCTAACTAAATAGAGGAAGGGAAAATCCCTCAGGGGCTAAAAGCCCGCTTGACAGGCGCTTTGCGCCACGGCTGAAGAGCTTGCCCTGAGCGCAGCCGAAGGGTGCCCTTTCCAAGCGATTTATGCGACCAGTTTGGACGATCGCCGCAAAACATCGGCTCGGGCGGTACTTGCATCTTAAGAAACAGGAACTTTGCAGAAAGATCATAAGCACTTTTAGGAAAGCATAATGATCGCCACTCCGGCTGTATTCCGTCGCGCTTGGTATCTGACATTTGCAATTCTGTTGATCGCCTCCTGGAGTTCCCTCGCTTGCGCTCAGACATGCGATTCGGGTGCTGATCTCAATCCGGCGACCAAGTCTGCGATTGAGAGCGCGGCCCAGCGCTACTTCACTATGTCGGCGCAGGGCGATGTCGCGGGACTGAAGGCCAACGCTATACCTGCGGTGGCGGGCAACTTCACAAGCATTGAACAGGCGGTCGTCGATAACAAAAAGTATTTTGCTGAAGGCCAGCCGTCCGTGACGGGCACCTACCTGCTCGACGCTTCGCAGATCAAAGACGCGCAGCGGGCCGACTTCTATTGCGGCATCTACAATTCTCCGCAGCGGGTCGGATTCTCCATTCCTAATCTTCCCGCCGGACGCTACGCGGTGGTGGTTCAGAAGATCTCCGGCGACAAAGACCCGGTCACGCTGACCATGATCTTGCAGGACATGGGAGGAAGTTGGAAGCTGGCCGGCTATTATCCGCGGCTGAATGCAATTGGCGGACATGATGGGGATTGGTACCTGACTCAGGCGCGGCAATACAAGGCCAAGAATCAGCTGCACGATGCGTGGTTCTACTATTTGACAGCGTGGGATTTGCTGGCTCCGGTGAATTTCATGAGCAATCCTCAACTGGACAAAATCGCGCAGGAGATGGAATCAGCGAGGCCGGCGGATTTGCCATCCGCGCAATCGCCGATGAATCTGTCAGCCAACGGCAAGGTTTTCAAGATTACGGAACTGGCGCCGGTGCCTGTCGGCAACGACTTGAACCTGCGTGTCCGATACCAGTCGGCGGACGCTACCAATAGCGCCGTTGCGTTTCAGGACAATATGGCCGTCATTAAAGGCATTGTGGCCAAATATCCCGAGCTACGGGATGCCTTCAACGCCGTGATTGCCCGCGCTGTCGACAGCGGTGGCCACGAATACGGCTCGCTGCTTGCGATGAAGGATGTGAAATAGGCGGATAGGAGCGGGTTATCCTAGCGACCACCCCTGCCAAGCAGCAGAATTTTCAGGGTGGCGAAAAGGATGTACAGATCCAGCCCGATGGACATGTTCTTGATGTAGAACAAATCGTAGGCCAGCTTATCCCGGTTATCTTCCAAGGTAGCGTTGTACCCACGATTGATTTGCGCCCATCCCGTCGCTCCGGGCTTCACCAGCCAGCGCTCCTTGTAAAACGGGATATTTGCCGCGCATTCCTTTTCCTGTTCCGGCACGAACGGCCGCGGACCCACAAAAGCCATATCGCCTTTGATGATGTTGAACAGTTGCGGCAGCTCATCGATCCGGCTACGACGTAACCAAAACCCGACGGAGGTGACACGGGCATCATCGTGCTCCGCCGGCTTCAAGTCCATCTTGTCGGAGCCTTCAAACATTGAGCGGAATTTGTAGACCGTGAACAGTTCGCCGTGCTCGCCAACACGTTTTTGCTTGAAGATGACAGCGCCTTTGGAATCGAGCCGGATGGCAATCACCGCAATCAGCATCAGTGGCGAAGTCAAAACCACCGCCAAAGTGCCGAGCAGCAGAGAAAAGAGTCGCTTGTAGACTCTCAGACCGGCTGGAACGTGGAAGCCGGGAGAAAACAGGAGCCAGCTCAAGCGCAGAGACTCCAGGGGAATTTTGCCGGTAACTGACTCGTAGTACTCGGGACCGTCCTGGATTTGGACGCCACTCGCCTTGAGCTTCAACAATTCTTCGACTTTGAGGCGTCCGCGCCGGTCACCCATGGTGACGACAATTTTGCGAACTCCTTCTCTTTTGACCAGCTCGGTGAGATCGGCATTGTCATAGGAAGGAATGCCGGCAACAGGACAGGGGCCACCGACAAAACCGGAGACGCGGACTCCCAGTTCTGGGCGGCGCCCGATCTCCTCGATCAGCGGCTCAGCGAGGGGACCGTCGCCATAGATGATGGCTCGCTCAGCAAAGCGGGCAGAACGGTTCAGGACAAAAAAAAAGCTGCGCCATAGCGGCACCGAGACCGCCATGAAGAGCACGCCCAGCCAAAGTACGTAGCCGCCCAGCCTGATTTCAGGGAAGGTGTAGTAGAGGACAGCCAGGGCGACGAAGGTGCAGCCCAGAACCCCCACCAGCCGGGTGAGTACCTCGCGGCGGTTGGTAAGGATGAAAGAGTTGTACAGGTCGAAGTAGTACATCAGGATCAGGAAGACGGCCGCTACCAGGCCGATCCTCCCGATTCCGTTTTCATACAGCAGGTATATGTTGGCGTCGAGGGTTGTTCCCGCCCATAAGACCACCGCCAGAACAAAACCGAAAATGACCAGAACGGTTTCCGTTACGGTCAGCAGTAATGTCCGGGTGGGGAAATAGGCGTTGAACAACCGAATCATGCAGTAGCCGCTTTCCCCTGGTCCCCGCCCGCCGAATGGCGGCCGGATTTCTTGTTGCTGTAGTACCCGTATCCGCCGGTCTGGTCGTAGGTCGTTTGCTGCGAGGCCGCTTCATTGAATATCATTCCGATCAGCTTCTTGCGGTCGATCGACTCCAGCCCCTTGTTCAGCAGCTTGCGGCGTGTGTATCCTTCGCGAACCACAACCAGCACACCATCGCACAAGCGCGACAGTGATGCAGCATCGGCCATCGGCAACATGGGAGTCGAGTCCATGATGACCCAGTCGAAGTGCGCAGACACGGCTTCTCTCATGTTGGCAAATTCCAGACACTCGAGAATGGGCAGCGGCTCCTGAACGCCTTCGCCCGCCGAGAGGAACCACAACGGCAGATCGCCGACCTTATAAAGAGCATTCTGGATGGAGAGCCGCCCGGCATACCATTCCGTAATGCCCACCGTGGGACTGGACGAGAGCAGCCTGCTGGCCGTGGGCCGGCGCAAGTCGGCTTCCACCAGTAGAACTCGCTCGCCTGGACGCTGCGAAAGCGCAACAGCCAGGTTCACTGCCACCACTGACTTGCCTTCGTCAACCACCGCGCTGCTGACCAGCAGCCTGGAGAGAGGACGCTTGTCTTTCATGTGGGCCAGGCGGGTGGCAAGCACGCGGAACATATCCGCAGCAGGACCATTAGGATCGCTCAGCGTGACAATCCGCTGCTCGGGCGTCGGATTAGGGTGGAGAACACGCTCGGAGGGGACCGAGAGCCAATCGGCAGGCACCTGTGCTGCAGCAGCGGTCGCGTGAGCGGCTGCGGATTCCGGCGAATTCAACGCACTGGCGTTGTCCATCGCCGATGCCAGAGCCTCGGGTGGTACAGACTGGTTAGGCGTTGTCGCCCGCGGTGTTGGACTGTCTCCCTGGGAGCGTTGCAACGCGTCAAAAATTCGGCTCATAGTTTAGGCTCTCCTCACGGCATTTGACGATATGGGCTTTTCTACACTTTCGTTCTCTACTGTACGGAGCGCTCGAAATAGCGAGCGCAACAAGCTATCTCCGTTATCCTGGCTTTCGCGTACCGAGGTGCTGGTTTCTTCCGGTATGGCGGATGCCGGTGTCAGCCGGAAATCTGCGGCGACCTCAGCAATGATGTCCGCAGTCACCGGCTTCTGCTCGCGGGCAAAGGCGCTGACCATGGAATTCTCGCAGAGATTGTTAATGATGCGCGGAATACCACGCGAATATTCGTGCAAGGTCGAGAGACTGTCATCGCTGAACACCGGGGCGTCAGGCTTTGCCCCCGCGCGCTCCAACCGTGACAGCACGTAGGATCGCGTCTGCTCTTCCGACAACGGTAACAGTTGGCAGCGCAGAGCGACGCGTTGCTTCAATTGGCGCAACTCGGGGGAGTCCAGGACCCTGTCTAACTCAGGTTGACCCAGAAGGACGATCTGCAAGAGCTTCTGCTGTGATGTCTCCAGATTGGTAAGCAGACGAATCTCTTCCAGCAAGTCAGGCCGAAGGTCCTGTGCCTCGTCAACCACCAGCGCCGTAATAAGGCCACGGGCGTGCCGCTGGATAAGAAAGCGATTCAAATCCAGCAGAATTTCCGTCTTGCTGCGCCCCGCGTACGGCAATCCGAGATCGGCCATGATGTACTGAAAAAACTCCACTGTCGACAAGAGCGGATTGAACACGTAGCCGAAGGCTATATTGCCCTTGCGCAATTCGGCGAGGAGGCAGCGTACCAGCAGGGTCTTGCCGGTACCCACTTCGCCGGTGATAACGATGAAGCCCTTTCGTCTTCCCACTCCATAGTGGAGGTTGGCCAACGCCTCGTTGTGCCGAGGCGTGGGATGGTAGAAGAAAGGATCTGGGCTGATCTCGAAAGGATTTCGGTTCAGCCCAAAGAATTGCTTGTACATGAGCTAGCCCCAGTAATACGCATAGAAGATTCCGGTGGGAATAATGATCACCACCAGAATCGTCGCCACCAGCGCAATGAGCGGTTTCCGTCGCGAAGACCTGATTTCCTCGTCGGTCCGAATCGGCGGAATCTCTACCAGAATCGGCAGAGGAGTAGCGTCGGCCAAGTCCTGCTCGTTGCGGATCCGGTCGTCGACATACTCGCTGCCGGCGCCGAACAACACGGCCAGGCCAAGCCCTACCGCCAGACCCGCCAGCGAGAACCGGAAGCGATCGGGGAACGACGCTTTCTCCGGCAAGCTGGGAGGATCGATGATGCGGAAGTTCTCACCCTGCTGTTGCCGCTGAAGGTTGGTGGCCAGCGCAGAGGCGTTTTTCTTGTCCATCAGTTCCATGTACTCTCTCTGCGTGGTTGTGTAGTCGCGAGTCAGGTTCAGCATTTCAGCCTGGACCGACGGGGTACCTCCCAGGTGTGCCTGGAGCTCTTGCAACCGCGCTTCCAGCGCGCGGATCTGCCCCTCGCGATTCTGAATCTCCATTTTGTTGGACTTCAGTTCGCTCTGGATCTGCATCACCGGGGCCTCGGCTGACAACTGTCCCGGAGTGAGTCCGGGGCGGATGTCGTTCAGGTCCGCAGAATTGTCGCCCCCACCTGAGTTGGCGGAATCGTCACCCTGAGCACCTTTGTCGGCAGGAGGAGTCGTCCCATTCGCGGCGGTGGTAGCCGCGACCTTGTCTTTATCAGATTTGTCGCCTGCGTCCGCTTGACCGGAGTCGCCGCCGCCATTCTGCTTCCGCTTCAGGGCCTCCAGATTAGCGATGGTGTCCTTCATCTTCTTGACATCTGGATACTCGGGCGTGTACCTGGCTTCCAAGTCCGCCAGAGCTGTTTTTGCACTCTCAATCTGCTGGTCGATCGACTGCGGACTGCCGCTGCCCATATTTTCGACTCCAGCCGCTTCGTACTGGGCGAGCAGCGAAGTCAGGTAAGCCTGCTGCTGTACGGCGCGATTGCGGGACTCGATGAGGCTCGCCAATTGCTGTTGCGCACCGGTCATCATCTGAATATTGGCCTGCGCCTGCTCCGGCAGTTCTCCCGCGTGCTGCTTTTCGAAGTCCCGCAAGCGGTTTTCCTGCGTAGCCAGCGAATCCGCCGCGTTTCTCAGTTGGGTGTCCAGAAACTGCGTCGTGCTCTCTGACATTGCCTGGCTGGCCTTGACATTTTCGTCAATAAAGTACGAGACCATACTGCTGTTGACCTGCTGCGCAACCGAAGCATTGTCTCCGGTGTACTGCAGCTTGAAGGCTGTCAGTTCGCGCTTGCCGGATTCGTCAGGCGTGGGGGTCTGCACCAGATCAATCTTGATGTCAGCGCGCATCTTCTTCAGTTGATCATCCGGAGTGGGAGTCAGCACGCTGTTATACAAATGGAACCGGTTGATGAGGCCGAGCAGCCGCTGACGGCTCAGCACCTGCTGGGTAATGGACTCCAGCCGCTCGCCCATTTCAACTTTGACGTTGGCCCGGACAAAGGTTTCAGGCACTTTTGACTTATCGATCAGGATGACGGACTCCGAGGTGTACTGCGCCGGGATGATCCATGCCGACACAAACACCAATAGCCAGCCGATGAACAACGGTCCGATAATCCACCACTTGCGGCGGCGTACTACGGCCCAATACTCATCAACGCCTCGAGCTGATCTCTGCTCTTCAATTTCCTGCATATGTTCTACCGTCCAAGGGGGTGATTCCAGTTGTACTGGATTGAAATCCAAATTCGGCTTTCGTTGTACCGGGGATACGCATTTTGAATGTAAATATTCTCCTGCGTCTCACGAATATAGGCGTACGACAGGTTGGCCGTCAGTGCCGGCGTAATCTGTCGCGTTAGCTGCAAAGCGGCCTGCAGCAAACTGTAGGTGCGATTGGGAAAAAGCTGTTTGTTCAGGTTGCTGGCGGCGAACGAGGCATTAAAGCCGTAATTGAAGCTGAGAATACCATCCCAGCGCGCATTGATCTTGCGGCGATATGCACCATTTGCGTTATACACGGTGGTGGTGGCCAGCAGTCCACCACCATCACTGACCTGGCGAGACGCGCCCACAGTAAAGGAGTCGCGATAGCCTTGCCATCCAATGTTGGCCCCGAAAGCGGGAACCCAGTCGTTCTGGTACAAGATGTAATATTGGTTCTGGTAGACCAGCAGCGTCTTCGCGGTAATGTATTCCGGACCTGCCCAGCCCGAAATGCTCCAGCTCCGGTTAAGCTGGTAGTTGGCAAAAGCCTGCAAGGCGCTGATACCTGACCGCTGCTGGCCGTGCGCGAAGTCTAACGAAGTCCAGGTATAGCCCCCGCCCAGCGAGAGCTGCGCACTGATTCTGTGGGAGTAATTGGCCCCGCCCGAGTAGCTAACCAGGTCGTACAGTCCCGCTTGAAAACTGATATTGGTGGCGTAATTGCTATATCGGCGAAAGTTTTCCGTACCGGTGAAGGTGAGCGTATCGTACTTGCTCAATTGGTTCGACAGATCCAACTCCACTAAATTCTGCTGGGTAGTGGCAAATGGGACATAAACACTCGGGTTGGGATTGTTGGGCTGAGGCTGCCCAACGATGGTGAAGTAAGAACCAAAGGGATCGGCGGAGTAGGCGTATCGGTCGGTGGCGTGGCCCTGCCAGCGTGATGAAATTTGATAAAGAATATCGGCGTCGCCGCTCTGGGAATAGGTATTGTTGTTAGTTAATTGCTGATAGATTCCCAGCCCGCCATCGTACGAGATATTCAACGCCAGCTTGGGCCGGTACTGCGAGAAGCCGATGTGCGGCGCGATGAGGTACGAGGTCTGCGGCAGGCTCGTCGTGGCAAAGGTAGCAATGTTGGTGTCGTAACTCGCCTGAACCGTCATGGCCAGGTTAAGGTTGGAGTGGTTGACCGCCTCATTCAGGAAGTTTAAGGATTTGCCGGGATCGACTTCCGTATATTCCTGCTTCGGACCAGAGCTCTGTGTCGGCTGCTGCGAAGTATCAGGAGCAGGCGCAGAAGACGGTGCCTGAGCAGGCGGGGGCGCCTCATCCTGCGCCCAAGCGCCCAGAGCAACTCCCACCATCAACATCAGAAGGCACAGCCCGAATCGGCGTTTCATAACCTCCTCCTCGACTACGGAACAACCAGGGTGTCACGCGGCTGCAACTCGATATTCTGAGTCTCATTCTTACCCTTAACTACATTCTTGTAGTTGAACGGAAGTCTTACCTCTTTGCCGTCTGCCTTGACCCGCAGAACGTAGATCTTCTTCACCTTGGCGAAATCCCGGAAGCCGCCTGCCATTGCGATCGCATCCAGCACCGTCATGCGGCGGGTGAGCGGATAGTAACCCGGCTTTAAGACCTCGCCGACGACATTGAATGAGAGGCTGTTGACCTGAGTCACAATGACCGTTACTTGAGGATCCGAAAGGTATTTCTTCAAGTCGGTCGTCAACAGGTCCTGCAGTTGCAGCGGAGTGAGTCCTGAGGCCTTGACATCACCCAGCAAGGGTAGCGAGATCATGCCGTCAGGACGGACCGGTACCTGCCGCGACATCTCCTGCTCTTTCCAAACGTTGATTGAAAGTACATCCTCTGCCCCAATGACATAGGCGTCAGGCGCAGCGGGTGAAACCCGCTGGGGAGGAGTATCAGGACTAGAGGGCTGGGCCTTGGCGACGTCTACCGGCGGAGTGTTTGTCGCGGGCTTAGATTCATCTTGCTGGGCACTGGCCCGTTGCATCAATGGGCTCAACAGTAATAGGAATGCCAGAACCGCTAACCAGATCGATTTGGGACCACGTTGCATAATTTATCCTTGTGTTTTTCAGCCTTGCGCCTTGTCTCCATTTTGCTTGGGCGCAGAAAGCGAGCGTCGCGTCGGAATGCCCACGTCCTTAAGTTTGTACAGCAGCGCGCGATAGCTGATGTCAAGCGAGCGCGCCGCTTTCTTTCGATTCCAATTGTTTGCGTGTAAGGCGTTCAGAATGATCTTGGCTTCGATCTTCCGCACTGTTTGACGGGTCAGCTTCTTCAACGAAATCGGACCGTTGAAAACAAAATCATCCAGCGCGTCATTTTCGGCCGGCTGAAGCAGTTCGCTCAGGATGACATCTTCTGAGCCCATCACTACATAGCGCTTAATCAGGTTCTCCAACTGGCGTACATTGCCCGGCCACGCATACCGCTGCATTTTCGCCAGAAGCGCCGGACGCAACCTCGGCGCCCGCCCGTTCAGCTTGTCATTGTAGTACTGAAGAAGATATTCACAAATTACCGGCAAATCAATAGTGCGTTCACGTAATGGCGGCAAATGGATGGTCATGGCCGCGATTCGATAAAACAAGTCCTGGCGAAACCTGCCGTGCTCGATTTCGGTATGCAGGTGACGGTTGGTGGCGCAAACAATCCTGACCTCAACCCGCTTGTCCTCCTGCGCACCTATGCGGCTGAACTGGCCATCTTGCAATAGTTGCAATAACTTCGCCTGTAAAGTGGGATCCAGTTCCGAGATCTCATCCAGGAAAAGCGTTCCCCGATGTGCCATCTCCACCCGACCCGGCTTGGTGCCATAGGCGCCGGTAAAGGCCCCTTTCTCGTACCCGAACAGCTCGCTCTCCAATAGCGTGCCTGGAATCGCCGGGCAGTTTACCTTTACGAACGGCCCCTTTGCCCAGGGTGAGTAAGCGTGGAGCAGGCGGGCAATGATGTCCTTACCGGTACCACTCTCGCCGGAGATCAGAACCGAGATGTCCGCTCCGGCAACGCGTTCAAGCCTTCGTCGAACATCCT
This sequence comes from uncultured Acidobacteriaceae bacterium, assembly GCA_963796585.1. Lineage (GTDB taxonomy): Bacteria > Acidobacteriota > Terriglobia > Terriglobales > Acidobacteriaceae > CAVVDY01. Next base: position 336,271 of record CAWCMB010000005.1, read on the forward strand.
GCATGACAGGAGTTTGCCCAAAGATGACGGACTCCGGCGGCAGCGCTGGTGCCGCAGTCGCACTTTCGTTGTTGGTGCTCGCCAGCAAAGTACCCGGGACCCTGTTTCTTTAAAGTTTGGAACTCGTACCAAGGAATTGCATTTCTTGCGCCAACTCGGGTCAGAATTGGTTTAAGTTGCAATTTGGATTGTAAGCCGCTGAACCTGAGTACATTACTCTACCACAGACTCCTGTTTATGCAGCTAAGAAATCTCCAAAACAAAACCGTAGTACCAACTTGGGATGAAAAGTCTTTCATCTTCAGAGGAGAGGTTTACCCAGGCGCTGCTACTGCAAATGTTCTCTGTCCACTGCGCTGAGCAGCGGAGGCTTGAACTCAAAGCCCAGCAGAAAGTATTGGCGATCTGGCGTGCAGCGCAAGACCTTAGCATGCAGGAGGCAAACCGAACGCGGAAGTTGTGCTTTGTTGACCAGCGCCACCGGAATCTCGAGCCGCACGCTGGTGCCGGGATCGAGGTACCTGCGGCTCGCCAGCAGGGCGCCACCGGCCGACAAATTTAATGCCGTACCGAACTCCAGCAGCTCCTCGCCGTTTTCCTGGTTCGCGCGTATGAAGAAAGGAACGGAAATGGGCAGGCGGTCCCATCTGCGACGTTCGTGTTGTTCAGTGTGCTGTAGCTCGTGTTGTTCGGTGTGCTGCAAAATTGACCCCTGTTAGCCCCGATGTTTAAGCAACTCAAACGCCACCGTCGTCGACCGCGGCTGCACTCAAAACTGTTCTCCCAGCGGCGAGATCGCGCTTTGTCCTGAGGTGCTGGTCGCCGCGTCTGCTCCCCACCGCAATTCCATGCGCATTATAGGCTGCAATATGGTCTCTCGCGAGAGCAGGCGGCTTAAAGCATTTCGCCGGTATTGTCGAGAGAGAAGTTGTGAGCCTCTTTCGGAGCAGTCATGACACCGTTAAGGAGGAGAGCAGTGCCCACAGTTTATGCCAATTCCTCCTGCGTCACCAGGGATAATCGAACATTTCAGCGGCTGGATGACGACGAGCAAACCGCCGATCTCCGGGAGGCGCTGGCCACCGCCGCGCATGAACTAAAAACTCCCCTCGCGGTAATGGATGGGTATCTGCATCTGCTTCTGGCACAGAAGCTTGGCCCATTGACGGAGAAACAGGTTGAGGTGGTGACCGAGATACAGCAGAACGGGCTGCGGCTCTCCAACTTCGTGCAAAACTTGCTGGCCTATGCCTCGCTGAAGGCCGATCGCCTGGAAATGCACTATGAAACCGGAGACATCAACATGTGCATTCAGGAGATTGCGGAGCTATGGTCGCAAAGGTTCCACGATAAGGCCATCGCGTTTTACTTTCTTCCCTCAGAGAAACTGTCGCCATTCCGTTTCGACTGGTTCAAGGTGCAGCACATAATTTCCAATCTGCTGGACAATGCGATCAAGTACACCGGGGATTGCGGCACGGTGTGGCTTCACGTCGAATCGTATTTCTGGGAACGCAGAGCCGCAAAAGGCAAGCCGACGGTGGACCGCCGCCGGTCCGCCCATAGCACTCCAAACTGTTGCCGTATCTCTGTAGCCGATACCGGGCCAGGCATCGAACCGGAGTTTCAGCAGGAGGTCTTCGAGGACTACTTCCGGCTGACCCCCGCGGGGTCGCGAGCGGAGGGATACGGTATGGGCCTGGCAATCGCGCGCAAGCTAGTGCAGGCTGCGGGCGGCAAGATATGGGTCGAGAGTGATCCCGGCCACGGCAGCAAGTTTTCGTTTCTTCTGTTGCTCAAACCTCCACAGCACAGGTTCGAGACGCAATGAGCGCGGGCCGCATATTGATCGTCGACGACGAGCCCAGCATAAGGAAGTATCTGCAAACTTCCCTGGAACTTGATTCCTATCAAGTGACCGCCGCTGCCAGCGGTGAGGAGGCGCTTGAAGAAGTGCGGCGGAAGATTCCAGACGTGGTGCTTCTCGACCTGGTGATGCCGGGATGGGATGGGCTGGAGACGCTCGAGCGAATACGGCAAGCAAGTCCGCTCAGCAAAGTGGTGATGATTTCCTGTGTTCGTGACACTCGCAAGGTGGCACAGGCAATGCGCCTGGGGGCGCAGGACTATCTTTCGAAGCCCATCCAGAAGGCGGAGATGGACGAGGTGTTGCGTTTCTGCCTACAGCACGCGGCTCCCGGTTCGGGGGAGGCGGGAAAGGCAATCGATCTGGGTGGCGGAGTGGTATTTTTCTGCGCGACACCACAAATGCAAAGCCTGCGGGCGCAGGCGGTGCAGGTGGCGCGCTTTGATTTCCCGGTGCTGCTGCTGGGCGAAAGCGGCACCGGCAAAGAAGTCCTGGCGCATTTGATTCGCAAATATTCGACTCGCGAGAATCGCATCTTCATGAAAGTGAATTGCGCGGCCGTGCCCAACGATTTGCTGGAGAGTGAGTTGTTCGGCTATGAGCCGGGAGCGTTCACCGGGGCCAACAAAGCGAAGCCCGGCAAGTTCGAGTTATGTGATAAGGGAACATTGCTGCTGGACGAAATCGGTGAAATGTCTCCCGCCTTGCAAGCGAAGTTGCTTCAGGTGCTGCAGGACGGCCAGTTCTGCCGGCTCGGGGCCCGCCGCTCAGTGCAAGTCGATGTCCGGGTATTGGCTGCTACCAATATCAACATGACGGAAGCGATTGCCGACAAGACTTTCCGTGAGGACCTGTATTACCGCCTCAGCAGTTTCGTGCTGCGCATGCCATCTCTGCGCGAGCGTAAGGAAGAGATTCCGATGATGCTTCGCCACTTCATGCTACGGGTGGCGGAGCGTTATGCTTGTCCGATTCAGCCGTTATCTCCGCGTTTGCTGAGCGCCTGCGAGAACTACTCCTGGCCGGGCAACATTCGCCAACTGGAGAATTTCGTCAAACGATATCTGGTTCTAGGCGACGAAGAATCAGCGGTCCGCGAGCTCGAGGAACAGGTAAACACTCCCAACATCGGAGGGGCGGTCTCACCAGAACCCGACTTCAAAGAAATGGTCCGCACGGTGAAGAGCGGGGCTGAAATGGAGGCCATCTCCAATGCGCTCGAGAAGACCCGCTGGAACCGCAAACGCGCCGCCATGATGCTCAACCTCAGCTATAAGGCCCTGCTTTATAAGATCAGGCAGTACGACATTCGCTGCCGCCCCATCGTGTGACTTCCACTACTGTGCAAAGTTCTGCATCTGTTGCCCCTTGACCTGAAACGCCTGCCGGCGTAAGTCTCGCGTTTTGATTTACATCGACTCAGCGCATGTGTGGCGGCAGGCTTGCCCTTTGTCAGGGCGAGTTTCGAAGTCCTTGCATTCGAAACACTTCATCAAGGGGACAGACATGAGCAAAGCAAAAGCACTGAAACTATTAGTGGCAGCACTCTTCGTTATTGGCGCGACGATGGCCGCCTTCGCCGACACGGTCGAGGTACGATTCGCTGACTTGGGCGGACAGAGTCAGAACGGCCACTATACGTATCCTTACTACCTGACCATCGACAACGGACCAGAGATTCCAATGATCTGCGACGACTTTCTCCACCAGTCCAACGTGGGTGACACCTGGCAGGCTAACCTCACAAATCTCGGCATCGGCAATCTGAGCAAGACCAGATTCAACAATCTGACCGAGTACCAGGAAGCCGGATTTCTGTTGATGCAGATCAACGACAGCAATCCGACCGAGTGGGGCAATATTAACTTCGCCATTTGGAAGATTTTTGATTCCAACCTTGACATGGGCGACGTGCCGCAGGGCACGTTCGGTGCGGAATACTGGTATGACATGGCACAGTCGGCCAACCTGTCGAACATCGACTTTTCCAACATTGAGATTCTGACGCCGAAAAATCCGCACTGCGAAAATGGCGACCAGGAATTCATGTACATGACGCCTGAGCCAGGGACGTTGCTGCTCATCGGCAGCGGTCTGCTCGGCTTATTCTCACAACGGAAGCGTTTTGCCTAAAGCCGCAGGACAGCGATCGGCCGGAGACCTGTCTTCGTCCTCCCAACGCTGCCTCCTTTCAATTTCGCCGCCACAGTTTCAATGTCATGAAGCGATGCATCTGCGGAACATGTAACTGCGGTCACCACGATTCAGGTAATTTCCTCCACGTCCGGCCAATAATTATTGAGTACAATAAAGTTCTGCATCATTGCCGCTTATTTGAAACTGCGGTCAAGAGGTGAACTATCCCGCAACCCGGCCAAGTAAGACCAACCCAGCGATTCCGCGTCGCTCTTCTCGGCGCGGGAAACATATCTGAGGGTCACGCACCCGTTCTCCAGTCCCTGCCCGACTTGGTCGAGACGGTTGCGGTCTGCGATGTCAACATCGATCGCGCCAAGGCGGTCCAGAAGAAGTATGGAATTCCCGCAGTGTTTGAGAGTTTGGAGGCCATGCTGCGGGAAGCGCGACCCGACGTGGTTCATGTTCTGCTGCCTCCACAAATGCACGCCAGCGCGGGTGAAAAGTGCTTGTCGGCGGGCTGCCATCTGTTTATGGAGAAGCCCTTTTGCCTCACCATTGAGGAGTGCAAGGTTTTAGAGACGCAGGCCCAGCGAAGCGGCTTACAGATCGGCGTCAATCACAACGTTGTGTTCATGCCGGCCTTCCTGGAACTGATTGATGCCATTCGCGCCTGCCGCTTCGGCGCCATCGAGCAGGTACAAGTGATGTTTACCGCGCCCATGCCGGGAATCGAAACCGCAGTCCATAACCACTGGATGTTCGGTGGCACAGACCGTCTCATGTTGGAGATCGGGCCTCACCCATTGTCGATCCCCATTCGGCTGTTGGGAGGTGCAACGGAGGCAAACACCGCGGTTTCTGGAGAAATCACGCTGAGCAACGGGGTGCGATTCTTCAAGCATTGGCAGACCTCGCTGGTCTGCGAACGCGGAACCGCGCAGGTCACCTTATCAGTTGGCGGGGCCTACAACGCAATGACCGTGCTGGTCATAGGTGAGGATGCACAGGCTTTTGTCGATATCCGGCGCAACACGATTCAGATTTTCGAGAAGACTCCCTACCTGCGCTTGGACGACATGGTTAATGGGTTCAGAAATTCGTGGTCGCTGGCCCGGCGCAACCTGCGAGCTATCAAGATGTATTCGCTGGGAGCGGTTGGCCTCGGTCCGCGTTACGAGCAGCAGAGCTTCTCGTTCCGCTCGAGCATCGCAGCCTTTTATCGGGCGCTCGCAGGCGGCAGAACCCCACGCATCAACGGCACAGAGGGAACCCGGGTTGTGGAAGCCTGCCATATGACCATTGACTCCGCATTAAATTTTGCGGAGCAGAGGGAGGCATCGCTTGTCGCAGTCTGAACGGGTCGTCGTTCTGGGAGGCGCGGGGTTCATCGGCAAGCGGCTTACCGCTCTACTCGCGGATCAAGGCTGCCATGTTGTCGCCATCAGCCGCACCTCCGGTGGTCGCGATAGCGCCAACCCTCGGGTGGAGTATCAATCGGGGGAGATCACGGATCGGGCGCGAATGTTGGAGCTACTTGCAGGTGCTTCCGTGGTCTATGACCTCGCGATGCCGGTCGGCTTGATATGGGAAGACTGGGAGCGCGGGGTGATTGCGGGCGGCATCAACGTAGCTGAAGCCTGTCTGGCGAATCGGGTGCGGCGTTTGATTTACACCAGCAGTACCTCCGCTCTGTACCTCGGCAAGTCGGGAACAGCAACGGAAGCTTCCTTAGGTAACGAGGTTTCACGCCAGGATCGCGGCGATTACTGCAAGGCCAAGAGCGTCGTTGAAAACAAATTGCTGGAGATGCATTGCACGCGCAAGCTGCCGGTGGTGATTACCCGCCCCGCGGTGGTGATGGGTCCGGGAGGGCTGATGGTGCATCCCGCTCTCGGCGATCGTGTTTCCGATATTTGCCTGCTTGGCTTTGGCGGCGGAAAGACTCCTCTTCCCTGCGTGCTGGTGGACGACGTGGCACGGGCGCTGCTACTGGCAAAGGACGCTCCCGGCATCGAAGGTCTGACGTTTAATCTCGCCGGCGATGTGCGTCCTTCTGCCTCCGAGTTCGTCTCGGTGTTGCGAGAACGAACCCGCCGTAACTTCAGGTTTTATCCCAGAAGTCTGTGGGGCATCTGCGCCGGGGAACTCAGCCGGTATTTGATCAAGAAAGCGGTAAAGAAACCGGACAACCGAATGGTGCCATTCCGCGATTTGCGCAGCGCTTCTCTGGCCACACAATTGGATTGTTCGCTGGCCAAGCAGAAGCTGGGTTGGAAGCCGGTTTCGGATGGGGAAGAGTTCTATCGGCAAACGGTCGACGTGTTCGTCAGGCCGATTCCTCCGGGTGACTTGCGGCTGGAAGCTGCGGATTAAGGTTGGTAGCGGAGTCTGCCGACAAACCGCTTCGGGAAGCTCAATCGAAGCACCGGAATTGCATATAGCCTTTGCAGCAGGTTGTGTATGATGGCGTGGAGATAGCTCACCTTCGTTCGCGCCAGTGATATGTTGACTTATGTCAGAACAAACTCAAACGGTCCTCACCACGATCTTTCACGACGTTTTTGACGACGACAGTATTGTTTTGCGGCCCGATTTAAGCGCCGCTGATGTCGACGACTGGGACAGCCTGGCCCACGTCCGCCTGCTGCTGACCATCGAGCGAAAGATGGGAATCAAGTTCAACGCTGTTGAGGTGGGTAATCTGAAAAATGTCGGACAGCTCATCGAGTTGATTGACACCAAGCTTTCGGCTCCTGCCAGGAAATAACCATGTCGGCCCTTTACTCTGAGTTGTCTTGGCTGCCGCGTACTCCGGAAAACTTCAGCTCTCAATGTAAGGAGGCGTTGCGGGATCCCGATTCTCTCGGCGCCCGCCTCCGCGCCCTTGCCTCTTACGGCATGGACGAAAATCAACTCATCCGGGTTGCGAAGGTCATCGCAGCGGCGCATGCCCAAGGGAAATCGCTGGAGCCTCTGTCGGAATACCGCCTGGCGTTGATCAGCAACGCGACGGTTGACTTCATCGCTCCCGCTCTCACCGCGACGGCGGCGCGATACGGCATTGCACTCCAATGTGTCGCTGCCGGTTATGACCAGGCAGTACAGGAGAGCCTGAACCCGGATTCGGCGATCAATCGCGCAAAGCCGCACGGAGTGCTCATCGCGCTGGACTGGCGCGGGGTGCCGCTCAAGCTTACTCCCGGGAAGCCGGACCAGGCTCACGCCTCGCTGAACGCGGTTTTGGGCCACATTCAGTTAATTCGCAATGGCATCCAGCAGAACAGCGGAGCAACCTGCATTGTGCAGAATCTCGCCGCGCCTCCGGAACTATTAATGGGCTCGCTTGACCGCGTACTTCCGGGAGCGCAGCGCAACCTCATCGATTCCGTCAATCAAGGACTGGCGGAGTCTGTCCTGGGCACGTCGGACGTTTTGATGGACGTCGCGGGATTGGCCGAAACCGTCGGTCTGGCCAACTGGTTCTCGCCTTCCGAATGGAACATGGCGAAGCTTCCCTTCTCGCAAGCCTATCTGCCGCTCTACGCCGATCACGTCTGCCGCATCATCGCGGCGCTGCGCGGAAAAACCCGGCGCTGTCTCGTGCTCGACCTGGACAACACGCTGTGGGGAGGGGTAATTGGCGACGACGGACTGAAGGGTATTCAGATCGCCCAGGGCGATGCCGCCGGCGAAGCTTATCTGGCTCTGCAACGATATTGCCTTGCACTGCGCGAGCGCGGTGTCGTTCTCGCTGTGTCGTCAAAGAATGAGGATGAAATCGCTCGCACGCCATTTCGCGAGCATCCTGAGATGCTGCTGCGCGAGGAGCATTTCGCCGTGTTCCAGGCCAACTGGAGCGACAAGGCGACGAACATCAAGGCCATCTCGGAGGAGCTTGCGCTCGGGCTGGAGTCGCTGGTGTTCGTAGATGACAATCCCTTCGAACGCGAACTGGTTCGCAAAGCGCTGCCCCAAGTCGCCATACCGGAAATGCCGAGTGACCCGGCACTGTACGCTCGTACGCTGGCTGCCGCGGGATATTTCGAGCTGGCGACGTTCTCGCAGGAGGACCTCAGCCGCGCTTCGTACTATGACGGTAACGCTCGCCGCGCCGCATTGCAGAAGCAGGTTGGCGACCTAAACCAGTATCTTGCCTCGCTGGACATGGAGATCGCCTTCCAGCCCTTCAACGAAACAGGACGCGCGCGTATCGCGCAGCTTATCAACAAGTCGAACCAGTTCAACCTGACGACACGTCGCTATACCGAAGCTGAAGTGGCGGAGATGGAAAGCGATGCCACCTGCTTCACGCTGCAGGTTCGCTTGACCGACACCTTCGGGGACAATGGCATGATCAGCGTCATCATCTGCCGTCCTACGCCGGAGGGCAACTGGGACATCGATACCTGGCTGATGAGTTGCCGGGTGCTGGGCCGCGGAGTCGAGACCATGGTGCTGCGCGAATTGTTGGAGCACGCCGCGGAACGTAGAGTGAGAAAACTGGTCGGCACTTTCCGGCCGACCGACAGGAACAAGCTGGTCGAGCAGCACTACAGTAAGCTAGGATTTACGGAAACCGGGCGCCGGCACGATGGTACTACAATGTGGGAGCTGGATGTAGCCAATGCCAATGTGGATCCCTCTCCGATGAAGGTTCGTTCTGAGGGCTTCTTGAATCGGGCTTCCGTCGCTCTTCAAGGTCAGTAGTAAGCCACAACATTTGAAAACGCTTCACCGTGCAGCGAAACATGAGCTCTGCCGTCACAGTTGCGCAAGAAAGAGGGACAGTACGCCGGCCACTGGTCATGGCCGCAAACGTTTTCCTTATCGTTGCAGCCGCGGTCCTGCTTCTGCTCTCCGCGTACTTTGTAGCTGCACACAAACCCCTCTATGTAAGGGTTGCCCCTGTCATTCTGGCTCTCGGATCCTTGGCATTGCTGGTTGTTAATGCGAAGTTACGTGTTATTGCCGCCTCGGTAATGCTGGGTGCATTAGTTGGCCTGTATGCAACCGAGCTAATCTCGCGCGTCCTTTACAACGACGATCTCCCCTTTAGGGACGGGGTAACAAAAGCTGCAGCCGAAGCCGGAATCCAATATGATCCCCGCACCCGAATGGAAGCTATTCTCGAATATCGCGACCAGGGGATCCATGCGTATCCACCTTTCTACCCTTACCTGCTGGTCGACGCGCCGCTTAAGGTGAATGGTCAGCCTACGATACCTTTGGGAGGACACTCCGGTGTCTTCGCGGTCGTATGCAATGAGGGTGGGCAATACCTGACCTACAACACCGACGAGCATGGATTTCCTAACCCGAAGGGAATCTGGCAAAGCTCTCCGGTGGATGTGGCGATGGTGGGCGCCTCCAATACCACCGGCGAGTGCGTTCCGCAGGCTGACAGTCCAGCCGGCCAGCTAAGAACGGTGTTCCCCTCCGTCATTACCCTGGGCGCAGGTGGTAACGGACCGCTGTTCGCCCTGGCTTCGATCCGCGAATATCTGCACTACCTCAAGCCGAAGCGCGTGCTTTGGAGCTATGCTGAATCCCATAGCCCACAATACCTGGAGATAGAGAGCCACTCGTCTTTGATGCAGCGTTATCTCGACGACCCTAGCTTTTCGCAAGGGCTCATCGACAAACAACCAGCGCTGGATTCGGCAATTGCAGCCTATGTTGAGAGCGGTATTCGACAAAGCCTTCGCGACCACAGCTGGCCCACCAGCTTGAAGAACTTTCTGATTTTGAAAAACGTTCGCACGCTCGAATTCGAATTTCGCGCGCGGTTGCATCCGCCCAAGCCCGTCGAGTTGAACACATCTCTGTTGGAGCGCATACTCCGTCAGGGTTCGAAGGAGGTTAAGAGCTGGGGAGGAGAGTTGACGCTGGTTTACGAGCCAGACCCGGCGCGTTATCGGGGGATTGCCAGCTATACTCCGGCACTTCGCCTTGAAGACGATGCCAGGCGCAGGATTGTACTGGACATGGCTGCTCGGCTCGGCATCAAGGTCATCGACTTGACGACGGCCTTCCCTGACCTCCCGGCGGAGCGGGCATCGGAGAACGCCAAGTACTTTTATTCGTTCCCGGCCCATTACAAGCCCGAGGGTTACCGCACAGTAGGGAAAGCTCTCCAGTCAGCGCTGAAAAACGATCATTAACGAGGATAATGGCTTTGGATGCTTCCTTCCCATTCCTGATCTTCTCGCTCGCGGTCATCGTTGCCTACAACCTAAGCCGGGCTCCGGCGTGGCGGCAAAGTGTGCTTGCGTTGGCGAACCTTGTCTTTCTAGCGACCTTCTCCCTGGCGTTCAAGGCCTATCTTCCCTTTGCTGTTTTTCTGCTCTGCGGGTATATCGGCGTGCTGCTAATCCGCACGCAGCCTCGTGTCGCATTTTGGCCGGTGTTGCTCGCCACCATCTTTGCCTTCATCTGGCTGAAAAAATACTCGTTTCTCCCGTCGTCTACGTTTCTGCACTTCACCTATGTCACCATCGGACTCTCGTACATCTTCTTTCGCATTTTGCACTTGCAGATCGATACAGGTTCCGGAGAAATTGCCGAGGGAATTGGGCCAGTCACGTACTTCAATTACACCTGTAACTTCGCGACGCTGGTCACGGGCCCGATTCAGCTTTATCAGGACTTCAAAGCGACGCCAGGATTAGCGGGTAATAGCCGACTGAGCTTTGACGTGGCCGTCCCTGCCTTCGAACGCATACTTCGCGGGGTGCTTAAGACAAACGTGTTAGCTCTGGTTGCCTCTCGAATGCGTGAGAATGCAATGGACGTGCTGCTGACCACGTCGGATCCTAGGTCGAGGATCCTGTCCGGAATTATCGTGTTCGCGATGTACCCAATTTTCGTATATTGCAACTTCTCGGGCTACATCGACATTGTCATCGGTATCGGGGAGTTGATGGGATTTCATCTACCGGAGAACTTCAACCGGCCATTTTCGGCTAGAAACTGGCTTGATTTCTGGGGACAGTGGCATATTACGCTTTCGAACTGGCTGAAGCGCTACGTCTTCAATCCCATGATGCTCACCCTAATGCGACGCTTTCCCTCCCTCAAACTTGAACCGTTCTGGGCGGTGCTGGCCTACTTCGTTACCTTTTCGCTCATTGGCATCTGGCATGGCCAGACTTCTGAGTTTGTGGTGTACGGCCTGATTCTGGGATTCGGCATGAGCATGAACAAGCTTTACCAAATCCTGATGGCGAAATTCCTCGGTCGGCAGGTCTACAAGAAACTTGCTGCACGGCCATGGTACAGAACGACTTGCCGTGGTTTGACCTTCACCTATTTCGCTTTGTCACTGCTCTGGTTCTGGTCGACGTGGAAAGAAATGGCCACCATGTACTCGCGTCTGGGCCTTGGCTTGACGTTATGCATATGGCTGATCATATGGGTTATATCCTCCATCGTTTTGGGCGTTTGGGAAGAGGTGCGTCAACGGATGGTCTCAGTGCGATGGGACGGTATCAATGCAGTTGAGTCTCTCTATGTCCGTGCGGCCTGGGGCTCGGCAATGCTCGTCATGATCATCGCCGTAACTCTTTTGACGAGGCAGTCGGCGCCCGATATCGTCTACAAGGCATTTTGAGAAGAGCTGGTTGAAAATGCCTGACTGAGAGTTACTTTTAGTGTGGCGAAGGTAACGCCGGCTCTGTTTGAGACGGTTTCTACAACCCAAAGAGATATCAGAAATTTTTTCTCCGGAGAAGTAGCCGATGAACCAGATGGAAGCAACGGAACTGTACCTGGATCTGCTGAAAAGATCCCTGACCAATACGCTTTATGAGCTAGAGCCGGATGCCGACGGAGACCAGTCCTCATATGTAATGGACTTTGTTCATCACTACATCGAGGCCCCAGCTGTTTCGATGCTGCCATTGGTTCGGCTGGCAAATCTTCAGGAATGTGTCGTCGACGTGCTTCGTCGCCAGGTACCAGGCGACTTAATCGAAACTGGCGTATGGCGAGGCGGCGCGACCATCTTTATGCGAGCTGTTCTGAAGGCTTACGGAGTTACTGATCGAAAAGTCTGGGTGGCTGATTCCTTTGAAGGACTACCGGAGCCGGATCCCAAAAGGTTCCCCATCGAGTCCAAGGCCCATCGCGATCCCTTGATGCAGGAGTTCTACAAGAATTTCGCAGCTAGTCTTCCTGACGTCAAAAGAAACTTTGCCGCCTACGGGCTCCTGGACAATCAAGTCGAATTTCTCCAAGGGTGGTTTAAGGATAGCCTTCCGCCTGCTCCTATCGCGAAGCTCGCTGTAATGCGCCTGGATGGCGATTACTATGAATCCACCATGGACGCCCTTACCAATCTCTACGACAAGTTATCCGTCGGTGGGTTCGTCATCATCGACGATTACGGTGAGGATGCGTGGACGAATTGCCGCCTAGCGGTTAATACGTTCCGGACTGAGCGCGGTATCACCGATCCGATGACGCGCGTTGACTCCAAATGCTACTACTGGCAGCGAACCGCCTGAAAATCTCAAGGTCATACCGTCAGGGTGCGGATTCGACGAACTCGATCAGCCCCAGTTCCAGGAAATATACGAACGCGATGCGTCGGCCACCGAACGCCACTGCCGATACCAGAGGCCGAACGATTGCACCGCCTTTGATAATCGACTCTTCGAGGGTTTTCTCAATATCAGGGGTCTCGTAGCAGAGGTGGTCCAGGCCGCCACCTTTCTTGCAGGCGCGCCAAACCGGCGAATCTTCGCCCGCGGGCTCAATCAATTCGATCCAACTTTCTGACTCTCCGCCGCCCCAGAATTGAGCCCGCACCTTCTGTATAGGATCGTGGAAAATCTCCGTTGTCGCCGACAATCCAAGGGTGGCGGCATACATCTTGCCGTAAGCCTTGATGTCAGTCACAACAATTCCTGTGTGGTGTAAGCGCATCGCCGGTTGCTAGATTCTATCCCAGTATGCGGGCGGCTTCCTTGGCGAAGTAGGTCAGCGTTATGGATGCTCCCGCGCGCTGAATGCAGAGCAACGACTCCATCATCACGCGTTCGTAATCGATCCATCCGTTGAGCGCAGCGGCCTTGATCATGGCGTATTCGCCGCTGACCTGATATGCAGCCAAGGGCACGTCATAGCGGTTACGCGCTTCGCGGATCACGTCCAGATAGGGCATGGCCGGCTTCACCATGATCATGTCCGCGCCTTCTTCCAGGTCGAGCTCGATCTCGCGCATGGCTTCGCGCAGATTGGCCGAATCCATCTGATAAGAGCGCCGGTCGCCGAAGTGGGGAGCGGAATCTGCCGCTTCGCGGAACGGACCGTAAAATCCGCTGGCAAATTTGGCAGCGTAGGAGAGCACGGGAACATTCTCGAACCCAGCTGCGTCAAGCCCGGTGCGAATGGCCTGCACCCGGCCATCCATCATGTCGCTGGGAGCGATGATGTCCATACCGGCTTCCGCCTGAGAGACCGCCGTCTTGGTCAGCAACTCCAGGCTGGCGTCGTTGAGGATTTCGTATTCTTCCGCAGATGCCGGCGCAACGGCTGCCGCGGTCGCGACTGCCGATTGGGAACCGACTTTGATAACCCGCTTGCCTTGCGATTCCAACTCCCGCACGAAGGCATCCACGTCCTGCCGCGCCTTGGTATAGTTCCCGCCAGTCGTGTCCACAATTCCGCAGTGCCCGTGCGACATGTACTCGCAGAGGCAAACGTCTCCCATCAGCAGCAGCCCCGGCACCTCGCGCTTGATGGCCCTGGTGGCGCGTTGCACGATGCCGTTTCGCTCCCATGCGCCGGTCGCCATCTCGTCCTTCTCTTCCGGAAGGCCGAACAGAATCACGCTGGGGATACCCAGCGACTTCACTTCCCTGCACTCCTTTACGGCTTCGTCCACGGACAGGTTGAACACCCCCGGCATGGAGCGCACTTCCTTGCGTATGCCTTCGCCGGAACAGACGAAAAGCGGATATACAAAGCCTTCAGGGCTGAGACGGGTTTCGCGAACAAAAGAGCGTAACGACTCGTTGCGGCGGAGTCGACGAGGCCGATCAGTTGGGAATGCCATAACAGAAAATTTTAGCAGGATAAGAGCAACAAGAGCGCGGATTGCAGCTCTCTACAATGACACTTCAGAGTGATATTAGCTGGGGATTTCGTTCCAGCTCAGGCCGCGGGGGCAGCCTCGGATTCGCCCAGATAGCACTTGATCTTCTCCAACAGCGCCGGAAACATCTCTTCTTTCTGTAAAACCGCCTTGGCGTCGGGCCCCGAGTGGACATCTGCGTAGCCAGTCACGATGATGACGGGCATCTCGGGATGTGTGTCGTGAACCCGCCGCGCGAGTTCAAGCCCGTTCATGCCGTCCATCTTGAAGTCGGTCACCAGGATGTCGAATTTCTCACGCTGAAATTTCTCCAGAGCGTCGTGGGCATTGTAGGCACAAACCGCGCGATAACCCTGGCTTTCCAGAATCTCGCGGCTCAAACGCGCTAAAACCTCGTGGTCATCGACGAAGAGGACGGCTTTCATTCGTGCACCTGCCTGAGTTCGATCCGAGCGTATCTGCGCCCGACTGTTTAGTTTCCAGAGAAGCCGTAAAAGATGCCCGCGATTTCGATAGCTATCGTATTCTTTGCGACTTCGAGCCGAAAAACTGAGCCACGGATCTGCACGGATTCCCACGGATAAGAAAAGTTCAAGAAATAAGAAGGAATCCGAGAAATAAGTCCGATCTGTGTTCCCCGGTGTAAATCCGTGGCTAGAGATTTTCTTGAATTGCTGGTTTGACGGCCCCGGTAACGCTGTTTAGACTCAAAGAGTTGTCCCGTTGCGCACACGACGCACGTTGGGGCGGTTAGCTCAGTTGGTTAGAGCGTCTGGTTTACACCCAGAAGGTCGCAGGTTCGAGTCCTGCACTGCCCACCAGTCCGGCCATGGAATGAACTCTCGGCGCACGCTCTACGTTTTGTGTCTGGCCTTTGCCATCGGGGGCCTGCTTTTCTGGTATGCAGCCTCGAATCGGCCCACTGCGATGCCCATCGGCAGGGTCGTCGAAATCAAGGCGCCCTTGGGACTTCCGCCGGTTCCCATTCCCGCCGACAATCCTCCCACGCGCGAGACCATCGCCTTGGGACGACGCCTATATTACGAATTTTCGCTCTCGTCAGACAGCACGATCTCCTGTGCCTCGTGCCACATGCCTGGCATGGCATTTGCTGACGGCCGGCGCGTTTCCACCGGCGTGGAAGGCAAGCAGGGTGTGCGTAACTCGCCCACTGTGCTTAATTCCGCATACTCGACGCTTCAGTTCTGGGATGGCCGGGCGGGCTCGCTTGAGAAGCAGAGCGAAGGGCCGGTAACGAATCCGGTTGAAATGGCGCACTCGCTTCACGGAGTAGCCCAGCGGCTGGCGCAAGATCCGACATACGTTGCTCAGTTCGCGGAGGCCTTTGGTCCGGGGCCGATCACCTACGAGAAGGTCGAGAAGTGCATTGCCTCGTTCGAACGAACCGTGCTCAGCGGCAACTCTGCTTTCGACCGCTATTATTACGACGGCGACAAGTCCGCCATGACGGAAGCGCAGATCCGAGGGTTGCAACTGTTTCGTGATCCCAAGAAGGGCAACTGCGAAACTTGCCACACCATCGGGGAGAGCTACGCCCTGTTCACCGACAATAAGTTCCACAACATCGGCGCGGGTTTCACGAACGGCGAGACCAACGATAAGGGGCGCGCTGCCATCTCCGGCGATGTGCATGAGACCGGCGCGTTTCGAACTCCTACTTTGCGGAACGTGGCGCTCACCGCTCCCTACATGCATGACGGCAGCCTGAAGACACTGAAGGATGTCATGGACTTCTACGTCGGCGCCGGGAACTCCAATCCTTACCTCGACAAGGAAGTTCACTCGCTGGACTTCCTCACCGGCCAGGAGCGGCAGGACCTGATCGAGTTCATGCAGGCGCTGACCGGTGATATGCCTGCAAACGCCGGTCCGGCGCCGCAGGCAACCCAGCAGACGAAGAACTAACTCACCCATGACGGGTCTCGCTTCTGCAATGTTGCCGCACCGTTCTGCGGAAATGGCCGGTCGGCGCAAGCGACATTTCGCGCCAAACTGTCACTCTTTCGTGTTAGTCTAGAGAAAGCGTTCCGAGCCCTCCTTGAAAAGAAACAGTCAAGTTTCTCGCGGAACCTAGACCAAGAATTCGGCCTGGATACTCTTACGGGGATTTGACTTACTACCAGCGCCAACCCCGCAACTCGTCACGCAGGCAACCTGATAACGAACGCAAGCAACAATTTTTTCTTAGGGAAAGGGCGTGTTGATGCGCGTGCACCTGGTCAACCCCAGCGATAATTCCTTTGGCACCGCAGTCATCACTCCACGCTGGCTCTTCGTACTCGCAGCCGCAACCCCCGATTCCGCAGGCGAACCTATTCTGGTCGATGAAACCCTGGAGCAGATCAACTTCGACGCCATCCATAAAGGCGATGTCGTCGGAGTCAGCGTGCATACCGGAAACGCCCTGCGTGGGTACGAAGTGGGCCGAGCCGCAGCCGCGCGCGGCGCCTGGGTGGTATACGGAGGAATTCACGCCACTCTCTACCCCGAGGAGCCGTTCGAACTGGGAGCCGCAAATTGTGTGGTCAAAGGCGATGGCGACCAGATCTGGGCGAAGGTAGTGCGTGATTGTGTTGCGGGAACTCCGGTCAGGGTCTACGACGGCGGCAAAATCGCGGGGGACCAGTTTCTCGCCGCGCGCTGGGACCTGATGCAGGTGGACAAGTATATGTGGGCGTCGGTGCAGACCATCCGCGGCTGTCCCAAGCACTGCTCGTTCTGCTCGGTGTGGCGCACCGACGGCCAAAAGCCCCGCCAGCGCCGTTTCCAGGCCGTCATCGACGAAATCGTCGATCTCCGCCGCCGAGGCATTCGCTTTATCGCGCTCGCGGACGATAACTTTTACCCCGTCACGCTAACCGACCTGCGTCTGGCAAAGCAGCAGAACAACTTGGCGCGAGTTGCGGAACTGGAACAAATACGCGAAGAGCGCTTCCAATTGATGGCCGAACTCGCGAAGCTTCCTAAGGAGATGGTTTTCTACACCCAGATCACGATGGAAGCGGCCGAGGACACTCAATTCCTTGACGCCATGCGCGAAGCCAACATTAAGGGAGCGCTCGTCGGCGTGGAAGCTGTGACTCCCGAAGGGCTGAAGGCCGTTTACAAGGATTTCAACTGCTCGGGCGAGAACTTAGTTCGCCAGTTGCAGACCTTCCGCGAACACGGAGTACACGTGCTGGGCTCGTTCATCTTCGGGCTGCCGACCGATGGGCCAGACACCTTCTCGGCCACTGCCGAGCTGGCGCTGAAAGCGGAGATCAGTTTCGCGCAGTTCGTCATGATGACGCCATTTCCCGGCACGGTCGACTTCGAACGCTGGGAGAAAGAGCAAGCGAAGAGTCCAACCTATGTGGACGGTGTACCGATCACGCGATATTGGCTGATCCCCATCGCCAGCCGGCCGAAGATGTTCACTCCCCATCCCAGCATGAGTTCCGATGAAATCCGCGAGCGCACACAATCAGCGTGGGACCGTTTCTACAATATGCGCTCCATCTGGAGGCGATCTGCATGCGCCCCAACCCTCAAGGCGCGCGTTGCTTTCTGCTTTCTGTCGAAACTCTATCGCCAAATGTACGCCGGCACGGGTATCTCGACTGACAGTGCACGTCGTAAAAAATCGAAGATTGCGGCCCGTTGGACGGCGCGCCAATGTCGCAAGCTATTTCAAGCGAAACCTATGCCTGAGCTGCGCTCGCCGGACTGGCGCCTGCATCTAGGGCAGTCGGGTCGCACTGGTGAAGCAAGTCCGCTTTACATTCTGGAATAGCTGCGGTCTACCCATCGCCAAGTCCGCTTACGACACGGCCTGAAATGCTTTAGGCTGCGGCCGCAGGCAGGTGATTTCCTTGTCTCCAGGATGTATGGTATTGCCTTCAGGCCGAACCTTCGCCCGACATGTCCATCGATATCCTCAAGCAGCTTTTTGAGCGCCATTTTGGCGCGCCCTCGACCAACGTGTTAGCCCTCCAGGGAAACCTCGGCGCGTCGGGGCGAAAGATCCTGCGGCTCAGCGGCGATGAGCACAGCGCGATCGGAATTCTCTACGGCGTGCGGGCGGAGAACGCTGCATTCCTCGAGTTCTCGCGGCATTTTCGGCATAATGGGCTGCCAGTACCGGAAATTTACGGCGAAGACCTGGGACACAACGCATATCTCGAAGAAGACCTCGGCAACACCACGCTCTTCGAGTTTCTTTCGCGAAATCGCGACGGAGAGAATATCGCTCCCCAGGTGATCGAGGCTTATCGTAAGGCGATTGCCGTCTTGCCGCGATTTCAGGTTGCGGCCGGACGCACGCTTGACTACAAAGTCGCTTACCCACGCGCCAGCTTCGATCGGCAATCGATTGCGTGGGACCTCAACTATTTCAAGTACTACTTTCTGCGGCTCGCCGGCATCGACTTCAACGAACAGGGTCTGGAAGACGATTTCCATTCGTTGACCGAATTTCTTCTCGCCGCCGACCACGAGAACTTTCTCTACCGTGACTTTCAATCGCGCAACATCATGCTGCGCCATGGCGAGCCGTGGTTTCTCGATTATCAGGGTGGACGCAAGGGCGCTTTGCAATACGACATCGCCTCGCTGTTGTTTGACGCCAAAGCCGACCTGCCGCCCAAGGTCCGCCAGCATCTGCTCGAGTATTACCTCGACCAACTGGCAAAGCACATCGCGCTCGATCGCGAAGAGTTTCTCCGTTACTACTACGGTTATGTTTACGTGCGCATCATGCAGGCACTGGGCGCGTATGGCTTTCGCGGCCTGTACGAACGCAAGCCGCTCTTCCTGCAAAGTATTCCTTACGCGCTGAAGAACCTGCGCTGGCTGTTACAAAATATCGAGCTGCCGATCGCGCTTCCCGCATTGACGAGCTCCTTTGAAGTGATGGTGGCCTCCGACAAGCTGCTGAGTTTTAGCCCGAGAAAGGCGACCGGCTTGCTAGTGCGCCTCTACAGCTTCTCGTTCCACCGCGGCGCGCCTCCGCAGGATGATAGCGGCAACGGTGGCGGATTTGTTTTCGATGCGCGCAGCCTGCCTAATCCCGGTCGGGAAGAACGCTTCAAAGCTCTAACCGGCAGGGACGCTCCGGTTATCGACTATCTGAATCGGCACGAGAGCGTGCATCAATACTTCCGAAGTGTGGGTGGGCTGATCGATGCCGCGGTCGAGAACTATCGCAGCCGCGAATTTCACAACCTGATGGTTTCCTTCGGATGTACGGGCGGCCAGCATCGTTCGGTCTACCTCGCTAATCGGTTGGCTGAACACCTGCGCAGCAAGGGCGTAGAAGTCGAGGTGCGCCATATCGAACTGGAGAAGATGCTGCGATGAGGGCCATGGTGCTCGCCGCCGGGTTGGGCACGCGCTTGCGCCCGCTCACCAACGATCGTTCCAAAGCGCTGGTCACCCTTGCCGGTCGCACGCTGCTGGACGTCACGCTCTCGCGACTACGTCGGTTTGGCATCCACGACGTGATCATCAACGCGCATCACTTCGCGGACATGTTGTGCGCCTATCTCGATGCCAATCGCAGTTTCGGCATGAACATCGAAGTCTCGCGTGAAGACGTTCTGCTCGATACTGGCGGCGGGCTGAAGAAGGCTGCCCACTTCTTCCTCGGATCAGACGAGCCGTTTCTACTGCACAACGTCGATGTCTTGAGCGACATTGATGTTCCAGCGATGTTGCAGTTTCACCTTGAGCAGAATGCGTTGGCAACCCTTGCGGTTCAGGGTCGCCCAAGCTCGCGACAACTACTGTTCGACAGCAACGCCAGACTTTGCGGACGAAGAATCGAAGGTGCTGAGGCTGACGAGGTGATTCGCCCAGCACAGCAGATGACGCCGCTGGCGTTCTCAGGCATTCATGTCATCTCGCCGCGAATCTTCTCGCTCTTAGAAGAAGAGGGTGTGTTCTCCATCGTGGACTCTTACCTGCGCCTAGCCACTGGAGGCGAGAGGGTCGTTGCATTCCGCGCCGATGAATATTACTGGCGCGATCTCGGCACGCTGCAGACCCTTCATGCCGCAGAGGACGATCTTCAAAAAGGCTTGATCGCAATCTGAAAGCCTATCGCTTGGCTTTGGGCCACACGAACTTGAGTGCGGTGTGCGTCTCCGAGAACTTGACCACCTTGAGGTCTGCCAATCCTGCGGATCTCCCCGCCTCGATCACCTGCACCTCTGTGATCTCCTGCTTGCCCTTGGGATAGACGATCCACAGCGCACCACCCTTCGCAAGCGGGGGCAAAACACCGTTAATATCCCCGAGATCTTCAGCCTCCGATGCGCCCATAAAGATGAGGTCCGAGTCCGGCAGCAGTTTAGTACTCGAGAAGGCTTTTGCATTGGAACGGAGATCGCGGATGAACTCGGCATCGCGAATGGCGAGCACCGAAATCGTCAGTCCAGGTTTAATGCCCAGCTTCTCGGCAGTGCTCTTAGGATGAAGAACCTTGTCGGCCCACTTGGCTGCAAGGTCGCCGAGTTCGAAGATGGCGCTGCCGTCTGCCCACTTCAGCCGAAGTTCGCCGTCTTTGGCGACAGTCGATTGCAACGAAGAGAACGGAATCTTCAGGCGAAAGTCACCGCGGAAGATGATCTCACGCGCCTCCAGCAGTGCCTTCCCTTTCGAGGTCTTGCGCCCGCTTCGTACCGTGCACAGCTGCTCCGACCCCATGAGTCCTCCTAACAGCGGCGTTGGACGCCCTCTATTCTGCCATGGTCGCAGCATCACGAAACTCTCGGCGCCGACCATTCGGGCCAACAACAATCAGGCCTTAGCAGCGAGTTTATCCGGGTCAGGAGTATCGCTAACCCGTCCGGACTCCACATCGGCAAGTACGATGCGGAGCCAGCGTAGATCGAGGCGGCATTGCTCCTCCATGTGCAGCATCAGATATTGGCTACCGGTGGCAAGCGTCGTGGCCCATTGCCGACGTAATCTGCGGACCTCCGCCAGCCGCGCCTTTTGCCTCTCGATTTGCGTGCGCAGAGCCTCGGCAACCAGCTTGAGATCGGCAAGATGCAAGAAGAGCATAGGGCCGTAAAGGGTCTGCCGAAGGTCGCCTGCAGCAGAAAATTGCGCGTGCAGTAATTCACGAAAGCGGGCGCGGCCGCGCGGCGTGATGCGGTAAACGGTACGCATGCCGCCCCGCGCCACGCGCTGGTGGGCGACTGCGTTTAACAGACCGGCTTCAGCAAGCTGGCGCACGGCGTAGTAGAGAGTTCCAACATCGACATCGGTAAAGCACTCGATCCTGGCCTGATTCAGTCGCCGCTTGATTTCATAGGGATGGAATTCACCGCGGTGCAGAACGCCCAAAATATACAGTTCAGCTTTCATTAGTCTAATTTTACTATTATGCTTGTACTAAGGAGGCCCCCATGAAGCGTTCCATTCTTGCCTGCCTCGCAGGACTCCTCACTTGGCTTATCGTGGTTTCGCTGATCAACCGCCTGCTGCGCCTGAGCCTGCCGGGCTACCGCGCTGCCGAACACACGCTCCAGTTCACGCTGGGCATGAAGTGGGCGCGCCTTGTAATGGCAATCGTGACTTCAGTAGCGGCGGGTGCCGTCACCGGCTGGATATCCCGATCGGGCCGCTGGCCACCCTGGATCGTTGGCGGCGTGGTGCTGGCAATGTTTCTGCCTGCCCACATCGCAATTTGGAGTAAGTTTCCGGCATGGTATCACCTGACATTTCTGCTGACGATTATTCCGGCGGTGCTCCTGGGGGCATTACTGCCGCCACGCCGGAACAAGGATATGAGCGGCGCTTACTCAAGAGTGGCGTAGGGTTTCAGCGTAGGGTTTCAGCGTAGAGTTTCAGCGTCGAGTCTCGAACATTGAGCCACATGGCCCGAACGGTCCAGAGGCTCATCCTTAGGGGCTCAGCCCTTCACCACGCGTAAGTTGTTCGTAACCTGAAAGACGCCGGGAACAGATTTGGCAGCGATGCCCGCCATGTTCTTGTCCATTTCGTTCATGACAAAGCCTGCGAGAGTAACCCGGCCATTGCGCGAAATAATGTGAATGCTCGGCGCAGCCTCCCAGAAATATTTGGAGAGTCCTGCGGTGCGCATGAGCGCGTTGTAAGTGCGCTCACGGATACGATCGTCCACCGGAGATGGTGGGAGCACCTCGATGTTGTTGACGACCTTCTCGACACCTTCGATCCTCTTCACCGTACTCTCAGCGTCGTTCTTGGTGATCGCATCCTGGCTGGTGAGCGTTCCCGTCAAAGTCACAGTGCGGCCTTGAACCGTATAGCCGAGGTCATCAAACAGCGAATAGTAGGGCAGCATCAACAACTGGTGCCGCACTTCCTTCGCAATCTTGTCCTCAGCAGAGTTGCCCCCGACGAGGTTCTTGCCGTAATCGGACACAACGGGACCTTGTACGCTGATTACCGGCCCATTCTCCGGCGCTTGAGCATTGGCTGCGGACGACGGCTGACTCTGCGCAACCGCCACCATGCTCAACGCGAGCAGTAGGCTTAATAGTGTTGTAATTCGCATTCAAATGCCTCCCTCTATTTTGTTAGACGTACGTACAAACCAGCGGCTTCATCCGAAAATTTAATGGACATCAGGAAGGACGCTCCGAAGGTCAACTTTCGTCCTCCGGAATGCGTCCTATAGAATCTAACTAGTAAGTAGCCGCTAGTAAGTAGCCGCTAGTTGCACCGTCAGCCTTTCCGATGTAGAAATGCGGAGAGGCGTGGGCTGACAATAGCAGTTAGAGCGGTTGGCCGAACAGAGTTCCGAAAGCCAGAACCGCAAGGAGGAGCGTCATGTTCAGGATCATCACCGTGGAGCGGGAATACGGCGCCGGAGGAAGCCTGGTGGCCGCCGAAGTGGCGCATCGCAAGGGCTGGCAGTTACTCGACCAGCAGCTTACGGGGGAGATTGCGCGCATGGCTGCCGTCGATCGCAAGGTGGTGGCGCGTTGCGACGAAAAGGTAGATACCTTGATGCATCGTCTGGCGAAAGTTTTCTGGCGCGGAAGTTATGAGCGCGCGCTGCCGGTAGCGGATCACCACATCTTTGACGCCGACATGATGGTTGACCTCGCGCATCGGTTAATGGAGGAGAAGGCACGCGAGGGAAATTGCGTCATTGTCGGACGTGGTGCTCCCTACATTCTGCGTGATCGTCCCGATACGTTTCGGGTTTTTGTATACGGCTCACGCGAGGAAAAGATCAAGCGTATGGTGCGGCTCAAGATGAGTGAGAAGGAAGCCATAGAAATGGTAGACACCATCGATCAGGAACGCTCCGCATTTGTACGCAAGTACTTCAATGCCGAGTGGCCTTGCCGCAGGCTATATCACATGATGGTCAACTCCGACATGGGCCTGGAATTCGTGACGGATGAGATTTTGAACGCCATGGACTACCTGGAGCGCAAGCGCGGCCATTACGATGCCGGTAGTATCCAGACGCATCATCATGAGCACACGGTTTAAGCTCAGGCAGGAGAAAAACTCCCCACCCGTAGCTCGAAGTTTCGATTTTCGATAAGCCTCTAACTACGTGTCTAACTTTTTCGCAGTTCTCCCGGTTTATATTTGACACGCGCTAAACGGTTGCGAGAAGATTCTGCCACCCTTTGTCACTTACTTTTCTCGCAGACCACAAACTCCTGAAAAGTTCCGCGACAATCTCGTTGCGTCCAATCACCGCTTGAGCTGCTCCTGCCGTGAAAGACGTGTTTCACCTGAATTCAAGATGTGGAGAGGATCATTGTGAAGAGGAGATTTTTGCTTACATTAGCCGCAATGGCACTAAGCGCCTGCGCGGTAGTGAATGCCCAAACTATTACCCGCCTTACCCACTCGGCGCCGGATGGCGCTGAAACGGTGATGCTACTCACCGATGGCAGAGCGCTGGTACAGGGCAACAACGATTCAGACTGGTGGACCCTTACACCTGATATCAATGGCAGCTACGTCAACGGAACCTGGACGCAGGTCGCCAGCCTGCCCTCTGGTTACTCACCTTACGCTGAGACCGAAGCTGTGATGATCGACGGACGCGTCCTTATCGAAGGCGGTGAGTACAACTTCGGCAGTTTCGCTTTCACCAATCAAGGCGCGGTTTATGATCCCCTCGCCAACACTTGGACCATGCAGCCTCCGCCCAGCGGATGGGGTTTCATTGGGGATTCGCCGTCGATTGTCCTGGCCAATGGCAAGTTCGTGATCGGCCAAAAGATGACGATGGCGATGGCCGAGCTTGATCCTCATACTCTGACCTGGACCGCGCTGGCCTCCACCGGCAAGAGCGACTGGTTTGCGGAAGAAGGCTGGTCGCTGTTGCCGAACGGAACCTTCGTCACGGTCGACGTGTTGAATTCTCCCAACTCGGAGCATTACGACCGTAACACGCAGACCTGGATTCAGGATGGCAGCACCGTAGCGAACCTGATGGGTCCGCCGGAAGTGGGCTGCATTAATGGGGCATGGGGCACCTACTGCCCGCCGGGCGAAACTGGCCCACAGGTGCTGCGGCCCGACGGCACAGTATTCGCTACTGGCGCTCTCCACAAGGGCGATGCAACCGGTCACACCGCGGTATACACGCCTGCCTCACCGGACCAGCCAGGCACCTGGGTAAAAGGTCCCGATTTCCCGAACGGCGATTACTGCGATGACGATTTCGCTGCCCTGCTGCCCAACGGCAATGTCCTGGTTAGCAGCGCGTTCAACAATTTGTATGAATTTAACGGAACCACGATGACAAAAACGGGTTCGGGCGGCGGCAGCTTGCTGGTTCTTCCTACCGGGGAGATCCTGGTCAACGGCACGGAAACCTATAAGGGCACTGGCACCTACCAGCAGCTGTGGGCACCCATGCTCTTTCCGCTTTCGGTGGCCGGAATACAGCGTGGATCGACCTATGCCGCGTACGGCTCTAACTTCAATGGCATGTCGCAGGCCCATGGCTTCGGCGATGAGTTCCAGACGGCAACCAACTATCCGCTGGTGCGGCTCACCAACATGTCAACCGGACACGTATTCTATGCCCGTACCCACGACCACAACTCCATGGGTGTGCGTCAACTCGCATCGCTTTCCAGCACGCATTTCGACGTGCCGGCGAACGCGGAGACCGGATCGACCAAGATGGAAGTGGTCGCCAACGGAATTCCATCGAACCCGATCACCATCATGGTGTTCTGAGACGGGGAAATAATTCAACGCAGTTCGGGCGGGGATAGTTCCCGCCCGTTTTTCTTTGGCAACTCTGACGGTCTGCGAACAGAAAAGGGCGCTGCATGAGCGCCCGTTCCTAATTCGTTCCGCAATTACTACCAGCGATTTCCGCCACCGCCACCGCCACCGCCGCGACCGTAGCCGCCGCGTCCGCCGCCGCCACCATCGCGACCGTAGCCGCCACGGCCTCCGCCACCGCCACCGCCGCCGCGAGGACGGCTTTCCTTCGGCCGGGCTTCGTTGATGTTGAGATTGCGGCCACCAAGCTTGGAGCCGTTCAAGCCTTCCATGGCTTTGCTTGCCGCATCATCGTCGGTCATTTCGACAAAGGCGAAGCCGCGAGGCTGGCCGGTGTCACGGTCGGTCACGACGCTGACTCTGTCGACTGCGCCGTAGGCTTCGAACAGCGAACGAATCTGATCTTCCGTTGCGTCGTAGCTCAAGTTTCCAACGTAAATATTCTTCATTGCGTCCTCTTAGTTGAACCTGGCCGATGCTGGCCAGGCCAGAATCCGGTTGACATAGGCGACTGGAAGACTCAAGCTGCGAGCTCGCGGTCAAAGACACAAAGGGCAGCCGTTGCCGCCCTCCGGTTTCGTTATGGTTCCGTTTACAGAGGCTGTACGTTTTCGGCTTGCCAGCCCTTGGCACCACGCTTTACTTCAAAGCTGACCTGCTGACCTTCCTGCAAGGAGCGAAAGCCGCCGGCCTGAATCGCCGAGAAATGCACGAAGACATCCTCGCCGTTCTCACGCGAAATAAAACCAAAGCCTTTGGCATCGTTAAACCACTTCACAGTTCCTTGTTCCATTGTGTTTCTAGTGTGTCCTTATCTTGATGTTGCGCTGGACTGATCGGAAGTTACCAGACAGGAATCGCTCGATCATGAGGGATGGCTGTGGGCAAGCCGTTCGAACAAACGCAGCCACATTATACACCGATTTTGCTCGTCCCCTGGCTGCGAAATAATGGATTCTGCTCGTGCCAAATTATGCCTGGAAGTAGTCAGCCTGAGCGGGCCGGGCAGCGACCGAAAGGGCCGACTGCCATCGCCACCCCCTAAAACAGCTTGCCGCATCGGAAGCAGCGCGATACATTGCGAAAGACCCGTGCCGCTAGTTGAGGCTGCCCTGTGCGGCCATGATTTCGGCTTGGGTTCGGAGGTCCGCCAAAGCAACTACTGGGAAGAGAGAGGCCGATGAGAAAATTCTGTCAATTTCGCGCACCCATGACCGTGATCGCGGTGCTGGCTCTTATGACAGTGCCTGCAATAGCTCAGGGCGTGCAGGCCCAACTTGCCGACAAACTGGCCGCGCTCAAGCAGTCCTTAGCCCAGAACCAGCAAAATCTTCACAAATATCAATGGACTGAGACTACTCAGATCACGCTGAAGGGCGAGCCCAAGCCGCCAAAGCAAGCTTTATGTCAGTATGGTCCCGATGGTCAGGTACAGAAGACTCCGATTGCCGCAGAGGGAATGCAGCCATCGCAAGGCGGGCGTTTCAAGCAAAAAATGGTGAAGAAAAAGACCGAGGAGATGCAGGACTATATGGGCGACGTGAAGCAGTTGCTGAGCGCGTATGTTCCTCCCGACCCGGTGAAACTACAGCAGGCCTACCAGGCAGGGAACGCGTCCGCCGCCAAAGGACCAACGCCCGGAACCGTCAAACTCGCTTTCCAGAACTACGACAAGACCGGCGATCAGTTGACGATCATCTTCAACACCCAGCAAAAGAAGATTGCGCAGCTTAGCGTGAAAACGTATATGCAACAGCCAGGCGATGCGGTTACCTTAGACACTCACTTCGCGAGTCTTCCCGACGGCACCAATTACACGCAAAAGACCGTGCTAAACGCTACGGCGAAGAAGCTCGTGGTGACAACGACCAATTCGCACTATCAGAAGCTGCAGTAAGTCTCGCTGATTCGTTTGCCGCCGATCTGAAAGTTGTCGATGCGCTCCGTCACGACAATGTCCCCGTCGGCAGCGATATGGCGTATTTGCCAGGGAAGCGCCTTCATTTGCTCAGCACCTTTCCGCAAAGTTTCGGCAATGGCTTCTCTGCCCCTGATCTCCTCGCAAGGTGCATTCCATCAGACGGCGTCCTCGGTGAAGTAGCTCACGAACTCTTCGACGTCGGCACGAACGCAGGCGCCAATGAAATGGCGATCGTGACAATTGCTGAGGTGTCTGCCAAACCCAAACTCTCCGGAAACTCACGGTGTCTTATAGGCCTGCTTCATGTATTGACGCGCCAGGTCCGCCGGGCCTGAGCCTGAGTTCTCCGCGACTACGGCGCGATATTTCGCCAGTGCGGTATCGCGCTTCTGAAGCACGTCGTACATTTGGCCCGCAGCGAGCGTCGCCCGCTGGCGAAATTCGGCATCGGGAGAAGTGCTGGCGGCGAGCTCGTATGCCTGAGCTGCCTGCTCGTATTCGCGTTGTCCGCGTAGTGCTTCTCCCAGCCCGTAAGCTGGCACCGCCAACTGACAAACGGCGTAGACATTCGAACGGCAATTGTCGACGACTTTGCGATAGGCCGCGATCGCCGCCTGCCCGTGGCCGGCAGCATTCAACAAATGTGCATATTCGGCCGCGACCAGGAAGTTTTTTGGATGTTCCTGCTGAAGCTGACCCACAACCTGGATCGCTTCCGCGTATTTCTGCTCGCGCCGCAGGAACAACGCAAGGGCGATCTTGGCGTCGCTGGCTACGTCCGGAGTGCCGTGGGCCGCTACGTCTCGCAGATAGTCCAGCCCTTTTTGCTTGCTGCCCGTGATTCCCGTCATGGCGACGGCCATTTTCACCGGAAAACTCAAACTACCAATTACGTAGAGATGGATTCCAACAAAGGCCTTGGCGTCCACAAAGTTGGGATCCAGCTCCAGTACGCGCTCGTGGTCATGACGCGCTGCCACGGCGCTCCGCAGGGCACTAATCCAGGCATGCTGGCCCATCGCCATGTAAACGGCCCGTAATCCGCGGGTCACTCCCCGGGCATAGAGCGCGTCGGCACTGTTTGGATTCTGATCCAGTTGCGACTGTTCGAGCCCAAGGGCCTGGTCGCTCAACTTACTGATCTGCTCCTGCACCTTCGGGTCGAGCGGAGCTAAGTTCTTTTTGCTGATGAAGCTGTCGGAGGCATAGGTCTCCGTATCCAGCGCCCCAACGCGGTACAGCTCCTGAAAGATGATCCCGGCAAGCAGATGGTTGATCGCATAGGGGTCGTCGGGGTGCGCTTTCAGCGCTGCTTCAAACTCCTTGTTCGCCTTGTCGTACTCGAGATTATTGAAATAGTCGAAGCCTTTGCGGGTGCTGGCGTCGTTGTTGTACCGCGTGGGAACTGGCGCCGAAACCGTTGCCAGCGACGCTGCCGCAAAGAGGAGAAGGAAGCCGAACAGGGTTAGGCAGTAACAACTTGCGAGATAAGGTCGCATCAGGATCGGATACTGAGAAGTTTACCCGATATTCCAGCTACTCTGAAACGGGTACAAAGCTGTTAGCAGTTGATGCGCCAACTTCTAATATGACTCTGCCAAAAGCTGTAACTGACGATTTTCATTCCGAGGCCGAAGCTGCACGCATGCTGGGCATCTCGATTGCCAGATTGCATCAGCTTCTCGATCAATACGTTTTCAACGTGGGCACCCCGCGCCCTCCCAACATCGAGCTCACCGGCGGTGAGCTCCTGTTGCTCTCCTACTGGAACAAGGAGTCGCCCAACACAAGCGCTGGATTTCCCCAGAATGTGGTTGCCATCGACGACTACAAGTAGGCGGCCAAAGCGAACGTTTTGAAAGGGCACGGCTTCAGCCCCTGAGGTGACTCGCTTCTCGCGTTAGAGGAGGGCCTTCAGGGGCTAAAAGCCGCGACTTCGGACTGCTCCCTTCGGCATGCCTGGAGGCATGCCCTTTCAAAGCCGGTTCCCGCCCGATTCCGGCCGTGCTACCTTACGAGAAGCTTGAGGCCAAATCTCCAGGAAATCCTGCACCGCGCCTATCGCGAACTGCGCCCGCGCGCGCCGATTCCGCAATTCCACGCCGAGTTTTATCCCTTCGCCAGCGTGAACAACACCATCCGGCTGCGGGACGGCGTGCTTCACATTCGCTTCTCCGACTTGCTCGAAGGCGCTCCTGAAAACGTGATTGAAGCCATCGCCCACATTCTGCTGGCCAAGATTTACAGAAAGCCGATTGAGAGCCTCCATGCCACTCGCTATCGGCGATACGTCAGCAGCCATGATGTGAGTGCCAATGCGCATTTAGTTCGCCAGGTGCGCGGGCGCAAGCGGATCGAGTCGGCGCAGGGAAACGTTTACGACCTGGAACTGATGTTCGATGAATTGAACCGCCGCTTCTTCCACGGCTTGATGGGGCGTCCGCAACTAACCTGGAGCCGCGGTCATGCGCGAAACATGCTGGGACACTACGATCCTGCGCACAATACGATTGTGGTGAGCCGCATCTTCGACAGCGTGCGCGTGCCTCGCTTTGCGGTGGAGTACATCCTGTACCACGAGATGCTGCACCTGAAACATCCGGTGAAGTTGCGCGGAAGCCGGCGATGCATCCACGGCCCGGAGTTTCAGGCCGAGGAGCGCCAGTTCCCTCACCTGGAGGAAGCCAAACAGTTCCTCAGGACGCTATAGGTTGGGTGAAATACCCTTCTTGCGTGGACTAGGCCTTTGGGTGGACTAGGCCTTTGGGTGGAGTACGCCTTTAGGCGTACAGCAATTGCCATTCTTCTAAATTGTCATCCTGAGCAAAGCGAAGGATCTGCTTTCGCTCCACCTACGCTAAACTTTCTCCGACTGACAAGCTTCGTGGCTAGCGACCGCGGGCCTTTTTCGCCGCCTTCTTCGCAGGGGTAGCCTTCTTTGCTGCCTTCGCCGGAGTCTTCGCGGCCTTTTTCGCTGCTTTAGCCGGCGCAGCTTTCTTCGCTGCTACCTTCTTCGCCGGCTCTTTCTTCGGCGCTGCCTTCTTGGGCGCTGCTTTTTTCGCCGCAGCCTTGACCGGCACTGGTTTGGCCGCCACTGCTCCAGTCGATTTCGCGGGCATTGCCTTCTTCGCGTCGGCAGGAGCTTTCGTCAATGCCGGCAGCTTTTTCTGCCCCGCGGCTGGCTGTGCAGCGGGCGGTTTGCCGGCGGCCGCTGCCGGTGCTGGTACGGCAGCAGGTACGGCTTCTGGAGCGGGGGCTCCCTTTGGTTTTCGTCCCCTCTTCCCTGTCGCGACTGGCGCCGGTGCTCCGGGCGCAGCAGGCGTAGCGGCGGCAGCAACGGCTTTGCCACGACCACGTCGTGCCGCGGGCGGCGGAGGTGGCGGCGGCGGTTCGTAGGGCTTCAGGAAGTTGACAATCTCATTGTGCGAGCGCAGTTTGCTGTCGAGCAACAACAGAAACGCTTCGTCCAGGATCTTCTGATACTCCGGAAGCTGCGCCGTGATGCGCATCTCGGCCATCTCCGGAAACGGCAGCTTCTCGCGAACTTGACGCCACTTAGTAAAGAAGTTCTTCAGCTTGGCATCGACAGCCTGCTGCTTGGTCGTGACGCTGAGGAAGAGCACGTCTTCCGGCGCAGCGCTGGACAGAAGCTTCCAAGCGCCCGAGATGGTCGAGGCATCGCGGCCCGTCAACTTCTTCGCCAGGTCGTGGGCGCGGCTCTCCAGGTGCTTCCACTTGTCGATGAAGTCGCGCCGTGGAATCAGCTTCTGTATTTCCGAGATGTCCTTGTCCGACATCTTCTTCGTCAGGAAATACATGTTGGTTGGCCCGGCTTCGGGGAAGTAGCCCAGCTCATTCATCATCTGCCGCTGCTTCACCACGTGGCCCAACTCGCCGGCCTCGATCTTGGCCACACTCCAATGAGGATGCAGCACGTGCAGCCATCCTTCGCGTTCCAACGCGCGTACCACCGGGATGGGGTCGTCTTCATGTGCGAGCTGTTCCAACTCGTGTCCAATGGAACGCTTGCCTACGTACTCGATGTAGTTGTTTTCTTTCGCCGCGTCGTAGCGCGCCTGGGTGCGCTCTTCCAACGTGTAGTGAAAACGAGCCGCCAGTCTGGTCCCGCGAATCAGGCGAATGGGATCTTCAAGGAACGCGTAGTTGTGCAGAATGCGCAGGACCTTGGCTTCGATGTCGGCGATTCCGTTGAACGGATCGAGCAACAATCCGCGCGAACCGGGATTGAGCGACAGCGCCATGGCATTGACCGTGAAGTCGCGGCGTCGCAGGTCCTCGTTGATGGTGGCTGAGGTGACGGTCGGGGCCTTGCCCGGCTTGTCATAGACCTCCGAGCGCGTCATATTCAGCTCGGCTCGGACGTTCCCCGGCATCAGCAGGTAGAGGATGCGCAAATCTTCGTCCGCGCCCTGAACGCTAATGCCCGCCTTTTCCAGCTCTTTTTGCAGCTTGAGCGGATTGCCCTGGACACTGAGGTCGATGTCACGGATAGGAAAGCCTGTGACCAGGTCGCGGATGGTGCCGCCGGTGAGATAAACGTTCAAGCCGACGTGGCGCGCGATTTCCTGTACCAGGGTCACGCCCCGCTGTTGGTCCGGGGTGAGCCGGGTTTCCATGCTATAGATGTAGTCTGCCATCTAACTGTATGACTCTATTGTAGTTCCATAGTGGAACATATCCACACAGGGAGGCAGACCAAGCAAACCGCAGAATTCCATACTGCTCCCCCGCCACGAAAAATGACTGTCAGATTTCGGAATACTTGTCGTGCTGCTGGGAACTGAAACCGTAACTCTTGCTTTTGCCGAGACTTACGTGGCATCGGCTCCGGGAGCGCTGCACAGCGAACAATAACACAAGGTTTATGTTTTGGCTACAAAGCGTGTTAAGGGCAGCATTCGAGGAGTAAAGGTGCGAGAATTAAGTCGCTGTTCGGCGACTGGATACTATAAGTCGTGCCACAACGGATTTCGGCGCAATTGGCTGTATACAGCGCAGCTTTATGTCCTCCACTCGCAAAAAAGTGATCGTTCGTAAGCTCGACCGCGATACCGCCGCGGGTTACGTAGGCTCCGAGTACATCGCCGACGGCAAGTTGGAACTGCTGAACACCGCCGGCAATGTCGTAAGTATTGCGCTAAGCGAGATTAAGGGCGTGTACTTCGTGCGCGAGTTTAGCGAACCTGAGTCGCTGACCCGCAAGACCTTCACTTCCCGTCCGCGGGCCGAAGGCCTGTGGGTGCGCCTGCACTTCCGCGACAACGAGATCATCGAAGGCCTCATGCCCAACGATCTCATACAGGAGGGCAGCGATGGTTTCTCGATCATCCCGCCCGATACTCGCTCGAACACGCAGCGGATTTTCGTACCCCGCTCCGCGCTTGCCGAAATGAACGTCATCGCCGTCATCGGAGAGAAGAAGTCGCAGCGCGGCCGCCGGCCAGAAGACACGCGTCAGGTTCCGATGTTTGGGTAGAACCTTTGTTTCGCCAGAAAAATCAAATTATCACGTGCCTCGAAACCATGTTGTTCATTAGGAGCGTTGAATGCTGAAGTATCTGATCGCGGTATCGATTGGGCTTAGTATCATGGCCCAGGCGCAGCAGCCAAAGACGGTCCCGACTTTAAAGACTGTTCTCCTGCAAGAGCTGCGCGAGACTCACAATGAGAAAGCCTGGTTCGTCTCAGAGAAGGAAGCTGTTGCTGGGCTCACCCCCGAGCAGGCCGCTTGGAACGACGGCAAGAACCACTCCGTCGGTCAGCTGGTACAGCACCTGAACTTTTGGAACTCCTCCAACCTGGCGAGGCTTAAGCATCAGCCGACGGCGAAGGTCACGGATAACAACACCACTTTCGCTTTCGATCCCAAGCAATGGGACGAGACTCTCAAAGAATTTGATCAGGTAATGGGAGAACTGGAGCAGTTCGTGCAATCCGCGGATGACGCGACTTTGGCCAGGATCGCGCCCACTGTCGCCCGCATCTCCCAGCACAACGCGTACCACATCGGCGAAATGGTCACATCGCGCAAAAAGCAGGGCACGTGGAATCCTGAAACCGGCGTCAAGTTGTAGGCTTTATTCCGTTTCCGGCTCCGTGAAGTCACCCAGCAAGCACGAGAGCCGCAGCCCGTCGTCGTTCGTATAGGATCGTCTGGTGAAAATCGAGACAGCGTGGAACCGTATCGCCACCGGCGTGCGCAAATTTCAAACCGAGGTCTACCCTGAGCAGCGGGCGCTGTTCGAAGGCCTGCGCAGCAAGCAAAATCCCTTGGCGCTATTTATCACCTGCGCCGATGCGCGTGTCGTCCCCAACCTTTTCACCCAGACCGGTCCGGGTGAAATCTTCATTGAACGCAATCCCGGCAACATGGTACCGCCGTATGGCGACTTTGTCGGCGGCGTTACATCGGGAGTGGAATACGCCAACCTGGTGTTGAAGGTGCCACTGATCATCATCTGCGGACACACGGATTGCGGCGTGATGAAAGCGTTGCTTCACCCTGAAACTACCAGCGGACTTCCCGGAGTGCAGCAGTGGATGCGCCATGGTAACGAAGCGCGCCAAGTCGTGCTGCGCGACTATCCTGGCCATCCGGATGAAGAGAAGGTCCATCGTCTGGCCGAAGCGAATGTGCTGGAGCAGATCGCCAATCTGAAAACCCATCCCAGCGTGGCGTCACGCCTGGCCGCAGGCGAAGTGATGATTCGCGGCTGGGTGTACGACATCGGCAGCGGATCGATACGACAGGCCGATCCGAAGACCGGCGAGTTCGCGGAGTTCTACGGCGAGTAGCGATACCAGACCGATACGATTCTATTTCGCGCAGTGTTTCTGAATTGCTGTCCATGACGCTCGGGTGGTGCGGCGTTTCAGCGCCGCGTCATGGCGGCGATTTTTGGTTTGGGTTTGCCTCCCGCTGCAAGCAGCCGGAGGCAAACCCGATCATGGTAATGGCTGCTTTCGCGGCCCTGAAGGGCCGCACTACCCGAACACGGCGAACACGGCCAATATGAAACGGCGCCAGTGATGTAAGCGAAGCGCCGCGGCCTGCTCCCTACGCAACACCCGCCTGTGCTTTGGCCTGCTCGACATCCGAGGCAAAGGTGAAGAGCTGGTCCACCCGCGTGACCTTCAGTGCGTTCACCAGACGCTCTCCCGCCGCGGCGACGATCAGCTTGCGGCCAGCGTTTTCGCGAGAAACGTGTGCGCCTACCAGACAGCCGATTCCCGCCGAATCGATGTACGGGACATCCGACATGTCGAGAATCAGCAAGTTGGCCTCGTCGGATCGAACCATGGTTTGAAAGCTGAAGAAGTTTCCCAGCAGCAGGGGGCCATGCAGCCGCAGAACGCTAATTCCCTCGGGCCCGTCAATCCGTTCAATTTGCAGTGGTCGCTCTTGCATACCCGGCGATTGTAAATGCTAGGTCGCAGCGAAATATTAAAGTCGCGTTACAGAGGTGAAAACCCATCTGAGTCCGCAGAGAGCGCACAAAGCGCCCAGCTTTGTAGTCCCGATGCCCGATCCTGAAACTGGAAAATCAACAGCCGACCAACGCTTTGTCGCAACCGGTTGCCGCCTAAGATAATGTTCGCGCTGGTACTTACGGTGTAATCTGTGCTGGACTTATGACTCAGCCGAGTTTCCCGCGTCGCGTGCTTCCGTGTATTTTCCTCCTTACTTCATTTCTTGCCGCACAGACTCCACAGGAAACGAATCCTCGGGCGTCAAAGCCATCACCTGCGCTATCCACGCAAACCCAAGCTCCTCCGCAATCGCCTCAGGTTACGCCGCAGCTTACCAAGCAAGACGTGGAAGCGTTCCTCGATGGAGTCGTGCCGATCCAACTGCAACAGGATGACATTGCGGGTGCGGTGGTCGCTGTAGTGAAGGATGGCCAGGTACTGTTCGCCAAGGGCTATGGTTTCGCGGACATGAAGACCCGTAGACCCGTAAGCGTGGACGATACGCTCTTCCGTCCGGGATCCATTTCCAAAACGTTTACCTGGACGGCGGTGATGCAACTGGTCGAGCAGGGCAAGATCGATCTCGACCGCGACGTCAATGAGTACATCGATTTCAAAATTCCCGCTCCCTTCGGCAAGCCAGTCACCATGCGTAACCTGATGACGCATACGCCGGGATGGGAGGAGTCGCTCAAAGAGCTTTTCGTGGCCAATCCATCGGCGATGTATCCCATCGATCAGTACTTGAAGAAGCGGCTGCCGAAGCAGATTTATCCTCCGGGCACGACCCCAGCTTATTCGAATTATGGCGCCACCCTGGCGGGATATATCGTGAGTCGCGTTTCCGGCATGCCCTTCGACGACTACATTGAAAAGAACATTCTTCAACCCTTGAACATGACCCACGCGACCTTCCGTCAGCCTCTGCCTGACAACCTGAAACCGCTGATGTCCGAAGGCTACGACCAGGCATCGGAGCCACCAAAGAGCTTCGAAATCGGTGAGGCAGGTCCCGCCGGAGCCATGTCAGTCAGCGCAGGCGACATGACGAAGTGGATGATCGCGCACCTGCAAAATGGCGAATACAATGGCGCGCGCATCCTTAGGTCGGATACCGCGCAGCTCATGCATTCGCGAACTTTCGGCCTGGTCCCGGAAATGAATGGCATGGCCCTCGGCTTTTATGAGGAGACGCGCAACGGGCATCGCATCATCGGTCACGGCGGCGATACGCAGTGGTTCCACAGCGACATGCACCTGATGCTCGACCAGAAGCTGGGCTTCTTCGTTTCCTACAACAGCGCAGGCAAGGGTGAAGGCTCGCCGCGAACTATTCTGTGGCAGACTTTCCTGAATCGCTATTTCCCCTACACCCCGCCGGAAGGCAAACCGGTCGCCGATTCGGCAGCGGATGCGAAGACGGTTACCGGTACCTACTGGTCGAGCCGCCGTTCGGAGACGACGCTCCTCTCTGCTACCTCCCTGTTAGGTGAGGGCAAGGTGCGAGTGAACAGCGACGGAACCATCAGCTTGAATTTGGCCAAAGACTTTGCCGGGAACCCCAGGAGGTTTCGCGAGATTGGGCCAATGTTCTTCCGCGAAGAGCACGGACAAACCCAGTTGGCATTCATCCGGAACTACGCGAGACAGCAAATCATCGTGACCGATGTGCCGATCCATGTCTGGCAACCTGTGCCCTGGTGGAAAAACAATAGACTTAATCTCGGTGTACTTATCGCTTCGATGGCGATCTTCACACTGACGCTGCTGTTCTGGCCCATCAATGCCATGCTGCGCCGCCATTATGGAGAGCGGATATCTCTCAGCCTTGAGTATCGCAGAGCTCGGCGCCTGATGCGCACCGTATGTGTGCTCGATATTGTGCTGCTGGTCGCGCTGGGAATCTGCATAGCCGCGGTCTCCAACAATATCGGTTTGTTGAGCAGCCGGTTCGATGGTCGCTTGCGCGTGCTTCAGTTGTTGGCCTGCGTAGATATGCTGGGAGCTTTCGTCGCGATCTGGTATTTCGTACGCTCGTGGCGGGAATTCGACTTGTGGTTCTGGACAAGGATTTGGAATTCACTGCTTATGCTCGCCTGCCTAGGCTATGCGGCTTTTCTGCTGAATTGGCACATCCTGAGCTTCAGTTTGAATTATTGAGAAGTCATCTCATGAGGTTTGTATCAGGCACGGCTTCAGACGGGCCGTCGTCGGCAAGTAATTATTCTGGGCTTCAGCCCCCGCGCGGCCGGTTTTCCAGGGGCTCAAGCCTTGGACATTCCCTACGCCTTCTTTGGCACGCCTGAATGGCGTGCCCTGAGCCAAGCCGAAGGGTGCCCTGATACAAGGCAAATCGATTTAGGCGATGACCTGCAGGAATTGCATCAAGCATTCTTCTGGCGGCTATCCCGGCGAAAAATTCGGGACGTAGACTATTCCACCCAGAAAACCTGCGGCAAAGTAACCACCGATTTGTGACTATCGGCAGCTTACCGGGGCACAGAGACGCTCGCGCTGCCAGTCTGTCCACCATAGGTCGCCGTGACCGTACACGTTCCGATGGACACGCCCGTGACAAGGCCGCCACTTACAGTCGCAACCGCAGTATTACTGGAAGACCACGTCGCCGAACCGGTGACATCCTGAGTGCCGTTATTCGATAGAGTCGCAAGCGCGGTTAGTTGCTGACTCGACCCCGAACTTATACTCACGGTGTTAGGCGACACGGCTAGGCTGATTACCGTCTGATTGCTGACGGTCAGCCCGGTACTGGCGATTACGCTTCCCGACTTGGCCGTAATCGTCGTGGTGCCCAGAGTGTTGCCCGCTGTAGCCAGACCTGTGCTGTTGACGGTCGCGATATTGGATGACGAAGACGACCAGGTGACAGTGTCCGTAGCGTCTCCCGTCGTGTTGTTGCCGTAAGTTGCCGTAGCCGTGTACTGCTGGGTACCCGCCGGCATGACGACCGAGTTTAAAGGGGACAACGTGAGCGATACGATCGCATCCGCGGCCGGAAAGAATTGGCCGCACGCAGGCAGAAACAGCAGCACAGCCACTGCAATCAGCAAAAGCGAAGCAGACAAGCTCAGGACGGAAAATCTTGGGATCACGAGGCTTATCTTATCACCGCTCACACCGAGAGCACTTGCGATGCAGGGACGGGTTTGTCATATGCCGTGGCGAACATGGCCGCGCTTGGGGCGACTTGCAAAGCCAGGTGCCGGCGCCCAATCCCCCGTGTGAATACCATCAGGTATCGCCCGCATCTTTGAAAATGGAATCACAAGTGGGCGGATTAGGGCAAAAAAGTAGGTAGGTACCGCCTCTTCATGGTGGCATGGCACCACAACTTAACCGGAACAATTCGGGTTTATTGCTAGATTCGCTTCCTCGGATTCAGCCCAGAGAGTTGCCTAATTGCCTCGATTTGCATCCAAGAATTCAGCAACTTGGGCTACTGTAGTCTGCTGGTGCGACAAATATCCTGATTTAGGAATTTGCGAGTAAAACGCACGGTACAATGTCACGGCAAGAAGCACGGGATTCAGCGGCCTTTGCTAGACTAAGCTTAACCTCATCAAGGAAAGGATTGTAATGGATATAAAGAGCGTGCTTGACCAACTGCACACGGAGCGAGATCGGGTTAACCAAGCTATAGCAGCCCTGGAGAACCTTCAAGGCATCTCCTCCACGCCGCGGCGTGGGCGCCCACCGAAGAACGCGCAGAGTGGGAACGTCTACTCCATGCCCAAGAAGCGGACCATGAGCCCCGCTGCTCGTCGGCGTATTTCAGAGATGATGAAGAAGCGTTGGGCCGAGAGAAGAAGGAGAAAGGCAGCTTAGCTCAAGAGATTTGGACCCTCAACAAGGCGCTCTGACGGGCGCCTTTGTTATTGCAAGATATTCCGACCTACTTTCGTTCAATAAGGCGGGCGGTCAGCACCGCACCATCGCGATCGTCATGCAGTTTAATGGGAAATATCAGTACGTTCCAGTTCCAGTGTGCGCTCTTGCGTGGTAGGTGTGAGGCGCCGCGAAATCCACGCCGGTCGATATAGGTCTCCCGCGTGTCGCATACTGTGCGCAATACTTCGTGCCATTCTTCCCCGAGCTGAGGAAATTGTTCGAACAAGTTCTTCCCGACAAACCAGGAACGCTTATGGTTGTTCATCGACGCGAAATAGTCATTCACGTATTGCCATGTGCCGTCGCGATCGAGAATCTCTAGAACAATGTCATCCCCCATAGCCATAGAAATTCGTGAGTAGTAGAAGTCGCGTGCATCGACGACTACCGGCCGGCCGCGCTTCTTGGCTTCAAACGTTCGCAAAGCTCCAACCAGATCGTCGACCGAGCTGTAACCCTTCAGCAGGTGCATGTCGGCAATGCCACCAAACTTGCGCTCCAGTGTGGCGGAAAGAATGATGATTGGCACCTGGGGACGCATGCGACGCAGCGTATTCGCGACATCCGTGCCGAACTTCCCTGCGCCGAGATGGTAGTCGAGCACAGCGATATCGATTTGTTCCAGCTTGGACTGCGCCTCTTCTATGGAGCTCGAAGTGACAACGTGATAGCCCTTTTGCCGGAGGATCGCCGAACGCAAAACCAGATTGTCTTCGCGATCATCAAGAAGCAGCACTTTAATCGGGCTGGCTGAAACCAGTTGTGGGCCGGCAGGGTGATGCGTCGTTTTTGGAGCGTTCTCATCCATCTTAAAGCTTTAGAAGCACCGCTGGCCTGGTGGTCACCGACAATCGCCAGGCGACGCGAAATTTCTACCTCACGACCTCATTCATCGCCGGACGTTCGAGTACCTCTGCCTTCCTGAAGCGTAAGATCCCGCAATGTCCGCGCAAGTTCAGGAAGTCTATTGAACACGGCCACCGCGCGCAACCATTGTTTATTGTCGAAGGCCGGACTGCCGCTGACTATACTCCCCGCCGGAATATCGCCGTGCGTCCCGCTCTGCGCGGTGACGATGACGCCGTCCCCGACATTGCAATGTCCGGCAACGCCCGCCTGTCCTGCCAACACCACGTTCTTGCCGATAACGCTGGAGCCCGCCAGTCCTACCTGCGCGCATAGCAGCGTATTCTCGCCCACCGAGGAGCCATGCCCCACTTGCGCGAGATTGTCGACCTTCGCCCCACGGCCTACACGAGTCTCACCGATGCTGGCGCGATCGACGCAGGCGTTGGCCTGCACTTCCACGTCGCTCTCAATCACTGCCGGCCCCGATTGCGTAATCTTCTGCCAGCGATCGCCGTCGCGCGCAAAGCCGAACCCGTCGGCGCCGATGATCGCTCCGTTCTGAAGCGTGACGTCGTCGCCGAGTACACAGTGTTCGCGCACTACGGCGTGAGCATGCGCGAAAAAGTCGTTGCCGATGCGCGCTCCGCGATAGATCACGACATGCGGCAGCAACACCGCTTTGTCCCCAATCACGACGTCCTCGTCGATGACCACATACGCGCCGACATGTGCATCACGGCCCAACCGCGCCGAGCCGGCAACGACTGCCGTGGGATGAACTCCGGGCGCGTAATGGGGCGGCCTGTAGAACAGATCGATGGCGCGCGCAAAAGCGAGATACGGATTATCGCTGCGCAACAATGGCGTGCGTCCCGCCGGAAAGTCCCGGCCGACGATAATCGCCGACGCGGCGGTGGTCTTGGCGGTAACTATGTACTTCGGATTGGCGATAAACGTTATCTGCCCGTCAGCGGCTTCTTCAATACCGGCGACCCCCGTAATGTCGTGATCGGGATCGCCATTTTCAAGGGTCGCTCCCAAGGCAGATGCAATGGCGGAGAGTTTCATAACTGCAACAATAAACGATAATGGTTCGCAGGCAATTCAACGACGGATACACAGGGATGAACACCAGTCGGAGGTCCGGGCTGGGCGGTCTGAAATTTCATTGTTGTTCTTCCCTGATCCGTGTAGCTCCGTGTAAATCCGTGGCTCGCTTTCTAACTGCTAGACTTGAGGCAATGCCCGAGACTACCAGCAACTCTCTCGCCCACGCTTCTTCAGCCTATTTGCGCTCTGCCATGCACCAGCCTATCCAGTGGCATGAGTGGGGTGAAGAGGCCTTCGCGCGCGCGCAACAAGAGAGCAAACCCATCCTGCTCGACATAGGCGCGGTGTGGTGTCACTGGTGTCACGTGATGGACCGCGAGTCGTACGAGAGTGCGGAGGTCGCTGAGATCATCAATCGTGAGTTTATTGCCGTAAAAGTTGACCGCGACGAGCGCCCCGACGTTGACAGCCGCTATCAGCTCGCAGTCTCCGCGATTGCAGGCACGGGAGGCTGGCCGCTTACCGTGTTCCTAACTCCCGAAGGCAAGCCTTTTTACGGAGGAACCTACTTCCCTCCGGTCGATCAGTGGGGGCGTCCCAGCTTTAAGAAGATTCTGCTGGCTATCGCCGAAGCCTACCGCGAGCGCCGCAACGAAGTCGTCGACTCGGCCAACCAGACGATGCAGATGCTGAACAACGCCGAGGGCTTTGCCGGCCGCAATTCCGACTTTTCACCGCGCATCGTCGGCGTTATGGTGCAATCGGCGCTTCCCATCTTCGATGAGAAGCATGGTGGATTTGGCGGAGCGCCGAAATTTCCGCACTCATCCGCCATCGATCTTCTGCTCGATTGGTATGCCCGCACCGGCGAAGAAAGAGTGAAGACGGTCATCATCACAACCCTGACTCGAATGGCGCAGGGCGGAGTCTACGACCAGCTTGCCGGCGGCTTCCATCGCTACTCGGTCGATGAGCGCTGGATTGTGCCGCACTTCGAGAAGATGGCGTACGACAACTCAGAACTGCTGAAAAACTACGTTCACGCCTACCAGGTTCTCGGCGACGAGTTCTATGCCCACATCGCGCGCGACATTATTCGCTGGATGGATGAATGGCTCAGCAATCGCGAGCGCGGCGGTTTCTACGCCTCGCAGGATGCCGACATCAATCTCGACGACGACGGTGATTACTTCACCTGGACGGTTGAAGAAGCGAAAGCCGTCCTCACCGACGACGAATTTCGCGCCGCGGCGTTGCACTTCGATATCGGCGAGCACGGCGAGATGCACCACAATCCGGCGAAGAATGTGCTTTGGGTGGCGATGCCGCCGGATGAAGTCGCCGACAAGATGGGTCGCAAGCTGGCAGACGTGATTGAACTGCTCGCCTCCGCCAAAACAAAGATGTATGCCGCGCGCCTGAAGCGCCCCACGCCATTTATCGATAAGACGATCTACGTGAACTGGAACGCGATGTGCGTCTCGGCGTATTTGCAGGCGGCGCAGGTGCTGGGGCTTGAGGCGGCTCGCAAATTTGCTCTGCGCTCTCTCGATCGCATACTGTCCGAAGCGTGGCATGACGAGAGCGGATTGTCGCACGTCGTCGCCTACGCCGATCCGAGCGCCGAAAAGCGACTCGTTCGAGGCTTGCTCGACGACTACGCCTTCACTGCGATCGCCTGCCTCGATGCCTACGAAGTTACCGGAGCGATGAGCTATTTCCGCTTCGCGCAGAGAATCGCTGACGAGATGATCAAGCGATTCGCCGACCAAACCTCAGGCGGATTCTTCGATACCGAGGCGAGTCGGGAAGAGAAGCTCCAACTGGGAGCTCTCTCGGCGCGCCGCAAGCCCTTTCAGGACGCACCCACTCCCGCCGGAAACCCCAGCGCTGCACTCGCGCTATTGCGCCTGCACGCCTACACCAACGACGCGAAGTATCGCGATAAAGCCGAAAACACTTTGGAAGTTTTCGCCGGCGTTGCTGAGCAGTTCGGCATCTATGCCGGTACTTATGGCATTGCCGCGACCTGGATGTCGCGTCCACACACGCAGGTAGTTGTGGTTGGCGAAGATGCGAATGCCGCCGAACTGTTGCAAGCCGCTCGCGCCCCGTTCCTGGTAAACAAGTCGGTTGTGCATCTCACCGACAGCGAGGCAGTGGCGCAAAATCTGCCGACCGTTCTGGCGGAGACCATCCCTAACCTGCCCGGACTCAGAGACGCCAAGTCGATGGCGGTAGTGTGTACAAACTTCACCTGCCTGCCGCCGCTGAACGACGCCGACAAATTGGCCGCCCTGCTGCGTGAGAAGATGAGCCCGGCAACGTAGAGAACCATCACCTCCACTTTGTCATCACGAGCGACGCGAGGGACCTGCTCTCGGTCGCCCTAAGACGCTTTTTCATTGGCGCATCGTACCGCTTCGGACGGGAACAGATCCCTCGCGCCAAAAGAAGGCGCTCGTGATGACAATCGCAGAATAAACGACGAAGGTGCTGCGCCACTCCCGCTCAATGCCCCAACGTACTCATTCAATGACGGCCTGTGCGTTTCAACCACTATCACGTGAACTCTCCCGAGTTCACCAATTATCATCAAATAGGAAAGATGCGTTCCAAATATCAGCGCTGGATCTATAACTGGGAAGCCCGTTTGACGTCGCGGGACACCAATCGCATTGTGCGTCCCCTGGAGTGGGGTACCGAGTGGGCAGAACGGTGGCCAGTGGTAAGCGGCATCCGTCCTCCGCAGAAGAATGACGACACCGCCGCGATGATCGAGTACTGGACGGCCGTCAACCAGCGCATCATCGACAACAGCGACGAGTTCTACTCTTACAAGCCTCCGACCGATTTCCGTCTCGAGAATCGGAAGGTCGAGTTGTTTCACACCGGCAGTGAGCCGCCCAAAACCAAGCTCAAGGATCATTCGGCCGATTTCCTGCGATTCACCTCTGCGGTCGAGAGTCCCTATCCCGAAAACAATGTGATGAACGCGCGTTGGTTTCCAGCAGAAGGGGAGCGCGCAGTCGTGGTCATCCCGCAGTGGAATGCCGACGGCATCAGCCAAAACGGGCTCTGCCGCATCTTCAATAAGCTAGGCATTGCGGCGCTTCGCATGAGCATGCCGTATCACGATATCCGGCGCCCGGAGGGGTTGACGCGTGCCGACTACGCAGTCTCGGCCAACATTGGCCGAACCATCCACGCCGTGCAACAGGGCATCGCCGATATCCGCAGCTGCATGGACTGGCTTCAGCAGCAGGGATACACCAAGCTGGGAATCGTGGGCACCAGCCTGGGCTCGTGCTACGCGTTCATCGCCGCGGCACACGATCCCCGCATCGCGGTGAATGTCTTCAATCATGCATCGACTACGTTTGGCGATGTCGTGTGGACCGGCCAATCGACTCGGCACATCCGGAAGGGCATTGAGGGATCACTCAACCACGACCAAACGCGCGACGCGTGGATGTGCGTCAGCCCCATGGTGTACTTCGACAAGTTTCACCGCTGGCCGAAGAAGTCGCTGATGATTTATGGCCGCTACGATCTGACTTTCCTGCCTGAATTCTCTATGCAAGCCGCGGGCGAATTCCTGAAGCGCGGACTCGATACCACCATCAAGGCCCTTCCCTGCGGTCACTACTCGCTGGGCGAAACTCCCTACAAATATATGGACGCCTGGCACATCTCCCGCTTTCTCGCCAAAGCCTTCGCTGGATAGCCGGCAATACTTCGCTCCTTCTTGCGCAAGGCTTGCGCAAGAAATTTCCTTGACAATGCAGTGCGTGGAAAGCAATCATCCGAGCACGCAAAAAGTCTGGCCTGTGACAATCGCTGCTAGCGCAAAAACGGCGTTATCAGGCCGGACTGAGGGTGGTAATCGCGCGGTAACCATTTCGCAAAACCGCTTTAGACCAACAAGGGTAGAACTCAAGCCGTGAGTCTCGAAGATGGAGCCGCATCTCTGGTACGCAGCGCATTAGCTGTGAGTTGCGGCGTATGGGCAGGCGCAGCACACGCCAGCGTGCGAATTGATCCCGCAATCCCGAATATCTTCAGTCCTGCTTCCACCCCGGCCGACTCTATCTACCATCTTTCTCTGTTCGTGCTGGCCATTTGCGCCGGAATTTTCCTTACCGTTTTCAGCCTTCTGGTCTATGCAATCGTCAGGTTCCGTCGCCGCCCCGATGACGATGGCTCCGAGCCTC
Organism: uncultured Acidobacteriaceae bacterium; assembly: GCA_963796585.1. Classification (GTDB taxonomy): domain Bacteria; phylum Acidobacteriota; class Terriglobia; order Terriglobales; family Acidobacteriaceae; genus CAVVDY01. The sequence goes on from CAWCMB010000005.1 coordinate 381,069, forward strand.
CACAGATCTACGGCAGCAACCAGATGGAGTTGGCGTGGACGGTCATACCGATCGTTATCGTGGTCGTGCTGTTCCTGGCGGCAGCGCGCGTTATCCACGCGGTGGAGGACGCAAAGCTTCCGTCTAATACGCTCGAAGTCACCGCGATCGGCCATCAGTTCTGGTGGGAATTTCAATATCCACGGCAAGGTTTCACCACGGCGAATGAGCTGCACGTTCCCGTGGGCTCCGGCCCCAGCGGCGCGCCGACGCATATCACGCTGCTCTCGGCCGACACCGACCATAGTTTCTGGGTTCCGCAACTTGCCGGCAAGACTGACCTGATTCCCAATCACCCGAACGAGATGTGGATTGAGCCGCACCAGACCGGAGTCTACCTCGGCCAATGTGCTCAGTATTGCGGAGTACAGCACGCCAAGATGTTGCTGCGCGTGATCGTGGATTCGCCAGATGATTTTCAAAAATGGGCGGCGGCGCAGAAAAATCCTGCGGCGCAGGCAGATAGCGTCGCACACGGACGGCAGGTGTTTGAGTCGACCGCCTGCGTGAACTGCCACACTGTGGCAGGCACCAACGCTCATGGAAAGTTCGGACCCGATCTGACGCACTTGATGAGCCGCGAGACGATCGCCGCCGGGGCGGCAACCAATACCCGCGAAAATCTGCGGGCGTGGATCAAAGATCCCGACACCATTAAACCGGGGGCGCTGATGCCAGCCATGCAGATGAGCGAAGCCGACATCGATGCTGTGACCGACTACATGCAGAGCTTGCGATAGCCATGTTCGACGCTGACTCACTTTCGAAGCCGATGTTCATCCCCGAAGCGGGCGCTGCCACGCGACCCTTCCTCGATCGCGTGCACGACTGGATTATCACCGTCGACCACAAGAAGATCGGGCTGATGTATGTCAGCTATGGCGTGTTGTTCCTGGTGATTGGCGGCATTGAAGCTGCGATCATGCGGGCCCAGTTGGCGTTCGCCAACAATCATCTCGTCTCGCCCCAGACCTTCAACCGCCTGTTCACCATGCATGGCACGACCATGATTTTTTTCGCCGCCATGCCCATTGTCTTTGGGATCGCAAATTATCTGGTTCCGCTGATGATTGGCGCGCGCGACATGGCTTTTCCCCGGCTCAACGCCTTCAGCTTCTGGATGAGCGCCCTCGGCGGCATCATTCTGTACTACAGCTTCATCGGCGGCAACGGACTCTATGGCGCCGGCACTGCGCCCGACGTGGGCTGGTTCGCTTACGCTCCGCTCACCTCGCAGGCCTTCTCGCCCGGACACAGCACCGACTACTGGATCATCGGCCTGCTGGTTGCAGGCGTTGGCTCCATCGGCACTGCACTGAACATCGTCACTACGATTTTCTGTCTGCGCTGTCGCGGCATGCTGCTGCGGCGGATGCCCCTGCTGGTCTGGTTGAACCTCGTAACCGCCAGTCTGGTCCTCATCATCATCTCGCCTCTGACCGCGGCGCAGATCATGCTGCTGCTCGATCGCTATCTGGGGGCCCACTTCTTCGACACTCAGGCTGGAGGCTCAGCCGTCATCTGGATGCACTTCTTCTGGATCTTCGGCCATCCCGAGGTCTACGTCCTGGTGCTGCCGGCGTTCGCGATCCTCTCAGAAGTGATTCCGGTTTTTTCGCGCAAACCGATCTTTGGCTACAACATCATGGTGCTCGCAACCATTGCCATTGGCTTCATCAGCCTGGGTGTGTGGGCCCATCACATGTTCACCATCGGAATGACGTCGTACGCCAACGCATTCTTTGTCGCGTCAACCGCTGCCATCGCGGTCCCCACGGGAATAAAAATCTTCAACTGGCTGGGCACCATGTGGGGAGGCAAACTCATTTTCAGCACGGCGATGCTGTTCTGTATCGCGGCCGTCGCCCAAATGCTCATCGCGGGACTGACCGGCATCATGCTGGCAACAGCTCCGTTCGATTGGCAACTCGGCAACTCTTACTTCGTCATCGCACATTTTCATTACGTCATCCTTGGCGTCATCGTCTTCGCCGTGTTCGCCGCCACCTATTATTGGTTTCCCAAGGTTTCGGGGCGAATGATGAACGAGACCTTGGGGAAATGGCATTTCTGGCTCTTCCTGATCGGATTCCACATCACCTTCGACTTCATGCATATCCCCGGCATTCTGGGCATGCCACGCCGCATTTACACCTACGAGGCCAATCGCGGCTGGGAGATCTGGAACCTGATTGTCTCGGTCGGAGTAATTGTCCAGGTCGTGGCAATCCTTTGCTGGGTCGTGAACCTACTGTGGTCGTCACGTGAGGGGCGTAAAGCCGGAAATGATCCCTGGGATGCGTGGACGCTGGAGTGGTCCACCACATCCCCACCGCCCGATTACAACTTCGCCGTCGTTCCCACGGTGCGCAGCCGCCGTCCGCTGTGGGACTTGAAACACCCGGAAGATCCGGACTGGAAGTACGAGTAAGGAGAACAGCGTTTGGCAGCATCGAGCATTGCGCTGAAACAACCCGAGATGCCGCTGGCCCACGAACTGAAGGGACACGTTGGCATGTGGTGTCTGATCGCCGCCGAGTCGGCTATCTTCACCATCTTCGTAGTCGCCTATCTCTTCTACGCGGGCAAGAGCCTGAATGGGCCTTATCCGAATGAGGTGCTGCACGTTCCGGTATTCAACTCGATTTGCCTGTTCGCTTCGAGCTTCACCATTGTGATGGCCGAACGCGCGCTGCGGCACAAATCAATAAAGGTATTCGGCATCTGGTGGCTGTTCACCATTGTGCTGGGGTTTGTTTTCCTCGTAGGCACCGCACGCGAGTGGTATCAGCTTATCTATCACGATGGGCTGACCATCAGCAGCAACCTGTTCGGCACAACGTTTTATTCGTTGGTGGGATTGCACGCTTCGCACGTGATCATCGGCCTCACCGGCCTGACGATCATCATGGTCCTCACCGCACTCGGCTATGTGTCACATGAGCACGAGCAGCGCATCAGCGTCTTCGCGCTGTATTGGCATTTTGTGGATGCGGTGTGGGTGGTGGTGCTGTCGGTGGTGTATTTCATCGCGAGGTGAAGCGAACGACGGAGTTGCGAAAATGAGCATCAGGGCACGACCTTGGTCGTGCCGAAACGGTTTCGATAAAGTGTAGGGCTTTAGCCCCTAAGGCATAGAAGCAGGTCCCTCGCGGACTAAAGTCCGCTCGGGATGACAAAGAAAGGGAGAGCGCTTCCACCGGCGCAGTTAAACCTGCGCCCCTTCAGAAACTCATGGCAACGCCGCAACAACCCATCTCGCATCATCCCGAGCAGGTCGAAGTCGTGCTGCCTTCGCCGACGGCGTGGCCATTCTTCCTGGCGATGGGCGCAGCCCTGCTATTTGCCGGCCTGCTGACCAACCCGTCAGTCAGCATCCTGGGCGCAATCTTCTTCGTCGTCGCCGCCGTAGGATGGTTCCGGCAAGTACTGCCGCACGAGCATCACGTAAGCGTCGAGGTCACCGTTCCAACGGAAGCGGAGGCGCTGGCCGCTCCCCCAGTGCTACAAATCGCCGCGGCGGAGAAAATTCAGCGCGCCTGGTTGCCGCTCAAGGTTTATCCCGTTGTGGCTGGCGTTCGTGGCGGATTGGCGGGTGGCGTGGCCATGGCCATCATCGCGATACTTTACGGGGTCATCTTCGCGCACAGTATTTGGTATCCCATCAACCTGGTCGCCGGCAGTCTTTATTCTGCGGGTGCGATGCCTTCAAACGAAGCTCTCATGCAGTTCCATCCCGCGTGGCTCCTGTTCGCGGTCGCGCTCCACCTCACCGTGTGTACGCTCGTCGGTCTGCTTTATGGAGCGATGCTGCCCATGCTTCCCGGCCGGCCGATTCTGTGGGGCGGAGTGCTCGCTCCCCTGCTGTGGACCGGCCTAGTGTATTCGGTACTCGACTTCGTCAATCCCCTGCTCGACCAGAAGATCAACTGGTACTGGTTTGCGGCCTCGCAGGTAGCATTCGGTGTCGTCGCGGGGCTGGTCGTCGTGCGCCACAACAAGCAGTGGACGGCAGAGAACCTTCCTCTAGCCATGCGCGCGGGCATCGAAGCCCCTGGCCTCATCCCGGAACGTCATGACGGAGACGAGGGCCGATGAAGCTTCGCGCCTTCACTATCGGCTGTCTAGCGCTCGCCCTGTGCGCCGCCGTGGGATGCCAACTGCCTGGCAAGCCCGGACCCGGCCCCGAGGTCCCCAATCCCGACACGGTTCTCGACTCCCAGGTGCTATACAACCAGAACTGCGCCGGGTGTCATGGTGCGGACGGACGCAAGGGAGCAGCCGTTGGCATCGGCGATTCCGTGTATCTTGCGCTGGCAAGCGACGACACGATGCGCTCGGTCGTCAGCAAAGGTCGCTCGGGAACTGCGATGTCGGCGTTCGCGCAAAAAGAAGGCGGCATGTTGACCGATGCGCAGGTGGACTCGATCATTCACGGCATTCGTCAGCGCTCGAGCAATCCCAGCGTGGTGAGCGGCGCGACGCTTCCGCCCTATGCAGCAAATGCCGCCGGCGATGTGCAACGCGGCCAGGCGGTGTACGGCAAATTCTGCGCAAGCTGCCATGGCGATGGCATGGCCGGTGGTCCAAAGGCAGGATCGGTGCTGGACGCTGCATATCTCAGCCTAATCACCAATCAGGGCCTGCGCACCATCGTCATAACCGGTCGCCCTGATTTCAATGCGCCCGACTGGCGCAACAACATTCCCGGCCAGCCCATGACAGATCAGGACATCAACGACGTTGTTGCCTATCTCGCGGCGCATCGACCTGCGGTCGCCGCAACTGTGCAAGCCGCAACCCCATCTGCCGCCGGCACCTCCGGAGGTTCGCAATGATTCCGCAATCCGCGCCCACACCTGAGCCGGAAGTGAAGAGCCTGATCACGCGCCGCGCTGTCTTCTTTAAGATTGGCTTGTTACTGAATGGCCTGGCGGCGGTGGTACTGGCGACACCAATCGTCGGCTACCTGGTCTCGCCGATTCTTGCCTCGCAACGGGAAGGTTACAAGCGCTGGATCACGCTCGGCGAACTGGACGAGTTCCCCGAAAACCAGACGCGACTTGCAAAGTTTAAGAACCCGATAACTGGCGTCTCTGATGGCAAGACCGACGACATTCCCTGCTGGGTGCGCCGCCTCTCCGGCGAGAAGTTCCAGGTTTTCGCCATCAACTGTGCTCACTTAGGTTGCCCAGTGCGCTGGTTCCCGCAGTCCGGCCTGTTCATGTGCCCCTGTCATGGTGGCGTCTACTACCAGGATGGCGCGCGCGCTTCCGGCCCACCTGAGCGCGGCCTGTTTGAGTACTCCTACAAAGTGGTAGACGGCAAGCTGATGATCGAAGCGGGACAGTTGCCTACGCTTTCCACGACCGCGGCGCTGCGCAAAAGGAGTGGCGGATGTCAAGGCTAAGCCGCATCGGCGACTGGTTCGAGCAGCGACTGCAAATCGGCGGCGCCATTCGCGAGGCCACCGAGCATCCCATCCCGACCAAGTCGGCAAGCTGGTGGTACGTCTTCGGCAGCGCTGCGCTGACTATCTTCATCCTGCAAGTCGTCACCGGAATTCTGCTGGCGCTGATGTATGTCCCGAGCGCGGCTGAAGCCTGGAATAGCCTTCAGTTTCTCAACCACAGCGTCACTCTGGGATGGCTCCTGCGCGCGGTACACGGCTGGGGCTCCAACTTCATGGTGGCCGTGGTGCTCATCCACATGTGCCAGGTCTTCCTGTTCGGGGCGTACAAATTTCCCCGCGAGCTCACGTGGATTGTCGGCGTTTTTCTGTTGCTGATGACGTTGGGCATGGCATTCACCGGTCAGGTGCTGCGCTTCGATCAGGACGCATATTGGGGCATTGGCATTGGCGCGTCGATTAGCGCCCGAAGTCCGGTGATCGGAAAATATCTCGTCCACATGCTCCTGGGGGGCCCCATCATTGGGGGTGCCACGCTATCACGATTTTTCGCACTGCACGTGTTCGTTATTCCCGGCTTGCTGATCGGCTTCGTCTCGCTGCACCTGCTGATGGTGCTGAAGCTGGGCATCAACGAGTGGCCCATGCCGGGTCGCCTGGTTCGCCGTTCAACTTACGTGCAGGAATACCGCGAGACCACGCACAAGAGCGGCGTGCCCTTCGTGCCGGTTGCCGCCTGGAAGGACGCGTTCTTCTCCGCCACCATCATCTTCGCCATCCTGGCTTGCGCTGCCTATTTCGGACCTTTCGGTCCTAGCGGCTATCCCGACCCCACGATCATCCAGACCATTCCCAAGCCCGATTTCTTCTTCCTCTGGCTCTATGCCATGCTGGCGCTGCTGCCGCCCTCAATGGAAACGCCGCTGCTGCTGATCGGCCCGGTAATCGCAATCGGATTTCTCGTGCTGCTGCCCTTCATCTCCGGCGAAGGCGAGAAGAGCTGGAAGCGCCGGCCCATCGCGGTCGTCACTCTGTTGCTGATCGCTGTGGCGCTTGGGACGTTCACGCGGCTCGCCCTCTATTCGCCGTGGAGCCCAATCATGAATGCCTGGAGCAGCGATCCCGTTCCGGTTGAGTTCCTGAACGGCAGGACGCCGCTCGAGCGGCAAGGCGCGCTGATCTTCCAGGGCAAGCAATGCCGCAACTGTCACGCCATTGGCGGCTCCGGCGGAAAGCGTGGGCCGGAACTCGACCGGGTAGCCACGCGCATGACCCACGACCAGCTTGTGCGCCAGGTGATTCAAGGCGGAGGCAACATGCCGGCCTATGGCAAGAACCTGAATCCCGCCGAGGTGACGGCGCTGGTCTCATTCCTGAAGACGCTGCATCCGCCGAATCAGCTTCCCGCGCGCGATGCCGCTGCGCAAGCGGTGAACACCACCGCTCCGAAACCTCGGGCGGGCGCGGAAAAGCCCTAGAGTCCAATGTCTCCGGTTCTGCAAGCCGCCCTCGCATCCTGGTCCGTTCCCTGGATTCCGACCCTGGCCATCGTAATCACTGCGCTTATCTACCTGCGCGGCTGGTACCTGCTGCGCTGCGCAGGGTTTCCACTCCTACCTTCATGGCGCATGTGGTCATTTTTGGCGGGCCTCTTCGCCCTGTGGGTCGCACTGGCTGGCCCGATGGACGTCTTCAATTCGTGGCTGCTCACCGCGCACATGATTCAGCACATGGTGCTGATGATGATTGCGCCGCCGCTCATCCTGCTAGGCGCGCCGTTGATTCCGCTCGTCCGGGGGCTGCCCGTCTTCGCCGCCCGCGAATTTGCCGGACCTTTTCTTAATTGGAAACCGGCTCAGCGACTTGGGCGATGGCTGACGCAACCCGTGGTCGCACTGGTGCTGATGGGCGTGGTCATGCTCGGCTGGCATGTGCCTGCTTTGTACGAACTGGCTGTGCGATCGCCCGCATGGCACCAGCTCGAGCACGCGTGTTTTCTCGCGACCTCCCTCATCTTCTGGTGGCCAGTGATCCAGCCATGGCCCAGCCAGTCGCAGTGGCCGCGCTGGGCGATGCTGCCCTATCTCCTCATCGCCGATTTGCTCAACACAATCCTCTCCGCCGCGCTGGTCTTTGCCGAGCAAGTGCTCTATCCCTCATACGCCGAGGCACCACACGTCTTTGGGCTCCCGGCGCGCGAAGACCAGGCTGCTGCCGGTGCCCTCATGTGGGTCGTCGGATCGGTAGCATTTCTGGTACCCGCAATGCTGATTGCGGTTCAGTGCCTGTCGCGGTGTACAACGCTTTCGCAACTGCAAAGACTGAAGAAGAGCAGGCCGATACTCGCCGGAGCTTGGCAACATACGATAACGAAGTTGGGCTTTAGCAGCCGGGGAGCGGATGCAGTTTCCTTCCTCGCGCTCTTCCTCGCCACGGGCCTGGCATTTTCTGCGGTGCTTGGCTCCTCCAGCTCCGACCAGGATGAACTGGTGCTGCGGGCACGGCAGCAAGCCGGCGACCTCAGGCTGACGGTTTACACTTCCGGCGACAACTTGGTGTTAGGCGAGAACGACGTCAGCGTTCTCGCGCAGGACGCGGCCGGCTCACCCGTACTCGATACGCAAGTCGACGTGAGCGCCACTCGCGACGGCGCAGTTGCCGGCGGTGACCTGCGAGCACGCGACATCGATGCCGACAACAAGCTGCTGAAGTCGGCCGCCATCAATTTTCCCGGGGTCGGGGCGTGGATTATCCAGGTCGACCTTAAGCGCGATGCTCAAGCCGCATCGGTCACCTTTCCGACACAGGTCGTAGCTCGCACACCCGGTCTAGATGACTGGTGGCCCTACTTTGCCTTCCCGGCAATCGGCTTGCTCCTGCTGGCGGTCTACTCTCGGCATCTTCATCGTCGCCACGCCGTCGCACGCGAACACGCTATCGAAGCCGCGGTCTCACGCTAAAGCCGCTGCCGGCCGTTATTATTCTGTGCGGTATAGTTGAATCGAGCTGGCATGAAACTGGGAGCGCGTTGATGCCCAATGTGACCGTCGTAATTCCCCTGTACAACAAGGCACGATACATTCTGCGGGCCTTGAATTCTGTCGCCCAGCAGAAGTACAGGGAGTTCGAGGTCATGGTTGTTAACGACGGATCCACGGACAACAGCGCCGAAGTGGCCGAGAGCTTTCGTGATCCTCGCTTCCGGGTGATCCATCAGAAGAATGCCGGCCCAGGTGCTGCGCGTAATCGCGGCATCGCCGAAGCCCGAACTCCGCTGGTCGCCTTCCTCGACGCCGATGACGAGTGGTTCCCCGACCATCTGGAAACAGCCGTCCGTATCTTCCAGGAAAACAGTGGTCTCGGCTGCCTCACCCAGGGCCATTTCGATGAACCCGGATCGCACCCTTCAGGGCCCCGGTTCCGCGGCTATGGCTTTGAGGAGGGCATTCAGCACCTCGAACGCCAGACGGCTCTGATGCTGCACTACATGGTCGCGTATATGGAATCACAGGCGACCGTGGTGCGCACTGATGTCATCCGAAAGTGGGGCGGTTTTTACGAAGACCGCTGCACCTACGGCGAAGACTCATTTCTCTGGCTCAAGGTTCTGCTGAACGAGCAGGTTGCATTTACATTGCGGGAAACCATGGCGATCCATCGTGAGGCCAGCGACCTGAACCTCAGGATGAGGCACAATAAGGCGCGTCCCATCGAGCCATTCTTAGCAAATCCTGAGGCGCTGATCAAGGTGTGCCCGCCCAACCTGTTGCCGCTGTTGCGCGACTTCTTCACCCTACGGGCATTCAAGACGGCCTGCGCTTGGGGTTATGTTGGTCAGTGGCAGCGAGCGGCAGAGATACGTCGCCAGTTTCGTCAACCGGGCGATCACCGCATCCCCTGGTACTACGTCTCCTGGGTCTTCTCGACGCCGATCGGCGCAGCATTGGGGGCAGCATCGCGCGCAGTGAACACGTTAAGAAAAGGGCCGATCGGACAAGGCGCGAGCGCAGTGGGCCGTGCGACCAAGCCGAACCGGGTGACTGCGGCCAACAGCTAGCCGACGAGCCGGCCTGCCCACCATAGAACGAACCCGCCCAGCAGAATTCGGTAAATGGCAAAGACGGTGAAGCCGCGCGTGCGCACCCAGCGCATGAACCACGCCACCACTACATACGCCACCACAAACGACACTACAAATCCGATGACGAGCACCAGCACGTGGTGCGCATCAGTCGGCAACTCCCCAATCGCGCTCGGCTCGCCATGATGTGGCCGCAACGATTTGAACAAGTCGTAGCACGTTGCCACTACCATCGTCGGGATCGACAGGAAGAATGAGAACTCCAGCGCGGTCGGGCGATCCATGCCGGCCAATTCGCCGGCGGTAATGGTCGCCATCGAGCGCGACGTGCCGGGGAAAACCGCGGACAGGATCTGGCACAACCCGATCCACACCGCCTGCCCCAGCGACATCTCCTCCATGTCAGTGGTCAGATTGCGGCGCGCGAAGGCGCGATGCTGCGAGCGCTCATAGACGGCGTCGACAATCCACATCACGATGCCGCCAACAATTAGGGACACCGCCATAATATGAATGTTTTCCAGGTGCTTGCCGATGATCTTAGTCAGCAGGAACGCCGGAAGCGCGGTAACCACGAAGGCGATGATGGTCAGCGACAGCGGGTGCGTGAGCACCGTCCGATCACCACGCTTGCCATTGGGGAAATCACGCAGGAACTCTACAATGCGCGGCCAGAAGTAAATCGGCAGGCAGAGGATCGCGCCCAACTGGATAACGATGGAAAACATCTTCCAATAGCCATTGGCCAGGTCGACTCCGAGAAACGCCTCGGCAATGCGCAGGTGCGCGGTCGAGCTTACCGGAAGAAATTCCGTCAGCCCTTCAATGATGCCCAGCAGGAGAGAGAGCAGGTAGTCGTTCAAGTGATCCTCGGTAAAGTAAATGACTGAATCAATAGGTGGAGCACGTCTTCACAGGCTGCAGAAAACTCCCTTTTGCGAAACTCCTCGTCAGGGCACAACTTCAGTCGTGCCGGAAATGCTCTTTAATCGATTTGTCATCCTGAGCCCGCCGCGGCGAGCGAAGGACCTGCTCTCGCCGGCAGCGGAACACTGTCTCTCGTGAGCCGCAAACCGCTTAGACAAACGGGACTTTTTATCGCACCGTCAACGAGAACAGATGCCTCGCCCTCCTCGTCGGGCTCGTCATGACAACTCAACAAAAAATTCTGCGATGGTGATTTCCAACCTACTCCACACTGTTTCCCCACACAGGAATTCCGGTCTGCACCATGTATATCAGAGTAGTCACTCGGTTCGACCAATCGGTGGAGTCGGGGTATTGCGAAACTAGGCGCTTGCCCAGTGCGATAGCGCGCGCGGCTGCGTCGTCCGCCTTCTTCTGCTGATTGTCGGTCTTGTAAATCGCGATGAGCGCCGCCTGACGCCATGCCGCTTTGTACAGCGCCTCCGCAGCCTTGGGCGACTTGGGATGCTCGTCCACATACTTGACGTAAATGTCCGTCTCTTTCACCGGACACTCGGCTTGCGCTTCCCAATCGCCGCAGAGCTTATTGTCGATCATGTCGTAGGCCGCCAGGTCGGCCCACTTCGTCCCCGGATATTTCTTGATCACCTTCTTCATGTAGCTTTCATCAAGCGGAAGCCGCATGTTCGGGTCGCGCAACTTCGACGAAGGACGCGTCTTCTGGTCGGCCAGGTCGAGCTGCCACCGGATATTGGCCGCGCGATAAGCCGCTTCGGGAGCAAGCGATGACGACGGGAAATACTCAACCACTGCCGCATACAGCCGCAACGCATCCTGGGCAGCGCCGCGCCGGCCTCCACGTTCGCTGGCCTGATATTCCGAATCGGCCGCTTCGCCAAAGACGATCTTGTCGCCGTCGGGCGTATCCGGCAGGATGACTCCCTTGTCGACCATCCAGCCGGTTACGTTACGCTCGGTCTCCTGTTCAGGATCGGACTCGACGGTGCCGACAACGTGTATCCATCCCGGCGAGTGCTCCAGCACGACCACGTCACGCCCGCGCGAGATATTCGAAAGCTTTGCCGAGTTCGCGTCGGGCGAGATGTAAATAACGCCCTCGCGAATCGTGGTACCGCGCGGGCCAACCCCGGCGAAGGCGAAGGTGGAAGCGAACAGGACGAGAAGAAGCGGGCGTAAATGTGTGGACATTTAGGGTGATTGTAGCTTTGTCATGACCAGCGAAGCGAGCATCTGTTCTTGAACGGGCGAGAGCAGATCCCTCGCCCGCTGGGGCGGACTCGTGATGACAATCCTCAAATTATTTCGCTGAAGGAACCGCTTCCCCCAGCACCTCCGCCAGCAACTGCGGCTCGACGTTCCCCCCGCTGATAATCGCCACCGTCCTCTTCGCCTTTGGCAGCTCCTTCTGGTGAAACAACCACGCCGCGAAGGTCACCGCTCCGCTGGGCTCGGCCACGATGCGGGCTGATGTAACCACGCGTCGCATGGCGCTTCGAATCTCGCCTTCGGTGACGGTCACGATGTCGTCGACAAACTTGCAAATGTGCTCGAAGTTCAGCGTCCCAACTGACTGCGTGCGCAAGCCGTCAGCTAAGGTACTCGATACCCGTTCCGCTGGAAGCTGCACAACTTCTCCCTTGCGAAAGCTCTGCTGAGCATCGTTGGCCAGCTCGGGCTCCACGCCGACAACCTTCGCCTTCGAGCCGCTCATCTTGATCGCGGTGGAAACTCCGCTGACCAGGCCTCCACCGCCCACCGGCACCAGTACCAGGTCAGCGTCAGGGCAGTCCTCGATGATCTCCAGACCCACAGTTCCTTGCCCGGCAATGATGAACGGATCGTTATACGGCGGCACAATCGCATAGCCGTGTTGCGCCGCAAGCTCTTCGGCCTTCGCCATGCGTTCGGCGCTGCTGCCCCCGACGACGACAATCTCTGCTCCCAGGGCTGCCGTCGCATCGACCTTCACCTTCGGCGCGTTGCGCGGCATCACCATCACGCACTTCAGGCCAAACGCCCGCGCGGCATAAGCGACTCCCTGCGCGTGGTTGCCGCTGGAATACGAGATGACGCCATTGGCGCGCTCTCTCTCGCTGAGCGAGGCGATTTTGTTGTACGCGCCGCGCAGCTTGAACGCGCCGATAGGCTGCAGGCTTTCCGGCTTGAGCCAGAGTTCGCCAACGCTGCTGCCAGCCTTGGGCGCTCCATTCTTCTCGGGGGGAGGATAGTAGCGGATCAGCGGAGTTCGCGCCGCGATGCCACGTAGTTTCTGTTGCGCTGCCTTGATGTCGTCGAGGGTAACCATGGGGGATGAATTCCGAATCTAGCTTGGCGAGAGCACCCATACTCCGGCGGGCAATTCTGCCGATTGAGCACGAGGCGCGTTTCGCGCCAGGCGAATCAGTTTCTCCATCCAGTGTACAAGGGCGAACTGCTCGCGAAGGCTGGCCTTATGCCCCACCTCAACATGCGAAATTGCAGGGCTGATTAACGCGCCGGCCAGATACTCTTGCGGAACCCTTTGCCGCAGCCAGAGCAGCTCAGTGGGAGGGATGACCGTATCGTCGGAGCCGTGCAGCAGCAATACGGGGGCGTGCAGAAAGGCGAGTCTTTCTGCGGGCGATGCTGCCGCCAACTGTTCGCGGTCCTTCTCGATCTCGCCGAGAATGGCCTGCCTGAAGCTGTCGAGTTGCTTGTGATAAATGCGCTGCATTACCTCTTGCCCGGCAGGAGTCATTTGCGCAGTCAGCGCCTCTGACTTCTCCCCTTCGTCAGCCAGTACTAGCTTGATCGCCTCGCTGGCTTTAGCAGGATCCTGCGGCGGGAAAAAATCGCCGGGACGATCGAGGACGACGATCAGCGGGCCATACTCGTGCGGCGTAAGGTGCTCGAAGGTTCCGTCTGGGCGTTCAGCTTCGCCGGTGGCGAAGAAGTGCAGAACGTGCGCCAGATCATAGTGCGCGCCGACCGTGGCGACCCACGCGATCGAACCGCTGTACTGCGCATCGGTGGCCGCAACTAAAGCCAGTCCGCCGGAAAAGCTGATCCCCAGCACTCCCACGCTTGGCACTTCGAGTTGGCGGGAGAAGAACTGCGCTGCCGTCCCAATCACCGCGGCCGATTCGGCCTCAACGCGATAGTCGGCGATTCCCTGAAGCTGCGGCGTCATTACGAAAAACCCGCTGGCGGCTAGCGAGCGCGCGAAGCTCACCAGACGCGGCTCATTGATGCCGAGCTCGTGCATGCCGTGCACCACGACGATTCCCGGCGCGAAACCAACGCCGCGAGGCGAATACATGCGCGTGGGGGTGGGCTTGCCGTTGACTTCGAAGGTCTCGTCGCGCGTGTCTACAGGATGAACGTCGTAGTTGGCAATCCAGCCCTTGGCATTGGGATTGCTAATGCGCGAGAGCAGCGAGGCCGCTCGCAGATAATTCTGCACAATGGGATACAGCAGTATCAGCGCAACGGGAAGAAGCAGCAGGGACCACGCCAGTAGGCGAACTCTAAATCCTCGAGAGCGCATGGAACCGTTAACCAAAGTGATGACGTCCGGCCAGAGCTTTGTATCAGGGCACCGCTTCAGCCGTGCCGCAAATCGGTCTTGTGAGACTTGCGCATTAGCCCTTGGCGGAGTCTATCGGAGTGCAGGGGCTAAAGCCCTCATGAATTTCTCATGCGCATCAACGCTGGCCTGGAGGCAAGCACTACCCTGCACCGCTGAAGTGCTGCTCCACCCATATTCCGCTCAAGTTAATTTTGGACCTACACTTCCAGGATGACGGGCATAATCAGTGGGCGGCGCGAGGTATTTTTTACGATGAAGCGCTTCAGATCCTGGCGAATCTTCTCCTTGATCATGCCGTAGTCGCCCTTCTCTTCATCGCTCGAAGCGTTCAGAGTATTCATCACCGTTTCCCGCGCCTGATCGAGAAATCCGTTTTCACTCATGCTGCTGCTGAAGCCGCGCATCACGATCTCTGGCGAGCTCTCGACCTCGCCCGTGAGCTTGTTGATGGCGATGATGGGCAAGACGATACCGTCTTCACTCAGGTGACGGCGGTCGCGGATGACCAGGTCTTCCACCACGTCGCCCATCGAATTCGAATCGATGCAGATGCGCCCCACCGGAACCTTCCCGGCTTTGCGCGCGCCGAGTTCATCGAACTCCAGAACGTCGCCGCTCTCCGCCATCATCACGTGGCCGACCGAACCGTGCATCGCGCCGGCCATTTCCGCGTGCAGCTTGAGCTGACGATATTCGCCATGGATAGGAATAAAATATTTCGGCTTCACCAGGTTGATGATGAGCTTCAGCTCTTCCTGGCTGGCATGTCCGCTGACGTGGACCGGCGGCGAAGACCCATCGTCGTAAATGACATGCGCATCGCGGCGGAACAGGTGATCGATCACGCGATAAATCGCCTTCTCATTGCCCGGGATGATACGCGACGAAAGCACAACCGTGTCGCCCGAAGAGATGCGCGCGTGCTTATGATTATCGACCGCAGCGCGGGACAGCGCCGACATGGGCTCGCCCTGCGTGCCACTGATGAGCACGCACACTTTACTGGGCGGCAGGTCCCTCACCTGCGAAGGGTGAATGATCAGACCATCCGGAATGTCGAGATAGCCCAGGTCTTGAGCAATCTCAGTCGACTCCATCATCGAGCGGCCGACGACAGCGACCTTGCGCCCGTTCTCAAACGCCTGCTCCATCACCAACTTAATGCGATGGATCGACGACGAAAAGCAAGCGACGAACAGCTTCTTCTCGGTGCGGGCGAAGATTTCCTGGAAGCGCGCGCGCACGGCGCGTTCGCTGGGCGTATAGCCGCGGCGCTCGACGTTGGTCGAATCCTGAAACAGCGCCAGCACGCCCTGCTTGCCGTACTCGGCGAACGAGTGCAGATCGAACAGCCGATTGTCGGTCGGAGTGGGGTCAACTTTGAAGTCGCCGGTATGGATCAGAATTCCCATCGGCGTATGAATCGCCAGCGCCACGCAGTCCACCAGACTGTGTGTTACCTGGATAGGATGAATCGTGAATGGCCCGATCTTGAAGCTATCGCCTGGGCGGATCTCGTTGAGCTCGGCATCATCCAGCAGCCCGTGCTCTTCGAGCTTTCCCTCGACGTAGGCCAGCGTGAACTCTGTGCCGTAGACCGGGACGTTCAGCTCCGACAGAATCCAAGGCAGTCCACCGATGTGGTCTTCGTGCCCGTGCGTCAACACGATGGCGCGCACATGCTGCCGGTTCTGCAGCAGATAGCGGATGTCGGGGACGACGATGTCCACGCCCAGCAGCTCAGATTCGGGGAACATGAGTCCGGCATCGATGACAATGATGTCATCTCCCCAGCGAATCGCCATGCAATTCATGCCAAATTCGCCGAGACCACCCAGAGGAACAACTTGTAGCTTACCGACAGGCATCAACAAACTCGATGCTAGCACAGCGGGTGCGGCAAAACGGAAATGCGAGAACCAACCACGGAGGCACGGAGAACGCGGAGGAAATTAGATATTGGATTCTTCCGTGTCCTCCGTGTCTTCGTGGTTAATTCTTGGCGACCTTACCCTCGCCTATACTGTTAAAAGCAATGCCTGACGAACCCAAATCTCTGACACGCCGCGTCCTGGAAGTCGCTATTCGCAAGGCTTTTAGCCGCGCCTACCACACCATCAAGGTCGATCCCCAAAAATATATGGAGCACCTGCGCATGGCATACGGCCTTCCGGCCATCACCTACGACGGGGTGTTCGGTGTCGAGTTGCACCGGCTCGATCACATAGCGGAAGAAACCATTCGCGGCAGCATGAAGATTGCCGCCGCCGAAGGTGCGGGACTGGGCATGGGAGGCATGTTCACCGTGCTTCCCGACCTTGGAATCCTGGCCGCGATTACCATGCGCATGATTCAAAAGCTAAGCCTGGTTTACGGCTTTCCTTACAACACCGAAGAGGAAGAGGCCGAGCTGTGGGTCGCTGCCGCCAGCGCTGCGGGAGTGGACATTGGCCGCGAGTTGATGGAAAAGCAGGTCGTCTCCAAGTTCGTGCCGCGCGTGATCCAACGTATCGCCGTAAGGACGAGTGCCGAAATCGCCGAGAAATGGACGGCTCGACTTGTACCGGTTGTTAGCGGAGTCATCGGCGCCGGCCTGAATTACTACTTCGTGCGCGTCTGGGGTGAGCGGGCCTTAGGCCATTTCCGTCAACGGCATCTGGCCGCGCGTCAGCAGCACGAGCAAGCCGCGCCGATTCAGCTGCCGGCGTCGAGCGCTTCGTGACGAAAACAAGAGGACTCACCACGGAGACACGGAGAGCACGGAGGATCTGGATCCTTTAATTCTCCGTGTCCTCCGGCCTCCGTGGTGAATCTTCTCCGCTCCTCACGAATTCGCCGCCTCCACCACAACCGGCGACGGCTGCTCCGCGCCGAACTCGCCTTCCCACTTCGCCATCACCACGGTCGCCAGGCAATTGCCTAGGACGTTCACCCCGGTGCGTCCCATGTCGAGCAACTGATCGATCCCCAGCAGCAAAAAGACCGGCTCCGTCGGTAGCCCGACCGAGGTCGCTGTAGCCAGCAGAATCACCAGCGCCGCGCGCGACACTCCGGCAACGCCTTTGCTGGTGAGCATCAGGGTGAAGGCAATCATGAACTGCTGCCCCAGCGACAGATGCAGGCCAGCAACTTGGGCCACAAAAATCGCCGCCACGGAAAGATAAAGCGAGCTGCCTGTCAAATTGAAGCTGTAGCCGGTGGGGATGACGAAGGCCACGATCTGTCGAGGCACCCCCATGGCTTCCATCTGCTCCATCGCGCTGGGCAGTGCCGCTTCGGAGCTGGAGGTGGCGAAGGCAATCGTCACCGGCTCGGCTACCGCTTTCACGAAGCGCTTCAGCGGTACCCGGCAGAGCAGCGCAACCGGCAACAGCACGACTACAGTGAAGGCGACCAGCGCCGCATACAGGGTCAACAGAAGCTTCAGCAAGCTGCCCAGAATCCCAAGTCCTGTGTGTCCCACAGTGTAGGCTATGGCAGCTCCCACGCCGAGCGGCGCCATATACATGACGATATTGGTGAACTTGAACATCGTCTCGGCCAGACTCTCGCACAACTTCAGCAGCGGACGGCGCTTCTCTTCACTGATCATGGCCAAGGCAATCGCGAAAATGAGACTGAATACCACCACCTGCAAGACAGCGTTGTCGGCTACTGCCTTGGCTATGTTCTCGGGAAAGACGTGCAGGATGGTATCTTCCGCACTCAGCTTGCTCACAGTCGTTGTATCTGACGTTGTGGTAGATGGAAGCTGTACGCCGACTCCCGCCCGGCTCAGGTTGATGGCGCCCAAGCCAAGAAAGATCGCGAGGGTGGTGACAACCTCGAAGAAGATGATTGAGCGCAAGCCAAGTCGTCCTACCTGCTTCAGGTTCGAATGTCCGGCGATTCCGACAACCAGGGTCGCGAATAGCAGCGGCGCAATGATGGTCTTGATCAGCCGCAGAAAAATCAGCGCCAGCACCCGCAGGTGCGTCGCCACGACCGGGAAGTCGTGCCCTATCTCTGCTCCCAGCAGCATGGCGATAAAGATCCACGCAGAAAGCGTCCGCCGAAGACAACCGTAGGCGATCAATGCGAGCAGCCCGATCCAACGCACAGCCAGGTTCAGCGTGACCGGGCCCGAAGTCTTCCATAGCAACGCCGCCGCCACAGCGGCAATGGCCGCGATAATCAGCAGTATCCTTTCGCGACCATCTTTGGCAGTAACCGTCATCGGTTCATCAGCGCAGGATATCTTCCAGCTCAACTCCGCGATCGGTACGCTCGTCCCGATACTTCACAATCACCGGGGCATACAGCGATAGTCCCCACTCGGCGGCTTTGCCTTTAGTAATCGCCCGCGAGCCCGGCACCACCACCGCCCCTTCCGGCACGCGCAAGGGCTGCGCTTCGGAAGAGCGATAGACTTCGCCTTTTACTACATCGAACAGCGGAGTCGAGCGCGTAAGAATCACGCCGGCTCCCAGCACCGCGCGCGCTCCCACCTGCGTGCCCTCGTACACACCCGTGTTGCCGCCCAACAGAACGTCGTCCTCGATGATCACCGGCGAAGCATTGATCGGCTCCAGCACTCCGCCGACCTGCGCCGCCGCGCTGATGTGAACCCGCTTGCCCACCTGCGCGCACGAACCAACCAGCGCATGCGAGTCGACCATCGTACCCTCGTCCACGTACGCCCCCGTGTTGATGAACATTGGCGGCATGCACACCACACCCCGCGCGACATAAGCCCCGGCGCGAACTGATGAGCCGCCCGGCACCAGGCGAATACGATCCCCCGCGGCGAAGTGCTGCAAAGGATAGGTATCTTTGTCGACGAACGAAAGCGCGCGCGCATCACCGCTCTCCGCCAGTTCGCCGATGCGAAATCCAAGCAGGATACCCTGCTTCACCCAGGCATTCGTGCGCCAGGCGCCGTCAATCTTCTCCGCCGCCCGAATGGTTCCGGCCGACAAAGCCTCCCGGAATTCCACAAAAAGACGGCTCGCGTCGGCGTCACCGACAGCCGCTGAGCCTGCGGCGTAGAATCGCTCGATGGCTGGTTGCAATGGGTGCATCTCGCGGGCAGTATATATGTTCGGCGGCGACGCTCCAATGCGCTGAAAGTGGACGTTCCCGCAACCTCACATAAAACGATGGCATGGATTGACGAATTACTGGGACGGACCCTGGTTCTGGTGGCGCACCCCGACGACGAGTGCATTGCATTTGGCGCGTTGCTGCAGCGCATGCGCGAACCTATCGTGGTCTTCGCAACCAATGGCTCGCCGCAGGACCCTTACTTCTGGCAACAATACGGCTCGCGCGAAGCCTACGCCGGACTGCGCCGCGAGGAGGCATTTGCCTCGATGCATGCCGCCGGCGTGAAGGACGTGATCTTCCTGCCCGATATGCCCGCAGGCGAGCAGCTTGTCGATCAGGAGTTGTTCCAGCATCTGCGTCCTGGGTATGAGCTGCTCTCCGAGTTGGCGAGTCGGCGCATGGTGCAGGCGCTGCTAACCCTGGCCTACGAGGGCGGACATCCCGATCACGATTCGTGCAGCTTCCTTTCGGCGCAACTCGCCAAACGATTCAATATTCCTTGCTGGGAGGCGCCGTTATATCATCGTTTGCCCGAAGGCGGCGGCGTCTTTCAGGACTTTATAGGGGACACGAGCGAAGAAGTTGACGTAAAGCCCACCCCAGCCGAACAAGACGCCAAGCGCGCCATGTGCATGGCTTATCCGTCGCAAGGAGACTTTCTGACTCACTTTGACGTGACGAAGGAACATGTGCGTCCGCAGCCGCCCTACGATTTCACCAAGCCTCCACACCAGGGCAAGGCCAACTACGAAGTCTGGCAGTGGAGCATGACAGCACAACAGGTATGCGGAGGGTTTGCTGACTTCCTGCGCGAGGAAGGCAAAGCTCCCCAGCCCTAGGCGGCACCCCAGCCGGATTTGACATCTACTCTGACTGAAGCCTGTTTCGTCCGTGGGTCTGAAAGGGCACGGCTTCAGCCGTGCCGATACGCGCCATTTGCACATTGTCATCCTGAGGGGACGTGGTCCACGAAGGACCTGCTTTTATGTTCTCCCGACAACAAACCACTCGCTCGCACTTTCGGCTGTCCATCCTCTACATTTCTTATCCTCTACTGGCGATTTCTGACGAGAGCGCCGGCGGCGCCGAGCAGATACTGCTTACTCTGGAGCGTGAGATGGCTCGCGCTGGGCACCGAACCGCCGTCGCCGCCTGCAATGGTTCGCGCGTGAGTGGCCGCCTGCTTGCAACCGGAGAGGGGGCGATTGCTCCGGATCGCTATGAGCAGCGCGAGCGCGAGCATGTCGAGAGCGTTTTGGAATACGTCGGCGATCACCCCGATGACGTCGACCTGATCCACGACGAGAGCGGCAGCTTTTTCCGTCATGCCGACCGTTGCCCCGTCCCCGTGATAGCCACGCTGCACCTGCCGCGCAGCGTCTATCGCGAGGAGTGGTTGCGCCGGTCATCGCAGAACTTGGTCTTCAACTGCGTTTCGCAGTCGCAAGCGCGGACGTTTGCCGATTTGCCAAATCGGATCGACGTAGTGCAGAACGGGATCGCGATTGAGCGCTTTACCTTTTCGTGGAAGAAAGAAAAATACCTGCTCTGGATGGGCCGAATCTGCGAAGAGAAGGCTCCGCACCTGGCGATTGCAGCTGCCAAGCGAGCAGGCGCGCCGCTGATCCTTGCGGGGCAGGTGTATCCCTTCAGCTATCACCAGCGGTATTTCGATCGCAAGATTCGGCCTTGCTTAGGGGCGGGAGTCGAATTCCTCGGCTCACCATCGTTCGAGCAAAAGGTCGATCTGCTGCGAAATGCGCGCGCGCTGCTGCTGACCAGCACCGCCAAAGAAACCAGCTCCCTCGTCGCCATGGAGGCGATGGCCTGCGGCACTCCGGTGGTCGCGATGCGGCACGGCGCGTTCCCCGAGATCGTCGCGCACCGCCAGACAGGCTTCATCGTGGACAATCTGCGCGAGATGGCGTCAGCCGTGGCCAACGTCTCGACCATTCCTTCTGCGGCATGTCGCAGGCGAGCTGAGCAGATGTTCTCGGCGCAGCGCATGGCTAACGATTACGCAGCGTTATATCAGCGCATCATTGCGGCGCATCGCGCACGCGCAGCGTAGTAGCTTGCCCACAGAATGGTGGAGGCCCCCGACGCAATGGGTCGACGTCCGGCACAATGGATGGAAGTCCTAATGGGTGGAAGCCCCGGCATTCATGCGGGGGGAGGAAACGTTGTTCTCGATGGGGCGTTTTAGCGCGCTGGCCGTCTCTAAAAGCCGCCCGTAATTAAAAAAAGCATTGTCCCCCCCCCGGATAAATCCGGGGGCACCACCCACGGAAACCGACAATCACCGCACTCGCGTACTACCGCACCTCCGCCCCCTGCCTCTCCAGCAATCCCAACTCGCTGACCACCTTCTCCAGTTTCGCTCGCGTTTCTTTCTTCATCGGCACCAGCGGCAGGCGATAGACCTCTTCGATGCGTCCCATCATGGCCAGCGCGGCCTTCACCGGTCCAGGGTTCGACTCGATGAAGTTCACCTGCATCAGCGGCAGGTACTTGCGGAATATCTCGCGCGCCGTGTCCCACTTGTTGGCCAGCGCCGCACGCGCCATGCGCGCCATCTCCGCGGGAATCTCGTTGGAGCAGACCGACACAATACCCGCTCCGCCCAGCCCGATGACCGCCAGGGTGATCGCATCGTCTCCCGAGAAAACCGAAAAGTTTCCAGGAACTGTGCCGCAAACTTCTGCGATCTGCGCGATGTTGCCGCTGGCTTCTTTTACCGCGATGATGTTCTCGATCTCCGCCAGCCGCAGCAGCGTCGGCGTATCGATGTTGGCTCCCGTGCGCCCGGCGATGTTGTACAGCATCAGCGGCTTCTCGCTGGCCTCGGCGATGGCCTTGAAGTGCTGATAAACACCTTCCTGCGTCGGCTTGTTGTAGTACGGCGTCGCGGTCAACACGAAATCGACGCCCTGCCGCTTCGAAATTTCAGTCGCTTTCGCGACCGCCTCGCGCGTATTGTTCGAGGTTGCGCCCGCCATGATGGGCACGCGGCCCGCGTTGACTTCGATCGTGACGTCAATCACGCGCAGCCACTCGTCGTGGGTTAGCGTCGGCGTCTCGCCGGTCGTGCCGCAGGGCACAAGAAAATCGATGCCCGATTGAATCTGCCACTCGACCAGGTGCCGCAACGCAGTTTCGTCAATGCTGCCGTCCTGCTTGAAAGGAGTGATGATAGCGGTGCCGCATCCGCGCAATTTCATGATGATTACCTCGTGTAGAGCAATTCTAGAAGAGTTTCAATGCGACTGCGCGGCGAAGAAATTAACCACAGAGGCACAGAGACACAGAGATCTGAAGACGAAAAATGAATTTCTCCGTGTCTCCGTGTCTCTGTGGTGATTACGCCTTTTCCAGCGACGCCGCGAACGAATCCAACGCCAGGGTGCGCAACAGGTTCCGCCTCATGCCGCTCTCCAACTCGCCCAGCCGCTGGGTGGCCATGACGATCCAATCGAAATCTACCTGCTCACTCATGCGGGTCAACTCAGACAGAATGTCGGTGTTGCGCACCATCTCTGGCGTGCCCGACTTCACGAACAGCAAATCTTCCAGCAGCGAATACAGCACGCGGATCGTCGAATCCAACTTCGCTTTGCCATCGCCGCCCCCGCGATAGCTCTCCGTGACTTTGAACAACTCGGAATGATCGCGCGCTCCCATCGCCGGGGCCAGCAACGCCAGCGCATCCTGCCGCGCAACCAGATACTGCGCCAGGTCAAAGCTGCGCGCCCGGCCCAGTCCTCCCCCGCACAACCGCGCCACCAGGCTACGTTCGCGCTCCTTCCATTCGGGGCGAGCCTCCGCGAGATAATCTTCCACCTCCGCCGGAGAGAGCGCCGCCAGCCGCAATTGCATACTGCGCGAACGAATCGTCGGCAGCAGCGCCGAAGGATTGTCGGTGAGCAGGAAAATCGTCGCAAAGTCGGGCGGCTCCTCCAGAATCTTCAGCAGCGAGTTCGCTGCCTCTTTCATGAAGTCGGCCTCGCTAAAGATGTAGACACGCTCGCGCCCTTCCGCCGGGCGGTAATAGATTTCGCCGATGACGTGCCGCACTTGATCGACCTTCACCAGCATCTGCGGAGGGTCGGGCGGAATTATCATCACGTCGGGATGCGTCTGCACCAGGATGCGCGTCTCGCGCTTATCGGCGTCACGCAGGTTCTCGCGCACCTCGACCGCCTCGGTGAAGCGGGCTTCCAGATCGTCGGCTTCGGCGATGCGCGTGCAGTTGGCGCAGCGTCCGCAGAAATCGGGCAGGCCGTCGCTCGTCGGCCGCTCCAGACAGTTCATCGTCTTGGCAATCATCTGCGCCAGCGTGAACTTGCCTGAGCCCTGCGGTCCCGACAGGATCACCGCATGAGGAAAGCGATCATGCGCGAGCATCTCGCGGATAGTATGGTCGACTTCGGAATTGCCGTGAAAGTCAGAGAAGGGCATGGATTCGTTTTCTAAAGTGCCGCTGCCATTCTAGAGTTTGTCATCACGTTTAGGGCTTGTCATCACGAGCCCGCCGTTGCGGGCGAGGGATCTGCTCTCGTTTGTAGTGTCACAGAATTGCAAGTCAGAACAGTAATACGCGTGGCAACGGAGAGCAGGTCCTTCGCTGCGCTCAGGATGACAATACTAAGATTGTTGCACTGACACACACTTTTCAGCGCGTTCCATCAGCCGCTCCCTCACCACACCCAAAATCTGCGCATGCACTCCCTCAATCGAAGGCCGCGCATCCACCATCACCACGCGCTGCTTCTCGCGGGCGGCAATTTTCAAGTAAGCCTTATGCACGCGATTGAAAAACGCCGAACTCTCGCGCTCGAATCGATTCTCGTTCGGCGCATCGCCTGGACTCGCAATTTTGTTTCGTCGCCGCGCCCGCTGCACGCTGTACGCCACATCCGAATCCATCAGGATTGTCAGATCAGGCCACAATCCATGGCACAGCACCTTGTGCATCTGCAACACCGGCCGGCTCCTCAGTTTGCGGCCGCCGCCCTGGTACGCCTCGGTCGAGTCGGTATAGCGATCGCACAGCACCCACTTCCCTGCCTTGAGCGCCGGCTCAATCACCTGCGCGATCAATTGCGCGCGCGAGGCAAACATCAGCGCCAGCTCCGCCCACGGATCGAGGCCCGCAGTGCGCGAGTCCAACAACACCGCGCGAACCCGCTCGCCGATCTCCGTGCCGCCGGGCTCGCGCGTAGTCAGCACATCGATACCCTCGGCGCGCAGGGCCGAAGCGAGCTTCTCCATCTGCGTCGACTTGCCGCAGCCGTCGAGGCCTTCGAAGCTGATGAATTTCCCAGATGGGGGAATGCGAGGCACGGCGTAATCCTAACAGCAACGACAATGGGCGCCGCAAACTGGATCTCCCGAAAGGCCTCACCACAGAGGGCACGGAGGACCCCGAGTTCTTTAATTCTTCTATCTCCGTGTTCTCGGTGGCCTCTGTGGTGCGGTCCATATTCCCGGTCTGCTTCTATAATGAAGAGTGCATCCGGCAAACTCATCTAATAAAAGTCACACCGCGTGCGCCCATGCGGCGCGTTCGCTGCGGGACAATTCATGATCCAAACCTTATTCGGCAGCACAGAAGAGAAGCCTAGTTTTCTTAAGCGTATGAAAGAGGCTGTCACGCGCACGCGTGAAAGCCTGAGCGAGCGCATTGAAGACGCCGTCGGCATGCGCCCGGAGATCGACCGCGAGACGCTGGACGATCTGGAAGCATCGCTGATCAGCGCCGACCTCGGCAGTGCCACGACCAACACCATTTTGGAGGCTCTGCGCGAGAAGGTCGATCGCAAGCAGATCGGCGATGCCGCCGAACTCAAGCGCGTGTTGAAGGAAGAGCTGCTGGGTATTCTCACCAGCGCCGACAAGCAGCCGGTGGCGCGGGTCGATGGCGAGCCGGAGGTGATCCTCGTCGTCGGCGTGAACGGTGTCGGCAAGACCACGTCGATCGGCAAGCTGGCGTACGTGCTGCGCGCGCAGGGCAAGACGGTTCTGCTGGGCGCGGCTGACACCTTTCGCGCTGCCGCCATCGAGCAGCTTGAAATCTGGGGAGACCGCACCGGCGTCGAGGTCATCAAGAACAAACCGGGCGGCGATCCGTCGGCGGTGCTCTTTGATGCTTTGCAGGCCGCTCGCGCGCGCAAGATCGATTACGTCATCATTGATACCGCCGGCCGCCTGCACACCAAGAGCAACCTGATGGATGAGCTGTCGAAGATGCGACGTACGGCGCAACGCTTCATTCCTTCGGCGCCGCACGAAACTCTGCTGGTGATGGATGCCACCACCGGACAGAATGGACTACAACAGGCGCGGCTGTTTACGCAATCGTCGGGCGTGACTGGAATCGTGTTGACCAAGCTCGATGGAACCGCGAAAGGCGGCATCGTGGTTGCGATCTCGAAAGAGCTGGGGCTGCCGGTGCGCTATGTCGGAGTCGGCGAGAAAGTCGGCGACCTGCTGCCGTTCAGTGCGGAAGACTTTGTGAACTCGCTTTTCGACTAGAGTGCCCATTCCGCGGGTGGCCCATCCCGCCTTGGTTTGGCGGGGTGGGGCTTTCAGAACCAACTATCCTATGCCACTAGCTTTCAACGAACAGAAGTATATGGAAGAGGCGCTCGCGCTGGCGCGCGGCGGAATCGCGCTGGCGTCGCCCAACCCGTGTGTCGGCGCGGTGATTGTCGACGGCGTGGGCCGCGTTGTCGGCCGCGGCTTTCATACCTTCGACGGGCTGAAGCATGCCGAAGTGCTGGCGCTCGAGGAAGCCGGCGACCACGCGCGCGGCGCGACGGTGTATCTCAACCTCGAACCCTGTTCGCACACCGGACGGACTGCCCCGTGCGCCGATGCCCTGATCCGGGCGGGAGTACTACGGGTGGTCGCCGCGATGCGCGATCCCAATCCTCTAGTAGCCGGCGCCGGATTCGCGAAGTTGCGAGCCGCAGGCATTGAGGTCCATGAAGGGCTGCTCCACTCGGAAGCGCGCAAGCTGAATGAGGCGTTCGCGAAGTACATTCGGCACAAGGTTCCGTTCGTCACGCTGAAGACAGCGATGACGCTCGACGGCAAGATTGCGCCTCCTCCGCTGGAAACCGTACTGCCCGGCGAGCCCGTACTGGCAGCGGCGAGCGGCGGCTGGATAACCAGCGAAACCGCGCGCGCGCACGTGCAAACCATGCGCCACGCCAACGACGCCATCATGGTCGGCGTCGGTACCATCATTGCCGACGATCCGCTGCTTACCGATCGCTCAGGCCGGCCACGTCGCCGGCCGCTGCTGCGCGTCATCCTGGACTCGCGCTTGCGCCTGCCGATGGAGTCGCGTGTGGTGAAGACCGCGCACGATGACCTCATCGTCTTCTGCTGCTTCGCTGAGGAGAACAAGCGCCAGGAAATGGAATCGCGCGGTGTGCGCGTAGTGCAGGTTCCCATGTTCAGGGCGCTGGAAGACGGAACTATCCCCTTCCCTAGCGGCGCCGTGCCCGATGGGCGTCCCGACCTGCAGCGGGTGCTGGAAGACCTGGGAAAACACGAGATCACAAGTCTGATCATCGAAGGCGGCGCCATGGTGAACTGGGCGGCGCTGTCGGCTGGCATTGTCGATAAAGTCTTCTTCTTCTACGCGCCGAAGATTCTGGCGGGTTCGGGATCGATTCCGTTCGCGTTGGGCACGGGATATCAGCGACTGAGCGACGCAGCCTATGTGAAGAACCTGACGATACATCGCTTTGGAGAAGATTTTGCAGTGGAAGGGCAATTGAAAAATCCGTACGAATAGGAAGCAATTAGCAGCTAGCAGCTAGCAGCTAGCAAATAGCCAAAGCAGTACACGACTAAGTGCGAAGTGCTTGGAATTGGTCCGCAGTCCATCTCGACGGCCGAGTAGCGAATACAAGGCTCGAAACTTGAACACGAGGACATTTTGCCTCTATCAGTTGCGAATAAGGAACTCACATGTTTACTGGACTTGTCGAAGAAGTAGGAACCATTGCCTCCATCGTTGCCTCGGGCGACAATCACCGCATCACCATCAAGGCTCCGCATACCGCGCGCGAACTGAAGGAAGGCAACAGCGTCGCCGTCAGCGGAGTCTGTCTCACGGCACTGAACATCACGGCCGATTCCTTCAGCGCCGACCTTGCTAAAGAAACCTGGACACGAACCTCGCTCTCCCGCATCACCTCGGGCGCTCAGGTGAATCTTGAGCTGCCGCTGAAGGTAGACGGCCGTATGGGCGGGCACATCGTGCAGGGCCACGTCGACGGAGCAGGGAAATTCGTCGGCCTGGAGCCTATCGCCAACGCCAACGACTTTTGGCTGCTGATCGACGTACCCGAAGAGCTCGAAAAGTACCTAGTCTTCAAAGGATCGATTGCCGTCGAAGGCATTAGTCTGACGGTTGCGAAACTGGAGGGCCTGCGCCTGACCATCGCGATCATTCCCCACACCGTTAAGATGACGAACCTGGCGTCGTTGAAGCCGGGCGATCCGGTGAACCTCGAAACCGACATCGTCGCGAAGTATTTGGAGAAGTGGACCAAGCGCGAAGAGAGCGCGGGCGGCTTGACGGTCGAGCGGCTGGCGGCGAAGGGATTCTGATCCAGGGATTAGCGCGGATGAACTCGGATCGGGCAAGAAAACGAAATATCCCTATCGTCCGCTTTTCTGATCCGTGAGATCCGCGATAATCCGCGGCTGCTTTTTCTTACGGCCGTGCCGTGTGTGGCGGACGCTGCTCGCCGAAGTACCCTTCGAAATCCAGCGAATCCAACTCGAGGAATTCCTGCACAATCGGCTCCTGGCAACGCGCCATCTCGGCAAAGGTGCCAAAGAAGATGACACGTGCCTCGTACAGAAACATCAGCCGGTCCGCCAGCTTTTTCGCCAGAGCCATGTCGTGTGTCACCACGATGCTGGTCAGCTTGAGCTGCTTCTTCAACTTCTTGATCAAGTCGCCCAGCAGGTGCGCCATCAACGGGTCGACCATCGTGGTCGGCTCATCGTAGAGCACCGCGTCCGGCTGCGCGGCCAAGGCGCGAGCGATGGCGACCGAGCGCTTCATACCGGTCGACAGGTCTGACGGCAACACATCGCGGAACTCGCGTACGCCAACCATGTCGAGCAGGCCGTCGATGATCTGGTAGATCTGCTCCTCTTCCAATCCGCCGCGCTCACGCAACGGAAACGCGACGTTCTCGCCGACGGTTAGCGAATCGAACAAGGCGCCATTCTGGA
Organism: uncultured Acidobacteriaceae bacterium; assembly: GCA_963796585.1. Lineage (GTDB taxonomy): Bacteria > Acidobacteriota > Terriglobia > Terriglobales > Acidobacteriaceae > CAVVDY01. The sequence continues at coordinate 409,464 of CAWCMB010000005.1, forward strand.
AGACCATCGTGACTTTCTTGCGAATGCGCTCCAGTTCCTGCTCGGGATAGTCCGTGATGTCCTCGTATGCCACCCAGACGCGGCCGCTATCCGGCTTCAGAAATCCCATGATGTTGTGTAGCGAAACTGATTTGCCGACACCGCTCCGCCCGAGAATGCAGACCGTCTCGCCGGGCATCACATTGAAGCTGACGTCGTCGAGCACCACCTTGTCGCCGAAGGCCTTCGACACATGATCGAACTCGATATAGGGCTTGCCGTTGTGATGATTATTCATGCCGAGGCTCAGCCGTACCATGCGCAGAAACCGTCTGCAGCAGCGATTCGTAATCTTGCGGCGTATTCACGTTCGTAAAGATGGAAGACTCGAATCCTGCGGCGCGAATTTCGCGCTCTCCGATAATACGCGTTGGCGCGCCACGGAAGAGCCGCGTCACCTTCAAGTCTCCCTTGGCGAGCGCCTCGTCCACGATGCCAGCCACCTCGCGGTGGTAAACCGCACATAGTGGCTGCAAACTTCCGGCCGCCTCAGGAGCGGTAATCTGCTGTACACCCGAATGTGCCTGCTGCAATAGCCAGGCGAGGAACTCAGCCGTCATCAGCGGAAGGTCTACCGACAGGATGAGGTTCAGGTCGGTTTTCGTTGCGTGCAGCGCCGCCTGAATTCCGCTGAGCGGCCCTAAGCCAGCCTGAGCGTCTTCCACGACCGCACCAAAATTGCCATACCGCTCGCGCGAACCGCAGATGAAGACCTGTCCGCACACTTGGCACGCCACGGCAAGCGTTCGTTGAATCAGGGTCTTGCCAGCCCAGGAAAGCAGCGCCTTGTCCGCGCCCATGCGCGAACTGCGTCCGCCGGTGAGAACGAATCCAGTTACACCTTCCACGCTGGAATCATAATGGATCGTCGAAGATGCTGCGCTTAGGACAGCAAAACTCTTTCTTCGCTCGGTCATCACGAGCGCAGCAAGGATCTGCTCTCGTCTTGATGAGCGAAGATGGTGGCCTCTGGGTCGATGCCGATTTTGAATCACAGCTCGGTTTATCGGCCATGACGCAAACTGCGGGTCCCTCGACTCCTCGCCCGCTTGTGGCGGACTCGTCGCTCGGGATGACACACAAACACTTGCCGCTTATCGGCACGAATGGGAAGTCGTGCCCTGACGCGAATCTTCGCACTGCAACATTCAGCTGCTTTACGCCCGGGCCGGACGAAAAGTGGTTGTGTGCGGGATGCAGCCATTGATCTCGACGGCTACGATACGGCCGGCGTTATCAAGTTCTACAGTGCCGGGAGCTTCCAGCACTGCGTCGCCGCTGAGGCCGGGAATCGAGACGAACACCCGGTTCTCCACGCAGGTCACGGACGGATCGCGCAGCAGATACGACATGGCAAAATCGCTGCGGCACACTTTGGGCAACATGAAGCTGAGGTCGGCTATGTCGCCGGTCTCGGTAACAGAAACGCCAATCTCAAGCGAGATGCGCGATCGAACTTCGTCCCCGTCAACCTGACTCTCGGGCTTGAAGCAGATGTAATACTCAAAGCCGGATTCGGGGTCGAAAGCACTACGGTCCACCTGAAACGCCATCGGCTCATTGCCTCCCAGAGAAGTTGAAAGCATAAATGCGGCCCTGACTAAGGGCAATAGCCTCGGGGGTCGCTACAAGCATACTAAAACTCGGGCAATCCGACGATGGCAAGACTAATGTAGGACGGAAAGATAGCTCCTGAACCACAGTCAGAAACCCGCTGTTGGTTGGACCCGCCACCGTACCTGATATATTTCCGTGCAGGACTTGAGAAAGGCGCATGGCGGTCTTTTCACCCGTTGAAATTGCAAAAAAGCAGGTTGTCCAGGTTCAGGATTATGCGCAGCTGGCGTGGCGCTCGATCGTAAACCTCTTTGGGCATCCACGGTACTTTGCCGACACGGTGATGCAAGCCGACCTGATTGGTGTCGGGTCGCTGCCCATCGTCGTGCTCACCGGCTTCTTCACCGGAGCCGTGCTGGCGCTCCAGACCTCGAACACCCTGGAGCAATTCGGCTCACTATCGCTGACCGGACAACTGGTATCGTTTTCCATGGTGCGCGAGCTAGGCCCGGTGCTGACCGGCTTGATGGTTGCCGGACGCAACGCCAGCGGCATGGCCAGCGAATTGGGCTCGATGAAGGTGACCGAGCAGATCGACGCTATGCGCTCCATGGGCGTTGATCCAACCAAGAAGCTGGTCACGCCGCGCGTCATCGCTTGCACCGTCATGCTCTTTTTCCTCAGCATCATCTCCGATCTGGTGGGGCTGGCCGGCGGCTGGACCATCGCGTATTTCATGCTCGGGCTCGACTCCAATCAATACTGGACCACGGCTTACCAGTCGCTGCACTTCGGCGATGTATTCATGGGATTGTCGAAGCCCGTGGTATTCGGCTTCATCATCGCGAGTGTCGGCTGCTTCTACGGACTTTCGGCCAAGGGAGGCACACAAGGCGTGGGCCGGGCGACGACGCAAGCCATGGTCGCGGCATCTGTGCTGATCGTGGTTAGCGATCTGTTCATCACCAAACTCTTGATGGGATTGTTCCCCTAGATGTCGAGCCTCGCACCCCCTGTCGAGCAGTCGGAGGTCTTGGCCTCACGCCCCGATGGCTGCGTATTGAGCTTCGATCGCGTCTCCATCGCGTTCGAGGCGCCGGTGCTCGATGGTATCTCGTTCCAATTGAAGCGCGGCGAAACGCGGGTCCTGCTGGGAGCAGCCGGAACCGGCAAGACGCTCATTCTGAAACTGGCCTTGGGACTCCTCAAACCCGACTCCGGACGCATTACCGTGCTCGATGACGAGATCACGTCGATGCGCGAGGAGCAGTTGTACGAGGTGCGCCGGAACATCGGTATGGTATTTCAGGAGAGCGCGCTCTTCGATTCGCTCACGGTAGAGGAGAATGTCGCTTACCGGCTCATTGAAGAGACCGGGAAGATTACCAACGAAATTCATAACCGGGTCTTAGAAGTGTTGCGATTCGTCGAACTGGAGCAGACCTGGCCGCTTTCTCCGGCGGAGCTCTCGGGCGGAATGCGCCGCCGCGTGGCAATTGCCCGCGCCATCATTACCCAGCCCGAGGTGTTGCTCTATGACTCGCCGACCGGCGGACTCGATCCCGTTACTTCCAACACCATCATCGAACTGGTGGTGAAGCAGCGCGACGTTTACCGAACTAGCTCTCTGCTGGTCACGCATCGGTTGCAGGATGCCTTTACCATGGCCAGCCACTACTTCGACAAGGAGCAGAATAAGATGGTGCCGATCCCGCCGGGAAAGACGGTGGATGTCCACACCAGCTTCATCATTCTCCGCGACGGTCACATTATCTTCGAGGGCACCGCGCCCGAGCTGCTGCGCTCGAAGGATCCGTACATTCGCGAGTATTTGAGCTAGCGGTCGCACCGGGTGGAGCACGCCTTCAGGCATGCATAATCCAGCGGAGTTTAATTTGGGCTTTAAGCCCCTGCGGTAACCGAATGTCTTTACCTCAGCGGCTAAAGCGGGCCTTCACTGTGGACGCAAAAATGTATCGCTGAAGCGGTACTCCACCCGCTTGCCATGGCTTCTACCGCCCCGCTGCGGCAGCCTCTCTACGCCTGGCCATCTCCGCTTGCGTCTTCTGCATGTCGGCGAGGCGCTGTTTGTTTTCCTCGGAGCTCTCGACCAATTGCTGTATCTGCCTGCAAAACGCAGGCATTCCCATCTTTTCGCGAAACGCCTGCACGTAGGGCGCGAGCTTCGCATACACGAAAAACAGTTCGCCGTAGTTGTCGAGGGCCAGTTCGCGATTAATGGCTCCGCGGTTGACCAGCGACGCTGCCATCTCCCAATAGCCGGTCACCTGTCGAACGTAAGCATTTTCTTTGCTGCCTGCGCCCATTGCAACCGCCAGTAAGTCCTCCAGCGACTTGGGAGAGAATTGCGCTATAAACGCCCGCGCCTCGCGCATGACGGGTTCGCGCCGCAAATCATAAAGTTTCAAGATCAGTTCAGCATCGTGGTGATTAGGCAGTTCGCTCATGTTTCAACCTTCTTTTGAGGGGATAGTGTCCAGAACAGGACCGGCGTCGATTATGTCACAGGAACATGAAAACGGTTTGGCATCAGGGCACGGCTGAAGCCATTCACTGATACAAGGCTGACTTGGCGCGGCGCTTACGCCACCGCCTCCCGTGGCGGTGCGTCGCCAATTCGTTTGGAGAAATCGCACTTCACCACAACTGTCACGGGCTCCGCTTCTTTCTTCTTCTTGCCGCGACGCTTGGGTTCGGCGGCCTCGGCTGTCTTCTTGCTGTTAGGACAAACCAGATACACGCCGTCCTTCAACGTTTTCTCCAGCAGGTACGGGCTGTCGCATTCCGGGCACTTCTCCGCCACCGGCTTGAACGCCGAGGTGAACTCGCACTTGGGATAATTCGAGCAGCCGTAGAAGATGTTTCCGCGACGCGCTTTCTTCTCCACCAGCTCGCCATCAGCGCACAGCGGACACTTCACCCCGATAAAGTTCTGCTTCACCCACTTGCACTCGGGGTAGCCACTGCAGGAGACGAACTCGCCGAAACGGCCATGCCGCAGCAGCAGATTGCGTCCGCACTGCGGGCACTTCTCGTCCAGCGGAATGTCGGGAATCTTCTTCGCCTGGTCGAGCCGCCGGGTGGTCTTGCAGTCGGGATATCCCGTGCAAGCCATGAACTGCCCGAAGCGCCCGCGCTTCAGCACCATGGGACGCCCGCAGTTCTCGCAATACTCCTCCTGCGTCGTCTCCTGGATGTCGGCGCTATCCAGATCAGGCAGGTCGATGGGATTCTCTTTCGTAAACGTGCAACTGTTGGGATCGGTCTTATCGTAGGCGCTGCACGCGAAGAACGACCCGTGCTTGCCCCACTTGATCACCAGCGGAGAGCCGCACCGTTCGCACTTCTCGTCAGTGGGCTTCTCCATGCGCTTCACGTTCTCCATATGCTTTTCTGCATAGTGGAGCTCGCGCTCGAATTTCTTGTAGAACTCGCCTAGCGCGTCCGTCCAGCGCTCCTTGCCCTCTTCGATCTCGTCGAGCTCTTCTTCCAGACGCGCGGTGTATTGCGGATCGAAGATGTCCTTGAAATTCGCGACCAACAAGTCGGTGACAACAAACCCAATCTCCGTCGGGATGAACTTGCCGCCGGTCTTCTGTACGTACTGCCGCTCTTGAATCGTGCTGATGATCGCAGCATACGTGGATGGACGTCCGATGCCACGCTCTTCCAGTTCCTTGACCAGCGACGCCTCGTTGTAACGCGGAGGCGGCTCGGTGAAGTGCTGCTCGGCGTCGATTCCCTTCAGCGTCAGCTTCTGGCCGGCGTCAAGCGCCGGCAGCTTGTGCTTGAGCGCCTCGTCTTCTTCGTCCTTGCTGTCTTTCGCTTCTTCGTAGACTTTCAGGAAGCCTTCAAACTTCAGCACGGAACCGGTCACGCGGAAGCGATAGCTCTGGCCACCACTCGTGGCATCGATATCGACCGTGGTCTGGTCGAAGACAGCCGGCATCATCTGCGAAGCGATAAAACGCTGCCAGATGAGCTTGTAAACCTTGTATGCGTCCTCTTCTAGATACTGCTTAATGCTGTCGGGATGACGCATCGCCGAGCTGGGACGAATCGCCTCGTGCGCATCCTGCGTGTCTTTCTTCGACTTGAAGGTGTTGGGCGATTCGGGCAGAAATTCTTTGCCGTACTCCTTGCCAATCCATTCGCGCACTTCGCCGAGTGCGTCGTTGGAGACGCGGGTCGAGTCGGTACGCATGTAGGTGATGAGACCGACCGTGCCCTCGTCGCCCAACTCAATACCTTCGTAGAGACGCTGCGCGATCATCATGGCGCGCTTCACGCTGAAGCGCAGCTTGCGCGAGGCGTCTTGCTGGAACTTGCTGGTCGTGAACGGAGCAGCCGCACTGCGGCGGCGTTCGCGCTTTTCGACCGACCGAACTGACCAGTCAGCTTTCTCCAGCGCTGCCTTGAGCTTCTCGGCCTCTTCGCCGTTAGGGATCGCCGTCTTCTCATCGCCAATGCCGACAAAGCGCGCGGCGAACTGTGGCGGCTTCGTCCCAAGAAGATGGGCGTCGATGGTCCAGTACTCTTCCTTGACGAAGGCCTTGATGTCGCGCTCGCGCTCAACAATCAGGCGCAGAGCGACAGTCTGCACGCGCCCGGCGGAGAGCCCGCGACGCACCTTGTCCCACAACAGGGGCGAGATCTGGTATCCAACCAGGCGATCGAGGACGCGGCGAGTTTGCTGCGCATCGACCAAGTTGCGATCGATATCGCGCGGCTGGGCAAACGCTTCCTGCACCGCGCGCTTGGTGATTTCGTTGAAGGTTACGCGGCGAATGCTCTTGGCACCCGCCTTAGCTTTCTTCTTTCCGTCAATGGAGTCGCCGCCAAGTTCTTCGGCCAGGTGGGCGGCAATGGCTTCGCCTTCGCGATCAGGGTCAGGCGCCAGATAAATGGCATCAGCCGACTTCGCCAGCTTCTTCAGCTTGGCGATGACCTTTTCCTTGCCGGGGATGACAACATATTCGGTGGAGAAGTCGTTATCTAGATCGACGCCGAGTGACTTTTTGGGCAGATCTTTAATGTGGCCGAACGAGGCTTCCACCTCGTAGCCCGCGCCAAGATATTTTTGGATCGTCTTCGCTTTGGTAGGCGACTCGACGATGACTAAACCTTTAGACAATGTTTCCTCGTTCTATGAGTGCGGATGGTGCAATAGTCAGTATGAAGATAGCAAGAATGGGTGTCAGGTATCAGGTGTCAGGTCTCAGGTTTTGGCCAAGTACCTATTGATACAGCCACTTACGCTCGATATTTCTGTCTGCTCCCTATTTGACTTGCCGTGCTCGAACCGTCTTCAACAATGCAGTCAGCATCCGTTTCACCGCTCTGATTTCCTCAGTCAAATGATCGAATCGATCTGTTGGAAGATAGGTGAGATCACGCGCCAGCAACAGATGGTACTCAACCTCGCACGCCGAACCGAGAGCGATCTGCACAAATCGCGCAAACTCCATCTGTGTTCGTCCTGAACCTTCGGCGAGGTTTGCAGCAATGGAAGCGCTGGCTCGTCTCAACTGGCTCGTTAGACCGAACATTTCAGTACGCGGAAAACCGTCTGTTGAGCGATAAAGGTCAAGCGTCAATACATGAGCGCGGCGCCAAACAGCTAGCTTATTGAAGTCTTGCAAGTGCAACCCTCCGTTCCGAACTTCTGAGACCTGATACCTGAAACCTGACACCCAAAGCCCGGCGGGCATCACCGCTCATAACGTCCGCACATAATTCTTCCCCGGCAACACCCTTATCCGGCTGCTTAGCTCCAGTTCGAACAAAGCTGTAAAGATCTCAGAAGACGACAGGTGCTGGACTAGTCGTTCGACGATTTCGTCGATATGGGTTGATTCATCTGCCCGGAGAATCGCCAACACTCGCTTCTCCGCCGGACTTAAATCGGACGCGCCAAACAATGATGCTGTCTGGGGGGCATCGGATGCAGAGGCCTCCGGAGGCGTCAGTGCCAGACGGACGTCCGCAGGCAGGGCCTCCCACACGTCCTCCCAGGTTGCAACCAGCGCAGCCCCCTGTTTTATCAATGTGTTAGGGCCCCAGGAGAGCTTGTTCGTCACATTGCCCGGAACGGCGTAAACGTCTCGTCCCTGCTCCAGGGCACACCGGGCCGTGACTCGTGTTCCGCTGTATTCACCCGCCTCTATCACCAACACACCAATCGACATGCCGCTGATGATCCGATTGCGGATAGGGAAATTCTGCGGCGCCGGAAACGATCCCAACGGAAACTCGGAAACTATCGCGCCGCCCGAGCTCAGTATCTGATCGGCAAGTTTCTGGTTTTCCTTGGGATAGGTAACGTCGACCCCGGTTCCCCAGATGGCAACGGTCTTACCGTGAGCGTTGAGCGCACCGCGGTGCGCGGCGGTATCCACGCCGCGCGCCATGCCACTAACTATGATGAGCCCGCGGGCGGCGAGGTCGCAGGCGAGGCGCTCGGCCACGCCCAGACCATAAGGGGTGGGATGGCGGGTTCCGACGACCGCAACGCCGAATGTGCCGAGGATGTCGGCATCGCCGCGAACATAGAGAATCAACGGCGGGTCGTAGATTTCCAGCAGCCGAGCGGGATATCGGGGATCGGTGGGAACCAGAGCCGTGGCGCCCAGCTCGCGCAGGTGGTCGAACTCCTCGCCGGCCAGATCGAGCGACTTGCCCAGCGCAATACTCTGGGCTGCCGCCGCAGGAATGCCAGCCGCTTCCAGGTCGGTCAGCGAGGCAACGAAGATGGCATCAATGCCGCCGTAGTACTCGACCAACTTTTTGCCGCGTCCGGCGCCGATGCCGGGAGTCATGGCCAGGCCAAGCCATTTCAGGGATTGATCAGTTACGGGAGGGGTGGTCGCAGAGCGGGTTGAGGCCAAGGGGAACTCCGTCGTCGAAAGGGTAGTCAGAAAGCGCGAGGGTAACCTCGGAAGCAGGTTACCGTCAATGAGGGGCGTCACTGGAGAGTGTGCGGAAACTACAACCAAGTCTGCGACACCCTGAACGTCTACTTCGAGATCATCCCGAGCGATGCCAGCCATGTCTCGACCAGTTGAGGCCAGTCAGTCGCTGAAAGTTGGGTGCGCCGCAGCCCGAAAGCATGACCACCCTTGGCATACAGGTGCATCTCGACAGGAACACCGGCTTTCCTCAGTGCGCCGTAATAAGACAGCGAGTGCTCCACTGGATCTACTTTGTCGTCCTCGTTCTGCAGAAGGAATGTCGGCGGTGTGCGGGCGGTGATGCGAGTGCGGATATCCGAGGTCAAAGCGATGCTGCTTCCGTGAGTCCAGAGGTGGCCCGGATACAACGCTATGGCAAAGTCGGGACGGCAGCTTTCTTTGTCGGCGGCGTCCACAGCCGGATACACCCGCTTCTCAAAATGCACGCTCACGGCCGCCACCAGATGTCCGCCTGCGGAGAACCCGAGCACCCCGATTTTGTGCGGGTTGATGTGCCATTCGGCGGCATGGAGCCGCACAAGACCCAACCCCCTTTGCGCATCCTGCAAGGCTTCCGGGGAATCTGGATAAGGCCCCGACTTCGGCAGCTTTCCTTCACCCGGCACGCGATATTTCAGCAGCACACATGTAATTCCCTTGGACGCCAGCCAATCACAAACCTCAGTGCCTTCAAGGTCAATAGCAAGTATCTGGTAGCCCCCTCCTGGAAACACGAGCACGGCAGCACCCGTATTTTTTCGACTGGGGAAATATACCGTAATCGTTGGCTTGGAGACATTGCCCACGAAGGTCCAGGGCCTTCCCGCAACCAGTTCCTGACTTCCGGTGACGGCTAGAGTCTCAGGCCCTGTGACTGGTCGCGCATCGGGAACCGTGCTTGGCCAGATTGGTACTTGCGTGTGTCCCGGCGACGGTTGCCAGATCTGCGGCTGGCCCTTGAGGCCAATGAGCGCAGACACAACACAAAAAGCGGCTAGCAGGGGTTTCGGCATCCTGACCTTTACCATATCAAGCCAGGCTCTGCGACCCGCGGCTTATCCTCTGTTAAACTCAAGCAGAGAAAAGAAAATGCTGACACCTGAAGATAAGCAGTGGATTGGCGACCGGCTTGAGCAGCTTGAGACCCGGATGCTCACCGAGTTTCACAAATGGGCGCAACCGGTGGTCGGCCGCCTCCGCAGTCACACGGAAGCGTTGCGTACGCTGGATCTCGAACTCGAAGCGCTGCAGAGTCGAGTCGACAAGTTGGAGAGCCCCACATCCTGATTCGGTTTTGAACGCGACGCACAGCTCCCTAAGAGCCCGCCCAGTTGTTTGTTAGACTCGAAGTTCATGTCTGGCCTCCGAATTTCGGCCATTTCGTTCCTCAACACGGCGCCGCTCATGTGGGATTTCGAGCATGGCGACGCGGCCCAGCACTTCGAGATCTCCTACACAATTCCGTCAAAGTGCGCGGCTGCGCTGGCGGCCAACGAAGCCGATATCGGGATCATTCCCGCCATCACCTACGCCGAGATACCCGGCCTGGTGATTCTTCCGAACATCGCCATTGCCGCCAAGGACCACGTTCGTTCCATCCTCCTAGTCAGCAAGAAACCGTGGGAAGAAGTCTCGACCGTCGCGGCCGACACATCTTCGCGAACCTCGGTGGCGCTGGCCCAGATTTTATTTGCGAAGTTCCTCGATGGCCCGCGGCAGTTCACTCCCCACAAACCTAATCTCGAGCAGATGCTGGCCCATCACGACGCCGCCCTTCTGATCGGCGATCCGGCATTGGTGGTCGCCTCAGTCCAGCCGCCCTACTATCTCTACGATCTTGCGCACGAATGGCGTCAACGAACCGGCAAGCCATTTGTCTTCGCTTTCTGGGCGGTGCGCCTCGATGCATTGAGTCGCCTTGCGAAAGGCATCTGCCTGACTAAGATTTTCCAGCAATCGCGCGACCACGGCCTCGAACCCGGGAACATCGCGATCCTGGCGACGGAATGGTCTGCGCGGCTGGGGTTGACCGAAACAGAAGTGAAAACCTATCTCACCGAGCACATCCACTACTACCTCGACCAGGAGAATCATTCCGGGTTACAGCTCTTCCTGCGCTACGCTCACGAGCTTGGCCTGATTGCGCAGATTCCCGACTTGAGGTTCCTGGGAGCAACGGCATTCAGCAGCCACAAGCGGTGAACTCCACCGAAAACGAGCAATCATAAGAGCCACCTCAAAAGGCGGTTTGCTTCGTATCAGGGCACGCCTTTCAGGCGTGCCGATGAGGCGCAGAAATTATTAGGGCTTCAGCCCCCGCAAACACGGCGCGCAGGGGCTGAAGCCCAAGATGGTGATTTGCCGGTACGGCCCGGCTGAAGCCAGGCCCTGGTACAAAACTTATTGATGAAAATGGCTTCTAGATTCCACACATTCGCTTAACCGCGATACCGGAATTCTGCTTCTAAGACGGTATACGTTTGCAGTTCAAGCAGCATGATGCTCCCCTACGCAATCTTCACGCTCAAGCACGTCGCCTGGCACTGGATTCAGCGCCTCGGCGGCCCCGGCCTGATCGCTGTCGGCCTCATCGACAATTCGGTGATCCCCTTTCCCGGCGGTATGGACTTCTTCACCATTCTGCTTTCCATGGCGCACCCCCAACTCTGGTGGTACTACGCGATCATGGCGACCATTGGCAGTGTAATCGGTGGCTATTTCACTTACCGTATGGGCGAAAAGGGCGGCGAGCAAACGTTGGAGAAAAAAATCTCGAAACGGCGCGCGGAGAAGGTTTACAAGATGTTCGAGAAGTACGGAGCCTGGACGATTGTCATCGGGTCGGTGCTTCCTCCTCCGGTTCCTATATCTCCGTTCTTCATCGCACCGGGAGCGCTGAAGTATCCGCTAAAGAAATTTCTGTTGGCTGTCGTAGTCGGCCGCTCCGTTCGCTACACGGCTGTGGCCTATCTGGGCTCAATTTACGGACATGCCGTATTTCGCTGGATGTACCGGTATTATCGGCCCATCCTATACGGGCTTCTGAGCTTGGCAGTAGTCGGGGCCTTGGTGGGCTTGTATTATTGGAAGCGTTTTCAGCACAAGAAGCGTGAAGCTGGGGAGCCTGCGCCCTCCCGTAAAGCTGCGTAATCATCGCTTCCTACCGCGATAGGAGAAAAATCATGAAAGCTCGCAACTCTTGCTTGGCGCTCGCCGCCGCGCTGGTTCTTTCCGCACTTCCATTGATGGCCCAGAGTTCGGGCACCACATCTGGCGCAGCCGCTCCGGCGAAGTCTTCCACCAACAGCACTTCCAGCAAGTCAAGTAACGCTTCGTCTTCCAAGCTGGACATCAACACAGCAACCGCTGATCAGTTGAAGGCGCTACCGGGCATCGACGCTGCCACGGCGCAGAAGATCATCGCCGGCCGGCCGTATCACGGGAAGAACGACCTAGTCAGCAAGAACATCATCAGCAAAACCGAGTACGACCGCATCAAGGACCAAATCATCGCCCACCACGTTCAGGGTGCAGCAAGCAGCAAGCCACCGTCGACGAAGTAGCGGCTGTTTTCTGCGATGGCTGGCCGTGGCGTCGGCCTTCTCGCTATTCGCCATTCGCTCTTCGCTGTTCGCCGGAGAGACCACCATGAGAGATTGAAGGGCGTTGGATGATAGGTGGGTGCCCCATCCTTTCGCGCTTTGTGCGAAAGGGTGGGAGCGAAATTGGTTGTTCCCGCAGACTAGCCTCTGGCGAATGGCGAAGAGCGGCTTCTCTCACAACGCGAAGTAGAATGTTGCCCCCTGCTCCACTGCGCCGTTGGCCCAAATCTCTCCTCCGTGGCGCGCAATGATGCGCTGAACTGTGGCAAGCCCAATCCCGGTCCCCTGGAATTCAGTCGAGCTATGTAGCCGCTGGAAGGGCTTGAAGAGCCGGTTCGCGTAGGCGGGATCAAACCCGGCACCATCGTCGCGAACGTAGAATACCCGCCGGCCAAGTCGGCTCTCACAACCTACTTCGATGTGCGCCTGCTCATGTTTCGAGGTGTACTTCCACGAGTTTCGTAGCAGGTTCTCCATCGCGATCCTGAGCAGGCGGGCGTCGCCTTCGATGGGCTCGCAATCGTGGATGGTGAACTCAACCCTGCGAGTGGGCTCTTGGCGGCAAAGCTGGTCGGCGATTTCCCTGGCGATGCGGCTCAGGTCCACGCGCTCGTGATGCATGCTGGTGGTGCTCACGCGCGACAGGTTCAGGAGGTCGTCAATCAGCTCAGCCATGCGCCGGCTCGCGCTCTCGATCTGCGCAACGCACTCCCGCGCTGCCGGATCCAGATCGCGGCCGTGCTCCACCGAGAGGATGTAGCCGAAACCGTTGATTACCTCCAGCGGGCCACGCAGATCGTGAGACACCGAATAGGAAAAGGCTTCCAACTCGCGATTGGCCGCCGTCAGTTCCCGGGTACGATCATCAACCCGTCGCTCCAATTCGGCTTGCGCCAGCTGTAGGGCGGCATCGCGCTGCTGGATCTGCGCCAGCATGTTGTTGAAAGCGTCGATGAGAACATCGATCTCGTCGCGCCTGCCGGTCGGCTTGGCACGGACGGAATAGTTGCGTTCTTGCGAAACCAGGCGCGCGGTATCGGCCAGCTGGACAATCGGCTCAGCCACCGATCGCCGAAAGATCGTCGAAAGCAGGAGCGCCGGAAGCAGTGAGAACACCAACACCAGAAGTGCGATGCCGCCGTATTGCTGGAGACGCTGGCCGGCTTCGGCTACATCGGAACGGATGAACACATAGCCCAGGCGCTTGCCTTGAAAGAAAATCGGTTGCCGGACGACAACCTCGTTTTGCCGGAACGTCGCAATCGTTTCGCCGCTGGCATCGCTGGGAATCGCCAGACGGTCGCCTGGACTTCTGGCATACTGCGCAAACAGTTGGCCATCGGCGGAGAAGATGGCCGCGGTGATGATGTGGGGCAGACTGCGGAAGGCCGACAACGTTTCTTGTGCTGACGCCGGATCGTTGAAGGTCAGCGCTGAGATGCTGTTGGATCCGACAATCTGTGCCTCGGCAGAAAGATTGCGCACCAGGCTCTGACGGAAGGTGTACTGATCGTAACCGAGGAACGCGGAACAGGCGGCGATCAGGGCCACGGCGCTCACCAGAACGTTCATCACGGTGAGCTTGCGTGAAATCGGCGAGTGGCGCAGATCCGACACGACTAGTGGTTACCTCCGGCTCGATGCACCTCGACTGAGACCTTCAACAGCTCGGAACTCATCGAGAGACCATTGCTCTGGGTTGGTGCGAGGTTGACCTCGAAGCGAACTCGTCCGTCGCGCAAGACGAACTGGATCATGCCTCCTTGCTGCACAAAATCAGGGATGTCACTCACCGTGAGCACCGGGGCCCCTTGGATCATGAGAAGTATTTTGCTTAGACGCCCAGATTCGGAGCTACTGATGTATAGGATCGAACAACCTGTCGCATCTTGCGGACGCGCGATGCGTTTGTCCTGCACCGGCCTGCCCCTGAGGGTCTCGCCCGCGATGGTGCGATCGAGGACTGGCCCGAAAGGGTCCTCACCGAGTATGCAGATCAGGAAGGGAGCATCGGGATGGGCCGCGGAAGGCCAGGCAACGAACTTTCCGAAATCGAAAAGATAGGCTGCTTCAACTTCGTACTGCGTCGGTTTGGTTTCAGGTTCGGCTCGCGCCTGAGATACGAGGAGGGAATGCAGCAGCAGGAGACACGTCAACCATCTTCCCAAACGAAGCGCGATCCTTCTCTGGGGGGCACGACAGATCGCATGATTGACCCGCTGTTGCATCTCGATCGATCAAAGATGTTCGACTCAAAGGGCCCTTACAAGCTACTGCACGTTCGGGAGCAGGCCGCAGTTGCTCATCCAATCTGCCCTGCCCGTTTGAACGTCAAACTACTGCCAGCGCCACGTTACCCTGCCGAAAAACGCTCTCCTGATACCAACCGGCCCTCGCGGATCGTACGAGTATTCATACTGATGTGGCTGGAAGAGATTCTGTCCCACAGCGGACAGCAGCACTTGCTTGCTAACATGCCAGCCCAGCGAAACGTCGCCAGTCCAGTACGACGGGATCTGCAAACCCCGCAACGAACTCACATAACGAATTTGAAAGTCGGCGGTGACCGATTTCGGCAAGTCGAAGTTCGATTGCACCAGCACCTGATGTTGCGGGCTCGAGCCTTGCGTCGTCAAAGGCGAACCAACGTTGATCGCGTTGTTGTTCGCGATTTTGATATGCATCTCCAGGAACGAATACGAGCCGGTCAGGCGCCAGAAATTCTTCGGCTGCCATTCGGCCACGACCTCGCCCCCTTCCGTCGTCGCCTTGTAGCTGTTGCCAAATTGCGCTGTCACAATCACGTGTTGGGGCGGAGGTTCATCCTCAATGGATGGACCGCCGGTAAGCTCCTCGCTAAAGACATTGCTGTACTGATTGAAGAACGTTGCAACGTCTACATAAAGCTTCGTTTTGACCAGACGGCGATAACCGACTTCGTATCCGTTAAGGTCTTCCGACCTGAAGTTCGGATTTGCATTGAAGCGGGCAAAAAAAGGCAAGCCGTTGGGAGCGGTGCCCAGGTAGCTTGAGAGATAGAAAGCGCGCTCGACATCGGCCGGGGTACGGACGGCACGCGTAAATGCGGCCCACAACGTCTGGGTTGCCGTCGGAGTATACAGCAAGCGGACGTTGGGCTCGGCCAGCAATCCCGTGTAGTTGGTCTTCAGAATCTTGGTCCCGAGAACGAGGCTCACCTTATTGGGCTTCAGCGCAATCTCGTCTTGAACGAAGCCGGTGTAAAGCTGGTCCGTCCTCGCCTGCGGGAGGAAGTACAAGCCGGTGATGACCAGCGGGTTGAAGCCATGGCTGATATCGATGCTCGCGCCCCATGAGAGCTCCTGGCGAGTGAATGGCCGCCGCTGCAGATAGTCGACGTCGTAGGTATCGCGCAGATCGCCGAAATTGAGTTCGTGACGATTGTCGCGAGCATAGTAAGCATCCAGCAGGAAGCCTTTCTTCTCGCCCTGAGTTCGTTCCCAGCGCCACAAGATGTTCCCGCCCGAGAGGCTGGCCGTGCCGTCCTGGATATAACTAGCCGGCGGATTGTAAGTTGTGATGGCCACGCTCTCGCCGAAGTCCTGGTTATAGAGAGAACCTTCCACGGTGAAGTTGTCGCGGACCTTGTGAGTCCAGTCCATGCGAAAGCCCGCCTGGCCACCTTGCCATGAGTCGTAGTCGCGTCCGTCGGGATGATACTCGGGCGCCCAGTCGAACGCCTTGCCGTATACGCGATAGGTGAAATCCTTGCCGTGCGCGCCGCCGTAACGACCTTCGCCCAACCCCTGCTGAACGTTGCCGCCTCCGCCCGATAGCAGGCCGCCCGGTGTTTCTTTGCTGTTCTTGGTAATGATGTTGATCACGCCGTTGACCGCGTTCGGCCCCCAGATGGTTCCACCCGGCCCACGGATGACTTCAATGCGATCGATATCTTCGATCAGCGTGTCCTGCACCTCCCAATAAACTCCGGCGAGCAGCGGAGAGTACACGCTGCGTCCGTCGATGAGCACCAGTACCGATCGCGACAGGCGGGTGCCGAATCCACGAATGCCGATCGACCAGGTGCCAGCATTGATACGCGCAACTTCCACGCCCGGCGCCAGGCGGAGCGCTTCCGGGATGTTGGTAGCGCCCGAACGCTCAATGGCTTCCTGGGTGATCACGTAGATCGCAGCCGGCGTCTTCCAAACTTCTTCGGGCGCTTTGTTTACCGAAGTGACTTGGATATTGCCCAGTTGTTCGAGGCTGAGCTGAGTTAGCTGCTTCTCGGCGGCATCAGGATTGTCAACAGCGGCGAGACTGGAAGAGAAGAAAGCGAGCACCCCGAAGAGCAAGGCGAGAGTACAGCGAGCCGGAAACTCCCTAAGACCTTTGGCCATTGTAATGACAGCTGAGCGTCGGGGTTACCGCTGCAGCGTTTTTCGGACGTGGTGCGGGAGATAGCTCTTCGTACAGACCTAGAGCGCAAAAACGTGTGATGCGGCTTTCAGAAGCTCAGGTTGTACTCACTCCGGCCGCCTCACTGATGTCTGAATCCGGTTTTCGCGCCCTGAATCGTAAATATTTAGGTTGGCAGGAACTCTGGATGTATACTGCAAATCCATTCATCGCGGAGGGCACATGCCAACTGTATTGATCGTTGACGACGACCCTTCCCACCTGAAGATTTATTCCTGGATCGTGGAGCGCGGCGGTTATCGTGCCGTTCCGCTACTGGCCTGGGCCCAGCCGCTCACCATGCCGGAAGCCGAAGCCATCGACCTGGTGTTACTGGACTACCGGCTCGGCGAGAGCCTTTCCGCTCCGGATGTGGCGAAACAAGTACACTCCACTTTTCCCGCAGCTCCAATTCTGGTTCTCTCCGATGTGATGGACATGCCAGAGGACATGACGGAGCACGCCACCGCGTTCGTTCGCAAAGGCCATCCGGACCAGCTCCTTCAGACGTTAGACTCGTTTCTCAAGCCAAGTACGGTGAAGGCCCCTTCCAAGGAGTCTGCGGCATAGTTTCAGGCACAACAGCACGCGTCTTGAAGGCGAAAACTAGAGTGGTGAGACCAACGGAATGGCTGACATTCAACGGTGCTGTCGAACGGGATCCCGCCATCGATCGGTGGATGAATGAACATGCAAGCGAATTAGGAGCCATTGCACATCACTGGTTCGAGGTGATGCGCAAGTGCGGGGACGAAGTCCGGGAACTCTTGCATGACGGCTGTCCGGTTGCATGTCTGGGGGATGCGCCCTTCGGCTACGTGAATGTTTTCTCTTCGCACGTAAATGTCGGGTTCTTTCATGGTGCAACGCTGCCCGACCCGGAGCGGCTGCTGCAAGGCACCGGCAAGCATATGCGCCATGTGAAGCTGAGACCGGGAGCATCCATAAGCGCCGCAGCACTGCGCCGGCTCATCGCTTTGGCATATTCGGATATTAAGGGGCGCGTCGAGCACGGCTAGCTCTGTACAAGCGATCAGCTTGGAATATTGACGGCCTGGTTCAGGGCGGCGCTCACGGTGTGCACGTCTGACAATACAGTGTCACCGAGGTACTCCAGGGTCTGCAGCGCGCGTTCAGCCGCCTCCTGGTGTCCAGCTCCGCACGCGTCGCGGACAAGGATCGGCACAAACCCGAGATCTGCACCATGGCGACAGGTAAGATCGATTCCAATCTCCGTAGCTACTCCGATGATCATGAATCGTTGGATTCCGCAGTCTCGCAGCGCCATCGTTAAGGGCGTGGCTTCGAATGCGGACATGGTCAGCTTGTCGAATATCGCTTCACTGGCCAGAGGCTCAACCTCTTGTACGATCTGAAATGCGGGACTATCGCGCAGAAACCAGGGCTGCACTTTGTCTGGGTCATCTACGCGCTGCCATGCCATGGCTTGGCGAAATTGAGATGCGCCCATCAAGTGTTTCGGCAAAGAAAGATGACGGGTGTAAAACACTCGCATGCCTGCCCTGCGCGCAACCTCTAAAACCTGCTTCACCCGCGTTGTAATCGCAGCGCCATCTTTGATTTGCCAAATAATCCGCTCTGCATGTCGTAGACGATCAGAGCACAATGTTTTGGGTTTACCAGTTCGCGGATGGTCTCCGGAATCTCCAATCCATAAGCGGATTTCATTTTATTGATCCTCTCATGAACGTGTCTTTAGCTCTTGTCGCGCAGCACGGTGCGGATCAACTGGACGAATCCCACCACCGCGCCGAAGATGACTCCGGTTAGGGTGAGCCAATGCATGTGGAAGAAGTAGTCTCCCAGCTTTCCTAAGAGCAAACCGATGACAACCGCGGCAGGAATGATAAAGGCTATTTCGGAGTAGCGCGCCCACGCGACGGCGGTGTCTTGAAGGTCTTTCGAATTGCGCTGGTCGTCGGGCATACGAGAAAGGCTACCACGCCAAGACGGATTCGATGCGTTTGTTTACAGGGCCGAAGCCCCGAATTCAATGAGGGCTTTCTATACCACGCTGAATCGTGGTACTTCTGCCGGCACGGCTGAAACCGCGCCCTTTCAAAACGATTGAGCCCGCGCAAGACTTGTGGGATGGACCTAGTGAGATTCCTTCGACGCCTGACACTTCGTCAGGATAGCTGACCGGAGACGGGTACGAAGGTCGTCGGGTAATTCGTAGAGCGACGAGTCGCGATAAATCTCGATGGTTCGTTTGGTGGTGTTACAGACGACATAGCAGTTGTGGCACCACTGAAGATGATCTTCCAACTCCGCCTTGGTTTGGGCGTCCATGGCGTTGTCGAGGTAATCGGTTAGCTCTTTAAGAAATTCAGAGCAGGTCACTGTTTGCCATCTCCACCAGCACGATTTTTGAAGTACTTGCTCAAGCGCTCTCGCAACTGCAACCGGGCGCGAAGAAGCCGTGACTTCACCGCCGGGATACTCAAGTCCAGCGCGTCGGCGGTTTCTTCGGTCGAAAGACCTTCCACGTCGCGCAGAACAAACACCGTCCGAAAACTCGGCGGTAAACCCTGAATCGTCTTGCTCAGGATCTCTTTCAGTTCACCCTGGCCATAAAGCTGTTCCGGATTTGGGGCCCAATCCGCGACTTCCCGCGGCATGGAATCCTCTTCCGTCTTGATGTCCTCATCCAGCGACACCATGCGCTCGGGACGGCGGCGCCGCAGGCGCATGAGCGCCTCGTTCACCGCAATCCGCACCAGCCAGGTATAAAACTTGGATTGCTCCTGAAAATTTTTCAGGTTCTGATACGCCTTTAGAAAAGCGTCCTGCACCACATCTTCCGCATCTTCGCGGTTTTGCGTGATGTGTTGCGCAATCCGGAACACATTGCGGTCGTAGCGGCGAACCAGTTCCTCGAAGGCGCTGATGTCTCCGGCTTTTGCCGCATGGACTAGCGTACTTTCGTCGCTAGCCTGCTGTGCCTCTACTTTGGGTTGGATGGTTCCCATATCTATGCAGATTCAGGATTTTAACAGGGCAAGACACTTTGTGCTGCCATTCTACCGATTTTATGACCCGATTTGGGACAGATGGCCGGGCATTCGGGACGAGAGCTAGGTGACACTCCGGTCTGCCACACGTGCTAATGCTTAGACGTCCGAGGGAAGGCGGATATTGTGTACGGCGGAAAAGCTTCCGGATTTCCCCGGTGAATCTGCATTGTCAACGCGGCCAGCTGATGGCGCGCCGAAAAAATCGCGCTACACTGAACCATAGTGAGTTCTTTCGTCCGCCTCTTAGCCCGTTTTCTGACCTTCTGTTTGCTGGTCCAAACCCTTGGGCTCTCTGCCCTCGCGACCACCACGAACACGTCGGCCTCGCACGCCAGCTCCACCACGTCGAGCAAGAAGAAGAAGTCGTCAACTGCCTCGAAGTCGTCGAAGAAGAAGACCACTGCGTCCAAGAACCATAAGCCGCGGGCGAAGGCCTCGATGGCCCGCGCTCACCAGCTACAGCGCACGTTCATCGCCTCCAGCGATTTGCGGCCCATGGCTCGCCAGTTGATTCAGTTCCGCACCCCGGCGGCTTACACAGGCGTTCAGAGTTACGCCGATACTCACGCCGGAACCGAGGCGGGAGCGCTGGCCTGGTTCGCTATCGGCTACGCTCATTACCTTGACGCCCAATATCCGGCGGCAATCGCAGCCATGCAGAAGGCTGCGCCCAAGATGGGTGAACTGGGCGACTACACGTCCTTCTTTATTGGCAATTCGTATGTGCTGAGCAATCAGCCTGAGGCGTCGTTCACCTATCTGCGCGACTTTGCGGCCCGCTATCCGGACTCGATCTACGCCCATGACGCGGTCATCGCGCACGCCAAGGCGCTGCTGGCCGACAATCGTCCGGCTGAAGCTGTACACCTGTTGCAGAGCTACGGCGGCTCTGGAGTTGAAGCCGAGTTCTATCTCGCAAAGGCATACGAGGGCAGTGGCCAGGGCCGTCAGGCAGCCGAGTTGTTCCGGCATATCTACTACGATTACGCGACCAACTACCTCGCCGACAACGCCTCGGCCGAGCTGAAGAAAATTCCCGAGACCGAGTTCCTTCCGCCGCCTACTTTCGCTGACCACCAGAAGCGCGCCGCGCAACTCTACAAGGGGCGTCACTATTCGGAAGCCGTCAGCGAGTACAAAGACATGGTCGATACGGCGCCGGCGACCGTACGCTCTGACGTCCTGATCGAGTACGCCAACGCCTTGATCAAGACCGGCCAGAGTCGCGAGGCCGCCTCGGTGCTCGATCGCATTCCCGACGATGGCAGCGATGCCTCGGCGGAGAAGTGGTATCAGCGGCTGGAGTTGGCGCGCAGTGCCCAGGACGATGCGCGCATGCAGGAAATCCTGACCTACATGCGCACCAATACGCCGCGGTCGGTCTGGCTGGAATCGGCGCTGATGTCGACTGGCAACATGTATCTGCTGCGCAAAGATTACGACCGTGCCATCGATTACTATCGCGAGCTTCAGGAGCGCTTCCCACAAGGCGAGAAGGCGTCGTACGCGCATTGGAAGTATGCCTGGCTCACCTATCGCCAGGGCCGCAATGAAGAGGCGAAAAAGGCTTTTGCGCGGCAGGTTGAACTTTATCCGGCAAGCGCCGAGGTGCCCAACGCCATGTACTGGCGCGCGCGGCTGGCGGAAGACGATCACGATAGCCCGCTGGCTCGCGCCTATTACCAGAAGCTTTCGGAGCGCTACAAGAACTACTATTACGGCGTGCTGGCGCGCAAGCGGCTGGCGATGATGCCCTCGGCCGCTCCGGCGAACGTGGCGGCGTTGCAGCAGATCTCTGCCGCCAAGCAGTACGATGGCGATGCGCTGCGCACCACTCCTCCTGCCGACGACCTCCATTACAGCCGCGCCAAGCTGCTGGAGAACGCTGGCGCGCTCGATCTCGCTGTCCGCGAGTTGCAGAACGGCACCTCCGACGGACCGTCTTGGGAGATGGTGGAAGTTGCGCGAATGTACACCGCCGCGGGCGAGTACTTCCGCGCCTTGCAGGCGCTTAAGCATTGCGTCTCCGGCTATTTTGCGATGGAGATCAAGCAGCTTCCGGCGGAGTACTGGCAAGGCTTGTTCCCGCGTCCTTATTGGGATTCGCTGCGTCGCAATGCCGATGAGAACGGGCTCGATCCTTATCTCGTCTCAGCCCTCATTCGCCAGGAGTCGGAGTTCAACCCCAGCGCGGTGTCGCACTCCAACGCGCTCGGGCTGATGCAACTGTTGCCCTCAACCGGCAAGGGCGAAGCCAAGCAGCTTGGACTGAAGGGCTACAACCAGGACTCGCTGTTCGATCCCAATATCAACCTCGAGCTGGGCACTCGCTACTTCCGCAAAATGGTTGACCACTTCAATGGCCAGGTGGAGTATGCTTTGGCGGCATATAACGCCGGTGACAACCGCGTCGAGGATTGGCGGAGCAGCGGCACCTATCGCGATATCGACGAGTTCGTGGAGTCGATTCCGTTCACCGAGACGCGCGAATACGTGCAGGCCATCGTGCGCAATGCCGAGGTCTACAAGCGCGTATATGGAACGCCGTAAAACGAGTCTGTCAATGAATCCGATTCAGCCACCTTCGCCGCACGAGCAATTCAGCTATGTCCCGGTTCGGCGTTACCTGTCGTTCCTCGAGACCTCTCTCACGCAAGGCACTCAGTGGGCCGTCTTTGAGAACAACGGCGCGCAACTGTGGGCGCGCGTGCACTCCAGCGTTACTGATTTCCTGATGAACGAATGGCGGAGCGGCAAACTACAGGGCGCCAAGCCGGAAGATGCCTTCTTCGTTCGCTGCGACAGCACTACCATGACGCAAAACGACCTCGATAACGGCCGTCTGGTTGTGGTCGTCGGAGTTGCTCCGGTGAAGCCGGCGGAATTTGTTGTCTTCCAAATCGGCCAGTGGATCGGCAGCGCGGAACCTCCCAAGAAACCTGCATCGTGAAGACACTCGGCATCGTCGGCGGGCTCGGCCCGGAATCGACTATCGACTACTACCGCTCCCTCATCTCTTTATATCGTGATAAAACCGGCGGCATGGGATACCCGCCGCTCGTCATCGTCAGCCTTGATGTCGATAAAGGTCTGCGACTGCTTGGCGAGAATCAGTTGGACGAAATGGCCGAGTATCTCGCAGGTGGCGTTCGACAGCTCGCAGCGGCCGGCGCGGATTTCGCGGTGATCTCCGCCAACAGCGGACACATCGTCTTCGATGCCGTACGCCGCGCCTCTCCGCTTCCGCTGATCAGCATCGTTGAGGCGACGTGCGAAGAAGTGAATCGGCAACAACTGAAGACCGTCGGCCTTCTGGGTACGCGGTTCACCATGGCCGGAAGCTTCTACCCTGACGTTGCGGAGAAGTATGGTTTGCGGCTGATTTCACCTTCCCCGCAAAAACAAGCCTGGATTCACGACAAGTACGTCAACGAGTTATTGCGCGGCACATTTCTTCCCGAGACCCGCGAGAAGCTGACAGAGATCGTTAGCGCGATGAAGCAGCGCGACTCGATTGAAGGCGTCGTCCTCGCCGGCACGGAGCTGCCCCTGATCTTGCGCGCCGACTCGATCGTAGGACTGCCGTTGTTTGACACAACACAGATTCACGTAAGAGCAGCGGTGGCGGAGATGTTGAGCGGCGAGAACCGGATAGCAGCTAATCCGTAAATCATCTCGCGTCAGGGCACGACTTCCAGTCGTGCCGAAGCTGCCACAAAACGAACGAGGCTTTAGCCCCTGCGGCTTTGGTTCTCAGGGCTGAAGCCGAATCGATAGAAAGTTTTCCGGCACGACTGAGGTCATGCCCTGACGCGGAGCATGACACATCTGCGAGATATTCTCAGACCGATTCCGGCCGCGAGCCGCTGATAAGAATATCCACTAGCCTCTTAGCGCTCTGCTGCCAGCCCGGGCCGGAGGCAACGTTCGCGACCCCGATAAGAGCCCGCAACAGGTCGAAAGGTTCCAGATCCTCTCGTATATCTCCGCTTTCTACGGCACGCTTCACCAAGGCATTGATGGCTCCCACGATCTGATGACGGGAACCTTCAAACAACTTCGATGGCCCTCCGACCAGCGTGTTCAGTGCCGGCGCAATGATTTGCTTGGCTGCGATGTAGTCCACGAACAGCAGCATCCACGCGCGCAAGGCTTCAACCGGAGCCATGGTCGCGGCGAACTTCTGCTGCGCGGCCGCTAACTTCTCTACCTCGCTGCGGTACACGGCCTCCAGCAGCGCATCGCGTGTTGGGAAGTGCCGATACAGAGTTCCCGGCCCGACCCCCGCGTCTTTCGCGATATCGTCCAGGCTGGTGTTCACACCCGAGCGGGAGAAGGCATCCTTAGCGACTTCGAGAATGCGCTCGCGATTTCGCTGAGCGTCGGCGCGCGGCTGTCGCTTTAGTGCCATCGTTTTTGAACCTTTGCGAGTCACTGAATAATTTTGCAACCGGAGAAAGCCTCCGGTTATCTGATGCTATATATGCGGAGACGGACTCCGTTTTAATAGATGCAGCAGGAGCCCGTCGCCAACACTCAGTTTCCTACGAACTCGTGTCAGGAGGAAGAAAAATGACGAATTCATCTCAAGCGGGCGCAACGGCCGCCGTTTCTTTTGGAGCAACATCGACCACAGACGAGGTTCTAGCGGGCATCGATCTGCGTGGCAAGAGGATCCTGGTCACCGGCGTTTCAGCCGGGATTGGAGTTGAAACTGCCCGATCGCTGGTAGCGCACGGCGCACATGTAGTCGGCGCTGCGCGAGATCTGGACAAAGCCCAGCGAGCCACGGCCCAGGTTCGCAAAGACGCCGACGCCAATGGCGGAAAGTTCGAGCTCATTGAACTCGACCTGGCCAATCTGAAGAGCGTTCGTGCCTGTGCCGATCGGCTGCTGAAAAAGGGTGAGCCCTTCGACATTGTTATCGCGAACGCTGGAGTGATGGCCGCGCCGTTCGGCCATACCGTTGACGGATTCGAGACCCAGTTCGGCACCAACCATCTGGGACACTTTGTCTTCGTCAATCGGATTGCATCGTTGATCAAAGACGGGGGCCGGCTGATCAATCTGTCTTCTGCCGGTCACCGCTACTCTAAAGTCGACATCGACGATCTCAACTTTGAACGTACGGCCTACGATCCCTGGATCGCCTATGGCCGCTCGAAGACGGCCAACATCCTGTTCGCCGTCGCCTTCGATAAGCGCCATCGGAGCCGTGGTGTACGTGCTGCGGCAGTGCATCCGGGCGTTATACAAACGGAACTGGCTCGCCATGTAGATCGCAGCCAAATGCTCGCGTTGATCGACCAAATGAATCAACAGCTCGTGGCGGAGGGTAAGGAGCCGTTTCAGTGGAAGAGCATCCCGCAGGGAGCAGCAACCTCGGTGTGGGCTGCGGTTGTTGCTTCGCCGGACGAGATCGGCGGGCGCTATTGCGAGAACTGCCGCGTGGGAGAAGTCGTGCCCGATAACGTGACCATCACCGGAGTAAGCGAAGGAGTTCGTGGATATGCACTCGATGCCATTGCAGCAGAGTCGCTCTGGAAGAAGAGCGAAGAGCTGGTGGGAGAGCATTTTTAACATTCCCACCACCGCAGAAATGTTAGACGGCGCCAGAAGCGCATGGGACGCCCCATGGAACCAGGAGGTACACAATGCAAACCCAAATCAATCTCGCTGGCAGCTTCACCTTTCCCGGCACATCGATGACCGTGAACCGCATGGGCTACGGTGCAATGCAACTTGCCGGGCCCGGAGTCTTCGGACCGCCGCGTGACGTTAACGCCGCCATCGCTGTGCTGCGCGAGGCGGTTGCCGCCGGGGTAAACCATATCGACACCAGCGACTACTACGGCCCACATGTGACCAACCAGATCATCAAGCAGGCACTGCATCCTTATCCCAAGGGCCTGGTGATCGTGACCAAGCTAGGCGCGCGTCGCGGGGCTGACAAGTCATGGATTCCGGCGCTCACCCGCCAGGATCTGGCCGATGGGGTTTACGACAACTTGAGGAACCTCGGGCTCGAGGCGCTCGATGTGGTCAATCTTCGCGTGGGAGGCTTTCAGGAACCGTCGGAAGGCTCCATCGAAGAGCCGCTGACGGCGCTTGCAGAGCTGAAGCAGCAGGGGCTGATTCGCCAGATCGGGCTGAGTAACGTCAGTCCCGCGCAATTCGCTGAGGCTCAGAAGATTACTGATATCGTCTGCGTGCAAAATTTCTACAACGTCGCGCATAGAAATGACGACGGCTTTATCGATGACCTGGCGGCGAAGGGTGTAGCGTATGTTCCATTCTTCCCGCTGGGAGGATTCACTCCGCTGCAGTCATCGGAGCTTGATGCTGAGGCAGCGTCACTGGGCGTTACTCCCATGCAGCTTGCACTGGCGTGGCTGCTGCGGCGTTCGCCCAACATCCTGCTGATACCGGGGACATCCTCGGTCACGCATCTTCGCGAGAACTTGCGGGCCGCAGCGCTCGAAGTGCCAATTGAAGTACTGGCCTCGCTCGACGCCATCGGCGCAGATCGCGGAATCGGGGACTAAACATTTTATTGATTGAAGCTCAGACATTGGAGGTCCAAAGATGGATCCACTCATACTGAATCGCCGGCTGGAGCACGATCTCATTTGCGCCGAACTGCTTGGCCTGGCGCAGCAAGAGCTCACAGCGCTCTTCCGGGCGGTTACCGAATCGTTCGGAGCAGAACAGGCTGAACTCTCAGCCGAAGATTGGCTACACTAAGTAGAGACAACCCACACTCTGCCCGCTTCCGCGCGCGAATGGCGGCAACTCACAGTAAGAGTTATCACACAGCTCGCAGATCGTAGAAGCCATGCAACCACGATGCCGGTGAGCACTCAGCTTCAGCCGGCCAGCTATTAGGAGAAAAGAGACATGCGTGTTTTCGTAACCGGAGCTACAGGCTTTGTAGGTTCTGCGGCCGTCCGCGAACTGCTCGACGCGGGACATCAGGTGCTGGGACTTGCCCGCTCTGATGAGGGCGCCAAGTCGCTCACCGCCGCAGGCGCGAAGGTGCATCGCGGCGAGCTTCGCGACCTCGACAGTCTACGCCAGGGAGCAGCGATGTCAGATGGCGTGATCCATTGCGCCTTCATTCACGACTTCAATAATTACGGGCCGTCCGCCGAGGCGGACATACGAGCCATCGAAATTCTGGGTGCGGCATTGTCGGATTCGCGCAACCGTCCGCTCATCGTCACCTCCGGGACCCTGGTCGTACCAGCTCACGACCGGCTCGCAACCGAGGATGATTCGCCCAACGTGAACTTTCCACGCAAATCCGAACAGACGGCGATGGCGCTGGCCGAGCGTGAGGTATGTGCGTCCGTAGTTCGACTCCCGCCGTCGGTACATGGCGACGGCGATCACGGCTTCGTTCCCATGATCATCGGCGCCGCGCGCGAGAAAGGCGTCTCGGCCTATATCGGCGACGGGCTGAACCGCTGGCCAGCGGTGCATCGCCTCGATGCTGCGCGCCTTTATCGCCTCGCGCTGGAGAAAGGTGTGGCGGGAGCACGGTATCACGCGATCGGTGATCAAGGCGTACCGACCAGGGACATTGCGGAAGTCATCGGACGCCAGCTCAATTTGCCGGTCGTTTCCAGATCGCGCGAGGAGGCAGCCGATCATTTTGGCTGGATGGCGATGTTCTTTGGCGCGGACGCTCCGGCCTCATGCGCGAAGACGCAGCAGGAGCTGGGATGGCGTGCAACGCAGCCGGGATTGCTTGCCGACATGGAGCGGAGCTACTTCGAAGCCAGAGAAGAAGTGCCGGCGGTTTAGAAGTTGTCGATCATAGAGACTGAGTGGGTGCCCCATTTCGGGCCGGGTTTGCCCGGGTGGGTCTTTCAGCGGAATTGGGTACCCGGCTGCCAAGAAACTCAGGGCTGAAGATCCGCGTCAGGGCACGAATTTATTCGTGCCGTAAACGAGACTTTTCATTTGCCATCCTGAGCGAAGGCGAAGCACCTGTTTTTCGCGCGCGTTGCCAAGTTCGCTCAACAAACAGCAGATCCTTCGGCGGCTGAAGTCGCCTCAGGATGACAAATCTACAAGCTGCTGCCAGCGGCA
The DNA here is from genome assembly GCA_963796585.1 of uncultured Acidobacteriaceae bacterium. Taxonomy (GTDB): domain Bacteria; phylum Acidobacteriota; class Terriglobia; order Terriglobales; family Acidobacteriaceae; genus CAVVDY01. The sequence goes on from CAWCMB010000005.1 coordinate 437,202, forward strand.
CGACCAAGGTCGTACCCTAACGCGAAGCTTCGCAGTGCCACGTTTATCAGGAAAGCGAAAAGCGTTCTTTTCTATCCACTGCTCTTAACAGCTTCGCTGCTGGGTTTGGCGAAGAGAATCTCTGCCACCAGGAGAATGGCTCCCACGACGATAGCGCTGTCGGCTACGTTGAATGCCGGCCAGTAGTACGTCCCGATGTGGAAGTCGAGAAAATCGACTACGTGGCCGTCGACTACTCGGTCCCACAGATTGCCGAACGCTCCACCCAGGATGAGCGAGAGTCCAACCGTCATCGTGCTCACGGAATGGCTGTTCTTCCACAGCAGAATGGTAACGATGATGAGAGCGATCAGCGAGAACATCACCAGCGCCGCGACCTTCCAATGCGCTGTCGATTCGGCGAACAACCCGAATGCCGCTCCCGTGTTCTCGACGTGAGTGATGTGGAAGAAGCCCGGAATCACGGTGAGCGAATCGTGCAAAGGCAGACTCGCCGCCACCGCCCACTTGCTGACGCGGTCCAGCAGGACGACGAGCCCCGCGATCAGAAAGAAGTACTTGCGTAGCGCGTAGTTGTGGTTGGCCGACTCGTTCATGCTGAAATCGAAAACTTTGAAACGCTGTTCGCGGGGCATACGGCGCTCTGTGCCCTTGTTAGACGCGACGCCCCTGGGGAAAGAAGCACAGAACCCGCTATTCGCCTTTCGCTATTCGCTCTTCGACTTTGGCCTTCGCCGATCAGGTCTCTGAACTCTTGGCCGTCAAGTCTTCGCTCACGCAAACGGCTGCTACGAATATGCTCGTTGCCGTACCTGCGAAGAGCGAATAGCGGCCGTTCTTACTCCATCTCCCGTAACACTGCGCTGCACCGCTCGCACACCGTCGGATATTCCTTATCTTCTCCGACATGAGTGGAGTAGTTCCAGCAACGCTCACACTTTTCGCCCGGAGCTTTGGCGACCGTGATTTTCAGCGGAGCGTCTCCGTTCACTGCGGGCGTCTTCTCCAATACCACATCGGACACGATGAAAATGTAACGTAAGTCGCCGCGATAGCGATCGAGTACGGGATAGAGACTCTCCGGCGCCGCGATGTGAAGCTGCGCCTCGAGGCCGCCGCCGATCAGCTTTTCATTGCGTGCAGTCTCAAGCGCCTTCAGCGCCTCGCTGCGAACGTTTAGTAAAACCTCCCAATCGCTCTCAAGCCTCGCGGCGTCGAAGCCCGACGGCAGCTCTCCCGTCAAATCGCGGGGCTCGGGAAATTCGGTCAGATGAACGCTGGATTGACGGTCCGCTTCCTGCGGCAAGAAACTCCAGACTTCTTCCGAAGTGAAGGTCGTGATCGGCGCCAGCAGTCGTACCAGCGCATCGCCCAGCCGGTAAAGCGCAGTCTGTGCCGAGCGTCGCGCCACTCCTTTGGGAGCGGAGGTATAAAGCCGGTCCTTGAGGATGTCGAAGTAAATCGCGCTCAGATCGACAATGCAGAAGTCCTTCAGCCGCTGATAGACGCGCTGGAAGGTGTAGCTCTCGTAATGTCCGCGAACGTCGGCGGTCAGCTCCGCCGCCCGCAGCAGGAAGAACTGGTCGAGCGGATTCATTTCGCCGAAGTCGACGCTGTCGCGCTGGGGATCGAATGCTTCGAGATTTCCCAAAATGTAGCGAAACGTATTGCGAATTTTGCGATAGCTGTCGGCGATGCGCTGCATCAACTCATCCGACGCCATCACGTCTTCGCGGAAATCGACTGAGCCGACCCACAGGCGAACGATCTCCGCACCTTGTTTGTTCGCGATTTCCACCGGATCGACCGTATTGCCCAGCGACTTCGACTGCGCGCGCCCCTTATCATCCAACACCCATCCGGCAGTTCCGCAGCCGCGATACGGCGCAGCGCCCTTGGTACCGACCGCGCACAGCATGGACGAGTGGAACCATCCGCGATGCTGATCGCCGCCTTCCATGTAGTAATCGGCAGGCCAGGGAAGTCCGGGCTCATGGCCCAGTACGGCAGCCTGGCTGCACCCCGACTCGAACCACACGTCGAGGATGTCCATCTCCTTGCGAAACGTTCCCGAGCCGCACTTCGGGCACTTCGTCCCGGCCGGAAGAATTTCCTCCGCTGAACGCTTGTACCACGCATTTGTGCCTTCGCGCCGTACCAGTTCGACCACGGCGCGATGCACCGCTTTGTCGTTCAAGAACTCCTTGCAGCCCTCACACTGGAAAACAGCGATGGGCACTCCCCAGATGCGCTGCCGCGAGATACACCAATCCGGCCGCGTGGCGATCATGTTGTAGATGCGCTCTTGGCCCCAGGCCGGGTCCCACTTCACCTTCTGGATCTCTTCCAGCGCACGGCTGCGCAGCGTGCCGCCTGGAATTTTGCCTTCCATCTCGATGAACCACTGTTCAGTCGCGCGGAAGATCACCGGATTGTGGCAGCGCCAGCAATGCGGATAGGAGTGCTCGATCTTTTCGAAGCCAAGCAGCACGCCGCGGCTCTTCAGCAAGTCGACGATCGGCTGATTCGCCTTGAAGATTTGTAGACCTTCATACTCCGGCAAACCATTGCGCAAGATTCCGGCGTCGTCAACGTTGCACTGCAGCTCGAGCCCGTACTTCACCCCAGTGTTGAAGTCGTCAGCGCCGTGCGCTGGAGCGGTATGCACCGCGCCGGTACCGGTATCCATGGTGACGTAGTCGCCGAGCACGCCAAGAATAGTGCGATCCAGGAATGGATGAGCGAAGGTCACGCGCTCCAGCTTCGAGCCGGGGAAGGTTGCAATCTCCTTCGCCTCGCCCAGATTGCATTTTTCGATCGTCTGCTGTGCCAGCTCTTTGGCAACGATATAGATCCACTCGCCGGTATCGAGCGCGACGTAGGGCTGATCGGGTGCAAAGGTCACCGCCATCGACGCGGGCAACGTCCACGGAGTCGTGGTCCAGATGATGGTAGCCACGTTCTTCTTGCCCGCCAGCCCCGGGGCGATGGCGCCGGGATCGCTGGTCAGCGCATACCGAACCCAGACGCTGGGGCTGGTATGCATCTCGTACTCGACCTCCGCCTCAGCCAGCGCCGTCTTGTCGTGCCAGCACCAGTAAACCGACTTCAATCCCTTGTAGACCAGGCCCTGCTCGTAAAAGCCGTACAGCGTCTCCAGCACGTAGCTTTCGTAATCGGGAGACATAGTCGCGTAGGGATCGTCCCAGCGCCCGAATACGGCCAGCCGCTTGAACTGGGAGCGCTGCAAATCCAGGTACTTCTCGGCATAAACGCGGCAGGCCTCGCGCACCGCCAGAGGATCCATCTCCAGCTTTTTGCGGCCAAGATCGTTGTCGACTTTGATCTCGATGGGTAGTCCGTGGCAGTCCCAGCCCGGCACGTAGGGCGCATCGAAGCCGCTCATGGTGCGCGACTTGACGATGAAATCCTTCAGAATCTTGTTAAGCGCGGTGCCAAGATGGATGGGCCCGTTGGCGTAGGGCGGCCCGTCGTGCATGACGTAAATCGGCTGCCCTTTGTGTACTTCGCGGATACGGTCGTAAATCCGCGTCTCCTCCCATTTTTCGAGCAATTTAGGCTCGTTTTGCGGCAGGTTCGCCTTCATCGGGAAGGCGGTTTTGGGCAGATTCAGCGTCGCTTTCAGGTCCAACGGCACTCCGGGTTTCTCCATCTCCTACAAGAATCGGTAGAATCAATACACGGTATCTTTTTCATTATAGGGGGGCTCTAAGGTGTGCGCCATTGCTGGCCGATGGCTAGCCTTTGTAGGTCGCCTTCGTCGAACGATTGAAGAGTTGTTTACAACGGTGTGGAAAGCTCTGCATCTAACTTTGGGAATGCTGAACTACAGGTTCAGCAGCTCGTGGACTTGAAGAAAACCGAAACCTTCGCGTCTTCTGCGGGTTCTAAGTATGAATCACTCGGCAAAGCACGTGCTTCGGTTAATCGAGCAAGGCTCCAAACTGGGATTTTGAGGAAGCAAACGAGTTTATGGCGAATCAGACTCTGATTTCACCTCCCGAGGGGCGGGAAGAAGAAGTGGCCCAGCACGGCATAGCGCAGGCAGACGACGAATTGCACCTGCTCCCGCGCACGACGATTAATGAGTCCTTGTGGACGTCGTTGCGCGACAATGTTCGGGCCGTATTCTTTCCCGAGAAGCTTCCGCCACTGCGTTTGACGTCGCGACCGGTCGCCGTGCGCGACATCTGGGGCGAGTATAACTACAAGAAACAAAGTGCCAGCGTCTCACTGGTGGTACATATCCTGCTGCTCGCTGGGTTGATTGGCCTCTCCATTTGGGGTGTCAAAGCGGTCACGGAGAAGCCCAGAGAGACGGTTACGCTGATCGCACCCGACGATACTCCGCAGCTTCCGATTACGCCGAAGAAGAACCAGACCATGGCGGGCGGCGGAGGCGGCGGCGATCGCGACAAGCTACAGACGCCCAAAGGCAAGCTCCCCAAGTCGGCTATGGAGCAGATCACCCCTCCGGCGATGGTGATCCGTAACGATAATCCCAAACTTCCGGTCGAGCCCACGGTGGTTTTACCTCCGCAAATTAAGCTGGCCAACAATATGCCCAACCTTGGTAATCCGATGTCTTCTATTCCATCGGGACCGCCCTCGAACGGTACCGGCGCCGGTGGTGGAATCGGCTCGGGATATGGCGGCGGCGTAGGTTCCGGCACCGGGCCGGGCGTTGGTCCTGGTCGCGGTGGCGGAATTGGTGGTGGCGTGTTCCGCGTTGGCGGTGGCGTTTCGGCGCCCCGCGCGCTGGATACTCCTGATCCGGAATATTCCGAAGAAGCCCGCAAGGCGAAGTATCAGGGAACGTGCGTTCTTTGGCTGATCGTCGGTCCTGACGGTAAGCCGCGCGACATCAAGGTTGCCCGCGCCCTCGGTATGGGACTCGACCAGAAAGCTATCGAAGCAGTGCGCAACTGGAAGTTCGAGCCCGCCATGAAAGACGGCAAGCCGGTCGCGGTCCAGATCAATGTCGAAGTGAATTTCCGCCTGTACTGAGAAGAAGCACTTAGCACTTAGCAATTAGCAGTTAGCAAAGGCCGAGCTGTTTTGAAGGGGCGCAGCTTCAGCTGCGCCGTTGTGCTCTCTTATGTTTGTCATCCCGAGACGGCTTGACAGGCTGCTGAAAAACTCGGAGTTCGGGTAGTGCTGGCCCCTTCAGGCCAGCGTTATGCGGTTGAAAATACGTGGGGGCTTTAAGCCCCTGAGGTACTTAAAAAGTACTTTTTCAGCAGCCTCTTGAGCCGTCGAGGGATCTGCTTTTGGCATCCCCCAAGCCCAGGCCTTGTCCACCCGCTATTCCCGGATCGGAACGCGAGTCGCGATTTACCGAACATCCCGCCTTGATTCTCCGTATCATTCGATAGGAAGGATCAAGCCATGTTCACGTTTCTGCTGTGGGTCATTCTGCTGATCGTTTGCTGGCCTATCGCACTTCTCTTTGTCTTCCTGTATCCCATCGTCTGGCTGTTGTTGCTTCCCTTCCGGATCCTCGGCATTGCGGTTGACGGTGTGCTGGGGCTGATCCGAGCCATCATTTTCCTTCCTGCGCGTGTCCTGAGCGGGCCAAGAAGGGCGTAACCGCTAATCCGGCGAAGTCCAGGAAGAACTCGCCCCCCGCGACGAGCCGGAGATGCCTGCCCTACTTAATCTCAAATCGGCGCAGGCGGCGGCACTATAATTGAAGTTAATCTTCGAGAGGACCCACACCATCATGAGTGGTACAAACGGTTCCAACGGATCGACTGCCAGTGCCGCCTTCCAACCCAAACCGCGCGCCGAATGGATCACCAAGCGCCGTGAGCATGCCGCGCAGACCGGCGACACCAACATGTCGCAGATGCACTTCGCGCGCCAGGGCCTGGTCACCGAAGAGATGCTCTTCGTCGCCGAGCGCGAGCAGGTCTCGCCTGAGCTGATTCGCGACGAGGTTGCCGTCGGACGCATGATCATCCCGGCCAACGTAAATCATCCTGAGCTGGAGCCGATGGCCATTGGCGTGGCCTCAAGGTGCAAGATCAACTCCAACATCGGCAACTCGTCGGTCACCAGCAACGTTGATGAGGAGTTGCGCAAGCTGCACACCTCGGTGCACTACGGCGCCGACACGGTGATGGACCTCTCCACCGGTGGCGGCATTCACGAGATTCGCGAAGCCATCCTGCGGCACTCGCCGGTGCCCATCGGCACGGTGCCGATTTACGAGGCGGTCTCACGCGTGAAGCGCATTGAAGACCTCAATGCCGACATCATGCTCGAAGTCATCGAGGAGCAGGCCGAGCAGGGTGTCGATTACATGACCATTCACGCCGGCGTGCTGGTGGAATACCTGCCGCTGATTACCAAGCGCATCACCGGCATCGTGAGCCGCGGCGGCGCGATTCTGGCGCAGTGGATGGCCCACCATCACAAGCAGAACTTCCTCTACGAGCGCTTCGACGACATTACCAAAATTCTCGCCAAGCACGACGTGAGCTACTCGCTGGGCGATGGCCTGCGTCCCGGCTGCATTGCCGATGCCAGCGACGAGGCGCAGTTCTCCGAGTTGAAGACTCTGGGCGAGCTGACGAAGAAGGCCTGGGAGCGCGACGTGCAGGTCATGATCGAGGGCCCCGGCCACGTGCCGCTCGACAAGATCAAGGAGCAGGTCGACAAGGAAGTCGAGCTCTGCCACGGCGCCCCGTTCTACACGCTTGGGCCGCTGGTCATTGACATCGCTCCCGGCTACGACCACATCACGTCGGCGATCGGTGCGGCGCTCATCGGATGGCATGGTGCGTCGATGCTCTGCTACGTTACGCCGAAGGAGCACCTCGGCCTGCCCAACGAAAAAGACGTCAAGGACGGCATCATCGCCTACAAGATTGCCGCTCACGCTGCTGATGTCGCGCGCCATCGCCCCGGCGCTCGGGACCGCGACGACGCCATCAGCTACGCACGCTACACCTTCGATTGGGACAAGCAGTTCGCGCTGTCGCTCGATCCTGAAACCGCGCGCAGCATGCACGACGAGACGCTTCCGGATGCGTACTACAAAGAGGCGGCGTTCTGCTCCATGTGCGGTCCGAAGTTCTGCTCCATGAACTACTCGGCCAAGGTGGACGAGTACAACCGCCAGGTGCACGGCGTGGAGAAGAAAGATTACTCAGAGCTGATGAACAAGCTGGTCGCGATTAAGTAGGTGTCAGTTGTCGGTTGTCAGTTGTGGACGACACGACTCCGGACTCTCAATCATTGCGACATTGCGGTCAGGGCGAATCTCCAAGCCCGGAGGGCGACCAAGATGATAGCCCAGCGTGCAGCGAAGCGAAACGCTGGGTAGGTGTTGGTTTTGAAACCCAGAGTCGGCTTCAGCCGACGGCACAAAACAATCTGTCTTCCCCGAGGGACTAGCCAAGATTTTTCTGCGCCTTTCGGACTTCTTCGCTGGTGGGCCATTGTGTCAAAATGTACGGATGAACGTCCATTTGCGGCGTCTGTTTGGCGAGAGGGCAGTTGGTATGTCTCGCAATGTCTTGAAGTCGATGTGGCCAGTCAGGGTGAAACCGAAGAAGAGGCGCTCGCCAATCTAAAGGAAGCCTTGGAACTTCACTTCGAGCCGCCGATGGCTATGAGGGCCGACTAAACCGCCTCCGCGCCCCCCACAGCGCCATCATGCCGCCGCCCAGCAGCGCGAGGCTGGCCGGTTCCGGAACCGTGTAAACGTCCAGGCTGGCATAGGGACCGTTCTGGTCGGTGATCTGGTCAATAAAGCTGCCGGAAGCGCTAAGCCCATTACTCCACTCCCCGGAGAAAGTCAGGTTCACCCCCAAACTCAGATCGAGATTCTGCCAGGCATTGCCCGAGGTAATCTGTCCCAGAAAAGTAAATCCCTCGGGCCCACTCATCATGAAATTGCCGCCTACACCAAAATTCGCGCTGTAATTCTGGCAATGGCTATCACACTTCCAGGAAAGCGGATCAGCCGTAACGAAGGTGAAGCTCCATGGCGAGCCGATGGAGTTGAAGTCAACGTGGCCGTCTGCTGGATTGCCGGGCGTGCCCTGATACGGCGCGACCTCACACACGATTAGGTTGTGGGGACAGGACATCGAGAGCTGTACCGTGAGATCTTGGCTCACGTCCGCCAACGACACACCAGCGAACGCGACAAGAAACACAACGGCGAGGGCCCATTTTCGAACCAGGATCTGCATTGAATGCTCCTTAGCGAACTGCTCACCAGGTAGCGTGCGGGGGCAGAATCAAGGACGTTTCGAATGCCAGCAATCTTACTTGGTTTTCGATTCCAAGTATCTGGCCTGAGTTGGCTATATACGGTGTCTCCTAAAGGTGCCTTCAGGACACCACCTTATGCTGGGAAAGGTCTCCTCCCGCTCGGATGTTGTAATCTGGTAAATTCGCAGTTCGTGAAGGAGAAATCAAGGTTTTGCGAAGTCTACTGGCTGCTGTACTGATTTGCGCGCTCAATATTTCACCCACCGTTTACGCCCAAACCAAGAGTCCCGCCCCCGCTCCATTTGTCCCGCCAACCTCAATCACCGGTTATCGGGACGCCACTACCGAATTGCAGGCCGAGAAAGAGTTTCTCGCCGTGCCCAATGCCGACCTGGCGAAGGAGCATCTGCGGATTCTCACTTCAGCTCCGCACATCGCAGGCTCGCCCGAAGACAAGACGACGGCGGAGTACGTGTTGCAGAAGTTCAAGGAGGCCGGGCTCGACGCCTACATCCAGGAATACAAGGTATGGATGAACCTGCCGGCCAAGATCAAGGTTGATGTCGTGGCTCCGCAAGGTGTGGTGATGCACGGACCTAGTCCGGAGCATGTGAGCGACGATCCTTATCAGGACGATCCCCGTGTGACCACTGCCTTCAACGAATATTCGCCGTCGGGCGATGTCACCGCCGATGTGGTTTACGCCAATTACGGTCGCCTCGAAGACTTCAAGAAGCTGCAAGAGCTGGGCATCGATGTGAAGGGCAAAATCGCGATTGTTCGCTACGGCATGAACTTTCGCGGAGTGAAGCCCTACGTTGCCCAGCAATTCGGCGCCATCGGCGTCATCATCTATTCCGATCCTTGGGATGACGGCTATTTCAAAGGCGACATGTATCCCGTCGGGCCGATGCGTCCGGCGACCGGCGTCCAGCGCGGCTCCATTCAGTATCTCTTCCGTTATCCCGGCGATCCCACCACGCCCGGCATCGCCTCGCTGCCCGATCTTCCCGACAGCCAGCGCACCCCGCCGGATAAGGCAACTGATCTGACCAAGGTGCCGACGACTCCGCTGTCCTATCAGGACGCAACGCCGATCATGGCGAACCTTGGCGGGCCCGATTCGCCGCGCGAGTGGCAGGGCGCATTGCCATTTACCTATCACCTCGGCCCTGGGCCAGTGAAGGTCCACATGATGCTGAAGCAGAACTACCACTGGGCGACCATGTACGACGTCATCGGCACCGTGAAAGGTTCGGAGGCTCCCGACCATTGGGTGGTCTCGGGCAATCACCGCGACGCCTGGGTGTATGGAGCGGTTGATCCCAACAGCGGCACCGCCGCCATGCTGGAAAGCGTGCATGGGGTTGGCGAGTTGCTGAAGAGCGGATGGCGACCCAAGCGTACGCTGATGTTTTGTAGTTGGGATGGCGAGGAAGAAGGGCTCATCGGCTCGACCGAATTCGCCGAGCAGCACGCCGACGAACTGAAGAACGCGGTTGCGTACTTCAATATGGACGTTGCCGTTGCTGGGCCGAATTACGGAGCCTCGGCAGTACCCAGCCTGAAGCAGTACGAGCGCGATGTAGCCAAGGCCGTGCCTAGCCCGAAGGGCGGAAGCGTCTACGAGCAGTGGAAGATCAGCAACGACAAGGAAGAAAAAGATCGGGCCACCCGGGTGAACTCTGTCCTCGGCGGCTCTCCCCGCGAGCCCAATGCCAAGGTCAAGCAGGATGTGAACGTCGGTGACCTGGGCAGCGGCTCCGACTTCACCCCCTTCCTGCAACACCTCGGGGTGCCATCGACTGACATCGGCTCGCATGGACCCTACGGTGTGTATCACTCGGTGTTCGACAACTTCGCGTGGTTCACCAAGTTTGGCGATCCGACCTTCGTTTACGAGCGGGAGATGGCGGAGGTCTTCGGCATACAGGCTATTCGCATGGCAGATGCCGATGTGCTGCCCTTCGACTACGAAGAGTATGCGAAGGAAATCGCCATATATCTGAAGACGGCCGAAGAGAAGTCGAAGAACACCTTTGGCGCCCAGTCGCCGTCGTTCGCGTCAGCGCAGCAGGCGGCGCAGCGAATGGAAAAAGCCGGCGCCGAGATGTTGAAGGCGCAGGGTAGCGCGAGCAGCGATGCGGCCAGTATCAACACCGCGCTGCTTCACACCGAGCGCGCTTTCGTCATCAATGGCCTGCCTGGCCGCGAGTGGTTCAAGCACGCAATCTACGCTCCGGGAGAGTACACCGGCTACGCTGCGGTGGTTATTCCAGGGGTGAACGAATCCATCGACCACAAGGACTTGAAGACCACACAGCAGCAGTTGCAGGTGCTGTCGGACGCCATCAACCGCGCTGCTGATGTGTTGGAGAAAGGCGCGGGCGGATCGGCAAGCGGCGGTGCTTCAGGGGAGAAGTAGGAATCGGGTGGAGTGCGCCTTCACAGGCTGCTGAAAAGTCGGAGTTCGGGTAGTGCTGGCCCTTCAGGCCGGCGTTACGCCGGCGAAAATACGTGGGGGCTTTAAAGCCCCTGAGGTATTTAAAAAAGTAATTTTGCAGCAGACTCTTCAGGCGTACAGGGCTGGGCCTGTAATTTGTCTTGTCATCACGAGGGCGCCGCAGCGCCCGAGGGATCTGGTCTCGCGTGCGTCGCCAAGCTATGCCCTCGGCGTCGGCCTCTCAACGAGAACAGATTCCTCGGGCCAAACGGCGGCGCTCGCCATGACAAATGAAACCCTTACGGCACGCGCACCTTGGCTTCGGCGCCCTTGGTCAAATGGACGCTCTCGATGAAGCGCACCTTGCGGTTGCTGAGCTTCATCACCAGCGACTTGGTCTTCACCCCGTCACCAAAGAAGCGCACACCTTCCAAGAGCGGGCCGTCGGTCACCCCGGTCGCGGCAAAGACGATGTTCGTGCCTGGCGCTAACTCTTCCGCCACATAGATGCGCTTCGGGTCCTTGATCCCCATGTCTTGCATGCGTTCGGCCTGCTCCGGGGTGTAGCCGGTTAGCCTGCCCACCATGTAGCCGTTGAGGCAGCGAATCGCGGCGGCGGTAATGACGCCTTCCGGAGCGCCTCCGGAACCCATGACGGCATGAACCCCCGATCCCAGCATGGCGGCGGCGACGCCCGGTGACAGATCGCCATCGGAGATGAGCCGGATGCGCGCCCCCGCTTTGCGCACATCGGCGATCAACTTTTCGTGGCGCGGGCGGTCGAGTATGACGATGACCAGGTCCTCGACTCTGCGTCCCAGCACCTTGGCGATCACCGCCAGGTTGTGCGTCACCGGAGCCTCCAAGTCCACCATGCCACGGCAGGACGGGCCAACCACCATCTTCTCCATGTAGCAGTCAGGCGCATGCAGCAGCCCGCCGCGCTCTGAAGCCGCCAGCACCGTGATGGCACCCGGCAATCCGAGAGCACAGAGATTGGTACCCTCCAGCGGATCGACCGCGATGTCCACCTCGGGATACACGCCGCCGTCGTGCTTGCCGACCTTCTCGCCGATGTACAGCATCGGAGCTTCGTCGCGCTCACCCTCGCCAATGACAATGGTGCCGTCCATAGGCACCGAATCCATGACGTTGCGCATGGTCTCAGTCGCAACCTGATCGGCCAGCTTGCGATCGCCCTGGCCCATGGTCTTGCCGGAAGCGATGGCTGCCTCTTCCACCACGCGCAAGAACTCCAGCGCAAGATCAGATTCGAAGTTAGTTTTCAGGACTGGGATGTTGTCCTTCGGTTCTACTGCGGCTTGAGTTGCCATGGAACGGCCTCCATCCAGCACCGGTTTAGGTTTCTTCGCCATTGGGCAAGCTGCCCCGCTTCGAAATCAGCAACTGCGCAGGACAGTCTGAAAACATTAAGGATACACGCGCCGTCAACCGCGGTCAGCAGCTATCGAGACTGGCACGGCAGTACACCCTCCGATGTTGCGCTGGCCTTCCGTCGCTCGCAATGAACTCGCTCTCGCTGGCTTCCGGCCGCGCCCGCGCAGTACCATACTGTTCAGCTTTCCATGAGCTCCCGGCCCCATGCCGATTGGCGCCTCGTCGTCCTGCTCGCGTCCGTCGTGCTGGGCGCGGCAAGCGTGTCGGCCCAGGCGCCGGCGAAGCCAGCATCCGTTATCCCGCTCTATCGATCGCTGCAGAGTGTCGGCCTCGATCCCCAGAAAACTTACAAAATTCGCGAGGCCGTCATCGACCGCGAAGACGTTCACCTGTGGATGAACGACGGCACCATCTCATTCTTGCAAACCGTGGACGGCCGCATCACCGGCGCCTTCTTCGAAGGCGATGGCGAAGTGCTCGTCCGTCCCCCCGACCGCCAGGAGCGCGCGTCGCTTGGGCTGTTTACCGGCGAGGGCGTCCTGGAAGAAAAATTCTCCTCCGCCTACCTGCGCTTCAATGACAACACCGCCGCCGAGTTGCAGCAATATCTACGTTCCGCGGACGATGCGAAGTCCTTCGTCGAAAAGCACGACTCGACCGCGCGCGATCTCGCTTCAGTCGATGCCATGCGGCTGGCAATTTCGTTCACCAGCGGCCCCGCTGTTGTGGGCCGTGGCGAGCCGCCATTACCTGATCGCCTGTTGCACGCGCGAGTCGCAGGCAATCGTCTTGGTGTCTTCGATGTCTACTTCGATACTCGCAGTCCCGAGCAGATCGTAGTTGGACAAACCTCTTCCCAGGGCGAACAGGTCTATTACGACTTGTGGATGAGCTTCGTGATGAGCTCGCTGCGCAAGCAGCCCGTGAGTGCCTCGCGCTTCCACGGTCCCACCGGACCCACCTGGACACGCGATGCCATCACCGTCACCAAGTACACGGTGAAAGGAACGGTCACTCCTCCAACTGACCTTTCCGCCGACGCCACACTTGAGGTGGAGGCCCGACAGGGCGGCGACCGGGTTGTCCTCTTTGAGCTTTCCCGCTACTTGCAGGTCAAAGCTGTCGATATGGACGGCGTGCCGCTGGAGTTTCTACAGAACGAAGCGATCGAGGGTAGTCAGCTCGCGCGCCGCGGTAACGATGTGGTGGCTGTGGTTTTCCCCCAGCCGCTAAAGCTTGGCGCTCGCTTTGTGCTGCACTTCACCTATGCCGGTGCGGCGCTCTCCGACGCAGGTGGTGGCCTGGTTTACGTGGGTGCGCGTGGAACGTGGTATCCGAACCGCGGAATCGCCATGGCCAACTACGACCTGACCTTCCGCTTTCCTCAGACCTGGACCTTGATTGCGACCGGCAAACAGGTCTCCCTCGATCGCGAAGGAGCAGATTTCGTCGGCCACTGGGTCAGCGAGCAGCCGCTCCCGATTGCCGGATTCAATCTTGGGCAATACACCGAAGCCAGCGCCCAGGCGGGCCAGGTGAAAGTGCTCGACTACGCAACCCGAGGCGTGGAGCGCGAGATGGCAGTGACCCGGCGGGCCGCAGCATCGCCCGCGGCAGCATCCGGACCGAACTCGGCCGAGACGGAGCCGGCCCATGCCGGCGATAACCTTGATCCAGCACTAGCCCTCAAGCCTTTGGCCGACAAAGCTGCGGAGACCCTGACGGCATACTCGCAGATGCTCGGCCCATATCCCTACTCCACGCTGTCGCTGACGCAGCGGCCAGGCATGGAGAGCCAGGGATGGCCGGGGCTGATCTTCCTCTCCAGTTACGTATATTTGAGTGCGGCTGAGCGCTCGGCCCTGAAGCTGTCGGTCGGGGACAACGTCCTATTTGGCGAAGTGATGATGCCGCATGAGCTGGCGCACCAGTGGTATGGCGACCAGGTGTCATGGGCCAGTTATCGCGAGCAATGGCTGCTCGAGGCGCTGGCAAACTACTGCGCATTGCTTTTGCTCGAGCGCGACAAGCCTGAGGACGTGCAGCTCATGTTGCAGACCTACCGCTCCATGCTCGCTACGAAATCGAAAGATGGCCAACCAAACGTTGAAGCCGGCCCGGTAACGCTGGGGATCCGGCTTTCCTCGTCGAAGTTTCCTGAGGGTTACGAAATCATCACGTATGGGCGCGGTACCTGGCTGATTCACATGTTGCGCACCATGCTGCGCGATGCTTCGCGCAGACCGGCCAATCCGAATGGCGATGACACAGTATTCTTGTCGATCTTGCGCAACCTGGTCCAGCGCCATAAAGGCAGCGAACTGACCAACGCAGACTTCGAAAAAGCGTTTGAGGAGGTGCTGCCTCGCTCGCTGTGGTTCGAAGGCCATCAGTCGCTCGACTGGTTTTTCGATGGCTGGGTGAACGGAACGGCGTTTCCCCAGTTCGCGCTGAAAGCAACCAAATTCTCCGGGGCAGAAACCTCCCGTCGTGTGAGTGGAAGCATTCAACAGATCGGTGCGCCGTCTGACCTGGTGAGCAGCGTGCCGGTGTATGGCGTCGCCGGTGACAAGCAGATTTATCTGGGCCGCATTTTCGCGGAAGGAGATTCCACGCAGTTTACTTTGCGCGCTCCTGCGCAAGTCACGGGCCTCGTTCTCGACCCATACGGCACTGTGTTGACGGCGCCGCAAACCGTAACCAGCAAGTAGCAAGTAGCAAACCAGCGTTGCCGCTGGCATGACTCGCCTTTACTGACAACTGACAACCGGCCACCGACAACTGCTTTTCTACCCCGGCGGCCACGTCAGATCGCGCCCTCCCAGCAAATGCAGGTGCAGGTGAAACACCGACTGGCCAGAGCGCGGGCCCACGTTATAGACCGTGCGATAGCCGTCTTCAATACCACGCTCGCGACCGATCTTCGCGGCTATAAGCTGACAATAGCCGATGATCTCAGCGTCCTCCTTGGTCGCGTGTTTCAGGTCAACGACGTGCCGCTTGGGAATGATGAGCACGTGCGTGGGCGCCTTCGGATTGATGTCCTCGAAAACGTAGACCTTCTCGTCTTCGTAAACCTTCTTAGACGGAATTTTGCCGGCGATAATTTTGCAAAAAAGGCAGTCGTCGTTCATGGAAGAATGGTAGACGACGCGGTACGATTCGGCCAATCGCTAGGGCGCCCGCGGAGGTCGACCGGTAGCGGACCCGAGCATTGGGAACAACGTTTCCTGCTTGATACACCAAGCCCGGAGGGCGACCAGCATGATAGCCCAGCGTGGAGCGAAGCGGAACGCTGGGTAGGATAGCAAAATTCACCTCCAGAGCCGGCTTCAGCCGGCGGCACGGGCGTACCTGTGCCGTCCCCGGGGGACTCTCAATAAATCAGATCGGCGTTCCCAGCACTCCGCTGACGCTCCGTGCTGGGCTGTCATCACACGCCCTCCGGGCTTAGAGCTTGCCGCCGCACTGCCATTCCAGTGCCAAAACAGAGCAACAACACATATGTCTTCATGTGGTATCGCTCCTACCCCCTCTGCTCATTCCTCCGCGCCAGCAGATACCCCCGAATCAGCTCATTCAGGTCGCCATCGAGCACGCGATCGACGTCGCCAATCTCCACCCGCGTGCGCAGGTCTTTCACCATGCGATACGGTTGCAATACATATG
Source organism: uncultured Acidobacteriaceae bacterium (assembly GCA_963796585.1). Lineage (GTDB taxonomy): Bacteria > Acidobacteriota > Terriglobia > Terriglobales > Acidobacteriaceae > CAVVDY01. The sequence goes on from CAWCMB010000005.1 coordinate 452,959, forward strand.
AACGAATCTGCGAACCGAAATCGATGTCGAGCTTCGAGTCTTCGATCTGCTTCGTCACCTGTTTCTTCTTTTCAAGTTCGTATTCGTAAATGCGCGAGCGGAGAATGCTCATCGCCTTCTCTTTGTTCTTGTGCTGCGAGCGTTCGTTCTGGCAGGCGACAACGATTCCCGTCGGCATGTGCGTTATGCGCACCGCAGAATCAGTCGTATTCACATGCTGCCCGCCTTTGCCGCCGGAACGGTACGTATCGATGCGAATGTCGTCCGGCTTGATATCGACCTCGATGCTTTCATCGATTTCCGGCGACACAAAGACGCTGGCAAACGATGTGTGACGGCGCTTGGCCTGGTCGAAGGGCGAGATGCGCACCAGGCGATGCACGCCGATCTCGCTGGTCAGCAGGCCGTACGCGTGCTCGCCGTTAACCCCAAAAGTCGCCGACTTGATGCCCGCCTCTTCACCTGGCTGATATTCGTACATGCTGGTGGAGAATCCTTCGCGCTCCGCCCAGCGCAGGTACATGCGCATCAGCATCTCGGCCCAGTCCTGCGACTCGGTTCCGCCGGCTCCGGGATGAATGGTGACGATGGCATTGCGATCGTCGTTGTCGCCCGACAGCAGGGTCTCTATCTCGAGCTTGTCGACCATCGTGCGCAGCGAATCGATCTCGCGGCGCAAGTCGGCGGATACTTCCTCCCCTTCGCGCGCTAGTTCGAAGTACGCAGTGATATCGTCGGATCGACGTGAAAGATCAGTCTCGGTCGCGAGCGCCGTTTCCAGCCGCTTCTTCTCGCGCATGACCTTTTGTGATTTTTCGGGATTGGACCAGAGCGTTGGGTCGGCGGTTTGCTTTTCGACCTCGCTCAGTTTTTCGCGCAGACGAGGCGCGTCAAAGATACTCCTGAAGATCGTGCACCTTGTCACGCAGTGCGGCGTATTCCTGTTCCAGTTCTTCAACCATGGTTAAGCAACTCCTGAATCGTGAGGTCCCTGCGGCGTCTGCAGCAGCCAGTGGCTGCGGTAATAGCGCAAAAGTAAGCCCAACAACGCGATTATCGCACACACAATCGGGAACCAATCGCCGTGGCGCGTATAGAACGTGGTCTGCTGTTCCAGGTCGTACGCGCCTTGCAACGCGGTCCGCTGCCAACGCGGAGCCTCAGCGACCTTGCGTCCATAAGGATCGATGACGGCAGTCACCCCGGTGTTGGTGTCGCGCAGCAGCCAGCGGTTGTTTTCGATGGCGCGCATGCGTGCCATGTTCAGGTGCTGTAGCGGAGCGCTCGTATCCCCGTACCACCCATCATTGGAAATGTTGACGAAGAACTCAGCTCCATTGCGCGCGAACTGCCGGACTTCATTAGGGAAGGTGGCTTCGTAGCAAATGAAGATCCCCACACGCGAGCCGTCCACCAGAAACGGCTCCCGGCTGGTCCCTCGCGAAAATGTTCCCACATCGCGCGTCAGCTTCTTGGCAAACACCAGCAGATCGGCGAAGGGCACATACTCCCCGAACGGTACCAGGTGAATCTTGTCGTACTCGTAATTCCAGGCGCCGTTAGAGCTAATCACCGACGCCGAGTTGTAAAGTTCCCGCTTACCCGAAGGATCATCGAACCCGCGAATTCCGATGGTGCCCGCGATGATGGAAGAATTCGTACTCCGCGCAATGTCGGCAATCGTGGTACGTACGTGCAGGTCGGTAACAAAAAATGGCGCCGGCGATTCCGGCCACACGATCAATCCCGGTGTGCCGCTCGGCGACGCTTTAGGGTGAACGCTGAGCCGGGCAAGTTCACGAAGTGTCTGCAATTCGTAATCTAGGCTCCAAGCCTCGTCGAGTATTGGAATATTCGACTGAACCAAGGTCACGCCTTGCGTGGTCGGTGCGGCCGGCGGCGAATAGAGTTTGCCGGCGTGAAGCAACAGGATGGACATTGCGCACACCCCGAACAGCAACGGCTTTTTCCGTCGCGGAACCAGGAACGCGGCAGTCACCACCGTGTTTACCAGCGCGATCTCGAACGAGAGGCCATACACTCCTGTGACAGTAGCGATGCGGGTTAAAGGAATGTTATCGATCTGCGTGTAGCCCAACAGGTCCCAGGGAAAACCTGTGATATAGGTTCGCGCCAGCTCCACCGCAACCCAAATGAATGGAGCGAATAGCAGTGCCCGCAAGCTGTACCCGTTGCGACGTGCAGCCGTCAGTGCCAACAGCAACCCGAAGATGCCGTGATACAGGCCGAGATACAGCGCGTAGCCCACGAGCAGTAGAGCGGACGTGACTGTCCCCAGTTCGCCATAGTAGTGCATGGTGTTGAACACCCAGTAGCAGCTACCCAGGTACCAGATGATGCCGCTGGCATATCCCAGCAGGAAGCCTTGCCACGCATCGGCCGGGGCCAGAAACAATCCGCCTTCGGCGAGCACCGCGCTGACATCCTGCTCGCGGCACTTCAGGATGGCATACATGAGGGAAGCCAGCGAGACCCAGCTCAGCAGATACAGACCTGGCTTAGGGAAGCAGAGGACCTGAAGAATTCCCGATGTGCAGGCGAAAATCCATGCATTGCGTCGGATTCGTCTCACTCAGCGAGTTTAGCAAACCTCGTGAAAGCGCCGTCGTCTTGGTGGAAGCACCACGCTTCAGCGTCAGGGTTTTTGGTGGAAGCACCACGCTTCGGCGTCAGGGTTTTTGGTGGAAGCACCACGCTTCAGCGTCAGGATTTTTGGTGGAAGCACCACGCTTCAGCGTGGTGAACTGGCGCAATCTCGTACGCTGGCTTTAGCCACGGCGGCGTTGGATCGATTTCCCGTGTGCGACTTGCCAAGCCGAATAGATACGCACCTGCAGCTTCAATCAGCGCAGCGGGTCCGGAGTTGTTGGTGGCCAGCTTCCGAGGCTGCGCGGGATTCTTTCACCACGCTAAAGCGTGGTGCTTCCACCCGAGCGCACCATGCTTCAGCCGAGGTCCCGGCGGCACTAGCTTTCCAGCGTGCCAACCTCGATTGGTTGCTCCTCGGTCTCGACCGCACCGTTGAGCGCCTTTACACCGTATTCGTACCCCTTATCGAAAGCCTTCAGGTTCAGATCGACAAACGCCTTCGGCACTGAGTCGGCGATGGCATCGCGAAGTGACTCGGGCTTGAGCAGCCCGCTGACCGCGCCGAAGAAGCCGATCATCACGATGTTCAACACCATGCGTTTGCCCAACTCTTCGGCCAGGCGGGTCGCAGGCACGCTATAGACCCGCACCCCCGGCGGCAACGCTTCCACCCGCACCATGTCCTGCTCGACGATGAGCAATCCGTTCTCTTTGAGTTGCGGCGTGAACAGCGAATACGCCTCCTGCGACATAACCACCAGAATGTCGGGCCGCGTAACGTACGGGTACAGTATCGGCTTGTCATCCAGGATGACCTGCGCGCTGCAAGCTCCGCCACGCGCTTCCGGACCAAACGCCTGGGTCATGGTGGAGAAGCCGTTCTCGTAAATACAGCCCGCCTTGCCGATCACGATGGCCGACAGGATCACACCCTGGCCGCCGAATCCGGCGATGCGGATTTCCGTTAGATTTCGCATTCGCATGCCTCCCTTTCGACATAGCGGTCGCCCAGCGTCTCGATCATCTTCTCGTGCATCAAGTCGCGATAGTCGCTGCGCTCGCGGTCAACGAACTTGCCCACAATGATCTCGCCGGCTTTGCCCAACCCCAGTTCGCTGGTGGGCGCGCCGTTCTTGATCTTGCTGAATTCCTTGTAATAAACCATCGTGTCCAGACCATCGCCCATCTTGTTGCGGCGCTGATACAGCGTCGGACACGGCGAGAGCACCTCGATGAAGCAGAAGCCCTTCTTGCTGAAGATCTCCTGCATCGACTTGGCAAGCTGTCGCACGTGGAAGGTCGTCCAGCGCGCCACGTACACCGCCCCTGCGGCTTCTACCAGGTGAGGCAGGTTGAAGGCCGGATCGAAGGTGCCGTACGGATTGGTAGACGTTATCACCGAGTTCGGGGTAGTCGGCGCGGTCTGCCCGCCGGTCATGGCGTAGATGAGGTTATTGATGCAGATGACTTTCAAATCCACATTCCGCCGGGCGGCATGAATCAGGTGATTGCCCCCGATGGCGAACAGGTCGCCGTCACCGGAGTAGACCACCACGTTCAGCTTCGGATTCGCCAGCTTCAGCCCAGTCGCGAAAGGTATCGCGCGGCCGTGCGTGGTGTGGAACGAGTCCTGCTTCATGTATCCGGCGACGCGGCCTGTGCAGCCGATGCCGGAGACGATCGACACATTCTTCAGGTCAACTTTGGAGTCGATCAGCGCGCGGCTGAAGCAGTTGACGCTGGTGCCGATGCCGCATCCCGGACACCAGATGTGCGGCATGCGGTCGCTGCGCAGAAACGGCTCGACCGGGTTGATTACGTTCATCGTCGCGCTCATCGGGTCACCTCCAGGATGGCGTTGAGAATGTCTTCAGGCTTATGGACGCTGCCTCCGGCGTGTGACACGAGTCGAACCGCGCACTTGCCCGCGGCGGCTCGCTCTACCTCGCGCACCATCTGCCCCAGGTTGATCTCGGGCACCACGATGGCCTTTACCTTGGCGGCGATTTCGGCAATCTGCTTCTCCGGGAACGGCCATGCGGTAATCAGCCGGAACTTGCCGACCTTGATCCCCCGCTCCCGTGCCATCTCCATCGCCCGCTGCGCTACTCGCGATGTGATCCCGTACGAGACCACCACGACCTCGGCGCCATCCGTTGCCTCTTCTTCGTACAACGTGATCTTGTCGATGTTCTTCAGGATCTTGTTCTGCAACCGCTTTACCAGCCTGTCCTGGACGGCCGGCGTCATGTTGGGATAGCCCCGCTCGTCGTGCGTCAGGCCGGTAACATGGACGTTGTAGCCCTCGCCGACCGGCGGCATATCGGGCACCAGGTCCTGTTTCGGCTCATAGGCCAGGAACTCCTCAGGAGCCAGCTTCGTGTAACGGCGAGGCGTGACTTCGATCTTGTCGGCCTCGGGGATGACCACTTTCTCCGTCATATGGCCCACCACTTCGTCCATCATGACGAATACCGGGCAGCGAAATTGCTCGGAGTAGTTGAAGGCCGTGATGGTCAGGTCGAAGCATTCCTGCGGCGAGTTGGGGCACAGCGCGATGATTTCGTAGTCGCCGTGCGATCCCCACTTCACCTGCATCATGTCGGCCTGTGCCGGAAGCGTGGGCAGTCCGGTGGACGGGCCGCCGCGCTGCACATCGACAAACACACACGGCGTCTCAGTCATGGCGGCGTAGCCAATGTGTTCCATCATCAGCGAGAAGCCCGGACCAGAGGTGACGGTGAAGGCCTTCGCGCCGCCCCATACCGCCCCTTGCAATGTGATGGACGCAGCCAGCTCGTCTTCCATCTGGATGAAGGTGCCGCCAACCGTGGGAACGCGTGATGCAAAGCGCTCCACCACTTCCGTCGAAGGCGTGATGGGATATCCCGACGAGAAGCGAGCCCCGGCTGCCAATGCGCCTTCGCAGCAGGCGTGATCGCCATCGAGAAAATGTGAGCCGGTCATGACGCCGGCAGGATCAGCGTGCATCGCTAGCCTCCTCTGCCGCGGCCGGTGCCGCGGCGGCGGGCTTGGCTTCGGCCGCTGCCGCTTTCGCGAGCGCCTGATTCTTGAAGCCGAAGATCGCAAAGTCGGGACAGTACATGCCGCACAAATCGCAGCCACTGCACTTTTCCGGTTGAATCAAATATGGAGGGTGATAGCCCTTGGCGTTAAAGGCAGAAGACAGTGCCAGGGCCCTGGTGGGACAGAACTCTACGCAGAATCCGCAAGCTTTACATCGCTCGACTACGATTTGCACCGATCCCTTGGCCATCGTTGAGCTTCCTTAGTGCGAGGCGAGCGGAAAGAAGGAGTATGAATTCCCCGTTCGCCGTCGCGGGTGAACTTACGTGCGGTTGAACTCGCCTGAATTTATAAGAGAGACCTACCGAACGATGCATCGATTCTGGCTTACCCTATGCCCGAGCCGAAGTGATGTCGGTCACAGGGCGATGTGAGGCGGGACACTGAGGCGCCGATGCCGCAGAACAGCCCAATCAAAACCCGTTTACAAGCTTCCTCGTCTGCTGACAACCCGCTGTCGGGAAGCCACGAATTCTGTTGTGTAAGCCTGCACCGGCGGCTAAACTTTCGGCACCTGTTCAAAATATTTCACTGGTGCCCGTTCGATTCATAAGGCGGATTTCTGCGCCCCTCGTCTTCTTCGGACTGCCCCAGCACGACTCTCCGGGGTCGAGAGCAGCTAGACGTATGCACATGAGGAGGTCTTATGGATCTGGGAGCTGGTGTCCGCAGTCTGGCGTTTGGAGTTTGCGCTGTATCAATTTTGTTCGCTGGCGATGGGACGGCTCTTGCGCAGCAAGTCACCGGCACATTGGGTCAGCCCAGCGCCACAACTACCATTGACGGAAAACAGATTCCGCCACCCCCTCCGAAGTTCGGCGGAGTAATCAAGGAAGACGCCAAGGACTCTACCTCCTGGTGGCCACCGCGCGTCGTGCCGCCGAAGGGCGCGCCGAACGTGCTCCTCATCATGACTGACGACCAAGGCTACGGTGTACCCAGCACATTTGGTGGCCTTATTCCCACCCCCAACCTGGATCGGATTGCCAAGGCGGGCCTGCGCTACACCGAGTTTCACTCCACGGCACTTTGCTCGCCGACGCGCGCTGCATTAATTACTGGACGCAATCATCATTCGGTAGGTTTCGGCGTGATTGGTGAACTGGCCACCGGATACCCCGGCTACGACTCCATCATCGGTGTCGATAATGCCACCGTCGGCGAGATCCTGAAGGAAAACGGCTACGCGACCTCGTGGTTCGGCAAGAACCATAACACGCCAGGTTTCCAATACAGCAGCGCCGCTGGTCCTTTTGACCAATGGCCGTCAGGCATGGGCTTCCAGTATTTTTACGGATTCATGGGCGGCGAGACCGATCAGTGGGAACCCTATCTGTTCCGGGATCACACGCAGGTGTTTCCCTGGGTCGGCCACCCCGGCTACAACCTCATCACCGACATGGCGGACGATGCCATCCGGTACATGCGGGAGCTGAACGCGTCGGCGCCCGACAAACCCTTCTTTCTTTATTACGTGCCTGGTGGCTCACACTCGCCCCACCAGCCGAAGCAGGAGTGGATCGATAAATTCAAGGGCAAGTTCGACATGGGCTGGGAAAAGATGCGCGAGCAGATCTTCGAAAATCAGAAGCGGCTAGGAGTTATTCCACCGAACACTACGCTGACCCCGTGGCCCGACGGACAGGCGGAATATGGCGGAGCCAAGCTGCCGAAATGGGACTCGCTCACCGCCGCGGAAAAGAAGATGTATGCCCGCGAGGCGGAGGTGTTTGCCGCCTATACCGCTTATACCGATTATGAGATTGGCCGCGTGATCGACGAACTCGACAAGATGGGAAAGCTCGATAACACGCTGATTATCTACATCGACGGCGACAACGGCACCAGCGCGGAAGGCAGCCTTTACGGCACCTTCAACCAGTTGACCGCCTACAACGGCATTCTCAACCAGCCCGAGGTCAAGCCCGTGCTGGCCTACAATGCATTGCATTACAACGACTGGGGCTCGGACAAGACCTACCCGCACATGTCGGTGGCGTGGTCCTGGGCGTTTGATACGCCCTTCAAGTGGACCAAGCAGGTGGCCTCGCATTTCGGCGGTACCCGGCAGGGTCTGGCGATCTCGTGGCCCGGCCATATCACAGACCCCGGCGGGATTCGCACCCAGTTCCATCACGTAATCGACATTGTTCCGACGATTCTCGAAGCTGCCGGCATTCAGGCTCCTGACATGGTCAACGGCATCAAGCAGAAGCCGATTGAAGGGGTCAGCATGGTCTACACCTTTGATTCGGCCAATGCCAACGCGCCGTCGAAGCGCGATACCCAGTATTTTGAAATGGTGGGTAACCGCGCCATCTATCACGATGGTTGGGTAGCGGCTACGACACCGCCGTCCCCGCCATGGGAGCTGGGGACGGGCACAATGCCTCCCCTCGACCAATATAAGTGGGAGCTCTACAACATCGCTCAGGACTATTCGGAATCAAACGATCTGGCAGCCAGCAATCCCGACAAGCTGAAAGAAATGCAGGCGCTGTTCCTGAAAGAGGCGGCCGCACACCAGGTCTTGCCGCTGGATAACTCGGGCTTCATACGCTTGCTTGCGCCGAAACCCAGCGCTACCGCGGGCGTCACCGACTTCACCTATACCGGCGTAAATCCTGGCATTCCGGTGGGGAATGCTCCGAGCATTCTCGACCGCGACTACATCATTACTGCCAACGTCACTATCCCTTCCGGTGGCGCGGAGGGAGTGATTGCTACCCTTGGCGGCCGCTTTGGCGGATATGCGCTCATGTTGAGTCCAAGCATCAATTGGTGGCTCAGCAGCACAGTCTTCAAATACATCGGCCTGGGATTGTTGATCTTCGGCATTCTTCTGCTGATTGTCGGACGCGCAGGACGTTGGAGAAAGCGCTTCGGCTACGCTCTGTTGCTGATCGCGGCACTTGGACTTCTCCTCTCCTTTGCCACCGACCTCTTCCACATCGGCCGCGGCCGGCCGGTATTCGTTTACAACTTCCTCGACCTGGAGCGTCTCCGCTGGCAGGGGCTGTCTTCACTCGATGAAGGCAAGCACACCATCGTATTCGACTTCAAGTACGATGGGCCCGGTCCAGCTAAGGGCGGTACTGGCGTGTTGTCGGTAGATGGCAAAGAGGTCGCACGCAAGAAAATCGAGCACACGATTCCGCTGCTGATGTCGATCGACGAAACTTTCGACATTGGGCTTGATACCCGGACTCCGGTGGACTTCAGCTATGAGGTCCCATTCGCATTCACCGGGACCATCGACAAGCTGAACTATAAGCTCGGGCCGTCGCAGTTGTCGGCCGAGGACCAGAGAAAAATGGACGACGCCATGGCCAGAGTCAACAACTAGGCGGCCATCTCACAAATCGATTTTGAAAGGGCACGGCTTCCCAGCCTGCTAGAAGACTCGACTTTGCGACGATTCGCGTCAGGGCACGACCTTGGTCGTGCCGAAAAGGTTTTTATTTTTCGTGTCGTGAGCGGACCTTAGTCCGCGAGCGCCCGTGCTTTTGAGTTTTTCAGCAGCCTCTTCAGCCGTGCCGCAACGCTGCCCCTCAAGATGGGCTTTGGCCCTTTGTGCAGTTTCGGTCTCTCGATTTATGAGATAGGTTTTAGTCAGACTGGCTTTCTTCGGCGAGGGAGAGCCAACTCAGAGTGAGCTATGACGACAAGAATACTGATATTGCTGTCCTCCGCGATTGAGGCCGTTACGGGAATTGCCTTGATCGCGACGCCATCCCTGGTCGGTCGGCTGCTCTTAGGTGTCGAGCTCCCGGACAGCGCTATTGCCATCGCCCGGGTAGCTGGCTTTGCACTGCTCGCCCTGGGCATTGGATGTTGGCCGAGAGGGAGTGGAGCCTCAGACCAAAGCGTTCGGGCGTTGTTTACCTACAACTTATTGGCTGGACTTTTTCTCGGCTATCTTGGGGCTGGCGGCGCCTTCCCTGGGTTACTGCTCTGGCCGGCATCTGTTCTCCACGTGATTCTCGCGCTTCTCATGGCCCGGCCCGCGCTTAGAACATTCCAGCCGTAGGTTCGACAAACCGTAAGCGCCGGGGTGCCCCACTCATTCCCGCGTTTGGAATGAGTGGGACTTCCCAAACTCTACTGCACCAGCGGTGGTGTCTCCCCGTTGCCGTTCTCAATGGCTTCTTCTGGCGGAATGACCGACGCTGCTGCCACGCGATCGCCATTTTCCAGGTGCAGCAGGCGAACACCCTGCGTCGAGCGGCCAGCTTCACGAATGTTGGCGCTGTCGATGCGGATAATCTTGCCGTACTGGCTGATAACCATCAGCTCCGACTTCTCATTCACTAGCAGGATGCCCACGACGTTGCCATTGCGTGCCGTGGTCTTTACGTTGATCACGCCCTTGCCGCCGCGTGATTGCAGGCGGTAAGCGTCAACATCAGTCCGTTTGCCGTAGCCCTGCTCGGTGACCGATAGAATCAGGCTGGGCTCGTCGGTCTCGCTGTCTTTGCGCTTGGTGCGATCCTTCGGCGTAACCGCCATGCCGACGATGTAGTCTCCCTTGTCGAGATGCATTCCACGCACGCCGTGCGCCTGACGGCCCATGGAGCGCACATCTTCCTCGCCAAAGCGAATCGCCATGCCCTCATGCGAAGCCAGAAAAACGATCTGCTTGCCGTCGGTGCAACTCGCCGCGACCAATTCATCGCCCTTATCGATGCCGATGGCGATGATGCCGCGCGACATCACGTTGCTGAAGTCCTTCAGCGGAGTCTTCTTCACCGTGCCCTGGCGAGTGACGAAGAAGATGTGCTTGCCCTCTTCTTCCAAGTCGCGCACCGGCATCAGCGTGCGTACACTCTCGCCCGGCTGCAGCGACACCAGGCTCGCGATGGCCTTGCCCTTGCCTGCCGCGCTGAGCTCGGGAATCTCGTAAACCTTCAGCCAGTACACGCGTCCGGTGTTGGTGAAGATGAGAATGTAATCGTGCGTCGAGGCAACGAACAGGTTCTCGACGAAATCTTCCTCGCGCGTGCTCATGCCTTTGCGGCCCGTCCCGCCGCGGCGCTGCTGGCGATAGGTTGAGATCGGCGTCCGCTTCATGTAGCCCGAGTGGCTGATCGTGACCGCCACCTGTTCGTCGGCAATCAGGTCTTCCAGCGCCAGTTCGGCGCTCTCATCCTGGATGATCGTGCGCCGCTCGTCGCCGTAGTTTTTCTTGATCTCTTCCAGTTCCTTGGTGACCACGCCGCGCAGCTTCTTCTCGCTGCCGAGAATCGCTTCGTACTCGGCAATCTTCTCGCGCAGCTCGGTCAGCTCTTTCAGAATTTCTTCCGTCGACAGCTTAGTCAGGCGATAGAGCTGAAGGTCGAGGATGGCATCAGCCTGACGCGGCGTGAGCTTGCCTTCGCGTCCGCCGATGCGCTCAATCAGCAGCGCGTCAGTGATCTTGAATTTCGCCGCCAGCAGGTTTTCCTTGGCTTCCGGCCGCGAGCCTGATCCGCGAATCAGCTTGATAATCGTGTCGAGATTGTCGAGCGCGACCCGATAGCCTTCCAGGATGTGCTCGCGCTCGCGCGCCTTCATCAGCAGGTAGGCAGTACGGCGGCGCACCACGTCGATACGGTGATCGACGAAGTGCTTCACCGCCTGCACCAGGCCCATCTCTTTTGGCTGGCCATTGACCACAGCCAGGAAGATCATGCTGAAGCTCTCTTGCATCGAGGTGTGCTTGAAGAGCTGGTTGAGCACGATTTGCGGCTCGGCGCTGCGCTTCAACTCGATCACGATGCGCATGCCGTCGCGATCGCTGAAGTCGTTTACGTCTGAAATTTCGTCGATGACCTTGTTGTTCACCAGCTCCGCAATGCGCTCGATCAGCTTCGACTTGTTCACCTGGTAAGGAATTTCGGTAACAACGATGGCCTGCTTTTCTTTCGTCAGGTGCTCGATCGCCGCCTTGGCCCTCATCATGAAGCGGCCTCGCCCGTTGCGATAAGCCTCCATGATCCCGCTGCGTCCGTGAATAAATCCGCCGGTAGGAAAGTCCGGCCCCTGCACGAACTTCAGCAAATCGACCAGCGTGGCCTGCGGGTTATTCACGATGGTGATGCAGGCATCGATGATCTCAGTGAGGTTATGCGGCGGAATGTTCGTCGCCATGCCGACGGCGATTCCACTGGAGCCATTCACCAGCAGGTTGGGAATGCGCGTCGGCAGCACCACCGGCTCGACCGTAAGTCCATCGAAGTTCGCCACGAAATCTACCGTGTCTTTGTCGATGTCGGCCAGCAACTGCTCGGAAATGTCGGTCATGCGCGCTTCGGTATACCGGTAAGCCGCCGGCGGATCGCCATCGACCGAGCCGAAGTTGCCCTGTCCATCAATCAATGGATATCGCAACGAAAACGGCTGTGCCATGCGCACCATCGCGTCGTACACCGCCGTATCGCCATGCGGGTGGTAGTTGCCGAGCACTTGACCGACCACCTTGGCGCACTTCACATGCTTGCGGTTGTGCAGCAATCCCATGTCGTGCATCGCGTACAGAATGCGGCGATGCACCGGCTTCAAGCCGTCCCGCACATCGGGCAGCGCGCGCCCGATGATGACCGACATCGAATAGTCGAGATACGAACGCTTCATCTCCTCTTCAATGTTGATGGGTTGAATATTTTCGGGGCGTCCGCCGTCAGGAGGCAGTAATGGTGGTTGCTGGTTCTGGTCGTCAGGCATATTTAGCCGTCAGCTGTCAGCCATCTGCTTTCAGCCGAACTCTTTCTTTGTCGTTGCTTCTTTGTGGAGCAGGCTTTCGACGACGCGTTTCCGAGGCAGTTTTAGCTACGCTCGTAAGCCGATTCAATACCTGCTATGTGAGGAGTTCCCACCTAAAGGAGCACTCACTATTATAGCACGATGAATGCTTACGGACGATGCGTAACTACTTCGGCATCAATAAGTTACGGATTGCCCATCATTACGGATTGCCAATCATTTACGAATTGTCATCACCAGCCTTTAGGACTTGTCATCACGAGCACCGGACCCCGGTTGCGGGGTTGAAACTGGAATGACAAGCTCCAAATGTAACCCGCTAAGTCCTTTGTTTGCGTGTTTGTCATTAGGAGCGAAGCGAGGGATCTGCTCTCGTTGGCAGCGGCCGAAAGTTTCCACTGCGAAAGTGGGCGCCAGGGCACAGATTGAATCCCCCTGAACAAAAGCTCCGCTTTGCGACGATTCGTGCCAGAGCCGACTTCAGTCGGCGACACCGGATGAGGACAGGCCCTCATTTCTCCCTGTCCGCCGTGGTGAGTGATTTTATTGTTTTACGGAGTCGAGGTCATCGAGCCAGCCGCCTTCGGCGACTGGTCGGGCGCGCTTTGCGGAGGCACCCCACTCTTCGCAGGCTTGGAGCTCTGCTTCGCCTTCGGCACCTGGAACTCCACGCCCTCGTCGTCGTTCGCCTTGACCGTTGCTGGAACGTCGAGATCGGCCAGCGCGATCTTCTTGGTGCGGTTGTCGAAGACGTAGAGCGTCTGGCCCATGATCGCGTAGTTGGTCACTTCCTGCTTATGGCCATCGCGGAACACCAGCGTCGTGGGCACTCCCGGCTTGGCGTCCGGAATCGCAGCGGCAGGATGCTCAGGCTGCACATCGGCGACCTCGTCGCGCGGCGCCGTCTTCTGCGGAGCCGAGTCTACGATGATGTGCAGGGTCTGCTCAGCCGGCGGCGCTCCGCTCTGTGGCGGTCCAGAGTACAGATAAGGCCCACCATCGCCTCCGCCGTAGTAGCCCGAATCATCGGACGGATAAACATAGTAAGGAACCGAGTAGCCATAACCGCCATAACCGTAGCCGTATCCGTTGTTGCCGCGACGGTTGTAACGATTAGGAAACGCCTGATTGCGATATGGAATGTTCGATGGCCGCTGACAACAATATCCGTATGGCCCAAGCGAAGTCGCGCTGGGCGGGATATTCGGCACACCGAACGGTGCCGCATGGTTAGGTATTGAGGTGACCGACGGTGGGATGCCGTGAATCTGCGCATTCAGCGGAGCAACGGACACCAGCCCCAGCAACGTCACGCAGACAACAGTTGCAAACTGGCTGAACCTTCCGCAGAGCTTTCGAAAAACCCTATGTTCCGCCATACAACCTCTACTACTTCTTCAACCCATTGGATGCCGCGAAGTTCCTACCGGACTCCTATGTGACGAAGCTCTAACAAAGTGTAGACATCCAGCGTAGCGTTCGCGATCAGCGCCCCAACTACCAGCGCGTTCGCAAAAATACCGTACCGGCTTTCCAGCAGGTCGACGGCTACTCCTGAGACGAACAGTATCAGAAAAGGCAGCGCGACGAACAGGAAAAGCAGCCCCGAATAATGCTCTGTCCCCAAGGCCGCCACCACCAGCACCCCCGCTGTAATCAGCGGCGCCGCAGTACCAAAAAATCGTGTGCGGTCCCAAACAAAGAAAGTGACCAGCGATCCCGCTACCAGGACGAGTGGCCCCAGCCCGGCTTGCAGGAAGAACTCACCCACCAGCCGGTAATTCTGCAGTAACTCAAGTTGTCCCGGCACGAACTGAAACCACTGCGCCTCGTGCAGCGAATGGGCGAAGGCCACCGGACGAAATCCATAGAAGCTCAACAGCAGCACCGCCGCAATCGCGCACGCCGCGGCGAAGATGACCAGCGCTGCCCCGGGACGCACGTGACCCACCCACAGCAGAAACCCCAGTGCGGGCACCAGCACAATCCACATAGGAAATTGCGCGCCAATGCAGATTGCGATCGACACCCCCAGCAGCAGGATGCGCCGCCAGTTCCACAGAATCACCTCACGCGGCGCGTACAGCGTGTGCGCGACGGCAATCGCGGTAAAGATGAGTCCAAAGGCGCCCCACGCCGCGACAATGTCCTCCTGCAGTTGGCTGCTGCGAGCCACGATAATCGGCGAAAACGAATACAGCGCGAGCGCAATGAATCCACCGAAATTGCCGTACAGCCGCCGCGCAACGTACCACAACGAGGCGCCCAGCATCAGGCCGCAGAACAGAAAGGGCAGACGAATCACGAAGCGATACCGGCTGAGCTGCTCGAAGGTGATGTTGCCGGCGAACAGCTTGACCGGGATTGCCCCCAGCAGCGGCACCAGAGGAGAGCGCTCCGGCGAGCCCGCCTGGGCCATGTTGTCCAACTGGATCAGTCCGTCTTCGATGTAGCTGCTTTCCAGCGACGTGATCGGCACCAGCGAAATAACCCAAATGCATTGGGCAAGCAAGACCAGTAGCAGCAATGCAGCCGCAATTTGAGGGATTCCGGCGCCGAAAGGTAGCTTCTGACCCGTCATGAGCGAAGCTCTGTTGTAACACGAGCGATGCGACAACGAGTTTCCCCGGTCGACATTCAGTTGAGCACTCGCCAGATACGATGGGAAATTCCTATCCGGTTTCAATGACGACAAATTTCCGGCTGGCGATGAGGCTCTCACCCGCTTCACCCGAGACGCGAAGCGCCGGCTTAGACGTTAGCGCAGGGTGGTCGGGCCCCCCACTCACCGCTTCTGCGACGCTTCCGCTCCCGCCATCACCCGAGACGCGAAGCGTCGGCTTAGACGTTAGCCCAGGGTGGTCGGGCTCCCCGACAATCACCGCTTCTGCGACCCTTTCGCTCCCGCCTTCACCCGAGACGCGAAGCGTCGGCTTAGACGTTAGCCCAGGGTGGAGCGCAGCGGAACCCTGGGTAGGCGGTAAGGGTTGGACCCGAGCCGGTTTCAACCGGCGGCACTCCTCCGCGAGGGCGTGAGCCCGCGCGGCTTTGCTGCGACCTCCCAAAGAACCCTCAAACGTTTGGTGGTCACTACACACAAGGTTGTTGCGCAACTGCGACACTTCCCGCTTACATTCGCCAATAACGGCCGCCCGTCTATAGGGTTCAAACCGTATCCGCTCTCGATGAACGAAACACTTCCATTTTGCGACGCTTTCGCTCCCGCCATCACCCGAGACGCGAAGCGTCGGCTTAGACGTTAGCCCGGGGTGGAGCGCAGCGGAACCCTGGGTAGGCGGTAAAGGTTGGACCCGAGCCGGTTTCAACCGGCGACACTCCTCCGCGAGGGCGTGAGCCCGCGCGGCTTTGCTGCGACCTCCCAAAGAACCCTCAAACGTTTGGTGGTCACTACACACAAGGTTGTTGCGCAACTGCGACACTTCCCGCTTACATTCGCCAATAACGGCCGCCCGTCTATAGGGTTCAAACCGTATCCGCTCTCGATGAACGAAACACTTCCATTCTGCGACCCTTTCGCTCCCGCCATCACCCGAGACGCGAAGCGTCGGCTTAGACGTTAGCCCAGGGTCGAGCGCAGCGGAACCCTGGGTAGGCGGTAAAGGTTGGACCCGAGCCGGTTTCAACCGGCGGCACTCCTCCGCGAGGGGCGTGAGCCCGCGCGTCCATGACACGGCCGCGAGCATCGCAACCACCATCGCGACAACCCAGCGTGCCATAGTTTGTCTCCTGGAAAAGAGCCTACAACGTAAAAAGAGCCAGACTAGGGCAATCTCCCTGTCTGACTCTCTAACTTAATCATAGCAGATTCACACCGGAATCTTTACTGATTTCGAAGTTTATATTTCCAGCAACTACAATAGCTTGAGGAGAATTGTTGCATTTCTCCTAGTTGACATGTAATTGTTTCACACCCCGCCAAAGTGGTAGGGAAACCCTTTTGAAGCCCGACTCTCTCGAAGGAAAATGAATATTCCCACCAGAGAGGCACGGAGTACACGGAGAACAGTCAAAATCCCCCGCAGCGGTTCTAATTTAGTGCGTGCGATTCGCCCACTCGCACGGGAGCGGAAACAAACCGAATCGAAAACCTCCGTGCCCTCTGTGCCTCCGTGGTGAAAATCGATCCGGTCAATCCAGTTCACGCCGATATCAGCGCAATCGCCACCAGCGCCCCCGCGATTCCCACTCCCTGCAACCGCGAGATTCGCTCCTTCAACAGCACCCGCGCCAGGATTACCGTCGACGCCGGATAGAGCGACGACAACACCGCCGCAACATCCAGCCGCCCATGCCGCGTGGCGGCAAGAAACAGCGCATTCCCTGCTGAATCCAGCAGCCCACAAAGCAGGATGGGAACAATCGCGGGGCGAAGCGGCCGCGCGTCGTTAACCAACAGCAACGAGATTGCGCCCATCACGACGACCGACGCTGCGCGTGCCGCCACCATCGGCCAGAACACGGTATGCAGTCCAGCCTGCTTGCCGCTTACCAGAAACAGTCCGAAGCAGACGCCGGCGACAATTGCCAGCCCCAACCCACGATGGGTGTCGATTTGTCCGTCGGGACGCGCCACCAGCCAGATGCTGACCAGCGCCAGCGCAAAACCTGCCAACTGAATTGCCGGGGGCAGGCCCAGCGTTGCAATTCCCACCAGCACCGGAAGCGTCGCCGTAATCACTCCCGCCACCGGAGCGATGATTCCCATACGCCCAATCGCCAGCGCCTTGTACAACGCGGCGATGCCGAAGGCTCCTGCCAATCCGGCAATGGCTCCCCACATCAGGTCGGCCCTCGGAGGCACACTCTCGCGCGTGAGCCACGCCATCAGCAACATCGAGAGCAAGCCGAACGCGTGCGCCACGGCGACGATGCGGAAGACATCCGCCTTCTTGGCCGCGATCCCGCCGGAGAAATCGCCTGCACCCCACGAAGCCGCCGAAAGCAAGCTAAGCCCCGCCACCTCGAATGAGCCAGAGAACATGCTTCAAAGATATAGGTAGAGCCAATCCCGCTGCCGGGCTGCCACCCTCATACTTTTGATTCTTCTTGCCGATAACACATACACGCCCCTGCCGAAGCGGGGCACGAAAGCTCACGGCGGCCGGGCCGCCGGAGTGAAGGGAGAACTTGCATGTTGAGCAAGGCCACAATTGCCTGGCGCAGACTGCTGCGGGATGAGTCGGGTCAAAACATGATCGAGTATGCGCTGGTAGCAGCGCTCATCGCGCTAGGAGCCATCGTCGCAGTGCAAGGCTTGGCGACATCCCTAAGCACTGCCTTCAGCAAGGTGTCGAGTCACCTGAACGCGTCCGTCACCTAGTTTCAGGTCGCGATTCCGGCGCGGAAGGGGTCAATGCGGGGCCCCCTCCGCGATTCCAAAGCTCAACAACCTGAGCAGAGTGCCGGCTGTTGCCAACCCCGCAAGCCTGGGTGAATCATTCGGGCAGTTGACGTGATGTCGAATACAGTTTGTTGATCCTGCTTCTCTCAGTACACGTCCAGGTCATGTGCTGAGACCACCGCTCCCGCATAGTGATTGCGTATCTCCTGCAACATTTCGCCTTCCGGCACGCCGTGAAACATCTGGTGATACAGCACCAGCAGCTTCGGCTTGGCCTGCGTCGCAATCGCGGCCAGCTCCGTCGTCGAGGTGTGAAACGCCGTAAAGTACGCCTGCCATTGCGGCGAATCCATCTCGCTGTGTGGGCCGGAAGCGTAGGCCTCGTGCAACAGGACATCACAGCCGTTGCACGCCTTCACCACCGACTCCGCCGGCGAGGTGTCGCCCGAGATGACGATGACGCGGTTCGGCGTCTGAAAGCGATAGCCCAAGGACTCGTCCCATGAACCGTGTTTCACCGGAAACGCAGTGACGGTTACGTTTTCGTCTTTGTAGACCATGCCTGCCTCAATTTCATGCACGTCGACCAGGTAGCCAGTCCGATTCGCGTGCTCCAGTCCCTGGGTTCGGACCTCGATATCTTTTTTCCACGCCGCGAGAATGTTCTTCGTCATGTCGGCAGTGCCGCGCGGACCATAGACCGTGAGCTGCTCGCTGCGGCCAAGCACCCAGGGCGTGAAGATCAGGTCGGGATAGCCGAGCGTGTGGTCAGAGTGCAAGTGGGTGATGAAAAGGGTGGTCAAGTTTTTCATCGCCAGACCGGGTACACCCTCGCGCGTGGCGGCAGCGGCACGGCGCACGATTCCCGGGCCGCAATCCACCAGATAGCTGTGTCCATTGACGATGACGGCGACTGCGGGCCCGGAGCGGTCGGGATCGGCGTTCGGGTTTCCGGAGCCCAGCACCACCACTTCGGAAACTTGCAATGCGGCAGACTTGGATTCTTGAGCCGGCGCAGGCTGCTGAGCGTTCGCTCGGAGCAGAAAACTTGCCGAGAGGAGCAGGGACAACATGAGGCGCTTCATCGCTAGAATCCTAAACCCCTGCCAGCGTTGCGTGAGCTCGTGAGCTGAAGATGAGCCCAACTTCTGTTGCATAACGGCTCTACGTGGGTACCCCTCAGACAGTTACGCAACCATTTCGTGGCGAGCGCCAATCCCAGGGCTGCCTTTCCTGCGCAGTAAAATCGGGACTCATCGACTGCCCAGCGGCTGGCGGATAATGAGTGCCACGCCTGTTTGCGACAGCAACCGCCTTCCGCCATGTCGAGGCGACGCTGGAGTTTTCTGCAGGATTAGTTTTGGGCTTCCCCGAACGCTAAGGATTTAGTAGGTTGAGGCTCAGCAAGGCCGACCAAGCCGACTTCGTTAGAAAGGGTTGTACCGTGAAAGACGAGCCACTTACCGCAACGAAGCTGAAGCAGCCTCCCGCCAGCGACCTATTTTTGTTCGCATCGGTGATGGCGGTTTCGTGGATCTTCGTCATCGCCGTCGCCTGGGCAGTGCTCGCCGTGGGCTTCGGAAGTAGCCGTGGAAACATGCGCTTGCTGACCATGCTGGTTATCGGTGCGGTAGTGGCTGCTCTCCTATGTGGCCACGCGTACCGCCAGGGATGGAAGAGTAAGCGATGATGACAATTGAGATTGCGTGTGCAGCTATCGGCAAGCGATAGAGCGCCGCAAGTATGTCTCGTATTGTCTCGCCCGGGTGGAGCTAGACGCCCGCGTCACGGTTCTTTCTTCTGTCCACTCTGGCTGGCTTTCGCCTCGGGCCGCTTGTTCCATCCGTGAAATTTCGAGTAGTCACCCGCGTTCCAGGCTTCGCGGAGTCCCGGCTTACTCAGGTCCCAGTCGGGGCGAATCTCTCTCATCACATCGCGCAGGTCGTGCCAGAGGTCGACGACCGACGGACGTCCCCAGAACCAGTAGCCGTTGTAAATGCTGTGGACCACCAGTCCCGGCTTGAGCACCAGCGTATGCGGGATCATGGGGTTGTTGTCAGGGTCGGTGTACTCCTGGATGTCGAGGTCTTTTTGCACCTTTCGCTCAGGGTCCGACAGAAAGGGCCACTGCGCGCCAACCGACGCGCGAAACTCCTGGCTCGTGTGGTGAGGATCGGTGGAGATCGTCGCGATCTGCGTGTATGCCACCGCGATCTTTGGGTATATGGCGGCGAGCTCCAGATGCTGCTGGTGCTCTTTGGGGCAGTAATGGCCGCGGGCGAGCGTGAGGATCAGCGGGTCATCACCCTGAATTTCGCTGAGCTTGCGCAGTGTGCGCGTGTGATCGGGCAGTTCGTAGTCGGGAAATGCAGCTCCGGGCACAATGTCAGAACGCATGAGTTCATTCCTCCTGTTGTAGAGATGCAGGGCTGCACCATGTCTCGCGATATGAGTCTCTGAATTGCATTAATGATGGTTGGATTACGGTGTCGGCGCGTAACGGGTAAAGATATAGTCGCGAGATTTGACAGGCACGTGGCAGGGGAAGCAGGTATTAAGCTGGGCTGTCGCATCGGGTTTGCTGCCTTTGAATTGGGCAAATCCCCATCCGCCGGTCGAGGCGTATTTCTTCGAGTCTTTCACCATGAATTGAACATTTGTGGGCGCACCGGCGACAAAGGATTGATCTCGGCCAAAGACTTTGTTGTTCTCTTCCGAGGGTACGTACTGCCACGCTAACCGGGCAATAATGGCGCCGTCGGGAAACGGAAGTTGTCCATCGCGATAGGCCTTGATCGCCGCGTCGTTGCCGAGCACGGCGCGAAAGTCGTTCAGGTTGCCTGCCTCGTGAGCTACGGAGATGAGCTTCCAGTCGCGGAAGTCGGGAGGAAGCTTGACTCCAAAGAGCGGTGCAACGTCTTCATTACCGCTTCCGGATGGGGAGAACGCAAGTGCGAAAACGCCGGCGAGCGCAGCAGTTGCAACCAGTAAGAACGCGATCGGTCTCATACGGTGCCTCCTTGCGACACAAGTATCGAATGGGCCCGAACCGAACAGATGAAAATATCAGACGAAACGATGGAAAATTCTTGCGACGGGGGCTGGCCACGGAATCCCCCCCCACAGCACACAGCCTCCAGCTCGCGATTGTCATCCAACTGTAACGATGACACAGAAGAAAGACCTGCCCGAAAGCTGATCAAGAAGTCGGCAACAAAGAATGGAAGCAAATAGCGACGCGCTGCTCATGTATGCTTGACTCTTGTTGATGCCAGCACGCCGCTCAGCCGATTTCTCCCGCTTTCCCGCGAAGAATTCCCTCTGCTTTGTCCTGCTGCTCGCTGTTCTAGTCGGAGTTGCTTGGGCGCAGGAATCGCCACCCACTCCGGCGACTCCTCCGCCAGCCTCGCAATCTTCTTCAGCGCCTGCGCCGCAACAGCCGTCTGCTCCGGCCAGCCCTGCATCTCCGCCGCAGCCGGGTGTCGGGCAACCCAACAGTCAACAGCAAGTCCCCGGCGCCGGCGTCTCCGTCCAACAGCAACCGCCGTCCGGCCAATCTGGCGCGTCGCCGCAAGAACAGCCCTCAGGTCCCATCACCAAGCAGCAGGAGAAAGAACTCTTTCGTTCGGTTAATCAGATCCTGCACTTCGCGAGCGACGATACCGGACTGCCTATCCGTCACGCGGTAAAGCGCAAGCTCATTACTCGGCAAGCGATTACCAAATACCTCGAAGATCGCATACGCGAGGACAAGGACACCCAAAGGCTCGAGCGGTCGCAAGCGGTCCTGATCAAGTTCGGACTGCTGCCGCCGAACTACGATCTGCACCGGGAGTACCTGCGCTTGCTGGAGGAACAGGTAGCTGCCTTCTACGATCCCAAGAACAAAACGGTGAACCTGCTCGACTGGGTCCCTCCTGACCAGCAAAAGCCGGTGCTCGCGCACGAACTGACCCACGCTTTGCAGGACCAGTACGTCGGGCTGGAGAAGTGGGAACTTGCCGGCGGCAAGGAAAACGACAGCCCGCTTCCTGATAACCAGGAAGAGGTGGTGGAAGAGGCGCAGGCCGCTCGCGAAGCCCTGGCGGAAGGTCAGGCGATGATCGTGTTGCTCGACTATTCGCTCGCTCCCTTGGGCATGAATGTTCTCAAAGCGCCTGAGGTGGTGGATACGGTGCGCGCCGGCATGGGTGACAGTCCAGACTCGCCGATCTTCTCGGCCGCCCCCATGTATCTCCGCGAGTCGATGCTGATGCCGTACACCTTCGGAACCGAATTCGTGCGCTACGTGCTGCAACACAAAGGAAAGGATGCGGCCTTCCCCGGCGCGCTCGATAAGCCGCCCGTCAGCACTCGCCAGGTTATGGAGCCGGATACGTATTTAAAAGGTGAGACGGTTGAGCCGCTCAAAATTCCCGATCTCGACCAGCTCGTTGGCTCGCAGTATGAGCGCTACGACTTCGGAGGAATCGGCGAGTTCGACATTTACCTGCTGGCCAAGCAGTACGCTCCGGACCAAAATCCAAAAAACTTCTACGCCAACTGGCGCGGCGGGTATTATCTGGCGGTCCATCGGAAGGGCGCACCACAGGATCAGATAGCGTTGTTGTATATGTCGCGCTGGGATTCGCCGGAGGCAGCGCAGGAATTCGCCGCCATGTACGAAAAGTACGTACCTAACCGTTATCGGCAATGGTCGAAAGAAGAGAGTACGCCGAAGACCGAAGTCACCGCAGGCGCGATTTCTACATGGCAGGAAGGCCCTCAGTCGGCCCCCGTCCAAGCCTTGCAGAACAACCACGACCTGCTAATCCTCGAAGGTTTCGATCACGCCACAGCCGAGCGCCTGTCAGCAGCTCTGCTGCATTCCATCGCCTCCGCGAAGCAAACCATCCCTCCCCCGCGCACACTTCCCTTCCCCGCTACGGTCGCCGAATCGCACTGAAAGAATCAGCCATCCTCAGGCGGCTGCACTGGCAAACTCGAATTCTGGTCCCTTCTCCTTCTTGTCTTCCGGAGCCTTGGTTTTCCTGCCGAAGATCTCGGCCTCGGCTTCTAACCAATCCTCCACATCATGGCCGTCCTGCCGGCCTCGCTGTTCGTAAATCTGGTAAGCCCGCAAACGTATGTATTCCTCGGTTAACTCGACAGAACCCTGGTCGAGGGCAAGCCGACGGAAACTGAAAGGTGTGTGGTTCATGGTCGCCCTCCGAAGCAACGTACGGTGGGCCACGATCAGCGTACTGCTGGAAAAACTGAGAGGTTTGCCGCAGCCCGATGAACTGGCTCCGTTAAGCAAATGCTAGCGCTTCGGGAGGAAGTCAAACAAGCAGTCGGCTGCCAGGATTTGCCATGCGTTTCAAAACGGGAATTGAGTGTCACAAAAAGCATCCTCCACACCAGGTTGATGTGTGCACAGTCCTGGACCCCGCGTCGCGTTGAAATCTCTCCGCGGTGAGCCCGATCTGCCTGATTGGTTATTAGCGAATTAACTCCTTCGCATATCACCGGCCCAGCGGTATAGTGTCGAATTCCGCGATTTTGCTACAAATCTGGCGGATTCGGTAATGGAGGCTCTAATGCTATTTGCGATTTCGATGCTGAAGCTGCAAGGCGATCTGCCCAACCCATTCAGAATGTTTTTCTCCGTCCCGTTCTTGCTCTTCGGAATAGCACTGGTCGTTGTAGTTATCGCCGGCGTGTGGAAGATGTTCGAGAAGGCGGGGCAGCCCGGCTGGGCGGCCGTGATCCCCATCTACAACGTTTACGTCCTGCTGAAGGTTGCGGGACGCCCGGGTTGGTGGCTGATTTTGCTGTTCATCCCCTTCGTCAACATCGTGATCAACATCATTGTGGCCATCGACATCGCCAAGGCGTTCGGACAGGGAGCAGCATTCGGTTTCTTCCTGAATTTCCTGTTTGGCGGGATTGGATACCTGATTCTCGGCTTCGGCAACTATCGCTACCTGGGACCACAAACCCAGGCGTTCGCGGCGCGAGTTTAGCGGCTTCGCAGTGTCGGTTTCATTCGGCAGAGGCCTCATTCGAGCCACTGCAATTGTGAACTGATCGTGAATCGACACAGAAGTGGATGTTGTAGAGCGGTTATGTTGTCGGAATATCAAACCGCGTTTGACCAAGTCTATTTCGCCGGGAGCGGTAGCACCTGTATGGAACCCATCATGCCCAAGTCTTCGTGTTTCAAAATGTGACAGTGATAAAGAAACGTCCCGACCGTATTCGGATCGCGGAAGTCCATGCGAAGTTTCACGCTCGGATAAGGGCCTATGCCGCTCCAGTAAGGCACGTCAATGGTGTCACGTTCGGTCGGGTCGTTGACCGGCTTGCCATTCACGGCTTGCACGGTGAAATGGATTTGATGGATGTGAAAAACGTGGTCTTCCGGCGAGCGGTTTTCAATGGTCCAGTCTTCTACGTCGCCCTGGTGGACGACGATGTTCGGCGGCGATCCCATTTTGTAGGCTGCCGGCGTCTGTCCCTGGACCGTCAAGTAATACAAGACAAAGTTGTCCGGATCCTGCGGGTTCGAAGAATGCTGCGAGAAGTACAACACGCGACTCGGCACTTTAGCGGGCGCCGACGGCAATTTCCAGTGGCTGGCCTCCGGCACCGGCGCTGGCGCCGGGTTGCGATCATAGGCATCGACCGTTGCGGAACTTATTATCTTAGCGATGGTGCGAGCGGTGTCGTTGTCGCCTTGCGGTCCGGTATCCCACGCTTGCGTGACCAGCCGCGCGTCCTGGCTGCGCTTGGGAACCCTCACTAGAAACTCCGCCCGTGCTCCCGGCGGTAACAGGATGCTGCTCTCCCTCGGCAGGGCTGCCCCTTTTCCGTGTGCGATCGGCACCCCATCAATCGCCGCAACTTCTACCGGTTGCGCGACACTGTTTACCAGGATTTGCAGGTTGAAGATTGTGTCCGCACCTGCGTTCAGCACGCGCCACAGTTCTTGCCCACCGCGCGCCACTTGGATTACGGCCGGCTCGCCCTGCGAATAAGTGATCGGCACCCAATTGGCTGAAATGTCCCATGCCGGAACCGCCGGCCCAGACGCCTCCGGACCGATGCGCTGCTGGTCGCGCAGCACGATTACCTTTTCATCGAGGCCAGCCAGAGAGGGCAGCGTCTGCTGCAGGCCTTCTACGATCAGCGCGCCCGAAGCGCCTCCCTGTACCTGCCGTTCGGTGAATCCGTGGGGATGCGGATGATACCAGTAAAGGCCGGGTGGTTCGTCTGACGGAATAGTGATGCGATAGTCGAAAACTTTTCCCGATTCTATTGCGGTGCGGATGACTTCGTCCTGGTGACAGACGGGAGGAATTGTCATGCCGTGGAAGTGAAGATTGGTGACGGACGGATCCATACTCGTAGCAGCGCAATCGTCCTTCGGCATGTCATCCATCTTGTGAAGCGGCCGATATCCGTGCCACTCCGGCAAATCATTGTGCAGGTGAATGATCAGGCGGTCGCCGGGATGTACGCGCAGCGTTGGCGATTCCAGGCCGTCGTCGGTGATGTAGCAGTATCGAGGCGGCCCCTCGCTGGGGAGCGTCTGCTGATAACGCAGATGCAAACCGATTTCAAGAACGCCGTTCTGGCTGCGCAGCTCCGGAGGATTTTCTACCATCGCGCCCGCCGCGTGACGTGGACAAACCGCGCTGGGTTGTGCGTTGGCGACACAGGTGAAAGCGAAGAGCGCCGTCAGAAGGCGCGCCAAGGACCTCAGTGCCGGAATCCCGCACCATGCGTTTCGGGCGGCATCCGAAGAACGGGACAAAAGAGAACTGCGCTTCATGTACTTCAATGGTGCAACGAGGTCTGGTATCTCGAGTTACTCCAACAGCCACGCGCGATCAGACTGCGCGCCTGTTGGGGACAAAGGAATGCTTAGAGCCTACTGCGCGTCGTCCGCTTGCGTTGCCTCCGAGCTTCCGGAAGTCACGGTGAAGTTCTCCTGTGATGAGAAGTAGTAGCCTTTGGAATCCCAGGCGCGAATCACCAATTGATAGTTGCCGGGACGCAATAGGACTTTCGCGTTAAGAACGCCATCCGGGCCCTGCGCGACAATCTGGCTGTTCGCGTAAGCGACCATGCCGGTAATGGAATACTGGTTGTCCTTGGCGGCGGCGGTGAGCTGAACCGGTGACTTCACGTCGCCATCTAGCTGGGGAGAGCAGATCGCAACGGATTTGTCCTTGCTAGCCTTGCATTGAGGCGTTGCTTGAAAAAACTCCGTCATCGCAGACGAAGTAGCGCCGTCGCCGGGACAACTGTTCACCCCAAGTAGGCCGCAGATCTGGCGCAGTTCACTTCCCTGCTTATAAAGGGTGTCCGACTCATACCCGCGATTTACGTGGGGACCGATTAGCACGTGCCAAATGTGGCCGCCGCAGTTGTTGGCGTCGGGATAGCCGCCGCAGCCATTGTCGCCGGACAACTCACCCTCGTCGAAGGTAATCATCAACACGCCATCGCCGCCGGGCTGGAATGGCGGCGATTGCAGCAACTGTGGCATGAAAGTTTGCAGATAAGCGTCCGCAGCGGCCAACGCCTGCTGATCGTCGCTGCCGTTATGGGCGTCATGATCGAGGTCGGGAGAAATCCAGGTGAAATTCGCCAGGCGGTTGGCCTCGATGTCGCTCAGCATGTAGGGGTCGGCGGGATACATATTGCCCCGCTCCAAAAGCGAGTTCACAACGTCGCTGTAGAAGGCGAAGGGGTTGTGGCGGCGAACGTACTCACCATACTGATATCCCAGATATCCTTCCTGCGGCATCGTCTGGAAGTAAGCGCGCCAGGATATGCCTCGCTTGGCAAACTCTCTTACCAGGTTGTCGATGGTGAGGGTCTGGGTGCATCCGTCGCCGTTACAGATTCCGCCGTCACCTTCTCCGCCGAAGGGCGCCATCCCTGAAGTCAGCTCGCCATAGGCCAGCCATGAGCCGTGCGAATCAGAGTAGACCTGCATGCCTTGCGAATATTCGGTCGCCAGCGCCTTTAGGTAAGGCATATATTTGGAGGCGATGCTGATGCTGCGGTTCTCCTCCATGACCACGACCACGTGCCGCGACTGGGGCTGGTTGCCGATCGACTGGGCAAAACCGGCGGTTGTGAGGAAGAACGGAACGAGGACAAACAACAATGACTTACGCTGCGGCATAGAACCTCTCGATCACCCTTTTCCGTCAGGTCAGGGTGTGCTTGGGGACGACCCACCTCAAACAAATCGCTTTACACTACATGGCAGCACGGAAAGAGCGCCAGGCTGCCATCGACTAGACTTACTTCTCAAAAAACATAAGGGTCGGAGAGGTCTCTGGCGGCTACAAGCCTGCCACAGCATCAAAGCCAGCACAGAAACTGATGGATTAAGAGGAAAGTAGCAGCACGGAATCCCGCTACCAAGCCGCGATTTCCCTTAGAGGCGCCGCCGGAATCTACCTAGCGCGATCGCAACAAACCCGTTGCGAGTAGTCGGCAGGGGACGTAGTAGTCAGTTGGCGTGGAAGTGTTTCAGTTTCAACTGCGCAGAAGTTGTCTCCGAGCGATCCTCGCTGCATTTGCGCCCCCTGCGCCGGAGTTTTCAGTAGTCAAACATCGTGTCGGGCATTATGCTTCTCAGCACCCCGGAACAGCGCAAAAAACACTTCGCCGAGCAGGCGAATGTTGCCGTCTCGCACACTTGCAGCCTTTGATGGGTTGTCCTCCGCTCATCGCAGTCCTCCCATGCGGAGGATAACTAGAAACGTTCGGCATCGGAGAAAAACAATGGATCTAGGTGCACATGTTCGAAAACTGACACTGGGTGCGCTCGCCATATCCAGCTTTATGCTGGCGGGCGGCGCGCTCCCAAGCGCCGCGCAAACGACGCAGAAACCTAACATCGTCGTCATCATGGGCGATGACATTGGCATGTGGAACATCGGCGCCTATAGCCGTGGCATGATGGCCGGACACACGCCGAATCTCGACAAGATGGCCAAGGAAGGGATGTTGTTCACCGACTACTACGCGGAGGCCAGTTGTACCGCCGGGCGAGCGAACTTTATTACTGGCGAGCTTCCAATTCGCACGGGCATGACCACGGTTGGGCAGGCCGGCGCCAAAATCGGCATTCCCGCCGAAGCCGTCACTATAGCTACGATCTTGAAGTCGATGGGCTATGCCACTGGCCAGTTCGGCAAGAACCATCTGGGCGACAGGAATGAGTATCTCCCCTGCGTTCACGGCTTTGATGAGTTCTTTGGCTATCTCTACCACTTGGACGCGATGGAAGACCCGGCGCATCCTAACTATCCTCAGAATCTCTTGAACGTGGTGGGACCGCGCAACATGGTTCACTGCTGGGCCACCAGCACAAACGACACTACAGACATGCCTCGCTGGGGACCAGTCGGCAAACAAAAAATCGAGGATGCCGGCACGCTTTACCCGAAGCGGATGGAGACCGTGGACGACGAAATCCTCGACTTTTCGCTCAAGTTCATCGACCAGTCCAAGAAGGAGAACAAGCCCTTTTTCGTGTGGCTGAATCCAACTCGCATGCACATCGTCACCCACCTTTCTCCGAAGTATGAAGCGATGCGCAACTCCGAGAATGGGTGGTCAATAGAAGAAGCCGGCATGGTGCAACTCGATGACATCGTCGGTTCAGTCATGCAAAAGCTGAAGGACATCGGTGAGGACGAGAACACGATTGTCGTGTTCACCACCGACAACGGCACCGAAGTCTTTACCTGGCCAGATGGCGGTCAAACACCGTTTGCCCAATCCAAAGGAACAGTCCTCGAGGGAGGCTTCCGCGTGCCGGCGATTCTTCGTTGGCCCGGGCACGTGCCGGCGGACTCGGTGCAGAACGGCATCTTCTCCGGCATGGACTGGCTGCCTACGTTTGTAGCGGCAGCCGGTAATCCGAACATCACGGAAGAGTTGCTGAACGGTAAAACTATCGGTGACCGGACCTACAAGAACCATCTGGATGGTTACAACCAGATGGCTGCCATCACCGGCAAAGGCCCGTCGGCGCGTCATGAGATCTTCTACCTTGGCGAAAGTACGGTCGGAGCGGTGCGCATTGACGATTACAAGTTCCGCTTCATCGACCAACCAGCAGGCTGGATAGGGGAGAAAACTCATCCCGACGTGCCTTACATCACCAACCTGCGCCTTGATCCGTTCGAGCGCACGGGCATCTCTAATAGCGGGACGAAAGAGGGTTCGCAGTATTACTTCAGTAATTGGTTCGTGTACGAGTTCTGGCGTTTCGTGTTCGTCCAGCAAATAATGGGTAAGGAAATCCAAACCTTCATCGAGTACCCGCCGATGCAACGGGGCGCGAGCTTTAACCTCGACGCAGTCAAAGCGGAGATGTCTAAACGGATGGCTGAAGCGGAAGCAGCATCGAAAGGCCCCAGCAACTAACGGGAACGACCCTTCTCAGCGGCCGGCTCGCAAGGGGTCGCCCTCACTTCAAAGTCTTGTCACCCTCCAGGCGTTGGCTCGAGTGTAGCCCTCGCCATTTGCGCCCCCTGCGCCGGAAACTTTACACTGCTTACAGTCGCTTCCCTGCCTAGATTGCTTCAGGAGGCTCGTCTGAGCTTTTCTCTCCGGACACTGATTTTCGCGCTGATGCTGACGGCGTTGCCCTGTGCCGCAGAGGCCCCAACCAAGGCCTCGCTCGACGTTAGCGAAACCCTGTTCAGCATCGTCGCTGCCGCCAATGTCTGCGGATACGATCAGGATCTGGCGGCCTCTTCGCCCATTCGGCAGCAGGTTCGCGCCGACCTGGTGAAAGCCAGTGAGTTGCCGCAGGCCGCAGCCGCTGCGCAGGCCATGTGCCGCTTCTATCGTGACCACAAGCAGGACGATGCTGTGCACGGTGTCGCACAGTATGTTTCCCTGGCGCTGAATGTGGGCAATCCTCCCGACTTCACTCCCAAGTGGCAGGAAGCCGATATGCCCGACGATGCGACCTACGTCCTCGGTTTTCTGCCGCTGCTCAAGACTTATGCGGCCGCGGCTAACCTGCACTCCATCTGGTTGAAGCACCAGCCGCAATATGACGAGCTGATTGAGCGCTACCACGACCCGGTGGCCAAGATGATCACCGCAACCGATGTGTATCTGCGGATGCCGCTGGCCATCGATCCCGGCCGCAGCTACACCATCTACCTGGAGCCCATGATTTCTCCCGGGCAGGTGAACTCGCGCGACTATCGCGACGAGCTCTATTACATGGTGATCTCTCCCCAGGGCGACAACATCCATATTCAGCAGCTTCGCCATGCTTACCTGCACTTCGTGCTCGATCCCCTGATCGCCAAGCGCCTCACTACCCTGGAGCGTATAAAGCCGATTCTGGCCTCGGTGCAGCAGGCTCCGATGGCTGGGGTGTACAAGGAAGATGTCGGCCTGCTCATCATCGAAAGCCTCATTCGCGCCATCGAAGCGCGTACCCCGCTGAACTCCAAGCTGACGGACCAGGAGCGGCAGGCAATCGTAAAGCATGCGGAGTCTGAGGGATTTATTCTGACCGGCTACTTCTACGATCAGCTGCGGGCCTTTGAGAAAGGAGAGACGGGGCTGAAGGATGCTTTCCCTGATTGGCTGCACGCTCTCGATGTGGCGGAGGTGCGAAAGCATGCCGCGGGAATACAGTTTGCCTCGTCGGCCGAGCCGGAACTGATGCAGGCCAGCAAGCCACCACTCAACCGGCTCGATCAGGCCGAGCGGGCGCTGGCCAGTGGAAATCCTGCGGGAGCTGCGCAACTGGCCAACGAAGCTCTGGCGGCGAATGAAGATCCGGGCCGGGCCTACTTTGTGCTTGCCCGCGTAGCTACCTTGAGCGGTAACTTGCAGGACGCAAGAGACAACTTCGCCAAAGCGATGCGCTCCGCCAAAGAGCCGCGCGTCGTCGCCTGGTCCCACATCTATCTGGGTCGCATTCTCGACTTGCAGGATGATCGCGAGGACGCCCTGGTGCAATACAAAGCAGCGCTCGATACCGGCGACACATCCGCCGACACCAAGGCGGCCGCCGAGCGTGGTCTCAAAGCTCCCTACGAGCCTCCGGCAGCCAAGGCGCAACCGCAATAAGTAAGATAGGAAGACCATGAGATTGCCATTCACGATTTGTGCGGTGCTGCTGGCGACTGCGGTTTCGCTGGCGCAAGCTCCGGCGACACAGCCCGCACCCCAGCCCGCAACGCCATCGCAGAGCGCTCCGGCGCCGGCAACGGCGACGCCCCAGCCTGCCACCGCTCAGGCTCCAGCGGTGTACAAGCCGCCCCAGGCCAAGACGAAACCGGAGTATGACGCCTACAAGGCCGGCGCGGCGCTTACCAGTCCCGATCAGGTACTGGCAGCGGCGGACCAGTTCGCGCAGAAGTATCCCGACAGCGAGTTGAAGAAGCTGCTCTACCTGCAGGCGATGAATGGCTTCGCCCAACAGAACCGGCCCGACAAAGAGATTGAAGCTGCACGCAAAGTGGTAGCCATCGATCCGCACGACCCGAATCCTCTTATCCACGTCGCCTCGGCGCTGGTTGAAACCACACGCGACAACGATCTCGACAAAGAGCAGCGCTACGCCGAAGCCCAGAAAGACGCGCAGGCAGCCATCGATAACATCGACACCGGCATGCACATTCCTCCCAATGTCCCTGAAGCCCAGGTGCAGGCGGTGAAAAACAGTATCCTGGCACTTGCCTACGAGACCTTGGGCGTAATCGCCATGCAGAAGCAGGACTTCGCCACCGCCGAAACAGATTTCCAGAAATCGGTCGATGTCGCGAAGGGGGAGCCCATGGCGCGCGTTTATCTGCGCCTCTCGGTGGCTCAGGATAATGAAAAGAAATATGCCGAGGCGCTGGTGAACGCCAACAAGGCAGTGGAATATTCGCAGCAGGGCAGCGTCGAGCAGACCTTGGCCAAGCAGCAGCAAACGCGCTTGCAGAAACTCGTCGGCGAAGGTGCTGAGCCGAACATCCCCGCTCCGGGAGCCACGTCGCCGCCAGCGACGACGACTTCCGCGCCCCCTTCACCGGGAAGCACGAATCCGCCAGCGGCACCGCAGCAGCAACAGCCACAACAGCCGCCGCAGCCGCATTGAGAGAGGCGGCGATTAGCAATTAGCAACTTATAAATGTGGATTTATTTAAATGCGGATTTGAAAGGGCACGGCTTCAGCCGTGTCGTACGAAGTCAACAAGATTATCGGCTTTAGAGGCTGCTGAAAATTTCGGAGTTCGGGTAGTGCTGGCCTTCAGGCCAGCGTTATGCCGTTGAAAATACGTGGGGGCTTTAGCCCCTGAGGTACTTAAAAAGTACTTTTTCAGCAGCCGCTAGAGCCGTCTCGGGATGACAATTTGAAAATGTAAGGCCCAGTGTTCAACCCAGCCGGTCAAGGCGTGCCCCTGTAAAGACGGCCCGCGGCAAGGGACAACCGGCAACCTGATTCGGAGAAACCGAAAACCGCCAACTTCTTACTGACAACCGACAACCGACAACTGACAACTTGCTTCCATGGATCTCCACCACACTAATCTGTCGCAGCTGGAACAAACTCTCGGCCATCGCTTTCAGCGTCCCCAGTTGCTGCAACAGGCCCTCACGCATTCGTCGTTCGCGCGCGAACTCGAAGCGCAGTCGGCGGCCGAAGCCGATCCGCATCACTCAACCACCAGCAGCGACAACGAGCAACTGGAATTTCTCGGCGATGCGGTGCTCTCGTTCGTCATCAGCCAGGAACTCTTTGCGCGCTTCCCGGAATACGGTGAGGGCGAACTGTCGAAGCTGCGCGCTCATATTGTCAGTGAACGTGAGTTGATCCGCCCGGCCCGGCAGTTGGAAATCGGCAGCTACCTGCGTTTTGGTAGAGGAGAAGAAAAAAGCGGCGGTCGCGGCAAAACTACGCTTTTAGTCGACGCGCTCGAGGCCCTGATCGCGGCGCTCTACCTTGATGCAGGAATCGAGCCCGCCCATCGTTTCATCGTTCAGTGCATCCTCGAACCGGAACTGAAGCACCTCCAGGAAATCGGTGGAGGCAGCCTCCCCATCATGGATTACAAATCTGCGTTGCAGGAATCCGCGCACGCTCATGGCCGCCCGCAACCGCGCTACTCGGTGGTACGCGAGCAGGGTCCCGAACACCGCAAGCTCTTCACCGTCGAGGTCCACATCGGCGGCACGGATGCCGGGTTCGTCTGCCGGGCGGAAGGAAATTCCAAAAAAAGCGCCGAGCAAAAGGCAGCACAGCAGGCCTTCGAGCGCCTAAAATCAGAAGAGAGAGGTTCCGCGGCGGACTCCACTAGTCCCAGCCCCGAATCATCCAGCCAGGCATGAGCGAAGTCCGCATCGACCCCGAAGTTTCTACCGTTTCAGAGCCGCCCCAGCCGGTCGCAACCCCTCAACCAGGGCTGCACCCGCAACACGTGAATACATTGCAATCCCTGGCCATCACCGTGGTAATTGCCTTGTTCGTGGTTACCTTTGTGGTGCAGGCGTTTCAGATTCCCTCGGAGTCGATGGAGCGAACCCTGCTGATTGGCGATTACCTGCTGGTCGACAAGGCCCACTACGGACACTCACGCTTTTGGGATTGGCTACTTCCCTATCGCCCGGTGCAGCACCAGGACATCATCGTCTTCCGCTATCCGGTGAACCCGCAGCAGCATTTCGTCAAGCGGGTGATCGGTATTCCCGGCGATCACATACGCTTGATCAACAAGCACGTCTATGTCAATGGTGAGCCGCAACCGGATTCCTACGCTGAGTTCAACTGGTCGCAACACGACAAGTTCCGCGACAATTTTCCCAACGACGGGCAGTTCGGCGACCGCACCACCACCAAGTGGTTTTTTGAGGCCAGAAAGCTGGTCGAAGACGATCAACTCATCGTGCCCCAGGGCTACTACTTCGTGTTAGGAGACAATCGCGATGACAGCTACGACTCGCGTTACTGGGGATTGGTTCCGGCGGAGAACATCGTCGGTCGCCCGCTGATTATTTACTGGTCGATGCCGCGCGATCGTTCTGCCGGTGAAGGCGCCGCACGGTCTGATAGACTTTCCACTTTGGCCTACAGCTTGGTTCAATCGTTTAAGGGTTTACGCTGGGACCGCATGTTCCACGTTCCCCACTGAGTCGCCGACAAGGACAATAGAAGTCACATGGCAAGAACAACTCTGCCCGCCGCCAAGAAACCTGTCGCTCCCGCCGCGGCTGACAATCCGGCCAAGCCCGAAAAGCAGAAGGAAACAACTCCGGAATTTATCGCCTCCATCGCCGTTGTCCTGGTGACCGGCCTGTTCATCATCACCTTCATTCTGCAAGCCTTCGAGATCCCGTCCAGTTCAATGGAGAACACCCTCCTCATTGGCGACCACGTCTTCGTCAATCGGGTTATGTTTGCGCCGGTGACCAAATGGATTAGCTCCCTGGTGAAGTATCGCAATCCGAAACACGGCGACATCGTCGTCTTCCTCTCGCCCGCTGAGCCCGGGCTGTACGTCGTAAAGCGGGTGATTGGAACTCCCGGCGATCGCATCCATCTGCAGAATGGCGTCGTCTACCGCAATGGAGAACAGCTTACCGAGCCCTACGTCATCCGCCAGGGAGACTACAACACCTATCGCGACAACTTTCCCGCAGTGCCCCCCAGTCCATACGATCAGTTGAGCCCGGAGTGGCGGCTGACTCTGGCTTCGCACATTGAGAATGGCGAGCTGGTAGTGCCGCCCGACAGCCTCTTCGCTATGGGCGACAATCGCGATGTCAGCCTCGATAGCCGGTTCTGGGGCTTCATCCCTCGCGAGAACGTCATTGGCACGCCCATGTTCATTTACTGGTCGTTTGAAACCCCGCGCGGTGAATACCTGCGTACCTCGCTGGCCGACCGTATTGGATTCTTCTTCCGCATCGTCATCCATTTCTTCGACCAGACCCGCTGGAACCGGATGTTGCACGTGGTGCACTAGTGGCCGCCCCCGGCACTTCGACGCTGGACGCAAACCGCACGCGACGCTATGGCGGTTTCGTCCTGTGGGCGGTGTTTCTGGTTCTTCTGGTTGCTGCGCTGGTTCCACCCTGGATCAACGTCGGCCGTTACCGCGCAAGAGTGGTCAACTCCATCAGCCGGGCACTGGGGCGTAATGTATCCGCCTCCGGAATCTCGTTGCGGCTGCTTCCTCGTCCGGGCCTCGTGCTCTCCGGCTTTGTCGTGGCCGACGATCCCGCCTACGGCGCCGAAGCCATGCTGCGTGCCGAAGAAGTTGCTGCCTACATCCGGCTCACCTCGTTGTGGCGCGGCCGGCTGGAGATCGGCACTCTCGAACTCGATAATCCCAGTCTCAACCTGGTGCGCGGCCCTGACGGCCATTGGAACGTTGAAGAGCTGATCCAGCGAACCTCGCAGGTCTCCTCCGCTCCTACTACGGCCAGGCGTCCTGAGGTGCGCCCGCGATTCCCCTACATTGAAGCCACCGGCGGCCGTATTAATTTCAAGCTCGGCCAGGTCAAGAAGGCGTTCTCGTTCACCGACGCCGATTTCGCTTTGTGGCGGCAGTCGGAAACCGAATGGGGATTGCGCCTGCTGGCCAAGCCCATGCGTACCGACGTCGAGATCAGCGACACCGGAATGCTTCGCGTGGAAGGCCGTTTCCAAAGCGCCAATCAACTTCGCAACATGCCGGTCGTATTGAAGGCGGAGTTCAGCAAAGGCCAGCTCGGACAGGTGACCAAACTCATTTATGGTCGCGATCGCGGCTGGCGCGGCGGCACCGGTGCCTCGGCCAACTTCACCGGCACGCCCGCGGCTCTCAGCGTTGTGCTGGACGCGACGATTGACGACTTTCGTCGCTACGACATTGCGCTGGGACAATCTTTGCGCTTGCAAGCCCATTGCA
Source organism: uncultured Acidobacteriaceae bacterium (assembly GCA_963796585.1). Lineage (GTDB taxonomy): Bacteria > Acidobacteriota > Terriglobia > Terriglobales > Acidobacteriaceae > CAVVDY01. Next base: position 488,683 of record CAWCMB010000005.1, read on the forward strand.
CAGGAACCTTCTCCACCGACGACGATTCCATCAACGATATTCTGTGCGAGTCCCCGGTCAAGCCCGGCACCCTGCGTATCACTGGCAACGCAAAAAACTGGGGCGCGGATTCCTATGACATTGCGCTCACCGCGCAGCAGATTCCCATGGATCGCATCGTGGCCCTCGCCCGTCACGTTAAGCGAGACTTGCCCCAGGACCTCAACGCCACCGGCGAAGCCGACGCTGCATTCGAAGTCCGCAAGGCGGCGGATGAGCAAGCCCGATGGGCAGGCGGCGGACGTACCAGTCATGTAGCATTGCATTCCGCCGTGCTGGGAAATGATCTGCAAATTGGAGAGATGTTGTTCACCGTGCCCGGCGCCGCTCCCGCGAATTCTCCACCAGCATCGCGAAAAATCAAGCCCGGCGCGGCAAGCTCTCCACCCGCTGGATTCGCGCTGCTGATTAGCCCCTTCCCGCTTTCCATCGGAGGAGTATCGCCGGCCGTTGCAAGCGGATTCTTCGACCAAGAAGACTATCGCGCCACCTTAAGCGGCGATGCCGAACTCACCCGGCTCCTGCGGGTCGCACGGGCTTTGGGAATCGGCACTCCCGCCATTGGACTGGCCGGAGGGGCTGATGTCGAACTTGATCTCGCGGGCGCGTGGGCTGGATTCTCGGCTCCCGCGATCTCAGGACAAATGCAGCTGCGCAATGCTTCCGCCGAACTTCAGGGCGTAAACGAGCCGTTGCACATTGTGTCCGCGCAGACCACGATCGCTAACCAGGCGGTGAATGTCAGCGCATTTTCCGGAACGCTCGGCGCGGAACCCGCAATCGGCGGCAGCGCTGACTTTCCGCTGCACTGCGCCACTCCGGAAATCTGCGCCATTCATTTCGATCTGCATACCAGCGAGTTGTCGCTGGCGCGGGTTAATCAGTTGCTGAATCCTGCAGCCCGCTCCCAGCCCTGGTATCACCTGCTCGCCATCGGCGAACAGCATCAGGACGCGTTGCTGAAACTTCACGCCGACGGCAAACTCGAGGTCACGCACTTTCAGTTGGGGCGGCTCATGGCCGACAACTTTCAGGGCCATCTGGTGATGAATGCGGGCAAAGTCGAACTCGATATCCTGCGCTCCGATTTGCTCGGCGGCCATCACACCGGCAAGTGGACCGGCGACTTCACCACGTCTCCACCCAGGTACGCAGGCGGTGGCGTAGTGCAGAAGATTTCCATGGACCAGCTCTCGACCCTGATGCATGAGAATTGGGCCACCGGACAGACGGCCGCCAAGTACGCTATTTCAATGCAGGGCAAAGATGCAGCCGGCTTGCTGAACTCGGCCACCGGATCGGCTGACTTCACCTGGACCGGCGGCTCGCTTCGCAAGCTTGCGCTGGAAAGCCACCCGGCGCCGCTTACCTTCTCCAGCCTGGCCGGCATTCTCAATATCGGAGGAGGAAAGCTGAGCTTCGACGACTGTGAAATGAAAACTGCGGGCGCTGTTTTCAACCTCAAGGGCGTTGCCACCTACGACCGAAAGTTGAACTTCACGCTGCAACGTGCTGGGGGCACCTCTTACTCTGTCGCAGGCTCGCTCGATCAGCCGCAAGTGACGCCAATTCCGGCATCAGCCACCCAGGCACAGTTGCGATGATGAGCGGCATTGCGAGTGGAATCGAGTTGTCCTATCCGGACGCTCGGGTAGTGCGGCGCTTCAGCGCCGCGTCAGCCTGAGGATGTTTCATAGTAAGGTGCTGGAAGCCGGTTTAATCTGCCTGCCTGGAGAGCCTGTGTCGCAACCTGTTATTCATTTGCGGAGTGCCGCGACTGGCACAAACTCCCGCGCCGTAGGCGCAGCAGAGGTTAGCCCAGCGCTTCAGCGCTGGGTGAAGTGGGGAAACGGCCCCAGTCCCGTAGGGACGACAGAGGCTCCGACACAATCTCGAAAGGGACGGCACAGGATCTTACACATGCTCGTACCATCCGCCGCGTTGTGTCTTGTGTTTTTTACGACCACGATACTCGGCGCGCAAGATCAGCCACAGCACAGTGCCGCCTACCACAGCATGGAGCAGAAGATCGCTCATCTAAAGCAGAACGCTGCGCGTGAGCACCCTGATTCCAAGCCAACCGAGATCACCCAAGACGAAGCCAACGCCTATTTCGCTGAAGGCGGAGTGAAGATGCCGAAGGGCGTCAGCAGTCTAAAACTGACCGCCACGCCCGGCGCCATTGACGGCCATGCCAAAGTCGACTTCGACGCTCTCACCGAGAAGGCGCGCTCGAAAAATCCGCTACTCGCCGTCTTTACCGGAGTTCACGACGTCCACGTGGTCGCTCAGGCGAGCGGGACCCACGGCACTGGAACCATCACCGTACAAAAAGTCGATCTCGACAACATCGAAATCCCACAGATCATGCTTCAGCTCTTCGTCGACCGCTACCTCAAATCGAAGTACCCCAATGTGGGACTCACCAGCACCTTCAAGCTGCCCCTGCGCATCGACACCGCCGCCGTCGAGAACGCAAAAGTCGCATTGGTGCAGAAGTGATGCAGCCCACCAGTGTAACGCGGGTTCACTTATCAAATCCGACGACACTGCCATGAATCGCGCTGCGGAGCAGCGGCTGCGGTTTTAGCCCCGGGCGCAAGCCCGGGGTGAGCAAGCATCATGCGAAGTCGGGCCGCGTCGCGGCCCAGGTCCAACGCAGAATTCCGGTCCGGTCCGCGGCCTGTCAATGGGTCGCACCAAACGAAAACCCCGGGCTAGCGCCCGGGGCTAACTTCGCAGTCGCCGCTTCGCGGCTCGAATCATCTGGGAACTTTAAACTCTAATCTCCGCTATACGCTGCCGCCAATGCCTGTTCTCTGACATTGTCGGTCTCCACCGGCTGAACCCGTGCCGAGCGCAGCTTGGGCAGCTTCACATCCGAGATCAATCCCAGCCACGAGAACGCCTTGATCGCGTACCAGTTCAAATCGAATTCATACCACGCCAGCCCGTGCCGCGCCGACTGCGGATGCGCATGATGATTGTTATGCCAGCCTTCGCCGAAGCTCAGGTAGGCCACCCACCACAGGTTGCGCGAATCGTCATCGGTGGCGAAGCGCTTGGAGCCCCACATATGGGTTGCAGAGTTTACAAACCAAGTCGAGTGCAACAGGAACACCGTGCGGAAGCAGATGCCCCACAGCACCATCGGCCAGCCGCCAATCGCCAGCAGCCCCAGGCCAACCACGATGATCGGCACATAGTGATACTTGCTGAGCCACATGTGAAACTTGTCTTTGCGCAGATCGGGGACATAGGGCAGCAGCTTGTCGCCATTCGCGTTGTGCAGGCTCTCGCCGCTCATGATCCAGCCCATGTGGGCCCAGAAGCCGCCATCGCGCGGCGAATGCGGATCGCCCGGCTTGTCGGTGATCTGGTGATGCAGCCGATGCACCGCCACCCAGAAGACCGGTCCGCCCTCCAGCGCCAAAGTTGCGCAAACGGTTAAGAAGTATTCGAACCACTTGGGACACTTGAAGCCGCGATGCGTCAGCAGGCGGTGGTAGGCCAGCCCGATGCCCAGGCTGCCCGCGACCCAGTATAGAAAGAGCGCAACAAAGAACGCCTTCCAACTGAACATAAACAGCGCGGCAATCGCGCCAATGTGAAACAACGCCATAACAATGACAGTCGAGGTATTGAGCTTTTCTATACGGATCATGTTTTCCCTGAAAATGTTTTTGAGCGGGCGCGCGTCCACCGCCCTTCCCCACATGCATCTTCAGACTAGCAACTTCAGCCGGTAGGCACTGTAATACTTTTGTCAGCGGATTGTGACGGGCACGAAACCGTCAGCGGATTCGCTGCCGCTCCGCCCTGCACAATTTCGTTGACATAACAAAGCCAAATTTGGCAGAGTCAAAATCCCAACTGTCACAACGGAATGGAGTGTCCGTGAAACGCCACAAATCCGCATTGGTCGTGTGTCTAGCCATCATGGCAGCCTTTGCCGCGCCTGCAATGGCCCAGTCCGTAGCATCGCTAAGCTGTGACAACTTCAAGAACGCCAGTGGCGCGCAGCAGCAGCCGTTTGTCGCCTATATCCAGGGCTGGGCTAATGCCAGCAGTCCCGACCCCCGCTTTACCCAAAGTGACGCTGCCTTGGCGGACGACGTCAAGAAGGTCCACAACTGGTGCGGAAAGAATGGCAAGCGCTCCTTCAACGAGGCCGTAGCTGCGGTACTGGGATCGGCTTCCAGCAGCGGTGGAGGAGCTGCGGCACAGGCAGCAGCGGCGCAAGAGCCGACTTCCTGCAAGGCAGGCCCAAGCCAGTATTGCGGAGGATGTAGCATCACCTGCAATGGCGGCAAGCAAGCTACGTGTAAGCAGGGCACCGACAATCCATTCGGCAAATCGGAATGCGAGTTCCAGGCGCGCTGCTGGTGCAAGTAGGCAAGTCACCAGCGGTCAGGCAAACTCCGCTCCACTGCCCGCTTACTGCGGGCATTGGCTTGCTTCTGCTGTTCTTGTCTTTATCCTCGGCGAACGCGCAGCAATCGCCACTCGAATGGAAGCCGCTGCACGCTCCCGAAGTTCCTGGCCCAGGCGCCGTGTCCGGCGGCCCCGGACGGTCGTCCTCGCAAGCCGCGCCGGTCTACCTTTGCCGCGCCAAGTCGGGATCGAGTCTTTACCCGGGAAAGTGGATTGACGGCAGTTGCAAGATCGCTGTCGACGGCCGGGAGGTAGTCGCCTCCGAGTACGAAGTCGCCTACGGACCGGCCGAGTGGCGTGATTATCAACCCGGCGATTCGGGTCTGCTCCCCATCGGCGATGCTGGCGACGGTTCGACTCTGTATTCCTGCCGCGTGCAGTATCGCGGCTACCAACTCGGTGTGATGGTCGACAGCAAGTGCGAATTCCCTTTCGATGGCCGCACCATCGTTCAGCGGCCGCCGTTCGAAGCTCTCTACGAGCCGGGCAACGCTCCGCCGCCGGCGCCGGCACAGACCATCGTCGTTCTGCCTCCGAAAAACCAGAAGCGATCCGATGACAACCTGGGATCGCTGGCGCCCGCCACCGGCGAGAACCCCAACACGCCCAGCCTCTCTTGTCGCAAAGAAATCGGTAACGCCGCAGCAAAGCAGTTAGTAAAACAGTGCTTGCAAGTGAGCCCCGCGACCCACCCGCCCTGCAATGCCGATAACGCCTGCTCCCTGATCCGCAACCAGATAAGGCGCGGCTGCCGATTACTTGGGACCAGGGCTCCAGACTTCTGCGAACCCTATCGCTGATCTGACGCCCTTCGTCTGGGTGCGTCCCAGCCTTACCGTCCTTCCTCTAGACGACAGGCCGGGAGGAAGATCGTGCCTAATCCGCGCGACTCCAGCTTCCGTCGGGGTTGTATTCCGTCATCGCAGCGCCCAGCTTCTCTGTGTCGGGACCAAGGTCCTTCTCGTACACCACTCCGTCCTGATCGACGATGAAGCTCATCACTCCAGAGTTGCGATACTCGGCAGGGTAAGCCACGAACCCGAACCCGCGCGTCAGCCGTCCATTGACGACGTAATCGCGTGCGCCACCCTTGGCTGCCGCCCCCTGCTTGGTCAGCATGCGGAAGTAATAACCGTGAAACGGCGTCGCCTTGCCCTGCTGCATGTTGTAGCCTTCGGTGCTGGCGTCAACGATTTGCGGTCCAATGGGGCTCGGAGTCTGGCTGTCGTCCGTCTTCCAGTACAGGCCATCCTGCTTGCCCTCGGCGCTGATGAACTTCAGGGCGTACTGCTTGGTCTTATTTCCGTCGCGTGGCTTTGAGGCATATTCACGCTGCGCCTCAACCAGCGTATTCAGCGTTTCGATGGCATCGTTTTCGTTGGTGCCCACGCGGCGATAACGGATCTCCTTCATGCCAGCTTCGGTGTCGAAATACCATTTGCCGCTGCTGTTCTTCACGACGGGAAGCGGCGTGGGCCAGTTGTCGGCACCGACGTAGAGGGTAACGGTGCCATCGGGCTCCATGACCACGCGATGCATCTGGTCGTAACGGCGCACGAAGTTGGCAAGGGCGTTCTTGTCGGCCACGGCATCGCCGGTGTTCAGGATCTTCTGCGCATTCGAGCCAAAGAGTGCGTCCAGCGCAGGCGTGTCATTCGCCTTGGCTGCGTTGTACAGCGCCAGCACCGCATCGCCCGGCGAAGCAAAGGTCTTCTCGTTGTTGGTCTGCGCATAGCACAGCACCGCCGATACCAGCAGCAGCCCCGCAGCTACAAACTGCAATCTCCAGGAACGATGCGGATTGTATGAGTGCGCTTTCAGTTTCGTCATATATTCCCCACGTTGAAGGGGCCTGGCTTTCAGCCATCCCGCGACAAGTCAGTTTTGAAAGGGCACGCCTTCAGGCGTGCCGAAAAACGTTACTCAGGAATTCCGGCTTCAGCCGCTGAGGGATTCAAGACCCCAGGGCCCAAAGGCCGGCTTCTGTCGCTCCCGCGTTGGCAGGGCTGAAAGCCATGCCCTTTCAAAGCAGGAGCCAGAAATCCCGAAATCCCTAACGCCGGCGTCCCCCGCCCTCGCGGCCACCTGCCGGCTGTCGCGTGGGCTGCGGCCGGGCGCCGCCTGCTGCTTGGCGCTGTCCGCCACCGCCGGCATTCCTACCCTCCAGACTCTGCTGTCCGCGAGCGCTATTGGTGCGGGTGTTGCCCCCAGGGCTATATCCGTTGAAGGCGCCGGTGCTGGTCCCGCGATTGGCCTGCTGACCGTAGCCGCGTGCCTGGTCGCGCTGCGGTTGCTGATTGAAGTTGCCGCCGCGATTCTGCGCTTGCAGGTTCCCCGCCCCAGCCTGCCGCTGCTGATTCCCTGCGCCGGCCTGCTGATTCAACCGGCCCTGATTGCCCGCACCGGCCTCCGCGCGATTCATCTGCTGCTGTGCCCCTTGATTGCGGAACTGCGACTGATCGTACTTCTGGTTGAACTTCGGCTCGCTGAAGTTGGTGTTACGCGCATTGGTGTCGAAATTGTTGGCGCGGTTGTTTACGTTCGCGCGATTGATGTTCGCGTTGTTGATGTTGTTGCGATTGATATTTGCGTTGTTGATGTTATTGCGGTTGATGTTCGCGTTGTTGATATTGTTCCGGTTGTAGTAGTTGTTGCGGTTCACGAACGCGTTGGAATTCGACACGTACACATTTCGGTTATAGGTCACGCTGGAACTGTGCCAACCGCATCCCCACGAGTTCCAACCCCACCCGCAGCATGAGTTGCTCATGGCCGCGCCCACGGCAATCCCAACCCCGAACGAGATCAGGCTGGTTGCCACCAGCGCGCCTGTCGAGTAGCCCGGATAGACCGCTACTGGCGCGCCGTACACCACCGTCGGATTGTAGGTAGGCACATAAACCACCTCTGGCTGTGCCGGCTGAATCACAATGGTCTGCGCCGGAGGCTGCACCACCGTAACCTGCGGCTCGCCCGATGAAGCCGGTGCCGGCGCGGCCGTTCCCGGCGCCTGGTTCTCGACCGTCACATTCTGTTGCTGATTGCTCTTCAGATTGCCCGCCTGATAGGCACGCTGTCGCATGACCTGCACCGCATTCATCACGCTCTGCGGGGCGTTGAAGTAGGCATCGCCCAGCGCCGAGGTCCACGACAAGTTCGTCGCCATCTGGTTCAGCACATCGGAGAACTGGGACACGCCTTTGACGCTGGCATCCCACGACTGCTGGTTAATGGCGTCTACCAGTTGCTGGCCTTTCAGGCTGGAATTCTGCTGCATCCATTGATAGGCATCCGATATCTCCTGGGGAAAAGTCGAGGCCGCCAGCACCTGCGCCAGAAGATTGTCGGGGAACAACGCAATCGGCGCGACCAGCTGATAGAGCTGCTCCGCCGTGGGGACGGCGTACTGCGTCGCGGGCGCGTGCTGGCCCTGCTGCTGTCCTGCCGAAGCCTGTTGTGCCGGCTCCGTCTTCTTGCTACAGCCATCCAGACCAACCACGCTCAACGTCAAGCTGGTACTGAGGAAAATCGAAAGCGCCCGGTCGCACCACTGCATAAGGGTATCCCCCTTGAAGGCTATGACTGATTGAAAATTTCAGCTTCGGACAATGTTACACGGGGCATGCAAGTTTCGGCGATTACGCGGCGTGACACTAAGCGAAGTCGAGGTGGGGAATCGCCAGGTGCCTGTGATCTTTCAAGAGGTGCTCCATTCCGCCATCTTTTGTCGGGGTGGCGATTGGTGCGGGAGATGGGCGCCCTACTCATTCTGTCCCTTGAAGTGAGCGGAGGAATACGTTGACGGCGGGAGATCTCCTCATCCCGCCTGCGCCGCTTTTTCCTATTGCTCGCGGAAGAAGTACGACATGTCGAGTGGAACCGTTTCGCCACCTGCCTGCCGCAGCAGCGTCGTCACCTGCCCGCGGTGATAGGTGCCATGATTCACCACATGCTGCATCTGCTGAACCAGCGGCAAAGCAAACCGCTTCCCCGCCATATCGGTGTAACTCAGCGGACGTTGCAGCTTGTCGTCGTTCAGCGAGTTGAGGAATGCCTGACGCTTCTGCTCCAGCTCGTCGGCAAAGGCGCGCAACGCAGCCACGCTCGCCAGCTCTTCGTACGTCGGCTTCTCCCCTGGTGTCAGCCCGTTCCACGTCCTCCCCGAAGCGTTGGCATTGGGGACGCTCGCGCGCGGCGATGCGCCCTGCCAGCGCTGCAACCAAATCCATTCCGCCGCCAAGATATGAAACACCGTCTCGCGGATGGACGGAAAGCTGCTCTCCGCCTCGGCGGTGAACTGCGCGTCGCTCAGCTTCTCCAGCGCGGAGAACAGGCGCCGGCTCGCCCACAGGTTGTACGCATACAAGGTTCTAACGTCGTCGATGTCCATCGATCGGCCCCCACTTGTTGTTCTGAAAATAAGGATAAGCGATATGGCACGCGGAGTGAAAACCGGGCGGTCGGCGTCTATTGTCGTTTGTCATCACAAGCCCGCCGCAGCGGACGGAGGGACCTGCTGTTTTGTCGATCTTGGGAACGCGCGGGATTTGGGCTGCATTGGGTGCCCCATTCCGGCTTCTTTATGGCGGGGTGGGCATTTTTATCCACGAGGCACGGGCGGGGGGAGGAGACTCCGCGGCAGCGACCCTCAGACAATTCCAGCCCAGTGCGGAAGCACTGGGTGAACCAGCCGCAACAAAGACCCGAGCCGGTTTTAACCGGCGATCCACAATTCAGCGTATATCTCCGCCCACCTGCCAACAATACTTTCCCGGAACGGTACGTCTCGGAGGCGACCTACAACAAAGTCATCAAAATATTCCGCAGGGATGCTCTAGAATGACTAGTCACTTACTCTGGAATATTCCGCTTCTAAACAATTGAAAACCCCAATGACGAAAAAGCTCCGCCTTACCGCCTTCTTCCGCACGCTTCTTATCTTGCTGATCGGCGCGACCTTCGCCATGGCAAATCCGGTTGATAGTTCCAAGCTGACAGAAATCACCGTTACCGGATCTACGCGATTTCAGACTCCCGAATTAGTGCGGTCCACCGGCCTAACTCTGGGACAGGGCGCCACTGAGGATACTCTTAAGAACGCTGCCAACCGGCTTGCCTCTACCGGGATGTTTACTGAGGTCAGCTATAGCTATACGTCCAACCCTCAGGGTATGCGAGTGGAGTTCCAAGTCCATGACACGGCCAAGCTTCTGCCCGCTCACTTCGACAATTTTGTCTGGATGTCTCAGCCAGACCTATTGAAGAAACTGGGCGAGCGGGAGCCTCTCTTCAGCGGCGAAATCCCCGCCGCCGGCGACATGTATCAGCATCTGGCCGAGGACACTAAAGCAATTCTGACGGAGATGGGTGTAGCTGCCACGGCAGTGAATGCATTTCCCGAAGCGCCGCAAACCGGTGGCGACATCTTCGGATTCGTTTATCGGGTAGAGGGAGTGAAGCTCCCAATACGTAATGTTGAGCTGCCCGGCGTCTCACCCGGTTTAAAAACTGTTCTCCAGAAGACTGCCAACGATGCTTTGCTCGGGCAGGACTACTCTCGCACCCGCCTAAGCAGTGCCGAAGCCCTCGATCTTCTGCCGCAATACAAAACGCGGGGATATCTTCGCGCCGACTTTGGTACTGCCACTGCGACGCTGATTGATCGTAATACCGGATCCGTCGATGTCATCTTGCCGGTGGCAGAAGGTGCCATTTATCGCCTGGCGAATATAGGTTGGTCGGGCAATACCGTTTTTTCTGCGAACGAATTCGGAAAAATTGTGAAGGCCCGGCCATCAGAGCCGCTCAATCAAGTAGAGCTGGAAGAAAATCTGGGCAGTATCTCGAAGATTTACGGCACCAATGGCTACATTGACGCGCGGCTAAAGCCCAGCTATCGCTTTGACGATACAGCCAATACCGTGGCGGTGGATGTAGATGTTCATGAAGGCGATCAATACAAAATGGGTAGAGTAACCTTCGAGGGTTTGTCGCCCAGCGCCTCTGCATCGTTGTCTAAACTCTGGAAGCTGAACTCCGGCGAAGTCTACGATACGAGCTATCCCGGCATGTTTCTTCTGACAGCTTCCAGGCAGTTCAACCTGAACTCAGTGAAGGTGGATGTTCACCAAACCATTCAAAAAGAAAGCAAAACCGTTGATATAGCAATTGGATTCAAGCCTAATTAATACACCTTACAAAATGCGTGGAGGTTGCGATGCCATTTCGCGGAATAGTCCTTATATGTCTACTGGCTTGCATGTTGGCGCCTATGCAGGCGCAACGTCCCGGTGAAGCGGGGGGGCCGGCCTCCGAAAAAGCACAAAAAGCCTACAAAGACGCGCTTTCTTATCTTCACTTGGGAATGACGTCATCCGCCATCGACACCTTCAAGAAGGCGAATAAAGATGATGCCGGCCACTGTGCATCCTGCCAGCAGCAAATCGTGAAGTACGGCATTCAGATTGGAGACTGGAAAAGCGCGGAAGGCGCTGCACGAGAATTGGTGGCCTCCGCCCAAGGCGAGCAACGGGTAGCTCTTACTCGTTACCAGCTTGGCCTGGTCTTCTTTCGCGAGGGACTAGCTAAACACAAGGACGATTTTTTCGCACAGGCACACAGCGAATTCAGCGCGGCGATTACCGCCCTTCCTGCCTTTCCGGCCGCCGTTTTTGCCGACGGTCGAGCCTTGGGCTACCTGAAGCAGGATGATGCTGCCAAGGCCCGCTTCGAGCAGTTCTTGAAGCTGAACCCGGATAGTGAAGCCGACCGGGAGCGTGCTATGCGCTACATCAACCAACCCGAACTGACGCGAGCCAGAATGGCGCCTCCGTTTGCGGTGACTGCCTCCAATGGCGAAAAGCTGTCGCTCGATGACCTTCAGGGCAAAGTCGTGCTGGTTGATTTTTGGGCGACCTGGTGTGGTCCCTGCCGAGCTGCCATGCCTGACATCAAGAAGATCGCGAATAAGTTTCAGGGCGAGCCATTCATTGTGCTGAGTGTCAGCGTCGATAGCGATGAGCAAAAGTGGAAGGAATTTGTCGCTCAGAATGAGATGACATGGCCCCAGTACTTCGATGGTGGCTTCAATGGAAACTTGGCGAAATCATTCGGCGTGGAAGCCATTCCCCACACCTTCACCATCGATGCGGACGGCGTCCTGCAAGACGAACACATCGGTGACACCGCCATCGAAGGCAAAATCAAGAAGCTAATCGCCAAGGCCCACGAGTTGCAGCCGACGCAGAAGCCCGGCTCCGCAAGCGTTCAAGCGCAACCATGAGCTGGGTGCCAATTCTGTATCAGGGCGCGGCTCTCCGGATTGCCGAAAAAAACGCGTCTGCGAAGATTCGCGTCAGGGCACGACCAAACCATTGAGGCTCCAAAACGAAATTTGAGAAATTAAAATACTTGCATCATTCCGGGATGACAGGCATCATATGGACATCAGGCTAAGTTTGAACGAAAGCGAACTAGAGCTGGTCCCGCCTACGCGTTACCCACTCCAAGCAGCAACCGATCTTCTCAGCAGGAAATTCAAAAACACAGGTACAACACAATGGAACAAGGAACAGTGAAGTGGTTTAACGATGCGAAGGGATTCGGCTTTATCAGCCGCCAGAACGGCGAGGATGTCTTCGTGCATTTCTCGGCGATTGCGTCCAGCGGATTCCGTAGCCTTCAAGAAGGTCAGGCCGTCGAATTCACCGTGACCAAAGGCCCCAAGGGCTTCCAGGCCGAGAACGTTCAGGTTCTGTAAGCACTCAGATTCGCTCAGCATTCAGGTTCGTTAAACCTTCAGGTCTTCTGAGGGTAGCAACCTCCATAAGCCCGGACTGCAAAGTTCCGGGCTTTTCGTGTTTTTACGCGCGGTGCGAATTTTCGACGGGTGCCCCACTCCGCCATCGGTTGGCGGGGTGGGGGTTTTGACCTTAGCAACTGCGGGTGCTCCATTCTGTCGTCCATCGTTTGGAATGTGTGGGATTCACGCCGCCGTGTTTCGGGGAGTGCGGCGCTTCAGCGCCGGGGGCAGCCCCCTCGCTGGTGTCATCCTCAGCGCGGAGCATTACCCCATACCGGGTGTCATCCTGAGCGGAGTCGAAGGATCTGCAGTTCGCCGGCTGCCCCGCAAGCCCTGTCATCCTGATCGAGGAGTCCGCCGCGGCCGACGAAGGACCTGCTGTTTCGGCTTTGTATCAGGACACGGCTTCAGGTTCGGGCCTGCCCTGAGCGGAGTCGAAGGGGTCGCCCCTTCTTTTGGGCTAACCTGGGCATCAACGCGATTCGATGGGAGAAGTGGCGAGGAGGTAGTGTTCAGCCCACGTTGACGTCCAAACGAGGGACGTGAAAATGTGGCGCCAGGCTTAGGTGATAGTCAAAACCAGGCTGCCGCTGGTTCCGCCGCTGTTGCACCCGAGATCCCCCGAGTTCCCACTCGGAGTATTGACCGAGACCTCTGCTGTTCCGGCCCCCGTGATCAATGTGGTTGTGAGCGTGACCTGCAACTCCTCACTGCTGACCACCGAAGTAACCGCTGTCATCCCATTAATGAGCACCACAGAAGCCGAAACAAACTTACTACCATTCACCGTGAGCACAGCGTTCTGTTGCACCTGTGAAAACTCAATCGTGGTTGGAGAGAGCGATGAGATTGCAGGCACTGGTCGGGCGCTTCCGCACAAGGGATTCACGGCGTTGCAGCCGGGCAAGCATAACAAACCCACTAAACACCAAACCGCAACCAACGCTCGCAGCCAGCCGGAGGTACATTGCATGGGCCATCGTACACCCATGCCATTTCTTCACCGCGACCGCAACATAGGTGGGACGTGAACCTAGTATCTAGTTGCATAAATAAGCGATTGGTGTATAGTGCAATCCATGAAGGCTCGCAGTATTGCACTGACGCCGGAGGAACAGGCTGATCTGGAGTTGGTAGTGCGTCGCCCGAGCAGTGCGGCGCGGGATGTGTTTCGGGCCGGCGTGATTTTGCGGGCAGCCTCCGGGGCCAGCAATGAGCAGATCGCTGCGGCCATGGACACGCGGCCGGCTACGGCGAGCAAGTGGCGCGGCCGCTTTCTGCGCCACCGGATGGACGGTTTGCAGGATGCGCCGCGGCCAGGCAAGCCGGCGGTCTACGGCCGCAACAGCGAGCGTCGCATCCTCGCGCAACTGGATCAACCGCCGCCCAAAGGTTATGCGCGTTGGAACGGAGCCTTGCTGGCCGCGGCGCTGAAGGACATCTCCGACGATCAGATTTGGCGGGTGCTGCGCAAGCATGGAATTTCGCTCCAACGACGTCACAGTTGGTGCGTCTCAACCGATCCCTGTTTCGCTCGCAAGGCCGCCGACGTGGTGGGACTTTATCTCAACCCACCGGAACATGCGCTGGTGTTGAGCGTGGATGAAAAACCTCACATTCAAGCTCTGGAACGGGCCCAGGGCTGGCTGAAGCTGCCCAACGGCAAGGCCCTCACCGGCTTTCAGCACGATTACAAGCGGCACGGCACGACCACGCTGTTTGCGGCTCTGGAGGTGGCCACGGGGCTGGTGAAGGGCGATCATTACCAGCGCCGCCGCCGCACCGAGTTCCTCGACTTCATGAACGGCATCGTAGCCGAGCACCCCGGCCGCGAGATTCATGTCATCCTGGACAATCTCAACACCCATAAGCCCAAACGCGACCGATGGCTGGCCCGCCACAAGAACGTCCACTTTCATTTCACCCCCACCCACGCCTCGTGGATGAATCAGGTGGAGATCTGGTTTTCCATTCTGCAGAGCCAGTCGCTGACGGGGGCCAGCTTCACCAGCCCCCGCCAGTTGCGCAAACACATGGACGACTTCATCGCCGCCTACAACCAGACGGCCCACCCATTCGAGTGGAAGAAGCAGGTCGTATTCCAGAAACACCCCAAAACTCTGTACGCTAACTTATGCAACTAGATACTAGGGCGCCAGCCACCCGTTCGAGACACAACAATCCGCACCACCGGAACTCAGAACAATTCCAGCCCAGTGCGGAAGCACTGTTACGAAACTCACGATGGAGCAACGACGGTGGGAGAAACCACGTGCCAGCCGCTTCGCGGCGATAGGTGAGAGCCCCGCGATTCATCGCGGGGAGGCGTAAGTGGGAAATCGAGAGTCCGCTTCAGCGGACGACAGGAGTTTCGTAACAGACTCTTCTGCGGGGAAGCCGCGCCTCGGCCTTGTATCAGGGCACGGCTTCAGCCGTGCCGCAAAGCGATCAAAAAAATCAGGGGCTGCAGCGCCTGCACATCGCAGGCGCTGCAGCCCCTGGTTTATATAAGACACCATCCACCTGAACGTTTCTTCGCCTTGTCATCCTGAGTCCGCCGCGGCGGACGAAGGACCTACGCCTTGTCATCCTGAGCGTAGCGAAGGACCTGCTTTTCGTTCCCTGCACTACTCATCACCGGGTGTCATCCTGAGCGGAGCGATCCGCCGCAGGCGGAGAGCGCAGTCGAAGGACCTGTAGTTCGCCGCCCTGCACTACTCGTCACCGGGTGTCATCCTGAGCGAAGTGATCCGCCGCAGGCGGAGAGCGCAGTCGAAGGACCTGTAGTTCGTTGCGTGCCGCAGAGCCTGCCCTGAGCTTGCCCAGATTAGACCAACCGATGGCCGAACCTGGGGTGCCGAGGGTACCCCCCTCGTTCCCTCAGTTGGCTTTATCAATGCTCGACAATGCACTTGTACTGATAATGGTGCTGGTGTTGATCGTCGTCGAGTTCAGCCTCAGTAAAATCCCAGGAGAGTTTCTGGCTTTGACCAGGCATCAGCGTAAGGTTCGACTCCTTAGCCGCAACAATTTCGCCCCGATCGAGCAACTGGGCCTTGATCACTTTTTCGCCCGCGCCATTTCCGCGGTTGAAGTAAGTGCAATACACCTTGATACAGTAGTCTCCCAATACGGTGCAACTCTCGTCGCTTGAGGAAGCGCTTACGTCAATGATGGCTTCCGAGCGAGGTGTGGATGAGGAGCTGTCGCGACCAAAGATAGCAGCTAGAACAAACACCCCAATGACGCAGCCTACAACGATACCCAATACCACACCAACTGGTCTTGAAGAAGATGCCCATGACTTTTCAAACCAATTAGCCGGTCTGTACCAGCCTGTTTGGTTGATCCTTCCTTTGATTTCCTGATGTCGCGCTTACTACCTGGAGTGGATCAATGCAACGGAGAGTACATGCTGATGCATGAACCCTCGCCCATTACGCCGCCTTCGTTGCGGCGATTGCTTTGTTTGTTGAGCCGAAATGATATTTGCACAACTCGTAGTACACAAGGCGCACAACTGCCAGAATCGGGATGCTCAGAAAAATGCCTCCAACATTCCCGATTTCGCCGCCAGCGAACACTCCGAACATCACCAGCAGCGGATGCAGCTTCACACCTTTCTTCATCAGATGGGGTGAAAGCACGTAGTCCTGGAAGATGCGATAACCACCCAGAAATGCTATGACCCAAACCATTTGCAGATGCGGCGCCGTTTGAGAAGAGCTAAAACCAACAGCCAGAAGAATGGCGGCGGCCGAGATTACAGGCCCAATAAGTGGCACAAATTCCCAGAGTGCCGCGAATATCGCCAATAGCGTCGCATACGGAACTCGCATCGCGCTCAGCGCCACCAGAAAGCACACCAGCGTAGCCAAGCAGAGCAGGAAAAGGGAGCGCATGTACTGCAAGATCAAAACGTGAGCATCCCGCAATACGCTTTCCACCGCCTGCCGTCCCCTGCTGGAAAGAGCGATGCCGTATTCCGAGCTGGCCAGCAGTTCGATCAGGTTGTCTCGAATGTGAGGACCGTCCAGCAAAATCAGAAAGCTGAGTATAGGAATGATAAAGAAATGTTCGATCTCTCTCGCGATGACGCTAAGTACCTCTTTGAACTGCGGCATCACCTCTACTATTTCTTTGGCACTCCCGCCGTCAATAATGCTCTGTCCTACCGGAATTCCCAGCGGCGTCCACGCCGTTATCGTTTGTTTGAAGTTGGCACGCGATTGATGAAACTGTTTCATGTCCTCACGGACTTGTGGCTTCACGGTGAACCCGAAACCCACGATCATCCCTACAATCACCGCAAAAGGAAACACCACCGCTATCGGACGATTCTTGACATGCAGTCTGCCCTCCATCCAGTTCACCAGCGGATACAAAAGGTAGGCGAACATCAGGGAGATGATGAACATCAACAGCGTTTTGCGGATGAGATAGAGTGCGCCCAGCAGAATGGCAACCACAGCAAAGGTCCACGCTGTGCGGGCAGCTTTGAGATCTATTCCAAGCAAAGGAAACCTCACCACGTCGAAGCTTCGGCGAATACACAGTCCGGCTTCGTGACTATTTGAGTGGAGAACTCATCAAGAATCGAAGCGACGCCGGACGTCTAGTTCCCGGATGCTTGTTCCAGTGCAAGCATGATTTCCAGGAACGTTCTCGCGTCCAGATTATCGATCGCTTGCTGAACAAAACGCCTGTCCGCCGGGCTCATCTGGTCCTTGTAGTTGTTCAACAGAGCCTGACCAGCTATTCCGATGATGAGGCTTGCTCCAGCAAACGCTGGATAGTCTGAACTGTCTCTACCGATCCGCACGCCTTGCACGTTGCCTCGCGAATCGCAATTGAACCCAATCTCGGTCTGCGAACCTTGGTCCCAGTTGAATTTATAAACCAGCTGAAATTGTCCCTGGTCGAGGTCCCTCGTGCCAAGAAATCGCATGCCACGATAGGTTGCGGCGGGGTGAACCATAGACATTACGGTTGAGCCACGGTCTCCACCCTCGATAAACGTCCGCGCCTTGTTGACCGCCAAGAGACTGGTGGTAGCGCTCGGCTGAGCAAAGAGTGGAATTGTCGAAAAGAATACTACTATGAGGCTTACTACGCAGACCCGCCTTCTCATGACAACACCTCGCTACAAAGTTGAGATCAAGGCCCGCGGGGAAACGATGAGGAGTTTATCAAGTTTACAAAATTACAGTCAACTAGTTTCGTTACCTTTCAACGCTCATTTTTCTATATTGACCCTGAGGCTAGTTTAAGTTGCCGGAGAAATCACGTTTGATGGGTGGAGCACCGCTTCAGCGGTCATCCTGGTGCGGGAGACGAAACGGCCTGAGTCGCTGAGGTAAGACTTACCTCGGGCGCTAGAGCGCGAGTCTTATTACCATTCCTCACCTGGAAGTCCGCACTCCATCCGGGTTGGGAATCCCCCATCCTCCGGGTTAGTTGGAATGCACGATGTCCACCACCTGGTTACCTTCGTAACTTGCACCATCTCTACTCCTCTGTTACGTTCACCTTGCTGGGCGAGGGAGTTGTGTGCCCGTGCGCGCCGGGGCCTCCGGACGCGGTGATTTAGGACGTTTTGGTAATGCCGCAAGGCTTGCTTCAGGTTGACCGTTTCGTTAATCCTCAAAATCTCTTCTGCATCGTGTCTGGTGCGATAAATCGAGCTAACTCCCATTGTTTTAAGATTTTGCCTGTAACTCTCACGCGCTCAAGATTTTGCGAGGAAAAGTTTTTAGCGGCTCAATGGAATCAAGATTTTAGCCATACCTGGGGGGAGGGGGGTGGAGCAGTTGTCGGTTGTCGGTGGTCGGTTGTCGGTGTGGGGCCTGTGATGCATAGACAGTTAACACATGGGAAGCACGATTGGCGGCGCCAACAAACTGCAGGTTCCTCGGCTCCGCTCGGAATGACACCCGTGCGAAGCCTCACTGGCAGCGCGAACGAACTGCAGGTTCCTCGGCTCCGCTCCGCTGCGCTCGGAATGACACCTGATACCTGATGCCTGATACCTGACACCCGCGCCCCAACAGGTAAAATGTCACAAAGGCCCGTGAGTCCCCTATGTCCCTGAGCAAAGCTGAAGCGCTGGAGCTGTTTCGTTCCGATGACCTGATCGGCATCGGTATGGAGGCCGACGCGGTGCGCCGCCGCCTGCATCCCGAGGGCGTGGTCTCCTACATCATCGATCGCAACATTAATTACACCAACTTCTGCACCGAGTACTGCACCTTCTGCGCGTTCTATCGGCCGCTGAAGGGCAAGCTCGCGGCCGAGGGATACATCCTCGACTTCGACACCATTTACGACAAGGTGCGCGAAACGGTCGAACTGGGCGGCACCGGCGTGCTGCTGCAGGGCGGCCTGCATCCCGACCTGAAGATCGAGTGGTATGAGGCGATGCTCAGCGGGATGAAGCAGCGCTTTCCGCAGGTCCACCTGCACTGCTTTTCGGCGTCGGAGGTCATCTGTATAGCCGAGGTCAGCGGGCTGTCGATTGAAGACACCATCCGGCGGCTGCGCGATGCCGGGCTGGATTCCATTCCTGGCGGCGGCGCCGAAATTTTAGACGACGAGGTGCGCTACAAGATTGCGCGCCTGAAGTGCCTCACCGACGACTGGCTCAACGTGCATCGCACCGCGCACAAGCTGGGCATGCGGACGACGGCGACCATGATGTTCGGCGTGGGCGAGACCTACGAGAATCGGGTGAACCACTTCCAGGCGATCTACGATTTGCAGGAAGAGACGGGCGGATTCACCGCCTTCATTCCGTGGTCGTTCCAGCCGCAGAACACGGCGCTGGGCGGGCGCGGATGGGACGAAGCCACGGCGGTCGAGTACCTGAAGACGCTGGCGATTGCGCGGCTGTATCTGACGAACTTCAAGAACGTACAGTCGAGCTGGGTGACGCAGGGACTGAAGGTCTGCCAGATGGGATTGCGCTTCGGCGGCAACGATGTTGGTTCGGTGATGATCGAGGAGAACGTGGTGCGCGCCGCCGGCGTGCGCAACTGCACCACCGAAGAAGAGCTGCGGCGGATCATTCGCGATGCCGGCTTCCGTCCGGCCCAGCGCGACACGCTGTATACGAAGTTCTTTCTCAATTGAGGTAGTGCGGCGCTTTGAAAGGTTTGTAGGGTAGTGCGGCGCCTTGAAGGTTTGAAGGGTAGTGCGGCGCTTCAGCGCCGCGATAAGCCGAACGCAACTACTCGAGTCCCTTTAGGGACGGCACAACGCATTGTCCCTCGCCCGCCGCTGTGGGCTCGGGATGACAACAGGAAGTAAGAAGTTACGGCGCGCTGCGCGCCTTCAAAGCCTTGGTGACCCAGACACTGAAGGCCAGCACTACCCGAACGACGAACGGCTACGAGGCGAACAGATCGCTCAACTTGGTGGTATGCAGCAGCTCCTTGACCAGGGGCGACAGGTTGCGCAGTTCAAGGCTGGTGTAGGCCGCCGATGCCGCCGAAATTTTCAGTCCGACCAGCGTGCCCAGGCCGGAGCTGTCGATGAACGACACGTCGCTCAGGTCGAGTATGATGCGCCGCACTTTGGGGATCATCGGCTTCACCAGCTCCTTCAACTCGTTGGCTGTTCCGGCAACGATGCGCCCGTGACATGAAATGGTAGCGGTGTCGCCTGACACCTCTACTTCGTAGGAAAACGGAGTTGATGGTGCGGTCTCCATGGTTCCTCCTCGCCGAAGCGAATGTGCCACATTGTACTGTGACAGCCTTCGCGGGTAAACGAAGATTGCGAATTACCGTCTATAACTTGGTCGATCATCGCTGGAAAGGAAGCACATGGCAAAGGAAACGCCCGAACAATACAAGGCCCGCATCCTGGGTTTGATGGAAGGCCGAGACGCCATCGCAGTGCAGCGCGGGACTGCCGCAAAGCTGGCCAAGCTGCTGGACGGAGCGTCGCGCGAACAGCTCACCGAGCGTCCTGCGGCTGACAAGTGGTCGGTGTCGGAGATCCTCGTCCATCTGGCCGAGGCGGAAGTCTCATGCTTCTGGCGCTATCGCCAGATGATTGAGCACAACGGCTCCGCGATAATCCCGTTCGATCAGGACCTGTGGTACAAGCTAGGCGATTATCCTTCGCGCGATCCGCAGGAATCGATGCAACTCTTCCGCCTGATGCGCGACGCCAACCTGCGCATGTTCGACCGCCTTGCTCCCGAACAGTGGCAGCTCGGAGGCGTTCATGCCGAGCGCGGGCCGATGACGGTTGCCGATCTGGCGCGACAGATGGCTGGACACGATGTCAACCATGTCGCGCAAATTGAGAAGCTGGTGGGAGCTTAGCGGGTTTCAACGCAGAAGCGATTGCCGGTTGGACTTTTGGGAACGGTTGAATGAAAAGTGGCGGTAAGGCGAGCGTCCCTCGACGGATGAGTTGGGATCTCGTGTCCGGTAACCCGGACATGAGTCAACGCCACGAATTACAGAGGCAGGCGCCAATGAAAAAGCCGGGCACTCAAGCACCCGGCTTTCCAGCAGAAACGGTTAAGAACTTAGCTCCGGCGCAAACGCCGAGCTGCAAAAACTATACCAGCGCCCAGCAACGAGAGAGTGGCCGGCTCGGGCACCGTGCTTGAGTACTCACGGAAGGTATAGTCAAAATCTGGAAATGCCTGGTACCCAGGATTGGCGTACGCGATTCCTCCAGGATAGCCGTTCTCGACGTCACCCCAGAGTCCGCTCGCGTTGTTAATGCTTTCAAACACCAGGTAGTAGGTGCTATTAGGGGTCACGGCGACTGGATTCCAGAATACGTCGACCCACTGATTAGGACCGACTTGCCCAGACGTGGCAGAAGCCAGTTCATGTCCATTGTTATTCGGCAGATTATCCCACAAGCTGATCGTGATTCCCTGGCTGCCTTCAATGCTGTACAGGAAAACGCCAGCTCCGCTGGAATTGTCGGCCGACGGCGTAAAGGACTGTGCCAAGTCGGTTTGGGAAAACGCCGCCAAGTAGGCGTTCTGCGTGGTGTCTTCCTGATCAATTATGTTCGCAGCCAAGGAAGCTACACTGAAAGTTGCGAGCACAACCGCAAGCAATAGAATCCGTTTCATGAGGTACCCTCCTCCGAGCGACAACGCTCTCACAGGCTCGTGGTAAAAGCAAGCAGTAAATGACCAGCGGAGCATTGTTTTTAAAACCGTAACATGTCCATGTGGAGCAGTGGCCCATGCCAGTATCGAAACGAGATTTGATGTTGACGGGTACGGGCACTGTGATGACCATGCGAATGACGCTGGCCGGATGCCCAGACCCGGTCGGCCATGCTCGCGACAAATATGGAACACGGAATGGAAGCAAGCTGCGTTCGGTTATTAGAAGAAATGATCTAGCTAAGCTAAGGAGAACCCCGATGCAAACTCTAGGAGCCGACAACGTTTGATCGAATGTCTCAGCGCCAGCAGCGCGTTTGGCGGAGAGATCAGCGGTTGCCAGTTCTGCTGCTCGCCGGCTTGCTCGCACTAAGCCAACTCCGGAGTTCAATCCGTCTTGGAGGAGGGTGAGTGAATACGCAAACGGAAACTATGGATGGGTTCCCTCCCTGATGTTCTTTCTTTGTTGCGTGTGGTGATTACCGTCGCGAAGCTTGCGCCACCGCGATCTCGACTGTGAATACTGTCAGCTACTGTTGGCGCGGCCTCTTCGGTACAGGTGTGCCTTTCATTTGCTGATCTTGCATGGTTTCTCCGGGCCTGAGGAGTGAAGGATGGAAGGTGGTGTCCGACATTGACTCTGCAGAACCGGGTTGGACTTTGGGGTCGGCTGCTGGCGGACTTGCTTGCGTTGCTGCGGGTACGCTTTGTGAAATCTCCGGCGAATCAGGCGAGGAGCTAGTTCCCGCAGCGACGGGAGTTGGTGACACAACCGGAGTTGCGCCCGCCACTGGACTCGCCGCTGCTACCGATCCGCCGGGTTTCAGCCCACTTTCCGCGCCGCCGGCGTTTCCTGTCCCGCTGGAATTGGCTTCTTTCACCACCGGCTCAGGATCGAATGCTGCTTTGGCGCTCATCAGCTCGTGCAGTTCAGCATCGTGTGGAGCGGCAAAAAAGAAGCTCACCAGGTAGCCGCGCTGTTTGGTGAGCGCCAACGCGACCGACACTCGGCGCGACAACGCGTCGCCGTCTTCGTGATAGGCGACGACACCATTCATCAAGATGAAGATGCGACCGTCATGCTCGAAGGCGCGCGCTCCTCTCATGTCCTGCACGATGGGATGACCGAGACTGTACGCGATCATGAAATCGGTCATCGCCTCTTTGCTACTGGGGACATCGGGAAACTTCACGTTGGGAAAGCAAGCCAGCGACATCGCCGAGATCGTGACCTCGCCGAAGTCGTCGTAGGCGATCTGCCCGGTTTGTTGCGGCATCTTGCGCCAGGCGGAAACCAGCGTCCGCTCGCACGCCTTCAGCAGCGTGCGCTGGCTGGGCGAGACGGCTGGGCGATCGTAGTTCTGCTCGCGACTGCGCTCCACCGCGGGCATAATGGCCGCTTCCGTTCCGTAATGCCAGTTCTGGGGAAGCTGATAGCCGAAGCCCAGGAAAGCGTTCTCGTAGACATTGCCCGACACTCTTCCGTCGGCCAGCTTGCGCACCGGCGGATTGGACTTCAGCTCCTCGATGAGGTGCGACGGAATCGCCGGTCCGTTATAAGGCGCCGCGCCGACGCCGGCGTAATCGCTGATGGATGCAGGCGGGAAGAAGCGCATGTGAACGATGGCCGCCTCGAGTTGCTGCAGCACTTTGGGATCGCGTCCCGCGGTGATGAAGCGAAGCGCATAGCCATCGAGGTCGGTAGCGTAAATCGCGTGCTGATCGATGCCGTGACGGGTTTCGTAATAGAAGAAGGGATGTCCGGCGATGCTGGTTTTGGCCAGTGCGTGCAGTTCTTCCACGCCGATGGTGAGCTCAGCATCGAGCTCACGCCGCAGCAACAGCCGAGCATTGGGGCCTTGGGCGCCCGAAGGATAAGCCGAGATCGCCATGACCGATCGGTGCGCCGGCGAACCAACGGTCTCCAACAGAGCGATGCTGCCATCCATCGGAGTCGACGATGGGATGGGTCGCAAAGCGGCATCGGCGGGCAAGTCAATCGAGAAGCCGAAGAACGCGTTGGCGTAGCGATAATTAGAGAGCAGACCCTCGTCGGGATAATGCTTTGCCGGCGGTACAGCCGCCGTGTGGGCGGCAGGCTGGTCCGCAGCGAGGGCAGATAAGCCTGCCCACCATGACAAGAATGTTAGTACTAGAGCAACCCGAAGCCGCATGACTTTTCCAGCGACATTATTCTTTCGCGTGGCGCGCCAAAGGTCAACGCCGCACCGGTTTTTCGTCCGGCAGAGAGGCGCCTGAATCAGCAGCAGCTCCGTTTTTGCAGGCAGCGCCGGGAAACGCCTCAGGTACAATCAATCGGTTCGATAAGTTGCATGGCTGCATCGTCACGCAGACTTTCATCCGGAGCAATGCTCTGAACACCGTTCTGTTTTCAGTGGGTCTCGCGCTGCTCGAACCGCACGGGTTCCGCCATTATTTCCGGACGCATTTCCTCGACAAGACCTTTGTGGGACTGTATCGCGCTAACGGCTTCGACCTGGCGCTGCTGATTCCCTATTTCATCGTGCTGATAACGCTGGCCTTCTACGGCATGCACCGCTATCAACTCGTCTACCTCTATTACAAGCACCGCAAGAACAAGGTAACGGAGCCGCCTTCGCGCTTTGCTGAGCTGCCGAAGGTCACTATCCAGCTCCCGATTTTCAACGAGCAATACGTCATCGACCGCCTGGTCGAGAGCGTATGCAAGATGGATTACCCGCGCGAGCAGCTTGAGATACAGGTACTCGACGATTCCACGGACGAGACCGTGCAGGTGGCCTCGGCGGTAGTCGACCGCTATGCCGCGATGGGGTACAACATCAGCTATCACCATCGCACCAACCGCGAAGGATACAAGGCAGGTGCACTCGCTGCCGGCCTCAAGAAGACGGACAGCGAGTTCATCGCCATCTTCGACGCCGACTTCGCGCCGTACTCCGATTGGATACAAAAAGTCATCCACCACTTTGCTGAGCCGCAGATCGGAATGGTGCAGACGCGCTGGACCCACCTGAATCGCAACTATTCATTCCTCACCGAAGTCGAGGCCATCCTGCTCGACGGGCACTTCGTGTTGGAGCACGGAGGCCGCTCCCGCGCAGGGGTGTTCTTCAACTTCAATGGCACGGCTGGGATGTGGCGGCGGCAGGCGATCGAGGACGCAGGCGGCTGGGAGCACGACACCCTCACCGAAGATACCGACCTGAGCTACCGCTCGCAGTTGAAGGGATGGCAGTTCCGTTACCTGCAAGAGGTGGAGTGCCCGGCAGAGCTGCCCATCGAGATGACGGCCTTCAAGACCCAGCAGGCACGCTGGGCCAAGGGCCTGATTCAATGCGCGAAGAAGGACCTGCCATTCCTGCTGCGCTCGAAGGTTTCGCGGCGGGAGAAGATCGAAGCCTGGTATCACCTGACGGCGAACATCAGCTATCCGCTGATGATTGTGCTTAGCACGCTGCTGATGCCGGCCATGATTATCCGTTCGTACCAGGGCTGGTTTCAGATGCTCACCATCGACCTGCCGCTGTTTCTGGCGTCGACGTTTTCCATCTCCAGCTTCTATCTGGTATCGCAAAAAGAGCTCTTCCCCAGGTCCTGGCTGCGGACGCTGCTGTATCTGCCTCCACTGATGGGGCTGGGAATTGGGCTGACCATTACCAACAGCAAAGCCGTTATCGAAGCGCTGGTGGGACATCAGACTGCATTTGCGCGTACCCCCAAGTACCGTGTAGTCAGCAAGCAGGACAAGAGCATCGCCGCGAAGAAGTATCGCAAGCGCCTGGGCTGGGTTCCTTATATCGAGTTGCTCATCGGCGCTTATTTCGCCGTGACCATTTGGTACGCGATGTCGACGGAAAACTACTTCACCGTCCCCTTCCTGTTCCTGTTCGTCTTCGGATACTGGTACACCGGAATCATGTCGCTGATGCAGGGCCGCTTCGACGCTTTCGGTCAGGCACGTTCTGCCGAGGAGCACAGCGTGAAGCCGTTTCCGGTGGGGGTATAGGGTTAAGGCCTCTCGCGATGACCGTGCAAAACGCGTAGCGTTCATTGAACGAGAAAACCCGACTTGGGATGATCTGGCTAATGATTGGGGAAAACTTGGGCCGCCGATAAGCCCGCTGCAGCGGGAAGCGAGAACAGATCCCTCGCTCCGCTCGTGATGACAAAGAATAAGAGAGAACAGAATCCACAGATGAGACCCTACCTATCGCTTCGAGCCTTCGGGCTTGCCTTGCTTCTAGCCTCCTCAGCGCTCTCCGCCCCCGCCCCCGCCCTCGACCGCCAGCCCAACGCCGACTATCACGCTCGGCGCGTGGCGCTCGCACAGAAGCTGGGCGGCGGAGTGGCCGTCATCTTTGCGGCGACGGAGGCCGAAGGCCCGAACGCAACCTTCGGATTTCGCCAGGACGACAACTTTTTCTACTTGTCGGGACTGAGGGAACCGGGAGCCGCACTGCTGGTGGCGCCGGCATTCAACAAGAACTCATCTCAGCCTTACACCGAGATCCTCTTCCTCCCCGGGCGCAACCTGACACAGGAGAAGTGGACTGGCCCCAAGCTCGGGTGGAATGATCCGCAGGCGCCGTCCATCACCGGCTTCGATCGCGTCGCTAACCTCGACACGCTATCAACAGAGCTTGCCAAGTTGCTGGGTGGTGGCCGTCCGGCACTATATCTGGATATGCCGGAGAGTGGCGAGCAGAACGCGGCGTCCGCCTTCCTCGACTGGTCGCGCCGCGCCAACACGCTGCCCATGCGCACGGGCGTCAATGACGTGAAGCCCGCGCTGGCGCAGTTGCGCGTTGTCAAAGACGCCGGGGAGATTGAACGCATACGTCACGCGACCGACGCCTCGATCGCAGCGCATTTCGCAGCCCTGCAAATGATCAAGCCCGGCCTGAACGAGCACGATGTCGAGGCACGCATGCAATACGAGTTCATGAAAGGCGGATGCGAGCGCCCAGCGTATGCGCCCATTGTCGGCTCGGGTTTCAACTCCACCGTGCTGCACTACTCGGCCGATGACGCACCGATTCGCGATGGCGATGTGGTGGTAATGGACGTGGCAGGCGAGTACGCCATGTATGCGTCGGACATTACGCGAACTGCTCCGGCCAACGGCAAGTTCACCGACCGTCAACGCGAGATCTACAACATTGTTCTCGGCGCACAGCAAGCGGCGATGGCCGCCTTCAAGTCCGGCCAGTACTCGCTGACCGGCACCGATTCGCTTTACAAAGTGGCACTCGACTACATCAACACGCACGGCAAAGACCTGCACGGGCAGCCCCTCGGCCAATATTTCATCCACGGTTTGGGGCACTACGTGGGGCTGGAAGTTCACGATGTGGGCGATACCAAGGCGAAGCTCGGTCCGGGGATGGTGTTCACCATCGAACCGGGAATCTACATTCCCGAGGAGGAAATCGGGGTTCGCATCGAGGACATTTATTACGTAGACGGGAAGGGGAATCTGGTCGATTTGACGGCTTCGCTACCGCACACCGCCGAAGAAGTGGAAGCGGCGATGGCAGGAACCTACAAGCCGAAGAGCTGAACTTCGGTGAAGTTCACCTGTCACAGACGGCGTAAGTCAATCTGATATCCTGAGTGTCTGTGGTGATCAAGGTTCTGTTTGTCGTCCTGATACTGTGCACCGCAGCAATCGTAGCCGTCGGTCTTGCCATCCACTTCCGCGTCAGGCGTCATCTTGATACCCACCCGGAAGCGGAGACGACTACGGCGGCGGACGCACCCGGTCAGGACGGCAAATCGGCTCAACTAGCTGGAACATCCGAGGAAATCAACCATGGCCAAAGCAGCGACAGGGATACGTGAAACTTCGGCTGAACGCTCTTTCAGCGGATTGCGGCAGATCGCCGTCGTGGTTTGCGCCAGCGCAGTCATCGCAGTGTGCGCGCGACTGGTACTGCCGCTGCCCTTCACTCCGGTTCCGCTGACGCTGGCGAATTTTGGCGTGCTGCTGGTTGGCCTGACGCTGGGCAGCAAACGCGGCTTCGCCGCCGCCGCCCTCTATTTGGGATGGGGCGCGATGGGGTTGCCGGTGTTCGCGACCTCTGGCCCCGGAGGCATCGCCCAGTTGCTCGGTCCCACCGCTGGATACCTTTGGGCGTACCCCGTTGTAGCGTTCATCGCAGGCATGATTACGGAGCGCGGGGCGCCGAGTTTCACTCGCAACCTGATTGGCGGCTCCAGCGCAGAGGTTCTGTTGTTCGCCAGTGGCATCTCCTGGCTGGCGATTCTTACGCATAGCTGGCAACATGCAGCGGCATTCGGACTTTATCCGTTCCTGGCTGCTGAAGTAATGAAGGTAATGATTGCGGCTGCTTTGGCGCGCCGTTTACAGCGAAGCTTCTAGACATCTGGTTCGGAGTTCCACCCGGTTTCCTCGAAGTCGTGCCTTACAGCGTCCTATGGTCGGTCTATCTATGAATAACAATGCTGGGCTTCACCTCCGCGAAATCACAGTCGCTCACAGTCCTGACTCGGACGACGCCTTCATGTTCTATGGCATGGCCACCAACAAGGTGCGCGTCCCGGGAGTGAAGTTCACGCATTCGCTGTGCGATATCGAGACCCTGAATCGCAAGGCGCTGGACGGCTTCTACGACATCACCGCCATTTCGTTTCACGCTTACCCTTACTTGCAGGATAAGTACGCGCTGATGCCCAGCGGGGGCAGCGTAGGCGAAGGCTATGGGCCGATGATCGTGTCCCCACGCCTCATACCCAAAGACGAACTTGCCGGCGTGACCATCGCCGTGCCAGGCACTATGACCACGGCTTACCTGGCGCTTAAGCTATATCTGCCGGAGGCCATAACCGAAGTTGTGCCCTTTGACCAGATCATCCCGCGCGTGCTCGAAGGCAAGTACGATGCGGGACTCATCATCCATGAAGGGCAGCTCACCTTTGATCGCGCGGGTCTGCACCGCATTGTGGATATGGGAAAGTGGTGGCGCGAGAAGACGGGCATGCCGCTGCCGCTGGGGGGAAATGCCATTCGGCGCGATCTGGGCGAGGAATTGATCAACTCCAGTTGCCAGGCATTACACGACAGCATTCAGTACGCTCTTGAGCATCGCGAAGAAGCTTTGCAGTACGCCATGCAGTTCGCTCGCGACCTGGATGCTCAATTGGCCGATAAGTTCGTTGGCATGTATGTCAACGAGCGCACCCTCGATTACGGCAAAGATGGCCGCGAAGCTATCGTCAAGCTGCTTGACATGGGCTACGAGGCAGGGATTATCACTCAGAAGCCGCAGGTCGAGTTTGTCGGCAGCGCGGCGCTTTCCAACGCGAGTTAGCGCACAGACGATGGCCGTCGCGCTCGAGCAGAAGATTCCGCCCGGACAAAATCTGCTCATCGACGCCGACGATACGCTCTGGGAAAACAACATCTACTTCGAGCGAGCGATCGCTGATTTCATCAGCTTTCTCGATCACAAAACTCACACCCCCGATAAAGTTCGCCTCGAACTGTGGGACGTGGAGCGCGAGGTCATCCGCCAGCAGGGCTATGGCATGCACAGCTTTGCCAACGCTCTGGTGGGCTGCTTCGAGCGGCTGACCGTCGATCCCGTGACTCCGCAACTGCACCAGCAGATCAAGGCCATCGCGTTCAAGATCGCTGAGCATCCCATGGAACTCATGCCCGAAGTGCCGGAGACATTGGCCGATCTGGCCCGGCGGCACCGCCTGTTTATGGTCACCAAGGGGAACCTCACCGAGCAGATAGGCAAGCTCGAGCGCTCGGAGTTAAAGCTCCACTTCACCGCCGTCGAAGTCCTGAGTGAAAAAGATGCGGCGGCGTATCGCGGGCTGGTGGAGAAATACGGTCTGGCGCATGACCGGACATGGATGATCGGCAACAGTCCCAGCTCCGATATCAACCCAGCGCTTGAGGCTGGTCTGCACGCCGTGTTTGTTCCTCACCACAATACGTGGGAGCTGGAGCGCGGCGAAATCCTCTCGCCCCCGAACGGGCGGAAGCTACTGCACGTGGAAGGCTTCGGGCAATTAAGGGAAATCTTCTAGCAGTTCGAACTACTGCGGATATTTCCAGATCCAATTCAAGGTTCTCGAGTCCGTTCCCCTCGAAGGATTTGTAAGCTGGAGTTGTTCAGCCCTGTAATCCACTTGCTGACCGATCACGTCGAGTGCGTTATAAATCGCCTCAAAGGCATCCATGCCGGGAGGCGCAATTATCTTTTCGTCGATACCGAGTCCGATAATCTGTGTGGGACAGCGATACGAACAGAACGGAACGCCGAGAACGGAAGGCACTGGCACGGGAAGACCCAGCCGGACGATCACTTCTCTTTCATGGCCATTCGCATCCTCGAAGAGGATGCGGCGCTCCGCTATCACAGTTCCAAGAGGGATGGACGGCAAGTGAATGCCCTCGTAGTGCGGACCTTCATCTAGGTGTTCTTCCACCATCTCAACTGTGCTTTCTTTCTTGATGTACCGCCAGATTCGGACCAGGTCGAGCGCCGCCTCGGGTGCGAGGACATAGCGCGCTCTCATTCAGGAGTGGCTTTCAACTGCGCCAGATGAGCATCTAATTGGTCCTCAGGAATTCCTTCACCGCGGTCGAGCTGCTCAATGCCGCGCCGTATCTTAGTGTTGTTGGAGTGCCGACTTTCTGAAAGCCAGCGATCCGACTCCTCCTGAGTTTGGAGCAGGTGCAGCAGGAGCTCCTCAACGCTGCTGGATCCAGTGGCCTCGAGTTGTCGCTGGATTCTAGCCTCAAGAGCTGCGTCGCGGATTTCGATGTTCATTCGTATTCCTTGCATGTTCGCCATCTCCCCTTGAATCGTAGCCAACGTGCCGAAAATGTCAAACACAGGGATATCGTCCATGTCCCAGGCGCCCCCAAACCAAGTTATTCAGTAGATGCTCAAGGGATTCACCGCCAGCTACTGCGGTCCCGGCAAAGGTGATGCACCACCGGGAGACGCCGGCGGCGGCACGCTCACCGGCTGCGGCTGCTTCTGGGGCCCGATCGTCGTGGTCTGCTGATCAGGATCGATGGTGGAAGGATTTGCGGCCTGTTCCCCGGGACGCAGCAGGGTAGGAGCGTTGGCCGGTTTCGGCTTGGGCTTCGCGTCGGCCATTTCGGATTCGCGAGATTTCAGATCAACTTCCTTTTCGGTTTTGACCACCTTCTGGCCGTCGACGGTCATGATCTCCAGGCGTGCGACCTCGTTGCCTTTGAAGCGCACGAAGTCGACTTCTTCCGGCGGAGTGCCATAGATCCACTCTTCGTAGTCCTGGCCCTTATCGTCCTTGTCGCGAATCTTCTGTGGCGCGCGACCCTTGGCGTAGACCACCATCTCCTTGTCCATGCCGACCAGGACCTGGTGATTCTTGATCGCTTCCTGCACCTTTGGTGGTAGCGTTTTCTCGTAGGCTTCGGCTGTGGTCAACGCCTTGAAGTCGAATACCGGATCGAGCAGCGCGCGAACCTGGTCGCCCGTCATCTCGGGAACATACTTGTCAAACTCCAGCTTCACGGTCGAGCCGTGAGCATCCAGGCTCTGAGGAGTTCCCGTACCCGGGAGTTGGCCGCCACTGGTTGCTCCGCCAACTTCGATGCGCTGATACCACTTCGGCCCTTTTTTCGGGCCGCCGTTGATCTCGAAGATAATTTCCTTGTCCTTCACCTCGACGCCGCTGATGATGCATCGATCGCCCGGCTTCGCCGCTGCGCCATTTTCGGCAACCATCTGCGCCACGCCCATCTCGTTGGGGCGGACCACGCCATTCTTGATCGCCAAACCCTGCTTGCCTTGAGGAAACAGGACGCGCGAATACACCCGCTCGGCTTCCAGGCTGCGAATAATCTCCAGCCGGGTGCGGGGGCTGATTTTTGGTGCGTTGGGATCGACCACCGAGGGTGTGGAGCTTACGTTTGACTTAGACTTGGTATCGCTGGCGGAAAGCGGACGAACGCAGACGGGTAGCATCAGCAGCAGCGCTGCAAATCCAACCACAGTGGAACGACAGCCAGCCATGATTCCCCGTTGCCTCTGATTATAAGCCCACCGGCGAGCGTGCCGGCGAACATTAGTTTTGGATGCCGGCAACGCCGTCGAGGTGCTCGGCTTCCGGTGGCGGAAATGTCAGAGGTTTGCCTAATCGTGCCAAGGGCCACTTCCAGACCACGAGCAGGCCGATGACAACCGCGAAAACGCCGGGAGCGCTGGCCTCCACTCCGTAGCTACCGCCGGTCAGCCAATGTGGGCCCCGCGTCGACCCGCGCACCACAACGTTGAAGATGCGCAATCCGCTGACCGGCAGGCCAAACAGCAATCCCAGCGCGGCATTCCATCCAAAGTGAATTCCCCAGCACAGCCAAAGTGCGCGGGTGCGGAGATAGGCAATCGCGAGAACCAGCCCGATAAGAACAGTATTCAGCAGCCCCAGTGGGCTGGCGCCGGGATTGGAGAGATGCACCAGCGCGAACAGCACTGAGAAAACCGCAATCGATCCGAGAGAGCCAATCGCATCTTCCAAACGCTGAAAAGGATAGCCTCGGAACATCAATTCTTCGGCGAGGGCGCCGAAGATCAGCACCACGAGCACCACAGCCGCTCGCACCCAGGCGCGCGGGCTGACTCGAATGTCGAAGCTGACATCGGCCCAGATGACCACCGGAATGACTGCCAGAGACGCCAGTATCGACCCCAGGATGCAGCCTGCCCCGAGCTGGCGTTTCCAGCCTCGGGCGACAGGGAATCCCAAAGTTGCCACCGGTTGTTCTTCCACGTGGTCGGCAACCGTCAGCAGCCACAAATAGATTCCGAACAGTGCAGCTGCGAGCAAGGGACGGAAAATCGCTTCAAAGCGCAGAACATGCTCGCCCGCGATCAACTCGGCGATGAGCAAGCACGCGACAAATGCCGCCAGCGAAAGTGCCACCGAGAGCAGGAAGCTCCAGACCGGCTGCAATCGTCCCGTAGCGGAGGTGAACATGGCTAGAGGCTATCTCAGGAATTGCCGTAGAGCTAAAGCCCCGGTTCCGAACGGGAGCTTTGCGGCCCGGCTGAAGCCGCGCCCTTTCAAAGCCGAGTGAAAGCGCAGCCCCTCAGACACTACGCGGAAGTCGAGTGGCTGGCCGCCTTGGTCGCGTATCGCCGCCGACACTCGTTCGCGGCTTCCCTCTTCGACCAGAACGATGACGCAACCTCCTCCGCCGGCTCCGCAGACTTTGGCTGCGCGGCCGCCATGCTTGCGCGCAGTGGCGATGAGCGAGTCGATTCGCGGCGTCGTGATCGCCGGGGAGTTACTGCGGCGTAGCTTCCACTCTTCCCGCAGCAGGCGCTCAACATCGTCCCATGCTGCCGATTGCAGCGCCCGGCGCATCTGCTGCGCGATTTGTGAAATCTGCTCGAAGTTGCGAATCACCTTCTTGTCGCCATTGATGTGCTGCTTGAAGACCTCCCAGTTGTTGATGCCCGACTGGCGCGGCGCTCCAGTGTAGAAGAGTACAAAGCGGCGCGTCATCTCGTCGGCCGCAATCGGAATCGGCTCGCACCACACCCCCGCCGGCGAGAGATGAATAGCGTTCACCCCACCATACATCGCCGGGTAGTAATCCTGGCAACCGGTGGGAACCTTGATCAACTGCGC
Organism: uncultured Acidobacteriaceae bacterium; assembly: GCA_963796585.1. Lineage (GTDB taxonomy): Bacteria > Acidobacteriota > Terriglobia > Terriglobales > Acidobacteriaceae > CAVVDY01. The sequence goes on from CAWCMB010000005.1 coordinate 521,763, forward strand.
CTCGACGTTCTGAGCGATGATGCGTATTTGCTCGATGTCCAAGGCCTGCCCGGTAAAGCGCGCCAGCACTGCCGTGGTCGCGATCATCAGCGCCGAAGAACCCGAGATGCCCGCGCCTGCTGGAGATTGGGAGTGCGTCTCCAGCGTGAATCCACTCTTCGGCTGGAAGAAGCGAATGAGATACGACGCGAGCGCGTGCTTGTAGGTTTTGGCGCGCATCAGTTCGTCGAGCGAAGCGAAGCGTTCCGAGCGTCCGGTGTCGTGCGAGATGAGCCAGATCTCGCGTCCACGCTGCGGCGTGAGCTTGCAGCTCGTCACGATCGACAGCGCCATGTTGACCGTGACTGCTCCGGGATGAAACAGGTACAGCGGCCAGATGTCATAGGTGCCGCCGGCAAGATCGGCGCGGCAGGGTGCCTGAGCGAAGAGCGTAGTGGAAGTGGTCGAGATGGTGCTAGGTTTCGGCACGATGAAGAGTATCGCAGAAGGATGTGCGTAAGCTCTGCAACTATCTTTAGGTTTGTCATCCTGAACGAAGTGAAGGACCTGTTTTCGTTCTCGCCGCACCGAACTTCGATCGCCAGCGAACAGCAGGTACTTCGCCCCCCGCAGCGGACCCAGGATGACAACCAAAATTAACTAATGCTCCTCCCTGCCCACAGCCAACACCTCGCTCACCACCGCATCCAGATCAGCGCGGGTGGCGCGGTGGTTGACCACACAAATTCTCAAAGCGAAGTCACCGTTGATGGTCGCGTTTGATAGAAATACTCGTCCGCGCCTGACAACTTTGGGAAGAATCCCTTGGTTCAGCGCGTTGAGTTGATCTTCAGCAGCAGGCCGGGTTTTTGGCACATAACGAAAGCAGACAGCGCTGAGTGGCACGGGGGCAAGGCGCTGCAACTCCGGTTCTGCATCCACGCGTTCGGCGAAATACGCAGCGAGATCGAGGTCGTTGCGAATGGACTCGCGAAAGTTCTCCAGCCCGTGGTAGCGCAGCGACAGCCAGAGCTTCAGCGCACGAAATCGTCGCGACAGTTCCATGCTCTCGTCGAAGAACTGGAAATTTTCCAGCGAGTCGGCGAAGTACGACTGCGCATAGTCGCCGGTATGGGAAAACGCCCGCTGCGCCCGCGCCGGCATGCGATACAGCAGGCATCCGCAGTCGAGCGGCTGGTAAAGCCATTTGTGCGGGTCGAGCGAAATGGAATCAGCCCGGTCGAGTCCGACAAACTTCTGCGGATCGGCAACAGCCGCGAGCGCGCCGTAAGCGCCGTCGATGTGGAACCATGGGCCGGTTTCTTCAGCCATCACCCCGAGCATCCCCAGATAGTCGATGCTGCCGGTGTTCACCGTTCCGGCGGAGCCGACGATGGCAATCGGTGTGATGCCGTCCGCCTGGTCACGCTCAATCGCCTGCTGCAGCAAATCGTGACGCATTCGAAAATCGTCGTCACACGGGATCAGCCGCAGGTGATCGCGCCCGATGCCGAGCAGCGCGACCGCCTTGCCGATAGACATATGCGCCTCGGTCGAGGCATACACCGCGCCGGGCCTGGTCACGCCAGCTTCGTTTGCCGGCAGCTTCGCCTCGCGAGCCATTGCCAGTCCCATCAGATTCGCCGACGAGCCGCCGCCGGTCAGGCTGCCGGTGAAGCCCTCGCAGCGAATCATCTGCGCCAGCCAGCCCACCACGGTGCGCTCGATGGCCACCGCTGAAGGCGACGAGCGCCACGCAGTCACGTTCTGGTTGAGCACGCTGGCCAATAGGTCGGCAGCGGCGGCAACCGGCTCGCCCGAGCCCAGCACGTATCCGAAAAAGCGCGGTCCACCAGGACGCGCCGTGTCGATGATGTCGCTCAAATCATCAAGTGCTGCCATTCCCATGCCCTGCTCCGGCAGCGCAGCCGAGAACATTCCCTGCACCCGCTTACCATCCACCTCAGGAAAGCTGGGCAGCTGGTTGAGGGAGCTAAGATAGGCGAGAGCGACTTGCGTAATGCGCTCGTACACTTGGCGATATTGTTCCTGCGCGAGAACTAGCGGGTTCATGTGAAGAACAGAGTGCGAAACGCAATTCTATAGGCTGCTGTGAGCGGAGTCGAAGGGATCGTTTCCCCGACGTGCCTCGTCTTTGGCTAATTGCTAATTGCTAGAGGCCATCTCATAAATACTTCCTCATCAAAATGAGGATGCAACCAAGCTGGACGAGCCCGAGGAAGTTGGCCTCGTGATACTCCCAACGGGTGACCAGGCGACGAAAATTATGCAACCAGGCAAACAGTCGTTCGATCTTCCAACGCCGGCAATAGCGCCGCAGCTTGCGCCCGTCCTGCGTCTGGGGCTTGCGGCGGTTTACTTTGTGCGGCGCGATCAACTCGACGCCGTGTTGCTGTTGCAGCCGCTTATCCAGCGGATCGCTGTCATAGGCGCGATCGCCGATCATGCGCTCGGGGGCCGCCGCCGTGAAGCGTTGCTCGACGGTGGCTTCGACGAAGCGTGTTTCATGTGGCGAAGCGCTTCCAATCCAGGCGGCGACAGGAAGACCATGGCGCTCCGCAATTGCCATGATCTTGGTCCCTTTGCCGCGGCGTGTTGGACCAACTGCACCGCCCCCTTTTTCGCCCCCGCGAAGGTGGCGTCGATGAAGGTCTCGGCCAAGTCCAACTGCCCGCGTGCTAGCAGATCTTCCGCCAACGCGCGCAGCACTTTCACCAGCACGCCCTCGCCCACCCATTGCTGGAATCGGCGGTGGCACGTCTGGTACGGCGGAAACTTGTCGCGCGGCAACTCCGCCCATTGCGCTCCGGTTCGTAAGATCCAAAACACGCCTTCCAGCACGCTACGGGTATCCGCCCATGGCCGACCCCGTCGCGAACCGGAGGTCTTGGGCTCAACCAGTGGTTTCAGCACTTCCCACTGCACATCGGTGAGTTCCATACCTACCGATGTGCCTGTAAATTCAACTCCGCACAATTACTTAGTGCGGTACCTATTTATGAGATAGGTTCTAGTTGCTAATTACTTCTTCACAGCTCGTTGTAGCTGATCAATTGCACGCCGCGCCTGTCCAGCCCGCGCCTGGCCTCAGGCGAGGTAAGCACTTGCAGTTCCTGCTCGCGGGAGGCGCGCAATCGAGTACGTATCCCGCCGAGATCGGTATCGCTGTAGCCAGGATGACAGACCAGTTCCCATGTCCCCTCGGGCAACCTGGACGCAATCCCGACCAAGAGATCGAGATCCAGGATTCCGGTGACCTGTACGCCCACAGCTCCGTCCGTCGTGCGCATGCCTTGGCGGGCGACCTCACGCCGGAAGCTGGGGGCAAAGCTGCGTAGAACGCTCATCTGCACGGCCCGCTTTGCGAGTTGGAAGTCGGTCGCAACGCGAGTGAATGGCAGCCCGTCTCCAGGGCCAAATGGGTTGCGGACCGCGCTGATGCCGTACGCCTTCGCCGCTCGCAACAGAGGACGCAGAATCGCCGGGAACATGTGCGCGTGCTTGTGGGTGTCAAAGTGTGAAGGTGTCACTCCCGCTTGCCGAATGCGGCGCATCTGCGCGATCGCCTCGGCTTCCACTTCGTCTGGTTTGATCCTGCCAGCTAAAGCCGCGGTCGCGAACGAACTTAAGCTGTCGCGAAACCGCGCAATCCCATCTCCCGCCTCTAGCAGCGACGTGATCTGCGCAGGAGGCGAAAGCGGAGCGCCATCCACCAGCACGATGTGGCACCCGACGCTGAAGGGCGCTGCGCCTGAAGCTAACGCGCGGGTTCGCTCCGCTGCGTCGTCAAAGGCATGGGCTCCGGCCATCATCGTTGCCGAAGTCACGATCCCGTGCTGGTGGGCTTCGACGATGGCCCGATTCACGCCGGGAGTCAAACCAAAGTCATCCGCGTTGACGATGAGCCTGCGCACCAGGCCAGTCTAACAAGCCAGAGCGAGCCGCCCGCTGCACCCAATCGCACCAGCAATCAGGCCGAACCTCTAATTTGCCTACGATGAGATACTGCTCTCATGCAGACGACATCCTATACCGCCGACGAGGCACTACAGCGGCTCAAGGACGGCAATGAGCGCTTTCTTGGTGGGGAGGCCCGATTCCCAACTGTTCGCAAAGAGACTTTGGCGGATCTAGCCCAGGGCCAACATCCATACGCAACGATTCTAGGATGTAGCGATTCGCGGGTTCCGCCGGAGTTGATCTTCGATGCCGATTTCGGCGAGCTCTTCATCGTCCGCGTCGCCGGCAATATCGTTTCCGCGGAAGTCATGGGAAGCTTGCAGTATGCAGGAGCACATCTTCGCACTCCCTTGTTCGTTGTGCTGGGACACGAAGGCTGCGGAGCGGTGACGGCCGCTGTCGACACCATGTTGCAGGGCGTCCAGCATCACTCGCGAATACAGATACTCGTCGACGGCATCGTCCCGGGTCTGAAGCCCCTGGATTCGCAACTCACGGCCGAACAGCGTCTACAGCAAGCCGTCGAACAGAACGTGCGCTGGTCGATCCATCAACTACTGGAAACGCCCGAAGGCAGGTCGGCCGTGGAGGAAGGACGCGCAAAAATCGTCGGCGCGACGTACCAAATCGCGTCCGGCAGGGTGCGCTGGCTAGGCTGAGCCGCACCCGCCTTTTCTTCTGTTACAATCGATGAGTCGCGTACGAAAGGCTTTCACGCAGCCCGTCTGGACGGCAAGCCAATCACCAACAGCGACGCGGGTTTCCGCTAACCCGTTGTAACCAAAAGCGGGGTCGTAGTTCAGTTGGTTAGAACGCTGCCCTGTCACGGCAGAGGCCGCGGGTTCGAGTCCCGTCGACCCCGCCATTCAATTCGATGGCTTACATTACGCCCGGCTTGGGCGTTTTGTTTTTCTGCCAAAAATCTAACGGGTTGATTCGCCGCAAGCGGCGTCACGAGCTAGAGCTTTACAAATCGACCGCCATGCGTGCCCTCGCTGTGGCACAGTAAAAATATGGGCTCTTCCGAGAAGCCGCCATCCAACGCAAGAGCAGCATTTCAGTATCCCGACTTTCGGCGGTATCAACTGGCGCGCCTGTTCACCGTGATGGCGAGCGAGATGCAATCCGTAGCCGTGGGATGGCAAGTCTACGAGATCACCCGCCGTCCGCTTGATCTTGGACTGGTCGGGTTGGTGCAGTTCACGCCCGTGCTTCTGCTGTTTCTGGCGGCGGGCCATGCGGCGGACCGGTTCAACCGGCGCAACATTGTCGCCATCTGTTACACCCTGCTGGGCGTCGCGTCAGCAATCTTGCTGTGGCTGACAATCCGGAGCAATCCTTCGGTTCATGCGATCTATGGCGCGCTGGTGATGGTTGGCATAGCCAGGGCCTTCAACGGGGCGGCAGGACAATCGATGCTCCCGTCAATCGTCTCAGAGGAGGATTTTCCTAACGCGGTCGCCTGGTCTTCGACGGTATTCCAAACCGCAACCATCGTCGGCCCAGCCTTGGGTGGATTGGTGTACGCGGCATTCCGTGGACCTGCTGCGGTGTACCTCTCGTCGTCGATCGCGGCGATCATCTCGGTGCTGGCGGTTTCCAAGATCCACTTGCGCCCGTCGCCCAGCAAACGCGAGCCGGTCAGCCTGAATACCGTGCTGGCCGGATTTCGCTACATCTGGCAGCACAAGCTGATTCTCGGTTCGATTTCTCTGGATCTCTTTGCCGTACTACTTGGTGGAGCGGTCGCGCTCCTGCCGGTTTATGCCAAGGAGATATTGCGCACTGGCCCATGGGGGTTGGGTATCTTGCGCAGTGCCCCCGGAGTGGGTGCGCTGCTGACGGCGCTGCTGCTGGCGAATCGGCCTCTACGCCGTCGTGCGGGCGCGACCATGTTGTGGTGTGTGGCCGGTTTCGGGGCGTTCACAATTGCCTTCGGCCTGTCTCGCAGCTTAATCGTCTCGGTCATTTCACTGCTGTTCGTCGGGGCCGCTGACATGGTCAGCGTGATCGTGCGCGGCACCCTCGTGCAGTTAGCCACGCCGGACGAAATGCGCGGCCGCGTGAGTGCGGTGAACTCTATTTTTATTGGCGCGTCGAACGAGTTTGGCCAATTCGAGTCAGGCATCACCGCACAGTGGCTTGGCGCAGTTCCCGCTGTCCTGCTTGGCGGGGCCGGTACGCTCCTCGTGGTTGCCCTATGGGCTTGGATGTTCCCCGAATTGCGCAGGGCCAACACGCTAGGCGCGGCGGAGCTATCGCCTAAAACGCAAGTGATGACATGAGGCTGACGAGTGTCTCTTTCAGGTGCCGCCGCTCCGCAATTTCCCTAAAGCATCTCGCAAGCAAGTGGCCACAAAATCCACTGGCTCTTATCCTCTCTGCTGGTCTCAACCCTCTGGTCCAATCGCTGATTGGCTGAGCTTAGGGTCTCATTCCTACGGAAGCTTGGCCGCAATGACCTCAAATTTCCGGATGTCAGGTGGCGAGGCCAGCAGATCCGGAGCCTTCGCCATCAGCGCCTCCGCTACCTTGCCTGAAAGATGGGCTTGGCGGCCCGACTCGTCCGGAAACACATCAAAGATGCCGAACTTATTCGGCCCCATGCGTACCGCAAACCACGCCGTCGTCGCTGCTTCCTGATTGACCAGATCCAGTCCTGCCTTGAGGAACTCCTCAACCTCTTTCTCTTTTCCGGGTTTGGCCTCAAGTGGAACGAACAATCCTACTGTCACCATTGCTGAAATTTCCTCCGCATCATTGGATGCGCATTTACTACGCTCGGCGTCAAAGGGCGGTACCAGCATCCGCTAAGCCCGATTGCGATTTAGGTTAATGAACCGGCAACGCCGGCAATTTGCAGCTTTTGAACCAAAGCTGATTCGAGTTATAGTTGCCGTAAGCTGCCTCTGCGCACTCAGAATGGGCAAAGCGTTAGTTTTCAACCAAGTGAATCACCCCGCCACAGCCGCGCTGGAGCACATGTTGTCGCGCAACGCTCGCAGCTACTTGCAGAACATCTCACACCTCTTCGAGGAGGCACTTCTTGAAACTCGTCAGGTTTAGTATCAAGAGGTTGTTTCAAGCCATCGCCGTTGTTCTGGCTTTTCCAGCCGCGGCCCTTACGCTCTTCGGCCGGATAAGGCCGGTATATACGTTCTTTGCGCAATCGTTCGCGCTGGGCCCGGGATTGCCTGGCAGCTACCTTCGCGCTGCATATTACAAGATGACGCTGCGTGAATCTTCAATCGACGTGACGGTGTTACTTGGAAGCTACTTCGTGCAGCCTGACACCGTACTGGAAGAGGGCGTCTCGATCGGCGCGTACTGCGTGATCGGAGGTTGTTCCATCGGCGCTCGTTCGCAGATCGCATCGCATGTGCTCATGCCCAGTGGACGCCACCAGCATGTGCGCAATGCAGATGGCATACTCAGCGACTGCGTGATCGAGCGCACGCGCATCGGACCCGATTGCTGGATCGGAGACGGCGCCGTGGTGCTGGCCGATCTCGGCGAGGGCGTCACGGTGGGAGCGGGTTCGGTGGTAACCCGTCCCGTGCCGGCCGGATCCGTCGTCGTCGGCAACCCCGCACGGCCCATCCAGCGCGCAGCGAGCCCGCAAGCTATCCCTCTTGAGACGGTCGCCCGCCACTCGTAATGTCTACTTTCGCCAGCGCCCCATCCTCTGCAATACGAGTCATCGAGAAGCCCCGCATCAAGGTGCTGATCACCGTGCGCGAACTCGACCAGGGAGGTATCGAGCGCGACGTCGCCAAGATCGCCACCCACCTCGACCGCGAGCGCTTTGAGCCTCACGTAATGGCGTACTGGGCACACGGTTTTCGCTATGACGAGTTGCGAGCCGCAGGCGTTCCGGTGATCGAAATTCCGGTGCGCTCGCTTATCTCGCTCCCCACCCTGCGACTCGCCGCTCAACTTCGCCGCTACATCCTTCAGCACGGCTTCCAGATCGTGCATTCCTACGACGCCAGCTACATCTTCGCCTGCACTGTCGCCCGTCTCTCCGGTGTGCGCTTGACCATCGGCAGCCAGCTAAGCTATCTCGACACCGTGGATGAACGGACGCAGATGTGGCTTGGCCTGGCCAACCGCGTGCCCAATGTCATGCTGGCAAATTGCGAAGCCATGCGCCGCTACCTGATCGACGACGAGCACCTGCGCGAAGAGCGGGTCGAGATGATTTACAACGGCGTTGATACCACGCAGTTCTATCCGCCGGAGTCGCGCCCGGCGAAAGCATCCCTGATCGGCATCGTGTGTGCGCTGCGTGCCGAGAAGAACCTGCCCCTGTTGCAACGGGCGTTCGCCAAGGTACACGCCTCGCATCCGGAGCTCAGGCTGGTCATTGTCGGCAGCGGCGCGGAGCTTAGGTCGCTTCAGGAAAACGCGGCACGATTGGGGATCACCGATGCGCTCGACTTTATTCCGGCGACGCGCGAGGTTCCCGACTGGCTTCGCAAGATGGACATTTTCGTGTTGCCCTCGTATTCCGAAGCATTTTCCAATTCCCTGCTGGAGGCGATGGCCTGCGGCTGCGCGGTCATTGGCTCACGCGTGGGCGGAATGCCGGAGCTGACCGGGACTAACGAAGAACGTGGGTTGCTCTTCCCCAGTGGCAATGCCGACGAGCTGGCGAATCAACTGGAACGTCTGATTACCAATGACGCGTTGCGGCGCGATCTCGGCAGCAAAGCGGCAAAGTTTGCCAAAGAGAGCCTCTCGATCGAGATCGCTGCGGAACGCACCGGCGCAATGTATGAGAGATGGCTGGCAAAGAAGGCTGGCGGCACGACCAGCCCGGCTTCGGTCCGCGGCAACTAGTTTAGTGCGGCTTTACTCGAAGTTTTGCGGTTAGATTTTCGATCGATTCGTGTCAAACCACGCCCAGGTTAGCCTCAGTCCCTCGCTTAATTGGATGGTTGGCTCGAATTTCAACACTCGACGGGCTTTGTCGATTTTTGCATAGTTGCGAAGGATCTCTCCCTTGCGCGGCGGCTCATATTGGAGCTCAAACTTAACACCGGGCAGAACCTGCCGTATGACGCTGAGCAGTTCCTGAATCGAAGTCTCTCGGCCTGAGGCGATCTGAAATACCTCGCCTGGGGTGTCGATCTGGTCAGCCAGCATGATCGCACGAACCAGGTCCTCGACGAAGACAAAGTCGCGCGTCTGCTGCCCATCACCATAGACAACCAGAGGTTCTCCTCGGATCAGGCACTTAAAATATTGCGCCACCACGCTGCCCTTGCGATACGAGTGGGGGCCGTAAACATTTGCAAACCGCAAGGCCACAGTGTTGAGTCCGTAAGATCCGAAGAACGCGGAACAGTAGGCTTCACCCGCGAGCTTGCTGGCGCCGTATGGGGACATGGGCCGTGGCACCAGGCCTTCGTGTACCGGCGGCTCCTGCTCGCCCAGAATCGCACCCCCGGTCGAGGCAAAGATGACCTTTCCCACTCCACAATCGCGCGACGCTTGCAGCACGTTGAGCGTTCCTGCCGCATTGATGGCAAAGTTCAGAGTTGGATCGGCGATGGAATCCATCACCCGGGTATGCGCTGCCAGATGCACCACCACATCCACACCGCGGCAGAGTTGTTGCATCAAGGCGGAATCGCGGATGTCTCCCACCTGGAGCTCGACGTCGAAGCGCTCGATGTCTTCCTTACGCCCCAGGCTTAGATCGTCAATGACCCGAATGCGATTACCGGCTGCAGCGAGCTGCGAAATAAGATTAACGCCGATGAAACCGCAACCACCGGTAATGAGGTATGTTTTCATGGACCGAGCTCAACCCTGGCAATCGAGGCCGACGTTCTTCGAAGCCTCGGGTGCGCCGGCGACAGCCGGAACCAGCCTGCCCTGCTTAAGCCGGTACTCAATGCCGCGCCAACGAATCGTTTTGCGTCGCCAACTGAGAAGCCAAATAAAAAAGGCCAGAGCATCCCAGAGCGGGATCAAGGGAAGCTGCTTCCATACCCCTTGCTCTTTCATGATTGCTTTCCCTATCAGCAAGGCCATGGCAAAGCGGCAAACCAGATAACCACCGAGATAGCCCACGGCAATCGCTCGCGAGGGATGGATCAGCACGGCCAGCAGCGCCCACGGTAATCCCCAGGTGAATGCCAGTCCCAGATGACCCCCAGGCCGCATATTTCGCATCACGGTCATCCAGCGGACACGCTTCTGAATGAGGTCTCCGAAGGAATGAAAATCGGCAACCGAGTGTACGACGTATGGAAGAAGCTCAACCTTCAGCCCTTGTTCGCAAGCCAGCCGGCCAGTGTAAAGGTCGTCTGCGGGACGGTCTTCCAGGCGCTGGTATCCGCCAAAACCTGCCACATTTCGCCGGGTCGTGACAATGGTTTGCGCCAGCGTGAACTTGGTCCCATCCAGCTGCCACGCCGCCATGATCCCGGCAAAGAAGTCTGAGATCATCGAGATCGACTGAAGCTGTTCGAGAAACGACTTGGGAGGGGTTGAAGCGTAGAGACAGGTAGCGGCGCCCACCTGCGGGTCGCGGAACGGCGCAACCACAGAGCGGAGGTAGTCGGGCCCGACCCGAACGTCCCCGTCCGTGATCACAAACAAGTCGTACGCCGCCTCAGTGGTCAGACGCACCATCCTGGCCACTTTGTCGTTTATCGCGTTTCGGCCGGAGCCGAACAGGACTCGAATCCTGCGCTCCGGAAAGTCGCGCATCAACCGCTCAATGACCGGCAGCGCCGGGTCGTCAGCATCAACGCAAAAAACAATCTCGTAGTCGGGATAGTCCTGACGGCAGAAGCTGGCGTAGTTTTCGTACGCGTCTATGTCGAGCTTCTTGATCGGCTTAAGACAACTTACCGCTGGGGTGAAGTCGAGGTTGGGGGGATATCGCCGTCGCGCATCTACCAGAAAGTGGACCGAACTATAAAGTACGATGCAGTAGTAAATGAACGGTACAGCAGCTAAGGCGAGTACTACTGAGTCGAGCGGTGTCAATTCCACGAGCTCCCGGCAAGAATCCGCATCATACTCCGCTGGAGAACAGCAAGCTTTCCATCAGGCCTCGGCCACCATGAAGGTCAGTCTTGGTTTGAGAATAACAGATGAACGCAGGCGCAAGTTTCTGCGCCTCGCACTGTGAACCACCATCGCGCCGCTTACACCAGGGTCTCGTCCGCCGCTACTACAGCTCCGGCTTTCTCTGCCTTGCGCTCATTGTGCGTCTTGCGCCAGTACACCCGCGGCTGGAACAAAGAAGTATCGATGCGATTGCGATACTTCATCGCGATGTGAATCATTGAGTCGAGCAAGGTGTCGGACAGGCTGTGTGGTTTCAGCCCCAGGTCGACCAACCGTGAATGCTTGGCGTTGTAGTAATGCTCTTCCGCCTCTACTCGAGGATCGGGGAGGTGATCGATCTCCACCTTCAGACCAATTTCCTTGCCGGCATGCTGCACCATCTGCGCCAGTTCCAGCACGCTGAACTGCTCAGTGAACTGGTTGAACACACGGAACTCGCCTTGGTTCGCCGGATTCTGGCACGCAATTTCCAGGCAGCGCACGGTGTCCTGAATGTCGAGGAAGCCGCGGGTCTGTCCACCCTTGCCGTACACCGTCAGCGGATACCCCAGCGCCGCCTGGGCGCAGAAGCGGTTCAGCACCGTGCCGAAGACCTCGTCGTAGTCGAAGCGGTTGACCAGCCCCTCATCCATCGCGACTTCGGCGGTCTCCGTTCCGTACACCACGCCCTGGTTCAGGTCGGTCGCGCGGATACCCCAAATCTTGCAAGCGAACGCGATGTTGTGGCTATCGTGCACCTTTGACAGGTGATAGAACGAGCCCGGCTGCTTGGGAAACGGAAGCACGTCGCTGCGGCCGTTGTGCTCAATCTTGATATAGCCCTCTTCGATGTCGATGTTGGGCGTGCCGTATTCTCCCATCGTGCCCAGTTTCACTAGGTGGCAGTCGGGCGCAATGTCGTGGATCGCATACAGCAGGTTCAGGGTCCCCTCTACGTTGTTGAGCTGGGTGAACACCGCGTGCTGGCGATCGATCATCGAGTACGGGGCGGAGCGCTGCTCGGCGAAGTGGATAATCGCCTCGGGCTCCCAGGTGCGGATGAAGTCGGCAACGAATTCGTAGTCGCAAATGTCGCCGACGAAAGAGTCGATGGCCTTGCCGGTGAGCTGGTTCCAAACGTTCAGGCGCTCGGCCAGCGGACGGATCGGGGTCAGCGTCGGCGCGCCCAACTCGTGGTCCCAAAGGCGGCGCACGAAGTTGTCGACGATGGCGACGTCATTGCCTCGCGCGGAAAGATACAGCGCTGTTGCCCAACCACAATAGCCGTCACCACCCAGCACGGCAATTCTCATGTTTCCTCCCTCGATTGGCTGCCGATCTGCAAAGATTCGCATCAGGGCACGACCTCGGTCGTGCCGAACAGCCTTCAAATTTAATGTCACAGTTAGCCGACTTCAGTCGGCGGCAGTCAACGTCTGCAAACCCTCAGGGCTAAAGCCGCTGCTGAAAAACTCTGCAGGGAGCCGTTTTGAAGGGGCGTAGCTTTAGCTGCGCCATAAAAGCCCTGTGTTGTTGTCATCCCGAACCTCTTTAGAGGTGAGGGAAGTTTTTTCCACCGCCAAGACTTTTTCAGCAGCCTCTAAAGCCGCCGCCCTAAAGACAATCCTGCGGCACGACCAAGGTCGTGCACCGAACAAATCAGTTCAGCAACGCTGCAAATATTCCCTTCATTTGGCCGCGGAGATTGGTTCCGCAATCTGCGAACCCGCCCCGGCTGCCTTTTCATCCGAACCGCCATTCTTCTTCAGGCGGCTTAGCTCGAAAAATCCGCTGGCTATGCCATGCTTCATCGCCAGCGACGACTCGATGCCGCAGGTGCAGCCCGGACACTCGCGCCGCAACATGGCTTCCGCCTGCTTCCGGTACGCCTCCGATTGCAGCACCGTCGCCAGCTTCTGGCGCAGAATATTGCCTACCGGCGGCAGCGGATAGCATCCCGTCAGCACATCTCCATTCGACATGACAAAGACTTGCAAAAATCCCAGCACGCACGCCGGTTCCGACAAGTTCTCGCGATTGTAATAACGCCGAATGTAATCGACCTCGTACGACGGACGCCTGCCGTCCAGAAATTTGTCGATCCGCTGGACTTGGTTACCATCCGGCCACATCGACGTTAGGTCGGCGTTCTCCAGAAAGAACAGGCTGCTGCTCAGGATGTTGAATTCCAGGTGCGCGCCCACGGCTGCCGCACGCTCCGCCAGTTCGTCCAGCTCGCCTGCTGACATTTTGTTCAATGTCACCGAAATTGCCAGCCGCTTACCCTTGAGCAGCGCCAGGCCGTCCATGCCCAAGTCGAAGTAGCCGCGAATGCCACGGATCAGATCGTTGCTCTCCTTCAGTCCGTCAATGGAGACAGCAACGTCGGTAATGGGTGACGCGTTGACCTCTTTATGCAGCTTCTTCAGCGCAAGCCCGTTGGTCTGAATGATGATGCGCTTGAACCGCGACGCATTCGCCTTGTCCAGAATCTCGAACAGGTCTTGGCGCAGCAGCGGCTCGCCGCCCGTCAGTCGCAGTCCCTGGATGCCGCAATCGTAGATCTCGTTCAGCAGCTCGACGGCGCGCTCGGTGGTAATGACGTCGGCCCAGCGCGTCTTCCAGTAGTCGCAACTGATGCACTTCGCCTGGCAGTTCTCCGTCAGCTTGATGTGCGCGGAGAGCGGCTGTATGCGCGACGGCAACAGCTTCGGCGAAATGTTTGTCCCCATCCACACGCGGGGCAGGTAGCTTACGGGCATCAACGGGCTCCGGCGGGCAGCGCCTGGTTGGTCACCAGAAGCTTTCCCCCACTTGTAGCTAGGATAACGACATTCTGCGAATCCACCAACCCCCGCAGGTGCGCCAACTCCTCTTCCGGCAGGAACAGGTACTCGCGCTGCGAGCTGCGCCACAAGTCGGTCAACTGCTGGTCGTCGAGAAACACGTTTGGCGCGCCTGGGGCATACGAGCCATAAATGAGATTCATTCGCCGGCCATGCCACAGCAGTCCCGGCCGATCGGAGTAAAAGAAGACCGACGAGAACGGATAGTAGTGGCCGTAGGTAATCAGCTGCCCGTCAGGCGAATGCTGCAGCACGGCCTCAAGCGGCTGCGACGACAGATACGGATCAAATTGCACCATGGCCAGGCGCGCCGCCTGATAGAACAAAATCATCATCACGACGGCAGAGAGAAACGCCCGCGACCGGTGCCAGGCAAGCATGCCGACCGCCCCCACGATGAATGCCGCCGCCGCCAGCATCAACGGCAGGCGCATGTAGGCGAACGACGCCAGGGTGAGGTCCTGCATGTGGCCCAGCGAGAGCCGGTAATTCGCCTGATGGGTGACAGCCTGGGAGATATCTCCCATCGCCGGCAGATTGCGGACGGCTATCAGTATGCCGATGCAAGCCGCCGCGCATGCCGCGCATAGCGCTCCCAGAAAGCGCGTGCCCCACTCCACCCAGCGGCCGCCCATCGCCATCGCCGATCCCAGCAGCAACGCCAACGCCGGATAGCACGGCATCGAGTAATACTCCTGGGTGGTAGAGAAGGTGAAGAACACCAGAATGAATCCCGCCCAGCAGAGTGCCAGCAAACGGGTGCGGCCGGCACGATCAATCGGCCGGTACGACAGCTTCGCCACCGCCGGAAAGTACACGCTGAAGGGAAATAGCCACAGCAGGTGGAATCCCCAGAACAGCGCTCGCGGCACCGTGCTGTAGTCGCGTGGATAACGCAGGTTCAAAAAGCGCAGGAGCTGCTCGTTGATGACGTAGAACCAGAGGAAGCCGTGATACTCGCCCGGTCCACTGTGCATGGTGAACGCAAAGTACGGCGGGTTGCGCAGCGTTGCCAGCACGTGCCACGGTAGGGCAATCGCCAACGCTATCAGGGCTCCGGTGAAGGGATGCAACCGCTTCCAGGTCCGCGCGGAAAAGAGCTGGTGCGTCAACCCCAGATAAACCAGCCCCGCACCCACAGGAAACACCACGCCGATCAGGCTTTTCAGCAGCAGCCCCACGCCCATGCTGCCCGCCATGACGTACGCCCAGGCGCGAGGATGCGGCTCTTCTTCATCCAGCGCGCGCAGAAATGCCCACATCGCCAACGCAATGGTGAACGTCAGCATCACGTCAGGAATCAAAACCCGGGTGAAGAGGAACAGGCCGACACAGATGGCAATGCTCAGGCCTGCATACAGCCCCGCTTTTCGTCCAAACGCCCAAATTCCAAACCCGGTGGTCAGCCAGGCAAGCGCTATGGACGAGAGCGCAATGGGAATGCGTGCCGACCAGTCGTGTACGCCGAAAACTTTATAAGAGCCGGCAATCAGCCAATAAATCAGCGGAGCTTTTTCAAGGTACGATACGCCGTCCAGCCGCGCGGTTACATAGTCGCCGGAGCTGAGCATGTTGCGCGCAATCTGCGCCTGGACGGCATCCACGTCGTCCTGCAGATGCGGCGGAGAGATTATGCACGCGAGATAGATCAGGGCCGAGCAGAGGATGACGATCAGGTAGAGATCGCGATTCCCTCGGGTTGTAGTTGTTGCCGGGTCGACGACCACGTCGACTGCTGTATGCGCCATCTTTTCATCCATTGGAACAGGATCATCAACCCCCAGAGGTGATATCCGACGTTGATGCGCCTCTCGGTGTGCTCTTTCAGGAGCCGGTTGACTTCGTCTGCTCGAAACAGGTTGGGGTATTCTGCGAGGCCGGTATTCAGTGTATCAACAAGCATTGCATGCAGTACGCTGCGGAGCCACTCATGGGCCGGGATATCGAAGCCCACCTTGCGGCGCGTCAATACCGCTTGCGGCAGCTTGCCGCGCATCGCTTCTTTCAACAGGAACTTCTGCTTTGCTCCGCGAATCTTGAGCTCGGGCGGAAGCGTCGCCGCAAATTCGATGATGCGGTGATCCAGGAACGGCGGCCGCACCTCAACCGAGTGCGCCATACTCATACGATCAGACTTCACCAGAATGTCGTCGGGCAGGTAGTACTGCTGATCGAAGCGGAGATACGAACCCAGGCCATTTCGCGCCCCGCCATCACCATCCGGACCGTAGAGAAGCTGGTGCATAGCGCGCGGAAAGTCGGCCGCCATCAGGCTCTCTTTGCCATCCTCCGAGAACGTTCCGTTCCAGTAGACGTGCGCCCGTGCCGGCTCCATCAGTGAACCTTCCAGCAGCCGCTTCAGCTTGTATTCCAGGCCAATCTTTTCGTCGGAAACCGGCACCCGTCGCAGCGCACTCAAGGCCGCTTGCAAGGTCGGACGCGGGAACTTGCGCAGAAACTTGGCATAATCGTTCGCGCGGTATGTCAGATATCCGCCAAATAACTCGTCTGCGCCCTCCCCGCTCAGCGCCACCGTCGTGCGGGTCTTGCACAGCTTCGACAGGAACCACACCGGCAGCGCACCAGCATCCGCGCTGGGCTCGTCGGAGTAATAGGCAAATTCATGGATCGCGCTTTCCATATCTTGCCCGGGATGCAGGTCGAGCTGCTCGTGCTCCGTCCCATAAGCCGCGACCACTTCCTTGATATACGGTGTTTCGTCGAAGCTGCGCCCATCAAACGAGATGGAGAAAGTCTTCAGTCGTGCCGGCGACGCCTGCGCCGCGTAATGCAGGATGGTCGATGAGTCCACCCCTCCACTCAACCAGATCCCCAGCGGCACGTCCGACACCAAGTGCTCGGCGGTCGATTGCTGCATCAGCGAATCGAACTCTTCTTTTGCCGACTCCAGCGTCCACGGTTGGTAGCGCTGCTCCGGCAGCGTCCAGTACGGCTCGCTGATGATGCGTCCGTTGCGCCACTCCACCCATGTTCCCGGCAGGACCTTCTCGATGCCATCGACCAGCGTCCACGGCGCGGGAACGAAGTTCATGGATAGGTAGCAGTCGAGTCCCTCCATGCTGAGGTTGCGCTCGATTTCAGGGTGAACAAAAATCGCTTTCAGCTCCGAGCCAAAGAACAGGTCGCCACGGCGCTGCGCGATGTAGAGCGGCTTGATGCCGATACGGTCGCGCGCCAGCACCAGCCGGCGCTCGGAATTCACCCACAGCGCCACGCCGAACATCCCCCGCAGACGGCGAAAGCAATCCGTGTCCCACTCTATGAAGGCGTGCAGAACGGTCTCGGTATCGCAATGGCTGACAAACGCGTGCCCCAGCGCTTCCAACTCGTGGCGCAACTCCATGTGGTTGTAGATTTCGCCGTTGAAGACGATCGTCGTATCGCCGTCGGGGCTGGTGATGGGCTGGTCGCCGCCTTCGAGATCGATAATCTTGAGGCGGGCTGCGCCTAGCGAACAGATGGAAGACTGAAAGACCCCTTGCTGGTCAGGACCGCGGTGATCGAGAGTAGCAGTAGCGGATCGAATTCGGTCGGGATCTGGCGACCAGTTCTTATGAGTAAATCCGGCTATGCCACACAATTTTTTCGATACTCCGCGGGGACGTTCTAAGGTTGGTGCCGCTGCCGTTTCAGCTCCGGCTGCACGGTCTATCCGGCACTGTTACAGATAGATGACCTGAGTATAGAGGTTGATGCAAGTCAGGCACAACTCATGGGAATGCGTGCGGTGCCTCCTGAATTCATCATAAGAGCTTGCAATCCTGCTATTTAGAGGTATGATTTCCATCAACTTTGCCGTCCGCTTCGAGAGGATGGGGGGCGCGCCGACTTCATGAAACTTCCTTTTCAACGAACCACCTCTAGCCCCGCCGCATTTGCCCCGACCCATACCGAATTCCCGCCGCTCGATGGAGCTGAGATCTCCGCCGTGGTGCACGGCACCCGACTGGGAGGCGACTTCTATCACTTCATGCGCACCACTCCGCAGCGCGTCGTGTTTGGCCTGCTCGATGTTGCCGGACACCACGCCGAGAATCAACACATCATCGCCGCAACCCGAGCGGCATTTCAGGAATCCGCGGCCGCACGCTTCGGCGACATTGACGTCAACGAAGCCGACGCCATGATGGAATTTTGCATGGACTTGAACGCCGCCATCCGTCGCAGCGCCTCCGCAGTCTGCGTGTGTGCCGCGTTCATCGGCTGCTATAGCGAAGACTTCGGCACGATTTGTTACGTAAACGCCGGCCATACTCCCGGACTGCTGCGCCACGGCAATGAAGTGACGGAGCTGCGCGCTACCGGGCTTCCCCTGGGATTATTTGCCGCTTCCACCTATGAAGCGCCCACAGCTTTCCTGGCTCCCGGAAGCGCACTGTTGCTGGCCTCGCGCGGGGTCGTCGAAGCCCTTCACCGCAAAGAAGAATTCGGACTGCATGGTGTCAAGGAACACTTCGCCGGCATACCGATCGATCACGCCAACGTGATCGCCTCCAGCGTGCTTGATGCCGTGCGCCAGCACCTGGGCTCCGTTCCTCCGACCAACGATCTGACCACACTTGCCTTAGTCCGCCAGCCCAAGTAAACAATTTATCTAGCGCATCTCTTCAGCCCTTGAACCGCGAATCGCACCTAAACGAATAAGCATGACCTGGAAGAACCGACATCCTAAGACCTGGCTCGAAAGCACCAAGAAGTCCAGGGGTGAATGTTCTGTTCCCCCACAGCACGAATATTCCGGCAATCCCCCGCGCTGCAAGTGGTGTGGACATCAACTCATGCGCGACCATCCGCCGCGCTCTAGCAAGTACAGTAAAATCGAGTAGTCCGAGAATGGCCCTGTAGCTCAGATGGATAGAGCAGCGGTTTCCTAAACCGTTGGTCGGCAGTTCGACTCTGCCCAGGGCCCCCATCCCATCACCTTGAAAGCGCACTAGTTAACGGCAGGCCGTGCCGTGGCCTTCCGAAACCCGCCGTCGCCCCGCCGTGCTGTGCGCCAGCCGCGCCGCTGCCCGGTTTTTTGCGCGCGCATCACTTTGTTACAGTTAGCTGGCTGTCCTGTCATAGAAGAACGATACCCAGGGGATTGCGCTCACGCTCCGTGCTGGTTTCGACGATTCGGACGTGGTTCCGGGATTTGGGGGCAAATGGGCAAGGGACGATTGGAAGCGTTCAGCGACGGAGTGATCGCGATCATCATCACGATCATGGTGTTGGAGCTGAAAGTCCCACACGGCGACCGTTGGGAAGATTTGATTCCGCTGCTGCCGGTGTTTCTCAGCTATGTTCTGAGTTTCCTTTATGTCGGCATTTACTGGAACAACCACCACCATATGCTGCATACCTGCACAGTGGCGACGGGTGGAATGCTTTGGGCCAACTTGCATTTGTTGTTCTGGCTCTCGCTGTTTCCCTTCACCACGGCATGGATGGGCGAGAACCATTTCACCGCGGTACCCACCGCACTCTATGGCATGGTGCTGTTGATGGCTGCGATCGCATACTTGTTACTCCAGCAAACGATCATCCGCGCGCAAGGGCAGGACTCAATCTTGAAGAAAGCAGTGGGGCGCGATTGGAAGGGCAAGCTATCGCCGTGGCTCTATGTCGCCGCCATTGTTGCTACCCTCCTTTCGCCGCAGATCGCGCAGATGATTTTAGTAATTGCTGCGCTGATCTGGCTAATTCCCGACCGCCGTATCGAAAAACGTCTTGCCGTGGAATAGGGTTTTGACAAAGGGACAAAACGAAAAGTTCGAAAACCTGCAAAGAAGCGCTCTTCCAGCAGATTGAACTTGTCGTGTTTCGATACTCTATTTTCCGCCGACGGCATACCGCTCCCGCCGGAAAACCTCTGCTGACCGATACGTATCCCATCGTCAGTGAAAACCGCTGAGTGATCCGGCGCGCATTCATCCACAACGAATGAGACATGCTGTCACAAGAACGCCCGGCTCCTCAGTCTTAACGTCTACGACCGGCAACGCGAAATGCGCCGGTCGAGAATGGAGGAGATATCATGAAAATCGTAGTGATCGGCGGGACCGGACTCATTGGATCAAAGCTGGTCAAAAAGCTTCGTGAACACGGGCATGAAGCCGTAGCGGCAGCACCCGACACCGGGGTCAACACCGTCACCGGCAAAGGACTGGCCGAAGCCCTGAAAGCTGCCTCGGTAGTCGTTGACGTATCAAATTCTCCCTCCTGGGACGACGCAGCTGTGCTGAAGTTCTTTGAGACATCAACCCGTAACCTTCTCACCTATGAAGCGGACGCAAGGGTAGGCCATCACGTTGCGCTATCCGTTGTGGGAACCGACCGGCTGTCCGAAAGCGGTTACTTCCGCGCCAAGATCGCTCAGGAAAAACTGATCAAAGAATCCTCAATCCCCTACTCCATCGTGCATGCAACCCAGTTCTTCGAATTCCTCAAGGGCCTTGCTGACATTTCCATGGTCGGCGACGAGGTGCATTTGCCGCCTGTGCTTTTCCAGCCCATGGCTGCCGACGATGTCGCGAGTGCGGTGGCCAGGATTGCTGTAGGTCCGCCGGTAAACGGCATCGTCGAAATTGGCGGCCCGGAACAGTTTCGCGTGGATGAACTGGTTCGGCGGCGCTTGGCCTCGCTCAACGATCCTCGCGAAGTCGTCGCTGATCCAAACGCGCGTTATGCGGGAGCGAAACTCAGCGAGAAAACCCTGGTTCCGGATAATAACGCGCAACTCGGCGAAACCCGTTTCCAAACCTGGCTGACTCAGCCCGCAGCCCAGATTCCGAGTGCGCGTCCTCAGGCCACCAGCGTCGCAGCGGCAGCCGGGGAGAAAGCGAGTCATAAAAAAGCTAGCTGACGTCGCCACGGCGTATGCCAAGGGACATCAACTGCTGGCCCAAGGTGCTGGCCAGGAGCGCTGTCAAACCATGCACGGCGCTCCCGGCAGCATCAGCTCAACATCCTGCGGATTTGCTCGACGTGATTGGCGTCGTGACCCGCCATGTGGGCCGCCAATCCCTTCACTGTAATTCGGCCTCGCTCGACGTGCATTCCGAAGCACTCCCACTGCTCGGGCGCGAGCTGATGCAGAAACTGCAGGTTCGCCTTGCGCAGCAGCCGGAAGAGTTCGAGCGACTCCTGCGGCGCACGAGAACCGTAATCGCCCATGCGCGCCCACAGGTCCTGGTCGAACCCGGCAAGCTCAATTCCGTTGTGCTCCACCATCTGCCGATAGCGCCACGCGCTCGAAATCTCATCGTCTGCCAAGTGCGCGAGAATTTCAGCAATCGACCACTTGTCTTTGCTGGGCCGCGTTCGGAGCCGCTCATCGGACGCGCCGGCCATGAGCTCGGCCAATACCGTGGCGGTTTGTTCTTGCAGTTCCAGCGGATCTCGACCTTGCGCGTAATCCCGTATGCGATTGAGATATTCCTGAGTGTCGGGCACGCGGCCTCCTGCTTCGGTAATTACCAGGCAAACACTATATTCTGTCGGCGGCTTTGCAGGTACAATTCGGCAATCGCCTGGACTCGGTGGTCGGGCTTCCAATCGCAGTTGCAGCCCAGGTCGAGCGAGGACACGGTGCATCATCTCTACTGGTGTGCGGACTGTAAAACTCCAGGTTGTAAGCGGCGTCAGATTTTCAAAGACGTCCCCTTTGACAACAGTTCGTCCGACGAGCCCACCATCCACTTCAACTTCCCCGCCAGCTTCCAGATGCGCTGCCGGGCCTGTGGCATAACCCACGTCTACACCCTCCAGGAAATCGACGATTTCAAGTCGTCCGAGACATTGCCTCTCGGCTTCGATACTTCACTGTGAACCTGGCAGAGGTTTCGCGGCGATTGGGAACGCTGCCACCTCCTCGCATCGTCGCAAAGCTGCGCCATTGACGATTTGCTATCGCGCGCTAGTTAACCTAAGATGTGTACACGTGTGTACACAAGGAGCGCGCGAAGAGAATGCAAGTCGTCAAGGTGGGAATCCGTGAATTCAGAGAGAAGCTAGCCAGCTACATTCTGGAGAGCGAGGTGCCGGTGGCGATAACGCGGCACGGCGACACCGTCGGTTATTACATTCCGGCGCGTCGCAAGCGTGAGGCCAGCGAACGCGAGGCTCTGAAACAGGCAGCAACCCGGTTGCAGCACGCACTTACCGCGCAAGGTGTCTGGGAAGAGCAGATTCTGGCTGATTTTAGGCAGAGGCGGCGTGGAAAGAAGTGATGGTTCGTAAGGCCGTAGTAGTAGATGCCAACATTCTCCTCCGTGCGGTGTTCGGCCAAAGGGTTCGACAGCTCCTCGAACAATATGAAGATGCGGTGAATTTCTATACCCCCGAGACATGTGTTGAAGAGGCGAGAAAATACGTTGCTTCTGTCGCAGCTCGCAAAAACATCGATGTTGATCTCGCCTCCTCGGTGCTTGACGGTATTTGCCGGCTGGTCGAGCCCGTCGATACGAGTCTCTACACAGAGTTTGAGGAGCCTGCCAGGGAGCGCATGAATCGCAGGGACGCCGCCGATTGGCCAATCGCGGCCCTCGCCCTTTTGCTTGACCTCCCAATTTGGACAGAGGACCAGGACTTCTTTGGAACGGGCCTCGAAGTTTGGACAACCGATCGCATCGAAATATTTCTCCGCCAGCCCTGATTCGGTCGTACCAATGTCCTCGACCCCAGACAGTCAATCCCTGCCACCTCGCATCTCAGGCACAATAAAGGCATGATCGTTTACTTCCTGCGTCACGTCAGCGCCGGTCAGCACAAAGTCCTTCCCAAGGAGGACGAGAAGCGCCCCATCGACAAAATTGGCGAGCAGCAGTGCCACGTTGTAGGACGCGCGCTTGTTGCTCTCGGCGTGGAAGTCGAGGCGGTGATCTCCAGCCCGCTGACGCGTGCGGTGCAGACGGCAGAGCTCGCGGTGACGGAGCTTGGCTTCAAGGACAGGATCGTCATCAGCGAGGCGATGCGTCCTGAGGCCAGCTACGATCAGTTCCACGACCTGCTGGCGCAATACAGCAAGAGCAAAGCCATCATGGTCGTCGGCCACAACCCCAGCATCACTGAATTTCTACTCCGCCTGGTGACTGGGAGCGATGGTTCCGAGTGTATTGATTTCAAGAAGGGCGCTGTCGCCAAGGTCGATTTCGAGCCAGGAAAGGGTGTGCTGAACTGGCTGTTCACCCCGAAGATGGCGAGCAAACTTCAGGCGCTTTCAGCCAAAAGTTCGCGCCCGAAGACTTCGCGGAAGTAGTCCTTTTCCTGTTCCACGGCCCAAAGCTCCAACTCAACTCCTTCGGTCGTGCGTGGAGTGAGCCGCAGGGTGACCCGCTCGTCCTCGCCGATCTTAATGCGCAAGGCTTGAACGGCGCCACGGCGGCTCTGATCGAGTGCGCGGGCCAATCGCAGCAGCGCCACCGCTTTGGGCACGCGGCCCTGAGCGCCTGAGGGCAGTAAACGGATGTTGCGATCGCTGGGACTGGGTAGCGACTTCCCGACATAGCGCGCGATGGCAGCGATGATGAGGCGCTGCACCGTGGTGTATCCAAAGATCTCGGAATGGGCGATGACGTAATACGTGTGACGGCGCCGGCCGGAACGATTGATGTACGAGCCAACCTCATGCAGCATGGCGGCTGCTTCCAGCCAGTCGGCATATTGCGTGGGCAATTGATGCACCGGCTGCAAACGGCGAAACAGCTGAATCGTCAGGTCGCGAATGCGCCGCGCAAACGTCAGGTCAACTCCGTAATGCTTGCCCGCCGAGATAAGCGCATCCTGCCGTTCTGACTCAACCCGCTCGGCCATCGCGGAACTGGCGTTGTAGTCGGCCATCATCTGCGCCAGCAGGCCATCGCGCAAGCCCAGCGGCAGATAACGGAAGCTGCCCAGTTCGCACCTCTCCAGCAACTCGGAGTAGACCATCGAGCCGGCCACGATGATCTCGGCTCGCCTCGGGCCGATGCCTCGCAAGGCTTGCCGTTGCGCCAGAGTGCGCTTGCTCAAGTCCTTGGCGATTTTAGAGAGCGCTTCCTGCGGCACCGCAGCCGGCTTGGAAGGATCATCCCCGCGGCCGCTGTAATAGTTGGACAGTGCGGCGGCGGTGCCTGAGGTTGCAATCGCCGTCTGCACATGGGCATCGAGCACGCGCTTTTGCACCCGCGAAATTTCCCGCTGAATCAATGCGCGCATCTGCTCCAGTTCCGTCTTGCGTGGCGGATCGGAGTGGAGAAAGGTCTGCGTCAGGCGCACGGCGCCGATGGGCAGGCTAACCATCTCCGCGATATGACCGTGGTCGGAGAGGGTCAACTCGCAACTGCCGCCACCCAGATCCATAAGCAGCGCGCGCGTGTTGCCGATGCGGGCGTTCGACAAGATGCCCAGGTGGATCAGTCGCCCCTCTTCCAGGCCGGAGATGATATCCACTCTCCATCCCGTCGCCGTCCGGACCCAGTCGGCAAAGGCACGGCTATTCTTCGCATCGCGCAATGCGCTGGTCGCCACCACACGAACGCGATCGGCAGCAAAGCTCTGGATCGCCCGCAAAAACCGCTGCAATACCTGGATGGTGAACGCCATCGCCTGCGGCTCGAGCGAGCCATTGGCGAACACACCCGCACCCAGGCGCGTGACCTCGCGGTCTTCAAACACGGTTTTCAGGCGATCGCGATTGGCCTCGGCAATCTTCAACCGTACCGAGTTGGAGCCGATGTCAACCGCCGCGAATGTGGGCATAGGTTTTGTTCAGGACAACGCTGAGTGTCAGCCCGACGCCCGGGACAGCGCCGTACGCGATGAAGTCGCGCCGCGCGGCCGCTTGCGTTGGGCGGTAAGCTGCTCCGCCTCCAGACGAATCAGCTCCTGCTTGGCATTTTGGCACGCCGACAGTGATTCCTGAAACTTCTTCTCCTCGGCGGCGTGTAGCTCCCGGATAAAAAGATGCGCCCAACAACGTGGGGGTTCGCGCTGAAACCGGCCCCGCGTCGGCGCACAGACTTCCGGGCTGCTGAAAAAGTCCAATTAGCGAGCTTTGTATCAGGGCACGGCTGCTGAAAAACTCTGCAGGGCGCCGTTTTGAAGGGGCGCAGCTTCAGCTGCGCCGTAAAGGTCCTGTGCTTTTGTCATCCCGAACCTCTTTAGAGGTGAGGGATCTGCTGTTTCTCCCACTGCGAAGAGTTTTTCCGCAGCCTGTGAAGTTGGGCCCTGCTACAAACCCTAGTTGACGTTCCGCTTGGTCCCCGCTGACGTCGTCCGCGACTTGCCATCTTCGGCGGTCACGCTGGGAAGCTCTTCCTCGTCGTCATCATCGGGAGAGAACAGGAAATCTTCGATCTCATCGATGCGCTCGCTGGCATCGCGATATCCAATCTCGATGAGGTCCGTCGTGTATCTGGAGGCGAACAGCAGGTAACTCATCAGGTCAGCACACGAAGCCGCGTCCCTTCCCAGACTGCTGACGAAGTACTGGATGAGATAAGGCAGGTCACGCTGGTGGTGTTCTGCAAGCTCGCTCAGGTCAACCGAGGGAGTAATTAAAAGCGGCGTCAGCCGCCGGACTTTTTCACAGCCGTCGACCTTCGACTGGTCGAACTGGCCCGAGCTAAGCAGTCGGTTCAAGCGCTGCAAATGCTCGATGTCCGTCGCCAGGTGGTCGAGAAACATGACGTTAAACAACACTCCCAGGACCTGTGCCAGCGAGGGATCGGCATTGCCGACGGCAGCTTCCTCCCGATGCTCGAGGCCGTGTCCGCGCACCCCGATGGCAAAAATCTTGCTCGCCCCCAGCCTTATCACTGGACTCAGAGGCTGCTGCAAGCGAATACAACCGTCGCCGAAGAATGCTGTCCCGCGCGGGGTCTTCAGATTCACCGGTTGAAAGACTAACGGAATCGCCGCCGACGCGCAGATATGATCCACCGTGATCTTGGTCGACAAGGTCACTCGGCGGCTGCGATTCCACATGGGGTGACCCTTCGCGCCTTGAATAAAAAGATAGCTCTTCCCCGAGTTGTAGTTGGTCGCAGAAACCGTCAGAGCATAAAGATGTCTGCGCTTGATGTTGTCCTGGATTCGATCGCAATCCAGATGCTGATGAAGGAAGTGCCGGAGCGGGGTTGCGTCGAGAAGCGACTTGGCCTTACCTCCTCCCAGCACCGCGCCGAACGAGAGGTCCAGTATCCAGGTGACCGAATTACGCGCCTGGGAAAGAACGTCGCAGCGAAAGATATCTTGTGGCCGCAGGTGCGACCAAAGATGCCCCAGCACTCTGGTCGCCAGCGGAAAATCGTCGCAGCCCATCGCCAGGCCTGCGCCATTGATGGCCCCCGCCGAGGAGCCTCCTATGATAGGAAATGGATTGGGCCGCGTCTGAAGCTGTTTTATCTCGCCAATCCGCTTTAAAACGCCTGCCTGATAGGCGCCTCGCGCCCCACCACCCGTCATCACCAACCCGAACGTTCTTGCCATTCCCTTCCCCCCCCGGGGAACCGCTTTGCGCAGAACCATGGAAGCCCTCGCGCCAGCAAGACTTCGCCGCCGAGCTTGCCTCCGCAATAGTGCCGGATGTGCTCGTTTCGCAGCGCGCTCTTGCCCTAACGCAAAGACTTTAGTTTTCGTTTTATTCTGCCGCAAATCGGCGGTTGCTGTCAGTGAGTTGTATCACGACAGTATTCGGCCCCGGACAAGCGGAGCCCGCAAAGTGGCTGAGGCCCTAGCAGTTCAGGGGAAGTGGTCAGTTCTTGTCCGGTGCGCAACAGCAACCGGCCAGGCTGACGGGATTGGCTCCTATATTGAATTAAGCGGTTTCCCGGCGCTTGCCCGTCAGTTCGTCGGTCGCGGCCTGAACCGCTGCCTCGGCGGCCTGGCGCCCAACCCGGGCTCCAATCTCGCCCGCTTTCTGCTTGGCTTCCTGAGCTGCCTCGGCGCCTTTCTGGGCATAGATTGCTTCCTCCCACACTCTTCTGTACAGCTTCGATGCACTTAGGCCACGACGCGCTTTCCCCCAGTGTTCTGCACGATAAAAAACGCCGGAGCTTTTGGCCCCGGCGGTGGAGAGGAATGCTTCCTTCAGTCCTAGAAGTTGAGGCGAGCGCCGAATTCCATCTGACGCGGGCTGGTATCAGTCACTGTTCCGGGTAACGTACCCCAGCCAGCGGAATTGCTCGTGTCCAGATAGTCGCCGGCCGGATCGCCAAACTGGTTGTGGTTGAAGATGTTGGTGAAGACCACCTGGAATTCGGTGCTAAAACGCTCCGAAATCTTGAACATCTTCTTCACGCTCAAATCGACGTTCCAGTAGTTGAGTCCACGGGCTACACCGAAACCGCCGTCCTTGGTGTCATAGCCAAGAATCGGCTGCCGAACATTGTTCCAGGTAGCAACTGGGTTCGCGAACATGTTAACCCCATAACCCGCGGTGCCGATATCGGTAGCCGGATCGCCGTTTACGTTGTTGTGCCGCGAGCCCGAGGGCAACGGTGCGATCGGAATAGCATTTTCCGAAACCCCGTAGCCGAAGAAGTTCAGCGAGTCGCCTTCACCAAAAGCCTGGCCGCCACCGTTGATAGTGCCCAGGGTGATCGGCAAGCCGGTTCCGGTGGTGAAGATCGGCGCGATGTTCCAGCCGCCCAGCAGGTGTCCTACGAAACCGGACTGCGAGCTGTACCACTTCGGCTGATAAACCGCGTACATGTTGAACACCAGGGTGCGATCAAAAGGCTGCAGACCGTATCCGGTGTTGATGTTGAAGGGATCGATAGCGGTGGCTTCAGACGTTGCCTGTACTTCGGCGCCAGTACCCAGCGCCTTCGACCAGGTGAAGTTCGACTGCATGCTGACCCCGTTCCAATCCGAGGTCTTCACGCTGACGAACATCGCGTTGTAGTTGCCATGTCCCAGGCTGGCGTTCATGCCCACGCCCGAGGTGAGCTGGCCGCTTGCGCCGAAATCACTACCGGCGATCGGCGTGTTCATCATCGCGCGCGGGAAATTGAAGCCCGGCCCGGTGCCCCCGGTATCCAAATCGCTGAATAGCGACCACACATTGGCGATGGCAAGGTTGCCGGTGCCGTTCAGACCTTCATTGGCGATGACAGCCTGCGTGCAGTTGGCATAGCCATCGCAATATCCGGTGCCCGCCAGCGCTGTTTCAAAGAAGGGCTGCGGAGCCACCTTACCGGCAGTGCCAAGACAGTTGCCGCCACCCATGTTGTTGGGATTGCCCGCGCCGCAGTACCCGATAACCGTGTTGGCGTAGGCCTTGGCAAAGGTCTGTCCCCCCTTGGTCATCATGTACGGAACCGCGTTCAAGTTGATGGGCAGGTATTCGTTGTTGATGAGGCGACCGATGTAGCCAACTTCCAGGCTCACCTTGTTGGTCAACTGGCGCTGGAAGGTGAAGGTGAAGGAGTCAATCACGTTGGGACGGAAGTTCGGGTCCAACGCTTCGCCGGCGCCGGCAGCCACGTCATTCACGCCCGGATACAGCGGTTGAGGCAGCGTCTTGCTGGCCGGCGGCAATGGCGCTGTCAAACCGTCAACTCCCACGCGGAACGCGGTGCTCGGATTGGATCCCGTGCAGGTTCCAGTGATGGTTCCTCCATTACACTGTACGGCTTGGATCAGTCCGGTACCCAGCAAAGGCACCAGCACCTGATCGACGCCATTCAAACGGCCATAGGTGCGGCCGTAGCCACCACGCAGGATCGTCCGTCCATCACCAAATACGTCCCACGCTGCGGCAAGACGCGGACTCCACTCACCGTAGTAGGGGTTGTAAGGATACTTCTGAGGATTGGCCGTGTTCCCGATCAAGGTAAAGCCAACCTGCGGGTTGTACACGTTACCTGCCAGGGCGGCTTGTTCACGGGAATTCAGGTACTGTGTCGTGCTGATCGGATTGTTATCCGGGCCGACAAAAATCACCTGGTTGCCATTTTTTTCGTAGGGCGGCATTTCAATTGTCCAGCCCAGGCCGTACGTCAGGGTAAACCGTGGCGTCATGCGCCAGGTATCGCTGCCGTAGAAGTTGCCGTAAGGAATGCTCACGGCGGTGTACGCGGGCGTCAGCGGAGGATTCAACGTCAGGTTCTTGCCGCTGCGGGTATAAGCGATCTGCGAGGTCGAGACGATACCCAGGACCGACGCGTAATCACGGCCGAACGTGCTGCTCGATACGCCCTTGGGTACGTATGAGTTCATACCCGTAGCATCGGTCAAAGAGATGCCCGCGCCGCCGCTGGTGCCCAACTGATACACGGTCTGGTAGTTGATGCCGCCGCCGTTATCAGTGCGCTGGTGCTGGTCGTAGTTGTTCTGGTACATGCCGCCGAACTGGATGAGGTGCTTGCCATGCAGCCACGTCACGTCGTCGCGGAACATGTTGTCGTGACCATTCCAGTAGCGGGTACGCGTCTGTTGCGTGTTGACGTTGTAAGGCAGCAGCGCCTGCGTCGCGTTTTCGCCGCCTGGCTCCAACGCTCCAGCCAAGCCGGGAAGCTGCACTGGATCGCCGACTGTGCTCCACTGCCAGAAGTTGCGCAGATAGTTATAGGTGAAGTTGTTGGTGATGTTGTTGGTCAACTGACCGGTGAGTCCGGCGACCAGGTACCACGGCTGCTGCGGACGGCTCGACAGCGACGCCGGAGTTCCCAGTGTGTCGCCGGGGAAGAATCCGCCAATATCCACCTGATCGGTGGTAGCACGGGTCAAGCTGTAATAGCGATAGCTGCTCATGAAGTGCCACTTCGCACCGAAGTCGTGGTCAAGGCGAGCTACGCCAAAGTTATCGTTTTGCGGGATGCCGGCGTTCGCCAGAAATCCCAGGATGTTGTTGCCGTCGCAACGGCTCAGGCCGCAACCAGCCTCGTTGGAGAGCGGCATGTACTTGTTCCACATCTGCTGGACCAGAGGATTGATACCAACGCCGCGCGGATCGCAAGGCCCTGCGGTGCCGCAGTTCGATGGCGCGTAGGTCTGGCCGTTGTAGCTGACGGCAACCGGATTCAGGTTGTAGGTGGTGCCGCCGAAGGTCAAAAGTCCCAGGCGCATTGCGGCCGAAGGAACAGCGCGTTCCACCGTCGTCGCGTTGGGCCAGCGGAAGCCCTGGTAGTTGGCGAAGAAGTAGGTCTTGCCACCCAGGAAGTCCTTGTTAATGATCGGACCGCCAATGGCTCCGCCAAAGCGGTTGTAGTGGTAGCTGGGAGTTCCTACACCCTGTAGGTTGTTCTGCCAGGTGTTGCCATTCAGATTGTTGTCGAGGTAATACTCGTACACCGTTCCATGCCACTGGCCGGTGCCGCGCTTGGTCGCGATCTGGACCTGCGCGCCTGCCGAGCTGTTGAAGTCAGCGCCCTGTCCTACGGTGCTCACCTTGAATTCCTCGACTGAGTCAGCCGGCGTCGGCATAACACCGGTTGCGCCGGCGGCCACACCGTTACTCTGGTTGGCGGCGCCGCCCGTAGGATCGCCGGCATAGCTGGGCGTATACACGCTCATGCTGCCGTCCATATCGTTGGTGTTGTTGCCGCCGTCGAGTTGGAAGGAACTCTGATCGACGACCGTACCGGCCACACTGCCGTCAGGGCTGATACCGGCCTGCAGCGTCAAGAACGTGCTGGTGTCGCGCGCGATGCTGGGCAGTGAATTCAGCGCGATGCCGCTGACGGTGCTGCCTACCGTGGCGTTGTCGGTCTGCAATTCAACGCCGGTGGTCGCGACTTCAATCGTCTGGCTCTCTGATCCGACCTTCAGCACCGCGTTGTTGGTCGAGACCTGTCCGACCTCAACCACATCGCCGGCAATCACTGCCTTGGCGAATCCCTGCTTAGTGATGGTCACATCGTATTTGCCCGGGTTCACGTTAATGAAAACATATCTGCCGGCGCTGTTGGTGGTGGTGGTCCGCATTTGTCCGGTTGCGTTGTCCTTGAGCGTTACCGCCGCACCTGGAACCACTGCATTGGTGGAATCAGTAACCGTTCCATTGACCGTGCCCAGAGTTGTCGTCTGCGCAAACACTGGCAACGCGGTGCAACACAGCAGCAATGCCGAAAGCAACGCTGCCGCAAAATAAAACCGTTTGCACGTTGAACGCATCGTTCGTCCCCCTTCGAATTCCTACTGTCGAGACAGAATGGAGATAGTTCTCCAGAACTACTAGTCCTGTAGTCAACTACCTGAAACAAATTTAGGAGGGGTGTTGTGCGACCCTTGCCCCCCGACTACGTCGCTCATACCCGTTAACGAGCGACTCAACCCACTTGATGGTTGAGCAATCTAGTACTCCGAGCAGCGTTATGCAATAGCACTAACGTGCCTAAGGTCGGAACGGATGGGCCAGCAACTCCAAACCTTCCATAGATTTGTGCGAATCGGAGGTTACTGGCTAACCCAGCCAGGTGCGGCCAAAGCCTGCCAATCGGCCCTCCAAAAGCTAACGCTGCCGCGCGACTTGCGCCTCTCTGCTGCTTGCAAGTACGATTACGCGCATTGTTAATATTTGAGGAACCTGCTGATGCATCGTCGTTTAGCTCTTACGTTTGTCCTCGTTGTTTCCGCTGTGCTGGCTGCATTTGGCCAAGTGAATCCCGCCCTCGTAGGAGGCATGCAGTGGCGCCAAATCGGCCCCTTTCGCGGAGGCCGCGTTCTCGCCGTTGCCGGCGTGCCCGGTGATCCTGACACCTACTATTTCGGCGCCGTCGCCGGTGGAGTGTTCAAGAGCACCAACGGCGGAATGACCTGGAATCCAACTTTTGACAAACAGAGTGTGTCGTCAATTGGCGCGATTGCCGTTGCTGATGCCGACCACAACATTCTGTATGTCGGCACCGGCGAGGCTTGTCTGCGCGGCAATATTTCTTATGGCGATGGCGTCTACAAGTCCACGGATGGCGGGCAGACGTGGAAGAACATCGGGCTGAAAGATTCCCGCCACATCGGCGCCTTGATCATCGATCCCCATAATCCTGACATCGTTATCGTCGCTGCGCTCGGCCATGCCTGGGGACCCAACCAAGAGCGCGGTGTATTTCGCACCGCCGACGGCGGCAAGACCTGGCAGAAGGTTCTCTACAAAGACGAAAACACCGGCGCCATCGATGTAGTGTTCGATCCCAAAAATTCGAGCATCGTTTACGCCGCGATGTACCAGGTACGCCGGCAGCCCTGGACTTTCACCAGCGGCGGCCCGGGTAGCGGACTCTACAAATCGACTGACGGTGGACTCACCTGGAAACATCTCGAAGGCCACGGCCTGCCCGAAGGCGAGCTCGGTCGCATTGGCGTTTCGGTTTCAGGTGCGAACTCGAATCGCGTCTACGCGCTGATCGAAGCCAGGAAAGGCGGCCTCTATCGCTCCGACGACGCCGGCAATACTTGGAAATTGGTGAACGACGATGAACGCTATCGCCAGCGCGCCTGGTACTTCACCCATGTCTTCGCCGACCCGCAGCAACAGGACACGGTTTACGTTCTGAACACTGGCGCGTTCCGCTCCAACGATGGCGGCAAAACTTTTGATCTGCTTCCCGCCCCGCACGGCGATCATCACGGACTGTGGATCGATCCCACGAATCCGCAACGCATCATGAACAGCAACGACGGCGGCGTCACCATCTCGATTGATGGCGGTAAAACATGGACGCAGCAGAACAATCAGCCGACGGCGCAGTTCTACCACGTGGTCACCGACAATCACTGGCCGTATCGCGTTTATGGCGCGCAGCAGGACAACTCTACGGTCGCGATCGCGAGCCGCAGCGAAGATGGTGTCATCGGCCGCCAGGACTGGTATGAAGTCGGCGGCGGCGAAAGTGGATACATCTCGCCCGATCCCAAAAATCCCGACATCGTTTACGCCGGCTCCGATGCCGCGATTATCACCCGCTATGATCACGCCACCGAGCGGCTGACCGATGTATCGCCGTACCCCCTCGACACTTCGGGCAACGGCGCTGACAATTTGAAATATCGTTTCCAGTGGACTGAGCCGGTGATGGTGTCGCAGTACGATTCCAACGTCATCTACACCGCTTCGCAATACGTGATGAAGAGCAGCGATCAGGGACACAGTTGGAACCCGATCAGCCCTGACCTCACCCGCAACGACAAGAGCAAGCAAAAACCTTCCGGCGGAGACATCACGCTCGACATCACCAGTGTCGAGTACTACGACACCGTCTTTGCGCTGTCGGAGTCTCCGCTGAAACAAGGCATGCTGTGGGCTGGTACCGACGACGGTCTCATCCATCTCACCCGCGATGACGGCAAGAGCTGGGAGAATGTCACCCCGAAAGATATGCCGGAGTGGAGCATGGTCAGCATCATCGATGCCGGACACCATGATCCCGGCACGGCGTACGCCGCCATCGATCGCCACAAGCTCGATGACTTCAATCCCCTGATCTATAAAACCCACGACTACGGCAAGACCTGGACCCGCATCAGCGACGGGATTCCTGCTGGTTCGTATGTGCGCGCGGTGCGCGAAGATCCCAAAGTTAAGGGGTTGCTATACGCAGGAACCGAGACCGGAGTTTACTTCTCCAACGACGACGGTGCGCACTGGCAGTCGTTGCAATTGAACCTGCCCACCGTGCCGGTTCATGATCTCGCCCTCAAAGATAACGACCTGATCGCAGCCACCCACGGCCGTTCGTTCTGGATTCTGGATGATGTCACCCCGCTGCGGCAGCTCAATTCCAATATTGCCGGCCAGGATTTCCATCTCTTTGAGCCCTCGCCCACAGTGCGGTTGCACTATCCCGATCAAGTGGATCGCCGTCGCCCGGTCGGCGATAACCCGCCCAAGGGAGCCATCGTTGACTACTATCTGAAGTCGAAGCCCGCCGCCAAAGAAGAAATCGTGATGGAGATCTTCGACGCGAACGGTAAGCGAGTTCGCCGCTTATCCAACCTGAAGGAGGACAAGAGCGAGCAGCCGCCGGAGTGGCCCGACCAGGAGAAACCTGCCAACCTGCTCTCCGCCAACGCCGGCATGAACCGCTTTGCATGGGATCTGCGCTACGACCCGCCAGTGCAGATTCCGGGAGCGTTTTATGTTGGCGATCCGCCGCGCGGGCCGCTCGTGATCCCCGGCGCCTATAAGGTGAAGTTGATTGTCAAAGGCGCCACGCAGACCGCGCCGCTGGTGGTCGAACTCGATCCGCGACTCACCAATTCCGTCTCCCAGGCTGACCTGGAGAAGCAGCTTGAGCTGGCGCACAAGGTGCAGCAGGACATCGATCAACTGCACCGCGCGGTCAACCAGATGCGTGACCTGCGTAACAATCTTCAACTGGTGCAGAAGTGGGCTGGCTCGGAATCGTCGAACGGCGAGGTCATCGCTGCCGCAAAATCGCTGGATCAGAAAATGACTCCGGTCGAAGGCGAACTACTTCAGTTGAAGGTGAAAAGCTCGGAAGGCAACCTGCGTTATCCCAACATGTTGAACGAGGAATACTGGAGCTTCAATGAGCTGATCCAGTTCAACGACTCCGCACCGACGGCACAACAGCTCGAGGTCTTTGATGAATTGCACCAGCGGCTGCAAACGCAACTGGCACAGTGGCAGGAGATCCAACGAACGGAAATTCCGACACTCAACGCGGCCATGCGCAAGTCGGGAGTTCCCACCTTATCGGTGGGCGCGGGAACCGGCGAGCAGCCGGCGGCCCAGTCTGGTGGCGAACAGGAGAACCAGCGCCGCGAGCGCGACTGAGCTCCGCGTACACGAAACCAACTGAAGAGCTCGCTTCTGCGAAGAGGGGCGTCAGGGCACGACCTTGGTCGTGCCCAACAGCGCTCGCTTTCCCCTGTCGCGAGCGAACTTTAGTCCGCGAGCGACCTGCGGTTTCGACTTTTTTGGCGCCGGGTAATGGCCGGCCTCACTTCTTATACGAATCGCCCAGATTCGTTATGATCTCGCGCTTGATCTTCGGCGTCGCAAAGAAGCTGATGAAATAGGGCCCGGGCCACAGAAACGCATGCAACAACCAATCCTCTACTTGTGCGACAAAGACGCTGCCCAGCATGCGCAGGCGCTTCCGAAGCATGCGCAGTATCTTCGCCAGCTCCGAGCGGCTCATTTGCGCTCGTACCGGATGTCCAACCGTTTCCTTGGCACTCCCACAGAGTGGGATAACGGGAATCCAATCATTCTGAACTAGATTCGGGTCCGGAGACGATTGGGTTTCATCCGCCATCGCAGGTCTTGGTGCGGAATACGAGCCCGGCGGCTTGCGACGAAATGTCTCTCTCGCCTGCTGCTGCGCCTCTCCACTCAGCGCCTCCAGTCCTGCTTTGATAATCGGGTTGCTGGCGGGCAAAACGAACCGCGTATCCAGGAACTTCTGCGCATTGCGGCGCCCCAGGGCATAGTCATGCGCGCGAAAGCCGCGCAGGAAAAAACCTCCAAATGCTCCCAACGTCGCGCACTGAAGAGCGGGAGCCTGTTGCTCGGGAGGGACCCGGTCGTCCGCGTACTTCTTGGCCAGTTTCTCATCAGACGGAACGATCACGTAGCGATCAAACGTCGTGCCATGCATGATCGCGCTGAGTGACTCGCCGAAGAACCGCGCCTGCGCAATCAGCGCATTGAAGAGTCTGGGCAATGCGGCAAACACGGCAGAAGTACTTTGCGCATTGAAGTTCGGATCGAACGCATCGGTCGTGGGAAATGGCGCGATCCCGATGACCGCGCGGTCCACCGTGAACGGGTCCTGCGAAGACGTGCTTCCGTCAACCGCAGGATCGAGCGAGTTTAGATAATCATGCGCGTAGTTGAAGGGATCGTTGTTGGTCACTCCCCCGTCCACGTTCAGCGTGACATACGGATGTCCGTCCTTGGCAGGAATCGTTGGCGCAATCGGAGGCGGCGTTCCGGTGACCGCAGACAACACCGATTCCCACCCTGGCGGAATGTACTCCTCCAATTCGCGATCCAGGATGCGCGGTTTCAGAAACACAGGAAACGCGCCCGTTGCCATCGCTGCCGTCTTTAGAAGCTGCCAACCCGGCGTATTTCCGTCTCTCAAATCCAGCGCATGCGCCGCTGCAGACTTTACTGGCGCAGTGCCGCTGTTGACGGTCTGAAAACGAATCCGATCACCATAGAAGAACGTCGTCTCTTCGATCGAGCCGGGTGCTTCTCCATTGAGCGAATAGGGCACGCCGCGGAGATTCGTCAGCGACAGAAACAGCGTTAGCGTCGAAGAAACATAGGCCCGCAGCACGGGCGCAGAATTCTTCGGCTGCAGCACCGTATCGGCGATGGTGTCGATGATGTTCGAATTCAGAAGCGAATCTATGGGTGCGCGCTTCGAAAGATCACCCGTCCCGAGCAGAGGAGCAATATCGATCGTGTTGACCCAGCTCTCGTAGAAGATATTGTTGGTATCGCGCTGATTCACGTCGTGGATGTGCTGGAAATCCTGATACAGCATGACCGACGAAATCGCAGCACACATGCCGCCCGCGGACGCGCCCGAGAAAACTTCGATCATGACGTCATGCAGGGGGACGGCTTCGCCCCGCTGCTTGGCGGCGTACCACTCGTCGAGCGCTTCGGTCAGAAAGTCGAGCACTCCTGCCGTATAGGCGCCCGCTGATATGGCGCCCGCCATGTTGATCCCAATTTTGAAAGCCGGCATGGCGATGACACTCCTCCTCTACAGTCAAGCGCAAGTGCCAATGAGCGTACCGCAGCAGTTGAGAAGGCGGAAGTATCAACCCAGGTGGAAGCCTTAACCCAGGTGGAAGCCTTGAGCGAGGTGGAAGCCTTAAGCCAGGTGGAAGCCTTGAGCCAGGTGGAAGCCTTGAGCCAGGTGGAAGCCTTGAGCCAGGTGGAAGCCTTGAGCCAGGTGGAAGCCTTGAGCCAGGTGGAAGTATCAACCCAGGTGGAAGCACCACGCTTCAGCGTGGTGAAACAAGCTCCCGCACGATCGGGCTTTAGCCCCGGAGATCCTTCCTCCGACCTCTTTCCGCCCAACCATCACACGCCCGCGTGATGAAACTCACCGCCGCACCATGAAAGGCGTCATATGCTCACCTCAGGTGCTGTAATGATGGCTGTTTCCCGACTGCCGCTGAGTGGCCTCGAGCGTCTTCTCTTCCGTACCGCAATTGTCCTGGGCGTAGCGCTTATCTTGTTTCGCCTGGGCGCGATGATTCTCCTGCCCTACCTGCGGCACGCCCGGTAGTTTCGAAAGTTTGCTCTCCCGCCCGCGCTGTGAATTCCCGCCCGCGCTGTGGATTACAATTGCATCCCTGATCCGCGCTACACTTTTGCACGCGCGGTCATGCATGCATTGAAGCTCAAATTCCCCCTGAGGCTTTCGATGTCCTTTCGCTCTGTCTTTATTGCGGTTGTAATCGCCTTTGCCCTGGTGGTTGGCGCTTTCCTGCTAAATCGCGCGCGCCCCAAAGTTGAAACCGAGCAGCCCAACGCTGCTTTCGTACGCGCCACCGGCAAATGCGCCGAGTGCCACGCCAGGACCCAGTATTCCGTTGTGCACGAATACGAAATGAGCGCTCACGCCCGCAAGGGCGTGAACTGCCTGGATTGTCACCAGCCCGCTGCCGGGCAGGAGAAGAAGGACCACCACGGCTTCGTTATCTCCACCAAGCTCACCGCCGG
Source organism: uncultured Acidobacteriaceae bacterium (assembly GCA_963796585.1). Taxonomy (GTDB): domain Bacteria; phylum Acidobacteriota; class Terriglobia; order Terriglobales; family Acidobacteriaceae; genus CAVVDY01. The sequence goes on from CAWCMB010000005.1 coordinate 559,278, forward strand.
CAATTGTCGAAGCTGTCACGAGAGCATCTACCAGCAATTTCTGCACAGTCGTCATGCGGCACCGGCGTGGGCCGCAGTCTACGGGGAAAAGGGGCTTACGCCGGAGCAGGTCAACTTCTCCGAGCAGTACCAACCCGGAGCCACCCGCAGGGCGCCTAACGTTCTGGCGCAACTTGAGGGCAACTCGGCCATCGCCGGAGGATGCGAGCAATGCCACAGCGTAGGCAAACCAAACAGTGATGGCACCATCGGCACTTGCACATCCTGTCACACCCGACATGACACGTCTGTGAGAACTGCCCGCCTGCCCAGTACCTGCGGGCAGTGCCACATGGGCCCCGACCACTCCCAGATCGAAATCTATGAGGAGTCGAAGCACGGGATAATGTTCCAGGCCCAGGAGCACCTGCTGAATCTTGATGCTCCCCCCAAGACACTGACCACCCGCGACATGTTTGTTCCCACCTGTGCCACTTGTCACATGAGCGGCATCAACGGACTCGGCATCACCCACGATCCTTCCGAGCGACTGTCGTATTACCTGGCCAACGCCATCAGCGAAAAGCGCCCCAACTACGCCGCGGCGCAGGCCAAAATGAAACAGGTTTGCTCGCAATGCCACACCTCCGCCACCATCGACCGGGTCTACAGCCAGGCGGAATTAGTGGTGCAGAGCACGAATGCCAAGGTGAAGACCGCACAGGAGATCATGGATGGCCTGCATAAGGACGGCATTCTTTCCGGTCCGCCGTTCTCCCAGCCTATTGACTTTGTCTATTTCAACCTGTGGCACTACGACGGCCGCACCAGCAAACACGGCGCCTTCATGGGAGGAGCTGACTTCGTTCAGTGGCACGGGAATTATCCGATGCTGGAAAAGACGGTTGAGCTGAACTCCATGGCCGCAGAGTTAAGGAGAGAGCACGGCCATGGCCACTGAGCGCTGGTGGGACGATCCGCAGCTTTGGATTGAGGCGTTCGCAATCCTGAACATCGGATTCCTGACCTTCGACATTTACATGGCCCACTCAGTCAATAGATTTCGCAACCCTAATGAGTACATCCCGCTTTTCTTCTCGGCCATTGCGCCCGTGGTGCTGCTCATCGCGCTCTGCTTCCGCCATCGAACCCCGGTCCTTTGGAAGATACTCGGCCACGTGGTCGGCGGATCTGCGGTCCTGGTTGGACTGACCGGCGTGATTCTGCACCTGGACAGCCACTTCTTCTATGAACGCACCTTGCGCAGTTTGACCTATTCGGCGCCCTTCGCGGCGCCCTTGGCTTATACCGGGCTGGGTTTCCTGCTCATCATGAATCGCATGGTCGACGACCAATCGGCAGAGTGGTCCCAATGGGTACTGTTGTTCACCTTGGGCGGCTTCATTGGGAATTTCACCTTCAGCCTGATGGACCATGCGGCAAACGGATTCTTCTATCCGTTGGAATGGACGCCCGTGGTGGCGAGCGCCATCGCGGTAGGCTTTCTGGCGGTGCCGCTCGTGGTGCGAGTCTCGCGGCAGTTCATTGATCTCTGCACCGCGGTTTTGCTGCTCGAAGCCGGGGTTGGACTATGGGGTTTCATCCTGCACGCCGAGGCAAACCTGCAAGGACCCTCCATTCACCCGTTTGATAACTTCATTTATGGTGCGCCGCCCATGGCTCCCCTGCTGTTCCCTAACCTCATGGTGCTGGGAATTATTGGACTTTGGCAGTTGCGCAATAGTGAGTTTATCGACAGCCGCATCCCCGCCCCCGTACCTGCCGACTGAGAATAGAAATGCTTACGATACCCGCTCCGCTGCGAGCGAAGACTCCACCGGGTTGGGCAGCCGAGGCTCGCTGTAGCGGATGCCGCTCAGGCTTACTCGAGACTCCGCCGGCACCATCAAGCCATCCAGTTCCAGGCGGTACTGTTGCCCGCGCCAGGTGATTACGTTTCCGAAGAAGCTGCCCACCCAGAAGCCAAAGCCCATCAGGTCACGCACCGGATACAGCCAGCACAGACGCAATGCGTGCTCATCCCCGACAACGCCCCACCCGGCCACCAGCGCCATTAACACTCGATTCAAGATTGCGATGCCCAGGAGGGCGATCCCCAGCCGCGGCCAGCCCACCGCCATCGCTGCCCCCAGTCCGAGCACGCCAAAGGGCATGGCGAAGCTGAGAACACTCGCTGCATGTCCCACCGGGCGAGAGAAACGTGTGCTCTTCATCCAGCGAATCTGATGTAGCAACGAGGGCGCCAGCGAACGATTGACCACAACATGATCGATCACATGCTTTGAAAGCACCACGCGTTTGCCCGATTGCGCGACCCGCTGCCCCAGGACATAATCATCCGAGCAGTAAACCGCCAGAGGCCCGAAGCCGCCTATCGCATCCAACACTTTTCGCTTTATCGCCATAGTTGGACCGAGAGCGAATTGCATCCCTTCGAGCAGGTCCGCAACCAGCACGCCTGACGTCATCTCGACGCTCATACCCAGAGCTTCCAGGCGCGACCACAGTCCGCCGCTGGTCGCTCCCCGGTACAGGCAAGTCGTTATGCCAACTTCAGGTTCGAGCAGTTCCGAAACAACTTCCCGAATGTAATTTGGCTTCACCTGAACATCGCTATCGCTCATGATCAGATAGTCGTAACGCGCCCCGGCGTACATCTTCTGCAGGGAGCAGATCTTAGCGTTCGCGGCAGTTGGCTCACCCGAGATAACGACCTTCACCGGAACGAATGGATAGTCCTTGCGAAGCTCCTCGACTACCGCCAGCGCCGGATCATCCGCGCTCCGGGCTCCGAAAATGATTTCAAATTCGGGGTATTCCTGGTCGAAGAAGCTGGCGATATTGGCCCGCAGGTTGGGCTCGCTCCCACACAGCGGCTTCAGCAGCGTGACCGGAGGAAAACAGTCTGCGGCAATTTCTGGAACTCTCTTCCTCCCAAACCGGGCACTTGCGATAAGCAACAGGCTGAGAAATCCAGTGCAGGTTACCAGTCCGACCGCCGCTACCAACAGCAGTCCATAGCCGACGTACATTCAATTCTCCAGGAAGTTACCCAGGTGGGCCGCGTTTCCCCGATGGAAACTTAAGGATACAGGAACTCCTTTTCCGAAAACAGCGACTGTCGCTGCCGCCGACCACGCCCGCGATTGCGCGAAGCTATCGGATCAATCATGTCGCCTGAATCGTTTCGCCTCGTATCGGGGCACGCCCTCCGGTTGCTGAAAAATTCGCGTCAGGGCACGACCTTGGTCGTGCCGATAAGCCCTTTTTTTAAAGCTCCTCGATCCGGCTTCAGAGGCTGCTGAAAAACTCTGCAAGGAGCCGTTTTGAAGGGGCGCAGCTTTAGCTGCGCCATAAGAGTCCTGTGTTTTTGTCATCCCGAACCTCTTTAGAGGTGAGGGATCTGCTGTTTTTTCCACCGCCAAGAGTTTTTCCGCAGCCGGCGGCACAATCCGTTCTTCGCGTTTTCTGCCCCCTGCCGCCAACTAAGGGCCGGTAGCATTCCCTTACCGTTTCTGTGACCCACCGCACTGAGGTTTATCCTTATAAATGTCATTCTGACTTATCGCTATGGTACGGAGGTTTCATGGTCAGTTCAGCAAGCGGCGTCGCAGTAGGCGACGAGATCTCAGTTCGTCCCCCTAAGCGGCTTCTCTTTGGTCCTGGACCCACGCAAGTCCACCCGCGAGTTTATGAAGCGATGGCGCAGCCGGTTGTCGGACACCTTGATCCCTATTTCTTTCAGATCAGCACCGACAACGAGCGCATGTTGCGCACCGTTTTTGGCACCAAGAATCAGCTTACGTTTTCGGTTTCGGCAACCGGCAGCGGCGGCATGGAAACCGCCATCACCAACTTTGTTGACGCCGGAACCAAAGTCGCTGTCCTTGCCAACGGATACTTCTGCGATCGCATGACCGAAATGGCCAAGCGGCAAGGCGCAAATGTCGCCCGCCTTGAGAAGCCTTGGGGACAATTCTTTTCCGAGGACGAAGCCACCGGTTTCATCCGCCGCGAAAAGCCACAGGTCGTGATGTATGTGATGGCCGAAACTTCCACCGGCGTCTTCGAACACGGCGAAGCTATCTGCAAAGCCGCCCACGAAGTCGGAGCCATCGTCATCGCCGACTGCGTCACATCGCTCGGTGCCATGCCGGTCGAGGTCGATAAGACCGGAATCGACGTCGCCTATAGCTGCACCCAGAAGGGTCTGAGCTGTCCTCCCGGCCTGTCGCCGATCACTGTTTCACCGCGGGCCGCCGAGTTGCTGAAGCAGCGCAAGAATCCTCCGCGGACCTGGTACTTCGATATCGGGCTCATCGCCGACTACCTGCTTGAGTCGCACCGTTATCACCACACGGCCTCAGCGACCATGTTCTACGCTTTGCACGAAGGCCTCACGCTGATCGAAGAAGAGGGCCTGGCGCATCGCTGCGAGCGGCATCACAAAGCGCACCATCATTTCGTGAAGACGATGGAGCGCATGGGTCTGGAGATGCTCGTGCCCGAAGGCCATCGCATCTGGAACCTGAACACGGTTCGCGTACCAGCAGGCGTGGACGACGCGAAGGTCCGCGCCACACTACTCAATGAGCACGGTATCGAGATCGCCGGCGGCTTTGGCCAACTCGCAGGCAAAATCTTCCGCATTGGGATCATGGGACCGCTGGCCACGCCGGAACATGTTGACGATTTCCTGAAGAAGTTCTCCGACGCCCTGGGACAGGCCGGATACAAAGGGTAGGCAGAGTTGAAAGCGGGTACGGCTTCACAGGGCTGAAAAACTCTGCAGGGTGCCGTTTTGAAGGGGCGCAGCTTTAGCTGCGCCATAAGAGTCCTGTGGTTTTGTCATGCCGAACCTCTTTAGAGGTGAGGGATCTGCTGTTTTTTCCACCGCCAAGACTTTTTCAGCAGCCTCTTCAGCCGCCGAGGGATCTGCTCTCCGTCGCTGGCCCAAGCACTCTCTCAATGGCGCGACGAAGACATCGCAACGCCGCAAATTCCTACGCTATAATGCGACTTAGTCGTCAACTCAATTTGAATCCGCTCGCCGGTTGGCCTGTACCAAAACCATCGAGTCGTGGCCGAGTTTGTCCCGGACGTCATGATGGCTCGTTCTCCTCAACCAACGTCTGAATCCCAACCAAGAAATGATCGCAGCCTCAACCGGATTTTCGCCTCCGGCGAGATGGCGGATCGCACCCGGGAGTTTGACTGGGACAAAAGCGTGCTGGGACCGATCGAACGCTGGCCGCAATCCCTCGTTGTTACCGTCAACAATCTGCTGGCCACCAAACATCCCATGTTTCTTTGGTGGGGTCGCGATCTCATCCAGTTTTACAACGACGCCTATCGCAGAAGTATCGGCTCCGATAAGCATCCCTCCGCGTTGGGACAGCGCGGCCAAGATTGCTGGCCCGAGATTTGGCCCATCATCGGTCCCCAGATTGCCCAGGTGATGTCGACCGGCGAAGCGACCTGGAATGAGAACCAACTGGTCCCGATATTCCGCGACGGCAAGCTGGAAGACGTCTATTGGACCTACAGCTACAGCGCGGTGCGTGATCGAGACGGAGCAATTCAAGGCACCCTGGTCACCTGCACTGAGACGACCACCGCTACGATCGCGCAGACCACTCTGCGCCGCAGGCTTGCCTCTCTGCGGGAATTGTTCGAACGCGCTCCTGCCTTCTTCGCTTTGCTGCGTGGCCCCGATCACATCTTCGAACTGACCAACCCGCTCTATCAAAAGCTCATCGCCAATCGGGACGTAATCGGAAAGTCGTTGCGTGAAGCCTTGCCCGAGGTTGAAGAACAAGGGTTCACCCGCCTTCTGGACGAGGTTTATACGACGGGCCAGCCCTATAACGGCAGGGGAATACCGATAACCCTCGCTGTCGAGGGTTCCGAACGGCTTGAAGAACGCATCCTGGATTTTGTTTATCAGCCGGTCGGCGATGTGGACGGAAATCTTCCCGGCATTCTGGTGTTTGGCGTCGACGTCACAGAAGCAAAGCGTACCGAGCAGACGCTGCTCCGCTCAGAAAAGCTCGCCGCCGTAGGACGCCTCGCCAGTTCGATTGCCCACGAGATCAACAACCCTCTGGAAGCCGTCACCAACCTGGTTTACCTGGCTCAAAGATCTACCCATGACCCAACCACCTCCGACTACCTCAACGCCATAGAGATTGAACTCAGGCGAGCCTCCGCCATCGCCAGTCAGACGCTTCGCTTTCACAAGCAGTCGACTGCGGCCACCAGCGTCACAGCTGCCTCTCTCATCAGCGATACCTTGTCTCTCTATCAGGGAAAACTAATGAACGCATCGATCGCAGTAGAAACGCGGAACCTGGCGCAAGAACCGGTCGAGTGTTTTGAGGGAGAGATCAGGCAGGCGCTGGCGAATCTCATCGGCAACGCCATTGACGCCATGCACCCCAGAGGAGGACGGCTCCTCTTGCGTTCACGCAAAGCTACCGATTGGGAGACCGGCCGAAAGGGATTGGCGATTACTGTGGCCGATACCGGGTCTGGTATTCCCAAAGAGGCCTTTGACCGCCTGTTTGAAGCTTTCTTCACCACCAAAGGCCACGGCGGCAACGGCCTGGGTCTCTGGATTACGAAGGGAATTGTCGCCCGACATGAAGGTAAGCTGTCCCTGAAAAGCAAAGTCGGAAAAGGAACTGTCGCGACTTTGTTTCTTCCCTCTCGACGTCGCTCCGATCACCCGACGACGCATGCACGGTCGTAATATCCGACAAATTTCAAACCAAGGAATGAGTAAGGCATTGCCTGAAGAACTCCGCTCTGCAAAGACCCGCGTCAGGGCACGACTTCACAGGCTGCGGAAAAACTCTGCCGGGCGCCGTTTTGGAGGGGCGCAGCTTCAGCTGCGCCATAAAAGCCCTGTGTTTTTGTCATCCCGAACCTCTTTAGAGGTGAGGGATCTGCTGTTTCCCACCGCCAAGACTCTTTCAGCAGCCGCTTCAGCCGGCGAGGGATCTGCTCTCCGTCGCTGGCCTACTAACGCCGCGAATGACACGATCATGGCACCGCAACCCGCGAGCCGCGAAGCGGCGACTCCGGTTTTAGCCCTGGGCGCAAGCCCGGGGACTATGCGTTACATGAATCGCGCTGGCCGCGAAGCGGCCCAAAATGTCCGGAGGTGGGGGCGTTACACGGCCTCAATCCATCATGGGCGATGAATCCCTGCAGCACCCATTGCCCAAGCCTCCCTCACCCCGCCGCCTCAACTTCGCACGCCGCCATGCGTTGCGCCAGAAACTTCCTCTCCGCGTCATTCCGAGCTAGCTTTAGCGCCGCGCGAAAATGCTCACTCGCCTCTCCATTCCTACCTAAACGCAATTCGAACTCGCCCATCGCCGCACAATAAAACGGATACCGTTCCAGCCGCCCAACATCTTCGATCCGGCTGATCTCTTCCAACCCGCGCGCTGCTCCGTCCCGTTCTGCGATCGCTATAGCGCGATTCAGCGCCACCACCGGCGACGGATGAGCATCCATCAACAGGTCGTACAGCGAAACAATGCTCGCCCAGTCCGTCTCTTCCGCACGTTTGGCGATTGCATGCACCCGCGCGATGCCGGCTTCGATGTGGTACTCCGTCAACTCGGTCCCCACCGCCGATAGATCCAGCAGCCGAATTCCTTCGGCAATCAATCCCTGGTTCCATTGCGAGCGGTCCTGCTCGAAAAACGGGCTCAGGTTTCCCGAGGCATCCATCCTCCCCGGCAGGCGCGCGGCGTTGAAACACATCAGCGCCGCCAACGCATACGTCGCGGGAACCGCCCCTGCGGGATGCTCCAGCAGCACCGCGGTCAAGCGCATCGCTTCGCGACAGAGGTCTTCGCGTATCGCCGACTCAGGCGACGCGCCGTGGTATCCCTCGTTGAACAACAGATAAAGCGCCCGGTGCACCGAGGGAAGCCGCGCCGCGACGTCTTGCGCACGCTCCACGTCGAACAGTTTCTTTGACTGCGCCAGCACCTTCTTCGCACGCGTGATGCGCTTCTCCGTCGCAGCCTGAGTGCTGACAAATGCGTTCGCCACTTCACCCACACTGAAGCCGCAAAGGATGTGAAGGATGAGCGTGACCTGCGCTTCCTCCGACAGTCGCGCCTGGCAACAGGAAAACATCATGCGCAACAGGTCGTCTTTGATCGCTTCCGTCGCGAAGAGTTCTGCGACTGCCGGAGCCAGCGTCCACTCGCTCTGCACGAAGCGGCTCAACTCGGGCTCAAAGGTGCGCGCCGTTCGCTCGCGTCGCAAAACGTCGAGCGCGCGATTTTTCGCCGCCGCCATTAGCCACGCCGACGGATTCTCCGGCACCCCCCTAAGCTTCCAGACTTCAAGGGCGCGGCAGAAGGCGTCTTGCACCACGTCTTCCGCCAGCGCCAGGTTTTGTACGCCGAAGATGCGCGTCAGCGTGGCGACCATGCGTCCCGCTTCTTGCCGGAAAAGATGATCGCTCAGTTCCATGGCTTACATGTTCATGATCATGATGGGCCGAACTTCCACAGCGCCGTCCTCTTCCAGAATCGGACAGCCCTTCGACAGCTCGACCGCCTCATTGATGTCGCGCGCCTCAACCAAGGTGAAGCCGCCGACAATGTCTTTGGCTTCGGCGAACGGCCCATCGGTGATCGTCTTCGCCTTGCCCTTCACCACCTTGCCGCCCGGCTCCAGCGGCTGCCCCTGATCTTTCAGATGGCCGCTCTCCCCCAGCCCTTTCAGCCAGGTCATCCACTTTTGCATGATCTGTTGTGCCTGCTCGGGCGAAGGATTCCCATTTCTCGGACTGCTGCGATACAGATAAAGGAACTGACTCATGGTGAACTCTCCTTGTTAGTCCTGAGGACCTGATGTTTTGGCTTCCCTTTCGGGTTCCGACATAAAGACGTATGGGCCATCGCCGGCCGGACACATTTTTTTGGACAACCTGTTCCCCTGCGTAGAACGCGAACTACTCCTCCGTCTTCGCCGCGTGGCAGCAGCGTTTCTGGCATTCACCTGCTTGAAATAAAGCTCGCCCCGGTTTACCACCTGCAACAGTATGCAACAAAGGTGAGACAGATTCTTTCAGCATAGCTTGACTCGCGCGGCGCCTGGAAGGCAGGATAGAAGCTGTAAGTGAGATGCAACCTAGTTGCATCTAGAACCCCCTTCATTCACCTCTAGGGGCCTATCCAGTTGCTCGGAACATTGCGGAACACTATCGGGCGGCTAAGAGTACTCCTCTGCGGAGGCGCCGCCGTTCTGTTGTTCGTGAACGGCATAGGTTTCGCTCAGGAAAAACCCTATTTCGTCACCTATTCGCAAGACTTGGAAGAACCGGGCAATCTGGAGATTTCGTCTAAGACGGTGCAATCGGCGCCGAAGTATGGCAATGCCTTTCTCAGCGAAACCCTGGAATTTGAATATGGCGCCACCGCCTGGTGGACCACCGAGGTTTACCTCAGCGGCCAGCATACTTTCAATGACAGCACGGTCTTTGGAGGATGGCGATGGGAAAACCGTTTCCGGCCCTTGATGAGTGAGCATGCCGTCAATCCAATTCTCTACGTCGAATACGAAGATATCAATCTGGCGGAGAAGAGCATTCTTGAAGTCACCGGCCACGCCAGCGTAGCAGACTATCTGCTGACCAATGCCCAGGCCCGCAATCAATTAGAGCGCTCTCTGGAGCTTAAGCTTATCCTGGGCAGTAATTTCAAAGGATTTAATTTCTCCGAGAACTTTATCGCGGAAAAAGAGTTCTCATCCGATCCATGGGAATTCGGCTACGCTCTTGGAGTCAGCCGCCCGCTGGCACTGGCTGCCGGCGCGAAGCCATGTGTATTCTGCCGGGAAAACCTTGCTCTAGGCGCGGAACTATATGGTGGTTTGGGAGATGCGAATAGCTTTGGTGTGGACTCAACCTCGCAATATTTAGGTCCCGCGATAGCTTTTAACATTCCCAATGGTCCCAATATTTCCTTCGGAACTAACTTCGGCCTCAACGCAAATAGCCTGGGCGTAATCTGGCGCTTCAATGTCTCCTATGAATTCCAGCAGGTATTCCGTCACCTCCATCACGAGGGGAGCAGCGCCATCCAATGAAGAGATGCCTGCAGATCGCGCTCGCCTGTACCTCGCTATTCCTGGTTGCGCGAGGCGCAGCGACCGACAATTCGTGGATGAACCGAGTCTCCGCCAGCGACAAGAAGAAGGTGAATCCCTACAGCGGACAAACGCAAGCCATCGCAGCCGGTGGGCGGATGTTTGCCGACCATTGCGCGCAATGCCACGGGCCCGACGCGCTTGGCCAGGGGAAGCGTCCCAGTTTGCGCACCTCGGAAGTGCAGAACGCGAGTGATGGAGAGATCTTCTGGATCTTGCGAAACGGTTACCTGCGGCGCGGCATGCCGTCATGGAGTTCCCTTCCCGAGCAGACTCGCTGGCAGATTATCGCCTACGTGAAAAGCCTGGGAGTGTCCGCCGAAAACCATTCCGATGACCAGGTTCGAGCGGACAAACAATGAAATCTCGCCAATCCAAATTTGAACGCTGTTCTGCGTGGACCGCCCTCGCCTTGTCCGCAGCCCTTCTGCTGAATGCCTGTGGCTCAGGCAAGGCGCCCAGCTTTCAAAGCGCGGACCCTGACCAGTCGTCCGCCACCGGCACTTCCGCCGCTGCCCAGGATCTGGGCGAGCGGTTGTTTCTGGACACCCGTTTCTCGCAGTACTTCGCTACTCACATGACGGGCATGAACGATCCTCTGTCCGTCGGTGATCCTGTAGTTGAGCAAGTCCAGACAACCACCGGTACGCTTCCCGGCCCCTTTGCCGGCCAGTCAATCAACTGCCGTTCCTGCCATTTTGTAACTGAGTTTCAAAACACGGGCGGGGCCGGAAACCGCACTTATGCAGACTTCACGGCGCGCAGTCCTATTCCGCGCCCTATGAATGGATTCGACCATACGCCGCGCAACTCCGTGCAGATGGTGGGATCGTTGCAATCCCACGCCGGACCTACATTTCTTCATCACGACGGCGAGTTTAATAGTCCCGTTGAGTTGGTAAAAGCGACCCTTACCGGGCGCAACTTTGGATGGCAGCCGCAGGAATACAGTCAGGCTGTCGCTCAGGTGGCACGCGTAATTCGCCAGGATGACGGATCGAGCGAACTGGCGAAGGAGCGCTCTGCTGGATTGTCCTACGCTACCCTCTTTTTGGGGACTGACCCATCCATACCCGCGGCTTCGCGAATCCCGGCGGCTTATCGGCTTGACGTGCAGAGCGCTTCGGACGACCAGATATTGTCTGCCGTTGCCAGCCTGATCAGCGCCTATATGCAGGGGCTTTTATTTAAACAGGATGCATTTGGACGCTTTACATCATCGCCTTATGATGTTTTTCTTCGCATTAACCATTTACCTACCCAACCTATCGCCGGAGAGACCATTGCTCAGTACAATCAAAGGCTGCTCAATATAGTTTCTTCATTAAATAATCCGATCTATGTAGACGGGACTTATGGTTCTTTCCAGTATCATGCCCAGCCATTCACCTTCGGCCCCACGGAATTGGCCGGCTTGAAAGTGTTTCTGAAGTCTGCAACCGGAGCCAGTGACGGCTCACAGCACGCGGGCAACTGTGGAGCTTGTCATCAGGCGCCGGACTTCACCGACTACAAATTCCACAACACGGGTGTCAGTCAGGCGGAGTACGACGCAGTCAACGGAAACGGCGCGTTTGCTCAATTGCAGGTTCCCTCGCTTGCCACACGCAACCAGAATTACGACCAATATCTGCCTGCCACCGAAAATCATCCTATGGCCAGCGAGAGGTTCCGGCGTGAGGCGACGGCTGGCCACCCGGAGTATGCCGACCTGGGATTGTGGAACATCTATCTCAATCCCGATATGCCCATTCCACAATCAGACTTAAACAGCGTGGTCTGCGCTGCGGGAAACGACTGCTCGGCTGACCAAGGGCTGGCGAGCACGATTGCACTGTTCAAGACTCCCACCTTGCGCGACTTGGCGGACTCGAATCCGTATTTCCACAACGGCGGCAAGCTGACATTGGCCGATGTGGTCAGCTTTTATGTCTTCACCTCGCAACTCGCCCGCCAGGGAGTGTTACGCAACCCCCCAATCGAATTTTCCAGCATGTCGATCGGCAATGAAGACGTTCCCGCCCTGGTCGCGTTCCTGTTATCGCTCACCGAAGATTATGACGACAGTTAAAGAAATGCTGGTGGATATTTGCTATCCGTTAGCCAGTGCGAAATCGCATCACCGCCAGCGTGATGTCGTCGGCTTGCTGCGCCTCTCCGCTGAACTGGTGCACCGCGTTCAACACCGACTTTACTAATCCAGACACAGGATTCGCTTGCTGTTCCCCGAGGCACGAGATCAGCCGCTCCTCGCCAAAGTCCTCGTCGTCATGGTTTCTTGCTTCCGTAACTCCGTCGGAGAATAAGCAGACAATTTCCTGGTCCTGCAACTGTAAGACTTCTTCTTCGTAGGTCGCCTCGGCGAAGCCTCCAATGACCAGCCCGCCAGTCGTCAGCCGCCTTATTTGTCCCTGGTGCATCGCAAGCGGAGGGTTGTGGCCCGCGTTGCAATAGGTGAAGCGGCCATCGGGCGAGAGCACGCCATACACCAGCGTCGCGTACTGCGAACCCAAACCGCGTGCCAGCAGCGCGCGATTCAATCGCGACATCATTGCCGACGGACTCGTCTGCGCCTGGGCCTCAACCGTCAGCATTCCTTGCAGCATCGCCGCCAGCAGCGCCGCCGGCGGCCCTTTTCCCGATACATCACCCAAAGCTATCGCAAGCTCGCCCGAGGGAAGCTCCATCATCTCGAAGAAGTCACCCCCAATCGTCCGGCAAGGAATCGAGTCTCCCACCGTCTCGCAGAAGCTTACTGTGTGTAGAGTCCGCGACAACAGTGCAGCCTGCACCGCCGCTGCCGTCCTCAGCTCCTGCTCAAGCCGCAGCTTCTCCAGCGTGCCCAGCACTCCGCTGATGTCATACATACGCTCTTCTCGTACGACCTTGCCGTCTACCAGCGTGAGCAGCAAAAGGTTGCGATAGGTGACGCGCTCGCCCGTCGGAGGCAGCCCAAACCAGCCCTTTTTGTCGGTGAATGAATTGAAAGCAATGCCAAGAACGCGATCGCCGTCCACCATCACGTCTGCGCGAGACACCGTCCAGTCGGGGAAGGTGGCGAACATCTTATCCCAGGATGCGGCAATCGCTTCCTTGCCGTGCATCTCCCGAAACGCCGGACTGATGACTATCGCATCGTCCGCGTAATAGGCAAGGATTGCGGCTTTATCGTGGCGGTTGACGGCATCCGCCAGACGACTGAATAACGCGACCGCCGCTTCACGAGAAATAGCCATTGCGTGCGTTGCCTCCGTTCACTTCAATGTCTTAGCAAAGAAGTCTGCCGTTGCGCCATACGCTTTCACCCACGTCTGGTACATCAGGAAGCCATGGATTTCGTCGGGAAACACCAGCACCTCAATTTTTACATGCTCTTCCCGCAGGCGCTGTGCCAGATCGACAGTCTGGCTGAAGGGAACATTGCGGTCATCATCACCTTGAATCAACAGCACCGGCGATTTCCATAACTGAACCGAAGCATTGGGCGATGATTCATAGGCCAGTTTCCTTGCCTGCTCCAGATCGGGCGCCGCCGGACTATTCGCATCCCAGCGCGGCAGAAATATCGACCAGTCGTGCACGCCATGGAAATCAACCCCTGCGGCGAACAGATCGGAGTTGCGCGCCAGCCCCAGCGCGGTCAGGTATCCGCCATACGATCCGCCCCACAACCCCAGCTTCTTCGCGTCGACGATCGGCAGGCCGCGCAGGTACTTGGCCGCAGCCGTGATGTCCTTGTATTCGGAGGCCCCGCGCCAGCCCCCGTCCGCCGGCTCGCGAAATGCGCGTCCATACATAATGCCCAGCCGATAGTTTACTGATAAAATAACATATCCCTGACTAGCCAGATACTGGTTCATGGCATAGGCGTTGTGGTAGTAGTCCATGTAGTGGAAGCCCAGCATCATCTGGCGAACCGGGCCGCCATGCATGAACACCAGCGCCGGGCCGGCTTGGGTGCGTCCGGCGGGAACGAAGAGCTGGCCATGAATCTTCAGCCCGTCCTCGCTCTCGAAGATGACCTGCTTCGGAACCACTAGCTGCGCTGAAGGAAAGTCAGCCGGCAGCGCCGAAGCCGCAATCATCTCGCGACCTTGCGCAGTCAGGCGATATGGCATCGCAGGCGAAGTCGCAGTCGAACCCAGGCACGCGAGATAACTGCCGGTGCCCGTCTCGACCGGCGTCCACTCCATTGTCTCGCCGTGCGTAACCGCTACCGGCTTGCCATCGGGCAGAGCGACCCGCCAGATGTGACGGCGGTCGACGTCGTTCTGGTTCGATGTGTAGAGCAGCGATTTCTTGTCGGCCGCCAGCGTCACGTCCTCGACGTCGTAGTCTCCCGGCGTAAGCAAAACCGGCGTGCCCCCTGTCACCGCGATGGAGTAAAGATGGTTCCGGCCATCCTGCTCCGACGCAAAGATCAGCCGATCATTCGCCGGAAACTTGAATGAGATGTCAGCGGTGAGTTCCGGATAAGAGTCTTCCAGCTTGTCGCCGCTATGCCACACCTGATGGCCGTTGCCCGTCGCGGCGTCGGCAATCCAGATCGACCACGGCAGCGGATGCTGCGGAATCAGCGTCTGCTTCTGCTCCGCGCCGGCAATCCGCTCGAAAGCCACCTGCTTGCCATCAGGAGACCAGCGCGGCGAAACATCGCGATCGACCCCCGCTGCGAGATAACGCACTGAGTCGTGGCCGAACTCGTAGATGCCGATGAAGCTGTGATCGCCGCGATCGCCGACAAATGCGATCTGGTGCCCATCCGGCGACCACTGCGGCGAAACCGTGTTTCCCGGCAAGTCGGTGAGTTGGTGCGATGGCGTAGCGCCCGACACCGGAGCAATCCATAGCTGCTTGCGTGCGGCCCAGACAGCGAACTGCCCGTCGGGTGAAATTTCGACGTCTTCGCAGTCTTCCTCTCCGCAGCCCATCTCACCCAGCGCGCGCGGCGAGTCGCCATCCACGTCCATGGCAAACACCATCTGCTTGCGCGGGGTGACATCGTTCGTCGGCGCTGCAACTCTGCCGGCATCATTGGTTTCGCTACCTCGAACGAAGACCACGGTGCGTCCGTCCGGAGTAATGCGCGGGCTGGCGATGGGCGTGCCGTCGTCGCCGGTGAAGTGCGTTACCTGGCGAGCAAGGAAGTTCGGCCCGTCGGCGATCCAGACATTCCGCGCCCCCTTGGCATCGAACACCCACGCAATGCGCGAAGCGTGCTGAGCCGCAACCAACTCCGACGGAAACGGCGAGCTCAAGACTTGCTCAAGGGTGAAGCTAGCAGCCTGGACAGCAAGAGAAGAAAGCAGCAGCAGAAGGAAAATGCAAATTCGACGTGAATTGGCGATCATGGAGGGAAAGCTTACCACCCCGCCGATGCTCACCTGCTTAGATTGTCATTACGAGTCCGCCTTGGCGCACGAGGAATCTGCTCTTCGTTGGCCACGCGAAACATTCTTATCTCAGGCATAATCGGCACTCCGCGCGAGTGCAGATGCCTCGCTTCGCTCGTGCTGACAAACCAAAACCAGGACGCGACCGAGTCTCGTGCCACCAGGCATACGCTTCCTATACAATGCCTCGGTGCCCAAACCAACTTCCTTTCTGCGCATCGCCCTGCTCATCGCGTTAGCCGCGGCCGCATCATTCGCCAACGACCAGTTCACCCCCGTCGTGGTTTCGGCGCTGACCTCGACCGCAACGCCGGTCCTCGGCACGGACGGCCAGCAGCACATCGTCTATGAGTTGGTCATCACCAACACGAATGGCACGCCGGCTACGCTGAACAAGGTCAGCGTGCTCGATGGCTCCGACCCCAGCAAAGTACTCGCCAGCTTCGAAGGCGCAGACTTGCTCTCGCGTTTGCGAATGGCGATTGGCGGCGTGGCGAAAACTGCCGACATGGAGCAGGGCGCCACCCGTCTGTTCCTGATCGACATTGCCCTTCCCGCTGATGCAGTGATTCCATCGCGCCTGGAGCATCGTCTCGATCTGCTTGCCGGGCCCGGTCCTGCCCCAGCGCCCGCGGTCACCATGGACTATGTCACCGCCCCGATAACCATCTCGCGTTCACTCCGCGTCATCGGGCCGCCTTTGCGCGGCCGGCATTGGGTAGACACGAATGGTTGTTGCGAGCCGCGCGGGGCCCATCGCGCTGCGGGTCTGGCGGTGAACGGCGGCATCTACTACGCGCAGCGCTTCGCTATCGACTGGATGCAACTCGACAACCAAGGCCGCCTGGTGCATGGCGATTCTGCCAACGTAAAAAACTACACCTGCTATGGCGCTGACATTCTGGCCGTCGCTGATGGAACTGTGATTCAAACCCAGAACGATCTCGACAACCAGAAGCCTGGCACGCTGCCCGATCCCAAAACCATCACTATCGACAACGTCGACGGCAACCACGTGATTCTCGATTTAGGCGGAGGCGTGTACGCCTTCTATGCGCACATGCAGAAGAATGGAGTGGTGGTGCATGTCGGCGATCACGTCACCCGCGGACAAGTCCTGGGCAAGCTCGGCAATACCGGCAATACCTCCGCTCCACACTTGCACTTTCAATTGATGGACGGACCATCGGCGCTAGGAGCGCAGGGCATTCCTTACCTGATCGACTCGTTCCAACTTGCCGGCGAAATCAACAAAGCGCAGTTCGATGCGGCGCCGGGCATCGAAGGCGATTGGAGCAAAGGTCTGCTACCCACGCCCAGCCCGCGCACGAAAGAGTTCCCGTTAGATTTGAATGTGGTGAACTTTTAAAGGCGTCCATACACAGTCCGAAGGACGCCACAATCGGTAGCCCAGTACGATGTGGGCTGGGAATCGCTCCGAGTGCCGAATTACAAACTCGCGTGAATAGCTCGTCCTATTGGCGTTCACCGGCCGGTCACATTCGTTGTAGGCGGTTTACACTGCTTTCGGCAATCGGCTGTGCGAAATTGAGCTGCTTTTGGGCAGCTTTCTTTTGTGACTCGTGCCATAATTTTTTGCTTTTTACCCGGCAGTTCGCAGCTTCGTTGGCTCGACGCGCGATCCAGATCCCCGACAGCTTCCAAGGAGGAATTGTGAAGATCACTAGTCTCAGAGGGTTTAGGAGTCTCGCAAGCAAGACGACAGTATGGCTGACTCTCGCCTCGGTGTGGGCCTTTGCGTTCGCGCTGGCGCTGTTCGCCACCCCCGCAGCCCACGCTCAAACCTACAGTGTGATTCATACCTTCAGCGGCGACCCCGGCACCGGGTCGAACCCGAGCGCGGGAGTCACCATAAGAAACGGCATTCTCTACGGAACGACAAATTTCTCGATGTTTCAATCTGGTCCCGGCGCGGTGTACCAAATCCAGCATTTGGGCGAGAACTGGATCACCACGACCATCTCACAACTTTCGGCCGGTGGATACACGACGGGATCCAGGGTGCTCTTCGGGCCTGACGGTCACCCATACGGCACAACGGTCCAGGGCGGTAGCAACAACTTTGGCATGGTCTTCGACCTGGTAGTACGGGCGACGATTTGCAAAACCGCAAATTGCTTTTGGACGGAGAACGTGCTCTATCAATTTCAGGGTATTCCCGACGGATATTGGCCAGGGTATGGGGACCTCGTGTGGGACAAAGACGGTAACATCTACGGCACCACTATTGATGGCGGTCAACACGGTTACGGTAGTGTTTACGAACTCACGCGTTCGGGGAACAGCTACACCGAGAGCGTCGTTTACAGCTTCACCGGATCAGATGGAGCTTATCCATACAACGGCGTTATCTTCAACAGCACTGGCCACTTATTTGGCACAACGGTTGCGGGTGGTTCATCTAACCTTGGGGCCGTCTACGAGTTGACCTACAGCCCAGGCGTGGGATGGGTGAACACCGTTCTTTACAGTTTTCAGAACGGCAGTGACGGAAGCGACCCTTTTGGCGGTCTCTTGGTCGATGCCTCCGGAAATCTTTATGGCACTACCGATGAGGGCGGCAGCGGAGGCGGAGGTATCGTTTACGAACTCTCGCCTTCCGGCAATGGCTGGACATTTACGGTGCTGTCCAGCTTCGCCGGCAACTCTGCATGTGGTCCACAAGCGCCCCTCACCATGGACGCCGCCGGAAATCTTTACGGCACAACAATGTGTGATGGCACACAACATTTGGGCACCGTTTTCAAGTTGACCAACACCGGCAACAGTTGGACATATACTTCACTGCACGACTTTGCCGGCGGTACCGATGGAAAATATCCGCGTAGTAACGTGACATTTGACGCGAACGGTAACCTTTATGGCACCACCGAGGAAGGTGGTTTCAAAGATAACGGCGTGGTCTGGATGATCGAGCCGTAGCTTGCGATCACCGTATCCGTATCAGCTCGACATCGAACACCAGCATTCCATACGGCGCCTGTTTGCCTTTGTAGGCAAGCTTCTCCGGAATCCAGAAGCGCGTCTTCTCGCCTTCGACCATCAACGGTATTCCTTCTGCCCATCCCGCGATCACGCGATCGAGCGGCAGCGTCATGGGTCCATCCTTTGCGTAAGAGCTGTCGAACATCTTGCCGTCGGTGGTCCAGCCGGTGTACTGCACCACGACCTCATCTACCCGCTTTGGGTGGCGCGTGCCGGTGCCGGCTTGCAGCACCTTGTAGTAGAGGCCGCTCTTGGTTTGCGTAGCCTCCTCGGGCGGAGCTTTCACATCAGCGGGAGTTCGCAGCGGCATGCCGAGCAAGGTGACGTTGAATACCACCTGCCCCACCGGTTTTCCGGGCAGACCTTTGAAGGCCAGCGCCTGGGGAACCCATAGGCGGCGGGTTTCGCCGACTACCATCATTTGCACCCCCTCGCTCAAGCCGGGAATGATGCGGTTGAGAGTCAGCGCCCGCGGCACGCCTTCAGCCTCGGTGTCGTCGAACATCTTGCCATCGCTGGTCCAGCCTTTGTAATCGACAAGGACGAGATCGTCCTTCGCCGGATGCTCGGTGCCGGTGCCCGGCTTGAGTACCTTAGTCGCCAGGCCTGACGAGTTCCTCGAAGCGTCCGCCGGAACCGCGGCGACATCCGCAGGCGCCGTGATGCTTGTGCCCTGCTGCTGAGCTGGCGCCGCTGAAACCAAACTCGCCAGCACCAGAAGAATGAGAACAGCGCGAAGAAGCTGCATAGTGCGATTGTATTGGACACACCCTGAATGAGTGTTAGCTGGGAGTGCTGCCGCCGTGGTTCACCAGACCGTCACATTGCCGTACCTCGACGTGTGTCTCATTCGCAATCGATTAACTCCAAAATCAAGCTGCTGTTGGATAGCTTCTCCCCAAAACCCGTGGCATAATTTCGACGCTTTTCATCCAGCAGTCCGCAAGCTTCTCTCGCTCGAAGCACGATCCAGATCTCAGCCGTCAGCAAGGAGGGACCGTGACCATCGGCCCGGACGGCACTCTTTACGGTACGACCCGCTTGGGCGGTTCGAACAGCGTTGGCACCATCTGGCAAATCAAGCGCTAGCAGAGTGTTCTATAGATCTCGATGTTCGGACAGGCGACAGAAATAGCGTCACCGGTCCGCAAGGCAGGAGAGCATGAAGATCACCAACCTCAGACAGTTCATCAGTCTCGCAATCGACAACAATGTAAGCGTAGCGAGTGCTTCGGACGTGTGCGAGAATAGGCGCCATCTTCAAGGAGGGCTATGAAGAAACTCGCTGTGCTGTGCCTGTTTGCTCTACTGTGCTTCAGCTTCACCGTCGGGGCCTATGCCGAAAATCCATACTTCTATGGCGGCCAGTTCGATCCCTTCGATCCCAACTCCAACGCCGTGGCCAACGAGAATACCGCTACTATGCCCGGCGATCCCTACGGCGCAGCTGTCTACCAGAACTTCTATGCCGAATCCAACATCACCGTGACCGGTCTGTTCACCGACAACCTGAGCAACTTCACTCCGGCCTCTGGATATTGGGAGATCCGTAGCGGCGTCTCGGAAGATAACGGTGGAACCCTGATCGCTTCCGGCACCGGATCCGTGACCAACGCTCCCACCGGACGCAGCTACCGCGGGGATGATGAGTACACCAACGCCGTCTCCGGATTGAGCGTTGACCTGGCGACCAACCAGTACTGGTTCGCCATGGTTCCGGTTTGCACCATATGCGATGGCGAGGCGTTCAACACCAATACCTTCGGCTTGTACATGATTGGCAAATCAGATTTGAACCAGGAGTACTTCAATAGTCCTAATGGTCCTAACTTCACTAATGCTAATAATCTGTGCCCACATTGCCAGTTCCCTACCTTCTCCAGCGGTGTGTACGCAGTGCAAAACACACCTGAACCGGGAAGCCTGCTGCTAATGGGAACGGGCGCAATGGGCGTGATCGGGATGCTGCGGCGCAAAGTGATGTGAGCCGGACAGTCACGGGCACAGCTTCGGTGTAACGAAACGGTCTAAAGACAGGTGTGTCGCCGTCGAACGTTTCGCGGATAGACAGGCGTGCAGGCGGGAACTCGCCTTCAGCCCATGTCGGCGGACGGTGCAGGTGAGGTGTGATCCGTTCCAACTGCTATGCAGTTCGAACTTCGCTTGCTTATTCGGTGCTTCTGCTGTCGTTTTTCTGTATGAGTCCCAACCCCTGGATTCAATAAATGGAGCGCGCGCTCACTTTGCTGCTCATGCGATATCGTCGATAGGTCGGTAAGTTGAGTGGGACATTGGCGCATCTGGTACGCATGCCCGATTCGCTTCGAGGGCGTTGGAGCACTTCCCAGTCGGCTACATCTACCTAGGATTGAGCCGCACGCGTCGCCTACTGCTGTACGCCTAAAGAGTCGCAGGATTACAGTACGGTGATTGCGCAAGTATTGTATGTGATAACGGTCACATATCGTGGGACAAATTCCGAACGAAGGTGGATTACTTTCGTGCTACGTCGCTAAAGCCGTGCCCCGATACAAAAGCGGACCAGGGGGTTGCCTTGTCAGGGACAACGACGACCCATTGGCTAATTGCTCTTAGGTTCGGCAACCTCGTGAAGGGTATTGCCCCGTACCTCGAACTTTAACGCCCCGCGGGAGGTCGTGATTTCCCCGTGAGAGTTGTCTGTCCACGTTACACGCGAGTCATCCTGCACGTCGGCCGGCAAGTCCTCGCGGACGACTTCGCCCTCCGGGCTGACCAGCACGAGATAACTGTCGTAGCTGGGATGGTCCATTTCACCAAACGACAACCATTTATCGTCAGGAGACCAAGTGAGGTATCCGATGTTGCGATAACCAGTTCTCGGCCACGGTTGCGGATACACGATGTGATCGCTGTTGAACATCAGCCCATCTCCCTCCTCGTATCCAAGCCCAAGTTGGCGGTGCGCCACCCACTTGCGGTTATGCGACCACAGGAAATCGAAGCCGTCCGCTAGGCGCTGCGAAACTTTTCCGGAACCAGCATCGACAATCCAATAGAAGCAATTGGCGCGCCCACACAGCATTGCGCCGATGCGATGATTATCAATCCACTCGAATTTTTGAAAGTCCTGACAGGCTTCCTCGAAGCCGACCTTCCAGACCTGCTCACCGTTGGCCTTCACGAGAACCAGAAACTTCTGAGGCGTGTTGCCACAATGAGGAGCGTCAAACAACGGATTGAGTTGCGCATAGACGACGCGATCGCCTTCTGGCGAGGCAGCCACCGGGTCAGCGGCAAGTGCGTCATAGACAACCCGTCGGTCGCCCGCCTGAGCTTGAATCCAGATTTCGTGGTCCTGCACCCACGCCTTGTACTTCGGCGGAGCATCAAGGTCAGCGGTAAAGCCTAACCCGAGCAGCAGAAGAGCAGATAACATCAGGGTCCACCGGGGAGTCATTTAATTCTTAACGCTGTTGTGCAGGGGCTGAAGCCCGAATCATTCAAGTCGCCATTCGGCCCGGCTAAAGCCGTGCCCTGATACAAAGCGAGGCACAACATGCATTTCGACGCGAATAGCTATGAGCGCCTTCGCCAATTGCTAATTGCTTCTTCTCACCCACACTTCCCTGTGCCGTGACACGCCCGCGACTTCGACGAGCAGTTGCCGGGTTCGGCCAGCATGCCGTCGGGGCCGATGCAGGTCTGGGTGTGCAGGCACCAGAACAGTCCGTCGTTGGTCGGAGGCACCGTGGGATCGTGCGCGACTCCGATGAACTGCTGCTTCCAGCGCAGTGCGGTGCAAAGTCCTTCGCAGGTGGTATCGAAGCGCTCTTGATCAGGAAGCATCATCATGCGGCACCTCCAATGGAAACAGATTCCAGACGGGCGGAGAGAACAGATCCCTCGGCGACTAAGGTCGCCTCGTGATGACAAACCAAAAAAACAAAAATCCGATCCGTGCTGATCCGTGTAAATCCGTGGTTGCGTCTTCTCTGATCCGCGTTCATCCGCGCAAATCCGCGGCCCAGTGTTCTCCGGCTCATGCGGCACCTCCGGCCTTCAGCAGGGCGCGTTTCACCGCTACTTTCGCGAGTGTGATCTTGTACTTGTTCATGCTGAGGGGCTTGGCATGGGCGACCGACGCATTCGCCGCCGCCATTGCAGTATCGGGCGTAATGGTTTTGCCAACCAGCGCCCCTGCGGCCTCGTCCGACACCCACGGCACGGGAGCGACATGTCCCATCACCACGCGCGCGCTCTTCACCGTGTTGCCGTTCATCTCAAGTGCGACGGCGGCCATGGCGAGCGGCCAGTCGAACGCGGCTTTCTGTCGGACCTCGAAGTAGCCGGTCTTCAGGTTTTGCCGTGGAGGCGGCACGATCAACTCAATCACCATCTCGTCGGGCTTGAGGTCGTGCTCACGCTCGTTGGCCGATTTCGGAGTGATAAAGAAGCGGCCCAGCGGCAGTTCGCGTACCCCGCTGCCTCCGGCCTTCGCCGAGTAGATGCGGATCTTCGCGCCATAGGCGATCATCGCGGGCGCAATGGTGGAAGGGCTGACGAAATACGCGCCTGTCTGCGTCCCGAGGATCGCCGCATAACGATTATCGCCGGCGACCACCATCGACTTGCCGTTTTTGGTCATCGGCATCAGTCCCATGCCACTACGGAAGTACCAGCAGCGCGGGCGCTGGCACATGTTGCCGCCGATAGTTGCAAGGTTGCGAATCTGTGGACTCGCCGCCTCGGTCACCGCCTCAAGCAGCATCGGGTACTGGGCCAGGTCTTTCGACTCGGCGAGCTCGGCAATCGTGGTCAGCGCGCCGATGCGCAATCCGTTGCCCGGTTGATAGCTGGTGCCGCGCAGGGCGTCGATGCCTTTCACGTTGACCAGCCGCTTGGGCGTGACGACATCGTCTTTCATCAGCGCCAGCAGGTCGGTGCCGCCGGCAAGGATCGCGCCCTGCTCCCATGATGTACCGAGCAGCGCGGCGACTTGCTCTTTGCTGTTGGGATTGGCGTATTCAAAGGGTCTCATGGGTGCCTCCGGTGAGAAGAGCAGGTCCCTCGGGAGCTAAAGCTCCCTCGTGATGACAAATAAATTGGGTGCCCGTTACGGCGCAGCTAAAGCTGCGCCCCTGCAAATCAGCGGCAGCTACGGCGCCGCTGAAGCTGCGCCCCTGCAAATCAGTAGCAGCCACTCCGCGCCCCTGCAAAGCTGTCATGCTGCACCTCCCTGCTCCAGCGCATCCAGTACACGCGCCGGCGTGAGCGGCAGGAAGGGAACACGCACCCCGATCGCATTCGCCACGGCGTTCGAGATGGCCGCTCCCGGCGAAATCACCGGCGGCTCGCCCAACCCGATCACCCCGCGCTCGTCATAACCTTTTCCGGTCATCATGTGTACCACCAGCTCGCCAATGTCATTCAGTCCAGCGAGACGGTAGAACTCAAGGTTGGCATTTAGCACGCGGCCAGTTACGGGATCGAGAATCTTCTCCTCGTACAGCGCGTAGCTGATGCCCATGATGAGCGCGCCCTTCACCTGGCTCTCGGCCGTCTCAAGGTCGATGATGTAGCCGCAGTCCTGCACCGCGACTATCTTGTTGACGCGCACAATGCCGGTCTCGGTATCGACCGAGACGTCGGCCATCTGTACTCCGCCTACGCCGCTGTTGCTGAGATCGGGCGGCTTCGACTTGTCGGGATTCTTGCCGCGCACACATAGCGGAACCGCGCCAATCTTTGCGCAAGCATCTTTCCACGACAAGCTGCGGCTGGGATCGGCCTTCACCCGAACAACGCCGTTGGCGACTTCCAATTCTTCGGGCTTTGCCTTCAAGGCAGGCGCGACCTTTTCCAACAGCATGTCGCGAGCATCGATGGCAGCGCGACGCGCCGCCGAACTGACGCCGCCGACGGTCGTGCTGCCACCACTACCGCCGGACGGCGGATAGCGGTTGTCGCCAATGAGTACCGTCACCTGCTGCAGCGGGATGCCGAGCGTATCGGCGATGACAATGGCCATGACGGTGCGTGTTCCCGTGCCCAGGTCCTGGCTGCCCACCTTTAAAGCGACGGAGCCGTCAGGATTAATCGTCAAATCCTGATCGCTGTTATGGCCGCGGCCTCCCCAGGTGTGAATCGATAGCCCCAAACCGCGTTTCACCGGCCCGGCAGCCTTGTCGCCGCGAGGATGCCAGTTCTGCTTCCAGCCCATCAGCTTGTCGGCGATCTCCAACTCCTCGGCGTAGGTCTTGGCGCGAGGACCGAGGATATCCAGGTTGGCGCGAAGCATGTCCGCCGGATCCATATTCAGCTTGGCGGCGAGGTCCTCGAAAGCCGCCAGGGTGATGAGCGCGGCTTGGGGATGGTTCGGCGCGCGCCATGCCCGCGCACTGCCCTGGTTAGTCGCGATGGCAGTGTGCTGCTTGCGCTGATTGGGAACTTCGAAGATGTACGGGATCGGAGGCGTGCCGCCACCGCCCATGCCTCCCGTGCCCCAGGAGTTCGATTGCCAGGCGACCAGCTTGCCGCTCTTGTCGGCAGCGATTTTCACGCGCGCGAACGCGGAGGGTCTCATACCGGCAACTTCGAATTCTTCTTCGCGCGTCAGCATCATCTTCACCGGCTTGCCGCCGGCAGACTTCGACAGCTTCGCCGCCACAACATCCCAGCGATCAGCGGCAAACTTGCTCCCGAAGCCACCGCCAATGTTCTGTTGCAGAACGCGGATGTTGCTTGCGGCAGTACTTAGCGGCTCGGCCATTTGCGCTGCAATGCCCGACAGGTTCTGTGTAGAAATGTGGACGGTGAGGTCGTTGCTGCTCCACTCGGATGCGGAGCCATGCGTCTCCAGGCAGCTATGGACGATGCAGGGCACGCCATACCGCCCTTGGTGGCTGGCAGCGGCCGCAGCAAATGCCTTGTCCGGGTCGCCCTGCTTTTGCGTAGCGGTGCGCTTGTAAGGAGACTTGTCGGCGGAGGGAGGCAACACCTTCGCGCTTCGCACCGCCGCGATTACTTTCGGATCGGCGCCCTCGCCCTCCATCGCCTTCAGGTACTTGTCATCCGGCGTGAAGCTGATGCCGCGGTGTTTGATAGCGGCGATGACTTCGTCATCGGGGACCTGGTTCTCTTCCAGCGACTCGAAATCATCCTGGCTGATTGGCCCGGTCGAAGGGGCGATGTTCTTCGGCGGCTCGGCGTCGGAGACGAAATGCGGCAGGACTTCGTATTCGACCTTGATGGCGCGGACGGCATCTTCGGCTGTGCCTTCGTCTACCGCGGCAACGCCTACGATCTCATCTCCAGCCCAGAAGATCTCAGCGCCCGGCTTCTGGATCACTTCGACCGCCTTCACTCCGGCCATCTTCTCGGCGGCACTGGTATCGATGCTCTTGATGCGAGCGTGCGCATAGGGACAGCGCACAATCTTGCCCGCCAGCAGGCCGTCGGGATTGTAGTCGTAGGTGTACTTGGCGCGGCCGGAAGACTTCGCCGGACCATCGATGCGCAAAACCCTCTTGCCAAGCAGCGGTTGGGTTGCAGGATCGGGCCAGGAATATTCGCTCATGACTGTTTCCCTCCGGCGTGCGCCAGCGCTACAGCGCGAATGCCGTCATAGGTGCCACAGCGGCAGAAGTTGCCGCTCAGCCCATGTCGGATCTCATCCGCGGTGGGCGTGGGATGCTTCTGCAGGAAGCTGGTGGTGGTAACGATGAAGCCGGGAGTGCAGAATCCGCACTGCTGCGCGTCGTGGGCGACGAACGCCTGCATTACCGGGCTGAGCGCATCGTCTTCGGCCATCGACTCAATGGTCATGATGTCGCGGCCCTGCGCGTCAATCGCCAGCACCGAGCAGGCATACACCGGCTTGCCATCCATGCGTACGGTGCAGGCGCCACAAGATCCGCGATCGCAGACGCGCTTGGCGCCCGTCAGGTCGAAGTTATCGCGCAGGGCATCGAGCAGGGTGACACGTGGCTCAAGTTGCGCGCTCAGCTTCTTGCCATTCACCTGCAAGGTCACGGGGACCTTGCCCGGCCCCTGGATGGGAACTTCCTCTGCTGCGGCGTCCATCACCGTGCCCAGAACCACCGGCACGGCGACGCCGACAGCCGAAATCTTCATGAAGTCACGCCGGGTTACGCCGGAATCGGACTCCGGTTTGCGGCGCTCATCGTCTGACATGATGTTCTCCGATTCGTACCGGAGTATAACTCCGCAGAGGTCGCTCGGGCAGTGGGAAAGGAAGTCGCGGGCGCGGGTTATTGAACTAAAGAAACGACAGGCCAACCACGGATTGACACCGATCCACACAGATCAGAAAAGCTGAGAATGAAGAATCTGCGGAATTGAATCCGATCCGTGCTCTCCGTGTTAACCCGTGGTTGAAATTTCTTTGCCGGGCGAAATGGAGCGAAGACGAGGGCAAGGGCCGAAACAGCCAGGAGGGTGCCAGAAGAAATGACAGAAGAAAGCGAAAGCCGCGGCGGGCTGGGCGCTGCCCGTCGCAGAGGTTCAGAAAGGCTCGTTACTTTTGCAGGCTGCGGATGTATCCGACCAAGCCCGTGATCTGGGCATCGGTGAGTTTGCCCTTGTAGGCCGGCATTTTGCCTTTGCCATTGGTGATAGCGCCATTCAGATCGGCGTCTGACATCGCCTTAACCTCGGCTCCACTCAAGGGTTTGGCACCCATCATCGACTTGCTGCCATCAGCGCCGTGACAACCCGCGCATTTCGCTTTGTAAACGTCTGCCGAACTATTCTGAGCGAACGCCGGAACCGTAAGAGCAAACGCCAGCCCGAGCAGGGCAATACACCACACAACTTTCATTCCATTTCTCCATTCGCCCCGACCGGAGTCGCGGGCATAGATAATATTGACTTCGTGGGTAATCTACTACCCCGACCTGTGGCCCGCCAACAGATTTGTAACGGGGAAAAACACCCTGCCCAGGGGGTGATATGCCACAAAAGGAGCGGGCGAGAGCTGGGGGCAGAGGCTTCATGGGCAAACAACCTATTACAATTCAGCACTTTAGATGCCCAAGCCTGGTGCGCTTGGTTTGGTAACCATACTGCTCTCACAGTAAGTGGAACACGTATCCCCGGGGGTATGCTTTGGAACCCACGCTGGCAGTGATTGGGCTGAATTTCCGCACGTCGACGGTGGCTGTCCGCGAGCGGTTCTGGATTAGCGAGCCTCGCCGCAGCGATGCACTCAGCCAGTTGGTGCGCTCCGAGGGAATCGACGAGGCGATGGTGCTGGCGACTTGTAACCGCACCGAGTTCATCCTGTGGACCAGCGATGTGGCAAGCGCCGCCGATTCGGTTCTCCGCTTTTTGGCGCACGAATACGAGCTCCGGTTGTGCGAATGGTCGCACTTCTACCGCCTGATGGACGACATTGCGCTGGCGCATATCTTTCGCGTCGCCTCCAGTCTTGATTCCATGGTTTTGGGCGAACCCGAGATCATGACGCATCTCGAGGAGGCATGGAGGCATGCCAAGCAAGCCGGCTGCACCGGGCGCTTCCTCGACTCGATCATCCAGAAGGCGCTCAGCGTGTCGAAGCGAGTTCGCAGCGAACTGGCAATTAGCGATGAGTCGTTTTCGATGCCTTATGCTGCGGTCGAGCTCTCGATTCAGGAATTGGGCGATCTCACCGGCCGCGAGGTCCTGCTGATCGGCGCCGGGCACATGACCGAGATGGCCGCGCGCCGACTGATGAGCGCTGGCGCAGGCAATGTAAATATCACCAGCCGGACTCCAGCGAGCGCCGAGGAACTGGCGACCAGGTTGAAGGCACGCTGTGTTCCGTTCGAGGAGCGCCGCCGTTATCTGGAGACCGCTGATATCGTGGTGAGCTCGACCTTGTCAGCGCAATGCATCATTTCCCGCGAACAGGCGGAAGCAGTGGCGCATGCTCGCGGGCATCGGCCGCTGGTGCTGATCGACATCGCCGTGCCACGCGACATCGATCCCGGTGTGCGTGAGATTGAAGGCATGCGGCTGTTCGACATCGACGATCTGGAGCAGGCGGTGCGGCGCAACAGCGGCGAGCGGCACGCTGCCGCTGCAGCAGCCGAGAAAATCATTTGTGCCGAGGTCAGCGGATTCCGTCGCAGACTGGCAGCCGAGCAATCCGTACCGGCGTTCGCAGCTCTGCGGCATTATCTGGATGAGCTGTGCCGACAGGAGTTGGAACTGCTGCGTAAAGAGTTTGGGCCGTTCACTGCCGATCAGGACCAGGCGATGACCGCCTTCGCGGCACACGTGATGCAGCGCATTGCCAGCTCGCTGGCGCGTGAGTTGAAAGAGTCACCCGACGATTCCAACGTGATTGGCGCGGCGGTGTCACGCCTGATCGGGGTTGAGCACCTGCAGATTGCAAACGAAGCCAAAAATTGACTGTAAAAACATAAGGAGTAAATCATGACTGAAACTGCGCAAAACCAGAAACGCAACACCACCGTATTCACCAGCGTTCAGGCTTATACCCTGGCCGTGATTACGCTTGTTATCGGAATTGCGGTCGGCTACTTCGCTCGCGGCTCCGCGCCTTCCACCATGGCCAACGTGCCGGAGAATGCGCAAGCTGCGATGTCGACTCCTTCGGCGGGAACGCCGGGAGCAGGAGCAGCAGCGGGCAACATGGGCCCCGGACAACTGCCGGGGAGCGCACCGCAGCAACAAGCCACCTCTCCTGAGATGCTGGCTAAAGCGGCCGACCCGCTGCTGGCACAGTTGAAGACCGATCCCAACAATGCCGACGTTCTGGTGCAGTTGGGCAACCTCTATTACGACGGTCAAAGTTTCCCGCAGGCCATTGACTATTACGAGAAGGCGCTGAAAATTCAGCCCAACAATGCCGACGTTCGCACCGATGTCGGCACCAGCTACTGGTACACCGGCGATGCCGACAAGGCGCTGGCCAGTTTCCAGAAGTCGCTGGCCATTCGGCCCAATCATCCGGGAACGCTGTTCAACATGGGCATTGTTGAGTGGCAGGGCAAGAAGGACCCCAAGGCCGCCATCGTGGCCTGGGAGAAGCTGCTGCAGACGAATCCTGACTACCCGCAGAAGGACCAGGTGCAGATGTTGATTGAGCGCGCGAAAATGCACGGAGCCGGCGCCGCCAAGGGCTAGTTCCACCCGCGATTGCTCACCCCGGGACGGGCCCGCGCAGAGCTCGTCCTGGGCTTTTAGTGCCAGTGGGATTCTTAGAATGCCGCGAGCTGCCAGTGGAAGCGACGAAATTCCGCCAGTCTTCCACCGTTCTGCTACTGTTGCTGCCGCTTACGCCGGCATAGAGTTCCTCGAGCACCACGGCGCGGGCTGATGCCCGCTCGCCAGATCGAAAACAAAGGGCTTGTTCGGCGCAGCTAAGCTGCGCCCCTTCACAACCGCATTGCTACCGGGCTTTTCGCTGGCCCGATACAATGCTCGCAGTGAAGAGTCCGTCGCTTCATCCGCGCGTTATCCTTGCACTCCTGATATTGCTCTTCCTGCTTCGCGGCTTGTTTTACTGTCTTGCGCTGCCGCTGTGGGAGGGCTTTGATGAGCCCTACCAGTTCGCGGCTGTGCAGTACGTGGCTGCGACCGGACACATGCCTGGGCCAACGACTCCTGTCAGCCAACAAGTAGCGGCCTCACTTTATCTCACGCCTGCGCCGTGGATGCTGCGGCTACATCAGTTGCCGAAGCCGGTGATGACGCAGGAGGACTACTGGAAGTTGTCGAGCGAAGAACGCGAAAAATTACGGAGCGAACTTCTGGTGCTTCCGCAGCCCTGGGCCGCCGAGGCTTCGAATCCGATCATCGAAAACTACGAAGGGCAGCAGGCTCCTCTGTACTACTTCGCGGCGGCTCCGGTGCTTCGCGCATTCTCAAATCTGACTTTGCCGGGACAGGTATTCGCGCTACGCCTCTTCGGGCTGCTGCTGGCCTGCGCCGCGTTGCTACTGGGATACATGCTTGCGCGCGACCTGCTTGGTGATAGCCGGCTCGCTTTGCTGGCCACCGCTCTTGTGGTTGCCATGCCGGAGCTGTTCATCGACGTGTGTCGCGTGTCCAACGAAACTTTGGCCATTTTGCTTTGCACAGCCCTGCTGCTGCTGATCGTCAGGTTTGTTCAATCGATGCAGCCGGCGTTCTACCTGCCAGCAATCGCGCTGATACTGGGGCTGGCGCTTCTAACCAAGGCCTACTTCCTCGCCTTCGTACCCGCGTTCATCTTTATATTGTGGCTACGATGGCGGGCGCCGCGGGGCGGGACCAGCATGTTTGCCTACCTTCAGGTTGCCATCGCGATTCTCGCAGCCGTGGCCGGCCCGTGGTACTGGCATATGCACCGGGTCTCCGGCTCATGGTCGGGACAGACGGATGATGCCGCAGTTCATCAGCTCTCGCGCGTGGCACTGCTTGCGCAGGTGATTCACGTCAATTGGCGAAGCGGTTTCGCGTCCATCCTTTTGTCGCATGTCTGGTTTGGTGGTTGGAGCTTCTTGCGGTTTCCGGCCTGGCTCTACGCGTGCGTGCTGCTTCCGGTTGCGGTGGCCGTTGTCGGCATGTGTATCTACTTCTGGAAATGGCTGAGGTCAGGAATGAAGCCCGACGCGGTCATCGCGGTGTCAGCTTTCTACGTGTGCTTCTGGGTCGGCCTGTGCTATCACGTGCTGGTAACTTACGTTCACCTGGGCGTGTCGGCCTCGACGGGCTGGTATCTCTATTGCCTGGTGTTGGCTGAGGCTGTTCTGCTGGCGCTGGGTCTGGCGCAGTTCTTCGGATCGAAAGCCCTTCGCCGGCTGCTTGCGGCAGGGATCACGCTGCTGGCACTTATCGATCTGTACGGCGTTCATGCTTACATGCTGCCGTACTATACCGGGCTGACGGCGCACGTTGGAGAACGCGTTCCTGCTCTCAAGCTGAGCGCGTTCTCTGTCTCCGAAATCTTCTCGCGGCTGGCGACGCTTGGCCCGGCATCGGCGAGTCCAGAAATCTTGAAGGTCATTTGGGGAGCGTACCTGCTGGCGACTTTGGGACTGGTGCTGTTGGGCTGGTCGCTGGTGCGCAGGATGCGGTTCGACTAAACAGGTTTGCTGAAAGAGTCCGTTGCGTACCTCAGGGGCTGAAGCCCTAATCTATTTCAGCGGGATAGGCGCAGCCTGAAGGCCTGCTCTACCCGAGATTCGACTTTTTCAGCAGCCTGTAAAGTAGCTGCTTTGTTATTATTGACAGGTGGTAGATCTAGACTTGTCTCCGCCGGCCGGCATTGATATGCCGCTGTGGCGATCCCTGATTCTGAATCTGGCCGACCGCATTTCGCCGGAGCGGCTTCCCCCCTTGGAGTTGACCTCACGCCCGGTGGATACCGGGATGATGTTTGGCGACCGCCTCGCGCTTCCCTGGTTTCGCACAGTATTCGCTAACATTTCGGATGTGGTGTCGCCGGAGATGGGACCGCCGCTGGAGCTGACGTCGCGTCCGGTGGAAGTTGGCGAACTGCTGGCAGACGATCTGAGCCACGGCTGGTGGGTTTCTCTGCTCGATGGCCTGCGCTATCGGCTCTCGCCGGAGAAGCAGTCGCCACTCTCGCTGACCTCTAAGCCCATTGCCGCGTATGGCGCCA
The DNA here is from genome assembly GCA_963796585.1 of uncultured Acidobacteriaceae bacterium. Lineage (GTDB taxonomy): Bacteria > Acidobacteriota > Terriglobia > Terriglobales > Acidobacteriaceae > CAVVDY01. Next base: position 591,474 of record CAWCMB010000005.1, read on the forward strand.
ATAGCTGGCTGCAATTGCTGGACTGGTCGTCGCTGCTTGAGGCTCCCAAAGTTTTTCTGCCCGATGTGCCGGTGCAGACGCAGTTGATGGCTGCCGAGATGTTAGAGACGGCTCCCACGGCTCTAGCTGCAACTACGGCTGCCGCGGTTCCCGTCGATCAACAGCTATGGGCGGCACAGATGCAGTTTAAGCGCGACCTGTCGCGCAGCCGCTTCCGTCAAAAGATCTGGATGACGATGGTGGCCGCCGAAGCGGTTTTCCTGCTGGCACAGGCATTCAATTTCAAATTCTGAGTCACGTCGATTCGCGCGCGACGAGCGCAAGAGTTGCGAAGCACCAGCGTCATAGCTGAACAACGCGGCCACTAGCGCGATTCGCGTCAGGGCACGACTTCCAGTCGTGCCGAAAAGGTCCCATCTCGTTTCCTGTCGCGAGCGGACTTCAGTCCGCGAGCGACCGCTCTTTTTCGTGACTCAGTGAGTTTATGTCGCCGACTGAAGTCGGCTCCGGAAGATCGAAAGAGAACGCTTATCGGCACGACCAAGGTCGTGCCCTGACGCCCTTCTTGGCTAAACGGAGTTTCTTCGAAATCTGTAAAGCCGGATCTATTGCCATGCGTTTTGTTATGTACGCCTGAAGGCGTACTCCACCCTTTCACAGACCCGCCGTGATGTGCTCCAGTTGATTGGTAATCTCTTCCGCTGGAGTGTCGCGCGGGAAGCTCACCGGCTTGCCTATGACGACGCGCAGCTCGCCGCGGCGCGCGATCTTGCGGCCGGAGAGTTTCATGTCATACAGGCCGTGAATGCGCATGGGCACGACCGGAACATCGAGCCGCGAAGCCAACATCCCAATCCCTGAGCGAAATGGCGACAGCTTGCCATCCTGGGTTCGGCGGCCTTCGGGAAAGACCAGCACGCTGTATCCCTGGTCGGCGCAGGCGCCGGCGTAGGCGAAGCTCTCGCGCACGCCAGACTCTTGCGGAAGAGGAAAGACATTGAACAGCGCGACGACGAGGTAATATCCCGCCTGCTGCCACCAGCGCGGGAACAGGTTCATGCTGCGCGGAGGACGCCACATGCCCCACAGGCGTTCTCCGTGCATGCCGACGGCGAGGTGGTGACGCAAGCGTGGGGGCAGCGCAAGCAGGACGAATCCCACATCGATATACGTGACGTGATTGCAGGTGACCAGGATTGGGCCGCTCAGGCCGTCGAGGTTCTCGCGTCCATCAATCTTCGGATGCGCCATGATCAACGTCGCCGGCAGCGATAGCAGGTTGTAGGCGGCGGTGCGAAGCCACGTGATCGGCCAACGCAGCGCCCAATGGGGATAGCGATATTCGCTGCGCGCCGGCTTCTCCGGCTGTTGCAACAGGCGTTCCAGTTCGCCGACGGTGGTGAGATTGGCGAAATTCGCCTCGCTGAGATCGACCTGATAGGTATCCTCCAGCGCGCTCATCAACTCGACCCGATCCATGGAGCTGAGATTGAGCTCGTCTTCCAGCTTTGAGTCAGCGGTCAGGGAGCCGACGTTGCGCCCGGTGATGCGGCTGATTAATTCGGCCAGCGATCCCTGGGACACAGTGGCTCCGGCTGCGCCTGAGAACTTCACTTCTGCATACGCTTGAATCAGGTTGGTGCGTGGCTTCTGCGTTGGCGTGCGCGGGAAATCCGGCTCCGGCCACACCAGCCAGCGGCGGATACGCTGAAACTCGGCGAGCTGGCGATTGGCTGCCTGCACCACGGTCTCGGGATCGGCGGAGTCGCGCAGCAGCAGCGCGGCGCATGGCTCTGCGTTACCTCCCTGTTGCAGCGGAACCACCACGCAATCGCGCACCTCGTGCTGGCGGCGCAGCGCCGCTTCAAGGTCGTCGGGATAAATGTTCATCCCTTCGCGCGTCACGATGACGTTCTTCTTGCGGCCGCGAAAATACAGATTGCCGTCCGCGTCCACCTCACCGAGATCACCGGTACGAAACCAGCCTTCTTCGTTCAGCACCGGCCTCAGCTCTTTCCCTTGCCAGTAGCCGGCGGCGACGTTGGCTCCGCGCACCAGAATCTCGCCATTCTCGTCGAGCTTCATTTCGCGGCCTTCCAACACTTTGCCGATGGAGCGCTTGCCGGTACGGAAAGGATGATTGAGCGAAATCAGCGAGGTTGTTTCGGTCAGACCGTAGCCCTGAATGACAACGAAGCTGAGCCGCCGCCAGAACTCTTCGGTGTCGGCATCGAGCGCCGCGCCACCCGAGATGAAGGCCCAGAACTTCCATCCGAATTGGCTATGGATACGGCGGAATCGCCACCAGCGCCGGACGAAGTGCTCGCCGTTGGCGGCGGCGAACTGTTTCTCAAAGCACTGCTGATTGCCGGCACTCTCGATGTCGCGTTCGATCTTGTCCTTGAGTGACTGCATGAGGCGCGGCACAGCCACAACCACCGAGACGCGCTGCTCACGTACGAGGCGGATAATCTCGGTCGGATTCAGGCTGTCGTGGAAGATCACCGTCCCGGCAAGCAGTTGCGGAAGCAAGATACCGAGAAACTGTCCAAAGACGTGGCTGAGCGGCAAGAGATTCAGAAACCGAATGGGATGGAAGATGCGCTCGTACTTCAGGTATTTGCCAATCTCGCGCTCCAGGGGCTCGAGGTTGGCGAGGATATTGCCATGGGTGATGACTACGCCGCGTGGCTCAGCCGTCGTGCCTGAGGTGAATACGATTTCGACAATATCGTCGCGGGTCAGGTCCGGCGAAGAAAGAGGATCGGAGGAGTGCTGCGAAACGCTCTCGCGCAGGGTTTCCAGATCAAAGCGGGGCACGCCGGCAACATCGTGGCCGTGAGCGCCTATGCAGAGCTTTGCATCCACCTGCTGCGCCACTCGCTGGGCAAAATCAGGAGCGGCGATGTTGTCGATGGGGACGACAACCACCCCGCGCAGCACGCAGCCAAAGAAAGCTGCGACCCACTCCGCGCAATTCTCTCCCCAGAGCAGCACCTTGTCGCCGTGGCCGATGCCGCGGGCGTGCAACTCGCGCGCAAAGCGGTACGCGCCAGCCAGGACATCGCCGTAGCGCCAATGCTGAAACCGGTATCCGCGGCGATAGACGTATGCCGTTTCTCCGGCGTGGCGGCGGAAGTTGTCCAGGTACTGCAGTATGGTGGTGCGCGGCATTCAACAGCAGTCTACCGTGCCACGCTGTGCAGGCAGCAAGATAGCGTCAGGTTGTGACCAGTTGTTGCGTGGCCAGCCGCATTACACCCAGCGCCGGCTCTCACGCATCTGCGTTTTCAGCATGCCGCGAAACAGAGCTGTCGCTTTTCTGACTTCGGGCATGGCCAGTTTGCAGAACAACTGCTTGCCGTCGCGTTGCGTGTGCACAATGCCGGCGGCCTTCAGAATCGAGAGGTGCTGAGAGAGGTTTGCCTTGGAAATATCCAGACCTTGTTGTAGTTCCGCCGCCCAGCAATCGGATTCTTCGAGCATACCGATTAATTGCAAACGCGTAGGATTGGCGAAGGCCTTGCAAAGGTTTGCCTGCCTTTCATAACTTTCTTTATCAGCCCGATTTTTCCGCTTCATCGCCATCTTTCCCCTGACCATCAATTGTGAGTTACGTGGAGAACTACCCTAAGAGAGTTCCTAGTTTCCTGCTTATCAGAGTTTCAGATTGACTAGGAACTTCCGGTAAACCGATTAGACTACCGAGTACTATGCGCAGACTAAGATCCTCTTTGCGAGTATTTGGGGCATAACTACGCGCAGGGAACGCGAGCTATCCAATCTGCTGTGCAATCTGCAGGTCCGCTGGATTTCGTTATATCACACTTTCGCAAAGGAGAACATGACTGAAAGTTGTAGATGGACGGAACCTAAAGGATTACTAGTGAGGAGCCTGACAAAACTATCAGGTTACCCGCTAGTTACCCTCCGCATTCCTCGATTGTGCGATCTGGAGGATGAACAATGATTTCGAAAATAATTGTCAATAAAACGATGCCGACGGGCTCGCGCTGGCAGTAAATACTTGGCGCCGAAGTAGGTTTGAGGTGGCGGAAACGCGGCCTGCGGGCGAAATCTGGAGGGCGGAGAAAACTAACCCGAAAGCTTAGTTAACCGACCTTATTCCCATTTTGGGAAAATGATTAGGCCCGCTCAAGTTCTGAGCCAGCGCACCGATAAGGAATATGTAAGCAGGGATAAAAACCTCCTGAGTGGACGCAACCGGCCTCGCATGGCGCGAGGCCGGATCGTCGTTGGGGTGAGTTCGGGTAGTTAATCGATTGCCGGTAGCGGGCGGTCAGTAGGGGTAGTGGGCTCCGCCATGGCGCACATCGGCGCCGCGTACCCAGAAGATAACGTCCTCCGCGATGTTGGTTGCGTGGTCGGCAATGCGTTCCAGGTTGCGGGAGATGAGCAGTACGTTCAAAGCCGCCCGCGTGAGCGCCGGATCGCTCTGCATCTTCTGCACCAGAACGACAAAGGCCTCGTCTTTCATGCGATCCACGACATTGTCCATCTGTAGCACCGACTCGGCGACTTCGGCATGGCCGTCGAGGAACGATTGCAGCGCCCGTTGCACCATGGTGGTCACGCTGGTCGCCATCTTGGGCACATCGACCGGAAGCTCGACCGGCGCCTCGCTAATCAGGTCGAGGACGCGTTGCGCGATGTTGACCGCCTGGTCGCCTACGCGCTCCAGGTCGGCATTGATCTTGATGACCGCCATGATGAAACGCAGATCGATGGCCATCGGCTGCTGCATGGCGAGGAGATCGAGCGCCAGCTCATCGATGTCGCGCTCGGCCTGGTTGATGGCGGTCTCGCCGGTAAACACCATCTGACAGAACTTCGCATCGCGGGTGCGGTAGGCTTCGGTGGCGCGGTCGATCGCCTGCTCGGCCAGGCCGCCCATGCGCAGGAGTTTGTCCCGAAGTTCATCCAAGCCTTGCTGAAAGCGGCTTCGCATTATCCAAACCTGCCTGTAATGTAGTCTTCCGTTCGCTTATCTGCGGGAGTGGTGAATATCTTTTCCGTCTTGTCGTATTCAATCAGGCTGCCCATCAGAAAGAAGCCGGTAAATTCCGCAACCCGGGCCGCCTGTTGCATGTTATGAGTGACGATAACCACAGTATAGTGTTGTTTTAACTGAAAAATCAGCTCTTCGATTTTGCTGGTGGAAATCGGATCGAGCGCCGAAGCCGGCTCGTCCATCAGAAGCACATCCGGCTCGACCGCCAGGGCGCGCGCGATGCACAGCCGCTGTTGCTGGCCGCCGGAGAGGCTTGCACCCGACTTCTTATGCAGCGTGTCTTTGACTTCTTCCCAGAGCGCGGCGAGCTTCAGCGAACGCTCCACCAGCTCATTCATCTGCTTCCGGTTACGCAGCCCGTTCAGGCGGAGACCGGCGGCAACGTTGTCATAGATGGACATGCTGGGAAATGGGTTGGGCTTCTGAAACACCATGCCGATCTTGCGCCGCACCTCGACCGGATCGGTGCCCTCGCCATAAACTTCGATGTCGCCGATCTTCACCTCGCCGTCGGCGCGAGCATCGGGAACCGTCTCATGCATACGGTTGAGGCAGCGCACAAAGGTACTCTTGCCGCAGCCTGATGGGCCAATCACAGCGGTGACGTGATTGGCCTGCACCGAGATGTCGATATTCTTCAAGGCCAGGTTCTTGCCGTACCAGGCATTCAGACCTTTGACTTCGATTCCTACGCCCATGCGGTTACGAGGCCCCCTTTAACATGCCCCGACTGGTGACGATGCGTACTGCCGCCACTGCAGCAACAATCAAAACGATCAGAATCAAAGCTCCTGCCCAGGCCTGCTTGTGCCACTCATCGAAAGGCGAGATGGCATAAACAAAGAGTTGCAACGGCAAAGCGGCGGTGGGCTGATTGGGATTCAGGCTCCAATACTGGTTTCCAAAAGCGGTAAACAGCAGGGGAGCAGTTTCGCCGGCGACGCGCGCAAAAGCCAGCATACAACCGGTGATAACACCGGCTGAAGCCGTGCGCAGGGTAATCGAAAGGGTGGTTCGCCACTTCGGGATACCCAACCCGAATGCCGCCTCACGGATGGAGTTGGGCACCATCAGCAGCATCTCTTCGGTGGTGCGCGCTACCGTGGGGACCATCATGATGGCCAAAGCCAAACCGCCGGAGTAGGCGGAAAAGTGCTTCTGGCGAAGAACCACCACCGAATACGCCACGATGCCGATCACGATCGAGGGCACGCCATTGAGCACGTCGGCGGTAAAGCGGACAAAATCTCCGAAACGATTGCGGCCAAACTCGGCGAGGTAGATGCCGCAGCCGATGCCCAGGGGAATTCCGATGACGCTGGCGATCAGCAGAATCAAGCCTGAACCCACGATGGCGTTGGCCATACCGCCGCCGGGCTCGCCGACCGGTTTGGGAGTCTGGGTAAGAAATGCCAGGTTAACCGATCCCAGACCTTTGATCAGCAGGTAAATAAAGATAGCCAGCAGAGGAGCCAAAACGAGAATGGCCGATCCGACGGCGAAGGTGGTGGCGCCGAGGTTGGTGAACTTGCGCCAGAGACTCAGATTGAGCGAGCGATGGGAGGTTGGACTAGGCATTGACCCTCGCGGTTCCGCCGGTGATGCTCCACACCAGCAAGCGCGCCAAGGCGTTCACAATCAGCGTGACAATGAAGAGCGCAAGTCCGATCTCAACCAGGGCACTCAGGTACAGGTCGCCGGTGGCTTCACTGAATTCATTGGCGATAACGCTGGCCATGGTGTAGCCGGGTGCGAACAAGGATTTCGCGATCTCCGGACGGTTGCCGATGACCATGGTTACGGCCATGGTTTCACCGAGGGCACGGCCAAGTCCGAGAATGATGCCGCCCACGATGCCGATGCGGGCGTTGCGCAACACGCCCATGCGGATCATTTCCCAGCGCGTGGCGCCCAGCGCCAGAACCGCCTCCCGCTGGTTCTGGGGCACCGCCGTCAATACTTCGCGGGTGATGGAGGCGACGATGGGCACAATCATGATCGCCAGAATGATTCCCGCTGCCAGCATGCCCAGCCCGAACTGCGGCCCCTCAAACAATCCCGTCCAACCGAAATACCTGGCCAGGAAAGGTTGCAGGTATTCGCGCAAGAGAGGGGCTAGAACGAAAATTCCCCACAAACCGTAAACGACGCTGGGAATCGCGGCCAACAACTCAACCAGAAACGAAATGATGGCCCGCAGCGCAACCGGGCACATCTCGGTGATGAAGACTGCCACCCCCACGGAAAGTGGCACCGCGAGGACAAGCGCCAGAACCGAAGACACCACGGTGCCGTAGATAAAGGGTAAAGCGCCGAAGTCGCCGTTTACCGGGTCCCAGTCCCTGCCATAGAAGAAACCGATTCCGAATTGATGCAGCGACAGCTTCGATTTATCGATCAGTTCGTAGACGATGAGTACCACGATGACGAAAATCGAGATCGCGGTCAGCGCGATGATGATGCGAAACAAGGCATCCGGAATGCGGCTGCTGGTGGGGTTCTTGGTCCTGATCCGTTGCAGCACAGCGGCGGCACCGGTCTGCTTGCGTTCCGTGCTGGTCTGCGCCAGGGAGGGGACGGAAGCAATCGGCTTCGGGCTCGCAAGAGGATCTGGAGAGTTCATGGAGTTGACGCTATCAAACGCGAATTAACGTACGGTTACAGACTAGCGCAGCAAAACGCTACGCCGGCCCCCGCAAAAGGGGACCGGAATCAGCGAGTTTGTTGACGCTTCCAGGGTAGGCTACTTCAGCTTCTGATTGATGGCTGTCTTTTCCGCCGCCACAACGTCCTGAGGAAGTTGCGCGTAGGAAAGCGCCGCGGTCATGGTCTGTCCCTTGTCCAGCATCCAGAACAGGAAGTCCTTGATGATCTTGCCTTTAGCGGGGTCTTTCGGCTGCACCGGAATGAGGAGCCAGGTGAAGCTGGCGATCGGATAGGCGTACTTTCCCGCAGAATTGGTGATGGAGACGCGGAAGTCGGCCGGCATCTTCACCCCGGCAGCGGCTGCGGTCGTGCTCTCGAGCGAGGCCTTGACGAAGTTCTTCGATGAATTCTGCACGCTGCCGTAGTTGATCTTGTTTTGCAGTGCGTAGATCAACTCGACGTAGCCGATGGAACCCGGCAGCATCTTCAGATTGCCCGCGACCCCTTCATTGCCCTTACCGCCCATGCCGACCGGCCACTTGACCGAGGTGCCCTTGCCCGGGCCAGACGCCCACTCGGGGCTAACTTTCGACAGATAGTCGGTAAAGATATAAGTCGTCCCGCTGCCATCCGAGCGATGGACCACCGTGATGGGCTGGCTGGGGAACTTGATGTTCGGATTCGCCTTAGTGATCGCAGCGTCACTCCAGTTCGTGATTTTGCCAAGATAAATTCCAGCGAGCATTTGCGGCGTGAACTTGATTTCCTCATTTACGCCGGGAATGTTGTAGGCGGGCACAACCGCGCCAAGCACGGTGGGCAGATGCAGAACCTTAACCTTGGACTCGGCAATCTGCTGATCGGTCATGGGACCATCGGAGGCGCCGAAATCTACGGTGCCGGCCTGCACCTGGCGAATGCCTCCGCCGCTGCCAATCGATTGATAGTTGAACTGAATGTCCGGATGCTCGTTGTGATACTCGCTAAACCACTTGGAGTAGATCGGGTACGGAAAGGTAGCACCGGCCCCGTTAATGGTGGTCTGCGCCTGGGCGCAGCCTGCGAATACGGCCAGACACAACAACATCCTGAGTGTGCGAATCACGTGGACTGCCTCCTGAGAATGAAGACTTCGAACATTCCCGTTGTATCGCCGGAGGGTTAATTTAGTGTTACAAAACGTTGAATTTCGAGTAAAGAGGTACTCGCGAGCACGCTAAAGCCTTGGACACTAAGGCTTTTACTGATGCGAGGCGCGGCGTGGCTCCAACAGGCTGAGCACCTGTAGCAGCAGGTACTCTCTGCATCTGCGAAACCACAGCGGCATGCGAGGGCGGAGGGACTTCCGCGATGGGGAGCTATCTTTACGGCACAGTGCGGCGGCTTGATTAGGCATAGCGCTTCTCTTTATGTTGGGTGCATTTCGCGGGCAAGCGGAATTGAACTTCCAGTTAAAATTGCGCAGCTACTTGGACCTTTGCTGCCGCCGCAGATTATCAATGAAGCGTTGCTCGTCGGATTTATCATTCGAGCGCAGCACGTGGCGGACGCTCTGCCCGCTGACCAGGTGACAGACCTCCTCGGCGAGGTTCTTGGCGTGATCTCCGGCGCGCTCCAGCGCCTGGGTCATGAATAGAACATGGAAGCTTTCGGTGCGGGGAGAGTTGTCGTGGTGCTCCAGATGTCGCAGGAAGACCAGATTGCGGATGCGATCTAACTCGGCATCGGAACGCAAAACACTCATGGCGCGGTTCAGATCGCGCAGCTTCATGGCATCGTGTACATCGGTGAGCATCTTCTCCAGCCGCGAGGCCATCATGGTGAGATCGCGAATATCCTGAAGTTCGATCCGGCCGCCCACCGCCGCGGCGCGATTGCTGCAGTTCAGCAGCAGGTCGCCGATGCGCTCCAGTCCGATGTTGAATTTCATGCACGCCAGTAGCTCGCGGGCAGTTTGCTCGCTGACCTTGGTGATGATGCAGGTGACGCCCTGGTCGATTTCGTGGTCGAGCGCGTCCAGCTCTTTTTCACGCTCACGCACTCCATCGAGAAGCGAAGCGACGCCGGTGGCGATGCCCTCGGCCACAATTCCCGCCGCTTTGCGCGCCAATTGACAAGCTTCCAAGGTGCGCTCTCGCAGATGAGCTGATATCTCTTCCGGCGAAAGTGGTTCCAAGTTGGCGGCGGTCATTTTGGGCCTTATCCCGAGGCTACTAACTATTTCATAACCTCAGGGGGTGAAGATTCAATGAAAATCGCAATAAGAAAAGATAATTTGCAAGCGCGAGTTTCGCTAATGGCACTGGTGTATCAGAAGGCGCAGCCTGGACTCGCTTGCCCAGTACTCGTCACTCGTTTTCGGCATTGCGCTTCCTTCACCCGAGCCCAGTCGTCTAATGAAGAAACCGGCAGAATACTTATGTTAAGAATTGATATCCAGCGCCATAGTCGGACTGCCACTCTTCATTGTCGTGGGAGAATTGTGTTCGGGATGGAGATCGAGACCCTGCGCAGCGTGGCCCAGTCGCGCACAGAGCGTGTGCTCGAAATCGATCTCGGCGGCATCGAAACCGTCGATGCCTCGGGACTAGGATTACTGGTGGAATTGCAGCACTGGGCGAACGTCGGCAATCGTATCTTGTACTTCACCAACGCGTCGGAATTTGTCGCGCGTCTGGTCGCCGTCACTCGTCTTTACAACGTGCTGGTAATTGCCCCGGGCTCGGGACGCGCCGCTCGCGAGCCGGTAGCCGCGGCCCTGAGCGCATGATCGCAAGGGCTTCAGGTCATCTCATAAATGCGCGACCCGAAATGCCCTCAGGGGCTAAAAGCCCACAATTTTACTGCGCCTCGCGGCACGGCTGAAGCCGTGCCCTTTCAAAACCGCGACTTGAGAAACCCCTACTCGCACCGCAGCGCAACCGTAGGCTGAACGTTGAGAGCGCGCCGGGCGGGGATGTAGCAAGCTGCCAGAGCTACGAAACCGAGCGCGAGTACAACCACGCTGAAGACCTCCGGGTCGGTAGGAGTTACTTCGAACAGCAAGCTCGTCATCAGGCGTGTCACCGCAATTGCGCCCGCAATGCCAACGCAAATGCCGACGCCGGCGAGTATCGCGGCATCGCGCATGATGAGCCGCAGAACGTCGCCGCGCTGCGCTCCCAGTGCGACATACACCCCGATCTCGTGGGTTCGCTGGCTCACGCGATAGGCCATCATGCCGTAGATGCCAACCGCCGCAAGCAGCAATGCCAGCCCGGCGAAGGCGCCGAGAAGCATCACATTGAAACGCTGCTGCGCCAGCGAGAGTGCCATCAGAGCTTCCATGGATTGCACCTCGCTGACCGGGACCTGATTGTCGAGACTCCACACCTGCTTCTTTACCATCTCCACGGTCGTAGACGACGGCTGTTGCGTGCGAACCACCAGTGTCATCCATCGCCTCCACGCTTCATCCGATTGTGCATACGGGGCGTAGATGGCAGGATCGACGGGCTGATTCAGTGCGGAGTGTTTCACGTCGGCGACGACACCGACGATGGTCATCCACTGGTGAGGTCCCTGGCGCCGAGCCCAATCGACGCGCGCACCCAGGGCATCACCGTCGGGAAAGAATCGCCTGGCGAATTGCTGGTTCACGATGGCCACGAGGGGCTGCCCTTCGCGATCCATCGCGGTGAATTCGCGTCCGGCGCGCAGAGGAATCTGCATGGTACGGAAATAGTCGCCCATCACCGAGAGCGACTGGACCTCGGGCTCAGCCCCGATCGCCGGCGACAGTCTGCCTTCAATCGCCAGATTGTGGGTAAGATAGTCGCCTCCGAACGGCACATCGGTGATCATCGCGACCTGCATTCCGGGAAGCGCGTTAAGTTTCGCGAGCAGTTCTCTGCGAAAGGCAGTCTGCTTCGGCGTCTCGGCATAATTGGTCGCCGGTAACGCCATGTAAAACGTCATAACGTTGGCTGGATCAAAACCGGGATCGACCGAAGACAATCGCCAGAAGGCTTTGATCAACAACCCGGCTCCCACCAGCAGTACAAGCGCGAGCGCGAATTCACTCGCCACCAGCACATTGCGGAGCCGGGAACGCGGCGCACCAGCCCCCGATATCCTGGCGCCTTCGCGGAGCGAATCCGTGATGTTGGCGCGGGCCGCCGACCACGCCGGCACCAGACCAAACACGATTCCGGTCAAAAGCGAGACGGCGAAGACAAAGAGGAAGACCGCGTTGTCCATGTGGATGGCGCTGAAGTCCTGGAGGGCAGCGGGCTTGAGGGCCAGCAGTAACTTCATCCCCACCCAGGCAAACAGCAGCCCGGCTGCGCCTCCGGCCAGGGCCAGCACCGTGCTTTCCGTCAGGCGTTGCCGGATGAGGCGCCCGACTCCTGCGCCCAGAGCGGTGCGCGTCATGATCTCGCGCTGGCGCGACGCCGCACGCGCAATCAGCAGCATGGCGAAATTTGCGCAGGCAATGAGCAGCACGAGCGCCACCGCGCCGAACAAAACCATGAGTGCGGTGCGTAGCTTACCCACCAGGGCTTGATGCAACGGGAGCAGCAGAGTGTGCCGGCCGCGTTCGTTGTCCGGATACCGCTCGGCCAGGCGCTGATCGATGCCTGCGATGTCGGCCTGGGCCTGGGCCAAGGTTACTCCCGGCTTGAGACGCCAATAGGTGTTCATGAAGTGCACGCCGCGATAGGCCGCGCCTTCGGGATAAGCCACCCACAACGAGACAAATAAGTCGGCGCGCTGGCGTGGCACGGTAAAATCGCGCGGCATCACACCGATCACCGTGTACGAGTTGCCGCTCAGCGGAACGGACTTGCCCAACACCTGCGGATCACCATGCAGGAAGTTCTTCCAGAAGCCGTAGCTGACCACGATGTTGCGCGGGCCGCCTTTCACGTCCTCCGACGCATCGATCCGCCGCCCCATCATCGGCGGCACTCCCAGCGTCTGAAGGAACCCGGCATTGACGTAGCCGGCATGAATTTGAACCGGCTCGGGCCCTCCGGTGAAGTCCATGGCTAAAACGTTGATTCCGCCGCCGGAGGCAAACGTGCGGTTCTGGCTGAGGATGTGCTGCAGGTTGAGCAGCGAATCGTTCGGCCGTGCGGCCAGCAGCTCCTGGGGATTGGGATAGGGCAGTGGATTGAGCAGCACACTATTGATGACGGTGAAGATGGCCGTGTTGGCGCCGATACCGAGTGCAAGCGTCAACACCGCGCAGGCGGTAAATCCCGGAGACTTGCGCAAGGTGCGAATCGCATAGTGAAGGTCCTGCAGAAAGGTTTCCAGCAGGCCCAGGCCACGCGCCTCCCAGCAATGCTCTTGTACTTGATCGAGGCTGCCGAATTGAAGGCGAGCGCGGCGGGCCGCCTCGGCGGGAGTCATTCCTGAGTTTACGTATTTCGCAACCTGTTGCTCAAGGTGGAAGCGCAGCTCTTCGTCGTGCTGCGCCTTCTGGAGATTGCGGCCGAAGAGAGCGCGCAGGCGAAACCAGGCATCGTGAAGCGCATCGCGAAACAAGATACACCTCCTAGGCTGTCTTCAGCACGCGACCGACGGCGACTGTAAGTTTTTCCCACGCAGTCCGCTGAATTTCGAGCTGCTGCCGCCCGGAGCGGGTGAGTTCGTAGAATTTGGCGCGACGGTTATTGTCCGATGTGCCCCACTTGGCCTTGATCCAGCCGCGGCGCTCCAGACGATGCAGTGCGGGATAGAGCGAGCCCTGCTGTACGCGGAGCACGTCGCTCGAAATCTGCTGAATGCGCTCCGAAACCGCCCAACCATGCAGAGGCTCTAATGCCAGGGTGCGGAGAATGAGAAGGTCTAATGTGCCTTGTGGAAGTTCAATGGATGGGTCGGCCATGCTTTCCCCTTTTACTTCTACAGGAGAGTATTGCAACTCATGTAGAAGCGCAAGGGGAGTGGGACGAATGGCGGGGGAACAGGGTTTAAGGCACTCGACATTTGTCCGATTGTCTGTCCAAGGAGTTCGGGGTATTGTGTATGCGCCTGCGGCTTGGTTGTGCCGCCCGATTTGTTAATCAGCCGAAAGACCTGCTTCGTTCCGCAAAACTGCCACACTTTCCAGGAGGAAACGTGAAGAAACTTGCTTTGCTATCTCTCTTTATTGTGCTGCTTTTCAACGTCGGCGCTTACGCTGCAAATCTGTATTTCTACGGCGGCGACTGGGAACCGAACGATCCCAACGCCAACGGCCTGTACAACGGAACCGATGCCATAATCGGAGGTAACCCTTACGGTGCCGCCGTTTATCAGAATTTTGTTGCTGGCACGGCGATCACCGTCACCGGCCTCTTCACCAACAACGCGAGCAACTACGTTCCCACGAGTGGGTACTGGGAAATCCGCTCGGGGGTTTCGGAAGGGAACGGCGGGACGCTGATCGCCTCGGGAACCGGCAATGTGACCAACACGCCAACGGGCCGCAACGGCTTCGGGTTCGACGAGTACAACAACACAGTTTCGGGACTGAACGTCAGCTTGGCGGCGAACACCTACTGGTTCGCGGTGGTTCCTACCTGTACTACGTGCGCTGGCGGTTCGTATAACACCAACAGTCTGCACGCACTCAACGCGGTGGGCACCCAAATCAGTAACCAGCAGTACTTCAACAGCTCGTTCTTCAACGCAAACTTCACTAACGCTAACAATGAAATCGACTACGCCGCGACCTTCTCCAGCGGTGTGTATGCGGACGTTCCTGAACCGTCCAGCCTGATCATGCTCGGCTCCGGTCTGCTGGCGGCTGCCGGCGTAGTGCGACGGCGGATGGCGGTGTAAGAACAAAGGTTGGCGGGATGATTCCACTCATTCCAAGCGAGGAAATAAGTGTGGCGGCCGGCCCTACTCTTGCTGAGCGGTGTTCAAGAGGTGAGCAAACTGCAGATCCCTCGGCTGCGCTGCGCTCCGCTCGGGATGACACCACTGAAGTGAGCGAACGATCGAAGGTGGGCGGGAGAAAGGCACAAGCCGTCCCGCAGGACGGCTTCGTGTGAGCACTGTCAGTTTACTTAAGCTCGATGTCTCCGGAGCCGGTGGAGACTTCGACTTCCGGGCCGCCGCCTTTGACTGCGCCCTTGAGTTCGTGACGATTCAGGCTGCCCTGCATGGTAATCGGCAGATCGGAGTGAATGCTGCCTGAGCCGGTACGCGCATAAAGGTTGAAACCCTGGTTCGAGCCCAACGCCAGCCGTACCGTTCCCGATCCGGTATGCAGATCCCAGCCTGACTGCACAGCGCCGTCAACAGAAATGTCTCCGCTGCCGGTACGGGCGCGCAATCCGCCTTTCATTCCGCGCAACTTCACATCGCCGGAGCCCGATTCCACATCGGCGTTACCGCTGCCGGTCAAATCCGCCTGAACGCCGCCGCTGCCGGTGCGCGCGGTAAAGGGCAACGCGATGTCCTGGCCTTTGATGCTACCGCTACCGCTACGAGCATTGGATTGCGGGCCGATATCGCGCAGGCTCACGTCGCCGGATCCCGTAGTGACGACCGCACTCTTACGCACGCCGTCGACGCCAATGTCGCCGGAACCGGAGTGCGCCTGCAGCGCTGTATCGGCAGGAACGGTCACTTCATAGCTGATGGAGACGTGGCGCTTAACGTCATCCGACAGGTTGTAGCCGACGCGAATGCTGTTACCGTTTTGCTCGATGGGGGGATTGCTCTCGACCGAACGCACGGCGCTGTCCGAGTCTCCGCCGAACCAGTCGTTGTTGCTGTGAACCACTCCGTGAATGACGACCTGGTTGGAACCGCCGGTGCGCACTGTGATATTGCCGGAGCCGGTGGTCAGATCCATAGTGACCGCTCCGTTCACGGTAAGCGTGCGATCAAACTTGCCCTCCGCACGTGCGAATAGCATGGCCGGAAGAGCAAGCGCTGTCAGCAGAACTGCAAGCGAAATTTTTCTCATAATCCCTCGCGAGAATGGAATGAAACCTGGGCTGCGTTTGCGGCAGCATGGCCGAACAACACCGCGAGCTATCTAGCTCTGCTCGCATCCTGTTTTGAAGGGGCGCTGCTTTAGCTGCGCCGACGTAAGCTCTTTTTGTGTCATCCCGAGGCGGCGTCAGCGGTCGCGGGATCTGCAGTCTGTCTCGCAAGGAAGAAAGCCCGCATTATCCCAACATCGCCAACGGCACAGAAGCTACCATGTTCGCTCGGCCAAGGAGAGCAGATCCTCGCTTCGCTGGTGATGACAATCAACAACCCTTCGCGGCACGGCTGAGGCCGTGTCCTTTCAAAGCGATTCTGAGATTAGCTTCTATCTCTTACTGTTGCAGGACGACTTCCTGCCCTTCCTTCAAACCGGAGACCACTTCCGTCTTCGCTCCGTTGGAGATTCCGATGTTGACCGCGACCTTCTTCATGCCGTCCTTGGCCTTGGGTTCGGGAATATCGACCGACGCCTTCTTATCTTTGTCGTACATGATGGCGCCTTCCGGAATCATCAGCACATTCTTGTGCTCGTCGAGCAGGATCTCGGCGTTGGCCGTCATCTCGGCCTTGAGTTCTCCACCCGGATTGTTGATGGAGACGCGAACTTCGAAGGTGGTGACGTTATCTTTTTCCACGCCCATCGGCGAGATCTTGGTCACTTTGCCGGTGAAGATCTTGTCCTTGAAGGTCTCAACCCGGATGCGCGCCGGCTGGCCAAGATAGACCTTGCCGATATCGCTCTCATCCACTTTGCCCTTGACGTAAACCTCGCTGGTGTCGCCCAGCGTCATGACCAGAGTGGCGCCCGAGCCCAGCACCAGGATGGAGCTGACCGCGTCGCCCATCTCCACATCGCGCGAGAGCACCACACCGTCGATGGGCGAAGTGATGGTGGTATAGCTCAATTGCTCTTCCAACTGGTTGAGGGTGGCGCGGTTCTTCTGGACGTCGGCTTCGGCCTGGGCAACTTTGGCTTTGTTCACGGTGTACTGCGCCCGGGCAACGTCGCGCTTGTTCACTGCCATCTCGTAGGCGCGTTGTGCGTCATCCAGCGCTGAAGCGGAAACAACTCCGTCGCGTGCCATCTGCTGTGCGCGTTCGTAGGCGCGTTGCAAGGTTGGGATGTCTACGCCCTGGGCGTCCACCTCGGCCCGCTTCAGATCGGCCTCAGTTCCCTTCTCGGTAGCTTCGGCAGAAAGCAATTGCGCGCGGGCAGAGTTTACCTGCGCCTCAATCTCATCGCGGTCAAGCTCAGCCAGTACCTGTCCGGTGCGTACTTTGTCGCCGGTATCGACATACAGCTTCTTCACGATGCCGCTGGCTTTCGACTTGATCTCGACCTTGGTGATGGGCGTGACCTTGCCGGTAGCAACCACGCTTTTGGCCAGATCGCCGCGCTCGACTTTCGCCAGTTTGGTGGGATCGATCTTGGTGCCGCCGCGAGTAGCCGCAACGGCCACGATCACCAGAGCAACTACCGCCACCGACACGATGGCGAAGATCAGCCACCGCTTCTTCTTATGATTTTTGCCGTTCGCCACTTGCCCCTCCAGCTAATGATCGCAGCATTCCCGGGTCTGAACTAATTTACGTTTGCTAATCGCAGTTAGTTCCGTCCCGGAATGAAACAGACTGGGGACCCAAGGGGTTAGACAGCGGTCGGGGAAAAAACGACAGCAGAGTTAATTGCGGCGTACATCCTGAAAACAGAGCAGCTCGTCCCGCAGGACGCGTCGTTGGCAACGAGAATTAGGTATCTATCACTTAGTGTTCCTTTGCAATCGCAACCTCGTCTTGAGCTTTGAAGGGGCACGCCTTTCAGACGTGCCGTACAGGGCAGGTATGACAAAGTACTTTTCAAGTACCTCAGGGGCTAAAAGCCTCATGTATTTTCAACGGCATGACGCTGACCTGAAGGAAGGGCGGCACTACCCGAACTCCAAAGCAGGGTCGGCAAATAAAGGCCTTTCCGGCACGACCAAGGTCGTGCCCTGACGCGAATCGTTGCGAAGTCGAGTTTTTCAGCAGCCTCTAAAGCCGCGCCCTTTCAAATCCTTGCGTTTAAGAAAACTACATCACGCATTACGGTCCTGGGTGCGGCCCTTCCACGCGCCGCCGCGGCCGCTCCAAAACTTGAGTGCCGAATCTACTGTGGCACCCATATAGAAGATGGCGCTGAGCGGCAGGGTTAAGGCCCAACCCGGTCCCAATCCGTAGAAGCGAACCATGGGTAGGTAGGTGAGCGTCATGGTCAGGTAAGCCACTAGACCAATGGCGATCTGCCACCAGTCGCGAGTGAACAACAGAGCGAAGGGCAGGAGATAAAGCAGCGCCATGCCGACGATGGCGCCGATGAGTAGCGCGATGGAATGCCCGAGCTGATTGAATGCGGTGCGCGCGATCATACGCTCGATTTCGCCGAAACTTTCGTAAGGGCGGAAGCTACACGTGTTCGGAGTTAGTCCCAGCCAAACGCGTCCGCCACTCCGCTTGACTGCGCGAGCCAGCGCGCAATCGTCAATCACCTCGTGACGAATGGCGTTGATGCCTGCGGCGAGTGCGAGAGCTCGAGGCCGAATTAATATGCAGCCCCCGGCGGCGCCCGCGGTCCTACGCTTGGGCGAACAAATCCATAGCGGCGGATAGAGCATGAAGAAGAAGAACACAAAGGCTGGGATCAGCAGCTTCTCGGCAAGGTGGCGACAGTGCAGCTTGACCATGAACGAGACGAGGTCGAAGCTCTCACGGTCGGCGATGGATACCAGGGTTGCAAGGCTGTCGGGTGCGTGCTCTACGTCGGCGTCGGTCAGCAGAAGAAACTGGGGATCGAGTTTCATGGCGGCATCGATTCCCTGCTGCACCGCCCAGAGTTTGCCGGTCCAGCCAGCTGGGAGCGGTAGGCCGCTGATGAGGTGCAGCTTCTGCTGATCACGTCCAGATGCGGCAGCACGAGCCGCGTCTGCCGTGCCATCGGAGCTGTTGTCGTCAACCACGAAAATCTGTAGGACGTCGGCGCAGCTTTGCCCCAGCAGCGAACGCAAGGCTCGTCCGATGTGGTTTGCTTCATTGCGGGCGGGGATAACGACTGCGATGGTTCCGGTGATGGGTGATGCGGCGGGCCGCTTGGCGGCGTGCAAGCGGCTCACTTGCCAGAAGCGCCCATGGAAGAGCAGGAGGTAGAGCCAGGCGAGAAGGCACAGCGTTCCGCAAAGTACAAAGAGTTTTGGCACGATATTCGTGAGAAGAGGATATCAATCAGGCGTCAGCTTCCCATCAGCAGACGATTTTTATGTGTTGTCATCCTGAGTGGAGCGAAGGACCTGCTGTCTGCCGGCGTCAAGACGGTTTCAGGATAGCGAAGGCATGAGGCCTGGCGAGACTCACCGTGGCAAGGTTGATCGGGCTAGCAGCGAAAGCAGGCCCTTCGCTGCGCTCAGGATGACAATCTCAAACCATTCGCAAAATGAGCCGATATTATCGCTTCGATTACGTCGGCCGTGTTTTCCTGCTAAACTCTCCCGCGTCCATGACCACAGGGAAGAGCACCAAACGTACGCGGCTATACGACGATCCGGATGGCAAGTTTATCCACGATGTGGTCCTCGCCTCGTGCCGAATGCGCGGTGAGAAGGCTGCGCTGGTCGACACATCCTGCAATCCGGCGCGACGCATTACCTTTGCCGAATATGCGGAACTGGTCGAGCAGGCGGCGCGAGGCCTGGTCGCCAGCGGAATCAAGCCCGGCGATCGCATCGGCATCTTCCTGCCGAATAGCTGGGAGTTCGGGGTCGCCTTCCACGCGGCGTTGATGGCGGGCGCGGCGCCGACGCCGATGAACCCGACGTATCGGGAGCGCGAAGTACGGTATCAGCTCGAGACCTGCGACGCGGTCGCTCTGATCACCGACGGAACGCTGCTCAGCGGAATCAGCCTGGCGGGCTTGGCGGAATTGCGCGACGTAATCACCACCCGGCAGCACGGTGACGGGAGCAGACGGTTTGAGTCGCTGCTAAAACCGCGCGCCGGAATCACGCTGCCCAGTCCAGACTGCGACTCGCGGCTGGCGCTGGCGACGCTTCCCTTCTCCAGCGGCACCACGGGCCTGCCCAAGGGCGTAATGCTGACTCACCACAATATCGTCGCCAACGTGTATCAGACATTGATTCCCGGCGAGGTGGGAGCGATCACGGACGAGGACACAATCCTGTGTTTCCTGCCGATGTATCACATCTATGGGCTCACCGTCGGGCTGAACCTGGCGCTCATGCGGGGCGCTACGCTGGTGCTGATGCCGCGCTTCGATTGTGAAGGCTCGCTGTCGATTATCGCGCGCGAGGCCGTGACCATGGCGCTGTGTGTTCCGCCTGCATTGTTGGCGTATTGTCATGCCGCCGAGCAGAACAAGTTTCCCAGGGAACAGCGCCTGAAGTGGGTGAAATCGGGGGCTGCGCCGCTTTCTCCAGAATTGGCGCGCCGCTTCGTCAACCTGACCGGGGTGCCGATTCGGCAGGGTTATGGCATGACCGAAGCTTCTCCGGTGACGCACATGGGCTTCCTCGATCCGGAGCTGTATCGTCCCGAGTCGGTGGGCGCGCCGGTAGCGCTGACGGATTGCCGGGTGGTGGATGATAACGGGAACGATGTCGCGGCGGGAGAGTTGGGCGAACTGGTGATGCGCGGCCCGCAGTTCATGCTGGGTTACTGGAAGTCGCCTGACGCTACAGACGCTGTGCTGCGTGATGGGTGGTACTGGTCAGGGGACGTGGTGCGGGTGGATGAGACCGGTCAGTACTACGTAGTCGACCGCCGCAAGGAGATGATGAAGTACAAGGGCTTCTCCATCGCGCCCGCTGAGGTGGAGAGCGTACTGCTGGAGCATCCCGGGGTGCGCGATTGCGGCGTGGTGTCACGCATCGAGGGCGATGGTGACGAAACTCCGTGCGCGTTTGTGGTGTTACGTGAAGGCGAACTGGAGACCCGGCAAAACAGCGAAGGTATGCTGGCGTTTATGGGAGAACGCATGGCGAGCTACAAGGTGCCGCGGGAGATCCATTTCGTGCCCAGCATCCCGCGAACTCCATCGGGGAAGATCCTGCGCCGGGAACTGCGCAAGCTGGTGTAGAAGCCATCGACGGTATCACCTCGAAAGGGCACCGCCTGCACAGGGTGCTGAAAAACTTTTCGCAGTGGGAAAAAACAGCAGATCCCTCACCTCTAAAGAGGTTCGGGATGACAAAAACCCAGGACGTTTATGGCGCAGCTGAAGCTGCGCCCTTTCCAAGCGCCCACCTGTCACCAAAAAATCGGGGAGCCCGAAGGCTCCCCGAAGTTAGCTAATCAAAGTTTTGATTAGAAGCTGTACTTCAGCGCCAGCACAACCTGACGGGGGTGGTTGGTGAATACATCCTGCCAGCCATTGAACGTCGGCGAACCGGTGAGCAGCGCTCCACGGACCGTGCTGCTGGCCTGACCGTACGACTCGACGTCGCTGATCACGCCCGGCACGTACTGAGCATGGTTGAAGATGTTCGTCGCCTGGAACTGGAAGGTCAGCGCCTGACGCTCGGTGATGTTCACCCGCTTCATGATCGCGAAATCCCAGTTGTTGATGGGCGGCGTTCCCAAGGTGTTGCGCGGATCCGTAGCCAAAGCACCGGCACCGGCCTGGATGTAGTAGGCGGTTGGGTCGTTGGCGAGGTAGGCAACCGTGGCTCCCGAAGAGTTCTTCAGGGGGCTCACGAGGGTCGAGGTTCCCTGGACACCACCAGCGTTGACGATCGCACGATCGGGAGCCGAGTCGCCGTTCAAGTTCGAATCGGCGTTGCTCTGCACCGTGGCGTACTCCGGCGACTGGAAGGTGTAGATGGGTGAGAACTGCCAGTTGCCCACGATGTTCTTCATGAACCAGTTGTCGTTCTTGAAGAATGGCAGGTCGTAGGTAACAGCCAAGGTTGCGCGCAAGCGGCGATCCAGAGCCGAGGTGCTGTAGTCGCACGCAAAGCAGGAGAAGTTCTGCGGACGACGCGGCGTCAGTACCGTCGAGAAGACGTCTGCCGTCGAGTTGTCGAAGGTGTGACTCCAGGTAAAGGCCGACTGGAACTGCAGGCCGTTGGTGAAGTTCCGCTTAAACGAAACCTGCAGGCCGTTGTAGTTGGAGGAGCCCCAAGGCTCGAAGGAAACCACACTGGCGCCATTGAAGCCGGCGTCCGCCCATGCCGGCACCAGACTGCCGACTGCCTTCAGTCCGGCCAGCGTCGTGGTCAGCGAATTGAGATAAGCCTGACCCGGATTGCTGGTGAACGTCGGCAGATAGCTGCTGGGGGAGACCGGCGAGGTGATGTTCAGACGAGTCTGAACCGGCAGGTGAATGCCACGGGTTCCGACATAGCGCACTTCCAACGTGTACTTGTTGGCGAAGATGTGCTGCACACCCGCCGTCCAGGTTTCCGAGTACGGCAGGGTCTGGTTGGGGATGTAAGCACTGGTGGCCTGGCGTGCGTCAGATGGATTGGTGATGGGTACCAGGCTGTTCGGCAGACCGCCGTTGGCCAGGAAGTTGGTAGTCGTGTAGTTGCAGTGGGACACCAGACACTGTGACGGTGAAACCGTGTCATTGGTCTGCTGCAGTTGTGGCGGCAGCGACAGGATTCCCAGGTTGTCGTAGAGAACGTCGTTCGCCATGGAGAAGCCGACGTTGACGGAAGTTTCCGGAGTCGGCGCCCAGGCAACGCCCACGCGCGGCATGAAGTTGGTCTTCTGCGAGGTGGGTTGGCCGAAGGTGACCAGCCCGGGCACGTTGGAAATGGAGTTCAACGTTTGCAGGTTGGTGGCTGTCGGTTCGCCAGTGTACTCGTAGCGCAAGCCGGCGTTGATGGTGACGGTCGGCGTGATGCGCCATTCGTCATTCACGTAAGCATAGACGGCCTTCTTGTTGCCGTAGTAGATCACGTTACCGGACGAGCGCTCGCCGAAGTCGCCGCCATCCGGGTTGGGAGCGAAGTCGTTGAGGTAGTCGGAGGTCAGGTTCCACTCGTAGTCGCCGCGCACGCGCTGGGTGAACGACTGCGGGCTGATAATCCAGCGGAACTCACCACCGAAACGGATGTTGTGCTTACCCTTGACCCAGCTCACGTTGTCCACGAACTGGTACAGGTTCTGAATGGTCTCCTGCGGCGCGTTGCCGTCAGGTCCCAACTGCACGTTGTTCAAATCGGTAAACACGAGGTTCGGGAAGGTGCCGAGCCCCGGGAAGACTTGGTTGCCAACCGGGAATTGCTGCGAGTAGCGGTTGAAACCAAAACGGAACTCGTTGTTCACGTTGCTGGAGAAGTTGTGATACTCGCTGAGGGTCGCCACCCAGTAGCGCTGCGGCGCGGACGACCAGAAGGTCGGCAACTGAGCCGCCGTATCGATCGGGTTGTACTTTACCCAAGCCAAACGGCCGCGCAACTGGTCCTTCTCCGAGATGTTGTAGTCGAACGAATTCGCCGTGCTCAGCGTGTTGATGAAGCTGGGCCCGATGAAGCCTACGTCGCCCACCGGAACATTGACTGCGTTGGCGGCAAAGAGATCAGGGGTGATGCTGCTCGAGATCCCCGGAGCTACCTGAATCGTGTTAGCACAGACGTTAGCTGCACCACCGGCAGGCAGGTACTTCTGCAACTGCTGGAGCTGGGTGTTGTTGGGGAACAGGGCACTCAACTGCGAATAGCCGGCGGCGGTCGGAGAGCAAACCGTGGACGGAGTCGCTTCCTGGCCGATCGGGTTGTACTCCCAATCGGTGAAGAAGAACAGCTTGTTCTTCAGGATCGGGCCGCCGAAGTTGCCGCCGAAGCGGTTGTTGTCATAGCGCGGGTTGTTGTACGGTCCCGGCGCCTGGGTCAAGGCAACCTGCGAATCTTCTGCGTTCAGGTTGCGGTTCTGGAAGTATTCGTACGCCGTGCCGTGGAACTGGTTGGTTCCGCTCTTGATTGTCTGATTGAACTGACCACCTGAGGAGTGACCGAACTCGGCCGAGTACTGGTTCTGCAACACGGTGAAGCTGTCAACCGCGTCGTTGGGGATGGTGATGAGTGGACCGGTCACCGACAAACTGTTGTTGTCCACACCTTCAATGGTGAAGTTGTTGTTGCGCGGACGCTGTCCGCCAACGGCCGGGCCGGAACCGGCGCCGACGCCGCCGGAACTGGCCACGCCAGCATCGAGCAGCGAAAGGTTCAACACGCCGCTACCGGTGGAGGTGAGGTAGCCCTGATCGGCAGCCTGTTTGGAATCGAAAGTGGTCGAGATGGTAGGCGTGGTGGTATCGATGGCCACCGCCTGCTCGTTGACTTCGACGGTGGTACCGGCGCTGACCACGGCAGCGTTGATGTTTGCCGTCGCTACTTTGTTCAGCGTTACTTCGACGTCGCGATAGCCGCCCTTAAGGCCGGCGCTGGTGGCGTCGACTGAGTAGTGGCCTACCGGTAAGTTGACGAAACGATACTCGCCCTGCGAGTTCGTTTTGGTGGACTGCTTGAACCCTGTAGCAAGGTTCGTAATGTCTACGTCGGCATTAGCCACATAGGCTCCCGACGAGTCCTTTACCACACCCGTCAAGTCACCGCTGATCGCCTGTCCAAAGGAAAGGACCGGCACCAGCAGCGCCAGGCTGAGCAGGGTCAGTAATGTGAAGATCCTTCTATTCATCGCACTCTCCGCTTCGCTGATAGTTACGTTTGCGCTTAAAAGCTGATTGTTCGCAAAGGAATACAGGCGGAACAACCCCATGCAGGAGAATGCACGAGAGTAGCCGTTTATGTTCTAAAGTTTGCCCTTATTTTTCAATAACTTAAAGGTGCTCGAATATCTGAAATATGACTTTCAATAGGAGAGTTGGTGGTTGGCTCTTAAAATCCATACTCGATGTCGTAATAATGCCGCTTCATTACTAGGGATATTACTGCGACTAAAGTTGTAGGCTTGACGCTAGCGTCTGCAATCTGCACAAACCTACTGGGGCGATCCCAGAGGTGCAGCCGGAGTGATTCGAGGGAGATCTGAGAGATCAGTTCCGAGCAAAAAATCGGGGAACCCGAAGGCTCCCCGAAGTTAGCTAATCAAAGTTTTGATTAGAAGCTGTACTTCAGTGCCAGCACAACCTGACGGGGGTGGTTAGTGAATACATCCTGCCAGCCATTGAACGTCGGCGAACCGGTGAGCAGTGCTCCACGGACCGTGCTGCTGGCCTGACCGAACGACTCGACGTCGCTGATCACGCCCGGCACGTACTGAGCATGGTTGAAGATGTTCGTCGCCTGGAACTGGAAGGTCAGCGCCTGACGCTCGGTGATGTTCACCCGCTTCAGGATGGCGAAGTCCCAGTTGTTGATGGGCGGCGTCCCCAAGGTGTTGCGCGAATCCGTAGCCAATGCGCCGGCACCGGCCTGGATGTAATAGGCACTCGGGTTGTTGGCGAGGTAGGCAACCGTGGCTCCCGAAGAGTTCTTCAGGGCGGTCACGGTGGTCGAGGTTCCCACGACGCCAGACGAGTTAACGATTGCACGATCCGGAGCCGAGTCGCCGTTCAAGTTCGAATCGGCGTTGCTCTGCACCGTGGCGTACTCCGGCGACTGGAAGGTGTAGATGGGCGAGAACTGCCAGTTGCCCACGATGTTCTTCATGAACCAGTTGTCGTTCTTGAAGAATGGCAGGTCGTAGGTGACGGCCAAGGTTGCGCGCAAGCGGCGATCCAGAGCCGAGGTGCCGTAGTCGCACGCGAAGCACTGGAAGTCCTGCGGACGACGCGGCGTGAGTACCGTCGAGAAGACGTCTGCTGTCGAGTTGTCGAAGGTGTGGCTCCAGGTAAAGGCAGACTGGAACTGCAGGCCGTTGGTGAAGTTCCGCTTGAACGAAACCTGCAGACCGTTGTAGTTGGAGGCGCCCCAAGGCTCGAAAGATACTACGTAGGCGCCGTTGAAGCCGGCATCGTTCCAAGCCGGCACCACACTGCCGACGGATTGCAAGCCACTCAGCGTGGTGGTCAACGAGTTGAGATAAGACTGACCCGGATTGCTGGTGAACGTCGGCAGATAGCTGCTGGGGGAGACTGGAGATTGAGCATTCAGACGGGTCTGAACCGGCAGGTGAATGCCACGGGTTCCGACGTAGCGCACTTCCAACGTGTACTTGTTGGCGAAGATGTGCTGAATACCCGCCGTCCAGGTTTCCGAGTAAGGCAGGGTCTGGTTGGGGATGTAAGCACTGGTGGCCTGGCGTGCGTCGGATGGATTGGTGATGGCTACCAGCGAGTTCGGCAGGCCGCCGTTGGCCAGGAAGTTGGTAGTCGTGTAATTACACCGGGAAATCAGACATTGTGACGGCGACACCGTGTCGTTGGTCTGCTGCACTTGGGGCGGCAGCGACAGGATGCCCAGGTTGTCGTAGAGAACGTCGTTCGCCATGGAGAAGCCGACGTTGACGGAAGTTTCCGGAGTCGGCGCCCAGGCAACGCCCACGCGCGGCATGAAGTTGGTGTTCTGTGTCGTGGGTTGGCTGAAGGTGATCAGCCCGGGCACGTTGGAAATGGAGTTCAACGTTTGCAGGTTGGTGGCTAGCGGTTCGCCGGTGTACTCGTAGCGCAAGCCGAGGTTGATGGTGACGGTAGGATTGATGCGCCACTCGTCATTGATGTAGCCATAGACGGCCTTCTTGTTGCCGTAGTAAACGATGTTTCCGGCCGAACGCTCTCCGAAGTCGCCGGCATCCGGGTTGGGAGCGTAATCGTTGAGGTAGTCGGAGGTCAGGTTCCACTCGTAGTCGCCGCGCACGCGCTGGGTGAACGTCTGCGGGCTGATGATCCAGCGGAACTCACCGCCGAAGCGGATGTTGTGCTTGCCCTTGACCCAGCTCACGTTGTCCACGAGCTGGTACAGGTTCTGAATGGTCTCCTGCGGAGCATTGGGATCGGGACCGAGCTGGACGTTGTTCAGATCAGTGAACGCCAGGTTCGGGAAGGTACCAAGTCCGGGGTAGGTTGCACTGCCGACGGGGAACTGCTGCGAGTAGCGGTTGAAGCCGAACCGGAACTCGTTGTTCACGTTGCTGGAAAAGTTGTGATACTCGCTGAGGGTCGCCACCCAGTAGCGCTGCGGCGCGGACGACCAGAAGGTGGGCAACTGCGCTGAAGTGTCGATCGGGTTGTACTTTACCCAAGCCAAACGGCCGCGCAACTGGTCCTTCTCCGAGATGTTGTAGTCGAACGAATTCGCCGTGCTCAGCGTGTTGATGTAGCTGGGGCCGATGAACCCGATGTCACCGATGGGAACATTGACCGCTGCGGCACCAAAGCCGGGATCAACGCTTGAGAGCCCCGGAGCCACCTGAATGGTCGAATTGCAAATGTTCGCGGTTCCACCGGCAGGCAGGTACTTCTGCAACTGCTGGAGCTGGGTGTTGTTGGGGAACAGGGCGCTCAACTGCGAATAGCCGGCGCTGGTGGGAGCGCAGACGGTGGACGGAGTCGCTTCCTGGCCGATCGGGTTGTACTCCCAATCGGTGAAGAAGAACAGCTTGTTCTTCAGGATCGGGCCACCGAAGTTGCCGCCGAAGCGGTTGTTGTCATAGCGCGGGTTGGTGTACGGTCCCGGCGCCTGGGTCAAGGCAACCTGCGAGTCTTCTGCGTTCAGGTTGCGGTTCTGGAAATATTCGTACGCCGTGCCGTGGAACTGGTTGGTTCCGCTCTTGATGGTCTGGTTGAACTGACCACCTGAGGAGTGACCAAATTCGGCCGAGTACTGGTTCTGCAACACGGTGAAGCTGTCAACCGCGTCGTTGGGGATGGTGATGAGTGGACCGGTCACCGACAAGCTGTTGTTGTCCACACCTTCAATGGTGAAGTTGTTGTTGCGCGGACGCTGTCCGCCAACGGCCGGGCCGGAACCGGCACCGACGCCGCCGGAACTGGCCACGCCAGCATCGAGCAGCGAGAGGTTCAACACGCCGCTACCGGTGGAGGTGAGATAGCCCTGATCGGCAGCTTGTTTGGAATCGAAAGTGGTCGAGATGGTAGGCGTCGTGGTATCGATGGCCACCGCCTGCTCGTTGACTTCGACGGTGGTACCGGCGCTGACCACGGCTGCGGTAACGTTCGCCGTTGCGACCTTGTTGAGCACCACTTCAACGTCGCGATAGCCGCCCTTCATACCCGGGGCATTCACGTCTACCGAATAGTGCCCGGCAGGCAGATTCGAGAAACGATACTCACCCTGGGCATTGGTTTTGGTGGTCTGCTTGAACCCAGTGGCCAAGTTCGTGGTATCTACGTCGGCATTGGCCACATAGGCTCCCGACGCATCCTTCACCACGCCCGTCAAGTCGCCGCTGATGGCCTGTCCATAAGAAAGGACCGGCACCAGCAACGCCAAAGTGAGCAGGGCAAGAATTGTGAGGATACTTCTTTTCATCGCACTCTCCGCTTCGATTGAAAGTTCGTACGTTGGCGCTTAATACTTTGGGGCTTGCGAGTAGAACAACAGCAGAACGACCCCAGGGATGCGAATGCACGACAGCCGCCATACCGGGATGGGCTAGAGAGGCGGGTTTGCAACAACTTGCAGAAGGTTTTCTTCCGCAGAATTTATTTTCTTATATACCCCGGCGGAACGGCTTCCAAAGTCCATATTGCAAGTTGATGATTACGATAAACAGATATCGAAACCGATAAACCACTTGCGACATCAGAAGCATGAATCAGAAATCAGCGCACGAGTACTAAGGGTGGGGGTTGATCCGGGCTGACTGCAGGACCAACGATCGATCAGAGCTGCTTTCCAGAAACATGATCTGAATTTTCCGGAATACAAAAAATCGAGAGTCGTAGGTTAGCTACGACCCGCGAAGCTGAAACCGAACAAAATTAATTGGGAATTCCCAGGGCGAGCGCGATGAGCGTTTTCTGCTCCAACTCGTGCGCCTTGCCCGAGCCGGTTGCCGGAGTTGCGTTGGCCGCGCGCTTGATGCTGCGCAGCTTGGCGCCGACGATTCGTTTCAGTCGCGGCACTACGAAGGAGAGCGCACCCATGTTGGCTGGCTCCTCCTGCACCCAGATGAACTCAGAGGCGTTGGGATAACGCCCGAGTACCTGACGAAGATCGTCTTCGGGGAAGGGATACATCTGCTCGAGCATGAGGATCGCCGGTTTGGTTCCCTTCATCTTCTTGCGTTCGATGCGCAGCTCGTGGCCAATCTTGCCGGTGCAGATGAGAATGCGTTTGGCATCGAGCGCCGTCTCGTCCGGAATAACGTTCTGCCAGCGCGGCCGCTCGAGCTCGGTGACGGGCGACAGCGCTTCCGGATGACGCAACATGCTTTTCGGGGTGAAGGCGATGAGCGGGGTGCGCCACTTCCGCAGCGCCTGCCGCCGCAGCAGATGGAAGTACTGCGCCGCAGTCGAAGGCTGCACCACCTGCATATTATCGCGAGCGCAAAGTTGCAGATAGCGCTCAATGCGCGCGCTGGAGTGCTCAGGGCCCTGGCCTTCATGGCCATGTGGGAGTAGTAGCACGAGTCCGGTGAGCAGGTCCCACTTGTCTTCGCCGGCGACGATGAACTGGTCGATGATGATTTGCGCGCCGTTGGCGAAGTCGCCGAACTGCGCCTCCCACATGACGAGGGTCTCGGGGAAGTCGCGCGAGTATCCATACTCGAAACCCATGACCGCAGCTTCGGAGAGCTCGGAGTTGTAGATCTCCACCCGCGCCTGATTTGCCGCGAGATGGCACAACGGAACATATTCTTTCTCGTCCTGAATATCGATGAGCACCGAGTGCCGCTGATTGAAAGTGCCGCGGCGGCTGTCCTGTCCACTCAAGCGAATCGGCACGCCTTGGGTTGCAAGTGAGCCAAACGCCAAGGCCTCGGCCATGCCGAAATCTACGGGACGCTTGCCGTATCCCATCTCACGGCGCTGCTCCAGCAGCTTCTGCACCTTGGGATGGATATTGAAGTCGGCGGGATATTTCGTCAGCCCGTCAGTCAGTTCACGAATGCGCTCGCCAGTCAGGCCGGTATCGACTTCGTACTCCGGCTTCCACTCGCCACCATGAAATGGCGCCCAGTAAGTCGGGAGCTGCCGCATGACCGGCTTCTTCGCCATGCTCTTGCCCGCAACCTGCGCGGTGTCGAGCTCGGAGATGAACTTCTGGATAAACGGCTTCGGGTCCTGCCCCGTCTTCTGCGCGTAAATCTCGTAGAGCATCGGGTGATCTTTGATCTTGCGATAGCGAATGGGCTGGGTGATGGTCGGGTCGTCAACCTCCGAATGCCCATGACGGCGAAAGCCGATGAGGTCGACCATCACATCGGAGCCAAACTCGTTGCGAAACTCCATCGCCATGCGGCCCACGCGCACCACGGCGTCGGCATCTTCGCCGTTCACGTGGAAGATGGGAATGGGCAGGCGCTTTGCCAGGTCAGACGAGAAGCGTCCGGCGTAGGCCTCGCTCGGATTGGCGGTGAAGCCAATCAGATTGTTAACAATAATGTGAACTGTTCCGCCGACGTTGTAACCGCGCAGGGTAGCAAGGTTCAGGCTCTCGGCGGTAATTCCCTGCCCTGCGAAAGCGGCATCGCCGTGCAGGATGATGGGCACGACACGCAGCTTGCCGTCGCGACCGATGCGGGTTTGCTTGGCGCGCGCGCGGCCCATGGCCACCGGGTTCACAGCTTCGAGGTGGCTGGGGTTCGACACCAGGTGAATGCGCACCTGATTGCCGTTGGCAGCGTTGAACAACCCGGTCGCGCCGATGTGATATTTAACGTCGCCGCCGCCCAGCACGCTGCGGGGATCGACGTCTTCAAAGCCGGCAAAAACTTCCGCCGCCGGGCGATTCACCACATTAATGATGACGTTCAGGCGTCCGCGATGGCTCATCGCCATCACCGCCTGCTCCGCTCCTTCTTCGGCGGCGGTGTCGAGAATCTCGTCGAGCAATGGAATCAGCGCGGTGTTGCCTTCCAGTGAGTAGCGTTTGGTTCCGATGTAACGCGAATGGATGGTCTGCTCGAAGACGTCGGCGCGCACCAACTGGTCGAGCACACGCGCGCGGTCGATGGGCTCCTGCTGCTGCGCCTCCATCTTCTCTTGTATCCACTGGCGACGCTCAAGGTCGGCGATGTGCATGAACTCGACGCCGATGGAGCCGGCATAGATACGGCGCGCCGCCTCGGCTTCGTCGCCGGTTCCATCCAGCTCGGGATGCGGCAGCGGCTTGAAGTGGTCGATGGGATCGAGATTGGCCTGAAGGTACCCCCAGCGGCGGAACGACTCCATCACCCGTTCCAGCTTCTCGCTGTCAACGTTCATCATTACGGTGGACAAGGATGGCAAGCTCCTGGGCTAAACCCAGGTTAGCGTCCAACCGAAGGACGCGAACCTGGGGCACAATTGGCCCGTTCTTATGATTCTACTGTTGTAGATTCCCTACCGGCCGGACGGATGCAATCTGCGCGGAATCGCGGGCGGCAGAAGATTCAGTATATAAAAGTTGGCGGGGATTGCGCGGGCGGCAGGGTGTGAGGTATCAGGTATCAGGTTTCAGGTATCAGGTTTCAGGTTTCAGACTTAAGGTGTCGGAACCGATGAAGTGGGT
The DNA here is from genome assembly GCA_963796585.1 of uncultured Acidobacteriaceae bacterium. Classification (GTDB taxonomy): domain Bacteria; phylum Acidobacteriota; class Terriglobia; order Terriglobales; family Acidobacteriaceae; genus CAVVDY01. Next base: position 622,758 of record CAWCMB010000005.1, read on the forward strand.
GCCCCATCCTGTCCCTTCAGTTGGGACAGGGTGAGAGGAAGTCCCACACGACAATATTTGATCGAGGTCATCGAATGCGAATCTGCCGAATCTCAATTCTGCTTACCTTCCTGTGCACGCTGTCTTTCGCCGCCGGTCCTGCTGACCGTCAGCCGACTGATCCCAAGTCGATCGCATCGCAGTCGAACCCATCGGCCAAGCCGGTGCCGATCGACGACCTGTTCTTCAGCCGTCGCGTGGCGTCGCCGTCGTGGTCGCCGGACGGCAAAACCATCGTGTTCACCACCAACATGACGGGACGCAACAATCTTTGGCTGGTGCCGTCGAGTGGAGGCTGGCCGATTCAGTTGACGGTCTCGGAAGACCGGCAATATGGGGAAACGTGGTCGCCCGATGGCAAGTCGATCGTCTACGAGCAGGACTTCGGCGGGCACGAGTATTACGACATCTTCGCGGTTGCGAGCCATGGCGGCGCGCCCGTGAATCTGACGAATACTCCAGAGATATCTGAGAACAATCCGAGCTTCTCGCCCGACGGCACGATGCTGGCCTGTAACTACAAACCTAAGACAGCAGCCAGCACCGATATTGCCGTTATCGACTGGAAGTCGCACCAATTGAGAAAGCTCACCAATGAGCAGAGCAATGACCACCTCTGGTCGCTGGCGGCCTGGAGCCCGGACGGCCGCTTTGTCTATGCGAATCGCGTCTTCGTCGGCTTCACCGATTCGAGCGTGTATCGCATCGACGTGAAGACCGGTCAGCAGGAGGAGCTCACGCCGCACCAGGGACAGGTACTGATCAGCGCGTCGGCGGTTTCGCCGGATGGCAAAACCCTTCTCATCAGTTCGAATGAAAAAGGCGGCTACCACAACGCGGCGCTGTTGGATATCGCGACCAAAGAGAAGAAGTGGATCACCGACACGCAATGGGAAGCGTTCCCCGGCGATTTTTCGCCCGACGGAAAGACTGCAACCTACGTGATCAACGCCGACGGCTTTACCACCGCATACCTCTACGACATGGCCAGCGGAAAATCGTTGCCGGTACAGATGCCTGCCGGCCTAACCTCGCCTGCGGGGAATCCAAGCGCTTTCTCGCCTGACGGCAAGGCGATGCTGCTGACCCACCAGGATACGCAACGGCCTTCGGACCTGTGGGTCTACGACGTGGCCTCGGGTAAGCCGCGGCAACTCAGCTACTCGGCTGTAGCAGGACTCAACCCGAACGATCTTCCCGCGGGACAAGTTGTCTCGTATAAGAGCTTCGATGGGCAGATGATCAGCGCCCTGCTGTGGATGCCCGACAACCTGAAGCGCGACGGTTCGAATCCGGCAGTGGTTCTGCCGCACGGCGGTCCGACCGGCCAGACAGTCGCCAGCTTTGGAGCCACCGCGGCAGCGCTTGCCTCTCGCGGCTACGTCTGCATCGCGCCCAACGTGCGCGGCTCGACCGGCTACGGGCTCGAGTTTCAGAAAGCGAATTATCAGGACCTCGGCGGCGGCGATTTGCAGGATGAGGTCTACGCCACGAAGTTCCTCATCGACTCCGGCTACGTCGATGCGAAGAAGATCGGCATCACCGGCGGCTCCTACGGCGGATACATGACCCTGATGGCCGTGGGAAAGACGCCTGACGTTTGGGCCGCGGGAGTAGAGGAGTACGGCATCATCGACTGGTACACCATGTTGCAGCACGAAGATCCCATGCTGCAGCAGTACGAGAAAACGCTGATGGGCGATCCGGAAAAAGACCGCGCCGTATTTGAAGCGGCGTCGCCGATCAAGTACATCCGCAATGAGAAAGCGCCGCTGCTGGTGTTGCAGGGCGAGAATGATATTCGCGTGCCGAAAGAAGAAGCCGAGCAGGTAGTCGAAATCCTGAAGAAGGAAGGGCGCACCGTGGACGCACACTATTACCCTGCCGAAGGCCATGGCTTCGCTAAACGCGAAAACCAGATTGACGCACTGAAGCGAACAGTTGCATGGTTCGACAAGTATTTGAAGGGGGGATCGGGAACAGCGCCCGGCGCCGGACAGTAAAGACCCTGGCCCGGGCGACCGTCACGAGGGTACACGGGTGCCAGTCCAACATTCGGTTGTATCTGCTCCCCAGGGCTTTCTGGCGAAGTGGTTTGGATTCAGGGGTGGAAGCCCTCACATTTATGTGGGGGGTATGGTTCGTATATAAGGATGCGCTTTAGCGCGGGCCTGACCAAGGCTAAAGCCCATGCTTCAAGTCATAGCGTGTCTCCCTCGCCTGAAGGCGAGGGCTTCCACCCGGTGTTCTCTCCCACTCATTCCAACCGAAGGAATGACTGGGGGCAGCCGACATCATCCCAATTCCTCGGTTACCGACGTAACATCCCTGCGACTATATTTCCCTTGTGCGGCGAAACAGCCCGGCCCAGACTGACTGTGCGAACTGAAATCCCCCCAAGTTGCTCCGCATGCTGACTCTGACTCCCGCGCGGGCTGTGCTGTTGTTGCTGCTGAGTTGTTCTATTTTCCTGCGGGCGCAGTCTCACGTGCTGTATCTTCCCGCGCCCGAAAAGCCGATGACGGTGCAGGAGGTCATCAAGCTGTCGAAGGCCGGCTTCAGCGACGACCTCATCATTGAGCAGATTAAGAAAAAACTGCAGCACTTCAATCTGACGACAGACCAGTTGCTGCAACTGAAGGCGGGGCACGTCAGCGAGCGGGTCGTAAAGTACATGATCAACCCGGCGAGTGCTGTCGCGACACCATGCACATCGGCAACCGCACAGAAACCGAACCCAGCATCGGCCTCCGCTCAAGCCGACAACCTGGCCGGCCAAGCGATACCGACCGAGGTCGGCGTCTATGTGAAGCAAGATGGCGAGTGGACGGAAGTGTCGCCCGAGCTGGTGAACTGGAAGAGCCAGAGCGCGCTGAAGAGTGCCGCGTCGCTGTCGTTTGTTAATGGCGTTGTGGATGGGTTGGTGGACGGCCCGATGAGTAAGAACAATTTCGTCAGCCCGCTCGAGTTTCTGATCGTGATGCCCGAGGGAGTCACTATTACCGATTACCAGTTGGTTCAGCTTCACCGGCGTGAGGGCGATCGGGAATTTCGCATCGCGACCGGGGGCGTGACCCACGCCTCGACCGACAACGGCAGAGACAAGTTGATCTTCGTGGCGGCGCGAATCTCACCGCGCGTCTATACCACGAAGCTGAACTTGTATGCCGGCGATTACGGCTTCCTGCCGCCTGACTCCATCACCGCGCGCAACGAGGCTGCCCTGGCCAAAATTTTCACTTTTCGGATTATGGAGTAGGTGCGCGGGCTGGATACCTGTGGTCCCTCACTCTCGGAGGGGGTGCTCACACTCCTCTCACCATAGCGCGAAAGGCTGGCAAGCGACATCCGCGCTGCGTAGCAGCGGCTCCGAAGTTAGCCCCGGGCGCAAGCCCGGGGTGCGTCGTAAGAAAATCTCTCTGGCCGCGGAGCGGCGTATTTTCCGAAGATGCTGTAGGCCGCTACGCGGCCAGCCCTCATTCAAACGCAAGTCACCCCGGGCTTGCGCCCGGGGCTATAAACCGAGTCGCCGCTTTGCGGCGCGCTATGTTGAGATGCATGCCTTGCCGCCGCATGAGAAGTCTTCGTCACTGTCCGAGGCGAGGCGGCAATGACTTTGTCTGAACGAGGAAGTTCCTCGGCGATGCCGCCCCTTGCCGACCCTATATCCTGAATATGAATGCGAATCTCGTCTACCGATCGTCTTTTTGTTCTCACCGGCGCAGGCGTGAGCGCCGAGAGTGGCTTGCCGACGTTTCGCGGAGCAGGCGGAATCTGGCGCGGATATCCCGCCACACAGATCGCTACCCCGGAAGCCTTTCACGCTGATCCGCTGATGGTGTGGCAGTTCTACTCCATGCGGCGGCAGAAGCATGCGGAGGTGAAGGCCAACCCGGCGCACTTTGCGCTGGCTGAACTCGAGCGCCAGCTCGGCGAGCGTTTTTTTCTTTGTACACAGAATGTCGATTCGCTGCACGAGCAGGCGGGATCGCAACGCGTGCTGCACATGCACGGCCGCGTAATGATGACGCGTTGCTCACGCGAACTGTGTCCTAGCGAGCCGTTTGTAGACACGGAGCCGCACGAAACCGAGTTGCCCATCTGCAAAGACTGCGGCGCGGTGCTGCGTCCGCATGTCTGCTGGTTCGGCGAGGTTCCCTATCACATGGATCGAATCTTCGCTGAGCTTGACCGCAGCACGCTGCTGATGACCGTCGGCTCGTCCGGCGTGGTCGAGCCCGCTGCCAGCTTCGTTCGGCTGGCGCGGCGCAACGGTGCGCGAACAATTTATGTCGGCCCCGAAGAGCCTGCCAACAACGGCTACTTCGACGAAGTGGTGCTGGCGAGAGCGGGCGAGGCCCTGCCTCAAATGGTGAAGGAGTTGGTCGCGACGTAGGTCTTTCTTGGGTGGAAGCCCCCGCATTCATGCGGGGGACAAGAGTTCGATATTGATTGGTGGGCTTCAGCCCCGGATTTTGCCGTGGGGCACTGGTCAAAATGCGCCAGCGCTAAAGCGCCGCAGTCTAATTGGAGTGCCTCTGTTCCCCAGCATAAATGCTGGGGCTTCCACCGGAACACGACCCCAGGCTCACGCGTGGGGCTAACGGCGCATCGGCGCTCCGCGCCTTACGATTGCTCTGACGCAAATCTTCGCCACCCCAAGATCGTGTCCTGACTCGGACTCTGGTAGACCCGAAGAGCGAGTGGCCTCATCCCCCCTATCACACGCCCACGTGACATACTTCCTCGCATTGTTTTTACCGCGTCGTACCATGGAGGGTCGTACGACACTGGCGCTCTGTCCAATAGCTCTCCCCCACTATTGAGCATCGCCGTATTTCCGCGTACATTTCAGGAGTATTAACGCCCGCCATATACCAGTCCCCATAGGAGGCCAGCCATGGATTCGTTCGAAGAACGCCTAAAGGAAATGAGCGAGTGGTTTGCCAACCCGCGTTTCAAAGGCATCGTACGTTTATATTCGCCGCGCCAGGTAGTTGAGCAGCGTGGCAGCATTCCTGCCGAATACCCGGTCGCCCGCAGCGCCGCCGAAGGCTTCTACTGGCGTTTGCGCGAGCTGTGCGATCAGGGCAAGTCGATCACCACGTTTGGCCCCTACTCGCCGGGCCAGGCAGTCGTCATCAAGAAGCTCGGTATCGAAGGCATCTACCTGGGCGGCTGGGCCACGTCGGCTAAAGGCAGCATCTCCGAAGATCCCGGCGCCGACCTTGCCAGCTATCCGCTCAGCCAGGTGCCGGACGAAGCTTCCGCCATCGTTCGCGCCCTGATCACCGCCGACAAGAACCAGCATTTCGCGCGCTCGCGCATGACGGCCGAGCAGCGCGCCGCAACGCCGGTCTACGACTTTCGGCCATTCATCATCGCCGATGCCGATACCGGCCACGGCGGCGACGCGCATGTACGCAATCTGATTCGACGCTTCGTCGAAGTGGGCGTCCCCGGATATCACATCGAAGACCAGAAGCCGGGAGTAAAAAAGTGTGGACACCAGGGCGGCAAAGTGCTGGTTTCGGAGAACGAGCAGATTCAGCGGCTGAATGCCGCGCGCTTCCAGCTCGACGTGATGCAGGTGCCGGGAATCATCGTCGCCCGCACCGACGCTGAGGCCGCCAGCCTGCTCGATGGCTGCGCCGATGAGCGCGACCAGCCATTCATCCTCGGCGTCACCAATCTGTTCGTGCCGACCTACAAGGCGGTCTTCCTGGCGCTGCATCGCAAGTTCTTCGACGCCGGATTGGAAGAGGTGCGCGGCCACCTGATGTTTGCCATGCCGAAGACCGAATACGACGAAGCCGACGCGTGGCTGGAGATGACCGGACTGCTGCCGCTGATCGCCGACGGCATTGCGTCGTACAAGGCGAATCCCGACATGGTGCTCGATACCATGCTCGACAAGGTGATTGGAAAATTTCTCGACGCCTGGCAGGAGGCAGCCAAGCTACGGACCTTCGCTCAGGCCGCAGCCGAAGCGCTTGCCTTCCGCAGTGCCGAGGGCGCCTCGTCGGATCTCACGCCCGAGCAGTGGCTGGAACACGCCAAGCGGCTGTCGTGGTATGAGGCGCGCGAGATGGCAGAGGCGTTGGGCATCGAGGTCGAATTTGATGCCGAGCGCGCCAAGACTCCCGAGGGCTATTACCAGGTGCAGGGTGGAATCGAGTACGCCATCGCCAAGTCGCTGGCAGCGGCGCCCTTCGCCGACATCCTCTGGATGGAGACCAAAACCGCTGACCTGCATGAAGCGAAAGAGTTCGCTGAGGCCATCCGCGCCGTGTTTCCCGACAAGATGATGGCGTACAACTTGTCGCCATCGTTCAATTGGGATACCACCGGCATGAGCGACGACGAGATGAAACAGTTCCCGAAAGAGCTGGGGAAGCTGGGCTTCGTCTTCAACTTCATCACCTATGGCGGCCACCAGATCGACGGTCTCGCGGCCGAGGAGTTCGCGGTCGCGCTGAAAAACGATGGCATGCTTTCACTGGCGCGTCTGCAACGCAAGTTGCGCCTGGTGGAGTCTCCCTATCGCACGCCTCAGACGCTGGTCGGAGGGCCGCGGCTTGATGCTGCGCTGCTGGCGGCATCAGGACGGACGGCGACCACCAAGGCCATGGGCAAAGGCTCAACCCAGCATCAACATTTGGTGCAGACGGAAGTTCCACCCAAGCTGCTGGAAGACTGGCTGCAGATTTGGGCGGAGCAGAATGGGCTGCCTAGCGGATGGAAGGCGAAGCTGCGGCCGGTGGCTGCGGGCTCCGACTTCATTGAGCTGAGCATCGCAAATGCTGCGAAGGAAAAAGCCGGCAATGTTATCTTCGCCGACGTTCATGATCGCCGCGGACACAAGCTGTTATCGATCCGCGACATGAACACCTTCGACGATGGCCTGCGGAAGAAGCGCCTGATGACGCTGGCCCACATCTTCCTGATTCATCGTTATAAGACGACGCACGTTCACTACCTGAGTCCAACCGAAGACAACGAGCACCAGGCGCTTAAGCTGCAGCGACTAGGGATCTTTGGCGAGGTCAATACCGAAGCGGGTTTGATCATCGTCGCCGCAGTGAACCATACGCGCATCAACGAACTGCTGAACCCCGACAAGGCGGCGCTGCGCAAGCTCATCGCGAAACAGGACCAGCCGGCAGCGGTGGCAACGCCGGTCGGTGACTGAAAAACACGCTTCAGGGTGCCCCATTCCGGCATCTTTTGCCGGGGTGGGGCTTTTAGTTTCTGCAGGGTTTGTCATCTGTATTCTTCAGAATTGTCGGATCAAGCGGAACTTTCAGTCAGGGCGTTGTAATACATATTAATACATGCTATTGTTAACGTATTATGCCTGCCGAGAAGACCATCAGCTTCCGTGCCGTCGCCGAAACCATCGACAAGCTCGACTCCCTGGCGGCCGCCCAGGATCGGCCGCGCAGCTATGTCATCAACGAAGCGATCAGCAACTATGTCGAGTTGCACGCCTACCAGGATGCGCTAGTGCGTAAAGGAATTGAGGAGATGCGCAAAGGTCGAGTCATGAGCCACGACGAAATCGTGAAGCGGCTGCGGAAGCGGTCGAGACGCGCCAGTTAATGATCGAATGGACCGAGCAGGCCGGCAGTCAGCTGGACCAGGTTCACGAATACATCGCTCTTTCTAACAGCGAAGCCGTTGCCGACCGCATTGTTACGCGAACCGTGAGCCGGGTCGAGCAGCTCGCCAGCTTTCCTTTGTCAGGCAGGAGAGGCCGCGTCCCCAATACGCGTGAGCTGGTGATTTCAAACACACCATTCATCGCTGTTTACACCATTGAGAAGGACCGCATTGTGATTCTCGCCATCTACCATGGCGCACAACGATGGCCCGAATCCTTCTAACCCGCTAGTCCCGCGGCGGAACAATCCCACGCGGTGCTCTGTCTTCCGGCAACTCGATTTCAGTTACATCTTCTCGTCGAGTCATGAGCACTATCCACTGATAGCCACGAATTGTGGGCGCAATCACCTGGAAAATCCTAAGTCCCAGCGACCTCGCAGTATCGCGCACCCACTTGCGGTCGAACATCACCGCCGCCGACGGATCGGTATACGAGACATACAGCGCGTTGCTGCCGGCGTCCATCATCGGGTGGTCCGCCTTGTCGAACAGGAACCACGACGCGTGCAGCACGCCGTCCGGGCGGAGTATGCGCGCGCACTCCCGCAGATAGTACGCCGCTTGCGCCTCGGTCAGGTGGGTAAAAACGGAGATCGCGTTCACCATCGTGAACTGCGAATCCTGCGCGGGAAAAGGCGCGGTGAGCGGCTTATCGCGGCCTGGGTTAAGCGTTACATTGAAGACGTCGTGATGGTAGAAGGTGAACTCGGGCGCGACCGGATGCAGGTGATCGTTGCACCATTCGACAAGTGGTGCGTTCAGGTCGATGCCTACATACAACTCCGGACGTGGCCGCTGCAGAATCAATTGCCGCGCCACCCGGCCGCAGCCGCAGCCGAAATCGAAGAAGGCGCGAAACGTCTCGGGCGCCAGGTAGGAATAGACCAGATCGCCGTTGGGATTGTCGTAGAGCGCAAGATCCGTCGGCCCCACCAGGCGGCGCATCTCCAGCGGGGGCATGGGCAACTCGCCCGCACCGGCCGTACTGGTGGGCGGCGCTGCCGGTGCGGATGGCATTCCGATCGCACGCCGGGTCTTCTTGATGGCCCACACATCGCGACGATGTTGTAGCCAGTGGGCCGCTCCTTTTGCGGTCGCGTGCAGCAAGGGAATGGACTTCAGCCGATCGTTGATTGCATCGGCAATTCGGTATCGCAATTCATCGCGTGAAAATTGTTGCTCCGGCTTTTGCGAGTCCGTCATCGGCAACGCTATTTCTTCTTCTTTTTGTAGAGCGGGGCGAGCGCCGACGCTATCGCCGTACCGACAGGGCTGCCCCAGCCGCTGCACGGGTCCCATCCTGTTGCCGCTTTGAAGTGGCCGTTGTTGCCCGACGTGATGTCGCGAAAGGCGCCCTTCGTGGTGGCCGATGTCTGGTAGAGATTCGTGTTCAGATATCCCACCGGCTTGCTCAGCCCCTGGTTGAGCAACGCGACCAGACCAGCCCACAACGGAGCAACCGCGCTGGTTCCGCCAACCGTAAAGCTGGAGCCGTCGGAGGTCACCTGATAGCCGGTTGCCGGATCGGCATCGCCAGCGATGTCGGGCACACCACGACCTTTGAACTTGCCCTTGTTGGCCGATGCCGGAACCTTGGCCTTCGACTGATACGAAGGAAGCGGAAACGTGTCGCTCACTCCACCGCCGGTAGCTCCACCGCTGGCGCCGTCATTCCACACCACTTCGCTGGTAATGTTGCTGCCGCTGATTTTGAGCGAGGTCCCTCCGCAGGCGAGCGAGTAGGGACTGGAAGCGGGAAAATCGACATGGTACTTGCCGTCGCTGACTCCGTCGCTGGAACCGTTATCGCCGCACGCCACGCACACCGTCACTCCGAGTGAAGCCGCGGCTTGCAGCGCGCTGTTGTAGCTCTGCAACGACTGTGCCGTCCAGCTCGATTCGGGACCGCCCCAACTGATGGAGATCACCGAAGGCTTGTTGACATTGTCCATCGCGGCTTGATTGATGGCGTCGAGGAAGCCGGCGTCCGAGTTGGGAGCGAAGTACACAACGATGGTCGCGCCGGGAGCTACCGCACCCGCGACTTCGATGTCGAGCGCCACTTCGGTGTCCGGCCCATTGGGATCGCCGGTCGGCTGGTTCTGGGCACCGTCCACGGAAACCGCGATCACAGTTGGAACCGGAATCTTCAGCCCCGTGAAAAATGTTTGCAGGTCCGACTGGGTGTAGCCGCCACCTAGTTCAATAATGCCGATGGTCTGCCCGGCTCCGTTGCCGGAGGGAAATTTGTAAGCAGACGCGATCTGCGAGGGCGTGTACGAGACCGAGGTCGCGCTGGGATTTGCCTGTCCCAACCGAAAATGCGCCTGGGCCTGCGGGCGATTGTCGAGGCCATGCACCGAGACGACGATTCCTGACAGGCCGGCGGGAATATTCACGGCTCCCGTGCGCTGGCGGAACTTGCGGCCGTTGTGCTCACACTGCTCGAATTGAACTTGAAAGGCTTGCGAAAAATCTGCGGTGCGACCGGTGAGAAGCATGGTCCTCGCCGCTGAATTCACCTGCGCCACCGTGAGTCCGTGCTGGCTGGCGAAGGCCGCGACCTGAGCAACGTCGGCAGGATCGGCGCCATAGCGGGCCAGGTATTCCTCACGCGTCAGGCGTTCGCCCTTGGCGATGAGCTTGTCGAGGCTAGGCTGCTTCTTGCCGCCTGAGCGCGGACGCAGGACGACGGTGGCATGCATCAGCTCATTGGGATCGGGTGCGCCCATCTTGCTGGCGCCCGGCATCGGTTGGCGCTCGCTGCCCGGGACTTTCGTGTACTTCTTTGAGCTACTTTTCTTGAATAACATGGCTGCTCCTCACTGGCTGCTGGGACTGGCTCTGCCGATTGTACCTAAGAGTTTGAGTCTGCGAGATTCGCGTCAGGGCGTGACCTTTAATTCCTCCGAGCCGACTTCAGTCGGCGACACATCGCTACAGGAACTCGCGATAGACGTTGAGATGTCGTTGCGCAAACTCGCGCCAATGGAATTTTGCGGCCTGCGCGAGGCCTCGCGTCTGTAACTCGCGCCAACGATCATTTGATCGAACGACATTTTCGATCGCTGACCCCATCGATTCGATATCTGCGGGATCGAAATATTCAGCGGCCCCGCCCGCAACTTCGGGCATCGACGCAACATTGGAGCAAGCCACCGGAGTACCACAGGCCATGGACTCGATGAGGGGCAAACCGAAGCCTTCTTCGAACGATGGCAGCACGGTGAGATCAGCGCCGGAATAGGCGCGGCGAACCTCGTCATCGCCGGCTTTGTCCGCGAATACCACGCTGTCGGCGAGCTTCAGCTCTGCAACTTCGCGCGCCAGCACCGCCCGTCCCTGCGAATCGTCACCAACGATCAGCAGCTTGCGATCGATTCGGCCTCGCTGCCGCAGCAGGGCAAAAGTATTCAGCAACCCTGCAACATTCTTGTGGGGCTTGAGGTTGCCGACGAACAGCAGGTAGCGACCGCTGAATCCGAACGCCTGGTTGGTGAGTGCGCGCGATTCATCACGTGGCTCAGCATAGATATGCGCCGGCACCGCGTTGTAGGTGACCGTGACCCTTCCGGCATCGGCTCCGAGGTGCTCGACAATTTTGTTCTTCGAATACTGCGAAACGGTGAAGATGTGGTCGGCGCACTGAGCGACGTGCTGCAACATGGGACGGGCGTAGACACGGCTCTTAAGGCTGCGGGCCATGGTGTGGTCGAGCAAGTGCGTCAGATCGTGGATCGTCACCAGCAGCGTTTTGCGCCGCCGCACCGGAGCGTTGTAGTGCGGCACGTGCAGCACATCGAAGTCGCGCGCCGCACGAGCCACATCGACTTGCTCGCGCAACGAATACAGCCGCGCCTTCGAGAGCACGAGCTCGTATCCGAACGGGGCGAGCTTCGCGCGGTGCTCCGGCAGGGTGATGAGGGTGACCGGCAGCGCGCCGCAATCGTGCAGGCCCCGAATCAGATTCAGCGTATAAGCGCCTATCCCGGTGTACAACCATCGCGCGTCAATGATCAGCCGGCTCACAATGAGAGCACTCGGATCGTTACTGCTGCGGCGAGGTCGTCTTCGGCTTGGTGGGGGTGCTCTTGTGCGTCGTGGTCGGCTTGTGCGTCGTTGCCGGATGATGCGGCTCGACAATTACGATGTGCTTAATCATCACCGGCTGCAGCGGCTTGTTGCCTTCCCCGGTAGGAACCCGCGCAATCTTCTTCACTAAGTCGAGGTCTTCACATTGCCCGAAGAGGTTGTACTTGCCGTCGAGCCACGGCGTCGGCACTTCGGTGATGTAGAACTGGGAGCCATTGGTATTGGGACCCGAGTTGGCCATCGCCATCCGTCCCGCCACATCGAACTTCAAGTCGCTGGTCTCGTCGTTGAAACTGTAGCCGGGGCCGCCCGTCCCGGTCCCTTCAGGATCGCCACCCTGGATCATGAAATTAGGGATGACGCGATGAAACGTGGTTCCGTCGTACAGGGGCTTGCCCTTCACCTGCTTTCCCGTTTTCGGATTGGTCCATGCCTTTTTGCCGGTCGCGAGACCAATGAAGTTCGCTACCGTCACCGGCGCTTTGTCGGGAAACAACGTGCAATGGATGTCGCCCATGCTGGTCTCAATGGTCGCGGTAGGCTGCGCGGGGGCGGTTACGGTCGAGGCCTTGTTGGGAACGGTGCCCGCGTCGGGAGCATGCGTGCCCACCGGGGGGGTGGAAGTTTGCGCGAAAGCGGCGATCGAGAGCAAGAGAGCAGCTACCAACAGTTTGCGCATAAGCAGTCCCATAATTCCTTCCTGATATTATCCGCGAAAACCACATCTATATAACCACAGAGACACAGAGACACGGAGGAGTTCTGAATCTGGAAGTTCTGTGTCTCTGTGGTGAACGTCCTACTGCCCGCTCGGCGCCAGTTCTTTGCGCGTGTCTTCGTTCTTCTCGGCTTGAATCTGCTTGGCAGTTTTCTCCACGTCGGCGAAGACTCGCATCAGGTTGCCGCCAAGAATCTTCTGAATATCGGCGGCTTTGTAACCCCGCTGGTAGAGCGCTTCGGTAATCTTCGGCAGGTCGGCGGCTGAGTCAATTCCCTGCGGCGAGCAGTCGATGCCGTCGAAATCCGAACCAATTCCCACATGGTCGACGCCTGCAACCTTCACCATGTGGTCGATATGGTCGATCAGATCGCTCAGCGGCGGACGCGGCAGCTTCTTCTCCAGCACGGCCTCGGCGGCGTAGAGTTCCTGCGCCATCTCCGGCGTTCGCGACGCCATGAAGAGCGACTGGACCTTCATGTAATCCGGGTCCTTCTCATCTTTGAGCTTTTTCGACGTATCCACCCACCTCTGCGAAATGAAGCCGCAGTAGAAATTCACCTGTGCCACGCCACCGTTGCGTGCCAGCGCGACCAGCATGTCGTCTGTCATGTTGCGCGGAACATTGGTCAGCGCACGTGACGACGAATGTGAGGCAATCACCGGAGCCCGGCTGACAGCCAGCGCCTGATACATGGTGTGGTCGGCCACGTGCGAGATATCGACCATCATGCCCATGCGATTCATCTCGCGCACCACCTGGCGCCCGAAATCGGTGATGCCGTCGTGGTGCTGCACGGACTTGTCGTCGAGATCACCGCTGGAATCGCCCAGTTCGTTGGTGTTCGACCAGGTCAGCGTCATGTAGCGCACGCCGAGGCGATAGTAATCGCGCAGCACGCGCATGTCGCCTTGCAAGGCGTGCCCGCCCTCGACGCCCATCAGGGCCGCCAGCTTGTGTTGGCGATGCGCGGCGAGGATGTCCTGCGTGCTGAAGGCCATCATCATCTTGTCGGGATGCAGCCGCGCCTGCTCGTAGACCGAGTCGATCATGTCGAGCGCGCGTTTGATCTCCTGCCCCTTGTAAATTTTGGGGTCCACCCAGATGGAGAAGAACTCCGCGCCCAGGTTGCCGGCCTTGATCTTGGCAAAGTCCATGTAGCCCTTGCCGGCGTCCTGCGATAAGTCGAAGTTCTCATCGACAAAGCGGCCCGGGGTGTCGGCGTGCGTGTCAATGACGAGCGCGGAGTTGTGAATGGCGCGCCAGCCGGTGGAAGAACCCTGCGCTTTAGACGTCACGGGCTTACCTTGAGGAGCGCATCCGCCCGGGCAGTCGCCTGCGACGCCCTGAACCTTCGTTTGGTTGGAAGTGGACTGCGGCGATGTGGGCGACTGCGCGATTACCAGCAACGACAACGAGATGACGGCGGCGACAACCCGAACCAGGCTTCGCATTGGGATGGTGATCTCCGGTGGAGAGAATATGACAGGGGATTGTAAATGAAGCGGGGGCTCGGGGCGCTTAGGGTAACATTAGGCAGGATGAACCGCTTAATCGAAGAGAAACGCCCTGAACTGGAGCGCATTTGCCGCCTACGTCATGTGCGGGAGATCGACCTGTTCGGCTCGGCCGCTAGAGACGATTTCGATCCCGAACACAGCGACCTGGATTTCCTCGTCACCTTCGAAACACTTGCTCCGGGCCAGCATGCCGACGCTTATTTTGGGCTGTTGGAAGACCTTGAAGCGCTTTTTGGGCGCCCAGTGGACCTGGTACTTGCCTCGGCTATCAAAAATCCGTATTTCCGAGAGGCAGTTGAATCTAGCAAGACGCTGGTTTATGCAGCTTGAGTCATTCCCTACAGTTCTTCCTCATAATCCACTCTGAGTTTGTTCGATTATCTAGCAGCTTCTACGGCGACAAGTTCTGAGCCCGAAGGGCGTGTGATGATAGCCCAGTGTATCAACCATGAACTTGAGCCGGCTTCAGAGGCTGCTGAAAAAGTCTTGGCGGTGGAAAAAACAGCAGATCCCTCACCTCTAAAGAGGTTCGGGATGACAAAAACACAGGACTTTTATGGCGCAGCTAAAGCTGCGCCCCTTCAAAACGGCGCCCGGCAGAGTTTTTCAGCAGCTCTTCAGCCGGCGACACAATCTATCTTTTGTAGAAATTGGTCTGTATCGTCCGCTGGGGGACTCGCGATTCTTCCTCGCCGATTACCCAGGATTCCGGTCGCGGCGGCGACCTCCATCCTGGGCTGTCATCGCACGCGCTTCGGGCTTCCGAAAAAACTCGTACGGTCCCTTCCGTTCACCCGCAGCAATTCCCAGAATCTCCGCTCGCCCTCCAAGGTCACGCGAACCGCGCGAGAGTCGCGTATCGGCGCAATCCATTTCAGCTCGCGAAAGCGGGTGAGCATGGCCGAACCCAGATGTCCCGCGATGTGATGTCTTCGTTCGGTCCAATCCAGGCAGCGGCGGGCAAAGCGCGGGTCCGTCAATTGCCGTGCAGCTATCTCGATCCCGATTTGCGCAAACCACTCGCGCCCGCGCTGCGTAACCGCGAACCGGTCCTCGCGCTTCACCAGGAATCCGCGAACTTGCAGCGCCTCGGCGATATTCACTGCCAGCCGCCCCGCAAGATGCGAGTAGCAGCTTCGCGCATAGGTCAGGGTGTCGTCCAGCGCACGCCCGCTGGCTGACTTGCGCAACCCCGTTTCATTCGCGCGCGGAGAAATGGTCAGCAACGCCTCAATCGCATGTGCCACATCAACACTCGCCAGCCGATAGTAGCGATGGCGGCCTTGCTGCTCGACCGCAAGCAACTGCCCGTCCAATAGTTTCGTAAGATGGCTGCTGGCGGTTTGTGGAGCGACGTTGGCAATCATCGCGAGCTGTCCCGCCGGCAATGCTCGGCCATCCATGAGCGCAATCAACATCGCCGACCGCCCCGGATCGCTGAAGAGAGTGGCGATGGAGGAGAAATCCCGGCTCATGAACACAGTGTAGCCCGAGTGTTTGTAGAATACTTCGATGCCGGTCGAAATGTTTTGCGGCAAAGCTTGGCTAGATTGAGATGGCGGAGGCAAAAGTGATCACAGTCTGTATCCGCTACACCATCGACATTCAGAAGACCGTCGATTTCGAGCAGTATGCGCGCAACTGGCCGGAGCCGATTCGCCGCTGCGGAGGAGAACTGGTCGGCTATTTCCTCCCGACAAAAATCGCCGGGCCAACCAACTTCGCTTTGGCACTCATCAACTTCCCGACCCTCGCCGCCTACGAGCAATATCGCGACGCCCTTATGCGCGATCCTGAGGCAAAGGCGAATGTGGAATTCGCCGACAAATCAGGCTGCATACAAGTGGAAGATCGCTCGATTCTGCGGCAGGTGTCGTGATTGGGAAGTCCCGCGTGGATGTGGATTCCTGCACGTACCGTCCCCGGGGGGGACTAAGAATTTCAACTTGCCAATTACCCAGGACTCCGCTGCGCTTCATCCTGGGCTGTCATGGCACGCCCTTCGGGCTCAAAGATTGTGGTCGGCGAGTGCTCGACTTGTTACGTCCTGAAGAAGTCCTTCACCGCCTGCCACATTACTTGGCCGCCGACGTCGGCAATGGACTTGGTCAACGGAATGTCTTTGGGGCAGACTTCGACGCAGTTTTGTGCGTAACCGCACTCCTGGATGCCACCATCGCCCATCAGCGCCTTCAGACGATCGACCTTGAGCGCTTGGCCCGTGGGGTGAGTGTTAAACAGGCGCACCTGCGAGATGGTGGCGGCGCCGACGAATCCGGTCTTATCGTTGAACTGCGGACAGGCTTCCATACAGCAGCAGCATGAAATGCAACGCGAGAGCGGGTAGGCCTCTTCCTGAGCGGCGGCCGACTGCTTCGGCCCCGCGCCCAGATCGTACGTGCCATCGACAGGCACCCAAGCCTTCACTGCCTTCAGGTTCTCGAACAGCACACTGCGGTCGACGGAGAGGTCGCGGATGACCGGGAACTTGGAAAACGGCTCCAGCGTGACCGGCTGCTGCAGATTGTCGATGAGCGCCGAGCAGGCCATGCGGGCGCGGCCATTGATCAGCATGGCGCACGAGCCGCAAACCTCTTCCAGGCAGTTGGAATCGTAGGTCACCGGCGCGGTCTTTTTGCCGTCGCGGGTCACCGGGTTGGCGGCGATATCCATCAGCGACGACGTGACATTCATGTTCCGCTTGTAGGGCAACTCGAACTCTTCCCAGTAAGGCTTGGAGTTCTCGTTGTCCTGGCGCTTAATCTTGATGATGATCGTTTTGCCGTTAGTAGCCATAATCGTAGTAATCAGCAATTAGCAACTAGCAATTAGTTTTCC
Source organism: uncultured Acidobacteriaceae bacterium (assembly GCA_963796585.1). Lineage (GTDB taxonomy): Bacteria > Acidobacteriota > Terriglobia > Terriglobales > Acidobacteriaceae > CAVVDY01. The sequence continues at coordinate 639,631 of CAWCMB010000005.1, forward strand.
CGTGCTAAACATCGCGTCAGGGCACGACTTCAGTCGTGCCGATACGTTCACTTTTATTTTGTCGTCCCAAGGCTTCAGCCCCAAGGAACTTGAGCGCTGGGCTAAGCTCTACTGCGCCTACGGCGCGGACCCTTGCTGCTGGTCGAGAACTCAATTCTCAGACTCGCACACCAAAAAGTCGAAACTCGCCACTTGAAACACCCGCAACTTGAGACTCGCGACTCAAGTGTTTACTGACAACTGACAACCGACTACTGACAACTTTCTTACGTCGCCGCGTCGTACCTTCTCGGCCGCGGCGTAATCAGCGAGGTATCCACCTGCTCGAATTCGAAGCGCGGCTCATCGGCATCGGCGGCGAAATACGCCTTGGTCGTCTTAAGCCAATTCGCATCGTCGCGTTCCGGGAAGTCCGGCTTATAGTGCGCGCCGCGCGATTCGTTGCGCATCTCCGCGCCCTGGGTGATGACGCGCGCCAACTGCAACATGTTATAGAGCTGCCGCGCGAAGACGAACGACGTGTTCGCCCACATGCTGCGGTCGCTCAGGTTCACATGACGATAGCGTTCCAACAGTTCGACCAGCTTGACATCCGTCTCTCTGATCTTGTTGTTGTAGCGAATCACCGAGACGTTCTCGGTCATGATGTTGCCCAGTTCGCGCCACAACAGGAACGGATTCTCCGTTCCATCGTTGTTCATAAGCCGGTGATTGATCTCTTCCTGCCGCTTCTTTTCCGACTCGAAGATGTTGTGCGGCGGATTGTGGCCACTCTTGTGGACGTTGCGCGCGTACTCCATGGCATCCGGCCCGGCAGTAAATCCGCCGGTGATGCACGACATGAGCGAATTCGCGCCCAGGCGGTTCGCGCCGTGGATGGAGTAGTCGGCCTCGCCGCAGGCATACAGGCCCTGAAGGTTGGTGCGCTGCTGGAAGTCGACCCACAGGCCGCCCATGGTGTAGTGCATGCCGGGGAAGATCTTCATCGGCACGTCGCGCGGATCGTCGCCCACGAATTTCTCGTAGATTTCAAGAATGCCTTCGAGCTTGCGATCGAGGACCTTGCGATCGATGTGGCTTACGTCGAGATAGACCATGGCCTGGCCATCGATGCCGAGCCCAAGCTCATACACGACCTTGTGAATGGCGCGGGTCGCGACGTCGCGCGGCACCAGGTTGCCGTACTTGGGATACCACTCTTCCAGGAAGTACCAGCGGTCGTTCTCAGGAATGCTCTTGGACTCGCGCTTGTCGCCCGGGGTCTTGGGCACCCAGACGCGGCCACCTTCGCCGCGCGCCGATTCCGACATCAATCGCAGCTTGTCTTCGCCGGGGACACAGGTCGGATGCACCTGGATAAATTCGCCGTTGGCGTAGAACGCTCCCTGCTGATAGAGGGCTGACTGCGCCGATCCGGTGCAGACCACCGAGTTGGTTGACTTGCCGAAGATGGCTCCGATGCCGCCGGTGGCGACAATCACCGCCTCTGCCGGAAAGGTGACCACCTGCATGCTGCGCAGGTCCATGGCGCAGATGCCGTGGCAAACCCGCTGGCCATCGAGCACGGCGGAGAGAAACTCCCAGCCTTCATACTTGGTGACCTTGCCTTCGGCCTCGTAGCGGCGCACTTGCTCGTCGAGCGCATACAGAAGCTGCTGGCCGGTGGTGGCTCCGGCGAACGCGGTGCGGTTAAACAGCGTGCCGCCGAAACGGCGAAAGTCGAGTACGCCCTCGGGGGTGCGGTTGAACGGGACGCCCATGCGGTCGAGCAGGTCGATGACCCCCGGCGCCATCTCGCACATCGCCTTCACCGGTGGCTGGTTGGCCAGGAAGTCGCCACCATAGATGGTGTCGTCGAAGTGGAGCCAGGTGGAGTCGCCTTCGCCCTTCAGGTTCTTGGCGGCGTTAATACCACCCTGCGCGCATACCGAGTGAGACCGTTTGACCGGAACGATGGAGAACAGGTCGACGTGACCGCCCATCTCCGCGATCTTGATGGTGGCCGACAGTCCTGCCAGCCCGCCGCCTACAACGATGATCTTAGGATTAGCCATAAATAGTAACTAGCAACTCGCAAATTAGTCGTGCTCAATGATCGGGACCCGGTCCGCCGGGACTCGTACGAATCCTGCGATGGAATACAGTCCCATTCCCACTAGCGCGAGGCACAGCGCCAGGCATATATAGCCGAACTTGCGCCGCGCCTGCTCGCCGACCGTGAAGCCCCATTTGGCCGCGAACAGCCAGACTCCATAGGAGAAGTGCCAGGATGCGGCCACGATTCCGACTACGTAGAATGCCACCACCCAGGGGTGTTGAAAGTCGAAATACACCTTTGAAAATGCCGCCGTATATCCGCCACCCATAAGGTGTACGCCGCTAAAGCGCATGTCATAGAGGTGGTAGGCGATGTAGATCATGGCAATGATGCCGGTCCAGCGCTGCGAGGTGTACAGCCAGTTGCCGGTCCAGGGATAGTCGCCCACGTTGGAGTCGCCGCGATACCAGATCCAGAGCCCATACAGCCCGTGATAGAGCAGCGGGATAAAGATGAAGACCCACTCCAGCACGTGGACAAACGGGAGGCTGGTGAGGAATTTCACCTGCTCGTTATAAGCCTGCACCCCGTTCATCGATTCCGAGTTGGAGATGAAGTGCTCGATGAGGAATGCGCCGATGGGGATGATTCCGGAAAGCGAGTGCAGCCGGCGGAGAACGAAAGAAGAACCCTGGCCCGCCCGCAGCGGAGCCACGCCTTTATGAACGGTTGCCGAACTGGATTCGATAGGACTGGCGGTTGAGGCCACGACGCCGACTCCTTATGATTCGCAGGAATGTTGCGCGAACCTTTGATTATCAAATTCGCTAACAGCGCAAGTCAAGGAAACTGGAAACAGACTTTGAATCTAATTAAGCGACAACTCAATTTTTGGGTACGACGCAGAGTCGACCTTTGCGACTCAGTCAACGTGTTCGGACCTCAGAGCCCGGAGGGCGTGCCATGATAGCCCAGCACGCCGCGAAGCAGAGTGCTGGGTAAGCTTCGCTACAAAGACCGCTTGAGTCCCTCGGGGACGATACAAAAAACATTTTGCCGCGGCTAAAAGCCGGCTCTTCCAGGAAATTGGTGCATAACCCAGCGTTCCGCGCCGCGCTGGGCTGTCATCACACGCCCTGCGGGCTTTCGGACTCTAGTCGCCAGGGAATTTCGCAAGAGCCTGAGCTTTTGCAGCTCACGTCCTAAACAATGAGATTACCCGATGCCTTCCACAGATTCTTCGTGACCGTCATCACAGGTCGTTGTGAGGATGTTGGTCCCGCAGGTGATCGGCCCAGCCGAGGAATTGTCGAAATGCCGCACCGCGATGGCTGTACTGTGCCTTTTCCGCGGCAGTGATTTCGGCGAAGGTCTTGTGGATCAGGGGAAAGAAAAACAGCGGGTCATAACCGAAGCCGTTGTCGCCGTGCGGCTGGTGCAGGATGATTCCCTCGGCCTTGCCGTGAAACGTCGCCAGGGTATGGCCGTTGCGGGCGACGGCAATCAGGCAGACGAAGCGCGCGGTGCGAAATTCGTCGGGGACGCCTGCCAGTTCGCGCAGCAGGCGCGCATTGTTGGCCTCGTCGTCCGAGTTGGGAGCATCGTCGGGAGCATGGATTTCATCGGCGGCAAAGCGGGCCGAGCGCACGCCCGGCGCACCTTGCAGGGCGTCGACTTCCAGGCCCGAATCATCGGCGATGACCAACTCTCCGTCGGCGTACTTGCTGTAGTGCTCGGCCTTTTTCTTGGCGTTGGCCTCGAAGGTTGCACCGTCTTCGACGACGCTGGAGATATCGGAAAATCCGGGCAGGGTGGCGATTTCGATGCCGTGGGCCGCTGCCGCGCCTATCAGGTCGCGGATTTTGCCGGGATTGGAGGTGGCTACGAGGACACGCTTTGCGTTGGGCATGACCTTATCTTAAACACCGGGCTCCTCATCAACATCGGGTGCCCCATCTCCAACATCGGGTGCCCCATCCCGGCTTCGTTTGCCGGGGTGGGAGTTTTGCCGTTCGAGGAAAACATCCCCTGGTTGCGACAAGAAGTCCACCCGGGCAACTGCGGCCCGAGTGGGGCCACCCGCGGGTCGCATGATTCAAATGAAGTTTGTGCCTCACCCCGCTGCCATTTATCATCACTCGTTTGGCTGATGCACTAGCGGCTTGTGACGCGCGTCATAGCTTCCGGGCTTTTGCGGGCGTTACAAGAAACAGTAACGGTGTACTCGCCGATTGAGCCAACTATGATCTGTTCCCCGTCTCGTCTCTCTCCCCTGAGGCATACATGTTAAGAGAGCTGTTCATCGGACTTTCCGAAAGCAAATCAATTCGCCATTTTGCCGAGAATTCGCAAGCAGGCCTGCGCTTCTCCAGCCGCTTCGTTGCCGGCACGCAGTTGGCCGACGTCATTCGCGCGGCCGAAGCGGTCAACGCGTCCGGGGCAACGGTCAGCATCGACAACCTGGGCGAAAACGTCACCAATGCCCACGAGGCTAACGAGAGCGCCGAGCTCTATCACCGCATGTTGGACGAGATTGCCTCGCGCAAGCTCAACGCCAACATCAGCCTCAAGCTGACGCACATGGGACTCGATGTCGATCCCGACCTGGCATTTCGGCTGGTAACGCAGCTGGTCAATCACGCGGTCGATATCAACAACTTCGTGCGCGTGGACATGGAAGGCACGCCCTATACGACGAAGACGCTCGACTTCGTACGCGGCCTGCATCGCGAGCCCGGACACGACAAGAAGGTCGGCACCGTCATCCAGTCGTACCTGTACCGCAGCGAAGACGACGTCAAGACGCTGCTCGCCGACGGCATCCGCATACGCCTGTGCAAGGGCGCCTATAACGAGCCGCCGGACCTCGCGTTTCCCAAGAAGGCGGACGTCGATGGCAATTACATCAAGCTGGCCAAGATGCTGCTGAAGAGCGGCGTCTATCACGGCCTGGCGACGCACGATGAAAAGATCATCGCCACCATGAAGCAGTTCGCGACGGCGGAAAAGATTCTGCCAACCGAGTACGAGTTCCAGATGCTGTACGGCGTGCGCCGCGATTTGCAGGAGCAACTGGTGCGCGAGGGCTACGGCCTGCGCGTGTACATTCCCTTTGGGACAGAGTGGTATCCCTACTTCATGCGTCGCCTGGCCGAGCGTCCGGCGAACGTCTTCTTCATCGCGAAGAACATGATGAGACGGTAAGAGAGGCTCACCACGGAGGCACGGAGGACACGGAGAAATCGAGGGCCTCTGACCTTTGTTATCGCCAGCAGTCTTCTGATGTTGTCATCGCGACGTTTCTGATTTTGTCATCGCGACGTTTCTGATTTTGTCATCACGACGGTTTTGATTTTGTCATCACGACATTTTTGACGTTGTCATCACGAGCTTTTTTGATTTGTCATCACTACATTTTTTGATTTTGTCATCACGAGCGAAGCGAGGGATCTGATCTCGTCTCGCATCACCGCAGACTATGCCACGCGGATGGCGTCTACATCATGTCGAGTCTGTCCCGCTGCATCTACACCGGTGTAACCAACGAAATCTTCCGCCACACCCTCCAGCACAAACGGGGCGAAATCGATGGCTTCACATCAACCGGCTGGTTTACAGGCGGTTTCGTTACATCGACAGTGCGGACTGGGGCAAGCCGATCACACCGCTCACACCTGTGGTGACGCCACCGAGAACAGATCCCTCGCCCGCCACGGCGGGCTCGTGATGACAAAAGACAAGGCTCTCCGGGTCTTCTGAAGCCCGACTCCTCCGTGACCTCCGTGCCTCCGTGGTGAAGACGTTTGTTGTCTCTGCTATTCTCGCGGCGTGCCCAAAAAGGCCACATCGAAGCCAAGCATCACCATCGTCGGCCCGGGAAATCTCGGCTCGGCGCTGGCGATTGAGCTGCACCGCGCTGGATACCCCATCCGCGCCATCGTTCGGCGCTCGACCTCGAAAATCACTCATCCCAAGACGCTCGCCCGGCGTGTGAAGGCCGATCTGGTCACCATCGGCGAGCATGCGATCGACACCGACATTGTCTGGCTCACCGTTCCCGATGACGCCATCGCCGCCGTCTCGAAACAATTGGCGTCCGCGCAATCCTGGAAAGGCAAAATCGTCTTCCATTCCAGCGGAGCACTCAGCAGCGAAGAACTCGCGCCGCTTTGGGAAAAAGGCGCGTGGGTGGCTTCGGTCCACCCGCTGATGACCTTCGTTGCCGGGAAGAAACCTTGGTGGCGAAATGTGTCGTTCGCCATCGAAGGAGACGACGAAGCGATGCGCGTGGCCAACCAGATTGCAACCGATCTCGGCGGCCGCCCTTTTGAGATCGACCGGCACAGCAAGGTCCTTTACCATGCATTCGGCAGCTTCGCCTCGCCGCTGGTGATTGCGCTGATGAGCACAATGGAGCAGGTTGCCGAGGCCGCAGGAATACCGCGAGACAAAGCGAAAGAGATGATGCAACCGCTGCTGGGCGAAACGCTCAACAACTATCTTCGGGCCGACGCCGCCAGCGCCTTCAGTGGACCGCTGGTTCGCGGCGACGTGCAGACCGTGCGCAAGCACTTGGCGCAATTGCAGCGGATACCCGAAGCGCGAGATGTGTATGTCGCATTAGCGAAAGCGGCGATTGAGCGTTTGCCGGTAAAGAACAAAGAGGGATTGAAGAAGGAGCTAACCCGCGCGAAGAAGGTCTGACGGCACGAACGTACCCTCTGATTTGTCATGACGAGCGCAGCGAGGCATCTGCTCTCGCCGGCGTCCCCAAGCCATATCGCCATTTTGCGCGGACTTTCCGTAACAACAAGAGCCCGAAGGGCGTGCGATGACAGCCCAGCCTGAAGCGAAGCGGAAGGCCAGGTTCACGTACCTTGATGAAGGTTTTAGCCGGCTTCCAGCCGGCTGCTGAAAAACTCTGCCGGGCGCCGTTTTGAAGGGGCGCAGCTTTAGCTGCGCCATGAAACCCCTATGTTTTTGTCATCCCGAACCTCTTTAGAGGTGAGGGATCTGCTGGTTTTTTCCACTGCGAAGACTTTTTCCCCAGCCTCTTCAGCCGGCGGCACAACGGTTGCTGGCCGGGGAAGCAAAAGCAGGTCCTTCGCTCCGCTCAGGATGACAAATCCAAAATTTATTTGCTCAGGTAATTCGACTCGATGACACTACCCCTACCAGCCCGTAAACAAGTGGCCCATCTTCTCTTTTTTCGTCCGCAGGTAGTTTTCGGAGTGCTCGTAGGGCTCCACATCGGCTGAAACGCGCTCCACCACTTCGATCCCGGCGTTCTCCAGCGCAGCGACCTTTTCGGGATTGTTCGAAATCAGCCGCACCTGTTTCACCCCGAGCTGTTTCAACGCCTCGGCCGGCAGAGCGTATTGCCGATAGTCGGCATCGAAGCCCAACTCCTCGTTGGCCTCGATGGTGTCCAGGCCACGGTCTTGCAACTCGTAAGCTTGCAGCTTGGCCATCAGCCCGATGCCGCGGCCTTCCTGCTGCTCGTAGATCAGGATGCCCGCTCCCGCGTCGGCGATCATCTGCAACGCTAGCTCGAGCTGCTGGCGGCAATCGCAGCGCATGGAGCCGAAGACGTCGCCGGTCAAACACTGGGAGTGGATGCGCACCAGCGCGGGCTCGCTGTGTACGTCGCCCATCACCAGCGCGACCGCGCTCTCCTTGCGGCGTTCAACCTTTCCGTCCCGGGCAAGCACGTCGGCATTGCCATTGGGTTTAACTGGGAACTCGCCCTCGAAGCCATAGATGCGGAACTGCCCCCAGCGGGTAGGGAAATTGGCTTCGGCAAGCTTGCGAACAATCGGCTGAGTCACAACTTTGATTATAGCTAGAAGCTATGTCACGAAACGTTTTGTATCAGGGCACGGCTTCACAGGCTGCTGAAAAACTCGCGTCTACGAAGATTCGCGTCAGGGCACGACCTCGGTCGTGCCGATAAGCCCTCTATTTAGAACTCTTCGAGCCGGCTTCAGCCGGCGGCACAATTCGTTCTTCGAGTTTTTCCGCAACCTATTCAGTTGAGGAAACGGCTAGTTAAGGAGATCAGCGCGTTTGCTCAATCCAATTACAAACGCGCCGTACTACCCAACTCAGCGGCTGCGGCCGCCGCCGTGCGACGAGCCTCCCCCGTGACCACCGCCTGACGGCGCAGAGTAATGCCCTCCGCCGCTGGGCGCAGAGTAGTGACCTCCTCCACCATAGTTCGCCGAGGGAGCCGAGTAGTGGGGGCTGGAGCCGCCGCCCCGTGCCATCGCGTAGCTGCTCGAACTGCTCCCGTAGTTACGGGCCGCCGGAGCAGTTCCGTAACTGCGCGTAGAAGCAACGCTCCCATAGCTGCGCGTAGACGGAGTGTAAGTGTTACGACTGCCCGCACCGTAACCAGCGCTGTTGGCATAACCGCTTCGGCCGTATTGCGCGGGGCTGTAGGCCGCGGCGGCGTGATACGTGTAGCTCGTCGGAGGCCGTGGTACTGCGCCCGACGCACGATCGTTGGAACCGCTCTTGCTCTGCGCCGGAGCCGAGTGCTGCGGCGCGACGTTATGCGAAGGAGCAGTCGAATGCGGTGTTGTCCCGCCGTGCTGCGGATTCCCTTCCGTTCGCGGAGTGGTCGTTCCCGCCGAGTGCTGCACCTCTGACGAGGATGGCGGACGCGGTACGCTGCGCGCCTCCGTCGCAGGATGCATGGCTTGGCTATTACCTACGGCGCTGTTCCCTGCAGCGCCGTTGTGCGCGGCGGCATTCGAGCTGCTCGTTCCTACAGCGGAATTCCTGCTCTGCGTCGTGGCTGGAGGCCGCGGCACGTTGTGCGTGGTCGCGGAAGCCGAAGTCGTCGGCGAACGGCCGGCAACATCGCTGTTCCCGTTATTTGCCGTCGGACGATGCACCGCATATGGCGCATTGTTAGCGCCAGACCTGGAGCTATTCATGCCGCCAACGCTTGCCGAGGGAGCCGCCCCTACTCTGGGAGTACTCTCCCGCGCCATCATGGTCGGCGGAGTCGCGCGGGTCACCGAGCCGCGATTCATAGCCGAAGCCGGCGGCACAGCATTATTTCTCGGCTGCTGTCCGCCAAGCACTGAGCTCCGCGTAGGCGTGAGGCTAACGTTGCGCATCGCGGGAGCATGCATCAGGGCTGAGCTCGGCACCGCCATTCCAGCGTGATTCATCGCCCGCCCGCTCGCGATGGCACTTCCCGGCGCAGCCGTTACCGCACCGTTCACCATCCGGTTTACGTAGTGCGTGTTGGTAAAGTTGTTGTGGTAGTAGTTATTCGTGATGTTCGTGACATTGGTGATGCGGGTATTCGTCACGTTCACATTGCGGATGTAGGCCGGGCTCAAGCCGCGTCCATAGCGACCGTGATACCACGGGTAATATGGCTCACCCCATCCCAGCGGGAACCATCCGAAATTGACGCCGACGCCCCAGCCGGGGCCGCCAAAGCCGAAACCGACTCCGAAGCCAGGTCCACCGACCCACGCTACCAGCGCAGGTGAGTAACAAGGAGACCATGAACGATACGGGCCCGGAGCCCAGCCCCAATATCCGCCGGTGTTAACCCATCGACCATAGTGGAAAGGGGCGAATCCCCACGGCGCATTGTCGACCCACGTCCAGCCCCAGGGCGCAATCCACGCCCAGTGTCCGTAGCGATATGGAGCCCAACCCACGGGTACGCCGCTGGGCACCCACACCGGACCGTAAGGCGGGATCGTCTGCCACCGTCCGTAATTATCGAGATCCTGGTAGCCGATCACGCCTGGCGAGACATACTGCGCCGACACCGAGCTGTCGAGCCGCTTATCGCGAACGCTGGCCCAGTCGTCGAAACCGTCAGGCGACGGAGCCGCCTCCGCCGTATGTTGCAGAGTCGCGCCGTTGCCGAAGCGTACCTGCTCGCCCGACTTCACCTTCACTGCGGCGCCGCTGCCGGTGGCTTCGCCCTGACCCTTGCGCACCGTGACCCAGGTTGCGTCTTCCTTCGGAAACGCGTCGAAGCGATAGACGCCCGCTTTGGTTACGGTAAACGCCAGGTTGGCAGTATCCACCTCGTAGATCTGTCCCGGCCCCAGATAGCGAACCGTTAACTCCAGCGTGCCCTGGTCCAATTCCAACTGCACCGTTTGGTCGCTGACATTGGTAAGGGTCAGGCTGGCCTCAGAGTTCAGGCGGATGTAGCCGCCACCGACATCGAGCTCAGCCTTGGAATTAACATCGGTCCATACCCGGTCTGAGGTGGTGAGCGGGCGATTCATGTCCGCCGCTACCCAGTCATTGACGCCGCCGGGTTGAATGGAGACCGGACCCGCCATGTACTGAATGCGCGCCACCCGACCCGGAGGATCGGTGTTGGTCTGCCCCGCTTGGTCTGGGACGCCGGGTGCGCCGGGTGCGCCGGAAGCGTTGGGGCCGCTCGCTGCGTTCGGGGGATAACTCTCATTGGGATCCTGTGCCGCCGCGGTCAAAACGCACGCGGTCATTAGCAGCAGTGTTGCGAGGATTGCTTTAAACCGCCGCCCTGCTGTCATCATAAGGCTCCTTTTTCACCACTCGCTGGAAACGAACCTGATTCAAGTCCGCTCTTCGGGTCAGCCGGTGGCCGTACTGCTATCGGTATTAACACGGTTATTTGATTCAGGTTGCTGGTGTCATTTTTGCCGCCACGCTGAACAAATTACATGTCGTCCGTCACTACTCTGTGGCAAATGCCGTCGGCTCTGCTATTCTCTGTCGTTCTCTTTTCAGGGGGTTACCGTGCGTAACGCATTTCTTCTTTTGGTCCTCTTGCTGATCTCTTTGCTGGCAACAGCGCAACAAAACTTAACCCAATCGTCTGAGCCGACATTGCCATATTCGCCCAGCCTCAACCTGGCGGACATGGACCGCAGTGTCGATCCCTGTGCCGACTTCTACACCTACTCCTGCGGGGGATGGATGAAGAGCAATCCCATTCCCGCCGACCAGTCGTCGTGGGCGGTCTACAGCAAGGTGTACGAAGATAACCTGGTTTTCCTGCGCGCCATTCTGGAGCAGGCCGCAACGGAAAAGAACCGCGACGCCGTCACCCAGAAAATCGGCGACTATTACGGCGCGTGCATGGACGAAACCAAGGTCGAGAGCCTGGGAGCCAAGCCGCTTCAGCCCGATCTCAAAGCCATCGCTAGCCTGAAGAGCCCCAGCGAGCTTGCGCCGCTCGTGGCCAAGTTGCAGCTCACGGGAGTGGGAGCGCTGTTCGGCTCCGGCCCCGAGCAGGACCCCGACGACTCCGACGTCATGATCGTCGCTGTGGCGCAAGGAGGCCTGGGCCTTCCCGATCGCGATTACTACCTGAAAGACGACATCAAATCCAAAGAAACGCGCGAGCGCTATCTGCAACATGTGCAGAAGGTCTTCGAGCTGCTGGGTGATTCGCCGACGCAAGCCAAGCAGAATGCCGCGACCGTGATGCGCATGGAAACCGGTCTGGCCAAGGCTTCGCTCACCCGCGTGGAGCGCCGCGATCCTTACAAGCAGAAGCACAAGATGAGTCCGGCGGAGCTGGGCAAGATTGCTCCCGACTTCAACTGGAACGCGTTCCTCGCAACCGTGCAGGTCCCGAATGCGGACGTCATCAACGTCGGGTGGCCCGATTTCTTTAAGGAAGTGAATAGCCAGTTGAAGACGGCCTCGCTGAACGACTGGAAGAACTATCTTCGCTTCCACGTCGCGAATACCAACGCTCCGTATCTCTCTTCGCCGTTCGTGAACGAAAACTTCGCATTCTATCGGCAATACCTGCGAGGCGCCAAAGAGCTGCGCCCGCGCTGGAAGCGCTGCGTGCAGTACGTGGACGATGAACTTGGCGAGGCGTTGGGGCAGGTCTACGTGGCCAAGACTTTTTCTCCTGAGACCAAGGCGGCGACGGTGGAGATGACCAAGCGCATTGAAGACGCCATGGCGCTGCGCATCCAGCACCTGGATTGGATGAGCCCCGCGACCAAGCAGCAGGCGCTGGCCAAGCTTCATGCCATTCGCAACAAGGTCGGCTATCCCGACAAGTGGCGCGATTACAGCTCAGTGACGATTACAGCTGACGATTTCTACGGCAACAGCCTGCGCGCCACCGAGTTTGAAACTCATCGCCAGTTCAATAAAGTCGGCAAACCAGTGGACCGCAATGAATGGGGCATGACGCCGCCAACGGTCAACGCTTACTACGACCCACAGATGAACGACATCAACTTCCCCGCGGGCGTGCTGGTGCCTCCGCTTTACGATCCCAGGATGGATGCCGCGCCCAACTACGGCGATACCGGCTCGACCATTGGACACGAGCTCACACACGGCTTCGACGATGAAGGCCGCCAGTACGACGCCAAGGGCAACCTCAAAGACTGGTGGACCAAGCAGGACGCCGACCAGTTCACCAAGCGCGCGGATTGCGTAGTCGATCAATACGCGCAGTACGTCGTGGTCGATGACGTGCACATCAACTCGAAGCTGACGGAAGGCGAAGACGTCGCCGATCTTGGCGGAACGATACTCGCCTACATCGCCTGGAAAGACGCCACCAAGGGCCAGGACCTGCATCCCATCGACGATCTCACGCCTGATCAGCGCTTCTTCGTTGGCTTCGCGCAGTGGGCTTGCGAGAACGACCGCCCCGAGGACCTGCGAGTGCGTGCCATCACCGATCCGCATTCGCCCGCGAAGTATCGCATCAATGGAGTTGTGGTGAATGTGCCGGAGTTCGGGCCGGCGTTTGGCTGCAAACCAGGATCGCCCATGGTGAAGCCGAGCGACAAAGTGTGCCGGGTGTGGTGAGGGTGGCGCGGGGTGATATAGGCGCGGAGCGCCGAAGGGAGAAAGCCCCATCCTTCAGGACGGCGAGAAGGGCGCTCCTTCGTAAATTCGCGCCAGGGCACGACCTTGGTCGTGCCGATAAGGCCCCATAGTATTCGTATTGCAAGCGGACTTTAGTCCGCGAGCGACGTGGTTTCGAGTTTTCCCGCAGCCGGCTTTGGCCGGCGGCAGAATCATGGCGCCTGCGGCGCGGAGCGCCGATGAGCTGTTAGCCCCACGCGTGAGCGTGGGGTTAGAGGGCGAAACGATGCCCAGCCTGCGGAGCGGCTCTTAATCCAGAACATACTCGGGCTCATATTTGATTCCAGCGCGCTCCAGCATCTCGATGTACTCCGCCTCGAACTTCTTCGTCGCGTGATGCTCCGCCTGGTGCTCGATGTATCGAGTCGCCGCCGGCACCGCGCTGGGACTCACACTGATAACGCCATATCCGTCTTGCCAACGAAACGACCGATCATTGTGCCGCAAAATCAATGAAGAATTTGCCTTCAAATCACGGATCACATCCGACAGCGCGCGGTCGGGCGGCAACGCCAGTAGCACATGAATATGATCTGCCGTTCCGCCGACGGCGAGGATGTCGACCTTCAGATTGCGCGCGATCTCCCGCGTAATTCTCCAGGCGCGTTCGGGTTCGCGGATCCGCGCGATTCGGTGCTTGGTGCTATAAACGCAATGCAAAACGATTTTGCTGTAGGTTCGAGGCATGGCGCTGCTCCGCAGCTCGGGATAAATATCTGGATTTCCGTACCCCACTCTTACGAGTGGGGCTAAAAGCTCGTCGGCGCTCCGCGCCGTGCTTGTCCATGATCGGGCTGCAATCCATCGCACACTGCGAGGGCACTGCTCATTTTTTAAAGGCCCGAAACACCGCCAGCGGGTCGCCGCTCAGCTTCACTTCCAGATCGAGATACCCGTCGCTCACCACCCAGTAATACTTCTTGAGCAGGTCGCTCACCAGATCGAGCGCGCGATCGAGGTCGCGCAGCGTGGGCGCGAGGGCGCCCGGAGTTCGCTCGCGGGGAAGGAAATGGGGCTCGACCTGTTCCTTCAGGTAGGTCGCCATCTTATCGAGCTCGCCAGAATCGTCGGCTAATTCGCGGATGTTCACCTTCGGGTGCAACAGGTCGGGATAATCGACCAGCTGGTCGATGACCCGCCGCAATGACAGGCTCGCTTCCGGCGCCAGCAGCCGCCGCAGCCGCATGGTCATGGCATCAGCGTAGGCTCCGCGAAACATATCGGCGAAGGCGTTGCCAGTGCCGGCCAGCTCCGGGTTGCTCTGGAGAATCTCGCCTTCCATGCGGCGATAGATCTCGCGGTCTGTGCTCAGTCCCGATACCTGGTTGCCAATCTCGCGCAGTTCGCGCGCGGCGCGCTCGCGGAATTGTTTTTCGTTCAACATGTCCGCAGTCTAGGCGGCCCATGCTGCGTAAATCTGTGAGGTCGGTCACCCCCGCACAAAAACAAAGGCGACGTTTTCCGTCGCCTGGGAGAGGCCGATACCTACCACAGCCTACTTCTTCTTTTTCTTGGCAGCCTTCTTGGCTGTCTTCTTGCTTGCCTTCTTAAACGAAGGCTTGCCCGCGCCTTGCCCGGGCTTTTGAGTCCCTCCCCCGCCCGATCTCGCGAAAATCCCGATCGGGAAAGAGTCGAGTGTGGGTTCTACGTATTGAAGAGACATCTACGGTCTCCTGCGAAAGTCTCCCTTGAATGGAAGGCGCACGCTCCGTTGTGCGCTGCCGAACCATAGCATGGCGCGGCTTTGGCGGGCACTGAAAAAGGTGGAAGCCCCCGCATTCATCAGGGGAAGAGGCGTATCTTACGCAATGCGCTTTAGCGCGGGCCGAGGCTGAAGCCCATGTTCGAGAGAACGTGATGTTCCCTCGGATAAATCCGAGGGCTTCCACCGGAGCCGCTGCTAGCGGGTAGCCGGCGGCTTCTACACCTGACGCCTCATACCTGCCACCTGATTTGTGACCTACGGCACTGCAATCCGACGCCGCCCAGGCGGAGGATGAGAGCCATGGCTACTATGACAGTTCCGGCGGTTGAGCGAATCGCCACGTTTAACGGCCTTCGACAGCGGGCGCAGCAACTCGGGCGGTGTCGCGTTGCCATCGTTGTTGCCGACGACGAGGTCGCGCTGACGGCGGCGGACCGTGCGCTGCAACTTGGCCTGGCTGTTCCGGTGCTGATTGGAAATGCCGGCACGATTCGCGCTAAAGCTGCTGAGCTGGCGCTCTCGGCCTTGCTCTCCAACGCAGAGATGGTTGACATCGCCGACGCCGCCGGTGAGGCGGTGCGGATGGCGCGCGAGGGCTACGTCAAGGTTTTGCTCAAAGGCCACTTGCGTACCGACGAACTGCTGCACGCCGTGCTGAACAAGGAAACCGGTCTGCGCACCGGCCGACTGCTGAGCGACGTACTACTATACGAGGACACACTGGCAGGCGAGACACGGCTGGTTGGGATTACCGACGGCGGCCTCAACGTTTTGCCGACACTTGAGCAGAAGCAGCAGATCGTCGAGAACGCGATTGAGGTCATGCGCTGCATTGGCCTCAGCCGGCCGAAGCTGGCGATCATGAGCGCGACCGAAGCGGTGAGCGCCAGTGTGCCTTCCACCATCGACGCGCAAAAGCTGACGCAGATGGCAGCGGCGGGACAGTTCGGCGATGTCGATCTGCTGGGGCCGATCGCACTGGACTGCGCACTGCTGGAATCGGCCGCTCGCGCCAAGGGCATTGCGCATCCCGTCGCGGGACACGCCGACTGTATGGTCGTGCCCAACATCGAGGCCGGCAATCTTCTTGGCAAGGCGGTCAAGTATCTCGGCGGCTCGCAGTGCGCGCACGTGGTGGTGGGAGCGAAGGTGCCCATCCTTATTCCATCGCGAGTAGAGAGCGTGGACGACAAAGTGAACTCCATCGCCCTGGGGGTGCTCTTTGCCCGCCGCTGAATTTCGAGTGCTCGCCATCAACCCGGGCTCGACCTCAACCAAGATCGCGCTCTTCGTGAACGAGCGGCCGCTCTTGATGAAGAACCTTCGCCACAGCGATGCCGAGATGGCAGCCTTTCGGAGTCGGCCCATTCTCGACCAGCAACAGTTTCGAACCGTGCAGATCGAAGCGGAGTTGATACAAGCCGGCATGAGCATCGCCGAACTCGATGCTGTCGTAGGACGCGGAGGCCTCCTGCCTCCGCTGGCGAGCGGAACGTATGAAGTCAACGCGCAGATGCTGGATGAGCTGCGTGCCGCCAGGCGTGGCGAGCACGCTTCGAACCTGGGCGCTTATCTGGCGCGCGCGCTAGCCGAGAAGGCTGGCGTCAAGGCGTACATCGTCGATCCGGTGAGTGTGGACGAGTGGCCGCAGATCGCGCGCCTCTCGGGCACTGCCATGCTGGAGCGTCAATCACTTTCGCATGCCCTGAACTCCAAGGCGGTGGCCAAGCGCTACGCCCGCGAGCAAGCGAAACCCTACGAAACGCTGCGTCTCATCGTCGCGCATCTCGGCAGCGGCATCTCGGTATCGGCACACCAGAAGGGACGCATGATCGACGCCACCAACTCCCGCGAAGAAGGGGCCTTCTCCACCGAGCGCGCTGGCGGTGTTCCGGCGATGCAGTTGCTCGACCTGTGCTTCTCGGGAACATACACCAGGAAGCAGATCGACGCCATGCTGTGCCGCGATGGGGGACTCCAGTCGTACCTGGGAACCAAAGACCTGTGCGACGTCGAACGCCGTATCGCTGCGGGAGACAAGCACGCGGCGACGGTTTTCAATGCTATGGCCTACCAGATTGCGAAGGAAATCGGAGGCATGGCAGCCGTCCTCCGCGGCCGGGTCGATGCCATTCTGTTCACTGGCGGCATGGCCCACTCCGAGCGGCTGGTCGCGTCATTGAGCGAGCACATTCAGTGGATCGCACCTATCGTTCTTTATCCCGGCGAAGACGAACTTCAGGCGCTGGCAGAAGGCGCTCTGCGCGTGCTGCGCGGCGAGGAGCAGGCGCTGAATTTCGACCCATCTCAACGCGTTTCCGTTCCGGATGCAGTCGCCTCTACGGTGTCGAAGTAGCCCAATCTCGTCAGGTTTTATCGCGCCCACGCGATGGGTTATCATCTCTGCCACCATGGACCAACAACATTTCTACTTCAAGCTGATTCCGCCGCGCGCTAGTTTCGCAACCGATATCACTGACCCAGAGCGAGCTCTGATGGCGCAACACGGCGCCTATTGCCAGCAACAGTTTGACGCGGGCAAGCTACTGGTTTACGGCCCGGTGATGTCGCCCGAAGGAGCCTTCGGGATGGGCATTCTGGAAGTTGCGGACGAAGCCGCGGCCCGACAAGTCTGCGAGAATGATCCCTCCGTCGTTGCGGGAATGAATCGCTTTGCGATCTATCCTATGCGCGTGGCAAATGCCCGTGCGAAAAGCTAATGCTTCAAGAACGACGGAGAGTTCGCTAGCGTACCTCGCGTCATGAGAACGGTTTTCTTCAATCGCCGTGGTTTGCGCGCCGGCTGGCGGCTGCTGATCTTCGTCGCCATCTTCGCGGCCCTGTCCTACGGGACGGACTGGGTCATCACCAAGGCTCTTCATCCTGAGCAGCGACCGTTCCTCGAACCTGTGTCGTTCATCGAGGCCGAGACCATCTCGCTCGCTCTCGCTCTCATTGCGAGTTGGATCATGGGACGCATCGAACGGCGGCGCTTGCGGGAATACGGAATCCCGCCGCTGCATGATGCCTTCGGAAGCGACTTCTGGATGGGAACCCTTTGGGGGATAGGCTCAACCTCGCTACTCATCGGACTGATCGCCTTGTTCGGGGGATATCGCGTTCTGGGACTCGCAATTCACGGGACGGAGCTGTGGTATTTCACCGCGCTGTGGACCATTGCCAATCTGCTGATCGGGTTTGCGGAAGAGCTTCAGTTTCGCGCTTACCTGCTTGCGACTACGGCTGATGGTATCGGCTTCTGGGCCGCGTCTATTCTTCTCTCCGCCGGTTTCGGTGCAATGCATTACTTCTTCAAGCCGCACGAACGTTGGGAAGATTTCGCCTCCACTGGACTGCTTGGACTGTTCATGTGCTTGACTCTGCGGCGCACCGGTTCGCTCGCGTTTGCCATCGGGTTCCACGCGGCTTTCGACTTTGCAAATCTCTTCGTCTGGTCAGGACAGAACGCCGGCGAATATGCTGTTGGCCACTTGTTGCAGACGAGCTGGGAAGGACCGCAATTGGTGACAGGCGGGCTGCTTGGACCGGAGGCCAGCCTGCTGGTGTTTCCGGTGATCGCGATTATGTTCGTTGTCTTCGACCGGCTGTATCGAAGAGCGAAATTTCGTCTCGAAGATGAGGGGGAGCGAAGAAGCGACGGCCCGATTTCCCTCAGCCTGAACCAGTGATGCAACTACCTGGGAGTGCTTTGCGGGCGACGATGCCGGTGTTCTGTTCGTGCAGTCGACTCCGCACCGGGCACCATCCGCCAGGCGACTGCGGAACTGACGAGCCCCAGCCCCGAGCAAATCCACATCATCAACCTGAAGCTACTGACAAACGACGCCACGACGGCCTCGCGAATAGCGGTCGCGGCCTGAGGTTCGACCGAACTCGGCGGCGTGAGTGCCGCCATCTTGATCTCATTCGATTGCAGCTCGGTCCGCGTCTCGTTGGCTATGGCAACGTTGTCCAGGCGGCGATTCAAGTGGCTGCCGAAGCTGACAACCATGGCTGCTCCCAGGCCGGCGACAGCCAGCACTCCGGCTACCCGAGCCACGGCGTTGTTAATTCCCGATGCCGTTCCGACGCGGTCCTGATCGACCGCACCCATCACGGTTGTGGTCAGCGGAGCGACGCTCACCGCCATCCCCAGACCCAGGGTGATCACCGCCGGGAAGAACGTACTCCAGTAGCTGCCGCCGACCGAAGGTATCGCAAACAGCAGGAAGCCCAGCGCTGTAATGATTGGCCCCACCATCAACGGCAGCCGCGCGCCATAGCGGGCAACCAGCCCTCCCGACCAACGCGAGAGCAAGAACATCAGCAGGATGAAGGGCAACACCGCCGCTCCTGTCGCCGTTGCCGAGTATCCCTGCACCTGTATGAGATCAAGCGGAAAAACAAAAAAGAAAATGCCGACAGCAGCGTAGAGAAACAGCGTGAGCAGGTTCGCACCCATGAAGGCCCTCGACCCGAATAGCTCGAGCGGAACCATAGGAGATTTCTCGCGGGATTCTATAAACAGAAAGCCCAGCAATCCCGCGATACCGGCGACGAGAGTCAGCAGAACCAGCGGGTGTGTCCATCCCATCCGCGATGACTCGATCATGCCGAAGGTCAACGCTGTAAGGCTGAACGTTGCGGCGCCTGCGCCGGGCCAATCGATCCCTCCCTGACGACTGCTTCGACTCTCAGGTACCTGCCACAAGCTGATCGCAATCACTGCGAGCGCGAGAGGCACGTTGATGAAGAAGACCCAGCGCCATGACAGATGCTCGATCAGCCAGCCTCCTAGAACCGGACCGAGCGCCGTGGTAATTGCGGTTGCTCCCGACCACGTTCCGATGGCCCTGCCGCGCTCGCTCTCGTCAAAACATGCGCTGATCAGCGCCAGGCTTTCGGGCACCAGAAATGCGGCGCCAATACCTTGCACCGCTCGCGCCGCGATGAGGTGCCCAATGCTTGGCGCCAAACCGCAATAAGCCGAAGCAGCCGCAAAAATGCCGGCGCCAAGCACGAACATCCGACGGCGGCCAAACAAGTCGCCCATCGACCCGCCCACCAGGATCAGCGCAGAAAGCGTGAGACCATAAGCCTCGACCACCCACTGAACGCCAAGCACGCTCGCGCCAAAGCTCTTCTGCAACGCCGGCAGAGCGACGTTAACGACGGTGCTGTCGATGAAGGCCATGCTCGAGCCGAGTATCGTGGCTGCAAGCACCCACATCGTCTGCTTGCCTTGGCAAGGCGAGCTTCCGTTGCGCGATTCGATTACAGCTTCGTCGCAGGGTGACTTCATCAGGTGTTAGTAGATGTGCACCGTCACTGAGGGGGTTCGATTTCGACTGCTGCGGTGGAAACGTCTCGCCTGTTATGCCCAGCCGGGAACGCGCACCATGTTCCAGATCAACTGATCCAGCGCAGTGTCCATTTCGTCGTGCGGTTCGGTGCGCGTGTTGGTCAGCCCTGCCCAGCACATTCCCGAAGCCGTGCGAACCATAATGCTTGTAGTTCCCGGCAGGCTGCCGTTGTGCCACCAGTTGCCGGCGCCGTCGTCACGAACCATCCAGCCGCGGGCGTACTTCCCGCCGGAGCTGGTTGGATAAGCCGGCGAGGGCGTCGTCATCAGCTTGATCGTCTCCGGCTTGAGCATTGGCGGAATCTTCCCCGCACCCGCGACGTGATCGAGAAAGATCGCCAGGTCCTGCGCCGATGCGATCCATCCGCCGTGCGAGTCCATGCGGGTGACGTTGAATTTGTACGGGTCTTCGCCGTACTGGCCGTAGTAGACGACCTCCGTCGGGGCGCGCTCTTTCATCTTGTTCTCAGCAATCTTCATGTCGGTGATCCCGCATGGCGCAAGGATGTTCGCCTGAACGTAAGAGCCGTATGGCTGCCCCGTAACCTCTTCGATGACGCGCCCGAGCACACAATATCCGAAGTTGGAATAGGCCCAGTGTTCACCGGGAGGATAAGTGAGGGGCAAATTCGCCAGCGTCCAGGTAATGAGCCTGGTGTGGCCCCAGGAGTTGAAGCGAAACATGGGATCGGTCGAATCATTCGGCCATCCCCCGGAGGTGTGGGTGAGCAGGTTATCGACCGTGACATCGGTGACGTACTGCTTGTAAGGCGGCTTGCCGTACTTGTTGCCAAGAATGCCCGACGGGCCGAACACCTTGTCATTGAGGTTCAGCTTGCCCTGCTCGAGCAGCGTGAAGATCGTTACCGACGTAATGGGCTTGCTGACGCTGGCGATGCGGAAGAGACTGTTTTGCTGCACCGGCTGAAGCTTCTCGCGATCAGCCATCCCCTTGGCTTCGTCATAGACAAACTCACCGTTGCGAGTGATCGCGATCGCGCTGGCCGGCACGCGATACTTCTTGCGAAACTCGCCCGCAAGGCGGCCCATCTCGCCGCGCTCCTGGCCTGTGGGTTGGCCGTTGCGACGCTGCGCGAAGGCTTCAAACGCGGGAAGTCCGACTGCCGCCGCAGCGGCCGTGCCTATCAGGTTCTGGAGCATGGTTCGGCGACTGATCGGGTTCGACATAAGCTTCGTTATATTTTCCAGGCGTGAAGCAGAAAAGGTTTTCGCGAATTTTATATTGCTGCTACAAGTAATGGAAACTACTTAAAGTTACTCATGAACCGTTTTGAAGGCGCGCGGACTTTACAGGCTGCTGAAAAAACTCTGCCGGGCCCTGTTTTGAAGGGGCGCAGCTTCAGCTGCGCCATAAAAGCCCTGTGTTTTTGTCATCCCGAACCTCTTTAGAGGTGAGGGATCTGCTGCTTTTTCCACTGCGAAGAGTTTTTTCCGCAGCCTGTAAAGCAGCCTCGTCAGCCGTGCCGCAAAGAGCTCGGAAGACCAGAGGCTTTTAGTGTGTGTGCGAAAACTCGACTTTGCCAATGTCGGTGGAACAACCGGCTATCTGAGCCCCCCGGGCGACCAACCTGACAGCTCAGCCCGCAGCCGAAAGGGGGGAGTGCTGGGTGTGAGTGGAAAACACCCCCGAGTCGCCTGGCGACGGCACAGGTTCTCACGCCCACACTTTAGCCCCTGAGAGCCTAACCCTGGCTATGAGATAACTTCATATTGGCGGTGGCGGAAATGCTGTTCTGCAGTCTGATGACGCCGCCTCTTCGGACCCGCGGAGGACACGGTGCAGAAACATACGTCAAGATTTATTTGGCTTAGTTGCGTTCTACTTCTGGTTGTTGGCAGCTTCTGTGTAGCGCAAGAACCACCTCCGCCCTCTAACCAGCCGCCCGCGAATGTCGCCGGCAAGTGGACCGTCTACGCCAACGATCCCAATGGCACGACCTCCACCAAGTACTTCGACCTCAAACAGGATGGCGAGAAGCTCACCGGAAAATTCAAAGGCCCCTACGCCTCTGGCGGCATCGAGGGCACCATCCAGGAGCGGCACATCGTGATCAGGACTAAGACGCGCCACGTACTGACATTTCGCGGCCGCGTGGAAGGAGAGAAGGTCGATGGTGTGATCCAAGGCACGAAGATCGTCGGCAAGTTTCATGCGCCGAAAGGTGTAGGGACATGGGAAGCGGTGCGCGCGAACTGAGGGTTTGTCCCAGCGATGTTCGTGCAGGCCTGACATCCGAGTTCGATTCAGGCTGCTTACCTAATCGGCGATCACAGCCAGCTCGTTCGATGGACGCAGACCGTCGAAAACGTTAGACCAAAGCCTTACTGTTCTATCGCTGTTGCGTCTTCGGCGCGCACCGATTGTTTAAGCGTCCCCGGATCGGCGCCCCGACGTTGAGCCCATTCCAGCAAATTTTTGGGCCGATAGGTTGCATCGTAGCGCCAACGCTCGAACACACTTGCATCAATGGTTTCGTTGATGGTGGTTGTGACGGCATCGCTGGTATCGACGGGCTCGGCTCCAATCGGCCTGTAGTACCGCTTCCCGAAGGTAAGCAACTTGTAGGCGCCGTGTTCCATCTCGGCGTAAGAGTCGCTGATTGCAGATGTATTGACATTGCCGTCGATGACAGCATTGTGCCGAAATTGCAGACCGTGTGCCGTTGCTTTGCTCATCATCCAGCAGAGCGGTACTTGGGCCAGCAGGTCGTTCTCGTAGCCGCCGCCGACATTGGCGTGGGCTCCTGCGAACCAACGCTGCTCGACGTGGTCAAGATCGCGGGCCGGGGGGCATTCACCCTGTTTTGGAGTGCTCTTCACCCAGAGTGTGGGCGCAAAGGCTTCTCGATGCTCGTCGATGGCTAGTGCATGGTAGGCATGCGTATCGTTGATCCTCAAGTCGGTTTCCAGGAACGCGAAATCTTTATGACTGACTTTCGGAATAAACGGGATCGGAACCCCCAGCGATCCAACCGTGTCCCACACGCCTTGAAACCAGATTGGGATCGATTGGGAATAAACCTTGATCAATTTGTCTTCTTGGGACAAACCGCTTTCCGTCGCCTTGGCAAGCGCCAGAATGGAGTTCGCGGCGCCCTTGCGGTAGCGTTCAAACATCTGCTTGATCGATACCGGAGATCCTGCCTGCAACAAGCCGCATTTGGAGATGAAGCCCGCCAGACTCCGGGCCGTAAACGCTCCCCGGCTGAAACCAAAGATGAATAGCTGTGCACCCGCCTGGTAGTTTTCAATCAGCCACTCGTAAGCATTGATGATCTCTTCATCGATACCAATGCCGAACATTCCTCCCGAGAGATGCTCGCCAGACTGTGTGCCCACCCCCGCGCTGTAATAAACCATCTGCTCGGGAGAGCAGGCGCAAAGGGACTTCAATCGCCAGACATTCGTATTATCGCTTACGTTGTTCCACGTGCCGTCTAAGAATAGGGCAATACGTTTGACATCGGGCATCTTGGAGCCTCTCCTCGAACCACAGCTCTCAGCGGCGACAACGCTCCAGCCACGCGGCTCAAGCATACACGACGTTGAAATCAGCCCCGATGAGTCGGCTTTGGGGAAGTGATCGCAATTGCTTGGCGAATAACGGGCAGCCCGGAAGTTGGCTGTTGGCAGGTTGCTGGCGAGAACAGACAACGCTCGCAATCCTACAATCCGATGGTCGGAACTGCTCGGTAAGACTACGGAGCGCCAGGCATTCACTGAATCACTTTGTGCGCCCGCAGTATGTTCACCGTCTTGTCAATGGGCAAAGCCTCGATGGTGTGGCCGTTGCCGGTCATCGTAGTCGCCCGGAACATCGAGTTGTAGATCGCCTCTTCCGTAGCTTCGATCACGGCTTCGAACAGAGGCGAAGTCGCATCGTTGGTCAGCAGTTCGGTTTGCTGCGTCAAAGTCTTGCTCTGGGAATGGATTCGCACCTGCTGAGCGGTCGAGAAGGCGATGGCGTAGTCGCCGCTGCCGGTCGAGGCCGAGCTTCCCGTACGCGCCATGCCCACCCAGGCACGAGCCGCCAAGCGCTTCAGGTTGCGCGAATCCATCGGAGCATCCGTGGCGATAATCATCATGCACGAGCCATCAGGGCTATTCTTCCCCCTCGGCGGTGGGACATCGTCGATTAAGTAGTACTTGCCCAACTCCTGCCCAACCGGAGCGCCGTTGATGGTGAGTATGCCGCCAAAATTTGTCTGCACCAGCACCCCAACCGTGTAGCCACCGAGCTTGTCAGGCAGTCGCCGCGACGCGGTGCCGATACCGCCCTTCCAACCGAAGGCAATGGTTCCGGTGCCTGCGCCCACGGCTCCCTCTTCGACCGGGCCGCCCTTCGCGTTCTTGATCGCCGCGAAGACATCCTCCGCAGTGATGTGCCGGCCGCGAATGTCGTTCAGGTATCCGTCGTTAGTCTCGCCGACGATCGGGTTCAGAGACAGCACATCCTCATTGCCGGGCAGGCCGAACATGTACGTGACGAGCGCGTCGGCGACGCGAAAGACACTCATGGTCGAAGTGAGGAGAATCGGTGTCTCGATGTTGCCCAACTCGTCCACCTGCGTCGTCCCCGTCAGCTTGCCGTAACCGTTTCCGACGAAGACCCCGCCAGGCACCTTCTCGCGATAGAGATTGCCCGAATGCGGCAGGATCGCGGTGACCCCGGTACGAATGTTGTCGCCGCGAATGATGGTCGTCTGTCCGACCTCAACCCCGGCAACATCGGTGATGGCATCGAGCGGCCCGGCGGTAAGCACGCCGACCTTTATCCCAAGCTCCGGCGCGCGCGGTCGCGGGTTGGGAGTTCCCTGCTGCGCATTCAGGGCCGCAGGCAAAACCATAACCAGTGCAAAAATCAGCTTGGCCATCGGGAGAGTATAGCTCCGGATTGCGACCGCCGGAGCTGCCGTCCCCGGGAGCCTTTGGGGCCACAATGTGACGCAGATCACGAAAAAATCAATGTGTTGATACCTTTGTTTTCATGATGTTAGGAAACATTTGCACTCTACATAATTGATTCCCAAGGGTTTATACGTACTTAATAGATTTCAAAGAACTTGCACAGCAACTACCGGAAGCGAGAGTGATTGTTTTTCCGGAAGTAGTGTAGGGTTTGCCCGAACCAAAGTACACGGTAAATTGGGGTGACGTCGTTACGAAGGTAACCGGGAAACGCCGGGTGTTCTATGCAATCCTTCGGCTGGCTGGAGCCCGCCCTGAGCGGAGTCGAAGGGTGGGGGTTTTCGTGTGTAGTGTGACTCGCTTCAAGATTTAGGATACTTCCCGTTCAGAAGCTACGAAAGTCAAAATCCCCGCCCAACCAACCGACGGTTGGACGGGGCACCCTGAAGTTCATCGACCACTCAGAAGGCTTGGCCGGGCCAGCCGCCGTCGCAACCTTCGAGGCCGTGCGCGCGCAGTGAGTGATGCTATGCAGCGGTCAGCCGCTCACCGCACAGTGGCACAGGCTTGGTTCGACGGAGCGCTTTCCCGATCGGCTGAGTCCACCGCCGTCACCACGTAGTAGTAGGTGTGGTTGCTCTCGGCTGTCTGGTCCACATACGACGTCTCGGAAATCAATTGCGAATTGAGTCTCACGTATCCGCTCCCTGAGGTGGTCGAGCGCCCGACATAGTAGCCGATCACGTCTCTGGAATGGCTCGCTTCCCACGTCAGATTGACCTGCGCGCCGACGGTCAGGGAGAGTGTGGCGCTCTTCACAATACCGTCCGCGCTTCCAGTCACTGCGATGACGTAGGTTCCCGTGGTGGTTCCGGGGGCAAGGGCGACAGTGACATTCGACGCTCCCGTGGGCGGTAGGTTCGCCGGATCGAAGGTTATCGTCACTCCGTCAGGAACACCAGCCGCAGCAGGCGTTATGACGCCGCTGAAATCTCCAACCGCCCTGGTGGTGAGTGTGGCGTAGTTCTGATTTCCCCGTGCGAAGGCCAGGGTTGACGGACTCAGTTCCAGGCTGAAGGACGAATCACCCGCCGTCACGGTCAGGGAGAGTGTGGCGTTCTTCACGATACCGTCCGCACTTGCACTCACTGCGATGGCGTAGGTTCCGGACTTGGTTCTGGAGTCAAGGGCGACGCTTACCTTGGATGATCCCGAAGGCGGGATGATCGCCGGGTCGAAGGTTATCGTCACTCCGTCCGGAACTCCAGCCGCAGCAGGCGTTATGGAGCCGCTGAAATCTCCAACTGCCCTGGTGGTAAGTGTGGTGTAGTTTTGATTTCCCCGTGCGAAGGCCAGGGTTGACGGACTTAGTTCCAGGTTGAAGGACGAATCACCGGAAGATTCCCGCGTAGCGCTGGTACCGCCTCCACAAGCAAGCATTGCTGCCAAAACTAAACCCGCCAGCAGCGCTGGCAAGCAGGCCCGTGCAATCTTGTTGGCCCGGTACATACACATCCTCGTTCGCCGAGTGGAAACCACTCGCGGCCGTCATCTCATTCGAGCACCGAGGTGGAGACAACTAGATATGGGTACTTCTGTCAATTCCGCCGAGCTCAAGGCTTGATTTCCGGTGAACTGGAAGGCACCAAACTTGTACCGCGCACCTTCCGTCACCTCGGCTTCAATTCGCACCGGCTTCGGGCGAGCGAGCGGATCGAGTGCCCGAACTTTCAGGTTCGTCACCTCAGCATCGAAGTATCCCATCTGCTGAAAGGCGCCCTGGATGCGTTGCTTTATCTCATGCTCATCATCGCGAAAGCGTCGGGAGGTCAGGCTGTTGCTGATGTCTTGCAGTTGCTGCGTATCCAGAGTGACAGTGCCTGAGATGACTACTTCTTGCGTCAGTACTTGATTGGGCCGTTCAGAAGTGCGCGACGTCTGACCAAACGCCGGAAGAGTCGCCAGGAAGAGAACGAAGGAGAGCCGCAAGAAACGCATGCTCGGAGCACCTCGCCATGACATTCCGGCATGATACTCCAGAATCAGGCGAGGAGACGATCTGTCGCCCCTACGGGGCTCGGGACTTAGATAGACGCCCACCCAGCATTCCGGCCAAAGGATGGCCTCCATGCTGGGCTAAGCTATTTCGTCCCGCAGGGCGGGACTGGGACGTGCCGGGACGTACTGCATCGCCGACCCGGCGCGGCTCGTGACGGTGAACATCGACCCAACACTATCGACTATCCACTAAGCACTAGAACCTGATACCTGATACCTGATACCTGACAACTTCTTACTGACAACTGACCACCGGCAACCGACAACTGCTTCTACCCCGCTCCTCCGCCCATCCATAGCCACACCACGGTCAGCACGATCATGATGATGGTCGTTGCCCAGGCAATCGCGTTGAACCACGTACCGTTCACGTGCTTGCCCATCAACTCGCTTTTGTTTACCAGCAACAGCATGAAGATGAGCACGAACGGCAGCACGATCCCGTTCACCACCTGCGACAGAATGCTGATCTTCACCAGCGGAATGTTCGGCAGCAGGATCACGCCGCCGCCGACGACGAGCAGCAGCGTGTACAGCCAGTAGAAAACCTTCGCGTCAGCGAACTTGTTGTCCAGTCCCGATTCGAACCCCAGACCTTCGCACACGGTGTACGCCGTCGAAAGCGGCAGAATGGATGCGGCGAACAGCGACGCGTTGAACAGTCCGGCGGCGAAGAGTATGTATGCGTATTCGCCTGCGAGAGGGCGCAAGGCTTGAGCGGCATCGGCACCATCGCGAATCTGATGGATGCCATGCGCAAACAGCGTGGCCGCACACGCCACCACGATGAACCACGCCACGATGTCAGTGAAGAAGCAGCCGAGGATGACATCCCAGCGTGAGGCGCGGTACTCGCGCGCGGTGATTCCCTTCTCCACAATCGACGATTGCAAATAGAACTGCATCCAGGGAGCGATGGTCGTACCGACCACGCCGATGACCATGTAAATGTACGAAACATCGTGGAACGCATGCCGCTGCGGCGGCTTAAAGGTCGCAACGAATGCTTCGCGCCAGCTTGGTCCCGCCAGTACGCCGGCGATGATGTAGGCGAAGTAGAAGAATGACGCCGCCAGGAAGACCTTCTCCACGCTCTTGTAGCTGCCTTTCACTACCAGCAGCCATACCAGCGCCGCCGCAATCGGCACGCTGATGAAGCGCGACACATGAAACAACTGAAGGCTGCTGGCGATTCCGGCGAACTCGGCGACGACGTTGCCGAAGTTGGTGATGACCAATCCCAGCATCATGAAGAACGTCACCCGCAGCCCGTACTCTTCGCGGATGAGGTCGCTCAAACCTTTGCCGGTGACCGCGCCCATGCGCGCCGACATCTCCTGCACCACGACCAGCGCGATGGTCATGGGGATCATCACCCACAACAGCGTGTAGCCAAACTGCGCGCCCGCCGCCGAATAGGTGTAGATGCCTCCGGCGTCGTTGTCGACATTGGCGGTGATGAAGCCGGGACCGACGACGGCCAGCAGCATCAGCAAACGTATTCGCCAAAGTTTTAGCCGTCGCGTTTCAGACATGTGCACCGGGAAAGCAGGGAGATGGCGAGCCGCTTCAGAATAAACGCACGGTGCAGAATGCGCCAAATAAGAAGATAAAGCGAACCATGGATCGGCACTGATCTACACAGATTCAGAAAGAGCTAAGGAATGCGGATCTGGTTCAGATCCGTGCTGATCCGTGTAAATCCGTGGTTGGCTGTTTTGTCCGCGAGCAGGCTGCTGATGAATCAGAGCGGGGCCGGCGACTGACGATGACGCTTCGCGCGCTGCTGTAAATCCTCTCGCCATGCCTCCGGCAACGCTTCAACCGCGATGACCCGACGCAACACGTCGGCATCGAATCTGTCGCCGGTGTACAGCGCGATGAGATCAGCAACACTCACCGCATTAGGGTCGCGTTGCACGAGGTTGATCGGCGCCCCAGACGCAAGCGCTCCTTCGCGCGTCACCTTCAAGTAAAAACCGAAGCGACGGCTGTTCCAGAAAATCTTCGTCATCTCCGGGCGATTGAAGCGCACCTGCAGTTTGTAGCAAGGCAGCCGAGGCTGTGTAACGGCGAAACGCGCCGAGCCAATCTCCAATTCGTCGCCGATGTGAATATCGTTTTCCAGCAGTCCTTCCACCGTCAGGTTCTCGCCGAAGTTTCCCGTCGTTAGCGGCTTGATTCCATGCTCGATCCAGTACGCGTAGTGCTCGTGTGGGTAGACGTACACCGCCTTGTGTACCCCGCCATGCACGGTCAGGTCCGATTGCTCATCGCCTGCGAGGTCTAACGTTGCAACTCGCACCTCGCCTTCCAAGGGCGACTTAAAGATTGACGTCGTCACCGCCTGGCCCATCCAGTCGTATGTTTTCGGCGTACCGACGTTTACGGATAAAACTTTCATCAGGACTCCTGCTCTCGGGCAAGACGTTTAGCTATTTTGATTGGAGATTCGCGGACCAATTCGGTTGCAGAACCTGCACCCGAACCTCAGGTGTAACGGAGAATTTACCCGACCGTCAACAATTCCACACCCGCTTCCTGTACAAGCAATACAGTGCAGCGCTCGTCAGCACGTTGCCGCGTCGCTAAGGGAGCTGCCCAACATCGTTCGCGAAACAACTTCGCGGACATTCGCGAGAAACCCTCGCCCAAACAGCACGGTCAACCTGCCGTGCTTTTTTGTTTACATTGTTCGGAATCGCTTCGACATCTGTGCAACCAATTGCATTGGGCGCGACGCACTCCGAGACTTCTTTCCGCAATCTCTACCATCGCCAAACAAAATGGCGCATCAGATAGACGAACGCCAATACCCACCAGGGGTGAATGAGTGAACAACGAAGAGGCTCTACGACAACAGCTTGCGAAGATGCTGGACTGGGGCGAAGCCCACGTCGATTTCAAAACTGCGCTTGCCGATCTGCCGTTCCAGCAGCAAGGCCGCGTGCCGGCAGCCATACCACACTCGGCATGGCAATTGCTCGAACATATGCGGATCGCACTCCGGGACATCCTGGAGTTCAGTCGCGGCTCCCAGCATACGTCGCCAAAATGGCCGGAGGGCTACTGGCCTGCCACCGTGGCTCCGCCAGACGACCGCGCGTGGAAGCATAGCGTCGACTCCTTCCTGGACGATCTCGAGGGGATGCGCAAGCTGATTGCGGACCCGGCCCGCGACCTGTTCCAGCCGCTGGCTCACGGTACTGGACAGACGCTCCTACGAGAGGCGCTGCTGGCCGCCGATCACAACGCGTATCACCTCGGTCAACTGGTGCTGGTGCGCAAGGCGCTGGACGCCTGGCCGGAGTAGCAGGAGGAGAACCTCCGGCCGCGCCCGGCACCAGTGGACTGGATGCAGTTGTCGGTTGTCAGGTGTCAGGTCTAGGTTTCAGATTTCAGGTGTCGGTGAGTTCATCTGCAATTTCTGATACCTGATACCTGACGCCTGAGACCTTCTTCACAACATACTCAACGCATCCACATCGACCACCAAGTTTCCCCGCGGGACTTTCTGTGCGAGCGCGTGCTCGATCATTGCTCGCAATGCCGAGTTCATCTTCTCCCGGCTCTTCGATTTGATGAGGAAATGGTAGCGATACTCCGTCTTCAGCCGAACAATCGCTGCCGCCGCCGGACCCAGCACCCGCACCTCGGGCAGACGCGTTTCCTGAAACCATTTGCCCAGAATTCCCGACCACGCCAGCGCCTCGTCCAGCTTGGTGCTGCGCACCAGCACGTTACTGACCGCGGCGAAGGGCGGGTAATGCATCCAGCTACGGAAGCGAGCTTCCTTTTCATAGAAGCCTTGGTAGTCGTGCGCCGCAGCGAACTGAATCGCGTAGTGATCGGGGAAGAAAGTCTGCAAGACGACGCGTCCCGGCATTTCGCCGCGTCCGGCACGCCCGGCTACTTGCGTGAGCAACTGAAACGTCCGCTCCGCCGCACGAAAGTCGGGGAAACTCAGCGCCGCGTCTGAGCCTACGACTCCAACCAGCGTCACGTTCGGAATGTCGTGTCCCTTGGCGATCATCTGGGTGCCCACCAGCAGATCAATGTCGCCGCCTTGTAACGCGCTGAGCACGCGCTCCAGATCATCGCGACCGCGCACGGTGTCGCGATCGAGCCGCGCGATGCGGGCCTGTGGGTACAGCGAATGCAGCATGTCCTCCAGCTTCTCCGCGCCGGTGCCGAGATACTGCACGTACTCGCTGTTGCACTTGGGGCACGTCTTCGGGGCGGGCCGCATGAATCCGCAGTAATGACAAATGAGGCGGTGCTCGCGCTTGTGATAGGTCATCGCAATGGCGCAGTTCTTGCACTGCACCGTCTCGCCGCAACTGCGACACAGCACGAACGACGAATACCCGCGACGGTTGAGCAAGACCATTACCTGTTCGCGGCGTTCCAGGCGCTCGGCGATCTCCTCCAGCAAGCGGCGCGACAGGATCGCATCTTTGTGCGTGCGCTGAAACTCGTCGCGCATGTCGATGATTGCGACCTCGGGCAGCGGCCGCTTCTCGATGCGCTCGGGCAATTCCAGCAGCTTGTATTTGCCGTGGGTTGCGTTGTAATAGGTTTCCAGCGACGGCGTGGCCGAGCCCAGTACGACGGCTGCGTTCGACATCTTGGCCCGCATCACCGCCACGTCGCGGCCATGGTAACGCGGCGTCTCTTCCTGTTTGTACGACTGATCGTGTTCTTCGTCCACGATGATGAGTGCGAGATCGGGGACGGGGGCGAAAACAGCTGAGCGCGTGCCTACCACAATGTGGCACTCGCCGGAACGGATGCGCTTCCACTGTTCGGCGCGCTCGTCGTCGCTCAGCGCCGAGTGAAGGATGGCGACTTCGTCGGCAAAAATCTGTTGCAGATCGGCGGCCATGACCGGGGTGAGCCCGATCTCCGGCACCAGCAGAATCGCCGAGCGTCCTTTCGCCAACACTGCTTGCATGGCTGATAGATACACGGCGGTCTTGCCCGATCCCGTGATGCCGTGTAGCAACATGGGCTGGAAGCGATGCTCGTCGACCGAGAGGTTGATGGTGTCGAGCGCCGCCTTCTGCGCCGGCGTAAAGAGAAATTCCAGCTTGCGCGGCTTCATGCCCGACATGTGGAATCCGGCCGCCTCGTCGCGAATTTCGACGACGCCGCGCTTCACCAGCGTTTGCAATGTAGTTCGCGGAACAGCGAGCGCGCGAATGGCCTCGACCGTCGCAGTCTTTTCCGGCTGCACATTCAGGTAATCGACGATGGTCTGCTGGTTGGCGTTGAGCTTGATAAAAACCGGCTTGTGAATCGCTTCTTCAACGGGCACGGCTTCGGTCTTTTTTTGAAAGGGCACGACTTCAGCCGCGCCGGACAGAGCCGGAGATATCGGGGCTTTAGCCCCTGAGGGCTCGGCATTCTCCTTGAGCATCGCGACCTGAATGGTTCGCCTGGCATCGCGCACATCGCTGAGGTCTTCGCGCGCAATCCACTTTTTGCGCAGCAAGGTTTGCAGCACCGCTCGCGTCGCTCCCGTCGAGGTGCGCAGCGCAGCTTCGCGCACCACTTCGCCGTCGGCCAAACGATTGAGTACGCGATACTCCTGCATCTGGTGCTCGGGTTCTTTCTGCGAGCGACGCGACGAGCCCACGGTGGCCGCCTGGTGCAGCGCCTCGATTCCCTTGTCGGTGATGTGATAGCCAATGACCCGCCGAAACTCCGCCGCTAACGGCAGCATTGTCCGCAGCACCTCGCCGATTGGCGCGATGTAGTACTGCGCGATCCAGCGGCCCAACTGCATCAGTTCAGGCGTGAGTGCAGGCGCGGTGTCGAGTACCTGCAAAATCGGCTTGGCGGCGAAGGTCGGCTTGCGATCGTGCAGCTCGGTGACAAGGCCGGACAGCCGCTTCTCGCGAAAGGGCACGATGACGCGTCCGCCGATGCAAGGCTCCGCGAAGTTCTCCGGGATCGAGTAGGTGAAGGTGGCGTCGAGCGGGACCGGCACAGCTACATCGCAGTAGGCGGGCATGTAGTGCTATTTCACCACGGAGGCACGGAGAGCACAGAGAAGACCGAATTCATTAAGACTTTTCCCCGATCGGAATTATGAGCAAAGCGATTCCTGGGTGCCTTTCGGGGGGCGTCGACTCGCCTTCCATGCTCGCTCAGAATGGCAATCCAAGACCTGATTCCCTCCGTGTCCTCCGTGTCTCCGTGGTGAGACTTTACTCTTCCTTACGCGCAGCCGCTTCGAGGCCGAGATACTTCATCACCATCTGCAGGTCTTTCCACGTTTCTTTCTTCTGCCGCGGATCGCGCAGCAGAAACGCCGGGTGATAGGTCACCGCCAGCTTGCAGACCAGTGGATCGCCGTTTTCGTCCAACTCTCCTGGCGGCAAGAAGTCATAGAAGCGGCCGCGCAGTGAGGCCATCGAGTCTTGCACACCGAGCAGGTTCTTCGCCGCAGTCGCGCCAAGCGCGACGATCACCTTGGGCTTGATCACTCCGATTTGCCGCATCAGGAAAGGCGAGCAGGTATCGCACTCATCGCGCTCGGGTGTGCGATTCTGCGGCGGGCGGCACTTCACGATGTTCGCGATGTACACCTCTTCGCGCTTCAGTCCCATCGCGGTAATCATGTTGTTCAGCAACTGTCCGGCGCGGCCGACGAAAGGCAGTCCTTGTGCGTCTTCGTCTGCTCCAGGACCTTCGCCAATGAACATCAGCTCGGCGTGAGGATCGCCGGTGCCGAAGACGATCTGCTTACGACCTTGGCGCGACAGCTTGCAGCGATCGCAGTTGGGGCCGATGTCGTCGAGGATGACGCGGAGCAGCGATTCGCGATCACCGGATGGCGTAGAAGGCATTGCCACAATGGCATCCTCAACGAGCGTATCCCCAGAATCCAGCAGTTCGATTGGTGATGAGTCAACCGCGTTTTCGACAGTGCGCCGATACAGCGGGCCGATGCCCATCTCCCGATAGAACTGGAGACGATTGCGAAGAGCGGCTTTGTCTTGGGATGAAAGCGCCATTAGCAGGTATTTGCCGGTCTTGCCAGATTCGCGTCAGGGCACGACCTTGGTCGTGCCAACACGCTACCTTTTTAAATCCTACCAGCGGACTTCAGTCCGCGATACGCAGTTCGCTTCCAGTACATCGTGCGATTTCTCGCAACGGCATGGCCGAATAGGATTGCAGACAACCTATGCCGCCGGCTGAAGCCGGCTCTGGTTTTTTGACATGCTTACCCAGCACTCAGGCCAAAAGATGGCCTGCGCGCTGGGCTAAACTATTTCGCGCCTACGGCGCTGGATTATGGCTGATCGCAAGTCGTCGCAAAAGCGAAATTCGCAGCTCACGCCTCACTCTCAAGACGCTCATCACTCGACAAGATCACCGAGCAGCCTGCAGTGTAGCTTTTCCCTGCCTCAGCGCGACCGCGGCTTGCAGAATTTTCTGGGCAATTTCCAGCTTGCCCGCTTCGGGCACAGCAATCGTTTCACTCGGCGTGACGATCGTGACTTCGTTGTTGTCGGAATTGAAACCGATATCGACGCGCGAGACGTCGTTTGCGACGATCATATCTACCCGCTTCGATGCCAGCTTTTTGCGCGCATTCTCCAGCAGGTTCTCCGTCTCCGCAGCGAAGCCAATGAGCAGCGGCGTGCCTTTGCCGCTGGCGTGGCGCAAGCTGCCGAGATCGGCGATGATGTCGGCATTGGGTTCGAGTTGCAACTCCAGCGCGCCCGTGCGCTTGATCTTCTCGGCCGAGACGCTCTTCACGTGATAATCAGCCACGGCGGCGGCCATGATAATCATGCTCGCCCGCTCCCAGCGATCGAGTACGGCGGTACGCATCTGCTGCGCAGTTTCGATGTAAATGGTTTCAGCCGCTGAGAGCGGTTTCAGTGCCGTCGGTCCGCTAACCAGAATCACCTTCGCACCGCGACGCAGCGCGGCTTCGGCCAGCGCGTATCCCATCTTGCCGCTGGAACGATTGCCGATAAAGCGCACCGGATCGACCGGCTCGTACGTCGGTCCCGCTGTGATCAGCACGGTCTCGTCTGCGAGGTCTTGCGAAATTCCTAACCGTTCCAAGGTGGCTGCGACAATTGTCTCGGGATCGGCCAAGCGTCCGGCGCCGACCATGCCGCACGCCAGATATCCGCTGCCTGGCTCGACAATGTGCACGCCGCGCCCGCGCAGGATTTCCAAATTCGCCTGCGTCGCCGCGTGCTCCCACATATTGACGTTCATCGCAGGTGCGACGATCACGGGTGCTTTGGTCGCGAGATAGAGCGTGCTGAGAAAATCGTTGGAGATGCCCTGCGCAAATTTCGCAATCGTGTCTGCCGTGGCGGGTGCAACCAGCAGCGCGTTAATCGATTGCGCAACCGCGATGTGCTCGATTGCGGATTCGACGTTGGCGTGCTCACCTTCCGCGCCGAACATGTTAATGATGACCTTCTCGCCGGAGAGCGCGGCAAATGTTAGCGGCCGCATGAACTCCTGCGCACCGGCGGTCATGATGACCTGCACGGCTATGCCGCGGTCCTGTAACAGACGCACGATTTCAGCGGCTTTGTAAGCGGCGATTCCGCCGGAGACACCAAGTGCGATTTTCATGTCTTGAAACCGAGGTATACCGCAATAAACCGAAGTATACCCGCA
This sequence comes from uncultured Acidobacteriaceae bacterium, assembly GCA_963796585.1. Lineage (GTDB taxonomy): Bacteria > Acidobacteriota > Terriglobia > Terriglobales > Acidobacteriaceae > CAVVDY01. Next base: position 675,262 of record CAWCMB010000005.1, read on the forward strand.
ATGATATCGCCGCAAACGACCAAGATTCAGCACTAGAACGCCAGGTTTTGAGGCAAAATCACCTCTCATTCATACCCCCGGGTGAATGGAAGCATTACTTAAAGTGATGGATGCTGAAATATCCATGAATTACAGTCATGCATAAATACGCGACTTTATCGGGTTTTTGGGCTCGGTATTCGAGCCAATTCGCAACTTAAGCGGGCCAAAAGGCGGCCTGCATGACTCGGTTTTGAATTCGTGGTCTTGCGTGCGTCGAATCCTGTAAGGTAAACAGCGATGGGCCGCATCCACCTTCTCTCGGAAAATGTAGCCAACAAGATCGCTGCCGGCGAGGTGGTGGAGCGCCCGGCTTCGGTGGTGAAGGAGCTACTGGAAAACTCTCTCGATGCGGGCGCGTGCCGCATTCGCGTGAACATCGAAGCCGGCGGCAAGAAACTCATCCAGGTCATCGATGACGGATGCGGCATGGTGCGCGACGACGCCATGCTCGCCTTTGAGCGCCACGCGACTTCGAAGATTCGCAATGCCGACGATCTGGTCAGCATCGCAACGCTCGGATTTCGCGGTGAGGCGTTGCCATCGATCGCTTCGGTCAGCCGGCTGCGACTGGAGACGCATGCCGAAGATGACGCTGCCGGAACCGTCATCGAAATCGCCGGCGGCAAACTGCTGACCGTCGAAGAAGCGGGGCTGCCGCTGGGAACTTCGATTACGGTTCGCGATCTGTTCTTCAACATCCCGGCGCGGCGCAAGTTTCTGAAGGCTGAATCGACCGAGCTCTCGCACATTGCATCGCTGGTGACGCATTACGCGCTGGCGCATCCCGAGATGCACTGGGAGCTGCACTCGGCGACCAACGCCATGCTGATTGCGCCGCCGGTGGCCGATCACTCGCAACGCATCTATCAGGTTTTTGGCCGAGACACGCTCGACCAGCTCCTCCCACTTAGCGCAATGTTGCCGCTGGAGCGCATCGGCCTGCCGCAACCTCCGCCGTGGCGGCGATCACAGCCGGAAGAGGAAGAAACCGCCGAGCCGGTGAAGGGCGATATCAAACTGCACGGCTTCGTCTCGCGTCCGGAGATTCAGAAGCTCAATCGCAACTCCATCTTCATCTTCGTCAATGGCCGTCTGATTCGCGATCGTCTGGTGCAGCATGCGCTCACTGAGGCCTATCGCAATATCATTCCGCCGACGGTCTATCCCGTTGTGCTGCTGTTCCTCGAGCTGCCGTTTACCGAGGTTGACGTGAACGTGCATCCGTCGAAGGTTGAGGTGCGCTTTCGGCAGTCCTCCTTGCTCCATGATTTCGTTCGCGATTCGGTGCGTGCAGCGTTGATGAAGGCTCGACCTGTGCCGGCGTTCATGACCGAGATGCGCGCGCAACCGACGGCCTCGCCAGGGCTTTCGCCGAGTGGGGGCATGGCGGCAACCGATCTCGAACGGCTCGGGGCATCCGCAGCCGATGCGGGCTTCGCGCTTCACGCGCCCCAGGCTCTGCCTATCACGTCGCGCTTACAGTTCGAAGGCAGCGGCATCGCAGTCGAGGCCAACGCGGCGATTCCAGTAGCGCGCTTCGGGCCACAAACTTTTGGAGGAGCGGTACAAGTTGCGCCGACGGCAATCGCTCCGCCGACGAACGGCTGCTCGGTCTGGCTGCCCGACGACGACGCCGCAGTTGGGTTGGAATCGCTGGGCACGCTGAAGCCGCTGGGGCAGATTCGCGATTCGTTCATTCTCGCGGTCAATCCGCAAGGGCTCTGGATTATCGACCAGCACGTGGCGCATGAGCGCATCTTGTTCGAGAAAATTCTCAAGCAGCGGCTGGCCGCCACGCCGAACAAGCAGCAGTTGCTGATGCCGCTTATCATCGAACTCACCCCCAGCCAGATGGCGGTATTCGCTGAGATATCCGATGAGTTGCAACTCAACGGTTTCGAGGCCGAACCCTTCGGAACGCGCACGATCGCGGTGAAGAGTACCGCGGCCGGAGTGGGGCCCGGCGACGTTGAGCACATGCTGCACGAGATCATCGACCAGTTCGAACGGCAGGAGCAGTCGTTGAACCTGGAGAAGATTCGCACCGGAATTGCTGCCACCATCGCCTGCCACGCTGCCATCAAGGTCAACATGCCGCTAGAGCAAAACAAAATGGAGTGGCTGCTGGCCGAGTTGGCAAAAACCGACTGCCCGATGAGCTGCCCGCATGGCCGGCCGGTGGTCTTGCGATATTCTGTTAAAGACATTCAGCGGGCATTCAAACGTATCTGAGTCCGGCATTCGTAACGTGCTGGCCGTTGAAATGTCTCGACTGCTGGTGGCGCTTTGAAAGGGCGCGGCTTTAGCCGCGCCGTGAGCCGCACGCCTGAAGGCGTGCCCTTTCAAGGCTCCTGGGTCTATTCATTTCGGAAGCACGGCTATACCAACACCCATGCAAGAACAGCAACTCCAGGAGCTTCGCCGCGAGAAGTGGCATCTGAACGGGCACCCCGTGCGCACGCTCGATGAGGCGCGCCAGTTCATCGACTCGGTAGGCTTCTGCCTGCTGTATCCGCAGCGGCCCGCGGTGCTGGCGCCGACGTTCGTTGGTGCATACATCGGCGGTGACGACAAGCTCCCCACAGCCCAGAGGGCCTTTGCCGACCCACTCGCGCGCGAAGCCAAGCAGTTGATGGTCCGCCTGCTGCGCGACAAAGCGGCGTACGAAGCCAATGTTTTTGCCGACAACAACTTCCTGGTTTCGGCTTCGGTGTTCCCCTACTTCTACGGCATGGTGGGCGATCGCAATCCCAAGCAGGCACCGAAAGCCACGACGCGCTCCGGCTATTCGCCGCTGGCGGTGGATTCCTTCCACCTGATCAACAAGCACGGCCCCATTTCCAAACACCGCCTGCGCGAGATGCTGGGCAAAGAGATTACGGAAACAGCACTCGACCGGTCGCTCGACGAGTTGTGGGCCAAGCTGCGTATCACTCGCGTGGACTACAAGCAGGATGAGGGCGTGTTCTGGGACGTGCTATTTCGCTGGGCGCCGGAAGCAGTGAAAGAAGGCATGCACGTTTCGCTAGCGGAGTCGCTGACCGCGCTGGTCTCGAAGTATCTCGACGGAGTGCTGGCGGCGCAGCAGGAGGAGATCGAGAATTTCTTCTCCTCGCTGGTGGGCCGGGCCCGCGTGCGCGACGCGATAAACGCTCTGCAAGCGGCGCGTGAACTTAGCTTCGTTCACGTTGGCGGCCGGGTGCTGATGCAAGTGTCGTCGCTACAGGACTCGCAACTGTTCCCAAACTTGCCGGAGCAGACAAAAGCTGAGTCAGAGAACGCTGCTTCGCTGGCGCGACGCAGGCCGCTGGTGAAGCATCGTCCGGGCAGGGCAGCTGCGGCGAAACATCCCAAGCCTAAGCCCGGCGGCCGCCCACGATGAGCGCGCGCAGGCTGGTAATCGCTATCGATGGCCCCGCCGGCTCCGGCAAGAGCACCATCGCTGCGCGGTTGGCGAAGAAGCTGGGCTACGTAAATCTCGAAAGCGGCGCCATGTATCGCGCTCTCGCACTGAAGGCGCTGGAGAGTTACGCCGATCTCGACAGCGAAGATGCTATGCGCGAGTTGGCAGAACGTATCAGCATCGATCTGATACCGCGGGAGGAAGGCAATCGCGTTGTGATGGACGGTCGTGATGTTTCGCAACGCATTCGCGAGGCGGATGTGAGCGCAGCGGCGTCGCGTGTTTCGGTGCATCCCTCAGTGCGGCGCATTATGGTGGCGCGCCAGCGGGCCATGGGCGAGCAAGGCGGCGTGATCATGGAAGGACGTGACATCGGCACCGTGGTCTTTCCCAACGCCGACGTAAAGATTTTTCTCGATGCCGATGTTGGCGTGCGCGCTGAACGCCGGCTGCTGCAAAACGCTGCCGCTGCCAACAACGCGCACCAGGTGAAGGCCGAATTGGCGGAGCGCGATCGCCGTGATCAAAGTCGCGCGGCTTCGCCGCTGGTTGCTGCTCCCGACGCCGTGCACCTCGACTCGACGCATAAATCGATCGACCAGGTAGTTGCCGCCATCGACGGTATCTTGCACGACAAGTTCGCCGCACTCGGGTAGACGGGGGGAAGTACCTCAAGGCTAGCCGGCCCAGGCACTGACCGGTGTTGAGTAGCGTGAAGTTTCTTTACACAAGCACTCGAACGGGGCAGCATTGTGAGTGTAGTCGCCTGATTACGGCACTTGTCTCTAGATGCTGACTTACCTACATGTCACGCATGGCTAAACTGCGCATTCTCGCTGGTTTAACGATTTGCATGGCCTGCTTTTTCGGTTGTGCGCGCCACGTTGTAGTCCACAAGGAGATGACATGGGAATGTGCTCCCGAAGAATACAAACAGGGCTACTACGCTAGGCGGGACGAGTACGTACGGTTCAGGTTTGTTGATGATCCCCACTGCTTCGAGGTCGAGTCCTCAAAGAACTTATGCGGGGAACTTCGCCAGCTAGGAAAACCCATCATCACCGCAACATTTGACGTATGGGGAGGACGCTTTCTCGCCCCGCAAGGATACGAGATGCTTGCGGTTGAGCAAAAGCGACTTATCAATACCGGAGGTTGGGGCAGTAGCGGCGCAAATGGCGCGACCGACCGCTGTCCAATCGGGAAAGTGATCGACGAACTGCAATAACTGGCTGGTATCCCACAGAGGCTGATGATTAACATGGACGCCCGGGCCTGAACAAACAATTCACAGTCAAAATCCCCACCCCGCCAAAAGAAGGCGGAATGGGGCACCCGCAGCAGTGCCCTGGAACTTAGCTGTTATTGTCCGCGTATTTTCCACACGGGAGAAGAAGCTTGCGCCAGCGATGGAAAGAAGTGGGACTGGGATTCCTAACGCTGCTGATCGTCACACTGGCGGCGACCGGCGCTCAACTGAGGATGCCCAAGAACGTGCCGCCGGATTTGGGCCCGTTCCTGGTGACGGTGGTTGTGCTGCTGACATACCTCGCGTCAGTGCGCTGGATTGAGCGCCGCCCGGTGGTGGAGTTCGCCGCTCGCGGCGCGGTTCGCGAGCTGTTTGCGGGGCTTCTTATCGGCTTCGCACTATTCACCTCCACCATGGGCATTCTGTGGGTCGTCGGCGTCTACCATCCTGCGGGAGCGGGCACCGCTAAAGGCATCGCGAACGGGCTGGCGCTGGCTGTGCTGTCGGGAGTCCTTGAAGAGATTCTCTTCCGCGGAATTCTGTTTCGGGCGAGTTCAAGAATTGTGGGCACCTGGGGCGCGTTGCTATTCACGGCTGCGTTTTTTGGTTTGGCGCACCTGGCGAACAAGGGAGCGACTGTGAGCAGCGGCATCGCAATCATGCTCGAAGCCGGAATACTTCTGGGTGCAGCCTACGCTCTGACGGGCAGGCTCTGGCTGCCCATCGGCTTGCATATCGCATGGAACTTCAGCGAAGGCTCGATCTTTGGCATGTCGGTCTCTGGCAATTCCTTGGCAAGCCTGGGTGATTCCGGGCTGCTGCGCGGAACTTTGAGTGGGCCGCGCATCCTGACGGGAGGCGCCTTCGGACCGGAGGCTTCTGTGGTTGCGGTGGTGGTTTGTTTGATGGTCGCCGTTTACCTGCTGTATCGAACGGTGAAGTTGGGACGCATCGAGCCGGTTGCATGGAGACGGTCGCGCGCTGCGGGTGGAGGCCAACTCCCAGCCATTTGATAATGGCGGGGCAAAACCCCCGGGGCTAAAAGCCCTAGTTCTTGAGCCAGATTGTTTCACCACGCTGAAGCGTGGTGCTTCCACCGTTACCTTGTAAAGCGCCCGATGAACAATCCGGTGAGCAGCGCGATGTCGGCGGCGAAGACGGTGCTCACAAAGTTCACCGCGTCATTCCCCATGCGTCCTGCGTTCTCCCAGGTAGCGCCAAGCAAGCTGTCAAAAATCATGCCTGCCGATCCGGCGATGGCAATGACGGGAACCCAGTTCCAATCCACAAGAGCCGAGGCAGCACTGACCCAGGCTATGAGGCAGGCTGCGGCGATGCCGCTCAGAGTTCCCACGAGGCTGATGGCGCCGTTGGTGCCGATGGGAACGCGCCGGAATCCTAGAACGAGGTAAGCCCCAGGCGCCGACCCCTGGCCGATTTCGCTGGAAACGGTATCGGCAGCCGCCTCGGCCAGCGCGGCCATCGCGCCGGCGAGCAACAAGTCGCTGAATTCAGGGAACCACAACACAGGTAGCGCACAACATGCCGACGCCCCCAGGTTCGCCAGCACCTGGGATCCGGTGCGTCCGCCAAAACGTTCAGCCAGACCAAGCCGTTCCTTGCGCCGCCGTCTCCAACGGGTAGCAAGAACCGTCAACAGGAAAAGCGTCAGCAGCGGAATGAAGCCGGATAATCCAGCCGTGATGAGGAGTATGAAGGCGACTGCTATTCCGGCAAGCGCGCCCCCATCCGAGACCGAGCCCAGGATGCGAGCCACTAGCGCAAAAAGCAGTGCTATTAACCCCGCGGGTACGCCCCTGGCATGTAAGAGGTTCATTCAGAGTCACTTGCAGTAGTACAATGGCGACCCGAAGCTCGCAACACCGCCTCGCGCCGGACCGCCCTAGACGGCGAAGCGGCCTTTGCAGCGCATCCTAACAGATTTGCTGCCCGGCGCGTGTAGGGTAGTGCTGCAGTTGGAATGAGGATGCTCGCCTTTCGCGCACCGGCGCAAATCGGCGCGCCCAGGACAACCAAACTGCACCGCTACCTGCGTGTAAAGCACCATTGTCGGTGCAATTGCTTCAGGGTATGATTCGCGTGCGCAGTTGCAATGCTACGTAAGGTGGAAAAACAGAATGGCTTCTTCAGTTTGGTCCGGTTATCTGACGTTCGGATTGATCTCGATGCCGGTGCGCTTGTTCTCTGGCGCGCGGGGAAACTCCATCTCCTTTCATATGCTGCACCGTCCGGACAATACGCGGATTAAGCAGCAGCTCTGGTGTCCGCATGATGAGCGGGTGGTCGATCGCAGCGAAATCGTGAAGGGATATGAGTATCGCAAGGGCGAATACGTCATCCTTGAACCGGAAGAGATCAAGAAGATCGAACCCAAGACCGCGAAGGCGATGGAGATTCTCGAATTTGTGCAGGCGTCGGAGGTCGACCCCATCTACTTCGAGTCATCGTATTACCTGGTCCCCGAAGAAGCCGGGCGCCGCCCGTATGCCCTGTTATCCCAGGCGCTGGAAGAAACCGACTACGTCGCCATCGCCAAACTCACCATGCACAATCGCGAGTACACCGTGTTTCTGCGGCCCTACAACGGCGGCATGATGCTGCACACCATGTATTACAGCGATGAAGTGCGTCAGCTGGACGGTTTCGGGCGACCGGAGGTTGAGCTCAAAGACGCAGAAGTGAAAGTGGCGCATCAGTTGATCGAAGCTCTGGCGGGCAAGTTCGAACCGGAAAAGTATCACGATACCTTTGAAGAAAATCTGAAGACGTTGATCAAGGCACGTCTGGAAGGTCGCGAAGTAACAGAGGTCGAGAAGCCGCGCAAACCGGCGCCGGTGGTCGATCTGATGGCCGCACTCAAGGAGAGCCTGGCCCAGTTGCCCAAGAAGCCGCCACAACGGGCGGTGGTCGAAGCGCAGAAAGCCTCAGAGGTGCACGTTGCCAAGAAGGCAAAAGCTCCTCGCCGCAAGAGCGCCTAAAAAAGAGCTGGATCGCACCAGATAAATCAGCGACCAAAGTGGTGGTTTCGGCAAGGCATTGCTCGTTGCGCCGCGGCGGAGCTCGGTGTTCGAATTTTTTCTTACCAAATACGACTTTAGTACCAAGTAACCGTCCCCGAAGTGTTCTAAAGTAACTTCGGAGGCGTGCCCCCTCTGTCGCCCTCGTCTATAAGTGCCGACTCGCGCATCAACGTCGCGGTCTTAGGCTATGATCCCCTACGCCTGGTAGGGCTCCGCGCAGTCCTGGAGTCGGCGGCAGGATTTTCGGTTCACGAAGTTGCACCCGACGCGCTGGGTCTTCCGTTGCCCGGCGATCTCGTCCTGGTTGGATCGCACGGCATCGGTTCGGTCTTCGACGCGATTGCAGCGGTTCGTTCCCTCAAGCCGGACGTCAAGATCATCCTTACCGGCACATCGACATCCGACGAAGCAATGTTGCGCGCCATCTCCGCCGGCGTGAAGGGTTATCTGGATGAAGCAGCCCCGGCGGAAGCCTATATAAAAGCCCTGCAGACAGTGAATGAAGGCTCTATGTGGGCCCCGCGGCGGGTTATGGCGAAGTTTATCGAGCGCGTAATTGCCAACCCGAAGAAGGTAACCCCGCACAATCTAAGCGATCGCGAGCGGCAGGTTTTGGAACTGCTGGTTGCGGGCCGTACCAACAAAGAGATCGGCGCGGAACTGGGCATCGAAGAACGTACAGTAAAACTGCATGTCAGCCGATTGATGCAGAAGGCAGGGGTGAATAACCGTATCGCCCTTTCGGTGTATGCGGTCACCAAACTACTGTTCAGCTTAGGTTAAGGGCTGGCCGAATGCCCGCTGTAAGTAACCAATATATGTTACTAAAGGGAAGTGATATTTATGTCCACATGGACATATACGCTATTCCCTTACGTTACCTTGCAAAAAGGTACTCGATGCTGCAAACTGCATTCACCTACCACAGAACCTGGGAGATAGGGCTGGAAAAGGGTACGAGGGTCCCCGATTCCGGCCCTTCGTTTTTCATCAGCAAAATCCCGACGCCAATGCCTGGGTTGAAAGCTCCTCTCATCAAGTGCTCCCAGTACGTCACTAGACAGTAACCCAGCAACGCGCGCTTCCTGAGCGTCTGACAGCACGAACCGACATAAGATGAACTTGGCCCTTACCTATTTCGATCGGGAGTGTGGTTATGAAGACGCTCGCCTTAGTAATGACTTTGTTGATCGCCTGCGCGGTCTATGCTTCCGACCAGCGGGAAGCGGACATTGATCGCCTGCAAACGTCTGGAGTCATTCTGGACCAGATCATGTCGGCGCCCGACCACAAAATACCCGACGGAATCATGGACGGCGCGAAGTGCATTGCGGTTGTGCCTTCGATGCTGAAGGCCAGCTTTATCTTCGGCGCTAATTATGGCAAAGGTGTAGCCACCTGCCGCACCGGCACAGGATGGAGCGCTCCGGTGTTCTTCAAGATGGAAGGCGGCAGCTTTGGCTTCCAGGCTGGAGGCCAGGCGAGCGATCTGGTGCTGATTATCCGCACTGAGAACGGCATGCAGTACCTGTTGGCGAGCAAGTTCAAGCTGGGCGGCGATGCTTCCGCCGCGGCCGGTCCGGTGGGACGCGACACTCAGGCGATGACGGACCTCACCATGCGCGCCCAGATCCTGACCTACTCGCGGGCTCGCGGATTGTTTCTAGGAGTATCGGTAAGCGGCGCGGTGGTTCATCAGGCCGAAGGCGACACGCAAGCGTTTTACGAGAAGCCGCTGACCTTCCGCAGAATTCTGAGCGGCCAGACGCCTGCGCCCGCAGAAGCTGAGTCGTTCTTGAAAACGGTGGAGAAGTATGCGCCGACGCCGCGAGCACATGTCGCAGCAACCGCGTCTGCCGCACCGGCAGAGACTGTACCCGCGACCGCGACAGCAGAGCCAACGGCGACAGCTTCGGCGACAACGGCTCCTTCGGCGACCGCGTCAGCTTCAATTGCCAACCCAGCCGCGGACACAACTCCGAGCGCCACTCCAGCGGCGGACGCGACTGCCAATGCAGCTCCCCGCGCCACTCCATCGGCAAATTCCACCGATGATATGAGTGGAATGGTGATGGCTCCGGACAGTCAGCCTTCACAGGCGCAGCCAGCGACGAACGCAGCACCGGCTCAATCCCCGGCCGTGGCACCTTACTCTTCCAGCAAGCCGACTGTGAACGAGGCGCCCGCACCCACCACGCCGCCTCCGGGAAAAGGCGGGCAATAGCTTAGCTCTCGGTATCTCAGTCTGGATCGACCTGGTGCTGAGCGATGTGGTCATGCCCGGGCATAAGCGATCCCACGTTGCGCGACAATTGACAGTGAAGACCCACTCAAGCCAAACCATGGCTTGAATGGGACACCCGTCGGTCCTGAGTTGCGCGACTAATTGACGGTGAAGACCCACCCGGGCCAAACCATGGCTTGAATGGGACACTCGTCACGTCGGAGCGGAAAGGCTAGACATGAGCCGTGAGGCCGTATACGATTCAGGCTCGTTCGGTCGACAAGACAAGTCTGACAAGGGGAGGACGTGATGACCAATCCAAGGGATATGGACGTCGTGGCGGAGATCAAGAAACGGTACGGGAATGTTATCGATCTGGACAAGTCGCCGACGGCGATCATCGAGATCATCCAAAACTTCCGGTCTCGCCTCGACGAGAGATTGGACCCGGGCGAGGGAGGCGGCCACCCCAACCGCAGCGTGGAGGAAGTTGGGACTGCCGCCGTGCTGAATCTTCTGCTCGAACTAAAGCGCGAAGTCCAAGTCCTACAAGCCAAAGTCAAGTGAGAGTGCTGCGCCGGCAAAGCTGCGGCGCAGGGTCCATCACTTAGCGTTCATGACTCAGCTGCGGAGCGTGGCTTGGCGGAACCCTGCTTGCAGCAGCCGCCGCGGGATCGGCATCACGTGCAGCAGCGGCTCTCCCAAGCCCACCCGGATGGGCCCTCCCATGCGGTATATCTGGAACACTGCCGGTGTCGCGTAGAACATGTCAGTGGCGATGACACCGCGCAGTACGTCGAAGCCGTCGCCATGCACGCCCTCGAGCAGGCAAGACCAGCCGGGCGGGGTCTGCACGAAAGCCCACGGTTTGACGAAGAAATGCGGCTCACCCGGTGGATGGCGGGTGAAGTACCTGGTGAAATACAACATCGCCTGACGGTTCTTCCCAAGGAAGGTCGGTCCCATCGCCTCTGCAAACGTTCGCTCCACCTCGCGGGCACCGGCCCCGAGCACGCGCTGGTCCGGCTCCAGGGCGACAGTGTAGCCATCAAACCGCGCCTCAAACGGCACCAGGTTGGCGAAGAGGACCTGTGGGATTGGTCCCGTGATGGTGTGCGCTGCCGGCCCGATATTGATCACGCGGCAGCGCGCCGGCACATGACTCTCCAGCGCGTCTGGCGGGCGCTTCATCTTGCGGTACTTCCGTGTCACCTCGCGAGTTTTGGTCTCGTAATAGGCGGCGTCGTAGAAAGCTGCGTGGGCGGCGCCGATCTCAGGCGCCTCGGCGAGCGGTACGTCGTCGATGCGCGCGCCGGGAGCGACTGGCGCCACGGTGCCGATCTCGCCTTCGAGGCGCACCTGATCGCCTGCGTCCGAGCGCAACTTTATGTCCAGGACAAGCGGGACTAGCCCGCTGTCGTCGGCGATAAACTGCTCGTCCACCTCGATGAAGCGGTTGCGGCGATTCGCCGTCGCCGAGACACGCAGCCACACGCCCGCGTCGGCGCGCACCAGGAGACCAGTCCACAGGCGCACACGCACATCGCCTGCGCCCTCCCTTTCAACTTTGACGAAGTTGTCAGCGAAGGCCGTCGATAGCAAGTCATCGGGGGAGAGTAATCCCTGGGCGACGAGTCTGGGGATCACAGCGCAGTGAGAGACGGTGAGCGCCTCGCCGTACGGGGCGGCCATCTCGACATCCACACCCCGAGCGCTACGCCGCAGCGTGATGGGTTGGCGAAGAGTGATCTGGAAGCCGAACGCATTGCCCTCGAACAGCGGCCCGCAGCCCTGTGCCACGCGTAGCGGTACGCTACCGTCGAGATCGCCGCTGCGCTTCACCAGTTGCGCCAACCCGAGCGCATCCACCACCTCGAAGGCCGTCGCGGCGGCGGTCGCTTCACGTTCGAAGCTGGAGGAAGATGAAGTCACGACTGGAATGACGAATTTTCCCGACTCGCTATCACGTTAGTTGCTAACATGATGCACCGAGCAGGAAACAACATGTCACTGTGTCCGGCATCCGTCATTGTAGTTGACGACTTTGTGGGCCGCGCGAAGGCGGAGAGTGCGCAAGAATTTCGGGAGGAATTGATCCACCATGAAAACGAGCGCGGTTAAGTTCCGGGAAGAATGGTACGTGGTTGCACGGGCAATTCTGGATGCCGCTTCCCTGAATTTTTTCTATAGCCACGCACTGGCCCTCGCCAACAGCGGTTCAGCCAGACCCGGCGACGCTCAACTCGCCGACGCTCCCGTCGCCTACTGCGACCCGCACCTCGACACGCTACTGGAAAGCGTTCGCGGCAAAGTGGAACAGGCCACCGGACTCGAGCTTTGGCCGACTTTCTCGTACCTTCGAGTGTACAAACGAGGCCACGTGCTGAAGGCTCATCATGATCGGCCTTCGTGTGAAATCAGCATGAGCCTCAATCTGGGTATGAGTGCAGACGAGCCCTGGCCAATTTGGATCGCCGGACCGAAGGGCATCGTCTCGGTGGCGCTGAACCCAGGCGACGGACTGATCTATCGAGGATGCGATTGCTTTCACTGGCGTGAACCCTTTGCCGGTAACTATCTGGCGCAAGTGTTTCTGCATTATGTCGATCAGCACGGACCTAAGACGGAATGGAAGTACGACAAACGTCCTCATCTCTCGAGACCAGCCGACGGGGAACAATCTATTGGCTCTCAGCCCTGATCTGCGGCCCTGTCTGACGACGGTTGTGTTTGACACCATTTTTCTGCGGATGGTACCGTCAACGTGCCCGCGATGCTAGATCGATTGCAATACGCACCGTTGGCCGTTCTGGTCAGGCTTGTTGGTGTGTTGCCCCGTTCGGTGGCACGCGGATTCGGCATCCTGCTGGGACAGCTAGCGTACTATCTCTATCCTCGCCTGCGGCGCGTGGGCCAGCGCAATCTGCGAATCGCTTTTCCTGAAAAATCGGCAGCCGAACGGCGCAAAATTCTCAAAGGCGTGTACACCTCACTGGGCAGGCTGCTGGCCGAGTTCTGCCTCTTCCCCTATTACACGGTTCGCAATTCTTCGCAGGTGGCGGTTTATCAGGGATTCGAAAATTTCGAGGCCGCCGAGCGGCGTGGCCTGGGAGTTCTGCTGCTGACGGCGCACTTCGGCGGATGGGAGGTCGGCTCTTTCTTCCATTCATTGCAGGGGCATCCAATTCGCATTGTGGTGCGGCCGCTGGACAATCCTTACGTGGACGATCTGGTTACTCAGTACCGCACTCAGCACGGCAACACGGTAGTCAACAAGCAGGACTTCGCTCGCGGACTGTTACACGCGATGCGCAAGAACGAAACCGTGGGCGTGCTGATGGACACCAACATGACTCCGCCACAGGGGGTGTTTGTGCCGTTCTTCGGAATAGCGGCGTGCACAGCAAGCGGGATCGCGCGGGTTGCGTTGCACACCGGAGCGGCGGTTGTCCCGGCGTTCACCATCTGGGACCCGCAGTTGCGCAAGTATCGCGTACAGTTCGACGCAGCATTGGAGCTGGTCAACACTGGCGACAACGACGCCGACGCGACCGCGAATACGGCGCTGTTCAATCGCGTGCTCGAAGGCTATATCCGCAAGTATCCCGACCAGTGGCTGTGGGTGCATCGCCGCTGGAAGACGCGGCCAGCGGGCGAGAGGCCGCTGTACTAGGGGAAGGGGCGCGGATTCAGCCGCGCCGAGAAGAGGCGCCACAACGGAAATTGTCATCACGAGCGAAGCGAGGGACCTGTTCTTCGCCGACGGGCGACATTCTTCGCGCTGCCAGCGAGAGCAGATCCCTCGCTGCGCTCGTGATGACAACAAAACAAGGGGGCCGGCGGCGCAGCTGAAGCTGCGCCCCTTCAAAACAAGGCTTCAGATTCCCGCCCACTTTATTAGTCCCCCTTTCGCTTCTTTCCCGGCATGCTCGCGGGATTGTCATGCGTCTTCTCGCGGAAGCGCGCCTTCATGCCGGCAGCAAGCGAGACCGCGTTCTCGCCAAACTTCTCGCGCAGGCGATCGGCGGCGGAGAGCGCCTGGTTCCACTTGTCGTGCGTGTTCGTCCCCGACAAGCCCATTTGTTCGCTCTCACTATCGAAGTGTGACGCATGGATCCCTAACAATCGCACGGCTTCACCCTTCCAGTTTTCGCGGAACAATTCACGGATCACGGCGAAGACTTCGGAGTCCACCGTAGTCGGCTGCGGAACGGTTCGCGCGCGGGTAATGGTGTGGAAGTCGGAGGTGCGCAGCTTCAGTTGCAGGGTACGGGCGGGCATCTGCTGCTCGCGCAAGCGCCGGCACACCATCTCCGACAAGCGCGCCAGCATCGACTCCAGCACCTGCGCATCAGCGGTGTCGCGCGAGAAGGTGTGCTCATGGCTGATCGACTTCGGACCCTCGTCTTCGCCGATCTCCGCGTCGAACCAGCCACCGGCATCGACACCGCGTGATTTGCCTGCCAACGCCAATCCGATGGCGCCAAAGTTCTGTTTGAGCCAGCTTTCGTCGCGCGTCGCCAAGTCGCCAACCTTGCGGATTCCCTGCTCTTCCAGACGTTTCTCCATCACCTTGCCGACGCCAGGAATCTTGCGAACGTCGAGCGGCGCGAGGAAGCTGGCTTCGCAGCCGGGCTGGATCCAGAGCACTCCGTTGGGCTTGGCCTGGTCGGAGCAGACTTTTGCGATAAGCCGCGAGGTGCCAATTCCGATCGAGCAGTTCAATCGCGTGTCAGTCTTGATGGCCAAATGCAGCAGGTGCGCCGCGCGCAGAGGAGGACCGTACAGGCGCTCCGTGCCCGACATATCAACGTAGGCCTCATCGATGGAGACCATCTCCAGCTTGGGCGAGAAACGGTTAAGAACACCGTAAACTTTTTCGGAAGATTCGCGGTATCGACCGGGATGCCCCGGCACGAAGATGGCCTGGGGACAGAGCTTCGCCGCGGTGCGCAAGGGCATCGCGGAATGCACTCCGAACTTTCGTGCCTCGTAAGACGCGGCCGCCACTACGCCGCGTTCGTTGGCCGCTCCACCGACGACCACCGCCTTGTTTTTCAGCGACGGGTCGTAAAGCTCTTCCACCGAGACGAAGAACGCGTCCATATCGACATGGAAGATAGTTTTGTGTGGCGAGGCCATGTTGCCAAGAGTTTATCGATGTGAGGTAAGATTCTGCCACTCCATCCCGTCGTGAGGACACCATGACTCGACCCGGTATTGCTCTTCTGGGCCTCCTCTTTTGGACCGCTTGGCTCAGCGCACAACAGGCAGCACCGTCATCGACCGACATGCAGCAGTTGCAGGAAGAGATAAAGCAGCTGACCTCGTCGCTGCAGTCGATGCGCTCCGAAGTGCAGTCCTGCCGCGATGAAATTCATAGCCTGCGAACGGAACTGGAAGCCGCCAAGTCCCAGTCGGCCGAGCCCGGGGCTGATACGGACGTGACCCACGCTATCGCCGATCTGCGCGAAGATCAGTCGGTCACTGACTCGCGGGTGGCGACGCTCTATCAAACCAAGGTCGAGAGTGGATCGAAGTACCGCGTGCGGCTGTCGGGGCTGGCGCTGTTCAATACTTTCGTCAATCGCGGAACGGTGAACACCACCAGCGTTCCCAATCTTGCGCTTCCCACTCCGGATGGGCAGCCCGGAGGGAGCATTGGCGCGACTTTCCGCCAGACATTGTTTACGGTGCAGGCTTTCGGCCCCGAAGTTGGCGGAGCGCGCACCAGCGCTTCCGTGCAGTTCGACTTCTATGGAGGCTTCACCCGCACCCTGGACGGCTATGTTCTGGGAATCGCGCACCTACGCACTGCCGACATCAGCTTCGACTGGAACAAGTGGTCGCTGAATTTCATGCAGGACAAGCCTTTCATCTCGCCGCTGTCGCCCACCACTCTGGCTGCGATCGGCACGCCGGAGTTCGCCTATTCGGGGGACCTCTGGACCTGGACGCCGCAGATCGTGGCCGAGCGCAGCTGGCAACTGTCAGACACGGTCAAGCCACATTTGCAGTTTGGAGTGCTCGATCCCTTGGACGGCGAAGCCCCAGTCAGCTTCTACCTGAGACAGCCTGAGGCGGGAGAGTTGTCGCGCACGCCCGGACTTGCCGCCCGGCAGAGCTGGGATTTTCCGATGGTTGGACAAACTGCCACGGTCGGCTACGGCGGTTACTTTGCTCGGCAGGACTATGGCTACGGTCGCGTGCTCGATGCCTGGGCTGCCACCCTCGATTGGAACCTTCCCTTCGGCGAGCGCTGGGCCTTGTCGGGCGAACTGCATCGGGGACGCGGTCTGGGCGGTATGTGGGGAGCGATCGGCACCAGCGTGGTTTACAACGCTCCGGAAAATAACCCGTATGCTAGCGTTATCGGCGTGAATACGGTGGGCGGATGGTCGCAGCTTAAGTTCAAGCCGGCGGTGAAGTGGGAGGTAAATGGCGCGTTTGGCGAGGAGAACCCCTTTGCCGCCGACCTTCTGCAAAACGCCGACCCAACTTATCAGCCGGTCCTGCGAAATTGGACGACAATGGTCAACGTGATCGATCACCCGCGCTCCAACCTGCTGCTTTCGGTTGAGTATCGCCATCTGAACACTGTACTGTTCGGCGGACAAACCAAAACCGCCGAGCACATCAACCTGGGAGTAGGAGTGGCGTTTTGATGAAGTGCCGGGTTGGATTGCTGCTGGTGCTGGCGAGTTGCGTCTCGTGGGCGCAGCCAGAGGCTGTGTCAGGAAAAGTCATCGTCCAGCAGAATGGCAAGCGGATGCGCTCTGCCGCAGGCGCCGTGGTGTGGCTTACGCCGACCAAGGGAGAGGCGCCTAAGCCGGCGGAGAAAGTCTTCCGCCTGGTGCAGAAGAACAAACATTTTTCGCCGCATCTGCTGGTGGTGCCGGTTGGTTCGGCCGTGGTCTTTCCTAATGAAGACCCGTTCTTCCACAACGTATTTTCTGTCTATGAGGGTACGCGCTTTGATCTTGGCCTATACGAGAGCGGATCTTCCAAAGAGGTACGCTTTACCCGGCCGGGACCGTCCTACATTTTCTGCAACATTCATCCGGAGATGAGTGCCGTCATCATGGTGATGACCACGCCTTATTACGCGACCACCGACGCTGCGGGAGACTACTCCATTGAGGGCGTGCCGCCCGGAGATTACGAGCTTTCAGTGTGGTATGAGAGCGCGCAGCCCGAGCAGTTGAAACAGTTGCAGCATCGCGTAACTATTTCAGCGACCAATGCCCGGCTGGATCCGGTTACGGTGCAGGCCGCCCCCAGCCTGGCAGTCAACCACAAGAATAAGTATGGTCAGGATTACGAGAAACAGCCGTCCTATCCGATTCCTTAGCGCGTTTAGCTGAACATCTCCAGCTCATCGGCATCCACCTCGACCGAAAAGCTTTTCATGATCGCATCCAGCGTAAGAACCACGCGCAAGCTGGTTAGTTCCTTGATGAGAACGCCGGTTTTTCCGGCGAAAGCGCCGCTGGCGATACGCGCTTTTTGGCCCACCACCAGAAAAGGATGAGGCCTGCTGTTGCGCTCCGCCAAGCCTGCACGCAGCGCGTCGATTTCCTCATCGTCGAGTATCGCGGGATGGCGACCCGGCCCTACCACCGAGACTACTCCGGGAACGCTTAGCACCTTGAAGTAGAGCTTCGGTTCGAGGCGGGCAAACACGTAACCGGGGAAGAGCGGCTCTTCTACCTTGGCGCGTACTCCATTCTTCCAACGTCGTGACTGGCGAACCAGAGGCAGGAAGCAATCGACCGACCGGCCTTGAAACTGTCTGGCGACTGCCTTCTCGTGGCGAGGAGCGGTGTAATATGCGAGCCATCGAACCTCAGGCTTTGCATGGCACGGAGCCACAAGGCGATGCTCGTCGTTTTGCCCGACATTTCCAACCATGCAAAAGCGCTCCTATTGGCGATGGGCTGGCCTGCCGTTCGCACCCCGGTCTTCCCCTCGACCAGCTTGCAGCGGTTCTAAAACGTGCGGGAACACTTGGGCAAACGATTCAGCCGGCGCAAGTGGCTGCTTGCCAATCTTAGAACCAATGTCTGTCGGGAGGATCTTAGCTGAACCGCAGGGTAAGCTGCTTGTCGGGCGCTAGTCAAGCTAAATACGGTGCGAATGGTTGGGGATGGTTTCGATAAAGGAAAGCCGCTTGGGGACCTTCGCGAGTAAGCACTTACTCAGCCCGCAGATGAAACATTCGGCGTGGGCCAATTCGCGGAACCCCAGACGCGCCAAAAGAAAAAGCCGGCCATAGCGGGGCCATAGCCGGCTTTCTCACAAAAAGCCGAACCTACTTCAGGGTCTTCACGTAAGCGGCAACGGCGTTGGCCTGGTCGGCGCTCAAGCCGGAAATGGGTTTGCTGTGGGGGGCTTTCTTCCCAGCTACGCCTTTCTGCAGTTCTTCGGAAATCTGAGGCGCGGTCAAGGCGATCCCCTTCACAGCAGGACCGATTTTGCCGGCGCCATCGGGGCCATGGCAAACCGCGCACTTGGACTTGTAGATAGCAGCGCCATCCTCGGCGGCCCAGGCAACGCACGCCATCGAAAGCAGTGCGAATACGGTCAATACAACGATGCTACGCTTCATGAACAATAGTCTCCTTATGAAAGATGCCCTCTTGGGCTGGTGGCTTGGTAGGGCTGGAAGCTCGCAAAGTTTTGGCGTACCAGTCGTACCGTGCAACACCCGCTTTGCGAGGTTGCTGAATACTGCAACGACTTTCGGTCGTGGTCGCTTGATCTCCCACGCAATGCCGTAGCACTCAACGGGTATTTCGCGGCGACCTTCTATGCTTTCCCTTTTTGATACTCGGGTCTGTGATTACGGTCATAGGGCGTGGTGACGTGAGTGTCGCCAGCAATTCGTGCGCAGCGCGAGGTTTGTCACCCGCCTGCCAACAGCGCGGTGTAAAATACCCCGTCTTTCTACTTCTCGTCGCGAGGACTCTCATGTCAGAGCACGCTGCTTCTCACGCTCCCGGAATGTTTTGCTGGATTGAACTGATGACCAGCGACCAATCCGCTGCCAAGACCTTCTACACCTCATTGTTCGGATGGACGGCCGAGGACAATCCCATGGGGCCGGGCTTTTTCTACACCATCTTCCGGCTACAAGGGAAACAGATCGGCGGAGGTTACGCGCTGATGCCTGACCAGGTGGCGGCCAAGGTTCCGCCGAATTGGCTGGTGTATGTGGCGGTCGATAGCGCGGACGCGACAGTTGACAAAGCCAAAGGCCTCGGCGCCACGGTAATAGCCGGGCCTATCGATGTGGCAGAGCTCGGGCGTATGGCCATCCTCCAGGACCCGACCGGCGCAGTATTTGCCATCTGGCAAGCCAAGCAGCAAAAGGGCATGGAGGTTGTTGGCGTTGACGGCGCCTTCTCATGGGCTGATCTCAGCAGCCCCGATCCGGCCAAGGCCGCCCAGTTTTATTCAAGTCTGTTCGGATGGCAAATGGAGAAGGGCGAAAATGATCCGGATGGAGGGTACCTCCACATCAAGAACGGCGAGCACTACATTGGCGGAGTTCAGTCACTCGCCCACCAGCAGCCCGGAGTGCCACCTCACTGGCTGGTTTACTTCCATGCCTCCGATTGCGACGCCCTCACCAAGAAAGCCAAGTCGCTGGGCGCCAACATTTATTTCGGCCCGGTAACCATGGAAAATGTAGGGCGGTTCTCGATTGTCGCCGATCCGCAGGGCGCGTACTTTTCGCTCTTCCAGTCGCTGCGTAAAGAATAGCGCCTCGCGGGGTGCCCCACCCATTCCATCGTTTGGAATGAGTGGGATTCCCGAACCGTGAACTTCACTGATCCGCGTTTATCCACGCAATCCGCGGTTTTAGTGTTTTTATGTCTTCCGCAAGAACCAAAGCCCATGATTCCTCGTATACCCCCTTGTAGCCGACTGCGCGAACGTGGCGCCAGCATTTCGGCCCTTGTCCTTTATGGTCTTGCGCGATCTCATTCGCGATGTTTTTCACACCTTATGGGCGCATAAGCTGCGTACTGCCCTGACCATGTTCGGCATTGCGTGGGGAGTGATCTCGATCGTGCTGATGGTCGCGGCGGGCGAGGGGCTACGTGAAGGGCAGGCCAAAGTCGCACAGAATTTCGGCCGAGACGTGATGATCGTCTTTGCCGGCCGCACCAGTCTTCAGGCGGGAGGGGCGCGCGCCGGGCGTCGTATCGAATTTCTAGACACCGACCTCGAACCACTGGCGAAGCAGTCGCCGGATTGTCAGTGGGTGCTTCCCGAAGTCGGCCAGAGCAACGTTCGTCTGCACAGCAACTACAACGCCAGCGCGCAGATGGTCGCCGGATCATGGCCTCCGTTTGCCGAAGTGCGATCGATCGATGTTGGTGAGGGGCGTTTCTATAACTGGGATGATCTAGCCGAGGGCCGTCGCGTGGCGTTTCTGGGGACCGAGGTGCGCAAACAGCTTTTTGCCGGCCGCAACGCGATCGGCGAAAACGTCTACCTTGACGACATCCCGTACAAGGTCATTGGCGTGATGAAGGCCAAAGACCAGGACTCCAGCTACGACGGCTTCGATGTCAACAAAATCTTCATTCCCTATACGGCCATTCATAATGACTTTCCCAACAAGCCTCCGGCCAAGCCGCATGGACTCGATCGCCTGCTGGTGACGCCGAAATCTGTGGGACAGCACACCGCTTGCAAGAACGAGATCATCGGCGCACTGGCGCAGGTCTATAACTTCGACCGCCACGACACGGAAGCGGCAAATGTGTGGGACACCATCGAAGAGGCGCAAGCCTTCGAGACCATGACCAACGGCATGAAAGCGTTCCTCGGCGCGGTGGGCTTTACCACGCTGTTCCTCGGCGGACTGGGTGTGATGAACGTAATGCTGGTCGCAGTGCGCGAGCGCACGCGGGAGATCGGCGTGCGCAAAGCCGTAGGCGCGCAGTCGAGCAGCATCATGATGCAATTCTTCGTCGAGACCATCATCGTTGTGCTGGTCAGCGGCGGGTTGGGCATGGCAATCTCCTTCGGCTTCTGCGCGCTGTTTAACCTGCTGCCCATGCCGCAGTATTTCGCGGGCCTCCAACCAACGTGGCAGTCGGCTGTGCTCTCCATGGGTCTGCTGGGAACGGTCGCGGTGCTGGCGGCAATGTATCCGGCACGGCAGGCGGCACGCATCGATCCCATCGAAGCGCTGCGCTATGAGGCGGGGGGGTAGTGGTTTCGGCTTAAAATGGGTGTATAGGTGTTTATCTACTTAGGTGGGCAGGTGCTGAATGGAAGAAGCCGTTCGTTGGAACATCAAGGTTTCAAAAGAGACCGACCTTACTCTGCGCACATTCCTCGGCGCGCAAGGGATGAAAAAGGGTGACCTCTCGAAATTCATCGAAGAGGCCGTGCGCTGGCGCGTGTTTCATCGCACCGTTCACGGCATCAAGATGCGAAACGCCAGTGTTGATCCCGGGCATGTGCAGAACATTATCGACGAGGCGGTTCGCGAAGTTCGCGCGGAACGCCGGGGTAAAGGGAAAGGCCGGAAAGGCTGATGCGGGTGGTGCTCGATACCAACATTCTTGTCTCGGCTCTGATTTCGCCGTCAGGCCATGCCGCGGCAATTTATGACGCGTGGGAGGATGGCAAGTTTACGCTGATAAGTTGCACCGATCATCTTGAAGAAATACGGGCCACGCTCCAAAAACCACGCGTGGCCGAATTGATAGAGCCGCATAAAGCCGGACGACTGGTGAACCAGATCAGGAGACTGTCTGAACAAATCGAATCGTTGCCGCGGGTGAGGCGCTCGCCCGATGCGAGCGACGATTACCTGCTTGCGCTTTCAGAGGCCGGCCAGGCGGATTACCTGGTGACGGGCGACAAAGGCGGTTTGCTTTCGCTCCACCGTCACAAGGCTACACAGATCATCACCGCGGCTAAATTTGTCCGGGTTCTTGGCTGATGTCCATGCGTTCCATGCGGGCACTCTCCATCGCCGGCGTAATTCTTGGGGAATCCTGGGTCGCTCTGCGCCGTGGCCGCACCCGCAGCTTGCTTACCATGCTGGGCATTGTGTGGGGCATCGTAGCGGTTACGCTGCTCATCGCGTATGGCAGCGGATTTCGCCACGTGCTGGTGCATGCGTTCGAAGCCTTTGGGAAGAGTGCCGTCACCTGCTGGCCCCAGCAGACCAGCGAACAACCCGGGGGCCAGCGTGCCGGCAAAAAAGTGCGCTTCGAGCTTGCGGACCTGGAAGCCGTCAGGGCCCAGGCCACGCTGGTGAAGCACGCCTGCCTCGAGACGGTGAAAACTTTGCCCATCGCTTACGGCGATCGCGTGGCGAATACCGCGATCCGCGGGGTGTGTCCCGAATATGGCGAGATGCGCAACGAGGTTGCGGCAGAAGGCCGCTGGATCAGCCCCAGCGATGAGCTCGAAAAACGCCGCGTATGTTTCCTCGGAGGCCGCGTAAAGCAGCAGCTGTTCAGCGGACGCAATGCCATCGGCGAAACGGTTCAGATTGCCGGCGTGCGCTTCACCGTGGTTGGCGTGATGGACCGAAAGCTGCAAATGTCGAATTACTTCACCAGCGATGATCGCTCCGTCTTCATTCCGTTTTCGGCGGCGGGAGATGTCTGGAACACGCGCTATCCGCAGGTGTTGATCTTCGAACCGGTGGCGCCGCAATTCGAAAAGAAAGCGGAAGCGCAGGTGCTCGCTGCCGTCGCCGAACGGCAGCAGTTCTCGCCGACTGACAAGAAGGCTATCCAGATGTTCGGGCGCGAGGAGTTTCGCCCCGTCATCGATGGACTAACCATCGGGTTGCAGGTGCTGTTGTTGTTCATTGGCACCCTCACATTGGGAATCGGCGGTGTCGGAGTAATGAACATCATGCTGGTCTCGGTGGATGAACGCATTCGCGAAATCGGCCTGCGGCGAGCGCTGGGGGCGCGCAAATGGCATATCCGGCTGCAATTCCTTGCTGAAACCATGATGCTGATGCTGCTGGGCGGCGTCATCGGGATTGGATTGTCGTACCTGCTGTCGGCTGTGCTGCCTACGTTGCCGCTGCTGGGTCCGTTATTCGAAGACACCTCCGGGGTGGGCGACATTCATCTTCGTATTTCCGCTATGGCGGTGATGGGCTCGGCAGCAGTGCTGCTGTTCGTAGGAGTGATTAGCGGAATGGTACCTGCACTGCGCGCCTCGCGATTAGATCCGGTAGAAGCGTTACGGTACGAGTGAGGAAGGTGTCAGGTATCAGATATCAGGTGTCAGTTACCCCCTGCTGATTTGTCATCACGAGCGAGGCAAGGGATCTGTTCTCAGCCCTCAACGGAGAGCAGGCCTCTCGCGCATAAGGCAGGCATTCGCAGATCCGCGCATCACATGATGTACCCTGTTGACCGGAGCACGCCTCGATGACAACCCATCTGATTCGCTTCTTCGCCCTTGCTTTGATTGTAGGCGGCAGCGTCGCCGCCGTTGCGCAGCTTCCCTCGCCTGCCCTGCTGGTGCTCGACAAGGATGACAACACGCTGGTCATCATCGATCCGGCTACGAACAAGATTGTCGGAACAGCGCCCACGGGCAATGCCCCGCATGAGGTCGCGGCATCGAACGACGGGCGTTACGCGTACGTGACGAACTACGGACCGTTCCAGCCAGATCAACCGGGAAACAGTCTGTCAGTGATCGACCTCAACACGCGCAAAGAGACGCGCATCGAGATCACGCCGCTGCGGCGTCCGCATGGCATCGAGTTTGCCGATGGCAAGGTCTATTTCACCGCGGAGTTGAATAAAGCCATTGCGCGGCTCGATCCGCAGAGCCTGAAAGTCGACTGGCTGCTCGGCACCGGACAGAATCGCACCCACATGATCGTGCTGGGCAAAGGAATGAACACCATCTTCACTGCGAATACCCAATCGGGCAGCGTCAACATTATCGAGCGAACCTCAGGGCCGGAGCAGTGGTCCGAAACGGTCGTTCCCGTCGGCAAAGGTTCCGAGGGGTGCGACCTTTCGCCGGATGGCAAAGAATTCTGGGTGGCAAACGCGGCTGACGGGACGGTGAGCGTGATCGATGTCGCCACGAAAAAAGTTGTGCAGACGATCGATGTCGGCGCCAAGCGGTCAAACCGGCTGAAGTTCACGCCCGATGGCAAGCTGGTGCTGGTGTCGGATTTAGGGACTGGTGATGTGCTGGTAATCGACGCAGCCTCGCGCAAGGTTAGCAAGCGCGTGAACCTGGGCAAATCCGCCGCCGGGATTCTGATCGTGCCGGACGGCTCACGTGCCTACGTAGCACTAACTGCTGACGGCAAGGTTGCCGTCTTCGATCTCAAGACGCTGACCAAGACCGGCGAGATCGCAACTGGCCGCGGGCCGGATGGCATGGCTTGGGCCGTACGGTAAGGTGGGGTCTCCAGAGCTAAAGCCCTCAGGTTTTTTAACGGCATGGACGCTGGCCTGAAGGCCAGCTCTACCCGATTCTCTACTGCGCTTTGATGCCCATCGCGGGATAGAGTTCCGAGGGATACATCACCGCTCCGCCTTTGATAACAGTTTCAATCTTTCGAATGTCACTGATATTCGTGCTGGGATCTCCGTTGACCAGTATCAGGTCCGCCAGCTTGCCGGGAGCAATGGAGCCAAGCTCGCCATCTTTCTTCATGATCTTCGCTGCGGTGTAGGTTGTCATACGCAGCACCTCGGGAGCAGGAATTCCGGCCTGGTTATAGATTTCCAGCTCACGATGCAGCGCGTATCCACTGCCCAGATCGGTGCCGGCGACAACCGTGATGTTGTTGTCGTACAGCTTCTTCACCATCCGCACCATATTCTCGTACGAAGCCTTATAGAGCTGGGCGGTAGTTGCGTCCGGCATGGGCAACGCCTCGCCCGCGAGCTTCGAGTTGCGTTGTGCCTGCAGCGGCAGCCGCTCGAACATGTAAGCGTCCTCGTGCGAAGGCTGGCCCGGACGATCGGTGTACGTCGCCTCCCATACAGTCATGGTCGGATCAATGACGGTGTGGTGTTGCTTCAGCAAGTCAATGAACTGATTGACCTGTGCCGAGTTCAGGTCGATACCCGCGGCTCGCTTGCCAGGCTCGATGAAGCGCGCCGGCGTGCGCGTCTCCTTCACATCGCCCATGAAGTTGAGGAAGACGAAATTCATGTGCTGGATTTCGTCGGCGCCATCCTCTACGAACTGTGACGCAATCATGCCCGCGGGCACGTGTCCGCTGACCCGCAGCCCGCGTTTGTGCGCCTCCTCGATGATGACGGGCACCAGTTCCGGCTTCACCGAGCTGTAAATCTTGATCTGCACGTAGCCGAGATCGGCATAGCGATCGACGTCTTTGCGCGCCTCTTCCGGAGTTGCCGCCAGCACGTTGATCGGCCCCTGGAAGGGACCAGGGCCATCGATCAATCCGGCGAGAATAATCCGCGGCCCCACCTGCTCGCCTTGCTCGATGTGCTTCTTCAGCTTGCCCAGGTCTTCAATCGAGTTGCCCATGTCGCGGATCGTCGTGATGCCCGCGGCTATGTCGAGGAATGCGTTGTCGGGCGAAAGGTGCTGGTGCATGTCCCACAGACCGGGAAGCAGCATCTTGCCGCTGCCGTCGATGACCTGAGCGCCCGCAGGAGTCGGTTGACCGTGTTCCGCCTCGACTGCGGCGATGCGCTCGCCGTGTACGGTGACGCGCTGCTTCGGCAGGACCTTGGCATCGATCGAGTCAAAGAGAGCTACATTGGTGATGACAATATCGCCGGAGGGGTGATGGATAAGCTGTTTAGCAAGCTGTGAGGCGCGCGCGTTTTCAACTTCGTCCTGAACCTTGACCAGCGCAGCCTGGCTGCTTTCGAAGCCCTGGCGCATCAGCCCTGACCATCCTTCGACGGCTGCAAAGGCATTGTGCTGGTCATCCAGCCAGAGATAGACCGGGGTGAAAGTGAGTCCCTCGATCGCGTAGAGGGTCGCGTTTACCTTCTTGCCGTTCGCCTCTACGGGCACGGTCTGCAGCTTCTTAATGCTGGCTTCGCCTCCGGGCAGCAGCGGCAGCTTGCCTCCGTTCTTCAGCAGAGCCTGCACCAACTGATAACTGTTAGCCGGCCCAGCATCGACAGCGACGAAAAATCGTCCGGCGGCATTGCTCTGGTGCCCGTCCTCGGCTTGGTTCTTCCAGGTCGCGACACCGTCTTTAAGCGTGAACGTCTCGTTCACCGCGTTCTTCATGTAGTCGTTGCCGTGGGTCTCTTCCCAGGTCACGATGCCATGCCCGTCGAGGCGGTAGGTGGAATAGGTCTTCGGCCCCCGTCCGCGATCGTTGAACTGGAAAAACTCGTGGATCTCACCGTCCGGCGTAGTCCACACCGCGTCCTGGCCGGATGGCATCTTGTTAGTCAGGAACATCCAGATGGTGGCGTCTTTGGGGATGCCGGGCGGCAACTCGGGCAAGGGCGACTGTCCTTGTTGAGCGAAAGCCATGGAGGTGAAAGCGGAGAGCAGAGCAAAGGCGAAAAAACGCAAAAGAGGTTTCATAATTGGCCATGATTACATACGTTGCAGCGAACCGAGTCGTTCCCCGAACTGCTCAGTGCAAGGATTCCTGCAGGCTCAACAAATTCCGAGGTCTCACGCGGATGACTCCCCCGCGCGGACTGTCGAGATCAGCCAGCAGCAGAAATGCGATGGCCAGTACGATTGGCAGAACCAGCAGCGGCCTCCGCGTTTTTTCTTCCCCGGCGGCATATCCCAACAGGAAGTTACAGCAGATGGCGATGGCGAACATGAACATCCACGCTGCCACCGGAATACGGTTCCACCACGCCGCTTGAGTGTAGCCCTGGCGGTTCAGAACGTCGTTCATGCCGGAGACAACCAGAGTATTCACCGGCGTCGGTTGCGCCTGCGCCGCGCGGGCGACAATTGACCACATCTGGTTTTGCAGGTCC
Organism: uncultured Acidobacteriaceae bacterium; assembly: GCA_963796585.1. Taxonomy (GTDB): domain Bacteria; phylum Acidobacteriota; class Terriglobia; order Terriglobales; family Acidobacteriaceae; genus CAVVDY01. The sequence continues at coordinate 702,188 of CAWCMB010000005.1, forward strand.
GCAGCTTCGCGATTGACCGTTGCCAACTCCTCCGGGTTCCGCGTCTGGAAAAACACTACGCGATGGACGAGATATTGCTTCAGCAGTGCATGAAGTTTGTCTGCGTCACCACCGGACAGCAGATCGGCGCGAACGTACTCTGTGCCGATGGCATTGGCCTCCTCTTCCTCGTAATTCTTCCGCTGATCGTAGCGGCCGACCGCCATGGAGAATGCAAAGCCGACAATCAGACCCAAAAGAGTTAGGGTGGCGCCGAGCACCAGTTTGTATTCTTCCAGTTCCTTGGACGCAAAGCGGCGTCTCGAGATGCTATCTCCAAGGTGCGCCGCGGCCCACAAAACGAAGAAGCACGCCAAGCCAATCAGGATGGGATATTGCAATGCAATCCTCAACATTCTGAGATGATAACGACCGCCGAACTAGGAACCAAAGACTATTCCTACCGGACTTCCCACACTGGCACCAAGCTTCTCTGCGGCTGAGGCTTGGCGAGCGGCAATTTCCAGGTAGCCCGAACTGCCGATGATAGCGAAGTATTCGCCGTCCGCTCCCTCAGCGTAAGACCTGCACAGCCGGCTGATTGTCTCACCTGAGATTAGGATGCTCACGGGCGGTACGTTGGCCGCAAAAAGTTCGGGCGCTTCCTGCTCGCCGATGTTAGTTATCAAGTTTCCGAATTTATCAACTTTCAGCACCATGCCTCGAAGGCTATTGTCGCCGATACGCTCGACCGTCGGCAGCGGCAGGCGGACGTGGTCGGTGATCTCGGGACCGAAATCGGCGGGCTCAACGCCCTTACTCAGCCAGCCGGCTACCGCGGCGAAAATGTCGCGACCGTGAAAGGTCCGGCTCACGGGCTCTAGAAAGTATCTCTCGGAAGTGATATGCCGCACCGTGAACTTGGGTTCGCGCGCTTCGATCATCGAGAGCACGCCGTTGTCGGGTGCGACGAAGACATAGTTCTCCGTCTCGGCAAGGATGGGCCGGCGCTCGCTGCCCACACCGGGATCGACAACGATAACGTGAGCGGTGCGCGGGGGAAAGAAGCGGTACGCCTGGGCCATGGTGAATGCGCCGTCGAGAATGTCGTAGGACGCGACAGAGTGGCAGACGTCGACAATGCGGGTTTGCGGCTCAATGTTCAGCACCACGCCATGCATGATGCCGACGAAAGCGTCTTGCAGTCCAAAATCGGTGGTGAAGGTGACGATGCGCGGTTCAGCCATGCTGGCAAGCTAGCGGGTGTGAGCGACGAGAGTCAAGCGCTAGAAGTTGGCACTGGGCAGAAAGAAGTCGGCAGTGGCCTGTCATCGCAAACAAGCGGCTGGTGAGAGGTCAGACGTAATTCGGCCTTCAACCCTGGTTGCTTCGTGCTTCGTGCCTCTGTGGTGAATAGAGGCTTTCACGCCATAGCGGAGTTGGCCACGTGGGCGGCTTGGTCGTACTCGCGCTCTGACTCAGCCGGAAACAAAACCCACAGGCTGTAGATTCCCAGCGCGGTTCCAAACGGTAAATTGAACAGGGCCAGGAATGACAGCACCAGCGTCAGCAGGCGAGCCCAGCGCTCACGTTGCAGCAGCCCGTATCCGGCGAAAAATCCGGCAGCAGCTTTGACCAGGACGGCGACCCCGATCACGCCCAGCAAAGTCGTCAGAAAATTGGCGGGAAACTCGGGTAGTGTCCTAACGGAGAGTTGCTGGCTCCGTTAACCCAAAAGCAGCTTCTCGAAGTCTTGCAGAACACTGAGATGATCCTCCGTATGCAGCGACGCTCTTGAGAAAAAACGATTTTCCGAAAACGGCGCGCCAGCTTTTCGTTCAATCGCAAATTGCGAAAGTTTCAATGCAGCCTCTGATGTGTCCGTCCAAAAACTTATCCCTCCCAGTTCGAATGCGCTCTTCTCGGGACTGAGGGCATTGATCTTCTCTGCGATTTGCGCCAGTTGAGGGTTCACGCGTGTCATCGGAGCATCAAGACGTACATTTAGTTCCGAGAGGGGCCACTTCTTCCGAATCATTGACGGCTTGTATTGTATAGATAATTCTTTTGCTGCTGTCGAAAGCGCATCCTCAAGAAAGGCATCCGAAGTGCGAGTAGATGCCCAGGTGTTTGCCGATAGACCGTCTGTGTAGATACCCAACTCCACAAGAACAGGGGCACCATCCGGCACCTGAAAAGTGCCCATCTTAAAAATCCATCCCTTTGACTGCGCGTCCACATCCATGGGAGATGCCGGAGCTTGCGCGAAGCCATATCTACTCTTTATCCATTCGAGAAGACGCGGGAATATGGCTGTGCTGCGCGGAGTTAAATCAGCCAGATCGAATAGCCACGTAGACTTGGCGGAATTGACAGATGTTAGTTCCATTTTTGGTTAAGCCGCATTTCTCATCGCGCCAGAATGATCATCGTCTCCAATTGAACCAAGTGGCATCGGATTATCGGCTTTGTCGGTTTCCGGCACCCGCCCTAAACCGGCTAAATCCATCCCGAACTCCTGAGAGAAAGAAGGGATATTGTAAAAATCGGGCGTCAATCCACTGTCTTGATACGGAGTGCACGTAGCCCAATCAATCAAACGCCCGAAGGGTACAAACCACACTACCAAGCCCACATCGCACGTTTTGGCGATGTTCTTGAGTGTCGTTATGGTCTGCTTACCATAGTTTGGATTTTCCAAACGAGCGGACACGTTGTTGGAATACTTCATCCCGAGTTGCTCTGCAAATTGCCCCTGCGTCCATTCCTTAGCGTCGCGCAAGGACCTTATCTGGAAAGCGATCATCTTGTTTAGCTGAGATTCAACAAATCGAAAACGCGCTTCCGGGCTTCGACTGAGTCTTCCTAGGAGGTTTTCCCTCGAAATCAAACCGGTGTACTGTTGCTTCGTTTCGTCTGAGCTGGTCCAGTCTGTCTTTAGCGATTCCTTTTCCGATTTTGTCATTCTTGACGTCCTTATCTGTCCCATGCAGGAACGTGTATGAGTTTTTTGTTGGGAATTCCCGAACGCCATATATACGGTACGTAAAGTTTCCTTCGGCGGTCCGAATGTCCATCGGGCGAATCTCCGAAATGCCGCCAGCACCCTCTAGTAAGTCAAACTCCGGCCTGCGCCATTTGCCTCCAGGTAAGTTTCGCAAGTGCTCGACAAGGTTGATGATCTCGTCTTGAGCGTCAAGCCCAAGTTCGTCGTACCAGTCTTGGACATACTTCCTCCCATCGAAGGTTAGGAAGCCCAAAAACTCCCAAGTCTTTTTCTCGTCGCTCACTAGACTATCACAAAAAAGATACTATCAAAAAAGATTATTTCACTGCTTGACGCGGTATCATTTTTGATATATTGTTATCTACGTACATGAAAGCAAAAGGCCAACAGCCCGAGTCGAAACTTGGAACTGCTGGCCTATTTCTTTGTGGGGCTATCCACGGGGGCGCGAGTCTCGCCTTGACATGCTGGCTCGCGGTCGGTTCAATCCCGACTGGCTCCACCGCTTACTAAACGCCCAACCCGTAGCTGGTAACTGCGAGTCGGGCTTTGCCTCTGGATTGTGGCCAAAGGCAGGGTTCACACCCGCTGTCATTTTGAGCCGCTTTCCAGAAGAAAGCAAGGTCGAAATGACATGTCACAATTGCCAAACTGAATGCAAGCGGTTCGGCAAGAACAAAGCGGGCCATCAACGTTTCCGCTGTCGCCAATGCTCCCGCACATTCACAGAATCAGGCCCGCGTCCACTTGGAGATATGCGCCTGCCGCCAGATCGTGCCCTGCTCTGCCTGCAACTCTTACTTGAGGGAAACTCCATTCGCAGTACCGAGCGCATCGTAGGGGTACATCGTGACACGATTCTCGCGCTGCTAGAGGTGGCAGGATTGAGAGCCGAGAAACTCCTGCGAGATCGCATCCGCGATGTGCGGGTGAGAGACGTGGAATGTGACGAAATTTGGGGCTGGGTCGGCATGAAAGAGAAGAACAAAACCATCGACACCGACCTGCTTGGAGACGCCTATTGCTTTGTGGGTATGGAGCGCAATACCAAGCTCGTACTCGCTTGGCATCTAGGACGGCGCACCGCCAGCGACACGCGGGTGTTTATGGAGCTGCTTCGTGAGGCTACCGCTGGGCGCTTTCAAATGACGACAGACGGCTTCGGCCCCTATCCGAACGCTGTAGAGCGCAGCTTTGGAATCGACGTGGATTATGCTCAGATGCAGAAGGTTTATGCGGCTGCACGCGACGGCGAACAGCGGTACTCGCCAGCGGAGGTTGTCGATGTCCAGGTCGTTCCCAAGATTGGGATGCCGGACTTTGAGCGCATCTGCACGTCCCATATCGAGAGACAGAACCTCTCGATTAGGATGGGCATGAGGCGGATGACCCGGCTAACCAACGCCTTCAGTAAGAAGTGGGTAAACCTGAAGTATGCATTTGCCCTATGGTTCGCGTTCTACAACTTCTGCCGGGTGCATCGGTCGCTGAGAGTGACTCCCGCGATGGAAAGCGGATTGACCGATCACCAGTGGACCCTTACAGAGCTAATTGCATAGCTCATCAATAGGTTACGCACAATAAATGAGTCACACAATATGTAGTGTCAAGAACTATATCACCATTGCTTTCAATGTGATTACGATCTTCGGCAACGTTTCCCCGGGGATGGCGTCTAATATACGTGTTCGCTAAAAGGGCTGCGCCAGCGGCTCGTTGACCTTACGGTCATTTGGCGACACTAGGGCTGAGAGGGCGACATGTAGTCGCTCGTTTGGGTACGCCCAACTCGGCCATTTCTTTTTTGTCCCCCAAGAAATCAGGACGACATGTATTTACTTTACTTGGACGAGTCCGGCGGTGCAACGGAAGTCGATCAGGATATTTACGTTCTTGGCGGAGTTTCCGTGCATGAACGGAAACCGTACTTCATGTGCAAAGACTTGGATGATCTCCAGGAAAAGTGGTTTCCTAAGGCGACTGAGCCTATCGAGTTCCACGCTTCCCACATTCGCAACGGAAAGGGTGAGCCGTGGGAGTCGATGGGCAAGCCTGATCGTCTTAAGCTCATGAATGAGATGTGTCAGTTGTTGGTGAACACTTCTGACGCCGTGAGCCTTTTTGCAGTCGCCATGCACAAACCGTCATTTCCGAAACAAGATCCGATTACTCGCACATGCGAGGAAGTGGCTGGACATTTTGATGCACTGCTCACCAGCTTGGAAACCAGGCCGAATGCGGACAAGGAGCGCGGCCTAATGATTTTTGACCAATCTGCACATCAAAAGACGCTGCATTCTCTTGTGGCAGAGTTCCGCAGCAGTGGGGCGAGTTGGGGCGGCAGAGTGAAACATTTGGCCGAGATTCCGATGTTCACCGATTCCAAACTCACGCGCATGTTGCAATGGGCCGATTTTGTCGCATATGCAGTTTTTCGCCGCTATCAGCACGCTGATTCTTCATTCCTAGTATCTAGTTGCATAAATAAGCGATTGGTGTATAGTGCAATCCATGAAGGCTCGCAGTATTGCACTGACGCCGGAGGAACAGGCTGATCTGGAGTTGGTAGTGCGTCGCCCGAGCAGTGCGGCGCGGGATGTGTTTCGGGCCGGCGTGATTTTGCGGGCAGCCTCCGGGGCCAGCAATGAGCAGATCGCTGCGGCCATGGACACGCGGCCGGCTACGGCGAGCAAGTGGCGCGGCCGCTTTCTGCGCCACCGGATGGACGGTTTGCAGGATGCGCCGCGGCCAGGCAAGCCGGCGGTCTACGGCCGCAACAGCGAGCGTCGCATCCTCGCGCAACTGGATCAACCGCCGCCCAAAGGTTATGCGCGTTGGAACGGAGCCTTGCTGGCCGCGGCGCTGAAGGACATCTCCGACGATCAGATTTGGCGGGTGCTGCGCAAGCATGGAATTTCGCTCCAACGACGTCACAGTTGGTGCGTCTCAACCGATCCCTGTTTCGCTCGCAAGGCCGCCGACGTGGTGGGACTTTATCTCAACCCACCGGAACATGCGCTGGTGTTGAGCGTGGATGAAAAACCTCACATTCAAGCTCTGGAACGGGCCCAGGGCTGGCTGAAGCTGCCCAACGGCAAGGCCCTCACCGGCTTTCAGCACGATTACAAGCGGCACGGCACGACCACGCTGTTTGCGGCTCTGGAGGTGGCCACGGGGCTGGTGAAGGGCGATCATTACCAGCGCCGCCGCCGCACCGAGTTCCTCGACTTCATGAACGGCATCGTAGCCGAGCACCCCGGCCGCGAGATTCATGTCATCCTGGACAATCTCAACACCCATAAGCCCAAACGCGACCGATGGCTGGCCCGCCACAAGAACGTCCACTTTCATTTCACCCCCACCCACGCCTCGTGGATGAATCAGGTGGAGATCTGGTTTTCCATTCTGCAGAGCCAGTCGCTGACGGGGGCCAGCTTCACCAGCCCCCGCCAGTTGCGCAAACACATGGACGACTTCATCGCCGCCTACAACCAGACGGCCCACCCATTCGAGTGGAAGAAGCAGGTCGTATTCCAGAAACACCCCAAAACTCTGTACGCTAACTTATGCAACTAGATACTAGATCGTATCGTCGGCAAGTTTTCCCATTCTGGGGGTGTTCTGCATGGGTTAGTACACTTGTGCGGCAATTATCAGGAATGTTATTGCCCGGCTTGTGCAACTAGGCGAGCAAATCCGCGAGTAGTCGTCGCAACTGAGCTGGCCTGAACTTGTTTGCCAGCAACTCCCAAATAGGACACTACCGAAACTCGGGGCCGGCTTGACCCGAGTGTTGTATGTGCGGGATCAGTTCTGTGGCGACGATCAGCAAAACCAGACCGGCCAGCGCGTTGAAGGCCGACGAGCCAGCCACAGAATTCCAACCAGGCGAATGTGCTCCTGCACACGATTGGGCAAGGAGCGCGCCATTACCAGCGGGTCGGAGAATTGCCTGCCACACTGGTTGCAAAATCGCTGATCCGGCTGCACTGCGGTACCGCATCGATCACAAAACATACGGACCTCCTCGAGGTCGAAAATGCCTGCTGATGATACGTAGCGGCCGGCGAAGATGTTTCAAGAGGAAGCTGTCAGCCAGCAGTACGGACCTTTGGCGAGCGGGAGACCGGCGCAACCAACAACTTCTTTCTGACCACTGACCACCGACAACTGACAACTTCTATCACGGTTCCACGCCGCCGCTGGTGGTCTCCCGCCCGCTCCCCGTCGCAGTGGCAGCAGCACCGCGGCGGCGCAATTCCAGCGGCAGATCGGAGCGGGTGATCCACAGCCCCAGCAGTGTTGCCGCCAGCCAGGTCAGGCCAATCAGCGCGATGGCAAGCAGGTCGGCGCGGCGGCTGCCGTTGATGTGTACCGAGCGCGACACACCGTAGGCTGCCGCGCCGGCAAAGAGTGCGGTCCCGAATGCTTTGCATAACCCGGCCCAGGGCAGTTGGCGCAGAGGAACCAACCTGGCTCGCTGCAATAGGCAAGCAAGGGTCACGGTGTGCATCAGGATGCCAATGTCGGATGCCATCACCAGTCCTGCGATGCCGAACTTGTGAAACATCGCAGCATAGATGGGAAGCGAAGCAGCGGTGACGATGCTGCTCGCCACCATGGGTGTTAGGGTGTTGCCGGCGGCATAGAATCCCCGCGCATAAAGCGCCTGCGCCGACCACATTGCCAGCGACAGTGAGAACCACGCGAAGTACACCGAGGTGGAGAGCGAGTCGCCGAAGGTAAAGCGGCCACGGCGGAAGGCCAAGTCGACAAACGGCAGCGCCGCCGGAATCATCAGTGCGGTTGCAAGCAACGACACAGCCGAGATGCGATACACCGACTTATTCACGCTGTCGGCGAAGTCGGCGCGGCGGCCTTCACCGAACAGCTTGGCAAAAAACGGCATCGAGGCCTGGCCAGCGGCTTGCCCCAGAATTGAAATCGGCAGCGCAAACAGGCGCTTGGCGTAATTGAGGCGGGTAATGTCGCCGGGGCTGCCCGAGGCGAAGTAGCGCAGGATCCAGTCATCGGCCGAAACCAGCGAAACTCCTAACATCAGAGGAATGCTGAGCCGCACCCATTGGCGGAACTCCGGATTGCGCCAGTTGAAATTCAGGCGGTAGCCGAGCCCGGCGTTGGCGGCTCCGATGGCGTTGATAAGGAATGGGCCAATGAACGACCCCGCCAACGCTCCATAGGCCAGGGCCGCGATGCCGAAGCGATGGGCGCCGATGATGCCGCCCAGGATGATGAACGATCCGTAGAAAACCGGGCTTAGCGCAGGATAAAGAAACATCCGCCGCGACAACAGGACTGCGGAAACAACCCCGCCGGCGTAAAAGAAAATCTGCCCGGGAAGCAGGATGCGGGTGAGATAGACGCAAAGCTGCATCTGTTCGGCGGTGAAGCGGGGAAACAGCAGGCGTTCGAATTGCGGGGTAAAGATCTCGACCAGGATGGTGCCGAAGATTATCACCACCGTCATGATGGTGATGGTGGAGTTAAAAGCTTCTTGGGCTTCGCGGTCGCGCTTTTGAGAAATCTGGCGGGTGTAGATGGAAATGAAGGTGATCGACGCTGTTCCACCCGCCAATATATAGAAAAGGAAGTCGGGCAGAGTGAAGGCCGCGACGTAGGCATCGGTTTTGGGGCCGGCGCCAAAGGCCCACGCGACATACATCTCGCGCAGATAACCGATGATGCGGCCCAGCATGACCGACGCCATCAGCAGCAAGGTGGCTGAAAAAGCGCTGTGCTCATGCGACGGCCGAAGGTTGCGCAGCAATCGCGCAAATACCCCCTCAGGCCTTGCGCCGGAAGAGTTGGAATCCACCATGAAATTGCGATTCTACGGTAGAGGCGAGGGCGCGATGCGTGACGAGTGTGGTGCTGTCGTGGCCATGGCCGACTTTTTCGCCGCAAAATGAACCCCGGGAGGCCAGTTTCCGTCTACCTGACCCGCCGACTAGCGCAATGGCTGGACGCCCGCTATCTTTCTGCGTGTCGAAAAGTGGAGGATTAATTTCGTATCTCTGCGATAATCGGGACGCTTCGCCAAACGAATAACGATGGTTAACCGAATCACCTGGGACAAACGTATTCGACGAGCCGAGGACCTTCTCGATCGCGATCCGTCGAGTTCGCAGGTGCTCGCGTTTTATCGGCATGTGCTGGCGCTACAACAGCAGATGGGGCAGAGCTTCGAATCGCACGCGTCTGCAGCGGCCGCAGCCAGCACTTCGCTGCTCGAGCAACTCGATGTCGAGCTAGCCCTGTGCTGGCTGCCAGCCTTGTTACGCGTGGTCCAGAAGCAGGGCCCGGAAAAAGTGGCGGAGGAGGCAAAGCGAGTCGGTGCTGCCGGAGAAGCAAATCAGCGGCAGATTCTGCTCGACTTCCTGCGTGACGGGCAGCCTGCGGATTATGCGCTTTCCTCTTTCTTTGCCCGAGCCCTTTTCCAGCCGCACGCCGAGTTCCTTGCCTCAAGACTCGCTATGCCCCCCAACTATTCCGGATCCTCATGTCCGCTGTGCGGCAGCAGGCCGCAATTGGCAGTGCTGCGTCCCGAGGGCGACGGCGGCAAGCGCCATCTTGCTTGCTCGCTTTGTCTGGCGGAGTGGGAGTTCCGGCGCATCGTCTGTCCGGTGTGTGACGAGGTGGAGCACACCAAGCTGCCGCGCTACTCCGTGGAAGAGCCAATCGCGGTTCGCGTCGAGGCCTGCGACACCTGCAAGGCTTACCAGAAGTCCTACGATATGACGGTAGACGGCCTCATGGTTCCCGAGGTGGATGAGATTGCGACCGTCGCACTGGACCTGTGGGCGAGCGAGCACGGATACCACAAAATCCAACTGAATTTGCTGGGATTTTGAAGCCGCGGCCCGGGGCTTAGCGTCCAGTAAGCGCCTCAATTTTCGCATTGACCCGGCGTCGTTTCGAGGTGTAATCTTCCCTGCATTCCGCGACGATGTGGGCTCGTGGCCGCTGCCTGGATGGCTGGCGACATGATGAATCGCACACTACTCGTTCGTATTGTTATCTTCGTCAAGTCTTATCGGAGCGCCGTCCCCCGGCTCTCACTGTTTGCAGTTACCGTCCTAATGGTTCCCCTTGGAGGTCTGAGTTATGGATGTGTCTAGACGAGCATTCTTCAAGACTGGCATAGCCGGCGCGGTCGGCATTACGGTTTTCGGCTTTGATGCGCAACCCATTCTGGCGCAGGCGGACAGCCTGAAAATTTCCCGCACCACAGAGACGCGCAGCACCTGTCCTTACTGCGCTGTGAGCTGCGGCGTGATCATCCACACCATCGGCGACAACGCCAAAAACGTCACGCCCCAGGTGATCCACGTTGAGGGCGATCCCGATCACCCCATCAATCGCGGCACGCTCTGTCCCAAGGGAGCCTCGTTGCAGCAGGACATCCAGAACGAGCGCCGTCTGTTGAAGCCGCAGGTGCGGCGTCCTGGCTCCGACCACTGGGAAGACATCTCATGGAACCAGGCCATCGACGAGATCGCGGTGTGGACCAAGAAGACGCGCGACGCCACCTTCATCGAGACGGATGCCAAGGGCAACACGGTGAACCGTTGCGAGACGATTGCCTTCACCGGGGGCTGCACCGATACCAATGAGTTCAATTACCTCGTCGTGAAAACAATGCGGAGTATGGGGGTGGTGCGCCTGGAAAACCAGGCGCGTGTTTGACACGGCCCCACGGTCTCAAGTTTGGGACCAACTTTCGGGCGCGGGGCGATGACCAATGGCTGGATCGACATCAAGAATGCCGACATGATGTTGATCATGGGCGGCAATCCGGCCGAGAACCATCCCTGCGGATTCAAGTGGGCGGTCGAAGCCAAACGCAATCGCGATGCCAAAATGATCGTGATCGATCCGCGCTTCACCCGCACCGCATCGCAAGCCGATCTCTTCTGCCAGATTCGCGCGGGCAGCGACATCGCCTTCCTCGGGGGCGTAATCAACTACGCGCTCCAGAACAATCGCGTCGCTCACGAGTACCTGGTGAACTACACCAACGCGGCGTTCATCATCAAGGATGGATTCAAGCTTCCTGAAGACGGGCTGTTCTCCGGCTTCGATCCTCAAACCAAGACCTATGACAAGGCCACCTGGAACTATCAGGAGGGCGGAAACGAGACTGGCAAGTTCGTAGCAGCCGCTGCTCCCGCAACCGAGGGAGCGCCCAAAGGACAAGAGCCGCAGGGCAACGTTCCGGCTGCCAAGCATGGCAGTGCGACCGGCCAAGCCGAAGGCCAGGGTTATCAGGCGCAAGGGCCGGCGGGTGCAAAGGGCATGGGCGGCGGTCCGATTCCGCCTCCTTCGCTGCCACCGAATGTTGCTTACGATTTGTCGCTACAGAATCCGCGCTGCGTCTACCAGCTTCTGAAGCAGCAATACTCGCGCTACACCCCGGAGATGGTGTCTCGGATTACCGGTATTCCCCAAGACCAATTCTTGAAAGCCGCCGACCTGTTCACCTCCATCCGCAAGGATGGCGACATGAAGAAGGTGGCGACCATCATCTACGCCGTCGGCTGGACGCACCACACCTTCGGCACCCAGATCATTCGCACCGCGGCCATGCTGCAACTGCTGATGGGCAACGTGGGCCGCGCCGGCGGAGGCGTGAATGCCCTGCGCGGACACTCCAACATTCAGGGTGCAACCGACATGGCCGGGATTTTCGACATTCTTCCCGGCTATCTCAAAATGCCATCGCCGGCAGACAAGGACCTGAAGACCTACCTGGAACGTGTGACGCCGAAACCATCCAAGCCCGGCGAGTGGGAGTCGTTCAATTACTGGTCGAACACCCCGAAGTTTACGGTGTCGTTTCTGAAATCGCTTTATGGGCCGGCGGCGACCAAGGAAAACGACTTCGCCTTCCACTATCTGCCCAAGATCGACCGTAAGTATTCCTGGGTGGAAAACTGGAATGACATGTACGAAGGCCACGTGAAGGGCTTCTTCGCCTTCGGCATGAACGGGGTGATGATCGGCCCCGATTCCAAGAAAAACATCGACGCCCTGAAAAAAGCTGATTTCCTGGTGGTGTGCGAAATCTATCCCGATGAGACCAGCGCTTTCTGGGAGGCGCCGGGTACCACAGCGGAGGAGATGAAGCAGATCAACACTACCGTCTACCGGCTGCCCGGCGCAGGCTTCGCCGAGAAAGACGGCACCATGGTCAACTCGGCGCGCTGGCTGCAATGGAAGCACATTGCTTTGCCACCTCCGGGACAGTGCAAGCTTGATCAGGACATCCTGTCGCAAATCTTCCTTAAGATTCGCGAGCTCTATAAGAAGGAAGGCGGCAAGTTCCCCGATCCTATCCTGAATGCGTTGTGGACCTACACGACTCCTACCAGTCCATCGCTGGCGGAGATTGCCAAGGAGATCAACGGCAAGGCATGGGCTGATATCAGCGATGAGAAGACGAAGCTCTCGTTGAAAGCCGGACAGCAGTTGCCCGGCTTCGGAGCGCTGCGCGACGACGGCACGACTTCGTCGGGCAATTGGCTCTACTGCGGATCGTGGACGGAAGCTGGGCCGCTGATGCAGCGGCGCGGCACGGAGGACCCGTCGGGTCTGGGCATTTATCCGAACTGGGGCTGGTCGTGGCCGATGAACCGGCGCGTGCTCTACAACCGCGCCTCCTGCGACCTGACCGGCAAGCCCTATGACCCATCGCGCCGGCAAGTGTGGTGGAACGAGACGGCCGAGAAGTGGGTGGGCAACGATGTTCCCGACTTCAAACCCGATTCCAAGCCCAGCGATCACATGGGCCCGTTCATCATGAATCCCGAGGGCGTGGGCCGGATATTTGTTCCTATCGGCGCCGTCACCGACGGTCCGTTTTCCGAACACTACGAGCCCATCGAAAGCCCGATTGCCAATCCGCTTCACCCCGAGCAGTCGAATAATCCGGTGGTGAAGAGGTTCAATACGCCTCTCGACAAATACGCCAAGCGGGATGAAGGCTACAACATCATCTGCACCACCTATCGGCTGACCGAGCACTATCACTACTGGACCAAAAACAATCCCATGAACGTGGAACTGGTGCCGGAACCGTTCGTCGAAATACCTGCCGAACTGGCGAACGAAATGGGCATCACCGGTGGCGAGAAGGTCAAGGTCAGCAGCATTCGCGCCGACTACATCGCGAAGGCAATGGTGACCAAGCGCATCAAGCCCATGCAGGTGGACGGCAAGAAGCTCTACCAGATTGGGGTTCCGATTCACTGGGGCTTCAAAGGAATTTCCGAGAGCGAGGGCAGGACGTCGCTCATGCCTGCGAATCGGCTGACACCAACCGTCATGGATCCCAACGCCTACACACCGGAATTCAAAGGATTCCTGGTGAAACTCGAGAAGGTCTAAAGGAGGGCACGAGATGGGTGATCGCGGAACACTTCGAATCCAGCAAATCTCGGCCCACCCCGGGCCGGTCGCCGGAGCAGGCACGCAGCGCCAGGACAAAGTCTGCAAGCTGATCGACACTACGACATGCATCGGCTGCAAGGCCTGTGAGGTTGCATGTGTGGAATGGAACGATATGCCGTTCCAGACAACGCACTTCGACAACACCTACCAGACCATGCCCGACACGGACTGGAACTACTGGAACCTCATCAAGTTCAACGAGGACCAGCACGAGGACGGCAGCTTCGCCTGGCTGATGCGCAAGCATCAGTGCATGCACTGTGCCGATCCGGGATGCCTGCGCGCATGTCCGGCCGATGGCGCCATCGTGCAGTACTCCAACGGCATCGTCGATTTCAAGCAGGAAAACTGCATTGGCTGCCGCTTCTGTATTTCGGGCTGTCCGTTCAATATCCCGAAGTTCAATCAAAGCACCAAGAAGGTTTACAAGTGCACGCTGTGCTCTGACAGAGTAGGAGCTGGGTTAGAGCCGGCCTGCATCAAGTCATGCCCCACGGGCTGCCTGCACTTCGGCACCAAAGAGGACATGAAGTTCCTGGCCGAGAAGCGCGCTACGCAATTACGTGATGTCTCGGGGTTCAAGGACGCCGGTGTGTACGATCCCGAATCCATCGGCGGCACCAGCGTGATCTACGTCCTGCACAACATCAACAAGCCGGAAGCCTACGGAGCGCTGCCCAAGAATCCGCGTATTCCGCTGGCGTTTACGGTCTGGAAGGACGTGTTCAAGCCGTTGGGTCTGTTTGCTGCCATGCTGGGATTTGTCGGCGTGGTGATGCACTATGTCTTTGAAGGTCCACGCCGCGTTCAGCCAACACCGCCGATCAAAAGAATTGATCCACCACCGGCGACTCAAGGGGGAGATTAAATGGCGACCTCCGCTGACACCTTCCAACACCGCCCCAACGCCATTGATCGCTTGGGCAAGACCGTAATCTATGCCGGCGAATTGATGCGCCATCCGGTGTACACGCGTTTCCTGCATTGGATGGTCGGTATCTTTTTCTTCCTCGCCCTGCTGTCGGGATTCGGGATTTACCTGCCGTGGATCTTCCGCTTCTTCACGCCGTTGTTCGGCGGCGGAGCTATGACCCGTTTCCTGCATCCATGGTTTGGATTGGCGTTCGTTTTCTTCTTTGCGCTTCAGGCACTGAACTGGTGGCAACCGATGACGTGGGGGCCCGCCGACTCGCGCTGGATGAAGCACATTCACACTTACGTCACTCGCACCGATTCGGTCGAGTCGCCAGAGACCGGCTTCTTCAATGGCGGGCAGAAGCTAATGTTCTGGGAGATCGTGTGCGGCTGCATCGCCTACGTGATCACCGGCTTCATCATGTGGTATCCCACGGTATTCGGGCGCGTACTGGTGTCAATTTCGTATATCATCCACGACCTCTCCGCGCTCATCATGCTGTTCGGGATCTTCTTCCACATCTATCTCAGCACCTTCGGCGAACCGGGCACGATTCAGGCGATGACGCGCGGCACCGTAACCGAAGCCTGGGCGTGGACAAACCATCCGGCGTGGTACAAGGCAGTGACCGGCCGGGATGCCAAGGAAGCCATGGAACAGGCGCAGCGCACACCCCCCGCCGGGGAGCCGCCGACACTGTAGAGTGGCCCTTTTCGTTTCGATTAACCAAGAATGTCGGAACCCCACTCATTCCTTCGTTTGGAATGAGTGGGGTTCACGAATCGTGATTCCGCGTCGATAGCTGCAACATGCGCGTCCGGCCGTGGTTACGCGAGTTTCTTTTTTCGGTAGACCAGCACCGACGCGATGACCACGAACAGAATGCCCGCCAAGACTCGAATCAGGGTGACAGTATCCATAAGGACTCCTTTCAGGTGGTTGAGAAAGCGGTTCGCGCTAGTCGAACAGCCCTCCCAGGTTGTGCATGATATTCAGCGCCGCCGGCCCGATCAGCACAATGAACATGCTGGGAAAGATAAAAATCACCAGCGGAAACAGAAGCTTCACCGTCGCCTTTGCCGCCAGCTCTTCTGCTTGCTGGCGCCGCGCGGTGCCCAAACAGCTCGTCGAGCACTTCGCGCGCCAGCCGGTCGCGTTCGACCACGCTGAGCGGCGTGTTCTGTTCGCCCAGCAGTTGGTGAATCATGGCCAACAGGCTCTGCCGCGAACGCGGGTCCTGCAGAAATTCGAGTTTCTCAAGATCGATCCGGGTCAACAGTTCGCGATGTACTGCCGACTTAATCTCCTGTTGGGCGCGGCCGAGTAACAACTTTTGTGGCCGCACTTCCGGCGGGACTGCGGGGCGATGGGGAACAGCGACTTGCGTTGCCATGGTTTAGTCCTCAACTTGCCGCTCTCAGCGAGCTTAAGAATGGAATTCGCCAGCTGCTCCGGGCGGGCGTTTCCGCTTCGGGCAGGTTGGCCCCCGGAACCAGCGAGGCCGCCCACTTGCGCACCTGCGATACGAACTCTGATTTGCCCTCGGGATCCAGCGGCGTGCCGGTGTTCATGGCCCGAATGAGTTCGCTCGAGCAATTGGGAACGGTGATCGAGATGGGCTGGCGAATCGCCTTCTCGATTTGCTGAAGCGTTACCGCGCCCGCCGACGAATAGCGGTTCACCGCCACCTTCAATTTCCCGGGCGAGATGTTGCACTGGATCAGGCGATCGACACAGCGCGACAGGTCGCGCACCGCCGGCACATCCGGAGTAGCGATCAGATAGAGTTCGTCCGCATGATCGATAATCGCCAGGTTGGCGCCGGCGAAACTACGCTGGCAGTCGAAGATCACATAGTCATAAAGTCCACGCAGGAACAGCAGGGCGCGTTCGGCATCGTCCACCGCAGCTTCGCTGGTGACATCCAGCACGTCGGGCGATTGCAGCACATCCACTCCGCTATCGTGATGAGCCACGAAGCCGGAGAGCAGGGCGGAATCGAGCCGTCCCACGTTGCGAACCAGTTCCGGGAAGTCATAGCGGCTGCCGGGCAATCCCAGATACAGCCCTACATGGCCGAGTTGCGAGTGCAGATCAACCAGCAGCACTCGGCGTTGATGGACTTTGGCCAGAAACGTGGAGATGTGGACCGCAAGGGTGGTTGAGCCGGCGCCGCCACGGGTGCCCAAGAAGGCCAGCACTCCACCGCGTAAGGTGGAGGCTTTCTCGCTGGTCGCCCAGCGGCTCTGCAAACGCACCAGCGAATCCGACAGCTGCTCGATCCTGACCGGCTTGACCAGGTATTCATTACAACCCGAGCGCATGGCATCGAGAATCAGCGCCGGATCAGCGCGCTCGCTCAGCGCAATCATGGTGATGCTCGCCCCGAACATCTGTTGCAGCGCCTTGGCGGTTTGCACGGCTTCGACCCGGTCGCGGTCGAAATCGATTACGCAGAGGCAGGCTTCGCTGTCTTGTGCCCGCTGCAGGATGTCAAGATTCGCGGTGCGATTCAGGTAATCAGTGAGGCCGCCAACGAACTGCGCCGCAAATACCTGGAGGGTTGCGCGCATGACATCATCGATAGTGGCCGAGTCGGCACAGACGGTCAGAACGCACAGGCCGTTGTGCGACGCATTGGAATTTTTGTTGCTCACGCGATCTCCCGTTTAGTGCTCCGCAACCGGCGGTGTCACTTGTTCCTTCGGCTGCTTGCTGTTCGACTTGAGCGAGTTGTCGAACTGTTCGCCATTGAGGTTGCTCACCGCTTCTTTCGGCAACGGCGGAACCGGCACCGGCGTGGTCAGCGGATCGACCAGCACCGGGGTGACGATCACCACGAGTTCGGTGAATGACTTGTTGATGTCGCGCGACTTGAATAGCTCGCCCAGAATCGGAATGTCGCCAATGCCCGGCATCTTGCCCAGCTTCTCGGTGGTTCGACGATCGAGCAGGCCCGACATGGCAAAACTCTGCCCGCTTTGCAGCTCGATCTCGGTTTCCGCCCGCCGGGTGGAAATTGCCGGAATGGTGTAGCCCGAAATGGTGACCGCGTTGGTATAGTCCAGCGCGCTGACCTCGGGCGCAACTTTCAGCCGGATGGTGTGGTCGGGATTCACGATCGGGGTGAAGTCGAGCCGCACCCCAAATGGCCGGAACTGGATGGTGATGCTGGTCAGTCCACCCGACGATCCTTGAATCACCGGAAAAGGAAATTCGCCGCCCGAAAGAAAGTGGGCAGTCTGGCCGCTCAAGGTCGTTATATTCGGCTCAGCCAGCACCTGCAGGACCTGGTTCTCCGCCAAATCTCGGATGATTGCGCCAACGTCGATGTCGTGGCTGTAGACGAAGATGTTGAGCAAGTCGGAGAGGCCGAGTGCGCCGTCATCGCGCATCCCCACAGCTCCAAACTGCTGCGTCTGAGTGACCGCCGTGGTCTTGCCGCCGCTCAGAATGTTGATCCCAAACTGGCTCAGCTTGGTGCGATCCACCTCCGCAATTCGCACCTTCAGCTGCACCTGCGGGGTATGCAGCAGAAGCACCTGGGCCGAGTTGACAACGTCCTTGGAATACGAGCCCAGCAGCTTCAACGCCGCGTCGATCACGCCTGGCGAGCTGGCGGCCCCCGTCAGCAGCAACCGCCCTCCCTGGCTCTCCAGCTCAAGATGCTCGGCCGGAAAGGCCAGCCGCAGGGCTTTGGCCGGTTCACTCAGATCGAGCTCAGCCACCACGTTATAGAGGCTCGTCGCGCCGTCTTCGGTCCATACCGCTACGCTGCTGGAGCCACCCGCTTTGGCGGTCAATATGAGCTCGTGAGGACTCGCCGTGATGGAATCGACTACCGCGGGATTGCTGACATACACTCGGCGCAGCCGCTGTGCGGTGCGCAGCACGGTTGAGCGTCCAACCGACAGAACCAGCGGCTCACCCTCAGACTGTGTCTGCGCTTGCAGGCCTAAGGAATTGCCAGGCGGAGTAAGCATTTGCAAGGCGCCTTGCGTCGGCTGCGGGATACCCTGGGCGGGTTGCGGCGCTAGAGAGTTCTGGCACCACACGTCCAGAGTCGTCAGCAAGAGTACTTGCAGGAAGAAGAGCTGCGCGAATTGGATTTTTCGTTTCACGGGGTTGGCTCACGGCTGGTTGAAGCTCGCGACCTGCCGCTTGTCTCCGGCAATGGTCTCGATGTTGTAGGACCTCACACGTGGCACCACGGCGTCGGCGCTCCGGGGGCTTACGGGATCTCCGCCTTTGCCTCCGGAAAGCTGGCGCAGGTCGATAGGAGTGTCGGCCACAGTGTCATGATCATCCGAGTTGCGAAGCACAAACTGCACGCTTCCCTGGGTACTGGCCAGGACCACGCGTTGCGTATTCTCGGGGGTAAGCAGCAGCGTCACCACGCTGACAGTTTCCGGCTTGCCCTGCGGATCAGGTTCGATCTTCTGGCCCGCCGTCAGCACTTCCGCGTCCTGCAACACAATCTGCGTCATCGGTATGGGGGAGACTTCGTTGCGATAGGTCACCAGCACATCAACATGCGAGCCGGGATACAGAAACCCGGCTACACCGGTGACTTCGTTCGACTTCAACGCGGTGGCGCGCATGCCGTCGGGAATCTTCGCAGTCAGGCCAAGGCCCGAGCCGGGAGCGGCGAGATATCCCGCCAGTATGGGCTGGCCGGGAGCTATCGGATACAGCGCCGCACGCCCTGCAACCTCATCGCTACGCGTGAAGCCGTCCGGCAAAGTCAAGGTTATGGGCCAGTCGATCAGCTTCAGGTTTTCAGCCTTAAGAATTTCTCCCGGCAGCACCGGTTTGTTGACGGTGACGTAGGGCTGGGTCTGCGGGCGGCCGGCGGCATGGCGCATCACCCGCCGCGCCAAAACAAAGGTGCACAGACCGGAAATCAGCAGGGCGAGCAAGAGAGCTACGACGGTGCGACGAGGGTTCATGAGGTAAGCACTCCGCTATAAAAAGTGAGCAGTGCCCCGACCGCGATCGGCACTCCATAGGGCAGGTACAAGCGGGCACGTTGGGGAGTATTGTTTTTTGGCGTGCGTCGAGGCCACAAGCCAAAGAGGTTGCGCAGGGTATCGCCTAATGCACCGCGCGCCAAGGCCACTGCCAGCGCAAACACGCCTCCCGCCAAGGCGGTCGACAGCAGCAGTTCCGTCACATGTCCCACTCCAGCGAAAGCAGCGATGGCAGCCATGAGCTTCACATCGCCACCACCCATGCCACCCAGGAAGAACATCACGGCGAATACCGCTCCGGCCAGCAGGCAGGCAGCCAGCGAGCCGAGAAGGCCTCGCACTCCACCCATCAACGCGTTGACCAGGAAAGCGATCAGGGCGGCGGCCGCAGTTAATTTGTTCGGGATGCGGCGCCAGCGCAGATCAAACGCGGCACCAGCCAGGGCGAAACAAACTCCGCCGGCAAGCGAGTACGGGTTGGAGGACGGGGGCATCATGGTTGATCTGATTTCTTCGCAGCAGCCGGCAATCTCCTCGCCTTCTGAGGGGCTGAATTTTGCGGAGGGGCCAAGCCGATGGCCTGACCCCTTCCGCTCCGGAATCGCGACCTGAAACTATGTGACAGACGCGTTCAGGTGACTCGACACCTTGCTGAACGCACTGCTCAGCGCGGTCGCCACCCCTTGCATTGCGACGATCGCTCCTAGCGCGATGAGTGCCGCTACGAGCGCATACTCGATCATGTTTTGACCCGACTCATCCCGCAGCAGTCTGCGCCAGGCAATTGTGGCCTTGCTCAACATGCAAGTTCTCCTTCACTCCGGCGGTTGCCCGCCGTGAGCTTTCGTGCCCCCGGTTTCCCGCATGGGCCTGCTCGCTTTATCGGCAGCCAAGACGAGAGCATGAGAGGCCGCTATTCGCTATTCGCCATTCGCCCGAAGGTCAAGATCACCCCGAGCCACAGAAAGCGCCAATTGGTTGATTGGAAGAACTCCGTATTGGCCATGCCTGCGCGCCTGCTGAACTGACAGCGATCTCGGAAAAAATGGCGACCAAAACGGTCTGGCGAAAAGCGAATGGCGAATGGCGAAGCGTGTCTTTAATCGTCTGCGGCACTTGCGCCGATGAGCGCAGTGATGGCCGCTTCGAACGCACTCGATCGCTGTGTGCCGACGCACTCCGCTGCCGAGACCCACGGCGGTTGGCGCACACTGGTCGGATTCCCCGCCGTGCTGGGAGCGGCGCTGGTCACCACCGTCGTTATCTTCGCCAACCGCAGCCTCGCCGACCCCGACATCTGGTGGCACCTGCGCAATGCCGAAGAGCTAGTTCGGAGTGGCCACTTCGTTCGCGCCGACGTCTATTCCTACACCGTGCATGGCGCGCCCTGGATCAATCACGAGTGGCTGGGAGAGCTTCCCTACTACCTGGGCTGGCGCGGTTTGGGATTGCAGGGACTGTACCTGGTGATGGCAGCAGCGCTGGTGGCCATCTTTCTTCTGCTTTATCGGCTGGCGTATCTGCGCGCGCGCGACTATAAGGCGGCAGCTCTCGCCTGTGGTTTGGCCATCCCCCTTGCCACCGTTTCGTTCGGCCCGCGCACCCTGCTCTTTGGCTGGATCTTTCTGCTTTTCGAGTTGCTGATTCTCGAAACTTACGATTCGCATCCGCGACGCTTGTGGCTGCTTCCGCCGCTGTTCGGGTTGTGGGTCAACACCCACGGTTCATGGCTGATCGGGCTTGCGCTGCTGATCGCATTTGCCTTGGCCGCCTGCTGCAACGTTCATGCCGGACGCATCGAGTCGGCTCGCCGCAGCGGGGCCGAACTGAAGCAACTCGCCGGTGTCATCGGAGGTTCCGCAGCCGCGCTGTTCCTGAATCCCTACGGCTGGCGTCTGGTGTTCTACCCCTTCAATCTGGCGTTCCGGCAAAAGCTGAACCTCAGCCATGTCGAGGAGTGGCAGAGTCCAGACTTCCACGCCATCCGGGGAAAGCTGCTGCTGGCAATGCTGCTGGCCTTCCTGGTACTGGCCCTGGTTCGCCGCAGCCGCTTCCGTCTGCATGAACTGCTGTTTGTACTTGTTGCCTTCTATTCGGCGCTGACCTATACGCGATTCCTGTTCCTCGCCGCGATCATCATCACCCCTGTGCTCGCCGCCGAACTCAGCTTGCATGGCTTCGGAGGGTCGCCGGTCGCGGACAAGCCTGGGTTGAATCTGCTGATGATCGGCACTATGCTGGCCATCATAGGTTGGCAAGCCCCGTCGAACCCGCAACTCAGCACGGGAATCGTCGAACAATATCCGGTCTTGGCCTTGCATCATCTGATCTCGATTCCCCCCGGCGCCCGGGTACTCAACGACTATGACTGGGGCGGGTATCTGATCTGGAACGCGCGCCAGATGCCTGTCTTCGTCGACTCCCGTGTCGACATCTTCGAATACAGCGGCACATTCGCCGACTATCTCGACATCATTGGCGTGAAGAACTCGCTGGAACTGTTGCGCAAGCACGACATCCACTACGTCCTGTTTGCCCGCCAGACTGCCCTGACCTATCTGCTGCGTAACTCCACCGGCTGGAAAGTCGTGTACGAAGACAACGTTGCCGTGCTCTTCGAACGCAAAGACTAGCGCATTTCGGGTAGCGCTGGCCTTCAGGCTGGCGCTCCTGTTGTTGAAAATACCTGGGGCCTTGGCCCCTGAGGTAGATGCGTCGCAATCTGCAGACCGGCATCGGAATAACCTTCCGCGCCTTCTTGCCGATGAAGCACGTAGATGAACCGCTCGTACCTACAACGATTACGCTCGCGCGATGCTGGCAGCGCCACCATGGAATTCGCCATGGTCGCGACCATGCTGTTTACCGTGATGTTCGCCTGCTTCGAGTTTGCCTGCCTGATGTACGGCCAGATCACATTGCAGAACGCAGTGCGCGAGGCGGGACGCTATGCCATGACGGGCAATCATCTGCCTGACCCCAACCATCCCGGCCACAATTACTCGCGCACCGCTTCCATTACTCAAGTTGCGCAACAGGCTGCAATGGGTCTCGACGTATCGAACATTCAGATATCCAGCGTTGTTGGAGGCAGCAACAACGCCGGCGGCCCCGGTGACACAGTCACCATCTCCCTGACCGCGAATTTGCCGCTGATGACCGCACTCATCGGCCAATACTTCGCTCACGGCAAGTACACCACCACGGTCTCTGCGACTTTTCGCAATGAACCCTTTCCCCCCGGCAACAGTAACTGACGAGCCGATCATGTTCTTGCGAACCATTCCGATGCCGAGACCGAGAAAACGAGCAGAGGCAGACTCCGGCCAGGCGTTGCTGGAATTCGCCCTCTGCGCCTCCGTGATGTTCATCATCCTGTTCGGCGTGATCGACGTGAGTCGCGCGCTGTTCGTAGGCCAGGTCATCGTCAACCTTACCGGAGAAGGCTGTGCCCTCGCCTCCCGTGGTACCACTCTGTCAGATACGGCAACCGCCGTGATGACCGCGTCGCCACCACTCGATTTCGCAGGACATGGCCGCGTCATCGTCTCCTCCGTCTACAACAACAACAACACGCTCAAGCTGACGGGACAATCTGCGCTGGGCGCACTGGCCGCCACCAGCCGCATTGGCAGCTCGGTTGGAAGCACCGTAACGCTGCCCGTCAACGCCGCCCCGCAGCTAGGACAAACCGTGTTCATCACCGAGGTCTTCTACACCTATCACTCGATTACGCCGGTGGGAAGTTTCCTGAACGCAACCGTGGTTCCTTCGCAACTCTATGACGTCGGGTATTACTGACCATGAGCACTCACTTGAAACGCTGGCCGAGGCTGCACAAACTTCGTGACGAACGGGGTCAAACCCTCGTCCTGTTCGCCCTCGTGCTGTCGTCGCTGATTCTGTCCCTGGGACTGGCGGTTGACCTCGGATTCGCCTACGTCACCAAGGCCAAGCTTTCGAAGGCGGTCGATGGCGCCTGCCTGACCGCAATGCGCAACCTCTCGCAGGGCGAGGACGCCGCACGCACCCTTGCCCTCAACTCCTTTAACGCAAACTACCGCACCACCTCTTTAGATACTGCGCCGCCCACCGTGACCGTGACCTTTTCCACCGATGCCAACGGTCAGCGCTTCGTATCCGTCAACGCCATGGCCACGATCAAGACGCAATTCATGGCCTTGCTGCCGGACTACGTAACTTTGCCGGTAAGCGACAGTGCGCAAGCGACGCGCGGCAAGCTGGTGATGTCGCTGATTCTCGATCGCTCCGGCTCGATGCAGACCAACGGCGGAGCCTCGGCGCTCCCTCCCGCCGTAGGAACCTTCGTCAACTATTTCGACAACTCTCAAGATAAGGTTGCCATGGTCAGCTTCGCCTCCAACGCTACCGTGGACGTTGCCATCGGCACCAACTTCATAACTCCCATCACCAATGCCGCCAAGGCCCTCAGCGGCAACTTCAGCGGTGGCACCTTTGGCCACGGCGGAATAATGCTCGGCAAGGCTCAGAACGAAAGTGTGCCCGTCGATCCCGGGCAGAACGTGGTCAAAGTCGCGGTGTATTTCACCGACGGAAAGGCCAACGTCATCCAGGACACGCTCTCCTGCAAGAGTGTCATGACGCTTTACAACTATGGCGGCTATGACTCCGGCAACAGCGTCGACTTCTTCAATCCCAGCACCGGAATCTCGCTCGCGACCTATACCAGCGGCTCGCATGGCTCCTGGAGCCCTTCTAATTTCTGTAATCCAAGTCCCCCCACCGGTTTCACTTCGGCAATCGACGGAACCACCAAAACGTTTACCCGCACCAACGTCACCGCCGACGCGCAATATCGTGCGCTCGAAACCGCCAACGCCATGCGCAACGAAGGCATGTACATCTACGCCATCGGACTGGGTACTTCGGTAGACGATGCCTTTCTCCAGCAGATTGCTAACGACCCGGCCAGCACTTCCTACGACTCCTCGCAGCCGGAAGGCATGGCCGTCTTCGCCAAAAATTGTCCTTCATCGCAATGCTCCGCGGAACTTCAGCAGGTCTTCCAAACTATCGCCGCCCAGATCCTGCTTCGCCTCACGCAGTAGACGTGGGCCCGATTGCAAAACGGTTTTGTGGGAGGCCGGCGGACGCTGCACTCCGGGTCGAGCTCACACGCCCCAAACCGCACCCGGTTTTGTAACATTTCTGGCATCGCTATCCGACAAGTGCGCCGGGCCAACATGGAACTTGGGGCTACATACGCATTAGCGGCTGTCCAATCTCACGCGATAGGCACCCGCACCGCTCCTAACAAGCTGCTTTGCCATAACTTACACAGATTATTCCCAAGTTACTTACAAATGATGGCCAGCACATCGACTTAAATGAGGTTCTTCCACACACTCGCTCCAATCCCGGCAGCGCCCTGATGGCGGCGCAATTCTCGCCGGCAAAGTGGGTGAGCCGTGAAAACCAGTAAAATCCACGCTCCTTACAACGTGCTCCTTGCACTGCTGTTCGGAATGAATCTTTTAGCAGCAGCGGTGGGTCGAGCGCAGACCTTTACCGTCCTGCACGCCTTTACCGGACAAAGCGACGGAGCCAATCCCGTCGCCGGTGTCACGATCGACCAGATTGGAAATCTGTACGGTACCACCTCCGCTGGCGGCGATAAGGGGTTCGGGAACGTCTACCGAGTGGTGCTCTCTGGCACCACCTGGAGCTTCTATCTCCTTCATACGTTCCAAGGCTTCACCCAATGGAGCCAGGACGGAGGCTCTCCTTACTCGCGCGTCACGATTGGTCCCGATGGCGCTCTCTACGGCACCACCCGCATCGGCGGCAACGGGGACGGATGCCGACAGGACCACGGCTGTGGCACCGTATATCGGTTGCAACCTCAGTTCGGCGGCGGGTGGAAGGAAGCCTTGCTGTACCAGTTTGGCTACTATGATGGCGAAAATCCCTTTTACGGCGATGTTGTGTTCGACCGAGCCGGCAACATGTACGGCGCTACCCGAAACGGAGGCGCTAATTCCCAAGGCGCAATTTTCAAGCTGACGCCAAGTGACGGCCCTTGGACCGAAAGCGTGATCCACAGCTTTAGCGGTCCTAATGGGAGCGCGCCACTCGGAGGTCCTGCCATCGATTCCGCCGGCAATCTCTACGGAACAACTTCCGCGGGCGGAACTGCTGGATGGGGCATCGTGTATCGCTTGCAGCCTTCCGGTTCTGCGTGGACAAACAGTGTTCTTCACAGCTTCCAGGGCGAAACGGATGGGATCACTCCTGGCTCGGGCATTGTTCTGGATCAGGGAGGCGATTTATACGGCATAACTCAGGCCGGTGGCATTAGCGGCGGCGGGATTGCGTTTGAATTGACGTCAGGCACACAAGGCGTGTGGAACATCAGCACGCTGTTTGGTTTCAACGCCGCGGGCCCGCAAGGCTCCTACCGCACGCTGGCTCGCGACAACGCAGGCAATCTTTACGGAACAACCGCCGCGGACGGCGCTTACCATCAAGGCTCGGTGTTTAAGCTGACCTTCATTAACGGTGCTTGGAGCTATACCTCGCTGCACGACTTCACCGGCGGCAGTGATGGCGCTTGTCCGTACGGGACTCTGTCGTTCGATTCCATTGGAAATATCTATGGGACAGCCTCTGCCGGCGGCATGTACGGCAACGGGCTCGTCTTTCGGATCACGCCGTAGAAGCGCGGGCGGTGCGAGGCTCTGCCCGCAACTCCGTCTGATTAGCGGATTGCTAATTGCCGCTTCTCACATCCCGTCGTAGTTAGGGCCGCCGCCGCCCTCGGGTGGAACCCAGGTGATGATCTCGTAGGGATCCATGATGTCGCAGGTTTTGCAGTGAACGCAGTTCGAAGGGTTGAGGTGGATCTCCAGACCGCTCGGTGTGTCGGCGGCTTCGACCATTTCGTAGACGTTGGCAGGGCAGAAGTTCTTGCAGGGATTGCCGAACTCGCGCACGCAACGCTCGTTGCAGATATCGGTGTCGTGGATGACGAGATGCGCGGGCTGATCTTCCTCGTGCTTGGTGCCGGAATGGTAGAGGTCGGTCAGTTTGTCGAAGGTGAACTTGCCGTCGCCTTTGGCCGGCCCAATGATGTTCGCGTCCGGACCGCCATCGGAAGGAAGGTTTGCTAAGTGCCGCAGACGGCGGTGTCCGGCATGATTGGTATAGCGCTCATGCAGACCACGCCCACCGGTGAACTGCTGAATACCGGCGTGGAACATGCCGGAAAGGAAGCCGTTCTCGAATCCCTGATGGAAGTTGCGCACCGGCCAGAGCTCAGTTTTGATCCAACTGTTGTCGACGCGGTCCTGATATTTCTCTAGAACGCCGAGCGAGAAATCGTCTTTCGACATCGCATCGTAAGCAGTCTCCGCGGCGAGCATTCCGCTCTTGATGGCGAGATGAATGCCCTTCAGCCGCTGCGAGTTCAGGAATCCTGCCGAGTCGCCGAGGATCAGCCAACCGTCTCCGGCAACCGGAGGAATGCACCACCATCCACCGTAAGGCAGCGACTTGGCGCCGTAGCGAATCATCTTGCCGCCTTCGAGCAGCTTGGCGATGAATGGGTGCTTCTTGAACTCCTGCAAGACGCGCTGCGGGTCGAGACGGGGATCGCGATAGTCGAGTCCGGTAACGAAGCCGAGCGAGACGACGTTGTCTTTCGAGCCGTAAATCCAGGCGCCGCCATACTCGTGAAAGCTCAGCGGATAACCCATGGTGTAGATGACTTCGCCCGCGGCAATGCGGCCGGAGGGAACCTCCCAGAGTTCCTTCACGCCGACGCCGTAGGTCTGCGGATTACGCGCTTGATCGAGTTGGAAGCGCCCGATGAGTTGTTTGGTAAGCGAGCCGCGAGTGCCTTCAGCGAGAATGACAACCTTCGCGCGCAGATCGTATCCGGGCTCGAAATTGCTCTTCTGCTCGCCGTTCTTGTCGACGCCCTTGTCGTCGGTGCGTACGCCCACCACGCGGCCTTCCTCAAAAAGAAGCTCGGAGCCGGCGAAGCCCGTGAAGACTGTAATACCCGCTTCCTCCACCTTGCTACCAAGCCATTTGACGAACTTGTTGATGGATATAACGTAGTTGCCGTGATCGCGCATTGGCGGAGGCGTGACGGGAAACTTGAACTTGCCGGTTCGCGTCAGGAAGTAGACCGACTCTTTCACTACCTTGGCATCGAGCGGTGCGTCCTTTTCAAAGTCGGGCAGCAGCTCACGCATGGAACGCGGATCGAGCAGCGCGCCGGAGAGGCAATGCGCGCCAACGTCGCGTGCCTTCTCCAGCAGGTAGATGTTTTCTTTGGAAAGCGGCGATTCGGGATGTCGCGTGTTATGTTCGTCAACCAGTTGCGAGAGCCGCAAAGCGCATGCCATGCCGGCAGGACCTCCGCCGACGATAACGACATCGGCTTCCATTACGGGACGCTCGACATCGGGCACTGGCTTACGAAATACAATCATGCATGGTCCTTCCTGAATGATACGCGGATGCGTCCGGCTAGTTCCGCGAACTTATTAATATTCGTAGTTATGCGCGCCGCTCCAACATCGCTGGAGTGCAAAATTCGAACTGATTTCAGCGAAAAACACCGCAGACGACAAGCCACAAATAGCAGGACAGCTCAAGCAAACGCCCGGCCTATTAGGACTGCTGACCGGCTGTTAAGCCCCTTTCACTTTCTTCACTTCTTCAATCAGCGGCGGCACAATCTCGAACAGATTACCGACCACCGCGACATCGGAAATCTCAAAGATCGGAGCCTCAGAATCTTTGTTAATCGCAATAATTGTATGCGCGCCTTTCATTCCCACTACATGCTGAATGGCGCCGCTGATCCCCAGCGCCAGATAAAGCTTGGGTGCGACCGTCTGGCCCGACGATCCAACCTGCCGATCCATAGGCAGCCAACCGGAATCGCAAATTGGACGCGAAGCCGCTATTTCACCACCCAGCGCATCCGCCAACTGCTTAGCCATTTCGATGTTCTTCTGTTCCTTGATGCCTCGGCCTACGGCGACGATGACCTGCGCCTGAGTAAGATCGACGGCCTGCTTGGCTTCCTTGAAAGGAGCCTCAGGCTTATTGCGGACTACTGCGTCCGCTATATCAATCTGTACGGTTTCAACCGGAGCCGGCGCAGAGCCCATCTCCACTTTGTCGCCGCGGAATGCGCCGTTCTGGAAAGTCGCGAAATAGGGCGGATCTCCAGCAAACGACACATCCGCCGCAAATTTGCCCTGGAACATTTGCCGGGTAAACATCAGCTTGCCGCCTTCGTACCTGTAGCCGACAGCGTCGCTGATAAGAGAGCGGTTGAGAGCTGTCGTCAGCTTGGGAGCGAAGTCCCGAACCTGATAGGTATGCGGCATCAGCACCAGCGTGGGCTGCTTCTGGTCCACCAGTTGTTTGAGAGCCGCGACGAATCCGTCAGGAGTGTAAGGCTCAAGCAACGTGGACTCGACGTCATACACTTTCGCGATTTTGACTTTCGCTAATTCAGCGGCGATTTCAGAGACGCCGCTACCCACAACCGCGGCTTCAAGCGTCCATCCGGTATCGGCGGCGATGGCCTGCGCGCCAGTGAGCGTTTCGAAGGAAACGCGATTGAGTTGCCCTTGCCGTTGTTCTGCCATTACCAGGATTGTGTCTGCCATAAAGAGGATCTTCCTATCGAACTCGTCAGAAGCGGTTACGCGCGCGAATGCGCGAGCCAACCAGATTCATTAACAAACCGCCAACTGCCAGCGCTCCCGCGATCAGCTCTATCCCTATCTGTCCGCGCTTGAGCGCAGCCGGGTTGAAAAACATCACGATGAATGCAAACAGCACACACACCCAGCCCATCACCATAAGGGCTGAGACATTCTCACGGCCTTCTTCTGTCGATGGCATATCGCCTCCAATTCTGCGATCGCCACCCTCTGCTACCCCAAAACTTTTGCCGGCACGCTGTATCAGCTAGGCGACGCGTCTCTGTTCTTCCTCTTCGCGCCGCTGCTCGCGTTCGATACCCGCCATATCGCGCCGTCCAAGCCGTGTCGCGCCGATGACTCTGCGATAGCGTGTACCGGCTATCACCAGGCCCAGTCCGATGATGCCCTCAATGGTTACCCACGTCGGCCAGAACATGG
Source organism: uncultured Acidobacteriaceae bacterium (assembly GCA_963796585.1). Classification (GTDB taxonomy): domain Bacteria; phylum Acidobacteriota; class Terriglobia; order Terriglobales; family Acidobacteriaceae; genus CAVVDY01. The sequence goes on from CAWCMB010000005.1 coordinate 731,681, forward strand.
AACCGTCGCGAACACTGCTATAGAAATACACCAGCAATATCGCATCGAACCACAGCAGGATCCATCCAACCGTCAACATAATGGAACCCAGTCGGCGATTTTCGACTGTGTTGTCAATTGCGGATTGGTCGCGTTCAAAACCTGGCATTGGCTATCCTCCTCCGGAGAAAACTCCCGGAGAGTTAGATGCCAAGGCGAGAGTTGACGCCCGATTCCCGCGACCTCCTCTGGATTTCAAAGAGCACGTGAGCAGCCCCTGGAATCAGGGCTGGCCAGCCATCAGATCACCCGAACTTCGTTGCGCAGCTTTTCAACCAGCTTCTTTACGACTTCTCCCGGCGGGCCTTCGATGACCTCCGTCTTCTTCGTCTTCTGCGGAACGTACAGCCGCTCAATCTTTTGCAGATTTCCTGCCAGCGATGGCTTCACTTCTTCAAACGAAACCTTCTTCAGCGGTTTGTTCTTGGCCTGCTTGATGCCGATCAGGGTCGCATAACGCAGCTTGCTGATCCCCGATTGGATCGACAGTACTGCCGGCAGCGGCATATCGATGAACTGGAAGAATCCCGCCTCGAGCTCGCGCTTTACGCGAATGCCAGAATCGGTTTTCTCGATCTGCATGATGATGGTCGCGTGCGGCCAGCCCAGCAACTCAGCCAGCACAACACCCGTCTGCGCAAAACCATAGTCGTCAGACTGCAAGCCGGTGAAGATCAGGTCGAAGTTTTCGTCCTTGGCGACCGCGGCAATCGCTTTTGCGGTATTGAACGCATCCAGGGTGGCGAACTCGTCGCCCTCAAGGTGAATGGCACGATCCGCGCCTTTGGCCAGCGCCTCGCGCAAGACCTGTTGCGCCCGCGTCGGGCCGCTGGTCACCACCACGACCTCTCCGCCATGCTTCTCTTTCTGCTGAAGGGCCGCTTCCAGGGCATACGCATCAGGCTCATTCACTTCGTAGGAAACGTCTTCACGAATCCATGTGCCGCTCTCGTTCAGCTTCAACGGCGCATCTTTCTGCGGTACCTGCTTCATGCAAACCAGGATTTTCACGGGGTCCTCGAGGCCACGCGGAAGTCTCAGAATGTTGCGTACATCGCGTGGCAAACGTTTGAGTATAAATGAGCGGAAGAGAAGTTGAGAATGCACACTCGCTTACGAATTAACGACTAGCCCATTTTGGGCCAATCGGAGCAAGTGACCGGATACAACGGTCTCAGGAGCACCGAATGATTTTTCATGTCGTGCTGGAGAAGGCCAAGGACGGTTGGATTGTAGCCGAGTGTCCCGCTCTTCCTGGTTGCGTTTCCCAGGGGAAAGACGAAAAGGAAGCCTTGGAGAACATCAAAGAAGCGATTACCGCCTGGATGTGGGCGGAAGATCAGAAGGCAATTCAGGAGATACCCACAGACCGAACTCCTATTGTTGTAGCCGTCTAACTTCCTCTCGAGTATCGATAGTTCCTGAACTACACCGCATCCATTCTGCTGATGTCAAAACTCGCAAACATCTCAGGCAAAGAAGCAGCAAAAGCATTCGCTAAAGCCGGATGGATTACCGTTGGCAGGTCGGTAGCCACCTTGTAATGACAAAGCCTGGTCATCGGGCCAACTTGTCAGTCCCGCAGCATAGGGAGTTGTCGGTAGGTACGCTGCGCGCTCTCATTCGCGCTGCTGACCTCTCGGTTGAGGAATTCCCAAATCTGCTCTGATCCACGCACTCATCTTTCGTAGGTCTCCACCATCTCTTTCAATCTACCCGCCATCGATGGCACCAGATCGCCGCTGCGGAATCGCCAACGCCAGTTCCCCGACGCAGTCCCTGGCAAGTTCATTCGGCCCTCGCTGCCGACGGCGAGAACGTCCTGCAACGGGAACAAAACCGTGTCAGCCACCGACGCCATCAGGGTGCGAATCATCACCCAATTGATCTCGCTGCCATCGGTGTTCAGGTAACCACGGGCATAGCTCAGCTCTTTCGCAACATCTCCTTTGGTTCGCGTGCTGTCGCCCGCGCCCGTGCTGTGCCACCACCCCATCACCGTATCGTTGTCGTGCGTGCCGGTATAGGCCACCAATTGATGCGGATAGTTGTGCGGCTTGAAGTCGGGCGCCTGCGGATCATTGCCAAACGCGAACTGCAGGATGGCCATGCCGGGGAAGCCGAAGCGATTGCGCAAGGCTTCCACTTCCGGCGTGATGACACCCAGATTCTCCGCGACAATCGGCAACTGTCCCAGCGCCGCTTGCAGCGCCTCAAACAGCGGTGCGCCCGGTCCCTTCACCCATCGGCCATTCACCGCAGTCGTAGCCCCGCCGGGGATTTCGTAATACGCCTCAAATCCGCGAAAGTGGTCAAGCCGGATCAGGTCCAGCATCTCCAGCGAACGCCGGAAGCGCGCAATCCACCATGCGTAGTTCTGTTTCGCGTGCTGCTCCCAGGCGTAAATGGGATTCCCCCAGCACTGCCCGGTAGCGCTGAAGTAATCGGGAGGCACACCGGCGATGATGCACGGATTACCGTCAGGCAACAGTTCGAACAGCTCCGGATGCCCCCACACATCGGAACTATCGAGCGCGACGTAAATTGGAACGTCGCCCATCAGTCGAATTCCGTTGCGCACGCAATGCGCTTTCAAATCGCACCACTGCCGCTCAAACTCGAATTGGACGTACTTCTGCCGCGCGATTTCTTCGTGGAGGTCGCGCCGCGCATCGTCCAGCGCCGCTTTATCACGCCGCGCGTATTTCGGCTCCCACTGCGTCCACATCACCTGCTGGTGTCGGTGCTTAAGCGCCATGAACACTGCGAAATCGTCGAGCCACCACGCATGTTTCGCGCAAAACTCGTCATATGCTGCGCGCTCTGCACCGGAGCTGACGAATCCCTCGTAGGCTTTGCTCAGCAACGGCAGCTTCCACTCGATCACCCGATTGAAGTCAACGTGGTCGGCGGGAAATAACGGGCGATTCTCCAAATCTCGCTGCTTGAGATATCCACGTTCCACCAGCACTTCCAGTGACAGCAGCAGCGGATTACCGGCGAATGCCGAGAAACACTGATAGGGCGAGTCCCCGTATCCGGTCGGCCCCAGTGGCAGCACCTGCCAAATCTTTTGACCTGCGTCGCGCAGGAAATCGGCGAAACGATGCGCCTCGGGGCCAAACTCGCCAATGCCGTATGGTCCCGGCAGGCAGGTGGGATGAAGAAGGATGCCGCTGGATCGTGGGAAGGTCATCGTCTGTTCGATGCGCGAACAGCCATAGTAACGGCAGAAGGGCAAAGACGTGAAGAGGACCAGCAGCTTAACCCAAAACTTACAAATATCGCCGCCGCACAACTTCTGCCACGGCGATCAGCCCCGACGCCAGCGTCACCATGCTCGCAGGCTCCGGTACCGCTGTTCCGATTATCCCACTGGAGAACCTTGGGAAGATGCTGAGGTTGTCCGCGTTGGTGAAGTTGTACCCGTAGAACGGTGAGTTTAAGTATTGCTCGTCAGGTATCTCCGTGCCTATCGCGTTCTGCCCGAAGGTGTTCGTATTGGACGAGCGCCCTTGCTGGCCCGGAGCCTCCGGTACGACGGTAAACCAATACATTCCCGGCCCCAGCCTTAGGTTCATCCCTCTCACCGTGTTGGTGTATTCGTCGTAAGCGCCTTTCAGCTGGTAGGAGTCAGTTCCCGCTCCTGATGCCAGCAGGTTCCCGCCATTGCCTTCGGAGACTCCGGTCCGAATCTCCCAGTAGGCTGAGGTCGGACTGATTGTCATGATGTCATTGCTGAACAGCGCCGTAACGCTCCACGTCTGGCCATCAGGGATTATGAAATTCTGATACACCGCCGAGCCGTACGGATCGCCATGAACCGCGGCGTCGTTCTCATTGGAGAGCGAATCCGAATACCAGAAGCTTGGGTTAAAGTCGCCACCATAGAAGAGGACGTCGGCGTGAGCACAGGCGCCCAGACAGAAAAGCGCCATCACTAGCGACAGTGCACCCCGACTCATGTCGCAAATGCTACTGCGGGAACCACTCCGCAGCAAGACGGCATTTGGCGAAGCCGGATTCCTGGTGCCATGAGCATTCATTAAGGAACCCGCGTCTGGCGCCAGTAGCACAGCCCGCGAATAGGCTCCCAAGACGTTGTCGCCGACTAAAGTCGGTTCCGGAACATTCGAGGTAAAGCAACTTTTCGGCACGACTCTAAGTCGTGCCCTGACGCGAATCTTCTCTAGTTGCTGGTTGCTAATTGCTATTGGTTAATTGCTGGCTTCACTCCGTCCGCATCACGGCGCTGGGATCGATGCGAATCGCACGCATCGCCGGGAGCAACGCTCCCAGTAGCGTCGTCACCAGGCATAGGGCGGCAGCGATGGAGAACGTCACGACATCGCCAGGTGCTACTCCTGCGAGCAGGCTCTGCAACAGTCTTGCCGCGAGATACGCCAACGCCATGCCTGGAATCAGGCCGCTGATCGCCAGCTTGGCGCCCTGGCGCAGCACCATGGCAGAGATGTTTCCCCGGGCCGCGCCCAAGGCCATCCGAATGCCAAACTCCTGCTGCCGCAGCGAGACGGTGAACGACAAGAGTCCGTAGATTCCCAAGCCGGCAAGCAGAATGGCCAGCCCGGTAAACGTTATCAGCACCCGCATTTGTACCGAGCGCGACTCGGTTTGGCCGGCGACGATCTGCTCCATGGTCCGAATATTCGAGATAGGCTGTTGGGGATCGGCGTTGGCGATGATTCGCCGCACCGCCGGCGCAAGATTCTCCGGCGATTGCGAGGTGTGGAGCACCAGATCCTTAGGCACATAGCCAATCAGCCATCCATCGGGCACCTGCTTGTAAGGCAGATACACCTGTGGCTCACTTCTCTGCTCCAGCCCCCGCACGTGGATGTCGCTCACTATCCCAACAACTTCGCGATCATGCAGTCCAAACGTGAAGTGCCGTCCGATCGGCTGTTCGTCAGGCCAATAGCGCTTGACCATTGACTCGCTCACCACGGCGACCCATTGCCGCTCTGCCGTATCGCTGTCACTGAAGGCGCGACCTAGCTTGATCGGAATGCCCAGGGTCGAGAAGAAGTCGGGAGTAATAAACCGCAGACTTGCGGAATTGCCGGCGGAACGGTTAATTTCCGAACGGCCATCCACGATGACCGGCCAGATGCCGCCCATCATTTTCATGGGGAGCCCGCTGGTGTAGGCGGCGCCGGTCACCCCCGGCAACCTGCGAATATCGCCCAGCACCTTGTTATAGAACTGCTCACGAACGCTGACTTTTTCGTACTTTGGCGACGGCAGTTCGGTGCGCATAGTCAGGATTCCGTCGGTCCGGAATCCGGGATCGGTGGACTGCACCTTCCACAGCGCGCGTATCAGCAATCCGGACGATGTCAGAAGCACAACCGAGGTGATGACTTCGGCAATCACCAGCGCGGACCGTACACGGTGATGCCCCGTCCCGCCGGTGCGAACACCCTCGCGAAGACCGCTAAGACCGGCACTGCGCGATGCGCGTATAGCAGGGGCGATTCCGAAGGCGACCACCGTTAGGGCCGTCAGGCAGAGCGCGAACAACAGCATGCGGACGTCGAGCGGTGGAACCTGCGCGACGGGAAGAGCATTGGGGACCAGCCGCGACAACAACGGCAGGGCAGCATACGCCAGGCCCACTGCCGCAGCGCCGCCGATAATTCCCAATATCATGCTCTCCACCAGCAGTTGCCGCACGATGTATCGCCGATTTGCACCCAGCGATATGCGGATGGAAAGCTCTTTCTGCCGCGCCAGCGAGCGCACCAGCAAGAGATTGGCGAGGTTCGCGCATGTGATCACCAGCATGCACAGTGCAGCACCACACAACGTGAGCAGCAGCAGGCGCGATTGCGTGGACAGTTCGTCCCGCAACGACACAACGTTGGCTTCGACGTTCTCGTTCTCCTTGGGATATTGCTGCCGCAATCGTGCGGCGATCAGGTTCATCTCCGTGCGCGCCTGCTCCAGCGTGACACCGGGCTTCAACCTGCCGATACCGACGATGTAGTTATTGTCGCGCTCCTTGTAGGCGTCCTCTTCGAAGCGAAAGGTCGTCCAGAATTGCGTCTCGCGGTCGGGGAAGTGAAACTCAGCAGGCATTACGCCGATGACGGCGTAGGGTTCGCCGTCGAGAAAGATCGTCTTCCCCAGAACTCCGGCATCGCCGCTGAACTCGTTTTGCCAAAGTGAATAGCTCAAAACTACCGTTCCCGGAGCACCCGGAGTGTCGTCGCGCTCGGTAAAGCTCCGGCCAATCAACGCTGGCTTCTGCAGGATTCCGAATAGATTGCCGGTGACTGTGGCGCCGTCGATCCGCACCGGCTCGCCGACTCCGACCAGGTTCTTGGAATTGAGGTTGGTGTACGCACCCATGCCATCAAACGAAGTGCTGGGCGTTTTGAAGTCGCGATAGTTGGCGGGCGAGAGTTCCATGTGGGAGTAGCCCTTATGTTTCTCCCAGATTTCGACCAGGCGCTCGGAATGCGGGAACGGCAGCGGGCGCACGAGCACGAAATCCGCCAGCGTGAAGATAGCGGCGTTGGCGCCGATGCCGATGGTGATCAATAGGAGCGCGGTGATGGTGAATCCAGGCGACCGCTTGAGCGAGCGCAAGGAATACGAGATGTCGCGCCGCGCAATCTCCCATTGCACCGCGGCGGCATTTGACACCACATCGCCAATCGCCCCCAGCCACAGCCAGAGTTTCGAGAGCACGCTGTTGCTAAGACGAAGCTCCTGCTCGAAGTCGGCACACATCTCATCGCCATAGTCCGCGCGATAGGACGAGGGGTACAGGTGCAACAACAGGCGATAGAACTTCATTAGATTGTCCCCGGCACCACCCCGCACGAGCGGGCCATCTTCAGCAGCGAATGCAGGCGTCGCACTTCCGCCTGTGCGGCAGCTTTACCGATCGGGGTAAGAGAATAGTACCGGCGGCGCTCGTCGTCTTCTTCGGGCGCGGGGCGCGTCCTGGTTTCGACGATCAGGCCCTGCTCTTGCAGTCGCTGTATCGAGCGATAGAGCGTGCCCGCACTCAACTTGATTTCGCCATTGGTGCGGCGGGCGATGTCCTGAATGATGGCGTAGCCATGCCGGTCCTCATCCGCCAGCGAAAGCAGAATGTGGAAGGACGTGGGCTGCAGCGGAAGAAGCGCGTCGAGAGATTCTTTGTCAGCCATACGCCAGCATTATATGCACATCGCATATAGCTATGGCGCATAGATGTGACCAGCAGCTAACTGGAGGGGGTGAACGGCGGCCCCACAATATCGCTTCCCACCCGAGAGTATTCTGGTCCGCGCTAGCAAATTGCCAGTCGCTAATTGCTATTTACTGCACCGAGAACGTTGCCTTGCGCGCCGCCGTCGAATGACCCGCCGTATCGGTTGCGCTCAGTTCAACAACATATGTTCCGGGTTGCAGACTGCTGATAGGTAACGGCACGCCCATGGGAATGACCGGATTGCCCGGGACGACAGAAGCTCCAGTATCGGGAACGCCGGCTTCGAGCTCCGACTTCCCGGTTTTTTCATCGACAATGCTGAGCTTCAGCGAGACTTTGGGCGAGGTCGAATCGGCAACCTGCGGCTCATACACCTCAAGGTAAATGGCCGCGCGATCAGACTTCTTGAATGTGTTTTCACCTGTAGGAACCAGTTGCAAGCCCTGTGTAACCAGTGGTGTGCGGTCCTGCAACAACAAGGCATCCAGGTTCTCGGACAGATCGCTGACCTTGTGGAACTCCTTGCTGAGCGCCAGAGCGCTCATGCTGAACTGGGCTTTGTCGTAGGGATCCACCACCAGCGGAACTTCGAACTTGCCATACTTGTCTCCGCTGTTGACCGCGACCTTCAAGTTGTATTGCCCGCTCGCAATGAAGAACTGGTTCTCATAGTGGTACGGCCGCTTGGCGAAATCGTCGAGTTGTTTCTTGTCCAATTGCAAATCAACGGCGTCACTGAAGCGCGCGGCGACGCTGCCATCGGCCTTGGTAGCCACCCCCAAAATATTCAGCACAGCGTGGTACTTGCCCTTGTCTTTGTCAAATTTGATCGAGTTGCCGGCAAGATCAAGCGCCAGATTCACGCGGGCTGTTCCCGGCGAGGTGTAGAAGAAGGGCGCCGCAGCCGATCCCGTGATATCGCCTGATTCCGATCCCATGGCATGCGCTTCCAGTTGCTTTGCGATCGGCTTATCCGCCAGGAAGTCCTGCGACCTGACCGCACAATATCCAGTGCGTTCGCGCACCTGGGCTCCTGGACGATCCACCTTCACTTTGAGCGTATGACACGCGCCGTCCTCCGGCGAGGGAGGCGTGTATCCCAAAACGTAGTACTGGCTCGACTCTTTGCCAATCTTCTCCAGTCCACTCAACAGGTCATTGCTGTTGGCGATGACGAACCCACCGGTTCCTGTGGCCACGTAATACATCACCTGCTGCGTGATCGCCAGAGATGGCTGCATCGGCGGCAGGATGGTCGTCCGAGGCTGATACATGGGGTTGGCGAATGGCGGTGGAGGAGGTGGAGGTCTGTAGCCTCCAGTGGTGCCGGTCGTACCCGTTCTGCCGCCAGTGCTGCCGCCGCCACCGGTTTTGCCGCCACCACCTCCCTTTTGCGCAACATAGACTAGTTGCGGAGTTCCATCGCCCTGGCCGGGGCTGAACTGCGCATAACTGAGTTTCCAATCGTCGTCGCGGGACAATGGTCTGGCTTGACCCAGCACCGTGCCCTTCAGCCCGCGAACGTCCAACGGATAAACGGCAACGTTGGCGCGATTACATTCGCTGATGAGCGCGGTCATCTCGGCCTGAGTGTCCGAGGTCATGGGCATGCCGGAGGTAAGCCAGATCAGGCTCTTACGCCCCGGCAACGACCCCATGCTGCGGGCCACGCTGCGCAGCGCTAACAGTGAGTTGCGATTGGTGTAGGCGTCGTAGCTGCTAAACACAGAGCCGCCCAGCGACGCATTCATGTTCGAAGCTGTCGAGAGCTTGGCTTCGCCGACCACCTGCTTCAGCCGAGCGGAGTCATCGGTGAAATTCTGGGTGACGCGCATGGTGCCGGCGTAATCGATGACCGCGAAGTAGTGGCCCGGCCCGGCATTGGTGTCCAGGAACTTGGCAGCAGCGGCGCGCGCCCGGCTCTGGTCGGCGGGGTTCATGGAATCGTCGTCAAAGAACAGCACCAGGTGACGCTTGGGAGATTCGCTGGGAGCGGCGCCCTGTTCGAAAGAGAACGTCTTGATGTCCTGCTCGTGGTCGTCCTCCCAAACCTTGAAATCCTTCTGCTCCAGGTCTTGAATGTAGCCGCCCTTCTTGTCCGTGACGATCACATCCACCAGCACCAGCCTGGTCTCAGCCTTGATCGTGGTCGTCGCACTCGCAGGCTGCTCACTAGCCTGCTGGGCCAATGCGGGTTGCGAAGCGCAGCCCACGGCAATCGCCAAGACCAGAATCGCTGTCCAGAAGAAACCACGGGATTTCATGGGGGCCTCCAACTGATTGTCCTCCCGAGGCGGCTTCGTTTGCCGCTGAGGGATCTGGGCGGGCCGATTCGCGCTGGCGCGCGAAAGGCACGCATCCTTACGGAATATTAACTACTTCGTTCTGGCTGAGCATCTTGCCTTGCTCATCGCGAGCCACTACGCGCACCAGATAATTGCCTGGATTCACGTCGAAGTTGCTTCTTACCGTAATCCCCGAATTCAATTTCGTATCCAGCGTCTGGTCCTTGATGTGCATTTTGACCGTGCTGCTCTTTGCGGTCACGAAATTGGCGTTGCTGTCGAACAGCGCGGCAACCACGGTCAGCTCGTTCAGATTGCGGCCATCCGCCTTCTTGAACTGCATGTGACGCACATCGACGTGTACCACAACCGCAACGTGAGCCGAGGCATCTCCGGACTTGAAGAACTGGGTCTGCACCCGCAATGGTAGTTCCCGAATTTCGTCGTGCGCAAACACCGCTTCGGCGACCTCGCGCTTCACCTGTTCGCTGGAACCTCCCGGCAGAGGAGCGAAATATCCTTTGCGTGCCTGCACGGTAAGTCCGGAAGGCTGCTTTAACTCGACCTTCAGGTTGTGAAACTTGCCGTCGTTCTGAAGGTTCTGCGGATTGAATGCCAGCAGATAGGAAAATTTGGGCGGCGCGCTCAGGTCGGCAAGCCCGCCGGAGTAGTTATTGCTGTTGCGAAAATTCTTGCCGCCGGTCGCATTGGCCATCTGCAGCAAGGGATCCGCCAGCGCCAGATTTGAGCTCTGCTTGTACGCCAGCATATCGGCCGACTGAATGGCTGTGCCCGAACCCCTCTCGCTGATATCGGTACCTAATAATGGGCCCGTAGTTACCCCCCGCAGATCAAGCGTGCTTACCACCACCCCCGCCCGAATCGCACGGTTCAAGGCATCGGTTAATGCCGCCTGCTGGAAGGTGCTCACGTAAAACCCCGGCGACAGAAACACCATGGTGCGTTGTCCGGTAAAAGAGCTGATCCGCCGGACAACTTCATTGAACGTCTGCACCATGAGATTTTCTTGCGCTTCCCCGAGCCGAACTTCGCGATTGGCCGCTTGCTGGGCCAGGATGGCGGCCAAATCGCTATGGTTGGTGTGGCCCTCAAACTGGCAGGAGGTAACTTCCGCCGTCACCATGTTAAGAGCTCTCGCATCGTTGCTGTTCACGATTTGATCGGCGATGTAGTAGTCGATCGGCGGACAATCCCCCGGCCTTGCTCCGTATTGCGATCGTGGCTGCAACTGCGCCACCGCCGCGCGCAATCGCTGCTTGTCGTCGGTGAAGTCCTGCGTTCCCTGTCCTGACAGCGTGAAGATTGCCAGAAGCTGTCCCGGTGCCAGCGAATCGATTGCCTGCTCGGCGGCTTTACGGGCATTTGTCAGATCGTTGGGGGTCGAGTTCATATCGTCAAACAGATAGGTCAGCCGCCACGATCCGGCGAGATGAGAATGAATGTCGTTCGCCGCAGGCGCCGGGATGGCCCCGGGCTTTGTCCCAAGCTCGTTCTGGTCAACCGAGAACTTGGTGATGGTCTGTGGCTTCTTATCGTCCAGCAGAACGAAGTCACTCTGCTTCAGGTTGCCGATAGCATTGCCCTGCGCGTCGCGAACCACCACCCGCACCTCGACCAGGTTCACCTTCACCTGGAACGACTGCGTGTGTTCCTGGGTGGAGATTTCCGGCAGCTCCGACGACACCTGCGCCTGGGACTGGCTGGCCTGCGGGGCCTGGGCGTTCTGGGTCGAGGCTGCGACTGCGGCGATCAGAACCAGAAACCCAATCCGGCAGCAAATCAAGATGCGGCGCCGGAAGCTCGACTTCCGGTGCGAGGCGCGGAGAAACAGCTCATTTAACATTGCCCTCATGGTAGTCCTGTGGTGGCGTGTTCCGATAGCCGACAGTTCAAGAGTTTGGCAAGCCGGCCCAGCCGCCAACTACAACCCCGGCTGCCGGTAGGAGTTGCCACACTCGCTGCCAAATAGGCCGCGACCGTTCAAAAGCGGAAAAGTGACCGAACCAGAGCCCGTTGATCGGGCTTCGGGGAGGCTATTCACTACCGTTCTGTGCAATCGGGTTGCGCAGCGGTACAGCCAATCTAGGCTCTTGCCGTGGCGAAGACCTGAGTTGGACCCGAACGTTCTTCCCTGGGGGCGGCACCGGACTTACTGCAATTTCTTGCGGGAAAAACGAGGCTCGCAAGTTGGTGAGCAGTGCATCTTTTCCGCTGGGCAGCAGAGCCGTGTTCAGGACTGAAACCTGGTCGTGGGCCGAGTCGGTAACATACAGGTAAGCGCCGTCGGAGCTGAAGGTGGCTCCAAAGAATGGTAGCTTCGAGACAAAATACCCCGCTTCGCGAAGATCCCCCTTCTCGGGATAAAAATTGAAGACAACCACGATCCCACTCAGATCGATGCCGTAGAGCCTATTGTTGAGTACCTGATACTGCGTCATTTGCGGAAAGCCGCGACCCGGTACCGGAACCGGAGTCAGCGTCGCGAAGGGCTTTGGAACGAGCCGGGAAGAGATGTCGAAGATCTTCAAACGCGAACGATTGCCAATCACCGTCGGCACTACCAGCCACTTGCCATCTGGCGAGATCGTTACCCATTGCAAATAGGTGTACTGGAACTCGTCGGGATTGATTCCGAGATCACGAAACGGATAGTAACTAAACGCCCCCGTCTTGAGGTTCATGACCCCTAAGTAGAAATAAGTGAAATCGTCGTACCAGATGTAGGCATACTGCCCGTCGGGCGTCACCTGCACAGCATCGGGCTCGTAGAAGTTGGGGGTTAAGCCCGCGGGAAGAATTTTAATTATGCTGTTGAACTGCTGTGATGCGGGATCGGTATCGATCACGGCAACGTACAAATCTGTTCCGTAGTTGTCTCCATAGGGCACGTAAGCTACAGGCTTGCCCGTGGTTGGATCCAAGGCCGGGGTAAGCGTCTGGTTGAAAGTAATATTGTAGTAGCCGAAGGAGATTGGACTTGCGGTCTGGTTGTTGCTGAGATCAATCGGAAGTACTTCATAGGTGAAGTCGGAGGCCCGGCCGTATGCCACATACAGCTCTCTGCCGTTTACGTTGATGGCTGGCGATATCAAGCTAAAGCTGGCCGGCGGCTGCACACTGACGGTCGTCCGCTGAGCCAGCTCGTAAATAGAAATCGTGTTATCACCATTCGTTATCGCAAGCTGGGTAGAAGGTTGGAAGGCGGGATTCAACACGATGTTGAAGGCCCCGGCAAGCAGGCCGCTCTGATTCTGCTGGTCGGGCGGCGCCTGGGTCAGCGGGTTGGTAACAACAATGTCAATCGCTTTGCCGGCTGCTGCATTCGCCGGCACCGTTACGCTCAGCATGCTGTTGCCGGTCACGGTTGCCGGGAGCGGATCCATGCTTCCGATACGGACCACTGCGCCATACTGAAAATTACCGCCGGTAATCTCAATGTCATGCGGCGCGTCATTTCTAATATCGCCACTAACGGTGTTCACCACAGGGGCGGTGTTGGGTGGCGTCGTCGAAAAGAAACCGAACGCTACGTGCGTCCAGACGCCCCCATTGACGATCAACTGGGAAATCAGCGCATGTGCCGGGTCGCTGAACATCTTGGTGACGTCGATCTCGTCCAGGTTCGGAGCGGCCTGGTCGCCGCCGTCGCCGCGCCCGAAAACCATCATCCGGGTCGCATCGGAGTTGATCGCCAACCCTATGCCATTGAAATTACCCAGCCCAACGGCAGCCGAGGTCAACAGCTGTCCATAGGTAGGCGAGTTCGTGCGCAAATCGAGAGGAACAGCGACGAGCTGAGCATTTTGGTGGGCGACGACGTAACCATGGTCGACATCGGCCGGCGTGGTAGCCACACCATAAGAGTTCGAGAAGCCGTTCTGAGGTGTGTCCAGGAAGATTGCATTCGTCGCGGTGTTGATAAGCACCACGTGCGTGGAACCGTTCTGATACTCAACGGCTATCAATGTGCTTCCATCCGCTGTCAGGGCAATCGTTTGCCTGCCATTCAGATAACCTCCAGGCAGCGCGATTCTAGAGATCGAGTAGCTGGGAAGGTTCACGACAACGATCCACGGATATCCAGACCCGTCGCTTGAGAGGACGTAGGCCGCACTCGCTCCCACCGCTATTCCCAACGGGTTCCCGGCGCCGGCGGAGGCCAGGCTGAGTTTCCGAACTGATTGCAGTTGGGCGGTATCTACGATGTCCAGTGAATTAGAGTTGTTATCCGCGATGAGCAGCAGCTTTCCATCCGCAGTGAGCGCTCCCGACTCCCCTCCGACACCCTGGATTCGTTTGATCTCGCGGCCAATCGTCAGGTCAACAACCGATACGTACTCTTCGCTGACGGAGAACACGAGCCGGTTATTCGGACCTGGCACAACCGAGGTTGCCGAGGCCGCCGTCACTTCCTCAAGCAGAGAATTGGTTGCTAAATCATAGAGGCCGAGAGATGCACCACTTGCGCCCACAAGAAATCTCTCCTGCGAGCTGACGAGGTGCGCCAGCGACAACAGAGTGAATAGTACTGAAGCTGCGGACGCGACCAAACGAGTCGCTGGAAGATGCAAGGATGAGCCTCCGAAGAACGGAAATCAGTGTAGCCGGATGACTAGATTTTGAGTAGCTTGTCTTCGGTTTCACGGCAAAGCAACGAACACCGTCAGGCTATCCGCAATGTCGTGTATCTCAAAAAGAACCCTCCTTTGCAGGAGGGTTCAGTGGTTGGCGCTAATTGCAATCTTCAACGTCCGAAGTGGCGCGACGAAGATTGCCCGTCGCGGAGACGTCCTAAACGGCGCGTACCACGTTAGCGGCCTGGAAGCCCTTGGGCCCCTTGGTAAGGTCGAACTCAACCGTCTCGCCCTCGTTCAAGCTGCGGTATCCGTTTTCCTGGATTGCCGAAAAATGTACGAACACATCCTCGCCCGTGGACCGCTGGATGAACCCATAGCCCTTGGCCCCGTTGAACCACTTAACTGTACCTTTCTCTCTCACAACCTACTCCTTTCGCGCGTTATTGCCTGAGATACCCCTGCTCGGCGGACGCACGCGCGCCCCTGAGAGAACACGCGTGAGACGTCTCGACGTCGCCGGGAAACGTTTCCGTTTTAAACAAGGGTTGTCGCTCAGCTCGCAGCACTTCTGCAATGGGGGAAGGACCGGGAACGTGCCGAAGGGATCGATGCGAGAGCATCGGAGCGCGTCCTCTAGTCCATACAATGCGAGAATTTTGACTGCTGACCAGAAACATCAACCCAAATCCGCATTCCAGCCTTTCATGGCTGAAAGCCTCCCACTCCTACCCGTTGAGGGGGAAGCAGAGCATAATCGCAGGAACTCACGATTTTCGCAAGTACTTAGTTCACATAGGCTTGTGAGCAGGATAAAAGGAGGGATGGTGTTAACCCAAGTTGAGAGTAGCCTGTACCCTGTCGCACTCGCGGGGCATGTTCAGTTCGGTGAAGAGGAAGAGTGCCTGCTGCAGCTTGTCTTCCTTGGTCACATCGTCGCCCTGAGTTCCGGCCACGATCCCCCAATGCCAGTAGCAGTAGGCTAAGCTGCTCTGGCTTCCCAACTCCGATACGATGTTCTCCTGTCTACGTAATAATGCAAACGCCTCCTCGAATCGCCCCCATTCGGAGAGGATTAGAGCTTGGTTAGAGTAGCTTCGCTGAAGATAATCCTTGTCGCCCAACCGCAGTGAAATTTCTTCCTGTTTCTTTAACAGCAACATGGCCTCTTCCAGTCGCCCCAGTCTCCTCAACATTAGCGCTTGGGTGCCACAAATGTGGTGAGTGCTTTTCCCGATAGTACGGCAAATCTCTTCCTCCCTTTCGAGGAGCTTCATTGCCTCTTCCGTTCTGCCACAGCTATCGAGCACCAGGGCTTGGTTCCCATAGCTAATTCCGAGCCCCTCTTGATTCCCTAACTCCAGGCAGATCTCTTCTTGCTTTCCGAGCAATCGCATGGCCTCTTCCATCTGACCCAAGTCATGCAGAATTAGAGCCTGATTTCCGTAACCCGCAGCTAGGTCATTCCTGTTACCCATTCGAAGGCAGATCGCCTCTTGTTGCTTGTACAAAATCATCGCCTCATCGAATCGTCCATGAACATATAATATGTTCGCTTGATTGGCGTAGCTACGCTGTAGGCCCTCCAAATTACCCAACTTTAGACAGATTTCTTCAGTCTTCCTATGCAGCTCCAACGCCTCTTGAAGTTTCCCCCATCTGAAGAGCACATTCGCTTGGTTACCGAGGCTCAGCTGCAATCCGTGCAAGTTACCAGAATTTCGACAAAGCGATTCCTGCTTTCTGTGCAACGCCAAAGCCTGCTTCGGTTTCCCCAAGAAGTCTAAGATGAGCGCCTGGCCCCCATAGCTGCGCTGTAAGCCCTCATCGTCTCCCAAGTCACGAGAGATTGCTTCTTGTTCCTTCCAGAGCTGAAACGCCTCATGAAAGCGGGCTTGCGTTGTGTAAATGGATGCTTGATTCCCAATGCTGCTTGCTAACCCCGCAGCGTCTCCAAGCTCACGGCATATCTCTGCTTCCTTTTCGTGTAGCGCAAGAGCCTCCTTCAGTCGTCCCCAGGTCTTCAGTATCAGCGCTTGATTGCAGTAGCTTACTTGCAGGCCGTTCTTATCTCCCAATTCCCTCGAAATTGCTTCCTGCCTTTTGTGAAGAGCCATTGCGCGTTCCAGCTCACCACGCATTTCAAGGATCACACCCTGATTCGCATAAACGGCCTGTAATGCATGTTTGGCGTCCCGATCCTGTCTTCCGATCCAAGAGCACTCATACTGGCTCATGATCCTAAGCGCAACGTCCAGCTCACCGACTCTCTTGGATGCTTCGTATCCCAAATGGCTAACTAATGCCTGGCGGGTAGTCTGCTTCGCTTCCCAAAGAAACTTCGCTGATGACAATATCTCCTCTAAACACTCGCGACATTCTTGCCACCGACTCTCCCAAGAGCGAAATAATCTTTCGAGCACCAAGCTGTGCCGCTCTCGAAGTCGACGTAAGCCGTCTTGTCCGAGGGCGGATCTTGCCTCCGCACGTAAGAGGGCATGCATCTGGAAGCGCTGGCGGTCGCGGTCGAGTACGCGCAATAACGACCCGTGCACCAGAGAGCTGGCAGCCTCGTCCGATTCATCTTCGCTCAGTTGCGCGATCTGCGCTGCCAGCGGCATCCAGAAGCCTTCCTGCACGCAAATAGCACACGCCGTCAGCAGCTTCTGCTCGCGCGTGGCCTGCGAGGCGATGGCCTTGGCGAAGAGTGCATTCACGTCGCGCAGTCCATCGTGTAGCCCGTCGAGCCGCAGTTTGAGCACTCCCCGATCCAGAGCGATGGCGGACTTGCCCTGCAGCAGGCTTGCGCCCACAGCCACGGCGATGGGCAACATTTCGACGCGCCTCGCAAAATCGAGTAGCGCCTCGCAGTACCGTTCGACTTCTTGCCGGCCAAAATTCTCGTCAAGTCGCGCGTGAAACAGGCACAGACATTCAGCGTCCGTGAACTTCTCGACCTTGAACATTTGCTTCGCTGCGACGCCAGGCAGCGATTGCATGCGAGACGTATACAGCACGGAACAGGCACCTTTGGGTTCCAGCTGAAGTACATCGTTCGACCACGCGTCGTCGAGCACCAGCAACGATTGTCGCTGGCGGAGCCATTCCTTGGCTGCTGCTCGCTGTTGATCAGGTGGAAGTGTCTTCACTTCGATTGGCAAGCGCTCGACGAGCTCGGACGTAATCGTATCGAGCGAGCGCTGGCCGCAGGTTTGCCAGATCACAGCGTCGAGGTCCTTCTGCGCGTCCCACGCAAATTGCAATGCGATGGTCGATTTACCCGAACCGGGCTCGCCGTAGAGTAGAAACTTGCCGGGCTCGGGAAAGAACTCGTCGCGCAGGGTGGCGAGGTAGGTCGAGCGACCCACAAAGTCCTTTGGGCGGTATTCCGGAAGGTAGACCGGTGCCTTGCTGCCCGAGAGCCGCTGCAGGCCATGCCTGCCCTTGAGCCAAGTGATGGTGTCGCGAATGCCAGCCGCTTGGTCCCCGCGGGCGTCGATGTAGTTGGTGGTTCGGAGCAGCGGGGGCACAGGGTAGTCGTCGTGCTCGCGCAGCAGGATCAGCCCGAGCCTCATTCTCTGGCCTTCCACGCGCCCAAGCAGGGCGGCAGTCCATTCCTCTTTCGTCCAAGCGGAGCGGGCGGCGTCGGGCGACCAGACCAGCAGGGCGATCTGGGATTGTGCCAGCCCGTCATTGATGTGGGCCACAAAGTTTTCGCCCTTGTCAATATCCACCTCGCAGCGCCAAGGCGTGAAGCCGTTTTCCTCAAGTGCAATGGCGAGCCGCTCGACGAAGTCCCTGTCTTGCGTACTGTGGGAGAGGAAAACCTTCAGTGCCCCTTCGGGCGGGCGAACAGTAGCGGCCTGGGCCATCACGGCAGAAGGTTAGCAGAGTTTCACTTCAGGGACTCCCGAAAAATAAATCGCACCAACCTTCCCCATGGGGCTTCTTGCTCGGTGACGATTCCGAAAGGCATGATGGCGGTGCTAGCATGGAATTACGCATGAACGATGAGCGCCAAGTGCCTGTTAGCCAAACTGTTAGGACACGCTCGTCCTCTTTTGTCGCGCCTGCTCCTGCGCCCGGCGACGGCATGGCTGACGTGGACTCTGATCCGCTGCGTCCTGACTTGGCCGCGAAACCCATGCTCGAAGCCGACGACGCCGGACATTGGGGAGTGATCGAAGAGCCCTCCTTTCGCGCTGTAGGTCGCACCCGCCGCTACGGGTTACCGGCGCTCCATTATTTGCTGAAGACCGAGGTCCACACTTACGCCTTCTCGGTCGCCGCCAACGCGATTCTGTCGTTCTTTCCCTTCATTGTCCTGCTGCTCACGGTCACGCGCCGGGTGTTTCACTCGGTCGACATGTACAACATCGTGATCGAACTGGTGCGGCAATACCTGCCCAGCAATCAGGATTTCGTTATCCGCAACCTGCAATTTCTGGCCAGCGTGAAGGGCCGCGGACAGATTCTGTCATTCGTCATGTTGCTCATCACCTCGACCGGAGTATTCCTTCCGCTCGAGGTGGCGCTGAACAGCATCTGGGGCTTCAAAAAGAACCGCAATTACCTGATGAACGGCATAGCGGCTTTGGGACTGGCTCTGGCCTGCGGCACGCTGGCCTTGCTCTCGGTTGGGGCCACGGCCGAGGGCTTGAAGTATCTTGCACTGAAGATGGGAAGCGACAGCCTAGTGGCTCGCGGAGTGGATTTCTTGCTGCTGAAGATGGCCGCCGTCGTTTGCAGCGTTGGCATTTACTTCTTGATTTACTGGCTGCTGCCCAATGGCCATGTGCCCGTACGCGCCGTGCTGCCCGCCGCCATCATCATGGCCCTGCTCACCGAGGCCGCGAAGTACTTCTATGTCCTGTCCTTGCCCTGGCTGAATTTTCCGGAAGTCTACGGACCCTTTGCGGTATCGGTGACGCTAATGTTCTGGGCCTATATCAGCGGCATGTTACTGCTGGTGGGCGCATATCTTTCCGCCGCCAAGCACAGCCACCGAATGAGGGCGAAGCAAATGCAGGCTGCAAGTTCTTAGCGCGTCCCTTTCGGCTCATTGCGTGCCCGGTTCTTAATCCAGATGGGCGTGCCCACAAATCCGAAGGCTGCGCGAATCTGGTTCTCCAGAAACCGCTCGTAAGAGAAGTGCAGCTTCACTTGGCGATTGGTGAAGAGAATGAACGTCGGCGGCGCGACATTGCTCTGCGTCATGTAGAAAATCTTCACCCGCTTCGACATCGGCACCGAAGCGCGTTCGAAATCAATGTGGCTGAGGAAGCGGTTCATCTCGCCGGTGCCGATGCGCTTGCGCCGCTCGCGCGCGACCAGATCCAGAGTCGAATAGAGCTTCTCAATGCCTTGTCCGGTTGCGGCGGAGACGAACACCACGGGCGCATACGACAAAAACTTCAGATGCCGCCGCACCTGCTCCTCATAAATGGACCGCTCGGCGGGAGGCTTGCCATCGGTGCGGGCAGTGGTCACCAGGTCCCATTTATTGATGACAATGATCACCGAACGGCCACTTTCGTGCGCATAACCCGCAATTGTGGCATCACTTGAAGTTATGCCTTCGACAGCATCGATGACTACAAGTGATAGGTCGGCGGCTTCCAGATGCTTGCGGGCCATCACAACCGACAGCTTTTCAGCCATTAATTCGGTTTTTCCCTTACGCCGAATGCCTGCGGTATCGATAAATCGATAGGTTTTGCCATCGTGCTCGACCAATTCATCGACCGCGTCGCGGGTGGTTCCTGCGACGGGCGAGACGATGGCCCGGCCAGTCCCGGTCAGCACATTCAGCAGCGTTGACTTCCCGACATTCGGGCGGCCAATGATTGCGACCTTCGTTTCGCGAGGCTCGGGCTCTTGAGCCTCATCTTCGGAAGCTACGGGTGTTTCAGCTTCCTCAGCAGGCTGCGGCGGAGGCGCTTGGTCCTCTGCAATTTGAGCTTCGGGCATGAACTGCAATACGTAATCCAGCAACTCGGGCAGGCCGTTTCCGTTCTCCGCCGATATCGGAATTAATTCCTTTATCCCGAGCCGGCGAAACTCTTGCGCGTATGGCTCGATCTTCGGCGTATCCATTTTGTTGACCGCGAGCACCAGCGGTTTGCCGGTGCGCAAGAGGAGCCGCGCGAGTTCCATGTCAGGCGACGCCAGCTCAGTCCGGCCGTCGATCACCATTACGATCGCGTTCGCTTCATCGAGCGCGACCCGGGCCTGGCGAAAGATTTCTGACGGGATCAGCGCTTTATCTTCGGGGATGATGCCGCCGGTGTCGACGACGCGCATCCTGCGCCCGGTCCACTCGGCTTCGCCATACAGACGGTCGCGTGTGATGCCGGGCTCGTCGCCGACGATGGCGCGCCGCGAGCCCACCAGCCGATTGAACAGCGTGGACTTGCCGACATTGGGGCGGCCGACAATGGCCAGCAGAGGAAGTTCCAAGGTTGCTCTTGACATATTCTAATTTTTAGAACTACATTAGAACTTATAGGAGGTTCTAATGAACATCCGGGTTGCAGATGAAGCTTGGCTGGCAACTGCGCTGCTGCAGCGTGAGCATCCTGACAATGAGGATTTCAGCCTCCAGGAAATTCTTGATCGCGCACGACAAGAGTTTCACGACAGCCGCCCGGGCGTTTGGCAACATATCGTCAGCCATTGCGTTGCGTCCAATCGCCCCAACCCTGCTCAGTATCGCATGTTGCACAGCTCGGCACGTGGTCGCCGCAGATTATATCGGCCTGGTGATCCTGTGCATCCTGAGCGGCGCGGGAAGGCACATCCTGAAAAACGCGACATTCCCGAGCAATATCACAGCGTCGTGGATTGGTATCTCAACGATTACCTTCGCCGCAAGAACAGCGGCGGAGAAGGATCGAGTAGCGCGGCCATCTGGTTGCGATTCGTAGGACTGATTCCGGGCTACGACCTAAAGAAAATGTCTGAGGCTATAAGATCGGGATGCGAGCGAGTGGACAGCAATGAATGGTAAGGCCCTTCTCGATACGAATATCATCATTGCACTGTTTGAGGGCGACCCGGCGGCGATCGAAGCTGTTCAACAAAGATCTGCCCTTTATTTGTGCGTGCCCGTCTTAGGAGAGTTGCGTTACGGCGCTCTGGCGTCGACTCGAATCCATGAAAATCTGGCCCGGCTCGATGATTTCAGCCGGGCAGTTTTCCTTCTCGCGTGCGAGGCAGAAACTGCGGTGTTTTATTCGGAGGTAAAGCTGGGCTTGCGCAGAAAAGGACGTCCTATTCCTGAGAATGATGTCTGGATTGCGGCGATCGCTCAGCAGTATGAACTGACGCTGATTACGCGTGATTCCCATTTCAAGGATATCGACCACCTGGAAACCGAAATCCTGTAGACGCCCCTCTGAGCGCGAACCCTGTATCATCGAACTTTCGCTGTGTCTTCCCCATCCCAGTCCGGCCCGGCGATGCCGACGCTCTATCAGTTCTTCGGTCCCGGAGGCCTGCTGGCCCGTACCCATCCGGCGTACGAATTTCGGCGCGGCCAGTTGCAGATGGCCGAGGCAGTTACCCAGGCGATAGAAGAGCGCCGCCACCTGATCGTCGAGGCCGGCACCGGGACCGGCAAAACGCTCGCATATCTATTACCTGTGATCCGCTCGGGCAAGCGGGTCATTATCTCGACCGGTACCAAGACACTACAGGAACAGCTCTACTTCAAGGACGTCCCCTTCCTGTCGCAGCACTTGGACGAGCTGCGCGTCTGCTACATGAAGGGACGCGCGAACTATCTTTGCCGCAAGAAGCTCTACGATCTCGCCGACCAGCCAGTGCTGAACGGCTTGGAAGAGATCAGCCACTTCAAGATCATCAGCGACTGGGAGAAGACTACGCAGACCGGCGATCGCACTGAGTTGGCAGAGCTGCCCGAGTCGAGCCCACTCTGGAGCAAGCTCGACGCGCGCACCGATCGTTGCATCGGCTCGGAGTGCCAGCAGTTCGATCGCTGCTTCATCACCGAGATGCGCCGCCGCGCCGCCGGGAGCGACATCATCATCGTCAACCATCATCTCTTCTGCGCCGACCTGGCCATCAAGGCTGGCGCGGACTTCGCCGCTGACGCAGGAGTCCTGCCCGACGCAGGCATCGTCATCTTTGACGAGGCCCACGAACTGGAAGACGTTGCCGCCGATTACTTTGGCATCTCGGTATCGAATCTGCGGGTGGAAGAGTTGCTGCGCGATGTCGATCAAACCTTGCGGCGAGCCAACGTTTTGGCGGTCGATGTGCTGGGAGCGTGTAGCCGGGTACGCGAGCGCTCGCAGTTTTTCTTCTCCCTTATACCGCCCGGCGAGGGCCGCTTTGCCTTCGAGAACCGCGCTGAGTTTCTCGAAGAAAACGGCGACGAGTATCTTAGCCTGCAAAATACCCTGATGCACCTCTACACTGAGCTGCAGGCGATTCCCAACAAGCCGGATGAAGTCCATAACCTGTCGCGCCGGGTGGAAGAGCTGCGCGTACAACTCGGATTCATTCTGGAATCGAACCAGCGCAACACGGTGTTCTGGATCGAGCGCAGGGGCGAGCGCCGCGGTTTTCGCAGCGGCGGGCAGCAGAATGTTTTTTTACAGGCCACGCCGATTACGGTCTCCGACATTCTGCGTACAACTCTATTCGAAAACCTCAGCTCAGCGGTGCTGACCTCGGCGACGCTGGCGGTCGGTGGAAGTTTCGATTACATCAGCTCGCGCCTCGGACTGGAGCATGCGCGCGAACTCATCGTCCCGTCACATTTCGATTACGCGAGCCAAGCTCTGCTCTATGTTCCCCCCGACCTGCCCGATCCACGAGAGCCGCGATTCCTCGAAACCGCCGCTGAACGCGTCCGCCGGCTGTTGGAAATCACGCGCGGTCGAGCTTTCTGCCTGTTTACCAGCTACGCGCTCATGCACCAGCTCTACGAACGGCTGCTGGGTGAGCTTGAGTATCCGATGCTGCTGCAAGGCAGCGCACCGAAAAACGCGTTGCTGGAAGAGTTTCGCATGACGCCCAATTGCGTGCTGTTCGCGACATCATCTTTCTGGCAGGGCGTGGATGTGCAAGGCGAACAACTGAGCTGCGTCATCATCGATCGCCTGCCGTTTGCGGTGCCCAACGATCCGGTGGTCGCGGCGCGTATCAAGGCGATTGACGATGCCGGCGGGAATGCCTTCTTCGATTATCAGGTTCCGAGCGCGGTCATCGCGTTAAAGCAGGGATTCGGCCGCCTGATTCGTTCACTGCACGACCGCGGCCTGCTATGCCTGCTGGATAATCGCATTTTGAAGAAGCAATACGGGCGCGTCTTCCTCGATAGCCTGCCGAAATATTCGCGCACGACGGACCTTGCGAAAGTGGAGGAGTTCTTCGGGGTGGAGGCGCGGTCGTAATGTGGTGCAGATTCGTTCCGTCGATTGATGTGTAGAACCCCTTCCGGTTCCTAATACCAAGAATTCACATCTGCCGGTGCCAAAATAATGTTCGCCAGGGAGAAACCCCGGATCTACCGGCGACTGAGCCGCGAAGCGGCGACTTTGCCGTTAGCCCCGGGTGGAGCGAAGCGGAACCCGGGGTAGGCGTTGTGAAAAGATACCGAGCCGCGTCAGCGGCGGCAAGTTTGTTGGGAGTGCCGGCGTTCCGCGACTCCGGGACCCTTGGTGGCACGCAACCCACCGTTCCGCGCCGGAATCGCGCACAACGCGATTCCGACCGCTCCACAGTGGGGTAAAACCGCATCGGCGCTCCGCGTCTCCAATCTTGTCGGTCGATCATTTCCGCTCGAAAAACCTCTTAATCTCCGGCCAGTATTTCTGCACCAGGATCTCCGTCCTGCCGTGGCCGCCCCGCGCGAAAAGCTTCAGCTTCACACCCGTCTTGCTCGCGAAGTTATCGACCGATCGCCACGGAATGCTGGGATCATCTTTGGCGTGGAACATCATGATCTTTGAAGAATCGATTTCATCGGCATGATGAAGGGGATTGAAGAACGTGCCGGAATACAGCTTGTTCCAGTTCTTCTCCGACAAACGATAGCCGTGGCCGAAAGCGTCGCGCAGGTATGCAACGTAGCTCCGATTCGTGGTCTCGGCTCTCAAGGCGCTGCGCAAAATTGACCAGTCCACAACGGGACAGTTGGCGACCACGCGCTTCACACGCGGATCGAGCGAGCACAGGATGGCGGCCGTCCCTCCGAAGCTGCCACCGATCACGAAGACCTGATCAGGCTGGACGCTAAAAACTTTTCCAAAAGCCGCATCGCGAATTGGCCGCTTCAGTCCTTCGATCACATCAAGAATGTCTTCCTGTGGCGACCGAGCGAGAAACTGCCCATCACTCTCCCACGCGCCGCGATAACGCGGATAGAAAACCCAATAGCCTTTTCCGGCGAGCCAGTCAGACAGCATTTGCTTGCGCGGAATGCCGGGCATGCCGTCGCAAAGGATGATCACTCTTTGCCGTTTGCGCGGGCGTGACGGAGGAAGAAATTCGGCAACGATATCCTTAGCGAATCGCGTGCGGAACATACCTCAGCATAGTAGCGCGAATCTGGCCACGCGCACTTGCGTACAACTAGCTCTTTTCAGCTACTCACAAGGTACATCCATGATCACCCCCTAGGTGATCTTCCCAGCTTCCGTTTCGCGAAATTCGCATTACTATCGGCTTACTTATGTCGCAACAGAGCGCGGTATTAATGAGCCTCGACAGTTGGCAGCAGTGGGAAGGTCGCGTGATTGGCGGCCGCCATGCACTGCGGCAGTACCTTGGCGGAAGCGATCACAGCGCGATTTATCTCACCGACTTTGGCGGAGCTCGCGCGGTCGCAAAGCTGGTCGCGGCTGACGCGTCCGACGCTTCAGCGCAACTTGCGCGATGGGAGACGGCGTGCAACCTGGCGCACCCTAACCTGCTGCGCGTCTACGAGACCGGGCGCTGGCATGCCGACGACGAACAGGACATGTATTTCGCGGTGATGGAATGTGCCGATGAGAACCTGGGCGACGTTCTCGCTGATCGTTCGCTAACACCTGTGGAAGCGCGCGAAATGCTTGTGCCCACGCTCGCCGCGCTGGAATATCTGCATGGCCGGAACCTGGTGCATGGCTGCCTGAAGGCCTCGAATGTGATGGCCAGCGGACCACAGTTGAAGCTGGCGCTCGACGGCGTGCGCAGGTCGGGCACGCGCCTCACCAGTATCGAGCAGGAAGACTGGCGCGCGGTTCCGGAAGTGTTCAACGCAGGCGTGTCTTCGCGGAACGATATGTGGGCGCTCGGGTTGTTGCTAGTCGAGGCGCTTACAGCTCAGCGCCCAAAAGCCGAAAACGCCGGCGACGGCGCCATTCAACTGCCCGACGAATTGTCCGAGCCGTTCAAGAGCATCGCCCAAGAGTGCTTGCAGCGCGATCCGGCAAAACGCTGCTCAATCCCGGAGATCCGGCAGATGCTGGAGCGGCCCATCGAATACGCAAGGACGACGACGCCAGTCGTGCCTATTCGGCCTGAGCCCAAACCTGACCTCAAGCCGGAGAGAGCAGGACTCGAGTCCGCAAAGTCGATCGTTGTGGAGTCGGCAGCACCACAGATTGAAGACTCCTGTTCCGCGCGAGAAGTGAACCTCAAATCCACGATCGAGGAGGTCAATCCACAGCCTCGCAACACGAAATTCGCTCCGCTTGCGATTGTTATTGTGTCGGCTGTCCTCTCGATTGTTTTGATCATCAGCTTTGCTGGGCGGAACACTACGAAACCGCAGACGAAGGCGACGACTCCGACAGTCAGCTCCGTCGCAGTTGCGCCGAGAGCAGCACCTGTCGTCACTCCTCCCGCGAGATCAGCATCCGGCGCGGTAATGAAGCAAGTCATGCCCGAAGTCTCACGCGTCGCGCAAAACACGATTCATGGTGTTGTCAAGGTGCGAGTTCAGGTGAATGTGAACGAAGCAAGTCAGGTCACGCTGGCTGGCCTGGCAGCTCACGGGCCGAGCCGCTACTTCGCGCGTCAGGCGCTCGATGCCGCTCGCCAGTGGAGCTTCACAGCACCAGTGGTTCACGGAACGCCGGTCGCGAGCCGGTGGATCATCGAATTCGATTTCCGCCGTAGCGGAACGAAAGCGGAATCGCGGATTGTACAGCCGAAAGCATAGCGTCCGAATACAAGCCGCAATTGCTCGCGCAAATTTCTTTCTCAAGGCCAGTAGTTGATCCCGATGTCATTGACTCTCAGAATGACGTCGAGTTGTACACGCGTCTGTTCCGCGTCCCGAGCCGTTTTGGGTGTCTGGGGTCCGCTTCCGGCTTCGACGGCTACCACATTCCCGTAAGGCCACGCAGAGACGGCAGTGCGCGAAGCACTGAGACAACTTCACCCACCGGAACTCTCGTCTGCGTTCCATGGGCTCGAATTGAGACGAGATCACCCTGAATTTGAATGAATGGGTTCTTCCAGTCTTCTGCTGTCCGAACGTGCTCATAGAGCTTGGGATTGTCGACAGGAAGTGAGCCTAAGTTGTCCGGCGGTTCAACGGTCTCAATGGGTGGGGATTGCGAAACGGCAAACCACGCCCAACAAAATAAGCATGCAGCCATCAGAGGAAAGATCGATAAAGGCATCCACCGCATTTAACAGGTAGACACCAGAATGCTGGATTTTGTTTCAGCGGCTGTCGAGATTTTCGCGCAAACAAAAGGCGCGATTGCTCGCGCCTTGCTCAGGGGCTGAAGCCCCTTGTGTACTCCATGGCTTGATCGGCCCGGCTGAAGCCGGGCCCTGATACAAAGCCGTCCCCAGCGCATCAGTCAAACTGAGAGCTGGCGACTGAGAGCTGACAGCTCTTAATCGTGCACGCCGTCCATGAACGCACGCAGCTTGCGCGAGCGCGAAGGATGACGAAGCTTGCGCAACGCCTTGGCTTCGATTTGCCGGATACGTTCGCGGGTAACCGCGAACGACTGGCCAACCTCTTCGAGCGTGTGCTCGGAGCCATCTTCCAGTCCGAAGCGCATCTTAATCACCTTCTCCTCGCGAGCGGTCAACGTGCGCAGCACCTGCGCCGTCTGCTCCTTGAGGTTCACGTTGATCACGGCTTCGGCCGGCGAGACCACAGCGCGATCTTCGATGAAGTCGCCCAAGTGCGAATCTTCTTCTTCACCGATCGGCGTTTCCAGAGAAATCGGTTCCTGCGCGATCTTCAGCACCTTGCGCACCTTGGCCACCGGGATGTCCATGCGCTTGGCGATCTCTTCCGAAGTAGGTTCGCGTCCCAGTTCCTGCACCAACTGCCGCGAAGTGCGGATCAGCTTGTTGATCGTCTCGATCATGTGCACCGGAATACGGATGGTGCGCGCCTGATCGGCGATGGCGCGGGTGATGGCCTGACGAATCCACCACGTAGCATAGGTCGAGAACTTGTAGCCGCGGCGATATTCGAACTTGTCCACCGCCTTCATAAGGCCGATGTTGCCTTCCTGAATCAGGTCGAGGAACTGAAGTCCGCGGTTGGTGTATTTCTTCGCGATCGAGACCACCAGTCGCAGGTTGGCTTCGATCAGCTCGCGCTTGGCATACTCGGCATCGACGTCGCCCTGCACGATCTCGCGCTGCGTGCGCTTCAGTTCGGCAAAGCTGGCGCCTGCATCCTGCTCCAGTCGCTCCAAGTCAGCGCGAATCTGCCGCGCCTGGCGTCGATATTCCTTCTTCTGGTCGTCAGAACGCGTTTGCTCGGCGCGCTTGTCGAAGTTCACCGCCTGCTTATCGAGCCCGCGCATGCTGTCAACCGCTTTATTCAGGCGATCAATCAGGCGTTTACGCTCAACGTTGGTAAAGCCCAGCGTGCGGATGACCTTGGAGAGCGCGACCTGCTCGCGTCCTAACTGCCAGCGCACCTTGCGATTCAGCCGAGGATTCTTGCGCTGCGGTGTATCGGCGAGCTTCTCGGCCAACTGGATCGACTTCTTGTAGTGCTTGTTCAGCTCGTCGATGCGGCGGGTGATTTCATTCAGCCGCTTAAGCAGCACCTCTTCGGTGATTTCCTCATCATCGAAAAGCACTACTTCTTTAATCGAGCGGACCCCGCGCTTCAAGTCTTCGCCCATGGCGGAGATTTCGCGAATCACGATCGGGGAACGCGACAGCGCCTTCAGAACACGGAGCTGTCCGCGCTCAATGCGCTTGGCGATCTCGACCTCGCCCTCGCGCGTGAGCAACGGAACCGTTCCCATCTCGCGCAGATACATGCGGACGGGATCGTTGGTTTTTTCCATCGTGCCGGGGGTGAGGTCCAGTTCCATGTCCTCGCCGGCTTCGAGTTCACCGTCGAACTTCTTGTCGGATTTGGGGCCCTCGAGCACATCAATGCCCTGCGTACCGATGGTGGTGATCAGGTCATCGAGGTCGTCGGGCGAGTGGACATCGTGCGGGATCAGGTCGTTCACCTCGTCATAAGTGAGGTAGCCTTTCTCCTTACCCACATCGATTAGTTTTTTAATATCGTCGTACTTGTCGTCTAAAGCCAAGGCAGAATTTCCCCTGCGTGGCGCCTATTGCAAGGCGCGCGGTTAGGATGCACACGTCTGGCGGGAACAGTACCGAGGTACCGGCATATGCAGAAACCTTCGAATTTTAGCATAGGCCAGGCCCGCCCTCCTAGCCTTTTCTTTCATTCGCAATCGCCCGAGGTGGGCGCGACCATGGCGCGGAGGCACAAGCCTCACGCGTACTTATACTTAGATGTCAGTCATCAAGCGTTGGCTTCAGCTTTTCTGCTCAACGAGTTAGGAGCCGGAGGCGTCTGCTGCCGCCCTGGTCGCCTGCTTCAGCCGCAGGCGTTCCTGTGCCAACTGCGCCCTCGAAGCAAGGTCTTCTTTCGCCTCCAGATCTTTCACCCGGCGCTGTAGTTGTTCGAGTTCGTGTTGCTGGCGCCGCCGCTTCAGCGAGCGCAAAGCGCTCTCCAGCAACTCGGGTGTAAGTTCCTCATCTGCCTGCATTAAGGTGGATGCAAGCAGTGTGCGATGGGCTTCGCTCAAAGCAAGAGACAAGGGGTCGGCGCCCTCTTCTACTCCGCTCAGCAAGGTGTCGATGAGCTCTTCGGCGCCGCATCCAGCATGGAGAGGCTCCTGGCGCAACGCAAAGTGGGCCTGGCGGGCGGCATCGAAATCAAGGTCCTGCCCTTCGCGCTGGCTAACCGGAGCCGCTGCCAAGTCCCGTGATGCAAGAGCGCGGATCAGCACCCGTTCGGCATCGGTGCATGCCGAGATCGAGGGCGCAGTAACATGCTGCGTCGATCGCGCGGTCGCGGCGCGCCTTAACTCTTGTCTTAGCACCGAGGACTCGATCCCTAAGCGGTGCGAGATTTCGTTGGCTAGTTCATCGCGAGCGATCCGGCTGGGAACACGCTGCACATGTGGCAGCAGAAAGTTGACTGCCTTAACCTTGCCCTCGGGCGTGCGGAAGGGGAACTGCGCTCGCGCACGCTCGATCAGATAATCAAAGTAGCGCGCTGAATGATGCAGCGCCTCAGAGTACGCGTCTTTACCCTTCTTGCGAACGTACAGGTCAGGATCAAAGCCGGCCTCAAGGGTAAGCACTTTGATTTGAAAGTCCTCGCTGACCAGCAACGTGAGCGAGCGTTCGGCGGCGGCGGCTCCGGCGGTGTCGGGATCGAAGTTCACCACGATGTTCTTGCTGAAGCGGCCCAGCAAGCGCGCCTGAGGCTCGGTGAACGCCGTGCCTGAACTCGCGATGATGTTCTTGAATCCCGCGGCATAGACCGAGATGCAATCCATCTGGCCTTCGACCAGGATGGCGTAATCGAGTTGCCGAATCGCCTGCTTCGCTTTGTCAATGTTGAACAGCACGCGCGACTTGGAATAGATCGGCGTTTCCGGCGAGTTGAGATATTTGGGCCCGGACTTTTCGTCAGCAGCGAGCGTGCGGCCAGTGAAGGCAATCACTTTGCCCTGCTCGTTGGTGATGGGAAACATGATCCGGTTACGAAACTTGGAGTAAAGAGTTGTCAGTTGCCGGTTGTCGGTTGTCGGTGTCTGGCTCGCACCTGGAGCTTCCGACGACTGGTCCTTGTCTTTCCATGAAAACAGCCCTGAGTCGCGCAGCAGATCTTCATCGAACTGACGGCTCAACGCATCGCGCAGAACGTAACCTTTTTCCGGCGCGAAGCCGATACGGAACTCAGCGATGATCTCCGGCGTCAGCCCGCGCGACTTGAGGTACTCGCGGGCGTGCGTTGACTCAGACTTACGTAGCTGCTCCTGGAAAAATGCGCAGGCACGTTCGTTGATGTCGAGCAGCCCTCCACGCTGCTTCGCCTGTCGCGCCTCTTCCTCGGAGGCGTACTGCATTTTCGGCATGGGGATGCCGAGTTTTTCGGCGATCGCCCGCACGGCTTCCGGGAAGGTGATGTTTTCGATTTTTTGAATGAAGCTGTATACGTCGCCCGAGACCCCGCAGCCGAAGCAGTGAAAGAATTGATTGGTCGCCTGCACCGAAAACGATGCCGTCTTTTCCTGATGAAACGGGCAAAGCCCCTGATAGTTCTGCGCCCCGGCCTTGCGCAGCTTCACGTACTCGCCGATGATGCGAACGATATCGGCCTGCTGCTTGAGAGTCGCTGCGAAGTCACCGGGGTTGGCCATTAGAAAAGTTTCGACGAAATGAAGCGGCCCGCCAATCGCAAACCGGGGTCCCCCTGTGGATTCCCTGTGACTCGAGGCAGATTTCGGTGGAAGACCGTTCCGAAAACGTCGCGGCGGTCACGAAGGGTTCCCCGGGGGAGTCAAACATTTACACGAAATCCGTTGTCTTGATCGCTGACAAGGAGCACAATTGTGCGACATCTGGAACTACGGTAAAAAACCTGGCTCCAGGAGGAGGATTCTGTGAAGAAACTGCTTGTTGCAATAGCGTTGATCGGCCTGGTCACGCCGTTCCACGCTGCTTTCGCAGACTCGATCATCGCATCGAACCCCGGCGGTAACGCCGGATTTAACGTTATCCCCTACGGGTCAGTTTTTGGCAGCGGACGCTACCAGGAAATCTATACCTCCAGCCTGTTCACGGGACCGGTGGAGATCACATCCTTGGCGTTCTCGCCCCAGGACACCACGTTCTACTCCGCGAATGTGGATCTCCGGATGACGACCACAAACGTGCAGGTGGGAAACCTCACCACCAACCTCGATGACAACTTCACCATTCCGCTCACTGATGTGTACTCCAATCCGAATTTTGGCGAGAACGTCACCGGCGGGTCGGAGACCTTCAGTCTGATCTTCAACCTAACCACTCCGTTCATATATGACCCGTCGCAGGGCAATCTGCTCTTCGACCTGGTGATCAGCAACCAAAATCTGGACGAGGGATTCTCCCGTTCGGGCACGGGCGATATTCTTTCCCGGGCTTACAACTCGGCGGGATTTGGCGACGGTGCAGACGGCGTAGGGTTGCGTACCGAAATTGGTTTCACCGCAGTTCCAGAGCCGGGCACTCTCGTGATGCTTGGAACCGGGGTTCTGGGATTGGCGGGCACGATACGCCGCAAGCTGACGCAGTAATCGCCCGCTCGGCGCACTTGATAAGGCCGGAGGCTTCATGAGCTTCGGCCTTACACTTGAGCAATTCAACTGGCCTTCGAGCAATAACGTGGAGCGGGGGCGCCACGGTCGGAACTCAAAATCCAGCCCACTTTCGATGAGATGCCCCTCTGTGCAGGATCGAACCTTTCAGTAGAATTCGTGGGAGTTGTGTACCCTGCCGCCACGAAACAGGGTAGAGCGGACCTTCAGGTCCGCGTTCAGACCGTGCAGTAGTTCAGGGTTGTGGTCCGCTGTAAGCAGCGGACCGCAACCCCTACTTTCGAGCGTACGTTGACGCGGCGCTGAATGAAGCGCCGCCCTACCCTTTCCGCAATACCACCGTTGCCAGAAAATAGGCAAACGACGCCAGGCCGGCATAGAGAAATCCGTTAGCGAAGATGATGGTTCCCACCGTCATGATGACAGCTAAAGTATTCTCCGCGGTGGCTTCCATGACCCCAATCAGCAGAAACGGCGGGCAAATGGCGATTGCCGCCACCCGCACCTGCGCGCCAAAGACATCAGGGTGGTAGCGCCACACCGCGCATAAGGCCACAGCCACGGCCAATCCCACACCGAAGGCCAGGAACAATACGGTCAGGAAGGGTTTGTTCTTGTTCGCAGGACGGGAACTCATGGAAGTGGCGCGATCTGCCGATAGGCAATGCGAGCGGGAAGACGCCCGGTAATTGATTGGTGGCACATGTAGCGCACCGGTGAAGGCCCCGCTCTCTTTATCATGATCATGACCAAAGCTATCGTACTGCTTTTAGCCATATTGTTCTTTCGGGCTGCACTCCCCCGACGCCAACGGCGCACCAACACCACGATTACTCCCTATGGAAGCGTATTCGATGTTCCGGTGCCGGCGGAGCTGTCGTGCTCGCCGTATGCGATTCGACAGGACCGGCGCGCGCTTTCGTCGTCACATACTAGGGCTGGGGTCCGTGCTATGCTGGCGGCGAATCGAGGTGACGAACCATGAGCACGCAGCCAGCGGGCGCAGATTACGCAAGTCCGATCGCACACAGTATGGTAACGACGGCGTTCATCCTGGACGGCTACACCATCAAGCGCAATCTCGGGTTGGTGCGCGGAATCATTGTGCGCTCGCGCTCGATCGTCGGCACCATCGGCGCCAGCCTGCAGACCATCGTCGGCGGCAACATCTCTCTATTCACTAAGCTTTGCGAGCAGACGCGCGAGCATGCCTTCGAGCTGATGCTGCAACACGCAGCCGAACTCGGCGCCAATGCGGTCATCGGAATGCGCTACGACGCAACCGAAGTCATGCAGGGCGTGACCGAAGTGCTGGCTTATGGGACGGCAGTGTACGTGGAGAAAAATGGATAGCCAAGCGCGCACTCACCGGGGTTGGAGAACCCGGCTACTCGACTATTTGCTCTATATCGTCATCGGACTCATGTTTGTCGGCGGGACGCTGGTTGCTGCTGACCGTATATCGAACCCCAATCTTGCGTCACAGCTTGTCACTGCGGCTTTCAGCGGCTGCATCATCATCGGATATCTAATCAAAAGCAACTGGAAGACAGGTCGTCGCTCATTGCTTCTAACCTGGTGCGCAATAGTGCTACTCGTTCATTTCGGAGCGTACGCAATCGCGTTTCGGGTGGCGGGCGTAACTAGGGCATGGTTAGCCGGTACCGCGATGCTTATGGAAATGGCGCTATTTTCTTATGCGACCAGCAAAATCATGAGCGGGCAGCACGTCCCATGAAATAAAAATGACGGCTCTCGCCGCCTTCGTAATCCTTCAAAATGGTGAGCCCGGCAGGAATCGAACCTGCGACCCACGCATTAAAAGTGCGTTGCTCTACCAACTGAGCTACGGGCCCACATCTCTCTAATCTACCACGTCAGAAACGGCTCATTACACCGCCTGAGCAAAACTCCCGAGCACGAGTGCTGCTGGCGAGTAACACCATGTTGACGAGAACTTGACCACGCCTTGACCCTCCTCCGACCTCCCGATGACAGCACTGCGCCGCCGCGAGCCCACAATGCAAAGCATGAACCCCGAGTTCAGAAATTCATGGAGGAAGCAATGCGCGGCGTTAACCACCGATCAGTCACCTCAATCGTAAGCATGGCAGTGTTATCTCTGGTTGCGATCACACTGTGGAGCCTTCCCGCAACCGCTCAACTGTTTACAGTTTCGAATTTGACATCCGATATTCCCAACGTCGGGACCCAGCCCACAGATCCTGACTTGGTAAACCCATGGGGCATGGTGGCCAGCAGCAGCAGCCCATGGTGGGTCTCCGACAACGGAACCGGCAAGTTGACGCTTTACAACGGAAGTGGCGCCAAGCAGGGACTGGTCGTCAATGTTCCGCAGTGGGACAACAGCCCGGGCGGCAACCCGAGCGGCCAGATTTTCAACAACACGCAGGACTTCAAGCTCCCCAACAGCAACCCCGCCGCGTTCATCGTCTCCACTGAGGACGGAACCATTCAAGGATGGAATGGCGGCACCATCACCACGATTGTGTTTAACGGCTGGCCCGATGCCGGATACAAGGGACTCGCTCTGGGTTCAGCGAGCGGAGCCAACTACATTTACGCGGCGAACTTCCACGCTGGAACGGTGGACGTATTCGATAAGACCTTCCAACCCCATTCGTTCGGGCAGAATGCTTTCGTCGATAACACACTGCCGACCGGATATGCCCCGTTCAACGTCGCCAATATCAATGGCAATATCATCGTCACTTACGCGCTGCAAGACGACGATAAGCACGACGATGTTGCCGGCATCGGGCACGGCTACGTCGACGTGTATAACAGCCAGGGAACGCTGCTTCAAAGACTGCCGCACGTGTATGCGTTGAACTCGCCCTGGGCAATGGTCGTTGCACCCAGCACATGGGCGCAATTGAGCGGTAAGCTGCTGGTCGGACAATTTGGCAGCGGCGGTATCGCTGCGTACGACCTCGCCAATAATCTTTTCGTGGGAGTGCTACAGGATGATCAGGGCCTTCCCATCAGAATTAACAGTCTGTGGGGGCTCAGCTTTGGCAATGGTGGTGCATCCGGCCCCACCGACACCTTGTACTTCGCCGCTGGATATTTCGCTGAAGCACATGGATTGTTTGGCACCATCACTGTGGCCCACGGCGCTCTGGGCCGTACGCCCAACGCACCCAGGTAGTCCAACGAAGCTTCTCATCTTCCGGTCGCGGAGGCGCATTCCCCTCTGCGACCTTTTTATTTCAGGCGACTCTCGGCAGTTGCCTCAAAAAAAGCGGCGCCGAAGCGCCGCCTTGCTAAGTCGCGTGTTATTGCGCGACCGAATCCTTCAATGGAGGCTAACCGGCGAATGTCCCCGAGTGCTACGGAACAATCGCGTTGATGAAGTTTGCTCCCTTCGGGGTGCCGACACCGGTCACGTTGTCCCAGCCGGGACCGGTAACCAGGGTGCTGTCCAAGCCAAATCCCAGGCCGTACCACCGGGTTGAAGTGCCCTGGTAGAAAGCGCTGGAGAATTTGGTTGGCACGTCGGGACCGACCAGTGCTGTCGCCGACCAATACGACGGCTTGATTGCACCGGTGAAGATGTTGCCCGTCAGATTGGATAGGCTGTACGGGTTCGACTGAACCACGTCAGACACCGCTCCGTTGGGCAGCGAATACATGTACGGCGCCGCCAAACCTGCCGAGTGTCCGTTCTTCTGCTGGCTCTTCTGATTCACGATCGCCCACACGCCCGAGAACATCGGGGTCGAGGCGCTGGTACCGCCAATCACGGAAACGGTATACGTTCCCGGATTGTTGTACGAGTAAATGATGGTTAAGCCAGTGTAGGGATCTGCCGTCAGCGAAACATCCGGCTGCTGGCGCCCAGTGCCGGGCAGACCGCTCTGCCAGGAGGGCTTGGCGAAGAAGGTGCTCATACCTCCGCCAGCGCCAAAATAGAAGCACTGGCCCGGCGGCTGCAGGGTAGTCGCACAAAGCGGGGGAACATCAGGATTCCCCGTATTGGGCTCGGCGATGCGGGTGATGGTGGTTCCCCAGCCGGTCTGGAACTGAATGCTGTAGTCAGCGTTGACAAACACGCTGACTCCGCCCACGGCGGTAGCATGAGGAGAGTTCGACGGCACGCTGACGGTGTAAGCTCCCACGGCACGATAGAAGTCGCCGTCGTCACCCGTGGAGAAGTTCACCGAAACTCCCAATGCAGTGGCATTGGCAAGCAGGTCGTCCCAGGCCTGCATGGACGGACCATCGTCGTCGAACTCATCAGAGCCGTAGCTGTTGGAAATGACATTCCCTAACGAGTTGTCGAGGGAATACTGAATAGCGCCCATGAGGTTGTTGTCGAAGTTGTCGATAGCTTCGATAAGCACAACCTTGGCGCCAGGAGCCATGGCATGTGCCCACTCGATGTCAAGCGTGGTCTCGCCTGCCCAACCTGAGTTGAATGGCGGTGGACCCTGGGGGTCGAGTACCGCAAAATTCGCTACCGGCAGGCTGAAGGTGCTGGAGAACTTCGCGATGTCAGCAGCCGCGGTCGGCGAACCGAAGGCGTCTACCACCACTACCGTCTGTCCGCTGCCATCCAAGCCGGAGCTATAAACCGAGGTGAGGCCATAGGCCCCCTGCATCGCTTCGGGCTCATAACCGCAAGGAGGCAGGTGCCCGTTGCCGCTGTTGATGTCGGAGCCATAACGGTTGCCCGTATACAATGCCGCCGGCATCTTTCCGCCGGTGGTAAAGCCATGGCTTTCAATTCCGCGATAACACTGGTACTCGTAATAGATCTGCCCGGATTTCGGCAGCGGAGTTCCCTCGAACTCGCGGCCGGTGGCAGGATCCGTCGGAAACACGTGATGCGGCTTCATAAGTACTTCATGAAGGCCGCCAATGGAGCCCACGATGCCGGCGAGTTGAGTAGGCAGCGAGGGATTGTTGATGTTCGAATAACGGGTTTCGCCGTTACGCAGGAAGCGGTTAATCTGCACGCCAAACGCTTTCTGCACGTCGGCAACGCTGCCCTGCGCGCTGACCGTGTTGTTGAACTTGCTCACCGCCGTCACGGTCAGGCCTTGCGCTTTGAGGAAGTTCTGTACCATCGCCGCTTCCTGAGTTGTAGGACCAAAACGGTCTGCATAGCCCTGCGGCGTAAGCCACTTCTGATAGAGCGGCGAATTGCGGTCATAGAGCTGCTTCAGCAGGATGTCGCGTCCGGCGCGGTCATGTGGCGCCAGATTCACCGTGATGGGAATTACCCGGGCGGGATTCTCCGCGCCCAGATTCTGCGCGCTGGAGACATACCCCGGCACACTGTTGGGGATGGTGGCCGCGAACGAAGCGGTCGAAACCAATCCAGCCAACACGACAAGAATGAGGGTGACTCTAAGGAGTCTTAACATTGTTCGTGTCATGATCTAAATCTCTCCGTGTCAAATTCGGTGAAATTGTGGAGTTATCAGCCGGCATCGCAAATCGAAAGGCAGATCTCCGTCCTTCCCGCGATTGCGGCGTGTTCGCCAGCCTAGGACAGGAATCGGCGGCGCAGCACTCCCGCCAGTCCCAGCGCTCCGGACCCCATGAGCACCAGGCTGCTGGGCTCTGGCACGTCGCCTAAGGTCGCCGAGCCGGGGGCAAGAAAGGTCTCGTTACCGTCGCCTATGGGGACATTTTCTCCCAGCACAATTGACAGCGCATAGGTTCCATCGCCTTGCAGCGGCGAGAAGTTGAACGAGCCGGCGTACTCCTGGGTGGTACCGCAGTAATCGCAATCGGGCACCAGGAAGCTTCCCACCAGTAAGTCGTTAATATAGACATCGTTCTGGTAAGAGTGCCCGGAATTGTTGCCGAAATTGTTGATCAGGGAGAAATCGTAGGACAGCGATTGTACCGAATCCTGCCCGGTGAAGAAGATCTCGGTTACGAAGTCGCCAGAGGTAAAGAGCGGTTCGCTCTGATGATTTAGATTGCCCATGAAATCGCAGGCATTGACGTTGCAAGTGAAGCTGGTGTCGCTGGGAAAGGTGACGACAGTATCGCCATAGGCCGCTCCTGCCGCGAAACATGCCAAGCTTAGGGACAAAAGGATTGTACGCACGAAAAGCTTTTTCATTCGATCCTCCGTAAGTCGTGGAAGGGCCGGATTTGTCAGCCTATTTTTTGGCTCTCGCCACGGGAAAGACATCAGTACGCGAAGAGTCTGCCGTCTATAAACTAAGGAAGCATACAGGCATCTTCTTCCGCGGTTGCGCTACTTAGTGGAGCGGACAAACATCGCCCCAGGAATGCTACCGGAAAGCGAGTCCATGATAGTCCCCTTTATCAAAATATCAAGTGGAATGTCGACTATTTGGATAGATAAGTGAAGTGCAAGCTTTGAAAATTACGCATCACCCAAAAGTAATTGCGGATGTTATCTACGGTATCGGTAGTAGGTGACCAGCGATATTACTCCTGCAGTCTATCTTTCGCGTGGCTTCACGCCGATCTATCGCCTTCACCAACAAAAAAGCGGTGCCGCATGGCACCGCTCTGCTGAGTTGCGCGCCCCTCACGAAGCGCGCCAGACCGAGGAGCGAACTACTGCTTGGTCAATTACTGCAAGCCGAAGAACGGGTTCGCCATGTTCACCGGGTACGAGACACCAAGTCCCGTCACCAGGTCATAGCCCGGACCGGCCGCGTGGCCGTTGCTGCCGGTGAGCACGTCCCAGTAGAAGTAGGTGTAGTTCGATGCCGGCGTACCGAACGACTTGTACGGATGATAGAGCTGGTTGTTGATGATCTGAGGGAAGTCCGCCTTGTGGAAGCTGCGACGAGCAGCTTCGATATTGGCATAGACGCCCGCCGTGACCGGGGTCGCGACGCTGGTGCCTCCCACCCGCCCGTAACCGCCGTTGCCGCTGTCGTAGATGTATACAGGGCTGGCAGTCGAAGCTACCGCCGAGACATCAGGAGCGGCGCGGTTAGACCCGCACAAGGTAACACCATTGGTGGTCTGGAAAGCCTGAGAGGGCTCGTACACGCTGCAACCGCCGCCGCTTCCCGCCCATCCGGTTTCGTTGGTGCGATGGAAGTTGGCATCGAGCGTCAGCTGGGTTCCACCGATACAGGTTGCGTAGGGAGACTGACAGGGATAGATCGCGGGTGCTCCGCCGTCGCCGGAGGCAAACATAAGAGGTACGCCCAAGCCTACCCAATCGG
Organism: uncultured Acidobacteriaceae bacterium; assembly: GCA_963796585.1. GTDB lineage: Bacteria > Acidobacteriota > Terriglobia > Terriglobales > Acidobacteriaceae > CAVVDY01. The sequence goes on from CAWCMB010000005.1 coordinate 770,636, forward strand.
CGTCTTCCTGGATCTCTTCCGGGAACTCGTCTTCGCCCCAGCTATTGGAGACGAAGTTCGCGCCTTCGAGCTTCACGGCAGTCTGAACAGCAGCGGCGAGGTCGGAATCATCGTTGGTGCAGCCTTCGACGAGCACGATCTTGGCATTGGGAGCCATGGCGTGCGCCCACTCGATATCCAGCATGGTTTCCGTTTCCCAACCCTTATCGCTGCCGCAGAAGTTGGTACCGCCGTTCTGGTCCACGTTCAGAAAGCATCCGTTCGCGTGGGTGCAGGCCGGCAGGCCCATGTCGGTGCTGAAGAAGTTGAGGTCCGCCTCATTGTTGGCATAGTGGAACGCGTCAGTGATGGCGATGGTGACACCGGCTCCGCCGTTACCCCCGATGACGTTGGGATCACCGTAAGCGACTGCAACCGATGGCGGACAGAAGCCGTTCTTGTTGCAGTTGACAGGTTTGGTCGGAGGCAGGCCTGGCTTAAATCCACCCACGACCCAGAGGAACGAGCGGACGTGCCGCGGAGGGACGATCGGCATAACCGGCTGAGCGTGCCCTGTCGACTCCGCTATGGCAGCCAGCCTCTCTACCGGGGTCAACGCGCCTTGGGCGAAAACCTGGCTGGCCAGGAGCAGAATAGCGGAAAGAACGATCAGTTTCGAAACTTTCATTACTGCACCTCCTGGGACTTGCGATTCATGCGACGCCGGACGACGCCGAAGAGGCCGAGAACGGAAGGTCCAAGCAGCATCAGCGTGCCCGGTTCAGGCACGGCCGATGTCGCAAGACCCATCGTGCCGATCGCGAAGTCATCCTGGCCCTCACTGTCCTTTACATTGAACTGAATGGCATAGACATCCGGGTTGCTGTCATAGGCGCCAATAAACAGAGCCGTCCCGGTTCCGATTTCCGTATCGCCATCGGCGCTGAAACTGCCTAATGGTTGGAAGTTCTGGTCGAAGAGCGTAACCGTTGCGGTGAAGCTGCCTATAACACCGGCATTGATCCAGGCTCCGGCCCCGTACACGCCCACATTGAAGGTGGCCGCCATGTCAGCGGGAGTGTTGTTGAGCGTACCCACACCGTTGTAGAGAATTCCCATGTTGGCGGGAAAATTGCCGTCCCACGAAACGCCCTGCTGCCGCACTTCAAACGGCTGCTGGGTGCCCACGTTACCAACGAATCCGGTTACGCCTCCGGCCGAAGTGAAGGCTGACGGCGAGGGCTCACTAAATGGTGTGTTGGCGCAATTGTTGAACTGCACGCACCAGTCAACCAGATCCATAAACTGATTCGGGTCGGTGCTGCCAACGATCGAAGCTGAGGCATACGTTGCACTCAGCCCAATACAAAGCAAGAAAAGCAAAGCTGCTTTTTTCACGTTCCTCCTTGTCCTCCCCAAAAACCGCTAACGCACCTAGCGGCGAAATAGAAAGTGGGGAACATAATACCCCTGTAATGTAGGTCATCTACAGGGAAAACTCGACTATCGCCGATAGTATTTACCGCGTGGACGAGCTTTGGTTTTTAAGCTTTACCTACGTAAATGATAGTAGATAACAAACCCCAGCTCTACGTTGGCGATAGTAGGTAAAGGAGAGTAGGTCAAGGTACGAAACAACCGTTCTGCTGAGTGCAGGCCGGCAGTCCCAGATCGGTGCTGAAGAAATTCAGATCAGCTTCTGCATTCGGATAGTAGAAAGCATCGACGATGGCGATAGTCTGACCCGCTCCACCATTACCGCCGACGATATTCACCGTGCCGTAAGCGATCGCAAGAGAGGGCGGGCAGAAACCATTCTGGTCGCAGTTAACAGGCTTGGTTTGGGACTGGCCCTTCTTAAATTAGAGGACTTGTAGAAGCAGGAAGTTGGGAGCTGCGGTCAATCAGCGAAAGCAGCTAGCTTCCAGAGCCGTTGCCGTCGCGGCCTTTTCTCTTGATTTCGATGCTGAGGCGTTTGATTTTCTGATTGAGGGTGGAAAGGGGAATTCGGAAACGGTCCGCCGCTTCAGTCTGGTTCCAGTTACACTTCTCCAGCATGTCGCTGATGATGCGTCGCTCACAGTCTTCCATGATTTCAAACAGCGAGGCATCGGGCCGGTGTTCCATCAGCGCGAGTCTCACAGCGCGACCGGCGATGTTGTCGGGTAGCAGATCGACCGTGAGTGCCGGGCCATTGGCTAAAACCACCGCGCGCTCGACCACATTCTCCAACTCGCGCACGTTCCCCGGCCAATCGTAGTCCATCAAGGGACGCAGCACCTCCGGCGTAATGCGCAAAGGAGGCTTTTCGTTCTCGCGCCCGAACTTGTCCGCGAAGTGATAGACCAGAGGCGGAATGTCGTTCTTGCGCTGTCGCAGCGGCGGCAAATCAATGGTGATGACGTTGAGCCGATAGAAAAGGTCTTCGCGGAACTTGCCTTCTTTCACGTGTTGCTTGAGGTCGACATTCGTAGCGGCGATGATTCTTACGTCGACCTGCACCTCGCTGATGCCACCCAGATGCATAAATCGCCGGTCTTGCAGTACGCGCAGGATTTTGGCCTGCGTCTCCAGCCCCATGGTGCCGATTTCATCGAGGAAGAGGGTCCCGCGATCGGCAACTTCGAACAGCCCCTTCTTACTGGCAATGGCGCTGGTGAATGCTCCTTTCACGTGACCAAATAACGTGGATTCCAGCAGGTCTGCCGGGACCGAGCCCGTGTTGACCGGAACGAATGGCCGGTCGCGACGGGTGGAGTTCATGTGAATAGCTTTCGCAATCAGTTCCTTGCCGGTTCCACTTTCACCCTGTAACAGAATCGTGGAGCGGCTGGGAGCCACCTGCGCAACCAGGTCGAAGATGCGCAGCATCGCCTCACTCTTGCCGATGATGTTTTCGAAACTGTAGCGTTGTTTGAGCGCTCGTTTAAGGTGGACGACCTCTTCTTCGGCGCGCCTTCTGCCGACCGCGGTCCGGATGTCGGCCAGCAACTTCTCGTTATCCCAAGGCTTCTGGATGAAGTTGGTGGCGCCAGCCTGCATGGCGTTGACCGCGTTCTCCACCGTCCCGTAAGCGGTGATCATGATGACGGCCAGCTCGGAGTCGCGCTCCCGAATATCCTGCAGAATCTCAATCCCGTTGCGCTCGGGCAACGCGAAATCGAGCAGTACCAGGTCAAACGGCCGCTCGGCGAGACGTGTCAAACCCTCGGCACCGTCGGTCGCGGTCTCTACTTCGTAGCCTTCGATCTCCAGCAGAGTCTGCAACGACTCGCGGATCGCGGCTTCATCATCGATAATCAGCACCGTACCCGGCGACACAGTTTCGTCGTGGGTACCGACGGCGCGGCTGAGTGCTGCTTCAGGCATTGACTGCTTTCCTAATCAGCGGAAATTCCATGGTGAAAGTTGTGCCCTCGCCGGGTTTGCTGTTCACCCGGATCTTGCCGGCGTGCTCCTGGATGATGCCGTAGGTAACGGAAAGGCCCAGCCCGGTTCCACCACTATGACCTGTCTTCGGCTTGGCCTTGGTGGTGAAGAACGGATCGTAGATGCGCGGTATGTGTTCCTGAGCAATTCCGGAGCCCGTGTCGGCAACGGTCACCTGCACGTTATGTCCATTCTGGGTGGAGACCATCAGCGTGCCGCCGGACGGCATCGCGTCCTTCGCGTTGAGGAACAGATTCAAAAATACCTGCTGCAGCTTTCCCGTGTTGCCATAGATCGGCGGCAACTGTGGTTGCAATTCATGTACGACCTTGACGCGTGCCACCTTCAATTGATGCTCCAGGAGCATCAAGGTGTCCTGAATCACCCGATTGAGGTCAACACTGGCGAACTCGGTGCTGGACGTACGCGAGAAGTTCAGCAAACTGTTGACGATCTCCGACGCGCGGAAGGTTTGGCGCGTGATTTTGTCGAGCAACTCCGACTTCTTGGCGTCGCCATTGACCTGTTTGGCCAGCATCTGCGCGTACGACGAAATCACCGCCAGTGGAGTGTTCACCTCGTGCGCCACGCCCGCGGCCAGAAGTCCGATCGACGATAACTTCTCGGCCTGAGACAACTGGCCTTCCAACTCCACTCGTTCCGTTATGTCGTCAAGGATGATCAGTCGTCCGATAACGCTGAAGTCTCTGCTCACCAGCGGAGCGATAGCGATATTGGTGGTGCGGGTGTCGCCGGCGGTAGTACCCAGTTTGAATTTGTACAGATTGTGTATGCCTGAGCTTTGGCGAACCCGGTAATACTCCTCCAGGAATTCTGCCGGGAAGACCTGGCCCAGGCTCATCGCCATGACGTCGGCACGCGGCTTGGCGAACATCACTTCCATCTGCGAGTTCCAGGATTCGATGCGATCTTCCAGGTCAACCGCCAGCACGCCTACGCTGATGGACTCGACGATGTTCTCGTTGAATTCCTTCAGGCGCTCGTATTGTTCGGCTTTGCTCTCCAGCGACTTATAGAGGCGCGCATTCTGAATAGCGATACCGATATAGCCGGCCAACGTCTCCAGCAATTGCACGTCTTCGGTCGACAGGAAGTCGCCTTCCGAGGTTTTGCCCAGTCCCACCACCGCGATCATGCGGTTCATCACCGTGCAGGGTATGTAGTAATGCAGGTCCAGCTTACGAATCGTTTCCTGCGCTTCAGGATTTTCGCGAATCGCATGCGCCGTGCTGTCGAAGAATAGGTGCCCCGCCTCCCACTCCGGCCGCGCCAGGTTGAGAAAACCCAGGTCAAGTCCACGCGTGTTTGAGATCCCGTAGGACTTCACCAGCGTGAACTGCTCCGATTGCTCGGAATTCGACAGGAAGATCGCCATGCGATCGACCATTAAAGTACGGGACAGGCGGTCGACAATCGACGTGAGCATTTGGTCGAGGTCGGTTTCGGAATTCAGATCGCGACCAAATTCGATCAGCGTCTTTCGATAGTCATAACGCTTGCGGTAGAAAAATTTGTCGAGGTAGTCCTGCACCCAGTTCTTGAATGGATCGAACAGCAGGGCCGTCACTGCGATAGCGATTGCGACGCCGATTGGCCCGGCGCTCGGGTAATGCCGGTTGAACAGCGCGGAAACACCGCCGATGACTCCAAAGTACGCTGCGGTGATCGATCCCGCAGCAATGGTGTAGGCCATGCCGCGCTTGAAGATCAGGTCGACGTCCATCAACCGGTAGCGGAAGATGGCATAACCGAAGGTAAGCGGCAGGAACACCAACGACAGTACCGACACCTTCATCGCCACTGACGGCGCAGCACCGCGCAGATACGGAATTACATAGAACCCTACGAACGGTACCACCGCGAGAATGGTTCCGCGCGTGACCCACTTCATCTGCTGCCGCAGGATGGCCGTGGTCGCTCGGCGGTAGCTCTGCCACAAAACCACCATCGCCATCACGAAATAGACGGCAAGGTACACCATCTGCACCCGGTCAAGATTCCAGCGAAGGCTCTCGCTGGGCTGCGCCCAGGCCAACAGCGCGATGTGTACTCCCAGCAGGACCGCCCCCGGGAGGTACACCATCGGAACCAGCCAGCGCCGGCGATCCAGCAGCGCGCGGCGCTCAGGGAAGGTCAACGCAAAGTGCAGGAACAGCGCCGGCTGCAATAGCCACGCGACTACATTTGACCAGTAAATGATCCAGTCGAAGTCGTTCAGCTTGCCGGTGTAATGGAACGAGTAGAAGACAAACGAGACCAGGCAGAAGACGTAGAAGTGTGTGCTCTTGGGCGCGGTCCAGCGTCGCAGCAGGACATACACTCCGATGCCGAGGTACACCAGTGCGATCAACCGCAGGCCCAGATTGAGAGAACGATCCGCCGGCACCAGGATCAGCGGCGCTTCCAGCGTGACTCCCCGACGCTGCAGCGAATAGGTAGCTTTCGACCAGATGCCGACGCGGTAGAGTTGCCGCTCCAGGCTGCCCACGTTACTGATTGCGTGGCCGTCAACCGAAAGCACCAGGTCGCCTTGCTTTACGCCCGCTTTTTCGCCAGGACCGTCAGCATCGACTCGCTCCGCCTCAAGATGGCCGCCCTTCTCGATCCACCAAACGCCATCGGTAGGAGTGGGGAAGCCATTGCTCTTCTGGAAATTGATCACGGCAAACACGACCGCAGCCACGCTGACCAGTCCCAGGAAGACGGCGAAAAATCGTGTTTGTAGGTCCTTCGGCATGGGTTGCCGTTGCTGGCGCGGCTTGCCTGTCTGCTGGAGCACACCAGCCCTTGCCACCATTTGCTGCAACTCAGATGCCACGAAGTCGAACCTTACCCCAACCGTAACTACTGCGGAATCATCGATATCCTGAATTGTAGACCAACCTTGCGCTGAGAAATATGGATTATGGGATTATGGTGTGAAAAAAGGGAGGCGAGATACGTCAAATACTCGGTTCGCGCAAGTTACTCACCCTGAACGAGGTAACCTCAGGCTCAAGGTCGGAGCAGATTCCCTGGGCAGGCTAGAAGCTTGGGACGCCCGGGCTCGCGCTTTGGCCGCTTGCCCGGGAGTTCGGAACGGTGGAAGCCCTATCGTGCGACCAGGCCGCTGGCCGATGCGGGAATGAGCCCTACACTCCCGGCCGGACTCAGCGAGCCATTCGCCGCGATGGCGAAGCCCTGGATCGAACTCGCTCCCGGGGTGAGGACGTACACAAAACGTGAATCATTGCTGGCCGCGGCGTCGACCGGACCGCTGCCTGAGCCAGTGTTAGCGGCCACCGCGTTGAGCAGCGTCAATTCGCCGTCGAAGCCCGCCCCGTAGGACGAAACGGATCCGCTTGCGGTATTGGTGGTGTAAGCGTATCGCCCATCTGCGGTGAGAACGACCCAGCATGGGGCGCTTTGATTATCGGCAACCACCCCACTGATGGTGTGCAGTACACCCGTGCGTGAGGTTGAATACGATGACATTGCGCCGGCATTCTGTGCCCCGCCGAAAGCATCGGAGACGAACACTTGCCCGCGCTTTCCAAATGCGAACCCGTATGGGGTTTGTCCGGCAGAGGGGAACACGTTCGGTCCAGAAGCCATGCCATTGTTGTCCACCGTGAACACATCGATATTATTGGTACCCTTCTCAGTAACCATGAGCAGGTCACCATCGGTGTTGAAGCTGATCTCAGCCGGACCTACCGAGGTTCCACTCAGGTGAAGCTGGCTGACGAGCGGAGTCAGCTGACCGCTTTCGCTCACCGCGAATCCGGCAATGGTGTCAGTGCCGTTGACTGCTCCTCCATCGTTGAGCACGTACAGCAGGTTGCGCTTTACGGTAAGGCTGACCGGATTTTTTCCGCCCGACGAAACTACGTTCACAAGTCGCAACCCGAATTCTGAAATTTCGAACACCGAAACGCTGTCCGAACCCGCATTAACGGCAAACAGGAAGTGGTTCGCATCATCGATGGCCAGGGCTCCCTGGGTGCCTAATCCTGTCCCCGTCCCTGCACCGCCAGTGGGAAACGCTGCGGCCGCAGCTGGCCAAAGCTGACCCGTGTCAGAGCGAAGGTATACCTTGACGAAGTTCAGGCCGCTTGAATTGCTTTCCGTGTATACGGCTCCGGCAGCCGCGTAGGCTGACGCCGCGAGAATGGCAATTGCAAAAACCAGCGAAATTGCGGAGCGTAATCTTAAGTTCATCGTGAGACTCCTTTCGAATCTGTTACTTTGAGGGGTGATTTTTACAGAGCGCGTTGACGGTTCTTAGTCGCCCTGCGCCGAGCTTCGGAGCAGTTGTCTGGATAGTCGTCAACCTCGAATAAATCCCCCTCGCGCGCAGTGTTAGCGATAGCTTTTAGCAGATCAATAACAGGAGAATTGTGAGCACGAGTAAGCTGCTGCCGAGCATATTGCTTTTACTGGCCAGCGCTGTTGGATTGCAGGCGCAGGTTTATCTAGGCATACTCGGCGGGGTCGCAACTCTCTCGGGAGATAATCACGCAGCGGTCGGGACTAACTCTAGCTTCTCTTCTTACGATCCTAAGAACGGTCCGGCGGTAGAGTTCGTTGTAGGTAAAGACCTATCAGACTATTTCACCATCCAGGGTGAGTACATCTGGAATCGAAATACTCTGATATTGACTTCAGCACAATTCAGCAATGGTATGCAGGCAGGCTACAGCGAAACCAGAAATAGTTCGCAGCAGAGCTTCATAGGCGATTTGCTTATTTATTTCCGCAAACGCAATAGCAGGTTCAGGCCTTTTCTATCGGTAGGCACGGGATTCATGCATCTTGCCAGTTCAGCGCAAGAGGTCGACACCGTGATAGGTGATCCGATATTGCCGCCGCAACACTTCAGCTCGAATCAAGCTGTGCTGCACGTTCCAGTCGGTCTGGATGTAAAGCTGAAAGATGGCTTGGATTTTCGATATTCCTTCAGTGAAACTCTCAGCGGCAATCCCATTAGCAAGCAGTTGTCACCGCCGGCCACCCACAATCTACAGAATTTTCAAAATCTTTGGGGAATCGTGTATCGGTTCTAGAGCAGATTCGCAATTGGTGTCGCCCAATTGCGTGGAGTACGCCTTCACCGGCTGCGGAAAAACCCTTCGCAGTGGAAAAAACAGCAGATCCCTCACCTCTAAAGAGGTTCGGGATGACAAAAACACAGGGCTTTTATGGCGCAGCTAAAGCTGCGCCCCTTCAAAACGGCGCCAGGCAGAGTTTTCCCGCAGCCTGTTCAGGCATACAGATACGCCGCGGCGACACCGGGTGGGGACCCGGCTATCCAGGATGGCAATGATGCACGCCTGAAGGGCGTGCTCCACCCTGACCACACCTAGCCTGAATCTGCTATAGCGTTTACGCTTTCTTCAGTTGCACGTAAGGGCAACCGTCCCAGTAAATCGGCGAGCGCTCAATTCTTTCAGCCAGAACGCGTGCGTGACAGACGCGGCAGAAGTTCAGGGACTTCGTGGCTTCGCCTACCGGAGCGATGCGAACTGCCTCCTCAAACACGCAGAGCTTATGTCCGCCAGCTTTGCATTCGGTCAGGCTCATGAGAGGTCCACTGGCGGACTCCTCCTGCATAAGGGCCGAATAGATACGGGCCTTCAGGCGAGACGGCGCCGACGCGGGCGTGGCCAGTTCGACCTTGGCCGCAATCTCCTCGAACCTGTCTTGCTTACGTCCGGCCACTCTCCCACCTCTCCCGAAATTCGGCCCTGGCGCGTGCCAGTAATCGCTCGATCGCTTTTTCCGTCCTGCCTGTCTTCAGTGCCATGTCGCGCGCTGACGCCCTCTCCCAGTATCGCCATATCAGGACCAGGCGATATCTTGGCGGAAGATCGTCGAGCACGCTGAGCGTGCGGCTGCGCAACTCATCCTGCTCAAGAATATCTCTTAAATCAAAACTCGCCTCTAGATTTCCCTGCCCAGGGTCGATTTCGTCCAGCGACTCGGGGGCACGTAAACATCGGCGATAATAATCCTCAACCTTGTGCCGCGCGATTGTTCCCATCCACGCGCGCAGCGGACCCTCTCCCCGAAACTGGGGCAGACTCTTCCACGCAGCCAGGAAAACCTCCTGCACCAGATCGTCAACCTGGTCGTAATGGGGCGCCAGACGGGACCGGATGTAAGCGTAGATTTCGTCGGCAAACCGCCCCACGAAGTCGGCCGTCGCTTTGCGGTCCTTGTGCAGTACCGCGGTTACGAGGGCCGCATCGCCATCATCGCTCGCAGGGCGCAGCGGGCCAGCCGCAAGTTCCTCCTGATGAATGCCACCGTCTTCCATTGGGCTTGGATTGTTAGTCGTTCCAAACCTTAACAATCCCCCGCAGGTTTTTGTTAGGTCGGGTAGAGAGGATTGGACGAAACGCCGTTTTTGCCGTGCTGTGCTTGGAGTGTCCGCGCCGGATTCCTGCCGAGGCAGCAGCAAATCAGCGAAGGAAAGAAGGTACCCAGCGGCGTAATCAGCGATTGGACTCCGTCCGCTACCTCGCGAGGTATGACTTCAACATTTCTTCGATCATTGCCGGATTCAGGCCCTCGCCGCGGTTAAGCTGTTCGAGTATCCTCTCCACCACCTGCTTCCCTTCCTGGCGCTCGCGATGCAGCAGAAAGCCGTCGAAAATGTGCTCGCCGCGCATCGCATCGGCGATTTCAGTGTCCTTGTCGTGCTCGCCGAGTTCGGTAAAGTACACGACCTTGTACTGACCGCTGTGCGACGTGTCACGATAGATTTCGAACATCACCTTCTTGGTATCGCTAGTAAGAGGCATGGTATTGGAAAGATTTTATCGCGTCGGAGGAGAATCCGTAATGCGACCTGGTTGCGCGGGCCTGTCGATCAAAAACCCCACCCCGGAAAACCAGGCCGGAATGGGGCACCCGATTTCTTGCTGATACGCAACTGACAACCGGCAACCGGCAACCGGCCAAAGACAACTTTTCTAATCGTTCGCCGACGACAACTCCGGCTGTGACTGTGGCTCCATCGGGACCAGCGGCACCAGCTCGCTCTGCTGGCGTGCCGATTTGTGAGTCAGGCTCATGCGCAGCGCACGTTCGTACTCCGCCAATTGCCGCTCCATTTCCTTCCCCGCATCAGCCTTCTTCAGCAGGTCCTCGCGATAGCGCTTGAGGAAGTAATCGATGGTCTCGACGCGAATCTTGATCGAGCCCGTCGGCTTGTTCTCATCCAGGTCCTTGAACGCGAAGTACGGCGTGCCTGAGTTCTCGATGATGTCCTCGATCACGGTATAAATCGGAGCGTCGTGCCCGCACTTGAAGTTGCTGATCTCCAGCGCCACCAGGTTCGGATGACGCGCGGTGAACTTCGCCGCCCAGATCTTCATATTCGTACTGGCGGAGTAGGCGTTCTTCCACACGTCCTTGATGTCCAGAGCGTGAGTGATGGTGCCGGCGCGAACCTCGTCGCCAAATAGCCGATCGAGTATGTCTTCGTCCATCGGCAGATGGCTCTGCGAGAACACCGGGTATCCCAGCTTCTGGAATTCTTCCATGATCTCGTGATTGAGTCCCGGATCGTGGTGATAGACGCGGCCGAGCATGACGATGCCCAGGCGGTCTTCGCGCTCCAGCGTGTCCAGCATTTCGCGGGCCTGCTTCTTCAGCCCCAGGTCGTAGTCATCGAGTGCTTGGTAAGCGACCTGCATCGCCCGCTCGTTCTCATCTTCCGAGATTCCCAGGATCGGCCCCCAGCACTGCCACATCTGCAACCCGAACAGCCTTGGATTGTCGATGTTGAGCAGCGGATCAAGGTACTGGATCCGGTTCTCGGCGAAGACATCGCTCTCTTTGGTGAAGGCCGCCTTCACCGCATCGGGCGTGGCTGTCACCGTAGGACAGGCGCTGCTGGCGCTGCAATTCTTCAGCGGCTGGTGCAGCGTATCGATCATGGGGAAGAAGATGGTGTTGAGCGGCTTCTTCGCGTGCTTCTGGAACACCAGGTTGTAGACGTGCGGAATTCCGATCTTCGAGGGGAAGCAGGGATCGATGGCGCCGCGGCCGGCGCCGGTGCGGTACAACTCCTGCGACGTGAAGTCAGAGTAGATGATGTTCTCCGGCTGTATGCCCAGGCTCTCGAAGTAAGCGGCGAACATGGGCGCATACAGGTACATTTGCAGCACCTTGGGCATGCCGACGCGATGTGTCGCGCGCGCTTTCATCAGTTCGATCCGCTGGTCGACCGACGCCTTGTTGAAGATCGATGACTTCCACGAGCGGGTGGGCAGTGGGTCGGCAACACTTGCCGAGTTGCGCGGGCGGAAGGCCTCATGGGCGGCAATGTCGACGAAGTTGGGATTTTCCTTCTTGATCGCGTCGAGTCCAGCCTTGATGCCGCGCATCGCGCTGACGTCTTCGACCTGGCCCTTTTCGCAGGTCGAGATGATCAGGCGGCGCTCCCCAGTCTCGAGCGGCACCTTCGACTTGAACACCGGCAGCGGCGTGGAGGTGTCAAGCTTCTCGTCATCTCCGGTTTTGACATCGATGAAGGTGCGCAGGCAGTTGTTCTTGCAGAAGTAACAGCGCGTCTCTTCACTCCGCGTGGTGCGATAGCCAATCTTCATCACCGCGTCGATGCCGATAAATGATGTGCGATGGCCATTCTTGTACAGGCGAACGGCTTCGACGCCCGCGCCGATAGCGCCGGACTCGCCGCAATGTTCGTGAACGATGACTTCCGGCCCGTGATCGACGCCGTGGAAGTGCGAGCGAATGAAGTCGACTTCCGACTTCACCGCCGCAAGGTTTTTCTGCGTACCACCTTGCAGGATGAAACGCGAGCCCAGCTTCGCCAGGTTCGGAATCGCAGCCACGTACAGGAAGATATTCTTCGGCAGCACCGCCGCGAGTCCTGCGAGAATTTCTTCGCCTTTCCAACCCTGGCGCTGGAAGTTGACGATGTCAGACTGCATAAACACCGCGCAGCCATAGCCGAACACCGGCATGGTGTTCGCGCCGAACGCAATGTCCGCGTACTCCTCGACCTTATAGCCAAGCGCTTCGGCGGTGCCTTGCAGGAAGTATCCGTTGCCCGCCGAGCACTGGGTGTTGAGCTTGAAATCTTTGACGCGTCCGTCCTTGAGGACGATCAGCTTGATGTCCTGGCCACCCACGTCAACGATGACGTGCGGGTCGGTGTAGAACTTCATCGCCGATTCGGTGTGCGCAACGGTTTCTACCAGCGCGACGTCGGCTCTGAGCACATCCTTCAGCACGTCCTTGGCATAACCGGTGGTGCCCACCCCGAGAACATCCAGCTTGCCGCCCTGGGACTCAACCTGCTCGCGGATCGCGGCGAACATGTCGATGGTGTCCTGAATCGGATTGCCGTTGGAAAGCTGGTACGCCTTGCACATCACATCGCCCGCTTCCGACAGCAGCACGGCTTTGGTGGAAGTCGATCCCCCGTCGATTCCGATGAACCCGCTCACCACCTGACCTTGGTCGAAGGTCGCTCCCTTGAACTTGGGAATCGTGTATTCCTGCTTAAACTTCGCCAGCTCTTCGTCGGAAGCGCTGAGGCCCGCGGCCCCCGACTTGGCCTTCTCCGCTTGCCTCCCCACCGTGATGTAATCCTCCAGACACTCGGTGCCCATGTAGATGCCGACGTCGGGATCTTCGTCTTTGCCGAACTCGACAGCGCCGATCGCGGCAAAGTACTGCGCATTGTCCGGGACCTTGATCAGGTCTTCCGGCTTCATTCCCTCCGGAATTTCAACCTTGCGCTCTTCCCACATGCGGGGAATGTTCTGCTGCCAGGCTTCTTTCATGCCGCGAATAAAGCTGTTCGGGCCACCTAAAAGCAGTACGTGCGGACGCAGTGTGTGCCCGCGGGTAAGTACCGTGAGGTTCTGCAGCACGATGGCGTCAAACAACGAAGCCATAAGCTGATCGGGCGGGATACCCTGCTTCTGCAAACCATTGATATCGGTCTCAGCGAACACGCCGCACTTGCCGGCCACGGGATGCAACTTGATTCCGGTGTAGCCCTGGTTGCCCAGGTCTTCGGTAGGAATCTTCAGCTTGGCATTGATCTTGTCGATGACCGCGCCTGTACCGCCGGCGCACTTGTCATTCATCGACGGAATCTTCTTCTTGCGCCCGGTGTTCTCGTCCTCTTTGAAGACAATGATCTTCGCGTCCTGTCCGCCAAGCTCGATAACTGAGTTCACTTCCGGATGCATCTTCTCGACGGCGAGCGATACCGCTGTGACTTCCTGCACGAATTTCGCACCGACCAGGTTCGCCAGCGCACCGCCACCCGAGCCGGTGATAAAGATGCGGCAATTGTGTGGCGCAATGCCGGCTTCGTCCTGCATGCGCTTCAGGAACTCGAGAGTTTTTTCCGGCTGCTTGGTTTCGTGGCGCTGGTAGTCGCTCCAGATAATCTGGTCGGTTTCAGCATTAACAACCACCGACTTGACGGTGGTGGAGCCTACGTCCATGCCCACCATGTAGACCATCTTGTGTCCGGATTGCGCAGAAACCTCGCGGGATTTGGCAACGATGCGGGCAGGCAGCGTGTCGGGCGACGCGCTCTTGATCAGATCGTTGAGCTGAACGTCAACCTTGATTGCACCGGTGCTGCATCCGTGCTCGTGCGAGTGTGAACTCACTTGAACCTCCTGAGTTCTTGCATGGGGGCTTGGGCCCCTCTCTCGTTATGGTTTGAAGGGGCGCAGCTTTAGCTGCGCCGTCACCTGGATACTCCGCGTCAGGGCACGACTTCAGTCGTGGCGCAATGCGGCAATTTTCCCTACTTGTCATCCTGAGCGTAGCGAAGGACCTGCTTTTCGCTCTCAACGCCAAGTTCCCGAATCAAAAGCAGGTCCCTCGCGGGCTAAAGCCCGCTCGGGATGACAAAGTCATAAGAAAGAGCTTGGCGGCACGACCAAGGTCGTGCCCTGACTCGAATCTTCGCAGCGCCGAATTTTCCGCAACGCCGAATTTTCCGGCGCGCAACGGCGCGGCCTACCGTGTCCTGAAGACCCGCTCTACCCTAGTCCTCGAAGTTCCCTTCCATTCGCCGGAATCCAACTTTGGCGTGCTTCCACAGCCACTTGATCACGCGCTCGTCGTTGTAGCAGAACGCCAGGATGTGATTCAGCGTCGAGAAGCAGGTCTTCTGACACTCCTGTTTCATGTCAGACAGTTGCTTCCTTTCGAATTTGTGGTTCTCGATCGTGCCCCAATCGTAGCTGGCGTTGTACATGGGGAAGCAGGGAGCCAGCGTGCCGTCGACCCGCACGATCAGCGAGTTCATGCCCGCGCGGCAGCCCCAATCATGCATGTTGCCCTCGATGAATTCCTTCATCTGCGCCAGCCGCTTCACCGAATTCACCATCTTGTAGCCGGAATTCTGCTTGTCGATCAGCCAGTCAATCAGTTCAGCAACCACCGGATGGTCTTCCTTGCGGATGAACGTTGGATTGCTCTCGTAGTGCTTGAACGCCGGCTGTTCGGTCATCGGCGACTCGCAAATGTGATAGTCGGTCGCGATTCCGTTGTCGTGTGCCAACTCAGTCAACCGCCGCACGTCATCCAGATTGTTGCGGCAGATATTGATGTTCAGGAAACACGAATACCCGTACTTGTACTGCTTCTTCACCATGTAGTCGAAGTGCGAGCGAATCGGTACCATCGCCTTGGGCAATCCGCTGCCCGGCACATCGTCCCAGGCATCGACCGCGAGGTTGATGGTCGCAACCCCTGCATCGGCGACTTTGTCGATTACCTTCGGCCACAGCAAACGGCCATTGGTCGGCAGGTAAATCCAGAAGCCCTTTTTCGCAGCGTAATAAATGATCTTGTGCGCGAAGTCGGGACGCAGCAGCGGCTCGCCACCCATCAACGCCAGTACGCCGGCGCCGGACTCGCGCAGCCAATCAACCGATCTCTTCGCCACGTCCTCATTCATGCCGCGCACGGTGTTATCGAAGGCCCAGCAGTAATGGCAGTCGAGGTTGCACTTCCACTCGTTGAACAGGTAGGCGATCATGGGGTGAAAATCGCCTGGCATCACCCGCGAACGAATGAACGGAACGGCCCAGCCACGCATGGCGCGAAAAATAATCTTGTTACTGTACTTGCGCCTACCCGGAGTGGGAAAGAAATCCTCGTCGGGCGCTGTCAATAACTCGGGATGCTGCGGGAACACAGGCTCGGGCAGCGTCTGCTCCGTCCCGTCCTTGGGCGCGGGAAGCAGCGTGCGCGCTTCGGGCGGCTTCATCAGCAGATCATGAAGCTGTACGTCCAGACGAAACGTTGGAGTGGAGGTAGAGCTTTCTGTAGTTGAAGCGGTAGGCGTTTCCACCTCAGGCATTGCCTTGGCTGTCCTTTCTTCAGTCGTTTCTACAACGCCGGCGTAAGGCGAAGCCGGATTGGATCCCCCGATGACATTTTAGGCCTGGAAGCAAACACGTGAAACTTCCAGGCCCATGTAGATACAGAAACTACGCAATGGCCAACTCCTGCTCCTGCACTTCCCGCTTGGGAACCGGTACGCGCTTGATGCGAGTTTTGCGGTCCATCAGGTCGTTTACATGGAGCACGAAGTGCGCCGCAGTACCGGTTACGCCATGAACGTGCGGCACCGGGTAGAACAGGTTGCGCAATTCCGGATGGTCGGCGACATACTCCTTGATGTCTTCCAACCGCTTGCCGGTGGACTGCAGTACCTGATCGAACTCCATGCGGGCCTTCACCTTGGCTTCGCCGAGCGCCATCTGCACCCGGCTATGCGCGTTGATCTCGCCTTCGCCGGAAGTTTCAATCGGCAGGAAGATCATCTCCTTGAAGTGATTTGCCACCGCTGATTGAACGCCATCGGACTGCGAAGACGGCATGCATCCGAACGGCTTTAGCGCCAGCACCATGTGGCACAGGCGGTTCTTGGTGTAGTAAACGTTCTTACCAACTTCGAGGTGGCCTTCACCGCCGCGCGCGAACTCGTTGTAGAAGGGGTTGGCCAGGTCCGCCAGCTCTTTCTGGTCGATCAGTTCGTGAGCGATATTGCCCAGCGCTTCCACCACGCGGTGGTACTGGCGCGCATAGATGCGCTCGCCGATGCCGATCATCCACTGCTTCTTTTTGAAGTTCAGCTCGTTGACCGCCAGCTTGTGCAACTCCCACGGCTTCACCTTCTTGTACTTGGCGTCCAGCGGACGTTTGGCAAGATTGCGCGCCTTCACCTGATACATCATGTACATCACCCAGGTGCCGATGGGCTCGACCAGCACCTGCGCGCCTTCCCGCTCCAGGAAGTCGAACATGTGGAAGTTGCCGTCACCCTCCGTAGTTTGCGCCCAGAACTCGCCAATGATCTTCACCACCGGCTTCACTCGCAGCCGGTCGACTTCAATGGCGCCCAGCTGATCGTGTACTGCCTGCAGAGCTTCCTTGTAGGGATCGCCATACAGCTGCTCGCGCACCTTAAGCAGCGAGTTGACCCACACTTCCCACTTCGCACCCTTGCTGGCGCGGATCTTTTTCGCCATCCATTCCGGCAGGTCGTCGTGGTCCTCGAACGGCTTGCGCTCGCGCAGCATGGTGCACAGCGTGTCCACCGCCTCGTGGAACACGCGGTCGGTCTGGCCCTTTTCGACTTCAAACGGCCGCACGCGATAGATCATCTCGTGCATGATGTCGCCCAGGTTCAGCGCATTGAACATGCCCAGCCCGAAGTCGACGGTGAACTTCAAGCCCGCTTCGCCGGAGGCCGCCTTCACCCCGTCGTTCTGCTGGAACAGCAGCACGCGGAAGCCTTCGAATCCGGAATTCTGCAACGCCAGCCGGTATTCCGCCTCGTACATGCCGAAACGGCAGGGGCCGCAGGAACCGGCGGTGAAGTACACGTAGTTGTCGATGATCTGTTTCTTGGTCAGACCCTGCGATTCCAGGCTCTGCAAATACTGCACCAGGTTGCCGACGGTGAAGTACGTCGGATTGCACTGGCCGTTGTTTCCGTATTCCTTGCCCAGCTGGAAGGCCGCTACGTTGGGCACGGGAGTAATTTCGCAGTTGTAACCGCAGCCCTTGAACACCGCCTGAATGACGCGCTCATGTTTCCAGGTGAGTCCGCCAAACAGGATGGTCACGTTGCCGCGCTCCTCGGCGCCAAAAGGACGCTCGGCGGGACGACGGAAGTGACGGACAGGGCCGCTGTCGAGCCCCATCATGCTGGCAAGCCGCGCCCGCTCATGGGCGAGTTTGCGCTGGATCTCTTCTTCGCTATTCGGCGAAGCGACTAGGGAATCGAGCGGAATATCGATGCGAGTCACAGGCATGTGATGTGTCCTTTGCGCAGTTTGAGATTCGCAGTGCTTGGATTTGTTGTCCGATGCTTACGGAAAACTTGAGGAAGACGAGCACACGTGGCGTGAGGGCGGAGACACCGTTGCGCGAAGCGGGTGAAAACTCTCACGTCGGGATTACTCGGTGAAGCCTTGACTTAATTGAATAACACTCAGGGAGATAACGGCTCTTTCGTCTCCCCACCAATTGTCGTCCATTATGCAACTTGGGGAGACAGTCGGCAACCGCTGGAGCCAGATTGTCGCCAATTTTTTTTAGGAAAGTAACTTTGGCGTCCGGTGGCGCGAGCGCGATCACGCAAAGTTAAGCAAATATGCAAATTGGCATCTTAAATGCCCTGCTGACCGGGCTCTGTGGAATTACCGGCCTGCCTACCAAACGCCTTTGTCACTGCCGGTGAGCTTGTAAGCTACCGCTGCGGCGGAAGCCAGCGGCGGGAGAAGCGACAGCCGAAACGTCGCCGGAACGTCGCCCCGCAAAGCGGTAAGAGTTACCTGCTGGGTGTACAACTTCGCTCCATTCGGCACCACCGGGACGCGTAAGAACCTGCCGCCAACGTACACGGCCTCTCCGCCGAACTGCGCTGCTTTCGCAACTTCCGACGGCAGGATTGGCGCGGCGCCACGATATTTCTTGACGTAATCGCAAACAATTTTCAGATAAGTGGCGACTCCGTTCCAGATTCCGCCTATTTCCGATGCGCGCCGCAGCTCAGTGAAATCAACTTCACCCGCACCCAGCAGTGCTGCTGTATTCACGATATCGCACACCCGGAAATAGAAGTGCCGGTACATGCGCTGTAAGGTGGCGACGATTACCCGCTCTTCAGGAGCAGGAACTTGAAAGGTGCAGCCTCCGACGATTTTGGGGACACGGCGGGTCACAAAACGTCGCGCCATCTGCGTCTGCTCGCCCGTCTGTCCCAGCCGCTGCGCGTGCACTTCGATCAGCTCGGGGAGCCCGGGAACGCAGAAGTTCCACTTGTTTGCCAGCCGATCTCCCCAACTTCGCGGATCAACTCTGGCAGCCATTCGCGTGACCATCACGTCCCTGACCCGTTTCTCATCGCCCGTGGTAAACAGGTCGAGATCGTTGCCCAGGTCGGGCCAGTGATCCAGCGACTTCATGACTGTGACTGGGCATCCGCCGTTCTCCAATTCACTGCAAATGCGCTGCAAAATCGGTAGCGCGTTTTGGATGCGCTGCTGCTGCGCGGCGATGACCTGCCGTGCCCAGGGCGCCAGATCGGGTGCCCCATTCAAGCCTTCCTTTGGCTTGAGTGGGGATTTCTCTGCGGGTGCCCCATTCAAGCCTTCCTTTGGCTTGGGTGGGAAATTCTCTGCCTCCGACAAACCAGCCTCAAGCTTCGGCAGGGCCGCCTGTAAGGCCCGCACCACCACATGATTTGAGTCGGCTACAGACTCGAAGTGCTCCCGCTCCTCCGGGCTGAGTTTGCCGAGATAGGCGACTGCATCCTCCGCATTGGCGGGGTTGAGCGTGAGTTGCAACAACGAATGAAGTAGCGCTGTGTTGTCGGCAGAGTTGTTAGGCATCGGCAATGAGGGTCTTTTCGTTTTTGAGCTGGCGAACCAACAAACTTGGATGTGAGCTGCGCGAACCGAGTTGGCAAGGCCTGCGTATCACGACCCGAACGGCGCCGGAAGCGGACTTCACCTTGGGAGACGTCGCCTCAGGGCACGACCTCAGGTCTTGCCGCTAAGTGCCATTTTCCCGCTCGGCGAGCGGACTTCAGTCCGCGAGCCATCGGGATTGCCGCTTCCTGTCGCCGGGCATCTTGCCTCAGCGTCAACGCCAGTCTCAAAAGCGCATCCTTCTATAATTCCTCCTTACGCAAAACGTCACGTCACAAGCGAGGCTTTGCTTGGCTTATCAGGACCTGAGAGAGTGGATCTCCGCGCTCGACCGCGCCGGAGAGTTAAAGCGTATTAAGGCAGAAGTCGATCCCATCCTCGAAATTACCGAGATCACCGACCGCGTCTCCAAGTGGGGGCCGCGCGGCTCGCACGGACCAGGCGGCCCGGCGCTGCTCTTCGAAAACGTCAAGGGTTATCCCGGCTCGAAGGTGCTTATCAACCAGTTCGGCTCTGAGCGCCGTATGAAAATGGCGCTCGACGTCGATTCTCTGGATGAGATCTCCGACCGCATCAAGTACTTCATGGACGTGAAGTCGCCCGAAGGTCTGCTCGACAAAATCAAGATGCTGCCCATGCTCGCCGATCTTGGTAAGTTCTTCCCCAAGGAAGTAAAGAGCGGCCCCTGCAAGGAAGTTATCAAGCACGACAATTTCTCGCTGCTCGACTTCCCCATTCTTCAGTGCTGGCCGAACGATGGCGGACGCTTTATTACGCTGCCGTCGGTGGTGACCAAAGATCCGGCGAAAGGCAAGCGCAACGTTGGTATGTATCGCCTGCATGTCTATGACGAGCGCACGACCGGCATGCACTGGCAGCGCCAGAAACAAGGCGCCGAGCACTATCGCGAGCGCATGCGACGGGCCGCGGCCCACGACGAGCCCCAGCCAATTACCGCAGCTCTCGATATGATGGCGCGCTCCAGCGGTGGTTCACGCGTTGCCGAAGGCAAGCAGGTAGCAGGACGAATGCCGGTTGCAGTGGCGATCGGGACTGATCCGGCCGTCGCATTTTCATCCATCGTTCCCGCCCCGCCAGACATTGACGAATTTTTGATTGCCGGCTTTCTGCGCCAGAAACCAGTCGAGCTGGTGAAGTGCGAAACCGTCGACATCGAAGTGCCGGCAAATTCCGAAATCGTCCTCGAAGGCTATGTGCAACTCGATGAACTGCGCCCCGAGGGCCCGTTCGGCGATCACACCGGCTTCTACACCATGGAGGATCTCTACCCCGTCTTCCACGTCACCTGCATCACGCATCGCAAAGACCCGATTTATGCGACCACAATCGTCGGCAAGCCTCCCATGGAGGACGCGTGGATGGGCAAGGCCGTGGCGCGCATCTTCCTGCCGCTGATGCGCCTGACCATTCCCGAGATCGTCGACGTGAACCTGCCGATCGAAGGCGTGTTTCACAACCTGATGATCGTCTCCATCAAGAAGTCGTATCCCGGACAGGCACGCAAGGTGATGAACGGCATCTGGGCGCTGGGACAGGCGATGTCGACCAAGTGCATCTTGGTCGTCGACGAAGACGTGAACGTGCAGGACATCGGCGAAGTCACGCTGAAGGTGCTGAACAACATCGATCCCGAGCGTGACATTCAATTCACGCTCGGCCCTGTCGATTCGCTCGACCACTCCTCGCGCCTGCCGGACTTCGGCTCCAAGATGGGCGTCGACGCCACCCGCAAATGGCCCAGCGAAGGCTTCACCCGTCCCTGGCCCGACGAAATCACCATGGATCCGGAGACCAGGGAGCGCGTGACCAAGCGGTGGAAAGAGTTTGGGCTAGGGTGAAGAGAAGGTGTCGGTTGTCAGTGGTCAGTGGTCAGTGGTCGATTGTCAGTGGTCAGTGGTCGCTTGTCAGTTGTCAGTGGTCGCTTGTCAGTGGTCAGTGGTCAGAGAACGAAGTGACGTTACCCGGCTGACGACTCTTCAATGAGTTTGTCATGACGAGCGAAGCGAGGCATCTGCTCTAGTCCGCAGCAGCTAAGTACGCGGATTGACCGCAGCCCACGCCGGTTCGAAGAACAGCCCGAAGGGCGGGATGGTTTGAGCCCCGGTCGTAAGACCGGGGTGAGGGTCGTTCATGAACTCCCGAGCCGCGTCAGCGGCGGCGCAGTGGGTCCTTCAATGAGACTCTGCATCGCTGGCTGCCTCGCCATAAATACCGTCGCGGAAAGCGTCAGCCCAATGGCCGATGGTCGAAAGTATCCATCCTGGACAGGGTTTCCATTCATGATCGTCCGGCCGTGGTGGAAAGCAGAACCCGCTCCGGCGATTGGGAAGCCGACCTCATGAGCTTCAGCAAGCCGGGACAGTTCTTGCTGGTGGCCCAGGAACGCCGATCGCGGCGCGCCCTGCTGTTGCGGCAGAAAACGAGAACCGCGCAGTCGGTCGCCGACAATCTCAGCCTCATGGTGGAAGCGTTGCCCGCGCGCGCCTGCCAATCCATCACTTTCGATAATGGAGGAGAGTTCAGCAAACACTATTTACTGAGCCAACGCTTCGGCATTCAGACCTGGTTCTGCGATACCCACTCGCCGTGGCAGAAGGGCGGCATCGAAAACGCGATTGGCCGATTGCGTCGCCAACTGCCCAGAAAAACCGACCTCCATTCCCTGTCCGCCCCTCACCTCGCCAGCTGCCTCCAACGCTTCAACGACACTCCCAGAAAATGCCTCGGCTTCAAAACTCCCAACGAGGTATTCTTGGAAAACACTGTTGCACTTCAAACGTGAATTCATCCCCTCGCTTGGCTCGTGATGACAATCGTGAATGATGTACGCTGACAGGTTCTCGCGGACCATCCATGCCCACCCTCCTCCACGCAGCCGACCAAATCCGTACGCGCCGCCTCTCTCCGGTTGAACTCACGCGCGAATGCCTGGCCAACATAGACCGTCTCAACCCGACACTCAACGCCTTCATCACCGTCACCTCTGATCTCGCTCTCGCACAGGCGCAACGTGCAGAAGAGGAAATTTCCGCCGGCAACTATCGCGGCCCTCTGCACGGCATGCCCATCGCGCTCAAGGACAACATCGACACCGCCGGCATTCCCACCACTGCCGGCAGCAACCAATACCGCGAGCGCATTCCCACCGAAGACGCCGAGATCGTTCGCCAACTGAAGCTCGCAGGCGCCGTGATCATCGGCAAGAACAACATGCACGAATTCGCCTTTGGCGGTAGCGGTGTCATCAGCGCCTTTGGTCCTGCGAAAAATCCGGTCGACCCGAAGCGAATTACCGGCGGCTCGTCCTCCGGATCTGCCGCCGCCGTCGCCTCCGGCATGTGTATCGCGGCCATCGGTACCGATACCGCGGGCTCGGTCCGCTGCCCGGCAGCGCTTTGCGGACTGGTCGGCCATCGTCCCAGCCAGGGAGTGTTGAGCAATGCGGGCATCGTGCCGCTCGCCGAATCGTTCGACACGCCCGGCCCAATCGCCCAAACCGTTGCCGACGCGCTTGCGATCCTGCAAGCCTTGTCGCCTGTTGGATGCCCGACGATGCTCCCCTTGCCGACATTCGACCTGACCAAGCTGAGAATCGGCGTAGCCCGCAACCTCACCACTGAATTGGAGCCTGAGGTCGCTGCCCGCTTCGAATCCGCCGTTCAATCACTGGTGAAACGGGTCGCCTATGTGGAAGACGTTCGCGTCGAAGTGGAACCCGCGTGGAACCTCCGCAATTTCGAGATATTCCAATATCACCAGCAAATGTTCGAGCACACTCCCCAACTCTACGATCCGCGAACCCTCGACCGCGTGCGCGGAAGCGCTGGCGTGACCGAGATCGACTATGTGCAACAACGCGAAGCGTTGAAAGCAGCCAGCCCAGCGGATTTTCTATTCGAGAAGTTGGACCTGATAATGTCGCCAACAGTGCCGGTCTCTGCTCCTTTACTTAGCGACCTCGAAGCGATGGATTCGGCCGCGCTACGGGCCTACGAAATCAAGTTTCTGCTACGCAACGTGGTGCCCTTCAGCTTCCTGTGGTGGCCGAGCATCTCGGTGCCCTGCGGCTTCACCAACAAAGGCCTCCCGGTCGGGCTGCAAATCTCGGGGCGGCCCGGTGACGATTGGCGAGTTCTTCAGTTGGCGATGGCATACGAGCAAGCGCTGGGATAACCGGGGTGGAGCACCGCTTCAGCGGTGCAAGAAAGCTTCGTTGGAAAAGTCCGGCTTAGCCGCCGCGACTGAAGCCTCATTCTTAGCTTGCGGCGCCATGCGCACCCGTCCACAGAAACGCTTGACCGACATAACCGTTCAAACCGCCACTGAGTTTCAGAATCCCACAAACACCGGTTCGGCCTGCAACTCAATGCCAAATTCTTCGCGCACGCGGGCCTGTATCTCGTTCTTCAGCCCGACAACTTCGGTCGCCGTCGCACCTCCGCGATTCACAATGGCCAGACTGTGCCGGCTCGAGATTCCCACCGCCCCCTTGACGTAGCCTTTGTGAAATCCCGCCTGCTCCACCAGCCACCCCGCAGGAATCTTGCGACATCCCTCTTCCGCCGCATAACTGGGCACTTGCAATCCGCGCTGGCCCATCCGTTCCGCCAACGCAACGTACTGCTGCTCGCTGAGTACCGGGTTCTTGAAAAACGACCCAACACTGCGCGAGTCTTCATCTCCCGGCACGATCACCATGGCCTTACGGCGGCGAATCTCCAGCACCGCTTCGCGTGTCTCCGCCAACGTGGGATCGCCAGTCCAATCCGCAAAGTGGCTTTTCAAGTCGGCATATGCGATCTTCGGCTTCCCGCCATGCACCAGGCAAAAGCTGACGCCCGTGACTACATATTCACCGCGATCTCTCGTGTTGAAGCGGCTAGTGCGGTAGGCAAACTGGCAATCCCCATTCGACAATGCAGTGCTCTCCAGCGACGCAATGTGTAGCGCTCGAACCTCAGTGATGGTGTCGCGCACCTCCTGCCCATAGGCGCCAACATTCTGGATCGGCGTACCGCCAACCGTTCCCGGTATGCCGCTCAGACATTCCAGGCCAGCGAATCGCGACTGAACAGTTCCGGCAACAAAGGAATCCCAATCCTCTCCGGCCGCAACGTCGAACTGCACTCGACCTGCGCCCAGGCTCCGTTGCGCAATGCCAAGCAGCGCAATCTTCAACACCAGTCCTGCGAATCCGGCATCGGAAACAACCAGGTTGCTCCCACCACCCATGATGAACACTGGCAGCTCACGTTCGCACCCAAAAACAAGCGCCTCGCGAAGATCGCGCTCGCTGTGCGCCTCGCAAAAGTAGCGTGCCTCGCCTCCCACGCCGAGAGTGGTCATTGCAGCCAGCGGTACCTGTTCTTGAATGAGCATCGAGCGTTCGTCAACCCCAACAGCTAACCACGAAAACGCAGAGAGCACGGAAACAATCAGATCTTCCCAGCCTTCTCAATTTACTCTGCATCCTCAGTGCCTCAGGGGTTATCTTCCGGAGCGTCCAAACAGAGTCAATTTCCGCAACGCGCTTGCTTTGCTAGAATCCGCGCAGCTTCCATGCAAAGCCTTTTCCAGGTCGCGGCGGTCCCGCTGAGCTGGTTGCCGGCATCGAGTGATGCGGGTCCCAGCCTGCTGCGGCTGCTCGTCGCAACCGGCTTGGGTGGGATCATAGGTCTTGAGCGCGAGCTCAAGCATCGCCCCGCCGGCCTGCGCACCAACATCATGATCTGCTTCGGATCGGCGATGTTCACGCTGCTTTCCAATCGCCTCGCTGGCAGTTTCGGCGGCGATCACACGCGTATCGCGGCCCAGATCATTCCCGGCATTGGCTTTATTGGTGCCGGCGCAATCCTCAAAGGTAAGGGTTCAATTTCGGGGCTGACTTCGGCAGCCACCATCTATGTAACTGCAGGCATCGGCATGGCCGCCGGTGGAGGACTATTTCTCACCGCTTTCTTCGCGACCATTCTGGTGGTTCTTAGCCTGATTCTTCTCGGAGAAATCGAGCAGCGCTACGATTTGAAGCCGCTGATCGTTGGCTATGACGTCATCAGCAAGCCCTGCGATTCGCCTGAACCCATCCTCGCAGAAGTCAATCGCCTGCTGGAAGAGCAGAGCATGGAAATGCAAACTGTCCGCTTCAACAAGATCGAGGGTGGCAGCTGTCATATTCAGTTTTCGGCTGGGGGCTACCGGTCGCAGCAGAAATCGCTGCTGAGTAGCCTCCGGATGAGCCCGAAAACCGCAACCGTTGCTTCGGCGATTGAGAGCGAGAGCGACTGACATGCCGAACGTGGAATTCATTAAGGCGACCGCCTGCGGCAATGATTTCCTGATCATCGATGCCCAGCCCTGGACCGGCGACATCCATTCGTTCACCGGCACGGTCTGCGATCGCCATCACGGTGTGGGCGCTGACGGTGTGGAATGGATACTGCCTTCGCAGGATGCCGACCTGCGTATCAAGCTGGTCAACGCCGATGGATCGGACGCTGAGATATCGGGCAATGGAACTCGCTGCGTCGCCGCATGGTACTGCTCGCACAATCCGGGAACTGTGGTGCGAATTGAAACTGATGCCGGACTGAAGACCTGCGAGCTCATTTCGCGCCAAGACAACACCTACACCTTTCGTGCCGCCATGGGCGAGCCCAGGGTCCAGCGCGAGACGGCGGTCGGCTTGAGCTACGACGAAGTCAGGGGCACTCCGGTTTCCATGGGGAATCCGCACTTCGTCATGTTCGTTGACCAGTTCGGACCACAGTGGAAAGAGCTCGCCGCCGAAGTTTCCGTCCATCGGGATTTTCCACACGGAACCAACGTTGAGATGGTGCATGTGCTCAACCAGCATGCAATCGAGCTGCAAATCTGGGAACGCGGCGTAGGCGAGACGCTTTCCTCCGGCACTGGGTCGAGCGCCGCAGCCGTGGCAGCCATGCATGCGGGCCACGCGAAATCGCCGGTTCGCGTGACTACCCCTGGCGGAACCCAGACCGTCGAGTGGAGCACCCAGGTGTACCTGACGGGCTCCGCGACATTACTCTGCCGGGGTGAGTTTTTCAGTTAAGATGAACCTTTCCTGATGCCTCTTCCAACACCAAAGGAACGCATTCTTCCGCCGGCCTTGCGCCCCGGAGATACAGTCGGCGTAATCGCCCCTGCGGGCCCGATCACCGCTGCGGCGCTTACCGTTGGCTTGGCTGCCCTCGAGCGCCGTGGATATCGCCCCATCCATCTGCCCAGCATTCTCGATCACGATCTGTATTTTGCCGGATCGGTCCAGCGCCGGATCGATGAGTTGCATCGCATGTTCGCCGACCCTGCGGTGAACGGCATTGTCTGCTTTCGCGGTGGCTATGGCGCTAATTACCTGCTGCCTCATCTTGACCTGGATCTCATTCGTAGCCATCCCAAGTTTTTCTGCGGCTGTAGCGACGTGACGACTCTGCTGACACACCTGTGTGATCGGGCTGGGCTGGTTGTTTTTCATGGGCCGATGCTGCAGCGAGACGCTCAGCCGGATGGGATCGACGAAGAGTCATGGCACGCTGCGACTTCCGGCGCACCCGGCGTTCGTGACTTTGGTAAGCAAGTGCAGGTTCTGGCGCCCGGGCACGCCGAGGGAGTGCTCTATGGCGGCTGCTTATCGCTGCTGTGTGCTTCGCTGGGAACTCCGTATGAAATTCAAACCCAGGGCACCATCCTATTTATCGAAGATGTTGCCGAGCCGGCGTTTCGCATCGACCGCATGCTGATGCACCTGAAGCTGGCCGGCAAGCTGGACCAGGTGCGCGGGATAATTTTTGGCGAAATGCTCGACTGCGCCCGCCGGGCACAGGGTTACTCGCTGCCAGACGTTGTACTGCGTGTGCTTGGCGACTTAGGTGTGCCCGTGGTCTATGGACTGCCCTCCGGACACGTGACGCGGAGGAACATTACAATCCCGCTCGGCGTTGCAGGTCAGTTAGACGCCGGCGCCACAGTGGTATTGCGGCATGCCGCCGCCGCACGTAGCGAAGGCGCGCCAGTTCCAACATCCAGATGACGAAACAAATACATGCCCACTTGATCGGCATATGTGGTACCGCTATGGCCTCGCTGGCCGGAATGCTGCAACAGCGCGGTTACCTCGTGACCGGCTCCGACGCTGCGTCATATCCCCCAATGTCAGAGTTCATCGCTAAGCTGGGGATCGCAGTCGCCCAGCCCTTCAGTGAACGGAATCTCCAGCCTCGCCCCGACTTTGTCGTGGTGGGCAACGCCGTCTCCCGCGGCAACGTTGAGTTGGAGGCCGCACTCGATCTGCGCCTTCCCTTGCGCTCGCTGCCACAGTTGCTTTTTGACGAATTTCTCGCCGCCCACGACCGTCTGGTGGTGGCAGGCACGCATGGCAAAACAACCACGTCCTCCCTATTGGCCTGGCTGTTCTCTGCGGGCCAGCGTGCCGCCAGTTTTCTTATCGGCGGAATTCCGGAAAACTTTGGCAGCTCATTTCAACTCGCCAGCGGGCCAGAGTTCATCCTCGAAGGCGACGAGTACGACACGGCGTTCTTCGATAAGGGACCAAAATTTCTCCACTACTTCCCTGATGGCTTGGTCCTCACCTCCGTCGAGTTCGACCACGCCGACATCTATCGCGATCTTGATGAGGTGAAGACGGCTTTCAAGCGGCTGGTGAACCTGGTCCCGCGACGCGGCGTGCTGGTCGCCTGGGATGGTCATGCCAATGTCGACGAATGCGTCGCCCATGCCATGTGCAAGGTCGAGCGCTACGGCTTCGCCGAGAAATCGACCTGGCAGATTGCTGACGTCAAGTACCTGCCTCACGCGACTCGCTGGAGCGTTCTGCGTGAAGGGCTCCCCTGGGGTGAGTTCGAGTTTTCTCTCGCCGGCGAATATAACGTTCTCAACGCCACCGCCGCCGCTGCCATGTCCTCCCACTACGGCATCAGCGTGCAACACATCGCTGAGGGCTTGCGATCCTTCCGCTCCGTGAAGCGACGCCTTGAGGTGCGCTCCGAGGCCTGTGGCGTGACCATCATCGATGACTTCGCCCATCATCCGACGGCGATCGCCGAAACCCTGAAGGCCCTGCGCGCACGCTATGCCGGACACAAACTGTGGGCCATCCTCGAGCCCCGATCTAACACGCTGCGACGCAAGGTGTTCCAGAAGGAACTGGCGGAGAGCCTCAGCCTCGCTGACCAGGTCGTGATCGCTGGCATTTTCAAATCAGACGCCATCGCTGAAAACCAGCGCCTTCACCCTGAGGCGGTTGTCTTGGAGTTGCAGCAGGCCGGCACTCCCGCGCAGTTACTGCCAACCGCGGTCGACATCGTGGACGCCGTTGCGCCGCAATTGAGGGACGGCGATGTGGTTGCCATTCTGTCGAATGGCGGATTCGGCGGCATCTACGAAAAGCTGCCCGCCCGGCTCAAGCAGTTGCACGAGGTCGCTGCCGAAGCGTGAGCGGCCATCGTATTTTCGCGCTGCGGTTTCGGTTTGTGCTCCTGCTTCTTTCTTTTGCGATAACCTGCCGGGCAGAAACTCGCGTCACCTGCCAGACGCCCGCCAATCCCCTCACCGAGCCCACCGAGTACTTCGTCTCCCTGGCTGACCCCGCAACTCATATCGCACACGTCACCCTACGCCTGCCCCAATTTCCCGGCAACGCGAGGCTTGCCATGCCAGTCTGGAATGCCTTGTACCAGGTGCGCAACTTTGCTGCCCATGTGGAAGACGTCCGCGCGCGGAATGCCACTGGCGGGTCTGTCCTACTCCGACAGACGAGTACCAGTACGTGGGAGCTCTCCGGGCCTCCGGGATGCACGCTCGTCAGTTACGATATCTACCTTGATACCCCCGGGCCGTTCGGCAGCGAGCTCAACCCCGGCCACGGATTCTTGAACTGGGCGATGGTCCTGATGTACTCTCCCCAGCTTCGCAGCCAACCGGCGAGCATTCGCCTGCTCGACGTGCCCTCGACCTGGGCGTTGCGTGATACCCATGTTTTCGGCGAGGCGCCCGCTGGAAAAGTCACCGCAGCAATCGGCGTGGCGGACAATTACGACACCCTGGTGGACAGCCCCGCGGACCTTGGCGCTCTTCAGCAATACAGTTTTCAGCAGGACGGGGCCACCTACCACATTGTGGTACATGGTAGTACATCTGACTACGACAATGTAGGACTGCAGGAGGTCCTGCAACGCATTACCCACGCCACCGTCGACTGGATGCAAGATCGCCCCTACAGCGACTACACGTTTCTCTACGACTTTCCGCACGGCCCAGGCAGCGGCGGGATGGAGCATGCGTACGGTACAGCAATCTCCGCCAGCGCGGCGTCCGGCAGAGTGAACAATGATTCCCTGGCTAGCATCAGCGCTCACGAATTCTTCCACTTGTGGAATGTAAAGCGCATCCGCCCTCAATCGCTTGAACCAGTCGATTATCAAAGCCAACAGGACACGCGGGCGCTGTGGTTCAGTGAAGGCGTGACCAGCACGGTCAGCGAACTGATGCTCGCGCGCGCCGGACTGATCGACGAGCAGCGGTATCTTCAGGATTTGGCAGCGGAAATCACCGAGTTAGAGAGCCGTCCCGCGCATCAATGGCAATCGGCCGAGCAGTCGAGTCTGGACGCGTGGCTCGAAGGGGACCCCTTCTATCGCACCCCGCAGCGCAGCATCAGCTACTACAACAAGGGCGAAATCCTCGGCGTTCTGCTCGATCTCCGTATGCGCCAGCTTACCCAGGACACAAAGTCCCTGCGCGACCTCTTTCAGTGGATGAACGACCACTATGCCAAACAGCACCGCTACTTTCCCGATTCCGCCGCAGTGCAAGCGGCAGCCGAAAGCATCACCGGCCAGAGCTTTGCCGGCTTTTTTGACGATTACGTTGCCGGCGTGAAGCCACTCCCGTATGACGACTTCTTTCGCTTGGTTGGACTGCAACTCGCGACCGAAAACGTTACCGTGGCGGACCCCGGATTTTCCTCCACCGCCAACCTCGACGGAGAGTCAACGGTTACCGCCGTTGCCCCCGGCAGCGACGCCGCGCGGGCCGGACTGAGCCTGGGCGACCGCATTCTCCAAGTCAATGGCCAGCCCGCTAGCTACCGCCTTGATCGCGTGCTGGCACGCATGATTCCCAACGAGACCATCAAGCTGCGAATCTCCCGAGCGGGCAAAGAGCACGGTTTGAAGATTAAGGTCGGCGCTCGCCAGGAGCAGCAACTCGTGCTGGCCGATGTGGCGGGCATCACAGCCGAGCAGCGCGCCCATCGCGCGGCGTGGATTCACGGCGATGACGAACCCGGAGGCACGCATTGATACGCACCATCATCATGCTCACGTTCTGGGGACTCTCGAACCTCCTTGTGGGACCATTTCTGCTGCTCTACGCGCTGGTAGCTCAAGACGTTCGCCCGCTCTATCACGTCGCGACGTTTCTGGCGATCACGGGGGTCCGCCTGGCGGGTATCCGGATTCGTGAAGTCGGGAAGGAGAATATTCAGCGCGGCCAGAACTACATCTTCATGTCCAATCACGTTTCGAATCTTGACCCCCCTATCGAGATTCCCCGAATTCAGCAGCGCTGCTCGGTGCTGGTGAAGAAGGAGCTGTTTCGGGTTCCGATCCTGGGTACAGGTATGCATCTGGCCCGCTTGGTTCCGGTGGACCGCCGCAACCGCGAAGCCGCTATCGAGAGCGTGCGCCAAGGAGTCGAGGTGTTGCGCACGGGGTTGAACATGATGATTTATCCGGAGGGAACGCGATCCTCCGACGGCAGGCTTCTGCCCTTCAAGAAGGGGCCCTTTCATCTGGCGATGGAGTCTGGCGTGCCCGTGCTTCCTCTGACGATTCTGGGCACGTACGAAGCCTGGCCAAAGCATCGCTTCGCACTAAAGCCAGGCGTTGTTACGGTTGTTTATCATCCCGCGATCGATCCCAAAGCCTACGCGGATCGAGACCAACTGATGACGGCTGTGCGGGACTCAATCGCCAGTGCTTTGCCCGAAGAGAGGCGTTAAATCGATCCAATGAATCGCAAAGCTCTCCGGCGAATAGCGAATGGCGAATAGCGTATTTACTTCTTCCGTTCCTGCTTCACCAGGATGGGCTGGCGAACCGGAACGATTGCGCCGCGATCGGCATCAACTCCTGCCTGCTGCGCTCGCTGCATGACTTCGTTGCGCACGTAGTTCACAAAATCAGCCATCTGGCGCTGCATCTCGTCCATACGCTCGCGCATTTGCAGGATGATAGCGATACCCGAGATATTCACTCCCAAATCGCGCGCCAGCGACAGGATGAGTTCCAGCCGCTCCAGGTCTTCATCGGTGTAGAGCCGCGTATTGCCTTCGGTGCGCGATGGCTTCAGCAATCCTTCACGCTCATAAAGGCGCAAGGTCTGCGGATGGATGCCATACATCTCGGCCACCGAGCTGATCATGTACGCGCCTTGTTTTTTACGTTTGGACATAGTCGCTACGCTCCGCTATTCGCTATTCGCCTTTCGCTTTTCGCCGGAGCCAGTCTTCGGTTTGAAGGGGCACGGCTTCAGCCGTGTCGCACACGGCCCTTTATACGTTGTCATCCCGAGGCGACGTGAGTCGCCGAGGGACCTGCATTTGTGCCGCCGCCGAAGCGCCTCCCCAGTCGGTAAAGGCCTATCCCGGGCTCACACCGTCTCCCTGCTTCGCGGCTGGTTTCGGCGTTGCTTTTGAGTTCTCTCGCACCCGCAAACCTCACCTACCTCACGATTCCGGCGAATGGCGAACAGCGAATGGCGAAGAGCCTCTTTACCCCAATTCTTTCCACAACTCTTCCCGCGGATCGCCGGCATTCAGCTTCGCATACTCGCGCAGAATTTCCTTCGAGCGCTCATCCCCCGGGGCAGGCGCAACAATCTTGATCTCCACGATCTCGTCGCCCCGCCAGCCTTCCTTCACGGCAGAAGTCACGCCCTTTTCTCGCAGGCGCAGCTTCTGGCCGCTCGTTGTGCCCGGCGGAATCTTCAGCAACGCCCGGCCGTCGATGGTCGGCACTTCGACTTTGGATCCCAGCGCCGCTTCCGTGAACGACACGGGAATGGTCAGGTAAATATCGTCGCCATCGCGCCGGAAAATCGGGTGCTCACCAACCTTGATCACGATGTAGAGATCGCCGGGAGCGCCGCCCAGTACGCCAACGTTGCCTCGTCCCGCAAGCCGAATGCGTTGACCGTCGCGTGTGCCCGCCTTGATGCGCACCTCCAGCGACTCTGTCTTTTCCGTACGCCCTTCGCCGTGGCAAACGTTGCACAGCGTGCGGTTCTTGCCGCTGCCACCGCAGCGCGGACAGGTAACGTTGAACTTCATGTTCCCGCTTTTCTGCGTGACCGTACCTTTGCCATTGCACTCGGGACAAACCCCCGGGCTCTCCAGATAACCGTTGCCATGACAGTTGGCGCAACTCACCAGATGCGGAACGTTCAGCTTCATCGTGGTGCCACGGATCGCGTCCCAGAAGCCGATGTTGATCTGATATTCCAGGTCGGTGCCCGGCTCAGGCTGGCGCGTGACCTCCTCGCGTCCGCCGCGAAAGATGTTGGAGAAGATGTCGCGAAATCCACCGGTGCCGGCCGATCGGCGACCTGCCGCTCCTGCGCCTTCGGCGAAGTCGGTGAAGTCGAATCCGCCAAAGTCAAAGGGAACTTCCTGGGTATAGGTCTGCGTTCTTCCGCCTCCGCCTTGAGCGGCATTGCCGAATCCGCCCGCGCCAAAGCCGCCGCCCCGCGCGTAGGCCTCGGCTGTCGCCGCATCGATGTTGTCGGAGTAGAAGCCGACCTGGTCGTAAATCTTTCGCTTCTTCGGCTCGCTCAGGACGTCGTTAGCTTCGGAAAGCTTCTTGAACTTCTCCTCGGCCGACTTGTCACCGGGATTGACGTCCGGATGATACTTGCGCGCGAGCTTGCGGAAGGCCTTGCGGATCTCCTCCGCCGTGGCCGTCTTCTTCACTCCGAGATCGGCGTAATAGTCGCGTTGTGGGGTGGTGGGCATTTGTTCGAGTTGTCAGTTGTCGGTTGTCAGTTGTCGGTAAGAAGTTTCGAGTTTCAAGTTTCGAGCAAAACCAGGTTGTCATCCTGAGCGAGGAGCGCAGCGACGAGTCGAAGGACCCCTATGGTTTTCTCACATCCTCACTCGCTTGTCTTGGTAAGTCGATCGTATTTCATTTTGGGCGAGAGCGTTGTTCGTCCGCAAGCCTTGATCTCGATCTTCTTCGCAATCGGCGTAAACGGCATATTGGAGAACAGCACGTCGTAAACTCCCGGCGCGAGTTCCACTACGTATTGTCCATGGCCATCGGTTCGAACGTCGCGTTGTTCGGTTAACTCAATAGTCGACTTCGAATCCATTCCCCAATGAACAACGTGCACAAGCACGTTCGAAACCACGCGCCATCCGGATCGGCAACAGTTCCCTCAAGAGTTCCGACATCGGAGGCGCTCAGGAGCGTGCATAGGATCATTACGGACGCGAATGCCCTCACGCTGAGCCCCGCCTTTTCGGGCTCACGCTTTCACGAATTGTGCCGCCGGCTGAAGCCAGCTCACCCATTCTTATCGCAGCTTTCCCAGCACTCACGTGCTGGGCTATTAATTGTTTCGCCCTTCGGGCTTGGCCTGATCGATGCGTGTTCCAACTCCAGCCCAATCAGCTCGAAACTCGAAACTGGAAACTTCTTTCTGACAACCGACAACTGGCAACTGACAACCTAATTCACCACCGCCGGCCCTTCATCTCCCATGGGCACGACGATGTTGGGGATAAAGCCCGCCGCGTCGTCGAGCACCGGGATAGCTTTCACCCGCCCATCGATGCCGGGCGTCAGCAGATACCACCGCCCTTCGTTGGGGTTGAAGCTCAATACATAAGACTGGCCGTTTACTTCAAATCTCAATTTGTGTTCCTACTTCCTTCGTCCGCTATTCGCTGTTCGCGCTTCGCCTTTCGCCAGATGAATCAGCGAGTCAGATTGTTTGTACTCTTCGAAAACTCATCCCGCCATTGGCACAAAGGGTGCCATACGGCACCCTCTGTTTTCGCGAAAAGCGAATAGCGAAAAGCGAACGGCGAAGAGCGTTGCTACTTCTTCTCCTCCACGTCCACGTACTCCGCATCGATGACGCCTTCATCCTTCTTCGGCTCAGGCTCAGCGCCACCGGCGGCTGGTTCACCGCCCGGAGGCGGACCTCCCGCAGGAGGCGTCTGCGCCTTGTACATGGCTTCCGCCAGCTTGTGCGAAGCCGTCTGGAGCTTCTCGCGCGCCGAGTTCATCGGACCCGCGTCGGTTCCCTCCAGCGCCTTCTTCGCGTCTGCCAGCGCGTTCTCCACGTCGCTGCGCTCCTGGCCACTGATCTTGTCGCCATGCTCTTTCAGCATCTTCTCGATGCTGTAGACCATGCCGTCGAGCTGGTTACGCGCTTCCACTTCCTCGCGCTTGGCCTTGTCTTCGGCAGCGTGCGCATCGGCATCTTTCGCCATGCGCTCGACCTCTTCCTTGCTCAGACCTGAAGACGACGTGATCGTAATCTTCTGGTCCTTGCCGGTGGCCATGTCTTTCGCGTTGACGTTCAGGATGCCGTTGGCATCGATGTCGAACGTCACCTCAATCTGCGGCACGCCTCGCGGAGACATCGGCAGTCCCGTCAGGTGGAACTTGCCCAGCGTGCGGTTGTCGCGCGCCATGGGGCGTTCGCCCTGCATAACGTGGACTTCGACCGACGTCTGGTTGTCCGCTGCGGTCGAGAACATCTCCGACTTCTTGGTCGGGATGGTGGTGTTGCGCGGAATCATCGGCGTCGCCACTCCGCCCATGGTCTCAATCGACAACGTCAGCGGAGTCACGTCGAGCAGCAGCAGATCTTTCACCTCGCCGCCCAGTACGCCACCCTGAATCGCCGCGCCGATGGCGACCACTTCGTCAGGATTGACGCCCTTGTGCGGCTCCCTGCCGAAGATCTTCTTCACCAGCGCCTGGATCGCAGGCATACGCGTCTGTCCGCCGACCAGCACGACCTCGTTGATCTTGCTGACATCGACGCCCGCGTCTTTGATCGCCTGTTCGCACGGACGAATGGAACGGTCGATGATGTCGCGAACCATCTCTTCCAGCTTGCCGCGCGTCAGCTTCTTCACCAGGTGCTTCGGACCACTGGCATCGGCCGTGATAAACGGCAGATTGATTTCCGTCTCCATCGTGGTCGAGAGCTCGATCTTGGCGCGCTCGGCTGCGTCACGCAGACGCTGCAACGCCATCTCGTTGCCCTTGGCCCGCAGGTCGAGACCTTCATCCTTCTGGAACTCCGCAATCAACCAGTCGACAATGCGCTGGTCGATGTTGTCACCGCCCAGGTGCGTATCGCCATTGGTCGACTTCACCTCGATGACGCCTTCGCCAACTTCCAGAATCGAAATATCGAAGGTGCCGCCGCCAAAGTCATACACGGCGATGGTTTCGTCCTTCTTCTTGTCGAGTCCGTAGGCCAGCGCGGCCGCCGTCGGCTCGTTAATGATGCGCTTTACTTCCAGACCCGCGATCTGGCCGGCGTCTTTTGTCGCCTGGCGCTGCGCGTCGTTGAAATACGCCGGAACCGTGATGACGGCTTCCGTCACCTTTTCGCCGAGATAGTCCTCGGCAGCCTTCTTCAGCTTCTGAAGAATCAGCGCCGAAATCTGCGGCGGGGTGTATTCCTTGCCCTGCGCCATGACGGCCACGTGATCGCCCGACTGCACCACCTTGTAGGGCACCATCTTCATCTCTTCGTTCACTTCGTCGTAGCGACGCCCCATGAACCGCTTGATCGAATAAATGGTATTTTCCGGATTGGTGATGGCCTGGCGCTTGGCGACCTGTCCCACCAGCCGCTCGCCGTTCTTGGTGAATCCCACGACCGACGGCGTGGTGCGGCCGCCTTCTTCGTTTGGTATGACCTTGGGCTCTCCGCCTTCCATCACGGCGACCACCGAGTTGGTGGTACCCAGGTCAATGCCGATAATCTTTGCCATTGCAGCCACCCTCCTTAGGGTTTAAAACTTGTAAGTCAATGATTCAAAGCCGCTTCCGTTAGGAATCTCAGCTATTATAACGAACCGACTATAGAACTTGAGTGAATCATTGTCAAGTTTTAGATGGGATTGAAGGGGCTATAGTTGCAGGAAAATGGAGGGCCTTGGGGACGGTGCGGGCAAACTATCCGGGAAGCACTGGTACCACGAATCCGCTGGCACTAATCCGGCATAACGCTGCGATAATAAGCTCGCACTCCGTTGGGCGTACGGTCAGATTCAAGCAGTCCAGCACGCAAACGGCTTAGCAACGCTTCCGAAGCCTTCTCTTTCTTAATTGCAGCGCCGCTTGCAATTGCGGATTCAATGTCATCTACAAGTTTGATCTGTGTATAGGCATAGGAAACAACCGAATCGTGCTCTATGAACTCGTGGTCGCCCTTATGGAGTTCGACTAACGTTTCGGATTTCTTACGCTTGGATGTCACGCAGACTACGACGACTTCGCCTTCGGTCGGCGGAGTTAGAACGATCCGGAGATGAAAGTCCTCATTTTCGGAATCCCCGGCTAGGAAGGTGTCTCCACATTCAAGCATAAACGCGGGCGAGGCTATCTTCCGCGCTTGCGATGGAGTGCAGTTCTCGGATCACTGCCCGAATCTCTTCTTCATCCTCGCCACCGGCCTTGAGAATATCTCGAATGGAAATCGGGATTGAACTTCCCTGGGGATCTTTCCATTCCGGCAATGTATGCAGGTAGTCAACGATTGCCCATCGATTCTGGTATCCGAATTTTGCGTGTATCTCGTCCATTAATTTTTCTTCGGCACGAGACAAAAGATCGGACGGAGCTGGCTTGAGCAACCTAACCTCATAATCTCCTAGCGGAGCCGAGATATAACTCGCCCAGACGGGCTTAGGCTTCTCCTCCGTGATGAGACTGTAAATCTTAGTGACCACGGGCCCATGATCCATTGAAACATGGCGGTCGGTCGTCAAGGGCGTTCCCCATCTCAGCAGAGCTTCTCGATCCGCGAGATAGAGGAGTTTGATGAGCTTCAGGTAGTGCATTTGGCCACCGCGCAGCGACAGAAAATAAGCTGCCGCCTGTGTCGCCTTAGCCTCGTCAAACCGTAAACTCATAACGAAATGCTAGCATGGCCCTGTGCATGGCTGTGGGAAAACGGGGCCAACCTGTTGAGCTATTGGATGAATAGGACGCTTGACTGGTTTCGGAGAGCCATGTCACGGCGATCGAGCTTCAGCGGAACAAGCCGGTCAGAATTATCAGTGCCCTGTTTAAACTATTGATCTTATTAGCACATGACCCCCATCCAACTTTGCGGAGCTTTGTGGGTAGCCTGGGCGGCGATCTGGATTCTGCTGGCCCTGCGCACCAAACGCGCTCAACTCCGGCTCAAGTCGGCGGACGCGCTCACCTACATGCTGCCCACCGCCGTGGGAGCCTATCTATGCATAGCCCGCTCCGGCATCCTGATCCGCCTCGGGCTGTGGCGCCCAAACCTTCCTCCCATCGCTTGGCTGATGTGGCTTGGCGCTGCCCTCACCCTCGCCGGGCTCCTCTTCGCCATCTGGGCCCGGCTCTACCTGGGTAAGAACTGGAGCGGTCTGGTCACCGTCAAGCACGATCACGAGCTGATCCGCACCGGTCCCTATCGCTTCGTCCGACATCCCATCTACTCGGGCATACTTCTGGCGCTCGTGGGTACAGTCGTCTGCCGTCGCAACCTCTGGGGCTTTCTGGGAGTCGCGCTGGTCTGGCTGGGCCTCTGGCTCAAGAGCCGCATGGAAGAGCGCTTCATGGTCGAGACCTTCGGCGCGCAATACCAAGACTACCGCCGCGCGACTGGCGCCATCCTCCCTCACCTTCATTAGCAAGAGCTCAGCTGGTGATGTACCGGGGTGGAGCAGCGTGGACGCGTCGAGCAGCGTGGACGCGTGGAGCATCCTGGACGCGTGGAGCACCGCGAAAGGGTGGAAGCCCCCCCATTCATGCGGGGGACAAGAGTGCCCCCATGAACGATGGGCTTCAGCCTTGGTCCGCCCGGCGTCTGCGGGAGTGGAAGGCCCGGCGCTGAAGCGCCTCTGGTTATTAGGCTCCATTCCCCTGCATGAATGCAGGGGCTTCCACCCGCAGAACCGCCAAGTTTCCCAAACCCTCCCTTCGTGAAATGATGGCCAAGGAGTGTAGCCGAATGTGCAGATGTATCTGTCTCGCCTTGCTTGCTATGTTCGCCACAGGATTAATCGCACAAACCCCAAGCTCAACGGGCGGAGCTGTCGCCCCGCAGAACGATCCTTCCGGTATGTACTCGTTTCTGAAGGAAGGCGAGTATGTGCAGCTTACGATGGAAGACGGCCA
Source organism: uncultured Acidobacteriaceae bacterium (assembly GCA_963796585.1). GTDB lineage: Bacteria > Acidobacteriota > Terriglobia > Terriglobales > Acidobacteriaceae > CAVVDY01. The sequence goes on from CAWCMB010000005.1 coordinate 809,463, forward strand.
GCTCTCCGGATTCATCTCGCGCTTCGGCGACAGCGATAGCGACAAAGGCCAGTTCATCGATCAGTTCTTCAGCAAAGGGTCGCTGAAGAATGACCATCTCAGCTTCGCCACCAAGACCATCCACGGCATCTGGTACGAGTTCGATGGGACGATCGAGAAGCAACCCGGAAAGCAGCCCGACCAGGAAGGTTACCGGGTACTCAAAGGCACGCTCAAGCAGCACACCGAAGATGCCAAAGGAGGCGACAAGGTCCGCGAACGCACGGTGGAGCTCAAGTCGTTTCCCGAAGGCATGAATAGGTAAGAAAACCGGAAGAGTACACCCACGGATTGCCACGGATCTGGATGCTCTTTTGCCATCACGACTTTGTCATCACGAGCGTAGCGAGGGATCTGCTCTTTGCCTGCATCGCGGCGATACGAGGACAAGACCCGATCCCTCAGACGCTGAAGCGTCCTCGTGACGACAATACAAGCCTTCCGATCCGTGAAAATCCGCGGTTCGAGTTTCCTACCGCTTAGCCCCCGGCGGCGCGGTGTATTCCACCGGAGTCGAGGGCGTACCGAACTTCGGATTCTGCTGCTCCGCCACCAACTCAGGTCCCGGTCCGTAGGTGCCTGTAGCGCGGCCCAACGCGTCCTGCGAACTACGCTGAGTCGCCGCCGACCGCGGCTGGTTCTCCAGGTAGGCCTTAACATCGCGCAGCGCCCGTTCGAGGTACCCTTCCAGATCGCCGCTGAATGGCGACAGTGCGCGCCGCAATAGCCGCGCCGGCGGAACATAGTTCATCTGTACATGTACTAACGTGTCGTTGCCGAGGGGACTGAAGCTGATGCGACCGCTGTGCTTGGGGCCGTTGACCGACTTCCAGCCAATGGCCTGATTGAGGATGAGTTGCGTCAACTCGGCGTCCCATTGCATGGGTATGCCTGCGAAGCGCGCGTTCCAGTGTGAGCGGTGGCCGATGGACGAGACGCTCTCCAATGCCTCAATCATGGTTGGAAGCTGCTCCAAGTCGACCCATGCGTCGAACACCTCCGCCGCAGGCCGCGCAATCTGAAGGCTCTTCTCCAAGCGCAGAATGCGGCTGGCCCCACCGCGGCCGACACGGCTCGCCAGCAGCGCACCCCCGATCGCTGTTGCCGCTCCCCAGGTAAATCCAAGCCAGAAGTCTCGCTGTCTCACCTTCCCCTCCTATGCGTTCTCCAAGCTTGGAGCCGTGGAACAAACCCGCAGGTTGCCAAGGGGCTGCCGTGCAACTCAGCTTCGGGCCGCAGGTTCGTAGAGATGTGAGGGCGCGCATCAGCGGGACGCGGGGATTTCCGCCGGCACCGGCTATGGAGTATGAGCTACGGAACAGGCAGGCAGCTGCCGGGGATAGAGCACCACAGCTTTAGGAACTTTATTCTTGAGGTCCGTCGCCAAGCCCAGCATAATTTGGGCGGGAGTCGACTCAAGCGTCAGTCGATAGTATTCCGTTATCGCTGACTGCATGCGCGATGCCGCCGACTTCAGGGTTTCCAGTTTCTTGTCGGTAAGTTGTTCCTCGCGCTGCCCAGCACCTACAAGGTCCACCTCTACCGAGTAACCGCCGCTGCCCCAACTGAGGTTGCTATCGTCTTCGAGGTTCGGAGAGTAACTTGGCTCCATCAAGACTTCTAGTCCTCCCGACGACATCTTAACGATCGCCCCACTGACCGTTCCTTCCATTCTCGGGCCCAACAAAAGACTGAATACCCGCACTTGCCGGTTCGTCAGCTCCTTGTAAACCTGTTTGAAAGTGGCATGATGCTCGCTCTCCAGTCCCATGCTCATCAAAAAAATGGCGTCGCCAGGTTTCGGCTGATCGAACCATCCCGCTCCAGTCATCAGCGCATCGAGTATGCCGACGGTCGAACCCTTACTATCTATGTTGGCCTGCAACTCCCGCACGGCCGCGAGAATCGCGTCCCGAGATTCCCCAAAATGCACTTCTTTGTCCGGTCCACGTGCTGTCAAAAGGCCAAAGGAGTCTTCGGGGCGAGCTTCGGACAAGATTTCGGCCACGACGCCGTACTGCGCGGTACGAACTCGTTCGGGTACATGGCGTCCGCTTTCGAGTACCAGCAGAATCCGGCGCGGGCCGCTGTCGTCGGTTGCCGTCAGTACCGGCACAGTCTGGCGTTTGGTCTGGGCGACGAACTGGCTGGCATCCAACTCGCGGATGAGTCTGCCGTCGGGGACCACAACATTGACAGGCAGACTGATCATGCAGGATGCGTCTTTCTGGCTATTGGCAAAGGCCGCTTGTGAACTCGATAGCAAAGACATCAGGGCGAACAGCCAGAGAGCACGACGGGCACGCATGGATTCACTTTATCGTTGCTTAGATCATTGTCACAACAGCGGATTACGGCTTCTCCGTGACCTCCGTGCCTCTGTGGTGAGCTTGTTTTTTCTTACTGACTCGCCGGCACGATAGCCTGCTGCTTGGCCCGCTCCGCTTCGATGCGCGCGATGGTCCGCTTCAGCCAATGCTTCAAATTCTCCCGCAGCTCTTCTTCGGTCTGCGGAGTTTCGATAGTGACACCTTCCCCGGTCAGCGGGATGTGGTGGCAGGGCACATCTTCGGTGCGGTATTGCTCAGGCACAAAGTCGTACAGCAGGCATTCGTGGCAGGCGTGCGGCCGCGTGGGATCGCCGTGGTTCAGGCAGCTCTGCGAGTCCTGGAAGATCGAGGCTGGCCCCCACGGTGTGCTGTACCAATTGCCGTAGCCGCCTTGCTCGACGAAGTTGAGTTCGTAGCGCAATACATCGAGAACGTCCCGCTTATCTTCTGACATGGAAACCTCCGACATGGCCAACCTTCGCGCGGAAACCTCCGGCTCAGTAACTTAATTTTCAGCCGGAAGCGCACAGCCGGGCTGTGACGGACCTCACCGGCGATTGTGATTTGTTACTGCCGGGCGTCGAACCCGAGTTCGAAGAGCGAAACAACCCGTTGCCCAGGTTCGGTGGCCCCTCGCATTTATGGATTCGTTACGAAACTCATGATTGAGCAACGACAGTGGGATAAACCATGTCTCCGTCCCGCAGGTGTCTGTGTCGTAGCTTACCTTCGCGCGAGGCGAGTGGGATGGGTGCCCCGGAAATTCAGCCGCCAAGCGGCGGAATGGTTTGAGCCCGCCTCGTCAGAGCCGTTACGAAACTCGATTTCCCCGAAGACTTGGTGAGGACAAATGGTCAACAATTGGTGTCCAAGCGCTCTAATCGAATTTAAATGCAACGTTTTTTTGAGAATGTTCGAACCTCGTGAGTTTCGTAACAGCCTCGTCAGAGCCGGGTGAAGTGGGAAAAACTCCGAGTCGCGTAGCGACGACACAAGCTACGACACACACACCGCAGGGACAACACATCTAAGCCCAGCCCTTCATGGCTGGGAAGGCGTAAGTGGGAAATCCGAGTCCGCTTCAGCGGACGACATATGGTTCGCAAGAGGCCTCATGCGGGGGAAACCGCGCACGTTTATCAGGGGTGGCTTAAAAGCGCTTTTCATTTCACGCGACGATCTTATCGCCGCGAAGCTGGCCTCCGGCCATCCCCAACATCTTGCCGATGTTGACGCACTTCGCAGCGCCGCCCAGAGCCAACCGTCGGCTCCGGGGAACAAACCTGCCGAACCGAGATAAAGCGGTTCCACACACAAATGTGTTGCTCCCCCTTCGTGCCATCCCGCATTAACAATTCTTATCCATACCTCCTTCCACGTTTGTGCCCGGAAATAGTAGATTGAAAGCACCTGACCTCACGCGGGCTCGAGCAATCCAGAACCCCAATATGGGGGTGTCGGTGGTGTAGAGCCTCTTGTCGGTGTTGAGAATGCGGCCCAGATATATACATACGTTCTTGTTGCTGTTCGGCCTGCTGCTGTCCCAATGGGCAGCCGCTGCGCCTGTTCCCTATCCACAGGCCTCTTCTGCGTCGTCGACGGCGAAGGTTGTCGGAACCCTTCGGTCGCTTGCGGGGAATAAGTTGGTAGTGAAGTCCGACACGGGAGCCGACCGCAACATCGCTGTTCAAGACACCACGCACTATTTGCAAGTCAATCCGGGTGAGAAAGATCTGAAGAAAGCGGTTCAGATCCATTTGCAAGATCTGCAAACCGGAGACCGCGTTCTGGTGCTGGGTAAAGACGCTGAGGACAAGGCGATCGCAGCCAGTTACGTGATCGTCATGAAGAAAATCGATCTCGAAGCGCAGCAGCGCCAGGAGCAGCAGGACTGGCAGAAGCGCGGCATTGGCGGCTTGGTCTCGGCGGTTGATCCCGCCAGCGGTGATATTACGATTGCCATGACCTCGCTTGCCGGCAAGAAGGTTGTCACCGTCCATACGACGAAGATGACGATCGTGCGCCGCTATGCGCCCGATTCGGTCAAATTCGATGAGGCCAAGCCGAGCACATTGGCTGAGATCAAGCCTGGCGATCAGTTGCGGGCTCGTGGTGAACGCAATGAGGACGGCACACAGTTCACCGCGGAAGAGATTGTCAGTGGAACCTTCCGCAACATCGCCGGAACTATTAGCGCTATCGATGCTGCCAATGGCACTATGACCGTAGCGGACAGTATCAGCAAGAATACCGTGCAGGTTAAGGTAACTTCCGAATCGAAATTGCGCAAGTTACCTGTTCCCATGGCGCAGCGTATAGCCATGCGTCTGAAAGGAGCTGCGCCGGGCGCGGGCGGTGGTCCCGGCGGAGCTTCAGGCGGAGCGAAGCCAACGCAATCGTCGGGCGCTCCAGGTGCAGCGAATGCGGGCGGCGAAGGCGCTCCGGGACGCGGTGCAGGTGGAGACTTGCAGCAGGTGCTCAGCCGCTTGCCAGCCTCGACCCTGAGTGATTTTCAGAAGGGCGATGCGGTGATGATCGTTTCCACGGAAGGTACAGGTGATGCGGTGACGGCAATCACGGTCGTAGGCGGAGTCGAGCCCATTCTGACCGCAGCGCCCAAGGGTAGCCGCGACATGGTGCTCTCGCCCTGGAGCCTTTCCGCGCCGGAAGGCGGCGGGTAGCGGGCGCATGGTCGCAATCCTACGTCAACCTCGCGGGAAGCCTATGTTGCCGGCGTTCATTCGTCGATTCGCGCTGACCCTGTGCGTCGTCGCGGTTGCGCTGGTGGCTCTGCCCGCCAACGCGCAGACCGGCAACGGCTCATTGCACGGACTGGTGACCGATCCCTCGGGCGCTGCGGTGGTAGGCGCCGAGGTTCAACTCACGACCCCCACTGGAGCCGTGCTCAGCACCAAGACCGGTAAGGACGGAACCTATCAGTTTCGCAATCTCGCCGTTGGAAGCTATTCCCTCAAGGCGCAATCGAAAGGCTTCTCGGCTTACGAAGTCAACGACATTGATATTGCTGCCGGCCAGGCGCAAAAGGCCGATGTCGCGCTCTCCATTCTGGTCGAGCAGGAAAATCTGAATGTGACCGAGCAAGGCGCCGGCGCCGGCACCCTTGATATCTCCAACGACAGCAATGCCTCGCAAATCGTGCTGAAAGGCAAGGACCTCGACGCCTTGCCTGACGATCCTGATGACCTTGCCTCTGACCTGCAAGCTCTCGCAGGTCCGTCGGTCGGTCCCAACGGTGGCCAGATTTACATCGATGGTTTCACCGGCGGGCAGATTCCGCCGAAATCATCGATTCGCGAGATTCGCATCAATCAGAATCCTTTTTCGTCCGAGTACGACAGGCTTGGCTACGGACGCATCGAGATCTTCACCAAACCGGGTACCGACAAGTGGCATGGGCAGCTGTCGGTCACCGGAAATACCAAAGCCTTCAATGCCAAGAATCCGTTTGCAGAAGAGGAACCCGACTACAACTCGGAGCTGTATAGCGGCAGCATCGGCGGCCCGCTGAGCAAGAAGACCTCATTCTTTTTCTCCTTCGACCGGCGAAACATACAGGACGTTTCCGTCGTCAACGCCTTCGTGCTGAATTCGGATTTCCTGCAGGTGCCCTATAACACCAGTGTGCTGGTGCCGCGTACCCGCACCGTGCTTAGCCCGCGCTTTGATTTCCAGATCACGCCCAACAACACGCTGACGGTGCGCTATCAGTACTGGCACGACACCGACCAGAACGCTGGAGTGGGACAGTTCGCGCTGCCTAGCCAGGGCTACAACAGCACGGAAACGGAAAACGCGCTGCAACTCAGTGACACACAACTGTTCGGCACCAAGGTCGTGAATGAGACCCACTTCTCATGGCGCCGTGCCCGCAGCCAGCTGAATCCGCTGAGTACTGAGACCACGGTCAACGTTATCGGCGCGTTTCTGGGAGGCGGCAATAGTTCGCAGTTCGTCAGCGACAACCAGGACAACTTCGAAATCCAGAACTACACTTCGGTGCTCACCGGCAAGCACCTCATCAAGTTCGGCGTGCGCGTGCGCGACGGCCGCGAAGCCGACTACGCCAGCAGCAATTTCAACGGAACCTTCACCTTCGACTCGCTAACCGCATACCAGATCACCGAGCAAGGCATCGCAAACGGTTTAACACCGGAACAGATTCGTGCTCAGGGTGGTGAGCCGAGCCAGTTCTTTGTCGTTACCGGGATACCTTCCATCGCTGTCAACCAGGTGGACGTCGGTCTGTATGTTCAGGACGAATGGAAGTGGAAGCCGAACTTCTCCATCAGCGCCGGCCTGCGTTACGAGTGGCAGAACGAGATTCCGCATCAGAATTCCGTTGCGCCGCGCGTTGCTATCGCCTGGGGACTAGGCCACAGCAATAATCCTTCGCCCAAGACCGTGTTGCGCGCCGGATGGGGAATCTTTTACGACCGCTTCGACAAGATGTACGTGCTGATCGCCGACCGGCAGAATGGCATTAATCAGACGCAGTACATCGTCAATCAGCCGAATTTCTATCCCGACATTCCGCCGGTCAACGAGATCAACACCGGAAAGATACAGCCGACGGTTTACCAGATTGCTCCGAACCTCCAGCCCGAGTACACCGAGCAGGTTGCGCTCAGTGTGGAACGCCAGCTCACCAAAGACGCCAACATGGCCGTGTCGTACCTCAGCTCGCGCGGCGTGCATCAATACTTATCCCGAAACGCCAACGCACCTTTACCCGGAACCTATAATCCAGACGATCCAACCAGCGGCGTACGTCCGTATGGCGACATCGGGAACATCTATCAATACGCGTCAATCGGCGACTTCAAGCAGAATCAGCTCATCGTTAACGGCAATTGGAGGCAAGGCGCGCGGCTGACTCTGTTCGGTTGGTACGTACTGAATTACGTTGACGCCAACACCAACGGCACGAGCAGCTTCCTTTTCGACCAGTACAATCCTCAGCTGAGCTACGGCCCGTCGGCCTACGACGTGCGCAACCGTGCCTTCATTGGCGGGACCTTTGCGGCGCCCAAAGGCTTCCGCCTGAGCCCGTTTTTTGTCATCAGTTCGAGCCAGCCTTTCAACATCACGACCGGCCAGGATTACAACGGCGACTCCATCTTCAACGATCGTCCAACCTTTGCCGCCGGGCCTGGACCTAACGTAGTCGTGACCAAGTACGGCACCTTCAACACAGCGCCGCAGGCCGGACAGACCTATATTCCGCCTTACTACGGCGATGGACCCGGACGCTACTCACTCAATCTGCGGGTGAGCAAATCGTTTAACTTCGGGCCGGAGACAGGCGGTACCCGAAACACCGACGGAATGGGCGGGCCCCACGGTCACCCCGGCGGCGGTGGTCACGGACGCGGCGGCGGAGGATTTGGTGGCGCCAGCAGCGGTCCGCTGTCGCTGAACAGCGGCACCTCGCGCCGCTACACCTTGACGCTGACTGCCATCGGGCGCAACATCACTAACCATGTCAACCTTGCGCCGCTGGTGGGCAATCTATCTTCCCCGATATTCGGCGAAGCCAATGCGTTGGCCGGAGGGCCGTTCGGCTCCTCTGCAGCGGGCGCGGCCAACCGCAAAATTGACTTCCAGGCGGTGTTCGCCTTCTAGGGAGGACAGTCCTTAGCATCGTCAGGGGCGAACGCGGCGATTAGCTTGAGTTTCGGATCGTCATGTGCGGCAAAAGGGGCCCCGTTATCTTGTGCGGATACCAGGCCAGCTTCGTAGTTGATCGCCGAACTGCGGATTCTCGCTGACCAGGCCCGCACGGCCGAGACAATCTGTAGCCCGGCACGGCAGTGCCGGGTTGATGGCGTATGAAGTTGGCGAGTCCCGCAGGGACGGCAGAAAAACCACGGCATCACGCCTTGAGGTGCTGTGAGTGTAATGGGGATTCTTCAACAGCTATTTCGATGGCGCATCTCGCTTCACAATCAGCTTAGAGGCAGATTCAACGCACACCATCTGCATTTCGCCTTTCCGTTCCGGCGTAAATGGACAAACCTCAAACTCGCCATAGATGCCTTCGACTTCGGGGCTAAGCAACATACTTTCTGGGCAAATCGGGTCGTCCGCATCGTCGGCTACTGGCCCCGCAGTTACACCAAGCATCCTTTTCGTCCCAATGGGCCAGATTCGGAGGGCTGGTGTCCCGGGTCCGAACGTCGCTCGTCCGTGCACCGTATAGCACGCTGCTACGACCTTCGGATTACCTTTGCAGTTGGTCTTTGAGATAGCTTGTGTGGCTACTGCGACCACGAACAGCACCGCAAACAAGACGGGCACGAATCGCTTCATGCGCTGAATCTTACGCCGGATTGACGCCTGTTGCACGATAGTTGTTGGTATCAGGCGATAGCGCTCATTGTCCTTCCAGCGTTAATGAGTGCTATGGGGATGTTACGCCAATGAAGTCAGTGGGCGTGAGGTATAGGCACGATCTTCAGGCTGTCGCATCCGACCTCTACCGCGATAGTGCCTGGCGACACGGGCCTGGTCTTGAAGCCAGTCGTGGTTTCTTCCCTGAACTTCATCAAATCGGGATACTGAAACAGTGTGCATGTGTCGGGCTCGACGACATCACCAGTCTCCACACGAATGGCGTAGGTCTGCGCCGGATGGCCATTTTCAAATAGTGAGATGCTCTCATAGCCTTGAATGGGACTTTTGCAATCAGCGGTTCGCAGCTCGTGAAGAAAGATTCCCCTGCGAAGCGGGTCGTAGCCTTCGTCACGGGCAGCCATGGTGCTCACTCTTACTACTTCCGATGTTGGAATGAAGTGAATCACCTTAGGCTGACTCTTCGCTTCTTGTGCGTTCATGCTGAAGCTAACGGTGAACACGCAGAGGAACACCCACCGTATGTTCTTCATGAATAGCATTTCACATATCACGAGAAATCGCTCCTGCGGCTAGTTGTCGTAATCAGGCGATTACACAAGATACGCCAACCTGTGTCGTCCCTTCGGGACTCCGTCTCTTTAAGTTCTGTTTGCACCTGCCCCGGCACTGCCGTGCCGGGCTACAGGTTGTTACGTTCCTTCGGAACTCGTCAGTGGCCACCGCGCTCTTTTCGCCTCGCTTTGGTTTTGCCAACGAAACTTATCTCGCTATCGCACTGCTCTTGATTTCCAGCGCGCTGTCGATGGTCGCGATGTCCACCAGCCCGCGGCAGCCATAGATCGCGGGCAGCACCTCATTCGCAGGATGATTGCGCCGCAACTCCGCGACTTTTTTCGTCCCCGCGCGATAGGCCGGCAGATACATGCGGCCCAGCAGCGGATGTCGTCCCCATGCGCCTGAAAGCTTGTCTGCACGCTCCGCGCTCACCAGAAATTCGCGGCGCAACGTCTTCGCCACTTCATCCTGTGCAGCGCCTTTGCCCCAGGTCAGATACGACGACTGGTTCTTGGCATCATCCTGTAACAGCGCGAGCAGAACGCCGATCTGCATGTCCTCGTCCGGCAGTTGTCCTACTTCTTTCACGCCGTAGGCCATCAGGATGGCGTTGTTGGCCAGGCCTTCAAACAGGCTGGCGGCGCGTGTGTTCATGGTAAGCACAGTCGCCTCGAATCCCATCAGCTTGCGAAAATACAAGTTTTGCAAGTATGCAAACGTGGTCACGTGTCCGGGAACAACTTCGTGGCTCACCAGCTGCTGGAATTCGGGGAACGAAATCTGCAACGAGGCATTGATCTCATAGGTCGCTTCGTACTTGGGCGAGCCATCGCCATTGCGGGCGCGACCGACGTAGTTCATGGAGCCGGAGAACCACGCGTTCTTGATGGCCAGGAATTCGATGTTTGCTCGCGGCACCGATGCCAGCTCTGCCGGCAAATAGGGCAGGAGGTTGGCCGCACTGAGCTGATCGAACTGCGCGATCACCGCCGCGCCCAGCGCCTTGACCGAGCCCATAGGCACGATGCGTTCGCGGCGCCATGCATCGACGCTTTCCAGCAGCGACTCACGCGAAGTCGACGGATAACCCGCGCGGCTCAACAGTTCAGCCACACGGTCGCGCTTCTTCTCAGGAGCAGACGGCTCGGGCGCGCGCGCAGTTGACGCCAGCACGCAGCGTTCGTAGGGCACAGCCGGTCCCTTGCCGACAATCTCCATCGCCAGGTCCCACATCACGTCAAGGCAGGTGGCGAGGCCTTCCAGATACTGGCCAGCCAAACCTTTCTGCGCTGCGGCGCTCTGGCGCACTCCGGCAATCGCCGCCGGAATATCAACCGCGCGCAGATATTCGTCCACGGCCTTGCGATCGACCGCTTTGCCCGAGACGCCTCCGGTCTCACGTAACCGCGCCGCAGAGGGAGTGGTGTAGGCCGACGGCAGCGGCTCGTCGGAGAACCATGAATCGGCGATGAAACGTCCCGTGCCCGACGGACACATCACGTCTCCGCCCCAAAGAGTATCGATGCCCAGGATGGCATCAGCAACATAGCTTCCTAGTTTGTCCATTAGGCGGCCTTCTTTCTTTGAACTGAGCTGAACCACAGATAGAGACACAGTGCCGCAAACATGATGGCGGAGACGGTCTGCGATATGGGTTCGTTGTTATAGAAGGGAGTCTGGATGAGCTCCTCCCGATATTGTGGCAGCAGACGCAGCGCTGCGCCAAACACGCCCCCGAGCGCTCCGCCCGCCATCAGTCCTCCGGCGACGATCACCCCGCGCTCGCGTATGCTGCGACCATGTTCGCCGCCGGTTTTGTCGGCGCGCTTGTTCACCAGATGCGAGATGAACCCGCCGGCGAGAATCGGGGTAGTCAGTTGCAGCGGCAGGTAGATTCCGAGGGCGAAGACCATGGACGAAAGCCCAAGCATCTCCAGCACGACGGTTACCATGGCGCCGATCCCAAACAGAACATACGCGACTGGCTGTCCGCTCATGAAACCTTCGACGACGGCCTTCAGTGCCGAGGCCTGCGGCGCGACCAGCACCTGGCGCAAGTCGCCGGGGGCAGCTTCGCCAAACTGAAACGCCTTCGCCAGCAGAACTATGGTCAGGCCGCTGGTGATGGCCGCGGCGATCACCCCGATGAACTTCACCTTCTCCTGCGCCGACGGGGTTGACCCGATCCAGTAACCCGCCTTGAGGTCGGTAATGAACTGTCCTGAGGCGCAGAGAGCAACGCAGACCATTCCGGCGAGCGCCATCACAAAGAACATGCCGGTGGTTCCCGAGAGGCCGAACTTCAGCAGGACGACGGCGGAGACAATGACGGTGAGCAGCGTCATGCCGGAAGCAGGGTTGTTGGCCGTGGTGGCAATGGCATTAGCAGCCACGGTAGTGAAGAAGAAGGCGAAGAGCAAGGTCAAGCCCAGGCCTACAAGGATCACGCTCCAGGTGACGTGCAGTTGCCCGTAGAAGACGGCCACGGCGAGCGCACCCACCACCACGCCCGCAAGAATGCCGATGATAGGAATGTCGCGGTCGGTGCGATCCATGTGCGGCGCTTCGCCGTGGCGGAAAGCATGTAACGCGATGCCGAACGATCCTGCAACTACCCGCAGCGACTTGAGGATGCCCACCAATCCAGCGGCGGCAATGGCGCCCACGCCGATGTAGCGCACATAGAAGCGATAGATCTCGGCCGCGCTCATGTGCGAGATCGGAATGGTCGCGGGATAAACCGCGATGTCGCCCATGTGGCTGCCGATGAACCAGATTGCCGGCACCAGGACGAAGTTGACCAGCACGCCGCCGGCGCAAAAGATCATGGCGATGCGCAAGCCCATGATGTAGCCAAGCCCGAGGATGAAGCCGATGGCGTCGAAGTTGAACACCATGCGATTGCGGTCAACCAGGTTCTTCATCACCGGGACGAACTGGAAGTTCAGGTATTCCTTCCAGACGTGAAAGCTGGTGACGAAGAAGTCGTAAACCGCGGCGATGCAGGTAGCTTGCAGCAGAAGCTTGGCCTGCGATCCGCCCTTCTCGCCGGTGACCAGAACTTCGGTGATGGCCGTTGCCTCAGGGAAGGGAAGCTTTCCGTGTTGCTCCTGCACGAAGTAGCGGCGCAGCGGGATGAGGAAGAGAATACCCAGGCAGCCGCCGGCGAGACAGATGAAGATGGTCTGCAAGGGATGCGGGTCGAGGTGCAGGATGTAAAGCGCCGGCAGGGTGAAGACGGCTCCGGCCACCACGCTGCCCGAGGCGGCACCGATGCCGGTGATGATCACGTTCTCCAGCACCGTAGAACGACGCTTGTAAACCCGAGCGAGACCGATCGCCAGGATGGAAATCGGAATCGCCGCCTCCATTCCCTGGCCGACCTTCAAGGCGGAATAGGCGGAGGCGATGCTGAAGATGATGCACAGCACCACGCCCCAGCCCACCGAGCGCCATGTCATCTCCGCCACGCTGGCCGAGGCGGGGATGATCGGCAGGTATTGCTCGCCGGATTGTAATTCGGTGTAAGCGTTCGCGGGGAGAGATAAGGGTGATTCTTGTGGTTTGACGGCGGCAGTAGTCATGCGGCGCTCCGGGCAGGTAAGCCCGTAGGCATTGTATGCCTCGGCAAATTTGCGAAAATGTGACCTGAGTGACCGGCGTGCGTGACGAGGAGAACGCCCTCGGCTTCAGCCGAGGGGAGGCTTAGCATTTCGAATGGGGTCAGCCCCGGACGTATGGAATAGGAAATCGCGTACAAAGCACGCCAGCGCTAAAGCGCCGCTCCTGATAAAGCCCCTCGGTTCTCCCGCATAAATGCAGGAGCTTCCACCCTGAATACGTCAATACGTCCCTCAATACGTCGCGCCCCGGTTCTCTCCGTGATAACTACTATGCAATTTCCAAGCTCTGTACTGACAACTGGCCACTGACAACCGACAACTGACAGACGCTGGACGGCAAGGGCGAGTTTTACTGTCCGATCCAAACGACCGGCTTTAGCAACGACGGCTTCGTGCAGCCAATCTTTGGTGGCGATGCCTTCCAAGCCATCGAGCTTGCCATTCGGTTCGTTGACTGGCGCAGGTTCGACATAGTGCGAAGAACGACGGACGACTCTGCTGGGAGTTTGGTGATGATTTCCGACTGCCAGCGGAATGGGAACAAAAGATCGAGGCGCAACCTTGATAACTTGCGCTAACGCCTGGTAACAACAGTTGACGTTAACATCTGAGTTGCCCGTCAACCAATACTTACGGCCCCTACGCTGGATGTTTTTCGAACGTTCGGTGATACACTCCGTTCGGAAAGACGACGAATCCATGAAACCGCCATCGAACGTCAAGACTCCGGCGCAATACATCGCCTCACTGCCCGCCGATCGCGCGAAGACGATCGCGACGGTGCGCGCACTCGTGAACAAGCACATTCCGCGCGGCTACGATGAGTGCCTGGTTTGGGGCACGATCGGCTGGACGATCCCCCTGTCTCGATATCCAGACACTTACAACCAGCAGCCGATCTGTTACGTCGCGCTCTCGTCGCAGAAGAACTACTGCTCGCTCTACCTGATGGGCGCGTTTTGGAGTGCGAGTCAGCTCGAGCAGTTGAAGGCAGCGTTCAAGGCGGCGGGGAAGAAGCTCGACATGGGAAAGTGTTGCGTTCATTTCGAGTCGCCGGACGATTTGCCACTGGAAGCGATTGGCAAGCTGATCTCGGCGACTTCGAGTGAGCAGTGGATCGAGACGTACGAGCAATCGCGCTTGATGACCAAGGCGGGGCAGGCGCGGATGGCGAAGCAAGGCGCCCCATCGGCGAGCAAGGTGGCCCGCAAGCGCGTCGACCGCGCGAGTACAAGAGATCAGTCAGAGGTTTGAAACGCGCTCGTAGATAGCGCAGTCCCAGAATCAGGTTGGCGTAACATCGGCCTAGCACTCATTGACCTCTTGCCCGCGCCCTGACGTTAAGGCGCCACCCCTGGGTCCACTGTGCTTTCGGTGCGCCGTTCCCAAGCAGCGTCAAAGTCAATGCCGGGAATGTCGGGGAGAATGTCAAACCCGAACGGGTCACGTCCAAGAATGACAGTGTATCCTCCTACAACGAGATACTTAACGCCATGGGCATGGAATGCGGACAAAAGGTCTTTGCGATCTTGGAACATCCGGCTCCATCTTCAAACCTTTGAGGGCATACGCCATCTGAATCATTTCTTCAACGGCATCCAGGCGCTCATGCGCGGGCCGGCTTTGCCAGTAGCGGTACTCGTCCGCTTTCATCTCGTCGAAGCTACCATACTTGCGCGCCGCAGGATTCATTGGTCTTTTATTAGCATAGACCGGGTACAGCGCTCAGAAAAGAGCCTCGAAAACGTGATAAACCTGAAAGTCATCCATTTCACATGACCGCAGGTGGGTCAACTCCGTTAAGCGCCTACGCCCCTCGTTTCACTGGACCAGCCACCTCGCGGTGCTCGGTCGCCGGATGAAGTACACCGTTCTTGAGCAGTGGAGTTCTTTCCTGGGCTTCCATTTGGGCAACGTGCTCGCTGGCCTCTTCCATGTGGGTCAGCGTGGTAATGGGGACGATGTTTGATTCGCCTGTAATCAGCCGAGCCGAGCGACTGTAAGTGAAATAGCTCCACGCCCAGTCGAACATCACGGCAAGCCGGTTACGGAAGCCGATCAGGAAAAAGATGTGTATGAACAGCCACGAAAGCCAGGCGAAGAAGCCGGAGATGTGAATTCCCCAGGGCAGATCGGCAACTGCGGCGGCTCGCCCGATGGTCGCAAGCGATCCTTTATCGAGGTAGTGGAATGGCTGGCGCGGTTTGCCTTCGAGGTCAGCCTTGATCTGCCGGCCGGCCCACTTGCCCTCCTGCATGGCAGCCGGAGCCAAGCCCGGCACTGGCTTGCCGCCATCGAAAGTGATCGACGCCAGGTCACCGACGACGAAGATTTCCGGATGTCCTGGGATGCTCAAATCAGGTTCAACGAGCACCCGTCCTGCTTTATCGGTAGGAGCACCCAATGCCTTGCCGAGCGGAGATGCGGAAACTCCGGCGGCCCAGAGGATTACTGCTGCCGGCATGATTTCGTCACCGATCTGGATCTCGCCCTCGCGCACAGCGGTCACCATCGAATTCAATCGAACTTCAACCCCGAGCTTGTGCAGTTGGCGAAGTGCGCTCTGTCGCAGGTCGGGGGGATAGGCCGCCAAAACCGCAGGACCGGCTTCCACCAGGAGAATGCACGTCTTGGACGGATCGATGTGTTTGAACTCCTCGCCCATGGAAATGCGGGAGATTTCGCCCAGCGTTCCCGCAAGCTCGACTCCCGTCGGACCGCCGCCCACGACAACAAAGTTCAGCGGCATGTGGGTGCCCGTGAGCATGGCCTCGCGCTCGGCCAATTCGTAGACCAGCAGAATGCGGCGCCTCATCTCCAGAGCATCTTCCAAGGTCTTAAGGCCCGGCGCCAGCGGCTCCCACGCGTCATGGCCAAAGTAGGCGTGACTCGATCCCGCAGCTACCACGAGGTAGTCGTAGGGGAGGTCATAACCGTGCAAATGTAGCTTGCGGTTCGCGACATCAACTCCGACTACTTCACCCAGCAACACTTCGACATTGGGGAAGCGTCCGAGAATCTCGCGGATGGGAGCCGCGATCTCAGCCGGCGACAATCCCGCCGTCGCCACCTGATAAAGCAGAGGCTGAAAGGTGTGGTGGTTTTTGCGATCCACGAGAGTCACGCGGACCGGCAGCTTAGCCAGCGCTTCGGCAGCTTTCAATCCGCCGAAGCCGCCGCCTACGATTACCACTTGGGGGACACGAGCGTCGGCCATAGGTTACTGATGCCCCGGGTCTGGTTTCCGCTCCAGGCAATTCCTGCCCGCAATCAGGCTGGGGATCAGGCGGCCGGCTGCTGCCGATCTGCCAACGATTGCTTTTGGCCTTTTAGCTTGGCGTCGGGAACCCCGCGGCGGGCGGCAGCGTGTTCGATTTCGGCGTTGACTTCGCCTCCCAACAGAAGCGTTAAGCCTGCGACATAGAACCAGGTCAGCAAGATGATCACCGCTCCGAGCGATCCATAGGTCGCAGAATAGGAGTTGAAGTGTTGCACGTAAACCCGGAATCCGATGGTAACCAATA
Organism: uncultured Acidobacteriaceae bacterium; assembly: GCA_963796585.1. GTDB lineage: Bacteria > Acidobacteriota > Terriglobia > Terriglobales > Acidobacteriaceae > CAVVDY01. The sequence goes on from CAWCMB010000005.1 coordinate 825,909, forward strand.
GCCATGTCGCCATGCCTACGACAGAGCCGGGGGTTATCCATTCCCAGTGCCGCTGCTCCACGTCCGGCGCGTAATAGTAAACCAGGGCAAACACCAGCGACAGGAAAAACAACGCGATTGGCCACTGCCCGATTTTCCAAATCCAGGTAAGCGCCGAGCTCAGGCCGATATTGTTGCCGATGAAATCGGCCAGGACGCCGCCGTACAGAATGACCGCCAGGGCGAATACGATGAGGACCGAACAGACGATAGTGAGCCCCAGCGCGATCGCCCTGGCCCTCCATAGCGGCCGCTCGTCGATTACGTCGTAGACGCCGTTGAGTGTGTCCTGCACCGCTGCCATGGCGGAGCTGGCTGTCCACAGGGAAACCAGCAATCCAAACGTGATCTTTCCCTCACCACTGGCCGCGGAGGCTTGATCCAACACGCCGCGAATCATTTTGGAGGCCGCATCGGGAAGCGCGGTGTTCATGTAGTGCAGCAGCATTCCGTGCAACCGGGTTCCCGGTCCCGCCATCATGCCCAGCACCGCAGTGAGCAGAATCAGCGCGGGAAATAGTGAAAAAAAGCCGTAATAGCCTAACTCAGCGGCCCGACCGAAAACATCGTCGTCCATGCTCCCGCGCCACACCCGTTTAGCGAGTTCGCGGACCGACAGTCCTCCGAGCTTCCAGGGCGAGTACTTCTCTTTCTTCTGTCTAGCTTGCTCGGGATCGTCAGCAACTCCGGCGTGCTCAGGATGCTGCTGGCGAATGTGCTCTGCTAAGCCGGCAGCCTGTCCGTGAATGACGTGGCCGCAGTATTGGCAACGAAGCATGTATCTCCCCAGAAAATGCGCATTACTTTATCACAGCGCGAACAAGGGATTTGATGTTCGGAGCGAAACTATGTTTGCCGGAAAAAATCGTTACTTACAGCACGTGTACGCCCAGGAACCATGCGCCCGCAGCGATCAGGGCGCCAATCACAGCACCCATCCAGAAGTTCTGTGCCCGGGTGTTGAGGGTTTGCATCACGCGCCGATTGTTGGAAAGCAGCAGAATGAAAATGAGAATGGGGATGGTTAGAATTCCGGCAAGCACCTGGGAAAAATACAGCGCCTTCACCGGATTAATGCGAAAGAAATTCACCACGCTGGCGACAAACAGAGCGGCTGAAATCAGAACATAGAACCGTTTTGCCTCCCAGGGATGTTCACTCAGGCCCGAGGGCCAGCCCATGGCTTCGGCAACGCTATAGCACATGGACGCGACCAGCACCGGAAGAGCTACCATGCCGGCGCCAATGATCCCTACTGCAAACAGCCAGACTCCCATGTTCCCTAGAGCGGGTGTCAGCGCCGCCGCGGCCTGCCGGGTCGTCATGTCTATCGGGTTCGGAAGATTGAGAACCATCGCCGCGGCCACCACAATGCTGTACGAAAGTATCGTGGTAGCAAAGGTTCCGGCGTGCGAATCGGCTGCCGCATTCCGGCTTCCACCGAGCATCGCCTGCTCCCGGCGCGAGCTGGTTTGCCAGACCAGCACGTAAGGCGTAAGCAATGAGCCGAACAGCCCGATCATCGCGGTTACGTATTCGGGCCCAGGGCTGACATGGGGGACAAAGGTCCCAACAAATAAGCGCCATAGGTTGGGACGCGAAAGCACGGCAGCCACTACATAGAGAAACAACGGCGCCGACAACCAGAGCAGAATTCGCGTCAACTTTCGATAGTCGCGGAAGATGAGGAAATACCAGACAGTGAAGGCGACGGCCGCGACAAAGAAGCTGCGCTTCTGCAGCAGAATAATACTCAGGCCATCACTCACTGCCATAAGATCGGCAATGATCATGGCCATGTTGATGGCGACGATTGCGATGGCGCAGACAGCCGCCAGGTGCCGCCCGTAGTTCTCCCGCAGCAGGTCGACCAAGCCTTTGCGGGCTTCATAGCCAATGCGCGCAGAAACCGCAAACACCGTCGAAAGGAACGGGATGCAGAGCACAATTACCCACAGCAGTGAAAAATGAAAGGCGGCTCCGACGACCGTGGCGGTGATCACGACGGAAGGATCGATATTGGCAATCCCGGTCAACAGGCCGGGGCCGACCGCCCGCAACAAGGCTCCAGTCCCGCTGTCATGCGGCTGGGGAGGTTCAGGCGGATGAGGCCAGTTGAGAACTGTGCGCCCACGGGCCAGTTGCGGATTACGGGATTCTTGGAAGCTCACGGCTCAAGTCTCGTTCCAGCTTTCGCTCGTGCCGCAACCGCAGAGGCCGCCAATGGGTGATGATCCCGAAGGCAGCAATAGCGGCCAGAAGCAGTCCGCTACTGATTCCGAGGAAGACATTTGACGCGTGGGTTTCGGCAATGCTGGCAATGACCTCGGCGTTGCGCGGTGTAATCACCAAGGCAAATGCCAGGGTCAGCATTCCCATCCCCGCCAGCAGACTGGTAATGTTCTTTGCCCATTTGCCGGTCGCGTGATATTGCGCGAAGAACGAGAATCCGTAGAACACGAGGCCGGCTATCAGCAGGAAATTCGCTGCTTCGACAATGTAGTGGCTGTCCAGCACTCTTGTTGGACGCCAACCAGCAGCGGCAGGTTGGAACAGAGTTGCCGGATTCGTGGTACTAGAGAGGGAGGTTGTCGGCGTGGTGTGTCCGCCTAGTGCGGACCTTCAGGCCCGCGGAGAACGGGCGTTCCCAAGACCGGAGTTCGCATCCCGCTGCAAAGCAAAGGGATGCAAACTCCGAAACAAACATGGACAGCATGACGCGGCGCTGCGCCGCACTACCCCAGCCACTGGAAGCTTAATCCTGTGCGGCGGCGCAGTTCGGCAAACTGTTGCGGCGTAGCGCAGCCCAGAAGCGCATCCTGACCGCCGAGATCGAGATAGGTAAACCGTCGCGCCGTGTCCTGCTCCTCCAGGAGCGCCACAAATCGGCTGAAGAGCACCGGGTCGATCCAGTGCTCGCGAAGGCGTGCCGGCCAGGCAACCTGCTCACCTCGAAGTCGAAATCGCAACCACACGACGCCTGCTGCCCAGTCGAATTCGTCGGAAATGTCAGTGGCGGGTAAAGCGCCCTGGGCGAGAAGCGACATGCGCTGCCCTATCTGCGTGTAATCTCCCGGACCGGCAATGCAACCGACCCGCAGATGCCAAACCTGTCTGGAGAGCGGTGTATTGGGCGAGCCGTTCGATTCTTCGCCCAGCACCGTGAGCAAGAGACGAAAGGGATCGGTCTCATATTGGCGCTCAGGATAACGATTCAGCAAGTCCGAAACGGCAACGCCGGACTCGGGCACGATGCCACAACCCGCCAAGTGATCCAACTGCGCGTAAAGCGACAGGTTGCGATTGGCGAGCCGGCGAAGGAATAGCACAGAGAATATTCGCACGAATAGCTTGTGCCCGGGTGAAGCAGTGCCCGGGTGTAAACTTCAGGGCAGTGACTCGAAAAACTAAAGCTCCTAGCGGCGACTCTGATGCAAGCCCCAACGGATCAGGAACGCTCTTCTTAGTCGGGACTCCCATTGGAAATCTCGAAGACATTACGCTGCGGGCACTGCGCACGCTGAAGGAAGTCGATCTGATTGCGTGTGAGGACACACGGCAAACGCAAAAGCTGCTGAACCACTACGGAATCGAAAGGCGAACCGTCAGCTATCACGAGCATAACGAGTTGGAGAGGGCTCCTGAGCTCATCGTCCACCTGGAAAATGGAAAGAGCATCGCCGTCGTGAGTGATGCCGGCATGCCCGGCGTCAGCGATCCAGGGTACCGACTGGTAGCGCTGGCGGTGCGCCACCATATTCGCGTGGTACCCATCCCCGGCGCGTCGGCATTTTTGTCAGCGCTGGTGGCCAGCGGCCTGCCAACAGATTCTTTTCGCTTCTGTGGATTTCTTCCAGCCAAGGTTGGGGCAAGGCGCTCCATACTGGAATCTTCCCGGTCGTCGCCGCGCACCCAGATTTTCTATGAAGCGCCGCACCGCCTCTGCCAAACCATGCAGGATGTGGTAGAGGTTATCGGACCTGATCGCCGGGTGGTGGTAGCGCGCGAGGTTACCAAGCTGCACGAAGAATTCCTGCGCGGACGCGCGAGTGAGATTCTGGCGGAGTTAGAGGGGCGCGAAGAAGTCAAAGGTGAGATCACCTTGCTGATCGCCAAAGAAGACGAAACGTCCGCTCCGCGAGCTCAGGATTCGAAGCAGTCAATCTCCCAGCGGATTCGCCAGTTGATGCAGTCAGACCAACTGGAAGAGAAGGCGGCGCTCAAGCAGGCGGCGAAAGAGTTTGGACTGGCGCGCAGCGAGGCGTATCGCGAATGGCAAAGGCTCAAGTGAAAAATTATTGCTTGCGGTAGCTGACCTTGAATATCGTCTGCCCGAAGCCGGCGCCGCTCTTCACCGTGAGTCCGAAAAGGCGTGCCTCCGGCAAGACCGATTCATGACGCAGGTCGCGATCGATGGTCAGGCCATAGAAGCCGGCTTCAGCCGCCAGATGCTGGCCGGTGAAGTGCTGGATTTCCCACTCCTGGCTCAAAGTTACAGTTTCAATACCATCGAACATCACCAGCCCAAAGTTGTGTTTTGACAGACCGCTGATCGCCTGACCGTTGTTGTCGATCACCGATATGTACACATAAAATTTCAAATTGCCGGTGTTCTTTTGCTGATTGGTGAGGTATCCAAGGTCCTCGACAGCTGCGGTAACGTGCAGCAATGCCACGTGTTCCTCCTGAGCGCCCGGTGGCGACCGCGGTATTATGCCCCGATTCGCTGGTCGAGGGAAGAAGTTCCTGCTCCAGGAAGGCCGGCTAATCGCCCTGTTGTGCCCGGCGCAATCTACGGCGCTCCAAGACCAGGGCCATGCTGTGGGTAAGGTTCTGCAAGGTAACGATCCCCACCACCCGTAGATCATCAACCACGGGAAGCATGGTCAACCCGCGGCTGCCCAGTTTACGAAAACCCTGATCTAAGGAGTCGGTGCGTTGCGCGATTTCGAAGCTGCGCGTCATGGCCGATTGCACGTAACCGTTGCCTTCGCGGCGCAGCGCCTCGATAATCCGCTGCTTGTTGATGACGCCTACCATCTCGCTGCCGCGCACCACCGGGAAGTCGTCTTGCAAGGTGTGAACAGCTTTACTAAGGGCGTCTTCCAAGGTGTCAGCGGGAGACAGAACGCTGAAGCCGGTTAACATCACATCTTCCATACTGACGGCGTCGAGCAGCGAGTGGAAGAGCACACTGCGATCTTCCATCTGGGCGCCGAGAAATAAGAAAAAACCGATCAACACCAGCCAGACGTTCCAGACCAACCCGGCGAGGATCATCGCCATCGCCATGCCCTGTCCGATCAGGACGGCACGACGAGTGGCCAGGACATAGTCCATGCGCTCGGCAAGCACGGCCCGCAGTACACGGCCGCCATCCATGGGGTACGCCGGAAGCAGGTTGAATAGTCCGAGAAAGATGTTGCTCCACACCAGACTGCGGGGCAGATTGCCGGCGAATACGAAAGGTTGGTTCCAGAGCTTTACCTGCGGGGTCAGGGCGAGAATGGCAAGCGCCGCGATGCCTGCGATGACCAGGTTCACCAAAGGTCCGGCAATGGCAATGCGTATGTCGCGAGCGGGATTGGACTGCTCGGGCCCCGGCTCCTCCATGAATGTCATGCCGCCGATGGGCAGCAGGAGAATCGAGCGCACAACCAGGCCGTAGCGGCGCGCCACGAGCGCATGACCCAGCTCGTGTGCGACCACACAGGCGAAGATGATGAGGACGAGTATCAGACCGCGGGCCGCTCCGCTCGAACCCATGGTTGCCGATTGCGTGAACCACACGAATGCCAGCAGGAAAAGAAAGGTCAGATGGATACGGACATCTACCCCAAACAGTCGCCCCGCGGGAAATGACCAGCCTCGAAACACGTACGCCTCTCAGCTGAAATTCTATATCCTGCGAGGGTGCGAATCATTGCGGGACAATTTCGCAGCCGGCCTTTGAGATCGCTACCGGGGCTCGACCTGCGCCCTACCAGCGACCGCCTGCGCGAAACCCTGTTCAACGTGCTGGCATCGACGACTGAGTTGCAGGATAGCTTATGGCTCGATCTTTATGCCGGCACCGGGGCAGTCGGACTTGAAGCCTTGAGTCGGGGGGCGCGTCAGGTGTATTTCGTCGAGTCGGCCAAGAGACACGCGCGGCTGTTGCGCGAGAACCTGTCGTCGCTGGGAATCACCAGCGGCTTCGAAGTGCAGGAACGCGAAGTGGCGCAGGCCTTACCTTTGCTGGAGTCGACCGGCGTGGTCTGCGATTTTTGTTTTCTCGATCCACCGTATCGAATGCGCGGCAGTTACGAACGAGCCTTGGGTTTCCTGTCGCAATCGCGCATATTACAGCCGACGAGTATCGTCGTCGCTGAGCACGAAAAGCGGTTCGATCCCGGAGAGCGCTTTGGTGCGCTCATCCGCTATCGCAAGCTGGAGCAGGGCGATGCGGCATTGAGCTTCTATCGGCTGACATGATTCCTATTAGCCTTTGAATCACCAGACGTTGCCAGCTCCGGGCGTATAGGAGTTGGCAACTACGGAGTTCGCCACCAGGGTGTCGGCCTGAACCACGCCGCTGAATTTCGCCATCCCTGCATTGACCGTCATCGTGGACGCGTCAATTTCTATCTCGCTGCACGCCAGCGAAACTTTGCCGCTCGCACGGATCTGAAGGTTGCCGCCCTGCAACTGGATCGAAGCGCCGCCGGCATCCTGAATCAGCACACCGCTGGCGTCGCCCTGGATGGTGATCTTCTGGCCGGAAGCGGTCTCGATCTGAACCCGATTAGTGCCCGTGAGCGTCACGTTCAGGGCCTCGGTGTGAATACTCTGCGCAGCTTTGGAAACTTGCTTTTCCACCATGCGTCCACCTCGACTTAAGAGAGTGAGCCGCAGCATACACGACGCGGCGCAGCAAGCAACAAAGCCCGGTTTGTCCCCGGGCCTTCCGAGACTTCTTTCTGTCAACCGCCAGTTGCTGACTGTCTTTCTGACAACTGGCAACTGACCACTGACAACTATTTCGTTCTTCCACCCTCAATGTTCAGCTCCGCACTGGCGCCTGCCTGGGCAGCAGCCAAGCGCGCGGTCAGCACACGGAACGGTGAACATGAAACGTAGTTGAAGTTGTTCTGCGCGCAGAACTCGACCGACGATGGATCGCCGCCGTGCTCGCCGCAGATGCCGATCTTGATCGTCGGACGCGCCTCGCGGCCCTTCTGCACCGCGATCTTGATGAGCTGTCCGACGCCTTCACGATCGAGCGTGGCAAACGGATCCTGCTTCAAGATGCCTTGTGACAAGTAGGCAGTGAGAATTTTGCCGACATCGTCGCGCGAGAAGCCGAACGTGGTCTGGGTGAGATCGTTGGTTCCGAAACTGAAGAACTCAGCTTCTTTCGCGATCTCATCAGCGACCAGAGCCGCTCGCGGCAATTCGATCATGGTGCCGACGAGGTATTCCACCTTCATTTCCTTCTCGTTGAATACCTCTTCCGCCACGCGACGGACGATGGCCGCCTGATTGGCCATCTCCTTCAGCCCGGTGGTGAGCGGAATCATGACTTCCGGCTTCACCTTCACGCCTTCTTTCGCGACCTTCACTGCGGCCTCGAAGATGGCGCGCGCCTGCATCTCGGTGATCTCGGGATAGGTGATGCCGAGACGGCATCCGCGCAGACCAAGCATGGGGTTGACTTCGTGCAACTGCTCCACACGATTCAGCAGCGTGTGGAGTTCCTTCAGCTTGGGCGACTTCGGCTTAGTGATTTCCAGCTTGGCGATATCGACCATTAAGTCCTCGCGGCGCGGCAAGAACTCGTGCAGCGGCGGATCGAGGGTACGGATGGTCACCGGGAATCCGTCCATGGCACGGAAAACGCCGATGAAGTCCTGGCGCTGCATGGGCAGTAGCTTCTTCAACGCAGCGCGACGGTCCTTCTCGTTGTTGGCGAGAATCATGGCGCGCATGTGCGGCAGACGATCTTCGGCGAAGAACATGTGCTCGGTGCGGCACAGTCCGATACCTTCGGCGCCGAACGCACGCGCCTGCAAGGCATCGCGCGGGATGTCAGCGTTGGCGCGTACTCCCATGCGGCGGAACGGCTCAGCCCAGCTCATCAGCTTGTTCAGTTCGGGATCGTCGGGCGAAGCGGGAACAGTTTTGAGCTGCCCATTGATCACGCGACCGGTAGTGCCGTCGAGCGAAATCCAGTCGCCGCCCTTCAGCACTTTGCCGTGCGCGCGCATCTCGCGATTTTTCTCGCTGACCTCTATATCGCCCGCGCCCGCGACGCAGCACTTGCCCATGCCACGGGTGACGACGGCGGCGTGGCTGGTCATGCCGCCACGCGAAGTCAGAATGCCGGCAGCCACTTCCATACCGTGAATGTCCTCGGGCGTGGTCTCGCTGCGCACCAGTATGAGCTTGGATTTGGGATCCTTCTGAAACTTCTCCACCGCTTCGTCTGCGGTAAAAACAATCTGGCCAACGGCCGCGCCCGGGGACGCCGGCAATCCTGTGGCCAGCACTTCGATCTTTACATTCTTCTCGTCGAGACGCGGCACCAGGAAGTCATAGAGCTGGTTTGGTTCCACCCGGAAGATCGCTTCTTCCTTGTTGATCAGCCCTTCTTCCACCATTTGGATGGCAACGCGAACCGCGGCACGTCCAGTGCGCTTGCCGTTGCGTGTCTGCAACATGTAAAGGCGGCCATCCTGGATGGTGAACTCGAAATCCTGCATATCGCGGTAATGTTTCTCGAGCCGCGTGGTGATCTCGCGAAGCTGGTTGTAGACCTCAGGCTGGATCTTCTCCAGTTCAGTAATGGGTATTGGGGTGCGAATGCCGGCGACAACATCTTCACCCTGCGCGTTCATCAGGAACTCGCCGTAAAATTCTTTCACGCCGGTTGCCGGGTTGCGCGTAAATCCAACGCCGGTGCCGCTGGTCTCGCCCAGGTTGCCGAAGACCATGGCCTGCACATTGACCGCGGTGCCCAGCATGTCGTCGATGTTGTTCATGCGGCGATAGTGCTTGGCGCGATCGTTGCCCCAGGAGCGAAACACGGCGTCACGGGCCATCACCAGCTGTTCATGCGGGTCCTGCGGGAAGTCGTGTTTGGTGTGCTGCTTGACCACCTTCTTGTACTCGGCGATGACTTCCTGTAACGCCTTGGCGTCGAGGTCGGTATCGAGCTTGGCTTTCTTCTGCTTCTTCTTGCCGTCGAAAACTTCTTCAAATGCATGCTTGGGGATTTCGAGCACCACGCTGCCGAACATCTGGATCAAGCGGCGATAGGAGTCGTAGGCAAAGCGCGGATTGTTGCTGCGCGCAGCCAGGCCTTGGACCGACTCATCGTTCAGGCCAAGATTGAGGATGGTGTCCATCATGCCGGGCATGGAGAACTTCGCGCCCGAGCGCACGCTGACCAGCAGCGGATTGTCGGCTCCGCCCAGCTTCTGCCCCTGCAACTGCTCGAGGCGAGCCAGAGCTTCGTCCATTTGGCGATTCACCTCTTTGGAAACCTCGCCCTTGCGCATGTATTCGCGGCAAGCTTCAGTCTGAATGGTGAAGCCGGGGGGAACCGGGAGGCCGGCGTTGGTCATCTCAGCCAGGCCGGCGCCTTTGCCGCCCAGCTCGTCTTTCATCTTGCCGTGGCCCTCGGCGTGGCCTTCGCCGAAGAAGTACACGTATTTCACCGGGCCTGCGCCGGCGGCTTTCTTACGCTCAATGTCAACCGTGGGTGTGCTCATGATGGAATCCTTTGCTGAATGATTACGAGATGAATGGGTACAAGTAATGATGGTAAACCTTGGGAAGGGTTCTGCGCAGCGCCGGGGCGGGGGGCCGGTTTTGAAGGGGCGCTGCTTCTGGGCGGTGGATCCGCAACTTCCGGGTGGAGCGCCGCTTCTGCGTGGTGGATCCGCAACTTCCGGGCGGAGCGCCGCTTCAGCGGTGAAGCATGACAGCCCAGTATCGAAGGGGCACGGCTTCAGCCGTGCCGAACCATTCTCTTGCTTTGTCATCACGAGCGCAGCGAGGGACCTGCTCTTTGTTTCCCGCTGCGAACCGTTCGCCCATTACGATCATGTCGGCACTGCGAGCGAGAACAGATCCCTCGCTGCGCTCGTGATGACAAATCTTGAGAGGCACGCTTCCGGCGCCTTACGCCGTTTTCGCTTCGGTCACGATCTCGCTGAAATCGGCGATGGTCGAGAACTCGTTCAGCAAGTCGCGCAGCAGAGCCAATCGATTGGCGCGCACGCGTTCGTCATCCACCATGACCATAACTTTCTCGAAGAAGGTGTCGACTGGCTTGCGCAGACGGCTGATCTCGGCCAGTGCCTGCGCGTAGTTTTTGTCTGCACGCAGTTCACGTACTTTCTGCGCGATTACCGGAATCTCGGCCGCGAGCACCTTTTCGGCATCATCGGTCAGGGCTGCGCTGTCGAGTTGCGCCGCGATGATCTTCTTCGTCTCACTGGCCTGCCGCAGGATGTTCTTCATCCGCTTGAATGCCACGGCAATGGAAGCGAAGTCCTCCGAGCCGCGAACTCCGGTTACCGCCTCGGCGCGCGCCATCGCGTCCACCGCATCATCGCTGCCGGCAGCGAGCACGGCATTCACCACGTCGTAGGCGTAACCATGCACATCGCCAAGGTAGAACTCGAGCCGCTCACGCATGAAGGTTCTGACCGCCTCTTGGAAGCTCAGCTTCTTGTCGAAGCGCTGCTCAGCTTCCGAGCCCACGTACTCGGCGCGCGCATCGGCGAACAGCTTGGAGAGCGACAAGGGCAGCTTATGCTCGGCGATAATCTTCACGATCCCGTTGGCTGCACGGCGCATGGCGAAGGGATCCTTCGAGCCTGAGGGGATGAGGCCGAGGGCGAACATTCCTGCGATGCTGTCAGCTTTGTCGGCAATGGCAAGCACCGCTCCTTCCAAGGTGTGCGGAACATCGTCGTCCATCGACTCAGGCTTGTACTGGTCATAGATGGCGTCGCCAATCGCATCCGCCGTAGCCTTGGGCAACATGGGGTCGAGCTCCTGCACCTTGGCGTAGAGACCGCCGACGACACCCTGCAACTCGGTGAACTCTTTCACCAGCTCGGTAGTGAGATCGGTCTTGGCCAGCAGCGCGGCTTTGAAGACGACTCCCGGGCGGACGGAACTTCCGGTATCGCGCAACACTTCGCAGATCAGGCTCGACAACTTCTGCACGCGCATCGTTTTGTCGTAATAGCTGCCCAGGTCTTTCTGGAAGGTGACCGCCTTCAGCATGTTGACGCGCTCGCGCAACGAGATCTTCTGATCGGTCTGCCAGAAGAAGCGCGCATCGTTGAAGCGGGCGCGGAGCACACGCTCGTTGCCATGACGAATCAGCCCGTCGGGATCGCCATCGGTATTCAGCACCGCAAGAAAATGCGGCAGCAACTTGCCGTCGCCGTCTTCCAGCGCGAAGTATTTCTGATGATCGCGCATCACCGTGACCAACACTTCTGCAGGCAACGACCGAAATTCCGCATCAAAGCTACCCAGAACGACGGACGGGAATTCCGTCAGGTTGACTACCGTATCGAGCAGCGGCTTATCTTCGCGCCAGCGCGCGCCGGGAAGGGTGCGGGTTGCAGCATCGAGCGCCTTGCGAATACGCTCCTCGCGTGCGGCAGAAGATGGAACGACCGCGCCTTGTGAAAGCTTATCGATATAGTCCGATGGGGTATTGATTTCGACCGGGCCGGACGACAGGATACGATGGCCCTCGCTGACGCTGCCCGCACGAATCCCTGCGAACTCGACCGGCACAACTTCGCCGTCGAGGAGTGAAACGATCCATCGCACCGGGCGCACAAATCGTTCGGCCGACTTGCCGCGCCAGTACATGTTCTTGGCCCAGTAAATGCCGGCGATTTCGTTGGGCAAGGACTCGGCAAGGATCTCCGCTGCGGCGCGGCCCCTCTTCTCTACGGTCGCGGCAAGATACTCGCCCTTTGGCGTCGTGATCTTCTCCAGCCTGTCGACGGGCACTCCAGCTTTGCGCGCGAACGCCTCGGCTGCGGGAGTGGGCGCTCCATCTTTGTAAGCCACTTTGAGCGACGGGCCGGTGAGCTGCTCGGTGACATCCGGTTGCGCTTGCAGAATCCCGGGAACCACCACCGCAAGCCGGCGGGGAGTGGAATACGATTGCGCATCCGGGGCATCAGAGAGGTGCTCGCGCTTCAGCAAAGCACCAACGCGCTGCGCAAGTTCTTCGCGCGCGCCGTCAATCATGCGAGCAGGAATTTCTTCGGTACCGATTTCGAGTAGAAAGTCAGCCATTAGCGCTCTTCGCCATTCGCCTTTCGCTATTCGCCAGATATCTCTTGGGTGCCCCACTTGGCCATCGTTTGGCCGGGTGGGGGGTTAGCTGCTTGCCGCGACCTGTTCCAACTTCGTATCAGCTTCTGCGAGCGCGGCCACTTGCGCCTGTTGCTGGTCGACGTAGGCTTTGGCTACTCCGACCGCCAACGCCCGGATGCGCGCGATCACGCCCACGCGCTCGGTCACGCTGATCGCGCCACGCGCATCGAGGATGTTGAACAGGTGCGAGCACTTGAGACAGAGGTCGAAGGCACCAAGCACCGGGAAGCGTTTGCGTTCGGTCAGTCGCTCTTCGGGATCAGCACGCTTTTCGCTATTCGCTGTTCGCTCTTCGCCAGAGTCGCCGGAAACGGTCTTGCCCTTTCCCGACCGCTTCGAATCATGCTCAGCGAACTGCGCTGCATATTCATCCAGTAATGCCTGGCACTCGGATTCATAAAGGCGGAGATGCTCCCAAGCCTTGTCCACGTCGGCCCACTCGAAGTTGTAAACCGAAAACTGTAGCTCGTCCTGCAAGCGGATCTCGGCGTACTTCACCGGACGGCCATCCGGCCCGATGACCCACGTGATGTCGTAAATGCTGTCAACGTCCTGCAGGAAGGCCGCAATGCGCTCCAGGCCGTACGTCAGCTCAGCCGTGATCGGGTCCAGATCGATTCCGCCGCACTGCTGGAAGTAGGTAAACTGCGTGATCTCCAGGCCATCGAGCATCACCTGCCAACCGATGCCCCACGCGCCGAGTGTTGGCGACTCCCAATTGTCCTCTTCGAACTTGATGTCGTGCTTGCGTAAGTCAATTCCGATGGCGCGCAGCGAATCAAGATAGAGGTCCTGGACGTTGGCCGGCGGCGGCTTCAGGATCACCTGATACTGCATGTGCTTGAACAGCCGGTTGGGATTTTCGCCATAGCGTCCGTCAGCCGGGCGGCGCGAGGGCTGCACGTAGCCGACGCGATAGGGTTTGGGCCCGAGCACGCGTAAAAACGTTTCGGGCGCCATGGTGCCCGCGCCCACCTCAACGTCGTAGGGCTGTTGCAGGACGCAGCCGTTCGCCGCCCAGAAAGTCTGCAGGCGGAGGATGAGTTCCTGGAAGGTCAGCGGATTGTTAGAAGCAGCCATTAGTGATCAGTGATTAGTGATCAGTGATTAGTGATCAGTGATTAGTGATCACTATAAATGTCTTGTCATCACGAGCGAAGCGAGGGATCTGTTCTCCGTCGCCTCGCACAAATGTTCGTCTAGCAACGACCGCTGGCACTCCCAAAAAGAGCAGATTCCTCGCTACGCTCGTAATGACAATCAGAAGAAGCTAATTGCTAATTACTGTTTCCTCACAGCCTTTCCAGCATCGTCGCCGTTACCAGCTTCTTTTCCAGATGGCGCTCGACAATTCGCACCAGAAACTTGCGCAAATCCGCGTAAGCGGGTGCCCCCTCCGACCTTTTTTTAGTGGGATGGGAAACATCTTCGCTCGCTCTTGAGCCGTTCCCGGACGACAAACCGGCAAACGTCTCCACCGGAGCGCGAAACATACGTCTGGCCAGCTCGCGCGACTCCAGCGTCAACTCAGATGACGCAAGCCGCTTATGCGGCAAGCACATCACGCCATCCGCTAAAGCATGATAGAAGGCGCGACTGGCGGCCAGCGATTCACCGCAGACGACGCATTCGTCCAGCTCAGGCAGAAATCCGATCAACCGCACCAGCCAAAGCTGGAAGTAGGTCAACGGAATCCAGATTGGCCCCGACTCCAGACACCGCAATACCGAGTACGTCAGCCGAAAAATGTCGTCGTTCGCTTCCCTCTCCGGCAGCAACTCATCGAGCGTCTCGGCGATATGCTCGAGGGCCACAACGCGAGGGTAATCGAGCGCGTGCGACAACGGCGAATCAATTATGTCGCAGGAATCCAGCCGCGCCAGTTCCTTGCCCTCGCGATCGTCGTAATACGCCCGCACCAGCGTCAGCGGCTCCAGCGCTCCGCCAAAGCGCCGCTTCGACTTCTTGGCCGCCCGAGCGATACCCTTTACCTTGCCTTCCGCACGTGTAAATAGCGTCACCAGCAAGTCGGATTCGTGGAGCGGATACGTCCGCAACACAATCGCTTCCGATTGCTTGAGTGGCATGGTTCCAGTTGATTCTACTGGTACAAGGTGGCGATTGTCAGGTTGGGGTGTGAGAGATGAGGTTTCAGGTATCAGGTATCAGATCAGGCTATTGCTGCGAAGTGCCAGACGCCCGAGGCCGATACGACAACCCATACCGAAATCAAAATCACGGATGGCGAATGTGGTCGAGTTTGGGGAGAGGTCCGATTGGAAAATTGGAATGGGCAGATATGGGCAGGCATAGCACCACGCGCCATCTTCCGGACTCGGCGCGGAAGAATACATCTCTTCCCTGCACTCACGTGCGGAAGCCAGCCGTTGTCGCGTCCTTCGGAGGGCGAGTCGATTGGGTGCTTATCGTTGCCCTTTGCTGTCGCGTAGTGGCGGGTTTGCCCACCGCCGCTAACCTTCGTCCTCAGTCTTTGCTGTAACTACTCGTACAGACTGCCTACCCGATTTAATAGTTGGAGCGCGCTCCTAATGTGCGAAATGTCAGTAGGTCGGTAATTTCAGTATGGAGCATTGGCGCATCTGGCCATCGTGCCTCAACCGCATGCATTGCGGATCGGCAACTTGCCAGTCGGCTCGTTGACTAGTATGGAGCCGCACGCGTCGCCAACTGCTGTACGCCTAAAGATCGCAGGATGAGAATAAGGGAGAACGGTAACCAATATATGTGACGTTCGTCACATATCGATGGTTACTCGAACGGGCGAAGTTTGCGGTTCGGCGGAGTTCACAGGTACACGCGCTCCGCAGCTCGCATTGTCTTGTAGCGGGCGAAAACCGCCCTGTCGCTCTCCAGGCCGAGCATGGAGCGCAGGGTGCTTCCCCGAAACGTGTGGGCCAGCATCTTCGGCCAGTGGCGCAGCACGAACCAGGGCTCCTTGGCGATGACGGCGGGGATGTGCGCAACCTTCATCCAGCGCTCTCGCTTCCAGCGCTCGTACTCGATTGCTTCCGGCTCAAGATGCTCGGTCGCGACCACGGCCGTCGTGCCGTCATACTCTTCCATGTTGTCGATCTTGATCAGGTTGCGCGCCTTGAAGTCTTGGGTCATCGGCGTACCCGGATAGGGTGTCGGATGCTGGATGTAAGGCCAGTCGACGTATTTTCGCGCGAACTCGAGGTTGGTGCGAATGGACTCCATGGTGTCATCCGGGTTGCCGACGATCAGGCCTCCGACAACGTACATGCCATTCGCGTGCAGAGCATCGATGGCGCGGATGGTGGCATTGTCGGTGCGCTTGCCGTTTTCGCGATACGCATTCTTCGCCGAGGCCTTGAGGAACACGAGATCGTCCTCGAGAATATTTTCAATTCCGAGAAAGACATAACGGAAGCCGGCCTTGCGCATGAGCGGGACCAGGGTGTCAGCGTGCATGGCGATGGGAGAGGTCATGGCCTGCACGGTGTAGGCAATGTCGTTCAGACCGGCATCGATGATCGCCTGGCACAGCGCTTCAAAGCGCTTAACGTTCAGAGAAATATTGTCATCAACAATGAAGATGGCGCGAGCGCCTCGGGTTTTTGCATCGCCGATGTCAGCGAGCACGCGGTCGAAGGAATAGGTGTGAAAGTTGCGACCGCGCATCTCGATGATGGAGCAGAAGCCGCAATCGAAGGTACATCCGCGGGATGTCTCCACTACATCGACTTGCCGTCCCAGCATGGTGAAACCCGAAAGCACGCGAGCATCACGCTTCGGCAAACGGATGTCGTCCCCTTCCAGACTGTGAACCGGTCGCGCTGGGTTCTGCCGCCAACCTTCTGACGAGCGATAGCTGAGCCCGGCAATGCTGTCGAATCCGCCGCCACTCTCGATTGCGCGCAACAGTTCGCGAAATGTCACCTCACCTTCACCACGGACGATGAAGTCCACGCCGCTGCCTTCATGCATGTAGGCGTCGGGGGCGAGACTGGGATCGTAGCCTCCGCAGACGATGCGAGTCTGGGGACGAAGCGTGCGCACCAGTTCGATCACGCGAAAAGCCGTTTTTCGCTGAAAGGTCATAACCGACAGGCCGACGACGTCAGGCTGGTGCTCGCCGATTAGCTGTTCGACGGTTTCGCGAACGCTATCTTGCCGCAGGATCAGGTCGGCGGCAGCGATAAGGTGATGATCATCGACATTGCCGGCGAGGGATGTCAGCGCGCCGTTCGGCATGCGCACCGCCACGGTGGGCATGTGCTCGAAAGAGTCCGGCATTGCCAGCAATAGAACGTTCACGCATCGACTCTCAGGGGTGATTTACCGGCCGATGAACTGCCATCCAGTGTTGCGACAATGGTACACCGATTTTCGGCAGCAAACGTCAGGAAGTGTCCCATACGCCGCACTACCGAATCTGGCAATAGAATGAAATGCAGAATCAATGCACGCCAACGCCACCTCCGCTCTGCCAGCTGCTTTAGGAAGAAAGTCCGGCCTGCTCTATTGGGCACAGCGCGTCCTTGAGGAGTGCGAAAACGCCAGCCGCGACTTCGCTGCCGATCCGGTTCACGATTTGCGGGTTGCGATTCGTCGTTGCCGCTCGATGGCCGACGGATTTCTCTCCGTGGATCCCGATCCCGGTTGGAAGCAGATGAAGCGGATGGCAAAGCCGCTATTCGCCAGCCTGGGAGAGCTGCGTGACGTGCAGGTGATGATGGAATGGGTCGGCAAGCTATCTTCTCCCGAGGATCCGGCGCGCCCGATTCTGCTGCTGGAATTGCAGCTTGGTGAGACACAATTAAAGTCAGCCGCGCAGCAGGAACTGGAGAGGTTCGATCGCAAGGAGTGGCTGTCACTCAATAACCATCTCAGCGGGCGCGCGGAGCAGATTCCGCTGGGCGGTACCGTTTTTCAACTGCTTGCCGTGGAACGATGGAATGAGGCTCGCGAGCTGCACCGACGGGCACTGCGCAATCGCTCGGGTGCAGCGTACCACCAGCTTCGAATCGGCATCAAGCGCCTGCGATACACAGTAGAAAACTTTCTGCCGGTGCTACATGAAGAGTGGTCGAAGGACCTGCGCGATCTGCAGGACGCGCTGGGAGAGGTTCATGACTTCGACGTGCTATGGGCCATGCTGCGCTCGCATGGCGAAGTTGCTCCCGAGGTGCGTTCGCATTGGCACATGACCATCCAGGCAGAGCGCAATAAGAGGCTTGAACTGTACCGCGGGCGTATGGTCGGAAGGCAGTCTCTGTGGCACGAATGGCGGGCGGCGCTGCCGGCAGAAGAGCAACTCCAGCCGGCAGGACTCGAGAAGTTCCGTACGTGGGCATCGTTCCTCGACCCTCATTTTGATCATGCGACGCACGTCGCTTCCATCGCCCTGACCCTGTACGACGGCTTGGCTGAGAACAAGGTGATTGCCGGCGACCGCAGGCAGCGCTGCATACTTGAGGCCGCGGCGCTTACCGAAGAAGTTGGGCGGGGTAAACGTGAGAAGGGACGTCGGAATCGCTCGTTCAAATTGGTGCGTAAGCTGGCGCCGCCTCCGGGCTGGTCAGCCCAGGACCTACGGGCGGTAGCGATCGTCGCGCGTTACCACCGCGGGGCGCTCGCTCCGCTATCTCATCGCATGTTCACAGGAATAGCAGCGCGATCCCGTAACCAACTCTTGCGACTGGCCGGGGTACTGCGGCTGGCAAACGCTCTGCAAACGGCAGGGCAGGCATGCAACATCCAGCTGCATCTGGCCTGCAAGGACGGTCCGCTCTCGATCACGGTGGAAGGCATTGACGCCACCCTTGGCCCGGCGGGTGAGCAACTGGCGCACGCGAAATACCTGCTGGAAACAAGCTGCGGAGTGGCGATTCAAATTCGCGGCCAGTCGACGGCAGACTCGCGGCGGGCAAGCGGATCGCAAAGCTCTAAAGGCGGTCCTCGGCGAGCCCCGCTGCTGCGAAGGGTTCGGTCCTAAGAGTTGCCCAGCGGCCAAGCGTACTCCGCAGGTCGCGATTCGGGGAAGCGACTGGGGGTGGATTCGCCTTTCAGTCGAAGTAAGCGCCGGATGCGGATTTCATCCGCCACTCTGTCGAGCAGCGTAGCGTTGTAGGAGCTGACAGCGTCGACCAGCGCCGAAGCCAATATACCCGGCGAATCCTGCCAACAGGCGAGGAACGCTGTAATCAGATCACGCGCCACTTGTGTTTCCAGTTGGGGCACCGTCAGAACCGAACTGTAGACGTAAGCCTTGCTGGTCGTCTCACGCCACAGCAGGCCTTTATGAAACAAACGGTCCATCGTCGTCATTACCGTGGTGTACGCATAACTGTGATTCAGGCTTATAACGACATCCCGCACTGTCGATTTTCCGGAAGCACAGATAACGCGCAGTACCTCTTCTTCGAGCGGACCGAGCGAAGTTCTTACAAGACTCTTAACGGCCTTCGGTTTTCCTCTTCGCACAGCAACCTCCCTGTGTCGAGCATGGGGGGCTCAAGAATCCTGGCGCTGAAGAGTGGTTCGCTTTCCGACGGGCCTTGATGCACGATCGAGCGTGATGAATACCACCCTCAGCGGCCACACAGTGCCCGTAACGTTGCTACCATATTGACTATAAGTCAATAGCCGGAAGATGCTTTTTGTGATGGCCGGAAAGTGGTTGTCGTCGCGAGGTCGGCTGCGAAGCTGAAAAGGGCCGGAATCAGCTTCCGGCCCCTACCGTCTATGTCGCTATCTGGCGCTTAACTTACGATCTTCTCGCCAATCGATTTTGCCTGCGTGAACAGATAGAGGTAATCGGCGCCGCCCGCTTTGGAGTCGGTTCCCGACATATTGAAGCCGCCGAAGGGATGCGCTCCTACCATGGCGCCGGTGCACTTGCGATTAAAGTAGAGGTTGCCGACGTGGAACTCGCGTTTAGCGACCTCGATCTTGTCGTGAGACAGCGTGTAGACCGCGCCGGTAAGCCCGAACTCGGTGTTGTTAGCAATCGCGAGCGCCTCTTCGAAGTTGCGCGACTTGATTACCGCCAGCACCGGCCCGAATATCTCCTC
Source organism: uncultured Acidobacteriaceae bacterium (assembly GCA_963796585.1). Classification (GTDB taxonomy): domain Bacteria; phylum Acidobacteriota; class Terriglobia; order Terriglobales; family Acidobacteriaceae; genus CAVVDY01. The sequence continues at coordinate 845,405 of CAWCMB010000005.1, forward strand.
TTGCGAGATGGTGGCCTTGGGATCGACATCAGCGATCACAGTGGGCTGAATGTAATAGCCATCGCCTAACTCCGTCACCCGCGAGCCACCGGTAATCAGGCGGCCGCCTTCGGCGATTCCCTTCTCGATGTATCCGAGGATGGAGTTCATCGACTTCTCGTTGATGACCGGCCCCATGCCGGGATTCTCGGTAGGCTCGCCAACCTTGATCTTTTCCACGCGCTCGCGCAGGCGCTGCAGGAAGCGGTCATAGATACGCTCGTCGACGATGGCGCGAGAGCATGCGGAGCACTTCTGGCCGCTGAAGCCGAAGGCCGCTGTTGCCACGCCTTCTACGGCAGCGTCGAAATCAGAGTCGTTCTCGACGATGATGGAGTCTTTTCCGCCCATCTCGAGAACGGTTCTCTTGATCCACACCTGGCCGGGCTGCTGTTCGGCAGCGCGCTGGTTGATGTGCAGACCAACTTCCTTGGAACCGGTGAAGGCGATGTAGCGCGTTTTGGCGTGAGCGACCACTGCCTCTCCGAAGCTCGACCCGCTGCCGGGACAGAAGTTGACCACGCCGTCGGGCAGGCCTGCGGCTTCGAGAATTTCCATGAACTTGGCGGCGATGGTCGGGGAATCCCCTGAAGGCTTAAGGATGACGGTGTTGCCGCAAACGATGGAGGCCAGAGTCATACCGCCCATGATGGCTGCGGGGAAATTCCAAGGGGAGATGACGGCGCCAACGCCCAGCGGAATATACCGCAGATGATCGTGCTCGCCAGGCAACTGAACTACCGTTTTGGCCTTGGAAAGACGCACCGCCTCCAGCGTGTACATCATGCAGAAGTCAATCAACTCGGCGACGTCGCCGTCAGCCTCTGCGTAGTTCTTGCCGACCTCAAAGACGAGCCACGCCATGAGCTCGTACTTGCGTTCACGCATGAGCTGCGCCGTCCTGAATAGCAGGCTGGTGCGGGTTTCCCAGGATGTGCGGCTCCAGGTCTCAAACGCCGTGAGCGCGGCTTCCATGGCGGGGGCAACTTCGGCTGCACCAGCTTCCTGGTGAATGCCCACCACCTGCGTGGGGTGGGCGGGATTGATGGACTCGTGCTTCTTTGCGGTCTTTACCCTACGGCCGCCGATCACCAGGTCGTATTCACGACCAAGCTCGTTGCGCACTTTCTCGATCGCGGTACGCATGCGCCGCTGGTTTTCCGGATTCGACCAGTCGACTGAGGGTTCGTTGACGAATTTCTCAGGGATTTGTACGTCGATATGGGTGTCAGTGTTTACGCGATTGGCCTCGCGTGCAGGGTGGGTAAGCGTCGCCATAATAGCTTCCTCTCGGATGAATTGTCGCGGGACGGGTCTCTGAAAGTGGCTCAGGAACCTACATTGTCTAGATGCAGCAAAGCCTGACTCGACTCATCAGTGCCGGCAAACCCTTTATTTTACACCGCTGTGCCGCTCGGACTGCTGATAAGCCGTGCGGGTGTCGGCTACCGCCTGAATGGGCAGCGATACGCCTGGGCGTGCACACTATCGGGCAAAGCAGAACTCAAGCGTTGGCCAGCCGCTGATACAAAACAATTCCTGCCAGGATAAGAAACAAGAGCGCCGCTATGACGAACGGCGCGACGTACCATGCGCGTTGCCGCCAGACGCGGGTCACCAGGCGCTCTTCACGCTCAAGGGGCATCGGGGGTTCTGCCGCGGCGATCAGAGGGCTTCCGTTTGCCCCCTCGGAGATCGTCGGTCCCCTCTCGGCCTGAGCCGCTTGCAAGGAGAACTTCAGGGACTCGAGATCGCTGCGCAGGTCGGCCGCGCTCTGGTAACGGCTGGCCGGATCTTTCTCGAGAAGTTTGGCGATGATGAGTTCCAGATCTTCCGGGGTTTGTGGATTCAGCGAACGCAGCGACGCCGGATGTACGGTGCGGATCGCTTCCATGGTGGCCAACCCGCTGGGGCGTTTGAAGGGCCGTTGTCCGGTCGTAAGCTCATAAAGCACGATTCCGAGCGAGAACAGATCGCTACGCGCATCGAGAACATCGCCACGAGTTTGCTCCGGCGACATGAACTGCACGGTGCCTCCGATGGCTCCATCCTCGACGTCGCCTTCATGCTGGAGTTGTTCCCGATCATCAGATTTCGCCAGTCCAAAGTCGAGGAGCTTTACCTGTCCGCGGCCATTGGTCATGATGTTGCTGGGCTTGATGTCGCGGTGAATGAAACCTTTTTGATGTGCAGCGTCCAGCGCATCGGCAACAGCGATGCCGATATCGATGACATTTTCGATGGGCACGGGGCCGCGTCGAATGGTTTCGCGAAGGCTTTCCCCCTCAAGCAGTTCCATTACGATCACCGGCCGTCCCTGGTACTGGGTCAGCTCGTAGACGGTGCAGATATTGGGATGATCCAAAGCGGCAGCTGCGCGCGCCTCCTGTTCGAAGCGGGCGACGGCACTTTCGTCGCGCAGCAGGCTTTCAGCGATTACCTTCAGCGCGACGTGGCGGTCGAGCAAGGTATCTTCGGCTTCGTAGACTGTCGCCATGCCGCCGTGACCAATCTCACGCAGGACGCGATATTGCGAAATGGTTACACCGGTCAAGCTCATCGTAATCTCGACAAAGCAAGCCTGGCAGCATTGTAGCCACACATTCCGTGAACCCCCGCCCCGGGCGGAGTTGAAGCCGAGCACAGGTAAATATCGGAGGCCGACGTAGCATAGGTTCGCCAAGTGGGACGAAAGATAAATTGCTTCAGTGTGGAGGCCCCTCCCGCAATATCGCCTCCAATGAGGTTGGCATCCATGGCCTGGAGTGCGGCGGGAGAGAGAACGTTTCGGGCAAGCACACAGTCGCGAAATCCGGGAGCAAAGCGCTCGATCTGTGACTCTAGCCTCTCCAGCATGTCGACCTCGGAGCCGTTTGGCAGGTGGCAGTAGGCCCACGCGATGTGCCTGCCGATAGGGGCACGCGACGAATCGAACAGGGTCGGCTGCGACAGCAGCACAAAGGGGCGCTCGGCAATGCGCCCATGGCGGGCCGCATATTCTGAGGCTGCAATCTCGGGCAGAGTTCCGCCGAGATGCACTGTTCCCGCCCGCAGGCAGTCCCGAGCCTTCCACGGGATGGGCCCGGAAAGAGCGTAGTCGACCTTAAAAGCTGCGGGGCCGTAGCGGTAGCGGGCCAAGTCACTCCGATAGGAGGGGCTGAGTCGCTCGCGGGCCGCGGACAACAACTGCTTTGGGCTGGTATCCCACATTGTGATATCACAGACGGGGAGGTCTCTGAACGCGAGGATTCTTGAAGATGTCGAGAGGCTGCCGCCCAGGCTTTGGAGATACTTGATCAGCGCGTTAGTTATGGATTGTGCGCCGCCACGCGGGATCGGCCATCCCACAGCGTGGGCTGTCACACCCAGTAAGACCCCGAAAGCCGCACTCAGTGGTTCATCGAAATCGAGGAACGAATGGGCGGCACATCCGGCGAAGAGCGCTTTGGCGCGTACTCCGCCGAAAATGCGATTAGCCAGGGCATTGGCCGACGAGAGGGAGATAACGCCCAGCCGAGCCAGCAGCCACGGGGTCTTGGGAAATGACGGAACCGGGCTCAGAACCTGCGGAGCCAAGCGTTTCCAGTTACGCGCGAAAGGCTCCATCAAGCGGCGCCATGCCGCACTGTCGGTCCCCAGATCAAGATTAGCGAAGTCGCGCTCCAGAATGACCGCCGTCCCGTCGTCCAAAGGATGAGCTAAGGGCGCAGACGGCTGGATCCACTCCAGACCGTATTGTTCAAGCGGCAGAGACGAGAAGAAGGGCGAACCGGCGGCCATGGGATGTACGGCCGAGCCAAAGTCGTGGTGAAATCCGGGGATCGTCAGTTCCATGGTGCGGGCGCCGCCTCCGGGCTGAGACTCGGCCTCGAAGACCTGGACATCGATGCCCGCCTGCGCCAGCACAATCGCTGCGGCGAGTCCGTTCGGGCCGGAGCCGACAACGCACGCCTTGCGTCCTGAAAATCGCTGTGCTGCGTGTGGAGGAGCGCTCAAGCTGCTTTCTTTCTGTGCGTGGACTCCTGCTTCGAATCCTCTACGCGTTGGTGCAGTAGTTGCTTGGCCTTTCGCAATTCCGCCAGCCGCTTTGCGTCCAGATTGTGGCCGGCGCGGTTGATGTAAAAGGACAACATCCGCATACCTGAGCCAGGCCCCTTTGGCGACACCTTTGGTGATGCCAGCGTGCGTGCAATAACGGCGGCGCTCTTGTTAAACAATCCTTCCGGAGGATAGGTGGATTCCGTATGTACTTTCGCTGACCACTTGCGGCGCGGTGCAGCTTTCTTTTTCTCAGCCATGAATGCCTCCAAACTGATAGATGCGGGGCCTAGTCATGTGGCGGTAACGGGGCAGGCCACTGCACGACCTGCAGTTTTCCGTCGGGGCCTATTTGCAGGACGGGAGCATACAACCCCAGCAGTTCGCGACGCCACCACATTCCGGTACTCCGCTTCTCGGCCAAGCTGGTAAACCAATACTGCCAGAGAACGGCGCGCACCTGTTTGGGGGGCGCATCGGCAAAAGGATTGCCGGCAAATAGTTGCAGCACGTCGTGACTGTTTGATAACAACCGTTCCTCGGTGCTGGGAACAATGGGATTCTCGCGCCAGCTACCAAGTGACGCAAACCACAGGTTCCAATCGAAGCGCGGCTGATACGGAGCGTAGATGCCAGGCGGCTTCGACGGATCTTGCGGCTTGTAGCGGAAGGGATAGGGCGTCCAGTTCTGGCCATCGTTGGAGCCCTGAAACTCGACCTCATATCGGCCGCGCGTCATCACCGCAAATAGACCGTATCGGTTGGCAATGCGGAAGGGGTCCAGCGCTGCAACCGGCGCCGTGGGCAATGGAAGGCGCGGGAACAGCATCCACAGCAGTTGGACCGTGCTGGTATAGAAAATCCAGCTCAGGATGACGCTGGTGAGGGCGAGTTTCCAGGCGCTGAAGTGCTTTGGCGTCGTTAGTTTCTGGGGTGCATCAGGTGAAGGCGTGCTGTCGACGATCGACAAAGTAGGCGCGGGCCTGGGCTGAATTGACAGCGGGCGCTGTGCAGTCGCAAGCGCTGCCGCTTGTTGAAATTGTCCGCGCCAACGCCGCGGCAAAACCCGTACGAGATAACCATCGTCCAGCAGCAGAAGCCCCAGTGACAGGACGAGGTAATTCAAGAATGTATAGTTCGCCGTCAGGATGATTCCAGCCTGGAGCGTGGTCACGATTACAAAGCAGACAAGCCGCCATCGCCGGGGAAGAAACATCATCCAAACGATTCCCAATTCAACGGCAAATGTGACAAAGACGGTCGAAGCGTGAAACCAGTGCGGCAGGTGCTGCACGTAGTAGCCGATCCACGTGGGTAGCGGGCCGTTCTGGTAGTACTGGTCCATGGCGGTCCAATTGCGCCATTGCGGATCGCCGCTGGCCAGCTTCACGATTCCCGACTCGAAGTAGATGCGAAACCATTCCCACTGCAACAGGAACAGGCTTGCACGCGACGGCGGGTGTGTTTCTCCCCAAGCGGGCCGGAATCCTGGAGGCGCGAAGAATAAAGCAATGAAGCCGGCTTCCAGCAGCATTCCATCCGACTGATAGCCTGAGAAGTCGCCGGCCGCCGCTACAAACGACAGGAAACAGATGAAACAAACCACCAGCATTCCGCGCGGCCATAAATTGAAGACGAGCAGCACCGAGGCGAACAGGCCGATCCAGCAGACGGCCATCAGCCAGGCGTTGCCGGTGGAAAGCCAGAACAACGATGGCGCAAACCAGAAGCGCGCTGGGCCGTAGGAATGCGCGACCGCCTCGAGGAATTCGGTCGCGGGAAGAATACCGTCGTTGCCGATGAGTCCACGGATCTGGAATAAGAGTGAGTAGAAAGCTGAGAAATAGATCAGGCCCAAAGCGCGGAGGAGGAGCCAGCGGGCGATGAGCCGATTGGAGGCTCCGTATCGCGAGTCAAACAGGCGCTGGATGATTAGTGCGGGAGACATGGTGGGTATCAGGTGTCAGGCGTCAGGTTTCAGATAGCTGGCACGAGCTGTCAGGCATAAGTGTCAGATGCCCGGGATTGGGCCTTGCTCACGGGCTCGCTGAACTCAGCTCTGATCGCGAATTGCCCTCCCTTTGGCATCCCGTCCTAGCGAACCTGTGCAGTGGCTGATTTCGAAATCAGGCTCCGAGCCCTTCGACACAGCGCGATAAGCAGCCATCCCGCACAGATAAACAACACTGCGTTCACTGTTCCAAACGCGATGGTACGTCGCGCGAATTTGCTGAGTGGATCACCGGAGGAAGTTATGTGAACGCAAACGGGGCAGGTCCACTGGTTCCCAGGATACAAGCCAATTAACCCCGAGTAGAAGATCGCTGCACCCGTGTATCCAAGAAAAGCAAGGAATGCAGTTATTGTTAGTCCTGTACGTCTCGCCATATTACCCTCGAAAACGAACTGATTCCTGAAACCTGATACCTGACACCTAGCTTCATTCCGGCTTAAATATGTATCCTTCGCCGGTTTTGCCGTTCATGATTACCGAGAATGGCGCTTCAAAGTGCAGGTGGCGAACACAACCATCTTCCCGGAACGCAGGCTGCGCATTCAGCCATTCCCAATCAATAAAGCCCTCGCCGGCGTCGGGGTTCACGGTGAAGTAGCCGATCTGAAACGCGGTAAGATTCTGGAAGAAGTGGCTGCCTTGTGACGGCGTGACGCGAAAGTCGCGGAAGCCCGACTCCACAATCACCCGCGCGCCGGAGATCTGGTCCCACGCTACTGGGATGCCAAGCCACGGCTCGTTCGAACCCCAGCGCCCTACGCCGATTAGCACGTATGGTGTCGAGCTGTCCGAGAGTTTCGCGTTGAAAGCTGCGACGCTACGCGCCACCTCGTGGCTGCGTGCCCGCTCGAAACGGTGAAAGTCGACCGCGACGATATCGCGTAAGCCGTCCATACGCCCGTGGCCTAAAACCTGGGTGCTTTGGCAAAGCAATCTTTCCCGCTCAACCACATCGACGCGCAAGTCCTCGCCCTCTCGCGAAACTACCAGAGGGCGCATCTGCAAGAAACCGAACTCGCTGATCTCACCGCTCATCTTCGCCAGTCGAACCGCAAACTCGATCTCTACGGGACGCCCCAGCCCCTCTTCGCCAATGGTCATCAACTGGTCAAGGATGGCAGGCAAAGGAAACACTCCATATTTCAGGATGGGGGCAAAACTTACGATGCGCATTCCCTTTCGGCTGAGGCCGTCGTAGATGGCATGATTGTCGGCAGAGTAAGTGGAAGCCAGCAAGTTCAAGGTGCCGTCTTCCTCGGCGCAAGGAATTGCAAACGGCACTTCCCGCAGACCTTCTGACGGGTTTTGGGCGTCGTGCTGGTGGCCGTTCATGGGCAAAGCCCAGAACTCCGTCTGTGAGTTCGCCAGGATGTCTTCGACAGACGAGAACTGTACCAAGTGTCGGGGATAGCGCGGACTGAAGGTGAGGGACTTGCCTCCGCCGACTACTGCTCTGCCCAAACCCAAGGCGACCGCGGCAAAACCGTCTCTTACGGTAACGGGCGCGACGGGATAGAAATTTCGGGAGCGCACCACGCCGGAAAAGTCGGGATAATATCTGTCGCCATAGTGCGCCCCCACCACCTGTTGAATCAGCACCGCCATCTTCTCTTCCTCGAGGCGGTAGGGAGTGGCGCGCACGTAAGCTTTTGCGTGTCGACTAAAGGTGGAAGCGTATACGAGTTTGATGGCTTCCATCAGTTGCTCAAGCCGCACTTGCAGGTCGGCATCCTGGTTCGGCAGCATGAATGTCTCGTAGACGCCCGAGAACGGCTGGTATTGCGAATCCTCCAGTAGGCTGGATGAGCGCACCGCCAACGGTGAATGCATTTTCTCCAGAAACGAAAGCAGGGCGTCGATGAGGCTACTCGGCAAACGGGCTGCGATGAACTGTTTTTCGACCTCGTTGTCGTCGGCACACTGTATTGCGAAGTCCAGAAGGTTGTTGTCGGCGATAAACCGGTCGAATATATCGGTCGCCAGTACCAGCGTAGGAGGTACAGCGATCCGGATGTCCGGGAAGCGCCGCGACAGCCGCTTCTGGTAGAGAAGGCTCCGCGCGAAGGCAAGGCCTCGTGCTTTTCCGCCGAGAGAGCCGTTGCCGATTCGCAGGAAAAATGAGTGCTCGGGCTGAAAGCCTGCAGGATTGAAGTCGCCGATCTGCGTCTGGCCCTGCTCATCGCGATAGCGGGCAATCGAGTGGATAATGTTTTCGCGCAGCTCCTCCACCGATGCGAAATCTGAGACCTTCCGCGGACGCAATTTCTGCGCCAGCGCAAACTCCGTCCTGGTCATGAACCAATGGGAAAAGTGATTGCGCTCGGCGTGGTAGGCAATCGACTCTGCCGGGACAGTGTGGAGAAGTTGTTCGAGCTGATTCAGGTCTGAAGCGCGTCCAACTTCCGTCTGGTCGGGCAGGCGAAATACGAAGTCGCCGAATCCGACATTTTCGATGAGGAAATGGCGGAGGTCGCTGAGCAGCGTAGGAGAATTTTTTTGTACAAATGAAAAACCCTCGCGAAATGCCCGATCCATGTACTCGGTACGGCTAGATTGCAGGACGATAGGAACGTCGGGCATAACATCGCGAATGGTCTGCGCCAGTTGAAAACCCGTCTCGGACTGAATTGTGCCAGCGCGAGGAAACTCCACATCCGTGATCACACCCAGCAGATGGTCGCGATAGCGTAACGTCTGTTCCTCGGCCTCTTCGTAATCTGAGCAGAGCAGTATTTTGGGACGCGCGCGCATGCGCAGCAGTTTGTGCTGAAGATTGATTCCTTCTTCTATCAGGCGGTGGGTCTGGGTCCAGACCTCGGTGTACAACACGGGCAGAAAAGAGGAGTAGTAGCGAATGTCGTCCTCGACAAGTAGCACGACGGGGACACCCATGATTTCGGCATCGTGCTGCACGTTACGTTTGTCCTCGATGTACTTAATCATGGAGATGAGGATGCGCCCATTGCCCTGCCACAGGAAGATTCGCTCAATATCGGTCTGTGGCCAACGCGCGATGAAATCTTTTACTTCACGGTGATCGTAGGCAAGAACCATCACCGGAATATCGAGTCCGGCCTGCTTCACCTGGGCTGCCAACTCGGCGGCGTTCATGTCTCCCACTTGAAGATTGGTGACGATCAAATTGAAGCGGGGCTGCGAACGGGCGAGTTCCAGCGCCTCGCTGCCACTGGAGACATGGGAAATTCCGGGAACATTCTGCAGATGAAGGTCGAGCGACTCTTTCAACAACAGCTCGTTCAGCCGCCCGTCTTCGCGCAGAATGAACGAGTCGTACAGGCTGGATACGAGCAGGATATCGTGAACGCGGAAGGGCATGAGATTCTCGAAGCCTTCGAAGAGGTTCTCCGCCCCGGTCATCAGTGTGGGTGCATGTGCCGCCGTCATAAGCAGCCTCTACTTGCGTAATGGGTCAGTTTGAATATGGATGGGTGGCTTTCGCGCCCGGCGCGAATCGGCACGCCCAGATCCCTCGCTTCGCAAAAGAGGCTTGCTCGGGATGACAACGAAACTGATCCACTACGCCTACTTAATTTGCCTTGCCCTCTCGTATACGCGAACATATTCTCGTGCCGATGCGTCCCACGAGTAGTCCTGCGCCATGCCGTTTCTCATAAGTACTGGCCAGGCTTCCTGATCGCGAAAAGCTGCGAGTGCTACCTGAATGGTCTCGAGCAATGCTTCGCCGTTATATTCCCTGAACTTGAAGCCGGTGCCCTTGCGGGTCACGGGATCCCACGGCTCGACAGTATCGTCGAGCCCACCAGTTGCCCGCACAATGGGAACCGTTCCGTATCTCAGGCTATACAGCTGGTTCAAGCCTGCAGGCTCATATTTCGAAGGCATCAGAAACATATCCGCTCCGGCCTCGATCTGGTGAGCGAGCTGACTATCAAAGGCGATTCTGACAGCAAACTTCTGCGGATACTGCTTGTTCAAACGCCGGAACAGGTCTTCGTAATCGGCGTCGCCTGTGCCCAGGGCGACCACGATCAGTTCCTCACGCGCGATGCGAGCAGAGACCTGCTGGATCAGGTCGAAGCCTTTTTGCCCTGCGAAACGCGATACGATCCCCAGCACCGGCAGTGGGGTGTCCTCCGGCAATCCGAACTCTTTGAGCAGCGCCCGCTTGCACACGGCCTTACCGCTCAGGTCGCCGGCGCTGTAGTTGGCGGCGATGTGAGTATCGGTCGCAGGATTCCACTCCCGGTAATCCACTCCGTTAAGAATCCCGGCAACTGTTCCCGAGCGCGCGCGCAGAACGCCTTCCAGTCCAAAGCCATACTCGCTGGTTTGAATCTCCTGCGCATACTTGCGGCTGACGGTGGTGATGAAGTCGGCGGAGGTGATCGCTCCTTTCAGGAAGTTCACCTTGCCGTAAAATTCCAGCTTGGTCATGGTGAACAGATCCCAGGGAAGCAGCAGAAGGGGCAATATCTCCGGCTGAAAGAGGCCTTGATATCCGAGATTGTGGATGGTGAATACACAGGGGACGCGCTCAAATACGGGATCTTCGGCGTAAAGCGTATTCAGCAGAATGGGTATGAGTGCGGTTTGCCAGTCGTGACAGTGAAGAATGTCGGGGGGGCCGAGGAACTTGGTGGCTTCCAAAACTGCGCGGCATAGGAGAGCAAAGCGTTCGGCGTTATCTGGATAGTCGCCGATGGCGGTTCCGTAAAGACCTTCGCGATCAAAGAACGGCGGATAATCGACGAAGTACATCTGCACGCCCTCGCGCAGACCGCCGTCGAGCACGGAACAAAAACGGTAGCGGTCGTCGAAGGGGACGGTGATGCTGGGAATAATCTTAACGGGGTTCTCCAGCCTGGTCTGTCGATAGCGGGGAACGAATACGCTGACCTGATGTCCCAATTTCGCCAGGGCTGGAGGCAAGGCGCCTACGACATCAGCCAGTCCACCTGTCTTGGAATACGGTGTGCATTCCGATGCCGCCATGACAATTCGCATGAACCCTCCGCGCGTGCGACCGGTCTAAGACAAATCGGCTGTTGTCAGCCGAAACGGCCAGCCGTCAACCCGCCGGGAAGAAAACCGCGGCTGCGTTTATGATGAACGGTTCTAAGAAACAGTTGAGTCTAATTGTCGCAGGGAAAGAGGGTCAATGTGCCTAGAAGCACGACCAAATCAGCAGCCGGAAAGCCGACCCGCCACAAGCCCAAACTGGGACAAAACTTCCTCGTCGACCATGGCGTTGCGCGGCGCATTGTCGAAGCATTAGGCGACGTGTCCAACCGCACCGTGATTGAGATTGGCCCCGGTGAAGGGGTCCTGACCGACATGCTGGTGAACCGGGCGAAGCACGTCATCGGAGTCGAACTCGACCGCATTTTGGCGGCGCAACTGCGAATGCGCTACGCGACCAGGACAAACATCGAGGTCCTCGAGTCGGACTTCGTGACCGTCGAGTTCCCTTCCATGCTGGGACGCAGGCCCGGGCCGCTGCATGATCTGCGACCCACCAAGCCTGAGACCGTCGATATTGTCGGGAACATCCCCTACTACGCCACCTCGGATATTGTTCTGCGCATTCTCGGCCTCAATCACCGCCTGGAGCGCGCGGTCATCATGGTGCAACGCGAGGTGGCCGATCGCATATCCGCCGCACCGGGCTCACGCGACTATGGGCTGCTGTCGGCTACGGCGCAGCTCTACGCGCGGGTAGAGAATCTGTTTACGGTTTCGCCGGAAGCCTTCGAACCTCCTCCCGATGTACATTCCACGGTGTTGCGGCTTACCATGGCGCCGCGGCTGGAGGAGTTGCAAATCGAGGAGGAGCCGTTCATGCGATTCCTGAAGCTTGCATTCGCACAAAAGCGCAAAACTTTGGCAAACAATCTGAAAGGCACGTATTCTGAGGCATCGATCAAAGCCGGCCTGAAAGCAGCCGGCTTACGTTCTGACGTGCGTGCCGAAGCCGTGCCGCTGCCGAAGATGGCGCTGCTGTCGCGCAGCTTACAACCGGCGTAAACTTGTTCAGGGAAGGGCTCTTCCCATGACCACCGCGATCCGTCTGCCAGCCGTTGCGGGGCAATTCTACCCCGCTGATTCACGCGAACTACGTCTCGAAGTAGAAGCCTTTACCCGGCCTGCTGAAAACGCGAAACAGGAGAAGATTCGCGCTTTGGGCTGCGTGGCTCCCCATGCCGGTTACATCTATTCAGGAGGCGTTGCCGGAGCCGTATACAGCCAGCTTGAGTTGCCGGCGCGCTACATCATCCTATGCCCCAACCATACCGGTCGCGGCGAGCCGCTAGCCATCATGAGCCAGGGCGCGTGGCGGACGCCGCTGGGCGACGTTGCCATCGACCAAGAGCTTGCCTCCAACCTAAAGGCGCGCTTCTCATTGCTGGCGGAAGACGAAGCGGCCCACCGCTTTGAGCACGCACTGGAGGTGCAGCTTCCCTTTTTGCAGGTGTTGCACCCGCAGTTTAGTTTCGTTCCCATCACAGTTGGGACGGGTCATTACGAAGTGCTGAGCGCATTAGGAATTGCCATCGCCTCGGCGATTGGTGAATCCGGTAAGCAGGTCCTGCTGATTGCCTCCAGCGACATGAATCATTACGAAAGCGATTCTGTGACGCGGGTGAAAGACCGGCGTGCCATTGATCAAATTTTGGCACTCGATCCCCGAGGTCTTTACGAGGTTGTGCGCTCAGCAAACATCAGCATGTGCGGCTACGGACCGACGGTGGCAATGCTGACAGCATCGCTGAGGCTCGGCGCAAAGAAAGCTGAATTGCTTCGCTACGCCACCTCCGGCGATGTTTCGGGTGATCGAGACAAGGTCGTCGGATATGCCGGAATCGGCATTTCTTAGAAGGTAACCTTGCCCAAGGGACCTTCCTCTTCCTTCTTCACCGCCGCTTCCGCTGCCTGGAATCCCATCTTGGAGTGGGTTCCGTCGCAGAAGGGCTTATTGACCGAGGCACCACAGCGGCAGAGAGAGAAGGCCGGCTTGCCGGTCAGATCGTACGGATTGCCATCGGCATCAACCAGCTCGATTGATCCTTCTGGGGCTTCGACACGATAAGGCCCATTCTTGCGAACCGTTATTTTTACCTGCGCCATGGCATCTCCTCCGAATTGCAGTGAAGTTAAGAAAGGCTATTGTAACGGAGTCGGAGCGAGCCGTTGATCGGGACGGCGGTCGAGGTTTTAGATTTGGTGTAGACCGTTTGGAAGGGCAACGCCTTCAGGCCTGTCGCAAACGGGTAATCAATCCGGCTTCAGGCTGAGGAAAGGCGTCCCCTCCGCGGCTGAAGGCCGAGACCGTTAGCGCACCTGGACGACACGGCTAAAGAGGGTGCTGAAAAACTCCAAAGCAGGGTCGCTCGTGGACTAAAGTCCGCTCGCGATACGACAAATAAAGGCCTTCCCGGCACGACCAAGGTCGTGCCCTGACGCGAATCGTCGCGAAGTCGAGTTTTTCAGCAGCCTCTAAAGCCGTGCCCTTGCAAAGCTGGCACAGAGCGACTCCGCGAACGCTCTAACTGTTCAGATCGGTGATCTGAACACTCTTCACTTCTTGAATGCGACATTCACCAGCAGCTTTTCCCCTCGCACATCGACAACATTACAGAATGTGCGCTCGCCCTCGCGCGTGAAATCGAGCCCAACTCGAGCAGCGCCAATTCTCAGGTTGCGGATGTGAAAGTGATTCAGCCACTCCGGCAGGCAGGGATTGATGATGTTGAGCTCTTTACGTGGCGCACTCGGCCGGATCCCCAGAATCGAGGTGAGCATCAGGAACATCGCACCGGAGGCCCACGCCTGTGGCGAGCACGACACCGGATAATGCACGGGGGTGTCGTTTTCGCGCCGCTGCACGCCGCAGAAAAGTTCGGGCAGGCGGTAGTCGCGGAAATTCTGTGCCGCCTGGTAAAGCGATGTCACAACGCGCAACGCGCCTTCACGCATTTCATTGAGCGCCATGCCGTGAGCGATGAGCGAATTGTCGTGCGGCCAGACCGAGCCGCGATGATAGCTGAGCGGATTGAAGACTCGCTCATCATTCGACATGGTCCGCCATCCCCAGCCATTGAACATATCGTCACGCATGAGGCGGGTGGTGATGGTCCGCGCACGCTCACGATTCACGATGCGGGTAAACAGCAACTGGCCGGGATTGGACGCGATGACCTCCAAGGGCTTCTTCTCCGCGTCAAGCGCCATGGCGTAAAAACCACGGCTGGGAACCCAGAACGCACGATCGAAGCGGCGCGCCAATTCGGAAGCCTCGCGCTTCAGCTGGTCGGCTGTTTTCACATCACCGAAATTGCGCAGCAGCGAGGCCATCCGGTACTTCGCGTCGTACACGTATCCCTGTACTTCGCTAAGCGCGATTGGAGGCTTGGCAATGGTGCCGTCGCGATGCACATTGGCATCCCAGGAATCCTTCCAGCCCTGGTTCACCAGGCCCTTTGTCGATCGGCTTTGATACTCGACGAATCCGTCGCCGTCGAGGTCACCATACTTGTCGATCCACTCCAAGGCGGCATAGGCGTTGGGCAGAAGCTCTTCCACCAGTTGTTCGTCGGCGGTCCAGTTGAAGGTCTCGCTTAGCAGGATGAGGAAGAGCGGTGTGGCATCCACCGACCCGTAGTAGGGGCCAAAGGGCATCTCACCATCGCGCGTCATCTCGCCATTGCGATACTCGTGAAGGATCTTGCCCGGATCTTCATCGAGCCAGTCGTTTCGTTCCTTGCCTTGGTAGCGTGCGAGCACTCGCAGTGTATCGATAGCGAGCTGCGGGTTCAACGAAAGGGATTGATAGGCCGCGATGATAGAGTCGCGGCCGAAGATCGTCGCAAACCAGGGGATGCCAGCGGCTATGATGTGCTCTCGTCCATCCGGGATCTGCAAGGCGTGGAAATCGCCAATGCCGGTGGCCAGCAAAGCGTCGAATACCTCGTTGGACGATTCATAATGCGTAGAGTCGTCCTGCCAGCGGGCGAAGTTAGATCGGCGCTGCCGCAGTTGAGCTGCGAAGTCGAAATTTTGCGCACGCGACTCACGGCCTTCGACATGCGGACTGATCTGTATCTCAATTTCAAGTCTCTTCAGCGGCTCGAGATGGAGCTGCCAGTTCGCAACCCGCTCCCTGATCTCGTGCGGTGGTGGCGAAAACTTTATTCGTGTCTGGCGCGTGACCTGATCGAGGCCGCGGTACACGAAGATGATGCTGTCGGACTTCACCACCGGCGCGTAATACTGCCCGTGCTTCTGTCGGGCGACTCCGCGCACCTGAAAGACGTCAACGAAGTCGGCGTCCAATAATATTTCCAGGGTGAAATCGACGTGCACGAGATTGAAGTTTTCAAAGCTCAGCCGATCGAAGAAAATCTCTGAGGCCAGCAATTGCTCGCGACGAATATGCACCGTGTTTTCCGGAAGATCGAACGAGTCGCGCAGCGTAATGTTGCCGGTCGTGAGCTCGATCTGGGCGGCAAAGGTTTTCTCCGTACTGGAAGACAGCACAACTCCCCGGTGTCCTCCTATGCGCAGTTCCAGACGGCTCAAGAATCGCGTGTCATCGTGGAAAAAACCGACATCAGGAGAGCCGGGCGGATAGATGTCTCCGGAAACACTGGTAGCGCTGAAGGTCTTGCCGTCGATGAGGGTGAGGTTATCTACCTTACGAGGCTCAAGCTCCTGGTAGGCGACCCGCGGCTCCTGAAATGGCGACGGGATGGCAATTAGCTCTTCGTCAGTGATGGCGGCGAATGTACTCATTTTGATTGCGCATCCGGGCCCCAAGGCCCCTGCAGATCAACTGCGACGCGCACTGAAACCTCTCACGGGAGGAACTGGTCGAGCTGTGCCCAGTGGGCTGGCCCCTCCAATCATCTGCTGGTACAGGCCGACATAGTCGTTAACCATGCGATCGACCGAGAAGTGCTGACATGCGTAGCTGCGCACGGCTTGGGGCTTGATGGTAGAAAGCGAGTGCATCGCGCGATCGGACATTTCCTCGATGCTGTTGCAAATGAACCCGGAAACACCGTCGCGCACCACCTCTTCGACCGAGCCTCCCGGCAAAGCCAAAACCGGAGTCCCACAACCCATGGCTTCGATCATGACCAGACCAAACGGCTCATTCCACTGAATGGGAAACAGCATGGCCAATGCATTTCCCAGCAATTCGTTCTTAGCGTCGAGGTCCACTTCGCCTACGAATTCGATGAACTTGCCATCAACATGGGGCTTGATCATGCGATCGAAGTAGTCCTGAAACATGGGCTGCACTTCGCCCGCGATCTTCAAAGGTATGCCGGTCTGCTGTGCCACTTTTATCGCCAGGTGCGTGCCTTTGATGGGAGCGATACGTCCCAGGAAGGCGAGATACTCCTGCTTCTTTTCGTTGAACCGGTAAAGCTTGAGGTCCACGCCGTGATGAATGGTGCGAATACGCTCCATCTTTTCTTGGCGGCGCTGGAACTCGCTGATGGTAACAAACTCTACGTCAGGGAAGCTGGCGTAGAGCGTACTCATGGGCTCTTCGTGGACGTGGTGCACGGTGTACACGAAGTGGTTTTCGACATACCGGGTGAACATGAGAGACGGCACATTGTGCAGATGTATGACGTCGCAGGCTTTGCTGGCATCCCGAATCGCCCATGAAGAGTGATTCATGTCTTTGAGGTTGTCAAAGACTTCGCCTTTAATGGGCCACTGGGCGTCTTTGTAGAACCAGCGGGTTTCTACTCCGACCGTCGATTCGGAAATCGTATATACCACGACATCGACGCCCTTCGCCTGCAAGCCTTCAGCGAGCTGCGCGATGAACAGTTCGGTGCCGCCGTATTTTCGAGGCGGCACAGGCAAAAATGGAGGAGCAACCAGAGCAACTCGCATGGAGTGAGGTCCTTGTGGGCGCAATTCCAGGTGCGCAGGCTTGCTAACGAACGGGATCGCTTGTAGAGATGCGTGGAAGTCGGCAGGTGCTGCCTTGCCTAACACTAGTCGAGCTCGGCGTAGCGCGTCTTGGGGCCCGCAGAATAGGAGTTGCGAGCGCGAGCGTTACTGTGAGCCTATGGCAATCGGGAGTTCTGTGCTGCCAGCCGCCGACGAGCAGGTGTTCTCTAATTCCCTCTCGAACTCGATCGCCCGGTGCCGGCTGGTGTGCTCAGAAAGTGCGCGTTCCTGTGCCTGATTTCCGATGCGGCGAATCTCCGAGTGGGAGAGATCCGAGAGGTAGCGCACTACATCCTCTGCACATGTGGGCAGGAGGATCTCCTGGTTCGGCGAAAGGAACGTATCCAATCCGGGCCAGTTATCGGAAATAATGGTCGCGCCGCAAGCCGCGGCTTCAAACAGCCGCACCGAAGGCGAGTATCCAGCCATGACCATGTCGCGCCGCGTTAGGTTGAGCGTAAAGCGAGAAGAGCTGTAGAACTTGGCGTGCCAGCGCGGATTGAGGTGCTTAATCCGCCTGACATTGGAGGGCCAATGCAGATGGTTGGGATATTGCGGCCCTGCAACAATGAAACTCTGGCCGGGCAAGAGCCGCGCTGGGGCACTCAGCAGCTCGTTGATCTTCGGCTGGCGGTCAGGCGCATAGGTTCCCATGTAACTCAAGTCGCAGGCAAAACGTCGATTGACGCCAAACCGGCGATACTGTTGCGGATCAAACGAACAATACAGCGGCACTGCCCGTCGCGCTCCGAAATGTGTTTCTAACTCCCGGAGTATTGGCCCACCGGTGAAGCTGAAATACACGTCAAAGATGGGGAGCTGCCGCGCTTCCAGATAACCGGTTCGGCCAGCGGCGCGCAACGCTGCCACCGTGATTGGGGTGTCGATATCGTAAAACGTCTTCACGGCTACATTGGAATCGGCGATCTCGTCGATGGCTTCGATGCCATCGGGAAAATACGACCCCGCCATCACGGCATCGGCGTCTTTTAGCTGCTTTCTCGCAATCGGCAAAACTTCGGGCCACTTGTCAAACAGAATCACCTTACAGAAATCCGGCTCGGGGAGATCACGATTTGAGGCATACCACTCAACATCTTTTTCGAAGAAGACGATATCGTGCCCGCGCCCGTGTAGCGCCCGCAGTAGAGCGCGAAACGTAGTGCCGTGACCGTTCCCCCACGTCGAGGTGATCGATAGCCCAAATACGACAATCTTCATGCCAGTTGCCGATGTAACTCGTGGTGTCGCCGGTTCAGAACTCCAGGCGAGCTTTGGTGAAGAATCTCGCGCACCTGCAAGGCACGCAATCCGTAGGTATGTTCTTGCAAGGCCCTACGGCGCATGGCTTCGCCAATCTCTCTTGCGAGCTTCGCGTCCACCGTCTGCAGCAGGTCGGTAATCTCGTGAGCATCGTGGGCGACCAGAATCTCGCATCCTGGGGTGAAGAATTCTTCGATTCCCGCCCAGTAATCGGTGATGAGGCATGATCCAGCGCCTGCGGCTTCAAATACCCGCGTCGGAGGTGAAAAGCCGACACGCGCCATGGATTCGCGATTAATGTTGAGGACCATGCCAGCCGAGCAATTAATGCGGTTGTGATCACCCGTGCCCACGTGGCCGATCCAGCGAACGTTCGACGGGAGCGGCTTACCGCCCCAACCTTCACCGCCCAACAAGAAACTGCTTTCGGGAGCCGCGCCAGCCGCCGTAAGGAAGAAGTCCTCGACCCGTCGCTCGCGGTCAGGAAGTCGATTGCCGACGAAAGCAAGGTCGCACCTGAATTGCGGATCTGCCTGAACCGGGTGGTGGGTGGATGGATCGAGCGCGTTATAGACAGGGTGGCAAGAGCGGGCCCCGAGTTGCAGGTAATGCTCGACCACTGGAGGCCCGCCACCGTAGGTGAAGATGTAATCGTATTCTGGAATCAGCGCACGGAATGGATTCAGCGGGTTGGCATCTACTGACGCCAGCGTGGCAGGCGCATCAACGTCCCAGAAAGCTACCTGGGTATTGGCAGACCGGCAATCCAGGACAGCCTCTTCCAGCAAAGCATCATCGACTCCCACGCCGCTGTGCTTGATGACAAGATCGCTTTCGGCTGCCCGCTTCAGGAGGAACGGGATGTCGCCAGCAGACTGATAGACGATCACATCGGCATAGCTGAAATCTTCGTTGTCGCGGTGCTGCTGACGCCCATATGCGTCAGGTTCGGCGAAGGTGATGTGGAAGCCGAGTTCGGCCAGGTTCTTGTAAATTCCACGATAGTAAGTTGCCGCACCATTCCAGTACGACGAGGTCAAGCTCGAACCGAAAACAAACACCTTCATTGGGTTAACTCCCTGCAGATCTCGACTAACTGTGCGGCCCTGTGAGCGCAGGTGTGCCGCCGCACAATCGTCTGTCTACCACTCGCGGCAATCTGCCGGCGCGCAGCATCGTCTTGAAGCAGCCACTGGATCGCCGACTTCATTTCCGCTCCCGATTGAACGATGAGGTAGTCCTGCGCCGGCCGAAACAGGTGCTCGGCGTCTTCCCATGGCGCACACAGCAGAGGAACCCCACACGACAGCGCTTCGAAAACTCGTATGGTGGGAATGCCGGCAAGCCCATTGGCGTATAGGCGACGCGGAATGTGCACCGACAAAGCACATTTCGCGTACGCTATCGGAGCCATCAAGTTTGGCAAATATCCGCGATATTCAATGCCTGCCGCAGCCAGTGCCGACCTGCCTTCTTCCGGGTATCGCACTCCGTATACGACAGTTTTGATATCGCTAATCCCGGCAACAGGCTCAATCAAGAATTCCTTCAGCTCGCGCGTTCGTTCCTCGTCTCCCCAATTGCCGATCCAAAGCAAGTCAAAAGCGTGTTCTTCCTGCCGTGGCGCGAAATGCCCGACGTCTGCCGCCTCGTGAAAAGTCCAAGCCCGCTCAACTCCAAAGCCCTCGGCGTAGATGCGTCGAATCGCTTCACCGAACGCCAGCACGCCGTCGAAGAGCTGGAGCTGAAACCGCAGCAACTCGCCGGGATTGGTATAGGCGCGGTGGTGGGTGTCGTGGAGCAGGACAGTAAAGCCCAGTTCGCACTTCAGCGACAGAATGGTGTTCACGACTGCGGGATCATTCCACTCGTGAACAATGACGACGTCAGCGCCCCTGAGTTCCAGCCGTAAGGCGTCGGCCAGGCCGGAATCGTTTTGATATAGCCGCACATCGAGATCAGGAAACTCACGACGAAATTGCTCGATGGCTTGCTGCGCCTTCTCGCCTTCCTTATCGACCAGGTTGGTAAGCGACCACGAGCCGTATTGTTCGTAGCAGCGCACTTCATGGCCCAGACGCTGCAACTCGCGAACGAGGCCCCGTAAAAAATGAGCGTTGCCGTGGTTCCAGTCGGAGATCCAGGAATGGGCGAAATAGCGAAATCTGATTCGCCCACTCACGCTGCCATGCTCCTCTCCGGCACCAGTGAGCGATAAACCGCCAGATACTCGTCCACCATGGCATCGGCGTTGAAGAGGCGCCGTGCGCGCTGGTAAGCCAGTTCGGAATACTGACGCCGTAGCAATGGATCACGTCGCAGTTCTTCCACGGCAGCGCGCAAACCGTCAGCGTCGTTGGTGGGGAAATACACCGCCGTCGGTCCCCACAGCTCGCGGAAGGTGGGTATGTCGTTTGCCACTAATGCACATCGCGAGAGCGCTGCTTCAAGGGGGGCAAGGCCGAAGGGCTCATAACGCGCAGTCGCAGCATAGATGGAAGCATCGGCCAGCAGCGATCGCACCTGGCTGCACGTGAGTTTGTCGCGCAGCTCGATGGACTTACGAAATGCCGGGGCCGTAAGCCGAAGCTGTTCGGGAGACTCGATCGATCCAGCGATGGTTACCGGACATCCCAAACCACTCTCGGCGAGCAGAGACACCTGCTTGGCTTCGTCCCAGAGCCGGCCGATAGAAACTACCCGGTCTTGTTTGTCCGCGTGCGAATTGAAGTGCCGGGGTGTGCGCCCGTTATAAATCACAGTGGGCTTACTCACCGCCCCATAGTTCTCTTCGATTTGGGCGAGCATCCAGCGGGAAGGCGCGATCACCACATCGGCGCCGCGCAGACCTTGGGTAACCGTTTCGCGGTACCAGCGACTCCAGTCTGAGGCAGGTGGATGGTCGCCATGCACAGCCTGCCACCAGCTCACTACGTCGCTGTGTGCAGTGATGATCCTGGGTATTTCGACCGGCAGCAAACCATAGCAGTATTGGCTGAAATGCAATAGGTCCGGCTCAGTCTCGCGAATTATGTTCAGCAGGAATTCAGAAGACGCTTCGACATCGGAGGCGGCATCCTGCATCCATTCCAGTCGAAACGGCGTAGGCCTAAAGTCGAGGCCATGCAGGCCTTCTATCCACCGCGTCTGACTCAGCTCCGGCATCTCGCCAAAGCTGACCAGCATTACCTCGATTCCGCGGCGCGCCAGTCCGGTAACAAGTTCCTGAGCGTAGGTCCAGACGCCCCCGACTGTATCCGCGGTCAGCAGTATACGCATAAGGCAGGAATCTCAAAGCGCAGCTTACGCGCACTTACGTTCATCAAGCTGTCAAGCCGAACTCCGACAGCTCGCGTACCATCTCAGCGGCCTTGTCCACGGCCGTCTGGGAACGAAGCCAAGCCACCAACTCAGAGATGCCATCGGAGAACCGGTATCGCGGCTGGTAACCGAGAATTTTGCGCGCGGCCGTGATGTCGGCAAAACAATGACGAATATCTCCTACGCGATACTTGCCGGTAATCCCGGCAGGAATGTTCCCGCCCAGGCACTCCGATAATTCCGCTGCTACCTCGGCAATGGACACCGGGCTTCCGGAGCCGATGTTCAGCGCCAGACCGTCAGCCTGGCTGCGCTCCATGGCCAGGAGGCTCGCTTGCACCACGTCGTGCACGCTGACAAAATCGCGCATCTGGCGGCCATCCTCAAAGATCAGGGGAGCGCGCCGATTCAGCAGTCGTGAAGCAAAGATTGCAGCTACGCCTGTGTATGGATTCGAGAGTGCCTGTCGAGTACCGTAGATGTTGAAGTAGCGCAGCGCAACGACCGGAATTCCATAGGTCCGGCCGAAGAGCAGCGTCATCTCTTCCTGATCTTTCTTGCTGAGAGCGTAAATCGAAGTGCATTGCAGCGGCTTCGACTCGTCGGTCGCCAATGGTGTCAGCTCGCGTCCGCAACCGGGACAGCGCGTCTCCCACTGCTTGGCCTTCAGTTGCTCAAGCGGTCGCGGGGGAGGAGAAACTTCGCCACACTGCTGACAAAGGTACTTCCCTTCTCCGTAGATCGACATCGACGATGCGACCACGAGTTTGCGGATATCAGTCTTAGTATCGAGGATGGCCTGAAGCAGGTTGGCCGTGCCCTGGGTATTCGCTCCCATGTAGTTTGAAATCTCGTACATCGACTGGCCGACGCCGACGGCTGCGGCCAAGTGTATGACGGTATCAACTCCCCGAAGTGCGCGCGCCACCGCATCAAGATCGCGCATATCACCGGCGACGAGTTCGACCGACGAATCCAGATAGTCTGGCCGTCCGTTGGGATGCACTTGGGGCGACAAGCTGTCAAAGATGCGGACCTCGTGTCCCTGGGCCAACAAGGCATCCGCCAGATGCGAACCGACGAATCCCGCCCCGCCCGTAATCAAAACATGGCTGCTCATTGACCAGCCTCCAAGGCCCAGCCATTAACCGGCGCTTCTCGCGGCAGCCCGGCGGCGCCCAGTATCGGAGCGTAACGACGTACCATGCGAGTGGCAAAATCCGCAAAATCCTGAGGACGAGCAGGAGGACTGGTGTAATGCCGCTCAATACCCAGGTGCTCCGGTGTGAAACACAGGGTCATGGTTACGTCGAATTCGTTCAGAGCTTCCATCTGACGGTCAAACCAGAGCTCGGCGTCGGGACGAAACCAGTCGGCCCAGCTCACTCCGGTGCGAAGGTAACGCACGCCCAATCTCCGCAGCCAATGCACTGAAGACTCCAGGCGATGATCTTCGAAATGAAACCACTGACAAATACCAAGACCGGATGGAAAGCACTCGGCAGCAGGTTTTGGCGAACCATCCTGGCGCAACAAACCCATGTAGTAATGCCGGTAGTAAGCACTGCCTTCCGCCTCTTTGTGGCGAGTGGTGGCGGTCCAGGTAGAAGGCAGGTCATGCAGACTGTACCAATGCACGCGTTCGACGCTGGCCAGCAGCAGCTCCGCCGTGCGTTTAACACCAAAAACCTGCACCTCTTCTGCCCCGAACGACGAAGCGCCCGCCTCTGAAACCCAAACCGGCTTGCTGGTTACACGGCGGATTTCTTCGATCTTTGCCGGCCATTCGTGGATGTTCCAGTGATTCCAGTCCAGGGGGAATCCATGCACAGCTACCACGTCGACTTCGTCGATCACACCTTGCGAAGCAAGCAGCCGGATGAATTGGGGATCAATGGGAGAGATGCCGCCCAGAGCAATCTTCAGACTGGGATTCGCCGCGCGCACGGCACGGGCCGCCAGTTTCGTTGTCTCGGCAAAAATTCTCCAATCGGGATCGAGCTTGAAATTCCAGTGAGACAGGTTATTCGGCTCGTTCCATAACATTACGGCTTCTATCATGCAGTCGTAAGTTCCTCTTCTCTTCGGATTCCTACAGCTTGCCCCGTAATTCAAGTTCGAGTAGAGACTGGCCATCGCGAACCGTGCTTTTCGGTGCGCAGAGCCAAGTCTCCAATTCGGGATGTTTCAGAATTTCTAATCCCGAGCTGCGTAGCATAGCCTCCGCCGCCGCGCAGTTGGGAATCCACCAGTTCGTGGGATCGTTGGCGTAACTGTGCTCGACGAAATACATCGACGGCCAGTCGGGGTCGGCGAAGACGTTTGTCGTCCAGAACTGATAGTTTTCATCCCACGTCTTCGTGTTGCTGGAGCCGCGCAGCATCGTCTGAAAAACCAGCTTGCCGTCTGGGGCAATTTTGGTAATTACCTTGTCCAGTGCAAACAGCGGATAACGGAGGTGATA
Organism: uncultured Acidobacteriaceae bacterium; assembly: GCA_963796585.1. Classification (GTDB taxonomy): domain Bacteria; phylum Acidobacteriota; class Terriglobia; order Terriglobales; family Acidobacteriaceae; genus CAVVDY01. The sequence continues at coordinate 869,497 of CAWCMB010000005.1, forward strand.
CAACACTCCCATAAAGAACACGTAGTCGAATTGCCCCGCAATGGCGTCGACTTCATAGACAGAGCGCTTTTCAAATTCAATTTCCACTCCCAGCGTGCTTGCGGCGAAACGAGCCTGGTTGAGATAGCGATCATCAACGTCAATGCCGAGCACTCGGCCTGCGCCCCGGCGTTTCAGCTGGATTGAATAGAAGCCGCCATTGCAACCAATGTCTAGTACGCTGGCGCCATTGAGGTTCTCAGGAATAGCAGACGAAATGTGTTTCCACTTTACGGCCGGAAAGTCGCCCAGAAAATGATTCGGCGCGGTTGGGATTCCAAAGAGATCGAGGTTGTGGAACCACTCGCCCAGGCCTCGGATTTGATTTTCGAGTTCCAGCCGGTCAAAGGGCGGCGCTTCAGATTTCGACGAACCTTGGCGCTCGGTTTGCGAGGTAGTCTCCATGGGAACCCGGCGGCTGTTCCCCAGCGCGCCAACCCCAAGTTAGACTGCGGCTTAGCTACTTACGTTGCCTGAAGGAGAGTTCTCAAGCCAAGCTGCCGAGATGGCCGCTGATCGTGGCTACAGAATCAGAGCCGCAAGCCAACCTTGCCGGGATTCAGAAGATGCAACCCTGAGACCTTTCCCACTGGCGTCAGCCCCGGTGTGAGCGTCATCTTACAGCTCACAAGTTTCGCAACCAGATGGTTTGCAAAACCCGAAGCAGCAACCGAGGCAGTAACGGCCTTTCCCAACCAGCCACTTACATGGCTGGGACTTCGAGTCGGGTGCGAATCTGTATTGCCAGGCGGTGAACCGAGTTGATCCTGTCGGCGACGCGAGGCGGAATGGAGGACTCCCGCAGGGCCAGTTCGCTCGCCAGTAGGATCCCCGTCAGATCGCCGCGCAACTGGCTTTGCAATTCGGTGATTGCCGACCGCTTAGCTCCCAAATGCTCCGCGTGCTTCCTCATCAATCCGGCAAGCACTTCCCGAACCAGTCTCTCGGTACGGTGCAGGCCAAGGTTGATATAGATGGGCATCGCCATCCCCGCATGTTTGAGTAGACCATTGACTGCGGAATCGTCGATCTAAACCAGGGACTCGTCGATGACCAGCACGTCGTACTCCGCCTGCTGCAATTTAACTATTGAGCGACTCACCGAGTGGGCCAAGTCGACCTTCTGCCGAGCGCTCGTTTCCAGAGCCGCGGCACATTCCTTCGCGCGGGACGAAGCCGTAACCAGCAGAATCATATTGCCCTCTTTCGCTTTTCTTTTTGCCCTGCGCAACCGGGCACACGTCTCCCCGATCGTCAAGGCTGGCGTTATGGCGTTGATACGGCGTTAACTTATCGCGCCGTACTCTTTCAGTTTTCGATAAAGAGTCGTTTTGCCGATGCCGAGGCGGCGAGCGGCTTCCAGCTTATCGCCATGCAAGTGCTCAATCGCCTGAGTGATGGCGCGTTTCTCCATCTCCGCCAGCTTCAGGATGCCATGGCTGTCTGTCGACTCCAGGGTTGGGTACTCCTCACTTGCCAGGTTGCGCAACGCGGTTGGCAAGTCTCCGATTTGCAGGGTTGCGCTCGAGCTGAGAGCGCACGCCCGTTCCAGGCAGTTCTCCAGTTCGCGTACATTGCCCGGCCACTCATAATCGAGCATCCGTCTGAGCGCATCATCACTAATGGTGCGATAAACGCCGGTGGTCCGTGCCACGCGCTCCAGTACGTGGCCCGCCAGCAGCGGGATGTCCTGCTTGCGCTCCCGCAGCGGCGGAATGCGCAAGGTCAGTACATTGAGCCGGAAGAAGAGATCGCGCCGGAAGGTCCCTTGCTGAACCGCGGATTCGAGGTCCAGATTGGTGGCTGCCAGGATGCGCACATTCACCGGTATCGTCCGGGTGCCGCCTACGGGACGGATTTCCTTTTCCTGGATGGCTCGCAGCAGCTTGGATTGGAGGTCAATCGGCAGTTCGCCCACTTCATCCAGAAAGATCGTGCCTCCGTCAGCCGTGGCCAGCAAGCCATCTTTGGCGCGCACCGCTCCGGTGAAGGCGCCGCGCACATAACCAAACAACTCGCTCTCGATGAGGGTGGGAACCAGCGATCCGCAATCCACCGGTATGAACGGATGATTGCGGTATGGTCCACCAAAATGGACGGAGCGGGCGACCAATTCTTTGCCTGTCCCGCTTTCACCCAGAATCAAAACCGGATGCGAGCTTTTGGCGGCTTTGGCAATGATGCGGTAGAGCTTCTCCATCTCGGGAGCCCGGCCGACCAGTGAGCCGAAGCCGTGCTTCGATTTCATGGCATCGCGCAGCATCCGGTTCTCGGCGGCCAATTTCAGTTGCGCACTAACGCGGTCCAACACCAAACGCAGCTCGTCGAAGGTGAAAGGCTTGCTGATGTAGTCGTAGGCTCCCGCCTTCATGGCCTGCACCGCGGAGTGTACCGTGGCAAAACCGGTCATGATGACGACTACCGCTTCCGGACGACGGCGTTTGATCTCCCGCAAGACGTCAATCCCGTTGCTGCCAGGGATCCGCAGGTCCAACAGCACCACATCGATTCCAGCGGTGTCGAGTATATGGATGACTTCATCGGAAGAATGCGCGGCGTAGGTGACGAATCCCAGATTTTCGGCGACCTCGCGGCACGACTCCCGCACGGCGCTCTCATCATCCACGACCAGAAGGTTTAGCGAGTCAGTCTGGGGAGCGGTCTCGAGACACTCGACGGTATCGGTAGTTTCAGTGGCAAGCACGGGCCTAACCTCGATGATCGTGGGATATGAGCAGTCTAAGGAGACTGCTACTCCTATTGTCCCTTTTTGGGAATTGAAAGCTAGTACGGCTATCACACCCCTCTGTGAGCAGCCCCCAGCTGTGCAACAAAATCAGGGGCCGCATGTGCCGCTGCCGAAGGCGCAAAATCGAGTGCGCATTTCGTAGCTGCCGTCGGCCCCTGGCTTGCCACCACTGCGGTGCGTTCAGCTACAGGAGGAACTTTCCCTAATCCGAATTCTTCGTCATAGGACTCTCGGTCTTGCTCACAGGCCCCGGTGCCGTCCGCCGGAAACCGCTCCAGCAATCGCTTCAGCAGCGCCCCGCCTCGTTGCGCGCTGCGTTCAATCTCGTGGACATAGCGTTTCGAGCGGCTGTAGGAAGGCATCTTGCCATCCAGTACCTGCGCATTGATCAGCACGGCAGCGAAGGTGCTACTCAGATCGCGCAGTACCTCTATGCAATACTCGGAGGCCGGGGGCGAGGGCTGCGGTGTTAGCTGCGCGCTCTCGCCACCCGACTGCCCAAGGGAGGAGACCACTCGTGGAATTTCAATCTGCCGACTGCCGGACTCTGGAGGTTTCATAGCAGCTCTCGGGATAACGCGTACATATATGCAACGAGGCTGCCAAAGTGGGATAAGAATTCTTAATCGGCATTCACCAACGCTTCCAACCACTTAGCCGAAACGATTGCCGCGTCTTCCGAGGCTTGGTTTCCTGTTTTAGTAACGGGCAAACACGCGCCCGCACAAGTGCAAGAACCTGCAGGGGGTCAGCGGTGCTGTTTTGGGTGAAACCTGAATCGAATTGGGAATCGGCTTCAGCAAGCCGAACGAACTGCAATCCCCCAAGTCCTTCAACCGTCGATCTCTTCTGGATATTGAGCGCGACTACTGTTTGCTGGAGAGCCCGCCGGCGCCGATTTCGCCAGTGTCTTTGACGGCGGATGCCACTTGACTAGATTTTTCTAATAGCAGTCCATTGTGACTTGTCGCCGCCAGAATACGTCCCTGATACGTCATAGCTGCGCGGATAGATACCAGCGATGCCGGCAATGGCTGCCAGCTTTTGCCACCATCCTTGCTCTCAAAAACAGTTCGCGTATGCAGGGCTGTGGCCAACAGACGCTGCGCCCCGGCATCGTAGTGTACCGATAGAATCTCACGCGCTGGTAATCCGCCGAGCATGTGCTCCCAGCTTTTTCCCTGGTGCGCCGAATGCAAAGCGCCTTCGCGGGTGCTGAGCCACAAGCTGCCGTCTGGAGCCGATGTCAGACCGTAGACCACCGTCACATACGACGGCAACGTGAGTGGAACCCAGGTCTTGCCGGCGTCGTCTGAAACGAAGGCCTGCGTAGGGCTTACTACGGCCAATGTGTCGGCGTCGATCGCTTGAACCCCGCCGAGATCCTGCTGGTCGGCAACAGCCTCGCCATACCACTTTCTGCCCTGGTCCTCACTGATAAACAGACCTTCATTGGTAGCGGCATACCACATTGTGCCGGTGATGAGCAGGGCTCGCACGCGCGGAGCAATGGCGATGGGGATGGGAGTCTCGTGCAGCGACTCCGCTTTGCTTGCCGCTGTTTTACTGCTGCCGGCCTTGGAGTGCACCGAGCGAGAACGCGACGAAGCAGTTCTGGATTTGGGCGGCGATTGCGATGATTCGTCCTTCTTCCGCCATTCGGGAAGTGCGCCGCGGTACATGTTGGCGGGCTCCCACGCGGTGTTCAGCGACTTCAAAGAGAAGATGCCATGATTGGTGCCGGCAAAGACGACGCCGCTGCCCGCCTGCTCTAGTGCAAGCACATCACGTTCATTCAGGCCTTTGTTCCACAGCTTCCAGTTCTTGCCGGCATCATCGGAGGTGAAGAATCCACCGAGTTCCTTATCATTCACAATCCCGACATAAAGCCGGCCCGGGTCGCTATGGTCGGTCAGGACAGCCCCAACCACACGGTGAGCGAAGCCATGATTGGAATAGTCGTAATCGTCAAAGCCATTATTGCTGGCGAGCACGCCTCCACGGTCGGTTGCAAGCAGCACCCGTTCGGAGTTCCGGGGATCGATAAGGATATCGTTAACTGTCACATCGGCAGCGGAGTAGAGCTCCCACTTCGCGCCGCCATCGAAGCTCTTCCACAGACCACCCGTGGTTCCCGCATAAACCACCATAGGATGCTTAGGGTCCTGCTTCAGCACCCGGGTTCGAATGGCGGAATGGGGGATGCCCTTGATGCGCGCGAACAGCTCACCGGCATTCGTGCTCTTGTAGATGCCCGAGCAGGCGCTGGCATAGACCACGCTGGGCATCTGCGGGTCAATGATGATGCTGAACACGTCGGAGTCATCCAACACCCCCTGGTTGATGCGATGCCAGTTCTTGCCGCCATCCTCGGTTTTCCATGGCAAATGAAATGTTCCGGCATAGATGACGTCAGGATTCCGCGGATCAATGGCGGTCGATTCGATGTTCTTGAGACCGGGATGACCTTCCGGTGAGATCCGCTGCCAGGTCGCGCCCGCATCTCGCGAGCGATAAACCCCGTCGAGCGCGCCTGCGACCAGGATGTTGTGATCACTGGCAGCCAGGCTCAGCGTACGTACCGATTTTCCGTGAATCCCGGCCAGTGCGCGCCAGTTCTTGCCTCCATCATCGGAGCGAAAGACGTCGCCCTCGTCGTTCCTGAAGAGACTCCATCCGGCAACGTACAGAGTTGCGGGATGGGTGGGATCGAACACGATATGGTCGAGCACGTAGTCGTCGCCGGGCCCAAGATGCGCAAACGGAGCCCACGACTTGCCATCGTTTAAGGATTCAAAAAGCTGACCGGCACTGGTGCCGAGAAGAATGCGATCAGGATTTCTCGGATCGTATGCCAGACTGCGAACGTCGCCGCCCTCGGGGCCAATCAGTTGCCAATCCCCCGCCAGCAGCACGCCAGGAGCAATCAAAAGAAGACAAACGATCAGGAGAGATAAAACAAATTTCTGCATAGATACCGATAAAAGGTAAGTGGCTGTATTTCAATGATACCGCCTGTTAGACGCACAGACGATATCTTCGGCGGCAAGCGAACAGCAAACGATCACCCTTGGATTCACGAAGAAAAAGCCGGTGAGAAGCTACTCTCACCGGCTGCAGGTTCATTGGGTTGCTATTGGGCCGGAGCCGCTGCCGCCTTCTTGGCATGATGCCTCGGAGCAGCGGTATGGGGCATGGGATATGCGTTGGTGCTGGGCTTCACCGCCGACTCATCCACCTGGGTTGTGCCCTGGAGGATTGGAGCCGCGTTGACATCAGCACCCTGTGGGATCCAGTCAATGTCGGCGGTTTCCGACTTGCCGGTTCCTTTGCGCACACCGATACGTCCCGGATCGATGCCCTGCTGCTGTACCAGGTACGCCTTCGCATTGACGGCGCGCTGCGCAGCCAGATCCATCGGATGCCGCTTCTTGCCTGTGCCTTCCATCGGAGCCTTTTCGCCATCGGCGTAACCGACGATCGCGATCTTGGCGTTCGGATCGGCCTTCAGACGGCTCGCAACGTCGTCAAGAAGGGCCTTTGCGGTGTTGTCGACGCGCCACGGACGCTTCTTATCCGGGAACTGGATAGAAGAGATATTCGTCACTTGCGGCGCCGGAGGCGGAGCCTCTACCGAGAACGAGCAGCTACCCGTACCGGTGAGGTTGCGCGCATCGGTGGCCGACACGGTGATGGTTAGGTTACCCGGCGATACGCCCGCGGTATCTTCCGTCGCGGTGTTACCCGTACCGCTCACGTGGCCGGAAGAAGCCTGGTAGGACGTGCTGGTGATCTGCGCGCCATCGGGACTGGTGACATTAGCCGTAATCGTGACCGGGCTGCCCGCCTGTACCGTGGAGGGACTGATGGAGCACGAAACCTGCGGCGGATTCATCGGCTTCGCTCGTACTGTGAAGGGAGCCGCACAGGTCGCCGCATTGTTCTTCTTCTGCTTAGCGTCGGTCAGGGTTGCGTTGGCGGTGTAGGAACCGGCTGCCATGCCCGCTGTATCGATGGTCGTGTTCTGGACATTCGCGGCATGAAGCTTGCCGCCGTTGGTGGTCCACGCATAGGTCAGGGTGTGCTTGGGATTGAAATTCGAACCGGTCGCTGAAAGCTTGATGGGTTCGCCTTCCATTACGTCGTTCGGCTGCGCCGTGCAAGCAGCGGTTACCGGGACCGAGTTGTATTCACCAATGTTGAACACCACACCTGCCGACAAACGAATCATGTTCCAGTTATCGCTGGTGTGCTGGAGGTTCTGCTCGCGGTAATAGGTCCAGATGTAGTCGAACTGGGCAAGACGGATGGAGAATGCTTTCGACACATTCAAGTCCAGACCGCCGCCGACATCGATCGCCGGCTTCCATTCGGAGCGAAGCAGGTCAGGATCAAGGTACGCCGCACCGACCATCGCCCGAACGAAGGGCGACAACTGGCTCTCGTGCAGCTTGTACTGAACGCCGCCCATGATCAAGCCGACATTTGATCCCAGATTACCGCCGGAGCCCTTGCCGGAGTGGACGCTGCCATCGGCAATGATGCCCAGGTTCCAGAGGTTAGGAAGGTAGTGGGTCACGCTGATATCGCCACCAGGAACGATATCGGGCACCGAACCCCAATCCACGTTGCCATTGGGGTGCAGCCATGAGTAGCCTAAATAGACTTCATTCTTGCGAGAACTCGTAGCCTGCGCTGCCGCATAGGTTGCCGACAGGAACAGCGCAAACGCAAGCACGAGCAGCGCGGCGAGGCCACGCTTCAGGAGTACTACACGACCAGACATTAGTAACCCTCCGAAAATCTTTCACACTTCGCCCACCATGGCTTCTATTTCCCTTCGGGTATTTATTCACGAAGATAAAAATTAGTCGCCCGACAGGCAGAAATTCTACACGAATGTTTTGGTGCAATATTTCCTAAAACCAAAATGGTCAAGAACGGTTGCCGAAAGTCGCAACCGCAGCTTCCGGGTCTGCCCTGTTCAGGAACTCCGGAAGCAGATAGTTGTACAACTCAGGATCGAACTATTTCTGGGTATTGGTAGTCTCAGAAATAGCAGCAGCCTTCGCCGGGTTGGTTGCTGATTCAACCCCTTCCTGTACCAGCACGCCATTGTAGGCAGAGGTGGCGAGAAGATGTCCCTGGTAGCTCATCGCAGTACGGATAGCTACGTCGGCGGTTTCGGTGTGCTGCCACGTCAAGCCATTGTCTTTGCTGAAAAACACGGCGTGCTGATGCAGAGCTGTAGCCAGCAGCCTCTGGCCAACCGGGTCGTAGTTCACTTCCAAAACGTCATCCTTCGGAAGCCCACCCAGAACATAGCGCCACGACTTGCCCTCGTCGCTCGACTGAATGGCACCCTGCTGCGAGCTCAACCACAAGGAATTATTCGCCACGGTTAAGCTGTATATCTTCCCGATATAACTGGGAAGTGTAAGCGCATTCCAGCTCTTACCCCAATCGTGCGAGATGAGAGCTGCATTGTGGCTGACCAGGGTGACAGTCCCATCGTCATAGCTGTTTACAGTGCTGAAGTTGCTCTGGCCCGCAATCGGCTGCCCGTACCACTTCTTGCCCTGGTCGAGGCTAATGAACAGCCCCTGATCTGTGGCTGCAAACCAGGCTTCCTTCCCGAACTGCAGGGAGCGAATCCGCGGCGCTTCAGCAGCAGCGATCACCGGCTCGGGCGGCACCTTTGCCTTCGCCGGCATGGTCTTCTTGTGGGCGGCAGCCTTCGATTTTGTCGACTTTGATTTCGACGTAACCGGCGGCGGTTCCGGGGTTGCCTCTTTCGGTCTCCACTCCGGAGGAATGCCGAAGATCATGCTTGCCGGCTCCCAAACGTCCTTCGCCGACAAGGAATAGATGCCGTGGTTGGTGCCCGCAAACACCTCACCCTTTTCTGTTTCTGCCTGTTGCAGGCTCAGGATGTCGCGCCCGCCGAGGCCTTTGCTGCTTTGCCGCCAGAACTTGCCGCCATCATCGGAGATAAAAACGCCACCCAACTCGCCATCATTGGCTACCCCGGCATAGAGACGACTGGGGTCTTTGCGATCGACCACGACCTCGTTCACCACGCGATGAGAGAATCCGCGGTTCGAGGTTGTGTAGTGCGCGAAGGCGTCGTGGCTGGCAAGAATTCCCATATGATCCGTAGCTACCAGCACGTGATCGGGATTGCGCGGATCGATGAGCACGTCATTGACAATAACGTCACTTGCGGTCACCAGAGTCCACTTGGCGCCGCCGTCCGCGGTCTTCCACATTCCTCCGGTGGTGCCGGCATAGACGATCGAGCTTCGTACCGGATCCTGCTTAAGTACTCGCGTACGAATGGCTGAGTGCGGCAGCCCCTGCACGCGATGAAACAGCTCCGCCCCGTTGTCGCTTTTGTAGATTCCTGAACATGCGCTGGCATAGACCCGCGAAGGCGTTTTGGGATCGATGATGATGCTGAATACGTCAGAGTCGTCCAGCATGCCATCTTTGATGTTGTGCCAGGTCTGGCCCCCATTTGTAGTCTTCCACGCGAGGTGCCGGGTTCCCGCGTAAATCACATCCGGGTTCTGGGGATCGATCGCCACCGAGACGAAATTCTTCATCGAAGCATGATTCTCGAGAACGTTGGGATTCTCCGGCGTTATGCGCTCCCAGGTTGTACCGCCGTCCTTCGACCGAAAGACGCCCTGCAGCGATCCAACCACAAGCAAGTTGTGATCGGTTGCAGCTATGGCCATTGCACGTATGGAGTGACCGTGGGTGCCCGGCAGCTCCTTCCATGTCTTCCCGCCGTCGTCGGAGCGGAACACTCCGCCTTCGTGGTCGTCGAACAGGCCCCATCCCGCTACATAGATCGTGGACGGGTTGGTGGGATCAAAGATGATGTGATCAAAGATGTAATCATCCGACACCCTGAAGTTTGCCAACAATTCCCAGGAAGCTCCTCCGTCATTGGACGCGAAGATCTGCCCGGCACCGCTAGTGAGTAAGATGTGCCCCGGGTTGCTGGGATCGTAAGCCAGACTGCGGACGTTGCCGCCATCGGGACCGAGCATCCGCCAGTCGGACGCAACCGAACCACTTACCGCCGCGACGAAGAAGACCAGGATTGCGCAAATTTGCTTGAAAGCTCTACCAGACACCGAAACATCCTCCAGTTGCTAACCGCGAACATCTCAGACAAAGCTGTCTCTGATTGTAATTCGATGCGCGCCCTCGGGTCGTCTTTTGCGTCTGCCTGACGCATTGGCAAACCGGGTTCACGGAAAAAAGGCCGGTGAGGTATTCCTCACCGGCCAAAGTTGAAGCTAGTTACCTGCTATTGAGCCGGAGCCGCAGCCGGAGCTGCCTTCTTGTGGCTCTTCTTCTTCGGAGCAGGCTTCGCGTTACGTCCCTGCGGCTGCACCTGGGTCTCATCGACCGTGGTACCGACTTCAGCCTGGCCACCGCAGAGGTCGCCCACAGGTACGAAGTAGAAGTGGGTCGACTTGGTGCCCTGGCCGCCGGCACGCGGCTGGATGGTGCTCGGGTCAAGCTTGGTCGGAGCCTCGGTCGTGAGGTAGTACTTCACGTTGACCGAGCGCTGCGCACCCAGCGCCTGCTCATTTACGGTTTCCTTCTCGTCGGTGTAGCCAACGATGTCCAGCTTGCCGCCACCCAGGTTCTGCATCTGGAGAGTCAGCTTGTCGAGGACGTCCTTGCAATCGTTGTCAACACGCCACGGCTTCTTCGGGTTCTTCTCAAACGTACACTCGCCGAGGTCCTGGATGGTGACGCACTTCTGAGTCGCAGGCACACTGATGGAGGCCGTGCAACTGGCGCTCTGACTGACCGGGTTTCCGCCGGGGCGCTCAGTCGTCGCCGTGCCCGTCACCGTGATGGTGTTGCCCGCGTCCGCGCTTCCTGCTGTCAGGGTTGCGCTCGTACCATTGGGCGACACCTGACCGCCGGTAGCCGACCAGCTGTATGTCATCGGCCATCCCTGAGGATCGGTCGCTGTCATGGTAACCGTCGCCGGCTCGCCGATTCCGATCGTGCTCGGGTTCACCGAGCAGCTTACCTGTGGCGGGAGCGCCTGCTTGACAGTGAAGTTCGCCGCGCACATTGCCGGCGGGATGGGCTTTGGCGTGCCCAAGATATTTAAATGATGGCCGGAGTCAAGATTCTTAAACTTAGGCCATGTGTCGGTAATGGTGGACTTCGCCGCGTAGCTGCCCGCCGCCACGCCCGTGGTGTCCACGGTTGCGTTCTGCGCGTTAGCATCAGACATCTTGCCGCCATTGGTGGCCCAAGAATATGCAATCGGATGCTTCGGGTTGAAACCGGTGCCCGTGGTGGTGACCTTCACCGGGTCTGGCGCAAAAACTGCGTCCGGCGTACCCGAGGCGACGCAGGTAAGTGGCGGGTTGTAGTAGCTGCCCATGTTGAACACCACACCGGCTGACAAACGAATCATGTTCCAGTTGTCGCTGGTGTGCTGGAGGTTCTGCTGGCGGTAATAGGTCCAGATGTAATCAAACTGCGCCATGCGAATGGACCACCTCGCACCCACGTTCAGGTCCAGGCCGCCGCCTATGTCAATCGCCGGCTTCCACTCCGACCGAACTAGGTTTGGATCCAGGTACGCCGCGCCGACCATCGCCCGGATGAACGGCGACAACTGGCTCTCGTGCGCCTTGAGCTGCACGCCGCCCATTATCAGCCCCACATTTGCGCCGAGCATATTGTTGGCGCCTCTGCCGGAATGGATGCTGCCGTCCACAATAATACCCAGGTTATGGGCCTGCGGCAGATAGTGCGTGATGCTGGCATCCCCGCCCGCTACGATATCGGGAACTTTGCCCCAATCCACGTCGCCGTTGGGGTGGAGCCAGGAATAACCAATGTAAAATTCATTTACTGGCTGAACGGTGCCTTGTGCGGCAGCGTATGTTCCTGACAGACACAGCACAGACGCCAGCGCAATCAGCGCGGCAAATATACGTTTAGGGACTACTGCATTACCAGACATTCGTAATCCTCCGAAAACTCTCACAGTACCGCCCCCTTGAGGTGGCGAAATCAAAAACATAGAACGGAATTAGGCAACAGGCTCGTCGCCTACCTTTACTGCAACCCGACTTGCAACTAAAGCTGATTGTATCAGCAACCCTGAAGTTAACCAGCTTACTGTTTTTGACAACGATTTGACAACTTATCTTTCGCTATTGACTAAATATGTACGTTTTGTAACGTAGCAGTAACGTCCCATTCGCAACAGCCCGACGGGCCATTCTACGTCCCGCAATTCGAGTCCGGGCCGCAACCGTTGCGGTTGCCGGCTCAAACCGCCCTTTATCATTGCATTTTTCGACATGCGGCACCGTTTAGCAGCAGCGGACCGGGCTGTAATGGTGGTCCGGCCACCTCCGAACATGGCCATTGATGCGCTCATGGATGTTAACTTAATGGTAGCTCTTTTACGAAGCAATCCCCAAAATCATCAGAATCGGGAAACCGCCCCGCCGCTCAAAAAAAAGCATCTAAGCGGCTGGAGCATGCGTTCTAGACACTTACATCGTCAATATTCTGAAAGGCTTCGTTCTCTATGACAACCGAAAGAGTACTGATTGTAGAAGATGAGGAGAACGAACGCAGTGGCTTGGCCGAACTCGTCCGCGCCTGGGGTTTCGAAACTGAAACCGCGGTCGACGGAATGGACGCTCTGGAAAAAATATCCAGCAGCAGTCCCGGTATTGTGGTGACCGATTTAAAGATGCCACGAATGGACGGCATGGAACTGCTGGAACGACTGGCCGCACAGCCGCAGCCCGTGGCAGTGATTCTACTGACCGCGCAAGGCAGCGTTGAAGCCGCCGTGAGCGCCATGAAGCGCGGGGCATTCGACTTTATTGAAAAGCCAGTCAACCCCACCCGCCTGCGCAATATCCTGCAAAATGCAGCACGCATTCGCGGAGCCGAACGAGAGCTGGAAGCCAGCCGCCGCAAGTTGCGTGATGTCGGAGTGCTGGGCGAACTGGTAGGTTCCTCCGCAAAGATGCAGGAACTGTTTCGGCTGGTAGAGCTTGTCGCTCCCAGCACGGCGTCAATTCTGATTACGGGTGAGAGTGGAACGGGCAAGGAGTTGGTGGCGCGCACCATCCACTCCCTCGGGAGCCGCAAGTCTAAGCCGTTTGTGGCCATCAATTGCGCCGCAATTCCAGAGACGCTGATCGAAAGTGAAATCTTCGGCCATGAAAAAGGAGCTTTCACTGGCGCGCTGGAGCGCCGTACCGGGTGCTTCGAACTAGCCGAGGGCGGCACCTTGTTGCTCGACGAAATCGGGGAAATGCCGATTGCGACGCAAGCCAAGCTGCTGCGCGTTCTGGAAGATCGCAAGTTGCGCCGTCTGGGCAGCAGAACCGAAACATCGGTCGATGTCCGAGTATTGGCCGCAACTAATAAAGAGCCCCAGGAAGCAGTCGCGCGGGGACAACTCCGCAATGATCTTTTTTATCGGCTGAATGTGTTCAACATCCACATGCCCCCCTTGCGCGAGCACAAGGAAGACTTGCCCGACCTGGTGAGCGCACTGCTGCACGATATGAACGAGAAACATGGACGTCACGTAGCAGGTGTTAGCGACGCGGTTATGAATAGTTTTGCCGCACATGCCTGGCCGGGTAACGTTCGTGAGTTGCGCAACACGCTGGAGAGGGCGGTCATCGTGTGTGAAGGCGCGATCATCGAGACCCGGCACTTGCCGCCCGGATTCGGCAACGTTGCCCCGCGTGCGCCGGTGCAGGAGGCCAACGCGGTCCGCCTGGGCGTCGGAACCACGGTTGACGAAGCGGAACGTCTGCTCATCCTGAAGACGCTGGAAGCCACCCACAATAACAAGACCCGGGCTGCCGATATTCTGGGTATCAGCCTGAAGACGCTGCATAACAAGCTGAAGGAGTACGGCTCGCAACAGGCGGACGGTCAGAACGAAATCGCCGAGGCCGCGAGCTGAGTATTCCCCGCCGCTGAAACCACGGTCGCGATTGCGCGCCAACCAACCTTCGCCTCCCCGCATCCTTGCAAAGCAGTGTGGTTCGATTCGTTAGCCGACTTCAACCGAGGGCCTTAAGGAGAGATTCTGGATGATGCCGCTGGTGCAAAAATGCGTGGCGATGGGCGCGGGCAGAATGCCCAAGTTGATCCAGCCGCGAGCTCACGCTGTTATTGATTACCTGGTAGCCGCAAGCTTCTTTATCACTGCTGGGGTTTGCTGGAGACGAAACAAGCGCGCGGCCATCGGCTCGCTAATTTGCGGTGGCATTGCCAGCGTCAACAGTGCTCTCACGGACTATCCTGGCGGGATCTGGAGAGTTATGAGCTTCCAGACTCATGAAAAACTCGATGCCGGAGCGGCAGCGCTGACTGCCACCATGCCGCGCCTGATGGGCTTTGGCGACGATCCGGAGTCGAAGTTTTTCACCCTGCAATCAATGCTTGGAACCGCCATCACCGCTGCGACTGACTTCGATTGTTACCAGCGTTCCGCATCCGATAGCTTTCGCCGTGAGGACAAAGGGCAGGTCGCCTAGCTCTTCTAGACCCATCGCAAGTTGCTGTTGCCCGCGTCAGGGCACCGATTTTTACAGCCTGCTAAGAAATTTGGGTCGGCGAGGAACCGCGTCAGGGCACGACTTCAGAGACTGCTAGAAAACTGCGCCTGCAAACAGGGGCGTCAGGGCACGACTTCAGTCGTGCCGAAAAGCGCTCTATCTTCATTATCGCGAGCGGACTTTAGTCCGCGAGCGACCGGCGCTTTTGAGTTTCTCGTGGAAGCCCGGTTTCTTCCGAAGGCGCCGGGCCGGATTTTAGGCGGGTTTGGCGCTGGGCGGGGTAGCTTTTTGCCAGGGACGCTTGGGCCGCTCTGATTCCGGCAGATCGCGGCCGCGCACGCGGTCATACATATAGGACTCGCTCACCGTTCCCAGAGCTTCGTTGTAAAGGCTGGTGGCGCCGATTCCTTCCTTCAATTCCTCCGAAAAATTGTGGAGTGCCGTGAGATGCTCTGCGGTCGCCGGATAATCGGCCTTGGTGGTTCGCAATACCTTCTGATGGCCGAGATCGACCAGCTTGGAAATTTCCCCTGCGATAACGTATCCGGGATAGGCGAAAATCTTGACCGTACCTGCCGGCGTGCGCTCGATCGCCGCCGAGATTCTGTATTTGCGCAGGAACACACGATTGCTCGCGCCCGGCGGCTCCGTCAGTTCGAAGCCATTGTCGCGAAACCATGTGACTGCGTCTTGGTATGATCTCTGCTTTAATTTCTTAGCCATGATTGCTGTTTGTAGCGCTCCGTCGCGCTATGCGGATTCTTGTCGCTGCTTCGATATGTGATGCACGCGACAGCGTTGTCCGGCTGGGTGGTTGCCGGCTTTATGAACTCTCACTGTCGCACACTGTCCGCGAATCGGCAACCTTGAGACAATAAAAGGTGGTTAAACCGAAAGATCCTGTTGTGCGAAGATTCGCGTCAGGGCACGACTTCAGTCGTGCCGAAAAGCCTCTGTTTTAGGTGTCGCGAGCGGACTTCAGTCCGCGAGCGATCCTTGCTTTCGTTGAAACCATTCTAGGAAACGAGCAATCGATTTGACTCTTCACATTTCCATCATCGACTACGAAACCCTCCGCCAGCACGCCGAGCAAGCCTACCCCGACGAATGTTGCGGAGCGCTCGTCGGACAGCTCGCCGCTGACGAACCGCACGTACACACAATCGTCCCCTGCCAAAACATTCGAGTCGGCGACGCTAACAAACGCTTCGAAATCGATCCCGCCGAACTGGTGCGAGTGCAGCGCGAAGCGCGCGAGAGCGGAATGGAGATCGTGGGCTTCTACCACTCCCATCCTGACCACCCCGCGCAACCTTCGCCCACCGACCTCGAACATGCCCACTGGATCGGCTGCTCGTATGTGATCACCAGCGTGCAGCAGGGCAGAGCGACTGATTCGCGATCGTTTCTCTTGAGCGGCACCCGAGAAGAGGACAAGAGCTTCTCGGAGGAAGCGATTACTCACGCTGAATAGCAACGCTCATTGCAGGGTGAAGTTGACACTGATCAGAGTCTCGAATGGAGTAGCCACCCCGCACCGCGTGTAAGGTGGGTTGTACTTCCACTCTCGCACAGCCTCAACCGAGGCATTCCTCAGATCGGGCACACCGCCGCCCAAGGCTTCCACCTTGTCCATTGATCCATCAGCTCGAACCGAAGCATAAAGCCAAACCGTACCCTGCTGACGTGCGTTGCGAGCTGCCTCGGGATAATGCGGGAATATTTTGTTGTCCAACTTTGGAGCGGTGATGCGCTTTCCCACATCGGCGCAAGAAGCGTAATTCGAGACAACTCCCCCGTCGACCAGTTTGAACGTATCTTCTGCGAATTGCGTGGCTGGCGTGATCGCTATCTTGGCATCTGCTACCTGCTTCCCATCCTTGGTCGTCAGGCGCAGCGTCTGCGGGTAAGTGGCGCCATGAAACGACGCAAAGTCCTCGTACGTCGCAAGCATTCCCGAATCGTCGTATTCGAGTATGTTGAGACTGGATGGGTCAACGCATACCTTGCCTCGAATGAAAGATGGATCCACGCATGTAGTCGAAACGCCTTTGACCTTTGCCTTGGATACCTCAACTTTTGGCTTTTGAGATGGCAACGGCTGGAAAAATGGCGCAACCGGAGTATTGCCTAGGGCAATCGCCAATGCATAGTTGAGCGCGAGGACCTGAATCGGGGGAGTCGCAGAATTCCGATACCGATAGAGTTTGCCGCCGCTCACCACAACCTTTTCGGAGTATCCAGCACCAGCCCACTGGATTCGCCACTTCTCTGGCGAATCCCAGTACACCTGACACTCGAGATTCAAGTCAGAGCCATGCGTCGCTGAGGGTACTCGAACGTTGGCCGTGAGCTGAACAGGCCCTTGCTTCCAAACATTCGACTGTTGAAGAGCCTTCGAGGCTAAGCCTTCGGCTTGATCTTGCTTGTCACCAGCGAATGACAATCCACTAAGCAGGGAAACTACGAAAACAACCATCAAGTGCTTGCTTATCGCGCTTGCCATTAATCTGACTCCTTATGCCGGCTGGTTCGATCCGACCAATTCTAAAAGATGGGAACAAACGCTCCAGGCTCGCGGCTCGCCGCCCGAAGCTCGCCTCTCTCTTTCCGCTACAATCTTCTTTCTTATGCTCCGCTTCTCCACGTCCGGCGAATCGCACGGTGAGGCGCTGGTTGCGCTCGTCTCCGGCATGCCTGCCGGAGTCGCTGTCGACCTCGACTTCATCAATCGTGAGCTCTGGCGGCGACAGCAGGGCTACGGCCGCGGCGGCCGCATGAAGATCGAGCGCGACAGCGTTCACGTGCTCAGCGGAGTGCGTCATGGCAAAACTATCGGCTCGCCGATCGCAATGCTGCTGGCCAACAACGACTGGAAGAACTGGACTGAATCCCTGCCCGTGGAAGAAGGTGATCCCGCCAAGCACAAGCGCGTGGCATCGCCCAGGCCCGGCCACGCCGATCTAGCCGGAGCGCTGAAGTATGGCTTCGAAGAAGCGCGTTACGTGCTGGAGCGTGCGTCGGCGCGCGAGTCGGCTGCACGAGTGGCGGCGGGAGCCATCGCCAAGCTACTGCTGCGCGAACTCAACATCGAAGTCCTGAGCCACGTTGTTGCCGTAGGTTCGGCAAAGCTCGACAAGGCTGTAGATTTCGATGCGCTTCGGCGAATTGCCGCGAAAGAAGACATCCTGCTGAGCTGCGCCGATCCCGATTCCGAAGCTCGTATGAAGCAGCAGGTCGATCTCGCGCTGCGTACCGGCGACTCCGTCGGCGGCGTATTTGAAGTCATCGCGCACAACGTGCCGCCGGGGTTGGGCACTTACGTAAACTGGGACGAGCGCCTGGATACTCAACTCGCCGCCGCTGTCATGTCGTTGCAGGCGGTTAAGGGCGTAGAGATTGGCGACGCGGTCGAAGCCGCGTATTCTCTAGGTTCGGCGGTTCACGATGAGATCGGCTACCAGGGCCAGGGCGGCTTCACCGGTTTCAGCCGCGGATCAAACCACGCTGGCGGGCTCGAAGGCGGCATGTCGAACGGCGAAGACATTCGCGTGCGCGGCTACTTGAAGCCGATTTCGACCTTGCGCCGTCCTTTGGGTTCCGTCGATTTCGCCACCCGCGAGCCGGTGAAGGCGGCTTATGAACGCTCGGATGTTTGCGTCGTACCCGCTGCCGGAGTTGCCGCAGAAGCTATGGTGGCGCTTACAATTGCACGCGCGGCGCTGGAAAAGTTTGGCGGCGATTCCCTCGCCGAAGTGAAGAGAAACTACGAAGGATATTGTCAGCAACTTAAGAACTTTTGAATGGTCTATCCGATCGTAAAATTTGGCGACGCGGTCCTTGAAAAAAAGGCCGCCACCATCACCCAGTTCGATGACGAACTGCGCAAGCTGGTCGACGACATGTTCGAGAGCATGTACGCCGCGCACGGAGTAGGGCTGGCAGCTCCGCAAATCGGCATCAGCAAGCGCATTGCGGTCATCGACGTCACTTTTAAGGAAGACCCGGCCGCGAAAATCGTGCTGGTGAATCCGGAGATCGTGCATACCGAAGGCCGCCAGACCTCGAACGAAGGATGCCTCAGCATCCCGGAATTTCGCGAGAAAGTGACGCGCCCCATGAAGGTCAAGGTGCGCGCGCAAAACGTGAAAGGCGACACCATCGAGGTCGAGGGCGAGGAGTTGCTCGCGCGCGCCCTGCTGCACGAAACCGATCACCTCAACGGCAAGCTCTACATCAGCCACATCAGCACGCTGAAACGAGACCTGATGAAACGGAAGATTCGCAAGCTGATAAAAGCCGGCGAATGGTGAGACGGCCATGATGGACCTCATTTTCTGCGGAACACCTCAATTTGCGGTTCCCACACTGCAACGGCTGTTCCGCGCGGGGTTTCGCATCAGGCTGGTAGTTACCCAACCCGATCGCCCCAGTGGCCGCGGCATGGAGTTTGCTTCTTCTCCGGTGAAGCGCGAGGCGCTAGCGGATGGCCTGCCGGTGATTCAACCGGAGAAGATCAAGCACAACGAAGAGTTTCAGGCGCAGCTCGAAAGCATCCGGCCACAGGCGATTATTGTGGTCGGCTACGGACGCATCCTGCCGCAATGGATGATCGACCTGCCGCCGCTGGGCAACATCAACCTGCACGCTTCCCTGTTGCCCAAGTATCGCGGAGCCGCGCCGATTCAATGGGCAATTGCCTCGGGTGAATCGGTCACCGGTGTGACCACCATGCGCATCGACGCCGGTCTCGATACCGGCGACATCTTGGAGCAGCGCGAAGAATCGATTCGCGACGACGACACGGCGCTCTCGCTGGCGCCGCGACTGGCCCATACCGGTGCGGAGTTGGTCATCACCAGCCTCGCTGGGCTGGCGAAGGACACGATCACGCCGCGGCCACAGGACAACGCCCGCGCCACGCTGGCTCCGATCCTCACCAAGGAGGACGGCCTGGTTGATTTCTCGCGCACCGCGCAAGAAACCTGGAACCGCCTGCGCGGCTTTCAGCCTTGGCCGGGAGCGTTCACCCATTTTCGTGGCAAGTTGCTCCACATTCATCAGGCGATTCCCGCCACCGAGGTCGCCGTCGTTGCTGCGGGACACTTCGCGATTGAGGGCGAGCGCCTACTGTTAGGCTTCGCGCATGGCACTGCGCTGGAGATTCACGAACTCCAGATGGAAGGCAAGAAGCGCATGAGCGCCCGCGACTTCATCAACGGCTACCGTCCGAAGAATGAAGAGCAGGTGGGGTAGGCAGAGTATCTGTTCGCATCGAAATGAAGTTTTGAAGGGGCGCACCTTTAGGTGCGCCGTTGTGCTACGTGCTCCGTTCTGCATCGTATAGAGTTGTCATCCCGAGGAGGCCTTTGGAGTCTGCCTGAGAACTGGACTCTGCCAATGTCGGTAGAACGATCAGCTATCTGAGCCCCCTGGGGGCGACCAACAGGACAGCCCAGCACGCAGGCCATCTTTTGGCCGGGTGCTGGGTGCGCCCATTCAGAAAACGGTGAGCCGGCTTCAGCCGGCGACACAAAGCTCGAGGGCGTGAGCCCGAGTCCCGTAAGACGCCACCAACCCACTCGTCAGATAATCAATCCATGCCCATCTCCCCCGCACGCGCGGCCGCATTCGACATTCTGCTTCGCGTCGAAACCCAGGACGCCTACGCCAGCGAGTTATTGCACTCCTCCCTGCTGGATAATCTCTCTCCGCGCGACCGCGGCCTGACCACCGAAATTGTGATGGGCGTGCTGCGCTGGCGATCGAGACTCGATGGCGCGATTGCCGCCGCCTCCTCAAAACCTCTCGCGAAGCTCGATTCCGAAGTACTCACCGCTCTGCGTATCGCTGCCTATCAATTGCAATTCCTGTCACGCGTCCCCCCTTCCGCGGCAATCAACGACAGCGTTGACCTGGTAAAGCGCGCCCGCAAAACATCTGCCGCGCCGTTCGCGAATGCGGTGCTGCGTAAGCTGGCTGTCAAACCACCAATCCAACCGAGCGCCGAGTTCGACGCCACTGCCGAAACCATCGCTCGCGAGTGCGCCCACCCTCTCTGGCTGGTCAAACGGTGGGAGAAACACTTCGGCAACGAAAAGACGTTCCATATATGCCGGCAGGACCAGTTCGAGCCGGCAGTATCGCTGCGCTTGGTAGATCCGGCCGCCGAGGCGGAACTCGCCGCCGAAGGCATCGAACTCTCCCCGGGCAAGATACTGACCAGCGCACGTTCTCTGACCACGTGCCCCGTGAGCGATCTCACTCGCACCACGGCTTTCCGCGAAGGCCGAGCGGCCATCCAAGACGAAGGCTCGCAGCTCATTGCATTACTCGTCGGCGATGGCACGCGCCTGCTCGATTGCTGCGCCGCCCCTGGAGGCAAGACTGCCCTGCTCGCCGCACGCAACCCGAACTCGGAGATCATCGCCGTCGAAATACATCCTCATCGCGCCGATCTTCTTCGCAAACGCGTTCGCGCCGCGAACGTGAAGGTTATCGAGGCGGACGCAACCCAATTACCCGTCGAAGGCCAGTTCGATCTTGTCTTGGTTGACGTACCCTGCTCCGGCACCGGTACGCTGGCGCGCAATCCCGAAATCAAATGGCGACTGAAACCGGAAGACCTCGACGACTTGCACAAAAAGCAGGTCGCCATCCTGAGGGCAGCCCTGGGCCATGTTGCGCCCGGCGGTCGCGCCGTTTATTCAACCTGCTCGTTGGAGCACGAAGAGGATGAAGCCGTGGTCGAGGAAGTGCTCACCGACCTTCGCGGTTTCCGCCTGCTCGACCTCCGCGACGAACTCGAACGCCTCCGCGCCTCCGGCGAACTCGATTGGGAAGATCTCGACTCTCTGCTCCGCGGCAAGTACCTGCGTACCATCCCCGGCATCCATCCCTGTGACGGCTTCTTTGTCGCCATCGTCCAGTGCCAATAGCCGCGGGTGCCACTGGAAACGCCCCCTCGAATAGTTGCGTTAGATATTAACTAATGCTAGTGTAAACTATTGAAAACAAGGTATATAACTATAAGTATATTTAGAATCAATTATGTAGCGCACATTTGCCGTCTAAAACGCTAATTCTAAAGAGCGACAAATTCAGATTTTTTGTGTGCGTTATCAAATAGTTAACCCGCCTCGCAGTGACCCCGCCCCGCCTCCAACTAAATCTTTAGTTACCTTTCCCCACCTCCTCCGTCCAATCGTCACGAGCTACAAAAAAAGCCGAGAAAAATAGTGCCAGCGAAGACATCAACGACGTTGACCGAAGCCGAGTTGAGGCTGATGGAGGTGCTCTGGTCCAAGGGCGCCAGCACCGTCCAGCAGGTCGTCGACGGCTTGCCGGCCGACGCTCCGCTGGCCTACAACTCGGTTCTGACGACCATACGCATCCTGGAAAAGAAGGGATACGTCGAACATGATAAGGATGGCCGGGCGCACATTTTCAAGCCGGTGGTAGCGCGGCAGGACGCCGCCCGCTCCGAGATTCGCAACCTGGTACGGCGCATGTTCAGCAACTCGCACGAGCTGCTGGTGCTGAACGTTCTCGAGGAAGAACAGATCGACCTCGCCGAGCTGAGACGCTTGCGCGAGATGCTGAAGCAAGACGACACGGAAAAATAGGTAAAGAAGAGATGCCAGTTACCGCCTTGAATGCATTTGCGCAGAGCTCGGCCGAGCGGTTGATTAACTCGGCCGTTGAAGGCGTGGTGCTCGCGCTGCTGGCATGGCTCATCCTCCAGCTGGCGCCCCGGCAGAATGCGGGCACCCGCTTCAGCATCTGGATGGCTACCCTGCTTTCCATTGCGACCTTGCCGGTTGCGGAGACGCTCGCGCGTGTCGACCGCCCCGTAACCGCTTCCCTATCTCACGCCTCGCTGACTCTGCCCGCAAGTTTGGGATTTGGCCTGTTCGCCGTTTGGGCGTTCATAGCCTTTTTCCTGCTGGCTCGGCTCGCTTTCGGAGTTGTGCAACTGTTTCGTCTGCGCGCATTGGGCAAGGAAGTGGACTTCGCTTCCCTGCCCGAGTTGCCGCGCCAGACCCTCGCCGAGTTTCAGCAGCATCGTCGCGTAGCACTCTGCATCTCAGATCGCGTCTCGGTGCCGACCGCGCTTGGGCTGTTTCGCCCCGCGGTTGTTCTGCCGCCCTGGACCCTCGCAGAGCTGTCTGCCGCTGACCTGAATTCGGTGCTGGTACACGAACTGGCGCATCTGCGCCGCCGCGACGATTGGACCAACCTGCTGCAGAAGCTGGTACGGGCAGTGTTCTTCTTCCATCCCGCAGTGTGGTGGATTGAGAACCGCCTTTCGCTGGAACGCGAAATGGCCTGTGACGAGCACGTTCTGGCCAACACTGAAGATCCTCGCGCTTATGCCGAGTGTCTGGTCTCTCTCGCCGAAAAGGGATTTCTGCATCGCGCCGTGGTGCTGGCGCAAGGCGCGGTCCATCGTGTGAAGGACTGCTCGGTGCGGGTTCGCCAGATACTTACAAGCGGCCGTCCACGCACGGCAGGTGCATCGCGCATCGCGCTGGTGAGTGCCGCCACAGGATCGGTACTCTTGATGGCGACATTCGCGCAGGCACCAAACTTGATCGCCTTCAGCTCGCCGGCAAACAGTACTGTGATCGCTACCGCTCGCCCGCACACGCAAGAACCAGCGATTACGCCGACCGCTTGGCATCGGGCATCGCAGCTGACAACGCCGGCGCTTACGCCCGCCGTTTACCTTGAGCACCACGCGACGGTTAAGCAACTCGGCAAGTCTGCGGCGAGCACGGCCAACCGCGTGCCGGTCGTAAAGTCCGCCGCCTCGCAGCACGTCGCGCGCAGTAACTCAGCTCCCAAGGTCTATCGCGCCGGATTCACCCAGCCGCGGCCGAATAGCGTGCCTGCGACCTTCGTGCTCGTCAAAGAAACGGATTTCTATAGCGACGGCGCTCACATCTGGGCCGTCTCCACCTATCGCATGACGGTCTTCAGACCGCAGCCTTCAACCCCCAACGACATCTCCCGGAAAGCAATCTAAATGAACTCCTTCATCGAGCGCTCTACGGGTGCAGCAGCAACAACTAAGAATTTAGTTTTAACGGAGAGGAAGAAATCAGCCATGAAGATGTGGAACCTGAAGCAGTGGACGAACACCACCAAGCGCAGCATTGCGGCCTCAGCCCTGGCGCTCGCGTTAGTGGGATCGTTCACCACTTACGAAGTAATGAAACCCACAACCGCAACCGCCGCGACCTCGCAAGTAACCTCGGCAAGTCCGCTGGAAGCGAGCCAGGTTGACGCTCTGCTTGCGCTCGACCACGCGATGGAGACCGTCGCTGCTCGCGTCACGCCGTCGATCGTGAACGTGGCTGTCACCGCGAAAGTCTCGCCGCAGCAGGCGATGTCGGAGCAGCAGGACCAGGGCGACGAGAACAACCCCATGCAGCAGTTCTTTGGCCCCATGTTCCAGGGACCGATGTTTGGCCAGCGTCAGCAGCCGCGCATCGAGCACGGTATTGGCACCGGCGTAATCATTTCTCCTGACGGCTACATCGTCACCAACAATCACGTCGTGCAGGGCGCGACCGACGTTCGCGTAACGCTGAACGATCGCCGTATTCTGCCGGCAAAGGTAATCGGGACGGATCCGCTGACCGATCTCGCCGTCATAAAGATCGAGGGCTCCAACTTCCCCTCCGTGCCTTGGGGAGATTCCTCGCAACTTCGTCCCGGACAGACGGTGCTGGCCTTCGGCAACCCGTACGGCTTCCGCTTTACCGTGACCCGCGGCATTGTCAGCGCGCTGAATCGTCCCAACCCTGAAGCTGACGCCCGTAAGCCCGGGCAGTACATCCAGACCGATGCAGCCATTAATCCGGGTAACTCCGGCGGGCCGCTGGTGAATGCGCGCGGCGAAGTGGTGGGTATCAACACCTTCCTGATTTCGCCCTCGGGCAGCTTCGCGGGCATGGGATTCGCCATCCCGACGCAGATTGTACAGCCGACCGTTGCGCAACTGATGAAGACTGGCAAGGTTGAGCACGGCTATATGGGCGTGGGCATCAGCGATGTCACCCCGGAGAACGCGAAGTTCTTCGACATGAAGAGCGCCAACGGCGCGGTCGTAACTGAAGTTACGCCGGATGCGCCGGGAGCCAAGGCAGGGCTGAAAACCGGTGATGTAATCACCGGCATGAACGGACAAAACGTCTCCACCGCCGGGGAGTTGCAGATGAAGGTGCAGCAGCAGCAGCCCGGCAACACCATCAAGCTTGCCGTCATGCGCAATGGCAAGGAGATGACCGTGCCGGTCACGGTCGAGCAGATGGGCAGCAAGGGAGCTACCGAGAGCGCCAGCGCTAACAACGGCAAGCCGCGCTGGGGTATCGGTATCGGCGACCTCGATCCCAACACTCGTCAGCAGATCCAGGCGCCTAACCAGGTGCAAGGAGCCGTGGTGGAGAAGGTCACTCCCGGCAGCCCTGCCGATGATGCCGGCCTACAGCCTGGAGACATCATTCAGGGCGTGGATCGTAAAGCAACCCCGAACGCCCAGTCGGTTCAGCAGGCGCTCGCAGGCGTCGCTCAGGGCCAGAGCGTAATGCTGCGGGTATGGTCCAACGGAGGCAGCACGTTTCGCGTGCTCCATCCGTCAAACGGGTAGTCATCCGCCTCCGCGCTGGGTGCCCCACTCGGGCTGGTTTTGCTGGGGTGGGGTTTTTCTTGGGACCCGTTTGGTCGCACATACGAAGACCCACCCCGGCAAAAGACGCCGGAATGGGGCACCCCGCCAAGCTTATTCGGAAAACGGAGTGCAGCATCGACCACCCACACCCTACGCCTGTTGGAGTTGTCTCCGCGGCATACCCTTCACAGCGAACAGCGCAATATACAAATAACAAAGCACCGGCAGGATGAAGGCGTGGTGAATCCCAATCCTGTCGGCAATCAAACCTTGCAACAACGGGATCACCGCTCCGCCCACAATCGCGGTATTGAGCAACCCTGACCCTTCGCCCGTCAGGGGTCCAAGTCCTTCGATCCCGAGCGTGAAAATCGTGGGAAACATGATGGAGTTGAACAACCCGACCAGGATCATGCTCCACATTGCGAAGTGGCCGGTCGTCGCCATTGACAGGCAGACAAGCGTCGCCGCCACCAGAGCATTGGACGCTAACACAGCACGCGGCGAGATTTGCCGCAGCACCCACGATCCCGCGAACCGGCCGACCATCGCTCCGAACCAATACCCAAAAGCGAGATAAGCGCCCGCCTCGACTAGCGTCAAATTGCCGATGTAGGGCTCGTGCAGATAATTCACCAGAAAGCTGCCGATCGCCACCTCTGCGCCAACATAAGTGAAGATGGCAACAGCTCCCATCACCAGATTGCGATGATGCCATATGCTGTCGTGCGCGCCGGTTTCAGTCGCGTGTCCACCTTCGGCCTCGGGAATCTGCGGAAGCTTGAAGCGCGAGATCACGAGTCCCAGCACGATCAGCGTGATGGCGATGAGTATGTAGGGCAACTTAACGGTCGACGCCGCCTGCACCCGATATGCGTGCAAAGCCTCAGGACTCATCGTCGCCAGTTGCTCGGTTGTGTAGGTTACTGCGCCGCCCAGGATCAGCGCCGCGCCCAACCGTGGTCCCACGACCGTGCCCAGCGAATTGAATGCCTGCGTGAGCGTCAAGCGGCTTGAGGCGGTCTTGGCCGATCCCAGCACCGCGACATATGGATTCGCCGAGACCTGCAGATCGGTAATGCCGGTTGCCAGAACGGCCAGCGCCACCAGGAAGAGCGGAAACGATGGCACCATGGCGGCAGGAACGAAAAGCAGCGAGCCTAATCCCATAATGAGCAGGCCCGCCACCATGCTTTTTTTGTACCCGACGCGCTCGATGATGATGCCTGCCGGAATGGAAAACACCGCATACGCCAGGAAGAAGAAAAACTGGACCAGCATCACCTCGAAATAGTTCAGGTCGAAGATCGACTTGAGGTGCGGAATCAGGATGTCGTTCAGGCTGGTGAGAAACCCCCACATGAAGAACAGCGTGGTCACCATTGCCAGCGCGCCGGAATAGGTTCCGGTGGTCTCAGGCGGGCGATCAGCGGTTGCTGTTGGCCGGGTAGTCAGTGACATGCTTACCTCAGATGCCGAGTAGGGCCTTAGCGTCCGTAAAGGAACTGCAGCGCATCGGGAAACCGTCGCGCCCAAGCCACTTCGTTGTGCTGGCCGCCTTCTTCGACCACGACCTTCAGGCGGCTGCTGCCCAATCCCTTGTCCTTCAATATCTGTTCCATGTCCGTGAAGTACTTCAGGATGAGCCCATCGGAATCAGGAGTGCCCGCCTCGTCAGTTCCGATTCCCATATAGATCTTCTGCGGCAGCAGCTTCGCCTTTTCGACTTCCGTCAGCAGCTTGCCATCACCTACCCACAGCGACGGGCTTTCCAATAGCAGCTTTCCAAATACACCAGGATGGTGCAGCACGGTCGTCAGGCTCACAATGGCGCCATAGGACGATCCACCGATGCCGGTAAACGCCGGACCGGTGGCGATGCGATAACGCTTCTGCAAAAATGGCATCACCTCCTTGATCAGGAACTCGGCGTATTTCGTTCCTTCCAGTTCCGGCGGTGTCGAGCTTTGAAATTGCGGATTATGTGCATCAGGATAGCTGAGGTACTCAAAGGTTCGCTGCTCGCCCGCGTTATCGATCCCTACGATGAACATCGGGCGGATCTTGAATTCGGAGACCAGATGATCGACGGTCTCGTCCGCTTCCCATTCCTTGCCGCTGAAGCTGGTGGCCTTGTCGAAAACATTCTGCCCATCCTGCAAGTACAGCACCGGATATTTGCGCGCTCGGTTCTGCGGCGAAAAGTAATTGCCCGGCAGAAAGACGCGGAGCATCCGCGTGTTGTGAAAGATCTGGCTCTTGATGGGCACCACATCGAGCATGTCGGTAACACTGTGCTCGTGGGCGATGGTTTGCGTCGGATCGGGACCTTCCGGCTGATAAAACTTCGGCGGCTCTTTCGGATTGGCGGGCGGCTGCTGAGCTGTGGCGGAGGGCGCCGCAGGGGCCTGAGATCCGGGTTGGGAATTCGATGTTTGCGGTGCAGGCTGCGGCGTTTCCTGAGCCAAGAGGAACGACGGCAAGAGAAAACAGACGGCAAGCAGGCGAATGAGCGGCTGCATGAAAGCAGATTAGCAGGAGCGCCGCGAGGGAAGCACACCTAAGCCACGGTCACGCGCGAGAATTTACTTCAGTTTCAAACTGACAAGCTGCATCTCGGGAGCAGTGTTGTCCCAATCCGCCGAGATGTGGTCCAGCGTCATGCGCACTGTCTTGGTCTGTCCAGGCCCAATGGGATCGCGGCTCAGCTCGATCAGGTCAGGATTGCCCGTCATGTGGTTTTCCACCAATACGTGCAAGGGAATCGTCTCGGTTTGCACCACCTGTCCCATCGTGTTCTTGAAGACGGCGTGCATCTGGGCACCCGTGAGGGTCTGGTTTCCGGTGTTGGTGACATTCACGTCGAGATATGTGACCGTACCGCCCACGTAGTTCTCCGCCGCACTCAGCTTCACATCGGAGAGCTTCACGCTGCCGGCATACGGATTTTGCTGAGGTTCAATCCTGGCCGGACTGTGGCTCGAAATTACCAGAGCTGCCAGGACCGCCGCCAAGGCAACCCCCGCGATGAGAAAGGGAGTCCAGTTGCGCTTCTCCTCACGACGGGCCGCACGTGAAAACGAGTTCGACATTACGCCTGATTTTACTCCCGCGGCGGTAGTGGGTCAGTTCGGTTGTCATCCCCAGCGAGCCTGTTTTGCGAAGCGAGGATTTCTTCCACCCCAACACACGCGAACCGGCGTGCGTCTGGGACCCCGGCTGGGCGTGCCGATTCGCGCCGGCGCGCGAAGGAGCCTGCCCTGAGCGACGCCGAACGAAGTGACGGGAGTCGAACGGGCACGCATCCACATTCGAACTGATCCACTACCGAACAGCTCTAACCTGAAGCCTTCAACGCCGCAACATTGCTTGCCGCCTTCGTGCTCCCGTTCCATGTCAAGCACGCGTCGTTAGCAGCTTGCTTGCCGGATGCGAGATAAAGCGCAGCCAGCCCGAACTGTGCCCGGGCATCGATAAAATTATTTTCCCGCTCTTGCGCATCGTGCATTGCCGACGAGAGCTGGCGCATCAACTGCTGGATCGCAGGCGTCTGCTGCGTCGAACCGGGCGCCAGTTTTGCCGCCAGCTGCTTCGCCTGCTGCAATAACGCTGCATACTCAGCCATCGCCTTTGCCCAGAAGGTCACCGTGAACCAAATACTGTAAAGCCACATCACCTGATGATCGTGCTGGTTGTTACCGTCGAATCCTCCATGCGCCCGTAAGAAGCTTTGTACGTAGGGATCGGAAATCATTGCCCGAGGATTACCGGCGGCGTTCAACTTCGGCCAGAGCGCGGGGTCCTTCACCGCCGCGTTAAACCTGTCCGTAGGAGCATATAAACTTGCGATGGCCGTGAGCGCTATCTGGGCGTAATCAGCCTCTCTTTTCGGAGTGAAATCGGGAGCCGGCCCGACAAAGCATCCGTCGGAGGCATCGTGGTTGAACACAGACGATGCGTCGAACGTCACCACTCCGACACCGGCAGCTTCGGTTTGCAATCCCCCCAACGCGCAATCCAGCGATGCGCACAACAGCGCAATCTGTTTCAGGCCGTCCGCCGAAGCGTTTCGTTCATAGGTAAAATATTTTCCCGAGATAGCCAACTCAACCAGCGCGGGCGCGGCGTTCCCGGTCTTGAACGCAAGCGTCGTTTGCAATGCCTGCGCCAGGACTTTCCTGAAGCTCATAGGCTCGGCAATGTGTCCATCGGCACTCGCCTGAATGCGGCTGGCAGTATTGTGGTCGGTAAAAACAACGCCATCGGGCGTCTTCAACACCTTGGCCGAAATCAGAAACTCGGCGACGGTTTCGAAGCTGAAGAGGTTCAGCAGATGGAAATTGAAGACATGTTTCGAGGTGCTCACCTTCTCCAGCATGTCGCTGTAACTGAGCACACAAGGAAGATCATGCTGCCTCGCCAGCGTCCAGTCGCCGTGGAAGAGGCCGTTGACGCGGGACGCCATCTCCAGCGATTGGCTCGCTTGCTTCAGGTCGATGTCCAGGATGAAAACATGCGAGGTGCTGTTCGACAGACTGGCCTCAGCATTCAGCGTGGCGGAAAAGTGCGACGAGACTGCGTCCTCCAGCACCTCCTGCAGTTGCTTGTTCAAGTCAGGATCACGCGCCGCCAAATTGACCTTGCAATCGGGGAGGATGGCTTTGAAGGCCGTGTCGAGAAAATCCTTGTCGGCGGTGCCGCCCGTGATACCTGCTGAAGCACTGAAGCTTACCGTCACTGCGGTTCCCGACTTCTTAAATAGATGGAAGCGAGCGGACGTGTCACTCAATTTGCGAACTCTGAAGATGAGTGCGCCACTCAGTTCAAAACAGCCGGAGACGCCGAGCGACGGGTTGGCCGCCAGCGTCAGCTTCTCCTTCAACACCGGCACGGTAGACGTCGCCAACGGAAGCGTCGAAGTCGGAACCGAGTAGCTTCCCGTCACCGTCACCGATCCACCGCAATCGAATTCAAAGATCGCGCCTACAGGAGCTGCCATCAAGGCAGCGAGATCGACAGGCGGCGTCGCCTCATCGAACAGCACCTCGACCGCCTTCGACAGAAGCGGAAACGTGCCGGTGGTGTCGGGTTCGAAGATGCGGTTGAACCGGTATTGCGCGTACGAGTTCGTCTTGATCCCAATGCCGAAGCCGCTTACATTTGCGGCAACGCTCACATTCAGCGTTCCGTTGAGTTGCACCCACAGGCAACATTTGTTGGCCAGGCTGATAGGTTGATCGAAAGGATCGCCGCCGCCGAAAAGCGATCCGGATTTCTGCCCTCCGATCGTGGCACCCTGATTGGCGCTTACCGTCAGCGTGGAGTTGGCGAAAGGAAGCGGAGTACTGCCGGAAAATGCCAGCGCGCCCGGGCCCAGATCTTTAGGATCGATCTTGTTGACCGGATTGTTCCAGTTTTCGCCGATCTTCAGACCGGTTATTGTTAGGGACAGCTTATCCAGCAGAGATCCTGTCCCGTTCAAGGTGGCTTTCCAGTTCTTCCCGTCCGTCAGCTTGATCGACATACCTACCTCCAGAGCTCAAGAGCAAGCGCTAGAATCTTACGCCATCGAATCGAAGGAGCGCAGCTTCAACTGCGCCGGTGTAGGCTCTTCCCTGGTGTCACCCCGAGCCCGCATCAGACCGTGCCACACGCATGTGCTCCTCTCTTCATGTTGTGTCATCCCGAGCGACGACCCGGAGCGCAGCGAGGGGGAGGAGTCGAGGGACCTGCAGTTTCTCCGCGCAGCCGAGACAGCGTCACCGTCGAAAACATCTGTGATAGCCCCTAGCCTCGGACTCCAGTTTTCGCCATGATGGCGAGGCCGTTTCCCAAATCCGCGATGAGATCCGCTGCATCTTCCAGCCCGATGTTCAGGCGCACAATGCGATGGCCATACCCGGGACGGCTCGTCCATTCGCCGAAATCGTAAGCCACCGCCAGACTGGTCACCCCGCCCCAGCTATAACCGATCTTGAACAACTCCAGCGAGTTCACGAACGCGTGAACCTGTGCCTTGGTGAATTCAGGCCGGAATACGATGGAGAACACGCCGGAAGAACCTTCGAAGTCGCGAGACCAGTATTCATAGCCGGGACAGGATTCGAGCATCGGATGCAGAACTCGCTCGATTTCAATCCGTTCAGCCAGCCAAAACGCGATCTGCCTCGCCGACTGCTCGATCGCTTGCAGCCGCACCGCCATCGTCTTTAGGCCACGCAATGCAAGGCTGCAATCGTCGGGTGAAGCCGCACATCCAACCACCTGCTGTGTGGATCCGAGTTGCTCCCACAGCTTCGCATCCTTCACGGTGATGGAACCCAGAAGCAAATCGCTATGCCCGCCGACGTACTTCGTGAGCGCCTGCATTGTGATATCGACACCATGCGCGAAAGCGTCGAATAACACGCCAGCCGCCCAGGTATTGTCGAGAACCACCAGCGCATTGTGCGCGTGCGCCGCCTCGGCAATGGCAGGAACGTCCTGCACTTCCATCGTGATCGAGCCCGGGCTCTCGCACCAGGCCAGCTTAGTGTTCGGCCGGATCAGCGACTCGACACCGCTGCCAATCAGCGGCTCGTAATACGTAACCTCGACCCCGAACTTGCGCAGGACACGATTGGCAAATGACCGGTTGGGCCCATAAACGCTCTCGGGAATAAGAACGTGGTCTCCTGCCTTCAAGAACGCCAACTGAATCAGCGAAATCGCGCTCTGCCCGCCGGGCGTAATCAATGTGCGATAGCCGCCTTCGAGTTCGCAGATGCGCGCCGCTAATTCAAGGACCGTGGGCGTACCGTACAGGCCGTAGCTATAGCCGACCTCATGCACATCCCATTGGTCGGTCACCGCCGCCGCGTCAGGAAACACTGTCGTAGAAGCGCGATATGTAGGAACGTTAAGCGAGCGAAAGCCTTCAGGAATGTGGGCGTCGGAATGTATCAGGCGGGTCTTCCAATGCTTCTGCATCAGGAGATTATAGGAGAGCTTCTACACATCCTTACAGCCGAGGATCACCACGGAGACACGGAGGTCACGGAGAATTCTTTGGCGACGCAACCTCCGTGTACTCCGTGCCTCCGTGGTGAATTCTTGTTTTGGCCGCTATTCGATCACCGCCAAGGCATCACCGGCGTTCACGGTCGAGCCCTCAGCAGTGAGAACCTTTTGCACTTTGCCGGCCTTCGGAGACTTGATCTCGTTCTGCATCTTCATGGCTTCCATCACCAGCAGCGGCTGGCCCGCCGCGACCTCGTCTTTCTCCTTCACCATGATGCGCACGATCTTGCCCGGCATGGCGGCAGTAATCTTTTGCGGACCGGCCTCGCCACCAGCGGCAGCGCGCCGGGTGCGCAGCGAGCGTGGATCCTGAACATCCACGGCGTAGCGAGCGCTTCCGAGGACCATGTGCAGTTCGCCCTGTAGTGAGCGCTCGCGCTTGATCTCGTAAGCTTTGTTGTCGATCAGCAGAGACAATATGTCGCGCGCGGTCAGCGCGGCATCAACTTCCATGGCTTCGCCGTCAATGGTGCATTGCCACTTGCTCTCGCCGCGCGTCAGTTCCAGGCGATGCGTTTTTCCATCTACCACAACGTCGTAGGTCATCGCCTCATCTCTCCCGCAGGGCTTCAATCCGCCCCGCCCGGTGCCATGCCGAAAACTCAGGCTGCGGACCGGCCCCGTTAGCAGGGGCAGAAGCCGTCGCGCCATTGACTCCGGGCAGCGTCGCCTTGGGCTCAAGGCTGGCGAAGATGCCCGCTCCAATCGCTGCGATCAGCGGACGATGCTCGTCGGTTTCCTCCGCCGGTTTTGCCAGCAGACGGTCGAGGAACCCGGTATCCAGCTTGCCTGCGCAAAAGTCGGGATCGAGAAGAATGCGCCGGAAGAGCGAGATATTGGTCTTGATTCCGCCGACGAAGTACTCGTGGAGCGCCCGGCGCAGCCGGTTGATAGCGTCGTCGCGCGTCTCGCCGTAACCCACAATTTTGGCCAGCAGCGGGTCGTAGTCGATCGGCACTGTCCAGCCCTCATACATGCCACTGTCGCGCCGAATGCCCGGCCCAGACGGCGATATCAAGCGGGTAATCTGCCCGGGAGATGGAAAGAACTGATTGTCCGGATCCTCTGCGTAGATGCGGCACTCGATGGCATGACCGCGCAACTTCACGTCTTCCTGGGCAAAAGGCAGTTTCTCTCCGCTCGCCACGCGAAGCTGCAGATGCACCAGGTCGTAACCGGTCACGAATTCGGTCACCGGATGCTCCACCTGCAAGCGGGTGTTCATCTCGAGGAAGAAGAAGTTGCGCTGCTCATCGACCAGAAACTCGACCGTCCCGGCGTTCTGGTAGTTCGCCGCCTTGGCCACGCGCACGGCTACTTCGCCCATGCGACGCCGCATGTCTTCATCGACGATCGGCGAGGGCGACTCTTCCAGCACCTTCTGGTGGCGGCGCTGTATGGAGCACTCACGCTCGCCCAGATACACCACATTGCCGTACTCGTCGCCGAAGACCTGCATCTCCACGTGGCGCGGATTGACGATGAACTTCTCGATGTAAACTTCGTTGTCGCCAAACGAGCGTTGCGCCTCGCTACGTGCAGCATCATAGGCCGAGCGCAGGTCCGCGGGCGAACTAACCATGCGCATACCCTTGCCGCCGCCGCCGGCCGCCGCTTTCAGCATCACCGGATAGCCAATCTGTTCGGCCATGCGCTCGATGCCGTCGAATTCCAGCCCCTTCTCCGAGCCCGGAACAAAAGGCACGCCCGCCTTCTTCATGTTCTGACGCGCGCGGGTCTTCGAACCCATCATCTCCATCGATTCCGCGGTGGGTCCGATGAACTTCACGCCGGCCTCTTTGCAGGCCCGCGCAAACTTCGCATTCTCCGAAAGGAAGCCGTAACCGGGATGTATCGCCTCGGCGCCGCTGCGC
Source organism: uncultured Acidobacteriaceae bacterium (assembly GCA_963796585.1). Classification (GTDB taxonomy): domain Bacteria; phylum Acidobacteriota; class Terriglobia; order Terriglobales; family Acidobacteriaceae; genus CAVVDY01. Next base: position 903,487 of record CAWCMB010000005.1, read on the forward strand.
CGTGCCACGTCGAGGATCTTCTCCATGTTCAAGTACGACTCGCTCGCCGTCGCCGGGCCGATATGGTAGGCATAATCGGACTTGCGGACGTGCAAGGCGCGCCGGTCGACGTCGGAGAACACCGCAACCGACTCAATCCCCATTTCGCGGCAGGCGCGAATGATACGGACCGCGATTTCACCACGATTTGCGATAAGAATTCGTTTGAACATGGAGGAGTCCTACGGGCGCGAATCTGGATTGTAAAACATGGAGGATGCGAGGTAAGTGACTTCGTCACAGAGTATAGTGACGGACTTCAGGGCGGCAGAAGCCTCGGCAGTTCACGAAGGGGATATGCCTGGCGTAAGGTCGGTCCGCTTTTGAAGGGGGCGCGGCTTTAGCAACGCCTGCGATGCAGCCTTAAATGTCGGCTTCACAGGCTGCTGAAAAAATCGAGGTTCGGGCAGTGCTGGCCTTCAGGCCGGCGCGCCCCTTCGAGTTAGGCGCATGCCAGGGCAAATCCCGCAGATATCCCTCTAAATGCACTCCTCCGCATAAATGCGAGGGTTGTCACCGCGAAGCCGTAAAAACAAAAGCCCCTCTTCGCAGAGGGGCTGGGTAACGCAACCTTCAGCAATCAGCTACTGATTCGTCGGCTCGGGGGTTACGATTCCGGTAGGCCCGGCCTTCTCCGCCTTGGCCTTCTTGGTCGCCAGGTTCTTGTCGACCCAATCATCAGCCGTCTTCAGGTCTGTCTTGCGCGCCTCTGGGTCGTCGCACTGCAGATCGGCTTCTTCGCGATACATGAGGTTCAGATATGCCATGGCGTCGTCGTAGTCGGGGCGAATCTGAAGCGCCTTTTGGAGGTTCTGGATGCCGTCCTGCACCTTGGGTTCGTTCTTGTCCTTCACCGCCTTGAGCAGCTCAGTGCAGTCCTTGCCTTTAGGATCATCGGTCGGCTTCAGGCCCAGTGCCGCACGCGCCGCCATACGGGGCGCATAAGTCTGGGTCCAATCGATAACCCCGATCGAGTAATACGCCTCAGGATCGTTGGGATCCAGCTCGGCGACCTTCAGGTGATACTCGCGCGCCTGGTCCATCTTCTTCATGTTGAAGTACAGTGAGGCAATTCCCTTCAGCGCCAGCAACTTCTGCTCTTTGGGAGGATTGGTCTCGAGCACTTTCTTGAACTCGTCGATCGCCTGCTCGGCGTACTTATTATTGTCGGGCGAATCGGCGCCCGGAATGTATTGCTGCATGTAAGCCGTGGCCAGATAAAGTTGCGCGTTGATCAACCGGGGATCGAGCGCGACCGCGTTCTTGAAATGTTCGATGGCCTCTTCGTAGCGGGCGTTCTTGTAGGAATTGACACCCTTATTCAGTTGGTCGCGGGCCCGCAGTTTGTCGCAACCCACGCCCGAAAGAAGCGCGAGCAGCACAGCAATTACGCTGAGTACTCGTCCTGTCTTGTTCATGTTAGTTGTCACTCTCCGTAGCGTTGATCCATTTCCAGCAGGCCGGCGGGACATCGTGCCGATGTCCCCGCCCGTCCACGAGGAGGAGTGCTTCCCGAACGAGGTACCGGCGTTTCGACTAGCCGCCAGCCTCGATTTTTGCCGTAATCAGGCCGACCTTGTCGACCCCGGCTGCGTGCCCGATATCAATCACCTGCGCCACATCGTTAAAGGGCAGGTCGGGGTCTGCTTTGACAAACATTACCTTCTCAGCCCGGGTCTTGAAGATGTCATTCAAACGACCTTCAAGATTTTCCCAGGTGACATCGTCCTGGTTGATTTTCAGGGCCGGCTTATCCCCCGCACCCTTCAAGAGTTGAACCACGATGGTGCGGTCGTTAGGCTCCTGCTGTTTTTGCTGATCTTTTGGAGGCTGCGGAACCAGCGCATCCAGACCTTTCGGAGTGAGCGGCGTGATGACCATAAAGATGATCAGCAGCACCAGCAACACATCGATCAGCGGAGTAACGTTCATGTCCGCGGTGGGCCCGCTACCGGACCCGCCAACTGCCATTGACATAGAAAACTCCTATTGCGAACCCGCGCCCGTACTCGTCGCTGGAGGCGGCGTCGTGGTGGACGGATTCGTCTTATTCTGCTCGGTCAGCAACCCGACGTCATCGACCCCGGCGGAACGCACGTTATCCACCACGTCTACCACGCTGCCATATTTCGCACGCGCGTCCGACTTGATGAAGACCCGCTTATCCACTCGATTCGCCAGCCGGTCCTTTACCTTCTCGGTCAGGGCGTCGGCCGTTACCACGTCGGTGCCGAAGTAGATTTTGCCGTCACGCATTATCGAGACCAGCAAAGCATCTTCCTTATCGGCGTCCGGCATGGGCACCGGGTTGTTGACCTTAGCCATGTCGACACTCACGCCCTTCTGCAACATGGGCGTGATCACCATAAAGATGATCAGCAACACCAGCATTACGTCCACCATGGGCGTGACGTTGATGTTCGAGTTCACTGCCGAACCTACATTTCGTTTTGCCAGTGCCATCTAAGTTCAACCTCCTGCTCAGCCCTGCGGCCGAGCCAGGTACTACCGGCGTACGCCGGCGCCGCGACGTTTCAGGAAATAGTCGATCAACTCGCTGGAGCTGTTGTCCATTTCCACGTCGAAAGCTTCGACTTTGCTGGTGAAGTAGTTGAACATCATCACGGCGGGAATGGCCACGAATAGTCCGACAGCGGTGGTCACCAGCGCTTCCGAAATACCGCCGGCGACGGCGCCCAGACCGGTCGCTTTCTGGGTCGAAATTTCGCGGAAGGCGTTCAGAATGCCGACGACGGTTCCGAACAGTCCCACGAAGGGAGCGGTCGAACCGATGGTCGCCAGCCCGCTGAGGCCGCGCTTCAATTCGGCGTGCACGATGGCTTCGGCACGCTCCAGGGCGCGTTTGGAAGCTTCGATCTGCTCGCCGGGAATGTCGGCGGAGTCACCGTGTGCCTTGAATTCCTGCAGGCCGGCGGTGACGACCTTCGCCAGGTGGCTCTTCTTGTTGCGCTCGGCCACTTTGATGGCTTCGTCGATCTTGCCTTCACGCAGCGCGCCGGCAACGGCGGGAGCGAAAGCACGCGACTGGCTGCGGGCCGCGCTAAATGCCATGGCGCGATCGATCATGACGCCAATCGACCAGCCCGACATGATGAATAGAATGACGACCACGATCTTGGCCAGGATGCCCATCTGTTTCCACAGGGAGATCGGGTCCCAACCTACGCCTTCCTGAAACATCCAGGCGGCGACTGTAGGCACATGGCTCATCGCATAGGTTGCAAGGTTCGCTAAAAGCATGAGTCGAATTACCCTCCTCGGACTTCTTTATCGCGGCAGAAGCTGCCACGAGGATTTCGTTACATCAGCCCGTTCAATCGGGCCCAAAACTCTTTCTAACCCGGCAAAGGCTCCGGATACTCTAAAAACCTAACTAGGTTAGCGGTCATTCTCGCCAACCGCTTCACAGTTGGATGCAAACTGCTGCGGAACCGGGCTGCCGGTCTATCCCCCCGCCAACGTGAAGTTCACGTTGATGGTTGTATCGACCTCGACCGGCTCACCATTCAGGTAATAAGGCTTGTACTTCCACTGCTTTACGGCTTCCAGCGCCGCCGGCGCCAGCATGGGATGCCCACTGACCACCTTCAGGTTCTGGATGTTGCCGTCCTTGCCGATAACCGCCTGCAGCACCACCGTGCCCTGAATGCGGGCCTGGCGCGCCAGCGCGGGATAGGAAGGTTTCACCTGGTGGATCAGCAATCCTTGCGATACACCCTGCGATACGCGTACCCGCTGCGGCGTCGCAACCTTGGGCACCGCCGTAGGAGTGCCGCTAATAATGCCGCCCAGAACTCCTCCAACCGCACCACCCGGGACGCCTCCCGGAACGCCTCCCACAACTCCGGCAACTCCGGTGGATGGTGGTGGCTCGTCTTCCTTGATCATCTGAATCTTTTTCGGGATTTTGGTCGGGGTCCGCAGCTCGCCGTTATCGAGCTCGGTCGTCACCTTCTTCACCACCTTGATTTCCGGAGTAGCTGCCGGTGGCGGTGGCGGAGGTGGTGGTGGCGGCGGAGCAACCAGGAAGGTCATTAACTGCTGCTTGGGCAGCGCCTCGGTAAAAACAAGTGGTAATAATACGAGAACGCCGATCAGCAAAATCTGAAGGATGAAAGAAACCGCAGTGGTGGCTCCCTGCTTCGATCTCAGCCTCCCTCCCGATTCCACTAAGCTGTCTTCAAACATGGCGTGGTCTCCGTCAGACTCATCTTCAATTGCTTAGACACCGGAAATACAGCATTTGCTCCCAAAAAACGAAACCGCCGCTGGAAGTACTGCACTCACCTGCACCGGGATCCCCTAACCGCAGTTAGGAGGACTCGGTCCTGCCAAACAGTTGCCAAGTCTACTCCTTTGACTCGCAGTTCGACTACACCTTTACTTTCACTTTTTCCCGCTCGCGGGCTGTACCTGCTGCCGGCAGAACAGCTCGCCCCGTCTTGCCCTCACGCCAATCCTGATAGGCGACCAACATCGGCGCCGCCACGGCAATCGAAGAATAGGTGCCGATCAGGATTCCAATGACCAGAGCTAACGAGAAACCACGAAGTACCTCACCACCGAATAGATACAGCGAAAGTACCGTCAGAAACGTGAGACCTGAGGTAAGAATCGTTCGGCTCAGCGTCTGGTTGATGCTCTTGTTGACGATATCTGCCAGCGGCTCACGACGCAGCAGCCTGATGTTCTCGCGAATGCGGTCAAACACCACGATGGTGTCGTTCATCGAGTAGCCGATGAGTGTCAGGATGGCCGCGATCACCGTCAGGCTGATGTCCTTGTTGAGCAGCGAGAAGAAGCCGACCGTGATGATGGTGTCGTGGAAACAGGCGACCACCGCTCCAATGCCGTAGATCAGCTCAAAGCGGAACCAGAGATACACCAGCATTCCCGCCAGCGAATACAGCGTCGCCATCAGCGCCTGGTGCCGCAACTGTCCACCAACCTGTGGACCTACGATCTCCACATTCCGTACTGCGAAGTTCGAAGTGTAGAAGTCCTGCCGCAGCAAACTCAACACCTCGTTGGGAGCAACCCCGTTTAACTCGTCGATCGAGCTCAGCACTCCACCGTGCTGCTTGTTACGCACATCTTCGATCTGCTGCGCAATCTGCTGATAGCGCTCTGGTGCGTCGGTTCCCAAACGAAGAGGATCCTTGCCCAGTAAGTATTGTCCCAGCGAAGATGGACCGGTGTTATTCAGGTCCTGCTTGCCGGTGTTCTGTGGGTTCTCGGTTTCCAGCGCCTTGATGATTGCGTTCTTGCCCTGATCGAGCGCGGCTTCGCTGGTTTCTTTCTCTTCGAGCGCGACCAGCACCTCGTTGGTGTCGGGCGCGCCATACCTTTGGATCTTGGGATCTTTCAGCCCGGCCCGATCCATATCCTTGCGGATCTGGTCGAGGTTAGGGGTGGAAGCAAACTTCACATAGACCAGCGTTCCGCCCTTAAAGTCGACGCCCAGAGGGATGCCGTGCCAGAACAGCATGGAGCAAATTCCGGCGACGCTGAAAATCAGCGAGAAGGCAAGGAAGTACCACTTCTTGCCGAGGAAATCGATGTTGGTGTTAATGAATAGCTGCACCGGTAGCCCCTTAAATGCTCAACGACTGGCCACGCTGGTGGCGGTTGAGGATGCTATCGAAAATGACACGCGACACGAAGACCGACGTGAACAGGTTGGCCAGCAGACCAAAGCTCAGCGTAACCGCGAACCCGCGAACCGGACCGGTTCCGAACAGGAACAGGATGATCGCCGAAACAATGGTCGTCACGTGAGTATCGATAATGGTGATCCAGGCGTGAGCGAAGCCCTGCTCCACGGCTGAAGGCGGCGTCTTGCCATGCCGCAGCTCTTCGCGAATGCGCTCGAAGATCAGCACGTTCGAGTCGACGCCCATACCAATGGTCAGGATCACACCCGCAATTCCCGGCAAGGTAAGCGTGGCGCTGCTGAATCCCAGGAATCCCAGCAGGATGACCAGGTTCAGGATTAATCCCAAATCGGCGTTGATGCCCGCCGCGTGATAGTAGAACAGCATGAAGACCATGACCGCCACCATGCCCACCACGGCGGCGCGCACGCCGGCACGAATCGAGTCCGCTCCCAGCGAAGGTCCAACCGTGCGCTCTTCCAAATACTTGATGCCGGCAGGCAGTGCACCCGAGCGCAGCGTTAGCGCCAAGTCGCGCGTTGCCTGCTCGCTGAAGCCACCGCTGATGCGTCCCTGATCGTGAATCTGCTCCTGGATGGTGGCGACTTCCATCACCTTGTTATCCAGTACTACGGCCAGCTTGTCGCCTACGTGTGCTCCGGTGAAAGCGGCAAAACGTCGTCCACCCTCGCCCGTTAAATCGAACTTAACGTCGGGACGCCCATTCTCATCGCGACCGGCTTCGGCGCCACGCAGATCGCTGCCGCTTACCGCCGAGGAGCGGCTGATCAGCCACCACTGGTCGCCCGAAGTATCACTACTCTGGTTCGCTCCCAGATTGCGGCCCTTCAGCAGCACAGCATTATCCGGAAGCACGCCGCCACTGCCCTGCATCGCTTCCTGCTCGCTATTGAAGGGACCACCCAGCGCCTGCCGGATTTCCAGCATGGCGGTCGATTGCATGATCTCCTTCACACGAGCTGGGTCATCCACGCCCGGCAACTGCACCAGAATCTGGTAGTCGCCCAGTCCGTGCTCCTGGATCACCGGCTCGCTCACGCCGAGCTGGTCAATTCGGTTGCGAATGGTTTCAATCGCCTGCCCCACGGCCTTGTTCTTCATGTCCTTCACCGCCGCGGGCTTCAGTTGGACGGTCCAGGAGTTCTCCGGTCCGGAGGCGAGATCGTAATCCGGCAAGCGGTCGGACACCAGGGTGCGCAGTTCGTTGGAAGACTCCGGCGGAACCCCCTTGATTACGATCAGCTCGGGATTCTGCTGCGGATTTGGCTTGGTGATCTCGCCGTAACTGACGTTGCGGCTCTTCAGGTCGTCCTTGAGCCGCTCAACCGCGCGATCGGTTTCGGCATTCACCGCGTCGTTGACCTTCACCTGAAGGATCAAGTGCGTGCCGCCCTTGAGATCAAGCCCAAGGTGGATGCGGTCCTGCAACGCGGCCAACAGGCCGGCGGGCGTGAAACTCTTGGGAATGCCGAAGATGCCGAACAAAAAGACCAGCAGCACGGCGATGATGAGGATGATTTTTGGCGTGAGATTCTTGGTCATGATGAGACTGCAACCCTGGTTGAAGTTGGACGTTGAACTGCGACGTCGAACTAGGAGCGCTCCTCCTCTGTTGTAAGTGACACGATCGAGGACCGAGCTACTTCGATCTTGATATTGTCCGGCGGAACCCGAAGAACCACGCCGTCATCTTTCATCGACAGCACGGTACCCTTGATGCCGCCGCTGGTGGTCACGCGATCCCCCGACTTGACGGTCTCCAGCATCGCCGCCCATTTTTTCTGCCGGCGCTGCTGCGGCATAATCAGCAGGAAATAGAAGATCGCGAAAATTCCCACCATCATCAGCACCGGAGCGATGCCGCCCGCTGCTATTTGTAGGAAGAAACCTGCGTTTGTAATCATTGCACCTTACTTAATAACTGCGTATCTCACTACCGAGGCACCCTTCGACTGCGCTCAGGGCAGGCTCCGGTCACGGAGTTAAACAAGTCGCAAAACCGCAGACCTGGTTTTGCTCTTAAATCATTACCCTCTTAAATTCTCCGTGCCTCCGTGGTGAATCTCTTCCTGCGTATCCCCGCAGGCACCGAGGTCACCAACTCGCAGCACTGCCATGCCCGCTGGACCTCGCATCCGCCTGCATTGGGCCTGACTTCTCGCTCTTTTCTTCTCCGTGTCTCCGTGGTGAACCCGAGATAAACCCGGAGCACGTCAGGACGAGCAGGGGAGTTGAGCGGAACTTCGGACACGCTCAGGCCATCCCGGGCTCGCACCCGCAGGAACAGCCCAAAGCTTCTCCAATAATATTATCGCGTTTGCCGGAAACCGGGGACTTGACAGGCAAGTTGCCCGTCCGAGTGGCTGACTCAAGCGCCGCTAGGGCACGCTGAGTTGCGGTGGCCGGACGTCGGAGAGGAAATTTGCGAACTCTCCAGCCTTTATAGCTTGCCGGACGCGACGCATGGTGTCAAGGTAATAGGCCAGGTTGTGGATGGTGTTTAACACCTGAGCCAGCAATTCATTAGAGGCGTACAGGTGACGCAGGTAAGCGCGTGAATAGCGTCGGCATACCCGGCAACGGCAGTGCGGGTCGAGCGGCCCTTCATCTTTCGCGTAGCGCGCGTTCTTGATCGTCAGCCGCCCCTCGGACGTGAACAACAAGCCATGACGTGCGGCGCGGGTCGGCAGCACACAATCCATCATGTCCACCCCCTGCGCCACGTATTGCACGATCTCCTCGGGAGTGCCAACGCCCATCAGATAGCGCGGTTTTTCGAGCGGCAGGTGTGGAATGGCCGCATTCACCATCTCATAAGTCATCTCCCGCGGCTCGCCAACGCTGAGACCGCCAATCGCATATCCGGGAAAGTCGAGTTCGACGGTACGCTCGGCCGATTCGCGGCGAAGATCGAGATAAGTTCCTCCCTGCACAATGCCAAACAGCGCCTGCGTCTGACCTTCTCGCCATTCGCCATTCGCTCTTCGCTCTTCGCCAGAAACACGGGTGCCCCACTCATTCCTTCGGTCGGAATGAGTGGGACCTTTGATGCCCAAACCGCCATTTTGATCTTTGTCATCCCGAGCGGAGCGAGGGACCTGCTCTTTCTTGTCACCCAAGTCATGCGTGTCATCCCGAGCGGAGCGAGGGACCTGCTCTTTCTTGTCACCCAAGTCATGCGTGTCATCCCGAGCGGAGCGAGGGATCTGCAGTTTGTCCCCCTTTCCACTTAAGCTCGCGCTGGAACCCTGGTCTTCCGGCGAATGGCGATACCACGGCACCTCTTCCCTATGCGCCTCAAAATACTCTTTGCTGCGCTTCGCCCAGCGCAGCGTCATCTCCATCGACTGCTGCGCGCGCGACCGCTCCGCCGGATATTCCGTGCACTCGTCGAACGCCATGATGATGTCGGCGCCCAGTCCGATCTCCGCCGCAATTGCACTCTCGGGACTGAAGAAGTGCGACGAGCCGTCGAGGTGGGAGCGGAACGCGACACCGTCTTCCGTCACCTTGCGCAGGTCGCTAAGGCTGAACACCTGGAATCCGCCGGAGTCGGTCAGAATCGGCCGCTCCCACGCCATGAACTTCTGCACCCCACCCAACGCGCGCACCGTCTCGACGCCCGGACGCAGATATAAGTGATAGGTATTATTCAGCAGAATCTGCACGCCCAACTCTTCCAGCGTGTCCTGCGGAACCCCCTTCACCGTGCCAACCGTGCCGACAGGCATGAAGACCGGCGTCTCCACCTCGCCGTGTGGCGTGAAGAAGCGCCCCGCGCGGGCGCGGCCGTCAGTGGCTTCGATCTGAAAACGGAAGGACATTGTTCGCTCTTCGCTTAAGGCGGACGTTCAGCGGGTGCCCCACTCATTCCTTCGGTTGGAATGAGTGGGATCTTCATATCCAAACCGCCGCTTTGCAGGGCCGCACCTCCAAATGCGCCGTGCTCGCTCTTGGTTTTGAAAGGGCGCGGCTTCGGCCGTGCCGCAACCGTCGGACAAGATCTCGGGCTTCAGCCTCTGAGGGGGTTGCTCCTCATCAGTTGACTTCTATTATTGAAGCACTCGCCGCCGCCACATCTATCGCCGTGCCTACGCTCGGAACTCAATTGCGCCATCATTCTTAGCTATTGCTGTTGTTGTTTCGGCACGTTCGGTTGCACCTTGGGCTCTGCTTTTGGCTGTTCCGCTTTCGGCTGTTGCTGCGGCTCCGCCTTAGGCTGCTCTACTTTGGTCTGCTTCTTCGCAAACGGCGGCAGTCCATTCGGAAATGGCCGATACAGCGGATCGCCGATGTAGAGAATCTCCCACTTCAAGAGCGCAGTGTTCCGCAGAAAGGCATCGCCGACATTGGCTCCCTGAAACAGGTCGCGGAACGTGCCACTCGGATGCAACAAGCCGGTGAGGTAGGGCTCGCCTACCGCGCCGGTGGTGACCGTAATGCCTCGCTTGATGGCATTGGCGACCCAGTTGGTGCCGGTGCGCGGGTTCCACGCCGACAAGCTATCGAGATGGATACCGATGGCGCCCGTGTTCCAGGTGAACGCATCGTTATAGTTGTTCAACGAGTACCAGCCGGCGTAGAGCGCAGCGTTCGGACACATCGGCGCCGGCGGAGTTCCAAACTCCTGGTCGTTGGCATCCTCGATCACTTTGAATCCGGCTTGGCGCGCGAACGCGGCAGCCCGGTGCAGGTCCCAATCGCCGGAACCGTAGCCGTTGTCCTCGACGGTATTGAGCGGGTATCGCCGATCGATACACACCAGTCCCTTCAGCCCGGACTTCTCGGCCTCAATCGCTTTGTCGACCAGCCCCTTCGCCAGCTTGGCGTCGGCTGCATCCAGCCGCCACACCGAGTAAATCGTCTTCGCACCCGGTAGCGCTCGATAGTCCGCCAAAGACACGAATGGCAGATACTGGTTGGCCTTGCTTCGCGCCGGGGCATAGTAAGGCTGCGCTGGGCGGTTCATGGGAAAATCCGGGGCGTATTGGCTCCAGATATCGGCGACGAACTGGTCCAGCGCGAAGCCCCCATTGCCGCTTCGTTTATCAGGTTGCGGCCCCTCGACCCGGAACGGCGTCTGATAACTGAAGACGATATACAAGATCTTGCCGGGCCCTACCGCCGTCAGGCATTTCTGGATTGGCGCCTTGACTTGCAGGAGATATTCCTTCCAATTCACCGAGCCGGGATCGATCGGGGAGATGGAGCAGAGATTCTGCTGCGGGATGCCGCGCATCTTGGCGTAATACTTGGCGACGTCGCGCGAGCCGCCATCGTTGCGGTTGAAGACCACCAGCACGCGATCGCTCAGCGGAGTCGGCGCAGGAGATGCCTCTTCGCCAATGGCAAAAACCGCAGCCATCAATAATACGAGGACAGTCCATCCCTTGCAGGATCGACAGGCAATTCCCAAAGCAAAATTCATTGCAGACCTCTTCCACTCGGATAATAGAGTAACGAGAGGTTATTTCATAAATCGGTTTGTATCAGGGCCCGGCTTCACAGGCTGCGGAAAAAACTCTGCCGGCCGCCGTTTTGACGGGGCGCAGCTTTAGCTGCGCCGTAAAAGTCCTGTGTTCTTGCCACCCCGAACCTCTTTAGAGGTGAGGGATCTGCTGTTTTTTCCACTGCGAAGAGTTTTTCAGCAGCCCGGCCGCAGCCCGGCCGCAGCCCGGCCTGAGCCCAGCCAATGGGCGACCTGATACAAGGCAAACCGATGGATCCCGCATCCGCATTGCACGCTCGCCACATTTCAGCCTTGACGAAAGGCGTTGCCGGTGTAGACTCACTCATCCCCATGGGTAATTTCAAACTGCTCTGCGTCCGTACGAGGCGAAGCCGCACCATGCGATCTGAACGTGTCCTTCACTTCGTGGCGATTCTTGTCGTCACGATCTCGATGACGGGTTGTCAGCAACTGCGTGAGGTTTTCGGCCCGCGGCCGAGCGCAAACATGCCAGCCTATAAGCCGGTCGATGTCCAGTTTGCAAACCAGAATTGGACTCCAGCCCAGCGCACCTGGTTCTATCACTCGCCCCAGGGCACAGAGTTGTTGCCTTACACGTGGTTTCTCGCGCTCGAGCAGCCGCATATCAAATTCTTCGGAGCGGTCCCCAAGTTTGCCGACACCGCCTACCTCGCGCGATTCGGTTTCCTGCCCGATTCCGCCAGCGCGCTGAATCCCGATGGCCTGCCGGTCGGCTTCGCCAAAGACACCATCACCGACGTCAACACTGGGCAGCGCGTTGATGTCGTTGGATTGACCTGCTCTGCCTGCCACACCGGACAGATCGAGTACCGCGGCAAGGGAGTGCGCATTGACGGTGGAGCCGCGACACTCGACCTGGCGTCGTTCCAGACCGAGCTTGGCTACGCCGTCGCCTTCACCGACAAGATTCCCGGCCGCTTCGATCGCTTCGCACGCGCCGTTCTCGGGGACAACGCGTCTGCTGCCGGCAAACAAAAGCTGCGCCAGGACTTCGAAGCCTTCCTCAACGCAGGCCTCGCCGAGAAGAACGCCGCAGATGCCGGCAAGCTCTACGCGGCTGAAGGCGGTTTCGGCCGCACCGATGCGCTTGGCCGCATCGGCAATTACGTTTTCGGCACCGAACTGGACAACGCGAACCTTCGCGTCGCCAATTCTCCGGTAAGCTTCCCGCCACTCTGGTACACCAGTTGGTTTGGCTGGGTGCAGTACAACGCCTCCATCCAGCAGCCCATGGTGCGAAACATCGGAGAGGCGCTGGGAGTGCGTGCCCGCGTCAATCTCACCGATCCCGCCAGGCTTTATCAATCGACGGTCAACGTGAAAGCGCAGTGGGAGATGGAAAGCCTCCTCGCCGGCGCGACCGCGTTCAACGGATTGAAGTCGCCGGCGTGGCCGGAAGCGGTCTTCGGGCCCATCGACCAGGCAAAGGCGCAGCAGGGTGCCGAACTTTACCGGCAGCAATGTCAGCACTGCCATCTGCCTCCGGTGAATTCGCCTGAGCTTCAGGATCCGAAGTATTGGGAGGCCGGGCTCAAGGGCCACTCTTTCCTCAAGCTGAACGTCATCCCGCTGGACGAGATCGGCACCGACCCGCGCGAAGCCACCGACTGGGCGAATCGCACAGCGGTGACCGGAGTCCTCGGCCTCGGAACGGTCTCAGCCTCAGACGGGCTTCGCGCCGTGACCGGCAAGATTCGCGACAAGAGCTACGACGCGCTTGGCTTGACCGCAGAGCAGCGTGACCAGTGGAGCGGTTTCCGCGACGCCGGAGTGGTGGCGCCCTTAGCGTATCGCGCGCGACCGCTCGGAGGTATGTGGGCCACACCTCCTTACTTACACAACGGGTCAGTCCCGAACCTCTATCAATTGCTGAGCCCAGCGGACCGGAGAGATAAAACGTTCTATGTGGGCAGTCGCGAGTTCGATCCCAAGACCCTCGGCTACAGCACCGAGAAAATCGCCGGCGCATTCGAGTTCCGCACCGACCAGCCCAACGACCCCCATTCGGGAAACTCCAATGCAGGCCACGAATTCAGCAACAAGCCAGGCAAAGGCGTGATTGGACGCGAGCTGACGGATGACGAACGCTGGGCGATTATCGAGTATCTGAAGACGCTTTGAGTGGTGGAAGCACCACGCTTCAGCGTGGTGAAAAGCGCTCTCGCAAGAGGGGGGGCTTTAGCCTTGGAATTTTCCCGGCAGCCTCTCACTCTAGGTGACGGGCAGCAGCGAGCGGCCGTGTACTCCCCAGGTCAGGTAATGCACGCCGCTGTTGGTGGCCAGCACGACCGAGCCACCCGGAGCGAATGCCAGTCCCACCAGGTTATGTCCCGCGATTGCCAATGAGGCTTTCCCATCGGGCGTAATCTTCACGATCCCGCGCCGGCCATTCAGCGATGCCGCAACATAGAGGTTGTCCTGCGTGTCGAAAGCGAGTCCCTGCGGACGTCCCAGCCCGCGATAGTACACAGCGACCTCGCCGTGCGGATCGATGCGGTACACCGAGTCGAAACTTGAAGTTGTCGGCCCGCTGACGTACAGGTTGTTTTTGCTGTCGAACGCGAGGTGATAAGCCGAGACGCTGGGCTCGAGCATGGCAAACACAAAAATCTGCCGGTTGCGGTCGATTTTGAAAACTGTCCCACTGCGATCGCCCACATAGAGATTGCCCTCGCGATCGAAGGCAATTCCGGTGGCAATTCCCAGGCCCTCGGCGTACGAACTCATCGCGCCATTGCGGGCAACGCGATACACCGTGCCATCGTATCGCGAAGAAACGTACAAACTGCCGTCGCGTCCAAACGCCAGGCCCGTAGCGTTCATCATCTCCTGCACGAAGGGCTTCACGTTCTGGTGCAGGTCGATACGATAAATCGCAATCGGCGCCTTCTGCCCACGCGAGCCGGAGAATGTCGCGTAAACATTGCCTTCGTCGTCGATGGCAGGATTGGCAACCGGATGCAAACTCTCGGCAAGGGTCACCGCAACCCCAACCTTCTGCGGATTGCTCTTCTTGCCGTCGGTGGAAACGACTACCTCCCCAGACGCGGCTCCCTCGGGTACGCGCGCCACGATGAACTGCCGCGAGCCGACAATGATCGACCCTTCGGAGTCGCCGAACATTACGGTTGGCCGCTCCGCCTTGGCTGCGGTGAGGCCGCTGCCGCTGATGCGGACTTCTCCGCCAGGCAGAGCGAACGCAGGATCGATCGACTCGATACGGGGATTGCCGTTCACATTACGTACGGTGCGCCGTTCCATGCTTTCGTTCTTCTCCCGACGCCTAGCCGAGCACGCCAAAGTGCAGCAGAAGCTGCATCACAATGAGGCCGTAGATTCCTGCGCCCAGATCGTCAACGACGATTCCCGTGCCCTCCGGCAGCCGCTCGAGCCGACGAATCGGCGGCGGCTTCAGGATGTCGAACGCACGAAAAAGTATAAAGCCCGCCAGCAGCGGTTTCCACCCGATGGGTACCGCGATCAGCGTGACCAGCTGGCCCGCCACTTCGTCGATGACAACGTGCTGCGGATCTTTCTTGCCGCAGCCGCGCGCCTCAAGGGTCGCAGCCGGAATCCCCACCGCTACGCTAAGCACGATCAGCGACGCGATAACCACCAGCCGCGTGCCCGGTGGTATGTGAGATGCAATCAGCCACCAAAGCAGCGCTGTGGCCAACGATCCCCAAGTCCCCGGCCCGGGCTTCAGTCGTCCTGCGCCAAAGAAAGTGGCGACCAGCGTGGCCCAACGTGGCGCGGTGGAGTCTATCGTTCGCTGCATAGGAAACCCCGCTCAGACGCCTGCACCAGGGTGGAGCCCTGCACCAGGGTGGAAGCCCCGGCCTTCAGGCCGGGGAATTGCCGCTGCCGCCGATGCCGGGCTTTAGCCCTGGCCCCGCTGGCCGTCACTTGCGACGCCTCAGTTTGGCTTCTTGACGTGCTCATTCGGGTAGTGGGAATCGCCAGCCTCAGGATCGCTCAGTGTCGTGGATATCACATAGCCGCCGCTCGCCCACTTCCCCAGGTCGATCGTCCGGCAGCGCTCGCTACAGAACGGAAACTCGGGCTCGCTCTTCAACACAATCTTGCGGCAGATCGGACAACGCAAGCTGCGAACTGATTTCTTGGGCATGGTAGTTCAGTTGTCAGTGGTCAGTTGTCAGAAAAACAGTTGTCGGAACATTCGAAGCAGGCGCACAGCCCGCTGAAAACCGCCTATTGGGAAAATTCGAGTCAGGGCACGAACTCGGTCGTGCCGAAAACCTTTCTTCGTGAATTGTCATCCCGAGACAACTTCAGTCGTCGAGCGATCTGCTGTTGTGTCGTCCCTAAAGGGACTTGGGAACTTGTTCAGCACTCTTCGGCACGACCAAGGTCGTGCCCTGACGCGATTTGCTGGGTCCTGCTCTTCCCATGCCTGATGACTGATACCTGCCCACCGCCCACCGTCAACCTCTTCCTGACAACTGACCGCCGCCAACTGACAACTACTCAACAATCCGCGCGACCAGATCATACTCATGCGCTTCGGTGATCTCACAGCGATAGAACTCGCCCTCGCTTACCTCGCGCTCGCCGAAATCGTTCACGTACACCGTGCCGTCGATCTCGGGCGCATGCATTGCGGTGCGACCTTCCCACAGCAACTCGGTTTCGGCAGACGGCCCCTCCAACACCAGATCGAACTGGCGGCCGACGAGTGCCTTCTTTTTCTTGCGCGAAATCTGCTTCTGCATCGACATCAACTTCTTGCGGCGGCGTTCAATCTCACGCGGCGCCACCTTCTCGCCCAGCTCAAACGCCCTCGCGCCTTCTTCATCCGAGTAGCCGAACACGCCGAGCCAGTCAAACTGCGCCTCGCGCACAAAATCGCAAAGTTGCTCGAAGTCGGCTTCGGTCTCGCCGGGAAAACCGACAATAAACGACGTGCGTAGCGTGAGATCGGCAATCGCGCGCCGCATCTTCGCAATCGACTTCAGAAAAATCTCCGCCCCGGCGCCGCGCTTCATCGCTTTCAAAACTGCTGGCGACGCGTGTTGCAGCGGCACGTCAATGTACGAGCAGATTTTCTCGTGCGCAGCAATCGTCTCTAACAGCTTGCCGGTGATCTTGTTGGGATAGGCATACAGGAACCGCACCCAGCGCAGCTCTTCGATTTGCGCCAGCTGCTCCAGCAGCAGCGCCAGCCCGTCTTTCAGTCCGAGATCTTCGCCATAGCAGGTTGTGTCCTGCCCAATCAGCGTAATCTCACGGACGCCGCGTTTCGCCAACTGCTGCGCTTCGGCAATCACCGATTCAAAACGCCGCGAGCGAAACTTGCCGCGCAATTGCGGAATGATGCAGAACGCGCAGGGATGATCGCATCCTTCCGCGATCTTGATGTACGCCGAATGTTTCGGCGTCGACAGCACGCGCGGCGTGGTTTCGTCGTAGAGATAGTTCGGCAGGTCGGCAATGGCGCCGTCCCAACCTTCTTTCGAAAAACGCCCAGCCGCCTCGCGAGCATCGCCCTCGGAGCGCGAATTCAGAATGACAAATGGCGAACCGTCGCTTTCACTTTTGCGCTCCGCGATCCCCGCGGCATTCAGTATCTGCTGCAACTCACCCGTGCCGACCACGGCATCAACTTCAGGAATGCTCTTCTGAATCTCGTTGCGGTAGCGCTCCACCAGGCATCCGGCGACGATCAACTTCTTCGCCCGCCCCGCCGTCTTGTGCTGCGCCATCTCCAGGATGGTATCCACCGATTCCTGCTTGGCCGTCTCGATGAACGAGCAGGTGTTGACCACGATGACGTCGGCATCCTCGGCGCGCGAGGTGATCTGGGCTCCGCCCTGCGCCAGCAGCCCCATCATGACCTCGCTGTCCACCAGGTTTTTGGGACAGCCCAGGCTCACAAAGCCGACCTTCTTTGGAGCGACCTCCGAGGGAGCGGCCTGCGTCGGTTTTTCGGAATCAGCACTCTTTTCCGGAGCGGTCAGGAGGGCCACAGAATCGTCAGTCAATTGCATGGAATCCCTTCATTTTAGCATTCGGACGTGGTTACCACTGTGCTGGGCATCTGCACCCAACACAATGGCAGGCTATTAACTGTCTGCGGATTCCACACGGCTGACAAACTACGATGCGTAACACTCCCAAAGGTAGAGGCATCGCCACGAGCGGCTCTTTGGTCTGGGTGGTATGTAGGGGTGCAGGTCATTGCTTTGGGGCTGTATCGCGTCAGGCAACTCAGGAGAGATGACCGCAGGTTCCGGTCCCTCCACAACGACAGGACCACAATATCCGGGGCATTCCAATTTCAGAACAACGCGGAGTGACCCCTGCGGAAGAGATCCAACTTGCACATTGTCCACCGTGTTTTTCAAAAATCCTCTTCCGGTGGTCGTTATCACGTATGTTCCGTCTGGCACTTCCACTGTTACTGATCCATCCCTGCCGGTGTGCGAAACAACAGTTTCTGAATCGCTCCTGAACTCAACCAGGCAATCTGGAACTAAATCGTCGATCACATCGACGACCGTCACTTTGACATCCACCAAAACCGCACTATTCCGAGCGCAAGCCGTCGCAGCGGTCAAGGTCAGGAAAGAACCGACAACAACGAAGGCTATGCCAAGTCGCGTTGTGACGGGCAGAATCACGCGATGATTCTAAGCCGATCGGCCCTCCTTCCCAACCCCGGCTTACCGACAGCGCCTTGCTTAGGACTAGACGCTCGACGACCGAGGGGGTATAAGGACTCACAAGCACGGGCCTCTAACGCTCCGTGTTACCGCAGACCTAAAAGCGCCCAAGAGCGTGGAGAAGCAATGAACCGTCTTTGCGAAGTCGCGTTCTGTGCCATCGCTGTCGTTCTTTGTTGTGTGACCTACTCAGTCGCGACACCCCCGCCGGCGGCCCAGCCAATTACCGTTACGCGATTTGTCATCGACGGTGCGGATAGCCTGTCCGCCTCCCAGATCGATGAAGTCAAGGCTTCCGTGATGGGCAGGCCGGGAGAGGGCCAGGCGCTGATGGATACTGCGAAGCACCTGCTCACGACTGATCTGGACAGGAAGTGTTATATCCGGGCGAGCATCGACTTGGACGTGGTGAATGCGCAGCCTACCCCTGAGTCAGCCTGGATGCATGCTGTTGTCAGACAAGGCTTGCGGTATCGGCTGGGCAATTTTCGCGTGCAATGGGCACAGGCCTTTTCAACCCAGGAAATCGGGCAGCTTTTGCCGCTCGACGCCATGCGCCGAGGTGATTGCTCGGGCCTCGCGGACGTCGAAAATACGGTTACGGACTTCTACCGAACCCGAGGCTTGCAGAACGTGAAGGTGCACAAGCTGGTGCGGGCCAACAAATCAACCGAGCAGTTCGACCTGACGTTGTATATCGACGAAGGCAAGTGAAATCGCTTTACCTGTCCGGGGGAACCGGACTAAACTCCCCCGCAGCACCTAAACCTTCACATTTTGGCGATCGGTAGGACCGATGACTACGGCGAACCTGCCACTCATACTGTGTATTGACGACGGCGAAATCCCTCTCCGCGTACGAAAGCTCCTGCTCGACGGCGCGGGTTACAAGGTGCTCACCGCCAGATCAGCGGAAGAGGGCTTCGAACTCTTCAGGCAGAATCCCATTGAGTTGGTGGTCGCGGACCACTATTTGAGCGCCAAAACCGGAACCGAGATCGCAGAAGAGATGAAGCATTTAAAACCTGAGGTTCCCATTCTCATCTTCTCCGCTGCCTCGGAAAAGCCGCCCGGCCTTGAATTCGCCGACGGCTTTTTGTCCAAGGGCGAGTCGCCGGACGTCCTGCTCCACACGATTGCTTCCCTGTTGACGAAGTAGTTAGGGCGAACCATTGCTCCGCTGGGCTGGGCTTAGTCCCTGCGTTCCAGCTCGATCCGCATCACTCGCCATGGGCGGCTTCGTAAGATTACTCATACGGAACGGCAACCAGCTTCCAGCCATCTGGGAACTCGGTGAAGACGAATTCTATGGGGTCTTTTCCGTTCGAGCACGATTCGTTGTTGGGTTTGAGGATCAGGCGAATCTGCGCCTTACCCTCGTACTGCCCGATTTGATGTTCCATGCTCCAGCCATTGGCGCGGCTGATGAGATCGTGTACCGAGCAAGGGCGCAGCGCCATCCGCTTCCGCGGGGTTTCATGCGACAAACACTTCGAGTCAAACAGGAGACAGTAGGCGTCGCGCTTCTGGTCGAACTGTTCCTGTACCTGTTGCTTGAACTGGTTGTCTCCGTCGACGCCGAAGGTCACGCCCGAGGATCCAATCAGGGATAGAAACTTGGCGCTGTCTTTGCCGATCAATATCTGCTTCAGCTCAGTCTCCAAAGCAAGAACTGTGTTATTGTCCTGCGCCGACTGGCCGAGGCTCGGGCAAGCTACCGCCACCAGCAGCACTATTGCCGCGAAGAGTCGTCTCACTACAGCAGATTACGCTGAGTTCTCGTCTCCACACTACCGCAAACAAGATGGTATTATCGGTACTCGGGCGCTGGTCCCGCGCAACGAAGCTCTGTGAACCCCGCCAGGACCGGAAGGTAGCAACGGTAACAGGTCACTTCGGGTGCAGCGGTCAACTGGCGCCTGAACTTTTTGAAAGCCGCTATTGGCTCTTAGCTCTTGACTCTTGGCTGTTTTCCCCTTGCGTTTCTAGCCTTGCTTCGCACACTTGATTCCACTAATACAGCGGGAGCATTAGACTCTTGCCAAAAGCCAAGAGCCAAAAACCAAGAGCCGTCTGTAGAATGAAACTGCATTCATTTTGCTTCATCGTTGACCCTGGAGGTCTCGATTGCCTACTGCTCATCGCGCCAAGATTACGGCGCTTGGAACCTACGTTCCACCCCGCGTTCTTTCCAATCAGGACCTTGAAAAGATGGTCGATACCACCGACCAGTGGATCCTGGAGCGCACCGGCATTCGCGAGCGTCACCTGGTGGATAAGGGGGTTGGCGCGAGCGACCTGGCGGTTGCCGCGGTCAAGAACTTGCTCGAATCGCACCCCTTCGACCTGCAGGAACTTGACCTCATCGTCGTCGGAACCGTCACGCCTGACATGATGTATCCCTCCACCGCCTGTCTGGTGCAGCACAAGCTTGGCATTCACAACACTTGGGGCTTCGACGTCTCCGCCGGGTGCTCGGGTTTTCTCTACGCGCTGAATGCCGGCGCGAGCTTCATCGAATCCGGTGCATACAAAAAAGTGCTGGTCATCGGCTCTGACGTGAACTCGTCGATGACCGACTACACCGACCGCGCCGTGTGCATCATCTTCGGCGACGGCGCCGGGGCGGTTTTGCTCGAGCCTGCCGAAGCTGGTGAGGAAGGCATCCTCGACCATGTGGCGCAGGTCGAAGGTGCGGGTGGCCAATACCTTTACATGCCCGGCGGCGGCAGCTTGCATCCCGCGTCGCATGAGACCGTCGACCAGAAGATGCACTACATCCATCAGGACGGCCAGCAGGTCTTCAAATACGCCGTCAAGAAGATGGCCGAGATGACCGAGCGCGTGCTGGAGAAGAACCGCAAGACGGGCGCGGACGTGGACTGCTTCATCGCCCATCAGGCCAACCGGCGCATCATCTCCGCGACGGCAGACCGGCTGAAGATGGCGCCAGAGAAGGTCATCATTAATATCGATCGCTTCGGCAACACCACCGCGGGAACCATCCCGCTGGCCATGCATACCGCGGTCGAAACCGGCAGGCTGAAGAAGGGCGACCTGCTTCTGCTCGCGGCCGTCGGAGCAGGATTCACCTCCGGAGCCACGCTGCTGCGCTGGGCGTTCTAGGTAGAGCGGCCTTCAGTCCGGCGTTGCGCGCCATGTTTTGAAAGGGCACGGCTTCAGCCGTGCCGAAAGCGGGATTTGAGCAGACCCGTCCTACGGCCCTGAGGGCGTATTGGGGGGCGTCATCGCTTGACACCAGACCTGGTGCGTCATACGCTGAACCCGATGGAAGTTGAACTTACTCCCGACCTTCATGCCAAACTCACCCGTCTTGCTTCCGAGCAGGGTCGCGACGCGCAGGCATTAGTTCGCGAGGCTGTCGAGCGCCTTGTGGATTATGACGAATGGTTCTTGCGCGAAGTCGATCGGGGCTTAGCGGCCGCTGAACGCGGAGAGTTCATTGATCACGAAGAGATCGTCGCTCGAATTCATCATCGCTATCCGGCCTGATGCGAATTCGATGGACAACGCCTGCCGCCGATGACCTTGCCCATATTTGTGACTACATCGAGGAACACGACGGATCCGGCTCGGCGCGACGGGTAGCCTTTGCGATTGTAGAAGGGGTTGAGTCACTTAGCCGATTTTCCAATTGTGGTCGATTAGGCCGCAAAATAGGGACTCGCGAACTGTTGATCGCCGGCCTTCCGTACATCGCGATCTACCGTGTAGGCGACGAGGCAGTTGAGGTCGACCGCATTTTGCATGGCGCTCAGAAATGGCCGTAGTCTGCCGGTAACTGCATGTGCGGTTCGCTGTAACTGATAAATCGGAACATCTTCATCTACCATGGCACGCCACAAACCCGTTCCCGGACACGAAGTTCAGCAGCGCACCTACGGCAATCACTGCTTCGGCTGCGGCCCGGAGAACGAAGCCGGACTTCAGCTCAAGTTCAAACTCAACCAAGAGACCGAGCGCTTCGTCTGCAAATTCAAGCTACCGGCGCGCTTCGAAGGGCCGCCATCCCACGCGCACGGCGGCGTCATCGCCACCATCCTCGATGAGGCCATGGGTAAGGTCAGCAAGTTGCGCAACATTATTGCCGTTACCGGGCAGATGGCCGTGACTTATATCCGGCCGGTTCCGCTCGGCAAGCCGCTCATTACCGAAGGCTGGGAAGTGAGTGTGCGTGGCCGCGAGCACAACCGCGTCGCCGAAATCCGCAATGCCAAAGGCGAAGTGCTGGCGCAGAGCACAGGCGTGTTCATCGAGATCGATCCCCACCGCATGTTCGCCAAGTTCCTGAAGAAAAAGCACAGCGACGCGACGTAGCTGCGCGCATCACCCTATATTCGTCAGCATCTCGACGAACGCCTTCTGCGCGCTGGATGGGATCTGCATCTTGCGACAGATGTACACGTACTGGATCTCGGGATCCATGTCGGCCAGGCGAACCGCTGCCAACGAGCCGGCTTCGATCTCGCGCTGAACAGCGCCCCGTGGCTGAACAGAAATTCCCAGGCCCGCTTCTACCGCGTGCTTCACGCCTTCGATATTCACGAAGTCGAGGATGTTCGTCAACACGATCCCTTTTGCCTTGAGCTTCTCTTCGACTGTAGCTCTCGCGCCGGCGCCGCGCGCTGCCACGATGAAGGTTTCATCGGCCAATTCCTGCGCTTTAAGGTTGCGGCGCTTTACCCACTTGTGCTCCGGCGGGACGATCACCACCAACTCGTCGGTCATGAACGCAAACGTCAGCAACCTGGGATGATGCACATCGGCGCTGACCAATCCAAAGTCGAGTTTGTTGTCCAGCACCTTGGCTTCGATGTTCGCTGTCGTCGCTATCGCCAGCGTGACTTCGATCGCCGGGTATTCCTTGCGATAAGCAGCCAGCACGCGCGGCAACACGTAAAGTCCGACGGGAAAGCTGGCGCCGACGCGTAGCCGTCCGCGACGTAACCCGGCTAACTCCTGGATTCGCTGCTCCGCCGATGCCACCGAGCCCAGCACCTCCTGCGCGGTTTCGTACAGAACCTCCCCAGCTTGCGTCAGAGAAACTTTTCTCGGCTCGCGGTCGAACAGCACCACTCCGAGCTCTTCTTCCATCGCCTTGATGTGCTTGCTGATGCCGGACTGCGTAAGGTGTAGCGAATCGGCAGCTTTGGTGAAGCTTTCGGCCTGCGCGACGGCATAAAACACGCGTAAACGCTCTAAATTTGTCATGACTTAAAGTGATGGATTCCATGAAATCAAGTCCTTTGACTCATGTCAAGGGCAGACTTACCCTGTGAAATGTGATCGAGAAATGAAGAAATCGACCTCGATCCTGGAGGTTTCCTATGAACAACCTGGCATACGTAGAAGTTGAAGAAACGAGCGTTCCTGAGAGCTGCAAGCTCATCCTGGCTTACAGCCGGAACGAAGATTCGGCGAAAGGCGGCGCGCAGATCGTCGAGTCAATCGTCGACCGCCTGCTCGCCAACGGCAGCATGCCGGCGTAAGTTTCAAGATCTGTCATTCCGAGCGAAGCGAAGGACCTGCTGTTTGTGCGCCTGACGAAACAGGTCTTTCGCGCTACCACTCCCAACTCCAACGCCTGCGTCCATCCACAGCGTAAAATAATCTATTCAGGTAGGCTTGCGACCAATCGCACGGTCCCCGCTTTTTCTTTCACGGAGAACTCTTATGTCTGACAACAACGGCAACAACACAGGATTGCGTTTGAAGGTCGGTTTGGCCGAGATGCTGAAGGGCGGCGTCATCATGGACGTGATGAGCGTGGCGCAGGCCGAGGTCGCCGAGAAGGCCGGTGCTGTCGCCGTCATGGCGCTGGAGCGCGTGCCCGCCATCATCCGCGCCGAGGGCGGCGTCTCGCGCATGGCCAATCCAAAGCTGATCAAAGAGATCATGGCGACGGTGTCGATCCCGGTGATGGCCAAGTGCCGCATCGGCCACTTTGCCGAGGCGCAGATTTTGCAGGAGATCGGCGTTGACTACATTGACGAATCGGAAGTGCTGACCCCCGCCGACGAAGAGCACCATGTTGACAAGCACGCCTTCAAGACGCCGTTCGTCTGCGGCGCGCGCAATCTGGGAGAGGCGCTGCGGCGCATTGCCGAAGGCGCGGCCATGATCCGCACCAAAGGCGAGGCCGGCACGGGCGACGTGGTTCACGCCGTGAAGCACATGCGCCAGATCGTGAAAGAGATGCGCCAGCTTACCGTGGCCAGCGAAGAAGAGCTGTTCGCTGCGGCGAAGGACCATCAGGCGCCGTACGAGCTCATCAAGATGGTTGCGAAACTCGGCAAGCTTCCCGTGCCCAATTTCTCCGCCGGCGGAATCGCCACTCCCGCCGATGCGTCGTTGATGATGCAGCTCGGCGCGGAAGCCGTGTTCGTCGGCTCGGGCATCTTCATGAAGGGTGGAGTGACGCCGCTCGACTTGCTCAATCCTGACGAGCGCGCCGAAGCCGAAGCCCGCGCCAAAGCTATCGTGATTGCGACCACTCACTACGACGATGCCAAGGTCCTTGCCGAAGTCAGCGCGCAGGTGCCAGGAGCGATGAAGGGCCTGGCGGTTTCGGCGATCGAGGAGAAGGATTTGCTGCAGACGCGGGGATGGTAGGAAGGCGGCTGTCAGCCATCAGCCGTCAGCTATCAGCCGTCAGCTGTCAGTTTGGGGCGCGACCAGTTCGCGCCCTTTGTTTTGGCACCCGCGAATCATCGCGCAATCGCGATAATCTAAGAGTTTTGACGTATTCACTGATAGCTGGAGGCTGACGGCTGACAGCTTTCCTCTGGCGAAAAGCGAATGGCGAATAGCGTGCCAAAAATCGGCGTCCTCGCACTGCAAGGTGATTTCGAAGCCCATCGGCGGCGACTGGAAGAACTCGGCGCTGATGTCATACTCGTGCGCAAGCCCGAGCAACTTGATGAGATCGGCGGCCTGGTCATTCCGGGTGGCGAGTCCAGCACGTTTCTGAAGCTGCTGGGTGAAAAGGGATTTCAGAAGCTCAGCGATTTCGTTCATAACAAGCCGACGTTTGGGACGTGCGCCGGTGCGATCCTGCTGGCCAAGCAAGTCGAAAACCCGCATCAGACCGGCCTGAATGCTATCGACATGACGATCCGGCGCAACGCCTATGGACGACAAATCGATTCCAGCATCGTCGAGGCTGTAACTCAGCTCGGCGGTGATCCTCTGGAGATGGTCTTCATTCGTGCTCCACGAATCGAGAACGTCGGTGACGGGGTTGAAGTGTTGGCGGAGCGCAATGGTGATCCCGTGCTGGTGCGCAAAGGAAAGGTCATGGCGGCGACGTTCCATCCTGAGCTGTCGGAGGACAAGCGCGTACATGCCGAGTTTCTGAAGCTGGTGGAAAGAAATCGTTAGTGGTTAGCAATTAGCAATTCATTATCTGGGATTATCGGATCGTTTCTGCAACTACAAATATCACTGACATCGCAGCGAATTTCAGGTACTCTCCTCGGTTTACAATTTTCAAAATCATAAACTAAGGATGAGTCATGAGGAATCTTCTGCGGATAGCTTTCGCAGTAGCAGTGCTCGTCATTTCTTCTCAGGCCGACGTTATCTACAACACATTTGGGCCGGATTACGGGGTTGGGGATTGGACATGGCTGGTCGGACATTCGGGGGACGCGGTTGAGTCGGTTGCTGTTCCGTTTGCATCGCCAACGGACGTCAATGTGACGCAACTGGATCTAGTATCTAGTTGCATAAGTTAGCGTACAGAGTTTTGGGGTGTTTCTGGAATACGACCTGCTTCTTCCACTCGAATGGGTGGGCCGTCTGGTTGTAGGCGGCGATGAAGTCGTCCATGTGTTTGCGCAACTGGCGGGGGCTGGTGAAGCTGGCCCCCGTCAGCGACTGGCTCTGCAGAATGGAAAACCAGATCTCCACCTGATTCATCCACGAGGCGTGGGTGGGGGTGAAATGAAAGTGGACGTTCTTGTGGCGGGCCAGCCATCGGTCGCGTTTGGGCTTATGGGTGTTGAGATTGTCCAGGATGACATGAATCTCGCGGCCGGGGTGCTCGGCTACGATGCCGTTCATGAAGTCGAGGAACTCGGTGCGGCGGCGGCGCTGGTAATGATCGCCCTTCACCAGCCCCGTGGCCACCTCCAGAGCCGCAAACAGCGTGGTCGTGCCGTGCCGCTTGTAATCGTGCTGAAAGCCGGTGAGGGCCTTGCCGTTGGGCAGCTTCAGCCAGCCCTGGGCCCGTTCCAGAGCTTGAATGTGAGGTTTTTCATCCACGCTCAACACCAGCGCATGTTCCGGTGGGTTGAGATAAAGTCCCACCACGTCGGCGGCCTTGCGAGCGAAACAGGGATCGGTTGAGACGCACCAACTGTGACGTCGTTGGAGCGAAATTCCATGCTTGCGCAGCACCCGCCAAATCTGATCGTCGGAGATGTCCTTCAGCGCCGCGGCCAGCAAGGCTCCGTTCCAACGCGCATAACCTTTGGGCGGCGGTTGATCCAGTTGCGCGAGGATGCGACGCTCGCTGTTGCGGCCGTAGACCGCCGGCTTGCCTGGCCGCGGCGCATCCTGCAAACCGTCCATCCGGTGGCGCAGAAAGCGGCCGCGCCACTTGCTCGCCGTAGCCGGCCGCGTGTCCATGGCCGCAGCGATCTGCTCATTGCTGGCCCCGGAGGCTGCCCGCAAAATCACGCCGGCCCGAAACACATCCCGCGCCGCACTGCTCGGGCGACGCACTACCAACTCCAGATCAGCCTGTTCCTCCGGCGTCAGTGCAATACTGCGAGCCTTCATGGATTGCACTATACACCAATCGCTTATTTATGCAACTAGATACTAGGTTTCGCCAGTTACTACCCCCGTCGGCAACATCGAAATCCAACTTGTGAGCGATAACGGAGGCTTTCCCGGCAGCGTAATTCAATCCTGGGACGTCCAGTTCGTAGACGAGAACCGTCACATCATCACGCTTGCGGCAAACTCTTTATTGCAAGGACAGTCGCAATATTGGGTTACGGCGATATGGAAGGACAATGAAACCTTGACGGGTTGGTATGTAAATCCCCTGGACCTGACCGGGCCCGTTGGATTTGACGTTGGCAACGGATGGGGAGTGGTTCCCGATGATCCCATCCCTGCACTCGACGTGATCGGCACGCCTGTTCCCGAACCGGGCACGCTCTGTCTGCTCGGGAGCGCGGGACTGGCTATGGTCGGCTTCCTACGGCGTAGGCTCTAGTACGTGGTCGAAGAGGCTGGAGAGCCGCCTTTACGGGCTGCGGAAACGTCAGTATCAGGTATGGCTCGCGGGTTAATGCCCGCTCGCTGGAGCGAAAACAAAGAACTTGTTCGGCGCAGCTTTAGCTGCGCCCCTTCAAAACCGCATACTGTGGTTATGTCGCCCTGCGGACAGGCACGTCGCGGCTTCAAATTTGACGGGGTGCTGAAAACTCCCGCAAAAGAGACTTAAGTCACAGCATCGGGGATGCCATAGCCATAGCATCGGGTCATGGCAACCCTGACAATGTCCGCTCAACAAGCCCGCAAGAGAACCATGCTGATCCCGCGCGAACATGGCGCTTGGGGAATGCTGCTGGTGCCGCTGGCGACGGGTGCGATCGTGGCGTCGCGCCTCGGTGTTCATGCTGGTCCGCTGGTGCTGTTTGTCGTCGCGACGCTAGCGCTGTTCTGGCTAAGGACGCCGGTCGAGGCGTGGCTGGGGCTCTCGCCGATCAAGGCGCAAACGAAACAGGAACGGGCGTCGGTTTTGCGGCTGATCGTAATGTTGTGCGTTGTCGCGGCGGGGAGTTTGGCCGCGCTGTTCGCAACCGGGCACGCTCGCGGACTGGTGATAATTGGCATCGTCGCTGCGCTGGCGTTTGGAACGCAGGAGTTCGTGAAGAAGTTGGGGCGGTCAGGACGGATGCCGGCGCAGATTATCGGCGCTATCGGCCTGACGTCAACGGCGGCGGGCGCGTATTACGTCGCGAGTGGCGCTCTCGACAGGACCGCCGTATTGCTGTGGATTGCGAACTGGCTGTTCGCTGCCGACCAGATTCATTTTGTGCAGACGCGGATTCGCGGCTCTCGGCTGAACACGTCGCCGGAAAAGTTCGCGCGGGGAAAGTGGTTCGTGTACGCGCAGATCGTATTGTTCGTTGTGCTCGTCGCCGCCAGCGCGTTTCGCCTGCTGCCGCCGTGGACGTTGATCGCATTTGTGCCCGCCCTCGTACGCGGAGTGGCGTGGTTCGTCCGGCCGACTCAGCCGCTGGATGTACACAAGCTGGGATTCAGTGAGTTGGCGCAGGCGATTGTGTTCGGTGCGATGTTGGCGGCTGCATTCTTGGTGTGAGGGCATTCACATGTGCCGCTGCGACCTGCCGAAGACCCACTCAAGCCAAATGATGGCTTGAATGGGGCACCCGCACCCAGGATGACTATGCCGTTGACAAATCCTTCGTCCTTATCGAGGGGCACCCACACTGAAATCCCACCCCGCCAAAAGAAGGCGGAATGGGGCACCCAGCCCCAATTTCAGCGGTGAGACCGAGAAGACCCACTCAAGCCAAATGATGGCTTGAATGGGGCACCCGCACCCAGGATGACTATGCCCTTGACAAATCCTTCGTCCTTATCGAGGGGCACCCACACTGAAATCCCACCCCGCCAAAAGAAGGCGGAATGGGGCACCCAGCCCCAATTTCAGCGGTGAGACCGAGAAGACCCACTCAAGCCAAATGATGGCTTGAATGGGGCACCCGCACCCAGGATGACTATGCCCTTGACAAATCCTTCGTCCTTATCGAGGGGCACCCACACTGAAATCCCACCCCGCCAAAAGAAGGCGGAATGGGGCACCCAGTCCCAATTTCAGTGGCGAGACCAAGAAGACCCACTCAAGCCAAATGATGGCTTGAATGGGGCACCCGCACCCAGGATGACTATGCCGTTGACAAATCCTTCGTCCTTATCGAGGGCACCCACACTGAAATCCCACCCCGCCAAAAGAAGGCGGAATGGGGCACCCAGTCCCAATTTCAGTGGTGAGACCGAGAAGACCCACTCAAGCCAAATGATGGCTTGAATGGGGCACCCAGATTTCAACCCGAATCCTCACTTGTGGCGCACGAAGAA
Source organism: uncultured Acidobacteriaceae bacterium (assembly GCA_963796585.1). Classification (GTDB taxonomy): domain Bacteria; phylum Acidobacteriota; class Terriglobia; order Terriglobales; family Acidobacteriaceae; genus CAVVDY01. The sequence goes on from CAWCMB010000005.1 coordinate 932,541, forward strand.
CTTCTCTTTATCCACATCAGCCGGGACGGCCACGTCGAAGAAGCCGACCATCATTTCTTCGTAGGTCTGGCCTCCCCAGGTCACGGTGGCGTTGGGATCGGGATTATGCGGGTTCTCGTCGGAGTTGTCGTACCACGCCACCGCCTGCAAGCGCGTTCCCGCTTTCAAGAATCGCGGTTGCGCAAGCTTGTAACTAAGCTGCCAGTGGAAGTGATAGTTCACGCGCAGCAAGGTTTCCTGAATCGAACCATCCGGGTTGAGGAGGTTGTACTCGAAGCGCTTGCCGCGCAGGTGCATGTGGGGGAAGAAGCTGAGCAGCGTGCAGTCGTTGGGCAGAGTGCCGGAGACGTCGACAGGGTAATCGTCTTCGCGCGGCGGAATGACGAAGCTGTGATTGGTGAGTTGCAAGGTCAGCACGCGTTGTGCCGGTTTCTCTTTGGCGAAGACCATGCCCACACTGGTCTGGTCGCTGGCGGCGTGGCCGTTCGAGGTGTAGTGCATCTGGAAAACCAGGTCGGAGCCGGCGGGAATGAACTTGGCCATCGTCGCCGGCCAATGATCGGGCAAGCTGCCGGGAGCGTAGACCAGCAGCATGTCGGTGGTGGTCTCGTGCGCTTCGGCGCGCAGCTTCGGATCTTTGAAACTGGATGCAACGAACGGGAGGCCGACCGGTGCCGAGCGCAGCCAGCCGGAATTCGGCGGCCGGATGTAAACCACGGCATGATGCACGTGCTCTGGACGGGAAGGCTTTATCTCCGATTCGCGCACCCACATGTCATGGGTGAACCCGGTAGGCACAATCTCATAGGTGTACTCGATGTCGCCTGAGGCCGGCAGCGCGACCGGCTGCGGCATGGTGATGACTTTGTCTGGAGGATCGATATTCCAGCCGGTCGACCAATGCTTCGGTGGTGGAGCGTCTTTGGGAGAGCCTTCTGACGCGCCAGCGTCCACCCACTTTCCGACGGTTGCGATCTGCTCCGCGGTGAGCGAGGGGTCGTTGGAGAATTTCCCGTAACGCGGATCGGCGAACCACGGCGGCATGGTCTTCGATTCAACGGCCATTCGGATTGCGCCCGCCCATGGCTTCGTTTGCTCATAGGTCAGCAACGGCATAGGCGCAATTTCGCCGGGACGGTGGCATGCCTGGCAGTGGTCCTGCAGGATGGGGACGATGTCTCGGTAGAAAGTCGGATGGGGCGACGAAGTGGTTGGCTTAGCGGCTCCAAGCAGCAGAAGCGAGACAGCCACAGCAAGAGTGAGGAGTATGGGGGAGATCGCTTTGCGGCGCACTGAAATCAGGAAGGACAACCAGCGATTTTAGTCGTTGTTGACACGACTCGAAAAGCGGGTCCTTCGGTCGCCACGGCGACCTCAGGATGACAATTCATGAGAGGTTGGTATGGCGCAGCCAAAGCTGCGCCCCTTCAAAACCGAACCTAGTCAGACTCCTGCTCCTGCGACTCTTCCGGCGCCCCGTGACGGCGCAGCAGTTGCGGCAGGTTCTGCGAAAAGGCAGAGCGCGGCAACACCATGTCGCAGCCCGCTTCCTGAGCCTTCATCTTGAGCTCGCCCTGAACGTGCGAGACGAAGCCGATGATGTTGGTCGCTTTCTTCAGCTTCGATTTCAGCTTGGGGATGAGGGTGAGCGGCTTGGCTCCCAGGTTGTTCAGGTCGAAGATGATGAGCGACGGCTTGTCGTCGCCATTCTGACCCATGCGCTCGTAAAGGTCTTTGTCGGTTTTAACGAACTCGACTTTTACATTGAGCTTGCGACCTGTCTCCTGAATCTTGGTCAGGAAGAAGAGGTCATCGACGAAGGCAAAGATGCGTGCCGGTCCGGCGTCGGCGGTCACTGGCAGTGGCTCGGGGTCAGGCGGCAAGAATTGCTTGGCAAAACCGGGGCCCCCACGGCCGCGACCCTGCCTCTGCTGATTGCCGTTGCTGTTGTTATTCTGTGCGCCGCGATAGTTATGGTCCATGGGAGCGGTGTAGATTCCGCCACCCGGCTGGCTCTGGCCGGAGCGCTGTCCGGGACGGCCACCCTTCCGGCCCTTGCCGTGACGGTGTTGGCCGGGGCCCGGTTGCGGGCCGCGACCTTGGCTTTGTCCTAGCGGCTGAGCGCCTTGGGTGACAGGTCCACGACGCCCGCGGCGCCGTCTGCGTCCTTTCCCTCCGCCGGGCTGGCCGGATGGAGGGTTCGATCCTTGATTCATGCTTCTCTCGTGTTCTATTTCCGCAGGTTGCGAGTTCCCACATCTGGACCGCATTTGCTGGCCTGCTGCTCGCATCACAAACTGCGGAGTCGGCAATTATGCGGTTGGAGTCGTTCTCGAAATCGAGTTCGTTACGTCCGTCTGGCGCCTGGACATGTTGGCGCATGGATCGCCGGCACGGAAGTGCGGCGGTTGGAGGACATTGCTATGGTACCCAGTTTTCACTGTAGAACGCAAGCTCCAATCCGCCTTTACCCTCTTGGATGCACATCTTTTTACAACCCCGATACAAGGCGCAAAATGGCGGCTGTCACCAAAATGGCGGCTAATTGAGCCGGGCGAGCAGTTGCCGCACCATGTCCAGCGTCTCCCGCACGTCTTCGGCGTCGGGAGCATCGGGGCACAGTTTGAGGTAATTCGCCAGGTCTTGCGCGGCCCCTACATACTGGTCAAGATTCAGCCTGACCAGCGCACGTTCACGCAGCATCTCGGTGGAACGCGGCGGTATGGCCAGCAACAGATCGAGGACCATTAAGCCCTTGCAGAAATTGCGCTGGGTGAAATACACCTGCCGCAGGTTGTTGAGCATGCGGGTCAGGATTTCGCGGCAGGTCACGGGCAACAGAAACTCCGGTTTAAATTCGATTTGGCCGCGATAAATCTCCCTGAGCCGCGTATCACAATCGCCCGGCGTCAGCAGCCGTCCGCGATTAAAGGCGTCGATGATGATCTCCCCAGACAGCACGTCGTAATGCTTCAACAGAAAGTGGCCAGGCATGGCAGTGCCGGCCAAAGGAAATCCGATTCGCCGGGCAACTTCCATGTACACCACGGAGAGGGTGATGGGGATGCCCAGCTTGCGATCGAGCACGTCGTTGAGGAAGGAATTCCGCGGATCGTAATAGTCATCGCGATTGCCGCGTAGGCCTTCTTGCTCGAACAGCACGCGGTTGAGCGTCGCTATGGTTTCGCGTGCGCTTGGATTGGCGCGCAAGCCTCGCTTCACCCTCGCAGCCAGGCCGTTCAGCCGCTGCAAGTAAACCTGTAGCTCGAGCTCGGGATACTCGATGCGAGCCAGCGCCAGCGCAGCACCGGCGAGGTCGATGGCTTCGTCCTCATGCGCCGGATTCACCAGTTGTGCGAAGCTCTGCAATGCCCTGCGATAGGGGTCCGTTCCCAGCATTCGTGCGTTAGATGAGCCGGGGGGCGCGACAGATTCGATGAAGGCGCCGGAGAGCGAAACAGCAGAGGCGCGGGTGGGGCCGGGCGCGATATAGTGACCGTCATGCCATCCGCCAAAGTTCGCAAACAAACCAGCGCAGCCAAAGTCCGCTCCAGCAAGGTCTGCTTTCGCGGCAAGGTCTTCAGCGTTACCTCCGATCGCGTCCTGGAGCCCAATGGAGTCACGGCGGTTCGTGACGTAGTGCGCCACTCCGGCTCGGTGGTCGTGCTGGCGATCGACGAGACAGAGCGCGAGGCCCGGGTGCTGCTGGAGCGGCAATACCGCTACGCGGCACGCAATTATCTGTGGGAGATCCCAGCCGGCCGCATCGACGGGAAAGAAAAGCCGCTGGCCGCCGCGAAACGGGAGCTGCGGGAAGAAACCGGCTACACGGCGAAGTCCTGGAGCAAGGCACTGTTCTTCTATCCCAGTCCAGGCTTCATGGATGAGACTATGACCGTCTTTCTGGCACGCGGGCTGAAGCCGGGCCAGGCTGAGCCGGAGGCAGACGAACGCATCGACTACGCGTTAGTTCCGCTCTCCCAAGTGGTCAAGCTGATTACGTCGGGAAAGATTTGCGACGGAAAAACCATCGCTGCCGTGCTCTGGTTCCAGGGGCAGCAGAATGGCTGATGACAGGGGTTGTAAGAAGCGTGGCGGGGATGTTCAAATCTTGTTTACTTGTCAGATATCTCCAACGATAAATAGTTAATAGATTCCCCCTAAACCTACGTAGTTGAAAGAAATAGGCTGTATACCTTCTTGACACTACAACCCGAGAAAGAGCACAATTAAGACACGCCGTTGACAGGCAACATCTCCGATCTGCCGCAGGTCCCCCGGGAACGCAAGCTCCTCCTCGATCTGGGCTGGGTAGGTACCAGCCTGTTGGACGTAATTCAAGCCAGCGCCTCGCCCCCGGGGTGCTGATGGGCGTGGGCCCGGAGGAAGAAGGAAAGTGAAAATGAAAGGAACCGTGAAGTGGTTCAATAACGCGAAAGGTTTCGGCTTTATCGGCCGGGACGATGGCCCGGATGTTTTTGTGCACTACAGTGCCATTCACAGCGAAGGCTATAAGAGTCTGCAGGAAGGCGATCCCGTGGAGTTTGAGATCGTGCAAGGGCAAAAAGGTCCGCAAGCCGACAACGTCACCAAGGCGCAGTAGTCGACTGTCGGATTCTTCTGGCAAACCCAGTCACCGGGCTGGGTTTTGCTATTGGGGGTGGGTTATGCCCGCATCGGCTGGCGAGTTGTAGACCGCCCGGCTGCGCCGCCTTACAATGCGTTAGAGTTGCGCGGCTGAGAGAGAATAGAGTCATGACCGGAATTCAATACCTGACTGACGCAAAAGGCCGCAGAGTGGCCGTTCAGATTGATCTGAAGAAGCATCGCGAGATTTGGGAAGACGTGGAGGATGTACTTGTTTCGCGTGCGCGTCGAAACGAAAAGCGGAGCCCGATCGAGAAGGTTAAGTCGAACTTGATCAAGGCCGGCAAACTGCCTCGTGAGTAGTTATCGAGTTATTCTTACGGCAACTGCTGAGAAAGAGCTAACTCGATTGCCCGCTCGCCTCGTCACACGGATATTCCCTCGAATCGCAAGCCTTGCGTTAGATCCGCGACCTCCAGGTTGCAGGAGCTGGTGGGTGGAGATAACGAATGGCGCATTCGCGTGGGCGAGTACCGCATCGTGTATGAGATCGACGATCACTCCAAAACCATAGATGTGACCCGTATCGCGCATCGGCGCGAAGTTTACCGGGACCGATAGCCCTCTTGGATAACAAAGCCATCGCGAACGTCTTCTACGAAACCGCCGATCTCATGGAAATCAACGGTGACGACGGGTTTCGTATCCGCTCCTATCAACGGGCTGCGGAGGCGATTGAGGCTTCGCCGGACCAGGTCGCTTCCCTGCTTAGCGAGCCGAAGAAGTTGCTGGCGATTCCCGGCATCGGCAAGGGCATGGCGGCCAACATCAAGGAGCTCTGCGAAACCGGCAAGCTCAAACTGCATCAGGAGCTGCTCGAGAAATATCGGCCGTCGATGCTGGAGCTGCTGAAGATTCAAGGGTTGGGGCCAAAGACCATCGCCCTCATCTGGAGCGCGTTCCAGGTGAGCGATTTGGCGGGAGTTGAGCAGCTCGCGCGGGAAGGTAAACTGCGGGAGCTGCCCCGGCTGAGCGAGAAGTCCGAGCAGAAGATCCTCAAGGCAATCGAAGGTTATCGTCGCATCTCGGGACGATTCCTTATCGATGAAGCCGACCGCACCGCCCAGAAGCTCACCGCTCATCTGGCGCACATTCCAGGCATCGAGAAGATTACGCCGGCGGGCTCGCTGCGACGCGGACGTGAAACCGTGGGCGACCTCGACATCCTGGTCACCGGGCCGTGTTGCGTCGGCGACCAAACCCGGGCAGCCCTGATCGAGGAGATCCTGCGCTTCCCCGGCATTGTCGAGGTGCTGGCCAAGGGCGACAACAAGGTGAGCTTCAAGTTGCGCAGCGGCATGCAAGTGGACGTGCGCACTCTGCCACCGGACTCCTACGGCGCCGCCCTGCAATACTTCACCGGCTCGAAGAACCACAATGTGACGCTGCGCCAGCGTGCGCTGAAACAGGGCTACACCCTGAGCGAGTACGGACTGTTCACGCTGGAGGGCAACAAGCGAGGTGGCGGCACAACTGAGGACGAGATTTACGGCCAGCTGGGGCTCGACTGGATCGCGCCGGAGCTGCGCGAGAACTGCGGGGAAATTGAAGCGGCGGCTAAGCACGGGCTGCCCAAGCTCGTGGAACCCGGCGACATCCGCGGCGAAGTTCACATGCACACCGTGGAGACCGATGGACGATGCACCATCGACGAGATGGCGCAGGCCGCGAAGGAGCGCGGTTACCGATACATCGCGATCACCGATCACTCCAAGAACCTGGCATTTGCCAACGGATTGGATGACGCACGTGCCGAGCAGCACATCAGGCGCATTCGCGCGGCCAACGACGAGATCGAGGGAATCACCATCCTGGCAGGCATTGAAGTCGACATCCTGGGCGACGGCGAACTCGACCTATCCGACTCGGTGCTCGAGCAGATGGACGTCGTAGTTGCAAGCGTGCACTCCCTATTCAGCCAGGAGCCGCAACAGATGACCGATCGCCTGTTGCGCGCCATCAGCAACCCAAATATGTCATTCCTCGGGCATCCGACGGGCCGCCTGCTTCTGAAACGTGACGCCTATAAGTTTGATATGGAGGCGATCTTAGAGTCCGCAGCGGAGCACAAGGTTGCGATGGAACTGAACGCTTATCCTGACCGGCTCGACCTCAACGACGTTCATCTGCGCATGGCGCGCGACCGCGGCGTGAAGATTGTCATCAACACCGACGCTCATCACACTTCCCATTTTGAGAAATTGAAGTATGGAATTCTGCAAGCACGCAGAGCATGGTTGACATCGCGTGACATACTGAATACGCTTCCGGAACAAGAATTCCGCAAAGCGATGAAGCACATCTGGCCGTCTGACTAGCCGGCTTTGCGCGAACCGGTCCGAGCAGTCTCCCAGGAGCTCTCATGACTACGCATAAGCATCACAGGCGCGAATTCGATGCCGGCCATGTGCCGATCACGGAGGAGTTCGACAGCCCGCGCCGGACCTTGCCACCGGTTCTCACACTCGTCATCGCCCTCGTCGTGGTAGTCGTGTTTATTGCTGGCATTGCGTATATTTTCCGTTCCAAGCCGGTGGCACAGGGGCAGATTGAGAACGTCTTCTTGAGCCAGAATAAAGGCCAGCCCAATTCGATGCTGGCGATTCAGGTTTCGCTCAAGGCGGTGGGCGACAAGGCGCTGTACATCAAGGAGATCACGGCCGAGCTGAAAATGCCGAGCGACACCTACACGGACGAGGCGGCCTCGGCTTCCGACTACGATCGCTACTTCCAGGCGTATCCCGACCTGAGAGACCATGCCATGAAACCACTAGCAGTCGAGACCAAGATTCCGCCCGGGACGCAAGAGAGTGGAACCGTCATCGTGACCTTTCCCATTGATCAGGGCGAGTTCGATACCAGGAAGAGTCTCACCGTGACCGTGGTGCCGTACGATCAGAAGCCGATTGTGTTGAAGGAAGCAGGAAAATAGGGGCTCGATTTGACTCACTAATCACAAAGCTGGTGATCAGGGTCGAGCCACACCACGTAAAACACGTTATCGATCAACAGCCCGTGAACCCGCCAACGCTGCTCTTTGGCCAGTCCAAATTGCCACGCATCTCGTTAGGCTAATTGATCTTCGTCGAGTGTCGCGAAGCCTCCTGGGTGATGCGTGGTCTCGAAGTTAGTAATGTGCCGATGATCCCTATTGTTCTGGTCGGTGAATTCCGCGACCGTCCGATGGCTATAGAGCTGAATCGTTTCGATCAAGAAAGATGAAAATCTTCCAGCGTGCTGTCGAGATATTTGAATGAGAACTCTAGGAGCCTTTCGTCATTTTCTCGAAAATTGGGGGCGGGAATCCTGCCCCCATGGTTGACGTTTGACAATCGATTATCGCTCTGCGGGGAGCAGCGACGAATAATACTGCCTCATAATGTCTGTGTCTATTACCGCGTTGCAGGGCTCGTCGATAGGACGGTCACCCCGGGCAGCCTTCCACGGTTGCTCTCGGTGCGTTAGGCTCTCCAGCCTTGTCGCTTGAATGCTTCCGTATGCATCCAAAACCGAATTGAGATGCGCGATTATTCGCGAATCTTCAATTGGCGATACAGCGCAGTCGATCTTGTTCCAACGGTATCCTCTGAACTTCCGAAATACAGACGGCACCACCGGTCCATGCACCCACGCCTCAATCGAGTCGTGAAACTGTGGTTCTCCGGTAAAAACCAAGTTCCACGCTTGAGCATAGTACAGAAGCTTTTGCAGCTTAAGATTCGTGATCTCAAGTCCGCGTTCCCGAGAGAGGTAAATAATAGTGTCAGCGATTTGCTCTGCCGAATACTGAGTCACTGAGTCCCCCTCTCGTTCTGCGCAAAAGATCGCGCGACTGATTATCAGATGTTAGAACGGACGGAATGTCACGACAAAAATTGCAAACACCCTGATTTTAAAGGGGGTTTTACCCAATAAGGGAAGCCAGTTCTTCGAAGGCTACGGTGATTCCAAGCCTTTGCTGGGCTGTTTCTCAAAGCAGCGAATCTGCAAAATCTCATCCTCAATCAAATTGAGCCATGCGGGAACGTAGCGGCTCCGGGAAGTCTGTACCGGAGCCGATCTGAGCGGATATTTACGGCGTGACCGGCGTAGGCGCGTTCTTGGGAGTTGCCAGGTATCCCGTGATCGAGTTCTTCGTCTCCGAGAAAACCACAATCTCGTAGAGCAGCCGATCGCGCCCGGTATAGAACTGGAGAGGCTCGCCCACGGTGCGATCTTTCTTTTCGATGGTGCGGTCGTCGGCAATGACATTCAGGGTAAAGCGGCTCTTCTTGTTATCAACTTTCTTCAATTGCAGGCTGACGGTTGAGACGGGCTGCTTTTGGCCCTTATGCAGCGTGAAATCGTAATAATTGCGCTCGCCCTTGCGCTTCAGCATTTCCAACTCGCCGGCGTTGCGCGCGACCAGTCCGCTTTGCACTCCCAAGTCGCCGATGGTCTTCTCGAGTTTTTGATTGGTCGCCGCCAGATCGGCCTGGGTCTTCTGGACCTGGGTTTGGGTACCCCCCAGGTCGGTTTTCACTCCGCTGACCGCGGTGTTCACCGCCGCTAACTGTTGCCCCTGCTGCCTTTGCTCTGAGCTGAGCTTCGCTTCCGACTGCTTTTGAGCGCGCTCCAGATCGGCCGCCCGCTTGGCCATCTCCTGCTTGGTGAGGCCGACTTCAGAGGTGAGTGCCTGCTTGAACTCGTTTGAGGTACTGTGCAAACGCGCCACCAGCTGTTGCTGCGCATCGTTCAGGGCCATCTGCTTCTGATCGAGCGCATCCAACCGCGTTTTGAGCGAGTACATGAAGTAAAAGGAGCTCGCAACATAGACCGCAGCCAAGCCGAGGAGGACGTAAAGAAAAATGTGGCTCCGTGAGGGTGCCGCTTCCCGTTCGGGGGTATCCAGAGCCTTACCGGTGCCAGAGTCAAACATCTAAGCTTCCTTTCTTTCAATAGCAAATTGTCGAGTACAGCAAATTACGTGTCAATAACATCTTACGAGTACGACTGCGGGTGCGGCGAGTAGCCGAACGGTAACTAGATTGCTAACTTAGTACTCAGTAGTCATCAGGAAGCGGGTAATTTCCGCATAGTTCTTAAGCCTCTCGGGTTCAGCCACTTACAAACCCGAGAGCTGGCGCCGAGTTCTTCCCGGTGAATCAACAGGCAAGAATTACGGCCGGGAATGCAGTTTCTATACAGCCGGATAAGCAACAGGAGTTATAGTGCGCCCAACGTCATACCGAAACCTACTCTGGATCATAGCGCTACTGGCGGCATGTTGCGTTGCAGGCCTCGCGCAAGGGCCGGCAACGAGAGGCCCGAAACAAAACGTCGTCGCGAGTGAAACCTCCCAGCAAGCACAACAACATCAGACGACCGATGAGGGCGCAACCGGAGCGCCATCGGCTGGCGACTCCGGGCAGCAGACCGCAAGTCCAATTCCTCAGACGAAGAGCACGGAGCGAGTGCAAGCCGAAGGCCGAATCGAGACGGCCAGCGCCTTTCCGGATTCGGGCAATCTGTTACCCGTCGCCGCGGTTGTGGGATTCAGCTTCCTGCTGGGCGGAATCGTTTGCGGCGCCTGGAAGACGCGTCCTTAGAGCAAGACCTACGCCAGCGCGTGGGTCACGATTTCCTGCGCTTCCTCGACGATGGCATCAAGATGCGCCTCGTCCTTAAAACTCTCAGCGTAAATTTTGTAGATGTCTTCCGTTCCCGAAGGACGGGCGGCGAACCATCCCGTCTTCGCGACCACTTTTAGCCCGCCGATGGGCGCGTTGTTTCCCGGAGCCTTAGTAAGCTTCGCGGTGATCGGCTCGCCGGCCAACGTGGATTCCTTTACTGCCTCGGGCGATAGCTTGCCAAGCTTCGCCTTCTGCTCAGGAGTGGCTGCTGCATCGATACGGGTGTACAGCGGCGAGCCGAATTCCTCCGTCAGTTCGCGATAGTGCTCGCCGGGATCTTTGCCGGTGACTGCCATGATTTCGGCAGCCAGCAATGCGAGCAGCGGACCGTCCTTGTCGGTCGTCCAAACCGTACCATCCATGCGCAGGAAACTGGCGCCCGCGCTCTCTTCTCCGCCAAAGCAGAAGGTGCCATCGAAGAGGCCCGGCGCGAACCACTTGAATCCGACCGGCGTCTCGCTCAACTTGCGCCCGAGTTTCTGGACTACGCGATCGATCATGCTGCTGCTGACCAGTGTTTTGCCAACGATGACGCCCTGCGACCACTTGGGCCGATGCGTGAGCAGATACTGGATCGCCACCGCGAGGTAGTGGTTGGGGTTCATCAACCCGGCCGAAGGCGTCACGATGCCGTGACGGTCGGAGTCGGGATCGTTGGCGAAGGCGACCTGGAATTTGTCCTTAAGCCGCACCAGCGACGCCATTGCGTATGGGCTGGAGCAGTCCATGCGAATCTTGCCGTCGTGATCGACCGTCATGAACGAAAACGTCGGATCGATCTTTGGATTCACCACGTCGATCGACAGTCCATAAACCGAGTTGATCGGCGCCCAGTAAGGCTCGGCGGCTCCGCCCAGCGGATCGACTCCCAGCTTCAGCTTCGCATTCCGGATCGCCTCCATGTCGATGACGTTGCGCAAGTCATTGACGTAGGGCATCACGAAATCCTGTTGATGCGTGGTGGCGGCCTTCAGTGCCGACTCGAACGAAACGCGCTTGACCCCAGCATTCCCGGCGCGCAGCAGATCATTCGCGCGATCCTGAATCCAGCCGGTGACATCGGTGTCAGCAGGACCGCCATTGGTGGGGTTGTACTTGAATCCGCCGTCCTCCGGCGGATTATGGGAGGGCGTAATCACGATGCCATCGGCGAGATGCTGTTTTCGCCCGCGGTTGTAGATCAGGATGGCGTGCGAGACGGACGGTGTGGGGGTAAAGCCATCATCCGGCTGAATGAAGGTTTCAATGGCGTTGGCCGCAAGCACTTCCAGCGCGCTGCGCTGAGCCGGGCCGGAGACGGCGTGAGTATCCTTGCCCATATAAAGAGGACCATCGACGGCCCGCGACTTCCGGTACTCGCAAATGGCCTGAGTGATGGCTAGGATGTGCGCCTCGGTGAAGCTGCCGTTCAGGGGAGTTCCGCGATGGCCGCTGGTGCCGAATGCCACCATCTGTGCGGGATCGCTGAGATCGGGCTTCCGGTCATAGTATTCACGCTCCAGACGGGCTACATCGATGAGCATGTCCTTCGGAGCCGGCTTGCCCGCCAGTGGAGAGACGGTTTCGCGCTGTTTTGTTGCTTCTGCCATGTTGAGGTTCCCCTGTCCTTTTTAGCATGGCAAAGCTGTCATTGGCAGGATGTGAATGTCTGGTAAACGGGTGGGCGGTAATTTTCACGAGAAACAACCTTTCCCGGGCTGCTGCCCATCCAATCGAGAACGTGTCATCTGTCCCCCGCTCGCCTTCGCGATGATGCGATAATGCCCCGTGCCGATTTCTGTACCTACGACCGCTGACAACAGAGCTGGATTGCGTTTTCAGCGGCTCTCGCCAGAAGAGCTGAGTAGCCGTCTGGCTGCCATTGTCGACTCATCCGAAGATGCGATCATTGGGAGAGACGAGCACGGAACCATCAACACCTGGAACACGGCTGCCACCCACATATTCGGTTACGCTCCCGCGGAGGTGATCGGCCAGTCGGTTCTGCTGCTGGTACCTCCCGACCTGCACCACGAGGAACTGGCGAATTTGGAGCGACTGCGGCATGGCGAGCGCATTGACCACTACCAGACCCAGCGGCTGTCTAAGGGCGGACAAAGAATCGACCTCTCGGTCGCGGTTTCGCCCATCCGGGATACTGCAAATCGCATTATCGGCTCGGCCCTCATCGCTCGCGACATCGGGGTGCAGCAGCGTGAACAGGCCGCACAGTTCCGGCTGGCGGCGATTGTCGAATCCTCGGATGATGCCATCATCGCCAAAGACCTGAACGGCGTGATAACCGATTGGAATGCCGCCGCCGAGCGCATGTTCGGATATTCGACAGAGGAAATTGTCGGCCGCTCAGTCCTGACCATCATTCCCCGCGAGTTGCAGCATGAAGAGCCGCACATTTTGGGAAAGATACGGGCTGGAGAGCGTATCGAACATTTCGAAACCCGGCGCATGCGCAAGGATGGCGAGGTGTTCGATATTTCGCTTACCGTGTCGCCTATCAGGGACCCACAGGGGCGGGTCATTGGCGCGTCGAAAATCGTTCGCGACATCAGCGAGCGCAAAGCTGCCGAGGCCGCCATCATTGAGAGAGAAAAGCTAGCGGCTGCGGGCCGGTTGGCGGCAACTCTCGCCCATGAAGTCAACAACCCGTTGGAGTGCATTACCAATCTCGCTTTCCTGCTGGTCCACCATGAACCGCTTGATGACGAGGTGCGCAAGTACGCCGAGCTTCTGTTTAAGGAAGTGCAGCGCGCCGGAGATATTACCCGCCAGACACTCAGCTACCACAAAGCCAGCAGAGAAAGAACGCAGGTGAACCTTGCCGAGATCCTCGAACATATTGCGCGGTGGAAGAAAAAGAAATTGGAGGCCAAGGGAGTTGAACTGAAATTAGAGATCAACGATCCTCCCCTGGTGTCTGGCTATGCCGGCGAATTGCGGCAGGTGTTCGACAACCTGATTGAGAACGCGATCGACGCGCTGCCAGCCGGGGGGACGATTCGCGTGCGCACGCGGGGTAGACGGGTGGGGCAAACGCAACAACTCATGGTGCGTGTTTGCGACAACGGTGAAGGTATTCCTCGTCGCTTGTGGTTCAAGATCTTCGATCCGTTTTTCACCACGAAAACAAAAACCGGCAGCGGGCTTGGTCTGTGGGTGACGCGCGAAATTGTACAGAAACACGGCGGGACGATACGCGTACGTAGTGGCGATACTGAGCAACGACACGGGTCGATATTCACCATCATGCTGCCCACCTCCCCTAGCGACAACTCTGAGGCCCCGGGCAAGGGCGCTTCTCTTCGGGGCGCCTGAAGGGTCGGCGCTGGTCGGCATGAGCGGTTCCCCAGGGCAAATGCGATAAACTTTCCTCAGCTAACCATCGCCACTTGCGGAGGGATGTGTGAGCGGTTGAAACAGGCGGTCTTGAAAACCTGACCCGTACCTGTCCTGTTGCGAGGAATCATTAACTTACATCGCTGTTAGGTGCCCTTGTTCGGGCAGAATTATGCCCTTCGGCACGGTTTTATGCACCCAAACATGCACCCAAAATCTGGGTGCCACCTAGCAAGCCTCCACAGGCCAGTGCCCCATTACGGCATAGAGCCCCGCGCTGGTGAGGTCGTGCTTATAGCACCAACCCGGTCGAGAGGAAGCAGTAGCTGATGCCCGAGGTTCAATTGTCAAAGGCAGGGGCGGTGACATAACGACGATGAGCTTGCAAGAGCAGTTTGGGCAAATTGATATTTATTTATTCGATCAGATCCTTCGAGGGAATATTGCCCGAAATATGCGGGTTCTCGATGCGGGTTGCGGCGACGGGCGAAATCTCGTTTACCTGCTGCGCGAAGGGTTTGAAGTATTTGGATTGGACGCGAACCCCGATGCCGTTCGTCGCGTCAGCCAACTCTCTGCGTTACTCAAGACTGGATTGCCTGCAGAGAATTTCCGAGTTGGATCCGTCGAACGGATGCCTTTCCCCGACGAATTTGCGGATGTCGTCATCTGCAGTGCTATGCTTCACTTCGCGAAAGACGAGCGGCAATTCCGGGCGATGTTGAGCGAACTCTGGCGGGTAGTAAGGCCAAGTGGAATTCTTTTCTCCCGCTTGGGATCAACGATTGGAATGAACTTCGAACGGGTGCGCGACAAGGTGTTCAAGACAGGGGACGGTTCCGAGTGGTTTCTGGTCGATCAGGAGATGCTACTTGCCTTGACGGAGGAAATGAAAGGAGTGCTCGTTGATCCCTTAAAGACCACTGTGGTTCAGGACCGTCGTTGCATGACAACTTGGGTCGTAAGAAAGCCAAGAGACTGACGGCATATATCGCATTACATGCACCGTGCTGCTTTCTCGCGGACTGAGAAAAGAGTGAGTTGGATTGGTCGGATATCGAAAGGGTCCGATTATGCTTCCTCAAAGATTTGTTACGAACAGCGTAATTGTGGTCGAATCGTCGAATCGGGCAAACTCGGCATGAAAAGACGCGCTGCGGAGGGACAACTTGGGTCTATCGTTCGTCCGGAAGCGATAGGAATGTCCCCCAGGCATGCGCGCGTTCTTTACTAGATATCGTCTCTATGGCGGCTTCCGCTCGGATCCTCCGCTTCTTTTTGTCCACAATCCAAGCCCGTACCCGAAGATCGTCGCCGGGGCTCACCCGGCCTCGAAACCGGACCGTCAACTCGGCCGTCAGTGCCTGCCAATCGCGCCAAAGAATCGCCCTGGACATGGCCTCATCCAGCACTGTGGTGATTATGCCGCCATGAACAATGCCCCGGAAGCTCTCCCACCCTTCCGTTGGAGTCCAGTCAGCTCGAACTCCGTCGCAGTCCGCAATAAAAGTAATGCGCAGGCCGGTCGGATTTTCCGTGCCACAAACCACGCAGCCTGGATTCAACTGCGGAGCGTTTTGTTGTTTCATTCCAACCTCTTTCCATCGCTGCGATCGATCGCCGGCCGATTCGAGTTGCCATGGCGCCCATCTCGATCTTGCTGTACGGGACTGGCTCGCAGACACCACGGCCATCAACGCCTCACAGAGATGAACTTCGTGTTTGGAGTCTGCCTGGAGCGCGTTTGGGGCGCAAAGTAGTCCGCGACCGAATATTGGTTCGGACCTCCATCGACAGGGGTTTGTAATATGCTCTGTCCGTCGGTACGGGGTATCTGATCTTCTTCGTCGGTCTGACTATCGGACTACAATCCCTGGGCCTCAATCTGACCAGCCTCGCTTTTCTGGGCGGCGCGATCGGCATCGGAATTGGTGTCGGCCTCCAGCCTATCGTCAACAATTTCGTATCCGGACTGATTCTGCTGGTGGAGAGGCCAATCAAGGTTGGTGACCGCATTGAGATCGAGAAATTGGCAGGAGACGTTGTTAAAATCGCCGCGCGTAGCACCTGGGTGCGTACCAACGACAATGTTGTAATCATTGTGCCGAACTCAGAATTCACTTCTCAGAGGGTCACAAACTGGACCGCTAATGATCGCCGCGTCAGAATTTCCTTGCCGGTCGGCACTTCTTATTCGAGTGACCCGGAAACAGTGAAGCGACTGCTTCTGCAAGTGGCGGGAGCACACCCCGATGTCTTGGCAGAACCGCCTGCTGACGTGATATTTACCGCTTTCGGCGACAGTTCTCTGGATTTCGAGCTGCGCGTGTGGACGACGAGCCAGACTCGAACTCCCCAGATTCTGAAAAGCGATCTTTACTTCTCCATTTTCAGCCTGTTCAAGCAGGAAGACATCGAGATTCCGTTCCCGCAACGCGATCTCCATCTGCGATCAGTATCGATGCCTATTAGGGTCTCGCAAGACAGAACATCGGACTCGAAGTGCTCACCAACTTCTTCTAGCGGATCGGCGCTCGGAGGCGTCCACCAATAGTATCGGGCGTTGCGTAGTCTGGATCACGCGATTGGCTACACTGCCGAGGGCGACGCGCCGATGAGAATTGCCTCGTCCGCTCTTCGCCAGGATGACCAAGTCCGCGTCCTCCGACTCGCTGACGGCAACAATAGTTCGAGCGGAGCCGGATCCTGTGACGATCGCTCTCGCCTTCAGGTTCCTTCTTCGCAGCGCCTCCGCCACGCTCTTCAGGTATTTGAGGAGCTGTTTTTCTTCGAAATCGGCCTCCGGCACGCCAAGCAGCAAAATCTCACTCTCGAACGCCTCCGCTAATGTCCTGGCGTAACGCAACACACGCTCCGCACTCCACGAGCCATCCAGAGCCACTAGTAGCCGCTGGAAGCGGGTGTGTCTGCTGCGCCACTCCTCCGTGGGGCGAATCAGCAGAACTGGTGAACGCACCTTCCGAATGATCCGTTCTGCGACATCGCTGACAAAGAACTGCTCCACGCTTGATCGCCCGTGGCTGGTCATGACCAGAATGTCCGCTCCGACATCACGGGCGATAGTGGTGATGACTTGGTCCGGCTGGCCGCGCTCAGCCGCGAAATCGACCTTTAATCCTGATTGTTCCAAGTGCCATGCCACTTGTCCCAAGTAGGTCTCCTCGGGACTCGGTATCCCAGGAGCTCCGGACGTCCCGGCTTTCACATTCGTGCTGTCGACAGAAATGAGGGTCAAGCGGCAGTTCAGGGAACGACATAGAATTTCTGCGATTGCAAGCGCTGATTCCGCACCTGGGGAGCCATCCAAAGGCACGACTATATCTTCAATCGGCGTTTCGTGTTCCGCTCTGCCTTCCCTCTGGTAGGGCAACAGATACTGCCCGGAATAGAGACGCCCCAATTGGTCGGCCAACGGTATGGGTCTACCCAATCGAGAGCGCACGTAGGAAAACCACGAGTAGAGCACCGGAATGAACAGGAAGTAAGCCCACGCTCCCTGAGTGAAACGCTCCATAAAGATAATGATCGTCGCTCCGGTGGTCAGCAGTGCAGCGATGATCGTGCCGGCGAGCCCCCGCAGATGACGAATGGAGAACTGCAGCCGTTGCAGCCGAATGATCCGCTTGGCAGCGGCCCAGCCCGTCATGCTCAGGAGAACAAATACTCCCACCGCGTAAAGCGAGAGGTAGGTCTCTTCCTTCGTTCCAAAAACCGCATAGCATCCGCAAACGATTGCCACTTCAACCCAGACGGGTTGGTCGGCTACGTCAAATTTGTTACGTTGCCCCATACGCGCCGGTATGTAGTGGCGATAACGCAGCCCCAAAGCGAGGTTCTGCAATCCCTGCGCGCTGGCCGCGGCCGCTGAGCCTAGTACGATAATCCCGATCAGCGTCCCAATGTAAGGCAGGGGTTGCGGCAGAAGGTGGTCCATGGTTTGAGTGAATACTGAAACATTTTGATTTGTCGGATCAGATACTTTCAGGATGGCCGGCCCTACGATAAGCATGGTCACGCAAGTGGTGCCCATTACAATCAATAGACTCCGGAACGCCTTGTTGCTTCGCTGTTCCGGGGTACCCTCGTAGGCTGCCACGAGATTGGCGAAGACCTCGATTCCGGTCATGAGTGCAAGGAGGCGAGAATAGCCGCCGAGGGTGAGATTCAAGTAGCGAGAAGAAAAAGCGCTGAGGTTAAGATCGGGGAGGTGAATGCCAAATTTCCACACCGTGGCGATAATCATCACCCACAGAAGCAGAAGAACTCCGAGCGTCGCGGGGCCGAAAGCTCGGGCCGCCGTCTTCGGGCCGCGATTGACAAGCCACCCGATCAAGATGCTCAGTGCAATGGCAAGAAGGGTGCGGTACGGGAAGCCGTGGAAGCTTTGGTCTAGCGCCTGATAGCGGTCAGACAAAAGCGTCACGAGTGCAGCCACGCTGACCAGGAAGGTCAGAGTGTATTCGACGAACGTGATTCCAGAGTTTACCTTAACTGCCCAGGCGCCAAATTCCTCTTCGGTTAAGCCGCTTCCTCCGGTGCCGTCCGTGACCCAAAGGATGACCTGGCGGTACATGGAAGAAACCACCGCAACTGTCAGAACAACCAGCCAGACGCTTGCACCAAAGGTGATTTGGGCGACTCCCGCGACCACGATCAGTTGCAGGAAAGGTCCAAAAACGTACAATGGCGAAGTCGCCGGATCGCCGCCGCCAGCAAGGGCTCCTTCAAAGGAATTCGAGAGTCGGTGTGAGATGTGAGCCATCTGCGAACTCAGTTCTCCGAATTATGTCACCCACTGGAGGCCGGTCTCACATTGCAGCTGGTCCGAAGCCAACCTTGCGCAGACTTCGCGAACACACCGTAAGGACGGGGGGTGCGAAATGACAGTTGACCGGTTCACTTGCTAGGGCTGAGGATGGCGCCGTGAGGTGGGAAGTGGGACAGCTGTTCAGGTTGTGAAATTAGATCAGCTGATTCCCCAGACTCGATCATGAATACGAATATCCGCCTACAGTCGCCCGCATGTTGTTAAGTCGCGCCAGGTCGCTCATCCGAAGCACGTACCTCTCGTGTCTGCGGCACAATCAGTTGAACAATGCAGCGGCGTTGTCTTTTTTCTTCCTTCTTTCCCTATCCCCGCTGCTCATTTTTCTCGTCAGCCTCGTCGGTTTGCTGCCGCTGTCCCATTCGGATCGTCACATTCTTGAAGCACTATCGCAGATTATGCCACCGGATGCGATGAGGATCGTTGGCCGTCTGCTAACAGCGATTTTCGAAAGAAAAAACAATCTGCTGTCCCTCGGCTTCCTCGGTGCGATCTGGGCAGCATCGACAGGGTTCAATGCAATGATTCTAGCGCTCAACGGCGCGTACCTTGCCAAGGAGGGGCGTCCCTTCTGGAAACGGCAACTCGTGTCACTGGGACTTACGATTGTGGTGGGGGCGATGGTCGTCATCGCACTGATTTTGTTATTTGTGGGAGCACGTGTTGGGTACTGGCTGGCGAACGCAGCCGGGTTCAGTTCTTCCTTTCTCTTCGTGTGGCCCTATCTCCGCTGGTTCGCGGTCGTCGGCTTCGTCGCTGTATCGGTAGAAGTGCTCTACTCCATCGCTCCCAATGTGAAACAACAGCTTACCCGGCAAATCCCGGGAGCTGCATTGGCAGTCGGCCTGTGGTTGGCGAGCTCATTGACTCTGGGCTGGTACTTGCGGACATTCGCTCACTGGGCAGATCTCTACGGCACTCTAGGCGCAACCATCGCTCTCATGTTGTGGTTCTACTTCAGTTCCTTAGCGATCTTGATCGGCGCAGAATTCAATGCGCAAATCCGGATAATGACAGAGCAATAATTGCGCCGGATACAGGTTTTACGGCCGCCCCGATGCGCACCGTCTGGTAACGCGCTTCGTTTCGCTTGCCCATGACATCCTCCTCCCCGTCTGCCAGATACGGAATCATACTCAGCTGTGTGCGGATTCAGAAGAACAGTGCCAGGATCATCGCCAATGAAATCTCTTTTGTACTATGGCTCAGGAGGGAGCGGGTCCGTTCTGCGAACGGCACGGTCGTGTAGACGCCCCAGTGTGCTCTCTATCAGCCTGAGTAACTTATGAACAGCGCCCTCGACCGCTTGGTCCACGGTTGCGGCCTGGTGAGTTACCGCAACCGGCTGCCTCCCTTCTAGACGAGCCTCCATCACGCAGCGTTTGTCGTCTTCGCTGCTCTTGGCGCCACTTTCGTCGCTTAGGTGGACTTCCACTCTCGTAATATGGTCGCGCATTCGGTCAAGGGAATGTTCCACTACCTTGGTGACGTGAGCTGCCAGCCCCTCGTGCCCGTCGATGTTATGGTCCGTATTAATTTGTATCTGCATGATGCACCTCTGCGATATGTGGCACGGGAATTATAGCGAGTTGTGTCCGCAATCCTTTGGAAGCAGGTTCACAAACTCTCGTGATTCTCTGATCAATTCCGAATCTCACCCGAGGGTTGAGATCACGGCGGCTCCATCAATGGAGTCTGTTTTGAGTGCGAGCAATGCTTCGTTCACCTTGTCGAGAGGGAAAACCGTAATTTTCGGTCGCAGATTTATGTCAGCTGCGATTTGTAGAAAGTCGTGGGCGTCGGAACGAGTCATGTTGGCGACGCTGCGCAGTTGGCGTTCGCCCCACAGCAAATGGTCATAATCGAATTGAGGGATGCGATCCAGGTGGATTGCGTTAATGGCAACAATGCCTCCCTTTCGCAAGCTGGCCAACGCCGCGACCACAACATCTCCACTCGGAGCGAATGTAACTGCCCGGTCGAGTTCGATCGGAGGTCGATCAGTTTCGCTGCCAACCCATACGGCCCCCAATTCAGCTGCCAGTCGGCGATGCGACTCTCCCCGCGAGGAAACGTAGACCTCACACTTCCAGTGCTTTAGAACCTCAATTGCAAGATGAGCTGATGCCCCGAAGCCGAAGAGACCAACCCGTTCGCCTGCTTCAATACCGGCCACTCGAAGGCTGCGAAATCCGATAATTCCAGCGCACAACAGCGGGGCCGCCTGCAAATCGTCGAGTGCGGAGGGAAGGCGAAAAGCGAAATCGGATCGCACCAGAGCGTACTCGGCATAGCCACCATTCACCGTGTACCCGGTAAAGGTGGGGGAATTACAGAGGTTTTCCATCCGGTTCTGACAGTACCAGCACGTGCCATCAACGCCGCCGATCCAGGAGACACCTACACGCGTGCCGACCGGCAGGCTTTCCGTGGCGCCATCTACGACGTCGCCGACGATCTGATGGCCAGGGACAAGGTCTCTGCGGCGCTGTGGCAATTCCCCTTCGATGATGTGTAAATCCGTTCTGCACACACCACAGGCTCTGACCCGGAGCAGCAGCATTCCAGGCTGTAGTTCAGGTCGCGGGATGTCAAGAATGCGGAGCGGGCGCTTTGAAATCTCTGCCGGGGCATTAAGGACGGCTGCTTTCATTGGCTAACCTTTGCTGCGACGCACCATCTCGTGCTGCGACGCACCATCTCGACCAACACTTCTCTGGTTTGTTCCGCATTGTTCACTTCGCGCAGGAATGAGATGCGTGCTCCATGCACGCCGTCTGGCGCCTTCAGGCGCAGATGGAAGCCGAGGCGATCAACCGATGTCATCTCAGCCTCCTGCGCCTCAACACCGGCAAACTGTTTCGCCAGCAGGATAAGCGCGTCCTTGTGGTCGGAATTCATGTGCTGCATTATGTCTTTCTTTTGGCCTGCAATCGGATCGACTTGCGCTTGAGAGTAGTCCGAGGCCGCCACCCACCCCATCACCCCGAAGCCGCCTACGTAATAAACGTCGAACACTTCCATTCGGTAGAAGAAGAAGTCGTCAAAATCAACCCAGTACTTGCTCTCGGGGTAGCCTTTCAAGTAGACCTCGCGTGCCGCCACCCGCTCTGGGTCCGTTATTCTGTCGGCGTTTCCTATCAACGTAACTCTGGACGCACCGAGCGGGTCGCCACTGGCCTCAGGCTCGGTCACAAACAGGCTGGCACGTGAGTCGGCTTGCAGGTTTTGCGTATGCATCGCCATGGTGCTGATCAGGAAAATGGGCCGGCCCTGATCGTCCATCGCATAAGGCATAAGTGATCCGAAGGGGAACCCTGGCTGTTTGCTCGACAGGGTTGAGAGACTGCCGATTCGGCCCAAGTGCAGTAACGTGCGTGCTCGCTCGGCGAAGGAGGGTTCGGGAGCGGCGGGCTGGCTGCTTGTTGCACCGCCGGCATGCTTTCCAAGGGAAGATGAAGACATTGAATGGGCACTCCAGACTGATCAACCGCTTAAGTGATGATATTCCTCTGTCTTTGGACGATCGGCAGCAACCGAGCACATGTTTTGAACTATCGTTGGCGGCCCGGCATCATTGTGAACGCCAGCGGTGCTTACTCAACTTCCGCCATGCGATCCAATTCCTGATCCGCAGCGTCGATCATCTTGTCAGCTGTTTTCTGGCTAATGAGGCCATCACGGACGGCTTGCTCTATCGCGCTGCGCTTAGCCGCAATTAGCTTCATCCTTGCGGTTTGGATCTCCGGGAGGATTCGCGACACGTCCTTTCCATACAACTCGGTAATTCGCTGTTTCGCGTGCTCGAGCTCGTCATCAAGCTCCTGCCGGAGCTGTTCGTAGGCCGGGCCCGATACCAGATGGTTGTGAAGCAACTCGTCTAACTCCGAGCGCGCCGATGACACCGCGATCTGTTGCACCCGTGCCGTCTCGTAGTCGTCCTCGCGGACGATGCCAATGCCAAGCAGGCGAAGCAGCGGTTTGATCGACAGGCCTTGGACAATGATGGTGAAGGCGACAACTCCGAAGGTCATGGCCAAGATTTGTTCACGATAAGGAAACGTACGCGAGAGCGAGAGCGCCAATGCGAGAGCGAGGGCGCCGCGAATCCCCCCTGCCACTAAGACGTGTTGCCATTTCGCCGGGATTTTGCTTCGGACCAGGTTACTGACAGGCACTAACCCATACACCGAAAGCACCCGTCCCAGCACGACGGTGGCAATTGCCAGCAGGGTGGGACGCCAGTCGCGCAACAGTGTTCCAACCCGAACCTGCAGCCCGATCAACAGAAATACAAGAGAATTGACGATGAACGACAGATACTCCCAAAAAGACCACAAAGCGATGCGGGTCCTTGGACTCATGCTGGTGCGCGCCGCAAGATTGCCCAGCGTTAGGCCCGCAGCCACGGTGGCGATTACGCCGGAAAGATGCAGCGTTTGTGCTGCCAAGTACGAGCCGTAGGCCAGCACCGTTGTGAGCGTTATTTCGATTGCAGGTTCATCCACTCTCTCGGTGAATTTACTGAACAGGTATCCGAGCGCCACGCCGACAGCTACCCCCCCGCAGACTTCCACCAGGAAGATCTGCGCTCCGTTTCGAACGCTGAGAGTGCCCGATACCACACCCGCCGCGAGGACGGTAAACAGAGCCGCTGCCGTCCCATCATTGAACAGGCTCTCCCCTTCCACGATGATCGAGAGCCGCCTGGGAACGGTCATTTCTTTGAAAATCGACAGGACCGAGATGGGATCGGTGGCGGCGGTAATGGCTCCGAAAACCAAGGCCACGAGGAGAGGAAGTCCCAAAAGCCAATGCGCAGCGAATCCCGTCACCAGAGTCGCAACCAAGACGCCCACAGTTGCCAGCAGCGCTATGGGAAATGCGTTTTCCCGGAGCTGACGCACCTGCAGCTTGAGGCTGCCCTCAAACAGCAGCGCGGGAAGAAAAATTACCAGAACAATGTTAGGGGTGAGCCAATCTGGTTGATTCTTGACCAGCGTCGCCACGATCGGCAGACGAACCGAACCTAACGCCAGGCCGCCAATTACCAGCGCCACCGTGTAGGGGATCCTGAGCCGGCCTGCCAGCACCGCAATAACCGAGGCTGCGATCAGCAGCCATATCAGAAACTCGATGGCAGAGTTGGTGGTCATTATCACCGTTTATAGTCAGGCGTCCCGGCACCGATACCGAGCCGGCAAATATTCCGAAGCATACGGAGCCGAACTCGACCTTAAACGATTGGTCAGGCAGATTCGAAACGAGGAACGAGGTAAACAAAAGATGATGCGGCTGAAGTTCGAAAACACGCTCATACTGCGTTGCTCTGACACCCGTCCACGGCAGTAACGATCCATCTGCAGCGGTTTACTGGGACGGTGCCATCTCGCCACGGACCGTGAGCACTGGGCAATGCGCGTGTTGCAAGACATAATACAGAGTCGTCCACGGCAGGTGCCTTGACATGATACCGCCTGCATGAGCGCCCATGATAATGAGGTTCGCTTTCCTTGCGTGCGCCTGCCGGACGATTTCCTCTTGAGGAATGCCCAATTCGACCTCAAGCTCTGGCTGGTGAGGCAGATCGAGCTCGCACGATACCATTTGACTCAGTTTTTCGCGACTCTCTTTCCTCCGTTCCAGCACCTCGGACTGCGAGCTCGGATCGCTTTCGATGACATGAAGCAAGGTCAGGTGAGACCGGTCCTTC
>CAWCMB010000006.1:0-187195 GCA_963796585.1 uncultured Acidobacteriaceae bacterium
TCTCCAGGAGCTGAATCCCAGCCTGCTGCGGATGACGACGCCGAAAGGTCAGCCATTCACCCTTCGCTTTGCCCGCGGGCACAACTGAGAAGTACCAGACGGCCATCGCGGCCATCCCTCTGGACATGCGTACGCTATGGCGCTACTACCGCGTGGAAAACCGGCGACTCGCTGGCCTCCATTGCCCATCGCTACCACGCCACTCCGGCCGCGATCACCCAGGCCAATAATCTTCCTGCGGATTACGTTGAGGTGGGGTCCAAGCTGATTATCCCGGTGACGGCGGGGCGAAGCGACAGCGAGACTGCCGCCTATTCGAAGCATCCCACGCACTACAAGGTACGCAAGGGCGACACCCTTGCTTCGGTAGCCGACGATTTCGATGTGCCGGTCGAGAAGTTGAGGAAATGGAACCACTTGCGAGGATCCGCCCTGACCGTCGGCCGCACCCTGGTGATCTATAAGCCGCTGACCGGCGACACCCCCGAGGTGGCCTACTCCCGAGGGCTCGGGCACGAAATCCAAGACCGCGTCTCACAGCAAGAAGAGCAGCGGCAAGACCTCAACCCATGCCAAGTACCACAAGGTGAAGAAGGGTGAGACCCTGAGCAGCATTGCCTCTTCCTACAACACCACCGTCGCCGCCTTGCGCCGCGACAATGGCAAGATGGCAGCGAACCTGCGCGCCGGTGACCTTCTGGTCATTCGCAAGTAACGCACGCGAGCACCCGGATTACGGCCCTTCCGGATAGAACACTTTCCCTTCCCGCGGTTCTTCTGTTACAACAAGCCCGTTGCAGTAGTGTTTGCTCTTGAGGTGTTCACCGGGGCGGCATATGCGCGTGCTATAATCCCGCGCCTGCCCTAATCGCAAGTGTTTTGACGTCGCTTGCAATCGAGTTCACGAACGGTCTTCGTTTATCGGAGTCCGGCAATGTTAGGAGGATATATGACGTTCTACGACGAAACGCTCTATGGTCGCGACGACGAGATGGACGACTACGGAGAAGGTTCTTATGGCGAATCACTAGACGGCGAGGAGTACGAAGAGGAAGAAGAAGAGGAAGAACCCGAATCCGCAGTGGTGATCGTGGAGGAGGACGAAGAGGTTGAACCGGAAGCCGAAGAGGTGATGGCGCCTCCACCTCCAAAGAAAGCTCCGAGCAAGGCCGCTCCCCAAAAGGCTGCGAAGAAGCGGCCAAGAAAGCTGCGCCGGCGAAAAAGAAAGCAGCACCTGCGAAGAAGAAAGCTGCGCCGAAGAAGGCTGCAAAGAAAGCGGCACCCAAGAAAGCAGCCAAGAAGCCGGCGAAAAAGGCTGCGAAGAAGTGGGCAGCGAAGAAGCCTGCGAAAAAGGCCGCCAAGAAAGCTCCAGCCAAGAAGAAAGCTGCGAAGAAGGGCCTCCGCCGCCGCTAAACAGTTTAGGAACTAAAGAACAATTGCGCCCCACTCGGGCTGGGTTTGGCCGGGTGGGGATTTTTGTTGGTTGAGATCGGAACTCTCGGCTTGCGCGGGAAAAGCCCCACCCCGCCAAAGGATGGCGGAATGGGGCACCCACACCACCATCACAGGTCAAAAAGCCCCACCCCGCCAAAGGATGGCGGAATGGGGCACCCACACCACCATCCAGGTCAAAAAGCCCCACCCCGCCAAAAGGATGGCGGAATGGGGCACCCACACTGTCAGACCCTACCCCAGCGCGTAAAGGTACTCGACAAACAAGGCCGAAGCGCCATCGATGCCGGCGACCTTCGGATTGGACGACTCGATCACGTAATACTCGTTCGGCGCGTGCGCGCCCGAGCCATGTCCCATGCCGAAGTGTCCCGCCGGCAGGCTGAGCGGCGGGTTGGTAAAGATGTAACCCGGCCATGAACCAGCCGAGCGCGGCCACATCATCGGGTCGTGTCCCAGCTTCTTGTAGGTCGCGACCTGCTCCTGAATGAGTTTGGTGTCGGGCGAGGTCTGGTTGGGATCGTAGCCGCCGCTCATATTGACTTCGATGTCGCCAAAACCTTTCTTCGCCAGATAGTCCTTGAGCAGTTGCAGGGTGCCTTGCGCCGTCATGTCGGGCACCAGGCGCATGTCGATCTTGGCCACCGCGCGATGCGGCGATATGGTCTTGCCGCCGGGGCCGGTGTATCCGGCAACCAGGCCTTCGATGTGATGGTAGGCTGCGATTCCAATTGCACCAGCGCGTCGTAGAACGATTTGTCGCCATACCAGTGGCTGACTCCGAACTGTTGCTTCATCATGGCCTCGCTGCGCTTCGCGGCCACTTCCTTGATCATCTGCAACTGCGCCGGAGTAAGCGGCTTCACCTGGTCGAAGAAGCCGGTAACGGCAGGCCGATGTCCGTCGGGCCGACCAGAGTATTCAATGCCTGCACCAAATGCCAAGTCGGACTGTCCACTGTGGCTTCCAGGCTGGAGTGGACATCGTTCCTCGGACCACGCCCCCACTTCTCGCCGCTGGAAATCAGTTCCAGTTCGACCACGCCCTTGGCGCCAAGATCGATCTGCACGCTGCCGTCACGATCCTGGCTGGCGGATGGCATGAAGACGCCCATGCATTTCTTCAGCTCATCCATGACTTTGGGCGCGCGCACGACTTCTCCGAAGTGTGGCGAGCCAATCTCTTCCTCGCCTTCGCAGACCAGAACCAGATTCACCGGCAGCTTCTTGCCCGCGGACTTGAAGGCGTGCAGCGCCCCGAGGAAAGCGGTCTCGGGGCCTTTTTGATTCACTGCTCCACGGCCGACGCAGACTTTCCCGAAGCCTTCCTTGTCGACGATTCGCGCTTCCAGCGGCGGCGAGGACCACTCGGTGGGATCGAACTGCTTTACGTCGTACATGAAGTAAATGCCGACACTCTTCGGCGCGCCAGCATCCAGCATCCCGAACACACCCGGCTTGCCGGAGGTCGGCATGAGCTCGACGTTGGAAAATCCGGCATCTCTCGCCAGCTTCGCCATGTACTCCGGACCTTGCGGGAAGTTGCGGTTTTCGGCGGCGATTGACGGCAATGCAATCCAGTCTTGCAATGCTTTAACGGTTTGATCGTGCAGCTTCGGAACCTCCGCCAGCACCGCCTGCATGTCAGAGTTGTCGGCGGAGAACAGGTTCAGCGGCAAACCCGCCACCACGGCGCCTGCCAGCGCACCGCGAAGGAAGTCTCTACGATTCACATCATTACCGTTCTTGATTTCCATGCTTTTCCCTCCGGGAGAGAGTAGTTCAACTTGCATATGAAACAAGCGGAACAGACTATCACCTGCCGGACAGCATTGGAACATCATGACGAGATGGTTAGCAGTATTTGGGGACAGCGGTAGGAGAATTCCTGGGCTACGATTGAAGAACCAGGTGAGATCTCCAACGATCCACCAGTTCCCACCAGATTAGTTTTTCCCATTCATCCAGGATCGTCTTGGCCCAGCGGCGATGTGCCCACCATTTGTCGCTCGGCATTCTCATGTTTCCGCCATGCTCGTAGGGTGCGAAGGAGTCGGCAATCGACCAGTGATAGCGCGGCAGGCGTGCTTTGAAGATGGAGAATGCGCGCCGGGTGTGGTAATCGGAGGTGACGATCAAGATCGAAGATACTTTCAGCGGGGCCAGGCATCGCGCCACGTCTTCGGCTTCTCCGTAGGTGGAGTCGTTGTAGACCGGACAGACAGTTGTGTTCTGAGCCTGGATGCGCTGGAGAAAATCGCCGGCCAGCTCGGCGTTGCTCTCGCCGTACTTCTTCGCTCCCGCTTCGGCGTCAAGCACCATCTGGTCGGCGTATCCCGCCTGCATCAGCTCGACCCCGCGCCAGTATCGCGAGTCGTCGGTCCCTCCCCCCAGAACGAGGATGACGTCGGCATGTTGCGGGCGGCTCACTCGCAAGAACGAGGCGCCATAGCCCATGCCGAGTCCAACCCCGACAGCGACGATGACAGCGAGGGTTGCGGCGATGAACAGGAAAGGACGGGAGATCCTCATCCCTTGGTCCGGGTAGCGGCCTTTGCTTCAGCCGATGTAGTTCTCAGCATTTGCTGTCGTCGCCCGTTGGGAGCCTCAGGCGGTGTCGACTGTGGCTGCCGCCAAGCGCCTGGTCTCGTTCGCGACCGCCAGCTTGAAGCTCACAGCGATGCCCATGATCATGAACGGGACACCGCCGAAACCGATGGTAAGGAACAGTCCTCCCAGGATGGTCATCCACATGGAGAGCTGCACGGCTTTCCCCATCTCGCGGATTTCTTCCGTGGCACCTCGCTTCTTGATATTGTCCAATCCACGATAGGAGACCACGATGGCCCAGATGAACAGGATTAGGGCCGGTATGCCAGCCTCGCTGGAGGTCTGGGTATATGCATTATGGGTGTAGTACCAGATGCCGTGTTCTTTTCCCTCTTCCTTCGCGAGCAGGTTCTCAGCGACGGCAAACTGGCCAGGGCCTACCCCGAAGAGCGGATGCTTGGCCGTGATTTCAATGCTGCGCTGTAGCAGCTTGAGCCTGACCGCGGCCGAGTCGGCGGCCTCTTTGCTCTCCCAGGTGTCCGTTTCGGGTTTGAACAGGGTCATGAAACGATTGGTCACAGTTTGCGGCAGGAACGGAATCATAACGCAGCCCAGTACGATGATGCTCGCGAGTGCGAAAACTCGTTCTTTGGTGGTGGCACTCTTCAAGAACATCAGCAGTCCGATCGCGAAAAGGATGAGCGCCATACGCGAACCGGAATGGCCGACAGCTACGAATACGGGAATCAGAAATAGCAGGAAGCACGCGCGCGCAACTGGACCTCCCTTTCTCACCCCCAGCCATAGGAACGGCAATCCGATCAGCAGATAGAGCGACATGAAATTCGGGTCCTGCAGTGTCGCGGAGTGGAACAGTCCCAGCCGTTGCTCGGCCTCCCCCGGTTTCGGCGGGGCCTGCACGCCAAATGCTTCCAGTCCTGTGGTGGCCTGAGTCGCAGCCTCGCGAAACATGGTGAGCGATAACACCGCGACCGTTCCCATTGCCGCGCCCAGCGCGTACATGCAATGCTTCATTTCTTTCAGGGTGCGAGCGAAGGCGATGATACAGGCGATAAATAACACCGACTGCACGACACCCTTGAGCACGTCGAAGCTCCCCCCGGGCCAAACGCTCATGGGAATACAGATGGCAGTCCAGGCGGTGAACACGGTAAGGATCTTGCCCAGCTTGGTCTTGAAGAGCTCGCCTCCGCGGCCGGTCGCAATCAGGCCAGCGAGCATGACTACGCTCATTGCCATCGCCAGATGCAGGGAGGGGAACAGCTCGGGCAAGCGGGTGCAAAACAGGAAGATGTAGAAAACCAGGGCGTAATGGAACAGGGCATAGCTTTGCCCCGGCTTAGAGGCCGAGCGTGGCGCTTCAGGGGTGATGGTTTTTGCGGGCGCCGGACTAACCGCGGGCTCGTCGAGTACCGCCTCAGCGGATGGCGAAAATGAACTATCGTGATAAAAATTCGACATAAGGGGTCCTGGTTACCTGCTTCGGGAGGGCGATATGGCTGGAAACTCCTGCGGAAGCAATCAGCCAGCGCACTGCCTTGGCATCGCACACCTGTGCCTCGACAAGCATGGCCGAAGGAAGTCTCTGGACATTATGCTTCAATCTGGCGAACCGGGCAATCTTCAAGGGGCAGAGAAGACCTTAATTAGCACCGTTTTAGGCACAATCCCGATTTGGAAGGCTACGACCCTTTCTCGACTTCTTCGAGCTCGTCCTCAGTCTTCGCGGGTATCTCAAACCGGCACTCCTGTGGCTTCTTATCGAAGCGTAACCCCTGAAACACCGGAGCCCGCATCTTGATGGTGCCGCTCTCGCCCTCATGGGTCCACTCCGTGAACTTGATCTCGGCCACCAGCTCCGGACGAACGTAGTGCATCGGGCGCGTGCTTTCCACTTTGCTAAAAAACGGGCTTTTCGCGAGCTTGAGCCTCTCCAAACGCTGCCACATGTCGGCATGCGACTTCGCGGTAAATCCGCTGCCGGCGTGACCCACGTGGACGAGGTGGTCCTGATCGTCGTACAGCCCGAGCACCAGCGAACCGAAATTCTCACGGGAGCCGCGCGGATCCGTGTAGCCACCAATCACGCACTCCTGGCGACGAGTGATCTTGATCTTCAGCCATTCCTGGCTGCGCTTGGGCAAATAGCAACTTCGCCGTTGCTTGGCGACGATTCCTTCCAGCCCGCGCTCGGCTGCGGCTTGGAACAGATCGATGCCGCGGCCCACGTAGTGATCGGAGAAACGCAGGCCGTCGCTGGGCGCAAGAATGGAAGCAAGCAGTTCCTTGCGCTTCTCCAGTTCGACCCGCATCAGGTTGTAGCCGTCGAGATAAAGCAGGTCGAAGACGTAGTAGACCACTGGGATGTCGTCGCGGGTGCGGCGGATGCGACGGCCGCCTTCGCCAACTCCGGTGCGCTGCTGCATCAGGCCAAACGACGGTCGCCCTTCGTCGTCGAGCGCGACAATTTCGCCGTCGAGGATTGCAGTGCGCGCATGGATGTGCTGCGGTATTTCCTGCAACTCGGGATAGGCTTTGGTCAGATCGTTCTGATTCCGCGAGACCAGCCGCAGACGGTCGCCTTCGATGAAAGCGATGGCGCGATACCCATCCCACTTGATCTCGAAGAGCCAGTCATCGTTGTCGAATGGTTCATCAACCAGCGTGGCCAGCATGGGGTGAACGACGCGAGGCATCGGCTCTTTGTGGCCAAGGGTGCCCCATTCCGGCTTCTTTTGCCGGGGTGGGGATGTTTGCCGTGGAGTGTTTAGCGGCTCAGACGTTTCTTCGCTGGCGCCTTTTTTTTTACCGCGCTCGCAGTCGAGACAGTCTTCCTGGGTTTGGCGGCTTTGGCCGGGGCAGTCTTCTTCGCAACAGCAGATTTCGCGGGCTTGGCTGCGGTCTTGCGCTTGGCCGCGTCGGCCTTCGCTATCGAGTCAGCGAGCCAGTCGTTTTTTGCAGATCGCCCACCCGCCGCTGCCGGGCGGCTGCTCTTCCACTCGCGGGCGCCGGCATCATCGGCAATCTGATCGAGCGTACGTTTGGTCAGCGCCGAGTAATCGTACTCATCAATGTCGTACGGCTCTTGCACATACGCATCGCGGTGCTTGATAAGCAACCACTCCGTGCCTTTGCTGCCGGGTTTGCGCGAGCGGATATGAATCAGCGCGAAGCTCCCTTTGAGCTTGTCGCCATCGAGACGGAACTTGAAATCGCCCTTAGCCAGCATGGCATGGTCATCGCCTTCTGGCTCCCAGGTGCCGACATCCCACACCATCACCGTGCCGGCGCCATAGTTGCCGGGCGGAATGATGCCCTCGAAGTCAAAGTACGAAACCGGATGATCTTCCACCTGCATCGCCAGGCGCTTGTCCGCCGGATCGAGCGACGGCCCCTTAGGCACCGCCCACGACTTCAACACCCCATCCATCTCCAGACGAAAGTCGTAATGCAGACGGGAAGCGCGGTGCTTCTGTACGACAAAGCGATGTCCTTTGCCGCGCTCAAGCTTGCCGGCGGGCTCCGGCGTCTGTTTGAAGTTGCGTTTGCGTTTGTATTCTTCAAGGGCCATAGCGATGTATGATGTGCTGCCGAATGCGAACGTCCACTTCGTCGCGAGCTTAACCCTATCCCACTTGGAGCAGCGTGACCGCTGTGCGCGCGCCCGGATAGGGTGGTCGATTTTGTTACAATACACCCACCGCACAGTGGGCGCTTAACTCAGCGGTAGAGTGCCATCTTCACACGGTGGAAGTCACAGGTTCGAATCCTGTAGCGCCCACCAATGTTTTCTGGGGTTTAGAGAGAATCCCGAAAACGGGCCAACCAACAATCCAACCAACACTTTCATTGCACTAACTCCGATGCCAGGCCCATCTCCCGAAGGAATGCGCCTTGCGCGGCCCGTGTCTCGTCGCCGTCGCCTTGTGTGTAAAGGTCGAGTGTGGTCTGGATACGGCTGTGGCGAAGCAGGCTCTGGACCGTCTTGGGATCGGCCTTGCCCTTATTCACCAGCCAGCTTGAGAGCGAGTGCCGGAGATTGTGTAAGCCGAAACGGTAGCCGTCCGGTATAGCGAGCCCGGCCGCTTTGGCCGCTGGCCGCAGGTGATCAGCTACGAATACAGCAGGCGATATGGGAACCTTGCCGTCTGTCTTGAGCGAGGGAAACAGAAAATCCGTCTCCTTCGCGAAAGGCGTCTTTTCCTTCCAAGCCTGCAGCAATTGCGCAAGGGCCGGATGCATAGGCACATGACCTTCACTCCTGCGGGTCTTGGTTGGTCCGTCACTTCCACGCCACCACCGCTTTGTTACCGCAATCCGGTTCTCGTCCCATAGCACGTCTGCCCAGCGCAGCGCGAGAAGTTCCGATGCGCGGAGCGCCGTAGCAGCGCAGGTAAGGATGAGAATCCGGTGCAGTGGATTTGCAAGGCTCTCGATGATTTCCCATGTCTGTTTAGGGGTTACGAGGATGGCCTTGTAATCGGTAGTGGAACGGGTCTCGACGGGAAGCACCGGGTTGTTCTTCACGAGCTGGTGCAGTGCACCGATGCGATAGATCCGAAGCATGATGCCACGAACCTTCGATACGGTCGTCCACGCCAAGCTCTTATCGGTGTGAAGCATTTTGAGCCAGTGCTGTATGTCGAGGGGTCTTATCTCGTCCGCTATGCTGTCACCCCACTGGGGAACAAGATAGGTCTGGACGATTTGGTTGGTGTTGAGGGCCGTGCGCTGGGACTTTGGTCGCAGCGCATCGGGCCCTACGTCATGAGTGAGGTAATGCTCCGCTAGAGCACGAAAGCGAATGCGATCGTCGAGATGCTGGGCATTGATGCGCAGCAGGAGGCCTAAGCGATCGACCTCTCGCCATGCATCTTTTTCTTTGGGGAAATCGCGAACGAGGCCAACAGGCAGATCATTTTGAACCCGTTTGCCCTGGTCCCTGATTTCCCGATACCGCAGCACCCAAATGTAGCAGCGGTAGTGCTGCAACTGTGGTTGTTAACTGTCTCCATGGAAGCGTTGCTCAGCGGCGCGTACAAAACGCTGATTCCCGCAGCCGCTGGTTCTAGTGTGTTGCTGCTGTTTAATGCCGGACTGTTGCGTTACGTATTTCGCTTCGACCGTGATGCTCACGGAGAGTAGCCAGTCTCTCGCGAGAGTGGTATCAGTTTAATAGCTAGAGCCCCATGAGTCGTTCGCAGTTACAAACCGTATCAGCAAGACCCGAAACGCCTCTTCAGATTTTCCAGCGAACCAGCATCCGCGAACTGCAGCTCTCGCGTTTGCTGATCTTCTATATATCCGGCGGCCTGTTTTTCATGCTTCTGCCCGGGACGTTTCTCGGGGTGTGGAATCTCATCTCTATCAGCGGGCGCCGTGCCGCGGATAGCATTTCACCCGCGTGGATCCAGGCTCACGGACACGCCCAGGTACTCGGCTGGATAGGCAGCTTTATTCTGGGCATAGGCTACTACTCGATTCCAAAATTGCGCGGCGGCATAAAACCCTTCGCGCTCGGCTTGGCATGGTTCTCGGGCACGCTCTGGATGGCAGGCGTGCTGCTTCGCTGGACCGCGAATGTGTATCTCTGGCATTGGCGGGCGCTGCTGCCTGTTTCTGCTGCAATGGAACTCGCGGCTTTCCTCATCTTCTTTCGCGCGGTATCGCAACATAAGCCGCAACACAGCGGCAAAGCCAAACTGGAAACCTGGGTTTTGGTGGTAATCGTAGCTACCTTGGGATTGCTCGCAACACTAGTCCTGAACCTGGGAGCTTGTCTGTGGCTTGCCTTTCGGTCTAATGGGCCCGCGTTTCCTCCCAACTTCGACCAACGCTTCTTGATCCTCGCCGCCTGGGGATTCATGGTGCCTTTCGTATGGGGCTTTAATGCCAAGTGGCTTCCAGTGTTTCTCGGAGCCCGTCCGCCTCATAACCGCCTGTTGGGAGCCGCAACTGCCGTTCAAGTGATAGGAATTGCGTTCGCACTCGACGGTGTCTTCCGCGTTACCACCGCCTTATTACTCGGTTCCTCCTTGCTGGCGATGATCTCGCTACGCATTTTTAGTCAACCTGAAAAAGCTGCCAAGACGAAAGGTATTCACAGTAGCTTCCCCCTCTTCGTGCGGAGTGCCTATGTCTGGCTGTTAATCGCGGCTGTGCTCGGCATCTGGGCGGCAAATGCGACAGATCCATCAGGCATCTGGGGAGCTTCTCGTCACGCGCTGACCGTAGGGTTTGTCGCAATGATGGTGTTTTGCATCGGTCAGCGGGTACTGCCTGCATTTTCAGGAATGCGACTACTATTCAGCCCCGGGCTTATGTTCGTCGGTCTTCTCTGTTTGTCTCTGGGATGCACGGTGCGCGTCGGTGCTGAAGTCCTTGCTTACCAAGAGATTGTGCCGGCGGCGTGGCGCTGGCTGCCTTATTCCGCTGTTCTTGAACTTGCGGCAGTAACCGCTTTAGGAGTCAATTTAGTTGCTACATTTCTGCAGCCTCCGGCAGTCGCCCGGTCGGGCGGTGGCATGTGATTGGCTCGATAGCCGAGGACTAATCAAGGATGTCTTCCTCATCTTTCGGAAAACACGCTCGCGGCGCAACGAGTGGCCAGCCTGCGGTCGCCGAGCCTTCGTTCGCCGAGCGAGCACGCACGTTGATGCACTCGGGCCGGATCGGCACTCTCTCAACCCTTTCCCGGAAACAAACGGGTTTCCCTTTCGGATCCCTGATGCCTTATGGGCTAGACAACGAGGGTCGCCCCATCTTTCTTATAAGCACAATGGCTATGCACACGCAGAATCTGCAAGCCGATCCGCGCGCCAGCCTGTTTGTGACCGAGCCAGACGCAAGCGGCGACCCACTCGGCTCATCCAGAGTGACATTGATCGGAAATGTCACCCGCGTGCCGCAGGCAGAGCTGGCGACGGCGCGTACGGTCTATGTGACCGGGTACCCGGACAGCAAATATTGGGTGGACTTTGACGATTTCTCCTTTTACCGCATGGATCTTCTGGACGTTTATTACGTAGGCGGCTTCGGAGTAATGGGATGGGTGGCAGCTTCGGACTACGCTCAAGCACAACCCGACCCCCTGGTTGAGCACAAGAGCGACATCATCCACCACATGAATGCCGACCACAAGGATGCTCTTATCCTGCTCGCGAAACGGTATGCCGGCATTGATGCTCAACAAGCGGAGATGACCGCGGTTGATCGCCTAGGCTTCCACGTGCGCCTGAAAACCAGCGATGGCGTGA
This sequence comes from uncultured Acidobacteriaceae bacterium, assembly GCA_963796585.1. GTDB lineage: Bacteria > Acidobacteriota > Terriglobia > Terriglobales > Acidobacteriaceae > CAVVDY01. The sequence goes on from CAWCMB010000006.1 coordinate 11,279, forward strand.
AGGGAACGCGGGTCGCATTCTTCCGGGAAGTGAGCGATATGTTGCAGACCAGAGAAGTATTCGTCGAAATGGTACAGAAGGCGCGCCAAGGATCGGACTAGGTTTGTGAGGGGGATTGCCGCTCCGATACAAATCCGTTCGTCCTCTACACGGCGTCACGCCCCTCGCAGAGGTTCACCAGTTCGGCTAATGCCAGCACCTGGGCCCTCCGACCACTTCCTGCGCGGATCACTTTGAGGATGCCGGCCTCCTTCAACCTGGTTAGCAAGGTTGATATCGCCTGCTTGCTGGGTCGGTTCGGAAGTCCTTCCAGATGGGATGACTGGAACAGTGGTTTTTCGAATAGCCTATCCAACAGCGGAACGGCAAATTGAGAATGCGTCAGATTGATCACGCGTTCTTTAAGGCCCTCATACAAGTCGAGTATCTGTCGGGCCTTTCGTGAATTGTCGGCAGCCTGTTCGATGAGAGCCGTCAGGAAGAACTCGATCCAGCGGTCCCAACTGCCCTCCTCGCGTCCCAGCTGGCGGAGAGCTCCCATGTATACGTCGCGCTTCTCCTCGAGATAAGAAGACAGATAAAACATCGGTCGCGAGAGTACCTGTTTCTCCGAAAGGAAGATCGGAACGATGAGCCTACCGAGTCGACCGTTCCCGTCGAGAAATGGATGCAATATCTCGAACTGTGCGTGGACAACAGCTAGTTGTACAAGGGGATCCGGCCGTTCCAAATGGTAGTACTTCTCCCAATTGTCCAAGAATTCCGGAAGCACCTCTGGGGATGGAGGCACAAAATCAGCGGTGTCTACCGTGCTCCCCGCAGCCCCAATCCAATTCTGGACCTTTCGGAACTCCCCCCTGGCCTTGTTACGTCCTCGTACGCTGTCGAGAAGAATCCCGTGCAGTTGCAGGAGAAGGTTGAGCGTGAAGGGTCGGCTCTTCAGTTCTTCCTCAGCAACCTTCAGAGCAATTCGATAGTTGATGATTTCCTGGATGTCGAGACGTTTAGACTCTTGCTGAGGCTCCTCGCCGGCGTCAAACTTGAGAACCTCGCCTAAAGTAGCTTGTGTGCCCTCGATCCGAGAAGAGAGTACCGCCTCTTGAGTTGTGAGAGGCGAGAGAAGAACCTCCGGGTTGGGGAGCCCATATAGAACTCCGTCGTATTGAGCTAGCGCCCGGTTGGCTCGTCCGATGAGAGGGATAAGAGCTTGCCAATCAATATCTTGGATCGGAAGCTTTTCAGGGGTAAATGGCTTCATGCCGCTGCTCGCTAGGTTAGGCCAATCTTAATTTGTGTAAAGCCTTATGCTGCCTAACTTGATACAAATTGACTTGTGTCCATTAGAACAGACCCAGTCCCACTTGTGTCAAGTAAAAGCAACATAGACTTGACACAAATTCCTTTGAGTCCGCTCTCCTTGGCGCAAGCGCAGGGAGGTGACTCTGGCACTCTTTACTCGGTCGCCGTGAGTATCGACTACTGTACCGCTCCAGGACTTAAGAGGGACCTGTTCGCCGAAGTAGTGGGCGATCATCTCGTCCACGTCGACCACGATTGTGACCGGTCTGGTTCCGGAAGGGTGTTTAATGGTGCCGTTGCCGTCACGCTCCCAATTGAGAGAGCAACACGGTCACGGCCCCAGTCATGCCGTCGGGGTTTGCGCCACAGCTTCGAGTCCTCGCTCCTGAACCTCCTGTTGGCGAATTTTGAACTTCTGGATTTTTCCTGTGACGGTGGCAGGGAAAGCATCCACAAAGCGAATGTGTTCGGGGATTTTGAAATGGGCGATCTTTCCCTGGCAGAACTCACGGATGTCAGATTCGGTCGCAGTTTCACCCGGGCGCAGGCGGATCCAAGCGAGCACGACCTCTCCGAGCCGTTCGTGAGGCAGCCCGACGACCTGAACCTCTGCAACCTTAGGGCATGTGTAGAGGAACTCTTCGATCTCCCGCGGATAAATGTTTTCGCCGCCACGAATGATCATGTCCTTGGCGCGTCCGGTGAGATGAATATAGCCATCTGAACGCATAAGCCCGAGGTCACCAGTATGGAGCCAGCCTTCAGCGTCGACGGCACGGGCGGTGGCTTCTGGATCGTCGTCGTAGCCCTTCATGACCATATATCCTCGGGCACAGACTTCGCCTTGTGCCCCCACAGGCAACGTCGTCCCATCGATCAGTGACGCGATTTTCATTTCAGTGCAAGGTAATGCCTTGCCGACAGTGGCGACCCGTACTTCAAGCGGATCGTCCACCTCCGACATTGTGACAACGGGTGTACTTTCGGTTTGGCCATAGCCGATCGTGAGCTGTGGGCAATGCATTTCTCCGACAACCCGTTTCATGATCTCGACAGGGCAAGGAGCGCCGGCCATCATGCCGGTGCGCAAGCTAGTCACGTCAAAGCTGGCGAACTCGGGTAGGCCCAACTCAGCGATGAACATGGAGGGTACGCCGTAGATACTGGTGCATTTCTCCACTTGCACAGCCGTTAGCGTTGTGGCCGGGTCAAACGTCCAACCCGGAAACACCATGGCAGCGCCGCTGGCCAAGGCGGACATGCTGCCGATGACGCAACCAAAACAGTGATACAGCGGGACCGGAATGCAGACCCGATCCTTTTCCGTGTACCCCATGCCTCGCGCCAACAACACACCGTTGTTCACCTGGTTGTAATGCGTCAGCATCACGCCTTTGGGAAAACCGGTGGTTCCTGAGGTGTATTGAATGTTGCTGACATCTTGCGCCTGGATATCATCGGGAATGTTGCCTGGAACATGCAACAGTTCTTCCCATTGTGGTGAATCGAAGTAGATTGTGTGCTGTAGTTCCAGCGATTGTCCCCCGGATGCCTCTTGAAGGATGTCGCCGTAGTCGGCGCGAGCATCGGCGTGCCATAGAAAAATTGCCTTCATGCGCGATTTGGTTAGTGTGAACCGGAGTTCATGGGAGCGATAAGCGGGATTTATGTTGACCAGGATCGCGCCCGCGCGGGCACATGCCATCTGCAGCATCACCCATTCGACACAGTTCGAGGACCATAGTCCTACGCGGTCCGCCTTGCGAATGCCGAGCGACCACAAACCGCGGGCGAGGCGGTCAGCTATATCGTCGAGTTGGGCCCAGGTCAGACGGCGGGATTGATGGCAAGATGCGACGGCGAGAGAATCGCCGACTCGGTTGGCAGTCCTGCGCAGCTGTTCGCCAATTGTGATCCCCAGCAGCGGATAATCCGGACCTCGTGAGTAGCTCAGCAATATGAAGTCCTCCGCGCTTTCGTGGGCCGACACAGGAACGCCCGCAAAGGCGGGATGGATTATAACCAATTATTGCCGCGTCCAAGCTTGGGGTTTACGCCACGGCTTGGAGTCCTCGCTCCTCAACTCCTGTTAGCGAATCTTGATCTTCTGGGTTTTTCCCGGTGATCGTAGCGGGACAACATTCACGAAACGGATGTACTTGGGGATTTTGAACCGGGCGATTGTTGCTTGAAATGTTGGTTGGAAATTCCAGCGCAGCGTCTGCCGTCAATTCCGCATGACGGATGGCACTTTGCTTTTTGTTCACCCGTAAGACAATCAACCAACAACCTGACCAACAAAATGCGCTGTCTTGTGCGATCAGCAGGTCGGATTCCACCCAGCGGACCAAAAGGGCCACGTGGCAACAACGGGAGGATCACAACTGCCATCACCGCGAAGCGTATCCCGGCCCGCAATTCCGCGTCGTTAATTCGTCCGAATCATGGAGCGGCACCTTCATCCCGGCTGTGCGCATCCAGAAATTTGAATTGCTTCCTGCCGAGCGACTCGCCAATCTCGCCTTCGCGCTAGCGAAGCTCATGCGTCTTGCGATCAGCCTCGTTGTTTTGTATTTCTATGCTTCTCTAGTCTTGGGTTTTTTTCCTTGGACGCACGGTTACGCCCAAACTCTGATCGGATATTTACTCTCTCCCTTGAAACTTGTTAGCGACGCTTTAGTCGGCTACCTGCCCAACGTGTTCTTCATCGGAGTGATCGTTCTCATATCGCTCTACGTCACAAAATTATCCGTATTATCTTCACCCAGATTGGCAAACAGAACATAACACTCTCGGGCTTTTACCCGGAGTGGGCTGAGCCAACGTATAAGATTGTTCGCTTTCTGGTTTCCGTTTTGGCGGTAATCGTCATTTTTCCGGGATCCAAGTCGCCGGCTTTCCAGGGCATCTCCATTTTTCTCGGTGTGCTTTTCTCTCTCGGATCGACGTCGGCGGTGGCAAACGTGGTTGCGGGAGTGATTTTGACTTACATGCGGGCTTTTACTCTGGGTGACCGGGTAAAAATCGCAGACACGATGGGAGACGTCATCGAGAAAACGCTGCTGGTTACTCGAATTAGAACCATTAAGAATGTAGAGATCACCATCGCCAACGCGATGGTACTCAGCAGTCACATCATCAACTTTAGCGCGTCCGTTCACCAGGAGGGGCTTATCCTGCATACCTCGGTAACGATCGGCTACGACGCGCCCTGGCGGACCGTACACCAACTCCTCATGGATGCGGCTCTGGCAACAGAGAACGTTCTGCAGGAACCCCAACCGTTCGTGTTCCAGACTGCCCTGGACGATTTTTATGTTCACTACGAATTGAACGCCTTCACCGACCAACCCAGCCGAATGGCCAATACGTACTCCGATCTCCACGAGAAGATTCAGGACAAATTCAACGAGGCGGGAGTGGAGATCATGTCGTCCCACTATTCTTCTGTCCGGGACGGAAATCAGGTCACAATTCCGGAAAATCATTTACCAAAAGACTACGTCGCACCGGCGTTTCGCGTGGGTGTAGATAGTCTTGTCGGCCGCATTAAAGGCGCTCCTAAGGCGGCAGAGGATTAGTTTGTAAGCGTCTGGGCAACACACCTTTTCGACGAGACGCGGGCGTGGTGAAGTGGCTGGATGAATGAAAAACAGAAAATGCCGGCGCGCCGCGGCACCCACGAGGAAATTCAGCAGCTAGTGGCTGAGTTTTTGAGCAGCGGCATGCGGCGCAGCAAGTTTTGTCGGAGCCGGGGCTTGAGCTTCGGCACAATGAGTAGCCATCTGAAGAAGCGACACTGGAAGAAAAAGAGTAGAAGAGCCTCTTCAGCTGACCGGTTGGTGCCGGTGGAGTTGGCCGCCAAGAAATCGCCGAGGCAGCACGAAGCGAGTTGTGGGCTGGTCGTGATGTTGTCGGGAGGGCGCCGGATCGAGGTCCGTCGAATACATTCGAGCGCTTTGGCGTCCCGTGGCTCTTGGCCGGAAGAACTGGATACACATCGGCAGTCCACAGGCGCGACCTAAGCTTGCAGCAATTGTGTCAGTCGTGGAAAGCCGCCGCCGGCTGAAATTCCCGGTGCGCGACAGTTGGCCGCGGTTCTCCCTGGGGTTGCCGATCTCCCGATCCAGTGTCTCCCAAATCTTACTTCCGCTGCGTGGATTGCCCAGCACACCCGAAGCCCTGTTCTCATCAAGTGACAGGCAGCTTCCGTACTGTCCGTCGTCTCCAATTACGGCCTTGCACTAGCCAGTGGATGCTCTGCCTACGCGAGCAGTGTATCTGGTCCTTCTAGCGGCGTTGCGCCTCCCGCTTCTCCGTGACGGCATACGCCGTCCTGGCCGACTCTGCCTTCTTCTGGTGCAGGCGGCGCGCCAGGCGTGTTACGGGGTCGCGGACGATGACATACGGCACAATGGCGCATGCGACCGCCACAACCAAAACCTCACCTGGATAGAACGCCCGCAGCACGAATAGCTGGTACACGGTGTCGAGCACGATAGCCACAATGAAAATCCTGCCGACGTCTTTCAGTCCTGAACGGAAAAGAGGAAGTCGCTCTCTGCGCTTCAAGACCAGTCCCCACAGGTACGCAGGACGCCCTTCACGCGCATCCCGCAGGCCAGCTCGGATCGCAAGGATTGTCACTACCGTGGGCATGACGAACAGCCGAAAGTTCAAGGGTCCACTCAGTCGGCCGATCAGGTCATTAGCCCTGCGAGACAGCATTTCCAAGATCGTATCCATGGTTCGCTCTTTTCCGCCCTCTAAGCCGCGCCCCTCGCCGGATAATCGCCCATCTCCTATGACGCTGCCCGTGTTCGGTGGATTAGCCGAAGGGGCCAGAGCGGACCAGGATGCTTCCGAAGAGCAGGGCGCCCAGAATCGCGATGAGGCACGCCACGATGAAGCTTAGGTCCCAGGGTTTGTACGGTTGATCGGTGCGCAGGTTCTTTACATAGCTCCAGTGCTGAATACAAGCGATCACCACGACAAAGGTCCCCAGGCCGGTGAGTACGAGCCCGACGTTTCGCGGAGCATTCGGCCGCAGAACGGGGACGGTACTCTGCTCGTCAATCACTTGGAGGAATTTATAAATGGTGAAGCCGAAGCTGATCATGGAGAGGGCCGTGCGGATCCAAGCCATGAGGGTACGCTCGGCCGCCAGCTTGTTGCGGTCCAGCGCCAGCATGTCGACTAATTTCAGTTCTGGTTGCGACATCTTCTTCTTGTTCTCCCTTGTCGGTGAGCCAGCCTCCTACGTGGGCCTGGTCGCTTCAGACGCCTACGGGTTCGCCGACCTCGGACACGGATGACTTCATATCCACGGTGAACATGGCACGTGACAACATGCCGCCGGAGATATTCCTGGCCTTGAATCCGTTCTGCAAAAGGATGCGCGTCGCGTAATACGCGCGCTGAGCGGAGCGGCAAATGACGTGGATCTCGCGGTCCTTTGGAAGTTCACCAAGGCGCGAGCGAAGCTGACCCATCGGGATATTGACCGCGCCCGGCACGCTCTCTACCGCTAGTTCCACGGGCTCGCGCACGTCGAGCAGGAATGCATTGTCTGTAGAATCCCAGTGCGTCAGCGGCATGTCGCCGCGAAGTACATCGGCAGCGACCATGCCGGCAAAGTTGACCGGGTCTTTTGCACTGCCGAACTGAGGCGCGTAGCAAAGCTCAGATTCTTCCAGGTCATAGATGGTCGCGCCCATCTGAATGGCCACGGCCAGTGCACTGATCCGTTTGTCTACTGCCGGTCCGTCAAGGCCAAGCGCCTGCGCTCCGAGGACCTTCCCGTTGGATTTCCGGAAGATGAACTTCATCGCGAGCATCTTCGCACCCGGGTAATAGCCGGCGTGCGCATTGGGGAAGAGGTACACCTTTTCGTAGTCTTCGTCGCCAAGCCTCTTGAGCGTTTTCTCGCCGACGCCGGTCCAGGCGGCAGCGCCCCCAAACAGCCCGATGATCGAAGTGCCCTGGGTGCCACGGTAGCGGGAATCGCGTCCCGCGATCACGTCGGCGGCAATGCGGCCCTGCCGGTTCGCCGGCCCTGCCAACGCGATGAGGCTCCACTGTCCGGTCCCGAAGTCCTTGACCTCGACAGCATCGCCCACGGCGAAAATGTCGGGATCGCTGGTGCGCATGTGCTCGTCTACGCGGATGCCTCCACATTCGCCGGTCTCCAGCCCGGCTGCCTTGGCCAGCGTCGTGTCGGGACGAACGCCCAGCGCGAGGATCACGACGTCGGCTGGATACTTCTTGCCCGACTTGGTCTGTACCTCGATGGCGCCGCCTTCCACTTGGGTGAACCCGGCGACCCCGTCATCCAGCGCCAGCTTCACGCCATGCTTTGTCAGATGCCCTTCGACAAGGTTTGCCATCTCGCGGTCCATGGGGGCAAGGACCTGATCGAGCAACTCGACGAGAGTCACGTCGAAGCCGACGTGGACCAGATTCTCCGCCATTTCGAGCCCGATGAATCCGCCACCGACGACCACAGCGCGGCGAACGGGCTTCACCATTTGGATTCCGGAATAGTTGGACATCCCGGTCAGGAAAGTCGTGCCTCGTTCCACCCATTCGCGAATCGTGCGCGCGTCGGGCACGGTCCGGACATGAAAGATTCCCGGCAGATCGATGCCCGGCAACGGCGGACGCACGGAAGGCGCCCCGGGCGAAAGCACCAGCTTGTCGTACAATTCAGTGGTGACCTCGCCGGTCTTGACATTGCGCAGGTCTACCGTTTTCTTCTTGGGAGAAATGGAGATTGCCTCGCAGTTCGTCCTGGCATCGATGGCAAAGTGCGCCCGGAAAAGCTGCTCGCTCGCCACGAGCAGGCTCGACTCTTTCGGGATCACGCCCGAGACGTGATACGGAAGCCCGCAGTTCGCGTAGGACACGTACGGCCCCCGTTCCACCATGAGGATTTCGGCTTTTTCGTCGAGCCTGCGCAAACGCGCCGCACAGGAAGCTCCGCCCGCCACTCCACCTACGATGATCACTTTCATGATGAATCTCCGTTTGAGTTGTTCACTTGACCTATACGGCTATGCTGGTATCCCGACCGAACGCCTCGTCGATGATGGCCTGCAGGTGCTGTACTAGTTCATCGGAGGGTGATTTGTAATCGTCCAGCTCATACACCTTGCCCAGAAACTCGTACTTGCCCAAGCCAAATCGGTGATAAGGCAGAAGCTCGTAATCGATCACGTTCTTGTACGGGCGGATGAAAGCCAGGACCGCCCGGATGTGCTCTTCGTCGGCATTCACGCCCGGAATCAGCGGAGTGCGGGCGATGAAGTCAATATCAGGGAAGCTTTCATAGGCTTTCTTGAAATTCTCCAGAATCCGCTGGTTGTCCACGCCAACCCACTTCTTGTGCCGCTCGGGGACCGTCAGCTTGTGATCGTGAAGCATCGTGTCGACGTGTGGCAGCACCTGTTCGACGAAGCGCCAAGGCACGTTGCAGGCAGTCTCGATCGCCGTATTGAAGCCGCGCTCGTGCGCTCCCTTCAAGAGCGCGGCACTGAAGTCCGGCTGCAACAAACACTCGCCGCCGCTCAAGGTGATACCGCCGCCTGTACTGCGATAGAAGGAGGCGTCCTTCTCCACTTCGTCCAGTACCTGATCGACGGACATGGTTTCGCCAAAGAGGTACAGCGCCTTCGTCGGGCAGACCGAAGCGCACTCTTCGCCACAGCCGCTGGCCAGGTCCCAGTTGACATGGATCTTGTCGTCGGGGCCGTCCATGACATAGAAGGCGCCTTCCGGGCAGGGAGGCTTCAGACATGCGCCGCATTCCTTTTTGCCGGTACACAGCTTCGGGTCATACGCCAGCTCCGGCTTCTTGCGGATGCTCTCGGGATTGCCGCACCATTTGCAGCGCAGCGAGCATCCCTTAAGGAAAACCGTCGTGCGGATGCCGGGACCGTCGTGGCTGCAATAGCGCTGGATGTTAAGGACTGATCCGGTCAGAGCGGATGAGTTACTGGCTTGATTGTTCACAGTTCCCTCCCGAGACAGATGCCGAGAGACCGGGCAGTCTGTATGAACTCGCTGTCTGCGGGCACCGTTCTGATCTTGTTGATCGCCTCCGACAGTGGCACGGATTGAATGTCCGGCGGAACGAAAGCCACCATGGCTCCCTTTTGACCGGTATTAAGGGCTCTTACTGCCCCAGCCCCGTAAGCCATCCCCAGTTGACGATCGACAGCAGTGGCAGTACCACCTCGAACCCAGGGACCCAGCACCATCGGATAGGTTTCCTCGGCCAGCAGTAGTTGCAGCTTCGCCGCCACAGTTTCGGCCGCCTGACCTGACCGCTGAATGACGTGTTCACTTGCCTCACCCGAGGCCAGAGGCGACAGAGAAGCTTTCAGTGTGGATACAGCCGCCTGAGCTTGCCCGTTGCCCACAAACTTCGCGCCTTCGGCAACCACCACCAGACCGTAGGGCCGACTGGATGTCACCTTCTCCTTCAACCTCGCCGCGACGATTTGCAAATCCGACGGAGCCTCGGGAAGCAGCACCGCATCGGCACACACGGCAATGCCGGCCTGCAGCGCCAGCCATCCGGCCTGCTCGCCCAGAACCTCCACCACTCCGATCTTGCGGGCCGACTGCGCTGACTGACGAACCCGGTCGAGCATTTCGACGGTGAAGCTGAGTGCACTGTTGAATCCAAAAGAGACCATGGTGGCGGCAATGTCGTTTTCGATCGACCGGGGCACGCACACCGTGGTCAGGCCTTTGCAGTGGAGCTTGTAGAGAATGCTTAGCCCCCGGCCGCCAACGACGGAAATTAGTCCATCGATTTTTTCCGCCTTCAGCCTTTGCAGCAGCTGGTCAGACATGTCAACTTCTTCGACCATGCCATCGTCCGTCACCTGGCGGACGTGGAACGGATCGACCCGGAAGGATTGACCCAAGACACCTGCGCCGGCTGGGTCGAGATTTTCGATTAGTTGTGGGTTGAGGGAGAGCAGTCCGCCATCGGGGTAGCGTTCCGGGTGCAACAAACCGTCAAACCCATCCCGGATACCGACTACCTCCCATCCCAATTCACCTGCCGCCAGCGCCGCTCCCCTGATCACGGCGTTCATTCCGGGAACGTAGCCGGCTCCCACATTGATAGCAATGCGTCGAACTAACCCGGCGCGACCTGCTTCTATAGACATGATGTACCTCTGTTATTAGTGCCGCTAGTATCCCTACTCATGGCTTGCCAACCTTCTGGAATGTGTGCTCATCGAGGAAATTTCGGTACGGCGTGACGGAACGCCACGCCGTACCATGTTCCCGGTTCAGTTCAGGTCTCTCCGAGCGCCGCACATACCGAACTCCTGCTCGGTACGAGCGATGATCTCGTCCTGCACGCCAGGGTGCAGTCGCGTGAAGAAGGCACAGAACCCGGCCACCCGGACGACCAGGTCGGGGTACTTGTCCGGGTGCTTCTGCGCGTCTCTCAGGGTGTTGGTGTCCAGGACGCTGAACTGGATGTGCCCGCCGCCGAGGTCCATGAAGGTCTTGACCAGGCGGAGAAGGGTCTCCCGGCCCTTCCTGCTCTTCAGTTGGTCGGGCGGCAGCTTCATGTTCATGTGCGACGAGGTGTACTTCACCGCGTCGATGCTCTTCGCTCCCGACGCCGCCAGCGCCGTCGGCCCGTTGGTGTCGGTACCCGGCATGGCCGACATGCTTCCGTCGGTGAGGGCAACCCGGTTCTTCTTGCCGCTGGGCAGCGCTCCGGTGACGAGCCCGAAGTAGTTGTGGATGCTCTTCGTGTAACAGTCGGGCGTTGACTTAATGTCCTTGCTCAGGAAATTGCCGCCGATCTTTTGGAAGCCCTCCCAGTTGGTGTTGTAGACCCGACGAACAAGCGCGTTCACCTCCGGAATGTCGTTGCCGTGCTTGGGCGCGTCGAAGCACAGCTTCCGGACCTTCTCGTACTCGCCCTCGAAGTCGGCGGCCAGGGCTTTCTTCAACTCGGCCATGGAAAGCTTCTTGTCGTCGAAGACCAGCGTTTTCACGGCCATCAGCGCATTGCCGGCATCCACACCTGCCGTGCAGAGCATGCCGACGGAGTAGAAGTTGGCGCCGCCGTTCCAGACCTCGAGGCCCCGTTCAATACAGCCCTTGGTCAGGATCGAGCGCCAGGTGCAGGGAAGGAACTCCGCGCACAAGATGTTGGCGATCATGGAGTGGTTTCGGCAGGTGAAGAACATGAAGTCGACCTGCTTCTCGAACGCCGCGTACAGTTCCTCGAAGTCCTTGAACTTCTCGGCATCGCCGGTCTTGGGTCCTATCTGGATGCCGGTCGCGGGATTCTTGCCATCGTTCAGCGCCAGCTCCAGGCACTTCGCGAGGTTCGTCTGGCCTTCCACCGGGTGACCGGTCTCGAAGGGAACGTAGGTGCCGACGCAGGCGCCCACCGCCGAACGCCGGGCCTGCTCGATAGTCGCGCCCGCCGAGCCCCACTGATCGAGCGCCCGCGTGACCGCGATGTCACCGTTCACGAACTGAGGCATGCCCATGCCAGTGCCGATCACGTCCAGGACCTTCTCCAGGAAGGCGCCTTTCAGATCGTCGTGATACATGCACGTCAGCGGAGGCTGGGCCAACTTCAGGTAGCCGGAGGCATCGAGGATCAGGTAATCCATTTCCGCAGTGGCGTCACCGCCGTCCTCGGTGAATCCGCCGAGGGTGATGCTCTGGCCGAGGTCGGCGGAGTTCATCGTGCCGACCCTCTTTCCGTAGTAGTAGTTAACCTCGTTCAGCTTGATCCATAGGTGCTTCAGCAGGTAGGTCGCCTCTTCCGGACCGAGCAGGCCGGCCTGCTTCTCGCGCTGGTAGTAAGGCTCCATCATCTGGCCGAAGTAGGCCTCGGAGTAGCCGCAACCGACCTGCTCGAGCTCTCCGACAATGTGGCAGAAGAAGTGGGCCTGCATGGCCTCTCTCATGCTGCGCGCGGGGTGCTCCGGCACGTGGTCACAGATCGCTGCGATGTCGAGGAGCTCCTGCTCCCTCCCCGGGTTCTTCTCCTTCGCGGCCATCTCCCGGGCTAGCGCGGCGTAGCGGTGGGCGAACCGAACGACCGCCTTCAGCACGATGAGGCACGCTTCGTAGAAGTAGATGTTGGGCGCGTTGGGCAGGCGTATGTCGAGCGCGGCCTGCCGCTCCTCCACATCCTTGATCACGCTGGCGAGGCCATGGTGGTAGGCCAGCGGGTAGTTCAGGTTGCCACCGCCGCCCGGCCAGGAAGCGAAGTCCATGAAGAGCCCGGCCTCGACGGCGACATTCGCGTCGTAGCCGAACTTTTTCTGGAAGATCTCGTCACACCGGGACTTGAGCCCGCGCTTCTCCCAGTAGTTGATGGCCCACTCGTTCGCCTCGCGGTCCTCCGGAGTCGGGGAGGTCTCGACGATGTTGTCCTCCTTCATCCACGCAACGCTCCACTCCGGATAGGTGTAGACCGCGTTTGTGGAGCTCGCCATGCTCCCCACAAAGAGGTTGTCGTCTATGTAGAGCGTCTTGTGGTCCAGCACGTAGGCCAGAAACTTGGCCCGCTGGACGATCTGCTGGGAACCGGCGTTTTCCTCGTATACCTTCTTCATGAACCGGACGCGCTCAAAGTCGATGGTGAGCGGCGTGTGGACATACTGGTGCCTCAGCCGCTGGATCCGCTCGTTGTCGACCTTAATCCGCGTCTCGGGCTGCGTCATAGTTGCTGTGCTCATCTTTATCTCTCCTGTTGCCTCGTCATGTGGGAAAACTGAGTTAATCGCGATATGCGTTCAAGCTGATTGGCTTCGAGCCTTTTGCACCAGATCCAGTCCGGTTACGTCCTGCACAGTGCGGAACTCCTGTACGAGCGGAACAGCCACTTGAACCCAAACGGAGGCGGCATCTGATCCTCCGTTTGGGAAGTGGCCCTACATCCCGCCGGCAGTGCCTTTATTAAGGAGAAGCTTCACATCGACTCTGCGATTCTCAGTCCGTCCTGACGCACTCTCGTTGGAAGCTGCCGGATTGCTTTCACCCATGGCGCCGGGCGCGACGATGCGACCTACCGGAACTCCACAGTCCTGAAGTAAGTAGGCCACGACCGCTTGCGCGCGCTGTTTGCTGAGGACCTGATTCGAGACCGCATTGCCCACTGAGTCGGCATATCCCGCGACCGAGATGACCCAACCTTTGCTGTAGGTTTGAGCCTGCTTCGCCAGATCAGCCAGTCCCTGCTTGTAGTCCTTGGAGAGGCTGTAATCCCCTGTTGCGAAGTACACGGTGTATTGGTCTTTGGTGACAACTTCACCCATCTCGTTGAAGCGCTTCTGTGTTGATTGTGCAACTTGGTCGAGTTGGGTTTTGTTGGTTGCGACTTCCCGCTGGGTCCCGTCGATTTGCTCTTTTGCTGCCGCGATCGCTGCCTCGGTGGCCGCCTGATTGGTTGCGTAAGTCTGCATGTTGCGGGCTTGTTGCTGGGCGGTGGGATTTAGACCGGCCTGGATTACCTCGGCCAGCGACAGATCGTCTTCGTCAAAGGTGATCGTTTTCGCAATGACCTGATTTTCCTGATCGCCGCCATCTCCTTCGAAATTCATCTTGAGCCCCGGGATCAGGACGTCGGCTGTATCTGATTTCTTGCGCATACCGGTAAGCCCCACCGGGTGCTGAATCTTGGTATCGCTGTTGATGGTGACGGTGAGGGTCCCTTCCGAAGTCTTCACTGTCAGAGTGTCTCCAGAACGCAGGGTGATTACTCCTCTGTTTTTGACCTTCTGACCGGCGGCGGCGCCAAATGCCGGCGCTACCGCTAAGGTAAATACCGCCAAGAGGCAAGCCATCATTGCAATTCGTCTGCTGAACATGAATTCGATCTCCTTATGCTTCTTAGTTAGTCACTTATATTTTTAGTGTTTAGTCTTGGAAACCAGGCGCACACCGCATATCTTCTTCTTTCCTCATGCCTAGCACGCTTTGCGTATTGCTATGCTCACATCCTGTGTTAGCGCTGAGTGTTTGCAAATTGACAGCGAGCCTTTTGCACCAGGTCCAATCCACTCACTTCCTGCACGGTGGAAAACTGCACAACGGGCGGAACCGGGCTCAGTTCCATCAACAGGAGCAGCCGTTTGTAAATGTCCGTCTGCAGATGGCAAATCAGATCCTCGACCGTGGCCCAGTTCGCTTCCACCACGAACTCATCCCGGTCTTGCCAGCTTTGCAGCAGCCGGCATTTCAAGCAGCCTCGTTGCACCTGCGTGCGGTTCAACAGCGAAGTCAGCACGCTGCCTACTTCCTGCCGTTTTCCCTTGGGCGCAAAAATACTCAGTTGCTCGATGATCATTTCTTCTCCCGCCCAGCGAAAAAGCCTGCGCCCAGCGAGCCGCCCGACTTGATGCACGATGCGACGCGCTTCAGCGTACCGAGTGCTGACCTCAGTAGTGCAGGGTGGATGCCAAACCGTTAGCCAAGTGGGGCGGGAATGCTAAAGCATGAAAAGACTGAGAGATGTGGTGAGAAACAGCAAATGCGGGACGGGCAGGAAAGGTCCAGTTTGCGGAGGGTTTTGGAGAATCCCCAACACTAATTGGAGGTGCTAATGGCGGCGGATCCCGAGCTTCTTCATCCTCGCTTCGAGAGTCGTCGGCTTCAATCCTAAAATTTCGGCCGCGCCGCCTTTTCCCCGGATGCGCCACTTGGTGGCTTGCAGCACGTTTTGCAGATGTTCCGCCTCGTCGAGATGGTGGAGGGCACGATTTGGTTTCTCCTCCAGCTCCGGGATTTCCGCCCTGAAGATCGGTCCCGTATTAAGGATGAGGTTGCGCTCGATGACATTGCGCAGCTCACGCACGTTTCCCGGCCATGTGTACCTCTGCAATTTCTGCATCGCCCCGGCGTGCACGCCATCGATCTTTCGCCCCATTCGGCTTCCAATTTCTTCCAGGATGTGCCAGACCAGCGCCGGGATGTCCTCCACGCGCTCCCGCAGGGGAGGAACGACGACGGGAAAAACATTGAGCCGATAGAAGAGGTCAAGCCGGAATTTTCCTTCCTTCACCATGGCCGGCAGATCGCGACTGGTGGCCGCAATCACTCGCACGTTGACCTTTATGGTCTTTGGGCTACCCAAACGTTCGAACTCCCCCTCCTGCAGAACCCGCAACAGCTTCGATTGCACTTCAGGCGGGAGTTCTCCAAGTTCGTCCAGGAAAATGGTTGACTGGTCTGCCAGTTCGAACCTGCCGATCTCCCGTGCGATGGCGCCGGTGTAAGCGCCCTTTTCGCGCCCGAAGAGTTCGCTTTCGATGAGGGTCGCGGGAAGCGCCGCGCAGTTGGTCTTTACCATGCTGCGTTTGTTGCGTCCGCTCATCTCGTGGATGGTCCGTGCGATAAGCTCTTTCCCTGTTCCCGTCTCGCCTAGAATCAAGACCGTGGAATCCGTACCCGCAACTTGTTCGGCCTTTTTCAGGACAGCACGCATCGTCGCGCTGTCACCTACGACGAGATCGTGGCTGTACTCAAGCTTGATCTCCTGCCGCAGGTAAGTATTCTCGCGCTCCAATTGCTCCTTGAGCGTCTGTATTTCGGCGTAAGCACTTTGCAACGCTTCATCCGCTCGCTTTCGCATCAGGGCATTGGCGAATGCATCAGCCATGGCTTGAAAACGCGAGATTTTGGCCGAGTCCCATTGCTGACGCTCGTGGAAGCAACTGCAGGACATCGCCCCTACTACGATGCCGCCGGCGTGCAGCGGAACGACCAAAGAGGACTTGAGACCCGTGGACTCCATGTGCTCTCTTTCCGCTCGCGCCTCGGGCGGAATATCGTCGGGCGCAATTACCGTTTCACCCTTCTTTATGCGCTGCGCCAGCCACGGCGCCATGGTGTGGAGCGCTCGCTTTGGAAATTCCGGATATCCTTCCCGAGTCCAATTGTGGGTGACGAGCATGTCCCCGGAGCCGGCTTCGACCGAGGCGATGCTGGCGCGATCTCCCCCCAATGCTTCGATGAGAATCTTCAAACCGTGCTCAATCTCTGCATCCACACGGTCGGCAGGCAAATTGATCAAGGTCGCAGAGACTTCCGAGATTGTCCTTTCAAATTGCGCCTGGTTCTGCAACTGTTGGGCAGTGAGAAGCCTGGCCCTGCGGTCGTGAATAACGCTGACGACGAGCCTGCGGTTTTCGCACTCCACGGGGACCAGATCGATTTCTACCGGCAGTTCACTTCCATCCTTTCGCAGACCCCAAAGGTCACCGCCGGTTTCCATCGGGCGCGCGATGGGATCCGATTGAAAACGCTCGCGGTGTTTTTCATGCGGATCTCGGAATCGATCGGGGATGAGAACCTCCACTTTGCTGCCAATCAATTCCTCCCGCGCGTACCCGAACATGTGCAGGCATCGCGTATTGAGGTCGACAATACGTCCTTCCGGATCGCATGCCAGAACTGCATCACACGCATTCTGGAAAACTTCAAGGCAATCCTTCGGAGTGAGGCCAGAGTCGCGCGTCTCGCCGCGGCCACAAGCGCCTTGTGCGAGGGCTGGAGTACCCACTCCAGACAACTCAAGCACGGGCGGAATTTGACTTGAATCCTTCATGTTGCGTACTCCCGCGACTCTGCGGGGAAAACAGAACCGGACCCTGGAAGAAGCCGAGTACTTTTCCACGGCCAAGCAGTCCACATGGCGGGTTGGAGTTTCTCCAACTTCATTGGAGCACATCCCCCGAACCTTGCGCCAATTGTCTTTTCAACTCGCTGAAAAAAAGGTGGTTGGCTTTGTTGGCATTCAATTGCATTTGGCGCACTACGTGCGTATTGCAATCATTGGCACCGGGAAGCATCAAGGGGAGCCAAAGCGCACCTCAACAGCAGGCGGCGTGAAGAGATCCAATGCAGCACCGCGGAGGCGGTACCTATGAAGAGCAAGTGCAGTTTGAGGAACATACTGGTCCGCGAGGTCCGGGGACTTACCGCGTTTATCTGCATTGCGACGCTGATACCCGGAAGTCCTGCATTGGCGGCAGCTCAGACGAAGTTGCCCGACGCCCCGTCCGCGCAGGCCGCGCAGGCCGCGGCGAAGATACCTGCCGACCAGCTCGATTCGCTGGTGGCGCCCATTGCACTCTACCCCGATCCACTGCTCAGCCAGGTGTTGGTGGCCTCCACTTACCCACTCGAGGTCGTTCAGTTGCAGCAGTGGTTGGCCCAGCACAAGGACCTCAAAGATAAGGCGCTCGTTGACGCCGTGGAGAAGCAGGGTTGGGATCCGAGTATCCAGGGATTGGCGGCCTTGCCTGATGTCGTTAAGCTCCTTTCCGAGAACATCAAGTGGACGACCGACCTCGGTAACGCGTTTCTCGCGCAGCAAAGCGACGTGATGGCTGCCGTCCAGCGCATGCGTAAGAAGGCCAAAGATGCTGGAAACCTGAAATCGTCCGAACAGGTCAAAGTCGAAACCAAGACCGTCGATAGCCAGCCGGTCATCGTCGTTCAGCAGGCGAATCCCCAGGTTATCTACGTTCCCACCTACAACCCGACGGTTGTGTACGGCGCTCCGGTCTATGCCTATCCTCCCATCGTCTACCCGTCTGCGGGCTACTACGCCGCTGGCATGGCCGTCTCATTCGGGGTCGGCGTCGCCATGGGCGCAGCGTGGAGCGGCGGCTGGGGCTACAACACCGGATGGGGTAGCAACAATAACGTCACCATCAATAACAACAACAACTTCGTCAACAACAGCAACCGGCAAAACGTAAACGGCGGCAACCGCGTCAACTCGGGTAACAGCACCTGGCAGCACAATCCAGAGCACCGGGGTGCCGCTCCTTACTCTGACCGCTCCACCGCCAACAAGTACGGCGGTACGGCGCGTGGCGACTCAATGCAGAGCCGGCAGAACAACGCTCGCCAGAATCAGGCGCGCCAGCAGACCGGTGCAGGCAACCGTGGGAGCAGCCCGAGTGCGGGCAACATGAGTGCAAACCGCGGCAACACTTCCAGTGCGGGCACCGCAAATCGCGGCAACAGTCCCAACACTGCGAACCGTGGCGGAGCCAGCGCGGGCAACATGAGCTCCAACCGTGGCACTAGTGCCAACAGCGCAGGCAATCGCCAGGTACCCAACAGCCCAAGCTCGGCCAACCGCAGCGCATTCGGTGGCGCATCCTCCGGCATGAGCGGAAGCCAGGCCCGCGCCAGCAGTTCCCGTGGATCTTCCAGTATGGGAGGCTCTCGCGGCGGTGGTGGCGGCAGGCGCCGGTAAGTAGGGACATCATGATGAGCGAGGAATTTATGAAATCCAGATTGTTGATCGCGAGAAACCCGTTGACGTATGTCGCCCGCATCGTGGTCGGGCTGTGGTGCCTGTTGCCTCTCGTGAGCCTCGCGCACGCCCAGCCCGCCGTAGCCGTCCAGAAGGTTTTTGACACTCCCCAGGCGGCGGCCGATGCAATCATCAAAGCAGCCGGAGATTACAACGTTCCGGAGTTGCTCGCGATTCTGGGCCCTGATGGAAAGGACCTGGTCGAATCCGCCGATCCCGTCCATGACAAGAGCAATGCCCAAGCTTTCGCCAAAGAGGCTTCTGCCAAGAATTCGATCGAAATCTCCAAGTCGAATCCCAACCGCGCCACCATCATCGTTGGCGAAGAAGAGTGGCCGGCACCCATTCCCATCGTCAAGAACGGCGGCAAGTGGTACTTCAACACCAAGGAAGGCCGCCAGGAAGTCCTCTTTCGCCGCATCGGCGCCAACGAACTTGATGCCATCACTGTGTGCCACGGCTACGTATCAGCGCAGAGAGAATACGCCTCTGAGGTTCACGACGGCTCCGGCATAAATCAGTACGCGCAGAAGACCCTCAGCACTCCCGGCAAGCAGGATGGCTTGTTCTGGAAGAATGCCGACGGAACTCCTGCCGGTCCGATTGGCGAGGCCATAGCCAATGCGCTCGAGGAAGGCTACTCGACAGGCAAGTCGGGATTCCATGGCTATTACTTCAAGATCCTGAAGGGACAGGGCCCGGCAGCACCCATGGGTCAGCTGAACTACGTCATAGAAGACATCATGATCGGCGGGTTTGCTCTGGTTGCCGTGCCCGCTGAATATCGCGTCACTGGCGTCAAGACGTTCATCGTGAGCAATGACGGAATTGTCTATCAGAAAGACTTGGGTCCGAACTCCCTCAACATCGTCAAGAACATGGAGTTCTACAACCCGGACAAAACCTGGCAACAGACGAATGATCAGTGGCCACAAAATGTTGCGGTAGCTAAGCCATGATCGAGTGTTGCTACAGGCGCTATTCCCTCATCTTCGAAATCCCCAGGGTACTGTTATTCGAAGAAGGAAATTGATAAGGAGAAACTAATGGCCGCCTCACACAAGAAATCATTTCGACTGACCTATGTTGAAGTTGCTGAGCAGAAACGGTTGAACATTGCGCGTGAGGAAGGCGTGCCTTGGAAAAAGTGGGGGCCTTATCTTAGCGAGCGGCAGTGGGGCACGGTGCGCGAGGATTACAGCACCGATGGAAATGCCTGGGATTACTTTTCGCATGACCAGGCGCGCTCCCGGGCCTATCACTGGGGCGAAGACGGTCTGGCCGGCATCTCCGACGACAAACAGCAGCTTTGCTTTGCTCTAGCTCTTTGGAACGGGCACGATCCCATCCTGAAAGAGCGGCTCTTCGGTCTAACCAATAGCGAAGGCGACCACGGAGAAGACGTAAAGGAATACTACTTCTATCTCGATAGCACACCGACGCATTCCTACATGAAGTATCTGTACAAGTATCCGCAGCGCGAGTATCCGTACAAGGACCTGGTCGAAACCAACGGGCGGCGCTCACGCGAGGAAATGGAGTACGAACTTCTTGACACCGGCGTCTTCAACGACGATCGCTACTTCGATGTCTTCGTCGAATACGCCAAGGCTGACCCAGAAGACATCCTAGTTCGTATCACGGTTCATAATCGCGGCCCGGAAGCTGCGCAGGTTCACCTGCTCCCGACCCTGTGGTTCCGCAATACATGGTCGTGGGGAGACGACGAACCCAAACCAGTTCTGGGACAGATCAGCAACACAAGCATATTGGCCTCCCACCCAAAGCTAGGCGATCGTACCTTGTACTGTGAAGGTGCGGGGGAGCTGGTGTTCACCGAAAACGAAAGCAATGCTAGCCGGCTATGGAGTCAACCGAATCCGTCACCTTACGTCAAGGACGCTTTCCACCGGTACGTGATCGCGGGCGAAAAGGATGCTGTCAATCCTGCCCATACCGGAACCAAGGCCGCTGCGCACTACGTTCTGGGTGTGCCCGCGGGTGGCTCGAAGATCGTGCGCCTGCGCTTGAGTGCAGAACCTACCGCCAAAGCCTTTTCCGATTTCGACCAGGTCTTCGCAACTCGACTGGCCGATGCCGAAGAGTTCTACGAGCGGATTACGCCGAAATCTCTCAGTGAAGACGAGCGGCGCGTACATCGACAGGCGCTGGCCGGGATGTTGTGGACCAAGCAGTATTACTATTTCGACCTGGACCGCTGGCTGGATGAACATGGAGCGCATCCGCTGGGATCGGGCGACGGAACCGCGCGCAACGCCGAGTGGTTCCACATGCTGAACAGTGACGTGATCTCCATGCCCGACAAGTGGGAATATCCCTGGTACGCGGCGTGGGACCTGGCTTTTCACACCATCTCACTTTCCCTCGTCGATTTCGATTTCGCTAAAGAACAGCTCCTGCTGATGCTTCGCAATTTGTATGCTCATCCCAACGGTCAAATTCCGGCCTACGAGTGGAACTTCAGCGATGTGAATCCTCCGGTCCACGCGTGGGCGACGCTGTTTCTCTACAGCGTGGAGAAAGAGCTGGGCCGTGCGGACCTCCGCTTCCTGGAGCGCTCGTTCCAGGGCCTGATGCTGAACTTCAACTGGTGGGTGAACCGAAAAGATCCGCAGGGCCGCAATGTGTTCGCAGGAGGTTTTCTCGGCCTCGACAACATCGGGGTCTTCGATCGCAGTGCGCCCTTGCCCACCGGCGGCCATCTCGACCAGGCCGACGGCACGGCGTGGATGGCCTTCTACTGCCAGAACATGCTGGAGATCGCGCTTATCCTCACCGAGTATGACGCGGCAATGTACGAAGAGATTGCCTTCCGCTTTCTCGAACATTTCTTGTGGATCACCTACGCCATGGATCGTATCGGGGATAACCACGACGAGATGTGGGATGAGCAGGACGGCTTCTTTTACGATCTACTGCACTTCCCGAATGGCGATGCCACGCGTTTGAAGGTCCGCTCGATGGTGGGATTGCTGCCGTTGTGCGCCTCCACCGTATTTGATTCGAACGTCCTGGAGCATCATCCCAGGCTGCGGGAATTGATTGAACTCTTCCGGAAGCGTCACCCCGAGGTGGTGAAACATATTGCCCCGGCTGACGAGAAATTCATCGGCTACGGAGGCCGTCGGTTGCTGTCGACCCTTAACAAGGAAAAGCTGCAGCGCATTCTGGGCTACATGCTCGACGAGAAGGAGTTCCTCAGCCCCTACGGCATACGTTCTCTTTCCCGCCACCACCTTGAGCATCCGTTCGTGTTTCACATTGACGGGCAGGAACACAAAGTCCAGTACCTGCCAGCCGAGTCAAATACCGGCATGTTCGGCGGCAACTCCAACTGGCGCGGACCTATCTGGATGCCGGTCAACATCTTGCTAATACGAGGGCTGATAAATCTTTATCCCTTCTATGGCGATGACTTCAAGGTCGAATGCCCCACAGGTTCGGGCAACTACATGACGCTGTTCGAAGTAGCCAAGGAAATTGCGCGCCGCCTGTCGAGCATCTTCCTCCGCGATGCAAGCGGCGATCGTCCCGTGTTCGGGGGCACCAAGAAATTTCAGGAAGATCCTTATTGGAGGGACTACATCCTCTTCTACGAATACTTCCATGGCGACAATGGCGCCGGACTCGGGGCCAGCCATCAGACCGGGTGGACGGGGACCATAGCGCGCACCTTGGATCTGTTTGCGCGTGTGACAGGGGAAGATGCATTGAAGGTTGCCAAGCAAACGCTGGCGGCCGAGATGACCCGCCACCAGGTGGCAGGAGAGTGAGCACTTTTTCTGTGGGAGGGGAGCAGCGATGCGCTATGGCTTGAGTGAGGCTCGCACCGGCAACCCGGTAATGACACGAGTTGAGGGAGACAAACGTGGCTAACGCCCGTTCCGATGCACTCGTATTCTTCGGTGCTACCGGCGATCTGGCTTACAAGAAGATCTTTCCTGCCCTGCAGGCAATGATCAATCGCGGCAATCTGGACATCCCGGTCATCGGGGTCGCCAATGCCGGGTGGAATGTGGAGCAACTTCGCGCTCGTGCGAAGGACAGCCTGGAAAAACGCAATGATCTTGACCCTCACGCCTTCCAGAAGCTGAGCGGACTGCTGCGTTATGTCGATGGCGACTACAACGATCCCGCAACCTGCCAGAATCTGCGCCGGGGATTTGAAGGATGCCAAATACCCCACCCATTATCTGGCGATTCCCCCAGTCCTCTTCGAAACCGTCGTGCAAGGACTGGTCAAGTCGGGCTGCGGCGATGAGCTCGCGTGGTGCTTGAAAAGCCATTTGGCAAAGACCTCGTGTCCGCGCAAGAACTCAATCAGGTGTTGCTCAAGGCATTCAACGAAACCGACATCTACCGGATCGATCACTATCTGGGAAGAAGCCAGTCCACAATATGCTGGTCTTCCGCTTTGCCAATGCCTTTATGGAGGCTTTCTGGAACAGGAATTTTATCGAGAGTATCCAGATCACCATGGCCGAAGACTTTGGTGTGCAGGGCCGCGGTGGCTTCTACGACCAGACAGGCGCGATTCGCGATGTCATGCAGAATCATCTGTTCCAGCTGCTGAGTAATCTCTGCATGGAGCCGCCAGCCAGAACCGACAGTGAGTCTATCCGCGATGAAAAAGTGAAGGTCCTCAAAGCCATTCCGCCCTTGGCCGCCGTGGACCTGGTTCGGGGCCAGTTCCACGGATATTTAGACGAAAAAGGAGTTGCCACGAACTCGAAGGTAGAGACGTTCGCGGCGATGCGCCTGGAAATCAATTCATGGCGATGGAAAGGCGTGCCGATTTACATTCGCGCGGGGAAATGCCTACCTCTTACCTGCACGGAAGTTTTTGCTCGCTTTCGCAAGCCGCCCACTGTAATCAAGGAAAGCGAGCTATCGTCGAATCATATGCGGTTTCGTGTCAGCCCTGATATCGCGATCGCCATTGGCACCATGGTCATGGGCCCGGGCGAGCAGATGACCGGCCAAACCGTGGAGATGATTGCCAGCCGCCAACCTCGCTCCGAGGAAATGGAAGCCTATGAGAGAGTGCTGGGCGATGCCATTGCCGGCGATGCCACGCTCTTTGCGCGGCAGGACTACGTAGAAGAAGCTTGGCGGATCGTGGATCCGGTACTGAAGCAAGGATCCCCAGTGCATTCCTACGAACCGAACACCTGGGGACCGATCGAGCTTGACCAGCGACTGGCACCGCGAGGTGGCTGGCACAATCCCACGGCAGATGTGCAAGAACAGTTCTCGTTAAAAGCACAGGTGTAAGACGGGGCGCGGACCGCTCCTGGCTGGCGAAACTGATTAGCAGACGGGCGACGGCCGAAGAAATTCGCAACTGCCTTGCGACGCAACTCGGACGATGATCAAGGTCGTGATTCGATTCGCCGAAGCGTGATGGCCACAGATGACGGAGAACCCTGGATCGCTGCCAGGCGGGGAAAGACACTCGCCGATTAGGAGAATGACTGTGGATGAAATTAAGCCGCGCTACGAATTCCGCGTATGGGAGGAAACACTCTCCTCTGTCCACGACAGGCTTGAGCTGATGGCCCGGGCGAAAACGGCGGAAAGCGAAGAGACTTACCTCATTCCCAAGGCTACCGACCAATGCAATGCCAAAATCCGGACCGCACTGATGGACATCAAGGTGCTCGTCGCAACCGATCGGGGATTGGAACAGTGGAAACCTATCCTGAAAGCAGGATTTCCGCTGGAGAGCTCTGTCATAGGTGCCCAGGTCTTTCCCAGCCTCAATCTTTCGGCGCCGCCCTTACCGAAAGCCGCGTACGAGCTTGGCGAGTTCCTTCATATGGTGGCGCAATCTGCCGGAGTCTCTGTAGTGAACGTCCGCAAGACGCGCCATCAGTTCCGCATCGGGGCATGTGCGGCCGAGTATGCTCAGATCATGATCAATAGTGTGCCCCGCGACACAGTTGCCGTTGAATCAGTTGATCCAGACGCTGTATTAGGTTTGGTTCGAGAGTTGGGCATCACTGAGTCCAACACCAGCTACATACGAGAGATCAAGCGAGTGCTTGGATGGCCGCCTCAGCAGTCATGGTCCTGATCACGCGGAGGAGAGCAAATGGGAAAAGAAATCGAGCGCAAGTTCCTGGTGAAGAACAATTCTTGGCGAGGTCAGGACAGCGGCAAGCGTTATCGCCAGGGGTATCTGAGCACCGTCAAAGAACGGACGGTTCGCGTAAGGACAGCGGGCGATGAGGGATTCCTTACGATCAATGGCATCACCCTCGGCGCAAGTCGGTCTGAATATGAGTATGAGATTCCAGTGTCCGACGCCAACGAAATGCTCGACCAGCTTTGCGAACGGCCGCTGATTGAGAAGACCCGCTATCGCATACCGAATGCAGGGCTGCTTTGGGAAATCGATGAGTTCGAAGGTGAAAACCGCGGCCTGATCAGCGCCGAAGTTGAACTCGAGGATGAACACCAGCCAGTCGAACTTCCGGGCTGGATCGGAGAGGAAGTAACCGGCGACCCGCGGTATTTCAACGCAAATCTCGTCGCGAAACCGTTCACTACGTGGTGAGAGTCAATCTGCGCCGAGAACCCAGAGGAATCGCGGCCTGCGTATAGGAACACCCAAAAGAGAGTTGTCACACCAGTAAAGATCGGCCAATGAGGAGCCACCATGTCAACTGCCAAAGCAATCGCGCCAAGCCGCACAAAAGCCGCCGAACAATTGCCAAAGGGGGAGCCCGTAACCCCGAGTTGGGTGGGACGCGTTCCACAACTGAGGCCGGGCCAATATGCCGACGGCATGCCCATCCATTCGCCACAGTACGTCTGCTGTAAGCTGATTTTGCGGCCCAACAAGTTCCATTCGCGCGAGAGCTTTTTCGACTTCGGCAAGGTCTTTAGGGAACCCGCGAAAGAACACGGCGTGAAGTACACGACGGAAGGCTTCCTAGAACAGCCGGTCAAGATCCGCGAAGTCCTGTTCATCGATACGGATGACTTCCGCCTGTACAACAATGCCTTCATTCTGCGCCGCCGCATCCCCTACAAGGACGGCTTCCCCATAGGCGAGCCCGAGATCGTCTTCAAGTTCCGCCATCCCGACCTGCAGATGTGCGCAGAAACTGACGTCCGTCCCAACATCCTCGGCGACCATCGCGTGAAGTTCAAGGTCCAGGCCCTTCCCTTGAAGGAGAAGCTGGGCGGCATCCGTCTGCTCTACTCTCACAACGTGCAATTCACTCGCGGAGCTATCGGCTTAGGGCGCGAAAATTTCAACGACATGGACGCTTTGATTGAAATGCTCCCGGTGTTGGGTAAAGTTAGAAAAACACCGAAGGAAGCGATTCACTTGGTCAGCAATACTATTGTCGAAGAGGTCCTGCAGGATATCGGCTTGCTCGACTTCGGCGATGGCCTGACCTGCAAGGCTAACGTGGCCATCTGGCGTACCCGAGGTGAGCACCGCCCGCTCATCGGCGAATTCGCCTACCAGTTCCGCTTCCAGGACCGCAACAAACTCAGCAAAGATGCTCTGCGCCGCACTGAAGCATTCTTCATCTCGCTGCCGTACGCCGCTGAAGACTACATCAACCTGGGAGCCACCAAGACGGCCACGGTGTACCGCTTGCTGGGCAATCCGCCGAAATCGCACGAATGACCGTATCCCGATCACTATCCGAGAAGGCCGAGACGCTCGCCGAGCGCTTGGGCCTTTCTTACGATCATCTCCTCGGATTTCGCTTTGCCGTTAACGTGTTGATTGCCTCCAGCATCGTGTGGTTCACACTGCGTGAAATCCGTGACACGAATCCCATCTGGGCAATCGCATCGTTGGTTGCTGCCTCCGACCCCGAACCCGCGCAGGCGCGTCAGCTTTTTCGCAGCCGGATGATCAATGTATTGGTCGGCTGTGCCGTTGGCTTCCTTTTCCTCCTCTTTGGCAGCGGCAGCCAACGGATGGTGCCCGTGGCTCTCGCCATTACGGTGCTGATCTCCAGCTATTTGGTTCGGGTCAAGACAATGTGGCGCCAGGCACCCATTACGGCAGCCATCGTCATCGCCGCCAGTATCGCCAGTGCCTCCACCCGGGTAGGGCTGTTTCGCGGGGTGCACAGAGTGGGCGAAGTGATCTTCGGGAGCCTCGTAGGCATCGTGGTCAGCTGGTTTATGTCAAAGCTTTGGCTGGTCCGCCGCCCCGAGCAGCGGGCCGGCGCGGGGTAAGGAGTTGAAGCAGGAGAAAATCGTCATTCTTTTCAATCGGAAAGACATTTAGGCGATAAAAAAGTACTTTCCTGAAGTGTCCGTCGCGGATCATTGCAGGAAGGTCGCAGTGGATGGCGGCAATCATCCGTACATGCACCTGGATTGTTTTTGCGCTGCCAGGCGAGGGCGCCCAATGCAGGCTACTGACGCTATGTGACTAGGCTACTCAGTGGAGCGCGGGTCATTCGACCTGGGGACGTGCGCGGCACTGTTCAATCGAGCCAACGCTTCTAGGATCTGCGTCTTGACCGGGAGCGGATACCGATCAGCGTATTCCAGCAATTTAGGACGGTCGAGCCTCTCCAAGTCCAGTTCATCAGTATCAACGGCGCTACCTTCCTGTCGGTGCAGGTAAATCCAATCGAGTAGAGCCTTCTCTGGTTCGGCGATGTTGTAGGTACCGTAACGGGTGCGTTTCTGATGAAAACCCCAAAATAGATTCAGCGATATACGCCGGAATACAATCCTAAGAGACTTTGATCGGAACTGGCCAGGCCGCCCTGGCGTCACACATGTGAGCATGGTTGTGCTCTGAGTGGAGATTCCTGTATCCCGCAGAACGGTCTCTAGTGATAGATATGCATCTGCACGCAGCAGGTTTATCAGTTCTCGTCCCGAAAAATCTCTCACCAGGCGATTCAGATAGATCTTATTGCCTAAATGCTCGACGAGTCCGCGGCGCTCCTGCCTCCGAAGTGCGTTGCGAACCGCAGTTTCAGAGATGGCGAACTGACGCGCCAAATCGTCGACGAGGAGGATGCCGGAAACTCGGGCTCGATCTGCGATCAGTTGCGGCCAATCCATAAGGTTGCGCCTACAGCCACTCCGAGAAAAGTTCGGTGAGAGCCTTCCGCAAACATTCGAAGTCGTCCTGCTCAAGTTTCTGGTATATGCCCTCTGGTAGATAGGGCTGCAATTCCGGCTTACAGGTCCGAGAATTTACTTTTGCGATTCGGCCAGAGACGAAGTCTGGATTCTCCAGCTGGTCCGCGGCTGGACCATCGGTGAGATGAGCCTTCAGATTAGGACTCAGCACGGCACCGGAATCCATGAGCAACTTGATGTCGAACGCATCCCGAGTTTTCAATGCCGATCTCTTCAGGAATGCCTCCGCCTTGAACAAGAGCTCCAGGTTGCGCGAAGGGACCCGTACCGCAATCGGATCCAAGGGCAACAATAACGCCACCAATTCGCTCTTGATGACGGCCGTAATACGGGTGACGTCGATCGTGAAGAGGACTTGTCCACCGCTGCTGACCGCGAGTTTAAGAAACTCCCCGGCCACTTTAGCGGGAGTTATTGTAAGGTCGAAATAACCTAGGTTTGCCGCGGCCTCGCTCAAGGGAACTCGCAATACTGCTTCGAGTTCTTCGAGAGTGGGAGGCGAATCGATGTTTGTGAGTAAATCTAAGTCCCCCGAGTGTCTCGGGCTCCCATAGAAGAGGACGAGACTTGCACCCCCAAAAAAGACGAATGTGTCCGGGAAGGAAGAGAACAGAATCCTCAGAGTCTCTTCGAGAAGGACATTGATTGCAGCAGTGTCCCGGCTGAATCCGCGGTCCTCGTACTCGATTTGGCGCTGAGCAAAATTCATTGCACAGATACATCGTATGTGGTTTTTATATGAGATACAATTTAAATATATTACGTAAAAACATCATATCCGATTCTTTGTCGTCTTGAATGCTAAATCTGGATGGCAATTGTGTCAAATGGCTCTCCTTGACGCAATCGGAGGGAGGCCACTCTGGCGCTCCTTTATCAGTCGCCGTGATTATCGACGGATGTACCGCTCCATGACTGAGAGCGGGAAACCTGTTCGCGGAAGTAGTCGGCGATCACCCCGTCCAAATCGACACGAGTGTGACAGGTTCGGTTCCAGAAGGGTGCTCAATGACGCCGTTGTCTCACGGTGCCAATAGAGAGAGGACCACAGCCCCGGTCATGCTGTCGGGGTTTGCGCCACAGCTTGGAGTCCTCGCTCCTGGACCTCCTGTTGGCGAATCTTGAACTTCTGGATCTTTCCTGTGACGGTGGTGGGGAAAGCATCAACAAAGCGAATGTGTTCAGGGATTTTGAAATGGGCGATTTTCCCCGCACAGAACTCACGAATCTCAGATTCGGTCGCAATGTCGCCGGCACGAAGCCGAATCCACGCGAGAACAATTTCCCCGAGACGCCGATCGGGCAGACCGACGACTTGAACCTCTGCGACCTTGGAATTCGTGTAGAGGAATTCTTCGATCTCGCGCGGATATATGTTTTCGCCGCCGCGAATGATCATGTCCTTGGCGCGCCCGGTGAGATGGATATAGCCATCTGAACGCATAAGCCCGAGGTCGCCAGTATGCAGCCAGCCTTCGGGGTCGACGACACGGGCGGTGGCTTCTGGATCGGCGTCGTATCCTTTCATGACCATGTAACCTCGGGCGCACACTTCGCCTTGTTCTCCCACTGGCACGGTATTCCCGTCGATCATTGACGCGATTTTCATTTCGGTGCAAGGTAACGCCCTGCCGACCGTGGCGACGCGAACTTCAAGCGGATCATCCACCTCCGACATTGTGACAACGGGTGTACTTTCGGTTTGGCCATAGCCGATCGTGAGCTGTGGGCAATGCATTTCTCCGACAACCCGTTTCATGATCTCGACCGGGCAGGGAGCTCCAGCCATCATGCCGGTGCGCAAGGTCGTCAGGTCAAAGCTGGAGAACTCGGACAGTCCCAACTCAGCGATGAACATGGCCGGTACGCCGTAGATGCTGGTGCATTTCTCGGTCTGCACCGCGCTTAGCGTGGCGCCGGGATCGAACGCCCAACTCGGAAACACCATGGCAGCGCCACTGGCTAGGGCGGACAAATTGCCGATCACGCACCCAAAACAGTGATACAGCGGGACCGGGATGCAGACCCGATCCTTCTCCGTGTAACCCATGCCTCGCGCCAATAACACACCGTTGTTCACCTGGTTGTAGTGCGTCAGCATCGCGCCCTTGGGACAACCGGTGGTTCCCGAAGTGTATTGAATGTTGCTGACCTCGTGCGCCTGAACATTCGAGGGAATCCTGCCAGGAGCATGCAGCAGTTCTTCCCATCTTGCCGAATCGAGGTAAACAGTGTGTTGCAGTTCGAGCGATTGTCCCGAGACCGCATCCAGCAGGATCGCTTCGTAATCGGCGCGGGCATCGGCGTGCCATAGAAAAATTGCCTTCATGCGCGATTTGCTTAGCGTGAACCGGAGTTCATGGGAGCGGTACGCGGGATTTATGTTGACCAGGATCGCGCCCGCGCGGGCACATGCCATTTGCAGCATCACCCATTCGACACAGTTCGAGGACCATAGTCCTACGCGGTCCGCCTTGCGAATGCCAAGCGACCACAGACCGCGGGCGAGGCGGTCAGCTGTATCGTCGAGTTGGGCCCAGGTCAAACGGCGGGATTGATGGCAAGATACGACGGCGAGAGAATCGCCGACTCGGTTGGCAGTCTTGCGCAGCTGCTCGCCAATTGTGATCTCCAGCAGCGGATAATCCGGACCTCGTGAGTAGCTCAGCAATGAGAAGTCCTCCGCGCTTGCATGGGCCGACACAGGAAGGCCCGCAAAGGCGGGATGGATTATAACCAATTATTGCCGCGTCCAAGGTTGGGGTTCACGCGACGGCTAGTAGTCCTCGCTCCTCAACTCCTGTTGGCGAAGCTTGATCTCCTGGGTCTTTCCCCGTGATCGTGGCGGGACAACGGTCACGAAGCGGATGTACTTGGGGTTTTGAACCGGGCGATTGTTGGTTGAATTGTTGGTTGAAAAGTCCAGCGCAGCGTCTGCCGTCAATTCCGCCTGGCGGGTGGCACTTTGCTTTTTTGTTCGCCCGTAAGATCAACCAACAACCTGACCAACAAAATGCGCTGTTTTGTGCGACCAGCGTGTTCTTAGGCAGTTCCCGCGGTCTTGTAAGTCATTGTAAGATATATTCAGTCCAGATTCACACGGTGGAAGTCACAGGTTCGAATCCTGTAGCGCCCACCAAATTCACCAACATCTTCGGCAAATGGGTCCCTCGCGAAGCTCGGGATTTCGCCTGCGGGCTCAGACGCCCGCAAAGCAGCTCAAGTTCGAATCCTGTAGCGCCCACCATATTCACCGACATCTTCGGCAAATGGGTCCCTCGCGAAGCTCGGGATTTCGCCTGCGGGCTCAGACGCCCGCAAAGCAGCTCAAGTTCGAATCCTGTAGCGCCCACCAAATTCACCGACATCTTCGGCAAATGGGTCCCTCGCGAAGCTCGGGATTTCGCCTGCGGGCTCAGACGCCCGC
Organism: uncultured Acidobacteriaceae bacterium; assembly: GCA_963796585.1. Lineage (GTDB taxonomy): Bacteria > Acidobacteriota > Terriglobia > Terriglobales > Acidobacteriaceae > CAVVDY01. Next base: position 42,496 of record CAWCMB010000006.1, read on the forward strand.
AAACCGGCTCAGGTTCGAATCCTGTAGCGCCCACCATATTTTCCAGGGGTTTACGAGCAACAGCAAAAGAGCCTCGTTCCACAAATCTTCCACAATTCACTGGATCATCTCCGTGGCGACTCCCATCTCCCGAAGGAATGCGCCTTGCCCGGCCCGTGTCTCATCTCTCCGCGGTGTTCAAGCCCTGAAGCAGTTCGGTGCTTCCCTTGACCACGAGAAGGTAACTGCCGAAAGCTTTAGCGGCAAGCAAGTGGTCTGCCGGGCGCATCCAGAGAATGCACCCGCAAATTCCGCACCCGCCGCCGCAGGCGCAAATCTTGTAAAATTATTCGAGCGAGTTTCTCTTCTGCACTGAGGCTGCGCCTGTACACCTCGCCTCCGCTAGTGTGTTGCTGGTGGCGAGAGAACCTACCTTTATTCCTTGAACAGACAGTCTGGAGCCATCATGGCATTCTCATTTTCAACCCGTGTTGCCTACGCCTTCCGCTGCTTCTTCGCGCTGCTGCTGCACGGCGAACTCCCGCAGGATATTGCGCGCGCCCTCGGCCTGGCGATGGCAACGTCTACCCCGCCAAAGCCGGCGATCGAAAAACCCGCCGAGCAAGCGGTCGATCGCGCCGTGCAAATGCTTGCGTTGTTCCAGCGCGATGGACGGCTGGTGGACTTCCTTGCCGAAGATGTGTCGCCCTATCCCGACAGTCAGCTCGGAGCGGCGGTGCGTACGATTCACACCTCGTGCCGCCAGGTGCTGGATCGCTATCTAAAGCTTGAGCCAATCATCCTCTCGGAAGAAGACCAGCCGGTTACCGTGCAGGCTGGCTTTGATCCGGCGGCAATCAAGCTACTCGGCAACGTTGTCGGCGAACCGCCGATCAAGGGGCTGCTGCGTCATCGCGGTTGGCGGGTTAAGGAAGTGACCCTGCCCTCGCTGCCGCACGTCGCAGGACGCAACATCGTCGCCCCGGCGGAAGTTGAAGTTATGTGAGCCGTCATAAGAACAAACCGATTGGGTGGAACTCGCCGTCGAGACGTGCTCCGCCCGGGTGCTTCATGTTCTAGCCTGTTCACATTGGAGATTTACTTGGCATCTGATTTCGTCATTGGCATTGATCTAGGCACCACGAATTCCGCGCTCGCCTCCTGCGACGCCGGGGATGAATCCGCGGAGATCGCGGTGAGTCCCGTACCGCAGTTGGTGAACCTGAACGAGATCGCGGATCGCACACTGCTGCCGTCATTTCTCTATCTTCCCGGCGAGCTGGATTTTCCCGCGGGCAGCCTCGCGCTGCCATGGAATGCGAATCCCCAGTTCGTCATAGGCGAGATGGCTCGCAAGCGCGGCGCCGAGAATCCTTCGCGCCTCGTCGCTTCGGCGAAGTCGTGGCTGTCGCATGCCGGGGTGAATCGCAGCGCACCGATCCTGCCCTGGCAGGCGCCGGAGGAAGTCGCGAAGATTTCGCCGGTCGACGTCTCCGCGCAATATCTGCAATATCTGCGCACCGTCTGGGACACGCAGCATGACGGGGCAGCGTTGGCGCAGCAGGATGTGCTGCTTACGGTTCCCGCGTCCTTCGATGAAGAAGCGCGCGAGTTGACGCGCCGTGCTGCCGAGCACGCCGGCCTGGAACGCGTCACGCTGCTGGAAGAGCCGCAGGCAGCGTTCTATGCCTGGCTGCAAAGCCAGGGTGATGGCTGGCGCAATCGCATCAAGGTAGGCGATCTGGTTCTGGTCTGCGACATCGGAGGTGGAACCACCGACTTCAGCCTGATCACGGTTAGCGAAGACCAAGGGGACCTTGCCCTCAAGCGCGTAGCTGTTGGCGAGCACATCCTGCTCGGTGGCGACAACATGGATCTGGCGCTGGCGCGACTGCTGCAACAGAAGCTCGAAGCCGAAGGCCATCGCATCGATACCTATCAGTTGCAGGGGCTCTGGCATCAGTGCCGCGCCGCGAAGGAATATCTTTTCGAGCATCCCAAGACGCAGAAGCAGGATGTCACGCTGCTGGGCAAGGGGCGAAAGCTGGTAGGTGGCGCCATCAAAACCGAACTGTTGCGCGAGGAGCTCGATCGGGTATTGGTCGAGGGCTTCTTTCCGCAGATCGCGAGCGACGAGATGCCGATGCGACAGCGGCGCGTCGGCTTCCAGGAGTTGGGTCTGCCGTACGCGGCTGATGCGGCCGTCACCAGGCACCTCGCACGCTTCCTCACCCAGCAGGTGCAGAACAGCCCAGAAGCGCCAAGCATTCGCCGCGGAAGCAGCGGACTCGCGTGTCCCACGCACGTGCTGTTCAATGGCGGAGTGATGAAAGCCGCGATACTGCGCGAGCGCATGGTCGCGGTGCTCAATCGTTGGGTTACACAAGAGGGTTTTGCGGCGCTGGGAGCTGCGCAGGTTCTCGACGCTCCCGATCTCGAGCACGCGGTGGCGCGAGGCGCGGCGTATTACGGACGTGCTCGTCGCGGTCATGGGGTGCGCATTCGCAGTGGCGCATCGCGCAGCTACTATATCGGCATCGAAAGCGCGATGCCTGCTGTTCCCGGCCTCGAAGCGCCGATGAAGGCGCTATGCGTGGTGCCGTTTGGGATGGAGGAGGGCACCGAGGCACAGATTCCCGGCCGCGAATTCGGCCTGGTCGTCGGTGAGCCCGCCGAATTTCGCTTCCTCAGCTCGACCGTGCGCAAGCAGGACCATGTTGGCGATCTGCTCGACAACTGGGCGGGCGAGATCGAAGAGCTCAGCCCGCTGGAAGTCACGCTCTCACTCGAGGGGCAGCGCGGCGCGGTGCTGCCGGTGCGTCTGGAGTCGCGCGTCACCGAGATTGGCACGCTGGAGGTGTGGTGCGTCTCCCGCGACGCCGGACACCGCTGGAAGCTGGAGCTGAACATCCGCGAGAAGAGCGACCAATAGCAGTGCAGAAATGAGTAGCTCCCGTTACCTTATCGGCATCGACCTTGGCACCACGAACTCCGTCGTAGCCTACCTCGACACTACCGCCTCGTCCGAGATTCGAGCCTTCGATGTCGAGCAGGTTGTCGGACCCGGCGAGGTGCGCGCGCTTCCCGGCCTGCCGTCTTTCCTCTATTTCCCTACCGAAGCTGAACGTACATCGGGCGCATTCGATCTTCCGTGGGAGCAGCAACCGAAGGCGATCGTCGGTGTGGCCGCACACCAACTTGGAGCGTTGGTTCCCGGGCGGCAGGTCTCGTCAGCGAAGTCGTGGCTCTGCCAGGACAACATGGATCCGACGGCTGCGATTCTGCCGCGCGAGGCCGAACCGCCTGAGCCCACGATCTCTCCCGTCGAAGCTTCAGCCCGTTACCTGATGCATCTCCGCGATGCGTGGAACCACGCGATGGCCCCCGATCCCAGCATGACGGAGCTGCGTTTCGAGAATCAGGAGATGGTTCTCACCGTTCCCGCTTCATTCGACGAAGAAGCGCGCGAGCTCACGGTACAAGCCGCACGGGACGCCGGGCTGCAGAATCTCACGCTGCTGGAAGAGCCGCTGGCAGCGTTCTATGCGTGGATCTCGGCGCATCAGCACGAGGCCGCCGAACACGTACATGACTGCGACCAGGTTCTTATCTGCGACATCGGTGGCGGGACTTCGGATTTCAGCCTGGTGCGTGCCCGGGTCCATGGCAGCGAAGTTCAGTTCGAGCGCACCGCCATCGGAGAGCACCTGCTGATCGGCGGCGAAAACCTTGACCTCGCACTCGCCCGCGGCGTGGAGCAGAAACTAAACACCAGGCTGAGCCTGCGCCAGCGCCACGCTTTAAGGATCGCCTGCTCGCAAGCCAAAGAACGGCTGCTCAGCGATCCGAGTATGGCTGGCCTCCCTATCCATATTCTCGGCTCAGGACGCGCAGTGGTCGGACAGATGCTCACCGGCGAACTTACGCGCGACCACGTTGTCGAGCTGCTGAAGAATGGATTTCTGCCGCTCACCGCCGCAAACGAAATGCCGTCGCGCACACGAACCACAGGGCTGCGCGAGGTTGGGCTGCCGTACGCCAGCGATCCGGCGATCACCAAACATCTCGCGGCGTTTCTGCGGCGAGCGGCTGCTGCGATGCCGCCGCAAGCCTCGGCGGATATTTCTGCCGGAAGGGAAGCGCCCACCGGCGAGATGGCGCGACCCGACGCCGTGCTGTTCAACGGCGGCTTCTGCATTCCTCAGATCACGCGGCAGCGCATCCTGGAAGCCATCGCTAAATGGTTCGCCGCCGATACGAACTGGCAGCCGAGAATCCTTCGCGACCCTGAAAAGGCTGACGCGGGAATGGCCAGCGCGGTCGCCATGGGTGCCGCGTATTACGGTCAGGTTCGACGCGGCAAGGGGCAGCGCGTGAAGGCGGGCAGCGCGCGCACCTACTACATAGGCACCCGCTCCGAAGAAGCGGCAGTCTGTGTTCTGCCGTCGGGCACAAACGAAGGCACCACGCTGCGGCTCGACCGTGAATTCACCGTTTTGGCGAATCGTCCCGTGTCCTTCAACCTGTTCAGCTCGACCATTCGTCACGATGGGCACGGCGCGCTGGTCGATCTGAATGCCCAGGAGGTGCATCGCCATGCACCGCTCACCACGCTGCTGCGCTACGGCAAGCGGCTTCAGGAGATGGAGCTGGCGGTTCGGCTGTCCGTCAGTTTCACCGAAGTTGGCACGCTGGAACTCTGGTGCGAGTCGATGAGCTCGCCGCATCGCTGGCGGCTGCAGTTTGAACTGCGCGGCAAGCGCGGCGAGGATACCGGTGCCGCACCGCAAGCCTCGAAACCGGTCCACGTTGCAGAGACTTCTCCGGAATCACTGGAGGCGGCGAGAGCAGCGATTCGTGCAACCTTCACTAAGCCGGGCGAAAGCGAAGCTCACGATCCCGCAGCGCTGGCTGGCGAACTGGAAGAGTTGCTTGCCTTGAAGAAAGAATCCTGGTCTCTGTCGTTGGTGCGGCAACTCGCAGACACCCTGCTCGAAGTCGCCGACGGCCGCAAGTTGAGCGCGCAGCATGAAGCGCGCTGGCTGAATCTCGCAGGCTTTTGTCTGCGACCCGGTTTTGGCGATGCCGCCGACGCCCGTCGCATAGCACCGATGCGCAGGGTGTTTCAGGCAGGCCTGGCGTTCAACAGCAATCCGCAAAATCAGGTCAACTGGCTGGTACTTTGGCGGCGCATTGCGGGCGGCCTCAGCGCGGCCCATCAGCACGAGATTCGCAACTACCTTGGCGGAATCGGCATTGGCCGCAAGAAGCCGGGCACGCGGCTGAATCCCCAGATTGAGCGCGACGCATGGCGCCTGCTCGCCAGCCTCGAACATCTCTCAGGAGCGACACGCGCAGCCTTGGCCCCGGAGCTGCTGCGTAAGCTGAAGAAGGAGCCGGCCGATGGCGCGTGGCTTTGGTCGGTTGGCCGCTTCGGCGCTCGTATTCCTCTGTATGGCCCGCTAACCTGCGTTGTGCCGGCAGCGGCAGCGGCCGAGTGGATCAACCAGCTTCTGGGATTACGTGAGCTAACGCACGAAACCGCGAACGCCATTGTCCAGCTGGGCCGTCGCACCGACGACCGCACCCGCGACATCCCGGAAGAAGCTGTGAAATCAGCGGTGCGCCAACTGGAGTTGGAGGGCATTGCCGACGACGCCAGGCTCGAACGGCTGACGGAATTTATTCCGCCCGACCGCAATGATGTCGCGCGCACCTTCGGCGAACCCCTGCCGAAAGGATTGCATGTACAAAGCACCGCCGATTGCCTCTCGCCGGTCGCGGCAATTGCGGTGTGAATGCCTCGGCATGCCCGTTCGAATACCCACATTGCTGCCGGGTTTGCATAGAACAGAAGGCGGTACGGTGTCTCCGATTCGCGAGGAATTCTTCCCCTGGTTTCGCCTCGGTAGTGTCGCGGGCGAATCGCCGAGGGTAGTATCGCGGCCGATCGTCGAGGCTTCTGCTGCTTGAGCAGAAGTGTTGTTGATGTTCCAAGTCGGTAGCGGTTTTGAAGGGGAGCAGCTTTAGCTGCGCCATAAGAGTCCTGTGTTTTTGTCATCCCGAACGTCTTTTAGAGGTGAGGGATCTGCTGTTTTCTCCACTGCCAAGAATTTTTCCGCAGCCTCTTCAGCCGTGCCCAACGGCGCCCACTACCATCCCGGGTCCCTTTAGGTGTCCGTGTCGTAAGCTTACCTTCGCGCGAGGCGAGTGGGATGAGTGCCCCGGAAATTCAGCCGCGAAGCGGCGGAATGGTTTGAGCCGGGCTCGTCAGAGCCGGGTGAAGTGGGAAAAACTCTGAGTCGCGTAGCGACGACACAAGCTACGACCCACACACCTTTAGGGACGCCACAATCCTAGCCCTCTCGCCTGGGACGCCGGCAAAACTAGAGCGATGGGCGTGAGATAATGTCGCCGCGAAACCTTCTCTGGCTTGACGGAAAGGACCCGCTAGCATGGCGAAACGTCAACGGGTGTTTCAGGGCGGCAAAGAGTACACCGTGACCGGTCCCACCAAGCGGAGCCGGCGCCTGGTCTTCATCGACAGCGTGAAGGTAGATGGCAGAGAGTTGTTACTCTTCCGCCCCGTCAAAAAAATATCCAAACGGGTACCCTGATTGCACAGGTGCCCTACTCATTCCATCGGTTGGAATGAGTAGGATCTCACACCGTCGACCTTCGCGAAACTTCGCACTATTCCCGAACGGAGGCGAGACCATGCGCCGCTATCATCACATTGGAATTCCTACCAGCCAGCCGCGGCCGGGAGAGCGCCACCTTGCCCATCTGAAGACCTTTATTGTTGGACACGAAAACAGCGAGTTTGGCGTCGAATGGATGCGCTTTGAAGCGGACGCAGCGGTTCCCGAGCTGGTCCGGCAAGTGCCGCATGTTGCTTTTGAGGTGGATGACCTTGCCTCCGAGCTGGTAGGCCGCGAAATTCTGATTGCGCCGAACAGCCCCTCCGCCGGCGTGCGCGTCGCCTTCATCGTCGAAAACGGCGCACCCATTGAGTTGATGGAGTTCACCGACCCCAGCCATCCGGCTCGGCGATAAGTTGAGGCGATTGCGAGGCGTCTGAGCCGAGCGCCGAAATCCTGAGCGGAGTCGAAGGAACCCTCGCCGGCTGCCCCAAGTTCGGCCTTCGGTTGGCCCAACCTAGGTGTACGGCTGCCACGGTTATGCCGACCCCCCGGTAAAGCCAGCGCTGCAGTCAAAGTGAGAGGGCTTCTGCATGCGCACCATGTGAGCTATCCTGTATTCGATCGGTGTGTGATATCTTCGGCTGGTGTTGCTTCCGGAACTGTGAATCCTCCTAAATTCATTGATCTGTTCTGCGGGATCGGCGGAATGCGACTGGCATTCGAGGCCGCCGGAGCGGAGTGTGTGTATTCCTCGGATTGGGACAAGTACGCTCAACAGACCTATGCGGCAAACTTTGGCCATGTCCCAGCGGGCAACATCCGGGAAATCGCAGTGTCGGAGATTCCTGACCATGACGTTCTGGTCGCCGGCTTCCCATGCCAGCCCTTCTCGATTTCCGGCGTCTCTAAGAAGAACAGCTTGGGACGCCAGCATGGGTTTAAGGACAAAACGCAAGGCACCCTCTTTACATGTGGTCGCAGCGCAATTGAAGTACACAGCTCTGTTTGAGGTTTGTGAGATCCCCACGCGATGCCTCGGCGAGATTGGACACGTAACGAACTCATCATAGCTTTCAATCTGTACTGCCGGATTCCGTTTGGCCGAATTCACCTCAGGAACCCCGAAATAATTGATCTTGCAAACGCCCTCGGGAGGACACCATCCTCGGTTTCTTGGAAACTTGCAAACTTTGCGCGACTGGACCCCACCTTACAAAAGCGCAACATTCGAGGAGCCAGTCATGGATCCAAAGCCGAAGAAGAGATTTGGAACGAATTCCACAGGAACTGGGATTCGCTCGCTTTCGAAAGCCAGCGACTTCTGGCAGAGCTCAAGCACCTACCGCCAGAGGCGCTGATCTCTCTTGAGGAATTCCCCGAAGGACGGACCCGCGACGCCATAGTTAAAGTTCGGGTCAATCAGGCATTTTTTCGTTCTGCTGTGTTGGCCGCCTACGATTGCAAATGTTGTATAACAGGATTGTCCATTCCGGAGATTTTGGTGGCTAGTCACATCGTGCCTTGGTCGGTCGATGAGAAAAACCGGACCAACCCGCGAAATGGGCTATGCCTTAATGCGGTTCACGATAGAGCTTTTGAAACCGGGCTTATCACAGTTGGCCCCAACTACCGCCTTCGACTCTCGAAGGAACTGAAGAAGCAGACAAATTCAGTCGATGATCTTCATCGAGCGCTCTTGCTCCGGTACGATGGAGAACGTATTGTGCTTCCGGGTCGCTTCTTGCCAGATCCAAGTTTTCTCGAGTATCACAACAAAGTTAGATTCAAGGACGGCAATGGATAGCATCGATCTTTTCGAGGTCATTCAGAAACTAAACCAGGCAGCGGAGGCTCTTGCCTTGGCCGCTCACTCTGCTCGAAGTGGCCCTTTTACGAAGCCTATGGGCGTCCGTCTAGGCAAGATGTCTCGCGAGGCCAGAGAATACAGCCTTTACATCGCGACTTATTTTTCAGCGGGTCCGAAAGCTCGATCGCTATCCTAAAAGGCCTGATGGACAGCACGTTTTCGGCACGACTGAAAGTCGTGCCCTGATACAAACCCGGGTGCCCTGGGTTTGGCCTTCGGATTGCCGGGTTCTATAGAAGGGGATGTCAAGAGAAAATACTTCACCCCCGGCGGCAGAGAGGGGTAGTTCTCTGGCATCCAGCCCCGGTTGATGCCGGCATGAGCTTTGCGGCGGCAGGGTCTTCTGGTTTTCGCTTCCACGTTACTGCGTCGTCGTCGGCTGAGGCTGCACAAGCCACATGGGTGGTCATGGCCAACCATGGTTCTATCGGAGACTCGCCCGCTGGCGGGCGGCGCTATGGCTTTGTTGGGTTGTCCGAGGGAGCATACGGTGCCCCGTGAGACTTGGTCCTTGCAGGACGCTTTAGCCTAACCCGGCCAGGATACTTACCCTCGAACCCGAGCGCTCAGTGAGAACGACAATGCGAAAACGAATTCCGCTACGTCCCGTCGCTGCGCGCTCAAGCCGCATGTGGCGTCAGATATTCAGCGTCGAACGGCTCTCCTTTCTTCCAGATGTGTAGAGTGACGGCGGCGATTTTGCGGGCCAGGGTGAGCCGCGCCAGCTCGGGCTTCATTCCCTTTATCAGAAGGTTTTCGTAGAAGCTGGCAAACACTCCGCTGCTGCCGCTGGCCGTGGTGGCCGCACTCTTAAACAGATTCTTAAGATCGTGATTGTGGTTGAGATTCAATCCGCGAATGAAGACTGGCTTGCTGCGTCGTTGCAGTTGTCCGTTCACCATCTGATAATCGGCGCTGCTGCGCGTCTCCAGGGCCAGCCCGCAGTAGGCCCAGAACTGGCGCTTGCTGCGGAAGCGATGCGGCGTCTGCACCCGCGCAATGAGCAGCGCAACCCGAATGGGACCGAGCCAGGGAATCGAACGCAGCAACCTGCTCTCTTGATGCTTGCGGGATTCCAGCAGCAGATCGCAACGGGCTTCACGACGCAACTGTTGCAGCAGATCCAGTTGCTGATAGAGCCGTCGCGCCCGCCGCTGTAATCCCGGCTCCAGCAGCTGCACTAAGTAGTCTTCGCGATGGCGCGTGCTGTAAGGCTTCTGGCCGGCACAAGCAATCGCCTGGCTGCGATACAGTGCCTTAATGCGGCCCATGATGCGGGTGGTGTCTTCGGTCAGCGCGGCATAACTGCGCCCCAGTTGCTTGACCGCGGCCGTGCTTCTCTGTCCCTGATAGACCGCCGACAGCAAGCCCGCACGCAGCAACTCGGCCAGCTTGCGAGCATCAATGGCATCGCTCTTGTTGCCCGCCTTCAGCAGCGCGTTCTTGCGCGGATTGCACACCACTAGCTTGGCCACCCGCCGCAGCAGCAGATCGTACAGCCATGCGGCCTGACTGCCTTCTTCGAAGGTCACATGGATGGTGCCCCGCAGCCCCGCGAAGAAATCCACGATAGCGGGTGCCTGGGTCGCGAGTACACATTGCATCACCAGCTTGCCATCGCCATCCAGCACGGCCACGCTGATGGTGCTCTGGTGGACATCCAGTCCGACATACTTGATGCTATTCATCAGGGTGTTCCTTTCCTTTCGGCTTGGTTACTGCTTCTCACAGCAACTCAGCCTACCCGAAAGGGGCGCCCTTCTATAATGCGTGCCCCATTCCGCCGTCCTTTGGCGGGGTGGGGATTTTCGGCGCCCTGGGTGCCCCATTCCCCCGTCCTTTGGCGGGGCAGGGATTTTCGGCGCCCCGGGTGCCCCATTCCGCCTTCCTTTGGCGGGGTGGGGATTTTCGGCGCCCTGGGTGCCCCATTCCGCCTTCCTTTGGCGGGGTGGGGATTTTCGGCGCTCGGGTGCCCCATTCCGCCTTCCTTTGGCGGGGTGGGGATTTTCGGCGCCCCGGGTGCCCCATTCCGCCGTCCTTTGGCGGGGTGGGGATTTTCGGCGCTCGGGTGCCCCATTCCGCCGTCCTCTGGCGGGGTGGGGATTTTCGGCGCCCTGGGTGCCCCATTCCGCCGTCCTTTGGCGGGGTGGGGATTTTCGGCGCCCATTCGCCGAAGTGTCATCCCGAGCGGAGCCGAGGGGATCTGCAGTTTGCCCCGATAACCGAGATGCTCCCGACTGATACGAACTTCGCGCGAAGCGAAGAACCTGCTGTTACCTGGCCGGACTCCAAGCACCTTCGTACCATGGGGCGCGTGAGCTCAACGATTCTCCCTGGGTGCCCCACTCATTCCTTCGGTTGGAATGAGTGGGATCACTTGGACGGGACGCTCCGCCCTACTCATCATCCGGGTCGCGGGGAGGCGTCTTGTCGTTGATGAAGTAGGTTGCGTCTTTGGGACTCTTGATGGTCTTGAACGTCCGAGGCGCTTTGGCAGAACTGAAGAACGCAGTCAGGTCGGTTTTTGACCGCGCGTCGGCGAAGTTCAGCACTCCTTCCTGCAACCCGAAGTTCTGCTCGATAAATCGGATCACGCTTCCGAAGTCGTACCGCCCGTTATCGATGTAGCCCGCCGGGGTGTAAGCCGAAACCACCATCAATGGAACCCTGAAGCCCATCTCATAATCATTCTGCGGTTGCTGCACCAGGCTCGGCCGCTCGTGGTCGTACCACCCGCCCCAGTCATCCCAAAGGATGAAGACAGCCGTGTCCTTCCAATACCCGGCACCGCCGTCGCAGTGGTTGCTGGCTCCCACGGCATTCACGATAGAAGCGACCCAGGAAGGCCCTCCCGGAGCGTCGTAACCGGCATGGTCCGAATTCTCCGCCGAAGGTACCACCCAACTTACGCCACGCAGATTACATCCGCTAATGTCGGTGAGCACGTGGGAGGGGGTCAGATCGACATTGTTCGTCCATTCCGCGCCCAGGCACTGGCCGTTATATCCGCTGGATTGGCAGATGTGCTGAATGACGGTGGGGGCGGTCCAGGTGGCGGGAGCGCTCGGGGTGTAGTACTTCCAGGAAAACGCTTGCGGGAAGTCGCCCAGAGTCCGGATATCCCAGCAGGGATAGATTTGAGAACTCTCATGTCCTGGAGGTGAGATGAGATAAACAAACGCGTTCATGGGGGCTACGCAACCGGTCGGCCCATCGCCTGGAATTGTCTCCTCGGCGGCGAAAATACCCTTGGCATCATCGGCGGCGCCCGGCGCCGAAGTACCTCCGAACAGATAAAGGTGGGCCGGAAAGCTCGGTCCCTGATTGGTCTGGAACATATAGTTGGCAAACCCATACTGCGTCGCAATGTCGAGATAGGGATTCAGCGCTCCCGTCGAGTTATCGACGTAGCGGTACTGAGGTTTGCTGGGGCACGTACCGTAGCAGGTGACGCGGGCTGCGCCGTCCATCCGGCACGGCGTGTTTAAGGCAAACATGTTGTCGCACATCTGCACGAACGACTGATGAGTATGGTCCAAGTCGTAGGGATCGGTGAAGCCGACCGGTTGGGGTTGCGTATAGCCCCTGGCGTTCGACAAATCCAGCCACTTCGAGGTCTGAATGTTGTATTGGTTCGGGCCGGGGCTGGTGCTGCACGAGTCGGGAGTACCATACGGCGGTGCGCATAACCCTTGGAACATATTGTCGGGTGTGCGATTTTCCTGCACGATGACGATGATGTGCTGGAAGTGAGGTATTTGAGCATGTAGGGGCGCGACAACCAAGCAGGCGAATACCATCACCATCGAGCCGACGCGTTTCATGGGACTTCTTCTCCTTCAAAGTCTTGATGGGTGTTCGTGCTGTGGCGCGGGTGCCTCGGGGCGAAGGTCGTCTTTATTCCGAGGCAAGACTACTGAGGCGGTATTGTGCACGCCTTGCCATCGAAAGACAACTCAACCGGCAGAACAAATCCCCGGAAATCGACATTCAACGCGCCCCACACATTCCTTCGTTCGAAATGTGTGGGGCACGCAGTCCTTGCGCGGCTAGTAGTCGTCCGGGTCGAGTGGAGGCGTCTTGTCGTTAATGAAGAAGGTTGCGTCCTTGGGACTGAAGATCCTCTTGAACGGCCGTGGCGCCTGCTCAGAACTGAAGAACGGAGCCAAGTCGGTTTGCGACCGCGCGTCCGCGAAGTTCAGCACTCCCTCCTGGAGTCCGAAGTTTTGCTCGATGAATCGCAGGATGGTTCCGAAGTCGTATCGGTTGTTATCGATATAGCCGGCTGGGGTATAGGCCGAAACTACGAGCAACGGAACCCTGAAGCCGTATTCGTAGTCGTTCTGCGGTTGCGGTCTCAGGCTCGGCGCCTCGTGGTCGTACCACCCGCCCCAGTCGTCCCAGACGATGAGGATGGCCGTGTCGTTCCAATATCCCGCACCGCCGTCGCAGTTGTTGCTGGCTCCCACGGCATTCACGATGGAAGCGACCCAGGCAGGTCCTCCAGTGCCAAAGGTGGGATGATCTGAATTCTGGCCGGCAGGAATGACCCAATTTACTCCACGCAGATTACATTGGCTAATGTCTGTGAAGACATCGGCCGGAGTCAGATCAACATTGTCCGTCCATTGCTCGCCCTCGCACTGGCCGTTATATCCGCTGGATTGGCAGATGTGTTGAATGACGCTGGGAGCGGTCCAGATGTTGCCGGCGCTCGGCGTGTAGTATCTCCACGAAAAGGCTTGCGGGAAGTCGCCCAGAGTCTGGATATCCCAGCAGGGATAAGTTTGAGAACTCTCATGTCCCGGAGGTGAGATCAGATAAACAAATGTGTTCCTGTCGGCTATGCAACCGGCCGTCTGACCGCCCGGAATCGTATTCTCGGCGGCAAAGATACCAGCGGCATCAGCGCCGGCGCTGGGCGCCGAAGTACCTCCGAATAGATACAGGTGAGCTGGAAAGCTCGGCCCCTGATTGGTCTGGAACATGTAGTTGCCAAACCCATATTGCGTCGCAATGTCGAGATAGGGATTCAGAATAGCGGTCGAGTTATCCACATAGCGGTACTGAGGTTTGGAGGGACAAGTACCGTAGCAGGCGACGCGGGCGGCGCCGTCCATGCGGCACGGCGTGTTCAAGGCAAACATGTTGTCGCACATCTCCACGAATCCCTGATGCGTGTGATCCAAATCGTAAGGATCCCCCAACCCCACCAGTTGGGGTTGCGAATAGCCTCTGGCGTTCGTCATGTCCCGCCATTTCGAGGTTTGAATGTTGTATTGGTTCGGGCCAGGGCTGGTGCTGCACGAGTCGGGAGTACCATACGGCGGCGCGCATAACCCCTGAAACAGATTGTCCGGTGTGCGATTTTCCTGCACGACGACGATGACGTGCTGGAAATGCGGTATTTGGGCATTGAGAGGTGCCACAGCAAAGCAGGCCAAAACTGCGACGATTGACGCGGCGCATTTCATACAAACTTCTCCTTCAGATTTCTGTAAGCGTTGTCCTGGGAATGCGGAAGGGCCCTTTCGCCGGCGGGCGCTGCGAGGGTCGACGGAACTAGCGACGGTATTGTGCGCTCAGTTACTATCAAAAAACAAGTCTATTTATCAGAAATTGGGTCTCGAGCGCCCCGCTCGCTGCGTTTTAGGAAACAGCGTGACCGACGGGTATTGAGCTGGACGCCGAGAGTTCCTGAGCCTGCCCTGGGTTTGTCGAAGGCTTCGGACTCTGAATGGCCGAACCCCGCAAGCAGTACGTGCAGAACTGGAATGGTGGAGCTTGGCGCTTATGCGACGGAGATTAGCGTGGCAAGGAAGGACCACGATTGTCGTAGTGAGTGCCGATGACTCCCACACATTCCGTGGTGGTTTGGAATGTGTGGGGCATCGGCAAAGACTTACTTACGGCAATGTGGGGTGGTAAAGATCCTGTCTCCTGTATATCCGGTAAGACGAGGAATCTACCTGAATTTGGTAAACAATGTCGCCGTTGAGATTGAGTTCGGTCGATTGCGCGGACGGGCCAGCCAATGCTCCGTTGCCGTAGCTGGTGTAGAGACCGTCGGAACCGATCAGCAGGTCGCCACTTCCCAAAGCGGCAGAATAACCACCAAGATCGCCTTGGGTCACAAGAGTCACTGTCTGGTTTGGCTCGTCTACTAACATCGCCATACCGCGGCTGTTCCCGACTCCACCGCACTGCTGGTGTCGCAGGTTACCGTCATCGAAGACAGTCATGAAGCCCTGTCCGAGCTGTGACCCGCCGCCCTGAGCCTGAAATGCTGCGTCATGTTGATGCGTGAACCAGGGATAGACGGCTGGGTCGCCGCATTGCGTCGGCGGTGGATTCGTTATGGTGAAATCACCGAACGGTCCCATCTTCCAAAGGATGCTGCCGTCTCCCTGACCGTTCTGGTAATTAATTTTCAGCAGCCAGTCCTGATGACGTTCCGAAATCATGATGTTGCCGTCGTCAGTTAGCTGGGCCGAGTTGGTGTGCAGCCAGTCATTGGCCTGGGTAAAGTTATTGGGAAATTCGGGACATCCGCCCCCGCCATGGGTGCACGTTTCACCCTGTGTGGCTTTCCGGTTAAGGTCCTGGTGATCGATCGCGTCCCAGGCCCACACTAGTTGCAGGTTGTGATCCAAAATCAAAACCATATCGGCAAGAATGCATACCGGATTTTCTTGCGTACCGCCCTGGTACTGGGTCGAGATAAGATCATCCGCACCCAACAGGAGGATGTTGCCGTTCGGTAACCGACGGCCTTCATGGATATTGAAGGAATCCAAGGGTCGGAAACCTTTCGCGACCAACTGCTCAGTAACTCTTGTCGAGTTGGTTTGCAGAACCTTGTTACCTGCCAGGTCAAATTCGGAAAATGTCTTGTCGTCTGGAAATGCAAAGAAGGTACCCCCAGGCTGCATGCGCGCCATCAGCATTTGATTAGGAAAGTACCAGATCACATTACCGGAAAGATCAGTTGCACTCGGCCAGTGAGTGTCAGTTGCGGGCAGTAACTGGAACAGGACCACAGGATATTTGGCATCGTGCTGTGTCGGAGGAACATTCACCGTAAATTGGGTGGGTGGGTAGTCCGCCGAAAGCGGGCCCGTGGTAAACGATAGATCCGGTCCCTTCTGGCCGATGCTGGGGCTGACTTCCTCCCAATGCATCAGGTATTGCGTGGAGGGTAACATTCCAGCGACATAGAAATTGGCGCTCTTGGTTGAGCAGGGCACTGTATTGGTAACGCTGGAGGCATCGGAACCTGATTGCCTGAACCGGACAAGAATGTAATCGCCCAACCTACATGGTCCTGCACTGAACAACGCCACCAAGGGATGAGAGGTGGCATGTACAGCCGATCCGCCTTGCGTCGTCACATAAGGCAAAATGTCATATTGCTGAGTAATTGGTGGGTAAATGATGTAGGACGAATTCGTGATGTCACGAACCGTCACACTGATTTGGTATGTGCCTTCTACCGTATAGGGTACCCAGACAAATGAGTTGTCTACCTGGTAGTCCCTCACAATCTGCCTTTGATCATCCAGCGTGACAGTAAACTGATAATCATAAATGTGTCCCTGTTGCCCATTTTGCACCATGGCATACCAGAGAATACCGGTGCCCAGGAGCTGTGGGCTCTGAACGCCTGCCGTAAGAGTGATGGTCACACCCGGTTTTCTTACAGTGGCCGAACTCCAGGCCGTAAGCATGCTCACCAAGAAGAGAATTGCAACGACAAGACCACACTTCCGCACCACGTTTCACCTCCCGTGAAACCGTAACGGCCAGTTGACAAACTATTGATCTAATTGGGCAATTTGTGGAGTCGGCGGGGCCAGGGGCCACCTTACTCAGCCAACGCCATGAGGACTACAGGGCGCTTCGCAATAATGACTTCAGGCCGTAGTTGCTGTCAAGGTACAAATCTTGCACCGAAATAATGGTTGTTAAATGCGACAAATACCGAATAAACAAAACAAAAATACGGAACCCATATATGAAATGTTAAGGTGGCCTCTGCCCGGTAACCCACTTATTCCTTGGCTTGGAATAAGTGGGCGCGACCTAATCACGTGCAGTTACTACCTTCTGCAACTATCCTTATAGCTGGTTAGCGTGCCACCGTTAGCTTTCAGCGTACGGTCCCAGCATGTGCGGTTCGAGTCGATGTAAGTGAAGCGCTCGCTGTTCGTCTGATTCGTGGGAGTAGCTACGCCATTGGGATCGATGAGCAGTGTATCGCCGGGATTTTCCGACACGTCCATGGTGCTGAAGTAGATGGGCCATCCGTTCTGGGTGGTGAGCTGGTTCTCGCTCAAGCCCTGCGTGATCGACGTAACCTGTTTCTGCGAGTTGTCGCTATAAAGGTTGTAGGCGTAGCTCAGTGTCAGCGGCCATTCATTCAGCCGGTTGTCGAGTTGCACTCCTGCCGACGACTTAGTGAGCGCCTGTGCAGCGATGCTGGTGTTTTGCTTCACCGTCTGGTCATACACCGATCCATCGATATAAACGTTGTACGTCTGCGCGTTTGAGAAGGTGATACTCTGCGCGACGTCGGTCTGCACCTTGCCGTGCGACGTATTCACGTACCCCGATACGACGAAGCCGCGGCTCGACGATACCGAAACCGTTCCGTAGTAGGCCGTGCCATTGGTCTTGATATTTTCCTTCACCCTCGGATCCGGCTGGCCGAGCGTATCTTTCAGCAGCGCTCCCGTCACCTGCTGCGAACCGTGGTCCAGATAAAGCAGCAGAGTCGCGGTCGCGGAGAAATATTGATCCGCGTTGTAAACACTGACCGCCACCGTGTGCTGGTTGCCATCGCTGAGGATGGACGCAAACGGAGTGAGATCGACGCGGTAGGGTTCAAAGTTCAGGGCCTGAATACCGGGGATAGGACGCCACAGGTAGGGATCGATGCCTCCGGTGTAAATCCACGGATAAACCGGAGCGATACCCGCGGGCTTGCCGTCGATGGAAACCTCGCCTTCGCGGAATCCGGTGTTGCCGCAGTTGTAGAGTTCGCCGGCGACGTCATTAGGTGCACAGGTATACCAGAACTCGTCGCCGCTCTGGCTCTGCGCGAAGACGTCGAGATACGCCCGCTCCACGTTCGCCGGCAGACTGAAGGTCTTTGCCAGTTGGTCGCTGCCGGTATTCAGCGTAACCGTTCCACCCGTCGAGTCGGCCGCCATCGGCAGCACCGCATCGGCCACCACCGGAGGCTGCTGGTGTTTGCCCACCGGGTAAAACTGAAGATACGCGCTGCCATGCAGATGGCTGGTGTAGGTACCGTTCACCAGGTTTCCCAGATCAACCCGTCCACCTTGCGCGGTGGTGAGCAACGTACTGTAGTCGGTAAGGTCAACCTCGGCGTGCCATGAACGCTGCACGTTCGCTGATGGCTCCGCCGTAGTGCCGAAATAAACGTTAGTCCCGCCAATCCAAATCTCTGCTGTGCGATCAAACTGCCGGCCGGCATCGACTGACCAGTCTGCGTTCAACACGACTTTCGCCCACGGGCCCGCACAATCCGGCGAGTAAGAGAAAAACTTGGGATTGAAATCGGCGAAGTCAAGATTGCTGAAGAGCTGCACCGTGCAGGGCTGTCCCGCCGGGCGCGGTACTACAGGATCGGCGGTTACCGTGTTAGCCGATCCGATTTGCGGCGTGCTTGGCGCAGTATATTTCTGCGCCAGGGCCGGCACACTGATGAGAGCGATAAGAGCGAGCATCGGGACGCTACGGCGGAGCTTCGGCAAGCAGGACATTTTCATTCTCCTTCGAGCACGCGCTTAGGAGGCGCGCAGAGAGCTTTGCCTCCGAGCATAATTCTGATGCTGTTCTGGTTCAAGCGCCCGACCGTACTAAGACGAGAATGTTTTGGAATTCGACAAGCCTCACCGCAACCTGACGTAGATTCCTAGCGAAGTTTCAGGTTCTGGTTCTGTGATCCAACCCCAACCGCAGCCCAGCTTGTCACTGTGCCCCGTATCTGCCATCACTGATAAGTTCGCCGATTAGGAGTATCAAGTTCCCGAAACACCGTTGAGCGAAAAATTGGGTGCACCCGTGCCGCGCCACGTTGCAGCTCGCACTGCGCCTCCAGTTCATCTTCCGCCCGCTTGATTTTCCGAGCTGGCCAACCAGCCCGAGGCCTGACAGCAGGCGGCATTACTTCGGAAAGGGGCCCCGCATGTTCAGCCGAATGCTTCGTAATCATGCGATCCACCTGCTGTGCCTGATCCCCGCTCTTATTGGCAGCGGTTTCTCGCAGCGCTCGCAAATGCAGCAGCAGCCGGTCGATCCGGGTACACCTTACCTGATTTTTTCCACCTACTTGGGAGGAGCGTTGCGCTGCCCATCTTGCGCCGACGGCCGAACCTTTGCCCAAAACGTCAGCAGCGATGCCCAAGGCAACATCTACGTGACGGGAGCCACCGAGTCTTCCACGCTTCCGGTGCGAAACGCATGGCAACCGCGACCGGCGCCACACAGCTCCATGTCAGCTTTCGTCGCGAAGTATGATTCCGCCGGAGCCCTCCTCTGGTTGACTTACCTCGGAGGTGACCACCAGACCGTGGGCTGGGGGATTGCTGCTATGCCGGGCGGAGGCGCCGCTGTAGTTGGCCTCACTAGTTCCGATGCAGCAGGACCGTTCCCCACCAGGAACGCGTTTCAACCGACCTATCAGGGAAACGCCGACTACTTCGTGACCATCTTCGACGCTGATGGCACTATGCTTTACTCGACGTACCTTGGCGGAAGCGATGTCGAGGGCGGCGCTCTCTTCGTCGACAATGCCAGCAATGGCAACAGCGTCGCCGTCGATGCCCGCGGACTGGTGTACGTTACAGGTACGACGAGCTGGAATGGCGCACACATAGGAGATAGATTTCCGGTCACCCATAACTCCATTCAAAGTCAGCCTGCGGGTCCGACCGACGCCTTTCTGTCGATCTTCGACGTTACTAAGATCGGTGCAGATTCGTTGATCTATTCCAGCTTTCTCGGCGGCCTGCGCCATGAAAAAGGACACAGCATAACGGTGAACGCCGCCGGCAGCCTCATCACAATGGCGGGGTACACCGACTCCTACGACTTCCCCACTACCAAGCGCGGCTACCGTCCCCAGCCTCCACCGCACGGCTTCACCAGCAACGGATTTGTGGCTCAATTCCGATCCAGCAAACCCGGTGATCCATCGTCTGAATATTCGGTGAGCTACGCCACCTACCTCGGCGCTAATTCCAACGAAGCCCGGGATGACACTTACGGCATAACTCAGGACAAGAACGGAATCATCGTCGCTACCGGCCGCACCCAGTCGAAAGACTTTCCGATGAACGGGCCGGATGTGCCCAGCATCTACAACAGCGCACCCTACCTGAAGCCGGGTGCGTCGTCAGACGAGGCTTACCTGGTGAAGATTGACCCATCGCTGGACGGCGACGCTTCGCTGATCTACTCCACCTTTCTCGGCGGCGGATCACCCGATGGGCTATGGGGCACATTCGCCACCAGTGTAGGAGTCGATGCCGACGGCGCATCTTATGTCGGCGGAGAAACCAACGCCACCGGGGTGGAATACTTTTATTCGCCGAATCCGGTTGAAGCTCCCATGCCATTGCCGTATACCGATGATGCTCTATTCAAGTGGGATCAGGGTTCGACCGATACCATGCTGATGCAGATCAGCCCTGACGGCAGAAGGCTGGAATATTCCACCTTTCTTGGCGGCCAAGGCGGCGATCGACTGTATGGCTTGACCATTGATCGCGATGGCAACGTGATCGTTACAGGCCTCACTTCGTCTTCTGATTTTCCAGTGATGAATCCGGCAGAGCCTTGGCCGGGAAACATCAACGAGCAGAACGCCTTCGTGACAAAGTTTGGCTTTGCCTCTTCTGCCGGAGGTGCGACTCACTGAAGACTCGTGACGCCTCGTCGGGTACCCACATTTCCTTTCCTTTGGGAAATGTTAGAACGATTCTTCCTCTCACGATGTCTCGCGCTCGGTTCTCTAGCGAATCTGGAGGCTGACAGAAAAAGTCTTAGCTGGCGGCTCGTCCTTCTCCCACGGCCGGCGATATTCAAGCTTCAAGGTGGCGTTGCCCGCTCCTGTGGCTTGCCACTGAAATGTTTGGACGCCCGGCGCTCCGGCGACTTGCGCCAGCTGCTTCTTTTCTTTGTAGTTCGAGTCGAGAAGTTTGAGCAGCGGAGACTTGCTCTGCACACTCCAGCTATAGCCCGTCGATGCATTCGAAGAGAGCTTCACGATTAACGTCGCGCCCTTCGTCAGTTCAATTGTTTTGCCGTTGTCCTGCTCAGTTAGAGTCATGACTGAAGTCGTAGTAGTCGTGACCACCGAGGTTGATGGTGCGGCTTGCTGCGCCGCAATCGCCGGCACAGCACAAAGCCATGCAGCGCAGAGAATGCTTATCAAGCGAATCATGAAAAGTCCTGTCTTCTTAGAGGTCCCTCTGTGCATCGCAGCCGCGACCTAATACCGCGAAATTCCGCGCAGCACAATCACCTGCGGACTGGAAGGATCGCTATCGCTGATGGAAGCCCCCGCCAGCTTTGTTCCCGTCTTTGCTGGCTCGAAGGTCAGCGTTAAGTTACAACTGCCATGAGCGGGAACCATGTTGCCGCAGTCATTGGTCCCCGAGAAATCAGCACTGTCGGGTCCCGAGATTACGATCTTGCTAATCAAGATGCTCTGGCTGCTTCGATTTGACAGCGTGACCGCGCGTGAATCGCCCTTTCCCGGAGGGGCGCCAAAGCTGACAGACGTGCTCGATAGCTTGAGTGCGCTATTCGCTACGCCTGACAGGTGAATTATCTGCCTGCCCGCCAACGCGTTGTCCTGAACCGTGATGCTGCCGGTGCGAACCCCAAGGTCGGTGGGAGTGAAGGTCGCGGTGATAGTGCAGCTTTGTCCAACCTCAAGCGTCTCGGGGCAATTGCTGCTCTGAGCGAAGTCACCCGCGATTACGATGCTCGATAGTTTCACCGGCGCGCTGCCTGGATTGCTGATCAGGAATGTCTTGGCGAAGCTGGTGTCACCTAGAATCTGCGGTGCGAAGGTGAAGCTGCCAGGGTAGAGTGCGATGACCGGATAGTTCAGCAGGATCGTGAGCTGGCTCGTGTAATCGCCCCCATAGTTCCAGCTCTCCCGAGCGATATCAGTTGCGCCGCTGCCAGTGAAATCAGCAGTAGCGACGGCAGAGTCTTCGTTCTCTGCAAATCCGTAACCGGCATAGCCATAGAAACCTCCCGCGCCGTCGCCATAGAGCGCCCCTGCATTCCACAACACGCCATCCACCAAGTCCAGCTTGCCATCGCCATTCACGTCGGCAGCGGTTATCGAGGTGGGCGCCGAACCCGCCGAATAGGAGACCGGCGCCTGGAAAGTACCATCCCCATTTCCCCGAAATAACCAAACCACTCCCCCATCTGTGACGGCAAGATCCAGCTTGTCATTCCCCTCGAGGTCTGCCAGTGTTGCTCCTGCGGAAACCCATGTGGTGTTCACGTTGATGGGTTGCTTGAATGTTCCATCGCCATTTCCAAGCAAGACGGCAATCCCCGTTCCTGTATTGCTCACCAGGACCACGTCAAGTTTTCCATCCCGGTTTACATCCCCGACGGCTCCCGCAGTCGCATAAATACCCGTGTAAACCTGACTGTACGGATGAAATTTGCCGTCACCATAACCCAAGAGGAGCGACATGTACTGGCCGTAATTGGTTGTGACCAGGTCGAGGGCTCCATCGTGGTTAAAGTCGCCAACCAAAATCGCCCTCGACCCGCCGGTAGCATAGTCCTGATGCGCACCCAATGATCCATTGCCGTTGCCCAGCAGAATCGAAACGGTGCTATCGCTGATATTTGCGACAGCAACGTCCAGCAATCGATCGTTGTTGAAATCGCCGAGCACGATCGAAGTAGTCCCTGTGCCCGCCGCGTAATCCACGCGCGGTTGAAATGTGCCATCGCCGTTGTTGATCAGAACGGAAAGTGTATTGGAATCTTTGCCATTCTGATTTCCCACCACAACATCGGCTTTTCGATCGCCGTTGAGGTCGCCCGTTGCCACAGCCATTGCCTGGTTTGGCATCGGGTAGCTTGTCCCGCTGGGGAAGGTTCCATCACCTTTGCCCAGCCAGATCGTCAGGCTTCCTCTGACGCATGGAGAGAGATAGGTAAGACAACCCTGTGCGCCAATGGCAAGGTCCGGGACGCCATCGCCATTGAAGTCCCAGACCGCTATCGTCGGAGTAGTTCCTACACCGTAATCCACATCATCCTGGAAGGTGCCATTCCCATTGCCGAGCAGCACTGAGATAGTGCCGTACTGATAGCTGGCGTTCGCGGTAACCACGTCGAGCTTGCCATCGCCGTTCAGGTCTGCCACGGCTATGGTCCGGGGATTGGGTCCGACGGGGTAGTCGGTGTCGGTGGGAAAGCTCCCGTCGCCTGCGCCGAGCAGGATGGATACCGTGCCTGGGACAGAGTTCTTCGATAAGGCCAAGTCAAGCTTGTGGTCACCATTGAAGTCACCGATGGCAACGCCGTAAATCAAATAGTTGAAGGTTCCATAGTCAGAGCACGGCTGGAAGCTCCGCGGACCATTGTTTAGCAGTACGCAAACATAATTACTTCTGACCACTGCCATATCCAGCTTGCTATCGCCATTGAGGTCTCCCACGGCAACGGGAGCCGGCCCGTGACTGTAGCCATTGACCGGGTAGCTACTGTACGCCGTAAAGGTCCCATCTCCCTGGCCATAGAAGACCAGCACAGAGCCCCAATTGCCTTCCGAAATCAGATCAAGGTTCCTGTCACCGTCCAGGTCACTTACCGTCACGTCCTGCAGGCCGGTGGGTGCGCTGTATTCAATCGGCGCTCGAAAGGTACCATCGCCGTTACTGATGTAGATATCTACGAAGCCATCATTGCTTACGGTTACAAGGTCTGCGAAGCCGTCTTTATTGAAGTCGCCACAGCCCAAGTATGGAAAGTTGTGTCCCACGTTGAACGAGGGTGCTGCAACCATGGTTGCGTCAGGCCTTCCGACAAAGACAGTAATCGCCGAGTCAACCGAGTCCGAAACGGCGAAATCGGGCACACCGTCCCCGGTGAAATCACATGTCACCACTGATCTGGGATTCAACGGCGTCACATAATCCGACTGACCGAAGACATAGCGGCCAGAGGCCGGCGCCTGTGTGCTCGTAATGGCAGGCGATCGATTCACGCCTTGACTGGAAACGTCCTGCTGGCTCTGAATCGCTTCGGAGTGGGGAGTCGGCAGTACTCCGTCCCCCGACGCTGCGTTTTCCGACGAAGCTGCATTGCGAACGGATGTCGGACGACCCGACACTGGAGCGCCATGCTCGAAGCTGGGAGGGGCGAAGCGTTGTGCAGACGGTACCGCCATCGCGCGGTCGCGATTCTCGTCCTGAGAAATTTCCTGAGCGTCAGCAATTGTCAGAAGGCAGAAGGTAATGGCTAGGATTGCAAACCAACTCTTGCGCATAGCAACCTGGGAGTGAATAAAGTGAAGAACTCAGCATCATTACATAGACCAGGGAGCCAGTCATTGATCTTCGACAATTCGAGTCCCGTCATGGGAATGGGGCACGCTGCGATAGTACGGTCGAGCGATCAGGCGCCTGTCACTCCGCTCTTAATTCAGGCATCGGGGGACCACAAACCATAATTCCCCTTTTGGGAATAGCTACGACCTTCGTAACCTCTGGGGCGAAGTCTTCGCGTGCCCGTCAGTTCAGCAGTCCATAAACTCTTTGCCAGGACACCGAAGGTGTGCCCGCGCCGGCATCGCTCCCGAGGTGGTTCGGTCGTGACTCGGTCGGCATAAAACTGGAGCTGTAAGTTCTTTGAAATCTGGTAAGTACCTGCAAGTCGCTGGGGCTCAATCATTTGCACTAGAAATGTGGCCTAAAGCAGCAAGTGGTAGTTGGCACAGAGTAACCAGAAAGGTTCATTTCCTCCGATACTGGACATTCCGTCCAGTCGCCGTTTGACACCCAAGCATAAACCGTCTAGTCTGGTCCAGTGAAAGTCGCTGAAACCATCCGGAAGCGCGTTGAAGAAGCAGACCGCATCGTTTCTGAAGAGAAGCTTGTGTGGCAGCACCGCATCTCGTGTCTGGAAGCGGATGCCGCAAAATGGCGAGCCATTTACGAGCAGGTGCTCGCCCTTGAAGCAAGCGAAGCTGAGGCCGAAGTCGATGTCATTTTCGATGTAAGAGACCTCGCCATTTCCGATGTGAAAAATAAAAGCGATGTTGTGAGAGCGGCGTTGTTGAGTGCGGGTGGCCCAGTGAAGCCATCGCAGCTACTCAAAAGCGTTCAGCCCGTTGTGTCGCGCTCGGGGCTGTATTGGGTTCTTGGTCGCATGAGAGAAGAGGGAACGCTTGTCGATGCTGGCGATGGACGGGTGATGCTCGCCGGATCGCCGCAACAGACGAGCACGACGCAATGAAAAATTTCTGCGCAGATGATTACGAGGTCGAAGGAGTGTCTACCGTGACATTAGTCTTTAGCCCCCTGCACCACAGTGCTCACCGTGTAGGGCGAGAGACTCCGAGAGGGGTTGCAATAACCGGAAACAGCTACTAGGGCGTTCCTTCGCGGGGTTCCCCTAGTAGCTGCGTGGTGAGTCGCCAAAACAACTCGACGTTAGTTTACATCTAACCAGCGTGAGCTTGGAAGTGTGTTTCTAGGTTCACGCTGTTCACTTCATGGGAACCAACGATGGCCGATGACTTTGAGAAATCCGAATTTGAAAACGTCATTCGCAAGTTACTGACCACCAAGCCGTTGCACAAGAAAGACCTTAAAACCAGCAAGCACCAGCCAATCAAGCCTGTTTTGCCCCGTCCACCAAAGTCCGGAAGGGCAAAGGATTCTTAGTTGCGATACCCCGCAACGTGCGCTCGAAAATCGCAGGGTTCTTACGATTGTTGGCTCTGTATTCAAACTCGTACAAGTATCTGTCAAGGTGCTTGAAGCTGAGTTTGTGGAACGAACCAACTAAACCACGCTTGAAGCAAGCGAAGCTGCTCTCGACCGTGTTGGTGTGAATCCAGCCATCGACATACTTCTCAGCGTGCTTGATTGTGAACCGCTTTACTTCCTGCTGCGCATCAAACATCGACGGGTAAATCATCGATTCATCGGTCACGATGCGATGAACGTCTGGCGATACGCATTGGTCGAATACGACTTTGACGCTCTTAGCGTTTGCGCGTGCAACCTTACGGAACCGCACTTCGCCGCCACGTTCCACTATGCCGACAACGGGAAACTTCCGTGCATACGAGTCTGTTAGTGTTTCGCTTCTGCGCTTCTTTCCTCCGACATAAGTTTCGTCCATTTCGACGGTGCCTCTAAGCAGCGGTAGGTCGCCAGTGTTCATTGACTCTCGAATCCGATGGCAGAGATACCAAGCACTCTTCGTAGTGACTCCAATCGTGCGTCCGATCTGATTCGCGGAGATGCCCTTTTTCGCTTGGCAGATTAGGGCAATCGCCATGAACCATTTTGTCAGCGGAATGTGCGAGCCGTGAAACAAGGTGCCCGTCTTAACCGAGAACTGCCAGCCGCAATTAATGCAGTCATACAGGAAACGGTCTGGCCCGATGACACCCTTTCGGGTTCTGCCTTTGGACTTCGCACGGCTGACGTGCTTGGACAAGCATTTCGTGCATTGGACACCATCCGGCCATCTTTGGCTTTCTAAAAACGCAATGCATCTTGCTTCGTCGCTGAAGTCTCGGATTACGTCTGCCAAGTTCATGTCCAAAGAATACCCGACTTGCTATTCTGTGTCAAGTACTATATGCTGGCCTAAAGTGTTGAAAACAAGGTATCTCGCAAAGAGATTTTTCGTGATGTGCGTCACAAATGAGAGCTGCCAGCCACGAGCCGCCAGCCGTCGGCAAAGGCTTGTATCTCGGGGACTCGCGCTGATGCTCCAAGCCAAAAGCCAAAAGCCTCTTAGCTCCCCACCTTCTTCTGGGCCAGCGGCCGCGCGAAAGCGCCGGTTGGATTGTGGGAATAGATCCCGAGAACTTTGTGGTAGTAGTCCATCGCGTTCTTCTGATCGCCCGATTTTTCGTAGGCTTGCGCCATGAGCACCAGGATGAACGGGTCCTTCTGGTTAGCTTTTTCAAGATCGCTGATGGCGGTCGGGTAGTCTCCCCCGTAGAACGCGACGTAGCCCTCGAGATAGGGCATGAATTGCGCCTGCTCAGGATTGGTTCCCTTATCGAGGGCGGCCCTGGCGGCGAGCAGGTGTTGCTGGGCCTCAGCCTTGTTGCCGCGACGCGCGGCGATGCGGGCCTGCGCGCTCTCCCAGCGGAAGGTCCACAGATCTTTGTCGGCATCGCTCAGCTTGGGATCGCTGAGCGCGATGGAATGGCCTTTCGCGTACCACACCTGTGCATTATCGAGGTCGCCGTTTTCCAGATAGATACGTGCAGCCTCGTCGGCCGTGCCCGCGGCTCCGCTGAAATCGTTGGCTGCAAATTGCAACTGGTACGCCTGCTCCTCATACTTGCCGGCGTGAATGGCGTCGCCGGTAAAGGCATAGGAGACAGCCATCGTCCGCAAAGCGCGAACTTTGCCGTTCGCCGGAGCGGCATCGATGGCCTTCTGGATGTTCTCCCGCGCGGCAGTGTAGTCGCCCTTCAAGTCGAGTGCGGCTCCCATGCCAAGGTAGGCATCCCACGCTGTGGGACGTGCCTGAATCGCCTGTTTGTAGAACGCGATGGCGTCATCAAGCTTGCCTTCGCGGATGAGCTTCTGTCCGGGCGCCAGCGGGTTGGTGGCCGCGGCAGGCCCACGCCCCGGTTGCGGCGGCTGAGCCCAGGCGAAGGTGGTGAACGGAAGCGCTAAAAGGGCGGCGGCAAGTATGAATCGGGGCGACTTCATGACGGGCGTCATTATGTCACGGCGCATGGAACCGCGACAAACCCTGGCGCCGGCTTACGCCGCCGGATTCTCCGATTGTAGCGATGCGTCCTCGCAGTTGTTGCAGACTTCAGGCAGGAACACCGAGAAGACGCTGCCGGTGCCGTGATCGCCGTCGCTGCTGACGCTGATGCGCCCGCCGTGCTTCTCGATAATCTCGCGGCACACCCAGAGCCCGAGTCCGGTGCCGACGTTCTTCTTGGTGGTGAAAAACGGCTGGAAGATTTTGTCGATGATATGGGGATCGATGCCGGTGCCGTTGTCTTTGACCGCAATCTCGAATCCGGGCACGCCCTGGTCTCGCGATTCGCTGAGGGTGAGCGTGATCTTGCCGCTGTGGCTTACGGCGTCGATGGCATTGCCGACCAGGTTGGCGAAGACCTGCCGCACTTCGCCACGAGTGGCGACCACCTGTGCGCCGTCGAATCCGCGCAGCTCGACCTCGACCCCTTTGTGCTGCAGCCGGCCCTGATAAAGAACCAGGACCTCGTTGATGAGATCGGAAAGCGAGAATGGCGCCGGGCCGGAGTTCTCACGGTAGAAGCCGAGCGTCTGTTTGGTGATCTGGGCGGCGCGCATCAATTCATGCTCCGCCATGGAGAGATAGTGGCTGCCTTCGGTGCTAAGCCGCTCCTGGCTGCCGAGAATGTAGAGCAGGTTCGAGATCGCCTCCAGCGGGTTGTTGATCTCGTGCGCGATGCTGGCTGCCAGGCGTCCGGTCGCAGCCAATTTCTCGGAGACGATCAGCACCGATTCATTGCGCTTTTGGTCTTCAATATCGGTAGCGCACCCGACCCATCCCGCCATTTCGCCGCTCTCGTTTTCCATGGGAACAACCGTGACCCAGTGCCAGCGGTATTCGCCATCGGAAGCGCGGCGCAGGCGGTATTGCAGTCCGAACCGCCTGCCTTGTGCCATACCGGCAGCAAACGTCTCAACCACCCGGTCACGGTCTTCCGGATGCACCCCTGCGAAGCCCGCCCTGCGGGCGGCGGTGAGGTCGGCATGACCGAGATAATCGAGGAATCGGCGATTGCAATAGGTCACCTCGCCATCGTTATTGGTAGTCCAGATAAGTTGCTCGATGGCATTCGCCAGCTGGCGGAAGCGCTGTTCGCTCTCGCGCAACTCCTTCTGACTGCGGCGGCGCTCCGTGCGCTCTTTGGCCTCGCGCAAGGCGCGGGTAACGGCCGGTGCAAGCCGTTCCAGCTTCTGCTTGAGCACATAGTCGGTCGCCCCCTTCTGCAACGAGCGGATCGCAATGTCCTCGCCCAGGGTACCCGAGACAAAAATGAATGGCGTCTCGGGCGCATGCTCGCGCGCGAGTTCAAGTGCAGACAGTCCGTCGAAGGTCGGCAGCGCGTAGTCCGCCAGAATCAGGTCGAAGCGCCGCTGCTTTAGGGCGGCGAGGAAGTGGTCGCGGTCATCGACCCGATCGAGCGAGTAGTCAAACCCTCCGCGCGACAAAAAGACGGAGGTCAGATCGGCGTCGATCGGACTGTCTTCCAGCAACAGAATATGGATGCTGTCCACTTGCTACCTCGAGTCCGAGGACTGGATGCATTGAGTATCGGTGGAGGCTGAGTTTCTCTTCGGAGGTTCGCTCCGGAGCACACCATGCGTCACACGCTTGCGTCCTGCGCAGCTTTCCTGGGAACTTGGATGCAGGCTCGCCCGAAATCGTCAACTGCGCGAATTTTTACCGTGCGCGGTGTACCGAAGGCCAGGTTCCGACCGATACAATCTCTGTAGGCTCAAACGACAGACAGAGTTGCCGCCTGCAAAAAGGCAAGTGACTCATTACGGACGGACTTATATATGGCGATCGGCACTTCCAAGAAGGGTGTTATAGGAATTCTGACCGGCGGTGGCGACGTCCCCGGGCTCAATCCGGCGATTCGTGCCGTGACCTTTCGCGCGATCAGCGAAGGCTACGACATCGTGGGCCTGCGTCGCGGCTGGCGCGGCCTCATCAACATCGTGCGCGATGAGAAGTACGACAACAGCGAGAACTTCCAACTGCTGTCGCAGGAGATTGTCGATCGGGTGGGCAGAACGGGTGGAACGTTCCTGCACAGCTCGCGCACCAACCCGAGCCGGGTCGCTCGCGACGATGTTCCTGAACATCTGCGGAGTTCTTATTCCGCGGAGAAGAACGACCTCACGCCCGAGGTGCTGAAGAACCTGGAATGGCTGGGCATCGAGTACCTCATCCCTATCGGCGGAGACGACACGCTCAGCTATGGAGTGCGGCTGCATAAGGAAGGCATGAAGGTGGTTGCCATTCCGAAGACCATGGACAACGATGTGCCCGGCACCGACTACTGCATTGGCTTCAGCACCTGCGTCACCCGCACCATCGAGTTGACGAACCGCCTGCGCACATCGGCGGGATCGCACGAGCGGCTGATGATCCTGGAAGTTTTTGGCCGCTATGCCGGCTTCAGTGCCATGGTCCCCACGTTGGCCGGGGCCGCGCACCGCTGCGTTATTCCCGAATACCAGTTCAGCCTCGATCTGCTGACGGAGCTGCTGGTGCTTGACCGGCGCAGAAACCCGAGCCGCTACGCCATCGTTCTCGTTTCTGAGGGCGCGATGCCGGAAGGCCGCAACCAGATGATGTTCGAAGATGAGAAAGTCGACGCTTTCGGTCATAAGAAGCTGGGCGGCATCGGCGATTATGTTTCCCGCGAAGTGAAGGCCCGCTCGGCGAAGTTTAACAATGGCAAGACCATCGACATCATCAACCAGAACCTGGGATACCTGGTGCGCTCAGGCGATCCCGACGCTATCGACTCGGTTGTACCCATGGCGTACGGGAATCTCGCGCTGGACCTGATGCTGAGCAAAAACCACGGCAAGATGGTGGTGCTGCAAAACGGCCGCTATCATTGCGTTCCCATTGAGACCGTGACCGCCACTAAGAAAACGGTCAACGTGGAGGAACACTACAACACCGCGCGGCTGCGTCCGTTCTTCAGCAGCTTCGAAGGCAAGCCGCTGTTCATCATGGGGGACCAGGGGTAGAAGCCTATTGCTTTTGCACGTCGACGATGAACAAAGGCGGAATAGCGAAAAAAGCGGACCGCTTTGTCTTCGCGCCGGCAGCGCGGAACCAGGCGGCGTAGGCGAGGGTGTGAATATAGTCGGAGATAATGGCGCGCCCTCCCGGCTTCAGTACCCGAATAATTTCTTGGCACGCACGCTTGCGGCCAGCGCGGCTGGGGATGTTGTGGATACACAAATTTGAGAGCACCACGTCGAAAGCCCCATCGGGGAAACTCATATTCGTGGCATCGCCGGTCAGGATCTCCACCCGATCGCGAACGCCCTCCAATTCGGTGTTCCTCAACGTGTTCTGTGGAGCGTTTCCTGACAGGTCCTTGGCGCTCCAGATGTCGATGCCGACCGCTTTGCCGGTCGAGAGTTTGCGCGCCGCCGCAATCATTAACAACCCTCGTCCGGTACCCACATCAAGTACTTTTTCATCGCCACGCCATGGAACGAGAGCCATCATGCGCTCCGCATGTCGAAATTTCCACCATTTCGCGTAGACGATCATCAGGATCGCGCTGCTCGTCGCAGAGATTCCAATGCTCCACAGCGAAGGCGTCACGAGAATCGTTGTCGAACCGAAAGTTAGCTTGCCCGGATGAAAGCAGGCCACTATCAGGCAAACGACACCCAACGCAAACAGAGTGGCAACCACCGGCGGCGCATCAATGCCGTAGTCAGGTTTCGGGGATGACGAATTTTGTAATCGCATTACCGACACGCGCGATCGCGATGAAGATACAAGCGATGAAGCGTCCGCGACTATCGCTACCGCACTATGCCTTCCAGCGGCGAACTGGCAGTCGCATACAGCTTCTTCGGCATGCGTCCTGCGAGGTAAGCGTTGCGTCCCGCGATGACTGCGTGCTTCATTGCATCGGCCATGAGGATCGGATCTTGCGCCCCGGCGATGCCTGTGTTCATCAGCACGCCATCGACGCCCAACTCCATAGCAATAGCCGCGTCGGAAGCCGTACCCACTCCCGCATCGACAATCAGCGGCACGTCGGTAATCAACTCCCGCAGGATACGGATGCCGGGCTGATTCTGCAATCCGAGTCCGCTGCCGATCGGTGCACCCAGAGGCATGACCGCGCTCGCTCCGGCATCGATCAGACGCTTGGCGACGACGATGTCGTCAGAGGTGTAGGGCAACACGGTGAATCCTTCTTTCACCAGCACACGTGTGGCTTCGATGGTGGCCTGCACGTCGGGAAACAGAGTGGCCTGATCGCCGATCACTTCGACCTTGACCCAGTCGGACAAACCAACTTCGCGAGCGAGACGTGCGGTGCGGATGGCTTCGTCGGCGGTGTAGCAGCCGGCGGTGTTGGGCAGCAGAAAGTACTTTTCAAGATCGATGAAGTCGAGCAGCGATTCCTTGCTGCGGTCGAGGTTCACGCGGCGCACAGCGACGGTGACCATCTCCGCACCCGAGGCCTCGATGGCGCGAGCCGTCTCCTGCCCCGAGCGATACTTTCCGGTTCCAACGATAAGACGCGAACGAAACTGCCTGCCGGCGATGATGAAGGAGTCCATGGAGATATTGTAATGAAGCTGGCGAGCGGAGGAATGTGACGAGTGAACAGGAAGCCACTTTTGGCTTTTAGGTTCCGGCCGGGTGGTAACGAGCTTCTGGCCAAGAGCCAAGGGCCAAGAGCGGCCTTTCTACTTCCCGATCGCCTTCCACTGAAACTCGACGACGCTCGAAAAATGCCGCATGACGAACTGCGAATCGTGGCGCCCGGGGTAGACGTGGAACTCGTTGGGCACACCGCGGTGGTCGAGCAATTTATGCAATCGTTCGGCGCCCTCTTCGAACCCGAAATCGTCATTGTTGCCGACGTCGAAATAAATCTTCAATTCCTTCAGATCCGCGACCGCATCCTTCTTGGCAAAGGCAAAGACGTTATTGCGATCGAAGTAATCGACGTTGAAGGGGTTACCAAAGGCCTCGACCATCGCGCCTGCTGGAGAGCCTGGTCCACCGCCGTAGAAGCTCTCGGGGACCTCGGCAATCAGCGCGGGCATCTGCGCGCTCACAGCCTGGAACTGTTTGGGATACTTAAACGCCAGCCGCAACGCGCCGTAGCCGCCCATCGAGATGCCGGTAATGCCGCGCGTCGCACGTGTGCCCTCGGCGCGGTACTTCTTCTCTATCTGCGGCATGAACTCCTTGATCAGGAAATCTTCATAGCGCATCTTGCCATCGGACGAATTGATGAAGAACGTGTGTCCACCGGCGGGCGCGAGCACGATAAACTCGCCGACCTTGCCCTGCCGACGCAACTCCTCGATCATGTCCCACCCGCCGAGGTTGAGCAGCGACTGCTCGTTGTCACCCAGTCCATGCAGGTAGTACAGCACGGGAAACTTCTTAGACCTGTCCTGATCGAAGCCGGCAGGCAAGAAGGCGCAATAGCGAACATTGCGCGCGAGGATTTCCGATTTGAGGACGGAGCACTCCGCACGTCCCTGGGCATGGCCAGATGCTGTCGCACCGAGCAGTACGGTGAAGAGGAATGCGAGCAGGAAAGAGGTAGGGCGAAAAACTCTTCTCACCCGTTAAGTTTAATCGCTCCGGGGCAATGCGTTCGTGAGCGAAGCAGAGCACGATCGCAATTCATGTCGCGGGTTGCCCGGCAACAACTCTCGTCGGCAATTGTTCACAAAGTGTCCATGCAGCACCAGGTGCACTCCGGCCATCGAAGGGTCACAGGGAGACACTATGAAATACCTCTTCACCCTTGTTGCCTGCGCCGGAATCGCTGTGCTTTTGGCGTGCGGCGCCGGCCACCCAACGATCGTGAGCTTGCAAGTGAACCCGCAAAGCGCCTCGGCCACGGCGCCCGGCGGCGAAGTTGGATTCACGGCCAGCGGCACCTTCACCAATAACCAGTCGCGCGAGCTCACGGCCGCGGACGGGCTTAAGTGGAGCACATCCGATACTACGATCGCCAGCATCGACAGCAATACCGGACAGGCCACCTGCAATGCGTCGGGTACGGCGACGATCACGGCGCAAGCGCCGGCTGACCTGACTTTCGAGATTAACAACCGAGTGCACAACACATCGAGTAACGTGAGCGGAACCGCCACATTGCAGTGCAACGTTACGGGTTGAGGTGCTCAACCGGAGGGTTTGGGCCGGCTTGGCGTGGTAACAAGAATCGCCTGCGACCGCCGGCTCATCCGCCATGCGACCCGGGAAGACTGCTACCATTGAACAGCATGAAATCTGTCCTGATCGTAGCTGCGTGCGTCGTTCTAGCTTTGCTGTTGGCCTGCGGGGGCAGTGCTGACACAATCCAGAGCGTTCAGATAAGTCCTCAACAGGGACAGGGCACCGCCCCGAAGGGTGCCGTAGGTTTCACCGCTACAGGCACGTTCAAGAACAACCAATCTCGTCTGCTCACTTCGCAGGACGGGCTTACGTGGACCAGCTCCGATACAGCGGTCGGCACCATCAACCCCTTGACGGGACAAGCAACGTGTCTTGCGCCAGGATCGGCGACCATCACGGCGTCAGTGCCGTCTGATCTGGTTTTCGGGGTCGGGGGCCACACCTCGGCCACCACCGTGAGCGGGACGGCCAGCCTGCAGTGCGTAATACCGGGATAGGGAATTTGAGCCGCGCGAATGGTGCCGCGACTTGCAGTGTTGCACCGCCTTGGCATGAACCGACACTGACAACCGGCAACTGTCTTTAGAACGGAATATCTTCGTCCGTGACTTCAGTTGGGTGTGCCGGCGCGGGAGCGGGAGCGTTGTCGTAGTCGGGGCCGCTCTGGTCGAAGCCGCTCGGTTTCGATGCTCCGCGAGAACCGCTGTAGCCGCCACCGCCTTCTCCACCTTCGCGGCCACCGCCCAGCAGGACCAGATCGTTGACAACAATTTCGGTGCGGTACTTCTTCTGGCCGCTCTCTTTGTCGTCCCAGGAACGGGTTTGCAGCTTGCCTTCGATGTAGCAACTGCGGCCCTTCTTCAGGTACTCGCCAACGATCTCAGCCGTGCGCTGGAATGCGACCAGGCTGTGCCACTCGGTTTTGTCCTGCCAGTTGCCTTCTTTGTCTTTGTAGCGCTCGCTGGTAGCAAGGGTGAAGTTCGCCACGGCCATTCCGCTGGGGGTGTACTTCACCTCGGGATCCTTGCCCAGATTGCCGATCAAAATGACCTTATTGACGCTCTTCGCCATGAGTGCCGCTCCTGTGTTGCGAGGTTGTAACGAAGGAGAAGGATAACAGAAAGGCCGCTCCTCGCTTTTGGCTATTCGCCCCCAGCTATTCGCTTTCGGCTCTCGCATCCGGCTTGGGCGAAAGGCGAATAGCGAATGGCGAATAGCGTCTTTTTCACACAAACACCTTGTACAGCATGACGTAAATCACCACGCCAGTCACCGAGACGTACATCCAGATGGCGAACGTGTATGGCGCGATGGCCTTGTGGCGCGCGAAGCGGCCTTTCAGCGCACGATAGAGGGTGACGAGAATGAACGGAACGACGATGACCGCAAGGAATGTATGCGAGATGAGGATGGTGAAATAGATCGGCCGAGCGAGGCCTTGTCCCTTGAAGTGCGTCACCCCGGCACGCAGCACCAGATGGTAATACAGGTACGAGATCAGGAAGAGAGTCGAAGTGATAAAGGCAGCGATCATCAGGCGCTTATGCGCCTGGATGCGCCGCCGGCGAATGAAGTACAGCCCCGAACCGATGAGCACGCCACTGGTGCCGTTGAGAACGGCGTTCAGAGCAGGAAAGAATGTGGGCGAGATTTGCATTGCGACTTCAATGGTGGAGCGGCGAAAGAGCAGATCCCGCGCTTCGCTCGTGATGACAAATCGTAAGGAGCGGCAGCCGATTCGCCGAGCTAAAGCTCGGAACTACCCATTACGCTGCCGGCTTGGTGCTCCTGCGATTGGCGACCAGGAACGACAGCGCGAACATCACCACCGTGAATCCGATGAGCACCGCCAGGTTGATCGTCAGCGAGAAGCCGTCGTTAGGCGCAGCGGGGAAAAGCAGCAGACGCAGCGCTTCGGTTCCGTAAGTAAGCGGGTTGACCAGCATCAGCATGCGAATCCAGAAGGACGCGCCGGCCAGCGGAAACAGCGATCCCGAGAGCAACCACAGCGGAATCAAGAACAGGTTAATGATGGCGTGAAAGGCCTGCGTCGAATCCATCGGCCAAGCGATGATGAAGCCGAGTGCAGTAAGCGAGAACGCGACCAGGAAGATGACCAGCACGGTCATGCCAAAGCTCGCGACGGTGAAGTGAATGCCCAGCGCCGGCGCGAACACCAGAAAAATCACGCCTTGCAAGGTCGCCAGCGTCGCCCCCCCGATTACCTTGCCCAGCACGATCACCGAGCGGCTCACCGGCGCCACCAGCACGGAAAGCAGGAAGCCTTCCTTGCGGTCTTCGATCACTGACATCATGGTAAAGATGGCGGTGAAGAGCACGATCATGATCAGCGCGCCGGGAAAGAAGTAGTCGAGATAGTGTTGCCCGCCGGACTTGAACGACGTTCCGAAGCCGGAGCCGATGACGATCCAGAACAGCAGCGGCGAGGCGATGACTCCCACCACGCGCGCGCGCTGACGATAGAAGCGAACTACCTCGCGCCACCACAGCGCAGCGGCGGGCATGAAGGTTCCAGCGCTGGCCGGAAGAGCGATGGTTGCGGGTAAGGCTTGAGTGCGTGTTGCCATAAAATTTCTTTGAAGGGGCATGCCTTCAGGCATGCCGACAATCCTCTTTGTAATTTGTCATCCGGAGGCGACTTCAGTCGCCGAAGGACCTGCTGTTATGCCGTCCCTAATGGGACTCAGCTAAGAATTCAGTTACCTGTTTTGGCGCAGCTGAAGCTGCGCCCACTTCAAACGAACTACTCTTCCGTCGCTTCGGAATCGTCGTCCGTCCAGAAGCGATGGCCGGTGCGGCGGATGAACACATCTTCGAGGCTGGGCTTGTGAATCGATATCCCTTGAATCTCGCCGGGAAAAGCCTCGACGACCTCGGTCACAAAGCGATGGCCGTTCTCAATCTCAAGACGCACCTGATGATCGAGCACCGTGGGATGCAAGCCGAAGCGCTGCTCAATGCGTTGCGCTATGGAGTCGGGCTCGTCGGTTTCGAGCAACAGAATGTCGCCACCGATTTCGCTTTTCAACTCGGCAGGGGTACCCAGCGCCACCACGTTGCCTTCGGCGTAGATGGCGAGACGGTCGCAGCGTTCGGCCTCTTCCATCAGGTGAGTGGTGACCAGCACCGTGACGTTTTCTTCGTCGCGCAACAGCTGAAGGTATTGCCAAAGATCACGTCGCGCGCCGGGATCGAGTCCGGTCGTCGGCTCATCCAGCAGCAAAACCGATGGATGATGCAGTAGTCCCTTAGCTAATTCAAGTCGCCGCTGCATGCCGCCGGAGAAGGTCTCGGCTTTATCTTTCGCGCGATCAGCCAGGCCAACGCGCGCCAGCATCTCGGCCACGCGCTGTTTGAGGGCGGCTCCGCGCAATCCATAGACATGCCCGATGACGGTGAGATTTTCCGCCGCGCTCAGCTTGATGTCGATGCTTTGCGACTGAAACACCACACCGATGTTGCGGCGCACCTGAGACGGATCCCGCGCAACATCGTGGCCGAGGATTTCTGCGCTGCCGCCGCTGGGCACCATCAGCGTCGACAGGATGCGAAACGTCGTAGTCTTGCCGCTGCCATTCGGGCCCAGCAGTCCGAAGATCTCGGCGGGTCGCACGTCGAACGATACTCCGTTCAGCGCCTTGCGATCACCATATTCGTGGCGCAAGTTGCGAATTTGAATGACGGCGCTGGGTTGAGGTGAAGATGCAGAGGCGGCGAGATGGTTCTCGCGTTCCGGCGTGGCTACCTTTAGATTCACTATGTCTCTATTCTACGCAGTGCGATTGATCATCATCAGGGCAAACAGCAGCGGCAGATAGATGACCGTCGCCTGCAACAAATGGCGGGCGCGTTGTTTCGATTGAGGGACAACAGGAGCAAGCTTCATGGTCCACATGCGCACGCTGAACCACAGCAGCCCGCATCCCAACAGCAATGCTCCGGCAAAGTACGTCCAACCCGACATGCCCATCACCGTCGGGACGAGCGTCACGGGCAGCAGGGCCAAGGCGTAAAAGATGATGGCGAAGGCGGTCGAGCGGCCATCGCTCTCTACGACCGGCAGCATGCGCACACCGGCGCGTTCATAATCCTCGCGGTAGAGCCAGGCGATGGAGTGGAAGTGCGGGAACTGCCACAGGAACATGATGGCGAACAGCACGAACGCCTCAGGGTCGAGATGGCCCCGAATGGCGGTCC
Source organism: uncultured Acidobacteriaceae bacterium (assembly GCA_963796585.1). GTDB lineage: Bacteria > Acidobacteriota > Terriglobia > Terriglobales > Acidobacteriaceae > CAVVDY01. The sequence continues at coordinate 80,404 of CAWCMB010000006.1, forward strand.
AGCCCAACACCGGCGGCATCGCTCCGGGAAACGCGCCCAGGAAGGTACACATCGGGTGCACCATTTTCATCGGGGTGTAGACCATCAGGTATGAAGCTGAAGTCAGCGCCGTGAGTAGTGCGGTCTGCCAGTTGGTTGCAACCCACAAGTACAAAACCCCGCCAATCGTCATACCGAGCGCAACCACAGAGGCATGAAGAACGCTCAGCGATCCCGTCACCAGAGGGCGCATGGCAGTGCGGCGCATGCGCGCATCGATGTCGCGCTCCATCACTTCGTTCAGTGCGGCCGTGCCTCCACTGACCAGGCCGATACCGAGCAGCGCGTTCAGCGTCGTCCACGAAAGCGAGGACACTCCGGATCTGGCAGCCGCAAAGTAAACCCCGCACCACGCCGTCATAACGATGAGCGTGGTCACGCGCGCCTTGATCAGCTCGGCATAGTCGCGGGCGAGGGCGCCGAATCCTTCGCGAGGAACGGCCAACGGCTGTGAAGCGGTGCTCATGCGATAACGGCCTTTTGAGGTGAAGCGTTGACGGCGACTACTGGTGCTTGCGAGGGTATCATTCGGCGCGACTGTATGGCCAGAATTACGCTCGTGGCCAGCACCAGGGCTCCCCCGGCAACGTGCAAAACCGTGCTCACGACCATGCTCGCCATGGGCTGTACGGCGTCACGTCCCCACGGCACGCGGGTGATGTAGGCGACAAATCCCAGTCCGAGCTGCACCAGCAGGAGCGCCAGCAGAAGCTGCGCCGGTTGGCGAAGCTGCGGGACGTTGCCGTAGTGAGTCAGGACGCGAATCACCGTCCAGCAGATGAGGGCAGCCACCACGCAGGCGCCGATGAGATGCGGTAGCAGCTTGATGCCCGAATGGCGGAATGCAGCGCCAAGAATGAGCTGCACCCAGATGCAAGCCGCGGTTAGTGTCGTCAGTGCGTTCGTGCTCGGGGCCAGGCCGTGCTCGCGAATCGGTTCGGAATCCTGTAGCCAGCTCTTGCTGGTAAACAATGCCATCGCGACTACGGCGCAGAAAATCGTCTGCGCCAGCGTGGCATGCGCGGTCGAGATCGCCCACGGCAGATAGAACAGAACCGTCAGCCCGCCGAGTATGCCCTGGCCCACGACGGCGGCCAGTGCGATCCATCCCAAGGCCTTCATCCATTTGCGCTGCTCTACGCGCTGCGTCCAGACGGCCATGACGATGATGAGCAGTCCGATGAACTCGGCAAACATGCGATGGCCATGCTCCCATTTCACTCCGCCGACCATGGGCGGAATCTTGTAGAGCGAACCAAACGACGTTGGCCAGTCGGGAACGGACAGACCTGCATCATTACTGGTGACCAAGGCACCGGCGACAATAAGCAGCAATGTGGCGCCCGCCAGAAACACAGCAAACCGATGATGCGCCTTATGATACGGAAGACTACGCGACGTCAGGACAAGCTCCTATCGAACGTTGCGGCCGAGCGAAAACGGGCCTTGCTTTGGGACCAGGGGATGAATGAATACGACGGCGAAATACCGCCAATCCTCAGGTGAATCGCTGTATTCGATTGTAGCAAAGTGGCATCCGTCAGCACTCCACGAGCCGGCAACTTCTGCCCGATTACGACACCCTTCGAACTGTCATTCTGAGCGCAGCGAAGAACCTGCTGTCGTCATGCGTGTTTCAGAACTGTCATTCTGAACGAAGTGAAGAACCTGCTTTTGCGTGCAGCATCGACGGCTAACCCGCGGATTGCCCCGCCTCCGCCAGCTTCGCTCTCTGCTTTGCTTCAAACTTGCTTTTGCTGACAATGGCGCGCCCGATTTGACCATAACCGATGACTTCGTGCCCGTTGCTGGCGTTGACTTTGAAGCTGTAGAAGCGGCCGTCGAAGGACTCCAGCACGGCCTCCGCCTTGATCTTCTGACCCACTACCGCAGGCGCGCGATGCACGATATTGATCGATGTGCCCACACTGACCTCGTCGCCTTCCAAGAACGGCTCAAGCGCGTAGTAGCCGGCGGCTTCCATCAGGCCAATCATCTGCGGAGTGGAGTAGACGGGCGGGAGATGTTCTTTCCATGCGGTCAAGGTCTGACGCAATTCAACGGTGGTTTCGGCTTCGCCGCGGGTGCCGATAGGAACGGGTTTGGGCATTCATCGAGAGTAGATGCAGGTGAGAGCGTTTGTCATCCCAGGTTTGCTTGAGCGCGCTTGACCGGCCAACCGCAACGGATTTAGGCTCAGCCCACACTAACCCTGAAGGAGCCAGCCGCTGTGCCCAACGTGGTCGAAATCGCGCCGGACCTGTTTCGTATCTCGGTCTTCGCCGAAGCAATCAATCTGCAATTCAACCACTTCCTGATTCGTGATGAAGAGCCGGTGCTGTTCCATACTGGATTGCGCGGGATGTTCCCCGCTGTACGGGAACAGCTAGAACCTATCTCATAAATAGGTACCGCACTAAGTAATTGTGCGGAGTTGAATTTACAGGCACATCGGTAGGTATGGAACTCACCGATGCGCAGTGGGAAGTGCTGAAACCACTGGTTGAGCCCAAGACCTCCGGTTCGCGACGGGGTCGGCCATGGGCGGATACCCGTAGCGTGCTGGAAGGCGTGTTTTGGATCTTACGAACCGGAGCGCAATGGGCGGAGTTGCCGCGCGACAAGTTTCCGCCGTACCAGACGTGCCACCGCCGATTCCAGCAATGGGTGGGCGAGGGCGTGCTGGTGAAAGTGCTGCGCGCGTTGGCGGAAGATCTGCTAGCACGCGGGCAGTTGGACTTGGCCGAGACCTTCATCGACGCCACCTTCGCGGGGGCGAAAAAGGGGGCGGTGCAGTTGGTCCAACACGCCGCGGCAAAGGGACCAAGATCATGGCAATTGCGGAGCGCCATGGTCTTCCTGTCGCCGCCTGGATTGGAAGCGCTTCGCCACATGAAACACGCTTCGTCGAAGCCACCGTCGAGCAACGCTTCACGGCAGCGGCCCCCGAGCGCATGATCGGCGATCGCGCCTATGACAGCGATCCGCTGGATGAGCGGCTGCAACAGCAACACGGCGTCGAGTTGATCGCGCCGCACAAAGTAAACCGCCGCAAGCCCCAGACGCAGGACGGGCGCAAGCTGCGGCGCTATTGCCGGCGTTGGAAGATCGAACGACTGTTTGCCTGGTTGCATAATTTTCGTCGCCTGGTCACCCGTTGGGAATATCACGAGGCCAACTTCCTCGGGCTCGTCCAGCTTGGTTGCATCCTCATTTTGATGAGGAGGTATTTATGAGATGGCCTCTAGCTAAAATCATCGATCCGGCAAAGCTGCGCTGGATAGGCTTCAGCCATTTCGAGTCCGACGAGTGTGGCGCGTTGAACGAATGGCTCGCGCTGGCGCCGAATGCAGAACCCATGTGCGGCATGGTCGGCGCGCTGGTGAGCGTGAATGATTTCGCAAGTCGCTCGGCGCGCATCCTCTCTCCGGCTGAGCCGCTTGCCACAGGCAAGTACCGCTTCCGCTATGTCCCCACGCCGCACCTGCCGCACGGATGGGATGCTGGGGTGCTTTTTGAGGAGACAACCTCAACTCTGCTTTGCTCCGACTTGTTTCACCACGATGGCGATGTCGAGCCGATAACTTCGTCTGACATTCTCGGCCGCGTCCGCCAGGCTTTAACTTTTTATCAACAGGGCCCGCTGGCGAACTACACGCCTTACACCCGAAACACAGGGCACATACTCCAAGGCCTCGCGAGTCTGAAACCAAAGTTGATTGCGACCATGCACGGCTCCAGCTACAGCGGTAACGGCGAGCAGGCATTGCTTGACCTGAACGTCGTGATGAAGGACGCTCTGGACTGCGAAACCTATCACTTCGCTGCCGGAGCGTAGAAGGCGTGTTTCCAAAACCTCCTCAGGGAGTGTAGGTAAGTTTCACCTGCCCTGCTTTGTGCAGCAAGGCTTCTTTCTTGGCAGCTTCAATTTGCTTTTTACTTAGCTGAGCACCAATCGAACTTGCCAGAGACTTCGCCTCAGGATTTCCGCGGTCAGCGGCTAGAAGCGCCCACATGAAGGCAGTTTGTGGGTTAGCCTTTACTCCTCGACCATCCATATACATCTTGCTGAGCGCCATTAGCGCCGGTGTGAACAAGCCGTTTGCCGATGCGTGGTAGAGCTTAAGTGCGCGGGAATAGTCTTGGGGGACATGGATTGCAAGTTCATAGAGTCTGCCTAATTCGTACTGCGCCAATGAACTCCCCTGATCTGCACCACGCTCTAACCAGAAAACGCTCTGCTTCGGGTCCGATGGAACCCCCCAGCCACGGTCGTACATGGCTGCAAGACGCTCGCTCGCTTCACCGTATCCCTCAGCCGCCAACACTTTGTACAGGCCGATCGCCCGTGAGTAATCTCGTGTGATTTCTTTGCCTTCGCAATAGGCGTTCGCAACCTGCAGTTCGCAATCACGAAACCGCGCTGCTGAGAGTGTCTCTTTCGCCCGTTGGACCGCTTCACGAGCCGGTTCTACTCCGGCATTACTGGCCAGCTTGAACCATTTGCACGACTGCTTATCATCGGTTGGCAGTCCATCGCCGTTGTAGTAGGCCACCCCGAGGTTGAAATAAGCCATCGGGACACCTGCGGCTGCCGCTTTGCGCAGCCACTCGGCCGACTTCCCTTTGTCCTTTTCTAAGCCTCCGTTGCCGAATGAATATCGGTAAGCAAGTTCAAGTTGTGCCAGTCCGTCGCCCGCGGAGGCCTTCCGCTGCAATTCGGTTGAGTCGAGCTTGCTCAATTGGTCGCTGATTTCTTTATTTGAAGTGGAAGAGTTTTGCGGGGTGGTGGGAGGGACTTGCTGCCCCCAGCACGCTACCACTGTTGCACAGATTGCGAACAAGCTGACGGCGCGAAGGAGTGCCATAGACCAGAGATCCTTTCGAGAGATTAGCACCGCTCGCGCGAGCAGGGCAGTGATGAATTGCTAGAATTGAAGGAGGAAGTCCGCTTGTTCCGAAGTGGGGAATTTTTCCTTTGTCACCATCCTTCACCGAAACCTACGATGTTGTAGTGGTCGGCGCCGGCCATGCTGGATGCGAGGCCGCGATGGCCGCCGCTCGCATGGGCCTGAAGACCGCGCTGTACACGCTGAACGTCGACCTCATCGCGCAGATGTCGTGTAATCCCGCCGTGGGCGGCATTGCCAAGGGACACCTGGTGCGCGAGGTGGATGCGCTGGGCGGCATCATGGGCGAAGTGACGGACGCGGTCGGCATCCAGTTTCGTCTGTTGAATACTTCGCGCGGGCCAGCGGTATGGTCTCCGCGGGCGCAGTGCGACAAGCAGCAGTATCGGCTGAAGATGCGCGAGGTGCTGGAGCGAGAGCCGAATCTGCACATCAAGCAGGCGGAAGTGGCGGAAGTGATTGTGGAAGAAGTTTCAAGTTTCGAGTTTCAAGTTTCCAGCGAAAGCGCGGGGCAGCAACTTGAAACTGGAAACTCGAAACTGGAAACCTCTTTACTGACAACCGACAACCGACAACTGACAACTCGTCTCGTAGGCGGTGTCCGGCTACGAGACGGAAGGACCGTCGGCGCGCAGGCGGTGATCATCACCACCGGAACGTTTCTCAACGGGCTCATTCATTGCGGCGAACAGCAATATCCCGCGGGGCGAAGCGGCGAACCGAATGCCGTTCTGCTGGGCGAATCGCTCAAAGCTCTCGGCCTGCGCGGCTGCCGCCTGAAAACCGGAACTCCTCCCCGACTCGACGGCCGCTCCATCGATTGGTCGAAGTTCGCGGTGCAGCCGGGCGATGAGGATCCGACGCCGTTCAGTTTCCGCACCAAGCGCGTGGCGCACCACGACAAGCAGGTGCCCTGCTACATCGCGTTCACCACGCCGGAGACGCATCGCATCATTCGCGAGAACGTGCACCGCTCGCCCATGTACAGCGGGCAGATTCAGTCCATTGGGCCGCGTTACTGTCCGTCGATCGAAGACAAGATCGTCAAGTTTCCGGACAAGGACGTACACCAGATCTTCCTTGAGCCCGAGGGCCTGAATACCCACGAGACCTACGTTAACGGGATGAGTACATCGCTGCCGATCGACGTGCAGTTGGCGATGATCAAGTCCATTCCCGGGCTGGAAAATGCCGAGATGCTGCGGCCGGGCTATGCCATTGAGTACGACTCCATCGATCCGACGGAACTGGAGCGCACGCTGGAGACGAAGAAGATCGCAGGGCTGTATCTCGCCGGGCAGATCAACGGAACCAGCGGCTATGAAGAAGCTGCGTGTCAGGGGATCATGGCCGGCATCAATGCGGCGCTGAAGGTGAAGGGCGAGCCGCCGCTGATACTTGATCGTACCGAAGCCTACACCGCGATTCTCATCGACGACCTCATCAGCAAGGGAACGAACGAGCCCTATCGCATGTTCACCTCGCGGGCGGAATTTCGACTGCACCTGCGCATCGATAACGCTGATCGCCGCTTGACTCCGCATGGACGGCGCGTGGGACTGATCCGCGACGGCGCGTGGGCTGACCATCTCGGCAAGCAGGAGCGCATGCGGCTGATGCGCGAGCTGCTGGAGCGCACGCGGGTAAATAGCGAGCTGGCGGAGAAGTTGAAGGATGACGACGCAGCGCTCGCGGTGCTGGAGGCTCTGGGGAACGTCACCGGTCAGACGCTGGCGCAGATCTTGAAGCGTCCGGAACTTACTATCGAGAGCTTGACCCCCGCACTCCTAAAGCTCGATACCGCATTTTTCCAACGCGAGGAAGTGGATAGTGGTCAGTGGATAGTGGATAGAAAAAACCACGGCTCCGAACCTCTATCCACTAGCCACTATCCACTAGCCACTGATTTCCGCCTTTCGGCGGAGATCCGCAATGAACTGAAATCGATTGAAACGGAGATCAAGTACGCCGGCTATCTCGACCAGCAGACGAAGGCGATTGAGCGGTTGAAGAAAGCGGAGCAGCGCACGATTCCCGACTGGTTCGATTACGGCAAGGTCTCAGGCCTCTCGCGCGAGATGAATGAAAAACTGTCACACGTGCGCCCACGCACCTTGGGGCAGGCCAGCCGCATCCCGGGCGTGACCCCAGCGGCAGTTTCGCTCATCAATGTCTACATTGAGATTCAGGCGCGGCAGCAGGCAAGGGCGACACAGAGCACATAGCAATCAGATTGTCATCACGAGCGCCTTCGTTTGGCGCTAGGGATCTGCTCTCGGGTGCTCCGCGCAAAGGCCCTCACTCTGAGAGCCTGCGCCGGACAACAGAAGAACAGATCCCCTCGCTTCGCTCGTGATGACAAATCGAGGAAAAGAGGCTGTGATTCCTACTTCTGCTTGGCGATGATCAGGTCCTTGATCTTGTTGTAGGTGGCCTGGGGGATGATCTTCTTCTGCACCAGCTCGTTCTTCGCCTTATAAGGACGGCCGTCGATGATCTTCTGCGAATAGACATCGCCGATGCCCGGCAATTGCGCCAGCTGGGCTTTAGTTGCAGTGTTAATGTCGAGCAGCTCGGCCTTGCCAGCTACCCCTGAGCCCTGAGTGCCACCGCCTTTACCTGTGCTGTTCTGGGCCACCGCCATCCCGGCGAACAATGCGACCGCTAGCAACAGCGTGAACGCGTGAACCACTACATTGCGAAGCTTCATGCTTTCTCCTTGTCATTGCGAGGTCAATTGACGCAACGTGAACCAGCTACGGGCAGCGTTATACAGTGCGGAGCGTCAGGAGCAAAGAAGAATTTTCGTGAGCTTCGCGGGTTAGAAGTTATGTCCTACAAAAGGAATGGGCAGAAAGGTCAGGACCAGCAGTAGAAGCGCCAGCAGCGCGAACCAGCGGCGAGTGCGATCAAGTCCGGGCCACAGAGGCACGGCGGGGTGACTCCATCCGGTGGCGGCAACGATCAGGGCCCACACCAGCCAGCCCGGCCATGCCCAGGCCCGGCCATCGGAAATAAAGAACCGCATCAACCCCACCAGCCCCAGCAAGCTCAAAATTGCTATCGAAAGGCGGGTAACCCGCTTGTGCGCGTGCGGCGCTACGGCATACACGATATGCCCACCGTCGAGCTGCCCTCCGGGAATGAGGTTCAATGCCGTGGCGAACATGCCGATCCAGGCGGCAACGGCGATCGGATGCAGGGTGAGCCGGCTAAGTGCAACGCCATGCGTCAAAGGACGAATGAGCCAGTACGCCAGGTGAAACACCAGCGGAAATCCAATCTCATATCCGCTGTCGTGTAAAAAGCCGACCGGGCGCGACAGCAGCAGTCCGATGAACAAAAATGGGATAGCAGCGATGAATCCCGCGATGGGGCCGGCAATGCCAATGTCGAACAGTGCCTGCCGCGAACGGATGGGCGACTTGATGCGAATGAAAGCTCCCATGGTGCCGATCAACGTCGGCGCGGGAATGAAGAAGGGCAGCGTGGCGTAGACGTTGTACTTCTCGCACAGCACAAAGTGCCCCATCTCATGCGCCATGAGGATGCACATCAGCGTGACCGAAAAGGGCACGCCGGTGAGCAGCAGCGAGGGATTGTGCCAGACCCAGAGAGGGTGAAACAACGGCATCCCGCCGGATCCAAACTCGAAGGAAGGCAGCCGGTGATGGTAGTTGAACGCCAGTTGCGCGCCGACCACCAGGGTGGTCCCGAAGGTCAGCAGCAGCAGCAAAAGGTGCAGCCAGTAGGGCCGCCGCGGCGCTTTGGCGACGGTGAAGACCTGTGGGTAGGTCGAGCTTTCAAAGGTATAGGAGATCGGCGGCGTTGAATCCGACATTTTTACTCAAACAACGTTACTGAATATTTCCAGGCAGGCGAAGTAAACCACCGAACGCTCGCCACAAGCGAAAGTTGCAGACGTGGGCGTCGGGGTTTCGCCACGGGTCCGCCGAAAGCTACTCGATCGATTGTAGTTCTTTTCCGGGTTTGAAGCGAACCGCCTTACCCGGCGGGATATTCACTTCCGCGCCAGTACGGGGGTTGCGGCCAATGCCGGTCTTGCGCGGCCGGACGGTGAAGACGCCGAAGCCGCGCAGCTCAATGCGGTCTCCGTGCGCCAATGCTTTCTTCATGCTTTCGAAGACGGTTTCCACGGCCATTTCGGCCTTGGTTTTGGTAACGCCGGTCTTGGTGACAACTTCATTGATCAGGTCAAGTTTGATCACAGAGGCTCCGATGTGCTCACGCCCATGTCGAATGCCACAGGCGGGTTGTCGCCGGACGACCGCGGCTCCGGCATGAATGAGGATTGTAGCCGACCTTCCGTGCCGGCGTAAGTCTTCATTTTTCGCTAAGTTGAGGGGCGCCTCCGCGAATCGTAGTGCTCCCGGTCATCATTGTCAATCCACAAGCGCATTCCGTAAGATGGCGCTACCGATTTGTATAAGCTGAAATCAGCGGGTGCCCCATCCTTTGCGTCCGCATTTGACACACAGGGTGGGAAAGCGACAGGAGCTTCCTTGGCAATCAAGAGCGATCGTTGGATTCGAAAAATGGCAGTCGAGCACGACATGATCAACCCCTTCTCAGAGAAGCAGGTCCGAGAAGGCGTCATCTCCTACGGCCTGTCTTCGTATGGCTATGATTTGCGAGTTGCCGATGAATTCAAAATCTTCACCAACGTGAACAGCACCGTCGTGGACCCGAAGAAGTTCGACGCGCGTTCGTTTGTCAGCCTGGATGCCGATGTGTGCGTGGTGCCGCCCAACTCGTTTGCGCTGGCGCGATCGGTGGAGTACTTCAAGATCCCGCGCGATGTGCTGACCATCTGCGTGGGCAAGTCGACTTACGCGCGCTGCGGCATCATCGTGAACGTGACGCCGTTTGAGCCGGAGTGGGAAGGGTTCGTCACCCTGGAAATCTCGAACACCACGCCGCTGCCCGCGCGCATTTACGCCAACGAAGGCCTGTGCCAGATTTTGTTCTTCCAGTCGGACGAGCAGTGCGAAATCAGCTACAAGGACAAGGCCGGCAAGTATCAGGGGCAGAAGGGGATTGTGCTGCCGAAGCTATAGGAGCGGTTCGCCGGCCCGGAGGGGCCGGAAGAGTGTCCTGCCGGGCCGACAGAGCGTAAGCCCTCTGTTCTAGTCGTCGGCTTCGCCGCCGATGACACCGTCCAGCACCTCGCTGGCGGCCTCGACCGGGCTCTTCTCCGGCTGCGGAATCGTCCACTTCACCATGCCCGCCTGGATTTCTTCTTCGGCGATGCGGCAGGGCTTGCGGGAATGGGTCTGCACGACGGGTTGGGCGCCATTCTGAATCTGGCGCGCGCGACGAGCGGCAACTAACACGTAGCGGTAATTGCTATCAAAACCTTCCACCAGCTTCATAACTCGCTCCTGAAAAATCGAATCGTGATACTCCGGCGAAACTCGGTAAGGTCACTCCGTGAAAGTCGGGTGTCGAGACAATTCAAAAGTGGCCAGGATCGACTGCACCTGGTCCATCATGCGGGGGCGACGGGCCGCGTCGGCCTCGGCTAGAGCCGCCTCGTCTTCGGGACCCGGTAGCGCGCCTGAACGCCGAAGCCGCTCGGCGCGGACAATCGACTTCAAAGTGTCGATTGCCTGGTCGACTCGGTCGTTCACCAAAATATAATCGTAGTCGCAGAAATTCTCAATTTCGCGGGACGCGGTTTGCAGGCGGCGCTGGATAGTCTCCTCGGTATTGAAGCGGCGCGCCTTTTCTCCCAGCAGCTTACGCTGGATCTCGTCGTCGGCTTCGCTGCGGCTGCGCAGCCGGCGCTCGAGTTCCTCGCGCGATGGCGGCAGAATGAAGATGCTGACTGCGTCCGGCAGCTTGGCCTTCACCTGCTTGGCTCCCTGGACGTCAATATCGAGCAGCAGGTCCTTGCCCTCGGCGAAGGCCTCCTGCATGTAACTCTTCGCCGTACCGTAGCAGTGACCAAAAACGTCGGCATGCTCGAGGAACCCACTATCGCGAATCATGTTCTCGAATTCGCCCTGCGAGATGAAGAAATAGTCGCGGCCGGAGACTTCGCTGCCGCGCGGCGGACGCGTAGTATAGCTGACAGAAAATTTCAGGTTGGGAACGATGCTGAGCAGGCGATTGGTCAGCGTGGATTTACCTGACCCGGACGGCGCGGAGATGATGAACACGATATCGCTCATTCGAGGTTTTGCACCTGCTCGCGAGCTTTTTCAATGTCGGACTTCATCGCCAAACCCAGTTCGGTGATACGAAGTGCCTCGCCGGCCACGCCTGACGTCTTCGACAACAGAGTGTTGGCTTCGCGATTCATTTCTTGCAGCAGGAAGTCGAGCTTCTTACCCACCTCTCCACCTGCGTCCAGCACCGACAAGAAATGCTGGATGTGGTTCTTCATGCGCACCAGCTCCTCCTGAATGTCGCTGCGCTCGGCCAGCATGGCAGCTTCCTGCAGGATACGGTCGGGATCGACATGAGTATTCAGCAACTCCTGCATGCGCCCATGAACTTTATCGTAATAAGCGCGAGAGACTTTTCCCCGCAACTGATCGACTTCCTGGGTGTCATTGGAAAGATGCTGCATACGCTCGCGCAGTTCAGCCACGGCGCCACGACCTTCGTCCTCACGCATGCGGTTGAGCCGCTCGATGGCTTGCTCCAGTGCGCCGGCGACATGTTGCTCCAGCTTTTCAGCGGCATCGCTATTTGCGGTAGCGTTCAGCGCGCCGGGCAGCTTAAGGACGACGTTCAGGTCAGGCTCGGCGCTCACGCCGAATTCTTCTGCGACCGCGCGAAAGGTCTGCAGGTATCCGCCGATGAGTCCGCGGTTCACCTCGAAAGCCGTTCCTGCCGAGCGCTCCAGCGCCAGGGTTACTTCGATGTGCCCGCGATGCAGGCGCTCCTTCAGAATGCGCCGGATTCTCATCTCGACGGCGTCAAGCTCAGAAGGAATTCGCAGGTGCAAGTCGAGGAAACGGTGATTCACAGACTTCAGGCTTAGGGTAAGCGCCAGCTCATCGTTAGCCTGTGCCTTCACCTGCGCGTAGCCCGTCATGGAACGAACGGCGGAACGAACTGCGGAGCGCACCGTCATCTTCGGTATCACTCTCCTCTGGAAGCTGTTTCCACATCCTCGAACTGCAATTCATAGAGCCGGCGGTAGGTGCCAGTGCGCGCCATCAGACGCTCATGGTTGCCTTCATCGACGATCATGCCGTTTTCCAGGACGATGATGCGATCGGCACGGCGCACGGTGGAAAGCCGGTGCGCCACCACGAAGACGGTCCTGCCCGTCATCAGGTTCTGCAAGGCTGACTGGACCAGCGACTCGCTCTCGGTATCGAGTGCGGAAGTCGCTTCGTCGAGCACGAGCACCGGCGCGTCCTTGAGGATGGCGCGAGCAATCGAAATCCTCTGGCGCTCGCCGCCGCTCAGCATCAAGCCACGTTCCCCAATCACGGTATCGTAACCTTCCGGCAGTCCGAGGATAAAGTCGTGAGCCAGCGCTGCGCGGGCAGCTTCTTCCACCCGCTGCCGCGAGGTCTCAGGATGGCCGTAAGCGATGTTGTTGAGGATGCTGGCATTAAACAGGATTGTGTCCTGTGTAACCATAGCGACCTGGGAGCGGAGGGAAGAGATCTTCAGGTCGCGGACATCGTGTCCATCGATGAGCAAACGTCCGCCGGTGACATCAAAGAAGCGCGGCAGCAGATGTACCATGGTCGTCTTGCCGCCGCCGCTGGAGCCGACGATGGCCACGACCTCCCCGGGGGCGATGCTCAGGTTGATGTCGTTTAATACCTCGCGCCCCTCCTCGCCGTTATGGTAGCTGAAGTGTACGTGCTCGAAGCAGATGCCCTGGTGAAATGGAGGCAACACGATGGCATTGGGTGTCTCCTGGATGTCATCGCCACAATCAAGGTAGCTGAAAATCGCCGAAGAAGCGCCAATTGCCTGCTGAAAGTTATTGTTGAATTGCGCGAACTTCCGTACCGGTTCGTACAACTTGAAAACAGCAACGATGAATGCGAAGAAAACGCCCTCAGTGAAAATGTTGCGCTTGATGTATTCGCGGCCAATCAGGAGCAGGACTGCGATGGCGACCGCCCCGAACATATCCATCAACGGGGAACTCAAAGCCGCGGCCGCAACCGAACGCAGGTTGGCGCGGAACAGGCGCCTGGCGGCCTCGCGAAAACGGTGCGTCTCCCATGCCTCCATGCAGAAGGCTTTTACGATGCGCACACCGGTGATGGTCTCATGCAGTATGTTCTGGATCTCGGCCAGCTTGTCCTGGCCGCGGCGGGTGGTGCTGCGGACCCTGCTTCCGATGCGCCGTGCCGCCATCAGAATGAAGGGCACAAAAATGGCCAATACCCACGCCAGCCTTCCGCCCAGTACGATCACCACTGCCAGGGTGAAGAGCAGGGTGAAGAATTGCTGAAGCGATTCCGCGAGAACGGTTGAAAGCGCGTACTGCACTTTTTCGATGTCGTTGACGATGGCTGACAGCAGCGTTCCGGTCGAGTGCTTGTGGAAGAAAGCAACGGAGCGACGCAGGGTTGATGCGTAAAGCTCGTCGCGCAGATCGGTGATCATGCCGAACCCGGCATAATTCACCAGGTAGGTGCCAACATAGTCGAAGATCCCCTTGAGAATGGTGGCTGTAACCAGGGCGAAGGCGACCATGGTCCACGGATTGTGAAAGTGCTCCGGAACAAACCATCGCAACTGGACGACCACGTGGGTGTGAGGGACGGTAAATAACGGAAGATCGCGCGATTGAGAATGGGGATTCAGCACCCGGTCGAAGATAGGACCGACCAGTAGAACCCGAAACGCGTCCAGCAATCCGACCATGGCCAGGCACACGACGGAGACCAGCAATTGAAACCAGTACGGCCGTATGTAACGCAATAGTCGATTTAGCTGATGCATAGACCTCGCAGGGGGCAAGGGTGCCCAGCGAGCGGGGATGTCAATAATTTGGCCAGATTGTAATGCAACCTAGATTCTACTGGAACTCGGGTGGGCGGAGAAACCGCAGGGGCTACTCAATCGGTTCCACGGCAATGATGGGCTCGCGGGCAGCTCGCTTATCCGGACGCTGCACCAGAATGGTCGCGGCCAGGACAAGCACGATCCCCACTACCTGCATCGGCGAGACCACTTCGCCCAGCATCAAGGCGGTAAGCGCGATAGCCCATACCGGCTCAAGACAGGCAGTGACAACGGCGCGCGTAGGATCCAGATGCTGAAGGCCGGCGAAGTAGAAGGAAAACGGCACCAGCATCGAGGTGATGGCAAAGACCAGAAGGAACAGCCACTGGCCGCCGGTGTAATGCTGCGCCGCAATCCTCCACGGCGGATTCACGAATTGCCAAAAGGCGGATGCTCCTAGCAACGCATAGAGCAGTACCGTCCAGCGGTCGTATTTCTGGACGAGATGTTGCGCGTACACGTTATAAAAAGCGAACGAAACAGCCGCCAGCTCGGCGGCCAGCACACCTATGGTGCTGAAGCGCGCTCCCGAAAGGCCAAGCCAGGGAAAGCCGCTGCGAGCCGAGATGAGCCCGACCGCTACGCCGCAGCCAATCACCGCGAGCGCCACTCCAAGCACGCGGCGGGCAGTGGCATGTTGCAGTCTTCGGGCCAGCATATAGAGCAGCACCCAGATGGGGGCAACGTATTGAAGGACGATAGCAGTGGCAACCGACGTCTTCTGAATGGCGAAGTAGTAGAAGTAGTTGGAGGCGGCGAGACCTAGGATTCCCAACAAAAAGAACTGCGCCAGGTCGCGAGATCGAATGCGTAGCGCCTGGGGCTGTCTGAGCCAGAGGATTGGCAACAGCAGCAGGAGCGAAAATGTGGCCCGGCTCTGCGCCAGAGTCAGGGGATCGATATAGGCGATGTACTGGCCGTTGAAATGTACGCGATGAGTGAACACGGCCCGTCCCATGACGGCTGCCAGTCCCCAGAAGAATGTTGCTATGGCAATGAACAGGTAGCCGCGGGCGGGGTGGGCTTGAGAGGTTAGTGGCTGGTGGTGAGTGGCTAGTTGGGGCAAATCAGTGCAGGGGCTAAAGCCCAAATTATCCGGGGACGTTGCGGCACGGCTGAAGCCGTGCCCTGATACAAACCAGTTTGTGAGATCGCAGGGCTGTCAGTCCGCGTGAGACAGACTCCCAACTTCTTTTGATTTCTGGCTACTGACAACCGGCAACCGGCAACTTTTTAATCCGCCAGCGCCGACTCGCTCGGCGAAGTACGCAGCACGCGGTCGACCACATAGGGACCGCGCTTGTCGGGCTCATGGAAGTGCCGCACCTGCAATTCGCCCAGCAGTCCCAGCGCGACCAGTTGCACGCCCGCAACAATCAGCACGGCAGCAAACACCAGCAGCGGCCCATGCTCTTCCATCACGTCTACATGGCGGATGAACTTCTCGAACATCATGTAAAGCGCAATGGCTCCGCCGGTGAACGAACTGAACGCTCCAAAGCTGCCGAAGAAGTGCAACGGCCGGGACATGTACTTCAGCAGAAAGCGAATGGTAATAAGATCGAAGAAGACGCGGAAGGTACGCGAGATTCCGTAATGTGACTCGCCGCGCTCGCGGTTCACGTTGCGAATCGGGATCTCGCAAATGGTCGCGCCATAGGCCGATGCCAACGCCGGAATAAAGCGGTGCAACTCGCCGTAAAGCGGGATGTCCTGCAACACCTCGCGCCGATACGCCTTGAATGTCGTGCCGAAGTCGTGGATGTCTACGCCGCTCAGCTTGGCCATCAGCCAATTGGCAATTCGCGACGGAATGCGCCGCATCACGAAGTTGTCGATGCGCTGCTTGCGCCAGCCGCTGACTACGTCGTAGCCCTCCCGCAGCTTGTGCAGGAACATCGGAATGTCATGAGGATCGTGCTGCAAGTCGCCATCCATGGCGATCACGTAGTCACCCTGAGCATGGTCAAATCCGGCGGCCAATGCGGAAGTCTGCCCGAAATTGCGGCGCAGCTTGACTACGACCACCCGTCGATCGACCGAGGCGATCTGTTGCAACAGAGAAAACGTATGGTCCCGGCTGCCGTCGTCTACGAAAACCAGCTCGAAGGGCTCTCCCGAGGCTTCCATGACCACCCGCAGGCGGTCGTACAGCTCGGTTACGTTCTCTTCTTCGTTGTGAAAAGGTACGACGATTGAATACTTAGACACGACCACCCTATTATAAACGCCACCGGGTCCCGGCAGTTCTGCAAGGGGCGAGCGGAACTTGAGATTTTACAAATTCGTGGACGCCACTTCCGGGCTATTGGGCCTCGGCAAGGGATTGAAGGAGCCGCTGGATGCCTGCGCGGAAACTCTCTTCCGGTGTGATCAGGCTCACTACAAAGTATCCGTCGCGGGCTAAATCGTAAAAATGCCCGGGTTGGACGAGCACTCCGGTTCGGCGCAGCAGGGCGATCGCAAGCTCCTCGTCGGAGCCGGTGACAGGGACCCGCAGTATCACGTACCAGCCACCTTCCACCTCCAGACGGGTGCAAAGTTTTTGTCCTGCGAGCTGGCGATCAAGTTCAGCGAGATTGTCGCCAATCCTCGCCATGAGCTGACGCTGGATGCTGGCTCGCTCCTCAAGCATTGCCGGAATCGCCCACTGCACAGGAGCGTTCATGGAGAGATAGGTGTCGGCTATGACCTCCAGCCGGTTGAGCGCCTCGCGTTTGAGTTCGTCCGGCCCGCTCACGGCGATCCAGGCAACTTTCATCTGCGGCAAACCAGCAATCTTCGACAGGCCGCTGAGGGTGAAGGTGAGGGCATCGTTCCCGCCCTTTGCGCCAAAACCAGAGGCAAAGGATGGGGCACTCACTTCACCCTGCGGCGACGTCTTTAGGGAGTAGTCGAGGAAGACTTCGTCGGCAATGATGGCGAGCTCATTGTGGGTGCACAGGCGGGCAAGCTCGGCAGCCTCCGCCGGTTTCACGAACGAGCCGGTCGGGTTGTTGGGATGCACCACCAGAACAGCTCTACAGATTGAAGGTTTCCTGGGTGCCCCACCCTTGTCGTTCCGAAGTTGGATGACAGGGTCGGACCCCACGGATTGTGCTTGTTCCAGCGAGTGAAAATCCATCTGCCATCCATGATCGTAGACAAGTTCATACGGTACTAACTTGACGTCCTGCAGGTCAGCCAAAAAGTCGAAGAGCGGATAACTTGGCGTCGGCACCAGCACAGCATCGCCCGGTTCGCACAGCAGCCGAAACAGGAAGCTGTAGCCTTCGCTGGTGCTGGTGGTCAGGATCAGATCATCCGCAGAAATCTCAACCCCGCGCTCGGCGTAGTATCCGGCGATCGCCTCACGCGCCGGTAGAAGTCCTTTGGGGGATGGCTCATAGGCCAACGCCTGAGGTTTGGCGAGTGCGCGCAGAAGTTTGTTCTGGTCGTAATGCAATCCGACCGTGGTGGGATTAGAAGCGGTCAGGTCGAGCAGGTCTCTGCCTTCGCGGCGATGCTCCTCGATCGCTCGCGTGTACGCGTTCGTCGCTAGATTCCAGTTGGTGCGTCGCGAAAACAATGCAGTTAGTCTCAGACCTCAGTTAACCACATTGATCGAGGTGCAGCGACATCACGTCAAAGTGTGCAGAAAACATACTGATCGTTGAGGCTTCTGACGGGAAGTTTCCTGACAACGGTGGTGATGGCAGCCTCCGCGCAGCAAAACTTTCGCCACGCAGAGGCTTCGGTGCCTACCAGCGAATCAGGTTCATTTTGTCGATCCAGAGCTTGTAGGGAGCCTGCTTGTAGTTTCCATCCAGTTGCACGGCAACACTGATGCCTGCGCCACCGTACTTCTGTGGATCAAAATACTTGTCAACTACTGTGTACGTGTCATCGAGCGTCACTCCGATGAAATGCGCCTGGTTGCCGATTCGCTCAAAGTGCCACACCAGGTGATGCCACTGCTTAGACGCGACTTGCGGACACGCAACATCGGTTTCGACCCACTTCCCACCGGCGGAGTCCCAGATGTCCCAGTGTCGAGTGTTGCGGTAACTGCACTCGGTCCCGAACACATACCTGGTGCCGCTGATGGTCTGGTTCACATCGAACTCCAAAGCTTCCGGGGCACTTGTGTCGTCCAGGTAGAAGTACAAGTCGTAATTGAAGTGCGTCGGTTTCGAGTCTGGTCCGAGTTCTCTCCACCACAACGCATTTGAGTAATGCGTCTTTCCGCCAATCCAAAACATCGAGGACGAGCCGGTGAGGGAGGGCGTCTGCTGTTTGGGCGTCATGCTGGACTCAGCGTTTCCTTCTCCGCTGGCGCACGTCTGCCCATGCAGCTTCGCCGTACACCAGGTCCAGCCACTCATGGTCTGGATCGCCGAAGTAGTCTGTGCGTTAGGCGGCGGAGCGGGCGCTGATGGCGGTTCCGGAGGAGGAGGAGGCGGAGGAGGAGGAGCCGGCGGTGGAGGAGCCGGGGGATTCGATGGCTGCTGTACCGGCGGGTTGGACGGCTGCTGCGTCGGCGCATTCTGGGTGGAGGAATTGCTCGGATTGGACTGCCCTGGATTCGCACTGCCAGGGTTCGAAACCGAGTTGGCATTCGCTGCCGGGGCTCCGCCGCACCCGGTAAGAGCAAAAAGAACGCCAGCTACCGTTATTAAGGTCAAAAGCTTCAGGGACTGCGAACGCGCTATAAATTGCAGGCAAGCGGAAGCACTAAATTTCATTCAGGGTAACTCCGATTTTGCGGGGGATCGTACGGAAAGGGGTTGCGTACGTCGTTACTATTTGCTGGTAATTATAGGTAGGGTATGTTGCTCATTCGAGCAATCTAGCCGCTAATTACGCAGCAAAATGCGCCTAGTTCTATCAAGCCACGCCCAGAGTTCTACAAGAACTAAGTGGTGCCAGATTTCGTCCATTTCAGAAGCAGCTCTGCTTTTGCCGCTTTTCAAATAGAGCTTGGGCGCACCTGCGCGAGGACGCTAGCCTCTGATAAACTCGGACGCGGGGATGGCTAAATGATTTGTTGAGCTCTCGCGAGAGCTCCTCCCATCCTGCACTTCTGGCTCTGCTGTCTGCCTCTGTGTGCCTCCTGACAGAAGGGAGATCGCTCCGCCCCGGTTTGCACCGGCGCCCATCATTTCGAGCTATTAAACAACCGGGAACAAGAGTCCCGTGAGGAGGTATTTACATGTCTACCGCTACCAGTCCCGCACAAGTTCACAATAGCGTCGCCGAGTTCCTCAGCCGGCCTCGCAAGATGTTCATCAACAACCAGTGGGTCGATTCGGCCTCCGGCAAGACGTTCCCGGTCTACAATCCTGCGACCGGTGAAGTACTGGCGAAGGTGGCCGAAGGCGACCGCGAAGACATCAACCGAGCGGTGAAAGCGGCTCGGAAAGCATTCGACAGCGGCCCCTGGGCTGAGATGACCGCCTCCGAGCGCGGCCGCCTGATTTGGAAGCTCGGCGATTTGCTGGAGCAGCATGCAGAGGAGTTCTCGCAGCTTGAGAGCCTCGATAACGGTAAGCCTTTGTCGGTGGCGCGTGCCGCCGACATTCCGCTCGCCATCGATCTGTTTCGCTACATGGCGGGCTGGGCAACGAAGATCGAAGGGAACACGATTTCCGTCTCGGCGAAGTCGAAGCGCAATGAGTATTTCGCGTATACGCGCCGCGAGCCGGTGGGCGTGGTTGGTCAGATCATCCCGTGGAACTTTCCGTTATTGATGGCGGCGTGGAAACTGGGCCCGGCGCTCGCCACCGGTTGCACCGTGGTGCTGAAGCCCGCGGAACAGACCCC
The DNA here is from genome assembly GCA_963796585.1 of uncultured Acidobacteriaceae bacterium. Taxonomy (GTDB): domain Bacteria; phylum Acidobacteriota; class Terriglobia; order Terriglobales; family Acidobacteriaceae; genus CAVVDY01. The sequence continues at coordinate 100,167 of CAWCMB010000006.1, forward strand.
GCTTACGGCGCTGATGTTGGGCGGACTGTTCGCCGAGGCAGGATTCCCGGAGGGCGTCGTCAATGTGGTGCCCGGCTACGGCGAAACCGCAGGCGCCGCCTTAGCCTCACATCCCGATGTCGACAAGGTCGCGTTTACCGGATCAACCGAGGTCGGCAAACTGATTCTTCAGGCAGCCGCCGGCAATCTGAAAAAGGTATCTCTGGAGTTGGGTGGCAAGTCGCCGAACATCGTCTTCGACGACGCGGATGTGAAGCCCACCATCGCCGGCGCGGCGAGCGCCATCTTCTTCAACCAAGGCCAGGTTTGCTCGGCGGGTTCGCGGCTCTACGTTGAAAAAGACATCTTCGACAAGGTGGTCGAAGGCGTTGCCGAACAGGCCAAGAAGATCAAGCTGGGGCCGGGAATGGAGCCGGACACCACCATGGGTCCGCTGGTTTCGGAAGAGCAGTTGCACCGCGTCACCAGCTATCTCGAGGCGGGCTTGAACGAAGGAGCCGAAGCCGTTGTAGGCGGCAAGAAGCGCGACGGCAAAGGCTATTTCGTCGAGCCAACAGTAATGGTGAAAACCAATCCCCAGATGAAGGTGGTTCGCGAAGAGATCTTCGGGCCGGTGGTCGTCGCCTCGCCGTTCAGTGACATCGAACAAATTGTCGCCGAAGCCAACAACACGGAATACGGATTGGCCGCGGGCGTGTGGACCAAGGACATCAGCAAGGCGCATCGCATCGCGCATAGGCTGCGCGCTGGAACAGTCTGGATCAATTGCTATAGCATCTTCGACGCGGCACTGCCCTTCGGTGGCTACAAGCAATCGGGCTGGGGTCGCGAGATGGGCCACGAAGTCCTCCAGATGTACACCGAAGTGAAGTCCGTCTGCGTGGCGATCTAGCGCAGCGCACCTAAGCCATTCTTGAAGGGGCACGGCTTCAGCCGCGCCGTGAAGATGGATCGCAATCCTGGCTTTAGCCGCTGAGGCATTCGCTTTCCCTCGGTGGCTAAAGCCATCTCATTTGACGCGATGTATGGCACGCCGACAACATCCTAAAGGCCTTGGGTTTTCGCGATTCGCGTCAGGGCACGACTTCAGTCGTGCCAAGAAGCGCTTTACTTTTCTTAGCGCGAGCGGACTTCAGTCCGCGAGCGACCCGTGCCCTCAAATTTTTCAGCAGCCCGTAAGGCGTGCCCTTCAGAGCGTCCTGGGCTAAACTCTTCCAGCGCTTTCCTGTGCGGCGCTCGTCCGTTTTATTTGGGAGGAACGATGAAAGCCATTCGGGTCCACCAGTTCGGTGGTCCAGAGGTTCTGAAGCTTGAGGAAGTGCCCGATCTGGTTGCCGGGCCGGGACAGGTCGTCATCGACGTCAAAGCGATCGGGGTGAACCCGGTCGAAAGCTACATTCGCACCGGAACCTATGCGACTAAACCGAATCTGCCTTACACTCCTGGCAACGACGTCGCCGGAATAGTGAAGGAAATCGGCGCGGGCGTTACCACGGTCAAGTCCGGCGAGCGCGTTTACACCTCGCAGACCCTCAGCGGAGCCTACGCGGAACAGGCGCTCTGCAACGCGCTCAACATTCATTCGTTGCCTGACAACGTCAGCTTTGAGCAGGGTGCCGGAGTCGGCGTTCCCTACGGAACTGCCTATCGTGCCCTGTTTCAGCGCGCAGGAGCCAAGGCAGCGGAGACGGTGCTCGTCCATGGTGCTAGCGGTGGTGTTGGTATCGCCTCCGTTCAATTCGCGCGTGCAGCCGGGCTAACCGTCTTCGGAACTGCGGGGAGCGACGCGGGCATGGAACTGGCAAAGCGGGAAGGCGCCCACCATGTGTTGAACCACTCGAAAGATGGCTACCTGGATCAGGTGATGAACCTTACGCAAGGTCAGGGCGTGAACATCATCCTGGAAATGCTGGCCAACAAGAATCTGGCTAACGATTTGAATGTTATTGCGCGGCACGGCCGGATCATCGTGATTGGCAATCGCGGCAGCATTGAAATCAATCCCCGCGGAACCATGGCGCGCGAGGCCGATATCCGCGGAGTCATGCTGTTCGGAGCATCGCAGGAGGAGTTTCACGCCATGCACGCCGCCATCTTCGCAGGGCTCGAAGCTGGGACGCTGCGCCCGGTCGTGGGACAGAAGTTTGCGCTGGCCGATGCCGCCGAGGCGCACCAAGCGGTGATGGAGCATGGCGGATCCTACGGCAAGATCATCCTGATTCCGTAACCGCCCGGGTTCATGCCCACGCTCGGGACGTTTTCCGCAGCTAGAATCGAGCCATGCTCCGTCTGCAATTGCCCCGTCGCACTATCGCGATCAGCTTGCTGTGCGTCTGCGCATTGACGCTAGCTGGGGCGCAGCAGGCAAAACCTGACCTGCAAAGTACGGTCACTCATGCCATGGCTGGAACTCACGGCACGGCGGTCGTGCTTGCGGTGGACAGTGGCCAAATTCTCGCGGCCTATCATCTCAAGGTTGCTGCTCAAAGACTGGCGTCGCCGGGATCAAGCATCAAGCCCTTCACCTTGAAAACCTTGTTGAACACGGGGAAGGTGGACGAGACCTCGGCCCTGGTATGTAAGCGTTCGCTGAACATTGCCGGTCATCGGCTCGACTGCTCGCATCCCCAGACCGGCCAACCTCTGGACGCCGCGACGGCACTGGCTTATTCCTGCAACTCTTACTTCACATCTATGGCCACGCGGCTGACTCCTGCACAGTTGCGCGAAGGTTTCATCCACGATGGCTTTGCTCAAGCAACTGGCATTGTTCCCAACGAAGCGGCCGGCACGGTCGCTCTTGCATCGTCGAGTGACGAACTGCAGTTGCAGGCTATCGGAGAATGGGGCGTGCGTGTAACCCCCCTTGAGTTGCTGCGCGCCTACCGCAATCTCGCGCTGCAAGTGTCGGACAAAACCAATCTCGCGCCTATTTTTCAAGGACTCGACGGCTCAACCAGCTACGGAATGGCCCGCTCGGCACAACCCGAGAACGGCGTCAGAGTCGCGGGTAAGACCGGCACCGCCAACGCCGACGAAGGCCAGTGGACTCACGGCTGGTTCGCCGGCTTCGCTCCTGCCGACAAGCCGGCTATTGTGCTGCTGGTGTTCCTGGAAAAGGGGCGAGGCAGCGATGCCGCCGCAGTTGCTCGCCAGATATTCGCTACACTCACCAACGCCAGCAGCGCAGCCCGAGCTGAAGCGGCAAGCAAGCCGTGAGGCGACTCGCACTTGTGGCGCTGCTGCTGACGTGGACGATAGGCGCAGCAATCCCTCCCCAAACAGCGGCTTCCGGAAATAAGAACATCGGCGCCCCGTCGAGCGGCTTTCCGCGAACGGTGCGAGTCCGACTCTGGTATCTGCATCCTCCCTCAAGTCTGACGCTTCGCGCTGAGGCGGGCCAGGCGAATATCCGGAAGTGCACCAGCTGCGCTGCCACCGAGCTGCGCTCACTGTCACTCAGTGCCTCCGGTGCTCAGGTCAAAATCAAGAACGAAAAGAGCTCCAGCCGAAAGCTGCGGATCAGCGGTGTGTTCCAGATGGTCCCGCAGAACGGCCCTCCCATTCGTGCTGACTTTCCCATCGAGATCGATGCTTCCGCAGGACGGTTGCAGATGAACGCAACTATGCCGATGGACGAATATATCGCCGCGGTGCTTGCGGGTGAGACGGGCAACTTCAAGTCCGACGAGGCGCTGAAAGCCATGGCCATAGCCGCGCGAACCTATGCCATGCACTTCGGCAGCCGTCACGCAGTCGAAGGTTTCGATTATTGCGACACCACGCACTGCCAGGATGTGCTGGTTGCAGGGATAACCGAGCGCTTGCGTAACATCGTTCGCAGCACTGCGGGCGAGATGCTGTGGTACGAGGGCAAACCCGCTGCCACTTATTATCACGCCAATTGCGGCGGCACCACCGAAGATGGCCGCTACATGCTCGCCAACGATGATGCGGCTGCTCCCTACCTGGTACAGCACTCGGACACATACTGTGTGCGCAACGGCAGCACACAGTGGCATAGCGAGGTCCCCAAGCGCGAGCTGCAACGTGCGCTGGCTGACGACGGCATCATTATCCCGGGTACGCTACGCTCGCTTTCGATCGTGCAGCGCACTCCCAGCGGACGCGTTGCCATGCTGCGCATCGTCGGGTCAAGCGCGATCACCGTGCCCGGAGTGGCGTTTCGTTCCGCCGTCGGGCGTCACATCGGATGGGACCGCCTGAAGAGCAACTGGTACGAGATGAGCGTGACGGGCGATCGCGTCTCGTTTACAGGCCGAGGCTTGGGGCATGGAGTTGGGCTTTGCCAGATCGGCGCGGAGGTGATGGGCGAAGAGGGCAAATCCTACCGGGAAATCCTGGCTTACTACTACCCCGGCACAAAGCTGGGCGCGGCAGCGCAGGGAATTACATGGCAGAAGTTGACGGGCGAAGACGTTGAACTACTCACCACGCGTCCGGCACAGGACCAGGCGCTTGTCTCATTGGCCGCACGCCTGGTGCGTGACACCGAGACCAGCACGGGACTGACGTTTGCTTCCATACCGCAGTGGAAGGTATATCCCACAGTTGCGATGTTCCGCGACGCGACGGGAGAGCCAGGCTGGGTGGCGGCGACCACGCGCGGGCACATCATCCAATCGCAACCCGCAGACGTGTTGAAGCAAGCGGGCACGCTGGAGAGCACGCTGCGTCATGAGTTGCTTCACATGCTGATCGAGGCCCACGCGAAACCGGGAACGCCAGTGTGGTATCGCGAAGGGTTGGTGCTGTATCTGTCGCAGCCCAATGCGGCGGCGCAGCCGAAATCGACATTCGCGAGTGTGAGCGAGTTGGAGAAAGCAATGCAGAATCCGCTAAGCGAAGAGCAGTTGCGCAAGGCCTATGCCGACGCCCATGCTCGGGTATCCCGGCTGGCACAGCAGTACGGCAAGCAGGCGCTAATCAGTTGGGTGCAGCAGGGATTGCCGGAAGATGTGGCAGCCTCCAACGAGCGTTAATTCCGACCAGCAGTAATAACGAATTTTCTTGGCCTCTCTAATTTGTCATGACGAGCGTAGCGAGGCACCTGCTCTCGTTTCACCCTGCAGGAAGCTGCTCGTTACGTCGTCCGATACTAGTCGAGCTTTGCAGTGGAAATCGCTGCCGATAAAAAACCGAGAGCAGATCCCTCGCTACGCTCGTGATGACAAACCGAAAGGGATTCAAGCAACCCAGCGTCTAACTCGCTCACAACACATCGATTGGGTCTTCCCGATCCGTGCGTTCGCCGACCATCCACACCAGCAAGATGAATGCAGTGATCAAAACAAGATAGGCCGCCGCGAAGCGCAGCCCCGCGCTCCAGGCCTGCTGACGTAAGCTGGTCAAATCCGGAACCCACGTCACCAGCTTGTACGGCACCCAGGCGCCAAGTGCTATGACGATGCAAAGTAGAATCCAGTACAGCGGCTGGCGCAACACACGGAAGGAACGCGCGAAGTGCCTGCCGGAAAACCCGCTCGCTGCGATGGTCGTTGCGACGGGCGCCCAAATCGCGGGCAACACGATCCACAACACCACAAACAGGAGCCAGTCGGACCCATGCATCACATTCCGTGGCGACGGCCCGGCATTCACCTTCTGCCGAATCCATACCGAGAATTGCGGGGTGTAGTTGGCCGCGCTGAGAATGATCCAGGCGATGCAAGCCCCCAGCGCCGCCCAGACTGCCAGCGGACCGATATGACGGAACCCGACACGGAAAGCGCGCCCAATCGCCGGTTCGTTGCGAAACTCTGAAACCCGAAACCACGCCAGCGTTCCCGCGCGCAGCCATAGCACGAACAGCACCGTGACAAGCGCCAGCACCGCCGACCACGCCACCTGCCATCCGTGAGCATCCGGAATCAGCAGCCAGTAGTACCAAAGGCCGAGCACCGCAGCGTTGCCGAACAAGTTCAGCACCCACAGCTTCAGCACACCGCTCCGGTTTGTCGCTCCCGCGCTCATTTCACGCTCACCTTGAAGGCGTCGCTGGTGGCCAGATACTCCGGCTGATACATGGGCTCGACCCGTGTCGGGCTTACCCGGAATTCACCCGGATTCACTACCTTCAGCAGGTACGTGTACTCCTTCTGCCCCCGCGGGAAATACATGCTGAAGAACGTCGTGCGATCGTCGTAGAGCTCGCGATAGCCCCAGCCGCGCGTCCACCAGTTCGGCTTCTCGTCGAGCTGATACAGATCGTCGCGCGCAATCGACTCGGTACCCGATGGAATCGGGTCTTCAATCATCAGGTAGCGCCACTCGTTTCCGCCAACGGTGATGCGCACCGCCAGGGTGTCTCCCACCTGCACCGGCCCGCTCAGTGCGTCCATGTGGTACACGACGTGGTCGCCTTTCTGCACCGACGTTAGCTTGTAATACTGCCGAACCACGCTGAGCTGGAAGGTCCCGCTATTCACCACCTTCGATTGACTGGAGTAGTACTCGCCGCGCGTCGACCAGTACAACCGTCCGTCGCCTGACTTGCTCAACTGCACCTGGTTGCTCTCGGGCGCGAGTTGCGAATCGCTGAGTGCGAGCGCGGTCGCCGGTGCGAGTGCATTGTCAGCCGTAAACTTCTTTGAACCGATCTCCTTGCCATTCGCCTTCACGTCCGCAGTGAAATTCGGCTTCAGCTCCTGTGTGTGTTGCAGATAATCGGTGAGCCCATACAAGACGGCAGAAGTTTGCTGCGTCGACTCCCAGTAGTAGCCCTGGCTGCGATGATCCACGAGGTACAGCGCAGCTTTGGGCAGCAGCGGACTCTGCGGATCAGCAGCAGTCAGCAGCTTTATCGCGTACGCCGTGGCCTGCGGCGTGGTGTCTCCGTAGTAATCCATCAGGTAGTTGAAGTCGGTCGGCCACCAGGCCTGGGTATCGTTCTGTTTAGCTCCAGATTCAAGCTGCTTCACCAGATCGTTCGCACGCGAATCACCTGCCTGACGCATCGCCAGTCCCAGCAGCGCCTGGCCGTATGCCGTGAGCGTCGAGCGCTGGCTCCAGACAGAATCAAGTGCCGACGCATTGGATGCCGTCCCGCTCAGCACCAGTGAATACGCCATGTAGGCGCGCAAGTCGGTGCGAACGTTCTGTGTCTTGGCGAACTCTTTCAGCAGCCAGGCGCGTCCGCTGTCGATCATCTCTTCTTTGATTTCAAAGCCCGCCGCCTTCGCCTGCGTCAGACCGGCGAGGACGTACGCAGTCATGAACGCAGAGCTGTCGTCGGTCTGCCACCATCCCCAGCCGCCATCGGGATGATGGTAGTTGTACAAGCGGTCGAGCCCGGCCTGCACTTGCTTGTTGAGCACGGCCGGATCGACATTCGACTTCACTCCCAGCTTCTTCAACGCGTCAGAAACCAGCACGTCAGGCAGGAAGCTGGACATGGTCTGCTCGGTGCAGCCGTACGGATACGAAGTCAGGTAGTCGAGCGCGCCAAACACGGTTCCCGCAATCGTCGGTGTCAGCGTAACCGTCAGCTTGCGAGTATTGGACTCGATGCCCGCCGGGAAGATCACCGATTGCGTCGTGTCGCCGTTCGCAGCAGCGATCGATCCCGAACTCGACACCGCCAGCTTCACCCCAAACGGTTCGACCGGCAGCGTGAGCTCCATCGCATCGCTTTCGACATCCGTCAGTGCTTTGCCCAGCACCTTCGCCGAATCCACATCAAGCACGCGCACCCGATAGTCAACCTTCGCCAGCCCGCGGCTCGGGACAGGGACATCTTTCGTCGCGCCATCGAGAACCTGCAACCCGGTGAACTCCATGGAAACTCGCGCGGTCTTCTCTGTCGGCAGATAGTTCTGCACGATGGTCGAGAGAACGATCTCATCTCCGCGGCGGAAGAAGCGTGGCACCACCAGGCGCACCATTACGTTCTTGCGGACGATGGCGTTCTCGACCGCGCTGCCGACCTTGGTATCTTGCGTAACCCCGCGCGTGGTAGCGCGCCACGACGTAATGGCGTCTGGATAATCAAACTTCACCGTCGCCTTGCCGCCGCTATCGGTGTCCACGTCGGCAATCCAGTAAGCCGTGTCGGGGAAGGCCTTGCGCACCTTTGGCTGCACCAGGCGCTCGGGCTTGAGTTGTGCCAGCGACTTGTGCGGTCGTACCGCCGCTAGCTCCATCGCGCGCTTACCCGCCTGCCCGCTGAAGTAATACGTCAGTGAGGTATCGGTGCTTACTTTGCTGTAAATCGTCCCGTAGAAGGCTTTCAGGATCGGCTGCACCGTCTCGGGCTGGATAGCGTAGATGGCTTCATCCACCACGCCGAGACTGAACTCCGCCACCACCGGCTTCCCGCTCGCATCCGTGGCCTTGATGGTGTACGACGCCGCCTCACCCGGCTGGTACTGCGGCTTCGAGGGCGTGAGATCGACCTTCAGCTCATGTTGCGTCGGCGGAACCGACAGGCTCTTATTGCCCTGGTACAACTTGTTGTCCCGAATAAATGTCGCGGCAACGTAGAAGTTCGGCGCATACTCCGGCTTGACCGGCACATCGACGGTGACGCTGCCGCCGTTGCTCTTGATCACCTGTGCAGAATACAGCCCGTTGCCTTCGGCGGTGACCAGCACCGACGCGGGATCTTTGCCGGTGACGATCAGCACGTGAGCCGTGTCTCCCGGCACATACGACTTCTTGTCGGGAACGATCTGGATATTCTCCTGCGCGGGGCCGCTCCACCAGGCACTCTCTCCCGGAGCCCACAAGAACGCGGAATCCTGCACCTCGCGATGCTCCGGCGTCATGGCAAAGACACGCACCCGGAATTCGCCGGCATCGGGGATGACGAAGTCCACCTGTCCCTTGCCATCGGCGCCAGTCTGTCCCTGCGTGGTGGAGACCACCTCGCCGGAGCGCTTCTGCCAGTTCCAGTGGCTGATCTCGGCTTTGAAAGCGGTCGCCACAGGCTTGTTGTCGTAGTCCTGTGCCCTGACTTTGATCCTGGCTGTGCCGCCCTTGCTGTACACATACGCATCGGGCTGCGCGGTCACATAGAAGCTGCCATAGGTAGCGATGGCGTAGCCGCGACCAGAAATTTCGCGATTGCCGGCATCGGTGACCCGCGCCTCGATGCGATAGGTCAGGTCCTGATGCTGTTTGCTCAGCGTCGTGGGAACGGTTATTTCCAGCTTGCCATCGGTGTCGAGCGTCCCGCTATTCTCCTGCTCCTGTTCGCCGCCACCATAGCGATCGTATTGCCCTTCACCGCCTTCGCCTTCATCGGCAGCGCCCATGTCATCGTCGTCCGAGGACCACCGGCCCGGCGGGTAGTAAGGCGAGGTATGCACCACCCACTTCACCTTCGCATTCGCCACCGGTTCGCCGAAGTAGTACTGCGCGTCGATGGTCGCTTTGATCGGCTGGCCTTGCAACACGCGCGGCGTCTGGGCCGTGACCTTCACCGCGTATTCCGGCTTTTTGTAGTCCTGCACCGAGAAGGTCGAACCCTCGACGTAGCGCTCGCCCATCTGCATCGACAGGTAGTACGTGCCCAGGTGCGCGTCGGCGGGAATGGTGTACTCCCAGTGCGCGCTGCCGTAGTCGTTGAGCTTGGCCGAGTCATTCCAGATCGGTTGATAGGTCTGCGGATCGCGCAACTCAAGGCTGACCTGGCGATCTTGCGGCAGGGTGTAGGCCGCCGGATTTTCAGCGCGAATAATGGTCTTGAAATGCACCGTGTCGCCGGGACGATAGACCGGCCGGTCGGTGTAGGTGTAGCCGCGCAGATTACGGTCGGGACCGCTTCCCATGTTCCACGCGCCCGGAGTGTTGATGGCAAACTCATCCCCGTGCGTGACGAGGACAGCCACGTTCTCCGGCTTCTCGTCTGCAATCTTGGTGTCGAGCATTCCCTGCGCGTCGGATTGCCCGGATGCAACCTCCCGTTGATCGATCCAGACCTTCACCCGAGCGCCAGAGATCGGATCGCCACTCTGACGGTCGACCACCATGCTCACCAGTCGGCCCGGCGCAGCCTTGCTGATGACGGCGACGTCGGTCACAACAGTAATGGTGTAGGCGCGTAGCGAGCCATTGGTGGCCTCAACCAGATAAACGCCTTTCTCGCTGACAGGGACTTTTACCGTCTGGCTCTCCCACGGCTGGTGCGAGCCCGACGTCCACTTCCATACCGACACCACTTGCTGCTGGTTGAGCACCGGGACCTGAGCGTAGTTCTCGACCTGCGGACCTTTTTTCTTTGGCTGCTCAGTTTCGCCCAGCCTCCATAAGCGGATCTCATGGCGGTTCTCGACCGTGAATTGCGCCCGCACAAAGTCTCGAATCCACGCCCAGATGCTGTGCTTCCAGGCGTGAAACTTCTCCAGCCAGCTATGCGGCTGTTTCGGCAGCGCCGGAGCGCGCCCGCCAAAACTGTGCAGTTCCTGCAATTGACCGAAAAACTTGACCGGATCGTTGACGCGATAGACACGGAACTCAAGCTGCTTAACGTTGTGGCTATAGACCGCGACTTCCGGCTTGTCGCCCGGCATGTAGGTCTGCTGGCTGCTCAGCGAAAAGTAAGGCTCGCCGGCCTCCTCCTGGGCGACTGCGCATATTGGGAGAGCCAGTGCGAGACAGCAGAGCGCAACTGTGAGCCGGAGCCGCATCCTGCGCATCACTGGTCACCCCGCAAGATGTTCCAGCGATACACGCCGAGGAATGCCGGATTCGACGGCACGGGACGCCAACGCGCGTCGGGGAAGTTCATCAGCTCCGCAACTGTGAGGCGGCGAATCTCGCCCGGGTCTTTGCCCTCAGGTCCGGTGTGATACACGAGGTACTGCTCCGGACCATGCTCGATCTGGCTTGGCCCGATGAAGATCATGGCGTGATAGGTGGTGTGGTCGTTCGACTGGCGAAAAAAGAGCAGGTCGCCGGGACGGGCGCGCCCCAGATCGCGTCCCACACTGTGGGTGTCGTCGCGCCAGAGGGTTTTGGCATCGGCGAACTCGGCAAAGGCACCATCGTTAAGGTCGGCGGCGGCAAAGCTTCCGTCGCGCACGCGAAACAAGGAGGCTCCCAACGGTGTATATGGATAGTGATACTGACGAACTTCACCCGGGGCAGCAGTAATGATCAGCGCTACAGAATTGGCCCACGCCGAATCGTGCCGGCGCAGGGCCTCTCGATAGCTGAAGCGCAGCAGCGCGGCACAGTCATCGATTTCGCGAGGCAGTGTTGTTCCACGGAAGTATTGCGACTCGGAAAGCAGCGTAAACCAGCCGCGAAAGGCCCGCCGGTCGCTAGCATCGCGCAGCCGCAGGAAGTCGGGGGTTCCGTCGCCAAAGGAATCACTCAAGTCAGGTGCAACAGCTTCGGTGGTGGAGGAACCATCCGCAGGAAGTGCGGCTTCCGACCGCGAAGAGGCCGGAGCGAGCGCCCGGCGCAGACTGAACGCCCACACGACAACTGCGAACGCGACTACGCACAACACTGCAAACCAGCGAGGCACGCCGCGCATGAAAGAGTGCTCCTCCGTGGGTGAGCGGATTATAGCGCGTCGTGCGAGAGAAGCAATCCACTGGATGCGTCTCACCAGCCAATACGGGAAAAGCTACTTGACCAACATTCCCAGCTCCCTCAGCAGCCGGTCCACTTCCTGTGTCGTGTTGTAGTGTGCCAGGCCGATGCGCAGCATGCCGCCGCTTTGCTGTACTCCCAGGCGCTCCGCCAAATCGACCGCGTAGTAGTTGCCATCCCAGGTGAAGATGCCCCGCTTTCCCAGCTGCTCCGCGAGCTCGCGCGGAGTGTAGCCCTCCATGCGGATGGCCACCGTCGGAGTCCGCTGATCGAACTTCGCCGGGTCCTTGATGCCGTAAAAGGTAAGCCCCGGGATCTCGAGCAGACCACGGATGAGCTGCGCGCTCAATTCGCGTTCATGTTGACCGATTGCTTCGTATGCAGCCGTCAGTGCCGCACGGCGCGAACGTGCCTCGGGAGCGTGGTGTCGGCCGAGGTCGGCGAGATACTCGATGGCCGCGATGACCCCGGCCATGCCCTCGTGATTCTGCGTCCCGCTCTCCCAGCGATCGGGTAGCTGCTCGGTGCAGGCGCGCAGCTTATAGGGCCGTAGGCGTTGCAGGTGTTCGCGCTTGCCGAACATCACTCCCATATGCGGACCGAAGAATTTATAGCTCGAGCAGGCCAGGAAGTCGCAATCCAGGGCGCGCACGTCAATCAGCCCATGCGGAGCGAAATGCACGGCATCGATGAAAGCCATCGCGCCCACTCCATGCGCCAGCCGAACCACTTCAGCCACCTCATTGATCGTGCCAACCGCATTGGCCGCATACCCCACCGCAACCAGACGGGTGTTGCGCCGGACCTTCGCCTGCAGGTCGAACATGTCGAGCGTGCAATCGGCGAGCTTGACGTCAGCGGTGCGCACCTTCGCACCCCGCTCTTCCAACCCGACCCACGGTGAGACATTGGCGTCGTGATCGAGCTGGGTGACCAGCAGCTCGTCGCCACTTTTCAGGTCACGCCCAATGGCGCGGCTCAGGGCGAAGGTCAGCGTCGTCATGTTGGCGCCGAATACGACTTCATCGGGATCACAGTTGAAAAAACTGGCCATCGCAGCGTGGGCGCCGGAATAAATCTCGTCCGTGCGCTCGCTGGTGAGGAATGCGCCGTGGGTATTCGCGTTTGAGGTGGCAAGGTAATTTGAAATCGCGTCGATCACCCGCTGCGGGACTTGCGTTCCGCCGGGAGCGTCGAAGAAAACCACCGGCTGGCCATCGACCTTCTGCTGCAACGCGGGAAACTGCGCTCGGGCCCATTCAACATCGAACCTGGTCACGACTGAGGACTTTGTAGTGGAAGACACGTTAAGAACTCCTGACTGCATTTATGAAATCACACAACATGCCGTAGGCCGTGGCCTCCGGGCCGGGATCGCGCTCGGCGATAAACAGCTCGCGAAACACATCGGTTTCGAATCCGACGGCCAGCGACGTACCGCGAACCGAATAGAGCGGATCATCCGGTCCCAGGCGCTCGGGCGCGACACTCGCTATGATCCTGCCGTCGCTCCCTCGCCGTGCACGACCAATCAACTTCCAAGTCTCGCCGTTTCCGCACGCTTCATGCAAGGTCTGGGCTGTGATGCCGCGGATACCGCGTCGGTTGACATCGGCGAGTGTGAGGCTTCCGCCCATCAGAACGTTCGCCAGCCCGACGACCTTCACCGCGGCGTCAATCCCTTCGACGTCGTTGCTGGGATCGGTTTCAGCAACCCCGAGCCGCTGTGCCTCGCGAACCGCATCCTCGAACGCCATGCCCGATTCCATACCTTCCAGTATGACGTTGGTCGTGGAGTTGAGCACACCGCGAAACCCACGCAACTCGATCGCCGGCAATACCTCGCGGAAAAGCGAGAAAACCGGTGCACCATCCATCATTGCCGATTCGTGAAAGAAGCGCAGTCCGCGGGCCTTGGCCAACGCCGTCAATTCCTGGTGTGCGTAAACCACGGGCCCTTTGTTCGCGCTGATGGCATGGGCTCCAGCTTCCAGCGCAGCGCGAATGTACGTGATGGCAGGCTCACCGGTTTTCGCATTCAGCGAACTGGCTTCAAACAGCACGCCGGGTTTGGCTGCATCCAGCCATTCATGCAACCCTTCCGTCCTTTCACCTTCCGCGTAGTCGGACTTCAGCAGCCTCTCCGCGCTGAAGCCATCTGGCGCTATCAACCAGCCAAGCCTTCGGGTCGCAACTCCGGTGATGCGATATGCGATGCCGTACTGTTCATGAAGAACAGCAGTCTTGCGGTGAAGCAGCCCGACGAGGCCTCGACCGACGTTGCCGAATCCGATGAGGCAAAGATTGAAGGTGCGGATACGTTCACTCCTGGCTGGTTTTCAGTGCCTGCCATTATTCTAAATAGCGAACCGGCATAGGAGCCTCGCAAGCATGGAATCCGTTCCCGTACGACCGGCCGCGGAGAAGCGTGAGTTTCTCACGGTCGCGAGCAAGCGCTTGGAGACGCTTCTCATCGCCGCGCGCGACCAACGCTCGCCCACGATTGTCATGCTGCACGAGGGACTGGGATCGGTCGCGCTCTGGAAAGATTTCCCTCAGTGTATGGCGGAGCGCACTGGCTGTGGAGTGCTGGTGTATTCGCGATATGGACACGGCAACTCCGACCCCCTGCTCGAAAAACGTGCTGTCCGGTTCATGCATCACGAGGCCCAGGTCGTGCTGCCGGAGTTGCTCAACGCGCTCGGGATCGAGCAGCCAATCCTCTTCGGTCATAGTGACGGCGGCTCCATTGCGCTGATCTACGCCGGCACATTTCCCGAATCGCCTCGCGCTTTGATTCTTGAAGCGCCGCACGTCTTTGTCGAGGATCTCAGTGTGGAAAGCATCGCCGCGGCCAAAGTGAATTTCCAGACCACGGAGTTTCGCGAGAAGCTGGCGAAGTATCATGCGCACGTCGACCAGACCTTCTGGGGATGGAATGACATCTGGCTGGACCCAGCGTTCCGGTCGTGGAACATTGAGGAGTACCTGCACGCGATTCGCTGTCCGGTTCTCTGCATCCAGGGCGAGCAGGACGAGTACGGCACTCCGGCGCAGGTAAAGGCAATTCAAAGTCGCATTCGGGGTACTGAACTTGTTATGCTTGCCGATTGCAAACACTCGCCGCATCGCGACCAGCGGAAGAAGACTCTGGAGGCGGTGGAGAGATTTGTGAAGAAAGTTGTCAGTGGCCAGTTGTCAGTTCACAGTTGACTGCTGGAAGTTACTGACAACTGACAATTCCTATGTCCGACTGGGTACATACATTCAAAGGTGCGGTGCTGGCATCGGAATACGACTCTGCCAGCCACATGAACTCGCACATGTACGTGTCGCGCTTCGATCAGGCGACGTGGTTTCTGCTGCACGCCATCGGCATTACGCCTGCTTCCATCCGCGAGAAAAATCTGCGCATCGCCATCGTGCGGCAGAATTACCAGTTTCTTGAAGAGCTGCGTGGCGGCGAACTGGTCGTCATCAAGAGCGGATTCCTGGCGGTTGGCGAAAAGTACTTTCGCTTTCTGCACCAGATGTACAACGACGTTTCCGGCAAAATGGTCGCGACCTCCGATTGCGTAGCCGTACAAGCCAGCCTCGATCAGGGAAAGAGCGTGGCTCTTAGCGCTGAGCTTCGCGAGCTCGCCCAGGCGCACCTGGTGTCGGCCAATGTTCCCCTCGGCGCTGAGCTAGGCTGAGGCCCTTACGCAGGGGGCGTATGATGAAGGCTTGACGGTTCAGTTCACCGCAGTTTTCCGTCGTGTGCCGGAAGGCTACCTTGGTTTCGTTGAGGAACTCCCCGGCGCCAATACGCAGGGAGCGACCTTGGAAGAAACGCGCTCCAATCTGCAGGAAGCGACTGCATTGGTGCTTGAGCCCAATCGGGCGCTGGCCCAGGAAGCAACAGGGACCGACGAGGTAATTCGCGAGACGCTTACGGTTCGGGCGTGAAGCGGCGAGATCTTCTTCAGCACCTGTTGCGGCACGGATGCGAACTATTGCGGGAAGGCGATAATCATTCCATCGATGTGAATCGTGCCGTCGGCAAAACCTCGACAGTGCCTCGCCATTCTGAAAATCAATGATTTTCTCGCCCGGAAAATCCCCAGAGACCTGGGCGTCTCGCCGGCTTAGAACGTCGCCGACGACAGGCAAAGGACATCCTTGCAACTGCAAATCGAAAAACTAGTCTATGGCGGCGACGGACTGGCACGCTCGCCGGCCGACGACAAAGGTCCGGGTAAGACTATCTTCGTGCCTTTTGTTATACCGGGCGAGAAGATCGAGGCCAGCCTAACAGAGACCCGCCCCGGATTCGCGCGCGCCCGTCTCAACCAGGTGCTCGAGCCCTCCGCTGAACGCGTCGAGCCCGGCTGCCCCTACTTTGGCCAGTGCGGAGGCTGCCAGTACCAGCACATCGACTACGCAGCCCAGCTATCTTACAAGGCCGAGATCCTGCGCGAGACCTTGCGCCGGACTGCCAAGCTTGAGCTGCAAGGCGAGATTCAAGTACACGCGGCCGAGCCGTGGCACTATCGCAATCGCACCCGCATGCGCCTTCAGACAACGCCGGAGTTCCAACTCGGTTATCACCGCAACGCTTCGCACCAGTTGCTTCCGGTGGAGCAATGTCCCATCAGTTCGCCGCTGATTAACCAGGCGATACGCGCGGTGTGGACGCTCGCCCACGATGGCGCAGTGCCACCGTCGCTCCATGGAATTCAGTTCTTCGCTAACCGCGACGATCAGCAGATGCTGGTGGAACTCTACGTCCGGCCCGACAGTGACACCCGAGAGTGTCAGCCGTTCGCGGCAGCTTTGCATCAAGTCATGCCCGCCGTTCAGGGTGTGGTGGTGTTTGTTAGCGCGCCGCTGGAGGACGACTCCCGGCAATTCGCGCCCCTCACCTCCGTGCATAGCGAACAAGGCCGGGCAATCGGCAATGGTGAGTTGCAATACCGGATCGCCGATCACGACTTCCGCGTCAGCGCCGGCTCATTCTTCCAGACCAATCGCTTCCTGGTGGAAGATCTCGCACAAGTCGCGGTTGGCGGAAACAAGGGACGCGCGGCGCTCGATCTGTACGCCGGGGTAGGGCTATTCACGCTCCCCCTCTCGCTTCGCTTCGATCAGGTGCTGGCGGTTGAAGCATCGCTCACGTCATTTGCTGACCTACGGCATAATGCTGCGCCAAACGTGAAAGCGACCCGCGCTACGACCGAAGCTTTTCTCACTGAGCGCGGCGCCAAGCTTGCGCCCGATTTCGTTATCGTTGATCCGCCCCGCTCAGGCCTGGGCGAAAAAACCGCTCGCGCGCTAGCACGCATGTCCGTCCCACGTGTGACCTACGTCTCCTGCGATCCGGCAACCCTCGCCCGCGACCTGCGCGTACTGCTAGAATCGAGCTTCAGGGTGGAACAAGCGCATCTTTTCGATCTGTTTCCCCAGACCGCGCATATGGAAACGGTCTTGCACCTGGCGCGCTGATCCATCTGCCAAGTTATGTACGCGCTCGCTATCATTCGCTATCGCAAGCCGCTGGAAGAAGTAATCAAGCACACCGACTCGCACCGCGCCTATTTACAGGGGCTAAAGCAGGAAGGCCTGCTGATCGCCTCAGGTCCACTGGTCCCACGGAGCGGCGGCGCACTGCTGCTGCGAGTTCCTGATAACGAAGCGCAATCGACCCTCGACAGCATCCGCGATAACGATCCGTACACGCGGTTCGGGCTCGCGCAATATGAACTGCTGCCCTGGTCCGTCGGCATCGGTGCCGAAGACCTGGACCGCCTGTAGGCGTCTCGCGAACGGGTAGCCCGCCCACTCCCCAAGCAGACTGTTGAGGATTGTCGTCCGCCTCCCCCGTTGCGAACGGCGCATCCGCTTCCGCCGGATTCCGCCCGCTGTACTGTGGCGGTAAAGAACCTCTCTTTATCGCGGCGCTGGCATTTTCCTCCGGCATCATCGCCGCTAATTATCTTTGGCGTTCACCCTTCCTCTGGTTGATCGCGCTTGTCCTCGCCTGCACCGGACTGCTGTTCGTGTGGAAGCGTGGCCCCGAACTGGCGTATCCACTCGTGCTGATTGCCGTCTTTGCCTCAGGGGCTTTTTACCTTCAGGCATTCGATGCCGCCCAGAAGACGACGCCCGACTTGCAGGCTTTCGCAACCGGCGAAGGTGAAGTCATGGTCATGGGCCATGTCATTCGGGAAGGGTTGGTGCGCGACAGCCCCTACGGCGGCAAGCAGGAATCGGTAGATATAGAAGCGGAAGAACTTGCGACCGCTGACCAAACCAGCGATGCACGTGTCGGGATAAGGCTCACCCTGTACAGCCGCGAGTCCGATGAGGCCGCGGCCGAACAAAGCGGCGGCGAGTCGGCGCTGCCCGTCTATACCTACGGCGAGAGGCTGCGGCTGGCGGCGAAGATGCGTATGCCGCGCAACTACGGAAATCCCGGCGCACTTGATCTAGTGGGATATCTCCTGTCCCAGGGAATTCGCCTGACCGGATCGGCACGGGCGGTGCACGTCGAGATTCTCCCCGGCTTCGAAGGCAGTCGCATCGGTCTTTGCCGTGCCCGAGCGCGTCGCAGCATTCTGGCTCACATCCAGACACTGTGGCCCGGCGAACGGGGGGCCTTGATGCAAGCCATGCTGATCGGCGGCCGGGCCTTCTTTGGACGCGAGATCAAGACCAACTTCCAGCGTACCGGGACGTATCACATACTAGTTGTTTCCGGCATCAACGTCGGCATCCTCGCCTTCGCGCTCTTCTGGGCGCTGCGCAAGCTGCCTTTTGGCGAAACCGCAGCCACTCTACTCACGATTCTTCTCTCCTGGGGATATGCCTTCGTCGCCGATTTGGGTTCGCCCATCATTCGCGCAACCATCGTGCTGAATATTTACTTGATCACCCGGTTGCTCTTTCGAGATCGCACCGGACTAAATGCTCTGGGCGTCGCCGCGGTGGGAATGTTGCTGGTCAATCCGCGCACGCTGTTCGAAGCCAGCTTCCAACTGACGTTCTTATCCGTAATTGCCGTCGCCGGGATTGCGGTGCCTGTATTGCGACGCTCAATTTATCCGCTGCAAACCGGCCTGAAAAATCTCGACTCACCCAACTACGATTACAGCCTCCCCACCCCGGCCGCCCAGTTCCGTTCCGACCTGCGCCTGATTCGGTCGCAACTCGCCGGCATCGTGGGCAAACCTGTCGCCAACTTCATCACGATGCGTACAGCTTCGCTCGCGCTTGCCGCGGCCGAGTTGCTCATAGCGTCAACCATCATCCAGTTCGCGCTCACGCTGCCGATGGCCTGGTACTTCCATCGCGTTACCACCTTGTCGCTACCCGCCAACGCGCTGGTCATTCCGATCGCCGGCATCCTGCTGCCCACGGCGGTAGTAGCAGTCGCGCTGTCGTATGTTTCGCTGTGGATGGCCTGGGTCCCCGCTCATATCACTGGCTATTCGCTCGACCTGCTGACCGGAACCGTGCGACTCTTTGGACACTTTCGGCTTTCCGACCTGCGGGTTCCGACACCTTCTCTCGCAATGTGCTTCTTCGCTGTTGCGGCTTTCGGTTTGGCGCTGGTCACCGCGCGTCGAAGGTCGAGCCTGGCAGCGACCGGATTGGCGGCCCTGGCAGTCGCTGCCTTCGCGCTGGTGCTGCTCCCCCCGAAGCCGCAGCTTCAACCCGGAGTGCTGGAGATCACGGCCATCGATGTCGGCCAGGGCGACTCGCTGCTGATCGTGACGCCCGACGGTAAAACCCTATTGTCGGACGCCGGCGGGCTGGGAGCCACTTCGCGCTCGGACTTTGACGTCGGCGAAGAAGTCGTGTCCCCCTATCTATGGTCGCGCGGTATTCGCCGCCTGGACGCAGTTGCTATATCTCATGCGCACTCCGACCACATCGGAGGCATGCGCAGCATCATCGCCAATTTCCGTCCACGCGATCTTTGGTATGGAGTCGAGTCGCCCACCCTCGACTTCGCCGAAGTGGAGAAGACGGCTCGGGAGTTCGGCGTCGCGCTCACCGCCTACCACGCGGGCGAAGCCTTCAATTTCGGCGGGATCACGATTCGCGTGCTGAATCCGCAGCCCGGCTCAGAGGCGCACAACCCAGCCCAGGACGATGAGTCGCTCGTGCTTCATCTGCAATATGCCCAGACATCGGCGCTGCTGGTCGGTGACTCACACCAGCGCATTGAGGAGTTGATGATCGACGAGGACCCGCAGGCCAACCTGCTGAAGGTCGGGCACCATGGCAGTCTGACTTCCAGCTCTCCGGACTTCCTGGCTGCGGTCAATCCTCAATTCGCAGTTGTCTCGGCCGGCTTCTACAACCCGTTCCGGCATCCCCGGCCCGAGGTAATGCGGCGGTACGCCGCGTCGCATATCACGACCTACCGCACCGATCTGGCTGGTGCTGTCTCCTTCTACCTGGATGGAAAAACCGTCACCGCTAAACCGGTTCCTCGCTGACCGTCTCATCGTTTGGAACATCGGTGCGGGACTCTTCAATCAACCGAGCGGCTTCCCCAGCCTGGTCTGGGCGAACCAGAACGATGACCCCTCCAACGCCGGGCAGCACGTCTTGCGGGGCGTCGAGATTCTCGATCATGGCTTCTATGCCATTAGCTTCGAGCAGCCCACGAACCACCATGGCCTCTGATTCCTGCTCGGTATCGAAGACTTTTACCAGTTCCTCGTGTGATTCCTGCGTGTCCTTCTGCTCGTCCAAATCTGCCATATCTGCTTCCTCCTGGGCTCCTGCAACTGGGTGCTGTTTCACGGTTGAGCACTCCCCGACTTCCCGAAATGCAATTCGCCTGAATCGGTGTATGATGCAGCCCAACGGTTCAGCGCAACGGTGAGATGGCGTCCAACATCCAATTGTAATGAAAGCCGGTTTGCTAAGGCACCCTCGTACCTGATGCCCGGCCTTTTGTCTTAGAGGACCCCTGATGGAGCTACCAGAGCGGAACGAGACACCCAAACCCCAGCCCACCCCCAGCGAACTTCAGGAGCAGGAAGAGGAACGGCGCAAGCTCCGACGGCTCCAGATCATGATGAACATGGTGATGTCGGTCATCAGTCAGGACCCGGACCTGACGGTGGAAGAAGCCGCCGACTTGGTGGCCAACACCAAACGAGCCGCTCTTGCCATGTTTCCCAACAAAGAGTTCGCCTACGATATTTTGTACAAGCCGAGACTGCAACGGCTGATGGCCGAGCGCTTCCGGCTCCAGTAACTTCGGCAGCCAAAATTCGGTTCCCCGTAGAAGGACGTCAGGGCACGCCTTTACAGGCTGCAGAAAAACTCTGCCTGGCGCCGTTTTGAAGGGGCGCAGCTTTAGCTGCGCCACAAAAGCCCTGTCTTTTTGTCATCCCGAACCTCTTTAGAGGTGAGGGATCTGCTGTTTTTTTCACTGCCAAGAGTTTTTCCGCAGCCTGTTTATTCGGCGGCACAACGCGCGACCATTTGACTTTCTTCAGCAGCTTTCTTGGATCATTCCAAACCCTGAAAGCGACATCGAAGGGCCCATCGTCTGCCTTGCAGGCGCTAAAATATCGCCCATGGATTCCCTTTATCTCAGCATCTGGTTCCCCACCTTCCGCGACAGCGAGATGATTCCGCGCGCTGTGTCGGTGCTGCGGCAGTTTCCATTCTCGGAATTGCGCGAAGGGGTGACCTATCTCTCCGTGCATCCCGTCGGCTGGAGCGAGCCCACGGTGCTGGAAAGGCGCTTCGACCCCGGCGTCTCCCCGGAAGAGGCCGCGGAAGTCGCTCAGGAGTTCGCCCACGATGATTATGCCCTGATATTCGACGCCTTCTGGGATTTATGGGTGCCTAACGAAGACGAGCACGGCGAAGCCTGGGTGCTGCGTCCCGTAGCGGTGAAATTTCTGGTTCACGGCGTCGAGTTCGAAGAGGGAACCTACACCGAGGATGGACATATCCAAGTCGACTTCGGGCTCGATACGCCGTTCTTGTTTGAAGGTCTGCGACTCGACACCAATAACGAAATGCGCATCCGCAACAATGTCGCGAAGCTGGTTGCCTTTTCTGCGGCGGTCGAGCGGCACTGCGGAATCAGCGGGCGCGTCCTGTGGTCGGAATCGGAAGACAATCTGGCACAGAAGCTGGTTGCGAGACTGCAGCAGACGCAGTGAACCAGCTATCAGCCGCCAGCTGTCAGCCATCAGCCACTCTGCCTGGCGCCGTTTTGAAGGGGCGCAGCTTTAGCTGCGCCATAAAAGCCCTGTGTTTTTGTCATCCCGAACCTCTTTAGAGGTGAGGGATCTGCTGTTTTTTCCGCTGCCAAGAGTTTTCCAGTTCAGCTCCTCACATCTTCAGCAATCCCAATGTCAGTGCAATCTCTCGCGCCACCGCCTGCGGTGCTTTATCGTCGGAACTCACCGTCAAATCAGCAGTGCGATAAGCCGGCAAGCGTTTCTCATAGAGCCGCACAAAAGCCTCCCGGTCCTGCGCCAGGGGCCGAATCGCCTCGCTCGGCTCGCTACCCTCAGGGCAGCATCGTCGCAACAAGGTCTCGGGTGTGGCATCCAGGAAAATTACTGTTGCTCCAGCGTCATGCAGCAACGCGGCGTTGCGCTCTTGCACGTACGTTCCGCCCCCAGTCGCCAACACGACCGGCCCCGCGATATTCCGAACCAGAGAGCTGAGTGCTGAGCTCTCGATCTCGCGAAATCGCGGCTCTCCCTCGGCGGCGAAGATTTCGCGAATCTTCCGCCCCTGTTCGCGCTCGATCTCATCGTCCAAGTCAACAAAACTCCAGCCCAATAACGCTGCCAACGCCTGTCCCACACTGCTCTTGCCGGATCCCATGAATCCGGTGAGCGCGATCAAAGAGTGCTTGCGATCGGCGGACACTAGGAAGGAACCCGCTCCAGGTTTGCGGTCAAGCTTTGCCGACCCCCCTGCATGATCTGCACCGTCCGCTCCCATGGCTGAAAGCCCTGAAGCTTAATCCGAACCGTTCTTTCTCCCTCGGCAAGCGGCAATTGCGCAGGAGTGTGGCCATAAAAGGTGCCATCGACCTCGATGTCGCCGCCCGACGGCGTCGAGTTGATTACCAGGCCCGCACCCGCATGTTCCCACCTGATGGCATCCGGCCCGTCATGCGGATCACGACGGAGTTGCTCTCGAACCTCGCCCCATTGCAAACCGCGTTCGCGAAGAAGTTGCGCGGCAAAACACTGTTCTTCACGCAGCAGGCCAAGCAATAGGTGTTGGGTACCGATGTGTCTGTCCGAAAACTCCTCAGCCACTTCCGCGGCGTGGGCCAACGCGCGCTTACTCTCATTGCTCAGAGGCAAGTCAACCGATGTCGAGATCTTCTCCCCCGGTGGCGTGCGTGTCCAAATCTGTTTGCCAAAGCCTTCCATGGTGTGTTCTGGGCGTAGAAAGCGATTGGCCAGCGCCTTGTCGGCACGCAGCAGACCTAAAAGTATGTGCTCCGGTTCGATGTACTGTGACCCAAACTGGCTCGCCTCATAGCGCGCGAAGAAGATTGTCTGACGGGCTTTTTCCGTATAGCGTTCGAACACGATCTAGGCCCTCGCTGCCTTCGCAGTTTCCATCATCCGCAGCAACTCCGCGCCGGCTCGCTCCGGATCTTCGTAGTTGAACGTGCTCGACAGTTTGACCACTGCCGCCGACGCGGCGAAAGATTTCAGCTTGTCAGCCGCGGCGGCAGACTCGCCCTGCGAGCAGTCGGCCCCCAGCACGAGATAGTCGAATTTCGCGGACAACAGCAGCAGCTTGGCATCGGTTGTTTTGCACGTTGAAAGCACGGCGTAGCCGTGATTGCTCAGCAGGGCCCGTACGAAGGCGCAAACGTCGGGAGAGCGATCGACGAACAGGACCAGTGGCCCGGCCGGCGTTTCCGGAGAACCCGTTGCACCAGGCTCCTTCAAAAACGAAACGACTGCCTCTTCTTCCGATCCGTACATCTTGAAAACAGTGTTCAACCTTGTAGCTTGGATGACATTCGCCACAAAAGGCGGTGCGCTCGACAGTCGAAGGTCGCCTCCCCGGCTTCGCGTGTGGGCCAGGTTGCGCACCAGCAACCCTATGCCGCTGCTGTCCAGTTGTCGTACCCCCTCGAGGTCGATTACCAGACGGCGAAATTCGCGCAGACCACGGTTGATCGCCGCTTCCAGCACACTGGACTCTTCGCCAGCTACAATGCGCCCACTACAGCGGATCACGTATACCGCGCCGCAGTGGCGCGCATCCACCGATAGTGACATGGAACCCTCCTCTCGAATGCAGCCACTCTATCATCACCTTCAGCCACGCGGCTAAGCCAGGTTGTGAGGAGTACGAGCAAATCCAGTTCCGTTGCACATCACCACACGGCGTGACATGGGGCACAGATTCCCCGCCCACCAAAAGTGCAGCCTAATATTGCGACAGCCATACGTCTTCAGCTTGGACGATGCTAAAAGGCAAAGTACGACCCAATTGCCCTTGGGCACGCGATTTTCCCGGTCCGCGTTCTTTCCGAGCGCCAAGGGTACATGAATATTGAAAGTGAGCTAGCCGACCGCTGCGAATCGCGCTTGCGATCCAGGACTCTCATCCCGGCCCTCGGCGCACCGTACCGGTCTTCAAGCATCGCTGCCCATTGCTGCTCCTGTCGCTCATTTCTTTCCGGAGGTTTTCATGCTTCACCTCGACACCGGTAACACCGGCTTCATGCTTCTGTGCACCAGCCTGGTCATGCTGATGACCCCGGGCCTGGCATTCTTTTATGGCGGCCTGGTGGGACGCAAAAACGTTCTCGCCATCATGATCCAGAGCTTCGTTTCGATGGGCTGGACCACCGTGATCTGGTACCTGTATGGGTTTTCGCTGTGTTTCAGCGGCGACTGGCACGGTGTCATCGGCAACTTCCACAATGCCTGCCTGCGCAACATCAATCTGAATACCCCTTCACCGAACGAAACCGTTCCCATGTTCGTGTTTGTGGCGTTTCAGATGATGTTCGCCATCATTACTCCGGCACTGATTTCCGGCGCTTTCACCAATCGCGTCAGTTTCAAGGCCTACATGTTGTTCCTCACCGGGTGGCTGACCTTCGTGTACTTCCCGTTCGTGCACATGGTCTGGGGCGGAGGCTTCCTGCAGCAGTGGGGCGTGAAAGACTTCGCCGGCGGAATCGTGGTGCACAACATCGCCGGAATGGCGGCCCTTGCCTCGGTGCTGTACGTCGGCAAGCGGCGCATTGTGGATCGCGGCCCGCACAGCATTCCGCTGGTGGCGTTAGGAACCGGGCTGTTGTGGTTCGGATGGTACGGATTCAATGCCGGCAGCGAAATGAGCGCCAACTCCGTGACTGCCACGGCCTTTCTGAACACCGACGTAGCCGCCTCGTTTGCCGCCATTACCTGGCTGTTGATGGCCTGGTTTAACGAGAGGAAGCCCAAATTCCTGGGTTTGCTGACCGGCGCGGTTGCCGGACTGGCGACGATTACTCCAGCCGCCGGCTACGTTTCGCCCTCTACCGCTGTGATCATCGGCATTATCGCCGGCGTGGTTTGCTACTTCGCCGTTGAGATGAAGAACAAGCTCCACTGGGACGACGCACTCGACGTCTGGGGCGTCCACGGTGTTGGTGGCGCGCTCGGCATGGTTCTGCTTGGCGTTTTCGCAAGCAAGGCGTGGAACCCTGACGGCGCGGACGGCCTGCTGCATGGCGATCCCATATTCCTGGTGAAGCAGGTGGTTGCGGTTGTGTTCTCGTCTTTCTGGGCCTTCATCTTCACCTATGTCATGCTGCGGATAATCGATGTCTTCACCCCGGTGAAGGTCGGGGAATCGGAAGAAGGCATCGGCTTGGATGAATCTCTCCACGGCGAGCATGCCTACGAAACGCTCGAAGTCGAGGACCTGTTCAATGACGATCGCCGCAAGGTGACGATCGAACCGGTACGGATAGAGGACGAGCACGAACTGGTTGGTCCCGGGAAGTAACCATGCTCCGGGCCCTTCGGCTCCTGCTCGTAATTAGCGTGCTGTCCGGGGCGACGATCACGTCGCCCCGGTTGCTCTGGGGACAGTCTGTCCCTGCGACAGGCCCCGGCCAGCAGGCACCGACGCAAGACAATCCCGTCGCGGTCGATGTCAATGCCGGGCCGGTGAACGAGCCTCACCTGGCATGGCGCGGCATCACCGTCAACGGCTTCGCATCCTTTTCCTATGGCTACAACACCAACCAGCCCTATGACCGCCTGAACCAGTTCCGCATCTTCGACTTCAACGACAACGAACCCCAGTTAGACATGGCACAGATCGTGATTCAACGTGCCATCGAGAAACCCAACCAGGTCGGTTTTCGCTTCAACATGATTGCCGGCTCCGGCGTTCCCGAAGTTACCGCCGCCTACGGAATGTTCCGCAATATGCAGACCGACGTCGCTCATCACCTCGATATTCCCGAGACGTATGTCAGCTACATTGCGCCGCTGGGGAAGGGCTTGCGATTCGATGTTGGCAAGATGGTCAGTCATCTGGGGTCGGAGGTCATCGGCGGTTATGACGGCTACAACGACGAATTCAGTCGCGGCTTCATCTTCGGATTCGGCGTACCATTCACCTACACTGGCGCGAAGATCACTTATCCATTCACCAGCAAAATCACCGGCATGGTCGTGGTCGTCAACGGATGGGACGAGTTCCAGCGCTACAACAGCGGATATTCCTGGGGCAGCCAGATCACGATTACACCCACCAAGACCACCACGCTCTACTTCAACTTCATTCATGGTCCGGAGCGCCCGAAAGATACTCGCGACCAGCGTAGCGTAGGCGAAATTGTCGGAAGCTGGAAGACCACCCCCCGTCTCAATCTTGGCTTCGACGCATTGTATGGCCACGAGGAGAACGGCGTCAGTCTCGGTCACGACGCAATCTGGAAGGGTCTCGCGATGTACGTGAAGTACGGCTTCACGCAAAAGCTCTCGCTGGCCTTTCGCGGTGAGGTATTCAACGATGGCGGAGGCACCCGCACCGGAGTCGACCAAACACTTCAGGGATACACCCTCACGCCCGAATACGACATGGCTGCGAAGCTTTCTGATGTTGCCTCGTGGTTGAAGAAGCTGGATGGCAAGTTCGCGATTCGCGGCGACATCCGCTTTGATCACTCGAACCGCGACGTGTTCTTAACCAGCAATCCTCAGGTTCTTGTGCCGCATCAGAACACGTTCGCCATCAACCTGATTTACCTTTTCTGAGGCAACGCTGCTGCCTTCTGCCGCAGCTTTCCCGTTTCCAGCCTTCCGCTTGCGTTAGAATGTGGAATCGCTTTGCGAACAATCGGTATCAGGACGAAAGCAGCCGATCCCGCGGCAAGAGGATGCGCCGGGATGCAACCGCAGCTCTGCCAGAGCGACTCGAACCAGAGTGGCGGGCTTTCTTCCAGCAAGTCAAAAGCGCCCTCATAATATGTCCACTGACGAGTTTCTTACCCAGGGGCGTCCTGCGGAAGTCCTGCGGGAAGCCATACTGCGACACATTCGTTACACCCTGGTCCGTCCCACATCTGAATTGACTCCCGCCGATTACCTCACCCCGGTATCTCTCGCAGTCCGCGACCGCATCGTTGACCGTCTGATCGAAACCGAACGGCGGTACCGTCACAAGGACCAGAAGCGCCTCTATTACCTGTCGATGGAATTCCTGATGGGGCGCTCGCTGGCCGACAATCTTTCGAACCTGCGCGCCGAAGAACTTTGCCGCGAAGTGCTCGCCGGTTTTGGTATCAGCCTGGAAGACGTATTAGACAGCGAGGCCGATGCCGGACTGGGCAACGGTGGCCTGGGCCGTCTCGCCGCCTGCATGCTGGAATCCATGGCCACCCTCGGCATGCCGGGCTTCGGTTACGGCATCGACTACGAGTACGGCCTCTTCCGCCAGGAAATTTTCAACGGCTTTCAGCGCGAGAAGCCCGACCGCTGGAAGGCCAACGGCACGCCATTCCAGATTGAGCACGCCAACGAATCGGTCGCCATCAATCTTTATGGCAAGGTGGAAACCCAGCGCGATGATGAGGACAATTTCCGGCAAAGCTGGAGCGGCTACAAGACCGTAATCGGCGTACCCGCCGACCTGCCCATCGTGGGCTATCTGGGACAGACAGTGAACTGGCTTCGTCTGTTCACCGCCGGGGCTTCGGAAGATTTCGACATTGAGATTTTTAATCGTGGCGACTACGTACGCGCCATCGAGCAGAAGATCCAGTCAGAAAACATCTCGCGCGTGCTCTATCCCTCCGACTCCGTGGTCAGCGGCAAGGAGTTGCGCCTGGTGCAGGAGTACTTCCTGATTGCGTGCGCCATTGGCGATATCATGCGTCGCTTCCGCAGCCAGCACGGCGACAAATTCGAGCTCTTCCCCTCCAAGGTCGCCATCCAGATGAACGACACCCACCCCAGCTTGTCGGTCGCTGAGCTGATGCGCAGCCTCATGGACGACCATGGGCTTGTCTACGAGCAGGCGTGGGAGATTACCCAGCAAACTCTGGCTTACACCAACCACACCTTGCTGCCCGAAGCGCTGGAGAAGTGGTCGGTCCCGCTGTTGGAGAAGGTCTTGCCGCGCCACATGCAGCTCATCTTCAACATCAATCACCGATTCATGCGCGACATGCAGCAGTACTCGTTCATGGACACTGAAAAGCTGCAGCGCATGTCCATCATCGAGGAAGGCTACGAGAAGCAGGTACGTATGGCCAACCTGTGCATCGTGGGCAGCCACTCGGTAAATGGCGTCTCCGCTCTGCATACCGACCTGATCAAGACCTCGCTGGTGCCGGAATTTTATTCGGTGTGGCCCGAGAAGTTCAATAACAAGACGAATGGCGTTGCCCCGCGGCGTTGGCTGATGGAAGCCAATCCCGAGCTGACAGAGCTCATCAGCCTGACCCTCGACGAAAACAAATGGATCACCAGCCTCGATAAGCTGCACGAGCTTGAGCCGTGGGCGAAAGATGCGGAATTTCGCGCGTCCTTCAAGGAGGTCAAGCGCAGGAACAAACTAAAGCTTCAGTCGGTCATCCAGGAAGAAACCGACGTGGTGGTCGATCCCGACTCGATCTTCGATGTACACATCAAACGCATCCACGAGTACAAGCGTCAGTTGCTGAACGTAATGCACATCGTCAGCGATTACCTTCGTATCGTGGAGCATGGTGAGCTTCCGGCAGTCCCGCGCACCTACATCTTCGCCGGCAAGGCCGCCCCGGGATATTGGGCCGCCAAGCAGATTATCAAGCTGATTCACAACGTAGCCGACGTGGTGAACAACGACTCCAAGGCAAAGGAGTGGATCAAGGTAGCGTTTCTGCCTGACTATCGCGTGTCGCTGGCCGAGCTCATCATGCCGGCTGCGGATTTGAGCGAGCAGATTTCAACCGCTGGCACCGAGGCTTCGGGTACCGGCAACATGAAGCTCGCCATGAACGGCGCCCTGACCATTGGCACCTGGGACGGCGCTAATATCGAGATCGCCCAGGAAGTCGGGCAAGAAAACATCTACATCTTCGGCCTTCGCGCCGAGCAGATCGCGGAAATGAAAGAAAAGGGAACCTACATCCCACGCGATCTCTACGATGAGAGCCCACAGATCAAAGAGGTGCTCGACGCCATCAACTCCGACCGCTTCTGCCCCAGCGAGCATGGCCTGTTTGGCTGGATCTTCGACGAACTGCTCGTTCGCGGCGACAAGTATTTCCACGTTGCCGACTTCCTCAGCTACGTCGAAACCCATCGCCTGATCGAACAGGAATATCTTGCTGACGACATCTGGTGGCGCAAAGCGGTGTTGAACGTGGCGCGCATCGGCAAGTTCTCCAGCGACCGTACAGTGCAGGAATACGCGCGCGACATCTGGCACATTGGGCAGTACGAGAAGAGCTGGCGTCCGCCTAAGGGAGGCGTAACCAAAGCGCCATCAGCTTCCCCGACCAAGGCTAATGGCGAAGCCGCGCCGGTTGCCGAGGTCGAAGTCGCCCCACGATCTGCAACCAACACGCCGTTGGTTGAGGGTTCGTAGCCCCTCTCGCGAACTTCGGTGAAAAGTGAAAGCCTCCGCCCTTTGCGGAGGCCTCTTCATTTCAAGCGGACGAAGCTTACCGGTTCGGCGTCGCCGGCTGCGGCTCCGGGGCCGGCTTCTGAACCGGCGCGGGTGCCCGCTTCGCAGGTGCCGATGTCGTTGTCGTTCCCGACAATACCGATCCGCTGCTGGTGCCGCGGCGAGCCGCGAAGATGGTCAGCGTAATTGAGGTCAGCATGAACAGCACTGCTGCCCATGTAGTTGCTTTGCCCAACACGGTGGCCGCCGTCCGGGTGCCGAAAGCCGTCTGGCTACCCATGCCGCCGAACGCAGCCGCAATGTCGGCGCTCTTGCCGCTCTGCAAGAGCACTACCGCGATCAGAAAAATACAAACGATGATGTGTAAAACGGTAACCAGAACAGTCATGAACTCAGCCTTTGTCTTCGGGCGCGACGGCACCACTCGGTAACTTGATCTCTGTACGTT
The DNA here is from genome assembly GCA_963796585.1 of uncultured Acidobacteriaceae bacterium. Classification (GTDB taxonomy): domain Bacteria; phylum Acidobacteriota; class Terriglobia; order Terriglobales; family Acidobacteriaceae; genus CAVVDY01. The sequence continues at coordinate 130,303 of CAWCMB010000006.1, forward strand.
TACTGTCAGCGAGGTATGGTGCGGAAGGGGGGACTTGAACCCCCATGCCTTTCGGCGCCACCCCCTCAAGATGGTGTGTCTGCCAATTTCACCACTTCCGCACACGCGTCCCGCACGTCGTTCGGCGGGATTTCAGGCAGAAACGTAGAGGCACCGTAAGTATAACAAACAGCGCGCTCCAAAGAAGATGAACCACGGACCGACACCGACCAGAAAGGCTAAATAACCAAAAAATCTTAGACTTGAAGCCCAGATCCGTGTTCGTCCGTGTGTCCGTGGCTCAATACTTGTCGGGATGGCGCGACATCGTCTACGCTTTGGCCGTCTACGCCATCTCCTTCACCTTCGCCAGCACTTCCTCGGCGTGGCCGTCGGGCTTCACGCTCTCGAACACGTGCTCAATCTTCCCCTCCGGGCCGATGAGGAAGGTCGTTCGCGCAATGCCCATCACCTTCCTGCCGTACATATTCTTCTCTTTGATTACGTCAAACTTGTGCGCGACCTCTTTGTCGGCATCGGCTAGAAGCGTGTACGGGAGTTCTTCTTTTTCTTTAAACTTCTTTTGAGCGGAAGGTTTGTCGGGCGAGATGCCGAGAACCACCAACCCGGCTCTTTGCAGCTTTGCGTATGCATCGCGGAACCCGCGAGCCTCAATGGTTCAACCCGGCGTATTCGCCTTGGGATAGAAGAACAACACCACCGTCTTGCCTCGGAACTGTTGCAGTGAAACCGGGTTACCGTTTTCGTCGGGCAGAGTGAAATCGGGAGCTTTCTTGTTATTGGCCATAGCTAGTCATCTATATCGTAAATCGTCACCCTTTACTACACCGCTGCTGCTGCTCGGGATTCTGCTGTGGTGTAGTTTTCCCGCCCAGGCGCAGCGTCCTGAAATGCGGCGTCCGCAGGACCAGCAGAGCACTCAGCCCGACGCGCCTCCCAAGAAGACGAAGCGCTCTGCCCGCGCCATCGGAGTGGTGGAATTCCTGCCCGGAGGCGGCATTCGGCTGGTGCCGGTGGCGCTCTGGTACGAGGGCAAGTATTACGACGCCAGTCTTTATGAGGCCAATCCCGAACCGCTGGCGGTGCAGCCAGGGACGGTGTACCAGGCGCTGAGTGATGGCGAACCGGCAGGTCAGTTCGTGGTGAACCTGCCCAAGCTGTCGAATGCCGGATGGATCGGCGATGGCCGATGGACTCCGCGTCGCGCCATGGACGCCCAGCTTGCTGCCGAAGCCGCCAAGCACCCCAAGCCGACAGCTAAACAGAGCAAGGCGATCTTCACCGGCGACGCCGACAGCGGTCCTCCCGTTTTGCGCCGTCCTGGCTCCGAACAAAGCTCGACGGCGACGAAGCCCCCGGAGCAGACCCAGGCGCCCTCGCCGGCACCAGCCTCGCCGGCACCAGGCGCTTCCCAGCCGGCGACCACAGCACCTACCACGACAGCGGACACCTCTCCCGGCCGGCCCAGTTTACGCAGGCCCGGCGATGAGCCTGCCGCTTCTCCGCCACCGACCCTGCACCCGGTAAACAATCAGCCGCAATCCGTGGACGACAGCGACTCGGATCGCCCGGTGCTTCGCAAGCCGGTCTCGACGTCGGCTCCTGATTCGGCGGCAAAGCAGGAGCCCAGCGCTCCTTCGCCAGATAACAACGATCCCGATCGCCCGGTGCTGACTCGTGGCAACCAGCCCGCGGCGCCGCAACCTAAGCCCCGCGTCCCGGTCTCAGGAACCAGCGCTCCAGCCGCGAAGTCGAATGCGAAAAATGCTGCCGCCCGCTCTCTTGCCGCCATCTCTGACGCGGGCAAATACGAGACGCGTCCCTTGGTCTATACCACCACGCCGGAGCGGCAGCAGGAGCTGACTCAGGCGATCACCACGTTGGCGATGGCTGACATTCGCAGCTTCGCCGACAAACATACTCCCGGACCCAAGGTTCCCAAGAACGCAGTCCTCAAAGATTACGATCTGCGCTTCTTCGATCTCGACTTCAGCAACTCGCCCACGCTGGTGCTCACCGCAAAACTGCCGATCCCGGCCGCGGGCTCCAGGCCGTTCCTTTACTACGTCACCTTTGTCGCCCACCTCGACATCAATGGAGAACCGGTGAAAGTTTTCAGCTCCGTGACCGACACCACACACCTCGACGTGTTCCCCCGTCTGGAGTTGATCGACGCACTCGACGCTGATGCCAACGGCCGCGGCGACCTGCTCTTCCGCCAGCACTTTGACAGGAGTATCAGCTACGGTTTGTACCGCGTGTTTCCCTACAACATGGAGAAGGTATTCGAGGGCGGGGGAGCGCTGTAGAAGCTTCTGCTCTGGGAGTCTGCCGGGAGCCGTTTGGGCGCAATGTCCGATAACGTTGGGATCACAAAAAAATGTAATTGCGATTCCTTGTTTTCAATCGTTTAGACATGATTTCTACTCTAAATTATTGAATCGGCGTGGTTTACAGGCAAAAATCAGATTCTAAAGAAGTTAGGCCTAGCTTTTTGCGTGGGGAGAGCGATTTCCGGGCCTGGACGGCCGATTTGCGTCCGATAATGCGCATGCTCGCAAAAAACTCTGATTGTGATGCCCTTTTTCAACAACTTAGCGCACATTTCTCTCGCAAATTATTGAGGCCGTGAGACTTACAGTCAAATATTAGATTTCAAAGAACTTAACGGACAAGATCGGCCCGCCAATAGCTGCACCCCTCAGGTGCCCGCGCACGAGTCTATGAGTTGCAGAACTGAGTTGCACGGGAAAAGTGACGAGCGGAGGTTACGAAGGTGGTGGGGAGTTGCCGAGATGGGAACGTACTGGAAATTCTCCGGATAGATGTTCCGTGGTTCTCCACTGATTCGAGGGTCTGCCTCACAAGTACTTCGGAGCCCCACCCGTCGGCTGCCCCGGAGGAGAGCGAACAGAAATCATTTGGTGATTTCGTCGAACAGGCTCCGGCGTCTGGTATGTCATCAGTCTCTTCTGATGTGTCATCCCGAACCGCAGGGGAGGGACCTGCAGTTTCTTCCCGCGGCGCAATCCATGCTTCGGATTCATTAAAAGAGCTGATCGACGTGGGCGACGCGCCAACCTGCTCAACCTGCGGCGCCATCATGACTCGTAACGGAAGCTGCTACCGCTGCATGGCTGCGGGTCGACTAGTGGATGCAGTTAGCACCTCGGTGTGTAGACACACTTGCCATGTTGAGATACAAAGAAGCCCGGAGTAATCCGGGCTTTTAGCTGTAGCCAACGGGAACGACATTAACATGAATATTGCACTGCTTCACCTCTCAGACATTCACATCTCAAATGCTTCAGATCCAATCTTGCGCCGGACAGGCAAGATTCGCTCTGCGCTGCATGAAGCAGTTCCCGAGGCAGCCGCGTGCGTCATCGTAGTTTCAGGAGATGTGGCCTTTTCAGGCAAACAATCTCAATATGAGGCAGCCAACATTTTCTTTCAGCAGCTCAAAACAGAACTCCTAGAGCTGCCGCTGCTGAAATCTGTGCATATCGTCTGTGTCCCCGGCAATCATGACTGCGATTTCGACGGCGAGTCAGATGTTCGCGAATTTCTGCTCACAGACATACAGGCGCTTTATAAGTCCGGCATAGAGCTGGACGGAGAAAAAGCAAAGACGCTCCTCGCGGTTCAGAATAATTTCTTTCATTTCGAGGCCGACGCCGGTGGCTACAAAGAGCTACCAATTCAGAGCCGGATAGCTTGGGGCCGAGTGATCGACATCGGAAATCTCAGACTAAAGTTTCAGTGCTTTAATACAGCTTGGCTGTCCCGAATTAAGGAACAGCAGTCAAAGCTCTTTATGCCGTCACAGGCTCTAGAGCCTTATCCTGGGGATTCTAGCTTTTCCATATCTGTGTTCCACCATCCCTATAATTGGCTCGATTCCAACAACTATCGGCAGCTGAAACAGTTGATCGAACAGAGCTCGGACTTTGTGTTCACAGGACACGAACATGAGGGGGGCGCGAGCTCGATTGAGCGGTTCTCGGGAGAACACCTCCAATACATAGAGGGGGCAGCCCTGAAGGGCGATTCCGGTCCTTTCGACAGCGGCTTCAACGTCATAGCACTCGACGTGGCAACAGGCGAACAAAGGTTCGAGCTGTTTCGGTGGAATGGAGAGCTCTACAGCTCAAAAGAGAAGCGAGACTGGAAGCCGTTAATCGTTAATCCGGCTCGGCAGCGGCACTTACTTAGCGTTAACCAGACGTTTGCGCGGGCGCTAAACGACACTGGGACAGCCTACACCCACAAGAGAGCGCGCACCGGGCTCACGCTAGACCAGATATTCGTCTATCCCAGAATGAGGTGCTGGTCCTCCGAGAGCCTTCTCGATCCCAAGAGACGACCAATTCCGGTGTCCAGCAAGGGAGCGCTGGCACATTTTCACAACACGCCACGCGTATTACTGAGCGGTCCCGACGATAGCGGCAAGACTTCATTACTAAAGAAGCTATTCTTAGACCTCAGCAACGACTTCGTTCCATTGTTTATCGATGCGACTAAGCTGCGGGGAAGAGTCGGCGAGCAAAGGTTTGTGGGGCTCGTCCGCGGAGCAGTCTCTGAGCAGTATGATTCAAGCATTGTCGAGAGGTATCTGCAGCTCGAACCGTCGCGCAGGCTTCTTATAGTTGACAACTTCCACCGATCGAATCTTAGTCCTCAAAACGAGGAACGGTTCCTCAGATCGGCAGAGGCGATGTTCGAGCACGTTATCGTTGCTGTCTCTGATTTATATAGAGTCAGAGAGATGCTGCGTCTTGGAACGCACGAAGACCCGTTTCGTTCGTATGATCGCTGCGATTTGCTGGAATTCGGTCATGCTCTCCGAGCTGTCTTGATAGAGAAATGGCTCGCAATTGGCCGGGTCACCGCAGAAGATCTCGAGGATCTAGAAAGAGACGTATCCAGTACCGAGAAAATAGTTACGTCACTGCTCGGCAAGAACGTCGTTCCCTCGTTCCCTTTCAATATTCTCACAATCCTTCAGATGATGGAATCGAGCCAGTCTCATTCGACTGTTGGGACGTCATTCGGGCACCTTCATGAAACATTGATAAAGGCGAGTCTAAGCTTCGACGACCAAGGCGGCGGTTATGGGGCCGAGATAAAGTTTAACTATAGTTCACTAATAGCGTTTCACATGTTTGAGCAAGAACGCGACTCGCTCACAGAGCTTGAACTGCGAGAGATTGCGGATGAATATCGAGAGCGTTTCCAATTAGCTCTCGACTTCCATCAGTCCCTAATTGCCCTCGTTAAAGCTAGAGTTCTTGATCAGACGGACGGAAATTATAGGTTTCGCTACAAGCATTTCTATTATTATTTCGTCGCAAAATATCTAGATAGGGCGATAAGGCGGAATGACTCTCGCAGCATGGCCCTTCGCGAACAACTTAAGTATCTGTCGAACCGATTGCACAGTGAAGAATTCGCCAATATTGTGCTTTTTTATGTACATCTCAGTCAAGACTGGAGTCTTGTATCGCATATCCTTGACAATGCCAACTCCATATATTCGGAACGGCTCTTGTGCGATTTCGAAAAGGATGTTCAGTTCGTAAACGCGCTATACAAGGAAACCCCTAAACAGCTTCTGATTGATACATCCAGCGTCGACCAGCACCGAGAAGCTTATCGAGACAGCATAGACAAATCAGAGGAAGAGGGAACGACACCTATCTCGCTGGATGCGAAGATTGCATATAGAGAGGATCTTGAGGACGTTCACAAAGTAAATATCTCATTAAAGACTCTTCAGGTATTAGGGCAGGTTCTACGAAGCGCTACGGCGTCTTTAGAAGGCGATCAGAAGATACAGATAATCTCCGCCTGCTATAGACTTGGACTGCGCACACTAAACGCGATTCTGCAGATTTCAAACACGAATATCGAAGAACTTCGTTACTATCTAGCTAGCTTGATAACAGAGAGAGCTGCTCTGCAGGATTTTTCAATCACCGACGAACAGCTGCTCAGGCGTACTGACGAGGCCGTCATCGGCCTAACGCTAAGGGTCGCATACGGCATACTGAAGAAGATCTCGTTCGCGGTGGGCAGTCAGCAGCTTCAAGAAACCTACGCGCAGATACTTCAGCAATATCGCGGCAACATGGCAGTTGAAATAATTGATGTCCTGCTAAAGCTAGACCACTTCCGGATCGTGCCTGAATACGAGATGGCTAAGATTCGCGATCAGATCGGCAAGAATCCGTTTGCCTATACTATAGTTCGCCAAATGGTCACGGACTTTCTGTATCTGTATAAGATAGACATTCGCACTGCGCAGAAGCTTGGTGCTCTTTTCAGCATAAAAGCTACAGTCCCAGAACTATTATTGCCCGACTTCAAAAAGGATTGATGCTTCGTGCGCGTAGGTGGTCCAGGCAAGTGCCTTGACGTACAGATGATTATCGGGTGCCCCGTTCAAGCGCAGCTTGAGCGGGTCTTCAACGGTTGGATACAGGCACGAGTGCACCCCAGTTCTTGACGTCCGATGGTACGGAAGATCTTAAGAGCTTTCAGTAACGGGAGGTCGTGCGGATCGATCCCGCTCAAGCTGCGCTTGATAGCCTGCCCTGAGCGCAGTCGAAGGGGCGCACCCGGCACTGGAAATAGCACCGAAATGATGCTAATATTTGCACTCGAGGTTCCCATGCGGACTACGATTGCGCTGGACGATGAACTTGTTCGTCAAGCCGAACATTACACCGGCATCAAGGAGAAGGCGGCCCTGGTGAGAGAAGCGCTCACCCGTCTTGTCCGCAACGAGGCTGCGAAGCGATTGGCGGCCATGGGGGGAAGCGATCCAAAGGCGCAAGCCGCACCACGACGCAGAGGGCGAGAGTGATCCTGGTCGACACTTCGGTGTGGATTGACCATTTACGAAAACCCCAGGTGAAGCTACAGCAACTGCTGCAGAACGATGAAGTCGTAATGCACCCGCTCGTCCGGCTGGAACTGGCCCTGGGTTCGATCGCTAACCGCGAGACGTTCTTGGCTGACCTCTCGTTGCTGCCGCAAGTCCCGCTCGCCGAGACCGACGAGTTATTTCACTTGCTCGAACTTCGCAAACTGTTCAATCGAGGAATCGGGGTTACTAACCTTCATCTGATCACCTCCGCCCTGTTTGACAAGACGCTCTCGATTTGGACTAGAGACCGGCGGCTCGGCGAGATGGCAGAAGAATTCGGACTTCGAGCGGCCCTTCCTTGATCCCTGCTCCGCCTTATGGGCTGATCTTAGACCGGGTATCCGACGATGAATCCATTGGGGCGGGTGGTCCAGGCAAGTGCCTTGACGTACAGATGATCATCGGGTGTCCCCCTTCGACTGCGCTCAGGGCAGGCTATCAAGCGCAGCTTGAGCGGGTCTTCAACGGTTGGATGCAGGCACGAGTGCACCCCACTTCTTGAGGTCCGATGGTACGGAAGATCTTAAGAGGTTTCAGTAGCAGGAGGTCGTGCGGATCAATCCCGCTCAAGCTAGGCTTGAACGGGGCACCCGGCAATCCCGGCCCGACCCGTCTTAGCGTTCGTCTTTGGCGACCTGCTTTTCCTCCGCCAGCTGCTGGACCGTCTTGGTAGTCTTGTTCTTCGCGATCTTGGAGCGGCTCTCCACTCCGCAAGCAGCAGGCGGATTGGTCATCTGCTTCAGAAAATTCCGGTGCGAATAAGAGCCCGGCTGCAGCGGCGACCAATAGCTCGATCGGCTCAGCAACGGCTTATGCTGATCGATAATCTGGTTCTCGATGATTTTGACTCCACACTCCAGATTATTCGCCGGCTGAAGAATGCTTCTATTCGGATCATGCGGCTTGAGGGTCTTGTCTTTCTCCCAATCGAAATCACAGCCATAGCGCTTCTGGTCCTGATAGCTGAGTTGCAGCAGTCCCTCCTGCCGGGTCAGCTTCCCTGTAACCGGATCAACACGGTTCACAGCGCGCTGCCTGTGGTGTACGCGCGCCGTTGGATCGAGCCCCGCTTCGGCACCCGCCAGCGCCTGGAAGAAGTAGGCCCAGAAGGCGCGCTTGTCCACATCGCTCATCTGGTAGAAGCGCGGACAGAAGTGTCGAACATCGTGCGGCACCTGCATCGAGAGCATTTCCGGCGGGATGTCCTTTTCAATCACGGCATCCCATTCCGGGTTCCACGGCGTTCCGCCCAGCTCTGCTTTCTTCACGTCGATGGGAGTAGCCGGTGCGGGTTTGGTAGCTTGCGACATCGCCAAGCCCGAAAAGCAGGTCGCCAGCATTGCCCCGGCAACGATCGTCAGCAGTCCCTGCCCCGGACTCCGGTCATGTAAAAAAACAGGGCCAAGCTTGCGTAAGAGCATTGTTTCTCTGACGCCTCTTGGCCCTTATTCAGTTGCTTTCGTAACCACTCGCCGAGCCCGCTAATACTGCACGTGCCAAGCGATTTCAATAACTTACGGCGCCTGCACCGACCGCAGGATGTTCAGCACTCCCCAGCCGAAGTTGTTGTCCGGCCGGTTCGACGGCGTGGTACCGCAATTGTGAATCGATACATAGTGCCCCGGATTGGTGTTCAGTTGCAGCAGTTGCTGCGTCCTGTCGATGTTGCCCACCAGCGACGGTTTGGCCTGCCAAAGCAGGGCAACCGCAGCCGCGACGTGGGGCGTAGCCATCGAGGTTCCCGACCAGCCGCTCTGATACCCATTCCCCGGTACCGCGCCACGAATGTTGACGCCCGGAGCTGACAGGTTCGGCTTGATGCGGTTGCTCATGTCAACCGTCACCGGACCACGACTGCTGAAGCTGGCGATGTTGTCGTTTGAGTCGGTCGCTCCAATACTGATCGAGCTCTGATAGATAGCCGGCGGATCGCTGACGCTGGAGCAACCGGATCCGGAGTTGCCGGCCGCTACTGCCGGGAATATTCCCGCCGCCCGAACCGCATCGGTAATCGCCTGCAGCGTGTTGTAGGAGCATCCTTCGCTCGCCGGGCATCCCCAGGAGTTATTGATCGAGTCCGGAGCCTTGGTAGGATCGGCCAGTTCAGGATGGTTCCAGGGATACGGCGCAATCAGGAACTGGAAGCACTCGGTGTAGCTGGCAGGAGAGCCGTTGCCACCGGAATCCATGTTGCGGCAGGCAATCCACTTCGCGCCCGGAGCAACGCCGACCTGGTTGCCCAACCCATCATCGCCCACCATCTGGCTCACCGTGAAGGTCCCGTGTCCATGGGGATCGATGGGCGACTGCGAATTCTGAATGGCGTCGTGCCAGTTGTAATCGTGATTCACATTCTGGCCATCCCATCCGCGATAGTGGCTCTTCAGCGAAGGGTGGTCCCACTGCACGCCAGTGTCGTTACCGGCAACCACCATGCCTTCGCCACGATAGCCAAGGTTCCATACATCCGGAGCCTTCACCCGGGTCACGTTCCACTCAATGGTGTCCACATGAGCGGAGTCAAAACCCGTGGGCTGCGGAATGGAACCCTTCACCTGCGGGTTGGCATCGATGTGAGCAACGTCGTTGCGCGATGCCAACTGCTCCATCACGTTGCGTCCGCCAGTGATCTTAATCATGTTGACGATGAAAAATGGCTGATAGGAAACGCCGAGCGAATCGAGCATCCGCAGAATAGGCGCCTGGGTGCGAGTGGCCACCTCGCGCAAGGTGTTGACGACGAAAATGCCCTTCTCGTCTTTCGTCTGCAGACCTGCGGCGGGACGAAGGTCGGCCTGTTCCGTAAGCACCACCAGAGCTTCCGTGGTTTTTCCGTTGTCGGTTTCCGCCATTACACGCGGAGCGATTTTGGCCGTGGAATTCGTCTGGGCCGGCGCTACCAACGTAAGGCAGAGCACTACGGCCACAACGAACCCCGAACAAATGCGTTTTGTCATTACGGACTCCCTCAATAGTTTTGATTGTGTAATCGGAGGTGGACCCGGTCACCCAGGATCTGGGCGAGGAGAGGCGAAAAATCCACGCGTGCAGGACTCTATTCGTGTGGCTGGTTTATGTCAAGGCAGCAGCCATTGCCAAATTGAGCTACGGTCAAGGTCAGCTTCACTTCATTGAGGAGCGATACAATACGAGGTCGGCCTACGACGACATCACCACGCTGTAGCCGCAAACTCGATTAAGAAGACAAGCTTATCTATATGCCTACTGCCACCCGCACCAATCCGCTCTCATTTCTGACTGACCAACTCAACGATTTGAAACAGAAGGGCACCTACTTCCACCTGCGCGTGCTGGAAGACGAGCAGGCGTCGGTGTGTACCTTCGACGGCAAGCGAGTCATCAACCTCGCTTCCAATAATTACCTCGGGCTCACCACGCATCCCAAGCTGCGCGAAGCGGCACTCGAAGCCACCCGCAAGTATGGCGTCGGCTCGGGCGCGGTGCGCACCATCGCCGGAACCATGTCGCTACACATGGAGCTGGAAGAGAAGATTGCCCGCTTCAAGAATGTCGAGGCTTGCGTCGTCTTTCAGTCGGGCTTCACGGCGAATGCCGGAACCGTATCGGCCATCCTCGGCAAAGAAGACTTCATTGTTTCGGATGAGCTAAACCACGCCAGCATCATCGACGGCGCCCGCCTGTCACGCGCCAAGATCAAGGTCTTCCGCCACAAAGACGCCGCCCACGCCGAAGAACTGCTGCACGAGATCAAGGATGAGCCCGGCCACAAGCTGCTCATCACTGATGGCGTGTTCTCGATGGATGGCGATATCGGCCCGCTGCCCGCGCTCTGCGATGCGGCTGAGAAGTACGGCGCCATCATGATGGTCGATGACGCTCACGCTTCGGGAGTGCTGGGGCGCAACGGGCGCGGCACCGTCGATCACTTCGGAGTCCACGGGCGGGTCGACGTTCAGGTTGGCACGTTGTCGAAAGCCATCGGCGCGCTCGGCGGATATGTCTGCGGCACCCGCGACCTCATCGACTTCCTCTACCATCGCGGCCGGCCATTCCTCTTCTCCACCTCGCATCCGCCGTCGGTTGCGGCAACCTGCATTGCCGCCTTCGATGTGCTGGAGCAGGAACCCGAGCGCATGGAAAAACTCTGGGAGAACACCCGCTACTGGAAGAAAGAACTCGGCGGATTGGGCTTCAATATCGGCGGCGTCAACACCCCCGCGAGCGAGACGCCGATTACGCCCATCATCATCGGGGACGGCAAGCTGACCATGGACTTCTCGCGCGAGCTATTCAAAGAAGGCGTCTTCGGCACCGGCATCGCCTTCCCAACCGTCCCCGAAGGCAAAGCCCGCATCCGCACCATCATGACCGCCACCCACACCCAACCGATGCTCGACCAGGCGCTGGAAACCCTGAAAAACGTCGGCAAGCGAATGGGAATATTGAGCTAGTATCTAGTTGCATAAATAAGCGATTGGTGTATAGTGCAATCCAGGAAGGCTCGCAGTATTGCACTGACGCCGGAGGAACAGGCTGATCTGGAGTTGGTAGTGCGTCGCCCGAGCAGTGCGGCGCGGGATGTGTTTCGGGCCGGCGTGATTTTGCGGGCAGCCTCCGGGGCCAGCAATGAGCAGATCGCTGCGGCCATGGACACGCGGCCGGCTACGGCGAGCAAGTGGCGCGGCCGCTTTCTGCGCCACCGGATGGACGGTTTGCAGGATGCGCCGCGGCCAGGCAAGCCGGCGGTCTACGGCCGCAACAGCGAGCGTCGCATCCTCGCGCAACTGGATCAACCGCCGCCCAAAGGTTATGCGCGTTGGAACGGAGCCTTGCTGGCCGCGGCGCTGAAGGACATCTCCGACGATCAGATTTGGCGGGTGCTGCGCAAGCATGGAATTTCGCTCCAACGACGTCACAGTTGGTGCGTCTCAACCGATCCCTGTTTCGCTCGCAAGGCCGCCGACGTGGTGGGACTTTATCTCAACCCACCGGAACATGCGCTGGTGTTGAGCGTGGATGAAAAACCTCACATTCAAGCTCTGGAACGGGCCCAGGGCTGGCTGAAGCTGCCCAACGGCAAGGCCCTCACCGGCTTTCAGCACGATTACAAGCGGCACGGCACGACCACGCTGTTTGCGGCTCTGGAGGTGGCCACGGGGCTGGTGAAGGGCGATCATTACCAGCGCCGCCGCCGCACCGAGTTCCTCGACTTCATGAACGGCATCGTAGCCGAGCACCCCGGCCGCGAGATTCATGTCATCCTGGACAATCTCAACACCCATAAGCCCAAACGCGACCGATGGCTGGCCCGCCACAAGAACGTCCACTTTCATTTCACCCCCACCCACGCCTCGTGGATGAATCAGGTGGAGATCTGGTTTTCCATTCTGCAGAGCCAGTCGCTGACGGGGGCCAGCTTCACCAGCCCCCGCCAGTTGCGCAAACACATGGACGACTTCATCGCCGCCTACAACCAGACGGCCCACCCATTCGAGTGGAAGAAGCAGGTCGTATTCCAGAAACACCCCAAAACTCTGTACGCTAACTTATGCAACTAGATACTAGCCTGAAATCTCGCGACGAATCGGGTGCCCCATTCCGGCTTCTTGTGCCGGGGTGGGGATCCCGAACTTCGCGGACCAGCGTCACCTCGCGCGTGTGCGGCTTGGCTGTGCTGGGCGCACCCGGTACCTCACGCATCATCGGCTTTGCATCATAAATGCTATGCCTGTAACACCTGCTTCTAACCTCAGACGCAAATTCTGCGTCTGCGCCTTCGTCCTCTTATTATTGTCTCTGCTGGTTGGCTGTGGCAGCGGAACCACCGGCAATGGCTCAGGTCCAAGGTGGCACTACACCGCCATGGGCGATTCACTCGCTGCTGGTCTGTTGGCTGAGATGGGTTACGTCCCCCGCTATGCCACCTACCTCAACACCGATACCGACGCCACTGTCACCACCATCAATCTCGGCATTCCCGGTTGGAAAAGTAGCGACCTCCTGAATGCCTTGCAGACCGATCCCGCCTTCCGCAGCCAGGTTTCCGATGCTGACGTGGTGACCTGGGACATAGGCGGAAACGACCTCTCCGGCCCCCACGACAGTTATGTAAACAACACCTGCGGCGGCCCCGACAACCAGGACTGTCTTCGTTCCGCGGTCTCAACCTTCGAAACCAACTGGGACGCGATCGTCGTCGAGCTGCTGAAGCTTCGTGACCCCAACAAGACGATTTTGCGGACCATGGATATCTACAATCCGTATGTCGCCGCCGACATGCAAGCCGGAAGATTTGCCACCATCGAGCCTTACCTCGATGAAGCTAACAATCACATTCTCGCGAACGCCAAAGCCAATAACATCCCGGTTGCCGCCGTGCACACCGCATTCAACGGAGCGGACGGCACGCAGGACCCGGTAGCCCTGGGCTTGATCGCCGCCGACGGCTTCCATCCCAATGACACCGGCCACAAGGTCATTGCCGACCAGCTCCGGGCGCTGGGGTACGCTCCGCTGCATTAATCCCAGTCGAAAACCTTCACTTGGGAATTGCTATCACCAGATAATTTGTCATCACGAGTCCGCCGCGGCGAACGAGGGATCTGCTCTCCATCATCTTGGCAATGAGGTCGGGGTGCCCCATTCCGGCTTCTTGTGCCGGGGTGGGGATTTTTGTGCGCCTCGTCGACTGCTCCTACCTTTAATGATTGTCATCACCACCGCAGTGAGGAATCCGCTCTCCACCGGGTTGGCAATAACCATGGGCGTCCAGTGCCCCGCTCCCCATACCATTGTCATCCCGAACGCAGTGAGGGATCTGTTCTCGCTGGCGTCGCTACTGAGGTTCGGGCTGGCCATGCTTCTCGTCGTCCCAATGACCCAGTCCGCAGGCACAACCCTAGCCCAAGACGGAAGTCCTGGGCAGCTGGTTGATAAAGAGTCCGAGTCTCCTCAGGGACGACGTAATCTCGCGGAATTGAAGCGTTTGCTTGTGGAATGGCGATTTGTACTAAACCCGCTTCGCGGGTAGGCGTCTGCGTAGTACCATTTGGCAGGACAAATTGCATGCTGCACATCGCCGCGCTCACGGCAGGTCACGCAGAATTCAGCACAAAATTGCTGCGATGCAATGAATCCCCGTAAAGCAATTGTCCTGCCAAATCCCCGCCGGGTTTACCACAAATCGCCCTATCGACAATGCTCCGCCCGCAACCATCGCGGTCGCCCACATTCTTGCCTGCGGAGCACTGTCGATACGGCACTAGGGATTTCACGACACGTATGTTCGGGCGTAGACGAACGAAGCGGTTTTCGAAAAACCGAGCTCGCAACTATCGAGCGGCGCTCAGAGTTTTGACAGATTTTGCGCCTATTGCAGCGATTGTCCTTGCTCGACCACCAGCTTGTAGGCGATGTAGTACTTGTAAATATTGCTGACATACTGGACAGTCGTCTGTCCCACCTTTTGTGACACCAGCAACTCGACGTTGCCGAACCACTTGTTGGGATCGAGTCCCTGGGCCGGGGCCTGCTTACGAAGATCCGCGATGCGATTCGGGCCCGCGTTGTAGGCGGCGAATGTGAGTAGCAATCGGTTCATCGGATCAATCTTCGGGTCGCTGAAATACTCAGTTGCAATCGAATTCAGCACCTTCACTCCGGCGTGAATATTGTTTTCGGCGGTCCCGATGTCGGGGATACTGATGGGCGGCGCCGCCGCGGTCGACGGCTTGACCTGCATGACCCCAACTGCGCCGCCCGGACTTCTCGCGGCCTGGTTAAGCTGGGACTCCTGGTACCCCTGGGCGACGACCATCAGGTAGTCGAAACCATATTGCGATGAATACGTCTTGAAGAAATTCGCCAGCTGGTTGAATTTCTTGATTTGTTCTTCATCAGTCGGATTCGTGATCCAGCGGTTGCTTTCCAGGTATCGCCGCAGCAGGGTGTTGCCGAATGACGTTCCGGCGGCGTGGGTCTTGACGAATTCATCTACCAACTCTTTGAACTTCGGGTTGTTCTTGCGGACCGCCCAAGCCAGGTCCTCCTGCTTTGCAATGACGATCCCGGGTTGAGGAGTGATGTTATGAAAGACGCTGGCCCATAGCTTGGCTCGCTGTGTGATGGTGACGGTTGCGGGAAGTATGCCGGCGTTCACCATCTCCAGCAGGTCTTCGTCGAGCAGGTTCTTGTCGGCGCTCTCGATCAGGATGGGCGGCTTGCCTTGCTTCTTTAACGAGTCATTTACCTTTTCAAGGTTCCCGTAGTACGTAGTGACGGGATTGACGAAGACTTTCTTCCCGCTCAGATCCTGCAACGACACAACTGGACCGAAGTCCTTTCCCGTCACAAGAATCTGCTTCACACCAGTCTCAAGCGGTAGCGTGAATGCGACCTGCTGTTCGCGCTCGGGCGTCATGGCCACCGGGTACGCGATCAAATCGCCGATGCCTTCGTTTAAGTACGATTCAAGTTGATCGGGGCGCACCGGAATAAACGTAACCTGGATGTGTTGCCGGGTGCGCAGCTTCTGATTTACAAACTGCTCGAAGTATTGCAGCGCCTCATAAGAAATGCCCTCCGGCTTTCCATCAACGTAGAAGAAGCCCGAGCGGCTATACAAGACGAGGGCTCGAATGCTCCCGCGCTTCACCATCTCGTCCAGGTCGCCGGTATGGCGCTCGAAGTTTAGAGGTAACCCTCTGACACCGGACTGGGCCGGAGGCTTGTCCGTAGAGGGCTCGCTCTGCTGCCCTAATGCCAGCACGGCTGCAAACAGAACAAAGAACAGCGACAGGCGAGAAAATCGTTTCATTCTTTCAAGATATTCCAGTTTCGTCGCTGGCCGCCAGCGCGAGGAAATGATCGAGATCGGAGAGCCGAAGCACTGTACGGCGGAGCTTGAGATTGCGCTTCTTCGAGACCATGCTGGCGGCCTCCTGTGCCGCAGCACGGAATTAACTGGTGATCTGGCTCGAACCGGGCGAATAGCGCGTGCATTGGCAATTTCTCGCCAGCAAATCTGCGAGTCGTCAACGGGTGGCTTCACCTCGGGGGATAGGGCGTTATACGACCAAACGGGAGGCAAGCACTCGTAAAACACTGGCCGAATTCGCGGGAGCAATGGCCTTGCAGCCTTGG
The DNA here is from genome assembly GCA_963796585.1 of uncultured Acidobacteriaceae bacterium. Lineage (GTDB taxonomy): Bacteria > Acidobacteriota > Terriglobia > Terriglobales > Acidobacteriaceae > CAVVDY01. The sequence goes on from CAWCMB010000006.1 coordinate 146,357, forward strand.
CTCGCAGCTTCGGAGTTTGCGGGCCAACTTGCCTGCCAGCGTGACTTGCTGGTTCTGAATGTAACGGCGACTCGTCGGAAACTAGACCCACAAGCATGAAAACACCGCGTCCCTGCTGAAGCTCTGCGGCTTGAACGTTCCTGGGGCAAACCCGTTCGAGCACGCGTGGTCTCGCGCGTGCTACTCCAGCCTCGATTCGTCCAAGACTTGAATCGCGGAAGAAGGCACAAGAGATTCTTGGCCACAATGCGAGCAAGCCAGTTTCATGACGGCTTGTACGTCAAACGTCGGTGCATCTGGATCGTTCCAACTTCGTAGCCGAACCATCTTGGAACATTTCGGACAGCTTGCTGCCAGGCACTTTGTCATCGCACTCTCTCTTGGCTGGGCTGCGGTAAGGGCTCGTGGATTACGCAGAGATACTAACTCTGATGGCATGTTCTTGGCGAGAGCGTCGGGTAGGCGGTGAGGGGTTCACTTCTGCGCAATGGCATCGCGAATCAGAACGACGTCTGACTCGGTGTGGCTATGAATCAACGCGAGATGCTTTCCATCGGGAGAAAAGCGGAAAGAGCTAATGCTATCGTCCGGGAAATTGGTAATGGTATGTCCTGGTGAGCCGTCAATCGGCTGCAACCAGATGTTGTCACCACGTTTCTCCCGGATCCCATATGCAACCGACTTCCCATCTGGACTAAACTCCATGCTCTCATCGTCAGAGTACCCGGGATTGCATGGCAGGTATCTCTTTGTGTGTGACTCGAACGAATAAAGCACGACCTTGCATTGGTAGGAGTTGTCCACCTGCCGAACCACGGTCACCAGACCGACCTGCTTGCCGTCGGGCGACCAGGAGAGCCCGCTAATAAGCCACTCGTGCAGGAAGATTTCAGGGCTCCCGCCAGTGAGGGGCATTATGAATTCCTTGGAAAACAGGTCTACAAAAGCAATTTTCTGGCTGTCAGGCGAGCAACGCCCACTGACGAAATTATCGCCGGACGTTAATTGCGTGGGATTCGAACCGTCAATGTCAACCTTCGAGACGGCCACGAAAAAACTGCCATCGTGGAATCGCCAGCCGAAGATAACGTGCTTGCCGTCACGACACACGTCCGGCGATTCCACCGGCATCGAAGGATCCGAGGTGAAGACGTTTTCTTCCGATCCGTTGCCGTCGACCAGCACCATCCGATTGCGTCTAGCGTAGAGAATCTTGCCGTCCGGGGTCCAACTGAAACCAGCCAGCGTGTCGTGAACCGACATCATCTCCTTTAAGTCAGAGGCCGTCCCGGCGCCCAGTGTCATCGTCTCAAGCCGGTCGGTCTCTTTATTCTGCACTGCAACGATTTCCCCGCCCGCGGCGGACGCGGAGACCTGAGCCAGGAGTAGATTAGCGTCGAAATAGCTCGTCGTATCGTTGGTCAGAGGGCGAAACCTTCCGCCGGGATACGAAATGAGACCGATTTGTCCCTGGCGTAGGCCACTGCTCCTGCTCCTGTAGACCACCGCCATGGTGCCACTGCCTGCCCACGCGAGGGACCAAAACTCAGCATCCTTGCTCGAATACAGTGTCTGGACGTGCCCCGAAGCGAGATCGAACATTTGTATCCGGCCAAGCGCGCCATCCGCGAAATCTTCGGTGAACGCGATGAATTTGCCATTGGGCGACCAGGCGGGCTGTAAGCGATAAGGTGAGTTCAGCTTTGCCTCGAGTAAGACCTTTTCATCTTTTCCGTCAGGCGAGGTTGAGATCAGCCGCATCCTCCCTGCCGCCGGGTTGTTGTCCCGAAAGAACGCAATGCGGCCGCCGTCCGGCGAAAAGCTAACATTGCTGTCAATGTCGTGAAGCACCACCTGCGGCTCTCCGCCGAGAAGCGGAGCCCGGAACTCGTCCAGAGTGTTGGGCGTCCGGCCCATCCCGCGCTGGAAGTAGATGTAGCTGCCATCGGGTGAGAAGTTGAGACTGCGGTACATCACCGGCGCGGGCGGGATGATCTGCGTGTTGCTGCCGCTGGGAATGTTGCGCAGCCAGAGGCTTTGTTGTCCGTTGTCGTTATGCACGTTGAGGATGAACTTGCCATCCGGCGATATCGCAGCGACGGAAGCGAGACCGCTGTCGGTAACCTGCGAAATAGCGAATTTACTGAATGATTCACGATGATTGCGTGCCAGAAACTCGCGAATACCGAAGCCAACAGCGGCAATGAAAATTGCGGCAAAGACAACGAGAGCGACCGCGGCAGGTCTGGAGAGCTTATCTTCGCTGCTGCGCTTCAGCGATTCCAGATCAGCGCGAATCTCCGCTGCCTTTTGGTAGCGCAGGTCGCGGTCTTTCTGCAGGCACTTGTCGATGACCGCGCCCAGCTTCGGCGGCAAGTGGGGATTCAGTTTCACTGCCGGCGTTGGCGTCTGACTCAGGATGGCAAACCGCAGCGCGGCTGCATTGTCGCCGGTAAATGCTCTCTGTCCCGTAGCCATCTCGTACAACAGCAGGCCAAAGGAGAACAGGTCGGTGCGCGTGTCCAGTTCCTCGCCCAGCAATTGTTCCGGTGACATACAAGAGGGCGTGCCGACTGCGGCCCCGGTTCGAGTCATGTGCAAGCCTTCGTCGACTGGCGCAATGTCAACCTGGCCCTCACCGTCGGCTGAAGCGGCGAGTTTCTGTTCGCTCTTTTGCAGTTTCGCTACGCCGAAATCAAGAATCTCGGCCGTGCCTTTGGTTGTGATAAAGATGTTGGCCGGCTTGATATCACGATGGATGATGCCTTTTTCATGCGCTGCTTCCAATCCGTCCACAATCTGAATCGCCAGCCTTAACACCTCGGCAACAGGTAGAGCCTTGGTCGCAGACTCCTTCGACGTAGCCGCCTGATACTCGCGTAAGGTTTGGCCCTGCAATAAAGGCATAACCAGGAAAGGCTGGCCCTGATGGTCTCCGAATTCGTAGATAGGACAGATGTTGGGATGTTCTAAGGATGAGGCCGCGTGCGCCTCGCGTTCGAAGCGGGCGAGGGCTTGGGGATCGTTACCAAACTCCTCGGGAAGGAACTTCACGGCTACCGAGCGGCCCAGCTTGAGGTCTTTGGCGCGATACACCACCCCCATTCCGCCGCCGCCGATAACCTCCAGCACGCGATAATGCGAGACCGTTTTGCCGGCAGGATTGGCGGTTTCAGGCCTCGGGTTCGACGGAATGTCGGAGTCGGCGACGGCAACAGCATGCTGGTCGGGCTTCGCTACCGCCGGAAGACGTACATCGGAGGCAGACGAGTCGTCGCCCGAGGTTACCCATTCGACTCGAACCATGAGGCGATAGCCACGCCGCGGAATGGTCTCGATATACCTGGGTTGCTCGGCCGAGTCGTCTAATGCTTTGCGCAGCTTCTTGATGGCCGTATTGATGCTGTGGTCGAACTCCACCACAGTGTCGTTGGGCCACAGCTTCTTTCTGAGCTCTTCGCGGGTGACCAGATCGCCCTCGCGCTCGATCAGGATCTGCAGCACCTCCAACAACTGGATCGGCAACAGGATCGGCGCGCCATTACCGTGCAACTCGCCGGCCCGCAGGTCGAGTTCGAAGGGGCCAAAGCGCGCACGTCTGGACTGGGTCTGCTCCATGCCACCTTTTCTGCTCGCAGATATTACTACTGTGCCCCGTATCGACAATCGCGACTGAGTGCGGTTTGGATTATATCCCCATTCCTCACAGATACTTGCGACGTTCACCCAGAAGTCACAGAAGGTTCAGTTGGCGTGCATCGACCTTTTCGGCCGGCGGCCGCACACTCGCCTCATTCCAGCGACTTCGGTCGCAAACAAAAAGTGAGGATGACAATGAAAAACCTGCTTCTGCTGTTCGTACTTCTGGCTTTGGCGATTGGCGCCACCGCTCAGGAAACAGTTAACTTCTCTGATCTGCCGAATATCAGCAGCCCCACCCCCATCCCGGACGGCTACGCCAACCTCAACTGGACTGGCTTCTTCTATGTCAACCCTTTTGAGTGGATCGGCGCCGGGCCTGGTTTCAAGAATGGCCCGGTCGGCGAGGACGTGGCCTTCGCTCCTTACGCTTGCGGTAGCGTAGAGTGCTACGCGAGCTTGAGCTCTTCGACTGGATTTGAACTTCTCAGCGCTCATGCGGCCGCGCCCTATGCATCGGGAGGCCCGGGCGGAACTCCCCTGGTCGTGACCGCATACTACAAGGGCAAGTACGTCGGCACCCAGACGTACATGATGACCACCCAGGAGCAGGAGCTCGATTTCCCGCCGTCGTGGGGGATCATTTCTCAAGTGGTGTTCCAAGGCGCACCCGTGATGTACGACCTCAGCGCTTACACCTTAGGACACTGAAGATGTGATGGCAGCAAAACCCGCGGGTATAGCAGGAGCGAGCTTAACCGAGCTCGCTCCTTGCTTTGCCTCATGGCCTGAAGAAAGCCCCCAAAAGAAGCCGATATCTTCACCCAGACTCTTGCTTCGCCAACCTCCAAACCTTTTGCAGTACAGCGTCGGACTCATACTCTGAGAGCTTGGACTGACGAGGAACGATAAACGCGCACCTGTCCCGGTCTGGCGGGAAGTGAGTCCTGTCGGGACCAAATCGCTTGGATGGGTAGCCGGCATGTCGCCCATCTGCTCCGTCCGAATTGCTTCTCGTTGACGGCAGCCCGGAAGTTGGCGGGGGATAGTTGTGGTGAACAGGCCATTACACTCACTACACCGCACCATCCTCACGGACTCGCAATTCCCTGAGCCTCGACAGGTGAACCCAAACCCCAAATTCCCTGTGTCTCTGTGCCTCTGTTGTGAAGACTCTACTGCGTCGGCGCGTAGTATCCCTTGCGGGCGCGTACCTTGTACTTCTTGTTGTCCGCGAGAATATCGATCTTGTGGTACTTGCCGTTGAACTGGAAATCCGCCGGTTTGTACGAGATGGCGTACTGGCTGCGCAACTCGTCCTGAATCTGCGAGAAGGCGTCTGACACTTCCTGGATCTTGAACGGGAAGAACGCACGGCCGCCGGTCTGGTCGGCGAAGTATTCCAGCACCTTGTCACCGCGCAGTTTTATGCCACTGGTATTGGTGGAAATGGCATAGATGATGACCTCGGCTTTCTGCGCCATCTCCAGCGCTTCTTCGCGCGAGACGCGGCTCTGGTTGTCTTCGCCGTCGCTCAGCAGGATTATGGCGCGGCGCGTGGCCGTCGTGCTTTTGTCATACGCCATCAGCTTGTCGCGACAGGCGTAATAGATGGCGTCATACATTGCCGTGCCGCCACCGGGGCGCAGCATGTGAACGCCCTTGGCGAGCGCTTCGGTGTTGTCGGTGAAATCCTGCGTGACTTCGGGCGTGGTATCGAAGCCGATGACGAAAGCGCGATCGAAATTCGGACGAATGATCTGATTCAGAAACTCGATCGCCGATTCCTGCTCGAACTTGAAACGGTCACGCACCGAATTGCTGGCGTCAATCAGCAGCCCCACCCGCAGTGGGAGATTGGTCTCACTACGAAACGAGCGGATCGATCCCGCACGGCTGTCATCCATCACCTGAAAATCATTCTGCTTGAGGTCCTTGACGAACTTTCCGCGCTTGTCGGTGACCGTGAACACTACGTTCACCTCGTCAACCCGTTTGGTGAAGGTGGTCAATGGCACATCGTCGGGCTCGGACGGCGGGGGCGTGGTCGCCGCGCTCCCAGGCAATGCAGCCGAGCTGGTCGAACTGGAATTCGCTGGTGCGGGTGAGCTACTCGCGGGGGACGCCTGGTTCGCAGGTGTTTGCGAAGCGCTGGGCGCGGGCGCAGTCTGGGGCGGCTGCGGTTGCGTTGCCTGCTTCGGTGGATACTTGGTCGCCGAGGGAGCCGAAGGCAGAGGCTGTGATCCGTCCTGCGCAGCCATGGCCAGCGACAGGCCGGCCACCACCAGCAGGATAAAAAATTTGTTCATTCGAAAGTGATTATAGAAGCTATCTCGCAAGTTGGTTTGAAAGGGTACGGCTTCAGCGGCTGCCGCAAAACTCTGCCGGGCGCCGTTTGGAAGGGGCGCAGCTTTAGCTGCGCCATAAAAGTCCTGTGTTTTTGTCATCCCGAACCACTTGAGAGGTGAGGGATCTGCTGTTTCTTCCCACGGCGAAGAGTTTTTCCGCCGCCTGTTCAGCCGTGCCGCAACCCGGCTCAAGCTCCCGGACTCTCGTCCCTGAGGAATTTCGGCCCGCAATTCTTGCAGTAAATTATTACGGCGCTGCGGCACATCTACTCCGCCCCCAGCTTGCCCAGAAAAAGCTCGAGTTCGTCGGGCAATGGAGCTTTGAAGGCTAGCGGCTCGCCGCTTCGGGGATGCGCAAACTCTATCGCCGCAGCGTGCAGGAAATTGCGATCCAGGCTGAGCACGGCCGGGCTGGCTTGCGCCGATCCCGCCGAGCCACTACTGCGCACTCGGTTCGACTGCGCTCTTCCCGCGGCTGTCATACGCAGCTCGCGCGGCGCTCCATACAACGCGTCGCCCACCACAGGATGTCCGATCGACGACAGGTGCACGCGAATCTGGTGAGTGCGCCCGGTTTCGATGTGAACATCCACCAGTGCGAACTTGCCGTAGGGCGACTCAATCCGCCGCCGTACCTTGTAATGTGTCACTGCCGCGCGGCCGTCGCGGCCCTTGGTCGTCATGCGTATGCGGCGCACCACGTCGCGACTGATGGCCGCGTCGATCGTGCCACGGTCCTTCGCTGGCCAGCCGTGCACCAGCGCGACATACTGCTTCTTCACCTTGCGTCCCGAGAACTGGGCCGCCAACTTGCGGTGCGCGACATCGTTCTTGGCAACCACGATCAGCCCGCTGGTCTCTTTGTCGAGCCGGTGAACAATACCTGGCCTTAGCTCGCCGCCAACTTCCGACAGCGCTCCTAAGCGGTGCAGCAGTGCATTGACCATCGTGCCGCGATTGCGCTCGTCATCGGTGGCTCCCGCTCCCGCGTGAACCATCATGCCGGCAGGCTTGTTAACCACCGCGAGGTCGGCATCTTCGTAAACGACATCCAGCGGTATGTCTTCCGCGATGGCGCGCAGCGGCGGCAATACCGGATCGCCGAGTATGGTGATTTGCTCGCCGCCACGCAGTTTCAGCGATGGCTTCGCCGGCGCATCGCCGACCAGCGCCTTCTCTTCGGCGATGAGTTGCTGTACCCGGGAACGGCTGGTGTCGGGCAACTGAGCCGCAAGAAACTGATCCAGCCGTTGCCCAGCCGACTCGGGCGCGACGCTGATTGTCATCGGATATTTCGGGGCCATTTGAAGCGATGAGAATACATCAGCGAGAATCGCCACGGAGACTCCCCACCAGGGAACAGCACAGAAAGTGAAGAATGAGACGGCTTTCTTCTAAAATTCGGGGCAGAGGAAGGGCAGGGTGAGCAATGCGGTATGACTTAAAGTGATCGGTTTACAAGAATCCATAACTTTAAGTCATGCATAAAAGCGACCGTTTTCGCGCCGAGAACCACCACTTTGACAACGCAAAGCGCAGAAATACCTCAAATCTGAGAGGCCCGATTGCCTCCGCGTACTCCGTGCCTCTGTGGGGAAGGGCCTTCGATTACCGCGCTGGCGCCAGTTCCGCTGGTGGCCGCAGCGGAGCCCGCCGCATCCACAGCAGTCCGCCGCCAATGACCAGCAACAGGGAGATCGCTTGCGTTGTAGTCATGAATCCCAGGAACTGCCCGCGACCGGGATCGCCGCGGAAAAACTCGATGAAATAGCGAGCCACGCCGTAGATGATGAGATAGGTCCCCAGGATTTCGCCTTCAAACCTCTTGCGTTTGATCAGCCAAACCAGGAACAGGCAGTTGGCCAGTTCAACAATCATTTCGTAGAGCTGCGTCGGGTGCAGGGGCACGCCCAGCGGTGTGCCGACGATCTGGTTGGCCAACGGGTTGTGAAATGTCACCGCCCACGGCACGTGAGTTTCCTTGCCGTAGCAACAACCGGCGGAGAAGCAGCCCATCCGTCCAAACGCGTGGCCGAGCGCGAGGCCTGGGGCGAAGACATCGCAGGTGCGCAAAATCGGCATCTGGTTGCGGCGCATGTACCAGATACACATGATCAGCGCCAACACGACTCCGCCGGACCAAACGCCGCCCGCCTGAAGCGTCGACAAACTAAAAAGCTCTCCCGGATGGTCACGGTAATATCCGAGCTCGTTGAAGATATACAGAATCTTGGCGCCGATAATGCCGGACAGCACGGCGATGATGCCGAGGTTCCAAAGCTTTTCAGGATCGAGACCCTGCTGCCGGCCGAAGTGAACAATCAGCATCAGGCCGAAGATAAGACCGAGGGCAGCCATTACGCCGTAGGTCGGTAAGACGAAGTGGCCAAAATCAATAAGTCGGGGAAACACGTTACTATTTTAGACGTTGCGGAAGCGCTTTGCGCTTCAGGCGCTTTTCGCTATTCGCCCTTCGCTATTCGCCAGACGAACTCTCCGCGAGTCACCCAGTGAGATGAGCAGAAGAATTATTTGGTGCGATCTAAGCGAAGAGCCAAAAGCGAATAGCGGCTTTTACAACGCCGACCCGCGGGGCCGTACACGGTGGGCCGTCAATGAACCCGTCCACGACGGTGGGAACCCTCCGCGGCTCTTTAGGCATCTCGGACATGGCCGAGCCTCGCACACCGAACCGAATACGAGTCGGGCCCCCTGTTCATTAGCATTGGTTCAAAAAACGGTTGCCACCGGCACCAACTTTGCAGGCCGGCTTGGTATGGGTTAGATGCTAGGGAATCGTGCTCGGAATGACAAGAGTAGAACCAGATAATGTTGGCACTCGACGTGCCAGTGACAGGCGATGGCGCTATCCGACGCGGCGGGCCTCTCCCAGTACCTCATCCAGCGCGCCGGAAAGATGTTCGGCCCTGGCTGTATAGTCCTGCGACATGGAATCGTACTTACGTTTCAAGACCTGTAATTCATCTGCAATGTTGAGCGCGGCCAGGACTGCAACTTTCAGCGACTCGACGGTGGCCGCCTGCTGCGAGATGAGGCGCATCTTGGTGTCTACGTACTCCGCCAAGTCCTGAATATATTGCGGATCGGTGCCGCGCAGGTGGTAGCTCTGGTCGTAGATATCCACTCGAATGCTGGTGCTGCTGCCGTTTCCGTTACCCTGGCTCAAGTCGACTCCTTATCGCAATCTCGCGTGATCCGATTATTACGCCGACTCTTCCGCCGTCAAAGAATCAATTTGGCTTAGCATCTTTTCTACTCTGGTACGTACCTCTTCGCGATCTTTGCGCAGGGCGATGACCTCTGAGCGCATGGTTTCGACTTCCTCTTCGCGTTCGGCAAGCTGCTCGCGCAGACGATTGGCGTCGCGTTCAGCGTTGGCCTGCGCCTCGCGCGCAGTCTTTACCAATTCAATGGTGCGCAGGACCTTCTTCTCAAGCGCCTGAAAATCGGCGGGGGTAGCCAGGGGAGGGGCTTCAACAACATTGGCGGACATAAGAGCGAGTGACCTCGAAAAAAAATGTTCTTCGAGCGCAGTATAGCGCACGGCGGCAGCGCGTTTCGTGCGATGTTGCGAAGAATGGGCGTAATCGAAGGGCGGGAATCTGATTGTGCAACGACTGGTAGTGCGGCGCTTGAGCGCCGCGTCCGTCCGGTACATTTCCTGAGAGCCGGCTTTCAGCCGGCGACACTGCGGCGTCGGCTGAAAGCCGACTCAGCTTCGAAAGCACGACCACAGCGCGGGCCTGAAGTGGATGCGTGAGAACCTGTCGTCGCTACGCGACTCGGAGCCTTTTCCCACACATACCCAGCACTCCGCCTTCGGCTCCGTGCTGGGCTGTCATGTTGGTTGCCCCCAAAGGGGCTTACGATAGCCGGTCGTTCCACCGACATCGGCACAGTCGAGTTCTGAGGCAACCACTGAAGGCCCGCACTGCCCGGGCAAGCCATAGCAACTTCTAGAAGAGAGTGTCTTGGCTCAGCGCGGGCTGACCCGGCCGTTTGATGCCGAAGTGCTGATAAGCCAGATGGGTCGCGACGCGGCCCCTTGGCGTGCGGTCGAGAAAGCCGATCTGGATGAGGAAGGGCTCGTAAATCTCTTCGATGGCGTCGGCCTCTTCCGCCAGCGATGCCGCCAACGTATTCAGACCCACAGGGCCGCCCTGATACTTCTCGATGATGGTCAGCAGCAGCCTGCGATCAATCTCGTCGAAGCCGTAGCGGTCAACCTCAAGCATCTCCAGTGCCGCCTGCGCCGTAGGTTTATCAATTTTGCCGGTTCCGCGCACCTGGGCGTAGTCGCGCACCCGGCGCAGCAGCCGGTTCGCGATGCGGGGTGTGCCGCGGCAACGGGCGGCGATCTCGACTGCCGCGTCTTCGTCAATTTCCACCGCGAGAATCTCCGCCGAACGTTCCAGGATGACCTTCAAGTCGGCATGGGTGTAGAAGTCCAGCCGCAGCACGATACCGAAGCGCGAGCGCAGCGGAGCGGATAACAGCCCGGCCCGGGTCGTAGCTCCAATGAAGGTGAACGGCCTGACGTCGATGGTGTGAGTGCGCGCCGCCGGCCCCTGGCCGATGATGATGTCGAGCTTGTAGTCTTCCAGCGCCGAGTACAGCAGTTCCTCGAGCGCCGGCTGCAGGCGATGTACTTCGTCGATGAATAGCACCTGCTTGTCGCGAACGTTGGTCAGAATCGCAGTCAGGTCGCCTTTGATTTGCAGCGTAGGGCCCGAGGTCTGCTGGAATGTCGCGCCCAGTTCGTTGGCGATGATGTTGGCCAAGGTCGTCTTGCCTAGTCCGGGAGGCCCGTAAAGCAAAACGTGGTCGAGCGCTTCGCCGCGCGATACGGCCGCCTGAATTGCGACTTCCAGATTCTCTTTGACTTTGTTTTGACCAATGAATTCGCGCAGTCGCTGCGGCCGCAGCTTGAGCTCAAACGACGCATCGTCATCGACCGGCGCCGCCGAAACGATGCGCTCGCGATCGAAATCCTGTTTCTCGTGGGAAGTAGGCACGCTGGGGCGATGGTAAAGGGAAACGGAGGGGGAATCAACGCGGGTGACGGCTCGGTATCTTGAGTTCCACGCCGCCGAAGGGAGCAAGCCTTTCGCGAATGGATTCTGCAAGATTCTTTTGAGGGACCGATTGAGGTTTGGCTCGTCGCGCGAGGTAGTGCTGGTCAAGCGCCTGTCGCACTAATGTCTTGATCACCGCCTGGCGGCTGACGTTGAGGTCGGCCGCCGCCTGGTCCAATTCCTCCAACATGGACGCAGTAAGGTCGAGATTCACACGCTGAATTGGCTGCACCATGCGTCCCTTTCCGGTGAAAAACCCAGAGACATCCTTGCCTTGATCTGCGAGACGCGCGATTTGTTCAGCGGAAACCACCTTCTCAGGCTTAGCAGTTCTCTTCATAAACTCTGACTTCCTCTCGGGTCGACTTCCAAAGCGTCACCAGGTGCAAAATCTCCCCGTCGTCATCCTCTCGAACTTCAAAAATCACCGAATAGAGCTTGCCGCCTACCCAGCCGATGGCCCGATATTGCTCCGGCAGGTCAGACCGCTGGTCCAGCCAATACGGTTTAGTGAACAACTCTTGTACTTCCTCGAAGCCAATGCCTCACCGGGGATTCGACCTCAATCTTCTGCTTTTGCGAGGATCGAAGTCGAAGCGCATTGGTATAACAGTTATACCAACCCACGTGAGGGGAAGCAACCTGCGGATTACGGTTTGGCTTGCCAGGGATCAATCAGCTCAATCCCACAGTTGGCAAAGTCGTTCGTATTGCGGGTTGCGAGCCGAGCATGGTGGGTGCGGGCTATGGCCGCGATTTGGGCGTCGAGGTCGCTTATCGGCCGGCCCTTCGCACGGCGACCGGCAGCAATCATGGCAAATGCCTCGGCGGCTTCGTCTTCGAACGCGAGGATTCGTTGCGACAACAAGACGTTGAACATCTTGTCGGAAGCCGCAAGCAGACCATCCCGGCGTTTACCTGCGGGCAGGAGTTCAATGCCGTACAGGATTTCGGCCTTGGTGACCGATGTGGTGAAAAGGTTTGCTGGCACTTGCTCTTCGATCCACCGTTGTACAGAGGGATCCCGTCGCGGTTTCATCAACTCAGACAATACGTTCGTATCGACGATAATCACGAGAAGTCCGGAGGCTTCTTAATCGACCGCCGCTTTGGGATGTCGAGTTCAACTCCGCCGAACGGCGCAAAGAGCTCCCGAATGGATTCGGCCAGGTTCTTCTCCGGACCTTTACTGCTGGCAAGAGCACCACGAAGGATCTCCCGTGCTTCCTCTTCCATTGAGCGCCCGTTGTGAGCCGCGCGCACACGGAGCCGCTGCTTTATTTTGTCGTCGAGTTGCCGGATGGTCAGGGTCGCCATGCAGCAATGCTATCACTGCTAGCAATGCAGACGCTAGCACTCCGGCCCTTATGCCGTCGTCCGGCCGAGCAAGATTTCCACACGCAAAGAGTATCGAACGTCCGCCCTGCGACTCTGATGTTCTAGTACGTCATCACACGGCGCCGGGGTAGGCGCCATCCCAACTTGAGCACAGCGGAGGAGCACCATGGTCCTAGGCATGTCTCTTTCCACCTACACTCTGATTCACGTCATCATCAGCCTGGCGGGGATCGGTTCCGGGTTCATCGTGATGTACGGGCTGCTGAACAGCAAACGCCTTGACGGTTGGACCGCGATTTTCCTGACTACCACCGTGCTTACCAGCGTGACTGGCTTTCTGTTTCCCTTTGAAAAATTGTTGCCATCTCACATTCTGGGAGGGATGTCGCTGGTGGTGCTGGCGATCGCGATATGGGCCCGCTACGGCGGCCGCCTTGCCGGCGCTTCACGGTGGATTTATGTGGTGACGGCGGCTCTGGCGCTGTACTTCAACTGCTTTGTGGCCGTAGTACAGGGGTTCGCAAAAATCCCGGCTCTGCATGCCCTGGCTCCGACACAGAAGGAGCCGCCGTTCCTGGTCGCGCAACTGGTAGTGCTGGCGCTGTTCGTCTGGCTCACGATTCTCGCCAGCCGGCGTTTTCATCTCGAATCGGCTATGCTTCGCCGGACGGCAGACGCCGGGCGCTGAGTTTCGGCGAAACCGCCGGACCGAAGCTGATATCAACGCCAGGCGCTCCCACAACGGCGTCTGCATTGATGTAAGGGGGAACCACGAATGCCGTAGCTTTCTGGCTGCGGCATTCAGGTTTTCGGGAATCTGCTGGTTGCGATTGAAGAGAACGCGTGCCCTTGGGTCAGCGCCCCGTTAAACTACTCTCGTCTTTATGAAGAACCTCGGCATCCTGCTCTCCGGACGCGGCTCAAACTTCGAGGCCATCGCCGACAACGTTGCCGCGGGCAAGCTCGACGCGAATATTACGGTGGTGATCTCCAACAAGGCTGATGCTCCGGGGATAGACTCAGCGCGACGGCGCGGCCTCAACGCATTGGTAGTTCCGTCGAAGGGCAAGGTACGGGAAGAGCATGATCGCGAAGTCGTGGTGGCGCTGAAGCAGCACAAGGTCGATCTGGTCTGCCTGGCCGGCTATATGCGGTTATTGTCGCCGTGGTTCGTGCAGCAGTTTCCCAATCGCATTCTGAATATTCATCCATCGCTATTGCCGGCTTTCCCGGGGCTAGACGCACAGAAGCAGGCCTTTGATTACGGAGTTAAAGTCTCGGGGTGCACGGTGCACTTCGTCGATGAAAATCTCGATCACGGGGCGATCGTTCTTCAGAAGACCGTGCCTGTGTTGCCGGAGGATGACGAACATACATTGGCGGCGAGGATTCTCGAGCAGGAGCACATCGCATACAGCGAGGCGATAGGGATTGTGCTGGAGGGGAAGTATCGCGTTGTGGGACGGCGGGTCAGCGAGGAAGCCTAAAGACTGATTCACCCCCAGCCGATGTTGAATGTGTCATGCGCGCCAAGAGAATGACCGCCGAGAGGTTGTGCAAGTTGTTCTCTGAAGTCTGCGCTGAGATCACTGAAACGGGACGACATTACATCATCACGAAGAACGGCAACGGACTAGTCAGACTTGAGCCGCCCGACGGTTGGGAGCCGCCACAGAAGAAACACAAAGCCGGAACGCCTAGACCTACTAGAGGCCATCTCATAAATACCTCCTCATCAAAATGAGGATGCAACCAAGCTGGACGAGCCCGAGGAAGTTGGCCTCGTGATATTCCCAACGGGTGACCAGGCGACGAAAATTATGCAACCAGGCAAACAGTCGTTCGATCTTCCAACGCCGGCAATAGCGCCGCAGCTTGCGCCCGTCCTGCGTCTGGGGCTTGCGGCGGTTTACTTTGTGCGGCGCGATCAACTCGACGCCGTGTTGCTGTTGCAGCCGCTCATCCAGCGGATCGCTGTCATAGGCGCGATCGCCGATCATGCGCTCGGGGGCCGCCGCCGTGAAGCGTTGCTCGACGGTGGCTTCGACGAAGCGTGTTTCATGTGGCGAAGCGTTTCCAATCCAGGCGGCGACAGGAAGACCATGGCGCTCCGCAATTGCCATGATCTTGGTCCCTTTGCCGCGGCGTGTTGGACCAACTGCACCCCCCCCTTTTTCGCCCCCGCGAAGGTGGCGTCGATGAAGGTCTCGGCCAAGTCCAACTGCCCGCGTGCTAGCAGATCTTCCGCCAACGCGCGCAGCACTTTCACCAGCACGCCCTCGCCCACCCATTGCTGGAATCGGCGGTGGCACGTCTGGTACGGCGGAAACTTGTCGCGCGGCAACTCCGCCCATTGCGCTCCGGTTCGTAAGATCCAAAACACGCCTTCCAGCACGCTACGGGTATCCGCCCATGGCCGACCCCGTCGCGAACCGGAGGTCTTGGGCTCAACCAGTGGTTTCAGCACTTCCCACTGCACATCGGTGAGTTCCATACCTACCGATGTGCCTGTAAATTCAACTCCGCACAATTACTTAGTGCGGTACCTATTTATGAGATAGGTTCTAGTAAGAAGGGCACTCGCAAACGGACGTGATTGCCCGCCTACATCTCGTAGTGCAGCAGCGAATACACGTCGTGCTCTTTGAGCTTGTCACGGCCCTTCAGACCGTCCAACTCCACCACGAAGGCGAGACCACAGATATTGCCGCCTAGCGCCTTGACCATATCGATTGCCGCGCGAGCCGTTCCACCCGTCGCCAGCAGATCATCGCAGATAAGCACACGCTGTCCCGGCTGAATCGAGTCCTGATGGATCTCCAGCGTGTCGGAGCCATACTCCAACTCGTACTTCCATTGCAGAACTTTGGCGGGAAGCTTCTTGGGTTTGCGTACGGGAACGAAGCCGGCATTCAGGCGATAGGCCAGGGCGGGACCGAAGATGAAGCCGCGCGCTTCGATTCCGAGCACGAGATCGATGTCTTTGTTGATGTAGTAATCGGTGAGCGCGTCGATGAGGCGGGCGAATCCCTGCCGGTCCTTCAGCAGCGTGGTGATGTCGTAGAAGAGAATACCCGGCTTGGGGAAGTCGGGGACCTCGCGGATGAGCTTCTTCAAGTCGGCACAACTCTGGGCCGCGGGACTGGCCATGATCACCATCCTCCTTCGATGCGAAAAGACTGCGCCTCCAGAAAAGGGGCGCTGGACTCCTGAACCATATCGACTCTGGCGGCGCGGGGCCCCTGACGAAGCCTCGCCCGCAGCGAACGTTGCTGCTCCGGGGTTCCAGTCGCCATCACCTCAACGCTTCCGTCCTCGCGATTACGTACCCATCCTGCCATGTTCAGCTGGGCAGCTTCGCGTTCCACAAACCAGCGGAAACCAACGCCCTGCACGCGGCCGGTTACAACGTAGCGTCGAGTCTCGAGCTCAGGCATAAGAGCAATTAGCGGCTAAATCAGTAGAGAAGCCAGTATTGCAACTATTGGGATTCTACCTTCCGGGCTTGTCTGAGCTCGAAGATGAAGAGCCGCCGCCGCTGGCACCAACCATTTGCTCCACCTGTTGCGCAATGGAGTCTACCAGCTTGGCCTCGTTCATGAGTACCTGCCCAGCGATGGCTGCGCCCTGCTCGGCGTCGCTCCACTTGTCTTCCTCCAACGCCTCGCGTACCGCCGGAATTGTTTTAACCCCGTATCCGGTGTAGGCACCGGGAGCATAGATCTGGTGCTTGAACCACGGCCGCTCTTTCAGGCCTTCGGTGGTGGTGAAGGTTCGCTCAGTCTGCAATAGTTGGACGTTGATCGCCTTCAACGCGGGCGATTGCCACGCTGCCGAGTTGTCGCTGAGTTTGCTGACTGCCCTGCCATAGCGCTGTGCCGCCTTGGAGTATGCGTCGGCTCCGTTCTCCAGCGGAGCGAAGTTGATGAACGGCGGCACCGGCTTGATCGAAGGAGGCACATACTGCTTCTCGGGGTCGGCGGTCGCTGTAAACACGCCCTCTTCGATTTGGCGGTTGCGCTCCTTCACTTCATCCTGCTTCTTTTTTAGCTCGGTCTTCAGCTCAGCGACGTAGCGCTTCACCGTGTCTGCCGAATCCGAAGGATCATACGGCAGAAGATCAGCGTCGGCGAAACGCATGACGGTTGTGCCCGCCATTTGTGCGAGCGCCTTCTCATAGAGGAAGTTCGGGTCGCCGAAATGGGTGTACCAGTAGAAGTCATCGTAGATGGAGTGATAGACGCCACCGCCTGCCTCGCCGCCGAAGCCCAGATTGAGCGCAGCCACTCCGGCATGGTCGAGGAATGGCGCGTAGTCCGAACCATCGCCCAGCGCACCGATGCGCAGTTCGGCACGGTCGCGCACCTCCTGGCGTTCTTCCGGCGACGCTGCGCGAGCGATGCGGCGCAACTGCGAGCGTTTCCAAACCGACGTGTTCTTCTCGGGATCGGATATCTGCTTCTCAACATCGTTGACGACGCGCTCGAGCGTGTGCGAGCCGGAAACGTATAGGTATCCGCGGGAACTTGAATCGGAGTTGATGTAGAGCACTGCGTGCTGTTTCAGCTCGGCATCATGCTCTTCCACCCACTCGGTCGAGCCCAGTAGTCCGGGCTCCTCGCCATCCCAGGCACAGTAGATGATGGTGCGCTTGGGCTTCCAGCCTTGCTTCATCAATTCGCCCAAGGTGCGGGCTTCTTCCAGTACGACTACTTGCCCTGATATCGGATCATCGGCTCCGTTCACCCAGGCATCGTGATGATTGCCGCGAATTATCCACTGCTCGGGAGTTTCGCTGCCGGGAATCTTCGCGATTACGTCGTAAATGGTCTTGATGTCCCAGTTGGATTTCATCACCAGGTGCACCTTCGCCGGGCCCGGACCAAGGTGATAGGTGAAGGGCAGCGCACCCCGCCAAGCCTGGGGCGCGACAGGTCCGGAGAGCGCCGCGAGCAGCGGTTGCGCGTCACCGTAGGAGACGGGAAGCACCGGGATCGCGGTGATGGTCTTGGCCTCGGTAAGAGAAAGGCGTTTAGCGTCTTTGGTGGCGCCGACGCCCGGCGTTAGCGGATCGCCGGGATACTCGGTATCCATAACACTGCCGCGCTGGACGCCATCGGAAGGGCGATAGGGACCGGTGGGGAAGTACTGTCCTTCGAAGTAGCCGTCGTCGCGGGGATCGGAGTAGATGATGCAGCCGATAGCGCCATGCTCGGCAGCGACCTTAGGCTTAATGCCACGCCAGCCTCCGCCGTAGCGCGCAATCACGATCGCGCCCTTGACTGAAATGCCTAGACGATCAAGTTCTTCATAGTCCTCGCGCATGCCGTAGTTGACATACACCAGAGGGCCGGTGACATCGCCGTCGTGGGAGTACGCGTTGTAGGTCGGCAACTGTTCCGCGGTCTGCTGCGAGGTGGGATCGACGGACAGCGGCTCCTCCTGCAGTTTGGCGACGTACTTCGTCGGCGCGATCAATTCGAGCCGGCGCTCCTTCGGCGTGGGGAAGAGCACATCGAAGGTTTCGATATGAGCATCGAAGCCGTACTGCTTATACTGCGCCAGTATCCACTCGGCGTTTTCTTTGTCGTACGGTGAGCCGACATTGTGGGGGCGCGCGCTCATGCGCTGCATGGAGCTGCGCATCACCGTCGGATCGGGCATATTGCGGAACTTGTTCTCCCAATCGCGCTCAGTTGCGGCGTGGGCCGCGGAGTATCCGTAAAGGTTTTCGTTTGAGCTGGTGGGAGTGGTGGCGGTCAGCGGTTGCACGGCGATGATTGCCGCAAGACAGAAGACGAAGATGCGCGAGATCACAGTTGCCTCGGACGGCGCTCCAAGTGTGGAACGAAGTTGCCGATTATACGCCAGTGTTCATGCCCCGGGCTTCAGCCGGGATTCGTCGACACTCTCACCAGGTATCCGTCTTGATCGCTGTGCAGAAGTTCCGTCGTCGTGGAATCCGGGTGCTCCGGCAGCTTCGCACCAGGTTGCAGCGAGGCTTCAATTCGTAACGTGGGCTCGACCGCAGGCACCAGCATGGTCAGCACACCGTTAACGTAGCTCACATCGGCGCGGCGTTCGTGGCCGAGAACATGCTCTCTGCGAAGCTGCAGCAGCTTGCGATGCCAGTCCAGCATGTCGCGATTTTCGTCAGCACTGGCCCACGTCAGCTTGGAACGCTCGAAGGTCTGCGGGTCTTCGGGATCGGGTACTTGCTTGAAGTTGAAGTCTTTGAACTCGCTGCGGCGGCCTTGGCTCACGGCCTTCTTCAACGCGGGATCGCCAAAGTCGGCAAAGAACTGGAACGGCGTACTCTCGTCGTACTCCTGTCCCATGAACAGCAGCGGAGTATGCGGTGCGAGCAGCAGCAGGGCGGCCGCCAGCTTGCGCGCACCGCGCGGCAGGAGTTCGGTCAGGCGCTCTCCTTTTGCGCGATTGCCAACCTGGTCGTGGTTCTGGATACAGATGACATTCGCCGGCAACGGAACATCTTCGGCAGGCGTACCGCGGGGCGCATTCCAGAAGGCGAAGCGCTCTCCCTGGAAGACGTACCCATCGCGCAGCGCTTTGGCAACCTGCTCCGGTTTGCCGAAGTCCTGGTAGTAGCCGGTGCGTTCGCCTGTGAATAACGCATGTAGCGCGTGGTGGAAGTCGTCACTCCACACCGCATCTAGTCTGCAGCCTTCGGGCGCAGGCTCAAGGTAACGGGAATCGTTCTCGTCGGTCTCGGCGATGATAATGACGGTTCGCTGCAACTCGGCTGCAAGAGCCTGTACGTTCTCCTGAATCTCGGCGAGGATGTGCTTCGGCGAATCGTCCTTAATGGTCTGTACCGCGTCCAGCCGCAAGCCATCCAGGTGGTACTCGCGTACCCAGAACAGCGCGTTGTTCACGACGTAGCGTCGCACCCGCTCGCAACCCTGGTCGTCGTAGTTGATGGCGTCTCCCCAGGGGGTCTTGTGATGCGCGGTGAAGTAGGGGCCGAACATGCGGAGGTAATTCCCCTCCGGCCCGAGATGGTTGTAGACGACGTCGAGGATGACAGCCAGGCCAAGCGCATGCGCGGCATCGACAAAACGGCGGAACGCGGCAGGCCCACCGTAGTTGGCCTGCACAGCGTAGGGGGCGACGCCGTCATAGCCCCAGTTGCGCGTGCCGGGGGTGGCAGCCACGGGCATCATCTCGATGACGGTGACGCCGAGTTGCTTCAGATATGGCAGCTTCTCGGCAGCAGCGGCGAATGTGCCTTCGGGCGTGAACGTCCCGATGTGCAGCTCATAGATGACATAGTCCTCAAGCGGCAAGCCGCGCCAGCTTTCATCCGACCAGGCGTACAGCGCGGGATCAACGATCTCGGTCGGCCCGTGTACGCCCTCGGGAAGGAAGCGCGAGACCGGGTCGGGAATGGGCTGGCTGCCGTCGAGAATGTAGGCATAACGATCACCGACGCGGGCCGACGCGGTCGCGATAAAGTCCTCGCCGTCGCGGCGCATCGCGAGGTCCTGCGGCGGCTGGCCTGCCCGCGTCAGACGCAACGTGATCTGTTGGGGCGTCGGCGCCCACACGCGGAAGTCGACTTCGGTTCCGCGAAGGGTTGCGCCGTAAATTTCAGAGTGTATTGTCGTCGAGGCGGCCATAGTCACCTCCCATCAGACGAATCCGAGTGCAGTTAGGATTCGCCGTTGCGCCACGTTTTCGATCTTTTGGGAAAGGGGTGCCCCATTCCGCCTTCTTTTGGCGGGGTGGGGTTTCTCGTCTGCGTTGCCAGTGTGCAGTGGCCTAAACAAAATCCCACCCGGGCAAACCGGCCCGAATGGGGCACCCAGTATGGCAACGGGAGGAAAGGCTTCACCATGGAGAACACGGAGGGCACGGAGAAGAAGGAATAAGGCTTTGGAATTCTCCGTGTCCTCCGTGACCTCGGTGGTGAAAGACTTCCGCTACAATTCTCGGCAATGCGCCCACTCATGCTCGCATCCGCATCGCCTCGCCGCTCAGAACTGTTACGGAATGCCGGCATTGCGTTCGAGGTCGATCCCGCCGACATCCACGAGGAGCCGCTTGCAGGCGAAGCTCCGATCGACTACGCGCAACGGCTGGCGCGCGACAAGGCAAAGACTGTATTCGCTCGACATCCTGAGGCGGTTGTGCTGGGAGCCGACACGGTAGTCGTCGTTGATGAACATCTGCTGGAAAAGCCCTCGAACGCGGACGATGCCGCGCGCATGTTGCGCCTACTGTGCGGACGCACGCACCAGGTGATCACCGGCGTGTCTCTGCTCGCTGCCGGTTTCGAGTGCACCGAAGCGGAGCTAACGCAGGTCGCATTCGTCAGAATGTCAGAGCAGGAGATAGGGGAATACGTCGCCACCGGCGAGCCCATGGACAAAGCCGGAGCGTACGGGATCCAAGGCATGGCTTCGCGCTGGGTGGAGCGGATCGATGGAGACTACTTTAACGTGGTGGGGCTGCCGGTGGCGCGAGTGTATCGGATGCTGAAGGACGCGGGGGCGCTGTGAGGTGCGACTGAGGCCAAGGGTTTGCGGCAGGGATTGACCTCTCCCTTGAGGCCCGCGCAACCTAATGTCGTCGGCTACCTTTCGTCCCGCTTCGCGGGACTGTCTTCTTCGCCATCTCACCCGTTCGTTCCTGTAAGAAATTAAAGACGGGTACAACGAAACACCAGCGGCCCGACACACCCTGTCGTGCCTACGGCACTCTGGGCTGATTCCTGAACGCCTTCCCCGCCCCGAGGGGCGGGGCTCTCACCTGCCGTCTCGCTTCGCGAGACTCCGTCGCCGGCTTGGCTACCGTGTTCGTTTCCTCAGGAACCTCAGGACAGGTCCAACGAAGACACCAGCGGCCGTAGGCCGCGAAAGGTGAAAGCCCCGCCGTTCGGGGCGGGGAAGGTGGCCCCCAAGAAGCCCAAGTGCCGTAGGCACGACAGGCTCTTCATCCAAACACAAATTTCGCGTCATACGGCACGCGCGATTTTTTCAACAGAGTCAGGAACTCCTCTTCGAACCTCCATTTACGGTGGTGCTCCTCCTGCCCGCGAAGATACGCAACGGTGGCATCGCGTCTTGATTCACTCACGCCAAACGCACCATACCCTTGCTGCCAGGCAAAGCCTCTTCGAAGCTCGTTCATCCACTTCGACGAGTTTCCTTTCAAATCCTGAATTACTTTGGATAATGCAAGGACGGGCGGCAACGCGATAAGCAGATGCAGATGGTTTGCGGTTCCACCGATCGCGATGAGTGGAATGCTCTTCTGTCTCGCGATGCCGGACACATATTGCCGAAGCCGCTCGGGATCCTGGATGAGGTTCTCGCGTTGGGCGGTGCTGAAGACGCAATGAACAAGGTTCGAGGCGTAGGTGTGCGACATACATCGACGGTAAAGACGTTGCAAAACTGTCGTCAGTGACGGCCGACACACCCTGTCGTGCCTACGGCACTCTGGGCTGATTCCTGAACGCCTTCCCCGCCCCGAGGGGCGGGGCTCTCACCTGCCGTCTCGCTTCGCGAGACTCTCTCGCCGGCTTGGCTACCGTGTTCGTTTCCCCAGGAATCTCAGGACAGGTCCAACGAAACACCAGCGGCCGCAGGCCGCGAAAGGTGAAAGCCCCGCCGTTCGGGGCGCGGCGGATCGAAGCTTATCGCCCGACCGGCCGAACGATGCAAACTGCGGGTCCCTCTACGGCTAACCAGGCTGCGGAAAAAGTACTGTTTAAGTACCTCAGGGGCTAAAAGCCCTCACGTATTTTCAAGGCCGTAACGCTGGCCTGAAGGAAGGCCAGCACTACCCGAACTCCGACTTTGTCAGCAGCCTCTAACGCCGTCTCGGGACGACACAACCCCTCAGAACGAATATGGCGCAGCTAAAGCTGCGCCATATTCAATTCCGCGACGCGAAATCTACCGTGCTGCTGCGCCCCTTCAAAGCCGCGATGGTAGAGCTTACGCCTGCTTCTTCTCTTCCGTGGTGGTGGTCGTGGTAGTGTTGGTCGCGCTGTGGTCGTTCATCGACGATTTGAAGTTACGGATACCTTCGCCCAGTCCCTTGCCCAGTTCGCCGAGCTTTTTAGGCCCAAAGATAAGCAGGGCTATAAACACAATAATCGCCAGCTCTGGCAGACCGATCTTTCCACCAAACATAGGAAACCTCCGGTACAGCCCGGTTTCGTTGCGGTCAGGCAAGATGCTGCGGGCTATTTAAATTCTAGGCTTTTGTCATGCCAGCGTCAAAATATCTATAGATTCGCGATCAACCCGGCCAATAGCGCCGCCCGCCGCGGCATCTCGGCTGCTACCACCGACTCGCGAGGTGAATGCGCGCCGTCGCCCACGGCTCCCAGCCCATCCAGCGTAGAAATGCCCAATCCCGCAGTGAAGTTCCCGTCCGAGCCTCCGCCCACTGCGATCTCGCTCACTGAGAACCCCAACGCCTTCGCGACCTTCTGCGCCTGACGAAAGAGCGCGACTACCGCGGGCGAGCGCTCCAGCGGCGGACGATTGATGCCGCCCTCGACATGCAACTTGCACTTTTTGTTCACCGCCTCCAGAGCACGTATCTTGCGCATCATCAGGTTGCCATCGAGCTTGCTGGCGATGCGCAAGTCGAACTCGGCCTCCGCTTCAAACGGAACTACGTTGGTCCGGGTGCCGCCGCGAACGATGCCGGGATTCAGAGTGACGCCTCGCTCCAGGTTGGTCATCGCTGCTACCGCCTGTATCTGACGCGACAGCTCGAGGATGGCGTTCTGCCCTTTCTCAAAGTCGAGTCCCGCATGGGAGGCCACTCCGCTGACCCGGATGGTGAAACTGCCGACACCCTTGCGGGCCGTCTTGAGCGCGCCACCACGACCTGCCGGCTCGCATACCAGAACCGCCTCGCAGCGGCTGGCCAGCTTCTCGGTGATCGGGCGCGAGCTCTCGCTACCTCCCTCTTCGTCGGAAACCAGCAGAACGGTGAGCGGCCGGGGCAGTGGTCCTGCGGCCTGCAGAGCGCGAATGGCAAACATCACTTGCACGATGCCGCCCTTCATGTCGAATACACCCGGCCCGTAGACCAGTCCTTTGCTCTCGCGCCAGGGCATGGTGGCCAGCGTGCCGATGTCGTACACAGTGTCATAGTGGCCGAGCAGCAGGAGTGGCTTGCGTCCCGTGGCACCAGCGAACTCCACCTGAAGATGGTCGCCCGCTTTCTTCTGGCGATGTAGTTTCACTCGTCCGCCGAGCTCATTGAACTTTTTGGCCAGCACGGCACAGAGCGCGTCGCAGGCAGCTTTGTGGTGCGTCGGCGACTCCAAGAGCACCAGTTCTTTGAGATCGGATAGCATCTGGGACTTACGCGGCGCCAACCAATCTCTGATCAACAGTAGTGGGGAAACCGCGGGCTGCCATTCAGCCTTTCGCCTCTTGGATGTCATTCGTGCCGGAGTATTCATCGTGGCTCTGAGCTTAACGTAACAAGTCGAAATGTATAATCTATCGTTTTCAGCCCAACTTATGAGCGAGAACGCAAATGCGGCCGCGGCCGATAAGACCAGCCTCGACCTTCAGGATATCCTGAAGATCCTTCCCCATCGTTTTCCGTTTCTGCTGATTGACCGCATCACCGAGCTCGTGCGCACCAAGCGCATCGTGGCGCTGAAGAATGTGACGATCAACGAGCCTTTTTTCGCAGGACACTTTCCCACGTTCCCCATCATGCCGGGCGTGCTGGTGGTGGAAGCGATGGCGCAAGCCGGAGGCGTGTTGCTGCTGACCGAATTTCCCGACCGCGAGCAGAAGCTGCTGCTGTTCACCGGTATCGAGAAGGCGAAATTCCGGCGGCCGGTGGTGCCCGGCGACCAGCTACGCATTGATGTCGACGTGCTGGTGTGGCGCGGAACGGCGGGGCGTATGCAGGGCAAGGCCTACGTCAACGACAAGCTGGCGTGCGAGGCCATCATCACCTGCCGGCTGCTGGATCGCGAGCGGCAGCGGCCCGGCCCGGCAGCGACGACTGAAGCTGCTGCGGAGCATTCCTAGCTTCGATGAGCATCCATCCGACGGCCATCGTCGATTGCAGCGCCAAGATTCCCGCCTCGTGTTCCATTGGACCGTACTGCGTGATCGCAGCCAACGTCGAGTTAGGCGAAAACTGTGAGCTGGCTTCGCACGTTGTCCTGGGTGGCCCTTCCAAGTTCGGATCCGACAACAAGATTTACTCGTTCGCGGCGGTCGGCGGCGATCCCCAGGATGTCACCTACAAGAACGAGCCGACCCGGCTGGAAGTTGGCGATCGCAATCAGATTCGCGAGTACGTCACCATCACTCGCGGCACGGTGAAGGGCGGCGGCGTTACTCGCGTGGGAAGCGACACGCTCATCATGGCCTACACCCACATCGGCCACGACTGTGTCATCGGCGACCATGCCATGCTGGTGAACGCGGCTACGCTGGCGGGCCACGTAACGGTTGAAGAATGGGCCGTGGTGGGCGCGCTATGTCCGGTGCATCAGTTCGTGCGCATCGGGGCACATTCCTATGTTGGCGGCGGCACGACCATCACCCAGGACGTGCTGCCCTACTCGATGACCAGCGCCGAGCGCGACACCCATGCTTACATGCTGAATAAAGTTGGATTGCAGCGGCGGGGTTTTTCGCGCGAACGCATCGCACGTCTGCATCACGCGTTCAAAGTGTTGCTCGCCTCGAAGCTGAACACCTCACAAGCCTTGAACAAATTGCGCGGCGAGGGCGACGATCCCGATGTGGCTTCGCTGATTCGATTCATCGAAGCCGCACAGCGCGGGATCATCAAATAAGGCGTAGTGGTTCAGTTTGAATGCGGATGCGTGCCTTTCGCGCGCCGGCGCGAATCGGCACGCCTGGATCCCTCGCTTCGCAAAAGAGGCTTGCTCGGGATGACACTACCAACTAGTGAAAGATCGACGCGAAGAACGCGCCGATTTTGCTGAATACGCCGCGCTTCTCTTGCGCTGAGTGGGAGGCTACGGTCTGGGTCCTGGGCTCAGCCTTGTTCTTGCCTGGAGGCAGGACCGTCGGCTGCAGGGCGACGAGATGTGTGTTGTCCAGCTTCAGGTGAGCAACCAGAGCCGTCATGTCGGGCGGGACACCCGCGCCGTTGAACACGAACGGAGCGTCCATAGAGAGGTGCGTGTCCGGCATTACCGGAGCTGATTCATCCATGGCCGCCGCCAATGCCGCTCCGCTGGTGGGCGGCAGCTTGGCAGGAATAGCCGGCGGTAGAGGCACAACTTTCGCAACTTGCACTGGCGCAGGCGCGGGGCATCCGCAGCTCTGACGCGCGCGCGTTGCTTCCTGAATGTGGCCACCCTTGAACAGAACGGCTTCATCCTGCTTCACCTGATAGCTCTCGTCACCCATCGCTTCCGCTACCACCAGCGCGGAGCTGTTGAAGGGAAGCGACTCGACGCAGGTATCTCCGTTGGCGGTCACGCGCATGGCGACGTGAATCCTGGCTGGCCCGGGCAGAAGCAGCCGGAAATCGGGCGTGAGCAGGCTGTCGGAGGCAGAGCCGATGGGATAGTCCAGCTCGATATTCCCGGAGTTGACGCTGAACAAGAGCTGGCGTCCGCTCTGCGATGAAGAAACCGAAAGGCTGGTTCCGGGACAAACCAGAACGTTGCCTCCGCGCTCGAGTTTCAGAGTGGCGGTCTGCGCGCCGGCGGCAATTTGCGATCCGCTCAAGACGCTAGTACCAGAGCCGGCCAGGATCACGGAGCCCTTGACACTGGCATCGGTCGCGTAAAGCTCTCCGATGGTCTGCTGGGCCAGCAGCGGTAGCCGAGTCAATAAGAGCAGCAGAAGCCCAGGCACAAGCAGACGAGGTATTCGTGCGATGTGAATCGGGGGCACGACCTCTTGACGATAACACTGCAACCGAGCAGGCACCAGCGGCCACGACGTATGCTGATCGGCCTTTCACCGTTCGATTTTGGCAGGATTGGCACTCGCACTGGGCATTTTGGTATCAGGTATCAGATGGCCCCTGGGAGACCTGACACCCGAAAGCTGACGCCCTTCGCGCAATAATCGCGCAACAATCGGCGCTCACTTTGAACCCGGGGACATACTTTACACCGGGTCCAAGTCGGGTTGTGGGTTAGCGAGAAAGGCAAGGGCAATCCAAAGCTGATCCTGCGTTCACGAAGGCACTGTTTTTGCTCCGGGTAGCCGCGAGGTTTATTGCCAGGCTGAAGGCTTGTTCACGGACACGGTTCCCACCGCAGCAGGCGAGTGCGCTTAGACTCGCTCCAGCACCATCGCGATGCCCTGGCCGACGCCGATGCACATGGTGCAAAGCGCATACCGTCCTTTGGTTCGCTCAAGCTGGCGGACGGCCGTGGTTACCAGCCGCGCCCCGCTAGCTCCCAGAGGATGGCCCAGCGCAATCGCGCCGCCATTAGGATTGACGTGGGGAGCATCATCCTGAAGCCAGAGCTGCCGCAACACGGCGAGGGCTTGCGCCGCGAAGGCTTCGTTGAGCTCGATGACATCCATGTCGTCGATGGTGAGCCTGGCCTGAGCGAGAACTTTTCCGGTGGCAGGAACCGGCCCCATTCCCATCACCCGCGGCGCTACTCCTGCCACCGCTGAGGCGATAACCCGTGCCTTCGGTGTCAGCCCGAAGCACTTTACCGCCTCTTCCGAAGCCATGATCAATGCCGCGGCTCCGTCGTTTACGCCCGACGCGTTGCCGGCGGTGACCGTGCCATCCGCTCTCGCGTAGGGCTTCAATTTGGAAAGGGCTTCGAGTGTGGTGTCCGGCCGGGGATGCTCATCCCGCTCGACAATCACCGGCGGACCCTTACGCTGTGGGATACACACTGCCACGATCTCTTCGGCCAGCACGCCGCTCTGCATGGCGGCGGCAGTGCGCTGCTGACTGCGCAACGCGAAGGCGTCCTGGTCTTCACGCGAAATCTGGAACTCCTCGGCTACGTTCTCGGCCGTCTCAGCCATCGAATCGACGCCGTACATCGCCTTCATCTTCGGATTGACGAAGCGCCAGCCCAGCGTAGTGTCTTCGACCTTGAGATCGCGGGAGAAGCGCGATTCCGACTTGGCCATCACAAAGGGCGCGCGCGACATGCTCTCGACACCGCCGGCGATGATCAGCGAGTTCTCGCCGGTCTTGATGGCCCGCGCTGCTACAGCGATTGCGTCCAGGCTCGAGCCGCAGAGCCGGTTGACCGTCGCTCCCGGGACCTCCTGGGGCAGGCCTGCCAGCAACAGCGCCATGCGTGCAACGTTGCGGTTGTCTTCTCCCGCCTGGTTGGCACAGCCGAGGATCACGTCATCCACGGCTGCGGGATCGAGTTTGGGATTGCGCTCCAGCAAAGCTTTGATGGGGATCGCGGCGAGATCGTCGGTGCGTACCGCCGAGAGCGCTCCGCCATAGCGGCCGAACGGGGTGCGAATTGGATCGCAGATGAATGCTTCAGTCATAGGGCGCGGACCGCGATAGTGACGCGGCGCTATCAGGCCATGATAACGGGAACACGGGGTGGAGTGTGGGTTCGACCGCTAAGGCATTACGCAAGCGCTGTACAGCGATGACTTAGGGCATCTAAAGTCATGTTTTTCGGCGGAGCTGTACCCAGGAATTTCGCAAGCTAACGAGCCAATCGGTCGATAACGTAGCCCAGCCACATCCAAAACGGCAGTACCAAGGCCACTGCGAACAGCATACCTTCCGCGAACCGCAGATCGTCGACGTAAGGCGTGAACGGGTGGTAGGCAGCGGCTTCCCGTGACGCCTGTAGAGCCCGGCTGAATTCCCCTAGTCTTTCGAAACCCTGCATTTCCGGAAGTTGACCTAATGAGTCTGAAGGCTGTTGTCTAAAACGGGTTGGCCCATGAGGAAGGGTCTTGCAAGCTGCGGAGCAGGGTGTCACGTGTGTGGGTGAGAGTCGTCACATCACGAAGTAACCTGGCTCTGTTACCTCTTGGGATCGGGCCTGCTCCTTCGCGATTCCATGCTCTACAAGACACTCAGCGCGGCTGTGTACGGCATTGATGCCAACCTGATCCAAGTTGAGGTCGATATCGCCAATGTCAAGACCGACGAGAACGGCCGGTTCAACACCGTTGGGCTGCCCGATGCCGCGGTCCGCGAGAGCCGCGAGCGGGTGCGCGCGGCGCTGAAGAACTCGGGCTACGACATCCCGCCAACCATCACCACTATTAATCTCGCGCCGGCAGACATTCGCAAGGAAGGCTCGGGGTTCGATCTGCCGATGGCGCTCGGCATTTTAGGAGCCTACGGCGGCATCAACGACAAGCCTCCTGAGGACACGCTCTTTGTGGGCGAGCTCTCGCTGGATGGCAGCTTGCGCGGTATCCGCGGCGCGCTGCCAATCGCAGTGCTGGCCCGGGCCAACAAGATTCGCAAGCTGATCCTGCCGGAGGTGAACGCGCGCGAAGCGGCGATGGTGGAGGGCGTAGACGTCTATCCCGTGCGCTCGCTGACGGAGGTGGTGCAGCTCCTGAACACCGGCAACGGCATTCAGCCGATGAAGGTTGATACGCAGGCGCTGCTGGAGGTGTCGCAGCAATTCGGGGTTGACTTCAAAGATGTGCGCGGACAGCAAACCGCCAAGCGCGCCATCGAAGTTGCCGCTGCCGGCGGCCACAACCTATTGATGATTGGCCCGCCGGGTTCAGGCAAGACCATGCTGGCCAAGCGCATGGCGACGGTGCTGCCGCCGCTGACCTTCGAAGAGGCGCTGGAGACAACCAAGATTCACAGCGTTGCCGGCGTGCTCGACTCGTCCTCGGGCTTGGTTGGCACGCGGCCCTTCCGCTCGCCGCACCACACCATCTCCGACGCCGGGCTCATCGGCGGAGGTATGATCCCGCGCCCCGGCGAAGTCTCGCTGGCGCATAATGGCCTGCTGTTTCTGGACGAGCTGCCTGAGTTCCCGCGCAACGTGCTCGAAGTGATGCGTCAGCCCTTGGAAGATGGCACCGTCACCATCGCGCGCGCCGCGATGTCACTCAGCTTCCCAGCGCGCTTCATGCTGGTTGCGGCGATGAATCCGTGTCCCTGCGCGTATTCTCATTGCTGAAAAATGACGGATTTAGCCCCAAGGACTCGATTTTGTAGTCGGCTACCCGGATATCTGGCACCAGAGTTGCAAGGACTGTCCGCTTTTGGTCGCGACTCCAGTACTCCCATTCGGCCAACGGAGCAAAGGTGTCGACCAACGAACGAGTATCGAGGCCGTCGGCTGGTGTCTGCCCCAGAAGTGCTTCTTGCGCGCGTTGAAGATCACGGTCACAAACAGCAGCCCGGCGATCCCGTTCCTCACGGTCGATGGTCCCGTCCACGAAGCTATCCACGACCCTTGATCGTCTCGCGCGGAGGCTCGTGATCTCTGTGGTAAGCCTTTGAATCGTCGCAGCCGACTGATTCGTCTCGTTTCGCTGCTGCAAGTCGCGCACGCACTTCTCCACGAATTCAGGATCTGTGAGCTTCCCGCCGAACATGGCGTCCAGTGCGCCCTCGAGCCTCTCCCTACTCATATAGGCCGTACGACACTTATGCAGGACGCGACGACCTTTGCAGGCATAGTAGTCGCGGCGAGCAAGAGCGGTGTGGATGACCTCGCCGCACTCGGAGCACGTCAGAAATCCGTTGTATGTGAAGCGGTGTTCGATGTGGTCCTGGGTACGCCAGTGCTTCGACTGTTTGAGGTCCATAATCCGCTGAACGGCCCGGAAGTCCGATTCGGAAATCAGGGGCTCGTCGATGACGCGAACTCGAATGACGTCCTCCGGTGCACGCTGGATCGTCCGCCGGTCCGCCTGCCTGCCGTTCGCACTGCGATATCGCCCCGCAGAAGAGGGATCACGCTTTTTATCAATCACTCGCCAGCCGGTCCAGATGGGATTCCGCAAGATCAGATGTGCACCTCTTGGCGTTACTCCAAGAAGTTCCGCGAGTTGGTTGTAGCTTTGGTCGCCAGCCAAGAATCGGCGGAAGGCTTCCCGAACACGTTCGGATTTCGGCTCATAGTAGAAACCCCGACCGGCTTCGTACCCCACCCCGTAAGGCAGGACGATCTTGCTCTGAGCGAGCTCCCCGCGTTGTCGCTTCTCTTCCTTCGCGGACCAGACCCGCTCCAGGATCTCCGTCCGTTCTAGCCCTGCGATCGCTGCGCGGATGGTACCCATCAGGCGACCCGTCTTGGTCGAAAAATCTAATGGGCCTTCTGGCAGATACAAAATCGTTCCGGTGTCCACGAACGCCTGGAGCAAGGCGTAGTCGGCGAAGTTCTCCGGTCGCATCAGGCGTGAGAATTCCCGGGCCACCACACCGTCCACCGCCGGATCCTGCATGGCAACCAGCAACTGCTGCATCTCAGGAGCCAGGAGGACTGCGGCCCCGGAGACGTCCGAGAATTCTATCGACCTTACGATCTCAAGGCCGTACTGCGTACAGGTGCGACGGTTGACGGTCCGCTGGGCCGGGATCGAAGCTCGATCATTGGCCGCCTGACCCTCAGTGGAAACTCGTATTAATTCGATTACTTTCTTCATGACTGGACATTCCGCAGAGTTGGCGGGCGACGGCAAGCGCTTCGTCGTCCTGGCCGGATTGTAGTGCAGTACGCAACTCACTTAGGAGAGCATTCCGCTGCTTGCCGACTTCGAGAACGGCGTCGACAATCCCCGACATCGAGATCGTCGGGGCATTGGCTGCAGGCTCCATCGTGCGGTCCACAGCCTCTTGTCTTGCATTAGGTAAATAATTACTGATGACTGGTCGTCTGGTTGGCATTACCACAGCCTCGTGGTGCGTGGGGCATCGTGACGAGCTGACATCGATGAGAGAACGAACTGGGGACTTCTTCGTTGCTCATACGCATCTCGGCCAGATGGCTAGTATCTAGTTGCATAAGTTAGCGTACAGAGTTTTGGGGTGTTTCTGGAATACGACCTGCTTCTTCCACTCGAATGGGTGGGCCGTCTGGTTGTAGGCGGCGATGAAGTCGTCCATGTGTTTGCGCAACTGGCGGGGGCTGGTGAAGCTGGCCCCCGTCAGCGACTGGCTCTGCAGAATGGAAAACCAGATCTCCACCTGATTCATCCACGAGGCGTGGGTGGGGGTGAAATGAAAGTGGACGTCTCAAAACTCGAATCACTGATCGAGCGCGGCCGCTCACGTGCCGCCAGCGTCATCGATCACGTCATGCGTCACCAGCCTACTGATCGCCTCGTGCGAGGCGACGCCCTTCAGTTCCGTGCGGCTGAGAATTTGCCCGAGATCCTGATCACGGTGCCCGATCGGGAACAGGAGAAGGTCGACCAGACTCTGCACCGCAATGCCATTTACCAGATGGCGCAGACCACCGACATGCCGGTGAAGTTCCTCGACAGCCTGCAAACCGTAGCCGAACCGTGGGGGCGCGAGCTGCTGGCTCACAATCTGCAAACTGTCTTTAACCGCCGCTTTCACAAGAAGCGCTATCTCCTACGATCGCTCCAGCAGGAAGTGCGTGGCTTTCTGTCCGACTCCTACCGCCGCATCGATTCCCGCCCGGTCGTTGAAGCGTTCGCCACGGCAGTGCAGGAGAAGGGCGCGCTGCCGTACGAGGGTTATGTCACCGACACCAAGATAGCGATTCAGGCAATTATGCCCGAGGTGTACGAGCCAGTTCCGGGTGAGGTCGTCGCTTACGGCCTTTCGCTGGAGAACTCTGACTTTGGCAATGGAGCGCTATCGGTCCGGGCTTACCTGCTGCGGATCTGGTGTTCGAATCTGGCCATCACCCAGGAGGAAATGCGGCAGGTACATTTGGGCAAACGCCTGGACGAATCCATGATCTACTCCGAGCGTACGTATGAGCTGGACGCCCAGGCCACCGTAAGCGCGTTGAGGGACGTAATCCAGCATCAGCTCAACGCAGATCAGCTACAGCAGCACATGGAGCTGATTCGACGTGCCAATGACCGTCCAGTGGACGCCAGCCAAGCCCGCGATATGCTGCGGAAAGCGCTGCAGAAGCACGAAGCAGATTCCGTTGTCGAAGCCTACACCTCGGCGGACACGGTGAACATGCCCGCCGGCAATAGCATGTGGCGGCTGTCGAACGCCATCTCCTGGGTGGCGGATAAAACGGAAGACGCTGAGCGCAAGCTGGAGATCAGCAAACTGGCCGGACAGGTTCTCAGTCCCGCATGAACCATGGTTAGGGCGGGTTCGCCGGCTCGCCCTTGCCTCTGTCCCGAAACTCCGTCTTAACTCAAACTGTTGGTTCAGTTGACGAAGTATTAGCATCTAATAGTAATATAATTAGTAAACCGAGGAGCATTGCATGTCGCTCGCTGTGACGATTCGCCCCAATTCGGTCGACGAACTTCGAGACCAGCTGAACGCCTGGTTTTCGGGCTCCCCTTCCAAAGCACTGCGCTCCGCGGTATTCATGGTGAGAAAGTCAGCGGTTGAAGGCCGGCTTGAGATCAGGTCGGCACGGCCTCGAGATCTCCGGTTTTTTTGGAGCCAGGATCAACTCGTATTCGAACAGCGCAATCGCAGAGTCAATCTGCTTCTTGACAGCTTTTGTGTGAATACCGAAATCGATGCTCACAGAATCTTCGTTACGTTCAAATTGCGGGAGCGGGCACAGTGCCGTCCTCTGGGTCAGGCAATTTCGTCTTTAGAGAAGACGCAGAATTCGGTGTTCGTGTCTCGTGCTTTGCAAGCTGTAGCCGAACTCGCAAAGGAACTGCCAGACGAGCGTATAGAAGAGGCTACCAGCGCGCCTAATGACTATTTGGTGCTCCTGAGCGCCATGAATACCCCGAGTGTGGTCGCCCAACTTACCGAGAAAGATCCCCTGGCGTCAGCAAAACTGCGAGGGGTCGCAGCACAGCAGAAACTGTTGCAGGCCGGAGGTGGGGTGTTGTCGGCTGACGAGGCTGCCAAACTGCTTGGGATTTCGAGGCAGGCGGTTGATAAGCGTAGAAAACAAGAACAACTAATCGGCTTGGTGCAGGGACGAAGGGGTTATGCGTATCCCGCGTGGCAGTTTGAAGGCGGACGCACAATCGCAGACCTCGATCAGGTGCTTAAGGCGCTCCATGTACACGATCCCTGGATGCAAATGTCTTTTTTCCTCAATGGAAATGACCGTTTGGACGGAAAGGCGCCGCTGGAGCTTTTGCGAGCGGGAGATTCCAGCAAGGTTCTCTGGGCCGCAGCAGAATATGGTGAACAGGGCGCGGCATGATCGATCCTCCAGGCGAACACCCAGCACCTCCTGCTGACCTTGCGAGCCGCTCTCCGCTGACATTCACGATTCCAGTGGGAACGACACTGTTTCGATTGCATGACCGAAGCAAAGTTCCTTTGTTCTTTGGCCGAACGGGACGGAATCGCTTTGATGCGCCGGATGGAAGCTTTGGGGTGCTCTACGCTGCCCTTGACGAGCACTGCGCCTTCATTGAGACATTTGGGCAGTCGACGGGAATTCGCATCGTCACTCGCCCGGAATTGGAACAGCGGGCCCTCTCGAAACTGAAGGTGATGCACCCGTTTACCCTGATCGATCTCGCTCGGTCGGGTGGTCTCGCACGCATCGGCGCAGATGGGCGATTGCTGACCGGTTCACATGCCGTAGCACAGCAATGGTCTGCCGCACTTCGGCAGCATCCGGTCAAACCAGCAGGGCTCCTTTATCCTGCGAGGCATGACGTAGCTCGGTATGCATGCGCCTTGTTTGACATATCGCCTTCAACCTTTCAGCTGACAAACACTGGCTCGCTGACGGAGCCGCATCATGCAGTGCTCCTGGGCAAAATACTCGACGTATATGGCTTCGGCTACATCGACTAGACTGGTCAACCAATCTCCCCTCCCTTTGTCATGGTCGAGAGCGCAGCGATTTGCCGCTATGATAAGGCGGCAGAATGTTAAACGAGTTGAGAGCGATTGTTGAAACGCTGGGTGGCGAGCGGATCTTGGGTCGCCGCCTCTCTAGTGAGGGCGATTTGCGTGAAGCTATTCGTGAGGGTTTTCGCCCAGCCGTGGTTGAGGAACTGATGCGCGCTTCCGGCTTGACCCTCAAGGAACTCGCCAGCGCACTCGACCTATCCCCTCGTACCTTGCAACGCCGTCGCGATAGGGGGCGGCTGGCACACTTCGAGTCCGACCGCCTGTACCGTCTCGCTCGGATTGTTGCCATCGCGAATGATTTCCTCGGGGACCGTGAGCGAGCCTTGCGATGGCTTAAGCGACCCAACCGGGCGCTCGGCGGAATCGCCCCCGTTGCTGCTATCGACACCGAGCCTGGCGCTCGCCAGGTCGAAAACATCCTGGGCCGCATCGCGTACGGCGGAATCAGTTGAAATTGGTGTATCGGGTCCTCCGTAGGGGCATACGCCCGCACTCCATTCGACGGCGAGGAGCCTATCGCCACGGCGGACGCTGGTCCAGTCCTGGCGTCCGCCATAGCTACACCTCGGAGCACCAATCGTTGGCCATGCTGGAATACTTCGTCCACCTGGACAAGGACGATCCGCCGAGCGATCTGGTTTTGGCCGTTGCCGAAGTTCCTGAGGATGTGACCAGAGAGGGTGTGAACGTCAGCGAGCTGCCGGCGAACTGGCGGGAGGGTGGCGCCCCGCCCGAGCTCACAAGGTTCGGTGATGAATTCGTAGCGGCCGGTAAGAGCTGTCTGCTCTTCGTACCGTCTGTTCTCGCCCCACACGAGAATAACTGCCTGCTCAATCCTGCCCGCCCGGAGTTCGGTCGAATTGTTGTTCGGAATCTGGAGCCGCTGACCTACGACACGCGCATGTTTGAAAAGCGCGCTCACCGCGCACCAAAGAAATCGTGAGTGCTATTCAGAGCCTGCGGAATTCGGTATCACCACCGAAAACCAGCAACTGAAATTCAATAATTCTCCATCCAGCTACTCTGGCCAGAGTACCTTTTAGTTATTGCTGAACGCATCAACTTTTCACTTTACATTTGCAAGTCTCACCTGTTTTTATATGTCGCAACATGCCGCTTCTGAGACCCTCAAATTACGAAAGGAGACGAATCTGATTCGGTATTTGGGCCCATGTCTGTTTTCTTGAGCAACACGCCAACACGATCCCCCCGGCAAAGGTACGTATGGCCGGAAAAAGCGCTAAGCCTCGTTCGCTCAACCCGCATTCCCAAGAAAGATGGGGCTGCGGTCGTCAAACAACTGCAGGAACTTACAAATTACTCCGAGAAAGTTTGCTGGCGGCTGGCGGAGAGGTACGGCTTCCTCCGGCCCCATCACCGCCGTCCCTGGAGTCAGGAAGACATCGCCAGGATCCTCAAGATGTGCGAGTCCGACCGTTCAGTGGCCGAGATCGCTGAGGAGTTTGGCACCACGGTACGAACCATCCATCTGAAGATCATCCGAAACGGGAAGAGAGCCGAACGCAATGGCTCGATCTATACCGTTTCCCTCATCTCAGCCGTGCTGCGGGTCACACGAGCCACCGTAAGACAGTGGCACACGGACGGCAAGCTGGAGCTAAGGTCAGAACTAAGAGGCAGCATCACCGTTCAGTTCGTCGAAGATGAAGAATTCGAACGGTTCTGCCGCAAGAACCACAATTATCTGATCTACGAAGTCGGTGGGCGGATCGCTCCTCGCGAGCGTATCAAGTTCCTCAAAGAATTCGTCATGGCGGCAGATATGCCGGATGACCATACCGCCCGCAGCCATAAACGCGAGCGTGACGCCTACGTTCAGCAGATGAAGCCGGAAGCTGAAGACGAGGACGAGGGAGACGATATTGAGCCGTACGATCAGGCCTAATTTTGTGCCGAATACCAAAAACGCTGTGGAGCCCAAACCCGCAGCCAAATGGCAGGCCAGATAAGGTCTGCCGGCCAGCGAAGGTGCCGTAAGGATTTGCACGCGCTGAGCTGATCTAGCAAGACGAGGAAATTCACAACCATAATCAAGGTGAAGGCGCTCTCACAAAGAGCGCCTTTTCCGTTTGGGCGGCAGCGCAAGATATTGCCGGAAACGACCGCTCCCGAAAGTAAAGCGCCAGTCGCGTCATTCTGGGAATTGCCATTCAAGAATTCCCAATTGCTGTCAGGCTAGCTGCCGGATTCTGGTAAGGAGAGGCCGGGGGCTGCAGGTCGGCAACACACACCGA
Source organism: uncultured Acidobacteriaceae bacterium (assembly GCA_963796585.1). Classification (GTDB taxonomy): domain Bacteria; phylum Acidobacteriota; class Terriglobia; order Terriglobales; family Acidobacteriaceae; genus CAVVDY01. The sequence goes on from CAWCMB010000006.1 coordinate 182,975, forward strand.
ACGACTGCCAGAGGCGAAACCACGGGCTGTGCGATAGCGCCTCGTCATGCCTGCGATTGGCCGCTGCTATGTCACTTGCGCTCAGCGGCCTGGTGTCGGGAAGCGAAGAAATTCGTTCCAGCCATTCGATCTCGGCAATGATCCGTTCAGCGTCCATCCGCCTCCATGATCCAGTAGGAAGCGGGAATGGTCAAACTCAGCGTGCCTCGTTCCTGCCGCATCCTCTGCAAGTAATCACATCACGGAATTCTCGCCTTTGACCATTCCGGAATAGAGAAGAACAACGCACTTCGTGCAATTCCGGAATTGCCATTCGCGACGATTCCGCAATAGCCCGCAGACTGCCTGCGCCTCCTGCCCTTCGATTCTTTCAATCCCCACCAGAAACGGAAAATCTCATGACAATACAAGCGGCCCAACACATCGGCCGAATGCGCGGTGGCGCCCAAAGCCATTTGATGCGCTGCTCAGACGGGAACTTCTATGTGGTGAAGCTCCAGAACAACCCACAACACACCCGAGTGCTGGCAAACGACTGGCTCGGTACCTGTTTGGCCGCGCTCGTCGGCTTGTCGGTGCCCACGCCTGCCATCGTCGAAGTGCATCCCTGGCTGATCGAACATACCCCCGAGCTGCGCTTCGAATTTGGAGGTAAACAGGTGATGCCGCCCGCCGGACTGTGCTTCGGTTCCAGATACGTTGTCCCGCATGACGAAGGAGTGGTGCACGACTACTTGCCCGAAGGGAGCATGGGTTGCGTTCGCAATCGAAATGAGTTCGCCGGCATTCTTGCCTTAGACAAATGGACCTGCAACGCCGATGGCCGACAAGTGGCTTTCTGGAAGCGGCTGCGCCAGCGGAAGCTGACCGCCAGCTTCATCGATCAGGGCTACTGCTTCAATGCCGGAGAGTGGAGCTTTCCTGATGCTCCATTGCGGGGCGTCTTCGGCCGAAACGACGTTTATGCAAACGTGTCAGGTTGGCACTCATTCGAACCTTGGATTAGCCGGATTGAGAATTTCTCCGAGGGCTTATTGTGGCCCATTGCCCAGCAGGTTCCTCCTGAGTGGTACGACCACGACCAAGGCGAACTCGATCGGCTGCTGAGCGCCTTGCTGCAGCGCCGCAGCAAGGTACGCGACCTGATTCTCGCTTTTAAGAATTCATCTCGAAATCCGTTCCCAAACTGGCGAACGGGGATAACCGTTCAACAGGAGGAGTGCGTTGAAACTACGTCGCAATGAGTATTGCCCTATTCATCGTTCCCGGGTCTGCTGCGGTCGTGAGCAATCGAAGAAGGAACGGAAGTTATGGCTCGGCGTTCAGCGCATTGAAGATCCACACCACCCTCGCGGATATCGCGAGCTTCGTTCACCAGCCGAGATGCGCAAACTGCTCAACCGGAAGGTGGCCGAACAGGGCGGAAAGTGCGGAATCTGCCACGAAGCATTTACCGATTGTTGTGAGATCGTGCCCGACCATATTGTGGTTTAAAGCATAACTTTGCCGAACCTAAACCATAACCTTGCCGCATGATCTCCTTCAAGTTGTTGATTTAGCGTGGAAGGCCGCCGTCGCCGGCGGGGGCTCTCAAACCATAACCTTGCCGGAATTGCAGTACGGTCGTAGGCTTCCCAATCACATGCGGTTGATTTAGCGTCAAGAAAGTTGTAGTATTGTGTTATGGCTCAGTCTCACCGTGAAGCCTCGCGCCAGCTCTTCGAGTTTGCTGAGCAGCAGCAAGGTTTCTTCACCACCAAGCAGGCTAAGGCGGCCGGATTCGCCGAAAACACGCACCCCTATCATGTGCAGGTCGGGAACTGGATCCGCGAGCACCGGGGTATTTACCGGCTCGCTCTGTTTCCGGCGGCTGATCGGCCCGACCTAGTCCTTTGGGCACTGTGGTCCCGGAACCGGAACGAGGAAGTCGAGGGTGCGTACAGCCACCACACGGCGCTCAGCCTCTACGATCTGTCAGACCTGAATCCGGCAAAGCTCCACATGACCGTTCCGACAGATTTCCGGCGCAACAGCGATATTCCCGGCATCCTCGTACTTCATTATGCCGACCTTTCCGAGAGCGACGTACAGACGGCGCAGGGCTTCAAGTTTACTCGCCCTCTGCGGACGATTCTTGACCTGATCGAGGCTGGCACGGTCGAGCGGAACTTCATCCGCCAGGCGCTAAGGCAGGCTGTCGACCGTGGTCTGATCACTCGCCAACAGATTCGGAACACGCAAATGAGCGGACCTGCGCGCAAAATCGTAGAGGAAGCGCTGCGGCGAGCTGCATAATGCCGTCACCCAGGACATATGCGACGGCGGGAGCATTCCGAAGGGCTCTTGAAGAACGCCTGAAGAGGGCCTCTCTTACTGATCAGATCGATCTCAACCGCCTCCGGCGACAGGTATCATTCGACCGCCTGCTGGCAAGGCTGTTCCGGGAAGAACCAGCGCCCTGGGTTTTGAAGGGTGGTTATGCGCTGGAGCTGCGCTTCAAGGCTGCTCGATCAACGGTGGACATCGACCTGACATTGCAGCGAGTGGGGCCAGCAACATCGGCGGGTGGTGACACGAACCAGGTTGTACGCGGGATGCTGCAGAGCGTGGCTGACATCCCTCTTGGTGACTGGTTCGAGTACGTGATCGGACCGCCTGTCATAGATTTGACCGCCGCGCCGTACGGCGGGGCTCGCTATCCTGTCGAAGCTCGAATGGACGAACGGATCTTTGCCCGATTCCACCTGGACGCCGGCATTGGTGACGTGGTTATGCAGCCGCTGGAAACAATCATCTGCCGGGACTGGCTGGGATTCGCTGGCATCGAATCGGCGAGCGTCCGGATGATCGCTCGCGAGCAGCAGTTCGCTGAAAAGATTCATGCCTACACGCTCCCGCGGAACGCTGCGAACAGCAGAGTGAAGGACTTGGTGGACCTGGCTCTCCTGATCAGATCAGGAGGCATGGATAAACAGAGGATCCTGGACGCCTTACGTCTGACGTTTGAGAGAAGAGGAACACACGATTTGCCGGGGGGTTTGGTTCTGCCGCCAGCGGATTGGCAGATCCCGTTTCAAGCCCTGGCGGAAGAATGCGGGCTCCCAACTGATATCGCCGCGGTGTTTGCGGGCGTACAGGAGTATCTCCAAGAAGTGCTGACAAGTCGTACGGAGCGGTGAACGCGGTATGACCGAGAAGGTTTCGGAATCTCTTCCATTCGAGCCTCCAGAGCAGGAAAATATTCGCCTCCGGGAGGAAAACGCTCGCCTGCGGCGGCTCCTGGCGGTTCACAGCATTCCGATTCCGCAACTTGCAGAGAATCGGCCTCCAACCAAAACTGTCGAGACGGCGCCACCGGTGGACAAGGAGGAGCGTGCCAGAAAAAGAATCGCGCTGTTTCGAAGCCTGTTTCGCGGGAGAGAAGATGTCTACGCACGGCGATGGAAGAATGACGACGGCCGATCGGGATATGTGCCGGCGGCCGTAAAGGACTGGAAGGCCATTAACAAAAGCCGCCCGGAGGAGCGGAAGAAAGTCGACCAGAAGACAAGGAAGTTCCTCCCGGTGACCGACGCCGTCATCGAGAACCACCTCTTGGGCAAGGAAGCCGTTGGCGTATATCCCCTCCTGTCCGACGAAACGTGCTGGTTTCTCGCGGCAGACTTCGACAAGAAGATTTGGGAGTATGACGCTCAGGCTTTTCTTGAGACCTGCCAGGAGTTGAGTGTGCCAGCTGCCTTGGAGCGTTCTCGCTCCGGGAACGGCGGCCACATTTGGATCTTCTTTGATCGTGCGCTGTCAGCGATTACCGCGCGCAAATTGGGATGCCTGATTCTCACGCGTACCATGGAGCGCAGGCACCAGCTCGGTCTCGATTCCTATGATCGCTTTTTCCCCAACCAGGACACGATGCCCAAGGGAGGGCTCGGGAATCTGATTGCGCTCCCCTTGCAGTTTGCGCCACGCAAGTTGGGCAACAGTGTGTTCATTGACTCAGACTTCCAACCGTACCCCGACCAATGGCAGTTTCTTTCGACAATTCGACGAATGCCGGCCGCCGCCGCTGAGGAGATCGTTGCGGAAGCTCAGCGCAAAGGCGACCTGATCGGAGTCCGGATTAGCATCGCCGATGACGACGATGCACAAGACCCGTGGACCTTGCCACATTCTGGCAAGCGGCGGGAGCGGCCGATAGAAGGGCCGCTACCAAAGACTGTGCAG
>CAWCMB010000007.1:0-172627 GCA_963796585.1 uncultured Acidobacteriaceae bacterium
ATCCTGAAACATCCAGCGTTCTGTTCCATTCACAGCGAAGCGTTGCAAAGTTGCGTTGATTGCGTGTCTCGCCGGTATGTTGCGCATTCCGGCGTGCCGGAACCCGGTGTGGCTGGTCTTGAGTTCTGCCACCAACCTATGGACTTCCTTCTCGAATGCCTCAGCCCCATCGCACGCAAGGATTTGATCCCTTCGGCTCTGAACCAGGGCATTCCAATCCACCCCATTCATTGCAGGGTTGAAATGTTTGGTTTCCACCAATCGACAGACCTTGTCGAAAATCTTCTTGCGTTCGTCCAGAGTCAGATTCATTGCTCCCTAATCCTGATAGGCGTTGATGCGTCCCCAATCGCTACGAATGCTGCCCAATAAAATGGGCTCACTTGTTCGCCATATTTCGTCAGCAGGTCCAGCTTGGCGCCTCGCAATGCCGAACTCGTCTCCTCTCCAAGCGCTAGACGCTGGTAGAAGCGTTCCATCAGCGCACTTGCAAAGGTGTCATCCGCACTCCACAGGCTCGCAACAACGGTTTTTGCGCCAGCCGCCAGAAAGGCCTCCGCCAAATCGCTGACGCCTTCCTCTCCCTGCAATTTGCCCACTCCCGTGTCACATGCAGAAAGAGTCGTCAGCTCGGCGTTTAATCGCAACTTCTTGATTTCTCGCACCTGCAGCAAACCGTCTTCACCAGCTTTCGGATCGGCCCCAAGGACTAACGCTGATCGTTCGGGGAATTGCGGGTCGGCGAAGCCGTGGACAGCCAAATGCAGGACCCGAAACTCATTCAGCGGTTCTTTCTTGAATGCACTCTCAGTAGCGCTTGCACCAAACAGGGTTTCTGCGTCCTTTCCCACAATTCTACTGATGCTCTCGACCTCTTCTCGCGTCTGCGGCAGGTCATGAAGGGGCATTCCGACGAAATCAGCGAAACCGCGAACAAACCGACCCCGCAGTGTCTCAGAAGCCGGGATTCTTTTCCCGGCGCCACCTTGATTGTCGTAAGCAACGTCGCCCACTCCGAGAAACGGTCGAGGGGCTTCTTGCTGTTTGTCCCCCCTGCGCAGCGCATCAAGAACGGTGGCCGAGGGAGCATAGCTGATGACATCGGACGTTAGCAGATATTGCCCTTCGCTATTCCGTAGCGCTTCGAACGGCAGCAGGTTCAATATGCCGTCCGGCACAACGATGAATCGTTTGCCCGTGGATGTTTCAGGAATCGGTTGCACAAGAAACGCATGCAGTTGCTTCGCCTCCTCAACTCCAGCTTTTTTCGCGCGGATTTCATCAATGTACCGCTGGACCAGTTTTTCGATTTGCTTGCGACCAGCCGGCAGCACTCGCAGGCTTGCGGTCTTGCGCGTAACCGAAATACAGAAGGAGTTCGGCTCGTCGAGTACGTACTCCAGTAGCGTTTCGTCTGACTTCAGGCTGTCTTGAACCTGGGTTAGCGGTGCGGGGTCAATGGGAAAGCGCTGATCTCCCTGGTTCCACGCCAACCGCAACCGCCACTCGTATTCGGCCAGAGCATCGAGCAGCTTTTCACGCTCGACGGGACTATTGGTCTGCATCAAGCGGGTTTGCGTAGTAGCGACGTAACTGTCCAGCGTCGCAGCTTCGGTAGACCCTGACTGCGGATCTGCCTTTCTGTCTTCCAAAGCGCTAGCCAGAGTTCGTCCTCGGACGCGCTCCAATATTTGAAACGCACCGGCTGTGTCAGCCTCCTTCGCAACGAGTTCGAAGTGTTGGAGGTAAGTCTGACTCATGGCCGCGGCGATGGAGCTGTTCCAATAGGAGTCATCGCCGCCAAGCATGCCGTCAATGACGTCTTCGGCATGCTTGTAAAGTGCCTTCGCTTCTGCAATGCGCCCGCGTCGTGCTTTCAGGTCAGCCAAAATTGTTAAGTTCCGCGGTACGTAATAGCGATCACCGACTCGCTGGCTAGCAGCGAGACCCTGCGTCGCACGGTCGTCTGCGGTGGCGAGATCTCCGGAGTCACGATAAAGTTTCGCCAGCTCGAACATGGCGTCAGCTTCCATTCGGTAGAACTGGACTCTTGCTGCGAACTGCCCCGCATCCTCCAAATCGGCGATGGCCTCTTGTTTGTTTCCGGTTTGCGCCGCTAGCTTGCCGAGGACAATCAGCAATTGCGCCTCATGCCCGCGTTTCTGCTGCGATCGGGCCTTCGCAAGTGCGTCCTGGAGCACTCTCTTTGCTTCATCTGGTCTCCCTAACGCAACCAGCGCTTGCGCCTTTCCCTCGTACCCCATGAAAGGAAGTCCGGAATCTTCGTCAGCCTCCGCTATCTTGATGGCCCTCTCAAAAAACATCAGGGCATCAGAGGGGCGGTTGACCTCGACCAGGCCGTTTCCTATCATTTCCAGAAAGCGAATCTGACCACCCTTGTCGCCATTAGTCATCGTTGAGACGAGGGCTCCGCCCAAGAGCTTCGCCGCCCGGCCGGAATTTCCCTCCAGGAATGCGATTACGCCCAATTCGCCCGAGGCCCTGGTCGCCAAACGGTCGTCCCCGAGACTCTTTGCGATCTGTTGGGCCTCCAACCAGTCTTGCTTCTCCGCTCGATAATCAATCTCGATGTCGGTGTACCCCTTTGCGGCGAGGCACCAGAGCCGCAACCGTGGGTCGTTGCGCATGATCGGGTTCTGCAACTGGTCGTTCAAGAATCGCGAAAGATCGACGAAAGACATCGTCTCGGCTTCCGATCTGAGGCGTCCAATCTTGGCGTAGAGCTCATTCCGGGTATCGCCTCGACTTGCGAAGAGACTTTCGGCTTTCGCATACAACGGGGCAGCTTTTGGCCCGTTGTTTAGCCAGTAAAGGCGATTGGCCTCCGACAGGAGGACCTGCGGATCCGTGGAACTTTCCGGATGCTCCAAACGACCGTAACTGATGTGTTTGTCGGCAGAAATGTCACGGAACCGAGTGTAGGCGTAGTGCGAGACAGGAATTACGACCACAACAAGGGCCGCTACAAATACCACTCCCCTTGGGACAGGAATCCTCACCGACTCAAATACCGGGCCTGCTGATCAAGAATTTTTCAGAACATCGCGAATGGCGCTGACGTGGCGGCTTTTCGAAATTTTACAGGAAGCACACTGGAATGCGCCATGCAGCGTTTTGGACTTCTGCAAGACGACCCTATAATGCCCGCCGAAAGTATGCCTTCGACGTCCTCCATTTCGTCTTCGTCCACTCCCATCTGCTGCGAGCGTGTGGTGAGCGTCCAGCGGCAGGAGAAACCCGCTATCTGTGTGTTCGCGAATCGAACCAAGCTCTTGGTGTCCCGTTTTCTCGCATCTTATGTCGCTATCGGTGACGACATCGCTTTTCCCGTCTCTACGGGAGATGCAGTTCGTACAGAGATCTTAATCACCAAGAATGCGGGTGCCGGCCCCAGGCGTTATCTCTACCACGTGCCAATCGGGTACGTGAGCCAGCCCAAACAGGACAAACGAAATCAGCACTTCGTTTCGGCCGAGGTTCACCACGGAGGCCTTGGCATCAGTACGGTTTTCCTGCCGTGCGAGGTCCTGCGCGACTACTTCTATGGTTTGCCCGATGCCGACCATAGAGCCGATCATCCCTCCCTGTACGAGATCCTGCATATACCAGCCAGCGCTTCTCCCTCTGAGCTGCGCGTAGCTTTCAAGCTACGCGACTTGGAACTCCAAACGGCAGGAGTTGCTCGCAGCCAGCGAGTGGCGCTGGAGCGGGCCTTCAACATCGTCGGCCAGCCTGAATTGCGTGCCTGCTATGACGCGCTGCTGGCCGATTCCGAAGCCCCGGCCATATTTCCGTACGGTGGATTTGGCTCCCTCCTCGTTGCTGGCGAGCCTTCCCGTGACGGACAAACATTCTTCGCTCGTCGCATTCTTGCGTTTTCACCGGATCTCCGGCGCCGGCGGTTCCATGTGCCACTGCGTAGTTGCGATTTCTACGACGACCGGGCACTGTGCCGCGACGTGCGTCGCAAGCTGGAGTTCTGGCTCGATCCAGCCGCCCTACACACACTCTGGGACCGCACTTGGAATCAGTGGAAGCATCTGTTGGGAACGAAGATCGAGGTCGAAGGCACGTTCGTACAAACTGGCAAATACCGCAAACGTCGCGGCGAGTGGGAACTCGTTACTTGGGAGACTGCATTGCCGAGCCGGCTGGAGGTCAAACTCTCAGCCGATTTCCAGCAACAATTGGAGATGGCGCGAACAACCTATCATCGCTTCGGCCAATACTCGCAGGCGTTGGATCAGATCCGGCTGTGCCTGGAACATCGGGCGATCAAGAAAACGGAGCTTGAGCGAATGTGTTCCGAGCTACATCTTCCCGGTGACTTTGATGTCGCACAGATCAGCTGGCGTGCAGATTACGACCAATTCTTCTTTCGCGAGCTCTCACGACGGGCACGCCGGGTCTACCTGTTTCGCGACGAATACATCTTCGACGTTGAGAAAGCTGTGATCGTAGAAACCCCTCAGCTCGGCCACGCGACTTACGTCTTTGCCAAACCCCGGAGCATGGACAGCTTTCTTGCCTTCTACACCAAGATCACGAAGGACGACATTCGGCGAAACCGCAACAATGCAGCCGAGCGGCTGGGCTTTCTGGGACGTGTGATTCATGGTACCAATCCACGAGCGTGGCTCAAGGAAGTCAGACATCGAGTCGGGGAGGGAATTGATTTTGCAGCGGCACTGGCGGAGTGAGTCACGGACCCATGCGCGCACACGTTTGTGGTATTCGATTTGCCGGCGGCTTCCTGCGCACGCGCTGCTATGACCAGCCAAAGTGTGATCGGTGAAATAAATTCATTGACGACCATGATTCCAAAGCGAGGCTCGGCTTTCGCAGTTGGAGTACCGGCACCTTGCAGTAGGAACGGTCTGAGCAAGAAATTCCTGCCACCTTTGCCAAATAACAAGCAGGTCCACGCGGAGATCCACGATGTCTGGACGACGCTCGCCTGATCAGCCTGTTTGACTGCCACTCGATTTGAAGCTAACAAGAGCGCTGAAGAAGCCGTTTCTCGCGCCCGTCCGCGCCGACCGAACCTTAAGCGTGCACGGGAGCGAACATGTCGGAGACAGACCGGCAGCATCGAGAATGCTCGAGTTTACGAGGACCCTATGTCAACCCAGCTTAGTCCGATTACCCCGGCCAGCCCGCCACGCCTTGAGCCTTACGTTGACAGCAAGCAGGCGGCTGCGTTCCTGGCTTTTGACTGGAAGCAAGTGCAAAAGCTGTCTCGAGAGGGAAAGATTCCAGCACACCCTGTCCTCAGTGGACCGCGGAATCGGCGAAGAACTTGGCGTTACAAGCTCAGCGAACTTGACGAGTGGGCTCGCTCTCAGCGAAACTCCGCAGCAACCGGGAGTGCCACCTCTTCAAAGGAGAAGTGATGGCACGATTTCAGAGCGGATGGCTTCAGAAGAAGCCACGTAAATCAGGGGATATTTGGGTGTTCTGCTACCGTCGGCAGCGACCGGAAGATGGTGCATGGGTGCAAGCCACGCCCATTAAGGTCGGCAAAGTCAGGGACTATCCCAGCGAAGAAGCAGCCTGGCGGCGAGTGGAAGAACTCCATCTCAATCCTAACCAATCACCTTTCGACGTCGGTGCACAGCCGCTGTTTGGGGAACTTGCGGCCCACTACATACAGAAAGAACTGCCCGAGGATCAGCGCCAGGCCACGATCGAGAAGGCCTACTCAACGATCCGCAAGTACAAACGCTATCTCAGTCGCTGGGCCTTGCCTCGCTGGGGCACCTCTCCGGCTTTGGCAGTCCATCCGCCTGAGGTCGAGGACTGGCTGAGGGAACTCAAGAACAAGTTCGCGCTTCAGGAATCCGACCCTGGGTGAAATCCGGAAAGCGATGAACAATGTTTACGTGCACGGACAACGACAGGGATTCCTACCGCGCACGCCGGACGGCAATCCCATCGGATTCGTGCGCCAGTCGCTGGTGAGTGACTTCGAGCCGGTTATCCTCACGCTGCCCCAAGTGCTTGACATCCTCGACACCCTGGATCTGATGCGCCGCACGATGATCATCACCGATGCGGCCACAGCGCTACGCGTCTCTGAAGTCCTGGCCCTCAAGTGGGACGACTTGGATTTCACGGACCAGCTAATCCGGGTACGGCGGGCTTACGTCGAACGCCGTTTCGGCCCGCCCAAGTCGAAGGCATCGAAAGCGCCTGTGCCAATGCACCCGCTGCTGGCGGCGCATCTTCTTGCCTGGCGCAAGGAGACGCTCTACCCCAACGATGAAGACTTGGTGTTTCCCAGTCTTCGTTTGAAAGGAACGAAACCACCTGCAGCGAACATGCTGGTTGCGGATTATTTGAGAGTAGCGGCGAGGAAGGCCGGGGTGGTCGCGCCACCCCGTACCTTCGGCTTTCACACCTTCCGGAGAACGCTGGCGTCGGTTTTGGTGAAGATGAGAGTCGATGTCAAGACGGTGCAGGAGATTCTGCGGCACCAAAACTTGAAAACGACTCTCGAAATCTATGCCAAGTCGATGTCGGAAGACAGGCTGAAGGCCCAGGGAATGTTTCTTGAGCTTCTGTTCAGCCACAGGAGGACGGAGCTGATCGGAAGCCGCTTGGTCGAGCAAGAGCAGCAACTGCCGGTAAACTGCCGGTAATATGGGAAATCGGAATGGGAATTAAAGCCTTTGAAATATGGTGGCCAGGGACGGAATCGAACCGCCGACGCCAGCCTTTTCAGGGCTGCGCTCTACCAGCTGAGCTACCTGGCCACAGGCGCGGACGCGCTTGGAAGGGTTGCGACTCGTTGATTATAGCAATGGGTGAATGGTTTGACCAAGCACCCGCCATAGCGCTCAGCGGTGCAGCAAGTTCGCTGATGCGAAGCAATCGGAGGCCTCGTCCCCGATGCTTCAACTTCGCCGAACGAGGCCGGAATCTTCGACAAGGATCTATAAGGCGTGATCGGGCTGAACGATGTCGGCGCGCCGATTGTCCTGGAAGCAGGACTCGTTGCTGCCGTCGCATACCGGATAGAGCTTGCCCCACCCCGTGGCGAAACCAACCTGCGAACTATTGACGCCCGACTTGATCAGATCCTGCTTGATGAATTGGGCGCGGCGATACGAGAGGGCCAGGTTGTAAACTACGTCGCCACGACTGTCCGCACGTCCTTGAATCCAGAAGTTCGCATCGGGATGCTGCTTCAGCCAGACGGCGTCTGCCTGTAGCACGTCGGGGTTCTCGACCCGGTTGTAGACATTGAAGGGGAAAAGAACGGTCTTCACGTTCTGTGAGAATTCAGGCGTTTGCGAGGTGAACATGCTCTGTTGGGCCGAAGCCGTACCTGCAGAGAGAGCAAGAATAACGAGAAGTAGTGTTGTTGTAGCTACGGCGGAGGCACACTTGCGCTGCAACACGATAGGTCTCCTTGGATAGTTAAACGTCGCAAAACTGTCGCGATCGCACAACTTGGAAATTCGCAGTATAAATGTCGTCCCTCGCCCATCAGATGAAAACTCGATGAAAGCGCGCGGTAACGCGTTACCAACTCTGTTACCCACTCTGTTCGTACAACTTTAACAACCTATTCAAAATTCCTTAACTTTCGCAACCTACGATTCCCTTGGAAATTGTTTGGGTCAGGGCTGCGGTTGCTTAGGCTTCTAACGGCATTTGTATTTGTGCGGTTCATCCTGCCACTGATCTCAGGAGAGACGATGAAACTTCCATTGATCCTTGCGCTGTCGTGCGCCATGACGTGCAGCGTCTTTGCGCAAACCCAAGATGGTGAAACCAAGCCGAAGACCCAACATAAGGGATCGGCGAAGTCAGTGTTTCCCAATGATATTCAAGAGCTTAAGGACGCGGTAGCTGCCCAGCAGGAGCAGATCAAGCAGCTACAACAGCAGATTTCCACTCGCGACCAGGCGATTCAGCAGTTACAGAATGAGGTAAAGAACATACCAACACCGCCTGCTCCGCCGACCCCGGCGGACTACGGGTCTGACATCAACGCTCTACAGGGCGACGTCAAAGACCTGAAGGCGCAGGATGTGAGCATGGTCGACACTGTGACCGAGACGCAAAAGCGCATCGGAGATTTGGAGTCGCCAACCTCCATCCACTACAAGGGAGTCACGATTACGCCGGGCGGCTTCCTGGCGGGTGAAACAGTTTGGCGGCAGCGCGCAACGTTGGGTGACATCAACACCCCGTTCAGCGCCATTCCGTTCTCTGCCGCGGGACAGGCCCAGCAGACTGAGTTCTATGGTTCTGGCCGCCAGTCGCGTCTGGCGTTGTTAGTTCAAGGCAAGACTGGGACGATGAACCTGACCGGCTACTACGAAATGGACTTCCTGTCAGCCGGCGTAACCTCGAATAACAACCAGAGCAACAGCTACACCATGCGCCAACGGCAGGTGTGGGCGCAGGCCGCTTTCCAGAGCGGGTGGACGCTCACCGCCGGCCAGATGTGGAGCTTGGTGGCGGAAACCCGGAAGGGCTTGGATAACCGCACCGAAGCCAACCCGATGCAGATCGACGCACAGTACGTCGCCGGTTACAGTTGGGCCCGCCAGTATGGCTTTCGCGTAACCAAGAACTTCCACAACAAGGTGTGGGCAGGCTTCTCGGTCGAAAACTCGCAGGAACTCGTGACGGCTCACGGCAACGCTACCAATTTCCTGCTCGGTGGACCCGGCACCGGTGGTGGTCTTTACAACCCAACCGCGAATTACTCGTCCAACCTGTCACCGGACTTCATCGGAAAGCTCGCATTTGAGCCGGGATTTGGGCACTATGAAGTGTTCGCCCTGGGGACTCTCTTCCGCGAGCGCATTTACCCGAACGCACCGGCCTCCGCCAGCGGGGCATTTAACAATGACACCTACGGCTTCGGCGTTGGTGCCAATGCCCGCTGGCTCTTCGCCCATAAGAAAGTTGAAACAGCCCTCCACTTCCTGGGTGGCAACGGCGTAGGCCGGTATGGGAGCTCCGGCCTGGCCGACGCGACGGTGGATGGAACTGGCCATCTGCATCCGCTGCGTTCCTACCAGGCGTTGGCTGAGCTCGATTACCACGCGCCCAAGTGGGACCTTTACTTCGACGGCGGCGGAGAGTACGTGGGCGACTGGTCGTCTCTGCTGGCCAATGGCAAGCCTGTGGGATACGGAGCACCGTACTTCGTCAACTCGGGATGCGGTACCGAAACGGTGCCCACCGCAGCTAACGGTTACGGTCCTGGAGCGCTGTCGAATTGCACCGGCGACAACCGCACCGTTATCGAAGGCACCGCCGGATTCTGGTACAAGCCCTACAACGGCCCGAAAGGCAGACTGCAGATGGGTATGCAGTACTCCTATATCACCCGCGGTACCTGGAATGGTATCAACGGCAAGCCCGAGGCCGTTAACAACATGGTCTTCACCTCGTTCCGTTATTACCTGCCGTAACTCTCACACAGGGTGGCTGGCACTGGCCGGTCACCCTGTTTTTCTTCGCTTAACATCCCCGAAAACTTGAGATGATGTCTGGTTCCCGTTCGGTATCGTGGGCCAGGAGACCTCATGCGCTGGGGAAATGTCATCGTATTAGCGGTCATCGTCGCAAGTGCAGCGGCGCGCAGCCAAACCAGGCAGTCGCCTGCGGCGCCTATGAGATTTAAGCTGACTAGCTCCGCGTTCGCTTCTGGGGGTGCGATTCCACGCGAGTACACCTGTGATGGGCCTGACCAATCACCGGAACTCCGCTGGAACGAATCTCCGGCAGGTACGATGACTTTTGCTCTGGTGATGAACGATCCCGATGCTCCCGTGGGCGACTGGGTGCATTGGGTCGTGTGGAATATGCCGTCAGACGAAGGTGGAATGACGAAAGGTTTTTCGAGGACGGCAGAGCTCCCAAACGGCACGCGGCAGGGACACAATGACTTCCGCAAAATTGGCTACAACGGTCCGTGTCCTCCTCCGGGCAAGGCGCATCGATATTTTTTTCGGGTCTACGCGGTGGATACGAAGCTAGATCTACCGGCAGGAGCAACTCGCGCTGAGCTGGATTCGGCACTGAAAGGGCACGCCTTAGCGGAAGCAGAGTACATGGGCACGTATCGTCGCTAGCAACGCGAACTAAGGTCTTCGGGCCTTTTACTCATGGAACCAGCTCTGGATTCTGCGTAGCATTAGACAGATGTTTTTTAGATATTCCCGCTTTCTTCTAGTGGCATCGCTCACTGCCTTTACGGCTTCAGTCGCGCAAGCTCAAACTACTTCGCCATCGTTGAAGGACAATGTTCCCGCAAAGAAGTCTTCTACGACGAGTGTGACAGAGTCGCCCTCTGCCCAATCGAAGGAGGCTGGACGAAAGAAGTTCGTGCTCGATGTCGTCCAATCCGCGGTGGCGTTGCCACAGCCCGATCCGCAAGACCGGCTGCGCGTGCTCTCGGCTGCTACCAGCCTGATTTCACCCATCGACAGTAAGATGGCGAAGCAGTTCGCCAAAGAAGGAGCTCGTATCGAAACCGAGCTGGTTTCATCCGGCCAGAAGCCGGCGGTTTCCATGATTGCTGCCGGTCAGGTTGACTGCGCCTCGGCGCTGAATTTTGTGCAGACGATTCCGCCGGCCTCAGTCCTCGATGCCGAACCGTCGCTGGTAGGTGCGATCACGAATTGTCCCGAGGTGCGCGAGTCGGCATCGCGCAAAATCGAATCGGGCATGCAGCAGGGAGTCGTCGCAGCTCGTGCCGTCCTGGCACTGATGGAATTAGGCGGCATGCAATCGCAGTGGTCGCGCCAGATGTTCGTCAACCTGTTCGCATCGTTGCCGGCGAACGCCGTGCAGTACGTGAAGGAAGCTCCCAATTACGCTGCGATGTTCGTGCGGGCTGCTCCTGAAATGGGCAGGGACTCGGTGAGAACTGCCGGCCTGAAGTTTCTTCTGTGGATGGGGAAGCTTCCGGACAGTAATGAGCGTAAAGTCGCGGTCAATATGACGACAGATGCGCTCAGCACCATTCTCGGTAAGGATGGCTACGATGAATTGCTGCGCTCGGACGTGATGGCGCAGCAGGTTGCTGCCAGCGGCGACAAAGACGCCGTGCTGGCTCCCCCATCCGAAGAGAACGTGTCGGTGCTCAGCGCAATGCAGCAAACCGACGACCGTACGTCGGAGCTGGAATCGCTGCCGCCGTCGATGCGCGCACGTGAAGCGGCAGCCAGTGGATTCGCCAGCGGTACCGCCGGGGATCGCAAGCAGGCTGATCATTATTTCGACATAGCTTTCTCGTCCCTCGATGAAGTCTGGTCATCACGCGCTTCGCTTAGCACCAGCGCACCGGCGGTGGTGCAGGAAGTGAGCGAGGCCGCGGCCCAGGTCGATCCCACCCAGGCATTACAACGCACCGAGAAGTTGCAAGATCCCTCGGCCGAGGCCATCGGCATGCTGGCAGTCGCGCGCGTGGTTGTGGGCAGCGAGTAAAAATCCTCTCTCTCTACTACGCCTCAATTAAAATCAACAGTGGGTAAGCCCGCATGCACATTCCTGACGGATACCTGAGCCCATCGACCTGTGCTGTCTTTTACGGCGGCACGATCGCGGCTTGGTACGTCTGCCTGAAGCGCCTGAAACGGGTCATGCTTACCCGGGTCGTTCCGCTGATCTCCGTATTTGCCGCGTTCGCATTCGTGGTGATGATGTTCAACCTTCCGCTGCCGGGAGGAACCACGGGCCATGCGCTTGGGGTGACCATCGCCGCGATTGTGCTTGGTCCAGCAGGAGCGGTGCTCGCGACTTCGCTGGCGATCGGACTGCAAGCTTTGCTCTTCGGCGATGGCGGTATCACCACCTTGGGCGCGAACTGCTTCAACATGGCGGTAATCGGCGCAATCGTGGCGTATATCTGTTATCGCGCGCTGGCGGCGCGAGCTCCGATCGACTCGCGGCGACGAGTGGTCGCTGCAGGAATCGCCGGATATCTGGCGGCCAATGCAGCTGCTCTGGCGGCAGCAGTGGAGCTTGGCATTCAACCGGCGCTGTTTCACGATGCCGCCGGTGCTCCTCTCTATGCGCCTTACCCGCTGAGGATTGCGATTCCGGCAATGATGATCGGACATCTCACCTTCGCCGGAATCGCCGAGGCTTTGATTTCCGCCGGTCTGGTCGCATATTTGCAAGCCGCTGATCCGGCGTTGCTGATGACCACCTCGGGCGGTGCGGCTCTAGGAACAGGTGCACTGGGCGCGCGCACGCCTGCTTCTTCGCGTAGGCTATGGGCCACAGTTGCGCTCTTGCTGATATTTACGCCGCTGGGTATTCTCGCTACCGGCAAGGCATGGGGTGAATGGGCGCCCAGCGACTTTCGTCATCCTGACTCGCGAGAGCAGATCGCAGTAGCGTCGCACGATGCATTACCACCCGCTGCGCCGCCCAGCGGCATGACTCGGATGGCAACCGTCTGGACCTCGCCATTTCCTGCGTACGCTCCGGCGTTCGTGAAAAGCCGCGCGCTGGGATATTTACTCTCCGCCATGTTCGGCGTGGGAGTTTTCCTGCTCATCGCCGTTTTCGCGCAAAGTCGCTTGCGAGCACACTCGCGTCCAGAACAGGTCACGTGAGCCGCTCGAACATTATCGCTTCAACTCTGAAAAGCCTCAGCCGAGCCTTGAGTCGGGCGCTCATCAGCGAGCAAACCGCTCGGCTGTCCGGCTTGATGCAGTCGCTCGACCCGCGCGTGCGTGTATTGGGGACTCTTCTTCTGGTGATTGCCGTCGTGCTGGTGCACAAGATTGCGGTGCTGCTCGCGCTCAGTGCCGCTGCGGTCATGCTCGCTGTCGCGTCAGCAATCACGCTTCGAACTCTAACGTTGCGCGTCTGGCTGGTTGTACTGGCGTTCACCGGAGTGATCGCACTGCCAGCGCTCTTTCTGACGCCGGGCGAGCCACTCTCCGCCGTCTCATCCATCACACGCCAGGGACTTCACACCGCAGTAATGCTGATTGCGCGGGTGGAAGCCGCCGTGACCTTCACGACGGTGCTGGTGCTGACGACGCCCTGGGCACAAATGTTGAAGGCGCTACGCTCGCTGGGTACGCCGAAGGAAGTGGTGATGATGCTCGCTATGGCGCATCGCTACATCTTCCTTGTGGCGGAGACCGCAACTCAGATGTTCGAGTCGCGCGAGAGCCGGCGAGTCGGAGTGTTGCGCCGTAGCGAGCAGAGACGACTGGTCGTTCAATCCGCCGGCGTTCTGATGAGCAAGAGCCTCGACCTGAGCCAGGAAGTTTTTCTGGCCATGCAATCCAGAGGCTATCGCGGTGATGTCGTTACGCTCGCCCAACAGCGGCTGTTGCCGCGCGACCACCTTGCGATTCTCGCGTTTGCCGGAGTTGCCGTTCTGGCAATATGGTTGGGACGGTAAAGCTGCTTGAATTCACTATTAGAATGCCGCGACGTGCATTTCGAGTACGACCGGGTGCCCGCACTGCGCGGCCTGTCACTGGAGATTGCGAGCGGAGAGTCGCTGGCTTTAGTTGGGGCTAATGGGTCAGGCAAGTCCACGCTGCTGCGCCTTCTCGACGGCCTGTGCTTCGCGTCGCAGGGAAGTGTTTCGTTTTGCGGAGATGTTCTGACGCAAGACCGATTGCAGTCCGACGATTTCGCATTGCCGTTCCGCCGCCGAGTCGCGCTGGTTTTCCAGAACCCGGACGTGCAGCTTTTCAATCCGACTGTATTCGACGAAGTCGCGTTCGGCCCGGCCCAACTTAGATTCCCGAAGCAGGAGATTCTTCAGCGAGTCGAGCAGGCGATGCAGCTCATGCGAATCGAAGACCTGCGCGATCGGCCACCGTACCGGCTCTCTGGAGGCGAGAAGAAGCGAGTGGCGCTGGCTTCGGCCATCGTGCTCGATCCAGAAGTCATTCTGCTCGACGA
Organism: uncultured Acidobacteriaceae bacterium; assembly: GCA_963796585.1. Classification (GTDB taxonomy): domain Bacteria; phylum Acidobacteriota; class Terriglobia; order Terriglobales; family Acidobacteriaceae; genus CAVVDY01. The sequence goes on from CAWCMB010000007.1 coordinate 13,930, forward strand.
GCCGACATCCACGCTCGATCCGCGCAGTCAAAGCCAGTTGATCGACCTGCTGCAAAACTGGAAGAGCGCCTCGAAAACCATCATCACCGCGACCCATCAGCTGGAAATCCTCGACGAACTAGCTGACCGCGTGGTTGTTTTGGAGCAGGGCAAGGTCGTCGCCTCGGGCCCGACGCAGGACATTCTCAGCGACTTCGACCTGCTTCTGCGGGCCAACTTAGTGCACGCCCACCGGCATTCGCACGGCAAAGTAACGCACTCCCATCCGCATAGCCATTCCCATGCAGACCACGAGCATGAGCATTAATACTTAAAGCGATACTTCATCTGCACGGCAAACATTTGCGGCGCTGCGTAGTGGGTCCCGCCAAAGGTGTTGCTGTTGTCCAGAAGATATTGCTGGTTGGTGATGTTGGTGCTGATGAAACGCAGCGTCCACGTCTCACCGAAGCTTTTTCCAATGGAAAAATCGAAGGTATGGTTGGGTGGCAGGTGATCAGGACCATCGCCATTCACGAAGCCGGAGCCGTAGTTGAACTCCAGCGAAGCGAAGGTGCGCCACGGCAGATTACCGGTCACGCCGGCGGATAGCGTGTTCCGCTGATCGTGGTCGAGGAAGAAGTAACCCTCGTCCGGCGGCGAGAAGTCCGTCAAACCTCCGGTAACGTCCCCGGCCCCTTCCGCTATCTGATTCGAATAAACCACGTGTGCCGAGTAATGATGCGCGATGAGAGGCGAGCGCAGTGCGACTTCGAAGCCCTTGATGCGGGCGTACTGGATGGTTAGCGGGAGGAAGATGTTGGAATTTCCGATGGCGTCGTGGTCGAAGAAGTTCTTCGCCAATGTATTGAAGTAGGTCAAATCAGCAGCCCAACCTTTAATGGGGATCGTCAGGCCGTATTCCTGCTGCTGATCGCGTTCACCTTTTAGCGGCAGGAAACCCAATCCCTGGGCCATCGCGTAGTCGAGCAGAGAACCGGTGACAGTGTCGAGAGGCGGCGGCTGATAGAACATCGAATACGCCCCGCGCACGATCCAGCCGAGCTTGGGGATGCGAATGGCCACACCCAGCCGCGGATCGACCGGGTTCTCCGTAACGTTTCCCGCGAAATGCGTGTAACGCAAACCACCACTCAGAGTGAGCCACGAAGTTGCCCGGTACTGGTCTTCCGCGAACAGCGCCTCCATGTTGCCGCCGGGAGTGACGGTTTGACTGAACTGCTGCCCAGAACCGTCGTTGGCGACCACTGAGAAGAGCGTATTGTCCTGCTGCGCGAAGGCATACGTTCCGAAACGTGCGTTGTGCTTGCCCTTCACCAGCGACAAAGAAACTTGTCCGCCTTCATAGTTCGAGGCCCGGTTATCAGTGGCGGCTGGAACGTCGGTAGGGCCCCCCTCATACGCGGCGCGGTTGAAGTGGTAAAACGGCGAGATTGTGAGCATGGTTGTCGGCGAGTAGGTGTGTACCCAGCTCAGGGTCCCAAAGATATCCTGCTCGCGTTCACGGTCTTCAACGCCGTCCGCCTGCATGTCGGGATCGTTCGGCACCTGGTAGTAGTCGAGCCGTAAAGCCCCGTTGAAGCGGAGTTGATTGGTGGCATCCGGGTTGTAGATGAGCGAGGTGAATCCTCCCCCGCCATTGGCCTCGTTGTGCAAGTTGTACTGGGTCGGCGGCTCCAGCCCGTAATCCGAGCGATTGCCACTGACGCTGGCATAGTAGGCGAATTTCTCGGTGTGATCGCCGAAGCTCAGCAGATCGTCAGTCTGGTTGTAATTGCCGTAGCTGGTGATGAGCTCGGCCTGTCGATTGCGCTCGAACCCGTTGCGCATCGCCAGATTGAAAACGCCATAGCTGCGGTCGCCCCATTCGGCGCCATAGCTACCAGTCTGGGCTTCCAGATAGTCGACGTCCTTGGGATTGAACTGCGGCCCGACGTTGGAGGCGATGTTGGTATTCGGCACCGGCACGCCGTCGATCGCCCAGGTAACCTGATGGCCTCCGCGAACGTGAAGCTGGTCGTGTACGACATAGGAGCCGGGCACGAAGTCGGTGATGATCTTGAAGCTGTTGCTGGCATCGGCTCCGGCAAAGGTTCGAATCTGCTCCTGGTCGATGAAGATGTCGCGGCGCGGCGACTCAGGATTCAAGTCCGCCGGCGTGGCGCTTACGCTCACACTCTCGTGTGCTCCCGCCAACCCAAGCTGATAATGCAGCACTGGCGCGCTGGCCGCTCCGAGCAGCAGCACTTGTGCCATCGGTGCGAATCCGGGGGCTTCGACCGTTACCTTGTATTCACCTAGCGGCACCGCGGCAAACTGAAAAATTCCGTTGGAGTTGGTGTCGCTCCTGCGTCTATAAGCAGAGTTGGTGGATTCCAGAGTAGTGCGGGCGCCGCTGATGGGATGGTGCTCCGGATCATGCACTACGCCACGGACATCACCCAGGACGGTGGCGGAGCAGGGAAGCGCCACCGCCGTAAACAGGCACACCAGCGCCAGCAGGCGCTGCGGCAGAGAATTCTTTTTGCTGTGCAAGCAGGCTCTCCGTTTCGACTCGCAACGCAGAAGCCGTCGCCCATCAAAGGAGAAGGCGAAGGTCTTACTGCGCAATCAATGTGCTGAGGAAAGAGATGCGAGTTACGAATTCGGAGGGCCGCGCTTGGGCGCGGAGTACTGGGGCGACGAAGTGACGGCGCGCAGCGCAGTCGGGGTAACCTTTTCATAGGTACGCGCGATCGCGAACGTCGTGCTTCGGGCTTGCAATGCCGAAAGCGCCGGCGCAACCGCGGCATGAACTAAATAAGGACAGCGTGGGACCTGTGATCTGAAACCCTCGCCGCTCAGCTTCATCATCGCAGCGCAATGATGGCTACCGTTGGACCGGCAGCAAGCGGGCAGCGTCTGCGGCGAAAGAGCAAGCAGCGGTGCCGCTGCCATCAGCAGCATTGCCACCACAATCAAACTGGACAAGCCCTTCCGCATAGAAAGTAGCGTGATTGTACTACATCACACGCCTGTGTGACGCGCACACGGTAGGGTGATTGGAACGTATACTGCCGGTTAGACCATTCGATAGGACTGGGAATACCTTTCCATGCGCTACATTCTCGCAATATTGGCAGTTGCCGGTATGGTCGTTTCATATCTGGCGCTGCGGGTACACTACAGCACGGACTCTGCGCCGTGCAGCATCAACGAGAAGTGGGACTGCGGCATCGTCAACCACAGCCCATACGCCGTCATACACGGCGTTCCCGTCGCTGCCATTGGCATGGCAGGCTATTTACTTCTAGCCCTGCTCGCGCTGGCGCGTCGCCGCGGACTGTTGCTGATTGCGGCCATCATCGGCTTGGGATTCTCGCTCCGCCTTAGTCACATCGAAGCCAGGGTGCTGGGCGTCTGGTGCGTTTACTGCGTCACATCGCAGGCGCTGATCGCTGTACTGACGCTTTTGTCCATGGCATGGTGGGGAGCGAGCCTGCGGACGCGAAGTTCGACCTAGGGATACATGAAAGACCTCTGCTTTGATAGAGGTCCTTCGACTGCGTTCGCTCCAGCTAGCGGGAGCTCACTTCGCTCAGGATGACAACTGCTTGATTATGCGGCTACCGCGGCTTCTACCGGCTCCAGATGCGCGGTAAAGTGGCGCAGGAAGGGCGCTTCATAGGTCAGCCTCATGCCGCGGATCTGTTCACGACGCGCGAAGACTTGCAGAATAATCTCCACCACGTAATCGATGTGGCTCTGCGTATATACCCGGCGAGGAATTGCCAGTCGTACTAGCTCCATCTTCGCCGCTCCGGCAAACATCAAGCTGCCGATTTCGACCGAGCGGATGCCGCCTTCCAGATAAAGCTCCGCGGCCAGCGCCACGCCGGGAAATTGCTCGACCGGGATGTGCGGCAGAAAGGCTTTAGCGTCGAGATAGATGGCATGACCGCCGGGCGGCTGCACAATCGGCACGCCGTGCTCCGAGATGTGATTGCCGAGGTATGCGGTTGAGGCGATACGATAGCGCAGGTAGTCCTCGTGAAGCGACTCCTGCACGCCAATGGCAACCGCTTCCAGGTCACGTCCGGCCAGACCGCCATACGTGGGATAGCCTTCGGTAAGGATGAGTAGGTCCTGCTCCTGACGCGCGAGGATGTCATTGTTCGTGCAAAGAAAGCCTCCGATGTTTGCCATCCCATCCTTTTTGGCTGACATGGTGCATCCGTCGCCAAGAGAGAACATCTCCTGCGCGATCTGCTTCGGCGTTTTAAAAGCGTACCCTTCTTCGCGCAGCTTGATGAAGTAAGCGTTCTCAGCGAAGCGGCAGGCGTCGAAGTACAGCGGAATTCCATGGCTGCGGCAAACTGCGCTTACTGCCCGAGCGTTCGCCATCGAGACGGGCTGGCCGCCTCCGGAATTATTGGTTATCGTCAGCATCACCAGTGGAATGCGCTCTCGGCCAACCTTGGCTATCAACGCATCCAGAGCCTCGACATTCATGTTGCCCTTGAATGGAGCACGTTGCTGCGGATCGCGCGCCTCCGAGCAGGGCAGGTCGACCGCCTCGGCTCCCACGAACTCGATGTTGGCTCGCGTGGTGTCGAAGTGCGTGTTGTTAGGAACCACGTCGCCCTTCTTGCACATCACGTTGAACAAAATGCGTTCGGCAGCGCGCCCCTGGTGCGTCGGGATGACGTGCCGGTATTCGAAGATCTCCTGCACGGAGTCGCGGAAGTGATCGAAGCTTCTGCTGCCGGCGTAGCTCTCGTCCCCTTCCATGACGCCTGCCCACTGGTGGGTGGACATGGCTCCGGTACCGGAGTCGGTAAGCAAGTCGATCAGGACGTCGTCGGCCGGCAGCAGGAAAAGGTTGTAGTGTGCGGCCCGTAGAAGCTCTTCCCGCTGCTCGCGGGTGGTCCAACGAATAGGCTCGACGCTCTTAATGCGAAATGGTTCGATGATGGTTTTTGTAGACATGAGAGGCCACCGTCATTGTAGTTTCCTCGGTTTGCGGTTTCAGGAGCGTATGTCACAAACAAATGTGACCAGTGGGGCTTGCGTCGGGCCTACCCCCTTCTGCTTGAATATCTACAGGGCAGGATCACCCTCGGATCCCAACGCCGGTTGCAATCATCGGTTCATGTCCATCGGGAGAGAGTGTTCCTTTGCGCATCACAGTCCTTGGCTGCGGTTACGTAGGTCTGGTCACTGGAACCTGCCTGGCCGACATCGGCCATTCGGTTGTCTGTACCGACAATGACCAGATCAAGATACAGGTGTTGCTCGGCGGCTCGTTGCCCATCTACGAGCCATACCTGCAAGATGTAGTCGAGCGGAATGTCGCGGGCCAACGTCTGAGGTTTACCGCGGATGTGGCGGAGGCCGTCCGTTTCGGCGACGTGATCTTCATCTGCGTCGGGACGCCGCCGCTGCACAACGGCGACGCCGATCTCAGCTCCATCGACGGAGCAGCGCGCTTCATCGCATCTGTGTCTCGCAGCTCAAAGTTGATAGTGGAGAAAAGCACCGTCCCGGTGCAGAGCGGGATGAAGCTTTTGCGTGCTTTGGGTATTTATGGCCGCAATTCTCAGTGGAGCTTCTCGATTGCTTCCAATCCGGAATTTCTGCGCGAAGGTTCCGCAGTTCTTGATTTCCTGCATCCCGACCGGGTGGTTATCGGAGTGAATGATCAAAGCTCCGAGGTGCTGCTGCGCGAAATCTATCGCCCAATTCTGCAGCAGGAGTTGCGCGCTTGTCCGCTTCACCCCGAGGGCTGCCCGAAGAAAGATCCGCCCGCTTTGCTGGTCACCGGCATCAACAGCGCTGAGCTCATCAAGCATGCGAGTAACTCTTTCCTGGCTTTAAAAATTTCCTATGCCAACCTCGTCGCCGACATGTGCGAGGCAATGGGCGCCGACGTGGAAGAAGTGACGCGTGGCATGGGATTAGACCCGCGTATCGGACCCGATTTTCTTCGCGCCGGCTTGGGGTTTGGTGGCTTCTGCTTCCCGAAAGACATTCAGGCTTTCATCCGGCTTGGCGCGAAGACAGGAGTGGATGTTTCCCTATTGAAAGACGCCGAGCTTGTTAACAAACGGCGGATCGAGGTTGTTCTCGCGAAGGCCTATCAGGCACTTTGGACGCTGAAGAACAAACGCATCGGGATACTTGGACTGGCGTTCAAACCCGATACTGACGACATTCGCTTTGCGCCCGCGATGGAGCTAATACGAAGATTGCTCGAAGAGCAAGCTGAAGTTCGAGTTTACGATCCGCAAGCGATGGACAGGACGAGGGCACTGTTCCCGACGATCGAGTATGGTGGCGATCCGTACGAAGTCGCCGACGGGGCCGAAGCGCTGATGATTGCAACCGAATGGCCAGAGTTCAAGAGCCTTGACTGGCGCCGCATTAGCCAGCTCATGCAACGCCCGCTCATCCTGGATGGCCGCAATCTGCTCTCGTGCAAGGAAATGGAGCGGCTGGGATTCGACTACTACGGTGTGGGAGTACCCTCGGCAGCGGCTGGTGAACCTAAGCCGGTTCCGCTTTCGCCTGGGTCGCGCTAGCCGTCGCAGCGTGCCACGACGAGGGTTATGTCGTCGAACTGTTCGCCGGGACTGAACTGTTCTACAGCGCTGCAGACAGCCCGCGTCAGCTCCGAGGTCGATAGCGCGCTGCCTCTGGTCAGTACCTCGATCAGCCGCTGTTCGCCGAACTCTTCGCCCTGCGCGTTCGCCGCTTCTGTGACGCCGTCCGTGTACAGCACGAAGATGTCGCCAGGATGGAGTTGGACCTGGGCGACATGAATGGGCACTTCTTCGAACAATCCTAGAACTGTAGAAGTCGAGTCGAGCCACTGAAGCGCGGCGCTGGTCGGTGAATTTCGCAAGACCAGACCTGGAAGGTGTCCGCAGTTCGCGTAGCGGAGCACCCGAGTGTTGTCGTCATAGTCGGCAAAGAACAGCGTGGCGTAGCTGTTCTGATTGGTACTTTGGAAGAACAGGCGATTCACCGAACCGAGCAGCCGCGGTAGGTCTTCTACGGCCATGGCATATTGGCTGCGCAAATTCGCTTGCAGATTGGCCATCAGCAGCGCGCCCGCGACCCCCTTCCCGGCGATGTCGGCCAGCACCATGCCGAGCCGGTCGGGGCGAAGCTCAAGAAAATCGTAGTAGTCGCCGCCGACGGTGCGCGCTGGCAGGCACTTACCTGCGTATTGCAAGGTTTTCATGGCAGGCAGATTTTGTGGCAGCAGCCGCGCCTGCACCTGTCGGGCAAACTCCATCTCCTGCGTCACGCGACGCTCGGCTTCCATCTGATCGGCAATCTTTTCGGCCAGCAAAATGCTCTCTAGCGCACTGCCTGCCTGGTTCGCCACCAGGTTGAGAAGCCGCTTGTCCTCTCTGGAGTACGGCTCCTCCGATAAGCGCGTTCCGAGAATGATGAGGCCGGCCAAGCGCTGGTCTCGCCCGGGGATCGGTACCAGACAATCCGGCGCAAGCGAAACCAGTGCCGCGGGAAGCGGCTGCTCATTCAGCCGCATCTCGACTGTCTCCCACGGTTTGGCGTAGCGCGCCAGTTCCAACAGAAATGGGTCCGAAGTGGAGAACTGCTCGGCCATCGCAGGTACCGCGCCGCCGATCATCTCCAGCTGTCCTTGACGCGATTGCAGATACACCACCACTGAGGTTGGCTGAAGCGCCTCGTTCAGGTGCTGCTGAAGCAAATCGGCGAGTTCATGGCGGGTTGCGGCAGTGCGCGTCTTTTCGACCAGTTGCTCCATCACCAGACGAGCATCGTAGGCATTGCGAAAGAAGGCTTTGTCAATTCGCCGGCCCACATTGCTGTGGACCTGCACCCCAGTCCAAAGCAGCACCGACCCGAAGACCGAGCCCAGCGCAATTGCTCCCGGCATGGCGACCGAGGTGAAAGCCTCAAGGTAGCGCGAGAAGCTCATAGCGAAAGCGAGCGTGACACCGACACTGAAGGCAATAAGAAGGATGATGAAGCCGCGTTGCACCAGAAGATAACGGGCGCTGCGGCGCAACAGCACCGGTATCTCTAGCACGCGGTGCTTGACCACTGCGTAGGCGAACGACAGAGGAAACAGCCAGAGTAGCGGAATGATGCACGCGACCAGCAGAGATGGCCATGAGAAACCCAGAAACTCGTTGGCGGCGAGAAACACGGTGGCTGGAACGACTCCTACCAGGGTTCCCCACATAATGATTCGGATTTTCCGCCGTGCTTCCGGAGAGGTAGCGGTCACATCGTTCAAAATCAACGAAACAAAGCCCAACCCCAGCACAGCGTAGCTGAAGCCCGACATGACGAAATGCGCGGTTCGTGAGGTGAGCCAAGCGGGATACGGAAAATCCACCCCGAGATTACGGGGCAACGATACCAGCGATATCAGTCCAACTCCGGCAAGAGCGGCCCACTTCAGCCGCGGAAAACGCCGGTCGATGGGTGAGCGCAACGGGAAAACTGAGAAGAAAAACAGGAACACACCGGTGACCATGTTTTCGAATACTGCCCGATACGCCATAACCGGTGCCCGCAGCAATGCCGGTACACTCAGGAAATTATTATTTGCCGGAGGTATGGCAAGGAATCCGCCAAACATAAGCGCCAGCAGCCAGGCGTTACGATCATCCACTCGCAGAAACAATACTGCGAAGCCCACCACCAGAAAGACGAACGGGTAGAACTTGAGAAGCCTCAGGCTGAGGCTGTGCACTAAGCCTTCCTGTTCGTTTCCAGCGTGGCTGGCGCGAAAAATTGCGTGAAGTCGAAGCGGCGTGGAGATTCCCGGCCTCACGACGATCAAGTCAATCCCGTCCCCCGGACGGTGGCTCGACCAAACGCGCCCAATGCTGCCTTCCCAAGTGATGGGATGGCCTTCGAGAGCGATAATCTTGTCTCCAGCCTTCAGGCCGGCACGTTCGGCCGGGCTTCCAGGGTGAACACTGTCGATATACTCAACATGCTCGGCGGGCCCATACTTGTTCTCGAACCCCAACTCGACCGGCGCGCCGCCACTGCCATAGAGAGTCCACACTACGGAATAGAGCAGGGCGGCGCAGGCAAAGACCACAGCCAAGCCGTACAGCACCGGTTTAGGCAATCGGTACATGAGCAATAACTACGCTAGCTTAATATTTGATCCTACGCGGGTGACAGGCTGAAAATCTAAAGTCTTAGAGCCTTTTTCGGGAAAAACCGAGGAAGCTAGATTGCCGAAAAATTTGAGCTTTCCATCGAGTCGCCGGTAGAAACATCAGCGGCGCGCGTCCAATCGGCGGAGACCGCGCAACAAAACCTGCTCCCCGTAATCGGTCATTTTGTCGGAGCTGCAGCCGAGTTTCTCGCGTCGCCATCGAATTGCACGTGCTCTCGATACGTCGGTCTTTCCTCGAAAAAAGCGTCGGTCAGCGAGGTGATCTTCAGGGCTTGTTGTAGTTGGCCGAGGTCCGCGGAGCCTGATACTTTCACCACCATTGGTTCGTTGGGTAGCAAGTCGAAGTAGTTGTCAGAGAGCTTGACGTTAAGATCTCCGAACGAGAGATACACGTCGCGTGCCAGCACGGGCGAGCGCAGAGTGATGGTATGTTCCGTCCCGCCGCCGCCGACCTCACTTTGGATGGCGGGCTTCAGCGGCAGCTTAAGGTTGCGCATGTGATCGAAGAAAACTTCGTTTCGCGACACGACTTGGCCATCGATCTTCAACTCGAACACCAGAAAGGTGCTGTCGGGGCCGGCCGATCCCGGCAGTTGTTTCTGCGCTCTTTCTAACTCTGCGTCCGACAGCGTCATGTAGACCGAGCTAGATTGCGGAGCAATCTGTACGGCCTGCCTCTTGTCCAGCAAAGTCTTGCCATCAAAGTTGAGCAGCCGCATGCCGACTTCGCCTTCGCTAGCTTGCAGCTTGTCGGAGACGATATATACGTCGACGGTGCTGTCGTGCAAATAGGGCGAGACCAGCAGGTCGCCATAGAAGCGCTTCGCGTAATATTGCAGGGCCTTCCATCGGCCGAAGTAGTCGATGCTCGACCACGCTGCCACCGGCCAGCAGTCATTGAGTTGCCAGAACAGCGCGCCCATGGTGTGCGGCCGATTGCGCCGCAGATGCTCGGCGCCGACTTTGATGGCTTCGGCCTGCTGCACCTGGCTGAGGTAGACGAACGCGGCAAAATCTTTCGGCTCGGGATATTCGCGCAGCATATAAGTGAGAATGCGTTCGTTGCCACCATGATTTTTCTGGTGCGCCATCATGATCGGCGAATCGATAGCGAGCTCGTCCGGCGCGGCGAAGCTGAGGATGGTGCGCATCTCGGGGAAGGACTGGAAACCGAACTCCGACATGAAGCGCGGGTTTTGCAGGTTGTAGTTGCCGATGGGTTCCAGCGCGTGCCACACGCCCCAGTAGTGCATGTCGCCGTTGTCCTGGCTGTTGGCCGGCTCCTCGAAATTGGCGCTCGGCGAGCTCGGCCAATAGGGCGTGGGCGCGCCATACTGTTCGACCACGCTCTTGATGATGTCGTCGAAGAGCACGACGTAGTCCTGCCAGACGCGCTCGCGCTGCGGCGGCGTGATGGACTCCTTGAAAGCGAGGCGGTCGCCCCAGCTCTGCCATCCGGCTTCGATTTCGTTGTTGCCGCACCAGAGCACGACGCTGGGGTGATCGCGCAGGCGCTTCACCTGCTGCGTGGCTTCTTCGCGAACGTTCTGCTGAAATGCCAAGTCGCCGGGCACCATGTCGCCACCGAACATGAACTCCTGCCAGACCATCAGGCCCAGTTCGTCGCAGAGATCGTAGAAGTCGTCGCTCTCGTAAATGCCGCCGCCCCACTCGCGCACCATGTTCATGTGAGCATCGCGCGCGGCCTGGAGAATCTGTCGCTGCTGAACGGGCGTGACCCGGCTGGGAAAGCTGTCGAAGGGGATGACGTTCGCGCCCTTGGCGAATATCGGAACGCCGTTCACGACGAAGGAGAAGCTGGTGCCCCATTGGTCGGGCACGCGTCGCAACTCGAGAGAGCGCAGGCCGGTCTTCAACGCAGCTCGTGCGACGACGACTTTGTTGATCAGCACCTCCGCCTCGACCACATAGCGATCCTGAGCGCCGTAGCCAGCCGGGTACCAGAGCCTTGGCGAAGTGATGCGCACCGGCAGCTGAACGAGATTAGTTCCGCTGTTGAGCGGGAACTTCGCGTCCTCCGACGCAAACGCCGTCTTCCCCGTCGGACCTGTCATCCGCAGTCGGATGGTTACGGCTTGGGCTTTGCTCGATTCAACTTCGACATTTGCGACGAGCTCTGCCAGATCGCGCGTCACGCTCTGCTGCTGAACATGCAGGTTCTCAATGCGCGCGCTGTCCCATGTCTCCAACCGCACCGGCTTCCAAATGCCGATGGTGATGAATCGCGGGCCCCAATCCCAGCCGTACTGATACGCCGCTTTGCGGGTGTAAGGCGCGGTGGCGACGTTCTCCTCGTTGCCTTCATTGGCGGTCGAAACTGACGGCAGAATGTAAGGCAGCGCCTTCACCTTGGGAATCATCGATGTGACCGGCGAGCGAAACACGATGCGCAGTGTGTTCGGCCCGGGCTTCAACAGCGGCCGCACGGGGACGCGCCAGTTGCGAAACATGTTGTAAGCAGTGAGAACCTGCTGGTCGTTGACGAACACTTCAGCGAAGGTGTCGAGCCCATCGAAGACGAGATCGACGTGCTCGCGTTTGAGCGTATCCGCTTCAACCTGAAACGTCGTGCGGTATTCCCAATCGGTAAGGCCGATCCATTGCAGGCGCGACTCATTGTCGCCAGAGAAGGGATCGGGAATGAGGTGAGCTGCGATGAGGTCGGTCTGCACCACGCCGGGGACCTGCGCCGCTCGCCAGTCCTCGACCTCGGGATGGCCGGCAGCATTCAGCGCGCGGAACTCCCATCCCGAGTTCAGCGGCTGCGATACTGGTTCGGCGGCGTGCAAGGACACAACGCAAGCGAGCAACAGCAATGGCAGACCCAACCGGGAAGCACGGTGCAGCAGGAGTCCACACATGGCGTCAGCGCACGCCGAAGCAGACCCGTTGGGCTCCGGAGAGCCTCAAAATCCTAACTCGCTACGCGGCGGCTTGCAATCGCCCCCCCCCCGAAGCGGCGCCCCTCGGCTTACTAGGCCAACTTTCGGGTGCGATGAGCATTCATGGTAAAGCCATCCCTGGAGGGTCTTGACGGGATCCAGGCTTGCAGAGCGGTTAGCCGAATCAGCGAAAAAGACGACAGGCAGGCGCTGCTGTGACCGCCGAATTCACAGGAAATCGTTTCGTCAGCACGTTAGTCATTTTGGCAGCGAAGATTGCCTGCGCGCCGTGTTGATTTGCCGGTGCCGCTCGGACCTGCCGTGCCTTGCGGCAGCGGCGACAGTGCGAGGGGCTGCCTCGATGCGGGAGCCGCGACCAAGGTCCGAAGGCGCTGTTGCGAACGTTGCCACCAGCCATCGAAGAGGCGGCATTCGCGCGTTCGAGCGCTGAACCGCTGCCATTCACTGAGGGTGATCGGCTGGTGAGCGATGCTGACCGACACGCTTCGCGTGTCAGCCCGAAGTCCGCTAGTCAGTGCTTTCAAAATACATTCTTTGGCGCTCCAGATCAGCGCTACGGTCAGTGCCTTTTCTTCCTCGCTTTGTGCTCGGGCGACAGCACGTTGCTCTTCGCCGGTGAAGTAGTCGAGAACGAAGTTATCGGAATGCTTTTCGATGCTCTCCAGATCGCACCCAAGCTCCGCGCCCGGCGGCGCGACGGCACACATCGCCACTCCGTCACGATGGCTCAGCGAAATCGGGACCCTCGTCGGCGCATCGCGGATGAACACTCCCGGCGCTCCTGAGGGAGCCGCCCGGATCTCAATAGCCCTAAGCGTCGGTCGCTCATCACCGCAGTCCAGGTGCGTCGCAATCGCCCGCTTGGCGGTCCAGCGGCCCAACCTCCAGTCGGCGCGCCGTTTCGGAATATGAAAGCTGGTGAGTCGGCTCGCCTCCCAAGAACTCAACCAATCGTCTTCTTGAGGCACATCCGCTTCAGTCTGTTCCAGCCACCATGTGTCGATCAGAGACATCTTCGCCTTCCATCTTCGCTTGCAGCTCTTCCCGGAACTCCGCTGGTCCCAACGCCCAGCGATTCATGCCGCGATCCACCGCTTCGATTAGGAATGGCCGGAGATTGCGCGGGGGCAAGATGGCGTTGAGCGCACCGACTTCCAGTGCGCGTTGCACGCTGTGGATGCTGTCAAACTCCGCAGCTACCTCTCCAAGCTTTTCGGAATGCACCAGTTTGAATAGCTCGTTGTACTCGGCCCGCAGGCGGCCCTTCTCGGAAGCCTCAGCCTTGTTGATGGCCTGCTCCAGTGCCTGCATGCGAACATCTTTGTGCGCGCGATTTTCCACTTCCCCGGCAAATACCACCGCGGCCGCCGGAGCGCCGCCGATCACAGACGCGTAAGTTCCTTCTAACGCGAAGACCTCAAGGCTCTCATTCAGCGCTCGCGAGAAAACCACATAGGCTCCGCCGTGATAGCGGGAGACGACGCAGAACACCATCGGTCCCTTGAAATTTGTCACCGCCCGGCCAATCTCGGCGCCGTACTCCAACTGCAAGCGACGCATGGATTCTGGCGAACCGTCGAACCCAGACAGATTGGCAAGAATTACTACCGGCCGGTTGTTGCTGGCCGAGTTGATGGCTCGAGCCACCTTCTTCGAAGACAGGGGGAAGAGGGTGCCGGCGGTCCAGTGTTCCGGGCCATCGGCAGGGACAAAGCCAAACCGCGGTACCGGCTTCGACTGGATCCCGATGAGACAGACCGGATAGCCGCCAAGATGTGCGTCCCACACTACCGTGGTCTCGGCCGAGCGCATGCCTGCCCAGCGCTCCAGGTGCTCATGGTCCTGATCGGACACCGCCAACATCACCTTGCGAATATCGAACGACTTCTTGCGGCCGGGATTCGTTTCGTCGGAAAAGATTTCGCCGACGTTAGAAAAGGTATTGCTGCCGCTGTCCCCATGGGGATAAAACCTGACGTCGCGGTCGAGTGGATCGCTGGTGACGGCGCGGCGAGGGAAGCGCTCGCCCGGCGCCACGTAGGCGTGTTCGTAGTGCTGCATCAGGATACGGCAGCCATCATCGATGTCGCGGGCAAAATACTGGGCCTGTCCGTTGAAGCCCATGATGCGGTCGTAGCCGCCGATGCCGTAGTTGTCCTCGGCCGATACGCTGCCCGAATAATCCAAGGCCCGCTTGCCGGTCAGCACCATAGCAGCCTTGGGCGTCATGATCAGTATGCCCTTGGTATGCATCAGCATCGTACATTCGGCGTTCCAATACGGCTGTGCGCCGACGTTGATGCCGTTGACCACCAGGTTGATCTCGCCCCCCGCCTGGGTAAACTCGATGATCTTCCGCAGCACCCGGGCGATCCAGTCCATGTTCTCCACGCCGCTATCCATGGAAATCTTGGCGCCTGCCGATAAGGTGAACCACTCCAATGGAATTCGCTTATCATGCGCAAGATCGAAGGCGGCGAGAATGCGCCGGCATTCCGGTTCTGCGATGGCGCCCATGTCTTTGCTGGGGTCACCCAGCAGTATCACCCGCTCCATGCCTTCGGGATACTTCGTGGTGAAGTTGCGAATAAGACCAGCGATGACGTTCGACTTGTTCTCGCCGTAGGCCCGCTCGACAGGCACCAGACGATGTTCGGCATCGAGGTCCATCTCCAGGAATTCGCCAGCCGGGAATTCGCTCCGCGTATCCTGTGCTGACGGAGCGAGCATCTTGATGATCTCGTAGGGATAGAGCAGGCCGCGCTGGCGCATCTTCACGACCTTCTGGTCGTAGGCGCCAAGCGTCTTCAGCGGTTGCAGCCTGGCAGCCGGACGATAGGTCACCAGCAGGCCGGCGTCGCCCGGCGCCGACACGCGCAAAATAGTTTCCCGCAACTCGCCGGTGCGCGGATTCGGGATGCGTGCGCGCACTACCACCTGCTCCAGTCCAAGGCCGTCGGTCTGCGGCGCCAGCCTGTGCGCGATCTCGTTGACCTCTTCCGGCTTCAGCGCCAGTGTCGGCCACACGTACAAGAAGATGCGGTTCCAGTAGAGCCGCTTACGAGGATCGCGCTTGGCCTGAAACGTTCTCATCGCTGCCACTGCCTCAGCGAACATTCGCTCCAGGTATGGCAGTTGCACGATTCTGCCCGCCCGGTCGCGTACCGGAGTCAGGTCGCGCACCTCGGCCATGGCGAACAGGCGCTCGTCCTTCGGGTTATCTCTACCCACTGCGTGGAGTAGGAAAATCTCGTCCGGCGAGGGCTGGCGGGTCACGTCGAAATTCTGCAACCGCCAGAGGTGCAGCCGCTCGCTCATCATGGGATGGGTCCCACGGAATAATGGCACTTCCTCATAGCCCTCCGCGCCAGGCTCGTAGGTGAAGTGCTGCATGCTCTTGGGACCGGGCTCTCCGCCTGGGCCCGAGAGACTGACGACAATTCGTGAAACGGTCCGAGTCCAGGGGACCTGGCTCAGTACCTTCTGAATCTCGCGGCTGGTGCTGTCTGCCTCCCCCAGCGGTTCGGGACTCCACGCCATCAGGTCGAGAACCACGTCGTCCTGTGCTGGAACGTCGTTTGTGAAGTTTGTAACCGAAAGGACTCTTTCCGCCAGCGATCGGTAGTCCGCGTGACTTGCAAAGATATGTACCCGTTTCGCTGGTTCCTGGTATTCGGAAGCCACGCACCAGAACCCGTTCAACGAGAGCGTACGGGTGTTAGTCAATTTGCGGAAGCTGTAATAACGCAGGATCAATACTTCCAGCATCAACTGCTGCAGCCGGGGTGTGGCGGAGGCGAACCGGGGAGCGAACAGCGCGGCCAGCGGCTGCGGACACTCGATCAACGAGCGCATTTTCTCGCGTTGTTCGGGTCCACTGGGATTTGCATCAAGGTAGTGCAGCGTTTCTTCGGCCGCGCGGTAAATCTTGCGTCTCGCCTCGTTGAAAAGCGGTTCGTCACAACAGCGATACCGCAACTCGCGCGCCAGGTCACTGACGGCAGGAAACTGGACCCGGGCATTCGAAACCATTCGGTCCAGCAGATTGCGAAATGCCTCATCAGTGGGTTGCCTGGCGCCGCACACAGCCTGCAGCCGGCGTTCCAGCACTCCCACAATGGACGATATCTGCTGCTCCAGCCGCTGATGAGACTTGTACATCCAGAGTAGGCTTTCTTCCAGCTCGGACGAGCGATCAAGCGTGGTAATCCCGTAATGCGCGACCGCCCGACGTAGAGCAGCCAGGAAGTCTGCGGGCAGGTTTTCTCCCTGGGTATCAAGCATCCTCAGGTAGGAGAAAAGGTGAGCTTCCGTGCTGGGAGCTTCTTCTGCGTCTTCGGTGTGTTTGGGAGTGGTGCGGAAAAGCGAGCAGATATCCACGAAGATGTTCAGGATTTCATCTTCCTGTTTCCCGATGTCGCCATCGTTATGTATCGCGGGCCATTCGTTCCACTCGGCCAACAGCCGCTTCGTTCGCTCCGGACTTACATCGAAGCCCAGCATCAACTGACGCAGTTCTTCGAGATTGTGGCGGCGGCGCTCCTCAGCAGCGTTAATCGTGGGAGCGGCTAAGCCTGCGAAACTCAGCCGGTCTGTCTTGCGGCCCAGATCTGCACCGGCCGTTGGATCGATCTGGATCAGGGGAGTGCCGGGTGACACCTGAACGTTGGGAATGGCCATGACTTGACGCACCTTCCCGTCAAATGGTGCAACCACCTGCATCTCCATCTTCATGGCTTCCAGCACTGCCAGCCGGTCACCAGTGGCGACCACATCGCCAGGCTTGACTGCGATGGAAGTGACGACTGCCGGTGAGGAAGCGCGCACAATGCCGACATCGCCGCGCTCTACCAAATGCGCGACCCCATCCACTTCCATGCGATAGCCCGATCCCTGCTCCACGGAAACAATGTGATGGCGATTATCACCGACCGTGAGCCAGTATTCGAATCGCCCAACCCGGTCTATTTGCGCATCGATTCGCGATCCCGAAACCTCCAGGCGATATTGCCGAACTCCCAGGCGGTAGACGGTGATGGCGTAGGAGCGTGACCCGTAGCGCAGCTCAAGCTGATGCCCCACCGACTTTCGGACCTCAGGCCGGCCGCGCAGCGCAGATGCGTAGAACTGCGCCTGTTCCACCCTGCGCTCCGATTCGTAGGCTTCAATCGCTGCGTGGATCAAAGCGATATCGGCGTAACTGCGGCAAAGATGCTCTTTCTTCGCCGCCAGCCGGTCCAGCCAACCGATGTTGACCTCGGAGCGCTTCACCTCCGGGCGGCTAACCAGTTCCAGCAGGAATGCGCGATTGCTGGTCCCGCCCCTGATAACGATCACGCTATCGCGCAGGGCGCGCTGCAATCGGGATAACGCCTCGTCGCGATTACGGCCAAACGCGACGATCTTGGCGAGCATGGGATCGAACTCCGGCGGCACCACGTCGCCTACCTCGAAGCCGGTGTCGATGCGCACGCCCGGCCCACTCAAAAATCGAAAGCGCTCGATCGTCCCGGAAGCAGGAGCAAAATCGTTGTCCGCGTCTTCCGCCTTCAGGCGGACCTCAATGGCATGTCCGGTCGTGGCTGGTACCTCGCCTTCCAGTCGCCCGCCACGGGCAATGTGAATCTGCAGCTTGACCAAGTCGAGGCCCGTGGTGCGCTCCGTTACCGGGTGCTCAACTTGCAGCCGTGGGTTAATCTCGATGAACGAAAACTTGCGGGTTTCGGGCTGATAGAGAAATTCCACAGTGCCGGCGTTGCAATAACCCGCTGCCCGGCTTAAACGCACGGCGGTATCGCGCAACTCTCGGTCCTGCTCCGCCGACAGAACCGGCGACGGCGCCTCCTCAAGCACCTTCTGATGGCGGCGCTGAATGCTGCAATCGCACACGCCGACCGCCCACGTGGTTCCGTGATGGTCGGCGACAACCTGGACCTCGACATGACGTGCGCCCGGCAAGAGCTGCTCGAAAAATACTGTGGGATCGCCAAACGTCTTGAACGCATCAGAGCGGGCGCTCTCGAAGACAGGTTGCAGTTCGCTTGCCGAACCGACTCTTCGAATACCGTGACCGCCGCCGCCGGACGCGGCCTTGATCAGCAGTGAGTAGCCCATGCGCTCGGCGTGATGGCGGGCGTCATCAACCGTTTCCACCGCGCCACCACTCCATGGCCCTACGGGTATTTGCAGCCCTTCCGCGAGTTTCTTGCCGGCAATTCTGTCGCCCACGCATCGCATTGCGTCCGGGTCAGGGCCGATGAACACAATGCCCATCTCACGGCACAGGTCGGCAAAGGCGGCCTGGTCGGCGACGAAACCCCATCCCACCCACACCGCGTCCGCGCGGGAAGAGATCAACGCACGTTCCAGGCGTTCATAGTCGAGATAGCTGCTCTTACGTTGCTTTGTGATAGGGTCAAGCATCTGTGCCGGACCCAGGAAGACTGCCTCGTCTGCCTCGCGGACGAACATGGCATGACGGTCGGGCTCGGTGAACAGCGCGATACTGCGCAATGCCGTGCCGTGCTCCTGATTAAATTCGCGGGCCGCGTGGATGAAGCGCATGGCAGCTTCACCGCGATTCACAATGGCTACTCTTTCAAAATTTGTCGACATACATCCGCCTCTCCGCTGCGCCTGGCTAATCGGCATTGGCGATGTCTGTGACCGCCGTAAACATTGCCTGCATGGGCTTGAGCGACTCAGCATCCAGACCGCCGGGAAACGCGGCCGTGCTGTAGCCGTTCAGCCGGATGTACACATTCCCGTCGGCCTCCACGACTTGGGCATCGAAGGTGCCTTCCTCGGGATGCGGCGTTACTACCGCATACAAGCGGCCTTCCCGCTTCGAGTGTCCGTTGGACGGGGAAACGTGCTGAATATGGCTGGGAAGCCCCATGCGGCTGGTGGTGCCCATCTCCCAGATACCGGCCGTCTGGAAGCAAAGCTCGATGAGCCGTGGCAGCATCAGCATCGGTTGGTCAGGTGGATGGTGGTTGTCCGGCAGTTTCTCAGCCAGCTCTCCGATGATGTGCTCGCCGTCCCACCATGCGCGTTCCAGCACTTGGTACGCCGGTCCATGGAAGTAAATGCGATAGATCTGAGCCGCCTCGACCATCGCCTCCGCTGAGAGCCGTGGCTGTGCAACCGCGACGGATTCCGGTGCTTGCCTGGTGAGCCGCACACGCGCGGTGAAGTGAACCGTCACCTGCGGCTCAGCCTGGTTAGGCAGTGACCGTTTGCCCATCAGGCGGCAGTCGGCCGCCAGGCAGTCTCCCAATGGGCGATAGATCGTTTCGAGGATCACCGTCCGTGGCTCGTCCTTGTAGAACTTGAACGGTGCGACGAAATTCACTTCCTCGATCGCCTCGATATACCAGCCTGGGTACACGCACAGCGCAGCCTCAGCAAATGCCTCGATGCCCATGACACCTGGCAGTACCGACGTGCCGTCGATGCGATGATCGTTGAGGAACGGTTGTGCGGATGGCGTAAGCGTGGTCTCCATCGTCAGGCCGCTGTAGATTCCGAAGCCGGTGATCTTGCCGACCATAGGCCCGGGAGCCGGAAGCTGATCAGGCGAGCGCTCCAGCCCTTCCACGTCGAGTCCGCCAGTCGAGTCAAATTCCTGCAGCAGGATTCCCAGCCGCTTTGCAACCACGACCTCGCCGCAAGTGGCCCCGCTGGTGAGTTCGCGGCGGATGAACGGAACTCCAGCCTCCGGCGGAAGCATGTCGATGCCGGCAAGCTCCATCATCTTTGGAATGGAGCCGCGAGTAGCCATGCCGATTCCACCCCATGCAGTCCAGTCAATGACGATGCCGCGCGTTTCGGGACGCGTCGTGCGGAAGCTCGATGTAATCTTGCAAAGCAGATCATTCGCGGCGCTGTAATCGGACTGCCCGGCATTGCCAAACCGTCCGGCAACCGAGCTGAACCCAACCGTCGCGCCGAGTGACATGTTGCCTATGGCGTGAAGCAGATTGAACCAGCCATCTGCCTTGACGTCGAAAACAAGATCGAACTCCTTTGCATCCTTATCCGGAAGAAAGTGGCTGCGCTCGAGACCGGCGGCGTGCAGCAAGACATCAATGTGCCCACTGCGCTCGCGTACCTGGTCGACGGCTGCCGCGACTGCTTCAGCGTCGGCAAGATTCACGCTGAAGTAGTAGGGAGTTCCGCCGGCTGCTTTCACCGCGTCAATGGCCGATTGCGCCGCATGCGCGCGTTCCAGTGCCGCGAGTTCCTTTTCGATCATCGCGGGCGTGACCCTCTTGCCCGCTGCTTTGAAGCGCACAGCGAGGTCGAGTTTCAGACCTTCCTTGTCGATGCCGAAACGCTGGATGTCTTGCTTTGCCGGGTCTGGCTCAGGAACGATATCGAGTAGATAGAAGACGCCGCCCGATGCGGCCGCCAGATCGGCTGTGATTGCCGAGACGATGCTTCCCGCAGCACCTGTGATTAGAAACACCGTTTGCTTGGTAAGGGCCAGTCCGGGTCGGCCGTCTTCCACCGGCTGTTCCTGAAGGCCGACCGTCCAGCGTAGGCCATTCTTGTAGCCGATTTCGACTGCTCCCGGATCGCTGAGAGTCTCTGCGATTAATGCGTCGGCAATTTCGGCCGGGTCGCGGCCGGACTCGAAGTCAACCGCTTTGACAGTTGCGTCCGCCCGCTCCCGCTTGAACGTTTTGGTGAAACCTACAACGGCACCGCCGAGCGGGGCCGTGGCTCCCACAACGTCGTAGCCGTGCTGCCCACCCAGGCAAGTCGCCGAGACCAGGAATCCGCTTGCGCCTCCAACCTGGTCGTACAAGGCCTTGCCCGTTGCGTAGAGCGACTTGACTCGCACGCGCAGCAACTCACGCCACGTGGTGAGGTCCATGCTGCTCAGCGGACCTTCGTCATCCAGCGCAGGCAGCCAGTACACACCGTTGATTGGTCCGGCAGCCAACCACTCCTTTAGCTTGTCCACCAAGGCTTTTGGGTTCGCCTGCCGCTCGATCCGCAGCACTTCAACTCCGAGCTCTTGCAACGCCGCCGTGAGTGCGTCAGCTACGCCCCCGCCGTCGGGCATGAGCACCACTCTGGCATTGGTTTTCAGAGCAGCGCCCGTGGGCTTGCAAAGAGACAATGGCGGACGCAGCACCGGAACCGGCACGCGGCGCAGAATCTTTTCCGCAGCTTCGAAGCTGGCAGCAATGGGAACTGCCGCCGCCGGAGCCGTTGCTTCCATTTGACGCGGCGTAACAGCAGTTTGAGGGTGATCAAGCGAGGCCGCTCGCTCGCGGGCAAACTGAATCACCTGCGCCAGGGTGGAAAAGTCGCGCAGCTTGAGATTTTCATCGCGGGGAATGTTATACGCCGCACGGATGGCGGCAAACATCTCCGCCTGCTTGACTGTGTCAACGCCAAGGTCCGCTTCGAGATCAAGGTCAAGCTCCAGCATGTCGGGCGGGTAGCCGGTCTTTTCCGCGGCAATCTCCAGCACCTTCTGCTGGATTGGATCCTCGGTTGTCTGCGCCGTGACCGATTCCACAGGCGATGTGGGGGAGCCGATCGAGGGCGACGGAGCAACCGCTGCTGCCACAAGGTCAGGCCGGTTCTCGTACACGAATCGGATGACATGCGACAATGTGGGATAGTCGCGCAACTTACGATTCTCGTCACGCGGGATGTTGTAGATATCGCGAATGGCGGCGAACAACTCGGCCTGTTTGACCGTGTCGACTCCGAGATCGGCTTCCAGATCCAAATCGAGGTCCAGCATCTCCGGTGGATAGCCGGTCTTCTCCACCACCAGCGCCAGAATGCGGTCCTTTACCGAATCGCCTCCCCGCACCGCTGGCGAGGCGGACGCAGCTGCATTTGGTCTGCTCGCTGCGTCCGCCTGAGGAGCGGGGGAGGAAACTGCTGACACTGCAAGGTCAGGCCGGTTCTCATAGACAAAACGGAGGACGTGCGACAGTGTGGGATAGTCGCGCAGCTTACGGTTCTCATCACGCGGGATGTTGTAAATCTCGCGGATGGCGGCGAACAGCTCCGCCTGCTTGACCGTATCGACGCCGAGATCGGCTTCCAGATCCAAATCGAGATCGAGCATATCTGGCGGATAGCCTGTCTTCTCGACCACCAGCGCCAGGATGCGCTCCTTCACCGGATCACCTGCCGGCGTAGGTGTTACAGCGGCCGGAGGAGCAGCCGGTACCGGCTGAACTGCCGGCTGCGGAGCTGGCGCAGAAGCGGCAGCACTAGCCAGATCGGGCCGGTTCTCATACACGAACCGAATGACGTGCGACAGTGTGGGATAGTCGCGCAGCTTACGGTTCTCATCCCGTGGAATGTTGTAGATCTCGCGAATGGCGGCAAATAGTTCCGCCTGCTTGACCGTGTCGACCCCGAGGTCGGCTTCAAGATCAAGGTCGAGGTCAAGCATGTCCGGCGGATAACCGGTCTTCTCGACCACCAGCGCTAGGACGCGCTCCTTCACCCGATCACTCGAAGTGGAACGGACCTCCGGCAGCTTCGGAGCCGCCGCCGTGACAACCTGCACCGGAGCAGGTGTCGGTTTTACCTCAGGTGCTTTCGGAACAGCCATCGCCGCGGCAGGCAGTTGCGGTGCCGGAGCCTGCACCGGCGCCGTCTTCGCTTGCGAAACCGTATCCGTGACCCGCACAGTCGGCCCTGCATCGCGTACCCGCAATGTGCGGTGAACCACTTCCAGATCTGCTGCCGGACGTCCCGCCATGCGGCTTAGCCATGTATTCCATGCCGCAGGATCGGCAATGCGATAGGCATATCCCAACCCATCAGGGCTCGGACGCGCCCCACTCCGGGCCGGAGTCCAACGCAAGAACATCATGCTGACCTGCGAACCGAATCCGGCGCCCAGGTGTATGGCGTATTGAACCGGGTAGGCGCCTCCCTTCGACAGGTTCAACGGACCGAGTTCAGGATCGACCTCCTTGAAATTGGGCACCGGGGGCACCAGTCCAGTTTCGAGCGCTTTCACCGCCAGAACGTCTTCAATCCCGGTGGCCATCGCGTGTCCGGTGAATCCCTTTGTATTGGCAATTACGATCTGGCCGGCTGCGTCGCCGAAGACATGACGCAAAGCGTTGACTTCTGCCGAGGCACTACCACCACGTGCCGGCGTGTAAGTCTCGTGCGAGACGAAGACAGTATGCGGCGCTATCTCATGCCGCGAGATGCCTCCCTTCGCCTCCGCCTGGAGTATCAGGCCTTCCATAATGTTTCCGATATGCTGCACATCCAGCCGCGTCGCATGGAAAGCGCTGTTGGCTGTGACCGTACTCAGGACTTCGCAGATGGGGTGAATTCCTCGTTCACTCGCGGCCTCGGCGCTCTCAACCACAAGCGCAGCAGCCCCCATGCCCATAAGCAGACCGTGGCGGCGGCGGTCGAAAGGAATCGCCGCGTCTTCTACAGCACCGTCGGTGGCGGCGGCCCCGCTGGCCAGGAACCCGGCGCCAAACCACTCCAGCATGTGGTCGCTGGTAACGTCGTCGGCCGAGATGACGATCACGCGGCGGCACCGTCCTGCGTGGATCCAGTCCTGCGCAAGCCCCACGGCTTGGGCCGTGGTCGCGCAAGCGGAATTGATTTGCGTATTAGGTCCGCGAGCACCGATCAGTTCGGCAAACTGCGAATGTCCCATGGAGAGAACCCGCAGCAGAAAACGCCGGTCGATCACATAAGGATTGCTTTCGATCGCTGTGCCTAACGATTGCAGACGGTTGTCGATCTCCTGCGCGAGCACGGAATATCCATTCGTACCCGTGATATGACTGCGCAAGTCCTCCAGCGTAGCCACCTGTTCGCGGCGGGCATGATCTTCGAAGTAGCGCGACACGATATCGGCGAACGAGTCATACCCCGGAAAAGCCGAGCCGAAAATCACACCCGTATCGTCGCGCATGATATCGGGCAAGCCCCATCGATCCGGTAACTGCGTGCCTCTGGTCGTTGTTTTGTACCGCATGACCAGCGGAATGCCGGCGTCGCGCAAGGCATCAAGGCCGACTGCGATCGCCAACTGCGTGACGCGGTCGAATGAAGCGCATCGGTCGGCAGAAACCCCGAACTCCTCCACCAGATCGAATGCCCCGCCACGGCCGGCGAGTTTGATCGCGTCAGCAACCTCATGCAGGATTTCGAATGTTCCACCGCCGTCGTTCTTCACCAGGCGAGTGATGTGCTTGCCGATCATCGCCTCGCGGAAGCGCGCGGGGATGGAATGGATGAACTGCTCGCCACCTAGCAGGCGGCCGATATTGCCGTCATCGAAGATGTGCTCGGTTCCCGGCAGGCCCAGCGCCGCACCGGTGATTACAACCGGAGTGCTGGCTGGGGCGTGGCTCTCGCTGTGAGTGATCGCCCATCCGCGTTCCAGCACGTCGGCAAACAGCCGACCGAGTTCCGAGTAGCGATCTCCATTCGAGGAGGCTGACAGCGTCGCGGGGATTGCGGGCGGGGACGGTAACGCCGCCAATTGCGGAGTCTCGACCAGGGGAAACTTAGTCGCCGCGATCATATTGACCACCTCCGTCTCGGTAGCACCGATCCCGCGGCCCAACCCGGCGGCATACAGTCCACACAGCGCCTGGTTGAAGGCAGGAATGTCGCCAACCTTTGGATGGTTGGTGAACAGGGAAATCACGTCGCTTTGGCCGTTGAATACCTCCTCGGCAAATCCGTACAGTGCCTTCTTCGGCCCGACTTCGACAAAGATGCGCGCCCCGGCATCGTAAAGAGTGTTCAATCCCTTCACGAACTGGACGGGACAAGCCACCTGTTGCGCGAGCAGGTCCAGCACCTGCGGAACGACGTCTGGCCCCATGGGATAGAACTCGCCGTTGACATTGGCGACGATCGGTAATTGGGGAGGCTGTATCTGTAAATGCGACAGCATCTCGCGCAGCGGTTGGCTGGCCGGAGCCACAATCGAGGTGTGGAATGCGTGGCTCACCGGCAGTGGCACTACGTTGTAGCCGGCTTTCAGGAAGATCTCGGTGGCCTGTTCAACGGCCATGCTGGCGCCCCCGATTACCGACTGCTGACCGCTGTTGATGTTGGCAATCACGACATAGTCGTTAATGGTCTTGAGGATTCGGTCCACTTCGGCCAGCGGCGCAAAGACCGCGGCCATGCGCCCGGTATCTTTCACTGCAACTTGCGTCATGCCGCGGCCACGGGCACTCACGGCGTTCAACGCGTCATGAAAGGAGAGCGAACCTGACGCAACCAGGGCGCCGTACTCGCCCAGGCTGTGTCCCATCGTCATGTCGGGCTGGATGCCGTAGGCAGCCAACAACCGGGTCAGGGCGAGATCGATGGTCAGCACGGTAGGCTGTGTGATCTCGGTCTGGCGCAGGTCTTCTTCCGCCTTAGCTACCGCTTCGGGGTTGGATGGGTCGACAAAGATAAAGCTGCTCAGCGGCCGCCCCAGCAGCGGAGTCATGATACCGTCGGCTTCGGAAAAAATATCGGCCACGATTGGCTCAACGGCGCGAAGCGGCGCGAGCATATTGACGTATTGCGAGCCCTGTCCGGTATACAGGAATGCCACCTTCCCCGGCGTGCCGCGCCCACGGAAGATGCCTTGCGGACGCAACGCCTTCCACATTGCGGGCTGATTCGCAGCCAGCGCCTTCAACGTTTTCGCCGCTTTGTCAGCCAGGTCAGCCGCATCGGCATAATCGATCGCCAGCCGCTCTGGTGCGCGCAGATCAGCTTCGGCGGGAGCGGTTGGAACTGGAGCATTTCCCGCGCGCGCGTCCCTCTCGACCCTACGCAGGCGCTCCACGAGGATGGCTTCCGAGGCAGCACCGATCACGAGTGCGCCACGCAAAGGTGCCTTATAAGAACTCGAAGACGTGGAGGAGGTACTGGTTGCGCTCATTGCTGGCTCCGTCATTCTCAGCGGTGTCTCATCGACCGCCACCGCGCGCTTACCATTTCCGTTCAGCCTGCCAGGTATGTACTCCTCGATCACCGCGTGGAAGTTCGTACCCCCAAATCCAAAAGCGCTCAGCCCGGCGCGACGCACGCCGTCTGCCGGCATCCTCCAGGGCCTCACTTCGGTATTCACGTAGAGCGGAGAGTGAGCAAAGTCGATAACCGGATTCGGACGCTTGAAATTCAGGCTCGGGGGCAGCACCTTATCGTGGAGCGCCAGGATGGCTTTCAGTAGTCCAGCCGCGCCGGCAGCCCCTTTGAGATGCCCTATGTTCGACTTCACAGAGCCAAGCGCTACCGACCCCGAAGGGAGATGAAAACTGTTGAGCACTACAGCCATGCTCTGCAGCTCGATGGCGTCGCCCACGCTGGTCGATGTACCATGGCCTTCCATTAATGTCGCGGTCGCGGGAGATAATCCGGCGTTCTGCCAGCCGCGCTCAATGGCGAGTTTCTGGCCAATCGGATTGGGCGCCGTAATGCCTTTGCCCTTGCCGTCGCTCGCTCCGCCGATGCCGCGCAGGACGGCGTAGATCTTGTCCCCATCACGCTCGGCATCTGCCAGCCGCTTCAGCAAGAAGATGGCGGCACCCTCGCCCATGACGAATCCGTCAGCGCCCTCGGCATAAGGACGTGAGCCGCTCCCCGACAGCGCGCCAATCTTGCAGAACTTGACGAAGGTCGGAGCGCCCATGTTGCGGTCGACGCCGCCGGTGACTGCGACATCGAAATTGTTCTCCACCAGGCCTTCAATCGCGGCGCTCATCGCTGCCATTGCCGATGCACAAGCCGCATCGCAAACGAAGTTAGGTCCGTGAAAGTTGTAAAGATTCGCGATGCGTCCGGCCATGCAGTTGGCCAGTTCGCCAGGCATGGTGTCTTCGGTGATGGGCGCGTAGCGTTGGCCGATACGATCCCGGAACTCGCTCTGGATATGCCGCCGCGTCGCCTCCGGCAAACTCGCGAAACTAGCCGTGTCGGCCAACTCCTGGGCATACTCGGGAAAGAAGATGCGCACCGAAGAAAGGTAGTGTTTCTCGCCGGCCATAGCGTTGCCCAGAATCACTGCCGTGCGATCGAGGTTGAGCGGACGCTTGGGATAACCGTAGTCTTCCAGCGCTTCCCGGGTGCAAGCCACCGCCCATTGCTGCGCTACGTCCATAGCATCGGCGACGCGGGGTGGAACCGGCAGGTGCCACTTCATCGGCTCCCACGGGTACTCCCGCACCCATCCGCCAATTTTCGAGTATGTCTTGTCGGGCACGCTGGGATCGGCGTCGTAATAATTAGCCGCGGCCCAACGATCCGGAGTGACCTCGCTGATGCTGTAGCGGCCGTTCTTTACGTTTTCCCAGAAGGCGGGAACATTTGGGGCGTCGGGCAGGATCGCTCCCACTCCAACAATGGCGATGGCTCGATAGGCGGTGTCTTCCATGATTGCGCTCCTGCTTGCGGAGGCGCATCGGCCTGACTGAACAGGAGGATGCGCTCCATCCTTCTTCTAGTGCTGCAAAGCAACGGCTGGCTCCAGATGCTTTTCAGCACGTCCATACAACGTGTCGGCAATGAAATCCATGTCTGCGATTAATCCCGACTGCGCTCGATAAATCGCAGGCAAACCTAAACTCGATTCGAACGAAGGCATGTCGGCAACATTCACTCCGCCGCCTCCGGCAATCCAGCGCAGTCCGTCCTGCGCAACCTTCACCGCTGCGTCGCGGGAAAAAATACGGCTCAGCGCTGCGAGTGACGTGGCGTTGAAGCGATCGCTGGCCTTCTCGTGCAAGCGTCCTTCTTGGGCGCGGGCAGCACGACGCGCCAAACATGCTGCGCTTTCGGCGAAAGCGATTAACTCACCCAGGCGCAGCAGCACGTGCTGGAAGCGTGTGAGCCGCGCGATGCGAGCGCGTTCCAGCACTTCAGCAAGAGCGTGCAGTGCCAGTGCGGCATTATCGGCGCCGACATCGGGATGCTGCGCGTGCAGCGCCTCCGATTCCCGGGCGAGCTCGTGATAGTGCTGGCCGCGCGTCTTGAGGTGAAGCTGCCAGCGGTCGCGGCTGATGGTCATCTCCATAATTTCGGAGGTGCCCTCGTAGATGGTGGTGATGCGCACATCGCGGCTGATCTTCTCCACCATGTACTCGTGTGTGTAGCCGTAGCCGCCGAGCGCCTGGATACTGTCCTCCGCCGCTTTATTGCCGGCTTCCGTCGCCATGTACTTGGCGATGGCGCCTTCGGTGTTCAGACTGCCTTCAGTCCCCGAGTCGATGCGCTCAGCCGTCTCTTCTATATAGGCGCGGGCCGCTTCCAGCCGCGCGACGTTAGGAACGATCAGCTTGTGGGTGTAGCCCTGCTTCTCCGAAAGCGGCGCTCCGGCCTGAATGCGTTTGGTGGAATAGGGAATCGCGCGATCGAGTGCAGCCCATCCCGCTCCCAAGCCAAACGCAGCGACCATCAGCCGCGTGTACCCGAAGACGGCCTGTGCCTGTAGCAGGCCTTGTCCCTCGACGCCGCCGATGAGGCGATCGGGCGTGAGGTATACCCCTTCGAGTGCCAGCGCCGCTGTATTGCTGGTGCGAATGCCGTGCTTGTTCTCCGGCTTATCGTGAGTGAAGCCGGGCGCGCCAGCCTCCACTACAAACCAGGTTGGCCCACCGGGAGCATTGGCCAGAATGCTATAAGCATCGGCGATGCCACCGTTGCTGATCCACTGCTTCAGGCCGCTGATCTTGTAGCCGATGATCTTGTCGCCATCCATGACGCGCTCGGCCATTGTCTTAAGCGCGCCCAGGTCGCTGCCCGCATCCGGCTCCGTTGCGCCGTAGGCGAACAGGATTCCCTCATCGGCAATCTTGCCCAGCCACAGCTTCTTCTGTTCGGGGGTGGCGCCGACAGTAATCGGATCGCTGCCCAGAAATGTCGCCAGCACTGACGTGGCGATGCCGAGATCCATCGCCGCCATCGCCTCGCAGACGCGATAAACGTCGAAGGCGCCGCCGCCCATGCCGCCACAGTCTTCCGGCACGAATAGGAGTTGAATGCCCAGTTTGTCCGGATTGCACATATCGCGAACGATATCGAGTGGGCACTCGTCGCGCTCGTCCAACTCGATGCGCACTTCGTCGGGTAGGCGTTTTTTTCCGAATTCCTTCAGCGACTTCAAACTCAGCTTCAGCGTCTTGTTGCTAATCATCGGTGTGCCTCGTTGTAGCTATGCTTTCGCGGTAACGGCTTCGCGCACCTTCTCGGTCAGTGCGGGCATGAACTCCAGAATGTCGTCGACGATACCGACATCGGCGACCTGGAAGATGGGGGCCTTCGGGTTCTTGTTGACGGCGATGATGAACGGATTGCCTTTGAGCCCGGCCAGGTGCTGGAACGAACCGCTGATACCCAGCGCCATGTACACTTTCGGCTTCACCGTCTTGCCGGATGAGCCGACCTGGCGTGACTTCTCCAGCCACTTGGCATCGACGACCGGACGCGAGCAACTCACCGCTGCGCCCAGCGCATCGGCAAGCTCTTGCGCGATGGCAACGTTGTCCTGCTCCTGGATGCCGCGCCCGATGGAAACCAGCAGCGCATGTTTGGTAATGTCGACATCACCCGACTCAGCCACCTGAGTCTCGAGATAGCGGCGACGTGAGGTAAAGCTGCTGAGGTCGGTGGACTGGTCGATGATCTGGCCCGTTGCCGTTATCGGCTCTGGCTTGAAAGCTCCGGGACGGACGTTGATCACGGCGCCATGCGAAATGTCGCAGCGAACGTGCGCGCTCACCTGGCCGCCGAACTCCTGGCGAACGGCAGTAAGCCCGCTACCGTCCATCTGGATATCGAGCACGTCGGGCACATACACCGCGTTCAGCTTGATCGATAGTCCCGGGGAAAGATCGATGCCGAAGTGGTCGTGCGCTACCAGTAGCACGCTTCCGCTGGGAACGACTTTCACCAGCACCTGGCGGATGACTTCCGCGTTGGGATAGGCAAGCGCCTTGTTCGCAATCTTCCATACCTCGCCGTAGTTGGCTGTGAGAGAGTCGCAGACCGCGTCAAGGTCGCTGCTGAATCCGGTGACGATCGCAATCGGCGATGCGGCAGGGTCGATCTTCTTGGCCGCCGCCATCAGCTCGAGCGCGGTATCGTCGGCCACTCCGGCCTTGTGGCTGATGTAAACGAAAATGCGGCTCATGCCTGCAGCCCTCCTTTGCTCTTCATCAACTCAATCAGTCTGTCGATTACGTTTTCGCGTTCGCCGGTGAGCATCTCCGCGCCTTGGCCGAGCGCGGGGACGAAGTAGTCGAGCCGCTTCACTCTGGCCCCTGCTTCGCCCACCGCGCCCTTATCAACACCGAGCTCCGAGGCGCCAAACTGAGGAACCTCAACCGAAGCCACCTGGCGAATGCCGCGCATCCCGACGTAACGTGGCTCGTTGATGCCGGTCTGGATCGACAGCACACAGGGCATATCGATCTCGCTGATCTCTTTATTGCCGCCGGCAATCTCGCGGGTAATCTTCAGCTTGTTGCCATCGAGCACCTCAATGGCGTTCACCAGCGAGGCAAACGGATAGTCGAGCAGCGCCGCCAGCATGCCGCCAACTTGAGCTCCGCCGTCCTCGGCTTGCACGCCAGTGAGGATGAGGTCGAATCTGTTCTTATCGACGTAGCCTTTCAGGATGGTCGCGATACCTTTCGCGTCCGAACCGGCGAAGACTTCGTCGGTAAGCAGCACGCCTTGCTTTGCGCCCATGGCCATCTCGCGGCGCAGGACTTCTTCGTCCTCTTCGTCGCCGACAGTAACGGCCGTGACTTCGCCGCCTACGCGCGCTGTGATCTGCAGCGCTTCCTCGACGGCGTAGTTATCCCATTCGTTGATCGAGTACACCAGGTCTTCCTGCTCGATGTCGTTGCCGGCACTGTTCAGCTGGATCTCGTTCTCCGAGGTGTCCGGCACTCTTCGTATGCAAACCAGAATGTTCACCTTCGCTCTCCCTCTTTGCTCAGTTTCAATCTGCACCCACCGGTGCAGGCGCCACGGTGCTTTCGTCATACGTCTTCGGATCGCGCACCAGCTGCTGATCCACCAGCTCCGCCAAGTCGATGGCGGTCATGCTGCCTTCCATGCCTGTTACCTTGATTGCGTCCTCGATGTTCACCATGCAGAACGGACACGCGGTGACGATCACGTTAGCGCCGGCTTCGGCAGCCATCTTCACCCGCAACACACCCATGCGCTCGTCTTCCTTGGGCTCGTAAAACAGCATCAACCCGCCGCCACCGCAGCAGAAGGAGCGATCGCGGCAGCGTGTCATCTCTACCCGCTTCAGCCCGGGGATGGCGTCGAGCACGTCGCGAGGATCGTCGTAGATCTGGTTGTGCCGGCCGAGGTAGCAGGGATCGTGATAGGTGTAGACGTTTGTCGGATCTTCCAGTCCCTTCAACTTCAGCTTGCCCCGCTTGATCTCGCGCGCAATCGTCTGGCTGATGTGTTCAACCGGCGGCACATCTTTGTAGTCATGCTTGAGCGCGTTGAAAGCGTGCGGGTCGGCCGTGACAATCCGCTTCGCGCCGGAATCTTTAATGGCGACGACGTTCTGCTCGCGCAGGGCCATGAACAGCAGCTCTTCCCCGAAGCGGCGCACCTCGTGGCCGCTGTCCTTTTCCGCCGCGCCCAGGATGCCGAAGTCCTCACCCGCCGCATCGAGAATGCGCGCCGTCGCGCGACCAATCGCCTGAATGCGATCGTCATAGGACGTGACGCTGTCGACGAAGAACAGCGTCTCAGCCGTATCGCCGTCGAGTAGCTTCACTTTGCAGCTCTGCTGGAACTCCTTGTTCTTCGTCCATTCCGCTCGCTTCTTCTCCAGCTTGCCGTAAGGATTGCCGCGGCTCTCCAGCGCCTTCAGCGGCTTCTGCAAGGTCTGCGGGACGTTCCCAGCGTCGATCATGCCCCGTCGCAGGTCGACAATCTTGTCGATGTACTCGATCAGCAGCGGGCATTCTTCTTCGCATTGGCCACAAGTGGTGCACGACCAGATTTCGTCCTCCGAGTAGATCCCTCCGATCAGCGCATGGCTGTTGTTCGCTTTACCGAACACCGGAAAATGTTCGAAAGCATAATCACGCGCCTTGATGCTAAGGAAGCGTGGCGACAACGGGCGTCCAGCTGCGTTTGCCGGGCATTTGTCGGAGCAGCGCCCGCAATCCGCACAAGTGTAGAAATCGAGAATGTGCTTCCAGGTAAAGTCCTCGAACTTCTTTACCCCGAACGACTTCACCTGATCGATCTGCTCGTCGGCTACGCCCCACTTCACCGGCTTCACTGTTCCGCGCTCCAGCTTGCCGAAGTACACGTTGAACAGCGACGTTTCGACGTGGAACTGGATCCCGAACGGCCGGTAGCACAACAGGAAGTAAAACGCCGATGCGTGCAGCAGTGAGGCCGCCGCGTGGATGTTCCAGACTGTAACCAGCGTGCCAGGGCCGATGGCGAGCCTCAGCGCCCAAGCCAGCGAGAAGGGGCCGATGGCAGCTCCCGGGTCGCTCGCCGCAAACAGGCTATCGGCAAACATCAGGATCGCGATCAGCGCTAATAAGAAGATGGCGTCTGCCGGATGTCCCTTGCCGTACCTCGTCGGCACCCCATAGCGTGCGGGCTTGAAGACGATGCGCCGCACGGCAGCAACCATCATGCAGACAAAAACAACGGTGGCCGCGTAGTCGGTGACAACCGCGTAGTAGTGCGCGGCGCCACCCGAGCTCTCCACTGTGCCGAACGCGCCGGGCATGCCGGCGATCAACAGCGTGAACGAACGCATCACCAGCAGCAGAAAGCCGGCGAAGAACAGGATATGAACCACCCCGGCAAAGCGATAACGAGGGTGCTTCCATTGGCCGAACCAGTACTGCAGCAGGTTCCGCATGCGCTGCCATGGCCGGTCGAACCGAAAGTCCCGTTCGGCTTGGCGCATTGGCTCCAGCCGTTTCTTCACGATGTAATAGAAGCAGGCAACTCCGAAGACTTGGATCAGGATGAAGATGACTTGGATGATCCAAGTCCCAGCTGGTGCGGCCGAAGAAACAACCTGCATACCGACCTGTCCTTCTGTGGTTGACGGGTTCTACACAGCGCGTTGCACAAACTCCAAAACTGAAACGGTTCCTCTACAC
This sequence comes from uncultured Acidobacteriaceae bacterium, assembly GCA_963796585.1. Classification (GTDB taxonomy): domain Bacteria; phylum Acidobacteriota; class Terriglobia; order Terriglobales; family Acidobacteriaceae; genus CAVVDY01. Next base: position 47,172 of record CAWCMB010000007.1, read on the forward strand.
AGCCACGCCACTGCTAGGGGAATGATCTCAATGGCCAATGACTTCTAGAGCGCGGTTTTAGCAATGCGAGTTACTGCATGACAGAACCTGCGCAACCAGAATTCAGCAGCCATGAATTCTCGGCTGCAGGAATCGCTTTCGAAGTGGCTTGAACCAGGCTAGCGACCCGGAACCTGGCTGATGATTGGCATTGTGCTTTAGTGGGAGTGCTCGAAGCAGTGAGCCACGTTCTACAGCGATGTGAGGCCAGTCACGCCGCGGCGTGACCAAAAGGTGCTGCCGCTCCATAATCCCCGTTTTACAGCGACAGTTTCCGGGTTTGTTCCTTTCTTGATTTTGTTGTCGGCAGAGTTCGCCCTTCGCGCGCGTGACTTATGCGCAATGTACAGTTGTTTCTAAAGTATGTGTAACTGCTAATAAGGAAACGGTTTCTAGGTTTCGATTGGCACGCCCCATGGACGAACCCGCGCGCCATGCGAAGCCAGACTTCATCGCCAGACTCAAGGCGAGCGGCGCAACCAGCCGATCGATGTGGCGGCACGTCTTCAGAACTGATCCGACGCAAGGCGGCCCGGCTTCCCGGCATGGCGCATTTTGGCGTTCCGCGGCTCTTCCTGGCTATCTCGGCGCATGGTCCGAGAAGGAGAAGGAGCGGACGTCCTTGTGCGCGTTGCAGCGGCGAGGCACGGAAGAGCAAAGCCGTGACCCTGAACCGAGTGAGCCGGCTCCGTCAGCCCATGACGCAACCAGCGTCCGCAGTCAGTCCTCTGACCTGTCCGATACCTTACGCGGGACTGAAACCTGCAACCCAGCCCTCGATCTCAACCAAGACGCAAAGCTCACAGACAAGCAGCTCGACTGTTATTCGTTGGTCAAGGAGTATCAACTTCCGATGGGCGAAGTAGAGCAGCGGATAGGAACAAATGTGAAACTCCCCACAAAATCCCCCGCAAGCACGAGAGGATCCAAACGAGTGCTGACCGTATATCGCCGAACGGTTCCGAAGCCGACAAGCCGCCATAAGCGGCTTGATCCCGACCCACGTCCAGATTTCGAACGGTCTAGAGTGGTCAACCTGCTAGAGACTCAATCGCTCGCACGGTTTCCGGAGCTAATGCCACGTCGCGGCTGGCTAGATCCTGGCTCATGTGCTCGGGGTTAGAGGTGCCGGTCATCGGCAGCATGCCCACGGCGCGAGCGAAGCTAAACACGACCTGGGCAGGTGTCGCATTCATGCTCGCAGCGATATCTTCGAGCCGAGGATCTTGCAGCACCTCCACATTTGCTGTGAGCAGCGAAAAACCTTGATAGGCGATATTTCGTTCCTGGCAAAACAAGCGCAAATCGCTATCCCACTTCAAGCGCGCGAAGCAGCGGTTTTGCACAAACGTCGGCCCTTCGGCGTGAGCGGCCACCATCTGCTGGAGCTGGCGCAGGGAAACGTTGCTCACGCCGAGAAAGCGGGCTCGGCCGGCGTCACGCTCGTTGCACATCGCTTCCCATGCCTCACCGTCGGCGTTGCTCCAGCCGAAAGCCGACCAGGGTCCGTGCAGCACATAGCTGTCGACGTAGTCGGTTCCTAGATGCTCAAGTGAACTGGCCAAAGACTGGGCCACCTGAACCGAAAGGCTGGCCTCGGGATCGTAGGGTAGCCGATGATCCTGGCCAGGTTGGAAGGTGAACTTCGTCTGTAGAAAAACATCGGGGCGCCTCACAACCCCAGCGGCGTAGGCGGCCGCCAGCCCCTGCCCCACTCCGGCTTCAAAGTAGTGGCGGCGCTGGTTGGCCGTGTCGATTCCCCGAAATCCCATCCGGAGTGCGAGTTCGGTCAGGTGCGGTGTACGGTCTTCCTTCCAGGCGGTACCGTAAAGAAAATCGGGAACGGATTGTCGCTCATTTGGCATCGCGCTTTATTGTCACATGACCAAGCAACGGCCTATCTGGAGGCACGGGGAGAAGCAACAGCTACAAGAGCGTTGCCCAAATGTATGGTTTGCGAATGTATTTCGGTGCATGGTCGAAGACGACACAACAGGCTACGTCCAGCGATCCTGAGAGCTCACCGTGGGACCGGTAACACTTGACACCTCGTCACGTTAAAATCATAACGCTCAGAGGCCCCGAGTTCGGTTATTGATGTCAACGGTCGAAGGAGCGGACGTCTCCCAAATTCGATTGCTTAAGGTTCTCCGCTGCGCCAGAACTGTAGGATAATTCTCCATGATTCCTAAGGAGCATCTCATGTCTGAGAAATTGACCTGGGACGATGCCGCGAAGATCGGAGTTCTTCTCGCAAGGAAATACCCTGAACTCTATCCGCTGTGTGCTGATTTAGATGAATTGCGTCGGCGGGTAACTGAGTTGGCCGAGTTCAAGGATGAATTGACAACTTGCGATAAGAACAAATTGGAAGCGATTCGAACGGCGTGGAACGAGGAGTTCCTTGATCGCACGCAATAGGTGCCGTCGTCGCGCTCGAGCTCGCAGCATGATCGCAAACTGCTAAACGCCTGATTCGGCCTGGTTTCCCTCACATATGACTGGCGGCAATCTGCGTGGGAAGACCAATTCTTGGCAACAGGTCTTGAAAAACTCGGTGCTCCCGCAGGTCGTCCATGTTTGGATCCAGATGAAGATAGATGAGCCAGTGGGAGTGTTCTTCACAGCACTTCTGCAGGTACTCAATCGCCCGGTCGTCTTCCCCCAGGCCAACGTAGATTCCCGCAAGGAAATAGGGCGCAACATATCTTTGCTTCGCCAGTTCCGTCAGATCGTCGAGTATCTGACGTGCCTCAGCAGTCCTGCCGGCGGCGCCGAGAGTATGAGCCAACGCAGCGCGCATGAGTGGGCTGCCGCCCGAAAGCGTCACTGCCTTCTCACCCTCATTGATCGCCAATTCGTAGCGGCGCAGCTTTCTCAGCAGCAGGCCGTGAATCCAGCGGGTGACCGGATAGTTGGGGTCCATGTCAACGGTTCGCCGGAGTTGTTCGATAGCTTCGTCATACCGGCGCGCATGGAAGAGGGCCCATCCCACAGCGACGCTGATAATCAGCGACAGTGGATCCAGTTCCTGGCCTTTCTTCATTCTGGCCATGGCTTCCTCGTGTCGGCCCATGGTCATGATGTACTCGGCGTACCAATGGTTGGCGGTGGGGTAGGTGGGGCTCAATTCGAGGCTGCGCTTGAATTCAGCTTCGGCGTTCTCCCACTCCCAGTTGTCTAGCCATAAGGCGGCCGCCAAGGCTGTGTGGGCTTCCGCGAGGTCGGGGTCTAACTGCAGCGCAGCCTTGGCTGCCGCCTTGCCCTTAGGAAACGCGTCCTTGGGGGGCAGGTAGCTATTCCACCCCAGCAGAACATAGCAATCGGCCAAGCCAGCGTACGCCAGGGCATAGAGGGGATCCTTCTCGACCGCCTGCTGAAAGTGCTCGATCGCTTTATAGAACCCTTCTTCGGTCCACCGGTTCCAGTGGTGACGACCTTTCAGATAAAGCCGGTAAGCCTCGACATCCACCGTGTGGCGTTTCGTCAGTTGCTTCTTCTCGGTGCGGGTCAAACGCAAACGCAATTTCTCCGAGATCTCGGTGGAGATTTCGTCCTGGACAGCGAAGATGTCACCGGGCCTGCGATCATATCGTGAGCCCCAAAGCTGGGAGCCGGTGGCTACATCGACTAATTCGGTTCCAATGCGTAACGATCCGCCGGTTTGCATAATCGTTCCGGTGAGAACGGCGCGTACCCCGAGCTCACGCCCCACGACTTGTGGGTCAATTTCCCGGGACTTGAATCTCGAAACAGTACTATGGGCCATCACTCGGAGTTTGGGCAGTGTAGCCATGATGTTAATGAGGCTCTCGGTGATACCGTCGCTCAGGTACTCGTGTTCCGGATCGCCGTTAGTATTTTTGAAAGGCAAGACCGCGAGCGAGTCAATGATCTTTGGAACGCGGCGGGGGCGGGCGACAGGGAGTGATTTATCAGAACCCCAGATTCCACCCTTGCTGGAGGACGAATTTGTTGCTGATATCAGGCTCGATTCTGTTCCGCCTTCCGCAACTCGCGAATTCGAGTCCGTCTCTCGTTTTAGCTGTTTCAACTCAGCAAGCATGTCAGCTGCGTGCTGGTACCGCAGTTTCTTATCCTTCTGCAGGGCCTTTCGGATGATTTCCTGCAGTGACAAAGGGATGTTGGGGTTTGTCAGCACGGGAGCCTCAGGATCGCGGTTGAGGATGGCTTCGGCAATGACGCCAGAACTGGGACCTTGGAACGGTAGTTTCCCCGTTGCCATCTGATAGAGAACGATGCCGAATGAGAAGAGATCTGTGCGACAGTCCAATTCCTCGGCCCGTACCTGCTCGGGAGACATGTAGGCTGCGGTGCCGAGTGCTATTCCGGGGGTCGTGAGCTGCTCTTCGGACCCATCGTTCGCGGCGACCTTTGCCACGCCGAAATCCAGTACCTTCGCGTGGTCCCGGTTGGTGACGAAAATGTTTGTCGGCTTGATGTCGCGGTGGACGATGCCAGCCGAGTGGGAAGCATCCAGAGCATCAGCGATCTCGATAGCCAGATCGAGCAGCGCCTCGATTGCCAGGGGCCTTCCGCTGATCCGGCGCCGGAGCGTTTGGCCCTCGAGCAACTCCATCGCGAAGAAAACTCGCCCCGCAGCCTCGTCGATCTCGTAAATGGTACAAATGTTGGGGTGATTCAGCGCTGAAGCAGCCTTGGCTTCACGCTGAAAACGGCTGATCGATTGGACACCCTTGGCGACGTTATCAGGCAGGAACTTGAGAGCTACATAGCGACCGAGCTTCACATCTCTGGCTTTGTATACGACACCCATCGCACCGGCGCCGAGTTCCTCGACGATGTGATAGTGCGAAATGGTTTGTCCGATCATCGGCGCGAATGTTACTTCCGTGAAATGGCAAAGTCAATCGAAGTCAGCGGTTACCGCACTTCAACGGGATTGTTGGAGATAAATTCCCATAGCGCTCATTGAGTTGGAGGCTGTGGTAGTTGGATCAAAACCCAGAGATTATGGACCGGGCCGAAGGGCCCGGTTCGGCTTTGTAGATTCAGCGGGATAGCAGGGCGGCGGGAGCACCCATTTTGAACCGCTCTCTAGCTACCATGAAGGCGATGGGGCACGGAAGCGCTCGGATGATGATGCGCTATAAACATCCCGAATATGTGGAAGCTGTCCGCTGCGTCATCAATCGACGCAACCAAGCGGCCGGGAATGCTGTTGGGCCAACTTTTGGGCCAACTCAACAAAACGGCGCTCGGGAGAGCGCCTGAAACCCGCATAAAATCTGGAGCCGACGATCGGACTTGAACCGATGACCTGTCGATTACGAATCGACTGCTCTACCAGCTGAGCTACGTCGGCTTAATTTCCATCTTAAAGGCTGGCTTTGTCGACGTAAAGACCGGCAAGGGTCAGAATGGGACACCGCGTCGCCTCTAAGCCTTGGTTTTCCACTGAGGTAGCCAGTTTTATACTTGCAGAGCTTGGTCGCCCGCTTGATAATCGAAGCAGGCTCTGATTGCGCTTCCGACCTTCCATGACGAGATTCGGTCGAGCGGACGTACTGCGAATCCTGCATGTCACGGCCCGGCAGTTGACTGGCTGGCAAAAGGCAGGTCTGGCTCCGGAGTGTGAGGAGTTTTCTTTCGCAGATCTGCTGCAAATAAAGCAAATACGAGATTTGCGTGCCAAGCGTGTGCGCTCGGCTGTGCTTCGCGAATCGCTGGAGGCGATGCAGCGTCAGGTCGCAGGCATGCAGAACCCGTTCCTCGAAGCCAGCGCCTTCCTTGTGGGCAAAAGAGTGGCCTTCCGTCATCAGGGTCGCGCGGTTGAACCCATTGTCGGCCAATACGTAATGGAGTTTGATTCTGCGGGAACGGTCGTTTCTACTGATCCGACATCGCTCCCCCGCAAGCCCAAGCCGGTATCACCGACCGATTCGGTTCATGAGCTGTTCGCTCGCGGCGTTTCGCTGGAAGAAAATCCCAATAATCACGACGATGCCATCCAGGTGTATTTGCGCCTTTTGGAACTGGAGCCGGGACATGCCGCCGCCCATATAAATCTGGGTACGCTCTACTACAACCGGCAAGATTTCGTCGCCGCCGAGAAGCATTACCGTGCGGCCGTCAGCGCTGACCGACGCTACGCTCTCGCGTACTTCGATCTGGGAAACGTGCTCGATGAAACGGGACGCTTTATAGACGCGGCTACCGCGTACAAAACTGCCATCCAACTGGCGCCCACCTACGCCGACGCTCATTACAATCTGGCTCTAGCGTATGAGCGTTTGCGAGAGCCTCGACTCGCCCTTCGGCACTGGACCGCCTACGTCAAGCTCGACCGCAGCGGCCCATGGTCGATCCACGCCCGTAAACAGATTGCGCGCATCCTGGAAGCCGACAAACTGAAGCTGGTTTACCGGCGCGAAGCATAGTCCTTTCCCTTACAAATCAGTCGTTTCCAGCGCCCAGTGGCGTCCTGCAGCGGCGTCGCTCCCCAAAACTGCATCCAATGAGAGCTCACATTCACAAGGGAGAGTCTCTGATTGAGGTCACGTTTTCCTCGTCTTGCTGAGTCTGGCCTCTTAGGCGCGATTCTGTCGTCCCTCGCAGGGGTGCTGCTGGCGCAGGCGCCGCAGATTGCCGAAACCGCAATTCTCGCTCACTTGAACTCTGGCATCGGCTGGTACCGCCAGTTGAGCACAATCGATCAGGGTGCGGGACAGCCCAGCGATGTCCTCTATCTTGCCAACGCGCGCAGTCAGGCGAGGCAGGCTTTGCAACTTGCTTTTCAGGCTGCCCAGTCGATCTCCGGGTTGCCGACTGAGATTGCCGATAATGGTAAACCGTCTTCTGCCTCGGCCGAAAGCGCCGTGCAACCGGCGAAGGAGCAACCGGGGCTGGCGAGAGCTTTGCAAAATGCTACCGGTCGGCTGAATGAAGACCAGGCGAAGCTGACCCAAATTGAGGCCGAACTGGCGCACGCGCGTGCCGTCCAGCGGCAGGAACTGCTCGCCCAACGTGATGCTCTGCAAGGCGTCGTCCCGCTGGACAAGGCATTGCAGGAACAGTTGCAGAGGATCGCAACTTTCGTCGCCACCAACGAACGGGCCCAGGGCGGAATGGCAGGGAAGATCGCTGCCCTCAAGGAATCGGTTCCGGAAGTCTTCGCCACCGACACCGGTGAGGCCGGGAAGGCATCGGCAAATGCCACCAGTGTTAATGCGCAGAGCGCCAGTGTCGCGCGCGCCCAATCATCGGGGCTGATCGGCCAGACCGCCTATCTGCTCGGTCAGACGCGTGAGATACATAAGATCGACAGCCTCATTGCGCAGACCAATCACCTTCGCGACTCTGCTACGCAGCTGCAGAAGCCTCTGGTTGATGCGCTGAAAGCCCTGGTGCAGCAGGGGCACAACACCGCTGACGCCACCTCCGCATCGGACGCGGATACCCAAAAGAACCTGCGGGCACTCACCGCCCAATTCAAACAAATTGGCGACGCAGCCTTTCCTTTGCGCCAGGAGATCACGCTGCTCGACCAGGTGAAAGGAAACCTGGAGGAATGGCGCGACTCGATGCTGCGTGCCTACGGGGTCGTACTGCGTTCGGTGCTGACGCGGGTTGGCGCAATTCTGTTTGCGCTGGCCCTGGTGGCTGGCTTCTCCGCCCTCTGGCGCCGGGCTACGGTGCGCTATGTGCACGACGCGCGCCGCCGGAGGCAATTGCTGCTGGTACGCCGCTTCGTTTCCGGCTTCCTGATGCTGCTGATTGTGATATTCGGCTTCGTGAGCGAGTTCAGTTCGCTGGCGACCATGGCCGGATTCATCACCGCAGGCATCGCGGTCGCTCTACAAACGGTCATCCTGTCAGTCGCAGCCTACTTCACCCTGATTGGCCGCCGCGGAGTGAAAGCCGGAGACCGCATCACCATCTCCGGCGTTACCGGAGATGTGCTCGAAATTGGACTCGTACGCCTGTACTTGATGGAACTGGGTGGCACGGGCATCGATCTCTATCCCACAGGCCGTCTAGTGGTGTTCTCCAATTCGGTGTTGTTTGGCGCCACTCCGCTGTACAAGCAGTTGCCCGGCACCTCGTACGCGTGGCACGAGCTGGCAATGACGCTGTCGCCCGACATCGATCCCGCAGTTGCACAAACCGTCCTGGCCAATGCCGCGAAGTCGGTTTACGACAAATACCGCAAGGAGATCGATCATCAGCACGCCGTCTTGGAGCGTGTGCTGGATACGGCATTCCCCATTCCTCAACCCAGCACCAAGTGGCAGTTCACTGACACTGGTCTGGAGCTGGTCTTGCGGTACCCGGTGATAATTGAGCATGCCGAGAACATCGACGACCAGATGACGCGCGAGGTGATGCGGGCAATAACCACGAGCTCGCAGTTGAAAGCCTCGCTTTCCGGCACTCCCAGGCTCAGAGCCGCGATTCGAGCGTGATCGTGGGTGGTGGGTGGCCCATAATTGCCTTCGTTTGGCAATTATGGGATAGGGAAGCTGTACGTCCTGCTTCTCCAACACTCGATTTCCACGCCGCCGGGGTGGCCCACATTTCCCTTCGGTTGGGAAATGTGGGAGCTCAGCCCCCGCACCAGCGGTGTAAAATCATAGGTTTCCTAATCCAGCCTTGAGGATCGCTCTCATGTCATCCGTTGCAACCGCACATTCTGCTCCTGCGCCTCTGGTGGCGCTTACCGAAGACGAAGTTCTATTTCGCGACACGGTTCGCCAGGTCGCCCAGGAAGCCATCCAGCCCCACGTGAAGGAGATGGACGAGAAGGGCGTTTTCGAGCCGGCTCTCGTCAAGCAGTTCTTCGAGTTGGGTCTGATGGGCATCGAGATTCCCGAGCAATATGGTGGCGGCGGTGGCACCTTCTTCGAGGCTATTCTCGCGGTTGAAGAGCTTTCCGCAGTGGATGCCTCCGCCGGCGTTGTCGTGGACGTGCAGAACACGCTGGTGAACAACGCGCTGATGCGCTGGACCACCGATGACCAGAAAAAGCGTTACCTGCCGCGCATGTGCTCTGACAGTGTGGGAGCTTACGCCCTGAGCGAGGCCGGATCGGGTTCCGACGCTTTCGCCCTTCAGTGCCGCGCCGAGCTCAAGGGCGACGAATACATCCTCAATGGACAGAAGATGTGGATCACCAACGCGAAAGAAGCGAGGGTGTTCATCCTGCTGGCGACCGTTGACCCGTCAGCCGGATACAAGGGAATCACCGCCTTCATCGTCGACAAAGAGTTTCCCGGATTCACCGTCGGCAAGAAGGAAGACAAGCTTGGCATCCGCGCGTCAAGCACGTGCGAGCTGATTCTGGAAGACTGCCGCGTGCCCAAAGCGAATGTTCTGGGTGAAGTCGGCAAGGGTTACAAAATCGCGATTGAGACGCTCAATGAAGGCCGCATCGGCATTGGGGCCCAGATGGTTGGACTGGCGCGCGGCGCCTGGGAATATGCAGTCAAGTACGCCCAGGAGCGCAAGCAGTTTGGCAAGGCGATCGCTGAGTTCCAGGGCATTCAATTCCAGATCGCACAGATGGCGACCGAGATCGAAGCTGCCCGAATGCTGCTCTACAACTGCGCGCGCATGAAAGATGCGGGCATGAATTTCGTCAAGGAAGCCGCCATGACCAAGCTGTATTGCTCACAGGTGGCCGAACGCGTCGCATCGCTCTGCGTAGAGATCTACGGCGGATACGGATTCACCAAAGATTATCCGGTGGAGAAGTATTTCCGCGACTCCAAGATCGGCAAGATTTACGAGGGCACCTCGAACATGCAGTTGATGACCATCGCCAAACTGGTGATGGGGAAGTGAAGAAGCGATTAGCAATTAGCAATTAGCAGCTTGTATCGGCTTGTCGGTTGATGAACAATTCCAGCGTCGGCGCGGAAGGGCTGTTACGAAACTCACGATGAGGCGAGGACGTTGGGACAAAACCATACGCCCGTCCCGTAGGTGTCTGTGTCGTAGCTTACCTTCGCGCGAGGCGAGTGGGATGAGTGCCCCGGACAGTCAGCCGCGAAGCGGCGGAATGGTTTGAGCCCGGCTCGTCAGAGCCGGGTGAAGTGGGAAAAACTCTGAGTCGCGTAGCGACGACACAAGCTACGACACAGATCCCGAAGGGACAGCAGAAGATAGCCCAGCCGTTCACGGCTGGGAAGGCGTAAGTGGAAAATTGTGAGTCCGCTTCAGCGGACGGCACTGTTTCGTAACAGCGCGGAAGGGCAGTACCGTGCTCTCACAAGAAAGAGAGTCCCTCCAGGGACCGTACTCGTGAGGTTGCAATGTTATCGAACAACAAAATCGTCGCCCTGGTTCCCATCACCGACGGAGACAAAGCCAGAGGCTTTTACGTCGATAAGCTGGGACTAAAGTTCCTTAGCGATGACGGTTTCGCCATCGTCGTGGACGCCAACGGAAACAAGGTGCGGCTCACCAAAATGAAAGAGGTGAAGCCGCAGCCATTTACCGTGCTGGGCTGGGAGAGCGTTGACATTGCGGCCGACATCCGCCAGCTTCAGGAAAAGGGCGTGATATTTGAGCGCTTCGCAGACCACATGAAGCAGGACGAGTTAGGAATCTGGACCGCCCCTGACGGGACCAAAGTCGCGTGGTTCAAAGATCCCGACGGCAACATCCTCAGTCTTTCCGAGCACAGCAGCTAAACCAGTGCTTCACTTACGGCAACAAAATTTCGTGAGGATTTCCACCTGAGCCTCCGTCCAACGAGGTAAAGAGTCACTGATCTAAGTAGTATCCTCTTCCTGCGCGCACGATTGGAATAGACCGATCGTGCTCTGGCCGTGTACTCTACGGCAAACTCCTACAGCAAAGAAGTCGGGCTAGCTTGCGGGGCTGAGCAAAGCATTTCCACGCTCTGGCGGAAGCCTGATTTAACTCTATTGCTGAGGGCACTTAACTCTCCGAGGATATCGACGGATGTGCTCCGGTATAGCTCGCCCTTTCGTGGGTCGTCCCCTTGCATTGCTCGTTACGTTCTGCCTTTCCGTGGCAATGATCGCGCTGACAGGTTGTGGCGCTGCCGCTTCATCGGGCGCGGCCACCCAGAGCAACAGCAATAGTCAGGTATCGCAGGCACGTGTGGGTGTGAAGTCGGTCCTCACTCATCTTAACGATAACTACCGCGACGGCCTGAATCAGACGGAAACGACGCTGACCCCGGCCAATGTGAGTCCTTCAACCTTCGGCAGAGTTGCAATCTTTCCCGTCCAGGGATATGTCTATGCTGAGCCTTTATACGTGCCGAATGTGGCGATGCCTGGCGCCAAACGTTCGAACCTTCTGATCGTAGCTACGGAGCACGATCAGCTCTATGCGTTTGATGTGGATTCCAAGACGCTGGCCTGGCACGTTGACTTTCTTGCGTCGAGTTCGAATGCCAGCACCCTTTCCCAGGCCGACGTAAATGGGTGCCATGACATCATTCCTGAGATTGGCATTACCGGGACGCCGGTCATCAATGCGACAACTGGAACCATCTACCTGATTGTACGCACAAAGGAAGTCGTGAATGGCGCCACAGTGTTTTATCAGCGCCTTCACGCGGTCGAGATAGCGACCGGAACAGAGGTAATGCCGCCAACGGTCGTCACCGGTCCACCTTCCGATTACGCTTCAACCGGAATGGCAAAGTTTGACCCAGTCTTAAACAATCAGCGCGCTGCCTTGCTGCTCGCCCACAACCAGGTTTACGTTGCTTGGGCTTCACATTGTGACATCGGTCCTTATATGGGTTGGCTGATCTCGTTCGACCAGAGCACACTCCAGCCCACCGCCTATTGGACGCCCGTGCCTTATTCCGTTTCAGGTGGAATTTGGTTGAGCGGAAGTGGACCTTCCCTCGATGCGAACGGCGATATCTATGTTCCTGTGGCAAACGGCAGCGACCATGAGTTCATCGGGCCAAAGGGTAATTACCGCGATTCCTTGGTGCGGCTGCACTGGTCAGCTACTGACGGATTTACCGTTCGGGATTACTTTGCTCCATATAACTACACATATATGGATGACGGCGACTTGGACTTTGGAAGCAGCGCCGCACTGCTGCTGCCAGAACAGACAAGCGCCCCCCGTCCTCACCTGTTGGTTGTGCGTGATAAGACAGGGATGGTCTACGTCCTTGACCGGGACGACCTGGGTAAATGGCAAGCGAATGATAATAGTCAGGCGGTGCAGACGTTTCAGGCTGGGGGCGACGGCCTTAGCTCGATGCTCTTCTGGAATTCAACCCTGTTTATCGCAGGCGGGTTCGACATTCCGCGGGCGTATAGCTTCGACCCCACGACGCAGCAGTTCGATCCCGCAGGCAAATCGTTCTTCAATTACCCTTTGGATTCTCGCGGCTCGACGCCGGCACTCTCTGCTAATGGCACTGATGATGCGATCCTGTGGATGATCACAGATTTTGCGGATGGCAAACACGCAGTATTGCACGCGCTGGACCCAAATGACATCAGCGCGGAACTCTATTCCTCAAATATGCTGCCGGATCGCGATGCAGCCGGTTTGGGAGTGAAGTTTGTGGTGCCGACGATCGCCGACGGCCTGGTGTCTGTGGGTGCGCAAAACGAGGTTGACATGTACGGCTTGCTAACCCAGTAGTAAGCCGACGCGGTCCTCGCGTGCTCGACCCGGCCGGGACGCCCCTGTCGGTTTTTGCCCTTACTCGGCTGCTACCCAATGGTTCATAATCATAGTGAACCTAAATTGCCGTCATAAGGTGCATTCATGCCCGTTCAACAAGCCTTCCAGGTTACACCTGCCGCCCGCATGGCGAACGTTCGTTACGCCATCCGCGATCTTGCCGTTGTCGCCGACGAGGTCGCGCGCGATGGGCACCAGATTCTGTTTCTGAATATTGGGGATCCCTGCAAGTTTGACTTTGCTACACCGCCGCACATGATTGAGGCGGTACACAAGGCCATGCTCGATGGCCACAACAGCTATGGCGAGTCGCTCGGTATCCGTCCGGCGGTGATGGCGATTGGCCACGACGCCGAGCGGCGCGGCTTCAAAGAGATTCAGAGCATCTTCGTTGGATACGGCAGTGGGGAAGTGATCGACAGTTGCCTTACGGCGCTGCTCAATCCCGGAGAGAACGTGCTCACCCCCAGCCCGGAGTATCCGCTTTATGGCGCGGTGCTGGCGAAGCTTGGGGCCCAGCCCAACGCCTACGACCTGGATGAGTCGAACGGTTGGGAGCCTGATCTCGCCGACATGGAGCGCCGTATCAACTCGCGTACCAAGGCGATTCTGCTGATCAACCCCAGCAATCCAACCGGGTCGGTCATGTCCCGAAGCACGTTGGAAAAGATCATCGAGGTGGCGCGGCGGCACAGTCTGCTCATTTTCGCCGACGAAATCTACGACAAGCTGATTTACGCTCCCGACGCCGAGCACGTCTCAATCGCTACCCTTGCGCAGGACGTACCTATGATTACGTTCAACGGCCTTTCCAAGGCATACCTGGTTCCGGGCTGGCGTATCGGATGGGCCGTCGCGACCGGTCCCCGCGAGGCGCTTCATCCCTACATGGAGGCGGTGCACCGTCTGCTACGCGCCCGCCTTTCAGCTCCGCATCCGTTCCAACATGCCATTCAGCCCGCTCTCGAAGGACCGCAAGACCACATCGCCGCGATGAACGACAAGCTGCGCCGCCGCGCACAGTTGACCGTCGATTGGGCGAAGCGCACTCCCGGCGTCAGCCTGGTCGCTCCCAAGGGCGCGTTCTACGCTCACCCCTCGCTGGATATTCCAGAGGACGACCTCAGCTTTGTGACCGCGCTGTTGAAGCAGAAGCACGTGCTGGTGGTTCATGGCTCCGGCTTCGGCCAAAAGCCGGGAACAAAGCACATGAGGATTGTTTTTCTGCCGCCGGAGGATGTGCTGGAAGCGGCTTACCAGAAGATGACCGACTTCATGGCCGAGCGATATTCGTAAGGCTGCCAACGGCAGCGAAATTAGCTGCTGCGCTTGCTCCCACAGCAGCGCATGGTCTCTACGTCCTGGCCGTTGATGGAAACGATCCCCTGGCGCTCTTTGGGGGCAGGGGATTCTTCGGCGTCGTCGTGGTGGAACGAAGAGGAGATACGCTTCGCAACCGTCGTGACTTTGCGACGCATTTTGCCTTCGAGCTCGTGGATCCCTGCTTTAGCGCGATTAAGGCCGCTTACAGGATCAGAGGCATTGCTGTTGTTCGAACGATCAACTCGCATGCTGACCCTCCTGCTGTATCTATGAAGATGCAAGTTTAATTCTATTGGATACTGCTGGCGAGCAAAATCCTGATTACTCCCGAATTCGTGGGTTGAAAAGGGAATACGTCAGGTCGGTGAGGAAGTTCACCAACACATAGGTCAGCCCGATTACCAGGATGCAGCCCTGCACCAGATAGTAGTCGCGATTCGAGATGGCCTGAATGGTGAGACGGCCGATTCCCGGCCATGAAAAAACGGTCTCAGTGACGATGGCGCCTGCCAGCATCGCTCCAAATTGCAGCCCAACTACGGTGAGAACCGGGATCATCGCGTTCCTCAGAGCATGACGATAGACGACTGCCCGCTCCGCCAGACCCTTGGCGCGCGCAGTGCGAATGTAGTCCTGCGAGAGCTCCTCAAGCATCGAAGTGCGGACCATGCGCGTGAGGATCGCGGCCAGCGCTCCTCCCATGGTGATGGCCGGCAAAATGAGGTGCGCCGGAGAACCAGCCCCCGATACCGGCAGCCATCCCAGGTCGATGGCGAATAGCAAAATCAGGATCGGTCCCAGCGCAAAATTCGGAAACGACAACCCAAGCAGCGAAACGAAACTGAGCAGGCGATCGTCCCAGCGATTGCGACGAAGCGCCGAATGAACTCCCGCCGGAATTGCCAGGCAGAGCGCCACCGCCAGCGCGGCCAGGGTGAGCTGCAGTGTATACGGATAGGCCTGTCCGATGATGTGCCCGACACTCTGATTGAATCGCAGTGAGCGTCCCATGTCGCCATGCAGCAGCCCTTCCCAGTACTTCACGTACTGCTGGCTCAGCGGCACATCCAGCCCATACGCGTGCCGGGCAGCAGCGATGTCGGTCGCTGCCGCGCCTTCCCCCAGCATTTGCTGAATGGGATCGCCAGGTACCAGGTGAATCAGCAGGAAGACAACCGAAACCACCAGCCATATGACCGGCAGCATCAGGAGCAGGCGTGATAGGAGGTAGCGTGGCATCAGCTTGTGGCGGGAGTTTTCTCCTGTGGCTCGGCTTGCGACAGAGGCTGCTCCGACTCGATCCGTACGCGGTCGACTCGTAGACCCTCCATTCCTGTCACTGTGTATCGCCGCCCTTCATATTGAAAGCCGTCGCCGATTTTGGGAATACGTTGCAGTTGCGCCAGCACAAAGCCAGCCAGGGTCTCGAAGCCCCCGTCGCGTGGCAGTAAAATCTGGTAATCCAGTTCCAGGTCGCGGGTGTTAAGAGAAGCGTCCAGTTCCATCGGGCTGGATCCAAGTAGCGCCACCGGCTCACGGCCTTCAAATTCGTCTTCGATGGGACCAAACAGTTGCGCCAGCACGTCTTCGACGGTGATCACGCCTGCGGTCGATCCGAATTCATCCACAACCACTGCCAGGTGACGTTTGCGTTCCTTGAATTCTGCGAGCAGGTCGGGAAGCGTTTTGGCTTCGGGAACCACCAGCACCTCGCGCATGATGTGCCGGATTCGAAGGTTGGTCTCGCGGGCGATGATGCGGCCAGTGGAGGTGCGTGACAGGCGATACCGCATCCAGCGCATCAGGTCCCGCGCGTAGAGTACGCCGATAATGTGCTCGGGACCGCGCTGCGGATCGTAGACCGGCACTCGCGAGTGCTGCCCATCGACAATGCGCTCAAGCGCCTCATAGAGGGTCATGTCCCCGGGCAATGAAAATATGTCGCGGCGCGGAACCATGACCTCGCGCACCAATATGTTTTCAAGATCCAGGGCGCGAAGGATCATCTCCTCCTGCGGGGCTTCCAGCAGCCCCAGGTTGCGGCTGGCGCTGACGATGAGCTTCAGTTCCTCAGGGGAGTGTACTCCGGCCTCGCGCACGGGACGCATACCGAACGCCTTCAGCACCCCGTGCGACGATGCGGTCATGATCGCGAGTAGCGGCGCTGTGACCCGCATGAAAAAGTCCATCGGCCCGGCAACCGCCAGCGCCACCCGCTCGGTCCGTTGCAATGCGATGGATTTCGGCACCACTTCGCCCAGGATCACGTGCATGTAAGTGATGAGCGTGAAGGCGAACACCACGGCGAGCGCATGGGAGTAGACCTGTGCGTGTGGCAGATTGATGAAGAACGGTTCCAGGATGCGGGCCATGGCAGCTTCGCCGATCCAGCCTAAAGCCAGGCTGGAGAGCGTCACCCCGAACTGCACCGCGCCGATAAAGTGATCAAGCTGCTGGTGCAGCCTTTGAACCGTGCGTGCGCCCACCCGGTGCGCCGTCACCAATTGCTGAATCTGGGTTTCGCGCAGGCTGACCATGGCGAACTCGGCGGAAACAAAGAACGCGTTCGCTGCGACGATCAGCACGACCGCCACCAGGCGCAGCACGACGAAGGTAACCATGAAGCCAAAATCTTAACATTGGCTGAGTGCGGTCGGCAGATTCCGGGAAGGGGCCCGAGCTAGAGCACCTTTTTCCAATCGAGCTGGATCTTGGGGTGGTCGGTCGATCCCTGTATGTTGACCGGCAGGTAGGTCCCGGCGCCGTTTTTCTTGAATAGGGGGTCGAAGGGCACTGTTACCCAGTGTTTGATGCCGGTCTGAGTTTGCGACACCGTTGCTTGCAGCCGGACATCGCCGGTGAAGTCCAGCTCCTGTTGCGCAATCGAGTAGCCGCCTTTCATCTGAACCTGTACGCCTGGTACTGCAAAATTCAACGTGCTGAAATTCATACGCGCATTCGCCAGCTTGAATACGCCCGAGAAGTCCGCCGGCACATTCTGAATGTCCATCGCATCGGGCTTGCCTTGTCCGCGGCGGCTAAGCGAATCGAGCTTGCCTTGCACCTCTGGATTGGGAAAGTGTCCGTCCTTTACCTCGAAGCGCCCCGCGAGAGACATCTTCTTAAGTACCTTCTCATTGCCCGGGGGGATCACCAATTTCGCTTTCGTCATGATGCCTCCGGTGAGCAACGCCCCCTTGTCGGTGGCCAGCGCCAGCATGTCTTCAACGCGAGAATCGTGTATGTCGATGTCGAGCCGAATGGTTTTTCCTTTTTGCCCTTTTTTGCCGGCAACTTCGCCCTGTGCGATCACGTGCGAATTCAGGAACTGTGCGTTCACCGGCTGGAGGTATGTGTCGCCCTTGGTGCCATCGACAATGGCATGAAATTGCGTCGTGAGGTGAACCGCGCGCGCGCCGGTATCAAGCTTGAAATCGGGCGTATCAGTAGTACCGTCGACCACGATGTTGTTCAGTTGCCCGGTGTAGTCGCCGCTCGAGGAAAGAATCCCGGCAATGCCGTTGAAGATTGACAGGTCAGCGTGTTCGAAGGTGTAATGCCCGCGGACCGGTGTTGCCGAAGGGTCGTCCATGTTCCAGGGGCCAAACTTGCCTTTGCTATGGATGTCTCCCGGAGGCTTGGGATTGGTCAGTTCCGCCTGAAACTTCATGGGCTGGCCAATGCCCGCGCTCTTGAGCGCGAGCTTGCGGATGTCAAACTCCATTGGATCGCGATCGGGGTTCTTCGACAAAATGTACAACACTGTTCCGTCGGCGTACACGCGATCGATTACGAAGTTCGCCAGGTGGCGTGGCTTCTTCGGTTTTGCTTTGTTCTCGCTGGCCGATTCGCTTTTCGGCGCGACGTTGATAACCAGCCCATCCAGTTTGAGGGAGGTGACGTGAATCGGACTGCGAAGCAGCCCCAGAGGATTGGCGTAGGCAACAAAATGCTTGATGGCAATGAAGGGCGGCTGGTTCTCGGCGTCGCGATTCGGCAGTACGAAATTGTCCGCGCTCACTCGGAATACCGGTATCAGCGTCACATGCAGGTTCTGTATTTGAACCTGGCGGTGAAAGTGTTCGCTGAGCGCCTGTTCGACATGCGCCTGGAGTTTGCGCTCCAACGGCGCCGGCACCGTCAGAAGCCAGAACACACCAATCGCCACAACGGCGATCAGTACCAACCCGGCAATGACAAAAGCCAGAAACTTGCGACGAACGGGCATGAGCAGCTCTGTAGGATGCAATCCCCGGCTGGCGAGACCAGTCGCAGATAGGTAATCGAGCGTAACGCCCAGTGCTATTGATCACCAAGGTGCAGCCCGAATCGCCGTCGCCGGGCCCATTGCATTGACCGCCAACGTCAGAGATTCCATCCGTTGTCGCGCTTCAGCGGACGCCAACGATTGCGATCTTCCTTGATCATGGCATCAGCATCCGTCGGACCATCGCTTCCCGCCACGTAGTTAGGGAAGCCGGGAGGCGGCAGCTGCGCCCAGGCTTCTTCGATAGGGGTGATGATCTGCCACTCAGCCTCGACTTCGTCACGCCGCGTGAATAGCGTCGCATCACCTCGCATTGCGTCGAGCAGCAGCGTCTCGTAAGCCGCCGGAGTGTCGGAGCCAAAGGCGTCGCGGTAGGAGAAATCCATGTTCACGCGCGTGGCCCGCATCTGGCTTCCCGGAACCTTTGCCTCAAAATTGATGGCAATGCCTTCGTTCGGCTGAATTCGCATGGTGACCACGTTGTGATGTACGTCCCCCGGACGGTTGGCAAACAGCGCTTGCGGCGTGCGCTTAAAATGCACCGCAATCTCCGTGAGATGGTTCGACAGCCGCTTGCCGGCACGAACATAGAAGGGAACTCCCGCCCAGCGCCAGTTGTCGACGTGGAACTCCACGGCAGCGTAGGTCTCGGTATTCGAGTTGGGACTGACGCCCTTCTCCTGCCGATACCCCGGAACCGCTTTGCCATCGATGGTGCCGGGCCCATACTGGCCGCGAAGCGTGCGCTGCGCAACCTCTTCCACCGTCATCGGACGAATCGCGCGCAACACCTGCACTTTCTGCTCGCGCACCGAATGCGCATCGAACGCCACCGGCGGTTCCATCGCCGTGAGCGTTAGAAGCTGAAGCATGTGGTTTGCGACCATGTCGCGCAAGGCTCCAGTTTCCTCATAAAATGCAGCGCGGCTCTCCACCCCCAGTTTTTCAGCGGCGGTGATTTCAACGTAGTCGATGTAGTTGCGGTTCCAGATGGGCTCGAACATCAGGTTGCCAAAGCGGAAAACCATGATGTTCTGCACGGTTTCCTTGCCGAGGTAGTGATCGATGCGATAGACCGCCTCCTCGTCAAAGACTTGCGAAACGATTTGGTTCAGCTCTTTTGCGCTCTGTAGATCGTGTCCGAATGGCTTTTCCAGAATGATGCGCGTCCAGCCCTCATCATTGCGAGCCAGCCCAGCTTGGCCAAGGCCTTCGACAATCGGCGGAGCCAGCGATGCCGATGTCGAAACATAGAACAGAACGTTCTTGCTGGCCCCAGCTTTCTGCAGCTCTTCGATCTTCTTCTTCAGTGCGGGATAGAACTCCGGCTTATCGGCGTCGCCAATGAAGTAATGCAGGCGTGAGGCGAAATCCTTCCATGCATCTTCGCTGAAGCCGCGCGAGTCTGAAGAGTCCGCTGCGCCGTCGTGCATGCGCTGGCGGAATTGCTCGTCCGTCAACGGAGTGCGGCCGATCCCCAGCACCTCGAAGTTGCGGTGGGTGCAGCCAATGCACGACAGATCATAGAGTGCCGGCATCAGTTTGCGGCGCGAGAGATCTCCGGTCGCGCCAAACAGAATCAGCAAAGCGGAGCCCGCCTGTGGCAGCCGCTGCGGCTCAACTTTCTCGACCGTAGGCTGGACGAGTGTACTCACGTATCACGCTCCGGGGGTGGAGTGGGGGCCCAAAAAAGATTAGATGGATTGTCAGGCGGCTCGGCGCAATTCCTCTGTACGGCCCTTGATGACTTCGATCAGGCCGTTGAACGACTCGGCAAATGACTCGACCCCGTCCTCGGTCAGCTTCTGCGTGACCGCCTTCATGTCGATCCCCACGTCTTTCAAATCGGCAAAGATCCGATGTGCGTCTTCGACTCCGCTCTGTAGCGTAGACTTCACCACCCCATGATCACGAAAATCCTCGAGCGTGTTCATGGGAACCGTATTGACCGTGTCGGCGCCAATCAGTTCCTCAACGTACAACGTGTCGCGATACTTGGGATTCTTCGTGCTCGTCGAAGCCCACAAAGGCCGCTGAACTTTGGCGCCCTTCTGTGTGAGTCTGTTCCCGCGGTCGCCGGAGAAGATCTTCTGGAACGACTCGTAGGCCAGCTTGGCATTGGCGATGGCGGCTTTCCCCATCAGGCTTTCGATCTTCTGCTGGCGTGCCGAATCGTTGCCGGTAGCGGCCAGCTTTTCCAGTTGCTTGTCGACGGCGGTATCGATTCGGCTGACAAAGAAGCTGGCGACCGAAGCGATACGATCAAGCGGTTGACCTGCCGCGACGCGACGCTCCAGGCCACGGATATAGGCCTCTGCAACTTGCTCGTACACTTCGACCGCGAAGATCAGAGTGACGTTAATGTTCAGCCCCGCCGCGATCAGTTCCTCGATGGCAGGTAGCCCCGCCGGCGTTGCCGGAACCTTAATCATGACGTTTGGCCGGTTCAGCCGCGACCACAAGTCTTTGGCTTCTCTGACCGTTGCCTGCGTGTCGTTAGCCAGAAGCGGCGATACTTCCAGGCTGACGAATCCATGGCTGCCATTTTCCGAGTCGTACAGCGGGCGAAAAATATCGGCCGCGGCAGCGATGTCCTTCACCACCACAGCTTCGTAAATATCCGACACCGTGCCCCCTGCGTGGGCAAGCTGCTTCATCTCCTCGACGTAATCGTCGCCCTTGCCGATGGCTTTCTGGAAGATCGTCGGGTTCGAGGTCATACCTCGCAGCCCGTCCTCATCGATCAGTCGCTTCAGCTCACCTGTCGTAAGCAACGACCGGCTGATCTGATCCAACCACAGGCTCTGTCCGTACTTCTGAAGCTGCATTAAAGAGTTATCACTACTACGGCTCACTGCGTACACCCCTCTTGACTCGCACCGCGCCTGAAGCCTCCCTTTTGGATGGCATGGATATTTCCCCCGATGAATCCGGGGCCTCCCACGGATAGCACAGCTAACTAAAAGCGCAACTGCCTAGGCTTTCACTCTGGCCATGACCTCTTTCGCTTTCGCGATCACGTTGTCCACGGTGAAGCCGAATTCTTTTAGCAATTCCTTAATAGGAGCAGATGCGCCAAAGTCGGAGCGGGCTACAACAATCCCGTCGTTACCGACATATTCTTTCCAGCCAAGGCTTGTACCCGCTTCCACCGCTACCCGGGCGCGAACTTCCGGCGGCAGCACCTGGATTTTGTATTCCGGCGATTGTTTTTCGAACAGCTCCCAGCAGGGCATTGAGACCACCCGCACCTTCACGCCTTCAGCCGTGAGCTTCTCATAAGCCCCCACGCAAAGCTGCACCTCAGAGCCGGTACCCATCAGGATCAACTCCGGCTTGCCTCCCTCGGCGTCGGCCATGATGTAAGCGCCCTTCGCCACTCCCGCTGCCGAAGCGTACTTGGTGCGATCGAAGGTCGGCACCGCTTGCCGGGTATACGCCATCAGCACCGGTTGATGCATGATGGGCATGATGGTCCGCCAGGTTTCGGCAACTTCGTTGGCATCTGCCGGACGGAACACCAGCAGCCGCGGTATCGCACGCAACGACATCAGCTGCTCGATCGGCTGGTGCGTCGGTCCGTCTTCACCCAGGCCGATGGAGTCGTGGGTGTAGATGAAGATGCACGGAATATCCATCAGCGCAGCCAACCGAATCGGCGGCCGCATGTAGTCGGAGAAGATGAGGAACGTGGAGCCGTAGGCGCGCAGGCCCGTGAGCGTCATGCCGTTCAGGATCGACCCCATGGTGTGTTCGCGGATGCCGAAGTGGAAGTTGCGGCCACCGTAGCTGTTGGGCTCAAAATCGGCTTCACCGTCGATGAGCGTAAAGGTGGAGGGATGAAGATCGGCGGAGCCGCCCAACATCCATGGGACATTTTTAGCCACCGCGTTGAGCACGGTAGAGTCGGACTTCCTGGTCGCAATACCCTTGGCATCGGCAGGGAAGGTCGGAATGTCCTTGTCCCAACCCTCGGGAAGCGTGCCGTTCTGGATGTGCTGCCACGTTTTGTCGAGATCGGGATGCTGCTTCGCCCACGCGCTGTAACGTGCATTCCAATCCTTTTCCAGCTCGGCGCCACGTTCGACGGCTTTGCCCATGTACTGCTTCGCCTCGTCGGGAACCAGGAACTGCGCATCGGGCGGCCAACCATAGACCAGCTTGGTCAGGCGAACTTCCTCCACCCCCAATGCCTCACCATGAGCTTCCCGGGTGTCTTGCCGGTTCGGGGAACCCCATCCGATATGGGTGTCGGTAATGACGATCGTCGGCCGCGCCGGCTCGCGCTGCGAAGCCTTAATGGCGACATCGACCAGGTCGAGGTTATTGACGTCGCTGATGTGCTCTACATTCCAGTTCCAGCCGCGAAAGCGCGTCGCCACGTCATCGGTGAATGCCAGCGAGGTACTGCCTTCGATGGTGATGTGGTTGTTGTCGTAGAACCAGATCAGGTTATTCAGGCCGAGATGGCCGGCGACGGAAGCTGCCTCGTTGCTGACACCTTCCATTAAATCGCCATCGCCGCAGAAGGTGTAGATGCGGTAATCGAACAGCTCTTGGTCGAAGCGCGATGCCAACCACTTCTGCGCAATCGCCATGCCGACGGAATTACCGCAGCCCTGTCCCAGCGGGCCCGTCGTGGTCTCTACTCCGGCTGTGAGCCCGTATTCCGGATGCCCCGGCGTCTTCGATCCCCACTGCCGGAATTGCTTGAGATCGTCGAGCGCAAGATCAAAGCCGGTCAGATACAGCATGGAGTAGAGCAGCATCGACGCATGGCCGTTGGACAATACAAAGCGATCGCGGCCCGGCCAGTGCGGATTACGTGGATTGAATCGCAAGTGCCGGTCCCACAGCACAAAGGCTAGCGGCGCCAACGCCATGGGCGTACCCGGATGCCCGCTGTTGGCCTTCTGCACCGCATCCATCGCCAGGGTACGGATGGTGTTGATGCAAAGCTGCTCCAGCTTCTGCTGCTCCGTTTCCCTGGGTCCGCGGCCCGGCGCAGATGGAACTTCTGTTTTTGTCTGTTTGTCCTGCGCTTCCATTTTTGCTTGGCTACTCACCTGACGCCACCTTTCTTGTTTTTACCGGCTCTGCAGCGGGTGTCACTTGGACCACATAATTTTCTTCTTGCCACTGATTATCCAGCGGCCAGAAAAAGGTAAACCGCAAGGGTGAATTCTGGGTTACAGGCACCTGCAAATCCACGTATTCGATGCCCAGCGACGTCGCTGTCGAAGCCGTGTCGCTCGTGGTGTGCCACTCATCCGAAGTCCAGTGCAGGCTGAAAGGAGATGACGCCTGAACCCGCAGCAAGGCGCCGGCAGGTACGCTGCGCACCTGACGGTTCATCTTCCAAATTTCGATTTCCGGTCTGGCTGAAGCGCTCATTGAGGGGTCGCAATAGCGCTTCGCCACGGGATCCAGCAAGTCAAACACCTTCTTATCGATGATTGAGCGCATCATCTTTACGAAATCAGCGTGCGCCCACATCAGCGGAATTGCCGACCCGGTTGGTCGCCCGAAGAACATGTGCTGATCGGGAATGTCAGGCGCATCCCAAACCTGCTCCGGAATCAAACCTACCCCCGACGTAAAGCGCTCCACCGTGCGACAAAGGGGCTCCGGATCATTACCCAGCGCCAACTCATAGGCGGCGCGCTCCAGCGTCAACAGCGGCCATGGCCTTCCGACACCCCAACCATCAAACGAGCTGCCATCATCGCGCTGGCCGTAGCCGTCATGGTTATAACGCTTCCAGCAAGGCCCGGCGGGGGTGTCGACCTTCAGCACTGCGTCAAGCACCTTCACCGAATCAACCATCAACGGATCATCCGCCCGGCGTATTCCCATCCGCACTAATTCCAGAAACCCGCCATCCACAATCTGGTTCGCCGGATACGAAGATTGGGCGCCCGGCTTCTGGTTGGCAAGCACCAGGATCCCTTTATCGGGATCTTCATCTCCCCGCGATCCTTCGGCGCTGATAGCGGGATTGATGCGGATATAGTGCCGCGTGATTCCGGGAACCAGCGTACCGTGGTTGGTTACTGTCCATTTTTCGATATGGGACTCCAGAAAGTCGGCATAGGTGCGCACAAAGTCTGCGGTGTGTGAATCGCCGCGCGCTTCGAGAAATTCCGCGGCGCAAATCAGCGCTGCAATATTCGCTGCCAGGGTGGAAGGCGAATACCCTCCTGCCTCTTCCCAACGCTCCTGTTTAGTCGCTGGCCCTTCACGGATCAGGTAGCCGCAAGCCCGCGTCACTGTGATATAGGGGTCAAAATTTCCCAGTCCGTTCGTCTTCCAAAGCCGCCAGGCGAGGATAATCGGAAACGAAACTTCATCCAGTTGAATGCCGGTCCAGTAGGGATCGCCATCCACCCAGAAATTCTGATAAAAGCCGCCGTCCTCGCGCTGCGTAACCGCCAGGTAGATCATGGCGCGAAGCGGGGTAGCCGTGTCGCCGATGGCGAGCAGCGCCGTCGCCTGCATTACCATGTCGCGCGTCCACACCAGGTGATATCCGCCCAGGTCGTCGTCGCTTTTGTCTTCGCCCCAGGGAATGCTCAAACTGGCGATCATGGCGCCCGGATACAACTTGTCTTCGTTTGCTAACAACAGATTCACGCTGCGCGCGAAGAGGAAAGAATCGCAGGCGACCAACTTGTCCATCAGCACCATGCGTTTGCGGGTCCGCTGCCATTGGTCTTCGAAGTTCTTCAGCGCTTGCTCGAACGGTATCGCGAGCGACTGCGCCAGCGTGGAAGATGCATTGTGCCGCGTGTGTCCGAATCCAACGGCGAGGGTGAACTCCGTCGTCCGGCTGAGGTCCAACTGCCCTGTCATGGCCACGTTGCCGTCCAGTGCGGAGGTGTACTCCCAGTCCATCTGGAAGTTGTGCGACAGGTCGGTCCAGCCGTCATTGACGCCGACATAGCCCACCGACATCTTCTTCATGGGAATCGTGGCCGCGAGTGCCAGATAGGCGTCCCCGCGAAAGGCAAGCAGGAAAGTTCTACCCCGCGCGTGTTGGACGAGGGCATTGTTGTGCCAGCCCCCGATTTGCAGGTGCGGCGCGCACAGCACGTAAAGTTGCAATCGGCCCTGCCATTCCGGGGCGACGTTGAACTTGGTGTGAATCACCAGACACGGCAGGTGCGGATCGCCAATGATCGTCTTCTCAATGGAATACCGTCCCTCGGGGTCGGAGTTCGTGATGGTGAACCCGAGGGCTGCGCTTTCTCGGCACTCGGTCTTGCTGACCATCTGGCGCCGCTCATCATGAAAGAAGGTTTCGCCATCGGAGACCAGGAACTGCAAGTCTCGCATCTGGGGCGTATCGATGGTCGGGAAGTAAACCTCGGTTACTACGCCATTCGCCAGCGTATACCAGAGCCGGCTGGATACCGAGTAGGCGGTTCCGATTGCATCTTTGGCCCCGAAGGTCCACTTGGGAACGATCCCAGGACCGCCGGGTGCCGGATTGTCTTTTAGCAATGGCGCTCCTCAAAGGGAAAAGCTGCGATGTTAGAGCTTACAACAGCATTGCGACCCACAGAAGAGCTCTCAGGTGGTGGGGTTGGCTTCTTGTGCGGCTTCCTGACTCGCAGTTTTCGGCATAAAATGGCAGTAACCGGTCAGCGCGGAACTCCTTTATTATCTTTACAACGCAGAGGTGCTCTCCATCGGTAAATCTTGTCGGCTTCTGACCCCGATCGGTTCTCCAACCCCCACTTCTGCCTGCCGGACATGATTGAGCAAGAGAAAGCAGCTCTGAAGTTTGCCGCGCTGGAAGAAATGTGCCGCACCATTTCCTCGCACAGCGATTTGGCCGAGGTATTTGTCGCGCTCTCGCCCCACGTTTCGCAGTTGCTGCCCTCGCACTATGTCAGCGTCGTGCTCCACGATGAGGAAAGCGGAACCATGCGGCTGCATGTTCTGCATTCCTCCGAATCGACGCCTCGCTGGCTGGGGCAGGATTTCGAAATCGACGATTCGCCGTCCGGGCTCGCGTGGCGCAGCCAGGACGTTTTCATCTGCGCGGACGTGGACCGGGAGCGACGGTTTCGCAAAGTCGGCGAACTCCTGCGCGAGCATCGCGTACGTTCGTTTTGCGTTTTGCCGCTGATCACTCCAGCCGGTCCGCTAGGCGCTTTGACGATCGGGCGGGCTGAAACGGGGAGCTTCGACGAGGAAGAAGTTGGTTTCGCGAAGCTCATCGCCGCGCAGGTGGCGCTGGCCGTGGAGAACGCATTATTCCGCCAGCGCTCTACCGCCCTGCAACGTGAGCTGAGGCTGGAGCGCGACCGCTTGCAAACCGTGTTGGAACTCAACAATGCAGTGGTCTCTAATCTGGAACTGCGAGCCATGTTTAATGCGCTTTCTGCCAACCTGCGCAAGGTCATGGAGTACGACTCCGCCAGCCTGCTTCTGCCGGAAGGTGCGGATAATCTGCGGCTGCATGCGCTCGACTTCCCAGAGAGCCGCGGTTATTTGCAGCGCGACATGCTCATTCGAATTGAGGGAACCAACGCCGGTGCCGCCTTCAAAACCGGTGAGAGCCGAATCGTGGGCCCCGGGGCACTGCCCTTCAGCGAGGAGGGCGACATCAACCGGGTGCGCGCGGGCGAGGGATTCCGCTCCCTGCTGATTGTGCCGCTACGAAGCAACGGTGCGCAGGTAGGCGTCCTTTCGCTGAGCAGCCGGCGCGAGCACGCATTCTCCTCCGGTGACCTGCATTTTGCGACCCAGATCGGCCGGCAAGTGGCAATCGCCATCAGCAACGCCCTGCAACACCGCGCTCTTTCCGAAAGCAAAGAGCAAATCTCAGAGCAGAAGTTATATCTGGAAGAGGAGATTCGCGCCGAGCAGGATTTCGAAGACATCGTCGGCGGCAGTAGCGCGCTGCGCTCCGTCCTGGAACAGGTGGAAACCGTTGCCCCCACCGATTCCACTGTACTCATCTGTGGCGAGACCGGTACCGGCAAGGAGTTGATTGCCCGCGCAATTCATGAGCGCAGCGGTCGCCACAGTCGGACCTTCGTCAAAATCAACTGTGCCGCTATCCCGCTTGGACTTCTGGAGAGCGAGCTGTTCGGACATGAAAGGGGAGCTTTTACTGGTGCGATCTCACGCAAAATTGGGCGCTTCGAGTTGGCGCACCAGGGAAGTCTTTTCCTGGACGAGGTTGGCGATATTCCGCCCGAGCTGCAGCCTAAATTGCTGCGCGTCCTCCAGGAGCAGGAATTCGAGCGCTTGGGAAGTTCGCACACCCAACGCGTGGATGTCCGCCTGATCGCCGCCACCAATCACAACCTTCCGGAAATGGCGGCCGATGGCCGATTCCGCAGCGATCTCTTTTACCGTCTCAACATTTTCCCCATTACGGTGCCGCCGCTTCGGGACCGAGCCGAAGACATTCCTCTCCTGGTCCGCTACTTCGTGAGCAAATATGCGCGACGCATGAACCGGCATATCGAACGAATATCAAGCCGCACCATCATCGCTCTCACGGAATATGCGTGGCCGGGGAACGTTCGAGAGTTGCAAAATTTCATCGAACGGGCCGTGATCCTCACTCGGGGTGAAGAATTGATGGCGCCCTTGTCGGAGCTTCGCGCACCCAATCCCACCGCTGCAGCTTCTGAAAACATTGCCCAACTCAGTTTGCGGGAGATCGAGAGAAGTCGAATTCTTGATGTTCTCCGCCAGGCCAAATGGGTGGTTGGAGGCCCGAGCGGAGCTGCGGCGCTCTTGGGCCTTAAGCGAACCACTCTCCTCTATCGCATGGAAAAGTTAGGCATCCCTCGCCAACAAGTGTCAGGAGAGTCAAAAAACTGACACCAAGTGTCGGAAATAGCGACCTCTTTTCGACACATAATGCTCACTTGTAATGAGCACCAATAGTTTAACCCACATCTTTTCAATTCTTTACCAAATCCTGGCGCCAACCTGGCGTATGGTGATGCAGATGCACTAACCAGCGCTGTCTGTTCCTCTCTGGCGGTTGGCCAAAAAAAGTCTACGGTCTTTCGCTAGCGAGCATCTCAGGAGACGGCGGTTGCTGAGGATCACGATCGAAGAGGATGCCATCGAATTGCGTTTGCTGCTCGAAGGCAGGCTCGAGGAAGCTCTGGTGCCCGAGCTCGAAAAAGCCTTTGCTGGGCAAATGGGTCTCTCAGCAGGGCGTCCGGTCGTCGTAGATCTATCAGGGTTGACGGGGATGGATGAAGCGGGCGAGTCGAGCCTGCGAAAACTCTATGAACAACGGGCGACGCTTCGTTGCGCGGATGTAATGAACCTGTATTTAGTGGAACGGATGGCACATGGGCCGCTGAAACCATTGCAGGCACCCTGTCGTCCATGCCACTCCAATGAAACTCAGAAAATAAAGCACATGGAGGAGAAGTAAAGTGCGAATCGCGATCGGTTCTGACGAAACTGGCAATGCGTTGAAACAGCAACTGACGGCGAACCTAACAGCGACAGGGCACGAAGTGCTCGATCCCACGTCAACCATCGAACCTCAGTCACGCGGCGACTACGCCGAGCAAGTGGCGCTGGCCGTCCTGCGTCGCGATGCGGAACGAGGCATTATTGTTACCGGACGGGGCGTGGGTGCGTCCGTGGCTGCAAATCGCGTGCCTGGTATCAGGGCCGCGCTCTGCAACGATTCGTTTTCTGCATTTTCGGGAGCGAAGGCGGAGGGCATGAACGTTCTAGTGATGTCGGTGCAGTCGCTCGACCTGGAACGCGCGAAAGAAGTCGTCGACGCTTACGTGGGAGCGACACTCGCACCTGTCGAGTTGGTCGGAGGGTTGCCTCCGCGTCGTCTGCAGCGAGTGTTGGAGTATGTGAAGGAGAATATTGAGAAAGACCTAAGCGTCTCTGAGATGGCCGAGGTCGTCGGCATGAGCCAGTACTACTTCTCCAAGCTCTTCAAGATGAGCACCGGAACGACTCCTCATCAATACGTTATGCGCCAGCGGGTGGAGCGGGCTCAGGAGTTGCTTCGCGACGGCAACACAGCCCTGGTTGAAGTAGCCACCAACGTCGGGTTCGAGACGCAAAGCCATTTCACTAGTGTCTTCCGCCGGCTGGTTGGGATTACCCCTAAGAAATTTCGTGAAATGCGTGGAGATAGCGGCATTCACCTGGCGACGGCCGCAGATGGAAAGCTGGAGAAGCGGGAAGAGAAGTCCAACGCAACTGCTGCTTAGCCTGGCTGTCAGGTAGTGTCGCTGTGAGCTAGTGCCCACCTTTAGGTTGGCGTCATGCGCAGCCAGAGAAATTGGGCCGGGACGGCCATTGCTCAATGGTCATCCCGGTCTTTCTTCGTGGTTGGAGCGGATGCGGCGCTCAACCAGGCCAACCAGCACGGCTGAGGCGGGGTGCTTGTTGGGGACCGCGGGAAGCGTGACACGACCGCGCTTTCGCACTACCCGTACACACCAAATCCGAAACCGCTCCAGGATCTCGGCAAGCGTCCGCCTACTTCTGTTTCTGCTTCGGCTTCATTGCCTTCGAGTTGCCTCCACTTACGCTGCCTTCCGGTCCCATCAACTCGTTGGCCAACGCATCCGCGTGGTAAATCCGACGCAACGTCTCAATCACCGCCCGTGAATCGGTGGCGACGGCACGCGCCTGTTTGTCGTCGTAGGCAAAATTCCACGTCAGCGACTGAATGTTGCCGTCGAAGATGATGCCCACAACTTCAGCATTCTTGTTGATCACCGGACTGCCGGAGTTCCCGCCGATGATATCGGGCGTGGACGCTGTGTCATAAACGGTCTTCAGGTTCAGCGACGACTTGTCTTTCATCCAGCTTTCAGGCAGCTGATAAGGTGGCTTATCACCGTGAGCGGCAGCATGCTTATAGGCGCCCCCCAGCGTCGTAAACCACGGAATGTGCTTGCCGTTCTCCTCATATCCCTTCACCGCGCCATAGCTGAGCCGCAGAGTAAACGTCGCATCGGGCGGCACGCTGAATCCGCCTTGCGCAAAGTGGATCTTGGCGATGGTGCCCGCGTTCTTGCGCAGAACCGATTCCACTGCGTCTTCGTTCCGCTGATGTACCGCTTCAGCATCCGGTTCGATCGTGCGCATCATGACGATGAGCGGGTCGGTGCTGGCATCGACCGCCTGCTTACCGCCCTCGTAAAGCTGCTTGCGAACCGATACGTCGTCCAGTTTGCTGCCGTCGATGACTTCCTTGGCGCGTTCCTCGGGCGACTTGCCGGCAAGGGCGGTTTTGACGCTGGCGCTGTCGGCGCCCAGCACCTGCTGCATTTCAGCCAGGCTGGCCGCCAGTTGCACCTGGTCCAGCGACTTGTAAATCGGTGCCGTAGAAAACAGCCGCTGCTCCAGCGTAGGCAGGGCGGAGTCCTGGTAGCCGCGGATACGTTCGTTGCTTGGCTTCTGCCGCTGCTCGGCTGCCCGCACGATGATGCGCGCGTCATCGGCCATGGTGCCGCGGAAACCTGCCAGTTGGTCCAGGTAGTACAGCGGCTTGTAAATCTGCTTCTGCACATCGACCGCCTGCGAAATCGGCTGCCAGGGGTCGCCGAACTGCTTCTCCCGGCCAGGATCGGACTTGACGTACTGTTGCAGCTCTTTTTCTTCGGCAATCTTCTTGCCCATGATGTCAGGATTCTTCAGCCCGCCTTCATAGCCGGTGATCGCCTTGAATGAGTTCTGGGTTCCGAACAGAGCGTCCTCGGCCTCGCGAGCATTCTCGTCGGATTGCGCTCCAAACTTCTGTAGCACTTCAATGCGATGCTGGAACGAGGCCAGCATCATGGGAAACTGGTCGTCGCGGAGGAAGTCCAGTTGATCGACGGTAAGCAGCCGGCCGGTGCGCCCGGGATGCCCGGATACGAATACCAGTTCGCCGTCCTGGGCGCCATCTTTCGACCACTTCAGATAGTTGGTGGTGTTGGCCGGCTTGCCGTTCTCGTAGGCGCGAAGGAATGAAATATCCAGATCGTAGCGCGGATACTCGAAGTTATCCGGATCACCGCCAAAGAAGGCGATGTCGAACTCCGGCGCGAAGACCAGCCGGATGTCATCGTACTTTTTGTATTTGTACAGGTGGTACAGCGCCCCGGAATAGAGGGTCACCACATCGCAGCGGATGTCCCCGCTCGAGCACTCCTTCTCGATCGATGACATTTCCTCGCGCTGTGCTTTGCCGGCATCGGCGTCGCTCATCCCCGGCTTCACCACGGCGTTCACCTTGTCGGTCACGTCCGAGATGTTTTCCAGAACCAGGAACTCCATTCCCGGGCACTTCGGCTCGTCAGCACGCGTCGGGGCATAAAAGCCGTTCTTGTTGTAGTCCTTACCATTGGTCGAGAGGTCGTGGATGCAGCCCTGGGCGATGTGATGGTTGGTGAAGATGAGCCCGTCGGCACTCACGAAAGACGACGAACCGTTTGGCGCGCGGGCGGAGGAGAGCCGCACGTGGTCCAGCCACTCCTGCGAAGGCGAAAAGCCGTACTTCGCTTGAACCTTGTCCTTGGGGAACTCGTTGAACAACCACATGCCCTCGTCGGCGAAGCTGGGCAGGCATAGGAAGATCGTGCAGAGAAGCAGGACTGCTTTTTTCATGATGGCTCCAGTCGCCGGAGTTCGGGTTTTAAGGGTGTCCGACGAGCGTTTGCGGGAACGGGTAAGCAAACCCTTAACTATAAATTCTTGGGCGTTGGCGAGCAACATCCGGCGGAGCTTGGTAGTGCCTCAGTTTGAAATGCTGTCGGACAAAAATCGCTTAGCTAGTGAGCGATAAAACCGTATGGACAGCAACACGGCACAAATCAACGCTGTCCCCATTGCGGCCAGGGGCAGCAGGTTAAGCGCCCATCGTGCAGCAGTTCCCGGATAGGTTTCCGTGTTTATCAGACCTAACCTGAAAGGGGCAAAGAAGAGGACAAGGCTACCGAAACACACCAGACAGGCCAGAACTACGCTTCCTAAAGCAATCCCGGTTTTGGCTAATCTTCGCATTCAGTTTGAAACTCGCTTCTCATAAGGCCCACGCGGCGTCGGTGCGAAGCTAATATCCGCAAGCATAGCGATCTCCTCTACCGACCAGACGTGACCGCTGACTCCACCCTACATCGCCGGGGTGATTCGCAGGGTCCTGTGGATTCTGGCGAAATTGTAGTGCATGAAGTCCAGAGCGACCATTGGGTTCCACTCTTTTCCAATGTGCGTAAGCCCGAATCGGGCCGACCAGCCCGGGAATCTAAGATAGACAGCTAAAATAGAGCCATAGAGCCAAAGATGCGCAGGGTGTATCTCGACAATAACGCTACCAGCCCGCTTCTGCCTGAGGTGTTTGAGGCGATGCGTCCCTACTTCTTTGAGGGATTCGGGAACGCCTCGTCCATCCATCAGCAGGGGCAGCAGGCACGGGCAGCGGTCGAGCGCGCGCGTGAGCAAGTCGCCGAATTACTGAACTGTCGCGCAGCCGAGGTGGTCTTTACCAGCGGAGGCACCGAAGGCGACAACCTGGCCCTGTTCGGATTGGTGAAGCCCGGCGACCACGTAATCACGTCGGCGGTCGAGCATCACGCGATCCTGAACAGCTGTAAGCGGCTGGAAGAGATGGGCTGCAACGTTACGTATTTGCCCGTAGACGCGCAGGCGTTGGTCGATCCGGATGACGTTCGTCGCGCCATCCGGCCCGAGACGAAGCTTATCAGCATCATCTTCGCCAACAACGAAACCGGTGTGCTGCAGCCGCTGAGTGAGATCGGCAGGATCGCCACCGAGGCCGATGTTTACTTTCATACGGACGCGGTGCAGGCAGCAGGGAAGATCCCGCTGGATGTGAAAGAGATTGGCTGCGACCTGCTGACCATCACCGGCCACAAGATGCACGGGCCGCAAGGCGCAGGTGCGCTCTACGTAAGGAAGGGAACTCTGTTGCAGCCGCTGTTCTACGGTGGCCGCCACGAGCGTTCACGCCGCGCAGGCACGGAAAACCTTCCCGGAATCGTTGGTCTCGGCAAGGCTGCGGAAATTGCTCGCGCCGGATTCGTCGACGGCTCTGTGGAGAAGATGGCAGCACTGCGCGATCGCCTGGAGCAGGCGCTTCTCGATCGCGTCGATCAGGCTGGGGTGAACAGTGCTGGTGCGCCGCGGGTTCCGAATACGACGAACATTCACTTCGACTGCATCGAAGGCGAGGCGATGGTGATCGCGCTCGATCTGAAAGGATTATCGGTTTCGACGGGTGCTGCGTGTTCTTCCGGAGCGATTGAGCCTTCGCACGTGCTGGTGGCGATGGGGCTTTCGGCGGATCGCGCGCGAGCCAGCCTGCGATTCAGCCTGGGCAAGCAGAACACGGCAGAAGACATCGATTTCGCAATTGAGTTGGTGCCGGAAGTTGTGGCGCGGCTAAGGGAACTGAGCCCGATGTATAAGAAAGCTGTCAGCTCTCAGCCGTCAGCTCTCAGCTAGGAAAGGCTCGAATCGTGACGCTTCGAGTCAGGGCACGTCTTCAGACGTGCCGAATAATGGCTTGATGAAGAAGGCTCTAGCCTCCGAAAGGTGCGTGTCGTAGAACGCAGTAGCACCGAATAGAAACATGATCCGGCCCGATGCATGGAGGCTGGTATTGCGAGATCGGTGATATGCCTGATAGCCCGCGCCGTAGGCGCAACAGAGGTTAGCCAGGCGTTTCAACGCCGGGTAAACTGGGAAAAGAGTTAGAGTCCCGTAGGGACGACAGATGGCGTGCCTCCGACACTCTCATGATCTTTCACAGATACCCAGCGCTGAAAAGGCTGTTACGAAACTCGCGATTGAGCCGCGAGGTTGGGACAAACCATACGTCCGTCCCGCAAGGGACAGCACAAGATAGCCCAGCCATTCATGGCTGGGAAGACGTAAGTGGGAATCCCGAGTCCGCTTCAGCGGACGACACATGTTTCGTAACGGCCTCTGAAGCGCTGGGCTGAGATATGCTGTCCCGCGAAGCGGGACGAGAGAAAAGCAGGTTCCTCGCGGACTGAAGTCCGCTCGGAATGACAAAAACAAATAGAACTGTTTCGGCACGATCCAGGTCGTGCCCTGACGCGAATGTTCTCATGACTAATTGCTAATTGCTAATGACTTCTTCCAAGACCATCGCCGTAGCCATGTCGGGCGGAGTGGATTCGTCCACCGTCGCGGCGCTGCTGTGTGAGCAGGGCTACACCGTCATTGGTCTCACACTCCAGCTGTGGAATCAGCGGCGTCTTGCAGGACATGAGGGCATGCCCGAAGCAGTCACTGGCCGCTGCTGTTCGCTGGACGACGTTTACGATGCGCGACGAGTGGCGGAGACGCTTGGCATTCCGTACTACGTCGTCAATCAGGAGTCCCGCTTTGAAGAGGACGTGGTGCGCCCGTTCGTCGAGGAGTATCTGTCGGGACGTACGCCGATCCCCTGCAGCTTGTGTAACAACCATCTCAAGTTCGACCAGTTGCTGATCACCGCGCGTCAGATTGGCGCCGAGATGCTTGCCACCGGCCATTACGCCCGCAATGAATTCGACGAGCATTCGGGTCGCTGGCTGCTCAAGCGTCCCGCTGATCGCTCCAAGGACCAGACCTATTTCCTCTTCGGCCTGACTCAGGAACAGTTGAGCCGCACACTGTTTCCGCTGGGAGAGATGCGCAAGCCTGAGGTGAGGGAAGAGGCGAAGCGTGTCGGTCTGCGTGTCTTCGAGAAGCAGGATTCGCAGGAGATCTGCTTCGTGCCCGGTGGCGACTACAAGAAGTTCCTTGATGCGTACCTGGCCGAGCAGGGAGATGAAATCCCCGACACCTCCGGCGAGTTGGTAACGACCACGGGCGAAGTCATCGGCACTCACTCCGGCATCCATAACTTCACCGTTGGTCAGCGCAAGGGACTGGGTGTTGCCACCGGTTCGCCCGTCTATGTCTTGGAGATTCGCGGCGACAAGCGGCAGGTGGTTGTGGGTGGCGGCGACGAGTTGTACTCGCGTACCCTCATCGCCAAGCGTGCGAATTGGATCGCCATCGACGATCTTCGCGAGCCCTTACGAGTCCAGGCCAAGATTCGCCATCGCCACGAGCCCGCTGATGCTGTCGTCGAAAAGCTTCCCGACGGAGACGTTCGGGTGACCTTCGATGAGCCACAGCGCGCCATCACGCCGGGACAGGCGGTCGTTTTCTACGACAGCGACGTTGTCGTCGGCGGCGCCTGGATTGCCTGATCACAGGCAACTCGCCTGCGCCCTGAGCTTGTGCGGGGATGCCTGATACAACCCCCTCGTTCCTGTGCAAGGGTTGTCATCCTGAGACGTAGGCGAAGGATCTGCATTTTGCTCGTGCAGGCAGGGACTGGTGGCGCGACGGAACTACAGATCCCTCAGGGACTGACGTCCCATCGGGATGACACGCTCTTCGGGATGACAGACGTCGTTCAGGGCTTTCGCCGGGTAAAACATTTCACGAGTGTCATCCTGAGACGTAGGCGAAGGATCTGCATTTTGCTCGTGCAGGCAGAACTGGTGGCGCGACGGAACTGCAGATCCCTCAGGGACTGACGTCCCATCGGGATGACACGCTCTTCAGGATGACACACTCTTCGGGATGACACTGGATAGCACTAAAGTAATCCACCTTGGTTCGAGATTTGTCCCAACAACCGTGACGGCCGTCACTTACCAGGTTGCGCGATTTGTTTACTCTATGTCTGCGACGATTTAGGCGTACAGCAGTTGGCGACGTGTGCGGCTCAATCCTAGGTAAATGGAGCCGACTGGGAAGTGTCGGGACGCCATGCAAGCGATCCGGGCACCAGTACCAGATACGCCAATGTTCCAGACTCAACTTACCGACCTAATGACATTTCGCACCAGGAGCGCGCTCCATCTATTGATCACGTAGGAAGCAAACCTAAGCGGCAGAAGAAGTAACACTCAATCGCGCAACAAATCGAAGCAATAGGCGGTTAGAGAAGCGAAGCGAAGATAGAACATCAGGCTGCCAGGAATCTATAAGCAGTAGCGGCTGGCATCCGCCTGGGATCACTTGCCGGTCAGGGTGGGCGGCCGATCCCTGCTTTCAACTACGATCATTCGCACCGGCGCGAGCCGCCGCAGGCGCGCTTCACCGTTTGCCTGTCTTCGAGGCAGATGCTGCGCCGCTAAATAAACATCTCGTCGTTTTGTCTGCCGTTTCGGGGCTGCCGCGATTTCTGGAACAGCGTCTCCAGTCCTACGCCGATGCCCTGTAGAACCCCGTTCAAGTGCCGAAGCGGTGACATCACGGTGTTCTCGACCTTCGTGCTGGCGCCTTCCACTCGGTCGAAGGTTCGGGTCAGCATCTCGTCGGCGCGAATGGCCTGAAGCCGCGCATGGTCCATGAAGCCGGTAAGCGTTGCGTCTATCTTCTGGGTCTGCTCGCGTGCCGTGGTGCTAATAGCCGACGCGTTATCCAGAATGACGTCCACCTTGGGGCGGGCCGTCTCGAGCAGAGTCTGTACGTTGGCCGCGAGTTTCTTGGAATCCTCAATCAAAGGCATCGCCTGCGACTGCAGATCGTGCACGCGAGCGGCGAGCCGCCACATGATAGCGGCGATAATCGCCAGAATCAGCATTTGAGTGACTACAGCGGCCGCTGTAACGGCGATGAAAATGGTCAGCTTGTCGTCCATATTGGCTCCTTAGGCGGAGTTCAGCGACCGCTTAAACCACTGTAAGCTTTCGGACTATTGGCCAGACGAGGTCTCCGGCTTCTCCGTCGTAGCCTCTCGGTACGCCTGCTTCCCGGCATCGACTGCCGAGCGGAACTGATCCTTCTGCTGGGAGACGTAGTCGCGGCCACGATCGACCCAGGTTCCGGCCTGATCACGCGCCTGACGTGCGCGATCTTTGACCGCATCCCGGCCCTGCTCGGCCGCGTCACGAAGCTTCTGCCGGGTTTCGTCTCCCCTGGTCGGGGCATAGAGAATGCCGACTGCTGCGCCAATACCCAGTCCTGCCAGAAACCACAAGAAACCGCTGCCATCGTTCTCAGCCATGATTGCCTCCGTGCGTGAACTTTGACGAAGTCGGATGTTAGCACCCGGTTTCCAGAATTACAAACGGCGGGAGCTGCGAGCCGGCCTGGCATCAGGCTTGCATTTGGCGCAAAATGACGACATTGACCGCCTCCTCACAGAAGGTTATACTTACCACATAAGTTGTACGAGTTTTTGCCCTTCATACCGACCTGGTTTGACCGCGTTGCGCGGTGGCCCTCATGAATAATCAGAGCTTCAGTATCGGAGACAAGGTCGTCTACCCTAACCATGGGGTCGGCGTAATCGAACAAATCAGCAGCCGGACAATCGGCACTCAAATCGAACGCTTCTATCTCCTGAAAATCAAAGCCAGCAGTCTGAAAGTGATGGTTCCTTTCCACAACGTGGGAAGTGTCGGTCTTCGCAGGGTAGTTCGCAACGGGGAAGTGCAGAAGGTGCTCGATTTTCTGATGGATGGCGAAATCGAGAACAATGCTGACTGGAAGTACAGGTTCAAGGAAAATTCCGACAAGATGCGGACGGGCTCGCTTCTCGACGTGGCGGTGGTTCTGAAAGGGCTGCTTTTGCTGGCCCGGACCAAACCGCTAAGTTTTCGCGAGAAGAAGATGCTGGAGCGTGCCCGCTATCTGCTGGTCAGTGAACTGGCGATGGCACGCAATTGCGAAGAGCCGGACATAGAAGACCTGCTGAACCGGGCGCTCTCGAAATGCAAGCTGCGCTTCCCGGAAGCTTCGATGGTCGAGTCTTAGACCTTTCCTCACCGCCTCCGCATCAGGTCGCAAGCTAGAGACGGACGCGAGTCTCGCGCCCGTCATCAGTTCTCTACGAAGTTTCCAAACTTATTGACCTACGCCACCCTGTCTTTCTTCACGTCACAGCTGCGACAGCTGGAAGTGATGTCCACGCGATTGCGACGCAGGTGATCTTCGAAAGCGGAGAGCCGGCGATTGCTGTCGTACCGTTGGCCCGTGGATCCCGTCACAGGCCGCCGATCCAGCGCCTCTTCCTCCAGCCGAGTCGGCATTTCTTCGGGGACCGACTGGCCTACTACGGCTGAATCCTCGGCCCGCGCCGCAATCCCCGATGGGCGCAGACGATTTCTGCTTGAGTTGGGAGTGGGGTCGTTAAATATGCCTGCGATGCGGTCCGGTTCCAAGCTCTCCTCATCGGCCAAGGGCTCCCCGGTCGCCGGCAACTCGCTGGGATCGGGAGTGATGGCGTGCGTGCTTCCTTCGCGGTGCATCACGTCGCCGGTGGTCTCCAGCGACTTGCGATACCGGTTATCGTACTCGGACCATTCGCCTTCGTTCTGGTCTGCGTCGTTCTTGAAACGGTCTTCGTCGTACCGCGGTAGCGCCTCGATCTGCTTCTTCGTCATGTCGGCGTAGAAGTCTTCCTGGTGTTTGGCATAAGGACGAATGCGGTCGGCGGGTACGAGAAACTTCTTGCTACTGAGCCAGCCGCCGGAATCGACCACGGCATAGCGAATGTTGCCGCTGCCGTGATCGAAGATCACGTCATCGATCTTGCCTAGTTTTTCGTCGTCGATTCCATAAAGCGATGAGCCACGTATATCGTCAACGTCGTTGCTGAAGCGGTAGTCGCGCAGCATTCCGTAATGCGCCATAGAACACTCCTATTCGGTGGGGTTCGGTTACCGTCATTCAGATGCAGAAGGCCGGCAGAAATGCCGTCTCGTATCAGCCGAGTTTCAGAAAGGCTTGCTTCAGGCGGGAATAGGTTTCAGGCAGCAACTCAGGCAACACGCGCGTCTCGCCTACTACGGTCATGAAATTGGCGTCCGCGACCCAGCGTGGCAGCACGTGCATGTGGATATGCCCGGCCACTCCGGCGCCGGCGGCCTTGCCAATGTTCATACCCAAATTGACCCCGTCGGGACGGTAGACCTCGAACATAATTCTCTCGAGCCGTTGCGTGAGCTCCGTCATTTCGCAGAGCGATTCCGCGGGCAGCTTACTGATCCGGTCAAGGTGCTGATAGGGAACAACCATGGAGTGTCCCGAGGTGTAAGGGAAGGCGTTGAGCACGACAAAATTGTGCCGTCCGCGATGCACGATGAGTGCTCGCTCATCGTCACCCATGGCCTGAAGATGGCAGAAAACGCAGTCTGGGGCCTGGTCGGCGGTGCTGACGTACGCGTAGCGCCACGGGGTCCAGAGGTAGTCCACAACGGCAGAGTATCAGACGGCCATTTCCATTCGTGCCGGGGTGAGCCGGTGATGACGGATTGCGGAGCCCGATGCCCAGTCCCCCCAGGTTTGCACGCCAGATTAAAGGTGCATAAAAATTCAGATTAGGCCGCAGAAATGCGCGCCTATGTTGAGGTTAC
Source organism: uncultured Acidobacteriaceae bacterium (assembly GCA_963796585.1). Classification (GTDB taxonomy): domain Bacteria; phylum Acidobacteriota; class Terriglobia; order Terriglobales; family Acidobacteriaceae; genus CAVVDY01. The sequence goes on from CAWCMB010000007.1 coordinate 86,874, forward strand.
AGGTTTGACACTGCTAAGGACGGTTGTTATAGTCGAAACATCCTTGGCAAGCGGGGCCCGCTCCAATGGATCCGGCCGCTGGGTTGTCCAAACCTGCAGAAGCGGGAAATCATCCAAGAAGACTCAAGCCAGCAGTCCGTTTTGAATCCCGGCTCCCTATCGTTACTCAAATAGCGGTAGCTCAAGTACTCAACCCATGGCTCTCGACAACACTCAAACTGAAACCTCGACCACGCAAACTCAGGACCCTGCCTCCGAACCCCAGCCACAAGAGCAGACTTACGACGCGCAGGCGTCGAATCAGGGTCAAGACCAGCACGCTGCCGATGCTCAACCAGCAGATCATGCCCAAGCTGAACCTCAGGCTGAACAACCGCGGGAGGAACGCGCCTTCGAAACACCGGTAGACGCGCAAACTCCTGCCGCAACCCAGATGCAGGCGGAACCTGCGGCTCCCAAGAAAGCGGAAAAGGAGCCCAGCATGGAAGACTTCGCCAGCGTGCTGGAATCGTTCGAGCAGGAGCAGGCCCAGACCGAAGCCGCGCTCAATGACGAGCAGATCGTGTCCGGCCACGTACTGAAAGTGACACCGCAGTACGTGGTTGTCGATATCGGCTACAAGTCTGAAGGCGTGGTTCAGGTGTCGGAGTTCACCGATCACGAGGGCAATGTCACGGTCCAGGCCGGGGACGAGATCGCGGTCATGCGCGAGCCGGGGCACACGGAAGAGGGTTACATCCACCTCTCCCATCAGAAGGCGCAGCGGCTGCGGGCCTGGGACGAAATCGAGAAGGCCTACAACGACAAGGCTTCCGTGAAGGTGCGGGTCATCGATCGCATCAAGGGCGGGCTGACGGTCGATATCCTGGGCGCGCGCGCTTTCCTGCCGGGCTCGCAGGTTGATCTGCGCCCGTTACGCAACCTGGACGGCCTTAAGGGCCATGAAATCGAAGTTCGCATCATCAAGCTGAACAAGAAACGCGGCAACATCGTCGTTTCGCGCAAGCAGCTGCTGGAAGAAGAGCAGACGGAGAAGCGCTCCAAAACTCTCGATCACCTTGAGGAAGGCGCGATTCTCACCGGGGCGGTAAAGAACCTCACCGACTACGGCGCCTTTGTCGACTTGGGCGGCATCGACGGCTTGCTGCACATCACCGACATGTCCTGGGGACGCTTGACTCATCCCCACGACTTGGTACAGGTCGGCGATCAGATTCAGGTGAAGGTGCTGAAGTTCGACAAGGATAAGCAGCGCGTATCGCTTGGTTTCAAGCAGCTCACGCCTGATCCGTGGCTGGACGCTGCGGAGCGTTATCCCATTGGAGCTCATGTCAGGGGCCGGGTTATCAGTGTCACGGATTACGGTGCTTTCATCGAGCTGGAGCAGGGAATTGAAGGCCTGGTACACGTCAGTGAAATGACGTGGTCCAAGCGCATGAAGCACCCCTCGAAGCTGGTGAACGTGGGCGATCAGTTGGAAGCCGTGGTGCTCAATGTGAATCCCACAGAGCGCCGCATCAGCCTAGGCCTGAAGCAGCTCGAATCGAATCCATGGGAGACGCTGCACGAGAAATTTCCGGTCGGGACGGTGGTTGAAGGAAAGGTCCGCAACCTCACCGACTTTGGGGCTTTCATCGAGATCGAAGACGGGATTGACGGCTTGGTTCACGTCAGCAATCTGAGCTGGACCAAGCGCGTGAAGCATCCCTCAGAGGTGCTCAAGAAGGGCGACAAGGTGCGGGCTATTGTTCTGGCGATCGAGCCGGACCAACGCCGCCTCTCCCTGGGCGTGAAGCAACTTCAGCCCGACGTGTGGGAGACTTTCTTCGAGCAGCATCGCGTGGGCGATGTTATTCACGGCAAGGTGCTGCGACTGGCCAGCTTTGGCGCTTTTGTCGAAATTGCCGATGGCGTTGAAGGGTTGTGCCACAACTCGGAAGCGGTGGACGCTCACGGAGCACCGATTAAGCTTGAACCCGGACAGGAGTTCGAGTTCAAGATTATCAAGATGAATCCGGCCGAGAAGAAGGTCGGGCTCAGCATCCGGGCGGTCGGCGAGGAAGCGACTCGTGGCGAAGTGGAAGCCTACAAAGCTCCGGCAACGAGCACTTCTTCTGGAGCAGGGTCTACGATTGGCGAGTTCATGAACTGGAAACGCGCCAGCAACGAGAACAGCTAAGCCAGCAAGATTGACACGAGATGCCGCCAGCAATGGCGGCTTTTCTGTTTGGGTGCGATGGCCGCTATTGAGGTGTCATGCTGAGCGCAGTGAAGGATCTGCATTTTCTTCGCACCGCGTAAAGTGGTGGCTGGACGGAACTGCAGATCCCTCCGGGACTGACGTCCCGTCGGGATGACACACATAGTTCAAGGCTTGCGAGGGCTAAAACATTTCACGAGTGTCATCCTGAGACGAAGTCGAAGGATCTGCATTTCGCTCACCCTGGCACAGATTGGTGGTTCGACGGAACTGCAGATCCCTCCGGGACTGACGTCCCGTCGGGATGACACCCGGATTTGGTATGGACGAGACGACTATTTAATCCGCAGACTGTGGCTCGACCGAACTGCAGATCCCTCAGGGACTGACGTCCCGTCGGGATGACACCCGGATTTGGTATGGAGGAGACGACTATTTGATCCGCAGATTGACGTGTGGTGCATTGCGGTCGTCGAACTGGCTAACCGTCTTGGTGTCGCTGCGCTTGCCATTGAGTTCGGCGTAGACCTCGTAATCGACGTTGCGCTCCAGCTGGGGGAAGCGATAGGTTCCATCCTTCTGCGCGAAGAACGTCCTCACGTTCAGCGTCTTCTCGTTCTTCAGGTAAACCACGGCATTGGGAATGGGTTGGTCGTTTTTATCCATCACCACTCCGGTAAGAACACGCTGGTTGACGCGCGCTTTCTTTCCGGAGTCGTCATTGGGAGCGGACTGCGAGAGCGGAATCTGCAGTTGCCAGGCGCTACACAACAGCAGGACGAAGCAGAGAAATACCAGGTTCAGAGACTTCTTCATTGGTTTTCAGTTTACTCTGCCTGACGCCCCAGTTGTTGCTCGGTCAGGTGAATTCCTACATCCTGCCGTTCGTTGTCGTCGATATGCACCGTGGTTTCGGGCCTGGGTACGCCCTTCGGCGTTTTAATGTCTGCCTCAACGACGTAGTCCTGCTTGCCGACAGGAACGCGTTGGGCGAACTCGCCCGTACGGTTCGACACCTGTTCCCAGCGAAACTTCTTCTCTGAGGCGCGCCGAATCTTCACCGGCACGCCTGCCAGGGGACGCGAGTCAGGCCCCCACACGGTCCCGAATATCAGCGCGTAATCTTTGCTGTGGGCTTTCGAGTTTGATTGCGGTAGAGGGTGAAGTGGTGCAGCGCAGAGCGCACCACCGGTCAGCAGAATCGAAAGCAGGAGGGAGAGCGACCGTGCGACATTGCCAGGATTCGGCGACACCCCGGTCAATATGCCTCCTCCTCAGCTTCCTCTTCGTCATCGTCGTCGTCGCCGCCCTTCTCTTCCACCTTGCTCAATTCGAGAGGATCGACCGCTACCACCTCGAAGTCAGTGCCGCACTCCGGGCAGGAGACGACTTCGCCCTCATCCACTTCATCTTCTTCAATATCGAGATCGCTTTCGCATTCGGGACAAATAACCATGATGATGCCCTCCGTTCCTGGCCGGCCTGCCCCCCGGTGGGTCGCAGCGCCATCCGCCCTTTTATATTTAGAATCTCTTGCTAGCAGCGTCAAGTAACAGACGTTGAAGAAATGTCGAGGTTTCAGCTTTCCATGCAGAATCCAAAATACTTGCTTGCAGGAATCGCGCTTTTGATGTTGACGATTCCGCCGTTAGTTGCTCAAAGTTCCACCAACTCTGATTCTCTTGCGGCGAGCAAACCCGATCCGCAGATCACGGCGGCACTGCGCGATGTGTCGGCCCAGCGAATCGAGCAAACGATTGTGAAGCTCGTGAGCTTCTATACCCGGCAAACGCTCTCGTCAGAGATGCCGGCCTCCAGCGGCAAGGGCGCAACCGCTGCGGCGGATTGGATCAAGAGCCAACTGGAGCAATACTCCAAGGATTGCGGCGGCTGCCTGGAGGTGAAGACGGACGAGTTTACCCAGGAGCCTGGAGCGCGCGTCCCACAACCGACAAAAATCACGAACGTCTATGCCGTGTTGCGCGGGAGCGATGCCGCGAATGCCGGACGCATCGTGCTGGTCACCGGCCACTACGACTCTCGTAACAGCGAGACCAACGACGTGAGCCAGCAGGCTCCCGGGGCGAACGATGACGGCAGCGGCACGGCAGTGAGCATGGAATGCGCGCGCGTGCTAAGCAAACACAAGTTCCCGGCGACCATCATCTTTCTCACCGTTGCCGGGGAAGAACAGGGGCTCTATGGGAGCGCTCATTTCGCCAAGATGGCCAAAGCGCAAGGCTGGAACATTGAGGCGGCGCTGAACAACGACATCGTGGGCGGGGACCGGACGCCGGGTGCGATTGGCCAAGACCCCCACGTGGTGCGGGTGTTCTCCGAGGGCATTCCGGTCACGGCTGATGAAAAGCAGATCAAGATGATTCGCGGGTTGGGCGCCGAGAGTGACAGCCCATCACGCGAGTTGGCTCGCTACATCGCTGCGACCTCACAGGCGTACCTGCCATCCAAAACCTTCCACCCGTTGCTGGTGTTCCGCCCCGACCGGTTCCTGCGCGGAGGCGATCAGACTTCATTCAATCAGCAGGGCTATGCCGCGGTGCGGTTTACCGAATTTCGTGAGAACTACAACCATCAGCATCAGACCTTACGCACAGAAAACGGCGTAGAGTACGGCGACCTGCCTAAGTTCGTGAATTACGATTATGTCGCAAACGTCGCGCGATTGAATACGGCAACGTTGGCAGCGCTGGCATCCGCGCCGGCTTTGCCGGCCAATGTTCGCATTCTCACCAAAGGGTTACAGAACGATTCCACTCTGGTGTGGGAGGCCTCGCCCGGAGGATTGGCGACGGCTTACGAGGTCGTGTGGCGGGATACAACGGCTTCGGAGTGGACGGACGTCAAAAACGTTGGCAACGTGACCAAGGCAACGCTGCCGTTGTCCAAGGACAACGTGTTTTTTGCCGTACGTGCTGTGGACGCCAAGGGGCATCGCAGCCTGGCAGTTGTTCCCGTACCGGAGCGGTGACAAGGTGGGTTTGAATCACCGAGACACAGAGGCGCAGAGCAGATTTGGAAGTCCCGGTGTCTCTGTGCCTCTGTGGTCAATTTGATGGGCAGTCTGGCCGCAGAAGCATCTAAAATAGAACTTTCAATGCGACGTACTTCCAATCTCGGCAGCATGGGACTCAGCTTTCCGCCGTTCACGCGCGCGGTGAAGCAACTGCTCATCGCGAATTGCGCCATATTCCTGCTGTTCGCCCTGTTTCAAGCCATCGACAGCACCGCTCCGATTGCAGCCTGGCTCTACAATCACCTCGGCCTTGAAGGATATGCGGTCGTTCACGGCGAGCTCTGGCAGCTGGTGACCTACGCGTTCCTTCACTACGGGATACTGCATCTGCTGTTCAATATGCTGGCGCTCTGGATGTTTGGCGCTCAGCTGGAACAGGACTGGGGCTACAACCTGTTCATGCAGTTCTACTTCTTCTGCGCGATTGGGGCAGCGATTTGTACAGTTCTGATTTCGTTCACGGGAATCCTGGGAGTCAGTCCCCGCACCCTAACCGTGGGCGCCTCCGGCGGCATTTACGGCCTGCTGCTGGCATTCGGAATCCTGCACGGCGATTCGGAGATCATGCTGTTCCCGCTGCCGTTCATGATCAAAGCGAAGTACTTCGTCATCGGCATCATCGGACTGGCGCTGTATGGAGCACTGTCGTCTGCGCATACTCTTGGGCAATCGACCGCGTACATGGCGCATCTTGGCGGCCTGGTTTTTGGCTACATCTTCCTGAAGTTCGTGCCGCGTCGTGGCTTTGGGTATGCGACCTCCGAGCGCTATTACGGACTGCGCAACTCCTACTATCGCTGGAAGCGTAAGCGCGCCGCCCGTAAGTTCGAGGTCTATATGCGCAAGAATGACCGCAGCGATTACAAGCACGATGACTATTTCGACGAGTACGGCAATTACAAGGGACCGGAAGCTTCTGGCGGGAAGAAGAACGGCGACTCACGCTCCGGTTGGGTGAACTGAACTCAGGTCTGGAACACGGTTTCCAGGCTCTCGTAAATTACCGGTATCTCGCAAAGTTCCGGCAAGCGGAGCCAGTAGCGATGCACCTCGGGATCATGCTGGGCCTCCGCCCGCGTCTCCGCCGATTTCCAATAGCGCGTGTGAAAGAAGCGGTCAGGACGTGAAACGTCGCGACGCAGGGTGTCGCGGCTATACCCTTTCACGTACATCATGGAGTAGAGCTCACGCAGCAGGGCAATGAGTTCCTCCTGCTTTCCGGGAAGGGCTTCAATGACTGCTACGGATACGATTTCCTCATCCAAGTTCCACCTCGCCGAAGATATCAATGTCGTCCCTGAAGGGACTCGGGCCTTTGCTATGCCGCTCTGCCCAGCGCTGCCGCACTGGGCTGGAATTGTATTCGATCGTCGATTCTTACCACCGCAGGCCCGGTACCTGCTAGTTCAGGACCGAACTGATAGCTGACGGCTGATAGCTGAGAGCTCTTTACGCCTGGACCTTTCTCCTTGCGGGATCGATCTCAGAGTGCGTCCCAAACAGATATCGCGGGAAGCGCAAAGCGTTGAATTCCGCTCCGATGAGCACCACCATGGAGACGAGGTACAGCCAGATGAGCAGTGAAATTGCCGCTCCCACCGAGCCGTAGATAACGTCGTAGTTGGCGTAGCGCCGCAGATAAAAGCCGAACAGGACGGTGGAAACGAACCACAGCACGGTCGCCAGTGCCGACCCAGGTAACACGCGGTGCCAGGGCTGGGTGCGCGGAACCCCATGGTGATACACCAGACCGATGACTGCGATGCTGGTCAGCGCCGAGATAATCCAGCGTACGGCGGTCCAGAGGCCCAGGATGTACGGCCCCAGTTCATGGCCGGTGTGATAGACCGACCAACGCTCGATCTGGTTTCCGAAGGCCACCAGAAAGGAAGCAAACGCCATCGGCAACCCAGCCAATACGACCAGCAGTAACGCGATCATGCGTTCCTTCACCAGCCCCCACGTCTTCGGCATCTGGTAGGCTTTACGGAACCCTTCCATCCAGGAAATCATGACGCCGGAGGCGGTCCACAGGGTGAAGATCGAGGTGGTGAACAGCAGCTTGAACTTGACCGGCTTGCTGGCCGAAAAATACTGCAGCACGGCACTGCTGGTGCCTTCCGGCAAGATGCGCCCGAGCGAACGATAGACTTCGCGGAAGAAAGTCTCCGTCGTGTTGGAGGTGGACAGCACCGAAGCCAGCACCAGCACGGCAGGGAAGAGGGTGAGAATCGCCGAGAAGGCAGCCGCCTTGGCGATGGCGAAGGCGTCATGCTCGAACGCCCGCCAGAAAGCCAGCCGGACATGTTGAAAGAATGGGAGCATCAGTGTGCGCAAAAGCAGTTTACACAGCCAAGGGGGAAGGGGCGATAGGAAACCAGTTGTCAGCTGCCGGTGGTCAGTTGTCAGTGGATTCGGGCCGTTTCGTTAGAACACGATCCTTACGCATCGCTCGAAGATCACCCTCCCAGATGCCGCTGCCGTAGTAAGCCAGAATCCCTTTGCGCGCCTCGGACCGGCAGGTCGGCGTGGGTGTCTTCTCGTCACTCGGGCGCCTTGTCTGGAGCTTGCGTCTTTTTCGCATAGTCGGAGGCCGCTTCAAATTCTGAAATAGGCCTTAACCGCAGAACTGGCCCTTATGTTTGGTATTATAAAGTAATACTTAGTAAATTTATGCGAACCACCGAAATAATGACCATCTCCCTGCCTCCAGAACTGCTACGGCAGTTCGAAGAGGTGCGCAAACGCGAGTCCCGCACCCGATCGGAGCTCGTACGCGAGGCGTTACGCGTCTATTTTGAGCAACGTTATCCCACGATTCAGCCGACAGTTGAGGAGCTTGCGGCTTTGCGCCGTGGGCGCGCTGCCCTCAGGCGAGGAGATTCGCTATCCTTAAGCGAGTTCCTCAATGGCTTGGAATCTGCGAATCGCCGGACCGGCACAAAAAGAATTTCGAAAGCTCCCCGGAAGCGATCAGCAGCGCGTTAAAGCCGCCCTGCTCGCGATGCAGCAGGATTCGTATGGAGCCCGAGTGGCCGGAAAGTGATACGCTCACGTTATGAATTTCACCCCTGATCTGATTGTGACACCTCCCGATTCCTCATCGGTGACATTGGTAGCGGAGGTGAAAACAACGAGCACGAACCTGGAAGAAAAAGCAGAGCTCTTGAAGAGGTACATGCGGCTGATGAGCTGTCCTGTCGGGATACTGCTTACTCCAGAGAAGCTTCGAATCTATAAAGACCGGTTCCTCGGCCAGTCTTCGGAGTCCATCCAAGCAGTTGGAGAGTTCTCTCCGAAGGACTTGCGGATTCCGGCTGACGCATCTCAATCAGAATCGCTCCTTGAACTAGCTCTTTTTCGTTGGCTGGATGAGCTTGCACAGGCGAGCGAGATACGCGTGCGTGATCCCAAGCTGAAGTCCGCTGTAGAGGAATACATTCTCCCGGCCGTAAGTGGCGGGATTGTAAGCATACCGCGACCGGCGCTGCAACCGTGATCGAATGAGGCACGTCTTAGTAGAGACGAATTGGCTCGTTGCCATTGCTGCGCCCGCCCAGGAGCCGACCCCGGCCGCCATTGACCTGTTGAATTCAGCGATGACGGGAGATATCCGCGTTTACATTCCTGCTTGCTGTATCGCTGAGGCTCGTAAGACCATCCGCTGGAAGTTCCAGCCGAAGGAGGCCGACAGGCTTCGAGGATACCTGCGGTGGGCCGTGGAGCATAAAGTTCTTGACGAAGCAACTGCTGAGCAGGGACGGAAGATACTACAAACTTTCGAAGGAACTGTCACCTCTGCTCTCTCGCATCTCAGCGACTCTCTTCGTGAAATCACGAGCGCAGTGGGAGTCACTGTCATTCCACTCGATTCCGAAGTCCTTGAAATGTCTGTGGACTTGCATTTCCAAGAGATCGAACCCAGCGAATTTGACCGGGCAATACTGGCGGTAGTGTTGACAACCGGCCACAAGCTGCGCGAGAGCGGCGAAAGGGATGTTGCATTTGCCGAGCTTGATTCCAAACTCTGGCCATGGGAAAAGAACACGGGCAATGCCAGAAGGGAGCTGAAGAGACTTTACGACGAAGCTGGCGTGTGGGTATATTCCGACTTCACTTTGACATCACCCGAGCGGCCACCGGACTTGCCCGAGGTTATTCCCATCGACTAGTCACTTCGCATGTTGTCGAGACCTTGCTGAGATCACCGCGACCACGCATGGTTAAGGGCTCCATGATTAGACACGGAGCCCTTTTTGGCCAATAGCGGTTTGTGCCTAATGGCGCTACTCGGTCACCAGCTCTTCGCCTTCGTTCTCGCCTTCGTTGCGGAGCAGTTCCAGCGCGCGTTCGGCTTCTTCGTACGCGGCTGTGACCTCCTCCTGCACCTTGGACGCAGCCTGCTCCATTTCCTCGGAGAGCCGGACATTGCGGTAGTACTCCATGCCGGTTCCCGCGGGGATAAGACGGCCCACGATGACGTTCTCCTTGAGTCCGCGCAGGTGATCGACCGCGCCCTGGATGGAGGCTTCGGTCAGCACGCGCGTGGTCTCCTGGAAGGAGGCCGCCGAGATAAAGGAATCGGTCGAGAGCGAGGCCTTGGTGATACCCAGCAGCAGCGGCCGGCCGGTAGCCGGTTTGCCGCCATTGGCAATCGCCTTCTCGTTCTCTTCGCGGAAGCGGAACTTGTCGACCTGCTGCTCCAGCAGGAACGAGGTGTCGCCCACGTCTTCTACCTTCACCCAGCGCATCATCTGGCGAACGATGACTTCAATGTGCTTGTCGCTGATGTTGACGCCCTGCAAGCGGTAGACTTCCTGGATTTCGTTGACCAGGTAAGCCTGCAGCTCTTTCTCACCCAGCACGGCAAGAATGTCGTGCGGGTTGAGTGGGCCATCCATCAGCGGCTCGCCGGCGCGAATGCGCTCGCCTTCCTGAACGTTGATGTGAACGCCGCGCGGCACCGAGTATTCCTTCTCCGTACCGTTGTCGGCCACCACGTAGATCTTGCGCTGGCCTTTGGCCACATCGCCGAACTTCACCACGCCATCGATTTCGCTGATGACAGCGGTCTCGCGCGGCTTGCGGGCTTCGAACAGTTCGACCACGCGCGGCAGACCGCCCGTGATGTCCTTGGTCTTGGTGGTCTCGCGGGGAATCTTCGCGAGCACATCGCCCGGCGTGACCTCGTCGCCATCCTGCACCATGAGGTGAGCACGCGAAGGCATCAGGTAACGCTTGGTACTCTTGCCGCCCTTGATGCTGATGGCGGGCTGGCGCTTCTCGTCAGGTGAATCCATGACTACGTGCCGCGACAGGCCCGTGACCTCGTCGACTTCTTCGTGCAGGGTCATGCCTTCTGCCAGGTCCTTGAACTGCACGGTTCCGCCGATTTCGGTGAGGATGGCAAAGGTGTAGGGATCCCACTCGACCAGAACATCGCCAAGCGAAACCTGCTGACCATCTTCGACCTTCACACGTGCGCCGTACACCACGGCGTAGCGTTCCTTCTCACGGCCCTTCTCGTCGACCACAGTGATGGAACCGTTGCGGTTCATGACCACCAGGAAGCCTTCCTTGGAGCGGACGGTGACCATGTTCACGAAGCGCACCGCGCCATTGTTCTTGGCATCGAGGCGCGACTGCTCGCTGACTCGCGAAGCCGTACCGCCGATGTGGAAGGTACGCATGGTGAGCTGGGTTCCCGGCTCGCCGATGGACTGCGCCGCGATAACTCCCGTGGCCTCGCCCAGCTCGACCAGACGGCCCGAAGCCAGATTGCGTCCGTAACACATGACGCAGACACCACGCTTCGATTCACAGGTGAGCACCGAGCGAATCTTCACTCGCTCGATACCGGCAGCCTGCACCGCGCCCGCCAGGTCTTCCGTAACTTCCTGGTTGACGTCGACGATGATGTTGCCTTCGTAGTCCTTGATCTTCTCCAGCGACACGCGGCCAACGATACGGTCACGCAGGGGCTCGATGATCTCGCCCGACTCGACGATGGAGGTGACGTAGATGCCATCGACGGTTCCGCAGTCGTACTCGCTGATGATGACGTCCTGTGCCACGTCGACCAGGCGGCGAGTGAGGTAGCCCGAGTCCGCGGTCTTGAGAGCGGTATCGGCCAGGCCTTTGCGCGCGCCGTGGGTGGAGATGAAGTACTCCAGCACGGTGAGGCCTTCACGGAAGTTCGCCGTGATCGGCGTCTCGATGATCTCGCCCGAAGGCTTGGCCATCAGTCCGCGCATGCCCGAGAGCTGGCGAATCTGCTGCTTCGAGCCACGAGCGCCGGAGTCAGCCATGACGTAGATAGGGTTGATCTCGCCCATCTTGTCACGCTGCTGCATGGCGCCGAACATCTCGTCGGCCACGTCTTCGGTGATCTTCGACCAGATTTCAACCACCTTGTTGTAACGTTCTCCGTTGGTGATAGCGCCGTCCAGGTACTGCTGTTGAACGGCGATGGCCTGCTGCTCAGCGTCGCGCACCAGCCCTGCCTTGCTCTGCGGGATGACCATGTCGTCGATGCCGATGGACAGGCCCGCCTTGGTGGCATAGTGGAATCCGAGCTGCTTGATGCCGTCGAGCATCCGCACCGTGGTTTCCAGACCGAAGCGCAGATAGCAGTAGTTCACCAACTGGCCGACGCCCTTCTTCTTGAGCAGGCCATTGATGTAGGGCATCTCTGCCGCGCCGCGCTTCAGGTGATCGTTCATGATGGCGCGACCCACCGTCGTCGAGATGAACTGACGCTCAAAGTTGGTCGGCTCGGTGTGGGTCACATCCTGATCGTCGTACGCGGTGGTGAGGTCCATGACCTCTCCGGTGTAACGGAGGCGGATCGGAGTGAGGGTTTCCACTTCGCCCGCTTCTTTGGCGATCAGCACTTCTTCGATGTTGGCAAAGGCACGGCCTTCACCCTTGGCACCCGGCTTGGCTTTCGTCAGGTAGTAAATACCCAGCACCATGTCCTGCGTAGGAACGGTGATCGGCTGGCCCGACGCGGGCGACAGGATGTTGTGCGAGGCCAGCATCAATACGCTGGCTTCGACCTGCGCCTCCGGTGACAGCGGAATGTGCACGGCCATCTGGTCACCGTCAAAGTCTGCGTTGAACGCGGTACAGACCAGGGGGTGAATTTTGATCGCCTTGCCTTCCACCAGCACCGGCTCAAAGGCCTGAATGCCGAGGCGGTGGAGCGTTGGAGCGCGGTTCAGCAGAACGGGGTGATCTTTAATCACCTCTTCCAGGATGTCCCATACGATGGGCTCCTGCTGCTCAACCATCTCCTTCGCCTGCTTGATGGTGGTGCAATGTCCGGTCTGCTCCAGCCGGTGATAGATGAACGGCTTGAACAGTTCCAGCGCCATCTTCTTGGGCAAGCCGCACTGCTGCAGCTTGAGCTCGGGACCGACGACGATCACCGAACGGCCGGAGTAATCGACGCGCTTGCCGAGCAGGTTCTGGCGGAAGCGTCCCTGCTTGCCCTTCAGGGTGTCAGAGAGCGACTTCAGCGGGCGATTGTTGGCGCCACGCAGCACGCGGCCACGGCGTCCGTTGTCGAACAGCGCGTCCACGGCTTCCTGCAACATGCGTTTTTCGTTGCGCACGATAACTTCGGGCGCATGCAGGTCCATCAGCTTCTTCAACCGGTTGTTGCGGTTGATGACGCGACGGTACAAGTCGTTCAGGTCAGACGTGGCAAAGCGGCCGCCGTCGAGGGGAACCAGGGGACGCAGCTCCGGCGGAATGACCGGAATCACGTCAAGGATCATCCACTGCGGCTTGTTGCCGCTTTTGCGGAAGGCCTCAACCACTTTCAGGCGCTTGGCGTACTTCAAGCGCTTCTGAACCGAGGTTTCGGTGCGCATCTTCTCGCGCAACTCGGTCGACATGGTCTCGACCTCAACCCGCTTCAGCAATTCTTTGATTGCCTCGGCGCCCATCATGGCCTTGAAGCCGGTGGCGCGGAACTGTTGATCCAGCTCGCGGAACTTGGCTTCGTCCTTGATGACCTCGCGCTCTTTCACGGGAGCTTCACCGGCTTCGACCACCACGTAGGCTTCGAAGTAGAGCACCGACTCAAGCTCGCGCAGCGAGATATCGAGGATGTGCCCAATGCGGCTGGGCAGTCCCTTAAAGAACCACACGTGCGAGCAGGGCGAGGCCAGCTCGATGTGGCCCAGACGCTCGCGGCGGACCTTGGACAGTGTGACTTCGACGCCACACTTGTCGCAGATGACGCCCCGGTGTTTCATGCGCTTGTACTTGCCGCAGAGACACTCCCAATCGGTGACCGGTCCGAAGATGCGAGCACAGAACAAGCCATCGCGCTCGGGCTTGAAGGTGCGGTAGTTGATGGTCTCCGGCTTGGTGACTTCGCCGTGCGACCAGCTACGAATCTTTTCCGGCGAGGCCAGGCTGATACGGATCGCGTCGAAATCGGCGATAGCATTTCCTAAATCGAATGGACTCGAGCGGTACAAAATGTCCTCCTTCCCTGCGGTCCCGCTATGCGGAAGGCAGGGGACACGGCTTTGCGCAGCCGTTCGCGGCTCCCGGTACCTCAATCTTCATCGGGTGCTGCCTCTTGCGAGAGCGATAGAGGCAGCTACCCTGATCCTCAAATGCCAGCGTCAGTCAGCCGCAACCGGCTCAGGAGCCGGTAGCTGCTTGCGATCGTGGGTCTTGATCAGCTCCACGTCGAGACACAACGACTGCAACTCGCGAATCAACACGTTGAACGATTCCGGCACACCCGGCTCGATTGCCGCTTCGCCTTTGACGATGGCCTCGTAAATCTTGGTGCGGCCATAAACGTCATCGGACTTCGCGGTGAGCAGTTCCTGCAGGATGTACGCCGCACCGTAAGCTTCCAGCGCCCACACTTCCATTTCGCCGAAACGCTGTCCGCCGAACTGGGCCTTGCCGCCCAGTGGCTGCTGCGTGATCAACGAGTACGGACCAATCGAACGCGCGTGGATCTTGTCGTCTACCAGGTGCGAGAGTTTGAGCATGTAGATATAGCCCACGGTTACCGGCTGCTCGAACTTCTCACCCGTCATGCCGTCGTACAGCGAGGTCTTGCCCGAAGAGGGCAGCTCACCTTCCAGCAGCAGCGACTTGATCTCGCTCTCCTTCGAACCGTCGAATACCGGCGAGCCGAAGAAGACACCGTCTTTCATGCCGTCGGCTACGCGCTCGATGGTTTCGTCATCGAGATCGACCAGGCTCTCCAGGAACGGCGTGTTCTTGAACATTTCCTTGAAAGCGAGGCGTAACTGTGCGGCTTTCGAGTTCTGCTGCAACAACTCGTTGACCTTTTGCCCCAGGGCAAATCCAGCCCAGCCAAGGTGAGTTTCAAGAATCTGGCCCACATTCATACGGCTTGGCACCCCGAGGGGGTTCAGAACGATTTCCACCGGCGTACCGTCCTCGAGGTAAGGCATGTCCTCTTCCGGCAGGATGCGCGCGATGACGCCCTTGTTTCCGTGGCGGCCAGCCATCTTGTCGCCAACGCTCAGCTTGCGCTTCATGGCGATGTAAACCTTCACCAGCTTGATGACACCCGGTGGCAGCTCATCGCCTTTCTGCAGCTTCTCTTCTTTTTCCTTGACGATCTTCTTCAGAACGTCAATCTGGCGCGACGTCATCTCTTCGATTTCGTCGATCTGTTCGTTGATTCGCGGGTCCTTGTCGGCGAACCTGATGCGTTTCAGGTTGCGCGTCGAGATACGCTCGATGGTCTCGCGGTCGAGGATGACGCTCTTGGTCAGCAGGCGCTTGTTGGTGCGCTCGTCATGCAGGTCGGCCAGGACTTCCTTGCCGCCCAGCAGTGCTTCGAGGCGCTTCAGGCGCTCGTCGGTGAGGATTCGAATCTCGTCCGACAAGTTCTTCTGCAAACGCTCGACCTGCTGCGCTTCGATGGCCTTGGCGCGCTCGTCCTTCTCCTGACCTTTGCGGGAGAAGATCTTCACGTCCACCACCGTGCCTTCAATACCCGGAGGGCAGGTGAGGGAAGCGTCGCGAACATCGCCGGCCTTCTCGCCGAAGATGGCGCGCAGCAGCTTCTCTTCCGGAGTGAGCTGGGTCTCGCCTTTGGGCGTGACCTTGCCCACCATGATGTCGCCGGCCTTTACGCTCGCGCCGATGCGGATGACGCCGCTCTCGTCGAGATCGCGCAGTGCCGACTCGCTGACGTTAGGAATGTCGCGGGTGACTTCTTCCGGACCCAGCTTGGTGTCGCGCGACTCGATCTCGAACTCTTCGATGTGGACGGAGGTGTAATAGTCCTCCTTCACCATCTTCTCGGAGACCAGGATCGCGTCCTCAAAGTTGTAACCACGCCAGGGCATGAAGGCGACCAGCACGTTACGGCCGAGCGCCAGCTCGCCCATGTCGGTGCAGGGACCGTCAGCGATGACCTGACCTTTCGCAACCCGCATGCCCTTCTTAACGATGGGCCGCTGGTTGATACAGGTGTTCTGGTTCGAGCGCTTGAACTTGGTGAGCTGATAAATGTCGCTGCCCACCTCGCGCGAAAGCTGCATCGGATGATGCTCGCCTTCCACGCGTACAATGATGCGCTCGGAGTCCACCGAATCCACGATGCCGCTGCGGCGTGCCAGCACCACGGCTCCGGAATCGCGGGCGGTAACGCCCTCCATTCCGGTACCGACCAGAGGCGCCTGCGCGCGAAGCAAGGGAACCGACTGGCGCTGCATGTTGGCGCCCATGAGAGCGCGGTTGGCGTCGTCGTGCTCCAGGAACGGCACCAGGGAAGCGGCTACCGATACCAGCTGCTTGGGGCTGACGTCGATGTAGTCGACCTCTTCCCGGTTCACCAGCACGAAGTTGCCGGCCTTGCGGGCGTTGACCAGTTCCGCAACGATGCGGCCCTTGTCGTCGATCTCGGCGTTGGCCTGCGCGATGACGTGCCGGTCCTCTTCCCAAGCTGACAGGTAGAAGGAGAACGGCTCGTAGTCGATCAGCTTCTTCTTGCGGTCTTTCAAGTCGGCGTTGGCCTTCAGGACCTCAGCCTTTTCCAGATGGTCGCCGACACGGTAATCGCTATCGCCGGCGTTCACTACGCTGATGAAGTCGAGCACGCGGCCATTCTTCACCTTGCGATAGGGCGACTCGATGAAGCCGTAGTCGTTGATCCGCGCATAGCAGCTCAGCGACGAGATCAGTCCGATGTTCGGACCTTCCGGCGTTTCGATGGGGCAGATACGGCCATAGTGCGTCGGATGTACGTCGCGGACTTCGAATCCCGCGCGCTCACGCGACAAACCGCCCGGCCCAAGTGCCGACAGACGGCGCTTGTGGGTAATCTCCGACAGCGGGTTGGTCTGGTCCATGAACTGCGACAACTGCGAAGATCCGAAGAACTCGCGGATGGCAGCCATGACCGGCTTGGCGTTGACCAGGTCGTGCG
Source organism: uncultured Acidobacteriaceae bacterium (assembly GCA_963796585.1). Lineage (GTDB taxonomy): Bacteria > Acidobacteriota > Terriglobia > Terriglobales > Acidobacteriaceae > CAVVDY01. The sequence goes on from CAWCMB010000007.1 coordinate 103,551, forward strand.
GCATGGCCGTAGACATTTCCTGGTACACGCTCATCTTTTCCTTGATGGCGCGCTCCATGCGAACCAATCCAATGCGGAACTGGTTCTCCAGCAGCTCGCCGACCGCGCGAACGCGGCGGTTGCCAAGATGATCGATGTCGTCGACCGAGCCAATGTTCTTGCGCAGCTTGAGCAGGTAACGGATGGTTCCGTAGAAATCTTCCGGCTCCAGCGTGCGATTCTCGAGATTGGTCCCGTCTTCCTTGTCGAACAGCTTGATGTTGAACTTCAAGCGGCCCACACGGGAGAAGTCGTACTTCCGGGCATCGAAGAACATGCCATGGAAGAGCGAAGTCGCGGTGTCGAGCGTCGGGGGATCGCCGGGACGCAGCTTGCGGTAGATCTCGATCAGCGCCTCCTGCGGCGTCTTCACCGAATCGCGGCGCAACGTGGCACTGATGACTGTGCCCACATCGTCACGCTCGGGGAAGAAGACGTGCACTTCACCGACGTTGGCTTCCAACATCTTCGACAGCTTGTCGGCGGTGAGCTCGGAGTTGGCTTCGAGCAGCACTTCGCCGGTATTGGTGTCGATGACGTCGGCGGCAACGAATGCGCCTTCCAGATCGCTAAGATCAATTTCGATATCGGAGATCTTGTGCTTGTGGATCTCCTTCATCACCGCTGCCGTTACCTTGCGTCCGGAGTGCGCGATCTCTTCGCCGCTCTTGGTGGCGATGCGATGCGCCAGCTTCATGCCCAGCAGGTTGGTTGGGCGATCGACTCCCGGCTCCAGGGTCCAGAAGATCTTCTTGTCACGCAGCGCCAAACGGTCGACGGTGTAGAAGGTGCGAAGAATTTCCTCGTCCGAACGCAGACCGAGAGCGCGCAGGAAGATGGTGCCCAGGAACTTGCGCTTACGGTCGATACGCACGTACAGGATGTTCTTCTGGTCGTACTCGAATTCGACCCACGAGCCGCGGTAGGGAATTATCTTGCCCAGGAAGTAAGTGCGATTGTTGGCGGTCTCGAAGAATACGCCGGGGGAACGATGCAACTGACTGACAATGACGCGCTCGGTTCCATTGATGATGAACGTACCGTTCGCAGTCATCAGCGGAATGTCGCCGAAGAAGACTTCCTGCTCCTTCATATCGCGAATGGAGCGATTGCCGGTCTCCGGGTCCTTGTCGTAGATGGTCAGACGCATCGTGACCTTCAGCGGGGCGGAGTAAGTCATGCCGCGCTCTTCGCACTCGGCCACGTCGTACTTGAGCTGCAACCCGACAGGGTCACCGCACTTGTTACAAAAATCGGGTGTGTTGGCGTTGTACGTACCGCACTTGGTGCAGAGTACGTCGCCCAGGTGGAACGGATCGGTCTTCACGGTCGCACCGCAATTACGGCAAGTCGTGCGCAGGTGGTTCAGCCCCTTGAGGTGACCGCACTTGCACTCCCAGTTGCCGATCGCGTACTCGACGAAGTCCAGTTGTGATACGTTCCGAAAGTCCGTGATGGGAAACACGGACTGAAATACCGCCTGCAAACCGGCGTCATCCCGCTCGCTCGGCAGCGCATCCATCTGCAGGAAGCGGTCGTACGAACGCTTCTGCACCTCGATGAGGTTGGGTATCTGGATGGTCGCCGGGATCTTGGAAAAGTCGAACCGATTTCTATTGGCAGTCTTCTGTTGCGCCATGTATAAAGCTCCTAAATCAGTTCCGGCCAGGCTCGGCGGAGCCAGACCGTGTATGCGCGAAAGGGATCAGTGCTGTCGCGACTGTGGCAGTTTGGGTCTGAGAAAACGGGCGTTGGTTCTTGCGCAAAAAGACGAGTGCGCCAGCAGAGACAGTAATCCCCGCAAGCGCCGCTTCACGCGTCGAGCAATCCCGTAACCAAACGGTTCGGGCATTCGGCTTATTATATCCTGCCGAAATGAAAATTTCTTCCCGCGCCAGTATTTTCAGGCCTTGTCCTCGGCTTACCGGCCTCTTGCATCTGAGCTGATGCTTCGAGATCGGTCTACCGCATGCCACTCACCTGCTGTGTTTGCGAATCCGCTTGGATTCGCTCCACGATGCCCGGGAATTACGCGATACCCGCTGTGATGTATCGCTCAGCTTCCACGGCCTCATCGCGCCTCTCCACGGCCGCTCTCACGTGAAGAAGTACGTTAGCCACCGCTTCCGTGACCGGAAAGCGGCAGCATGAGCACTCCGGTCAGCCCTCCGGAGTGAAGCGCCCCGTCGTCCGTAACCCCACGATAGCCAACCGAAGGCGATCGTGGGGCACAAGATCAGAACGGGGCAAAACCTCTACTTCACCTCGACAGTTGCACCCGCGTCGGTGAACTTCTTCTTGATGGTCTCGGCCTCTTCCTTCGAAATGCCTTCCTTCACGGTCTTGGGAGCGCCATCGACCAGGTCCTTGGCTTCCTTCAGACCGAGGCTGGTGACTTCGCGGACAGCCTTGATCACGTTGATCTTGTTGGCGCCGGCAGCGGTGAGCACGACGGCGAACTCCGTCTTCTCTTCCGCCGGGGCTGCAGCCGCAGCGCCCGCACCGGCAGCACCCGCCATCATGACAGGGGCCGCAGCCGCTGCCGAGACGCCAAGGCGCTCTTCCAACTTCTTTACCAGGGCCGCCGCATCCAGAAGCGACAGGCCTACGATTGAATCTTCCAACTGCTGCAGATCCGCCATGTGTTTCTCCAATATTCGTTATTCGTTGTGTTTTGATTTCGTTATCGTCTCGAGGTTTCCAATGTGCAGACCCACATGCCAGACAACACGCAGGAGGCACCCCTCACAACGGATAACTAAAATCTTCAGGAAGCGCTTGCGCTCTTCCAAACTCGTTAACTACAAAACCTGTTCCTGAGCGGGGGCAGCGTCATTTGCCGCCGGAGTCGAAGGACCCCTATCCCGCCGAAACTCTCTTACGCCGAGGCAGTTTCGCCGCCGGCAAACTTGTTTTCTTTCACACCCTGGTCGATGACCACGGCCAGATCGCGTCCCACGGCATTCATCACCGTGACCAGGCGCTGTGCCGGAGCGTTCATCAGCATCAGCAGCTGCGAGTAAATCTGTTCCTTGGAAGGCATGCTGGCCAGCGCGTCGATTTCCTTGATTGCGATGACGCGGCCTTCGACGATGCCGGCCTTGAAAACGTACTCGGGGTGGTCCTTGGCGTACTTGCTGAGCGCCTTGGCCAACGCAACCGGATCGCCACTTGTATAAGCAATCGAGGTGACACCGGCCAAGCCCTTCAACGCCTCTTCGACCTTGCTGCCCTTTGCCGCCCGCTCAGCCAGGGTGTTCTTGACCACGCGATACTTCGCGCCCGCGCCGCGAACTGCCTTGCGGAGCTCGTAGTCCTTTTCCACCGTCAACTTGGCAAACGTGCCCACGATGGCGTGGCTGGCCTGCTGCAGCTCTTCGGTCAGCTTCTCGACCTGCTCAATCTTCTTTTCTCTGGTGACTGCCATTTTTCAATCCTTTGCAAACTCTGATTTGAAGGGGCACGGCTTCAGCCGTGCCATTTCGGCTCTTCCAAATCAGGGGCTTTAGCCCCAGAGGGACTAGCCCTTTGCTGCTGTCTCGATGGCTGCGGTGTCGATCGCAATTCCCGGACCCATCGTCGAGCTCAGATAGCAGCCCTTGATGTACTTGCCCTTGGCAACCGACGGCTTCGCCTTGATGACGCTGGTAATTACCGTTGCAGCGTTGTCGACCAGCTTGTCAGCCGCGAACGAAATCTTGCCCACCGGCACGTGAACCAGCGCCGTCTTATCGGTGCGGAACTCAACTTTGCCGGCCTTGGTTTCCTTGACCGCTGCCGCAACATCGAAGGTCACGGTGCCGGTCTTCGGATTCGGCATCAGCCCGCGCGGACCCAGCACCTTGCCCAAACGGCCAACCGACTTCATCATGTCGGGAGTGGAAATCACGGCGTCGTAGTCGGTCCAGTTTTCCTTCTGGATCTTCTCCACCATGTCCTCGCCGCCTACAAAGTCAGCACCCGCAGCTTCCGCTTCGCGAACCTTTTCGCCGCTGGCAATGACCAGGACCTTCTTGGTTTTGCCCAGCCCATGCGGGAGAATTACAGTTCCACGCACCATCTGGTCGGCGTGCTTGGGATCGACTCCTAAACGCATGGTGAGGTCGACCGTCTCATCGAACTTGGCGAACTTCACCTTCTGCAACAATGGCACGGCATCCTGAAGCGTGTAGGAGCGCGCTTCAATTCCGGTGCGTGCCTTCTCGATATTCTTTCCTGATTTCTTCATTGCACTCCTTGTCTCCCACCGCTACTCGCTGTTGCTGAGAAGCCGTGGTGTTTACGACGAATCCAGCCTTGGGGGTAAAGCCCCCGTATATATTCAGTCGCTTACGCTGGCCTGAAGGCCAGCTCGACCAAACTCTTACGCCGTGACTTCGATGCCCATGGAACGGGCGGTGCCCTTGATGCTCTTCACCGCGGCCTCTACCGAAGCGGCATTCAAGTCGGGCATCTTCTGCTTGGCGATCTCCAGGACCTGCTTCTCGGTGACCTTGCCGACCTTGTCCTTATTGGGCGTGCCCGAGCCCTTGGCAACCGCGGCAGCGCGCTTCAACAGAATCGCAGCCGGAGGGGTCTTGGTGATGAAGGTGAAGGTGCGATCGCTGTAAACCGTGACCACCACCGGGATGATGAGCCCGTCCATCTCTTTCGCACTGGTTCTGGCGTTGAACTGCTTGCAGAACTCCATGATGTTGATCTGGGCCTGACCGAGTGCGGGACCAACCGGAGGCGCCGGGGTGGCCTTGCCCGCCGCAATCTGCAACTTCACCGAGCCTGTAATCTTCTTTGCCATTGTGTATTCCTAACTGAATTCCTTTTTTGCGCTCTTGGCCATTCGCCATTCGCTTTTCGCCAGAGCACGACGAAGGGCGAATAGCGAAAGGCGGGCCTTTAGGTTACGACCTTCTCTACCTGCCCGAACTCCAGCTCCACCGGAGTCGAGCGGCCGAAGATCGTGACCATGACCTTCAATGTCTCGCGGTCTTCGTTGACCTCGTCCACCACGCCGGTAAAGCTGGCGAAGGGGCCTTCGGTGATGCGGACCGACTCGTTCTTCTCGAACTTGACCTTGAGCTTCGGCTTCTCTTTGCTGTCGGCCACGCGATAAACGATCTGCTGTACTTCCTCTTCGGAAAGCGGCGTGGGCTGCTGTCCGGTGCCGACAAAGCCTGTCACCCGCGGGGTGGACTTCACCACGTGCCACACGTTGTCGTCCATGTCCATCTCTACCAGCACGTAGCCGGGATAGAACATGCGTTCGCTGGTGTACTTCTTGCCGCCACGAACCTCGGTCACCGACTCGGTAGGGATCAGCACCTGGCCGATACGATGTTCGAGCTCGGGATAAGCGCGCACGCGCGACTCCAGCGACTCTTTCACTTTGCGCTCAAAGCCGGAATAAGTGTGGATGATGTACCACTTCATATTCGGGTTCTTGGGCGCTTCTTCCGCAACCGCCGCGGTCGTCGCCGTCTCGCCGGACGGCTGCTCTTCGGCGCTATTGCTTTCGGGTTTTATTTCTTCGTCTGTCATTAGTACCGCTTTTGCCATTCCGCTTGCACTTACCGATGTGACAGGCTACGCAGCGCCTGATCGAGCGTCTTCTGGATAATGGTATCGATCACCCAAAAATAAGCTGCAAACAGGAATACCGTGATGATGACCACCGTCGTTGTGCCCTGGACTTCCTTACGATTGGGCGTGGTGACCTTCTTCATTTCAGTGCGCACATCGTTGTAAAAACTCTTGGCGCGCTGCGGCCATGCCTTGATGTTGGCTAGCTTGTCGTCGTGAGCAGGTTCCATTGTTGCGGCCTTTGCCATCCGATACCTGTTTCCGGCGCTCTCGCGCCTTTACTTCTACTTCTAGTTCCGTCCAAAAACCTGGCAGGGGCGGAGGGATTCGAACCCCCAAGTCCGGTTTTGGAGACCGGCAGTTTAACCGTTGAGCTTACGCCCCTACTGCCGCGATTCGCCCTTCGCCTTTCGCTCTTCGCCAGACCTCCATCACCGATCCGAAGCTAAAAGCGAATAGCGAAAGGCGAACAGCGTCTATCGCTACTTCGTTTCCTTATGCGACGTGTGCTTCCGGCACGTACGGCAAAACTTGTTGAACTCAAGCCGGCTCGTAGTGGTCTTCTTGTTCTTGGTGGTCGAGTAATTGCGATTCTTGCAATCACTGCACTGCAACGTAACAATCTCGCGGGGCATTCGCCTTCTCCATTTCGTTTGCCTCGCAGTCTGGAACCTTGAGGCCTTGTCCGAGTCCAAGCTCGGAAATCAGCGGAGCGTTTTTCCCGTCCCGCCGAGAAAACTTGTTGTGCCCCACGTTCGCCCATCCGCTGGGCTAACGTGGGAAGTCGCTCTACAACCTTCGGGTGGCCCACTCAAGCGTTGTTGGCTTGAGTGGGATCCGACAACCCGGGGTGCCCCATTCCGGCATCTTTTGCCGGGGTGGGGTAGTTAACTTACTAAGCGATGATCTCGCTAATCGTTCCCGCGCCGACGGTGCGTCCGCCTTCGCGGATAGCGAAGCGCAAGCCTTTTTCCATCGCGACCGGAGTAATCAGCTCGATCTCCAATGCCACGTTGTCGCCCGGCATCACCATCTCCGTGCCCGCCGGCAGCGTCGCCACGCCGGTCACGTCCGTGGTGCGGAAGTAGAACTGCGGCCGATAGCCTTTGAAGAACGGAGTGTGACGTCCGCCTTCATCCTTCGACAGCACGTAAACTTCGCCCTTGAACTTGGTGTGCGGCGTAATCGAGCCCGGCTTGGCCAAAACCATGCCGCGCTCGACGTCTTCTTTGGCAATGCCGCGCAGCAGCAGGCCGGCATTGTCGCCCGCCAGACCTTCGTCCAGCTGCTTCTTGAACATCTCGACGCCGGTGACAACCGTCTTGCGGGTCTCGCGGAAGCCGACAATTTCCGACTCCTCGCCCACCTTCACCTTGCCGCGCTCGATACGGCCCGTGACCACGGTGCCGCGTCCCTGAATCGAGAAGATGTCTTCGATCGGCATCAGGAACGGCTTGTCGATGTCGCGCGCCGGCAGCGGAATGTTCTTGTCCACCGCTTCCATCAGCTCGTCGATCTTGGCTTCCCACTGCGGTTCGCCGTTCAACGCGCCCAGCGCCGAGCCACGAACCACCGGCAGATCGTCGCCCGGGAAGTTGTACTTGGTCAGCAGTTCGCGCACTTCCATCTCGACCAGATCGATCAGCTCAGGATCTTCCACCGCATCGCACTTGTTGAGGAACACGACCACGTAAGGCACACCAACCTGGCGGGCCAGCAGCACGTGCTCTTTGGTCTGCGGCATGGGACCGTCGGTGGCGGCAACCACCAGAATCGCGCCGTCCATCTGCGCCGCGCCGGTAATCATGTTCTTGATGTAGTCGGCGTGGCCGGGGCAATCGACGTGCGCATAGTGCCGATTGGCCGTCTCGTACTCCACGTGCGCGGTGGCAATGGTGATGCCGCGCTCGCGCTCTTCCGGAGCGTTGTCGATGGAGTCGAACGAACGGAACTTCACGCTCGGGTTGTGCTTCTGCAATACCTTGGTGATGGCCGCCGTCAACGTCGTCTTGCCATGATCGATGTGCCCGATCGTGCCTACGTTCACGTGCGGCTTGCTGCGATCAAATTTTTCTTTCGCCATAATTGCACCTAGTAATACCGATAAAGTTTGCTGTACTTCTCGCGCAGCGGAAGATCAATGTCTTCCAGCGCGGTTAAATAACGCTCCCGAATCTGGGCCTGGTCGCTCACGCTCAGCGCTTCATAAACCTGCTTCGCGCTCTTGCCACCCTTGGTCGCCGCGGGGTCGGCTGCTTCCAGCAATCGCTCACCTAACACCCGGTCAAAGTCGCGGATGGGAACTCCCTTACGCTGCAAGATCTGCAGAAAGCCTTCCACGTTCCGCGAACCAAACACCCGCATCAATGCGGATTGCAGTTGCTCGAACTCCTCCAGCTTTTCGACTTTGAGACCTGCCTGCTGAAAGACGGGTCTGGGCTCCGATTGCATATTGGAACTCGTCATCCACGTGGGAGAACTACCGCTGACTCAAGTTTTGGGGCTGTAAATATTTGACGCTTCAGGCGCCAAATGGATTCGTGCTCGCCCCTACCGGCAAAAACTGGAGCTGATGATCGGGATTGAACCGATGACCTCTCCCTTACCAAGGGAGTGCTCTACCAACTGAGCTACATCAGCTTCTAAACCTCTGCAACACTTGCAACACTGGAGCGGGAGACGGGAATCGAACCCGCGACCAACAGCTTGGAAGGCTGTGACTCTACCACTGAGTTACTCCCGCTCACGCAAAACCCTCCAGGTCCCTCGCTGCGCTTCGGGATTTCGCCTGCGGGCTCCCGCTACGCTCACGCCCGCAAAACGGCTCAACTTGGAAGGCTGTGACTCTACCACTGAGTTACTCCCGCCCTGAAACCTGCCGCCGCTCTGCAACATCTGCCGTCCCTACGGTGTCTGTGTCGTCGCTACGCGACTCAGAGTTTTTCCCGCTTCACCCGGCTCTGACGAGCCGGGCTCAAACCATTCCGCCGCTTCGCGGCTGAATTTCCGGGGCACTCATCCCACTCGCCTCGCGCGAAGGTAAGCTACGACACAGACACCTACGGGACTCAGAAGATCATGCGCGCCACACCCAGCACTCCGGCTTCGCCTGCGTGCTGGGCTAAGCTGTTTCGCCCCTAACGGGGCTGGCGCTTTGCTGTCCCCACGCCTAAGCCACAGGCCGCCACACAACTGATTGCGATCTTACTGACAACCGGCCCGACAACTGGCAACTTTATTCGTCCCGATGCTCTTGGCGCTCGCGATCCAGCTTCCGGCTCCACGTCAGCGTACGTATCGCAAACAGCGCCAGAATCGCCAGGGTTGCCAGCTTGAACCTCTGATCGTCAATGGTTAGGGCCGTGACAACCGCCAAAACCGCGTACGCACCCATCGCTATCCAAAACTTCATGAAGAAACCTGGTGCACAGGGGAGGATTCGAACCTCCGTAGCTCGCAAGGAGCGGCAGATTTACAGTCTGCTGCCATTAACCACTCGGCCACCTGTGCACAATCGACCGAGCAAACCGCCGACGCATGGAAAGCACCTGCTGTAGCCGCAGATGCGCGGGCCCGGAACCGCTAATCCCTGCTGTCAAAGAACCACTCACCTCAGCCGCTCAGCGACCGAGAACCTCCGCGCAACCTGGCAACAGCTTCGTAATCGCACTTCCGCGCAAACCTACGTCGCAATGGAAGCTGCTGTTGGATTCAGTTTTCTAGGAAAGCTGCGCGTCTTGCTTGGCTCTGCTCCTGCTATCCGCCGTCGGCGGACGGCGCGCTCAAGGGTTACAAACTGGAGCTGGCGAAGGGATTTGAACCCCCGACCCTCTGATTACAAATCAGATGCTCTACCAGCTGAGCTACGCCAGCCTGCGGCCTGCCGCGACGCCACCGGCGCCATAGACTGGCCTAGAACTTTCCTGCCAACCGGGCACAAACATTGAGGGTAACACAACGGCAACCCACGTGCAAACGACGGCTTACACTCATCCATTCGCCGCCTTTGAAAGCGATCATGAAAACCCGCAACTCGCCACTCCCGGGGGCCTTTAGGCTGGGATTCTGCAGAGTGTGCCCGGCCACCGGGCACGTACAGCGGAACACCACCAGTCTACCTGTTTTTCATGCGCTTCGCCAGTTGGAGCTTTTTACCGTATGATTCTGAACAATCGATGCGCACCCGTAGGCGTCAACTCTGGATCGCACTCATCGTAGTCCTGGTTCTGGCGGGCGCAATTATCGCCGCCCTGCTCTTGCGGAGGCATGCGCCTCCCGATGCGGTGCGCCTGCTGCCTGACTCGGACGCAGTCCTTTACGTCAATCTCGAGCCCATTCGACTGCTGACCGACATGGGGAAGAAGCCCGCTTCCAATCGCGATCCCGAGTACCAGCAATTCGTTGACGAGACGGGATTCGACTTCGAGCGCGATCTTGACCGCGCCGCCTTCGCCATCCATTACGGGGCGGAGAACGGCCAGGAAACCCGTTACACCGAGATCCTGCAAGGCCATTTCGACCACAGCCGGGTGAGCCAATATCTCGCGAAGCTGTCAAAGAACTCCATCGAACAGTATGACGGCTTTGAGGTATATGTAATTCCGCTGGAGGGCCGTACCCTGCGCGTCGCGCTGCTGGGGCTGGATACTGCCGCGGCGTCCAATAACGCCGACCCTGGCTTCATTCACTACATCATCGATCGCTATAAGCAATCGGCACTGCCTTTTCCTGGACCAGCTCTGGTGCGGGATTATTACCGCCGAGTGCCGCTGGGGAGCGTGGTGTGGACCATTGCGCGCACGCCGTCGCAAGTCTCGATGCAGGATCGCGGCGAGTTGCTGATTCCTGGCGGATGGAGCAGTCTGTTGCCGAAAGGAAGCGTCGTCATCGCTTCCGCCCGCCCTTTGACGGATGTCCACCTGCGTGCTCAAGTCATCACCAAGAGCGAGGCGGAGGCGCGGAGCTTCGTTGGGCGCTTGAATGCATTCCTGGCATTGTTCGGCTCGATCGACATCTCGATGGACGGCGGCGGTCCCGACCCTGACGTGAAGAAAGCGTTTGAAAGTTTCAAGGTCGAGCAAGACAAGAACGAAGCCGTGGTCACGGCAAGCGTGCCGTTTGCATTCTTTCGCAAGATCGTAAGCGACTCGCCCGTCGAAATCGCGCCGCCAACGCAAACGCCGCCTGAAGCGGCTGAGCCGGCAGGGCCAACGAAGAAGCATAAGAAGTAGTGGTCTGTCGCGGAAGTAGTTCGGGAAGTATGGCGCGCCCTGAGAGATTCGAACTCCCGACCTTCTGGTTCGTAGCCAGACGCTCTATCCAGCTGAGCTAAGGGCGCGCATTGCAGTGCGGCTAAAAAAGTATAGCAAATTCTCGGCCGATTTCGGATGCGCGATCGTCGCCGAAGTTCCGCCGCGCGCGGTCCAGGGCCAGTCCGCCCCGCCTACGATCAGCAGAAACAGCAACCCCAGCAGCAAACCGCGGCTAACCATTACTTCACTTGCGCGACGATCAGGTTGACCGGCCCCGGGATACGGATTCGCTTGATCTCATTGAAGCCAGCAGCGTTTAGCCACGCTTCGTATTCCGGCTCACTGTAGGTGGCTCCGCCGCGCGTCGCCACCAGCATATTCAAGGCGAAGAGCGCAGCACTGCGAGGTGAGGCCTTGTCAGGGTCGACAATGAAGTCGGAGATTGCGATTCGCCCTTTCGGCATAAGGGCAGCGTGTGCCCGCGCCAACAACGCCTGATTCTCCTCGGGCGAAAACATGTGGCAGATCGATGAGAGCAGCACAAAATCATAGCCCTGCGGAGGAAGGTCGGCGCTCAGCATGTCTCCGCTGCGCACACTGACGCGGTCAGCAAGGCCGGCATCGGCAATGTGCTTCTGTGCAATCGGTACGACATCGGGCATATCGATGATTTCGGAGTGCAGCTCGGGTGCCACTTTCGCGAATGCAATCGAGTAGGCTCCTGAACCTCCACCCAGATCGAGCATGCGCCGTGCGCCGTTCACGCCGACCGCCTGTACGATTGCGCGGACCCGGCCACGCGCGCTGTGGTCCATGGCGGCAATGAAGGTTCCGGCATGTTCATGGTCAGGAACCGACGGGGCAGGGAAGCCAGTCTTTACCGAATCAGTCAGGTACGACCAGCGCTTCCACATATTAGCGGTGTGCAACTGCGCCTGGCGCGCACTGTCGGGCGAGCCTTCGGCAAGGAAGCGCGCTGTCGTGGGCGTATTGCGGAAGTTGCCATTCTCTTTCTGAAGCAGCCCGAGACCGACGAGCGCGTTCAGTAGCAACTCGGTCGCGCGAGAATCGCTGGAGATTCGCTTCGCAACTTCCTTGGCGTCGCAGCCGTCGCGCAGCGCTGTAAAAACGTCGAGCTCCAGCGCGCTCAGAATCACCCGGCTGGGCATGAAGGCACGAACCGTTTGGAACAGATCATCCGGCAGGACTCCGGTGGCGTCTTTGCCTTTGACCATGGCGAAATACTTCTGCCGGTGCTCAAGGATCTCTTCCCGCATCGCGGCGTAATCATTGCGTTGCAGGCGCGACACTGGTTGTCCCTTGGTGATGTGCGACGCAACAATTTCCTTTACATCGCTCGGCCTTACCTTTACGTACCAGGTTCCCTCGGGATAAACGATCACCACGGGACCGCTGTCGCACAGGCCGAGGCATCCACAGGTCGAGACCATGACATCATTCGAGAGTCCGGCGCTGCCCAGCTCGCGATAGAGAGCCTCCAGAACGGAAGGCGAACCAGCAGAGGCGCAACAGGTTACGTTTTCCGCTTTTTGCTGTGTACACACCACGATGTGATGATGAAACGGTTCCACAATCAACCTCCAAAGGGGCGCTGTAACCTATATTGAGACACGGTACCCAAGCGGAAATAGGAAGAAGCTCACAGCGACGAGTGACGTAGGGGCGTCGGTGGAAGGGCACGGCTTCAGCCGTGCCGCAAAAGCATGTTTGAACAGGGGCTTCAGCCGTGGTTCGCCGTGGCTAAAGCCACCCGAAAACCCAGGTGATAGTCGTCGGGCTGAAGCCCGACGCTTCCACCCGCACTCGGTCGCTAGCGGCTGAGCAGAAGACGGGCAGGTTTCAATGATCCACTTAAACCCTGACCAGACGGTGGCCATGATCGCCGGCACCAGCTTCGCCGCGGGGCTGAACGTGTATGCCACAGTGGGAGCCCTGGGGCTACTGTCGCGCGCTGGAATGATTCAGTTGCCGTCGGGGCTGCACTTCGTCACCTCCTGGTGGATCATCGGTGTGTGCCTGGCGATGTTCGCGCTGGAGTTCTTCGCCGACAAAATTCCCATGTTCGATCTGTTGTGGAATGCGTTGCACACCTTCGTGCGCATTCCAATTGCCGGGTACGTGGCCTATGCCGCAACCTCGCGCCTGTCGCCGCAGATGCAACTGGTTTCGACCCTGATGGGAGCGGCCATCGCCTTCGCCGCTCACGGAGGCAAGACGGCCGTGCGCGCGGCGGTCACCCCATCGCCTGAACCGTTTTCGAATATGGCGTTGAGTTTTGGGGAAGATGTGGGTGCGATCTCGCTGACCTGGGTGGCTACGCAGCATCCTTACCTGGCTGCCGCGGTGGTGGCAGTACTGTTGGCGCTGATTATCGTTTGCCTGCGTTGGGTAGTTCGTTCATTGCGCAACTTATATGGGAAAGCCGCGGCGGTACTCACCAGTGCCTAGAATAGTTATTAATGTACGTGTACCACAAAGTGGTATATCGATAGTAGCGGGACGAATATCTGACACTGTGGCAGTTGACCCGACTCTGCCCACATGTCATATTTAACACGTCTGTAACATTCCCGTAACATTACGTGCTCTTTCACGGGGCTGCTCAGACATGGCCGTCCAATTTTCATAGATTTGCGCCTGCATAAGAAAGCTCGCTAATGGCCCGCCTTATTCCGCGTGAGACGAAGTTCTTCGCCATGTTCGCCGAAATCGCCGACAACGTAATCCAGGGTGCGAGGGTGCTGCATGATCTGCTCAACGACTGGGATTACCAGCGCTTACCGGAAGTAGCGCAGCAAATTCGTGCGATTGAGCATCACGGTGACGAGATGACCCACCAGCTCCTGATAAAGCTCAATCAGACGTTCATTACGCCATTCGACCGGGAGGACATCCATCTGCTCGCATCCTCGCTCGATGATGTGCTGGACTTTATTTATGGCGCGAGCAGTCGGCTGGTTACCTACAAGATCACCCAGCCTTCTCCTTCGGCGAAGGTGCTTGCCGGAATCATCCTGACTCAGGCAGAAGAGCTAGGCAAGGCCGTAAGACTGCTGGAAAAGGACCACTCTCTGCTCAGCCACTGTGTGGAAGTCAATCGCCTGGAGAACGAAGCCGACCAGGTGGCGCAGGAAGCGATCGGCCGGCTGTTCGATGGCGGCTACGATCCTATCACCCTGATCAAACTCAAAGAGCTTCTGGAGATCCTGGAAGAAGCCACCGACAAGGCGGAAGACGCCGCCAACGTTCTTGAAACTGTTGTATTAAAGAGCGCCTGAGTCTGCCACGCATGAATAGGATAGCGGTGAGGGGGAGCGCACAACCGTGAGCACAGGGTTGATCCTGCTGATCGTAACCATCCTTACGGCGCTGATCTTCGATTTTCTCAACGGATTTCATGATGCTGCCAACAGCATCGCCACGGTGGTCTCGACCCGCGTGCTCTCTCCCAAGCTGGCGGTCGTCTGGGCTGCTGCTTTCAACTTTCTTGCCGCATTTTTTTTGGGCATCGCCGTGGCCAAAACGATTGGTACGGGGATGATCCGGCTCGACATTATCACCCAGTATGTGGTGTTGGGTGCCCTGGTGGGGGCCATCTTCTGGGACGTCTTAACCTGGCTGCTGGGACTGCCCACATCTTCTTCGCATGCTCTGATCGGCGGCTACGCAGGGGCTGCCATGGCTCGCGCCGCTGCCCTCCATGGCTGGAGAGCGGCGCCCGGCGTCATCATTGCCTCCGGCTGGACGAAGACCCTGATCTTCATCGTCATTGCTCCCGTGATGGGGCTTGTGTTGGGTTTTGGGATGATGATCGTTGTTTATTGGCTCTTCCAACGCCGTTCGCCGCGACAGGTCGACAAATTGTTTCGCAAGCTCCAGCTTCTTTCCGCTGCCGCATACAGCTTGGGACACGGTGGCAATGACGCGCAGAAGACCATGGGCATTGTGGCCGGCGCGCTGTACACGGCGGGCGTGATGAGAAAGGAAGACTTCGCTGGTAACTGGGGGCAGTGGCACTGGCCCATCATCCTGGCCGCGAATTTGGCGATTGCGCTGGGAACATATTTCGGCGGCTGGCGCATCGTGCATACCATGGGCTCGAAGATCACGAAGCTGAAGCCGGTCGGCGGATTCTGCGCTGAAACCGCGGGCGCGATTACGCTGTTCGGGACCGCACTGGCCGGTATCCCCGTCAGTACGACCCATACCATTACCGGCGCCATCGTCGGTGTCGGCAGCACACACCGGCTGTCGGCCGTGCGCTGGGGCATCGCGCGACGCATCGTGTGGGCATGGCTCCTGACCATCCCGGCATCGGCGATAGTGGCAATGCTGGCCTACTGGCTCATCCGCTTGATCAACCCTCTGGCGTAGGCACGCTGCTAGAATCGTGGTTGACATCTATGACTCTGCCACCAAAGTTCTGCGACGTTGAGACTGCACTGGAAGAGATTCGTGCGGGCCGCATGATCATCGTCATCGACGATGAAGACCGCGAAAACGAAGGCGATCTCACCATGGCCGCGGAGAAGGTCACCCCCGAGGCGATCAACTTCATGGCCAAGTACGGACGCGGTCTGGTGTGCCTCGCTATGACCGAGGAGCGGCTCGACTATCTGCGCCTGGGCCAGATGTCGGCAGAGAACACCTCGAACTTTGGAACCGCCTTCACTGAATCGGTCGACGCGAAAGACGGCGTCACCACCGGCATCTCGGCCTACGACCGGGCGCAGACCATCAAAGTTGCAATCGATCCCAGTACCCGTCCCAACGACCTGGCCCGTCCCGGACATGTGTTTCCGCTGCGTGCTCGCAAGGGTGGGGTGTTGGTGCGTGCCGGCCAAACCGAGGCCTCGGTCGATCTCGCGCGACTGGCGGGACTAGTTCCTTCAGGCGTGATCTGCGAGATCATGAATGACGATGGCACCATGGCGCGGGTGCCTGAGTTGAGCGAATTCTGCCGCGAGCACGACCTCAAGATGCTGACCGTCGCCGAACTCATTCGCTATCGCATGGCGCACGAGCGTTATGTTCGCCGACTCGCCGAAGCCATGGTTCCCACCGCCTATGGCGAGTTCCGCATGATTGCCTATGAGTCGGAGATCAACGGCGACTCGCATATCGCGCTGGTGCGAGGCGACGTGGAGAATGCCGGCGAAAAACCAGTACTGGTACGCATGCACACCCACTGCCTGGTCGGAGACGTTTTCGGGGCGGTGTGGTGCGAGTGCCGCAACACCATCGATGCCGCCATGCGCCGCATCGCCGAAGAGGGAACCGGCGCGCTCATCTACCTGCACCAAACCTCGAAGGGCTATTCGGTGGAAAAGCTGCTCGACAAATTCACCATTCAGTTTCATCATGAGCAGCGGCTACCCACTCTGCCGGAAAACCAGCGCCGCACCCAACGCGAGATCGGCATCGGCGCACAGATTCTGTCGGATTTAAATCTGAAGCGGATTCGTCTGCTCACGAATCACCCGCGCAAAGTCGCAGGGCTGGAAGGTTTTGGAATCGAGATTGTCGAGCAGATACCGGTCACTGCGCCACGCTACCTGAAGGCGCAGTAACGCGTAGCCTACTTTCGCCCGCATCGCAGAGTGATCACTCGCTGAATACCCTTTCGCTGGGCAGGCGCATAGGCATACGAGCGGACTAACCTGTACGCTGCAATACTCATCCAAGGGAAGAGAAGCTCAATTCAAAGTCAAGGAAGGATGATGCATTCATTCCATCAGCTCTATGATCGATTTCAAGGCGATCTTTATCCTGCGCTTGCTCACGCCTTTCGTATCGCGATAATTCTGGTCGTGGCGTACGTGGCCACACGCATCCTTGCCGGCACAATTCCTCGTTTGCGACAGCGCATTGTCCAGCGGATTACGCGTGCAGGTTCCAACCTGGAGCTGGAAAAGCGGGCCGCCACACTGAGCAGCGTTTTTCGCAAGACCATAGGCGTCGTGGTATGGAGCGTGGCCTTCATCATGGCTTTGAAGGAGGCAGGATTCAATATCGGCCCCATTCTGGCCGGGGCAGGAGTGGTCGGCTTAGCGGTCGGTTTCGGCGCTCAGAATTTGGTGCGTGACGTTATCTCAGGAGTGTTCCTGCTGCTGGAAGACCAGGTACGCGTCAATGATGTCGCCATCGTGAATGGCACCGGAGGTTTGGTGGAACAGATAAACCTTCGCACCATCGTTTTGCGCGGACTCGATGGCACGCTGCACATCTTTCCCAACGGCACCATCACTAGCTTGTCAAACATGACGCACGGATATTCTTACTACGTGTTCGATGTTGGCGTGGCCTACAAAGAAGACACCGACAAGGTCGCCGAAGTGCTGAAGGGAATTGCCGCGCAGATGATGAAGGAAGCGCCGTACAAAAGTTCGATCCTGGAACCGCTGGAAGTGCTTGGAGTCGATAAATTCGCCGACTCGGCAGTCATCGTCAAAGTGCGGATCAAGACCCTGCCGATCAAGCAATGGGATGTGGGCCGGGAGATGAACCGCCGCATAAAGAAGGAGTTTGATCGCTTGGGAATTGAGATTCCTTTCCCACACACCAGCCTTTATTTTGGCGAGGCCAGCAAGCCTATAACAATTTCCTTCGACAAGCAGGGCCGCGAGGAACTCAAGGCGGCAATTCGCGAGGTGCTGGCGGAAGAAGGGACTCTAAGCACCGGAGGCATGCAGCGCCGGGCCAGCTAGCCCGCGACCTGCGTGGCGAACTCTGATCGAACTAACTCGGTTTGCGGGCAACGATCTCCTCGTCCCTGATGAAGAACTGAGCGGAACACTTTTCCGAGCCGCAGATAACCGGCAGTAGTCCGGCGATCTGCTTGCGCGTTACCAGGCCGAGTTGACCGCAACTGGGGCAGGCGAGCACTGCCCAGTAGGGATCTTCCTTCTCTCCCATCTCACCGGCGTTTTCGAGCACGAAGATGGTTCCAGGTTCCATTTGTTCGGGGATCCACTCATTCAAAACGCTCAGCTCTCCGATCATGTGCCCTCCTTGGGCGGGAACGAACCCAGATTCACGTTCAAGACGCTTTGCTTCTGGCCGTAAGATGACGCACGCCCGCGTTACGCTTCTTGGCATATCCCAGTTCTCCGCACACCCGTTCGATGGTGTCGCTCAGGCACACGGTTAACATCGGCTGACGCGAATTTTTCAGCAGATCCACCACACTTCGGGCGGAGTCCTCAAGATAGATATGGCGGCCATCCGTCAGCAGGTGGTACTCATCGGCCGCGCGCACGGTTTGCACCAGGCGGCGGCCCAATTCTTTCTGAAGGAAGCGCACCACCCGGCGTATTTTCTGCAGCGAGAACCCACGCCGCCGCAGATCACAAATGATGGCGATCTCTGCTAAATCGTCGAGAGAGTAGATGCGCCGGTGTCCCTGGCGCGGTGCAACTACGATTTTTTGCTCGTCCCACCATTGCAACTGCCGCAGCGTGATGCCCGTCAGTTGCGCGACTTCGAATGAGGTGAACGAGTTTTTCAAAGCTGCTCCCCAAAACAACCTTGACCGAAAATGTTTCCGACGACTTTTGAGACATCATAGAGCACCCGTCGATGCAGTCAAGGTCAATTGTTGATGAACTTGGCACCGGGGAAGCGAGTCCGGCATGGTATTACGGTTTTTCTGAGTAAATAAAAAGGGCTGTCCACAGACAGCCCTTCGGAGAAATACTTTGCCTAAAGAGTGGACTCGATCTCGAAGCCCCAAGCTTCCAGGAGCGGTTCCGGGATGTACTTGGAGTTCTTGTTCTTGCGGGCCCACTCGCGGAGGCGAGTCGAACGGATGTACTGATCTGGCGCCAGCTTGAATTCTTTCACCACCTGTTCGAACTCGGTGATTGTGGGGACAACCGGGCCGATCGGTTCCGGCTTGCCCCAGTTAGGATTGCCGCGTCGCTTTGCCATTGTTGAGTTGTTTACCTGCCTTGCGATTTGAATTGTGGATGACCTTGACCACCAATTACGCTGCCTGGGTTCGATTTGCGCATCACCTGAATTTGATTCCGCGCACGTTCCTGACGACTCAACTCCGGACCAGGCGCATTGTCCGAGGGGGTTCGTTGGGGGGATCCAGAGCCCATCAAAAACTCCATATCCTAGCCCGAATTGAGTGAGGATTCAACCCCAAAAACGCTGTTCAAGCCGTTTCGCGGTGGAAATCCCTTGTTAAAAAGCAGCTAAGTCTTAATAAATGAGACGTTTAGTGGCCCAAAAGGTCAACCGTGGCCGGAGGGGTACCTGAAAAACCTTCCGCAGCTTCCCGATTAGCTGTCGGATGCAGCTTTGTTTTCGGCCCTTTTTGAACGTTATGGGAGCCGGGGGCCGGTGAAATCGACCGGGTATTCTGGGCCGGACTCGGTATCCGGTGGAAAACATGATGATCGTGCACAACCGTCCGCTGGGCCAAGACCATGGTCGAACAAAGGGCGAATACCGCAATCGCCAGCAGACGAATTGAACCTGAACGAATCATCAACCACCCGATTGTAAGCCACGCAGTCACGCCGGTGCAGGAAATTGTGGCGAACTGCACTGCTACTTTTTGGGTACCCGACTGCAATCGCGCTTAACTCGTGAGCGCCTGGGGAATTCATGCTCGCACAACTTCATGTCCACTTTCCTGCCACGAAACTTTACGCCTTCCGCCTGCAACAGGAAGCGTTGCTCCAGTCCCAGCTCGCCGGGCAGGGAAATGCTGCCCCCGGAGCCGAGTACCCTTTGCCACGGTAGCCCTGCAACCTGATGGAGGACCTTGGACACGTGGCGGGCGCAGCGAGGATAGCCCGCGGCCTTTGCCACCGCTCCGTAAGTGCTCACTCGACCGCGAGGAATCCGGCGTATCAGCGCTGCGATGGCCCTCGTCACAGCTGAGGAGGCGTCGTTGGTTCGGGCTGCCATGTCCACGGTAAGATAACACCGATGATGGAACAAGTTCGCGATCCGAAAACGCGATTTTCTGACCGCGTCGATGACTACATAAAGTACAGGCCACGCTACGGGCGCGAAGTGGTCGAGGCCTTAAAGAGCCCCTGCCGCCTCACTCCTTCGCAGGTCATAGCTGATGCCGGCTGCGGGACGGGATTCTCCGCCGAGCCCTTCTTGCAAAACGGCAACCGGGTTATTGGCATCGAGCCTAATCGCGAGATGCGGGAAGCGGGCGAGCAGTATCTGGCGCAGTGCCCGAACTTCGAGATGCGCGAGGGTTCGGCTGAACGGACCGGCCTTGCGGCGCGAAGCGTCGACTTTGTACTAGCTGGGCAGGCCTTTCACTGGTTTGCGCGGGAGCCGGCGCGCGCCGAATTCGCACGCGTGCTCAGGCCTGACGGCTGGTGTGTGTTGATCTGGCACGACCGCAGCACCGACGCGTCGCTGTTCCTGCGCGCCTATGAGGAGTTTCTTCAGCGTCACGCGATCGATTATCGCCAGGTCGTGCACCGGCAGGTTGCGAACTTCGATGTACTGCGGGCATTCTTCGCACCTTGCGACGTCGAGCTGATCACCATCCCGGCACAACAGCGCTTTGACTTCGACGGATTGCGCGGCCGCCTCCTTTCCTCGTCGTACATACCGCGCGAAGGCCCGAAGGCTGAAGTGATGCTCGCCGAACTTCCCGAACTGTTCTCGTCGTATCAGCGCGACGGCCAGGTCGTTCTCCAGTATGAAACCAAGATCTTCTACGGGCACCTCACGCCGTGACAGGCATGGAGCAGCCCGCGGCATCTCCAGTCATCTTGCGCACCGACCACCTCGGGCGCGTAGCCGATGGCGTTGCGATTGTGGATGATGTTTCTCTGGACGTATTCCGTGGCGAACTTTTGGGCATTGTAGGCGCCAGCGGCTCGGGGAAGAGTTCACTCCTTCGTCTTCTGAACCGGCTCGACGAGCCCACCAACGGGACTGTCTACCTCGATAGCATCGATTACAAAGGCATCGCGCCGCGTGAACTACGGCGGCGGCTCGGCATGGTCACGCAGCGGCCGTTTCTGTTTCCGGGCACGGTCGCCTCGAACCTTCAGTTCGGCCCACAGCAGCGTGGAGAGCTGTTGCCTGGCGAAACTATCCACCAATTGTTGCGCCAAGTAGGAATGGACGGCTTTGCCGAACGAGACATCGCCAATCTCTCCGGCGGCGAGCAACAACGGGTGTCGCTTGCCCGCGCACTGGCGAACCAGCCTGAGATGCTGCTGCTCGACGAGCCGACGTCAGCGCTCGACGAAGACGCCAAGCTCGGGGTAGAGCAGTTGATTCGGGAACTGGCGACGGCTACCTCTCGAACTTTCATCCTGGTGACGCACGATCGCGAGCAGGCACGTCGAATCTGCGACCGGGTGGGCACCATGGAGCATGGCCGCCTCGTCCACATGGGAACACCGCAGGAGGTGCTTCGTGCTTAAATCGATCTTCCATACGCAAGTCTCGCTCGGCCTCGCACAGGCTGCTATAGCAGCGACATTGGCGCTTGCGGTTGTTCTGCTGGCGCGCCGCCGCAATATCCATCTGGAGAGCGATGCGGCTATCGCGCTTGTTCGCGGCATCGTGCAGATCGTAGTTGTGGGCTCGCTACTGGCGCTGCTGCTGAAAGCTCCACGCTGGTCAAGCGTTTTTCTGCTGGCGGGAATGTTGTTCGCTGCGGGATCGATTTCCGCCCGGCGCGCGAAGAACATTCCAAACGCGCGCAAGGTATCAACGCTGGCCATCGCCGCAGGTGCGGGCTCGGTCACCGCCATCATGACCTGGGCAGGCGTCATCGACACTGCCATAACCGCTCTTATCCCAGTTGGGAGCATGATTATCGCTAACGCGATGAATACCAATGGACTCGCGTTGAATCGTTTCCGCTCCGAAGTCCTGGCCCACGCCGGGGAGATTGAAACCGCACTGGCGCTGGGGGCTGCGCCCGATGTCACCGTGAACCGCTACGCTGAGGCGAGCATGCAGGCATCGCTCATCCCCGCCATCGACAATCTACGTTCGCTGGGCATTGTATGGATTCCCGGCCTCATGACGGGCATGTTGCTCTCCGGTACCGATCCGCTGTACGCCGCGATTTACCAGTTCGTCGTAATTGCCATGATTCTGGCCTCCTCGGGCCTGACTTCGCTGCTGAGCACCCTAATGATTCGCTCCCACGCTTTTTCTTCCGCGGAGCAATTAGTCCTGAAGGGCGCGTAAAGCGGGCGGATTGAAGTTATCACCACCAAAGTCGCGCAACTTTGTGACCGCCTTTCGTCCCAGGTGTGCGATAAGTCACAGCAATCCGAGTCACAGACTGCTAACACTATAGGAGCATTACCTTCTGCGCTGCGCCAGGCGCGGGAAAGTTGCTGTGGGCTTATTCACGCGACACACAGTTTGCTGTTAGCAAAGTAAGGAATGCCTTAGCTTTTGTCGTATAAAGATGCCATTTACCGTGCCCTTCCGCTCTTAACGAGCATTGCGATTGCCGGTACCGGCGTCTGGATTTCAAATCCGCAGTCACTTGCGGGTGATCCCCTTGCGGCAGGACTTGCCAGTGTCCTGCTTACCCGCACTCGCGTCCTGGCTCCCATCGCGGTAGGGCTGGCGGTCGGCTGGTCGGTCTGGCTGTTGCAGAAGTCGAATGCGAGGCAGCGTGAACTAAAGGCCGCAAACCGCGCCTTGAAGCAACTGAATGAGCAGCTCAATCAGGAAGTCCAGAATGTGCTTCAGTCTGAGCAGCGCTCTCAGATGCTTTTCTTCTCCAACCCCTGCCCAATGATGATTCTTGACTGCCACAGCCGGGCCATCACCGAGGCCAATGACGCGGCGCTGCGGCTGTATGGCTACACCCGCGATGAATTCCTTGGCCTCGACGGACTCGACATTCGTCCGTCGGAAGAACATGAACGTTTCAAATCGTGTCTTCAGCAGTCGGGTTCTGGATACGGCCATCGCGGCATCTGGACCCATCGCCGCAAAGACGGCAGCAACTTTCCGGTCGAAATCGCGGCCTTCCGCTTCGTCCGCGATGGGGCTGTTCTTGAGCTGGTCCTGATTCAAGATGTCAGCGACAAGGTGCAATCCGAGCAGGCCCTGCTCCGATCGCAAGCGGCACTGAAATCGATGATTGACAACGCGCCCTTTGGGGTTTGCGGTATTTCGCTGCAAGGCGATTGCTTCGTGGACTGCAATCCAGCGCTGGCCGAAATGTTGGGAGGCTATGCCCGGGAAGAGATGCTTACCATGAAGCTGTCCACCCAGCTTTACCATGACCTCGACGATTACCAGCGAATGGTGGAACTGCTACGCAGGACAGGAAATTTGAAGGCCTTCGATGCGGCCCTGGTTCGCAAAGATGGCGAGTCGATCCGCGTCCGCGCCTGGGGCGTTTTGAAGCACAATCCGGAAGAGAATGCCGATTTGGTTGATCTCTACATCGAAGATGTCACTGAGCACAGCACGCTGGAGCAGCAAGTCCGCCAGGTGCAGAAACTGGAAGCCGTGGGACGGCTGGCCGGTGGGGTTGCCCACGACTTCAACAACGTTCTGGTTGTTATCCGGCTGTCGACCGAACTCATGCTGGGGAAAGTCACGCTCGAAAGTCCCTTGAGCAAACCCCTGCTTCAGATTCTGAACGCCTCAGACCGCGCCGCCTCGCTTACCCGGCAACTGCTGGCCTTCGGCAGGCAGCAGGTGATGCAGACCCGTACCATCAACCTGAACAGCGTTGTAAGCGATACGCTACGGCTGCTTCGCCGCACCATTGGCGAAGACATCGAGCTGATCACACAGCTTGATGCGCAACTGCACAATGCTCGCCTCGACCCCGATCAGCTGGGACAGGTCATCATGAATCTCGCGATCAATTCGCGCGATGCCATGCCCGATGGAGGAATCCTGGAGATCGAGACTCGCAATGTTGAGCTGGATCAGACCTATACCCGGGAGCACCGCCCGGTGCAGCCCGGAAAATATGTGATGTTGGCGGTGAGCGACAGCGGTTCAGGCATCGACAGCGCCATTCTGCCGCGCATCTTCGACCCCTTCTTCACCACCAAAGATATCGCTCGGGGGACTGGACTCGGCCTGTCGATTGTTTACGGCATCGTGAAACAGAGCGGCGGTTATGTGTGGGTCTACAGTGAGCCGGGACACGGAACGACATTCAAGCTTTACTTTCCTATCACAGACTCCCACCCGGAGTGCGAACCGGAACGTGCCGGACCTCAGGGGATGACCGGAGGCAAGAGGGTTCTGGTGGTTGAGGACGAAACTCAGATTCGCCAGAATCTCTGCGAATGCCTGCGACAGCTGGGATGCCAGGTCATAGAAGCGGCGAATGGCATGGAGGCGATCGAACTCTTCCAAGAGCAGCAGGGGAAAATCGATCTCGTTCTCACCGACCTGGTGATGCCACGCATGAGCGGCCAGGAGCTGTGGACACAGCTATCTCAGCTTGATCCCCAGCTCAGCTTCCTTTTTATGTCGGGCTACACCGAAGACAGCGCCATGCGGCGCGAGATTCTCAGCCGGCAAAACGCATTTCTCAACAAGCCGTTCAGCGTGGCCGATCTCTCCAGTGCAATCCAACGCGCGCTGACACTCCGCACCCTGCACCACAACCAAACGCTCAGCCCGGTCGCGAAGGAGTAGCCTATCCGGCGCGGAAGAGTTCGGCCCAGCTTTCGTCGAGCGTTCTCCAGCGATCGCGTTCCAGAGCGTTCGATTCGGATTCGGAAACATACAACATGCCGTGACCGTCTTCGCAGACCATTTCGGTGCCGGCGAAGTTCAATAGCACGCTTCCCGGCCGGCCGACATCCACCGCCATGCTCAGCCTGCGCAGGCAGCGGCGGCAGCGCTTTTGCTGGTCGGCAATCGACCAGGTCAGCAGCGCGACCGCCAGGGGAAGGAAAGTCCAGAACGCGACCTCATCGGCCATCGGGTATACCGTGCGTCCCACCCAGCCCAGCAGACCGTGAACCATCACCCAAACCAACAAGTAAACCGACGCCGTGATGGCCGCGGATTTAGCGGCGAAGAATGCCCACCAGCGAATGTTCTGCCATCCCCGCAGAGATACCGGTCCGAATCCACCGGCGGCCGAACGCAACAACCACGCGATTGCGCCCGCACAGAACACGGCCAGAAGTAAGAAGCCCGCGTACGTCGCCAGCAACATCCGCGATTGGTTGTGGAGAGAAACCGCAGTCATCGGGGCCTGGACAAAACGATAACCCGCATTCTCGCTGCGGTCGATCAAGTCGCTTTGCAACTGCGAGGGAGTAGCACCGTCACGCAAACGCGCCACCACTCCGACTCGGCTCACGAAATTGCTGAATCGCAGAGTCGCGTCGTCCAGCACGGTCCAGACCGAGGTAGATGACGCCGGCAATTCGAAGGTTCGGGCCAGCACGCCGATGACCGTCATTCGATGCCCATCTAACTCGATGCGCCGGCCTAGCACGTTCCTGTTGCCGCGGAAGTGGATCTGCCAGAAGTCGTGGCTGAGCACAGCGCAGTTCGCGCACGCGAAACCGTCCGACGGCTGAGGTAGTCGTCCCAGTTCGGCCTTGGCTCCCAGCAGTTGAAAGAACTCGAGCCCCACGCGAGATTCAATGACCGGCACCTCGCTCCAGTCGTCGGAAAGCCGGCTTGGCCCGAAAGAGTAAAGCGCAAGCTCTTTCGCCTGAGGCGTGCCTTTCCAAATCGAGCCGAGATAGAGAAGCGTTTCGCTGCGGATACGAACGTATTTGCCCTTGAAACTGACGACGGCCACGCGGTCTGCCTGATAGGTCGGCTGTGAGAACAACGCGCTGCGAGGTGGAACAAACCCGCCTGCCAGCAGCAACACAGTCACCAGCAGGAGGCAGGCTGCAAGGCATGTCCAGGGGGAGCGCAGAAGACGGCGTTTGCCAAGCAGGAAACTCTCACGGTCGTAGCGAATCCAGAACGCCTCGGCGAAAGCGCCCCAGCAATTTCGTATCAGGATGCGTTGGTTGCGTCCATCCAGGCGACCCGACTCGGCCAGGAAGTTGGCCCAGTGCCATACTTTGCTCCGCCACATCGCCGACCACTCGCGACGGAGCGGCCTGGGGACGATCCAACTCGCGAGCCAGATGATGCTTCGGCAACTCTGGATCGTAGCTCCCAGCCTGGTAAGCGAAAACATACAGCCAATCCCCACATCCGGATAACGACATGGTACGGCAAGCGCTTATGTACTCAGACGCGATGTTTGTGGAAAAAGTTTCGCAAAGCGGAAGACCTTCGGCCGGTTTTGAAGGGGACGACCTTCAGGCCGTCCGTAGGCGCCGCGGGAAAATTGGGCTCTAGCCCCTGAGGAACTTGGGTCTCCATTAAGACTGAGGCGCGTCCATATACTCAATGACGAACTCAATCTTGGCCGTCTTCTCCAGCATCGCCGACACCGAGCAATACTTCTCCTTCGAGAGCTCGACCGCACGTTCCATTCCGCCGCGCGAGACCTTTCCGCCGACGCGATAGACCAGCTTGATGCTGGTGTAGACCTTGGGAAAGTCATTGGCCCGCTCGGCTTCGGCGCGCACCTCCAGCGAGGTGAACGGCTCGCGCTTCTTGCGCAGAATGCCGACCACATCGCTCAAGGTGCAGCCGCACAGCGCAATGAGCACCAGTTCCATCGGAGTGCTCGCCGTCTTGGGATCGCCGGCATCCATCACAACGGCGTGGCCGCTGCCCGCCTCGCCGAGGAAACGGTCTTTGTCAGTCCAGATCGCGCGTGCTTCGGTCATAGTGTCTCTCCCCTGCAGGTACGCATAACACATTAACCGATCGGCTAGGTCTGGGCCTCATTTCCAGGAAGGGCGAGCAACAAAAAGGCGCAGCCGGGAACTGCCACGCCTTGCGATCTGGTAGCAGCGCTGTCTAGTGCGGCTCCGGCTGCTTGGTCTCGGGAGGCTGCTGGTTATCGGGCAGGGGCATCATGATCCCGTTTTGCACCGGGCCCTGTTGCGGCTGCTGAGGTTGGGCTTGCGGTTGCTGCGGCTGATTCGCCGGTGGCTGGGCGTTCTGACCGGGCGCAGTCTGGGGCTGTGCCTGTGGTTGCGCGCCAGGCTGCTGGTTGTCCGGCAGCGGCATGATGACGCCATTGTCCACCGGGCCTTGCGGCTGATTGGCGGGCGGCTGAGTAGCAGGCTGACCGGACGGCGCTTCGGCACCTGTTTCGTTGTCGGAGGGCAGCTTAGGCTGCTCGCTCTCCGGTAGCGGCTGCAGCAAGCCTCCACTACCGGGCGCAGGAAGTTCGACGGAGTGAATCGGCTGCGTGGTCTCCGGCTTTGGTGGAACCAGCGGCTCAGCGACCGCGGAGTTATCGCGATTGTGCAGCACCACCGGTCCGCCTTCCATCCGGCGTGCTGCGGCAGCTTCGTCCATCGCCTTGTTTACCGACTCGTCGCTACCGTTGGCGACCGTTGCCAGCTTCTCACCTTCGGCATCTTTGCGCGTTGCATAAGCTACGCGTTTGTTCGATTGGTCGGCCTCTTTGGCTTTGGCGTAATAGAAGTCAGCGGTTTCGCGATCGCCGTCAGCTTCAGCCAGGAACCCCATATTGTTCAGCGCGAACGCATTCTTGGGATCAAGCTTGTATGCCTCTTCGAAATACTGGCGCGCGAGTTTGAAGTCATTGCGGTTGATGGCCGATACCCCACGCGTGTTCAGGCGAGCGACGCGCTCTGGAATATCATTCTGCCGCTCCATCTCCTTCCGCACGCTCTCGGCGTTGCGCTCGGCAATCTGGCTGATGCCTTTGCCCCGCCACGACTTCTCAAACGTCACCACAATCGGCGTGTCGGAGTGCTGCGCCGCGGCCTGGGTGTAGTACTTGTAGGCGTCCTCAAGCTCGCCCTCTTTCTCGCGAGCGTAGCCGAGATTGTTCAACGTAAAGGGATTGTCCGGGTCGAGCTGCAACGCTTTTTGGAGCGCTACGTCGGCCTCGGGGGCGCGATCTTTCTCCAGCAGGCTCATGGCGTAGACATTGGCCCGGTTGATCAGCATCTGTTTGTCGGCTGCGTTGCCGGCCACCTGGTCCACCGGCTTGCCGACGGCCGCCTTCTCTGTCGACTTGTAGACCAGCGCGTCGGAAGCGTGAGAAGCCGCCAGCGAGTAGTAGCGCTGGGCGCGATCCACCTGGCCATCCAGCTCGGCAATGTAGCCCAGATTGTTCAAGGTGAATGGATTGTCGGGGTCAATCAGGTAAGCCTTGTAGAAAAGCTTCTTGGCTTCCTTGTAATTGTGCTTCTCCAGTTCCTTTACGCCCTGCTGATTCAGCTTCTGCACCGGCGTGGGCTTGCTCTTCTTGGGCAAGCTGATGCGAATGTCCTTGGCCGCCACGGGAAGCGCCAGGGCGCATCCCAACAGAGCGCACGCAAGTTTGCGCGAGATCGAACTGAGGTGCGGAGCAGATGGCGTCAGCACAACAGACATTCAGCCTCCGGGCAGAGTAGCTTCAAGTGGCCAGCAGGGCGCCGCAACAATACGGCGTCGAATACCTTAGATGTGCAAGGAGTGTTCCACGGTTGGCAGCTCTGCTTCGTGTTCCTGAATTTCTGCCGTCACGGCCAATACAGCAGAGCACCCCTGGATTGCATCCAACTCTCGACTGAGGTAGCTCTCGCTCGGAAGTAACGAGGTGAGTAGAGCTCGACCAGCCGGCTTCGCTCCCATCCTTTCGCGAAGACGCAAAAGGATGGGGCATCCAGGACAGTTACGGACATCATGAACTCAGGCATATTCAGAAAGATTGTTCTCTCGGCTGGCCTCAGCTTGGCCTTAACGGGGCTCGGACTCGCCCAACAGGACCCCGGCCCCATCCAGGGCAATGCGGGTCAGGCGTCGCAGCCCTCGGGTTCCGGAGTTCCCGGTCCGAGTACGGCGGTACCCAAGGGCGACCGATCCGCCCCGAAGACCGAAACGACGACGCAAACCGACGAGCCCAGGACGGTCCTCAACACCAACTCAGCCGACCCCAATGCTAACGACCCGCTGTTGGAGCCGCCGCCGCTGCCCAAGACCAAGCCCACCCTGATCGGAGGCACTGCCGCGCGGGTTGACCACATTCGCAATCAGCTCACCATTCAGCCATTTGGTGGCGGGCACAAGATCAAGATGTTTATTGACGAACGAACTCACATTTACCGTGACGGGCAGGAGACGACGGTGTTGGGTATTCGCAAGAACGATCGCGTGTACGCCGATACCATGCTCGACGGTTCGCGCGTTTTTGCCAAGAACGTGCGCGTCGAAACTCAAACCGGGGTCGCCGAAGTGCGCGGCCAGGTAACAGCGGTCAATGCTGAGAAGGGGACCGTCACCGTTCGCGACGAGTTGTCGTCACAGCCCGTGACCATCGCCGTCGGCAGCGGGACGCAATACAGCGCCTACAAGGGATCGGCCAACAGCAACGACCTGCAACCCGGATCGCTGGTCGATGTTCAATTCGCGCCCGGGAAGGACAAACACGACGTGGCGCAGGAAGTGATTTTGCTTGCCAAGCCCGGGGATACGTATGTCTTCTCCGGTGTGGTGACGAACATTGATATGCGCAGCAACACGCTCGCGCTCGAGAATCGCAGCGACGACCAAACCTACGAGCTGCACTTCGACCAATCAGCCGTCGACGATAAAAGCAAGCTGAAGGTGGGCTCTGAAGTCACCGCCCATGTCGTCTTTACCGGCAAGCAGTACAACGCCAACGATCTCCAGTTGCGGGCAGCAAACACGGACGAGCCGAAAGAGAATAAAGACCAAAAAGAACAGTAGCCCCGACCGGAATTCGCCCTGCGATCCAGGGAATCAGCGTCGCAAGCGCGACTCAGTTTAGCCCCAGTGTGGAGCGCAGCGCAGTGCTGGTTAGCCTCAAAATGATGACGAGCCCCGGCCGGGGCTTCGAATTCTTATCTGCACACACCCCAGTGTTTCGCTTCGCTACACACTGGGCTAAGCTGAGCCGCGCTGTGGGACTGGACGGTGGCTGGCGAGCGCGCCCAAGATCCCGCCCGGAACTTAGCGGGTGCTGCGTTCACTGGCCAACCTGGGGGGTTGCTTATTTCACCCCCGCACGTGACTCGTATCATTCCACAAACGAATCACCGGCTCGGTCAGATCATGTTCGTATCCCACCTGGCTGAGAGCGGCGGTGCTCAAGAGGAAGAATTGTCCGGCTGAAGCGTCCAGTCCTAACCAGCGCGACGCCAGCACTCGCAAGAAGTGTCCACTGGAAAACAGCAACACATTCCCTTGAATCGCACGCACGCGCGTAACCACTCGATCGGCACGCGCAGCAATCTGGGTGACCGTTTCGCCTCCGGGGCATCCATCGCGGAAGAGCTTCCAGTCCGGGTTCGTTTCGTGAACCTGCGCGCTGGTCAGTCCTTCATACTCGCCATAGTTCCACTCGACCAGGTCGGGATCAATCTCAGCGACCGCACCGAATCCCGCGAGTTCGCAGGTCTTGCGTGCGCGCTGTAGCGGACTGGCGAAGACTTTCGCGAAGGTGAGCCCTTTCAATCGTTCGCCTAAGCATTTGGCATTTTGCTCGCCATGCTCGGTGAGGGGAAGATCGGTAAGGCCAGTGTGCTGGCCAGAGAGAGTCCACGCAGTTTCGCCATGGCGCGCAAGATATACGATCGGCAGGCTCATAGATCAGCTTCGGCAGAGTACCACAAGAAGTGACAAGAAGAGATGAAAGGAGATGGCAGTGCGGGCACCGAGGCCCGCGGCATTTACTTCAGCAGGTCCTGCGCGCCGCGCAGAGCGTAATCCAGCACCCGCCCGGGCAGCACGCCGAGGTAGATGGTCGCGATCAGGCTGATCGCCAGGCCGACGCCCAGTCCGGCGGGAATGCGTGCGACGGGCGCCTCGAAACGCTCATCGCGCATGTACATATAGACGATCACGCGCAGGTAGTAGTAGGCAGCGATGGCGCTGTTGATGACGCCGATGATGGTGAGGCCGACCAGGTTCGCCTGCAAGGCAGCGGAGAAGACGTAGAACTTGGCGAAGAATCCGCCGGTGATGGGAATCCCGATCAGCGACAGCAGGAAGATGGTGAGAATGCCGGCCAGCACGGGCGAGCGCCGTCCCAGCCCAGCATAGTCATCGAGCGTGACGTAGCGCTCTCCGCGTCCGGACAGGTGAGCTACGATGGCGAATGCGCCCACATTCATCGCTGCATACGAAGCCGCATAAAAGATGGCGGCCGAAATTCCGTTGCCGTTTAGCTTCGCAGCGGCGATCGCGACCAGCAAGTATCCGGCATGCGCGATCGACGAATACGCCAGCAGACGCTTGATGTTCTGCTGCACCAGGGCACCGATGTTGCCCAGCGTCATGGAGAGCGCCGCCGAGACCCACAGCATCCAGAACCAGCCCGGAGCACCCGTGGCAAACAGTACCCGCAGCAGCACGGCAAACGCGGCAGCCTTGGGGCCGGTGGACATCAGCGCAACCACAGGAGCCGGCGAACCTTCATAAACATCGGGTGTCCATACGTGGAAGGGCGCTGACGCGACTTTGAATCCCAAGCCGACGAACATCAAGGCGACGGCCAGGTAAACCAGAAGTGAGTTCTGGCCTTGTAAAACTTTGGCGATGTCGTAGACGTTGGTGGTTCCGGTGGCGCCAAACACCAGCGCCACTCCATAGAGGAAAAATGCGGTCGCGAACGAGCCCAGCAGGAAGTACTTCAGCGACGCCTCGGAGCTTTCGGCGGTGCGCCGGCGGAATCCCGCGAGAATGTAGGTCGAGATCGACGAAATTTCCAGCGCGATGAAGATCAGCACCAGCTCGATGGCCGACGACATCAGCATCATGCCCACGGTGCCGAACAGGACAAGTCCGTAGTATTCGCCCAAATGGATCTGCTGCACTTCCAAGTAATTGAACGAAACCAGAACCACGACCAGCGCGATGAGCAGAATGACAAAATGAAAGAAGACGCTGAAAGCGTCGACGCGCACCATGTGGAAGAAGGCGTCCCCATAGTTTTGCGCCTGAAGGAAAGCAGCCGCCAGTCCGGCGAGAACTCCGACCAGCGCGATTATTCCCAGCGGCTTTTTATCGCTCTTAGGAGGAAGTACCGGATCGACCAGCATGATGACAATGCCGAAAACGCTCAGCACCAGCTCGGGCAGGATCCGAATGTAGTCGACTGTTGGAATCATCGTCCGAATACCGTCATAAGGGCGTTGGAAAGATGCGTCATGGCCGGGGCCGAAGCCTGGGTCGCGGCGTTAAACTGCTTCAGCGCCGCACTCACCGCTGGATCAATGGAATGCAACCACAGCATCGGAGCAACCCCCATTACCAGCGCAGCGATGGCCAGCGGCCACAGCGAAATTCGCTCGCGGGCGTCGAGATCCCGCAAGTTGACATTCGCCGGATTCGTCACTGGCCCCTGGAACACACGCTGATACATCCACAGCAGATAGCAGGCGCTCCAGATAACACCGGTGGCAGCGAGGATCCCCCAGATCTGTCTCGCCTGGAAGGCGCCACTCAACACCATGAACTCGCCGACGAATCCGTTGAGCAGCGGAAGGCCGACCGATGACAGCATGATGAAGGTGAAGAAGGTCGCATAAATCGGCATCGGCGTCGCCAGGCCGCCGTACTCTTTGAGGTCATAGGTGTGCCGGCGATCGTAGATCATGCCCAGCAGCATGAAGAGCGCGCCCGTCGAAACGCCATGGTTCAGCATCTGGTACACCGCGCCGTCGACGCCTATTTGGGTGAAGCTGAAGATACCCAACACCACGAAACCAAGGTGGCTGACTGAGGTGTACGCGATGAGCCGCTTGATGTTCGGCTGAATCATCGCCACCAGCGCGCCATAAATGATGCCGACGATGGCCAGCGCGGCAATCCATCCTGCGTTCGCCCTGGCCTGCTCGGGGAAGAGCCCGATGTTGAAGCGCAGCAAACCGTAGGTGCCCATCTTCAGCAGCACGCCGGCAAGAATCACGGAACCAGCAGTCGGAGCCTCGACGTGCGCGTCCGGCAGCCAGGTGTGCAGCGGGAACATCGGCACCTTCACCGCAAAGGCGACAAAGAATCCCAGGAACAGCCACTTGGCCGCACTGGCAAAGCCGGGAATTGCCCCCTGCTGGATCTGCCGCTGTATCTCCAGGAAATCGAAGCTGCCGGTGTGGGCATACAGCCACAGCAGCGCGGCCAGCATGAACACCGAGGCGATCATGGTGTACAGGAAGAACTTCACCGCGGCGTAGATGCGCCGGCCGTGCCCGAACATGCCGATGATCAGCGCCATCGGGATGAGCGTGGCTTCCCAGAAAAAGTAGAAGAGGAACAGGTCGAGCGCGACGAAAACGCCGATCATCGCGGTCTCGAGTACCAGCATCAGGATGAAGAATTCCTTCACCCGCTCGTTAATCGACTTCCACGACACCAGCACGCACAGCGGCATGAGGAACGTGGTCAGCACGACCAGCCACAGCGAGATGCCGTCGACTCCCAGGTGATAGTGAATGTTCGGATGTGGGATCCACGGTATGTTCTGCTCGTACTGGAAGCCATCGGCGCCGCGCTGGAAGTGCCACGGCAGGTGCAGGGAAGCCAGCAACGTGACCAGCGAAATCCCCAGCGCGAAGTAACGGATGTCGCGAGCGCGGCGGGGAAAGACCAGCAGCAGCAGGGCTCCCGCCAACGGCAGGAAGGTAACGATGGTGACGATGTTCTGGTTGATAAAGTTCATCGCAGACCTCGCCACACCATGAATGCGATCACCGCGGCTGCGCCGGCTGCCACCCATCCGGCATACGAGCGGATGTTGCCCGACTGCATTTGCCGCATTGTGTTGGAGACGTCCTGCGCTGCGGCGGCGCTTTCGTCTACACCGCGGTCGATCAATCCGACGTCAATGCCTTTCCAGAAGACATTCGTAGAAAGCAAGATGAGCGGCTGAATGATGACCGCTTCGTAGAGTTCGTCGATGCGGTACTTGTCGAGCACCAGCCGGTAGAAGCTGCCTGCGCTGGCCGCCATCTTCGCCGGAAGATCGGTCCGCTTGTAGTAGAGGTACCAGGCGCCGGCGAATCCAATCACCGCGACGCCTACGGAGATACCCATCAGCGCCAGTTCCATGCCTTCTTCAGAATGTGCATTAGCTTTGGCTTCACGAACCTCTTCCGGAGTCGCAATCCGCAATACTCCCCTGTGTGCCGGGGCCGGTGCATACGCCGCGAACACCGGATCAAGGAAGTGCCGGAAATGGTCCGATCCGCCGAGCGCTGCCGGCACTCCGATCCAACCGCCCACCAGCGACAGGGTGCCGAGAATAACCAGCGGAACCACCATCACCCACGGGCTCTCGTGCGGAGCTCCGTGGCCATGATCGTCGCCGTGCCCGTGTCCTGCAGTCGCCGGATTCGGCCTGCGATACTCGCCGAAGAAGGTCATGAACCACAGGCGGAACATGTAGAACGACGTCATTCCGGCGGCGATGATTCCGATGAGCCACAGAACGTGTTGGCCACTGGCGAAGGTTGCGCCCAGAATCGCGTCCTTCGAGAAGAACGCTGCGAATGGCGGGAAGCCCGCGATGGCGAACGTTGCCGAGGTCATGGTCCAGAATGTCCACGGCATGTACTTGCGCAGCCCACCCATGAAGCGCATGTCTTGCTCGCCGCCGAGGCCGTGAATGATGGCGCCCGAACAGAGGAACAGGCAGCCTTTGAAGAAGGCATGGGTCATCAGGTGGAAGATGCCTGCCCCGTAGGCCAGTACGCCCGCGCCCATGAACATGTAGCCAAGTTGCGAAACCGTCGAATACGCCAGCACCTTCTTGATGTCCGTCTGCACGATGCCAATCGAGGCGGCGAAGATCGCGGTCAGGGTGCCAATCACCGCAACCGTCAGCGCAGCGTTGGGAGCGCGATCGAAGATGGCATGGGAGCGGCACACCATGTACACGCCAGCCGTGACCATGGTCGCGGCGTGAATCAGTGCGGAGACCGGAGTCGGGCCTTCCATGGCGTCGGGCAGCCAGACGTACAGCGGAATCTGCGCCGACTTGCCGGTAGCGCCCATCAGCATCAACAGCCCAATCGCGGTGAGCAAGCCGGTTGTAGTTTCGATTCCCAGGCCGGAGACAGCCTTGAACACGGCGTCATACTGCAGTGTTCCGAAGTGCTTAATCAGCAGGAACAGCGCGATCAGGAATCCGAAATCTCCAACCCGGTTGGTGATGAAGGCCTTCTTGCCCGCATTCGCCGCCGAGGGCTTCAGGAACCAGAAGCCGATGAGCAAGTATGAGGCGAGTCCCACGCCCTCCCATCCGACAAACATCAGCAGGTAGTTGTCGGCTAGTACCAGCATCAGCATGAAGAACATGAAGATGTTGAGGAACGCGAAGTAGCGGTAATAACCGTCTTCGTGGGCCATGTAGCCGACGGAGAAGATGTGAATCACAAATCCCACGCCGGTGACGACCAGCAGCATTACTAGCGAGAGTTGGTCGAGCCAGAATCCGTATTCGACCGAGAAGCTGCCCGCCGCCATCCAGGTCTGGTGGTGCTCGATGTAGGGAATCGCGTTGGCCGGCATTCCGAAGAACTGGGCCGCCACCCACAGCGCATACGCGAAGGCCAGCGCCGTCGAGCCCAGCGCGATGGTGTTCACCAGCGCCTTGGGGAAGCGCTTGCCCAGCAGCCCGTTAATGGCGGCTCCGGCCAGCGGCAACAGCGGAATGATCCAAAGGTGCATAAAGTCCTAGTCGCTCTTAGCCATTCGCTCTTCGCCTTTCGCCATTCGCCGGAATGGCTCCCGAACGGTCCAGCGAAAAGTGAGGAAACCGCGAACTGCGTCTCTCACAACTCAATAAAACAACTGTTCATTTCGCGCTGATCGCTTTCAGCATTCGCCAATCCAGCTCACCACTCTGTCCGGCGAACAGCGAATGGCGAATAGCGTACCCCGCGTTCCCTACAACTTCAACAAGTTCACCCGGTCCACATTCAGCGTCTCGCGGGTGCGAAAAACAGAAATGATGATTGCCAACCCGACGGCCGCTTCCGCTGCCGCTACGACCATCACGAAGAAAACGAATACCTGGCCATCGAGCTGCTTCAGTTGCGCGGCGAAGGCCACGAAGGTCAGGTTCACCGCGTTGAGCATCAGCTCAATCGACATGAACAGCGTGATGATGTTGCGCTTGATGAGAAATCCGGCAACGCCGCAGGCAAACAGAACCGCGCCCAGGATGAGGTAATAAGAAAGAGGAACCATCTATTCCTCCCTCCGCGCCAGTACCACGGCGCCCATGATTGCGATCAAGATCAGAATCGATGTCACCTCAAACGGCAGCAGGAAGTTCCGGAACAGCAGGTGCGCGATGGCTTGCGGCGCGCCGAACGATGCTGTGCCATTCATCACCTGCGGTCCGCCGATGCCGATACGATCGAGGCCGGTCATGCGGCTGAC
The DNA here is from genome assembly GCA_963796585.1 of uncultured Acidobacteriaceae bacterium. Lineage (GTDB taxonomy): Bacteria > Acidobacteriota > Terriglobia > Terriglobales > Acidobacteriaceae > CAVVDY01. The sequence goes on from CAWCMB010000007.1 coordinate 139,898, forward strand.
CACCGCCGCCACGATTCCCAGACCGATGATCAAGCCGGGAACACCCAGCATGGTGGCAACCCGGCTGGCATGGGGCGTGCGTTCTTCCGCGCCCGCGTTCAGCAGCATGATGGTGAAGACGAACAACACCATCACCGCGCCGGCATAGACAATCACCTGCACCGCGGCCACGAATTCGGCGCCCAGCAGCAGGTAGAGCAGCGCCAGCGAGCCCATCACCACAATCAGCGACAGTGCGCTGTTGATGGGGTGCCGCTGCACCAGCAGGTTAATGGCCCCGCCGACACACAGCGCTCCGAAGATGAAGAACAGTACAAGATGAAGCATGGGTTAATCGCTCTTCGCTTTTCGCCATTCGCTCTTCGCCAGAGGATAAAGTGAGAGACGCTGGCAAAAAGACTTCGCGAATTGCGTGAACTGCTGCTATCTACTTGCCAGCGCCTAACTCTCATTTCGCCGCTATCGTTGTCCACGTCCGGCGAAGAGCGAAAAGCGAATGGCGAACAGCGTGTCTCACTTCAACGCCACCACCAGGCTGGTAACAATAATGTTGGCCAGCGCCAGCGGCAGCAGAAACTTCCAACCAAATGCCATCAACTGGTCGTAGCGGAAGCGTGGCAGCGTTCCGCGTACCCAGATGTACAGAAACATGAAGGCCATGACCTTCACCACAAACCAGACCACCGGCAGCACGATATGCAAAATCGGCGGACCGAAGACCGGGCCCGACCACCCGCCCAGGAACAGCACGGTTGCCAGGCAGGCGACGGTAAACATGTTGGCGTATTCCGCCATGAAGAACATGGCGAACTTCATCGAGCTGTACTCCGTGTGATAGCCCGCGACCAGCTCGGTTTCCGCCTCGGGCAGGTCGAACGGAATGCGGTTCGTTTCCGCATAGGCCGCCATGATGTAAATGAAGAACGCAACAATCTGCCCGGTAAAGATGTTCCACTTGGGAATGAATCCCAGCCAGGTCCCTTGCTGCGCCATCACAATGTCGCGCAGGCTGAAGCTGCCCGCATAAATCAAGATTCCGATCAGCGACAGGCCGAGTGCGATTTCATAACTCACCATCTGTGCTGAGGCGCGCAGGCTGCCCAGCATCGAGTACTTGCTGTTGGACGACCATCCCGCCAGCGCCACCCCGTAAACCCCGATCGAGGTCAGGCCAAGAATCACCAGCAGACCGATATTCACGTCGGCGATCTGCAACGGCGTGTGTACCGATCCGATGGTCACCCATGGGCCAATGGGTATGACGGCGATTGAGGTCAAGGCAACGGTCAACGAAAGGACGGGAGCCAGGAGATATAAAGGCTTGTTAACGTAAGGAGGTGTAAGGTCTTCCTTAAAAATAAACTTTAGGCCATCGGCGAGCGGCTGCCAGATGCCGAACGGCCCTACGCGTGATGGCCCCCAGCGGTTCTGGATGTGCGCGACCACCTTGCGTTCCGCCAGCGTCGTATAGGCGACGGCTGTCAGCAGAACGAAGAGCGCGATCACAATCTTGATCAGCGAGACGAGGATGAAGAGTCCGATGCTCATTTATTAAGTTTCAAGTTACGAGTTTCCTGCGCCATTCCAGGCGCGTCGATCGCAGTTGCGTCAGTTCTGTCTGTGCCTGTTCCAAATCTGCCGTCCCTACGGTGTCTGTGTCGTAGCTTGTGTCGTCGCTACGCGACTCAGAGTTTTCCCACTTCACCCGGCTCTGACGAGCCGGGCTCAAACCATTCCGCCGCTTCGCGGCTGAATTTCCGGGGCACTCATCCCACTCGCCTCGCGCGAAGGTAAGCTACGACACAGACACCTACGGGACTCGCAATCGTAAAACAACGCCAACCCAGCACTCCGCTTCGCTACATGCTGGGCTAAACTGTTTCGCCCCTGCGGGGCTGGTTCGTACCAGATCAACGATTCCGGATTACGCCTGACTTCTGAAACCTGACACCCGACAACTCGAAACTTCTTTCTGACAACTGACAACCGGCCACTGACAACTTCCTCAATCGGCCGCGACCTCTTTGTCGGCCGGCTCGGTTCGATATCGCTCCATCACCGTATTCAGCGTCGCGGAATACCGCCCCAGCGTTCCCGAGGTAAACAAAGTATCGTTCGACGGCAGAATCAACTCCGGATGCCCAGCGCCGGTCGCGACCGTAATCTGTACCAATTGCGTGTGCTCGTCCTGTCCGGACAGGATGCCAAGCCGCGAGATGTCGTATCCCGGCACCAGCCGCTGAATTTCGTCGAGCATGGCAATCGGATCGGTCGGGCTCATCTTGGGCTCGAGATTGTGCGACGCAAGCCACACCGCGTGACGGTCGGATTCGCCCGACTGGGCTCCGCGTGACTGGCCCATGTCAGCGCGAGTACCTTCGCCGCCCAAGCCGAACGGTACCAGCTTGTGGACGTCGTAACCCATGGTGTTGGCGATGCGAACGATGCACTCGAAGTCCGACCGCACGCCCGAGAATTCGCCACCCTTCTTCACCATTTGCAGGTCGCCGCAGGTGTTGGTCATCGTCCCGGATTTTTCATACGCATTCGCCACCGGCAGCACAACATCGGCCGCCAGCGCCGTTTCGGTCAGGAACATATCCTGCACCACGGTGAACGTGCCGTTCAGCACGAACGGATCGACGTTGAAACGCGCGACAGGATTCGAGCCCACGACATATAGCGCCTTCAGCTTGCCGGCTTTCGCTGCGTCCATCATCTCAAGCAGGTTCATGCCCTGTTGCGTCGGGATCTCGTCGAGCCATTCTTCGTGATATGGCGTTCTCGAGTTAAGCGGCGCGTATCCTGGCAGCAAGTCAGGATAGAGGCCCATGTCGGCGGCGCCGCGCGAATTGGCGTAATCGCCCAGGCAAACAAACTTCGCTCCCTGCGCCAATCCGAAGTCAACCAGCGCCTTTACATCCGCGCCGCGAACTTCCGAGCCGAAGACGATGACCAGCGGCTTCTCGCCTTTGATCTTGTCGCGCAGGCCGTTCAAGGCTTCGCGCGTGAGCTGTGGCGAGAGAATCGCATCGCCTGCCGAATCGTTTCCGGCGAGGAACTGCACGAAGCTACCCTCGGAGCCGGGAGCAATCTGCGCGAACCCGGTCGCCTGCCGGCGCAGCTTGATGGGATACGAATTCACCACGTATACCCGCGCGCGATGCAGCCGCAAGTTGGTGCGAATCTGCCACGCCAGCAGTGGATGCTGGTCCGTCGGATTGTTGCCGATCAGCAGAATCGCCGGCGCCTCTCCAACCTCGCGCATTGAAGCCGTTGCGTTCTCTTTGCCCGCCAGCGCCGAAGCGAAAGCAGGGAAGTCGGCGGTGCGGTGGTGGTCGATATTGTTTGTCCCCAGCACCAGGCGCGCGAACTTCTGGAGCAGGTAATTCTCTTCGTTGGTAGTGCGATTCGAGCCAATGACAGCGACCGCAGCGGGTCCGTCGTTAGTCAACGCTTCCTTAAACTTTGAAGCGATCAGCTCAAACGCCTGCTCCCACGTCGAAGGAACGAACTTGCCATCGCGCTTGATCAGCGGCTTGGTCAGGCGCTCATCGTTGTTGGCGAAGTCGAAGGCGTAGCGTCCCTTTACACAAAGGAAATCACCATTGATGCCGCTCTTATCGCGGTTGTCGCCGCGAACAATCTGCATGCCGGTATCGGCACGTCGCACGCCCAAAGTCGTCTTGCAGCCATCGCCACAGTGGGTGCACACGGTGCCGACGTGCTTCATCTCCCATGGACGCGTCTTGTAGCGATAAGCTCCCGAGGTGAGCGCGCCGACGGGGCAGATGTCGATACACATGCCGCACTCTTCGCACTCCAGATGATCTTCTTTATTAGGCGCGATGATGGAACTCGATCCGCGATTCTGGATACCCAGCGCCCAAACGTCCATGCCTTCGCCGCACACGCGAATGCAGCGGTAGCAGAGGATGCAGCGCGGGCGATCGAAGTACACCACCGGCGACCACTGCTGCTCTTCGCGATGGTTCTTCAGCTCCATGTACTTGGACTCGGCAGCGCCGTAGGTGAAGGTCATGTCCTGAAGTTCGCATTCGCCGCCGGCATCGCACACCGGGCAGTCCAGCGGATGATTGCCCAGCACGAGCTCGAGCATCGACTTGCGCGCCTGCTTGATCTTGTCGCTCTCGGTGGTGACGACCATGCCTTCGCCGACCACGGTGGTACACGCGGTTTGCAGCTTGGGCATCTTTTCGATTTCCACCAGGCACATGCGGCAAGCGCCCTGGAGCGATAATCCGGGGTAGTAGCAGAACGAAGGCACGTGAATGCCCGTGCTCTTGCAGGCTTCAATCAGCAGCGTCCCCGCGGGAACCGTGAGCTTCTTGCCGTCGACAGTGAGGGTTACGTCAGCCATTTAGAACCAGTTGTCAGTTGTCGGTTATCAGTTGTCGGTGAATACTCGCTACACACCGGGTGCCCCATTCCGGCTTCTTTTGTCGGGGTGGGGATTTCTCTACGCTCCTACCAACTCTGCCGCGTGCTCATACGGGCACGGCTTGCCGTCCAGATGCGCCTCGAACTCTTCCCGAAATTTCTGGATGTACGAAATCATGGGCATGGCCGCCGCATCGCCTAACGGACAGAACGTGCGTCCCAGCATGTTGTCGGCCAGATACTTCATGTTGTCGATATCCTTCGCCACGCCGCCGCCGGAATGAAAACGAACCAGCGTCTTCTTCAGCCAGTCGGTACCCTCGCGGCAGGGAATACACCAGCCGCAGCTTTCGTGCTGATAAAACTTCATCACCCGCAGCGCAAACTTCACAATGCATTGCGTGTCATCGAGCACGATGACCGCGCTGGAACCCATCATCGTCCCGGCCTTCGCCATGCCGTCGTAATCGAAGGGATAATCAATCTCGTCCGGCTTCAGAATCGGAACCGACGAGCCGCCTGGTACTACGGCCTTCAGCTTGCGACCTCCCTGGATACCGCCGGCAACGTCGTAAAGCAGCTTCTTGAAGTTGTATCCCAGCGGAAGTTCGTAAACCCCCGGCTTCTCCACGTTGCCGCTGACACTTACCAGGTGCGTGCCGCCGTTCTTCGGCGTGCCCAGATCGGCAAACCATTGTCCGCCACCCAGCATGATGTGCGGAACGCTGGCCAGCGTTTCGACATTGTTGATAACCGTCGGGCCGCCCCAAAGTCCTACAACGGCAGGGAAGGGAGGCTTGATGCGTGGTACGCCGCGCTTGCCTTCCAGCGATTCCATCAACGCCGACTCTTCGCCAACTTCGTAGGCGCCCGCGCCGGAGTGGATATAAATGTCAAGATTGCGTCCAGAGCCGAAGATGTTCTTGCCGATGAAGCCGCGCGCGTAAGCGTCGGCCACGGCCTTCTCCATGATCTTGACCAGGTAACGATACTCGCCGCGCAGATAGATGTAGCCCACCTTGGCATCGATGGCGATGCAGGCAATCATCACGCCTTCGATGACCGAATGCGGATCGTGCTCGAAGATCAGGCGGTCTTTGCAGGTGCCGGGCTCGCTCTCATCGCCGTTGCATAGTACATACTTCGGCTTGGCCGATTGCTTGGGCACGAACGACCACTTCATGCCCGTGGGAAATCCGGCGCCGCCGCGGCCGCGCAGGTTCGACGTCTTCACCTCGGCGATAATGGCGTCCGGCGCCATGGTCAGCGCCTTTTGCAGCGCCTTGTAGCCATCGAGCTCGAGGTAGCGATCGAGGTTGGTCGCGCCCATGCCAAAACGCTTGGAGACGACCTTTACTTCATCGGGATGGGAAACTAGATACGCCATTAGGTATCAGCTATCAGTTCTCGGTTTGGAGCCGCCAGCCGCCAGCTCCCAGTAAAAGAAGTTCTGTCATTCTGAGCGAAGCGAAGAACCTGCTGTCCCGTCGCGCCGCCAACATCTGCCGTCCCTACGGGACTCGCAGTTGTCTAACTCCGCCTACCCGGCGCTGAAGCGCTGGGCTAACCTCTGCTGCGCCTACGGCGCGGGTGCATCAGCACGTTGATAAGATTCCAAACCGTGACCAATCTGAGCGCTAAGTGCCAACTACTAATTACTAGCTGCTAGCTGTTATTGCTCTTCCTTCTTCTTTATCCCGTCAATCAACTCGTCGATCTTTTCGATCGTCAGGTTCTCGTGATAGTCGTAATCCACCTGCATCGCCGGAGCCCACGAGCAGGCGCCGATGCACTCCACCTCTTCCAGATGGAACAGCCCGTCGGGGGTGTCTCCCTTGTTGCCGATGCCCAGTTTCTTTTTGCAATGCTCGAAGATGTCGTCAGCGCCGCGCAGCAGGCAGCTTACGTTGGTGCAAACCTGAAGGTTGTATTTGCCGATCGCGTGGGTGCGCATCATCGAGTAGTAGCTGATGACGTTGCGCACCTCCAGGTCCGATAGCTCCACGCGCTGCGCGATCTCGTGGATTGCGTCATCGGTTAGCGCGCCCAGTTCATCCTGGATGTAAAGCAGGATCGGCACCAGCACCGAGCGTTTCGTCGGATAATGCGTGATCATCTCGGCGAAGCGTTGTTCGAGTTGGTCAGAGAATTTCATTTTAGCTATTGGCAATTAGCTCTTGGCTTTGGGCCAGAGCCGCTGATGGCGACTTCTGTCCTAAAGGCCAAAAGCCTGGGTGCCCCATTCAAGCCTTCTTTTGGCTTGAGTGGGATTCCGTTACTCAAAACTCCCGCTTCGGCGCCGCCTGCTCCCGTCCGACGCGGCCGGCAACAATTTCGGCCTTGAAATAGTTCTCGCCTTTCACCGGAACACCCGCTACACGCCGCAAATATGCAATCTGTCCGACATGCGTCAGCGCATCGGCAATCGGACCCTGAAACAATGACTCGGCGCGGACCGCCAGGGGTGAGTTCGACGCCAGGTAATCATCAAACGCCTGCAGGCCGGCATGAAACCGCCGAACGCCATTTTCCCAGAGAATCGGCTCCGAGTCTTGCCAGCGCTGATTGCCTTCGGCCATCGACAGCGCCCAGTCCAACAAATCTCCCAGATGTGCCAGGATCTCCCCCGGTGTGCGCGAGCCTTCGGCAACGCGAAACGACGCAAACTCCCCCGGTGCGCCCCGCACAGCCTTTCCCCCGCGATAGGCGAGCGTCGCCAGTGTATGACGCAGGAACTCGCGCTGCGGATCGGGAACCGAATTGTGTGCCGCCGTCACCATAAATCGCTCTTCGCTCTTCGCCGGGTGCGCCATTCCGGCTTGGTTTGCCGGGGTGGGGATTTTCAAGAAGTCCCCGAAACGGTGTGCCGTCCCTACGGTGTCTGTGTCGTAGCTTGTGTCGTCGCTACGCGACTCAGAGTTTTTCCCACTTCACCCGGCTCTGACGAGCCGGGCTCAAACCATTCCGCCGCTTCGCGGCTGAATTTCCGGGGCAATCATCCCACTCGCCTCGCGCGAAGGTAAGCTACAACACAGACACCTACGGGACTCGAACCTCTTTAACTCGCCTACCCAGCGCTGAAGCGCTGGGCAAACCTCTGTTCCGCCTCCGGCGCGGGTGCGTGCTCCGGTTACATCGCGCGCAACTCAGCCGTGCATCCGATGGTAAGCTCTCGCAACTTCTTTCTGACAACTGACTACTGACAACCGACAACTGCCTTACCTGTCCACGTCGCCCAGAATGATGTCGATCGAGCCAATTGCCGCGACCACGTCTGCGATCAGCCGCCCTTCACACATCCTGGCCAGGGTCTGCAAATTTGCAAACGAAGGCGAGCGCATGTGTACACGATACGGCTTAGCCGTTCCGTCACTCACCACGTAATAGCCCATCTCCCCGCGCGGAGATTCGATGGGCATGTAAACTTCGCCTTCGGGAACCGTGAAGCCTTCGGTCACGATCTTAAAGTGATAGATGAGGGCCTCCATCTCCGTCTTCATCTTCTCGCGATCGGGCAACACGACCTTCGGCGCGTCAGCCTTGATCCGGCCTTCCGGCAATCCCTCCAGCGCCTGCACGACCATCTTCTGTGACTCGCGCAGCTCCAGCACGCGGACCATATAACGCGCGAACACGTCGCCGTCATTCGAGACTGGCACGTTGAACTTGAAGTTCTCGTAGCCCGAGTACGGAGCGTCGCGCCGCAAATCGACATCGATGCCGCTGGCGCGCAGGGTCGGCCCAGTTCCGCCCAGCGCCAGGCAATCTTCGGCACTGATGTGCGCGACACCCTTGGTACGGTCCAGCCAGATCGGATTCGAGGTCAGCAGCCCTTCGTACTCGTCGATGTCGGCAGGGAAGCGGTCAATAAACTTCTTAACTCTGTCGAAGAACCCGAGCGGCGGCTCCAGCGCCAGGCCTCCAATACGAAAGTACGAGGTCATCATGCGCTGTCCTGAAACCGCCTCGAACAGCCGCAGAATGTCTTCGCGCTCGCGGAAACAATACAGGAACACGGTCATGGCGCCGATGTCCATGGCGTGCGTGCCCAGCCACACCAGGTGCGAGTTGATGCGCGTCAGCTCATTGAGCATCACGCGAATCCACTGGGCGCGCGGCGGAATTTCCAGCCCCAACAACTTCTCCACCGCCAGGCAGTAGGCGAGATTGTTGGTCATAGGGGCGAGATAGTCGATGCGGTCCGTCATCGGCACGACTTGCTGATAGAACTTGGCCTCGCAGGTCTTCTCGATTCCGGTGTGCAGATAGCCGATGTCGGGCAGGATGCGCACGATGGTCTCGCCGTCGATCTCCAGCATGAGGCGCAACACGCCGTGGGTCGACGGATGCTGCGGCCCCATGTTGATGAGCATGGTGCGATCTTCGGTCGAATCCAGAACCGGCGGGCGGGCGAGCATCTCAGCCATGATTAGCGATATCCCTCAACCGGGTAGTCCTTGCGCAGCGGATGGCCGTCCCAGCCCTCGGGCATCATGATGCGCTTCAAATTGGGGTGGCCGTCGAAGCGTATGCCGAACAGATCGAAAACTTCGCGCTCGAAGAAATCGGCGCTCGGCCAAAGCGGTACCAGCGAATCGACACTGGAATCAAAGTCGGCAAGCTTCACCTTCAGCCGGACCCGCTTCTTGGTCGAGGTCGAGAACAGGTGATAGACGACCTCAAAGCGCGGGCTGTTGGGATACCAATCGACGCAGGTCACATCCATCAGCGCGTTGTAGCTCAGTTCGTTGCTGGCTTTCAGGGCGCTACAAGCATCGCGAAGTCCGGTGCGCTCGACCCAGATCGTCAGCTCGTTGCGATCGAACTTCACGGCTTCAACTGCAACCGTGTCGGAGGCCAGCAGCAACGCGACCTCAGGACGGTCCTTCAGTTGTTCAACATCGGTAATTGCGGGAGCCCAGGGCATCGTCAGATCCTCTCCGCCTTCGACGAGCGGTTCCACTCGATGACGCCTTTCTTGACGATGTACCAATACCCGGCGAGCACGATGCCGATGTACACCAGCATCTCCCAGAAACCAAACATCTTTAGGTCCTTGAAGATGATGGCCCAGGGATACAGGAACACGGCTTCAACGTCGAACAGAATGAAGAGCATAGCCACCAGGTAGAACTTCACCGAGAAGCGCTGCCGGGCATCGCCCACCGGAGTCATGCCGCATTCGTACTGCGACATCTTCGATTTGTTGTACTTATGCTGGCCGACGAACCAGGAGAGCGTCACCATTGCCGAAGCCAGTGCGCCTGCAATGCAGATGTGGATCAGCAACGGCAAATAGCGCGTGAAGTAGGTATCAGGCATGTATGAAGGTCGCTCAGGAATCGTTGCGCATCAACGCCCAAATTATTGAGTGTATTGTCCGCTACGAGGCATGTCAACCAAACGGCGCGCAGTGTTCATGCAGGTTTCACAAGGATGCGGCAAGGGTGCGCAATTCGCTCACCCAGAGAAACAAACTTCACCACGGAGACACGGAGAGCACGGAGGAAAGCACCGAGTTTGGGAATAAACGAGAATTGCGCGTGGCGAATCCGATCTGCGTTCATCCGTGAAATCCGCGGTTCCAAGCCTTTCGGGCCTTATCCCCCGCCGACGAAGTGAACGATCTCCAGTTTGTCACCGTCTTGCAGCGCAGTCTCGGCCCACTGGGCACGCGAGACGATCTCGCGGTTCAACTCTACGGCCACGCGATCGGCTTTCATTCCGAACTGGGCGATGAGGCCGGCCAGCGACAGTCCGTCGGCAAAGTCCTTCTTGTCGCCATTGATTTGCAAGCGCATGGATTCAATGTAACAAACCGAAGTTGGGATCACGATCGGCTTGTTCGGTAGTGCAATCAACGGCAGCTGGCGTTCATTTGTAACTTCCCGCCGCAATCCAACATTCCAACTCGCTTCATCCGTCATCTAAAGCGAATCTCAGGGTTGCGGACGCGCCGGTCGACTTAGCTTGGCTGGCGTCCCGCCTACCGTGTAAGCTTCACAACTCAATAGGGTAGAGGGGAATTGGCAACCACTGCAGAATCCGTTGGGGGAATCACCGTCTCGCGGCCGGAGACGAATCCCTGGATCATCGCGGTCGCGGTGATGCTGGCCACGTTCATGGAAGTGCTCGACACTTCCATCGCCGCGGTGGCATTGCCCTACATCGCGGGCAGTGTCTCGGCCACCAACGACGAAGCCACCTGGGTGCTGACCAGCTATCTGGTCGCCAATGCCATCTTTCTCCCCGCCAGCAGCTGGTTCTCCATCAAGTTCGGACGCAAGCGGTTTCTGATTACCTGCATCATCATCTTCACCGCGTCGTCTTTTTTCTGCGGCTCGGCCAGCAGTCTGGGTTTCATCCTGCTTGCGCGTGCCATACAAGGCGCAGGCGGCGGCGCCCTGCAGCCGCTGTCGCAAGCCATTCTGCTGGAAAGCTTCCCGCCGGAAAAACGCGGCCTCGCCATGTCGGCGTTCGCCCTGGGCGTGGTGGTCGCGCCGGTGCTGGGGCCGACGCTGGGCGGATGGCTGACCGAGACCTACTCCTGGCGCTGGGCGTTTTACATCAACATCCCGGTGGGAATTCTTGCGGTATTGCTGATCGCGCGCTTTGTGGAAGATCCGCCCTACATCAAGAATGCAAAGCCGGGAAGGTTCGATGGGCTTGGCCTGGGCCTGTTGGCGGTCTGGCTGGGCGCCTTGCAGATCATTCTCGACAAAGGACAGGAAGACGACTGGTTCGGCGCGACCTGGATTCGCTGGGCGACGGCCATTCTCATCGTCGCCCTGGTGTTGTTCCTGATTCGCGAGCTGACCCACGACAAGCCGCTGGTCGACCTGCGCATCTTCCGCAATAGAAATTTTATGGTGGGGTGCGTCCTCATCTTTCTTTTCGGGGCAGTGGTGTACGCCCTGATCACGGTATTGCCGCTCTTCTTTCAGGAGCTGCTTGGCTACACAGCGTTGGCTGCGGGAATTGCGGTGGCGCCTCGCGGCCTGGGGGCGCTCTTGTTCATGCCGGTCACAGGAATCCTCACCGGAAGATTCGACAATCGCTATCTGGTTTGTGCCGGCTTCGTGTTTACGGGTATATGCACCCTATGGCTGGGACAAGCGACGCTGGAAATAGGCCCGTGGTCGCTCTTCTGGCCGATCATCCTCACCGGCGCCGGGGTAAGCCTGATCTTTGTGCCGCTGGCGACCTCGACTATGGGAACCCTACGCAATGAAGAAATTGGCAATGCCAGCGGCCTCTACAACCTGATGCGCAATGTGGGCGGCAGCATTGGGATATCGGTGGTGAATACGCTGCTGGCCCGTCACGAGCAAGTACATCGCGACGAGATGGTGCATAACCTGGCGCAGTACAGCCACACCTTTCAGGAGCAACTGAACTCGCTGACGGCTTACCTGTCACAACATACCGACCCGGTCACGGCCGCGCGCCAAGCCCTCGATCTGCTGAACCGAATGCTGCAAGGGCAATCAGTCCTATGGTCGTTCGTTGACGATTTTCGCTTTTTGTCGGCGCTGTGCTTCCTCTGCGCCCCGATCGCGTTCTTCATGGTCAGGGTGCGCAAACGCGGGGGAGCAAGCATGGCACACTAGGACGGTTGCGCAAATGGGTCTTGGAGGTCCAGACAGCACGTCAAGGCAAGGGTTTCAGTCGTGCCGTGACGCGAACCCGAGCGATTTTCAGTCGATGCGGCAACGGCTCCCACATCTCGATACGCAGTAGAATAGTTGCCACTTGGCCGTCCATGATCGTCGCCCATTACATCCCGAGTCCGCCATTGTCAGAGTTCGTCAAGGTCATCTGGTATTGGGATGGCTACCTCCAGCCGCACACACGCGAGCGCCTGCTGCCCGATGGCAGCATGACGATTGCGTTCAACCTTGGCGAGCATTACGGTGGGCATTCTGAACTCCCCTACCTCGCGCACTGCACCGTTCCCGGCCGGCAAGTGATTTGCGGAGCTCGATCGACTTTCATGGTTGCGGACACGGCGAACATGGTTACCACCCTGGGGATACAGTTCAAGCCCGGCGGGGCCTTTCCGTTTTTGCGAATGCCGGCTGCCGAACTCGACGATCAATGTCTCTCGCTGGAAGATGTCTTCGGCACAGGCGTGCGGAGTCTGCGCGAACGTTTGCTGGAATGCGCAACTCCGCGACAGAAGTTCGCAGCGGCGGAGCGGTGGCTGCTTGCGTGTACCGCCAAACCGCTGGCGAAGCATCCGGCGGTGGAATTCGCTACTCAACAATTTGTGCGACGCTCCGCGGCCCAGCCCTTGTCCGAGGTGCTGAATCGTATCGGCTACAGCCAGAGGCACTTCAACCAGCTGTTTGCCGGCGAAGTAGGGTTGACGCCCAAACGCTTCCTTCGCGTCCGCCGTTTCCAGCAGGTGATTACCTCGATTTCAAGCCAGCCCTTAGTGGATTGGGCCGAGCTGGCGTTGCGCTGCGGCTACTACGATCAGTCACACTTCGTACATGATTTCCGTAGCTTCTGCGGGCTCACTCCGGCAGCTTACCTTTCGCATCGGACATCGCATTTGAATCATGTCCCGGTGCTCGACTGAGGTCAGATTTTTACAAGACGAGCCGTCACTTGGGGGTGAGAATCGTCACCAATGCCGCTGAGCCGGCGGCAAGTATTTTCAAACGAGGAGAGCGCTATGGCAGTTAAACCCGTTCCCGATGGATTCCAGACACTGACGCCTTATCTGACCGTCGATGATGCCCAGAGTCTGATCAACTTCATCGAACAGTCGTTCGATGGAAAACTCACCTACAGGATGGACGACGATAAAGGTGTGGCCCGTCATGCGGAGATGAAAATCGGCGATTCGATGATCATGATTGGGCAAGCCCGCGATGAGTGGCACCCCAAGCCCGCCAATCTTGTCCTCTATGTGCCCGATTGCGATGCCGTCTACAAGAAGGCGCTGGCAGCAGGCGGCAAGGCTGTGCGCGAGATGGCGACCCAGGCCTACGGCGACCGTAGCGGAGGAGTCGAAGACCCGCAGGGAAACACCTGGTGGATCTCAACTCACGTCGAGGATGTCTCGCCCGAAGAGATGGAGCGCAGGATGAAGGCGGGCGCGCATTAAGCTGGTTAGTCCTGCATCGAGAGTCCCGCCCGACGGGACGACTCAGCTTAGCCCAGCGTGAAGCGGAGCGAAACGGTGGGTAGCATAAAAGCCGGCATTGGAGCCCCGGCCGGGGCTCCTGCTTCATCCCGGTAATACCCAGCACTCCGCCTCCGGCTCCGGGCTTGGGCCAAACTGATCCCCCCCTGCGGGGCTGAGACTTCAACCTCGGGGTTCCTTGATTGAAGCTACTCGCTGGTCGCCGGGCGAGAGAGGTGAACATCCATGACAGTCGATCAATTCCGCAAACTCGTACTCAGCTTCGCCGATGCCGAGGAACTCGCGCATCATGGCCATCCCGACTTCCGCGTCGGCGGAAAAATCTTCGCAACTCTGGGCTATCCCGACCAAACGCACGGCATGGTGCAGCTCACGCCGGAACAGCAGAGCGAGTTCAGGCACGATCATCCGCAGGTGTTTTCGCCCGCAGCAGGCAAGTGGGGACAGAAGGGCTCGACCATCGTGAACCTGCCGAAGGCGACCAAGACGGTGCTCCAGACGGCGGTCGAAGCGGCGTGGAAGAATGCGGTCAGCAAGGGGGCCAAGGGACCAATTAAGAAAAAGAAGGCGGTCGCGAAACGAACTACAAGGACTGCGAAGCTGGATTGACGGTCCAGTTTTGGAGTTTAAGTCCACGTACTCGCGAGAACTCTCGCACATTGTTGGTGACGAGAATCAAGCCCGCAGTCAATGCGTGCGCGGCAATCCAGAGATCGTTGTTTCCGATCATCTCGCCCGTCGACTCCAGACGCGCTCGAATGGCTCCGTACTGTTGAGCAGCGGTTTCGGGCAAGGGGAGTGCGGGCAGCAAGGTTACGAGCTCCTGAAGCCGTTCCAGCATAGCTGCTGGCTGCGGGCTTTTCTCGGCCCCATAGATCAGCTCGCCATAAGTGATGACGGACAGAGCGGCTTCTCCAGCTTTCAGCTTACGGAACCGGCGTAGCACCTGCTCGGGCCGTTGCTGCCGGATGTAAAGGACGATGTTGGTATCCAACAAAAACCGCGGTTCCATCACAGACCTTTGCGTTTCTGCGGAAGATCCTGGTCGCGATTCGGCAGCTCGAGCTCTTCCGGCAGGTCCGCGATGATTTCGAAAGCGCGCTCCATGTTGGGTTCACGCTCCCGCAGCACGATGTCCTTGCCACGGCGGAAGATCTCAACCTCGCTGCTTTTGAGGCGAAACTCCTTGGGAAGCCGGACGGCTTGGCTGTTGCCAGAGCGGAAGACACGGGCAGTGTTCATGGTCCTCACTCCTGCGAGGTATATACACTAGGTATACACTATGATTTTCTGAGCTGCGAAGCCGGAGCAGGCGAGCGATAGAGGGAGGGTGGCGGCGAAGTGTGTTATTCGGGAGTTGCTCCCGGAAGGCCAGGTCTTCGGCCTTGTACTCGCATCTCCAGCAAAACCTGCTACCTTAACCCTAAGGTGCTGCTCGCAGTGGCTTTCAAGCAACTGTCAGCAGCTCTCGTTGCATCCAACGCTTTGAACTTGGAACAGGAAAATTGACGACAGCGAAAAAAATTGTGGCTCCCGGTGTAACCGAGGCTGAGGCCATCGCGCGCGCCAAAGAGGGCGACGCCGAGTGCTTCGAGATGCTTTATGGCATGCACAAGCGCCGTGTCTACTCACTTACTTTGCGCATGACTGGCAACACCGCCGAGGCGGAAGACCTCACACAAGAAGCCTTCTTGCAGCTCTACCGCAAGATAGGAACATTTCGGGGCGAATCGGCTTTCTCGACCTGGTTGCACCGCCTGGCGGTCAACGTTGTTCTCATGCACCTGCGCAAAAAAGGGCTCCCAGAGGTATCGCTGGAGGAGACCATGGAACCGCAGCAGGAAGACGGACCCAAGAAAGACGTAGGGGCGCGGGACAACGTGCTCGCCGGCTCTATCGACCGGGTCAATCTTGAGCGCGCTATTGAAAGCCTCCCGCCCGGATATCGCATCATCTTTGTGTTGCACGATGTTGAGGGATACGAACACAATGAGATTGCCGAGATGATGGGCTGTTCCATCGGCAACAGCAAATCGCAGCTCCACAAGGCCCGCATGAAGCTGCGCGATCTGCTAAAACTAAGCCGAGCTGAAAGGGCTGCGCGAAGGTAGCCGGAAGGTAATAGGTGGAGTCGAAGGGGAAGGGGTTCATGCGAAGTAGCCGAAAGGCGCCAACCGCTAGTCGCCGGATAGTAAGTAGCGGCATCGGGCACGATTCGCGGAAATCCTGGGGAGAGAAGAAATGAATTGTGCCGAGTTTCAGAAGGCCTTGCCTTACATCATCGACGGCGGCGGAACTCCGGAGCAGCAGCAACATCTGGAGAGCTGTCCCGTGTGCTCCGACCTGGTAGCCGATCTCAGGTACATCGCCGAATGCGCCAAACTGCTGGTTCCGATGGAGAATCCCAGCCCCCGGGTATGGGAGGGTATCGAGGAGTCACTGAATCGCGAAGGCTTGATCAAGCGGCGGCACGTGTAGTAGCAGTGGCTAGTGGATCGTGGTTAGTGGATAGATCAGGGGATCGTGACCACAGCCTAGACAATTGGGAAATACGAAGATTTGCGTCAGGGCACGACCTTGGTCGTGCCGAAAAGTCCGCGTTTAACCCCCGAGTCCCTTCAGGGACGACACAAGGCCCGGTCTTCGACGACTCAGTCGTCTCGTGATGACAAAGAACTGAAGCTCTGTATCGTCACAATTGAAATTGTGCCCTGACTCGGAGCGTGCCTCGCGAAAACTCTTCGGGCAGTTCACATCTTCAATACCGTCTTCTCGTACAAGTCGCGAAAGCGCCGATCCGGATCGTACTTCTCCTTCAGCGCCTGATAGCTCTCGCGGTCGTAAATATTCCAGAAAGTTTGCTGGTCATAATAGGCGCTGGAATAAAGCCCTTTCACTCCACGCAGGTGCAGCGCCATTCGCTCGATCTTGCGGTTGTAGAATCCGTCACCGCCGGCGCGGGGCAGCATGTCCCAGAAACCGAAATTCACATAGAGTTGGTGCGGATCAAGCGGGCACAACGCGAATCGCGCGTCGGGATTGTACGTCTTGAACGGGCACAGCCAGATGGGCAGAATGCCGATCTCCCGTAGCACAAAGTCGAGGAACTCGGGCGCATGCTCGATGGGGATGTCGACGTCCTGAATGACGGATTCGGTGTTCGACTTCAGCGGCAGCTTGCGCGACCAGCGCATGATGCCCTGGTACGTTCGCGAGTTTAGAAACCGTCGGCCGGCCAGCGTGCGCACGATCGGGTTCTGTGCGTGAAAGGCCTTCGAGCACCAGAACCAGTCCGTGTCCCAGCGCCAGATGTAGTCCCTAGTCGTCAGATAGTCGAGCTCGCGCTTGCGGATCGAGCGGTAGTAGATGTTCAAGTAGGTGTAGTCGCTGGTGTAGGGCGCATGATCCACGAACTCGCCGGTCGTGATGTACGACTCACCGCGGTTGAAGACCACACCATCCACAAAGTCGAAGTGGCGCTCGGCGCAGGTAGCGGCCAGTTCGACGAACAAGTGTGTCAGGTCGCTGTAGCAGCGGTGCACCAGCCGGACGTATTTCCTGGTCGGTGCAAGTGTGACTTTGATCCTTAGGGCATAACCTAATGTGCCATAAGAGTTTGGGAAGCCATAGCACAGGTCCGAATTCTGCGTTGGCGAGCACACTACGGTCGAGCCGTCGCCCAACAGTATCTCCAACTCCTCCGCCGTCTCATGTACCAGCCCGTATTTGAATGATGACGATTCGATGCCCAGCCCGCTCACAGCTCCGCCAAGCGTGATGGTCTTGAGCTGCGGAACAACGGTCGGCAGCAGGTGGTACTTGAGGGTGGCGTCAACCAGTTCCTGGTAGGTCGTCATGCCTTCGACGTCGGCGACCATGGCGTCCGGATCGACCGAGAGGACATGGTTGAATTCACGAACGTCGATGCGGCGTTTGGAATCTTCGCTGCGCGCGCGAAACAGGTTGGAGGTGGTTTTGTTCAGCCCGATGGCTTCGCCCTGGCTAGTTTGACGAAATTCGCGTATGAGCTTGTCGCGGCGTTGCTGGTAGGCGGTGAGTTTAGTACTCATTGCGTGAAGGCGCAAAGGCCACAATTGTAATGCTCTCGCCCCTCGCTTCGCTGCTGATGACAAACTAAATTGCTTCGCAGCTTCTTCGTGACAACTGGCCATCGACAACCGACAACTGCTCTATCGCACCGGCTCGTAGCAGCAAATGTCGCCTTTGCTCATCACCACCTGCCACAACTGCATGCGTCGGGCGCGAAATCCCCCCGCCGACATCATCAGGTATAGCTTCCACATGCGGAAGAAGCGCTGATCGTATCGCTGCTTATCGAGGGTGCAGTAGCGTGTCTCGAAGTTCTTCCACCAGGCCATCAGCGTCTTGACGTAGTCGGGGCCGAAGTTATGCCAGTCCTCCATGAGGAGCAGGTTTTCCATGGCGCGTCCCAGTTGCGGGACAGAAGGAACCATGCCGTTAGGGAAGATGTACTTGTCGATCCAGGGATCGGTAGAGGTCTTGGAGCGATTGCCGCCGATGGTATGCAGCAGGAAGAGCCCGGAGTCCTTCAGCTTCGTGCGCACCAGCTCCAAGAAGGGCCGGTAATTGCGATAGCCGATGTGCTCGCACAATCCAATCGCAACCACGCGATCGAACTGGCCCGCTTCGTGGATGGCGTCGCGATAATCTTTCTCCTCGATGCGCACTGGCAGGTCAGCACAAAATTCGCGGCCGAAAGCGACTTGCTCTTTGGAGATGTTGTAGGTCACGACATCGCAGCCGTACTCCTTGGCCAGGAAGCGCGCCAGCCCGCAAAAGCCTCCGCCCAGCTCGAGCACCCTCATGCCTGGCCGGAGGTGCAGCTTGCGCGCGATGAGGTGCAGCTTGTTTTCCTGGGCTTGCTCGAGGTTGTCGGCGTTCTTCCAATAGGCGCAGGTGTACTGCATGTTTTTGTCGAGCATGATGCGGTACAAATCGTTGCCGATGTCGTAGTGCTGCCGTGCTACCTGGGTGGCGCTGGATTGTTTCTGAAGATTGAAGACGGCGCTTTTTACGCCCAGCCAAAGCAGCTCAAGCGAGCGGATGTGACTTGCGAGCTGGGCGCGATGCATCCGATAGAAGAATTCGTTCAGGTCGGCGACGTCCCACCAGCCCTCCATGTACGATTCTCCGACTCCGACCGAACCATGTCCGAGCGCGCGCTGGTAGAAGCGCTCGTCGTGGACCTGGAGGTCCCAAGGCTCGCGCCCGTCAACCTCGATATCGGCGAGGGCGAGCAGCTCCCTGATCTTTTCTTTCGCGGTCATAGGCAGGGCTACATCTTCAATGTAGACACGGAAGCAATTTACAGGAGACGCCATTGCGCGACAATGCACCGGGGTGCCGAATTGGGCAGGACGGTCGCACCGCGTCTGCGACCCTCGTGTAATTGACCTGGTTCGCTACAAAATGTTATAAAAAAGCGCTTTCTAATGTGCTCGTAGGCTGGACAGAATACTGTCCGGGTGTTGTTCCCGGCGCGGCCAAACCTCAACACTTCCGTCTTGAAGTGGAAGCGTGTTCTCGGGATTCCAGCAGGTATAGCGCAGGTCTTGCTTTTCCGTTTCACGCAAGGCAAGTGCGCGAGCCCATCCTGCCGGCGGTACCTGACTTTTTATGAACGCTAACGCTACTCTGCGGAGAATCGTGGAACAGCGAACCAGTAATCATCCTCACACGTGGGCGCTCCGCGCACCCCATCGGAGAACTTGTATGCAAACCTGGATTGCCGCCGCGCGTAAGCTGCGGCCCCTGCAACGTGCATCCGTCATTGCCGCTCTCATATCTTTTTTATTGTTGAATGTCTGCTCAGCCTTTGCCCAGCCCAGCAGTGAAGCCGCGGGCGAGGCCAGTCTGCGCCTGCCTGATCTTTCGTCGGTCAACTTCCTGGGCATGAACGGGCATAATCTGCTGCTGATCGGCATCGCCTTCTGCTTCTTCGGATTGCTGTTCGGGATGGCGATTTACATGCAGCTCAAGAACCTGCCGGTGCACCGCTCCATGCGCGAGATCTCCGAGCTGATCTACGAGACCTGCAAGACCTATCTGCAGACCCAGGGCAAATTCATCCTGATTCTCTGGCTGTTTATTGCCGTCATCATCCTGGCTTACTTCGGATGGCTGGCCCCGGTACCCGGCAAGCCGGTCGCGGTCACTCTGCCCATCATCCTGCTGTTCAGCATTATCGGAATCTGCGGCAGCTACGGCGTAGCGTGGTTCGGCATCCGGGTGAACACCTTCGCCAATTCGCGCACCGCCTTTGCCAGCCTGAAGGGCAAGCCGTATCCCATCTACGCAATTCCGCTGAAGGCCGGCATGTCGATCGGCATGATGCTGATCTCGGTCGAGCTGCTCATCATGCTGTGCATTCTTCTGTTCGTTCCGGCGGATTACGCCGGCCAGTGCTTCATCGGCTTTGCTATCGGCGAGTCGCTGGGCGCGGCCGCGTTGCGTATTGCCGGCGGCATTTTCACCAAGATTGCCGACATCGGCTCTGACCTGATGAAGATCGTCTTCAAGATCAAGGAAGACGATGCGCGTAACCCGGGCGTGATCGCCGATTGCACGGGTGACAACGCCGGCGACTCGGTTGGACCCAGCGCCGATGGTTTCGAAACCTATGGTGTGACCGGCGTCGCGCTGATTACCTTCATCCTGCTGGCCGTGCGGGATCCTAGAATTCAGGTGCAGCTGCTGGTTTGGATCTTCGTCATGCGCGTCATGATGCTGGTATCCAGCACCGTGGCGTACTTCCTGAATGAAGCCGTAGCCAAGGCGCGCTATGGCAATTCCGACGAAATGAACTTCGAGGCGCCGCTGACCTCGCTGGTCTGGTTCACGTCGATCGTGTCCATCGTGCTCACCTACATCGTCTCGAAGGTAATCATTCCTGAACTTGGCGGGGACAACACGCAGTGGTGGAAGCTGGCGACCATCATCTCCTGCGGAACCTTGGCAGGAGCCGTCATTCCCGAGTTGGTGAAGGTGTTCACCTCGGTCAGCTCCGGACACGTGAAGGAAGTTGTGACTTCGGCTGAGGAAGGCGGCGCGTCACTCGACATTCTGTCGGGTTTGGTGGCTGGCAACTTCTCCTGCTACTACCTGGGATTCACCATGGTGGCGCTGATGAGTATTGGCTACTACGTCAGCACTCTGGGCTTGGGCGCCGTAGTGGGGGGCATCCCGATCATGCTGGCCCCGGCGGTGTTCGCCTTTGGCCTCGTCGCCTTCGGCTTCCTGGGCATGGGACCGGTGACCATAGCGGTCGATTCCTACGGACCAGTTACCGACAATGCGCAATCCGTCTATGAACTGTCGTTGATCGAGCAGGTCCCCAACATCGAGGGCGAACTGCAACGGGATTACAAGATCAACGTCAACTTCGAACATGCCAAGCACATGCTGGAAGAAAATGACGGGGCCGGCAACACCTTCAAGGCCACCGCCAAGCCAGTGCTGATTGGAACTGCCGTGGTTGGCGCCACTACCATGATCTTCTCCATCATCATGGCCCTGACGCATGGCCTGACCGAGGACGTTAACAAGCTGTCGCTGCTGCACGCTCCCTTTGTGCTGGGATTGATCAGCGGCGGCGCCATCATCTACTGGTTCACCGGAGCATCCATGCAGGCGGTGACCACCGGCGCCTATCGCGCGGTCGAGTTCATCAAGGCGAACATCCGGCTCGAAGGCGTGGAGAAAGCTTCGGTCGAAGACAGCAAGAAGGTAGTGGAGATCTGCACCAAGTACGCGCAGAAAGGTATGTTCAACATCTTCCTGGCCGTCTTCTTCGTCACCCTGGCCTTCGCCTTCGTGGAGCCGTTCTTCTTTATCGGCTACCTGATTGCCATCGCGATCTCCGGCTTATACCAGGCCATGTTCATGGCCAACGCCGGCGGCGCGTGGGACAACGCGAAGAAGATCGTCGAGGTCGAGTTGAAGCAGAAGGGAACTCCGCTGCACGACGCGACGGTGGTCGGCGATACGGTGGGCGATCCGTACAAGGACACCTCGTCGGTGGCCATGAATCCGATCATCAAGTTCACCACGCTGTTCGGATTGCTGGCGGTGGAATTGGCAGTTCAGCTAACCGCGACCAACGGAGCTGCGCTCAGTCACATCCTGGCCATCGTGTTCTTCGCCATCTCATTCGTCTTCGTGTATCGCTCGTTCTACGGAATGAGAATCGTGAAGGCGGAAACGGGAAAGACGGGAAAGACCATCGAGATGGAAACGGTGGCGAGGTAAAGAAGCAATCAGCAGCTAGCAATTAGCAATTAGCAATTGGCAATTGGCAATTGGCAATTGGTGAAGAGCTGGTGCCCCATTCGGGCTGGGTTGCCCGGGTGGGGCTTTTTCTTCACCTCGCGTGGAGTACGCCTTCAGGCGTAACATGCTGCCTGCTATCAAAACAAATCCGGCTTCAGCCGCTGCGGTGGACGCGAGACGAAGCCGGACTAAGTTACCGTGCAACTAGAGGCCATCTCATAAATACCTCCTCATCAAAATGAGGATGCAACCAAGCTGGACGAGCCCGAGGAAGTTGGCCTCGTGATATTCCCAACGGGTGACCAGGCGACGAAAATTATGCAACCAGGCAAACAGTCGTTCGATCTTCCAACGCCGGCAATAGCGCCGCAGCTTGCGCCCGTCCTGCGTCTGGGGCTTGCGGCGGTTTACTTTGTGCGGCGCGATCAACTCGACGCCGTGTTGCTGTTGCAGCCGCTCATCCAGCGGATCGCTGTCATAGGCGCGATCGCCGATCATGCGCTCGGGGGCCGCCGCCGTGAAGCGTTGCTCGACGGTGGCTTCGACGAAGCGTGTTTCATGTGGCGAAGCGCTTCCAATCCAGGCGGCGACAGGAAGACCATGGCGCTCCGCAATTGCCATGATCTTGGTCCCTTTGCCGCGGCGTGTTGGACCAACTGCACCGCCCCCTTTTTCGCCCCCGCGAAGGTGGCGTCGATGAAGGTCTCGGCCAAGTCCAACTGCCCGCGTGCTAGCAGATCTTCCGCCAACGCGCGCAGCACTTTCACCAGCACGCCCTCGCCCACCCATTGCTGGAATCGGCGGTGGCACGTCTGGTACGGCGGAAACTTGTCGCGCGGCAACTCCGCCCATTGCGCTCCGGTTCGTAAGATCCAAAACACGCCTTCCAGCACGCTACGGGTATCCGCCCATGGCCGACCCCGTCGCGAACCGGAGGTCTTGGGCTCAACCAGTGGTTTCAGCACTTCCCACTGCGCATCGGTGAGTTCCATACCTACCGATGTGCCTGTAAATTCAACTCCGCACAATTACTTAGTGCGGTACCTATTTATGAGATAGGTTCTATTTACTTTTGGCTCGGCAGATGAAAGGCGTAGGGCCCAGTCGCGCTGTTGATGTATACCATGCCGTTCACAATCGAAGGAGAAGAGCTTCCCACATTCGCGTAAGTCCAGAGCATTGCTCCCGTGCCGGCGTCGAACCCCTCGACACCGCGCCCACCGACAACGAAGACCACGCCATTTGCGACAGTGGGAGAAGATGGGGAACCTCCGATGCCTCCCGTCAGAACCTTCCAAACGACAGCTCCGGTTGAGGCATTGATGCAATATAGGGAGGCGTTGTTGTTTCCGTCCCTGGCTCCGACATACACCAGTCCGTTTGCGACCGCCAAGGCAGTCAGGTTGATCCCTATAGTACTGCTCTTCCAACGCAGGGTTCCCGTAGCGGCATTTAGCGCGTACAGGGAAGCATCATCCATTCCGGCGTAGACGACGCCATTGGCCACGGCTGGCGATGACCAAAGCATCGAGCTACCGTTCTTGAGGCTCCACCGGGGCACCCCGGTCTTGGCATCGACCGCATAGAGGCTGGCGTTTGAGTCTCCCGACGGAATATACGCGACCCCGGCGGCGACGGCCGGTGTAGCCATGACGAAGAAGCCGACGGGCTGCGTCCAGAGCTGCGTTCCGGTGGCTGCATCCAGGGCATACATGTTACCGTCCCAGGAGATTACGTACACAATGCCATTGGCTACGGATGGGGCTCCCCACACCGCATTGCCGGTGGCGAATTTCCAGGCAAGAGTTCCGGTCTGGGCATGGACGGCGTACACGTTATTGTCATGGCCGCCGACGAAGACTAACCCGTTGGCGACGGCTGGCGAGGAAGAGGTCTGGCTCCCTTTGGCGTAGCTCCACAAATACGTTCCCGTATTCGCGTTGAAGGCATCAAGATAATCGACACCATGAACGTCGTTGGCATCGACATATACCACGCCATCAACCACAGCCGGCGACGCACCTCCTCCGTAGCCGACGCGGGTCTGCCACTTCACTTGCAGGTTCTGCACCGTGGTGGAGCTGAGGATGATCTCATTCGGGTTGTAGCGGTTACCGCAGGATGTAAATCCAAACTGTGGCCAATTGACTACCAGCGTATGTGAGAGGCCACTGCACGCAAGGTCGGCCTGCGCCAGGGCGGATTGGGAAACGATCATGGTGCAAGCCGCAAGGATCAGTGGAAAGAAAAACCTAGCTTTGATTCTCACGGTTTTCTCCTTGGGAGTTTCCGCAGACGAGCAGTCCGGCGGCGTGGACGTGAGCGGGATTACTTCTGTCGGTCGCTGCCCGACGGAAGTATGCCGCCGCTAGATAAAGATCGGCAAGTTAATTCTTCATTGCAAGGTGTGACGAGATGCGCTGCAATTCAAGTATTGTCAAAGCTAGGTACTAATTGCTAGTTGCCGCTACTGCTTCATCTTTTCTTTCACGCTCTTGGCCAGCTTCTCGATCTGGTCGGCCTTCTTGATGACGTCGAGCGAAATGACGTTTTCGTTGGTCTTGTCGACGTACTGTTTCAGCTCAGTTGCCAACTCCAGCAACTTTTCGCTGTCGCGCCTGATGTCCTGCTCGCGTTGAATGTTCCGCTGCTTGGCGGCATCGCGCTCGACCTGCTGCTCCATAGGGGTTTTGTTCCGCTGCTGCTGCTCGGTGCCGGGCGGAGGCGGGAACTGCGGGGTCGGCAACATCTGCGACCACAAGGCGTGGGAGAAGAAAGTGGTCATAGCTAACAGCAGGACAAGAGCAGCGCAGATTCTGCGCTCGGGAGGAAGGCCAGCAAGAAGTCTCATGATCGCTACGATTATAGGGTGAAAGCACCGGCCTTCAGGCCGGTGACCGCAGTTCCATATCCCACGGGCTTTAGCCGAGGATCCGTAAGTCCCGCGAGCCGACGGCTAAAGAGGCTGCTGAAAAACTCTGCAGGGAGCCGTTTTGAAGGGGCGCAGCTTTAGCTGCGCCATAAGAGTCCTGTGTTTTTGTCATCCCGAACCTCTTTAGAGGTGAGGGATCTGCTGTTTTTTCCACCGCCAAGAGTTTTTCAGCAGCCTCTAAAGCCGACCATGATTTCGCCGCTTTTCACCGGCCTAAGGGCCGATGCTTCCACCCGTTCACCATGAGATTTCTTCGGCGGCAAGGAATGAAGCCTCGTGTCGTTCAACCCTCCTTGACGCTGGCCTGAAGGCCAGCACTACCCAACTTCAACGCGTTGCCTAGCTTGCTATAATCGCGCCATCGATGCCATCTCCCGCGCTCTTCGGCTCACTGTTCGATGCCTTCGCTCCCCCCGACATGGTTCACATCTTTGACGATTGGCGCGCGGACGGCTTCGACTTTCTGCGTCACCAGGCGCCGCGAATCCTCGCCATCATCATCGTTTCATTCATCCTGACGCGGCTGCTGAAAGTCGTCTCCCAACATCTGGCCGACCTTGGAGACAAGCAAGTGCTGCCTTCTGCCGTGCGCAAGCAGCAGTTGCGCACCGTAGCAAGCATCATCTACAGCGTGGGCGTGTTCATCATCGCCTTCCTGGCGGTGATGCAGATCCTCAGCCAGCTCAACATCAAGGTTGGGCCGCTGCTGGCCAGCGCGGGCATCGCCGGCTTGGCTGTCGGCTTCGGCGCGCAGACGCTGGTCAAGGACTTCATCAACGGATTCTTCATCCTGATCGAGAACCAATTCGATATCGGCGACACCGTCAAGATCGCCGGAGTGCAGGGTGTGGTCGAGACCATGACGCTGCGCCGCACCGTGCTGCGCGACGCGGATGGAACTGTGCATACGGTTCCCAGCAGTCAGATCACCATTGTCAGCAATCTCACGCGCGACTGGACCCAGCTTGCGATGAAGATCTCGGTCAACTACAAGGCTGACAGCGATAAGGTCATCAGGCTGCTGAAGGAAGTTGCAACCGAGGTGGCGAACGATCCTAAGTTTCAAGGCCAGATCGTTGCCCAGCCGGATGTACCAGGAATCGATCGCGTGAATGGCGATGAGGTGGAGTATCTGCTGCTGGTAAAGACGCTTCCGGGAAAACAGTACGACATAAGCCGCGAGCTGCGCCGCCGCATCAAGGCGTGCTTCGAGCAGCAGGGTATTGAACCGGGGAACCCGAATAAGGTTTATGTGGTGGACAGCGGAAGAGCGGTGTAAGCGCAGTTGTCTGTTGTCGGTGGTCAGTTGTCAGAAAGAAGTTGACAGCTCAATTGCCGAAAGAAGTGGGCGGTGCTCGGTGGCGCGGTGACCAGCGCCGGTACGCCGGGATTCTGGCACAGCTTACTGCCGTGATGCTGCTCGCTGGACGCGGTTTGAGCCAGTCGAGAAACTGCAGATCCCTCGGCTGCCCCCTCGACTACGCTCGGGGTCCGCTCGGGATGACAGCCGTTAAGTGGGAACGCGCCGGGCTTGAATGACACCCGCTAAGTGGGAATGCGCTGGGTTTGGATGACAGCCGTTAAGTGGGAACGCGCTGGGCTTGAATGACCCAGCTTGCAAGCTGGCGCTGGTCGTGCAAAACGGGTGCATCACAGGGACCCGTAGCTATGTCGGCTCCCTGCCAGCTCTCGTCGCTGGGCATCCGATAACTCATCCCTGCTAGCTCACGCCCATCAACCGTCCAATTGGCAGACCAACCGAGACCCTGCTTCTCTGACCACTTCCCACTCCCAACTTCTTCCTGACAACTGACAACTAACGCCTGCGCATCTCACTCAGCGCAGATGTGGGGCATGCTCCTTTTCGACGCGGCGATGGCGCTTCTCGTAGTGGTCGGCTGGTACCTGGGCTGGCGCGAGGTGAATCGGCTCCGCGCCGAGAAGCTCATGCACAGCATCCGGGAGGCAGTGGCGGGACGGGCGCTGGTCGCGGGACCTTTCTGGCGCCGGGCCTCGCGCTTTGAGGTTGAGCTTCGCTTCGCCTCCGGTTTTCGCGAGAGCTGGCTGAGCGTGGAACTCACCCCGCGCGAGATGCCGCTCAACTGGTTGCTGGCGTATCTGCACAAGCAAGCGGAGCAGGTTACCTTTCGCGCTGAACTGGAACAGCGGCCATCCAGCAGCCTCATCATTACCCGCCACAAGTGCTGTGGCTATACCTCGCGCGAGGCACTATCGTCCGACGACTGCTACAGCCTGGGTTCGTTAGTGATTACCACCAGGGAAGATTGGCAGAGTGAGACTGCGATCGTAGAGAGTATTCTGGCGGCCCGCTCGCGCCAGTTAATGCAAGTTGAGTTTCGCAAGCGAGCGCCTCACCTGCTGGTTACAGCACCTCTGAGTTCACTCACCCAGGACGACGACGATTCAGGGCTCTTCGGTCTGTTGCAGGAACTGGCAACTTGCCGCGCGGCGAGGAAAGAATAGATCGTCGAGGCGTCATCTACGGGCGCAGTTTGGCCGGCGACGAAAACTGCAGGTCCCTCGACTTCGCTACGCTGCGCTCGGGATGACACGCTCTGTCGCTAATTTGCTAGCTGCTAATTGCTAGCTGCTAGTTGCTGGCTCTATTTTCCCAAGCCAGCCCAGCCTTCCAGCAGCTTGATGGTCGCGGCATAATCCTCGTCGTCCCAACCCTCTTCGCTGGCCAGCTCGTAAATTTCATCGACCGTTTCCAGCGCCGGCAGCTTCACCCGGACTTCTTTCGCTGTGTCCAGCAGCAGGTGAATGTCTTTGTGCATCAGGCGGAGCGGGAAGTTGGGCGAGTAGTCGTGGCGCATGACGAAGGGAATCTTGTAATCCACAACCCCGGAGCGAATCATGGAGGCCTGGATCAGTTCCACCATCTTCTGCGGATCGACCCCGAGTTTGCGCGCCAGCGTCATGCCTTCGGCAAAGCCTTCGTAAATCATCGCAATCTGAAGGTTCATGCAAAGCTTGGCAGACTGGCCTTTGCCGGTGCCACCGATGTGGATCACATTCTTGCCCATCGCCTTGAACAGCGGCTGCAGAAACTCCACTGCCTCCGAGGTGCCGCCCACGATGAAGATGAGCTGGCCATTCTCAGCACCGATCTTTGAGCCGGTTACCGGCGCGTCTACCCACTGCACACCTTTGGCGGCGATGCGTTGGGCGAACTTGCTGGTAGCCGAAGGCGAGATGGTGCTGGAGTCGACCACGATCATGCCTTCGTGCAGCGACTGTTCCACGCCGTCCGAGCCGAACATGACGCGTTCAACCGCAGCGGTGTCGGCCACGCACATCCACACGACTTCGCACTCTTTGGCGGCGTCGGCGGGTGAGACGGCAGTTCGGGCTCCTTCTACTGCAGCACGGGCAGTACGGTTCCAGATAGAAACCTCATGCCCGGCTTTGACCAGATTGGCGGCCATGGAACGGCCCATAATCCCCAGACCAAGAAAGGCGATGCGCATTCGCTTCTCCTTAAACCGAATCACTGATTTAAGCTGACTCGACTGAGAAGGTCAAGGAAAGCGTCGGAGAAAGCAGCTTTGGTGATGCCAGAGTTTTTCTTCTGCCAGTGGCAGGACTCTGAAATTGCGCACTTTGGTAATGCATAGCTGAAGTTGCCTGGGTTACTCGCACCGTAATCGCACAAGTGATTGCTGTGTCCCAATTAGTACTCCTCCGTAAACGCGATGAGCCGCTGCTGGTTCCGCAAAGCGTTGTCTGTTGGTAACTAGTGTCCCCAGTCCGCTTTTCAACGGAAGCAATAGTAAATGCAAGTTATTGCGAAGACAGGCTGGCCAAAAAGAGGGAATTCGAAGCCAGGGTAGCTGTGTTATCTAGTTTATAACTAGTTACAGGAAATATTTTTAACCGTCAAGATACTCGACAAGCGCACCGAAATGGGATAACTTTGCTCTCCGTGCGTGTTCTGCGCGCCCAGTGCGTGGGTGGCGGGACGTGTTACTTAATGGCCCAACTTCCGTACGTCTGACTGGTGCACCGGCAGATGACGGCTCGATCTCACAGGAGGAAACATGAACTTTGGCCGTAGCAAAACAATTTTGCTCGCCGCCCTTTTCGCGCTCGTTCTGTCGGTATCAGCATTTGCCGATACACTGTATACCCAGCCCTACGATGGCAACGGCTATCTGAACGCTTCGCAAAACGACGTCGGCGGCCTTGGCAAGTTTGCCACAACATACGACAACTGGAACATCAACCCCGGCGGAGGTTACACCGTCGACGAAGTTCAGTTTACGGGCGGCTACATTCAAGGTAACGCGGGATCCATCACCGGCTGGACCGTCAACGTCTACTTCGACAACGGCGGAATCCCGGGCGGAATGCAGCACACCGCGCATATCTCTGGTAACGGTGGAGAAACGCTCCTCGGTGGCAACATCTACACCTATGACATCACTGGTCTGGGCTTCAATGAGCTCTCGAACATTCCGTACTGGCTCTCGGTAGTTCCCGATCTGTCTTTAGGGTCAGCGCAGTGGGGCTGGGCGACCGGCACAGGCGGTGATGGAGCGGGCTATCAGGACTACTTCGACCAGCACGGCGCCACCGGCTATGACCAGGCTTTCACGCTGGGCACCGCGGTTCCGGAGCCTGGAACGCTGGTAATGCTGGGCACTGGCGTACTCGGATTGGCTGGCGCCATCCGCCGCAAGATGTTCTAATTCCACGCCTCGCGTGTTTCGAAAAGCCGCTCCCGGGCGGCTTTTCCTTTGGTGGAGGTCTCGAAGCCCAGAGGCCACCTTGGAGCCAGCATAACCGCCCTGACAACTGGTTCCTTGTCGTTTTTCTGAAGTGATGCTCGACAACGTATCAGGAAGTGAAGTAAGCTTGCGACCCAAGGGATTTGTGCGCCCGCTCCTGCCTGGACGAAAGATACCCTGTCAGGCAGGCTTGTAAAACTTTCGTGCGCCTTCCAGTGGGCGCCGGTTCAACCTTAGGAGGAAACATGAACTTTGGTCGCAGCAAAACAATTTTGCTCGCCGCCCTTTTCACGCTCGTTTTGTCGGTCTCGGCGTTCGCCGACACTACGCTGTACAGCCAGTCCTACGACAACAACAGCTACCTGAACGCGTCACAGAATGACGTGGGCGGCTTAGGAAACTTTGCCAGCACCTACGACAACTGGAACATCAATCCCGGCGGAGCCTACACCGTGAACGAGGTTCAGTTCACCGGCGGCTATTTCAACGGCAACCCGGGCGATATTACGGGCTGGACGGTGAACGTGTACTTCGACAGCGCAGGGCAGCCTGGCGCCTTGCAGCACACCGCTCACATCTCGGGCAATGGTAACGAGACGCTGCTGGGCGGCACCATCTACACCTACGATCTTAGCGGTCTGGGATTCTCGGAGCTTTCGGGCGTTGACTACTGGCTCTCGGTGGTTCCTGACTTGTCATTCCCGCCGCAGTGGGGCTGGGCGACCGGCACCGGCGGCGACGGAATCGCCTATCAGGATTACTTCAACAATCGGACTGAGTTGGGGGCCGATCAGGCCTTCACGCTCATCGGCACTCAGGTTCCGGAACCTGGAACGCTGGTACTGTTGGGCTCGGGAGTGCTTGGATTGGCTGGCGCTATCCGCCGCAAGCTGTTCTAAGCATCACCGTAAGATTGCCGAAAGGCCGGATCGCTTGCGTGAGCAATCCGGCCTTTTTGTGTCTGGATGTTCGGGTGCCAGGTATCACGTATCGGTCACCCGGAATCCGCCGGCCAGCAACCGTACCCCGCAGGATCACAAGCGTTATTGATTCAGCTGGCAGCTGGCGGCGGGTAGCGGGAAGCAGCGTCTAGCCGTAGTAATAGCGCCGGATACGGGAAGGGAAGAGCTTCACCAGGCCCATGCCGCCCAGGAAGCCGCCTACATGGGCCCAGAAAGCAATGCCGGTCGAGCCGCCGTTGTTGGCGACGATGGAGGTCGCTGCGCCGCTCAAGAACTGCGTAATGAAGAAGTATCCCAACACAATCCATGCCGGCAGCCATACGAAAAACACAAAGAAAAAGGGAACCAGTGTGAGCACCTTGGCGCGAGGATACAGCACGAAGTATGCGCCCATGATTCCTGCGATCGCGCCCGATGCGCCAACCGTCGGCACCGCTGCGCTCAGGTTAAAGAAGGTGTGCAGCGCGGCTGCCGCCAGTCCGCTCAGTAGATACAGGATGAGATAGCGGAAGTGTCCCACGTAATCTTCGACATTGTCGCCGAAGATCCAAAGCGCCAGCATGTTGAAGATCAGGTGCAGCCACGAGCCGTGCAGGAACATGGAGGTCAGCACCGGAACAAAGGCCGCCGCCGGAGGCACGTAGCGCGTGCCAAGCTGGTACACCTCATTCCACGGAACGTATCCCTGGTTGAAGAGCACCACCGAGATTCGCGCCGGCACCATGCCAAACTGAAAGATGAAGCGCTCAAACTGCTGGGGGCCGCCCCATAAAATCCAGCGCTCGAGAAGATAGATGAGCGTATTCGCCGCGATCAGAGTGTAGGTAACGTAAGGGGTGGCGACGCGCGGTGCGTCATCTTTCAGCGGGATCATAGAAAAGAAGTGGCCAGTGACCGGTGGTCAGTGGCTGAGTAAGCGAGCGGTAGATGACGAGTCAACACCTGCACGTGCGTATGGAACGAGCGAATATCAGAATTTCTAACCGGCCACCGGACACCAGCCACTGTTTCTTGACCGATTCTTCCTGAACGTACACGATACCAGAAGCATGGCATTGAATGGTGTGATCGTCGTCGATAAGCCGCAGGGATGGACTTCGCATGATGTGGTTGGCCGCTGCCGCAAACTGCTGGGCGAGCGCTCCATTGGGCATCTGGGCACGCTTGATCCCATGGCGACCGGCGTCCTGCCCTTAGTCATCGGCAAAATGACGCGTCTCAGCCAGTTTTATTCCGGCTCGCAGAAACGCTACCAAGGAACCATTCGTCTGGGGGTCGCGACCGATACCTACGATGCGGACGGCGACGCGGTTGGCGCCGAGCAGGAAGTTCAAGTATCACTTGAGGAGTTGCGCGAGGCAGTCCGCAGCTTGGTTGGGCCGCTTCTGCAGACCCCGCCGCCGTTCTCCGCCAAGAAGATTCAGGGCGTTCCGGCTTATAAACTCGCGCGACGCAACCAGCCAGTGGAGTTGAAGCCGGTAGCGGTTGAGGTCTTCGAGTTTGAAGTGGGGGAACTGCGAAGCCCGGAAGTGGATTTCTGTTGCCACGTCTCGTCAGGTACCTACGTTCGCAGCCTGGCGCATGAGCTGGGACAGAAGCTCGGATGTGGAGCGCACCTTACCAGCTTGCGCCGAACCGCGTCGGCAGAGTTCGAAATTGCACAAGCTCACACGCTGGAAGAGATCGGTAAGCTGGCCGCCGAGCGTCGCGTCGATGAACTGCTGGTCCATCCCCGGAGGGTGCTTCCGGAAATACCGTCAGTCACCGCCGATCAGGAAGCCGTCGCCCGTATTCGCACCGGCCGTAGCGTGAATCTGCCGGAGATGTCGCGCTCCAAGTGGGTGAAGGTCTTCGCCGACCAGACCAACTTGATTTGCCTCGCCAGCCGTGTCGCGGGCACGCTGTTCCATCCCAAGGTGGTGCTGCTGTAGGCTACTGACATGAAACTATGGCCGGTCGTCGTCTTTGTGGGAATCGCTACTTTGCTGGTGGGCCCGGTATTGTATCGCTACCGCCAATACCTGGTCGAGCTGCCAACCCCTAGCCGCACGCTGATGTTGCTACGCACCTCGGCGGCGTTCGTCTGCGGAATTGCGATGGACGAAATCTACCGGAGCACGATACAGGCGCACGAGCCAGCACCGACTTGGGTCATAGCTTCGTTGTTCTTTGTGATGATGGCCACTTATATGCCAGGCAGTTCTACGAGCGGCACCGTGC
>CAWCMB010000008.1:0-283761 GCA_963796585.1 uncultured Acidobacteriaceae bacterium
GTGATTGGGGCCGCGGGTTGGGTTGCGATCTGGAGGGTGGTGGTGGCTAGGATGGTCTGTCCTGCGATCGCCGCCTGCAGGACAGAGTTGGGGTTGTCCACCATGCCCTGTGTGATACCCACGATCTGCGCTGCTGGCGAGCGGAAAGCAGTGGGGTTGGTGAGGACCTGCTCGGGGAAGTGAAAGACAGCCGCTGGGTTCCCGATGATGAAGGGCAGGATGTTGATGTTGGGGATGGCGGGCGGTCCTGCGACTCCGGTGGCCGTGCCCTGCGCGAGCATGGTGGTTCCGTGCGGGATTGAGGCCATACGAACTACGGTCGCAGTCTCGGCGGGGTTGGTGGTCGGTGGCACGACGGCCCAGATACCTGGCTCGATGTGAAGACCGGCGTCGAGGTTGGCGTCGGAGATCTGCTGCAGGTATGTGATGCCGAACATGTTGATGTCGGTTTGGAGAAGACCACGGTTGGGGATGGCGCCGCTGATGGTGTCGAAGTTCAGGGACTCGTTGGTTAGGTTCAGTTCAAGGAAGCGGTCCTGTCCCGGTGTGTTGTTGGGGCGCCAGATCATGTTGAAGCCTTTGCCTCCCCATGTGCCTGGCAGATTTGCCAGGGGGCCGAGAGGGTTGGGTAGAGGGAAGGGGAAGTGGATGGTCTTTTCGAGCGCAGGCAGCGGTCGAAAAACAAAGTCTTCTTTGAGGTTAGGCATTGTGATGCTCCCATAAAGTGAAGTGAGATTATGGGGCCCGGGGCGCGCCGCGTGGCCCAGAAACAGCTTTGGAAAGGGCCTAGGCGAGGACTTATACCATACAAGCTTTGTGAGTTACAGCCCCCAAAAGTGGGGTGTTATGGGGTCAGGGCGTGTTCATGTTGCAGCTGGGCGGGACCTCCGCCAAAGGCTCTACGCGCCGGCGGCCCCTGTTTTGTCTTGCAGCAACTGCCGCAGCACATACTGCAGTATTCCGCCGTGCTTGTAGTACAGCACCTCCTGCGGGGTATCGATGCGGACGGTTGCATCGATCTCCGTCACAGAGCCATCCGCTTTCTTTGCCCGGACCTTTACGGTCTTGCCGGGAGCGAAATGTTCGAGCATGTGGGTGAGTCCCACAATGTCGTACA
This sequence comes from uncultured Acidobacteriaceae bacterium, assembly GCA_963796585.1. GTDB lineage: Bacteria > Acidobacteriota > Terriglobia > Terriglobales > Acidobacteriaceae > CAVVDY01. The sequence continues at coordinate 1,118 of CAWCMB010000008.1, forward strand.
GCTCCTCGCCGGTGAGGCCGCAGGTTTCAGCGCTCTCGTCGTCGAGGAATTGCAGTGGCAGGATTCCCATGCCCACCAGGTTCGAGCGGTGAATGCGCTCGAAGCTTTCGGCCACCACCGCACGCACTCCGAGCAGCAGCGGGCCCTTGGCAGCCCAGTCGCGCGACGAGCCTGAGCCGTATTCTTTGCCCGCCAGAATCATCAGCGGCGTTCCGGCAGCGCGATACTTCTCCGAAGCTTCGAAGATGAACATCTGTTCGCCGTTCGGCAGGTGGCGAGTGTAAGCGCCTTCGCGTTCGGGCGTGAGCTTGTTGCGCAGGCGGACGTTGGCGAAGGTGCCTCGCATCATGACCTGGTGATTGCCGCGGCGCGATCCGTAAGAGTTGAAGTCCGCGGGCTTCACGCCGTGCTCGATCAGGTATTTACCAGCCGGGCTGTTGTGCTTAATCGAACCGGCAGGCGAGATGTGATCGGTGGTAACGCTGTTTCCCAGGTAGCAGAGCACGCGCGCGCCACTGATATCGCCGACCGGAGCAGGCTTCTTCGGCATGTTCTCGAAGTAAGGCGGATTCTGCACATAGGTCGAATCGGCATCCCAGGCGAAGGTCTCACCCTGTGGGACATCCAATCCGCGCCAGCGCTCGTCGCCCTTGAAGACGTCGCTGTAGGCGCCGCGGAAGAGGTCTCCGGTGACGAACTTCTGCAGGACTTCGTCAACTTCTTTTTCCGTCGGCCAGATATCTTTCAGGAAAACCGGCTTGCCGTTGCTTTTGCCGAGCGGCTCCTTGTAAAGGTCGATATCCATTCGTCCAGCGAGCGCGTACGCAACTACCAGCGGCGGCGACATCAGGTAGTTGGCGCGTACCTCGGAGTTGATGCGGCCTTCGAAGTTGCGATTACCACTGAGCACCGAGGCAACGACGAGATCTTTTTCGGTGACCACGTTCGAGACTTCCTGCGGCAGTGGACCCGAGTTGCCAATACAGGTGGTGCAGCCGTATCCGACGACGTTGAACTTCAGCTTCTCAAGATAAGGAAGCAGACCTGACCGCGTGAGGTATTCGGTGACGACCAGCGAGCCCGGAGCGAGCGAGGTTTTCACGTAAGCGGGAACGGTCAGCCCTTTCTCGACTGCCTTCTTGGCCAGCAGGCCGGCACCGATCAGCACCGAGGGATTCGAAGTGTTGGTGCAGCTGGTGATGGCGGCGATGACCACGCTGCCGTGATTCAGGCCGCCGTTGAGTTGAACGTGCTCTTCAACACTGTCCTGCTGCGAATCCATGCCTGCGGGGCGTCCACCCTCGGCCTCCCAGCGCGAGCCCTGTTTTGGCGGGACCTGTTGCCCTGGCTTGAGCAGGCTGGGCAGGGCCTGTTCGAACGACTCGGCTGCTTTCGAAAGCGGCACGCGATCCTGCGGACGCTTGGGCCCGGCAATGCTGGGTTCGATAGTTGCGAGATCGAGATCGAGCACGTGTGTGTATTCGGCTTCGGGAGTGTGCTGGTCGTGGAAGAGACCCTGCTCCTTGTAATAAGCCTCGACCAAGGCGACGAGTTCCTCGGGACGACCGCTGAGGCGCAGGTACTTCAGCGTCTCGTGATCGACGGGGAAGATGCCGCAGGTGGCGCCGTATTCGGGAGCCATGTTGGCGATGGTGGCGCGATCGGCCAGCGGCAGGTTGTGCAGGCCGGGGCCAAAGTATTCGACGAACTTGCCGACCACGCCGTGCTTGCGCAGCATCTCGGTGACAGTGAGGACAAGATCGGTTGCAGTCGAGCCGGCCTTCAGCCTGTTGCGCAGACGAACGCCCACGACCTGCGGGATGAGCATCGATACCGGCTGCCCGAGCATGGCGGCCTCGGCTTCGATTCCGCCAACGCCCCAGCCGAGCACGCCAAGTCCGTTGATCATCGTGGTATGCGAATCGGTGCCGACCAGCGTGTCGGGATAGGCCAGCGGCTTGCCGCTCTCGCCGTTGTCCCCGACGAAGACGACGCGCGCCAGGTATTCCAGGTTGATCTGGTGGACGATGCCGGTATCGGGCGGCACGATAGCGAAATTCTCAAAGGCAGTCTGTCCCCAGCGCAGGAAGGCGTAGCGTTCTTTGTTGCGCACGAATTCCAGCTCGGCATTGAGCTGTAGAGCTTGCGCGGTTCCAAACTCGTCGACCTGCACCGAGTGATCGATAACCAGTTCGGCGGGTTGCAGCGGATTGATCAGCGTCGGGTCTCCACCCAATGCCTTCATGGCATCACGCATGGCGGCGAGATCGACCACCGCAGGGACGCCGGTGAAATCCTGCAACAGCACGCGGCTGGGCATGAAGGCGATCTCCTGCACCGGAGTGCTCTTGCTCGACCACGAGGCCAGGGCGCGAATGTCGTCAGCCTTCACCGCTTTGCCGTCTTCCCGGCGCAGCAGGTTCTCCAGCAGAATGCGAAGCGAGAAGGGCAGGTGCTTGACCGAACAGCCGTGCTGATCGAGGGCGTTGAGGCGGTAGATTTCAAATTCGTGGTTGCCGACGCGGAGGGTGGAACGGCTGCCGAAACTGTTCATGAATGAGTCCTTCTTTCTACGAATGAGGTCAAGGTCGGGCGCGGCGGTACGGTGGGCACCTTCTATCTTAGAACGGCGTCGCCCCCCATGTCAGCCGGGGAGTAGGAGGGTGGTCAGGATCCGGAACAGTGCGAACGCAGGAGTACGACGAAAATCACCCTGGTGCGTCCAAAGCACTTCAGAGTCACGGTGTCCGGGTGGAGCACGCCTTGAGGCGTGCAGCAAGAGCGCTTTTCCTTATCGTTCCCGGCTTTAGAGGCTGCTGAAAAAGTCTTGGCGGCGGGAAAAACTGCAGATCCCTCACCTCTAAAGAGGTTCGGGATGACAAAAACACAGGACTCTTATGGCGCAGCTAAAGCTGCGCCCCTTTCAAAACGGCGCCCTGCAAAACTCAAAAGCAAGGGTGGTCGCGGACTAAAGTCCGCTCGCGACAGGAAAATAAAGGTTCTTTTCGGCACGACCAAGGTCGTGCCCTGACGCGAATCGTCGCAAAGTTGAGTTTTTCAGCAGCGGCTGAAGCCGTTTGTCATACGGATACTCTTCGGCACGCCTGAAGGCGTGCTCCACCCTCCTGATTATCGCGAATGTGAAGACAATTTAAGACGACGGTGACGAACGAAGAGCACAACACCCGCGACTTCGAGAACGTCTCGTTTGTTTAAGTTTTCCGAATCCGCGAGAATGGCAGTCGTGTCACAAGATCGCGTTTCCGCAATCAACTCTATCGGGGATTCTCGTCCAATGAAGACCGTCCTGCTTCTTGCGCTGCTGATGCTGGTAGCGCTGCCGCTGACCGCACAGCCGAAAATATTGACAATGGTCCTGCCCCATGCCGAGCCGGGTCAGCATTTCAGCTTTCAGATGCAGGGGATTTGCCCCGATCAGCCGTGCAACTGGCAAGCTTTCGGATTGCCCAAAGGGTACGGCATCAGCGCATCGGGACAGATCTCCGGCGAATCGGCGGCCCTCATCGGCTCACAGCAGTTCACGATCAAGCTGACGGATCGCCATGGGCAGGCAGCCGAGCAGCCCTATTACTTCTCCAACTCGCCGGATCGCACCGTGCAGTGGCCGAATACAGTGAAGGCGGCGGGGTTTCCCTACGTGGACGACTACCCCGAGATATGGGTTCCGCAAGCGAACAATTGGTTGCGACGAACCTTCGACATCATTGTCGCTGGTACGCCCAATCTCGCTCCGGGAGAAAAGTATCCAGCTTTTATGCAGGGCCTGATCGATTCCGCAGGCTGGCGTCCGGGCCTCATTAACCGGTTTGTTGTGGACCTGGCCGCAAAGCGCGGCTGGGCCGACTACGAGAACGTCTTCCTGCACGCCAAGAATGACTATTTCGCCGTTCCCAACGCAGGCACGCCGACTAAATGGTCGCACATGGATATGTTCGACATCTTCGACATGAAATTCATTGATGCGAACATGGGCGTTCCCAACCCAGCGGCCGTGAGCAATGGCGTGCTACTGCACCACGGCGGGTCATACGAGGACATCTCGACCGGGGTGTATGAACAGCGCGGGCCCTACAAGCTATCCAACGGAGACCATCTGTACATCGGTTACAGTGAGCCGTTCGCGCTCATCAATGTAACGGTGAGCAGCGGGCGCGACGGTGGTTCGGCAAACTATGAATACTGGAACGGCTCCGACTGGGCGCCGCTCGATACCTCCCTCGACACCACCAACGGTCTGAAGGCGAGCGGAGCTGTCAACTTCATTCCTCCTGCGAAGTGGTCCAAGACCTCGGTCAACAATTCGCGTCCGAAATGGTGGGTGCGCATTGCGGTGAACGGCACCCACAGCGCGCCGCAGATTGCCAAGCTGTGGGGCGATGATTGGGAATCACACGCAACCGCAGGATGCTCGCCGGAGTGCAATGCGCGCGGCTGGGACCCTACCGATCAGCACCGCGTCAACGTTGGACAGGGGAACCTCGAATACAATCCGACGCCTCCCGACAAGGCCACCGCGCACTTCCGGTATCAGTCCAGGGTGACAGGTTGGTGGGCGCCTGATTTCATGTTCGACAATCCCAACTCGGTCGATGCCAAGACAGGCGACAACATGGTGGCGTGGGTACTGACGGGGTTGGACGTCTATACGGTTTCTACCTACCGCCTGCTGGGCGAAAACCATAACGGCAGCTTTTTTGACGACATCGGCGGCGTCGCTTCGCAATGGAATTCCTCTAACAGCGACCTGGCGCGCGGCACGACGTTCGATACCGGCGTTCCGGGAATGGTTACGTCTTTGCGCACGCTGCTGCACTCGGCATTCGGAGACAACTTCGCCATGTTGGCGAACGTGGGCTGCCCCGATCCGTGTCGCAGCGCGGTAAGGGCGAAGACCGAGTTCTCGCTGAACGAGCGTGTGGGATACGTCTCGCAACTCGGCTACTACTTCTATGCCAAAAACTGGATGGACATTTACGCTACCGGCAACCACGTCAATGTCGTGAACTTCTGGGACAACACGTTTCAGGCGTCATACGACCCATGCATGACGCAGGGAAAAAAGCCTTGTCCGACCTATCAACTATGGCCACGCAATGATCGCGGTCCCATGCAGGCGTTGGGTGGCTACCTGATCGGGATGAATCCGAATACGGCCTTCGAATACGACGTTACCGGGTGGTGGTACCAGCACGTGGACGAGGTTTATGTTGCCGGTCCGGTCACGACAAAATTGGCTGAGCCGGTGACGGCTGATCCCGGCAACGTGCCGCAAACGATTCACGTCGAGGACGGTTCGAGCTTCAGGTCCACTCGTGTGTTCGGCTACATTCTGCAGATTGGTGACGAGGTGATTCTGGCGAAAGAGGGTCCTGACCACAATCACTTCAAATACAACACCGATTACGGTCCGAACTACCTTACGCGTGACTATCCTGCGGGGACGCCGGTGAAGTCAGCAGTGATCAAGCACCTCTCGACCGACGGCATTCCGCATTATCAGGACGTGTTGTTCTGGACGACATGGTATCCCGCGCTGGCGGCTGATTTCGGCCAGCCCGATCCACAGGGATGGAACCACGGCGCGCGCGGAGACTGGCTGACTGGGGAGAAGGTTGGCAGGCGTGAGATTTGTGCCGCGGCAGGCAAGTGTCCGGTGGTGGAGCGGCGCGACTTTACGAAAGCGATTGTCCTGCAACGCGCCATGGGCGACCACGATCCGGCAGAGTGGGAGACACCTTCATCGCCGATCACGCTGCCGCCGTGTCAAGCCTGCGTGTGGCAGCGGCTACACGCCGACGGCAGTCTCGATGCGACGACTACCACGGTTTCTCTGATGGGAAATGAGACCGCCATATTCATGAAAGTGGCGGCGGGTTCGGAACAGCCGAAGGGGATGGAGAAGAAGTAAGCTGAGCAGCTCCGGATTGGGCCCGTTGTTCGATGGATTTTTGAAAGGGCGCGCCTTCATGCGCGCCGCAACAATTTTCTTAGCGGGTCCGGCTTCAGAGGCTGCGGGAAAAGTCTTCGCTGTGGAAAAAACCAGCAGATCCCTCACCTCTAAAGAGGTTCGGGATGACAAAAACACAGGGGTTTTATGGCGCAGCTAAAGCTGCGCCCCTTCAAAACGGCGCCCGGCAGAGTTTCTCCGCAGCCTGTTCAGCCGCTGCGGGAAACGCGGTGCACTGCGATGCATTTCCCCAGAGGCTAAAGCCGTAACTGTTGCATTGGCCGCGTCGGCGCGGCTGAAGAGGCTGCGGGGAAAGTACTTTTTAAGTACCCCAGGGGCTTAGCCCTCAGGTATTTTTCGACGGCGTAACGCCGGCCTGAAGGCCAGCACTAACCGAACCCCGGGTTTTTCAGCAGCCTCTGAAGCCGCGCCCCTTCGAAGCAGGATTTAACCAAAGCCAGGTGGCTTCTATTCACTCCACGTCGTATATCCAGAGACAGTGATCGATGATCTGCTTGGGCTGGTAGGGCCAGAGCCAGTGAAAGGCATCGGTGTCAGGCAGGTTCTGGCCGGAGAGCAGGGTCGGGCTCACGACGAATATTCCTTTGGGTTCATCGTGTCCTGTAAGCGGTAGAGCTTGTACCCCATACAGCGCGGGATCCACCGAACCAAAATAGGCGAGGTGCAATGGCTGGCCCGGGTGTTGCTGCTGATAGTTGCGCAAGGCGATCAGTCCCTGTCCCCAATCGAGATTGCTATCGGTCAGCAGCCGCCAACTGTTCTGCGGACGAACCAAGACGTTGAAGTACGACAGATAGTCGGGAGCATAGCGCAGCCCGTCGGCGGCGTTGAGGCAGAGTGCAAGGATGAGAATTACCCTGGCCGCAGATGATGTACGAGCGCGTTCCCAGACGCCGCCTGCGACCAGTAACGCGAACGGATATAGCGGCAGGATGTGACGCTCGCCGATGTTGTATTTTGCGTTCAGCGCAAAGAGGAAGAAGGTCAGCGGGAAGAGCAACAGCAAGAGAAGATCGGAGCGGAAGCTGGAGCTTCTCCAGATGCGAAGGAACAGGCCGGCGGCCAGCAACAGCAGAAGAACAGTCGGCCACTTCAGGGCCATCGCAACCGGGTAGTAGGCGAGGATTCCGCCTTGTGGATAAATCTTCCCCAGAAACCACGCCGGCCTGCCGTGATGATTGTTGCGCGCAACTTCGCGCAGGCCTTCGATGAACTCTCCCGCAGGAACGAGGGTGCTCAGATGCAGCCCACTGGACGTCGGCCATTCATGTACCACGCGGTTGGGGAAGGTAGCGCGGACTTGGCCGTTGCTGATCTCAAGATGCGAGACGTGGAAGAAGTAGCCCGCCCAGAGAACCAGCAGCGCGATTGCGAGAGCGCCTAACACAGGTTTCCAGTTGAGGCGGATTGAGAACAGGCGGCTCTCATCCGGGCTGATGAATAACATCAGCAGTAACGCCAAAAGCACCAGCGGAGGCGCGTAGAACTTCGACAGCAGAAGGCCGCCGAGCAGCAAGCCCATGAGCGCCATTTGCGCTGGAGTCCGGCGGTGCCGCCAGCGGATTAACTGTACCGCCACCAGAAAGATGAAGAGCGCTCCAATGCCGTCGGTGGTGGCCACCGAAAAATGCGCGATTAGCGAAGGGGTGAAGGCAAACAGCGCCAGCGCGACATTGGCAGCGCCTTCGGAAAAAATTCGACGGGTGGCAAACCATAGAGCGACACCCAGGGCAATTCCCAGCAGCGTGTTCATGGGACGCGTGCGCCAGGCGAGCCACTCGGGCCCGGGATTCAACCGGGTGACCAGAAAGTCGCGGTCGGTGAAATGCACATCGGCGTCGAGGGGAGTTGCGGCGATCGGCAGCGTCAGCCAGAGTCGGCCGAGCGGAGGATGGTCGTTCCAGCGCTCGAACTTGCCCATGCGCCATGCCTCCGAGCCCGCGATGATGTGTGCGGGCTCGTCGTAGGTGAGCGACTGGGTTTTGATGAACCAGAGAGACTGGAGGGCGAAGAGCGCGAGCAGGAAGCAGGGAATCAGACGAAGGCGCGAGTTGGGAGTGGTGTTGATGGCAAGTGTCTCAGTAGAGCAAATAATAGGGTAATTGGTTGGCGGGCAAACAGCAGGTCCGTAGCGTTGACAGGCGCGACTCTTTGCCCACCTTTTCCCAAACGCCCGGAAAGGAGGGGCACTCGCGGCGCCAGCAAACTGCAGGTCCCTCGACTCCGCTCGGGACGACAAGCAATAGCGACGGGTGTAGGGGGCCTTCGACTGCGCTCTTCGCCTAAGGCGCATCGCTCCGCTCAAGATGACAGGCTGCTGCTTTTTCTCCACCCTTTCCTAAACGCGGGGAAAGGAGGGGCACTCGCGGCGCCAGCAAACTGCAGGTCCCTCGACTCCGCTGCGCTTCGCTCGGGATGACACCTTAGGATTAGGATATGGAGGCAGAAGCCAAATGCCAAATGCCAACAACCAAGAGCCAACAACCAAGAGCCGCCTTTCTCACGCCACGTCGATGGCGCCGCGAGTACTCAGCATTCGCTCCGTAGCAATAGCAACGCCGACACAGAAGAACAGGAGCATGACCAGGCTGTCATCGCCGAGCGAGGATTCCACCAATGAGGTAAGAAGAAAGGCCACAAACCCGGTGAAGATGCCGGTTACTACGGCAAAGCCAAAGCGCGTTCGTTGCCGCAATCGGAGCAAGAGGCGTAGCAGATAGATGAAGTAGGCCATGACGAACCAGAGCCACGCGGCCAAGGTCAGGAATCCTCGCTCGGCGGCAAGCTGCACCAGGTCGGAGTGAAAGTTCCAGAACTGCTGAAACTTCGCAAAGCCTTCGAGGTGCCACTCCGGCCAATGGTTCTGTACCGAATCCATTCCAACGCCAAACAGAGGATGCCGCAGTGCGAGGCGTGCACCGTCCTGCCACATCAGCAATCGGTACTGGGTTCCGGGATCGCGCGTGTCCACCCAGTTAAATCCGCGGGTGTGCTGAATCCACAGCACCGCACCCACGGCAAGGACCAGCAAAGCGGAGACGAGCCATAGGCGTGCTCGCCGTGGCGCCGTCAGGAACGCGCCGATCATGCAGCCGATCAACACTCCGCTGAGAGCTGAGCGAGATTGGGTGGCGAACACGGTGGCGGTGATAGCAAGGAATATCACCGCGAACAGCAGTTGTCGCCCACGCTTTCGGGGCGGAGTGCCGAGCATCAGCGCCCACGCAAGGCATGCCAGGGGAGCGAAGACCTCGGCCAGCTTGCCGTAATGTCCGAGAGTTCCTGCGGCGCGATAGGGAGTTGACTTAACCAGCAAAACCGTCGGCGTTAGCTGGCCCTTGGCGGTGAAGTCTGCGGCGCGCGCGAAGGTGTCTTTGTGGCGCACGGGAGAGCCACGAAGAAACTGCACTCGGACGGTGGTATCAGGTGAGACCCCTGTGACCGCGTGCACAACGTCGTTCGTGGAGTGAAGCGCGTGATGGTCGATTGCGACCAGCGTGTCCTCGGGACGAAGGCCGGCTTCATACAGCGGCGAACCGGGAGCGACGAAAGCGATCTTCAATCCCATTCCGCGCAGATACTGCCAGGCGGTAAAGCCTCCCACGGCGGTCCCCGACAACAGGAGCAGCAGCACAAGAATGCGCACCTGCGACAGGCGTTCCAGATTTTGCGCGAACAGCGTGGCGATCAGCGCTGTCCAGCAGACCAGCTTCATGTGCGGCCAGCTCATGTAAGGTTCGTAGGAGAGCGCGCAGGAGATGCCGCTCAGCACGATGTAGGCCAGCAGCGGCAGGGCGAGTGGTTGCGGGTAGAGACGCTTGCGCTCGACGATCAGCGAGACGGCCCAAATAAAGAAGGCGGCAATCCATGCATAGCGCGCGCCTTTGATGGACCACGGCAGCAGGATCGCGAACAGGCCGAAGAAGAAGAAAATTGAGCCGGTAAAGTACTTGGCGACAGGCGGGTTGGGTAAGCGGATTGTCGGCTCTGCCTGGGTCGGTAAAGGCACCTCAGAGATTGTATCGTGCAGGATGGATCACTTGTGATTGGGCGATCTATTAACAGACTTGCAGGTTCAACAACAACTCAGTCGAACCCAGCGGTGAGGCTACGGATGTCATTGTTACTCGATAGCAAATACGGCATAAACCGTGGTTTTCTCAGTAATTTTTTCTGGGAGAAGCTTGATGATCTTTGGAAGCAGAGGGGTGCGGGTCGCCTCCACTGATACAGTTGCCATGCTGGTGTTGAGGCCGCCAAAGAAGGGCCAGTTCGACGGCCGGATGGGGGCGGAGTTGCTGGCATAAACCAGCGCGCCAAGTTTGGTTCCCAAGCCTAAAGCCATGGAATCGGCCACGGTGCGTGCCTTCCCGAGCGCGTTCTTGCTAGCCTCAGCTTGCAGCTTGGTTCGATCCACGACGTCCCACGCGACGTCGCTCAGCTCAGTTGCTCCTGCTTCCATGGCGATTGCCACAACCGCTTCCGCATCTTTGACAGGAACAGTAATCTTCCAGCGCAGTTCGGCCTCAAAAACCCTGTTTGCCTTCCAATCGGCGGGCCAGTTTGGCTCCGCCTCCACGTGGGTGAGCGAGGTCCTGTCGGTGCGGATCATTTCTTTCTTTACACCCCCCTGAAGCAGCGCGGCGACCACCTTGTCCGAAACTGTTGCGGTCTCGTCGTAAAGAGCGTCCTTGGTTTTGCTCCATGCGTGGTAACCCAGCGAGAGAATGGCGATCTCAGGCTCTGCCTTGGCTTCTCCCTCTGAGGTCACGTAGATGGTCTTGTTGTCCCGGCTAACCTGTATCGCCTGTGCTGATGCGGCTAGACCAAGCGTCACAAGACTCGACACCAGAACAAATACGAAGCGTGGCATTGAAATCCTTTGCAACGCAGATGCACCCAATCTACTCTGAAATCGTGGCAAGCTCCAGAGTGCTTCGATTGTTGGCGAAAACGGCGTTATCACAGGCAATCATTAGAAACCGCAGTCGCTGGCGTCCTTGCTACTGCCTCAGCAACAATCCCTTCAGCACCGCCTGTTGTTTCAAAATCAGCGACTCGATCCCGCTGCGGGCCAGGGCCATCATCCTGGCGAATTGACCGTCATCAAACGAGCTCTTCTCCGCCGTTGCCTGCACTTCGATGATGCGCTTGCTGCCGGTCACCACCAGGTTCATGTCAACGTCGGCGCGGGAGTCTTCTTCGTACGCCAGGTCGAGCATCACCTCTCCGTCGACAATGCCAACGCTGGTCGCAGCAACGTAATCGCGAATGGGAGCGACCGTGATCGCGCCGGATTCCATCATGCGCATCATGGCCAGGCCCATGGCGATGAACGCTCCTGTGATGGAGGCAGTGCGCGTGCCGCCATCCGCCTGAATAACGTCGCAATCCAGAAACAATGTGTGCTCGCCCAGCTTGTCCATCTCAGTGACAGCGCGTAGCGAGCGGCCAATGAGTCGCTGGATTTCCTGGGTACGCCCGCTGGGACGCCCCTTGATGATCTCGCGCGGAGTGCGGGTTAGCGTGGCCCGCGGAAGCATGGAATATTCGGCGGTGACCCATCCTTTGCCGGTGTTGCGCAGAAATTGCGGGACGGTGTCCTCCAATGTGGCAGTGCAGATCACGCGGGTATTGCCCAGTTCGATGAGGCAGGAGCCTTCGGCGGTGGAGATGAAGTCAGGCACGATGTTGACTGGCCGCATCTGTTCGGGAGAGCGATTGTCGGAGCGAAAGACCATAAGTTGCGATTGTAGAAGAAACCCATTCACCACGGAGGCACGGAGAACACGGAGGGCTGAGAGTCTAAATTCGTACAGGCAATCGTTATCGACTACCCTGCCGGGATCGCCGGGTCGGGACCTGATTAAACTCTTCTCCGTGAACTTCGTGCCTCCGTGGTGAAGCTCTATTTCAACGACTTTCCCAGAACCTCTCCCTGAAAGGTCCGCTGATCCACGCGATGCAGGCGCTTGATCATCGCCGGGCTCAGTAGCTTGTAGTGCTTTACTTCAAACAGGTAAATGGGAATGAACCAGATCGGCTTCTCGGTCGTCATCCATTCGCGATCGTCGAAGCGGGCGAGGTTTACGGGACGCGAGAAGGTTCGCATGGTGCGTTCGCGGCGCATGTTGAAGTAGGTATTGAAGTAGCTCATGGCGAGCTCGCGTAGAGAGCGGTAAACCGGCTCACGATAGCGGCATCCGGTGTAATTCGATTTCGCCAGCGCTCCCCAGTGGTCCTTCACCTTGAAGGCTGCGACCACATGGTCGGTGTCGTGTTCAGCCTCGAAGTCGACGATCAGCGGAGGATGTCCCAGCAGGCGCAAGGCGGCGGCGGCAAAAAGAGCGCCTTCCAGGCAGTGCGCCGTTCCCTCGCGCAGCACCCGACGTGGCGACCACGCCGTGTCTTCCAAGTGATAAGGCAGGTCGTCGAGAAAGCGCTGGATTCCGTGCGGCTCTTTGAAGCTGCGCAGTTTGCGCACTTCCGCCGGAGTAAAACCCCAATGGTTGCTGTTCATGCCGGAAAGCAAAGTCTACAGGAGTTGCAATCAATAGCAGAATTCGGACATAGGTCTGCGACCAACCGCGTGTAAAATGAGGCCCCTTTTGGGCGCAGTCGGTAATCCCAGGTCATCTTTAAAGTCGTGGTTTCTGCCGCTGAGGCAGGTTTGCAGTGCCGTGGAGGCGAGAGATGAATTGCTTTCGAGTCCGGGCCCTTTGGTTCTTAGTAATTATCGTGCTGGTCGCGAGTGTCCAACCGTTGCCGGTCTACGCCCAGTTCAGACGCAAGAGCTCCGGATTTACCGAAATCAAGTGGCAGGATTACACCTACAAATTTCTGCCGGGGAACCGCATGGCCCAGGTGATCAATTCAAGCAATCACGTCATCGGCACCATCCTTGACCAGGGTGGAGAACTGCAACTTCTGCTTACCGTTACGGGCGACGACGCGGACAAGGCGCAGAAGGCCTTTCAGGCTTGGAAGGATTCGGGCGGGGAAGCCGCCGTGGGCTATAAAGCAAGTGCGCCGTCGACTGCAACGTCTGGGTCCAGCGCAGCGGCAGCGAGTTCGTCTGCCGCGAGCGCTCCAGCAAAGTCAGGGTTAAGCGTGGATGGCGTGGTTTCGATGCTACAAGCGGGAATCTCCGACGACATCATCATCGAGAAGATCCACAAGGAGCGGACAGACGTTTGATTTGAGCTCCGACGATATGGTGCGGCTTAAGAATGCGAAAGCCAGCGACGCATTGATGAAGGCCATGCTCGAGTCCGGACCGGGCACGGCGACCGCACACTCGACGACCGCTCCAACGCAGTCGGCCGGGCCGCCGCCCGCGACGATTCAGGGTGGTCTATCCTCGGCTGCGACGGTGCCGGACAATACGTCGTGGAATCCCAAATACGGGCGGCTCACCAGCGCCGAAGTGCAGCGGATGGACGAGACAAACGTCACCTATGATCTGAATTACATGCGCTTGCATCCGGAAGCGCTCGACGTCAAAGAGGTGATGCAGTATTTCATCGCTCTGAACAACTGCGGCAACACAGAAATCGAACGGGCGCTTTTCAACGAACTGGATTATCCCGCTCTGGCTGCCTACTATAAAGCGAGGGCGCCACAAATCTTGGCCTCATTGCCCCGCACCGTGACGGATGTTGCACTCTATCGCTATATCGGCGGAAACCGGGTTGATAACTGGAGGCTCTGGTCAAAGTCGCTAACTCTAGGCCAGTATGACGTTCAGAAGAAGGCGTTCCCGCTGAAATATCCCGGCAAAGACGGCGTAGAAATTCCGGATAGGCTTGCCGTCGAGGACAATCACCGCGACTTGAGCAAGGCATGTCCTACGGCGAAGAAAATAGTAGTGGCGGCCAGCCCGCACCTTCCTTCGAGCTATGTCATCTCCATTCCTCCGGCTACCTACAAAGAACTTCCTATGGATGAAGACGCGGCACACACGTATATCGATCATGCCGGCCCGCAGCGTAACGTGTTTCTTGCGATAGATGCGACGGTGCTCGATACCCCGCCAACGATTACGCAGCCCAGCAGCTCCAACACCCAGGTAACATTTCAAGCGAAAGCGGCGCGCATTCGGGTGATCGATAGCAACACGCTCAAGCCGCTTGGCACCTTGTACGACGACCATACCGTCACGACCGAGCAGGCGGCTGCTCCAGCGCCTACACCTCCGCCCGCATCCGCCAAGCCTGCGAACCAGTGGGCCTCCAGCGACCACTTGTACGAGATTCGCCAAGCTGTATACATCTCGCTGGCGGCTGACGCCTGTAGCTGGCCTTTGACCGCTGAGCAGAACGCCAATCTGCAGAGCTTCCTGCAGAGGGTGAAGAACGGCAAGTTCAACGAGAGGGAGCAGTACAATCTGACGGATTCCGTTGTGCGCAATGCCATCGCCCAGCAAGGCAGAATGAACTACTGTGCCAACTCCCTGGAGCGCCGCGACTTCGACAAGGCCGCGGCCGCAGTAGCGCCCCTGGGACCGATCGCGGCCCCAACTTCGAAGTAAGGTCGGCTACGTGGCCAAGGCTTCAATCAATGTGGCTTCCACATCAACAGACAATCTCGTTACATTGAAACAACTCCTTGGCGACACCTTGCCGCGTACGGCGTTCTATTGGTACAAATGGCCATTCTTGGACTGCTGACCTGTAGCAGCATGGTTGCAACAGGACAGGCAGCGCCACTACCCAGAACAGAAAAGGGAGGTGCCCCTTCTGCTCTCACCGGAGGACTCACCGCCGGTCGCTTGGCCGATGTTTCATAACCAGCAATCGCATTTAGGATTCAACCCTCTGGAGATTCACAACGAGCAGGTCGTGGGCTCCTCTCCCGCTGTAGTCAACGGCACGGTGTACATCGGGTCCGCTGACCAGTTCGGGTTTCCGCGCGGACGCCTTTACGTCTATAAGCTGGCGTTTTGAGGTGCTCTCGTCGAGTCGGCGCTGGAAGAAATACCCGGCGCCTCTGGACGTGACAACTTCCGCGGTTGTTCCCGCCTCTCAGCAAGTGCGTCCGTTCACCGATATACGACGGGCGGCAGAATAGGGCCTGGAAGACACGAACCCCGCGGTGCAGTGCTTCTTCTACCTGACACCGGGAGTGGCGATGTCTCGAGTGGTCAAGCTCACATTAGTGGCACTGCTTGTTGGGTGTCTTCACGTATCAGGTTTTGCCCAGCTCAGTGTTCCACCAACTCCTCTTGGTCTTGGCGACCACCTTCCGCTCGTGCAGACGCCCGCGTATGCGAATTTCGCGGACCCACAATGTGACCATGACGGCACTATTTACATGCGGCATGAAACCGCCGCCAACTCATCGGATATCGCGAGGGTTTCACCGGATGGCAGTGCCGAGCAGATCACGCTGGCTGCCGTTCCAGGTTTCGGTGACATGCACACCTTCACCATGGCCACCTCAGAGGGTGGAGCTGTCCGGGAAATTGTGCGTGCCTGGGACAATGCCACCGGTAGCGACTCTCCCTCCATTTACTATTTGCAGTTCGATTCGGATGGAAGTTTCCGCTCCCGGCAGCGATTGGAGAATCAGTTTATTCCTGCCCTGCTGCTGCCACTTCCCAGTGGCGGCTTCTTCGCCGCCGGGTTGGTGCTGAAAAAGCAGCCGGGGAGGGAGGACGGCGAAGAAGTTTCCCTGGCCGGGATTTTCGATTCCGACGCCCATCTCATAAACAGATTGCAGAGCGCCTCGGCAAAAGCAGCTGCAACCGCGGCCGAGTCTTCGTCCTCCGACAGCGACACTGACGAGGCGATCCAGCAAGGTGGCCACGTAACCCTCGGCGACGACGGCAACATCTATGTCTTGCTGTCCGCGAGCAACACGCGGGTACGGGTCTATCGCCAGACCGGAGCTTTCATTCGTGAACTGACGTTGCGGCAGCCGTTTCAGGAAGGTCTGGCCACCGGCGTGTGGGTCTCCGGCGGACGCATGCTGGTGACGTACGAGGGCGAAGCCGACAATCCTGAGGACGCCATCACTTATATCGTGTACGACGTGGGCACAGGCCAGTTGATGCGCGCCTATCGTCCGCAATTCACCGGAATGGTGGCGTGTTTCCAGGATGGCCAGAGGCTAACCGTATTAGTGAAGCAGAAATACTCCGGGCAACTGGCGATCGGTAGCCTCGACTTGCAGTGAGGGATCGCCACATCGCGGGGGCTATCCGAAAGCGCTTTGTTCGTTCGGCAACGAAGAACAGATCCTTCGCTGCGCTGGTGATGACAAAACACTTTTACTATGTGCGCGTGGTGCGCGTCTTGCTCTTCTTGTGATGATGTCTCGTGGGCCGCAGGGTCGCCTTCACCCGACGCTCTGCCGCTGACGGGCTTTCCGCATAGTCCGGATCAAACATCGCAATGACGGTGATAGCGCGAGTGGAGTATTTACGCGCCCACTGGCTGTGAATCAGGCTGGCTTGCACTCCCTGCCAGTACTGGCGGTCTCCGATGGTATTGAGGGTAAGGGAGGCCTCTTCCAAGTGCGGTCCCTGGTTGATGAGAGCCAGAAACTGGGTGAACTCTTCAAGATTGACGCCCATCTGATACACCAGTTGCGTAATCGCCATCTGTTGCGAGGCGGTCAATTGATCGAAGTTCCTGCAATAAGCGTACGCATTGTGGATCGCCTGTACCTCAGCCACGCGCAGCAAGTTCATCGCTTCATCGTCGGTCATCGCCGCCGGTAACTGACGAATCTTCTTGCGGTACCTCCGCGTGCCCCAGGCCTCGAGGTTCGCCTGGTAATCGGTCAGGATGTACTGCAACCGCTGCATGTCGAGTCCCGCCGCTTGCCATAGCTGCTGGGAGGAAGGCTCGAGGAACTGGCTGGGGTTCAGGGGATCGCTTTGCAGGTGCGACCGGGCCTGCAAGCTCAGGGTGAATCCGGCGCCGATCAGCGGGTCGCTAGTTTTGGGATCGGGATAGGCCGCCAGCACCCAGCCCTCGTGCTTTTTGTCGCGCAGGATCTCGGTCAGCCGGCTGAACGAGAACTTGATGTCGGAGCTGCTGAGCTCGAAAAACGGCTCCAAACCGCTGGGCACTCCGGCGACGGGCAAGGGAAGCAGGGCGTCTGGATTTCCGATATTCCGTCTAGCGGTGCGAAGTGAAGCCGCCGACGAGGTTGCATCACGAGCCGACAACGTAGGCGCGGCAGGCGCAGCCGATTGGCCCACGGAGACGGTTTGACCGGCCAGGAAGCCGCATAGCAGTGTAACTGCTTGAGCCCACGACAGCCGAAAGTTGTAGCCAGCCACTCTCACGCCAACAGAGTAGCGCAATTTGCCAAGGCTTTGAATTACTTGTTTAAGTTCCTGGCGCCTGGCCGCACTACCCGAAGGCCTATGATTTCGACCCGGTAAGCCGAAAGAGGGCGAAAAGCAGGTCTCGGCTTGTCACATGATGTTGGGTTAGATGTCACTGACAGGCAACTTCGACGGGCGCACAATGTCGCCGGGCATTGGAACACATCCTTTCGGTCAAACTATTCCTCCCTCTTTCGCCGAATGCATGCGTCGAAAAGCAGACGTCACTACCTGCTTTTCTCCGCAAAGGGTTACCAGTGTCCAAGCGAATCCGCTTGCTCTATGAATCGAGCGGAGAGCGAACACGACAGAGAGCAACACTGCTTTACCAACGCACGTTGGCGGTTTTTCGCTCCCGATGCGCATCGGGAATTAATTAAACGCAGTTTTGAGGACTACTTCTTTCTTACGGAACAGTCCCTAATTCCAGGAGGAACTAAATGAGGAAGATTGCTCTGCTTTCCCTGTTTGTAATGTTGTTCGGCGCATTCGCGATTGCGCAGTGTCCGGTTGAACCCGGTGTTACGTGCCTCTTCTACGGCGGCGACTTCGATACCAATAACGTGAACGCCAACGGCTTGGCCAACGAGACCGACGCCACCGTCCCCGGCAGCCCCTATGGCGCTGCTACCTTCCAGAACTTTGTGTACGACGGCAGCTCGCCCATCGTGGGCTTGGCTACCAACAACCAGAGCGGGTTGAACCCCACGACTGCCTATTGGGAAATCCGCTCGGGCGTCTCTGAAGGCAACGGCGGCACCCTGATTGCTTCCGGCACCGGTGCTACCACCAACCAGGAAACCGGCCGCAGCGCCTTCGGCTACCTTGAATACACCAACTATGTGGGAGTCAACGCTACTCTTCCGGGCGAGGGCACCTACTGGTTCGCAGTTGTTCCTAACGATCCGAATAGCGGGAGTCGTTCGTACGAGAGCAACACGTTTGGTATCAACGCTGTTGGTACCCAGATCAGCGATCAGCAGTACTTCGACAGCGCGTTCTTCGGATCGACCTTCACAAACGCGGACAACGTGGCCGTATTCTCGACGTTCTCCAGCGCCGTGTACACCGCCGTTCCTGAGCCGTCGAGCATGATCATGCTCGGCTCCGGACTGCTGGTGGCCGTGGGCGCGTTCCGCCGTCGTTTCATGTAGTATCGCGAGCAATGTCCTGAACAGGGACACGCTTGGGGCGGGGTGCCATGCATCTCGCCCTTTTTGTGTCTGGTCACAGTAACGATCTCTCGGTTGACCCTGTTTCTCGCCGAACCCTACAATCGAGTTTCTTTCATCGCAATTCTGAAAGGCTTCATGGCAATCGAGCTATTCAATACCCTCTCGGGGAAGGTCGAGGAGTTCCGTCCGCTGCAAGACAACCTGGTCCGCATGTATGCCTGCGGTCCCACGGTGTATGACTACGGGCACATTGGCAACTTCCGCACCTTTATCGTGGTCGATACCCTGCGCCGTTTTCTGAAGCAGAGTGGCTATCAGTTGAAGCACGTCATGAACATCACCGACGTGGACGACAAGATCATTCGCAATGCCGCACGCGACGGCGTCACGGTGCAGGAGTACACGGCGAAGTACAAGAAGGCTTTTCTGGAAGATGCCGATGCGCTGAATGTCCAGCATCCTGAATTGATCGTTAACGCGACTGACCACATCGACGAAATGGCGCACTTCATCGCCGTGCTGCGCGACAAGGGTTATGCCTACGAGACCGAGGATGGATCGTACTACTTTCGAATCGCGAAGTTTCCCGGGTATGGCAAGTTGTCGAAGAAGGATTTCACCGGGATGGAGGACGGCGCGCGCGTTGACGTGGATGAATACGAGAAGGACAATGCGCGCGACTTCGCCCTGTGGAAGGCTCCCAAGCCGGGCGAGGCGCAGTGGGACACAGAGATCGGGCCGGGACGGCCAGGGTGGCACATCGAGTGCTCCACCATGTCGATGAAGTACCTGGGTGACACCTTCGATATCCATCTTGGCGGCGAGGACCTGATCTTCCCGCATCACGAAAACGAGATCGCGCAGTCGGAGGCGAAGACCGGCAAGCCATTTGCCCATACCTGGGTGCATTCCCGCTTTCTGCTGGTGGAAGGCGAGAAGATGTCGAAGAAGCTTGGCAACTTCTATACCGTGCGCGACCTGGTGTTGATGGGCCACAAGCCCTCATCGATTCGCTTTCTGCTGATGTCGGTGCCCTATCGCAAGCAGCTCAACTTCACCTTCGATGGATTGACGCAGGCGGCCAATTCGGTTGAACGGTTACGCAACTTCAAGCTGCGGTTGGAGACCACGCAGTGGCCGGAAGGCTCAAATCCAAAGATTGCCGGAATGGCGGCAAACACGTCGCAGGAGATGACCGCTTCGCTCAGCGACGACCTGAACACCGCGCGCGCACTGGGTGCAATATTCGACTTGGTGCGCGACGTGAACGCCGCGGCCGACGCCGGCGAGGTACGTAAGGACGATGTCGCTCAAGTGCTGAAGGCGCTGGCGCAGTTAGAAGAAATTTTTGCCGTGCTTAAGGATGACGACGCGGGCAAGGTGCGCGGTATCGTCGAGTGGGCGCAGCAGGAAGGCTTGCAGGACAAGATCTCGCCGGCGGCAGCCGAGATCGCGAAAGCTGCGGCACTGTCCGACGCTGAAGTAGAACACTTGATCGCCGAGCATTCGCTGGCACGTAAAGCCCGGAACTTCGCACGTTCAGACGAGATTCGTAATCAACTTGCCGAGCAGGGGATCATCCTGGAGAACACTAAGGACGGTGTGCGCTGGAAGCGGAAGTGACTGTAATTATTGAATCCGTCTCATTTTGTCATCACCAGCGCAGCGAAGGATCTGCTCTCCTTTGCCGAGCGAGGATGGTGGTTGCTGCATCGTTGCTGATGTTGGATCACGGCGCGGTTTCTTGGTTACGACAAAAACTGCAGGTCCCTCCACGGTTGAAGCCGTCTCCGGATGACACAAACAAAAAGCTCACGCCGACGCGGCTGAAGCCGCGTCCCTTCCAAGCAGGCTGGTCGAAAGCATGCGCATCCTGAGCGTGGGCGAGATCCTGTGGGACGTCATCGGCCCGACAGAACATCTGGGCGGTGCGCCGCTCAATTTTGCTGCGCACGCGCAGAAGTTGGGACATGAAGTCTTCCCCCTAAGCGCCGTCGGTGACGATGAGCGTGGTCATCGCGTGCTGAAACTGATTCGAGAGCGCGGTATCTCCACCCAATTCATTCGAGTCCTCTCGGACAAGCCGACCGGCACCGCCGAAGTGGAGCTCGACTGGGACGGCAAGCCGACGTTCCGTATTGTGCGTCCCGCCGCCTATGACTTTGTCGATCTGTCGGATAGCGATCTTCAGGCGATAACAAAGCTAGATCCGCAGTGGGTCTATGTTGGGACGCTGTTCCATACTTCGAGCGCTGCGCTTGATTCCACTCTGCGGCTGTTGCACGCCTTGCCTTCCGCGCGGCGTTTCTACGACATCAATCTTCGCGACCAAAATTGGAACCTGACGGCGGTCGAACAGCTATCCTCGCATTCGAACGTGGTGAAGCTGAACGACTGGGAGGCCGAGTGTCTCGACGCGACCTTTGATGTGGAAGGAGAACAGGAGTCGATTAAGAGCTTCGCCCGTCGCTGGGCCGACCGCTTCGGCGTCGAGATTGTCTGCGTCACTTGTGGCGAGCGCGGCTGCTCAATTCTGAAAGGCCGAGAGTTTACCCAGGTGCCGGGATTTCGCGTCGAGATTGCAGATACGGTTGGCGCAGGAGATGCCTTCGCCGCCGGCTTGGTTCATGGCCTAAGCCAGGGATGGGAGATGCAGCGGATTGCCCGCTTCGCCAACGCGGTCGGCGCCGTAGTGGCAAGCAAACCGGGAGCAATTCCGGAGTGGAGCATCGACGAGGTGCGGGAGAAACTGGGCGCAAGTAATTCTTAAGCACGATCGTTATCCACACGGTGGCGGTCATTTGTGAATGAAACGCAATTCATTTCTTCGCTGGCCGGTTCGGAAGTAAACTAGAAGCCTACTTATGAAGTCTTTGCGCGCAATCACCATCGCCTTTCTGTTCGTCTTGTTGACTGCACTTGCAACCGTCTGCTTGGCGCAATCCGCGCCAACGCCGACCGCTGCACCTGTTTCGCAAAATGCCAGCACTCCTGCCGTGACTACGCCTGCGGCCCCTGCTCCCGTGCAGGTGACGTCGCATGGCAGTCAAGTCGAAGTCAAGGTTCCGGACCAGGCGCCGCTGAGCACGGTCATGTCGTCCCTGTGCCAGCAGCAGAAGCTGAAATGTACCGGCACTGAAACTCTGGCGACCTATCGCGGACCAGCCATGTCGGTAAACGGCACGCTGCGTCAGGTGATCGCCAAGCTGGTGGAAGGCACCGACATCAACTACGAGTTCTCGCGCTCCTCAGCAGGTGGCGCGACGGCGATTGCATTCCTGGGACATGCGCCTAAGGGAACGGCTCCCACGGCAACGGCTGAGCACCCGGCACCGCCGCCTCCGTTCAGGGCTATGCATTCCCGGCCTTTCCCAGGCAACGGCGCGCAAAACGACGGAACACCAACTCAGCCGGCTACGCAGCCGCAACGGTAGTCCGCCCAGAAAAGGAGGGATTTTGCCCGACGAAGCCTCTCCCGACCTCCTCCTCTGCAAGAACCTTCGAAAAGTGGTTTGATAGTCGTCATGCGCAAGGAATCTGATAGCCATGGCGAGGTCGAGGTGCCTGAGGAGAAACTGTGGGGGTCCCAGACTCAGCGCTCATTGAAGTACTTCAGTATTGGCGCCGAGCTGATGCCGCGCGAGATGATTGCCGCTTATGCAGTGCTGAAGAAAGCGGCTGCGATTGCGAATCATGCTCTCGGCGAACTCTCGAACGAAAAGACTAAGTTGATTGTGCAAGTGTGCGACGAGCTTTTGGCGGGTCAGCACCAGGAAATGTTTCCCCTGCACGTCTGGATGACGGGCAGCGGCACGCAATTCAACATGAACGTCAACGAGGTCATCTCGAACCGATGCTCGCAGATTATGGGGACGCCGCTGGGATCCAAACACCCGGTGCATCCCAACGATGATGTGAATCGGTCGCAGTCCTCGAACGACACCTTTCCCGCAGCCATGTACATTGCTGCGGCGATTGGGGTGAAGCAGCGGCTGGTGCCTGCGGTACAGGCCTTGCATGACGCTGTCGCCGCAAAGGCTGAAGCATGGAAAGACATCATCAAGATCGGGCGAACCCATATGCAGGATGCGACACCGCTCACGCTGGGGCAGGAGTGGTCGGGCTACGCTGCCATGCTGCGTGACGACCTGCAACGCATCGAGAGCGCACTGCCGGGCGTGTATGAGCTGGCGCTGGGAGGGACCGCGGTTGGCACTGGCATCAATGCTCCCGTGGGATTTGCCGAATCAGCCGCAGCCGAGATCGCGAAGATCACTGGCCTGCCATTCGTAAGCGCTCCGAACAAGTTCGCCGCGCAAGGCGCGCACGATGCGCTGGTACATTTATCAGGCACGCTGCGAACGCTGGCGGTTTCGCTCTACAAGATTGCAAACGATATTCGGCTGCTGTCCTGCGGTCCGCGGGCTGGATTTGCGGAGTTGCACATCCCCGCGAATGAGCCGGGATCGTCCATTATGCCGGGCAAGGTGAATCCGACGCAGGTCGAGGCGCTGACCATGATTGCGGTGCAGGTGATGGCCAACGACGTGGCTGTTGGCTTCGGCGGCGCAGGTGGCTACCTGGAGATGAATGTCTACAAGCCGATAATGATTCACAACATCATGCAGTCGATCACGTTGCTGAGCGATGGCTGCACGAACTTCCGCAAGTACCTGGTCGAAGGCACGGAACCCAATCGGAAGAAGATTGCCGAATACGTTGAACGTTCACTGATGCTGGTGACGGCGCTATCGCCTGTAATCGGTTACGACAAGGCAGCACACTTGGCGCATTTCGCCTCGGATCACGACCTCACACTGAAAGAAGCAGCGCTGCAACTTGGTTATGTAACCGAAGAAGAGTTCGATCGAGTGGTCGATCCCGGCAAGATGCTGGGACCAACCACAGATCAAAAGAAAAGCTAACGATTCGCGATACAACTTGTGAGCCGCGCTTGAATTTATTGCGGCTGCAGCGTGTTGGGACGGCGACCGCCGTGCTGGTCCGTCGTCTGCTGCGCCTGCGCCTGCTGCAACTGGGTCTGCTGTTCCTGGGTGAGGATCGTGTTCATCTGGGTCTTGGTATTCTGCCGTATCTCCTGCAGCTTGCTTCTGCGCTCCTGCTGCGTGAGCGAGCTGTCAGAGCGTAACGACTCCATCTGGGTCGACTCGTTTTGGAGTATTAGTTTGATATTTTGCTGCTGATCGTTGGTGAGGTTGAGCTTCTGGGTGAGCATCTTCAGCCGCTGATCGGGAGACGGGGGTTGATGCTGTCCATTACCGCCGCCAGGAGCGCTCGTCTGGGCATAGGCAGTAGCGCCACCCAAAACCACCGCCACGGCCAAGGCACTATACATTAGGAACTTTTTCATGATGCGGAACTCCTTGAATAGAGGGTGAAACGTCACTGCCAAAATATAAAACGTCAGAGTCCAACCGGGCGAGCCCGAAGTTGACATCATCATCACTACTTCTTCGAACTTCTCGTGCAACGAGGAGTACACGCTTCCTGCCGGCTTCGAGATTTGAACTACACAGGCAGAAACCCCTCGCGCCGGGCGATGTTCCCCGCAGGAATGTTAAGAAAGGTTGTGGCCTCCTAGACTTGAAGGGGCTCCCCTTCCACTCGGGAGAACGTTGCTGTCGTGCTCAGGAATTCAAACCTACAGTTAATACCTCCAGCTCTTCAAGTCCGCTCCCGGCGGCGCGGTCTTCTCGATGCGCTCCATAATTTTCGGCAGATACATGGTGTTGTAGTGCAGGCGCGAAAGATAGTTGGGCAGGTTGGGATCGCCGTTCCAGCAATGCTCGGCGCGATCGCCGTACTTGATCTCACCGTCATAGTAGGGATTCTTCGTGCTTTCCAGAAAATCCTGCATCAGGTAGACAGCGTCGTTCAGGAAATAGGTATCGGCGCTACCTACGTAGATGTGAATTTTTCCCTGCAGCTTGGGACCAAGCGTCGCCCAATTCTTCTCCAGAATGGCGCGCAGGTCGTAATGCTCCTTCCAGTATTCGGCGACGGTGTGGTCGATGTCGCCGGTCTCCTTATTGAAGATGGGCTGCGGATAACCATCCGCTCCTACCGGCCCAAAGACGGCTTGCCAGATGTCCCATTGCTCGCCGGAGCGGCCGTGATCTCCCAGCGCAAGCTCGTAGGCGTTGTTGTCCCGGATACTGATTAAGGTGTTGCCGAGATAGTTGCGCATGGCGGGCTGCTCGACATGCTTGTGCGCGCCTTCGAGATAGAACGCGTTGGGCTGTTGGTAAAGGTCGATCAGGGTGTAAGCGCGAAAATCGACGGGGTCGGGACAGGCGCAGAAGACTCCGTTGTAGTGGTCGGGATAGAAAATCTGTACCGCGAGCGATTCCCATCCACCGGTTGAGCCGCCATAGGTGAAGTGCGCCCAGCCATCTGGGATGGCGCGAAACTTTTTCATCAGCGCCGGCATGAGTTCCCGCTCGATGGCGTCGCCGTAAGGACCGAGGTTGGCCGAGTTCACAGCATAGGAATCGTCGTAATAAGGATTCGCGTGCTGCAACTTGACGACTAGATAGCGCGGGAACTTGGGCGAGATCCATTGCTGGTAGAACTTGTAAGCCTCTTCCTGCTGAATTTTGTTGTAGCCCGAGATATGGAAGCGCTCGCTGTAGTCGGGTTTCAAGTTGGGATCGGGCGGCTCGGTTCGAAAGTCGTCGAAGCCGGCAACGAAGTGATCGTGGAAGAGCAACAGCGGATAGTGCGCGTCCGGGTGCTCGTCGAATCCCCAGGGAACTAAGACAATCGCCGAGATATACATCGGGCGTCCCCAGAACTTCGTCAGAAGCTCGCTTTGGATACGAATGTGGCGAACGTACTTCGTATCCACCGGTGCAGCGATGGGCGGAATCTGCTGATCGAGGACGATCTTGATGGGCGCGCCACCGTGGCCGAGCGTAATCTTCACCGGCTTGCTGTAGAGGTTGCCGGGCGCGAGGTTCCAATGCTGGCCTTCGCCGCGGTCGGGAGCCAGCTTGATGGTCTTGCCGTCGGCGCGATGGAAGGTCTCGTAAACATTGAGCAGCGCCTGCACGTAGTAGTCGCCCGCAGGCACATCACGCAGGCTGCGGATGGGATAGCCCCAGGCTTTGGCGTCGACAATGACTGGCTCGCCCGGCTTCAGCCCGTCGACAGTCACGCCGAAGATCATCTGCGTCTTAGGCGTGTCGTCGATCTGCATGCGCGGCTCTTCCGAAGGATCGGTAGAGAGCAGCAGCAACATGCGGCCATCGAGCGGCTGCGCGCTGAGTTGGGCGGGAAATGAGATGGAGAACTGCGGCGCCTGGGCGAAGGCAGCGAGGGAAAAGAGAACCAGCGTGGCAACGAAGCCAGCGACGGAGAAATAACGGCGAGCAACCCCAAGGATGTTGGACATGGCAAAACAGTGTAACGGAAGGGTGTCGGCGAGGAGGCAGTTGGCGCGACGAAACCTTCCAGAGCGGCAAGCGATGTTTGCTGATTGGTAACATCTCTGTGTCTCAGGCGATTGCACCGTAATGCGTGCAACCGAGAGGGTACCCCCCTCCCCCACCCTATCTCTAAAATCTTGAAACCATTGGGGCGGCTGCAAAGTTTCCCTGCAAAATATTGAGCCCGTGAGACTTAGAGCCAAAATCTTAGAACGAAAGGACTTAGGTGCGATTTTTCGAGGATGGAGTGGTTGGGAGAGTTTAGAAGCGGTTAACAGCGGCCAACAGGCGCTATGACGGATTTGCTGCGTCACGCCTCCCCATTGCAGGGCGCTGATTCGGAGAGAGACAAATCTCCCTCGTCCTCATGGTCGCTAGTTTACGAAACCGAGCGACACTGACCAAGCGAGTTTGTCACAGATGTGTGTGACGTCGGATGAGACAGCCCGGAGGGCTGGGCACAGATATGCCGCCCCTGACGGGGCTGCGGAGAATTTCAAAGAGGCCGCTTACCCAGGACTTCCGTCCTGGGCTACAGATTGTATCGCCCTGCGGGCTGAGGCTCCATCATTGCAACGGAGCGGGATGAGCTTCGGCCCGAATGACGTTCTCGGGTAAGAGTGCCGCCGCTGACGCGGCTCTGGAGAATTTCAAAGAGGGTGCTACCCAGGACGAGCCTGCCCTGAGCGCAGCCGAAGGGTCCTGGGCTACAGATTGTATCGCCCAGCGGGCTATGGCTCCATCATTGCAACGGGCCGGGATGAGCTTCGTTTCCGATGATGTTCTTGGGTAAGAGTGCCGCCGCTGACGCGGCTCCGGAGAATTTCAAAGAGGCCGCTTACCCAGGACGAGCCTGCCCTGAGCGCAGCCGAAGGGTCCTGGGCTACAGATTGTATCGCCCAGCGGGCTGAGGCTCCATCATTGCAACGGGCCGGGATGAGCTTCGTTTCCGGATGACGTTCTCGGGTAAGAGTGCCGCCGCTGACGCGGCTCCGGAGAATTTCAAAGAGGCCGCTTACCCAGGACTTCCGTCCTGGGCTACAGATTGTATCGCCCTGCGGGCTGTGGCTCCATCATTGCAACGGGATGGGATGAGCTTCGCTTCCGATGATGTTCTTGGGTAAGAGTGCCGCCGCTGACGCGGCTGCGGAGAATTTCAAAGAGGCCGCTTACCCAGGACTTCCGTCCTGGGCTACAGATTGTATCGCCCTGCGGGCTGAGGCTCCATCATTGCAACGGGCCGGGATGAGCTTCGTTTCCGGATGACGTTCTCGGGTAAGAGTGCCGCCGCTGACGCGGCTCCGGCGAAATTTCAACGAGGGCGCTTACCCGGGACGAGCCTGCCCTGAGTGCAGCCGAAGGGTCCTGGGCTACAGATTGTTGCGCCCTGCGGACTACGGCAGAAATTGTTTCGCACCTCTGGCTATGGCTTGGGCTGGGGCGATGATGTTCTTGGATTGGCAACACGGTGAACTTGGTGCATCAACCCTTGTCCCGTATGCGTGCGTCCCTGAGTTGTACGTCGGCATAAACGAAGCCATCGCGCTCAAGCACCTCGCCGCTTTCGATCGGCACAGCTTCACGGAACATCGGACCATCGTAGACGCAGGTATGAAACTCGCCGTTTTCTCCGCAGGGATCGACCTCGGCAGGGAGGTCACGCAGGAGAGCCTCATCCAGGTCGCGCCCGGCAAACTCTCGAGGCATTTTGTTGGGGTCGACGCAAACGATGCGCGCCTTGAGCCCCGAAGCAATTATCTCGGGCAGCAGGCGCCGGGTATCAGTTCCCCAGATGGGGAACAGAGGAGTCAGTCCCGAATTGCGCAGAGAATCTTCGCGGTATTTGCGAATATCCTCGAGAAAGAGATCGCCGAAAGCAATCGCCTTGACCCCGCTTGCGATTGCCTGCTCGCAGGCTTTTTGCATGGCCGCTTCATACTCCTGATTGGAGCTGGGCCACGGCAGAGGAATAATCCATAGCGGCAAGCCAAGGGCAGCAGCCTGTGCCTCCAGCACTTCGCGTCGCGTGCTATGCATCGCGACCCGATCAAAAGTGCTGTTGATGGTAGTTAACAGTCCGCAGACCTGGTAACGCTCATCCTCGGCTAGCTGATGCAGAGCCCATGCGCTGTCCTTTCCGCTGCTCCAGGAGACGAGGGTTTGAAGTGGAGATTTCATAATCGGTTCATCACACAGATTGTACGAGCGCTCATGCAGAACTCGATTGCGACAGATTTGCTGATAGCGAAAGGTTGGTAGCGCGATCTTGGCGTTGTCGCGCGTTCCCTCGAGAGCCCTGATTCGATAGTTGCTTAAATCCGAATCCAATGCGTGGCCATCTGCATCATTCTCGCTGACCCATGATTGATTCCAGATGGTTTCATGGACTTCAAGAAGGAGAACAAAATGACAACCAAAGGAAAAGTCCTGGTACTAGTTTCCAGCGGACGCGGCTTGCCCTTGAAAGATGGCAAGGTTTATACCGGCGCTGGCTACTACCTCAACGAACTTACGGTTCCGGTTCGCGCCCTGATGAAGGAGGGCTACGAAATCACTTTTGCCAACCCCAAGGGCAACACGCCACAAATGGATGTCCATTCAGCTGTAGCCGACTTCTTCGGTGGAGACGAGGCCAAGCTCCAGGACTATCTAAAATTTTGCGACACCCTGACCGGGCTCAAAAATCCAACACGTATCTCGGATGTCATCGCATCGGGCCTGGATCAATATGACGCTGTTTTCGTGCCCGGCGGCCATGGTCCGATGATGGATCTTCTCGATGATCCCGACGCTGGCACCGTGATGAGACATTTTCATGAAACATCGAAGCCTACGGCAGTGCTTTGCCATGGGCCGATTTCGCTACTCTCGGCTCTTCCAAATTCGACCGAGGTGGTGAGCGCGCTGGCGGCGGGCGATGCCGCCGGAGCGCAGGCAAAGGCTCAAGGTTGGATTTATTCAGGCTATAAGATGACTATCTTTTCGACGGCGGAAGAGCAGCAGCGGGAGCCGCTTGAGATTGGCGGTAAGGTTCTCTTCTATCCGGACTTCGCCTTGCGTACGGCGGGTGGTGACGTAAGCGTGGCCGCTCCATGGCAGAGCTACGTTCTGCAAGATCGCGAGCTGATCTCAGGCCAGAACCCGTTCTCGGATGAAGCGCTTCTGAAACTTCTTCTACCGGCACTCAACGGGAAGAAGAAATGAGCCGGTAAGAGCGATCAAACCAACATCGGGAGGTTCCAGCGCGTCGACGCCAGTTGGGGGGTTCGGTGCAGTGCCTTTATTGCGCGGGATGATGATGCCTGCCTGCTTCTCGTCATGGTGGGAAGTGTTGTCTTGAGTGATTATTTGTTTCTTAACTGTTGAAATCAGGTGATTACGCTCGCAACCCTGGGCTGGCAACCGAGCCCACCCGCAATCCGTCACAGCACTCTTTGCAAATCTGCGGCCAGCAGTCGATGAAACAGGTGTTCGCCGGCCTCGCGGCGGACAGACAGGCGCCCCGCTTTATAGGCGCGCGAGTGCAGGCCACGCTGCACGGCTTCGCAGATGCCGACATCTTCATCATTGACGCGCTCGCCGACGGCGATGCTTTGGCGGTTGCGTTCGGTGGCGGCGTCGCTCACGTCATCAAAGTAGAAATCGAAGATGACTTTGCAACGGTCAACACCGTCCGGCAGGACGAGGTTTGTATCCATGTAGCCGCTGTAGAGGTTGATCATGAAGTTCGGGTATTGCCAGAAGTACCAGGCGCGGTCGCCAGTACGCGTGGCGGCGACGTTTGAATCTTCATTCGACGAAACCATCGGACTGGACTGGAGGCAGTAGCGGTCTTCACATTCGATGGTGTACTGCCGATAGTCGAGGACGCTGTTCAGTCCCTTGTGCAGATGAGGCACGTGATATCCGCCATCGAGATAGTTATCGACGAAGACCTTCCAGTTGCAGTTGAGGGTATAGACGCGTCGCTCGAAGAAGTGCAGCGAGCTAAGGGTAAGCGGGGCGACGCGCTGCACGAGGCCGCCCAGGAAATTCGCCAGCGGTGCGGCCTCGGGATCGAAGTTGACGAAGACGAACTGCTCCCACGTGTCAACGCTTACAGGGACGAGGCCGCTTTGTGCGCGATCGAAGTCGCAGACGCCCTCAAATTCGGGAGTGCCTTTCAGCGATCCGTCGAGGCCGTAGCTCCAGCCGTGATAGGGGCAGCGAAAGATGCTGGCGTGGCCGTGAATTTCGGTGGCAACGGCGGCCGCATGGTGTCGGCAGACATTGAAGAAGGCGCGAAGTTGGTTGTCGCTGCCGCGAACGACGAGCAGCGGCTCGCCGGCAAGTTCGGTGGTCACGAACTGTCCTGCGCTTGTGACCTGATCGGCACGTGCGACCACCTGCCAGGTGCTGCCGAAAACCTGCGTGCTTTCGAGGCGAGCGATGCCATGGTGCGTATACCAGGAGGCCGGGATAGTGTAGGCGCGATCGAGCGCGGATTGATCGTCGTACGACGCGAGGATGTTGCGGATGGTGGGATCCATTAGCTTGTTCGGCGGCGCGGAGAAATGATAGCAGGGGAATTGGAGGTGGGTGCGTTTGGCGGCCGGGGCGCGGACGACGCAAAGGCCAGCGTCGTTGCTCGGCAACGGAGAGCAGATCCCTTGCTGCGCTCGTGATGACAAATTGGAAAGGGAGAGGAGATCCCTCGCCCGTCGCTGCGGACTCGTGATGACAAATTGGAAGATTTCGCCGGCTCCTATTGTTTGAATGCCGGATCGGGTGCAGCGTCCGGACGCGGCTTCCACTCCAGCGAGTAGTACTGGCCGCGATCACGCGCCCACGGATCGAAGGCGTTGGTCACGTGCTGCAACTCCGGCGTCAGCTCCGGAATGTTGCGCATCAACATGCGCTTCAGCGGCGATACCGGTTGAACGTGCCCGTTGGGCGTTCCTATCTCCATCCTGATCGGCCCCGGGCCATTGTGATTCACCCAGTTGATACCGAACGTGGTGTAGAACTCGGGCCGGAAGCTGGAGGTGAAAAAGCGATCGCTGAACAAGCGGCGCGAGGCGTTGAGAATGAACACGACAAATTGCGTCTCGGAGATGGCATAGCCGTGCGGGCGCGTGTACTCGGCCAGATATCCGACGATGGTATCGACGTCTTCGATGTTGTCGACCACCGATCCGTTGGGATGGCCAAGGCAATCGTTGATGGGCGAGCCGTCAGGGTTGAGCTGCGCGTCGGTGATTATCTTCGACGCATCGCAAACGTGCGTGCCGTAGATTTCGCGAATCTGGGCAACAGTGTCCATCTGCCGTTTGCGCTCGGGCGAGTCGGCAGGAAGGCGCTGATCGGCGAAATCGTCGTAGCTGGTTAACTGTTGCAAGCCATATTGGCGGCGGAATTCGTTGAAGCGGGGAACACCATGCTCGCGATCGCGAATCAGATCGAGAGCGGCTATATCGAGTTGGCCGGTCGGTGAGTCGAGGCGCGGCAGCTTTATATTTTGCAGGAACTGCGGCATGTTGTTCAGGGTGAGCAGGCCGAGGCGCTGGCGACCCATGCTCAAGCCCCAATTCGCCATCCCGCCGGAATGCATCGCATCGGTCGCCTTGCTCTCGAAGGTCTCAATTACCGCGACCTTCTCGGCAATCTGATTGGGATCTTTCTTCAGGTCACGATACTCGATGAGATCGGGAACCAGCGCGTGCAACCGGTAGACGGTTACGAATTCCTCGGGGAAGTTAAACGGCGAGCCGAAGTGGTTCACGCCGCCATTGACGTCATCGGGGTTAGTGATGTCGTAGTGCGGGACAGTGCTGCCCAGCCCGAAGATGCCGGGCCCGGAGGCAAATACCGAATACCACTGCGTTCCTTTGGTCGCATTGGTTGAGGTGCCGAAGCCGTGTACCACAATGTCAGACAGAGCCTTCGTAGCGTCAGGGTCGCCCGTGCCCAGCAGCCCGTTCCAGTTGGCATTCATGCCTTTGTAGAGCGGCTCGTCGTAAAGCAGTTGCGGAGTCCATTCGATAGTGTGGATCTTGGCAATCTCGGCCGCAATCACCAGGCGGGCGACGTTGAACAACTCCTCGGCACTCACGTCTTTGTAGGCGATGACGCGTTTGGGATCGGAAGGATCGCGCAAGCCGCTATCGGCGTCGGGAGTTTGCGCCGCCTGTTGCCGAAATTCATCGACAAAGCTGTTGTGTTCGCGGGCAAACAGGTTGTGAAAGAAGCTAAGTCCGATGGACCAGTTGTCGGGAAATGCGACCGACTCCTGTCCCGTCCACTGCGGCTGAAAAGGGTCGCCAGCCTTCAGCACGGGCAAATAGCCCGGGCCCGGCATGCCCGCGACGGGGTCGAGTTCCATCTTCGCCGGATCGTTCGCATCGCGCTTCACCCGCTTCACCGATACATCGTCGAAGCCGTAAAGCTGAGAGGCGTCCCACCATGCGGTGTTGTTGTTGGCGTAAATCTTGGGCGCGCGCGTGAGATAAGTTTTGCCGTTCGCGGTGAATTGTCCAGGCGCAGAGTCGGCAAGCACGTAAACCTTGTCGACCTGGTCGGCGGGGCGGCAGCCGAGCTGCTGAATCTCGTCCGGCGTGAGGGAGACCGGCGCTCCGTTGACGAGTTTGGTCTTGCAGCCGACCTCCATGCTGGTTCCGGGAGCGTTGTGGCCGTCGTCCATGTGGGAGAACCAGTCGTGGGTCATGAACTGGATCCAGTAGGCGGCAAGCACGTTGAAGAACGGCGCCTTCTGGTAATCGCAGTTCGCATTGACCGAATTGTTGGGCAGACCGAATCCCAGATTGCAAGCGCCCGGATTCGACTGCACGCGGGTGAAGAGCTTGCGGCTGATTACCTGCGGGTCAGGCGTGAGCAGACCGATGCGGCCGCCATGACGGTTCTTGGTGAGCGTCGTTTGCTCGAGTTCAGGAAACGTCGCGTCGAGTTCGGCATTGCGGCCGAACGGCATCCCGGTCGATCCCATCAGCGGATTACGAATGTCGTTGCAGATGCCGGTCAGCGTGCGGGCGCGAATCAGGGAGCCGCTACACACTTGCGGCCCGTCTCCGCCGACTGCCTGGTAGTTGGGATTGCTCGCGGGAAGGCGCATCTCCGGCCACGTCTTCACGACCTGCCCGGGCACGCCACCTCGACCCGATACGTAGGTTTGATATGTTCCGGAGTTGTCGAACAGATTGAATTTGATGAGCTCGATGCGCTCGTACTCCAGGTCAAGCAGCGCTCCGCTCACGCCGCGGAATTTTGGCGGCTGCACGGCGAGAAAGCCGACTGGAAGCGACGAGGTGTCACCTGCTCCCCAGTAGTTCGACCAGTCCACCCAGGGAGTGAAACGGAAGTTGACGGCGTTCATGCCTCCACGGCAACGGGCTGTCGGTTCGGTGACCTTGCCTTGAAAGCGCTGGTCGCGTGTAGGAGCGATCTGCAGAAACCCGCCGGCGACGGAATGAGCGCACGCGCCTAGTTCGGCGGCTTCTTCTTGCTTCGGGCTCAGTTGATTGTCGGCAAACATCGCGGCCGCGAGTCCGAGCACAAGGGCGCCCGTGAACGCCATAAACATGGGAGCTTTCATGGGGCATCATCATTGACTTTTTCAGTTCCAAAAGTCAACGATTTTGCGAAAAGCAGAACTGCGAGTACAAATGGTTCAAACTTACCAACGATGACATCGGACCAGAGAGAACAGCCCGGCACCGTCGCGCTTGCCGTTAGCGACGGCACGCCACATCCTCGCCGCGCCTTAGGTTTGCGCGACCTGGTGCTGTTCTACGTGGTCGTTACGCTGAGCCTGCGCTGGCTTCCGCTGGCGGCGGCCGCCGGCCCCAGCGCCATCGTCATCTGGCTGATCGGGGTTGCGGTTGTCTTCATTCCGCTGGCGCTATGCGTGATGGAGCTATCGTCGCGCTATCCCCAGGAAGGCGGAATGTACGTTTGGAGCAAGCGCGCTTTTGGTGATTCGGCGGGCTTCCTTACCGGATGGATTTATTGGACCAGCAACCTGCCGTACTTCCCGGTGCTGCTGTATTTCGCCGCGAGCAACGCCTTGTACGTGGGCGGCACACGCTGGCATGCCTTGCAAAGCAGTCCGTCGTTCTTCATTGGCTTTTCGATTGTCGGGCTGTCGTTGGCGCTGGTGTTGAATATTGTCGGGCTCAACGTCGGAAAATGGCTCAACAATCTGGGTGCGATCGGCACCTGGATACCGGTGGCGCTGCTGTTCGCGCTGGCATTTGTGGTGTGGTCGAAATTTGGTCCGGCCACCAGCTTTCCGATGCCGTCGTTCAAGCCCACGCTGACGGTTGCGAATTGCGGCATCTGGGCGACCATGCTTTCGGCATTCTCAGGTGCGGAAGCGGCATCGTTCATGGGCAGCGAGATCAAACATCCGCGGCGCGACATACCGCGCGCATTGCTTATCGCGGGATTTCTAGTGGTGGCCGGATATGTTCTTGGCACTATCGCGATACTGGTTGTGGTTCCGCGCGAGCAACTCAACAGCCTTGAGGGCCTGATGCTGGCGATTTCCAGCAGCGGCGCGCGTATCGGATGGCGAGGGCTGGGGCCGGCGGTGGCGCTGCTTATCTGCGTCGCAAACCTGGGCGGGGTCGGAGCCTACCTGGCAGCAGTGGCGCGGCTGCCGTTCGTTGTCGGCATCGACCGCTACCTGCCCGCGGCGTTCGCGCGGGTCCATCCACGATGGGGCACGCCCTACGTCGCCCTGATCACGCAGGCGCTGTGCACGGTGCTGTTCGTGGTCATGGGTCAGGCAGGCAGCAGCATTCGCGGCGCTTATCAGATTCTGGTGAGCACGACTGTCATCGCCACCTTCCTTCCATACCTGTTCATGTTTGCGGCTCTGATCCGCTTACAACGTGAGCCGGTAGAACCGGGGGTAGTGCGTATTCCGGGAGGCAAGCCGGTTGCGATAGCGGTCGCCGTTCTCGGATTCGCCGCGACGGTGTTGGTGGTTATCGGTTCGGTGATTCCCGATGCGAGCGAGCCCAACAAAGTTTTGGCGGTCGTGAAGGTCGTGCTGCTGAGCGCAGCGCTCGTGTTGACGGGAGCCGGCCTGTATTGGTTCGGTAAGCGCAGGGTCGCTGCCTAAGCGCAGCTTGTTCGAATGAGGGATTAACGATCTCCGGCGCGTCGTTGGGGTAACTTCCGATGATCAAGTGTTTTCATTCAGCCCGAGAGCGCTGAATGCGCCTGGATGGAATGGAGGGAATACTTTCGTTCTGGTAATTAAGCGTGCCATAGGCTCCGGTTGCCCGAATGATTACCTTTTCCCAGGCTCACTGGTTGGGCAGATGGAAAGCGTAAAGATTCCCGTCGTCCGATCCCACGTACACCGAGCCGTTGGCTACTGCCGGCGAAGAAGAGACACCGTCCTCGCTCCTGTAGTGCCACAGGGGTGCCCCGGTAGTGGCATCCAAGGCGTACAAGCCATGCTCGAGGTCGTGGTGAGTTGACCCGACGTACACCACGCCGTTAGCCACCGCCGGCGAAGACGAACTAAAGAACACCGACTCGGACTCCCATAGCAGTGCTCCTGTATCGGCGTTCAGGGCGTACACTGACTCGTCATAAGACGCGACGTACACTACGCCGTTGGCGACCGCCGGCGAAGATTCCACAAGGTTTCCCGTCGTGTAACTCCACAGCAGCGCTCCGGTGTTGGCGTTCAGGGCATACACATTACCGTCGAGCGATCCGACGTAGACCGCCCCATTGGCCACCGCAGGAGAAGAATAGACACTATTTCCCGTCGTATATTTCCACAGGAGCGCTCCTGTGCCGGCGCTCAGGGCGTATATGTTATTGTCCCCAGACCCGACGTAGACCACACCATTGGCCACAGCAGGAGAAGAAAGGACAGCAGCTCCTGTCGTGTACTGCCACAGGAGCGCTCCGGTGTTAGCGTTCAGGGCGTACACGTTATAGTTCTCCGATCCGAGGTACACGACGCCGTTGGTCACCGCCGGGGAAGAGGTGCCCGGGGACACCCACAGGAGTGTTCCAGTGCCGGCGTCTAGAGCGTACAAGGTACCGGCCTCAGACCCGACGTACACTATCCCGTTGGCCACCGCCGGCGCCGATTCGACACTGCTCCCCGTGGCATACTGCCACAGGAGCGCTCCGGTGGTGGCGTTCAGGGCGTACACATTATTGTCATCAGACCCGACGTACACCACGCCGTTGGCCACTGTCGGCGAAGAAAGTATGGGTCCTCTCGTCGTATACGACCACTTATAAACGAGGGCTCCGACCGTGAAGCGACTTAGAATGAACTCATACGGATTGTAGCCCGTGTTGCAGACATCGAAATGAAACCGCGCCCAATTTACAGACGCTGTAGGCAGCGGTCCGCCGTTGCATTGGGCCGTGGCGACAGAGCCGATTGCCATGATCAGATTCAAACAGCAGATAGCTTTGATCTTCACAATGCTTATCCGGAATTTCTGTTTTAGCCTCCGACAGCGCGGGGAGTATATACCATTTCTGAGATTCCAGCGCTCATTTCTGTTCCGCCTTAGCTCAGCCACTCCAGAGGACGAGGTCGAAAATCGAGAGTTTTTCGCGCTTTCTCGTTGGAAGCGCCGCGCAGCTTGGTGCCGTAGTAGACGGCATCGGGACCAGCCATAGCAAGGGCTTGCTCTTCCGAGACCTGGGGAGGAGGGGCAGCGCCGACGAACCTGGCAAATGCCGGCGCCCAGACGTTCACCGCGCAAGGATTACTGTCGACAATGTTGTAAATACCCGGCGTTGCACTCAGCGCCGCGACGGTGGCCTTGGCGGCGTCGTCGATATGAACCCACGACCAGACGCCGTTGCCCTTGCCGATAATCGGGACTTCTCCGCGACGGAACTGGTCGGCTCCTGCTCCATCGCGGTGATACCAGGTGCCGGGGCCGTAGAAGAATCCGTAGCGCAGGGCCACGCCCTCGAGAGAGGAAGAGAAGAGCCGTTCCTCCAGTTCCTCGTAGGTCTTGGCGCTCAGCGAGACGTTGGGACTGGCTGCAATGGCGAAGCCGGCAGACTCGGTGGCCAGACCGTTCCCCGGCTCGAGAAAGAATGCGCTCGACTGCTGTAGGTAGCGGCGAACGCCGGCGGCGCTGGCAGCGCGCAGCAGATTCTCGCCGCCTTCGATACGGAGCTTGCGGTCGTTCGGCAGCGATTTCGGAAGATCGGCGGGATCGGCAGGAAGCGACGTGAGCTCATCGATGATGGCATCCGCCTGCGATTCGCGCACTGCTTGCTCCAGAGCTTTGCGATCGAAGACGTCAACCGCAAGCACGCGCGCCCCCAGTCTCTGAAGGCCTGCAAGACGAGCAGTTGAACGCGCGATTCCAGTTACCGTGTGGCCGTTGCGAATGAGTTCGGCAACGATCGGCTGTCCGATCGCACCGCTGGCTCCAGCTACGAATACTTTCATGGCGTCGTCCTCTCGGGGTTATACCATGCCTGAAAGAGCCGAAATGTTAAAGATCGGCGTTCGCTGCGTTTTTCATTTCACGGGACGCGTGATGGCTTCCCGAACCTTCGCCAAGGGAGCTTTGTCGTTGAAAGCCACCGTGCCGTCAGGCGCGCGCTGAATACCAAGCTTCTGCCACAACGCAGCCAGGTCCACCGGCGCAGGCTTATCGCGCATCTCGTGATAGAGATCGGGGAGCACGTGGGTCCCGGTTGCCTTGTCGCCGGCGGCGAAGGCCTGCTCAATTTCCCAGTCCTGGGTGATATTTCCGCCCGAGTTTAAGATCCCGCGCAACGCATCCTGCAGGCCTTTATGGTTGTGCGTCTGCTCACGGATGCGCACATCTGCCATCAAGCAGAACATCGCGCCTCCCCAATAGGTGCGTCCCCAGGTAGGTGTGTGGTCGAGACCGCGGTCGTCCGATTCAGGTTCTCCCTGCGGCATATCGCGGACCACGTCGTGCCACATCTTGGCGGCCGAAAGCTGGCCGGCCTGCACTCGGGCGATTGGCTCGACGTACACCGAAATCCCTTCCTCGATCCAGTGATGATCTTCGGCCATCGAGGGGAACGCCAGATGAATCATCTCGTGGGTGAGCATCCAGTCAGAATCGAGGTCTGACGTTGTGGTAGTTGCGCCGACCGAGATCCTGATGAGTCCCCCATTGTCAGACGGATAGGTAACTCCGTGATGCACGCCCTCGCCGCCGCGCACATGGACCTGAAGCCTGAGTTGCGGGACGGGGAACCTGCCGTAGTAAGTGCAGACTGCTGTCGAAGCGCGCTTGATCCAGTCCATCAGGACGTCGTTGGTGACGCCCTTGGAATCGTTGTCGAACCGGATATCGATGCTCGCGCCACAGGCGGATATAGTCTGCGACGAAATCGCGGAAACTGCTTGCGAGACAAAGGTAGCTATCAGCACGGTAGCGCCTAAAGCGAGAATCACGACTGAAAATCGAACCTTCAGATTATTCCTGCCGCCCGACTGCTCACGCCAGCCCGTCAGCAAGGCCCTGATCTGCAACATTTCAATTGGATGCTTTAGCGAGCCACATGCGTTCAATCAAAGCGTCGAGCGAGTATTGTCCCGGCCCGAAGAACAGGATGATCAGCGACGCCATCCAGTAGGAGAACGGCGAAGCGGCGATGAATTTGTCGGGATCGGAGAAGAAGGACATCACGGCTTCGCGATCGCCCGTGATGTAGGCGACTGTCATGTTGCCGGCGAGCAGCAGGGCGATGAAGCGAGTTCCAAGTCCAATCGCAAGCAGAATTCCGCCAACCAATTCCAGGATCGAGATAAACAGTGCCGTCGCTCCCGGCGCGGGCAGTCCGAGGGTGCCGAAGTACTGGGTCACTCTTCCGAGGTTGTGCAGCTTGCCCCAGCCATCGACCGCAAACTGCCATCCCCAGTACAGCCGCACGAAGAGCAGGAACAACGACTGCAGTGAGGTTGCGCAGGTTACAAGCAGGGCGTAGAGCTTTCGCAGGGCATTCATCGATCAGATCCTCGC
The DNA here is from genome assembly GCA_963796585.1 of uncultured Acidobacteriaceae bacterium. Lineage (GTDB taxonomy): Bacteria > Acidobacteriota > Terriglobia > Terriglobales > Acidobacteriaceae > CAVVDY01. The sequence continues at coordinate 40,072 of CAWCMB010000008.1, forward strand.
ATTGAGTTGTAGTCGTAGGATTCAGAGGCCCGTGAAAAGTGTTAAGGAAACATTCAGTTTCAGGGGCTGAAGAGACTATGTCGCGCCCTCTGTCGTCCCTACGGGACTCGGGCTGTTTCCCATTTCACCCAGCGCTGAAGCGCTGGGCTAACATCTGCTGCGCCTACGGCGCGGGCTTTTTCTATTATTCATTCCCCTTCGCAAACCGAGAACGGGTTGCGACACAGTCCCGAAGGTGTCTGTGTCGTAGCTTGTGTCGTCGCTACGCGACTCAGAGTTTTTCCCACTTCACCCGGCTCTGACGAGGCTGTTACGAAACTCGCGAGGTTCGAACATTCTCAAAAAAACGTCGCATTTAAATTCGATTAGAGCGCTTGGACACCAATTGTTGACCATTTGTCCTCACCAAGTCTTCGGGGAAATCGAGTTTCGTAACGGCCTCTGACGAGTCGGGCTCAAACCATTCCGCCGCTTCGCGGCTGAATTTCCGGGGCACTCATCCCACTCGCATCGCGCGAAGGTAAGCTACGACACAGACACCGAAGGCACAGCACTACCCGGGCCGAAGGCACAGCACTAGCCTTTGCAAAACCATCCCGTCGCCGACCAGTAGGCGAACCACTTCTGAACATCGGCCATGGCTTCTTCGATGTTGCGTCCGCTCCAATCGACCTCGTCTACCGCGCTGGAAAGCGTCATGCCATCGCGCAGTGAACTGAGAATAGTGAACGCCTCGTGGTCGATGCGCTTGAAGTAGACCGTGTTGTCAGCGCGATGCACGGCGAGGAAGATGCGCTCGGCCTTGGGAAGCCGGCGACGCCGTGAGCGCGAATGGGTCCGCTCGGTGACCGCGTTGCTGACAATGTCGGTCTCTTCCAATTCGCTGCGAACCTTGATCAGCAGATCGTCGACGGGATAGTTCAGGTTGAGCAGCCGAATGTATGGCTGGAGTTGAAAGTGCGGATCAGGACCAAGTCCCGGCAGGTCGGCTTGGGTGAGCCGAGGCCGCGCAGCTTCATCAAAAGCTTCGATTTCCGCCCACTCGAGACGAACCATGTCGAGCGCGATCTGCTCGTTTGCGGCGATGTGCTCAGGATGCTGGCGCAGCCACGACTCCAAGCGCGAGCCGAGGTTGCGCAGGGTGAACGACTGCGACGGGCAGTCATACAGATACTCAACCGCCATCTTGTCGAAGCGGGGCTCGCCGACAATCGCGCGCAGTCCGGGGAAATCTTCCGACAGCGCAGAAAGAATGCGAAACCAATATTGACGGTTGTAAATCTCCAGCCGCTCAAAGGAGGTCAGCCGATCATTCGGCTTGATGATTTCCTCAGCCACGGCGCGCAGAGACTTGCCATCGCGCGAGCGCTGGCGCATGCCTTCGTCGGCATTCAAAGGCTGACGAATCGCATCGAACATGGCGCGCTGAATATGGTCGAGTGCCATCAGGCGCCCACCTTTTCGGAGACATAGCGATGGGCCTTCAGCGCTTCGGCGTGCACCTCGTCGAAGGAAGGAATGTGGTCGTCCCACTCCAGCAAAGTCGCAGTCGGGCCGATAAGTTCAATGGCGCGCGCGTACAGGTCCCAGACCGGATCTATCACGGGATGATCGTGTGTATCGAGGATGTACTTCTCGAACTTGGAGTGCCCGGCAATGTGGATCTGTGCGACGCGCTCATGGGGCACGCTGTTCACGTAATCATAAGGATCGAAACTGTGATTGCGTGACGAAACATAGATATTGTTGACGTCGAGCAGAATGCCGCAGTCGGCGCGCTCCACCACTTCAGTCAGGAATTGCCACTCCGTCATCTCAGAGGCGTGAAACTCGGCGTAGCTGCTCACGTTCTCGACCACCACCGGCACTTCGACGAAGTCGCGCACCTCGCGAATCTTTTGTGCCGTCTTTGCTGCAGCTTCGAAGGTGTAGGGCATGGGCAACAGGTCGTGGGAGTAGCTGCCGTCAACACTGCCCCAGCAAAGATGATCTGAAAGCCAGGGGGTGTTGGTGCGGCGGACCAGAGTCTTCAAACGCTTCAGGTGCTCGCGATTGAGCGGCTCAACCGAGCCGAAGTACATTGAGACGCCGTGTTGGACGACGCGGTACTGCTCGAGAATCTGATCGAGCACGTGCAGCGGACGGCCGCCATCGACCATAAAGTTTTCGGAGATGATTTCAAACCAGTCGACGACCGGCTTCTTCTCCAGGATGTGGTTGTAATGCGGAATGCGCAGTCCGATTCCGACGCCGTACTCGGTAAAGCCGTTGAAGCGATTGGCAGGCATTGCAGTGTTCGTGGCCCAGTGTTCTGAGAATTGCTGAAGGCCGAAGCTGGTTGGCTCCGGCCCTTGTGATGGCTGGCCGGGTTATTCCGGGGCCTTGGAGCCGTCGGTTGCGCAGCCGCCCTTGCCTTTGCAGGAGTTCTTGCCCTTGCAGCCGTTGTCGCCCGTCTTGCAGCCGCCCTTACCCTTACAGGAGTTCTGGCCCTTGCAAGCATGCTTGTCCTTGGAAAAATCGGCGGCGTAGGAACCGTTGTCCGTCGAAGAGACGGTGCTGGTGCCCGAGTTGGTCTGCGCGACAAGGGAGCCGCCGGTCATGAAACCAGCCAGCGCGGCGCCCATCATCAGGGACTTCATCGACTTCGTCATTGTGTTACTCTCCTCTACCGTTTGGTTGGAGCGGGCCACTGTCGAGGCGACCTCACCCAGATTGATTACGTGCGGGGTATCTTCTGGGATTTCCTCCCACAAGGCAAATATTTTCCGATTGAGGCTCCCCGACAATCCCCCACTTAGGTGGTAACGGCTGGATTTCGCCAGTCAGTTGGTGCCCAGCAATGTATCACGTCACCTTACTGCGCGTTAAGACGTGCCTCAGTGGCGAAAGTTACAGGCCGCAAGTGTTTTTGCAAAAGAATGCGGAACGGTGACCAAGTTGTGCGCGAGGAATCAAATGACGGCGGTAAAACAGGAGTAGTCCACCGATGATATTGCACGCACCCAGGAAGCGTCCGGAGCGGTGGCGGGAACAGCGCGCTGCAGCAGGCAATGCAGGGATGGTCTTGCTGCTGGCGATCGAGTACCCGTTTGACTGGCTGGCCTATGTGCTCAGCCACTGGTCGTTCCTCGAAGTTCTGGAGTATCTGGGTAGTTTCTCGATTCTCATCGCAGTCATTTTCTATTTCAGTGAGTCGGGCGACCGCTTGCAACAAAAGCACTATCAGGCGTGGCAGGTAATCAACACCGCTCAGGGTAAAGGCGGCAGTGGAGGGCGGATCGAAGCCCTTCAGGAACTGGACGAGGACGGCGTTCCCCTGGTCGGAGTCGACGTGGCAGGGGCGTTCCTGCAGGGCGTTCGCTTGCCTCATGCGAAACTGATACGCGCGAACTTCAACGCCGTAGACGCTCGCAATAGCGATTTGCGGGCTGTGGATTTCACAGCCGCAAACCTGCGTTCAGCGAATTTCCGAAACAGCAACCTGAGCGGCGCCAAGCTGCAAGGCGCCGATCTCGGGGAGGGCGATTTCTGTTCCGCCAATTTCGGCGGCGCCAATTTTGCAGGAGCAACGTTGGATGGAGCCGACATGGGAAACACGGATCTTGCCGGCATCAAGTGGCAAAACATCAAGAGCGTGAAAGGCGCCAGCCTGCAAGACGTACGCAATGCTCCCACCGGCTTTCTGGAATGGGCCGCGCAGCACGGGGCAGTGATAGCCGGACATTCTGATTGTCAGTGATGGGGTGGCCTAAGGGCCTAAACAGCCTGAACCGGAACGCGGCTCCAAGTGCCTGCTCTGGTTTTCCGACAAGCGGATAGCCGACTTTCAAAGTAGACTCCCTATGGTATGTGGGTTGCTGCTTTAGCTCGTCATCGCAGCCGTGTATGCTCGCTCGCGCGCGTCGGCACATTGGTTGCCGTCTTCGCGATCGCCGCACAACTCGTGTGCCTTGCGGCCGAGACCGTTTCCGGCACGGTGAAGGACCGCAGCGGAGCGGTCATTCCTTCGGCCAAGGTTATTCTCAACACGAATGGGACAGCGTTTCGCCAGACCACCAACGCCTCGGGAGCATTCAGCTTTTCCGCGGTGTCGGGAACTGCCGGTGAGCTCATGGTTTCGGCGGTGGGATTCGCGACCGTCGCCCAGGCATGGAAAGCGGGCGACAAGCCTTTGGTGATCGTCTTGCCGCCGGCGGCGATCCAGCAGGCGCTCAAGGTGACCGCTACCCGAACGTCCATTCTCCCTACCGGCGCTGAAGATCTCGAGCTACAACCCAGCACCACCATTCTTCCCTCAGCAGCGCTGCAACAATTTGGAGCCATTACCGTAGACGACAAGCTGCGCCAGGTACCGGGATTCTCGCTGCTGCGCCGCTCAGGAAGCATGACAGCGAATCCCACGTCGCAAGGCGTCTCGCTGCGCGGCCTGGGCGCGAGCGGCGCCAGTCGTGCTTTGGTGCTGAATGATGGCATCCCGATCAACGATCCCTATGGGAGCTGGATCTTTTGGGGGCGAGTGCCGGTGGCCTCGCTGAATGAAGCGCAGGTGGTGCCCGGCGGGGTATCGTCGCTCTACGGCAGTGATGCGTTGGGCGGGGTCATCAATCTTGAGACGCGATCGTCGGTGTTGACCAACTTCGCCATGGAAGGCTCGTTCGGCAACAACAACACTCCGTTCGGCTCGGCCTACGGCGGGGTGCGCGCAGGACAATGGGCTGTTTCAGGAAGTGCCGAAGGATTCAATACCGATGGCTACATCGATGTACCGGCGAATATCCGCGGCTCAGTCGATACTCCGGTGTCTTCTGAACACGCTACCGGAGATGTGAAGGTTGAGCGCTTCTTTGGCGACCATGGGCGCATGTTTCTGGACGGTTCGCTCTACGGCGAGCACCGCGACAATGGCACTCCCATACAGATCAACGCGACCACTCTGCGCGAGCTTGGATTCGGCACCGACTGGCAATCAGCCCGCACCGGAGTATTCACCTTGCGCTTATTCGGGGGCACGGAAAACTATCACCAGACGTTTTCGTCGATTGGGCCCAATCGCAATTCGGAATCGCTGACGAATAATCAGCATGTGCCGGTGCAGCAGATGGGATTCATCGGCCAGTGGTCGAAGGCGATCAACTCGAGGTTCAGCCTGTTGGCGGGGCTTGACGGTCAAGATGTGACGGGAACCAGCCTGGAGACTTCGTACGTGCTGGGCAAAGCAACGGCAAATCTTGCCAATGGAGGTCGCCAGCAATATCTCGGCGCCTTCGTTGAAGGAATTGTTCAGCTCACCAACCGGTTGTCGCTCTCCGCTTCGGCCCGCGAAGATCTCTGGAGTAATTTTGACGCTAGTTCCTCGCGCACCCCGATCGGCGGTATGACAGCGACCACTTACTATCCCAACCGGGGACAGAACTCCTTCGATCCTCGCGCCACCCTCTCCTATCGCTTCGATAATGGAGTGGTGCTATACGGCTCGGGCTATCGCTCGTTTCGTGCGCCGACCCTGAACGAGCTGTACCGTAGCTTCCGCGTCGGCAATGTGCAAACACTGGCAAATCCGTATCTGGTGGCCGAGCATTTTGCCGGATTCGAAACTGGCATGCGGGCCTCGCTGTTGCATCAGCGATTACAGGTGAACGGAACGTTCTTTTGGGGATACGTGACATCTCCCATCGCGAACGTCACGCTGGTGGTTACTCCTGCGCTGATTCTTCGGCAGCGGGAAAACCTGGGCAAGATCGGCGCCCCAGGCTTCCAGGTGGGAGCGAATCTGCGCATCACCGACACGCTGCACTTTTCCGCGTCGTATCAGTTCGTCAACTCGACGGTCGTGTCATACCCGGGAAACCCGGCGCTGGTGGGAAATCAGATCCCTCTCGTACCCCGCAACGATGTGACTTTTCAAGCTACATGGCAGGCGCCTCGACGATTCCTGGTCGCGCTGCAAGGGCGAGCCGCCAGTAACGAATATGACGACGACCAGAACTTGCTGCCGCTGGGATCATATTTCGTGCTGAGCGGCAGCGTCTCGCATCCTCTATACAAAGCGGTCGATATGTTCGTCGCGGGCGAAAATATCACCAACAGCAGCTACGAAATCGCTCGCACTCCGAACGTGAATCTAGGGCAACCGATCCTGGTGCGGGTCGGTTTGCGTTGGCAGATGTCGCGATGAGGGGCGCAGGAAAATTGGAACCTTTGGCCCGAGCTGAGTGAATGAACATTTAGCTAAGCTCCAGCCGGTTCTGAAATCCAGCTTAAAATCATGGTTATGCCTGTTCGTGTGCGCTCGATTCTCCTGGGCATCTTCTTGTTTCTCCTGCTCGGCATTGGCGGTGTCGCCCAGACCGAGCAGTCCACGCAATCCTCTGAGTCAGCGAAGGTCCTAAAGACCGACCCTCTGCATGTCTTCAGCCAATCAGTACAGGAACTCTCCGGCGCGGTGACGAAGTCTGTCGTGCAGGTATTGACGATTGGTTATGGTCTCAGCTCCGACAACGACAACGACAAGTCGGATACGACGACCTCTTATCTGACGCCGCAACGGGGAATCGGCGCAGGCGTCATCGTGACTCCGGACGGCTACATCGTTACCAACGCGCACGTAGTGGAAGGTGCGCGGCGGATTCGCATCCGCCTGCAAGGCATGAAGCAGGATCCCGCGCTGGCGGATGTACACGGGCCGATCGAAGCCAAGCTGGTTGGTGTGGATCAGTTGTCTGACGTTGCGGTCCTGAAGATCGATGCCAGGGACTTACCGGCGCTGCAGTTCGCCGACTCAAGCCTGCTGAAGCAGGGGCAGATCGTGTTTGCCTTTGGCAGTCCGCTGGGGCTTGAAAATTCGGTGACCATGGGAGTGGTGAGCGCGACCGAGCGCCAGATGGATCCTGATAATCCCGCGATTTACATCCAGACCGACGCCCCCATCAATCCCGGCAATAGCGGAGGCCCATTGGTTGATGTCGATGGCAAGGTGGTTGGCATAAACACATTCATCATCTCCGAGTCGGGAGGTAACGAAGGACTGGGCTTTGCGATACCCAGCAACGTGGTGAAAAATGTTTACGAACAGTTGCGCAGCGAGGGACATGTACATCGCGGAGAAATCGGGGTCGCGGTGCGTAGCATCACTCCCGACTTGCTGGAGGGACTCGATCTGGCGACCGCGCGCGGCGTGCTGCTGGAAGATATCACCCCCAATTCGCCGGCAGACAAGGCTGGATTGAAGATCGGTGACGTTGTGATCAATGTCGGTGGCAAACCGGTTACGAATGTGCGCCAGTTCTCGCTCGATTTGCTGGAGTACAAGGTCGGACAAACTACCCAGATCGAAGTTCTGCGCGGCAAGAAACCACTTACGTTCTCGGTAAAGCTGATTGAGCGCGCTGACGATCCGCAGCGGTTCGCCGACATGGTGACCGGGCCCAATAATCTTGTGCCTCGCCTGGGTATAGTGGTGATCACCATGGATCACCAGATTCAACAGATGCTGCCAGATTTACGCATCCCGGGCGGCGTCGTCGTCGCCGCCAAGACTTCGGCGGCCGCGCTGCTGGGAGAAGGTCCCGAACCTGGAGACGTGATCCACAGCGTCAATGGCCAACCGGTCGAAGATGTTGCGTCATTGCGCGAGAAGTTGCGTGCGGTAAAACCCGGCGCTCCGGTGGTTTTGCAGATCGAGCGCGACGGCGCCATGAGCTATCTGGTGCTTGAATCGGAGTAGCTGGGCTAGAATTATCGGCCAGTGCTGCCTCCTCAATCAGGTATTGGGAGAGCGTTTCGCTTCCCCTCACACTCAGTCCGAAATCGTGCTCTTTAGCTGGAGGATTTCGCGTGCGGCAATCTACGCTTTGTTACACTCTGCTGTTTCTGTTGCTGGTAAGTTGCTGTGCCTTCGGCGATACCGTCGTCCTGCGCGATGGAGCCAGTTATTCCGGGCGGCTCGGTGGCCCCGATGACATCACCTTTACCGACGGGCAGGGCGTGAAATACACATTCCCGCGCCGTGACGTGCATTCGCTCGCCTTCACCGCAACCGCAACGACGGTGACTCTGAACAACGGCAAAAGCTATTCGGGGCAATATACCGGCGCCGCTCCGCTACCGTTTGCCGGCAACAGCGGAATCGATTATCAGTTTCCCCTGCGCGATGTCGAAGCCCTGGTCTTCTCGCCAATTCCAAAACCTGCCAGCAGCGAAGAAAAAGTCATCGCCTTCGGCACTGAGATCGCCATCCGAACCGATGAGCCGATCGATTCCAAAACGTCTCAGCCCGGGCAGCTCTATTCCGCCACTATCGTCAACCAGGTTCCCGACTCGGCGGGGGTTTTTGTCATACAACCGGGGACACCGGCAAAACTTGTGGTGCAGCAGATCAAGGGCGGCGGAGCAACAGGAACTCCCGAGCTGGTGCTTGCGCTCTTCTCCGTCGACCTTGGCGGCAAAGAGTATCGCGTGTTCAGCAGCGACGCCGTGGAGAAAGGACGCGCCGGCCTCGGCGCCAATAAGCGTACCTTGGAGTTTGCCGGAGGCGGCGCCGGATTGGGAGCGATGTTTGGTGGAATTTTCGGCGGCGGAAAAGGCGCAGGCATCGGAGCTGCGGCTGGCGCGGCCGGCGGCGGACTAACCCAGTTGTTCACCCGCGGCAAGCAGGTGAAGGTTCCGGCAGAAGCGGAGATGTACTTCCGGCTTGATCAATCGCTGGTGCTGCGACTAAAAAAGTAACTCACAACGCAACCACGCCGCGAGTGCCGAGCGCGTCGTCGTTTTCGTCGTTCGGTCCTCTCGGGCCACCTTCGCGCATTTTTGCGGTCATCTCTTCGATCACAATCTCGATCACTGTGGTGGTTCGCAAATGCGCAGGCGGAGCCGGGATGTAGTCGCGCCCGGCAGTGCGGCCGGGGAAGTAGCGCAGCGTCATCTCTTCGAAGATGCGCCGCTTTTCATCTTCATCTTCCAGCAGGCGTCCGCGGCCGAAGCACATCACGGAACGATAATTTGCCGAGTGATACTTCGCATCGCGTGAATATACGAGTCCGTCGAGTTGGGTGACGGTTGCGCAGACGGGAATACCGGCCGCCATTGCGTTGAGCATCCGGCTCGCCGGGCCGCTATGCACATAGATTCGATCCGGCTGCCTGGAGGAGTACTCGTAGAGCATGGGGACGACATAGGGGCGGCCTTCGTAGTTAAAGCCGACGTGCGCCACCTTTCCTGACGTTAGAAACTCCTGCGCGCGATCGGGAACCGCACGCTCGGGATGCTGGCGGACTTTCGTGGTCCAGATGTTTTCGTAGTCGCCCATAGCTGTTATTGTCCCGCGCTTGCTTTGTCGCCTGTTTTGAACTCGGCCCAGGGATTGCCCTTCATGTCCTTCAGCACGGGACGCATCCAGTCATACTCGGAGTGCGCGGCAAGAAACTTGTCGGCGATGAAATCCTGGCCGCAAGGATGTCCTGCGCGAGCCACAAACGACATATTCCTGGTCATCGTGCTGTCGGCAGCTTTGCCGGTGACGGCGCCGTCCGGATAGTAGGGAGTGCGGTCCCAGTCGGCCATGCCACGCGGCGAGTCTTCAAGGTGGCCGCACAAGGTACGCTCATTGGCTTCCTGTTTGTTCTGGTAGCTATCCCAATGGTCGGCCAGGAACTGCTGCGCCAGCGCGACATCAATCTGCCCCTTGTTTTGCGCCATCAATTCGTTCCACCGCTTATGCCGCGCATTCATGGAACTGGAAGGATCGTTGGGATTGAAATTGGTTTCCTTCCTGATGAATTCGGGGTCGCTGGGGAAATTCGAGCCCACGAAATAGCCGTCTTTACTGCGCCACACCCGGTGCATCTTCAGCCCCAATTCAAAGCGCGCGACTTCGCCGGTTTTGTTGTCAGCCAGCAGCCAGTCGTTGGCGTATCCGCCGTTATTTCCTGCAAGCATGATGCGCACGAAGTCATCGATCGAACTCGCGTATTGCATGGCCTTGCGCGCGCGGACGAATTCAGGAACGGCTTGGGGATCGTAGAGTGAGAACCCGGTGATGGTGGTTTCGGTCACCATCAAGCCTGCGGCATTGATCGTAAAGTCGTCATCGCTGACGATAATTCCCGGGAAGCCGTCCATCAGCATGCGGTAGCCTTTGGCCGGAACAATGTCGAAGATGACGGTGAAGCGGGCGCCATCGGGGAAGGGACTCCAATTGTTGTGGGCGATGACCGGCTTATGGTCTTTGGTCCACGAACCGGTTGCGACAAAGGCGCTGCAGTGGCCCGGAGACTTCAGACTTGCCGCCGCTAATCCCTTCTGCTGCCGCTCAAGGGTTGGGACGTAATAGTCAGGCACTTCTTCCTTGGCGTTCAACGCTACGACGTCCCAGAGATCGAGCGATGAGCCACGCGCCTTCAGGCCATCCGCTATACCTTGCAGTTCCTGGCGATACTCGGCCTCGATATGCGGCCAGAGGACGTTTTGTGCCGTGTCGCGGAAGAAGTTCCAGTCGTGCTTGCCATCGTGGGTTTCCAGGAACTGTATGGCCTTGAAGCCGTCGACGATTTCCGGTTTCAGCAGGTATCCGTGTTGGAAACCTATCTCAGAGGGCGAGCCTTCCAAATGTACATACACCCATCCCGCGCGCTCAAAACGATATGCGTTCTTCAGGCGAGGATCGGTGGAGGAAGCGGCGTCCTGCTTGGCAAAGGCGGAAATTGCGACCACGATTACAAAGCCGATTAGGAGTGCGCGACCGACCGTTTTGTGCCGAATCATCCTGTTCTCCCGAAAAGCCTGTGATCGAGCAGCTTACCGCGTTGACCGGGCAGATTCAATGACAGTGCTGGTCGGGTAAGGTTTGGCGACGATTCCGTGCCGATGACTACCATAATGTGCTCTGTTTACCTACCTTTTACAACTTGGCCGAAACTTTCGGGCGTTTCGGAAGTCTGAGACAGTAAGTGCAATTCGAAGCAAATAGAGACTAAAATCTTAGCTCCACTTGCATCTAATCAAGTATTGCCGACTTTTGAAACTATCTTGAACTCGCCCTACAAGATCCGATTTCTTTCGCTGGCGCTCCTGCTGGGGGCGCTGAGCTGTCTTGCTCTGCCGGCTGTCGCGAGCACTCCCGGCCTCGATCGCGGATTTCGCCAGATGTACGACCTCGACTTTACTGGCGCCCACGCCACCTTTCATCAGTATCAACAGGCGAATGTTGCCGACCCAATGGGCTATGTCTCGGATGCGGCGGCATATCTGTTCTCCGAATTTGAGCGGCTGCACGTGTTGGAGTCGGACCTGTTCATCGACGACAGCAACTTTGAGGCCCGGCACAAACTGACAGCAGATCCGGCTCTCAAGAGCGAATTCGAGTCGCACCTGGCAAAGGCCGACGCGCTGGCTGACAGTGCGCTGGCGAAAAATCCCAAAGATACCGACGCCCTCTTCGCCAAGGTGCTGGCGAACGGTTTGCGCTGCGACTATGCAGCCCTGATCGAGAAGCGCAACATCGCAAGCCTGGGATACATGAAGACAGCTCGTGCGCAGGCCCAGCAACTGCTCGCCATCGACCCGACTCGCTACGATGCCTACCTCTCGCTCGGCGCGGAGAACTATCTGCTGGGTGCGAGCCCGGCGCCCGTGCGCTGGGTGCTCAGCCTGACCGGCTCTCGGACCGACAAACAGCAGGGGATTGAGCAGCTCCGTATTGTCGCCGAGAAGGGCCACTACCTTGCTCCGTTCGCCCGCCTGCTGCTGGCCGTGGCTGCACTGCGCGACAAGGACACGCACACGGCGAAGGTGCTGCTCGCTGGGCTGGCCACGGAATTTCCCGACAACAAGCTGTATTCCAAAGAGCTGTCGCGGATCCAGTAGCAAGGGTGGAGCACCGCTTTAGCGGTGCAGGTGACGCGAGAAAATCTGCGTCAGGGAACCACAACCTCTTCACGGATCCGGAACAATAGCAACCCGTGAAATCCGTGGCTAGCTTTTTCTTGTCGTGCTGTCCGACTCCGCTCTTGGCGTGACGCCGCGAATCGTCCAAAAATCGGCAGTTACGCGAGGATTCGCGATGTAGTCGTAAGGCATCCAGAAGTAGCCTTTGATTCCCCAACTCCAGCCCCAGGAGTTACGCACCAGCATCCGGCGGTTGCGGTCGTCGTAGCCTACGCCCATCACCGCGTGCCATCCTCTCAGCCGCTCGCCGCGTTTGGGCATGGGCATCGCACCCGTCTTGGCGACGTGCGCCGATTCGAAGCTTTCGTGGACGAGAAAGGCGAAGAGGAAAGGGAATCCTTCTGCCAGTCGGCACTTCATCAGGCGCAGAAACTCCGCTGGTGAGCGCCGTCCCATAACGATGCGTTCGTATCGCGTGATCTTGTGGTGCTCGGCGAGTTCGTAAGCGCGATGATTCGGCTTGCGAGCCATCGCTGCCTGCGTCAGCGAGAAGGGCCACTCTTTCTCGGGGCAGACGCCGTGCCGCGCCACCGCCTTGATCGCCGCACGCAGGTTGGCGCCTTGTTTCTTCATGGCGTGGCTCGCGTGCATATACGCGACGGTGTTGTAGAAGATGAAGAGCCGAGATGGGGAAAAATCCTTCAACCCGAGACGGCGCTGCTCAAACTGAAAAGCTCCAGCCACAGAATGTGCCGTGCAGGTGAGAGGATGCCCCTGCTCGTGAACGCGGGGACAGAAAGGCCGCAGGTCGACCTTCGCCGGCAATTTCTTTGGAGCAGCTTCTGGCGCGTAGCGAAAATCGCGACGGTCGCGTGGATCTTTTACCGCTCCGTAAAATCCGGGTTTCGCCTGCGGCTTCTTAAGCTCGGAACGCGTGGCCATTGAGACGAAATGGTACACCGTCGGATGGCCAACAACATTCCTTCGTTGGAACAAGCGGGAATAGAAACCAGCGGGGTGGGTGCCCCACTCATTCCTGCGTTTGGAATGAGGGGACTGCGAACGTGTTTACTTCTGCGCCCAGGCTATTCGAAATGCTTCCACGCGCTCGCGCAGGTTCATGACGTGGGTAGCCAATTCGAGTTCGGAGCCTTCTTCAAGAATGGGAATCAGCTTGTCGAACTCAGGCCCGGAGTGCGATCCGGTGATGACAATGCGAATCGGGTGGAACAGTTCTTTGCCCTTGGCGCCCGTCTTCTCTTTGACCTCGTTGACGATTGTCTTGAAGCGCTCAGGCGTCATTGGCGGAGCGTCGCCTTCGACCCGCTGCAGAAACTCGGAGAGCACGTCATTCGCTTTCGGCAGCGCCAACACCTCGGCGTTATCAGGCGAAGACAGAGCCGCAGCGGCATTGACGTGGAAGATGAGGTTCGATCTCGCAGGCAACTCATCGAACTTGTTGACCGAGGGCACCAGCAGCGCAACGACCTTGCTGAACCAGTGCGCAATTCGAACGCACGGATCGGGCGGTATGTAAGCCGCCGCGACAAAATACGGTAGCGCGAGCGTCTCGATACGCTCCGGCGGGCTCTGCTTGATGTAGTGCCGGTTAAGCCAGTACAGCTTCTCCATATCGAATGTTGCCGCCGCGGGTGTGACACGCTCCAGGCGAAACTCTTTCTTCAATTCATCGGGAGAGAATATCTCGCGCGTGCCGCCGGCGGGCGCCCAGCCCAGCAGCGCCAGGTAGTTCATCAGCGCTTCGGGTAGCACACCCATGTCGCGAAAGTTTGCAATCGATGTGGCCCCATGACGCTTCGAAAGCCGCTTGCCATCACTGCCGAGAATAGTCGAGAGATGCGCAAACTCGGGCACCGGCCAGCCCAGCGCCTCATAAAGAGCCACCTGCTTCGGAGTGTTTGACAGGTGATCGTCGCCGCGAATGACGTGCGTAATCTTCATCAGTGCGTCATCGACAACCACGACGTAGTTGTAGACGGGGATTCCCGATGACCGCAGAATGATGGGATCGCTCACCGCTTCGTTAGGAAACTCGACGATGCCGCGCACCATGTCGTGAAAACGGATCGGGTGCTCAGGGATGCGCAAGCGGATGGCTGCCTGCTCTCCCGCGGTGCGACGTCGCCGTGCTTCCGCCGGGTCAAGGCCGCGGCATGTGCCGGGATACAGCGGAGAACGGCCTTCGGCCATGGCAGCTTCGCGGTCGTGTTCCAATTCTTCCTGCGAGCAGAAGCACAAGTAAGCTTTGTGTTCGCTGAGCAGGCGCTCGGCATGCTCGCGATAGACTTCCAGGCGATCGCTTTGGCGGTACGAGGCGTATGGGCCGCCTACGTCCGGGCCTTCATCCCACTCGAGGCCAAGCCACTTGAGGTCATCGAGCAGTTGCGTCTCGTAGCGGGCTTCGCTGCGCTCAAGGTCGGTGTCTTCAATGCGCAGGACCATCGTCCCGTGCTTCTGGCGCGCAAACAGCCAGTTGAACAGCGCGGTGCGGGCATTGCCAACGTGCAGTTGGCCGGTAGGCGAGGGAGCAAAGCGAACGCGAACGTCAGAAGTAGGGCTCACGCTTCGATGTTATCAAGAACACCAATCCGTCAACGGTCAAGGATCCAGCCGTACAAGGTAATAGTGATACGATTTAAAAAGTCATGACCATAACGGCTCGCTACGAACACGGCGTTTTCAAGCCCCTGGAAGACGTTAACCTCCACGAAGGAGCCATCGTTGAAGTTCGCGTACCTTCGTATGCTGATCGCCTGAAGGAAAAGTTGCCGCCCATCGAGAGCTCTGGCATCTTCGGTATGTGGAGTGACCGTACCGATATGGGTGACAGTGTGGACTACGTCAACTCGCTGCGTCGTAACCTTCGCGGCTGAGCGATCTCCAATCCGAATCGGCGTGCATGCCCTACTTAGTCGACTGTGATGTACTGATAGATGTATACCGCGGCAACGTCCGCGCCCAAGGTATATCGACGCGTTGCCTGAAGCATGGGCACTCTCGCAAATTTCAGCCTTGGAGCTCATCGTCGGTGCCAGGAATAAGGAAGAGCTCGCTCGAACGGACAACTTCCTCTCAGATTACGTAGTCGTGCCGCTTCAAGGTTCGAACGGTTTACGAGCGTATGAGCTCCTTAAGAGGTACGCAAAGTCGCACGGCTTGCAGGTTTTTGATTCATTGATTGCGGCTGCGGCAATGGAGGAGAATCTTACCTTGGTGACAAGGAATCGCAAACACTTCTCAATGATCGAAGGTCTTCTCCTGCAGGTTCCTCAATACTAGAAAATTCTCATGTAGCGTCGGCAAACTGCCGGTGCCTACTTCCCGTCCTCAACAATCTTTACCAGGATGCGGTCGATAGTGTCGAGGGCCTTCTTAGTAGGCATGGTGTGATTGTTGGCCACGATGCAGAACGCAATGTGATCGCCGCTCTGCGTGGTCGCATAACCGGAGAGGGAATTGACGTGCGTCAGCGAGCCCGTCTTCCCTCGCACTACGCCCTGTAACGGCGTGTTCTTAAAGCGATCGGCCAGGGAGCCGTCCACGCCGGCGACGGGCAGCGTGTCTTCGAAGAGTTCGCCCCAACTCTGTCTGTGCGCGTAGATGAGCAACTGCACCAGCGCTTCGGGTGTGGCCAAATCTTCTCGCGACAGCCCTGAGCCGTCATAGAAGACGAAATCATCCGGACTCAGACCTGCCCCCATGAGGAAGCCGCGCAGCACTTCCAATCCGCCCTGGATCGAGCCAGACGTACCCTTCTCCTTGCCGAGCAGCCGCAGCATTAGTTCGGCATGCAGGTTCTGACTCACCTTGTTGATGACGCGCAGATCTTCCAGCACCGGTTGCGACTGATAACTGGCCAGCACCAGTGGCGCGGGGTTCATGCGTGTCGCCGCGTCGCCGCCTCCGCCCGACGCTACGGTGGTTACCGAGAACGTCTGCAACGAAGCCAGTTCGGTGTGACGCGTGCGAGGGCGACCATAGATGACCACGCCGCGCTGCTCCAGCAACTCGCGGAATAGCTTCGCGGCAAACTCAGCCGGATCATCGATGGCAAGTGCCTCGCCGGCGCCCGGATCATCCTGCGGAATATTTCCCCAGATGGTGAGTTGGTTCGAGCCGGGCTCTCGGTTGATGTAGATCTTGCGTGGCCCCGTACCTTGCGGGGTGGTCAGTACCCGGTTCTCAATCCGGTAGTACTCGGGGAAGGGAGTGACATTCAGAAATGCGCGTTCGCCGGCATGGTCTGCCGGAAGAATGTTGACGAAGATGACGTTGTCGTTGATGGTGAGCGCCGAAACCGGAGCGCCCCATTCCCAAACCAGATCGTCCTGCGACCAGCCTTCACCGTATCGTTCGAAGACGTAGTACGAGTCGTCGGCAACCACGTCCCCATCGACAAATTTCAGTCCCTTCTGAACCAGTTGGTCGGCCAAATCTTGCAAGACCTGGATGGGCGGTGCCTTGCGCTCGGTTTTCAGGTTGTAAGGCAAGGTGCGCCCCGAGAGGTTAGGATCGCCACGGCCAACCAGCACCAAGTCCGAATCGAGGCGGCCATACTTATCGAACGAGCCGGTGCTTTCCACCGTGGTCTTGAAGCGATAGCTGGGGCCGATGAGGGCGAAAACGGCGGCCGTGGTAAACAGCTTTTCGTTGGATGCGGGAGTGAAGAGCTTTTCCTGGTTCAGCGCGTAGATCTGCTTGCCGGTGTCAAGCGAAACGACATCGATGCCCCACCATGCGCGGGCGGCATCGGGTTCGATGAGGATCTGCTGAATGTCGCGGTCCAGCTTGGAAGGTTCGGCTTTGGACGACGCCTTCTTCCCGCCGAACGCAAGAGCTTGCGTGAGCAGCAGGAGAATGACGAGCGAAGCGAACTGCCGGGCCGGGTACATACAGCTTCAACTCGGATTTTACACTGGGTTTGGCCGATCTTTCGTGAGCATTCTCTCGATGTTCCACTTCGCTTACTCCCAAACGGGAAAGCGGAGCGATCCGGGTCGCCCGAGGGTAGAATTTCCCAGATGCGTCCCTTTTATTCCTGGCAGCTGCGAACCAGAACCCTGGAGCTCGGAATTCGTACGCTGGTGATGGGCGTCGTCAACATCACGCCCGACTCTTTTTCCGACGGGGGCCGGTTTGTACGGCCACAGGCAGCGGTTGAGCATGGGCTGCGGCTGCTCGACGAGGGCGCGGACATCCTGGACATCGGCGGTGAGTCCACCCGGCCCGGCACGGTTCTGTATGGCGAGACCGGACCGAAGCCCTCCGTAGGTCCGCAGGAAGAGCTGGATCGCGTGCTCCCGGTGTTGGAGGCGGTGAGTAAAGAGCGGCCGAATGCGGTGTTGTCAGTTGACACGTACAAGGCCGAGGTTGCGCGGAGGGCGGTGAGCGCGGGCGCGGAGATTGTCAACGATGTCAGCGCGTTTCAATGGGACGCGGCGATGGCTGCTGCTTGCGCTGAGCTTGGCTGCGGCGTCGTCATGATGCATACCCGCGGACGGCCAACTGAGTGGCGAAACTTAGACAGGGCCATCGATATAGTTTCTGAAGTCGAGCACGACCTGGCGAACCGGGTGCAGGTAGCCTTTGAAGCAGGGGTTCGACGAGAACATATCGTGCTCGATCCGGGGTTCGGCTTTGGCAAGAATTTCGAGGACAACTATCCCTTGCTGGCGAATTTCCGCCAGTTTCATAGGTTGGGCTTCCCGCTGTTGGCCGGGGTCTCGCGAAAATCATTTATCGGACGCGCGATTGCGCAGCGCACCGGCCATGAGCTGTCCGCGAACCAGAGGTTGAATGGCTCGCTCGCCGCCATGGTCGCCTGCATCCTGCAAGGAGCGCACATTGTGCGCATGCATGACGTGAAGCCATCGGTCGAAGCCGCCGCAGTGGTGGATGCGATTCTGGCAAGCCAACCGTCCGGGAGCTGCTGAAGATAACTCACGCCTGGCCGGCGCGCCTAGGCTTTGCATCTAAAATTTGACGCGTCCCCCACGCGATTTGCCTCGGTGCGCCCGCCGGGATCGCACCACATATATATGGACAAGCTCGAGCAGTTGGCTTCAAACCCGCGTGTCACCGTGCGCCGTGGCGGCGCCCCGGCAGGCAAAACCGTCGTCTACTGGATGCAGCGGGCCCAGCGCTCGCTCGACAATCCTGCACTCGACCTGGCAGTTGAGCTTGCCAACGCGCTGCATCAGCCGGTCGTGATCTTTTTCGCACCGGTACCGCTCTATCCTCATGCCAACCTGCGACACTACGCTTTTCTGGCGCAGGGAATTCCTGAAATTGCGGAGCGCGCACGCCAACGTGGCATCGGCTTTGTGCTGCGGCATTATCCCCATCATCGGCTGACGCAGTTCTGCGACCAGGTAAACGCATCCATGGTTATCGGAGATGAGAATCCTTTGCGCGAGCCTGACCATTGGCGCGCGCTGGCGACCAAGAAACTCACGGTCCCACTCTGGACCGTTGATGCCGATGTCATTGTGCCGTCGAAGCTGCTGGAGAAAGAGCAATACGCCGCGCGAACCATTCGTCCCAGACTGCAAGCGAAGTTGGAGGAGTTCTTGCAGCCTCTGAAAAATCCTCGCGCCAAAGTGGAGTGGCAGAAGCCGAGAGGACTGCAAGCGCTGCCGGATGACGGTTCATTCGATATCACAGACGGTTGGAAGATGCTCGATCGCTCGGTCGCGCCGGTTGATTCATTTCGCGGAGGAACCAGCGAAGCGCTGAAGCTACTTCATGAATTCGTGAGGCACAAGCTCGCACGTTATCCCGAGCGTCATGGCAAGCCTGAGGTCGACGGCAGCAGCCGGCTCTCGCCTTACCTCCACTTCGGACACATCGGCCCAGTTACGGTAGCGATGGCGGTTGAGAAATCGAATGCGCCGCGCACTGCGAAGGACGCCTACCTCAACCAGCTCATCACCTGGCGCGAGCTCGCCGTCAACTTCGCCCACTTCAACAAGCTCTACGATTCCATCGAGAGCGCGCCCGACTGGGCGCATCGAACCTTGGCCGAACATGCCCAGGACAAGCGGCCCGTCATTTATACACGCGCGCAACTGGAGGCAGCGGAGACCCACGACGACCTGTGGAACGCAGCGCAACAGCAGATGCTACACGCCGGCTGGATGCACAACTACATGCGCATGTACTGGGCGAAGAAGATTCTGGAATGGAGTCCATCGCCGCAGGCGGCCTATCAGACGGCGGTCTACCTGAACGACAAGTACTTCCTCGATGGCCGCGATCCCAACGGATATGCGGGCATCGCCTGGGCGATTGCCGGCAAGTTCGATCGGCCTTGGTTCCAGCGACCGATCTATGGGACCATTCGTTACATGTCGGGCGACGCGGCTCATAAGAAGTTCGACGCCGACAGCTACATAGCGCAGATGGCTAAATTGGCAGAGAAAGAACTCCAGCAGGGGAGCTTATTCAAGTAGCGGGAATCGAAATCTTCTACTCGTATCTCTCGCATTGCGCGACGTCCAGCTGGCGGCTGGTAGCTGGGAGCCGGTGGCTACCTACGGCGCGATGTGCAAGCTGACCAGCAGCGCCACCCCCCACACCATCACCCCCGCGGCAGCGACCCCCAGATACCAGTTTCTCTCGCGGGCGTTATGCAGCGTGGGCAAGGGCAGTGGAGATCCCATGGAGCGATGAAACCATGCGGTCAGGAATCCACCGAAACCGATCAGGGCCATGAGCCCACCGAAAGCCAGCCCCGCCACCACCAATACAAAACTCAGGTCGAACACGGTTCACCCCGAAACTGTGAAACTACCCTATGCCCAGCCCGGGCGGTTGGCAAGGGATGTTGCTAAAATCCAGCAGGTACTCAGGAGGACGGCGTGAAGCGAGTTACAGGTCTGGGCGGGCTCTTCATAAAGTGCAAAGATCCGAATGCGATGTACGGATGGTACGAGAAGCATCTGGGGATGAAGCGCGATCACAGTCAGACCGTGCCTTTTAATTGGCGAGAAGCCGAGGAGCCTGAGAAAACCGGAACCACGGTGTGGGCGCTCTTTCCCGAAAACACAAAGTACTTCGAGCCCAGTCGCTCGCCCTTCATGATGAACTTCCGTGCCGAAAACCTGGAAGAACTTTTGCAAGCGTTGCGCGCAGAAGGCGTGCAGGTAGACGACAAAGTCGAAAGCCACGAGTACGGCAAATTCGGCTGGATAATGGACCCGGAAGGAAACCGCATCGAGCTATGGGAGCCTCCTCCCGAGATGCAGCCGTTGCCGTGACCTTCCTTTTGTCGCTCAGAGTCTGGGTTTCTACTACACGTATAGTTGACGGGCCGTGGCTGCGCGCGCTACAGTTCCATGGTCTCGACTACTCTGCTCATCCAGGTCCCCTATCTTGGAGAAACTCCAACAGCATGTGAGCTTGTCCGCTCATTGCCGCAAACCAGACACGTTCTGAAGCAAAGGAAAAGTGCATTTATGGCTAAGGTTAAAGCGTCCCCTCGTCTCTTCTCACGGGGCAGTTTCCTCGTGTTGCTTATCACTTTCAGTTTCGCAAGTGTGGCGTCCGGATTTGCCCAGACCGCGAACCTGCTCCAGTTAAGCTTCGATCCCTTCAGTAATGCTACGAGCCAGCATCAGACCGAAGTCGAGCCTGGGGCTTTCGCTTATGGCAACACCATTGTCACCGCATTTCAGGTCGCACGCATTTCTAGCGGCGGCGGTGCTGACATCGGTTTCGCAACCTCCACGGATGGCGGCCAGACCTGGACCAATGGACTGCTTCCCGGCCTCACCCAGTGGTATCAGGGCGGCGCCAACTCCGCAGCCAGCGATGCCGCAGTGGCTTACGACGCCAAGCACGGGATGTGGCTGATCTCCACCCTGCCCATCGGCAATAACGATCTGGTGGCGACCAGCCGGTCAACCGACGGCTTGACTTGGTCCAACCCAGTGCTGGTCACCTCCAATATCGACTCCGACAAGAACTGGATCGTCTGCGATAACTGGCCGACAAGCCCGTTCTATGGCAATTGCTACACCCAGTGGGACAGCCCCTCCTTCGGCGATCTGATGTACATGAGCACCTCGACTGATGGTGGCGCAACCTGGGGCGCGGCGAAAAACCCTACCAGTCGTGACTCCGGCATTGGCGGCCAGCCTCTGGTGCTGCCGAACGGCACGGTGGTGGTAAGTTTCGCCGATTTTGGCGGCGGCATGAGCGCGTTTACCTCCACCAATGGCGGTACCAGCTGGAACGCCTCGGTCAAGATTTCCAGCGCCCCCAGCCGTGGTGAGGATGGCAATCTGCGCAGCGCCGGCCTGCCCTCGGCAGCGATCGACGGCGGTGGCGTTATCTACATGTCGTGGCCGGATTGCGGTTTCCGCAGCGGATGCGCGGAGAACGATATCGTCTACAGCACTTCGAGCGATGGCACCAACTGGAGCGCGAAACAGCGCATTCCAATCGATCTGGTCACCAGCACTGTCGATCACTTCATTCACGGGATTGGAATTGATCCCAACACCGCCGGGAGTTCCGCCCAAATCGGATTGAACTATTACTTCTATCCCAACGGGAACTGTGGCAATAGCTGCAGTCTGAGAGAAGGCTATATCCAGTCAAGCGATGGCGGTCAGACCTGGAGCCAGGCAACGCAGATCGGCGGAGCCATGCAGCTAAGCTGGCTGCCCAACACGTTCTCGGGACGCATGGTCGCCGACTACACCGCAACCGTGTGGTCCAACGGCAAGAGCTTCCCCATCTTCGCGTTGGCCTATCCGCAGATCACCCTGAACACGCCTTTCCGGCAAGCCATGTTCACACTGAAGCGCAACTTTAACCTGCCCGATAACGGCATCCGGGTCAGCGCCGCGCAGGACAAGCCGATTCCGGGCGTCAAAGGAACTCGCGTTCGGGAGTACTACGATCTCGATCACAAGTATCCAATCCATCCCGGAACGGTTCCGGTCCCCAACGGGCCTGACAACGACTAAGACTTGCTTCTGAAACCGCTAAGGCCGCTGCGCAATCAGCGGCCTTTTTAATTTGTGAAGCGCCGCGTCAGGGCACGACCTCGGTCGTGCCGATAAGGTCAGGGCGGTTTAGGCATTTTGACCGTTGCCAATTTGGCAACTGCCGTGGCAGGGCTAGTCTCCACAGCTCGCCAACATGCAGTCATTCAGTGGAGCGGCTTCTCCCATCTTGCCGATAAAACAAAAATGGGTGTGGTGGATTTTTTTCTCCAAATTGATCTCTGTAGGAAATGCACCCAACCCATTGGAAGCCAGTGATCGCATAGTTGGCTTCGACTGGTGAGGCTCCCACAGTTCGTCGGTAAGCAATTTTCTTGCTAAGGGAGAGAAGCGCATAATTTGAATATGGCGAAGAAGAAAGCAGAATACAAAGAAGGGCCGGAAGCAAGAGAAAACTGCGAGAGGCGGTCTGAGGAGATGGCGCGTCAGGCGGCGGAAAGCGATCCGCTACTGGCGCTCGCGGGGAGCGGTCGGGAACTGTGGGGCTCTGAGCACGCCGATGAATATGTCCAGCGGCTCCGTGAGCGTTGGTAATGAGCCGCATCCTTTGGCGTAGGAGGTAATCCTGGCGACTAAAGTCGCGTCCGAATAGGGGAAATGACGGGTGCTTATCGGCACGACCGAGGTCGTGCCCTGACGCGGTGTTTCGTATAGCGGATAGAAATCTTGGTCGTGCCGCCCAACTGCCGCCTACTCCGCCCACCTCTTGAACACCAGGCACCCGTTTGTCCCGCCGAAGCCGAAAGAGTTCGACATGGCGTATTCCAATTGCGCCTTGCGCGCGGTGTGCGGAACGAAATCGAGGTCGCAGCCTTCACCGGGATTGTCCAGGTTGACCGTAGGCGGCACAATCTGGTTGCGCAGTGCCAGCACGGTGATGCCGGCCTCCAGCCCTCCAGCGCCTCCCAGCAGATGTCCGGTCATCGACTTGGTTGAGCTGACCAGCATCTTGTAGGCGTGCTCGCCGAAGGCGCGCTTGATGGCGGTGGCTTCCAATTCGTCGCCCAGCGGTGTCGAAGTTCCGTGCGCGTTCACGTATCCCACCTGGTCGGGCTGAATCTGCGCGTCGCGCATGGCGTTGCGCATGACCCGGAAGCCGCCTTCTCCATTCTCGGCCGGCTGGGTGATGTGATAGGCGTCAGCACTCATCCCATATCCAATTATCTCGGCGAGAATTGGAGCCCCACGCTTCTTGGCGTATTCCAGTTCTTCCAGGATGAGGATACCGGCACCTTCCCCGATGACAAATCCGTCGCGGTCCCTGTCCCACGGTCGGCTGGCATGGTGGGGATCATCGTTGCGCGTCGACATGGCGCGCATGGCGGCAAATCCTCCCACCCCCATCGGGGTAATCGCAGCCTCAGAGCCGCCGGCAATCATCACATCGGCATCGCCATATTTGATGATGCGAGAGGCGTCGCCAATCGAATGCGCGCTGGTGGTGCAAGCAGTGCAGGTCGCTTCGTTAGGGCCTTTGGCGTTATGCCGCATGCTAACCTGGCCCGCCGCCAGATTCACGATGGCGGAAGGAATAAAGAACGGTGAGATTTTCCGGGGGCCGCCATTCAGCAGGTTCGAGTGTTCGCGCTCGATGACATCAAACCCGCCGATGCCCGAACCGATCGACACACCGGTGCGCTCGGCCATCTCTTCGTTTTCAACTTTGTAGTTGGCTGATTGCAGCGCCTCGTCGGCGGCGGCGATGGCAAGATGAATGAAACGCGCCATCTTACGCGCTTCCTTCTTCTCGATAAATTGCAAAGGATCGAAGTTCTTAACTTCGGCGCCAATCTGACAGGCGAAGTTGGTGACGTCGAAGCCGGTAATGCGCTCCACGCCGCTTTTGCCGGCCAACAGCGCCTGCCAAACCTCGGGAGTGCTATTGCCGACCCCGCAGATGAGTCCGATGCCCGTTACGACGACGCGACGCGGCAAACTACTTCGATCCTTTCGCGTGTGCGTTGATGTAGTCAACGGCATCTTTCACGGTGCGGATTTTCTCCGCTTCCTCATCGGGAATCTCGATGTCGAACGCCTCTTCGAAGGCCATGACCAGCTCGACCGTGTCCAGGGAATCGGCGCCCAGATCGTCGACAAACGATGCGTTGGGCGTGACCTCGCCCTCATCTACTCCCAGCTGCTCCACAATGATTTGCTTTACCCGCTCGTCTACGGATGCCATGTTCGCAAGGCTCCTTCCTGGAATGTGACGGTTTCAGACAGATTTTGAGGGACAGCTTTACTTGCTTGCCTTCGCGTGCTGCTCGATGTACGAAACTGCGTCTTGCACGGTACGGATCTTCTCCGCATCCTCGTCCGGGATCTCGATGTCAAAGGCCTCCTCGAAAGCCATGACCAGCTCGACGGTATCCAGCGAGTCGGCGCCAAGGTCGTCTACAAACGAGGCTTTGGTGGTCACTTCCGCCTCGTCTACTCCGAGTTGCTCCACAATGATCTGTTTAACCCGCTCTTCCGTCGATGCCATGATTGCCCCTCTCCTGCCGCGTCATGCGGAAACCTCTAAGTGTAAATGTCGCCGGGAAGCCCTGTAAAGAATGCCAACATTGCTATCCGGAATGTGCTTTTCGTAAGATGCAGCGTTTCCCGTCGCAAGACTCGACTCATCCTAAACGGCGGCTTTGGAAACGGTCAACGCAAGCTTTCACACTCCGCCAGCGGTCCGTCTTGGATACGCCAATTCCGGGGCAAAACCCTTGATCGTTCATGATAGAAAGTCATTATGCGTGCCGTGGTGCAGCGGGTCAGCCGGGCGTCCGTCAGTGTTGAGGGCTCGGCCACAGGAGAGATCGCCATAGGTCTCCTGGTGTTGCTGGGCGTGGGGCAAGACGATCAGCCCTTGGACGCTGACTACCTCGCTGACAAGATCGTTGGTCTTCGCATCTTCGAAGACGCAGAGGAAAAGATGAACCGCAGCGTGGCCGACGTGGGCGGCGCAATCCTGGCCGTTTCGCAGTTCACCCTCTACGGCGACGTCCGCCGCGGCAAACGCCCGTCGTTCGATGCCGCCGCTCGCCCTGAACGCGCGCGCGAGCTCTATGAATACTTCGTGAATCGCGTTCGCACCCTGGGAGCGCGCTGCGAAACCGGTATCTTCCAGGCCATGATGCAGGTCGAGCTGGTCAACTCCGGTCCGGTCACCATCCTGATCGATTCCAAGAAGCAGTTCTAGGCGAGGGTAGTGCGGCGCTTCAGCGCCGCGTCAACGGCAAATCTCAATTTGTTTTGAAGGGGCACAGCTCTAGCTGTGCCGTTGAGGGCTAGGTTTTGAAGGGGCACAGCTTTAGCTGTGCCGTTGAGGGCTATTTATGTGTCATCCCGAGGGAACTTCAGTTCCCGAGGGATCCGCACTACCCACGCGCCTTGACGACCCGCTCCCGCGCCTGTGACACAAATTTCGCATCGCTGATGTCACCCAGATTGATCTCGACATTGGCCAGCGCACCATCGGCCGCTGCCTTGGCCAGCCCCACGCCTACCGTCAGGTCCGACGCCATCTTCGGATTGGTAATCGGCCGCAGCGAGTCGATGATCCTGCCGGCCTCTGCGGCTTGCTCTGCGACTTTGAGCGGAATCTCCGTCGCCCGTTTCAGCGCAGCATCGACTTCCGCCTGCGCTTCGGGATGATCTTTGGCCTTCTTGAACGCCGCCATCACTTCGTTGAACGAAGCCGCATCGGCATCGATCGCTGCCTTCAATGCCTCACGCAACTCGCTCAAGCGCGCAATGGCATTGCTCAGTGGCGTTTCATATTGCAGATAGGCCTTCTTGCCGCGCGACATGCCTGCGACCATGCAGCCCAGCGCAGCGGCCATCGCTCCAGTTGCCGCCGACGCGCTGCCTCCTCCCGGAGCAGCGGTTGGTGCGGCAAGTTGCTCGATAAACGGCTCGACCCCGGCACGCAGTCCTCCCACTGCCATCTTCCCGCTCATGACGGCAGCCAGCCGGTTCTCCAGGATCAGCGACGAGTCGAAATTCTCGATTTGCAAGAACCACTCTGCCGCGTTTTCCAGAGCCTTCTTTGGGATCAGACCAACAATCTCGCTCGATAGCGGCATCACCCCGTAGCGTGCGGCTTCGCGCTTCACATATTCGAAGACGCGCGCGATCGGCGTCTGGTCGGTATCGGTCAGGTTCATCGAAACCTGCGCCAGTCCGCGCACCGGAACCCCCATGCCCTTCACGTAGCGCAGCCCGCCATTGGAGAAGCGCACCGCCTTGCCAATCTTCTTCGCAATCTCCACGTCAGGGGTGTTGAGGTACACGTTGTAGGCGACCAGAAACTTGCGCGCCCCGACAATCGTCGCTCCTGCCGTAGCATGAAGCTCGGCGTTGCCGAAATCGGGCTTGCGCGCGGGATTGGTTTTGACCTCTTCACGAATGCCTTCGAATTGCCCGCGACGAACGTTCTCCAGATTCTGCCGCTCCGGCGTCTGCGCCGCCGCTTCGTACAAATACACCGGCACCCCGAAGCGCTTCCATATCTGCTCGCCGACACGACGGGCCATGGCGACGCAGTCTTCGAGGGCGAGTCCTTCGATGGGAATGAACGGAATAACATCGGCCGCGCCCAGCCGGGGATGCGCCCCTGTATGTTTCGTCAGGTCGATCAGCTCGGCAGCTTTGCCGACGCCGCGAATCGCGGCCTCTTCCACTTTGACCGGATCGCCCACCAGCGTGATGACGCAGCGATTGTGGTCGGCATCCATCTCGCGATCGAGCAGATAAACGCCATCCATCTTCATGGCTTCAAGGATGGTGTCAACTTTGGCCTGGTCGCGGCCTTCGGAGAAGTTAGGAACACATTCGACGAGTGCAGGCATAAGCGTCGAGGATAAAGAAGCCTAGGCCGCGCGGCAAGGACGGAGAACACAGAAGCAGGGTCACCACAGAGGCACGGAGTTCACGGAGAATTGTTGGTCTGGAGTCTCGCGGCCCGAAAGAAGATCGCGCAAGCGAACACCTTTCGCGCTAACGTCTTCCGCCTGCCCTTTCTTTCTCCGTGTCCTCCGTGCCTCCGTGGTGAATGGGTTTCGCTACTTCTCCAGCGACTCCAGATACGCCACCACCGCTTCGGCATCAGCTTTATTCATGTGATAGGCCGGCATCGGAGGCCGCGCGGGCTGGCCATTCGGCGCGAGTCCGGTAATGAAGAACTGCACTGCTTTCGCATGGTCCCACCCGGGAAGGCCGGCAATGTTGACCGAAGTGTCGGCCCAGCCGGGCACGGGTACAGTGGACGTGAAGGTCAGTTTCGTTCCCTGCAACCATTTGTCCTGCACGAACTCGCCCCTCTCATTCATTGGGGTATGGCAGTCGGCGCACTGGCCGATGGCTTTCACCAGGTACTCGCCATGGGCCACCATCGCGCTCTTGTTGGCCGAGGACTTACCTGACCCGGCAGCTTCGCTGTACAGAGCCGCCGCGCAAAGCCCTAGCACGACGACAGTTCCGGCAAGGATTCGTTTCACTAGTGTTCTCCTGAGAGTGATTGTGGCTGCGCTGAAGCCCGCAATTTTTGTACGCAGCAAATTCTCAGCGGTGCCTTATAGAGGGGAAGACCGAGGGGCCCAGCACAGCAAAGGTGCCTGATTGTGCAGCAGGTCGAAACGCGTTGTCAATTGTCCGCGACGGTACTGGATAACGATTACTTCGTTACCATCGCCGCGACCAGCGAATGGAAAATCCTGGCGCCGTCGGTCATGCCCAACTCAGGCTCAGCCGCGCGCTCGGGATGAGGCATCATGCCGAGCACGTTACGGCCTTCATTGCAGATACCGGCAATGTTCTCCAGCGAGCCATTGGGATTGGCCTCGGGCGTGATCTCACCCTGCGGCGTGACGTAGCGAAACACGATGCGGTCCTGGTCTTTCAACTCCGCCAGCGTGGGCTCGTCGCACACGTAGTTGCCTTCCATGTGACCGATGGGGATCTGCAGCACTTCGCCCTTGGTGAGCTGATGCGTATAAGGAGTGTTCGTCGACTCGACGCGCACATGCACCGGCTTGCAAACATACTTCAGCCCGGCGTTGCGCATGAGGGCTCCGGGCAGCAGGCCCGACTCGCAGAGAATCTGGAAACCGTTGCAGATGCCGAAGACCAGCCCGCCATCGGCGGCGAACTTTCGCACTGATTCCATCACCGGCGAAAACTTCGCGATCGCTCCCGTGCGCAGATAGTCGCCGTAAGCAAAGCCTCCGGGCACGATGATGGCGTCTACGCCCTTCAGGTCCGGGGAGTCGTGCCATAGGAACTCGACCGGCTGCTTTTCGACCGACTCGATGGTCCAGTAGGCATCGTGATCGCAATTGGATCCGGGAAAGATGATGACGCCGAATTTCATAGCGAGAGCGTTCTCCGCGGGGGGATACTTTCAGTTTAGCATTGGCCTGTAGCTCTTATCCGGCGGCCTACATCCAATAAACATGCAGGTTTCGCGGCACATCCACATCACCGGCTCGGCGCTGAAGCAATGGTTTATTGGCCAGTGCTACGACTCCGCCTGCGTAGGACTGTTGTGGTGGGCCGGCTTGACGTTTCTTCAAGTGCCGTTCGCCATATTCTGGGCGCTGCTGGCTGCGCTGTTTCAGTTCATCCCGCAATTTGGCGCAGTCTTGGGCGTCATCGGTCCCCTGATCGCCGCAGCCTTTGTAAGTTGGGAGACCGCGCTGTACGTGCTGATCCTCTACGGCGCAATCGTCGTGGTCGACGGACTGATCCTGCAACCGATCATCATGCGGCGCCAGACGCGCGTGCCCATCTGGGCATCGCTCATTATTCCCATACTGTTGAGCCTGTTCTTGGGATTCTGGGGATTCGTCATCACGGCGCCCTTGCTGGCCGTCCTGTTCGCCTATCGCGGTATGGCGAAGACTCGCGCCCAGCCCGGAGTTCCCCAGCAGACACCTCCGGGACAAGTCATTACTGGAGGGCGGCTGATTGATCCTGGCGAGCCGACCGCACACATTCCGCGGCCGGAGTGAGTAAACCTTAGGGTTGCGCTATACTGCCCCTCCACAGGCCACCGAAGCACGTCAGGTAGGAGAACGATGAGTTTCGACTCAGCTGCCCAAAACATAAAGATTCGCCGTGCTCAACCGTCCGATGCCGAAGTTGCTGGCCGCATCTGCTACGAAGCGTTTACCAAATTGAATCAGCATCACAACTTTCCGCCGGACTTTCCGTCGCCTCAGGTGGCAGCAGGCGTTCTCTCCAGAATATTCGCCAACCCGCGATTCTTTTGTGTAGTCGCGGAACAAGGCGGCCAGATTCTGGGCAGCAACTGCATGGACGAGCGTTCCCAGATAGCGGGCATCGGTCCCATCACGGTCGATCCCGCAGGACAGAACTCCGGCGTCGGCCGCCTGCTAATGAAAGCGGTGATGGATCGCGCGGCGGAACAGCGTTTTGCTGGAGTGCGGCTGGTGCAGGCGGCCTTTCATGGCCGGTCCATGTCGCTCTACGCCAAGGTTGGCTTCGACATACGCGAGCCGTTGGTGGCGATGCAGGGAGCGCCGATCCGGCATGTGCCTTCCGGGCATACCGTTCGGCCGGCGATGGCGAAAGATCTCGATACCTGCAATGCGATGTGCCGTCGCGTGCATGGACACGACCGCTCCGGCGAACTAGCGGATGCGATTGCACAGGGTACAGCGCGGGTAGTCGAGCACGATGGTCGGATCACGGGATACGCGACGCTGATCGGCTTCTTCGGTCATGCTGTCGCGGAAGACAATGCCGAGCTTCAGGCGCTGATCGGCGCGGCAGAAGAATTTGCCGGACCGGGCCTTCTGCTGCCCACGCGCAACACCGAGCTTTTTCGCTGGTGCCTGCATCACGGCCTGAGAGTCATCCAGCCACTCACGCTCATGTCCTTTGGGCTATACAACGAGCCCGCCGGGGCGTTCTTGCCGTCGATCCTGTATTAGCGGTGTATTTCGTAAGCGGCGTGACGTTTGACAATGTGGCACAAAATGTGTCACATTCATATCATGCCTACCATGAACCTCCGGCAATTGCGCGACACCCGCCAACTCAAGAGTTGGCTCAAGGCGGGCAAGACGGTGGAGTTGCGCGAACGTGACCGCGTTATTGGCCGAATCGTACCTGAGCGTTCCCAGGATAAGCCTGTCGAATGGCCCGACTTCGAGGCGAGGGCCAAGGCGCTCTTCGGGGACCGAGTCTTTCCGAATGCCGTAATCGAGGAGCGGAGGCGTTCGAGATATTGAGCATCTACGCAGATAGCAGCCTGCTTGTCTCACTCTATGTGACCGATGTCCACTCCCAGGAAGCTCATCGTCGTCTGCAGCAGCGTCCGAAGATTTGGTTGACACCCCTTCATCGTGTGGAGTTTGCGCATGCAATCGGCCAAAATGTATTCCGTCGCTTGTATTCGAGTCAGGATGCGGCGCAGATTTACAGCAGCTTCGAAGCCGATCGTCAAAAGGGATTCTGGTTAGAGGTGGCAACTCCCGATAGCGTTTTCGAAACCGCTATCGATCTGGCAATGAAATACATAACCCGGCTCGGCTGCCGCACCCTTGATACGCTTCACATAGCTTCAGCCATCGAATTGGGCACCGATGAATTCTGGAGTTTCGACGAACGTCAATTGAAGCTGGCCCACGCATGCGGGCTGAAGGCTTCTTAGATCACGTGGCGCACCAAAAGCCGCAAGACCCAAGCGCGATCGCTCCGAGTCTTTAAGAAGCTGGGCAACCTGCCCCCAACACTGTTGACACTGTCTGCCAATTTATCAGGAGAAAATGGCAGAAATCCCTACCCGTCTTTCTCGGCGAACTCCGTGACCTCTGTGGTGAATGTTCCTCTTTTTCCACACAGTTCACCGGCTGCAAGCACCTGCTCCGCCCAATAGAATAGAAGTATCAACTCCATGCCTGAATTCGTTCACCTGCACCTGCATACCGATTACTCCATGCTCGACGGAGCATGCTCGACCGAGAACCTCGTCAAGCGCGTCAAGGAACTCGGCATGCCCGCCGTGGCCATGACCGACCACGGCAACATCTTCGGAGCCGTCGAGTTTGTCGACGCCGCCAAAGAGGCCGGGGTCAAGCCGATCGTCGGGTGCGAACTCTACATCTGCAAGAAGGACGATCATCGCGCCTCGCCGGAGGGCGACAGTTACAACCACTTGATCGTCCTGGCCGAGAGCGATGAAGGCTATCGCAACCTGGTGAAGATCGTCTCTGAAGCGTCGCTGCATGGTTTCTACTACAAGCCG
Organism: uncultured Acidobacteriaceae bacterium; assembly: GCA_963796585.1. Classification (GTDB taxonomy): domain Bacteria; phylum Acidobacteriota; class Terriglobia; order Terriglobales; family Acidobacteriaceae; genus CAVVDY01. The sequence goes on from CAWCMB010000008.1 coordinate 71,248, forward strand.
CGCGTCAGCAAGAAGTTTCTCGCTGAACATTCCAAAGGGCTGATCGGCATGTCGGCGTGCCTCAAGGGAGAAGTCGCCGAAGATCTGGTCGAAGGCAAGTATGAGAAGGCGCGGCAGGCAGCCGTCACCTTCAACGACATCTTTGGAAACGGCAACTTCTATCTCGAAATTCAGGATCAGGGTCTCCCCGAGGAGAAGCTCATCCAGGCGAACCTGGTGAAGCTGGAGCAGGAGCTCGGTATCCCCCTGGTTGCGAGCAACGACAGCCACTACCTGTGCGAAGACGACGCGCACGCGCAGGATGTGATGGTCTGCATTCAAACCGGCAAGTCGATCAACGACACCAACCGGCTGAAGTTCGCCAATAACCAGTTCTTCGTGAAGAGCCCAGCCGAGATGGCGAAAGTTTTCTCCGGCTACGAACGGGTGCTGGCGCGCACCATGGAGATTGCCGAGCGCTGCAACCTCGAGCTGAAGAAGGTTCGCGAGCCGTTCCCGAAATTCGACGTACCTGCCGGATACTCGCTCGACGACTACTTCGAGCACGTCACCCGCGAAGGCTTCGCACGCCGCCTGACCTTGCTGCGCGAGTTGCAAACCCTGGGCCGAGTGAAGCATCCACTGGAAGATTACGAGGCCCGCCTCGCCCGCGAGATCGGCATCATTCGGCAAATGCAGTTTGCCGGATACTTCCTCATCGTCTGGGATTTCATCCGCTACGCCAAGGAGAACAACATCCCCGTCGGCCCCGGTCGCGGCTCTGCCGCCGGAGCGCTCGTCGCCTACGCGCTTGGTATCACCGACATCGACCCCTTGCAGAACGAGCTGCTCTTTGAACGATTCCTCAATCCCGAGCGCGTCACCATGCCTGACATCGATATCGACTTCTGCATGAACCGGCGCGGCGAGGTCATCAGCTACGTCACGCACAAGTATGGGCGCGACCAGGTGGCACAGATTATCACTTTCGGAACCATGGCCGCCAAGGCTGCGATCAAGGATTCGGGCCGCGCCATGGATGTGCCTTACGCCGAAGTCGAGCGCATCACGAAAATGATTCCAGCAACGCTCAACATCACCATCGACGGCGCGCTGAAGGATTCGCCCCCGCTGGCCACGGCTTACCAGAGCGAACCGCAGACCAAAGAGCTGATCGACACTGCGAAAAAGCTGGAAGGCCTGGTGCGCAACTCGGGCGTACACGCCGCCGGGGTGGTGATCTCGCCGCAGCCGCTCACTGATCTCGTCCCCCTCTATCGCACCAAGAACGAAGAAATCGTTACCGCCTACGACATGAAGGCGGTAGAAAAGCTCGGCCTGCTGAAGATGGACTTCCTCGGGCTCACCACGTTGACCATCATTGACGACGCGCTGCGGCTCATCGAGCAAACGCGTGGCGAGCGGCTGAATCTTGAGCGGCTGGAACTCGACGACGCCCTCACCTACGAACGCGTCTTCCACACTGGGCTGACCTCCGGCGTCTTCCAGTTTGAATCGCATGGCATGCGCGACGTATTGCGACGCTACAAGCCGACCACCGTCGAGGACCTTACCGCTCTCAACGCGCTGTACCGCCCGGGCCCGATTCAAGGCGGTATGATCGACGACTTCATCGATCGCAAGCATGGCCGCAAGAAGATCGAGTACGAACTGCCGCAACTCGAAACCGTGCTGAAGGAGACGCTGGGCGTCATCGTCTACCAGGAGCAGGTGATGCAGATTGCCAACCTGCTCGCCGGATACTCCCTCGGCGAGGCCGACCTGTTGCGCCGGGCCATGGGCAAGAAGGATCCGGAGAAGATGGCCAAGCAGCGCGCGCGCTTTGTGCAAGGCGCGGCGGAGCACAGCTTCCCGCCCAAGAAGATTGAGAAGATCTTCGACCTGATGGAGCAGTTCGCCGGATACGGCTTCAACAAATCGCACTCCGCCGCCTACGCGCTGCTCGCTTATCAGACGGCATATCTCAAGACGCATTACCCCATTGAATTCATGGCGGCGCTTCTGACGTCGGTGTCGTCGAGTACCGACGACGTGGTGAAGTACATCAACGAGTGCCGCGAGATGGGCATTGCGGTCGAGCCGCCCGACGTGAACGTCAGCCATTGGTCGTTCACTCCGCACGGTGAGGCGATTCGCTTTGGCCTGGGCGCGGTGAAGAACGTGGGCCAGCACGCGATCGAGTCCATCGTCGCCGCGCGTACGGAACTCGGTAGCTTCACGTCGATTTTTCAGTTTTGCGAAAAGGTCGATCTTCGTCTGCTGAACAAACGCGTGATGGAATCGCTTATCAAGAGCGGCGCCATGGATGGGCTTGGCCGGCGTTCGCAACTGATGGCCGTGGTCGACAATGCCATGGAACACGCCGCCAAAACGCAGCGCGATTCCGCTATGGGCCAGCATGGGCTGTTTGGCGTCTTTGCCGACCAAGAGCCGCAAGCGAAAGAGAAACCGCTCCCCAACATTCCTGATTGGGATGAGCATCAGCGGCTCGCCTGCGAAAAAGAGATTCTCGGCTTCTTCATCACCGGACATCCGCTGGAGAAGTATCGCGACAAGCTGCTCGATTTCCACGCCCTCACCACCGCCGAGGTCAGCGAGTTGAAGTCGTCAACCGGCAAAGACGACACGCTGATCGGTGGCGTTCTGAAGGGCATTCGCGTAGCCAAATCGAAGAAGGGCGACCTCTATGCGACCGGGCAACTCGAAGACATGAACGGCTCGATCGACATTCTGTGCTTTGCCGAAGCCTATCGCCGCCTGGGCGAACGTCTGAAGCTCGATGTGCCGGTGCTGGTGAAGGGTGGCGTGAAAGTCGAGGAAGGTTCCAACACCAAGATCCTCGTCGGCGACATCACGCCGCTGGAGCAGGCAACGCCCAGGTTGCCGCGCAGCTTGCGTATCAAGGTTCCGCTGGAGATCGTCTCAGAGACAACGGTTACCAATCTTCATGCGCTGTGCCAGGAGCGCAAAGGCGAAGCGAAGGTGCTTTTCGATCTGGAACGCAAGGGCGACTTCACCGTAGTAATGGAGGCGGAAGGCTATAATGTGTTGCCAGACCGCAATTTCATTAATCGAGTAGAAGAGCTTTGCGGGCGCGGTAGCGTGCGCGTGATCGATTAGGTAGCGCGTCAGGCAAGAATTCGCGTCGGGCAAGAATTCGCGTCAGGCAAGAATTCGCGTCAGGTCACGACCTAGGTCGTGCCGAACGTATTATTTTTTTGTTTGTCATCACGAGCGGGCTTTAGCCCGCGAGGGATCTGTTCTTTTGCCGTCCTGGGAGCAGCGCTTTAGCGCTGCCTACAGCGCGTGACGAACGGGCGGCCTTTAGAGGCTGCTGAAAAACTCGGAGTTCGGCTAGTGCTGGCCTTCAGGCCAGGTTGAAAATACGCGGGGGCTTCAGCCCCTGAGGTACTCAAAAAGTACTTTTTCAGCAGCCTCTTTAGCCGCTGAGGTCAGGCACTTACCTCAGGCGCTGAAGCGCGGCAAAGTGAAAGGATTTCTGGTTTGCACACCTGCAGGTGTGCTCCACCCGGCAAATCATCATCATTCCGGCGAGGACAACTACACCCATCATGGAAGCTGCTTCGAAAGCCCAGACCGAACTGGAGCGCATCGAGAAACAGATCGAACATTTACAGGCCGCAGCCGGTGAGAACGAAGAGGCGCGCCGCGAATTGCAGGAGATGCATCAACGTATCGATGCGCTGCGCCGCCAGGTATCAGGCAAGCTGAGTGCCTGGGAACGGACCGAGCTGGCGCGCCATCCCATGCGCCCGCATTTCCTTGACTACGTGGAGCGCGTCTTCTCCGACTTCAGCGAAGTTCACGGCGATCGCGGATTTGGCGACGATCCCGCCATCGTTGCCGGTATGGGCCGCCTCAATGGCAGGGAAGTAATGGTGATCGGAACCCAGAAAGGCCGCGAGACCAAGCAGCGCATCTATCGCAATTTTGGGCAGCCCAATCCCGAGGGATATCGCAAGGCGCTGCGTATCATGCGCTTTGCCGAGAAGTGGCATCGGCCAGTGATCACGCTCATCGATGTGCCCGGCGCCTATCCCGGGCTGGGCGCGGAAGAACGCGGGCAGGCGGAAGCTATCGCCCATAACCTGCGCGAGATGGCGCGGCTGAAGGTTCCATTCATCGCGGCCATTACAGGGGAAGGCGGCAGCGGAGGCGCTCTCGCCATCGCCGTAGCCGATCGCGTGCTGATGATGGAGAACAGCGTCTACTCGGTGATTTCACCCGAAGGCTGCGCGTCGATCATGTGGCGCGATTCCAGCAAGCGCGAGATCGCAGCCCAGGCTATGCGTATTACGGCGAAGGACAATCTCGAGATGGGATTCTGTGACGAGATCATCCCCGAGCCGGCGGGCGGCGCGCATCACGACTGGGACGCCGCGGCAGCAGGACTTAGCGCTGCCCTGGAAAAAAATCTCGCCGAGCTGGAGAAAAAGCCGCTGCAGGAATTGCTGGACGCGCGCTATCAGAAGTTCCGCAGCATGGCGCAGTATTACGAAGTGGTGCAGGTGCGGTAGGCTAGTCACATGGCAACAGATCGAATCACGGTTGACCCGCAGATAATGGGTGGAAAGCCCTGCATCCGCGGCATGCGTGTCACGGTCGGCATGATTGTGGGTATGCTTGCTGAAGGTCATGCCCCTGTCGAGATTCTGAAACTCTATCCCTACCTTGAAGCAGAAGACATTGCTCAGGCGTTATCTTATGCAGCCTTGCGTTCGGAAGAGCGTGAAGTCGAGCTGAAGCAGGCGTGAAGCTCCTGATAGATATGAATCTCTCGCCTGGGTGGGTGGCAGCGTTTGAAGCGGAAGGCTGGGAAGCTGTTCATTGGACTTCGGTCGGCAACCCTGATGCGAAGGATAGCGAAATTCTTGACTGGGCTAGAGAAAACAAGTACGTCGTCTTCACGCACGATCTTGATTTTGGGACCATGTTGTTCGCGACGGGACGCCGCGGCCCGAGTGTCATCCAGTTCCGAGCGCAAGAAACCTCTCCGCCTCGTATCGGTTCACTTGTAGTCCGGGCAATCAAGCAATTAGCCGAGGAGTTGAATAGCGGTGCGTTGGTCACGATTGACCCGGCTCGCGCGAGAGCGCGCGTGCTCCCCATCGCTTAAGAAATTCACACCGTAGCATTCTAATTTTCTTCCCTCTGCTTCATACTTCCGCTTCTTAGATACCGGCTGTGCCAGCCCAGCGATTCCGTCAGCAGGTGTGGCGTGTGCTTGCCGTACGACAAGCGCTCGGCGCGATTCAGATAGTCGAGCAGCTGGGGCTTGTAGTCCGGGCTGGCGCACTTCTCGATGATCAGGTGTGCGCGTTGGCGCGGCGAGAGACCGCGCAAATCAGCCAATCCCTGCTCGGTCACCAGCACCTGTACGTCGTGCTCGGTGTGGTCGACGTGCGACACCATGGGCACAATGGTTGAGATCGATCCCTTCTGTGCCAGCGATGGAGCCATGAAGATCGACAGATATCCATTGCGTGCGAAGTCGCCCGAGCCGCCGATGCCGTTCTGAATGCGCGATCCCATCACGTGTGTGGAATTGACGTTGCCATAAATGTCGGCTTCGATCATCGCGTTCATGGCGATGACCCCCAATCGCCGAATGATCTCGGGATGATTGGAGATCTCCTGCGGCCGTAGCACGATGCGATCTCGGTAGCTGGCCATGTCGGCGTTCACCTCCATGAGCATTTCAGGGCTGAGCGAGAACGCAGTCGCCGAGGCCGATGTCACCTTACCTGACTTCAATAGCCGGATCATCCCGTCTTGAATCACTTCGGTGTACGAAGTCAGGTTCTCGAACAGACCTTCCTCCAGCCCGAACAGCACCGCGTTGGCGATGTTGCCGACGCCGGATTGCAGGGGCAGCAGGTTTGCGGGCATGCGTCCCTTTTGCACCTCCCAGCTCAGGAATTCAAGGATGTGGCCGGCGATTCGTTTCGATGCCGCATCAGGAGCTTTGAATGGGCTGTTGCGGTCAGGCGAGTCGGTGAGCACGATCGCCACCACCTTCTCGGGATCGACTTTCAGATACGGCGAGCCGATGCGCTGCCCGGGATGGACCAATGGAATAGGCCCGCGATTCGGCGGCGGCTGCAGCCCGTAATAGATGTCGTGCATGCCCTCCAGCGCTAGCGGCTGCCACGAGTTCACTTCCAGGATGACCCGCTCGGCGCAGTCGATCCACGTCCGGTTGTTGCCGATGGAAGAGCTGGGCAGCAGGCGGCCATCTTCCAGCACCGCCGCGACCTCGATCAGCGCAACGTTCAGCTTGCCGAGAAACCCGTATTCCATGATCTGGGCGACGTGGCTAAGGTGGACGTCCATGTATTCCATCTCGCCGGCGTTGATCCGCTTGCGCGTCTCTGGATCGGACTGATACGGAAGCCGCAGGTTGATGCCGCCCGCCATGGCGAGCGCGCCATCAAGCTCAGGGCCAGTCGACGCGCCGGTAAACACGCTCACCTGGAACTTCTGGCCGCGGAAATTCGCCTCGGCAATGCGGCGCGCTAACTCGATCGGCACTACCTTGGGATACCCCGAGCCGGTAAAGCCGCTCATGCCAACCTGATCGCCGGAGCGGATCAAGGCTGCCGCTTCGTCGCCGCTCATGATTTTTTGGGCCAGTTCGTTATTCAGAACACGGGAAGTGCTGGAGATAGCAGTCGCCATGAAACCCTTTCACAAAGAGGGGAAATGCCCCACGCATCCAACATAGGGTCCCATCGCTCATGGGGTCTGTGAGGTAGGTCACTGCGGCAGCGGATTTTGGAGGATTGCAGGCCGCCCTAAACCGAGGGGGCGCCAAACATCCGGAAGTAGGTTTTCAGCAGCCATGACTGCGCTTTCGGCGGCCGCGACGAGTGCCACCGCCAAACCTGGCTTTCGGATTCCATGAGTAGCCGCTCGAACTCGGCGTCGTTGATGCGCTGCTTACTGGCGAGTTCCGCGCGCTTGCGGTGCATCACAGAGCGTTTGGCAACTGCGCCGCGAATCCCGCGGATGTACGCGCCCAGCCCGCCGCGCTTTCGCACTACGAATACGAACCACAATGCCTGAAAAACCAGGATGCGATGCCGATATTTGTGGACAATATCCGGCGGATAGTCCTTCGCCAGCAGCCATAGCTGATTGCGCGTCACCAGCTCAAGAATGCGAGGATGCACCACCGATCCACTGGTCGCGCTGCCGATGTGGTAGGCCACCGCCTGCGGAACATACATCCCGCCGTAACCAACCAGCTGCGCTCGCAGGCCCAAATCAATGTCGTCGAGATAGGCGAAGAAGTCGGCGTCCAGCCCGCCGCAGAATTCGAATGCCTCACGGCGATAGAGCACGGCAGCTCCGCATCCCGTAAGGATCGGCATCGCCTGATCGAACTGACCTCGGTCCTCATCCATGCTGCCCAACCGGAACGCGCCTCCGGCAAGCAGCAGGGCATCGCCCGCGCCATCGAGATGTGTGCGCTGCGTCGCCCGCAGCAGCTTACCGGCGGCGAACCCAAGCTGCGGATCGTCTTCCAGCGCGCGGACCAGCAGTTCGAGATAGTCGGACTGCATTTCGATGTCATTGTTCAGCAGCAGAAGATACTTCGACGAGGTGCTCGCCACCGCGCGATTGATCGAGCCCGTCGTCCCCTCGTTGGTGCACAGCTCGATACGAGTTGTGTTTTCGGGCAGCGGGTCGGGCAAGATGCTGTCGCTGCGTGCCTCATTCTCCACCACCACGATCTCCCACTCCGAGCGCGGCAGAGTTTGCGGCTCAATGAACTCAATGCAGCGCCGCGTCAGGTCGGGGCGATGCCTTGCTGGGATGATGATGGTGACGGTCTTCACGCGCGGCTAACGCGATTCTACACAGCCGTGCAGTGGCCCGGCGCTACTGCGTCGAGCGTGCCTCAAACTTCTCCGGGACCATGACAGTGTTGTTGCCGTTTACCTCGTAGGCGTCGCCCAGTACCGCGCCCGGCGGTCCATTGTGAGAGAACATTGCGTAGCCGGCATTATTCCGAGCTAAGTTCAAGTCAGAAGAATACGTAGCGCGAAACACCTGTTGATTAGCCTGCAGGTTGATCTGCACCGAAGCCACCAGCTTATTGCTTGCCCCGTAGATGTACAGCGTCCCGGTGATCGGCATGTCAGACATGTTGGTAAAACCCCAAGACGTGTCGAACCCCGACCACGTGCTCCAACGGGCGTTGAACAGCGTAGTGTCGGTGAAGCGATAGGAATAGGTGCCTGCCGCCTGATAATTGGTGACGGAGATCATGTAGAGCCCGGAAGACGCTGCTGAAAACGAAATCCGCTGTCCCGTACCGTACTTGCTTTTCGCCAACGCGGGCGAATAAGCCTGGGTCGCGTAGAAAGCCACGCTTGAAGTTCCGTAGCAGCTGTTCGTCTGCAACCCGCCAATGTCGTTTGGCCCCCAGACGGAGAGGCCCCCGAATACAATCGACGTGACCGTGCTTTCGTTGTCAGTTGTAGCCACGAACTCTGCCGAATACGAGTGTCCTGCCTGGCCGTAGATGGCATACCAATAGGTAGGATTGTTGCCGTTGGAACTTCCGCCGAAGTGCGATGTCACGATCCGGTTGTCGGCCTGAGCGAGATCGGGGTTTATGCAGTCGGTAGCTTCTCCTAGCGCGCCGATGGCGGCCAGTAACATTACGACCAGGGCAGTAGTCCTCATTACCAGGGCTCCCGAGAATCAAGGTGGATGTCCTCAGAGTAACCTCGCGTCCTATTACCTTGACGTCAATTCGGGATAGTTTTCGAAAGCTCGTCCCGAAGTGGGACTCGGGCTCTGACGACCCGTCGCACCGACGAGCCCGCTCTCCTCATCCGCTGGCTACAGCTCGCGGTAGTTCAGCAGCCCTGCGCCGATAAGAACGAAGCACAGCGGCCACACCCAGGATGGGATCTTGCGGTCCTCGGGAGGCAGCCGCAGCTCCAGCCAGCGTGCCCATCCGGCAAACACTGCCAGCACTCCCATAGGCACGTGGCTTAGTTCCACCAGCAGGTTCTCTTTGACATTGCTGATGGCGTGCTGATGGGTCAGCAACACGGCGCCACCGACGGCACACATCAGGGGGAAGACCAAGGCCATCGGATCGTTTGCTCGCTGCCGTTTGCGGACTCGCAATTCGAAAATCGCGAAGCCGATGCACACCAGGGCCGCCAGCCGATGCTGAAACACCTCCGGATCGACCATGCAGGCGCCCACGCTCTTCCATCCCACCGGCCAACATTCGCTGTCCGCTTGCAGAATGATGAAGATCGCAATGCCAATGAGCAACAGCGGCCAATACTCTGCCCAGGGAGCTTTACCAGTGCGCGCCAGCAAAGCCAGCAGGCCCATGCCCAGAACGATGACCCCCATCCAGTGATGGTTTGACTCCGACTCCATCGACCACGAGACCTGTTGTGCCGAGAGCGGCTCGCCATCGGCGTTGTAGGCTGCCGGTCGCTTCCCCGCAGCATCATCATTTCGCCCCGTGGTGGCCGCTTCGACCCGAGTGTAGGTGAGCCGCGGTAGGGTTGGCCGGAAGCGCTGCACGATCTGATGAAACGAGACGATGTCGTTGGGCTGATCAACCGCGGGCGGCTGCGAGGTGAGAGATGCCGCCGTCAGAATCACGGTGATCCCAATGCCCACCTCGGCTTCAATTAAGCGGCGCAAGCGCGGCATCACCTGGTCGCGCGGCAGGTTGCGCAGCATCAGGAAGTTGATGCCGCCCAGCACCATCAGCACGCTCAGCATCACCGCTTTGGCTAGCACCATCACGCCGTAGGCAGTTCCCAGCACTGCCTGCCACGAGCCGATGTAAACCAGGCTCATACTGAGGCCACTGACCACGATGAGAATTACGCTAATCAGCGCCAATCGCGAAAAGCGCTCGGTCACGTAAAAGCGCGCGCTCGAATCCTTATCACGAAACAGGGCGAGCACCAGATAGGGCAGCCCCCCGATCCAGAATCCCGTTGCCACCTCATGGGTCGCGGTCAAGGCGACCAGCAGCGGCCGTCCTTCCAGTCGCGACGCCGCGTGATTGGTCATCAGCGAAGCGGCCATGACCACGATCGCCGGCGCCACCAGCGCCCACGACGAAAACTTGCTGCGCGACACCGAGATGATGAGCGCCACCAGCGCGGCGCCCAGCACGACGCTACCCGAGATGAAGAAGTTCGCGCCAACCACTTCACCGAAGCCAATATCGGCGCTGGCCATCAGCACCGAGGAATCGACGAAAAGGTAAAGCGACTGAATCACGATCAGCCCGAGGATGCTGATGCGCAACAGCGTCCACGAACCGGTTTCCATGCGCTGCCGCTGCGCCGGGTCGCCGGATGTATTCCGCGAGACCCAAAGAATGAACAGCACTCCGCCCAGCAACAGGGACTGGAATACCAGCGTCCCCGCGCGCAGTATTACCGACAGGAATTCGAAGAGATCGACGAGTTGCCGCATTCGCTGGAGCTACTGCACCGTGAACGGCACGGCGCCCTTGCTCATGTGTCCGTCTGAGGCAAGCACGTTCCAGATCAGCTTGTAAGCGCCCGGCTTCAGGCCGCTGGCCTTGCATTGCAGGATGTCAGGCTTTGCCTGTTTGTCGAGCTTCAGGTCCGACTTGGTCCCGTCAGCCGCGTCCAGTTCCACCCGCGAGCGACCGCCATCGACACGCACGTTATAGCGCAGCGTGATCTCCACGTCGGGACCCTTCACCGTGGAATTCTGCTTGGGAGTCGAGTCCATCAAGACGGCGTGCGCGAACAGAAGTTGTGAGCAGGTTAAGACGATAGCGAGCGTCAGCAGCGCATATGGGTAGCGCCGGGATAAAACCACGTTGTTTTCCTCCACAATGTAAGGTATTGAAAGGATACGCGGACAGCTGCGCAGGCTCAAGCGAGAGACGGTAGAGTTGGCCTTCAGGGCTTGAGAACTCGACTCTGGCAATGTCGGTGAAACAACCAGCCATCTGAGCCCCTTGGGGGCGACCAACATGACAGCCCGGCACGCAGCCGAACGCGGAGTGCTGGGTTTAATTGGGAAAAATCTCGGGAGTCGCGTAGCGACGGCACAGCTTCTCGCGCACACACATTTGGCCCCTGAGGTGATGCGAGGATTTGGAATGCGTCGCGTCAGGGCATGACCTCCGGTCGTGCCAACAGCGCCTTTCAATTTGTCATCCTGAGGCGGCTCTAGAGGCTGCTGAAAAACTCTGCCGGGCGCTGTTTTGAAGGGGCGCAGCTTTAGCTGCGCCATAAAAGCCCTGTGTTTTTGTCATCCCGAACCTCTTTAGAGGTGAGGGATCTGCTGTTTTTTCCACCGCGAAGAGTTTTCTCCGCAGCCTGTTTAGCCGCCGAAGGACCTGCTGTTTGCTTCCCTTGCGTGGGAGCTGCTCCGCGGCATCAATGCGCATCGCTGCTAATTGCTAATTGCTAATTGCTACTTGCTAATTGCCAATTGCCAATTGCCAATTGCTAATTGCCAATTGCTACTTGCTAATTGCTAATTGCTTCTTCTACTCCACCTGCTTCTTCAACTCGTGCAGCAGATTCAGCGCCTCCAGCGGGCTGATCCGATCGAGGTCGGTGTCTTTCAACCGATCGACCACCTTCTGCGATAGCGGAGTGAAGATGGTCAACTGCATCGGGCCCGGTTCAGACTCGCCTTCATTCGCCAGATGCTTGACCGCGCTTCGCTCGGCGTTTTCGTGCTCGGCAAGCACTTCACGCGCCCGGGTGATGACGTCATTCGGCAGACCCGCCAGCTTCGCAACTTCGATACCGTAGCTCTTGTCGGCCGAGCCTTCTTCTACTTTGCGCAGGAAAACGATTCCGCCGTGGCTCTCCTTCACCGAGACGTGATAGTTTTTCACTCCGCTCAGCCGATCGGCCAACTCCGTCAGCTCGTGATAGTGCGTAGCAAAAAGCGTCTTGGCGCGCGTATTGGCATGGATATACTCGATCGCCGCCCATGCAATCGCCAATCCGTCATAGGTCGAAGTCCCACGGCCAACTTCATCGAGCAGGATCAGCGAGCGCGCAGTCGCCGTGTTCAGGATCGCCGCCGTCTCCGTCATCTCCACCATGAAGGTCGAGCGCCCGCGCGCCAGGTTATCGCTGGCGCCAATGCGGGTGAAGATGCGATCGACCAGTCCCAGCCGCGCCGAACGCGCCGGAACAAACGAGCCCATCTGCGCCATCAACGCAATCAGCGCCGCCTGCCGCAGGTAGGTTGACTTGCCGCCCATGTTGGGTCCGGTAATGACCAGCACCGCATGCGTCGTCCCGTTCAGATAGAGATCGTTGGGTACGAAGCGGTCGGATACGCCGCTCAGGTCTTGCTGCTCGATCACCGGATGGCGCCCGGCAACAATCTCCAGATCGCCGGCCTCGACAAACTGCGGCCGGCAATAGTTGCGATTAGCTGCAAGTGTAGCGAACGATGCGAGCACGTCGATCTCGGCCAGCGCCAGCGCGGTCTGGCGGATGCGTCTTGCTTCTGCCGCGATCGCCGCGCGCAGCTCGGCAAAAAGCCGTCGCTCGATTTCGACCATCTTCTCCTGCGCGTCCAACACCTTCACTTCGTATTCCTTCAGCTCCGGAGTGGTGAAGCGCTCAGCGTTCACCAGCGTCTGCTTGCGCTGGTAATCCGCCGGCGTGTGGTGCAGGTTGGCCTTGGAAATCTCCAGGTAATAGCCGAAGACCGAGTTGAACTTAATCTTCAGCGACGCGATGCCGGTGCGCTGGCGCTCGCGCTGCTCGATCTGCGCAATGTACTGCTTGCTGTTGCGGCTCAGGTCGCGCAACTCATCGAGCGCTGCATCAACCCCCGCACGAATAACCCCGCCGTCACTCACCGTTAGCGGCGGCTCGTCTTCCAGCGTCGTCACGATGCGCGAACGCAGATCGCCCAGTTCGTCGCATTGTGCATGCAGCGTTTGCAGACGCTCGGCCGCGAACGCCGCCACCGCCGCGCGTATGGCCGGCAGCTTGGCAAACGAAACCGCCAGCGCCAGCAGGTCGCGCGGGTTTGCCGACTCCAGGGTTACGCGACTCAGCAGACGCTCCAGGTCGAGCATGCCGTCCAGCGCACGACGTAGCTCTTCGCGCCGGATAAGGTCCGCGACCATCGCTTCGACCGCGCTCAGCCGCTGCTCGATCTCTCTCAGCTCAATCGACGGCCGTAGAATCCACGAGCGCAGCAGTCGCTTGCCCATCGGAGTCGCCGTGCAGTCGAGACACCGAAACAGCGTCACGCTGTCGCCCGCGCCGGAGAACAGCGGCTCGATCAGTTCCAGGTTGCGCACCGTGACCGCGTCGAGCACCAGGCAGTTCTGCCGCTCGTAGTAGCCGATGCGGTCGATGTGGTCGAGCGAGCCGCGTTGCGTGCCGCGCACGTAATGCAGGATGGCGCCCGCCGCGCTCGCCGCCGCCGAACGGCCAGCCAATCCAAACCCTTCCAGCGACAACACGCCAAAATGATTTTCGACCAGCGGAATTGCATAGTCCGGCGCGAACACCCAGTCGTCCAGAGGCGTCTCCGCCCAATTCGCATTTTCGATCGATGCCATGCGCGGCGCGGTCGTCGGGTGGGCCACATTCGCGTCCATCTGTTGAACAGTCGGGTGGCCAACATTCGCGTCCATCGGTTGGACGGTCGGGTGGCCCACATTCGCGTCCATCTGTTGGACGTTAATGTGGGAAGAACGCTGATCGAACAGCGGCAGAGAAGACGCAAACAACACTTCCCTCGGACGCAGCACCAGCAGTTCCTCGCGCACCCGCCGCTCAGCATCGGCGCCGCGAAACTCGGTTGCGCGAAACTCGCCGGTCGAGAGATCAAGCGCCGCGAATCCCACTTCGTCGCGCTGCTTGGCAACGCAGGCCAGGAAGTTGTTCTCTTCCGATTGAAGCTGCGAATCAGCGGCCGTGCCCGGCGTAACCACGCGCGTCACTTCGCGCTTGACGATTTGCTTCGCCACCCGCGGGTCTTCCATCTGATCGCAAATCGCGACCTTGAATCCCTTGCGAATCAGCTTGGAAATGTAATTTTCCGCCGCGTGATACGGCACGCCGCACATGGGAATGGCGATGCCTTTTTCTTTATTGCGCGACGTCAGCGTGATTTGCAGCTCTTTCGCCGCCACCACCGCGTCTTCAAAAAATAGCTCGTAGAAATCACCCAGGCGGAAGAACAGCAGCGCGTGGGGATGCTCTTTCTTGATAGCTGCGTATTGCCGCATCAGCGGCGTGGAAGGCTCGGTCATCGCACAAAGCGGAGTGGAGTGAGGATGCGCGGATTATAGCAGTCAGCCGCGAGCGCCGAGCAGTGATCCGCGCGCTTGGATAGTGCGGCGCTATAGCGCCGCGGAAGCGATCTCCCTCTGTGCTGTCATCCTGAGCGGAGTGAGGCGCAGCCGAACGCAGTCGAAGGACCCCTACTCAAACGAAGAGTTTTCGTGAAGTGCGCGTCCGCGTTCTTTCACGTCGGCGGCAAGCTGCCGCATTGACTCTTGCGTGATAATCCGCCCTTCGCCCCGAGCCAGCGACGCCTCGGCTTCCTCGAGGGTGAGCAGGAATTCGGTGCGTTGCCGTTCCCGTTCCTCCCACAAGGCAAGCGCTTCCTGCACGGCATCCCTTTCGGATTGCAGCCGTCCGCTCTCAATCGCGCGCTGCGCAAAAGCCTTCTGATCGGGGGTAAGCTCAACATCCATGGGTATCAGGTTAAGAGAAAACGGCCGTAGGTACAACCATCGGCTATTCGACCCAGATTGGCGAACGAGCACGGATGTACCCGGACGGGATTTGTTTTCGGATTTCCGTAGCAGCGACAACAGCACAACCATCTGTGGCGCAGGTCACTGATGAGCCGGTAGACGCGTAGAGACAATAAATCCTGAAATCTTGTGTGTTTTGGAGAGATCAAAGTTCAACACACCGGATCGGCGCACCACAACGAGGTTCTATGAATGCAGAATCTGTCGAGCGGTTAGTTTCATTCCTGCAAGAGATAGCGAGTGAGAACCAGGAAAATTCGAGTAAGCTGGCCGCACTGGACCGCACCCTAGCTCAACATGAAACAGTGAATTCCCAATACCGGGAGTCGATGGGCAGACTGCGGTTCGCTCCGGCAACACGTTCCTACCGTCAAAAAAGCGTAGAAGCACTCGAGTTGCTTCGCCAGGCGCTGCTCCGCGATCCGCCGCCTGCTCAAACGAGCATTACCGTACAAGGTGTGCGGGTCAGACCGCGGTCGAGTCGAAGAATCGGGAAGAAGAAATTGCCGCGGGCAATGACCGTACTGCGTTGAGACCCTCGGCTAGGCGGGTGCCCCATCCTTTTCCCGCTGTTGGAAAAGGGTGGGGTGACGCTATCGGATCAACTCACAGAGGCGGTCGGGACAAACAGATCCCACCCTTTCCCAACTGACGGGAAAGAGCCTGCCCCGAGCGCAGCCGAGGGGATGGGGCACCCACATTCCCAAACTTCCAGACGAAAAATTACCTCTTCACCCTAGAACGGCCAGGTCCAGCTCGCCGCTTCCGGCTGATCGACGCCGTACTGGTGCGCATAGTTCTTGCACTCGATTTGCTGATTCAGGAAGTGCTCTTTCGCATGGCCTCCGATACGCTGCAAACGAGGCACGCGATCGATCACGTCCATGGCCAGGCTGAAGCGATCGATGTTGTTATTAATCGCCAGCTCCAGCGGAGTATTGATGTTGCCCTTCTCCTTGTATCCGCGCACGTGCATGTTGTCGTGGTTGTGACGGCGATACGCCAGCCGATGAATCAGCCACGGGTATCCGTGGAAGTTGAAGATCACCGGCTTGTCGAGCGTGAACAGCGAGTCGAAGTCGCGGTCGGGCAGTCCGTGAGGATGCTCGGTGCTGGGCTGCAACTTGAACAGGTCAACCACGTTGATGAAGCGAATCTTCACGTCAGGAAATTCCTTGCGAATCATCGCCGTCGCCGCCAGCGCCTCCTGCGTCGGGATGTCCCCTGCCGATGCCATCACCACGTCGGGCTCGCCGTTCTGGTCGTTGCTGGCCCAGTCCCAGATGCCAATGCCTTTCGTGCAATGGGTGATGGCTTGTTCCATGTTCATGAACTGCAGGTGCTTCTGCTTGTCGCTGACGATGACGTTCACATAGTTCTGGCTGCGCAGGCAGTGGTCGGCCACCGACAGCAGCGAGTTCACATCGGGCGGCAGATAGATGCGCGTAACATTCGCGCTCTTGTTCACCACCACGTCGAGGAAGCCGGGGTCCTGGTGGGTGAAGCCGTTGTGGTCCTGCCGCCACACGGTAGAAGTGATGAGCAGGTTGAGCGAAGCAATTGACTCGCGCCACGACAGGTGGTTGCATATCTCCAACCACTTGGCGTGCTGGTTGAACATCGAATCGATGACGTGAACGAAGGCTTCGTAGGTCGAGAAGAAGCCATGCCGTCCGGTGAGCAGGTAGCCTTCGAGCATGCCTTCCATGGTGTGCTCGCTGAGCATCTCCATTACCCGGCCGTCATTCGCGAGTTCACCACCGTCGAGATCGACAGGGAAGTATTCCTCGATCCAGAACTTCTTGCTCACCTCGTAGATGGCGTCGAGCTTGTTTGAGGTGGTTTCATCGGGCCCGAAGACGCGGAAGTTGGTCATGTTCTGCTTCATCACATCGCGCAGCATGACCCCCAGCGGCCGCGTGTTTTCTGCCTGCATCTGTCCCGGCTTCTCGACGGCGATTCCGTATTCGCGGAAGTCAGGCAGGCGCAGCGACTTCTTCAGCCGCCCGCCATTGGCATGCGGATTGGCGCTCATGCGACGGGTGCCGGTGGGAGCCAGGTCGCGAAATTCCTGAACGAACCTTCCATGCCCGTCGAACAGCTCTTCCGGACGCTGCGAGTGCATCCACTTCTCCAGCATCCTGAGCTGCTCGGGGTCTTTCTTCACATCCGGCAGCGGAACCTGGTGGGCGCGCCAGAAGCCTTCCAGCCGATGGCCTTCCACTTCCTGGGGCGCCGTCCATCCCTTGGGCGAACGCAACACGATCATCGGCCAATGCGGTCTGGTGATATGCGAGTTGCTGCGTGCGTCGCTCTGAATCTGGCGTATCTCGTTGACGCAGTGCTCTACCGTCGCCGCCATCGCCTGGTGCATGCTGTCGTGATCGGAGCCCTCGACGAAATAAGGTGTCCAGCCATAGCCGCGCATCAGGCTCTCCAATTCCTCGTGCGGAATGCGCGCCAGCAATGTGGGATTGTTGATCTTGTAGCCGTTCAGGTGGAAGACCGGCAGCACCGCGCCATCGCGCGCAGGGTTTAGAAACTTGTTGACGTGCCACGAAGTCGCCAGCGGTCCGGTCTCCGATTCGCCATCGCCAACAACAGCGGCCACGATCAGTTCAGGATTGTCGAAAGCCGCCCCGCAGGCGTGTGACAGAACGTAGCCCAGCTCGCCGCCTTCGTGAATCGATCCTGGCGTTTCGGGCGTGCAATGGCTGCCAATGCCGCCAGGGAAAGAGAACTGCTTGAAAAACTCACGCAGGCCTTCGTAGTCCTCGCTCTTCTCCGGATAAACCTCGGAGTAGCCTCCTTCGAGGTATCCAGGGCCAAGCACGCCGGGCGCGCCGTGTCCGGGGCCGGCGAGGAAGATCATGTCGAGGTCGTACTTCTTGATCAGCCGATTGAGGTGCACGTAGGTGAAGGACAGACCGGGACTCGATCCCCAATGACCGAGCAGGCGGTTCTTGATTTGCTCGGGACGCAGCGGCTCGTTGAGTAGTGGATTGTCGAGCAGGTAGATCATTCCCAGGCTCAGGTAATTGCAGGCGCGCCAATAGGCGTCGGTTTTGCGCAGCTCGTCCGCGCTAAGCGGCGTGCCGGTAACGGTCGAGCGCGCCGGTCCGTAGGCGCTCAGTGAATCGTTCTGGGAGACAACATCGGGAGGAGCGATGGTGGCCATAAAGCAAACTCCTTACATGCGACGCCAATTTAGGCGTGGATAAATATTGCGACTCATTAAGCCTCAACCTTCCAGCGGCAAGAGTCAACGTCTCGGGATTTTTGTTACGCAGATTTAACCGCGGTTTTTCAGATGGGGAAAAGCAGGGTTTAACGTCCCATTTTGCGCCCCAGCCAAAATCCCTTGCGGCCGAACGGTGGTAAGCCTCGCAGCACTGTGCATCGAGCAAAAAATTAGGGCCGCTGGTGCGTCAGCGGCCCGGAGTCGTTCAGGAGGAATCTGATGGTTATTGCGGTTGGCTGGATCTCGCCTGCTGCGACGGGCCGGTCGCCTGCGCCGACGCCGGCGCTTCCACGGCGTTGCTCATCAATCGAATGTCGACGCGGCGATTTTCCGAGCGGCCCTTGGCCGAAGTGTTGGCTGCCACCGGATTGTCCTCGCCCAAACCGATGACGTAGATCTGGTGCGCCGGGACGCTGTACTTCTGGGCCAAATACTGGATCACAGCATCGGCGCGGCGCTGGCTGAGTTGATAGTTGTAGTCCTTGGGGCCGGTGGAATCCGTATATCCATGGACCTCGATCAGGAAGTGCCGCTGGCTGGCGAGCTGCTGACCCAACTGGTCGAGGACCTGCTTGTCCTTGCGCGTGAGGTCGGATTTATCAAACCCAAACTGTACAGTCGTGGGATCGCCCACTGGCCTGTAGTTGTCGATGTTCTCCACCGTTCCCGCCAGGCTGGTCACGCGGTTGGCAGCCTGCGCGGCGTTCTGGTTCGCCTGATTGGCAGCCTGTCCGGCGGCGAGCGCCTTCTGGTTGGCGGCGTCGGCGGCGGAGGTCGCTTGCTGGATTCCTTGCTGCGAGCGGGAGTCTACGTCGCGGATGTCGCGAGTATTTTTCGCCGTCAGATCATCTAATTCATTGACCTTGTTCACGGTCGGCGTGACTTCGTTGCGCACGTACTTCTTGGAGGCGCAGCCGACGGTCAGCGGCAGAACGACCGCCACGGCAACAGCGGCAAGGCTGAAACGGTTCATCAAGCTTGGCTCCTTGTACTCTCGGCGATCGAGTTCGCCAACCCGGTACAGATGCAAGCGGATTGCCATTGCTAATGCGACGATCAGCCTTGTTTTCAGGGCCATGCTTGCGCCGAGTGACGGTTTCTGCGGCTAGGAAGAGGACAAAGTGACGCGAAACGTGGAATTTTTACAGAGTTGGTTATAACCCGGTATGACTTAGATTCATGGATTAAGCAATTCCCATAACTTTAACTCATGGCAAAACAGGCCAAAAATCGACGAGAAATCGCGGCTCGGGGATTCAAATCAGCTTCCCGGAGCCGAAAAACCAGCATGCCATCCCCACGCAAAAATGGGGATTGCGTCATGCAGGTTCTGCAAACTCCGGGTCTAAACTGAGAACTGAACACTGACAACCGGCAACTGCTCCATGGACCTTCACCAGAAAATTAAGACCATCCCAACCTCGCCCGGCGTGTACCTGTACAAGAACGCCGAAGGCCAGGTGATCTACGTGGGCAAGGCCAAGAACCTGCGCTCGCGAGTGCGGTCCTATTTTCTGGAGGGAGCTGCCGAAAACGCCAAGACAGGAACTCTGCTGCGCGAGGCCGTCGATATCGATTACGTCGTGGTCGATAACGAGAAGGAAGCGCTGGCGCTGGAGAACAACCTGATCAAGAAGAAGAAGCCGCGCTACAACATTCTTCTTCGCGACGACAAGACTTATCCTTATATCAAGCTGACGATTGGCGAGCGCTATCCGCGCGTGTTCCCAACGCGGCGCCTGCGCAAAGATGGCTCGCTGTACTTCGGCCCGTACTTTCCGACCAGCCTGGCGTATCGCATCGTCGATCTGATCCACCGCCACTTTCTGATTCCGTCGTGCAAGCTGGACCTGAACCGCACCTATCCGCGGCCGTGTTTGCAGTACTACATCGGTCGATGCCTGGGCCCGTGCGTCGAAGGACTCACAACTCCCGAGCGCTATGCCGAGGCGGTACACGATGTGCGGCTGTTTCTCGAAGGACGCGGTCAGGACCTGAAGCGCTCGCTGCACAAACGCATGGCTGCCGCTGCCGAAGGCGAACAGTACGAGCTTGCCGCCAAGTATCGCGACCTGATCTCGACCGTCGAACTGCTCGACCAGAAGCAGCGCATGGCGACGCTCGATGGCGACGATGCCGATGTCTTCGGCTATCACTTTGAAAACCAGATGCTGGCGGTGAATCTCTTCCACTTGCGCGGCGGCAAGATCGTCGACAAGCGCGAGTTCTTCTGGGAGGAGATGAGCGAGATTGTCGGCGACGAAGGCTTCCAGCCGGGAGAGTTCTTTTCGGCGCTGCTGAAGCAGGTGTACCTCGACGCGCAATATGTGCCTCGCGCCGTGTACGTTCCGGTGGACTTCGAAGATCGCGAGATGCTGGAGCAAATCCTGTCGGAGGGACAAAAGCGCAACGTTCACATCACCGTTCCGCAGCGGGGCGACAAGCGTTCGCTGGTTGATCTTGTCGGCCAGAACGCAAAACAGTCTTACGATCAGCGCTTCCGCGTGCTGAAGCCGACAACCAAAGCGGTGCAGGAAGCGTTGCAGGATGCGCTGATGCTGCCGGAGCCGCCAAAGCGCATCGAGTGTTTCGACATCTCACATATTCAGGGTGCCGAAACCGTCGCCTCGATGGTGGTTTGGGAAGACGGCAGAATGAAGAAGTCGGACTATCGCAAGTTCATCATCCGCAGCGTGGTCGGTGTCGACGATTTTGCCTCAATGCGCGAGGTGGTGACGCGTCGCTATGGGCGTGTGCAAAGCGAAAACCAGCCGATGCCCAGCCTGATTCTTATCGACGGCGGCATCGGTCAGTTGCACGCGGCAGCGCAAGCGCTGGAGTCACTCGGCATCATCAACCAGCCGCTGGCTTCGATTGCCAAGCGCGAAGAAATCATCTTTGTACTCGGCCAGGAAGACGAGCCGGTTGTGCTCGATCGTCATTCGCCGGTGCTTCACCTGGTGCAATTGGTTCGCGATGAAGCGCATCGCTTTGCCGTGACCTTCCATCGCAAGCGCCGCGAAATTCGTGATCGCAAGACCGAACTGCTGGAGATTCCGGGAATCGGTGCTCTAACCACCCGCCGCCTGTTGCAACACTTCGGCAGCTTGCAGGCCATCAAACAGGCTGATGCGGCGGCGCTATCGGCAGTCGTAAACCGGTCGCAAGTCGATGCCATCTTGCGCCATTTTCATGGTGACAGCGACAAGTCCGAATCGTCTCAATTAGTACAAATAGACTGACACTCAAATGCCGCAACCTGAGGACTCTCGTTCGCACGATGTGTTGCTTTTCTTGCTGGTCGTACTCGTGGTAAGCGTTCTGGGATTGGGCTTCGATTGGCTGCTGGTGAAAGAAGGCGTGCGACGGCTTGACATCATGGCGCTTTCCAACGGCCTCACCGGCCTGGCAGTGGGACTGCTTTATCTTCAGCTCTCCCGCATCGAACGCGAGCGGCGCGCCCAGGTGCAGCAGCAGCTGCGCACCATCGCGGAGATGAACCACCACATCCGCAACGCGCTGCAAATCATTGCCTACGCCAGTACGACAACCGACAAAACGCAATCGGTGGAACTCATCAGCCAGTCGGTTGAGCGCATCGAGTGGGCGCTGCGCGAGGTGCTGCCGGGGCACGTTACGCGCGAGGTTCAGGCTTCAAGGGGCGACGAGGTGAAGGAGCCATCGCGCGTGGGGTAAGCATGGCAGTTGACTCGGAGAACTCATATCTCCGGTGTCATCCCGAGCGAGGGCGCGAAGCGACGAGCCGATGGACCTGCAGCTGGCCGTTGCCGGCAGGAACATCAGAAGTGCCCAGGTGGTCTCCGTTCCAGCTTGCCGGTAAAGCACGGGACTCTAACGCCGGTAGCGCCTCCCTCGACAGCGTGGGAGCGCCACCCACCTGCAGATCCCTCGGCTCCGGTCGCCACGCGACCTGCGCTCGGGATGACACACCGATGAGGGAATAGTGGCCATCGGGAGGGCTGAAGCCTCGCCCAGATACACGGCTCACGCACCGTTACACCGGTAGGAGTCTCGGTCAGTCCTGCCTCAACGATTGCGCGACATCCGATGAGCTTCTGTTATCTTCTCTGAAAAGCAGCGCACAATTTGGTAAGGCTGGTTCAGTATGTCGCACAGCGAAGAACTGCATGAGCTTCACGAGCACGCGGAACACGGGCATGCGCCGGGGATGGCGCCGGTTAGCTTCACCATGGCGCTGCTGGCGGTACTGGTCGCAGTGGTGACGCTTCTGGGACACCGCTCGCACACCGAAGAAATCCTGCTGCAAAACAAGACTACCGACGAATGGGCCTACTACCAGGCCAAGAACCTGCGCCGTAACAATCTCGAAGCGCTGCGCGACATGATGGGAGCGATCGAGGGCAAGGACGCCGAGAAGTCCGAGGCTCTCCAGAAGAAGTTCGAGAGCAACATCGAGAAGTATGGCGACGACCAGAAGGAAATTCAGCAAGAGGCGCGCAACCTGGAAGCGGAGTTGAAGCAGATGGCGCGCCGCGCCGACCGCTTCGACATCGGCGAGGTGCTGCTGGAGATCGGGCTGGTGATTACGTCGATTACATTGCTAACCGGCAGGCGCGCCTATTGGAAGCTTGGCATGGTGTTTGGGGCGCTGGGAGTGATGGCGGCGGCGAGCGCCTACGTAGTGCGGTGAGAAAGACAGTGGGTAGTGGGTAGTGGGCGGGTCGGGTAAACTTTCCGCATGTCACTCGTTGTTGTCCCTATCCTGGAAACACCGCGTCTTCGCTTGCGCGGGCATTCACTCGATGACTTTCCTCAGTCGGCGGCGATGTGGGCGGACCCGGTGGTGGTCCGCTATATTCGCCCGACTCCTTTTACCGAGGAAGAAACTTGGGCGCGCTTGTTGCGCTACGTGGGACATTGGGCGCTGCTCGGCTACGGATTTTGGGTGGTCGAAGACAAGCAGACGGGCGAGTTTCTCGGCGAGGCCGGATTCCTTAACTTCCATCGCGACACCGAGCCTCCGCGGGTGATCAACGTGCCCGAGGCAGGTTGGGCATTTCGCGCCGCAGCGCATGGCCACGGCTATGCCAGCGAAACGGTCGCAGCCATCGCCGCTTGGGGCGACGCGCATTTCGACACTGCGACCGCCTGCATCATTGAGCAGGAGAACCGGGCTTCGATCCGCGTGGCGGAGAAGAATGGGTACCGTGCTTTGCAGGTCGTGAAATATCGCGGGGAAGAATTGATGATGTATAGACGGGAAAGAACTTCAGAAGTTGCGTAAGCCGTCGCACCTGACGTCGGGTCTTACTAGAACCTATCTCATAAATAGGTACCGCACTAAGTAATTGTGCGGAGTTGAATTTACAGGCACATCGGTAGGTATGGAACTCACCGATGTGCAGTGGGAAGTGCTGAAACCACTGGTTGAGCCCAAGACCTCCGGTTCGCGACGGGGTCGGCCATGGGCGGATACCCGTAGCGTGCTGGAAGGCGTGTTTTGGATCTTACGAACCGGAGCGCAATGGGCGGAGTTGCCGCGCGACAAGTTTCCGCCGTACCAGACGTGCCACCGCCGATTCCAGCAATGGGTGGGCGAGGGCGTGCTGGTGAAAGTGCTGCGCGCGTTGGCGGAAGATCTGCTAGCACGCGGGCAGTTGGACTTGGCCGAGACCTTCATCGACGCCACCTTCGCGGGGGCGAAAAAGGGGGGGGTGCAGTTGGTCCAACACGCCGCGGCAAAGGGACCAAGATCATGGCAATTGCGGAGCGCCATGGTCTTCCTGTCGCCGCCTGGATTGGAAACGCTTCGCCACATGAAACACGCTTCGTCGAAGCCACCGTCGAGCAACGCTTCACGGCGGCGGCCCCCGAGCGCATGATCGGCGATCGCGCCTATGACAGCGATCCGCTGGATGAGCGGCTGCAACAGCAACACGGCGTCGAGTTGATCGCGCCGCACAAAGTAAACCGCCGCAAGCCCCAGACGCAGGACGGGCGCAAGCTGCGGCGCTATTGCCGGCGTTGGAAGATCGAACGACTGTTTGCCTGGTTGCATAATTTTCGTCGCCTGGTCACCCGTTGGGAATATCACGAGGCCAACTTCCTCGGGCTCGTCCAGCTTGGTTGCATCCTCATTTTGATGAGGAGGTATTTATGAGATGGCCTCTAGTCAGAACTCTGTCGATCAGTTGTAATGATTACGCCGGTCGGACAGGTCGTGCTACGCTGGTTGTGCTTTATGAGACGCATACAGCAAGTCAGAATCACCGACTGGGCCGTACGCACGCTGGTCGTACTGACATTCCTCGTTTTTTTTGTCGCACGCGGCCGATGGATGTTCCCGTTGGTGCTCTTCTGCTTTGGTGCGGTTGGTCTTTGGGCACTCCTGTACCCTGAGGGCGTTCTTGGGTGGGCCAAGACTGCGCACCCCGGCCTCGATGTGAATGACACTTCGATTTGGTGGGTATCGCGCTTGGTCGGGGCATGCTTCCTTTCTCTCGTGCTAGTGCTGGCGCTTACATTTCGGGGCGGTTGGTGATAAGCGGCTTTTGCAACCGACACGCCGTACCTACGGCACTCAACTTCAATTTTTCCCGCCTCCCCGTCCTGAAGGACGGGGCTTTCACCTTTCGCGGCCTCTGGCCGCTGATGTGTCGTCGTCGCTGGGGAGCCGCATTGCCAGAGCGGCACGAACTGCAGATCCCTCGACTGCGCTGCGCTCCGCTCGGGATGACACTTCTTGAGGGAAGGTGCGGGAAGGCACCGCTCCCCGACCCTAAGTATGTGACGCACGTCACAGACCTGTAGCTCCGCCCATCACAGCCGCTCGGGCCATCCGCCCTATATCTTCGGACTTACAAGGTTTCGTCCGTACGCAATGTGGGACCGCGCAAATCGAATTTTGGGGGAATGAACGAAGTGAAAACTACTGATTACCCGGCCGCAGCCGACAGCGGCCAGCCCGCCAACAGCGCAGGCGAAGCGCCGCTGCCCTCGTCCGCAGACGAAACGCGCACTGGAGGCAAGATGCCAAGACAAAAAGTTACTCTGGATGGAAACGAAGCGGTCGCTTACGTCGCTTATCGGGTGAGCGAGGTCGCTGCCATCTACCCTATTACGCCTTCGTCGCCCATGGGGGAGTCGTCCGACGCGTGGTCTGCCGTCGGCGAGAAAAATATCTGGGGCGCGGTGCCCAAGGTCATCGAGATGCAGAGCGAAGGCGGAGCCGCCGGCGCGCTGCATGGTGCGTTGCAGGCAGGAGCGCTGGGTACGACCTTCACCTCGTCGCAGGGCCTGCTGCTGATGATTCCCAACATGTACAAGATTGCGGGCGAGCTGACGCCGACGGTGATTCACGTGGCCGCGCGCGCAATCGCGGCGCAGGCGCTGTCCATTTTTGGCGACCATCAGGATGCGATGGCCACGCGCCAGACCGGCTTCGCGCTGCTGGCGTCGAATTCGGTGCAGGAAGCGATGGACACGGCACTGATCGCCCACGCTGCGACCCTGGAGTCGCGTATTCCGTTCCTGCATTTCTTCGACGGCTTCCGCACCTCGCATGAAGTTTCGAAGATTGAACAGCTCAGCGACGACGATATGCGCGCCCTGATCGACGACGAGCTGGTGCGCGCGCATCGCCGTCGTGCTCTCACCCCCGATCGTCCGGTGCTGCGCGGATCGGCGCAAAATCCCGACGTTTATTTCCAAGGCAGGGAAGCGGTCAATCCTTACTATCGCGCTTGCCCAACCATCGTGCAGAGCGTGATGGACAAGTTCGCGCAAGTCGTGGGCCGCCGCTACAACCTGTTCGACTACGTTGGCGCGCCTGATGCCGAGAGCGTCATCATCATGATGGGCTCCGGCGCAGAAGCTGCGCACGAGGCAGTTGAATATCTGACGGCGCAGGGCAAGAAGGTTGGACTGCTGAAAGTTCGCCTGTATCGCCCGTTCTCGGTTGAGCACTTCTTGAAGGCGTTGCCGAAGACGGTGAAGAGCATTGCCGTTCTCGATCGCACCAAGGAGCCGGGCTCGATCGGCGAGCCACTGTATCTCGACGTGGTCACCGCGCTGACGGAAGGCTTCGGCTCCGGCAACGCACCGCTGGCCAGCTTCCCGAAAGTTATTGGCGGACGCTACGGCCTGTCGTCGAAAGAATTCACTCCCGCGATGGTGGCGAGCGTATTCGCGGAGCTGACGAAACCGACTCCGCTGAACCACTTCACCATCGGCATTCGCGACGACGTAACCCAGACGTCGCTGGAGTATGATCCGGAATTCTTCACCGAGGATCCTACGACGACGCGCGCCATGTTCTACGGCCTGGGCGCCGATGGAACCGTGGGCGCGAACAAGAACACCATCAAGATCATCGGCGAAGATACCGACTTCTCAGTGCAAGGCTATTTCGTCTACGACTCGAAGAAGTCGGGGGCGCTAACCACCTCGCACTTGCGCTTCAGCAAGAAGCCGATTCGCTCCACGTATCTTATTTCGCGCGCCAACTTTGTTGCCTGTCACCAGTTCAGCTTTATGGAGCGGCTCGACGTTTTGAAATGCGCGGAGCCGGGCGCGACCTTCCTGCTGAACAGCCCCTTCGGGCCCGATGAGGTCTGGGACAACCTGCCGCGTTCAGCGCAGAAGGCAATCGTCGAGAAGAAGCTGAAGTTCTACGGCATCGACGCGGTGAATGTCGCGAAGGCTGCCGGCATGGGCGGTCGCATCAACACCGTCATGCAGACCTGCTTCTTCGCTATCAGCGGCGTGCTGCCGCGCGAAGAAGCCATCGCCAGCATCAAGCACTCCATCGAGAAAACTTACGGCAAACGCGGCGAAGCCATCGTGCGCAAGAACTTCGCCGCCGTCGATTCGGCGCTCGAGCACCTGTACGAAGTGAAGGTCCCCGAGACCATCACCTCGCGCTTCGAGCTGCGACCGTCTGTTCCCAGCAATGCGCCTGATTTCGTGAAGCTGGTCGAAGGGCCGATGATCGCCGGGGATGGCGACCTGCTGCCGGTGAGCGCGATGCCCATCGACGGTACCTTCCCCACGGGCACCACAAAGTGGGAGAAGCGCAACATCGCGCTTGAGATTCCGGTGTGGGACGAGCAGCTCTGCATCCAGTGCGGCAAGTGCGTGATGGTCTGTCCGCACGCCGTGATTCGCGCTAAGGTTTACGATCCGTCGTCGTTCAACCACGCCCCGGACGGTTTCCAGACGGCGGTGCCCAAGTGGCGTGAATTCAGCAATTTAAAGTACACGCTGCAAGTAGCACCTGAAGATTGTACGGGATGCGGATTGTGCGTTGCGGTGTGCCCGGCGAAGAGCAAGAGCGAAGCCAAGCACAAGGCCATCAACATGGAGGCGCAACCTCCGCTTCGCGAAAAGTACAACCAGTATTGGGATTACTTCCTGGCGATCCCCGAGCTCGGGCGCGACCAGATCGCGCATGGGCAGGTGAAGGACTCGCAACTGCTGGAGCCGCTGTTTGAGTTCTCAGGCGCCTGCGCGGGTTGCGGTGAGACACCGTATATCAAGGTGATGACGCAGTTGTTCGGCGACCGCGCGCTGATCGCGAACGCCACCGGATGCTCATCGATCTACGGCGGCAATCTGCCGACTACGCCTTATACCGTTAACTCCGAAGGCCGCGGTCCTGCCTGGTCGAATTCGCTGTTTGAAGACAACGCCGAGTTTGGCATGGGCATGCGGCTGGCAGTCGATAAGCAGAACGACTACGCGAAAGTCCTGGTTCGGCGCCTGGCATCGGAAATCGGAGACGAGCTGGCAGTTGCCATTCTCGACGCCGATCAGTCTACCGAGCCCGGCATCTTCGCGCAGCGCGAACGTATCGCTGAGCTGAAGAAGAAGATGGCGAATGCGAAGTCTTCCAGCGCACGCGATCTGCTGGCGGTTGCCGACGCGCTGGTGAAGAAGAGCGTGTGGATCATCGGCGGCGACGGCTGGGGCTACGACATCGGATTCGGCGGACTGGACCACGTGCTGGCCTCGACCGCGAACGTGAACATCCTGCTGCTCGATACCGAGGTGTACTCCAACACGGGCGGCCAGATGTCGAAGGCCACACCGCTGGGTGCGGTGGCCAAGTTCGCCGCCAGCGGCAAACGCACTCCGAAGAAAGACATTGCTATGGCGGCCATCAACTACGGCCGGGCTTACGTCGCGCATATTGCGATGGGCGGCAGCGATGCGCAGACGATGAAGTCGTTCCTGGAGGCCGAGGCTTGGGATGGGCCGTCGCTCATCATCGCCTACAGCCATTGCATCGCGCATGGCTACGACATGGTGTACGGCATCGAGCAGCAGAAGAACGCGGTGAACTCCGGGCATTGGCCGCTGTTCCGTTACAACCCGGCGCTGGCAGCGGAAGGCAAGAATCCCTTCCAGCTTGACTCGCGCGCCCCCAGCATTCCGCTGGAGAAGTACATCTACAACGAGACGCGCTACACCATGCTGGTGAACAGCGATCCGGACGAGGCCAAGAAGCTGCTGACGCAAGCGCAAGAGAACGTGAACGAGCGTTGGAAGCTGTATCAGCACATGGCAGCGATGAATTTTGAGAAGTAGCTTTGAAAGGGCACGCCTTCAGGCGTGCCGCAAAGGTCCGAAGCAATCGGGGCTTTAGCCTCTGAGGGAAATCGTTGTGAAACCGGCGCGTGAGCACGCCACGAACAACACGCAAACGTATTTCGTCACGGCCTCGACCTGGCAACGTCGTGCTTTGTTTAACAATGCACTTTGGGCAGACCTCTTCCTCGATACGCTGCACTTATATCCCGGCCGCGGTTTTTTGCTGCATGAATACGTGCTCATGCCCGACCATTTTCATGTTCTGATCCGCCGGAAGCTACGCTCGAACGCGCAGTGCAGTTCATCAAGGGTGGCTTTTCGTTCGCGCCAAGAAAGAGCTCGGTAGCTCAATGGAGATATGGCAGCGAGGGTTCTCCGATCATCGCATTCGCGATTGGGATGATTTCAAGATTCACGTCGGCTACATCTATCGCAACCCGGTGGGACGAAGACTGGCAGAAAAGGCTGAGGAGTACCCGTATTGTTCGGCTTTTTCCGGCAGTTTGAAAGACGAGTCCCCTCAGCGGCTAAAGCCAGGAATGGAACCGAGCTTTGACGGCACGGCTGAAGCCGTGCCCTTTCAAAGCTAACAACGCAAGAATTTATACGACTATTGCGACGAGGACACAACACCATGATCGACCTATCAACCAATTATTTGGGGCTGCGGCTCAGGAATCCCATCGTGGTCTCGGCCTCGCCGCTCAGCGAGAAGCTAGAGAACTTTCCCCGCATGCGCGATGCCGGCGCAGGCGCTATCGTGATGTACTCGCTGTTCGAGGAGCAGATTGAAGCCGAGAGCGAGAACATCGACTCCGCGCTGGAGTACGGCGCCAACAGCTATGCCGAGTCAACCAGCTATCTGCCTGACATGCCGAAGTATCACGTCGGGCCCGATCGCTACCTCGACCTGTTGCAGAAGGCGAAGAAGTCGGTGGACATCCCGATCATCGCCAGCCTCAACGGCAAGTCGCGCGGTGGCTGGTCGCGCTATGCGCAGTACATGGAGGAGGCGGGCGCCGACGCGCTGGAGCTGAACATCTTCAACATCCCAACCGATCCTGCGATTTCGGCGCAGCAGCTCGAAGACGGTTATGTTGAGCTGGTGCGTGCGATTCGCCGCCATATCAAGATTCCCATCGCAGTTAAGGTAGGGCCATACTTCACCTCGCTGGCCCACTTCGCCAAGCGGCTAAGCGAAGCCGGCGCCGACGGCATTGTCATCTTCAACCGTTTCTATCAGCCTGACTTTGACCTGGAGGAGTTGGAGGTCACACCGAACCTGGTGTTGAGCAGCCCGCATGAGCTGCGTCTCCGGCTGCACTGGGCGGCTATCCTGTATCACCAGGTGGAGACCTACGTCGCCATCACCGGCGGCGTTCACGACGCAAGCGATGTGCTGAAGTGCATGATGGCGGGGGCCAACGTCGCGATGATGACCTCGGCGCTGCTCAAGTACGGCATCGAGCATATCGGCGTGGTGCTCTCGGGGATGGAAGCGTGGATGGAAGAGCACGAGTACACCTCGATCAAACAGATGCGCGGCAGCATGAGCATGGTGAACGTGGAAGACCCGACCGCCTTCCTGCGCGGTAATTACCTGAAGATGCTGGGCTCGTACAGCTTCGGCGACACGGGAACGGCGCTGCCGACGTACTGAACGCGGCAGTCGCTGAGCGCGAATTCTGATTCTTGGGTGCCCCATTCGGCCGTCCTTTGGCCGGGTGGGATTCAACGCCGAACCCGGGCTACAGAAGCCGGGATGGGCCACCTACAGCTTCAGCGCGGCTCGACTGTTTCCAAAACTAACTTGTCGTCTTTCGTCGTGCTTAGAAAAGTGAACGCTTCGGGCGGATAGGAATAGCACGCCAGCGTGAGCGGTAACGTAATTCTTCCGTTGCGGGTTGGCACGTCGTACTGGGCCAGCTGCTTGCCCTCCAGATCCACGACTTTAATCAGGGCACGGCTGCCATTAGGGCCTCCGAAAAGTATCGCGATTCGATTTCCGGTGATCTGCATACCGTCTGCAAGTAAGTTCGGGTCGCCGGAATCCACACGGAAACTCAGCGTCACAGACCCTCCCTCGGAAATGGCATATATCGTTGGTGCCGCCTCTTTTCGGATCAGGTAGACATTGTTATCGCCTGCCAGCAGCATTGCGCCGCCGCTTACCGAATGAAGTTCCGCCGGCGCGTCTTCGGGGTGTGCCTTTCCCGTAGCATCTTTCGGTTTTTCGGGGTCGCTCTCCAAGTCAACATCTTTCAGAATCGTTCCACTGGACGAGAACAGCGCAGTGTACGGCACATACTGCTTCGACTGCGGCCGCCAGCGCGTTCCCGAGATCAGCATGTTGCCCCTCGAAGGAAAGACGACCAACTGGTAGGGCATAAAGGAGAACGGCGTGTCGAGCTTGATCTTCGAGTGGCAGGTGCCGTCATCGTCGAAGATCAACACGTACGGCTGCTGGTCAACCGGGAATGCAACCTGGTACACCCGTCCATCCGGCGCGACAAAGGACTGGCCCGTATGCCGCACTTTGATGTCGGAGCATGAGCTGGCCACGAACGTCGCAGTACGTTCACCTTTCGGGGTGATTTTGTGGATCGCGGGAAAGCCGTCGCTATCGCTCCTCAGATACACGTTGCCGTCGGCATCGCACTGCAACGGCATCGCGAAGTCGCGAGCGACATCAGTCGACGGAACCGTTTTGGTGATCTGAAGTGAGCCTTTGTTTACGGGATTCTGAATCTCTCTCTCTCGCCGGTCTTGTCCGAAGCTCAAAGAACCGGCTAATGAAATCAGAAAAATCGCGACCCAACAGAAGATCCTCATGACGAAGCGCTCTCCTGGTGATGAGTTTAGTGCAAGCGGACATGACCGAAGAGGATTGGGTGGGAACCGGTAATCCAGAGTAGGTTTTCGGTCCTGACCGTTCCCATCTGGCTGGTTTTGCTTGTCTTTGTGAAGAACTGTAAAAAAGAATGGCGGTCAGGTGGTTTTGGGAGACTTTTTCTGGTGATTTGCGTCTATACTTGTAACCCAAATCCAAGGTGGGCGCCGCAACCCCGACAGCAACCCCAAACGGGCGCCCACCGCCCCCTTTGTAAAGCAGTTGTCGGTTGTCAGTTTTCAGTGATCAGATAAGATCGCCTAATCAGTAGTTGCAGCCCTTCTAGTTTCGCTTATCGCTGCTCAGATCTCGAAATTCCCAAATCTTTCGCGACGGCGCCCGACGCAAGGATCACTACTATGCGCTGGATTGGCACACATGGAATCTGCTTTTTGAGACAAAGCGTGAACAGCGAACGGGCGGCGACTGAACAAGGCTGCTGAAAGGCACTTTTTACGTACCTCAGGGGCTAAAAGCCCCCACGTATTCTTACGGCGTAACGCGGGCCTGAAGGGGCCAGCACTACCCGAACTTCGACTTTTTCAGCAGCTTCTAAAGCGAAGGCTGGAGAACTGCGATCTGAGAACTGACCGCTGAGAACCGCCGGCTGACAACCGGCGACTGACAACCGGCAACTACTTGTTGTGGCCGTCGATCTCGCTCTCTTTGTACATGTACTTGATGCTGGGTTTGTAGATCAGGAGATTGGCTGCGCCGATGCGGTTCAGCTTAAGGCAGTACTTGTCGTACCACTCGATGATGCCGTGAATCTCTTCGCCATCCTGCAGTACCAGGACCATGGGGGTCTTGGCCTGCATTTGTTTTTGATAATAGAAATTCTCAGCGTGGGTCTGCTCGGGAGGCAGTTGCTTTTTGCCATTGAGGCTGGGGCGCTCAGGCCGAGCCCCGTTGTTGGGACGCTCGCGACGCTCGCGGAGGTCGCCGTTGTCGCCATTGCGCGGTTCGGCCGTACGCGGCTCAGTGCGATTCAAGGTAGGGCGAATCAGCTTCCGGTTGGCAAACACCTCAGTGTCAACGGCGCGACCCACAGCCGTGGAATCTGGCGAATCTTTCATGGTGTTTGCTCCTAATGCCCCGCGCGACTGCCGTGGAAATTACTAGCTGGGGGATGGCGAAGTCTGCGGCGCGTAGTCTGAATGTCTGGGCTAGAACGTTGGATTAACCCTAACACAGCAGATGCGTCAAAACAATGTAGATGCGCCTGCTACTTTGGTGTGACGCTTATCGGCGCAAACGTGCATTCTGATGAGTCCAGCAGCAGGTTCTTGCATCCGTCGCGGCGAGTTCAGGATGACAAACCGGGAGGGTTTCTGGCTGGGGGCTGGTAGCTAATGGCTGACGGCTCAGAGTTCCCCGAACACGTCTTTAAAGTCGTAGCACCCTGTTTTGCCGACGACCCATTCCGCAGCCAGGACGGCTCCTTCGGCGAAGGTCCGGCGCGACTTTGCCTCGTGGGTCAGGACGATGCAGTCGCCCGCTGAAGTGAGCTCCAGGATATGCGTGCCGGTAACGTCGCCTTCCCGCTCGGAGGTGATCGCAACCGCGTCGCTTGCGAGGATTCGCTGCATAGCCACGGCGGTGCCTGAGGGGGCGTCTTTCTTGTGGATGTGATGGCGTTCGGTGATATGCGCGGAGTATCCGTGGGCCAGCGCGGGTGCCGCAGATTTCAAAATGTTAAAAAACAGGTTTACGCCATAAGAGAAGTTCGCTCCGAACACGAAGCCGGTGCCCGCAGCTTCAACCAGCGCACGTACACGCTGCATCTCGATGTACCAGCCAGTAGTGCCGACCACCATGGCCTTGCCGCTTCTGACCACCGCCTCGATGTTCGGCAGCACGGCGTGGGGGGTGGTGAAGTCGATGGCGACGTCTATTGAGCGAAGATGTTCAGCCGTCAGCCACGCTGCATCTTGGTTCTCTGAGGCGGCCACGGCC
The DNA here is from genome assembly GCA_963796585.1 of uncultured Acidobacteriaceae bacterium. GTDB lineage: Bacteria > Acidobacteriota > Terriglobia > Terriglobales > Acidobacteriaceae > CAVVDY01. The sequence goes on from CAWCMB010000008.1 coordinate 104,716, forward strand.
TGCACGTGATGGCCGCGCTGGCGAGCGACCTCGCCGACCAACGCGCCGGTCTTGCCTCGGCCGAGAACGACGATGTTTAACGCCTTAGCCATTGCTTTGGTAGTGCGGCGCTTCAGCGCCGCGTTCCCGTGAGCCCTTCCACTCTCGGCTTGGCATCTGTTGCGAGCAGGAGATGCCAAGCCGCAATTAGCCTACTCCCGAACCGCGGGCCTGAAGGGGCCCGCACTACCCGAGCATCGAAAGAAATCCGTTCAATCGAACACCTGGGGATCGACTTCCGCAAAGAACCGCGCGTGCAGCCGCTGCACCACCTCGGGGACGCGGGTTTCGTCGATGACAAATGTCAGGTTGATCTCCGATGCGCCTTGCGAAATCATGCGCACGTTGATGTCGCGGATGGCGTCAAACACCTGCGCCGCCACTCCCGGCCGCTCGCGAATGGCCTCGCCGACCAGGCACACAATCGCCTGCCGTCCCGAATACTTCACCTGTCCCAGGTCTTCGAGATCGGCGGCAATCTGCGGAATCGCCTCATTCGAATCGACAGTAAGCGAGACGCTGACCTCCGAGGTTGACACCACATCGACAGCGCAGCGGTGGCGCGCGAAGACCTCGAACACCTTGTTCAGGAACCCATGGGCCATCAGCATGCGTGCCGAAACAATGTCGATGATGGTGATGCGGCTCTTCACCGCGATCGCCTTGAATATCGAGTTTGAAGGCTCGGTGTGCGACAGGATGCGTGTGCCCTGGTTTTTGGGATTGCGCGAGTTCAGCACCAGCACCGGGATGTTCTTCTCCACCGCCGGAAGCACCGTCGCCGGATGTAGAACTTTTGCGCCGAAGTAGGCCAGCTCGGCGGCCTCTTCAAAGCTGATGACCTTGATGCGATGCGCGTCAGGACAGATGCGCGGGTCGGTAGTCTTCATGCCGTCCACATCGGTCCATATCTCGATGCGTTCGGCACTCAATCCCGCACCGACAAGCGCCGCGGAAAAATCGGAGCCGCCGCGTCCAATCGTGGTGGTCTTGCCTTCACGGGTTGAGCCGATAAATCCGCCCATCACCGGCACTCGTCCGTCCGCAAGAAGCGGCCGAACTTTGACCTCGAGGCGGTGATTGATCTCGTCTACATGGGGGACGGCGCGCATGTGCTGTGCGTCGGTAACGATAATCTGCCGGGCATCGAGCAGAGCAGCTTTGATGCCGCGCGCGACGAATGCCGGAGTGATGATCATGCTCGACAGCCGTTCACCGAACGAGGCGACGTGGTCAGAGGTGCGCGGTGTCAGCTCGCCGACGGCGCAGATGCCGCGTAGCAACTGTTCGAGCGAGTCGAACATGTCTCCCAGCTCAGTATGCAACTCGGTGTGTAGCCCGGTGCCGAGCAGTTCGCCGGCGGTGGTGTAGTGCCGCTCGCGCAGCTTGAGGCAAAGTTCGAGCGACTTGTCGAGATCGCCCGCGCCAGCCGCGTTTGCCATAGCCAGCAGCTGGTCGGTGACCTTGGCCATCGCGCTCACCACCACGAGCGGGCGTTCGGCGACGCGATCTCTAACGATTCCGGCGATGCGGTCGATGGCGGTGGCGTCCTCGACCGAGGTGCCGCCAAACTTCATGACGATCATGGAAGCACCGCCGATGGCAGGTCGATCACGGGAGGTAGCCTTGCACCTTGAGGAGTTCGGCGTTGAGCAGCGCTGCGCCGGCTGCGCCGCGAATGGTGTTGTGCGACAGCACGGTAAACTTCCAATCGAGCACGCCGCAGGGGCGAAGGCGTCCGACGGTGACGGTCATGCCCTTACCGCGATCGACATCGAAGCGCGGCTGTGGGCGATCGGGCGCGTTGTCATAGGCAATCGGCTGCCGCGGCGCCGAGGGACAGCCCATCTCGTGTGGCGCCGACTCGAAGCCGTCCAGCGCGGCGATGATGGCATTCGCGTCCGCCGTTCGGTTTAGTTTTATCGAAACTGATTCGGTATGCCCATCTTCCACTGCCACGCGATTGCAATGCGCGGTCATGCGGAAGCCGGGATCGTCCACGCCGGCATCGGTCAGCAGGCCCAGGAGCTTGCGCGTCTCCTCCTCCATCTTCTCTTCTTCTTTGGCGATGTAGGGAATCACGTTGCCAAGAATGTCGAGCGAGGCGACGCCGGGATATCCCGCTCCACTGACCGCCTGCATGGTGGTGACGAAGATAGCTTTAATGCCGAAGTGGCGATGCAGGGGGGCCAATGCGACGACCAGTCCGATGGCCGAGCAATTGGGATTGGTGACGATGTATCCGCCGGACTGCTTGCGCCAGGATTGCCGTTCGATCAGCGCGAGGTGGGCGGGATTCACCTCCGGAATGACCAGAGGCACCGTGGGGTCCATGCGAAACGCGCTGGAGTTGCTGACCACGGCGCATCCCGCGGCAGCGAACTGCGGCTCCAATTCGCGCGCGATGCCGGCATCGAGAGCTGCGAAGATAACCTTGGGCGCACCATTGGGCGATGCGGGAGAGACGACCATGTCGCGCACTTGCGCAGGCATCGGCGTCTTCAGGCGCCAGCGAGTGGCTTCGCCATAAGGCTTGCCTTCCGAGCGATCAGAAGCCGCCAGCCAGGCGACTTCAAACCAGGGATGGGCCTCCAGCAATTGGATAAAGCGCTGACCGACAACTCCGGTTGCGCCCAGGATTCCGACGGGGATTTTCGATGCCATCTGTAGGGACTTCAAGAGGACGAGCAGTGACGTCCGGAAAATTCAGCATAGCACGGGGGATGACGCCAATTGGAGGTGTGGAGTTTGAAAGGGCACGGCTTCAGCATGCGGGGCACCCGCGCACAGGTCGGGACTCCCACACATTCCAAACGAAGGAATGTGTGGGGCACCCGCAGGTTCGATGGCCTGCCGATCGGCACGCCTGAAGGCGTGCCTTTTCGAAACTAATTTGTTTCCCTACGTCCCCATGCGCGACAATAGCCGCATTCTCTCGTTTGGAGTTTGCTTTGCTGAATCGTGGCGCCTCGAAGCTTGTTCCCCTGGTTGTACTCTCCGCCTCTCTGGTTTGCTCACAGCTTGCATTCGCACAGTCTGCTCCCACGTTCGATGGCAAGCGCTGGTGGGAGTACGTCAAGGTGCTGGCCGACGACAACATGGAGGGTCGCGAAACGGGTAGCCCAGGATTGCAGCGCGCGTCGGCGTATGTGGTCGAGCAGTTGAAGAAGGACGGATTGCAGCCGGCGGGCAGCAAAGGCTACTACCAGCCGGTGAAGCTGGTCAGCCGGCAGATTGACGAGTCGGCCTCCAGTATGGAGTTGGTACGCGACGGCAACACTCAGTTCGTCAAGCTGGGTGAAGACGCCATGTTCAGCACGCGCGTCGATCTGGCTCCCGAAACTGAAGCGCCGCTGGTCTTCGTCGGGTACGGACTGAACGTGCCGGAAAAGAATTATGACGACTATGCCGGCGTGAACGTGAAGGGGAGAGTGGCGGTGATCTTCAGCGGCTCGCCCGAGGAGATGCCGGCAGCGCTGGCCTCGCACTACCAATCGTCCACCGAACGGGCGAAAGAGTTGCGCAAGGCAGGAGCGATTGGCTACATCATTATTCCCAATCCCGCGGCGATGGACATCCCCTGGAGCCGCATGACGCTGGCCCGCAAGCGGCCGAGCATGTCGCTGGCTGATTCGGCCTTCAACGACTGGAAGGGAATTGGGCTGGCCGTGGTGTGGAATCCGGAATTTGCCGAAGAGCTTTTCGAGGGCTCCGGCCATACCTTCGCCGAAGTCGTCGCGCTGGGTAAAGATCGCAAGCCGCTGCCACACTTTCCGCTGACCATGAGCATCAGGGCCAAGGCGAAGCAAATTAACAAGCAGGTGAATTCGGCCAACATTGTCGCCAAGCTGCCCGGCTCCGACCCGCACCTCAAGTCACAGTACGTCGTGCTCTCGGCGCATCTCGACCACCTCGGCATCGGGGAGCCCATCAATGGGGACAAAATCTACAACGGCGCCATGGACAACGCTTCCGGCTCGGCGCTGGTGCTGGATATTGCCGACCGGTTACACGCCGAGGGAGTGATACCAAAACGCTCGCTGCTGTTCCTGTTCGTGACGGGGGAAGAAAAGGGCCTGCTGGGCTCGCGTTACTTTGCCAGCAAGCCGACGGTGGCGAAGAAAGACCTTGTCGCCGACCTGAACACCGACATGTTCCTGCCCATCTTCCCCATGAAGATCGTGACCGTGTACGGGCTCGACGAGTCCACGTTGGGCGAAGACGCGCGCTGGGCGGCAAAGAAGAATGATGTCGAAGTGCAGCCCGATCCCGAGCCGCTGCGTAACATCTTTATACGCAGCGATCAGTACAGCTTCATCAAGCAGGGGGTGCCGTCGCTGGCAATGAAGGTGGGCTACACGAAGGGAAGCCCGGAAGAGGCTACGGCGATGAAATGGCTGCACGACCGTTATCACGCTCCTTCGGACGACTTGAATCAGCCAGTCGATCTGGCAGCGGCGGGTAAGTTTGAAACCATCATGGCCGACATCGCGCTGCGAGTGGCGGATGCTCCCAAGCCTCCGGCGTGGAACAGCGACAGCTTCTTCCAGCGGTTTGCGACGGGGAAGTGAGCGAAAGTTATCAGTAGTCGGTGGTCGGTCGTCAGAGTCGACAGAGAACGGATCATTCGCTCCGCTTTATGACAATCTGGTAAAGGGACGCGCCGCGCTCGAAACTCCGATACTGATACCTGATACCGTTTCAGCCACTAGCACCAAAGGACTATTCCGTAAAATCTACAGGCAACGTGGAAATACTTGCTCGGTCGTCTAAACGCGGATTTCGCTAAGTCTTTTATTTCCGTCACTGAAACTTTGGCCCGTGTCATGCATCACACATGGACAGACGAAGTGGCGCATAAGGGTCACCTGATTGGGAGTATCGGCCAGAGCTCTCACGCAGGTGGCCCTTTTTATTGTTTTCTGCGGGGTTCCAGCTTCAGCTATCGCGTTCTTTGCCGGTGAAATGGGATTGAGCCAACAAGGGAGAAGTCCTCATACGTGGGTTGGGGACTATTGTGCGGTGTGCTGAACCCGAGTAATGAAGTCGATAGACTCCGCATTGAACTTGCGGCATCGTATTCCTTACAGCCGGAAGCAATCCCACATTTCCCAAACGATGGCAAATGTAGGCCACCCGACCGTAAGCGTCATCGTTGGCGTGGCCCTTACGCCAGCGCCAGCTTCTCGCGTACGTCGATGCCGGCGCTGCGCAGCAGCTTCTCGACCGCGGTCTCGTCCAGGCGTGTCGCGTCATACTCCACGAGGATGGTCTTCTCTTTTTCATTCATCCGCACGCGCCGAATCCCGTAAACATCGTTGAACTGAGCCATAGCGGCCATCTCGGTCTCACCCGGCGCTAATCCGTAGCGGAACAGCACTTCCACAGTGGTCATCACAACCCCCGAATCATTCGATACAGCAGCTTATCAGGCCGCGGCAGCATTGCGAATTCTCTATGGACGTTTACCCGCCGGCAAGGTTGACGAAGTGCAGTTCTACAGCGTGTGCCAAAGTGGGAGAAATCACGGGAATAGTTGAAGTTCCCCAACTCTATGTTCTTGCTGACCTTCAGCATCACCGCCTAGACTTCTACTTCACGATTCTGAAAGTTTGCAATCGCTCATACGGGCGGGTGCATGAATCAGGCTTGCTGGACCAGGTTTAGTTCCTCAGTCATTTTCTTTTCATTTGCTTTACTGATTTTCCTTCCGATCACCGCATGGGCCGCACTGGGTGACAACGAACAATCGGTTGTTGCCGACCAGGCGCGGCTCAAAGGGACGCATCGGCTCATCTCCGCTCCGAGATACTCGGTCCTTGAAATCCAGACGCCAGCCGGGCATGTGATTCACGAGTTTCTGTCGCCTGGCGGGACGGTGTTCGCCGTGGCCTGGCAGGGGCCTTCGCTGGTGGACCTGCGAACCCTGTTGGGTAGCTACTTCACGCAATACGCCCAGGCAGCGGCCACAACCTCCCGATCGCCCGAGGCTCGGGTAGGCGTTAGTTCTCCGGGGCTGGTTGTGCAGCAGTCCGGACATATGCGAGCGTTTCGCGGAAGAGCCTACATTCCACGCCTGATTCCGCAGGGCGTGGATATCAACGAGATTCAATAATGATGAAGCCGAGAATCGCTTCTGCAACCCTTCTTGCAATAACCAGCCTGGCTTTGCTGCTTGCTTGTGGTGGCGGCGGCAGCAGTAGCAGCCAGGGATACCAGACCCAGCCTGGCCCGCAGATTACGTCGATTGCGGCGACCTGCAACCCGGACTCATTGCTGATTGGCGAGACAAGCCAATGCACTGCGACCGTAACTGGAAGTGGTTCGTATACGCCGCTGGTGAGCTGGTCAGCGAGTGCGGGCAAAATCTCCAGCGATGGCGTCTTTGACAGCAGCTGGCTTACCGATACCCTTGGTCCGGTTACGATCACAGCCACTTCTCTGCAGGACGCGTCGAAAACCGCCACTGCAACGGTCACTGCGGCTGGCGAGATACAGGCCGTTTCTGTTTCGTGTAGCCCGAACACTCTGAAGACCGGGGAATCCAGTCAGTGCATGGCAAGCGTAATCGGCCTCGGGACCTTTCCCCAGGACGTAACCTGGTCTGGTCATTTTTCTTCTCCGAGCGGACCGGATTGCGGCTGCATCTCCTCCACCGGCGTCATAACAGGCCCGAAGGTTGATGGCCAGGGCGAGCTGTATCTTGAGGCCACTCCGACACGGCGACCCTCCCGATACGGCTATGGGATTGCCTATGTTTATTCCTCCGGAACCATAACCTCGGTCACCGTCTCCTGCGTAAAAACGACGATCGTAGTTGGACAGGACAGTCTTTGTACTGCAAATGTGATCGGCACAGGAGATTACAGTTCGAGAGTGAATTGGATGGTCCAGGGGATCGGCGACGTGTGGAACGATCAGGACCCAGGATTGTATCTGCCGTATCCTCAGTTGAGCCAGCCGCAAAGCGATACCATCGTCGCTACCTCGGTGCAGAATGGCATGTCAGGACAGGCGACCATCACGACCAACCCGGTTACGACCATGCCCAACAACGTGACGCCGATGACGGTCGATCTCGGGCCGACCGGTACCTACGTTAATGGGGCTTTTGCCAGCAGCACGATCTGTGTCCCCGGCACCGACAATTGCCAGGTTATCGATCATATGCTGGTGGACACAGGTTCGGTTGGGGTACGCCTGCTTAGCAATGCGGTTGGCGGACAACTCAGCCTGCCTCTCCCGCAGGAAACGGTTTTCGACTCAAACAACATGGTGAATAATCCATTGCTGGAGTGCGGTCAGTTTGTCAGCGGCTACGTGTGGGGTCCGGTGGCCAGAGCGGACGTGCTCACGTTACCGGACGGCACCGGCGAGCAGGCCAGCTTTGCGCAAGTGCAACTGATCGGGGCGCAAGGTGAGCCGGCGGTTCCGAGCAGCTGCAGCGGCAGTGGTCCCGATCTCGGTACACTGCAAGCCATGGGCGCGAATGGCATTCTGGGAGTCGGCGTCTTCCGGCAAGATTGCGGTCAAGCCTGCTTCGATTCCTTCAATCTCCTCAATGTTTATTACAGCTGCCCGCAGTCAGGCTGTTCCGAAGCTGTCAGCTTCGATCAGGTTATCAACCCACTGACGCTGTTTGTTCCAGATAACAACGGTGTTCTCATTGAACTGCCTGCGGTAACACCGCCCGGAACCGAGACGCTCACCGGTTCAATGATCTTCGGGATCAACACTCAGTCCAACAATATGCTGGGTAATGCGAACATCCTTTATGTGGATGTCTATGGGGCGATCTCAGTAACCTACAACGGAGCAAGCCATCCATTCAGCTTCATTGACAGTGGCTCAAACGCTATCTTTTTCCTGGACACGAAAACCCTGGGCGCCCAAATGCCCACGTGCGATGGTTTTTATTGTCCGACGTCGACCCAGAGCTTCGCGGCCACCAATGTCGGGACAAACAACTCGCCTTCTAACGTTACGTTCAGCGTTGATAATGCCAATGATTTGTTCTTGCATCAAACTTATTCCGTGTTCCCAACTCTTGGCGGCCCATCCGGGATCGCTCCATCTGACTTTGACTATGGGCTGCCCTTCTTCTACGGCCGCTCGGTTTTCACAGCGGTCGAAGGAGTGGGTAGCGGCGGCTATTTCGCCTACTGATCTCGCATAGTGCAGGGAACGTTCGCTTTTGTGGACGATAGCGCGGACCTGCGCAACGAAATACACTTAACAGATGGGGGACAGCGAGGGAACTCCGCACACGACCGCGACCGCGGTATTTCAGGATCCCGTTTGCGGCATGACGGTCGATCCGGCGCAGGCGCGCGGCCGGGCACGGCACCAAGGCGACACCTATTACTTCTGCTCGCCGGGATGCATGCACAAATTCGTCTCCGATCCCGGCAAATATCTGTCAGCCTCATACAAGCCCGGAGGCATGCCGACCGAAGCCACCGTCCAGATCGGCGCCACCTGCAAGATCGATCGCGACCCGGTTTGCGGGATGAACGTCGACCCTGCGAAGGCCGCGGCTTCGGTCGAGCACGAGCACAGGCTCTATCACTTCTGCTGCAAGGGCTGCGCCGAGAAGTTCAAGGCTGATCCGCAGAAGTATCTCTCGCCGAGCTACAAGCCCGGAGGCATGGGAGCGAGCACGGTAGTGACCATCGGCGGCGCGACGCCCGGCATCGCGCGACAGCCGCAGACACAAGCTACCGCATCGGCGACGAAACCTGCGGCCGCGGTCGCGAGCACCGTCTGGGTCTGCCCCATGTGCCCGGAGGTGCGCGAGACCAAGCCCGTGCCCTGTCCCAAGTGCGGCATGGCGCTCGAACCCGAAACTCCCGTTCCCACTGCGACCCGGACCGAGTGGACCTGCCCCATGCATCCCGAGATCGTGCGCGACCGGCCAGGCTTCTGCCCCATCTGCGGCATGGCGCTGGAGCCGCGCACCGTCACCGCAGCCGAAGAAGACAATCCCGAACTGCGCGACATGACACGCCGCTTCTGGGGAAGCGTCATTCTCGGCGTGCCGCTGGTTGCGCTCGCCATGTTGAGGATGGGCCCGCTGGCGCACGCCATCTCGCCGCGCGCGGGGACGTGGATCGAGTTCGCCCTGGCGACGCCAATCGTGCTCTGGGCGGGATGGCCGTTCTTCCAGCGCGGCTGGGCCTCGGTAAAGCATCGCAGCCCAAACATGTTCACCCTGATCGCGCTTGGCGTGGGCGTGGCCTACATCTACAGCGCGGTCGCGACGCTGCTGCCGCAGATTTTCCCCGACACCATGCGCACGCACGGAGGCCAGCCGGAAGTCTACTTCGAAGCCGCGGCTGCCATCATCGTGCTCGTCCTGCTGGGGCAAATGCTGGAGCTTCGCGCGCGCAGCCGCACCGGCTCCGCCATTCGCGCGCTGCTCGATCTATCGCCCAAGCTGGCGCGCATCATGCGCGACGACGGCAGCGAGTACGACGTTCCGCTCGACCAGGTGAAGGTTGGCGACAAGCTGCGAGTACGCCCGGGCGAGAAGATTCCGACCGACGGCACGGTGATCGACGGCCTTAGCGCGGTCGATGAATCGATGATCACCGGCGAGCCCATGCCGGCCGAAAAACGCATGGGCGACAAAGTGATCGGCGCAACCGTAAATGGAACGGGATGGCTATTGATGCGCGCCGAGCGCGTGGGCAGCGAGACCATGCTGGCGCAGATCGTGCAGATGGTGAGCGCCGCACAGCGCAGCCGCGCTCCCATTCAGCGTCTCGCCGATCGCGTTGCTGCGTTTTTCGTGCCCACGGTACTGAGCATCTCGGTCATCACCTTCTTTGTGTGGCTGCTGCGCGGGCCCGAGCCGCGACTGGCGAATGCCGTGGTCAACGCCGTCGCGGTGCTTATCATCGCCTGCCCATGCGCCTTGGGACTGGCTACGCCGATGGCAATCATGGTGGGCACGGGCCGCGCCGCTCGCGCCGGAATCCTCATCAAGAACGCCGAGGCGCTGGAGACATTCGACAAGGTCACGACCATCGCCCTCGACAAAACCGGCACGCTCACCCAAGGCAAGCCCGAGTTGCAGGAGGTGGTCGCCTTCAGCGGCGAGACCGAAGAGAGCATCGTCAAGCTGGTCGCCAGCCTGGAGCGAGGCAGCGAGCATCCGATGGGAGCGGCCATCGTTGACGCAGCGCTGGCCAACGGCATTCAGCTCATTCCGCCTGACGGCTTCCGTTCCCTTACCGGCAAAGGAATCATCGGCACCGTCGGCGGCCACGAAGTTGGCGTGGGCAATGAATCGCTGCTCGAAGAAATCGGAATCCGCTGGAATGAGACAGGGCCCTACATTTCCGAGAAGATGAAGGCTGACACGCTCCGCCGCGACGGACAGACCGTCGTCTACGCCGCCATCGATGGCCGTCCTTCAGGACTGCTGGGCATCGCCGATCCCATCAAGCCGGAGGCGCCGGAAGCGGTCCGCGATCTTCAGCGCGCAGGGCTGCGCGTCGTCATGCTCACCGGAGACAACCAGACCACGGCGCAAGCGGTCGCGCGCAAGCTGGGCATTCGCGACTTCGAAGCCGGAGTGCTGCCCGACCACAAGGCCGAGGTCATCAAGAAGCTGCAACAGCAGGGAAGCACGGTGGCGATGGCAGGCGACGGCATCAACGACGCTCCGGCGCTGGCACAGGCCAACGTGGGCATCGCCATGGCGACCGGCACCGACGTTGCCATGGAGAGCGCCGGCATCACGCTGCTCAAAGGAGACCTGCGCGCCCTGGTGCGGGCCCGCCACCTCAGCCACGCTGTCATGCGCAACATCAAGCAGAACCTGTTCTTTGCGTTCATCTACAACTCGGTTGGAGTACCTATCGCCGCCGGAATCCTCTATCCCAAGTTCGGCATACTCTTGTCGCCCATTATCGCGGCGGCAGCCATGAGCTTCAGCAGCGTATCAGTAATTACCAACGCATTGAGGTTGCGGAGGGTGAAGCTGTAGGGAAAGTTGTCGGTTGTCAGTTATCGGCTCGGGGTGCCGCGCGCATTCCTTCGTTTGGAATGAGTGAGATCAACGAACCTTTATCCGGCTTCGCCTGTGTAATGCAGCTCTGCCTGAATCGCACACCCGCACGAGACATCGAAAAACATAAGGATGTAAATCATGACTAATTTCGCAACTGATACGGATGTTTTGGTCGTTGGAGCGGGTCCTGTCGGCCTGTTCCTTGCGAACGAGTGCGCTCGCCGCGGTCTTCGCTATCGCATCGTTGAGACACATGCAACCCAGTCGCAACATTCCAAGGCGCTCGCGATCTTTCCTCGCACGCTCGAGATTTTCGACATGGCGAACGTTGTAGGTCCGTTTCTTGAAGCAGCGAACCGTGTCACCGCGGTGGCGATTATCGTGGGCGACCACCAACTCGGTCACATGCCCTTCACTCCTGAGGAAACTCCGTACTCCTTCGTCGCGATGGTCCCACAAGATGTCACAGAGAAGTTTCTGGTCGAGGAGCTACAGCGCCGCGGCGGCCACGTGGAGTATGAAACGACATTCGTCTCCGCCGTCCAGCACGACGGCTTGGTCAGCGCGACCTTAGAGCAGAAGGGCAAGAGCAGTGACGTCACCGCCTTATTCGTCGTTGGCTGCGATGGAGCTCACAGCGCGGTTCGCCACCTGCTGGACCTTCCGTTTGAAGGGGCAGAGTACGATGCGCTGTTCATCCTTGCCGACATTCAGAGCAACGACATCCTTCCTGCAGATCAGTTGCAGTTGTGTCCCAACGAAGCGGGACCGGTAGCGATTTTCCCCATGAGCGCCACCCGCCGTCGAATCGTGGCAATGATCCACGAAAAGGAAGGCGACGCTCCCTCGCTGGAGATGGTGCAGAGAATTCTGCGGGAGCGCGCACCGAAGGAATTGCAGGCGCAAGCCCTGCACTGGAGCAGCTACTTCCAAATCCACCATCGCCAAGTGGCCAAGCTTCGCGTGGGACGTATGTTCGTTGCCGGCGATGCTGCGCATATCCATAGTCCTTTTGGCGGGCAGGGAATGAACACCGGGCTCCATGACGTCTGGAATCTCGCATGGAAGCTTGACCTCGCCGTACACGGACACGCAAACGAAGAGCTGCTCGACAGCTATACCGCCGAACGGCGCCCGGTAATCAAGAGTGTGATTGAGAGCACAGACTTCCTGACCAAGGCGATGGGAACTCCCAGCAAGCTGGCGCAGGTGCTGCGCGACGCGGTGATCCCGATGGTGTCGCGGCTCGCGCCCTTCCAGCACGCTTTCGTCGAGAGGCTCTCCGAGTTGGGCATTGCCTACAGCGGCAGTCCGATTGTTGAAGGAGCCGGCAAGCGCTACTTCGACGATTCCGTTCGCGGAGGCAAGTTGCTTCATCGCTTCGTGCTCATGGTCGGCAACGACGCCGATCCGTCAGTTCAGGCCGCCGCAATGATCCTCGCAGAATTAATGCACGACGCGGTGGAGTTCAAACTCGTCGGCACTAAGGGCGTGACGCTGGTCCGCCCCGACGGCTACATCGCTTATTCAGCGCACACCGCCGATCATTCAGTATTGGAGTCTGTGCGCTCGCTTTTGCAGCGCCAGACCACGCCAAGCGCGATCTCAGAGCGGGTAGCTTGAATTGGTTCGGGTGCTTCACTCACGCGTCGGGCCGCCCGGCCTACCAGCTTATTTCGCTGACCCATTTACAATTGTCAGCCGCTTTGGTTACCTGCTGCATTGCGACTACATGTTCATCGCGGCCGTCTTTATAGATATCCAATAGCTTGGGGACATATTGTTTGGCGCCAGGATCGGTTTCTTGACTGACCTTCTCGGAGGCGTCCGAGAACGCTCTCTGAACCTTTTCGCGGGCTTCAAGGCAGTCATAACATTCGTGAACCGTTTCGTTGGCGGTCTCTTTGTACTCTTTAAGTTTATCCTCCAGTTTGTTGACCTCCTCTTCCAGGCTCTCCGCTGCCTCTTGATTATTACGATCTTTCGCATCCCGAAGGTTTTGCGTTTTCACTTTGTATCTTTGGAGTGTCTTCTCGACATCACTCCGGTTGCAACTGAACTCTTTGCATGTTTTACGTTGCTCCTGGCTTAATGTTTTACACTCGTCTCTCTCGGTTTCGTAAGGAATAGCTTCACAGCCGCCCTTTCCAGATGCTTCCCTGAAGTCGTCTTCAGTACCTGCAGCCATGCGTGAAGGCAGAGATAGACAGACCGTTAATGCGAATCCAATCGCCAACACCCTTGTCGTCATTTGCCGACGCATAATTCCTCCCCAATTGCGGCGCAATCTTTCAGGTCCGCACCGCTGAATGCATTTGCTGAGATATTTACTGCAATCGGTCGATGGCCGCATCTCTTCGCTTGAGAAAGTGCGGGAACTACCATGCTTGCCAGTCAACCTGCCTCGCCACAGCCCCTGCTTTGCCATCCCCAAATTGCCAAGTTACTTCGCGCTTTGAACCACGCCCGGCAGGGGTTCGGTTCCAAAGTGCTTGGAGCCCGGGGAGCCAAACGCCAGTGTAATATTGGACAACGGGACGTCGCTGCCGCCGGTGACGGTTATCACCAACGGCGAGGGTGAGACGGGTGCCGGGTTCCCATTGACCGTAATCGTGGCCATACCGCTTATTTGGAAACCGTTCAACGTCGGCGTGACATAGGCGCCAACCAGCGTGACGTGGTGCGTATGGGCGCCCCTGGCTTTGGGATCGAAATCGCCATGGTTTTCCGTCAACACCCAGCCATCCGACAGCTCCATGTCCAGGGCCGCCGTAAAACTCCCGGTGATTGGGGGCGCGCTTAACTGCAAAGACCATGGGCCGTGGATCTCATAAGGACCGGTTGAACCGGTTTGCGGCGTATAGGCATCCATCACCCCGCTAAACTGTGTCGGATTCTGTGCCGGCGCGCCGACGCTTACCGCCAGCAGCAGAAACGCCAACCAGCACACCGTCCATCCGAACGCTTTGCTCTTCATGAAAGACCTCCCAGTCTGAATTTCGTTCGCCGTTTATCGCCCATCCGGCTGGGCAAAGCAATGCAGCTTTCATGAAGGAGAGATGAAGTTTGGCTGAACCCCTAAGTTGCTGATGCGGTTGCTTCTATGCGGATTATGGAGGATGATTTCGGCAACCCAGGTGAGGGGGAATTCATGGCCAACGAGCTCCAGTTCGGGGATTTCACGCTCGATCAGGCGGGTTATCGGCTGCATCGGGGTGACCGCCTTCTGCGACTGGAAAAACTCCCCATGGAGTTGCTCCTCCTGCTGGTCGAACGGCACGGGGAATTAGTTTCGCGCGAAGAGATCGCCAAGCGCCTATGGGGAGGGGATGTTTTCCTCGATGTCGATCAGAGCATTAACACGGCTGTCCGCAAGGTCCGCATGGCGCTGCGTGACGACCCGGAGAAGCCGCGATTCGTTATTTTAACGAAGGCCAGACCAAGAGCTGGAGAATCGCACAGGTCTCAGTCAAAGGAGGGCCGACGACCGCGCTGGCTACCAGGCTCGTCGATCCTCGACTCATTGCGCTGGCGCCGGACGGTTCCTCGTTACTTGCGGCGGTCGGCGGCATGGATGCGCCCGTTGGCCAACTGTGGTCGATCCCGCTCCCAGCGGGAGAGCCGCGTCCACTCGCTCGCCTCGCGGCGCAGGCGGCGGATTTCTTTCCCGATGGTCGCTTCGTCTTTTCCACGGTCACCGCGTTGTACGTCGCTGACAAAGATGGCTCCAACCCGCGCAAGCTGTACTCCGGCCGCGGGGAGGTTTACAACCCAACCGTCTCTCCCGACGGCAGGAGAATCGCGGTTGGCACCCAGACGGGCGCATCATTCGCATTGGCCGAGATCGCGCCCGGCGGAACGGATTTTCGTATTGTCCAACCAGGACCGGCTGGCGCTAAATGGAGTTCCACTGGGAAGTACATGGTGTATCGAATCGGACTTGGAGTCGGGTCAGATCTGTGGGCGCTGCCCATGCGGACTGGGCTTTTCCATCGCTCGCGAGAGCCGATTCGACTGACCAACGGGCCGCTGGTGTACACCAGTCCCCGGCCCAGCCGCGATGGCAAGCAGATCTTCGCTATCGGCAACCAGGAGCGCGGCGAGTTGGTTCGCTACGATGGGAAGTCGCATCAATTTGTCTCTTTCCTCTCCGGAATCTCGGCCATCGATCCTACCTTTTCTCGTGACGGACAATGGGTGGCCTATACCTCTTACCCGGATCACACCTTGTGGCGAAGCCGGAGCGATGGAAGCGAACGCAGGCAGCTGACCTATCCTCCCCTGGAAGTGGCCTTCCCTTCGATTTCGCCGGACGGAACGAAGGTTTCGTTCGCGACCACTGATAGTGAAACTTACGTAGTCAGCATGGATGGCGGGCCGGCGCAAAGGATCGGCGAAAACAATTGCTTGGGTGGAAACTGGTCACCTGACGGAAACCTCTTGGTCGTGGCTGCCTCGACCAATGGGCCTGTCAATGAACCAGGCAAGATCTATTTGCGGATATTCGACTTACGCACGGGAAAAATGACCGATGTGCCTTCCTCCCACGGTATGGACGGAGGCGAATGGGTGACGCAGGACATGCTGGTAGCCGTTACCGAAGACGGTCTTACCCTCAAGACCTTCAATCTCGAGACCCAGAAATGGAGCGACCTTCTGGGAGGCGACTTCGTCAGTTGGGTAGTCACACCGGATAGCAAAAATCTCGTCTTCACCACCGGCGGTACGGAACCCAAGCTACAACGCCTGCGCTTCGCCGACCACCAGGTTGCAACCATCGACAGCTTGAAAGATCTTCGCCGGGTGGTGGATGCAAATGAAGGTACCCAAATCAACGTCGCTCCGGATGGCTCCCCGGTGTTTACCCGCGACATCGGCACGCAGGAAATCTACGCCCTCACCGTGAAGTGGCCGTGAGCGGTTCACGGGAGCGAGCCCATCGGAGCTTTTCTTTCGAGATAGGGTGCTCTCGAAGGGAGTGTCCAGAGAAAATGCTTCTCCCGGAGGCTGTCCGGCCCTTCTCCAATACTAGAAGGATGGGCACCCATACTACTTCGCCAGCTTCATTAATCAGAAGGGGATGGTCGCTAACGATGGCAGACGCACTTCAACTTCCATGCCAGAGGTCGATCGTTCCTCAGGGACCAATCTTGGTTGCCAGGAAGGCGTGCAGCTGGCCGTGGATGGTGCCGAATCCTACGATCTGTCCCACGTTGTTGACGCCGGTGGCTTCCTGCAGCACCCATCCCAGGCTGGTAGAAATAATGAGCTGGTTGAGGTCCTGCATCTTGCCTCGGCTGTAGACGAAGGCATGATAGTCTCCGCCGTTGGGTTGATAAGTAGACTTTCCCACCACAATGCCGGAGTCGTTGATGGCCTCTCCGAGGCTATAGGGTCCGGCGAGCGTGCCCAGATCGCTCATGATTCCGTTGACATAAAGAAAGGCGTGCGCGGTCAAGTCTTGCGAAGTATAGGCCTGGCCTGTGATCATGCCGCTTTGGTTGATGGCGGTGGCAACCGACAGATCACCGCCCAGGGTACCCAGATCCTGCATGGTGCCGTTACTCCAGAGGAAGGCGTGATACACGCCATTGGGAGTCAACGAGTAACCGACTGCCTGGGCTTCGTCGTTAACGCCCTGCGCGGAGCTCGGGGGTCGGCCCAGGGTTCCCAAGTCGGTCATCACGCCGTCTTTGTACATAAAGGCATGATCTTCGCCGGAGCTGGTAAACGAGTCGCCCACAATGATTCCACTGGGACTCATACCTGAGCCGGCGGCTCCGCGGCCACCCAGCGTTCCGATGTCGGTCATCAATCCATTGCTGTAGAGGAAGGCGGCGTAGTGCTCGTTCACCTCGGAGAAGCCGGTCAATTGGCCGCTGGTGCTGATACCCCGCGCCTCGGCATCATTGCCGCCTAGCGTGCCCAGCGATGTCATCTTGCCGCCGGAATAAAGGAAGGCGGGATTCACATTCTGCACCGAGATGCTAGTGATGCCCCCGACTTGTCCGAGGGCGTTGATGCAGAATGCCTGGCTGAATGGAGCCGACCCGCCCAGCGTACCCAGATCGCGGATGAAATAACCTTGCGCCTGTACAAATTGCGTGAAGTTGAGAATCGCAATGGCCGCCAAGGCAGCAGTGCGCAGCGTAGCGCAAATCGTTTTCATGTTGTCGCTCCCGCGGCAGCGTAACTCGGGAGCGATGAGCGATTGTCAACAGGGTGTCAGAAGGTTGTATCTTGCAAGAAATAGAAGCTGATATCCGTCAGATGCCAGGGAACCGGTAGGAAGTGCCGCTGGTCTTACGCTGATTTTTTCGGTTTGCGTCGTTCGCATTCTTTGCGGATCTTTTCGTAACGGTGCGCCAGCACAGTCAACTCGTCGTCGGAGAGATTTTCGATATCGATCATCTGATCCTGGGCGGTGCTGATGGCGTGTATGAGTTCGTTGAGCTTTAGATTGATGGCGCGGGCGTCGCGGTTCTGCGTGTTCTGGATGAGGAAGACCATCAGGAAGGTAACGATGGTCGTGCCGGTGTTGATGATGAGCTGCCAGGTATCGGAGTAGCGATAGACGGGGCCCAGCATCGCCCAAACTACGATGACTGAAACGGCTCCGGCGAACGCCCATCGCGAGCCCAGGTACGCAGAAGCCGCGGAAGAAAAGTGGCCAAACCAGTCCGGTACCGGCTTCTTTGCCGATAGCCGCCTGGCCGATGAGCCATTCGCAGGTTTGTGCATGAGTTATGCCGATTTGCGAGAGCCGGCTATCAGCATCACTGCGCCCGCAACGCAAAGTACGCCGCCGACTGCCGGCGAAAGCTTCTGGTTGTGGTGCGTGGTAATGCCGACGGAAGCATCTCCAACTTTGGCTTCGTGAGTATTGCTGGTGGGGAACGGCACAAAGAAGGCTAGTATGCCGAGCACCAAAACGACGAGTCCGATGAGAGCTAAGGGTCGCATTCTTCTCCTTAAGTACAAGGTTGTTTTCTGCTCCTCACAGACGATGCGGTGAGGAGAGGGCGGTGATCGAGAGTACCCTCTCGTAGTTTGAACCAATAAGTACTCTTCTGGTTGTATGCGCACTCTCTGCCTGGAAGGGCGGCTGTGCCCCGGCTATTGACCCGTGTGCTAGACTTTGCGGCATTTACCAGACCGCGAGAGTTAACGCGGAGAAGGGAATCGGCCGTGGCTGCTCAACTTCAGGTTGGCAACAGGAGTAGCGAGTCCGGTCTGGCCCGCTTCGGGCTCGGCCTCGCCAGTTGGAGTGAGCGCTGGTTTCCCGATCCTCTGGTCTTCGCACTGCTCGGCATTGTGTTCGTCTTCCTCAGCGGATTGTGCCTGCGCGAATCGGCTTCGAAGCTGGCGGTGCAAGGCGTGAAGAATTTCTGGACGCTGGTGCCCTTCACCATGCAGATGGTGATGATCATCATCGGCGGATACGTGGTCGCGACCACACCGCTGGTGAATCGTCTGATCGTTGCTTTGGCGCGTGTGCCCAAGACGGGGCGCGGCGCGATTGCACTGATTGCGCTGTTCTCGATGCTGACGTCGCTGATCTCGTGGGGATTGAGTCTCATCTTCAGCGGCTTGCTCACACGCGAGATGGCACGCCGGGTCAAAGGCATGGATTACCGTGCGGCAGGAGCGGCATCGTATCTGGGACTGGGAACAACCTGGGCGCTGGGGCTTTCGTCTTCGGCAGCCATGCTGATGGCGACCAAGAGTTCGATCCCGCCGGCGCTGTTGGCGGTCTCGGGCGTTATCCCACTGCGTCAGACATTGTTTCTGTGGCAGTCCGTGGCCATGGCAGCGGTGCTGGTGGCGGTCTCGGTCACGATCGCGTATCTCTCCGCTCCCTCGCCGCAGAATGCGCGCACCGCGGAGCAGTTTGGGATCACCGTCGACATCCGGCCGCAAGTTGCCGAACAGCGAACCAAGCCGGGCGAGTGGCTGGAGTACAGTCCGCTGTTGACTATCTCTTCGTCGGCGCTCTGATGGTCTGGTATTTGATCGATTTCTTTCGCACTTCACCGCAAGGGGCACTGGCAGCGCTCGACCTGAATACCTACAACCTGATCTTTATTACTGCGGGACTTTTATTGCATTGGAAGCCACGCAACTTTATTCGCTCCGTCGCCGACGCAGTGCCCGCCACCGGAGGCGTTCTCATCCAGTTTCCCTTTTATGCCGTGATTTTCGGAATGATGTCGGCACTGGAATTTCCACCTGGTTGGCCGACCTGTTCGCCCGCGTGTCTACCCACGGAACCTATCCGCTGCTGGTTGCGCTGTACTCGGCAATACTGGGAACCTTCGTTCCATCCGGCGGGAGCAAGTGGATTATTGAGGCGCCGTACGTTTTGCAGGCGGCGAACCTTCACCAGGTACATCTGGGATGGGTGGTGCAGATTTATAACGCTGCTGAGGCACTGCCGAACCTGATCAATCCATTCTGGATGCTTCCGCTGCTTGGGATACTGAAACTTAAGGCGCGAGACTTGGTAGGCTACACCGTACTACAGATGTTTATTCATATTCCTACTGTGTTTTTCCTGTGCTGGCTGTTCGCGCGCTATATGGCGTATATGCCTCCGATGAGATAGGTCAGCCTGTTAGTGGTCAGTTGTCAGTTGTCCGTTGTCAGCGAGAAGCAAGAGCAGATCCCTCACCCGCCGCGGCGGGCTTGTGATGACAACCGGAAGTAACCGCTGCTGATTACTCGCTGCCGTCTGAAACAGGAACTGGGGTACTCGAAATAAGAGCTGCGATTTCACCAACTGAGTGACCGCGGCTCGTTCCCAAATTGACACCGCAACGCGTCGCCCGGCGATATTTTGGTTGCGGGCTCGAGAAGCGGGGCTAAACTCATTGCCGCGGAACCGGTCGCGAATCCGCGCTTCTTCCCCGATAAGTCGTACAACTTCGTTAACGAAACTGAAAAAGTGCAGGAGGAGTTTTCATGCGCAAGATTCTTGCTTTCCTGTTTGTGTCACTACTGCTCGTATCCGGAGCCATGGCGGACAACATCATCTATCCGATCGGCATGGCGTCGACCGACGGATTCAGCAATGGCAGCGGCATCGGGGAAACACCCCGCGGCTGGGACTTTGTCATTGACCAGCCGATCACGGTCATGCAGCTGGGCATCAACGCGGGCGTGAGCATTCCCATCACCATGGCGCTGTGGGATGTAAACACCCAGACGATGCTCGGCCAGACGACCGTGACGTCGCAGCCCTTTGGGTGGGCGTTTGCTAACCTGTTGAACCCGGTCAACCTGACACCAGGCGATACCTTCTCGGTAATCGGCTGGGCCGACACGACGGGCTCGGGAATTCCCTGGTATATCTACAACAACACGCCACCATCGGAGTTCAATCCGACGGGCACAGTGACCTATCTGAATGCCCGCTACGACAATGGAATTGGCGCAGATCAGTTTCCGATGGGGACGTTGGGTGCTCCGGCGCAGTATGGTGTTGCCGATATTGGGTACACGATTGTGCCCGAGCCAGGAACGCTGGCCCTGATCGGCACCGGACTTGGACTTGTTGGCGTGCTTCGTCGCAAGCTGAATGTCTAATACTTGCAAGAGTGCTGATTATGCTTCTCATGGAGTGGAGGTGCGAGCTTCCACTCCATTGTTATGCAGGCAGGGAAACTTGGTCGATAAGCAAGAGCTCGCACAGAAAGACCTACACTGTGGTCCTGCGAGTCTAGTCTGGCTTAAGGTTGATCACCCACACGGTGCCGCATCCGAGGCCAAGGTTGCAGTTCAGGTCTCCGCCGGCTGACGTGGAGCCGTAGAGATTGCCGTTGGCGTCGAGTACTAACGGACCAGCCGGTGACGAGCCATCACTACCACCTGTGAAATCATAGAGTGTGGAGTAAGACCAGCCATTCGGCGTCTGCGCCAGCTTGTAGACTGCGCCGTAGCCGAATGCTCCACCATTGCCCGCACCGTATAGATTGCCGGATGCGTCCATTACCAGCCCGCTGGTGAGCATCTGCGCTTGTCCTGGAAGGAAAGCATAGAGTTGCGCAAACTCCCAGGAGCCACCCGCATTGGTTAATTTAAATGCGACACTAGGCTGTTGATCACCATAAGTAACTCCATAGAGACTACCGGACGAGTCAGAAATAAGAGTGTTAATAGGATGAATGACATGCAGTCCGATGAAGATGTGCAGCAGATCTTCGTTCCATGCATTACCTTGCCGGCTCAGGCGGTAGATAGTTCCCACGTCAGAGCTTCCGCCGGAGAAGCTAGGTCCGTAGAGATTGCCGGAGCTGTCGATCAGAAGCGTGCCTAATCCCCACCGCCCATCGCCAGGTGGGCCTGCGAATGCGTGTACGAGGGTTTTGTTCCAGTTCCCCTGTAGTCCTTGGCCGGGCGAAAGCTCATACACCTGTCCTCTGTGGCTGCAGGCTGCGATCGTTGTGCCGTAAAGATTGCCTGCTCTATCTAAAACCAGTCCGCCATTGGTACCGGCGCCGTCGCACTGTTGAAATCGATATAAGGTAGCTTTGGTCCAGATCTTCTGTTTGCACCCGGGATCAGCGCAGATTGGGAAAATGCGAAACACAGTACCGCCGCCACCTTCGATACCTCCATCCACAGTTGCGCCATAAAAGCTGGCGCCCGGTCCAATGGTCAGAGGCGAGGCGGGACTCCAACCATCGGTCTGGCTCTTGAACTCATAGAGGGTTGCGAATGACCATCCAGACTGCGATGGCGACAGTTCGAACACGGTTCCACAGCCGAAACTTAAGCAATTGTCGATTCCACCGCGTGAAGCAGTGCCGTAGAGATTGCCGCCGGAGTCGATGGCCAAGGCTCCGGGACTGATCCCGTCGGGGCCTTCAAAGGCGTGCAGTACCTGGAGTGTCTGGGTTTGAGCGGCGCAGGCCAGAGCGAGCAACACGCTGAGTATAAAAAATGCAGACAGGAATCGACAATGCACCAGTTGCCTCCTCACCCTTTTGCGTAGTTTACGCTGCCTTGCGCAAAAGGTGAGGCAGGAAGACCCGAAAATGATTACAAAATTTTGACAAATGAGGGGGAAACCGGAGACCTGGGGCGACATTCCGAATGGACGGCACAAGCGGCAGCTACCCTGAATTGACGCTGCCTTCCGAAGGAGCAAACCATGACGAAACATGTCTGGAGCTGGACGAAAATTGCCGCATTGGCTATCGCCATAGCGTGCCTGTCGGTGATGGTTGCTACGCAAGCGGCGCAGGCGCAAACCTACACGATCCTTCACAACTTTCTTAACGAAAGTGGTGGGTGGTACCCCACCAGCCTGGTAATGGATTCTAGCGGAAACCTTTTCGGTAACGCCATCTATGGCGGACCTTACACCTGCGATCCAGACTTCCAAGGGTGCGGGCTGATTTTCGAGCTCAGCCGGCAGGGCTCGCAGTGGAACTATTCGGTGATCTACTACTTCGGTCCGGGACCAGGTAATGGCTACTTGCCAATGGGGCAATTGTTGCTCGGCCCGGGTGGTGTGCTTTACGGAACGACCAACCTGGGCGGGGCTTGTGGTGGTGGCAGTGTATTCCAACTGACTCCGTCCACCGCCAAGGTTTCGGCCACGGCAAACGCCCATTGGACGCTGACCCGCCTCCATGACTTCGGGTGCGAGAACAACCCGAACCTATACCCTTACGGCGGCGTGATTGCTGACGCCGTCGGCAATCTGTATGGCACAACCAGCGCAGGGGGATCGCACGGTTGTGGCGGCGATTACGGCTGCGGCAACGTTTACAAACTGACGCGTTCCAACGGCAAATGGACCTACTCTGTCCTCTATACCTTTGCGGGCCTGCAGGACGGAGCAAGGCCCTTAAGCAATCTCACACTTGATGCGAACGGAAACCTCTACGGGACCACTCAACTCGGTGGATACGCCTGGGGCGTCGTCTTCAAGGTAACCCCCTCCGGATCCGAAACGGTGCTGCACGCTTTCAATGTGGGCGACGGCGGATACCCGGATGCGGCCGTGACCTTCGACTCCTCCGGCAATCTTTACGGATG
Source organism: uncultured Acidobacteriaceae bacterium (assembly GCA_963796585.1). Taxonomy (GTDB): domain Bacteria; phylum Acidobacteriota; class Terriglobia; order Terriglobales; family Acidobacteriaceae; genus CAVVDY01. Next base: position 127,817 of record CAWCMB010000008.1, read on the forward strand.
TACGAGTGTTGGCCAGGATGGCGACCCGGGCGGCGCGGGAGTTTTCGAGCTGTCGCCGGGCGATAATGGATGGACCTACAGTGCCATTTACAAATTCGCATCCTACTACCCGCAGTGCAACGCAAACCTGCTGATAGATGCAGCAGGCAATCTGTATGGCACATCCGATAACACCGGGATGTTCAACTCCGGCGGCAATACGTTCCAGCTGGCACCCTCGGACGAAGGGTGGATTTATACGTCGCTCCACGATTTCGACTACTACACCGAGGGATGGTTTCCGCTGGGCATCGTCCACGACAACAACACTGGCAATATCTATGGAGTGACACAGGACGGCAATAATGGCGCCATCGCCTATGAGATCACGCCCTAGGTACGTCGCACATCTATTGTCGCACTCACATAGGATCGCACAAAACAACCCCACCCCGGCGAATGATGCCGGAGTGGGGCAACCAATGAACGGCACGCAGGAGGTGCTCATGGAATTGAGCCGACAAAATCGAATTGCCTTCTTCACCAGTACGATATTTTTTCTTGTGGTGACGGTGCTTCCTCCAGCGGCCCCTGCTCAGTCCTACACCCTACTGCATGAGTTCGGTGGGCCGGACGGCAAGAATCCCGTAGGTACGCTGGTCATGGATGCCGCCGGCAACCTTTACGGCACGACCAGCGGTGGGGGCATCAATGAGTACGGCACAGTTTTCATGATGACTAAAAACGGCTCCGGCTGGAACTACCGGACCCTCTACCGATTTATGGGAGGAAGCGACGGCTCCGATCCTTGCAGTGGGGTCACAATTGGCCCGGATGGCGGCATCTATGGGACGACCAGTGATGGCCACCTGTGCGGTCCGGGAAACCCGGCATTCGACTGCAATCTCACTCAAGGTTGCGGCACCGTATTTCGCCTAACCCCGCCGGTAACCGCTTCAGCCAGTCTGGTACCGCAGTGGAAGAAAACCGTCATCTATCGCTTTCATGGGGGCAGTGAGGGGTACGACCCGCTCAGCCGACCAGTGTTCGATCAGCAAGGCAACATCTACGGCACCACCGCTGAGGGTGGAATCACCACCTGCTCCCGTCTTCGCTTTCACGGCTGGTTGCGGTGTGGTTTATAAATTGACACCCGGCCAGCATGGCTGGAGCGAAAGCGTTCTGTTCAGTTTTGATTTGAACGATCCAAAAGGCTCAGACGGCGGAGCACCCGTCAGCGAAGTAACGCTTGGCGACGGCGGCAAGATTTACGGCACCTTGTATCATCCCGGGTACCAGGGTCTGCTTTACGAACTGGTACCGGGACAATCAGGCTATACAGAATTCTTTGCCGACCAAAGATGTGTTGAGAATACAGAAAAGGCCACTGCCGGAGTGGTTTTCGATAGCTCAGGCGACTTGTTCCTTACGAATCGCTCTGGAGGATTAAATGGCGGCGGTAACTTCTACATCCTGATCCCGCAGAATGGTACCTTCAGTTGCGTTTATGTTTGGGGCTTTTCTGAGCTTGGTCCGTTTGACACCGTAACCATGGACTCGGCGGGCAACCTCTACGGCACAGAGGAATGGGGCAACACCCAGGACGGGAATGTTTTCGAATTAGTAAAGGACAACTTTTACCACCCTCTTTACCTGCATTTTTTTAGCGAGGGCGGCGACGGCTTCTTTCCCATGAGTGGTGTGGTGCGCGCTGCGGACGGAACTTTATACGGCGAGGCGTTTCAGGGAGGAAGCGATGGCTGGGGCGTGGTGTTCCAAATCACACCCTGAATCGCTCCACTATTAATAAGAAAAATCCTACCCGGGAAACGATGCCGGAGTGGGGCACAATAGAAGCTATCGGTTGTCAGTCGTCAGTTATCTCGGTCAGCCCGAGCACAAAGAAAAACCCCACCCCGGCAAAACAGCCGGAGTGGGGCACCCAGTTCATATCACCAGCTCTTAGCTAGTTGCTAGCCGCTTCTCTTAGTACATTCCGCCCATACCGCCGCCGCCGTGAGGCATCGCCGGTTCCTTCTTGTCTTCCGGAATCTCGGAGACCAGGGCTTCGGTGGTCAGCATCAGCGAGGCGATGGAGCCTGCGTTCTGCAGCGCCGTACGCGTGACTTTGGTGGGATCGATGACGCCCGCCTTGACCAGATCTTCGAACTTGTTGGTCTGGGCGTTGTAGCCGAAGTTGTTCTCCTTCGACTCGCGAATGCGGCCGACAACGATGGCTCCCTCTTCGCCGGCATTGCCGACGATCTGGCGCAGAGGCTCTTCCAAGGAGCGGCGAACAATGTTGCCGCCGATCTTCTCATCGCCTTCCAGCTTGAGCGCATCGATGGCATCGGCGCAGCGCATAAGGGCCACGCCGCCGCCGGGAACGATGCCTTCCTCCACCGCAGCGCGGGTGGCATGCATCGCGTCCTCAACACGGGCCTTCTTTTCCTTCATTTCAGTTTCGGTAGCCGCGCCAACCTTGATGATGGCAACGCCGCCGACCAGCTTCGCCAACCGCTCCTGCAACTTCTCGCGGTCGTAGTCGCTAGTGGTCTTTTCAACCTGGCTGCGGATTTCCTTCACCCGGCCTTCGATCTCGCCCGGCTTGCCCTTGCCTTCGACGATGGTGGTGTTGTCCTTGTCGATGGTGACCTTCTTGGCCTGGCCGAGATCGCTCATCTGAACGTTCTCCAGCTTGACGCCGAGGTCTTCGGTGATGGCTTTGCCGCCGGTCAGGATAGCGATGTCCTGCAGCATGGCTTTGCGGCGATCGCCGAAGCCAGGAGCCTTGACGGCAGCAACGTTCAGGGTGCCACGCAGCTTGTTGACGACCAGGGTGGCGAGCGCTTCGCCTTCCACGTCCTCAGCGATGATCACCAGCGGACGGCCGCCCTTGGCAATCTGCTCGAGCAGCGGGAGCAGGTCCTTCATCGAGGAGATCTTCTTCTCGTGAATCAGGATGTAGGGGTTCTCCAGAACTGCTTCCATGCGCTCGGGATCGGTTACGAAGTAGGGGGAGAGATAGCCGCGGTCGAACTGCATGCCTTCAACCACATCGAGCTGGGTCTCCATGGTCTTGGCTTCTTCCACGGTGATCACGCCGTCTTTGCCGACCTTCTTCATGGCCTCGGCAATGATGCGACCGATCGTCTCATCATTGTTGGCGGAGATGGTGCCGACCTGCGCGATCATTTCGCCGGAAACCTTCTGCGAATACTTGTCGAGCGCGCTGCCGCTGCGATTGCCGTCTTTATCAACCGTGCCGCAAACCGCAGTCACGGCCTTCTCGATGCCACGCTTGAGTGCCATCGGGTTCGCGCCGGCAGCAACTGTCTTTACGCCTTCGCGATAGATGGACTGCGCCAGAACGGTTGCGGTGGTGGTGCCGTCGCCGGCAACATCGGAAGTCTTGGAGGCGACTTCGCGCACCATCTGCGCGCCCATGTTCTCGAGCGGGTCCTTGAGCTCAATTTCCTTGGCCACGGTGACGCCGTCTTTGGTGATGAGCGGCGAACCGAACTTCTTTTCGATGACCACGTTGCGGCCCTTGGGACCGAGCGTGACTTTCACTGCGTCGGCCAGAATATTCACGCCGTGCAGAATCGCCTGACGCGATTCCTCACCATGCAGAATCTGTTTTGCCATTGCTTTCAATCTCCTTGAAATCAGCTGTCAGCCATTAGCCGTCAGCTCTCAGTGTTTAGCTGCCAGCTACCTGCCGCCAGCTACCAGTAAATTCTCAGGGGCCAAAGCCCCGAACTCTTGCTTGGCCTTTTCGGCACAACTAAAGTCGTGCCCTTTCACAAAACTACTTGTGGGCCATTGCGGGCTTGCTGGCGCCTTCCAGGATTCCGAGCACTTCTTCCTCACGCATGATGAGGAAGTCTTCGCCGTCGATCTTGATCTCGGTGCCGGCATACTTGCCGAACAGCACGCGATCGCCCGCCTTCACGTCGAGGGGGAAGGTTTCGCCCTTGTCGTTGCTCTTGCCGCGGCCGACAGAAATCACTTCGCCTTCCTGCGGCTTGTCTTTCGCCGAGTCAGGAATGATGATGCCGCCACGGGTAGTTTCAGCCTCTTCCACACGACGAATTACGATCCGGTCGTGCAGGGGAGTCAGCTTGGTAGCCATTCTTGTAACTCCTTTCAATTCTTTAGGTCAGTTTGTTTGCTAGAGGAACTTGCCGATGTGGGCGCGACATTATGAGGATGCGACTGATCGGCAATTCCCATGAAAACGTTCGAGAAGTCCCATGTTGAGGGCCGACTGGCCAGAGTGTTAGCACTCACTCCCAACGAGTGCTAATCATAAAGGTTGATAGGCGGGTTGTCAAGTGGGGGGAAGCCTTGCCCCGGGGGTCCCCTGCGCCGGCTTGGAACTGAAGCTATTGTCCGCTGCGAGAGCCGTATCTGAGGCGTGAATCGTACAATCCCTCGGGGAGTGAAAGCGTCGTGCGATATCCGTGAACAATCTCGACCGCGTCCGATCGGCAGCCGAGTCTGGAAGTCGCGGCCAACGCATCAGCACGATCCCATACGAGACCACGCAAAAGTGACGGTGCGAAGAGACTACCGGCGCGTCACTCGCAGCATCTATATCCATCCGTAAGAAGCGGCGAAGCTGCGAGGTCGTGCCTTGGTAAGGCCGATCTAGCTGAGGGAAAAACTTTTACTTTCCGAGTAAGTGGTTTCGCAGGATAATTGCAGCACGACATCAAGGGTGCCACTGTGCAGCTCCTCCGCAGCGCTCGGTCCACGAATCCTTCCGGCTCCAGATGGTTGTTTTGTGCTTGCCTCTGGGCGCTGTTATTACCGTCCCTATTATTAGCGCAGAGCATAACTCCGGCGACGGCTGACGATTCGCTTACTAAGCAGGTGAACTCGCTGAAGCTGGAGACGGTTTCGCTGCCGGTGGACGCTCCGCTCCCGCCGGATGGTTCACCAGGGAAGGACGTGGAGCTGGCGAGTAGCGTGAACCGAGAGCCGATGCCGGCTCGACCCAATGCAGCGAAATCGATGGTGCCCGGTCCGAGTGTCGCTCCGTCTGAGAAGCTGAAGCCGAAGTACGATGTTCGCCTGATCGGACAGCGCGAAGTCGCCGGAGGGGTGAACTTCTATTCGCTGGATCGCGAGATGGCGCTGGGACGGGATCTCTCCAAACAAGTTGAAGCCACGTCAAAGCTGGTTACGGATCCGGTGGTTACCGAGTACGTCAATCGCATCGGTCAAAATCTGGTGCGCAACTCCGACGCGCGCGTACCCTTCACCATCAAGGTGTTGGACAACGAAGAGGTGAATGCCTTCGCGTTACCCGGTGGCTTCTTTTATGTTGACAGTGGACTGATCCTGGCCGCCGACGATGAGGCGGAGTTGGCTGCGGTGATGGCGCATGAAATCGCGCACGTGGCGGCGCGTCATGCGACGAAGAACATGACCAAGTCGGAGATCTGGAACCTGGCTTCGATTCCACTGATGTTCGTCGGCGGCCCTGCGGGATATGCCATCGCCGAGATTGCCAGCATCGCCGTGCCCATGACGTTTCTGAAGTTCTCGCGCGATGCCGAGCGCGAGGCCGACTTGCTGGGTCTGGAATATGACTACGCCGCGGGGTACGATCCGCAGGCTTTTGTGCAATTTTTCGAGAAGCTGAATGCTGAGGAAAAAACCAAGCACAGCAAGCTGGCAAAGATGTTCTCCACCCATCCCATGAACGCCGATCGCGTGACAGCAGCGCAGAATGAGATTCGCCAGTATCTGCCTGATCGCGAGAGCTACATTGTGGATACCAGCGAGTTTGATGAGGTGAAGGCGCGGCTGCTGGGGCTGGACGTGAAGCAGCAACTCGGTGGCGCCGACAGTCACCGGCCGGTGCTGCTGAAGCGCACAGAAACCAGTAATACCCAGGCGAGTGCGGGCGGAGACTCTTCCGCCAGCCAGGGCAGCGACGATCCCGATCGCCCGACGCTGAAGCGGGCACCCCAGTCAGAGTAGATTATCCGAAGCGGCCTTACGGGCTTGATTACGACAGGTTCGCAGATCGATTCAGTGGCCCAGCGCGCAGGGCAGCGCTGGGCTGACTTCCACCGGGCTTCTGCCCAGGTTAGGCCAACTGACGGCCGAACCTGGGGCACGCATTATAGAAGGGCGCCCCTTTCGGAGTAGGCTGCAGTTGCTGTGAGAAGCAGTAACCAAGCCGAAAGGAAAGGAACACCCTGATGAATAGCATCAAGTATGTCGGACTGGATGTCCACCAGAGCACCATCAGCGTGGCCGTGCTGGATGGCGATGGCAAGCTGGTGATGCAATGTGTACTCGCGACCCAGGCACCCGCTATCGTGGATTTCTTCGCGGGGCTGCGGGGCACCATCCATGTGACCTTCGAAGAAGGCAGTCAGGCCGCATGGCTGTACGATCTGCTGCTGCGGCGGGTGGCCAAGCTAGTGGTGTGCAATCCGCGCAAGAACGCGCTGCTGAAGGCGGGCAACAAGAGCGATGCCATTGATGCTCGCAAGCTGGCCGAGTTGCTGCGTGCGGGCTTGCTGTCGGCGGTCTATCAGGGACAGAGAAGCACGGCCGCGGTCAAGCAACTGGGGCGCAGTTATGCCGCGCTGACCGAAGACACCACCCGCATCATGGGCCGCATCAAGGCACTGTATCGCAGCCAGGCGATTGCTTGTGCCGGCGAGAAACCCTACAGCACGGGCCATCGCGAAGACTACTTAGCGCAGCTGCGGGAGCCGGGATTACAGCGGCGGGCGCGGCGGCTCTATCAAGAGCTGGATCTGCTGCAACAGTTGCGTCGTGAAGCCCGTTGCGATCTGCTGCTGGAATCCCGCAAGCATCAAGAGAGCAGGTTGCTGCGTTCGATTCCCTGGCTCGGTCCCATTCGGGTTGCGCTGCTCATAGCGCGGGTGCAGACGCCGCATCGCTTCCGCAGCAAACGCCAGTTCTGGGCCTACTGCGGGCTGGCCCTGGAGACGCGCAGCAGCGCTGATTATCAGATGGTGAACGGACAACTGCAACGACGCAACAAGCCGGTCTTCATTCGCGGATTGAATCTCAACCACAATCACGATCTTAAGAATCTGTTTAAGAGTGCGGCCACTACGGCCAGCGGCAGCAGCGGAGTGTTTGGCCGCTTCTACGAAAACCTTCTGATAAAGGGAATGAAGCCCGAGCTGGCGCGGCTCACCCTGGCGCGCAAGATCGCCGCCATCACTCTACACATCTGGAAGAAAGGAGAACCGTTCGACGCTGAATATCTGACGCCACATGCAGCTTGAGCGCGCAGCGACGGGACGTAGCGGAATTCGTTTTCGCATTGTCGTTCTCACTGAGCGCTCGGGTTCGAGGGTAAGTATCCTGGCCGGGTTAGGCTAAAGCGTCCTGCAAGGACCAAGTCTCACGGGGCACCGTATGCTCCCTCGGACAACCCAACAAAGCCATAGCGCCGCCCGCCAGCGGGCGAGTCTCCGATAGAACCATGGTTGGCCATGACCACCCATGTGGCTTGTGCAGCCTCAGCCGACGACGACGCAGTAACGTGGAAGCGAAAACCAGAAGACCCTGCCGCCGCAAAGCTCATGCCGGCATCAACCGGGGCTGGATGCCAGAGAACTACCCCTCTCTGCCGCCGGGGGTGAAGTATTTTCTCTTGACATCCCCTTCTATAGAACCGGGCTAGAGCCGCACGCCGCTACGCTTTGTCCTAGGCTGTCATTGCATGCCCTGTGGGCCCAGACATCAATACCTGTTGTTGGCGACCGTATCCACGCTGGTCGTGGTTTCCTCGGTCGAGGCCGTAGCTGGCGCAACGGGTTGCAAGTCGGGCGCGATTCTCACGTTACCCGCCATGGTCGTCAGCGTGCGCTCCCAGACCACGTAGCCATCTTTGGTGAGCTTCACCGTGTGATCTCCGGAGGAGACTCTCACCAGTGACGGAGTGCTGCCGACAAATTTTCCATCGATCTCGATGTCGCTTCCTTCCGGGCTGGAGGCGATTTCAACCTGAGCCGTAGGGGGCTGCGCAGTTGCTCTAAACTTCGCCTTCAGACAGCTTTCCCGGGCGGCCATCAGAGCGGTCGGCATGTAGTCGGAGTCGAGGATGAACACGTCAGAGCCACTCGCCTGCAAGTTGCGGACATCGTGCTCGGTGAGCTTATTGTGGAAGCTGACTCCGTCGGGCAAATTGCCTTCGACGAACTGAAACTCACTGCCGCGGACACCGAACGACAGCACGCGGCTGGTGACCTGGCCGACGGCTCCCATGCGCTCCAGGATGACGCAATCGGTCTGTCCGATGTGCCCGGGATTGGCCGCCTTTACCGGCGTAGCCGCAAAAGACGGTTCGGCTGCGAACAGGCCGATACATAGAACGATGATTCCGACCAAGCGGCGCGTGATTTGCTTATTATGGGCGCTCATTATTTTCTCTCCTGACGCTCTGTTCACCAATCTATTTCGTTGTACGTATACAGATGCAATGCGGATTCCAAAAGCACCAAAGTCTGGAAACACTGATTCTTGCGTGAGTCCAGGGCCAATCTCGCATTGAAATGTCGACCGGTGTCGAAGTCAGCGGCGACCGGCACTAACCGAAAAGATAGTCGCTATCTTTATGTACATTCGAAACGGGTTGGAGTTTCAGGATTGTTCCCTGTTCCCACGTTTCCCAAAACAAGGGAATGCGGCCACCCGACGGTCAGCGAACGTTCCCAGGTTGGCGCTTACGGTCGATGATGGCACTGACTCCGGCGCCGAGGAATGCGGGCGCGGTGGCGAGGGCGATCATGACGAACTCGAATGGCCACAGGTTGTGATTTGTCGGATCGGCTACACAATCTGCCACGATGAGGCAAGCATTGGCCACACAAAATCCGACGAGCATCGCTGCCGGAATTGAGCGCTTCTTTCCTTTAACAGCCAGCGTAAGAAGCAGGCCAGATACAAATGCAAGGATAGGGAGGAAGTACCAGGGCAGAATGCCGGGTCCATGCTCACGCGTAGCATAAGGTTGGAACTTCCAGAAAAAGACCGCGTCGAAAATCACGCCAATGACAACTGCTGCCGAAAGGCGCCACTTCCTGGAAGACATGAGTGCTCTCCTGTGTCAGAAGGTACCAGAGAATTGTCGGACACGTGCCGCATTTTGCAGGCTTTGAGGACGCAGGCGCTGCTCCGCGCACACATGTTTTCTGTTACACATCAGTAAATTTGCATCGCAATTTCTGAATGTTTCTTCTATTCTCGCCAAAAGACTCCCGACAAATTCGGGACCCTCGCTCTCAATCAGGAGAAAGTATGCCAGCCGCCACTGGAACTGCTAAGAATCCGATCAAGCCGCCGTCTAAGAACACTTCGAGCAAGGGCGCGTCAAGCAATGGTCGAGGAGTACATCGCGCTGAATTTAACCAAAACCGCTGCGGTGTACCGGTTGCTGGGAAATGCGCCGAGAGCGCATGAATAAGGTCGCGATGCAAGAACGGGGCCTAAGTCATGAGTAGTGTTGCTGCAAAGCCCGCATTGCAGGTCGCGGAGACCGCAAAGCCTGCCTTGAACGTCTCGGTGTGGGACATTTTCCTTCATTTCCTGGTCATCGGCGCAACCAGCTTTGGCGGCGTGGTGCCTTATTTGCGCGACCGCCTGGTGATAAAGAACAAATGGATCGACGACAAGGAATTCGTCGAGATGCTGTCCATCAGCCAGTCTCTGCCCGGCCTGAACGCGACCAACATGGCGGTGTTGGTGGGCGAAAAGCTGCGTGGCGCGTGGGGAGCAGTCGTCGGAGTGATAGGCATGTGCCTGCCGGGTGCCGTGCTGATGTATTTCGCCGGTATCTCCTACCACCTGCACGGCGATCATCCGTGGTCCACGGCGGCGCTGAAGGGGGTTGCGGCAGCAGCGGTCGGCCTGATTCTCGCGACCGTTGTTGGGCTGAGCGAAAAGTCACTGTCGCATAAATTCGACTTTGTTTTCATCGCAGCAACGGTGCTGGCGGTGAATCGCTTCCATTGGTCGGTACCGCGCGCGCTGATCATTGTGGGAATCGTCGCGATTCTGTTTCATCGGCCCAGAGCGCATCACGAGCAGTCGGAGGTTGCGCGATGAACCAGATCCCTGCTCTAATTCGCGTTTTTTCCTACTTGTCGATTCTCACCGTCGGCGGAGGCATGGCGGCCTTCCCTGAGATGAAAGTACTGACGGTGGACGTACACAAATGGCTGACCTTCACGCAGCTCATTCATATCTACTCTTTGGGCCAGATGGCGCCCGGCCCGAACATGATGATGATCGTTGTCGTCGGACAATGGTCTGCAGGATTGCTGGGAGCCGTCGTCACCCTCCTCGCATTTTTCGGGCCGACTGCGGTGCTGGCATATGTGATCGCCAAAGCCTGGAAGAAGCTTGCAAATTGGCGGTGGAGAAACTCGATTCAGGAAGGACTGGCTCCAGTTTCCATTGGCTTGTTGTTGGCTGGCTGCTTCAGCATGGCCAGGGGCGCCATCACCGGGCTCGAAACTGGGACGGTCGCCGTCGTGACCCTGATGATCCTGCTGCGGTACAAGATCAATCCTGCGCTTCTGGTGGCCGGTGGCGCAGTGGTTGGGCTCCTTTTCTTCCTGCCGAAGTAGGGTTACTAAGGGCGACCGGGGCAGATGACTAGTGCTCTGGTGGCGGAGAGATGCATGGCGCAGCATAAATTCACGGTGAAACTGATTGGGCAGGAAGGTTCACAGGTCGCGGCGGTAAAGCCACCCTTCGACGTGGTGAAAGTGTTTGGTCGCAAGGGTCGCGTGCCGGTGAAGGGAACGATCAACGGGTTCCCCTTTCGCAGCTCGCTGATGAATATGGGCGACGGCCACATGATGGCGGTAAATGCGGAACTGCGCGCGGGCGGCAAATGCAAAGCCGGCGACACGGTGAAGGTCGCGATGGAGCTTGACGAGGAAGAACGCAAAGTCGAGCTGCCGGCCTATCTCAAGAAGATCATCAACAGCGATCCGCAGGCCAAGGAACGCTGGGCGAAGCTGTCGTTCACTCATCAGAAAGAGTATGTCCGCGCCATCGAGGATGCGAAAAAGGAAGAGACCCGCGAGCGGCGTATGGCGGCGATGATGGATGCGCTGCGATGCGGACTGCGGAAGAAGTAGCCGTTGTACGGGCTGTCAACTCACCAAGTTTTCCACTTTCGCCAAATCTTCGCCTGCGCTACAATACGGCATCGGCGAGGGCCCCTGTGACGACTGAATTCCTAATCTTGCTAGTCGGCGGGTTGTTTGGTGGTTGGCTTGCGTACATGGCATGGAAGGCCAAGTCCGCGGAAGCTAGAGCCTCGGCCGCGTCTCTCGCCGGTGAAGTAGACAGACTCCGTGCTGAACTGGCCAGCCGCCAAGCGGAGAACGCAACCCTGCTTGAATCCAAAGCTGCGCTCGAAGCCACACTTGTCAGCGAACGCCGCAACGCCGAAGAGAAGCTGCAACTGCTGAACCAGGCGGGCGACGAAATGCGCGCGCAGTTTGAATCGCTTGCGGCACGCGCTTTGCAGAACAACAACGCCAACTTTCTCGACCTGGCAAAGGCCACGCTGGAGCGTCAGCAATCGGACGCTAAGGGCGAACTGGAAAAACGCGAGCAGGCAGTGAAGACGTTAGTCGAGCCGATCACACAATCTCTGAAGCAGGTTGATGAGCAGGTCCGTGCGCTGGAGAAGGAGCGCGCTCACGCCTACGGCACGTTGTCGACGCAAGTCGCGTCGATGATGGAGACCCAAAAAGCTTTGCAGACGGAAACGGGAAACCTGGTGAAGGCTCTACGCGAGCCGCAGGCGCGTGGACGTTGGGGTGAGGTGCAGTTGCGCCGCGTCATCGAGATGGCGGGCATGACCGAGCATTGCGACTTCGATGAGCAGGTCACGGTGACTAGCGAAGACCGCCGCATCCGGTCCGATGTGGTGGTGAGACTGCCGGGAGACAAGCAGGTGATCATCGATTCCAAGGCGCCGATCGTGGCCTATCTGGAGGCGCTGGAAGCGACGGATGAGCCGACGCGAAATGCACGGCTGCTGCAGCACGCGCGGCAGGTAAAGGCGCATATCGACGGTCTTGGATCCAAGCGCTATTGGCAACAGTTTGAGGCGACGCCGGAGTTTGTGGTGTTGTTTCTGCCGGGTGAAGTTTTCTTTCGCGCTGCGATGGATGCCGATCCGGAACTGATTGAATACGGCGTTGCGCAAAAAGTAATTATCGCTTCGCCTACGACATTGATTGCGCTGCTGAAGGCCGTCGCCTATGGATGGAACCAGAAAAACCTGGCGGAGAGCGCGCGAAAGATCAGCGAGGCGGGTAAGACGCTGTATGAACGACTTTGTGCGATGACACGGCATCTTGAAGATCTTGGCAAGAAGCTGGATAGCGCCACGAATTCCTACAATGCTGCGGTGGGCTCGATGCAGAAGCGAGTGTTTCCGGTGGCACGGAAGTTCGCAGAGTTGGACAAGTCTCTAGAGGCCGAAGAGCTGCCCGATCTGGAGCCGCTGGAGAAGAATGCGCGGCAGCTCGATGCTCCCGACTGGCGCGATGAAGACGTAGAGAACCATCTGCTGTTTCCAGAAGAGGCGGACAGCGCCAAGGCGTAGGGGACAAAACTCGAACCAACGATGATGACGCGCCGGAAGGCGCGCCCTTCCAAATTATTGCGTACCAACGCAGGCGCAATTTCCATACGCGCCCACGCCTAATCCTTCGATGGCGCAGTAGAGTCCGCGTACCTGAGCCGGCGCGACTTTGGCTGCGCTGCTGGAGACGTTGTACAGCTTCAGCCAATGCGCGCGCGCAGTGTCATCAGCAGCTATCCGGTCGTAGATATTGCCCAGGCTGGCGGAATCCAACCGCTTCACTTTCCACGCGTGCGAAAAGGTGTATTCCTTTTTCCATTGGCCGCGTTGTTTTGCGCTGGCGGTGGTGAGATTGGTTAGGTAGTACGTGGTCTGATCTCGCAGCTCACCGCCGCTTACGTCGAACACGCGAAACGCGGGATTCTGGTCGTACACCGGCGAGATCGGCGGATCTACGAGGACGAACTCCTTTGCGGCGCTGCCGTCGCGAATCACGCGGAAATCGTCGGTGTGGGTGTGTCCGGCGAAGCTGGCCGCAATCGTTCCGTGATAATTGACGAGCAGGCTGTCGAACTTCACCGTCCACTCCGGCACCCACATGGGAACGACGTCGGCCGCGCACGATCCTTGGTGATTGTGCACACTGCCATAACCGTCGATGCCGGGCGGAATGTGAAACATGAGCCAGACCTGCTGGTTCGCCTGCTTGGCGGCGCTCAACGTCTGTTCCAGCCAGGCAAACGCCTGGCTCGGCGCAGTGGACTGCACCTGCTCACACGATTGCCGGAAGCTTAGCGGCTGGTATTCCTCGGAGAAGAACACGCTGTTGAGCGAGACGATCTTCACACCGGAAATGGCATTGGGTAGCAGGCTATAGCTGCCCAGCGCCTTCCAATCGGCGGCCGCTTGCGGGTCGGCCTTGGCAAGCTGGCGCACCGTAGCTGCGGTGTCGCTGAGGAAAGCCCCACCGGCTTCGACGGTGTAGTCGCCACAAACATCATCGTCGTTGCCGGGAGTGAGCAGGATCTGGGTGTCGGGCCAGCGCCGCCGCAGTTGCAAGGCGAGAAATTCCATGGTCTTGAGCACGAATGCGCGGTAATGCTCGTGATCTTCATCGTGCGTGATGTCCCGGAACATGGCGGGAAAGCGATGGGCCAGCATGTCGCCCAGCACCAAGAAAACCGCTGGCTTGGGCATGGTCCTACGCATCTGGTCGAGCGACGACTGCAGCAGCCACCAATTTGTGTCCTGCCCGTAGGGACTGAACGAATGTGGCGTCGTCTGGTTCAGAATGGCTTCCCAGTGCGCGGGGTCGGCGGCAATCAATTGCGGAACCAGCGACGCGTCGGCCATGGGATTGAAGTGAATGTCGGAGGCGACCAGGACTTTGTAGGATGACACAGTAAATGACATCTCCAGCGGTTGATTTCACAGAGAGAACCACCGGTCGATGCCACAATTCTTGACAATTCATGTCACGGTTGCGGTCACAATCCTATACTCTTGCCATTGTTGCCCGCATACTCGTAGCGACCGTGGATTCAATCCAGATGTGGCGGCGAGATCGATATGTGTCCGAAAGGGCCTACTTTTCCGCCTCGTCGAGGGCGCTTTCTTACAGGGAAGCCAGCTGCCAGCTGCGTAATCTGGTTTCTCGATGCGTCCGCAGCTACGGTTTCAACTACGCTGAGATTTATAGTCTTCGGATCCTGTTGAGTCGCAACGGCAACGTCTACACGAAGCCGCGCACCTGCCATTACGGCAGGTGGATTAACAGTTGCTCCGAACGGGCAAGCCATCCTGGGAGCTACTTCCAGGCAATTCCCGAAATTGGCCCCGCCCCGACAGTTTTCGCTTCCCCGTTCAGAACATCATTCGGCCCAACGATGACTTTGGCGGCCTCAAACACCCCGTCCGCCTGGAAGGAACATTCAGCGAGCTACCCATCAGGAACTTGCGGTTCCTCTATGGTAACCCGCTGAACGTGTTTCTGTCGTATCGCCTTACTGCTGAATTGGCTCGCCTACAGCAACGTCCGTTGCTCTTCAGCTCCCGTCACGGGGTGACGTATCATACCCACGTTCTTCCCCGTCGGCTGTAAGGTTCAACGACGTAAACGGATCGTTATGCCGGACTACTAGAGGAGGGGATACCCAACGCGGCACCAGACGCACCATCAGGAACAAAACTGCAAACGCCAGAGGAAAACCCAAAGCAAGTGTCGCTATAAAGCCGGCTAGCGGACCAAGGCCCGACATCAATGGTTTTGCAAGATGGGCGACCCATGGCAAACCCAAGCCAATCACCATGCTGATCAGCACTAGCATGCGCGAGTACGCTTCGGACACGAGCAACCTCGTCCCACACTGTTCGCAGACGAAGCCGGTGCGAAACACCCGTCTGTCAAACGCCATCTCCCAGCCACATTGGGGGCATCGCATCCGATTTTTGGTCAGTGACATCGCTTTAGTAACTCGGCTTCGGGCTTTAGAACTTCTTGCATGTACTGATCGCAGCATTCCCTGCGGCGCTTGCTGTCGTCATTGCCGCCCGTGCGAGCCCTGGTTTTCCGGGCTTGCTGGTGAAATTGAACCACCAGTTAAGCACTTTGGTGAGTAACGTTGGGGCATTGTCTGCCGCAGCAGTGGTTATTTCCCCTGCATGTGCAAGACCCACCCCAGCGGCCCCGCCGGCCGCAGCTGCTGCCGTCCATCCAATGTATGTGCAGGGATTCGTCATGGTTGCTGCTGTGGTTTGCAGGACGGGTTGCGAGAATACGGCTTGCGCATACGGGTTAAGTGGAGTATCCGCGTTGTTTGCGGCCATAAGACTGGGATCGGGTGCTTCCCCCCAGATTGGGACGAAGGTCCTCGTTGGCTCGCCGCTAGGATCGCGTCCATTCACCACCTGCCAACCAATTTGTTGTTGCCAGTCTCCTGTATTGGGATTTCGCTGGAGGGGAGCGCCGCAGAATCCATCATTACAGTAAGTGATTGTGTCCACGCTTTCGAGAGACCCCATCAAACCGCAGGGAACATTCGAGCCGCGATCAATGGAACCACACATGTCGCCCTGCAGCTGCGGCTTATACGGGAAGGAGACTGAGCCCGGTACGTTGGGATCGAGGCCACTAGGGTCGGTGAGACTCGTCGGGTTGTTGAGCACGTACGAATACATGTTCCAGCTCTGAGGATTTCCAACGCTGCCCGAAACCGGATCGGGACTCAAAAAGCGCCCTATCGTTGACGACATGTCCCGCTGCTCCGGATGATAGTATCCAAGATCAGACAAGTAATACGCTGCGAATGACAGCGGGTTGTATAAATTGTTCTTGATTAGGCGCTCCCCTCCGAAGGGATAATAGTCAGCTTCCCATTGAATTGGGTTGAGCGTGCTTCCACTTGGAAGAGAAACCACATTAATGGATCCCAAATGATCCGACCAGTAGTCGTACTGATTTGCGGACAGAGTCGCGGTATTTATGAATGCAATTGGCTTGCCATTGAAGTATATGTAGTCGATTGCACTCCCTGCACCTACCACCGATGTCAACTTTGAGTCCTCGTCGTACCAATAATTTGTTGTGGCAAAACCCTGCAATTCAAATACTCGGCGATCATCGCCGTCATATAGAAGACCGTATAAACCGCCCGTACCGTACAGTCGATTCTCAGCGTCATATGTTAGCGAAGTATTGACGCCGTCATTTGTTACATTGCCGCTGGCGTCATAGGCAAAACTAGAAATGTGATTGTGCGTATCTACAGTCAGTTGCAGAGTCTCTCCTGTGCCTTGCGTTACATTCTTCTGTAATAGGTTCCCCCAGTAATCATATACGTAGGCATCACCCCAGGTGCTGGAGTTGTACGTCTTGGCCGAAGCAAGACGGTTCATATAGTCATACGAGAATTGTACGCTCCGCGAGCTATCACGATTGTTCTGTATTTGGTAAACCGTGCCGTTGTTCTTATTTCCTGGCAATATCCAGCTGTAGCTCAGACTAAATACCGTCTGTGATCCCGTTGCCGATAACATTAATGGCTGCAGTCGATTGTTGTAGCTGTTGGTCTCGGTTATTCCAAGCGTTCCACCGTGCACGGCATTAGTCAACATCCCGGGAGGAGCGTAATGGGCATCCTGCACGTAGATAATACCGGCACCGGCATCAACTAGCGAAATTTGCTGCCCCGCATTGTTGTAGGAGTATGTATAAGTGTGTCCGCTGGACGAGGTCATGGTCGCTATCGAAGAATTGTTGTTATATGTGTAGCTGATGTTGGCTGTGTTGACTATCTTAGTTGCAGTGTTCCCCTGCAATGCAAAGACGATTGGCTCCGCAAAACCCGAGAAGCTCACGTTCAGGATCGTCGGGGTGGCCGAGAAGGTTCAGAAGAGCGGATTCAGTGCTAATCGGGACGTGTTTGTGGCAAGGGCAACGGATAAGAAAGGGCACGCCGACTGGGTGAAAATTGAATACCGCTATCTCGGGTATGAGCAAGAATTCCAGGATGAGCTGCTCTCGTCAGGGATGACGCACACGTTCGTTGCTTTGCGTGACCACTCTTGCGACGAATCGCTGCAGTCACTGCGTACAAAGTATGTGATTGGTGCAAACGGCAGGTTGGCTCCGGTCGATATCCTCCGAAACACCGGGAATGACCTTACCTTAGAATCCCCAGCAGAACAGCAGCTTCCATGTTATATCATCCAACCGAGGAGCTATCGAGGTTCAAAATAGACAAAGGCCATTGGTCCAGCAACTCGGGGTGTGCAGGGGAGTAGAATCCAACGGAGTGCCGCCCCGGGCATTCCAAGTAGCATTGGCTTAGATTTTCCGCGCGGGTAGATGGAATTGTAGCTGTCGATGTAGTCAACTTCCTCACGGCTCAATAGGATACAATTATCAGATCGCAAAATCTTCAACACCAATCAGTTGCAATCTACAGCTTTCGATAGACTTCAATATGCTGTAACATCCGCCTTGGGGCGCAGGCGGTCGGATGCTCGAATTCTCCCGGCCCGTCCAACAAATTCAAGCAGATGCAGGCCGTTTTCGAGTGAATATCGAAAGCGGCTGTAGTCGTTTTTGCGCCGGCCAATTCCTCACAGTTTATAGGGACTTTGGGGACGGCAATGCTGCCAGCAGATCCCACAGAACTGACCGCATGCGCAGGGTGGACGCAGGCGATGCTGGTCTTGCCGGTCCGACCGCGAACTGGTTGCTGAGATTTTCAGGCTCACGTTGAGCAACGTGGTCAGCGGATGCTCGGTAATGCCCAACAAAACCAACCTTTGGTCAAACCCTCCGTGTGCATAACCATTTAAGTTTTTAAGTTAGACGTCACCGTTTGTCATGGTGGGGTTTATCTTGTCGGAATAGCACTCTTGTCTATTAGCGCGAGCGAAAATGGGACGCATCGTTGTTTGTTGACAAATTATTTATACACACGATAATTGGCCCGACAATTCGTGGCCCATCTCTGCAGCCACTTCTCTAGACAGGAACAGCGCCGAGCCTCTACCCTTCTCCGGCACTGGTACGGCAGTCAGCGGGAGTCCCGACGTTCTCATGAAGCGGGTGAATGCGTTGCCGTTGACTCCGAGGCGCGCAGCCAGGGCCGTTACTGCCACGTGCTCGCCACAGAAGCGTCGAACATCGGCAGCCGGTATCAGCTTTGACAGACCATTCCGATATCCAGCACAGGCACGGAGGATTCCTTGACATACCAAGCCGCGAATCACGCGCGTTTTGACTCCCAACGCCGCTGCCGCCTCGCGATAGCTCAAGAATCCTTCGGCAGTCACTATGTTCTCAACTGCCCGATATCTGCGTAGGTCCTCAGACAAGAACAGATAACCAGTGATCCCGCGAAATCGGTCGGAGTACCCGACTGGGGCAAGATTGCCGTCAACTACGGCTCGGATTACCGCGGCCAGCCCCGGACCGCAGCCAAGATAGTTCTTTATGGCGTGCCCTAGCGCTATCAACTCGCTCGCCCTCGCGAATTCTTTCGCGAGCATGTCGGCTCGCTTAAATGCGCACTGAATCTTCTTCACGTCTTCCCGCGGGAAGAAGAAATAGCCGGTTGGGAAACCGCACTCGGGACCTTGGACATAGCGCATCGCTCCCGCACTGGCGGCTTTGACAATGGTGCGCTTGGTCAGACCCAATGCGTGCTCCGCCTCGGTTCGCGACATATAGCGAGTTCGTTCGAGATTGCGGGCAACAATCCATCGCTTCAGCGAGTCGCGCATAACCCAGCATTCAGCGTGGCTTCTCGTCCGGCCCACATCCAAGAACATGCCCTCAATCTGTCCGTGGCGAACAAGGTCCGATACGCGTGCTGCCCTCGTTCTTGCCATCCGCTCGGCTGCGTCTGCAGGTATCCATTGGGAACTCCGGCGTGTGAACACCGAAAAGTAGCGGTGCTGGCCACGGATAGGACCTTTCCAGTCCTCGATAACAAATTTCTCGAACACGTCGCGCAGGAATCCGACTTCGCTACGGGGAAGGACACGAAACAAGTGGCGATAGAAGTTTCCGAAGATTGCATTGAAGTTGAGGGTGGTGGGAATGGCGTTCGCCGGGAGCATGGATCTCAAAAGATCGCGCAAATGCGTAGGCCAGTTTTTCAACACCTCGACTGCGGCACTGCCAATCTCGGCTGCAACGGCAAGGTCTGTCGCGGCAAAGGGCTTCTGCTTCCGGCGTAGTCTGCCGCTTTCTCTGATGGAACCAAGGAAAAGTAACAGCCTGAGCAAAGAACCAAGCCGCAACGCAAGCACCTCGCCTGGAAAACGATAAGCTGCGAAATCCGGTCCGCAGGCATCATCGAGTGGAAATCCCGCCGCCCGATAGATCGCGGTGTTGATTACCACTAAAGCATCATCCGCCACTTCAGCAGCGAGATTGCCAAGATCCAGCCCACAACGGCATTTGTGCACGGCCGGCCGATGCCACGCCAATTTCCTTTTGCAGGACGGGCACTGATCGAGCAGCATGCAGCGGTGTATCGGGCATGCTGTTACAAGACCCAGATCCCACGCCGCCCACCAGATCGGACGTTCGCGGAGGCAAGCAGGACACAGCCGGGGACACCCATAATTCAAATCATCTGCGCTGATGCGTTCACCGTGGAATAATCTCTGCTTAAAGCGGCCTCGTCCTTTGACGCGCCGGTAGCAAATCTCACGCCATTCATCAGCTTCGAGGCGCAACATGTAAGAAACCGGCTTGACGCCATCTTCCCGCTCCAGCCTCGATGGCGGCACCCCGGCAATTTTCAGCAGAAAAAGAGGCCCGCTGTAGCCATGCTCCTGAGCTACTCGGCACAGGTACCCCCGAGGGCTCTCGTGAGGCATCGGATCGACCCGGAATAGAAGCCGCGCGGCAGGAAGCGTCGATGTGCTCATGCGTGCAGTTCCAGGCGGGCTCTGCGGCTTTTTGCCGTTGTGGTCGGGACCCACGCTCTCTTACTTGGCAGTATCAGGGGCGGCGCCTCCTCCCAATTGAACTCATTGCTGAATGGGTTCGGATCCTCAAGACGTTCCGCCCACACATGCTCCGCGAAGGACTGCGCCAGCGTAAGCATCGTGATCTGCCTCCGCGGATGACACCGGGCGATCCGCGTCGCACCGCGAATGATCTTCATGGTGTATCCGATTAGGCCATACGAGGCATAGTGCATGCGAAAAGCCATGTCGACATCGGAGAGGGACGGCATATCGTATTCGGGGAGTTGCCCTTGCACGGCACGGAGGAAGGCCCGATATGTGGTCCGATCGTCTTGGATACTCCAGCGAAAGGCTCCAACACGCAGAGTTGCTCCAAAACGGCGACGCAATTGTTCGTTCTGCCGGAACACCTCTAAACAGCGCTGCAGCCCGAGAACAACGATCGACAGACTCGCTTCCTCGACCTGCTCCTTTAGCCAGTCAGCAACATCGTTGGGGATACTCGCCTGCCTAACATCCACGAAGTGCTGAAATTCATCGAGGGCTAACAAGTGAACGCGACAACGCTTAAGCAGCTCCCGGAGCCGGATGCTTTTACTAACCGTATTGCCGCGTGACCACAGCGGATCGCCGAGTTGATACAGGAGAGTCTCAGCGAAGCTCTTCACGGTTGGCCTTGCCGGTACTTTCGCCACCAGCACCGGGATTTCGAGCCCCCACCTGTGCTCAACTCGTGGATGAAGGCCGGCGAAGTACGAGATGATGGTTGTCTTTCCGCTGCCGCTTTCGCCGACAATGGGACAGCAGTCCGGTTCGGTGGAGGCATCGTGGCTGTCAAAGCATGCCTGGATTCGCGCAACTGCGGCTTTGAAGAGCGGATACTTCACCAGCACGCGTTCCGATCGGTCCGTCGCTTCGGTCATTGCCGTTCGTCCATACCCACTCTCGGCTGGCGTGGCAAATCGAGGTTGGCCTCGAAGACCGGCACCAACTTGTCATCAGCAAAAGTGCCGTTCTGCACTTTCATTGCGTCGCGCTTCGACCTTACGTTTTTGGCCGTTGACTGGCGTTGCGCCTTCTGCCCCGCTGTTTCACATTTGCTTGCGCGATTGCCGAACACCCCTTGAATAGGCCCTGAGGCATTTGCACCGGTGTGATCTTCCATAAAGCGTGCATGGCGCTTTCTGCCGCGGGTGGCCTTGCGCTCCAGATCACGTTCCACCAACTCGCGGATTTCCGCTTTGGCCTGCGCCAGGGCCACGATGTCCGTGCGCGCGCTCAACTGGCGTTGCGCGTAGCGGCGTATCACTTTGTGCTGCCAAAGCGACAGTCCTCTGGCGTACCCTTGATCAACAGCCGGAACGTGAATGTAGGTTTTCCTCTGTGGATCCAGCACGCTGATGTGGCCCAGGTCACCTGGATCAAACGTAAGCTCGACCTTAATTCCCAGGCCCATTCGTCGTCGCAGTTCACCTAATTCTGGGGCGTTGTATTTCAGTCCCTCCAACTCGATGCCGTAGTGAAATACAACCCGCTGCACAGTCATACCCAGCACAATATCCAACTCGCTCGCACTTGCCGGCAGCAGAGGCGGCAAGTCGATCACCTCAGCTTGCCATCGATGGGCGGGTGTGTCCTTGATGCCGCGATGGGGCGTCTGCAGATACACGTCGATGATCCACTTGTGGAGCATCTCCCGAAATGTGCTGAGCAAAATCACAGCGTGCCGGCTGGGATCGTAGTTGTCACGTTCCAAGATGCCGCTGAACGTCGTGCCGGGATTGCCATGCATCAGGTCGTGATTCATGGTCCCTTGGAACCGTTCAAGCTTGCCCTTGTACCAGGGAACGAGAACCTTGGTGTACTGGATGTCGGTCCCGATTTGGAGACAGGCACGTTCGAAGTGAGTGGAATGAAACTCGGGCGGATTGTCGACCACCACGAGTTCCGGCACGCCATAACAATCCCAATGGTTCTTGACTGAAGGGGACTCACGCCCCACATAAGTCTTGGGCAGGATCGCGTGTTTGAGGCATCGCATCACGGACAGGCAGCTGGGCGGTTCAAATCCAGCGTAGAAGCCCATTAGGCAACGGGTGTGCTCATCAAGAGCAGAGGTGATCGTCGGTCGGCCCAGCGGCAGCATGCTATTGTCGTCCACAACGATGATGTCGCCGGGCGTGTGGTCCATCGATACTCGTTGAAGAGTGCGGGACGTCTGAGGCCCAGTGCCGGATATCCGGAATTCCATTTCCGCGCGCCGCTTGCCATACCGCGCGACCATCCTTTCGTACGGCGACCTACGTGCAATCTCACGGTAGACCGTTCTCCGACTCGGAACGGGAAGCCTGTCAGGTTCCGGGCGGAACCTGTTCACCTCCGCAAGACGACGCAGGATTTCCAAGTGGACTGCGGGCACTCGCTTCCGTTCAGCCGTCAGGTATAACTCATCAATGACCTGATCACTGATGGCCTTCGTTTCCGGTGCCATTCGGCTGCCATGTTTCCCTCGATCACTGTACCGAAGCATGATGGCACGGATATCACGCCCCGCCGCCACCCACTTGCGATAGTCCCGACATACTGTGCGCCAGCCCGGTGGCTTGCGGTCGCCAATTCGTTCCGCCACTGACTGGGCTAGCGGTTCAATCGCGCGCTGTGTGATTGCGATAGGTTGCCGGCGGTCGATCTCCTTTAGATACTCAGTTCGAAACCTGGCCAAGTTGACCAATTCCGGGGGATAAACAGAAAGATCCCGCAGCATCTTATTGCTGAGATCCTCAGCAGCAGCGCTGACATTGATGCTAGGAATGAATATGAGTTCACCGACCGCGAACCGATCGAGCAGATCAAGCTCTGTGAATGTCCGCAGTTCGCCGGTCGCGATGTTTTGTAACTGCCAGACCTGATCCGGCAGACGCCGCAAGATTAGAAAGTCAGTTGCTCCAATCCCAATTTGATGGCCTTTTCTAAGACCGCATAGTGCCATCTGGCCTCCTTGCACTGACCGGCGTGCCTGTAATACCGGGCGGCGTTGGCCATATCTGCGGACCAATGGGCAGAGAGCCTATCCTTGAATTCAAGGTGAGCGGTTCCCACCAGTTGATGTGCAGCAGGCCATCAAGCACCGTCCGAAGCACACTCTGCACTCTAATTCTGCCGGCGCCGACCAAGCTGCGCAGGGGTAGCACGGGAGTGGAGGAGAATGCTCGCCGAATACTTTCACGCTCTGTGGCGCTCACGGAAACACATCGGTAGCGCAACACAAGGCTAGCGTTCGTCAGGCGAGGCTCTGCGCAGATCTCGGATCTCTGCCATACTCGGAACTGATAGCCGTGCTCTGCAAGGAGTTCGCGAAGTAACGCAAACCGCTTCCGATTCTCCGGCCAATCGACCTCTGCATCCTCTTTGATTTCCACAACCTCTTGGTGTTTACCCCAAATCACCAAGATGTCCGGCGTGTAGCACTGTTTGGCGCCAGCATAGAGATATTCGAAACGGAAGGGCTGCTCTTGCCAGTCGTCGGCCAGACCTGTGGCGAGTAGTATGTGGAATCCTTGCAATTCGTTGAGTGAATTCAGCGTGACGAGAGCGCCCGTGGAAGACATCGGCTATCTTGCCCTGCACGCCCGATTTCGATCGACTGACCGGCTCACGCACCCGACTTAGATAACCAGAATGTGTGTCGGGCCAGTGGATTCGCGAGCTGTGACTAGGAACAAACACCAGCGGAAGTCGCCGAACCTGCATCCACCCTCTCTGCGTAATTAGAGCGCTGAAATGCCAATCGCGCTTCCTACTGCGTTTAGTCTAAGATCAAATTTCAGTCAAACGCTTCGTCTGAGAGAACGTGCATTGCTGGATATTCAGAGGGAAGACTCGCCGCAATTCGAGCGCGGCGCCCACCACGAAATCGCAATCACCGAAGGTCAGCCCAGGATTGTATAAGCATCAGATTTTTTCCACCAATTCCATTGTGACTGGCAATTGAGGCTCTGCCCTGCACCCAGAAGGGCTGTCAGCCGAAAGGCAAGGAACAAACTGGTCCGGTCTCTAACGGTTCTTCGACACCTCCCATAAAGCCTATGTCATTAATCTTGGCGATTTATGTCACGAACTGCCCTGGAGCCGCGTGCCCCCGAAATGAGTTCGCCAACATAAGCCCTCAAAAGCACCAGCTCTGATTGAGAGATAGGCTGGATTCTCGTCTTTGCGCGGTCCCAACCGCAACAGATAACGGCGTTTAAGATATTTCAGGTGCGCACGGAATGTCTTGGTCGTCGCCTGGGTACCGCAACTCTTATTCGTTTTACTGTTCCAAGAAGAATCTGACAGCTACATTTTTAGCTATGCTGCAATTTCTGGGGGGTTCTGCTGAATCGAAACGCCGTAAACGACGGAGCGCACATGCCATTATGGCAGATGGACCTAATTGTTGTTCGTAGAAATTTGGCACGACGACCTGACTTGGAGGAGCGCAGGGTCATAACGGCTGCTCCAACGACAGGACACAAAGACTGTGTGTCAGAGTCAGAGTATTTTCTCTTGACGTTCTGCCAGAGAACCCGTCCAAGACGTTCTTGCAGGTAACTATGGCGTAATCTCAAAGACAACACCGCAGCCAATGATCGGGCACGCGGATAAATTGCCTCCCTCTGTCGTAGTGCCGTAAATGTTGCCATCGGCGTCGAGTATTACGCTGGCTGATGGTCCAGAGCCGTCTGTGCGGTGAAAGTCATGCAGGTCGGTATAAGTCCATCCGTCAATACCAGGGCTCAACTTAAAGACATTACCTTGCCTATATGCTCCGCCGCCGAAGGTCGTCCCGTAGAGATTCCCGGCTCGATCCATTACCAAGTGCGCCCCATTGACTGGCCCATAGCTACCGACAAATGCAGCCAGCCAATTGATTATCCAACCATTGTTGGAGAGTGTCAGCTGGAAGGCACCGCCGGCGGGAGGGCAGCAGACGACGCCATAGAGATTGCTGGAAGAATCGAATACCACTCCGCCAGTTGGGTATTCGAGGTCATTCAAACCAAAACGGTGGAGCACTGTCTTGACCCAGCCCGGTCCTGAGTGGGACAACTTGTAAACCAGCCCATAGCAATCATGGCCCCCACAATAGGCAGTTTCACCATAGAGGTTGCCTGCTTGGTCGAAGATGACTCCAGAGCTTGGCTCGTCGCCGTCGGGGCCCCCTTTGAAGGCATAGAGTACGCTCTCTGCCCAGCTAGTACCCGATGGCGTTAACTCGAACACCACACCGCATCCGTCACCGCACCCGTTGGCTCCGCCTTCGGAGGTGCTGCCGAAGATATCCCCTGCTACGTCGAAGACCAGATCACCAGAGAACGGCCGAGACCCGTCAGCACCGCCCGTGAAACGGTAAAGAACTGTCTCCTCCCACTGGCAAGCGCTGCTTGCACAGGGTGCCGCCGGCGGCCCAACTCTATAAACGGTGCCGTAGCTCCCCTCCCGAGCGCTGCGTGGGACCCTGCCGCCAAGGTATGTCGTACCGTAAAGGGCCCCATCCGGCCCAAGGATTACTCTCGCGTCCGGAGTGATTCCGTCACTGTCTCCACGAAATGCGTACAAAGTTGAAAAAGCCCAGATGGAGTTCGCGTTGGTGAGCTTAAAAACCGTGCCGCATCCCACCTCCCTGCAGATGACGTCAAGGTGCCCGCCAAAATCCGTTGTTCCATAAAGATTCCCAGCAGCGTCCATAGTCAGGCCTGCCTCCGGGACCTTACCATCGGCTCCGGCTGTAAAGGCATACAGAATCTTGTAGGTTTGCCCCTGGAGGGCCACAGCTCCCAACAAGAGCGTTGCTATAAGCACTGCGAGAAGCATTACAACGGACGCAATGGGCGATTGCTCTAGGCGGCGCGTGCGGATACTAAGTTGTGGCCTAGCGATCATATATATTCCCCCCCGACACTCGTCAGATCTGGCCAATGGTTCAAATGTCTCAGAACGGCGCGGCTGGAGTCGCGCCGTCACAGAAATATGATTCGAAATAAAGTTCACAGCGTGAGCTTAAAAATAGTGCCGCACCCCTGCGGACAAGCAGCCGGGAAATTGCCGCCGCTGTACGTCGTACCATAAAGGACCGTCCCGTTCGAGTTGAGTACCAGTTCGCCGGTTGGGTAAGCGCCGTCCGTGCACGACGTCGGCAATCCAGCAGAGCAAAAACTATAGAGAGTCTGCGGAGCGCTGGACTGCGTCACCTTGAAGACGCTGCCATATCCGTACAGACCGCCTGTCGTTGTAATGCCATAGAAGTTACCGCCTCCGTCCGTGATGAGCTTCGCACGCGGTCCTTGTAGGTCAAGCTTTACGCCGAGCTCTTGAAATCCCTGCAGAGGGGTAAATGAGCAGTTCGTAATGCCCACCTCGAAGAATCTGCCGGCGTTGTTGGGAACTCCTCCTGCATCCGCATTGGCTCCGTAGAGGTTTGATGCATAGTAAGTCAGCCCCGCGAACGAGTAGCCACCGAAACTTCCATCATCAAAACTAATGAGACACGACTCTGTCCCGGATGGCGTTGTGGCGAAAACAGTTCCCTTGTTTTGGCCATTATCGATGTTGAGCCCGCCCCCTAACGTGGTGCCCCAAAGATTTCCCTGGCTGTCGAGGAACAGCCCGCTAGTAGGTTCCTTCCCGTCATTCCCGGTTCCAAAGCTGTAGATTTTTGTGTATGGCCAGTTCCTCGGGCCGCCTGGTATTAGTTTATAGACGGTGCCGCAGCCGGTGCTCGGGTTGCCACCGCACTGCCCTGCACCGCCTCCGTAGCGGGTTGTGCCAAATATGTTCCCCGCTTGATCAAAGATGAGATCACCATAGGGGTCAGATCCGTTTGCGCCTCCAGAAAAGGAGTGGAGCACGTTGTAATACCATGTACAGAACCCGGGTGGGTTGCACGGCTGGTAGGAGGGAGTCAGATCGAAAACCGCCCCGCAGCCGCCGACACCCATGCAGTCGTCCGCCTCGCCTGCTGCGGTCGTGCCGTAGATATTCGCCCCGTTTAGTACAAGCTTGCTTACGGGGCCTGCCAAGTCTCCGGAAAACGTATAGAGCGCCGCCAGGTACGAGGTCGAGGGATCCATTTCGAATACTTCGCCATAGCCGGCTGCGCCGCCGTTTAGTGTTGTACCGTAGATATACCCATTGTTGTCCAATATCAAGCCGGCACTGGGATTCGCTCCATCAGTACCGCTAAAGCTGTAAAGCTGTGCGAAGGTTTGTGACTGCGCTGATGAAGCCACCAGTGCGATTGTTACGATTATCGCGACAAAGAGCGTTGCTGCGGCTGCACAGCGGCTCTTCGCAAGAGCTACCCGTGTAATGCTTTGTTGGGTATTCATAAATCTTCTCCTCTGAGCTGCGCACAATTGTGGGTACCTAGTGTGGAAATCCCTGTCAAGCTAGAGCTTCGGCCAAGAATGCACCAACCGGATGCTCAGCACTGATTGGGATCGGTGCAGACGTTCACATTGTCGAACCACTCACGGAAGCCTTGAGTGTTGAGGGGTACCGAATCAAGCTGGAACTGCACTCCAAAGTTGCCTCCATCATGGCTATTGGTTTGAGCAGGGTATAGTTGGCTGATTGGCTTTGTATTGCGGTCCACACTCAGCGACACAAAAGTATATTGATTCGCAGTATGGTCAAGCGTGACGATTAGCTCAACCTGGTGCCAAGCACTATCGAGCAAGCCCACACATTTTATTGCGTTGCCGGTTCCGAGGTAGTCGTCTTTCCAGAGTCCTGGCTTCCCCGTTTTTGGATTTATGTCACCCGAGTCCCACAGCTCCCATACTGGATAGCTATAATTGAGATTGTGGAGATCACATTGAGTACCCATCATGAATCTGTTGACATTTCCCGTGCTCGGAGAGCAGTCGTTGCTACTGACGCAATAAAACTGAAAAATGTCGATTTCTAGGGCCTGGGCATTCGCCGCTGCGAGGGGGTCTAGTTTTATGGAGTAGTCGAACTTAACGTAGTTGATATAGTTGTATGTAATCGAACTGCCTGCTGAGAGCTTCTTAAAGAAAAGTGAGTTCGATGTCTTACATGGCATAGTGTTGCAGTCTTGCGTCGAACCGGCGTTGAAGATGGCCGTACTAGCGCCTGATGTTGAAGGCTGTTTCTGATACATTTCGATCCAGCAGGCGCCGAGACCATCCCCGCCGCCGCATCCGCTCGCGTCCTTGCAGGATGCCCAGCCCTGTACCTGTTGAAGCTGAGTAAACAGCGGCCGATTGGGGACTGTCGCCCCGCCTCCGTCTTGCTCGGCAGGAAACAATCCGCCACAGTTGGTTGCGGCTGCCGAAATGGCGGAAGCCAGGCAGAATGCACTTAGGAATAATAAGACCTTTTTCATAGAGAATTCTCCTTGGGGAGATTCGGCTGATGGGTACTTCAATTGTTGCGGGAAGCTAATTCAACGGTGCCGCAGACACACTGAAACAGCATCACGCGTGTGTACTGAAGAGGCGACTGCTATGTCGGTGGTTACGTCCGGATTGGCGGGCGACATAAATCGGCAGAGCAGGTGAGAAGAGTGTAGGATACCGATCCAATTTCTGCGGTGAGGTATATCACGTCAAAAGACGCCGATCATGTGATCCAAGTACACAAGTGCCGTGACAACACGGTGAGGAAACCGGCTGACGTAAACGATGTGGCACGACAGACTACATAATGGGCGGGTAGCGGAAGCAAGCGTCACCCACGAGCATGACATTGCGGAATACGCGTCGCGTGATTCACATTCGCAACGGCCCAAGTCTTAAGCCAGAAGACGGCAAGGCATAGGGAGCCACCAAAGTTGTGGTCCCCCGTTTAACCGAGGAACATTAGCCGCAGTGCCCGGTAGCCCGTTATGACGCTGGTGAGAAGGTATAAAACACCGGCACCCATCTTGGTGTGTGCCCCAAGTGACAAGCAGGTGAGGCGTGTAAAAGTGTTTGGCGGCACCACGACGGTATTCCGAATGAAAAAGCTGCTCTTGCCAGTCTTCAGTCGACCAGTGGCGAGTAGTATGCGGAATCCTTGCAATTCGTTGTGTGATTCAGCGTGACGCGAGCGACCGCGGAAGACGTCGGCTATCTTGCATTGCACGCCCGATCTCGATTGGCTAACCGGCTCCCGCACTTGCCTTGGATAACCAGAATGTCCATCGGGTCCGTGGATTCGCGAACTGAGACCAGAAACAATCGCCTGCGGAAGCCCCGATCGCCGAAACGAGCATCCAACCCTCCCTCTGCGTAGTTAGGCCGCGGTAATGCTAATCGCCTCTCCATTGCGTTTAGCCTCAGACCGGATTTCAGTCAAATGCGTCTGAGTCTGACAAAACGTGCGCTGCTGGATATTCAGAGGGAGGACTCGCCACAATTGGAGCGCGGCACCCACCATGAGATCGCGACGAGGGAAGACTAGCCCAGGATTGTGTAACCGTCAGATTCTTTTTTACCGATCGCATTGTGACTGGCAATAGAGAAGGTCCTCTGCACGTCCAGCCGATAGGCAGGGGAGCAAACCGATCCGGCTTTCTGGTGTCTAATGATTCTTCGACACATCACGCAAACCCTATGTCACTAATTTTGGCGATTTATGTCACGAACCATGACGGGAATGTCATTAATTCTGTCAACCTACAGACTTTGTGTTGGGCGGGACTAGCGGCTGACAGCGTGTTCCAACTGCAAACGACACAGCAGAGCAGGGCCATTAGCAGGGAACTCGCGCGACGAATCGCTTTCGGGATAATGGTTCTCATGATAGGCAACGGTGCGTGGCATTCTAGCACTGAGACCATGGGTACGGAGCGGCACCCGAAAGGTCGTATTCGCATCTCGAAAGGCATCATTTAGAATCAAGGGTTCGACGATTTCCGGACCAGCCATTCTCCGTAGTCGCACGTACAAATTCATAATGGGCAATCTCAGCCCGTGGAGGTCTTGCCGTGAAGCTTACCCCTGGAAAATTAGCCGGCATCAAAAATGTTTCGAACGATCGTGGCGTGATCGCTGCCGCGGCCATGGACCAGCGTGGGTCGCTGAAGAAGGCACTTGGCCAGTACGCAACCGATGATGGCCTGGAGCAATTCAAGATCAATGTGGCCGAAGTGTTGACCAAGCATGCCAGCGCCATCCTGCTCGATCCCGAGTGGGGATTGCCGGCCGCTAGACGCCGTGCCAAGGGCTCGGGCTTGCTGCTCGCTTATGAGAAGACCGGCTATGACAAGACACTTCCCGGCCGCCTGCCTGACCTGCTCGACCTGTGGTCGGCGAAGCGCCTGAAGGAAGCGGGCGCCGACTGCGTGAAGATCCTGCTGTACTACTCACCGTACGATGAACAGAAGATTAACGATCACAAGCATGCCTGGACTGAGCGGATTGGCGATGAGTGCAAGGCCAACGATATTCCGTTCTTCCTCGAACTGGTGGGATACAAGGAAGGCGTCGATGAGAAGGGCGCCGAGTACGCCAAGTTGAAGCCCGAGGTAGTGGCCAAATCGATGGAAGAGTTTTCTAAAGATCGCTACAACGTCGATGTGCTAAAGGTTGAAATTCCGGTGAACCTGCAGTTTGTCGAGGGTGCAAAATCATTTAAAGGAACGAAAGCCTACACGAAGGCCGAGGCGCTGAACCATTTCCGCGCCGCCGCCGGTACAACCAGCAAGCCGTTCATCTATTTGTCGGCGGGGGTTAGCAATCCGGAGTTCATCGAGGACCTGGAATTCGCGGCGGAATCGGGCGTGAAGTTTAATGGCGTACTGTGCGGGCGAGCCACGTGGAAAGACGGCATTCCGATTTTTGCCGAGAAGGGCGTGGATGCCTTCCGCAAATGGCTCGAGAACGAAGGCGTTGCCAACATCAATAACGTAAACAACGCGTTGAAGGCTGCCACACCGTGGTACAGCATCTATGAGGTGCAGGAGCCCGCGGCGGCAGGACGGTAGCGCCTGATACTCCGCTTGGGAGTACGGATTCAAAGCTGGTAAAAATCCCACTCATTCCAAATGCAGGAATGAGTGGAACCCGCCGACTTTCGCAGCACATCAGAAAGCTATGGATTCTCAAGTCCAGCAGGAGAAAACCTTTCATCGCTTCGCCGTGCATCTTGACGGCGCAACTGCTCTGCTTGCCTACAAACAAGAGGGCGACACTCTCTACCTGGTTCACACCGAGGTTCCGGCGGCGATGGAAGGGAAAGGGATTGGCGGCCAACTTGCCAAAGCGGCCCTGAATTACGCGCGAGAAAATAGATTGAAAGTGGTGGCGCGGTGCCCGTTTGTAGTGTCGTATTTGCAGCGCCACCCGGAATATCAGGACTTGGTGGCGCCGTAGGCGTTCTTGCCATACCGAGGATGATCGGCGGTGACGGCGAGAGCAGGTCCCTTGCTCCGCTCGTGATGACAAAGCGATAAAATTGCCACCGCGTCGGCGCTGCTGGATCACTTCCTGCAACCGGCGCAGTAGCCACCGATCTCAAAACGCGCGATGAGAATGTGGAAGTGGCAGTCGCGCTCCACCTGGCCCTTTACGCGGTCGAACAAGTCACTCTCGAACTCCTGAACTTTTCCGCAGCGCAGGCAGGTCATGTGCATGTGATCGCGCTGCGGACGGCGCTCATAGAAGTGTCCTTCGCCTTTCACGTGCAGCAAGTCCAACTCATCCACGAGTCCCTGCCTCTTCAGCAGCGCCAGCGTGCGATAAATCGTGACACGATTGATGGTGGGATCGACCCTCGAGGCCTTGCGCAGAATCTGAGCTGCATCGAGATGTTGTTTTGCGGTCTCGATGATTTCCAGGATGATGCGGCGTTGCCGGGTCAGGCGGATCCCGCGGCTCAGCAGAACGTTTTGCAGTGCGCCCGGCGCGGCGGTTTCAGCGAAAGGCATTTCATGTCTCCCACGTAAGTTGCAATCAGTTGCAATCAAAGTGCGACGAGATCTCGCGTTTTCGCGGCCAATCCATTGTGCAACCGGTCACCGATGTTGCCCAATAGAGGAGTAGCCAGTTGCAACCAGGTTGCAAGTATTAATGCACATACTAGTTGCAACTCAGTTGCAAGTTCGGCAACGTTCTCATTCTACCATCTGCGAGGATTTGACGTGAGGGTTAAGTTTCTCCGGTTTGATTTCTTACTTCTTGCCTGCTTCCTGTTGCTGGCCGTCGCTGCCTTCGCGGGCGACCGCCCTTACTTCATCACCTACGACCACACCATGGAGGAGCCGGGCAATCTGGAGATCGAGGCCTCCGGCCTGACCGGCCAGCCTCAAGGCGGAGACATATTCACCTCAGGGCTGACGGAGTTCGAATACGGAGCCAAGGGCTGGTGGACGACGGAGTTCTATCTCGACGGCCAAACCACTGCTAATCAGAGCACTATTTTCACCGGCTATCGCTGGGAGAACCGGTTCCGCGTGCTGATGAAAGAGCACGCCATCAATCCCGTGTTCTACGTTGAATTTGAGGACATTAGCGGCGCGGACAAGACGCTCAAAGAAGTCGTCGGCTTTGATGGGCAGGAGGACGGTCTGGTTCCCAACAGCATCGCGCGGGAGGACAAGCAACGCGAGCTGGAGACGAAGCTCATCCTGTCGAGCAACGTCGGGGGCTGGAACATTGCGGAAAACATCATTGCGGAGAAGAACCTGTCGGACGAACCGTGGGAGTTCGGCTATGCGGCGGCATTCAGCCGGCCACTGTCGTTTCTGGCATCGGCCAACGAATGCGTATGGTGTCGGGAAAACTTCCAGGCAGGCGCCGAGTTCTACGGCGGGCTGGGAACGGCCAACAAGTTCACCGTGCACGGAACGTCGCAGTACATTGCGCCGACCCTGGGGTGGCAAGTACACAACGCGATGTTCAAGATCGCTCCCACCTTCGGACTCACGGATGAGAGTTACCGCGTCATGCTGCGCTTCGGCGTGACCTACGAGATTGACGGATTCGGTCGCAAGGTGAGAAACCTCTTTCACTGAAACGCTCGGCCGGACCGCTTCGGGGTTTGGGGCGCCCCGGGGCCCGCTGGGTTCGGCTCGCCGCCGTTCTCCTCTAAACGGTGGCGACGGGAACGGCCGAGCGCCTGGGCAGCAGCTCTCCGATGCGTCGGATTTGAGCCCCCACGCTTTTTAATTTTTCCTCGATGCGCTCGTAGCCGCGATCGATGTGGTAAACGCGATCGATGATGGTTTCGCCATCGGCGACGAGCGCTGCCAGAACTAACGACGCGGAGGCCCGCAGATCGCTGGCCAGCACCGCGGCGCCGCTCAAGGGAGTTTTTCCGCGAACCACGGCGCGGCGGCCATCGATTTTGACGTTTGCTCCCATGCGCACCAGTTCCTGGGCGTGCATGAAGCGATTCTCGAAGATGTTCTCAGTGACGATGCTGACGCCTTCGGCCTGCGTGGCAAGGGTCATGAACTGTGCCTGCATGTCGGTGGGGAAGCCGGGAAACTCTTCGGTGCTGACATCGCCGGCTCGCAAGGGAGCGTCGCCCGTCACCCGTACAGCCTCGCCATTAATGCGAAGGGTAACGCCGCACTCCTGAAGCTTCTCCAGCAGAGCTCCAAGGTGCGAAGGATCGCAGCCTTGGACCATGAGGTCGCCTCCGGTAAGCGCGGCGGCAACGATGAAGGTGCCGGCTTCGATGCGATCGGGAATGATGCGATGACGCGCGCCATGCAGCTTGGCGACCCCATGCACGCGGATGGTGTGGGTACCGGCGCCTTCGATGCGAGCTCCCATTTTGTTCAGCAGGGCCGCGAGGTCCGAAACCTCAGGCTCGCGCGCGCAGTTCTCGAGAACGGTTTCACCTTCGGCGAGGGTGGCGGCCATCAACAAGTCTTCGGTGCCAGTGACGGTGATTTTCTCGAAGACGATCCGCGCGCCCTGAAGCCGGTCCGCGCGGGCTTCGATGTAGCCATGTTCCTGGGTGACCTTGGCGCCAAGCTTCTCCAGTCCTTTCAGGTGCAGGTCAATCGGGCGTGCGCCGATAGCGCAACCTCCGGGCAGAGAAACCCGGGCATGACCCATCCGCGCCACCAGGGGCCCAAGCACAAGGGTTGAGGCGCGCATGGTCTTCACCAACTCATAGGAAGCTTCGGGATTTACCAGGTTGCGGCAGTTGATGGTGGTGCGATGGTGTGCGCGTCCGTAGCCAAGCTCCACCTGAGCGCCCATTGCTGCCAACAGGCGGCGTTCGGTCTCGATGTCGCGCACCTGGGGAATGTTTTCCAGGATGACATCGTCCTCGGTGAGCAGGGCGGCGGCCATGGCGGGTAATGCAGCATTCTTCGCGCCACTGACGCGAATTGTGCCCAGCAGCGGACTGCCGCCGCGAATGACGAGTTTATCCATGAAGATTCCTGATCCCGAGAGCGCCGCTGCGCAGAGGACAGGGTCCTAGCGAACGCTTCGACAGTGCTGCGAACCCGCCCTCTTTAAACGCACAGATTACATCATCCGATGAGTCGGGGGATATTTTAGCCTCACGCCAATCATGGCTATGGCGGTGGCGAAGGTCATGACCGTCGCTGGGTCGGGAACCGGAGGGCCGGGCGCAGCATATCCGGTCGTCGTGCCCGAAAAGGCGTACGAGTAGTTCCAGATATTGGCTTCTCCCCACTCGACGAAATATCCGCCGCAGCCAGCTCGAGCGTCCACGACCTTGCCGTCCTGGATATCGATAGACAATATATCGAATCCAAACGGACCCCAGCCAAAATCCGAGGATGCGTGGTACCCGTCGATGCAAGGTGGTCCGCCGAAGCAATTCAGCAACACGGTGCTCATGAAATAGTCTGAGCCGGGCGCGTTCCAGTCGGGAGCCCGAAAGTGCATCGCCAGGCTCCAGGTGGAACCGATGTGGCAGCCATATTGATCACAGATCTGCTGATCTTGGATATCGGTGATCGTTCCGGTTATGTAAACCGTGCCTTCGTCGGCGTAGATGTCGGCGAAGCAGCTGCCCGCCGAGATAATCAGGAAGAAAAGAATTAGGGGCGCGCGTGCGCGCCGGATAAGAGACCGAAGGTCAGGAGTCATATTCTCCTCCGAAGATTTCAGTTTTGCGGTTAGGGGTCCATTGAGTTTTCTAAGCGCCCTCGATGGCCTCGACGACGGCATCGTGCAGCAGGGGGCGCACAACCCGGATCTGCTGCGAACCGCGGTCAGGCCAAGTGCGGTTGGTTAGTAGGACTACCGAGAGATGCCGCTTAGGATCGATCCACAAGGAGGTTCCGGTAAATCCCAAGTGGCCGTAAGAAGTTGGGGCAAAGCGCGAACCTGACGACGAAGGATGCGATGGCGTGTCCCATCCCAAGGCGCGTGAAGAGCCATGTGGCGATTCTTCGCGGCGGGTGAAGAGTGCGACAGTGGCAGGCTTGACCAAAGGCCCACCACCTTTCAGCAGGCACTCAGCGAAGGAAGCGACATCGGTGGCCGAGGCGAACATCCCAGCATGCCCGGCGATGCCGCCCATGACCCAGGCATTTTCGTCGTTGACCTCGCCTTGGATGATCCGCTTACGAAATGTCCGGTCGTCCTCGGTGGGAGGGATTTGTGAACGCATTTCCAGGGGTGGCATAAACCAGGTTCGCGGGAGCCCGAGCTTATCGAAAATCTCACGTTGGGCGAATTGGTCCAGCGGCTCCGCAGCGAGGCGTTCGAGAAGCTCTCCGAGCAGGATGAAGCCGATATCGCTGTATTCGGCGCGAGTGCCAGGCGCTGCCGTCAGTGGAGTCGTCAACGCAGCACGCAGCAGTTCTTTTCGGTTCTGCGCAAACTCGAAGAGCTTCTCGTAGGCGGGCAGTCCGCTGGAGTGGGCCAACAGCATGCGAACGGTAACCGCTTCGCGCTTGGGCTTCTGATGCAACGGATTAAGGGTGACGAACTCGGGCAGGAACTGCGCGACCGGCGCGTCGAGCCTGAGTACGCCGCGCTCAAACAGAACCATTGCCATGCTGGTGGTCGCGACAGCCTTGGTGATGGAAGCCAGATCGAACACGGTGTCGCGGGTGACCATTGGCGCAGAGTCGTCGTTGGTAAAGCGGCCAAATCCGTGGGAGGCGATCAGCTTTCCCCGATGGGCTACGGCAAGCGCCGCTCCGGGAAAAGCTTGCTGCTGGATGGAATCGCGCAAGACGGCAAAAGCGCGCGAGAATTGCTTCTGCTGATCCTGATAATCGGGACGCAGTGAGACGTTTGATTGAAGTAAAGCGTTCAAGTGCACCTTCAAAGCCGGCGGGGGGCAGTCGCACTTGACCTTATAATATGAATACGAGTTGATGATAGACCCGGATTCAAGAGCGCCTCAGCTTATCTTGTCCGCAAATCAGGAACCTGGCCCATTTTGAAACAGCGCGTTTGCTTCTTTCCTTTGCTGGCTTTCGTGATAGTTATGCTGCTGGCCAGCGTGCTGCCTGGCTTCAGCCAGCTTAGTACGCCCGCTGCAAAGCCCGCCCCCGACCGCTTTTTACCCCTCGATCTGATACTGCAGAACGCGGTAGCCAGGCAACAGATTCCCGGAGTGGTGTGCATCGTCGGCCATAACGGGGCGGTCATTTACCGCAAAGCGTACGGCTTTCGCGCCGTCAATCCCATCCTGGAGCCGATGACAGTCGATACCGTTTTCGATATGGCGTCATTGACGAAGGTCATGGCCACGACGGGATCGATCATGCGCCTGGTACAACTGGGGCAGATCAAGCTGAATGATCCGGTGGCCAAGTACATCCCCGATTTTGCGCAGAACGGCAAAGAAGAGGTTACGATCCGCCAGTTGCTGACGCACTACTCGGGGCTGCGCGCCGACCTCGACTTGCGTCCGACGTGGAGCGGAATGGAGGAGGGCTATCGTCGCGCCAACTCCGAGAAGCTCATCAACCCGCCCGGTTCGACCTTCCTGTATAGCGACATTAGCTTCATCGTGCTGGGCGAGCTGGTGCAGAAGGTGAGTGGCGTAACGCTGAACCAGTACGCCGAGACGTTCATCTTCGGGCCGCTGGGAATGAATACCACGCGCTTCCTTCCACCGCTGGCGTGGCTCGCGCGCACTGCGCCCACTCAGGTGAATGAGAAGACCGGAGAAGTATTGCGTGCAGTCGTGCACGATCCTACCGCCCGCGCCATGGGCGGAGTGGCTGGTCACGCGGGACTGTTCTCGACCGCTGACGACACAGCGAAGTTCGCGCAGGCGATGCTGAACGGCGGCTCACCAGTGTGGTCCAAAGAAATTGTCGAGAAGATGACGACACCGCAACAACCGCCGAACCTAACCGTGGTGCGAGGCCTGGGATGGGACATTGATAGCCCATTCTCATCCAATCGTGGAGACCTGTTGCCGGTGGGCTCATATGGGCACACGGGCTTTACGGGAACGTCGCTGTGGATTGATCCCACGACAAACAGCTACATCATCTTGCTGACCAACGCGGTTCACTTGAAGGAAAATACCGTGATTGCGCTGCGCACTGAAGTTGCGAC
Source organism: uncultured Acidobacteriaceae bacterium (assembly GCA_963796585.1). GTDB lineage: Bacteria > Acidobacteriota > Terriglobia > Terriglobales > Acidobacteriaceae > CAVVDY01. The sequence goes on from CAWCMB010000008.1 coordinate 165,371, forward strand.
AGCGGTGGCGTCGCTGCTGAACTTGAGCGTGCCGCAGGAGCAGAAGTACCGGCTGGCGCGCATCACTGGTTACAACGAAGCGGCCGCCGCCAGCCGGCGAATCATCGCCCGTAACGGAAAGACCTTGCTCGGGATCGATGAGCTGGAGTCGGGCGAGTTCGAGGCGCTGCGTCAGTTCGGAACCAGTAAGCCGCGCATCGGGCTGCTCACCAATCGGGCCGCGGTCGATAGCCTGGGGCATCGAACTATCGACGTTCTGGCGCACGGCAGTGGGCTGCATCTCAGTGGCATTTTTACGGTCGATGGACGAGCCACCGCCGACACCGGCGCCGGCAAAGATGGCGCGACCGGCGTGCCCGTCTACAGTCTAGACGGAGATAGCAGTCGCCCATCGCCCGATGCGCTCCGCGGTTTCGATGTGATTGTGGTCGATGCGCAGGACAGTGGCGCTCGGCTTTCGCCGCTGACAACTATGCTGGGCGCTTTTCTCGATGCCGCGGCCAAGGCAGGCAAACCGGTCGTAGTGTTGGACCGGCCGAACCCCCTGAACGGCGCTTATGTGCAAGGGCCGCTTGCCGATGCGGGTCACAGCAATTCCCTGCTCCTGCCGCCTCGTCATGGTTTGACAGTTGCGGAACTTGCGAAGCTTTTGAATGCTGTACGAAACATTAACGCCAAACTTACCGTTGTTCCAATGAAGGGTTGGATGCGTGGCGACTGGTTTGATTCGACCGGCCTGACCTGGGTGAGTCCGGTGCCCGAGATCCACGGCTTGCAACAGATGCTGCTCTATCCCGGGGTGGCCATGCTCGAAGGAACCGACATTTCGGTAGGGAAGGGAACGCCATCCGCGTATGAGATGGTTGGAGCACCCTGGATCCATGCAGTCGATTTGGCCGACTATCTCAACCAGCGCGAGATCGAAGGGGTACGCTTTGTTCCGCTACAGTTCACTCCGGCTTCAGGCAAGCACGCGCACCAGCAATGCGGCGGCGTGAGCATTCTGGTCATCGATCGTGAGACGGTCGATACCGCGGAGCTTGGGATGGAACTGATAGCAGCCTTGCACAAGCTTTATCCAAAGGAGTTCGATATAGCGCATGTTGCAGACATGCTTGCGAATCAGGCCGCATTTCAGGGGTTGCAGAATGGGGAAGATCCGCGCCGCATCGCGGACGATTGGCGCGATGGGGTAGATCAGTACATGCAGGGCAGGACGAAGTACCTGCTGTATTAGTTCGCGGCGCTTCTCATGGCGCGAGTGCGATCGATTTCGATGGTTCGCTCCAGGACCATCTCGACCGAAGATCCTGCGCCGAGCGCAACGTCGGGGCCGCGGGTGAGTAGCACGGTAGCGAGTCCGACCACCCCGCCAACTCCGGCGCCGATTCCCGCTCCCTTTCCGCCATCAGCGATGGCACCAATTGCGGCCCCGGGTATGGTTGAGGTGGCGATGGTCTGCGCGTCCTTGCCCTTCGTGCCGGATTGCTCAATCGTTCCTTCGCTGTCCTTTATGGCGCTGTTGTTCGACCCTGGCACTCCCTCGACTGCGCCGGGCAACACCACGGTGTAGCCGTTGGGGAAGATCATGGAAGTAAAGGTCATCTGCAACTGCGCGCGCCCCTTCACCTTACCGGGGTGCACGACGCTGCGAATGGTGCCCTGAACGAAGGTCCCTTCCGGAATTACGATTCGGTTGTTTTGAACGATGGGGAAGGCAGTCTGCGCGTAAACGGGGTCGCCCACGCGAGCACTATGGGTGCTGATGGCCTGCTTCAGCGTCAGAGGAATCTTTGTTCCTGCCGGGACCGTCAAGGCCTGTGACGGTTCAGGTGCCGTTGTCGGCTGATCAACTCGCGACTCTTTCGCGGTCGGCGCCACCCGCGGCGTGATCTGCGGCTGATCCTGTGCAACAACTGAAAGTGCGCCGGCGGCGAGCGCCGCAAACAGCATGAGCATACGTTTCATAGGTCTCCCCGAAACAACAGGCTGCGCAAAACCCCCAACAACAAATTGTGCCGCCGGCTGAAGAGGCTGCTGAAAAAGCCCCTTCGAAGTACCTCAGGGGCTAAAGCCCTCGTGTATTTTCAACCGCATAACGCTGGCCTGAAGGCCAACACTACCCGAAATTCGACTTTTTCAGCAGCCTGTAAAGCCGGCTCTGGGGATTCCGAATAAACGATCTATCGGCACGACCGAGGTCGTGCCCTGACGCGAATCGTCGCAATTAGACTCTTTCCGCAGGTCTGCAAATCCCGTACTCAGTTTAGAACGCAAGAAGCATCACGAAGTCGCGCTACTGGAGGTTGTAAAGAGCATTCACGTGCGAATTTACCGTGATCTTCTGCGGCGTAAATTCTTCAGTCGCAGGAGGCGGCGGCGCGGCACCGGCTCCCATGGCCGAGGCCTTCATCATCATTGGCCGAATAATCGGGCCCGGCTCGGAGACATCCACGGAAGCATAGGAAAGCGTACCCAGGGTGTGGCTGCTGCTCTGCGCGACGGCTTGGGCCAACTGCCTGGTCTTGCGCATCGCGTCTTCAACCGCTTTCACCTTGGCCGCGTCCATGTCCTCCAGGATGTAGCTCACCGACTGGCTGTCGGTGACGTCGAGATTGAAAAGATCGTCAGTGAGCGGGCCAACCTTGGCGAAGTCCTTGAACTTAATGCTGATGCTGCTGTTCACGCGATAGCCCACCAGCTTGCGCTTGGGATTCTTGTAGTCATACACCGGCGATACGACAAACTGGCCGATCTGCGCCAGCTTGGGGTCAAGTCCGTTCTTGCGCAGCAGGTCGCGCACCTGTTCAGCCGCTTGCTTGGCGCGGTCGCTCGCCGCCGGCAAGGTCTCGTTTTGTGCGGAGATATTGAACTGCACCAGCACGGTATCGGGATCGGCTTCGAACTTCCCGTCGGCTCCGACCAATACAGTGTTGGCGATGATCCCGCGTTCGCGATCTTGCGCCATAGCGGCCATCGCGCTAAGTATCAGCGCCAGCCCCAGCAACATCCTCAACCAAAGTTTGTGTTCTTGCATGTTGTTCTCAGACGAGCGTGATGTGTGACAGTGAGCGGCGCAATCACGACAAGCCCGGTCGACTCTCCCGGACGCATCATAGCCGAGCCGATGCAGGTTTGCCAGACCGGTACTCTGTCGAAAACGTAGATTGAGAGCCGCAGCGGCGGAGAGTTGATGCTAGCGTTCTGGCTTCGGGATTGGAAGTGCTATCGCCGGTTACCGACAATCACCGCAGATTGCGGGGCTACCAAGGCCAATTGGTTGAGCGCACGGCAGACTCGATGTCATCGATCTTCGCCTCGCCGACTTGCTGCACGAATTAGATCATGTCCCTGCGATCTCCTCTACCGAATCGTTGAGTCAGCACAGGCAGAACAGTTCCGACGAAGATCAGAAACGGAGGCACGACAAGTCCGACCCACAGGTCACCTTTCAATGAATGCTCATTGCTAAATACATCACGCAAGCTGCTTATGAAAACTGGCACGCCAGAGATCACTGCGAACGCGATCCAAATCCGCATGAAGTATTGCGCCCAGCGTGGAGCGGCGAAGTATCCCTCGATCCTCGCGCCACTGGGTTGCGATTTGATTGTCCCGTAGAAATGACCCGCAAAATCGTTCCGACTGATTCGCCGCTTCTGGAGCCTGAAGGTATTCGTGCTGACCTGGCCGAGCATCGGCCTATCCCCCTCGTAGCCGGACAGTGAGAAGAGCATTCTGTGCTCCGGATCGGTAGCTCTTCGAATTGCCTCACCGAGCGCATCAGGGCTGAGCGCGGAGTGCATTATGACTGTTGCTCTCATGTGTATTCATTCAGCATTTCATCGCGTAATGCCTTTGCGTGTCCAGAGTATGTTTTACCGTACGTTTTGGCGACGCCATTTCTCTCGCCGCAGGTGGACGACACTCAATCGTTACCACCTCGCGCTCATCTAAGGATTGGAAACTGCAGTTGAAGGAGGTAAGTTGCTGGTAATGGCCGAAGCTGGTCCGGCAAGAGGGGGCGTGATGCGCAAATGGTATGTGCCATTGACGGTCGCGGGCATCGGAGGACTGGGTGTGTTCTTGTTCAGTGAGTCCGGTCGCTGGGCCGTGCGCTGGATCGGGCAATATGTCCGCTGGAATTCCCAAGGTCTATTGGAGTGGAACGACGCGGCCGAGGCCGAGTTAGGAAAACTCCAGTCGGCGTTAAGTGCACTGGCCGAATCGTTGCAGCCGCGCACCGAACTAGGCCGCTGAAACCGTCATTCGCGGAGAAGCGGTGAAGGGACTCTGAAGGTGGAAGCCCCCGCATTTATGCGGGGGATAAAAAGGCCAATCAGGAGAAGCGCTTTAGCGCTGGTCTTCAAACTCACCGCGGCTGAAGCCGTCGCTCTTTGTGGAACTCCTTCCCCCGCATAAATGCGGGGCTTCGACGACATTATCCCGCGCTGAGTTCGTTGATTTTTCCTGCCATGCGCACGTCCCGCTGGGTTACCCCTCCCGAGTCATGGGAAGTGAGCGACAGTTTCACTTTGTTGTAATTGATGGTGATGTCGGGATGATGATTGACGGCCTCGGCAGCCTCGGCAATGCGGTTTACGAACCCCATGGCTTCCACGAAATTGGGGAATTCGAAGACCCGTTCGATGGCGTTGCCGTGCGCGCTCCAGCCCGCCAGACCTTCAATCGCCTGCCGTAGTTCCGATCCGTTCAACACCGTACTCATGATTTCTCCCGAGGCGGAATGATATTGGACATCGTGGCAGCAGATTGCTTAATTGCTGGCGCTTGAAAAACGTCGCGCAATACTGCGCTTTCCCCGGCCGTTGCCGCAGATCTGGTCGCGTAACATCACCCAGAATTCGGTGGAAATGGAGAGAAAGATGTTCACCACGTTGGGATCGAACTGGGTTCCGGAATTCTTCTCAATTTCCCGGCGCGCCGAAGACATCGACTGAGCGGCGCGGTAGGGGCGGTCGGAGGTGATGGCGTCGAATGCGTCCGCTACCGCAAACACGCGCGCTCCGAGATGGATTTGCTCGCCGCGCAGGCCACGTGGATAGCCGCTGCCATCGAAATGCTCCTGGTGGGAGTACACGATCTCGGCCGGCTCGTGCAGGAAGGGAATTTTGCGCAACATTTGATAGCCGAGCATACAATGCTCGCGCATGACTGCCTGCTCCGCAGGAGTAAGCCGCCCGGGTTTGCGCAAAATCGCATCCGGAATCGCCATCTTGCCAATGTCGTGCAAAAACGCGCCGCGGCCGATTACCTTGCGCCGCTCGTCCGGCAGCCCCAGAGCGTGGGCGATGGCCATGGTGAACGCGGTCACTCGTTTGGAATGGCCTTCGGTCTCGGCGTCTTTCAGGTCCAACGCATTGCCGAGGGCCTCCAGGGTGATGTCATAGGAGCGCTCCAACTCAGACATGGCACGCTCGCGATCAGCCAGAGCGCGTTTCAGGTCCCGCATGGTTCCGTCGAGAAGGTCGGTCCGGGCTTTCACCAGGGACTCTAACTCATTCCGATAGGCGAGATTTTCCAACTCCAGCCGACGCTTTTCCAGCGCCCGGGCTACTACGGCCATGAGCTGCTCGCGCTGGAAAGGCTTCAACAGGTAGTCGTATGCGCCCATGCGGATGGCTTCCAAGGCCACGGAAATATCGTGAACCCCTGTAACCATCACCACCGGCACGTCGGGATGATTTCGGCGGGCGTACTCCAGCAGGCTGAGGCCGCTGGTACCAGGCATGATCAGGTCGGTCAGGATCAGCGCCCATTTGCTGGCCGCGAGTGCCGCGAGCTTGGATATGGCATCCTCGACCGAGGACGCCGGTTCGACGGAATAGCCAGCCGACTGCAAAGAGTCGGTTAGCGATTGCCGAACTGCTTCTTCATCGTCGAGAACCATTATGAGTTCGGCTGCCATGGACCCTTTTCCCAATTCTGCGTGAGTTGCATTCTACTCGCCGACGCTACTATTCACATCGGCTAAATTGGTGCCGCAGTTGCGTCGTCGACCGGAAAATCATTCTCGAGTTGCCATCGTCATCCCGGGTTGATCTTTCACGCGCGCGGCCAAATCTACATTGCCTCTCTTCCCCGGGAAGTGGTACTCAAGTACCAACTGGCGGAACGTCACATCCCAATTTCGTCGTTCCGACGCGTAGCTAGTTCGATCACCCTAGTTCTTTTGGGCCAGTAATGATTCCTGCCAGGCAATTATTGTCCTTTATTTATAATAACTTACCATGAGCTGCCGAGTTTTCCAACTCGCAAGCCCTAGATGGGCCACGCGATTGCATTGCTAAGAGTGTGAGCGGCGCGAGCGTGATTCCAAGTTCAAGCAAAGCAATTCAGCAACAGCGCGTCTCGCTGCTCGGCAATTCCAGTTTACAAGCTGCAGCACTCCCAGGAGGACTCGAGATGTTGAACACCATGCAGGAAGCCCCCGGTACCCAGGTTACTTCATTTTCGGCCCAGACAATGGTTGCCGTACCCCAGCGCCGAGAGATTTTCGAGCGCAATCGCCATCGCGTTTACGCCGTGGCTTTTTGGATGACGGGCAATGAACTCGCGGCTGAGGACCTGATGAGCGATACCTTCCGAGCTGCGTTCCTGGCCTCCCCCGACCCCAGCGGTGAAGACATCGATCGGGCACTGGTGGGCGAGTTGAAGAAGACGTTCGATATCCCGGTTTTCACCCTGATCAGTGTGCCGTCTAATCAAGTCCGCAATGTGCGTAGCAACATCCTCCGAACTGATCTGGAAATCGCCGTCATTGAGTTGCCGGCCACCGAAAAGCTGGTTTTTCTGATGCATGATTTGGAAGGTTACGACCATGACCGGGTTGCACGTCTGCTCGGCATCACCGAACGCGAGTCGCGCCTTGGCCTGCATCAGGCGCGGTTGCGGCTGCGTGAACTTCTAGGGAAGTAAAGCTCTCATCGTCCTCTCTCTCCTGAACCTACCTCCGCCCCTCGTAAGAGGGGCATTTTTATGGCGTCGATTAAAGCGCGTTGCAGCTCGTCGATCTGGGACTGGCCCGTAAGGTAGCTGACGATCATGGTGCGGATGACACTGCGTCCGCCAACGCGGCTTTCGGATATCCAGCGGCTGCCGTCGCGGGTGACGCGCTCGACCAGTTCGATGTGGGCTTGCGCAAGCTGATCGCCCTCGCCCGCATGCTTCAGTCGAAAGTTGAGGATAGGTAAGACCTGCGGAGTGGCCATTTCGAAGACTTCGCTGGATTCCACCCAGGCCGCGAAGTCACGCGCCAGCTCCATTTGCTGGTCGATGAGCGACTGGTAAGCGGCGCGCCCGTGCATCTGGAGAGTCAGCCAGAGCTTGAGCGAGTTCATGCGCCGCGTCCACTGCATCGAGACTTTAAAGTTGTCGAGCGCCACGCCCGCAACCGGCTTGGGCATGTAAGGCGTAGTCACGCCAAAGGCTGCCTGCATGGCTTGCGGACGGCGGGTGAGGATAATTCCTGCGACGAAAGGCACGGACAGCCACTTGTGCGGATCGATGGTCACCGAGTCGCAACGGTCAATGCCGTTCACCAGGTGCCGGTATCTATCACTGAACGTCACTGCTGCGCCATAGGCGCCGTCGAGATGAAGCCATAGGCCTTCGCGTTGGCAGAGGTCCGCAATCGCAGGAATGTCATCGATAATGCCGGAGTTCGTGGTGCCGGCGGTCGCAACCACGCAGAATGGTTTGCGCCCGGCGCGCCGGTCAGCCGCGATTGCCTGCTCCAGCGCACCGACATCCATGGCGCAGCGTTGGTTCAGCGGGATACGGTTGAGCGCTTTGCGACCCAATCCGAGCAGGCCAACTGACTTATCGAGCGAATGGTGTGACTCGGCGGAGGCATAGACAACGGGTTGCGCCCCGATCGATGACACGCCGTCTTCGATGGCTTGCGGGAAGTGTGTCGCCAGGGCCAGGGCCAACGCGCTGAAGTTGGCTTCGTTGCCGCCGCTGGTGAACGAGCCGTCAAAGGGCTGCTGCCATCCGAAGCGCTCGCCGATCCAGCGAATGGTTTCAGCCTCGATTTTCGTCGCAAGCTGCGAACGTCCTGTCGTTGCCAGCTGCGGATTAAGCGCAGCGACCAAAGCCTCCGCCAGAACGCCGGCATACGTCGGCGTCGGATTCATCAGGCCAAAGTAGTTAGCTGAGGTGAGGTGAAAGCCACGGTCGATCAGGTCCTGGGCGGTCCGTCGCAAGAAGGATGTCAGCTCCTCATGATCGTTGCCATTCATGCCGCAGTGGTCGGTGGACTGCTGGAGTATCCCGGTTTCGGGCATGGCGTCGCGTAGCGGCTCAAACGAGCGCTCTTCCATGGGTGCCTGTACCGGGCGAGTAGGGAGCGACTCAAAGTAGTCGTTGATCAGGTCAATCAGCTCGTAGCCGAGCTGGCGCCGAGTGGCGAAGTTCAGTTCAAAGTTGCTCTGGGACACAATACGATATTAGGTGATCTGAAGTGTTGTGTGGATTCGCGGTTACTTGGTGATTGTGGGTAACCAAGTCGGATGGCAGTTCGGTGCACCGGGCGGCAGTTCGGTGGAAGCCCACGCATTTATGCGTGGGAAATGGAACGCAGTGAAAGAGTGCGCTTTAGCGCTGGGCTCTTCCGCGGATGTGGGGAGAGTGGGGGCTAAAAGACTCCGACTTCTTGGCGCTCGTCCCCCGCACAAATGCGGAGGCTTCCACCCTAGGGCATCTGCCAGATTCTGCCTCGCCATATCCGAAAATTCGGAAACAAAGGTATACTTCTTGACAACCAGGTGCGGTGAGGCAGTTTTGTGGTAAGTCCAACTCTGTCAACCGCCAACCAGTACGGTGCGGAGTAGGAAGTGGAACCAGAGGGCGCAGCTCGTCGCGCACGGGAAGGCACTGCTGTTTCCAGCGGCGAGAGTTCGGCGGCGCAGCAGCCTGCTGCCCTGAACTCAGAGGGACTGCCTCGCACTGATTCCGACCTCGAAGCCACGCTCCCCCAAGGTGCCGTATCGCCGGTTCCACCGACCCGCCCGCCAAAGTCAGCCGCTCAACCCAAAAGCGATCCTTCCAACGACGTCACTATGGCCGAGCCGCGCAAGCCGCGCGATCCCAGTTCCGGGGCGGCGCAGCAGGTCTTCGCTTCCATCGGCGCCACCATCTTCGAAGTCGGCAGCGTGCTCGGCGGTCGGTACGAAATTCAGGCTTTGCTGGGCATGGGTGGCATGGGCGCGGTGTACAAAGCCCATGACTCGGAAGTTGATCGCGCGGTCGGGCTGAAGGTCATCCGGCCCGATCTTGCCGGCAATCCGGCGATTCTCGCGCGCTTCAAGCAGGAGCTGATCCTGGCGCGCCAGGTTACGCACAAGAACATCATCCGCATTTACGACCTGAGCGAAGCCGAGGGCGTGAAGTTCATCACCATGGAGTTCATCGAGGGTGAGGACTTGCGCACCATCCTGACGCGCCAGGGCAAGCTCACACCCGATGAAGCCATCGGCATCATTCGCCAGTCGTGTTCGGGACTGCAAGCCGCGCACCAGGAAGGGGTGATTCACCGCGATCTGAAGCCCAGCAACATCATGCGCGATGGCGCCGGGCGTGTCGTCATCATGGATTTCGGTTTAGCGAAGACCGTCGCCAGCGACGGCATGACCCAGACCGGAATGATGATCGGCACCATGGAGTACATGTCGCCCGAGCAGGCGATGGGCTCCGAGCTGGACGCGCGTTCCGACATATTCGCCGTCGGTTTGATTTTCTACGAGCTCATCACCGGCAACATGCCCTATCGGGCGGAAAGCGCCATCGCCAGCCTGGTGAAGCGGACCCAGGAGCGTGCCATCCCGCTGCACGAAGTGGATCCGGACGTGCCGCACGCGGTAAGTCAGATCGTTGCCAAGTGCCTGGAGCGCGATCCCAAGAATCGGTATTCATCGGTTCAGGAACTGCTTGACGATCTCGACATCGCGCAAGGCAAGCGGCCACGCTCCGGCGCTGGGCAGTCCGCGGTGCGAATGAGCGCTTTCGCCGGCGATGCCATCACCGCGGGCGCTCCCTCGCCGGCGATTCCGCAGCCTGCCATTGCAACCGGAACGGGATTTCCGCGCAAATGGCTGGTGCTCGCGACCGCCGTCCTGGTCGCGGCGCTGGGAGTGGGTGGTTACTTCGTCTTTAATAAGCGGCCGGGCAGCCATTCTGCCCAAGCCCAAGCGGCGACCATGTCGCTCGCCATCATCCCCTACTACAACGCTTCGGGCGATGCCAGTCTCGACTGGCTGTCGTCCAGTTTGTCGGAGACGCTGGGAGCCGACATCGGTCCGTCCGTCGGAGTCCGCCTGGTTTCGCAAAGCCGCCTGCAACAGGTGCTGCGCGACCTGAATATCTCGGCCCAGCAGCAGCTCGATCTCTCGACCCTCAAGCGCATCGCCGACTTCACCAATGCAGACACGGTAGTGACTGGCCAGTATGTGAAGATTGCCGATCAGATTCAGATCACCTCGACGGTTTACGATCTGAAACGCGACCGCCAACTTCCAATCACTACCACCGTTCCCAACGAAAAAGAGCTGCTGGCATCAATCTCTAAGCTGGCGCAAGATGTGCGCGAGAAGCTCGCCACCAGCCCTGCGATGCTCGACGCACTGCAGTCAGGGGCTCCATTCATCCTGACGAAGTCAGTGCCCGCGCTACGCTCCTATGATGAAGGGTTGCAACTACAGCGCGCCAACAATTACAGCGAGGCGGCGAAGAAGTTTGAGGAAGCCACGGCGGAAGATCCGACCTTTGCGATGGCATTCTCAGAACTGGGGCTGGCGTACAAGCAACTGAACTTTGACGATAAAGCGGATCTCGCGTCGCGGCAGGCGGTGACCCTGAGCGACAACCTGCCGGACAACGAAAAATTTCTGATCCAGGCCAACAACGCGATTATCACCAATAATACGGACAAAGCTATCGCCGCTTACGAGAAGTTGACCGCGGTCAATCCCGATGATACCGAGGCGCAGTTTGCATTGGCGAAGCTTTACGAAAAGGCGGCGAACTACGACGCCGCTCGCCAGCATCTGGTGAAGGTGAGAACGGCAGATAAGAACAACCCGGAGGTTCTATTGGAGAGCGGGCGGGTTGAACTTCGCGCTGGCAATGCACAGGCTGGCCTTGAGTTCCTGAGCTCCGCCTATAACCTGGCAATGCAAACTGAAAACGAGGTGCTGAAGGGGGACATCCTGCAAGCCGAGGGCATCGCCTACGAGATGCTCGATAAGCCGAAGGAGGCGTTGAAAAATTTACAGGAGGCGCTTGCGATTCGGCGCTCGTTGAATTTACAGAGCGCCGTCGGCGGAAGCCTCAACGAGATTGCCGGAGTGCAAGACAAACTGGGTGACAGCGCTGCCGCGCTGACCAGCTTCAAAGAGTCGCTCGACATTCGGACGAAGATCGGCGATAAGGCTGGCGTTGCCCTGGTTTCATTGAACTTGGGCAAGTTCTACAACGATCACGCCAAGTACGATGATGCGCTAAAAATTCTCAATAGCGCGTTAACCCAATTCCGTGATCTGGGCGATCAGGCGAGTCAGGCTATTTGCCTGAACAACATTGGCACTGCCGAATTTCAACTGGGAAATCTTCAGGCTGCGTTGACCTACTACCAGCAGGCGCTCGACATCAACGAAAAGTTGAAGGTGTCTGACGGCATTGCCTTGGCGCTGCACAATCTCGCTGACACCAACCGCAAGCTGGGCCAATACGATGTCGCCATCGCCCAATATCTGAAGACGATCGATACCGCTCGCACCGCCGGAGATCAGAGTAGCGTCGCGCTGGCATCGACCAGCCTGGGCGAGCTGTTTGCCACCCAGGGGCAATACAGCCGTTCGCTGAAATCCTATGAGGATGCAATCAAGGGATTCCAGGCAACCAACGATCAGACCCGTCTGATGGCGTCGGCCCTCGGCGGATACGGCAACGTGCTGTCGATGGTGGGACGGGAAGAAGAAGGCCAGCAGAAACTTCAGGATGCGCTGAAGATCGCAACCGATGCCAAGAGCGACACCTCCATCGCGCAAACCTTGAACTGGCTCGGCGATAGCTACACCTATGCGGGAGCGTTCGGAGACGCCAAGCAGCAGTACGACAAGGCGGCTACGGTCGCGGCCCGCGCCAAGGATCGCGAACAAGCTGCCCTGTCGCGCTTCGGCTTGGCACGTTTGGAGGTGTTGCAGGGACGCGGCAATGCTGCCATACCGATTTTGCAGAAGCTGGTGGAAGAAAGCGACACCATCGGCTTGAGAGCGCTTTCCGTGCAAGCCTCAATTTACCTCGCGCAGGCGCAGCTTGCAGCCAGAAAGCTGCAGCCCGCCGAGCAAGAGTTGGATCGCGCGCTCAATCGTGCCGACAAGCTGGGCCTCGTCATCGAACAGGCACAAGCGCACTATCTGCTGGGGCAACTGGCCACCGTCACCAACAAAGAAAAACAGTTTGGCTTCCAGTATCGCGATACTGTGAAACTGCTGGAATCGGTGAGTAAAGACCCCGGAGTCGGTCAGCTGCTCGACCGCGCCGACCTCAAGGGCATCTATCAGGACGCACTGAAGTCCTACCAGGGCGGGACGTAAGCAACGGTTCTATTGCCAATAAAGAAGCCCCGGAATTCCGGGGCTCTTATATTTCCAGCTCACGTCCTGAATCTACTTATTCGCACCCGCCGGACCAGGCTCCTGCTGCGAACTGCTTGCCGGAACCGCAGCGTTCGTCTGCGGCAGCTTGCGGAACAGCTTGCTCGAATTCCCTGAACCCGGGCACATCGGATCCACTCCGGGGCCGGTTTTGAAGGTGGCCACAAAGTCCGAGAAGTCCTTCCCCTTTCCCGACGTTGTGGGATCAATATCGTCCTGTTGGAACGTGGTGAAGATGGAGCACCAGTTGTTCGTGCCGATCGGCGCCTTGATGTAATCGGCATTGCCGGCATTGACCGGATCCGTTGTGGCGTAGGTCGTCCGCGTATCGATCAGTTGGTTCTCATCGGGATTCGGGCATGAAACATTGTTGTGGTTCATGTCCTGGCAGGTGACCTCGTACACGATGCAGTTGCCACCGGTGCTCAGGTACGTAATGCACTGTTCGTTGTTAAAGGTGGTGTTGTTCTTAAGGCGAGTGTTGAAGAACGTCGTCGCGTCGATCGGAATGGCGTTTACCGTCATTTGGATGTTGCCACTATTGACGAAGCCCGGCGGATAGGTCACACCGTAGACGTGGTTTCCATAGTCAAACTCAGTTTCGCTGCCGCCGTTTTGAATCATTTGCTGAATTAGGGTCGGGGTATGCGGGGTGAACTCCCAGGCAAGGACATCGGTCGTCTGGGTGTTGGCGCCGTATCCGGCGGTGAAGCCCACATACGCTGCCCCCGCGGCGTTGTTGAATGTAAGTGACTGATCGAGTTTGAACGGCTTCAAATCGATTTGCGCGGTGGCAGTTGCTACCGGAGTGTGCGTCCCCGGAATCAATAGCGGATCGACATAAATCTTCAGATGGTATGGATCGTTCGCGTTGACCGAGGGAGGCCCGGTGTACTCCACCACAACCGTGACCGGAATGCCGTCAATGCACCCTCCATCGCCACAAGCAACTCCCAGCGGAGGAATGGCGCTGCTGATGCTGTTCTGGCTGTAGAGGCAACTGGTTACGTTATGGTTCTGGCCGATGGTGTATTGCCCGGGAAGATGGACCGGAGTGTTGGTTTTGACGCCGCAAGTTTGCAGTGCGACGTGGTTCGCCGTCGGGTCCCATGGATCCTGAGCGGTATCGAACTCGATGGCGATGCTGCTGGGAATGCCAGCATAACCGAGTCCGCCATTGCCTACCCCGAGGGCGGTCCTGGCACCTCCCGTGGCGCCAAAGCTCGAATCGGTGGACGATGAGTTCTGAATGACGAAGGCTAATCCATCGCCTGGGGTACAGCACTGCACCGGGTTATGAAACAGGAACTTGAAATATGAGGTAAATCCCGAGGTCACCGGCTGCGGAACATTGAACCACGCCGAGCTCGCGGTCAGCCCACTAGGGCGATTATTGCTCGAGCCGTCGGTCAACCGCATGACACCAATCGAATTCCAGGTGGCCTGAGTGACTGTGCCGTTCTTGGCGAGCAGCGTCTGAAAGGCATGGGGATCGGAGAAATCCTCGAACCGTATCTGCTGGGCCGAGGCGGACATAACGAGGGTCAGTACCGTTAGAAAACTCAGGAGCTTCAACAGTTTTGCCAGATGCATGGATGTGCTTCCTTCTCTCGTCCGTTGCTGCTGGACGTCCTTATTTCCGGCTCCTAGCCGGGGGCGCCTGGCTCGCGGTGGGAGAAAAAAACCATGGCGAGGGCCAGTCTTGTGTGAAGGTATTCTGGTTTCATCGCTCTTTTATGTCAAGGGAATTGCCCTTCCGACGGCTACCGTGACCATTATTGGCGCTGATTACCGCGACTGGCAGCCGCCGCCGGGGTTGACCCAAGTAGCTCCTCCGATTGAGTTTCTGTGACCGGCATCACAGCCTTTGGAGAAACCTATGCCGCAGGATAGTATTTGGATAACGGCAAGTTGCGAGGTAGCGGATGAGCTGGATTGATAACCGGTTCGAGAAGAACTTCCTGGTAACCACGGTTGACTACGTCTTCAACTGGGCGCGCAAGTCGGCCATCTGGCCCATGACCTTTGGGCTGGCCTGCTGTGCCATCGAGATGATCGCCGCCTCGACAGCGCGTTTCGATATCGCGCGCTTCGGCTCGGAGGTGTTTCGCCCCAGTCCCCGCCAGAGCGATCTGATGATCGTCGCCGGCACCGTCACCCTCAAGATGGCGCCGGTGGTAAAGCGCATTTACGACCAGATGCCTGATCCCAAGTGGGTCATCTCCATGGGTGCCTGCTCGTCGGTCGGTGGCCCTTTCAATACCTATGCCGTATTACAGGGTGTGGATCGCATTGTGCCGGTTGATGTCTATATCGTCGGCTGCCCACCGCGCCCCGAGAACCTCTTCTACGGACTGCTGCGCCTGCAAGACAAAATCGACACCATGAGCATCGCCAAGAAGCCGACCGAAGTGCGACTGAAAGAAGATATGGTCGACAACTTCAAGCAGCAGATTCGGATCGCGCAGGCAAACTTCGCCAATCCGGAGCAGTTGGTTCAGCCGGTCGAGAACGGGATCGTGGTTCCGCGGTAGCGCGCAACGTGGGAAGATTCGCGTCAGGGCACGACTTCCAGTCGTGCCGTTAAGTTCTCAAATATTTGTCATCACGAGCGCCTTCTTTTGGCGCGAGCGATCTGCTCTCGTTGCACGATCGACGCTGCCGCCTCAAGAGAAATGCTTCCCGCCGCGAGCAAAGAACAGATCCCTCACTTCGTTCGTGATGACAATTTATTTGCGATAGGCTATGAGAGTCATGTCTCAATTCATCAAAATCGCCGCCAAGTCTGAACTCCCGGAAGTCGACTGCGCCGCCGAATTCACCGTCGGCGAGCGAACCATCTGCGTCGCCAACGTTAACGGCGAATATTGCGCGATGGACAACGTCTGCCCTCACGAAGGCGGCCCCCTCGGCATGGGCTACGTCGATGGCTCCAAAGTCGTGTGCCCCTGGCATGGCTGGGAGATCGAAGCCAAGACCGGCAAAGCCGCAACTGGCCCGGGCAGCGTCGCGGTTTATGAACTGCGCATCGAAGGCGACGATGTGCTGGTGGCGCTGTAGAAGGGCTCACCATGGAGGCACTGGGCTCACGGAGGGGTCCAAGTCTATAAAGTTGTTCGGATCTCTGGACAGCCTGTTTTGAAGGGGCGCAGCTTTAGCTGCGCCGATCGCTCCTGATTTGGCCCAGGCTTTAGCCGCTGGGGGCGCCTCGCCCTTCTCGTCAGAACACGGAGTGGAGAAAGAGCTTCGTCTCTCTCAACATCCCAATATCTCTGAGGGTGAACCCTCCTGCTGCGAAGGGACGCGCCTTCAGGCGCGCCGAACGGCCAGCGCTTTGTTCGGCTTCAGCCGCTGCTGAAAAACTCGACTCCGCGACGATTCGCGTCAGGGCACGACCTTGGTCGTGCCGGAAAGGCCTTCATTTGTCGTATCGCGAGCGGACTTTAGTCCACGAGCGACCCTGCTTTGGAGTTTTTCAGCAGCCTCTTCAGCCGCTGAGGAACCGCGTCCCGTTCGGTTCTCCGTGGAGAAGGCTTTTGTCTTTCGAAACTTTTTCCCGGCGCTTCGCGTATCAGGTTCAAGCCGGCGTCCGAGCTGTCGCGCGTACGTCCAGAACTGATACTCTCTTTCACTTAAGGAGTTTGCATGCGATTTCTGGCACTGGCCCTGTGCCTCGTGTTTTCAACCCAAATGTTTGCCGCCGATACTCTGGATGCCCGACGCAAGCAATTGAACGACCTGGTTGCCGAGTACTGGGAGCATAACCTCAAGACGGATCCGGTCTTCGCGTCGATCATTGGCGATAAGCGCTACAACGACCAGCTTGGCAGCACCTCGGCGGAGTTCCTGAAGAAGGAAGCTGACGTCGACCGGCAATATCTGGCGCGCTTCGAGGCGATCGATATAACGGGTTTTCCGCAACAGGAGAAGCTCAACCAGGAGCTGGAGATTCGCGAGATCAAGCGCGGCCTCGGCTTCTACGAACTCAAACTCTGGCAGATGCCGGTCAGCCAAATCAGCGGCATTCATATTGAAGCGCCGCAAATCGTGACCATTCTCTCCTTCGCCACGGTGAAGGATTACACCGACTACATCTCCCGCTTGCATCAGTTGCCGCGCATCTTTGACGAAACCATGGACAACATGCGCCTGGGCATGGCCGATGGCATGATGCCTCCGAAGTTCCTGCTGGAGAAGGCGGTCGACCAGACCAACGAGATCGCGAATACCCCGCTTGAAAAGTCGCCGTTTGCGCAGCCCTTCGACAAGTTTCCTGCCAGTTTCTCTGACGCTGACAAGACGCGCCTGAAGAAGGACGGCCTCGATGCGATTCAGAAAGACGTGGTGCCCGCCTATCAGAAGCTGGCGAAGTTTCTGAAAGACGACTACGCGCCCAAGGGACGCACCGAAGTGGGTATCTGGGCGCTCCCCAACGGCGATGCCATCTATCGCTTCATGGTCCGCGAGGCCACCACTACGGATATTGATCCTGAGAAGATCCACGAGATTGGATTGCAGCAAGTTGCGGAGATCGAGAAGCAGCAACTGGCTATCGCACAGAAGCTCGGCTATAAAGACCTGAAGAGTTTCGCTGCGTCGATCGCCACCAACCCTAAGTTGCACGCGACTTCCCGCGAAGAGATTCTTGATCTCTATCGCAAATACATTGGGCAGATGGAACCCAAGCTGCCGCAACTCTTCGGCCATCTGCCGAAGGCCAAGCTCATCGTCATGCCGGTCGAGCCCTATCGCGAGAAAGATGCCTCGGCCGCCCAGTACATGGAGGGCACTGCCGACGGCTCGCGTCCCGGTCATGTGATGGTGAACACTAGCGATCCGGAGAAACGGCTTACCATCAACATAGAATCCACCGCTTATCACGAAGGCGTTCCCGGCCATCACCTTCAGCTCTCGATGGCGCAGGAGGTCGGCACACTGCCGCCATTCCGCCAGCACGGATACTGGGGCGCTTACATCGAAGGCTGGGCCTTGTACTCCGAGCGCCTGGGCAAAGAGGTCGGCTTTTACCAGGACCCGTACAACGATTACGGCCGTTTGCAGGACGAGATGCTGCGCGCCATTCGGCTGGTCGTCGATACCGGTCTGCACTACAAGCACTGGACACGCGAGCAGGTGGTGCAGTACTTCCACGATCATTCATCGGAAGACGAACCCAACGTGCAGTCGGAGACCAACCGCTATATCTCATGGCCGGGACAGGCGTTGTCCTACAAAATGGGACAACTGGAAATACTCGATTTACGCGCCCATGCCCAGAAAGAACTCGGCAGCAAGTTCGACATCAAGGAATTTCACGACCAGGTGATCGATTCCGGAGCTCTGCCGCTGGATGTGCTACAGGTCCAGATCGATGACTGGATCGCGCAGAAGAAAGCGGCAAAATAAGGTAGAGCTGGCCTTCAGGCCGGCGTCATGGGGCTAAAATGAGTGAGGGCTTCAGCCCCTGAATCCACCTGTTATCCGAGTTCGAATGTCCTTCTACGACTACAGCGCGAAGCTGAATAATGGCAACCTCACCAAGTTAAGCAAGTACAAGGCAAAGGTATTGCTGGTAGTGAACACCGCCAGCCAGTGTGGCTTCACCCCGCAATACAAGGGCCTGCAAGAACTCTATGCCAAGTATAAGGACCGCGGTTTCGCGATCCTGGCCTTTCCCTGCGATCAATTCGGACATCAGGAGCCGGGCAGCGATGATGAAATCAAATCATTCTGCGAGACCAACTACGGGGTAGACTTCCCGCTGTTCTCTAAGATCAATGTCAACGGTGACGATACTCATCCGGTGTACAAGTTTCTGAAGAGTGAGAAGGGCGGACTGCTGGGCGACGCCATCAAGTGGAACTTCACCAAGTTCCTGATCGACAAGCAGGGAAACGTTGTAGACCGCTACGCGCCATTGACTCCTCCTGACAACATTGCGCGCGACATCGAGCGAGAGCTGGCGAAATAAGTCGCAACTACTGTAACAACCCAAACACCGCTACGCCCGTCGGAGTTCCCACGTACACCCGCCCATTCGCGATCATGGGCGTGATGAACTTATTTCCCGCCCCGAACTGGTCGCGCGAGCCCTGCTGGTTGCTGTTGTACAACTCCTGCGTCAGGTCGCGCGCGTTGTACGCGTGCAGCACCGCGAGCGAAGTATTCTCCACCGCCCACAAGATGCCGTCCTGCGACAGGTTTGCCGAAATGCTTGGCGTCGCGCCGGGATAGGTGAAGGTCTTGCTCGTCTGGCTGCTGGGAGAAGTCGCCAGCTTGCCATTCACGATGGGATAGGCCTTGATGTGATCGCTCACTCCGCCGAAGTAGACGGTGTTGAAGAAGTACGCCGGCATCGACCATGCGCCATTTGGTAAAGCGCCACTTAATTCCTGGTAGAGAGCGTTGTTGTTGCTGGGGTTAAACTTGCCCATGTTGTCGCGGCTGGCGACGTAGATGTTCCCGTCCTTCCCCGCGCCAATCACTAAGTGAACTTTTTTGTTAAGCGACGCCGAGATGTCAGGCAACACCAGCGCCCCACCTGATCCCAGGTCGGTATCGGAATTCGACTCCTGCACTGTGTTGTACATGTTGAAATAGTCGGCCACTGCCAGCGGGCCTGAGGTCGAGACCTTCACCATCGCATTACCGTAGTCGCCATTGATAGGGAAGCCGTTGCCATCGAGCGTGGTGTCGAAGGTCCCGTTAGCGTCGAGGAAGTACAGAAAGCCGTCGCTGTCGGCGGCAATGCCTGCGCCCGTCATCCAGATTGCGCCTTCGTTGCCATTGGGTGTGACATTGAGCACAGAAACCTGCGTCAGGTCCGCCGCACTGTACTGCATGATCCAGCCGGTGTAAGGGCGAGCGTCGCAGTGCGAGGTGAAGCCCAGATAGATGTTTCCCGCGACTTCGAGAAGCCCCGCGCGTTCGGCGTAATACTTCGGATCGAAGACGACAAATCCGTTCTGATGGTTATCGCCATTGCCGGGATACTTGGCTTGAATCTCGACCGGCCCCCCGAATAGCTCAGCCCCGGTAGTGAGATCGACCGCATGCAGTCGCTCGTGATAGGTGCTGCCGGACTTCGACATCGCCACGAAATACATCGCGCCATTCCCACCACGGTTGCGGTCGATCACAGGCGTGTCGGTGATGCCGATCTCGGGACTGATCTGCCCGCAACCGAACACAGCCTCGCTGGTGGTTTCACCCTGCAACAGCGCGGTAGTTTTCCAGAGCTGCGCTCCGGTGTCAGCGTCGAAGGCGTAGATGCTGTCATGCTCGCTGACCACGTAAACGACATCGTGGACCGCACTGTTGATCATGACGTTGGAGACGTAGAGTGGCTCGGCATCCACTTTGCCATCGGTGGTGAGGAAATTCACCTTGCCGAATGTCGCCGAATTCACGTTTGCCTGCGTGAGTACGGTCTCCAGCGGCATCAGCCCGGTACGCAGGTTGTCGTCATGGTAGGTGAGCACATTGATCGGCTGAGCCGAAGTGGGCGGCGCACCGGCGTCTGCGGGTTTCTGTGCTGCCATGCACGAGACAAACATTGTGGGAAGAAGCACGCTGCTGAGAAGGGCTGGGCAGGAACGCATAGAAGGAACCTCCAGAATCGTTCGGACGAGTGTAATTCAAGGAGATGGCCTGGTTGTCTCCAGGTTTGCCCGGTGGGCGAAAATTTCGTCGGCCTGGTCACTTTGGTGTCGGACTGAGATCGAATACGCGGGGCTGGATATAATCGTGCGATGGACGAACAGGAGTTCCGCCGTCGCGCCGATGCCAGTCTCGAAGCCTTGAAACGCAGCCTCTACGAAGCGGAAGGCGAAGCCGACTTCGAGGTGGAAGAAAATGCTGGTGCGCTGCACATTGTCTTCGAAGAACCGCCGGGAAAATTCGTCGTTTCGCCGAACGCTCCCGTGCGCCAGATCTGGATTTCCGCGCTGTCCACCAGCTTCAAGCTCGATTGGTCAGAGAAGAAAAACGATTTCGAACTGTCCAAAACCGGCGAGAGCATCAAGCCGCTGGTCGGGCGGCTGATCAATGAACAGTTGGGGGAAGAGGCGATTCGGTTGAAGTAGGGCGGCTATTGGCTGTTGGCTCTTGGCTTTTGGCCGGAAAGAACGAAGCCCCGCCTCGGAGCGCCACCGATCTTCACCGATCAGGCAATCAGGAAAAGAACAATAACGAAGCCGTGCCGAATCCAGTTTTCGTCTTTCCGTCCGATCCGCGTTCATCCGTGTAAATCCGTGGCTACGTCGTTTTGTTTTTTCTGGCGAAGAGCGAACGGCGAACGGCGTTATTTACATCCCACTCCGCCTTCAATCGCCGTGCCTTCTTCGTAGTCGTTCCAGGTCTCGATCATCAGGAAGGGAAGCGGCCGCTGCTGGCTGTAATAACGGCGGAAGAGGCGCAGTGTATCGTCAAACGTCTTGCCGCAGCGCGGGTTCATGTGACGGTTCCGGCTCCAGCTGGCGCGTGAGTCGTTGAAGCCGGGCCACGCCGCGCCAACAGCGATCTTGTTGGGATACTGCGCAATCATGGTCTGGTAGAAGTTCTCCAGATAATCCTCGCCCCAGTTGCTTCCGTTCGCGCTCCAGCCTGCCTTGCCGGGATTGACCCAGGCGTAGAAGCCGTCGAAGTCGCCGGCAAATTTTTCATGGATATCTTTGAAGATGAGCAGCGGCGGATCTCCCCACGAACTGGTCGTCTGGCGCACGCGATTCCAATCCGTGTGTCCGCCCTTGGGGAAGATGAAGATCATCGGCTTGCCCTCGTAACGCAGGTACGAGTTGCGCGAGATCGCAGCGTGCGGACCAATGTAGCGGTCGTAGGCGTACTGCAAATCGACGATGACCGCATCGGTGCTGTTTGCCGGATTGCTGTCATCCTCGTCATACATCAGCGCGACCTTGAAGTCCTTCTCGGCCGCAGCCTGCTGCATGAGCATGTACGCCTTGTCTTCGAAGTCGTGGCGTTTACCGTACCAGTTCACGATAAACGCAGCGATGCCGAGTTGCTTGGCGTGATCGATCTGTTGCTCGATCTTCACCCGGTCGACCGAAGAGTAGCCGACATCGATGTGGCTGGGCTGGCCGAACCAGGGTTGATAGTCGGCAATCAGCATGGGGTCCCCACTGTTGCCGACGAAGTGATTCATGGCAAGCGGCTGATGCACCGCCTGGTGGCTGCACGCGACGGTGGTGAGGAGCGCGAGCGCGGCGAGGAGAGTAAGTGCCCGAGCCCCAAATCTATGAGAGAACAACCTATTCATGTTTACCAACAATCTCACAATCGTTTTGTATCAGGGCACGTCTTCAGACGTGCCATAAGCCGGCGGCAATGACTCGGGCTTTAGCCCCTGCGTGCCGCTGTCAGGAGCTAAAACCCATGATCTCCTGCGTTTTTCCGGCATGGCTGACGCTTTTAGCCTGCCCTGAGCGGAGTCGAAGGGTGCCGTGATACAAAGCCTGCAGCAGATAAATTCCGAAAAGCGAACCATCGCAGTTAGATGGCTTTTTGAGCAGCAGCGTTGGTCAGAGCTGAATTTGGCTCCTAGTCTGCCGCGCTGCCCCTCATTTGGCGTGCTTGCGTCTGGGCCATTACACTTCTAGATGTGAGGATTGCACTCGGGCAGATCAACACCACTATTGCCGATTTCGCTGGAAACTCCGCAAAGATCATCGATTATGCGCAGCGCGCTTGCCGAGCTGGCGCCGAGCTGGTGATGTTCCCGGAGCTGTCCATTTGCGGCTATCCTCCGCGCGATCTGGTGGAGCGTCCCTGGTTTGTCGAACACAATCGCCAGGCCGCAGAGGACATTGCGCGCAAGACCGAAGGCATCGCCGTCATCGTGGGTCTGGTGACGCCGACGAAGAATGGCACGGGCAAACACGTCCATAACTCGGCGGCTCTGTTGCGCGACGGCAAGATTGCTTTTATGCAGTCGAAGCGTCTGCTGCCTACCTACGACGTCTTCGACGAAATGCGTAACTTCTCGCCCGCCGACTCGCAGCAGTTGTTTGCGCTCCGCGGCAGCGAGGTCGCGCTCACCATTTGCGAAGACGCTTGGAACGACAAAAATTTCTGGGACCGCCGCTTGTACGGCGTTGACCCGGTCGAAGACTTGATGCGCGCCGGCGGCAACGTCCTGCTGAACATCTCGGCATCGCCTTTCTACCTCTGCAAGCGCGAGCTGCGCCGGGACATTCTGGCGGCCATCGCGCGCCAGTACAACGTGCCGGTAGCGCTGGTGAATCAGGTGGGCGGCAACGATAGCCTGGTATTTGACGGCTCAAGCCTGGTGCTCGGGCCAGACGGTAGCGTCGTGGCGCAAGCCAAATCTTTCGAAGAAGACCTCATCTTCTTCGATTCCGACACCCTGACCGGCGACATGCGCGAGCGCGACGAGAGTGAAGAGGGCAGCGCCTATGCGGCGCTGGTGCTGGGCACGCGCGATTACGTGCGCAAGTGCGGATTCAGGCGGGTGGTGCTCGGCCTCAGCGGCGGTATTGATTCGGCACTGACAGCCTGCATCGCGGTTGACGCGCTGGGGGCGGAGAACGTGATGGGAGTCGCCATGCCGGGCCCATATTCGTCGCAGGGCAGCGTTGACGATGCGCTGGCGCTGGCCAAAAACCTCGAAATCAAGTGCGAACTCATCCCCATTGACGAAATTTTCCGCTCCTACATTGCGGGAGTCGGTACGGCCTTCGACAACCGCAAATCCGATGTAACGGAAGAAAATATTCAGGCTCGCATTCGCGGTTCGCTGGTGATGGCTTTGTCGAACAAGCTCGGCTGCATGGTGCTTAGTACCGGCAACAAATCGGAGCTGGGAGTGGGCTACTGCACGCTCTACGGCGACATGTGCGGAGGCCTGGCAGTTATCTCCGATGTGCCGAAGACGCTGGTGTACCGGTTGGCGCACTATGTCAATCGCAACGAGGAACGAATCCCCGAATCGAGCATCGAGAAGCCTCCCTCGGCTGAGCTACGGCCCGACCAGAAAGATAGCGACTCGCTTCCGCCATACGAGATACTGGATACCGTGCTGGTCGGTTATGTCGAGAACAATCAGTCGCCGCAGCAGATTGCCGAAGCGCATGGTTACGATCTGCAACTGGTGCGCGGCATCGCCCGCATGGTCGACCGCAGCGAGTACAAGCGTCAGCAAGCTGCGCCGGGGCTGAAGATTTCAGAGAAAGCGTTCGGCTTTGGCCGGCGCTATCCTATCGCGGCGAAGGCCGACCTGTAGCCGCAAACTCCCAAGTTGGAAAGGCATAAATGAAATTCTTGTCGCGCTCATTCTTCATCGCCGCAGTGCTGTTCTGCAGCTTCAACCTGCCGGCGCAGACCCATACCACCGCTCCAGCCGCATCCGCTGGTGACAAGCTTCCCAGCGAAGCGACGGTTAATGAGTTTCTGAAGCATATGTTCGGCTGGAACCAGAACCTGGCCTGGCATGTAGCCAGCATCAAGCCGTCGGAGGCGCCCACCATTGCGGAGGTGACGGTGATCTTCAATACGCCGCAAGGGCAGGCGGTGCAGCCGATTTACGTCACGCCCGACGAGCATTACGCGTTCTCCGGCGACCTGGTGCCCTTCGGCGCCGATCCCTTCGCGCCGGCGCGCGCTGAGTTGAAGAATGTGACTGGTCCCGAGCACGGCCCAAAAGATGCTGCCGTCACCATCGTTGAATTCGGTGATCTGGAATGTCCGGCCTGCAAGAAGGCGCAAGGGAACCTTACCAAGCTGATGAGCGAAGAGCCCAAAGCCAAGCTCATCTTCCAGAACTTTCCGCTGGAGCAGATCCACCCATGGGCGATGCGGGGCGCGAAGTACCTGGATTGCCTGGGGCGCGAGAACAATGAGGCGGTGTGGAAGTTTATCGCCACCACTTACGACCACCAGAGCGACGTCAACGAGCAGAATGCGGAGGAAAAGCTGAAGGAGTTCGTGAGAGATTCGGGCGGCGATCCTGCGGCGGTGAGCGCCTGCGCCGCCAAGCCGGAGACCGAAAAGCGCGTGCGCGATTCCATAGCCCTGGGAGAGAAACTGAACGTCAACAGCACGCCAACCTTCTTCATCAATGGCCGCAAGGTCTCCGGCTTCGTCAACACTCCGTATGACACGGTGAAGGCAATGGTGGACTACGACGCGAAGTGAAGTTGTCAGTTGCCCGAAAGAAGTTGGTGGAAGCCAAACGGCGCCTTCCGATTTGTCGTCACGAGCGAAGCGAGGGATCTGCTCTTGGCTCCTGCCTGAACCGTCTTCACTATGAAAAAGCATGCGGCTGTCGACGAGAACAGATCCCTCGACCGAAGACGGTCTCGTGATGACAAACGATACTGACCACTGACCACTGACCACCTGACAACTTCCTCAATGTCCCATCGGCAGCGCAATTGCCACCGACTCGTGCGTCGGCAGGCGCAGCACATGGGGAGTGACGACGATCAGCAGGTCGGCGTCGTTGACGGTCTTGTCGTGCTGCGCTCCCGCGTAGCTCAGTCCGGGAACCCGGCTAAGAAACGGCCAGCCATTCACGCTTCGCGAATCGGACTCGTCGATGATGCCCGCGACCACGCTCGACTCGCCGCTCTTCACCGTAATGGTGCCCGAGTACTCGCGGTTGTTGATGATAGGTATGCCGTTATTTGTGCTCGAACCCAGAGAGCGCAGTTGTAACTCCAACTTCATGGTCACCGAGGAGTCAGGATGGATGGTCGGCGTCGTCTTCAGCTTCAGGCCAATGTCTTCATAACTCACCGAGGGCACCGGCGCAATGTAGCTGCCATTGCCGATAACACTCGAGATTGCCGAGGTGTTGTAAATCGGCGCGAAGGTCGCGTTCACGATGGGATAGCGCTCGCCAAGCAACAGGGTGGCTGCGTTGTTCTGCGAGGCGCGGAGCTGCGCATTCTCCAGGTTCTGCACCGACGATTCATTCAGGTTGAAGGTGAAGCCCACCGGTGGAGTAGCGTTCAAGCCCATCAGCGTAAGGCCGCCGCCGAAGGTAGCGAAGGGTTGCATTTGCAGCAGAGAGTTGGCGCTCGTGTTCTGTGACAGTTGCCCGAGTAGCGCCTGAATCGCGGTCGAATTCGCCTGATTGATTCCGCCCGAAGCGATCAGCTGGTTGATGAGGTTCTGCGCTCCCAGTCCCAGGCCCGCGATCAGCGCCGGACTGATGTTGAACATGGTGAACTGGGTGGGCAGGTTGGCGCCGAGTTGCCGTAGCAGGCTTTGGCTAATCTGGTAAATCCTGACGTCGAGCAGCACCTCCGGCCGGCTCTGGACGATGTTTTCAATCAACTGGGTGGCGACCTGCACCAAGTCCTGCGGGGCGCGGATGACGATGCTGTTCTCAGTTGGGTCCTGGGTAATGAAGCGGAGCTCGAGTACAACGCGCAGCAAGTTGACCAAGTCGACCAATTCCTGCGGGGTTGTGAGATCGGGCAGATAGTAGGTGCGGATCGTCATGCGCTGGAACGCGGTGCGGTTCTGCGCGCTGTCGGCGATCACCAGTATCTGCTTGGGTGCGAGCGCCACCCAGAATGTCTTAGTAACGCTACTGGCCGCCTCCATGGCGGTGGCGAAGTTCACGTCATCAATGTCGAAGCGGGTGCGTGTGGTTTTAACCGAGTCGTCGAATTCCACGCTTACGCCGTAGGCCTTGCCAATCTCAGTTAGCAGAGAGCGTTCGTCGCCACGGAAACGAAAATCGTGGTGCGACGGGCTGGGCTGTAACAGGATCTCGTCCGAGCTGTCGGCCATCCGCAGGGAAGCGCTGCCCGGCTTGTTACGCCAGACCGACTCCTGTAGGCGCTGGCTGGCGAACTGATTCTCCGGATCGAATTGCAGCGCCCGGCGAAACTCAGCCATGGCGACGATTTCCTTCTGCTCGGTCAAAGCCTTATTGCCGCGATTGATGGCATCCATGGCAAGGTCTTCGCGCGTGATCTCGCGCGCCGTGACGTAGTCGACGCTGCGCGGGTTGAGCCTGGCGGCCTCTTCGAATTTGTCGAAGGCCTCTTCCATCTTGCCCGCGTTCTTCAGCTTGACGCCGGCTTCAAAGGCGCGCTTGGCGTCGGCGAGTTCTTTGGGCGACTCGGGATTCAGGATGACAGTGCGGAGGGGCTCTGTCGCGGGTGCTGGACTGGTGGCGGATTGTGCCTGCGCCGCCGGCAGGGTAGCGACCGGCTGTGCCTGTACCGCAGTCGGAGTCTGCGAAGACATGCTTTCGGGCTGCTGCGCCGGCAGGGAAGCCGCGAAGAAACAGAAGATCAGAAGCCCAGAGACGAAGCGCATTGCTGATGGGATTGTAAGGCACCGAGCGGGAGATTGTCGCATCAGGAACGGCGCTATCGGCGCACGGTAGCTCGGCGGGTTTCGGTGTCGATTGTTGGCGATGGATGGCTGGCTGGCAAAGGGGGACCATATACAAACTAGTAACAGCCTGACGACCGGCCACCAGACACTGGCAACGGATAGACCCCCTCCCCCCGGTATACCCCTAAAATATTGAAACCATTGAGTCGCCTCAAAAATATCCCCGCAAAATCTTGAGTGCGTGAGACTTAGAGGCAAAATATTCCGGAATAAGGACTTAAGTGCGATTTTCAGGGATTGGAGGGGTGGGAATGTTTCTGAAGTAGTTAACAGAGGCCAACCGTCGCTATGATGACCGGATCGCGTTACGCCTCCTCATTTGCCGGGCGCGATTCGACGAGAGACAAATCTCCCTCGTCCTCATCGTCTCCATATTACGAAATTGAGCGCTATCGAGCCAGCGAGTTCGTCACAGATACGTGTGACGTCTTGGGCGGGTTCAGCGCTTATTCCATCGTTGGGAGAGAGTGGGATTCTTGAGCTAATTGTGTGTAATCTTCGGCAGATCAACCAGCTGTTTGAAGGGGCGCGGCTAAAGAGGCTGCTGAAAAAGTCTTTGGCAGTGGAGAAAACAGCAGATCCCTCACCTCTACGGAGGCTCGGGATGACAAAAACACAGGACTTTTATGGCGCAGCTGAAGCTGCGCCCCTTCAAAACGGCGCCCTGCGCAGAGTTTTTCCGCAGCCTGTGAAGCCGTACTTCTAATACAGTTGCATCGGCGCGCCGGAAGGCGCGCCCCTTCCAAAGAGGTATCTACATGCCTCGCCACGCAATCGGCGCGCATAGTCACTGCCTTAAACGTTTGGCGCGAAATTAATGTGCTGCTAAACCGTCCCGCGGTGCATAATATCTGGCCAGAATTGAAGGAGGAAGCGATGAAGAAGCTTGCTTCCCTGTCCCTATTCGCCGTGCTGCTCTTGGGAACGGGCACATTGGCGAGCGCGCAATGTCCCAGCGACTGTCTATTCTACGGCGGCGACTTTGATGCGAACAACCCGAATGCCAACGGTCTGGCCAATGAGAACGACGCCATCGTCGGCGGCAACCCGTACGGCGCTGCCACCTACCAGAACTTCATCGCTGACGCTCAGGGCTGGAACGTCACCGGTCTGTTCACCAACAACTTGAGCAACCTTACCCCCTCCAGCGGTTACTGGGAAATCCGTAGCGGAGTCTCAGAAGGCAACGGCGGAACCCTGATTGCGTCGGGCACGGGATCGGGCGGCAACTTCTCGCAGACACCAACAGGCCGCAGCGGCTTCGGCTATACCGAGTACACAGACCTGGTCACCGGTCTAAACATTAACCTGCCGTCCGGCATGTACTGGCTCGCGATGGTTCCAACATGCCCGAGCTGCGATGGCCGTTCGTTCAACAGCAACAGTCTGGAAGGACTGAACGCCGTCGGTACCCAAGTCAGTGACGATCAGTTCTGGAACTGCTCCATTTGCGACAACCCTACTAACGCGGACAATTTAGGCATCTTTCCGACCTTCTCCAGTGGCGTTATCGGAACCGATGTGCCTGAGCCGTCCAGCTTGATCATGCTCGGCTCGGGTCTGGTTGCGGTTGCCAGCGCTGCCCGTCGTCGGGTCCGCACCTGATCCGCGGCACTCGAGCTTATAGCAACTCCGCCACGCTGCCCACGCACAGTGGCGGCCCATGCTCGGCCAACTGCTCGCGCGAATAGATTCCCGTCGCCACAGCGATCACCGGCATCCCGATCGCGGCGGCAGCACGAATGTCCGCTGGAGTGTCGCCGACAAAACAAACGGTTGTTGCTGAACCACGCAACCGTCGGGCCAGCTCGGCTCCATGGCGAAAGATGTCTTCGCGCTTCTCGCGCTGGTCGCTGAACGAGCCGAAATCGAAATACTTGCGGATGCCGGCGTGCTCCAGCTTGGCCCAGCCAATCCGTTCCAGATTTCCGGTGACCACGCCCAGCAGCTTGCCTTCCGCGCGCAACGCCGCAAGAAGTTCGGCGATCGACGGGCAAAGCTCGGGGCGAATGCGGTCGGCGTTGCGCTCGACCTCGGCGCACATCATCTCCAAGGCTTGCGGCAATCGGGCTTCGAATTCGCCGTCGCGAAGCCCACCATGATGCTCGAGCGCGGCCCGCAGGATGCCGATGTCGGTGTTGCCATGTACGGGAACGTTGTCGATGCGTCCCTCGCATCCATAGACCTCGCGCAGCGCGCTATGGAAGGAGTTGTAGTGAACGCCGTCGTGAGTATTGAGCAGCGTCCCATCAATGTCGAATAGATAGGCATCGTAGGCGCGCCAGTTGAAGGGAAGGGAGGGCATCGGCGAATTTTCGATTTTTGTGACTCGGTGGAAGGGCACCCTTCGACGAGCTCCGGGCAGGCTCTTTCAGCCGTGCCGAAATAAACAAGTGATAGGTCGCAGAAACATCCGTTCGTATCTCTGACGTCCAGTGCACGAGTCGCGCGCTATTTTAACTGCAGAACCCGTACCCGAAGGGGACACCATATCTAAGCCCAGCGCTTCAGCGGCCGTTACGAAACTCGATTTCCCCGGAGACCTGGTGAGGACAAATGGTCAACAATTGGTGTCCAAGCGCTCTAATCGAATTTAAATGCGACGTTTTTTTGAGAATGTTCGAACCTCGTGAGTTTCGTAACAGCCTCTTCAGCGCTGGGTGAGAATTCCCTACCATCCCGAGTCCCGCTAGGGACGGCATATGGCGTGCCTACGGCACTCGCGTTATCTTCGCAACTACCCACCATTGAAACGGTGGGCTTAGATATGTTGTCCCGCAGGGCGGGACGGTCGCATATTGTACCCAACTGTTTTTGCAGTGCCTTGATTTTCGCAGAAGCAAGCGCCCCACTCTATCCTCAAAGCAAAGGACGGGCGTAGGGCGCACGAAATTCCTGCCAGACACACGCATCGGTTACGCAACCCGAACTACTGTCCCTTGATGGAAAGCAGTTCGATATCGAAGACCAGCGTTGAGTTGGGGCCGATGACGCCGCCGGCGCCATTAGGTCCATAGGCAAGATCGGGAGGGATCACCAGCTGCCACTTGGAACCAACAGGCATCAGCTCCAGGGCTTCCGTCCATCCCTTGATCACTTGACCGACGTTTAGCGTCTCAGGCTTGCCACGCTTGTACGAGCTGTCGAACTCGTTTCCGTCGATCATGGTCCCGCGGTAATTGACTTCAACCGTGTCAGTAGCCTTCGGCTTGGGTCCGGTACCCTCTTTTTCGACCTTGTATTGCAGGCCGTCGGGCAGGGTGACAACGCCTGGCTTGGCTTTGTTGGCGGCCAGGAACTGATCGCCCGCCTTCTTGTTAGCTTCGCCGGTCTGCGCCGCCTCCGCCTGCTTCTTGGCCATGACCGCATTGCGCAGCTTGCCCATGGCTTCCTGCGCGTCGGCTTCACTGATCTTGCTGGGGGCGCCCGTCATGGCGTCTTTCAGGCCCTGCGAGACGACTGTCGGATCCACATCCAAAGCGTCGCGCTTCAGCGAGTTTCCGATGTTTTGGCCAATGGCATAGCTGGCCTTCTCCTTGTCGGTGTTGTAAGGAGAGGCTGACGCAGAGCCGGGGGCGGTGGCAGCTGGCTTGGCCGGCTTGGCCGGTGCGGTAGAGGGTTGCTGTGCCATCGCCGCCGTGGAAAACAACAAGGCGAGGCTCAGACAGGAAAGTGCTGACAGGAATTTCTGCATAGCAATGATTGTCGCATAACGCCAAAAATAGCAGGTTTCCGCAGGTCTACCGAGGCTTCATGGCCGCCTTAGAAATGTCTTAGGGAACGCCTTAGCAAAGCCGCGATGATTCAGTAGCTTGCAGGTTCTGTCCCGAACCGGCATGGCCACCTACTTGCAGTCATCAACTCCGGTGACGGCGGAGATAGCGCCATGCGGATTCACTCGCGACCAGAGCGCGCCGCCATGAGGTGAGCGTATGTCCATCGCAAGTATCGCGAGCAGTACTCTTTTGCACTACAGCGGGCAGGCCATGCAGAGCAATCGGCAAAAGTGGCAGCAGAACCTGCAGCAGCTGGGGCAGGATCTGCAGTCGGGCAATCTGTCTGCGGCACAGTCGGACTTTGCAAGCTTGCAGCAACTGGCTCCCCAGGTTGGTTCGGCCTCTTCCACTCAGAGCAACAGTTCGGTCGCCCAGGACTTCTGCCAGCTGGGCACGGACCTGCAGGCGGGCAACACATCGGCAGCACAGCAGGATTACGTGCAGATCCAGCACGATGTTTCAGCCACCGCTGCCGGAACAGTGCACCACCACCATCATCACGGCGGGGGAAGCGAAAGCAATGGGTTGAACCAGATTCTTCAACAGTTAGGGCAGGAGTTGCAGTCCGGCAATCTCAGCGGAGCGCAGCAGGCCTACACCGTATTACAGCAGCAACTGCAATCCTGGGGGCAGGCTGATTCGACGATCCCCACCTCGGGAAGCGTTGCGGTGAATGCCTGAAACCGCGGGCCTCAGTTGCATCGTTAGAATCAAGTCGAGCAGTCGCCTGGCTCGAAGGAATTGCTGCGACGCGAGTTGAGAGGCATGAGTCGAGCGGACCCATGCCTATGCTGACTCGCTATCGGCTGTTCTAAACGGGGGTTGATGATTTGCGCTTGAAGTCGCTTTCGAGTTCGGCAATGGCGCGCAAGATTCCCCTCTTCATCTCCTGAATGGCCGGGGTCTCGCGCCAAACTCGCTCTTGCACATCGCTAAGAGTTTTGCGAAGGATGGCGATCAGCTCTGTGGTCGGGCGATGCACCATAAGCCCCAGTGTAGGGGGGGAAACGAAAAACTACTGTACCGCTTTAGGCGTGTCGCAGTGACGCTTTGGTGGGATTACGAAGCATATTACTTGCCACCCACAGTCACCACCAGCACGCGCGCCGGGACTCCGGATTCACACCTCA
Source organism: uncultured Acidobacteriaceae bacterium (assembly GCA_963796585.1). GTDB lineage: Bacteria > Acidobacteriota > Terriglobia > Terriglobales > Acidobacteriaceae > CAVVDY01. Next base: position 197,348 of record CAWCMB010000008.1, read on the forward strand.
ACAGGCCAGTCGAGCCACTGGGAAGATATTCCAGTTGGCGATAGCGTTCCAGCTTGCGGGTGCCGCGTTCCGGGCTGATAAGTTCTACCGCGTCCTGGTAGGGAGTAGCCAGAACGGCGGCGCCAGTGACCTGCACCTGCGAGCCGGGATGGAGCTCGATCAACTGTGCGCAAATGAGTTGGCCGGAGTAGAGCGTCGTCATGCGCACGCCGGCTGCCTGTCCCGAAGCGGGCCTGGGATGACGCAGCTTTTCGGCCGCGGGAAGGACCTCGAAAATCATGGAGCGAAAGGGCGCGCTGCTCACGTTCTCCACCACATGCTCCAGCCCGGCGGGATGCAGATCGCAGTAGTCGGGAGCGAAGTGCTGCTCCTCCGCCTCGCCGCCACGCGGGGTGCTGATGATGTCGGCCTCGCCGGGGACGTACATGAGGTAGGGCCAGGGGTGCAGATGACAGAGGGTGATTTGGCGCGGCGCAATCTCGACCGCGTACCCTCGCACCCATTCATTGTCGAGTTCCAGATGATGTTGCGGCTCGTCAGCGATGGAGATCACGCTGTCACAGGGATGTGGCTGGATTGGGCTCATGTCTGTTCGAAGGCGATTTCGCCGATAACGATGCCGAAAGGATATCAATATTTGTTGAGTCCAGCGAAGCAGCTTCGGTGAGGGCCCACGAGCGCGCGCTCCGTGGTGATAAACTATGGAAGTTCCAAACCCCCCGGCTGCGATGCGGCCGGCTTACCTCCTTGGAATCGGGACGTGGCTCAGCCTGGTAGAGCACTCGCTTGGGGTGCGAGGGGTCGGCAGTTCAAATCTGCCCGTCCCGACCAATTCCGTTGTCAGTGAACAGTTGTCAGTTGTCAGTAAGAGGCTGTCGATTCTGTTGACCGCGAGCAGCCCAAGGGCTTTGCGCGCAGGGGGAGCGGAGCGCACATAAAAAGCCCGTGCGAGGGGCGCTGCGCAGCAGCCGTTCGGCGGGGCATCAATTATGGCTCTATGAAGCGGTCGCAGTAAATTGAAGCGAATAGGACCGTAGATTGCCCTCGGCTGTGTCTCTTAGGTCCTATGACGCAGGAGACTCTGCGTCGTCTCATTGCAAGATCTTCAATTGCTATGCAGGTGCGCCATCGCAAGCTTTAGAGGCTTCTCTTGCGAGAGAGAGAGAGAGAGAGAGAGACGTGGGCGACAGCTTCGGCCTTCCGCTGGACTGACTTTGAGTGTCGGCAAGCCGAAGATGCTTCTCGTTTAGCTTGCACTGTAACCCGAATTAAGATGCTCGCGGGACTCAGCCCGTGAGACGGCGCATTTTCCCTAATTGGAACTGCAAAATTGCCGAAAGCGATTGTGCTTTGTCGCTGCCCGGTAAATAATGCTAAATTGCAGTCCGAATCGCACCTACCTGTCTTGACAATCCTGAACTGGCCAACAACAATATTGAAATCCTTCGTCGCACTCACGGTAAGCGCCTGCGGCGCGCCATTGAGATACCGCCCAGGCCGAGGCTCGGTGGTACTCTCACGGGTCTGCAAGTGGACGGCGTGGTTTTACGCACCTGGCCGATGTGAACTTTGGCGTTGCCAGGTTCTAACTACTCCCAGCAAACTCACAGTCGAATTTTGGAGACCAGAAGAATGAAGTCGGGTATTTTGTCGTGCCTTCTCACCTGCACTTTGTTGAGTGCAGCCGTTTGTAGCGCGCAGTTACAAGCTGCACCCCGCCAGTTAGTCTTTCGCGCCGGATATGACAACGGGCCAGCCATAGTGAACCTTCAGTTGCAGAACCAGCGTCGCCTGTTTGGACTGACTCAAATCGGGGTCTTGCAGTATGTCATCTGGCAATGTGACGGGGGCGCCTCCAGCATGCAGTTAGCTCGCCGCCGCGCCGGCAGTGTCCAGCTGCTCACGCCGCTGATGGTTCCCTCTCTTGTAGGGAATGTCACCGGCACTATCGCTTGCGCCAGTTGGGACGGCAACAACCGAACCTGGGAAGGCAATTCGGTACCTTGCAGCAAGATCGGCTCCATTGGCCTCTCCAATGGCGACACCTTGGAAACCACTGGCAATCCTGTTGCCGACGGAGTATCGAAGTCATGTTCAGCCTTCGTTGTCGTGCAGTAAAGAAATATTCCCTGATTGCCGTGTTGGTCTTGGTGGCATGTCCCGCCTTCGCAGCCAACTACAGTTGCAGCGGCTCGGGAACCAGGAACTGGCACACGGCCGGCGACTGGACGCCCAATGGAATCCCTACAGGCGGCGATACCGTTGTCATCACCAACGGCTGCACCATGCAGTGTGAGGCCAACCAGTTATGCGTGGTAGGAAAGGCCGGTAATCCCGGTTCCGTCGACATGACCATCCAGGTGGGCGGCAAGATGCTCGTGCAGACGGACGCCGACATCGATATGCGTGGCGACATAACTCTCTCCGGCGAACTGGATATCTTTGGCGGGTTCGTCACGCTGGACCCTGCCGCTGCCGGGGCCAGTGTTCTCTACTACATCGATGGCGGATCGGACAGCGGCGCGGACACTCTCAAGGTTTGCAGCGAGTCAAGCTGTAGCTCCAGTGCCGGCCCGCTGGGCACCCTGAAGTGCAACAAGGGCAGCAGTGGTACTTGTCAGCTGCGGCACACTTCGCACGTTGGCAATGGTCTGAACGTGCTCGGCAGCCACGGCCAGATCAGCAACTTCGGCAATTCCAGCACAGCGGCCATCTCGCTCACCGATGGCGCTTTTCCGCCAACTGGCGGATTCGTGCTGAAGAACAACTTCAGTCTCCACAGCAACGGAGTCATTCAGGTTGACTACGAAAGCCCGGCGTTGGACCTGACCTTCGACGGAGTATCTTTTGACACCCTGGTTGACGTCAACGGAAGCTACAACGGTTATAGCTTCATGGACCTTCTCAGCGCAGTCACTCCCACGTCCGGCGACCGTACGTTTCGGGTGAGCTGTGCCAATCCGAGCAGCCATGAAGGACTGTTCAATTTGAGTGTGGCCGACATTGCCGTCGGCGACGCCACCCACCCCGGGCTGGTCAGTTATAACTGCATTTTGTTGAACGGTTCCCACGGAGGCGTGTTCCAGAACGTTCTCAACGTGGTTGACCGCAATGTCTCCAGCGGGACATCGTTGTGGACCGCCTACAACAGCAACGCGCTGTTTCAGGACTGGGTGATGTTCGACCACAGCCCCAATCAGCATCACACCGTGGGTGTCAACATCAACGGTGGCGGATCATCCAACACCTACAAGCGAATGGTCTTTGATGGCGACGGATACTCGGGCTTCGATTACGGAGACGACTACCAGGATTTCGGTAATTACTCCGCCAGCTATGGACTGCACATCAACGGTAGCGGAACCATGTTCACCCTGGGCGCCGTTTTGGCCCAGACCGCATCGTTTAGTCACGAAACCGTCTATAACTCCAATGGCGGCGCACTCTGTGAGACGCACTGCGCGAGCACGATGCTGAAGAGTGTGAGCGACTCGCTGTTCGTTCTGCCGTCCCAGATCCTGGGCGCTGAATACCCCGGCAACGATGGCATGCAAAATGATCCATCGTACAACTATCTTTCCCGCCAGACCTCCAACAGTGCTGCCACCGATTACAACTTCTTCTGGCAGATGCCCGGTTCCGGAGACCCGGGAGCCAATCCGGCCAAGAACACTCACATCCAGTTGACCCTGAATGGGACTCCGAGTTGGGTGGCAATGACCGACCCGGGAGCCAGCATCGTAAGCAATCAATTGCCAACCATAAGCGGCGTATCGGTTACTTGCACAAACTGCTTCGTCAATGCCAAACCCAAGGATTACATCGTCGATACCAGCCAGCAGCCCAATCGATATGCTGTCATCGAGAGTGTCAGCGACGCCAGTCATGCCACTCTGTATACCAGCATTCAGGGCTGGCTCAATGGCGATCACGCCGATGTCCGGCCTGGATACTTCGCTTCCGGCGGATATTACGGAGTGGATTGGGGCGCCAACGATCAGCACATCAACCCCTGGTTCCAGGGCACACCCCGCACTGTCTGTAGCTGGTGGAAAGAGAAATCCGGCAGCACGGCGAACTGCACTTGGGCCAACGGCAATAACTACACCGCTACCGCAGGAACTAATACCACGACCATCGCTGACAGCAGCGTGAACTTCAACACGCTGGGGGTGCAGGACGGTGTCGATGTGGTGATGGTCTATAACACGGGGTGGGGGCCGGTGGGCTCGGCAACCGTGTTGTCACATACTCCAACGACGCTGACCGTGTCCTCCATCCCGGGTGCCGCGCAGGGAGACTTTTTCACCTTCATCACTGCACCGCAAAACTTAGGCCTGGCTGCGATCCAGCTTTACGGATTTGACGTCAACGGCAATCCGGTAACTCCGCCCGCGTGGGTGAACCAGAACATGACGCAGACCGTGGAATCGTACCTGCAGCAGGGTTACGCGCCGTCGAATTTGGCGTTCTATGGCGCCGGCAGTGACGGACAGACGGTGGGGGCGGTTCAGGTGCTGCCTGCCGGTGCTGCCATCAGCGTGACCTCTAACTAGATCGCGATTACCTGTACTGTTTCGGGGCGGCACACCAAGCGGTGTTGCCGCCTTTTCTCATCCCAAGCGCGCTGGTCCTGTTCGCCGACTACGCTAGATTTTTCCAGATGTAGAAATATTCCGCGTCGCTGGAGGTAGCGACCGGCAGATTGCGCTTGCGGGTGGCGCGGTTCAGGGTCGAGCGCACGTTTTCTTTTGAATCCGGTAAATCTGTCAGAGCTATCTTGATGGCGCGACCGTCCTCGAGCCGCTCCAGATCGTCCAGTAATTGCAATACGATTTCATGGTGTTTGCCAACGCGGCCTGCGGGAAGATCGGGGCAGGCTGCGACAGTAGATATGCTTGCGCAGCACCCGGAGGCAACAAAGAAGTTCATGGTTCTGGCAAAGCCGATTCACCCTCGCGAGCTCATGCTGCAGTTATCGCAATTGCTTCTGCCGAACCTTCCAGGCCCCACCGGGAGCAATCGCTACTTGTCTGGCGCTGCTGCGCTCACGGGATCGAAAACAGCCTCCACCCGTCCGACTGCAGGTTGAAGATGAAATCCACTAGCCCGACACCCGAGCAGGTGTCGTTCTTCATGCGCGCCACCAGGATGGCCTGCCGCACGCCGTTGCGCGTGGTCTCCGTAGCCGCCGTGTGTACGTCCTTTGATTGCGTCAGCAGCTCTCGATACGAGCAGGCGCGCACATTGCTCTGGTCCAGCTTGATCTCCGACTGAATGCACGCTGAGTCGAACAGCTTGCAGTACAGTCCGCTGTGATGCGTGAGTTGGTCTTCGACCTCAGCCCGGCTCAGGTGCTGCGCGTCTCGGCCGACGTTCACTCCGCCCTCGGAAACGTAGGTCAAGAACTTCGTCCCATCCCCACTCCGCACAACTGCAAAGAAGTCTTTCTCCAGTTGTGAGGAAGAGATCGCGTGGCTCTTACTTTTTTCCGGGGTCGTTTTAGCCGCCGATGACGCAGCGCGACTTTGCGCGAACATCGCCATCGGACCCAGGCATCCGACGAGCGCAAGTACGACAACGGTACGCGACAACTTCATCCGCGCTTCCCCTGCTTCGCGGCACGGGCCTTCTTCGGCTTCGATGGCTTCGCTTTGGCTTTAATTGATGCGCTGCTCGCAACCCGACCAGACGCGATACTTTTCTTTTTCGCGCCGCCCTTCTCCAGTTCCGCTCGACGCTTCTTAGGAAGCCGCTCCCACACCAGGCGATACGACTCAGCCAACAGCTCTCGCAACTCCGTATCAGGAAGCGTATTCAGTTGTTCGAGTGCGACCCACTGTGCTCGCGCCATGTACGGAGCAGGCCGCACCCCCTCACGCTCGCACAGTTCGGCGAAATTGTCAGGTGAGCACTTGAACGACAAGCGCAACGGCGCAACCTCGAGCGGCGCGACGGCAAACAGCTTGCCGTCCACCTTGAAGCAAAGGTCGTATCCCCATTGCACGTTCTCGGTGACATGGGGAAAGCTGAGGCAGTACTTTCGCAGGCTCTCGATATCCATCCGGTCCCGTCTTCGAGCAGGCAAACCCGTCTGTTCCATACTATCGTTCGATTGACATCCCGAGCGAAGCGCAGCGGAGGAGGGACCTGCAGTTGGTTCGCGAGACGCCTGTGCGCGATTAAATTCCACGCGCGTTCGCCTGCGGAATTGCTGAAGGAATTACTGGGTTACGGCTGGCTGATTTTGTGCAACGTTCGAGGCATGGACATCAACTCGCGGAGGACGCTGCACCAGGATCTTCTCTCCCGGGCGAACATATCCAAGCTGCTCGCGGGCTTCTTTCTCGATTGCCTTGGGATCGCTTTGCAGCGCTTTTACCTTTTCCTGTAAATCCTGCTGACGCTGGGTCTCGTCGGCGATCTCCTGCTGCAAGCGCTGGTATTCGGCCTTCTTGGCCTGGTAGACGATGGTCCCATTCGGGCCGTAAATTACCTTGTACCCGGCCGCGGCGGCGAGCAGGGCAATCACCAGCGTCGCCAGCACTCGACGCATACGGTGCAACCACTTCCCGGCAATTCTTACGGTAAAACTCAAACTAAACTCCCAGTCTCAGTGAACCTCGGTTATGGCTTGGCGACAAGCGAACGAAAGGCGAAGCTCTGCAAGGGGAACCAAGTTCGCCATTAAGTTGCGAAGGTTGTTGACGGTTGGAAAGTGCGATTTGGCGGAAATCTCTGAAATTGTCATCCTGAGCAATGCGAAGGACCTGCTTTCCGTCGTCGCGCGACACCTCCGCACGGAGTGCAGTTTTCCCGTCGGGTGTAGGAAATCGTTCTCGATCGAACTTCGTCGCAAGTGTACCAACAGCAGGTCCTTCGCTTCGCTCAGGATGACAATTCTCAATCGTCCCATGACAATGAACTGTTCCGTCATCGTGCTCATCGATTCACCTGGGAGGACCCATTCCATGGCCGAAGCCCGAATCGTGCTGACCACCCTCGCCGACGAGCAACAGGCTGCCGATTTAGCCGCCGCGCTGGTAGAGCGCCGCCTGGCTGCCTGCGTCAACATCGTTGGCCCCATCCGCTCGATCTATCGCTGGAAGAGAGACATCGAACGCGAGAAGGAGTTTCTGCTCATCATCAAGACCACCTCCGAGCAGGCCTCCCGCCTGGAGGCAGCATTCAAAGAGCTGCATCCCTACGAGCTGCCGGAACGCGTCGAGCTCTCCGTCGAAGGCGGCAGTGAAGCCTATCTGGCGTGGATCGCCGGGGAAGTGCAGGGAGAGTAGAAAGCGTCGCCTTGAAGGGGCGCTTTGAAGGGGCCCCGCTTTAGCTGCGCCGTCGTACGCTTTTCGTTTTGTCATCAGGAGCGCAGCGAGGGGATCCGTTCTCGCTTCACCTTAGTACACGTTCTGCACCTATATCCCCAGCCCCGTAACCCGCCATCCCGCGCCGTGTACTTTATGCCGGATGTTCAGCGTGATGAGCAGCGCGGTCATAGCTTCCACGATGCGCGCGTTCTCCAGCTTGCCGCCATCAACTGCCCGCACGCCTGGGATTTTGGCAGCCAGCTCGGACGCCACCTGCCGCGCGCGATCGTCGTCGCTGCACACGATTACGTCGCAATCGACATCGTCTTCGCTGTTGAGCAGCGTCGACGACAACGAATGAAACGCGGCAGCGACAGTCACGTTCTTACCGACTGCCTCCTGTGCCTGCTCAGCCGCCGAGCCCTGCCATACCCCAAGCAAGCGAGTGGGTCGCCCGCCCACAGCCGTGGCCAGCGGGACGGTTGCGTCGAGCAGCACCGTCCCGTTGCGAAATGACGGCTTGAGCTGTTTGAGCAGTTCGGCCTGCCCGGCGAACGGAACCGTCAGTACCACAATGTCGCACATCTTTACCGCGGTGACATTGTCCGCGCCCTCGATACTCGCCAGCCCGCCTGCCTTCTCGGTGATTTGAGCGGCGGCCGCTCGTGCACGCTCGGCATCGCGCGAGCCGATAATCACCGACTCGCCCGCACGCGCCCAGCGCAACGCCAACCCCGATCCTTCAGGACCTGTCCCCCCAACGATGGCGATCATGCGGCGCTCCCGGCCGGCAACAACGGCTCCGGATAGGTGAGGCGGGTGTACGTCGTGTTGCGTTGTGCCGGGATGCGTCCCAGCTCAAGAATCCGCTCCTGAAACTCATCGGTCGAAATGTATTGCCCGAACGAAGCGCCCGCCAGTCGCGAGATGTTCTCCTCAAATAACGTGCCGCCGTAATCATCGGCCCCGGCAAGCAGTGCAAGTTGCGAAACTTCGCGACCCAGCTTCACCCACGATACCTGGACGTGGTCAATCGAGCCGGCGAGCATCACCCGTGCCAGCGCATGGATTCGCATGTGCTCCTCCAACGTTGCCCCCGCGCGTGCCAGTCCTTGCTCAAACAGCAAGGTGTTGTCGTGGATGAACCCAAGCGGCACGAACTCGGTAAAGCCGCCGGTGCGCGACTGAATATCGCGCAGTAGCAGTAGCTGGTTGACCCACTGTTCCGGCGTCTCGGTGTGCCCGTACATCAGCGTCGATGTGCTGCGAATGCCGCATTCATGCGCGGTCTCGATGATCTCGCGCCACTGCGCCACGGTGAGCTTGTTGCGCGAGAGCACGTGCCGCACGTCATCGTCCAGAATCTCGGCAGCGGTGCCGGGCAGCGTGTCGAGTCCCGCTTCTTTCAGCATCAGCAAGTATTCGCGAACCGGCATGCCCGTGAGCTCGACGCCGTAACGCATCTCCATCGGAGAGAACGCATGGCAGTGCATGGTCGGTACGGCAACCTTCACCGCGTGCAAAATGTCGCGATAGTAATAAGGAGGCAGGTCGCGCGGGAGGCCTCCCTGGATGCACACCTCAGTCGCTCCCCAGCGCGCCGCCTCGCGAACCTTTTCGGCAATTTCATCCAGCGCAAGGAAGTACGCTGTCTCGTGTCGCGGCCCCACGGCGAAGGCGCAAAACTTGCAACCCACAATGCAGACGTTGGTGAAGTTGATGTTGCGCGTGACGACGTAGGTCACCGTCTCGCCCACCATCTGGCGGCGCAACTCGTTGGCGGCAACCACCAGCCCGAACAAGTCATTGCCGGTTGCATGCGCCAGCAACAGGCACTCCTCGCGACTCAGGCTGGCGCCGTCGTGTGTGTCGAGTACCTTGTGGAGAGCAGTTCGGATGGGAGAAGAAACGCTCGCTTGAACATCGCTCCAGTCAGTTGTGCGGAGAGTGCTATGTCTGCACCAGCTCAAGTCCTGCATAAGGTTGACCCTCAAAATTACAGAAACATCAGTACTTAGCGAAACAGGTCTTTATCGGCGGGACGCACCAGTTGGCGGGCGCTCCCGTTGCCGCGCGAGTAAGCGTAACCACGGATTATACAAGCCGGGACGCGCGCATCTTTGCCCGAAACCAGCCCCGCCATCGCCGCGACTTCATCGGCAACAGCCTGCTCGGTCGCGCGCAGCGTGTAGCCGTAATCGTCGCGCCGCCCGCGATAATCACGCAGCGCCCGCATGCCCGCAACCCCGATGGCGACGTCGCATAGGCCCTGTCGCCACGCCCGGCCAAAGCTGTCGGAGATGATCACCGGAATATGCACCCTGGTCAGCTTCTTTATTTTTCGGTGAATCTTTAGGGCCGAAGCATCGGGATCGACCGGCAGCAGCACCGCCGATTCGCCACCGTCGACATTGGAAACATCGACGCCGCTATTGGCGCAGACGAAGCCGTGTTGCGTCTCGGTGATGAGCACGTGCTTGTCGCGCAGCACCCGTCTCGCCTCGCGCAATGCGAGCTCGATGGCTCGCGCATCGGTGTTGTTTCGCCGTGAGGTCGCAACTGCGCGGCGGGAGGGCTTCACCGAGTCCAAGCAAACAATGCGCCCCTCAGCTTTGGCGACGATTTTATGTTTCAGCACCAGAATGTCGCCGGCTTCGAGCGCGAGCTTGGCGGTCGAGCACGCCGCGAGAACAATGTCGGCCAGCGAATCACCGGCCTTCACGTCCGGAATGCCGCGCAGCGGAATGGCGCGAAGTCCTAGGTCGTGCAGCTCTGATGACTTGCCTTTCATCAGGAAGTCGCGGTTGCTGCTTCGGATTGAGATTGGCAGTGCGCAGTGAAGTTCCACGACCGCAGCAGCCGTTGCGCGTTGGTTTCGCCCTCGCGCGCCAGCAACAAGTCGAGCTCGTGCGGATTGTCGATATCGAGGCCAATGCCCGGCATCTCTAGAATGATAAGCGGCTTGCCGGTTCGCTGCATTGTCTCACAATGTGGGATAAAGCTGTCGTTGCCAAACCGCAAAGGAATGATCGACGCGGGACGGCGCAGAATACAGTTGCTGCCGCGCCGATCATACGCAGGAACAAAGACCGCACCTTCTTCGGGAGCGGCATCGAGCACCTTGCCGAGCTCTTCGGCGCGCGCCAGGGGAATGTCGCCGGGAATCACGATGGTCGTATCGTAGCCCTGCGCCTCACTCCAGGCCGTCGCCAGCTCAATCGCGGCGGTCTCGCTTTGGTTGCGCGTGTCTTCGATCACCAGGAATTCAAACTCTGCAGCCAGTTCTTTCGCGCGAAGATCGCCCGTCACCAATGCGACGTCAACCCGCGAGCGCACTCCTGACGCAGCCAGCATCACGTCGCGCAGCATGGCCTTCGCCAGTTGCGAACGACGCGACTGATCCAGCGCTGCGCCCAGCCGCTGCTTCGCGTTCGACAAATCTTTCACAGGGATAAGTAGTAAGCCGCGCATGTGAGTTGTCATCCCGAGTGAGCATCTTTAGCGAGCGAGGGATATAGGCGTGCCGAGTCGCGCCGGCGCGCGAAAGGAACGCTTCCATTTTGATGCTGAAAACGGACAGCGGAATCCAGACACACGCGCGCCAAATGAGTTTTGTCTTCCAGCGAGCACATCAGCGTAGAGGTACACACCACGCGCAGAGCTTCGCTGGCCAACGCGTCTGCAGCTTCAGCGTCGGTGCTATCCACAACCAGCATGTCGAGGAAGTCGGCATAGGTGCGCGCGATGCCCGCGATGGTGCTGGGCAATCCCTGCATACGCAGCAACGCCGCCGCAGGACCCGACACCGCCGCATCCCCAATGATGGGACTTACCGCAACCACTGGCGCATCGGCATGTCGCAAGGATTCGCGAATGCCCGGCACAGCCAGTATCGGCCCAATGCTCGTCACTGGATTGCTCGGCGCGAACACAATCACATCCGCCGCCGCGATTGCCGCCAGCAGACCCGGCGCGGGACGCGACTGTTCGGCGCCGACGAACTCCACACGGCTGACCTCGACACTGTGCCGCTCGCGCACGAAGTATTCCTGAAAACTGAGACGACCCTTCGAGGTTTCCAGCATGGTCGAAACGCGGTCGTCGGACATGGGCAGCACGCGTGCGCCGATCCCCATACGCTGGACAAGTTCCGCTGTCGCCTCGGTCAACGTGAGCCCGTCGCGCAGCAGGGAAGTGCGCGTGAGGTGTGTCGCCAAATCGAGATCGCCGAGGCTGAACCACGCTGGCTCACCCAACTGCTTCATCCGCTCCAGGCAGCGGAACGAATCTTCGTTCACCCCCCAACCACGATCGACACTCAGCAGCCCCGACAGGCCATACAGGACGGAATCGATGTCGGGTGAAACGTGCAGTCCCCACCACTCGATGTCGTCTCCAGTGTTGACAACCACCGTGAGCCCTTCGGGCGCAACTATCCGCTGCAGCCCTTGCACCAGCTTGGTGCCTCCTGTACCTCCGGTGAAGACGACGACCTTCATCTATGCCGCCCTCGCGTATCCTACGTTGTCGGATACGCTCGCAAGCCGCTCCGCCAGCAGTCCGCCACGCTCCTGTACCTTGGCAATGAACTCCGGGTACACCGGTAGCCGCTGCTGGAGCTGCTGCCCGGCAGCATTGGTGCGGTGCTCCAGATCACCCAGGTGAGGCCAGGGAGCCTCGGGATTGATGTAGTCAGGGGTAAGCGGCGAGACGCCGCCCCAGTCGTTGATCCCACCCTGTAGGAGTTGTTCGTAATGCGGTTCGGTTAGATTCGGAGGCGCTTGGATGTTCATGTCGCGCAGCAGCAGGCGCGCGACAGAGAGCGTACGCAGCATGTCGTTGTTGTCGGGCCCAGGCCAACTCGCCATGGGAATGCGGGGCTTGGCGCGGAAATTCTGGACGATGACTTCCTGTATGTGGCCGTACTCGTCGTGGAGCCGCTTGATGGCCAGCAGCGAATCGACGCGATCGCGCAGCGTTTCGCCGATTCCGATCAGGATGCCGGTAGTGAACGGCACGCCCAGCTTGCCCGCGTCGGCAATGGTCTTCAGCCGCAGCGAAGGCAGCTTGTCGGGAGCGTTGTCGTGCGCCGCGCCCTCTTGGAGCAGAGCCTCGCTAGTCGACTCCAGCATCAGCCCAAGGCTAGGATTTGTCTCACGCAACCGCCCAATCCACTGATGGCTCATCAGCCCGGGATTGGCGTGCGGTAGCAGTCGCGTCTCGCGCAGCACCAACTCGCACATAGCCTCGAGATAATGCAACGTGCTGCGATATCCCAGGCGGCGCAGCGTCTCGCGCATCTCGGGGAAGAGCATCTCCGGTTTATCGCCCAGCGAAAAGAGCGCTTCCGTGCAGCCCAGCTTCTCGCCTTGCTGCGCGACCGCCAGCACCTCTTCCGGAGTCATGGTGTGCGCGCCAGCCTCTCCCGGGTCGCGCCGGAAGGTGCAGTATCCACAATAGTCGCGGCACAAGTTGGTCAGCGGCAGAAAAACCTTGCGCGAATAGGTCACCACTCCCGGCCGATAGCGCTCTTTCAGCGCGACAGCCGCAGCCAGCAATTCCTCCTGCGCGTCGCCATCGCACGCCAGCAGCGCGGTCGCCACTTCGGGCGTCAGGGTCCCGCCGTCGCGCCCGTCGCAAACACGCGCAATCAGCTCATGGTTCGAGAGGTCGTTCTGGACGCGCGCGATTGCCATAGCCTCACGCAAGAATACCGCAGCCACGGATTGTGCGGAAAACGCGGATCGGAAAAAGCAGCCGCGGATTTGCGCGGATTAACAGGGATCAGAAAAGAAGTAATAAGAATCTACAAAAATAGAAATACAGATATGGGGATAGTGGTGCTTCGAAATCCCAATCCATATCCGCAGTGACCTTTTCCGATCCGCGTCGATCCGTGAAAATCCGTGGCTAAGCATTATTCTTTTCGTCCCCGCCGCTCACCCCGTATCGCCCCCGAAAATACAGCAGCGGAGCGCCTTCGTGCACCGAGATCTCATTCACCTGGCCGACGAAGATACTGTGGTCTCCGGCAGGGTGCGATTCGACCACGGCGCAGTCGATTTGTGCCAGGGCTTCGGCAAGCACGGGCATGCCGCTTTCCATCTTCTTATATGTAATACCCAGCCGGTAAGCCGCATCGGGATTGCGCTCCGGATCGGAGAAGAACTCCGAGAGCGCCTCCTGATCCTGTTTCAGAATGCTCACCCCAAAGCAGCAACGCTCGCGCAGGTGCAGATACGTTTCTGCCAGGTGATCGACGCATACCAGCACCAGCGGCGGCCGCAGCGACACCGAACAGAACGCGCTGGCCGTCATGCCGTGAACGCCTCCATCGGCGGTAGGCACCGTGATAACAGTGACACCGCTGGCGAAACGTCCCAGCGCCGCGCGAAATTGGTCTGGCGAAACCTCTGGCATGGCTCTGAAAGCAATATACCTGAGGGGGTAGACCGGTGTGGGTGCCCCTTTCAAGCCATCGGTTGGCTTGAGTGGGTCTTCTGTTCGCCCATTTTGCTACGATAAATTCCCGTGCCCAAGAAACTCGATCACACCGCCGCACTCGCGCACCTCTCACGCATCGACCGCAAGCTGGCGCGCATCATCGCCAAAGCCGGCGAATGCCGCCTGCAAATGGAAACCACGCAAAGTATTTTCGAGGCGCTGCTGGAATCCATCGTCTATCAGCAACTCAATGGCAAAGTTGCCGCGACGATACTTGGCCGCGTGAAGGCGCTGTTTCCCGACAACTCCGGCCACCTGCGCACGCGCCGCGGACTGGTCGCGCGCTTTCCCACTCCGCAGCAAATACGCGATGCCGCACCTGAGTTGTTGCGCTCGGCCGGCCTGTCGCAGGCGAAGATGCTGGCCATCAAAGACCTCGCCGACAAGACCATCGAAGGCGTCGTGCCCAGCGCACGCAAGGCGCACAGCATGAGCGACGAAGAGTTGATCGAGCACCTGGTTCAGGTGCGCGGTATTGGCCGCTGGACGGTTGAGATGCTGCTCCTCTTTCGCCTGGGTCGGCCTGACGTGCTCGCTGTCGATGACTATGGCGTGCGCAAGGGCTTCGCCAAGATTCACAAGATGACGGAGCTGCCGAAGCCGAAAGAACTGTTGGCTTATGGCGAACACTGGCGTCCGTATCGCAGCGTAGCCTGCTGGTATCTGTGGCGCGCCGCCGAGATGCAAGATCTGCCCTTCGCCGTGGCCGAGAAAAAGAAAGCCGATCGCAAAGCAGCGAAAAAATTGTCAACGAGATCTACAGGAAAGAAGAAACCGCGCACGACGGCGACCAGGAAGAAAGCCCGCTGACACGCCACGCACGCTACTTACTTAACCTATCGGTCTGTGGAAAGCCCCGTACCTCCCTGGGTACGCGCCCTTTTTTCCGCAGCCTCTGAAGCCGCGAGATTGCGAGGACCTCAAGGGCACGCCTCAAGGCGTGCTCCCCCAAGATCGCTTGAGCACAATTGGGGACCGACTCATCATTCAGCCTCGAACTGCTTTGCGTACTCAGCGGTCAAGCGCTGCCAGCCGCCAGCCTTCATCGCGTCGCTGCCGGCGATGCGTCCGATGGGATCACCAGCGAGCAGTCGCTGCAAAACATCGAAGCAGATGTGCCAGCCCGCAGCGCCCCACGCGATGAAGCGGCGATCGATCTTATGCCACAGTGTCAGACGCGTGCCGCCAGCTGAAGGTTCAAGTTCCCATCGCATATCGTCGAACTCAAGCACCTCGGGAGCGTCGGCTCGCGTCACCGTTGTTTCAGTAACCTGCGACGTCCCCGTCCAGGTCAAATGCACCGTACTTCCCACCATGCCCAGGCTTCCATCGGCGTCGAAGGGAGCCCATTCGCGCAGTTGCGCCGGGTCGGTCAGCGCCTGCCAGACTTTTTCGGGGGAGTGGCGCAGCTCTCGAATGAGAATGAGCGTCCACTTGTCTCCCTCTTTGCGTACCTGCGCTCCGCTGGCGGGACCCGGCGTGTATTGCGCGAGATCGGTCATCTATCTTCTCCTTGCATCAACGTCGACACGGCCGGTGATGCAGTTGGACGTCAGCCCTGCCACTGCATCAGCTGCGTGAGTTGAATGAGATTACCGCAGGTGTCGTTCGCCATGGCGATCTTCGATGCGGTCACGTCCTTGGGCGGCACAGTGAACTCGGCGCCGCGCGCCTTCATGCGCTCGTAGTCGGCATCGAGGTCATCGGTGAAGAACATTGCCGCGGGCTGGGATTGCTGGAACATCGACTGCTGATATGCCTTGGCCGCTGGATTGTTGTTGAGCGCCAGTTGCAATTCAGTGCCATTCGGTTCCTCGGGTGAAGCTACGGTGAGCCAGCGATACGGCCCGTTGCTGAAGTCGGCCTTCTTCACAAAGCCCAGCACCTCGGTATAGAAGCGCAGCGCCTTCTCCTGGTCATCGACGTACATCGTAGTCAGTTTGATCTTCATTTCGTTACTCCTTTAGTGTCTTCGCGGTTTGGGCCGCGTCGGCTTCTTGGTGTTTTTGTTTTTGGTTTGTGTTGACTGATCCATGCGGTCGAGGTGCCGTTCGAGAGCATCGATGTGAGCGCTCCAGAACCGGCGGAACTGGGCCAGCCAGGTATCCAACTCCTGAAACGGCCCAGGCTTCAGCCGGTACAGACGGCGCTGTGCGTCTACGGTAGATTCGACGAAACCGGCATCGCGCAGCACGCGCAGGTGCTTGGACACCGTCGGCTGCGACATGCGAAGCCGCCGCTCGATCTCTCCGACCGACTGTTCTGACGAGACCAACAGGCCCAGAATCGCCCGGCGGTTCGGCTCGGCAATGATCTCGAACACCGATTCCATGCCTCTGTATATACTCTAAAGAGAATATACGTGTCAAGGCATATAAATGGCTCTGGAGGAGTATCGAGTCTCACGGCGATTCGCCCGTCGTGTCATCCCGAGCGCAGCGTCAGCCGAGGCGAGGGACTCGACGATGGTATAAATTTCCTTGTTTTGCGGAACGCGCAAGCAGGGATCCCCTGAGGGCAGAATCATTTGCGCAAGTCTAGAAGCAAACACCCCTGGGCATAGATTGGGGATCCTGTGACCAACGTCACGGAAGTTTCGCCGCCGCCAACCTACACTGAACTTGCAATACTGACCAACGATGGGCCGCACTAAGTCCGCATCGTTGCCGGACTTGGTTGATTTGTTTCGTCTCGACTACATCTCCTGCGCCCTTACCCTGCTGTCGACTTACCTGGTCGGCAGGCACAGATGGCAGGGTTGGATTGTTGCTGGCGCCAACAGTGCCATCATCTGCGTCATCGGAGTTCGAACCTCGCAATTCGGGTTCGTTCCCGCCAATCTTTTTTGCCTGGGAATGTACGGCTATAACGTGCTGCATTGGCGTGGAAGCGCAAAATGAGCCTTCACCACCTAGTGGCAGAGTACGACAACTCCACAAAACCGTTTTTATAAGCGGCCACGTTCTTCAACTTCCACCTCTGCTCCGTCAGCGAACCGGCAAACAATCGCAGGCCGCCCCCCAACAACACAGGAGCTATCGTCAACCGGATTTCGTCCACCAGGCCGAGTTCGAGAAAACGTTGGCACAACACGGCTCCGCCCACCAGCCAGATGTCTCGATAACGAGGCGCCAGTTTCTCGTCAACCAATGTCTTTAGGTCGCCCGAATAGAACTCGACGCTCTTCCTCGCCGGCGGCCATTCTCTTTCGCTCACCACGATCACCGGAGTATCGCCATAGACCCAGCCCAGTTCAAGCGCGTGTTGGTAGGTGCGCGATCCCATCACATAACAGTCGATCGATTTAACGAAGGCGGCAATGTCTTCCGCCGAAATGGAAACCCCAGCTTGGTAAATGTTCCCGGCGCTCTCCAGCCACGCGACGCTATTGTCCTTTTTCGCGATGAAGCCATCCAGACTGGAAACCATGTGCAGAGTTACTCTTCGTCCATTTGCATTGTCTTCACTGTGTGACATGCTTCCTCCCGACTTGGATATTTTCCATGACGAGCGCCAAATATCGGAATCCTTGCGCCAATCGAGCTGAGCCTGGACCGGGCACCATGAAGTGTTCTGATACGCATACTGCGTGTTCGTATAGGAAATGCAAAGTAATCGTAGTGTAACTGCCATTACGCAATGTCCAACAAAGGTCGGAACCTAAACCCCACCAATGAGTATTATCGGAGCACTCTCGTGCTCGTAACTACAACGACACTTGCCCATGCACGCTCTTTCGGACAATATTAGCCACTAATCTCAACTCACCTGAAGTTTTCTATTGTATGAGGCCAGATTCCCGATTCCAAAAGGAGGACTGCACTCCGCAAGAACAGGGGTAGTATGCCCCCGTTTGCGCTACGATTGCCAGGTTCGCTCCCCTCCAAGTTCCCGGCCGTTTCCGCCGCCCAAACTTGGACGACAATGACTCTCCGCCCCACCCCCAAAGGAGAAGCAAATGCGCTTGCTCGCTACTTTCGTTTTGCTGGCGTCCTCGCTGGCCAACTGTCAATCCTGGACTTCCACCCCTCGCTGCCCCATCCAGCCCAGTACGATGCTGCTGTTGCGGGATGGTCGCGTTCTAGCGCAGGAGGGCAGTAGTGGCAAGATCGCCATCCTCGCCCCCGACGCCAGCGGAAGCTACGAGCACGGCATATGGAACACGGTGGCTTCACTGCCGGATGGCTACGGCCCATTCCAGTTCAGTTCCGTTGTCCTGCCGGATGGCCGGGCGCTGTTCGAGGGCGGCGAAGATAACTTCGGCCAGCAGAATTACACGAATCTGGGCGCAATCTACGACCCCAGGATGAACACCTGGACGCCTGTGGCTCCCCCGGCAAATTGGAAGACGATTGGCGATGCTGCCGGCGTTCTGCTGCCCAACGGTGTTTACATGCAGGCCAACTGCTGCGCCCACGATACCCAGACCGCTTTCTTCAATCCCAAGGACCTGTCGTGGACGCCGGGGCCGAACGGCTTGTCAGTGAACCAGAATGAGATGGGCTGGACGCTGCTGCCCAACGATACGGTGCTCGAAGTGGCCTCTGAGACGCTGTGCGGGACGGACCAGGGCTCGCAAATCTACCAGCCCTCGACCAACTCATGGGTATGCGGCCCAGTGCTCCCCCAACAGCTGTACTCGTATCAAACCGAATTGGGCAGCACGGTATTGACCTACAACGGCGAGGTGCTGCAAGTTTCCGGTGGCGACGTCTACGCAACAGCCATCTTGAACCTAGCTGGAAATACATGGGCGAACGGGCCGGCGTTGCCCGATACCTACAACCAAGATGACGGCCCAAGCGCAGTCGAGCCAAACGGCAAGGTGCTTGTGATGCTGGGGGATAAGCATCTGCCCATCTCCTGCCATTTTGTCGAGTTTGATCCCAGCAGCAACACGCTTGAGGACGCACCCAACCCACCCGAATGCCCCAATGGGGGCGACGCGGTGCCGGCACGCTTACTGGTTCTTCCCACCGGGCAGATTATGTTCGCGTATTGGGACAACACTCCCAGGCTGTACAACCCGGCCCCAGGGCAGTATCAGGCAGCCGCCCCGTACATCTACGCGTCAGTTCTTGTGCTGTACTCCGGGGCTGCCAACAACGTGCTGGTGGGAACTCAACTGAATGGTTTGTCGCAAGCTGGGTTCTACGGAGACGACTACCAGGGCGCCACCAACTACCCGCTGGTGCAGCTTATCGATGTGCGGGGTCACGTGTGGTATGCACCAACCCATGATGACAGCTACAACGGCGTAGCCCCAAACAAGTTCAGCACCACGAAATTTGACATGCCTCTGCTGCCAATCGGACCCTACACCCTGCGGGTGGTGACCAACGGTATTGTCTCAAATGATGTCCCCATCACGATCGGAATACGGCACTAGTATCTAGTTGCATAAATAAGCGATTGGTGTATAGTGCAATCCATGAAGGCTCGCAGTATTGCACTGACGCCGGAGGAACAGGCTGATCTGGAGTTGGTAGTGCGTCGCCCGAGCAGTGCGGCGCGGGATGTGTTTCGGGCCGGCGTGATTTTGCGGGCAGCCTCCGGGGCCAGCAATGAGCAGATCGCTGCGGCCATGGACACGCGGCCGGCTACGGCGAGCAAGTGGCGCGGCCGCTTTCTGCGCCACCGGATGGACGGTTTGCAGGATGCGCCGCGGCCAGGCAAGCCGGCGGTCTACGGCCGCAACAGCGAGCGTCGCATCCTCGCGCAACTGGATCAACCGCCGCCCAAAGGTTATGCGCGTTGGAACGGAGCCTTGCTGGCCGCGGCGCTGAAGGACATCTCCGACGATCAGATTTGGCGGGTGCTGCGCAAGCATGGAATTTCGCTCCAACGACGTCACAGTTGGTGCGTCTCAACCGATCCCTGTTTCGCTCGCAAGGCCGCCGACGTGGTGGGACTTTATCTCAACCCACCGGAACATGCGCTGGTGTTGAGCGTGGATTGAAAAACCTCACATTCAAGCTCTGGAACGGGCCCAGGGCTGGCTGAAGCTGCCCAACGGCAAGGCCCTCACCGGCTTTCAGCACGATTACAAGCGGCACGGCACGACCACGCTGTTTGCGGCTCTGGAGGTGGCCACGGGGCTGGTGAAGGGCGATCATTACCAGCGCCGCCGCCGCACCGAGTTCCTCGACTTCATGAACGGCATCGTAGCCGAGCACCCCGGCCGCGAGATTCATGTCATCCTGGACAATCTCAACACCCATAAGCCCAAACGCGACCGATGGCTGGCCCGCCACAAGAACGTCCACTTTCATTTCACCCCCACCCACGCCTCGTGGATGAATCAGGTGGAGATCTGGTTTTCCATTCTGCAGAGCCAGTCGCTGACGGGGGCCAGCTTCACCAGCCCCCGCCAGTTGCGCAAACACATGGACGACTTCATCGCCGCCTACAACCAGACGGCCCACCCATTCGAGTGGAAGAAGCAGGTCGTATTCCAGAAACACCCCAAAACTCTGTACGCTAACTTATGCAACTAGATACTAGATGCCAGGATCCCCCTCTGCAGCGGTGATAAAGTTTCGAAGCGATGATTTCCCAAGGTCGGAGTCGTATACTCGTCCCCAAATCAGAGGGGGTGCGATGGTTCGTACAAGCCTTTTTATAGTTCTGACTCTTCTGCTGGTCAGCGTTCTTACTTTCGCGCAGCCGAGTGCGCCGGGTACTTTGTCCGCTTCGCCGTCGGCAAGCCAGACGCCGTCTGGTCCTGCTTTCGATGTCCGCGCTGCCGTCGACGCCTATCTGGCCAAAATGCCGCCCGCCCAACGTGCCCGCTCCGATGCCTATTTCGAAGGCGGCTATTGGCTGCTGCTGTGGGACTTCCTTTCCACCGTCTTGGTCATGTGGTTGCTGCTGCACTTCCGCTGGTCGGCGCGAATGCGCGATCTAGCCGAACGGCTTACCCGGTTTCGTCCCTTACAGACGGCACTCTACTGGATTCAATTCATTCTTGTAGTTTCGATACTTACTTTCCCGCTCAGCCTGTATGAAGGCTACTTCCGCGAGCACAACTATGGCCTGCTCAACCAAACCTTCGGCCCCTGGATGCGCGATCAGATGGTGGGGCTCACGGTCAGCATCGTCCTTGGCGCCATCCTCATCGTGGCCTTGTTTGCACTGGTGAGACGGCTGGGGAAGAACTGGTGGGTGTGGGGAGCAGCCCTGACCATCGCATTTGGGGCATTCGTCGGTCTTATCGCTCCGGTATACCTCGCTCCACTCTTCAACAAGTACACCCCGCTGACCGATACGCGAATCAAGAATCCTATTCTCAGCATGGCGCGCGCCAACGGAATTCCCGCCCATGACGTCTATGAGTTCGACGCCTCGCGACAATCGAATCGGGTGAGCGCCAACGTCAGCGGCTTTGCCGGTACGCTGCGAATTTCGCTGAACGACAATTTGCTGAAGCGCTGCACCTTGCCTGAGATCGAGACCACCATGGGACATGAGATGGGCCACTATGTCCTCAATCACGTGTACAAGGGTCTGGTCATGCTGGGAGTAGTCACCGTGATTGGCTTCGCCTTCGTGAACTGGGGCATCAACTTCAGTCTCGGGCGCTGGGGTAAGCAGTGGGAGGTGCGAGGCATTACCGACGTGGCCGTGCTGCCGCTGGCGGTAATCCTTTTCTCTGCTTACTTTTTTGTAGCGACACCGGTAACCAACACCATCTCGCGCAACATGGAGTATGAGGCAGACATGTATGGCCTGAACGCGGCCCAACAACCCGACGGCGAGGCCAATGTCGACATGCTGCTGGGGGAGTATCGCAAGCTGGATCCCGGTCCTGTCGAGGAGTTCATCTTCTACGACCATCCCAGCGGGCGCACCCGCATCACTGCCGCCATGCGCTGGAAAGCCGAACATCCGCAGTCTGCCAACGCCGAGGAGATGGCGCGGCCGCTCTTCGATACTAAATGACGACGTGCGTGGCGAAAATGGGCGTCAGGGCACGACCTCGGTCGTGCCGATAAGCTTTATTTTGATTATGTCGAGCCGGTTTCAACCGGCGCCACAAATAGTTGTGGAGCAGCGATGTGCTGTCAGCCGACGGCGGTCCCAACATTGCCGTCGGTTGGCAAATGTGCGTCTCGCACGAAACCCCGGTGTACTATAGTTCCCACCAATCCCATGCTGAAGACCCACAAACGCGCGATGTCTGAAATCAAATCTGCCCACCAGCGGGTGAAGAAAGCGCAGCAGGAGTGCGACAAGCTGAAAGAGAAACTGAAGCAGGCCCAAACGCGACTGGCGACGGAGAAGCGGCGCCTCAACGCCTCCGAACAGGCGCTTGAGAGCTAGGCTGGGTAGACCGAATTCGCTTCGAAAAGCCTGATCTCCCTTGCTTTGGGTGCCCCATTCTGTCGTCCTTCGGTTGCACGACAGGGTGGGAGGCACTATCCCGAGCTGGCGCCGACTGCGGGCTGCGCCGGAGGCCCTTCTAAGTCTTTGCAGTAGACGAAGTCCAGGCGCAAAGCCGCCGCAGGGGGAGCCGCGGATGAGCACCGAGCTGGCTGCTAACTGCTAACTGCTTCCACCCGTACCTCCCTCATCATTCCCGCCGATAGTGCGTCACGCCATACTAAGGACGTGCAGGCTGCCGATCCCAATCAGCGCTTCCTGACCGCCTTCCTCGACTACCTGAAGGTGGAGAAGGGGCTGGCCACGCTCAGCGTCAGCGCCTATCGCTCGGACCTGGAGCAGTACGCCGAGTTCCTCGGCAAGCGCAAGCGCACGGTACGCGAGGCGCGGCGGCAGGATGTGCGTGACTTCCTGAACGCATTATTCAGCAACGGTGTGGACGGGCGCAGCGTGGCGCGCAAGCTCTCGGCGCTGCGGCACCTTTATAAGTACCTGCTGCTCGATCGCTACATCGAGAAAGATCCGACGCTGAACATTGACACGCCGCGGCAGTGGAAGGTGCTGCCCAAGTCGCTGGCGCCGTCGGAGGTCGAGCAGGTGCTGCAAGGGCCGCCGCGCGCCAGGGACGACCGCGTGTCGCAGGCGCTGGCTGCGCGCGATTGCGCCATGCTCGAGGTCTTCTATGCCGGGGCGTTGCGCGTCTCCGAGCTGATCAACGTGAAGCTTGAGGACCTGAAACTTGAACTCGGTTACGTGCTGGTGCGGGGCAAGGGAGACAAGGAGCGCATCGTTCCGCTAGGCGCCGCTGCGCAGGAGATGGTGCAGGGCTACCTGCGTGATGCGCGGCCAGTGCTGGGGGCAGGGAAGCCGTCGCCGCATCTGTTCATCGCTCGCGGAGCGAAGCCCATCACCCGCCAGCGGGTGTGGCAACTGGTGAATGCGACGTCGGCCAATGCCGGGCGTCACGTGTCACCGCACATGCTGCGCCATAGTTGCGCAACTCATATGGTCGAGAACGGGGCCGACCTGCGTACGGTGCAGACCATCCTGGGGCATGCCGACATCTCGACCACGCAGGTGTACACGCATCTGGCGCTCGGCCGGCTCAGCCGCGTGCATCATGAGCATCATCCGCGCGCCAGGCGCGCCTCCGGCAAAGTGGCCAAGTCCGAATGAGCAAGCCTGCGGCAACTACGGTAGAGAAGGCGGTCGCGAAGTTCATTCGCGCCTTGCAGGAGCGCAACGCCTCTCCGCATACAGTTAAGGCTTATACGAACGATCTCGCGGGCTTCGCCGAGTACGTCGGCCCGCAGAGCTGGGGCGATATCGACCACGTCCTGATTCGCAGCTACCTTTCTAACCTGTACGAGCGCGGCCTGAGCAAGACTTCGGTCGCGCGCTCACTGGCGGCACTGCGGTCGCTCTACAAGTGGCTGGCGCAGGAAGGAGTGGTCGAACAGAATCCTGCGGCGCTGGTCGCAACCCCGAAGCTGCCGAAGAAGCTGCCGCGCGTGCCCACAGTCGAAGAGGTCTGCAACGTGCTCGACTCCGGAATGCCGGAAGAGTCGGCGTTTCCTGAACGCGATCAGGCCATCTTCGAGTTGCTATACGGATGCGGCATCCGCAACTCGGAGCTGATCGGCATCAACCTCGATGATGTGCGCTGGTCGAACCAGATCATCCTGGTGCGCGGCAAGGGAAAGAAGGAGCGTTACGTGCCGTTCGGCGATTCGGCCGCCGAGGCGGTGCGCGTTTACCTTCCGGCGCGCCAGCGAGTGCTGGGGGAGACAAAGCGCGGAGTGGAGAAGGCGCTGCTCATTAACTTGCGCGGCTCGCGGCTTACGACGCGTAGCGTGGGCCGCATCGTGAAGCAGACCGCGGTGAGTGGAGGCTTGTCGCCCGACGTGCATCCGCACACCCTGCGTCATGCCTTCGGAGCGCACATGCTGGAAGAGGGCGCTGACCTGCGAGCCATTCAGGAGATGCTGGGACATGAGCGGCTGTCGACCACCCAGCGCTACACGCAGCTCACGGTGAAGCACGTGATGGATGTCTACGACCGCACTCACCCCCACGCAAAAGGGAAGGGATGATCCTTTTGTTTGGTTGTCATCACGAACGAAGTGAGGGATCTGCTCTTGTTCGCAGTTGCAGCCCCTGATTTGAAGGGGCACGCCTTCAGGCGTGCCGAAAGGATGCAAATTAGGTGTACGGCTTTAAGCCGTGGGAGTCGCGAAGTATCACCGCTGAAGCCGGTTGCTGAGATCAGAGCAGCGGTTTACGGCACGGCTGAAGCCGTGCCCCTTCAAAGGTCGCTTGTGGAGCGCTGGTTCAGTTTCCGTATTGCGCGCGCATGTCGCGCCAGGTGCTGGCGCCGCGGCGCTCGGCCTCTTCGACGAAGCCTTCGCCTAGCTTCTGCAGGGTGCCGAAGATCTGCATGCCCTTCTGCAGGTAGTCGGGAGCGTTCTCCCAAACCGCTTCAAATTTCTCGGGATACTCGCTGGCGAGTATGGTGAGGCCGGCGGCAGCAAAGCCCATCCCCACAGCGCGGCGGCCCGTGAGTATGAGGACGGCGCCTGCTCCGATGCTGCCGAATATCAACGTCTTCTTCCAAGTCTGCATGTTCACCTCGATACACGAGATGCGGTCGAGCCGCAACTGTCATTAGAGACGTATTCGGTCCCCTGCTGTTGTATGCCATGGGGAAGGTACTTTGCAAACAGCAGGTGACGGAACGGGGCAGGGTCGCAGCAGGGGGCAGAAAATGGAAAAGGCTGCGACTTTGGTTATGCTCCAGCCGTGGACTCCTGCGAGGGAGTTGCCGGCGTGGACGCATGTACCGTCGCAGCCCTTGATACGATCACCGCTTTCGCAGTTCCAAACCTCGGCGGACATCTCGCAACGCCGTCGAATTTTTCGGGTCTGGCGGATCCGCGAGTCGCCTCGCTTACCGACCGTTCAGTCTACTTCAGGTGGGCAACGGATTATGGAAGCCTACCCTTTTCGACCGTCGACTGTGGATCTGCCACATTGGTTACGCTCTAGCCGCCAACTCCTGCGAGAGAGTTGCCGGCGTGGACGCATGTACCGCAGCAGCCCTGGATGCGATCACCGCTTTCGCGGTTCCAAACCTCGGCGAACATCTCGCAACGCCGTCGATTTTTTCGGGTCTGGCGGATCCGCGAGTTGCCTCGCTCTCCGATCGCTTCGGCTTACTTCAAGTCGGCTCCGCATTTGGTGCCGCTCTTTTCTGCCGTCGACGAAGCCCATCCTAACCGAGGCCGGGGAAAAGTCAACGCCCAAGGTGTGTGCATACCCAACATTCTTGCGGGTGATGAACAGTTGGCAGCAAGCGATAGTAGCAAAGGAAGTTGCTGCACCCACGTCCAAAATTTGCTATAGCTATTCACATCTTTTTCACAGAAGCGCAAAGTTTAAGTGGCGTCATTTCAATGAACCAATCTCGTATCTTGACGAATCTCGGCGGATGAACGACCTTAGAGGTGACGCATGCCCGCTTTAACCGCCTATGTCGACGGAGGATCGCACGGGAACCCCGGCCCATCGGGAATCGGCGTCCTCATCCATGACCTCTGCGGCGAAACCGTCCGCATCGCCAAGTGGATCGGCCACCAGGACAACAACGTCGCCGAGTACTTCGCACTGCTCGAGGCGCTGCAACATGCGGTTGCTGCGAAAGCCAAAGCCCTGCACGTCTTCTCCGACTCAGAGATCGTGGTCAAGCAGATGAACGGCGAGTACGTCTGCCGCAGCCCGCGCCTGTATTCGCTCAACTGGACCTGCCGCAAGCTGGCGCGGTCGCTTGAGTTCTCCATCACGCACATCAGCCGGGAGGACAACCATGAGGCCAACGAGCTTGCCCTTCAGGCAGTGCAGTCGCGGTTGGCGGCGGTCGCTTAGCAGCAGGCGCTCTCGCGTATAATCACCTAGGCACGCGCCCGTAGCTCAGCTGGATAGAGCGAACGCCTCCGGAGCGTTAGGTCGGGAGTTCGAATCTCTCCGGGCGCGCCAGTAAGACCGCCTTTCGCGCTTCGCTCTCCGCCTTTGGCTACCACGGATATAAGCAACATCGGAAATCCCCCTCCAGCTTCTGTTAGAGTCGCGACAGTTATCTACCCAGCCATCCCCCGGATGCCATAATCAGCCGTGCGCATCTTTCTATCAGCCGGTGAGGCCTCAGGCGATATGTACGGCGCGTGGCTGATCGACGCCCTGCGTCAGCAGTTGCGTGAGCGAGGCGATCCTGTCGAGCCCGAGTTCTTTGGCGTCGGCGGGGACGCCATGCGCAAGACGGGCTGCCAACTCGTCGTCGATGCCCATGAAATCGCGGTGGTAGGGCTCGCGGAGGTCGTCCGCCACTTGCCGCGCATCTACGGACTCTTCAACCGCGTGATCGGCGAAATCGACGACCTCCGTCCCGACGTTGCGGTGCTGATTGATTTCCCGGACTTCAATTTGCGCCTGGCTCGTCAACTGCATAAGCGTGGCGTCTCCGTCGTCTACTACGTCAGCCCACAGCTTTGGGCATGGAGACAGTCACGGGTCGAGCAAATCCGGCGATACGTGCGCAAGATGCTGGTGATTTTCCCGTTCGAACAGAAGTTCTATGCCGAGCACGGCATCGATGCTAAGTTCGTCGGACATCCCCTTGCCGAACTCGCCCCAAACTCGATAACGCGCGCGGAGTTCGCAACCCGACATGGGGTTGACGCGGCGCGGACATGGATCGCGCTGTTGCCCGGAAGCCGCAAGGGCGAGGTCAGCCGAATCTTCCCCACGCTTCTAGAAGCAGCACAACTTCTAGGTCCCGATTGCGTTTACATAGTGCCGGTCGCGTCAACCTTGAACGAATCCTGGATGAAGACCTTTCTCCCTCCCAACTCCGCGCTGCAAGTTGTCTTTACCGACGACGCCCCGGCGACTCTGACTCATGCGCGCGTCGCAGCGGTGGCCAGCGGAACATCGACGTTGCAGGCCGCGCTGATCGGAACGCCTTTTGTCATGGTCTATCGGGTTGCCGAGTTGTCGTGGAAGTTCGGACGTCAACTGGTGAAAGTCGATCGATTCGCCATGCCCAACCTGATTGCCGAGCGGGATGTCGTTCCCGAGTTGGTGCAGGGCGAACTGACGGCCGAACGGGTTGCGTCCGAGCTGAGGCGACTGATTCCGGAGGGCAGGGAACGGAGCGCCATGATCGAGGGATTTCGCGATATTCGACACCGATTGAGCGCCGAAACGTCTAATTTGCAGGCCAGCCAGCGAGCGGCCCAGGCGGTTTTGGCCGCATTGGATGGACTACCGTGAGCTGTGCGAAACTTTCTATGAGGATTTTCCATCATTTATAGTGACCGCAGAGCAGGAGCTATCTCCAGGATGCACAGCGTAGCGCGATTCTCGAAGCGCGTCGTTTCTTTCATCGCATTATTAATGTTGCTGGCCGCGGCAGTCTCTGCCGCCGAGAAGCCACGCCTCCAGGTTAACGACTACGCTATCCAGGCGGTCGTGATCCCGCAGAGCCATCAGATCAAAGCCATCGCGCGGGTCAAGTTCACCGCGCTGGACGACATCAGCATTGCTGTCTTCACGCTGCATAACGGATTGAAGCCCACTCGCGTGCTTGGTCCAACGGGAGAAGAACTCACCGCCGAGCGCGTCAGCCAAGACGCCACGGTACGCATCTCGCTCCCAGGAACCCTGAGCAAAGGCAGCAGCACTAGCTTGACCTTCGAGTATGAAGGCGTCCTGCAATCGGCCGATGACAGCCCGGTTCCGGGATTGAAGTTGGCCTATGTCGGCGATCCCGAAAGCTATCTTCTTTATGCCGGCGGATGGTTTCCCATGTCGGGATATGGTACCAACCGATTTACCTCGACCATCAGCGTCAGCGTGCCGGTGGGATATTCGGTGATCGGAAGCGGTAAACAAAGCACTGGGGAGTTTCCCTCGCTCGGCGAGGCGGCCGCAACTTCGCGGACAACCCGCAAAGGCGCCGCCCGCGAGCCATCAGGCCAGCTCAGCTCTCCCCCAGGCAACAAGATTTACACCTTCACGTACGACAAGCCGAGCTTTCCCGGGACGATCCTCATCGGCAAGTTTGTCGTCACCAAGAGCGATGAGGGCGGGCTCGACGTTACGGTTTATACCTCCGAGCAGAACAAGCCTTACGCCGCGCAGTATGCCGACTCTGCTTCCAAAGCTTTCTTTTTCTATACCTCGCAGTTTGGCCCGCCGTACGCCAATAAGTTGAGCCTGGTCGAACTGCCGAACGATACCGTTCCTTCGGCCTGGGCCCCTGAAATAGCAGCCATCTCCTCGCGCAGCTTCAACCAGAAGGTGAACTATCGGCTGGTGGCCAACACCGTGGCGCACCAGTGGTGGGGAACCATGGTCAGCCCGGCGACCCGCAACGACTGGTGGATTAGCGACGGCTTCGCGCGCTATTCCGAGGCGCTTTACGTGGAGCACGTGGCGGGCGAAGCGGGATTCGAAGAAGTTACCAAGGACATGGAGGTGGGAGCGCTCGCCTATGAGACGGTTCCACTCGCGCAGGTGGGAAAACTTGATCCGTTCTCGCCGGAATTCCAGGCGCTGACCGCCGACAAGGGCGCAGTCATCCTGAACATGTTGCGCTGGATCGTGGGCGACCAGGTCTTCGATAACACCATGCGCAACTTCCTGGCCCAGTACTCGGGAAAGTCGGTGACGGTCGATGACTTTCGCAAGATTGCAGAGAAAGATTCAGGCCAGCAGCTTACCTGGTTCTTCACCCAATGGCTCGACTCCACGGGCGCGCCCGAGTTCAAAAACAAGTACACCATCTATCGCGTGCAAAAAGGGTTCCGTGTGGTGGGAGAGATCCAGCAAGACATGGACCTGTTCCGCATGCCGGTCGAGTTGAAGATTGATACTGACGGCAAGACCGAAACCAAGCGCATCGAGGTGTCGGGAACCAACTCGGCCTACGAAGTGGACACCTTCGGCAAGCCGCGCAAAATCAGCATCGATCCCGACAATCGCGTGCTGAAGAATTCGCCCGATATCCGGGTGCGAGCGTCCATCGTGCGTGGTCAGGCGGATGTCGAACAGGGAGACCTCACCGAAGCGCTCAAGGAATTTCAGAAGGCGCTGGACACTGACAGGAACAGCTCACTGGCACACTACCGCATTGCTGAAGTGTTCTTCCTGCAACACAACTACCAGGCCGCAGCCAATGCCTATCGCGAGGCGCTCAACGGAAACGGCGAGCCGCGCTGGACCGAGGTCTGGAGCCATATTCGCTTGGGAAACATCTTCGACCTGACCGGCCAGCGCGAGCGCGCAACCAACGAGTACCACCAGGCTCTACAGACGAACGACAACACTTCCAACGCGCTCGACGAAGCTCGGAAGTATCTGCAAAGCCCATACAAGCCGCAGGCCAACAGCGACACCAACGGCATGTAAGCGAGAAGCTGTCTGGCAAATTGCCTGAACCGCGCGGCTTCACAGGCTGCTGAAAAAGTCGAAGTTCGGGTAGCGCTGAAAAAATCGAAGTTCGGGTAGTGCTGGCCTTCAGGTGTTCAGTTTCATGACATCCCTTCAGGCCAGCGTTACGCCGTTGAAAATACTTGGGGGCTTTAGCCCCTGAGAGACTTCGATTCCGCGGTTTCTACACAGCTGTCGAGTCGCGACGCTCAAGCGGCGGGATTCACCACTCTAACCACCTCACCTTTGCTGATCCGGTCCCACAGGCCGCTACACCGTCGATAAAATCAAGACGCTTTCGGGAGCGGCCCAGGGGTTCACCATGATCTCTGATTGGCGGGGGAGCACTATTCCGTTTATCCTTTAATAACGAGCTCACAGTTCAGATTGCTGTTGAACGTCGGGGGAACTGTGCGCGCGCCGGCCAGCCATATTCGGACTCGCGGACCTGCGAGGCACGACTACAGACCGAGGTGGCGGCTCAGGACCGTCATATGCATATCATTGGGGAGCGTGCCCCCGTAAAGCGCGCGATTTACCGGTCATCCTATCCACTCGTGGTTCTTAGCGTCGCTGTTGCCATTATCACTTCAGGATGCGCGAACAGAGGGCAGGGCTCCGCATCAGCGGGACGCCCACCTGCACCGGTTGTAGTAGCCAGCGTTGAGCAGCGAGACATTCCGCTGCAAATCACCGGCATCGGAAATGTCGAGGCTTACCAGACGGTACAGATTCGCTCGCAAGTCAACGGGCAAATCGAGAAGATCTTCTTCAAAGAGGGCGATGACGTTCGCCAGGGCGAGAAGCTGTTCGAGCTCGACCAGCGGCCTTTCCAGGCCGACCTTGAGAAGGCGATAGCGCAAACCCACCACGACGAAGCCCAGGCAGAGAACTCACGCATTCAGCGGGAGCGTTACACCGGGCTGGAAAAAGAGGGGATCGTCTCTCACGAGCAGGCGGGCCAACTCAGCGCTCAGGCGCAGGCCGACGCATCGGCGGTGGAAGCGGATAAAGCCGCGGCCCAGGCGGCGCGGGTACAACTGCAATACACCGACATCGTTGCGCCGATCGATGCACGCGCCGGCGCGCTGATGATCAACCTTGGCAATCTGGTGAAGGCCAACGACACTCCATATTTGGTGCAGCTCAACCAGATCACTCCCATCTACGTCACCTTCTTTGTTCCGGAGTCGAACCTCGCCCGGGTGCGCGAACGTTTTTCCGCCGGGCGGCTCAAAGTCTTCGCCTATCCCAAAGGACAGACCGACAACCCTTCGATAGGCCGGCTGACGTTCATCGACAACGGTGTGGACACGACCACGGGAATGTTCAAGCTGAAAGCCACCTTTGACAATACCGACCGCAAGTTGTGGCCAGGCCAGTTTGTCGATGTCGCGCTTGAGCTTTCGACCGAGAAGAACGCTATCGTCGTCCCCACCAGGGCCATTCAGACCGGCCAGCAGGGCGAATATGTTTACGTCGTTGCCGCCGACAACACGGCTGAGTTGCGTCCGGTGAAAACACGCGGCGTGTTCCAGAACATGACGGTGATCGCCAACGGCCTGAATGCCGGCGAACGGGTCATCGTAAACGGCCAATTGCGAGTGGCGCCGAAGGGTAAAGTTGTGG
Source organism: uncultured Acidobacteriaceae bacterium (assembly GCA_963796585.1). Lineage (GTDB taxonomy): Bacteria > Acidobacteriota > Terriglobia > Terriglobales > Acidobacteriaceae > CAVVDY01. Next base: position 228,664 of record CAWCMB010000008.1, read on the forward strand.
TGCAGAACACGGTTTCTGCAACCCAGTCGAGTTCAGCCAACGGGCCATCCGGTGAGAGGGGCGGGCTGTGAGTATTTCGGCGATCTTTATCAAGCGCCCCATCATGACCACGCTGGTCATGGCCGCCATCCTGATCTTTGGCATCTTCGCCTATCAACTATTGCCGGTGAGCGATCTGCCCAACGTAGACTTTCCCACCATTCTGGTGAGTGCGTCAGTGCCGGGCGCCAGTCCGGAGACGATGGCCTCCTCAGTTGCGACGCCGCTGGAGAAGCAGTTCTCGACCATCGCCGGCATCGACTCCATGACCTCGACCAATTCGGTGGGACAGACCAGCATCACCATACAGTTCAATCTCAGCCGCAGTCTCGATGGCGCGGCACTGGATGTGCAGGCGGCGATCACCGCGGCGGGGGGACAACTGCCGCCGGAGATGCCCACGCCTCCGACCTTTCAGAAGGTGAATCCGGCTGACTCGCCGATCCTCTATCTCGCGCTCAGCTCGCCGACCATGAAGCTGTCGGATGTCGATGAAGCCGCAGAGACAACCATCGCGCAGAACATCTCGATGGTGAACGGCGTGGCCCAGGTCGTCGTCTATGGGTCCCAGAAATATGCCATGCGGGCGCAGCTTGATCCCAGCGCTCTGGCTTCGCGCCAGATAGGGATTGACGAAGTTAGCGCGGCGCTGCAAGCAGGCAATACCAATCTGCCGACCGGCACGCTTTACGGAGAGAACCACACCTTCACCATTCTCTCCAACGGCCAGCGCATGAACGCACAGCAGTTTGGGCCGATGGTGGTGGCGTATCGCAATGGCTCCCCGGTGCGGCTGAATGAGCTGGGCCGCGTGATCGATAGCGTGCAGAACGATAAGACGGCAAGCTGGTTCAACGGCAATCGCGCTATCGTACTGGCGATTCAGAAGCAGCCGGGAACGAATACGGTGGCGGTTGTGGACAGCATTAAGAAGCTGCTGCCACGGTTGGAGGATCACGTTCCCGCAGCCATCCAGATCGACACTCTATATGACCGGTCTGTTTCCATTCGCGCCTCGGTCAACGACGTAAAGTTCACCCTGCTGCTCACGATTGGCCTGGTCGTGATGGTGATCTTCCTCTTCTTGCGGAACATTTCCGCCACCATCATTCCTTCGCTCGCACTGCCCATGTCCATCATCGGCACCTTCTCGGTGATGTACCTGCTGGGCTATAGCCTCGACAACCTCTCGTTGATGGCGCTGACGCTTTCGGTCGGATTTGTCGTGGATGACGCTATCGTCATGCTCGAGAACATCGTGCGCCACATGGAGATGGGAAAGACACCGCTGCAGGCGGCGACGGATGGAGCGGGAGAGATCGGCTTCACCATTCTTTCCATGACCCTGTCGCTGGCCGCAGTGTTCATTCCGCTGCTGTTCATGGGCGGAATCATCGGGCGGCTGTTGCATGAGTTTGCGGTGACCATCGGCGCCGCCATCCTGGTATCGGGCTTCGTCTCGCTGAGCCTGACGCCCATGCTGTGTAGCAGGTTCCTGCGCCATCAGACGTCGCATGGACGGTTCTTCAACGCGGGTGAGCAGGTGTTCAATGCCGGCTTGCGCGGCTACAACGTCACTCTAAGGGCCGTACTGCGGCACAAATTTGTGACCTTGCTCGTGTCATTCGGCTTGATTGCCGCGACCGTCTACCTGTTCACGGTTTCAAAAACCGGTTTTATCCCCGACGAAGATCAGGGACTGGTGTTTGCCTTCACCGAAGCGCAGCAAGGAATCGCCTTCGCTGACATGTACGAGCTGCAACAGAAGGTCGCCGATGTCGTACGCTCCGATCCGAGTGTGATGAACACCATGTCGTCGATCGGAAGTCCGATTAACCAGGGCCGAATCTTCTTTCGCCTGAAGGACAAGAAAGACCGTGTAAACCACATGAGCGCGATGGAGGTAATCCAGGAACTCCGGCCAAAGGTGTCGCAGATTCCCGGGCTCAACGTATTTCTCCAGGTGCCACCAACCATCCGCATCGGCGGATCGCTAACCAAATCGCAGTATCAGTACGCTTTGCAATCGCCGGACACCGCGCAGCTCTACGAGGATGCACCTAAGTTTGAGGCGGCGCTCAGGGCGCTTCCGCAGCTACAGGATGTCACCAGCGATTTGCAGGTCAGCAATCCGCAGCTCACGGTAGAGGTCGATCACGATAAGGCGTACGCCCTCGGCCTGACGCCGGCGCAAGTCTCCGATGCTCTGTATTCCGCCTACGGCACGCGGCAAATCAGCACCATTTACACCCCTAACAATGAGTACTACGTCATCATGGAGCTGCTGCCGGAGTACCAGAACAATCCAAACAAGCTCTCGCTTCTGTACGTGCGTTCGAGCAGCGGCAAGATGATTCCGCTGGATACGTTCGCGAAGCTGGTACCTTCAGTGGGGCCGCTGACGGTCAATCACCTGGGGCAATTGCCGGCGGCGACCATCAGCTTCAATCTCAAACCGGGAACGGCTTTAGGCGATGCCACCAAACTGGTGGAGCAGGAAGCCACTCGCGTGCTTCCCGCCGACATACAAGGCACCTTCCAGGGAACGGCGCAAGCTTTCCAGAGTTCCTTTACCGGGATGGGACTCCTGCTGCTGGGCGCGGTGCTTGTGATCTACATCATCCTGGGAATTTTGTACGAGAGCTTTATCCATCCGCTGACCATTCTCTCCGGGCTGCCATCCGCCGGTGTCGGCGCGCTTCTGACGCTCAAGCTCTTTCACCAGGAGCTGAACCTCTACTCCTTCGTGGGAATCATCATGCTCATCGGCATCGTAAAGAAGAACGCCATCATGATGATCGACTTCGCGCTTGAGGCCGAGAGGACCGAAGGCAAGCGTCCGGAAGAAGCCATCTACGAGGGTGCGCTGATACGCTTCCGTCCCATCATGATGACCACCATGGCGGCCCTGATGGGAACGCTGCCCATTGCGATTGGCTTCGGAGCCGGTGCGGAGTCGCGGCGTGGATTAGGTCTGGCGGTGGTCGGCGGCCTGGTCTTCTCCCAGATCGTGACCCTCTACATAACGCCGGTTTATTACGTCTATCTCGATAAGCTGCAAACAAGTTTCCGTGGGCGATCTGGTCCGGAGAAGGCTGCACCCCACGGCGAACAGGAAGCAAGAGACCTGGTCCTGGCGGCGCACGATCGGTAGCACACCAGGGCACTAGCTCCGGTGTAACGCTCCCCGCACCTGGAAGACACTCCACGTAATGCTGACGGCGGCCACCGGCAACAGCCAAAAGCCATTTAGCTTTAGCGCCAGGTTTGCGCTTGAGGCGCCTAAGAGTGGAGTGTATGGCCCAAGGTATCGCAATGCGTGCTTGACATTGTTCAAACGTTGCAGCAGATACAGCGTAATCAGAAAGACCAGGGTTCCGATGAACACCGACGAAGGATGCAACCGCCAGGTATTCCAGAAAACCACGTCGGTTGCGAAGAAGTAGACATCTTCGCAAGCTGCAACCGCAGCACAACCTGCGAAGGTCGCGATCAGGAAGGCCGTGTCGCTGTGGTCCTTCTTATACTTCTCCCTGCTCCGAGTCGTCATTTCTCTCTAGGGCACCGCGATTTGGAATCGGAGCACTGACTCCGCGATTTGATACTGGTATTTCGCGGCTGCGAATTGTATCTGGGCTTCTGTTTGCTGCAACTGCGCCTGGCTTAGTTCGACGATTGAGCTCAATCCCAGGCTGTAGCGTGTCTGCGAAAGATTGAGGGCGAGCGTCGTCTGGTCTACGAACTGTTGCGAAACATTAATACGGTTGTACGCCGTAATGGAGTTCAGCCAGGCGGTACGCACATCATTAGCGATCTTGTCCTTCAGGTCGCGGAGTTGCTCGGAGCTGGCCTCCGCCCGGAGCGCCGCCTCCTTCGAGCGTGCCGGATACAGAAATCCCTGAAAGATGGGAACGTGCAGGTTTACTCCTATTGCGCCATACCAGTCGGTAAACGGCGAGACACCAGCAATCGAGTTGCCATAGGGCGTGCGTCCGACTACGCCGAGGGCCTCGATGCTGGGAAACAGTTCGTCACGCTGCGCCTTCTGAAACTTCTGTGCGGCCTGATATTCGTAGCCCTGGGCCGCAATCTCGGGACGATTACTGAACGCCTCATCCTGCAAATGGCTGACGTCCTGGGTCGGCGCCGTAATCGCGGTGGCGGGGTCGACCAGCTCAAATGGCTGTTGCGAAACGTAGCCCAGAATTTGCGAGAGGTTCGACAACGCTCCCTGAAAGTTGTTCTGAGCATCAATCAGCAGCAGCTTTGACTGCGCCAGGTTGGCATTGGCGAAGCTGACGTCAAGCTCCGACCGCAACTTGTTCTGGTACAGCGTGGTGATTTGATCGGAGACCACCTGGCGCGCGCTCACCGTTTCCTCCGCCACTTTCAGCAGCGCGAAGTTCTGCAGCGCGGTATAGAACGAGGTATCCACTGCCAGCTTGATCTCGGCGGCGGTGGCGAGGGCATTCATGTCGGCAGCGTTGGCCCGCAACGCGGCCGTGGCCACCAGATTGTTGGTTCGGCCGAAATCGGTAATCAACTGCGACAATGTCACGCCGTAAGCCGCGCGCTCGTACACGATCGGATTGTTCAGGTTCCCCGCCGCAATGCGCGTGTCGTCCTTGGGTTTGACCGCAGTGACGCTGCCATAGACCGTCGGATAATAAGCCGCCCGCTCCTCCCGGGTGACCTGACGCGAAGCCAACGACAGCAGATGGTAGACCGAAATCTGCGGATTGTTTTTCAGCGCCATCGCCTCAGCGTCCGCTAGCGTCAAGCGCTGCCTGGGTCCCGTCGTCGGCGACGGCATCGGCGGCGTCGCCGGAGCAGTCTGCGGCAACGGCAACTGACCAGCTGGCGTTTGCGTCTGCCCCGCCGGAGTTTGCGGCGCTCCCGGCTGCTGCGAGGCAGGAGAGGTCACCGTCTGTGACGGCATAGGCGCCGAAGCTGGAGGCGCGCTCGGCGCTGCCTGCGCCAACAGCCAGCCAGCCGTGAGGATTTCCAGAGCGAGAAGCCAGACGGTTCTTCTCAACCCTGCACCTCCGGTTCCGGTTCCTCGCGTCGATGTATGAGCAGATAGGCCGCAGGCACCAGGAAAACAGTGGCAACCACCGACACTGTCAAACCTCCGATGATGGAGCGCGCCAGCGGAGCGTACTGCTCGCTGCCGGCTTCCAGCGCCAGCGCCATCGGCACCAGTCCCAGCAGAGTGGCCAGTGAGGTCATCAGGATTGGCCGCAGACGCACCCGGCAGGCCAAGGCCACGGCTTCGCGAATTGCCATACCTTCCTCGCGATACTTACGGGTCACGTCCACAATGAGAATGCTGTTCGACACCACGATGCCGGTCATCATGATCACGCCCATCAGCGACATGATGTTGAGCGTGGTATTCGTAATCAACAGGAACAGGATCACGCCCGTGATGCCGGGCGGAATGGCCAGCAGGATGATCAGCGGATCGACAAACGACGCGAACTGCGCCATCAGGATCAGGTACACCAGAATAATCGCGAGGATCAGCCCCAAGCCGAAGCTCTTGAACGACTGCCGCATGCCCTCAACCGAGCCGCGTACCTGGATGCGTACGTCCTCCGGCTTCTTGGTGCGAGCGATAATGTCATCCACCTTGGAGGCCACCGCACCCAGCGCCTCGCCGGACGGCGCAACGTAAACGTCGATGACGCGCCGTAGCTGATAATGGTCTACCTCAGTAGGAGCGGCGATGCGGGTCACGTCGGTGACGGCGCCCAGGTTCGTGGTTTCGAGTCCCTTGGCGGCGCGCAGGGGAATCTGGTTCAAGTCATTCAAAGACGTCACCTGGTCTTCCGGGTATTGCACCGTGAGCATGTAGTCGTTACCGCTCTTGGGATCGACCCAGTAGCTGGGGGCAATCATCTGGTTCGAGGTCAGGGCGGTGATCACGTTGTCCACCACCTCTTTCGACGACACGCCCAGGCGTGATGCCATCTCGCGATTCACGTCGAGTCGCAGCGCCGGGTAGTCGAGGTCCTGTGGAATCATCGCCTCGCTCACCCCCTTGACCTGTTGGATCTGACGGCGAAGGTCCTGCGCAACCTCATAGGCCTCGCGCAGATGATTGCTGCTCACCTGGATATCGAGCGGCGCCGGCAGCCCGAGGTTGATCACCGCATCCACCAGTCCGCCCGACTGGAAGTAGGGTGTCAGTTCCGGCAAATCTTTGCCCAGCAGCGCGCGCACCCGCCGCATGTATTCATAGCTGCCGATTTTGTGGCCTTCCTTAAGGCTCACCTGTACGGTCGCGCTGTCCTGCCCGGAGTTGCTGGTGTACATCGACGAGAACCCTGGCGTCACCCCGACATTGCACAGCACCATCCGCAGCTCGTCCGGGGGGACCACCCGCCGAATGTCCTGCTCGACCCGCTGCACGTATTGGTCGGTCAGTTCTATGCGCGAGCCCGAGGGCGCCTTCAGGTTGATCATGAACTGCCCGGGATCGGTGCGCGGGAAGTACGCGATGCCCAGCAACGGAAACAGCGCCAGGCTGAATACAAACACCCCCAGAATGCCGATCATGGTTGCGGCCGGCCGCAACAGCGTTTTGTTGACGGCAATGTCATACCGCATCAGCATCTGGTTGTACTTGTGATTGAAGCCCGTGACGAAGCGTCCGAAGAAAGTTTTCGACGAGTGATGCGCCGCCTCGCCATGCGCCGACTTGATGAATTTGACGCAGAACAGCGGCACCACCGTCATGGCAACCAGGTAAGATGCGAAAAGCGAAAACACCACAGCCAGCGCCAGTGCGGTAAACAGGAACCGGCTCACGCCATACAGGAACACCACCGGGAAGAAAACGATGGCAGTGGTAAAAGTGGCTGCAAGTACCGGCAGGCCCATCTCCTGCCCGCCCTTCTCCGCTGCTTGCTCGATCCGTTCGCCGTTTTCCAGGTGCCGGTAGATGTTTTCCAGCACGACCACGGAGTTGTCGATGAGTCGGGAGAACACCAGCGCCAAGCCGCCGAGCACCATAGTGTTGACGGTGCCGCCACCCAGGTTGATTGCCAGCAAGGCCGCCAGCGCTGATAGCGGGATGGAGATCATGACCGCCAGCGTCGCCCGCACGCTGCCCAGGAAGATCAGAATCATCAGCGCGGTGAGCACCAGGCCGATCAGCCCTTCATTGCCCAGATTGTGAATCGCGGTCTTGACGTAGACCGACTGATCGAAGACCACCTTGGCGACCAAGCTTTTGGGGACGTCCACCAAATCCCCCAGCGCCTTCTTAATGCCGCTGACGATTGTGATGGTGTTGCTGTCGCCGCCCTGCTTCAGCACCGGCAGGTACACCGACTTCTGGCCATCGACCCGCACAATACTGGTCTGGATCTGATGCCCGTCCACGGCATGGCCTACATCCTGTACCAGGACCGATGCATTGCCCACCGTCTTCAGCGGCAGCCGGTTGATGTCGGCCGTATTCGGAAGCTGGCTGTTGGTGTACAGGTTGTAATCTTTGGGGCCGATGCGCACGTCCCCGGCCGGCAGGATCATGTTGGACTGGTTCACCGTGCGCACCACGTCCATCACGCTCAACTGGTTGGCCTGCAGCTTGACCGGATCGACATACACCTGAATCTGGCGGTACTTGCCTCCGAAGGGCTGCGGCACGGAAGCCCCCGGCACATTGGCTACCTGGTTGCGCACGTTGTACTGACCGACGTCGCGCAACTCAGTCTCGTTGAGTCCCGCCCCTTTTAACGTGATGAGGCAGACCGGCAGGCTGGACGCGTCGAACTTCAGCACCACCGGCGGCAGCGTTCCGGGCGGCAGCTTGCGGAGGTCCGCCAGCGCGAGATTCGAGATCTCACTGACTGCGGCGTCGGAATTCATGCCCGGCTGGAAATAGATCTTGATCAGACTCACCCCCGGCAAGGAGCGCGATTCGATGTGATCGATGCCGCTGCCCAGGGTGAAAAAGCGTTCGAAACGGCCGGTGATGTCGGTTTCGATCTGCTCCGGCGGCATGCCGTTGTAAAACGTGGCCACCACCACGACGGGGATATTGATGTCGGGAAACAAGTCCACCGGCATGCGCACCACCGTCACCACTCCCACCACCAGAATGATGAGGCACATCATGACAATGAAAAACGGATAGCGCAGGGCGAAGCTGGACATCCTACTCGGTTCCTCCGCTCGGCTCGCCACCAGTGTAGGCAAACTGCATGGGCTGGGGCTTCACCCGCTCACCCGACTGATAGGAGTTGAAGTTGCCCACGATCACGCGGTCCCCGTCGCTCACACCGGAGAGGACCTCAACTCGCGTTGGATCTTCCACGCCCGTCTTGATCTCGCGCAACCGCACGCGATCGTGATCGTCCACCAGCAGCACCGAGACTTTTCCATTGCTGCGCTGTACCGCCTGCACCGGCACCGATAACGCGTTGTCGCGGCTCTGCACCTGAAGTCGCACGTCAGCGTACATGCCAGGCTGCAAGTGATAGGTGGGATTGGGTACGTCAATTTCAACTTGCATGGTGCGTGTCGAGGGATCGAGGGAATCGGTAAATCGCGCAACCTTGCCGGTGAAGTGTTCGCCGGTGGCTTGCACGTGCACGTCAGCGGCATCTCCAATGCGGATTTTCGCTGCCAGCGACGCAGGAACCGGAATACGCAACCGCAGCACATTCACCTGCGCCACCGTCACCACCGGCAGGCCGCTGGTGTTGGAGGTCCCGGCTTGAACCAGCGCGCCGGTATCGGAGAAGCGCCAGGTCACGACTCCGTCGTAAGGCGCAGTGATCTTGGCGTAATCATTGAGCGCGGTATAGTGCTGTTGATTCGCTTTGGCCACTTCCAATTCCTGCTTGGCCGCGCCAAGCGCCGACTTCGCTGCGTCAACTTGGGCCTCAGCGGCACGGTCCTTCGCGGTCGCATCATCCAGTTCCTGCTGCGCAATCAGACCGGGACGCGCCTTGTCGGTGTTCACCAGGCGTGCCGCGTTGGCATGCAACGCGACCTCGTCGGCCTGGGCCCGTGACACTTCACTCTGTGAGCGCTGAATCTCTTCCTCGGCGTGGTGCATTGCTGCCCTGGCCTCATCAACTTGCGCCACCAGTTCAGGAATTTCCAGCACCGCCAGCACCTGTCCCTCATGCACGCGATCGCCAATGTCGACGTAGATGTGTTTGATATACCCTGCGACCTTGGCGTGCAGTTCGACATTTTGATACGGGATGAACTGCCCGGCAATGGCGAGTGTCGTGGCGATGGTTTCTCGCTTTACCGGAGCCACCGCAGCATACGGCGCGCCGTCACCCTCTGCCGCGTGGTTGCTCGCCTCGGCAGTAGTGGGGTTATGCGAGCGTCTGATGATGGCGCCGAGCGCAAACAGACAGAACAGAACGACCACCAACACAAGAAGCTTGTGCCAAGGACGAACCTTCATAGACTTTCCTCAGTGCACCTGAGACTTCCAGCTACTCTGGAGGCCGGCAGTTGCTGATTTGTTGATTCGAAGGATGAGGCCTGGTAACCCTATAAGTTAGGGATAAAGCCACCGCTAGCGAAGATTGCTAGCCGACAGGAGGGGGCCGAAGAAAGCGTTGCAGATGCTGCCGCGATGAAAGGCTCAGATGAACTGTCTGCCGGACGCTGTGCGCGCTCCACTCCGGCTTGCGATACAGGGTCAGCAGGAAAAGGGAAACCATCCAAAACAGGATGGCGGTACTTGAGCTAATCGACGGGTCTTCCCACTTGTGCCCGTCAACCCACAGTTTGGAAGCGGTGGTAGGCGTCACCTTGACCTGAGCGTCGCCCTTATAAACCGCGGTCTTCGCCTGCAAGACGAAGAGAAAAAGGAGAAAGCAGATCGCAAGCAGCAGAACGCTTCTCAATTTTCGCGAGTTGATGATTTTGCCAGGCAAAGTGGAAGCCAACCCCGGTATCGGTCCTACAGTGATATACGCGCCAGTGATGAATACGTGAGCAGAACCCGCAACCATTCAACTCTCGTTGAATTACGGTCGCTGCCGTGGGGGTATTGTACCGTGAGCTACCGATCCAGGCAATTTGATGCGGCAAACCTGCAGTTGGTCGTCACCGGGGGGCGGCAACCTTAGGATTGGCCGGGATGCGCGTCGTGCCCGCTCGCCGCGGTGTTTCGCGTTGCTGTGCCTATGTCACACGCCTCGCTGTGTTGAGACCCCACGGGTCCGCGTGCGCTGCGTCAGGTCGGAACCCCAAGCTTCGGCAGCAGCCACTGCGTCAGCACCACGTAGCCAATAACGAACAGAACAATTACCGCCCAGCTTGGCATTTCGATTCTCCTCTGCGATGTCCCTACTGCTCAGCGGGCTGCCTGTGCGCGGGTCGCCGGCTCGCCCGATTTCAGTCCGCACTTGCCAAGCATCCACATCCCCGGACACCAATTGCTGAAGCCCGACTGTAACAGGTTAAGCCCCACAAAAGCTGTGAACAGATACCAGTATGGGCTTACCCAGTAACCTAACGCCAGCGATAGCAGAACGAAGGTTCCTGCCATCAATCGAAGACCACGTTCGATCGTCATACACTTGCTCCTAATATTTGCGGTGAGCTCTTCCTATAAGAGTGCGCCTCAGCCCTGCGTTTTTCCACCATGTAATACAGCACCGGAACTGCCAGCCGCGAAAGCAGCGTCGAAGCTACCTCGCCGGCCATCAGGGAAATCGCCAAGCCTTGAAAAATTGGGTCGAACAGGATGACACTCGCGCCCACCACTACTGCCGCGGCCGTCAGCAGCATCGGCCGGAAGCGCACCGCGCCGGCATCAACCACCGCGTCTTCCAGCGGCATGCCCTGCTCGCGGCGCAGTTCGATGAAATCCACCAGGATGATGGAATTGCGCACGATGATTCCCGCGCCGGCAATGAATCCAATCATCGACGTCGCCGTGAAGAACGCCCCCATCAACGCATGGCCCGGTAGAATGCCGACCAGCGTCAGTGGGATCGGCGCCATGATTACCAGGGGCACAATGAACGAGCGAAACCACCCCACTACGAGCACGTAAATCAGTACCAGCACTGCGGCAAATGCCAGCCCAAGGTCGCGGAATACCTCAACCGTGATGTGCCACTCGCCATCCCATTTCATCGACACGTGGTTGGTTTCTTCCGGCATCGCCACGTTGTACCGCTTGATCCCGTAACCCCCCGGCATCTTGAGCTGGTCGATGGCCTTATTCATCTTCATGATGACGTATACCGGGCTCTCTTCCGCTCCGGCAACATCGCCCAGCACATACACCACCGGCCGCAGGTTCTTGGTGTAGATACTAGTGTCGATCGTCTTCTTGTCGAGGGTCGTTACTTCGCCTAATGAAACCTGTCGCGTGCCCCATCCTCCGGCGCCTGAATTTGGCGCGGAGGGTGGGAGTGACGAACCCGCACTCGGCAATCGCAATTGTTGTAGAGACTCAATACTCGACCGATCGGCTCGCGAGAGTTGCACCCGGATGGGAACGTCTTCCCGCGAGTGTGGCGCGTGCAGCAGTCCCGCGGTCGCCCCGTTCAATCCGATCTGTACCGTGCGCGTCACGTCGGCTGCCGAAATACCGTGCAGGGCTGCCTTGTCCAGATCGACCTTCAAGTCGTACTTCGTCTGCGGATCTTCGACGTACCAATCCACATCAACCACGCCGGGAGTGGTCTTGAAAATCTCTTTGATCTTCTTCGCCACCTCGATCTGCTGCTGGTAATCAGGCCCATATACTTCCGCCACCAGCGTCTCCAGCACCGGAGGCCCAGGCGGCACTTCGGCGACTTTCAGGCGGGCTCCGTAGCGATTGCCGATCTCGACCAATCCCGGGCGCAGTCGCTTTGCGATCTCGTGGCTTTGCTGGCTGCGCTCGTGCTGGTTCAACAGGTTGACCTGGATGTCAGCCTGGTTGGCGCCGCTGCGCAGGAAATAGTGCCGCACCAGTCCGTTGAAGTTGTACGGTCCCGAGGTGCCGGAATAAATCTGGTAGTTTGCGACTTCCGGCTGCTGCCCCAGGTACTGCCCCAACTCCTGCGCCACGCGAGTGGTCTGCTCCAGGGTTGTGCCGTTCGGCATGTCCACCATGACCTGGAACTCGCTCTTGTTGTCGAAGGGCAGCATCTTCACCTTCACCAGCTTGAACGCCACCAGCGAGCAGGCAAGCAGCAGCAGAACAACCATGCCGCCCAGGAACATCCACCGGCGTCTGGCGCTATGAATCAAGGGATTCATGATTCGCCGGTAGAGCCGTGTGCTCCAGCCTTCGGCTTCGTGCTCATCGCTTGGTTTCTCTGCGTAATGTCGCAGCAGCCGCAGCGCCGACCATGGCGAAACCACAAACGCCACGATGAGCGAGAACAGCATGGCGGCCGAAGCGCCCACCGGTATGGGCCGCATGTATGGACCCATCAGTCCGCGCACAAAGGCCATCGGCAGAATTGCGGCGATCACCGTAAACGTAGCCAGGATCGTAGGATTGCCGACCTCGTCTACTGCCTCCACAGCAATCTGCGACAACGTTTTAGATCGGTCGGTCCGAGGCATTCGAAAATGGCGAACGATATTCTCGACCACGACGATAGCGTCATCCACCAGAATGCCGATGGAGAAAATCAGCGCGAACAGAGTCACGCGGTTCAGGGTGTAGCCGAAGAGATAGAAAATCGCCAGCGTCAACGCCAGCGTCACCGGGATCGCAATCAGCACCACCCCCGACTCCCGCCAACCCAGCGCCAACGCAATCAGCAGGGTCACCGACAACGTCGCGATGAACAGATGCTTCAGCAGTTCGTCGGACTTGTCCTTCGCCGTCTCGCCGTAGTTGCGCGTAATCGTGACGTTCAGGTCTTGGGGAAGCAGATAACCGCGCAATTCCCCAATCTTCTTCTCCGCCGCCTGGGTGATAACCGTCGCGTTCGTCCCTTTGCGCTTGGCCAGCGTGATGGTTACCGCCGGGTATTCGCCGCGCTGGGCATCCTGTGCCGCACCGGCGGCGTTGGCATACAGGACGTAGTTTTCCGGCTTCGCCGGACCGTCCACAATTTCGGCAGCAACGTCGCGCAGATACACCGGCTTTCCCTGATACACGCCGATGACGACTTGCTTCAGGTCGTCAGCCTTGCCCAGAAAGCGTCCGGCTTCCACCTCAAATTCCTGATTGCCTTGAGCGAAACTGCCCACAGCGCTCCGCATGTTCGAGGCCTGCAATTGTCCGGCGACCGCTCCTGCGGTCATTCCGTACGCCGCCAGCTTCTGGGTATCGAGTACGACCCGAACCTGGCGCGGCAACCCGCCAATGATCTTCGTCTCCGATACGTCGTGGATCTGCTTAAGTTGATTCTCCAGTTCGGCGGCGACCTGTCTGAGCCGGTAGCTGTCGTAATTCGCCCCCCACAATGTCAGAGCCATGATAGGCACGTCATCAATGGAGCGCACCTTGATGATCGGCTGCGACACTCCCTGCGGAATGCGGTCGAGGTTCGAATAGAGCTTGTTGTAGGTCTTGATGATCGCGTCTTCTTCTTTCGTGCCCACGTAGAAGCGCACCACCAGCATGCTCAGGCCCGGCCGCGTGATGGTGTAGACATACTCGACTCCGGGAACTTCGCGCAGCAACCGCGCCATCGGCAGCGTCGCTCGTTGCTCGACCTCAGCCGGTGACGCTCCCGGCATTTGCACAAAGACGTCGAGCATGGGAACGATGATCTGCGGCTCTTCTTCGCGCGGCGTCATCAGGATGGCGAATGCGCCGGCAATCAACGAAGCTGCGATGAACAGCGGTGTCAGCTTCGAGTTGATAAATGCGCGCGCGATGAGACCCGCAGCCCGAAGATGGCGAGGAGATGGAGTGGATTCGCTCATTGCCCCTCAACCCGCTTGCCGCTCAACTCGCGACCGCTGGCCTCGGCTACCACGCGATCTCCATCTTCCAGTCCCGAGAGCACTTCGACGTTGCCGGACGAAGCTTTGCCCAACGTGACATAGCGCAGCGTCGCCAGACCGTCCTTGTTCACCACGTAGACGGCATCGAGTTGTCCCCGTTGCAGCAAAGCCGTCTGCGGAACAGCCATCGACTCGCGCTGTCCCCGGATAAATCTTGCGCGCCCAAATACGCCTGAGCGAATCAGTGGATTTGCCGGAAGCTCGATCTTCACCGTGAAGGTGCGGCTTGCCGGATCGGCGGCGGGAACAATCTGTACAAGCTTGCCGGCGATCTCCTGTCCGCCAAGCGAATCAATTACCACCGGAACCGTCGCGCCCAGCTTCATTACGCTGATTTGGCTCTCATCGATACTCACCTCCAGCCGGAAGTGGCTTGGGTCTTCCATCACCAGCAGCGGAACTCCGGGCGAAGCCATCGCTCCGGCGTCAACCAGTTTGGTTGTGACTACGCCATCAAAGGGCGCGCGAATCCTGGTGAAGCCTACTGTCGTTGAAGATTCCGACACCGCAGCTTCCGCCTGTGCGGTTCCAGACTGGGCTGCATCACGGCGTGCCTTGGCTGCCTCTAACCTGGTTTTCACTTCGTCGTATTCCTGCGGGCTGACCGATTTCTTGTCGTACAACGACTGATAGCGCTTCATCGTCGCCTCAGCCAAGGCATAATCCGCATCAGCCGCGGCCACAGCTTGCTTCGAGGCTTGCAGCCCCGCCGTTGCGCTCTGGTAGGCTGCGCGTGGCTGTGCCCCGTCGATCGTGATCAGCACCTGTCCCCGACGCACGGCTTCGCCCTCGTGGACGTTAACCGCCGTGATGGTTCCCATCATCTGGCTGGCGAGTTGTGCCGACTGCTCCGGTCGTACCGTGCCGGTCGCTTCCAGATAGTCAGGCTGCATAGCGCGGTGCGTAGTGATCAGCGCGACTCCGCGAACCACTTCCGGCGCCGGAGCTTGCGACTTGTTCTCGCTGGAACAGCCGACGAACAGAACCACAAGCATCGCGATGACGGCTGTTGCGACAGTGGCAATGAATCGTTCCGTTGTCAGCAAAGTCGTGCATTCGCGCCTTGTATCAGGGCATGGCTTCAGCCGTGCCGAACTATCATCAATAGACACCGGCTTCAGCCCCTGCTCCTCGTCGGCTAAACAGGCTGCTGAAAAACTCTGCCGGGCGCCGTTTTGAAGGGCCGCAGCTTTAGCTGCGCCATAAAGGTCCTGTGTTTTTGTCATCCCGAACCTCTTTAGAGGTGAGGGAACTAATGTTTTTTCCACCGCGAAGAGTTTTTCAGCAGCCTGTAAAGCCGTGGAGTTGGAGCGCGACCACAGTTCGGCTAAAAGCCGGGCCCTGATACAAACCAAATGCGAAAACGATTTCATCAACCTCATTGCGTAACCACCGGAGAACTTGGAGTAAGCGTGCCGGTCGCCAACTCGACGCCGGCATAGCTGGTTTGCACGCGATAAACGGCCTGCCAGTAATCCGCCTGCGCGCGATGTGCCGCCTCTTCCACCCGCAGCAGATCGCTGATCGTCGTCAGGCCGCCTTCATAGCGATTGCGATTGATACGAAGGCTCTCGTCGGCTTGCGTGACCGCGCCCCGCGCCACTTCCACCTGCTGCCGCGCAGCGTCGTAATCGTAGTAAGCTTTGCGGACTTCCAGGCGCACGCCGTCGCGGGCCACATCACGCATGGCTGCAACACGGTCGCGTGCGGCTTTCTCGCGTGCCAGGTGAGCGCGCTTGCTGTCGCCGTCGAACAAATCGAACTGCAATTCGGCGCCGGCAATCCAGTTGTTGCCGCCATTCCATCCCGGCGACGGGCTGTCCGTCTCCCACGAGCCGAAGACGTTTAGCCGCGGAGCGAATGCGCCTTTCGCCATGGTCACACTCTTCGACTGCGCGTCGTAGCCCAGGTCGAGCCGCTTCAGGTCAGGACGCTTCTCCAGCGCCTGCGTCTCCAGTTCCTGCACCTTCGCCGGCGGCAGGCTGTGGTCTTGTAGATTCTGTTGCGGCTCGTATTCCGTATCCGACGGCATACCCATTGCGAGCGCTAGTTGGGTTTGCGCCAGCGCCAGCCCGTTCTGCGTCTGGATCAACTCCTGCTTCCGCGATGCCGTTGCAACCTGTGCGCTGAGCAAATCCGATTGCACTGCCAGTCCGCTGTCCACCCGGGCTCGGCTCGAAGCCTCAGTCGCCTCGGCCGTCTTGACGCCATCTTGGGCTACTTCAAGCTGCTTTTGCGCCAGCAGCACGCCGTAGTACGCCTGCACCACCTGATACACCAACTCCTGGTCGGTGCGTTCAAGTTGCTGATCGCTGGCCTGTTGCGCGAAATTAGCGCGCTTCACGCCGTACCAGCTTTGCAGGCCGTCAAACAGGCTCCACTGTCCTGAAAAGCGGCTTGACCAGTTGCTGATCGGAGTCGGGTAGTTCAGATTATTCAGCGCGAAATCGGCGGCGGTGAACCTCTGCTGGTTCAGCTTGCTTCCGAAAACAAACACCGGATTGTTGCTCCGGGTAACGCCTTCGCTGAACCTGATCTTCGGCAACAGTGGTGCTTTGGATTCGCGAACCGCAGCCAAAGAGATTCGGGTATCCGCCAGTGCCGCTTTCCGCAGGGGATTCTTCTCCAGCGCCATGCTCACGGCCTGCGGAAGTGTCAGCGGCGTCGGTGCCTGCGCCAAGGCCAATCCAGCTAGAAATCCCAATAACATCGCCGCCACCAGGGCGGCGCGAAAATACCGGCGTCCCAGATCACCGCAAGTTGGAAGTCCCTGCAACAACCGCGGCATCCTAGGCGCCAACCATTGCCAGTTCGGCAACCGGTACGACCTCGAACGTCGTATGGAACTCGGCGCTCTTCTGCACCATCGCGCCCACCGAGCAGTACTTTTCTTCCGACAGCTTGATGGCGTCCTCTACTGCCTGACTCGAAATGTCGTTGCCGGTCAAAACGTGATGAATGCGGACGTTAGTGAAGACCTGTGGCGGGTTGGGAGCCTGATCGGCTTCGACCTGCACTTCATAGGCCGTAACCTGCTGACGCTTTTTGCGCAGAATGCCGATTACATCGAAGGCGGTGCATCCGGCGAGCGCGATCGCCACCAGTTCGATGGGCTTGGCGCCGGTATTCCCGGCCCCATCGTCAAGCAGCAAATGGTGTCCGGTACCGCTGGTTGCTACGAACTGGCGGCCTGTTCCCGCCGCCTCTGTCAGCTTTACTTTTCCTAAGATCATGCCGTACTCCCTATGAAACTGTGTTGAGTATTTCAACCCCACCGGAACAAACGCTGTGACGGCTGAAGCTGTTACAGACTTTCTTGCGGGCAGGATTCCCAAATTGGGAATTAACGGCAGACTGGAATTCCCCGCAGGGTTGATTGCCCCTCAAAGGCGTGGCAGTGGTCACCGTTGGATAGTCGCAAGCCGCTGAAAACATATGACTTAGAAGCAACTTCCAGCCTGCGACCTCCCGGGCTAGCGGCTGCCCACCGTGGTTAGCTGCGCCTCTTCTGTCACCTGTTTTGAGACCGCATCCAACGCCTGGCGCAAATCAGCAATGAGGTCTTCCACGTCTTCTATGCCAACCGAGTACCGCACCAGGCCATCGCTGAATCCGGCGCTGCGACGCGCTTCCCGTGACATGCCGGCGTGGGTCATGGAAGCCGGGTGCTCGATCAGGGTTTCCACTCCGCCCAGCGAGACCGCCAGGGTGGCGAGGCGAACCTGATCCATCAGGATGCGTCCTGCATCCATCCCGCCGCTAAGTTCGAAGCTGATCATGGAGCCGAATCCCGTCATCTGGCGCGCCGCCAGCTCGTGCTGAGGATGGGATTCGAGTCCGATGTAACGCACGCTGCTCACTTCAGGCTGTTCTTCCAGCCAGCGTGCGATGCGCATGGCATTCTCTTGCGCGCGCTCAACCCGGATGCCCAGCGTCTTCAGGCCGCGCAGCACCAGAAACGCCTGGTGCGGGTCCATGTTGCAGCCAGAGTTGATCATCGTCTTGCGAAGGCGTTTGTATATTTCAGGATCTTTCGCGACCAGTACCCCTCCGACCACGTCGGCGTGTCCGTTGATGAACTTGGTGATGGAGTGCAGAACAACGTCGGCGCCGAGTTCCAACGGCTTTTGCAGATAAGGGCTGGCGAAGGTATTGTCCACCGCGACCAGACAGCCATGCTCATGCGCGATCTTCGCGACTGCAGCGATATCCGTCACCTGCATCGTCGGATTGGCCGGCGACTCCACATACACCAGCTTGCTGTTCGGACGCAGGGCCTGCTTCACCTGCTCCAGGTCGCAAGTATCGACATAGCTGGATTGGACAGCGAAACGTGAGAAATCTTTTTCCATTAGCCCGCGGCTGGGCCCGTAAACCGATGCTGTGCTCACCATGTGGTCGCCCGCGTTCAGCAGGGCCATGTACACGGTGCAAACCGCGCCCATGCCGGAGCTGGTGGCTATGCCTCCGAAGCCGCCTTCCAGTTCGGCCACGGCGCTTTCCAGCGCGCCGATCGTCGGATTGCCGATGCGCGTATAGATGTAGCCGTCGTCGGTGCCGGCAAACAGCGCCGCGCCATGATCCGCGTTGCGAAAGGCGAAGGTCGAGGTCTGGTAGATGGGAACGCTCACCGAGCCAGTGGCATCGGGCGTGTATCCTGCGTGGATTAACTTGCTGTTAGTTCCAAGACTTTTGGTATTCATAAGCTCTTTCCCGGCCGAGCGAATGGGCGAACGTCTGCCTGTGCTCGAAGCCGCGCTCTGCGACCTGCTAGTATTCGCCGCGTTCGGCCACCGGCTCAGTGACCATTGCCACAGCTCGAAGTGACAGGAAACCCCCACCGACAACAGCAGTGACGGGGCGCACAGCCTGACCAAGGGTAAGGCGCTATGATTCTTGCGGGCTGGGAATTTCAGCCGCGCTCGACTTACATGACAAAAGAACAGACTCTCGATCATCTGCTGGATGACATCGGCTGGAAGATTCTTGCCGAGCTACAGCAGAATGCGCGCATCTCCTTTACTGAACTGGGCCGCATTGTTGGGCTCTCCACGCCGGCAGTTACGGAACGCGTCCACAAGATGGAAGAGGCCGGCATCATCGTCGGCTATCGTGGGCAGATTGATCCCGCCAAGGTCGGGTTGCCGATTCTGGCCTTCGTGAATGTGAAGGTCGGCGGGGAGAACCTCGCCCGCTTCATGGAAGTTTCCGCTATCCATCCTGAGGTTCTGGAGTGCCATCGCGTCACCGGAGGCGAGTCGTTCCTGCTGAAAGTAGCTGTCGCCGACATGTCGCACCTGGAGAGGCTGCTTGATGCGTTGATGCCTTATGTTGCGACCACTACGTCCATGGTGCTTTCCACCCCGCTGGCGTGGGGGAACATCGCAAAGCCGTCTGCGGAACTGGCCTCTGTTGCCGAACATAAGCACTCTTGCGGCTGATTGCCTGTCTGCCTTTGACTTAACAGTTTGCAACTCGACACCCGAATTTGCTTTCCGCTTTTATGAGAATCAGCCCAACAACCAGAAGCTTCGTATGTATTTGCAGTTGCAACTTAACTAGCATTTCTACTTGAGGATTGCCCGGCCGGACCGGCGCAGCAGCGAGACAACATGGCTATCGCAGTTCGTGAGTACCGAATTTTCAAGGGGAAGAGTCAGAGGTAGAAGTGAGCGAAGAGGGATTCATCCAGCAACCGGAATTGTGGAATGAGGAATCAGCGCCGGCGCTGGCCGCGGCCGCCGGTATCAGTGAGTTGACCGATTCGCACTGGAAGGTCATTTACTACGTCCGCGGCTACTTCCAGGAATTCGATATGGCGCCCATGATCAGCATGCTGTGCAAACAGACCGGCTTCAGCTTGCGCGAGATCTACGACCTGTTTCCCTCGGGTCCGGTTAAAGGCGCGTGCAAGATTGCAGGTTTGCCGGTGCCTCCGGGCTGCGTGTAGCTGGTCAAGAGCGTGATTTGAGAGCAGTGCGGCATGTCGAAACTTCTTTCCCTCTTCGCACTCAGCATCTTGATTGTGGGTAATCGCGCACGTCTCATTCGACATGTCCGCCTGCCATGGTTGGTCGCGAATTGGTTTCGTGGCATTGACCGGGGGTTGTCGCCACATCGTCCATCAGATGGGAATTTCATTGAGGTGCCGTCATGGAAGGGTCACTTATTTACTTTGATAATGCCGCCACCGGCTGGCCTAAACCGGAAAACGTCTACCGTTTCATGGATGAGTTCTATCGTTCGCACGGGGTAAATCCGGGACGCAGCGGCTACGACCTGGCCATCGAGACCGGCTCGATGGTTGACCGTCTTCGCAAACGTTTGACTAAGTTTTTTGGCGGCGATGAAGACGCCTCCGACCACCTTGTCTTCACCTGCAATGTCACCGACGCGCTGAACCTGATTATCCCCGGCCTTATCTCTCCGGGCGACCACATGGTAACCACCAACCTGGAGCACAATTCCGTGATTCGTCCGGTCAACCACAGGGTGCGTGATCAGGGAGCCGAAGCGACGTTTGTCCCCTTCGATGGCGCCGGATTCGTCGATCCTGACGACATTGCGCGAGCTTTCAGGCGCAACACGAAAGTTGTCATTGCGAATCATGGCTCCAACGTGATTGGTACGGTGCAGCCGATTGCCGAGATCGGCAGGCTCTGTCATCAGCGCGGTATCACCTTCGTAATTGATACGGCGCAGACCGCCGGAGTCATCCCGATCAACATGAAAGAGATGAATGTCGATGTCGTGGCCTTCACTGGACACAAAGCATTGATGGGCAGCATGGGCATCGGCGGGTTGTGTATCCGCAAGCACGTAGAGGTGAAGCGCACTCGCAGCGGCGGGACCGGAGTGCGTTCCATCGATCCTTACCATCTTGAGGAATACCCCTGGCGACTGGAATATGGCACTCCCAACCTGGTGGGCATCGCTTCGTTGTGGGCCGGCCAGGACTGGCTCGAGGAGAACGGTGTAGAGCAGGTCCACGCGCGCGAGATGAAACTGGCGCAAAAGCTAGTCGACGGCTTTCGCAACATCGAAAGCGTTGAGCTTTACTGCTGCGAGAGTCTGGAGAACCATCTGCCGACCATACTCATCAATCTTGCCGGAGTCGATCCCGGGGACGTCGGCGTCATGCTCGACGTGGATCACCACATCGCAACCCGCACCGGGCTGCACTGCGCGCCGCTGGTTCACCAGCAGCTTGGAACGGTGGAGCGCGACGGTGGCGTGCGCTTTTCGATTGGCGCTTTCAACACCGAGGCAGAGGTCGATGCGGCGATTGTGGCAATTGCCGACATTGCGAAGTGGTCACGCGAGCGAGCAGCTAAGCCGGTCAAAGCTGCACTCGCCGTCGTCTGAGAGACGCCGTCACTAACCCGCAGGGGAGTTGATCGGCTCGCGATTACGTAATGCGGCCAGAGCTCCTTCGTACTTGGGGCGCAAATCCCGGCGCATGCGTTCGGCGCGCTCCGAGTCCATTGCCGGATGGTAGGCGCGGCAACGGCGAACCGCATCTTTCAGGCTGGAGAGAAAAGCCTGGCAGGGTTCGCAATCCCTGATGTGCCGATCCATCTCATCGCACATTGCGTCATCGATAACCCCGTCCATGTATTCGGAAAGCTGGGCAAACAAGTGACGGCAACGCGGCGGCCGGGCCGGCTCCGCCGCCGCATGGATGACGTGCGGGCCCGGCGCTTGCGCCTTCGTAAGCTTGGCCAGATGCTGGCGGACAAGCAAGCGCGCGCGATGCAGCCGCACCCGGACCGTGCCTTCACGCAGGCCCATGATTTGCGCCACCTCAGCCGTGCTGAGTTCCTCCATATCGTGCAGCACCAGCACCATTCGATACGGCGGCGGGATGGCCATGACCGCTTGCTTCAGTTGCTCCGCCGACTCGCTGTTCAGAAGCGCTGCCTCGGGACTGAGCGTCGGGTGTTCGATCAATTCCTTCAACTCATGGCTGCTGGGCATCAAATCGTCGAGCGAGAGATGGTGGCTCGCAGAATTCTTGCGTCCACGGTGATTGCTGACGCAACGGTTACGCGCCACCCGGTACAGCCAAACCGTCAGCGCCTTGGGACTGTCGAACTTCGCCAGATACGGTAGCGACTTCAGCAAAACGTCCTGGGCAGTATCTTCGGCGTCTTGCACATGGCCGCAAACCTTCATGCTGAAGGAGTAGACGGTGTTTTGCAGAAGGGTGAGCGCTCGATCCAGCGATTCGGGATGGTCGTCACGAACCAGTTGCAGCGCCTGCTCCAGTTGAGATCGCACACATTGAGATTAATTGACGACTGCGGCGTAGGCAAAGACAAGACCGTTACGGATTTGGAACTAACGTTGAATCGTGTAAGGGTATGGTTCTGCGGCAGCCACGTGATCGCGATATACATAAGCGAGCAAGCCTTGCAGTTCCATGTCCTCGTATTCGTGGCGGCCGTACTCAGGCAGAGCGCTGGGGAAGAGATGCAGCGGGTTCCCTTCCGGCAGGTAGTCGTGGAACCTGGCGGCAATGTGAACGATCCGGTTGAGATGAACATCGTCGGAGACCAGGGCCACCGTCATGCCGCGAATTGTCGACGGCTCCTGAAAATGTTTCACCTGATCCGTGGTCGTCGTCCACTCCGGCTCGCCGGGCGCGGGCTCCACAATCACGAACCTCTCCGGCGGAATACCGTTGCTGGGCTGCGAGCGCACTTCTTTTGCCTCATCATTCTCCTGGAAAAACCCACCAAAGGTGATGAATGGGCCGTAGCTTCGCATGAAATCGCGCACCGATTCGGCGCGTTCAACGTCTTCTGCAGTGTCGCCGATGAGATTCCCGGCTATCTGCTTGCCGCTGCGCGCTTCGGCGATTCGCTGGGCGACCAACATCCCATGCATGAAGCGCCGGCGATTGCCCCACTTGAGAAATTCTTTAATCAGAGCGGGATTGTCGCCCTTGTAGTTCTTTTGCGGGTCGGGTTCTTTGACCGGCTTTCGTAACGTGCCGACACCGGAGAAAATCCAGACATTTTCGATTTGCTCGGCGGTTTGCCGGCTGATTTGCAGTCCATTGGCTTTATCGCGATCCGCCGCCGCTTCCAGCGACGTCATGCGCTCGAGGGCTAGCCGCAGCATCGTCAAGGCTTGGTTCTTGTCGATGGCGTCGAGGGCAGCTCGGGTTCGGCCGTTGTCGTTCTGGTTCCGGGCTCGCTCCCAGATGAGCTCCAGCCGAGAATCGGCAGCGATTTTAGAGGTCAGCGTGGAGAGCAAGTTTATCCCTGACTAGGAAACGACATCCGACCTGGGCATCGTCGATATCAGCCAGCCAGGTTGCCCTTTTAACGCCGGCTTGGCGACGACGAGAACCGGTTTTTCGGACCGCGGTTATATCCCACGAAGTGGATTGCCGCTCCCACCAGTGCAATCGGGACTCCCAGATAGAAAAACGCGAACCCCAGAATCCACTGCACCCACAACGGTTCGTTTCCCAACGGTTTGACGATCAGTATCGAGCCAACGACTGCCAACACGATCCCAATCGTCAGCATGAGCGATCTCGGCTTTGGCATTATGCCTCCTCGCGCGAGCGACACCCTCACGATGGTGGCAATTTGTAAGCCAATCACTGCCGCGCTGTCAGTGACCTACGGCATAGAGCCTTGTGATCGACCAAACCAGGAGGGGAGCCTCCGCCGAATTGTGGACAAGCCGGTAGCTGACACTACCCGGGAGTCGCGCTGGCACGGCGACCGGCGCACCCGGCTGTTGACATGAAGGTGGCGCACTGGACCGCAGTCGCCCTCTATTCTGTTTGTGTCGCCGCAACTCCGTGTGCTTTGAGTAAGCCTCTGAGATAGCTGCCATAGTGTGTCTTTGGGAAGGAGTCCGCGAGCTTTTCAAGTTGAGCAGCGTCGATGTAACCGGCGTGATACGCAATCTCTTCGGGACAAGCGATCTTAAGGCCCTGTCGTTTCTCAATGGTCTGAATAAAGGCCGACGCCTCTAACAGGGAATCATGGGTTCCGGTATCGAGCCATGCCATACCGCGCCCCAGAACCTCAACGTAAAGTTGGCTCTGCTTCAAATACAAGTGATTGAGGTCAGTGATCTCTAACTCTCGCCGGGCTGAAGGTCTCAGAGCGCGAGCCATCTCACATACGTTTTCGTCGTAAAAATACAGTCCAGTAACAGCGTATTGTGATTTTGGATGTTCAGGCTTTTCTTCCAGACTAAGAACCTGCCCCTGTTCCGTAACTTCCACCACACCGTAGCGCTCCGGATCATGAACCGGATAGGCGAACACAGTGGCTCCGTGCTGCCGCTGGGCCGCGGCTTTCAAGAGCCCAGAGAGATTGTGGCCATAGAAAATATTGTCTCCCAAGACCAGAGCGCAACGGTTTCCAGCGACGAAATCAGATCCAATCAGAAATGCCTGGGCAATACCTTCTGGGGCCGCCTGCACTGCGTAATGAAGACTTATTCCCCATTGCATGCCATCTCCCAGCAATTGCTCAAACCTCGGTGTGTCTTGCGGAGTCGAGATAACCAGAATGTCGCGAATGCCCGCCAACATCAGCACGCTGAGCGGGTAGTAGATCATTGGTTTGTCATAGACCGGCAACAACTGCTTGGAGACACTTCGGGTCGCCGGATAGAGCCGGGTGCCCGACCCTCCAGCCAGAATGATTCCTTTAGGCGGAGTCAATGAGACCCTCCTGTCGCGATACTGGCTTCACCATATGGCTTTTCTATCCAATCGCGGTAAGAGCCGCTAATAACCTGGTTCACCCGACTCTCATTTGAGAGATACCAGGCTACATTCTTGCGAATGCCGCACTCGAAGGCAAGTGGCACATCCAGGAGGTAGCGGTGACGAGATTTAGCCCAACAGACTACCACAAATAAGACGCGATAGCCGCAGCACAACCAGGAAGGATGCCTTTGTGTTCTGCAGCTGGCGGTAGGGGATTGATGGAAGGACTCGTGATCGGCAATGAACCATGAGCTACGCTGGCGGATAACTGCCGCCCAGCTGCACATGCAATGCAAGGGAAACCAGAATAGGAGAGGTATGGTGCTGTTCATGGGAGAGGACATACGCACCGTATAAATCGAACCTCCGCCGACCTTGGCGCCTATTCACCGCGTTTCCGACGAGGCTAGTTCTTGCTGATGAGGGTTTTCAGGTCGTACTTGGGCTTGACCGGCTGTTCCTTCTGCCAATCGTGGTAGCTATGACATTCGTAGCAGCGCCCCTCAGCGGCGTTCGCCATCGGTCCTGCTTCTTTATGACAACGGCGGCAAGTTTCGATTCCAGGAAGATTGACGTCGCTGGTGAGCTTGCTATCCGCGATGTGCGCGTGACACGACTCGCAGCTCAGCATGCGATGTGCCTGGTGGTCGAAGTCAGCGTGCATAAGCCAGCGCGCCGGAATCACAGCTTTTACCGTGGAAGGAATTGTGTCGGGCTCGCCCGTGGTCTGCTCATGGCAAACCTTACAGTCTTTCTTCCATAGCAGCCGTTCTGCCATGCCGATGCGCTGTTCCACCCAGTTCTCGGGAGTAGTCGGCTGCGCCGGCATCGTCACGTAATCGCGTGTAGCCCGCAGGAAATTGCGGGTTAGCTCGATCTCGTCCCGGTAGCCGGTGGTGATAGGTTTGCGAACCAGTTCGGGATGATCTTTGACCAATTGCCGTATGCTGCTCTCGACGAAGGCTCGTGCCTTTGCGGTATCACCGTGCGGAGCGGGTTCAGAGATGAGCGGATCAAACTGCAAGACATGGCAGGCGGCACACTGATCAGCGTAACGGATCGGCTGCATGTAGCGACCATTCCCGGTCTCTGCGAGGCTTCGCGTGTGTGGTGCGAAGTCGGAGCCCTGAGAGTTGATCGCCGAAGACGTTGCCGGGGTACCGTGATCCGCTTGCGCAGTGGCGATGGCATACGGCCATGCTCGATTGACGCCGGCCGGACGGTGACAGTCGCCGCATTGCATCTGCACCGGACCGTTCGGTCCGCGCAAAGTCGGCTGCAGATGCGCGTGATGATTGAGGTTCACCGTTCCGGGATCGAAACTGCCCTGGCGCAACCGCAGGAACTGGGGATGCTGCCGATCAAATCCGGAAATGTGCGGATCGTACTTTAGCTGGCCTTCTTTGATGTGCAAGTCGCCGTGGCACTGCACGCAAGCCGCGTCTGTGGTCGATGCCAGCTTGAACTTGCCCTTGTGTTCCAGATGGCAGGAGGAGCAAGCGGGCGTCACGGTTTGGTTTGCATGGTGAAGCGGAGCATCGTGGCATGCAAGACACGCCTTGTCTTGTACGGGGGCGCTGAAGCCTGCGTTCTGGACATGGCAGGTCGCGCAGTTCTGGCCGAACACCGCATGTGCCGATGAGACAGGTCCGGCACTGTAGACGGCAGACTTACTGGTGACCCGTTCGGCGAGCAGCCATCCGGCCGCGATCAAGGGAACAGCAATCGACAGCAACAGCTTCCAGCGGCGAAAGCCACGCAGCTTTTTGAAGTACTGCAGGTCGATGCGTTGCGCGAGCTTTTTTGCAGTGCGGACGCGGGGCATAGTCAGTACCTGAGCGCCACCACGGCGTGAACGGTTCCCAGCAACAGCAAGGCGTACGATGCGGGCACGTGAAAGAGAAGCCAGCCGTGAAGCACGCGATGCAGCCGTCGCTGCTGGTCGAGTTGACGCTTCTCCTCACAAATACCTTCTAAATCCTGCAAGCGTGGCCAAAGGTCCTGTGGACACAGCACTCGGAACTGCTGGAAGACGGCCGTGCCGCGCTCTTTGTCTGCCAGGCTATGTCCGCGGCCGCCGTCCTGAAGAAGGTATGGCCGCATCTGATCGTCGAAGAAGGCGCGAATCGTGCCCGCGAAGCGCTGGTCGGTTTCCAACCCAGAGGCGAAGGTCAGACCGCCCATGGTCCCGGCGGAGGCAGCAGATGCCAGTTGACTTTGATTGGCAAACTGGAGGTTTCCTTGCAGCGCTGAGCATAGTTCTGTCGTCGCAATTTCGGCCTCATCGACGAGTTGCGTACAGACGCTGTCAATTTGTTCGTACACCGTTTCCATCGTCACCCGCGAGGTCATCATCCGAGGGATAAATTCCTGCAAGACTGCGCCTGCGATGCCACTCGCCACCACGATGATGAACAGCACCATAAGCGTGCGGGTTAGCGGCGCAGCTCCCAGGTGGAAGCCGGAGTGAAAGAGGATGTAAGGGAAGCTCAACAATCCTAGCCAGAGGTGGCCGCGCATCCATGTGGTGGCGCGTCCCAAACGCCAGACCGGTAGCTTCTTGCGGGCCCCCAGCAATCCTGCAAACAGCATCATCGCCGAACCAATACTGCCGAAGATAATGCCGGCGGTGCTTCCACCGCGCGGTCCCTGGGTTGAGAACATTGCGTACGGAACGTAGAAACCGGCGCCCAACAGCAGCAAAACGATGCTCAAAATGATCCACGGCCGATGGGTGGAGTCGATGAGCACGCTAAGAGTCCTTCCGCAGGGTGACGATATTTCGCGCGGAAAGATCGGCGAAGAATTCGCGCGGATTCACCCGATGAGCGGCATCGTGGGGACAGGCATAAACGCAGCTCGGCTCGTCATAGTCGAGACAAAGATTGCAGGCGGTTGCCTTCTTTTGCACGCTGGCAACCTTGCGTCCGGGCTGCGAAAGATCTTCAACCCGGACCTGAAAAGGATGCATATTGATGTTTCCGTAAGGACAGTTGCTGGCGCACAGTCCGCATCCGATGCACCAGTCTTCAATCACCATTTCCAGGCTGTTCTTGCGCCGAATCGAGCCCACCGGGCAGCCGACCATGCACAGCGGATCTTTGCACTGCCGGCATGAGGTGGCGACCAGGTACTTGTCGAGCCGCATTCCGTCGCGAATCAGCCGGCTGACCCCGTCATGCGCATCGGCACAGGCCCGCACACACTGATCGCAGCGGGTGCAGCGCTCGAGATCCAGAAGCAGCAAGCTTTGCGCCTCCATGAGTCCCTGAGTGAGGAAAGAATCAAGCGGAGCGCTGCGGATACTGGTGAGCCGGGCGCGATTTTCGGCAGTGCGCTGCTGCGCAATTTCTTCGAGGCCATGCTTGATTTCGGGAAATTGCTCGACCATGCGGCGAAAATCATCAGCCCCAATGCGAACCACCTCGGCATGGTCCAGTGCGGTGCAGGTCGCGGTGTAAGCGCCTGCTCCCAGCAACGACATCTCACCCAGAACGCCCGATTTGCCGACGTAGCCCAGTACCAGGTCTCCCCCAGGATGGGCCTGCGAGACTTTGATGAACCCCAGCCGCACCAGGAAGAAGCTGTCAGAGCGCTCTCCTTCGCGACACAGCACTTGGCCGGGCGAATAGCGTCGCAGCTCGACACGGTCACGCAGCAGCTCAATGAATTCGGGAGTGAGGGTAGCGAACAGCGGCAGACTGCGCAGATGGTTCTCCAGCGCGCGCCGGCGGTAGTCGGTCTCCAGTTTTTCGCGGAAGGTCTTGCTGCGTTGCAAAATGTCGAGCACGTTGCGCAGCATTTCCAGCATGGTGCAATCGGTCTTGGCGCGTACCGTCGCCGATCGCGGATAGAAGCTCATGCAGGTCATCTCGCCGAACAGGTCACCTTCCGTGAGCTCGGCGATAGGATGCGCGAGCGGAAGATCAACCGGAGCGTCGATCGGTATGAAACGCTGCTCGGAGCTTTCAACCGTCTGCCGGCGGCCGGTCAGGCTGGACTGGAGCCGTTTGAAGAACCCGCCACGGTCTGCTTTGGTTGATACCCCACCGACCGGGCTGGAGAGGAACACCTCGCACGTGCCATCGAGAATGTAGAAGGCCGTCGATCCGTAGTCGCCTTCGCGACAAATGATCTCGCCCGCCTTGTAATGACGTTTCTTTACCGCATGACCGTTAAGCCGGAGGAACGTACCCGAGACATTCTGGAACATCGCGAGCTGCTTGAGTTCTTCTGTCGAGACGGTATCGCCGGCGACTTCGCTTCCAACAACTTTTTTGTTTACCAGCGCGCCGGTGGGACAGGAGATCATGCACTCGCCGCAGCTCACACAGCTTGAGCTGGCCATAGGCAGGTTTTCGTCAAAGGAGATTCCCGCCTGGTAGCCTTTACCGCGGCGGGCCAGGACGAAATTGTGACGAATCTCGCTGCAACCCCGCATGCAGCGTTCACACAGAATGCAGGCATCGTGATCGACTGCGATGGAGGCGGACGATTCGTCGTGCCCACGGGGGGTGGGCAGTCCCGGAAAGCGCGCAGCCGAGATCCCGGCACCGTTCGCGAGCCGCTCCAGTTCGCAGTCATTGGTCTCGCGCTGGCGCCGGCAGGGAGTGGGATGGTCGGCCATCAGCAGTTCCAGCAGCGTCCGGCGGACTGCGACTACGTCGTCGGTCGATGTCTTGACCACCATTCCTGGTTCAGCCTGGCGCACGCAGGAGGCGGCGTAAACACGCTGGCCAACATCTACGACGCAGAGCCGGCATACTCCGACTGGTGTTTCGTTCTGCTGGTGACACAGCGTAGGCACGGTAATTCCGGAGAGGCGGGCAGCGTCGAAGACGGTGGTACCCGCGGGCACAACAACCTCGTGCCCATCAATGGTGAGCTTGACTTCGGGACGCGCGGTAGCCGTGGTGGTAGTTGCCATTAGTTTGCGGCTGCGGGTTGAAAGCAAACTCCCGCTGCACAGTGCTTTCGAGTGATGTGGTCGCCGACGACATCGGGAAAATGCTGCATGACGGAAGTGATAGGTGCGTGAACAATCTGGCCCAGGCCACAGATGGAACTCATGCGCATCGCCTGGAATAGCTCTTCACAAAGTGCAGCGTCACCGGGCTTAGCCTCACCCGACACCCAGCCGCTCAGGATGCTGACGAGCTTTTGCGAGCCAACCCGGCACGGCACGCATTTGCCGCAGGACTCATTACGGAAGAAGCGCACCGAATTCAACGCCATGTCGAGCATGCAGCGGTTATCGGCGCACACAACAATCGCACCCGAACCCACCATCGACCCCGCTTCAGCGACTTTCTTGAAGTCCAGCGGCAGGTCGAGCAAGCTTGCCGGCAGATATCCTGAAGACGGGCCGGAGGGAGCAAAGCCCTGCAAAGTCCGACCGGCGGGCAGACCTCCCGCATGTTTGAAAATCAGGTCGCGGTAGGAAATTCCCATAGGAACTTCGAAAACTCCAGGGCGAACCACGTCGCCGCTGATACCGACAAACTTGAGCCCGAGCGAACCGTTGGTACCCTGAGCCTTGTACCAGTCCACTCCGCGCGCCAGAATGGCGGCGGCGAAGGTAAACGTCTCCACATTGTTGATGACGGTGGGCATGTTCCACAGCCCGTTGGTCCCGGGAAATGGTGGTTTGTTGCGGGGCTCGGCACGCTTGCCTTCAATGGCCTCTAGCAGAGCGCTCTCCTCGCCGCAGATATATCCACCCGGGCTGACGAATATTTCAAGATCGAAATCGCGTGCGCTCCCCATGATCTTCTTGCCCAGAAAACCTTCGCGATAACAACGATCAAGCTCTTCCTGCAACACCTCTTTCGGGCGTTCGTACTCGTGGCGTATGTAGAGAAATCCCTTGCTTGCGCCGGTGACGAGTGCTGCCAGAATCATTCCTTCGATCACCAGGTAGGGAAGTTGCTCCATGATGAAGCGATCTTTGATAGTTCCAGGCTCGCTTTCATCCGCATTGCAAACGACGTACTTCTGAGCGCCAGGAGCGTTGCGAACAATCTCCCACTTTGCGCCGGTAGGAAATCCTGCGCCTCCCAGGCCTTTCAAGCCGCTGGCTTTTAGCGCTGCTATGGTTCCCGTGTAGTCGCCGGTTGCCAGCAGTTGCCGCACCGCCTGGTACTCACCTCTGCCGGAATAAGGATCGGTAGCGAGCCGCTGCCTGGTTGCCGTCGGCTCGCGGGGAGCGGTCCCACCTCGAAGAAGATCGAGCGCCTGTTCGATAGGCAACCCGGCGTAAATGTGGTCGTTGACAGAAAGAGCCGGGGCCCGATCGCAGCGGCCCAGGCAGGAGACACCGCGGACCGAGATCTCCTGCTGGCTTCGACCGCGGAACGCAGCCCTCACGGCAGACTCAAGTTGAGGTCCACCGCGCAAGTGGCAAGTCATGTCGGAGCAGACCCGAACATCAAGCTGCGGCGGCGGAGTGAGACGAAAATGGGGGTAGAAGCTAACTACCGCGTGGATCTGGCTAACCGGTATGTGAAGGCGGCGGGAGACCTGATGGATTTGATCGGCGGGGAGATATCCGAACTCTTTCTGAATCGCCCTCAGTTCGTCGAACACCGAGATCTCCTAAACCGCACACGACCCGGTCCGAATGATTCACTGCTGCAACGTAGGCTTGCTGAAGCAAACGAGTGCGAAATATGAATTTCGCGGGATAATACCTCAACCGCTACAAGACAGTCGAGAAGAATATGAGAGAAGGCGGCTACCCGGGATGCATTTTTTTCTCCCATTTGCCGCAGTCCCGGTGTAGAGTACTGTCCCTTAACGCTTTCACTCGAATTTGAATAGCTTCCCGAGTTTGAAAAACTATGGGCGCGCGTAAGATTGCCGGACGTGCAGGAATGGCTGCTAGCGTCGCGGTCCTGCTAATCGTTCGGGTGGCGGCGACTGCCGGGCCGCAGGTGTCGGCTCCTCCGGCCAGCGGAGTTGGGAAATATAACGGCCCCGGTGGTTGCGCGGCGAGTAACTGCCACGGTAGCGTCAAACCTAAGAACGTCCCTGGAATTCGAATATCGCAGAACGAGTTCAGCATCTGGGCGACGCAAGACAAACATGCGCGCGCCTACACGGTACTTTCCAATCCGGTATCTATGCGGATGGGAAAGATTCTGAAGATCGACGAACCTAACAAGTCCGAAAAATGCCTGGTTTGTCACGCACTCTACGTGCCTCCTGATTTACGGGCAACCACCTTCCAGCTTGACGATGGTGTAAGTTGCGAAAACTGTCATGGTCCGGCAGTGGGTTGGCTAGGCCCGCACACCACTGAAGCATGGCAACATTACTCGGCCGCCGAGAAAAGCAAGTACGGAATGTATGACACCCGCGACCTGGTGGAGCGTTCCGAAAAGTGCGTGAGCTGCCATGTGGGCACCGCTGAGAAACAAGTGGACCACCAGATGATTGCCGCGGGACATCCCGACCTTACCTTTGAGCTGGACTCGTTTAGTGCGGTAATGCCCAGACATTGGAAGGTGAACCGCGAACAGGACCAATGGATCGGGGTTCAGAGCTGGGCTATCGGTCAGGCGGTGCAACTACGCGAGGCGCTGAATCGCCTGAGCCGCCGCGCTGCCGGCCCAAACTGGCCGGACTACGCCGAGCTTGATTGCTTCGCCTGCCACCATGCTTTGACTGCGCCGACGGATAGCTGGCGGCTTACAACCACCGATTACTACCGCGGACGCCGACCTGGGGTTGCCGCCTGGAACGCATCGCGTTACATCGTCTTCCGCTGGTTTGTCGGAATCGTTGACCCGGAGGGCGGCAAGCGGTTAGATGCTGCCGTAAACAATGTCTCAGATTTAATCGGCAAGTGGGCAAGTCCGCAGGAGATTTCGACGGCTGCGCACGAAGCGGCCGGGGTTACCGAGCAGGTGCTTCAAAATCTGAAAGGACAGCAGTATAGCCAGGACTTGACGGCCCGAATCATGCTCGCCATTGCTTCCAACGGAAACGCGATTGCCGATGGCGGAGAGCGCGCAGCCGAGCAAGCTTACATGGCTCTGGATACGCTTTCGATTGCCTACACCGCAAACAGCAAGATTGGAAATGAGCAGGAACTTCGTGCGGCCGTTGCCAGGCTGTATGCCCAGTTGCAGAATCCGTCGGCGTACAGCGCGCCGCAATTCCAGCAGCAACTACAGAAAATACACGCAATGCTGCCGCACGCTTCATCTGGCCCTGCCGGACAATAATTCGCGAGCACGATTGATCGGTTGTTGTTGATTGGTACCAAATCAAAATGGGATCACGCGCAGTTCCAGGCACCGCGAAGGTCATTGCCAGAACGGATACAGCCGAGTATCGCCGGCTGACGGAGCCCTACGCCGGTCCGGTGCATCCCTGGCGCAAATGGGGACCCTACGTGGCAGAACGGTCGTGGGGAACCGTGCGCGAAGACTACAGTTCCGACGGGAACGCCTGGGAATACCTCAGCCACGATCAGGCCCGCAGCACTGCCTACAAATGGGGAGAGGATGCCATTGCAGGCATCTGCGATCGCTATCAATTGCTGGTCTTTGGATTTGCCTTCTGGAATGGTCGAGATCCTATTCTTAAGGAACGCATCTTCGGCCTCACTAACTCGGAAGGGAACCACGGCGAAGATGCCAAGGAATATTGGTTTTACCTCGACAATACTCCGACCCATAGTTATGCGCGGATGCTCTACAAATATCCTCAGTCGGCCTTTCCCTACGAGCAACTGATTCGTGAAAATGCTCCGGGGCGCCGCTCGATGGAATACGAACTACTCGACACCGGCATTTTCGAGGAAGATCGGTACTTCGACATTTTCGTCGAATACGCCAAGGCTTCACCAGAGGACATCTGCATCCGGCTTGAGGCGATAAACCGTGGGCCTGATCCCGCGGAGCTGCATTGCATTCCGCAGTTGTGGTTTCGAAACAACTGGAGCACAAATGCGGACTTGGATAGTAAGCCATCGATTCGCCAATTAAGCCCGCAGCAAGACATAGTGCTGGCGGCGACGGACCCTCGGCGTGAGCCGCTGGCCAACCTGCAATTCCACTACGCTTTGCAGAACACGTACCTGCGAGGCCCAGCGACCTCCGCTACTCCGCTATTTACGGAGAACGAATCCGCCATGGCGGCCCGCGCATATGCGAAGGACGGCTTCCATCGACACATCATCGGCGGTGAGCCGTGTGTCAATCCCGCCGGCATCGGAAGCAAAGCCTGCATCTGGTATCGCGCAACCATTCCGCCGGGTGGATCGTACGTGCTGCAAATGCGGCTGAATAACGATCTGGCCGGCGGCGGACTACGAGAGATAGACGCGATCGTCCGGCAGCGTCGCGAAGAGGCCGACGAATTTTATAGCTCGATCGCTGCGCCTATGGCCACCCAAGAGGAACGGCACATTCAGCGTAGCGCGCTTGCCGGCATGCTGTGGAGCAAGCAGATCTACCTGTTTGATGTTGATAAATGGCTCACGGAACGGCCCGTCACGGCAGAACAGTCCTCGCGCAACCAGCACTGGCGCCACCTCAATTCCATGCGCATCCTTGCCGTGCCCGACCGATGGGAATATCCCTGGTTCGCGGCATGGGACCTGGCGTTCCAGTGTGTGACGATTGCTTTGGTCGATCCTGCGTTCGCCAAAGAAAATCTCTGGGTGTTGCTGTTTGAGCAGTTTCAACATCCCAATGGGCAGATTCCGGCATACGAGTGGGAGTTTTCCGACCTGAACCCTCCGGTCCACGCCTGGGCTTGCTGGCGAGTTTACGAGATCGACAAGGCACAGAATGGTCGCGGCGATGTGGAATTCCTCAAGAAGAGCTTTCACAAGCTGCTGATCAACTTCGCCTGGTGGGTGAACCGGGTGGACAGCCAGGGAAACAACATTTTTGAGGGCGGATTTCTTGGCCTGGACAACATCACAGTCGTCGACCGCAGTACGGCGCAGGGTGGGGGAATCATTCTCGAGCAGTCCGACGCTACCGGCTGGATGGCTTTCTTTTGCCTGAGCCTGATGAGAATAGCGCTCGAACTCTCAAAGACAGACTCGACCTATGAAGTACTGGCCACCAAATTCTTCGAGCACTTTGTATATATCTCGGCAGCCATGAAGAAGATGGGTGGAAGAAATTATCAGCTGTGGGATGAACAGGACGGCTTCTTCTATGACGTGCTGCGACACCCCAATGGCGACTTTCACAAGTTTCGGGTGCGGTCCCTGGTGGGCCTCATCCCACTTTTCGCGATCGAAACATTGCAGCGTAGCCAACTGGAGCAGCATAAGACCTTCCTGGCCGACGTAGAGTGGTTCATCCGTAACCGCAGCGATCTTGTGGGACACGCATGCTGTGCGGTCGAAGACGACGGGGATCGGCGATATGTTCTGGGAGTCGTCGATCGCCAGCATCTCCGCAGGATCATGGCGCGCCTGCTGGATGAATCGGAGTTCCTCTCTCCCGCAGGCCTGCGCAGCCTCTCCAAATACCATCTCGAGCACCCATTTCAATTCGGAGACGTCACCTTGCGCTACGAACCGGCGGAGTCGGTCGAGAGAATTAAAGGGGGCAATTCGAATTGGCGCGGCCCGGTGTGGTTTCCTACAGCTTATCTGTTGATTGAGTCGCTGATTCGCTTCAGCAAGGCTTATGGTCCCGAATTTGCGGTGACGCCTCCTGTCGATTCCGGTTCTCCGGTGACGCCGCGCGCTCTTGCGGAGGAGCTGGCAAACCGCCTCATCGGGATTTTTAAACGTGATAACCGAGGCTTCCGTCCCTGCTACGGCGGAACCTCGAAGTTCCAACAGGATCCTCACTGGCGGGACTACCTGCTGTTTCATGAGTATTTCAATGGAGACGATGGCGCTGGTCTGGGAGCGATGCATCAGACGGGATGGACCGGGCTGGTAGCAAATCTGATAGACGAATTTCGGCGCTGACTAGTCGGTTGGGTTGCGCGGGAATTTCAAATAAGGTAGACGAACTCCACTGTCGATGATCTGGTCCGCTCGGATCTGGTCGGGCGCTTCGAACCCTGGCGAGCCACCTGCCGTAACATAGTCGTCCTGGTCAACGCCATCTCCGCTGACTCCCAATCCACCGACCAGCGTGCCGTTGCGATATAGACCAACGCTCCCCGGGAAGAAGACGATACCGCTTTGCTTAGGGCCCGGAGGCTGGGAGCCCTGGCTGCAAGGAGCGTTTACGTCGTTCACGAAAAGCTGGAAGAACGGTCCGTTGGGCGAGCCGTCAATGCCAGGCGGATATAAGGGCTGCGTGCCAAAGCCTATCGTCCGATTGGTAACCGCCGTTCCGACGGGCACTCCCGGGAGGTCCGCCGGATTGACCTGGGCGCTGTTGAAGTAGGTCATGTTTCGCGCCTTGGCCACGGAAACATCGACGCTAAAGATGGTCGCATCGGGCATACGGTAGAGTGCCAGTAAGGTGCCGTCAAGATCGGCCACCGCAATGACCATCTTCGTCCGCTGTCCTATAGGAAGACGTATGACGGCGCGGGTGACACTGGCAGTATTGATGGCATTGGTGACAATCGAAGTGACTTCTGCGGCCGTCAATCCGCCGACAGGTCCGGCCTGCGGACTAACCAAATAGCCTTCCGGGACGGGCGCCGGACTAGCAACAGGACCAAGAACATAGTCGCCGGTAAAATTGGGATCGGGCGAGAAACCCACGGGTATTGAGGTTTGCAAAACGAAAGGTACAGTGATGCCGTTGATCACCACCGCGCCGGGAGCCGGGAACGATGGCAGCGAGAGCGCGGCAGCAGAGAAGGCGGCAAACTCGGAAATTTCTGGCGTAGAGCCAACCACTCCTATCCCTCCCGCTACTTCGCCATTCTTGTAGATAGGGACGCCGCCCGGATTTACCGCGGTTTGATTACTGTCATCTACGTTCACCTTTCCGGTGATCATTCCCAGACCAGTCGCGCCGCTCAATGCCTTGGGGGAAAACAGCTCCTTTCCGGCAACGAAATTGTCGGTGAGAGTGCATCCGCGGTTTGTATTCTCAATGCCGTACAGAGGAGCGTTAGCTGTGTTCGCTACTCCGGGAGGGAAGTGAATGCCACTGAGATAGCGGACAGTCCGCGACGACAGCGGAGCTTGATCGTTGCTGAAGAATGCCGCCGTTCTGGCTAAAGCTACCGCTAGTTCGCTGGAACTGACACTAACGCTGAAATTGCCGGTGGCGGTTGCCGGCGCTCCCGTTTTCTGAAACACGGCGAGCGGACGTCCCGAGCGATCGGTCACGGCCAAAACCATAGGATCGTTGGCCGAAGCTGCCGCTGCGGAGATGATGGCCCGCACTTCGTCTGCGGTGAGCGACTGCGTGTCACCCGTCTGCGGCTGTTGTTGCTGAACAGGTGGGTCGGTTGCCTGCTGCGAAGACGCGTTACCGCCGCCGCCGCCGCAACCAGCGCCAACTAGTAGCGCAACAAATAAACCCGCCCCTGCAACTCGAAATTTCATGAGCTTTTGGTGAGGGACGCAATGGTACCCCAGCTACTGGGAATAGCCAAGTGATAAGTGATCACGGAGCTAGCATAAATAGCTGATCGATCAGCGTAGCAGGCAGTTTAGCTTTGCTTCGCATTATCGCTTCGACTATCCAACAGATTAGATACAATATTGACCCAAGTAACCGTCTTTCCAAGAGATCTTGTGACCGCTCGCCGCCGCCTCATCATCGCCTGCTCATTGTTGTTTGGAATCGCTGTGGTCGCAGTCATCGGCTACATGATAATCGGCGGCCCGTCAGTGACTTTTCTCGACGCGGTTTACATGGCCGTGATCACGCTCAGCGATCTTGGATATGACGAAATCGTAAGCACCGCACACAATCCCAGCCTTCGCCTGTTCAACATATTCATAGTTGCAATTGGCGTGGGACTCTCGTTGTACGTCTTTTCTGGATTGACCGCCTTTCTCATCGAAGGCGAGCTGCATCATCTGTTCCGGAGGAAGAGGATGAAACGGCAAATCGATCACTTGGAGCGACATTACATAGTTTGCGGAGGCGGTGAAACAGGGCGGCACGTGATTGAGGAACTGGAAAAAACCGGGACACCCCACGTACTGATAGATATCTCTCCCGATGCGGTAAGCCGTCTCACGAAAGATCAAGGCGGAGCCAGTGAAGATTTGTTGTACGTCATTGGAGATGCTACCGACGAAGGCGTGCTTTTGCAGGCTGGACTGGACCGCGCCAAAGGATTGATAGCGGTACTCGCCAGTGACAAGGACAATCTGGTGATCACGGTAGTTGCGCGCCAGAGGAATTCCGCAATTCGCATCGTTTCGCGTTGTACTGATCTGAGTTATTCGGAGAGGATGCTGAAGGTGGGAGCAAATTCGACAGTTTCGCCAAATCGGATCGGCGCCTTGCGTATGGCGAGCGAGATGTTGCGGCCTACGGTGGTCAGCTTCCTCGACCTGATGTTGCAGGAGAAGTCCCGTACTCTGCGGGTTGAAGAGATCGCGTTGTCGAATACGTCGGCGTGGATCGGGAAAAAAGTCGCCGACCTTGAACTCAGTACTCGTTACGACTTGTTACTGCTGGCGCTGAAGAGCGCAGAAGATACTGACCAGCCGATTACATTCAATCCCTCGAGCTCGACCACCCTGTCCAATGAGACAGTAATGATTCTGCTCGGTGACATTGAGAATCTACAGCGGGCACGCGTGGACGCCGGCAGCTAGTGGAGTAGGGTTGATGTCAAGCAGCGAGAACACGTGTTACCTGGGCGCGAAGGTGAAGTTAATGCCAGCGAAACATTTCAAGTTATTCTGGTTGGAACTGTACGCCTGATATCCAAAGCGCGTGAGCTGGTAGTCCAGTTCCGCCGCACGAAGCTGGACAGTTTTCGTCAGCCTGATATCTATGCCTCCGCCTATCTCCATCGCAAAAGCGGTGTTGTTACTGCCGCCACCACTCAATATAAAAGTGCCGCTGCCCTTGGCTCGTAATGCCGACGCATAACCACCGGAATGGGCTACACCATACAGAGTTGAAATGTAAGGCTGCCATCTGCCGGAATGTTTTTTCAACTGGGGCCCGAATTGATAAGTGAACATGTCCGCTCCAGCAGGCCCAACATAGCCGAGACGGTGAAGCGTGTCGCTCCAGCTTTGGCCGAAGGAGTAGCCGTTCATTTGCGCTTCGAGGCCCAACCAGCTTGTCGCATTGTAGACAAAGCTTATGCCTCCGCCATTCAGGCTATGCGTTGGAGGCTGGGGAAGATCGGTGTGAAAGTACATATAGGAATATCCGACCGCCACCTCGTACTTAGGAAGTGACTGCCCCTGTGCGGCGACTACCGGCAGCAAGACGACGCAGAAAACCAATAGAGATCGTTTAAATTTCACCGTTGCTCCCGCGTCAAATATCCGGCAATTTGCAATCTGGTTCAGCATGGTCAGTTGTTCAACGGAGTTACTGTCAATGGGACAACCGCTGAGTATGTAGCGCCGCCGGGGCCGGTGCCTTGCACCAGGACGTAGTAGTGCCCGGTCGGCGTCAATGGCCCGGCGCTGCCGCCGCAGCCGAACATCAGCAAACACAATGTGAGCAGAAATAAAATGACTACGCTCCGCAGCTTCCTGCGCTGGTTACGATGACGCCGGAATAGTGGGCCCAGCAACACAACTGCGGGAAGTCCAAAGAAAACCGACGCGAAGATGGGCGACTGTCGCCGCAGGCGGGCAACCGGGACCGTACAACCGGAAAGAGTGACTTTCACCGGCGCCGGAAGATTGGTAGAACCGGGAGTGAATGTACAAACGCCGCCAATTGCGCTGAACGCTTCGCTTCCATCGATGCCAGTCCCGGAGACCGACGGGCATGAGAAGCCGCCTACCTGGGTGTCAGGAGGTCCGGGGAAATTCACCTGCGTCGTCGTCGCGCCTCCGGGCTGCATCACTATTAGCTGAGTCTTCTCGATTACAGAGAGAGACAGATTTGCCGTGTGAACGACCTGGTTGCTGTCCTGTGCGGAAACGGTAACCGTGTAAGAGCCTATGGGAGTCGTGTCCCCGGCGCTGATGGTCAGGGTGGTATTCAGGCTGCCGCTCGCAAGTGAGCCCGAAGTCGGAGCATTCACGATGCAACTGCCACTGCTCAGCGGAGGCGCGACGCTGCACGAGAGCGTGACCGAGCTGCTGTAATCGCCAACAGGCGTGGCCGAGAGGCTAATGGTTTGCGGGAAGAACGGCTGGTTCTCATTGGTGAAGCCTTGCGTGACGGTGATGGGGCCCGGGTTCACCTGCACAGTGAAATCGCCCGCCGCCTGAACCGTGTAGGCGAGAGAGCCGCTGCCCGGTTTGAAATTGTGGTCGCCGCCGTAAGCCGCCAACACGGTGTGCGACCCGACGGCCAGTGCCGAGGTCTGACAAACCGCGATGCTGGTGTTTTGTTGCTGTGATAGCACGACAGCGCTGCAGCCCGCGATGGGCGCGTTGTCGGCTGTGAAATTCACCGTCCCCGTGGGGCTGCCTCCATTGGAGCCGGTCACCGTTGCCGTAAACGTCACCGTCTGGCCGAAGATCGATGGGCTGGGCGGACTCGCCGTCAATACCGTGCTGGTCAGGGCCGGGTTGATTGTATCCGCTACCGTGCCGTTAGCGTCCTTGCAGTTCCCGTTGGGGTCGTGGAAAGTCCACGGATCTGCGGCATAGACGCCGGCGTTGGTATGGGTTGTCCCGCTTAGATTCAAGTTGCCAGAGACATTGATCGCACCACAGGTGGCGGCGCCGGTTGCGCTATGTGGCTGCCCGTCGTAAGTCAGATTGTATGGAGTGATTTTAATGGTAGCGAATGCCTGGTTGACAGTCAGGGTAGTGCTGCTGTCGCTGGCAGCGTTAAAGTTGGTATCACCCGCATAGCTATAGGTGATCGGGTAGGTTCCCACAGGAATCATGCTCGTCGGATATAGGGCGCTAAAGTGGCCTGCGTCGTCACTAATCAGCGCAGTCTGTGACTGCCCCTGGATGGCAATCTTTACCTGCTCCTCTATCGGCGGGCACACCTGCCCAGGGCTGCAAATTACTCCCGACAAGGTGACCGAGGCGGTCCCATAGGTAATGCTCTGAGACGGAGTCAGGTTGGAGAATGCCGGTACCGCCCTGTTCACTATCTGCGGCGGGGAGTCGGTTCCCTGACTACCGCTAAACTGGGAGTCGCCGCTATAAGTGGCAAGGATTTGGTCGTGCACGCCTGCCGACAAGATCTGAGTCAGGCAAATCGCATTGCCACCGTTGAGCATGACACCGGTACAGAGCGGAATTTGGTTGCCGTTGAAAATGTCCACAAAGTCTACAGTCCCTGTGGGAATACCGCCCGGAGAGGTGACTAAAGCGGTGATCATTACCGGCTGAAAGTAAGTGGACGGGTTTGGCATCGAGCTGATAGTTGTCTGGGTGTCTAACAGTGGAACGCAGTTGGGAAAGTCAGCCGACGCAATTCGAGTGCTCCAGTTGGAAGCACTGGTCACTGTGTAGTACTCGTTTGAATACCAGAATGTACACTCATCGCCCCCTAGGGCCATACTAGTGTAAGAGCCCCAAGGAGAATCGGTTTGTTCGCCGGTGCCCTGTATGACTATGGTTTCGGCCCCCATCGTTCCGAGGGGGTCTGCACTGCTCCGCCCTGTGATGCCGATAGATGGAAACTGGGAGCTGCTGGTGGAGGAATATCCCATCGCAATGTTACCGTCTTTGTCCATAGCCAGCGAGCTCATGAAGCGGGCCGTGCTGTCGGGCGCGTAGGTGCCCTGTTGGAAGACGGTGGGAGTAGTGGTGTTTATGGGTGAGCGGAACTCATACCAACGAATTCCAATGTTGCCGTTCGCGTTCACAGCATGGCTTACCAGCCATGTTTGGTGATCGTCGCCGAACCTCCGATAGGCCAGCCTGTACATCAGCCGATCGCTCAAAGTGTCGATTGTCCCTCCGCCCGGTTCCGCAGCGGTGCTGGGAGCGGGTTGGTACTGAATGACTGCAATCTTGCAGGCTCCGTTGACGCAAGAGAAAGTGGAGTTCGCCGGATTCACTGGATCGAAGTGGAAGGGATAGTAATAAACGTTCGAATCGGATGGGAAGTTGTCGATGCTGCCCATGAAGATGGGGTCAATCCCATCGGGCGGCGCGTTCGGCGAATCAAGATCAGCGGGCAACATACTATTGTCAAACAAGGTACCGTTTGAATTGTCGAGGAAGCACACGCCCTGTGCGCTAGGGTCGCCCGCCAGCATCTTCACGCGGTCGTAAGCGCAAGGCATCGCACCGTTATAGTTCAGCTGCATCAAAAACGAGTTGTGGGAGACGTAGTATCCGTTCGGCCAGACGCCGACCTTCGGATAGTCGGGGTAGTCCGTGTCGTTGTTGAGTGTGGGGAATTCGTAGGTGTAATACGCTCCCGTGGCATCTGCCGTCTGCGAGATGGCGAAGCAATCGTAGTACGGAGATGTTTGGCGCGGTTGATACATGACCCAGCGGTGGGCGATCTTGTCCCACTGAACGATGGGGCTTCCGCTGTTGGTGGCGCCGCAGTGAGGCAGACCGGAGAAAAGCACGTTGCCGTTGACGTAGTGATTGCCGTTGAACAGCAGATTGTTGCCGTCCAGGTCAAATACGGCAAATTGTGCATTGACCCACTGCACGACCTGGTTGTCGCCTGCTGCCAGGTTGGCGTCCGGATTATTGGCAGAAACCTGGTATCCGAAGAAGCCCGTTCCTATCCCGAGGAAATCCAGAACGATGACAGGAATCGACGGAGAACCAGGCACGTTCTGCAAGGCGGGATCGGTGAAGGTTTCGAGGCTCACAAGGGGCAGGTTCTTTACCCGAAGCGGGCGGCTTGGTTGGGACACATAAAAATTGTCGTGGGGCGGGTTAGCTGAGTCCCGTAGAGGCGGGGTGATGGCGAAGGCCGTTGCATGGCTGACAGTTGGTTGAAGTGGCGCATTTCCTTGGCGTGGAGATATGGCAGAACTTCCGGATTCGGTGACTTGTCCCAGGACTGTGGGAGAGAACAACCCCATCAAAGCGATACAGAGGAGGGAAGAGTGCAAACGATGACGGCAACAGCACGCCAATATAAACCTCCCCGCTATGAGGAAAGGAGCGGTGCCGATAGTTCGCAAACAACTGGTAAAGTCAAGCGATGAGCGACGTTAGCACCCTGTTCAGAGCGAGTCAATGAAAATCCATCCCACCGATCTTCATTTCGACTTCA
Organism: uncultured Acidobacteriaceae bacterium; assembly: GCA_963796585.1. GTDB lineage: Bacteria > Acidobacteriota > Terriglobia > Terriglobales > Acidobacteriaceae > CAVVDY01. The sequence continues at coordinate 271,654 of CAWCMB010000008.1, forward strand.
TCTCATAGACGCCGTCCCAATCTTCAGATGGCGGTTGATCGACGAACTCCAGGCAGCGCTGCAGCAGTACCTGCGAGGGTCCGTCGGAGGGATACTCACGCAGGATAGATTCAAGCCGCGCTGCCGCTTGTTGCCACTGATGGCCGCGATATGCCTCGAGTGCATGGTTATAGGCAGCTACTAGCGACTGATACTCTTCCGCTTGCGAAATAACAGCCATCAACTCGTAAATCGTGACCGGCCGTTTCTTCCCCTTGACCCGTATCTTGTCGATCTCGCGGGCCATGAATTCTTCTTTGACCGCCTGGTAAGTCGTCTCGCTGATGATTATCTTCACATGGTACTGCTTGGTCATTCCTTCCAATCGGGAAGCCAGGTTGACGTTATCTCCCATGACCGTCCAGGAAAGGCGCTTCTCCGACCCGATGTTGCCGGCATTCACCGGACCGCTGTTAATGCCGATGCCGATTGCGATTGCAGGAAGGTTGCGCGTGCGCCAATCGCCATTCAATGCTTCCAGGCGCTCGATCATCTTCACCGCCGTCAGGCAGGCATAATGAGCATGCTTGGGTATCGGATAAGGTGAGCCCCAAAAAGCCATGACTGCATCGCCGATATATTTATCCAGGGTCCCGAATTGTTCCAGCAAGATATCCGTCATGGCCGTGAAATATTCGTTCAGAAGGTGGACGAGATCATCCGGATTCATGGATTCTGATATCGCCGTGAAATCGCGGATGTCGCTGAACATGATAGTCAGGTCCTGGATCTCTCCTCCCGGCCGGATGTATTTCTCAGGGTCCTTCTCCATCAATGAAATGACGGCCGGCGAGAGATATTGTGAGAAGGTCTTGCGGATCTGCCGCTTCTCGCGCTCCTCGAATACCACTCTGAAGCTAGTCGCGGATACATAGGAGATTGCCAGCGTCGCGGCTGGTACGACGACACTGTACCAATGGCCCCAATGCACAAATGCGAAATATACGAAGCCGACGAAAGCGCCCAGGACAATAACTGCTGTTAGGGTAGCGGTGAATGGCTTGCATCGGCCAAACCACAGGCTCAACCCGATACCGAACAGCACAATAACCGCAAGATCGACCATCTCCTGGCGCGACCCGCGCACCAGGAACGTGCGATGTGGTTGGTCGCTGTGCAGCAGGTTGTCGATGATGTTGGCATGCACCTCTACTCCCATGTAGGTGCCGCTTTGCTGCTGGTAAGGCGTGTTCCGCAAGTCCCCGATTCCCAGTGCCGTTGCGCCCACGAGCACGATCTTGTCCTGGAAGGCCTGCGCCGGAACTGCTCCCTCGATCACATCGACCATGGAGTAGTGCGGATACGAGTCATAAGGCCCGACATAGTTGATCAGCGCCTTTCCATCCTGACGAGGCCTGAAGGAATGAGAACCGACCTGGATGTGATCGAGTCCATCCGCAGACATATAAGCTGCGATCTGCTGGTCTGGAATATTCTCGTACTGCTGCAAGACTTCCAGGTCAAGCGACGGAAAAAAGTAGTCTTCGTCGTGGTGGCGATAATAGGTTAGGAACAGCGCGCGGCGAAGCGTGCCATCGTCATCCGGACTGATGTTGAAGAATCCATAGGACGCCGCGGCTTCTGCGAACGCCGGCAGGTTTGGCTCTACTCCTTTCTCTTCTTCGCCCCCGGCCTGTACCCAGGCTTTGGTTATATCGAACTGGGCGTTGCCCGATTTTGTCTTGAAAACCTGGGGGAACGCCTTTGCCCAAATCACGTCAAAATAGGCGTCACTGGTTTTGGGGTCCGCGTACCTGGCGCGAGCGGCATCGAGAAATAAATGGCCCAGGACTACGTTGCCGGCGTCTTTCAGGGCATCGGCGAACTGCCGATCAACATCAACCTGCTGCCGGAGTGAGTGAAGCTCTTGCTGTTGCGCAGCGGTAGCTTTGTTTGAGAATTCAGCTCCCAGTGTATTCAGAACCGCCAATGCCTCGTTGCTCTCTGGCAGAGGAAATGTGACATCGAAGGCGATGACCCGGGCGCCATCTTCTTTGAGCTTCCGAACCAGCGAAGCGTAATTACTGCGCGGCAACGGGTAGGAGCCGATCTTCTGCAGGGTTTTTTCGTCGATATCAACAATGACGATGTTGGGGTCTGGTTCCCGGCTGCCGCGTAGCGCAAAGCGCAGGTCGAGCGAGCGTTGCTCAATATCCTGCAGAAAGGCGAAAAGCGCCTTGTGACTTTGCCCAATGCCGGAATAGGTAAACAGGAGCAAGCCGATTAGAGTGGCGCCGGCGGCAATCGTCCCGTGAGCATGGCGTGAGAGCCAGGCGGTCGGTTTCTTCCAAAAACCCATTATCGCGACAGTCTACTTGCAGCCGCATGACTTAGAACTGGAATTGATTTGGGTCAATCCCACGGTTAAACCCGCAACTACACCCATGCCAATGATGATTGCCAATCTGGCGTGGTGGGGTGAATGAGCGAGGGTATCGGTCTTGGCTGATTTCGCCATGGTGGAGTACGGCTCAGTCCCCTCGGTGGCAGCGCCTTCGATCTTGGATCCGATAACGACCATGTGGCCCGCTGTTACCGTCACCGCGCCGGCAGTTCCAGTACTTGCGTTGTTGCTGTCGACTATCTTGGCGTCGTCGGCAGGAGCTACGGAGAGTACGCCTTGATAACAGATCACAGTAGTCCGCTTGCTTTGCTGATCATAAGCAACATAGAAATCAGTTCCGATGACACCGATGACGGCGTTTGGAGTTTTGACTTCATATTTTCCGCCGGGCTGCGTGATTTTTGTGACCTGATTGCGTAGCTTGCCATAGTTCAGGTCGAGCGCGGTTTGTTGGGAGGCTGCGTCGTGCTGTACCACTCGCAACTGACTGTTCGAGCCGAGACTCAGGATTGAGCCGTCAGTCAGGCTTACTCGCAAACGGCCCTTTGCATTGGTCTCCAGCAGGTCGTTCCACTGTAAGGAATCGTTTACCGCGACGGGTTTGGCATTGCGTGATGCCGCAGGTACAAGCGCCTTTACCTCGCCGGCCGTTTGATCGCCGCTGGGCGTGCCGCTTGCAGGAATCACCGTAAGCAGCAGGGATAGCCCGATTGCAAGCAGCGATTTCAGCACGCAGCTCTCCCAAAACGGCGGATATTAGAATGCTTGGTGCATTGTCTCTTAACTGCAAAGAAAGTCAAGGCTAAGATTTGCCGCGGACTTTCGTCATCGAACCCGCATCGCCTTCACCTGGCGCGTCGTCCTTTCTAAGAAGCAATTGACTTTTGCCTGATTACGACGATAATGACGGACTACGTTTTGCGCCGCTTGCTGTTTGCTTGCTAAGAGCGCCTCATCGCCTATGTGGCAGGTGTTCTTACACCTTACCCGCAGAGATTAGCGATGGACGCGAAACGATTTATGTAGTCGCGACCTGTTCAAAGGAGAGTCTCGTCATGAATAGTCCAGGTGTTTCGGAGCTCGCGGATGTGGCGGCCGGTAGGCCTGGAGATCCATGTACGATGGTGATCTTTGGCGCGGCCGGGGACCTGACTCGCCGCAAGCTGCTTCCTGCTCTCTATAACCTGGCGACTGACAACCTTTTGTCCCGCGAGTTTGCCATAGTTGGATTGGCTCGGGAGCAGATGACCACCGAGCAATTTCGTGAGAAGTTTGCGCAGGATATAAAGCAGTTTGCTACCGGAGCTTTATCCGAAGATTTGACCGACTGGTTCTCCAGGCGGCTGCATTATGTTTCAGGGGAATTCGGGGATCCGGCGTCGTATGCGAAGCTGAAGGAAATTCTGCAGCACACCGACAAAGAACACGGCACGCGGGGCAACTACTTGTATTATCTGGCGACCGCTCCGATGTTCTTCTCTTCCATCCCTCAGCAGCTTAAGGCGGCGAATTTAGCAGACGAAGAAAATGGGCAATGGCGCCGCGTGATTGTGGAGAAGCCATTTGGCCGCGACCTTGAATCCGCCTGCGCCCTGAATACCGATCTTCTTCAAGCATTGCGAGAGAGCCAGATCTATAGGATCGATCACTATCTGGGGAAAGAAACGGTACAGAACATTCTCGCCTTTCGCTTTGCCAACGGCATCTTCGAACCGATCTGGAACCGCCGCTACATCGATCACGTACAGATTACGGTCGGCGAAACCGTCGGGGTAGAAAACCGGGGAGGATACTACGATCAGTCGGGCACGTTGCGCGACATGGTGCCGAACCACATCTTCCAGTTAATCTCTCTCACCACCATGGAACCGCCGATTTCATTCCAGGCGGACGCTGTACGCGATGAGCAGGCCAAGATTTTGCACGCGATTCAGCCGCTGTCCTCGGAAGACGTACTCACCCGCGCGGTGCGTGGCCAATATGGCGACGGGCGGCATGATGGCCAGGCCATGCCGGCCTACCGTTCGGAGCCCAGCGTCGCGCAGGATTCATCCACGGAAACGTTTGTAGCGATGCGCTTGCAGATCGACAACTGGCGTTGGGCAGATGTTCCGATCTATCTGCGTACCGGCAAACGTCTGCCCCGGCGGCACACCGAGGTGGCCATTCAATTCCGTCGCGCTCCGTTTGTATTATTCCGCGATACCGGGGTGGAGAGGCTCACGCCAAATTTCCTTGTCCTTAACATTCAGCCCGAAGAGGGCATCTCCCTGAGTTTTGGCGCAAAGATGCCCGGCCCGATTATGCGGCTGGGGAACGTGGACATGAGCTTCGCTTACGGCGACTACTTTGGAGGCACGGCCGCCACCGGCTATGAGCGTCTGTTGCATGACTGCATGGTAGGCGACGCTACGCTGTTTCAGCGCGCCGATATGGTTGAGGCCGGCTGGAGCGTGGTTACTCCCATAATCGATGTGTGGAGGGCGTTGCGCCCACGCAACTTTCCCAACTATGCCGCCGGAACCTGGGGACCGAGGGAGGCCGATGATCTGATGGGACGCGACGGACGCAGGTGGCGGAACAACGACGCTGAAGCAGTGCACGCCAAGCCGGCGACGGCCGGCTCGTGATCCGATGACAGGATGTGCAAACGCGCCAGCCTCGCAGACACCGCCAGGTTACAACTCCCGGCGAGCGACGTGAGGAGGAAAGTCCTGCTTTGCAATTGAAATTCTGGGGAGTGCGCGGATCGATACCAACCCCGACTGAGGGACACCTTAAGTATGGGGGTAACACTACGTGCGTCGAAGTGCGTACCAGCGAACAGATTCTAATCATCGACGCAGGCAGCGGGGCGCGTGAACTCGGAAAATGTCTCCAGGCTGATCTTGGCTATCCTTGCATCGACTTGCATTTTCTGATGACCCACTTCCACTGGGACCACATTCAAGGGCTGCCGTACTTTCCTCCGATTTTCTCACCCGGTACGAAGATTACTTTCTATTCGACCCGCGACCCGAAGGAACTAGAGACAATTCTCGAAGGTCAAATGAAGGCGCCATATTATCCAATTGAACTGATCGATACACCTTCGCTCAAGAGTTATAAACAGCTTGGGGCCGGGCCACTGCAATACTTTGACGTTATCGTCCATCCGTTTCCGCTCCATCATCCCCAGGGTGCAACTGGATATCGAATTGAATCGGGCGGCGCAGTGATTACGCATGCCAGTGACCTTGAGCATGGCGACCATAAGCTCGACCAAATGCTGCGTGAGTATGCCCAAAATGCCGACGTCCTGATCTACGACGCACAGTACACGCCGGAAGAATACATCTCGCACCGGGGCTGGGGGCACAGCACGTGGCTGGAGGCGACAACAGTTGCGCGCGAATGCAAGGTTGGTCGCTTGGTTCTATTTCACCACGACCCACGTCACGATGATCAACAGATGGAGGCGATCCTGCGTGATGCCCGCAAACACTTTGAGAACACGGATATAGCTCAAGAAGGATGGGAGATAGTTCTGTAGCGCACCTCTACACTGCGATTGTCCCAAACTTTTTCATTTGTCTTTTGGCAAGTCAGTGAGAAGATGCTGGGCACCCTTGCATAGTGGCCGTAAAGAGGATGGGCTTGCGCCACGCTAGTAGCAACGTTGGCGTTGAGGAGCGGTTGTGTTCCGAAGCAGCGTCTGCCAAGCCAGGTTTTCCGGCGGTCTTACGACGTTGATCATCATCGTCCTCGCGATGTGTGCCTGCTGCTTCGCACAACAAGGCTCGCGCATTCCCAGACAGAAATCCAGAGGCGCGGCGCTGTTGGGAGTCATCACCAGCGATGATCAATACCGAACTCCGATTGCGGGTGCGACGGTGAAGGCAACCAACCAGGCCAACCAACAGACCTTCAACGCGCTTACGAATGGCGAGGGTATTTTCCGAATCGGCGATCTCCCTGCTGGCAAATACGAGCTTGCTGTGGAGGCGCCGGGGGCCACATCTGCAACTCAAACCACAGTCCTACATTCTGGTGCTGCACAGCAGATCGACTTCCGTCTGAAAATTGCCGGCTCCCCGGAACTCACCTCGAAATTGCCGAGCGGCTTGCCTGGTGCTACGCGGACGACGGCGGAGGCGGTCTCTCCGCCGTCCAGTGTTTATCCCGGTTTGCGAGGTCCGCAACCAACCGAAGCAGCCGTGATGGCGTCTGAAGTTATTCCCGGCGATGCGGACATTTTGCAACCTGCACCGTATCGCTGGACCGTCGAAATGCCGGAGTGGCGGCGGTACAACGTTCCCGGTGACTATCCATACGTGCAGGGCCACTGGTACGATCCATTCAATCGCAACAAATGGAAGGGCGATTACCCCGTCATCGGCCAGAACTGGTTTCTCAAGTTCACCGGAACCAGCATTACGGGTGGCGACCTTCGGCGACTCCCCGTGCCCAGCGGGCTTGGTGCCGAGCAGCCCAACAGCGAGCAGTTTTTCGGCAAAGACGAAGAGTTTGCTTTTGGGCAGACGTTTCTTTTCTCGTTCAATCTCTTTCGTGGCGATACCACCTTTAAGCCGGTCGATTTCCAAATGGTGTTTACACCTGCGGTTAATCTCAATTACCTGCAAGCCCAGGAACGCGGAATCGTAAACGTAAACGTCGATGCCGGGACAAACCGCTTCGACTCTCATGTGGGATTGCAGGAAGGATTCTTCGAGCTGAAGCTTCGTGATCTCAGTCCGAACTTCGATTTCGTCTCGATTCGAGCTGGAATCCAGGAATTTAATAGTGACTTTCGCGGATTTATCTTCGTGGACGAGCAGCCTGGGGTACGAGTCTTTGGCAATCTCCGCTCAAACCGCTACAACTTCAACCTGGCATATTTCTATATGCTGGAGAAGGACACAAACAGCGGACTAAACACTTTCGAGCCTCGGCAACAACAGGTTGAGATTGCTAACTTCTACATTCAGGACTTCTTTGCGAAAGGCTATACAACCGAATTCAGCTTTCTTGCCAGCCAGGACCATCCATCCATCCACTTCGATACCAATGGCTTTCTCGTCAGGCCTGCACCAATCGGCAATGTAGTCATACAGAATGGTATCCCCATACCTCACGCCGTTCATCCTTATTATCTTGGCTGGACTGGCAATGGTCATATCAAGCGGCTGAATATCAGTAACGCCTTCTATCAGGCGCTTGGCCATGACAGCTTTAACACCATTGCCGGCCGCCCAGTCGATATCAATGCGCAGTTCGCAGCCCTGGAGCTCTCGGTAGACAAGAACTGGCTTCGTTTTCGCGGAGCATTTATCTATTCGTCTGGAGACGGCTCCGATCAAATTGGATCCTCACGGTCCGGCACCGCCCGTGGCTTCGATTCGATTGTCGATGACCAGCACTTTGCCGGAACATCGTTCAGCTTCTTCGATCGTGAAGGTATTCCTCTCAGCAGCACCGGTGTGGCTTTAGTGACCCCATTCAGCTTCATTCCCGATCTTCGCTCCAATAAAGAAGAAGGCCAGGCCAATTTCGTCAATCCCGGCCTGCGACTGTATAACGCGGGAATCGATGCCGATGTCACGCCCAAGATACGCGGCTTTCTCAATGCGAGTTACTTGCAGTTCGATCATGTGCAGCCGTTGCAGCTGGCACTTTTTCAACCCGCGATTCACCGCGGAATAGGCTGGGATTTCGGATTAGGGGTGAATTACCGGCCGCCTCTCTCTGAAAACATTGTGCTGACTACCGGTATTTCGGCATTGGTGCCGGGCGCCGGCTACACCGACGTGTATAACGCAAGAACTTTGCTCTCCGGTTTTGCCGGACTGCGGTTGCAGTTCTGAACGGGACATGAAATCGATGGCTTGCTTCTCCAAACTCAGGGCTTTCGCGTTGCTTACCAGCGTGGCGCTGGTTGCGCTGATGTTTTGCTGGCAGGCGGGCACCGTCAGCGCCCAGCAGGAGCCGAACCCTCCGTCGATCTCCGCAACGCAGAACGCAGAGCAGCGCCCCGCTCTGTTGCTGAAGGAAACTCCGGAGGAGATGGAGAGCAAGTCGGCGGGCTGCAAGAGCTGTCACACGAAATCGGACAGCGCGAACATGCATTCCTCCACGGCGATTCGCATTGGCTGCACCGACTGTCACGGTGGCGACGAGAAGGTGTTCGCGCCACAACAAGGCTCGCCTGCATCGGCGGATTACATCGCGGCCAAGAACAAAGCCCATGTTCAGCCTCATGTACTGAGCAACAACCTGAATGGAGCACTCCCGGTACGCGCCTACACCGCCTGGTTGCGCGAGGACCCGGAATACATAAGGTTCATCAATCCAGGCGATCTTCGGATCGCGATACATACCTGCGGCCAGTCGGGCTGCCACACCGCCGAGGTGCAGAAGGTCCGCACCAGCATGATGTCCCACGGAGCGATGTTGTGGGGCGCGGCCCTGTACAACAACGGAGCATTCCCGTTGAAGGACCCGCACTTCGGCGAGGGCTACTCTGAGCAAGGCCTGCCGGAGAAGCTCATCAGCGTTCCGCCTCCCACGGCGGAGGAAACGCGCACCAAAGGAGTGCTGCCGTGGCTTGAGCCGCTGGAGCGCTGGGAAGTCTCGCAGCCCGGTAATGTGTTGCGGGTGTTTGAGCGCGGCGGAACAGAAAAGAGCGAAATCGGCAATCCCGAGCTGAGCGAAGATCCGGGCAAGCCGGATGTGAAGCTCAGCGACCGCGGTTTCGGGACCAAGCTTCGGACCGACCCGGTGTTCCTGGGTTTGCAGAAGACGCGGCTTCTGGATCCGTTGTTGTATTTCCCGGGCACCAACGATCAGCCAGGAGACTACAGGAATAGTGGCTGCAGCGCCTGCCATGTGGTGTTTGCTAATGATCGCTCGCCCGCGCATTCCGGTCCCTATGCACCGTACGGGCACTCCGGTTTCAGCGCCAGCATTGATCCGACTGTACCCAGAAACCAGTCGGGCCACCCCATCAAGCACCAGTTCACGCGCGGCATACCTTCGAGCCAATGCATGGTTTGCCATATGCACCCGGGTACCAACATGGTGACCACCTACTTCGGTTACACGTGGTGGGACAACGAGGTGGATGGCGAAAGAATGTATCCGACGACGCAGCACAACCCGACTCCGCTGGAGCAGTACAAGGTTGCAGTGCGAAATCCTGAGGGCGCGGCTCCTCGAGGTTTATGGGCAGACGTTTCCTTCCTCGATAAGGTGGGCGACCCGGAGTTCCTGAGCACACTGAAGTCAACGCAATTCGCGGATTTCCACGGTCATGGCTGGATCTACCGCGCGGTTTACAAAAGCAATCGGGAAGGCGACATGCTCGACGCCAATGGAAACCACATCAAGCCCGGCGATCCGGACAAGTTCAAGAAAGCCGTACATCTCGCAGATATTCATCTTGAGAAGGGAATGCATTGCGTCGACTGTCACTTTGCCCAGGACAATCATGGCAACGGCCGTCTGTATGGTGAAACCCGAAACGCTGTCGAGGTCGACTGCATTGACTGCCATGGCACGATCCGGCAACACGCAACCTTGAAAACGTCTGGACCGGCCAAGCCAGCAGGCGGCAGCGACTTGGAACTACTGCGCACTCCATGGGGCGACAGGCGCTTCTACTGGCAAGCGGGACGACTTTATCAGCGCTCCATGCTGGAGCAGGACAAGCAGTGGGAAGTGAAACAGGTGCTGGACACAATCACTCCCGGCAATCCTAATTACAACGAGAAATCCAGATATGCCAAAACCGTGCATGCGGATGGAAAAACCTGGGGCGACGTTGGTGCTAACGATCCCGCCAATCCGCTGGCTCATAGCAACGAGCGCATGACTTGCTATAGCTGCCACTCGGCATGGGTGCCAACTTGTTTCGGCTGCCATTTGGAGATGTCGGCAAATCGCAAGATGCCCATGCTGCATAACGAGGGCATAACCACGCGCAACTGGACGTCCTACGACTTCCAGATTTTGCGGAACGACATTTACATGCTGGGAATTGATGGGACGGTCACCGGGCACCGGGTCGCGCCGATACGTTCAGCATGCGCGGTGGTCGTTAGCTCGCAAAATTCAGACCGCGACTGGCTCTATTACCAGCAGCAGACTGTCTCGGCGGAAGGTTTCAGCGGCCAGGCTTTCAGTCCTTTTGTGCCGCATACCGTCCGCACCAAGGAAACCAAGACCTGCACCGATTGCCACCTGTCGTCAAAGAATGACAACAATGCCTGGCTCGCGCAGGTATTGATGCAGGGCACGGGCTTCATGAACTTCATGGGACGCTATATCTTCGTGGCGGATGGCAAAGCAGGATACAGTGCCGTCGCGGTCGCCGAACACAGTGAGCCCCCGGCCATCTATGGCAGCGACTTTCAGAAGATTGCTTACCCTGCCGACTATGAGAAGTTCCGCAAGAACAACGACCAATTGACGGAAGCCTATCGCCAGCAAGGCACAGTTCTGGATGTGCAGGCGCGTGGCGAATACCTGTATGCAGCCATGGGCGAGCGTGGACTTCGCGTATATGACATCGCCAACCTCGATGACAAAGACTTCTCCGAACGAATGACGACAGCTCCGGTGTCGCCGCTCGGCCAGCGCTTCTACGTCAAGACCAAATATGCGCAGGCCATCGCGTCGCCGACAACCCTGGGAGTAGATCCTCTGCGCACGCACCGCCCCGAAAATGAGGAACAATCGATCCACCTCTTTTACGGATTCCTCTACGTTGCCGATAAGTACGAAGGCTTAGTGATTGTCGGAAATCCTGATCTAAAGGCGAAAACTCCCGGCGTGGGTACATTGCTCGATGGAAATCCCAGCAACAACTTCCTGCAGCGGGCCCTCGCTTTCAATCCGGATGGAGCGCTGAACGGTGCCCGTCGCATTGCCTTCGCCGGCACCTACGCATACATCCTTTGCGACCGTGGGCTGGCCGTGGTCGACCTGAACAATCCCGCCGACCCTAAACTTGTCGCGCAAATCGGTGCGCCATACATCAATGGTCCGCGTGGTATAGGAATTCAATTCCGCTATGCCTTTGTTGTCGACAGCGCAGGGCTGAAGGTTCTGGACATAACTGACCCCGCCCATCCGGTACCGGTGGGAAAGGCCCTGGTAGCTCTGCCGGATGCGCGCAATGTCTATGTTGCTCGTACCTACGCCTATGTTGCGGCAGGCCGGCAGGGCATTGCGATTGTCAATATCGAGAATCCCGAGCAGCCCAAACTGGAGCAGATGTTCAACGGCGAAAGCAAGCTGAATGACACCAATGACATCAAAATCGGAATGGTCAGCTCCAGCCAGTTTGCCTTCGTGGCCGATGGCGAAAACGGAATGCGAGTGGTGCAGTTGTTCTCGCCGCAGACCCAGCCAAACTTTTATGGCTTCGCCCCAAAGCCCGCACCCAAACTGATCGCTACCTATAAGACACACGGTCCTGCTTTGGCGATCTCACGCGGCATCGATCGGGACCGCGCCGTCGATGAAAGCGGCAATCAGCTTGCTGTCTTTGGACGTCGGGGCTCGCGTCCTTTTAATCAGGAAGAGATGAAAAAGCTTTATATGCGGAATGGCCAGCTCTTCACCGTTGACGACAACCCAGTCGGACCGCCTGTGGGCCTATTGAAGTCGGAGGACCGAACAGAATCGTCCGGCAGCGCGCCGTCTTCGAAAAGATAGATCGGTTCGGGGATTTGCAAGTCGCTGAA
>CAWCMB010000009.1:0-67940 GCA_963796585.1 uncultured Acidobacteriaceae bacterium
CTTCGATCGTCTTGTGAACTCGGGGATTGCTGAGCAGGAAGCGAAGCGCCTGATCGCCTGCGTTGTGGCTAGCGAGATGTTCGACATAATGAAATTCCAGCAGTCCTTCGATCGTGAGCGGTACGTCGCAGCGCTTGATCGTCTGCCTCAGTTACCGTGGGATTGAGAGCGGCGCGACAAATCGCCGGGCCTTGAGGGCAGAACCAGCGGCATGCGACAACTTGAGTCTCTTTCACTCAACCTCCGGTGCGCCCCCCGCTACCCTGTATAATCAGCTTCATTCATGTCACGAAAGCGTTTGATCCGCTCTACTACTGTTCTTTGCGTTCGCCGGGATGGGAAGGTGGTGATGGCCGGAGACGGCCAGGTCACCCTCGGGGAAGGCATTATCAAGCACACCGCCCGCAAGATTCGCCGCCTCTACCAGGACAAAATTCTCGCCGGTTTTGCCGGTTCCACCGCCGACGCCTTTTCGCTCTTCGCGCGCTTCGAGTCGAAGCTGGAGCAGTATCATGGCAACCTGGGTCGGGCGGCGGTCGAGTTGGCCAAGGACTGGCGTACCGACAAGATGTTGCGCTCGCTCGAAGCCCTGCTGCTGGTCGCCGACCAGAACCAGACATTTCTGATCAGCGGACAGGGCGACGTGATCGAGCCTGATACCGGGATCGCGGCCATCGGCAGCGGAGGCCCGTATGCCACGGCCGCAGCAACTGCATTGTTCGAGCACACGCAGTTGGCTCCCCGCGCGATCGCGGAGGAGGCGATGAAGATCGCTGGAAAGATTTGCATCTATACGAATGACAAGGTCACCATTGAGGAGCTGTGAAAAGGCAGTTCCGAGTTTCCAGTGTGGAGCAGTATCGAGCTTGAAGTTTCAAGACGTGAAGGGGCGCAGCTTTAGCTGCGCCGTGCGAAGTTTTTATATTGTCATCCCGAGCGAGCTTTAGCTCGCGAGGGATCTGCTGAAAGCGGAGGCAGTCGATGGGCTACTAAGGAAGATCTCGCAAGTTGGGTAATGGAGGCGGTTCTAACGAACGGTGGCGAAGCAAAGATAGTTACAATTTGTAAATACGTTTGGAATCATCACGAACAAGAGCTCAGGGAGTCTGGTGATCTCTTCTAGACGTGGGGTTATGACATCCGGTGGGCTGGCCAGTGGTTACGAGACAATGAGTATCTTCTGCCAAAGGAAGCCTGCAAACGTGGTGTGTGGGTTGCGACCTCCAAAGGCAAGAATCGCATGACTGCTGCTGTTCCGCAACAAACGTCGTGAGTGCGATCACGTAATCCCGAGTGCCTTCAGGGAGGGCAGAGAACAGCATATCCCTCGCGGGCTGAAGCCCGCTCGGGATAACAATTTTCCAAGCTTCTGGACGGCGCGGCTCAAGCCGCGCCCCTTCATGAAGCACGAGAGGTAAACCGAATTGGCAATTTATCTTCCCGCAACCGCTGATGAAGAACATGTCGCACTGGACGAGCTCACCCCGCGAGAGATCGTGCGCGAACTCGACAAGTATGTGGTAGGCCAGGACCAGGCGAAGCGCGCTGTCGCTATTGCGTTGCGCAACCGCATGCGCCGCCAGAAGCTGCCGGCCGAGCTGGCCGAAGAGGTGATCCCCAAGAACATCATCATGATCGGCCCCACCGGCGTCGGCAAAACCGAGATCGCGCGCCGTCTGGCCAAGCTGGCCAACTCGCCCTTCATGAAGGTGGAGGCCTCAAAGTTCACCGAAGTCGGTTACGTGGGCCGGGATGTCGAGTCGATGATCCGCGATTTGGTGGAGATCGCCATCGACATGGTGCGCGAGGAGAAGCTGGAAGACGTTGCCGATAAGGCGGAGATGAACGCCGAGGAGCGGCTGCTCGACCTGCTGCTGCCGTCAATGCCAACCCAGGTTCCACCGAAGCCGACTCAAGATCAGCAGCAAATCGGCTTCAACCTCGGGAGCGAACCGCTTCTCGCCGGTGAGCCCGGCTCGCGCACGCGCGAGAAGTTCCGCCAGCAACTGCGCGAAGGCAAGCTCGACGAGCGCATCGTGGAATTGGAAGTCCGCGAAAAATCGATGCCTGCCTTTGAGATCATCACCAACCAGGGCGTCGAGGAGATGGACGTCAACATGAAAGACATGTTGCCTAACATCTTCGGCCAGCGCACCAAGAAGCGAAAGATGAAGGTCAGCGAGGCGTTCGAGTACCTCATCCAGGAAGAAGAGCAGCGCCTGGTGGACATGGACCAGGTCACACGTATCGCGGTCGAGCGCGTGGAAAACTCGGGCATCATCTTCCTTGACGAGATCGACAAAATCGCCGGCCGCGAGGGCGGTCATGGGCCCGACGTCTCACGCGAAGGCGTGCAGCGCGACATCCTGCCCATCGTCGAAGGGACGACCGTAAACACGCGCTACGGGATGGTGCGCACCGATCACATTCTGTTCATCGCCGCGGGCGCATTCCATGTTTCCAAGCCCAGCGACCTGATTCCCGAGCTGCAGGGCCGCTTCCCCATTCGCGTGGAACTGCAATCGCTGACGGTGGAAGACTTCATCAAGATCCTCACCGAGCCCAAGTCGTCGCTGACCAAGCAGTACACGGCGTTGCTCGATACCGAAGGTCTGAAACTGGAGTTCACCACCGAGGCGCTGGCCGAGATCGCCAACTTCGCTTTCCGGGTGAATGAAGGAACTGAGAACATCGGCGCCCGCCGCCTGCACACCATCATGGAGAAGGTGCTCGACATCATCAGCTTCGAAGCGCCGGATATGAAAGAGAAGCACGTGGTGGTGGACGCGGATTACGTGCGGAACACGCTCACCGACATCGTCAAAGACCAGGATTTATCGCGATATATCCTGTGACGTTTCTACGATGCCAGGAAAGACAGGAAGACCGGCATAATTTACGTCCTCGCAGACTTCGAGCAACACCGGCGAGCAGAGTCCTCCAGAATGGCTTATAGGTGGTTTGGGTACGGCCTTATCGGCTGTGCGTTCTTTGCATTTCGCCAATCCAGGTGTGGAGGCAAGAAGCTCCTTGTCTCTTTCACGCAGGCTATGGCCGTTTACATCGTCATTGCCCTGTTCACCTACTTCTCAAGCGAGGCAACGAATAACAGAATTCTTCCCTGACCGTCGCTCTGCTCTGCTCGCTGTTCTTTTTGTGCTGTTCTTTTTGTTGCCTCAGAGCACGTTTTCCCGTACCCTGAAGCTCATGGAAGTACATTTCACCCCCGAGCAGCAAGCGCAGCTTGCGCAGATCGCCACGAAAGCCGGGACTGCCCCCGAGCGGTTGGTGACGACTGTTGTTACCCGCTATCTTAACGAAGAAGCCCGCTTCCTTGCCGCCGTCGAAAAAGGACTGGCGGCAGCCGAGCGCGGCGAGTTTATCGAAGAAGAAGAAATGGACGCTCGGCTTGAAGCCATGTTCAAGCCCTGATGCGCATCCGCTGGACCGTCCCCGCAGCCGACGATCTACAGAACATCAAGAACTATCTGCAACAGAACTACCCGCATTTCGCGGAACCGACCGTGCGCACGATCTACCAGCGCATCCGTTCCCTGAAAACCTCACCTAACCGGGGCAGACCCGGCCACCGCACCGGCACACGAGAACTTGCGATCACGCCGCTCCCCTACATTGTGGTCTACGCGGTGAAAGCTGAAGCCGTCGAAATTCTGCATATCTACCACGGAGCGCAAGACTGGCGCTGATCTCGCGCCAAAGCGCGATAGCGAAGGCGGCTTACAACGCCCGCGACAAAATCCGCAACCGAGCGCACCGGCAGATGAAAGACTACAGCCGGGAAAAAAGCGAGACCCTGCTTTCCGGCAATCTGCGGGCATTGGCATGAACTAAAATGATCGAGAGACGGAGAAATGGAGCTAAAGTGGTGTTAAGCCTTGAGTCTGTCTATTACCTATCGACTATTGCCGCGGCCTGGCTTGGGCTAATTGGATTGTTCTGTTATGTACGAAAGACGAAGGAGCAGGTCGATGCCACGTTGGCTCAACTTGAGGGTTCATCCCGACCCTGCGTACTGTTCCTGGAGGACACAGACGAGCTCCTCCTAGAATTTTCGGCACGGAACCTGATACTCCAGAATGTCGGAAGCGGCCCCGCGCTGAATATCAGGTGGCGATTGTCCGCCTGGTCTGAGTGGGCTACGGCTCCCGTTCTGAGTCCTGATGGTTCTCTTCATCATTTTTCTGTTCAGCCAGGATTGACAGCGACGGACGTTGATGCTGCAGGAGGAGCCGAATGTGAATTCCAAAGTTTGGGTGGAAAAACAGACGGAACAACGGCTAGCTACGTCCGCGTGCCTCCAAACAACGTGATACTTCTGAAGCATTCATTTTACGAATCTTGAAAGTTTCCATCCGCGGCGTAAACTAATTGCTGAAGGCCAACTATTATGAAGCAGGGCTTCTTCTGCCTCGTCATTCTGCTGACATCAGTCGCCTGCGGCGCTCAGACAAATCGAAGTGCACCAAAGCAGACTCCAACTCCCGCAACAACAGTTCAATCGGACCAGGCCAGCACACGAAACCGTGATGCGCTTTCTCCGAGGCATCAAAATCGGGGAACTCCCCGAGGGCCGTAAACTTCTGGCCGAGACGCAGTGGATCACCGGTGAAGCAGACCGACACTTCTACTCGCGTCCTCAATATACCGATGTAACGTCTATTTACGAGGGGTTGTTCGATACTGACGCGCCTCCCGCCAAAGGATACAAAGAGCTTTTCGACATGAAGGGCGTGAGTGTCGCTGGCGCCACTAAGAATGTTAAGTTTCTCGTCATTGCCTTTAAGGACGCCAATGCGGGCACGTGGAAGGTGCTCGGCTCCCTAGATAACGCGGACCACGATTCGGACATCGATATCGAGCAGCAAGTAAGCTTTTTCAGCACGCATGTCAGTGATACCCGTTTTACCCCCGCGCAAGAGAATCTGTTTTTGTATGGTCGTTGGTTACTCCTCGATGGACGAATCAAGGAGGCGAAGACGCCGCTGGAATCCGCCAAGACCGCTTCGACGATGACTAACTTCCACGGGCCTCGCCAATGGGAAGATCCCGTCCGCGTCCTCCAGATCAATGCTCTAATCGACGTGGCGAATAAGATCGCACCCGATCTTAGCAGACCTGATCGCTAAGTTGTAGGAGGAAATGGGTTCGAGCAACAAATGTATTGCCCTCCGCGAAATCGTCACGGACTGGATGAAGCGCTATGCGGTTAATCGACATTGGACAGTGGATGATAACCTCACGACTGAAAGACAAATTATGCTTTCTGTGCTTGGGGTCGAAGAACTTCTTGAACTCCCGAATGATGCGGACACAGGCCCGTATTTAAAGCGTGGAGTTGAAGACTGGCTCGGCAGTAAATTGTAAAAAGCACCGGATCATGTCTCCACTCCTCAAGGTGTCTCAAATCCCGATCCGCTCGTATTCGTCGAGCGAAGCTTCATCGTTGCGCCGGCCATAGAGCTTCGTCGTGCGCTGCAACGAATGGTTCGTCATCTGTTGCGCCTTTTCGAGCGTACCTTTTAATCGGTGATCCCCGTTGCCGCAGTGAATGATTGCCGATGTGCGTTTTAATTCCCGCCTGCCTTGCCCGCCGCTGGATCATGGGAAAGGCGTCCGGCTGCGTCATGCGGTGCGCCGTGCCAGTCGATAAGGATTCGGATTTCGATTGGGATCATCGGAGCTTGACTGACGATTTTTTCTAGTTGAGAACTCTCCGTGCCTCTGTGTCTCTGTGGTGAGTACAATCAGTCTTCCCCAACCCTGAGCACCGCCAGGAATGCTTCCTGCGGAATATCCACGCGGCCGATGCGCTTCATGCGGCGTTTGCCTTCCTTCTGCTTTTCCAGCAGCTTGCGCTTGCGGCTGATATCGCCGCCGTAGCACTTAGCCAGGACGTTCTTGCGCATGGCGGCCACGGTTTCGCGCGCGATCACTTTCGCGCCGATCGCCGCCTGGATAGCCACTTCGAACATCTGCCGCGGAATCAGCTCGCGCATTTTCGACACCAACGCCCGCCCGCGGTCGTAGGCGAAATCGCGGTGCACGATGATCGAAAGCGCATCCACCGGATCGCCGGAGACCAGAATGTCGAGCTTAACCATCGGCGATTCCCAACTCCCAGCGAGGTGATAGTCGAGCGAGGCATATCCGCGTGACACGGTCTTCAGCTTGTCATAGAAATCGAGGACGATTTCGTTCAGCGGCAGCTCATAGCTCAACATCACGCGGTTGGAGCTGACGTACTCGAAGCCCTTCTGCTTGCCGCGCTTGTCTTCCACCAGCTTCAGAATGCCGCCGACATATTCCTCGTTCGTCAGGATGGTCGCCAGGATCACCGGCTCTTCGATCTTGGCGATCTCGCTGGGATCGGGCCAGCGCGAAGGATTGTCGACCTCGAGGACGGTGCCGTCGGTCAGCGTGATTTTGTAGCGCACGCCAGGAGCGGTGGTGATCAGGTCGAGGTTGTATTCGCGCTCCAGCCGCTCCTGGATGATCTCCATGTGCAGCAGGCCCAGAAAGCCGCAGCGGAAGCCGAAGCCCAGCGCTACCGAGCTTTCCGGCTCGAAGAAGAAGGACGAGTCATTGAGCCGCAACTTTTCCAGCGCTTCGCGCAACAACGTGTGCTCGTGCGCGTCAACCGTGTAGAGCCCGGCGAAGACCATCGGCTTCAGCTCTTCGAAGCCGGGCAGCGGCTCGATCGCCGGGTGATTGTCGTCGGTAATAGTGTCGCCGATCTTGGTGTCAGCAACATTCTTGATGTTGGCAATGAGGAAGCCAACTTCGCCCGCAGAAAGCTCGTCAACTTCCACCGGCTTAGGTGTGAGCACGCCCAGCGTTTCCACGTCGAAGGTGCGGCCATTCGACATGAGGCGAATGCGCTTGCCCTTACTCAGTACGCCCTGGATGACACGTGCCAGCACCACCACTCCCCGATACGAATCGAACCAGGAATCGAAGATCAGGGCCTGAAGTTGATTGGCGGCGCGGCCCTTCGGCGGAGGAATCTTCTGGACGATAGCTTCCAGGACCTCGGGCACCCCCTGGCCAGTCTTGGCGCTGATGGCCAGAGCGTGAGAGGCGTCGAGCCCGACCGCGCCCTCGATCATTTCTTTCGTGCGCTCGATATCGGCGCTAGGCAAGTCGATCTTGTTGATGACGGGAATGATCTCCAGCCCGTGGTTAATGGCGATGTAGGCGTTGGCCAGCGTCTGCGCTTCGACGCCCTGCGAGGCATCCACCACCAGCAGCGCGCCTTCGCAGGAAGCCAGCGAGCGCGAGACTTCATAGCTGAAATCGACATGGCCGGGAGTGTCGATCAGGTTAAGCTGGTAGGTCTTGCCGTCGGCCGCCGGGTACATCATGCGCACCGAGTGCGCTTTGATGGTGATGCCGCGCTCGCGCTCCAGGTCCATCGCGTCCAGCACCTGCGCCTGCATCTCGCGCGCGGTCAGCGACCCGGTAAGTTCCAGCAGACGGTCGGCGAGCGTGCTCTTCCCATGATCGATATGGGCGATGATCGCGAAGTTGCGGATGAGCGATGGATCCATGCGAATAGAGGCGCTACATCGATTTTAACAGGCACAACGGCGTGACCTTCCGCCGCGCGAGTAACATGACGAAATGAGCTCGCAGCCCTTCTCCGCCATCGACCACGTGCAACTGGCCGCACCCGCGGGTAGCGAAGACGAGGCGCGCCGGTTCTATCGCGACCTGCTAGGGATGCAGGAGGTTCCCAAGCCGCCGCTGCTGGCTCGACGCGGCGGGGTGTGGTTCGCCAGCGGCGATGTGCAGCTGCATATCGGCATCGAGCAGGACTTTCGCCCGGCACGAAAAGGGCATCCCGCGCTGCGCTGTCGAGACTACGACGGGATGTTGCGGCGATTGCGCGAGGCAGGCATCGAGGTCAACGAAGTGGACGACATTCCCGGATTCCGTCGAACACATGTGTACGATCCGTTTGGAAATCGGATTGAACTGGTCGCGGGCTAGTCGAATGTGGCAGGTAGATTGCTTCTTCCGCTGAGCGGGTATTCGGCCTTACAGTGATATTCAAATGCAGGCTGAGATCACATCCACACAGCTTTTTCTGGCGCCTCATTCTCAACCGTGTTGCTGTTAGGGAAGCTCTGATTAAGTGAGACCGAAGTCCCTCCGGGGCTAAAGCCCAGCTTAATTTCAAGCACTAACGGACGGCCTGAAGGCCGTCCCCTTCAAAACTTCGACTTAATCAGAGCTTCCTTAGGGGATTGAAGACACAGGGATTCGTCCATAGGCTGAGTCACCCTCGCACTATTTTTCCCCGTACAACTCGGCTTCGCTTAGCACCGGAGCTGCAGCGGATTGCCCACGCGCGCGCGTCGCTGCCCCGAACATCGGCCCGCGTGCTTGCACTACGGGCGCGAATCGCATGAAGCCGATGGGTTGCGGCACGTCATCGTAGATTGCCTCCATGTCGCCATTCCTGACGTACGTTTCGTGCCAGAAGCCGGTCCCGCCGGAATTCTTCAGGAAGGCCCTCCACCATAGTTGATGTGGCTCCGATCGCGACCACGCCAGTAACGACTCCATGTCACGCCAGTACTGTCTCATCCCAACGTTAGGCGGAAACATGGAATAAATAATCGTCTCGTGCAGTAGAAGCCCTTCCGGTTGCGCCTCAACCGACGCGGAGATCTTCGGGCCGAAGCCGAATAGCGTCTTCAGGCCTGTGATGCGGTTTACTCGCATGCCGAGATAAATGACTACCAGTGCCGGATACTGGGAAAGATCCACCGTACGTCGATCCACTTGGGTTGCCATAGCAGATAGGATTCACCCATAGCGTCGGCGGATTCCGGCAGGAGAGAAGCTTGCAGGCCATCCCATTTAGTGAGCAAGCGACACCCTGACGCGGTAGCCGTCTTGTTCCGACGCCATCACCTCTTGCCATCCGCTTGGTCCTGTGGGCAGTTTCGCTCCGTGTTGTAGGGCCGCCTGCACCTGGAGCTTTGGCTGCTCGGCGGGCACCTGCATGATCAGCACACCGCCCGCATATTGTGCATCCGCCGTGCGGGGGCCATTCGTCACGTACTGCTTTCGCAGTTGCAGCAGACGCTGATACCATTCCAGCATCTCGCGATTCCGCGGCCCATCGGCCCAGGTGAGCTCCGAACGCTCGAAGGTCGCGGGATCCTCCGGATCGGGAACTTCGTTGAAGTCGAAGTCCTTGAACTCGCTGCGCCTACCTTCGCTCACGGCTTTCTTCAGCGTCGGATCCTGAAAGTCGGCGAAAAACTGGAAGGGCGTCATCTCGTCGTACTCCTGGCCCATGAACAGCAGCGGGGTGTGCGGGGCAAGCAGCGACAGTGCTGCCGTCAGCTTGCGTACACCGCGAGGAACCAGCGCCGTCAGACGCTCGCCTTTGGCCCGGTTCCCCACCTGATCGTGGTTCTGGGTGCAAATCACATTCGCCGGCAGCGGAACATCTTTCGCACTCGTGCCGCGCGGAGCATTCCAGTATCGAAAATGTTCGCCCTGGTAGACATACCCCTCCCGCAGCGCGCAAGCAATTTGCGCAGGGTCGCCGAAATCCTGGTAGTAGCCCTGCCGCTCGCCGGTGAAAAATGCATGAACTGCGTGATGGAAATCGTCGCTCCACACAGCATCCAGACCATACCCGCCTTCCGCCGCCGGCTTGATATAGCGTGAGTCGTTCTCGTCGGTTTCGACAATTACGCAAACCTTGCGACCGAGTTTGTGGGCCAGCGATTGCACCTGCTCCTGAATCTCGGCAAGGATGTGCTTGGGCGACTCGTCCTTGATGGTCTGCACCGCGTCCAGGCGCAGCCCGTCGAAGTGATACTCGCGAATCCAGTACAGCGCATTTTCGACGACGTAACGGCGTACTTTTTCGCAGCCATCGCTGTCGTAATTCACCGCCTCGCCCCAGGGCGTTTTGTGATGTGCGGTGAAGTACGGCCCAAACTTCGGCAGGTAATTGCCCTCGGGACCGAGGTGGTTGTAAACGACATCCAGCATCACCCCCAAGCCGAGGCGGTGTGCCGCATCGACCAACCGCTTTAGCCCATCTGGCCCGCCATAATTCGCCTGCACCGCGTAAGGCGAGACCCCGTCGTAGCCCCAATCGCGCGTGCCCGGACAGGCGGCAACCGGCATGATCTCGACCACGGTTATGCCGAGCTGTTTCAGGTACTCAAGCTTCTGAATCGCTCCGTCGAAGGTACCTTGAGGGGTGAAGGTGCCGATGTGCAATTCGTAAATCACATACTCCCGCAGATCCAATCCGCGCCAGTTCTGATCGCTCCAGCGATAGCCTGCTGGATCGACAATCTCAGTCGGGCCGTGCACGCCTTGGGGCAGAAAGCGCGACACCGGATCGGGGATTGCATTCCCGCCGTCGACAACATAGGCGTAGCGGTCGCCGGCTGCGGCTGAAGCCGTAGCAACGAAGTCCTCGGCTTCGCGAAGCATCGGGACATCTTGAGGAGACTGGCCGGCGCGAAACAAACGAAGGCTGATATGGCGTGGAATGGGCGCCCACACGCGAAATTCTGCTTGTCCGCCGGTGAGCGTTGCACCATAATGCAAAGTACGGATTGCGGAGTTCACGCAACATCAGACGAGCAGACATGCGCCAAGGATGCATAACACCCCGGCGCCTTATCGGATACAAGCGCTTGTGAATATTCGCAGAACGCGCGCAAAGCAGGCCGGCGGCGCGCTACGGTAGAATCGTCGCGCAATGGCGCTGATCCTGGCTTCCGCTTCGCCGCGCCGCGCAGAGCTGCTGCGTGGTGCGGGAATTCCCTTTACCGTCGATCCCGCGCATGTTCCTGAGCAGCCACTCGCCGGCGAGACCTCTCTGGATTACACGCAGCGTCTGGCCCAAGACAAGGCCCGCGCCGTGTTGCTGCGTCACGCGGGTGACGTTGTTCTGGGCGCGGACACGGTGGTGGTGATTGACGACCACCTGCTGGAGAAGCCGACAGACGCTGCCGATGCAGCTCGCATGCTGCGCCTGCTCTCCGGGCGAACCCACCAGGTGATCACCGGGATTTGTCTATTCAGCGCGGACTTCGAGCGCACCGAAGCTGAGGTGACAGAGGTCTCGTTCAGCGAGCTTACCGATCAGGAGATTGCCGATTACGTGCAGACCGGCGAACCGATGGACAAAGCCGGAGCGTACGCGATCCAGGGCATTGCCTCGCGTTGGGCACGGCGGATTCAAGGCTGCTATTTCAATGTAGTGGGATTGCCGGTGCCGCGACTCTATCGCATGTTACGCGAGGCCGAAGCCGCCACTGGGAGGGTGTTGCTGTAGGCGGGCGCGGTCAATTATTTCTTTTCTTCGGTTGTGGTTGTCGTTGTGGTTGAGGCGGTGCTGTTCGACGAACCGCCCTCGCTCAGCGACGACTTGAAATTGCGAATGCCTTCGCCTAAGCCCTTGCCCAGTTCGCCAAGCTTTCTGGGGCCAAAGATAAGCAGAGCGATAACCACGACGACGATCAGCTCGGGCAAACCGATCTTTCCACCAAACATAGTGTCCTCCGGTCGACAGCCCGGTGCTTCCGCGTCGAGGCAACTGTAGCGGGCTTCTAAACAGATTCTAGGCCTTCGCAAAGGGTAGGTCAAAGAAGTCCCGTTGCCGCCAGGGAGATTGCAAATTTTCCTAATAAGAATGACAATAGTTTTACCAATCATGCGATCAAACACGCGAAAAACCCGCTCCTTCTCGCTCGACCCCGACCTGCTGTCGGAGATCGAGAGCACCAAAGGAACAGCTTCCGCCAGCGAGCGAGTCAATTCTCTGCTGAAGTATGCCCTGGAAATGGAGCGCAAGGCGAATCTATACGAGGAGGCTGCCCAGTTTTTTGCCAGTGCACCGGACCCGCGTGACGAGAGTCGCGCTTTCCACAAGGCCAGCTTGAAAAGCTGGGAGCGAGAATGACCACCTGGCGTCGCGGAACGAAACCAGTGGGATGGTATCCGCGGCGTGGAGACGTCTGTCTGATCGCTCTCGACAAGGAACGACCGGCCCTTATTCTCTCCGGCAACAGTCTGAACGCGCACTCCCTGGATGTTTGCGTACTGCCAATCTCAACTGTCGAGCGACGCGCGTTCTCGTTGCGCATGAAGCTAAGACCTGGGGACGCAGGATTGAATCGTGAGTCTTGGGTCAAATGTGACCAACCTACAACCATCGAAAAGCAGCTGGTAATTTACCCGCCTTTGGGGACACTTTCTGCGGCGAGCATGCAAAGAGTGGAAGCGGCCGTCAAATCGGCGCTGGAGATGCCCTAGGCTGCTGTGGTTTCCGAACACCAGTGTGAAGAGCAGGGCCTATTCGATCGCCTGAATCAAGCCTGCCAAGAGTGCCGCGCGCCGCGACAATTCAGCAGCAATCACGTGCTCATGTGAGGCGTGGGCGCCGTCGCCAACGGCGCCGAGCCCATCCAGCGTAGGAATGCCAATCCCGGCGGTGAAGTTGCCGTCCGAGCCACCGCCGACGGCGATCTCGTGCAATTCAATTCCCAACTCCTGCCCGACTTTGCGGGCCAGTGCGAATAACGACGCCACCGCTTTTGTCCGCTCTAGGGGAGGACGATTGAAGCCGCCTTCAATTTGCAAGCGGCACTGCGGATTCACGGCGCGCAGCCGCCGTACCTTGCGTTCCATTGCCGCACCATCGGCTGTGCGCGGCACGCGCAGATCCAAATCGGCGGAAGCTTCAGCGGCTACCACGTTGACGCGCGTTCCGCCACGGATCAAGCCCACGTTGAGGGTTATGCCGCGCCGAACGTTGCTGAGCCGCGAGATGGCATCGATCTGGTGCGCCAGCTCCACAATTGCGCTCTGGCCCTTCTCGAAATCAAGTCCCGAATGTGCAGCCTTTCCCGTGACTGTGAGGCGGAAGGAGCCTACCCCCTTGCGAGCGGTCTTCAGTGCACCCTCCGGGCCCGAGGGTTCGCACACCAGCACGGCAGCACATCGCCGGGCGAGTCGTTCGGTGATCGGTCGTGAGGTCGCGCTGCCTTCCTCCTCATCGGAAACCAGCAACACGGTCACGGGACGACTCACACCCGCTGTTTGGCGCAGGGCAAGCAAAGCGAACATCATCTGCACGATTCCCGATTTCATGTCGAAGACGCCGGGCCCGTAGAGGCGGCCGTTTCGCTCGCTCCAGGGCATGGTTCTTAGTGTCCCCAGTTCGTACACCGTGTCGTAATGTCCCAGCAGGAGGACGGGCCGCCGGGGGCCTCGGCCCCCAACAAGGTCGACCTGAAGATGATGGCCGGCGTTCTTCTGGCGATGAATTTTGACTCGCCCGCCCAGCTTTTCGAATTCGCCCGCCAGGTATGAGCACAGCACATCGCAAGCCTGCTTGCTGTGCGTCGGCGATTCACGCAGCACCAGCTCGCGCACGCTGGCCACCATCGCGTCCTGATGGTCGGCCAGCCAGCTTTGCATCGCTTGGAGATCGACTTGTCTGTCCCGCAGTTGACGCATGTTCCCCCTAACATTGCTTGCCGGCTATTCCTCTGGCTGCGGTTGCGGCATTGGCGAAATGTATAATCTTGCTTTTCGCGATGGCAACCATGAGCGATCCAACCAACCCCGCGCCGGACGCCGGCGGCAGCATGCAGCTGGACATCGGCGACATCCTCAACCTTCTGCCGCATCGCTATCCGATGCTGCTCCTCGACCGCGTTGTTGAGATGGTCCGCGCCAAGCGCGTGGTCGCGATCAAGAATGTTACGATCAACGAGCCATTTTTCAACGGACATTTTCCCGGCTATCCCATTATGCCTGGGGTGCTGATCGTCGAGGCCATGGCACAGGCCGGGGCTGCGCTCTTGTTCACCGAAGTCACCGAGCGAAATGACAAGCTGCTGGTCTTCACCGGCATTGAAAGAGCACGCTTCCGGCGCCCGGTCACGCCCGGCGACCAGCTTCGCATCGAGGTGGATGTTCTGGCCTTCCGCGGAACCGCGGGCCGCCTGCAAGGTAAGGCGTACGTGGGCGATAAGCTGGTCTGTGAAGCGGTCGTGACCTGCCGGCTGCTTAATCGCGCATCGCAAGCGAGCGCGGCGGCGCCGAAATCCGAGCCGGCGGCCGAAACTCCGTAAGCCTTACATGAGCATTCATCAAGCCTTACATGAGCATTCATCCCACGGCAATTGTTGACCCTTCCGCGAAGGTGCCCGCCTCGTGCTGCATCGGCCCGTATTGCGTCATTCACGCCGGAGTCGAACTAGGTGAGAACTGCGGATTGGTTTCGCACGTGGTGCTGGGGGGGCCCAGCCGGTTCGGCAGCCATAACAAGATTTATCCCTTCGCAACATTGGGGATGGATCCCCAGGACATTACTTACTCAGGGGAGCCCACCCGTCTGGAGGTCGGCGACCACAATGTTATACGTGAATACGTCACCATAACCCGGGGAACAATGAAGGGCGGCGGCGTTACCCGCGTTGGCAGCCACACGCTGATCATGGCTTATACCCACGTCGGGCACGACTGCGTTATCGGCGACCACGCTATGCTGATCAATGCGGCCACGCTGGCGGGGCATGTGACGGTGGAGGAGTGGGCTGTGGTCGGAGCGCTATGCCCGGTGCATCAGTATGTGCGAATCGGCGCGCACTCCTACGTTGGTGGAGGGACCACCATCACGCAGGATGTCCTGCCCTATTCCATGACCAGCGCCGAGCGCGACACCCATGCCTACATGCTGAACAAGGTCGGACTACAACGCCGCGGCTTCTCGCGGGAACGCATCGCGGCGTTGCACCATGCGTTTAAAGTCCTGTTGGCTTCGAAGCTCAATACCTCGCAGGCGGTGGAGAAGCTACGCTCGGAGGGAGCGCAGGGAGACGATGTGGAAATGCTGTTGCAGTTTATCGAGAGCTCCCAGCGAGGGGTGATCAAGTGATCCGCGGATTGGCGGATTGAGCGACACGAATCGAGTCCCGCTTGCGGGACGTCATAGGATAGCCCAGCGCTTCAGCGCTGGGTTCGGTGGTTCTGAAGGTAATGAGTGCCATAGGCACGGCAGAGGCGTCTCACAGAAGAGTGTCGTCCCTACGGGACTCAGGTCTTCCTTTGCACCTGACCCAGCGCTGAAGCGCTGGGCTAACTTATGTCGCGCCTGCGGCGCTCTATACGGACGCCACACCTGCCGCGCTCGTGTGCTGGAGGTCTATATTGGTTGCGCTGCCCGTTGCATAATTCCTGACGAATGGGTTTTCCCAACGCAACGTTACGACTTCATAATGCCTGAGTCTTCGTCGAAAATCGGCCTCATCGCCGGCAACGGCAAATTTCCGCTGCTGGTGCTGGATGCTGCGCGCTCGAAAGGAATGCAAGTCGTGGTTGCCGCGATCAAGGAGGAAACGCCCCCTGAGATCGAGCGGCATGGCGCGGCGGCGGTGTACTGGCTCTCGCTGGGCGAACTCTCGAAGCTCATCGAGACCTTCCAACGCGAAGGCATCACCCGCGCCATCATGGCTGGACAGGTCAAGCACAAGCAGATCTTCAGCAGCATCAAGCCGGACTGGCGTCTCGCCAAGCTGCTGCTGTCGCTGGCCACGCGCAATACCGACTCGCTGATTGGGGCGGTCAGCAAGGTCCTGCATGACGAAGGCATCACGTTGATGAACTCCACCGAACTGCTCGAGCCCATGCTTGCCGTCGAGGGCGTACTGACACAACGCGGCCCGACCGACGCCGAGCAGACCAACATCACCTATGGCCGCGCCGTCGCCCAGCATCTGTCACGCTTCGACATCGGACAGACGGTCGTGATCGCCGAAGCCGCCTGTGTTGCAGTCGAGGCCATGGAGGGGACTGACGCAACCATCCTTCGCGCTGGCGAGATCATGAAATCACCCTCGCTGGGGCAGGAGCCTTCAATATTGAGCCGCGCATTGACTGTGGTAAAAGTCGCCAAGCCGAACCAGGACATGCGCTTCGATGTGCCGGTGGTCGGATTGCATACGATCGAGACCATGCAGCGTGCGGGCGCTTCCTGTCTGGCTCTCGATGCGGGACGATGCTTGCTTTTGGAGAAAGAGGCGCTGCTGGCCCTGGCCAATGAGTCCGGGATTTGCGTGGTTGCCGAGGCGCCTGTCAGCCACATCGCGCATCGCAGCTAAGCGTGGTAGAGCAGGCCTTCAGAGTCTGCGTGGGAACGGTGCCGCCGCTCCGGGGCTCGGACATTTTTCCCCACTTCACCCCAGGACTCCGCTCCCCCACCCCAATTCGCGCAAAAGCAGTGCGAATCGGGGACCCCGGCTTCGCTCCGTCCGCTAACTGCAACACCACCCCTTCGGGGTTCGATTTTCGTATGTGATAGTCCGTAGGTCAGAGCTAGTACTCACGCAAACACTAAAGACCCGCTCCACCCGGACACACCGCAAGTGAAACTGACTAATCCTTGGCCATCGCGTAGTAGCCCTGGCGGGCCTGCACCTTGTAGTCCTTGGCGCGAATCTGGATCTTGCGATAGCTGCCGTCGAGCTTGGTGTTGGTGGGCGTGTATCCGATGTTGTACTGGCTGCGCAATTCGTTCTGAATCTGATCGAATGCCTGCTTCAGCTTTTCCTCCTTGTTGCCAACTTCAATGACGCGCCCGCCCGTCTGCTCCGCCAGTTTGTGCATGTCGGAGTCGCCGCTGTAGCCGAAGCCGCCGTAAAAACCGCGGTCGGCAATCAGGATTACATAGCAGATGGTGTCGGCTTTCTGCGCCGCCTCAATGGCATCTTGAATACGCAAGCGGCTGCCCTGGTCTTCGCCGTCAGTGAAAATGATCATGGCCTTGCGGCCGACCTCGTTCTTCAGCTTTTCGTTTGCGCCCAGGTAAATCGCGTCGTAGAGGAGCGTACCGCGCGGCGTAGTCGGGACGGGGCCGCCGCCCAGCCCGGGAGGACCGCCGCCCATGCCGGCATTGATCTCCATTTTGTTCAGGGCGCGCGTCAGTTCGCGAACATTGTTGGTGAAGTCCTGATCGAGGTCCACATCCACATCGAAGTTGATGACGAAGGCCAGGTCTTTGGCGCGCAGCACGGAATGAAGAAATTCGGCGCAGGATTCCTGCTCAATCTCCAGCACCCGGCTCTGGCTGGCGCTGGTGTCGATCATGATGCCCAGGGTCAGCGGCTGGTTCGATTCGGAGGAAAAGTATTTGATGGTTTGCGGCTTGCCGTCCTCGAATACCTGGAAGTCATCTTTCGTCAGGCTGGGGATCAGCATGCCGTGCTTGTCCTTCACGTTGAAGAACAAGTTGACAACATTGACCTGCGCATGGAAAGTCTGCAAAGGCTCTTCATTGGAAGGTGGCTGGGCCTGCTGGTCCTGCGCAGGAGCCTGAGCCGGCGGGTTTTGCGATTGGGCCGCCATCCATAAGCTGGATCCCAGGATCAGGCAGACAAGGGCGAGCAACTGGCGAAAGCGATAGAACAACATAGCGTCTCTTTTTCCGGCGAATGCATCCATTGTAGTGCACGGAAAGCGTATTCAGCGACGGAGGCTGCCGAGTTGCCCGAGTGCGGGTATACTGTGCAGGAGTTCCGGCAATCTGGAGACCACACAACACCCATGTTCAGTCGGCGATTGAGCTCTTGGATCAGAGGCGCCCTGCTTCCTGCGGTGCTTGCCGCCACTGCTGTTTGCGCGCTGGGGCAGGAGCAGAAGCTGCCCGATGCGCCGGCGCCGCAAAACAACGCACCGGCCCCTAGCGTCAATGTGCCGCCACCAGCCGCGCCGGATAATCAAGACTCAACATCGAGTGGAAACCCGGAACAGGCGCCAAATACTCGCAACCCCGAACAGCCGGAGACGCAGGGACAGGCCAATCCGCAAGCGCCTCCGCCCGGTTCGCAGCAAATCAAGACCGTACCCGCCGGCAGCGTTCCGGCCAGCGAGAGCGGCCGTGACGAGCTCATGACCCTCAGCAAGACGGTCTCGTTTGTCACCGTTCCGGTCACCGTAAAAGACGACGGCAAGCTGGTCGATGGCTTGTTGGTAAATGATTTCAGTATTTACGAAGACGGTGCCCCGCAGAAGATCACTTTTTTCACCAGCGATCCGTTCCCGTTGTCGGCGGCGCTGGTCATCGACCAGGGGCTACCCGAGCCTGCGCTGCGCAAAATCAACCAAACCTTCGCTGCGCTGGGGGGCGCCTTTGCTCCCTTCGATGAAGTGGCCGTGTTTACTTACGGCAATTCGGTGAACAAGCGGCAGGATTTCGGCAACTCCACCCGTATGCAACTGGCCCTGCAACGCATTCGCGATGATACCGGCGCAAACGCGGGCGCTTCGGTGGTTGGCGGCCCGTTTGGTTCCGGCCCGCAGACCAACAGCAAGCCCATGCCGGGCAGTTCCCAGGTCATCACTCCCGCGCCCGAGTACCACGTGCTGAACGACGCCATCCTGACCGCGGCGCAGGAGCTCAGTCACCGGCCGCGCGGCAATCGCAAGATCATCTTCGTCATCAGCGATGGGCAGGAGTACGGCAGCCGCGCCAGCTACTCCCAGGTGCTGAAGGTGCTGCTGACGGACGAGATCGCGGTGTATGCGATCGGCGTCGACACCGCTGCCATGCCACTGTACGGCAAAGTAGCCAAGGCGCGTATTCCGGGCTTCGGCTACAGCAATATCCTGCCACGTTATGCCAATGCTACCGGGGGCGACGTCCTCAACGAGTTCTCGAAAGACTCCATTGAAAGCGCTTACCAGCGCATCACGATGCAAGCCCGCAACCAGTACACTTTGGGCTACAACACGGCGCAGAAACCCTCCAGCAACTACCGCGACATCGAAGTTCGTGTGAAGCGTCCTGGGCTGGAGGTATTCGCCAAACACGGTTACTATCCGCTGCCGCCGCAACGCGAACCAACCCCGCCGGCGTCGCAGGAGCAAACACCACCGCCAGGCGCGAGCGCCCAGCCGCCATCGTAGCCGCAGATCACCGCTTCTTATCGGGCAAGCACGATCGTGGTACTTGTGCCGCGACGGCTTGCCCGCCCCTCAACAGGCCCTCTAGAATCCCTTGTGATGTCACAGGAAGGGAGCGACAGCATGGCAACTTTAAACGTCGGTGATGAAGTTCCGGACTTCGAACTCCCGGCGGTCGTGGGCAATATCAAGACGAACTTCAAGCTCAGCGACTACCGGGGGAAAAAGAATGTAGTTTTGGCCTTTTATCCAGCGGACTGGACGCCGGTGTGCGCTTCGCAGTTGCCGGGGCTCAATGCTGATCTGGAAAAATTCGCCGGTTACGACGCACAAGTGGTGGGCATCAGCGTCGATTCCATTCCCAGCCATACCGCCTGGCAGAAGAAGGAGATCGGAATTTTGGGTTTTCCCCTGGCCAGCGATTTTTATCCGCATGGCGATGTCGCGAAGAAATTCGGGATCCTGCGTGAGGGCGATCCCATACCGGGCATCAACGAGCGGGCGATATTCATTGTCGGCAAGGACGGCAGGCTTGCCTTCGCGAAGATTTACCCGATTGGGCAGGTGCCCAGCAACGATGAGGTCTTCGAAGTGCTACGCAAGCTGTAGCAAGCGACGGCTTCGCGGCTACTGGTTGGCCGCCTTGAGCGGTTGCAAGGCGTCGCCGGCGAACGCAGGCAGCATGATTTCCAAAATCCGGTTGATGTCGTCGGAGCTGTAGTCGGCGCGGAGCTCGGAGCGCCTGGCCACCACCTGGTCGCGTAACAGACTCTCAGTCAAGCCAATGAAAGCCGCGCGCACGGCGTTAAGGTTGAGGTCAGGGCGAAGCTGGCCCTGGTTGACCATATCGCTGAGCAGACCATCTACCGTGCTGGTGAACTGATGGAAGCCATGACTCATCAGGACGCCGCGGTTGTCCTTGCGCACCCGGCGCGATTCCAGCGCCACTAGCTCCTTCAGGTCCGGGTCACTCTCCAACTCCGCTACCATCGCCTGCAGCACTTCCAAGAGGCGCTCGGCCGGGCGAGCGGCGGCCGAGGTCGCTTGCAGCCTTTCGGCGATGCTGGCCCAGCCACGGTCGAAGATGGCCATCAACAACCCCTGCTTGCTGCCGAAATGCTTCATCAGCTGCGATTCACTGGTGCCCGCCTCACGGGCAATGGACACGGTGCTGGTGTTCTCATATCCGTTGTGAGCGAATAGACGCTTAGCCGACTGGAGAATACGGTCGTGAGAGGAAGTAGCGGGCATGGTCTTGAGGGTGGCACTATCGGATTCAGTCTCAGGCATAAGTTTTTCCGATCATAGCAACCCGACGACTTGCGCAAAGTTGCGCAACTCCGTGTAACGGTGGCGCGAATCGGCATAGGGGGGAGAGTCGCCTCTCCTCCCCTGCCACACCACCGTACATGCGGGTCCGCATACGGCGGTTCGATAGGTGAGTCCCCCGATGAATTGGCAGGCTGGGGGTTCGCGGTTTGGGGACGCCGTGTGGGTTTCACTTCTCGCGTTAGCATCCATCGCGGGCTTCACCCGCTCCCTGCCTACGGAGGCCCGCCGAAGCGGGATGGCTAGTGCAATACCCTCATCGAGACCCAAGCACTACTGACCCTTCCTATCGTTCGGGCCTTCCTCACTCTCGTGAGTACTACGCCCTCTGCTGACTTCTGCCATGCGGTCAGACCACCTTACGATGCCCTCAGTCACGATTCCGTGACGCATAGCAGATCTCCCGTGATAAGCTCGACCGCCTTCCACGCACGACCGCCGGATTTACCACCAGTGCCCTTGATGGATATGGGCTTCGCGGTTACTTGCCCGCTCGCCCGGCACCGTAGGCCTCGTCATCCGGTTCTTGTTCATCGGCCCGCGTGTTTGCTCCACGCTTCCTTCAGACCCCACCTCGCGGTAACGCCCTTGCGCCTCGCTAGACCTTCACCTCCATCAGGTTGGCCGGAGGACTTTCACCTCTAAGCTGTCGAACATGCACGGCGTACAAGCGAAAGCCCGTCCTGAACAGGAGCGGGCTTTCATTACAACCGTGTGCGGCTCGAATGGTCTAATGTGTGCTGGCTGTCTTCCGTCCCTGGGGGCTGGCCGCCTTGTGTGCCTGCTCGCTGGAACCGGTTTCCTTCACCACCTGGTCGATAGTCTGATACAGCTGGTTCAGGTCGGTCACTTCGACTGCGGTCTGCCGGCCACCTGTCTCGCTCACGATGTAAACCGTCGGCGTGTGGTCGAGCGGAATCCGATTGCCCAATTGACGGTCGGCTTCCACCTTGGCCGCCAGCTCGCCGGAAGGATCGACCACGAAGGGCAACGTAATCTTATGCTCATCGGCCCACTTTTCCGTTACGCCGCGCAGGTTCTGCTTGGTGATGCCGCTTTGGTTCTGGAAGATGTACAAGCGATACTCATCCCCGAGCTTAGGCGACTTGGTATCGAAATAGCGGGCGTTGATCGCCGCCTCCAGCGACCAAGGGTGCTGGCGCAGCGGGAAGTCGTACTCGACTAGCGGAATGTTATATTTCTTCGCCGCATCATGCACCAGCGGCGCGGCCCTGGCGCACTGCGGGCACTCCAGGTCTTCGAAGACCAGAATGGCCACCTTCGCTCCCTTCGGCGGCTTCAGGATGGAGAGGTCACCCGCCCAGGCCAGGACGCTGCCCAACAGCAGAGCTGTAGCCAAGGCGAAATACAGGCAGGAGGAACGCTTCATTGTGCGAATTTTTCCTTTGCGCCGGGGCGGCCCGGCTGACGTTGCAGGGATAGGCAATATACTACCGGATTTCCGGCTAAATAGTCTCGCGACGACTGGCAGCGGGTCAGCTTCCGAGTGGCCGACAATTCGGGAGTTGATGCCGACAAGCACGTTGTGAGGATCAATCTTTCGAGTCGACTCAAACTTGCTCGATGAACGCATTGGCCTCAAGGGGGCAACAGCCGAGCCAAAGGTCACTTATCCGGATAGGCGACTATTCGGATAAGTGACTAGGAGCACGCTTGAACTAAGCCTCCGCAGCCACCCTCAGCCAGTGTAACTGGGATGGATCTGCGGCTGCTTTACGTTCAGTATGCAGCGCATGGCAAGGATCAAAGTTCAACGTCTCACTTCGCCTGCGCTAACTCCGCAACAACTGCGGCAAATTTATCGAGTAACTGGTACCAGCCCTCTTCTTGACCGCTGCTTCTTGCGTTCTCCATCGTTTCATTTCCGATGAAGGTGAGTTTGGTCTGGCCGTTGCCAAAATCCTCAAAGAGAGTCACGTCGTGCGCACCGTCTATGGCCTCATGTTCTATTCCATAGTGCGCAGGCTCAACCTTGTTTCCCTTCGAGTCGGAAAAGTACATGGAGGAGACGATCTTCTCGTGCAGAACAATCTCGTGATATTCCCCAGCGTTCCAGAACTCCTGCCCATCCGGCGCTTTCATGCAGCAGAGAAATTTTCCTCCTACGCGAAAATCGATCTCGCAAAGAGGCGCCGTAAAACCCTTCGGCCCCCACCACTGCATCACATACTTCGGGTCCGTCCACGCCTTCCAAACCAGTGCGCGTGGAGCATCAAAAACTCTCGTGATAACCATCCGCTCAATCTCGTTAACCGTGCTTTTTTCCATCTCTGACCTCCTCTTTCTTCATTTGATTTACAACCGCATCCAGCTTGTCTAAGCTCTCTTCCCAGAATCGGCGATAGCTAAAAGCCCAGTCGCTGACTGTCTTTATCGCCTCTGGCCTAAGCGTGCATACACTCTCTCGTCCACGTTTCGTCTTGATCACAATGCGTGCCCGCACCAGATAGGCAATATGCTTTGAAATCATCTGCTGCGACAGTGCAAACGGTTCCGTCAATCCATGCACCGAGGCTGGCCCATGTGCGAGTCGTTCGATCATGGCGCGCCGGGTTGGATCAGATAAAGCAGCAAATGTTGTACCCAATCTATCCACAACCATATGGTAGTGGATTTTCAATTGAATGTCAATTGGAATTCTCGCGGTTCCAGATTTCTGTTCCCTGATCTCTGAACCCTGACACCTGCGCGACGAGTGATAAAAGGGCCTACTCGCTCACCAACACAGATCAGTACCGATAAGTCGGCTTGTGTGAATTGATCGCAGGAGCTCCGTATTACGGGCCACTCGGAAGTTGGCTGTCGTCTCTGCCCCATGTTTGAGCCTGCAAACCTCGTGTGCTAGCATTTCTAATTTGTTACAGCTTCACCATGCGCGGGCCGGCATGGTGCCCCGCCCTTTTGCCTCACCGGCAACCTCCGGGGGTTTTCGCGAGCACGCTGATTCGTGCGACTGGGGGAATTCGCCTCTGAGACCTGCCGCAGGGCCTGTTACCGGTATCGCTTGTACGCAAGGAGTCATACGTGAAGAACTACGAAGGCGCAAACATTCGCAACGTCGCCCTGATCGGGCACTCGCACTCAGGCAAAACGTCGCTTACGTCGGCCATGCTGTTTACCGCCGGTTCCACGCAGCGCCTGGGCCGGGTCGATGAAGGCAACACCACCACCGATTACGACGACGAAGAAATCTCGCGCGCCATGTCCATTTCCGCCGCGCCTGCCGTGGTCGAGTGGGGCAAGACCAAGATTAACCTTCTCGACACGCCCGGCTTCAACATGTTTATCCACGAAGCCGAGATGGCGCTGCCCGCGGTCGAAGCCGCACTCGTGGTGGTCGATGCGGTCAGCGGGGTCGAGGTGGTGACCGAGCGCATCTGGAACTATTGCGACAAGTTTGTCCTGCCGCGCGCCATCGTCTGCACCCGCATGGATCGCGAACGCGCCGACTTCAACCGGGTGATGGAGTCGCTCACCTCGGCCTTCGGCCGCGCCGTCGTGCCCGTGCAGCTGCCCATCGGCTCCGAGAAGAGCTTCACCGGGATCATCGATCTGGTCAAGATGCAGGCCTATACCTACGAGATGGGCGGCAACGGCAAAGCCAAAGTCGGACCCATTCCCGACAATATGGCCGAGCAGGCCAAGGCCGCGCACGAGCGTCTGGTCGAGCTGGTTGCCGAAGGCGATGACGCGCTGATGGAAGAGTTCTTCGACAAGGGCACCATCGCCGAGGAACACATTGTTGGCGGCCTGCACAATGCCATTCGTGAAGACAAGATCTTCCCGGTCCTGTTCGCCTCCGGCCTGGGCAACATCGGCACCGATGAGGTGCTTGACTTTATCGTCGATTACATGCCGACCGCCGTGGAGCGCGGTACCGTACAAGCGGCTCCCACCTCCAACAATGGCGAGCCCGCAACCCGCAAGATCAGCGACTCTGAACCTCTCTCACTCTTCGTCTTCAAGACCATCAGCGATCCCTTCTCCGGACGTATCTCGTTCTTCAAGGTGTATTCCGGCGTGCTGAAGAACGACGCCATGGTGCAGAACTTCAATCGCGGTGCCTCCGAGAAATTTGCCCATCTCTCCGTGATGGAAGGCAAGAACGCCATCCCGGTCAACGAGCTGCACGCCGGCGATATCGGCGCAGTGGCAAAGCTAAAAGACACCTTGACTGGGGACACGCTGGGCGACAAGGGATCCGCGATCCAGTATCCGCAGGTTACGTTCGCCGAGCCAGCCATCACCTTCGCCATCGAGCCCAAGACGCGCGCCGACGAAGACAAGCTGAGCAACGGCATCCACAAGCTGATGGAAGAGGATGCTATGCTGCGCTTCTTCCGCGACCCGCAGACGAAGGAATTTCTGATCGCGGGCACCGGCCAGCAGCACATCGAAGTTGTCGTGTCGAAACTGAAGAACCGCTACCACACCGAGGTAGTCCTGAAAGCGCCGAAGGTTCCTTACCGCGAAACCATTCGCGGCCGCGCCGACGTGCAAGGTCGTCACAAGAAGCAGAGCGGCGGGCACGGCCAGTTCGGCGACTGCAAGATTAAGATGGAGCCTTTGCCGCGCGGCGGCAACTTCGAGTTCGCCAACGAAATCTTTGGTGGCGCGATTCCCAAGAACTACATTCCCGCCGTTGAGAAGGGTATCGTGGAAGCGGCGCAGCGTGGCTTCCTCGCCGGCTATCCCGTCGTCGACTTCAAAGTTGTGCTCTACGACGGCTCATATCACGACGTCGACTCCAACGAACTGTCGTTCAAGACCGCCGGCCGCATCGCCTTCCGCAAAGCCATGGAGCAGGCCAAGCCCACGCTGCTGGAACCGGTGATGAACGTCGAGATCACTATCCCCGACGAGTTTGCCGGCGCCATCATGGGCGACCTGAACAGCCGTCGCGGCCGCATTCAGGGCATGGACAACAAGGGCGGCAAGACCATCGTCAAGGCCGAAGTGCCCATGGCCGAAATGCTGACCTACGGCACCGATCTCACCTCGATGACCCAGGGCCGCGGCAGCTTCTCGATGGAAATGGACCACTATGATGTCGTGCCGCAGGCGCAGCAGGAGAAGATCATCGCCGCCGCCAAAGCCGAGCGCGGCGAAGAAGTGGAAGTGGAAGAATAGGTACTCACCACAGAGACACAGAGGCACAGAGGATTATTTTCACCACGGAGGACACGGGGAGCACGGAGGTTTTAATTGCTTTCTCCCCCCTTGATGAATGTTGCTAAGACCGCAAGCCAAGAGCCGATCCGATTGCTGTTCGTCCATAGTCTCGGTTCTTCTCTTGATCGCACAATGAGATATTCCATGAAAACAAAGAAAACGGAGCTCCGTGCGGTCTGTGTCCTCCGTGGTGAAAATAATCCTCTGTGTCTCTGTGGTGATCTACCGCGCCATTGCGCCCCGTCGCTCTCCTGCTTTATCGTGGATGGTTTGCTTTTGAGCCTCTATGACTGACCATCGCACGCACTCTGGATCGCCCTCTCAGTTCGAAACCAAGGTGAAGACCGACTCTGCCCGCTTCGAGCGCAATCAGAAAGCGGTGGCCGAGCTGGTCACACAGGTGCGCAACGAAGAAGAAATCATCCAGTTGGGCGGCGGTGAGCGCGCGATAGAATCCCAGCACAAGAAGGGCCGGCTGATCGCGCGGGAGCGCATCGCGCTGCTGATCGATCCGGGTACGGAGCTGTTTGAACTGGGTTCCTACGCGGCGTGGGGCATGTATGAAGAATGGGGCGGCGCGCCGTCGGCGGGCGTCGTAACCGGCCTGGCGCGGGTGCAGGGCCGGCTCGTCATGCTCATCGTGAACGATGCCACGGTGAAAGCCGGCGCCTTCTTTCCGATGACCGCCAAGAAGGTCATCCGCGCGCAAAATATCGCGATCGAAAATCACATTCCGACAATCTACCTCGTCGACTCGGCGGGCGTTTTTCTTCCCTTGCAGGAAGACGTCTTCCCCGACACCGACGACTTTGGCCGCGTCTTCCGCAACAACGCAGTGATGTCGGCGATGGGCATTCCTCAGATCGCCGCGATCATGGGCATGTGCGTCGCCGGCGGCGCCTATCTGCCGCTGATGTGCGATCACATCCTGATGACCGAAGGCAGTGGACTGTTTCTCGCCGGGCCGGCGCTGGTGCAGGCCGCCATCGGCGCAAAGTATACGGCGGAGGAGCTGGGCGGCGCCAAGATGCATTCGCAGATCAGCGGCACCGTGGATTTCCGCGAGCCCAACGACGAATCCTGCATCGCGCGCATTCGCTTGCTGGTGGACAAGGTGGGCAACCGGCAGCTCGGGGTCTTCGATCGCAAACCATCCGAAGAGCCGTTGCATCCTGCCCAAGAGGTTTACGGCATCTTCGATGGCGATCCGGCGCGCCAGTACGACATGAAGGAGATCATCGCGCGCATCGTGGACGGCAGTCAGTTCGGCGAATACAAAGCCGAGTACGGCGAGACCGTGCTGTGTGGCTATGCGCGTATCGGCGGCTTTGCCGTGGGCATCGTTGCCAATCAGAAGACGCACGTGCACCAGGTGGACCACAATGGCAACCGGCGCATCGAGTTCGGCGGGGTTATTTATACCGAGTCGGCGGAGAAGGCGGCGCGCTTCATCATGGACTGCAACCAGAATCTGGTGCCGCTGGTCTTCCTGCACGACGTGAACGGATTCATGGTGGGACGCGATGCCGAGTGGAGCGGCATCATCCGCGCGGGCGCCAAGATGGTGAACGCCGTCTCCAACTCGGTGGTGCCGAAGATTGCGGTGATAATCGGCGGTTCCTTCGGCGCCGGCCATTACGCCATGTGCGGCAAAGCTTACGATCCGCGCTTCGTCTTCGCATGGCCGACGGCGAAATACGCGGTGATGAGCGGCGCTTCGGCGGCGGGAACGCTGGTCGAGATCAAGATCAAGCAACTGGAGCGCGGCGGCAAAAAGCTGAGCGACGAGGACAAGAAGAAGCTGTACGACGAGGTGAAGGCCACCTACGACGAACAGATGGACCCGCGTTACGGCGCGGCTCGCTTGTGGATCGACAAGATCATCGACCCAGCGGAGACGCGCGAGGCAATCATCACGGCCCTGGAAGCGGCGGCGCTGAATCCCGAAGTGCCGAAGTTCAGCGTGGGCGTGTTGCAGACGTGAATCAGTTGCCAGTTGTCAGTTGGCAGTAATCAGCGACCAATTCTCGTGGATCAGTGATCACACCTGTGTATTGTCATCTCGAGCGAAGCGAAGCGTAATTGAGAGATCTTTGGTTCTTCAGGCAGTGCCTCGGAGCTCGAGGCTTGCGGCTCGAGGCTCGACGCTAGTTGCTAGCTGCTAATTGCTAATGGTTGACGTCATCAAACTCATCGAATGTCCTCGCGACGCCTGGCAAGGGCTGCCTGGGCAGATTCCGACTGCCGTGAAGGTTGAGTATCTGAAGGCCCTGGTCGCTGCGGGATGCAAGCGCATCGATGCTGTCTCCTTCGTCTCGCCAAAGACTGTTCCCCAGATGGCCGACTCGGAAAACGTGCTCAGCGAACTCGATCCGCCCGACGATGTGGAGATCCTTGGCATCGTGGTTAACGAGCGCGGGGTTGAGCGCGCCATCGCAACCGACGCAGTGCGCACGGTGGGATTTCCCTATTCGCTATCGCCAACGTTCCTAAAGAACAACCAAAATCAGACGCTGGAAGAGAACCTCGAAATCCTGGAGAAGGTGAAGCAGAAGGCCGACGAGGCTAGGATAGACACGATCGCCTATATCTCAATGGCCTTCGGCAATCCTTATGGCGATCTGTGGAATGTGGAGGAGTTGCTGGAAGGCGTGGGTCTTCTGGCCGACATGGACGTGCAGGCGATTTCGCTGGCTGACACTGTGGGACTCGCCACGCCGCAGCAGATCGCAGACCTGGTTGGCCCGGTGCTGGAACGATTCGGCGGCGTCGAGATTGGAGTGCACCTGCACAGCCGTCCCGACAAGGCGGCAGCGAAGGTTTTGGCCGCCTACGATGCGGGATGCCGCCGCTTCGACTCGGCGATTGGCGGTCTCGGCGGATGCCCGTTTGCGCAGGATGTGCTGGTGGGAAACATCCCGACGGAGAAGCTGCTGGAAGCGCTGAGCAGCCGCGGGGTCGAGCTGCCGATCCGGCAGCGGTTAAGCAAACCGTTGGAGCTGGCCGCAACTATCGCCAACAAATTCAGCGGACTAAAGATGTAGCTGGCGTTGCTTTCACGGATTGCGAAGAAATGCGACCCGGCAACGATTTGGTTCGAATGAGGGCACGACCTGGGTGTCTGCGTGAGAACGGTGCCGCCCCTCCGGGGCTCCCGACATTTTTTCCACTTCACCCAGGACTGCGCTTCGCTCCGTCCTGGGCTAACTGCAACACCACCCCTTCGGGGTTCGAATTTCGTGTGTGATGCTCCACCGCGGGAGGTCAGAGCTAGTTCTCACGCAGACACCTTGGTCGTGCGAATGGACAAAGGACCAGGCCCTGATGATTACTTGCATTCCATTGTGCATGGCTCAAGTCGTGCCCTGACACAAAGCGGTTTGGGTTTCGGGATGGCGGAAGAGGTGTCCTGCAGTCACAAGTCGCGCTTAGCCTCACACCTTCTCCAGCGCGGCAACAATCGCTGCATCTTGTTCGAACTCGACCGTTCGCAGGTCCAGCAGCACACGGTCGTCCTCGACGCGGGCGACAATTGGCGGTTCCCGATGGCGGAGTCGCTCCAGCAGCTCGTCGGCATTCATGCGATCGCTTCGCACCGCAAGCGCACGTGTCGGCAGCGTTGATCCCGGCGCCGCGCCGCCGCCGAGGACGGAACGCGCTTCGACAATTTCGATCTCAAGCTGAGGCACACTGGCTTGCAGTTGCCGAGCGATGCCCTCGGCGCGCTGCATAAGCTGATCTTCGGTCAAACGCATCATGCGCAGCACAGGAATCGAGTCGTAATCTTCGCGAAGATAGGCCAGCAGCGTGGCTTCCAGCGCTGCGTAGAACATCTTGTCCACGCGCAGCGCGCGGAAGAGCGGATTCGCGCGAATCTTCGCCACCACTTCCCGATCGCCGCTGATCAGGCCAGCCTGCGGCCCACCCAACAACTTGTCTCCGCTATAGGTCACGACGTGGACCCTGGCGCGCAGGCTGTCGGCGATCATGGGCTCGCCATGCACGCCCACATGACGCAAATCGAAGAGCTCGCCGCTGCCGAGGTCCTCCAGCACGGGAACGTTATGCTTGCGACCAAGCGCAACCAGGTCTTGCAGGGCCGGCTGCTCGGTGAAGCCGATGATCTGGAAATTTGAACGGTGGACACGGAGGAGCAACTTAGTGCGATCAGTGATGGCGCGCTCGTAGTCGGCGATGCGAGTGCGGTTGGTGGTACCCACCTCGCGCAGTATCGCGCCGGATTTTGCCATTACGTCCGGGATACGAAACGATCCGCCGATCTCGACCAGCTCACCCCGGGATACGATTACCTCGCCACCTTCGGCCAGCGAATTGAGTGCCAGCAGGACCGCGGCGGCGTTATTGTTTACAACAATGGTCGAGACCTCGCGCTCGGCGGAGTTCAGCAGCTTGGCGAACAGGTGGCTGACGTGAATATCGCGTTTGCCGCGCTCGCCGGCGGCCAAATCGAATTCGAGATTGGAATAGCCGCGGGAGACCTCGACAACGTGCTCGATCGCCGCTGCGCTAAGGGGCGCACGCCCCAGGTTGGTGTGCAGGATGACACCGGTAGCATTAACCACCGGCCGCAACGAATAAGCTACTGCGCTTTGTAGCCGCCGCTCTATGGCGTCCGCCGCATGATCGATAGCGCTCATGAGCTGGGCTTCATTCAGCGAAGCGCTAGCGATTCCAGAGCGCAGTTGCTCGACGAATTCACGTATCGCTCCAGCGGTCGCCGTGTGGCCGAAGTTCTGCGCGAGTGCCGCCATCTGGTCTTTCCGCAGCAGCTCGTCAACGGAGGGCAGCAGGCGGAAGAGATCGGTATTGGAGGCAGCCTTCATGGCTGGACTAGTTTGCTGGTTATGGAGGGCAGATGCAAGGGGAAGCAGTCAGCATTCAGCCAGTACTTCTTGCTTCCGAGTATGCTGCAGATTTCATTCATAGAAGCCGATTTGTGACATCGGGGGTAGCTGTCTGCAAGAGTCGCCTCTGGACCTCTGTGTGTCGTCAATCGTAGCTGGCGTCGGCGAACCAGTGACCGGTCGCCAGATCGCGGTAAATGCGATACAGACCGACACTGTCGTCTTCTAATTCCCCACTCTTACTGTTTTCCTTGGCCAGCGCCACGTCCCACTCTTCGCGGTCCCACGCTTCTAATTGATTCGTCTTCCCTTTCGCCCTCTCCTTCCACCAGTCACCCGACGACCTCCAAGGGCCCGCCGACCAAACAATCTTTCCTTGCAATGCGCCCCGGTCGGCGAGGCTGACGGGACGCCCTTCTTTCAGGCACACCCGAAGCTGCCATGCCGGACGAAAGATGCGCATAGCCAGCAGCGGCTGATCTTTAGTGTCAGACACTGCGGTATATGTCTCTTCTTCGGTCGCAGCCACAAAACGGTCCATTCGAAAGCTATCACGACGATGGCTATCCAGCAGACGCGCAATTCCTGCCCGCCGCTCACCGACAATGCCGCCGATGCGTGCCAGCGTAATTTCCAGCCTCTCCGCTTCCGGCGTAACCGGCAGAAACAGCCCGCGTTGCGCGGAACGTGGCGGCGCCGGCTCGGCTGTAATCCATATTTTTGCCACGGGAGCGCCGGGAGGATGCGCCGCCAGCTCCAGTTGCAGCAGCTTCAAAAAGGTTTTACTGTCGCGCATCGCAACCGGCAGGCATAAAGTCCATTCCAAACACTGTTCTCCCACAATGTGGGATTTAGAACCGGTCAGCTCCTCCATTGTGGTAGTTTGCTCGTCAGCGACTCTGCGCTCCAGCTTCAAACGCAGACGCAGCTCCTGGGCCGCAAGCGCCCGGGCTTCCAATCGTGCGCACAACTGTTCCAGCAGCCGGTTCAGAACGAATGCCAGGGGCTCCAGCGTTTCCACCGGAGATTCGAGTTCGATCGCTTCCGTGAAATGCGCCAGCGGCTGACACAAGACGAGCGTACGGATGCCGGCCCCGCGCGCCAGGCGGTGCAGTCGCGCTCCCGCCTCTCCCAGCCGCGAAGCCAACGCATGTTCAGGCAACAGTGCGAGAGAATGAAAGTCGCGAATCCCCCATCGCTCCAGGGTGTCGAGCATCTGCTCGCGCTGCTTTGCGCGCTCACCGGACGAAGCTTTCTTTCCCGGCATGATCTCGAATGCATCCAGCAAAACCTGTAGCGGCAGCACTCCCAGGCGCAGCGCTTCTTCTCCGGCGGGAATCACCGTGATGCCGCTAAAACCTCGCGCCGCATGCATTGCCGAGTCAGGATTTGCAGCAAGGGCAATGTTTGCTTCTACTCCGATAGCGCTAATGCGTAAAGCCAGTTCGCGCGCCATTTTTGCAGGTGAGCCATAAAGACGATCCAGGCCGACGAGGTCGAGCAGCAAAGTATCCGAGGCAGTGTCTTCCACCTGAGGCGTAAAGGCATGGGCAATATCCAGCAAGGCAGAGTGGGCGGAGTTCTCCTGCTCAGGAGAACGCGGCCGTAATACGGTGCCACGGTTCGCTCCGGCGGCAGCCTCCACGAAAACAGCGGCTTGCAATTTGGCCATGCCGGCTTCCACTCCCAGCAGGCGGGCGCGTTCGTTCAGAGCAATCACTCGCGCCAGCGGAGGCTTGCCCTCAAGCACAG
Source organism: uncultured Acidobacteriaceae bacterium (assembly GCA_963796585.1). Classification (GTDB taxonomy): domain Bacteria; phylum Acidobacteriota; class Terriglobia; order Terriglobales; family Acidobacteriaceae; genus CAVVDY01. The sequence continues at coordinate 32,115 of CAWCMB010000009.1, forward strand.
CAACCGCACGCTCACGCAGCAACGGCTCAGTGCGAACGATGGCTTCCACGGCAAAATCGGGGATAAAAATGCAGGCAAACATATGCAGTTCCCGCTTAGGATGACAAGCTGTCTAGCCAAAGGTGCGCAGCTCAAAGCGTGCGCCCGCCGATTGCGGTAGTTTGCGCTGCATTGCGGAGCGCAGCATCTCGGCTCGAAAACGCATCCCGCGAAATAGCGATGCGTGGCTCACATCATTGTTCTTGGGAACGTGCGGCAGCCGATCCTGTTTCGTGTCAGAGCATTCTCCCGCTTCTGTCTGCTGAGCGACGTTGCATGCACAGACCGCCTCCTGCTCCAGCCGCACCACCAGCGACGCGCAGGTTTTCGCACATGCCTCCTGTTCGATCAGCAGCAGCACAGCCGTGGTAGGCTCGACTGCGCGACGAAAACGAAACCACGAAGTGAGCGGCACCCGACGAGCACTTTCCACGGGAACATCACCGAGATCAAGTGCAACCATGCCAAAGCCGCCGCCTTGCAGCAGCAGATCGGTGACCTTGAGCACCTGTTCCAGGACGCCGCAAAATGCAAAGCCGGCATTATGCCGAGGCCGCACTGTTCGCGTGTCCGGAGTCTCACCCTTTTGTGATGGCGCGCTCGTTCGCTCGCCACAACGAACCCACAACAAGCGATCGAGATCGATTCCCGCTGCCGCAGCGGAAGCAGGATCAAAGCTGTCGCTGGCATCGACCAGTGCGCACACCTCCTGCCGGCGAGTGGCTCCGGCCAGCGCCGCCAACATCACGCTGGTACGACCTGATGAGGCCGGCCCGGTAATCTCGCTCAGCGCTCCTCGTGGCAATCCTCCTGTAAGCGCATCTAGCGCAGCTATGCCGGTAGAAACCGTTACTAGCGCAACTGGCTCGCGCCGCAGCAGCGTGGAGGAGAGTCGCTCGCCAAGGGAAGACTCCAGATGAGCACGAAGGGTGAAGGCGGGAGCAGACGACATGGGAATCTCGAGGGCAAAGGAACAAACAGCATCTATTTTCGCTTTTTATTCGCCACAAAAGGGATTCTGCGCCGGGGGAGCCAAGATTGTCAACCCCGTAGATAACTACATAATTTTAAAGTGTTTAAAGCAGTCGACACTCAAACAACCTGCAAGCCGAGGGTACGCGGACCGGTATTCTTTCTGCTGTGCCCCGTCGCAAAGAAAGAGAGCACCCGTGGCCCGGCGCGATTCGCTTTATGCTGAAGTTTACTGCTGCGTTCCGAGGGTAGAGGTAGTAGCAGACGCAAACACAGGGGCGAGATGAGCATCGCCCCTGTCAATACACTTCCCCAGAAACCGGCGGAAGCTTCCCAGTCACTCGTTATAGCTACTTCCTGGGGCCAACCAACTCGTGCTCTTCCTCGATGTGTTCAATCGTCACATGAGAATGATCGCCGTTGAACAGTTCCTCCACTTCCAGGATTTCGTAAGCGTGCTCGCCATGGATGGACTCATCCAGACCGAGCTCCTCGCTCATCTCGCTCACTTTCACCGGGGTGAACATGTTGATGATCCGCAGCATGGCGTAGGTAAAGCCGAATGCCCACACCGACGAGAACAGTACCGCGACCAGTTGCTTGAAGAAAAAGCCGGGGTTGCCGTACAGCAGCCCGTTGGTTCCGGCGGGATTGAATGTACTATTGGCGAATAGTCCCAGCAGCAGAATGCCGAGAAACCCACCCACCCCGTGAACGCCCCAGACATCGAGGGCATCGTCCCAGTGCAGTTTGTTTTTCATTTCCACCGCGAAGTAGCAAACCACTCCCGCAACCACACCAATAATCACTGCCGTGGTTGGCGAAACATAGCCTGCGGCGGGGGTGATCGTCGCCAAACCAGCGACCGCGCCGGTCAGCAGGCCAAGGAACTTGGGCTTGCGCTCGCGGATCCAGGCCACGGCGAGCCAGGCGACCGCCGCAAAAGAGGCCGCGATATCGGTGTTCAAGAAGGCTGTACCCGTCACCGAATCCACGCGCATTTCGCTGCCCGCATTGAAGCCGTACCACCCGAACCACAGCAGGCCAGCGCCTAACGCAACCAGCGGAATACTATGCGGACCGCGATCGAGTACCCGGCGTTTCCCGACGTAGAGCACCGAGGCCAAGGCGGCCAGTCCAGCGATGTTGTGGACCACGATGCCACCGGCGAAGTCCTCCACTCCCCAGCGCTGCAGTATTCCGCCACCCCAAACCATGTGTACGAACGGAAAATAGACGAACGTGAGCCATGCGGTGAGGAACAGGCAATAGGCTTTGAAGGTCACGCGATTCGTGAAGGCGCCGGAGATGAGTGCCGGGGTGATGATGGCAAACATCATCTGATAGGCAATAAAGACCATCGCCGGGATCGTGTCATTTGGCCCGGACGGGGTGGTGAGGTTGATGCCATGCAGAAAAGCTCTGTCAAGATTGCCAACAATGCCGTGCCAGTCGCCGCTGAAGCACAGCGAGTAGCCGTAGGCGTACCAGATCACGGTCGTCCAGCCCATCGAGACGAAGCTTTGGATCATGATGGCGAGGACGTTTTTGCGTCCCACCAGCCCTCCGTAAAAGAACGCCAGGCCCGGCGTCATGAGCATGACCAGACTGGTGCAAAGCAGCATGAACCCGGTGTTACCAGTGTCGAGGTGAAGCATGAAAACCTCCAACAAAGAGTGTGCGGCGAGGACCAGGGACGGGGCTCCAGGGAAGGCCTAACTTGACGGGACATCGATCGAAACTACTGCCCGCCATTCGCGAACGCCATAGGAGGCCTGCAAAATCGTGAACGGGCACATCCCTGTTCACGTTCGCGAGGAGCATGAATTGCGATGAATTCGAGAGTAGAGAAAATGAGAGCGTACTTGCCTCGTAGCAGCGTCCACGGTGCTGATATTAAGCTGCCGCGGCAATAGGCTCCGCTTTTTACGTACCGAAAATCTGTGCCGCATGTCACACCACCACGTGACACACGGGAGAATCGAGCGATCCCAAGAGCAGGCTGACGAAATGCTCACGCCGCAACTCTTCAGCGCGAGCTACTTCGTCAGAATAACGCCAGGACGTGCATGCCGTAAACTGAGGGTTCTTGGTGGCGGCGGCTGGACTCGAACCAGCGACCTACGGATTATGAGACCGTCGCTCTAACCACCTGAGCTACACCGCCAAAACACTGTGTCAGCAGGACCTTGCGTGTGGGAAAAATGTGCAAGGGGTCGTCGTGCTGATCAAACGAAAGGCCGGACCTGAACGCGTCCAGCCTATCTTCGATTCTAGAGTTGGGCTTACCGACTGTCAAACCAGGAACATCCTAGCGAGTAACCCAACCTTGTTGGACGACAGTCGTGGCTCGGAGCCGTACCACTGAATAAATTCGGAGGACAGGCTGAACAGCCCATGGAATGTTTCCTGAGCTTCTGTTTAGCCACAAGAGGACGGAGCTAATCGGAAGCGACTCGGTCGAGCAAGAGCAGCAACTGCCGGTAAGATGAGAAATCGGAAATGGAGCTAAAAGCGTTTGAAACATGGTGGCCAGGGACGGAATCAAAACCGCCGACGCCAGCCTTTTCAGGGCCGTCTGCCGACTTGGCGAAGTGGTTTGAAATGAACGGATGTGACTGACGCAAAAGAGTTTGCGCCGGAGACGATTTAAGACCGTGTAGGCTCAATTAGGCCGTTTTCGGCGCTTCGATGTTCGCGCATGGTTCGCGCCCGTGAGGTAGTATTCGAACCTCTGATGATTGGCTGAAGGAGAACGGTCAACGTCGCGCTTGGAACTACGGAGCGCGAAGACCGTCTATACAGCGAAGCATGCAGAATGGTTACCCTCGGTAATAGCGGGTAGTGCTGGCTAAAACCGGCGAGTTGTGCCGCGATTGAAGCTGCTACCACCCTCCTGCAACGGCGTCGCTGGATAAAAACTCTTCCTCAACCCCGAACGGTGGCGATGGCAGCCACGATTTTCACCGGATCTACGATCATCTGCTGCCCCACGCTGCCCAGGTAAAGGTGGCCCATCCGCGGATGCTGCGCGCATAGCCGGGGACTATTATCGAATCGGGCTGCCAGGTCGAGGCATGCGCCTGCCGGCAGTGGGCCACCGTTTCGTCAAAACGAATGATGTACAGTTTGACTGTTGCCTGCCGCCACGGGAGAATCTGTTTATGTCCGTCCAGAGCTTGTTTGAAAATGGAAATCTGCCCAATATCGTTCTGATCATCACGGATCAGGAACGAACACTGCAGCACTGGCCGTCGTCGTTCACGAGTTACCTTCCGGCGATGACGCAGCTGATGAACACTGGTCTCACGTTCGAGAACGCGTTCACTGGCGCATCCATGTGTTCCCCCAGCCGAGCGACGTTCCTCACCAGCAACTATCCGGCGATGACGGGTGTCACTGTGACGGGCAGCCCGGAACCACCCCATAAATTGCCACTCGAGACCGTGTTTCCCAACTTAGCAACAGTGCTCGCAAAAGCCGGTTACCAGACCATAGTGTGGAAAGGCAAGTGGCATCTCGGACCAACCGGCCCCGACGCTTACGGATTCTCGGGGTGGGACCTGCCGGACGCGGGCAACTACCTTTTTTCCCCGCCCAGCCCGCCGCCCTCCCCCAAGAAAGCTCCTGTCAGTTTCAGTTCACTTGGAGGCGGCGCCCCCGACAATGATGGCCGCTACCTCACGGATATCCTGAGTTTCCTCTCGAGCGTGACACAACCATTCTGTCTCGTTGCTTCGTTCGTCAACCCTCACGATGTGTTCATGGGCTATGGTTTCCCTTCTGAATACGGCTACCCTTCCACGAATTTCCCTTTCTATCCGATTCCGTTGCCGGAAAACGCCAGCCAAAACCCCGGTACCATGCCTCGCGCGCAGGCAGCCCAAACGTGGAAGCCGAAGCTCGCGGTAACGCAGCAGAACTACCTGAATTTCTATGCTTACCTGCAGACCCTGGTGGACGGGCAAATCCTTGATATCCTGAATCAGTTGGATCAGTCGAGCCTCCTCGACAGCACCCTTATTATTCGATTTGCGGACCACGGGGAAATGGGTATCAGCCATGGGTTAGTCGAAAAATTCTACAACGCTTACGAGGAGACCATCCACATTCCGCTCATATTCTCGAACCCGGTCGTCTGGCCCGCACCGGCGGCAACGAATGCGATGGCCAGCCTTCTCGATCTTGTTCCGACGCTGGCGTCTCTCCTCGGGGTCTCCACGTACTTCCCCGGTCTCAAGGGACAGGATCTGACGCCGATTCTGGAGAACCCTTCAGCTTCGGTACAGGAGTCGGTCCACTTCACGTACGATGACGAGACTTCGGCCGATGGTCCATCCATAGTCCGGACTATTCGGAATGCCGCGTTCACGTACTCTGTCTATTTCCTCCAGGACGGCAGCGACGCGGACTGGGAACTCTACGACCTCAATGCCGACCCGCTTCAGAACAACAACGTTGCCGGCACCGAGCCGTACGCAGTGGCCCAGATTCAGCTCGACCAGCAACTTCAGCAGTTCATGGCGGCGATGGGCACGGCCCCCTCATTTACGTGGCCCCCAACGTTTACCGCCTCCAGCCGTGGCGGCCCGCCCGCTCCAATCGTTTCTCCGCCGCCGCCGCCGATCGGAGCGTGACGGTGTCACTTGCGGTTTCTGTGTCAGAGTCAGCTAGGGTTTCGATTGCTGGCGTTATCTGCACTCGCAATTTCCTGCCGTGAGTTGCCAAACCCCTTACCTTGATGCTCCCGTTTTTTTCGAAGACGTAGTTCGGCAGGATCAAGCGAAGCACCATCCTATGGGCATGGTCGAGGATTGCCGCGGTGACCAGGAGGCTAAGGAGGGCAATACAGACCGAGGAACCTCGTACCAGATGGGCTGCTCGGCTCAGGTTACCCGCTTTCTCTGAGGTCAGAGTATAGATTTTATAAGCGACATAAGCGCCAAATGTCCCCGAAAGCAGGAGGGTGTAGAGCAACCCCAGCAACCCCAAAAAAAATCCTCAAAATCCCCACGGAAGGAGTAGGGCGGGATATTCCAGTGCGCCCAGGTGAGGGACACCGCCAAAATCGCGACCTCGATTACTAGCACGACCGCGAGGGCACGCGGATAGCCGCGAGGGGTTGAGGCAGACGTATTGGCCGCCGTTTTGGCGATGAGGCGCTCCGTGCTGTTAGAAGTTGAAGCAAACAGTTAGATTCATCCGCATTTGGATAGAGCATCCCCTCGGCAATTGAACCGATATCGCACGATAACTCGGCCACCTGGCAACCCAACTCCGGCGCCGGTCTGTGAAGTCTAAACATTGAAGTTCGCACAAGCGCGTTTGGAACCTCGGAAATGCTCTACGATGCAAGGATGATGTGGCGCAGAAACGTGTCTGGCGTCGAGCGCAAACGGAGAGAACTCTGTATTTTGGGCGAGTGCTAGCAACAATCCGGGAGCAAGTCAACGCTGTTGGGCGGAGTGTCACCAGCACATGATATGCCCAGTTGATTTTGTAGACGAAGTGCCCCTGTAACCACAATTACTCGGACGATGCCTGATCCGTACCGTTTGGGGGCCACTGGTCATCTGTTGCCTGCCAAGTCTTATCCGGGTTGTACAGCTCCATTTGCTTGACGATCTCGAGGGAATTCGGCCCAAGATCCTTCTGGTACACGGTGCCGTCGTAGTTCACGATGAAGGTTTTGACCCCAGTCACCCGATACTCGGTGGGAACGGCTACCATGGCAAAGCCGCCAATCATGATGCCTTCGATGACATAGTTGATTGCGCCGCCCGGCGCCTTCGGTCCCTGGCCCTTCAGAATCTTGAAGTAGTAGCCGTGAAAGCCCGATTTGCCGGTGGAATATCCTTCTTCGAGGGCCTTGGCCACAGGCTCTCCGATTGGTCCTGCCGATGTGCCGTCCGGGCTCTTCCAATACAAGCCATCCTGTTTGCCGGGCGTGCTGAAGATTTTCTGCGCGTACTGGTTGACACCGGAGTCATCGTGAATCCCTGAGGCGTATTCCAGTTGCGCGGAAACATATCCGCGGCAGACGGTGATGGCATCCAGTTCGTTGGCGCCAATGCGGCGGTAGAGAATGTTTTGCCGTCCCACCTTGGCGTCGAAATACCACTTCCCGTTTTTCTTGATCAGGGGAACGGGAAAGGGCCAGTCCTCATTACCGACGATGATCGTTGCCAAGCTAGGCTTCGAAGGGTCGGTAGAGATGGTGTTCTTGACTTGAGCGTCTTTGGCAAATTCGATGGCGTTGTTCTTGGCCTGCACCGGATCGCCGCCGGAGACGAAGTCCTTGCCATCGGGCCCGAAGATCGCCATCAGTTGCGGCACGTCATAGTCGCCTGCCGCTTTGATAACTGCATCTGCGGCCTGCTGCGGAGTATCGAATGCCATCGGCCCCGTTGCCGGCGTTGGCGCTGCGGGCTGGGACTGTCCCACCGCAACAACCGGCAGAAGGAAAGCTACGAGTACGAAAGCGATGGCCGGCGCGAAGGAACGAAACAATCTGGATGTCATATTTCTCTCACTCTTTAGGATTCGCATGGACTATCTCCTTCTCCCGCCGCCACCACTACGGCCTCCACCGCCCCCACGGCCGCCGCCTCCTCCGCGTGAGCCTCCATAGCTGGAGTTGCCGCGCGATTGACTGGCGCGAGCGCTGCTACCACTGGAGCTCGATCCGCCAAACGCGCCCCTGTTGCCGCCGCTGGGACTGTTCGGTACCCGTTGGTTGCCAACGCGATCGCCACCGCCCCGGTTTCCTCCCATGTTGCCGCCCGCCCCCCCGCGCGAAGACGCCTCGCGAGTGCTGGCGCCGGGTTGACGATTGCCCGCGTTGCCGCGGTTACCGCCTGCAGGCTGCTGCCGTGCTGACTGACGATTCTGGTTCTGCCGCGCGTTGGCCTGACGATTTTGCATCGAGTCGCCGCGAGTGGTACCGCCGAATTTATTGGCGGTACCGCGGTCCCCATAAGGCGCGCCGCCGCGGTGCTGCGGATTGTGCTGCCAGTTGCTGTTCCCTCTGTTCCCGGCGTTGCCGCGATTGCCGTTGCCTCGGTTAGCGTTGTTGAGGTTCTGCCGATTGCTGTTGTTTACAAAGTTGTTGTTGTTATTGATGGTGACGTTGTTGTTGCCGCCCCAGCCAGAGTTGCAGCACCAGCCGCCGCTCCACATGGCGCCCATGGCAACGCCAACACCGAACGATATGGCCATGCCCGCGGCGTAGTAACCCGCCGGAGGATACGCAATTGGCGGGTAAGCATAAACCGGCGCCCCATAGACCACCGTCGGGTTGTAGCTGGGAACATAAACAACCTCCGGGTTAGCCTGCTCGATCACGATGACCTGCTTGCTTTCGACAGTCTTGACTTCCACCTTCTGCTGTTCTGAAGATTTCAGATTGCCGTTGTCCTGTGCCTTCTTGCGCATGCGCTGCACCGCGTCCATCACGTCGTTCTGCTGCGCAAGGAAGGCATTTCCAAGGTCAGTCGTCCACTTGATGTTGTCCGCCAATTGCTTCACCACGTCCGGCAAAGCGGCCAGCCCCTGGATGGTTGGATCCCAATCCTGCTTCTTTACTGCCTCCGCCAGGGCCTTCTCGCTCAATCCCTTGTTTTGGCTCAGCCACTGTTGCAGTTGAATCACTTCCAGCGGGTAGGTGGAAGCGATGAGAACCTGGCTAAGCATCGGATCCGGATAGAGCGCGATGGGCGCGACAAGAGAGTCGAGTTGATCGGCCGGAAGCTTCGCGGCTGCTTGATCCGCAGGCGCAGCAGCAGCTTGCTGTGTCTGACCGACGGCGAGGCTTCCGCCGTTCAGGCCAAGGACAGCGATGCAGAGGCATGCCGTCAGTTCGCGGAGTACAGCAAAGATATTTTCAGGCTGCAACGAATTCGCATTCATATAGCTTCCTTGGTGGCCGGTAAGCGACTGTATCGAACAAGATTAGCAGACCCCGGCCGCATTCCACGCCTGTAAGGGTTTTGTACTGCCCTACCTGGGCAGGGAACAACTAGGGAAATCCCTAGTCCGGTATGTCAGCCCGTGGACACACCCGTGGACACAAACGATTGGCCTGACAACGCCGCGACTATGGCAGGAATAAGATCGCTTTTCATGCGCGCCTTCAGCACATAACCAACCGCACCTTCGGCGAAGCAGGTCCGCACGAACTCGTCTTCCCAGTGAATCGTGAGGAAGACCAGCTTCGCGCTGGAACCTTTTTCGCGGAGTTGATGGACGGCCTGAATTCCGTCGAGCTCCGGCATAGAGATGTCGACCACGATCACGTCAGGATTCAGACGCAACGCTTCGACGATCAGTTCACGGCCATTGTGTGCCATGCCGATGACATCAAACGTTGATCGGAGTAGCGCCGCCACGCGCTCCAGCACAAGCTGGTGATCATCCGCAATCAGAACGCGCGGACGGCTGGATGATGCTGGTTCATTCATGAGCCTGTCGATCTTTATTCGCGGAGGATTTGAACGACGGTTACTATCTACGAGGCCACTTTAGAGCGCGAACGGATGGTAAACAACTGGGAAAATCCCTAGTCGCCGCTGTTACGGTTCAGCGATTACTTGCTCGGCCATGGCGCCATCTGCGAGCCATGCAAGGAACAGCTTGTAGCCCACCGACAAGACGATCGCTCCAATGAACAGGCCCAGAATGCCCATTCCCATGAAGCCGCCTATCGCGCCGAGAAAAACAACGGCTATCGGCACAGCGGAACCTCGTCCGAGCAGAATCGGCTTCAAGACGTTGTCCATCAGTCCGACGATGATGCACCAGATGAGGAAGACGACGGCCTTGGTGGTGCTGGCGATGGCGAAAACGTAAATGACCGCCGGTATCAGTACAAGCCCTCCCGCCTGCAACACGGCGGCAAACAGAAAGGTGACAATCCAGAAACCGACTCCGGGCAATCCCACAACCAGGAAGCCGGCGGCAGCAAATATCGACTGAATGACTGCGACACCGAGAATGCCAAAGGTGACGCTGCGGATGGTCTGCCCGATCAACTGCTGGTATTCCGGACCTTTCTCACCAAACAGGCGATTCGACAAGGCACGGGTCACCTTGGCCGCAGCCTCAGCCTTTGCCAGCAGAGCTCCGGAGATCAGGATGGAGAGAAAGAGCTGCAGCAGGGTAAGTCCAAGCCCGGCAGAAGCGGAAATCAATCCTGGGACTGCCGCTTTCAGTTCGGGAGCAAATCTCCTGATCGCTTGTGACAAATCGGTTGAAGCCAGCGCCCATATCCCGCTCAGCGGGGGTCCGACAAGCGGCCATGCGGCGACGGTCTGTGGAGGCGGCGGTATAACCAAACCACCCTCCTTCAACCGCGCACTGACGTTTTGAATTCCTTGAAGAAGGCTGTCGGTCAGCAGAACCGCCGGCGCGATAAGAATGGCGAGAAATACGATTGTGCACAGCGCGGCGGCGGCGGCACCGTGACCATGAAGGAGACGTTGCAGCTTTAGAAAACCCGGGTAGGTCGCGACCGCAATGATGATGCCCCAGCTGATCAGCGGCACGAAGGGACGAAGGATCAGGAAACAGGTAACGGCGAGCAAGACGACCAGACCGAGATTGATGGTCACTTCGAGCGCCCGCTTCAGATACGCCTTGTCTCGCGTCATTTCCGGTGGCGTCACGGTCTTCTCCCCTAGCGCGGTCGTGCCGCCTGCAAGGCCATGCGTCGTCCTGCGGCCAGGGTGGGCGCCGACACACACGTATTCACCATCGATCGTAGGGAACCTTGGGAAATGTGCAACTGGGAAAAACCCTAGCCGCTCACGAAAGTCGGCTCAGGATGGCTTCGGCTCGGTCGATGGCGGCGATTCGAGCATGATGAGACCTTGCTTTAAAGCAAACAGCACCAGTTCGGAGTTACTCTTCAAATTGAACGTCTCCATCACATGGTGCTTGTGAAACTCAATGGTCTTCTCGCTCAAGTTGAGCCTGGCGCCGATCTGCTTCAGGGACAGCCCCTCGGCCCAGAGCTGCACGATCTCGCGCTGACGCGTTGTCAGTCCCTTGCTGAGTTGGCGCGCCCGTTGTTTCATCGTTACCCAGTCTTCCGTCCTGAGCTTGGGAGCCAGGTAGCTCTTCCCGTTAAGGACCAATTCGATGGCCTTTAACAACTCGGTGCCGGCGGTTTGCTTCAGGACAAAGGCCACAGGGCCCATTTCCATCACAGTCGCGGCGAGAGCAGGATCGTCCTGCATGGTAAGAAACACCAGTTTGATCTTCGGCAACTGTTCCTTGACCCGGCGTGCTGCGTCCAAGCCGTTCAGCAGCGGCATTCCGATATCTACGACAACAACATCGGGAACCAGTTTCGCGGCAGCGTCGACGAGTGCAGAGCCATCGAGAGCGGTTCCTACGACGTCATAGCTCTTCTCCAGCAGCAGTCGAAGAGCCTCTGCGAAGACAGCGTGGTCATCCGCAATCAAGATCCGTGCCCGGTTGCTCCCAGTCACCATTCCTCCGTTCTGCAGCAATCCCCAGCCAGGTTCATGCTGTCCGCGCCTTCGCTGAAACCTGGGCTGCGGAAAATGGGGCCCATACCTGAATATGCGTTCCCTTTCCTGGCTCGGCACGCAGCTCAAGGCGAGCGCCTATTAAACGTGCACGCTCTTCCATGCTGGACAACCCAAGCCCCTGCTTCCATCGCTGCTCGTCTGGATCGAAACCCGCGCCATCATCGGAGATTGAAAGATGCAGATGATGATCCTGCTGCGTCAACCTGACCTGAGCCTCCGATGCTCCGCTATGCTTGGCGACGTTGCGAAGACATTCCTGAACTATGCGAAAAAGAGAGAGTGCAATGCCGGAAGGAACTGAACTGATGGGTTCGCCGTGGGAGAAGGTGACCTGGATGCGTTGCTGGGCGGTGAACTCCTTACAAAAGGCACTAATGCCCGGCACCAAACCAAGTCGTTCCAACGTCAACGGGTGCAGGCGATGCGACAAAGTGTGAATGTCGGATCCCAACTCGCTGGCGGAGTTTAGAAGCTCGTTTAGCTGTTGCTTGGCTTCCTCCGACGCCTCGGGCACGAGTTCAGCGGTTGTCTCGATTCCCAGCGACAATAACGCGAGACGCTGACTGAAGTCATCGTGGAGCTCTGCGGCTACGCGAGTGCGCTCGTCTTCCTGGGCCGTGATGAGCTTTCCGCTGAGCCTGATCTGCTCGCCTCGCGCCCGCCTCAGCTGTGCCCGGCTGTACAGCAGGTATGCCACGAACGATGTAAGGATTACGATGACCAATGCGCCGGTCAACAAAACCCACCTGGCTCGTTCCCAAAGGGTGGGCTCACGATTCATGACCACGCTTCCCGCAGGCAGCCGAGCTACATCCAGTTTCCAGCGCTGGAGTTGGCGCCAATCGAACATGTAGTAGCTCGACGCCGTAGTGATCGGGATGTCTTTCGCCTGTTTGCCCGCGAATAGCTGCGAAACAATATCCGCAGCAATGCGTCCCTGCTCAGCCTGACTGATCACGTAGCCGCCAACTATGCCGCGGCCCAGGTACGTGTCTGACATACCGAACACCGGGGCATTAGCCGCGTCAGCCACAAGCGGTAACGCAGTGGATGCATTCACGAACTGATTTCCCCTCGCATCCCGAAAGAACGAGGTGTACAGGACGACGCTATGCGCCGGCAGATGCCGCAGTCTCTCCAGCAGTACACTCATGTCGAGATCGGTCAGGTAGGTGACTTTGACCGAGGCTGAACTGGATTGCAAAGCCGCTCTGGTTATCGCTTCCACACCATGATCGAAGTCGGAGGCTCCGCCAACGACAAATACCTGCATCGTTTGCGGGAGCAGCTTGAGGGCGGCATCCAGCGTCTTGGCCGGCTGTATCCTCATCCACGAGCCTGTGTACCTTGGCCCTAAGACAGGATTCCCAGCCATCCTAGCGCTGCCTCCGCAAATCACGACCGGTACGTCAGGAAAGAACGTTCCGTCATGGCGGGCAATCATCTTGACTACTGCCGGACCCATGGCGACGATGACGTCCAGGTGGCGGTCCCGATACTCCTCGCCGAGTCTGGTTACGGTGCGAGCTTCGGAGTTTTCGTCTGCGCCTGGAGCATCGATGCTTTCGACATAGAACTCCACCTGGTGACCGGCGTCGGAAGAAAGTGCGGAAAGGAGGCGCTCGGTTACGAGTGCACTTGCCGGATTAGCTAGGCCTACTTCGTTAATGATCAGTATGGTTTTTCTGGCAGGCATGGCGCTTGCCGACGCCTGCGACCCGTACGACGACCACAGGAACACGAGCCAAACGAAACTGAAGCATCGGTTCCGAACTGCCCGTGTAATGCGCATGACCCGTCGTCCCCTGAACAAAAAGCAGTCAGGACCGCTGAAGGCTGTTCAGCGTAGAAATTCCAAGCGTGCAAGAAATACGGCTTCATGATAAGCCGCGCCGGAAGAGCGAACAAGTTTTGTGTCCTTGCTAGGGGTTTTCCTAGTTGCTCCGGGCCGACTTCAGGCCTATGGTTCCAGTGGTATTTGCAAATCTGCGATCTGTTGCCTCCAGACGAAAGGGACCTCCATGGCAGCGCCGCCAAAGGCTGTTTTGAAGAAGCGTGGGCTTAATCCTCCTCTCTCATCAGTACGAGGCTCGCGTAGCGAGTTGCTTGCGGCGGGCAAGGCGCTGCGTGACAAGTGCCCTCGGATCTCTCATGCTGGTTGGGAACCTGCAAAAGACCGACCTGATCCGGTGCAGCTAGTTCTTCAGGCCGAAGAGGGACGCATGCCCGAGTTGCTTCCCCTCAGGCACGGACGGATGGTGCGCTCGGCATTCACCTTCTACCGCGGCTCCGCCCTCGCGATGGCATTCGATCTGCAGGCGACTCCGACTACCGGGCAGTACGTTCATTGTTGCGGTGATGCGCACCTGTGCAATTTTGGGGGTTTTGCGACTCCGGAACGGAACGTCATCTTCTCCGTCAACGACCTGGATGAGACTCTTCCCGCGCCGTGGGAGTGGGATGTGAAGCGGCTGGCTGCAAGCTTTGTCATCGCTTGCCGCGACAACAATCTCAGCGGGACGACAGCACGAGAGACGGTGATGACCTGCGTCCGGACGTACCGCGAATCCATGGCTGAGTTCAGCCAGATGAACACTCTGGAGCTTTGGTACTACAAGCTCGATGTGGACGAACTGGTAGCTGACATCAAGGATCCCAATATCCGCCGGCGTGGTATCAAACGTCTTCAGAAAGAGCGCGCCCGCAGCGTAGCCGAAGACATCTTCCCGAAGCTTGCAGAGCACAAAGGCGAGATGCCGATCATCAAAGATCAGCTTCCCACTATTTTTCACGCCGAAGGGCATCCTCCAGGAGAGGTGCAAAAGACGGTGCAGGATTCTCTCAACCGATACCGAGAGGGTTTGCCGCCCTCGTATCGCTCGTTGCTGGATCGTTATCAAATCTGTGATGCAGCCATAAAGGTAGTTGGCATCGGAAGTGTTGGAACCCGATGCTGGGTCATTCTTTTCATGGCTGGTGAAGGCGATCCGCTGTTCTTGCAGGTCAAGGAAGCGCGTGCCTCGGTGTTCGAACCGTATGCCGGCACCAGCGCTTTTGCCAATCACGGCGAACGGATCGTGCACGGTTACAGGACTATGCAGCCGGCCAGCGACATGTTTCTGGGATGGACCAGCAGCCAGCAGGGGCGCCATTTCTTTGTGCGCCAGTTGCGGGACATCAAGATCAGCATGCGAGTGGAGACCTTTGGTGCCCCGGAAATGGATCTCTATGCCACCTGGTGCGGCAAGGCGCTGGCGCTTTCACACGCACGTTCTGGCTCTTCAACTGTACTCAGCGGCTACTTGGGGAAGAGTGACACCTTCGACAAAGCGATTGCGGCCTTTGCGGCAGCATACGCAGACCAGAACGAAAGCGATCATGACGCTCTGGAAAGTGCCGTTCGCAAGGGCAAAGTCGAGGCAGTCTCCGAAGAATCGTAGCGAGGTTCGAAAGTCGCTCTCGTTCAGTCTTTCGCACCCGCCGCAGCACGGGATGACAGATCGATTCCTTTCACGTGCCATATCTTTTCGGCATACTCGCGAATCGAACGGTCCGACGAAAACGTGCCCATGCGCGCCGTATTAAGGATCGACATGCGGGTCCAGTGCTCCTGATCCAGGTAGGCCGCGCTTACTTTCTCCTGGCACTCAACGTATGACTGGTAGTCGGCAAGAAGCAGGTAATCGTCGTTGTTCAGCAGCGAGTCGACGATAGGCTGAAACAACGCACGATCTCCATTCGAGAATGCGCCTGCGCCGATAGAGTCAATCACTTCTCGCAGCGCCGTATTGCTCTCGTAGATGTGACGGGGATTGTAACCTTTGCGCTTGACCTCAACTACCTCATCGGCGGTAAGTCCGAAAAGGAAGAAATTGTCGGCCCCGACCTCTTGCCGGATTTCGACGTTGGCGCCATCGAGTGTGCCTATGGTGAGCGCACCATTCATCGAGAATTTCATGTTGCCGGTGCCGGAAGCTTCTTTGCCGGCAGTTGAAATCTGCTCAGACAGCTCCGCGGCGGGATAGATCAGCTGTCCGGTCTTCACGCTGAAGTCTGGGATGAAGATAATCTTCAGCCGGTCACGGGCGACCGGGTCGGAATCGATCGTGCTGGCCACGGAGTTGATCAGCTTGATGATCAGTTTTGCCATGAAGTAGCCGGGGGCTGCCTTGCCGCCAAAGATCACGGTTCGTGGCGTGATGCGGGCGTCTCGGTCACTGCGCAGGCGATGCAAGAGCGTGATCATGTAGAGCACGTTTAATAGCTGACGCTTGTATTCGTGAATTCGCTTCACCTGCACGTCGAACAGCGTCTCTGGATCGACGACGGCGCCCGTACGCTCCTTGAGTAGGGCAGCAAGGAGCAGCTTACGGGTGAGCTTAACCTTTCTCCACTCCTGGCGGAATCCATCATCATCGGCGCAGGGCTCCAGCTTTCTGAGTTCGTTCTCGTGTTTCAGCCAGTTCCAGCCGAGCCTGCTTGATATCAGCTCAGACAACTCTGGATTGCTAAGCGCCAGCCAGCGCCGTGGCGTTACGCCATTGGTTACATTGAAGAACTTGCCGGGATCGAGTTCATAGAAGTCGTGCAATACGGTCTTTTTCAGCAGCTCGGTATGCAGAGCCGCGACTCCGTTCACCGCATGTGATCCGACTGTGGCCAGGTTCGCCATGCGCACAGATTTCTGACCCTGCTCATCGATCAGCGAAAGCCGGGCAACCAGAGGGTCGTCATTAGGATATTTCGCTCGGACGTGGCTTAGGAATCTGGCATTGATCTCATAAATGATTTCGAGATGCCTGGGTAACAATTTGGCGAAGAGAGGAAGAGGCCACTTTTCGAGGGCCTCCGGCAGCAACGTGTGATTCGTGTAAGCCAAAGTGGCTTGGGTAATGTGCCAAGCTGTATCCCAATCAAGACCGTGGATGTCGAGCAGGAGTCGCATCAGTTCGGCCACAGCGATGGACGGATGCGTGTCGTTGAGTTGAACGGCGAAGAATTCATGGAAGTTCTCAATGGGCCGCTTATGCAGAAAATGGATGCGAATCATGTCTTGCAGCGAACAAGACGTAAAGAAGTACTGTTGCTGGAGTCGGAGCATTTTGCCGGCTTCAGGCTCGTCATTGGGATAGAGAACTTTGCTGACTGTTTCGGAGAGCGTTTTCTCCCGAACAGCCTCGTAGTAGTCGCCCTTGTTGAAGGCTTGAAAATCGAATGAGTCCACAGCTTCGGACGACCAGAGACGCAGAAAGTTCGTCATGTGGGTGTCGTAGCCTGCAACCGGGATATCGTTGGCTACACCTCTCACTAGCTGCTCGGGGACCCATTGCACTCGGAGCCGGCCGTGTTCGTCCTGATATTGCCGGGTATAACCGCCGGTACCGACATAGTGAGAAATCTCAGGTCGGGTGACTGCCCAGGGGTTGCCGAGGCTCAGCCACTTGTCGGTTTTTTCCACTTGCCAGCCATCGTGGATCTCCTGGTGAAAGAGACCAAACTCATAAAAAATACCGTAGCCTATGGCCGGGATATTGAGAGTCGTAAGCGATTCCATGTAACAGGCCGCCAACCTGCCGAGGCCGCCATTTCCTAGGCCGGGTTCGGGTTCGTGGTCTAGCAACTTCTCCAGGCTCAACCCAAGGTCAGAGACGGCATGAGCCACCGCATCACGAACCTCATGCACATTCAGCAGATTGTTTTCGAGCTGGGGCCCAATCAGGAACTCGGCCGAAAGATAGCTAACCATCTTTACGGGAGACTGGTGGTCCCGGGCGAAAGCCTCGATCCAGTCGTTCATCATCCGATCACGAATCGTGAAGGCCAGGGCCATGTACCAGTCATTCGTCGTAGCGAGCTCTGGAATACGGCCCTGGACGAAGTAGAGGTTATCTAGAATTGCCTGCTTCAACTCGGAAGGTGTTTTGCCTACCCTGACGCTATTCTGCATAGTTTGCTCCCATTCTTCGACGATGGTTTGCGGCCTCGAGGCAGTACCTGCATCTAGACTGGCACGCTCATAGCATTCGTCATATGAAATTTTGGTAAACGACGCGCTGGGCATACCAGATGCGGCTGCCGATCAACTTGTCTCCTCACCCGCAGGCAGGCCACTGCTACCCTCATACTTCGCCACAGCCATTTCGAGATTGAAGTGCAGGCCTTCCCGTCCAAGCATCTCCCCAAGTGGCGACCTCTGGACCATATTCAGGACCTGGGGATTCAGTCCCACCAACCACACGGATACTCCGTTCTGCCGCTGCCGTTTTGCAGCTTCGGTCAGCATCTTCAGCGCGGTGTACTCCAAGTCCGGTACACCACTCAAGTCAAGAGCGATCACCGTTGGCTTTGCTCGCTCAACCAGAGGTTTTATCTTCTGCCCGATGTGTTCCGCATTGGCGAAGAAGAAGCGTCCATCCAGCCGCAAAAGTAGAAGGCCGGGACAGGTTTCATCCTCCGGATGTTCCTGGGAGATGGGACGAAAGATGTTGGTGCCGCGCTTGCGTCCTATTACATAGACAGGCGGGTCAGATGCCTGGTGGGCCAGCATCACCATCGAAACGATGATCGCGACAATTATGCCCTTGAGTGTGCCCATCAGCATTACGCCTGCAAATGCGGTCAGCGCCCAGATGAACTCGGTTCGCCGGACATGCAGAATGTCCCGGAACTCCTGCGGCTTCACTAGTCCCACCGAGTACACAACCACGACGGCAGCGAGCGTCGCATGAGGCATCAGTGCAATGAGGGGGGAGAGGAAGAGCATCGTTACCAGGCTCATCGCTGCCGTAACGAGCTCGGAAACCTGGGTGCAGGCGCCGGCCTGACGATTCACGGCCGTCTGGGTGGTTCCACCACCGGCTGGCATGGAGCCGAAGAATGCACCGCCAACATTTGCCAGCCCTGTTGCCAGCAGCTCACGGTTGGCCTGTGGCGTACGCTCGCCAGCCTTGGTGAAAGCACGTCCGGCGGCGATGGTCTCGGTAAAGCTCATCAGGGCAATGCCCAATGCCCCAGGCCAAAGGCGAGCCGCTAAAGAGAGGTCGGGCATTACGACGGGCGGCAATCCGGACGGGACCTGCCCCACCAGTTCCACGCCATGCGATGACAGCTTGAACAGGACGGAGCCAATGATCCCTGCGGCCACGGCGATGAGTGGAGCAGGAGCTCGAGGAAGGAACTTTTCCAGCCCGATCAGCACAGCCAACATCGCCAGACCGACGATCAGCGTGGCCAACGACGTGCGCGGTACCCCACGGATCGTCGACAGCACGTTTTGCAGAAACGTACCACGCGCGAAGTGGATGCCCAGAATCTTCGGCAGCTGATCGAGCACAATCACTACCCCGATTCCTGCTTTGAAGCCGATGAGGACGGGTTCGGAGATGAAGTTCGCGATGAAGCCCATCCGTAACAGAGAAGCAAGCAGCAGGAAGCCGCCCACCAGTAGGGTCAACATCATCGAAGCCTTCAGAAGGGCGGTGGCATCCCCTGTCGGGACGGCCTCACCCAGCTCCGCTGCGGTCAGGATAGCAAGAGTGGTGGTCGTGCTGACGCTGAGCGGCCTCGATGTTCCCAGGAATGCGTAGATCACCATCGGAACAAACGCTGTGTACAGTCCCACTTCCACCGGTAGGCCGGCAATTGTGGCGTAGGCCATCGCCTTGGGAATGACGACAGCACCCGCAGTCAGGCCGGCGATGATGTCGAGCCTAAGCCATTCCTTGTCGTACTTGGTCAGCCAATCTGGAATGAGATGTTGCTGCGACATGACAGACTCCTTTGCGCTCAATGACTCGGCCAGAATGCGACGAAATCGATGCGTTGTTCGTAGCGTGGACTGCCGTGGCGGCGAACTACGATCCCGCTGCGTGCGCTTGCATTGCGATCGTAACTGCGCGAACAGCGATGGCAATGAGAATGCCGCTCAAGATCAATCCCAGGGTTGCTATGACAATCGCCACAATCTTTGACCGTCGCTTGGTTGGTCGCAAATCGCCGTAGCCCACCGTGGTTGCCGTAACGAACGACCAATAAACGCTGTCGAAACGCGACCAGCCTTCATGTCGTCCAACGAACTGACCAAGCAGGACGATCAGTATGGCCAGGCTTAGCTCTACGGGAGCGGCGACCCAGAGGCCGGTGCCGAATTCCTTGAGAAACGTGATGGTCATGCCTGTGAACATTCGTTTTACTTTCCGCGCTCTCTATATGTGCACCACGATAGTTAGCGCCAGTGCGATAAGAACTCCCGCCACGACCGTTACCATGCCGGGCAACATGAAGCTGTCGTTCAGTAGGTATTTGCCGATGCGGGTGGTGCCCTTCTGGTCAAAGGACACGGCGGCCAGCAGTGTGCCGTAGGTTGGCAGGAAGACGCTGTTGGCAGCGACGTAAAACGCGGCCAGATGAGACGTCTGCAAGCCCAGAGCTAACCCCAGCGGCATGAAGATCACGACAGTGGCGGCGCTGAACAGCAGGTTCGACAGCACGAACAGTCCGGCGGCCAACATCCAGGGATAGTGTCGTACCAGGTCGGAGAGGCTGGTGACGATGTGATTGCGATTCGCCTCGAAGAATGACGACCCCAGCCACGAAACCCCTGCAATCGAGATGACCGCCATAATCCCGCTGCGCATAATGCTCCCCTTCAATGCGTCTTCGGGCGAGGCCTTGAAGACGATCATCATAACCCCGGCAACCGCGATCATGAGGATCATAATCACCATGCCCATGCTGATCTGGTCGGTGTCAGCGACGCCATTCTTCACGATGTTACGCAAGACGGAGGTTGGGGAAAATGCCGATGACGACGATCAGCAGGATGGCAACAAAGAACAGAATGGTCGAGCCGCGTGTGACATCGGCGCCAAACACGACTCTGACATTGCGCACCCGCGACGAAGAGACAGCCCGCTATTTCCTGCGAGCGTCGGCTGAGCACACCGTGACACGGCGGAGCGTTTCGATGTACCGCAGGCGACTGTTCGGTTACGAGAAGTACGAGGCGACCGATCGGGCCACGGAGAGCGAAGATCGCGAGACCCGCGCGCTCGATGAACACATCAAGAACCTCCCCAAGGGCCAGATGGAGATTCTGATGACGGATGACACGCGCGGCACATTGCACCAGTTGTTGCACGTGCGTCCACCACAGGACGTCCGGATTCCCAACTTTGAGCCCGAACTGTACGCGCGAACGAGACAGTCCCCGCGAGCAGTCCACCGGAGCAAACCTGCGGTTCAAAACGCCTGAACTGGCAGCGACCAGGCGGTTTGCCCGTCGTGGATAAGAAAAGTTGATACCCCGATGAAGCGAACGCTCGCGACAGTCGCACTTGCAGTGGTTGGGCTGATGACGGTTGGTTCGGCAATCGCGCAGCAAGAGCGGCAGGCTCAAAGAGCATCGCATGGGACACAACAAGTGCAGCCCGACGTCCGGCCCCGAACACAGGTCGTCCGATGTACCAGCGGGGTGACACCTGGTACGAGTTCCTGCTCAAGCAGTTCAATCCCAATAATTTCGATTACGGCACATGGATGGAGGAACGCCGTCAAGTATTTCTGGATGAGAGCGTTCGCAACCCATACTTCAAGTACAGTTTGGGTACGACGATTGGGCTGCTGGTCATGGCCATGCTGTACAACAAGCAATGGATCGACCACCGTCGCGCCATGTGGATCACGGCGGAGATGATGGCGGACCTGTACAACCACGACGCATATTCCCGGGGCGTGGCGCGGGAGGCGATTCAGAAATACAACGGCCACATTGAACGCTGCAACCGGGCGATCGAGGCAGACGATCATGGCATGTCCATCCCGGGAGCAGATTCGGATGCGAACAGCCTCAAGATTGTACTGGATTCCGTCACCGATGAGCGGGACTCCTATAAACGTGAAAGAGATTTAGCCAAACGTGACCTGCTGGAAAAGGAAAAGCTGATAGCAGACATGTCTGTGCGGCTTGACGCGATGGCAAAAAAGACAGATCCAAATCGCGCTGCTGCGGTTTCCATCGATATGAACGCGGCAGATCCGAAAGTAGTGCAGATCATCAACAATCTGCAGGAGCAACTGTACGCTGAGCGTCGGGAGAACCGGCGGCTGAAAGGTGCATAGCAGAGTGTTAGTTGCGGTGACAGGTTTCGGTAGCGTGTGGCGCCGGCGATTTGGCAAGAATCCGGATGACCCGCGGCGCTTTGCAAGAGGCGTGTACTGCAACACAAACGGCATCGACGTCGCGGAGACAATACGCCAGCGACCCCAGATCGTAGGCTACGCCCGGTTCAATGGATGTGGCGGATTCAATCCGAACCGTCCCTCGCAAATGATCGGCCGTGTGTTTGAGTGCGCGGAACCGTGCGTATGGGAGGGACAGAACAAACTCCTTTTCAAGCGTCTCCTGAACGCGCCAGAGAAACCGGATGGTTTTCTGGTAGTAGCGCGAGCCCAGCCAGCTAACCGGGACGCGCAAGATGTCATACAGCGTGGGATGATCGACTCTGCCATTCGCGGGCGGCAAGCGATAGAAGTACTCGCGCAGGGCCTCGCAGGGCAGGAAAACGGTAGCGATGCCAAGGCTTCCCCGGTGAATCTCGGCAGAAACGAAGTGCTGATTTCTTTTGTCCTGCTTCGACTGGCTCACGTAAAGCAGTTTAGGCGTCGGCAGAAGGGCTGGTCTGCTCCCCTCTTTTCACACGTTGGAGGTCGTCGGGAACCTCACAAAACACTACAAAACAGCCCTCGGATTGCTTCTCCACCTGAAAGTCTCCGCAGATGTGGGACCCTCTTCCGTCAGGGTACGGAATCGAAATCTGCACAGCGTCAAGAACGTCACAGGCGCGCTGCGCAGATTCCTGAGTCGTCCGATATCTGCCCGGAGTCTCGGCGCGTGAATCAAAATAGTAGTATTTCTTGTTCTTCTTCGGGTCCGGGTCTTTTTCTTCGCCCATCAGGTATGCTTTGGCCATACTTCATCCTATAACGAGAAGGCGGCTGGCCAACCCCTACCACATCTCACATACACCGGGGTGCCCAACCGTGCAATGCGAGTTCGAGTCTCGCACCGTCCACCAACTTTGGCTCGTGAACTCGACGGTAGAGTGTTGGTCTGAAAAGCCAGTGGACACGGTTCAATTCCGTGACGATTCACCACATCGGGGAGTGGCCTAGTCTGGTTGAAGGCGCGTGCATCGGGCGCACGAGATCGGGAGTTCGAATCTCCCCTCCCCGACCAGAATCTTAGTGAATACTGGCCGACAAAGGAAGAGAAGATGACAGACGCAACGTACAACGTGATGAAGCCTGACCGTGGCGTTCCCATCAAGGCCTGGACCAGGGGTGTCCCTCTGGAGGACGCCGCGCGCCAGCAGCTTTGAACGTCGCGCAGTTGCCGTTCATTTACAAGTGGGTGGCGGCGATGCCGGACGTGCATTGGGGTATCGGCGCGACCGTGGGCAGCGTGATTCCGACGCGCGGCGCGATCATTCCGGCAGCGGTTGGGGTAGACATTGGCTGCGGCATGATGGCGGTGCAGACTTCTCTGCACGCCAACCATCTGCCGGACAATCTGCACGGGATCCGCACGGCGATTGAGAAGGCAGTGCCGCATGGCCGTACCGACAACGGCGGAAAGAACGACCGCGGTGCGTGGTCGGATTCTCCGGCGCATCACCTGGACGTGTGGGCGAAGATGGAGCCGGCATATCAGGCGATCGTCGAAAAGTATCAAGCTGAACCATGTGCAGCGCATCAATCACTTGGGGACGCTGGGGACGGGGAACCATTTCATCGAGGTCTGTCTGGATGAAAACGAGAACGTGTGGTTCCTGTTGCACTCGGGATCGCGCGGCGTCGGAAATCGCTTCGGCACTTTTTTCATCGAGCTGGCGAAGAACGACATGCGCCAGTGCATGATCAACCTGCCGGACAAGGACCTCGCGTACCCGAAGATGGCAACCCTGCCGCTCCGCCACGGAATGCACGTCATCACGGAAAGCCTTGTCCACCAGAACTACAAGTTCCTGTGGGACCTCCTCCCCGAGCGGCATCCTCAAGGTGAATACATTCGAGGTAAGTGGGAAGGCCAAGGCGCTGGAAAAACTGACATACTAAGTTACGATCTGACGCTGGAATTGCTCCAGAAGCAGCCGACGGCGCTCATCCTCGACGAGTATCAAACCTGGTTCGACGGTCTAACCAACACCAAACAGTATCCGTGGAAAAACTGGGCATACAACTTCGTCCAGATCCTCTCTGAAATAGCCAAATCGCATCCCGAACTGCTACTCCTCGTTGTCTCGGTGCGGAATGGCAATACTGATGCGTACCAGCAGATTCACCGCGTGGATCCTTTGCGGATCGACTTCAAAGGACCATACGCGCGACGCGACAGACAGCGTTTGCTCCTGCACCGACTGTTCGAGAATTGTCTGCAGATCCCTCCGTCGTCGATCGAACTTCTCGCCGAAGTCCACGTCTCGGAAGAACTGCGCCTGTCGCAGGCGCCGGCTTCGGAACATGCCGAGATTCGCAAGACCTTCGGAGATGCGTGGCCATTTTCGCCGCAGCTCCTCCAATTGCTCGAAGACCAGGTGCTTGTCGCCACAAGTGCACAGGAGACGCGCGATCTGATCCTAATCCTCGGCAATGCTGATGCGAACTCCGATCAGATCGCCGTTGCGTTGGGCATCGGCGATGACTTCTTCGGCGGCGACGTCAGACATCCGCGGAATTGTAGAAAGAAACTGCCACTGATCGGGATATGGGCGGAGATCCGTGTCGACGAAGACGCTGTTGCCGGACCTGCGTGGTGCAAACTGTAATGGGAGAGCAATCAGGTTTCCGAACCCGCCTTTTGGCATCGTGTCCTGGTTTGGAAATAGGCGGTCATAGGAATCGAGACCGAGTTGATGCCGGTGTTCCATGGTTTGCGTAAGAATCGCGCATCCGAGTTTGCGCGCCGTGTTCGCCGGAAGCGCATCTTCAAAGAAGATCCATACATGGCCGCCATTTCCGGAACGCGAGCGCTCGAGAACTGCCGGCACGCTCCACTCCCGGCATGTGTCCAGAAAGGCGCGAGAGTCGTCAGCCCATGTTTTCTTGTCGAAATCCACGGCGAGAAGCCAACAGGTTTCGTCCGTGAGAAGCGGATAAACGCCAATGGTTTCTTTCCCGAGAAGATGATTTTCGATAGCGAGTTCGGTCAAGGGGAGGAACTTCCTCGTGTGTTGATCGACCTTCTTCCGATCCTCCGGCCTGCTTGAGTTGATCGCTTTCCAATCTTTCAGGGCTGCCGGTGAGTATCCAGACCGGCCGTCGGGATTATCCCACCGGCGCGCATAGACATCCTCTCTCCCACGAAACAGGCTCCCGAAGAGCGCGATTCGCTTGCGAGCGCGGTCCTCCTTGCTTTCCACTGCCGCGGGTTCGGGAGTTTGAATCGGAAGCGTATGGTCTGACGGGGACTGCGGAATAGGAATACCGTGAACGGCCAGAAGACGCCGCAACCGCGCATTCTCTTCGCGCAGCCGCTGGCTCTCCTCTTCACGGTACTCGAACGAAGCCGATTCTGAACTTCTACTGGCCATTGCTGGCTCACTGCTCCATGCCGCCTGCCAGGACATTTTCGGCGAACTTGCGTACGCTGTCGAAGACCCCAGCGATGTTTGTTTGCAGCCCACATTCTTCAGCGAGCGCTTCGAACGGCGTTTGCCAGTTTTCCGGCGGAGCGTTCAAAGTTGTTGGCAAAGCGTGCGTGTTCCTTCTTTCAAAGGTCAGACGCAATGCGTCGAATGTCTTCCGCCGATCAAGTTGGTTGTCTCCGATGAGCAGCGCCAAATCTACCAAGTCCTTTACCCGGCTATTCGCAGAGCTGCGCGGAAGCGTATAGGCGTGAATCTTTTCCGCGAATTGTTGTTCCCGTGAGATCATCCGCACGCGTGGTTTCGCGATTCCTGCAAAACCGAGCCAGTCATGGCACTCGACAGTTTCAAGAGGCTGAATCGCGACATCGCCAACGCCTGCGTCGAGATGGAACCGGGCGAAGATCCTTCCATACATGCGTGTTTCGACCGAATAGCAGCGCCCCCGTAAGGAGCCGCGGTCAGATCCATCACGGGTGGTCCAATCGTATACTCGAACCAGTCATTGAGGGAGACATCGGCCGCGTTCTGTAGCATCTCACGTATCGCTCGAACTGCGTCTCCGCCTTCTATCGCCTTCTACGACCCGCTGCACCGTCAGATCGATATCGATCGTGGATCGCGCGGACTTGAAGCGAAGTTCCAGGGCATAGCCGCCCTTCAACGCCCACGGCGGCGCATCGTCCCTGAACAGGCGTGCCAGCAATCGATCGAAGGATACCTGACGTCTGAGGCGATTGATGTCGATCTGTTCCGCCTGGGACCTGTTTTTCAGACGTTCCTCCAGGGCTCTCCGGAAGGCTGCCGCCGTTGTATAGGCTCTGTGTGTCGCCATCATGCAGCCTGCCGCAGCGCATCCTCGACCATCTTGCGCGCCGTTTCGCCCAGTTGTGCGCTCCGTAGTTGTTGGCGCGTGATCAGACCCCGGTCAACAGCCTGCAGCAGGACCTGGCGAATGAATGTCCGCTCGACCGCCCCCGCCTCGATCAGATCGAGAATCGTCCGGAGTGGCCGGGTGAATTTGTATCCCGGTCCGCCCTGCATATAGGCTGAAGGGCCCGTCCTCCATCCCACAAGGAGCCAATTAAGAATGAGAGGCTCGGGAAGCATTTGCAGCGCTGTTCTCCTGGCGGTTTCGTTCTGTACGGTGGCATCAGCGGCCGAGAGGCCCATTGATGTCGATAACAGCACCATTCGCATTCACGTGAGAAAGTCTGGACTATTTTCGTCCGCAGGCCATGAACACTGGGTCGCCGCGCCCATCGCTCAGGGCAGCGCCAATGAAGGCGAACCGTCTCGCGTGGCATTCAGTTTCCTTGCCACCGCGTTGAAGGTGGAACCGGACCCGGGTCTAAGCGCAGACGATCAGGCTCAAGTGCAACAGACCATGCAGGAGAAGGTGCTTGAGAGTGCGAGGTACCCCGAAATCAGCTTCCGATCAACCTCGGTCGCGAAAACCGGCAGCGACACTTGGAACGTCCAGGGTATTTTGGTGCTGCACGGACGAAGCAATCCGGTCAGTACCACTGTTCATAAAGGTCACGGCAAGTATGTCGGGCACTGTCGGATCAAGCAGACCGACTTCGGCATTCAGCCTGTCACTGTGGGTGGCGGCCTGGTCAAAGTGAAAAATGAACTTGACATTGAATTTGCTATATCGGTCGCGCCCCCAGAAGCAGAATAACCTTGCGGCGGACTGTCTGTTGCAGACGGCAACGACCGAGGCTGTTCGCGACCACTACGATTCTATGGCACGGGTGTACCGACTTTTTTGGGGAGAGCACCTTCATCACGGATTGTTTGTCAATGGCGACGAGCGACCGCGGCGCGCACAAGAGCAGATGCTCGAGTTTTGCGCAGGCAAGCTGGCGCTCGCGCCTGGTTCGGCGGTCCTAGATGTGGGCTGTGGGTACGGCGGCACGTCCATATACCTCGCGCGCAACTATGGCGCGCGTGTGACTGGCATCACCCTCAGTCCGAAACAGGCCGACTTTGCGAGCATGAGCGCGCGCCGGGATGGCGTGCAGGATCGGGTTGAGTTTATAGTTGGCAACGCAGAGCGCTATGCCTTCCAACAGTCGCATTACGACGTCATCTGGACCATGGAGTCCTCGGAGCATTTCCTGAACAGACGAGGTTACTTCAGGAAAGCAGCGAACGCACTGCGGCCGGAAGGCAAGTTGCTGGTTGCGGCTGGACGTCTGCGCGCCCACATAGCAAGCTGGCGTTGCTGGCCGAGGCTGCCAATTGCCAACCGTTTGCGCCCCCCACAGAATATGCCCAGGAGATCGAAGCCGCGGGTCTGCAAATGATGGCTGTGGAAGACCTTACCCACAACGTTACTCCGACTTGGGAGATCTGCCGGCGCCGCGCCCGACTGGCTCGGCCGTTCAAGCTGCTGTTTCCTCCGGCGGCGCGCGACTTCGCTCGCGTCATCGACCTAATGCTCTGGGCCTTCCGCGGTGGCGCACTTGGCTACACTGTGATGCTTGCCCAGAAGCTTCGGCGGGGATCCGTAGCAGGGACGCCCAGGATCACTCGGAGTTGCTGGTGTCGAGGCTAGAGTCTCACCAAGCGGAAACTGGAAATTGGCGATGGACATGGATAACGCGGACCTACCTAACAGCGTTGATGCCGCGCAATCCGGACCCTAAGGCTTATGAGGGCGGGTCGGAAGCTTGCGATAGAGCCGTTTGCTGAAGTCCTTTGGCACCTCGAACTCGAACGCCACACCATCGCCGATCAGGCGCACCACATTGCGCATGCCGTCGTGGACCGCGGTGCAGTGCTTGCAAGTCTTGAGGTGCGCTTCGATTCTGGCGCGCAGCTCTGGGCTGATATCTCCTTCCAGATAATTGGAGATCTCGCGCCACACTTCTACGCAACTGATTTCGACAATCATTTCAGTGTGTCCAGGCGGCTACCATGGCCGCACCTTCTCGTACTCACGCCCACGGCTCCAGCCTCCATCGATTCCGGGCGCAAGCGCGTCGCGCATTTGCAGGCGCGCGCGCAGCAGCCTGGTCTTCACGTTCGATTCGCTTATGCCGAGTACCTGCGCTGTTTCCTCGATACTCAATTGTTGAATATCGCGGCAGATGAGCACTTCCCGATACTTTGGCGACAGCGAATCCACCGCCCGGTTCAGTGCTTCCCGCAATTCTTTCCGCTCCAGCGCCTCGGATGGAATCTCGCGCCAATCGGCGAAATCTCTGGGCCAATAATCGCCTTCCTCGTCGGAACGCGGCTCGTCGACCGACTTATACAGGAGGCGGTGCTGCTTGCGCAGCTTCATGCGCGACTCGTTTATGGTGATCTGAATCAGCCATGTACTGAACTTGCACTCCCCGCGAAACGAGCCGACATGGGTGAACGCTTTCAAAACTGCTTCCTGCGCGGCCTCTTCCGCGTCGGCGTCGTTATCCAGCACCGCACGCGCAGCAACGAAGATGGCACGTTCATGCGGCCGCAGGAGCTCGTAGAAGGCATCCTGGTCGCCTTCGCAGACACGCCTAATTAGCTCGCTTTCCGCAAGCTCCATCCGCGGCTGTGAGAGCTGAGACATCGTTCGCCTTGTCGTTCCTGCGCCGCTAATGCAGGTTACCGTTCATGAGACGCATGGGGTCGGCAAATGTGACAATTTTCTTCCGTCTATTCCGGCACTTCCAGGGGCTGTCTCAGAGACACGCTTCGCTCGCGTTGTGTCTCCAAAGCAGGTGGTCGCCCCTGCACAGCCCCTGTGCCTTAATCCGAAGCGGGACTGGGCACAAGCTCGAACGACGTCTTGATATCGATGCAGCGATGCAGGGTCCGATACAGGGGACAGTGCATCGGATAGCTACTGTGCACTTCCTCGACGATGCCGCGAACGTCCTCTGAGAGTACGAGCCGATGGTGGACGAAGATGCGCCGAATCACCAGGACGCCCTCCTCGGATTCGACCTCGCCGCGCACGTCGCTGCTGAGTGCCCCTCGACCTGTCTTGACGTTTCGCGCTGCCAGCGCGGTGGCAAATGTGCCCTGTAGTCAAGCGGCAGTGGCGGCAATCACGTAGTCGATCGTAGCCGCGCGCGGTTCTTGGATCTTCTGTGGGTCCAGCCCATAGTGCCTGGCGATTGCGCCGTGGACCCCGAAGCGCACGGGAGCAGATTCCGCGGGAAGCTGTGCCAAGCGAATGGCGCCTTGGCCACGCTCGATCTTTCCTTCATAGAGGTATGCTGGCTGTGACATTGGGTTTTATTCCTGCTGCCGATGAGATGCAGCATGGTCGCTAAAGTTACAACACGACAGGTTTCCTCAACCTTCTTGCTCCTCTCTGAAACGAAGTACATCGCCTGTCACATCCAACGCCCCGGTGCATCAAATAGAGAGGAGGCAAATATGATGGGAAAACTAGCTATTTGGGCGCAACTCGAAGCCAAGCCGGGCAAGGAAAATGAAGTCGAAGAGTTTCTGAAGTCCGCGCAGCCGCTGGCTGAGCGTGAGGCAGGGACGATTAGCTGGTACGCGATCAAGATGGGGCCCGGGAAATACGGCATCTTTGACACCTTTGCCGACGAAAATGGCCGGAACGCTCACCTCAACGGAGAAATCGCCAAAGCGCTCCTCGCCAAAGCGGAAGATCTGTTCGCCAAGCCGCCGGAGATTGCAAAGCCTGAGATTCTCGCCTCAAAAGCAACTCGGTGAATGCCGGACTGCGGCGAGTGTAAATGCCTTGCGAGCGAAGTTACGCGGCATTACTGTTGACGTGATACAAAGACGCCCAGAGAGGAGCCCAAGCGCAACCGCCGCGGCAGCAGTTCACACGGGCCTCGCTGTCGCGCGTATACTGCCGCGTAGCCTCGTCCGGGGCCCGCAAGCTTCAATTAGCGACGGCGAGTATTTGCGGTTCCCGCCGGATTCAACAAGCGGCTTCACAACAGGTTGCCCAATCAGCCCGAACACGCTTAAGCGGATATGGCTGCGCTCGACTGGTCGGGCACATCAGCGTTGTCGATAAAGATCGCGAGCTTCCAGTCGCCTGTCTTATTCTTCTTCCAGACATCCACGTAGCGCGTTCTGGTTCTGATGGACTCGCCACCGCTCTTTGGCGTCAGCACTAACTCATGCCAACCGTAGTCCACTGCCACGTCGCCCATGACCTTAATATCGATGATGATAGACACCATGCGGGCTTCGAACTTTGCAAAGAGGTCCTGCAGATAAGACCGCAGAGCAGCCTTGCCGTCCTCGCCATATCCACTGCAGCGGCCATTGGACAAGTCGATCAGGCCGCTATCGAGAATAGCCAACAGGCGTTCGGCGTTTCCTGTGTTGTAAGCCTCGCGGAACTCGGTCTTGACGACATTGATTGCATATACGTCGTCCATAACGTACTCATGCTTACGCTCGCCGCCAAGTTTACCACCAACAACTTTGCAGGCCGCATTGCGAGTGTCGGACGCTGACTTGGGTACCGACCGTGCACCCCCCGTTGTAACAAAATCGCATTCGGCGAATCACAGACTACAGCACGAAATAGCGTGGCCCTGGCGAGCACGATCGTGCAACTCAGTGAGCAAAGGAGAACAATCGAAATGGCGAGGCTTAAGACAATTGATCGCAACCAAGCAACAGGCAAAGCCAAAGAACTTCTGGACACGGTCCACTCACAATTTGGCGTGACGCCCAATCTCATGCGCGATCTGGCAAACTCACCAGCTGTACTTGGCGCTTACGTGAACTTCTATACCGCACTCGCAAACGGCTTACTAGACAAGAAACTGCATGACCAGATCGCAATCGTTGTCGCAGAGGCAAATGGTTGTGAGTATTGTCTCTCTGCCCATATTGCGTTAGGCAGGAAAGCGGGCTTAAGCGAACAGCAGCTTGCGGCGGCCCGCGCCTTGAACACGGGCATTGACCGGACCAATGCTGCGCTGAAGTTCGCTCGTCAGGTTGTGGTGAGCCGCGGCCAAATTACTTCAGCGCAGTTCGATGCTGTTCGACAGGCTGGATTCAGCGACGGCGAGATCGTTGAAATCATTGGTCACGTAGCAGTCAACATCTTCACCAACTACTTCAACAACATTAACCAAACTGAGGTGGACTTTCCGAAGGTCGCGGCGGCCCGGGAGAATGCTGCCTGATCGTTCGCTTGTCGCGAACTTGCAGATCGAGCGCGGCGCCCCCAGCCGGCGTAGCACAACTGTTGTAATTGTCCAGGGAGCAGAGCGGGATGAGCCGACATCACATTTTGATTCTTGGCGGTGGCTTCGCCGGGCTGTACACCGCCATGGAGCTGGAGAAGGCGCTAAAGGAGGATCCCGAGTCTGAGATCACTCTGGTGAACCGCGACAACTTCTTCCTTTTTACGCCGATGCTGCACGAGGTGGCGGCCAGCGATCTGGACCTAACCAACATTGTCAACCCCATTCGTAGGCTGCTGCGCAAAGTGAAATTCTTTGCGGGCGAAGTCGAAAACATCGACCTGGCTCAGCGTACTGTCACCGTTTCGCACGGCTTTGATCGGCACACGCACGATATGCAGTACGACCGGTTGGTGATTGGCGTGGGCTCGACCACCAACTTCTTCAACAATCCAGGCTTGGAGGAGCATGCTCTGACCATGAAGACACTGGCGGATGCGGCCAACTTGCGGAACCGCTTGATCGCTCTGCTCGAAGAAGCCGACACCGATTGTTGCGCCAACGTTCGTCAACCATTGCTGACGTTCGTGGTTGCCGGCGGCGGCTTTGCCGGCGTCGAAACCATCGCCGCCACAAACGACTTCATCCGCGAATCATTGCGCTTCTATCCGAACCTCAGGCAAACAGACGTTCGGGTAGTTTTGGTGCATCCAGGGCCGCTCATCCTGCCCGAACTCTCCGCAGAGCTGGGGGGCTACGCGCAGCGCAAGTTGCAGCAGCGGCAAATCGAAGTGCGTGTGGACTGCAAGGTGACCGGCTACGATGGCGAGGTAGTCACGCTCAGCGACGGCGAGGTAATCCCGGCGCGCACACTCATCTGGACCGCCGGCACCACCCCCTCGGCGCTGCTGCAGGAACTCCCTTGCCAGAACGATCGCGGGCGCCTGCTGGTGGAGGATACTTTGGAAGTCCGCGACTGGCCCAGCGTGTATGCGCTGGGCGACTGTGCGTTGATTCCCGACCGCACCACCGGCAAGTACTGCCCACCGACAGCGCAGCACGCGCTACGCGAAGGAAAGGTAACAGCGCGCAACATCGTCGCCTCGCTGCACGGCGGAAAGAAAATGTCGTTCTCCTTTAAGACCATTGGGCAATTGGCCGCGATCGGCCGACGCACGGGCGTGGCCGACATCTTCGGCTGGAAGTTCTCCGGGTTCATCGCCTGGTGGATGTGGCGAACCATCTATTTGGGCAAGCTGCCGCGATTGGAAAAGAAGTTGCGCGTAGCGCTCGACTGGACGCTGGACCTTCTATTCTCGAAGGACTTGGTTCAGTTCGTCAGCTTCCACGAAGGCCAGGCAATGGCGCGCTCGATTGGTCAGACGAAGCGTTCACAGGCATCAAAGCAGACCGCCGCGTGATCGCTTTCGAGAAAACTTTGCATCTCCCTGCTTCAGCATTTTGCTGTTTTCCCTGGAACAATCTGTCATGGAACCTGCCTCCTCCTTTGACGTGCTGGTAGCAAATCGCGCGCCACTCATCAGCTTCGAGGCGCAACACATGGGAAATCTGCATGACGCCGTCTTCTTGCTCTAGCCTCGGCATCAGGTTGCAGGTTCCTCGCTGTGGCCACGTGCCGGCCTTGCATTGGACGACCCGCAAGGTGAGTTTCGGGACCGCCCAGCTCCCCCTGGCGCGGAAAGGCCCCTATCGGGACGGTTGCGCATGCGTGGTCTTCCATGAAACGTGCATGGCGCTTCCTGCCACGAGTCGATTTGCGGTTGAAATCGCGCTCCACCAGCGCACGGATTTCGGCTTTGGCCCGCGCCAGGGCAACAATGTCGGTGCGTGCATGCAACAGGCGTTGAGCGTAGCGGCGGATGACCTTGTGCTGCCAGAGGGAGAGTCCGTTGGCATACTCCTGATCAACAGCAGGAACGCGCATATAAGTTCCTCTCAGCGGATCAACACGTTGATGTTGCCAAGATCGCCCGGATCAAACGTGAGCTCGACCTTTATTCCTAGCCCCATTCGCCGCCGCAGTTCGCCGAGTTCTTGGCCGTTGTATTTCAGCCCTTCCAACTCGATTCCGTAGTGAAACACCACTCGTTGAGCCGTCATGCCGAGCACGACATCCAACTCGCTGGCACTTATTGGCAAAGGAGGCGGCAAGCCGATGATCTCGGTATGCCATCGATGTGCCGGAGTGTCTTTGATGCCGCGATGGGGTGTCTGCAAATACACGTCGATGATCCACCTGTGGAGCATCTCGCGAAACGTGCTGAGCAAAACGACTGCGTGCCGGCTGGGATCGTAGTCATCGCGTTCCAAGATATTGCTGAAAGTGGTTCCGGGGTTGCCGTGCATCAGATCGTGGTTCATGGTGCCCTGGAAGCGTTCGAGCTTGCCCTTGTACCAGGAAACCAGGACCTTGGCGTATTGGATATCGGTCCCGATTTAACTCGGGCGGATTATCGACCACCACGAGTTCCGGCACGCCATAACATTCCCAGCGGTTATTGACCGATGGGAACTCGCGTGGGATATAGGTCTTGGGGAGGATCGCGTGTTTGAGGCATCGCATCACCGACAAACAACTCGGTGGTTCGAAGCCAGCGTAGAAACCCATGGGACAGCGAGTGTGCTCATCGAGCGCGGAAGTAATCGTCGGCCGGCCAAGCGGCAACATGCTACCGTCGTCCACGACGATGATGTCGGCGGGCGTGTGGTCCATCGATACTCTTTGAAGAGCGCGCGATGTATGCGGTCCGGTGCCCGACGTTCGGAATTCCATTTCGGCGCGACGTTTGCCGTAGCGCGCCGTCATCACTTCATAAGGTGACCTACGCGAAATCTCACGATAGATCGTTCTCTGGCTCGGAATGGAAAGTCGGTCAGGTTCCGGGCGGAACCTGTTCGCATCCGTTAGACGGCGTAAGATTTCCAAGTGCAACTCGGGCAGGCGCTTCCGTTCAGCCGTCATGTACAACTCATCGATGGCCTGATCACAGACGGCCTTCGTTTCCGGGGCCATTCGGCTGCCACGTTTCCCTCGATCACTGTACCGAAGCACGATGGCGCGGATGTCACGCCCCACAGCTATCCACTTGCGATAGTCCCGACATACTGTGCGCCAGGCTGGTGGCCTGCAGTCATTGATTCGCTCTGCCACGGAGCGGGTCAGCGGCTCAATCGTCTATGCGCAAACCGAAGTCGCTAACTGTTGGTTCCATCGTTGCTTGGCAGCAGGCTTTCTTCCAAAGCGAATTCACTCATCCGGGAGGTGCGGGGCGGCTGACCGGGGCGCGAGGGCGGAACTGCTGCTCTTTGGAAGAGTCTTGCGGGCAAGAAGACCTTTCCACGAGAAACGCTGATCGAAACGGAGCCGTTGGACGAGTACTGAGCAAGCTGGAGGTCATGCAGCGATGACACACACCATTGATCCGCAGCTGCTGGAGCGGCCAATTCGCATTCTGGTGGTCGGTTGTGGCGGCAATGGCACCACGCTGGGGCAAGCAGCCAGCCTTGCTGATCCAGCCATTGCATCTGGAGAACTGGCTGAAAGAGTTGGGCAGGACCAACGGTCTGGAAAATCAAACCCGATCGAAGATCCGGCAGGTCATTGGTCTGGTGTACACGCATGCCCAGCGTGTCGGATTTCTCCCTCGAACCGAGCAGGCCAATCCAATCCGCTTTGTGCGCCAGTCCACAGCCAGCAACTTCGACCCGATCATTTTGACTCCAGCTCAAGCCTTCGCCATCATCGACCAACTAGAGTTGATGCTGCGTACGCTTGTGCTGGTCACCGCCGCCACCGCTCTGCGGATTTCCGAGATTCTGGCGCTGCAGTGGAAGAACGTCGACGTCGAGAATCAATGCATTTACGTGCGCCGAGCTTATGTTTACGGGAAATTCGGCAAGCCCAAGTCGAAAGCGTCAAAGCGTCCCGTTCCGCTACCTCCAATGCTCGCGGCTCATCTGCTCACCTGGTGCCGGGAAACGCCCTACAGCAAAGGAGAGGATCTCGTTTTCCCGTCTTTCAAGCTGAAGGGCAAAAAACCACCGCGAGCGAACATGCTTCTGTCCGATCATCTTCGGCCAGCGGCCATCAAAGTCGGAGTTGTAGCCCCGCCCCGGGCATTCGGATTTCACACCTTCCGGCGTACGCTGGCGTCGGTGCTGGTGGCCAACAACTACGATCCAAAACTGGTGCAGGAACTACTCCGCCATTCCAACATCAAGACCACGCTAGACATCTATGCCCAAGCCATTACCCCGGCCAAGCTAGAAGCGCAGGGGATGTTCCTGAGCGAACTGCTGAAGGGCCCATGGGCGGAGAAAAACCCGGCAACGAGCTTCATTATTTAGAGCAAACTCCTCGTTTTGTGGGCATATTGTGGGCTGCGGCAAATCGGGGACTTCGAGATAAGTGCTTTGAAATGTGGTGGCCAGGGACGGAATCGAACCGCCGACGCCAGCCTTTTCAGGGCT
>CAWCMB010000010.1:0-872323 GCA_963796585.1 uncultured Acidobacteriaceae bacterium
AACGCCCTACGCGCGGATATGTCTGTTGCCGAGCAGTTGATCGACCATTGGGACATCGGCCAGAGCCAGGCCACGGATGAGCGGGGGGGGCCGGAAAACGCACCCGGTGGAGGGTGGAGCAAAGCCTTCGGCGCGGGAAACGTAACCCCGGCGCGCTGAAGACAGGAGATTTCCGCAGCCGCTAAGTCAGAAACAGACGATTTCCGCACTAACTAACGTATTTAAGAACAATCTGTCCCACGCCCTTGGACCGCCATGTGTAACCGCGGCAATGAGCTGGTGGCGGAGCGCCGGGGGAAACCGGCGCGGGGGAGGAGGGGAGTCTGGTCGAGAACGAACTGAATACCCCTGGCAAGACAGGTTGAAGCGGAATCCACTTGCCGGCGCGCGCAAAGAGAACAGCATATCCCCTGCCGGATAGAGAAGATTAAAAGAGGTAATGCGGGGACAAACCAATACCCTGTTCAGTGAAAGTCATGGTTTTGAGCGCGCGGACACATACTAGAGCGAGAGCAACGCAGGCTCGAAGCGGTAGCTTTGTATCATAAGTGCCGGTGCTCGGGCTGAAAAACGGCTTTTTCGCCTTTTCGTACCAGCAATCACGGACTAGACCGATTTAGAGCGTGGATGGGGTCATCCGGGGACAGCCCCGCGTTGTGCGCGAGGGTTTTGTTATGCAGGAAGGACGGCGGGACCGCCAGGTCCCGGCCGAGCCATGAGTTGAGGGGGCCAAGCTCAGGCCAGCAATCCCGGCGCGCGCAGAGAACAGTACAGACCCTGCCGGATAAACAGAGAGTAATTAAAGAAGACAGAGTCTGTAGCAGCACAGAAGAAGGTCACTGAGACCATGACCTCTCTTGGCTGGGGGCCTGCACTTGCCTATCATCGTGGTGAACGGGAACGGGCACGGAAGAAGCCGGGTCCCCGGCCAGCCCTCGCGGCGCGCGCGCGAGGGATTTCTAATGCAGGCAGGACGGAGGGACCTAGTCTGAGGGCGAAAGAATCGCCTCCAGAGGTTCGATGGCGCGGGCGACGAAGGTGGCCTGGGACTCGGTGACGGCGTCGTCGACGGAGATGCCAGTGCCTTCGTTCAGGATCTCGATGCCCAGGATCTTGCTGGCGCACATGGCGCCGTATTCATTGGCACCCGCCAGGGTGACGTTGAAGGGCAGCACCTGGTCGGTATAGCTGGGTAGGGCTAGCGCCCATTCACCATACAGATCCGTGATAGGAGCGTTCTCGAGCTGACTGATGGTCGAGGCGATGGAAGTGCCGTTACCGCGCACGATCTCGGAAGCAAACAGGGCGTTGGCGTCCGGCGCGTCGAGCACGTACTGGGGGCGGATCTCATCGATATCGGCCACGTACTGGCTTTGGCGGCCGGGAGCTTGCCCTTAATCTTGGGAGGTAGTTCAATCCAGCGGTCCCTTGACGGGCCGCTTTATTTGGAGTAATGAGTATATGAGTATGATTCGAACGCAACACAGCCCTGACATCCTCTCCGCCGTCGACTTCGATGCCCCCCGGCTAGCCTGGACCTCGGCCTTGGCACGCTTTACCCGGGAGCGCCGCGGAAAGTTGGGACTCAGCCTGGAGCGCGCCGCCGAGTTGGCCGGACTGGAGCTGTCTGAGTGGTGCGCCCTGGAGTCGGGCTGGGCCCCGGACGACATGGGCGCAATCCAGGCCATCGCCGCCACGCTCGAGACCAGTTGGATCGACTTCTCCTTCCTGGCCTTGATGGCCGAATGCCAGCAGATAGGCACCGCGAAACAGTAGGCAGCCGTACTCATTGATGTATATCCTCACCTTCATAGGGCAACAGGCCCAGTCAGGAGGTGAGCGTAATCGCAAAGCAGGAGAAACGCTTGAACATCAACATCGACCTAAGTTTGCACAACGCTTTCAAAGCGGCGACCGCTGCCCGCGGCGAGAACATGACCGACGTCTTGCTGGACCGTATCCGGGACTATGTGGCCCGTTATGGCATCACGCCGAAGAAGAAGGAGCGCCGCTGATGAAGCGTGCGGCGCTCTACCTTCGCGTTTCGACCGTCGACCAGAACCTCGACACGCAACTGCACGATCTGCGCGCCATGGCCGAGCAGCGCGGCCTGCAGATCGTCGAGGAATATACGGACCGAATCTCTGGCGCCAAGGCGAAACGTCCCGGCCTCGATCAGATGATGGCCGATGCCCGGCATGGCAAGTTCGATGTCGTGCTGGTGTGGGCTTTCGACCGCCTGGCACGCTCGGTTCGCCACTTCCTGGAAGTGTTGGACGAGCTCAATCACCTGGAGGTCGAGTTCGTCAGTTTTCGCGAGAACGTTGACACGGGCGGCCCGCTGGGTCGGGCCATGGTGATCATCGTGGGAGCAATCGCTGAGTTGGAACGCTCGTTGATCATCGAGAGGGTGCGCGCCGGCATGCGCCGCGCCCGCCTCGAAGGTCAGCGCCTCGGCCGGCCTCCGCTGAATGTTGACCGCGATGCCCTGATCCGCGACCGCGGCCGTGGCCAGAGCCTCAGCCAACTGGCGAAGGCTTACGGTATCTCACGGGCTTCTGTTGTGCGGGTCTTGCAGCCCGAGAAAGCAGGAATGACAGCATGAACCCTGGCACCCTGGCTGTCCTTATTACTGTGAACTTCGCGATTGCACTCGTCAGCGTCTATCTCGCCCTGCGCAGCGCACGCCGTTATCTGAAGAACACGGTCAAGCGCATCCGCCGGCAACGCAACCAGGACCTGCGCTGGCATCGCGACTCTCTGTTGGCATACCTGCGGCTGGAAGAAGCGCGCCGTCGCTAACCGAAAACATGGGACGCAAGAGCAGGGACCGCTGGAACTGCCGGCGCAAACTTTGCCATCCACACTACCTCTCGGCTCTGCTGCATGCCCGCAGGCTGCCCCCTGAGGACGACATAGTCATTTACCCCTGCAGCATCTGCTGCAGGCTGCATGTGGGACACGCAAATAAGATGACGAGCAAACGACCTATCTCCCCAGAAAAGAAAAAGGCCAGGCTACGGCGGAAGATCGCTCAAGCGCAACAGCAGCTTACGCAACTTCAGCACAACCTCAAGCAACTTCGGGACGCCGAGACCAAACCGCCGGACCAGAACCATCCAAACGGCTCACCAGGAGCCTAGTCCAAAAAGGTAGCGCCAACCGCCCTTCCAACTCCATGAAAACAGGCCGTCGAAAACAACGGCCTGTGCTGTACCAAAAACTCTGGCTTTAGATCCAAATACCGAAGGCTCCAAGTCAATGAGTGCTATGGCGATGTTAGTGCGCCGGGATAAACCGGCATGAAGCAGAGAATGCAAAATTCTTACGAGAAAGGAGTAGCGATCCGCTCGGCCCTGAGT
Organism: uncultured Acidobacteriaceae bacterium; assembly: GCA_963796585.1. Lineage (GTDB taxonomy): Bacteria > Acidobacteriota > Terriglobia > Terriglobales > Acidobacteriaceae > CAVVDY01. The sequence continues at coordinate 3,363 of CAWCMB010000010.1, forward strand.
CTTGCGCTGCTACCGCGAGGGACACAGTGAAGCGTAGACAAGGGTATAGGCGGGGTGGGCTATTGAGCTGCGAAAACATACAACCCGGACGCCGACGCGGTTTATATGCGCGGAAGGCAACATGAACAGAGGCGATAGCGCGAGTCTGTGTTCAGTCCGGCGTAGTCGAAGACCCCAGACACGCCTAGAAACTTCATGCACGAGAACCGGGAGACCTCGGAGACACCTGCGGCTCAACTAGGCAGCAGGTCGGCGGGAGAAGGCTTAGGCCACACGGCCCGCGTGTACGTTTCCGAGGAGTCACACTGCGGCATAGTACCGATGAATCATTCGAACAAAGACGGGACCTCGTCGGCGGAGAGTGAGGAGGGAAGGCTGCGGGTCAAGGAGAACACTTTCTCATCCGACACGCACCCGACACTGAGCGGGACTGCGCGTGTCCCACGGGTGGAAGGGTGTGCGGACAGGCGGTACGCTTGGCCGCGATCAACAGTTAATCGCAGGCCTAGCTCATTCCATCGTTAGCTATATCACGTCCCTTTGGCCCAACGGTCACTGACAGCCATTCGGCAGCCGGGTTAGGATGTGCTTCTGCGGGGGTGCGGTAGCCACTCTGTTTCCCGCGAAGCGAATCTCGGTTTCCTACCGCAAACGGCCCCTAGGCTCCGAGGACTCAGGAGGAAACCCTTGACACGAGGACTTACCCCTTTGTCCGTGGTTCCAGCGAAGACTCTGTCGTAGGGGAAGTTTGCTCCCGAAGTAGTGACTTCCGTCCCGCACGTTTGAGACGAAGCCCGCTTTAACCATCACCCAGGCAACGCCCAGCGACCTTACAACCCGAGCACCGGAGATACATCATGCGATGTCATCATCCTCTCCTGCAGCTCCGGCCGCTCAAGTCCATTTAGGAGCCTGTCATGAAATCAAAAGCTTTCTTCTATTTGATCCTGCTCACATTCTTCGCATGGCTCATCCCGGCGGTGCACGCCCAAACCTTCAGCGTGATTCACACCTTCACTGGCGGCCTAGGAGGCTCGGTGCCTCAGGCAGGAGTGACGATACGAGGGAACACGCTCTATGGAACGACAACCAGCATTAGTGAAAACTGTGGCACCGTGTATCAGTTGACCCCCAATGGATCCAATTGGCACTTCTCCACCCTTGCGGCTCTTCCCCATGATTGCTGGCCGGAGGCCAGAGTTGTCTTCGCAGCAGACGGCCATCTTTATGGCACGGCGATGTATGGCGGAATGTACGGCGAAGGCACCGTTTTCAAGCTGATACCCCAAGTTGGGCCCTGTAGGGATGCGGCGTGCTATTGGACGGTGAACAATCTCCATGACTTCGGTTTGGGCGCTGACGGAGCAGACCCCACGTATGGAGACCTCATTTGGGACCAACAGGGCAACATCTACGGGACCACACTGTTTGGAGGCCCCGTTGGCAACGGTACCGTCTATGAGCTGACCCCTTCAGGAAACGGCTACACCGAGAGCGTTCTCTACAGTTTCTCGGGTCCCGACGGAGCAGTTCCTGCTCATGGCCTTGTCTTCGACAACCAGGGCAATCTGTTTGGCACGACCCTTTACGGCCCAGACGAGTACGCCGGCACCGTCTTCGAATTAACCTTCGTCCCGGGCGTAGGGTGGACGGAGCACATTCTCTACAGCTTCCAAAACGCCAGCGATGGAGGCTATCCCCAAAGCGGGCTGATATTTGATTCCTCTGGCAATCTTTACGGCATGACCAGTATGGGCGGCAGCGGAGGGATCGGAACTGTCTATCGAGCTCTCACCTTCCGGCGACACTTGGACATTCAAGCTTCTGTACGGCCTTTCCGCAGGTGAGGAGGACTGCGGTTCTAACGCATCTCTCGCCATAGATGGAGCGGGCAATCTGTACGGCACCACCTTATGTGGCGGCATATATAGCGGCGGTAGCGTTTTCAAACTGAGCAACACGGAAAACGGCTGGGTGTACACCTCGCTGCACGACTTCACGGGAGGTACCGACGGATGGTACGTAAGGAGCAACGTGGCCATCGACACCGACGGCACCCTCTACGGAACCACGATGGCGGGTGGCGATCTGAACTGCAACAACGGTTTCGGTTGCGGCGTCGTGTGGATGATCAAGCCGTAGGCGGAACAAACTATTCGAGCAATGGATTTATATCGGGCGAGCTGAGAGCTCGCCCCGCCTTATCTCGCAGATCACGAAACCAGACAGATCCACCCAATCCAGCAACAGAAACAAGTCCCTGCCTGCGATAACTGTTGATCGCGGTAGGGACACCAGTTGCCTGGTGCCCCCCGCACAGACCCGGACGAGCGCTCATTAGCGCATCCGGTTCTTATCTCGGATGAATCGCGGCCAAGCGTACCGCCTGTCCGCACACCCTTCCACCCGTGGGACACGCGCAGTCCCGCTCAGTGTCGGGTGCGTGTCGGATGAGAAAGTGTTCTCCTTGACCCGCAGCCTTCCCTCCTCATTCTCCGCCGACGAGGTCCCGTCTTTGTTCGAATGATTCATCGGTACTATGCCGCAGTGTGACTCCTCGGAAACGTACACGCGGGCCGTGTGGCCTAAGCCTTCTCCCGCCGACCTGCTGCCTAGTTGAGCCGCAGGTGTCTCCGAGGTCTCCCGGTTCTCGTGCATGAAGTTTCTAGGCGTGTCTGGGGTCTTCGACTACGCCGGACTGAACACAGACTCGCGCTATCGCCTCTGTTCATGTTGCCTTCCGCGCATATAAACCGCGTCGGCGTCCGGGTTGTATGTTTTCGCAGCTCAATAGCCCACCCCGCCTATACCCTTGTCTACGCTTCACTGTGTCCCTCGCGGTAGCAGCGCAAGACTCAGGGCCGAGCGGATCGCTACTCCTTTCTCGTAAGAATTTTGCATTCTCTGCTTCATGCCGGTTTATCCCGGCGCACTAACATCGCCATAGCACTCATTGACTTGGAGCCTTCGGTATTTGGATCTAAAGCCAGAGTTTTTGGTACAGCACAGGCCGTTGTTTTCGACGGCCTGTTTTCATGGAGTTGGAAGGGCGGTTGGCGCTACCTTTTTGGACTAGGCTCCTGGTGAGCCGTTTGGATGGTTCTGGTCCGGCGGTTTGGTCTCGGCGTCCCGAAGTTGCTTGAGGTTGTGCTGAAGTTGCGTAAGCTGCTGTTGCGCTTGAGCGATCTTCCGCCGTAGCCTGGCCTTTTTCTTTTCTGGGGAGATAGGTCGTTTGCTCGTCATCTTATTTGCGTGTCCCACATGCAGCCTGCAGCAGATGCTGCAGGGGTAAATGACTATGTCGTCCTCAGGGGGCAGCCTGCGGGCATGCAGCAGAGCCGAGAGGTAGTGTGGATGGCAAAGTTTGCGCCGGCAGTTCCAGCGGTCCCTGCTCTTGCGTCCCATGTTTTCGGTTAGCGACGGCGCGCTTCTTCCAGCCGCAGGTATGCCAACAGAGAGTCGCGATGCCAGCGCAGGTCCTGGTTGCGTTGCCGGCGGATGCGCTTGACCGTGTTCTTCAGATAACGGCGTGCGCTGCGCAGGGCGAGATAGACGCTGACGAGTGCAATCGCGAAGTTCACAGTAATAAGGACAGCCAGGGTGCCAGGGTTCATGCTGTCATTCCTGCTTTCTCGGGCTGCAAGACCCGCACAACAGAAGCCCGTGAGATACCGTAAGCCTTCGCCAGTTGGCTGAGGCTCTGGCCACGGCCGCGGTCGCGGATCAGGGCATCGCGGTCAACATTCAGCGGAGGCCGGCCGAGGCGCTGACCTTCGAGGCGGGCGCGGCGCATGCCGGCGCGCACCCTCTCGATGATCAACGAGCGTTCCAACTCAGCGATTGCTCCCACGATGATCACCATGGCCCGACCCAGCGGGCCGCCCGTGTCAACGTTCTCGCGAAAACTGACGAACTCGACCTCCAGGTGATTGAGCTCGTCCAACACTTCCAGGAAGTGGCGAACCGAGCGTGCCAGGCGGTCGAAAGCCCACACCAGCACGACATCGAACTTGCCATGCCGGGCATCGGCCATCATCTGATCGAGGCCGGGACGTTTCGCCTTGGCGCCAGAGATTCGGTCCGTATATTCCTCGACGATCTGCAGGCCGCGCTGCTCGGCCATGGCGCGCAGATCGTGCAGTTGCGTGTCGAGGTTCTGGTCGACGGTCGAAACGCGAAGGTAGAGCGCCGCACGCTTCATCAGCGGCGCTCCTTCTTCTTCGGCGTGATGCCATAACGGGCCACATAGTCCCGGATACGGTCCAGCAAGACGTCGGTCATGTTCTCGCCGCGGGCAGCGGTCGCCGCTTTGAAAGCGTTGTGCAAACTTAGGTCGATGTTGATGTTCAAGCGTTTCTCCTGCTTTGCGATTACGCTCACCTCCTGACTGGGCCTGTTGCCCTATGAAGGTGAGGATATACATCAATGAGTACGGCTGCCTACTGTTTCGCGGTGCCTATCTGCTGGCATTCGGCCATCAAGGCCAGGAAGGAGAAGTCGATCCAACTGGTCTCGAGCGTGGCGGCGATGGCCTGGATTGCGCCCATGTCGTCCGGGGCCCAGCCCGACTCCAGGGCGCACCACTCAGACAGCTCCAGTCCGGCCAACTCGGCGGCGCGCTCCAGGCTGAGTCCCAACTTTCCGCGGCGCTCCCGGGTAAAGCGTGCCAAGGCCGAGGTCCAGGCTAGCCGGGGGGCATCGAAGTCGACGGCGGAGAGGATGTCAGGGCTGTGTTGCGTCGAATCATACTCATATACTCATTACTCCAAATAAAGCGGCCCGTCAAGGGACCGCTGGATTGAACTACCTCCCAAGATTAAGGGCAAGCTCCCGGCCGCCAAAGCCAGTACGTGGCCGATATCGATGAGATCCGCCCCCAGTACGTGCTCGACGCGCCGGACGCCAACGCCCTGTTTGCTTCCGAGATCGTGCGCGGTAACGGCACTTCCATCGCCTCGACCATCAGTCAGCTCGAGAACGCTCCTATCACGGATCTGTATGGTGAATGGGCGCTAGCCCTACCCAGCTATACCGACCAGGTGCTGCCCTTCAACGTCACCCTGGCGGGTGCCAATGAATACGGCGCCATGTGCGCCAGCAAGATCCTGGGCATCGAGATCCTGAACGAAGGCACTGGCATCTCCGTCGACGACGCCGTCACCGAGTCCCAGGCCACCTTCGTCGCCCGCGCCATCGAACCTCTGGAGGCGATTCTTTCGCCCTCAGACTAGGTCCCTCCGTCCTGCCTGCATTAGAAATCCCTCGCGCGCGCGCCGCGAGGGCTGGCCGGGGACCCGGCTTCTTCCGTGCCCGTTCCCGTTCACCACGATGATAGGCAAGTGCAGGCCCCCAGCCAAGAGAGGTCATGGTCTCAGTGACCTTCTTCTGTGCTGCTACAGACTCTGTCTTCTTTAATTACTCTCTGTTTATCCGGCAGGGTCTGTACTGTTCTCTGCGCGCGCCGGGATTGCTGGCCTGAGCTTGGCCCCCTCAACTCATGGCTCGGCCGGGACCTGGCGGTCCCGCCGTCCTTCCTGCATAACAAAACCCTCGCGCACAACGCGGGGCTGTCCCCGGATGACCCCATCCACGCTCTAAATCGGTCTAGTCCGTGATTGCCGGTACGAAACAGGGAAAGCAGCCTGTTTTCGACCGAGCACCGGCACTTATGATACAAAACGTCGGTTCAGGGTCAGATTTTTCCCGCTCTAGTATACCGGCGCGCGCTCAAAACCATGATTTTGACTGAAGAGGGTCTTGGTTTGTCCCCGCATTACCTCTTTGAATCTTTTCTATCCGGCAGGGGATGTACACGGTTCTCTTTGCGCGCGCGCCGGCCGTGGATTCGGCTCCAACGTTTCATCCCTCTTGCCCGTGTATTCAGTTCGTTCTCGACCAGGTTCCCCTTCTGCCCGCGCCGGTTTCCCCCGGCGCTTAGACACCTGATCATTGCCCGCGGTGACACCGGGCTGGTTCCTCCGTCTGCCTGCCTTACCAATAGAAACCCCGCGCGCAGACGCCATGGCTGTTCCCGCTTTGCCCTGCTGTGTAACGCGCCGACGAAATGTCGGCACCCGGGTCCCGAAACGCTGGTTTTGGCCTGAGCGCTGACCGCAGGGTTTGGACAGGTCCTATTACTGGGTGCCGGAGTTGTTGGGAGAATTGGATGGCGTCATGAGTCATTCTGGAAAACTAGGAGCAGGTTCATCCTTCTGTGGAACGTGCATTAGCACACAGGGGTGAACTCGTGTGTTGTTGACAAATTGTCAAGTTCTCCGATCGGTATTTGCAGGTCATCTAGTAGGGCGGCGTTCTGGCGAACTCATCTTCCAGCCCGACAGATAGAAACTACTGGCGCAACATCCGTCGGCACTACAGCGCAGCGTTGATCCGGTTGTAAATCTAACGATGATCTGTCCGAGAACCCAGTTTCGACTAGGAGGATGCCGACATGCCCAGAAGCACATGAAGTTCAGCCAGCGAACTCTATTCCGGATTCTCTCTGAGTACCAGCGGGTTTCCGGCGCTCCCTGAGACGGTGCTTTCCGCCATGGAAGCTGAAGGCTTCGATCCGGCAAAACTCAAGAATGCTCCCCTCGTTGAGTGCATAACTGAAACGATGGCTGACGATCCCTCACCGGAGGAGGCTCAGGAAATCGTGCGGCACAGTGCGGCATCCCTGAAACAAAAGAAGGCCAAAGACCCGATGTCTGAAGATGAGCGGATTGTCTGGGAACTGCGCCTGGACGTTCGCAAGCGGCTCGCCAAAGTATCAGACAACCATCTCAAGTGGGATTTGCTGCAGAAGGCAATCTCCGAAGAATCTTTTGAGGTCTGGGGGGAAAGGGAGCCGTGGACGTCCGTGATTACTCCAACGCCCGGAGCAAGAACGCTCGATGGCCGGCAACGCCAAGTGCAGGAGGTGGCGGCGTGAAGAACTCCGCCATAGCCTGATGCCATCGCTCGGTGAATTTCTGGCAAGAAGCACCAAGGTCCAGAGAGTGTGCGGGCTGCTATGCCCGCACACTTATGGAAAAGAGGGAGCAACGTTTCCATGTCTTACGGCTGACGAAAACTTGGACCTCCGCTTACCGTCTTAACACCGAAGCCGCTCGCCAGGGAAACCGGCATTCATCTTCGCTCCGAGTCTGCCCGACTTCTGGCATCCAGACGCCGACCGCTGGCGAGATGACGCATGGGATGTGCCTGAAGGCTGAAGGGCATCCCAAAAGGGTACTCACGTTTAGCCGCCTCGGATAACCCTTGTGAGACATGCGGACTCCACGCCAATCCACGCTTCTTGGCTCAGAAGGCCCTTGAGCTGAGACTGATCCAAGTTGTTGAGAACCAATGCCAAAAATGATTGATTTTTGCCGGCCCAAGATGTATGGGTTTAGAGCCCTATGCCCAAGACTCTGTGAGAACATCTGATTCCTGAATCGCGATAGCGCCAACTTCCTAGAAGCCGACTTGAACGAAGCCGCTGCGCGGCGGAAGCGTTCGCGTGCGGTTCAGCCGACAGTGGAGTTGATCTGAGCTAGCTTGTGTCGCACGGAAGGATATCTTTGTGACCCATCTGCGTCAGCTTACTCTAGAGGAGTTTGCGTCGGCGCAACTTCCCCGAGACAACCATTGGCTCCTACCTTCACCCTGTTGAGCACTTCAGCCGATACTTCCATCGTCGGCCCGATGAGCTTGGTCCCGAGCACATCCGCCAGTATCAGGCGATGCTCTTTACCAAGTTGAAGTTCAGCCCCTAAAAGGAAAAGTGACCTCCAGACGGATGAAGCAGGCGAGGGGAACTAGGAGCAGCGGCTAACAGGCTGCTCAACGCATGAATTTGCGCCGCATAGCAAGAGCCAGAAGCGCTGCTTGCAAGGGGCCGGCGATCTTCTCCAGGCTATATAGCGCGCGCTGGCTCAAAGTGGTTGGGAGGGGTTCCGGATTCTGGAGGAGCAGGACCTGAAGACTATATACCATCGATTGGGGAAACCGAAAATTGCCAATCCCCGACAAGTTATACAAGAATCCGAACACTATCCAGATGAGGATGAGCCCGACAAGCGCGCGGCCAGCCCGCTCTCCGTAACCGCTTACGGCCCAATACCACCAATCCACGGTCCAAAACTTCCAGCCGTAGAGCCTCGACCTTCGCCGCACGTCGAAGGCCCAAAAGCGAAATCGAGAGGCTTGCTCATAGTATGAGTTTTCTTCCTGATTCTTGCTGATATCCCAGAAGGTTTTTTCCAAGAGCCTGTGGAAGTAAGGAATGCGTCGTTCCGTGAAGTGCTCAATCTCTTCGCTCAGCGTCGACGGATGCCACTCGACGTTCAAGAAAGTGAACTCTCGCGGATTTGTTCCAATTAGCCATGATGGACGCAATCGAACCGACTGAAATGTGACCTTCTGGGGATGCTCGAATTCTGCCTCTTGGAGATCGACGAACGAATTTAGTGAAAAGGTTCGAATCGTCCGATTCCACTTGAGAAATCCGCCGAGAAAACGAACCGATGCCTGGAATCGGGAAGAGGAGAAATCGACGTTCTTCTCAAACGAGGAGTAACTGAAGTCGACATATGAGGCGAATACACAACGGTTGAACCGGGCTTCGTCTTTAAACTGAGCCAGCGAAAACTCCGCAACGCCATTGAATATGCATCCTGAGAAGCCGCCGACTTTGAAGAACTCGGCCCTATCAAACTGGGCATCCCCGCCAAACCTTGCACTTATAGCTGCTTCCTCGCGGAAAGCGGCTCCTCGGAAGCAGGCATCGTTAGCGAACGAGGCGTAGGTGAATGCAATGGGTCCACAGAAGTTTGCGAAAGGAAAATAGGCTCTGGCGTTGAATTGAGTGTTGTTAAAGGTCCCTCTGCCGTGGAAGGAACTGCTCGAGAAATCACAATCTTTGCTGAAGGTGGTTCCTTCGAAGTTGACGTTAGTCGCGTCGTAACCGATATGCTCATCCGCCGTAAACTGACTACTCGAGAAATCTGCTGAACCGTCGAACCGCGAGCCGGCGAACTTCGCTCCTTTCACAAAGAACGCATCGCGAAACTTGGCATCGGCCTCGAAGTGAAAATTTTCAAAGTCAGCAGTTTCCGGAAACCAACAGCCTGAGAAATCATAGTCAGCATGTTCGAGCTTAGTCTTGATCAAAGTATCGAACTCCACAGCCTTGGCTTTGCCGGGAAAGTGGAGAAGGCAATACGAATTGTTCTCTACCTGACGATACAACTCGCCGTTGCAGCCGTGATAGGCGCATCGCCTTGCTGTGTTTTCTTCGTCTTCGTGCGTGACGGAACTGAACATAGATCCTCTTCGCTCGTCATCAGCGAAACTGGGCTCCCATAAAAGCTATCACTCAATCGTCGTTCACGGACGGTCCGACGTCCTGGCGGTGTAGTTCGATGACCGGCAAACTGGACGTTGGCCGTAGCGAAAGGGGAGTCCCGGGAAACGCCCTTCTAGGAAATTACCTGCAGGAGTTGGCGCTATCGCGATTCAGGAATCAGAAGTTCTCAAAAGGTCTTGGGCATAGGGCTCTAAACCCATGGGTTTCGAGACAAGGCACTAGAGCTCAGCGGCGCAGCCGTACTCTGGCGACGGGAAGGTGAATGGGACCAACGGACTCTTAATCAGTAGGTTGAAGGTTTCAAGAGCTTGCAAGCCGCACATATCAAAGCAAATCCTCGTGCCAGCCATGCGAATTGCCTGTCATGTACTCCACTGCCCCTCTTCCCGAGTTTCACCGAAGTTCACGGAGCTAAGTGGCAAATACGGTGACAGATGCCGCTTTTCCTGTTTTCGGCAAAAGCACTGTCAATATAATGGCGTTTGCCAGAAGCCAATACAATCCTCACCTTCTTCACGGATGTTCGTGACACTCACGCCAGTGGCGTCGGCGTTAAGGAAACCTCTTACTATCCGGCACTCGCTAACCTCTTCAACGCCCTAGGAAAGACGCTCAAGCCACGTGTCCGCTGCATCGTGCACCCGCACAGCATCGGAGCCGGCCTTCCGGATGGCGCGCTAATCACCGCAGACCAGAAGTCCACTGCTGCCGACCCGCTCGCTGATGGGCTTATACCGTCACGTGGCGTGATCGAGGTAAAGCCGCCAAGCGACGACGCCCACGTAATCGCTAAGAGCGCGCAGGTCCAAAAATACATAGACAAATACGGCCTCGTGTTGGTGACCACCCTCCGCCAGTTCGTCATCGTAATCGGCGTCGAAGGCAAACCCAAAGAGCTTGAGAGCTTCACCATCGCCGACACGGAATCCGACTTCTGGAAGGCCGTTAAACATCCCCAGGCTCTTTCGGACGATCTGGGCCCCTTCCTGCATGAATACCTCCTCCGGGTGCTGCTTCAAAAAGCTCCCCTTACCGCGCCTAAGGAAGTCGCCTGGTTTCTGGCTTCTTACGCACGCGAATCCAAGGCTCGCATAGACAAAAAAGCCAGCCTTCCCGGTCTTATGGCCGTGCGCTCAGCGCTAGAGCAGGCCCTCGGCCTGAAGTTCACTGGATAGGACGGTGAACACTTCTTCCGTTCGTCCCTTGTCCAGACGCTGTTCTATGGGGTGTTTTCAGCCTGGGTTTTGTGGAGTAAGCGTCCCAGCGCGAAACTGAAGGAAAAGTTCAACTGGCACGAGGCTGCATGGTCTCTCCACGTACCTGCGATTAAAACTCTATTCGAACACCTCGCCACGCCAACGAAGCTCAAGGACCTTGGTCTTGAGGAGGTACTCAATTGGACGGAGGCCGCCCTTAACCGAGTGGATCGGGAGCTATTCTTCGCCAACTTTGAGGAGAAGCACGCTGTTCAGTATTTCTACGAGCCTTTTCTCGCCGCTTATGACCCGGTGCTGCGTAAACGTATGGGCGTCTGGTTTACCCCTCCGGAGATAGTCAAATACATGGTCGCGCGTATCGACCGCGTGCTGCGCGAGGAAATGAATGTAAGCGGAGGCTTCGCCAACCCTGACGTGTTTGTGCTCGACCCATGCTGCGGTACCGGGGCGTTTCTCGTCGAAGTCCTGCGACTGATTTATGCCCAGCTAAAGGCGGAAGGCGGGGACGCGCTCACCGCAGACGACATCAAGACGGCCGCAATGGAACGCATCTTCGGCTTCGAGATTATCCCTGCTCCGTTTGTCGTGTCCCACTTACAATTGGGCCTTCTGCTTCAAGACATTGGTGCGCCGCTCTCGGACAAACTGAATGAGCGCGTTGGCGTTTATCTAACCAATGCACTTACCGGCTGGAATCCCGGCGCTCCCAAGACCACGTTCTTTTGGCCAGAACTGGAGGAAGAGCGCGACGCAGCTGAACTCGTAAAACGTGATAAGAAAATCCTCGTCGTTCTCGGAAACCCGCCGTATTACGCCTTTGCGGGCGTAAGCCCTGACGAGGAGGATGGCTTGGTGAAGCCCTATAAGGAGGGGCTTGGCTCAATCTGGAAGATTCGCAAGTACAACCTTGATGAGCTTTACGTCAGATTCCTCCGACTGGCGGAGCGACGAATCGCGGAGAAGACCAAGCGTGGAATCATCTGTTACATTTCCAGTTACTCCTACCTAAGCGACGCATCGTTTGTAGTTCTACGCCAGCGGTTCTGCGAGGAATTTCAGTACGCTTGGATTGATTGCCTAAACGGCGACAGTCGTGAAACCGGTAAGCGCACGCCTGCCGGAAAGCCTGACCCCAGCATCTTTTCGACCGAGTACAACACGGCTGGCATCAGGCTTGGTACAAGCATCGGCTTGTTCGCAAAAACCGGCGAAGCATATACTCAACCTTTTGTCCGATACAGAGAATTCTGGGGCACCGACAAACGCGCAGCCCTTCTAAAGACACTCGAAACGACCGGCGATTTCAACGCCCAATACCTTCCGGTGAGCCCGGAATCGCAAAACCGGTATTCATTCCGCCCAACTGTCAGTGAAGCCAACTATCTCTCCTGGCCGACCATAAACGAACTGCCGAAGGAAGACCCAATCAGCGGCCTGCAGGAAATGCGGCGCGGCGCACTCATGGCTCACGACCAGGACCAGCTGCAGGAACGAATGAGTGAATATTTCAACCCTACAGTCGGTTGGTCCGAGATCGCAGCCACGAAGAGCGGCCTGACGAAAAAGGCCGGAGGATTCACACCGTTGGACGCACGTAAGAAGTTACTAAAAACCCTCAAGTATCAATCAACAGCCATTACCCGTTACGCTCTTTATCCGCTCGATAACCGCTGGTGTTACTGGAGTCCGAAGCTTCCACTCTGGAATCGCCCCCGGCCCGAATTGCTGGACCAGCGCGCTGAAGGGGAATCATTCTTCATCGCAAGGCGCTTTGCTGAACGCTCTCGCGAGGGCAAGCCGACGTTCATTACACCAGCGTTGCCCGACTACCATCTCTTACGCCCAAATGCAGTTGCCATTCCGGTGCGGCTTACAACCGCCCCCGCCGAGTTCAGCCAACACGGAGACGGGCAAGGAACCTTAGTAAACGCTTTCGGCAACGGCGCATCTGCTGCAAACCTTTCTTCGCCGGCCCGAGAATATCTCTCGACTCTCACCGACGAAGATCCAGACACGCATCAGGAACTTGCGAGGGCGGTATGGCAGCATGCGCTCGCCATCACCTACTCGCCTTTATATCTGTCGGAGAATACAGCGGGCCTTCAAACGGATTGGCCTCGCATTCCATTTCCGGATACATTAGCGCAGCTTCAGCAGTCGGCATCACTCGGAGTGATTCTTAGCAGACTCCTGGACGTTGAAAAGCCCCTTGCAGGCGTTACCAGCGGAAAGATCCGCAAGGAGCTTAGCGTGCTCGGGAAAATAACCGGCCCAGCCGGACAGCCTCGCCGTGAACGCGGGCTGGGGCCACATACAGAAAGAAGATGTCGTGATGCCTGGTTCAGGCCTCACCAAGCAGAGAGACTTCACCGAGGCTGAGAAGAGCGCTATGGCTGATGGCGCCACCGAACTCGGGATCTCGCTCGATGACCTTTTTTCAATTCTTGGTAATTGGGCCATCGATGTTTATCTCAACGCCGAGACTCACTGGGCCACGGTACCGGCTGCTGTGTGGGAGTACACCATCGGCGGCTATCTCGTCCTAAAGAAGTGGATCAGTTACCGTGAGCACGACGTGATTGGACGCGACATCACAAAAGACGAGGCGCGGGAGTTCACCCACATCGTCAGGCGCATAGCCGCTCTTATGTTGCTTGAGCCGTCCTTGGATGCGAATTACGCCGCCACCAAAGCGGCCGCCTACCCCTGGCCTATCGTTCATGAGGCAGGGCACGACCCTGAGCCCAAAGATTCACCCGGCGAAGAGGGAACCGAGGGCGAATAAAAAGCGAAAAACAGTTATAATTTCCTGCATGGCCGCCGCCCGCTGCAACGTTTCGTTCGAGGATACCAATGGCGTGACCCACACCGCCCGCGTTCAGGCGGAATCCCTCTTCGAAGCTGTAGCGCTCGCGGTAGCAGAATTCCGGCAAGACACGCTCGTTCCCCGGCCGTCGCCCGGCACGGATTTCACCATTGCCATCGAGCGGCCTCCGGTCGAGCACCGGATCCGCTTCAACAAGGTCGTTCAGTGGGCATTGAGTAATACCACGCGGGAAGGACCGCTGGGGATTACCAAGCGACATAAAATGCGTGGGCTGCTTGGGATCTGCGAACAAAACACGCCACGTGCTTGATGTTGCTGGATATATAATCGTGCGTCCGTATCCCCATGGAAGAACTGCCACTGCTTCCGCTGGCAAACATGGCCGAGCGCCATTACGGCCTCATCGAACCCATTGCCGAAGCCTACGTTGCCGCTGCACGTGTTTGTCTAGACCGGCATCACAAGTCACCTGTTCCCATCGGTATTCAAAATGCCACGATCCAAGTCCAAGCGAGAGTGCAATGGGACAGGGCCGATGATCGGACCAAAGGCGCGTTAAATAACGAAATCGATACTACCGAAGCCGGGGCCTATGCATGCGTCATCGCGGCTGTCGAACTGTCGGAGGGGCTGTTTGCCGTTAGAAGGGCCGAGACCACTACGGGCGCTGATTATTACGTCGCCCCCGCTGGCAAGGGGATCGACGACTTGGAAGACTGCTTCCGCCTAGAAGTCTCGGGAACGGACAGAGGAAGTAAGAACGCCGTAGAACGCCTCCTACAACGCAAAGTGAGGCAGGCTCGTGAAGGCAACAGCAATCTTCCGGCTCTAGCCGGGGTTATCGGTTTTGAGGTTCTGACGATTTTGATTGAGCCTGTGAAATGAGTTGGACCGAACTCCATAAAAAAAGCGAACATCTGGCAGCCGAAGCTCAGTCGGTTGCCCAGACGGCGCCGGATCGCGCGCTGGAACTCTACATCCAAGCCGCCAAGATGGAGACGGAGGCGTTGGGAGTCCTCACTCCTGCGAAACCTCGGACCTTCGGCATTACTGCTGTCAGCGCCGTTGCGCTTTGGTTCAAATCCCGCCGCTTTTCCGATGCGCAGCAGCTCGCTTATCAGGTACTCGCGTCCAATGTCCTGCCCTCTTTTGCAGTCGAGCAACTGCAGGGACTCTTGCAAGCGATATGGAGCGAAGAAGTGCGCCAAAGCGCCGGGTTCAAGTTTTCCGAAGGCGCCTTATTGGTTTCCGTCTCCGGCGGCCAGAGCGTGACGGGAGGTGCGCCGCTCGACCTCGTCGTAAGCAAAGTCGAGGGCATACAGTCGCTTTTCTTCAGAACCGTCGAATATCTCCAGCACTTGCCCCATCGTAAGCGTGGCCCCGCACCGATTGAGGTACAGAATGTCTGCCGCCCATGGCTGTTCCAAGCCGCCCCCGGAAGCTACCAGTTTGCCATTGCTATCGAGGAGATAGCGCAGAGATCCCTCTTTGGATCGCAGGTTCCGTCCGTCGAAGAAATCAAGGGAACTTTTATTGGGCTGCTCCGAGATACGACAGAAGACCCCGGCGAAGCTCTCTCCCGCCGTATTCCCGACAAGGATTACCGCGGGACATTTCTGAAGCTCACGCGCGCCTTGGCCCCCACCGGCAAGGATTTCTCGGTCATGACAGTAAAACGCAGTTCCACTGATTCCGATCCCATAACCCTCGATCCAGATTCACGGAAAAGCATCAGCGAAGTTATCCGGAAAGATTTCATCAGACCTAAGGACACGGGGGAGACGGAAGGACAAATCACCGGCATCCTGCGCGCTGTCCATCTTGACCAAGACTGGCTGGAGATCACAGTCGACGGGAAGCATGAAAGGGTTTATGGCGTCGGAGAGACCGTAGATGATGTGGTTGGCCCTTTGATGAATCGACGAGTTATTGTGCAGATCACCACCCAAGCTGGACGACAGCTATTCCGCGATATTGATGCTGCGCCCTAATACTGCGCCTTCATTCGCTTCCGACTCATCCCACAGCGGGTTATAGGGCTTCCGCCACGGAAGTCAACGACTTCTGCGCTCTCGCCTTTAACCGGGCCATGCGGCCGACTTTGCTCCGGTTACGCTCTTCGATGGCTGCCCGAAAACCGTCCCTGGTTTTCTGCCACCAGGTGATACTCATAGCCTCAGCTCCCGACGAGCCCTGAGGCGCATTGACGCGTTCGAGGAGGGAGAGTCTGGCCCGCTGCAGTATCTGACGCGAGCGCTGCGGGATCTGGTGCGCGAACTCACATTGATCCAAATCCTTGTTGGTCGCGCGATACAATGACTCATCCATCTATGGCCAAACGAACCGATTCAAAACCGCAGTCCGCGCCGACGATTCCACCAGCGCGCGCTGTCACGCTTCTTCGGGACAAACTGACCAGCTTTGACGCGGTTTCGAAATTGCCAACCTCAAGTCCAGAAATCAGCAAGTGGCAAAATACCACGCTGGCAATTCTCAAAGCAGCTTTCGGCGATCCACATCGCATGGTAGATACTTTTTACTTGCCAAGTGGTCCGATTAGCTCTGGTATGCCGGATTCTTTCTTCGAAGAAATGGTAAGAGAGAATATGCGACACATGAAGACCACTGTTGAATCGTCCATCGAGCAACTTGAGATTCTCGGTCCTCAGAGGCCTATTCCCGAGTATCGATTCCATCCTGAAATCGAAGTCGTAAGCGGGGAACTCTTCAGGGGTAATCACTACAAGGCAGCCGCTTTAGAAGCCTACATTCGGGTAATTGAAGAAGTGAAGCGTCGTTCCGGTCTGAACCTGGATGGCGACAGTCTCATGAATCAGGCGTTTTCATTCGAAAACAATCGAGCGCCCATCCTCAGGTTTAATGCCATGAGCTCCGATGCCGAGCGCGATGAGCAGAAGGGCTTCATGTTTCTTTTTAAGGGGATAGTTGGCCACCGCAACTTCAAGGCTCATTCGAATCAACTCTTCGATGATCCTTCCCGCGCCCATGAATATCTGGCATTGGCGAGTCTGCTGATGCGCATGCTCGAAATCGCTCAACGATAGCGCCGAAGGCGTTATTCGTCAAAAAACCGGCTTGACCTACCCTTTCCCGCGCCATAACCTGTGCGCGAAATGGAACCGCGAACCGCGCGCAGCTCAACTGGACTCAACATCACATGCCGCCACAGGCTTCACGGAGCCGAACATCGACGGCGAATACCTGACGGAAGCGGATTACGCGTATCTATTCCCGTTAGCTCTCGCCGTGCAGTATGCGCTCGAAGCAGCGGACGAGGTCATACGTGTAGCGCGCGAGGGAATAAAAGGCAGACAAAGGAAAAGGCGGCCGCGCTTCAATCAAACCGGCAGGATGAACTCATCATCGCCAGGCAAGATGATACGGCCAATCTGCTTTACCTGTCCTTCCAAAATCTCATCGTAAGTGATGACCTTCACGTCGATAAGCTCCTCTTCACGTCTCCGGAAAATCTCTTCTCTGGCGTCGTCCGCCTGGTCGCGGCCGATTAACACGGCGAACTTAGGGGACGAAGGTATATACCCAAGCTGTTTTATCAATCGAATGGCATTGAGCGGATGTGAAAGAAGTCGTCCATAATCGCGGACTTGGTCAACAGCCTTGTGCAAGGCTGTAGATAAACCCTTGTGAAGTCGGAGATTATTAAGAAGTGGGGCATTTGGACCCTTGAGTTCGAGTAAGTCAACCGCACCGCCATCCTGAGCGCCTAAGATCGGCGTGATTGCAAAATCCAGCGTGTTAGGGCTGGGCGCAGACAAGGACGGATGAGCTATCGGAACACCCAAACGCGCCTGCATCAGAATGGCGGGGTGCTCTTCAAAGAAGCGCTGCATTTCCTGTTCATTGGCATTCCTGTTTATGAGCTCCTCCAGCATCGCAACGTCCGCTCGGATTCCGGTGTTGTCGCGCATGACGGTGAGCCACTTATTTCTTCGGAGTTTCCTGCGGTCTGCCGGAAAGTAGTAATATTGGCTCTCTTCATCCTGCTCCTTGCGTTTCAGCGCAGGGCTAATTTGTGTGCGGCCACTCTGGATACGGACCATCAAGCCGTGGTTCTCGTATTCCTGCATCAGGCGGTCATAATACGTGTCCGCCTTCTCCTGAATGCTGCGGAGCAGACCATCAGTGCTGGAATTCGGCCTGATGATGCAGGCATGCCGGCCTTTCAAGTCCGGAACATATTCGAAATAGGTCGCCTTCTCCCCGATGATGATGAAGGGAATCATTTTCCACTTGCGTCCGTCGCGTTGTGCGATGAACTCCGGGAGGTCAGCAACCTCGTTAGCCATGTTAACGGCCTTTTCGAGTGTAAATAGCCTTGGGCCGCCGGGCTCTGTATCTGCGTTGCATACGATGACATCGATGTGGGCGAGGCCGGCGGAAGAAAGCCGCAGGTACGATAAAAGGCGGTCGGCCGGCAATGCTTCAACGATGTTGTGGCGCTCCTCCCACGCATGGACCATGTTCTGGTGCGTACGGTCTTCGATGAAGCTAAGGCTTGTAAGCAGAATATTCATCGGCGTTCGCGGCGCGCGAGGCAACGCGCAGGAAACTGCTCGCTAATTGAGAAAATGTGCGTAGAGTGATTTTACTGACTCGCCACAACTGCGCCCAGAATATGCCCCCGCCGGACCGTTCGAGCTGTTCGCCCGATACTTTCCGATGCTAGGTGCCGAGCCGCCGCCCACTTTCCGCGAGCGGACCTCTGAGTATGCGAATGAGTTCAGGCCCGCGCTCGCCGGGAAAGTCGCACGGCGGAAAGCCAATCGGTTGCGTCGAAAGCAGCAGTCCTATCGAGTCTTCGGCAAGGACGACCCAAGCCCGCGGGTCTGACAGGAGGACCCTGCTGATGGCCGGGGTGAGTGTTTGTGTTTGGGCGCTGAAATCTCAAATGCTCCGAAGCGCATGATCGATCAAGCGCATCAATCCAACGCCAAATCGATGTGGAAACACCAATGCGAAGAGCACGGCGAATTCCGGGCGATCTCTCAGCAGGGCCGGAACCTCTATTGGCCCATTTTCTGAAACCTCTAACAGCGCCGACCAGCTCTGCGGGGTGTTAGGCATCTTTTGTTCCATGAGCCCATCACGAGTGTGCCAGCGAAACCAATCGTGATCATTCGCAGGCTTGAACCAGGCAAAATGCAGGTGCGTTGTCTTTTCCCAGAAGTGCGCGATCGTGCTTCTAAGTAGCCTTCGCGCAAGCACCTCGGTCAGGGCTTCCAGATGGTAGGAAAGACCGACGAAGACTTCCGAATTCATCGGGTCCATCCCGGAGAACAGCCTGAACACCTGCTCGGGACCATAATAAGGATTCGGAAACCCCCGCCCCCTCTGCGTGTTGCGCACGAGAATGGTGTGCATCAGCCGCATGAATAGTTGTTCGGCCTGGCGGTGCGCGCCATGCTGCTCCAGTTCCAATGCTGCAGCAACCATGTAGGGAGTTGCAGATTCGCCCCATGGACAGACGTGCTTGATGTTCTCGGACAAAAAGCTGTGAACATACTCCTGTCGCCCCCATTCCTCTAACTTCAGCCGGTGATACAGGCTTAGTGCACTGAGCGCGCCAGCCAAAATCGTCATTCGCCTCGGGTAAAAGTCGCCATCGGTGACCGGATCGCCCTGCACGAAAGCTGTTTGGTTCTCTGCGCACTCCTGGCACAGCGCATCAAGTGCGCGAACTGCGGCAACGGAGCAAAGGTCGAAGGAGTTATTCCACCATTTTGCAGCCATCCGATACTTCGATGCCATGCAGAGAATGTATGAGGAGGTTACTACCCACGCTTCGAACAGTGCCCAATGGTTTCCAACTCGTTCGCAGTTCTGCACGATGTAGCTGGTAAGCAGCACGGCGCTCGCGATGGAGCGTCCGGCGTCGCGGGGCGGAATACTGCGCTCATTCAGTCTGAGAGTCGATTCCAGAAACGCAGAAAATCTTGATTTGTCGAAGGGGTCCGGGCCGCTATTGACGATTAATTCAAGAAAGTTGCTGAAGGCTTCCGTTTCACGAGGAAGAAATGACCCATGAGCCTTGATAAATCTGGATAGCAGCTCTTGCCCTTGCACCGCCTGCAGGGGTCTCGGATTGTGCCTCTTCCAGACTGTGTTCGCGGTTTCGATTCGATTTAGGACCGTATCGGCCACGCGGCCGTTGGTGACGAAGTACGGGCGATGATTCTTGCGGGACGGGACAATTGCGGATGAGATAGGAAGCTCGACAAGCTCATCGATTTCTCCTTTGTATCGCTGCCAGTCAGACAGCTTAAGGTCTCCGCCCTTGAGCTGATAGGCGCGCGGAATCTTATCGGAGCCGAGGGTGACGATATCCTTGCCTTGCTCCAAAGCCCCGTGAGGGGAAATGTATAGCACCGTCTCCCCTTCGGAAGCGAGCACTTGACAGAATGGTATTTGGTATTGTCGCTCGTTCGCGCTAGTCAACCAGTTTTCGACGACTCTCTCGATCACGCCATTCCTCGTATTTTCTGGCTCTGATCTCATTAACCTTTTTCATAAAGGCTTTGTCCTGCTCCCATTCCTGCCACAAACGATGCATTGCTTCCGCCATAGTAGGGTGAGCGATGTAGACACCCTCGACCTTGCCAGTGACGGGGTCGAAATCCATCTCCCGAACTTCCTCTGACTTAAGGAAAAGTTCCTTCGTCATGGGTTGACCGCCAGCATCTATCGCAGTGCCCGCGCGCTCGGACGATTCGTCCAGCACCTTGTAGGCTAGCTTGCTTTGTTGCCGTGCGATATCATCGGCATATTCGCTGAGCTTCGCCAGGCGGACTTCGCCAACGAACTTGGGAACATCCACCAACCGAAATTCCATCGGCGTGCGAAGCTCCTCAAATCCTGACTCAACCGTTCTCTTGCCCTCGTCCGTCACTTGCTCATAGGTAAATCCACGCCCCTCGTGCTGAGTAAACTGCTGCCCTAAGGAAGCGAAGACGCTGACCTCTTGGACTCTCATCTTGACGAAATAAAGCAATCGTTCGCGCAGCTCTTTGCGGGACTTTGGAAAGTCAGGCAGCATTTATGAAGGACTTTATCACCTGTTTCTGCCAATTTAAACTATGCCAGCAAGTTCTATGGGATCGTTGTGACCGCTCCTCTCCCCGAAATCGTCTTCCTCGCCCAAGGCTTCGGCATGTGCGCCCATCGCAACCAGCGGCGCAAGTTCGACGATGCACCGTATATGGTGCACCCCATCCGCGGCGCGCGCATCGTCCATCTGTCCCGACGCGTCGCATGCGTCATGCCAAGGTCGGGCCATCGTCTACAGCTTGGCTGTGGATCCCGTCTACAAAATCGTCTACATTTTCGGAATTGAATACCCTAAGATTATGGAGAAAAGTGTTCTCGAAACCCATAGATTTTGGGACAGAGTGTGCGGCTGCTTCTTAGCTCCTGTTTTGTTTTCCTTAGGCGCGATTCTCGCTACGGCCTTTTGGTCCGACAACGTCGGCGGTTTCCCCCCGTAGCTTTGGACCTGCTGCAACGGCAGGCACACATCCTACACACATTACTTCCACTCTTACCATGTGTTTGGCAGTCAGTCTCCACGGACCCGGACCTCAGTGCGCGTGCAATAGGTTTCAGCGGTCCAGCCTGATTGAAATGCGATAAAACGCACCACAATCGGAGCACGATCGGGGTCCAGTCATGGTTTTTCCGTGGCGGACCTATTCTAGATAGAGGTGTAGGACGAGATTTACTCCCCGGAGCACCTGATGCCAACCAATTCCGTCCCCGACCTCTTTCTTTACGCCACCCGACTTCGCCGAATCGTCGAATCCGCTGACCCGACAACTCAAGCCACGGCCTTTACGTTGGGCCGCAGCTACGGGCTAAGAGTCAGCACGCTCGCCGGCATGGCAAGCTGTAGCCTCTCTACAGTCCGCCGGAGGCTCCGCCTGCTAAGAACTCCCCGGCCGGACCGAATGGCCGCGTGACAGGAATTCCTGTCGCCCCCGAATGCCGGGACCCGCAGACTGTAAGTCCCTGTCGACCATCTCATCATGCACGCAGCCAGGACGGTTACATGGCCGTTCAGAGCTTTTTGAGACTGCGCACCTTCCTCGGGTGCGCCTGCGCGGCACTGGACCCCCCAGGGGGACATAAGTGGTTCGACCGACTCCACACGCCCTCAATAGAAGGTTAACTGATGAATAGCAACTGCCAAAACCCTATGACACTGACCAGAACGAGTACGTCCGCAGCGCGCCCAGCCGCTGCACCTCCACCACAGCCAATCACATTACCGACGTCTGCAGAGGATCATCTGCTCACCACACGAGAGGCAGCGGTAATCATGAAGATGTCCGTCGATGCCCTCAAAAAATGGCGTCCGCGTGGTTCCGGACCTGACTTCGTCAAGTATCCCACCGGAGCCGTTCGCTATCGTCTCAGCGTGGTGCTTCAGTTCGTAAATGATTGCACAGCCAAGAGATAGATATGCCAAAGCAAAACGCGGGAAAACTCCAGTTTGGCAGTCTCTTTTCTTCTGACATGATCGAAAACATGGAGCATATTCCAAGGACATACGCCAAATCGGTCGCCCCGGCGACCGGACCAAGCGGCCTGCGCAGGTCACTGCGCAAATCTTCGCCGCGCGATTGGCAACCAACGTGAGACCACGTCTACAAGCACTTACAACATCAGTTCCAGCCTTTGAACCCTTGATCGACATTCCAACAGCGGCTAAGCTGCTCGGGATTAGGGAGAAGACTCTTCGCGATTGGGTTTGGCGCAAGAAGATCGACTAGAACCTATCTCATAAATAGGTACCGCACTAAGTAATTGTGCGGAGTTGAATTTACAGGCACATCGGTAGGTATGGAACTCACCGATGTGCAGTGGGAAGTGCTGAAACCACTGGTTGAGCCCAAGACCTCCGGTTCGCGACGGGGTCGGCCATGGGCGGATACCCGTAGCGTGCTGGAAGGCGTGTTTTGGATCTTACGAACCGGAGCGCAATGGGCGGAGTTGCCGCGCGACAAGTTTCCGCCGTACCAGACGTGCCACCGCCGATTCCAGCAATGGGTGGGCGAGGGCGTGCTGGTGAAAGTGCTGCGCGCGTTGGCGGAAGATCTGCTAGCACGCGGGCAGTTGGACTTGGCCGAGACCTTCATCGACGCCACCTTCGCGGGGGCGAAAAAGGGGGGGGTGCAGTTGGTCCAACACGCCGCGGCAAAGGGACCAAGATCATGGCAATTGCGGAGCGCCATGGTCTTCCTGTCGCCGCCTGGATTGGAAACGCTTCGCCACATGAAACACGCTTCGTCGAAGCCACCGTCGAGCAACGCTTCACGGCGGCGGCCCCCGAGCGCATGATCGGCGATCGCGCCTATGACAGCGATCCGCTGGATGAGCGGCTGCAACAGCAACACGGCGTCGAGTTGATCGCGCCGCACAAAGTAAACCGCCGCAAGCCCCAGACGCAGGACGGGCGCAAGCTGCGGCGCTATTGCCGGCGTTGGAAGATCGAACGACTGTTTGCCTGGTTGCATAATTTTCGTCGCCTGGTCACCCGTTGGGAATATCACGAGGCCAACTTCCTCGGGCTCGTCCAGCTTGGTTGCATCCTCATTTTGATGAGGAGGTATTTATGAGATGGCCTCTACGTAAAGGTCGGTGACCGAGTAATGTTTGAGCCCCAGTCCCTGCGAGAATTCGTACAGCGGAACCGCGTGTGTGCGAACGAGAGGGTAATGTAATGCGCGTCTTCAAGAAGGGCAACTATTACCACTTTGAGTTCGAGTTTGAAGGCCAGCGATACCAGGGTTCCACGCGTCGGAAGAACGAGCGCGAAGCCATCCAGATCGCCGCCGCAAAGCAATTCAGGATTCTGAAGAACTCCGTCGGTCTCGAATCCAGGGAACCTGCCCCGACCATGCGCACCTTCCAGAAGACTTTCGAGGACTGGCTAGATCAGGATCTTGAAGATAAAGGCACACGCGAGTTCTACAAGGCCTGTTATCGGCGCTTCATCCAATGTCCACACACTGCTGAGCTGTGCCTCGATGCTATCGATGAGCCCAAGATCGAAAAGTTCAAGACGTGGGCACTCTCTCTCGAACAGGTGACCACGAAGACAACCGTCAACCGGTATCTTGCGACCCTATCGAAGGCGCTACACTACGCCGCCGATAAGCTCAAGCTGATCGAGCGGGTACCGAAAATCCATAAGTACCCGAAATCGAAGACCTGTGAACGTGAACGGGATTTTACGTTCACCGATACACAGTTCGGGGGTTGGATCAAGACGGCCCCCGAACCGCTGCGGTCGGCCTCGGTTATCGCTTACGAATGCGGCATGTCGCGCAACGAGCTAATTGCACTCCAGAGAGATTGTGTTCACCTGGTCGACACGCCCGACGCGCGAGGTTTCTTCGGATTTCTCGAGGTCAAGCGTGGGCTAAAGCGCGATAGTCGCAAGCGGCGCCTGCCGATCACGGCGGCGATGCGCGGTGTGTTGCTTGTTGCACTTAAGCAGTCGAAGGGCAAGCACGTGCTCACCTGTCCCGAATCGTCAGCCAAACCTATGTCGCCGAACACGCTTGAAGATCAGATTCGCCGGACCAGAAGTTCTCTCGGACTTCCGAATGCTGTCGGGTTGCACGCGCTACGGCACACGTTTCTTACCCACGCCGGAAAACTGACGCAGAACGTTAAGGCCTTGCAGTTGCTCGCGGGCCACAGCAATATCGCCACCACCATGAAGTACATACACCCCGAAGAATCTGACATTTTCGGGATTGTCCAAGCGATGAATACATTGCAGCCCCCTCAGGAGTCAAAAGAGCGACGCGCGCCGTCTCTTACACCGCACGCAAACAACTAAAGCACAAGCCGGCTCAGCAAAGCGCCCGCCCAGACGGGCCCTTTTTCTTTGCTATTGGACCCAGCCAAAGCCGGTTCGCGACCGTTGTCAGACCGGGTACAATGAGGGTGAAGATGTCACCGAAGCGCATGCGCGGCGAGCAGCGGAAATCCCGGCCGGGGTATGCCAAGGTTGCATTTGAGTCCCTTCAAAAACCCCTTCAATTTGTTTGCACCATAAATAGTGCACGCAAAGCATTGAAAACAAAAGCGAAAGTGGCGGAATTGGCAGACGCACCAGACTTAGGATCTGGCGGGTAAAACCGTGGGGGTTCGAGTCCCCCCTTTCGCACCAGGTACCCACCCCTCGACTGCGCTCGGGATTTCGCCTGAGCGCTGCCCTCTGCTTACGCAAGCAACCGGCTCAACAGTTCGCCTTCGCGCTCATGGTTGCAATGACATTCTTGTGGCTGCCATTGTCGCCGATACCCCTCTCGGGGTAACATCTCCCGCTATCAAGACTGCGCCCGACGCAACCGCAGGGACATGGTTGAGCCGCGATGCTGCCCTCGATGGCGCTGCTATGCCGCGCCTGGGTAGTCGCGATGCGCCAGTATCCCGAATCAACCGCGGCCATGTGGCGGGATTCTCCAGGAGGATGCAATGCGCAAGCTGATATTGCTGGCAGCGATTTCTTTCGCAGCGACAATTATGGTAGCCGCTGACCTTCAACCGCTGAATGTGAAGCCGGGTCTTTGGCAGGTAACCACCACCACGACCATCCAAGGTATGGCCGCTCCAATGACGGCCACCTATAAATCATGTGTCCCAAAAGACAATGTGACCAAGTACCCGTTCCCCGATCGTGACAACGAATGTAAATATAACGTTCAGACTTCCACGAGCAGCCACATGGAAGTGGACGGAAACTGCCTCTACCAGAATGGCGAGAAGGCCAACTTCAGGATTCAGCTTGACGTCATCGACCGAGAAAATGCTCAAGGTAGCGGACAAGCCATCATTGCCGGCCCTTCGGGCGCCATGCACGGAGAATATACCGGCAAAGGCAAGTGGATTGCCGCAAGCTGTCCCGCGGGGATGGAGTAGCGGTCAGCTTCTCCAGGCCTAAACCCCAGCCGCCAGATTAGCTGGCTTCTGCTGGACAGCCTGCAGAAGCGCTGCGGCTGCATGGTGCGGATGGCTCTGACCCAGATCGGCCGCCAACGTAACCATCATCGCATTCGGTGCGGCGGCTTGCAGCTTGGGCACTACGGCACAGTTCTCCAACCCGGCTGCCTGGCGACCAACCAGAATGACGCTGGGAGCCGCAGCCTGTGCCAGCAGCTGAGCATCGCTGAGGCAGTTGGTCGTCAGCACCTCGTATCCGTGCTGCCCGAGCACGCTGCGCGCAAACGCGCACAGATCCTGCGATTGATCGAGAAATAAGATGGTGGCGGCAAACCCTCGATGGTCCTCGTCCGTCGAGCCCCGTAGAAAGAATGATGCGATTGCGTTGTGCTCCGACGTGTAAATCAGGAAAACGGAATCCAGCTTGGTAGCGGTTAGCAGCTTCCGTACGAACTGGCTCGGTGAACACAGGCGAAGGTCTCCCACCTTTTTGCGACTGTGCGAGAGAAACCGCACCAGCAGCCCCAGGCCCGTGCTGTCAATCCGGTCGACTCCTCTTAGGTCAACCACGATGCGGGCGGCCTCATTCAGGCCGCGCCCCAGCTCTTCTTCCAGCTTGCCCAGGGTATCGTCCGCAACGATCACGCCGGAGCAGCGGATGATAGAAATACTCCCATACGAGCGTCGGTCGAGTTTCAGTGACATTCGGGTTTCACGGTAAGGTCAGGAGGCTGCGAGGTCAGAGATTATCACAGCATTAACTCCGCGGCGGAGAGTAGTCGTACTCCAAGAGGCACACGCTCCAGCGACAGTATTTGACAAAGCTGCACAAACTTCTTGACAACCGGTCACTTCGGTACCAGACTGAGTCCGCTCGGAATCAGTGTGCTCAAACTGCGCTGCTAACTTGCGGCCAAACCCGAGCGGGGCCTATTTGTCGTTTTGTGCGAGCGACATGTCACAACCTGTAGAACTGTGCGCAAGGAGGAAAAATATGCGGCGGGTTCTTCTGCTTCTCACTTTAGTGTGCTGCGTGGCGGCCGTCTCTGCCTGGGCTGCCGACAACGGAATGCTGTACGCGATTGATAACGACAACAATTCGCTGTACGCAATCAACCCCAACACCTACACCGCGACCTACATCGGCTCTACCGGCGTCGCTGCCGGCAGCTTCGGAGACCTGGCCTACAACCCGAACACCAACACTGCCTACTGGGTTCCGGGCCGTGGAAACGACAATCTCTACACCATCAGCCTGCAGACCGGTGCGGCCACACTGGTGGGTGCGCATAACGTCGACGACCTGTTTGCCCTGGGTTATGACACCGCCACCAGCAGCCTTTACGGCCAGTCAAGCACTGGCAGCTTCTATAGCCTCAGCACCTCCAACGGCGCGGCCACCCTGCTGGGCAGCAATAGCGTGTACCCGGGCGGCCTGGCCTATCGGTCTGACACCGACCAGTTGATTCTGCTCGGCGCCGGTACCGCCAGCTTCAACCAGATCAATCCTGCCAACGGAAATGCGACGTTTCTTGGCGGCAGCGGCTTCGTCAATGACAACGGCGTAACCTGGGATCCGATACAGGGCAAATTCTTTGTCGACGATTACAGCGGCAATCTCTACACCGGAGATCCGGGCACCTGGAGTCTGACCAACGTCGCAACTCTGCCCGGTGCGTTCGACGGAATCATCTACGTCGGCACAGTTCCTGAGCCTGGAACGATACTGCTTATCGGCAGCGGAATTATCGGCCTGGCAACTCGTCTACGCCGCAAACTGTAAGCTTAGTTTCCGTTTCCGCGGAAATCCACCGGAGCTTCGGCTCCGGTTTTTTGTTGGATACCAACCCATTCGTCAGGACGAGAATTAGTTCGCCGAACCTTAGCTGGCGGCCATGACGATGTTCTTACACCGTCATCCGAGGCCCAGATTGCTGATAACCTGAAGGCAAATTTCTTGGCCCATCGGCAGCATTCAGAATACGATCAATACCATGCCGCGCGATCAGATCTTTATAAGCTACAGCCACGATGAAAAGCGCTGGGTCGACGAGATCAAGATCACTCTCGCACCCCTAACCCGCAAAGGGACGATCGTTGTTTGGGATGACACGAACATCAATCCCGGCACCAAATGGAAGATGGAGATAAGCGCCGCTCTAAGCCGGGCCAGGCTGGCCATTCTGTTGGTCAGTCGGCGTTTCTTGGCCTCGGAGTTTATCGCATCCAATGAATCACCGAAAATATTAGAGGCCGCCCAAAAGGATGGCCTGACTATCTTCTGGATCGCTGTCGGCTACAGCCTTTACGAACATACCTTTGTTACTGACTATCAAGCTGCCAACAGTCCGGAACGACCGCTGAATTCTCTTTCCGAATCTGATCTCGACAGAGAACTAGTCGAGATCGCTCGAAGACTTAGCCGTGCCATGTCCCTGCCGCAGTCCGGTGGTGGGGGCGCGGAACAACCTTCGTCTGATAGCAATACCCTGAAAGACCCCGCAATTGAAAAGCTTCTTTACTCCTTTGAGACACCCACAACAGAACATAGTACCGGCGACCCTGTGACAATAATCACGCCAAACAAGGAAAACGAGCCACTCGGATTCACTATAGAGTTGCCCGAGATTCATCTCCCTATCCATAGGCGCTTACGTGATGAACTCGCCGATAACAAGTGGGCATGGAGAAGCGTTCACGCTTTGTCTGGAAAAGGTGGAACCGACGAAGATACGACATTGCAGATTTTAAGGGCTGACCCTGCGGTTGAGCTCGGTCGCTCCAGGACTGGACGAGTCATCGCACGGATGCGCCCGACACACCTTCAGGAGATCTAGTCCTTTGACGGTTTAGCATTGTCTTTGCCTCCTCTGCGCTTCCATCGTGCTCGTGCTTCAATCTTGCGAAGGAGTCTACGCCCTTGAGTCGAGAACCTAAACCAACCGAAATCCCTCTCTCTCAGTTCGCACCTAAGCTATCCGAATTAACCCGGCAGGTATTGTTCGGCGATGTATGGGAGCGGCCTGAGCTCGCCAAGCGTGATCGCAGCCTGATCACCGTTGCCGCGCTGGTCGCGCTGAACCGTCCTGAGCAGTTGCGCTTTCACTTGCGCAAAGCTTTAGAGAATGGACTAAAAAAAGAAGAACTGATCGAAGCAATCACCCACTTGGCCTTCTATTCCGGCTGGCCTACCGCCATGAACGCGATCAAAGTTGCACAGGAAGTATTCCCTGATGCCTAGTTAAAGCAGGAAACATGGGTAATTACGAAGGTGGTGGCCAGATACCGGGAGCCTTGAGAAACTCCAGCCGGCCGGGACGCTCTCCCGGCCTTTTTTCTTTTGCCCCCAACCCGGTTGCTTGAAGAATGCTGGCTTTTAGGCCTCCGCACGGGGCCCCAGTGATGCTGCCGTCACAATGCCGTAGAATTGATGGATGGTCTTACGATCCGGCGATTCCAACTTCCGCAAGCCGGCTTATCCGCCCGAGGACACTCATCAAGAGGCTGCTTACCTGAAGTCGCTCGGCGAGAATCAGAAACCGGTACGCGTCAAGCTGCTGGACGGCGAAGTAGTGCGCGGCTGGATTGAATACTATGACCGGCGCATGATCCGCCTGACCCGCGATGGCGCTCCCAACCTATTTATCTACAAGCACGACATCGCCTATATCGCTGAGGAAGGCGGCAAGACTCGTCGCATTTCGCGCCCCGCAGCTGACGCCGCGATCGCACCTGAGCCCACGGACTCGAACGAATGATCCGTTACACGCCCGACATCGAACCTATCATCCGCGAAGCCGGCGCGCTGCTGATGAGCTACTTCCACCGTCGCATCGGCTATGAGTACAAGGGCGATGTCGATCTGGTAACCGAGGCGGATCGGGCTTCTGAAAAGTTCATCACCGAGCGCCTGCGAAGCCGCTGGCCCGACTTCGGCATCCTCGGCGAAGAAGGCACGCGATCAGATATGGCGGCGGAGTATCGCTGGCTGGTCGATCCGCTGGACGGCACCACCAACTTCGCGCACGGCTACCCGGTGTTCTGCATTTCAATTGCGCTGGTTCGCGGCGAAGATCTGATCGCCGGCTTTCTCTACGATCCCACGCGCGACGAGTTCTTCTCTGCCGAGCCTGGCGCCGGAGCCAAGCTGAACGGGCAGGCACTGCACGTCTCGAAGACGCAGACCTTGTCCGAGTCGCTGCTCGGCACCGGCTTTCCCAGCCATAAGCGCCACAAGAATCCGAACATCCACTTTTATCACCAGCTCACCCTGCGCTCGCACGGATTGCGGCGTGCCGGCTCGGCCGCGCTCGACCTGGCGAACGTCGCCTCTGGTCGCTATGACGGATTCTGGGAATTCAATCTCAATCCCTGGGACACGGCTGCCGGCGTACTTCTCGTGCGCGAAGCAGGCGGCATCGTAACCCGCTTCGATGGCTCGCCATTCCTCCTGAATAGCCGAGAGGTGCTGGCGTCGAACGGCATCATCCATCAGGAGCTGATGGAAAATTTCGCCGAGATCTTCGCTGGCCGTGGGCTGGAAGACATTCCCTCACCGGTGGAGTTCGCCCGCCAGCGCTCGTAATCATCCGCAAGCGGCCCCTTAATCCGCTTGTCATCCTGAGCGTAGCGAAGGACCTGCTTTTCGCTTTCGCTCTTCGCGCGAATTTGAAAGCGAAACTGAAGCTGTATGTCTACCGCGCGCGCACACAGCGATTTCCTACAGACAAAATCCCTCTCTCTTCCCTCAACTCTGGATTACAATCGCCCCAAAATCCGTCTAACCGTCAGGAGGACGCTATGCGGCACTTCTCCCTTGCAGTGTTCGCTTTGATATCTCTGTCCGCTGGTATCGCAACTGCGCAATCTTCATCCGCTCGACTGTGCGTGGCTAACACGCAGAGCGTCAACGCCGGCTCAAGCACCCTCGGACGCGATTCGCTCATGAAATTCCTAAGCAAAGAGAAAGACAAGTCCGTCGCCCAGGACATTACCGTCGACGCCTACGAGCCTGAGCAGGCGCTACAGGAGGCGAAAAATAAGCACTGCGACTATCTGGTCACCACCCACCAGACCGAGAGTCACCAGGAAAATTCAGTGATGCAGGCCATGGGTACCTTTGGCGAAACGACTATGCCGACCTATTACGTAACCACTGCTTACAAGCTGATCAAGGTGAGCGACGGCTCGGACCTGAGCAGCGGCAACCTCAAGGCCTCCGACCGCGGCTCAGAGCAGAACGCCGTGGGTTTCACCATGCACAAAATTGCGAATAGAGTGACCGAGGCGATCAAGAAGGCGGGGCACTAGAACTATCTTAAAATTCTATCCGCAACCTTCGGGTAGTGCGGCGCTTCAGCGCAGCGTATAGGCACCAGGGATCTCCACCATATGGGATCCTGCTTCGGCCTGAGCCTCACAATATTTTGCTGATTTTAACGAATTCGAGAGCTGCCGGCGTATCCCCCGCTTTCCACGGTGGCATCAAATGGCGTATGGGGGCGATATGGGAGAGCAGGCAACCCTGGCGCTTATCGAGATCCTCGGGAAGACCCTCCAACATTTAGAGAGCACGAGCGATCCCAACGATCCTGATGTCCACCGCCTGAAGCATTCGCTCCTCCTCGCAATGGCTGAGCTGGAACTTATCAGGGAGTACAAGACGGCTGCCTAAGCCACACACCTCCAAGGCTACTGGCGGGTGCCGCACCCATTCGTATGTTCGAATGTGTGGGAGATCCCATAGCAGCTCTCTTTCTGCGATAGAATTTTCAGGTGACTAATTCGCTGCTGAACCGCTCTGTTTCCAAGCGCCCTGACCGAGTGAAACTGCAGGGGCGAATCCTCTTCCTCACCGAAGATCCTGAACTCATCAAGCGCCAGCTCGCAGGGGAAGACCTCGCCTGGGATACGGCGCATCCCGAGCGCAATCCCAAGCTGCGCGACGATATCTCCACCGACGAGATCACCCCGGCCCACATCTGCTTCTTCTTCGATGAGACGCTGGGCGAATTCCCGTACACGGGCCTGAAGTGCGGCAACGAGACGCCCATCAAGCGCGGCGACGTGAAGCGCGGCGGCTTCGTGGCCTGTGTCAGCGGCAAGCGGCGCGGCAAAGGCTCCAGCCGCGAGCAGTCTCCCTACGCTGAGATGTCGGCCGGCATTCAGTGCGTCATCGCGGAAAACATCGAGCGCATCTACAAGCAGAACTGTCAGAACCTCGGCGTGCTGACCTCGACCGACTTTTCGCTCATCAACAAGATTCGCGCTGGCGAAGAAGTTCCGCTCCGCAAGTTCACCGAAGGTGAAGACGAGATCACGCGCCAGGTCATCGAGTACGGCGGACTCTTCCCATTCAACGTCGCGCGCCTGCAAGGCAAAGTTTTCCTGCCTCCGGTCGAGACCCATCCGCGGCCAATGACCATTGCCGAGAAGATCTTCGCCCGCCACATGCTGCACGGCGCCGGCAAAGTCGGCGTCGAAGCCGTCAAGCCCGGCGATACCGGATTCGCGCGCACCGATTTGCGCTTCAGCCATGAGTACGTCACCCCCATGGCGGCTATTTTTTACGACCACTATCTCGGCAAAGATGAGCCGGTGAACGATCGCGATACCATTCTCTTCTTCCGTGACCACCTGACCTTTCTCGACGAAGTGCTATCGGAAGAGAAGCGCAAGATGGGGTTGCTAGATCTTGCCGGCCAGCTCAAGCTTAAGCAGGAAGATTTCGCCAAATCACGCGGCATCCGTCTGCATGGCGAGCTCAAAGACCGAAAAGGCTCAGAAGGCATCTGCCATTCCCTCATCACCGAAACCTACGCCCTGCCCGGCCAGCTCAATGTTGGCTCCGACTCGCATACGCCGCACGTCGGCGCCATGGGATGCGTGGCCTTCGGTATCGGCACCACCGACGTCTTCAATTCCTGGTTCACCAAAGACGTTCGCGTGAAGGTACCCGAGTCGGTGAAGGTCGTCATTCGCGGTAAGAAGCGCGACAACGTCACCGCCAAAGACTTCATTCTCAAGCTGCTGTCGATGGAGTACATTCGCAGCGGCAAGGCGCTGGCCAAGGTGATTGAGTATTCCGGCGAAGCCATCGAGGCGCTCGGCGTCGATGAGCGCGCCACCATGACCAACATGGCCGCCGAGATTGGAGGCTTCACCGGAATCGTCGCCCCCGATCAGAAGGTCGTCGATTTCTTGGTCGAGCGTCGCGGCATGTCGCGCAATGAAGCGGAGACGCTGATTGAAGGCCTATACAGCGATCCTGACGCGCACTACGCCCACCTCATCGACTTCGACGCCAACGACATCTACCCCATGGTTGCCACCCCCGGCGATCCCGGTAATGGCAAGTTCATTCGCGAGCTGAACACCCCGGTTCCGGTCGAGATTGCTTACGGTGGCACCTGCACTGCCGGCAAGAACGAAGACATGGACATGTACGCCCAGGTGCTAAGCGAGGCGCTGAAGCAGGGACGCCGCGTCGCCGACAGTTGCAAATTTTATATACAGTTCGGCTCGCAGGAGACGCGTGAGTACTGCATCCGCAAAGGCTATCTCGATATCTTCCATAACGCTGGCGCCCAGGTCATCGAGCCGAGCTGTGGCGCCTGCATCAACGCCGGCCCGGGAGTCTCGACGCGCCCGGACCAGGTCGTCATCAGCGCGCAAAACCGCAACTTCCCCGGACGCAGCGGCCCCGGCCAGATGTACCTGGCCAGCCCACTGACTGTCGCCGCCAGCGCCGTCGCCGGCTACATCGTGGAGTACGAGCCGGCCGGCCAGTTGGAACCCGCCGGCGCAGGACGGTAACAGAACGTTCTTTGTTGATTTGTCGTCGCTTATTATTTTGTCATCACGAGCGTAGCGAGGGATCTGCTCTCTGCTTGCGTCAGGATACTCTTCTCAACATAAACCCAGTCGCGCTGCAAATGAGAACAGATCCCTCGGCCGAAAAATGGCCTCCTGATGACAAAAATGATATCGCCGCCTCACGTTTTTGCTCCTGACCTGACGACGCCCTCCCATCCAAACCCTCCCGCTAACCCGGCATCCTAAGCTGCAGGACAGCCTACGTGTCGAACTCCGATCTGACTTCCGTACTCTTCATACTTCTGCTTCTCGTAGGCCTCGCACAGTTGCTGGGCTATCTCTTCATGCGCCTGCGCCAGCCCAAGGTCGTTGGGGAAATCCTGGCCGGAATCGTACTCGGCCCGGCACTGCTTGGCCGTGTGCCGGCCATTGCTCGTCTCACCGACAGCGTTCAGCATCGCGGCCAAGTTCTAAGCTTCGTGTACTGGCTCGGCCTGTTGCTGCTGATGTTTCTCTCCGGTGCGGAGACGCGGCAGTTATTCACCCGTGAAGAGCGCCGCGAAGTCGGCTGGCTGACCATCGTAGGCACCGGCCTACCGTTTGTTCTTGCCCTCGTGCTCGGCCCCTGGCTGGTTCGGCCATCGCTTGCCGGCCCCCACGGTAATCGCATCTCCCTGATTATCGTGCTCGCGGTCGGCGTCGCCGTCACCTCGGTCCCGGTCGTCTCAAAGATATTTGCCGATCTCAAGATTCTGCACACCCGATTCGCGCGCCTGGTCCTGGGAGTCGCCGTACTGGAAGATATCGTTCTCTGGCTCGCGTTGGCGGTCGCGACTGCGCTCGCAGGACAAACCGCACTCAACTACCCGCAGATGTCGCGACACCTCATCGGTACCCTGGCCTTTTTCATCCTGGGACTCACCCTCTTTCCTCGCATCATCAAGCGCATCAATAAGGCGCGCTTCAACGTGTTCGCGCAGCACTCGCCGGTGGCTTACGCGCTGGTGGTTTTGTTGGGATACTGCGTCGTCGCCGGAGCCCTCGACGTGAGCCTGGTATTCGCCGCGTTTCTCGCCGGCTTCGCCGTCGTACACAAAAAGCGCCGCCTTTTCGCCGAGGCGCTCGACGCCATCGGCAAAGTTTCGTTCGCTTTCTTTATTCCTGTGTATTTCGCGATTGTCGGTCTCAAACTCGATCTCGTTCGCGGAGTTTCGCTGCCCATGATCCTTGCGTTTGTAGTGGGTAGCTGCATCGTGAAGGTCCTCTCGGTATCGCTGGCGGGAAGGTTTGCCGGTTTCCGTGGACTCGATCTCATCAATCTCGCAATCACCACCAACGCACGTGGCGGACCGGGCATCGTCCTGGCCAGTGTGGCCTTCGAGGCTGGAATTATCAGCCCGCAGTTCTATACCACGCTCGTACTGGCGGCAGTCCTGACCTCGCAAATTGCCGGCGCGTGGCTGGACTATGTCTTGCGCAAGGGATGGCCTCTACTCAGCGCGACCGGGCCAGCACACCCGGCTGCCGTCTCCTCGCCGCTAAATGTTCCCGCAGCTTGACCCTCCCGCACTCCCGCTCAGGCCGCCTGGGTTACGCTTAACTGAAGCTGTAGCCATCACCCTGGGTTTTTTTGCTAACATCAGCTATAGCGTAAATGTGAGGGGTTGAGGGAGAGATCAAGTTATGGCTTATGTAATTGCAGAGCCCTGCATTGGAACTAAGGACACGGCCTGTGTCGACGCCTGCCCTGTGGACTGCATTCACCCCAAGAAGGACAGCGACAAGTTTGCGGCGGAGGAGATGATCTACATCGACCCGGTCGAGTGTATCGACTGCGGCGCCTGCGTCCCCGTGTGCCCGGTGTCGGCCATCTTCGCGCTTGAGGATTTGCCCGAGAAGTGGAACGAATATACCGCGCGTAACGCCAAGTACTTCGGCCGCGAATAGAGCCTGCTGGTTAACAACGGCACACTCCTCCGTGTGCCGCTTGCCCTCCCGGGACACCTCGCCGCCATCCTCAGCTACTGAAGCGACCATGCGGTGCTGCCGAGCTAACAACCAGCAGCTCTGGCGCCCGAAAACCGATTCGTTTTTGCCTTCAGGATTTGCGGATTAGCCGCCTAATTGCACCAGTTGCTCGATCTTCTCCAACAGAGCGTCTGGAGGATCGCCTTTGGTGATGAAGGCGTTGGCTAGCTCCAACGCTTCCGGCGGCAGCGAAAAATAGGCGGATAAGAAGATGATAGGCAGCTCAGGCCGGCGCCGGCGCAACTCGGCGGCAACCTCGCCACCATTCATGTCGGGCATGAAGTAGTCCAGCACCACCAGGTCAACCTTGTTCTCGTCGAAGACCGCTAATCCCTGGCGGCCGTCGCTGGCGGTAAGCACGTTGAAGCCGCGACTCTCCAACATGATCTTGCGCACGCGCAAACCAATGCGTTCGTCATCGACGCACAGCACCGTCTTCACCGCCACGGGTTGGACCTGGTCAGTCATACTCACTGTTAACATTGATGCTCAATCACCGTTTATCGAAAAGCGACTCGGGTCATTTTTCGCGGGGACATCGCACTAAGCTGGTCCTGGGAGAGTGCTTTTTCTATGTGTATCTGAGCCTTTGCGATTTGCCTATGCCGCGAACGTGGTAGTAGGCGCAATTTGGCGTCTCATTGAACCTTTCAAAACTAGCGGTCGTAAGTTTTTTTACTGAACCGAAAATGTCGTTATTACTAGAAGATCAATTCACTCGCAGCGGAGCTACTGGCCCCACGCCAGATAACACCGTGCAACCGAGGTGAGGTTGGCATCCGGAAGATGTGGTTCTCCTCCCCACGTCCGTTACCGGACAACCCCTGGTCGCGACGGACGGTCGCATCCTCAATTCGAAATCCATATCACTGAAGCGATTCAACTTAAAGTTGGCTTGAGGGTTGCATGAAGGATTTATTACGTCTTCGCACGGGGAGTCGACAATAAATGCGTAGCCTTCAGCAGGACCTTCGCTTCGGCATTCGGCAGATGGTGAAGGCTCCGGGTTTTGCCATCGCAACCATCCTCACTATTGCGCTGGGCATTGGCGCCACCACATCGATCTTCAGTCTCGTTAACGCCGTCCTGCTTCGGCCTCTCCCCTTTGCCGACCCTGATCGCCTGGTAACCGCCGGCCCGGTGAACGACCGTCGACCGGAACCGGCCAACTCGGTCGGCTCCATGAGTTATCCCGACTTCTTTGACTGGCGGTCGCAAAATCATTCCTTCTCCACTCTCGCCGAGTCCCGCGACAACACCTTCACCTTGACTGGCGTTGGCGATCCCAGGCACCTCGATGGCGAGGTGGTTTCCGCGGATTTCTTCAAGGCCCTCGGCGTAGAGCCTGCGCTCGGCCGCGGCATCGTCATGGACGACGAAAAGGTCGGCTCCCACGTCGTAGTTCTAAGTCACGAGTTGTGGCGTACCGCCTTCAGCTCTGATCCCGAAATTGTGGGACGCGGAATCACCATCGACGACAAAAGCTATACCGTCATCGGAGTCATGCCGCAAGGATTTGAGTTCCCTATTCAAACGCCTGCACCGCAACTGTGGACCTCGCTCGCGGACGACGCCTATGACCCCACGGGCGATAAGCCAATCACCGCGCAGCGCGGAGCTCATATGCTGACTCTGGTCGGCAGACTGCGGCCTGGCGTCTCCATGGAGCAGGCGACCGCCGATCTCAGCCTGATCGCGCGTAATCTCGCTGCCCAATATCCCGACGACAATGCGCACTATTTGTCCGCCAATGTATATCGCCAGCTTGATGCTCTGGTGGGTGATACTCGAGCTGCGCTGCGCATGCTGTTTGCCGCGGTTGTATTGATGTTGCTGGTGGCCTGCGCCAATGTCGCCGGACTGCTGCTGGCGCGCGCCTCCCGTCGCCGCTCCGAGATCGCGGTGCGTACCGCGATGGGTGCCAGCCGGGCCCAGATTGTCCGCCAATTCTTGGCCGAATCGGTGCTGTTGTCCATGGCTGGCGGTGTCCTTGGAATCTTCATCGCCGTGCTGCTGTTGCATGGCGTGCTGCAATTGCTTCCCTCCGACCTGCCGCGCGCTGCCTCCATCACGATCGATTCGTCGGTACTGGCCTTCTCTCTCGCTGTCTCGTTCGTGACCGGACTGCTGTTTGGAGTGCTCCCGGCACTGCGCACGGCGCGCGTGGATCCTTCGGTCGCTCTGCGCGATGGCACCCGTACAGCTAGCAGCGGCCGCGGACAACATCGCCTGCACAATTCGCTCGTCATCGCCCAGACTGCGGTCGGATTGCTCCTTCTCATCGGTGCGGGCTTGCTCATTCGCAGCTTTGTGCGGGTGCTCCAGGTCGATCCCGGCTTCGACCGGCGAAACGTGTTAACCGCCAGCCTGTCGCTGCCCGACAACCGGTACCCACGCGACAAGCAAATTGAGTTTTACCAGGATCTTCTGCCTCGCCTCCGCTCGTTGCCTGGTGTGACCTCGGTCAGCGCAGGGTGGCCACTGCCTCTCTCGCCAATGGGCATCGGCATCTCTTTCGATATTGAAGAACGCCCCCTGCCGGAAGGCGAGCGCGCTGTGTCGCGCCTCTCCATCATTGAGCCGGGCTATGTTCCAACCTTGCGCATCCCGCTTATCCGCGGCCGCGAGTTTCAGGACACTGACACCACGAAAAGCAAAGCGGTAGTCGTCGTCAACCAAGCCTTCGCCAATAAGTTCTTCCCCGCAGAAGACGTCATCGGCAAGCGCATCAATCCTGGCATAGGCGACGGAGTCGTCACTGACGTGAAGCGCGAGATTGTTGGCGTCGTGGGTAACGTAAAGGTGGGACGCCTCACCACCGACACAGTGCCGGAAATGTATCTTCCCTTTTCGCAGTCGGTGGTGGTTTCGCCGAAACTGGTCATGCGCACCGCAACTGATCCCGTAAGCCTGATATCAGCGGTTCGCGGCCAGGTCGCGCAGATCGACAAGAACCTGCCGCTCTACGAAGTCCGCACCATGGACGATCTCTTCTCCCGCTCCGCTGCGCGCCAGCGCTTCCAGGCGCTGCTGGTGTCGGGATTCGCGGTGATCTCGCTCTTGCTGTCGGCCATCGGCCTCTACGGTCTGCTTTCTTATCTGGTGGCTCAGCGGACGCTCGAGATCGGAGTTCGCATGGCGCTGGGCGCTCCCCGTCGAAGCGTTCTCGCCATGGTGCTGCGTCGCGGAATGGTGCTCGCGGCAATCGGCGTCGTGCTCGGCGTCGTCGCCTCTCTTGCGCTGACCAACTTTCTTAAGGGGATGCTCTTCGGCATACGCCCCTTCGACGCTCTGACGTTCCTCCTGGTGTCCGCAGTGCTGCTGCTGGTGTGCTTGCTCGCCAGCAGTGGTCCGGCCTATCGCGCCGCTCGACTTGATCCGGTGAAGACCTTGCGCGACCAGTAAGGTCTGTCCGCGGATTGTTGAGAATCCCGGTGCGACGCGAGCTTGGTATCAGGGCCAACGACTCCACTACTCTCCTTGTCATCCTCAACCGACATCAGTCCATGAGAGACCTGCTTTTGTATCTCCGTGCAGGGACTCTGGATTTGAAAATTGTGATCTATCGGGACGACCGTGGCTACCGCTACGCGAAATTGCTCGCGTTTCGACGCCAGAGCCGCACCAATCCTCCTCGCGTTGACCCCGCAAAACCGGCGTGTTACCGTACTTGGTTACACCATCCTCTGCCGCCCAATTAGGGCTTTCCAAGGATCAGTTTTGGCTTCCGATACGCAGGCCATCCCAGCAATCCGCAAGACCGCTCTCAACGCCGTTCATCGCCAGCTTGGAGCCAAGATGGTCGACTTCAACGGCTGGGACATGCCGGTTGAGTATCCCTCGGTCGGCGGCTTGATGAAGGAGCACCTCGCGGTCCGCAACAGCGTCGGTGTCTTCGACGTCAGCCACATGGGCGATATCCGCATCTCCGGCCCGCAGGCGCTCGAGGCGGTCCAGCACATCACCATGAACGATGCCTCGAAGCTGGCCATCGGTCAGGCCCAGTATTCCGCCATGCTCTTTCCCGAGGGAACCTTCGTCGACGATGTCATCGTGCATCGCCTGGGTGAGCACGACTACCTGCTGGTGATAAACGCCGGCACCCGCGAGAAAGACGTGGACTGGGTAACGCGGAACACGCGCGCCTTCGACGTCAAGGTCGAGAACCTGAGCGACGACTATACCCAGATCGCCATCCAGGGGCCGCAGGGCGTTAACACCCTGCAGAAGCTGACCGACGTTGACTTGTCGAAGGTGAAGTTCTACTGGTTTACGCACGGCACAGTTTGCGGACTTCCCAATATCCTGATCGCCCGCACCGGCTACACCGCCGAAGACGGTTTCGAAATCTATGTACCAACCGACGAAGCGACCAGCTCCCGCGTATGGAACGAAGTGATGAAGGCCGGCGAAGAATTCGGCATCGTTCCTTGCGGGTTAGGTGCGCGCAATACGCTGCGGCTGGAAGGCGCGCTTTCGCTCTACGGCCACGAGATTTCCGAGAAGATTAACGTCTGGGAAGCCCGCCTGGATCGCTTCATTAAGATGGACAAGGGCGATTTCATCGGCCGTAGTGCCCTGGAAAAAGCTAAGGCCGATGGAATAAAGCGCACACTGGTTGGCCTCGAATCTGTCGATCGCGGCATCCCCCGTGACGGGTACCGCGTGCTCGACCAAGCCGGCAATGAGATCGGATACGTTGCCAGCGGTTCGTACGCACCGTTCCTGAAGAAGAACATCGCGCTCGCCTATGTGCCGCTGGACCATTCAGCAATCGATTCCGTGGTCGCTGTAGAAATTCGCAATCAGCCGGTGAAGTGCAAGGTTGTTCCGATACCGTTTTATAAGCGGCCCAAGAAGACAGCGTAGGCAGTACCAGGGCCTCAGGCCGTCGTGAACGCAGCTTACTCTATTTTGTTGTCATCCCGAGCGGAGCGAGGGACCTGCTTTTTGCCAACGGCAACGTCCTTCAATCTTGCCGATGTTTGAACGAGGAACGATATGGCTTATCCCGCGGATTACAAATACACCAAAGAACACGAGTGGTTGAAGCTTGACGGCAATACTGGAACCATCGGCATCACCGACTACGCGCAGAATTCGCTGGGTGACATTGTGTTTGTCGAGCTGCCCAAAGTTGGGCAGGAGATCACGGCCGGTCAAACCTTCGGCTCCGTTGAGTCGGTGAAGGCTGTCTCCGATCTGTTTGCGCCCATCTCAGGAACCGTGACCGAGGTCAACCAGGCCCTGAACACCAAGCCCGAACAGGTCAACAAAGATGCCAACGCAACCTGGATGATCAAGGTCACGATGAAGGATTCCGGCGAGACTTGCCAGTTGCTCTCCGCCGCCGATTACGAGAAGTTCGTGGCAGAAGAGGGCGGCCACTAGGTCCGAAAGAGCGTTGTCATTTCGCACTGCTACTGGCGCGGGGTTGTCAAGGAACCAGAGCGCCGTAGGCGCGAAATAATCTAGCCCAGTACGGAGCGTAGCGGAGTGCTGGGATAGCTCGATCAATGGAACCCGCGTCCCCCGGGGACGGCATAAACTGCAGGCCCTTCGACTCGGTCGCCATAACCGGGCGACCTCGCTAAGGATGACACGGTTGTCAATAATCGTCCCGAACCGGTCCAATGCTTTGCCTGATCATCTATTTTGCGCCCTTGCCGCCCACGATTTTGAATTACGCTAAATATTTGGACCCCGGAACTTAGTTTTGTTCATCACGTTTCTTCCCCGGTGATGCCCCGGCCCGGGTTACTTCATCGAATACGTATCGCCCAGAAAGCTACAGGTATCCATGCGTTATCTTCCTAAATCTGATTCCGACCGCGACACCATGCTGGCCGAGATCGGCGCCCGGTCCATCGACGACCTGTTCTCCGCCATTCCGGCCGAATACCGGCTCACCCGCGACCTCAACATCCCGCGCCAGTATGCCGAGAGCGAAATCGTCGACTTCTTTCGCGCGCGCGCCCTCGAGAGTGCTCAAGGCTACGTCAGCTTCCTCGGTGCCGGAGCCTACTCGCATTACCGGCCCGTCGTCATCGACTCACTCATCTCGCGCGGTGAATGGTTCACCGCCTACACCCCCTATCAGCCGGAGATTTCGCAGGGAACGCTACAGGCCATCTTCGAATTCCAATCGATGATCTGCGAACTCACCGGCATGGACGTCGCCAACGCCTCCATGTACGACGGCTCGACCGGCTCCGCCGAAGCGCTGATGATGGCCGAGCGCGTCACCGGACGCCGCAAGTCGATCATCGCCAATACGGTTCACCCCGAATACCGTGAGGTCATCGCCACCTACGCTCGTTATCAGGGAACGCCCATCGCCAACGTCGGCTATGGCAAAGACGGCCGCGTCGATCTCGATGCGCTCGATAAAGCCATCGACAACGACACCGCTGGCGTGCTCATCCAGTCGCCCAACTTCTTCGGCCTGATTGAAGACATTGCCGCGATTGCCCAGGTCGTGCACAAAAAAGGCGCGCTGCTCGTGGTCTCGATTGCCGAAGCCCTTTCGCTTGGCATCGTGAAGCCGCCCGCGGAGGCCGACATCGTCAGCATGGAAGCGCAGTCGTTCGGTGTGCCGCCCAGCTACGGAGGCCCCTACTGCGGCGTCATCGCAACCCGCGACAAGTTCGTCCGCCAGATACCCGGCCGCCTCGTCGGAGAGACCCACGACCGCAACGGCAAGCGCGGATACGTCCTAACGCTCTCCACCCGCGAACAGCACATCCGCCGCGAGAAGGCGACCTCCAACATCTGCACCAACCAGGCGCTGGTCGCGCTCATGGTCAACATCTTTATGACGGTGTACGGCAAGGAAGGCCTGAAAGACCTCGCCAAACACAATCTGGCCAAGGCACATTACGCGGCTGAGCAGTTCAAAAAAATAGGTGCGAAGTTGCCCTTCGATGGCGCTCCTTATTTCAACGAGTTCGTGGTGCAAACCAAAGGCGATCCCTATCAGATCAACGACAAGCTGCTGAAGCAGCAGATTATCGGAGGCTTCCCGCTCAAGAAGTTCTACCCCGAGCTGGGCAATGCCGCTCTGTGGTGCTGTACCGAAACCATCACCCGCGAGTCGATCGACGCCGCGGTAAGGGAGGTGGCGTAATGGAGTTCAACGACAAGATTAAGAAGGCCACCACGCACGTTAATCAGAACGAAGGACTCATCTTCGAGAAGTCCTCGCCTGGCAAGAAGGCTTACAAGCTGCCGCCGCTCGACGTTCCTGAAGTCGATGCCGAAGCTCTGCTGGGCGGGCAGATGCGCGAAGACCTGGGCAACCTGCCCGAGGTGAGCGAGATCGAAATCATCCGCCACTTCACTCGCATGTCCACCTGGAACTATGCCGTCGATTACGGCATGTATCCCCTGGGCTCGTGCACCATGAAGTACAACGCGCGCGTCAACGAGTTCGCCGCGCGTCTGCCCGGCCTCGCCAACGCTCATCCTTATCAGCCCGAGCGCATTTCGCAGGGCGCGCTGCGCATCATGAAGATGCTGCGTGACCAGCTCATGGAAATCACCGGCATGGACGCCATCACCATGCAGCCTGCCGCCGGAGCCCATGGCGAGCTCACGGGAATCCTGCTGGTCCGCGCCTATCTCGAGTCGCAGGGTAATCCGCGCAAAAAGATTCTCGTCCCCGACTCCGCCCACGGCACCAATCCCGCCACGGCGGCCATGGCCGGCTACGCCGTCGAGAACCTCAAGTCGAACCCCAACGGCATGCTCGATGTCAGTTCACTAGTCGCGCAAGTGAACGAAGATGTTGCGGCGCTGATGCTTACCAATCCCAACACCCTCGGCATTTTCGAGCAGGAGATCCACAAGATCGCCGACGTCCTGCACGAGAAAGGCGCGCTGCTCTACATGGACGGCGCCAACATGAACGCTCTGGTCGGCAAGGTGCGCCCCGGCGACTTCGGCGCCGACGTCATGCACCTCAACCTGCACAAAACGTTTTCCACCCCGCACGGTGGAGGCGGTCCCGGCTCTGGCCCGGTCGCCTGCAAGAAGATTCTTGAGCCGTTCCTGCCCACGCCCGTCCTCAAAGAAAACTCCGACGGCACGCTGGGCTTCGAATACAACCGCCCGCAGTCCATCGGACGCGTACGCATGTTCTTCGGCAACTTCGGAATGTTTGTGCGCGCGCTGGCCTACATCATGGCCAACGGCCCCGACGGCCTGCGCCAGACCACCGAAGATGCGGTGCTCAACGCCAACTACATCCGCAAGAAGCTGGACGGCATTTACGAGCTGCCCTACAAGACGCCGACCATGCACGAGGTGGTCTTCAGCGATCACCTGCAAACCCGCAAGGGGGTGAAGACCGGCGACATCGCCAAGCGCCTCATCGACTACGGCTTCCACCCCTACACCGTCAGCTTCCCGCTGGTGGTACACGGCGCGCTGATGATCGAGCCGACCGAGAGCGAATCCAAGGAAGAACTCGACCAGTTTATCGACGCCATGAAGTCGGTCGCAGAAGAGGTCGAAGAGTCGCCCGAGTTCGTGCTCGAGGCTCCGCACAACACCCGCGTCTCACGCATGGACGAAACCGCCGCCGCCCGCAAGCCGGTGCTGCGCTGGAAACCATCACCGAAAGAAGAAGCCAAAGAGGCCGAGAAGTTGGAAGAGGCGATGAAGGGGTAGGGGCCTAACTGCGTCAATATGAGAATGCGGGTGCCCCATCCTTTCCCTTCTTTTGGGAAAGGGTGGGAGTGATGGAACTTCTTTGACGCTTTTTCTTGACGCATGCACGCGTGTCGAATATGCTCCGCCCCGTCCCCGGCGGGGGACAGACGGGTGACCCGCCCGGTGCCCCAGGTTCGCGTCCTTCGCTTGGACGCTAACCTGGGATGAGCACTTTCCCGCCGCTCACCCGGCGGTCTCCAAGCATCCGGGCCTCCGACCTGATTCTGCCGCAC
Source organism: uncultured Acidobacteriaceae bacterium (assembly GCA_963796585.1). Taxonomy (GTDB): domain Bacteria; phylum Acidobacteriota; class Terriglobia; order Terriglobales; family Acidobacteriaceae; genus CAVVDY01. The sequence continues at coordinate 47,538 of CAWCMB010000010.1, forward strand.
CTGGAATGCGGTTGTCTCCCGCGTGGCACTCGTATTGCATTCCGCGACTATGCTGAAATCTGACCGGCAACAGCCCGCAGGGCGCGATGGGTGAGCCCGGCTCGTCAGAGCCGGGTAGCCATCCCAAACAAACCCCGAGCCGCGTCAGCGGCGACACGCTCCGAGCCTTGGCGGCATCGTTTCCCGGGCCTCCGACCTGATTCTGCCGCACCTGGAATGCGGTTGTCTCCCGCACGGCATCTGCTCGTATCGCATTCCCCGACGATGCTGAAATCTGACCGGCAACAGCCCGCAGGGCGCGATGGGGTGAGCCCGGCTCGTCAGAGCCGGGTAGCCATCCCAAACAAACCCCGAGCCGCGTCAGCGGCGACACGCTCCGAGCCTTGGCGGCATCGTTTCCCGGGCCTCCGACCTGATTCTGCCGCACCTGGAATGCGGTTGTCTCCCGCGTGGCACCCGCTCGTATTGCATTCTGCGACTATGCTGAAATCTGACCGGCAACAGCCCGCAGGGCGCGATGGGGTGAGCCCGGCTCGTCAGAGCCGGGTAGCCATCCCAAACAAACCCCGAGCCGCGTCAGCGGCGACACGCTCCGAGCCTTGGCGGCATCGTTTCCCGGGCCTCCGACCTGATTCTGCCGCACCTGGAATGCGGTTGTCTCCCGCGTGGCACCCGCTCGTATCGCATTCCGCGACGATGCTGAAATCTGACCGGCAACAGCCCGCAGGGCGCGATGGGGTGAGCCCGGCTCGTCAGAGCCGGGTAAGCGACATCACACCAAATATTCCTTCTCGTACTTCACGCCCGCCTTATCCAACAACGCTTTCAACTCCTGCTCGTACGTTCGCCTCGCGTGGTGCTGCTCCTGATTCTCGATGTAGGTCCGCAAAGTCGACACCTGTGAAGGACTAACGCTGATTCCCGCATATCCGTCCTGCCATGCGAAACGGCCACTTGTTTCGCTCATGTATCGCGATGAGTTGGCCTTGAGATCGCGCACTGCGTCGCTCAAAGCCCGCGTGGGAGATACACGCAGCAGCAGGTGAACATGGTTCGATGTTCCACCCGCGGCCAGCAACTCAAGGTACTTATTGCGCGCGATGCCGCGCAGATTTTTCACCAGGCCGGCGAGATCGCGAATCATGGGCACGCGATTTTTTGTACTGAAGACAACATGCACGAGGTTGAGCGTGTAGGTGTGGGCCATGGATCAAATTTGCGGCTCATTGGGGTTCGGCGTCCGTGAGGCCGGTCACGCCTCTTTGTGCCGCCGCTGACGCGGCTCACGCCTATCTCGATTTTCTCCCCCGCCGCTCACGCAGTGGGCTCACACCATCTCGCCCTGCGGGCTGTATCTGGTTTGCCGAATCCTCGACGCTCGACCCAAGCGGGCAGGGGGGCCGCCCAGCCCTCCAGATAACTGATTCCCATTTCGGGAATCCTCTACGACCTTCGTAACCCGCGTCCCACATTTCTTGACTGCCGACCACTTCAGTAACCCATAAACTCTCCCCGAGGACACCAAAGGGTGTCTCCGCGGCTGTGCCTTAGGGTGTGTCAGGGTCGTCAAAGCATCTGCTACTCAGCCTGCGTGACTCTGGGTCAAATATGACCCCGTAAGCTCTTTGAAATCAAATATTTGCCTATAAGTCTCTGGCGCTCAAATATTTAGACCACAAATGTGGGCTAAAGTGTTGAAAACAAAATATCGCGATAACAAAAATTTTGGTGATCTACGTCACAATTAACTCAGCCAACTCTCTGCGTCGAGGGCGGCAGAACCGAATCGAATGACCAGACTGATCGCAAGCTGAGGTGAGATTCTGTGAGCCTGCTACCCAAATCCGCTGCCCTGATTGTTGTCGACGTGCAGGAAGCGCTCGCTTATCCCGGCGGGGGCGGGCGCAACAATCCGCAAGCTGAATCGAACATTGCGCGCTTGCTCGCGGCCTGGCGCATCAGCGGATGGCCCGTTCGCCACGTGGTTCACGATTCGGTCGAGCCTAACAGTCTGCTGCGTCCCGGTCTTCCCGGCAACGCGATTCAGGCTGCTGCGGCTCCCGCACCTGCCGAACCTGTCTACCGCAAGAACGTGAACAGCGCGTTCATCGGCACCACCCTGGAAAAAGATCTGCGACAGGATGGCATCGACACCCTGGTTATCGTCGGACTCACCACGAACCACTGTGTATCAACCACCGTTCGCATGGCGGGCAACTTGGGCTTCACGACCTTCGTAGTTTCCGATGCCACCGCGGCCTTCAGTCGCTCAGCCCTCGACGGCTCGCTCCGATCGGCAGCGGCTGTACACTCCGGAGCACTGAGCGATCTTCACGGTGAATTTGCCACCGTGCTCGACACCGCGGAGGTGTTGCAGCGATTCAGTGTACCGGGCGATACGTGAATCGGATGCCCGCTTAACAGGCACCCATCTGCCAAAACTCTTTCGGATTTCTTCTTCCCTGAACTTCAGTGTCCGCTCGAGTCGCCGCGCCGGCTAGCCTCAAACAGGAACCAGGTACGCCGCTCGGTTTCGTCGATCCAGACCTCAATCAGGCTGGCCGTCGCGACATCGTTGTGGTCGTCGCACACCTCGTGTGCTTCGCGCAAGCGCGTGGTCAGGCTCTTGTTGTCGTCCATCAACTCCGCCAGCATGTCATCGGGTTCAACGAAATCGGCATCGTTGTCGAGCACGCGCTGTCTGCGGCTGATGTCGCCAATCGACTTTATGGTCTCGCCCCCCAGCTTGCGCACGCGCTCGGCAATAGGATCGCTCATGGCAAAGATCTGGTCGGCCTGTTCATCCAGCAGCAAATGATAGTCGCGGAAGTGTGGCCCGCTCATGTGCCAGTGGAAGTTCTTGGTCTTCAGGTAAAGCGCGAAGACATCGGCCAGGATACCGTTCAAGGCCGCAGTGATGTCCCTGACCGCGCCCTGCTGCAAATCGGTGGGAGTGTTGATTGGATTATCGCGCCGCCGGTTGAGCTCTTCGGTTGCAGTTGCAGATTTTTTCATGAAGCCTCCTCAGGAACTTAGATTGTTGAGGGGCCGCGACGATGCAGATTTGGATGCATGCTGGTACCGGCACGACCTGGTCTTAGAACCGATGTAACATCGCGCCAGAGCAACGGCCTGGCAGCACGGTTTTTACTCCACCGTCACCGACTTGGCCAAATTGCGAGGCTGATCGACGTCGCAGCCACGCCGCACCGCGATGTGGTACGCCAGCAGTTGCAACGGCACGATCTCCAGGATCGGCGACAACAGTTCCGGAGCATGCGGCACATAGATAACGTGGTCGGCAGCTTCCTTGATCTCTTCATCGCCTTCGGTCGCCACGGCGATCACCGTGCCCGAGCGTGCTTTCACTTCTTTCAGGTTCGAAAGCGTCTTCTCGTAGCGCTGCACCGAGTCAGGATCGTTCACGTCGCGCGTGGCCAGAATCACCACCGGCAGCTCTTCGTCGATCAGCGCGTTGGGCCCGTGCTTCATCTCACCCGCGGGATAGCCCTCGGCGTGAATGTAAGAGATTTCCTTCAGCTTCAGCGCGCCTTCCAGCGCGATGGGATAGTGAATGCCTCGCCCCAGGAAGAGGAAGTCGTGTGCTTTGTGAAATTCGTTCGCCAGCTTCTCGGTGACATCGTCGACGCCGGAGAGCAGCGTATCGAGCTTGCCCGGAATCAGCGTAAGCTCGGTGAGCAGCTTCTTCGACTCTTCGGTCGTCAGCGTGCCGCGCACCTGCGCGAGATAAACAGCGAACAGGAACAGCGCGGTAAGCTGCGCGGTAAAGGCCTTAGTCGAGGCCACACCGATCTCGGGCCCGGCGTGAGTGTAAACCGTGCCATTGGACTCGCGCGCAATCATCGAGCCCACTACGTTGCATACGCCCAGTGTCTTCGTTCCCTTGCCGCGGGCCTCGCGCATGGCGGCGATGGTGTCGGCAGTCTCGCCCGACTGCGTAATCAGGATCGTCAAGTCGCCCGCGCTGATCAGCGGATCGCGATAACGAAACTCGCTGGCGTAATCCACCTCAACCGGCACCTTGGCCAGCCGCTCGATCATGAATTTACCCGCCAGGCCCGCGTGCCAACTGGTGCCGCAAGCGGTGATGTAAACCTTCTTCAGATTGCGGAACTCGTCTTCCGCAATGTCCATCTCATCGAGAAAGACCTTGCCACTGTCGAGCGAGACGCGGCCCAAGGTGGTATCGCGAACGGCGCGGGGCTGCTCGAAGATTTCCTTCAGCATGAAATGCTTGAAGCCGCCCTTTTCCGCCATGATGGGGTCCCAGGTGATGTGCTGCACCTGGCGCGAAATGGGGTGGCCATCGAAGTCGGTCAACGCGACGCCGGATGGAGTGATGGTCGCGAGATCGCCGTCGCCCAAAAAGAAAAGGTCGCGGGTGTGAAACAGGATTGCGGGCACATCGCTGGCGACGAAGTATTCGTTGTCACCGAGGCCGATGACCGCAGGCGGCCCGTTGCGTCCGGCGACGATCTTGTCCGGCTCGTCCGACGAGATCACGGCGATCGCGAAGACTCCGGTCAACTGCTTTACTGTCTCGCGTACCGCTTCTTCCAACGGCTTACGATTTTCGCCCGTGCCCAGATTCTTTTCGACCAGGTGAGCAATGACTTCCGTGTCCGTCTCGGTGGTGAACTTGTGGCCTTCGGCGATCAACTGCTTTTTCAGGGCAACATAATTCTCCACGATGCCGTTGTGAACGACGACGATCTTGCCGGTGCAGTCGCGATGAGGATGAGCGTTCTCTTCCGTGGGACGCCCGTGCGTAGCCCAGCGGGTATGACCGATTCCGTAGGTGCCGTCGAGCGGCTTCAGGCGGATTACCTCTTCCAGGTTGCGCAACTTGCCCTCGGCGCGGCGAACCTGTAGGCCTCCGCCATTGCCGGCAACCGCGATGCCCGCCGAGTCGTAGCCGCGATACTCCAGCCGGCGCAAGCCATCGATGATGACCGGCACCACCCGCTTCTTGCCGACGTAACCAACAATTCCGCACATAATGGGACTCCCCGAGCGCCTGAACCCAAGCAGCTACTTACCGCGTTGCAAGTGACGTTCCAAAGTATTGAATGTTAGCTGATTTGATGGTTTGCGGCGAGCAATGATGCAGGAGGAGCGCCGCAGGAAGGGCTACGGGATATTGAAGCAGAGATTGAAACTCGGGTGGAGTACCGCTTCAGCGACGGCGGGTGGAGTACCGCTTCATTCGCGGCGGGTGGAGTACCGCTTCATTCGCGGCGGGTGGAGTACCGCTTCATTCGCGGCGGGTGAAGTACCGCTTCATTCGCGGCGGGTGGAGTACCGCTTCATTCGCGGCGGGTGAAGTACCGCTTCATTCGCGGCGGGTGGAGTACCGCTTCAGCGGTACATTACGGCGCCTCATAAAGCTGTGTCATCCCGAGCGACGAGTCCGCGCAGCGGACGAGGAGTCGAGGGACCTGCAGTTTGCGCGCTCAACAAGGCACTCTAAGTGGGGTGGGGCAGAACTTCTGGCGGATGCGCTGATCACAGTGACGTCGCTCACGCCCAGCGGTTCGGGCCGGGGAGAAACTGCAGATCCCTCGGCTCCGCTGCACTTCGCTCGCCATGACACACGGAGAGAGGAGAACCCGCTGGGGACAACAGACCGTAGAGAGAAGTTGCGAGTAACAGAAGAGCGCGCCTTACCCCTCCAGCGTGTACCGGTATTCCTCGATCACGGGATTAGTGAGCACTTCCTTGGCGATGCGCTCGACTTCGGCTTGCGCCTCTTCCCGGCTCACGCTCTCCAGCGCGATCTCAAAGTACTTGCCCTGGCGCACATCATCGATGCCTTTGTAACCCATCTTCTTCAGTGCGCCATGAATGGTCTTGCCCTGCGGATCGAGGACGGTTCTCTTCAGCGAAACGTAAACGTAGGCTTTCATAGGAAAGTCGATTATAGCGGGTGCCAACGCCTCAGAAAGTTTCTCGTCATAAAATGGTTGAGATCATTCTTTGAGGAGTTCTCATGCGCAGCCAAATTACCGGAACCACCATGCCCGTCCTCGAGTTCGCGCTCGATCCCAACGAGTCCATCATCTCCGAAGCAGGCGAGCTTTCGTGGATGAGCAGCTCCATCCAGCTGACCACGCACACGCAGTTCGCCGGAGGCGGTGGCTTGTTCGGTGTGCTGAAGCGCGTCGCCGGCGGCAGCTCCATCTTCATGACGGAATACCGCGCCGTGGGCAGCGTCGGTGAGTTGGCGTTCGCGACCAAGTTGCCCGGCCACATCGTGCCCGTCGAGGTCGCGCCCGGGCACGAATACATGATTCATCGCCACGGATTCCTCTGCGCCACTCCGCAGGTGCAAATCAGCGTCGGCTTCCAGCAGTCGCTCGGCGCCGGCATCTTCGGCGGCAGCGGCTTCCTGCTACAGCACCTCGGCGGACAAGGAACCGCGTGGCTGGAACTCTCCGGCGAACTCGTCATCCGCGACCTGCAACCTGGACAAACGCTGTTCGTTCATCCCGGCCACGTTGGCGCATTTCAGGCCAGCGTTTCGTTCCAGATATCCACCGTGCCCGGCATCAAGAACATGATCTTCGGCGGCGATGGAATCTTCCTGGTTGCGCTCACCGGCCCGGGAAGGATCTGGTTGCAGACCTTACCTATCGCTAAGCTGGCGCACGCGATCGAGAAGTATCTGCCGCGCGAGAGCTCGAAAGAGGCGGTCGGCGGCGGAGTGGTCGGCGGAATTGTCGGCTCGGTCCTCGACAATATGAGATAACGCTCGGCCGGCGCGAACCCGCCGATTTCCTTCTTAGAACGTCGTAGTCAAGCGAAGGGAGAAGCTGCGCGCCGGACCAATCGCGTTGCCGGAGAACAGTCCGCCGAAATCGATCACGTTCAGCTCATTATTGAGATTCTGTCCGTCTGCCTGAAGTGTCACGTTCATGCGCTCGGACTTGTATATCTGAGCTCCAGCCGATGCGCTGAATAGCAACGAAGGAAGCACGCGACCGCGCGCGAAGTTCACCCGGCTGAGCACCTGCGGGCCGTACTCCTCCAGCGCAGTCTCGTAGTCGCCATCGAATTCGAATGGCAGCCCGCTGCCATACTGTACGCCTCCGCCGAACCAGAACCGCGGCTTCACCTGATAAATCCAGCGCGTGAAAAATGTGTTGCGCTGGTCTTGCGAGTCGGGAAAATGGCCGCCCAGTTGGCTTTGAACATCCTCCACGTCCTGCCCCAGGAACAGCCCTCCCGTAACCGGAAACCACACAGCTCCCACCATGTAGGAGTAGCTCAGGAAGCCGGATATCTTATGCCAGTTCGGTACTTCGATTTTGGCCTCGGCTCCATAGATGGTTGACTTGCGAAACGCAATGGGAAAGCTGATCGTCGTGTTTTGAATCTGATCGTCGTCAGCGTAGTTGTTAACGTTGCGCAAGTAATAGTTGACGTCGACCCGCAAATTATTGCGGAACGACTTTGAGACTCCCGCCTCATAGTAGTTTCCCTCGGAGGGCTGAACCGGAATCACGAGGAAATCCGGATTGATGAACTGCGCCTCGAACGAGCTTGCCAGCAGGATGTTCTCGAACGAAGGCGTCTGAAACACGCGATCATAGGAAAAGTGCGCCATCAGCCCGAGGTCCGGAAAATAGCGCGAGATGGCGACCCGAGGCTGCACGGCGTTGCTATTCACCACCAGTTGATAGTGGTCCCAGCGCAGGCCGAGGTTCATCGTCCAATTGCCCAGGCGAATCAGGTCCTGCACAAAGACCGACTGCTCCAGGTCCGGACGCTTGCCCTGGCTGGGATAAGCTCCCGGGAAGCTGAATGTCAGCGCCGTGTTTTCGTCGAACTGTGAAGCATCGGTGATGAGGTAATTGAAATTTTCGTTCAAGAACGTGTTGTCCGATTCGAAGCCCAGCTTCCATTCATTCCGCCCATGATCGATGGTGAGCAGGCCCTTGAAATAGGCTTCGTTGAACCAATTGTGCTGGGTGAGAATGATCGGCGTGGATAACGCGTTGGAGTAAAAATCGTTGCCATTGTTGCGCACCATGGTGCGGAAGTCGCCAATCACCTTGGGCGAGAAGATGTGCTGGTAATTGCCGATAAGCATTGCCTCGAAGTTGTTGGCATCCTGCCGCTGGCACGGTGGACCTGTGGTCTGGTCCTCCGGGTAGCACCAGGTCTGCTGCACGATCTCGTTGGGCAACTGAAAACGCGACAACTCGTAGCGCGCGATGAAATTCAACCGGTCATTGGGCGTGAGGTCGCGCTGGTAGTTGACCGAGAAGTCGCCAAGCGTGCCGCGGTTGGTGTAGTTCTCCGGCACCACCGGGTTGAGATAGTGATCGGTCTGCGCCCCCGAGGCGCTGAATCCGAGGGCATTCTTTCCCCAGGTGTACAGGCCCTGCACAAACGCTCCGGCACTCGTATAGCTGCCGCCGGAGAGTACAACCTGCCCGTGAAATCCGGGCTGCGGATCGCGCAGGGTGTTGACCTCCACCGCCCCGCCCATCTTCCGGCCGTACTCAGCCGGAAAGCCGGCAGTGTAAATCGTCATGGAATCAACGTCGTTGGCGCCGATCTCCGGCCCGAAGCTGGGCGACCGATTGTCGGTCAGCGGAATGCCGTCAACCACAAATTGTGTCTGATACTCCGAACCCCGCGGGTGCAGCACCGCGTTGCCTTCATAGAGCCACCCCGGCTGTGAGTTCACCAGGTCCTGAATTGAGCGTCCAGGCAGCGCTGTCAGCCGTTTTTGAATCACTTCTTTGCCGATCTGATTGACCGATCCAGCTCGATCCGTATCCAGCAAAGTCTGCTCTTCGGTTACCGTCACCGACTCGTTGGCAGGGGCAACCTGTAGCTGAACCGCTACTTCAATGGGGAGCGAGGAGTGAATGTCGACGGTCCTGGAAACCGGCGCAAAACCGTTGCCCTCGACGGTGAAGGTGTAGAGCCCGTAGGAAAGACGCTGGACATTCAGCTTGCCGTCTTCGCCGGTGGTCAAACTGTTGTTGTATTGATTGGCCTCGCTGACCAGCGCAAGTTTCGCCTTCACCCCGAGGCCGCTGGGATCGGTTACCGTCAGGCGCAACTCACCGCGATTGCTTTGCGCAAGCAGGCACGACGCCCACAGCAGAAACCAACACCACCGCATCCCAACAGTCTAATCAGTTCTGGAGAATTACTACCACCACGCCCGGCATGAACAATTATGCGGCACTATAGGTGAGGCGGAAGACGCCGCTCAGGTTCCATACAGTTCAGTCTCGCTGACCACGGCGTCTCCGCTCGCGGCCTTGCCGGCGCGATGAGCTGCGCCAAACATTGCTCCGCGCGCCATTTTCGTCGGCGCAAACTTCATCATGCCGATCGGCTTCGCCACATCGTCGTAAATAGCTTCAATGCCGCCGCGCATGAGGTAGGTCTCGTGCCAGAAGCCGGTGCCGCCGGAGTCGCGAAGAAAGTTCTTCCACCATTCGCGATGGGGATCAGAGCGCGTCCACGCCATAAGCGAGGACAGATCGCGCCAGTACTGGCGCATGCCAACGTGCGCAGGAAACAACGAGTAGAGCAGGTTCTCGTGCAACAGTAGGCCGTCAGGCTGCGCCGCAACCGAGGCCGAGATCTTGGGACCGAATCCAAACAGCGTTTTCAGCCCGGTCATGCGGTTCACCCTCATGCCGAGATAGATCACGACCAGTTCAGGAAACTGAGACAAATCCACGGTACGCCGCTCCACTTTGGTTGGCATGGCGGAACTCCTTGCTCACTATGGATGAGGGAAAAGGGGACGAAGCAGCAGGAGTTACTTCCCGGCCTCGAAATGTTTTACACCGCCCTGAACCGGGTCGCCATTTTTCTGAGGCGCAGGCGCCGCATACCAGTTCGAGCGATCGACCACAACGTTCTGCGGCGGCTGCATCATGAAGTGCGGCGACATAATCTGCACGCCAAACTCGTTGAACGCGTCCTGGATATTGGCGTGCAGATTGGAGAGAGTTTCAACCCGCAAGCTCTCGCGCTCCAGGTGCAGGATCAGTGTGTACTCGACGTAGAAGTCGGAGAGCGCCCGCTGCACAACGTATGGTGCGGGAGACTTCCGCAGGTTTGCCGTGCGCTCTGCCCCGAGCAGCAGCAACGCGTGCACCTGGCGCCAGGGAGCGTCGTAGCCAATCGTGACCGTTACGTTGGCAACCGAGCCATCCAACTTGCCCAGCCGTGTGAAGTTCGTCGTGGTGGTGGTCACGATGACAGAGTTAGGAATCGTAACCTCCTGCTCTTCGATGGTGCGAATTTTCACCGCGAGCAACCCGACTTCCAGTACCTGCCCTTCTTTGTCGTTGACCACGACCCAATCGCCGGTCTTCAACGCCTTTGAGTAAACCACAAACAAGCCGCTCATCACCTGGTTGATGATGCCGGTCGATCCCAACGAGACTACGACGCCGAAGAAGACGCTGATGCCCTTGAAGGCTTCTGTACTTGAGCCCGGTATGTAGGGATAAGCCACCACCACCGCAAACACCCAGGCTCCGAAGGTGAAGATGCGCTCGGTGGCCTGGGCCACATCAGGATCCATCCACGAAAGGCGCAGCGCTCCGCTCGAAACCTGGCGGAAAAACGCCTTACCCAGCCTTATCACCCAGCGCGTGATGAGAAAGATAACGATGCAGGAAAAGATGCCGGGCAGCGCGTCGACCGCGGCAATGCCAAGAGTCCCGAAGAAGTGGAAGACATAGCCTCCCAGTTGCTTTCCCCATGGTTCGGTGTAGGGAAAGTGCCCCAGAGAAACTGTCAGCCAACTATATAAGGCGCCAAGCGTAAAGAGCCACGCGGCGACCTTCAGCAGCGTGTAGAGAGCGCCGGCTAAGTGGGGCAGGAACTCAATTCCCCAAAACCGCATGCGGTAGGGAAAGGTCCGTTCCCTTTCGTGCAGATAGTCGAAAACAAAGTGGTAGGCCTTCCACACCAGCCACCAGAAAAGCACCAGCAGCGCGAGCCCAAGCAGGGTGAACAGCAGTCCATTGCGAATGACCGGCCAGCTTCGCTCGGACTCCCTCGCAAGTAGCGCCTCGTCCAATCTTTGCAACGCAGCCTTCGACGCGGAGGCCAGCGTCTCCCCGCTCTCCTTGTCCAGGTCCCGGGTGCCTAGAAAGAACAGAATCGTGCCAGTCTCCGAAGTGAAGCCAATACCATCTTCATCTTCTACCTTGATCGGGTGAAGCTCGATGTCGGCAGCACGGGTTCTCAGAGGCAGCTGGTTAAGATGCGAGCTTGCACGTTCTGCTCGATCCTGAGCATCGGCGCCAGCCAAACTACTGCGCAGGGTAGCGATCGGGCGGTTCCAAAACTCGATGCTGGCCGGTTCTACAGATGGATCGTTAGCCGAAGCTTTGGCCGCGGTCAGCAGGTGGGACGATGCCGCTACGCTCGCAGGCGCAAGCGCCATCAGCATGCACAAAAGCAGGTATGCCGCTCGTAGCTGGTGCAGCCGGTGATGGATGGTCGTACCCTCGCGGGACAAGACAGCCCCGCAGTACATAGCTAAGTTGAAGCGCGCTCCTCAGTTTGCGCCAATAGCGATTGCGAAGGCAAGCATGCTTTTCGCCTCTCGCTGTTGGCCTTTCGCTTCTCGCTCCCGATCTCGGTCTTCGCTTTAGTTCTCTCTTGAGCGTCATCCCGAGCGGGCCCCGAGCGAAGGCGAAGGCGAGCCGAGGGACCTGCAGCTTCAGAACCAGCGACGCATACTACGACTAAAGTAATTCCACCTTTGGCGGGAAGAACTGTGACAGCCATCACATATTTTGTTGCGCAATTTAAATACTTTTAGACTGCGATGTTAAGGCCTATGCAATTGGCGGCGTTGAGTGGCTTCATACTAGTGCCTGACCACCCTGGCAAGCGCTGAGGACCGTAACCGGTCAAGGTGCAAAAGACCAGCTATACGCCAAGTCCAGATTGCCAGACGGATCCGAATCGCATCGGAAGCGCGCTTCCTTACATCAGCTTAGTAACAGAGAATTTCGAGGTACGCGACACAAAGAAGACGTTTAGAAACCGATTGCAGCAGTAAGCAGTTAGAACAGATACGAACTTCACCCAAGCTGAGCGCGTGCGCCGCCGAGTTGCGTCCCCAACTCGCAGCATCGCGGCCTTGCGTCACCCGCCCGTGCTTCCTTGACGAATCAACCCAACATTGGTCCCGTCACTCCCCTCTCGCCAGCACGTATTCCGTAGGGGGCGGCGATAGTCGTGAAAGATTCGTCGTGCGATACTGAACCTGTCACCCCCTCGGCCGGGATGGCGAAACTGGCAGACGCAGCGGACTTAAAATCCGCAGACCCGAAAGGGTTGTGGGGGTTCAAGTCCCCCTCCCGGCACCATATAAATGAAAGATAGTAGACGAGTTGTAAGTTTACCTGCGGCAATCACGCGACCGCCCCTCTGGCGTATGCGGTGTCTTGGGGAAACTTGAAAACGGCGGTTGCCGAGAATGGCAATCTGCTGCCATCAAAGCAGGTCACAGCGGTGGGCAGGGGGCTTTCACGTCGCCAGTCTTTCTTCTTGTATCCGCTACCTGCATGCCTTTGCTGCCGTCGGAACGCCTCAAGTTCAAGTCCCTTCGGCACCAAAATCGAACCCACCCAAAGGCAAAGCCGGAGCAGAAGCCCCGGCTTTGGTTGAGGAACAAAGTTTATCGACTAGAGACCGATTTTGCGACGCAGGGTGCCAGCCGCCGCCAAAATGCCGCCGCCCAGCAGAACCAGCGTGCCGGGCTCGGGGATCGGGTCGCCATAAAGGGTGAAAGCTTCGCCCGCGTCTCCGCAGTCGCCGTAGTTAACGCCGCCCTGGTTGAAATTGCAGACCGCAGGGCCTCCGCTTACATCCCAGGCATCGGACTGGGTGAGGCCGCTGTCGTTCGCATTGCCAAGGCTGAGCCAGTAGGTGTTGCCGGTCGTGAGGGTGCCGGAAAGGCCATCGATGTGAGCGATATAGACGTCGTAGCCGTACCCGTTACTGGTGTGGAAGGTGTAGCCGACCTGATCGACGCTGCCGCTGGCGAGTTCACCGCCAAACGCCGACGTGCCAAGCCACCAGGAAACGGTCGTCGGAGTGGTGCCGCTGGGAACCCAGATACCGAAGTCGAGGCCCGTAGCAACGCCGCTCTCGCTGGCGACGAATCCGTCTGAAATGTACTGATTCCACGGTCCGGGGTTGGGACCATCAATAAAGAAGCCATTGTAGGTGCCGTCCGTCGCGCCATCGTCATAAATCGTGATGCTGGCGAAGGCAGGAACAGTGAGCAATAAAGAAATAGCAATCGAAATAACAACCAAACGCAGTTTCAACGTATCCTCCTATAGCCTAAGGCTGTGGGACTGATGACTACATTTTTTTTGAGTTGCTGCCGTTTGGGGAGGGCGTCTGAATCGTAAGGCAACGGGAGATGCTAAGCGATGTTTTTCTTATTTTTATGCGATGTTCTGTTTCAAAACGGGAAAGACTCGATTCAAAATAGGATCGTCGGCTACGACGGCCTCTCCAATCCAGTGCAGCAGGGCCGGCGTGGCGAGCTGAGTCATCAACGCAGCCTAATTGAAGGCTTCTCAGCCGGCCAGATTACTTTGGTACAACGTACCTGTGGTTGATGCCGGATGCCAATCGGTTTGTACTGCGTCAGAGCGACGAAGCCTGCCCTCCAAAAGTTGCCGCCAGAAATTTGGGGATGGGAGACTGATTGCTGAAATGCGTATTTCTTACCGTTTGTGCGCAGGTCCAGGTGTGCGATTTGAACTTCTGCCCGAGCCAAACAGACGTAACCGCTTACCAGCCATTTCCGACGCGAGTTCCCCCAGAGCCTCAGCTTCGGCGTTTAGACGGGCTACCTCGCATCGCGATCGCAGAGGAAGATAGATAAGCTTGTTGTCTTCATCGGGCGTTGCCGCTGCGCCGCGGGCCAAAGTGGCCCTGCGCTGCGCTGCATTCTCGAGGAACGCTGACACACGAGCGTGAGTAGCTCCGTAATGCAACGCGATATCACAGAGGCGAAGAACAGCGCCCAGATCCGAAGGGAGCCGTCCAGATTCGAAGTACTCCCGCCAGCCGCTTCTGGCAAGTTCGCGCCCTGAGGGCGCCAACGTGTAGACATGCCGAGGGCGGTTAGTCTTCCCCTGCTCCTGTTTCCGCTTTACCAGTCCAGCTTGGATCAACCGTCGCAAAGATGGCGTACTCGCTCCTAAAGACAATCCACCCTGGCGCTGTAGGACAATATGGCGTGCTGATGCCGCGATCCAGCAGTGAAAGCACATATATGTCCAGTAACGCAGCCATAATTTTCAGAGCTGAGATATATCTGATGTATTGTACTCAGCCGTTCTTTTAGCGGGACGTCATCGCAACCTCAACAACTCGTCTAATCTGGTTAGGATGCCCGTACACATACCTGAGCGCGTCGACAATCCAAGCGGCCAGGACTGATCCTTACGATCAGCCCACAGCCATGCTTTTCCCGGACAGCACTCCTCGACTATTTGGTCGAACGTGAGGCCTTCGGTCGACCCGCGGTAAGTTTCGAACATCTTTCCAGTGGCCCGCATCATGAGCGCTCGTGCACGAGCGATCACTCCGTCCCAATAGGCCCGGTCAGGTTCCTGCTTGTGAAGCCAACTGAGAATCCCGCTAATGACTTCTTCCTCATTGAACTGCACACTGATTTCGGACAGAGGCGCCTCGTTTACAACCGTGTCGTCTGTGATTGAAGTATCGAGGGCTGCTTCTTCGGACAGCCGAACCCGATCCTGGGCTACAGGCTTTCCGTTTGGGCATTTCGGCCCCGCCTCTCGCTTACGCCCAGAGCGTTACGAACGGTTGGCGGGGCCTTTTTCGTCAACGCAAATTTAGGACACTACCGGGCCACTCCATTCAGCAGTGGAAAACCCCAACCGTGCTCTAATTCTTCAGGCCTGCCGTGAAGTTGGTGATTACGGTGATGGGCTGGTTTACCTGCTGCGAAACCCGCTCCATCAGAAATCGTTTGCCGTCAGGAGAGACACTGAAGAACGGGATTGTAAGGATCGTCCACTGGCTGACGATAGTGTGAGGAGCGCCGAATTGCAGCGCGCCGCCACCCTCCTGCACTGACACGCCGACCACCGACTGATTCCCATCGAAGTAGAAGAGTTCTTTGCCATCGGCGCTCCACCGCGGCGTCTGGCCCAGGTTAGAAGAGACCTGCCATTTGCCTTCGCCTCCGCCATAAGCTTGCACGTAGACCTCAACTCGACCGGACTCTGCTGACTCGTAGGCGAGCCAGCGTCCGTCCGGAGACAGGACTGCGTTGGTTCCGTGCGAGAGGATCTGGCGTGGTTTTCTATCCCCATCCAGCGACACGGCCCATACGCCATCGTCTTTTTGCATGAAGACGTTGGGCGAGTAGAGCAGGGTCTTGCCGTCATGCGACCAGTCATCGGGGGCAAAGGAAGCCCCTCGCAGGTCGGGAACCAATAACTCTTCGGAGCCGCTGCCATCGGTGGGCCGGCGATAGATGCCACTGCCGGAAGCCCGCAACGAGCTATAGGCGATCCACTTGCCGTCAGGCGACCAGACCGGGAACGTGTTTCCCGTGGGGCCAAAGGTCAGGCGCGTGCTCACTCCTCGCGCCAGATCAAGCGACCAGACATCGTTCATGCCGGAATCGATGGTGAGGGCAATGCGATCTCCCTGGGGAGACAACCGGGCGAACTGCAAGTTCTGCAATTTGTCGGCAGCGACGCTCAGCGGCTTTCCGTTGCGGTCCATCCAAACCAGTTGAACGGCCCCGGAGCTGCCATTGCCGAAGGTCAGCAGCCCGCTGTTGGTGGCCGAGACGCTCGTACGCCAGGTGGATACATCGTTTAATACGTCGGATGAAAGGGCTTGCAACTCGCCGCTCAATACACCCTTATCGGGACTGAAGGGCTGCGCCATCAACTGATCGCCGCGATTGAACAGCAAGTACCCAGCGGCATAGATTCCATTGGTTTGCGAGCGCACCAGCAGGCGATTCTCGCGTCCGTCAAGTGAAGCATAGTAGATGCCATTGTTGGCCATCCTCGACGGGTTGTGATCCATAGCGAAGTACAGAAAGTGTTTGCCGTCGGGAAGAAAAAATGGCCAGCGGTGGGAGGAGTGGCGGCTGGTGTCCAGTTTCGTAAGCGGTGCGGGAGTGCCTCCGCTGGTGCTGACCTGTAGCAAGGCGCCAATCGGCGACGGCGAGAACACGATTACACCCGTGGGACTCCATGCTCCGCCGCGTCCTAGTTGTGCGTCGCAAACTGTCTGTGCTGTCGTCGCGCTGAGATCGATCGTCCGCAGCTTGCCATTGGCGAAGAAACCGAGCGAACGGCTGTCCGGTGACCAGAAAGGAAAGATCGCATCATTGGTATCAGGCAGAGTACGCGCATCGGCGCCGTTCATGGGCCGGACCCAGAGATTTGTTTTGCCGTCACTCCCGACAGCAGTGAACGCCAGATAGGAAGCATCGGGCGAGAGCACAGGCGGACCGGCAAGGTCGGAGGTCAGGCGGAAGTGCTCGTCCGGCGGCGGGTTTATAACCGCGCGAATGCTGGAGGACGACGGCGCGGTGCGAAGCAGGTATCCCGCAAGGACTCCCAAAGTAATTGCAGCCGCAACCGCCGCCAACCAGCGCAGGCGACGCGCCACCGGCGTGGCGGAAGATTCTGCTTCCACGGGCGCGGCGCGCATCGATGCAATCCAGCGCAGCTCCATGGCAACGTCGTGCGCCGACTGGATGCGTTCACTGGGATCTTTCGCCAGGCATCCGCGAATCAACATTTCAAGCATCGGCGCGGCAATCGCCGGGTCGGCGGCGATGGGTTCCGGCTCTTTCTCCAGGATCGCGGTGAATACGCTGAGCTGCGATTTGCCCTCAAAGGCGCGATGCCCGGTGACCATTTCGTAGAGCACGCATCCGAAGCTGAAGAGATCGCTGCGCGCGTCGGCCTCGGCTCCCTGCAAAACCTCGGGAGCCATGTACTGGCAGGTTCCAACCACCGACCCCTTTTGCGTGAGCGCCGGCGCAGCCGCGGTGAGCTGAGCCAGATTGAGCGTCGGAGTGGAAGGAGTGAACGGGCCGACCGCCTGCGCGGCAAACGGAACGGTCGGTTTTGCCAGACCGAAGTCCATTAGCTTGGCACCCGGTTTGGTCAGCATGATGTTGCCGGGCTTCAGATCGCGACGGACAATGCCTAGCTGATGCGCCTTCTCCAGCGCCTGCGCGATTTCGGTTCCAATCTTCAGGACCTGATCGAGTGGTATTGGGCCCTTTTCAAGCCGAGCTGCCAGCGTCTGCCCTTCGAGATACTCCATGACCAGGAAGTCGGTCCCGTTCTGCGAGCCGATGTCATGTAGCGTGCAGATATTCGCATGTTGCAGCGCAGAGATGGCTTTGGCTTCCCGCTCCATGCGTTGCCTGGATTCCACGTCCGAGGAAAGATGCGAAGGCAGAACTTTGATTGCTACAGTGCGATCGAGGCGACTATCCTTCGCGCGATATACCTCTCCCATTCCGCCCGCGCCCAGCGGAGCCTGGATTTCATAAGGCCCTAGTTTTGTCCCAGTGGTTATCGCCATCCGTGCGCGCAATTATAGCGTGCGCCGCAAGTTAGCGAGTCTGCTGGGAGCAAGGGTACAAGAGTCCCCGGCCACATCAAGTCAGTCCCGTTGACGCAACGTATAGTGTCGCTATACGCTATACGCATGATCAGGAGCTATCGGCATAAGGGACTGAGACGCTTTGCCGAGACTGGCTCCCAAGCGGGTATCCAGGCAAAACATGGGCCACGGCTCAGGCGGCGGCTGACGTTTCGGTTGGAGGGCGAAGACGCAGTGCTGGTGGATTACCAGGATTATCACTAGGGAGGAAGGCCATGATTTTCAATCCAGCGCACCCGGGAGTGGTTTTGCGGGACTACCTGGGCGAGATGAGCGTCGCGGAAGCGGCTGAGCGCTTGGGCGTCACCCGGGCACACCTGTCGCGGATTCTGAACGGACGTGCCGGAGTGTCGGCCCCGATGTCGCTGAGGCTTTCGGCGGCGCTCGGCACCTCGCCTGAGTTTTGGCTCAAGATGCAGATGCAGTATGACCTGTGGCGAGCTCAGAAAACGAAGCGTCCGAAAGTCCGGCCGTTTCCGCACGTGGCGAAGCCCAAGGCGTTGAAGCTGGCCTAGCTGTCCCAAATCAATGACCAGCAACGGTATCGTTCAAAAACTCTGGAACTACTGCAACGTCCTGCGGGACGACGGCCTCTCCTACGGCGACTACGTTGAACCGCTGACGTACCTGCTGTTCCTCAAGATGGCGGATGAACAGGCGCGACCTCCGTTCAATCGGGCTGCCATTATTCCCAAGGACCTCGATTGGCAGACTCTGCTGCGCTTGGACTTTCTACTTCGCCGCTTCGTTGCTGGGCTTTTACTGTGCGGTACGTACCGTCCGCCAGTATCTGCGGCACACTGTGAAGCTCATACGCAAACAGCGCAACGCCGATCTACACTGGCACCGTGATTCACTACTCGCCCACATGCGACTGGAAGAGACCCGCAAGCACTGAATCACCTCTGTACCCAAAGGGTAGCGCCAGCCGTGCCCGTAAGCCCAACAAAACAGGCGGTCGTTTTCGGCCGCCTGTGCTGGTCCTAAAGGTGTGGTTTGTGAACTCTATTCTAACCACCCCATGGCCTTGCATCACATCATCCGACAGCTATGGTTAGGCATAGCTCCGTCGCCCAGCCTGAACTAGAATTTTCCGGTTAACCGAGGGATTCCGCCCGCAACATAGCACAACTGCAAACGAATAAACCCAACTAGACTCGCGGTAAGCAAGTATTTTGTTCGGCGCGTTTTGGCTAGTTTAGGCTCGGCTGCACCGACAGAAAGCGGACAGTCGTACCTCAATGGTCCACTTCAGGACTGCGGGCGGGATGAGGGTCTAGAGGAGAGCCCCTCGTCCCGCGCGACTACCGGCTACCGAGGAAACGGAGAGTAGCTAGTAGCTCCCCAGAGAAGCGTGCACCTTCCTGGGAATCAGTTGGGTGTGATCATCCACACCGTGCCGCAGCCCATTCCGGAGTTGCACCCCAGATCGCCACCCGCCGACGCGGAACCATACAGATTTCCGTATGCATCCATTACCAGCTGTCCTTGCGGTGTAGAACCATCGCTTCCGCCAGTGAAGTCGTGCAGGCTGGAATAGGACCAGGCGTTGCCGGTGAACGTGAGCTTGTAGATGGCTCCATAACCGTTGGCGCCACCGAATGGGGCTGCGCCGTATAAGTTGCCGGCGGCATCCATAACCAAGCCGCTATCCAGATGCGCTCCCTCTCCGGGCAGGAGGTCAAACACCGGAGAGGCGGTTCCGCCGCCACAGTCTGTGGGTGGCAGCTCGAAGATGCCGCTCGGCTGCCAGTCGCCATTGGTAACTCCGTAAAGGTTTCCTGCTCGATCGAAGATGACATCGCCCATCGGCTTCCGACCGTCTGCTCCTCCGGTGAAGCTGTAGAGAACACACTCGGACCAGGCGTTGCCGGCAGGAGTCAACCGGTAGACGGTACCGAGATCAGAGTTTCCGCCACCCAGCGTGCTTCCGTATAGGTTCCCAGCTCGATCAAAGGTCAGAGGCCCTTCCGGCCAGCGCCCGTCGGGAGGGCCAGGGAAGATGTACTGTCGCGTCACATTCCAGTTGCCGTTCAAGTTCTGGGCAGGCGAGAGCTCATAGGCCTCGCCGGTGTGGTGGTCGCAAAACTGGATCGTGGTGCCGTAGAGATTGCCAGCATTGTCGAACACAAGGCCGCCGTTTGTGCCCGATCCGTCGCATGGGCCGAACCGATACAAGACAGTTTTGCTCCAGACGATCTGGTTGCAACTCAAGCCCCCGCATATTCGGCGCAAGGCGAAGACGGTACCACCGCCACCTTCAATTCCTCCGTCGAGGGTGGTGCCGTAAAGATTGCCGCTGGCGTCAAGTGTTAGCGGAGAATTCGGCGACCATCCGTCGGTTCGGCTCTGGAACTGATACAGCGTCTTGAAGGCCCAGTTGGAATTCTTCAAAAGTTCGAAAATCGTCCCGCAGCCGGCGTTGTTGGGCACGGGACAGTTTTGGATGCCGCCTTCCACGGTAGCTCCAGAGAGATTGCCCGCACTATCGAGGGTAAGCGCGCCCGGCGCAAGGCCGTCGGTTCCTTCGAAGGTGTGCAGCAGTTGAAATGTTTGTGCGTTGCTTGATAGCGCGAGTGCAAGAAGCACCGCGAGCGGCATCAGGTTCAATGCGCATCTGCTTTTCATAAATTTCCTCATCTTCCTTTCAAAACTCACATGGGCCGGCGGGAACGAACCCGGTTAGGCGCGTTCCCGGTTGAGCATTTCGTCTGAGTCCGCTAGGGGAGAATCTCGAGGGTCATGTCGTAGAAAACGACGGAGCCCTCGAAGACCACCTGCGTGACAGCTCCCCATTCGGGGGGAAAGTCGAGTTGCTGGAGATCAGTCGTCAGCATGAATGTCTGCGTGCCGACGTACTGGCCGTGGCTGTAGGCGAGAACCACTAAAGGATTCTTGCTGTAGCCCGCAGCGGCAGTAGCTGAGGAAAGCAGGAAACCCTTGCCATCCACCGAAGTGATGGAGGCGTAGCAGGTCACTCCGCCGCAGGTGTACGGGGAAAAAGCGACGTCTTTCCCCGGAGCGTTCTGGACGTGCTTGAAGCCAGGCCCGGCGCCGCCCCACTCCCACGGGTCGACATAGAAGACGCCTGCCCAGTTCACGCCGCCGTAGCCATTGGGCAACGGAGTAGGAACCGAGACGTCCGGCAGGTTCGAGAAGTCAAAGGTGCCCTGGGCGTTGGCGCCGATCGCCAGTCCCAGAAGGAGAACGAGCAACGTGATGTGTTTCATCGCAATTCTCTCTCTCTAAAGGTTTCTTGCCGAAGGCGAGTAGAGGCAGAGTGGGTTAATCTCCGCTTGTCCGAGCAGTCAGGATCGAAGCTGGTTCGCTTCGCCTTCAGGACTCCCTTGAGTACCGTTCGGCTTGTTCCTTCAATCTGGAGAGCGGAATTTAACGTGGAAGTCCGCCACCTTTACGGCGCGCTCTTTGACGAGGCCGGCCGGCAGTTACGGGCGAGGCTTCCGGGCGACCGCAGGAGG
The DNA here is from genome assembly GCA_963796585.1 of uncultured Acidobacteriaceae bacterium. Classification (GTDB taxonomy): domain Bacteria; phylum Acidobacteriota; class Terriglobia; order Terriglobales; family Acidobacteriaceae; genus CAVVDY01. The sequence goes on from CAWCMB010000010.1 coordinate 68,735, forward strand.
GATACGATTAACGTTGCCATTGACCGGAGGTCGGGTATAATTCCGGCACCCCGCAGTCATGTTCAAAAACCGGCAGGTGAGCCATGGAAGCCGGCCCTGGGGAAATCACAATCCTTCTGCAGCGTTGGCGATCGGGCGACCGGGATGCCGAGTCTCGCCTGTTCGAGCTGCTCATTCCTGACTTGCGAAAAATAGCTGGCTACTGCCTGCGCGGCGAGCGTCGCGGGCACAGCATGCAACCAACCTTGTTGGTCAACGAGGCGTTCCTGCGATTAGTCAGCGCTAATCAAATCGAGTGGCAGGATCGGGCGCACTTCCTCGCCGTAGCCGCAAGAATCATGCGGCACTATCTGATCGATCACGCACGCCACAAGGGCAGCGTCGTTTTCATCCCGATGGAAGGTCTTCCCGAACTAATCGGCCGAAAACGGAGCCCCAGTGAAACCGTGATTGCGATCGACCTACTCCTCGACGAGCTGAAGGAGGAGGCTCCCGAGCTGTGCGAGGCCGTCGAGCTGAAGTTCTTCCTGGGCTTAAATGACGACGAGGCAGCCACGATCCTCGGGCTTACGCTGCGCACCTTTCAGCGGCGCTATCAGCGGGCAAAAATATGGCTGTTCCAGCGACTGAAATCCGAGCCAACCAACCGGGTGGCAACCGCGACGAACGTGTGATGGTACTTCTGGAGGAGGCGCTGCAAAGGCCTTCTCCGGAACGCGGATCCTACCTGCGCTCCGAGTGTGCGTCTGATGAAGAGCTCTATGGCGAAGTCATGGAGGCACTGCTATGGGAAGAGCGCATGGGAAGTTTCTTGTGCGAGCCTTTTCTCAACTCGGTAGCGTTTGCACCTCCGTTTGAACCCGGGCAAGTCGTCACTGAACGCTTTGAGATCGTCCGCGAGATCGGTGCTGGCGGGATGGGCGTGGTGTATGAGGCGTTTGATCGCAGACGCCAGCAAAGGATCGCCATCAAGGCCGCGAAACCGGGGTTTCAGCGCTTGCTCTCGCCGGAACTGGAAAGCGCGTTGCAAGTGCGCCACCACAACATCTGTCTGGTAAACGAAATTCACGCCGCTCAGACCAGTGCGGGCGAGATCGACTTTCTAACTATGGAGCTGCTGCCAGGCGAGACGCTCGCGTCGCGCATTGCAGCGAGAGGCAAGCTGAGCCACGAGGAAGCGATCGAGATCGCGCTGCAGTTGTGCGCTGCGGTCGGCGAGGCCCATCGCAGCGGAGTGCTGCATCGCGACCTGAAGAGTGGCAACCTCATTCTTTGCAAGGAACAAGACGGAAGCTGCCGCGCGGTGATCACCGACTTTGGATTGGCCAGCCAACTGTCCAGCCCCGCCGGCGATTTAGGAGGAACGCGCGGCTACATGGCGCCGGAGTTGTGGAATGGTGGGCCGGCATCAAAGGCTTCGGACCTCTATGCGCTGGGAGTGATCTTCTACCAGATGGTCACCGGCGTCATGCCTTATGCGCAGCCCGACGCAGGAGATGCTCCGGCCGGTACCCGCACTGTCACTTTGCCCCGCCAGTCGATCATTGACGGCATAAACGGCAGGGCTGCAACCGTTTTGCCGCCCGCTCCCAGTAGCAGGACCAGGAACCTCGACCCGCGATGGGACCGCGTCACCATGGGCTGTCTCGCGCTCGCGCCGGAGGACCGGATCCAGGATGCCGACGAATTGCGGCACGAGCTACAGAGGAAGCGCATTCCCAAAACGCCGTTTGCCGTAGCGGCGGTCATCATCGCGGTCCTCGCTGCCATGATGTGGTTTGTCCCTCCGCTGCACAAGTGGGTCGTGGAGTTCATCTGGCCACCGAGCGTGCGCCTGGCGGTGCTGCCGTTCGAAGCACCATCAGACCTCAAGAACACCGCTGAAGGTTCCTCTCAGGAAGTGTTCTCGCGGCTGCAGGCAATGGGTACGGGACGCCGCAGCGTGGCATTCATTTCACCGGACACTCTGAAGAAGGTTCGCATTGAGACTCCCGAACAAGCTGGAAAGGTGTTGCACGCCACGCATGCATTGCGGGTAAAGATCGAAAACCAGGACGGGGGCACCGAGGCGGTACACGCAACCGTGATCGACCTGAACTCGCAGCTTCCAACGCGGGAGCTATCCGTCCGGTATCTTCCCGATGCCACAGGTAACATGCCGACGGCCGTGGCAGGCCTCGTGGCCGCAGCGTTCGGGCTGTCGGAAAGCCCCGGGAACACTTTGTCGACAGTGGCAACTCCGCCGTATGTGCAAGGTCTTGCCCTGTTTCGCCAAGGCTCTGAGAACGCCGACGAAGCGATTTCATTATTTCAGCAGGCAAGCAAACTTGATCCGCATTCGCCGCTGCCGTTTACCGGAATGGTTGAAGCCTATGTGAGCAAGTACACCGGGAACAGGGATATCCGGGATTTGGAACGGGCCGCGGACGCTTTGTCGGCAGCACAGAGCATGAACCCCGATTCGCCCCGCGTGCTGCTTGCCTCGGGAGTACTGAACGAGACCAGGAGCCAGTACCTTAAAGCATTACAGGACTACCAGCGCGTACGGGAAATCGAGCCTAACAACATGTACGCGTTGGTGAAATTGGGAGGAACTTACGACCAGCTAAATATGCCGGACGAAGCTGTCAAGGCGTACTTGGCGGCAATAAAGCTCGATCCTAATTACTACTATCCGTATGATTATCTCGGCATTTTTTATTACTACCACGGGCAATATAACGAAGCCGCTGAGTACTTCCGAAAAACGGTCGAGCGCGCGCCCGGGCAGTTCCTCTCCTATGCGAATTTGGGCGCAACCCTCATGGAATTGAAGCGCGACGATGAGGCGCAAGACGCGCTTTTGAAGTCGCTCCAGATTAAGAGGACTGGTCGGGCACTGAACAGCCTGGGAGCACTGCGTGCCTACCAGGGTAGGGATCCTGAAGCCGTTCCCTATTACAAGGAGGCGCTGACCTTCGAGCCCAACGAGTTGATTTATCTGGTGAACCTGGCGGACTGTGATCGGCGTTTAGGGCGCAGGGAGGAGGCAAGAGCCACCCTCCAGAAAATGTTGCAGCTCACCCAAACGGAACTGACGCACAATCCCACAGCCGCCCGAACTCGCGCTTACCTCGGCTATGTCGTGGCTCGGCTTGGAGATTCCAGTCGCGCCGAGCAGGAAATTGCCCAAGCCTTGGCTCTGGCACCGAAGGACAGCAATGTGATCCGCCGCGCCGCGTTGACCTATGAAGCCTTGGGAGAACGCGATAAGGCCTTCACGGTACTGCGCGATGCTCCACCGGTGCTAGTGGCCCAGATTGGCCGGCACCCTGATATGGCGGACTTTTCCCGGGATCCTCGCTTTAAGGAAATGATGATTGCCAAAGGAGGGCATTAAGAGATGCCAGCAAAGTTCAAAATCACCTTGACCCTCGGCGCCGATGGCGTCGCAGTTGACCACCCTATCACCAATGCACATGTGAAAGATGTCGTCACTTTCCTTTCGGGCGATGGAAGCCAAATGCTTATCCGCTTCTTCAAAGGCAAGTCACCGTTCCGAACCGCCAAGGGTAAAGTTATTGCGACTGTGCAGGCTGCCAAGCCACATACCTGCACGGTAGCAGGGACCGATTACCGCTTTTTTTGCGAGATTCTAGATGACTCAGGGCACCTTGTGGCCTATGACGTTGGCGACGGCGGGGACCTGAACGTCGGCCACTAGTCACCGGCATACACTGCCGGCGGCCTCGAGAGAATCACCCGCGGCGGCAGGCTTCTGAACCCGAGCTAAGCCTAGGAGAAAACCATGTCCCAGCACCACCGACTGCCACACGTCGCTCACGGAGAAATACCTTCACGTGGGCCGCGCGGGCCAAATGTTAAGCCGACGGTTCCACAACTTTATCTCACCGGTTACTTTGGTCGGATGTTTCCCATCTGTGCCGCGGAGTTCGATAAGGATGTCCTGACACACCTTGGCACAGAGATGACAGACGTATTAGAGGGAGTCGACGACAGGTCCAAGGAGAGCGGAATTCCGGCTCTCTACACATACTTCGGGCAGTTCATCGCTCACGACATAACCTTTGATCCCAATAGTGCATTAGAGAAAATCAAAGATCCTCGCATGCTCGTGGATTTTCGTACGCCGGCATTGGACTTGGACTGCGTTTATGGCCGGGGCCCGGACGATCAGCCGTACATGTATACGAAGCCGTTTGGAAAAGCCAAGGCAAAAAGCTTTCTAACAGGCACCCCATTCAACAGCGGACACTTCGGGGCGCTCGATTTACCACGCAATGACGACCAGCCTGGACGTGCGTTGATCGGAGATCCTCGCAACGATCAGAACATTATCGTTTCACAGCTTCATGTCCTATTCCTTCGCTTTCACAATCGAATGGCGAACACCTTCCATCCCCTCTCCCAACGCCTCCTTCGTTTCGAGGAAGTACACAGGGAGCTCAGGTTCCATTACCAGCACATGGTCCTTTATGATTTTCTGCCCCACATCATTCACTCAAATGTGCTGAAGGCCTTCCGAAAGAAGAAAGGCGATGGTTACGACCTGGAACAGATCAAGTTCTTCCGCCCTCAACCAGCTGCCATCACGTGCGATGGGCGTTTCGAGCCTGTATCATTCCCTTTCATGCCATTGGAGTTCTCAGTAGCGGCCTATCGCTTCGGTCACTCCATGGTGCGGCAGGACTACCGCATCAACGAGCAAAGCCCTCAAGAGTCCATCATGCCGATGGGAAGCAGTAGCTTAATTGGTTTTCGGCAACCGAATGCGAATCACGGCATTGACTGGGGAAGCTTCATTGACATTGAGCGCCGCAACTATGGCCGAGAGGGTGATAACACAGACCTGGACAACTTAAGGCGGCTGCAGTTTGCGTACAAGATGGGCACTTTGCTGGCAAATCCCCTGGGGAATCTTCCCACCGTGGTTGCCGTCGACAACCCGGACTCACTGGCAGCTCGCGACCTGATCCGGGGCAATATTATGGGACTGCCGTCTGGACAAGATGTGGCTTCAGCGATGCACGAAAAGATCCTCCCCGATGACAAGATCCTGATCGGTAAGCCTGACAAGAAGGGAAAAAGAAAGACCATTGTTGATGTTGACCCATCGTTTGCGGGAAAGTGCCCGCTGTGGACCTACATCCTCGCCGAGGCCATGCAGAACGCCGAAGACGAACCTGTACGTGTGCTACGAGGACCTAAGAAAGTACTTACTCCAAAGCTGGGGCCTGTTGGTGGGCGCATTGTGGCTGAGGTGATACTTGGCTTGCTGTTTGCTGATTCTTATTCGGTGTTGAATGACAAGGAAGACTGGCAACCCAACGCCTTCGATGAATCGAGTCCAATGAGCAAGCACTATACGCTTGTGGACTTTATCCGGTATGCCACGGGACGTAAGAACCACCCACTGCCACCGCCAACTTAATCAACGTCGCGTGGGTGGAGGATCCTTGGACTCATCCAAGAGACCAGCCTACCCTTGACCCGCCCGTCGCTGTCCGCTTTCTGCCGAGCCTAAACTAGCCAAAACGTGTCGAACAAAATACTTGCTTACCGCGAGTCTAGTTGGGTTTATTCGTTTGCAGTTGTGCTATGTTGCGGGCGGAATCCCTCGGTTAACCGGAAAATTCTAGTTCAGGCTGGGCGAGGGAGCTATGCCTAACCATAGCTGTCGGATGATGTGATGCAACGCCATGGCGTGGTTAGAATAGAGTTCACAAACCACACCTTTAGGACCAGCACAGGCGGCCGAAGGAAGGGGTGCGATGTTGCCTGATGCGGCAGTCTTGATCGAACAGGAAAAGCCGTCTCTGCTTAGCCGCCTGACTGCCGTTTTCGTGTACGCCTTTGAGCAGCTCATTCCCGACCCCTACGTTTTCGCGGTGGTCCTCACCTTTGTCGCGGCTCTGCTGGCTTTCTTTCTCGCACCGAATGCTGCGCCCAGGAACATCCTGTCCTCCTGGTACGGCGGCGTGTTTCAGATACTGACCTTCGCGTTCCAGATGGTCCTCATGCTGGTGACGGGCTATTCCCTGGCCAGCGCCCCCGTGGTGGCTTCGGGACTGGCCAGGGTCGCTTCCATTCCCAAGAGCCCAAAGGCGGCAATCACGCTGACCGTCTTGGTCGCGATGCTGGCCAGTTGGCTGAATTGGGGACTCGGCCTGGTAGTCTCGGCGCTGCTGGCTCGCGAGATCGCGAAACGCGTTCGCATTGATTTCGGCTGGCTCGTCGCCGCTGCTTACACCGGCTTTGTGATCTCGACTGAAGGTTTGTCCGGCTCCATCGCGCTCTCCCAGGCCACCCATGGCTCGGTATTGAACATCGTCGAGAAGGTGACGGGGCAGTTGATTCCGTTGTCGCAGACCGTCTTCACTCGGTTCAACCTGATTCCAATCGCGGTCCTCTTCCTTCTGCTTCCGTTCGTTTTTCGCTATCTGGGGCCACCTGCTGCCACTGCGCATATGGCAGACCCGGAACGTCTCAGGGCCGAGGACCAGATGCAGAAAGTAAAGGAGAAGACTGGCACCATCGGCTCGCGACTTGATCACGCGTGGATACTCAACCTGCTGCTGGTGATCTTCGGCGGCGCGGCACTCATCGGAGAGTGGCTGAAAAACGGTTTCTCGCTAGACCTCAACTCGGTCATCATGACGTTGCTGCTGGCGGGCCTGCTGCTGCATTGGACACCGGCAGCTTACGTCGCCGCGGTTCAGAGGGCCGCGCGCATACCGGCTCGCTCATATTGCAATATCCGCTTTACGGCGGCTTGATGGGCATCATGACTGGAACTGGACTGGCCGGAGTTTTGGCGAAAGCATTCATCCGTTTTTCCACGGCCCATACTTTGCCGTTTTACACCTATCTCACGTCGCTCATCATCACCTTGTTTGTTCCCAGCGGAGGAGGTCACTGGGCAGTACAAGGTCCATTCGCAATCCCCGCTGCCCGGGACCTGCATGCCTCGCTCGCGGCTACAACCACGTCGGTTGCTATGGGTGAGTCGGTGGCCAACATGCTGCAACCGTTCTGGGCTCTCCCGATTCTTGCCATCGCCGGTATTCCCATGCGTCGCGTGATGGGGTTCATGGTGATCACATTCACTATCTCGCTGATTGTCTTCGGTGCTTCTCTCCTATTACTCGTCCCCAACCCGTAGAGCAAACAGTTTGCGTAGCCACAAAGGCTCGCTGCACATCTCCGGATGTGGGTGATCTCGAGTACCGCTCGTCTGATCGACAAGACCAGGATCAATGACGCTACCTGGCGGGTCCTGTCGTCCTCAGCGAGACCCGCACAAATTCCTCCGAGCGGAACGAAATGCAGGATCGCCCTCGTCCCAGGGGGCTCAGGCAAACGAGCCTGATCAAAGTTCGCCATTGGCACGCGAAGCATGCACCGTTGACGAATAATCAGCAGCCCTTTTCTGTCCCAAAGATTAGAAACCGAGATCTACCATCACGAAGTTCTGGAGCATGCGAGACAAAGCAATTCAGCAGATACCAGTGAGTTGTACTGAATTGCAGACGGCGTTCATGATCTGGCGCTAGTTCCCCGCGCGGGGCGTCGGCTTCCTGACTGTGGGTATATTTCCTCCGATTTGGTAAGATCTTGGCACCTCTCTCAAGCATTCCGCCCGCAACTACCAACTGGGAGGGAGATATTCAAGCGGAGCCGGGGATGCCCAAGCTTTCATCGCAAGCACCCAACCGAAAAATCTTGCTGGCCGGAACCCTGTGCTATGCAGCCCTCGTCGTATACGGCAGTCTTTATCCACTGAGCGGATGGCGGGTTCCAGCGGTCTCGATTTTCTCCTTCCTCACCGATCCGCTTCCGGAGCATCTACACCGGGCCGATCTGCTGACGAACCTTCTGGCTTACATGCCGCTGGGTGCGCTCATAATCTGGACGATCAAGCCAAAACGCAGTGTCCCGGCGGTAATCGTGACTGCCACCATGGGAGGACTGTTGAGCCTCACCATGGAATCGATTCAGATGTTCCTGCCTAATCGCACGTCTTCGAACGTCGACCTGCTTACTAATGTTGCGGGAACGGTTTTGGGGGCGACGCTTGGGTGCGTTCTTCAACCGCGTTCAGCATTTAGGTTGCGGCTCAAGGCGGTCCGGAACCGGTGGTTTTCTGGCGACCCACGGGCGGATGTGGCGCTCGCAGCCGTGCTTCTGTGGGCCTCGTCTCAGCTCAGCCCCTTCGTCCCATCGATGGACGTTTCGAGCGTTCGCCAGGGTCTGTCACCGCTTTGGTATGCGCTGCACGATCCATCGCTCATATCCGGGCTGAAAACTGCTGAATACGCGCTGGACCTTGTCGGACTGGCCTTGCTCACGACCGTCATTGCTCAGGGGCACAGAAGAGTTTTGGGTTATTTCCTCGCATTTGCCGGCATTGTATTGTGCCTCGAACCGTTCATCGTTAAGCGGCAACTTTCACCGGAAGAGATATTAGGGTTAATCCTCGCAGGAATTGCAGCCGCCTTGATGCCGCGCGGAAAAGAGTTGCGCGCACGGGTCGCGATCCTGTGTATCGCCGCAGGATTTATCATTTCAGAGCTGACGCCGAAGGCCGGTGCGACGCAACCCTTCCAGTGGATTCCTTTTGCCGGGCACCTCGACAACAGGATCTCGGCCTTCGGAAGCATTCTGGAGGGCCTGTGGCCTTTCGTTGCGATATCGGCACTCATGATGTTCGGATTTGAGTTCAAGAGAAAACTGATGATCTATGCGGGCGGCGCTCTTTTGCTCATAGTTTTCGCGCTGGAATGGGTGCAGCAGCAGGTTCCGGGCAGATCCGCCGACATCACGACCGTGATTCTGGCCGCCCTTGGGTTGACGGCTCCGTGGTTATGGGTGAGGTTTGGCTAAAAATTCCGCACCTGTCTTTGACTTGGGATCGCGCCCCGAACTTCTCGCGAAAGCGCGCCTCGATCCGCAGCCAGTCCGGCACGAACAGCAGTGGTCAGTTGTCAGTTCCTTCCGTCCGCTTCGCTTAAGAAATCGCGATTTCGGCTAGCGCCTACCCAGGAAGCCCTCGAGCTTTTCCACATCTCTATGGGCCCGATCCAGGTACTGGCGGGCACTCTCGGTGTCCTGGTTATCGATCGCCTGCTTGGCCTTTTGCAGGTCGACGCGCATTGAATTGCGAGCTGCGACCATGTCGCCGCGCAGGCCAAGGCCACTTTGCTGCATCTGGTGCTCGAGGGTATCGAGGCTGCTCTCGACTGCGGCTGCCCGGCTATCGAGCTGGTCATTCTCGGTTTCAAGGTCGCGCAACAGTTTCGGATCGACGGCCGGCGCCGGCGGAGGCGGCGGCGCGACCGTTCCCTGGTCGGTCGTGGTCCGGTTAGAAGCGACAGTCTTCGTCTTAGCTTTATTTGAGGATTGCTGAATATTGTCCTGGGTGCGACTACTGGCCTGCGGTCCAGAACCGACTGCGCCGCTTCCTGCTCCCGGCAAACTAGCCGGCGGGGTGAGGGTGCCGCTTCCCGTCATCTCAACTTGCGGTTGCGGCAGAGGCGCATTGGCGGTCCCGCCTATGGAGGGAATGGGCGCCGCCGACGGTCTACGGGCAAACATTACAACGCCCAGCAGCACTGCGGCGACCACCACGATCAGCGCCGCCATCATGTGGCGGCGATTCAATTTGCTACTGCCGGCCGAAGCCGGCATAGACGAGGCAGGCGCCGTCGTCATCGGAAAAGGCGCTACAGTCTGACTCGGCGCCGGCCCCGCTGCTGTCGCATAGCTCGGTCCAGCGGGGGTCTCCAGCATTGTTCGCTTTGGAACATTCACAACTGTGGCAGCGACCGTGGCTGCCATACTCTCCGGACGCTCCAGGGCAGCTCCGAATTCTTCCACATTCCGATAACGGTCTTCGGGATCTTTGGCAATCGCTTTGGTCACCACGTTCTGGTATTGCACCGGGGCGTAAGGATGCAGATCGATCATCGGCGGCGGCGGGGTGCTGACCTGATGGCGCATGATCTCGAAGTCGCTGCCTTCTTCGAAGGGAACATGACCACTCAGCATCTGATAGAGAGTGATGCCCAGGGCGTAGATGTCGGTACGCACATCGATGGCGCGGCCCTGAATCTGTTCTGGAGACATGTAGGCGGGCGTCCCCAGTTGCATTCCGGTTCGGGTGGTACCGCGCGCGCCGACCACCTTGGCGATGCCGAAGTCCATGACTTTTACGATGCCCTGCCGATTGAGCATCAAGTTCGTGGGTTTGATATCGCGATGCACGATGCCCATGCGATGGGCCGCCCCGACTCCCAGCAGCGCCTGCTTGAACCAGGGAACAGCATCTTCAGCCGGCAAAGGTCCGCGCCGGCGGATGAGCTGCTCAAAGTTCTCTCCTTCCACAAACTCCATCGCGATGAAAGCATTTCCGTCATGCACCAGGAAGGCATAGAGGGTCGCAAGGTTTACGTGGTTCAGGTTTGCCTGGGCGCGAGCTTCAGTGCGAAAGCGTTCGACAATGTCTGGATTGCGCGACAGCTCCGGAGATAGCATCTTGATAGCGACCGCTCGGTCCAGGTCCACGTCCACGCCCTTGTAGACGACGCCCATCCCGCCTTCGCCGAGCTTTTCGATGATCCGGAAATTTCCAACTTGCTCGCCAACCATGGGACACACCTCGAATTCAAAATAGGCAGCGCTATGGGTTCAGAAACACTTGAACTTCAACGCGAGATCGCCAATGCGAATGACGTCGTTATCTTTCAGGGCTTCGCGCGCAATGGGTTGCTCACCCTGGTTGAGATGGGTGCCGTTGCTGGAGTCCAGATCGATCAGAAAGAACGTGCCGTCTTTGTAGCGAATACTGGCATGACGGGCGGAAGCTGCATCGTCCTTCAACACGATGTCGGCATCAGAACTCGTACCCAGGATGTTTTGTCCTTCGTAGATGCGATAGTCCTCGCCTTTCTGCTCGCCGCTCATGGCCACCAGCCAGCCCACCACCGGAGGCTTGGGTTTGTCGGCAATCACGACTGTCTTGAATCCCACCACTGTGGCGGCCTCGGAAGGACCCGGAGCGGACGCGCCCGTTTCCACGCGTGTCTTAGCGCCGGAAGCGGCGGCGACAGCATACCCAGTCTTCTGACAATAAGGACATACTTCCCAGGAATCCTCCAGTTGATGTCCGTTGGCGCAGAGCTTTGACATCGATCCTCCAGTACTAGCCTGCCGTGTGATCGGAGTTAACTTGCGAAATACGTCGCAACCGGCCCCTTCTTGCCCAGGAAAATTCGGTCTCCATTCTTCAAACCGATTTTGCTGACGCGCGGCGAGTCGGTCGAATTCACATACGTGCCGTTGCTCGATCCTTTGTCGATCAGCATCACTGTGCCATCCACCGGGACGATCCAGGCATGTTCGGCGGACACCGTTTCGTCGGAGATAACCACGGCACACTTTGGATCGCGGCCTACCCACAAGCCCTCTTTGTCGACTTTGAAGGTACGCCCCGAGAGCGCTCCCGAGGTGAACTGAATGCTGCCGTAATTTTTCTCCAGCAAAGTGCGCGGCAGACGGGCATCGCTACCCGACGGCAGCGACTGCACAGCCGGCTGAATTGAAGGCCGCTGCCCCCCGCCAGTGGCCGCTGCCATCGCAAGCTGCGGTTCCGGCCGTTTACGGCGCAACACCAACGCAATCGCGCCCAGCAACAGGATTCCTGCGCCGGCATAGAGCGGAAGCCTGCCCGTGGTTTCCAGCATTTTCTGCAAAGGGCTCAATTGATCCTCGGCAAGGATGGCCGAGGCGCGATACTTCTTCACGTCCGGCAAGTCCGGCATAAACTGCAAGGCGTTGTCGAATTCCCCAATCGCCTTGTGATATTGGCCGGCATCGTAGAGATCAAGCCCCGCGTCCCAGTGCTGGTCGAAGGCGCCGCGCGTCGGAGTAACTCCGGTTTGCCGCACGAATTCCATTGCTGTGTTGATCGGCACCAGGAAGTTGAATCCCTGCTGCTCCGCTCCTGCGGTGGCAATACCGATAACTTCGCCCTTATCGTTGAAGGCCGGCCCGCCGCTGTTGCCATGAGTAATCGCAACATCAGACTGGAGGAGAGGAACGCCGATGGTTCCGGTCTTTATGGCAGAGATGTGTCCGTTGGTGGCAGAAGCTTCAGAATTGGACTCTGCGCTAATAATCGGATTGTCTCCGAAGCTCGACGCCACGCCGGGATAGCCCATCACCATCACCGTGTCCTGCAATCGGACCTGTTCCGAATTTCCCAGCGCGACCGTCGGGTAATTCGAGCCCGGAACTTTCAGCACGGCGACATCTTTGCCGTTTTCCGTGATCGGCGCGCTGTATTGCAGAATATCTGCGTTCAACACCTTGCCATTCGGTAAGGCGACCCTGAGGGTCGGGCCTTCCACCAGTTCGATTTTCCCGCGTTGCAGCAGGTCTACGATTTGTTGGTTGCTGAGCCTGTGTCCCTGCTTCTCGGCTTCGGAAGCGACGTATTTCACGCTCTTGATGGCGTCGGCGCGCAGTTCAGCCTGCAACGACTCCACCGCCTGCAAGTCCTTGAGGTTGGCGTGCTGCACGACATGGCCATTCGTGATCAGGTAGCCATCGGGATGGAAAAAGAACCCAGTTCCGAATTCTCCATGCGGCAATTTCAGCGAGATATCACCGTAGGTCCACTTCGCCTGGTACTGCACCACTACCAAGGCCACCGCAGGCTTCACTTCCATCGCCCGCTTCTCATCGGGCGTCAGCTGACCAAGGGCCGCAAGCGGCGCCCATACTGCAATCACCACTGCAATCGCCCAGCGCTTCATCATTCGGAACCTCCACCGTGTGAGCCAAAGCGAGACCGCCAGGAACGAACATCTCTGTTCACTTAGGGTCGCCATCCACACCGATTCGTGACGCAGTTTAGGAAAGGGACCGACAAGCTGATTTCATGGCGGGATTTCGGAATACGGGAATCGCTTGATTTATCCCTGGGACAAAATTCCCGGAGGATTGTGTACCAGTGTGAAGTTCAGAGTCAACGGAAAACCGCAACCGGCGCTACTTTGACGCCTTCGTCGTTATTGCTTTGGGACAGTCCCAGGGCTTCTCCCAGGGCTTCACAGATACAAAGGCCGACAGGGCGATTGGCGAGGCCCTTCCCGCGAAACCCGCCCGGAGTTCCAAAATCTCGCCAAGTTCGCGAACTTTCCGCGGGTCATCGGGTTAACATAGGCGGCGAGGTACGACAATGGCCGTCCGCCGTGGATTTGGGTTTCTTCTGGGACTCCTGCTGCTCGCGACGTTGCTGACTCCTGCCTCCGCGGGAGTGCGGCTGGGAACGATCTCCATTTGCGCAGGATACGGCTACTACTCCGGCCCCTACTGGCCGGGATACTGGGCCGGCTACTTTCCTCCACCGTTCTTCGGAGGCTGGTATGACCCCTGGTTCGCGCCGTACGCGCCCGTATACTTCGTTCCGCAGATCAACAATGGGCAAGTCAATCTGCGGACCTCCGACAAAAATGCAGAGGTCTACCTCGACGGCGCATACGCCGGTCCGGCATCGAAGTTGAAGAATTTCTGGCTGGCTCCGGGGGTGTATCAGCTTGAGGTGCGCGCCGCTGGCCAAGCCCCGCAGGAGAAGCGCATCTACGTCCTGACCGGCAAGACACTGAAGTTGAAGATGGAGTAGCTGACATGCATCGTGCTTGCATATTTCTACTGCTATGGAGTTCATTGGCGCTGGCGCAGACGCTGCCGGCGCCCCGCGCTTCGGCGAAGGATTATCAGGCTTCGAAAGTTGAGTCGCAGTACTCCATCGGAGCCAAGCTGCTGTCGAAGACCCAGATCCAGAACTCTTTCGCCACGCCGTTGGCCGGGCGCTACGTAGTCGTGGAAGTGGGATTCTATCCGGCCGACGGGAAGAGCATCGACCTCGAGCGCTCGAATTTTGCCCTGCTCACGGGCGATAGCAAGTCTTCGGTTACGCCTGCCACTCCCGAGGAGATCGCGTCCATCCTGCAGAAGCGGCCGGAGAGCAGTCGCGATGTCACTCTGTACCCCACTGCGAATGTCGGCTACGAAAGCTACCCAGTCTACACAGGCAACGGTGTGAAGCGAGTAGGCGGCCCAATTGTTGGCGCAGGCATGGGAGTTGGCCTGGGCAACAACACATCCGCGGCGACGACCGACTCAGACCGCAAAACGATGGAAACCGAACTGAGCGATAAAGAACTCAAGAGCGGTGACGTAAGTTCACCGGTTGCCGGATATCTTTACTTCCCGGTCACGGGCAAGGAAAAGGCCGGCTATCAACTCGAGTATCGCGGCGCCGACACAACCAGCAAGCTGCCGCTCTCTGAGAAGTAACTACTCGGACTTGGGCAGCTTTCCGCTCGTCCAATCTGCCAGCTTGCCTGCCGGGCAACGCACACCGACAAAGAACTGCCCGAACAGCGCGTACACCGCGCTGACCTCGTCGAAGCGCATTTCGTAAATCAGTTTCTTAAAAATAAGAGGATCGTCGGCGAACAGGTCCACGCCCCATTCCCAGTCATCAAAGCCGATGGAGCCGGTTATGATCTGTTGCACCTTGCCGGCGTAGCGGCGGCCCACCATGCCGTGCTCTTCCATCTGGCGCTGGCGCTCTTCGATGGGAAGCGTGTACCAGTTTTTCTCTTCGCCGCGACGGCGATCCATAGGATAGAAACACAGATAATGGCTGCCGGGAATCTTAGGGAACAGTCGCGATGCCATTGCCGCCCGCTGGCGCTGCATGGTCTCCTGAATTTCTTTGTTCCAGTCCTCGGAAAGCGGCAGAACGCCGCGCTCGACCAGTCCTCGGAACAGCTTCACGCTTGAGTCGTACAGTCCCAATTCGATGACCGATACATAAGAATGGATAGGCTCGAGAAAGTCGGCGAACTCAGTTCGGTTCAGCTGCAACTCTGCCGCGTTCAGGTCGTCGAACGAATCGCGGAAGTGAACGGCCATGAGGTCGCCTTTGTGCCCCAACATGGAGTACACAGCTGTCTGGCCTGCTTCTTCGGCGGCGCCAAATACGGTGCTGGCATCGCCGGCAATTTGCGCCTGCCGCGCGTTATCCAGTTTCCGCCAGTCCGCCCAGCGAAAGCGAAACATCTGGTGCAGCACACTGTGTCCTTCCAGCGTGAGAGGAACGGCAGGCAGTCGGGTTGCAATATGTGCGGCGGTGTCAGGCATAAGGGCGGATCTCCAAGAGAATATCGAGTTTCATTGTATTCGGTGTCGCAAAAGAGCAGTCAGGAAGAATTCGGACTTGCGATGGTTCGTGTCAGGGCACGACTTCCAGTCGTGCCGGAAAGCGAATTTCGGCATCGAACTCTGCATGCGATGGATGCGACATCTGGCTGCCTGCTTTTTAGCTGCGGCATTCTTCTGCGGCTCGGCCCAGGCGGCGACTTCCGGTTCTTTTCGGGGAACCGTTGTGGAAGGCGAGAAGGGCGCTCCGCCGGGCTGGCTCTATATACGCGGCAGGAACGGAAGTATTCGGCGGGTCGACATCTCGCAAGCGGCTGTCGCTTACGACGAGGACCTACCTGCTGATGCGCGCAAGTCTTCAGCGCGTGAGCAGTTAGTTGCCGGAGCGGAGGTGCGGGTTACCGCCGAACAGGGTAGCGATGGCGAATGGCACGCCTCGCGGATCGAGATCATCAAGCCGGCGCCGAGTCCAAGCGCGGGTTTTGGTGTCCAAGAACCTCATACTGGAGCTTATACCAAAGCCGCTTTAGCATGTCAGGCAGGAAAAGCCGAGAGCTGTTTCAGTTTTCCCATTCCTGTCTGGGATCTGTTAAATTTGGCGTTGACAGAGCATCCATACAGACATAGAGTTAGCCTGTTCAATGTTGATTCCTTCCTTTCCCTGCTGTTGTGTGTGCGCATGAAAGTTACCATTCAAGCTGAATTTAAACTGTTTGGAACGATGAAGCGTCGGGATGGCTGGTATATCGCATACTGCCCTCCACTTGATCTAACCACCCAAGGCAGAACCGAAGAAGAGGCCCGCGCCAATCTCATCGAGGCATCCGACCTGTTCGTGCGGAGCTGTTTGGAGAGGGGAACGTTCGAGCAAGCACTGCGCGAATTGGGTTGGCATGTTGTCGGCGGGGGCGTTGCCAAGCGAGAAGAAAAGCACCCGTTTGCGATGCCCGTAGGAGCGTTCGGCTTCCCTATTCCGATTCCATTTGGGTTTGAGAAAGCCGCAGGATGCCACGCCTGAATCCCCTTCCATGGGGAAAGCTGGTTTGCGTGTTTGAGCAACTCGGGTATAGGCGCGTTGGGCAAAAGGGCAGTCACATCAAGATGGAAAAACCCGGATGTGCGCGTCCTCTTATCGTTCCCAAGTATGACGAGGTTGGGTGGGACATCATCACCAATCTCATACGGACAGCGGGCATAACGCGCGACGCCTTTTTGGCGCTACTGAATAATTGCTAGCCCGCATTCGGCCTATTTCCCCAGCGGGCCTCTGCGGCCTTCTTTGCTAAATTACGACGCTTCGCCGCTGTCATCGTGTCGAGGCGACGCTTCCCCCCAACCTTGCCGCCCCTGCGTCCGATCTTGGCCATGTACTCGGAGATGTCGGCGGAAACTTTCTTGGCTTGTAGGGCGGCGTTAGGTTCGGTCGTCAGCTGTTCTTCGGAGGTGGAGCGATCTACAACCTTCGCCAGCTGATTCGGATCGCGAGGGCGTTTGCCCTTATCAACCGTCATACAGCCGTGCCCCACGGGCGCGATGCTAAAGCGAGTCTGTGGAAATCGAGACTGACCCGCTACCGCCCGCACCAAGCGCGGCGCAGAAGCGAACGGGCGGAGCTAATCCGACGCCGGCGTTGGGTCGCCTTGCATGAGCTTTCCGTACATCGACGTATAGCAAAGACCGATCTCGCCGCAGGTGTGCTGCTCGCAGGAGTACACAATGCACGAATCGAATGGCCGCGAGTACAGGTGCAGGCTGACGGCGCGCTGGTTCCACTCGCGCGGATTGCGCACGTCGTGTACCGGGTTTCGAGGATCGACCGCGACCGGATTGCTGTGCGTGATCTCCACCGTATCGGTCGGGACAATGTTGCAATGCTGCGTCGCAAGGTCCTCTTCCAGGACTTGGTAGTTGTTCACTTGCAATTTCCCGACGGGCGCGGCCATCCAGCAGTTCTGGTCTTTGTGATTGTGAATGGAACTCTTCATGCCAACGTCCCAGCAGATGGCCAGCATCTCGTACAACTCGGTCTTGTGAATAAGATTGCGGGTGTAGTGCTGCGAGTTCCAGAAGATGTAGGGCGCCAGCGAGTTGGGATCGAGGGGGTTTGCGCGTAACACGGCGAGAGGCTTTTCTACATTCAGGAAGTCGTGCTCTCCCAGTTCCTTCAGCCGGTCGATCAATTGCTGCACCGGAACCGTGGCGCTGGCCGTAGTCATAGTCGACATAAGGGAACCTCTCGCTGGTTTAGGAAATCAGCCGTGGCGAAATTGCTATCCTATAACGAATGGTCGCGCACATCATCGAAATCGTAGGCGCCTGGATTATCTCGGTCATCTCCTCCGCCGGCTATGTCGGAATCATGCTACTCATGGCAATTGAGTCGGCGTGTATCCCGCTGCCGTCGGAGATCATCATGCCCTTCTCCGGCTACCTGGTCTATACCGGCCGCTTTTCGCTGTTCTGGGTGGCGACCTGGGGCGCGATCGGGTGCAACCTGGGGTCGGTCGTCGCCTATGAAATCGGCTACTTTGGCGGACGGCCGCTGGTCGAGGCCTACGGGCGTTACATCTTCCTGAGCAAGCGCGAGCTGGCCTGGGCCGACCGCTTCTTCGAACGTCGGGGCGCAGTTGCCGTGCTACTCGCGCGACTGCTGCCTGTGGTGCGGACCTTTATTGCGCTGCCTGCCGGAATTGCCCGGATGCCCCGGCTCAAGTTTCACATCTACACATTTGCAGGCTCGTGGCCATGGTGCTTCGTGCTTGCTTACGTCGGCATGAGACTAGGTGAACAGTGGGACAAGGATCCGCGCCTGAAGATGTGGTTCCATCGCTTAGATCTGGTGATCGCTGGGATCATCGTCGCCGGTGTCGCATATTTCGTGTGGTCGCATTTGGCACATCGAAGTGGAACAGAGCCGGTCCTCGAAGGCCCGCAGGACTAATCGGAAACGGTCAAAAGGCGACCCTGTCTTGAGAGTCGCCCTGTTGCAGCATTTCTCGATCGAATTGCCGACTAGAAATATCCGCAGGTATCGGTGTAGACCCCGCCGTTGGAATCGACGCCACCGCCTAGTGTCCAATCAGCCGAGATACTCCCGCCCGATCCCTTGATGGTCACAGAGGCTGATGCGTGCTCAACCCACTTATGAGTACACTTCGTCTCTCCAATGGAGCGGCTCGTCCTTCCCGTGTGTCCGGTTGCGCCCCCGGTCCGGGCGCACGCAGTCGTCCAACCCGCGGTTCCGTTAGCGCTGGAGCTGTCGCTGCGTGAGAAGGGCGCCGGGTTGCAATGGACATCGCAACTGGTGCCGTACTGTTGCTCGCCCAAGTGTTTGGTAACCAGGGTTAGACCGAAGACATCCTTATATGTGACGGTATACGCTTTCCAGGTGATGGTCTCGCCAATCCAGTTGTGATGACTGGACAGGCCACACTTGCCGGCCGGAGTTACGACCCCCTGACCTTCTCCGCTCGGAGTGAGCTGAGGTCCCCAACCATCCGCCGCCAACCGCAACCGGTTCTCCACCTTCGATTGCAGGAACACTACCACCGGGTCGAGCACCGCGCAGTGCCCCAAGCCTGTCCAGCAAAACTCCATCGCCTCCCAGTGACGGCTCTCGCTTCCAATGGTGCCGGTAACGCTCAGGCGGCGATAGGATCCGTCTGCTACGGGATATCCCGCCGTCTGGAAGCCGTCAACCGAACTCGCCATGTCATGCAGGTTATAGCTGGGAGTTTCGGGCACAATGAATTGCGGATTGAGAAGCTCTGTGCCGTGGTCAGATGTTTCCACCCGGTACGGAGGTACTGACAAAAGGCCGCTGAACGCAATGCCTTGCAGGGAAGTCATTGGCCCACTGTCGATAGTGCTGAGCTGGAATGAGATTTTGCCTCCGGTGCCGGCCGCGAACTCGGCGTAGAGCCCTTCGGCGTAGTTGTCGATTTTGGGTGCGGCAACAGCTTGGGCCAAGGAGGTGCCAATGACGAAGGTACTGGCCAAAGTGACCAAAGACGCGAGCAGGGAGGATCTTCTCCGCATACGGTTCTCCTTAATTTTTCGGTAATTGAGGGTTGCGGGGGTGGAAGCGAGACGGCGACGTGCTTCTCGAAGCCAGGTATCCCCGATTGAGCTATGGGTTATAGCACGAAGGATGGGGGCCAACAATGGCAACAAGGTGTTAAGGTGAACCATCTTCAAGCGGCGGAAAAATTCATCTTGCCCTGCACTGACTGCGGTTCCATAACACCCGGAAAGGAATCCATTGGACTTGTCGAGTATCTAAACTGATAGGTGAAAAGAATGGCAGACAAGGTAGAAAAAATCACAAAATCAGAAGAAGAATGGCGCCAGGAACTGACTCCCGAGCAGTATCACATTCTGCGCGAGAAGGGCACCGAGCGCGCCTTCACTGGCGAGTACGCCCACACCAAAAAGCCGGGCGTCTATCGCTGCGCTGCCTGCGGGCAGGAATTGTTTGATTCCGATACTAAGTACGATTCGGGCAGCGGCTGGCCCAGCTTTTATCAGCCTACGGATCCTGACAAAGTCCAGTTGCACGACGACAGCAGCTTCGGAATGCGGCGCACGGAAGTGATGTGCTCGAAGTGCGAGTCGCATCTGGGACACGTCTTTCCCGACGGCCCCAATCCCACGGGAATGCGCTTCTGCATCAACTCAGCATCGCTGAAGCATGAAGAGAAGAAGTAAGAAAGCAGCTCCTGGCTCTTGGCTCATGACTCTTGGCTTTAACAACCACGTACTTCGCTTAGTCATGGCATCGCGTCAGGGCACGACTTCCAGTCGTGCCGATCTCAAGCTTTTTTCTAATTGTCATCCTGAGCGGAGTGAGTCCCGGCTTGCCGGGGCGAACGCAGTCGAAGGACCTGCTTCTCGCGTCTGGTGCGCAGATTTTTCATGTGAGTGCAGGTCCCTCGCGGACTAAAGTCCACTCGGGATGACAATTCACAACATAAGAGAGAGCTTTTCGGCACGACCAAGGTCGTGCCCTGACGCAGAGAATTCCGTCACCGGGGCTCGCTTGGCCGCCTATTCCAACGCCGCTTGAATTTCAACAACTCGCCCCTCATGGCTAGTTGCGAATTGCTTTCCCCTTATAATTCCGCTCAATGCCCAATCCTCTGGATCCTGCCTATCCGCCGTACAGCGAAATGCGGGAGCTTGCGCGCCGGATGTTTGATCACGCGCTGGCTGAATGCAGCATCCCCAAAGCGATGCAGCGCCACCTGGAGTTGCGCGAAGATCAGCTTCGCATCGGCCACGACCTCTATGATCTGCAAAGCTTCGGAACCATCAACGTAGTTTCCATAGGCAAAGCGGGGCACAGCCTGGCACAGGCGCTGAGCGAACTCAGCGATCGCGGACTGCACGGCATCATCTCGTGTCCCAGCGCTCCCGCGGCGCAAGTCTTTGGGTTTCGCTACTTCATCGGCGGTCATCCCATGCCGAATCAGGATTCGTTTCGCGCCGCCGAGGCCATCCTGAAGCTGCTGGGGAACTCGGGGCCGGGCACGCTGACGATATTTCTCATCAGCGGAGGAGCTTCGGCCATGGTTGAGAAGCCGATCTCGCCCGCGATCACGCTGGGAGATGTGATCACTACCTACAACGTGCTGGTCCATTCTGCCGCGCCCATCTCAGAGATCAATGCGCTCCGCAAACACCTCTCCGCCGTGAAGGGAGGTCGCATGGCACAGGCGGCTGCGCCCTCGCACCAGCTTTCGATCCTGGTGTCCGATGTGCCGGAGAACGCGCTTGACGCCTTGGCGTCAGGTCCCACAATGCCAGACACCACAACTGTCGCTGATTGTTATGCCATCGGTGAGAAGTACGGGCTGCTATCCCAGTTCCCTGCCAGCGTGCGCCAGATCTTCGAGCGCCGGCAATTGCAGGAGACTCCCAAGGCAGACGATGCAGCGTTCGCTCAGTCGCGATTTCTCACTATCCTCTCCAACGCCACCGCGCTGAAGGCGGCGGTGGAGGAGGCGGCCCTCGGTGGATTCGCAATCGAAGTCGACAACTCCTGCGACGACTGGGATTATGCCGATGCGGCCGACCACCTGCTATCGCGTTTACGCGTATTGCGCCAGGGGGCTTCGCGCGTCTGCCTCATTTCGGGAGGCGAAGTAACGGTGAAGGCGGGAAAGAATCCGGGGACGGGCGGACGCAATCAGCAGTTTGCGCTCTACTGTGCGGAGAAGATTCAGGGGCAGCCGATCACGGTACTTAGCGCCGGGACCGATGGCATCGACGGCAACAGCCAGGCGGCAGGGGCAATCGCCGATGGCAGCACGTTGTCGCGGGCGAAAGAAAAAGGTTTCGATCCGTCGGTAGCGCTGAAGAAGCTGGATGCGTTTCCTATATTCGACGCGATCGGCGACGCCATCCTCACAGGACCAACCGGAAACAACGTGCGGGATCTGAGAGTACTGCTGGCGTATTAGCTTCCTTCCCCGGGGTCGTGGAATCCTGCTTGATGCGGGCGTTTCTTCCTCGTTTTCCATCACTTTTCAAAGCATAGAGCCATCGTGCCATGAGGCAAAGTACTGGATTTACCATATCCATAACTTTAAGTCATGGATAAATTGGCTGCGATTACCGCGGTTTTAGTCGCCTCCAGGGTGAATTCGCAGCCGGAAAGGTGGTTTTTCTTCGCGGTAGGTTGACACGGAAAATCAGGGTAGGTAGCGGTCCTTCGAGTCTTTTTCTTCGCCGCCGCGAATTCTTCGCTCAGGGGCCGGTTGAGAAATGAACAATGCGAAAGAAGGGAAATCAGAGTAAAATCTGCCGCTTCGCTTGCTGCCGAAACAGAAGCGCACGTCTACCGCTTCGCCACTACCTCTGCAAACAATCGCTCGTACTTGTTTGCGATCGCTTCCCAGGCGAACAGCTCTTGCGCGCGCTGGCGGGCGCGCAGGCCCCACTGCTCACGTTCTGCATGGTTGTCGAGCAGGCCCTGAAGCTTGGCGGCGAGGTCTGCTTCCTGCTTGGTGTAAGGCACTGCGGCGTCGCCGGCGGTCTCGTGATTCTCCGGGGTGTCGAGATACAGGGTGGCGTTTTGCGCAGCCATTGCCTCGATCAGCGCGGGATGAACACCGCCGATTTCGCAGGCGAACAAAAAGATACCCGCGTACTTCTGGAGCGCCCAGTAACCGTCACCGTAAATGGCTCCGGTAAACACGACGCGATCGTCGGCGAGGCGCCGCAACTTTTCCAGATATTGCGGCAGATAGGCGTTGTCGCCAACCATCACCAGCGGCCAGTCGGTTTTCACCTGACGCCAACTGCGCAGCACCAACTCGGGATTGTTCTCCGGCTCGAGACGGCTGACATAAAGGACGTAACGGCCAGCCTGGAGATTGAAGCCATTCAGGTCGTAGTCGCCCTTCGGCATCTCCGAGCCGTAACCAATCACTGTCGATTGGGCACCGTACTTTTTGGCGTAGTAGTCGTGGATTGTCTTGGCATCGGTCACCAGCCGGCTTGAGCTGAAGCTCGATATCCATTCGCAGAAGTGCAGCACCTGCGCGCCCAACCCCTTCCACTTGCTGCGCTTGCGATCAAGGCCATCCACATTCAACACCACCGGCGTTCCCAACATGCGCGGCAAGTAACAGAAGGGTGCATTCGCAACGTTGCAAATGAGAACCACGTCGTAGCGGGCAAATGCAGCGTGAACCGCGGCAAAAAATGTGCTCACCCAGGTATCAAGGTGTTTCTGGTGAAGGCTGGGCACGATGACGCGCTTCACGCGGCGATCATATTCATCATCTGCCTGGGTGAAAGCGCGGCGGCAATAGACGGTTACCTCATGGCCGTGGTCGGCAAAGCGCGAGCTGATCTGCTCGGCAAAACGCTCGAAGCCACCGTAGCGGTTGGGAATACCGCGGGTCCCGACGATCGCAATCTTCAACGGCGTTCACCGGAAGTGAGCCCGTGCACGGCATACTCTGGCTCGACCCCTTGCGATGACTGCACGTCGATGGCACGTGGCGTGTCGCTGAACCACCAGAGCAATTCGCGGTCCGATACTTTGCGACGCGACTGGATGATTTCGCGCTGACAACGCAGCCGCTTGCGTACTTCGGGACGGAATCGGTAGAAGATAGCGGAAAGCATCGATCGGTCGCGCAACAGGGCGTAGCCAAAAGCCTGAAGGTCGCGCCACAGCACCGGCACCGCCAATCGCAGAGTGAGCCACCAGGAAGCGTTCTTGGCGCGCATGAGCCAGCGGTTCTTTACCGAGTGCCAGTTGATGAGGTGCGGCAGATCCTGCCGCCGTTCCGGGGTGACGCGGCGCACATGCCATGCGATGGCGTTCGGGGTGTAGAGGAATTTGTGACCCATCACCTGCGCTCGCCAGGCGAGGTCTCCGTCCTCGCGGAAGGAAAAGAACTGCTCATCGAAGAACTCGCCGTCCACCGAAACTGCATCGATGAACTCACGGCGAAACATTACCGCCGCACCGGTAGCGGCGAAGACGTACTGCAGGCGGTCGTACTGGCCGGTGTCGATCTCTTCCGCGCCGCGATCGAGGTGGCGCATGTTGCGGGTGAAATAGATGCCGGCGGAATCGATGATGTTGGTCCGACCATCCAGCTTCGCCGGGTCCCAGCGCAGGAGCTTGCCGCATAGCGCGCCAGCCGCGGGATGAGCCTCTCCCGCTGCAACCAGTTGGCTGACGAAATCCGGGCGCAACAGGCTATCGGGATTGAGGCAGAGAATCCATTCGCCGCGAGCGGCGCGCATGGCTTCGTTTTGTCCGGCAGCAAAGCCGGTATTCTCCGATTTATAGATCACCCGAAAGCGTGATTCATACTCGCGCAGGATCTCCCGAGTATCGTCGGTCGAGGCATTGTCGAGGAGGATGGCCTCGATGTCGCGATAGTCCTGATGCACAACGGAAGCCAGGCACTCGCGCAAATGACGAGCGGAATTCCAGGTGACGATGGTGATGGAAACCATACGTCTAGTACGCTCCGCGGCCGGAAAGCACGATGGGGATGGTACGTAAGAAAATCTTGGCGTCGAGCCACAGCGACCAGCTGTCGATATATGCCAGATCGAGCTGAATCCAGCGATTGAACTCCAGGTGATTGCGGCCTTCCAGCACCCAGATACAGGTCAGGCCTGGCCGCATGCGCAAGCGGCGGCGCTGCCATGTTTCATATTGATCGACTTCGGCCGGAATGGCAGGACGCGGTCCGACGAACGACATATCACCACGCACGATGTTCCAAAGCTGGGGCAACTCATCAACGCTGAAGCGGCGCAGCCATCGACCCACCGAGGTGATGCGCGGATCGTCGTGCAGCTTGAAAACCGGCCCGTTCAAGTCGTTGAGCTGATGCAACTCGGCCCTCAACTGCTCGGCGTTGTTGATCATCGAACGAAACTTGTAGAGGGTGAAGCGGCGACCACCGAGGCCGCAGCGGGTCTGCTTGAAAAGCACCGGACCGGGAGAGGTGACACGGATAGCGGCGGCCATCCCGGCCATCACCGGCGCCAGCACCAGCAGAGAGCAAGTCGCAAGCGCCAGGTCGAAGACGCGCTTCAAGAACAGCAGCAACTCACTCTCCGGCGTACTGGAGAGGCTGAGCAACTCCAGATCGTGGAACTTCTCCAGATAAACGCGCGAGTAGGCGGCCGGCAGGAACTCGAGTTGCATGCGCACCTTAATCCCGAGGTTGGCGCAGTGCAGAATCACCGGCTCGAGCCGCGCCAGCTCTTGCATGGTCACGGCGAAGATAACCTCGTCGATCACCTGATTTTGGAGGATGTGCTCCACCGAAGACAGGGGGTAGACTTCGTAATTTCCGATGACGTGCTGCTTGGTAGTGCCGTTCGACTCGGGGTCAATGAAGCCGACAAGCCGCAGTCCGCTGCCACGGCTTTCTTCAATCAGCGTGGCCACCTCGCGGGCTCGCGAACCGCAACCCACCACGATGCAGTAGTGGTAGCGGTTGAGGCGTTCGCGCATCCAGTAGACGCCGGAATACGAGATTGCGCGCCCCGCCAGCAGCGCGACGAACATCACTCCGCCGACCACCATCACGAAGGTACGGCTGATGTCGGTGCGCTTCAGCAGGTACAAGCTTGCGTAGGCCAGCACCAGCACAACCATCAACTGGTAGAGCAGGTTGGCCCCGATGCGGACCGGACTGCTTAGCTCGAGATCGCGATAAAAGGTTCCGAAGTAGCCGGTAATGGCCCAGAGCGCGAGTAACCCGATGAGCAGGGGTACATAGTGCGAGAAGGGATAAATTCCGGGCAGCCGCTCGTGGAAAAATTCAAAGTGAACCAGCAGGCTGCGCAGCAGGTAGGCCGCGCCGAACGCTATGCAAATGACGGCGAGGTCTTGCAGCAGCGTCACAAGGCTCAGAAATTTTGATCGGCGATCAAACACGAGGCTACTGACGTCTTTCTGTTGAAGCTGGTTGTATTCGGCCCGTATCCGCCTCCGCATTCCGCGAGAGCGTAGCTCCAGTTTCGGTATGTTGCGTCCGGGGCAGGGACATTAACGGTGGCAATTAGAAACGGCCCAGAAAGCCGAATGACACATCAATTTTAGCCTACTTGCGGGGCCGGACGAAATGCTGAATTCGGACCGAAAGTTTACCCCTGGTGCCAGCTCCAGGCCAATTCGGTCATTTCCATTTGGAAGTGGATTCAACCGGGCCTTCCCTGTTAAGTTTCTCCACCATGTGGTGGAAACTGACTGTCACGGTTTGCCTGCTGTGCTGCCTCTCGCCTGCCGCCGATACTGCGAAGCCCACCGCCGACGTGCTTGGCCGCTGGGTCGGAGGTAAATGGAGCGGCGATGGAAAGCTGGTTGACTCCGATTACAGCAAGGCAATGGCTGTAGCTGGAGTGACCAACTGCGCCTGGTCGCCGGACCACATCTTCGTCATCTGCGATCAGAACAACACAATTAGCGGAAAGGCAACGCGCGATTTGTCGGTGTACGCCTTCGATCCGGAAAAGGCCACGTATCAGATGTTCGGCATGTCACCCGGCGGCGGCAAACCGCGCATGACCGAGCTCACCATCAGTCCTGATCACAATCGCTGGGAGTACCTGGGCAAGAGCGAGATTTCAGGCAAGCAGGTGGAGTTTCGAACAGTCAACATCTTTCGCGACAACGATCGCGTGGATTGGTGGTCGGAATACTCCAGCGACGACGGAGCTCACTGGGTCAGGATGGGCGAGGGCAAAGAGTCGCGACAGAAGTAGCGCCGCCGTGGCGTATCAGGGCGCGTAAGGCTCCGGGGCTCATACCGGTAATGGTGTGGCAGGCGCGGGTGAAGTGACTCTGGTCGGCGAAGCCGGTTGCGAAACTGATTTCGGCGAGCGATAAGCCAGACGCGAGCATCAGCTCACAGGCATGTCGAACCCGCAGCCGGCGCAGGTACTCACCAAGCCCACAGCCGCTGAATTTGCGGAAGGAGCGCGAAAGATGCACCGGATGTACGGCGACCTCGGAGGCCAGGCCGGTAAGCGTGAGACGCTGGCGAAACTCGGACTCGATTCGGTCTTTTACTCGGCGAAGCCATAACGGCGCGTGGTGCGAGCGGTCGAGCGGGCAGCCGGTCAACGCCAGCATCTCAGCCATCAGACTCTCGACTTGCAGATCGTCGGCTTCCTGCGGGGTGCAGGTTTCGCAATACAGCTTCAGCGCCAGCCATAGTCGATCGCCGCCGCGCAAATCGTAGGCGATAGATAAATTGCCGGAAGCGCTCTCGACCATCCGCTGCCAGGTGTTGCTGGCTTCGATGCCGAACATGCGCGCGCCACGCGGGCCGATCTCATCCATGTGGGGAACTCCGGCGGGCCGGAACGACAGCGTGAAAGGACGGAACTGCATGTACTGGCGGCCGTACTGCTCGCCGTAATCGCCGGCGAAGAACAGGCAGAAGAAGGGCATCTCGTGCGAGTGGGTGGGCAGCTTGCGGGGACGATCGTGTCGCAGCTCGGTAAAGATTGCTCCGCCAACATTCTTGCGATGCGCCACCGCACCGTAAAAGCTTCCGCCGGGCAGCCGTGCTTCGCCCGCACCCGGCTGCGCATCACTCGCCATTAGCAACTCCTCACGTGAGGTTAATTTCGTTCAAGACCCCGCGTAAAATTGCTGGTTAGACTCCGAGCATGGCCAACGGCAATCATTTTAGAGAGGTAAAAGTTATGCGACCGACCCTTCCCATTCTGGTGTCTATGCTGGTCCTGCTGTGCAGCGGAGTCCGCCCCAGCTCTGCGCAGAACAGCTCCGCGACGTCAGAGACACCGAGCTATACGCAAGATGGCAAGCTGGAGTTCCCCGCCAATTATCGCCGCTGGGTGTATCTCAGCTCAGGCATCGATATGAGCTACCGGAAGAATATGATGATGGACCACTCGATGTTCGACAACGTGTTCGTCAATCCGGCTGCCTATGACGAATTTCTAAAGACCGGCACCTGGCCGGACAAGACCATGCTGGTGCTGGAGACGCGTAAGGCGGCTAGCCACGCCTCCATTAATAAGGCCGGCCAATTCCAGACAACGGAGACGATGGGCGACGAAGTTCACGTGAAGGATTCGCGGTTTGCGGGCGGCTGGGCGTTTTTTGGCTTTGATGACGAAAAGCCTGCGAAGATGATTCCGGTCAAGGCAGATTGCTATAGCTGCCATCAGGAACACGGTGCGGTGGACACGACGTTCGTGCAGTTCTATCCCACGCTGATCAAGCTGGCGGAGGAGAAGGGAACGTTGAGCGAGGGGTACAAAAAGGAGGAGGGGCAGAAGTAGCGAGGCTAGCGGTGCGCCGGTGGGATTCCTGCGCCAGCGCGTCACATTGTTTTGTGCGGGGCATCACTGTATGACAGTGATGGGAGATCGACAATGGAACCATCTCCAAGCGGTTACAAGTGGGGAGGTTCTTATGTACACAGTGTTCCCGATCATCCTGTTCTTCATCGGCGCCGCGGTGTTGGTGGGATTGCCGCTCGGTCCCACTCTGGGGCGTTACTTCAAGAATCGTAGCCGCCGGCAGGTGATATGTCCGGGCGACTACCAACTCGCCGAAGTGGAAGTGGACCCGCAGTTCGCCGTTCAAGCGTCGATACAAGGTCGAGGCGACGAAGCCCGGTTACAAAACTGCAACCATTGGCCGGAGCGCAGTGAGTGCGGACAAGAATGCCTGGCGCAGGTGGAAGCGACACCCTACAATCTCGAACTCCTGTTTAAGAAATGGTTCAAGGGCAAAAGATGCATCATTTGCTCGCGCACGCTTACGCCGTCGGATTGGCGGTTTGGCCGCATGGGTTTCCTGAACGACGAATTCAAGCTGATGGAGTTGCGGCAGATCGATTTGACGGAGTTGGGTTCGATTGAGGAACCGAAGCGCCCGCTGTGCTGGAGCTGCCATCAGCAGGAGAAGCAGCATCAGGCGAAGCCGGTACACATTGGCTTCGTCAATAGAGAGCGGTTGAAGGCGTAAGACTCAGTTGGCAGGTGTTGTGGCTGGTGGCGGAACTGCAGATCCCTCGACTCCGCTCGGGATGACACGGCAGTTGGCGGTTGGCAGTTGGCAGGTGTTGTGGCTGGTGGCGGAACTGCAGGTCCCTCGACTCCGCTCGGGATGACACGGCAGTTGGCGGTTGGCAGTTGGCAGGTGTTGTGGCTGGTGGCGGAACTGCAGGTCCCTCGACTCCGCTACGCTCCGCTCGGGATGACACCCGTAAATCAGGAAATCTTTGCTCGGGACCCACAGTTGATAGCTCGCGTCTTGTAGCTCGTGGCGCGTGGCGCGTGGCTTGTAGCTCGTAGCTTGTAGCTCGCGGCTGGTGGCTTGTAGGTCGTAGCTTGTAGCTCGCGGCTCGTAGCACCCTGCTGTATAGTCGTCGGGGGTTCCTGATGTCACGTGCACTGCTTGCCTGCTCACTTCTTTTGCTGATGTCGGGTGCAATAGCTCAAACCGTTCCCAAACCGAATCCAAATCCAAACTCACCTCAGGGTAGCGCCCATGGCCCAGTCAAGAAAAACCCGCTGGTGCCCTATGCGGGCAACTGGATTGGCGCGTTTGAAGACAAGCCCTGGATTCTGTTGAACCTTAACCTCTCCGGCGAACAATTCTCCGGCTCGCTACAGCGGACGCGGACCGTCGATTTCAACGATAACGGCGAGATAAAGCACGTCAGCGAGGACTTCGTAACCTATCCGCTAGTGGAAGGCACGCTCAATCCCGATGGCCTGCTTCTGACCTTCAAGGACCCGAATACGCTGGAGACGCAGCGCTACATGATGAAGCTGAGCAGCGATGCGACCACGGCGGAAATCAAGATGGTTGCCATGAAAATGCCTCCGGGCATGCCCAAGCCCAAGCCCTGGAAGGTGATGAAGGTGGTTCAGTAGCGGTGTGGTAGGACGGTCGTCGAAAAACATAGCCATGAAGCGGCGCTCAACCACGCCAAACGAGCGCAACATCGGCGTGGTTAGGGACTCCCGGAAGCGCCGCACTACCCGAAGCAAATTTCCGAGAGACGCTCAGCTTGCTCACTCCAGCGCCTGCCCCTCCAACGCCTGCTGCAATCTCGCGTGCAGGCGGTCGCTATAGCCAACCGGCAGCTCGAAGGTACGCTCGTCGGCAACCAGCACCAGGATGTTGCGCGTAGAGTCGAGCACCGCGGAGCAGTGGCGACAGTGGGCCAGATGTTCCTCGACCGCCTTGCGAAGCTCGGGCGGAACCGTACCGTCGATATAGTTCGAGATCTGGTCCCATACGTGTCTGCAATTCAGAACCATGAGCCACCTGCTTTCCGCTTAAACAGGCCGAAGATGCCTCCGCTGGCATGCTGAGTTTTCAATTGAGGCGCGAGGATTTTTTGCATCATCAGCCTGGCCCGCAGCAGCCGCGTCTTCACCACTCCTTCGTTGACGCCCAGCATTTGAGCGGTGTCGGCGATGTTGCACTCCTGCACGTCGCGCAAAATGAGCACCTCGCGGTAGATGGGAGGAAGCGACTCGAGCGCTGAACGCAGCAGCTCACGCACTTCTTTGCGTTCCAGGGCGTCGGAGGGAACCTCGCGCCAGTCGCTCAACACCTCCGGCACAAAACAGCCGTCGTCTTCCTCCTGCACCGCGTCTACCGACTCGAACTTCAGGACCTTGTCGTGCCGCAAGCGGGCGCGCGCTTCGTTGATGGCGATGGACACCAGCCAGGTGCCGAACCTGGCTTCTCCGCGAAACGAGGACAGGTTTTTGAGCGCCTTGAGCACCGTCTCCTGCGCGACATCCTCAGCGTCGTGCTCGTTGTCGAGAATCGAGTAGGCCGCGAAATAGACGCTGCGCTCGTAGGGGCGCACCAGCTCGTGGAAGAGTTGGCGCTCGCCCGCGAGGATGCGCGCGACCAGTTCGCGTTCCTGGGACGGCGATCTCGACTCACGCACGGCAGTGCTGGACATTCGGCTGTCCCACCTCGCTGGGGGACATCATAAGCTCAGGTAAAAACCGGGCGTGCCGAGCAAAACTCCGCTCGACTCGCCCGGGTGGCATCGCCAAACGCCAAGGATATGAGTTCTCAGCAGGGAAAAAGTGACGGCCGGAGCGTAACTTTAGCCTCATTTCGCGAGTCCAAAGAAGCATGAAAGTCCTCTGCTCGCTGACACTGATTGCCGCCTGTCTGTTGACTCCAGCCTTTGCGGCTGAGAACCCGGTGGTGGTTGAGCTGTTCACATCGGAAGGCTGCTCCAGTTGTCCGCCCGCCGACGCGTTGCTGGTCAAGCTCAGCCAGATGGATGGGACGAAGGGGGCCGACATCATCGTGCTGGGCGAGCACGTAGACTATTGGGACCACCCCAGCTGGACCGACCGCTT
Source organism: uncultured Acidobacteriaceae bacterium (assembly GCA_963796585.1). Taxonomy (GTDB): domain Bacteria; phylum Acidobacteriota; class Terriglobia; order Terriglobales; family Acidobacteriaceae; genus CAVVDY01. The sequence continues at coordinate 99,833 of CAWCMB010000010.1, forward strand.
CTCGTCGCACGAATTTACGGTGCGGCAGCAGGAATACGCGCAACATTTCGGGCTGGCGTCGCCGTATACGCCGCAGATGGTCATCGACGGCCAGCAGCAGGTGCTGGGGAGCGATGCCAACAGTGTCGCCCATGCCATCGACGCGGCGTTGAAGAAAAATAAGCCTGCCACGATCACCGTCGCCAAGGCCGGCGGCAATGCCTACCAAGTTTCGGTTCAAGGTGGAAGTGGCAAGGGTAAAGTATTTCTCGCCGTGACTGAAGACGGGCTGTCGAGCGAAGTGAAAGGCGGCGAGAACGGCGGGCGAACGCTTCATCATGCCGGTGTGGTGCGCGAGCTGCGCAGCATTGGCTCGCTGTCGAAGGGCGAGTTCCAGAAGAAGGTGGATGTCCCCCTACAGCACGGCTGGAATCCTGCGAACCTGAAGCTGGTGGTCTTTGTGCAAGAGGGCGACTCCGGCCCGATCCTCGGGGCGACTTCGCTTTCAATGAACCGGTAGAGCGGGCCTTCAGGCCCGCGTCAGGTGGCCTTTCGAAGATTAGGGCAGAAAAGAGCGAAGTCCCGCAGCGGCTAAAGAGGCTGCTGACAAAGTCCCTTCGAAGTACCTCAGGGGCTAAAGCCCTCGCGTATCTTCAACGGCATGACGCTGGCCTGAAGGGCCAGCACTACCCGAACTCCGACTTTTTTAGCAGCCTCTGAAGCCGTGCCCTTTCAAAACCGGTGAAGCCGTGAATAAGCGAGGTTCAGCGCCGCACTACCCAAGCGGAAGATAGGACTTACTGCGGATTGGAATTTTGCGGCGCTCCCGGGGGAGCTTGTTGGGCTGCCGATTCTGGTTTGTCGCGCGGCGGCGGCAGCGGGTAGTATCCGTGTTTCGCCGACACCAGCAGCCCAGGGCGCTTCACCCTTACTTCGATATCGCGATATTTGCTCGAGGGGCTCTGCGTGGTGTTGTAACCCAGGGTGTACTGGTTGCGCGCCTGTAACGTGATCTGCTGATAGGAGCTTTCGATGGCCTCACGTGACATTTCGTTGATCACGTCGCCGCCGGTGGCATTGGCGTACTTGGGAAGAATGTCGGTGTAGCCCTGGGTCGGAATGTGCAGCTTGCCCAGTTCGCGATAGCCGGGCAGCGCGGCAGAATCAACTCCGATCGCGTATACCGCGATGTTCTGCGTCAGCAAGACCTTCAAGACCTGCTCGTAGCTGGCGCGGCTACCGTACTCGCGGCCATTGCTGACCACAAAAATAATCTTGCGGCTCTCACGCGACTGGTGCGAGAGGTCCTGGGCAGCCATGAGAATGGCGTCGTTCAACACCGCAGAGGGGCGCGACGGGGTATTGACTTGCAGGCGTCCGGGATCGACCGGCTTGCCATTGGTCGTAGGGCCCGAGCCGAAAGGGCCTCCCAACTGCTGCGGTCCGGGTGTCTCTCCGGTCAGGTCACGGATGCGGTTAAGCGCGATGCTCACCCGCTGCGCATTGCCGAAATCCGACTGCTTGGTCACCGCGTTGCCGTAGGTGAAGACGGCGGTGTTATCAAAAGGACCGAAGGCGCCGGTCAGAGCCGAGTAGGTCTGGCTTACTTTCTTCAGCGTCGTCTCGGGCAGGCCCACGTCGATTACCAGCGCGGTCGAGAGCGGGAAGGGATCGCTGGTGAAAAAAGTAATCTTCTGGGGAATGCCGTCTTCGTAGATGCTGAAATCTTTCTGAAGAAGTCCAGCTACGAGATGCCCGTCGTGGTCCTTAACCGTGACCGGAACGGATACGAAGTTTACCCGAACAATCAGTTTGAAGAGCTCATCCACTCCACTACCCGGGCCGGTAACCGCCTGACCGGGCGGAATGGTCTTAATCTCCCGCGATCCGGGGGGAGGCGGCTGCGGATTCTGCTGTCCGGTATCTCCCTGGCCGGTGGGGCGAGTATTTGGACCCGGTTGCGGGTTAGCTGCTGAAGAGGACTCCCCTCCGCTGTCGGAGGTGTCCGGCGTTGGCACGTTGACCTGAGGGACAGGAGCGTTGTTCTGCGGCTTGGGAGCGTCCGGCAATTTCTCTTGAGAGCGCAGAGAACTTGCCGTGAGAAGCAGCGCCGAAGCTGCGGCGCACACAATCCAGTAGCTCAATCGCCGATTGAACATGATCAGTTTTGGGGTCTCCACGGTAGCCGGAACTTGAGCACAGTATACGCTAGCTGGCCGCTGTCTTCGGGCCGAGGAATTACGGTTGCAATACAATGGATGCATTCGCATGCAAAGAGACGTTAGATTGTTAATCCGATTTTTCGGGACGATCCTGGTTGCCGGGATAGTTATCCTGGGCAGCCACAGCTTGGCAGCGCAGATTCAGGATTCCGCTTCGCAGCCGCCGCCGGCGCATCCCCCGGCAGCTTCCCAAGAACCCGGCCCCGACGACTCACTGGAGACCTTTAAGGCACAGGTGAACGTGGTCAACTTGTTCTTCAACGTAAAAGACAAGCACGGGATGTTGATTCCTAACCTGACGAAGAGTGATTTCCAGGTGTTTGAAGATGGCAAGCCGCAGAGCATCAAGTATTTCTCGGCGGAGTCAAACCAGCCACTCACCCTGGGCATTCTGATCGATACCAGCCCCAGCCAGATGCACGTGCTGCCGCTCGAGCAGCAATCCTGTACCGAGTTTCTACATAGTGTGCTTCGCCCTAAAGATCTGGCATTCCTGATTAATTTCGATGCCGACATCGATCTTGACCAGGATTTCACCAACAATGTCAGCCAACTGGCACGCGCCCTCGACAAGCTCGAAATCAACGGCGGAGCTTCCGGCGGAGGCCTGCCCGGCATGGGGGGCGGCCCGGTGCCTAACGCTCATCCGCGAAGTACCGCGCTGTACGACGCGATCTTTCTCGCTGCCGACGAGAAGCTGAAGAACGAGGTTGGCCGCAAAGCAATGATCGTCTTCACCGATGGCGAAGACGAAGGCAGTCGGTTACGGATTAAAGATGCGATTGAGGCGGCACAGAAGGCGGATACCATCTGCTACGTCATCCTCATTGCCGACCGCGGGTTCTACGGCGGGCTCGGCTACAGTGGCGACGCTGAGATGAGGAAGCTCGCGGAGGAGACCGGGGGACGGGTTATTGAAGTCGGCAACAAGCAGGACAAGCTGCGCCAGGCGTTCGACCAGATTCAGAATGAGCTGCGCAGCCAGTACAACATCGGCTATACGCCCAGCAACAACAAGCTCGATGGCAGCTACCGCAAGGTGCAACTCAAAACCACGAACGATGCGCTAAAGGTGCAGGCCCGCCAGGGCTATTACGCCATGGCGAAGGAGTAGGTGGTGCACGCTAGGGTGGTACGGCGCTTCAGCGCCGCGTCAAGGTGCCTATTCTTGTTGGGGGGGAACCGCTGGTTCTCGCGAGCCTGAAGGAAGGCCCGCACTACCCGAACACGTCAAACTCCTTGTGATGTCAAGATGAGAACTTCGCCGACGGTGTGCTGGTCTTGCACAGCGGAAGCTGTTTGGGCGGGTCGGGAAACTGCAGATCCCTCGGCTTCGCTCCGCTCCGCTCGGGATGACACACGGCGGATCCCTCGGCTGCGCTCGGGATGACACGCGGCAGGTCCCTCGGCTGCGCTGCGCTCGGGATGACACGGGTTAATGCTTTTCAGTGCGCGCTCGGAGGCGCGGGCGACTTATACACCTGACCTTCTTTCATCACGAAGGTAACGTTGCCGAGGGCTTCGATGTTTTGCAGCGGATCGCCATCAACAGCGATGATGTCGGCGTAAGCGCCGGGTGCGATCACACCGATCTGGCCGGGCATTCCCAGCATTTCTGCGGGACGAACAGTCGCCGAGCGCAACGCCTCCAACGGCGACATGCCGAACTTCACCATGTAAGGAAAATCCTGCGCGATGGGCTGGTCCCAGGAGAAGCCGCCGACATCGGTGCCGTAGACGATCTTCAGCCCCGCCTGCAAGGCCTTCTTGAACGACTGTTCGTGGTCGGCAGCACGGGCGCGGTCGCGCTTGCCTGCGGGCGTGTTCTCGGGTGACCACTCCTTGTAATAGATAGCGAGGGTGGGGCAGTACCAGGTTCCCTGGCGCTTCATCTGCGCGATCTGCGCATCGCTGATCAGGAGTCCGTGCTCGATCGAATCGCAGCCGCCATCGAGCGCGCGTTGCAGGCCTTCGCCGCTGTAGGCGTGACAGCCGACTTTACGGCCCCAGCCATGCACTTCGTCGGTGATGGCCTTGATCTCTTCCAGGGTCAGCGTGGGCTGCGATACCAGATTGCCATCCTTGTCGACCCAAGAGCGATGCGTCATGTAAACCTTAATCCAGTCGGCACCGTGGTCCATCTGCTCACGCGCCGCCTTACGCGCCTGCACCGGACCATCAATAATCTGCACCCCCTTGGGGACTTCGATCTCGGGAGCGTAACCTTCGAGCGGATAGCCGCCAGTCGTCGATATCGCGCGTGTGGTGGTGAAGATACGCGGCCCGGGGATGCGACCTTCGTTCACCGCCATCTTGATGCCAACGTCACCGTAGCCCGCGCCTTCGGTTTCCATGTCGCGAATGGTAGTGAAGCCCTGCTCCAAGGCGCGGCGCGCCGAGACCGTCGCGCGGGCAGCACGATAGGCGAGCGGAAACTTGAGCAACTGAATGTCGTATCCGCCGAGCGCCGGGTCCTCTCCCTGAAGGAAGATGTGGGTGTGGGACTCGATCATTCCGGGCAGAACCGTGGCGTTGGAAAGGTCGATGACCGTGGCTCCGGGTGGGGGAGGCGAAGCCGCATCGCCTACGCTCTCGATGCGGTCGCCGCGGATCACAATGACCTGGTTCTGTTTGGTTTGGCCAGAGACGGGATCGACGAGATTTCCGGCGCGAATAATCGTCACCGAGCTGGCATTCGCATTGGCAGGCGAAGTCTGTGCACAAACGCCCAGCGCAAACCCAAAGGCCGCGCAGCTAATAACAGAGAGAAGCGGCTTGATGTTCATGGCGGTGCAATTCTACTCCGGCGGGATCGGCGGCTGTGGCATGGCAGCCTTCGTCGCAGCCTCTGTCGTCCCTGCGGGAGTCGTGGGCATTTTTTGCGATTCACCCAGCGCTGAAGCGCTGGCACCAAACATATGCCGTCCGCTGAAGCGGACTCTGAATTTCCCACTTACGACTACCCAGCATTGAAATGCTGGGCTAACATCTGCTGCGCCTACGGTGTCTGTGTCGTAGCTTGTGTCGTCGCTACGCGACTCAGAGTTTTTCCCACTTCACCCGGCTCTGACGAGCCGGGCTCAAACCATTCCGCCGCTTCGCGGCTGAATTTCCGGGGCACTCATCCCACTCGCCTCGCGCGAAGGTAAGCTACGACACAGACACCTGTGGGACGGGCTTGTGGTTTGTTCCACCGCCTCCGCTCACCGAGGAGTTTCGTAACAGACGCTGAAGGGCTGGACCATCTTCAACTGTCTCCAGGGACGGATGCATCGTTTGTCCCGCCGTCGTGCTCCATCATGAGTTTCGCAACAGACGCTGAAATGCTGGGCTAAGAGCTGCTGCGCCTACGGCGCGTGATTTTCTGCTGTTCGGTCCACATCGCAAACCGACAAGCAGCGAAAAAAATCTGAAGGCTCGCACTACGCAATGCGAGGCCGACTCTAAACCGCTTAGCGCTTAGCGCTTCGCTTTGGGGGCGGGGTGTTTGGCCCGGACGGGGCGATGCTCAGCGATGTCGCTGAGGCGGATCACAGCGGCCGCAGCCGAATACTGCACCTCTTCCTTTTCGTCCTGCAAGGATTCTTCGGCGGCCTTGATGTACTGGGGATCGCCGCGAGTGGCGAGCGCGTTCAACGCCGCAGCGCGCACGATCCAGCTCTTCTGGGTCTCGGAGGCGTTGACCAGGGCGGCTGCGCTCTTGGGATCGGGGTCATCGGCCAAGGTCATGGCAGATGCGGCGAGAATTGGCGAAGTATCGTCTTTGCGCAACATTTTGAATGTTGACCAACCGATGCCGGCAAACGGAATGAAGCCGATTCCCTGCTCGAAGCCGAACTGCGCCAGCTTTTGCGGATCTTTCAGCATCTTCTTCTGCTGGTCGAGCAGGCTGGTGCCGGTCTTGGTCTCGCCGGTGAGGATGGCGTAATACACCTCGTACCCGCTCTTATCGCCCAAATCAAGCAGCGACCGGGCGGATGCCATGATGACGGTAATATCGGTATCCTTAAACATCTTGTGTAACTCGGCGGTGGCGCTCTTGTTGCCGATGTCACCTAATGCCGCCGCCCCGGAGGCCCGCACTTCCGGACGTTCATCGCTCAAAGCCTTGACCGCGAGGCGCTCGGCCTCGGGATCGCCTTTGATCAAGCCCAGGGCCTGCGCCGCTTTCGCACGTTTTTCATAGCTGGAGCTAGCCAGCCCATCATCGAGAATCGTCCAGGCCTGCACCTTGGGACTGAGGTTCGCGTTGCCCTGGGGAGCATCCTGGGCAAATCCCACGGCGACGGCGATCACCACGAACAGACACAACACAGTTGCGAAGCGGTTCACGACTCCCCCTAGAAGAAAATTTGATTACAAGTAAGTGAAACAGTTTAGGACTGCGAGAGAGCGGTTGGCCAGTGGATTTATAGGTGCGTGTTGAATAAGGGTGTGAATTCACGAATCAGCGCAGTAAGAACCGATTTCATCCCGAGGTCATGTTTGCGACTAGCACTTAAGCGCGTACCCACTATGGGAAATGCCTGGATTGCGATCTAAGCGCTTAGATACTGAGTAAGAGCATGATTCGTCTTGACATAGAGTGAGTCGAACGATACGCTTCCAACCACAGCTCAGCCTTCGATTCTAAATAGCGTGCAAGTAACCGCACGCAGTCTAGAATCTCGCATACTGCGGGGGATTCTTGCAGCCACGACGAACCGGAAGGACTGGGCACGAGTGTTCTAGCAGCTTCTACAGAGCTATACAGATTTTCCCGTGTTTAGTGGCTGTGGAAGACCTCTCATCTAAGTGAGAATAGCGGAGCTTTGTTACTTTAGCTGTAAAGCCGTCCTTATCCCGCCTTGTTAAATTATTCGGAAGTTACTTTCTTTTCCCCCTTCTCCCCACCAAATCCGCGAAATACCAGCAAGAGAGCCCGACATTTTGTGCTCTGAGCAGAGATTGAGGTAGCGCATGGCCGCCACGAAAAAGTTGGCTCGGAACATAACCGAAGCGCGAATTCTTGAGGCCGCAGTACAGCTGTTTGCGCAGCATGGGTTCAAAGGTACCAGTACGCGCGACATAGCTGAACTAGCCAACGTTAATGAAGCAACGCTGTTTCGTCACTTCGGCAGGAAAGCAGACCTGTTTTGGGCAGCGGCGGATTCGCGGCTCAATGGTCTTAAGCTGAACCGCGAACTTCAGCACGGGCTTTCGTCGGATGCCGATCCGCAAACGGTTATCCCGATGATCGTTTCGTTCATCACGGAAAGCATGTTTCAGCGGCCGGAATTGATGCGTCTGCTGTATGTTGCGGGGTTTGAACTGGCGGGAGCGAATCGGTTGCTCGGCCAGCACCTGGGTCCGATCTTCGATGCCATCAATTCGTACTTTCTGCGCTGCGCCCGCAAAGGCCTGATCGAGGACTTTGATCCGGTGATGGCGACTTTGGGTATTGCGGGAGCGGTGGGAGCTCACTACACGCTGCAACCTTATTTTTCAGAGGTGCAAGACCATAAGCTTCCCGAGTACACGCGCTTCCTGTTAAATGCGCTGCAGAGGTATCCTGCTGCGGGCGGGCGCGCAGTATAACGATCGAGACATTACAACTTCAATGCACAACTTCTTATTGCGTCTCCAAAAGCAATGTTCGCTGTTCCTGGTGTGCTTGCTGTTTTGCCTGCAGGCGCTGCCCGGGATAGCGCAGGTTAACAGTCCTCAAGCCGGCTCTGTGGTTTCGACAGAGAACTCCGTGGTGATGCTGCGGACGTATCTTGGCGACCACCCTGAAGTTTCCTCGGAGTTGAGGTCGCTGCTAGCCGACAGGCTGGGGGAACAAGGCAGCGCCATCGATGCGCAATCCATCACCGACGAGGTCCTCATCAGCCGGCTGCAGACTGATTCGACATTTCGTTCGGACGCTCTCCGCCTGATGGTGAATCGGGGCTATATCTCGGAGCAGCAGGCGCAAGTATGGACGCAGACGTTGGCTGTCAACAGCGGGCCGAATGCAGAGGCGGGCAACGCCACGGCCCCCCCCGAGCAACAGTATCCGCCGACGGAGTATCCGGAAGCTCAGTCTCCGCAGGGACAATACCCAGCGGAGCAGTACCCGGCGGGGCAGTATCCTACGCCGCAGCCCGGACAACAGCCGGTCCAGACCGGCGTGCCGCAAGAGCAACCGGGTAATCAAAGCATCCAAGGCGCTGCCGCGCAGCGGGAAAGACAGGCTCCTGGATCCCGGATCCAGCCACGGCAACGCACGCCACAGCCGAATGTTGCGGAGCCTATTCCGCTGATACCCAACACGATTCCGCAGAAGAATCCGTATCCGGGGCTCCCCTCCACCGCCGACCTGTATCGTCGTTACGAAGTTGAGAACAAGCCTCTAAAGCGGTTCGGGGCCGATATCTTCCGTCCCGACGTTGTAGGTTTGGATAGATTCCCGATGGATTTGCCGGCCGGCTCAGATTACGTGCTGGGCACGGGAGACACGGTGGTAGTCGACATCTGGGGAGGGGTGACGCAGCAGGTCACGCGCCTGGTGGACCGTGAAGGGCGCATCTCGTTGCCGGACGTTGGTCCGGTAACCGTTGCCGGCTTCAGCCTGAGCGAAGCGCAGAAGCGGGTACAGGCGGCGGCGCAACCGCAGTATCACGATGCCAAGGTATCGCTCTCGGTTACTCGTCTAAGGACAGTGCGGGTCTACGTAGTGGGATATGTTCAGCGTCCCGGAGCGTATGACATTAGCTCGCTATCGACGCCGCTCAACGCGCTGTACGCAGCGGGAGGACCGACGGCAGCCGGCTCCATGCGCGTAGTGAAGCACTACCGCGGCACCACGCTGATCAGCGAACAGGACCTCTACGATCTGCTGATCGGCGGCGTGCGTAAGGCCATCGAACATCTGGAGCCGGGCGACACCATCATGGTTCCTCCGGCGGGGCCACAGGTGGGAGTGTCGGGAACGGTGCGGCGGCCGGCAATCTATGAACTGAAAGACCAGACAGAGAAACTTGCGAATGTGGTCGATATGGCCGGTGGGGTGACGGTCTCGGCTTCGCTCACCCAGGTGAGGGTCGAGCGCGTCGAGCCGCACGAGCAACGCCTGACGCTGAAGGTTCCGCTGGAGCTGACGAAGTCAGGAAACGCTGCCGCCAACGAAGCTTCTGCTTTCATGGTTCAGGATGGCGATCGCATCTACGTTGGCGCCATCGAACCTTACAAGAACCAGACTATCTATCTACAAGGCCACGTATACCGGCCGGGACCATATCCATTTACAGCCGGGATGAAGATCTCCGATTTAGTGAAGAGTTACCAGGACGTTCTTCCGGAGCCTGCGGCCCATGCGGAGATTGTGCGTTTGCAGCCGCCGGATTACCGGCCAGTCACCATCCAATTCAATCTGCTCGAAGTGCTGTCGGGGAACGAGTCGATTCCGTTGCAAGCATTCGATACGGTTCGCATCTTCGGTCGCTATGAGGTTGACGCCCCCAAGGTCGCCATCTACGGCCAGGTATTGCGGCCGGGAGAGTACCCCATGAGCGCCGGCCTGACTGCCGCTGCATTAGTGAGGATGGCAGGAGGCTTCAACCGCAGCGCCTACCTGGACTCGGCAACGCTGGCGAGCTATGTAGTCGAAAATGGGCAACGCGTCGTGACCGATCAGAAGACTTTGCAGATCGGCGCTGCCGTGGGCGGCGATCGTGCGGCCGATGTTTCGTTGAGCCCGGGAGACGTGCTGACCGTCCTGCAAATTCCTGGATGGAGCGACATCGGGCGCTCGGTAACGATCAAGGGCGAAGTAATGTATCCCGGCAACTACGGCATCAATGAAGGCGAGAAGCTCAGTGTATTTCTGAAGCGGGTCGGCGGGTTTCGCTCTACGGCATATCCTGCAGGGATCATCCTGGAACGCGACGACGTGAGGAAAATCGAGGAGCGAGGAAGGCAGGAGCTGATTAACCGGCTTGAGTCTACGTCGGCTACGATCCGCATCTCGCCCAACACTACAGGGCAGGACCAGGCGGCAGTTCTGCAGGCAGCGCAACAACAAAAGCAGCAGGCGGTCGCAAGCCTTCGTAGCCAGCCGGTCCCGGGACGACTAGTCATTAACATCACGACGAATGTCTCGGATTGGGAGAACACACCCAATGACATCCCATTGCGCGCCGGGGATGTAATCACCGTACCGAAGAAGCCGAACTTCGTGCTTTCGCTGGGGCAGGTGTACAACGCAAACGCCATCACCTTTAAACCGGGCAAGACGGCGGGCTGGTACTTGAAACAAGCCGGCGGCCCAACCCAGCTGGCGAATAAGAAAGGTATCTATGTAATCCGGGCAAACGGCTCAGTGATTTCCTCCGGAGGTGCGGCTGATTTGTTCTCCGGTGGGGTGCTGAACGCCAAGTTGCAGCCTGGCGACGTGCTGGTGGTTCCAGAGAAATTTGTAACCGGCTCATCCGCATGGAAGACCACTTTAGAGACAGCCCAATTCCTGGCTTCGCTGGCGATTGCGGCTGCAGCTGTCGCACAACTGTAGCCCCGTGGGGAGTCCTGGTAAATCTTGCGCCATAGCAGAGCATCATCCAGATTGAGCCAAAACATCTGCAAAACATCCGTCTTGCTGATTGGCTTCGCACTCTTGCTGGTCGCGATGCCGGCAGTCGCCCAGGCGGCTAATCAGGATGCCGGCAAATCGGCGGTGACCAGCGAAGGCGCTCCGTGCTGCGAGGGGGCCAGGCTGACGCAGCTCTTGCGAGACCATCCCGAGTTGTTACCTGTAGTGAAGAGCTACCTGGCACGACAGCTTGGGAGCGAAGGGGCGCAGACGGAAGAACGCGCGATTACCGATGACATGGTGTTTTCGCGCATTCATAACGATGCGCTTTTCGCGCGCAACGTTTCACAGTGGCTAGTCACGCTGGCGCAGGTTACGACCAAGTCTCTCCAGAACGCGGCAGCGGAAGCAACGGGAATGAAACCGGCGGCGAAACAGCAGACGCGAGTAGCTTCGAAGTCGGCAACCCCTTCGCCGGCAGGAGCGAGCGGCGCAGTCGCGGAACACCAGACCCAAAGCGTCCCTGCGATGCAAACCGAGACTCAGCAGGCTTCATCTTCCGCGGCGACGGGGACGTCTTCGCCCAGCTCCAGCAGTTCGCCGCCAAGTGTCGCTGTTGGGGAATCATCCACTCTCAAGCTGAGTGGGTTAGCGAAATGTCTGCTGGAAGATCAGAAGGCCTTCTGGACGCTTCCTGCGCGCTTTCGAGCTCCTGACCTGCTGTTCCTGGTTCCGGCGACATTCGGAACCGCGGCACTGATAGGAAGCGATACTGCCATCGAAAGCCATCTTCCCCGTTCATCGAGCTTGATCAACAATGCAGCCAAGGGCTCGACCGCCGGAGCTTTAGGGCTGGTGGGAGTTGGGGGAGGAATGTTTCTGATCGGCTCCGCCACGCACAACGAACATCAGCGGGAGACCGGTTTTCTGGTAGGAGAAGCCGCCGTCGATGCCTATGCGGCTTCGACCGCGTTGCAATACATCACGCAACGCGAGCGGCCGTTCAGCGGTAACAATAAAGGAAGCTTCTTCGATGGAGGAAACTCGTTCCCATCGAATACTGCGGCCGTCGCGTGGTCCTCAGCCAGCGTCATCGCCCATGAATATCCAGGGTTCCTGACCAAGCTTCTGGCCTACGGCGCGGCCAGTGGCGTGAGTGTCGGACGCGTCATCGGGCAGAAACACTGGACCTCCGACGCCATCATCGGTAGCGCGCTGGGATGGTACATGGGACGACAGATCTATCGCGCGCGAGGCAGCGGAGCAGACATCTCCGCCGCGAATTGGGGCACCTTCGAAAAGTCTCCTGAAGATGCGGTGAAAAATCCCGCCTACATGGGAACAACGTACGTTCCCCTGGATAGCTGGGTCTACCCGGTCTTTGAACGACTGGCGGCGCTTGGCTATCTTCCCAGCGCAACGGTTGCCATTCGTCCCTTTCCGCGCATGGAATGCGCACGATTGATTCTTGAGGCGCAAGACACGGCCCGGGATTCCGGTGAAGATAACCCTACAATCAAGCCGCTGATCCAGTCTCTGCGGCAAGAGTTCGCGATTGAGTTGGCGAACCTGGAAGGGGCACCGAACCTGGGGGTTGAACTCGACTCGGCCTATGCGCGGGTGACGGCGATTGCCGGGAGGCCTTTGCGCGATAGCTTTAACTTCGCCCAGACTCTATACGACGACTACGGGCGTCCCTACGGACAAGGATTTAATACGGTTGATGGCGGCGCCGTGCGAGCGGAAACTGGTCCACTGGCATTCTACTTCCGGGGAGAGTTCCAGCATGGGAGCTCATTGCCAAACTATACGGCTGCACAAGCCCAGCAGATTGTCGAAACAAACGACACACCGCTGCTTCCGCTGTCTTCGGTTCCTACCTTCAACGCGGTGAGTCGATTCCGCGTCATCGAGGCCTATACCGCGCTCAATGTTTCCAACTGGCAAATCTCATTCGGGTATCAAAGTTATTGGTGGGGTCTGGGTAATGGCACGTCGTTGATGTTGTCGAATAACGCGACCCCCGAGCCGATGCTGAAGTTTGGCCGCGTCACACCTCTTCAGTTCGACCTCGTCCCGCTGGCATGGCTAGGTCCAGTTCGCAATACTGTCTTCGTCGGCGCGCTACCTGACTACCATTTCCTGCGCGGTCCCTATCCTGACTTCCCAGTTGTTGGCAATCCGTATCAGACCATTGACCCTCTACCCTACACGTGGGGAGACCGTATTGCTGCAAAGCCGAACCAGTGGTTCGAGATCGGAGCTTCTATATCGGTTATCTGGGCTGGCCAGGGTAGGCCTACAACACTGCAAACCTGGCTGCACACGTTCAACAGCAATGGAAACGTGCAGACGAATGATCCCGGCAAACGTTACACCGGCTTCGATTTGTCTTACCGGCTGCCTAACAACTTTCTGACGTTCTATGTTGAAGGTATGGCCAACGACCAGCCGAATCCAATCAACTCAGAACGACAGTCGGCCTGGAATCCAGGACTCTATTTTCCAAAGTTGCCGCGTCTCCCCAAGCTGGATTTACGGGTTGAGGGTGTCTTTACCAACCTGATCGACTTTCGCGGACTGGGAGAGTTCTACAAGAACGAACGCTATGCGCAAGGCTATACACTCTATAACCAAATTATCGGTAGTTGGGTCGGCCGTCAGGGGGATGGCATACAGGCCTGGAGCACCTACTGGTTTACTCCTCGCAATAAGCTTCAGCTAAGCTATCGCCGGCAGTGGGTGGACAAAGTGCTCCTCCAGGGAGGCGGCCTGAATGACTTTACGGCAAATGTAGACTGGCTGTTCAAGCACGATATACAACTGTCTTCTACGGTTCAGTATGAGCGATGGAATTTCCCCTTCCTGAGCGCCTCTCCAGTCAGTAATTTCACGACTCAAATTCAGGTAATGTACACGCCTTCCAATCGAAGGCTAACTGTGTCGCGCTGAACGCAAACGCTGACAACTTCATCTTCGGACAAAGTCTCTCATGAGCCATGACTCAGACCTAACTGTGCTGAATTCCGCAACCGATACGAGTCGAGCAACCTCTGGCGGCAAACCTCCTGAGGTGTCGTGGATCTTTCTGTGGCTGCGCGATACCTGGAAGCCGCTGATTAAGTCATCCGCCATCGGATTCGTGCTGTTTGCGGTGATTGCCTTCCTGATTCCCGTCCGCTACGAAGCGGTTGCCCGGCTGATGCCGCCGGACCAGGGAAACTCCAGCGGCGCTCTGATGAGCGCATTGATGGCTAGCGGAGGAGGCTTTCTCGCCGATCTGGGGGGCTCAGCGCTCGGAATGCACACCTCGGGCGCCACCATCGTCGGCGTTCTGAACAGCCGCACGGTACAGGACGATATCGTCAATGAGTTCGACTTGAAGCATCTTTACGGTACCAAGCGCCAGGAAGATGCGCGAAAGGTGTTGCAAGGAAACTCTTCCATAGTTGAGGACCGGAAGAGCGGCATCATTACCATAGCGGTGCGGGATCGAAGCCCCGAGAGAGCAGCAAAGCTGGCCCAAGCTTATGTGAACGATCTGAATGGCCGAATCGCGAGCCTCACCACCTCCGCAGCTCACCGGGAGAGGGTATTCCTGGAAGACCGTTTAGCCAAGATCAAGGACCAACTGGACGAGGCGACACTTCGTCTGAGCCAGTTTTCAAGCAAAAACAAGACTCTCGATCCGCAGATTCAGGGTAAAGCCATGCTGGACGCTGCCTCGGCACTACAGGGTCAGCTCATCGCGGCGGAAACGGAATTGAGTGGCTTGCAACAGATCTATGGCTCCGAAAACTATCGAGTCAAGGCGGCATCGGCAAGAGTTGGCGGACTGAGGGCCAAGCTGCGCACCATGAGTGGCTCACCGGCGAGTAGCCCGGCTGCCGGAGACGGACAACTCTATCCCTCGCTCGAGCAGTTGCCGCTGCTAGGAAATACCTACTACGAACTGCAACGCCAGGCCAAAGTCGACGAAGCTATCTACGAGGTGCTCATCAAGCAGTATGAACTGGCCAAAGTAGAAGAGGCTAAAGAGTTGCCCTCGATCAAGGTTCTTGACGAGCCAGTGGTTCCGGAGCGAAAGGCATTTCCGCCACGGCTTCTTATTATCCTGGGCGGCACGATTCTTACCTTCATTTGTGCAGGCGTCTGGCTGTTTGCCTGGGAGGTCTGGCGAAAACTCGACGAGAGCGATCCGGTAAAGATTGGTGTACGCGAATTTCTGGCGTCCTTGCCCGGGAGATCGCATGCATCGGCACGGGAAGTGACACCCTAATGAATCGCGTTCTGAATTTGGCAGACGTTTTTCGTAAGCGTCTGGGAATGGACCGCGCGATCGCGTATGTTTTTGCCGCCCGGGTCTGTATGGCCCTTGGCAGCACTGGAACAGTACTGCTCATTGTCCATTTCCTTAGCAAGGTTGATCAGGGCTATTACTACACGCTCATTAGCCTTGTTAATTTGCAGATTATCTTCGAGCTTGGATTTTCCTTCGTCGTACTTCAGCTTGCCGCGCATGAAGCCATACATCTGCAATTTGGACCCGACGGGCGCATCTATGGCGATCCTAACCGGCGTGCCCGGCTGGTAGCTATCTTGCAGAAGACTGTGCGCTGGTATTTTCTGGCTGGCGCGATTATGGCGGTGACCCTGTTACCGGCCGGTATCACCTTCTTCCGCAAGACTACTCAGCCTCACGACACAGTATGGTTAGGGCCTTGGACGATTGCTGCTCTGGCGACAGTTGTCCTGTTCGTTCTGAATCCGCTCTGCTCGTTTATCGAAGGATGCGGGCAGGTACGGCAGGTCGCCGGCATGCGCTTTGCTCAGGCCGGGCTGGCGGTGGCTGCTTCCTGGGGCGCCATTGTGCTGGGGAAGGGTCTCTATGCTCCCGGCCTGGTAGTCGTCGGAAATGTAATCGCCGTTCTTGTTTTCTTGGGGAGCCGGCACAAAATCCTTCTTCACCTCTTTAGAGAGAAGTATGATCCGAAATCGTTGAACTGGCGAAACGAAGTATGGTCGTTCCAGTGGAGGATCGCAATAACCTGGCTGTGTTCTTACTTTACCGTCCAGGTGCTGACTCCGGTGCTGTTCGCCTCGCGTGGACCGATTGAGGCGGGGCGCATGGGTATGTCACTGTCCATTTCCGCGTATACCTGGAACCTGGTCTACGCCTGGATGTCGACCAAGGCGACTCCGTTCGGACAACTGATCGCGAGGAAAGACTATGCTGCACTGGATCATTTGTTCTTCCACACACTACGGGTTTCGCTGGGGATCCTTGGCGTGATCGTGACCGCCTGTATGGCTGGAGTAGTCGCGATTCAGCGCCTTTTTCCGAATTTGGCGTCTCGTATGGTTTCACCTCAGCTCTTTGTGCTGCTTCTGATTACGGCAGTCAGTACATTGATTGTGCAAAGTGAGGCCATCTACTTGCGTGCTCATAAGGAAGAACCTCTGTTGTGGCAAGCGGTGATCGTGGCCTTGCTGACGAGTGCCGGCGCATACTTCGTCGCTCCCCGCTGGGGCATCAGCGGAACCTGTGTCGTGTACTTCCTGTCTACCGGCCTCATTGGCGTGACCTCCGCCACCCTGATCTTCCGGGCTAAGCGCAGGTCGCGCGAACAGCGAGTTGTCGAAGCTGCAGGATTGCAATTGGAAGCAATGTCATGAAGTGGACTGCGCCGGAGAAAATTCTCCTCACTGGAGGGCATGAAGTAGGAGGTATCGCCAGCTTCACGGAGGGACTGAGTAGCGGATTCGCCGAGCTCGGAATCCCCTGCCAGATCGTAAGTCCGGCCGAACTGTCGTCACATATTAGTGAGCTCCGTAGCCAACGAGTACTGAAAATCCTAAGTACAACTGGAATGTTTGCTGCCCCGTTTGCCAGACGGGCCATCTGCATGTTGCACGCCTCGTTCCTTGTACATGAGCAGGGGTGGGGAAAGACCGCCGCCTTATTAATGTGCTACAAAATAGCCAATTTATGTTCGGCGCAGTTGGTAGCTGTTTCTGACTATCTGGCAGAGCATATGCGGGCTTTCTATGGTATCAATTCCGATTCTGTAGTTCGCAATCCCATCAAGCCAATATATCTCGAAAGTAGTACAGACTGCCCGACAGAAAGAAACTACATAACTTATGTAGGTCGCCTCGTCGCATACAAGAACATCGACCGTGTTATACCGCCGATCATCGATCTGCTAAACGAAAATCCGCGGATGAGGGCATGCATCATCGGGGACGGGCCCGAACGCCAACGGCTGGGACTACTAGCGGCCGGTCATCCTAGGTTTGAGTTCAAAGGCCAACCGAGCGACCAGGAAGTCAAGCAGCATTTTCGGCATACGAAGATATTTGTCTCCGGTCATGTTACGGAAGGTTTCGGGATTACTTATGTTGAGGCATTGAGTCAGGGTTGCGTAGTAGCCATGCCAGGTTCCGGTGGAGGAATCGAGATTGCACTAGACCGTGTTGGACAAGGAGTACAACTGTTGCCGATCTCCCTCGACCACCACGGTATTCTCACTGTTCTCCGGCGTGCCCTGAAGGTCAACCCCTCCCCCATGCCTGTCGAATGCTATAGCGCTAGAACGGTGGCGCTGGCGTATCTCGATGTCGATCGCCGCTTCTTCGCCCACCCTTCAGCCGCCACGAAAGTGGCCGAGGCCCACGACTGACATGCCACACTCTCCGACTACATTCACGAAGAATCCGCTGACCTGGCCTTTTCTGGCAGCCTTCGCAGGATGTTGCGTGCTTTTCTGGTGGCTGCAGAGTATCTCGCTGTTCTTCTGGCTTGGCCTTGACGCTCCTATCGAACCTAGGTTCTTGTTGATCAGCGCAGGTGCGCTTATCACGTTTTCAATTGGCTATCTTCTGCCCCCGCCGAGGGTGCGCGGCCTTTCTTCGTCGTCAAGCCTGATGGACCGATGCGAGATTCTCTCTTTTTGGGCCACTCTCCTGCTCGCCGTCCCTGCATTTGTCATCGCGCTTCGATTTATGGCTTACAGGCTAACTGTTTCCAGCTATCTAGAAGGTTCAGGAATTTCCCTGACACAGCAGGCCGTGCTATACACCCATCTGTTTTTCGGGCTCTTATACATCGGGGCTGTGGACGACCAGAACTCCCAAAAGCGAAGGCTTGCCTTGGTGATTTTCTTGATCGTAGCTCCGAGGCTCATCGTTTCTTTGCAGTGGAGGCGATTCTTTGTAGCCCAGGCTATTGTACCTATCGTGTGCATCGCCATCGCCCGTGGGTGGATCAGAATCACCGTGTGGAACATCGTTCACATTCTCATGATTGCCCTTTTCGTCCTGTTTGTGCCTGCCATCACTCGCGGAGATCACATTCTTGGAAGGGATTCGGACGGCAAGCCGCAGATCATTAACTACTTCGGGTATATGAACAGCTTGGGATACTTCCAGGACAATACCGATTTGAGCCCTCCGTGCCCACCGCTCCTTGTCTCCTTAACGGCCAAAGTTATTCCATATGCCACATTGGGCGTGTGTACTGTTGACATAGGAAATGACAAAGGACTGACAGCCACAATAGATCGCCTACTAACTAAGAAATACACAAACGACATGATGAAGGGTACTGGAGGCAATTATCTTTTGGAACTATATCTGACCGGCGGCGTCGGAGGCGTTATGATCGGATCCTCACTTTTCGGTTTCAGTTGTCGCTGGTTTGTGGAGCTCATAAGCCATCGCTCGCTCTACGCGGCTATATGGGCCGAGTGCCTCAGCCGAGCGCTATTCGCGCCACGAGGAACTCTCGGATACGTCTATGAAAGGATTCCAGGCCTTGTCGTCGCTACCGTGATCGTTGCCGCCTTATCTCGAATGCTAATGAAATCCCCGCGAAACGGCATAAACGATAATATTGCGACGGCATCTGGCCGCGGAGAGTCGTAATTTAGCTGCCTATATGTCGCATCGACAATCCGTCCACTCCGAGTTTTACGCCCAGTCATAAGCAAGGTATTTGATTCAGCATGAAAGGCAGCGCAATAACAGCCTTCGTGATGGCAGCACGGTTCCGAGCGGCACAGTTTCTCGTCGTTCTTTGCTTCGTCTGGCCATTCATAAATGTCAACCACTTTTTCCCGCAGTGGGACGTCGAAGTAAATTTTGTGCCGATATTTTTGGCAATTATGATTCTGCCGGAGGTGCTGTTAGCCGACGGGCTCTCGGCCCTCCTTCTCGCCGCCACGATCGCAGTTTCTGCACTTTGGGGATTGCCCGAGGCCGTACTCCGGATTTTAATAGGTGGGATTCCGTGTTTGTTTCTGCTGAATCTGCAGCAATATTGCCTGAGTCGGAATAAAGAGCTTATTCCTCGCTTTGTGGCTTACCGAACACTGCAACTTTTCGTCGGCTTCTCACTTCTTCAGTGGTTCAGCCTCTATGTATCACCGGTAATTCCCGCATCGTTCACTGAACTGCTTGCAACCGTTGTACCGCGCTATTCCGGAGAGCCGTACGACGAGTTCGGAATACGTGGTGTCCAAGGATGGGCTTCCGAACCCGCAGCCGGAGCAATGATGTGCTTCGCGTTTGCTGTTGTTGCAGCGCAACAGGATCCGAAGAAGCGTTTTCGCATCCTGGTGCTTTTGAGCATTCTGTTGACCGTCAACAAGTCTGTTTATGCGATCGCCTTGTTGACTATGTTGGGGGTAGTCTATCTTCTATCTCTTAGACGTAAATGGTACACCGTTATCAGCCTCGGATTGTTATCGCTTGCTGTGTTCATCTATGCCTCAACATCAGGTAGAATCGACGACTTCGTCAAGAGTGCTGCAATTTACGGAATAACCCCTGATACCAACTTTCAATTGTTCAGGATAACCCAAATTATCTATCCCCTGATTGCTTTTCCCAAGGTATATACACCCGTCTACCTGTATGACCGCTATCTAGAGCCTGTCGGTTTGTTGCCACTGCTAGTGGGGTACGGCAGCATCGCCGGTCTCACGTTTTATCTGCGGATGGCCTTCTTTAAATTTAAATTAAGAGATGTGAGGTCGGTCCCGCTGGCCATGACGACGTTATTTGTTCTGTCATTTCTCGTTCCTCCAGATTTGATTCCGGCCATCGTCGCTCTAGCTTACGCTCTTGCGCCCGTCGGGGAGTTTTCCGAGAAGGTTACCTGGTACGAGAAACTCATCAAAAAAGCGCAACAAGCTTATGCTACATAGCTGACATCGCGAAGAACTCGTTGTTTGTGGCGGTATTCAAAAAGAGTTGGGTATTCTGATTCCTCGAACTCTGGGAGACAATCCAGCGGTATAGAAGGCTCTAGAGTGCTTACGAGACAATCATCTAGCATTCGACCGGTCAACGGCCGTTATGCGCGGTCGGGCTTCACAGAGGCGCTCAGGCAGCTTCTGCGTGCAACCGATTTTCTTTTTCTACTTTTGTTCTTGAATAGCCGTCGTGGTTTTCCGTCTCTTCGAGCGATGCACCAACATTTCTTCGTGGAGTTGGGCCCAGGCCCTACTCGACTAGCCTGGCTCAAGGCGGTGCTTCTAAGGGACGTGCGTTTCATCGATCAATCAGACTTCGGGCAGCCTGACGAAAGATTGCGGCTTTTCGATCTCAGTAGTTGCGGAGATATCGACAAATTGGTGCACGAAGTGGGCAGCACGCCTCGTGGCCAGCCAACCTTTCTATTTGCCGACCACTGCCTTGAGCACTTACGACCGGACATAGTAGCCAACCTGTTTCGGTCGCTGGCGGAGACATATGTCGCAGCCTGCTTTCGTGTCCCTAATGTTCTTTCTCCAAGAGGCCAAAGAAACTATGATCGTGACTTAACTCATAGAACCAGCTTTGATACTGATTTTCGCGAGATCCTGCAAAAGCTAGGGTTTCACGTTATACCTTTTGTTCGGTGGTACAGACCGATGATGATGATTTCGTTCCTGCTGCAGCCAACGAGACGCATGGGAATCGCCGACGAGATCATGATCTATAAGCGGTCGGGGCTCCCACAGGTCTAGTGTGCAGTTTCGCGATGTTTCGATATGGCCTCTGCTGTCCTCGGCTACGTTTTGAACGACGCCTCGGGCTGATGAATCAGATTAGTGAGAAAATATTCTATGACTAGGATCCTACGTTTTATGGGCTACAGGCCGGTGGTCATGCTACTGGATCTGGGGCTGATCAACCTCGTCTCTCTGTTTGCGTTCATAGCGCTTTGGGAGCGTTCGGCCTTAACTTCAGTAGGCGTGAATACCTGTCGTAATCTGATGGTAATAAACTCGGTGGCTGTCATTGTCTCCTTTCAGTTGCTGGATCTTTACAGCAATTGGCTGCGTTGCAGCCGGGCTCATCTGGCCTATTGTGTTGCGGTTGCCGGCGCGTTAGCCTCCATGATTACGCTGGCCGTTGGATTTCTATTGGGGCAACTAACGGTTCCCCGCGGCGTACTGATTCTGACTGCGGCCGTCCAGATAGTTTTGATCGGCGGGTTCCGTCTATTGGGCAGTACCGCCTATCGGCGCTGGTTCGGTGGGCGCAAGACTGTGGTGGTAGGGGAAACGGCACAAGGGGCGTGGGAAGTCGCAGAGGAATTTGCAGCCGAGTCTGGATTGTACTCGGTTGAACATTGTGTGACGCGAAGCGAATTGACTCCGAGCTTCAGCGCACTGGAAGAAGCGGCGACGGTAGTGCTGGCCTGCAACGTGGAAGATAAAGAGCAAATCGTTTTGCACTGCTTCCGCCATTCTAAAGAGGTGCTCATCGTGCCCAATATTTCTGAGCTTACCTCCCATGGCGCCGAGCTGCGCGGGGTGCAGGATCTTCTCATCTTTGCGGTGCATCCGCACCGGTTGGGGCCGGCCGAACGGCTGGTAAAAAGACTCTTTGATCTACTGGGTGCATCGTTGCTGCTGGTTGTCACTGCACCACTGTTTGCTGTCTTAAGCCTACTGATACCGTTGACCTCCGCCGGACCCGTATTTTATAGCCAGGAAAGACTAGGAAGATACCGGCGCAAATTTCGCATCCTGAAGTTTCGCACGATGAAAGTTAATGCCGAAAAGCTTACCGGCCCGGTCCTGGCGACCGAGCGCGACCCCCGTATCACACGCCTTGGCAAGTTTCTGCGCTCTACTAAACTCGACGAGCTTCCACAGTTGTGGAATGTCCTCCGCGGCGAGATGAGCCTGGTTGGACCTCGACCGGAGCGAGAGTTCTTCGTTGAACAATTTGAACACATTCCCGGTTATGAGTTGAGAAACTCGGTGAAGCCGGGGTTGACTGGGTTGGCACAAACCAGGGCAACATATAGCAGCAGTGTCGAACGAAAGCTACATTTTGATCTGCTGTATATCTATCGCTATTCCTTCATACTCGATATCAAGATTTTGTTTCAGACCGCCATTGTTGTTCTCCGCGGGCAGTACCCGGCGGGAGTAAGAACCAGGCTGGCGCCCGGAACCATAGGTGCTAAGAACATCTCCATCAGCAAAACTGAGTACGTCGCGGAGAGGATAGCCCCCCAGACCGGCCAGCATTCCGGTACTCGCCTCTAAATAGCGGCGTTCCCTGCAGGCGTCTTCGCTACCGATCTAGTAGTCCCCAAGCTTTTGCCCGCGTGTAATTCAGTTTCACACCTTACGCTAATCTTTGCGAATTGCCATCAATGCGGCTCTTCTCGGCAAGCGTCACACCGGCGTTGGCAGCTACATCGATGGTCTTATTCAATCGCTTGCGAGCTTGGGACATGAAGTTGTGGTTTACAGCAGTTCTCCACTGATTCCCTCAGGCCCGGGTATAAGCCAGGAATTAACGCCTGGTTCGATAACATTCGATTCGGGACGCATCTCCGGGTTTTTGCGGACGCTATGGAACCTATTCGTACTGCCCATCAGACTTTCAGCCAAGCATGTGGACGCGGTAGTCTCGCAGAATGCTGAGGGTTCAATCTGGTGCTCGGTTCCTCAGATGTTGGTCGTCCATGATCTTATCCCGCTATTCTATCCAGAAGAAGCCCCCCGCTTGCGAAGCTACTACAAGCGAGTTCTCCCTCGGGTGCTCACAAATTCTGCCGCTATAGTTGCAGTTTCACAACACACCCGGAGTGATCTTCTGGAGCATTACAAGCTGAATCCTGCCAGAGTTGACGTTGCCTATAACGGAGTAGATCAAGGTTGGTCAGGGACGCAGGTAGAGCGGCCGACTGCAAGCTTTCCGGCTGGCCCATATTTCTTGTTTGTGGGCACGTTCTCTCCGCGCAAGAACCTTGAGACGGTGGTTCGAGCATTGGCTAAGATACGGGAGCAGGTGCGCGAGTCATTGTTAATTGTTGCCTATCCTGATAAATGGGCCAGCGGCTGCCTGGTATTGGCCAAGGAACTGGGACTATACGACAGAATCATGCATCTATCCGGGTTGACGGATGAGGAGATGTCTTTTACATACCGCCATGCGACAGCCCTCTTCCTACTAAGCGAGTATGAGGGATTTGGCTTGCCACCCCTGGAAGCTATGCTGGCTGGGACACCGGCTGTGGTAAGCGATTCCAGCGCTCTGGCAGAGGTGGCGGGAGATGCCGCCGTCAAAATCGATGCTCATGATGTCGATACTGCGGCCGCGACGATGTTGCGACTCTCCACCGACCAGGCTTACCGGGAAGAGTTGCGACAACCAGGCATCCAGCGGGCAGGCACGTTTACATGGAACCGCACTGGCCACAAGATTAGTGAAATTCTGTCGCAAATCGTTCCGAGTCGCGACGGCAAGCCGCAAGCTTCGAGATCGCTACAATAGTTACTTGAAAATCGCCATCTTAACGGAATTGTTTCCGCCCAGCGTAGGCGGGCAAGAGGTTAGGTACGCAGAGATTTCGAAGGTACTCACAGCCCGCGGGCACTCTGTCGATATTTTTTGCATCCGGAACATTCCAGGCAGCAGGCAGGAAGAGATTATCGACGGAAGTATTATCCATCGCTATCCTGAGGCCTCCAACTATCGGCAGCCGCTGCTTAAGGTACTGCGGCGACGTCCCTCTGATGTACTCAAATACGCTCTCTGGTGCCGAGGCATCGATCCCAAGGCGTTCGATTGTTTCATCTTTAACCAGTGGCCAATTGCTCACATCTTGATGGCGTCACGCTCTATGAGGTCTAAGGGTGTCATAGATTGGTGTGAGTACCGCAAGGGGGCACTGCCTGGTTACTTCCAGAAATATCTTCCGCGCCTGACGGCAAGCAACATAGCAAACAGTATCGCTTTGAAAGACAAATTACAGGCACGTTCAGGCCGCAACTTCGAAGTAGTTCCGAGCGGGATCTTCGCTGCCCGATACCGAACTGCACCGGCCGGGGAACGAACGGGGGTCCTCTACCTGGGACGGATCGAGGAGCATAAAAATCTGCCGCTCATGCTATCGGCATACGAATCGCTGCGGGGGAGGGGCTATAAGGGCCGGCTACGAATAGCAGGGAGCGGGCCAGCATTGCCGAAATTGCAACAAATTGTCAAGGCATCGAGGGTTGCGGACAATATTGACCTACTGGGTTTCGTTAGCGAAGAGCAAAAAATCGAGCTACTGGCAAGCTCGGAAATATTCTTGCTAACCAGCCGGCGCGAAGGGTTTCCTCGGGCGATAGCTGAAGCTATGGCGAGTGGGCTTCCCGTCGTAACTGTTGATTATCCGGAGAATGGCGCCAAGGACGTGGTGCGCCAATACGGAATCGGCAAAGTAACAGATCCTGTTCCGGCGAGGGTAGCTGAGGGAATGCTGGCGGTGATGGCAGAATGGGAAATACACTCGGAAATCTGTGTTTCGGCCGGCCGGTCTATGGATTGGGAAGTTTTGATCGACAAATTATTGCAAATCGCTGTCACGTGCCAGTCTAATTGTGCATAGCGCGTCAAAAATCATCGTAACCGGAGGTGCGGGATTTATCGGCGGCCACCTGGTTCCGAGACTGCTTTCGGACGGCTACCAGGTACTGGTAATCGACAATCTCTATTCCGGGCGCCGGGAATATGTTCCTGCGCAGGCCGATTTTGTAGATCTCGATCTGGCTCGTGCCAGCGAGTCGGCAGTGTTTGAAGTAATTCGGGACTACTCTCCTGATGCGGTCATCCACCTGGCGGCGATACATTACATTCCGCACTGCGTCGCTAATCCCTCTGAGACATTTTTGGCGAACGTACGCTCGACCGATGTAATAGTCCGGGCCCTGCGCGGTATTCCTACTAAGAAGCTAATTGCCGCCTCGACGGCGGATATTTATGCTCTTGCGGACCGAGCCCACGTCGAAAGTGACACTCCTGCTCCCAATAATCCATATGGCCTGTCGAAGTTCCTGCTGGAAGAGATTATCGCGGGGGGAGCCAGATCGAATCCCAACCTGTCCTGTGTAGCATTGCGGTTGTTCAACGTGTACGGACCTGGGGACACCAATCCGCACGTGATTCCACGAATCGTAGAGCTATTGGGTAGTGCCGCCCCGGAAATTTGCGTCGGAGCTACAGAAACCACCAGAGATTTTGTTCATGTCGGAGACGTGGTCCAGGCCATCTGTACAGCGCTGGGGCATGATTCGGGGAAATACAACGTATTCAACGTAGGAACCGGCCAGGCCACATCCATTCAGCAAGTCTTGCGGATTTTGTTACAAGCCGCGGGAGACTCCCGCCAAGTGGTGCAAGACAAAAATCTATTACGGGCCTATGATCGCCCGTCACTAACGTCTGACATCACGAAGATAACCCAGGTGTTGAAATGGCACCCGACCATCGATATCGAGAAGGGCTTGATCGAACTGGTGCAACACGTCGTGCTGTCATCCTCTTAGCAGGCCAATACCTACAGCATGCCACCGGTCTTGGTGGTCAGGATGCTGAGAGCCATTTCCAGGCGCTCGATTGCAGCGTCCAGGTCGGGATGAACGTCGAGTTGCTTGCGCAGGAGGCTGAGTCGTCGATGGGCCTCCGCGACATGATCGGCCGCGTTCGGAGGTGAGGGATGGTCAGGGAGGTTCGGTTCGCTGGACATTCTTACATCTTAGCGCCTCAGGGGCGTTCCTTCGTAGCATGGGCGCCAAGCGGTCCCCCATTTAGCTACGGCGTGAACCCTAAGTCTCAGGTGAAGCGGCCTTGACTCCGCTTTGCGCCGGTTGACCTCCTGATGGTCAGCTGCGCGTTCTGGCTTCGCCGCGAACCCTTCCCCGCCTGCCCGGCTGTTTTCGGTTGCATCCCTCGGCATGTCCTGCCAAACTCTGCGCAAGCTTAGGCCCTAGCGTGAGCACTAATCCCGAGAATCCGAAGAACCCGAGCCGGGTAGTGGTGGTGGCTCTGTACGTGCTGGCTGCGTTGACCGTAGCCGCCTTCGGCTATGGCGTTGGCGGACCTAGCGCGCTGAAAGCCGGGATGGTTTACGCTCTGGCCGGGCTGGTGCTCGGCTTCATCAGCGTCGGTTTGGCGCCGCGATTCGTAATCGTCGTTGCGATTGCGACCGGATTGCTCGGCAGCATACTTCGCGCCGCGGCAGGTACGGAAGTTTCGTCGCTCTTCCCCAAACAAACTACTGTCAACTACCTGCGGATCATTCTGACTATCTGCGGTTCCATCAGCTTTGGCGGTGGGCTCTATGGCGGGTTCCGCTTCACCAATCACGGCCTGTTCAACTGGATCAGCCGGCTGGTGATTGCGCGGAATCAACCTATCAGCATACTCGACACTTCGACCCGCGCTCGCCTCATGAAAGAGTTGTCGCAGCACTTCTACGCTTCGGAGCGGATGTACTTCTCCCTTATCACGGCGGTCGGAAGCACCCTGATCGCCGCCCTCGAGATTGAACCAGCGCGACGTTCTCTGGTCATCATCTTCTTGTCGGTACTGATCACCACCAGCGTGGCCTGGCAGTTCGGCGCCTGGCTTAAACCCCGTATCAAGGTGCTGGGAAATATCTTTCGCATTCTGCGGCAAATGTGGGAGGCCCTGGCTGCCTTTCTTCTGGGCTATGCCGCGCTGGTATTCATATTCGCGTGCTTCTACGCCGCGGCATGGCGGTTCGATCCGGTGCGAGCATTTGGGGGGAGCGACGCCTTTCATAATCCCAGCTTCGCCGATTTCGCATATTTCTCGGTAGTCACCATGTCGACGGTGGGATACGGGGACGTCATCCCGGCCAACGCTCTCACCCGCTCGCTCGCCTGCATCGAGGTCGTACTCGGAATCGGCTGGGTTACGGTGGTGTTGAGCGCCGCCGCCGCGCTTGTCCGTCCTAAGGTTGACTTGGTTCTCAAGCGCGAATGGGAGGAGGTCGGCGAGGACGACCCAGACGCGGGAGTGGCGGAGCAATTGGTGGAGACTGAGGGTCGGAAGACTGGCGGCTGAGGCTCACGCCACCGTCGTGCCCTGGTGGCGGTAGTCTCAATTTGTCCCGGCCAGGCGATGGGCCATAGAACACAAATCATGTACATCGAACGCAAGGCTGGCGAACTCACCGGGCCTGCGAGAATCGGACGCGTCACGTATTCAAAGACGGGCGCGACAATCTACTACCGGGGGCAGGAATTCCGCAGCTTAAAGGGGGCCGGTGTCAAGGCGAATTACTATGACGTGGCGACTGGCGACGAATACTGGATTTCGGGTCCCCGAAAAGATGGCTGCGATGCGCTCTATGCGACCAATGTCGCCACGGAAATCGACGCGGATGCCGCCGACGCATATTGGACTGAGATACGCAAGCGCCAGAAAGTTTCAAACTGAAGCACTCGCGCCCTGCTGCCGGGCGCGGAGGTTGCTGCTTTCACATGCTAGAATTTGTGCATATCTCGCGAGAGAAGTGCCTGTTTGATTGATCTAGCGCCTTCCATTCTGTCAGCCGATTTTGCCCGGCTCGCCGAGGACGCCAATGCCGCAATCCGTGGAGGCGGCACGGTGCTGCACGTCGACGTGATGGACGGTCATTTCGTCCCCAATATCACGATTGGGCCACCGGTGGTGAAGTCGCTGCGCAAAGCCGTTGACGTGCCCCTCGACTGTCACCTGATGATCGAAAACCCGGATGAGTACATTCCGGCGTTCGCCGACGCGGGCGCGAACTGGATTTCGGTCCATCAGGAGGCGACGCGCCACCTGAACCGGTCGTTGCAGCTCATTCGCGATTGTGGAGCAAAGGTCGGGGTGGTCATCAATCCGGCAACTCCGGTGCAGACTTTGGGCGAGGTGCTGGACATGGTCGATTACGTGCTCGTCATGTCGGTGAACCCGGGTTTTGGCGGGCAGCGGTTTATTCCGGGAGCGCTGGAGAAGATTCGCAAGCTGGCCACCATGCGCGCTGCCAAGGGCGTGGATTTCCGAATTGAGATTGATGGTGGCATCGACCTGCACACGGTTGGCCCAGCGGTGCGCGCCGGGGCTGAGATACTGGTTGCCGGAAGTCATATCTTCGGCCGGGGAAATCCAACCGAGAACGCCGAGGCGCTGCTGCGAGCAGCGCAGGAAGCTACTCTGCTGCGAGCGTAATCGTCAACAGGATCCCAGAGGTGGTTAGGATGTTTCGTCGCGTAATCATTGCCGTGCTGCTCGGAACTATGCTGCTTGCCGGGGCCGGCTGCACTAATAAGAATGTTAAAAATCCCATTGCTAATGTCGACTCCAAGCAGCCCGACAAAGTGCTCTACGATCGCGCCATGGACGCGATGAAGCACGGCAAATACGATGTTGCGCGCCTGAGCTTGCAGACCCTGATCAACACTTATCCCGATTCCGAATATGTCGCCCGCGCCAAGCTGGCGATTGGCGACTCGTGGTACGCGGAAGGCGGTTCGGCCGCGTGGACCCAGGCGGAGAGCGAGTACAAGGACTTCCAGACGTTCTTCCCCAACATGCCCGAGGCGGCGGAAGCGCAGATGAAAATCGCGAACATCCATTACAAAGAAATGGAGAAGCCAGATCGCGATTACACCCACGCCAAGCGGGCCGAGGATGAATACCGCCAGCTCATCTTGCAATATCCCGACAGCAAAATGGTGCCGGAAGCCAAGCAGCGCCTGCTCGAAGTGCAAGAGGTGCTCGCCGAACGCGAATACCTGATCGGACACTTTTATTTCGAGCGTGAATCGTGGCCGGCGGCGATCGCGCGCCTGAAGTCTCTGGTTGATACGTATCCGCTGTACAGCGGCGCCGACGATGCGCTATACGAACTCGGCGAGTCGTACCAGAAGGAAATCGATGTCCTGCGGGCCTCGAAGCTCACCGAGCAGCAGAAGGGCGGTTTGATTAAGCAGTACACGCAGCAGGCGGTGGATGCCTATTCGCGCATCATTACCCGCTATCCGGAGGAGCCGCGTGTGGCTGACGCGAAGAAACGGCTCCAGGCAATGAACCAGCCGGTTCCAACGGCCTCGCCGGAGGCGATTGCGCAGAACAAGAAAGAAATCGAAAGCCGCAGCAAGGAAGGCATGTACGGCAAGTTAATGGAGAACTTCCGTCACGCCCCCGACACCACCGAGGCGGTGAAAGTTGGCGAGCCCACGCTGGTAGATCCCAAGCAGACCAGCGCTCCGGATTTTGTGCGTAATGCAGCCTCAACTTTGATGATCGGGATAACGGGCGGAGTGGCCAATCCGCCGGGGCAGGCGGCCAATGCCGGAACGCCTCCCAGCGGAACGCCTCCCGCGGGAGGTACGGCGGCGGCTCCCGCCGACAACTCGGCAGGCGCAGAGATTCTGCCGACTCCTTCGGCTGGCGGAACGACTGCGACTCCAGCAACAACAGCCCCATCGACCGGCCCGCTTGCACCACCCAGCGGGGCGGCCCGGGTAAATGATGCCAACAGCGCCGCGACCGACTTCGGCAATGATCTGGCGCCTGCTGCGGCAGGCTCATCTGCGGCTTCCCCGGCTGGCAATACATCCACTCCGGCAGGCAGCGCACCAGCGAGCGGAACATCAACCGACACCGCACCCTCATCTGGCACGGCTGCGAGCAGCGGCAGTGCGACGACGAGCTCAAGTGCATCGGCGCAGACTCCTGCTCCCCCGGCAGACACTTCCAGCGAGAGCACTTCCAAGAAAAAGAAGAAACACATCTGGCCGTTCTAGGCGTTGGTAAAGAATTGCGAGCCGCCGCCTAAAACGGCGGCTTTGTTTTTTTGGCGGGCTGTTCGACAACGCTCGTTTGACCCCAATTTTATCGCCGCTTAATATCAAGGCTTATCTTCGTAACGAACGGACTTCATGCCGCACGATCTTCCTAAAGCATATGAGCCGGCTGCGATTGAACCTCGCTGGGCCGAGTACTGGGTGGACCACAAGCTGTTTCACGTTGAAACTCCGCCTGCGGGCAAAAACCAGCCAACGTTCACCCTGACGCTGCCGCCTCCGAATGTCACCGGGAACCTCCACATGGGCCACATGCTGGAGCACACCGAGATCGACATCATCATTCGCTGGAATCGCATGAGCGGTATACCCACGCTGTGGCTGCCCGGAACCGACCACGCGGGTATAGCGACGCAGCTTATGGTGGAACGCCAGCTCGCCGGCGAAGGCAAGAACCGCCGCGACATGGGCCGTGAGGCCTTCGTGGAGCGTGTGTGGGACTGGAAGCAGCATTACGGCGGCGCCATCCTGAAGCAGATGAAGCGGCTCGGCACCTCGGTTGACTGGTCGCGCGAATACTTCACCATGGACGAGCGCATGTCGCGCGCCGTGCGTGAGGCCTTCGTCCGGCTGTATGAAGAAGGGCTGATCTATCGCGGCAAGTACATCGTGAACTGGTGCCCACGATGCATCACGGCAGTATCTGATCTGGAGGTTGTGCACGAAGAGACGCCGGGCAAGCTCTACGAGATTCGCTATCCCGTGGCCGGCAGTCCGGCGAAAGCGGAATCAGAAGACGAGTACATCGTGGTTGCGACCACTCGCCCCGAAACCATGCTGGGCGACACGGCGATTGCCGTAAACTCCGCCGACGAGCGCTACAAACACCTTCATGGCAAGCATGTTCTGTTGCCGCTGATGAATCGTGAGATACCGATCATCCTTGATGACCTGCTGGCGAATCCTGAGTTCGGCACGGGCGCGGTGAAGGTCACGCCTTCGCACGATCCCAACGATTTCGAGGCAGGACTGCGTAATCATCTGCCGCAGATCGAGGTGATGAACGAAGTCGCACAGATGACCGAGAACGCCGGCCCGTACGAAGGGCTTGACCGCTTCGCAGCGCGGCAGCGCGTGCTGGACGATCTGGAAAAGGGCGGATTTCTCGTCGCAAAGAAGGACTACACGGTTCCACTCGGCACATGCAGCCGCTGCAAAACGATTGTCGAGCCGCGACTTTCGACGCAGTGGTTCGTGAAAATCCAGCCGCTGGCCGATCGAGCTATCGAAGTCGTAGAGCAAGGCGAGATCAAGTTCGTTCCCGACAATTACACCAAGACCTACTTCGAGTGGATGCGCAATATCCACGACTGGTGTATCTCGCGGCAACTGTGGTGGGGACATCGCATTCCCGCATGGCACTGCCACGACTGCGGCGAGATAATCGTCGCCCGCGAAGCTCCAGCGAAGTGTAAGTGCGGCAGCGACAAGCTGGAACAGGACAGCGATGTTCTCGACACATGGTTCTCGTCTGGCCTGCTGCCCTGCTCGGGGCTTGGCTGGCCCGATAAAACAGCCGATCTCGAGGCGTTCTATCCGACCACGCTGCTGATTACAGGCTTTGACATCCTGTTTTTCTGGGTGGCGCGCATGATCATGATGAACTGCCACTTCATGCGTGGACACGAGCAGGGCGACGTGCCCTTCCACACGGTGTACATCCATGCCCTGGTGCGCGATGCCGAGCGTCAGAAAATGTCGAAGACCAAGGGCAACGTGGTCGATCCCATCGAGGTCACCGAGAAGTACGGTACGGATGCCGTGCGATTCACCCTGGCGATTATGGCCGCGCCCGGTACCGACATCGCCTTCTCGCCCGAGCGCATCGAGAGCTATCGCGCTTTCGCCAACAAAATCTGGAATGCGGCGCGGTTCCTGTTCATGAATGTCGACCGCGCGCAGGAAGCGGGTGTCTGGTCGCTGGCGGAGTTCAAGCGCTCGACAGCGGATCTTAGTTCTACCGGCCTGCCTGGGTTTTCGCTGCTGAGCCTGGAGGATCGCTGGATTCTGTCGCGCTTTAACCGCGTGACTCGGGAGATCAACGACGCGCTGGAGGCCTATCGCTTCCACGAAGCGGCGCACGTGGTCTATCACTTTTTCTGGGGCGAATTTTGCGACTGGTACATCGAGCTGATGAAGCCGCGGCTGTCTTCGTCAGATCGCGAACAAGCGCGCGCAGCATTCGCAAATGTGGTGAGCATCTTCGAAGCTGCGCTCAGATTACTGTCGCCGTTCATGCCGTTTATCACGGAGGAGCTGTGGCACGCGGTGTACGACGGCAATCCGCCGGCGCAGTCAATAGCGCTGGCGGCTTATCCCCGGGCTGACGAGTCGCAGATCGATACTGCCGCCGAAACTGAGATGGCAATTTTGCAGGACCTGATCGCCGCAGTGCGCAACATCCGCACCGAACTGAAGGTCGATCGCAGGCAGAAGCTGCCGATTGAGGTCTTTGCCGACGCGAAAGTTCGCTCGTGGATCGAGCGCGACCGGAATGCAGTTGAGCTACTGGCGGATGTAGACGGCGTTCGCTTTGTGGACGCGTCGCTGGCCAAGGTGGCGGGTGCGCGCGGCACTTCCCGCTTCGAGGTGCGAGTAGTTTACGAACGTAAAATTGACGTTGCCGCCGAGCGCGAGCGACTGACGAAAGAAGTCGCCAAGCTGTCGGGCGAGTTGCAGCGCGGGACCGCACAGTTATCGAATGAGGCGTTCCTGGCCAAAGCGCCGGCTAACGTTGTGGAAGGATTGAAGAAGCGCAAGAGCGAAGTCGAGGTACTGCTGGCGAAAGCGAAAGCGGCCCTCGACGAGTTAGAAACCGTGCAACAGTAGTTCTAAGGGAGCTATTTGTGGATTGGACAGGCCGCAGGGTCACCGCACTGCTGGAAAACGCGCTAAAGGAAGACTGCGCCATTCAGGACGCTACCAGCGAGGTCTGCATCGATCCGGAACAGCGTGCCATTGCCACCATCATCGCCAAGCAGGACTGCGTGCTCTCGGGACTGGGCTGCGTGCAGCGCATCCTCGACATCTACGCGCAGCTCGACGGCAGAGTCACGTCGCACCCTGATGTCCGCAGCAGTCCCGAGATCTTCGACGGAGTACGGTTGCGCAAAGGTCAAACTGTCGCGGTGATCCGGCACAACGCCCGTGTGATTCTGGCGTGCGAGCGGCTGATCCTGAACATCATGCAGCGCATGAGCGGCATTGCCACCGCCACCAGGCATTATGTCGATGCCATCGCCGGAACCAAGGCCACCATCCTTGATACACGCAAGACGGCTCCGGGACTGCGGCTGCTCGACAAATGGGCGGTGCGCTGCGGCGGAGGCACCAATCACCGGCTCGACTTGAGCGATGGCATCCTGATCAAGAACAACCACATTGCGCTGGCAGGCGGCGCTGTGCAATCGCTGGAGCGAGCGCTCAATCGACGGACGAGCGGTTTGCCAATTGAAATCGAAGTGCGCTCGCTGGAAGAATTCGAGCAGGCACTGCAAAATGGCGCCGAAGCTGTGCTGCTCGATAACATGACGCCGGAACAGGTTCGCCAGGCGGTCGAGCGCGTTGCCACACTCGACCGCAAAATACCGCTGGAAGCTTCCGGGGGCATCAACTTGTCGAATATTCGTGCCTACGCCGAGACGGGGGTGGATTTCATTTCCGTCGGCGCCCTGACCCATTCGGTGCCGGCAGTGGATTTGAGCATGCGCGTGCAGCCAGCGTAATGGAAGCCACCGATTCACGTTTGGGCCGCATCATCCGCCTACTTAGCGACAACGCTACCATTGTCATCAGCGGCACGCGCATCGCCGAAGAGCTTGGCACCAGCCGTTCCGAAGTATGGCGCGCTGTACAACAGCTTCGCGACTTGGGCGTGCACATCACCGGGCATCCCGCCACCGGATACCAATTGGAATCGATGCCTGACCTGCTGCTTCCTGACGTACTCGGTCCGCTGGTCCAGGGACAAATGCTTGGCAGTCGCATTCACCACTACTTCAGCATCGGGTCAACCAACACAGAGGCCATGAATGCCGGCGCAAGCGGCGAGCCCGAGGGGGCGATATTCCTGGCCGAAGAGCAAACTGCTGGCCGGGGGCGCGGCAATCACTCGTGGGAATCCGAGCCATCGCTGGGAATTTACTGTTCCATTCTCCTGCGGCCTCCATTGTCGCCTGCTGATGCGCTGCCCATTACTCTGATGGCTGGCCTCTCCGTCTCTGAAGCGGTTCAGCAAGTCACGGGGTTACGGCCGGACCTGCGCTGGCCCAATGATCTGGTGATCGGCGCGAAGAAATTCTGCGGCATCTTGACCGAGATGAACTCCGAAGCAACGCGAGTTCGCTATGTCGTGATAGGCATCGGCATCAACGTCAATCACGCATCGTTCGCGGGAGAGCTTGCTCCCATTGCGACATCGCTGCGCCTGGAAGGTGGACGCGAATTCTCGCGGGTGCAGCTGACAGCGGCTTTGTTAAAATCGCTCGACAGCGCCTATCGGAAGCTCATCGCCGATCCTGTAGAGTCGCGCACCGCCATAATTCGCAACTTCGAGCAACAATCCTCATATGCTCGCGGCCGCGACGTCCGTATCGAGGAGGAGCCTGGCTTCCACGGCATCACCGAAGGACTCGACGAACGTGGATTTCTGCGCGTCCGAACGGCAAGCGGAGTTAGGACAGTGCTATCCGGTACGGTTCGCGCGGTGGATGAGAAATAAGCAATGCTGCTGGTGCTTGATGTAGGCAATACCAACACGGTGCTCGGAGTTTTCGAGCTGCAACCCGCTGAAGCGTCACAAACGCGTCGCCTAATTGCGCATTGGCGCGTCACGACGATCAAGTCACAAACGGTCGATGAGTACGGGGTTCTGTTTCGCAATCTGTTCGCGATGAATGGCCTCGAGGTCACGTCCGTCCAGGGGACGGTTATTTCCTCCGTTGTCCCGCCGCTCGACTCAACTCTGCGCGAGGTGTGCGAGCGGTATTTTCAGATCAAGCCGTTGTTCATTGAGCCGGGTGTGAAAACCGGCATGCCGGTGCATTACGACAACCCTGCGGAAGTAGGCGCCGACCGCATCGTCAATAGCGTGGCAGCGTTCGAGAAATTCGGCGGTCCCTGCATCGTTGTCGATTTCGGGACTGCGACCACCTTCGACGTGGTGTCACAAAAAGGTGAGTACATGGGTGGCGTCATCACTCCGGGGATCGGGATTTCGGCAGATGCCCTGTTCTCACGAACCGCCCGGCTGCCGCGCGTCGATATTCGCAAACCCGCTCGGGTGCTCGCCACCAACACTGTAGGCAGTGTCCAGTCGGGCCTTTATTACGGGTACCTGGGATTAATCGACGGGATTCTTGAGCGGCTGATGGCGGAAATCGGAAGCACAATCACCGTGGTTGCGACGGGTGGTCTGGCGTCGCTGATGAGCGAGGGTTCCAAATACATTCGCGAGGTGGATGAGTTTCTCACCCTCGATGGCTTGAGAATCATCTACGAACGCAATCAGGGCAACGCTCGTCGACAGAATCCCACCGCGAAGGACGACGCATCCCGCGGTGCGGCTGCGAAGCGGAGCTGACTTTACTGCAAGAACCCGAACCACGGATTGACACGGATATTCACCGATCGGAAGGATCAACTCATTCTGATCGGTGTTCATCCGTGCACATCCGTGGTTCAATCATTTCTGGCGTGGAAAATTACTTCAACTACTTCACGGAAATCGAAGAGCACTTTCAGAAGCGCCGCGGCACGCTGATAATCCTGTCGCCGCTCGACTGGGCGCTGATGGAAATCTGGAAGGATGCCGGCATTCCGCTTGAGGCGGTGCTGCGAGGTATCGACGTCAGCTTCGACAAGTGGGAGCGCCGTCCGCGCCGCACTCGCAAGGTCAACGGCCTCGCCTATTGTGCGCAAGAAGTACTGGCGTCGGCCGAGGAGATGAAAGATGCGGCGGTGGGCGCCGCCCCTGCCGAGAAATCGACCGCGGGCCTAGAACACGCGGCAGTCGCAGGGTTCCTGCGACAAAACGCCGATGCGTTAGAGACTGGCGCATTGCCCGGCGCTTGCCAAGCCGTTGCCGGCGAAGCCGCTCACACACTGCGCGTCCTTGCCGATGCCGTGGAGCAAGGCAGTGCTCCGCCAATGGAAGATTTGGAGCGCCGGCTTACGGTAAGTGAGGAAAAGCTGATGGCAGCGTTGCTCGCCACCACGGCGGACGACAGTTTATTCAACCTGCGCAGCGAAGCCGATCGCGATCTCGCACCCTACCGCAGCAAGATGACGGCTCCGCAGATCGAACAGCTTCACAAACAGTACGTGCAGAAGCGGCTACTGGAAAAGTACAAGGTGCCGCGGCTGAGCCTCTTTTATATGTAGCCGTAGGATGCCGCTCCCAAGTCGGAGCGTTCAGTACTTCGGCACCTTCGGGTCCACGCGCTCGGCCCAGGCGGTGATGCCACCGGCCAGGTTATGCACCTTGCTGAAGCCGCACTGGCGCAGATAGTCGACCGCTCTGGCACTGCGGCCACCCATCTTGCAGTGCACGACGATCTCACGATCGGCATCCAACTCGCTCACGCGATTGGGAAGATCATTCAGCGGGATAAGATGCCCGCCGATATTGGCGATCTGGTATTCGTGGGGCTCGCGCACGTCGAGCACAAGGATTTCATCGCCGGCGTCCAACCGGCGTTTCAGCTCTTCAACCGTTATATCAGCCACAGTGGTCTCTGCTCCTTTCTCTTCTCCGCGTATGCCGCAGAACTGATCGTAGTCAACCAGTTTTGTAATCGTAGGATGCGCGCCGCAGACCGGACAGTCGGGATTCTTGCGCAGCTTCAGCTCGCGAAAGCGCATGGCCTGGGCATCAATCATCAGCAGACGACCCGCCAGGGTGTCGCCTAAGCCGAGAATGAGCTTGATAGTCTCGGTCGCCTGAATCACTCCCACCAATCCCGGCAAGATACCCAACACACCGCCTTCAGCGCAAGAGGGTACCATGCCCGGCGGCGGCGGCTCCGGATACAGGCAGCGATAACACGGGCCAGATTTCATGGCGAATACGCTGGCCTGACCTTCAAAGCGAAAGATGGAGCCGTACACATTCGGCTTGCCGGTGAGCACACAAGCATCGTTGACCAGATAGCGGGTTGGAAAATTATCGGTGCCGTCGGCAACAATGTCGAAGTCCTGAAAAATCTCCAGCGCGTTGGCGCTGGTCAATCGCGTTGCAAACTTGCGGACACTCACATTGGGATTGATAGCTACTACGCTCTCGGCGGCGGAGTCGAGCTTGTTGCGGCCAACGTCAGCCGTCGCGTGGATAATCTGGCGTTGCAGATTGGTCCGATCAACGACATCAAAGTCCACAATACCGAGGGTGCCGACGCCCGCCGCTGCCAGGTAGAGCGCCAGTGGTGAGCCCAGCCCTCCTGCACCAATGCAAAGCACTTTCGCCTGCTTGAGCTTGAGCTGTCCTTGCATGCCAACTTCCGGCAGGATCAGGTGCCGGGAGTAGCGAAGGATCTCCTCATTGCTCAGCCGATCAGAGTTTGCGACAGCAGTTTTCATTGCCAACTAACTTAACTCATTCGATGCCGGAGCGGCGGTTTCCGCCTCTCGAGTTCCGGACTCCGGGCAAGTCACAGGCCCATGTGACGATTATCACACCGCGACCTGCACGTCCTGAGGTACAAAACATAGGCCAGCTGGTTGCAGAAACAGCCTCTTAGGATTGTGGGAATTGTGAACTCGCAGGTAGCGGTTCGTCCCGGCGGACGCGGCGCAGGAACTGCTGGGCTCGCGACCTGATCTGTGCCTGCAGGTGATTCGGCTATTGGGGCAGGAAATGTCGTGGCTGTGCCACGAGCGAGCCATTTTGAACAGCGATATCAAGCCAGTTCGAATTGGGACATAAATCGTATGCGATACGACAGAAGTGGTAGCAGACTACGGCAGAAGGGGTATTCGCAAAGCCGACTTGGAATGCAAGAATCACGATGCTAACGCAAGTGATACTGGCAGGGCACGACAGAGTTCGCAAGGGTTAGCATCTCCTCCTTGGGTAGAGTTTAGCTTTACCGGTTGGCGGGATTCCGGACCTCACGGTCTTTATATCGGATGTGCAACTGGGCGCTGCGCTTCCGTTCGGGATTCCGCCCTTTTATTTTTGTCTAGAATCTTCCGTTGCCAATGCCGAATCGGTTCAGCTTGTTGTACAGAGAGCTGCGTGGGATACCCAGCCGCTTGGCGGTTCTCTGAACCGAACCGAACTCCTGGGCGAAGACGTTGGCAATGTGGGTCTTCTCCATCTCGCGCAGAGTCAGATCCGAAGCTGGGGCTACGGCCGCTGGTTCGTCAAAGCGGGCCGGGAAGAAGTGCAACTCACGCTGCGTGATAATGTTGCCCTCGGCCAGCAATAGAGCACGTTGCAGCACATTGCGCAGTTCGCGAATATTCCCCGGCCACGAGTAGTTGCGCAGAGCTTCGATGGCGGAGGCATCCAGTTGCATCGCATCGCCATGAGGCACGATGCCTTGCAGCAGCCGGTTGGCCAGGAGCGGAATATCCCCGCAACGCGAGCGCAGGGTTGGAACTTCGAGCAGGATGATGTTGATGCGATAGAAGAGGTCTGGCCGGAATCGTCCTTCGCGTACCTCCCGCCCCAAGTCGCGATGGGTGGCAGAGATTAGCCGCACATCGGCGAAGCGGTCGTGAACCTCGCCCAACCGGCGAAAGCGCCCTGATTCCAGCACCTTGAGAAGCTTGGGTTGGACTTGCAGATCGACGTCACCGATCTCGTCCAGGAAGAGGGTCCCGTGGTTCGCGACTTCCAACAGGCCCGGCTTAGCTGCGACGGCGCTGGTGAACGCGCCTTTCTCGTGTCCGAAAAGCTCAGTCTCCAGGAATTCACGATCTAATCCAGCGCAGTTCAGGTCGAGGAATTGCTCGTTGCAGCGATTGCTGTTGGCGTGCAGCCAATTCGCCAGCACTCCCTTGCCGGACCCAGTTTCACCCAGCACGAGTACCGGACTGTCGGAAAGGGCCACCTTGCATGCGAAATCGCGCAAGCGCTGAATTACTCCGCTGGTGCCCAGGAAAGGATCGAACGCTTCCGAGCCTCCGCCATCAGTAGGCGAGCGTTGGGCCTCACGATTTCCGAAGCCGGTGGTGGAGATGCCACCTTTACGGCCGAAATGTCGATGCATGGGCCGGTCAGTGCCGGAATGAAATGGAGATGGGCTGGAAGAATTCCAATCGCTTGACGAATACAATGCATTGCTCCTCGACAGCAACATGAGTTACGCAGCTCCCGGACGGGAGGAACTCACCCGCACGATGAAGGAACAGCCGGAAGCGTCAGCCAAAGTACTTGAAGAAAATACGGTTCGTGCCGAGGGCCGATCTTCGGCACAGCATCACAGTGCCGAAACTTCAAAGTCTCAAAATGTTTGAATAGCTAAATCGACTATTTCATTGAGCCCAGACAAGGCTTGGTGATACAGGTCACTGGCGAACGTGCAAGAGGTTACTAAAGGGAAGTGGGCATATGTACCTTTGGGCAGGTCGTTCTATCTGAGCGCCGGAACGCGCAGCTCAAAACGCTCCACCATCATGTCCACCACCTCGCGACCGATCTCGAGCGATGCCGTCGCCGCGGGCGAGGGGACGTTGCACACATGAATCATTCCCGGAGCGTGTACGAAGTGGAAATCGTCGAGCAGATTGCCTTGCCGGTCCACAGCTTGGGCGCGAACTCCTGAACCGCCAGGCGCGAGGTCGTCTTCGGTCAATTCGGGAATCATCTTCTGAAGCGCAGTCGCAAAAGCGCTCTTCACTAGAGCACGATACTGTTCAGCGGCGCCCATGCGCCAGTACCGGCCCGCCATCCTCCAGAACCCCTCGTAGGACAGCATCTCCACGGCTTCGCTTAGATCCGGACCCGCGCCGTTATATCCTTCGCGACGCATGGCCAGCAGCGCGTTGGGGCCGGCCTCGACACTGCCGTTCACGCGACGCGTGAAATGCACACCCAGGAAGGGGAATCGAGGATCGGGCACCGGATAAATCAGGTTCTTGATGAGGTGCCGCCGGTCCCGCCGAACCTCGTAATACTCACCGCGGAACGGAATAATCTGCAAGTCAATGTGAACTCCGGCGAGCTTAGCGATTTGGTCGCTGTAGAGTCCGGCGCAATTGATGAGATGGGTGGCACGAAAGGTGCCGGCGGTCGACTCGACTATGTTCTCGTCGCCGTCGCGACGCAGTCCGGTCACCTTCGCCCGGCATACAATCTTTCCCCCGGCGCGTTCGATCAGCTCGACGTACTTTTGCGCCACGACAACGTAATCGACGATCCCGGTCGAAGGGACATGTAGAGCGCAGACTCCGTCGCAATGCGGCTCAAGCTCACGAAACTCTTCGCGGCTGAGCATCCTCAGCCCGGGAACTCCGTTCGCAATACCGCGCTGATGCAGTTGCTCGAGCCGCGGCACTTCTTCGTCGCTGGTGGCCACCACCAGCTTGCCGCATTCCTCGAAGGGTATGCCGTGCTCGCGACAGAAACGCTTCATCGAGGCCGCTCCAGCCACGCAGTTCTTCGCCTTCAAAGAGCCGGTGCGGTAGTAGAGGCCGGAGTGGATGACGCCGCTGTTGTGCCCGGTCTGGTGGGCGGCAACCTGATTCTCCTTCTCCAGAAGGATCAGCCGCAGCTCCGGGAAGCGCGTGACTGCTTCCAGCGCGGTTGCAAGTCCTACAATGCCGCCACCGATAATCAACAGGTCTGCGGAACGATCGGGCATAGAAGCCTCGTTTCTGGGCGACCTTCGATTATAGAATCGGTTGTCAGCCGATACTGTGACGGGCGAACGGACTTGCAGGTCGCTAGAAACTCCGGGCCAACTGCTAAGTAGCGGGCTGAATCGATAAAGCTATGCGAATACTGGTTACGGGTGGAGCGGGCTTCCTTGGGTCGCATCTTTGTGACGCGCTGTTGCAGGAAGAGCACGAGGTTGTCTGTGCCGACAACTTCCTGACCGGCGCGCGAGAGAACATCGCCCACCTCGCGTCGGAACCGAAGTTCGAGTTGATCGAGCAAGACATTTGCACTCCCTTCGACCCCGGACATATCGACTACGTCTTCGACTTGGCATCGCCCGCCAGTCCGGTCGATTACATGGAGCACGGGATCGAGACGCTGCTGGTGGGCTCGCAAGGCACTGCGAATTGCCTTGAGCTGGCCTACAAGTATCATGCGGGATTCCTTCTGGCCTCGACCTCGGAATGTTATGGCGATCCGCTGGAGCATCCGCAAAAGGAAACCTACTGGGGGCACGTAAACCCCATCGGCCCGCGCTCCGTCTATGACGAGTCCAAGCGCTTCGCCGAAGCGCTGACTATGGCGTATCACCGCTATAAAAAGGTCGATACGCACATCGTTCGGATCTTCAACACCTACGGGCCGCGATTGCAGATCAACGACGGCCGCGTGATCTCGAACTTCATGAAGCAGGCGCTGCGCGGTGAAGACCTCACGGTTTACGGCGACGGCTTGCAGACCCGCAGCTTCTGCTATGTGAGCGATGAAATCGCCGGCATCATCGGGCTTTCGAAATCCACCGAACACGGCCCAGTAAACATCGGCAACCCCGGCGAGTTCACTATCCTGGAATGCGCGAAACAGGTGCTTGAGGTGACGGGATCGAAGAGCCGCATTCGCTTTGAGCCGCTTCCCCAGGACGATCCTAAGCAGCGCCGTCCTGACATTACGAAAGCCAAGCACCTGCTCGGGTGGGAGCCGAAGATCGACCTTCGCACCGGGCTGGGGATGTCGCTGGAGTATTTCCGTTCCGCTGTGGGGCAGGCGGCACGAGCGACCTGAACGGCCTTCTGTTAATTAAGGGGACAACCAAGCCTCGTCGCCTGGTGAGGCTGCCATGACTTACAATGACGACGAAAGGCTCGGTCGCATTCATGGATACTCCGCGCGATTTTGATCGCTGCGAGCAGGAGATGTCGTCCTGGTGGTATCTTGCGCGCCGCAGTTTGCTGCGCGAGTTCGTGAGCGAATCGCTCGACGGGAAGCGTGAGGCGCGCATTCTCGACGTCGGTGGCACCGCAGAGCTCGATTTCGAAAAGCCTTCTTTGTTCCGAGTGGTCAACCAGCACAGCCGGCTCCGGGAAGCTGCGTTCCAGCAATTGCATGGTGCAACCAGCCTGGTCTGTACGGCTCCCGATGAACTCGCGTTTGCCAGCAACAGCTTTGATTTGATCGTTGCGGGTGACTTCCTTCAGTCTGTACCAGATGACCGCGTAGCCTTGCGTGAACTGCTCCGGGTGCTGAAAGACGGCGGCCTGC
This sequence comes from uncultured Acidobacteriaceae bacterium, assembly GCA_963796585.1. GTDB lineage: Bacteria > Acidobacteriota > Terriglobia > Terriglobales > Acidobacteriaceae > CAVVDY01. The sequence continues at coordinate 142,085 of CAWCMB010000010.1, forward strand.
TATGCCTCACCGTGCCGGCTTATGCTTTCCTGTGGAACGAGCAGGATGAGCGCCGCGGAACTTTCCGGCGATACCGCACCAGCGAATTACGCCGCAAGCTGACGACGTGTGGCTTCCAAGTAGAGCGGGCTTCCTATTTCGTGACCGCACTGTTTCTTCCGCTGGTGATGCTGCGCCTGGCGCAGAGCATCCTGCGTACCTCAATCCCTTCCAGCAGCCAGACCACTCAGGGCATTCGCATCGCCAATACAGCGATGAGATTGCTTCTGGATGGCGAGCGCCGCACCTTGCGTCACATCAATCTGCCGTTTGGCGCCAAGGTCGTTTGCTGGGCGCAAAAACCTCCGCTGGTAGCTGAACGCATCACCGTTCCCGCCTGGGAGCGGCAGTGGGCGGCTGCGCCTCGGCTGACCTGGTCGGGATCGTAGAGATCTTCGAGGACCCTCTCTTACCCAAAGTAGCGGAAGTGCTTCCAGAACTCAGGCCAGCCGACTTTCGGCGGACCACACACCCAAATATCGGGATGATCGCCAGTCTCTTCGTTGGTGACGTTGTAGGGATTCGGAGTGTGTCCGCCGAGCCGGCACGAGGTGAAGCGTCGATCGACGTAGTCTTTCTCGAGCCCCAGAATGATGACTGTCTGCGGCTCGGGATTGCCATAGCCGCGCACCCAGAACGAGTTCACCCCACTGATAGCGTGCGGTAGCCCATATTGCGGCCCATAGAGATCGATGGCGCCAGCCTCGCCGTAATTGGTGCCAATGATCGCCAGATGCTCGCGCTCTTGTGGCGTCAGTGAGTCGCGGATACGAGCGACTTCCTGCACCAGCTCGGGCCAGCCCAGCTCCTCTTTGTGGTCACCTTGTACCGATGCCGCAGCTTGCCACCACTTGGTCCCCAAAGGCGCCAGCGGCAAGAAGAACGCGCTAGTCACGACGACGTCAAACGCCAGTACTACCCACACTACGACACGTACTGCCATGGCCCGCCCGCGCGACATGGTTGCCAGCCAACCTTCTCCCCATACCGCCCCAGCCGCATACATCATGGGATAAGCAGGTCCCATGTAATACCAGCGTCCGTGCAGCACTACAAAGAGCGCCAGCGTGATGAGGTAGATCCAGCCGATCATGCGGAAGCGCCTGCCAACTGGAGAGATCAAGCAGTAGTACAGGCCTGCCAATGCGAGGACGATTCGCAACCCGGCTAGCTCCAGTTGCTGCGGCAGGAAGTACGTGGTGCGTCCCTGTCGCATGTCGCGCGCATGGATGTGCTGCAGCATTTCGAACGAGATGAAGTGGTTGTGCGCCTGCCAAACCAGGTTGGGCAGGAAAATCAGAATGGAGAACGCAACTCCGATCCACAGCCACTTGCTCCTCAGGTATCGCCGCGCATCGCTGAGGAGCACGGCTCCGGCGATTCCCAGGGCAAAGAAGCCCATGGTCCACTTGGTCAGCATTCCAAAACCGATGGACGCGCCGATGGCCATCCACCAGCGGGCATCGCCGCTCTTCAGCAGTCGAACCACGAAGTAAGCTGCCAGCACCCAAGCGAGCGCATCGAAGGCCACGTACTGCATGAGTTGGCCTGCACCCAGGCAGTACGGAACCACCGCTACTGCTGCGACAAGCTGTGCTCCACGACGACCGCCCATCTGGCGCGCAATCAATCCCGCGAGCACCACAACGATGGCCAGTGCGACATTCGCGAAGAATCGAAAGCCGCGGATCGAAGTGCCAAACAGGATGAGCGAGAGTCGGCCAAAGAAGGGCGTCACCGGCGGATATGCGACATATCCCCAAGCGAGATGACGCGCATCGTCGAGTGTCGCCAATTCGTCGCGATGAAAGCCGTAACGATTGCCGACGATCTGGTGAACGATGACCGTCGCCAGCGCGATCAGAATCAGGATGGCGAGATCGGAGCGGAAGGAGCTCTCGCGGCCAGGCTCCAGCAGAGCATGTTTTGCAGTCGGTGCGGAGATGGTCATCTTTTAACCAAGCTGAGGCGCTTTAGCGCTATAGTTTACGTTCTTCGCAGCGGCGCGGTTCCCACGTTTGCAGGAGTTTCGTTTATGGACAAAGATCGCGACAACGGGCTGATTCACTTGCCTACGCAGCATTCGGTCGATGATACAGTGGAGCGGCTCGAAACGCTTCTCAGCGAAAAGAACATCAAGTTGTTCGCGGTTGTCGATCATAGCGGAGAGGCGGAAAAAGCTGGCTTACAAATGCGTCCCACAAAGCTGCTGATTTTCGGGAACCCCAAAGGCGGAACGCCGCTGATGCAGGCGTCTCCAACTGTCGCCATCGACCTGCCACTGAAGGCTCTCGTATGGGAGGACGGTGACGGCAAAGTCTGGCTGACCTATAACGATCCGGCGTACCTGCAGCATCGGCACGGCTTTCCGGAGCAGCTTGTCGCCAACTTGTCAGCCGTCAACGGACTGCTCGCCAAGGCAGTCGAGTAACTACTCGACAATTTCAACCGGTCCAAGGCCCGGCGGATGGCCGGCCGTACGTAACATCCAGTAGCGTGCAGGCTCGTAGTGGTTTTCGGCGGTGTACGGCTCCGAGAAATGCGTTCCGCAAAGATCAGCTCGCACGAAGAACGCATTGACGCCGGCAAAGCAGCAGCCCACCAAGTGATATCCCTTGCGCTCAGCCAGCACTTCCAGAGCTTTCAGACTGGCGCCGAAATAGGTGTTAGCCTTCCACTCAAACCGTTCCTGGTATGCGACTGCCAGCGACATGGGTGGGAACCACGAAGCGTTGTATTCCATCACCACGACTCGCGGCGAGATCGACTGCACAGCCTGCCATAGGTGATAGTCGTTGCCGTCCACGTCGATGCTCAGCAGGTCCGGCTCGGCGCTCAGTGCGCTCTTGTGGAGCAAGGCATCGACATTCTCCCGCGTGACGAATACGTTCTCGATGCGAAGCTGTTCCGACCCAACGTAACCGGCAAGATTAGTCCGAGCCCGCGCCGCCTTCGCATTATCGCTTTCAACCCACAGCCCACTCCACCCTTGCACCAGCAGCGCCAGGGTATTGTTCTCCAGGCCGGCACCGGCTCCGATTTCGACAAACGTCCTGCCGGCTGGTCCGATGCGGCGAAAGATCTCCGCGAGAATTCCGTCCTCATCGTTTTGCGAATACGCTTTAGCACCGTAGCGCAAGAGCCGCTTGGGATCGGCGTAGCGTGGGGTTGCGATGGTCTGTTCCCAATAGCGCTGCTGTTCGAGCGCGCGCCAGTTCGCGAGGAACAGGCGGCTCTTTCTGAGCCAGCACTGGAGGGGTCTGATCACACGGCTTTCAGCAGCAGGCAGGTGACGTCGTCGTGCTGCGGCGCGGTGCCTACGAAATTGTCGATATCGCCCATGATGCGTTGCAGGAGCATCGCCGGCGATTCCGACGCGCCCATGTGCATGTTGTAGGTGAGCCTATCCTCGCCATATTCCTCGCTGCGCGCGTTCTCGGCTTCAACCACGCCGTCGCTGAACATCACCACCCAATCTCCCGGCTGTAGCGTGACCGCGGCAGATGCGTAGGCTGGCGAATTGAGAATGCCAATCGGAATGCCGCCGGTCTCCAACCTTTCCATTCCGCCCGAGGCGCGACGCACAATCGGGGGATTGTGTCCCGCATTGACATAGGTCAGGGTACGCGTCTGCGGATCATATTCAGCGATGAACGCAGTGGTGAAGCGCCTGCCATCCTGACTGTTGGTGCAGGCGTACTCATTCATTTTCCCGACCAGCTCACTCACGTTCAGCGGAGTGCGCGCCAGCGTCTTCAGGCTGGCCTGAACCGTGGCCATCAACAGCGCTGCCGGAATGCTCTTCCCCGCAACATCGGCCACCGCAACCAGCCAGGTCTGGGGATGGGAATCGCCGCACTCGCGGGGAAACACGTCGTAGTAATCGCCCGCGACCGTATTGGCCGGACGCGTGTGAAACGCGATCTCCAGACCGGGGACCGAGGGCGGATGCGAAGGCAGCAGCCAAGTCTGGATTTCTTTGGCAATTTGCAGATCGCGCTTCATCACCACGCGATCTGAAACTTCCAGCACCAGTACCAGCAGCAGCAGCGCCGCGCCCCAGAAGTGCGCGTCGAACCTGAGAAAAACTGTGCCGGTCTCGTGGTTAATCGCCGTCTGCAACGGCGCGAACATTAACACCAGCGCCACCAGCAGCAAAATGCGGCGTGCCGGCGAGAGCTTCTCCATCACTGCCCAGAAAAATTGCCCTGCCAGGCGAAGGTAATGTTTCCACTTAGGCTTCGAAGCGTCCTCTTCCAGATCTACGTCTGCCGAGTACAGCCGGTAACTGGCGCGCGCATCCGCCTGAAACTGCTTCCAGAGCTGGTCCATCTTCAGGCCGTCGCTCACTCGCAGCCAGAATCGCTGGATCCACGACATCACGGGCTCAACCTTGGCTGACAACGCGTCAGGCGGTTGGTACGGAGTTCGTCCTGTGGCATTCGTGGACATAGGAGGTGGCTACGATTATAGGCTGCACATCACTTCGCGAGGCTTTGGCCCGAAGTTAAATCCTGTATCCGTCGGAGCGATTCAGCGACTTAAGCAGCCACAGGAAAGGCTCGGGCCCGGCACACAGCTTGCCGCTGAATGGGCTGTCGAGTGAAAAAATCAGGTAGAACGCGAGTCCCACAATGAGGGAGAAGCCGAGCAGCAGGCCCGCCCACACGGCCCACACATGGGTGACGAACATGCCGTGAAAGGCGAAGAGAACGAAGGCGCCTGCGATGAGTAGCCCCCACAGTGCTTTAGCGGTGTTTCCTTGCGCGCTGCGAAGCCGATCGCGACGTGCATCAAGCCACAATGCCGTCAGATCTAGCGCCTCAGCGTAGAGCGTCGCTTCGCGGCCCTCGGCCGGTCGGATATCCATGATCGATCGAACGAGCGCGAATGAAGTGTCCAGCGTAATCTCCTCCACCGACATGCTTCCCCGGGTTGCCAGTACCAGCGCGTCCCAGCGCTCGACGACGCTCTCGACGTAAGCCTTCGCCAACTCGCGCGTCTTTCCGCTCCGCTCCGCCGACAACTGGCCGAGGATGAACACCAGGTCGGTCAACGCATTGGCCTCGCTGCTGACGGCGGTCTCTGCGCTGCTGAAACTCTGCCATACGCCGGAAACGACAAACGCGATCAACACCGCGTAAATTGTGCCCAGCGTTCCGTACACCGCGCTAGTGAGGCCCAAGTCCAGCTCAAGCCGGGGACCGTTGACTACCACTTGGGTTAGCAGTGCAACAGCGAAGGCTGCAATTACCGTCGATCCCACAATAACAATGGGCTGCAACACGGGCGGCAGCGACAGGATGTAGGAACGCATGGCTCAGTCTACGACTCCGGGTGCGCGGGTGCCCCATCCTTTCGCTTCATTTGGGAAAGGATGGGACTCACAGACTTCAATCTCGGAATATCGCGGGCTCACGCCTTCGCCGCCTGCTCCAGTTCGGCAATGTTGAGCTTCTTCATTCCCATCATTGCCTGCATGGCCTTGGGATTAGACAGCAGTTCTCCGATCCGCCCAGGCACGATTTGCCAGGAAAGACCGAACTTATCTTTCAGCCAGCCGCACTGGCTCTCGCTGCCCTCCGCCGTGAACCTCGACCAGTAGTAGTCAATTTCGTCTTGCGAGTCGCAGCGCACAAGGAAAGAAACCGACTCGTTGAACTTGAACATTGGCCCACCGTTCAAGGCGGTAAACCTCTGGCCTTCGAGCTCGAAGGCGATGGTCAACACCTTCGCCTTGGAAGTCGAGGCTCCGCTTGGCGGGTCGAGTTTTTCGGGCATGCGCATTTCGTCGAGACGGCGCGAGTTCTTGAAGACGCTAAGGTAAAAATCTACCGCCTCTTCGGCATTGGAGTCGAACCAAAGAAACGGTGTAATGCGGGGAGAATTTTCCAAAGCGCTCATAGCCCATCCACATTGCCCTGTCATCGCGGCGCGCGTCAAGTCCTAGCGGAATACAGATTCGCCGCTGTTTCGCACGAAAATTGTCACCACGGCGAACACGGAGAACAGCAAGAAATGAAGGAAAACATCCCTTTGATTCTCGGTGCCCTCAGTGTCCTCCGTGGTGTGCTTCTTTTTCTACTCCAGAAAGGCCCTTCATCCACGGGAACACTCGACCCGCAGCGCGTCGCCATCTCCCGGACGCCAACAATATGCGTCGGCCACCTGGAGGTCGCGTACCCACACGATGTCGGAGCCTCTCAACATCACGGGCCAGAGCGCACGTTCGGAGGCTGGGATCTTCCACTCCAGAAACAGCGTTTTGAGCTTGTGCTCTTTCCCCGTATAGGAGACGTGGAAACGGTCTCCGGGCCGCCAGTTCCGCAGCCAAACTTCACTGCCGATCAGATCAGCGCGCAGCAGCGTTCCCAGCTCGGCTTCTTCGGCGAAGGCAGCCGGGACGGGCAGGATTCGAAGCGTGCAGCCAATCTCGGGCAGCACAACTTCTCCGGGAACTGCGATCTGGTACGAATAGCCCGTCTTCGGCGGCGGCTCATTCGCTGGATGCCGAAGCGTAAGGCGATCTGCCTCCCGGCAAGCGATCCAATTGCCCGGCAGCTCGACCCGGGAAAGCTCTCCCACGGCACAACGTCGCACCGCTTCCACGTGCTGCGAATCGCACGCGACGTTCTGTTCCTCCAGGAAGCGCTTCAGCACCCGCCGCTGGACTGCCACCGAGAACTCGCCGAACTCGCGCACTCGAAGCTGGCGCTCCGGCGTTCTCACTTTCCTCAGCGCCGATTTGACTACTTCGTCCCAATACGCTTCTTCTGCGCGGCTGATTTCTGCCCGGTCGTTCAGCCGTTGGCGAAGGTTGGGGTTGTAGTCGCGCTGCAACAGGGGCAGCAGTTCATGACGGACCCGGTTGCGCAGGAAATGGCGGTCGAGATTGCTCTCATCCTCGCGCCAATCTTGTTCGAGCGACTCAAGGTAGGTTTCGATTTCGGCGCGGGTGGTGCTCAGCAGCGGGCGAACGAAGCGAATCTCTTCATCGTGCCGTCGCCGCATGACGGGATAAATTCCCGCCAGACCTTTGCTTCCCGCGCCGCGCAGAAATTTCATCAGCACGGTTTCGGCCTGATCGTCGAGGGTGTGCGCGGTCGCAACCATGTCGAAGCGGTGCTCGCCGGCAACTTTCATCAACCACTGGTAGCGCAGCTCGCGACCGGCTGACTCGAAACCCATGCGCTCAGCAGCCGCGTGCTCGGCCACGGGCCCGTGCGCGATTAAGAACAGCAGCTCGTGCCGCATCGCCAAATCGGCAACAAAATGCTCGTCCGCGTCCGAATCTTCGCCACGCAGTTCGTGGTTGAAGTGCGCGACGGCCAGCACGATCCCCAGATCGGTCCGCAACTCCAGCAGGACGCGCAGCAGGGCGACGGAATCTGCCCCGCCCGACACCGCGAGGAGCACGCGGTCTCCTGCCTTTAGCAGCCCGGAGCGGCGAATGTAGCGGAGCACCTGATCGCGCATGAAGAGATGTTACAGCCAGCGTGCCGTAGGAAGGTTGGGCAATGGATATTTGCTGCAATAGGGCGGGTCTCATCGACTAAGGGCACACAGAGACTTCGGGGATGCTCCCGAATAGCCGCAGCAGATAATCCCTCGTCCCACGAGGAGTAACCCGCACTGGCTTTAGCGGAAGAGGCAATCGGGCCTCCCGCCCACTTTCAGGGGTGGCTAATCGTGACTTAAGCTGGTGAGCCGCTGCCCGCTCAAGGGGATTTGTGACGCAAATCACGAAAAATTTGTGTTGCGCGATATTTTGTTTTCAACAGTTTAGACACGATTTGTATCCCAAATATTTGAATCAATGGGACTTAAATGGAAATATTAGATTTCAAAGAACTTAACTTGACTGCTTCCATGCCGCACACGGTTGGTGTGCTCGAAGGATTTTAAAGGGTCGGTGAACCGGAGTACACCCACAAACTGTGACGCCTAGGTTACTAAGGTAACGCACACTCCCGGAAGGATGTGACATCCCAGCGCCCTTCCATTAAACCTTACACTAACACACTAATATTTTATGCTTCTAGTGTGCTAATGAGCGCATCAAACATGCTGAAGCCTAAGAACCAGGCTTAGACAGCTTTAGATCTTAAAGTCGGAGGCTACGACCATGACAGTTTTGACCCGCTGGAATCCCTATCGCGAACTTGAGAGTTTGCAGAATCGCATGAGCCGGCTGTTCGAAGAGCAGTACGGCGACCGGCGCGAAGAGGCATTGACCTCGGGCGCCTTCGTTCCCCCGGTGGACATCTACGAAGACCAGCACGGCATTCAGCTCAAGCTGGAAGTCCCCGGCATCGACCAGAAGGACCTGAATATCAACGTCGAGAACAACATTTTGACTATTAGCGGCGAGCGCAAGTTCGAGCAGGAACAGAAGGAAGAGAACTTCCATCGCATCGAGCGGCGCTATGGCAGCTTCACCCGCTCGTTCACGCTGCCCAACACGGTTGATACCGGGAAGATTACCGCCGACTACAACAGCGGCGTGCTGAGCATCCGCCTGGTTAAGCGCGAGGAGGCCAAGCCGAAGCAGATCAAGGTCAACATCGGCCAGCCCCCGCTCGAAGCTAAGATCGAAGGCAAGAAGGAAGCGGTCAGCGCCAGTAAGTCGACCAGCACCGCTGCCTGATCACGGCCTGCGTTTGCAACTTGAAATCAGCCAGGGAGGCGGAAAGCAATCGCCTCCGTTCGTTTTGAAGACGCCATTCGCCTTTCGCCAGAAGCTACGGAGGTCTACCATTGGAAGCGCCTGAGCCACCAATCGGGGCCGATGGCTAAGCACGCCGGCAGGCTTCTCTGGCGAATGGCGAATAGCGAATAGCGACTGGCGAGAACGCTATTGGAGCTTAGAAGATACCTATGGCAATCCGTTGGGACAAATTAACGGTGAAGGCCCAGGAGGCAGTGCAGAAGGCGAACGATCTCGCCTCGGAATACGGCAATCCTGAGGTGCAACCGGTACACATACTCGCAGCCCTGCTGCAGGACCAGGAAGGCATCATTCCTCCGCTTTTGGAGCGCGTCGGCCTTTCGCCGCAAGCTGCGCTGGCGGAAGCCACGCGCGAGATCGGCAACCTGCCCAAGCTGTCGGGCGGAGGAGCCACGCAGGCGCATCTCTCCGACGCCGCGACGCAGCTGCTGGAGAACGCTTTCAAAGAGGCGGCGAATTTCAAAGACGACTTTGTCTCTACCGAGCACCTATTGCTCGGCATGACGAAGCTCAAGCGCGATGCGGCGCAGCAGATCCTGACGCGTGGCGGCGCCACCTACGACAACATCCTGAAGGCGCTGACTGCGGTGCGCGGCAATCAGAAAGTGACCGACCAGAATCCCGAGGCCAAGTACCAGGCGCTGGAGCGCTATGCGAAAGACCTGACCGAACTGGCTCGGCGCGGCAAACTTGATCCCGTGATCGGCCGTGATGAAGAGGTACGGCGCGTGATTCAGGTCCTCTCGCGACGGACGAAGAACAACCCGGTGCTCATTGGCGAGCCCGGCGTTGGCAAGACCGCCATTGTCGAAGGACTGGCGCAACGCATCGTTTCCGGCGATGTACCCGAACAGTTGCGCAACAAGCGCGTGGTGTCGCTCGACCTGGGCGCGATGCTGGCCGGCGCGAAGTATCGCGGCGAGTTTGAAGACCGCCTCAAAGCCGTACTCAAGGAGATCGAGGAGTCGGAAGGCAAGATCATCCTCTTCATCGACGAACTGCACACGCTGGTGGGAGCCGGCGCCGCCGAAGGCGCTATCGACGCCAGCAACATGCTGAAGCCAGCATTGGCTCGCGGTGAGCTGCGCGCCATCGGCGCGACCACGCTCAATGAGTATCGCAAGTATATCGAGAAGGACGCCGCCTTGGAGCGGCGCTTCCAGATCGTCTTCGTCGGCGAGCCAAACGTAGAAGACACCATCGCCATCCTGCGCGGCCTGCGCGAGAAGTACGAAGTACATCACGGTGTGCGCATCAAGGACTCGGCCATCGTCGCCGCGGCTACGCTGTCGCATCGTTACATCAGCGACCGCTTTCTGCCCGACAAGGCGATCGACCTGATCGACGAAGCCGCAGCCTCGCTGCGCATTCAGATCGACTCGATGCCCACTGAAATCGATCAGCTTGAGCGTCGCGCCACGCAACTCGAAATCGAGCGCCAGGCACTGAAGCGCGAAGACGATCCCAACTCCAAGGAGCGGCTGGCCGTCGTCGAAAAGGAGCTGGCGCACATCAAGGAAGACTCCAATGCGCTGAAAGCTCGCTGGCGTCAGGAGAAGGAGAGCATCTCGAAGATTCGCGAGATGAAGGAGCGCATCGAGCAGCTCAAGCTGGCTGAACAGGAAGCTACCCGCAAGGGTGACTACAACCGGGCGGCCGAGATCCAGTACGGTGAGGTCCCAAAACTCGAAGCCGAGGTGAAGAAGCTCTCGGCGCAGATGGATACCAAGCAGTCCCGCATGTTGAAGGAGGAGGTGGACGAAGAAGACGTCGCCAAGATCGTCAGCAAATGGACCGGAATTCCCGTCTCGAAGATGCTCGAAGGCGAAGTCAACAAGCTGGTCACCATGGAAGACCGCCTGCGTAATCGCGTGATCGGGCAGGACGAAGCACTGACGCGCGTGGCCAATGCCATTCGGCGTTCGCGCGCAGGGCTAAGCGATCCGCGCCGGCCCATCGGCTCATTCATCTTTCTCGGTCCGACCGGAGTCGGCAAGACCGAGCTGGCGCGTGCCTTGGCCGAGTTCCTCTTCGACGACGAGCACGCCATGATTCGCATCGACATGTCCGAGTACATGGAGAAGCATTCGGTGTCACGGCTGATTGGCGCGCCTCCGGGATACGTCGGCTACGACGAGGGCGGTCAGTTAACTGAAGCTGTTCGCCGTCGCCCGTATTCCGTGGTGCTGTTCGACGAGATCGAGAAGGCGCACCCCGATGTGTTCAACATCTTTCTGCAAATCATGGACGATGGACGCCTCACCGATGGCAAGGGTCGCAATGTCGACTTCAAAAACACCATCATCATCATGACCTCGAACATCGGCTCAATTTACTTGCAGGAAGCCGGAGCAGGCCTTGACCGGGTGAACGATGAAGTTCGCGCCGAACGCATGGAAGAAGCGCACAAGCGCGTGATGGAAGCGCTACAGGCGCACTTCAAGCCGGAGTTTCTCAACCGCGTGGATGACATCATCTTCTTCAACCCGCTGGGCAAGGAGCAGTTGACCAAGATTGTCGACCTGCGGCTGGAAGACCTGCGCCGCCTGCTGTCTGCTCGCAAGATCACGCTGGAGCTGACGCCGGCGGCGAAGGAGCTCATCTTCACCGAAGGCTATGACGCGCAGTATGGAGCGCGTCCGCTGAAGCGCAGCATCCAGAGGCTGGTGCAGGATCCGCTGGCGATGAAGATCCTCGATGGCGAGGTGCTGCACGGCGACAAGATAGTCGTCGACACCGACAAGAAAACCGGGAAGCTGACCTTCAGGGTGGCTTCCCGGGCGGCTGAACCGGAGGCTGTGGCGAGTAGATAAGCATCGGTCCGGTAGAAGCTCCCGCATTTATGCGGGAGCATCACCAGCTAATAGGAAACCTGCGCTTCAGCCTGGGTCTTTCTTCCCCGGTGCCCCACACATTCATGACTTTTCAATTCCGACTAAACGAACGAGCGGAGCACGCAGCCAAGTGCTCAAGCGCAGCTGTGAATAGGGGTGGGCAAAATGCAGATCCCTCGACTCCGCTTCGCTCCGCTTGATCTCATAACGACGTTGGCTCCCGGCGGAAGAGGCCCTATTCTTTGTTTACGAAGCAAGAGAACGGGCGGCTCAGACAGGAGCCAACCATGCTGATTATAGGTTGTGATTTCCATGCTGGGTTTGAAGTTCTCGCGATCTTTGACAACCGAATAGGAGTAATCAAGGAACAGAGGCTGGGGCATCCGGCCGAGGCCATGGCGTTCTACCGCGGTTTGCAGGCGGAAGGCGAGGTGGTGCGGGTGGGCATGGAGGCCGGTCCACCGTGCCAATGGTTTCGTCGGCTGCTGGGCGAGTGCGGGCACGAGCTGTGGATCGGCGATGCGGCGCGCATTCGGGCGGCTGCGGTGGGCAAGAAGAAGACCGACCGCGAAGACGCCAAGCTGATACTGCAGATGATGCGGGAGGATCGCTTTCCGCGGATCTGGGTGCCGACGGAGGCGGAGCGCGACGTGCGGCAGCTGTTGCTGGACCGGCATCATCGGGTGCGAGCGCGGACGGCGGCCAAGAACCAACTGCAAGCCCTGGCCATGAACCAGGGAATACAGAAGGGGCGGCGGCTGTGGACGGAGACCGGACGGGAGCTTCTGGCAGGTCTGACAATGTCAGAGCACACGGCCCGGCGGCGAGACTACCTGCTGCGGCGGGTGGCGGAACTGGACCAGCAGATCGCGGCCATGGACGGGCTGGTGAGGCTGGAAGTGGGGCGACGGCCGGCCGCGGTGCGCTTGCAGACGCATCCCGGAGTGGGGCCACAGACGGCGCTCGCCACCGTGCTGACGCTGGGAGAAGTAAGTCGCTTTCACTCGGCGCGGGCGGTAAGCGCGTATCTCGGGCTGGTACCCAGCGAGTACAGCTCCGGGGGCATGCAACGGCTGGGCCACATCAGCAAACAGGGTTCGAGTCTGATGCGGTTTTTGCTGGTGGAAGCGGGGCAGTCGGCGGTGAAGTACGATGCCGAACTGCAGCGGGCCTACAAGCGATTGTGGGTGCGCAAAGGCAATCGCGCGGTCGCCAAGGTGATGGTGGCACGGCGGCTGGCGGTGAGGTTGTATTGGATGCTCCGTGAGGAGTGGACGTACGCGGAGCTGGTGCAACATGTGGGCAAGCCCGAGTCATCCTGTGGGAAGCGGTAAGCGGACCGTGCGCTTGTGTGGGCAGCCCACCTCCAGGCCATGAGGCCCGGAGATCGAAGTAGAGAATCTGGGGAGTTGTTGCCGGATAGATGGTTGGTGGCACCAGCAATGGACCACCGCAGGATTCCGTAATCGATGAAGAAGTAGAGTGCAACGTTGAATTGAGAGAGCCGTCCCGATGCTTCGTGAAAATCAAAACCTGCTGGGGAGACAAAGTGGGGCGCAAGACGTCCAGGGAGAACTGTCGCTTGACAACCCCAACGTCGTTATAGACGGGATGACAATAGGGGATGAGCAACGGCGCCGCTAAAGCTGCGCCCCTTCCGAACCAGTTGACTGCTGATCGCCTGCTTCCGCTTTTTCTTCCAACATGAACTCCAGCACCTCTTGCGGAGCTGATGAAGTCCACACCGGCGCAAAGGAGAGGCGGTGCAGTGGGGTTGGACCTTTCTCGCGCAGCATCTTAAGGTGCTTGGGCGTGCTGTAGCCCTTGTTCGAAGCCAGGCCGTATTCCGGATACACCGGATCCCAGGCGCTGACCATTGCGTCGCGCTCGACCTTGGCGATGATGGAGGCGGCGGCGATCGAGGCCGACAACGCGTCGCCATGAATGATCGGCGTCTGCGCACAGGCGAAGTTGATGCGCATGGCATCGATCAGCAAGTGGTCAGGCCGCAGTGTCAGCTTGCCGACGGCTTCTTCCATGGCGCGCTTCGAAGCCCAGTAAATGTTGATCTGATCGATGGTCGTGACGTCGACCGCGGCTATCGCCCATGCCAGCGAGTGCTCGCGGATCTTCGGAGCCAGCTTCTCTCGCTGCTGGCGATCCAGTAGCTTGGAGTCGCGCAGCCCGCGAATGCGGTAGGTGGGATCGAGTATCACCGCCGCGGCCACGACCGGGCCGAACAGAGAACCGCGTCCGACCTCATCTATGCCAGCCACGAGTGTTGCGCCCGTCAACCATGCCTGCTTTTCAAATTTCAGGGTGCATTTCAGGCGCTTCAGCAGACGCAGCTTGAGGGTCGCCTTCGAGACTTGCTTTTCGGGATCAGCCCTTTTCGATTTTGCAGAACTTCGGGGCACGGAGAGTAATTCGATTCTACCTAAATCTGCCGAAACGCTCTCCCGACGTGTCACTTCGTTTGCGGAACAGGCTTCTTCTCTTCCTTATCGCAGTCCACATCTTTGAGGGGCGCACGCACGATTTGCTTTGGATCGAGGTCGAGTCGCACCATCACCGTCGCATCTTTGCAGTTCGTAGAAATTTCGAGGTCTCTGCTCGGCTGGAACTCAGGCGGTAAGATGTCCTTCGCCTCCGCTACAAATTTGTCGATATAGCTTGCGTCGAACGGCTCACCTGTTCGCAAGGTCCAATGTTGCTGAATCTGATCCAGGTTGTCACTCTTTCCTTCAAATTGCAGGGCGCCCATTCGAAACTGCGGTCCCTCGGTAATGTCGAACGTCAGCTTGATTTGGCTGCTGGAGAGCGTTTCTGTTCCTGGAACAACAACAAAGTTTATATATCCCATTCGGAGGTATTGCTCTCTCATGCTGTTCAGGCAACTTCGCACTTTGCCGGTACTGAAGAACTCCCCGACGTGTAGCGGCATCATCTTGATCAACTCTGCCGAACTCAACGCTTGATTGCCGGTGAACTGAAGCGCGCCAAAGGTGTAACGAGGACCTTCCGTCACATCAGCCTCGATTCGCACCGGCTTCGGCCGTGCCAGTGGATCCAGCGCACGTATCTTCAGGTTCGATACCTCGGCGTCGAAGTATCCCATCTGCTGAAAAGCATCTCGGATGCGTCCGCTGATTTCGTGCTCGTCATCGCGAAATCGCCTTGAGGTGAGGCTATTGCTGATGTCTTGCAGTTGCTGCGAATCCAGAGTGCTGGTGCCAGAGAGGACCACTTCTTGCGTCAAGATCTGATTCGGACGCTCCGCGGTGTGCGCTGATTGGCTGAGAGCAGCAGAAGCCACTGCAAGAACAAGAATGGGAAGACATAGCACTCGCATGGTCGAAACACCTCCACACGAAATTTCCTCATGATAACGCAGCCGCAGACAGCCAGAAAAGCGTGCCCCTAGGCGTAGACCGCGAGGCCTCCTCCCCGTTCAGCCCTTCAGCTCGTACCAATCCGAGTGAGGCGAGTAGTCGCCACAGGCCCCGCATTGCGTGTTCTTCGCTTGGCGGAGGCAGCCGGGGCATACGCCGCCGGTGTCGAACACATTCCACAGGTGCCCGCATCTGCAGATCCAGCGGTGGTGTGCTTGCGGACGCCAGCCGCACAGAGGACAGCGAATACCCGAGTCTGGCGGTCCGCCGCTTTCGCCGCCTTCGACCAACACCTGGGGCTCGAAAATAGTCGGGGCGCTCACCTGCTACTCCGGCAGTTCAGTCGCCACGACGTCATCCACATAGCACCACACCCAGGTCTCCCCCGGCTCAACCGACCGGGCAAGGGGATGCGACGTGTGCTTTGCGTGCTTGGTGGCATGGCGATTTTTGGAAGAATCGCAGCAGCCCACCTTCCCGCAATCGGTACACATGCGAAGATGAACCCAGGTATCTCCCAGCTTCACGCACTCTTCACAAACATGCTTCGTGGTTCGAGTGATATGCAAATGGCTCAGGTGGCTGCACGGTGATGCTGCACTCATTGAAGGCCTCCGGATTGATCAATGAAGCGTCAGATGTCCTAACAGTGACTCAGGATTCAGCATGGATTTTGGCCTCGCTGGCGCTGCTTACCTCACAGTCAGCTCTGCATCCAATCATTAGATAATTAGATATGCGTAGACCTGCGTCCTTATTCAGTTGCATTCTCACCTTGCTGGTCCTAGTCCCGCTCGCGCTTGCGGATGATGCTGCGTTCGATTTGGTGGGTCCAAAGATTGACGTTCGTGTGGAACGCGGCGATAAGGGTTTGCCCATCGGCGAGGTCCCGAGCCTGCTTCCCGGCGACCGTCTCTGGATACATCCCGATTTGCCGGAAAGCCAATCAGCTCATTACCTGATGATCGTGGCCTTTTTGCGCGGAGCGACCAATCCTCCGCCCGAAAATTGGTTCACCAAGGTCGAGACCTGGACCAAGCGGGTGCGACAAGAGGGCGTGATGGTCAAAGTGCCTGCCGAGGCGGAGCAGGCACTGATATTTCTCGCGCCGGAGACGGGCGGCGACTTCAGCACGCTGCGCTCAACGGTTCGCGGCAAGCCGGGCGCGTTCGTTCGTGCGGCTCAGGATCTGGTGCAAGCCAGCCTCGACCGCGCGCGCCTGGAACGGTATCTCACGCTGGTGCGCGAGGCGTCGCAGGAGGATTCCGCGGACTTGCAACAACGCACCAACCTGCTGGCCCGCAGCCTGGGTATCAAGGTCGATCAGTCGTGTTTTGAGAAGCCGGCGGCGCAACAGTTACAGTGCCTGACGCAAAACAGCAGCCAGCTTGTACTCGATGACGCCCACACGCAAAGCATGGTCGCCACTCTAACGTCGGAGACCTCGGTTGACCTGCTCACGCAGATCAGCAACGCCCCACGCATAGCGGGAAGCGCCTACGATCCCTACATTGGCGCGGTGGTTGACGTGGTCCGGATCCTGGGCAGCGCCCATACGGCGAAGTATCAGTACATTCCGGCGCTGGCGCTGCCGGAAAGCGAGTCACTCAACCTGAAGCTGAATAACCCGCCCTCGTTTCGTGATCCGAAATCGGTGATCGTGATTGGTCTACCACCGATTGGGCACTCTACGCCACCGCCAGTTCGTGCCGTCAACCCTAAGCAGGTGTTCTGCGCACAGAGGAGTGGGCTGGTGCTTCCAGCAGAAGGAGCGCCACTCTTGTTCGGCACCGATCTGGGACATGGCTTGAGCCTCGAGCTTCGCGATGGCACCGGGAAAGCAGTTGAGCTGCCGGCAAAGGCGAATGCAGCGCAAGGCGGATTCACCGTCGACACCGCCTCGCTGGTAGCGGCCAATCTGCCGCAAACCGTGACCGCATCGGTACACGGCTCATGGGGATTCGAACGCTTCGATGGTCCGTCGTATTCACTTCGCAACTCGGAGTCCACAACGTGGTCCGTACCTCCGGACGACGCGAGTGGGCTGATCGTTGGGCGCGAGGACACATTGCACCTACGATCTCCGCAGGCGGTTTGCGTTGACAGCGTCACCGCCAAAAGCGAGAGCGGCAAGACGATTGGCGCGGATTGGAAAGCTACCAAGCCCGACACACTTCAGGTAAAACTCGCGTTGCATGACGCGGAGCCTGGGCCGCTCACATTACAAGTGAAGCGGTATGGCTCGGCGGCGGTCGATCACGTGGCGGTACGAAGCTACGCAGAGTCGGCGCGCCTCGACTCCTTCAACATTCATGCCGGCGATACCACGGGGATTCTGCGCGGCACACGACTGGACGAGGTGGCCGCGCTCGCAATCAACGGAGTTCGCTTCAACCCCGGAGATCTGTCGCGCAGCAATCTGGAAGACGAATTGAAGATGGCATCTGTTCCAGCAGATGCGACAAAGTTGCAACCGGAGCAAGACACAAAAGCACAGGTGACGCTCAAGGACGGTCGAGTTCTAAGCGTCAAAGCGGCCATCGCGCTGCCGAGACCGGAGGTCGCGCTGCTGGGCAAGACGGTGGAACCTGCCGGAAGTTCCGTCTCCGACACGGAGGCCCACATCGAGCTGAACAGTCCGGACGAGATGTCGCAGCAACAAGTGCTGCGCTTTGCCTTGAGGAGCATCTCGCCGCAGAAATTCGCTCCCACCGAAAAAATTGAAGTGGCAACGGCGGATGAGTCGATCCGAACCGAACTGACGACCGAGGCTGGAAGCTTGACGTTGCAGGATCCGCAAACCGTCCTGGCTGTTCTCAACCCCGTGAAGGACCTTGGCTCCTCGGCCTTCGGCCCGCTGAAGTTTCGCGCCGTCGACTCTACCGGCGCCGCGGGTGACTGGCAGCCTCTGCAAACCCTGGTGCGGCTCCCGTCGCTATTGCAGGTCCGGTGCGCAAACACGCCGGAGAAGCAGTGTACGCTGATGGGTGAAAAGCTTTTCCTGCTTGAGGCGGTCGCTACCGACCCTGAGTTCGCAAATGCGGTGCAGGTGCCGGAAGGATTCTTTCAGACGAGCCTTGCTATTCCGCCCACATCGGGCCCGATGCTCTACCTGAAATTGCGCGACGATCCGTCGGTGGTGAACACCGCGACCGTACCGGTAATCAGGGGGCAGAAATCGTTGCTCGGCTTAAAGTAGCAGCCCTGCGAGCGCTCGCGACTACTGCACGCTGGCTGCACCGATCACGATCGCGATCAGGCAGATCGCTGCCATGAACGCGGCGGCGAGGAGGACCCTGCCGGCTGGCGAGCCCCGGTGGCCCCCAGAAGCGCCATACGTCCATAACCGCATTCCGAATTGCTGATAGCTTCCCATAGCCAATTCGCGTTGCCGTTACTTACGATGTACATGGCTGATTCCGGGGTGTCTGAAAGGGAAAATCCAGCAGAGATTGCTGGGCGCCAGTTGACCTACAATCAGAGCAACTCTCACCTATGCGGGTTTTGATCGTAGAAGACGAACGTCGGCTGGCGGAAAACATTGCCCGCAGCTTGCGCGAAAGCGCCGGCTACGCGGTCGACTGTTGCTTTAATGGCGAAGACGGCCTTTACATGGCCGAGAATAACCCGTACGACCTGCTCATCCTCGACCT
This sequence comes from uncultured Acidobacteriaceae bacterium, assembly GCA_963796585.1. Classification (GTDB taxonomy): domain Bacteria; phylum Acidobacteriota; class Terriglobia; order Terriglobales; family Acidobacteriaceae; genus CAVVDY01. The sequence continues at coordinate 160,731 of CAWCMB010000010.1, forward strand.
CATGATTCCCCAGATCGACGGCCTTACGCTGCTCACGCGGCTACGCTCGCGCGCCGCGCAGTTTCCCGTGCTCATCCTGACCGCGCGCGACGAAAAGGAGTCGGTCGTTGCGCTGCTGAATGCCGGTGCTGACGATTACCTGTGCAAGCCATTCGATCTTGGTGAGCTGATGGCGCGTTCCAAAGCCCTCATCCGGCGCGGCAAGGGGCAGAGCACAGCCGTGCTCAAGATCGCCGACATCGAGATCTGCACCGCAGACCTGACCGTCCGCCGCGGCGGAAAACCTGTGCCGCTCACTGCCATGGAGTATCGTGTGCTGGAATACCTGGCACATCGCGCCGGTGCCGTTGTCTCGAAAACCGAGCTGCTGGAACATCTCTACGACTTCAACTGGGAACGGTTCAGCAACGTGATTGAGGTTTACATCTCCGGATTACGACGGAAGCTTGAACACGGAGACACCAAGTTGATTCACACTTTGCGGGGACAAGGTTACATGCTGCGCGCCTGATTATGAGAACGCACTCCATCGCGCAGCGACTGATCGCGGCAGTGGTTGTTTCGCAACTGCTACTCGCTATTGGGCTCTTTTTTGTGGCAGTGTACTTCACGCACCGCCAATTGCTGGCTGCGTTCGACACCGAACTCGAAGGCCGGGCGATGAGCATTGCCGCGCTGGTGCACTACTCGGAAGAAGAGCACCCCACACTCGAGTTTCAGCAGGACATGGTGCCGCCCTCGTTGGAGCGTGGGCACGCCGACCTGTATCAGGTCTCTGATCAGACGGGAATGCTGATAGCGCGCTCGACGGATTGGCCGAGTCTGTCGCTGCCGCCGGCCGCGGAAGCTGTGTACGCGAACTTTGAATGGAACGGCGAGTCCTACAGGGCGCTCCGGCTGAGCCGCGTCCCCGTGCTCGACCGCGAAGCGAGCACGCCGGCCAGCGACTTCCTTACTGTCACGTACGCCTCGCCGCTTCTTCCGGTAGCCACGGCGGTCGCGCGACTTCGCTTAACTATTGCAGGCGGATGTGCCCTTCTGCTGTGCATCACCGTACCGCTTGCGATATGGGGACTGCGGCGGGGCTTGCGTCCGCTCGACGATCTGGCGGCCAACGCGGTGTCGATCTCCACCTCAAACTGGGAGCTCAATCCTGGCGCTGAGGCCATGGCCACACGCGAACTGCTGCCGCTGACCCAGGCGATGACGTCCATGCTCGAAGGGCTACATCGCGCCTTCACTCAGCAGCGCGAGTTTCTCGCCAATGCCGCGCATGAACTGAAGACGCCCGCCGCCATCTTGAAATCGACACTGCAGTCCCTGCTGCAGCGGCCGCGCTCCTCGGAAGAGTATCGTGCGGGCCTGGAGCAATGTCTGGAAGACATGGCGCGGCTGGAGAAGCTGCTGCATTCCATGCTGCGGCTGGCGCGAGCCGAACAGTGGGCAGCGGGCAGCTTGCAACGCGATCTGGCGGAGATCGACCTGCGCGCCACCTGCGATGCTGCGGTCGATTCGGTCAGACCTCTGGCCCGCCAGCGCGGAGTGGAGATTCAGCTCAGCAACAACGGCCCTATTCCGGTTCGCGCTGATCCCGAAGATCTGGAGCTGGTGTGGACCAACCTGCTGGAAAACGCGGTGCGTTTCACACCCGCGAGTTCGGCGGTTCAGGTGCTGGTAAATTCCGATCGGCAACACGGCGTGGTAGAGATCGTGGATAGTGGCCCGGGCATTCCGCCGGAGGAAATGCCACGCATCTTCGAGCGCTTCCACCGCGGTGACGCTTCGCGCTCTCGCGACACGGGAGGCTACGGGCTTGGCCTGGCCATTGCCAAAGCCGTGATCGAAGCCTACGGTGGATCGATCACCCCGAAAAGCGAAGCCGGCGTAGGTACCCGTATGATTGTTTCCATCCCCAAGCAGAGCTGACCGCATCCCTTTGGTGAGCCTTAAGGTTTGGTTAAGGTTCCGCGCGGCATTCTAATGAAAGACGTTGTGCCCGACGCGAGGCTTTGGTGTCTCTGTTTCTCCGATACTTTCTTGCCACCGCCAGTTTGCTCTCGGCAGCTCCCGCGATGCTGGGGCAAGTAGCGGCTTCCGCCCAAGCCAGCGCAGCTCCGTCGAGAGGCACCGTCTCGCTCACGTTGGCCGACGCCCTCGCACGCGCGAAAGCCAACAGCCCACAATTCCAGGCGGCGGTCACGGATCTCGGAATGGCTCGTGAAGCCCGCTTACAAGCCCGCGCTGGATTGCTTCCCGGCGTGAATTACTCAAACAGCTACCTCTACACGCAAGGCAACGGCACAACATCAGGAGTCTTCATCGCCAACAACGGCGTGCATGAGTACATCAGCCAGGGCATCGCGCATGAGGCTATCGGGCCGGCGCAGATTGCCGACTATCAGCGCAGCGCAGCGGTGCTGGCCCTGGCACAGGCGCGGCACGAGGTCGCCGTCCGCGGACTGGTGGTGACAGTGGTGCAGTCCTTCTATGGATATATTGCGGCTCAGAACCGGACGGTCACCTCGCAGCAAGTCTTCGACGAAGGCCAGCGCTTTCTGACCAATACCCAAAAGCTCGAGCAGGGGGGCGAGGTCGCACATTCCGATGTCATCAAGGCGCAGATTCAGGCGAATGATCTGCTGCGCGCGCGTGATGAGGCGAAACTAGCCGAACAAAGCGCCAAGCTCGCGCTTGCAGTTCTGTTGTTCCCAAACTTCTTTCAGGACTTCACTCTGGTCAGCGACCTGTCGGCCGTGCCACCGCTACCGGCCATTGCTGATGTCCAACAGTCGGCGGAGAAAAATAATCCTGAATTGAAAGCTGCTTACGCCGCGCTGAACGTCGCCAACAAAGAAGTCTCGGTCGCCTGGGCGGGATACCTGCCGTCTCTGACGGTGGATATGTTCTACGGAATCGATGCCAATCAATTCGCCGTATATAACCGCGACGGCGCTCGCAATCTGGGTTATGCCGGCGCAGCTACGCTCAACATTCCGGTGTGGAGTTGGGGCGCGATCCAGAGCAAGGTTCGCCAGGCGCAACTGCAACGTAATCTCGCAAAGGTCGAGCTGAGTGCCGCGCAGCGCCAAGCCATTGCCGACCTGCAACAGTTCTATGCCGAAGCACAGACTGCACGCGAGCATCTGGACGTGCTGGATAAAACCGCCGCTCTGGCTGCCGACAGCCTTCGCCTCACCACCCTGCGTTACCAGGCAGGAGAAGCCACGGCGCTGGAGGTGGTCGATGCACAGAACACGCTGGCGACGGCGCGCAACAACCTCGATGACGGCGAGACGCGCTATCGCGTGGCGCTCGCTAATCTGCAAACTCTGACGGGGCCCTTCTAATGAAACTTTACGGAAATGGCATGAGATGGGCTCCTCTCCTCGTCCTCTGTCTCGGCGGGCTCGCCCTCACTTCGTGCTCGAAGAAGGAAGAGAACCCACAGCCTGTGGTGACCGTGCAAGTGGCAAGGGCTCAGCGCGGGGAAATCCAGCAGATCATCAGCGCCGAGGCGATTCTGTTCCCACGTAATCAGGCAGCGATTACGCCGAAAGTCGTTGCCCCCGTAAAAACCTTCTACGTGAATCGCGGCAGCCATGTGCACAAGGGAGAGTTGCTGGCGGTGCTCGAGAACCGTGACCTGACTGCAGCCGCGGTCGACAACCAGGGCGCGTTCGAGCAGGCGCAGGCCAACTACGGCATTGCGACAGCCTCAACTCTTCCGGAAGACTGGCAGAAGGCCGAGTACGACCTGAAGACCACGAAAGAGGCCTACGAGGCCCAGCAGAAGGTCTACGACAGCCGGCAGGTTCTGTACAAAGAAGGAGCGATGCCGCGCAAAGACCTAGACGCGGCCGCGGTGGCGCTGGTTCAGGCGAAATCGCAATACGAGTTGGCGCAGCAACATCTGGCGGCGCTTCAGAAGTCGGGCAAGAAAGATCAACTGGAAGCAGCCAAGGGGCAGCTTACCTCGGCGCAGGGCAAGTACGAGAACGCCGCCGCACAGCTTTCGTACACCGAGATTCGCAGTCCCATCGACGGCGTAGTCACGGACCGGCCATCCTATCCAGGCGAAACGCCCGCACCCGGAACCCCACTGGTCACCGTGATGGACACCTCCTCCGTCATTGCCAAGGCGCATATTCCGCAGGAGCAGGCAGCCGCTCTGAAGATTGGTGATGCAGCTACCATCCTTGCTCCCGGCAACATCAAGGCCCCGGGCAAGGTCGCGCTGGTCAGTCCGGCTCTCGATCCCAACAGCACCACGGTCGAAGTCTGGATCGATGCTCCCAACCCGGACGGCAGCCTGCGACCGGGTACGTCGGTTCAACTGGAAGTGGTCGCACAGACCCTGAAGGATGCTGTCGTCATACCCGCCTCAGCAGTGCTGAAGACCCCGGATGGCGCCGATACGGTCATGATCGTGCGCGACGATGTGGCGCATCAAGTGTCAGTGGACACCGGGATTCGGCAGGGCCAGCAGATCCAGATCACCAAAGGGCTGGCTGGCGGGGAGTCCGTCATCATTACCGGAGCTTATGCGCTTCCCGACAATACAAAGGTGAAGATCGCGGAAGCGGCGGCGGAAAATGCGCAGCCGCAAGGAACAGCCGGCGCCGCCGATAAGGCCAAGGACTGAGCGGCGCATGAGCGTGCATTCCATCCTCGACCGCGCGCGCCCGCAGGCTGCTGCCGACAACGGCTACTGGTTCACGCGCTACTCCAAGTCGATCATCTTCCTCATCGTGATTCTCTCGGCAGCGGGCACCTACCTGGCGTTTACCATCCCGATCTCGGTGTTTCCGACCACCGACTTTCCGCGCGTCGTAATCGGCGTCGACAACGGCGTGATGCCCATTGACCAGATGATGGTCACCATCACGCGGCCCATCGAGGAATCGGTCAACAGCGTGCCGGGACTGCAGCAGGTCCGCTCCATCACCAGCCGCGGCTCGGCAGAAGTAGATCTGTTTTTCGATTGGCACGTGAATATGGTGACCACGCTGCAGCTGGTCGATGCAGCTCTGTCGGAGGTTCGCGCCTCGCTGCCACCGACTGCCGTAATCCAGACGCACCGTTTGACGTTTGCCAGCTTTCCCATCATCGGTTACAGCCTTACTTCCGACACGGTTCCGCAGACTGAGCTTTGGACCATGGCGACGTACGACTTGAAGCCGCGGCTGAACCGGGTGAACGGAGTCGCCACCGTCGTCGTGCAGGGCGGTCAGGAACCCGAGTTTCACATCACTCCCGATCCGGTGAAACTGCTGGCGGCCAATGTCACTGTCACCGATATTCTCGACTCGGTGCGCCGTACCAACCTGATCGACTCGCCCGGACTGCTGCCGCAGAATCATCAGCTTTATCTCGGGCTGGTGGACGCCCAGGTACGCGACCCGCAGCAGATCGGCAACATCGTCGTGAAGTCCACGCCAGCGGGCGTGCCAATACACATTCAAGACGTGGCTTCGGTCGAGCCCGGCGTCAAACCGATCTACACCATCGTCACCGCGAATCAAAAGCCTGCGATTTTGCTGAACATCTCGCGCCAACCCGACAGCAACACCGTTGCCGTTGCCGATGAGGTACACGCCGAGGTGCAGCGCATTCAGCAGTCGCTGCCGCCGGGCATCAAGCTGGAGCCCTTCTATGACCAGTCGCAGATCGTGACCGAATCGATCAAGAGCGTACGCGATGCCATTCTCATCGGCCTGGTTCTGGCGTCGCTCATCATGGTGCTCTTCCTGCGCGACTGGGGAACCTCCCTGGTTGCGGCGCTGGTGATTCCGGCTACGGTCCTGATAACGTTCATCGCCTTGAAGCTGCTGAACGAGAGCTTCAACCTTATGACGCTTGGCGGATTGGCCGCCGCTGTGGGACTGGTGATCGACGACGCGATTGTCGTGGTGGAGAACGTCTCGCTCCATCGTGATGCCGGACAGGGCAGGTTGGAAGCGATCCAGAGCGCACTGCGCGAAATCACCGTCCCGCTGATCGGCTCGACCATCACCCCGATTGTTGTCTTCGTGCCCCTGATCGCGACAACGGGAGTGACCGGCGTGTTCTTTCGTGCGCTGGCCATCACGGTTGCGGCGTCGCTCATTACCTCGCTCGCCCTGGCGCTCAGTTGGACGCCTACGCTCAGCCAGTATTTCATTCGTCGAAAACCGGCCAGCGACGAAAAGCGCCTCGAAGGCGTGAGCGAACGCGAGCGCTTGTTGGCCGCTGAGGAAGCATCACTCGGCCCGCGCTTCCGCAAAATCGTCGACTTCTACGAGCGGGCATTGCGATTTGCGCTGGAGCGGCCACTGTGGATGGGAGCTTTCGCGGTGGTGCTCATCGCCGCGTCGTTCCTGTGCTATCGCGCCTTGGGAACCGACCTGCTTCCGGCCATGGATGAAGGCGGCTTTGTGCTGGACTATCTGAGCCCGCCCGGCTCGTCCCTTGAAGAGACGAACCGGATGGTAAGTCACATAGAGACGCTGCTGGGACAAACTCCGGAAGTCGAAAGCTATTCGCGACGGACTGGTCTGCAATTAGGACTGGCCGCAGTAACCGAAGCGAACCGCGGCGACATCGCGGTGAAGCTCAAGAACAAGCGAGATCGCAGCGTGGACGAAGTTATGGCCAGCTTGCGCGCCCAGATCGCTAAACAAGAGCCCGGCATCAACGTCGAATTTATTCAGGTGCTGCAGGATATGATCGGCGATCTCTCGAATGCCCCGGAGCCGGTGCAGATCAAGCTGTTCTCGCAGGATGCCGCGCTGTTGAGTGTCTGGGCGCCGAAAGTCGCTGACGCCATCAGCAAAATCAGCGGCGTGGTCGACATACTGAACGGTATCGAAAACACCGTCAGCAATCCGGCAACTGTCTTCAACGTCAATCCGGTGGTTGCCGCGCACGCCGGATTCACCCCGGAAGAAGTCGCGATCGATGCCACTGCCATTCTTGAAGGCGAACCATCAGCCACTCCGGTCATCACCCAGGACAAGGCTTTCACCATCCGCGTGCGCTATCCCGATGCCAACCGCAGTTCGTTGCAGGCGATGAGCAACACACTCCTCAACAGCACGTCCGGGCACACGGCGACACTCGGCACGCTGGCGAACGTCACAGAACTTCCCGGCCAGACAGAGATTCTCCGCGAGAACCTGCAGCGTGATGTGATAGTCACCGCCCGACTGGAAGGGCGCGACCTGGGCAGCGCCATCAAAGCCGTCCAGAAGGCGGTGAACGATCTTCACCTACCGCCTTCGATCCGCGTGGTATATAGCGGGACCTACGAAGAGCAGCAGCAGTCGTTTCACGATCTTCTGCTCGTCCTCGTCCTTGCCACCTTGCTCGTCTTCGTCGTGTTGCTCTTCGAATTCCGTACCCTGGCGGCGCCTTTGGCAATTCTGGCTTCCGCGCTGCTGTCCACCTCGGGCGTATTCCTGGCACTGCTCATCACCGGCACCGAGTTCAACATCGCATCGTTTATGGGATTGATCATGGTCATCGGTATCGTCGCCAAAAACGGAATCCTGCTGCTCGATGCCGACCAGCGCTTCCGCGGGGAAGGGCTAGCTGCCGAAGACGCCATGATTCAGGCCGGCCGGCGCCGCTTGCGGCCGATTATGATGACCGCGCTCGCCGCCGTTGCGGGGATGTTGCCGCTCGCATTCGCTCTCGGTGCCGGTTCGCAGATGCTGCAACCGCTGGCCATCGCGGTCATTGGCGGCATAACAATTTCCATGGTGCTTTCGCTCGTTATCACCCCTGCCGTTCACTACTATCTAAGTCACGATCACAACGCTCCACCAGAAGCGCACTAGAAGGAGAGGATACTGATGAAACGCAATATGGTTCTGATACTCGTCGCCGGGCTGTTGTTGTCGTTACCCGCGTTCGCGCAAAAGCAGTACAAGCTCGTTGACACCGTGAAGTTGGGCGGAGAGGGTGGATGGGACTACGTCACCTACGAGCAGGGCGCGCATCGACTGTTCATCACTCGCGGCACGCACGTGATGGTGATCGACACCAAGACCTTGAAGCAGGTCGGCGATATTCCCGATCTCAACGGCATTCATGGCGTGGCCCTCGTGCCCGCGATGAACAAGGGCTTCGTCAGCAACGGCGGCGATGACTCCGTCGCGGTCTTCGATATGAAGACGCTGAAAGTGACCGACAAAATCAAGGTCGGGGGACGTCCCGACGCGATTCTCTACGAAGCGTTCTCGAAGCACATCTTCACCTTTAACGCCAAGAGCCAGGACTCGACGGTAATCGATGCTGCCAGCGGAAAAGTTCTCGCAACGGTTGCCCTCGGCGGGAAGCCCGAGTTCCCTGCCAGCGACGGCAAAGGCAAGGTCTTCGTCAATATCGAAGACAAAGGCGAACTCGCGGTGATCGATGTGAAGAACAATACGGCGACGACTCACTGGCCGCTCACCGGTTGCGAGGAGCCCAGCGCGCTAGCGTTCGACGTGGCCCACGGCCGGCTTTTCTCGGGATGCGGAAATAAGGTGATGGCGGTTACTGACGCCGCTTCCGGCAAGGTGATCACCACGGTTCCCATCGGTGCCGGAGTCGACGCCGGCCGCTTCAATGCCAAAACCCATGAAGTTTTCATGTCGTGCGGAGATGGAACCATGCCGGTAATCCACGAAGACGGGCCGGACAAATATTCGGTGAAGCAGACGGTTTCGACAGCGCGCGGGGCACGTACGATGGCGCTCAATACCGATACGAATGCGCTTTACCTGGTGACCGCGGAGTTTGGCGAAAAAGGGCCCAATGATCGCCGACCACCCATGATTCCGGGTACGTTCAAATTGTTGGTGGTGAAACCAGAGTAGGCTGGCATGTAGGGACTCGAACCCGCATTCGCGACACAGTTGTGTTGGAGGTTGCACGGTGTGGCGTCTTAGAACCGACAGGGAAACCTGTTGGTTCGCGCCTGGTCTCTCGCCGCGTTTGACAGGCGCGGAGCGCCGGTGTGGTTTCAGCCCCACGCGTGAGCGTGGGCTTGGCATCATACATAAACGTCGCCAAGCTGCGGAGCAGCGCCTTCTCGTCGCGGTGGTTTCGCAATTTCATTGCGATGTCATACGCGGTTCGCCTATCAACCGTGCCGCTCCGCGGCCGAGAATATATTCTTTTACGTTCCACCCCCACGCTCACGCGTGGGGCTAACTTCTCGTCGGCGCTCCGCGCCTCACAACTCCGTAGACCACAAATCCAGCCACAATCAGAATTGCGCCAAACACCAACCCGTTCATCCCCACGATCCGTTCGCTCTCGCTTCCATACACGGAAAATCCCAACAAGAGCATCGGACAGACTCCGAGTAGAACTGCTCCGATTTTCCCGCCCGGTACCTTGAACGCTCGGGGTAGGTCGGGACGGGTGAAGCGCAGCACTGCCAGCGCCACAAATTCCAGCAGCAGGCTTGAGCCGTAGATCAGGATGTCGATGGTCACCAGCCGCTCAAATCCGAGCCCCAGGCACAACGCCCACGCGGTCGCTAGCACTACGACGGATACCCACGGCACACGCGTGTGCCTTGTCAGCCTCGCGAAGGCCGGAGGCAGCATCCCATCCAGCGCCATGGCGTATGGCAGGCGGGAATAGCTCAGCACCAGCGCGTTGAACATGCCAAACGCGCTCATCATTCCACCCGCGACGAGAGCCACGCGCAGCGCCGGACCGCCCAGCAGCCCGGCAATGTCGGCCCACGATCCCGTCTCCCACGCTGTGGGACTCAGCTTCGTGAGCGACATGGCCGCGACCGGCAACACATAAGTGAGCGACACCAGCGCCACTGCCGCAAGCATCGCGCGAGGATACGTGCGCTGCGGCTGGGCCACTTCGCCCGCAATGGTCGAAGCGTTGTCCCAACCCATGTAGTTCCACATGGCGACGAGCAGAGATCCCACAATGTGAGTATGCGACATTGTGGGATGAGCCATGTCGGCCAGACTTTCCGGTTTGAGCAGAGCTAAAGCCGTGATGGCCACGAATGGCGCAGAAAGCAGGACGAACAGCCAGACGGACGTCATTGCTACCACTCGTATACCGGCAAGATTCAGCGCAGCGCAGGCGATCACCACCGCTACGCCGACCAGCAGCCCGCGATGGCCCACATCGAACCAGGGGAACAGGCGCACCAGGTAGGCGACAAAAAGCGTGGGGTAAATCGCCATGTCGAAGATGCTGGCGACCAGCGACAGCCACGCTTCTTGAAATCCCCAGAAGCGTCCCATCGCCTCGCGTACCCAGACATAGAAGCCGCCTTCGGCCGGAATGGCACTTGCCAACTCGCCGATCATGAGTGCCGTCGGCAGGCTCCAGAGCACAGGAGTAATCAGCAGGACGAGGACCGCTCCCGCGTATCCAGCGCCGTGGACAATCTCTTCCGTTCCGTAGGTGCCACCGGAAACCATGAAGAAGGTCGCGATCACCAGCGGCAAAAAGGTAAGCTTCGCCGGGGTTCGGCGCGCTGTGGGCGAGTCGAGAGGCGCCCCGGGAGAGTTAACGACGGCCAATGAACGCTGCCTTGGGTGGAATGGAAGGTCAGGCTAACACAAATAGGAAAGGCCTCCGTATAGGAACCGGAGGCCGGGTTTCGGTTGAAAAAGAAAAACGAGGCTGAAAGCCTCGCCTCAGTTAGTGCTTCTTTTTCTTCGGAGCAGCCTTCTTGGCAGCCTTTTTCTTAGCCGGCATGATGTTATGCCTCCTTGTTAGATACCTTCTCCCTTGAAGGTTGGGCTCGCGCCCATTAATCGCCATAGCTGCTCTATAACTTGGGTGAGCACTATGTCTAGCACCATATGTTGCGGTTAGATTCCGGGAATGTCAACACTTTTCTTTAAAAAAGTTATTGCGCGGGGGAGGTGAGTTGTGAAACGGACGCTATTTGCTCTCGCTCTTGGCTCTTAGCTTTTGGCTCTTGGCCAGAAATCGCACAAGCCCACATTGCAGGCAAATGATAGGGGCGGCAGTCAGCGACACGTCAATGTCACACCAGGAACTGCTGGTTTGAGAGCAGAAAGCCAAGAGCTAACGGCCAGGAGCTAAGAGCGGCTTTCTTACGCAAACAAATACCGCGCCAGCATGCGCTTCATCTCCGCGATAATGCGATCGCGGTCTTCACGCGTCGGCAGCTCATAGGCGTAGGCGATCAGGCGTTCGCCGGCTTCGCTCACCACGCGCAAGCGCAAATCGAGTTCAGAAGAGTCAGCCATGCCCAGGCGACGCACGATGAACTTCTTCAGCAGACCGGGCAATCCGACATGAGGGGAAGCCTCGCGCTCCTTGGTCGCAGGGCTGATGTGGCGGCCAAACGAGATGGTTCGGAAATCAGGATGGGCGTCGAGGTAAACCACGTATGCATCAACCACAGCGTCGAGTACGCGCGCGGGATCGAACTTCTTGAGGCCGGCGACATCGCGAATAACGAGCTTGAGCAGCTTCGGCTCAACTTCAGCCCTAAAGTTCTCGACGTGCCGCACAGCGATAGCGTCGATGATCGTCTGCTTGTCCGGAAAGAAGCGATACAGCGCGCCGATGGAGAGCCCGGCTTCCTCGGCGATGCGTGTGGTCGTGACCTCCTCGAGCGAAACGCGCTGTAACAACACGCTTGCCGCGTCGAGCACGCGCTGCACCGTCTGCTGGCTGCGCAACTGGACCGGCGCGCGCCGGGGGGACGGCGCTTCGGCGGCGGTGTCTTCGGCTATGTTGAAGGGCTCGTCGTCCATTGGCTGTCAGCTATCAGCTGTCAGCCGTCAGTTTAACAATTAGCCGCACGATCAAAGCTGCCGGCTCAAAAAGACACGAGAAGATCGGGTGTCAGATCGCAGGTGTCAGGTAGATCTGATCCGATAACCGACGCCTGATGGCCTTTGGCTGGCAGCGGGAAGCTGGCTGCTAGGGCTTGGCTGGCTCCATTGGCTTCGCCGCTCCCTGTAGTTTGGCCAGCGCCTCATTCACTCGCTTCACGAAGTCTCCCTGGTCGTCGTGGGTGAGCCCGCTGAAGCTTGAGTTCACTTGCATCTGGCAACCGGTGCCCTGCGACACCAGCGTGACTTGGTTCGTTTTCTGCGCCACGGCTCCGCTAATGCTGAGGTGCTCCTTATGCTTCACATCGTAGAAAGCAGTCCACTTGGCATCATCGGTGCTTACCATCTTGTAGTTTCCCGGATTATTGATGACCTCTTTTACAGCGGGCCAAAGCTCGCTGCAGGAATTGGAATAGCTGGTCTCATGGCTGGCGCCAAAGACTGGAAGGACAAACAAAAGCAACAAAGCCAGAGCTACGAATCTCAGTTTGAACATGGGTTCTCCTCGCACGCACATCAAACTCACCCCATGTCAACGCGATGCCAGCAGCATACATCCGCGGATTGAAAGAAGGAGGACGAAACGAAGGGTGAACAGAGTCGAGTCCCGAAGCGGGAAAAAATATGCAATGAGCTCCGTTGTCAGTATCAGGAAACCGGGGCACAAAACTTTGGGCGGCCCCTTCGGACCGCCCAACTTCTTTCTGACAACTGATCACTGACAACCGACAACCAGCGGCCGGGCTGAAGAGGCTGCTGAAAAACTCTTGGCGGTGGAAAAAACTGCGGATCCCTCACCTCTAAAGAGGTTCGGGATGACAAAACACAGGACTTTTATGGCGCAGCTAAAGCTGCGCCCGTTCAAAACGGCCCCCTGCAGAGTTTTTCAGCAGCCTCTGAAGCCGGTGCCCTTTCAAAGCACCTACGCTTGTGCCGGCCGTTCTCCTGGAGCGATGTTTGGCTGGCCTGGAGCCGGCTTCAGCACTTGCTGTACTTCGTCTTTCGGCGGAGGAGCGTTGGGGTTCACGCGCGCCGGAAGCTCCTTGCCTTCGAGGATCAGCTGCATTTCGTTGTTATCGAGCACTTCGCGCTCCAGCAGCGCCATCGCGATCCGTTCCATTATTTGTCGATTGCCGCCCAGGATGTTTACCGCCGACTGGTAGCCCTCATCCACGAAGCGGCGCACCTCGGCGTCGATCCGCAGCGCGGTGTCTTCGCTGAAGTCGCGATGCTGGCTGATCTCGCGGCCCAGGAAGATCTGCTCTTCTTTCTTGCCGTAAGTGATCGGCCCCAGTTGCGACATGCCGAACTCGCAGACCATCTTGCGGGCCAGGTCCGACGCCTGCTCAATGTCGTTGCCTGCGCCCGTGGTCATGGTATTCAGGAACAGCTCCTCAGCCACGCGTCCGCCCATCATGATAGCCAGCCGGGTTTCGAGGTAGTCACGCGTGTAGGTGTGCTTGTCGTCGATAGGCAACTGCATGGTCACGCCCAGCGCCATGCCGCGCGGGATGATCGTCACCTTGTGCAGCGGATCGGAATGCTCGCGCATTGCGGCAACCAGCGCATGGCCGGCCTCGTGATACGCGGTGACCTTCTTCTCCTCATCGGAGAGCAGCATCGACTTGCGCTCGGCGCCCATCAAGACCTTGTCCTTGGCCTGCTCGAAGTCCCACATCAGTACCGTTTTGCGGTTCTGGCGAGCAGCCACCAAGGCAGCCTCGTTCACCATGTTGGCCAAATCGGCGCCGGAGAATCCCGGTGTACCGCGAGCCAGCACGGGAAGATCGACATCGTCGTTCAAAGGAATCTTGCGGGTATGCACGCGCAGGATCTCTTCGCGGCCGCGAACGTCAGGCCGCGAAACCACAACGCGGCGATCGAAGCGCCCCGGTCGCAGCAACGCCGGATCGAGCACGTCAGGCCGGTTGGTGGCAGCAATCAGGATGACGCCTTCGTTCGACTCGAAGCCGTCCATCTCGACCAGCAACTGGTTCAGGGTCTGCTCGCGCTCATCGTGTCCACCGCCCAAGCCTGCGCCACGATGGCGGCCGACGGCGTCGATTTCGTCGATGAAGATGATGCAGGGAGCATTCTTCTTGCCCTGCTCGAACAAGTCGCGAACGCGGCTTGCGCCGACGCCGACGAACATCTCAACGAAGTCCGAACCCGAGATGCTGAAGAAAGGAACGTTGGCTTCGCCGGCAACAGCGCGCGCCAGCAGGGTCTTGCCGGTTCCCGGAGGCCCAACCAGCAGCACACCTTTGGGGATGCGTCCGCCGAGCTTCTGGAACTTCTGCGCCTCGCGCAGGAACTCGATGATTTCCTTCAGCTCTTCTTTGGCTTCGTCGACCCCGGCGACATCTTTGAACGTCACCTTCTTCTGCTGCATCGACAGCAGCCGGGCCCGGCTCTTGCCGAACGACAGCGCCTTATTCCCGCCGGTCTGCATCTGGCGGATCATGATGAACCACAGTGCGCCCAGCAAGATGAAAGGCGCCAGGTTCAGGATCCAACTCGGCCAGCTTCCACTGGACGCGTCCTTAACCGTGATGTTTACGCCGTGGTCCTGAAGAATCTTGTACATGTCCGGGTAGTTCTGCGGAACGGTCAAGGTGAAGCCCGCCTTTTCGTTCTTGAACTTGCCCCGAACCTCGGCGTTAAGAATCGTCACTTCGGTGACATTGTTCTGGTCAACCTGTGACATAAACTCCGAGAAATTGATTGCGCGTTCTTTCGGTCCCGAATTGCCCACCTTGACGACCTGCCAAAGCAGGACGCCCGATAACACAATCACCAGCCAGAACACGACCGTTTTAACCGTCGAATTCACTCGCTACTCCTAATGGAACCAGCCGCTGACACTTATATTTCACTCTGGTTAGATGCTGGCCTTGCCTGCCGGATTTATAGAATGCGGCCTCACCCGATTGTAACTCTTCCCTTAACCGGAACAGCAGGTATCAGTTAGCAAAAATACCTGCCGGGAGAAGGCCCTAGCCCACCGGCTTCCCGGGGGAACAAGCGCCATTCCCAAGCAGCTTCCTTCTACTTAGACACCGATCTCGGTCCAGGGAAAGCGGGTTCCCGATCCCGTCGGCTGCGCTCGGGGCAGGCTCTGTCTTGTGAAGGCGTGGGGGATATGGGATGGGTGGCCCTACATTTTCCTTCGTTTGGGAAATGTGGGAGCTCAACAATTCGTCATAATGGTTCCATGAACCTGTGGTTCAAGCGCCACATCCGACGCATGATCAACTTCTGGCCGCCGTTCTTAGGGGCCGGCATTCGGGTCACCCGCTGGGACGCCGACTGGCGCGCCATTGACGTCGAGCTGCCGTTGCACCGCTGGAACGCCAACTTCGTCGGCACCCACTACGGAGGCTCGCTCTATTCAATGGCCGACCCGTTTTACATGCTCATGCTGATCGAGAACCTCGGGCCCGACTACATCGTCTGGGACAAGTCGGCCAGCATCCGCTTCCGCCGGCCGGGGAAGGGGCGGGTCCGGGCCAGCTTTCGGCTGACCCAGCAGCAGCTCGACGACATCAGGCGAGCGCTCGAAGCCCAGGAGAAGCTGGAGCCGACGTTCACGGTCGAGATCGTAGATGACTCGGGGACCGTGATCGCGGAAGTGCAGAAGGTGCTGCACATTAAGAAGAAGTAGGGAGGCGGCTTTTGGCTTTTGGCTAGAAGCCGGAGGCTGGCCAACGACTCACAGCTCCTTTGGTGACACACATCACCAAAAAAATCGTTTGCACCATATCTTGTTTTCAACACTTTAGCTAACATTTCGTATGCAAATGATTGATTTCCGCAGGGACTTAAAAGTACTTAATAGATTACAAAGCACTTAGCAAGCGGCACTGCGATAACCATCTTGCCTTGGGATGTAATGGTTTGGGCGCGTTTGCTTCGGCCTTTCGCTGATTGCTAGTTGCTAATTGCTAGTTGCTAGAGGCCATCTCATAAATACCTACCGCACTCAAGAATGTGCGGAGTTGCAACCAAGCTGGACGAGCCCGAGGAAGTATGGACCTCGCTGATATGCCCAACGTGGTGACCAGGCGACTGAAACCATTAGTTGCAACCCAGGACAAACGGTCGTGTCGAGGTCTTCCAACGGGCGGCAATAGCGCCGTAGCTTGCTGCCCGTCCTGCGTTTGGGGCTTACGGCGGTTGTACTTTGTGCCGCGCGATCAAGCTTCGACGCCGTGTTAGACTGTTGCCAGCCGCTCGATCCAGCGGATCGCTGGGCGATAGGCGCGATCGCCGAAGTGCTATGCGCGTCGGGGGAAGACCGCTAGCCGCGAGGCAGTTGACTCGACGGTGGCTTCATCGAAGCGTGTCTTCATGTGGCGAAGGGGGCGGTGCAGTTGGTCCAATCCACGCCGCGGCGACAGGAAGACCATGGTCGCTCCGCAATTGCCGATGCATCTTGGTCTCCTGTTGCCGCGGCGTGATTGGACCAACTGCACCGCCCCCTGTTACTCGCCCCCGTCGAAGGTGGCGTCGATGCAACGCGTCTCGGCCAAGTCCAACTGCCCGCGTGCTAGCAGATCTTCCGCCAACGCGCGCAGCACTTTCACCAGCACGCCCTCGCCCACCCATTGCTGGAATCGGCGGTGGCAACAGTCTGGTACGGCGGAAACTTGATCGCGCCGCAACTCCGCCCATTGCGCTCCGGTTCGTAAGATCCAAAACACGCCTTCCAGCACGCTACGGGTATCCGCCGCATGGCCGACCCCGTCGCGAACCGGAGGTCTTGGGCTGCAACCAGTGGTTTCATGCACTTCCCACTGCGCATCGGTGAGTTCCATACCTACCGGACTCGTGCCTGCTAAATTGCAACTCCGCACAATTACTTAGTGCGGTACCTATTTATGAGATAGGTCTCTAGTTGCTTCTTCCACGTCCGATAACGCGAAAGCATGAAAAAAATCGTTTCGCGAATCCTTATTTTCAACACTTTAGGCGGTAATAATATCCTTGACTCAGTAAGCTGAGTGTAGTACCTTAGATTCATGAAAGAGCCAGAGAGCCTGCAAGAAGCTGCCGTTTTCTTCTCGAATCCCGATAATTGCCTGCAATACCTCATGGTGCGACGTTGGCGCGATGGCGTTGTGCGTTGTCCCACCTGCGGCTCCGATCAGGTGAAATTCATTACGACTCGCCGCTTGTGGGAGTGCAAGAACAAACACGCAAAGCGGCAGTTCTCTATCAAGGTCGGAACCGTGATGGAGGATTCGGCTATTGCGTTAGACAAATGGCTCATGGTTTTCTGGATGCTGGCAAACTGCAAGAACGGCGTTAGCAGTTACGAGATTCACCGCGATGTGAAGGTCACCCAAAAGAGCGCATGGTTCATGCTGCATCGCATCCGCTATGCCCTACAGGACGAAGTGGAAACCAAGGTCGGCTACACTGGCGGCCCCGTCGAAGTGGATGAAACCTTTGTCGGCGGCAAGCTTACCAATATGCACAAGGCGAAGCGCAAGCAGTTGAGAGAAACCCGCAATGCGATTTACGAAGCTGGTCACATGAACAAAACCATTGTGATGGGCTTTCTAGATCGCAAAGAGCGGCGCGTCCGCGCGACCATCATTCCCAATGTCCGGCGCGACGTGCTCCAAGCCCAAATTCTCAAAGAAATTTCGCCCTGCTCTCGTGTCTATACCGATACCGCATTTGGTTATCAGGGAATTGACGCCGAAAAGTACGTCCACGAAGTCGTTAACCACATGGAAGAGTACGTTCGCGGCAAGGTCCACACTAACGGAATCGAAAACTTCTGGTCTCTGCTGAAGCGCGGGTTGAAGGCTTTAGGCCACATTTCTATCGCAAATTATTGAGCGCGTGAGACTTACAGGTAAAAATTAGATTTCAAAGAACTTAGCGCCAGCCGCTCGATAGTCGGTCGAAGGACACACGTTGCCTGGTCCTCGGTACCAGTTTAAGAGTTGCTGAATTAAGAAGCACGAGAAAAGTGGTGGGACGAGGGTACGAAGGTAACCAGAAGCTCCAGGATTATCGCGTTGAGTCAAGGTAGCCAACAGCGCATACTCCAACTGTTCGGTGGTTAACTCGAAACTGATATTTTCGCCCTTCTTCGTTGCACATGAGCCGCGAGGTTAGCGAACAACGCGCAATCTTCACTGGGGGCAAAATTTTCTGATTTAGGTTCTAGTCTGTGCCCGCTCTCGGTCGACCCGGAAATTTGGTGCGGCATCAGTCATTGGCAAGCCACTGCACTTTTTGAGCTGAACGCGATGTCACCCGTATAAACACAAACTGAAATTGACTTCAAGAAGAAATTTAGCCGATGCTAAGTAGCAGCGACATCAACCTCTTCTCCGCCGTGAGGGTACGTCGAGCCATTCGCGAATCCCTGCCCTTCCGCCAGCTCATCATCAATTTCCAACCATTCAGCATCGTTCAATGCCGGACAAAGAGGGACCGGTTAGTCACTCTAGGTAGTGTTCTTGCTCACAGCGAAACCGTGTGGCAGTTGCGTAGCCTCGACTCTTACTCCCGTTTGGCCATTTCAGTCTGGAGAAGAAGCTAATGCTAAAGCCACTCATAGGTCTTCTGGTGGGCCTAACCCTTTGCGCCACATACGCTACTTCACAAGAGTACGATCGCGTCGAACTGTACGGCGGCTACTCGTACCTAAATGTCGATACAAACGGCCTGACATCGCGTCAGGGTCTGAACGGATGGGAGACAAGTGTCTCCTACAACATCAACGGATGGTTTGCAGCCGAAGGCAATATTAGCGGCTACTACAAAGGCTACAGCTACCGTGTCGGCGACAGTTCTGCGACCGCCCATGTTAGTGATTACGGTTATGTTTTCGGCCCACGCTTCAACTACCGTGCAAATAACTCGGCCACCGTCTTCGCTCACGCGCTTTTCGGCGGCGACCACCTAGGGGCTAGTGCCTCCGGGAATCTATTCGGCGTTCCGGTCAGCGGATCTGGGTCAGTAGATGCCTTTGCGATGGCCATCGGTGGTGGTGTTGAATTCAAAGTTGCGCGACATCTCGCGGTTCGCACTTCTGCGGATTATGTCCTTACTCGTTTCAACGTCTTCAATCCAGAAAACCCGTACAGCCAAAATAACTACCGTATCGGTGCTGGCATTGTTTACACATTCGGCGGCGGTTCGAAACAGGTCGCGTCCACGCAACCCGGCCAGCCAAACTCATCGCAGCGTCAGCCGTCAGTAGCCCAATCTAGTCAGTCCGGGAATGAACAATTGGGACAGTTCAGACTGGAGAATCTGGGGGTTTCCGGCAAGGCGGTTGCCAATGGGTTTGCTGTCACGGGGGTGCTTCCTAACAGTAAAGCCGCTAACGCAGGCATTACGGCTGGCGATCACATCGTCGCTGTGGACGGAAGGCAGATCAAAACCGATTCCGATCTGTTTACCGCCCTTTCCATTAGCAATGGGAAGCTTGCGATCACAACTTCCAAACCGGGGTCGAACCAAACCGAACAGCACGAAGTGACGATGTGGACGCCTAGCCAATAAGTCGCCCACAGCAGAGGTCTTCATCAGCCTGCCGTTGCTCCCGGCCCAGCTACGGTCTGCTCCTCATCACGAGTTAATCGGCAAGCGGATTGTGGTCGGCTCAGGGATAGTTACACTGACAGCCGTCTTCGGACGACCGCCGCGTGACCACTCCGCTATTCATCCTCTGAGGGCGGCTACTCCGGTCGTTCGCCTGCTTTTCGTGGTTGCGCGGGGGTTGCGGATTTTGCCTTACTTTGCTGGAATTTTCCGAGAAAGACCGCGCAAATTGTTGATTTGTGGGGAGTCCTTTAGGACTCTGGATCAGCATATCGCGTTCGGCGGGTGGCCCAGGCAAGCACTCTGAATAGTCGACACACACGGGGGTGCCCCCTTCGGCTGCGCTCAGGGCAGGCTAACCATCGGTTGGTTGGGTGGGGATTTTCGTCACCCGTCGCAGACACAGTTGGATGATCAGATTTATGCTTGCCCCGTGCCTTGGGTGTCTGTGTCGTAGCTTGTGTCGTCGCTACGCGACTCAGAGTTTTTTCCCACTTCACCCGGCTCTGACGAGCCGGTTACGAAACTCCTGTCGTCCGCTGAAGCGGACTCTCGATTTCCCACTTAGCTTTCCCCGCGATGAATCGCGGGGCTCTCACCTATCGCCGCGAGGCGGCTGGGACGTGTTTTGTCCCACCAACTTCACTCCAGCGAGAGTTTCGTAACAGCCTCTCACGAGCCGGGCTCAAACCATTCCGCCGCTTCGCGGCTGAATTTCCGGGGCAGTCATCCCACTCGCCTCGCGCGAAGGTAAGCTACGACACGGACACCTTGGGGACTAAGCGATATCAGCAGACACAGCAGCTTCACTTCATCACCTTCAGTTGTTATCGTCGTTTGCCGTATTTGCAGAGCGCCAGAGCGAAGCGCCTCTTCGAGGTTGCGCTGGAGGAGGCCCGCAGAAAATACGCCATTCTGGTCTTCGGCTACGTGGTCATGCCCGAGCACGTACATTTTCTAGTTAGCGAGCCGGAGCGGGAGCTACTGTCCACCGCGATTCGCGCGATCAAGCAGTCGGTCGCGCGAAAGTTGATCGGCCAGCGCGAGCACTTCTGGCAGGCTCGTTACTACGACTTCAACGTGTGGAGCGCGAGCAAAATCAGGGAAAAGCTGCGCTATATACACAGAAATCCGGTGAAGCGCGGGTTAGTCGAGAAACCGGAAGACTGGCCTTGGAGCACCTTCCGCCACTCCCTAAGCGGTGAGCCCTGTGTGGTCGAGATGGAGTCGGAGTGGACATGGAGAAAGCGGTTGGCGACGGGAATCGTGCCCCAGATGAGAGTAAGAGAAAATCCCCGCCCAACCAACCGATGGTTAGCCTGCCCTGAGCGCAGCCGAAGGGGGGCACCCTCGTGAGCGTTGCCCGGGCCACCCGGCTCTGACGAGCCGGTTACGAAACTCCTGTCATCCGCTGAAGCGGACTCTCGATTTCCCACTTAGCTTTCCCCGCCATGAATCGCGGGGCTCTCACCTATCGCCGCGAGGCGGCTGGGACGTGTTTTGTCCCACCAACTTCACTCCAGCGAGAGTTTCGTAACAGCCTCTCACGAGCCGGGCTCAAACCATTCCGCCGCTTCGCGGCTGGATTTCTGGGGCACTCGGGCCACCCGGCTAAACGCAATCGACTTCCCTCTCACAGCAAATTCAACTCATAGCTGAAGGGGATAACGATGTCCTTGGCCCCGACAAACTTCTGCGCGCGCTCGATCGCCAGCGGTCCCTGCGGAGCGACTTTGGCGCAAAGCTCGTCGTAGTCGGCAAAGCGCTGCTCGGCCTGAAACGTTAGCCGCCGCCGAATGCCGAACTCCTGCATGTCGGCTGAGCTGTGTGCGACTTTGTCTTCCTCGGCGCCGTAATAGATCCATTCCGAGCCGGCGGAGTGGTCATACACCACCAGGTCGGGAGCCAACGACCTGGCATGACGCAGCGCGTGGAGAGGGTCGTCCATCTCGTGCAGACAGAATTCGAAGTACACGGCGTCGCCCGGCGTAGTGACCTCTTCGAAGCTGCCGCCGATGACCTCCACGCGGTCGGTGAGGCCGTGGGCAGCGACGTCGGCTCGCAGCGCTGCGAGAGCGTTCACGTCTTTATCGATGGCGATCAGCTTGTTGACCGCAGTCGAGGGATGGAGCAGCTGCTTGCTTGCGGCTCCGATAAAGAGCACGACCTTTCCGGTGAAGTCGTAGAAGCGACGCAGGTCGTCGGACATCTTCGCGTAATCGGCTGCCATGGCATACTCCCGCTGCGACGATTTACGCCGAGCGCATGGCTCGAGCATAGATGGAAGATGTTCGCGCCGCAGTGACGGGAGAGCGAAAGTTGCAAATCGGGCCGGCTTCCCGTTCGGGGCTCTCATCACCGGCATCTGTCACCGACAAACCGAAATGCTGGGCTTGAATATTTTTGTCGAGACCGTGTGGGGCGCGAGCAATCAGGGAAAAGCCGCGCTATATGCACAGAAATCCGGTGAAGCGTGGGTTAGTCGAGAAACCGGACGACTGGCCTTGGAGCACCTTCCGCCACTCCCTAAGCGGTGAGCCCAGGGTGGTCGAGATGGAGTCGGAGTGGACATGGAGAAAGCGGTTGGCGGTGGGAATCGTGCCCCAGATGAGAGTAAGAGAAAATCCCCGCCCAACCAACCGATGGTTAGCCTGCCCTGAGCGCAGCCGAAGGGGGGGCACCCTCGTGAGCGTTGCCCGGGCCACCCGGCCCGTCCGGGGGAATGGCGCGCGGGTAGGCGCACGCCATTCGGGTTACGGACTGGTGGCTTAGGCCACGCGACGAATGCGGGGCTGCTCTTCGGTGGCGCGAGTATCAGGAAGCGCCTGGGCCCGCTGGCGCACGCCACTGGAGGCTCCGCCCAGAGCTGCGAACCAGCCCAGCAACAGGGCGATGAATCCCGCCCAGCCCATGCCAGAGACAACCGCGTAGGCCTGTGCTGTTGGAGGCGCACCGGTGCCTCCGCTGAGTGAACTGCCGGCCAGCACTGCCAAAATCAGGGCTGCCACGCAGGAAAGTCCGAACATGATTTGCCCATGCAACATCCCGTCCTGGCGGCGCGATACGCCGGCGAGATCTCCGGTTACGCGTCCGCCAACGTACATCGCGATGATGGTGAGTACGATGGCCCAAATTCCCATGCCCCAAGCCATGCCGGTTACCGGATGGTTGGCGGCAGGGGTTGCGGCGCTGGCGAAAATCGCCAGTCCCAGTGAACCGAACACCGACCAGATCGCTATGAAAGAAAACATACCCGCCCAGATTGCGCCCCAGTCCGTACGCATCCTGTGCATACCTGAAACTTCTACCGTAGTGGCTGCCATATCAAACTCCTTTGTTGTGTCCTGTAAGAGGCTCTACTAAACGGGATGCCCGGGTATCGTATTGCGATGTATGTTTGAAGGCGGCGGAGAAGCTTGGCCCTGAAGATAAGAGTGCTGGACCGAGTAGGTGCAACAGCAACTCTGTGCAGCGTGCGCAGGAGCTTCGAATTATGAGCGGCATAACGTCTGCCCGGGCATCGCAAGCTGAATTGTGAAGAACCGTAACGCGCCTCAACTCCCGCATTTTGCGGTGATACACTGCTGCGTTCGTTGTAAATACCGGGTTACAACCACTCAACCGTGGGCTAGGGCAGCAGCACCGCCAGCGGCCCTCCGGGAGGTCCGAAGCAATGCTCGTCCGAAGACTGAGCGTTTTCATGGTCTGCCTCTGCACTGTTCTCTTCGCCGCCGCACAAACTGCTGAAACTCCCAAGAACAATCAACTCGCGTTCCGCTTCGTTGGCCCAAGAGTCGGTAATCGTGTGGCGTCGATCGCCGGCATTCCAGGGGACCCGAGCACCTATTACGCGGGAGCAGCTTCGGGTGGGGTGTGGAAGTCGACTGACGGCGGTAATCGCTGGGACCCGATCTTCGACAAGCAGCCTGCCGCCGCAATTGGCGCATTGGCGGTTGCGCCTTCGCAGCCCTCGACGGTTTGGGCAGGAACGGGCGAAGCGTGGGCGGTCCGCGATGTGGATGTGATGGGCGACGGAATCTACAAGTCGACCGACGCCGGCAAAACGTGGAAGAACATGGGCCTGCCGCAATCAGGCCGGATCGGCCGCATCATCGTTCATCCCGACAATCCCGACATCGTGTTTGCATGTGTGCTGGGCCGCACCACTGGACCGCAGCAGGAGCGCGGGGTTTATCGCACGACGGACGGCGGCAAGAACTGGGAACGCGTTCTATTTGCCGATGAGAAGACCGGATGCTCGGGCTTGTCGATGGACGCCCAGAATCCGCACACCCTCTTCGCCGGCATGTGGCAGGTGGAGATGCACACCTGGGCCGAACTGAGCGGCGGTCCGGGAAGCGGGGTTTACGTTTCGCACGATGGCGGCACGACCTGGAAGCGCATCGAAGGCCACGGGATGCCGAAGCCTCCGGTGGGCAAAATCGATGTTGCGGTTGCGCCGAGCAATTCCAATCGCGTGTACGCGCTGATTCAGACTGCCGATCAAGGATCGCTGTGGCGTTCCGATGATGGCGGCGAGAACTGGAAGGTGGTCAATTATCAGCGTCAGTTAATCGGCCGCGCCGGATATTACATTCGGCTTGCGGTCTCTCCTTCGAACGACAACGAAATACTGGTGTCGAACAGCTCGTTCTTCCAATCACTCGACGGCGGTTTCAACTTCGACGAGAAGCGCTGGGGCGGCGACAACCACGATATCTGGTTCGACCCCAAGAATGCCGACCGTTTCGTCATCACCGATGACGGCGGCCTGAATATCACCACCGTTCACGGCCGCGGCTTCCATCGCGTGTCGCTGCCCATCGGCCAGATGTATCACGTCGCTGTCGACAACCAGGTTCCCTACTACTTCTACAGCAACATGCAGGATGACGGGAACATGCGGGGGCCCAGCGTGCCGCAAGGCTATGGCGAAACCGGCTGGGACCATGGCATGGGCGGATGCGAGTCTGGTTTCACCGTGCCGGATACGGTCGATCCTAACGTGGTGTGGGCCACCTGCTACGGCAACAAAGTGACGCGCTGGGATGCTCGCTACAAGAAAGCGCACTCGGTGAGTCCGTGGCAGATTACGCTCGACTCGCCACCCAACGACGTCAAGTATCGCTGCCACTGGACCTCGCCGCTGGCCATCGATCCGTTCGATCACGAGACCGTGTATTACGGCTGCCAGGTGGTCTTCAAGACTTCCAATAAAGGACAAAGCTGGACGGTGATCAGCCCGGATCTCTCGACCCACGACCCGGCACACATCATTCCATCGGGTGGCATTGTCGGCGACAACCTGGGACAGTTCGAGGGCGAGGTCATCTTCGCGCTCGCGCCATCGAAGATTCAGAAAGGCCTGATCTGGGCGGGCACCAACGACGGCCAGGTCTGGTACACGAAGGACGGCGGAGGCAACTGGACGAACGTCAGCAAGAACCTCTCCGGCGTGCCGCCGCTGGGAACCATCACCAGCATCGCACCATCGAGCTTCGACGCGGGCACGGCCTACATCAGTGTCGATCTGCACCTGGTCGATAACCGCGATCCATTCATCTACAAAACCACCGACTTCGGCGCCACATGGACGCCGATCGCCAGCAATCTTCCCAAGAGCGAGCTGTCGTATGTGCGGGTCATCGCCGAAGATCCCAACGCCAAGGGCGTGCTGTTTGCCGGAACCGGCAACGACCTTTACTACTCATTGAATGACGGCGGGAGTTGGACTCTGCTGGAGGGCGGGCTGCCGCACGCTCCCGTAAGTTGGGCCGTGGTGCAGAAGGAGTTCCACGACCTGGTGATTTCAACTTATGGCCGTGGGCTTTACATTCTCGACGACATCACGCCGCTGGAGCAGATGGCGAAGAACCACTCCGATGCCGCGGTTGTGCTCTTCGAACCCCGGCCAACCTTCCGCTTCATTTCAAATGGCCAGGCGATGCTGAACTTTTCGCTCAAAGCCAAGCCGAAGAATGAGGTGGAGCTTGAGATCCTGGATTCGCAAGGCAAGCTGGTGCGCAAACTGGAAGCGCAGGGCCAGCCGGGCATCAATCGCGTGAAATGGGATATGCGCTACGAACCGCCACGGGTAGTAGCCCTGCGAACCGTGGCTCCGGATAATCCTCACATCTGGGACGAGCCGCGCTTCCGGGGTGCGGATTCACGTCCGATCACGCATTGGGGAACCAAGCCAGCCGAGGTTGGTCCTATCGTCACGCCGGGGAAGTACACAGTGCGTCTGAAGGTGGATGGGCAAACCTACACCCAGCCGCTGAGCGTACTGAGCGATCCCCACTCTCCCGGGTCGGACGCCGACATTCAGCAATCCGTGCAAACCCTGCTTCGCATCACCGGGCTGATCAGCCAGGTGTCGGACTCGATCAACCGGATCGAATGGTTGCGCAAACAGATGGAAGTGCTGGAGACGATGCTTCGTCCTGAGAAAAAGAAAGAGCAATCGGCGCAGGCGGCTCCCGCACACGAAGACGATGACGAGTATGAAGCCGAGCCGGCGGCGGCTTCTCCGAACTCAGACAAGGCGAAGGCAGCACAGAAGGCCGAGCTTCTGAAAGAAGTCGAGGCCATGAATAAGAAGCTGAAGACCATCGAATATCAGTTGACCTCAAAGGCGCTCACCAACAGCGACGACAAATATTTTGTCGAGCCGTATGAGCTGTACTTGAATTTGATATGGCTCAATGCAGCAGTCGGAACCGGCGGCGGTGATGTTGCCGGCGGCGCAGACTTCGCTCCTACCGACAATCAACTTGCGCTGCTGAAGCAATACGAAGGGGAGTACGCCAAAGTGCAGGAGCAGTATCAGAAACTGATCAAAGACGATCTGCCGGCGCTTAACCGCGCGCTGGAGAGCAGCAATATGGCTACTGTGGCGGGTGCTGGGTTGTAGCGGGCCGTAGCCAACGAGCAGGCGCTAAACTTGGCCACCAGCGAGTAGCCAAGAACATTAGTCGGAGAGCGACTGGTGAGCAAACGTATCAGGCTGGCGTCAGATGCTCGGCGATGGAATGTCCAATTCCAGTCACGGCGGTTGGAGACTCCATGAAACTTTCTCTTGCCACGCAGCCGTTTCAGAACGCACAATGGTTACCCTCGAATGACTATACGTCCAGCCTCTCAGGCAGCTGTGCAGGTTGGCGTATCGTCAAGCGACCCATGTGCGAAGCTTTCTGCGTTAGCTGAGTTACTCGGGAGGAAACTATGAAGAAAGTCCTTGCCGGTCTTGCGCTTTGCTTGATGTTTGCCGTTGCGCTGCCCGCGATGGCCGACATCATCATCGGCAACCCACCGAACAGCAACAACTGCATACCATTTAGTTGCCGATCCATTGACAACGGTAACTACGAACAGATCTACAACAGCCCAGCGTTCAATGGACAATCCATTAACGTTGGATCCATCAGCTTCTACGACACGACATTCAACAACGGCCCCAACCAGGGAGTTGCGAACTTGAATTTCTCGCTTTACCTGGCCACCACATCGCAGTCGGTTCCGGATGGCACTATCCCGAACAACTCCGTTCTGTTTGGCAACTATTCCCTTGACGGCGGCCTCTTTGCCTTCGGAAGCGTCTTGAGCTTCACTGGGGCACCGTACCTTTACAATCCGAACGACGGTAACCTTGAGCTGATCCTGGAAACATCCGGCGGAAGCGACCCGAACAGCGGGGTCTTCGTGGCCTTTGACGCGACCTCCGGCGGCCCGTTCTCGCGTTGGTGCGGGGGTTGCGGCAACGGTCAGGGGTATGGTCTGGTGACTGGTTTTGAGACGGCGGTTCCTGAGCCGGGCACGTTGCTTATGATGGGCACGGGCCTGGTCGGCGTAGTGGGCGCGATTCGTCGTCGCTTGCTGTAGACACAACCTTCTCAAACCAACAAGAGGCAAGGCTTAAGACCTTGCCGAACTGGCACCTACTGCAGTAGAGGGCATCAGTTCCGGCCAACGCCGGGAATGATGCCCGTTTCAATGTTACGGGTCTATTCGCCCTATCCGCTGCGCGATAAAAAAGCCGGCGCATGCGCCGCCCGGAATGCAATCCCAAGGAAAACTCGAAATTAGCGCAGGCTGCGAGGCAGGTCTTAGCCCTCCCAGACGAAGGCGTCGAAGACTCGCTGCTGCTCAAAGCCGATGCGTCGGTAGAGATCGACCGCATTACGATTCGCTTCGGTAACGGTCAGTGAAAGCTGGGCGACGTTGCGGGCGCTCAATGCGCGATGGCTGGCCGCGATGAGGCTCTCGCCGATGCCGAGCCCACGATGCTCGGGCGCCAGACAGACCTGGGTGATGTGTCCCACGTCGTGACGGATGCGCGAGCAGAGAATGACTCCAACCAGAGCGTGCGACGACTGGTGCACAGCGACGAAGGAAGAGTCGTTGTCGAAGACACCGCAACCCGGGAAGCGCACGATGTTGTTCAGGAAGCGCATCGAGCCGGCGTTAGTGCGATATTGATCGTTGATCTCCGAATCAATGTGCGTGCGGTAAGCGGCGGTGATAATTCCCGCGGCAGGCTGGTAATCCTGTTCGGTCCAGCGGCGAATCTGGATATCGTTCAGCGGCCGAAGTGGGCGCAGCGGCGGCGCACCTGCGCCGGTGAGCTGCAACGAGAGGAAGAGCCGGCGATAGCGTTGAAAGCCAGTGGAGAGGAACGGGGCTGCGAGCTCTCCGCTGGAGTGGGTGAGCAACTGGGCTTCAACCCGATGCACGCCCGGCGATTCTTGCAGCGTCTCGATGACGTGCTCCAGCATGCGGACCTCAATCTCGTGCGCGTCAGCCCGCTTGGGAGAGACGAAGAGGTCGCCAATGACTCCCTTGCTGCCTTCATAGACGAAGAACGAATAGCCAACCACGCTGCCGCGTTCGATCGCGGCATATCCCGGCAAAATTTTGGCATCGATGTAACGGAATATCATCTCCGCCGAGCTGCGGTAATCCCAGCAAAGCAGGCCACCCCAGGCCGCTACCTCGTCTTCGAGTAGCGGGCGCAGGTCCGAGGATGCGAAGTGCCTGAGGTCGAGGATTTCCACGGTTATGGCTCCGGGTGCTTGGCGGCAACCAGGTAGAAGTCAAGGTGCTGCGGCTCCCAGCCTCCGATGCGTGTAACGCGGCGTTGCGGGAGCCGGTATTCCAGTTCCTTCTCGGTTCCGCTTGCGGCTACGACGATATGGGTCGCGTCGGGTATCTGGTTGCGGCCGTAGTTGGCAATGAAGTGATTGCGATAGAAGCCGAGGCCATATTCGATGCCGCGCGGCACATCATACACGGCTACAGCGGGCAACTGGCCAAGCGCGGTGACCTGTAATGATGCCTGAACCGGACGCGCAGATTCCAGCGCATCGATGATCGGCGCCGTGCCGCGAAGCACCAGCGCGAAGGCTATCACCACCGGGACCAGGGTCGCGAAGCGGAGCACGCGATAACCGCGGCTGATCAGCATAGCGGTGAAAAATGCCAGCGCACAGATTGCCAGCAGCGCCGCGACAATCAGCACCGTCTTCGGCAGGCTCAAATGCAGAAGCTTGAAGGGCACGATGAACGCAGCGATCATCAGCGCGGCTGAGATCAAGCCATGCACCAGGATGAGCCAGAGCGCTGGCTTGTCGCCATCCTCTTCGCGACGCCGAATGAAATAAGCCAGCAGTAGGGTCGCCGCCGGAATGGACGGAAGGATGTATCCCGGGAGTTTCGATCGCGAAAACGAGAAAAACAGAATCGGGAACAGGAACCAGATAACCAGGAAGAGAGGCAGGTCGGCCTCTCCCGACGGCTGCTCGCGGGAGGAGCGCCAGCCGTGAATCGCATCCACAACCGCGCCAATAACGAACGTGATCCACGGCACCAATCCCAGCAGCACCACCGGGATGAAGTACCAGAACGGCTGGGAGTGGCGATACAAGTCGGATGTATAGCGCGCCAGATTCTGCTGCAGAATGAATTCCCGGAAGAACTGCGGATTCGCCCGCTGCACGGCGATGTACCACGGCAACGCGACGATCAGGAACAGCAACGGTCCCGCGGGCCACAGGGTCTGAAGCAGCAGTTTCCACTCACGCCGCAAGGCCACAAAAATAACAATCATGACCCCAGCGAGAAAAACAGCGACCGGCCCTTTGGCCAGCGTCCCAAGGGCAAGCGAGAAGTAAAAGGCCAGCAGCCAGAGCCGGTTTCGATGGGCGTACCACGCGAACCAGGAGAGCATGGCTACGGTAAAGGTTGCGGTCAAGGGCATGTCCATACTGGCGGCGCGCGAAAAGCCGACGATCGCCGCCGAAGCAGCGGTAATCAGCGCGGCATCAAGCTCCATGCCGCGATAGAATCGCCGTGCCCAGAAGTAAATAAAGAACACCATCAACGCGGTGAGCACAACGGAAGGCAATCGCGCGGCCCAGTCGTGAACGCCTCCAGCCGCCTTGTACGCGAGCTCGGTCAGCCAGTAATAGAGCGGCGGTTTCTCCAGCCAAGGCTTCCCCCACAGTGTGGGAGTGACCCAGTCGTGGCGCTGCATCATCTCGCGGGCCACCTGCGCGTAGCGAGGCTCGTCGGCGCCCACTACTCCAACGCTCTGCACGCCCGCCAGGAACAGAAACGAGCAAACCACGACGAGGGAAAGGATGTCAGTAGAGCGGCGAAGCCTCTCGCGCGCAGCGGGCGGTAGGGATTTCTTGAGACGGGGAGCGATGGCTAGTGCACCTTCAAGTCGTAACCGCGAACCCGAAATTGGCCCAGTAACTCATCCAGAGCGTTCGCCAGCGGGCCCTGGATGCCGCAACCGCTGGCGCATTCGTGGCCGCCGCCTCCGAAGGATTCGGCCACCGCAGCAACATTAACATTGCCTTTGCTGCGAAGGCTTACGCGGAAGTCGCCGCTGGGCAGCTCGCGAAAGAACAGCGCTACCTCAATGCCTCCGATAGCCAGCGCGTAATTGACCAGTCCCTCGCAATCTTCTTCGGTAGCGTCACAGCGCTCCATCATCTCCTGCGTGATGTGCATCCAGACCAGACGTCCCTGGCGGCTCAGACTGCTGAGGGCGGCGCCCAGCAAACGCATCTTCGATAGCGATGTGGAGAAGTAAACATTATGGGCGATGTGTACCGGGTCGGCGCCGCAGCGCACCAGCTCTTCGGCAAGTTCGAAGGTCCTCGCCGTGGTGCCGGGAAAACAAAACGAGCCCGTATCAGTGAGTACGGCAGTGTACAGGCAGGTCGCCACTTCGGGCGATACCTTCACTCCCGCTCGCCGGGCGAGCAGGAAGATCATCTCGGCGGTGGCGCAGGCGCTGGTATCAATCCAGTTCACGTCGGCAAAGGGGCGCGCTGTTGCATGGTGATCGATGTTAATGAGGAAGTGGTGCTCCAGCCCGCTCAGCCTGGTTCGGGCCACGCCATCACACTCAAGGATAATGGCAGCCTCAGCTTCGGGAGCTTCGTCGGTCGTCTGAAGCACGGAATCGCTGAACGGCAAGCGGCGGTAGATGACGGGAACGCCATCGCTCAACACCACAGAGGCTTCCTTGCCCATGCTGCGCAAAATCTGTGCGCAGGCCAAGGTCGAACCGACGGCATCTCCATCGGGCCGCGCGTGCGATGTAAGGAGAAACCGATTTCGTCTCCCGATCTGATTTAGAACTTCGTCCAGCATCCCCGATATGAGCCCAACTAGCGCTTCCTCTTTTTGATCCTGGTTAACAACTGTTCAATACGATTACCATATTGATCCGACCGGTCAAGTATGAAGACGAGTTCCGGTGAGTGGCGCAATCCCAGGTTGGCTACGAGTTGATGCTTGATGTAGCCAACCGAGGCCGCCAGTCCTTCCATGCTCTCGGCCGCCGCCTGGTCATCGCCGTCAACCTGGACGTAGACGCGGGCGGTTTTGCCGTCAGGCGTCATCTGAACTTCGTTCACCGCAACCAGGCCGATACGCGGATCTTCGAGTTCGCCCTCGACCAGCGTGGCAATCTCTTCCCGCAGCGCCACACCGCGGCGCGCCCGGAGATGTTTTTGTCCCCTGTTTTCCATCTTCTCTCGTTACTGCTGCGAGCAACAGGCGAACGCTAGAGCATACGCCTATTTGCAACCAAGTCGGTGATAACCATCACGCTACGTCGGTAATGGGGACAACTGAAACCAGCATGCCCGCTTTCGCGCAGCACCGCGAATCGCCGCGCCCAGATCCCACCTGACCCTTACGACGGCGCGTCGTTCGCTCGTTCGGCCAGTTCCGATTCCGAAAAAAATTCAAGAAATGAATCGACGACATCGCCACCGCTATTGTTCGCCGTCCGGATGGCATGACGTTCCACGTTATGCATCAAGCCTTCCAGGTACGAACGCGACCCTGAGATGCTCACCACGCCGAGGGTGGCGCGCTGCCATGCGTCGCTGGGATCAAGCTCCGCAACCGCGACATTGAAGTGCGCGCGCAAGCCGTCTTTCACGCTGCGCACTACCTGACGCTTATCTTTCAGCGAATGCGCCGCTTCGATACGAAGCTCAAGGGTGAGATAAGCGATCATGACATATGTGAACCGGGAACGGGCGAAGTTCAGCAGCGCCGAATAGCGTCAACGCTCGGGCCAGACACTTTGCACTTTTTGTTTCATGGCGCGGTTTCAACCGTTCCGCCACGCGATGGTTTCGTATCAGGGTACGGCTTCAGCCGTGCCGCAAGTTGCTACAGGTAGTTCCGGCTTCAGAGGCTGCTGCACGTAGTGGTTTCCTCTCGCGAAAAAGCTCTCGCCAGGCATGCAGGTCTCCACCTCCGGCCCCGTGATCGTCCGAAAAGCAGATCCCTCGTCGGACTAAAGTCCTCCTCGGGATGACAGTTTAAAAAGGAAGCGGTCTGCAGGGCACGGCTGGAGCCGTGCCCTGATACGAAACATTCCCGTTCGGCGACGCTAAAGGCGTGCCCTGATACAAAGCAGCAAATCAACCTCTTTACAGCGGTTGTCCCCCCGGCCAACGCCGGGGGCCGCCCCCTTTTACACCATGGCTTCGGCAGCGACCCGCTCGGTGACGAACGCCTCAATCACGTCTCCGACCTTGATGTCGCCGTAATTCGCGATCGAGATGCCGCATTCCATGCCATTGCGCACTTCGCTGGCGTCTTCTTTGAAACGGCGGAGTGAACCGACCTTGCCCTTGAAGACCACAATATTGTCGCGCAAAAGGCGAACTTCCGAGTCGCGTTTGAGCGTGCCATCGACCACGTAACAACCGGCCACCATGCCCACCTTTGGAATACGGAAGGTGTCGCGCACCTCGGCGCGTCCCAGGTAGGTCTCCTTGATCACCGGCTCAAGCATGCCGGTCATGGCGCGTTTGATCTCGTCCTGCAACTCGTAAATGATCGAGTGCAGGCGGATGTCAACGTTCTCCTGCTCCGCCATTTCCTGCGCCTTGCGTTCCGGCCGCACATTGAAGCCGATGATGATGGCGTTCGATGCGGAAGCCAGCAGCACATCGCTTTCGGTGATGGCGCCGACACTGGCGCGCATGATGTTGATCTTGACCTTGTCATTCGACATCCTGGTCAACAGATCGCTCAACACTTCGATGGAGCCGCCGACATCGCCCTTCAGAATGATGGGCAGTTCCTTGGTACCCGCGGACTTCAATTGCTCCGCCAGGCCCTCGAGCGATACGCGCGAACTCTTTGCCAGTTGCGCCTCGCGTGCCTTCTGCTCGCGGTACTCGGAGATGTCGCGCGCCTTCTCGCGGTCAGCCACAGCGACCAGTTGGTCGCCGGCCTGCGGCAGTCCTTCGAGGCCGAGTATCTCGACCGGAGTGGCCGGAGGAGCGGCAACCATCGCTGCGCCCCGGTCGTTGAACATGGCGCGAACCTTGCCGAATACGTTGCCCAACACGAAGTTGTCGCCGGTGCGCAGGGTTCCGTTCTGCACCAGCACCGTCGCCACCGGACCTCGACCACGATCGAGCTTGGCCTCCAGAACCGTTCCCGTCGCTGGACGATCGGGCGTTGCCTTGAGGTCTTGCAGGTCAGCAACCAGGCAGACCATTTCCATCAGCAGATTCAGATTCGTTTTCTGCTTCGCCGAAACGTCCACGAAGACCGTGGTACCGCCCCAGTCTTCCGGCATCAAGCCGCGATCGGCAAGCTGCTTCTTCACCCGGTCGGGCATAGCATCGGGCTTGTCGATCTTGTTGACCGCCACGATGATTGGCACCTTGGCCGCGGTGGCATGGTCGATCGCTTCCACGGTTTGAGGCATCACGCCGTCGTCGGCTGCGACCACCAGAACCACGATGTCGGTAACCTTCGATCCACGGGCACGCATGCGGGTAAACGCCTCGTGGCCCGGAGTGTCGAGGAACACAATCTCGCGGCCATAGGCCGGGGAATTGGTATCGGTTATCGCGACCTTGTAAGCACCGATGTGCTGCGTGATCCCACCAGCTTCTCCGCCGGCGACGTTGGTCGAGCGGATGGCGTCCAGCAGGCTGGTCTTGCCGTGATCGACGTGGCCCATGATGGTGACCACCGGGGGCCGCGGCACAGCCTGCGCTGCTCCGTCTTCACTGGTACTTGCAGTCGCAACGTTGTCTTGCGCCAACTGCTCTTCGAAGGTAATGACGTCTGTGGTCGCGCCAAAGTGACGCGCCATATCGGTCGCCAAATCGGCGTCGAGCGTCTGATTGACTGTAGCGAACACACCACGGGCCAGCAGGCGGGCAATGAGGTCCTTGGCGCGAATTCCGAGCTTCTCAGCCAGGTCTTTCACGCTAATGCCTTCAGAGATGGTAATGGCTCGGGTGATGGGCAGTGGCTCACTGGACAGCGACATGCGCGGCGGCGGAACAAAGCCCTTCATCGGGCCTTCCTTCACCCCACGCGGTACATAGCGCTGTCCCGGCCGCAGGGGACGCCCTTGCGGACGCTGCCCGGTGGGCGGCGGAGGAGCTCCAACACCGGGACCGCCTCCAAAGGGAGGCCGCATTCCAGGTGCGCCGGCGCGTGTCGGATGTGGTCCACGGCGCTCGCCGGGACGCATCGGGGGACGACCCGTTGGGGCGCCGCCCTGCATGGGAGCACCAGGACGGGGACGCTGGAAAATTGGCTTGCCGCGCTCCGGCATTCCTCCGCGAGCAGGCGCACCTGCGCTGGCATTCGGCCGCGGCACCGTCGGAGACGGTGGTGGCGCCGTGTAAACCGGACGCGGACCGGTTTGGGGAACGATCAGACGGCGCTGTTGGCCGCCAATCGGTTGCCCCGGGCGCACCGTCGGAGGCGCAGAGGGCCGCGGCGTAACTTGATCCGGCGACATCACCGATCCGGGACGGACGGTCGGAGGCGAAAGGCGAGTCGCAGGCGGCGGAACAGCCGGAGCCGCTGCGACGGGGGCGGCGGGCGGCGCTGCCTGAGCTGATTGCCCGGCTTCCGAAGTCACTGCCTGAGCTGGAACTTCAGCTTCAGTCTCGGCGATCTGGTCCTCGATCACGGGCTCAGACGGCTTCGCTGCTGCCGTGGACGGCACCGGAGCAGCAGGTGGCGTCGCTTTCGGCGGAATGAAGATCGCAGCCGGGGGACGAGCCACGGACTGAGGCGTAATGAATCGAGGAGCCGGCTTGGGCTCAGCCGGAGCAACTGGCGAAGCACTCGCAACCGGAGCTGCGGGCGCCACGGGCTTGGGCGAAACAGCGGAAGCGGGAGCGACGGCCTGGCGGGGCGGTGGCGCTGCGACCGGGGCGGACGGACCATGCGACGCTTGCTGCTGGGCCTTCTGCGTAATCGCCTTCAGCACATCGCCAGGTTTGGAGATGTGCGACAGGTCAATCTTGGGCTTGAACTCATCGGCGGGCGCACTGCTGCGCGAGCTGCGCGTGAAGCCAGGTTCGCCATGCTGCTGATAGTACTGCTTAACCTTCTCGGCTTCATCGACTTCGATGGAACTCGAGTGGGTTTTCTTTTCTGTTACACCGACTTTGGCAAGGATGTCGAGAATGACTTTGCTTTTCACCTCGAGTTCGCGTGCCAGGTCATTGATTCTGATCTTCTGCTGCTGCATCCGCCCTGTTTTCCTCCGATTTGTTCCGTCCCTGTTTATGCGCTCATAGCGTCCTCACCGTGAATTTCCTCCGACCTGCGGCGGGAACCGCGAATCGGGCAACTTCCCATTGCGACTAATCGCTCAATCCTGTCTTCTTGGGACCAGGAAGCTCCTCATCGGAGATGTCTTCGCGATCCATGGGCGTCTCCGGACGTTCGTGAACCACGACTTCGCCTTCATCCGCATCTGGCGCGTTCTCGACTCCGTCGACAACTTCGGCTTCGAAGTACTGGCCGTCCTCGACCAGTTCTTCCACACTTTCGTCACTGGCCTCGGCTTCGCCGTCTAACCCTTCGACATCGCCCGACATACCGGCAGAGTCAGGACCTTTCGCGCCTTCGTCGCCGCCACCCTCCAGCATTTCCTCTTCGGGTAGCGGATTCTCTTCACTTCCGGGCAAGCCTTCGCCCGGCGTCGCCTCGTCAGGAACAACCGCCTCGGCATCAGCACTCGCATCGGCCAAGACTTCTGCCTCGGGAAGCTCTTCCGTCCCCGCTTCCAGCGTCGAGAAGTAGTTGTTCACCGCGATGCTGATCTTCTCGATGGTCTTCGGTCCAATGCCGGGAACTTCTTCAAGCTGCTCTGGTGTCATGTCGGCTAAAGCCTCCACACTGGTGATACCTGCGGCGTGGAGCTTTTCGACGATGCCCTCTTCCAGATCAGGAACGCTTTCCAGGGGCGTGACCTGCTGGGTCATCAATCCAGACATCGCCTCTTCGACTTCCTGGCGTTTCTCTTCCTCGCTCTTGATATCGATCTTCCAGCCCAGCAGCTTGGCTGCCAGCCGAACGTTCTGCCCCTTCTTACCGATAGCGAGCGAGAGTTGGCTATCGTCGACAATCACTTCCAGGTGCTTCTCTTGTCCTTCCAGAACCGTGACCCGGCTGACCTTGGCCGGCTGCAACGCCTTCTCGGCAAACGCGACGGGATCTTCCTGATACTCGATAATGTCGATTTTCTCGCCCCGCAGTTCGCGAATGATCGACTGCACGCGCATGCCTTTCATTCCCACGCAGGCTCCGACCGGATCGACGTCCTTGTCCTTCGACATCACTGCGATTTTGGTGCGTTCACCGGCCTCGCGCGCGATGGCGCGGATAACGACCGTGTTGTCGTAGATCTCGGGAACTTCCGTCTGGAACAGGTGCGAAACCAGCTCCGGCACAGCACGCGAAACTACCACCTGCGGACCTTTGGAAGCTTTTTCTACTCGCGAAATAACCACCCGAGCGCGCTCGCCGGGAGCGAACGACTCCAGCCGCGACTGCTCTTTCTTGGGCATGCGAGCCTCGGCCTTGCCGAGATCGACGATGACGTCCTGGCCTTCCTGCCGCTTGACCGTGGCGTTGATGACCTCGCCCACGCGACCGATGTACTCGTTGTAAACCGTGTCGCGCTCAGCCTCACGGACCTTCTGAAAGATGACCTGCTTGGCAAGTTGCGCTGCAATGCGGCCCAGAACGTCCGTCGGTTTGTAGGTGCGCAGTTCGCCGCCTACTTCCGCGTTGGGATCGACTCGCCGGGCGTCTTCCACGGCGATTTGCAGGTTGGGATCTTCCACCAGCTCCGGCGTCTCAACGATGCTCTTCACCCCATAAGCGCGAATCTGGCCGGATTCCTTGTCCAGTTCAGCACGCAGGGTTTCCTGAGTCTTGTAGTACTTGCGGGTGGCGACAACAATGGCATCTTCCACCGCACTGACCACTATCTCGGGATTGATGCCCTTCTCCCGGCTCAGCGCGTCGATTACGTTGTAGAGTTCACTCGCCATAATTTTCTGCCACCTTAACCAACCACCAGAAACTGCGCGTGCCCCATTCATTCCTTCAGTCGGAATGAGTGGGATGGAAAGCTAAAACTCGGGAACCAGGTTCGCCTTTTCGACATTGCCCAGTTCGATCTCGACGTGCGTTCCAGAGTCCGCGGTCTCGTCCTTCTTCTTCTTGTCGGGCAGCAATTCCAGCTCAAGCACGCCGTTGCTGAACGACTTCAACCGGCCCTCGAAGTGACGACTTCCGCCGATCGGATCTCTAGTCGTCACCTTGACCAGGTTTCCGGTAAAGCGCTCATAGTCGCTGGCCTTCAGCAGCTTGCGATCCAGCCCCGGCGATGAAACTTCCAGGGTGTAGGTTCCGCCCGGAACCGCGTCTTCCACGTCAAAAATCGTTCCCGCTTCGCGGCTGAAATTGGAGCAGTCCTCGTGCGTCACTCCGCCAGGCTTGTCGATGAAGATGCGCAACGTGCGCGCCTTCCCGCCGCCACGCAGATCGACATCCACCAGCTCGAGGCCGTTGGAGTCGGCGACCCGCTGTGCAATCTCACGAACTTTGTCGATGCTGCCTGCCATTCGTTACTCGGTGCCCCAGGTTCACCTGGCCCGTGGCCCAGATTCGCCTTCTTTTGTCTAGTCTGGGGTTCACGCAACCCGAGCGTCAGGCTTTTCGAGCCGCCTGTACTCGCCACATCAGCGAATTGCAGGTGGAAATAAAAAGTGGGCAATCGCCCACCGATGTGCTTCGCCAAACGCCTGGGGAGCCCCGCCGGACGGGGAACCTCAAAACACAACAGTCCTTAGTAACTATACCCGGAAAGAGACTGCTTTACAACGAAGTAGCGGCCAAACCTCGGCCGCTCTCCGCCCCAAATCCAACTGTACTCGTTGGATGACGGGAGACGCCAAAGGATGCTGATCTTGGCGACGGGCCGATCAAGCCGATGAAAAGGATCTTCCCATGGAGCTTTGACACATTCATCATTTCTCTATATTCTCTATAGAGAGATGATGGAGATCTATCGATGAAACAACTCGCTTCGAATCAGACGAAAGAACAATACCATCAGTCCGACGACCCCGTTGTAAAGATGCTGGGGGTTGGAAAGCAGTTATGGACGAACGAGCCGGGCGACAAATTCATTGACCGCCTCCGTTCGGAAGAGATCCCCCGGCCTATTCGGCAGAATCGTGTAGGTGTTTCTCTGGAGGGCGCCTCCGAATCAGTTTGGCATCGTATCCAGTCCCATCAGGGTGAGGAGTTCAAGACGGCCACTGGGCTGCCATTTACCTATGAGGTGGAGGGAGCTGGAATCTGGTTCTTTCGCAACGGACAACGCATTAACCGAAAGTTGACACGAAATCAGCTTAACCTGGCTGTGGCGCGCTGTCCGCTCCGCAGCACCACCGAAATCAAGGATCTGATGGATTATGCCTATTTATTTGCAGTGTTAATGGACAGGCGAATTCGCGGCGAGGTCTGGTAACCTCGTGGCCCGCATCTTTTGGGATACCAACCTTTTCATCTACCTGTTCGAGCACAACCCACAATGGTCGGCGCGGGTGATCCAGTTCCGCCAACGAATGGTGGCGCGCGGAGACCAGCTGCTGACGAGCTATCTTACGATTGCCGAGGCGCTCACGAAACCAAAGGAGACGGGCAATTCGGTCCTTGAGGAGAGCTACCTGGACTTTTTCATTCATGGTCCTATCGAATTAATTCCCTTTGAGCTGCAAGCCGCGAAGCGATATGCGGAAATCCGTTATCGTGAGCGGATTCGGCCCGCCGATGCCATTCAACTTGCTTGCGCGGCCGCGGCGGGGACCGATCTTTTCGTCACCAATGATTATCGGCTCTCGGGATTGGTAATCTCCGGCATCACGTTTGTCACCGGCATGGGGAAGATACCCTACTAGCGGCATCGCGCGGCGATTCTGAGCGCCCCTTGCATCGTTTGCCTCGCTCCCGCGTCAACTCTACAATGAGAGTTACCCTTCGCGGAACCAAATCATGATTCATTTTCCTGTCCCTGAGGCGCTTACCTTCGATGACGTGTTATTGCTGCCTGCCAAGTCGGACGTTGTTCCGGCTACGGTGGACACCTCGACCCGTCTCAGCCGTAACATCAAGCTCAACATACCTTTGATCAGCGCGGCCATGGACACGGTCACCGAGTCGCGCATGGCCATTGCGATGGCGCAACAAGGCGGCCTGGGCATCATCCATCGCAACCTGACGATCGAGCAGCAGGTACTTGAGGTCGACAAGGTGAAGCGCTCAGAGAGCGGCATGATCGTCGACCCCATTACCATGTCGCCCGACGCCAAGATTTCCGAGGCGTTGGAGGTCATGCGCCATTACCGCATCTCGGGCGTGCCGGTTACCAAGAACAAGAAGCTGGTAGGAATTCTCACCAACCGCGACCTTCGTTTCGAGACCCGCACCGACATCCCCATCAGCGAGGTCATGACCAAGCAGAACCTGATCACGGTTCCGGTCGGCACCACATTGACTGAGGCAGAAGCTATCCTGCACCAGCACCGGGTGGAAAAGCTGCTGGTCGTTGACAAGCACTTTCACCTGATGGGTTTGATCACCGTCAAAGACATCCAGAAACGGCTGAAGTATCCCAACGCCGCGAAAGACAGCCAGGGACGCCTGCGGGTCGGCGCGGCCATCGGAGCAACCGGCGACTATCTCGAACGCGCGGCGGAGATGGTGCGAGCCAAAGCCGACCTGCTGGCCATCGACAGCGCTCACGGCCATTCGACCCGCGTGCTTGACGCGATTCGCGAGGTGAAGGCGAAGTTCCCGGAAATCGATCTCATCGCCGGCAACGTAGGCACCTTCGAAGGCGCCTGCGAGATGGCGCGTGCTGGAGCCGACGCCATCAAGGTCGGCATCGGGCCGGGCTCAATCTGCACCACCCGCGTGGTCACCGGCGCCGGCGTGCCGCAGATTACCGCAATCGCCGAAGCCGCGCGCGCCACCCGCGACAGCGATGTTCCGGTGATCGCCGATGGTGGAATCAAGTACTCCGGCGACGTGACTAAAGCGATTGCCGCCGGCGCGAGCTGCGTCATGATCGGCTCACTCTTTGCCGGAACCGAAGAGAGTCCCGGCGAAACCATCCTCTATCAGGGCCGCTCCTTCAAGACTTATCGCGGCATGGGATCGCTGGCCGCTATGGCACAAGGCTCAAGCGAGCGCTATTTCCAGAACGCCGACAGTGACTCTTCCATTCCTGTCACGTCAGAAGATGGAGAGAGCAATCGACTGGCGAAGCTGGTCCCCGAGGGAATTGAGGGCCGCGTACCGTATCGTGGCACTGCCGGGATGATCGTCTACCAATTGGTGGGTGGCTTGAAAAGCGGCATGGGCTACGTCGGGTGCTCAAATCTCGCTGAGCTTCAGCAAAAGGCCCGCTTTGTTCGAATCAGCGGCGCCG
Source organism: uncultured Acidobacteriaceae bacterium (assembly GCA_963796585.1). GTDB lineage: Bacteria > Acidobacteriota > Terriglobia > Terriglobales > Acidobacteriaceae > CAVVDY01. Next base: position 201,435 of record CAWCMB010000010.1, read on the forward strand.
GATTGCGTGAGAGCCATGTGCACGACGTCATGATTACCCGCGAAGCTCCGAACTATCGAGTGGAGTAGGACCGTGTTTCACCAGCGGTTTCTGACGGGGTGTAGTTTTAGCTGCGCCGTGTCGAGTCGTTTTTGAAGGGACGCAGCTTCAGCTGTGCCGTGTCGAGTCGTTTTTGAAGGGACGCAGCTTCAGCTGCGCCGTGTCGAGTCGTTTTTGAAGGGGCGCAGCTTCAGCTGCGCCGCACCAGTCGTCTCAGACCTGGGGCTTCAGCCCCTGAGGGATCAAGTTCCTCGACCTCAGGCAGTCTTGGCAACAGGCTCTAGTCTTCGGTTTCTCTCTTGGCATTGAGGAGTCCGTGTTCGTGAAGCCTAAGCTAGGGATAATCGCACGTAATTGGTGGCCGGTAGCAGTCTGGTTGGGCGTCATTCGCCTCGAATCCACGGGCTACGCATCCTCGCGCAATACCTTCCGGTTGCTGTACCAGACGATGTCCTTTATTTTTGGACGAGTAGACTATCAACTCCTCTTCGAAATAGACCACATCCTGCGCAAGAGCGGCCATTTGATTGGCTACGCGGTGCTGAGCGGACTGACCTTTCTGGCTTTGCGAAACACCTACCGGGACCGCATCCAGAGCTTGTTACAGCGTCCCTGGGGAAGCTCCATCGGCGACTTGTGGCGAATGGAGTGGGCGCTGCTCGCGCTACTGCTGACGGTGGTGACGGCCTCAATGGACGAGATCCACCAGACCTTTCTTCCCTTCCGTACCGGTCGCTGGCAAGACGTTGTTCTCGACACCAGCGGAGCCTTCGCTTTGCAGCTCGTCATTTATCTGCTCTGTCAGTTACGGGTCAGCTCCGGTGGCGGGACGAGCTTCCCCCCTGCTCCCAAACTGCCGCTGACAGAAAGCGATTAGCGGCGGACGTTCGGCTGCGCGCCGCCGAAAACCAAAAGGCGCAGATCGCTCCGCGCCTCTCGGACAGTGTTGCAACTGATTGGGCACTGCTACCTACCGCTCACTATTTGTGCACAATGTTCTTGCCGAAGTTAAACTTCGTTCCCACCGTGACGCGCACGCTGCCGCGGCTGCCGTTCAGCAGATCAGAGAAGAAGTTGTATCGGACGTAATCGGCTGCAATGCGGAGTCCAAAGCTGTGGGTCAATTCCCACGTCAATCCGCCTCCGAAGCCCCAAAAAACCACGGTGTCCGACTTACTCAGGCTGGGGCCGACCAGGCCGGCAACAACCTTGGTGAGTATGGCCTGGCACTGCAGTTCCGGCTGTTGGCATGCGCCCGGCTGCCCCGTGAAGGTCGAGTGCAATGCTCCCAGCGCAGGACGCGCGAAGTAGGTGAACTTCTTGTCTTTCCGGTAATTGAATTGCGGTCCAGCCTCGTAGGTGTAGGTCGTCGTGCTATAGGGAACAGCCAGCACGAACCCTGGCGGAAGCAAAGGAAATATCGGGACGAGTTTGGCTTTGGCGGAATTCGACAGATACCCGGGCAGGATCGAAGAACTCCCCTTGTTGTAGCTAAAATCGCCGCCCAGCGTAAGCCAGGGACGAACATTGACCCCGAAATCGCTGTCGAACCCACGCTGTGTCAAATTCAACGAAGGGGTGCTCAGGTACGAGAACGCAGTAAAAACGCTGTACCGCGCGATGTAATCCTGCTGTGAGAAACAGGACAGAGTGGAAAAAAGAAGGAAAGCTGTTAGGAAAATCGTGCAACGCCGCATTGGGCTTCTCCCAAACTAAACTTTATAAACTGTTTCTACATTGTCTCAACTTATGGCCGCCCGGCAAACGATAATCGGGGATAGAGATTGGGAACCCAAGAGTCGTGCAGGACGCTCTAGTCTCTGCTCTCATGTCGTTTAATAAATAGTGAAATCGACGCCCTAAGGCCGATATCTTCCCATTCTGGGAAAAACAACTCTTCGCTCGACCCGCGAGGGGGAGATCCCGCACTCGTCAGTGTGCCTGATGAGCCGCCTTCAAACGCATTGCAATGATGGAATACGCTGCCGCGTTGAATACCAGTCCAAGGTGAGTCCCCGGGACTTCAAAGTCAACGGCCGAGTTCTCGGTACAACAGTACCGCCAATCAACGATGCCGTCGCTGCGCGTGTAGAGCGCGGTCTCCATGAGCGATCGCGGGACCTCGTGCCGCAAAGCTTGCACGAATTCGCAGGTACAACGACCGGTGTAGCAGGTGGGAAGGACCTTCGAGCCGTTCTCTTCGAGAATCCGCTTGCGGACCTCTTCTGCGGCACTCAGTATCAGCCGATGCGCCACCGTGCCACGAAAGGGAGACGCCAGAGTGATGACAGAAGCGACCCATTCCGGTTGCTGTGCCGCAATCGCTCTCGCGATCAAGCCGCCAAGGCTATGGCCGATGATGTGCACCTTGCGACCGCTCTCCCGGTGCGCGCGCGCCACACTTTCACGAACTGCCGACTCGATCAGAAGATTCGGGCACTCCGCATTCTGGGCGATACCGGAGAAATACGGCCGGTATCCAATACGAGTCAGCCACGCGTGCAGATGGCTGAGATAGCCGTCGTCTTTCAGGAAACCTGGGATCAGCACAACCGCAGAGCCATCGCCCTGCGGCACTCCGAATCCCCAGTACACCGTCGAGGCATGCAGCAGCACGAGTTCCGCTGCAAACAGCGCCTCTCTCCAGATGGGAATATCGGCTTCCGTGAGATCTTCGGTAAACAGTGGAATGGATCGGCCCGTGGACAATCTTAGTTCTCTCGTAACCCTTCTATGAAGATTGGATGTCCAGATTGTTACTGAATGTTTGCTGCCGTGTAAACCTGGCCGCCTTCAGGAACTCTCGTTAAGGGCGAGGTGGGCATGACCGATGAATGCACAACCGCGATGCCACGAACGCGCGGATCCGGCTGCAAACCAGGAACCTATTTGGTCAGCAACTCTCAATTTGACGGCATGTCTCGAGCGCGCTATGGTAGCCATACACTGGAAAGGAGGGTGATCCAAAATATATGAAATCTGAGTGTCATAGTTGTATCCCAAGTGAGGTGGCTGAGGCTTAGGGCTTCCGCTCTAAATCCTCGCAAGACCCGTAATTCCAGGTGTCTGCCGCTGGGGCCACGTAGAGTGGACAGCCTCAGGCCAATCCCAACAGCTAACCGGAAAGACCCGCCAGCGCATGATCGCAGCGGGTCTTTTCTATTTGTGTGGGATTGCGGAATTCTGCTTCGACTCTTTTGCGGCGGATTACAGAAGCATTGGTTGGAGCCCCTTCGTAGCAGGGCATGACTTCAGTCATGCCGACAACGTGCGCTCCCTTTGGCTTGTCATCCCGACACGGCTTCAGCGGCTGCTGAAAAACTCTTGGCGTTGGAAAAAACAGCAGATCCCTCACCTCTAAAGAGGTTCGGGATGACAAAAACACAGGACTCTTATGGCGCAGCTAAAGCTGCGCCCCTTCAAAACGGCACCCTGCAGAGTTTTTCAGCCCTCTTCAGCCGTCGAGGGACCTGCTTTTTTGTCCTCGCCGGCATGAACTTTCCTTGCCGCGATCACGCGTGGTATTCCCTGCAGATCCGGCACGACCCGAACATCCTCCCACAATGTGGGACTCAGCAATTCAACCACCTGATCGCACATGGAGTAGCCGATCTCCATGGCCAGCCAACCTCCGCTCTTCAGCGCAGCGTGACCTTGGGCAATTAAGCGGCTGATGACATCCAATCCGTACTCGCCGGCGAAGACCGCGACCTGCGGCTCAAATTCCTTTACCGATCGCTGGACTTTGTCGGCTTCGCTGTACGCAACATAGGGAGGATTGCTGACTAGGAAATCGAGGTCGCGAAACTCAGTCTTGTCATCCTGAGCGAGCACGTCAGTCCGAGTCGAAGGCCCCCTATCGCTTCCACTGATGATCGGCTTGAGCACGTCACAATGCCGGAACTGGACGCGCTTTTCCAGTTGCAGGCGGGCTGCATTCGCCCTCGCGATCTCCAGCGCGTCGGGCGAGACATCCGTCGCGTACACCTGAGCGAACGGCAGTTCGTTCGCCAGCGCACATGCGACGCAACCTGATCCAGTGCCAACGTCGACCAGTCTCAACTTCGCAGCAAGCTGCTCGTGGTGCTCGCGGATGATCTCCAGAACGGTCTCGACTAAATGCTCGGTCTCCGGCCGCGGAATGAGCACCGCAGGCGTGACCACGAAATCCAGTCCCCAGAATTCCTGATGTCCGGTGATGTACTGCGAAGGCATTCCTGTCGCGCGTTGCGCGACCACTTCGTTGTAGCGCGATTGCTCGTTAGGATTGAGTTCCAACTCAGGATGGGCGTAGAGATACGCGCGGTTCACGCCCAGCACGAACATCAGCAGCGTCTCGGCGTTGAGACGTGGCGAGCCAATCTCAGCGGACTCCAGCCGCTCGACCACCGCCGTTAGCGCAGCTTTCAGTTGCACAGAAGATCATTTCACCACGGAGGCACAGAGATCACGGAAACGACGAATTCACCACAGAGGCACCGAGATCACAGAGGAAAACAGATACTAAGACCTTTTCTTCCTCCGTGTCCTTCGTGCCTCCGTGGTGAGCTCTGTCTTTACGCCAGCACTTCCGATTCCTGCTTCAGCTTCTCCGACTGGAAGTGCGTGACCAGCGCCTCGATCATCGGTTGCAGCTTGCCGTCCATGAACTCGGGCAGCTGGTGCGCGGTGAATCCGATACGATGATCGGTCACGCGGTTCTGCGGGAAATTATAAGTACGAATCTTCTCGCTGCGATCGCCTGAGCCGACCATCGCCTTGCGCTCTTTGGCCAGCGCGTCCTGCTGCTTCTGCTGCTCCTGCTCGTAGAGACGGGCGCGCAGCACGCGCATCCCTTTCTCGCGGTTCTTAATCTGCGACTTCTCGTCTTGGCAACTGACAACGGTATTCGTTGGCAAGTGGGTAATGCGCACCGCCGAGTACGTCGTGTTCACCGACTGTCCACCAGGACCCGACGAGCAGAATGTATCGATGCGAATATCCTTCGCCTCAATCTTGATGTCCACATCTTCGGCTTCCGGCATCACGGCGACTGTTACTGCCGATGTGTGCACGCGACCTTGCGTCTCGGTCTGCGGAACGCGCTGCACTCGATGCACTCCGCTCTCATACTTCATGCGCGAATACACCCGCTGACCTTCGATGATGGCGATGACTTCCTTCAATCCGCCGACACTTGAGTCCGAACTGGACAACACTTCCACCTTCCAGCGCTGCGACTCGGCATAGCGGTTGTACATGCGGAAAATCTCCGCCGCAAACAGCGTGGCTTCATCGCCGCCAGTTCCGGCGCGGATCTCCAGCACGACGTTCTTCTCGTCATTCGGATCCTTGGGCAACAGCAGCACCTTCAACTCTTCCGCCACTGTGCCAACGCGCTCTTCCAGCCGATCGAGTTCCTCCTGCGCATAGGCGCGCATCTCAGGATCGCTCTCGTCCGCGAGCATCGCCTTGCTCTCGCCAATGCCGCGCGTCAGGTCCTTGTACTCGCGATACTTCTCGACGATCGACTGCAACTCGCTGTGCGCTTTTGCGGTCTTCTGATAGCGCGATGAGTCGGAGACGATCTCCGGCGACGCCAACAGTTGTGTCAGCTCTTCGTATTTTGCTTCGGTTTGTTCTAAACGTTCAAACATTGGGTTCTTCTCAACCTCGCGATTTCCGCTCGTGCGCGACGATTCGCATCAGGCTTCATTGTTCGACAAACTCTGCTTGGAACGATTCGGGTCAGGGCACGACTTCAGGCGTGCCGAAACGCTTCTTTAATGATTGTCATCCCGAGCGGACTTCAGTCCGACGAGGGACCGGTTTTTGTACCGTCGCTCCGCAACTCAGGTTTAGTACGAGCTCGTTTGCGGCACGACCAAGGTCGTGCCCTGACGCGATTCTTCATTCTATGCGGAGTTTCTGGGGAGGGAAATTTTCGCGGCGGGAGCCGCTAGGCAATCACCAGTTCGCCGCCGCGAACTTTTTCCAGCTCCATGGCTTCGTTCAGCGCGGTGATAGCGCACTCAACCTGCGTGTCATCCGGAGGCTGCGTCGTAATCCGCTGCAACCACATTCCCGGCTTGGTCATGAGCGCGAACAAAGAAGAGCCATGCTTGGCGGCGAAGCGGATCAATTCGTAGGAAACGCCGGCAATCACCGGCAGCAACGCGATGCGCAAGGCGAACTTCGCCCAGAATCCATGCACCGGAAACAGCATGTACACCGCGATGCAAATCAGCATCACCGTCATCAGGAAGCTGGTCCCACAACGTGGGTGATAGGTCGAATAGGCCTGCACGTTTTTCGCGGTCAGCGGATCGTGGGACTCGAAGGCGAACACCGTCTTATGCTCGGCGCCGTGATACTGATACACGCGCCGCAGGTCGGGCAGCAGCGAGGTTCCCCAGATGAACAGCAGGAACAGGGCTATACGGATCACTCCATCCACCAGGTTGAACAGCACCTGGCTGCCGAATACCGGATACATGTTCTTCAGCTTGGTGGCTGCGACCAGGGGCACAAACTTGTACAGCGCGATGAAGAAGCCCACCGAGACGATGATGTTGAGCGCCATGGCCCAGCTGCTCATCTCTTCTTTCGGTTTGCCCTGCTCTTCCGCTGGCCGGAGCGCGTCCATGGCAATATCGGCCGAATAGCGCAACGCGCGGAAGCCCAGCTTCATCGCCTGTCCCAGCGTCATGACGCCGCGAACCACGGGCCAGCCCATCCACTTATGCTTCTCCGACAGGCGCTCCAGCGGCTCCGAGTGCGTCGAAATAGTGCCATCCGGCTTGCGTACGGAGATTCCCCACGCGTGCGGCGAGCGCATCATCACGCCTTCCAGCACGGCCTGTCCGCCAACCAAGGTCTCCTCACCGCTCTCAAGGGCGGGAAGCAGTTGCACGGCAGTCATAAAACGAAGATATCGACGCAGGGAACGCATAACGATTGGATGTACCTCGGCAGAGATCGGCTCGAATATCGCAGATTACAGAGTAGCAGTTTGGGAAGGGCTGTCAATCGGGGGAATGCTTTGGCACTTGGCACCTGGCACCTGGCACTTGGCACCTGGCACTTGGCACTTGGCACCTGGCACTTGGCACCTGGCACTTGGCACTTGGCACTTAGCACTTGGCTTTTGGCACTTGGCTCATAGCTTCCAGCTCCCAGCCGCAGCCGCCCCGTCCCCTCTCACGGGTGTCATCCCGAGCGGAGCCGAGGGATCTGCAGTTGGCTTCCCCCTGGTCGCTCCTGGCTCCGTGCATCACTACCGGCCCCCAGCAAGCCTCCGAAAAACTCTCCTGCCATTCTTTAGAATCTTTAACTTAGCACCGATTTCTCTCCCAAATTATTGGTTTTACAGCTACTTAAAGTCAAATTATTGAATCGATGGCAGTTAGGTTTCGCTCACCTCGGCTGCTTTTGTTGGGGAGCTGCCCTCTGACTGCGGCGGCTTGCGCTCGGTTGGTACGTCGGCGGTGCCGTGAGGAACTGCCCCGGCTTGGCGCTGCTGATCGATGAACAGCTTTTCGGCAGCCAGTTGAATGTTGCGATTGCGTGCCATCTCTTCGTAGCGGATGCGCTGTTCGCGGCGCTCGCGGCGCTTGCGGTTGCGTTCGAGAACGGTCGCGCGCTGTAGCCCGGCCTGCTCACCCTGACGCTCATAGACGTCCATCAGTTCCATATCGTCGTCGGTAGCTTCAATACGGACGCCGGGAATGGGCGTGGCGGCGGCGCGCAAGATATGTCCGAGCCTGACGCGTAGATCGTCGTTCCCATACATTCCAACCGAAGGAATGTATGGGGCACCCGCGCGCAGATCGTTGTCTCCTGGAACGGGCGCCTCATTCAATCCGTCGTTTGGATTGAGTGGGAGATTGTGATTCCCACACCTTCCAACCGCAGGAATGTGTGGGCCACCCGGGTCGTTTGGATTGAGTGGGAGGATGTCGTTCCCACCCAGGTTAGCGCCAAAAGGAAGGTCGCGAACCCCTCGGTTAGCTCGTGGCAGGCTCTGGGGCACAGGGAAGGCCACTTCCGGATCGACGCTGAGATCGAAGCCTTTCCGCAGACCGTATTGCTGCTCGAAGTTGGAGTTCTCCGTCACGTAGGACGCGTCGTCCTCGTCTCGCATCTGTGCCTCGTCGAGCCAACTGCCCTGGGCCTTAACGTTGGAAGCTGCCAGACGCAGCACGGCGAGCAGCAGGCGTCCGCGGCGGTCATCGATCTCGCCATGCACGATGGCCTCGCCCAATTGCATCAGGCTCACCTGCACGGCGTGCAGATCGTCGAGCACCGGCAGTTGGATGGTGACACGCTCGGAGTGGGCACGCTCGCGGGCAGCCTTCATGCGGCGGCCCGTCTCGTTCAGGTGCCAAAAACAGTAATCGCGTTTCTTTATTGGGATACCGCGGCAGAAGGCTCCAGCGGCGTTGATGTGGTGGCAGTAGTTTGGTGACATGGTGTGTGTCTCCTGTGGTGGTGTGCGGTTTGGTGTCTTTGGGTTTCAGGTATCAGGTCTCAGGCGTCAGAAGTTTCTCTGATACCTGATACCTGACGCCTGATACCCGCTTTCTCGCACACTTCACCAGTTTCAAGACTACTGTCCCGTCAAGCAGAAGTCAGTTGATTTGGGACGGGCTGAGGTTACGAAAGTGAAGTTACTAAATTGCAAAACATTGCAGTTCACGGTTGTGACGACGTCACACGGGCGTGTGATGGGGAAAGAAAGAGCGGTGTTCGTGTGCCTTGTATCAAGGCCCGGCTTCAGCCGGGCCGGAACGGCGCCAATCTGGATGAGGTCGAGCCCCTTCAGGGGCGGCACTCTTCGCGAACATTGCGTGCGCGCCCACGTTAGCCCAACGACAGGGCGAAGGTGGAATAGAGGGCTTCGAAGTTAGTCCGCCGCTGAGCTCAAAATCGGAAGCTGAGAACTTGACTCGACCGCTTCGTGGTCATGGGTTCGTCTTCTCTTCACGGTTTTCGCCCGGCGAAAGGCTCCCGGAAACTCATCATAGGTTCGACCTTCCAGAAGGCGGCCATTCACCGACTTTCGCGTGCCACCCCACTGCTTGAAGAAGAACGGGACCTCCGCTTCGCGACAGTTGTCCCGAATTGAAAGCACCCACTCGCTTTTCATCGGTCGGGCACCCGGGCCGCTCTCGCCTCCCGCAATGACCCAAGAGATCGACGTCAAATCGACTTTTCCCAAGTTCTCAAGGAGAGGCTCAATGGAAAGGAATCTTACGCTTGCGTTCGCGGCCTGCAAATGTTCAATGCGGGGCAGGCCATGTTTTCTATTCTCAACGCTTACTCCCCACCAGATATGAGGGAGTTTTGCAGCGGATCGCAAGTTGCTATTCAAAAGCCGCGTCATTCTCAGTGAACGTTTGGTAAGCACTTGAAAGACGTGCCAGTCCGCCTCAACCATTACCTCGACTACGCGCTCGATGAATGAGTCCGGCACCCCATCTTGGAAAAGATCGCTCATGGAATTAACGAAGATCATCTTCGACGTTTTCCAGCGAAGTGGCTCAGCCAGCTTTTCCGGCACAAGTCGCAAGTCAAAGCCCTGCTCGTATGGATGCCCTTTCACGCCGCGAAATCGTTCGGCAAATGTCTCGGCGTAGCAGTGTTTGCACCCGGGGCTTACCTTGGTACAGCCACGAACGGGATTCCAGGTAGCATCGGTCCATTCGATACTGGACTGTAAGCTCATAAATGTCCTCCCATTGTGCGGTCGGCTCTCGTTTACTTTTGTCCGAGTTTCGGAAAACGTATCACGTCTGCACCCCGCAGACCCGATTTCTTTGAAGTTACTGGCGTGACCTTTACGATTCCCTCAGCGCGAAGCTGCTGCAAAACCTCGCGGTAGTGTTTTTCAATAAATGGCAGCTCCCATGTCTCATTCCGAACCTCGTCGAATGAGACATTGCGATCTGCGAAATGCTTAAGCAAGACAGCCCTGAGTTCCAGAGGCTTTGGGGTGCGCGAAATCAGCACCCCTTGAGCTTCGGCCGAGAAATCAAATGTCCCGTCTTGATCTCCCAAGGGCCACATGACTTCTTTCATGAGCAGTACAGCTTTCGGGTGGTTACTGGCATGAAGCAAGTAGTACTTCGTACGCTCACCACTCATCTTGTCCTCTGGATCAAAGCCGATTCGAAATCGCAGAACATACTTCGCCTTGAGCTTCGAGATGAAGTAGTTCAAGAATGTATCTTCACGCTCAATGCCACTCTGCGTCATGAACGGTTGAGTGCGCCAATACTGATCCCCAAAGAGGTTGTCCACATGCACCTGCACCAATGGGTTCGCGAGGTTCATGTTTATTCGAAACCACATCAGGTTGATGAGAACCTCTGTTCGCGGGCGAGACAAGATCTTGTTTATTACGGGAATTGAGAGAGGATGACCGTACGGATCAATCAAGAAAAAGGACGGGGCGATAGCTGATGCTTTGTGTAGCAAGTCTTCTACGAAGTTCTCAGTATCTTCGGGCAACACATCAAGCTTCAGCGTCGTTGGATACGGACGTAGCGGTTCCAACTGATGTTCAAGCAAGGACATTTGTTCTTTGTTGTTCTCAGTCAGGGTGATGTTCAGACTGTGCGAGGAGTGCGCTTGAAGGAACAGCTTGGCCGCCTTCACAGCGATGACGGGGGAACCATCAACGGCTTCCCCACCCAACTCATACCGTCCAGGGCCGGCAAAGCAATCGAAATAGTTTAGGTTGCGGTGCGCCGAACCCAGAATCATGGCCCAGCCAGGTAGATACCTCTCCAAAATGGCGTGTTTGATTCGAGAGACACGCTTGATATGCGGAAGAGATTCGGTTAGAGGCTCGCGATCCACTATGTTTCGCCTTTTATTCGCCAATCCTACTTCTGGTCGAACAAACTGTCAAATCGAAAGTCATTGTCGCACGTTACCGACTCTGACTCGCCGTTTATGGGCAGCGTAACCGGCTGCCTCACAGCGTTGTCACGGGATCTGACTCACTTTCAGCAATAATTGTCTTTCTTCCGGTGCGCGTTTGAGGGTAGGTTGGAGCATCGCGGAAGCAAGTTGCAGCAAGCGAGGTCACGTGGCCATGGCGAACCCTGAACATCTCGCAATCCTGAAGCAGGGGGTAAAGGTGTGGAACAATTGGAGGGCAGAGAAGCCGTGTAGTCCGGATCTCCGCGACATAAGGATAAGCCGGGTGCGCCTCGAAGGCGCAAATCTCTCTGGCTGCGACTTAAGTTCGGCACAGCTCCCAGAAGCGTACCTGAAAGGCGCGAATTTCCGTGATGCGAACCTTTTTATGGCTGACCTGCCGGACGCAGAATTAGAAGGTGCGGACTTCGAATGCGCGGATCTTCGCGCCACCAACTTACGCCGAGCAAATCTTCAGCGTAGCAATTTCCGCGAGGCCACTCTTTATAGTGCGAAATTAGACGAGACCGACCTTCGAGATGCTAACTTCTATTTGGCGGATCTCCAGCTAGCGGTACTTCGAAAAGCAAACCTGGAAAGAGCTAGTCTGATGAACACCAATCTCACCGCTGTGCAATTCACGCAAGCTAACCTGCGCGGAGCAGACTTCTACCAGGCCTACCTCGTCGTAACAGAGCTCACCGGAGCGGAGCTATTCGAGGCCCGAATTTCACAGACTACGTTTGCTCTCATCGATCTAAGCGAAGTCAGGGGCCTTGAAACTGTCCGGCACGAAGGCCCTTCCACGCTTGGCATCGATACGATGTACAAGTCCAAGGGCAAGATTCCCGACGTCTTCCTGCGCGGATGTGGACTCAGAGATTGGGAAATCGAGGCCGCGAAATTGTATGATCCGTCGTCGTCGGTTTCGGAAGTCACAGACGTACTTTATCGCCTAGCCCATATCCGCAATACGCAGCCGTTCGAGTTCTATTCCTGCTTCATCAGCTATTCGACCAAAGACCAGGAGTTTGCTGACCGGCTGTATGCCGATTTGCAGGCCAAGGGCGTGCGCTGCTGGTTTGCGCCGCACGACATTCGGGGTGGGCGGAAGATTCATGAGCAGATTGACGAAGCCATTCGCCTCCACCCCACGAAGCGCAACCCCAGCGCTCCGTGGGGGCCCCGGCCTGCATGACAAGCTGCTGCTGATCCAGTCGGAGGACAGCATGGCGAGCGATTGGGTACAGAGCGAAATCGCCAAGGCCCGCAAGCGCGAGGAGAAAGAAGCCAAGCGGATGTTGTTTCCGGTTCGCCTGGTCGCGTTCGACGCGTTGCAGGAGTGGGAGTGCTTCGACGCGGACCGGGGGAAAGATTCGGCGCGCGAGATACGCGAGTATTTCATTCCCGACTTCAGCAACTGGAAGGACCACGATTCGTATCAGAAGGGGTTTACGAAGCTGGTGGCGGATTTGAAGGCGGAGGGGACATAAGCTATCAGCCGTCAGCCATCAGCCGTCAGTAAAAGAAGCCGCCAGCAAAACGATGCCCCCCACGCCTGGGGGTATGGGCGACCGTGGCGTGCCGCCCCAGAAGGGGCTCGTGGAATTCTTATTGACCGCCTACCCAGCACTCCCGTGCTGGGCTACAGATTGTGTCGCCCTGCGGGCTAACTTTCCTACGCCCCTACGGGTCATCCGGTCTGATCCGTGGCATCCGCGTGAATCGGCGGCTAGTTTTTCTGCCGCCCCTGAAGGGGCTTGGGGGGATCAAGCAAGCCGTTGCGGCACGGCTGAAGCCGTGCCCTGATGCAAGGCTGTGTCGCCCCTACGGGGCTCGGGAGATGCGATGCATGCCTTATTCCCGCACCTGAAGGTGCGGGCTTCCACCCTTTCGATCCCCCCCCACGCCTGAAGGCGTGGGCTTCCACCCTTCGGAATGGTGTCGCCCCTACGGGGGCTCGGGGATCAAGCAAGCCGTTGCGGCACGGCTGAAGCCGTGCCCTGATACAAGGCTGTGTCGCCCCTACGGGGCTGAAGATTCGTCATGGGACCTTACCCGGCACTCCGGCAAAAGAAGGCCTGCGTGCTGGGCTAGATTATGGCCTCCGCTTCGCGGAGTCGAAGCGTTTGGACACGCGCCAGATCGACAAAAGCCCACCTGATCTGATCCGTGGTATCCGCGTGAATCCGTGGCTAGTTTTTCTGCCGCCCCTACGGGGCTCGGGCAATGCGATGCATGCCTTATTCCCACACCTGAAGGTGCGGGCTTCCACCATTCGGAAGGCGCCGCCCCTGAAGGGGCTCGGGGATCAAGCAAGCCGTTGCGGCACGGCTGAAGCCGTGCCCTGATACAAGGCTGTGTCGCCCCTACGGGGCTGAAGATTCGTCATGGGAACCTTACCCAGCACTCCGGCCAAAAGAAGGCCTGCGTGCTGGGCTAGATTATGGCCTCCGCTTCGCGGAGTCGAAGCGTTTGGACACGCGCCAGATCGACAAAAGCCCACCTGATCTGATCCGTGGTATCCGCGTGAATCCGTGGCTAGTTTTTCTGCCGCCCCTACGGGGCTGAAGATTCGTCATGGGACCTTACCCAGCACTCCGGCCAAAAGAAGGCCTGCGTGCTGGGCTAGAGTATGGCCTCCGCTTCGCGGAGTCGAAGCGTTTGGACACGCGCCAGATCGACAAAAGCCCACCTGATCTGATCCGTGGTATCCGCGTGAATCCGTGGCTAGTTTTTCTGCCGTCCCTACGGGGCTTGGGCAATGCGATGCATGCCTTATTCCCGCACCTGAAGGCGTGGGCTTCCGCCATTTCGATCCCCTCACGCCTGAAGGCGTGGGCTTCCACCCTTCGGAAGGTGTCGCCCCTACGGGGCTCGGGGATCAAGCAAGCCGTTGCGGCACGGCTGAAGCCGTGCCCTGATACAAGGCTTTGCCGCCCCTACGGGGCTGAAGATTCGTCATGGGAACCTTACCCGGCACTCCGGCCAAAAGAAGGCCTGCGTGCTGGGCTAGATTATGGCCTCCGCTTCGCGGAGTGGCTGCGTTGGCCACGGGCTATGCCCCAGCGCTTCCGCGCTGGGCTGGAATTGTGCCACACGAATCGCTACCCGGACGTTTTTCTTCGGGTCTGAAGGCTTTGAAAGCCATTCCGAGAAACCTGCTGAAAATCTTTGGAAGGATTGGCGGCATTTCCGGCAATGTAGGTTAGAAGCGGGGATGAGGGTCGGGCGACGAATGGCAGACGCGGCAAGCGATGATCAGGAGTTGGTCCGGCGGCTCGCCCGGGGAGAGCAGGCGGCGTTTCACGCTTGCTATGAGCGCTACCAGGGCCCGATCTTTCGTTTCGCGTGGCATATGAGCGGAAACCAGACTACCGCCGAGGAAGTAACGCAGGAAGTTTTTCTGCGGCTGATTCATAAGCCGAAAAAGTTCGACGTGGCCAAGGGAACGCTGGCGGGCTATCTATTCGGCATCGCGCGCAATGTGATGCGACGCGAGATGGCGGCGAGTTTTCTCGATGTCCCGCTGGAGGATGAAGGGCTCAGCGATGATCCGGCGTTCAGCATTGAAGCGGACGTGCTTGGCGAGCTTGATCGGCAGGAGCGGCTCGAGTTGCTGCACAAGTCGGTGCTGACGTTGCCGCCGACATACCGCGAGGCGTTGGTGCTGTGTGATCTGGAAGAGATGAGTTATCCCGAAGCAGCGGTGGTTCTCGATTGTCCGGAGGGGACGGTGGCGTCGCGGCTGCATCGCGCGCGAGCGATGCTGAAGGCGCGAGTGCAAAACGTGAGGTGCGTGCGATGAATCGGCAGAGAGATGCATTGTCGGAGGCGCTGCGCGAAATGGCGGCGGCATCGCCCGAGGTGTCTCCTGAGCTGGGCGCCAGGTTGAGCAGTGCGTTCGCGCGTCATCATTCGCAACGGCGACTGCGCCAGCGGGTAGCGGTGGTGGTGGCGCTTGCGGCGTGGGTTGCGATTTCTGTGTATTGGCTGCGTCCGGAACGCGAAGCTGCGACCGTAAAAGTAGCTGCGCCGGCGCCGCAGACCGCGCAAATACCCAACGTTAGCGTCGGACCGCAGGACGCGAATGCGGGGCACGCCTCGCCTGAGCCGAAGAGGGTTGTGCCGGAAAACCCTGGGCGCCCTCAGGCACCAGCTATGGCAAAGGCGGCGGTGAAGCCGCAGGTTCAGCCGAAACAAGTCGCGAAACCGCGCAACCAAGGCGTCGAGCCGCCGGTAACGGGGGAGACTGCGGACTTCATCGCGTTGCCAAGCTTCGACCCGGCGGTTCCACTGGGCGAGTCGCACATGGTGCGCATGGATTTGCCCGGTTCGGCGTTGCAATTGATTGGTTATCCCGTGGATGGACAGCTTTTGGATCGCCGCATTGTCACCGACATCCTGATTGGCCAGGACGGAATGCCTTACGCGGTGAGATTGGTAAACACCCGAAACGGTCGCTAAGGAGCACGCACAATGAGAAACATCATCGTCCTGACGGTCAGCATTTTGTTTTGCTGCTCGTGGATAGCCGGACAGGAAGCCGGTTTCAGCACTATGCCGGAGGGCGCTTATTTCCAGCAGCCCGTTCCGGCGCCGCCCCCGGGCGGAGCACCTCCGAATGTGATGTTCCACACCCAGCAGGCGGGCGGCAAGGCCACGATGGAATATATCTCCATCGGCGACAGTGCCAAACCCGTGACGGGAGCTCCGTACACGGCAACCGCTACCACGGAAACCACGCAGGTGCTGGCTGATGGCAACCGGATTGTGAACAAGATGGAGTCGCAGGTGGCTCGCGACGGCCAGGGGCGCACGCGGCGGCAGGAGACGATGAGCAACATCGGCCCGCTGGCCATTAACGCGCCGAGGATGGCGTTCATCAATGATCCGGTGGGAAAGGTGAGCTACGTTCTCGACCTGAACGACAAGACAGCGCAGGTGGTAAAGTTGCCGCCGCCCGGACAGGGACCTCGCGCTATGGCGATGGTGCTGGCACCCGACGTCGCCAAGACGACCGCCGCCGGGCCAGCCGAAACCGTAACCGTGCAGAGGAAGGTGTTGATAGGAGGGGGTAATCCAGGCGTGGAGCAGCGGGTATGGATAAGTAACGACGACGCCAAGGAGGCCAAGACCGAATCGCTGGGCACGCAGACGATTGAAGGCGTGTCCGCCACTGGGACGCGCACGACGCGAACCATCCCAGCAGGCGAGATTGGCAACGAGCGGCCGCTGGAGATTACGTCTGAGGTGTGGACCTCGCCCGACTTGCAGATGGTCGTGCTGAGCAAGCGCAACGATCCTCGCATTGGTGAGACAGTCTATAAACTGACGAACATTCAGCGCGCGGAGCCTGACCCGTCGCTGTTCCAGGTGCCCAGCGGATTCACAACGAAGCAGGGCCCCGAGTTTGCTACCCGGCAAATTCCCGACTAAATCGGCAGTCTGGAGCAGGCGCAAGCGTGGGGAGTACCAGCCCATGCTTGCGCCCGTTTTGTTGAACGGTTATTTCGCCGCGACAGTTTTTATGCCGCGGCTTTTTTCGCGTGCGGCGTGCCTATGTACGGAAACTCCTGCAAAGTGTCAGTGTGCGGCTTGAGGCCGGTTGGCGGACATTCATTTTTCGTCAGGAAGGCGAGCCGGTAATTGATCACGTCTTCTTTGAAGGTGCGGCCGTTGGGATACTGTGCGGGCTTCGAAGGGTCGAAGGTCAGCACATCGGGAAGGGTGCCTTCCCGGTCGATGGCGGCAATCGCTTCGTCGCGCGTGTAATTGCCGGTATGCCCCATCAGATGCACGAACAACTCGAGCCAGCGCTTGCGGTCGTTGACGGGCTCGCTGGCGTTGTATTCCAGCTTGGTGTCATCGGTGTTGAAGAAGCTGCTGACGCTGGGATGGCCGGCGCGATCGACGTGCATCAGCTCGCCGTCGCGTCGTACGCTGCACCGGCCCCAGATGTGGATCGCGGGATTGGGTGCGAGTTCCGCCGTGGGCAGCTCGATCACGTTGGAAAGCACATTCGCTTCGGTATTTGAATCGACGCCGGTCCAGGGAGACTTGCCGCTGAGATGAGGCTCGGTGAAGTTGCGCTTGCCGCGGGTGTCGAACAGGTTCTTGATTCCGTCGTAGTCGAAAAAGAACGCGTCGCTACGGCTGCCGGCGAAGTAAGTGTAAGGTCCCGATTTCATGATATTCGGCTTGGCGCCGAAAGAAACCTCGCCGTCGGAGATGATCTTTGTTCCTACCGCCTCGGGCGAGCGAGACTCCTGGCCCTTGGCGAGGAAGACGTTCACCGTCTGCCTGCCATCCTGCGGCTTCGAAAACACATAGCTGAACGCGATGTCGGTCAGGTAGTCGCCGTCGGTGTCGATGTTCAGGCGGTAGATTGCGTCCGGATGCAGCGCGTCCGCAGTGGGATTGGCATTGAGAATGATCACGGTTCGGTTTTTGTCAGCGGGTGACTGGAATGCATAAAGATCGCAGAGGTCGAGCCGTTGATCGCCCAACGGCGGGCCGAGACTGAGGCCGGTGAAATGGTTTGACATCGCCTTCTCCTTTCAATCGAGAGTCCCATCGGGGGACTCCTGGGGCGGCGATTATACATCGGTCGCGCTGCTGATGGGCCATGCCGAATCGGAGGATGTTAAAGGCGAATAATATAGTTAGTCCATGGGAACAGTTACATCTCGCTCCGCACGATATCTCGCTTGCAGCTTCGTCCTCGTATTGGCTGTCGCGATGGCGCATGTGCTCGCCGCGCAAACGCCGCAGACTTCGCAGACGCCTTCCACCAATCGCATCGTCATTGTTGCCGGCCAGGTCTTCGACGGCAAAGGCGGCGTCATGCAAAACCGCCGCATCGTGGTTGAAGGCTCGAAGATTGTCGCCATCGAGCCGTTGTCAGCACCCGGACCCACCCCGGCAAACGAAGCCGGAATGGGGCACCCAGGCTCGGAGCACTCCGCGGGCCAATATAACCCGGTGGACTACGATCTGCGCGGGCTGACGGTGATGCCCGGCTGGATCGATGCGCACGTTCACATCACGTGGATTTTCGGCAAGGACGGCAAGAACGCCGGCACCAGCGGCACGACGCAGGACGACGCATACAAGGCCGCGTCGAATGCCTGGGTGACGCTGATGGCGGGCTTCACCACCGTACAAAGCGTGGGAGCGCCGAATGATGTGCCTTTGCGTGACGCGATCGCGCGCGGCGAGATTCCCGGTCCGCGCATACTGACGGCGGTCGAACCACTGGAAGGCAACGACGCCAGCACCGGTACTCCCGAAGAAATCCGCGCCTTTGTGAGGAAGCAAAAAGCAGCCGGCGCCGACCTGATCAAGATTTTCGCGTCGAAGTCCATTCGCCAAGGCGGAGGCATGACGCTCTCATGGGAGCAGTTGAGCGCCGCGTGCGATGAGGCGAAGAAGCAAGGCCTGCGCACGCTGGTCCATGCCTACAAGGAAGCGGTGCGGGCGGCAACGCTGGCAGGATGCACCGAGGTCGAGCACGGCACTCTCGCTCCGGAACAAGATTTGCAGCTGATGGCCGAGAAGGATGTCTACTTCGATCCGCAGGCTGCACTGGTCATCGATAACTACGTGCAGAACAAGGACCGTTACATCGGGACACAGGGTTACACTGCGGAAGGATTTGCCGCGATGCAGAAGGTGCTGCCCATAGACTGCGATCTGGTCAGAGAGGCGGCAAAGACTCCGGGCCTGAAGATGGTCTTCGGCACGGATGCCGTGGCTGGCGCGGACGGTCGCAATGCGGAGGAGTTTATCGATCGCGTACACTGCGGCGTCGCACCGATGGCTGCCATGATCTCCGCTCAGTCGCTGGGAGCGGAGGCTATGGGCATGGGCGACGAAATCGGCTCGCTTGCGCCGGGGATGCAGGCTGACATCATCGCGCTGGATGGCGATCCCACCAAGGACATCACGGCCGTGCGGCGGGTGGTGTTCGTGATGAAGGGGGGAGTCGTCTACAAGAACGTCGCGAAGGACGCCATCCCCGCCTATGCGGGCGTGAAGCCGTGAGAACGGCGTTTGCCTGTGAAGGTAAATCCTTGGAGGCAGGAGTCATCGATACTGCACGCGAAAGCAGGTTCTTCCCCCTCAGCTACGCTCGGGGTCAGAATCACAGTTCAGGAAGCCGAAGGATGCGCGATACACAGCACTACCCGAAATTCGACTTTTTCAGCAGCATGTTCAGGCGATTACTTCTCCCACGAAAAGATCTGCTTCCAATCGTTCTTGATGCTGATTACGGTCCAGCCCTTCGCCTTGGCTTCGTCGTAAAGCGCTTGCGTAAAGGTTCCGACCTGGGAATTCGGCAGGCCATCGGCCGGGCCGTAGGCGTACTCACGCTTGGCATCGTCGTGCAGTACGAGCATCTCCAGTGAAGCGCCGCCGCCCGCCTGGGTGTATTCCAGCATCTGCTGATCGCCGGTGGAGTTGCCAAACGCCGCTTGGGGATGGCGGCCGATAAACAGATAAATATCTTCAGCCTTGCCGGAGAAATTGTCGTTGAGCAGAAGTTTGGGCGGCCGCGTGAGGATCGCCTGTCCAGCTGGGTTGTAGCCGTACTTGGCCTCGAATGCCGAGCCGATAATCTGCTCCGGCGGAATGCCGTACACCTGCTCCGCGTAGGCTCGCACGAAGTCCTGGCCACCGCCGGTAACGATGTATGTGCGATAGCCGTTGTCGCGCAAATACTTCATCACCTCGAGCATGGGCTCATAGATCAGGTCGGTGTAGGAGCGGTCCCAACGCGGATTCTTCGCCTTGGCAATCCAATCCTTTACGATGCTCTGGAATTCGTCTTCGGTCATGCCGGTGTGGGTAGCCACCATGATGGTTTCCAGATCTTTCATCGTTAGCTTCGCCATAGCAGCCTTGTCGCCGGAGATCACGGTCGCAAACGGCTGGGTGGTTTTCCACTCCGGATGTTGCGGCGCCAAAGCTCCGACACGATCGAACGCAAATACCACTTGGGTGTAGATCGGCTGCTCGACCCATGTGGTTCCATCCTGATCGAAGGTCGCGAAACGTTGCTCAGGCGGGACGAAGTTAGAGCTCGACGGATCAGTGGTGGTCTTAACGAAGTTCAGAATGGCCTGCTTGGCTGCCCCGTGGTTCCACGCCGGCAGGGGGTCTTGTGCGCGGGCTGCGGCAGCGCTTAAGAGCAGCAGAGAGAGGAAGAAAGAGACAGTAAGACGACGTTTCATGGGGTTCTCCCTAGTTCAAATTGGAAAGCGCACTTGTCGCAAGTAAATCGCTGAGAAGCTCGGGGAACAGCATACGCTGGGGACCGCCCGCTGAGGAACTCTGATGGTTCGCAGCGGCGGCGAGGGTTATCGCAAGACCGATGATCTGGGAGCCGCGGTTTGTGGCGTGTTGGTGGGTCTTCATCCCTTGTTAGGCCAAAAGACGGCCGAACCTGGGGCACCGGCTTTGCGGATGCCGCGACAACGCGCCTTCCCGGTTCGCGATTACGATGGGTAAATGCGACTCTTCGCCGAGAGCTGCGAGGGCATTGGCGCGACTACCAAGAAGCTGGAGAAGACGCGCATCGTCGCAGAGTATTTTCGTGCGCGTGACCTGGAAGACGCGGCGACCTCGGCGGTATTCCTGTCGGGCAGAGCGTTCCCGGCGTTCGAAGAGCGGACGCTGCAGGTTGGTGGCTCGCTGTTGTGGAAAGTGGTGAAGGAGGTCACCGGCGCGTCCGAAAACGAACTGGGCGCGGGTTATCGCAAGACCGGTGATCTGGGAGCCGCGGTGTGTGGCGTGTTGGTGGGTCTTCATCCCAGGTTAGGCCAAAAGACGGCCGAACCTGGGGCACCGGCTTCGTTGTCATTGAAAGACGTTCGCTCGGTATTCGATCAGATCGCTGCGACCCGAACCGCCAATGCGAAAGGCGAACTTCTGCGGGCGCTGCTGGAACGCGCCAGTCCTATTGAAGCCAAGTACATCCTGAAGATCATTACCGGCGAGCTGCGTATCGGGCTGAAGGAAAGTTTGGTCGAGGAAGCGATCGCCAAGGCTTACGAAGAACCGCTGGCGCAGGTGCAGCGGACGAACATGCTGTTGGGCGACATCGGCGAAACCCTGAAGCTCGCCGCCGAACATCGGCTAGGTGCGGCGCAGATGCGGCTGTTTCATCCCATCGGCTTCATGCTGGCTAGTCCGGCTGCCGATGCCGCAGAAGCTTTCGAATACTTCGAGCACGCGCTGGTCGAAGACAAGTACGATGGCATCCGCGCGCAGGCGCATTGCGGTGGCGGGCAGGTACGCATCTTCTCACGCACATTGGACGAGGTGACGCAGTCTTTCCCTGAACTCATCGCGCCGCTCAGCGAGTTAGCGGGCGAGGCAATCCTGGACGGCGAGATTGTTGCGTGGCGCCATACGGACGATGGCGGTCACGCGATGCCGTTCTCCGAGATACAGAAGCGACTTGGGCGCAAGCAGGTAAGCGAGCAGCTTATGAAAGATGTGCCGGTCGCGTACGTCGTCTTCGACATGCTGTACGCGGCGGGCGAGCTGACGCTGCAGAAGCCGCTGTCGGAGCGTGCGACGTTACTCGACCGCGTCTTCTCCGGCGCGCAGCGGGTTGAGCCCAGGCCATTAATCAACGCACAAGGGCAGTTGCTGTTCGAGGCGGAGATCCAGCCCGATGCGCCGTCAGGATGGATACTGCGCGCGCCCGCGACTCGTGCTGACTCGGTCGAGCGGCTTGAGGAGCTGTTCGGCGAGGCAATGGCGCGGGGCAATGAAGGCCTGATGATCAAAGACGCGAACTCGGCTTACATGCCGGGACGCCGCGGCCGCTGGTGGCTCAAGCTGAAGCGCGAGTTGGCGACGCTGGACGTCGTAGTCACACGCGCCGAGTTTGGCAACGGCAAGCGGGCGCAGGTGCTGAGCGACTACACGTTCGCTATCCGCAAGGGCGACGAACTGGTGAATATCGGCAAGGCCTACACCGGCTTAACCGATGTCGAAATCGCCGAGATGACGGAATGGTTCTTCGCGCACACCATCACCGACCACGGGCAGGTGCGCGATGTAGAGCCGGAGGTCGTGCTGGAGGTCGCGTTCAACGCCGTTATGCGCTCAGACCGGCACGATAGCGGATTCGCGTTACGCTTCCCACGAATCGTGCGTATTCGTCGCGACAAGCTGGCGGCGGAGATCGACACGATTGAGCGGGTCGAGGAGATCTACAGCAAGCAGCACGGAAGAGGCGCGGAAACGCAAGCGCAAACGAAGAACCGGAAGGCGAAGGGCGATCCTCAGAGCCCGAAGGGCGTGTGATGATAGCCCAGCAGGGAGCGAAGCGGAATGCTGGGTGGGAAGCCCTTTGATAGTGTTCGAGTCCCTTCAGGGACGACACGTAGAACAGACAGTCGTGGGCTGAAACCTGTGCGTGAGAACCTGTGCCGTCGCTACGCGACTCAAAAACCTTTTACGACGCATACCCAGCACTCCGCCTTCGGCTGCGTGCTGGGCTATCATGTTGGTCGCCCCGGCGGGGCTTGAGATCCCGATTGGCCCAGCGGCATTGCCACACCGGAGGGACTCTGGCTGACAGTGTGGGGATTTGCCCACTCAGCAATTTGCTGCAATGATGACCACGTCGTTATCGAATATTGGCTCACGCTGACGTGAGTTCGAACCTCCTCGGCCGGTTTGAAATCCTTACGGTACAAATGCGATAGTGCGGCGCGGCTTAGGCTCCTGATGTGGATGCTGCTCGTCGGCTGCGTGCAGCTTCATGCACAATGCCCGCCACGTTCTCAGAGCCCGTTAGGCAGCAGTTCCAAATCGAGCGCGGAGGCCCTGCTGCCGGAGTCTGGCCTGCTAACGGACGACAGCTACACGAACCTCTACTTCGGCTTCTCGCTTCCTCTGCCAATGTCGATCCATGGACATCGGCTGATGCTTCCCCTGAGCTCGCCGGGAGAACATGCGCTGTTCGCCATGGGCTTTCAGAGCGACCTGCGTTACGGAACGCTGGAGGTCACCGCCGACGGAAACAGCGCGGAGTACGACCAGCGGATCACGCCCGGCCAGGCACAACAGCGCGAGGGTGACATCGCGCGCAGCAAGCCCGGCGCTCCGAAGTCGCTCGACTACACACCCGCTCCCATCAAGCTCAAGCGCACGGATAAACGAGGAGGTGGGGTCCACGCTACACAGTACTCAGCGCGCATCAGGGACTACACCGTCCGTTTCACCATTCAGACCAATGACAAAGCTTTCCTCGAAAAGGCGCGCCAGGCAATTGAAGATGTGAAGCTGTTTTGCAGCGACGACAACGGCGGATTTTTCACTCCCGATGGCAAGCCCTACGTGGCTCGCGGAGCAGCTACCAACGGGCCGACGATTCCGACGGCGATGGTCGATGAAGCGATTGGCAAGCATCCGGCGGAGCGAACGATTTCGCCGGGAAAGATTGCAGACGGCAAGTTTCGAATTGCTCAGTTGGATTTTTCGTACACGCTGCCTGCGGGCTGGATTCGCAACCAGCGGCCGCCGGCGGCTGACGACGAAGGGGTCGGCGATACGCTGGCCGAGCGGCTGCTCGATCTTTGGAAGTCGTGTGCGCGAAACGTGCTTGACGCAACTCCGGCGACCAATGGCGGGACCCGGGTGCAGTTGCGGGTGCTGGACCAGGCCTGCTTCGGACTACCTGCTCCAGCGGCGCTCAGCGATTGGTTGGGGTCGGAGTCCCTGGGAAGATATCTACAGATGTTGGGACATTTTGGAAAGATCAAGTCGAACAGGCTGGTCGAATCCGGCGGCCGGCTGTTCTCGATTTATGAAGGCACGGTTGCGTCGGGTTTATCTTCGGGCAATCTCGAGCAGCGCGATGCCGAGGTGGTAGCGATCACACGCTACGGCAAGCTGCTGTTTGCGTGGTGCTGGACTGCTCCCACAATGTCAGAGTTGATGCAGGTTCCGAATTCACCGGCTCAGTTTGGAAGTGGGCCGCCTATCGCGATAGGTCCAGCCATGCTTACCTGGAGAACGACATCTCGACCGTGATTTGTACCGGCACCGGCTTGCCGTCTCTCTTTGCCGGCTTGAAACGCCAGGTTTTCACCGTCTCCACCGCGCTCTTCTCGAAGACCGGCGCGGAGCTGCGCACCACGTGTACCGGCCCGACATGCCCGCGAGCGTCGACTCCGATCAACATCACTACCAACCCACGCGGCTCCGTGTCAGCGGGAAGATCGGGATATTCAGGATCGGGAGACTTCGTCGCTTTGGGTGGCGTGACGCCTGTGGTGACGCGCTCGTATCCGGCGAAGGCCTGATCGTCGGGAGCGGTGGCGCTGGAAATTTTCGCGGAGTCTTTCGATTGGGCAGTCGCTGAGGTTAAGGCGACGGCTAGCGTGACAGAAATCGCGACCGTGCTCGCGATTAGCCTCAAGCTTGGCATATGGAATGATCGTAAATCATGCGTGTCGACGTTGGACAAACCACGCGCCCGTCCCGTCTGGGACAGCTTTACCCGCCGTTGAAACGGCGGGCTAACCTCTGCTGCGCCTACGGCGCGGATGCCGCACGGCTCGTTTCGGCTGGACTTCACTTCGCTCAAGAGATAGCAAACCAAGAAGCTACGCGTCACCTCTCTTGCGCAGGAACGCCGGAATCTCCAAATCGTCAGAGTCGTACTTGATGTTCACGCTGCTGCTGACGGTTTCGATCGCGGGCATGGCATCGCGCGGAATGCCGGTTGCCTCTTCCGGTTTCGGAAACTCTTCCATGGGCGCAGCATGGCGCACAATTTCGGAGCCTAGCTCGTGGTCGTTCGCAATTTCGGGTACGAATGAGACCGCAGTCGAAATTCTCGGCTCGGGTGCGGCGGGCTGCGTGAATACCGGCGCGGCAGGAGCAACACGTTCGGGAACCGCAACCGGAGCTACTTCATAGGTCGCCGCGTGTGCAGAGTTGCCGTTGCTACGGTGAAGCACCGGGGTGGCGAACGCCTCGCGATGCTCACGCTCGCGCATGGTCTCTTTGAAGCCGGTCGCGATGACCGTGATCTTCACTTCGTCCTTCATCTTCTCGTCGAGCACCGCACCAAAGATGATGTTGGCGTCTTCATGCGCCGCGCTCTGAATGATGGTCGAGGCCTCGTTGACCTCGGCCAGCCGCAGCGAACTGGAACCCGTAATGTTGATGAGGATGCCGCGCGCACCATCGATGGCTCCGGCTTCGAGCAACGGAGAGGCAATCGCAGCCTGGGCAGCCTTGCTGGCGCGATCTTCGCCGCGAGCGGTGGCCGTACCCATCACCGCGTAGCCCATGCCCGCCATGATGGTTTTCACGTCGGCGAAATCGCGGTTAATGATGCCGGGAATGGTGATGATGTCGGAGATGCCTTGCACCGCCTGGCGCAGAATGTCATCGGCGACGCGGAACGATTCGAAGAAGCCGGCGTCTTTCGCAACGGCCAGCAGCTTCTCGTTGGGAATGACAATGGTCGTATCGACGGAGTCGATCAGCTCCTGCAATCCGCGCTCCGACTGGTTCTGGCGGCGCTTACCTTCAAACGCGAACGGCTTGGTAACGACCGCGACCGTGAGCGCGCCCATCTCGCTGGCGAGCGACGCGATGATTGGCGCCGCGCCGGTACCGGTGCCGCCGCCAAGACCTGTGGTGACGAACACCATGTCGGCGCCTTCCAGGGCTTCGATGATTTTGTCGGCGTCTTCCAGTGCTGCCTTGCGTCCGACGTCGGGATTGGCTCCCGCGCCCAGCCCGTTCGTCAGCTTGACGCCGAGCTGAATCTTCACCGGCGCGTTGGATAGCTTCAACGCCTGCAAATCGGTGTTGGCAACGACGAACTCAACGCCTTCGAGACGGGACTCGATCATGCGGTTGACGGCGTTGCCGCCTCCGCCGCCCACGCCGATTACCTTGATGCGAGCGCTGTTCAGCAGCTCTTCGTTGAACTGGATGCGAAGGTCGTTCTCTGGCTTCGAATTGAAGTCTTCGATCATGGTGTACTCCTGTTGCAGCCGCTTACAAAAACGACGGGCTTAGGTTAGATAGAGAGTGCTGAACGAACGTCCTATCCTATCTTTCTCCCTACGTGGGTAGGTTTGAACGCAACCTCAAACAGGCTGCTGGCGATCACCTGCTTCTTAAGGTCCTTCCGCGGCTGAAAGCTAATCACCAGCCTGGATCCGGTAGCATCGGCCAGGCGTTCCAACGTGCGGAGCGACGGGCGGCTATTGCCAGCCTCCAGACGAGCAACAACCGGCTGGGTTGTACCCATTTTTTGCGCTAATTGCTGCTGGGTGAGTCCGGCGCGCTTCCGGGCCTCAATCACGGAATTGGCCAGAGCGAATTCTTCGTGCAGCGCGTCGTACTTCTTCCGATACTTTGGATCCCTCAGCCAGCGCTTATGCAGCTCAGAAACACGGGTCATGGTTATTACTCCATCATCAAATCGATTTTGCGCGCGCGATTGCCAAGTCGATCTCGTGTCGGGGCGTCGTTTGCGTCTTCTTCGTAAATACTCGGACAATCACCACACGACGTTGGCCGGTTGTGACATACAAAGCACGCGCGGTGCCGGCGCGGCCTTTCAGTCGCATCTCCCATATCCGGCCTTCGATGTGCCGTACGTGCGGCAGTCCAACAAATTCGAGCCCGTGCCCTTCAATGAGCTGCGCAATACGTGCAAGTCGTGCACGCATGTCTTCGGGCAGAGACTCGACTTCGAGGTCAACTGCTTTGTCGAGGGTTTCTACCACCCATCTGACATTCATTAATATACCAAAAAAGATATAACCACGAGCCGCTTACAAACTCCGTGACCCCTACTTCGCAAAGATTGCTCTCAGCCTGGCTCCAATGCTGCGATCGATGTTCATGCGCGCCTGTCGCGCGCGGTGTCCGTACAAAACCATGCCGATGGCGGTTGCGAACTCGGGCTCCAGTAGTTGCGATGGCAGCTTGGCAATGGGCACCGGATAACCCAGGCGCACCGGACGGCGAAGTATGTCTTCTGCCGTCTCCAGCAGTGCGGGCAACCGCGAGCCGCCGCCGGTAAATACCACGCCTGCGCCCAGCAACTCATACACTCCGGCCTGTCGCAGGTGATCGCGCAGCAACTCGATCAACTCGCGCGAGCGCGGCTCCAGAATTTCACCCAGCATGCGTTGCTGCATCAGCCGCGAAGGACGATCGCCCACGGAGGGAACTTCGATCTCGTTGCCCTCGGGAATTCGCGTGACGATGGCGCAGCCAAACATGGTCTTAATGTTTTCAGCATCGGGCAGCGGCGTGCGGAAACCCACAGCGACGTCGTTGGTGAAGTGATCGCCGCCCACCGGAATTACCCCGGTGTGAATCACCACTCCCTCGAAGTACACGATGAGGTCGGTGGATCCGGCGCCGATATCGACCAGGCAGACACCCAGCTCGCGCTCATCGGTCTGCAGCACCGAGTCGGCACAGGCCAGCGCCTCGAACACCGTGTCGTCGACATGAATGCCGGCGCGATTTACGGCAGTGACCACGTTCTGCGTTGCCATGGTGCCCGCGGTAACGACGTGCACGCGAACTTCAACCTTTTTGCCCATCAAGCCCGCCGGGTCATGTACACCGGGCTGACCGTCGAGAATGAACTCTTGGGGCAGCAGATGCAGCGGTTCGCGGTCTTCGGGCAGCGGAATGCTACGAGCTTTCTCTACTGCCTGGCGAACGTCTTCGCGGCTGATCTCGCGCGAACGCGAACCCAGCGAGATGCCGCCATGGCTATTGATGCCGCGGATGTGCGAGCCTGCCACTCCGACGACGGCGTGCTCCACCGGCGCCTGGGCAACGTTCTCGGCCTCCTCAACCGCTTTCTTGATGGAGCCGACAGCCCGGTCGAGATCGGCGATGATGCCCTTGCGCAAACCGCGCGAGTCCGCGATGCCGTGCCCGCGGTAGCGCAACGCGTAGTCGTTCACCTCGGCAACGATGACGCATGTCTTAGCGCTTCCGACGTCAATAACGGTCAACAGGTTTTCGCTTTGGTTCGCCATCTCTCAGTTGCGACTCTTAGCCTTACCGTGCGCGGCCGGCTTGGTTTTGTTAACCACGGGCGGCGCAGCACCGCCGTCGGAACTTCCCGCTAGCGGCGGCGCAGATGCGCCCATCTCATCCGGATTCACAATCACCTGGTGCTGATAACGCAAGTCCACCGACTTCAAGGGATGAAACTGGGTGCGCCACTCCTGCACGTGGGAGACATAAACCCGGAAGCGCTCCAGAAAATTCGACGATCCCAGATGCACCAGCACAGCGCCCTGAGGATCCGACACCGTGGCCTTCACGTCGTCCGGATCGCTCAGGTCCACATCACTTAGATCGCGCGAGTATTGCGTTCCACCGGAATCGAGTTCACGCATCAGCCTTTGGTAAATCGCCATGCGTGCCGCACGGGTCGACAGAGGCTCGGTATCGGTCGTGCCGACGATGACGGGAAACGAATAGCTGGCGGACTGCCCGGCCGGCAGCTCCATCACCACACCATGCGCATCGATCAAGGCGATATGCGAATCGATCTCCACGAAAGCGACCGGAACGCGCTCAGTCACGGCAACGTTCAGCCGATTGGGGAACAGGCGCATGACGGTTGCCGATTCGATCCACGGTATTTCCTGCAACTGCTTTTTGCGCTCTGCGAGCGAAACAAAAAAAATGTTGCGATCGAGGTCGGAGCCGAATACGTCAAGCACCTGCGCGCGGCTCACATTGTGCGCGCCCAGTACCTGGATGTTGTCGCTGGAATCGATCTGAAATCTCCATGACTGCGTGGTATAGCGATAGAACGTAATCGCCACCAGGGCGACGGCTCCGCCGATCAGCAGCACGAGCAGCAACACCTTGACTCGGTCGAGCGCTTTGCGCGGCAAAGCGCTGCGTTTGACCGGCACACGTTTCTGGCCACGGAGAAACGGCGACTCAGCATCGTCATCCAGATCGAACAGGCGGCCATCGAGAGGACCGTCGTCGAAACGGCCGCCGGACGATGGAGCATGGGGCGCTGCTTCGAGCTCGTCTTCGGAGATGGTGGACGCGTTTTTTCGGGCCATAAATCCGTGCAAAAACGCCGACGAAGCGGCCTTTGGCCTCACTATAGCTGGTTTCGAAGCTGATTCGGAGAGGGGAAGAGGGTCAGCGCGTCATATGTGGGCCATGCGAACCTTGCAAGTAAACATTAGGGGCTGGAGAGTACGTCGCGTCACAAGATTCCGGCCTGCGACACGTCGGCACAGAAAGGTCCCTTGGGTTATGATTTGTGCGCATGGTCGACTTGATACAAGAGCGCAAGCAAGAGTTGGCAGAAATTTGTGGCCGCTATCATGTACTCCGCTTGGCCTTATTTGGTTCAGCCGCTCGAGCCGATTTCCAACCGGAAACCAGTGATCTCGATTTCCTGGTTGAGTTCTTCCCCATGCAGCCGCAAGAACATGCGAGTGCGTATTTCGGGCTTGCCAGGGAGTTAGAGCGGCTCTTCCGCCGCAGTGTCGATTTGGTGGAAGCCTCTGCTGTACATAATCCTTATATCCGGCGCAATATCGAAGCCTCACAGGTTCCACTCTATGCAGCGTGATCAGATCATTTGAGTAAGGGTTTCGCCGCGCATCGCTCCAACATTTCAAGTACGATCCCTCCCAGTTGCGAGACATTCCCCGCTCCGAGCGTGAGAATCATGTCGCCGGGCTGGGCGGAGTCGCAAGCAAGCTGTGCAGCTTCGTCGAATGACGCCGCGTGCACAACATGAGTTGGGCCATTTGGCGAGATGCGTTCGGCCAGGGCTTGGCTGGTGACGCCGGGAATTGGCGCTTCGCTCGCAGGGTAGATATCCAACAACACGAGCGAATCGGAATCGCCGAACGCGGTTGCGAAGTCTTCCATCAATAGTTGCGTTCGGGTGTAGCGATGGGGCTGAAAGATGACGTGCACCCGGTTGAATCCGCACTGGCGGGCTGCGGCGAGCGTCGCCCTGATCTCCGTCGGATGGTGACCGTAGTCGTCGATGACGCTTACGCCGTTCACTCGGCCTTTCACCTGGAAGCGGCGATCCACGCCATTGAACTGCTCCAGGGCTTCGCGAATGCGATCGACAGGAACATCCAAACCCATTCCCACTGCTACCGCGGCGGTTGCATTGAGCACGTTGTGCGCACCGGGTACGCGTAGTCGAAACTCTCCCAGGTCAGCGCCGCGATAGAAAATATGGAATGTGCTGAGTGAGAGCCGTTCACCGTCGCCGGGGGCGAAGCATCGATCCGTGATACGGAAGTCTGCAGCCTGAAGTGTTCCGTAGGTGAGTACGCGGCGGCGTACCTGCGGCAGCAGATTGCGAAGAGCTTCGTCGTCGGCGCAGGCCACAACGATTCCGTAAAACGGCACAAGGTCCATGAAGGCAATGAAGGTCTGCTCGACGTCGCGCAGATCGCGGTAGCAGTCCATGTGCTCGCGATCGATATTGGTGACGACCTCAACAATGGGCGAGAGCCTGAGGAAAGACCGGTCGCTCTCGTCGGCCTCGGCGACCAGATATTTCGACTTGCCGATACGCGCGTTCGATCCCAGAGCGTCCACACGGCCGCCGACAACAACGGTGGGATCCAGTCCGCCCGCGGCCAGTGCTGCTGCGATCATGGAGGTCGTCGTGGTCTTGCCGTGCATGCCAGCCACAGCGATTCCGTATTTCAGGCGCATGAGCTCGGCCAGCATCTCGGCGCGGGGAATGACCGGGATATGCTGCACCCGCGCGGCCTGTACCTCCGGGTTATCGTTGCGAACGGCCGAGCTGATTACCACGACGTCAGAGCCGGCGATATTCTGTGGCGCATGTCCCGGGAACACGTTCGCACCCATAGCTGCGAGACGCGCGGTGACCGGCGAGGGTTTCAGGTCGGAGCCGGAAACCTGGTAGCCGAGGTTGAGCAGCACCTCGGCGATGCCGCTCATGCCGATGCCGCCGATGCCTACGAAATGGATGCGCTGAAGGTTGGCGAACATGCGAGCCTCAACTGACGTTTAACGCATGCGAGCTGTTGCCGACTCAGGCCTGCAGCACCCGTTTGCGTCTTTTACCGGATGCAGTACGAACACGCTTCGGCGCCGATTTGGTCGACCGACCTGAGCCGTTACCCACCCGTGCTTCCACGCCAAGGTTAAGACCGACCGCTTGTAAGACGGAATGAAGTGTTTCCAGTGTCGGATTGCCAGTCGCAGAAAAGGAGCGATAGAGGTTCTCACGAGTGACTCCCGCCTTTTTTGCGACCTTTGCAACCTGGCGCGCCTGAATGACGTTCAGGCATGCCTTTCGAAACATTTCCGGTGAATCTTCAAGTGCTACGTTGAGGTAATTTGCCGCTTCTTCAGGATCCTGCAAAGCGTCCAAAAGCGCCTGCCGGTAAGGTCGCGTTTTGCTATTCATGTTCACTCCAAAATGTCTGCGCGGCGCGAATGTCGCGTTGCTGGGTACGTTTTGACCCTCCGGAAATCAGATGCACTTCGTTGCCAATTTGGCCGATGTAGATGCGGTAGCCCGGTCCAAAATCCAGGACCAGCTCGACTACTCCTCTGCCTACGCTCTTGTGCACACCCAAATTGCCGTCTTCTACATGATCGAGCCGGTTGCGCACTCTAGCACGGTTCATTGAATCCAGAGAGTTCAGCCACTCGGTGAATGGCTCGCCTCCATCCTCCCATTGGCAAATCAGGATTTCCCTGGGATTCGATTGCACATGTTGAGCCGCCCTGCTCAGGTGTGACTTTTATGTCACATGGAGGATAACACAAGAAGGAAGCTAGGCTACCGCGTGTTGGCTGGACGCGCCAGCGGCTCGCGCCACAATGCGCGCAATCTCTCCGGCGGCATCCGGATGAGCCAGCTTTCGCGCGGCCTGCGCCATTTGTGCCAGAGCTGCGCGGTTGCTGAGCAGAGCGGCGATTTCCTGGGCCAGGCGATCGCTGGTGAGCTCCGCCTGGGGAAGCAAGCGCGCGGCGTTCACCTCGGCAAGAGCTGCTGCGTTCTGGCGCTGATGGTCGTCAGCCGCCGTGGGCAGTGGAATAAAGATGGCAGGACGTCCGGCAGCCGTGACTTCCGCGACCGTGCTGGCGCCGGAGCGGCACACCAGCAGATCAGCGCGCGCGAAGGCACCTGGCATGTCGTCAATGAAGGGCGACACCTCCGCCGTAACCGTCGACTTCAGGTAAGCGGCTTGTGCATCGACGTAATCCTTCTCGCCGGTCTGGTGAATGATGCAGATGTCGGGCAGGAGCGCGGAGAGCTTCTCAAGTGCTGCCAACACCGCAACATTGATGGCGTGCGCCCCCTGGCTTCCGCCGAAGACGAGCAGCGTCGGGCGAGCATCCGCCGGCCGCGGAGGCACGCGGAAAAACTCACTCCGCACCGGAACTCCGGTGACGTGGCAGTCGCCGAAGTAGTGGCAGGTCGCCTCAAACTGGACGACCGCAGTGTTGAGCAGCGGACCCAGCATACGATTGGCGAACCCGGGAACGAAGTTGGGCTCGAACGCGACTAGCGGCACATTGAGCAAGCCGCCGGCCAGCATCGCCGGGCCGGAGGCATAGCCGCCAACCCCAACGATTACGTCGGGCCGAAACTCGCGCACCAGCTTTGCCGCCTGAATCACCGCGCGCGGTAGATCAAGCAGGGTCTTGGCGCGAGTTCGTAGATCGACGCGGTTGAGTTGGCCAACCTGCACCAGGTGCAATTCGAAACCGGCCGCGGGGACGAGGCGGGTTTCGATTCCGCGCGAGGTGCCCACGAATTTCACCTCGGCGCTATGTCGCGAGCGTAGCTGCTGGGCGATGGCGAGGGCCGGAATGACGTGGCCGCCCGTACCGCCTCCAGCGATAATCACGCGCATAGTCTTAGTCGGTTTGCTGTGTGATGTTCAGAAGAACTCCCACGCTGGCCAGGGTGATAAATAATGATGAGCCACCGTAGGAGATAAAGGGCAGAGGGATGCCCTTGGTCGGCATCATGCCCAGCACGACGCTCATGTTGATGAGCGCCTGAATCACCACCATTGCGGTGATGCCGGTTGCGAGAAAACGTGCAAAGGGATCTTCGGTACGGAGCGCCACGCGCAACCCGCGAAACAGGAAGATGCTGAACAGCGCAACAATCAGCAGCGACCCCCACAATCCCAACTCTTCGGCTATGTTGGCGAAGATGAAGTCGGTGTGCGGTTCGGGAAGGTAAAAGAGCTTCTGCTTGCCTTCCATCAAGCCCGCGCCGGTGAGTCCGCCGGTGCCGACGGCGATCATTGACTGGATGATGTGAAACCCATGGCCCTGCGGGTCCTTATAAGGATCGAGGAAGGCCATGATGCGGTTCCAGCGCCAGGGCACACGGACAATCAGGAAATACAGCGGCACAAGCGAAGCTGCCATGGCGTAGGCGAAGTACCGCGTCTTCATGCCGGCGACATATAGCACAGCAGCGGTGATCGCCATGCATGCTACGGCGGTGCCCAGATCGGGCTCTTTGACGATCAATAGAGCCAGCAAAACTGTAGGCGCGGCAGCCGGAACCAGCACATGCTTCCAGTCCGTAATTTGCTGCCAGCGGCTCTCGAGGAAGTACGCCAGATAAAGGATGATGGCCGGCTTGGCCAACTCGGAGGGCTGGAAGGACAGAATGCCGACCTTGATCCAGCGATGCGTGTTGTGCGAGTCGCGAAAGAAGAAGACCGCAATCAGCAGCAGACACGTGGTTCCCAGGAAAGTGAAGACCACGGTGGGGCGGCGAAACTGCTTATAGTCGATGTTCATGACCGCGACCATGGCGACCAATCCAGCCGCGGCCCATGCCAGTTGCTTAAACAGGAAACTGTAAGGTGAACCGAAGCGCTGCTTGGCCATCACGGCAGAGGCGCTGAAGACCATCACCAGGCCTATAAACACCAGCAGCAGGATGACAGCGAACAGCCACTTGTCGACGCTGACGCGCTTGGCCACTAGCTGACGCCTCCAGAAGTGGGAGTTGTCACGCTTTGCCGTTCACCCTCACGCGCAGCCAAGCCTCGCACCAGCTCTTTGAAGACGCGTCCGCGATGTTCGTAACTTTCGAACTGATCGAAGCTGGCACAGGCCGGGGCGAGCAGGACAACATCACCCGCTTCGGCTTCTTCACTGGCGCGCTTTACCGCCGCGTCCAAGGTTTCGCTGTGCAGCACCTCGACTCCGCGAAGCTGCGACTCGATTTTGGCCGCGGCAGCACCGATGGTGTACACCCGCTTCGCACGCTGGGCGAGAAGCTCGTTTAATACCGTGTAGTCGCTTCCCTTGTCCTTGCCGCCCAGGATGAGGTGCAGCCGTCCGGGGAAGGACTGGATGGCTTTGATGGTCGCGTCGACGTTGGTCGCCTTGGAATCGTTGTAGTACTCGACCCCGCGCACTGCGCCAACGTATTCCAGGCGATGCTCAACGGCGCGAAATTCTTCGACCGCACGCCGGATGGCGGCGGGCTCGGCCTTCACCAGCATGCCAATGCACACCGCCGCGAGCACGTTCTCGAGATTATGGGCACCCTTGAGCGAGATATCGCTCAGCGGCAGGATTGTCTGCTCGCGATTCGCATCGCGCCAGACGATTTCTTTGCCGCGCACGAAAGCTCCGCGCTCAATCTCGCGCAGGCGGCTGAAGCAATACACGCGCGACTTCAGGTTCGCGGCCATGACAACGCAGGTCGGATCGTCGGCGTTCAGCACAGCGAAATCATCTTCGGTCTGGTTCTCGAAGATGCGAGTCTTGGCCGCCGTGTAGTTTTCAAAGCTGTAGTGACGGTCGAGGTGGTCAGGCGTGACGTTCAGGACGACTGCGATTTTGGGGCGGAAAGCCTCTATGCTTTCCAACTGAAAGCTGCTGATCTCCAGCACCACCCAGGTCTGTTCGGTCGCGGTATCGACAAAACTGACAACCGGTGTCCCGATGTTGCCGCCCACCAGAGTGTCGCGTCCCGAGGCGGCGATTACATCGCCGGCCAGCGTGGTGGTGGTCGTCTTGCCGTTCGACCCAGTGACGGCGACGATGCTGCCTTTCAGAAAACGATAGGCCAGTTCGACCTCGCCGATGATGGGAACACCGCGCTGGCGCGCCCGTGCCAGTTGCGGCATATCGAACGGCACACCGGGGCTGATGACGATCAGGTCCTGCTCGCGAAAGGTGCGCTCTCCGTGCTCGCCGGTCTCGACGGTGATGCCCGCATCGAGCAGAGCGGGGATCTCATTGCGAAGCTGCTCGGGCGACTTCGCATCCGACACGGACACGCGAGCGCCGCGCTGGTGTAGAAACAGCGCGGAGGCCACGCCGGATTTCCCCAGCCCGACGACCAGAACGCGTTTGCCGTTGACATCCATCGCTGAAACCCGAAGTCCTCATTGTGCCACTTCCGCAGGCGGCTAGCGTAACTTCAGTGTGGTGAGAGCAAAGAGTGCAAACACCAGCGAGGCAATCCAGAAGCGCACGATGACTTTTGACTCGCTCCAGCCCAGCAGTTCGAAGTGGTGATGGATGGGCGCCATCTTGAAGATGCGCTTCTTACGCAGCTTATAGGAGCCGACTTGCAGGATGACGGACAGCGCCTCAATGACGAAGACTCCGCCGATGAAGGGCAGCAACAGCTCCTGCTTGATCAGGACTGCGACGGTACCGATGGCGCCGCCCAGGGCGAGGGAGCCCACATCGCCCATGAAGACCTCCGCCGGATGGGCGTTGTACCAGAGGAAGCCGATGGCCGAGCCGACCATGGACCCGCAGAAGATGGTCAGCTCCGAAACCTGCGGCATCTTGGCCAGCTCAAGATAGTCGGCGAATACCGCGTGCCCGCTGACATAAGTAAGGATAGTCAGCGCCCCGGCTGCGATGACGGTGCAGCCGATCGCCAGCCCGTCAAGGCCATCGGTCAGGTTCACCGCGTTGCTGGAGCCGACGATGATGAGGGCGACGAAAATGAAGAATGGAAGAAACGCCAGCGGCCACCACGGCGTGTGCAGCCAACTGCTGATGACCAGGTCAGGTCGAAAGCGCTTGAAAAACGGGACGATCAAGCGCGTCGAGTAAAGGCCGTAGTGTTGCAATCCAATCAGGGTTATGGCAACCGCGAAGGCAGCGGCGAACTGGTACGCCAGCTTAGCTCGACCGCTGAGACCGAGGTTGCGGCGGTGAACTACCTTTAGATAATCGTCAGCAAAGCCGATGGCTCCGAAGGCCAGGGTGGAAACAACGGCGATCCACACAAAGCGATTGCTCAGGTCCGCCCACAGCAAGGTTGGAACTACCATGGCGACCACGATCAACACGCCGCCCATGGTCGGGGTTCCGGCTTTCTTCTGATGCGCCTTGGGGCCTTCCTCGCGGATGTACTGGCCGATCTGGAATTCGCGCAAGCGGCGCACAACGGCCGGCCCCACAACCAGTCCCATAAACATCGCGGTCAGGCTGGCGAAGGTGGTACGGAAGGTCAAATAGCGGAAGATGCGGAACGGGCCGATATGAAAGACCAGAAAGCCCTGCTGATATAGCAGCCAATAGAGCAAATTCGTCCCCGGTGAGCTTTGAAGGGGCGCAGCTTCAGCTGCGCCGTCCAGCTCGTTTTATGAAATTGTCATCCCGAGGTCGCCTTAGCGACCGAGGGACCTGCTTTTGCCGTCACCCAGAGACAGGTGCCTCAGGGAGTTAAAGGCGCGAGTACCTCGGGGGCTAAAGCCCCTGGAAAATAAGGAGCCTTCGATCGGCACGGCTGAAGCCGTGCCCTTTCAAAACCAATACGACGGCACCTCGCCCGCTCAACCCTTCATCCACAAGTCCAAAGCCCGCTCCAGGCGCACGCCACGTGACGCCTTGATGAGCACGGCGTCTCCCGATTCAACCTCGCGCTTCAGCCACTCGCCAGCTTCCTCAGGAGTATCTACAAACTCGGAATCCACGCCGGCTTCGTGGGCGCCTTCGACCATGGCCTTGGCCAGGCCGCGCACACCCAGCAGTTTCGTGATTCCGTAGCGCCCCATATGGCGACCGCTGTCGCGATGCAGGGTCTCGCCCGCCGGCCCAAGCTCAAGCATCTCGCCGGCAACAACGATATGCCGCTGTGCCTGGATCTGGGCCAGGGAGCGAATCATGCTTTCCAGAGCTTTCGGATTCGAATTGTAGCAATCGTTGATAACCGTGGCTCCGCCAATATGCAGCACCTCGCCGCGTTTATCGCCCGCGACCAGCGAAGCCAGCGATGGCACCGCGACTTCCAGCGGCACTCCATATTCCAGGCCTACCGCGATGGCCGCCAGCGCGTTGTAGATATTGTGCTCACCCAGCAGGGGCAGCGATCCCCGAGCTGTGTG
Source organism: uncultured Acidobacteriaceae bacterium (assembly GCA_963796585.1). Taxonomy (GTDB): domain Bacteria; phylum Acidobacteriota; class Terriglobia; order Terriglobales; family Acidobacteriaceae; genus CAVVDY01. The sequence goes on from CAWCMB010000010.1 coordinate 238,784, forward strand.
CTCTTCGACGACCACATCGAAGATAGACCCGGCCGAGCCGTGCGCCTCAATGTTCTTGGCCATCACGGCGGCGTGCTTATGCAGCCCAAAAGTGACAACCGTGCCGTGGAAGTCGCGGCCGAACTGCGACACGTAGGCATCGTCGGCATTCAGCACCGCGATGCCGCCAGCCGGCAGCGATTCGATGAGCTCATATTTCGCGCGCGCAATGCCTGCAATCGATTCGAAGAACTCCAGGTGCACCGGGGCGACCATGGTCACCACACCGCAGTTCGGCTCGGCCAGCGCCGCCAAATCGCGAATCTCGCCGACGTGCGACATACCCATCTCGATGACCGCCATCTCGTACTCGTGATCGAGCTTGAGGAGCTGCAACGGCATCCCGAACTGATTGTTGAGATTGCCTTGCGACTTCAACACGTGGTGCCGGGTCGAGAGAACGTGCGCGACGATTTCCTTGGTCGTGGTCTTGCCGGCCGAACCAGTCACGCCGATCAGAGGCTTCGCCCACAATCGGCGAACCGCCGCTCCCAGCCGCTGAAGAGCGACCAGCGTGTCTTCGACCAGCAGCAAGCGTGCCTTATCGTTATCGGGGAAGCGCTGAGCCTGATCCGCCCTCACCACAGCGCCCACGGCTCCAGCCTGAAGCGCGGCTTCGACAAAGTCGTGCCCGTCCAGGCGGTCGCCTTTGACGGCAAAAAACAATTCACCCGGCTGAATGGTGCGGGAATCGATGGAGTACCCAAGCGCGATCGCTTCGCCGTTGAAGCTGCCGGTCGCGGGCAGGAACTCCGCTGCGCGCCACAGTGGAAGTTTCATACGGTGGCAGGATGGGCTGTGGCGGCTGACCCGTATCCTGCTTGCTCTAGTGCGGCGCGCGCGACCTGAACGTCGTCGAACGGCAACGTGCCCTCGCGCGTGACTTGAATTTTCTCGTGACCTTTGCCCGCGATCAGCACCACGTCTCCTGCGTTCGCCTCTTGGATCGCCAGCTCAATCGCCTTCTTGCGGCTGGGCTCGAGCGTGTACTTCGCGCCGCTACGCTGAATTCCCGGCATGGCGTCATTCATAATGTCGACCGGGTTCTCGCTGCGTGGATTGTCGCTGGTCAGAACGACAAAGTCGCTGCCATTGCCCGCCGCCTCGCCCATCATCGGACGCTTGCTGCGATCGCGATCGCCGCCGCAGCCAAAGACGGTGATTACCCGGCCCGGCCCACCACGCTGCTGGATGAAGTCGCGCGCCAGCGCCGTCAGGTTGAGCAGCGCGTCAGGCGTGTGCGCGTAATCGACCAGGACGGTGAACGGCTGCCCGGCATCAACCCGCTCGAAGCGTCCTGCGATCTGCACAATCTGGTCCGCCGCCTCGGCCATCGCGGTGAAGTCGACATCGCGCGCGTAGGCAGCCGCCGAGGCAGCGATCAGGTTGTACAAGTTCACCCTTCCCAGCAGGGGAGTATAGATCGGAAGCTCACCTTGCGGTGTCACTAGCGTGAACTGCACGCCATTGTGCTCGATCTTGATGTCGCGGGCGTGGAAATCGCCCTGGTCGATGCCGTAGGTGATCAGCTCTTCCTGCTTCTTGCAGAGCTTCAGCAACTCGCGGCCATACGGGTCTTCGAGGTTCACTACCGCGGCGCGAGGCGGCTCAACTCCCGAGCCCTTGAACAGGATCGTCTTGGCCGCGAAGTAGTTCTCCATCGTCTGGTGATAGTCGAGATGGTCGCGTGTGAGATTGGTGAACAGCGCCACGTCGAACGGGATTCCGTACACCCTTCCCTGCTCCAGCGCGTGCGACGAAACTTCCATCACGGCTTCGGTGCATCCGGCGTTGAGCGCCCGCGCGAACAGTTGGTTCAGCTCCAGCGATTCGGGCGTAGTGTGCGGAGCGGGAAGGATTTCGTCGCCGATGCGATACTCCACCGTACCCACCAGCATGGTCTTACGCTTCGCTGCTTGCAGCATGCGGTGAAGAATGAACGATGTGGTGGTCTTGCCATTGGTCCCGGTGATGCCGGTAATTTTGAGCTTCTCCGCCGGGCGATGATAGAAGTTCGCACTGAGCCGCGCTAAGGCTCGACGTCCATGCGTCACCTGCGCCCATGAGACGCCCGGCCGTGGCGGCAACGAATCGCTCACAATGGCGACAGCTCCGGCAGCCAGTGCCTTGTCTATATAAAGGTTGCCGTCGGTCGATTCGCCCTTGATGGCAACGAAACACCATCCCGGCGTGACCCGACGGCTGTCGTAGTCAATTCCGGCGATGGCAGGATCACCCTGCTGAGCGATGTATTCCGCCCCGTCCAGCAGCTTTAGAAAGTTCATTCTGAGCGAATTATAGTTGGCTTCTGGCCGCCGGGATGCGTACATCGCGAGCGGTTACCCAAGATGGAACTGGCTGAGCCCCCGATTCGCGCAAGGCGTCCTGTCCTGTGCTAGTCTGCCGGGAATGACTCGTCCACCGGATCACCAATTGTTGAGCTATCTTGCCGCTTACGATCCACACATCTGTAATCTCACGTTGGCCGTGCGCGAAATCGTTCTGGAGGAAGCGCCTGAAGCCATCGAATCGATTGTCAAAGGTTATGCGCTGGCAATTGGTTTCTCGTTCACCGGCAAGCCACTAAAAGACGGCTTCTGCCACATCGTGACCTACGCCACTCACGTCAACCTGGGGTTCAACCGCGGCGCGCAGCTACCGGATCCGAGCAAAGTGCTGATCGGAAAAGGCAAGTCGATCCGGCATATCACGATTCACAACCAGAACGAACTGGAACAGCCTTATATCAGACGATACCTTGGGGCAGCGATTGAGCAGGTGGGTGGATCGCAGAGCGACCGTTAGCCCGAAGGGCGCGATTTGTGTGGGCCGTGGGGAGTTAGCCCGCGGTAGCCAAGGAATCGCTGACCGCGGGCTGACGCCCACGGCTAAAACAAATGGCGCCCGTCGGCGTGTTGTATTCTGGCGGGCCGTCGTATGGTGGACTGGGGGCCTTTGACGCAACAAACGGGTACTTCCTATGGCGCTACCTGTCAGGAAGTAATGTGAACTCTGGACCGGTTGCCAATGGGATGCTGTATTTTGGAGCGAGCGACGGCACTTTGTACGCATTGCATCTAGCGAATTAATCGAATTGTTGAAGGAATAGCCAAGGCAAATTTCCCTGGTTCCGGAGAGTTTTCAGAAACAAACTACCGCGTGAACCGCACCGTCACCCGCTGTCCCGCAGGCAGGTGGCTGCCCGGCAGCGGAAACTGCTGGCGCGCGATGCCACTGCCGAATACGCTGAGTTCCAGTCCGGTTTGCTGCGCTTCTTCCACTGCGCTGCGCATGGCCTTGCCAACAACGACGGCACCACCGGCCCGCTGTTCACATCGATTACGCCGCTGCTGAGGAGATTTCCGCCTAGGGCTTGATCATCCACACCACGCCACAACCGTATTGGCCGCAGCTCCCTCCAAAGTTGCCGCCGTCGTAGGCGGTACCGTAGAGGTTGCCGTTCTCGTCAAATGTCACGTTACTGTACGGATAGCTTCCGTCGCTGCCCCCGGTTAAGTCGTAGAGCGAGGTATATACCCAGCCGTTCGGCGTGTTGGTCAGCTTGAAAACGTTGCCCAGGCCATTGGCGCCGTCACACCTCGTGGTGCCGTAGAGATTTCCGGCCGCATCCAGGGTGAGATTTGCGAATGGGCCGCAATTGCTGTGTTCAACTCCGGAAAAATTGTAGAGTAGCTTGAATGTCCAGGTATCGCCCGCAGGGGATAGCTCGAAAATGGTTCCGCCGCCTGCCACGCCGTCGGCAGTGGTAGATCCATAGAGATTGCCGGAGCTATCAGATACCAGGCCGCCAAAGGGATTTGCGCCGTCGACGTCGAGCTGAAAACTGTGAAGAATGGTTTTTGTCCACCCAACTCCCACTTGGTACGTCAATTCGAAAACCGTGCCTTCGTCGTGGGTGCCGCCTCCGGCCGTTGTGCCAAAAAGGTTGCCGTTGCTGCCCCAGATGACCCCACCGAAAGAAGCATATCCGTCAGGGATGCTCGAGAACACGTGAATGGGTATTTCTGTCCAACTGTTGCCTGAAGGCTGCAGTTCGTAGACAACACCACCGTTCTCGCTTCCCTCCGTGCTGGTGCCGTAGATATTGCCCTGTTGGTCCCAGATGAGGTCGCCGTAGCCAGGCTCTCCTCCGCTTTGAAAACCGTCGAACGTATAGAGCACGTTTTCCGTCCAAAAGCAGTTCGCGGTCTTACAGATTGATAAAGGAGGGGTCAGCTTGAAAACGTTGCCTTGCGTATTTTGGTTCATGTTGCCGCCGCCAAAGGTCGTGCCATAGAGATGGCCGTCCGAGCCGAAGACGACCCTCGCTTGTGGGCTTATCCCACCCTCAACCCCGGGAAACAAGAAGATTGGACTCGTGGACCAATTGTTTCCCACGCGTGTCATCTGGTATACAACGCCGCATCCGTCACCACTGCACCCGGAACCGCCACTGGCCGTTGTGCCAAAAAAACTACCCGCTTTATAAGTCACTCCGGCGTGCGGGTTTCCCCCGTCTGCGCCGGTGAAGGCGTGGATCACGCTGAAGGTTTGCGCCTGTCCTGTGGGGCTGGCGACCAGCGTCAGAGCAAATACAATCGCCAGCGCCGAGGTCGCGCGTAAGACAGACAGCTTCTTATGGAGTGCCGAGCAGCGAAGCTCTCTAAGCTTTTTCATTGTTCTCCCTCAAAAGTCTTTGTGCTTGTTTTACCGGGTCGGAGGAGCGAAAGAATTATGCCAGCGTTCGCAAGAGGACACAACCGCAGAACGTCGCTATTGTAAAACCGTAGCCTTAAACTTGGAAGATATGGCCGTTTGTAAGTACCTGCTGCAGGCAAGCCTCAGCGGGTGAACCGCACCGTCACCCTTTGTCCCGCAGGCAGATGGCTACCCGGAAGCGGAAACTGCTGGCGCGCGATGCCGCTGCCGAATACGCTGAGCTCCAGTCCGGTTTGCTGCGCTTCTTCCACTGCGCTGCGCATGGTCTTGCCAACAAACGACGGTACCACCGGGCCGCTATTCACGTCCACGATGACCGTACCTTTACCGGAAGGCGGGTCGCCGGCAGCGGGTACCACAGTGTCAGATACCGGCGTTTCGGGGTTGGGGAAGGCTGACTCGGGAGGCCCGAGAGGCTGGCGCACCGAGGCGTCAACCATCTTCGCGCCGGTCGCCGGAAGTGGAGCAGGCGTTTCCTTTGCGATTGTCGTGCCGCTGTTCGCGTCGTCGCCCATCATCAGCGGAGCGCCCAGATGGTCGGAGCCTTCATCAATGTCTTTCGCCGAAGCCACCATGGTTTGCCGCCGCACGTCGTTTTTGATCTCAAGATCGTGGGGAACGTGCTTGTACTCCAAGACCTGCTGCATGATGCGTCGCCACACCGGTGCGCACACCTGTCCGCCCTGGTGCAAGCCCACGGCGGAATCCAGAATCACCGCGATGGTCAGCGCCGGCTCGTTTACCGGAGCGAAACCCACGAACGACGCAATGTACTTCGTCTTGGAATAGGTCCCGGTCTTGGGATCGACCTTCTGCGCCGTACCGGTCTTGCCCGCGACGCTATAGCCATCCAGCGCGGCGCGGCGCGCGGTGCCGAATTCAACCACCCCTTCCATCATCTTCTTCATGGTGACAGCAGTCTCGGCAGAGATGACGCGATGCTGCTGCGCGGGATGAAAGACCACCTGCTTCAGACCGGCATTCGGAGGCACCTCGCCGGCTACGATTCGCGGCGGGGTGTAGATGCCGTCGTTCGCAATTGTCGAAACCATTGAAATGATCTGCAACGGCGTGACGCCGATCTCCTGCCCCATGGAAATGGCGCCGATCGAAACCTTGGACCAGCGGCTTACCGGCTTGGACAGGCCTCGGGTTTCACCCGGCAGTTCAATGCCGGTGGTCGCGCCAAAGCCGTAGTCCTTGATGTAGTGATAGAAACGGTCCTCGCCCATCTTCATCCCAACTTTGATCGCGGCCACGTCGCTGGAATGCGCGTACGCTTCAGCGATGGTGATTGTGCCTAGCCGCTCGTGGTCGTTAATTTTCATGCCGAACACGTTGATCGAACCGTTCTGGCAATCGATATGGTCGTCGGGCTTGATCAGGTGCTCCTGCAGTGCCGACGAGTAGGTAACGGTCTTGAACACCGAGCCCGGCTCGTACACGTCGCTTACCGCGCGATCCTTGAGCGCCTCTTTTGGAACCTCGTTAAAGACATTGGGATTGAACGTAGGATAGTTCGCCAGCGCCAGAATTTCACCGGTGCGCGGGTTCTGCACCACCACAGTCCCGGCAATCGCCTTGGTGTCGGCGATTCCCTGCGCCAGCTCCTTCTCGGCGATGTACTGGATAGTGCTGTCGATGGTGAGCACCACGTTCTGTCCCGGCTCGGGCTGGCGCTCAACCCGGCCAAACCACTTGCGGCGGGCATCGACCGAGATCAGTTCGCGGCCCTGGATACCGACCAGATCGTCATTGAATTCCTGCTCGATGCCGCCGAGCCCTTCATCGTCGATACCGACGTAACCGAGCACCTGCGACGCCAGTTCGCGCTTGGGATAAAAACGCTTCGGCTCTTTGCGGAAATAAATACCCTTCAGGTTGAGGTCGCGGACGCGTTCGCTGGTCTCGGCATCCACACGTCGCAGCACCCACGCAAAGTTGCGCGAGGCCTTCATGCGCGCCACGATCTCTTGCGGATCGAGATGCAGAACGTTGCCGAGAATGCCGGCAGTCGTTTCCGGCTCAGGAATCTCGCTGGGGACGGCGAAGATCGAATCCACGTCGATCGACATCGCCAGCTCTGAACCGTTGCGGTCGTAGATGACGCCCCGGCGCGGCTCGACGGTGATGGTGCGGCTCTGCTGGCGCAAGGCCCGCTGCTCCCATTCGCCGTATTGCAACACCTGCATCTGCACCAGGCGGAAACAGACACCGCCAATCCACAGCACCAGCACACCGGCCAGCAGGATCAATCGCCGGGTGGACACCTTGGATTCGGGCTTGGGACGGGTTGGCAAACAGCTGCTCCGCTGCTGACGGTGTTTCGAGCTTTGAAGGGGCACGGCTTTAGCCGTGTCATCGCAGCTCCCATGTTGATTGTCATCCCGAGCGGACGTTAGTCCGCGAGGGACCTGCTTTTCTGTCGTCCCCGAGGGACTCGAACCTCGTTACCTACGTCTACCGAGCATTCCGCCTTCGGCTACATGCTGGGCTGCCATGCTGGCCGCCCTTCGGGCTTGGTTCTGCGAAGCAACGACAACCCTGCAAGCCGAACCGCATCCTGCTGCCTTACGTAACGAAAGCTGTCCCACAAAGTGGGACAGCAATTTTTTATCGCAAGCTCCTGAATCACTGCAGGGCTGACACCACCATGATTCCGGTCGCCTTCGCCATGACCGGCGCGCCGGAATCGTTCACGCTCGAATCCATGATTTCGAGCTGCCCCGCCGCAGGGGGTTGTAATCCCATCTGCCGCGCCAGGGTATCGATACGCGACAGATCGCGCAGCGACGATTCTTCCAGCTTGAGCGCCCGGTTCGACTCCATGATGGCTTCCCGCTCCGACTTAAGCTGCTCGATCTTGTAGCCGTACTCGATGGCGCTGAAATGCTGCCACACGTAAATCATGGCGAACATCAGCAGAATGCCCAGCGTAAACCCAAACGACGCCAGTTCGCGCCGGCGCTTGGGGTCCACCACCCTGAGCACGCGCGAATTGTCGATGCGTTTGGCAAAATAGATTTCCGGAGTGCCAATAAACGTCCCAACCGGTTGCATGTTCTGCAGGCCAGCGTCAACGGGCTCCGACATTGTGAGAGTAGGGCACAGAACTCCTGCTGCCATTTCAGCAACTCCTACGCTGCGAAATCCGTATCCCACAGCGTGTGAATATCCAGTGGAAAATGTGCAAAACTTCGAAATTTATAACTTCTCCGCAGCCCGCAGCTTCGCGCTGCGTGACCGCGGATTGCGATCGATCTCTTGTTCTTCAGCAGTTACGGGCTTTTTCGTCAGCACCCGATACCTGCCGTCGCGTGCGCCGTCCCGTAACGCGTCTTTCACAATGCGATCTTCCAGCGAATGGAAGCTGATGATCACCAGCCTCCCGCCGGCTCGCAGGACCCGCGGCGCAGCATCCGCACGAAGCAGCGCTCCCAAGTCCTCAAGTTCACGGTTCACCAGAATTCGGAGAGCCTGAAAGGTCCGTGTCGCCGGATGAATCCGCCGCTCAGCTTGATTCATTGGCCGGGCCGCAGCCGATACGACCCGCGCAAGCTGCGCAGTAGTGGTAATCGGCCGCGCCCGAACAATGGCTCTGGCGATTCTCCGCGACCTCCTTTCCTCACCGAATTCGTAAATCGCATCGGCCAGCTCGCGCTCGTCGAAGCGGTTTACCACTTGTTCGGCCGTCAGCCCCGCCTGCGTATTCATCCGCATATCCAGGGGCCCTTCGGCCTGAAAACTAAATCCGCGCGCGGGATTCTGCAGCTGCATCGAGCTAACCCCCAGGTCAGCCAGTAGCCCATCCGCCGAGTCAGCGGCAACATGTTGCGCAACTTCTGCAAACGATGCATGCAGCAACTCGATCTGCGGCCACTGCGACTCCCACTCTGTGGGAGGTGACATCAGCCGCTGGCGCGTCCGCTGCAGCGCCGCCGGGTCCTTATCGAAGGCAATCAAACGACCCTGTGCGCCGAGGAGCTTTGCGATTTCCCAACTGTGCCCGCCTAAGCCCAAAGTCGCGTCGATATAGGTTCCGCCGCGCCGTACGGCTAGAAATTCGATCGCTGGTTGTAAAAGAACCGGGACATGGCCAAATTCCTTTTCGCCATGCCTGCCCGCCTGAGGGCTGTCGGTTTCTCGAAACTCGTTGTCCATTCACTGCTCGCTCGAGATTGCGAATGGAACCCGCCGCGTTAGATGCCCAACCCGCCCAGGGTCTCTTCATCTTCAGTGGTAAACGGCTCCTGCACTTCCTTACGGAGTGCTTCCGCGTTTGCAACTACCAGATGAGTCAACCGTCCGCCCACCGCCACTTCGCCCCGCAAGTCGGCTGACTCGCGAATGATCTGTGGCAGCAGCAGACGACCTTGTGCATCGAACTCCACCGTCTGGCCGTAAAAACTGGTGCGCTTCAAGAACTTTTCTTTCGCCGGATTGAGCGTGGGCAACGCCGCCAGCTTGCGCTCGATCGCCTCCCACTCTTCCATGGGATACACCTTGGCACTTTTGCCATCCCAGCTGGTTATGTAGAATTGCGCTCCATAACGCTCGTCGAGCAGGCGCTTGAATTCCGCCGGCACCTTGAGGCGCCCTTTGTCGTCGAGCCGGGTTAAGTGCGTGCCGCGAAACATCGGCGCTTACGTCGTTTCCGGGAGAGGAGGTCGGCCTTGTGTTGCACCCCATGTGGCAGCTTCGATCTGGTTGCGCGTCGCGATTGGCGAAAGGAACCATGTACGGCTGAAGCTTCCACCGGGAGGGTCACTGGGCCACCGATCGGCTGGTTGGCCAATCGGATTTACCACCGTCTCCCACTTCTTACCACTTGAGAAGAAGTTTACGCCCAAGCTGTTGCCTGTCAAGCAGAAAGTCACACTTTGGTGGGAAATTTCACCTGTCGGTCATGCCCAGACGAGGAATGGGGACTTCTTCAGCCGACCACAACTAATTGGGTTTACCGGAATGGTGCGGGGGAGCTTCGGGGTCTTGTGCCTAAGCTAGTTAGCGGGGGCCGATGGCTGGCCCGCTCCTTCTCTTACGTTCTTAATGAGCACCACGTCGCTTATCCAGTTGCCGCGCGAGATGACCAGGCGATTGTCCGGCGACACATCGAACGCGAAGATGATTTGGTCGCTATCGAAGTTCGTGATTTTCCTGGGAGCGCCGCCAGCAAGCGGCACCGACCAGATGTTTCCGACTCCGCCCTCATTTCGGGAGTACAGGATCGACTTGCCATCGGGGGCCCATCGGAAGCGGATGGTCTGGTCGGCCGGGATTGGCATTCTAAGCTTCTTCACCTCTCCGCCCTCGATGGGAACGATCGCTGCCCATTCGTAGGGATCTCCGTCTTGTGTGTATCTCGGAAACAAAACGCTTTTGCCATCTGGCGAAATACTGGGGCTCTGGTCCTCCGAGATGTCGTCGGCTGGATCGAATTGGTACAACTCGAGCGACTGTCCGGAATCGAGAGATTTGCGAGTGAGCGTGCAATGATCCCCCATGTCCGAGCAATGAACAAACACCAGCGTGGAACCGTCGGGCGTACAGGTGGGTTGAAGCTCGAAAGGGCCGTCCGTGATCGCCGACGACGATCCGGTAGTGATGTCGGTTCGTGCAATGTGGGATTTGCGTTTGGCATCGGCTGCCCAATAGACGACATGATCAGCGCCGCATAGTGCCAGTTGCCGGTAAAGGGATGAATAAGCCCGAAGCTTGGTGGGGTTGCGACCATCGGGGTCATGCACCACCATCTCGTTCGTGGTGCCAGTGACGATTCGGCTGTCAACCCAGACTGCGCTAACAGACCCCTCCCCCCGTAAGGCAGGGACCGGATAAGGCTGCCCAGACTGATCCGTCACCGACAGGTTTGTGTCTGCAGAAAACGTGTTAGCAATCAAGTCGTCATTAGACGTCGCGGAAAGGCTCCACTGGTAATACGACGTGGAACCAGATGTCAGCGCCCGATGGGTTCCGGTGCGAGGGTCGAATGCCCATATCTGCATGATCGAGCTGCCATTATCAGACACCGCAGGCGCGAAGATGGTAGCGCCATCCGAACTCCATGTAGGCTGGCCGATGGTCCAGCCCGGGCTGCTCAGCTCTCGCATTGAACCAGCGGGCAGGTCAACCCAGAATAACCCCATGTCGTCCGTAATATTGGCAACGGCAGCCAAAGTCTCCTGCAAAGGCGACCATTGGATAAACCAGAAAGCCAACGCCAGAGGTCGTTTGGCAAGCACTCGACGGTTCGAACCGTTGGCATCGACGGCCACGATGAGAGAGTCGCTTGCCGTTTGGGCGATATAGGCTACTTGCTTCCCGTCCGGCGACACTGTAACGCTGTTTGAGCGCTCATCAACGGTGCGCGCATCCGTCGCCAACGTGCTTACTGTTCCACCGAGAGTACCGATTCGAAATACCCCGGAAGTATATGGATCTTTTGCCGGGTCCAGTACACGCAGGAAGTACAGGAAGTTGCCATCCCGAGAAAAGTGAAGGCTGTGGATTCGCTGAGGCGCACCGGGAAGGATCTGCACGTCGCGCTCGGTGGCAACCTGCAACAGACGCAATTCGTACTCGTCGGCTTCCTTCTTCACGTACGCGACATAGCTGCCGTCAGGAGTTACGGCCACTCGGTATGACTTGCCGCTTTCAGTCAGTTGACGCACCTGCAGGGAAGATGGCATTGAGCCCGGAGGGGGAGCGTGAGAGGTCCGCCGCAGATAAAATCCGATGGTGAGCGCCACAAGAACCACAACGCTGGTTGCCCATGCGGCAAGCATTCGTCTTCGAGCTTTGTTTTCCCCTCCCTTCTTCACATCCTCCAGTGCTCTGCCGAGCTCCGATGCGTTTTGGTATCTCCGCTCTCGTTTTTTCTCCAGGCATTTGTCGATCGTCGCGACCAACCTTGCTGGAAACGTGGAGTTCAACTCACGTACTGGAACCGGTGAGCTATTCAGAATTGCGTCACGAACGACGACGGCCGTGTCGCCACTGAACGCGCGCTGGCCTGTGGCCATCTCGTAGAGAACCAGCCCGAACGAGAAGATGTCGGTGCGCGCGTCCAGTTGCTCGCCGCGAATCTGCTCGGGAGACATGTAGCCGGCCGTACCAAGATTTGCGCCGGTGCGCGTGAGGGTGGTTGGGCTTTGAAGGGGCGCACCTTCGGGTGCGCCATTCGAACTGCTGATTTGATCTAGCGGGGAAATCAATCCCGTTGGGGATTGATTCCCCCGCCCATCCGTGATGGAAGCTGCAACGGCGCGGCTGAAGCCGCACCCCTTCTCAACTCCATTCGCCGGACTAAAGTCCGGCGCTTCCACCGATTCGGAGAGCGAGAGCACCTTCGCCACCCCAAAATCCAGAATCTTCGCAACGTCCTTTTCGGTGATAAAGATGTTGGCTGGCTTGATATCGCGATGAATGATTCCCTTCTCGTGTGCGGCTTCCAAACCGGAGGCAATTTGAATGGCGATCTCTAAGCCGTGCGGCTCAGTCAGCCGAAAACGGCCGTCGGCAAGATGCTCGCGCAGGGTCTTCCCCGGCAGCAATTCCATGGCGATGAAGGGATGGCCATCATGCTCGTCGAAATCGTAGATCGTGCAGATGTTGGGATGGTTCAGCGATGAGACCGCGTGCGCTTCGCGCTCGAAGCGCTCACGAGCCTTGGGATCGTCGCCGACTTCTTCCGGCAAGAACTTCAGCGCCACCGGGCGACCCAGCTTCAGGTCTTCGGCGCGATATACCAGCCCCATGCCGCCGCCGCCGATGACTTCCAGCACGCGGTAGTGCGAAACCACCTTACCGGTGAGGCCCCCAACTTTCAGCCTGGCTTTGGGGAGAGCTTCGGACTCGGCGTCAACTGCAGGTCCCTCGATTCCCCCTCGACTACGCTCGGGGTCCGCTCGGGATGACACAGCGTCGAACTCGGCGTAGGGTTCTTCGCCCGGATACGCAGGCCCAACCCACTCCACCGTCACCATCAGCCGATAGCCACGGCGTTTTATCGTCCCGATGTAACTTGGATCGTCCGCCGAGTCGTCCAGCGCCCGGCGCAAGTTCTTGATCGTGTTGTTGATACCGTAATCGAACTCCACCACGGTATCGTTGGGCCAGAGCTTGTTCTTGATGTCCTCGCGGGTGACGATCTCGCCCTCGCGCTCGATCAGCATCAGCAGGACCTTGAGCTGCTGCTCCTGCAACACCGTCCCGTGGCCGTTCTTATGCAGCTCTCCGGCCCGAGGGTCGAGCTCGAAGTCGCCAAAACGCACCCGGCGTTGCAGGCTCTGCTCCATTCCGTCCATCTGAGAGTGCCCGCAATGGTACTACCGGCCTTGACCGAAGGCCAGCAACTTGGTGCGAAGTAGCGGGCTCAACCACTTACCGGGATCACTTTGAAATTATCCGCAGATTATCCGTGGCACATCGACTTCCCTTGACAGTAGCGGCACACTCAGCCTCACTCGAAGCAACCAAAATCCGGGCTTCGAGGGTGAGGATGCAAAATGAAAAACCTGCTTCTGCTTTTTGGCCTGCTTGCCGTCCTGGCGATAACCATTCCGACTCCAGCCCAGACGATAACCACTTTTGACCCGCCGGGTGCCGTCGGGGTCGTACAACCCGCCGTCATTCTCGACGATGGCACGATAACCGGCTTTAGCGTCGACGCGGCTGGTATCTCCCACGGGTTCCTGCGCTCCCCGCAAGGCCGGTACACCACCATCGACGCTCCGGATGCAGGGGGTAGCATCGGCACCCAGGCCCTGAGCATGAATGTGTTGGGTACCATCGCCGGCGCGTACTCTGACGCCGCCGACCACGTTCACGGCTTCCTGCGCGACTATCGAGGGCGCTTCATCACGGTGGATTTCCCCGGCTCAATTCGCACAATCCTCATTAGCATCAACCTGGAGGGCACAGCTGCTGGAGTCTATCGCGACCCAAGCAACGTCCGTCATGCGTTTCTTCGCACCGCCAACGGAAAATTCACCAGCTACGATATTCCTGGCGGATCGATCCCTTCCCAAGGTTGCTACTTCACTTGCATCAACGCATTTGGGATCGTCACCGGTCCCTTCGTCGACGCAGATGGTATCTCTCACGGCTATTTGCGCAAACCCAGTGGCCAGATCGTCAAGTTCGACGCACCCGGCGCGGTCAATGGCACCTATGCGTACAGCATCAATCTGGAAGGCGAGGTCATCGGACTTTACGTGGACACGGTTTCCACTGAACACGGTTTCGTGCGCGAACCTAACGGCTCTTTCACGGCTTTCGACGTACCGGGAGCATCTGGCACCGAACCAGGAAACAATAACGTTTGGGGCGAGATCACGGGAGACTACTTCGATCCCAGCGGCGTGTACCACGGCTTCGTCCGCAGCAGGCGTGGAAGTATCACAACGTTTGATATTCCCGGCGCCGGCACAGACCCCGGAGAAGGAACAGTCCCGGTCGCTCTCAATGACCTCGGAATTGTCATGGGGTACTACTGTGACGCGGTAACGTGCCACGGCTTCGTGCGGCAACCCTAAGCCTGACGGCGTGCGAGCCTGAGAAGTCTCGTCGAAGCGAGACAAACATTTAACACAGTTTCGAAATGGCGTAATGAAAGGAGCTTTTATGAGAACGAAAACGACCTTGCTGGTAGTTACTCTGATGTTGGCAATCGCGGCCTTTGGCCAGTCTCCAAATAGGGCATGCAACCTGCGCTCGGCTACGGGAGCCTACGGCTATAGCTGTTCCGGAGCCTACGGGGGGCAACCGTTTGCCGCCTACGGCTACGTATTCAGCGACGGCAAGGGCCAATGGAATGGCTATGGCAAAGTCAGCCTGAATGGCACCATTCTTCCGTGGACCCATAAGACGAGGCAGAACGATCCAGCCACGGTGAACCCGGACTGCACCGGAGCCGTGACTTACGAGGTGACAATCGCTGGCCAGCCGGCCCCGGACGCTCATTTCGAATACGTAATTGTGGACGATGGCCACGAAGTGAAGGGCTTCCCGGTGGATGCGGGTTACGCCGTGAGCTGCCAATTGATTTCGGAGAAGTAACCCAGAAAGGTGGTGGCCGTCGAAGGGGCGCGACGTACCCGTTGGAGGCATATCAGATGAGCAGATTTTCGATCCACGCCGACGGCCACCAAGTATCTCGGAGGTAATGGGGAGTTCCCGAGAACCAGCGCGCAACGTTCAGATCCCTGAGACTTAGCTTTTGACCTTGTCATCACGAGCCCGCTTCTTGCCTTGTCATCACGAGCGAAGCGAGGGATCTGCTCTCGCTTGCAGCGCGACAACGCATCACTTTGGCGGGTGTCCTCACTGCCCGGGCCGTTCTGACAACTGACAACTCTTCTACTAATGGCTGACAGCTGATGGCTTGTGCTCTTCAGTTGGTGAGAGTGAAGTTCACGACCACCTCAGTGTTGACATCGACGGGCTTGCCGCCGAGTTTGTAGGGCTGGTAGCGCCACTGCTTGACGGCGTCGATAGCCGCGGGAACCAGCAAAGGGTGGCCACTCTTGGCGGTGATGTTTCTGACGGCTCCGTCCTTGCCGATGACAACGTCGAGCACGACCTGGCCCTGGACTCGTGCCGAGCGCGCCAGCGGTGGGTACTTCGGGGCTACCTCGCTCATGAGCAATCCATGCGAGACGCCCTGCGAAATGCGGACGCGATTCGGAGTCGCGGCGGTGTTCGCTGGGTTGGAGGCGTTCGCCGCATTGGAAGCGTTCAGTGACGTGCCGCCGACGGGCAGACCCAGGTCGGCGAGCGCACTCTGAGGATGAGCCGGACTCTTGGATTTAGCCAGTTCCTTGGCGGTGGCAGCAGGGGTGGTCTTCTCTTTCGCCGCGTCGTGACTCGATGCGCTTGATGGAGCGGCGGCCGATGGCGACGCCGATGAAGGTGCAGGTTCCGAAGGACTGGTCGCGGCGGGAGGTTGGGGCTGCTGCACGGCGGCGGTTTCGGCTGATTTGCTCTCCGCGACTTTGCTTTCGGATGGCTTCTCCGGGCCGCCACGATGGGTTAGCACAAAGGCAACGATCCCCAGCGCAACGACAAGAATCGCGCCCCCGGTCAGATATTTGGGCGAAGTGAGATTCAGGCCTGTGGCTTGTGGCTGCCGCGGAGGAGTGACTTTGGCCACGGGCGCGGGCTTGATGGGGACCGATGCTGGCACCGGTTTGGCGGCTACGGCAGGGCGTGCAGGCTCCGCTGCAGGTGGGCCGCCCGGGCTACTTCCGCCAGGGTGCGATTCTTGCTTCGTGGCTTTCGGCTCCGGCTCCGAGTCGAGAACCATGCTCTTACGCTCGACAGATTCCTGCTCTTCGCGTCGTAGTTGCTCCTGGCGAGCCTTAATTTCGGCCTCGCGGCGATCCTTCTCTTGTTGCGCCAGTCGCACTCGCTCGGCGGCCTGTTGCGCTTCCTCTTCCAAGCGCGCCTGTTCCGCCGCCCGTTGTTCTCGGCGTGACTGCTCCTGGTGAGCCCGTATCTCGGACTCAGATTGCTGTTGCTCCTGCTCGCGGGCAGCTTGCTCGGCGGCGGCTTCTCGCTCTTTCTTGAGACGCGATTGCTCGGCGTGCTTGCGCCCTTCTTCTAATTGCGCCTGTTCCTCAGCAAGCCGGCGATCTTCTTCGAGCTTCTGCTGTCGCGCGCTCGCTTCGGTGTCGGCATGGGAAAACGCAGTCTCGGCCACCCCTGCCGCAACTGCTGCACCTGGCACCGCATGCGATTGCGGCGCCTGTCCCACACCCAGTGCGCGCAGCAGGATGGTCAAAGCCCGCGCGTAATCGGGCCGGAAGTCGATGTGTTGAAGGCGCGCCAGCCGGAACGGAACCTCGCAGTCGCGATACAGCACAGGAATGACGCGCTTCTGCCGGCTAAGAGCAAACGAGACTTCGTCCCTCACATTGTCGGAGTTCACCGAAACCGGAGACAGAACCACCAACATACGAGGAGAGTGAGTGAGCGCCTCCTCCACCGCACGATCCCAAGGCGTGCCCGGCTCAATGTCGAGTTGGTCGATCCAGACTTGCGCGCCCGCCACTTTCAAGTCCGCGGCGAGCTTCAGCGCAAACTCGGAATCCTCACGGCAATAACTAAAGAATGCGATTGGGACGTCTTCTTGGCCCATAGGGATCGACGCAGCAAACAGCTATCTACAAGCGGCTGTTGCTAAGCTGCCACATTGTAAGCCGAATCGCGGCTTGGGGAGCAATTGTAGATGCTGGCACCTGTTGTTCGCGACTACCCCAGCCCATCTAGGCTGCGAAAACCTGCGGCGGAGCGCGATGGTTCGCGACCGACAAGGGAGATTGGCGTAAGATGCGAAGTTTCCAATCGGGAGTGAACTTTGATTCAACTTCAGGGCCTGATGGCATGAAGATAACGGTCTTCTTATTCTTGGCGTCAAGCCGGCGGCGCTCGCTGGGTCGCGCAATGCTGGCGGGCTTACTGTTTGCGCAAGCGAGCTTGTTCGCACAGAGCACTCCGGTCGCAATCCCTGAAGCCAATCCCGCTCGCCCTACCGTCTCCACCCCGGCAACCTTGACCCCGGTCGGCTATCTGCAGTTCGAAACTGGAGCGCTCTTTGCGCAAACCTCGCCTGAATTTTCGAACCTGGCAGATATGAATGAGGTGGTGAAGTTGGCGGTCCATCCGCGGTTGCAGTTGCTCTTGCTGGTGAACCCGGTCGCCGGCGCGACGGGCGAAATCAACGAAACGGCTTTTGGGGGTCTGAGCGTCGGCTTTCAATCGGTGTTGCTGGGGACCGGCGATGCGAACACCACGTTGGCAGTCAGTTATCTACACCAGGCGGCCAATTCCCCAGTTCCCGATACAGACATGGGAACTCCGACGAATTCAGGAATTGTTCTGTTGAGCACCAACGCCGCCAAGTTTCACTTTGATATCAACGGCCTCTTCAACCAGCAGACCGTGGGCAATGACAGCCGCACCCAGTACGGGCAGACGCTGTCGATCTCGCACGCGCTGTGGAAGCTGACCGGACAAGGAGAGGTCTGGCACTTCACCCAGCCTTTCTTACATAGCGACGCGGTGGGACTGCTCTGGGCGCTTTCGTATGCGCCGCGCAACAACCTGGTATTTGACGCAGGCTTCCAGCACGGACTTACCAGCACTTCGACACAATGGGAGGAATTCTTCGGATTCACCTATCTGTTGCCGCACCGGCTCTGGAAGAAGTAGGCGGTTGAGCCCGGATTCGGGGTGTAGTGGCTCAACTTAGTATTTCGAACTCAGCAGACTTAGGACACTACCGGGGGTTACGCCAGACCGAGAAGCTGCATATAATTAGGTAGGAGTGGATCATGTTCCGCCAAATCGGCTATCCTTGCGCAACCAGCCGGGCTCGTCTCGGTGTGGTGTGCTGCTTTGCCGGGCGGGCAACCTGGTCACGCCCGATCTCCGCGCGCGCTGATTCCAAGCTCTCTCCCTGCATGGCGCGTCCTAATCTCTTCTCCGGCGACTAGCTGCCTGCCTCAATCCTGAACGCGATCGGCAGCCGGATTTTTGTTCGCATTCATCCGAAATCTTCGCGACCAACCATCCGATCGCAGATCCAGCAATCCCGCACCCCACGGGTGCACAGCCATTCACAGGAGAAGACCATGGCCACAAATACTCTCACTCATGTTGCCGGACCGAAGATCATCACCGCGCTGCCCGGCCCCAATGCCCGGCGCGTTCTGGAGGGCGATGAACGCTACATCTCGCCTTCGTACACCCGCTCGTATCCGCTGGTAGCAAAACGCGGCCGTGGCTGCATTGTCGAAGATGTGGACGGCAACGAGTTCCTCGACTTCGCCGCCGGAATTGCGGTCACCTCGACCGGCCATTGCCATCCTGAGGTGGTCGCGGCGATTCAGAAGCAGGCGGCTGAGTTGATTCACATCTCGGGCACCGACTTCTATTACGAGTCGCTCGTGACCTTGGCGGAACGCCTGTCGAAGGTTGCGCCTATGAAAGGGCCGCACAAGTTCTACTACGGCAACTCGGGCGCTGAGGCGATCGAGTGCGCGCTGAAGCTGGCGCGCTATCACACCAAGCGCCAGCAGGTGATCGCGTTCCTGGGAGCGTTCCACGGACGCACCATGGGCGCGCTGTCGCTCACCGCATCGAAGCCGCAGCAGAAGCGCCGCTTTTCGCCGCTGGTTCCGGGCGTGACCCACGTGCGCTATCCCGATGTGTACCGCAGCTGCTCGGGCGGCGCCCAGGACGCCGAAGCATTCGCGCTGGGCTGCGCACGCTATATCGAAGACAAACTGTTCAAGACCGTACTCGCTCCGGAAGAAGTGGCTGCGATCTTCGTCGAGCCCATCCAGGGAGAAGGCGGATATGTCGTGGCCCCGACTGTCTTCATGCAAGAGCTGCGCCGCATCTGCGATCGGCACGGTATTTTGCTGGTCGTCGACGAAGTGCAGTCAGGCGCAGGCCGCACCGGCAAATGGTGGGCGGTGCAGCATACCGGAGTCGAGCCCGACATCATCTGCATCGCCAAAGGAATCGCGAGCGGCATGCCGCTGAGCATCACCATGTCAAAGGCGGAGATCATGGATTGGGTGCCCGGCTCGCACGCCTCAACCTTTGGCGGCAATCCAGTGTGCATCGCCGCGGCGCTGGCCACCATGGACGTGCTGCAACGCGAAGGCATCAAGAACGCTGAGGCAGTCGGGAACCATCTCATGAAGCGGCTGGCAGATTGGCCACAGCGCCTTGACTTGGTGGGCGATGTTCGCGGTCGCGGCCTGATGATCGGCGTTGAAATCGTGACCGACAAGAAAGCGCGGACTCCCGGCGGTGCCGAACGCGATCGCATCGTTGATCTGGCTTTCGAACGCGGAGTTCTCCTGCTGGGCTGCGGTCCTAACACGATCCGTATCGCCCCGCCGCTGATCGTCACCAAAGAACAGGCCGACATCGCGATGGACGTGCTGGAAGAGTGCATCAACCTTGTAGCAACCGAGCATCACAGCAAGAAGGCCACGCAGGGACAGGCGGTTGGTTCTTAGTTAAAACGATGTTTCGCGCAGCGCCCAGGAACACCGGTTCCTGGGCTTTTTTGTCGGCACGATTTTGGAATGGCAGTTTGTGAACCCGTAGAATGGCTCGGGAATCCAATTGCCGGTTAGTCTTTCGCTATTCCAGTTCCAAGTTCGAAGCAAGGAGAAATCATCATGGCCGCTTCCATTCCTGAGAACTACAAGGACCTGTTTAACAAGCCCGCATTCGGCGTCTTGACGACGCTAATGCCCGACGGCTCGCCTCAAACGCAACCCGTGTGGGTTGACTACGAACACGGCAAGGTGGTCGTTAACTCGGCGCTCGGACGCCAGAAGGACAAGAACATGCGGCGCGATCCGCGCGTGGCCATTACGCTGATGGATCCCGAGAATCCATACCGCTACCTGGAGATTCGCGGCAAGGTCACGGACATCACGCAGGACGGCGCCGAGTCGCATATCGACAAGATGGCGAAGAAATATCTGGGAAAAGACAAGTACCCGTTCGCGCAGCCCGGAGAACAACGCGTGCTGTACAAGATCGAACCGGTAAAGATTCACACCATGGGATAGAGACGAAAGGCGGGCCGCGGATTTGCACGGATTAGACGGATCAGACAAAACGATAAAAAAGTCCGGGTTAATCCGGGTCGATCCGTGGTTCGTTATCTTGACTTTGCTTGTTGTATCCGTAGGGGCAATGGCGGCAGCCTGACTGGCAGCAGTATCCGCGATTGCGCAGGTAGTGCGCGGTGAAGACCATCAGGCCGTCTTCGATGTAGTAGTCCACGCCTTCGATCAGCGGCGGTGTACTCACTGAGCTGCCGCCTCACGCAGCATCGTCGAGGCAGCCGCATCGGTCGGCACGCCGTCGCAGAAGGTGACAAAGCGTCCCGAGATGGCGGGCACGCGTTCGCCGGGCACAATGATTCCCACCAGATTCAGCGGATCGGCAGCCGAGATGGTAACCGTCTCGCCGCTCACCGGGCGATTGCGCAACGCACGCAGCGATTCGACTGCTTCCGGCACAGCGAACTGCTCGCCGAGAAAGCCATTGACGAAGCGGCCGCCGCGAACTTCGCCGCGATCTTCGAGCCGTCGGAACGCAATCAGCAACTCACGCCACTTCGGCAGGTTTGACTCGCGGGCCAGCACTTCGCGGAAGACGAGACCGTAGCGCCGCAGCAGCATCCAGCAGGTGGCCTCGACCGCCTTGTGACGATCGGCGGGCGCCTCGGTGTAGAGCAGCGCCCAACGGCCCGCAGTGTTGCGCGGTTTCGCAACCTTGGTGATGCCGCTGTTGGGGCTACGCCGATTGGGATTGATCAGCGAGCGCAGGTTCTGAAAACCGTCGGCGGTAACCAGGCCCGCGGCCACCAGCTCCCAAAGGGCAGTCTCAATCTCGGCTTTCAGTTTCCCGGTTCCGCGCACAATGTCGGCAAAGAAGGACGCACCGCGCCGGCTCAAGAACCCGAGGACGGCGCGTCCTGATTCCGTGAGCAGTTGTTCCTGGCGCTGGTCGCTTTCCGCACTGCGCGGCTGCATCCAGTCGGCATCCTCGCGGACGAACAACGTAATCGGGGCAACACTGGTCGGCACTACGCGGCGGCGGCTCTCGCCCGCATCTTCGAGCGTCGCGGGATGCGGCGATAAGCGACCCCAGCCAACGGCCCCGGTGAGACAAAGCTGATCGAGTGCAGCGGCGTCATAGTTTTGGACACGCGACGCGAGGACGTGCTTCTCCCACGCGTTCGCCGGAATTTCGAAACCTTGCAACTGGCGAACGACTTCCAGCAATCCGCGCTCGCCAGCGGCTTGCGACTGCGGCGCCACATGCTGCCAGCGCAACAGCCACCGCATGTACTGTGCCGCGGTGACGGGCTCGATCTGCTTGCGCAGGGTTGCGAGTGTGAGGTGATGAATGCGCGAGAGCAATCGCCGTTCGCACCACTCACAGTTGTTCGGATCGTTGCCCGTGGCATTGCCGGTAAAGTTGCCGCGCAAGACCGATCCTGAAGCTTCGAGTCGCAGAAGCGCCTGCTCGATCTCGTTTTGAGCTACACCCAAAAGGTATGACAGTGCTGACGAACTGGTCGGCCCGGAGTGCATCATCCAGCCATTAACCATAGCCAGCAGCGCATCGCTGCGTGAGTCCGTGCGCGCGGGCAACTCGGGGGGCGCAACCTCGAATTGCGTGCCAGGAAAGATAAGCGCGAACTCAGCAGCACGTTCCGAGGCAACGTAATAGCGACGTTCACCGACCGTCGCCCGCACTACGCGCCAGCTTTCCAACAACTCGCTCAGGTAGGGAACCCAGCCTAGCGCAGTGCTGCGCCAGTCGTCATCGGGCAAGTCTTCCGGCAACGCAACGAGAGTTTGCAGCGCGTCGTGAAGCTCATCGGCATCGCGCACCTCGGGACGCGCCTGCTCGCGCACGCGCGCGATCGCCTCCTGATCGAGGCGGCCGACCTCGTTAAGTACCGCCTCAGGCAACATGCGGCGCAACTGCACGGCCCGCGCCCGGCGCTCCTCCAGCGGAGCATCATCGAGAAACGCATACGGATTGGCGTTCAGAATTTCGTGCGCAAACTGCGAGGGCACCGGAGTATCGACCGCCAACGTACGAATGCTACCGTCGTGAATGCCGGCCAGAACACGGCGCAGGCCCTCGATGTCCATCGCCTCGGTGAGTGTGTCCTTCATCACCTCGTCGATGAGCGGGTGATCGGGAATCTGGATGTCACCTGCGATGTTCTCGAAACAGGCCGCAACGTCGGGGAAAACTGATGCGAGGAGATCGTCGCTGCGGATGCGCTGAATCTGCGGGGGGACTTTCTTCCCGCCCTGGAAGCGCAACAGCGCGAGCGAGCGGTTCGCGTCCCAGCGCCAACGCGTCTTGAAGATCGGCGAGGCCAGCGCAGCTTGTTCCAGAATCTCTTTTAAAGTCTCCAATTGCAGGAAGTGAAAGACGTCGCCGAGCGGGAAGCTGTGCTGCTCGGCCAGTGAAATGTTCAGCCCATCATCGGTTGCGGCAGCCTGCAACTCGAAGTTGAACGACCGGCAGAAACGCTTGCGTAACGCCAGCCCCCATGCCTTGTTCACGCGTGCGCCAAAGGGAGCATGCACGATGAGTTGCATGCCTCCGCCTTCGTCGAAGAAGCGCTCGGCGATGATGGTCTGCTGGGTGGGCACTTCGCCCAGCACGGCGCGACCGGTGACGATGTATTCGACCAGTTGCTCGGCGCCGGCATCGTCGAGGCCGCATTCGTCTTTCAGCCAGAGTACGGCGGCTTGGACCTCGGGACTGGAGCCGATGCCGCGGAGGCGGGCTTTGGGCTTGGAAGAAGACTCGGGGGCTAAAGCCCCCTCGGAGCAAGAAATAGGTGCCTGATCGGCACGGCTAAAGCCGTGCCCTTTCAAAACGGGCCCGCCATGGCTGAAGCCATGCACGGAATCACGGATTTCACCGGGCTGAAGCCCGGTGCTTCCACCCGCACTCCCCGCGCGATTCTGCTCGAAAGCCGCGCTCGGAACGGCCAATGGCGCGGTGTTGGCCAGCATGGCGCTGAGCTGCGAGCGCAGATATCCCACATTGTGGGATAGCTCGGCGGTCCGTCCCGGAGCCTCGCCGCGCCAGAACGGAATGCTGGGCGGCGCGCCATGCGCATCTTCCACCAGCACGCGTCCACTGTTCGACTCGACCCGTGTGATGCGCCATGAGGTATTGCCCAGCAGCATGATGTCGCCGGCGTTGCTCTCGACCGCGAAGTCCTCATCCAGGGTGCCAATCTTGATCTCATCCGGTTGCGCAACCACGGAATACAGCGCGGTTTCGGGGATCGCACCACCGCTGGTGATGGCCGCGAGTCGGGCTCCGCGACGCGCGCGCAAGCGGCGGTTGACCTGATCGCGAAACAAATAAGCGCCATAGCGGCCGCGTTTGGCGGCAATGCCCAGCGACAGCATGTCGAGAATGCGGTCGTAGTCCGAGCGGGTCAGATCGCGATAGGGATAGGCGCGCCGCATGGTCTCGAACAGGGCATCTTCATCCCACTCTTCGCAGCAGGTCGTCGCGACAATCTGCTGCGCCAAGATGTCGAGAGGAGCAAGCGGCACCTCGAGACGATCGAGATCGCCATGCTTGATAGCGCGAATCGTCGCAGCGCATTCGACCAGATCATCGCGAGTGGTGGCGAAGAACCGGCCTTTCGGCACAGCTCCGCGCCAGTGACCGGAGCGGCCAAAGCGCTGCAAGGTGACGGCAATCGAGCGTGGCGAACTGATGTGGCAGACGAGATCGACGCTGCCAATATCGATGCCTAGTTCCAGCGAAGCCGTCGCCACCAGTGCGCGAATTTCGCCGTTCTTCAACTTGCGTTCCGCGGCAAGACGCAACTTCCGCGCAAGCGAGCCGTGATGCGTCGCGACCTGGTCTTCGCCCAGTCGTTCGCTCAGGTGCAACGCGACACGCTCAGCCAGCCGGCGCGTGTTCACAAACACCAGCGTCGAGCGATGCTGCAAAGCAAGCTCGGCAATGCGGTCGTAAATCTCGCCCCACATTTCGTTGGTTGCGATGGGGCCGATTTCCGAACGTGGCACCTCGACCGCAAGGTCCATGGTGCGGCGATGCCCGATGTTGACGATCGAAGGAGCCGGTCGCCCGTTGCCGGTCAGAAAATGCGCGACGACCTCAATAGGCTTCTGGGTTGCTGAGAGACCGATGCGGGTCGGACGTCTGTCTCTCCCACTCAATCCAAACGAAGGATTGAGTGGGGCACCCGCGCTCTTACTCAAGTCGAACGAAGGATTGAGTGGGGCACCCGCGCTCTTACTCAAGTCGAACGAAGGCTTGAGTGGGGCACCCGCCACGAGGTCGAGGCGCTCCAGCGAGATTGCCAGGTGCGCTCCGCGTTTGTCGTCGGCAACGGCATGAATCTCGTCGATGATTACAGTTTCGATATCGTGCAAGATCGCGCGGCTCTTGTCGGCGGTCAGCAGGATGTAGAGCGACTCGGGCGTGGTCACCAGAATGTGCGGTGGTCGGCGCAGCATGGCGCGCCGCTCTTTCAGCAGGGTGTCGCCGGTGCGGACGGCGGTGCGAATCTCTCCCATCAGCATCCCGCGCTCGGCGGCTAGCGCGGTGATCTCGCTCAGCGGACCTTCGAGGTTCTTCTGGATATCATTGCCGAGCGCCTTGAGCGGCGAGACATACAGAACTTCAATGCGGTCGTGCAGCGCGCCTTCCAGCGCTTTGCGCACCAGGCGGTCGATGCAGATGAGAAATGCCGCCAGCGTTTTTCCTGATCCGGTGGGAGCGGAGATCAGGGTCGTACGTCCTGCGAGAATTTCGGGCCAGCCCTGTTCCTGTGGCTCCGTGGGCGAGCCGAATTTCGCGAGAAACCACTCCGCAACCAGCGGATGCGCCCACGAAACGCTGACAGGAATGGAAGCCGGGAGCATCGCAAGATTCTAGCAGAGTTTCGCCGAATCTTCGCTCCGCGAAGAAGCTGTCAGCGGTCAGCTCTAAGCCGTCAGCCAGAACCAAGATCATCCAAAACCAAGATCATGAGGTACGATCAAAATGCGGAACATTTGCAGAGCACGGACTCGAATTCCCTACTTCATTTTTAGGATCGATCAGAATGGCAAACAACCCTCTCGTCTCCATCGTTATGGGCAGTGACTCAGACCTCGAAATCATGAACGAGGCCGCCAAGGCGCTGGCCGACTTTGGTATTCCCTACGAAATCGACATCACCTCGGCACACCGCTCACCGGCTCGCACCAGCGAGTATTCGCGTGCGTTGAAGTCGCGCGGAGTGGAGGTCGTCATCGCCGGTGCCGGCGGCGCGGCGCACCTGGCGGGTGTGATCGCCGCCGAGACAACGCTGCCGGTCATCGCGGTGCCGATTCCCTCGACCGCATTGCTGGGCCTCGATTCGCTGCTGGCCATGGTGCAGATGCCGGCGGGGATTCCGGTGGCGACTGTAGCTATCGGCAAGCCGGGCGCGACCAATGCCGGCATTCTAGCGGCGCAGATGATTGGTCTGCACGACAAAGAGGTCGCGAAGAAGCTCGAAGCGCACAAAGAAAAGTTGGCCAAAGGCGTGGAGGCGAAATCGAAGAAGTTGAAGGAGAGCCACAAAGCATGAGCGCTTCCCGGGCGCAGATTTCGTTCGACGAGTTGCTCGACTGGAACGAGAGCGAGTTGAAGAAATGGCGCGCCTGGTTTGAGGTGCAGCCTGCAACGGTGCTAGAACTGCCAATCAGGATCGCGCAAACGAAAAACGTTCGCGAGTTCCTGCTGCATATCTTCGCCGTGGAGCTACGTTATGCGCAGCGGTTAAACCGGGAGGAAATCTCGTCATACGAATCCCTGCCGCAGAACACCGTCGCGGACTTATTCGGGATTGGTGATCGGGCGCGCGTGGGACTCCGCAAATATTTGGCAAATGCGACCGACGAGCAACTGAAGTCGGTGAAGGAGTTTCAGACGAGAACCGCAGGAACGCTGCGCGCAAGCGAGCGCAAGATATTCGCGCACGCCATGATGCACAGCGTACGCCATTGGGCGCAGTTGGCCACTGCGTTGCGCGAAGCCGGGTACGAGGCGAAGTGGATGAAAGACTTCCTGGCGACCGAAGTGATGGAGTAATTCCCCGCCCTTTTCCCAAAAGCCGGGGAAGGATGGATCGCCCGCAATGCTATTTACGCGAACGAACAGCAGGTCCTTCGCTGCGCTCAGGATGACAATCGAGTCTTAGCTGACGGCTGAAAGCTGAGAGCTTTACACTAACCTTCTGGCCAGCAGCCACTACGTCCATGCCAACCAGCATCCTGTCGTTTGCAAAGGTCAATCTCGGACTGAAGATCGGCCCGGCGCGGGCGGACGGCTTTCATGAGCTGCGCACCATCTATCAGACAATCGCATTGCACGATGTCATCAAAGTTGATCTGCAACGCGGCGCCGGCATCGAAATCCGCTGCAAAGATCCACGGGTGCCCAGGGACGAGTCGAATACCTGCTATCGCGTTGCCGAGCGGGTGATGCGCGCAATGCGCGGCCGCGGCAAGGTCATCATTTGGATTGAAAAACAACTGCCAGTGCAGGGCGGTTTGGGGGCAGCATCTTCGAATGCTGTGGCGACGATGTTTGCGCTGGAGCGGGAGTTGGGCACACCGCTCGTCGCCGAAGAGCGGTTGCGCATCGCGGCGGAAGTCGGCAGCGATCTTCCCTTGTTTCTGATTGGCGGCACCGTCCTGGGCGTCGACCGGGGGCAAGAGGTCTATCCACTACCGGACCTTCCCCCCATGAACCTTGTGGTGCTCACGCCGGCAGTGGGCGTTTCAACGCCGCAGGCGTTCGCGAACTGGGACGCGCTGGTCGCGCGCGAGATCGAATTGACCCATGCCGGAGCCGCAGGTACAATAAAACAGTTCGGCAGCGTGGTGTACACGTGGCTGAATAAAGGTTTCCTATCGCAGGCTGGTCCTGCATCCGGTGTTCCCGCCGTGGGCGGGGATCGGGCCGAGACACCGCTTCTCGACCTCGTCCGAGCCGGGATCGAAAACGACTTTGAACGAGTCGTCTTTCCTGAGCATCCCGAGTTGCGTGAGGCGAAACGTGTGTTGGAGCGCGAAGGCGCGCGGTATGCGTCCTTGTCGGGTTCCGGTTCGACGCTGTACGGTGTGTTGGCGTCGGCAGAGGAAGCCAGCGCCGCGATGAAGCGGATTAGCGCAGCGGGATATTCGGCAGTGGCGACGCATACGTTGACAAGAGAAGCTTATTGGGCAGCCCTGGCCGGTTAGGAACAGCAGGTCCTTCGCTTCGCTCAGGATGACAGGGGTTATAGGTTTTCGCTGAGAGCTGATGGCTGAAAGCTGACAGCTCGTTCACTGGGCGGTCGACTAATGGTAGGTCAAGTGCCTTTGGAGCACTTTGTCTAGGTTCGAATCCTAGCCGCCCAGCCAAGATTCAGTGGCCAGTGGTCAGGCTACCGGGTACGACGGCCAGAGTGGTGCATGATCGTACTGCGAACGAGAACAGATCCCTCGCTTCGCTCGTGATGACAAATCTAGAGGTATTGCGAAGAGCGAAAAGCGAATCGCGAATGGCGGCATTACAGACACCCAGCGGTCACTCAACCAGGTATTGCGGGGTATTTGAAGATGGAATCAGCAGCGAAGACCAGCACGAGTTCTCCGGTGGTTACAGCCGAGGCGGCAACTTCGGTGGTAGCGCCTGAGAGGAAGTCGTCAACCCCGAGCAGCGAACCGAAGAGCGAGAAAAAACCGGTTCGTGTGCGTCACGATGATAAGTGGAAGATCTTTTCGGGGACGGCAAACGACGCCTTGGCGAGAGAGATTTGCGAATACCTCGGGCTTCCGCTGGGGCAGGTGCACATCGACAAGTTCTCCGATGGCGAGACCTATGTGCAAATCATGGAAAACGTGCGCGGCGCGGATGTTTTCATGGTGCAACCAACTTGCGATCCAGTGAATGAGCACCTGATGCAGTTGCTGCTGCTGATCGATGCGCTGAAGCGGGCGTCGGCGCGGCGCATCACGGTGGTGATTCCGTATTTCGGCTATGCCCGGCAGGATCGCAAGGACAAGCCGCGGGTGCCGATTTCGTCGAAGCTGATCGCCGATCTGCTGACCACGGCGGGGGCGGACCGGGCGCTGGTGGTTGACATGCACGCGCCGCAGATCCAGGGGTTTTTCAACATCCCGGTGGATCACCTGTTTGCGTCGCCGGTGCTGGTTGGATATTTCAAAGAGTTGCAGCTTCCGGACCTGACGGTGGTATCGCCGGACGCTGGGGGCGTGGAACGTGCGCGCTTCTTCGCCAAGAAAATGGATTCGGCGCTGGCCATCGTCGACAAGCGCCGCGTGGAAATGGATGTGACCGAGGTGATGCACGTCATCGGTGATGTGCGCGATCGTACCTGTCTCATCCTCGACGACATCATCGACACCGCCGGCACGCTGGTGAAGACCTGCCAGGCGCTGCTCGATGCAGGGGCTCGCCAGGTGTACGCGTGCGCTACTCATGCCGTGCTTTCGGGCCCGGCGTTACAACGGATTTCGCAATCGGGGTTGGTCGAGTGTGTAGTGACTAACACCATACCGCTAACGGAAGCAGCTAAGGCCGAGCCGAAGATCAAGCAGTTGAAGATCGGCGGACTGGTCGGGCGGGCGATTCAGTCGATACATGAAGAGACCTCCGTCAGCAGACTGTTCTTATAAAGGAAATGAAGCATGGCTACAGCAACCGCAGAAAAGATTGACAAGAACGTAGAAGCCAAGCCGCGGCAAAGCGGCGGCAAGAACGATGCCCGCCGCCTGCGCCAGAGCGGCCTGATTCCCGCTGTGCTGTATGGCGCGGGGCTGGAACCGCTAAATCTCGCCGTCGATCCCAAACAGATCAGCCGCATCCTGCACTCGGAGCAGGGCCACAACACCATTTTCGACATGGTGGCGGGGGGCGACTCCGGCAAGGTGATGATCGTCGACTGGCAACATGAGCCGATCAAGGGCGCCCTGTTGCACGTCGACCTGAAGCGCATTGCCATGGACAAGTTGCTGCAGGTGAGCGTCCCGGTCGTGATGAAGGGCGAAGCTCCCGGCGTCAAGTTGCAGGGCGGCATTCTGGAGCAGATGTTGCGCGAGGTCGAGGTCGAGTGCCTGCCGGCAGACATTCCGGGACACATCGACGCCGATGTCAGCCAAATGATGTTCGGGCAGACGCTGCGGGTTTCCGATCTGCCGCATAGCGACAAGGTCAAGTTCATCACCGACGAAAACCAGGCAATCGCCCACGTAACAGCGGTGAAGGAAGTTGCGGCGGCCGCTCCGGTTGAGGGCGCTGAAGCCGTGGCCACCACTGCTGAACCTGAAGTCATCAAGAAGGGCAAGCAGGAGACGGAAGGCGAAGCTGCCGAGGGCGCCAAGGCTGAGAAGGCCGAAAAGGCCGAGAAGAAGAAGTAAGGGTTGTGAAGCTGATCGTCGGGCTTGGCAATCCGGGCATCGAGTATCAGTTCACGCCGCACAACATGGGTTTCCTTGCGGTGGACCGCATTGCCGAACAAGCCGGCATCCGGGTCAATAACCGCAACTGCCGCTCGCAGACCGGACGCGCAGTGTTGGAAGGGCAGGATGTAGTGCTCGCCAAACCGGAGACCTACATGAACCTGAGTGGCGCCTCGGTTCGCGAGTTGGTTCGCAAATACGAGGTGCAGCCGGAGCAGGACCTGATCGTCATCTACGACGAGCTGGATTTGCCATTCGGTAGCATTCGGGTTCGCCCGCGAGGCAGTTCGGCGGGACACAATGGAATTGCCTCGGTGATCGGGGCGCTGGGTACGCAGGAAATCATGCGCATCCGGCTGGGAGTCGGGCCCGATCATCCGGTGGGTGACGGCGCGCGGTATGTGCTGTCGCAGTTCAAGAAGGCGCAGTATCCGGTGCTGGATCAGGTGCTCGAAGCGGCGGCGGAGGCCGCACGGGTGATCCTGAAAGAGGGTGTGCAGGCGGCGATGAACCGCTTCAACCGGAAAGAAAAGGAAGCAGCTAGCGAATAGCAATTAGCAATTAGTTGAGACGCTAGAGAGTTGCTCGCTAGTTTCGGTCAGATTTAAAGAGAGCAGAAAAGTAAAGATGGCGTGCAGCTTCGGCGCAGAGAACTAGTGGTTGTTACTAATTGCTAGTTGCTAATTGCTAGTTGCTGCCTTGGAGAAATCAATGCGTATTTATGAGTTGATGTTTATTTTGCGGCCCGACATGGTGGAGGAGGACCAGGACAAGTTGGTCTCGACCCTGGAAAACCAGATTCAGGCTGCCGGTGGCACGGTGAAGAGTGTTGAGCGGATGGGCAAGCGTCGGCTGGCGTACGCGGTCCGCAACTTCCCGGACGGTATTTATGTATTGCTGACGCTGGAAGGTGAAGGCGGCATGGTGAAGGAGATCGAGCGCCGGTTGCGTGTGAATGAGCCAGTGATCAAGTTCCTTACCGTCCGTGTGGACGAAGAGCAGAAGCGTCTGGCAAAGGTTAAGGCCATTCGCGACACCAAGGTTCGCGGCAAGGGAACTCGCGCGGCAGCGATTGCCGCGGAAGCTGCAGCGACACCACCACCCGAGCCTCTCACGCCGACATCGGTGGCCGGACCGGCATCGGTGGCCGAACCGGCATCGGTGGCCGAACCGGCATCGGTGGCCGAACCGACATCCGTGGCCGAACCGGCGGAAGCGCCCACGGGCGCGTAAGCCAGCTCTGAGTTGCCGGTTGTCAGTTGGCAGTTGCCGGCATGAAGTTGATGGTTGTCAGTTGGGCAAGAGCACTGCGATTTGGAAGCAAGTGCACATCAGACGAGAACCAGCGCCGTAGGCGCGACTCAGTCCAGCCCAGCACGCAGGCCGCCGCAGGCGAGCCGGAGTGCTGGGTGATATAGGAATAACTTTCGTGAGTCCCTTTAGGGACGGCACAGACAGCAGGTCCCTGGGCGGCCAAGCCGCCTCGGGATGACAAGTATTGAGAAGGATGAAACGGCACAGCTAAGGCTGGGCCCCTTCAAAACCCGAAGGAGAATCATGGCAGACGAAACGACTAGTACAGCGCCGCAAACCGCAGCCAGTGAAGCGCCGGCGCCCCGTCCGGAAGGCGGACAACGTCCGGAAGGCGGACAACGTCCGGAGGGCGGTCAACGTCCGGAAGGCGGTTCACGTCCGGAAGGCGGTTCTCGTCCGGAGGGCGGTTCTCGTCCGGAGGGCGGTTCACGTCCGGAGGGCGGTTCTCGTCCGGATGGACCGCGTGGTCCGCGTACGGGCGGCCGACCGGGCAGCGGGCCTGGAGGACCACGTGAAGGTGGACGGAAATTCTTCCGGCGCAAGAAGGTTTGCAAGTTCTGCGTCGAGAAGATCGACAGCATTAACTACAAGGACGTGCGCCTGCTTTCGCAGTTTGTAGCGGAAGCCGGCAAGATTGTGCCCCGTCGTTTGACGGGGGTTTGCACGCCGCATCAGCGTCGGCTGGCCGACGCCATCAAGCAGGCGCGCAACATCGCGCTGCTGCCGTTTGCGTCAAGATAGCTGTCAGCTATTAGCCGTCAGCTCTCAATAAGAGCGAGCAAAACTTTACGGCTGGGGCTGGGCGCGAAACGAGAGATTCTTTAGCTGAAAGCTGATGGCTGACGGCTGATAGCTTGCGGCGACGCCGCAAATTACGGAGTTTCAATCATGGAAGTCATTCTGAAAGAAGATGTAGCCAAGCTGGGCTCGCGCGGCGATGTGGTGAAGGTCGCCGAGGGCTACGGGCGTAATTATCTGATCCCCCAAAAGCTGGCAATTGAAGCCAACGCCGCCAACCGTGCCGTGATCGAGCAGATGAAGGCTGCCGCAGTGCGCCGCCTGTCTCGCGAGAAGGGCGACGCCGAAGCACTGGGACAGCAGCTTGCCGGGGTGGAGCTGTCCTTCACCCGCAAGGCGGGCGAGCACGATCACCTGTTCGGCTCGGTCACCTCGTCCGATATTGCTCACGAATTGGAGCGCAAGGGCTTCAACATCGATCGCCGAAAGATTCAGCTGGATGAGCCGCTGAAGGCGATTGGCGAGTTCAACGTGCCCGTCAAACTGCACCGCGACGTCACCATGCCGGTGAAGGTCAGGGTGCAGAAGGACGCCGCGGAAGAAGCGGCTCCGGCAGCGGAAGAAGCGAGCGCGGAAGCATAAGGCGCTGTGTATCAGGGCATGGCCTCAGCCGTGCCACGGATTGCGATATATGCGGAACGGCTTTACAGGCTGCGGAAAAACTCTTCGCAGTGGGAAAAACAGCAGATCCCTCACCTCAAAAGAGGTTCGGAATGACAAAAATACAAGACGTTTATGGCGCAGACTGAAGCTGCGCCCCTTCAAAACGGCGCCCGGTAGAGTTTTTCCGCAGCCTCTTTTAGCCGCTGGACACGTCCTGTTCAGGGGCTAAAAGCCCTTTTATTTTGCCACGCAATTCGGCACGACTGAAGTCGTGCCCTGACGCGGCTCTTCGCCGAGTATCGCTTCTCTTCTCCCGACCTATGGGCCTACCATGTGTCCATGCGCGCCATGGTCCTCGAACGTCCCGCGCCGGTTTCTCAGTCACCCCTGCGACTGCGTGAGCGATCGAAGCCTGATCCAGCCGACCGCCAGATTCGGGTTGCCGTCCGTTGCTGCGGCGTCTGTCACACCGACCTGCACACCGTTGAAGGCGAGCTGAAGCTTCCCAAACTGCCTCTGATCCCAGGCCACCAGATCGTCGGAACCGTGGAAGCGCGCGGCGCTGCTAGCACCAGATTTCGCGAGGGCGATCGTGTTGGCGTGCCTTGGCTGTTTCGCACCGATGGTGCATGTCGCTACTGTCTCACTGGTCAGGAGAACCTTTGCAATCGCGCAGAGTTCACCGGCCTGAACGCTGACGGCGGATACGCGGAGTACATGGTGGTGGACGAGGACTTTGCGTATTCGCTTCCATCGGCATTCGATAACGCCCACGCGGCGCCTCTGTTGTGCGCCGGCGTAATTGGCTATCGGTCCTTTCGACTGAGCGGCGCAAGCCGCGGCGATCGGGTGGGGCTGTATGGGTTCGGGGCGTCAGCCCATATTGTTTTGCAATTTGCGCGGCAGCAGGGTTGCGAGGTGTATGTCTTCAGCCGCAGTGAGGCGCATCGCGAAATGGCGCTGGGCTTGGGTGCAGCCTGGGCTGGCGAGGCCAAAGACGACCCCGGCGCACAGCTCGACGCGGCAATCATTTTCGCTCCCGCGGGAGGATTGGTCCCGCTGGCTCTCAAGGCGACCAGGAAGGGGGCTACGGTTGCGCTGGCGGGCATTACCATGAGTCCAATTCCGCAGCTTGACTACGAACTGCTCTACCAGGAGCGAATTCTGCGCAGCGTCGCTAACAGCACGCGCCGGGATGTAGAAGAATTTCTCGAATTGGCGGCGGAGGTTCCGGTGAAAACGGACGTCACGGAATTCGCGCTGGAGAGTGCTAACCTGGCGCTGCAAAAACTAAAGAACAGCGAGATCAACGGCGCCGCGGTCCTGCGAGTCGCAGCCTAGCAAACCTCCAGAAAATTTCAGAAGAAGAATGCCATTTCCTCAATCGACGCTTCCTTGTAGCATCTCGATGGAGAGGCCCACTTGATGAGAGCAACAGTACGGTTTACGGCAGTCGTTCTGGTAATGTTGGTTACTCTTCTGGCTTCGGCACAGAACCAGGTTGCGGGAAAAATTACAGCCGCTGCGGTATGGCAGATGCCCGATTCGCTACGTACCACCATCCTGAAAAAGTGTGGCGATGCCACCCAGCCACCGCCTTTCGCCGAGTGTTTCATCAACCAGATGCAACAGGGAGGAGCACCGGCGGCTGCCGTCGCCTTTACCCGCGAACTGTACAAGGCAAACGGAGGCGACATCGGCCTGATGTACGGCTTTCACAAAGTCGGGCCGGTGGACATCGCGTGGATCAACTACCCGCTGCGCGCCAACACCAACGACGGACTGCTTTTCGTGAATGGCCAGCCGCGCATTCTCAACGTGGAAGACTTGAAGCTGCTCGATCAAACCGGCATGCAGCAGGACCCACAATTCCAGAACACCAAAGCGCAGTTTCCCAAAGCCGGCGTGTGGCCGGGCGATCGCGACGGCACGACGTGGCCGAATTCTCAACCCGGACCGAATGGCGGAGTCCAGTTCACCGTGGGTTACCCATTAATCAATGGCTGCCATGCCTGTGAGCGGGTGGGTTTCGCCATGTTCAACTGGAATTTTGATTCCCAAGGAAAGTTTCTTAACACCACTTTCATCGGGATGACTCCGCCTCCCGTCCAGTAGCTGCAAACGAGGCGGTTAGCAATTTGAAATCGCGGGAGATGCCGGTTCATTTCCCGCCTTCCGTTGCTACGGTCCGGGCCCCGGAGGCTGCGGGAAAGTCCCGCAATTTCCGCTGTCAGTTGACGGCAAACCCTACTGTTATCAACGTGGTCGATAGTATGAGACAAGATCACACGTCGGTGTGAGATTTGACACGTTGAGCTGTGATTTCATGTTGACTTTGCAGAGCCGTTCGGAGTACATTCCTCGGGCCAACTGCTTCTTCCCAGATGTACCCGTCTGCGATGGCGAGGCGACGCATCGGCACCGCGTCAGCACCTTCAAAAAGAAGCAATCTCTAGAGGAGAGGAACACAATGAAAGTTGCTCGCATTATCGGTATTGCTGTGCTTGCGCTGACGCTAGTCGGCATAGCCAGCGCCCAGAGCTGGACATCCGTAACACCCGCTCCTAATTTGATCGGCCCCCTGCTTCAGCTGCGTGATGGCAATATCTTGGCCCACTCGGATCAGGGCGGAAACGCTAACTCCTGGTACATCCTTAAGCCCGCCAGCGATGGCACGTACGAGACCGGGGCGTGGGTACCCACACCCTTCAACATGCAGTCCGGCTACGCGCCGTTCTTCTTCAGCAGTGCCGTTCTGACCAACGGAACGACAATCGTTGTAGAAGGTGGCGAATACAACAACGGCCAGTCCGTGTGGACCACGATCGGATCCAAGGGCACCTATACGCCTTTCACCCCGAACCTTACCTGGACAGTGCAGGCTCCGCCGACCGGCTGGAGCACCATCGGTGACGCGCAGAGCGTCGTTCTGGGGGATGCACCCGGAACCTACTTCCAGGCGAACTGCTGCACCAAGCAGACGGCTTACTACATGGCTGGGAGCTGGACTGCTGGCCCCAACGTACTGGCGGTTCGTAACGACGAATCCGGTTGGAGCACGCTGCCTGATGGCAGAGTGATGATGACCGATGTTCAGAACAACTCGAACTGTCCCGGTGGCCTCAAGAGCAGCGAATACTACGATTTGCACGGCGACCAGACGTGGCACTGCGGACCGACGCTTACCCAGCAGTTGTGGCAGCAGAGCGACCAGGAACTTGGTTCTAACGTAGTGTTTTATCCCAGCGCCCATCACTCGAAGGGTGGCACCTTCCAGTACGGCGGCAACAGCACGTTTACCAACATCCTGGACACCAACAGCTTCATGTGGGCGACTGGCCCAACCCTGGGCAATTTTCAACAGGCTGACGGTCCGGGAGCCCTGGAGCCGAACGGAAAGGTCCTGGAGCAGCTTAGCCCCGGTCTGTTCGCAAGCGGTTGCCAGTTCGCCGAGTTCGATCCGGAGGGGAACTCGGGGATGGGCACTACCGCGAACACGGTCAACAACGCCTTCTGTCCGGCTGATTCGTCGTTCGTAGGTCACTTGATGATCTTGCCGACAGGTCAGATCGCTTCGGAAGACTATGACACGGTCATCTATCTGTACAACCCGACGCCGGGCGTTGTGAGCGGCGTTGCTCCCACCATCATCCCCGCGTCGAACGCCTACCTGGGCGGTTCGAAGAACAACACTCTCTACGGCATCCAGCTCAACGGACTGTCGGAGAACAACTTCTACGGTGACGACTACCAGGCTGCCACCAACTATCCGCTGCTCCGCTTTACGGACAGCAACAACAAAGTATGGTATGGCTTCACCCATGATGACAGCACCCACTCCATGGCTCCGGGTCTGGTCAGCTACACCAAGTTCGACCTGAACCCCGCGATGCCTCCGGGAACCTACACCATGCAGGCGGTCACCAACGGCATCGGCTCGAACAAGGTAATCGTTAAGATCCACTAAACTTCACTGCTTCACTTTGAATGCCATGTCCGTAAGGGCATGGCATTTTTGTTTGCGCATGGGCAGAGCTTAGATTGGTAAATGAAATGAACTGGCGACAATTTGATTGGGTATCGTTCGACTGCTACGGCACACTCATCGATTGGGAGTCGGGCATTCTGGGATACGTGCGGCCATTGCTACACGCGAAAGGGTGCAGCGCATCGGACTCGCAAATTCTGAACTTATACTCGGAGTTGGAGCCGCGCGAACAAGCGGAACCTTATCGCAGCTATCGCGAGGTACTGGCTGGGGTCATGAGGGGGCTCGCGAGCCAGTTACAGTTCGATGTGAGCGCCTCAGAAGCCGCCGGTCTGGCCGAATCCATCGAGCAGTGGAAGCCCTTCCCTGACGCGCTTCCGGGACTGCGCGATTTAGGAACGCGATTCCACCTGGCAATATTGTCCAACATCGACGATGATCTGTTTGCCTTGAGCGCCAGGCACCTCGCGATGCCCTTCGACGTGGTCGTGACCGCGCAGCAGGTGCGTTCCTATAAGCCCTCCCACCATAATTTTGAGGTTTTGCTGGAGCGACTCGGGGTCGCGAAAGACAAGTTGCTGCACGCAGCCGAAAGTTTGTACCACGATGTGGCGCCTGCGCGCGAATTGGGGATTGCCACGGTCTGGGTGAATCGCAGGCAGGGACGAGCAGCTGCGGCGAGCAGGCTGGCCAGGGTAAAGCCGGATTTCGAAGTAGCCAAGATCCAGCAGTTGGCCCGTCTGGCGTTGTCGCGCAGCGCTACTGGTTCACGGGAATCTTAATAATCTTCTTCTGGATGGCGTAGGTCACCAGTTGCGCCTTGTTGTGAATGTCGAGCTTGCGCATCAGGTTAAACTTATGCGCTTCGATGGTCTTCACGCTTAACCCGAGCAGCACGGCGATCTCCTTCACCGAGTTACCCTCGGCCAGCAGCTTCAGGATCTCGCGCTCCCGCGGGGTCAACGTGGAAATACGCGGCCGCATCCTGGCGTCGCGCACCCGGGCGCGGAAATCTTCGACCAGCTTCCCCAGCACCTGCGAGCTCAGATATTTGCCACCCTTGTAAACGTCGCGGACGGCAGTGACCAACTGCGGTGCGGGAGTGTCCTTCAACACGTATCCCGCCGCTCCCACCTCGAGGCATTGCACCAGATAGTCCTCATCCTCATACATGGTGAGGAACAGAACTTTGCTTTCGGGGCGATGCTTCTTGATCTGACGCGTGGCTTCAAACGACGACAGTCCCGGCATGCCGATGTCCATCAGCACGATGTCGGGACGCAGTTCTCGCGCCTTCTCCACCGCATCACCGCCGTCGGGCGATTCGCCAACGATTTCGAAGTCGCTCTCCATTTCCAGCAGCCGCCGCACCCCCTGGCGGAACAAAGTGTGATCGTCAACTAATAAACATCTAATTTTCGGCATGAAAGCACCTGATTTCTCTAAAATCTCTCTCTGCGCCGCGGCATCATTCTAGGCTCCTTGAGCTACCGCATCCGACCCCATCTCCGCAGTCATTGCAACGCGTTCGCCGGCCAATTGAGAAGAAATCGGCGCATCTACTTCGATGCGGGTTCCCTGCCCCGGCGACGATACGATGGTCATCTTACCGCCCAGCGTGGAGATGCGCTCGCGCATGCCGGACACCCCGAAGGTCTGACGGCCCGGATTGGGCGTCTGGGTGATGCCAACGCCATCGTCTTCAATGGTCAGGTGCACACGGTCTCCCTCGCGGAACAGTTCAATGACAACACTGCCGGCCTCGGCATGTTTAGCCACGTTGTGCAGGGCCTCCTGTACCACGCGATAAATCGCCGTTTCCAAGCCTCCGGGCAGGCGGCCGAAATCGCTGGCCAAGTTCACTCGGGCTTTCACGCCGGTGCTCTTGGCCAGGTCCTTGGCTTCTTTGCGGACCGCGGCAATCAAGCCAAGTTCCTGCAGCACCAGCGGCGACAGGCGGCCGATGATGCGACGGATGCCTTCGATGGTGCGATCCACCACCTCCAGGGTCTCGCGAATCTTGGCGCGGGAGGAGCGCGTTGATACCGAACTCTCGAGCATGCCGAGATAGAGGCGAATCACCATGAGAGCCTGTCCGGTTTCGTCATGTAATTCGCGGCTGATCCGCTTGCGCTCTTCTTCCTGCGCCCGCAGCAGGTGCCCCGAGAGCTCCGCAATACGGGCTTCCCGCTCCCGCAGAGCGTCGTTCATCCGGGCGCGATCGATGGCCAGCGCAGAGCGGTCGGCGATCGCTTTCAGCAGGTCGCGCTCGGTTGGAAGCCATGACCGCGCCCGGGAAAACCCGATCAGCAGCACTCCGATGACCTGCTCGGTGGCTTTTAGGGGGACTCCCCACAGCGCTTTGGCGCGACCCTGAATACGGGCGTTGATGATTCCGTGCGAGGCTTCCAAGTCGGGAAGTATGTCGGGCTCGCCGGATTCGGCAATCATGCCGGAGAAGCCTTGCCCAACCGCGATTTCCAGGGTGGGGTCATCGAGGTCTTCGCCGAACCCAACCTGCGCGCGTACCCGCATTACCGGATGCTCCGCATCTTTGAGCAGCACCACTCCCAGGGTGGCGCCGAACATCTCGCTGCTGATTTCCAACACCCGCTGCAAGAGGGCATCGAGATTTTTGGCCGACAGCTCCGCGTCCAGCACCGACAGCAGCGCCTCGGACGCCGTCTTCTGGGTGTCGAAGTAAGCGCCGGAAACGGCGATGAAGCTGGCGGAGGAGAGAGTTTCCATGGCTGCGACCGCTTCCGGCAGCCGCGCTAGGGGGAAGATCCTGCGCAGGTAAGGATCGATGAGCTGCTGATAGACCTCCAGCGCCCGGGCCACCTCACGCGCGCTGACTTTCAGCTTGGCCAGCCGCACCCCGAAATACTGCAAGTTCTCATAGAAGGCGGCGAAATCGCTTTGCGAGAAGATCGAAAACCCAGTCCCGATCGTAAGCCGCTCCAGGGCAGCCATAGCTCGCCCGTCGAAGCTGAACTCGGAGAACATGGCACGTCGCCACTCCGAGGTAATGTCCTGAAAATAGGGCTGCAGACTGCGCGTCACCTCGACCACTACCTCACGGGAGCTCTCTTTCATGGGCAGTAGCGGGGACATAACCCTCCTTAGTGGCCTATTAGATTGATGCTACGGAAGTTGGCGCAGGATGGACTTACTACCTGACTAAATTTGTTTCCTGTTGTTGATATACAACAGGTAAACGTTTTACACAAGCGGAGCTGGCCCGGAATAGGACAGGAACCGGCGGGAATCAGGACCCCAGCCGACCACAAAACCCGCTTGCAGAAGCTTTCGCCGGAGGGGCATCCCGGCGGCACTCTGAAACAGATCGCCTGCTAAAAGGCTGTCTGGTGCGCCCGAATTCACAGACTTTCCCTCCGCGCTGCCTTGAAGTCTCACCCTTCGCATCGGTTCTGCATCTTACGGAGCATCAACAGAGGAAAGCTCGCTCCAGTGTCGAACATTAGGGAAAAAATCTGTGGCAGAACCGTGCTCAAGCTCCTGTCGGTGGCCGTAATCCTTGGCGCAACTGCATCAATGGGCGCCGCCCAGGACCGCCAGAACGATCCGGCGGCCGATACGGGATCGCCGCTCTCTAGCGGTGAGCAACCGGTTCAGCCAAATGGACCCAACGCAAGCGATCGGGTATCAGCGAGCAGCATTGCCGGCAGCGTGGTCGACAGCAATGGAGCGGTGGTACCTGGCGCACAAGTGCAACTGCTCGGACCCAACGGAATCGCTGAGCATACCGTGGCGTCTGATGAGTGGGGAAAGTTCATCTTTTCAGATCTTCCCGCGGGGACCTTCGAGATAACCGTTAGCTCACCCGGCCTCACGACTTTCAAATCGGACCAGATTGCGCTTACGGCAGGGCAGAATCTTCAGCTTCCAAAAACTGTTTTGCGCGTCGGCCAGACGCACGCCGACGTGAAGGTGGTCGCCACTCTGCAGCAGGTAGCGCAAGCGCAGGTTCACGCGCAAGAAAAGCAACGGGTACTCGGAATCGTCCCCAACTTCTACAGCAGCTACATCTGGAACGCAGCGCCCATGACGCCGAAACAGAAGTTCGGGCTGGCGCTTCGCAGCAGCATCGACCCTGTCACCTTTGTCGTGGCCGCCGGGACCGCCGGAGTGGAGCAGTGGCACAACACCTTTCCCGGATACGGCAGTGGCGCTGAAGGCTATTTCAAGAGGTTCGGAGCAAGCTATGCGGATTACACAATCTACACCATGATTGCCGATGCTGCGCTGCCCTCGGTTCTGAAACAGGATCCGCGCTATTTCTACATGGGCAGCGGCACTACGAAATCACGCGCGTGGTATGCGATTTCGCAGACGTTTGTTACGCGAGCTGATAACGGGCATTCGGAAGTGAACTGGTCTCATCTGCTTGGGGCGTTTGCCACAGCGGGCATCTCGAACGTGTATCACGCCCCCCAGGATCGCACCGCATCGCTGACCATGCGCAATGCGGCCATCATCATCGGAGGCAGCGCCGTCACCAACCTGATCCGGGAATTCGTGCTGCGGAAGCTCACATCCAAGGTGCCGGATTACGCGCAAGGCAAACCGTAACCGGGGAAGCTAGTTTGGCTAGCGTGTACGAGGTGCTCCAGCTACCTGTCGGCTCGGCCACTATTCGCGGCGGACGGTCTCGCGTAACGCAGCGCGAGCCAAATAAGCGGGAGCTGCACGGGCAAGCGAAGCCATTGCAGCCACCGGTGGCCAAGGATCCCATCGACGGGCACGTGAGCCACCGCCATGTAGATGTTTGCGGGAAATACGGCTATCAGAAGAACGGCCAAGCCATATCCGGCAGGGCGCTTTAGTTGGGGAACAAGAAGACCGATGCCTCCCAGTATCTCCGCGGCTCCGCTGATCAACACAAACAGGTCAGGCCTCGGCAACATCGGAGGAACGATGCGGATGTACGGCTTCGGCATGGCCAGGTGAAGTATTCCGCTGACGACAAACAATCCCGCGAGGCCCCAGCGCCCCCAGCGCTCAATCATTTCGCAATGCTACCAGCCGATGTGGTTTCAGATCGGGCCATAAAGTAGCGAAGCGGCATCGCCGCCGGGCTTGTGCCAGAACCCGAAGAAACGGCACTTCGCCAAAGCACAGCGAAGCGCGAAAATGTGACGCACATCACAAAAAATCTTGTTGCGCGATACCTTGTTTTCAATCATTTAGGCTACATTTCATGTGCAAATGATTGAGCCCCAGCGACTTACACGCACTTAATAGATTTCAAAGAACTTAGCAGGACCTATTCCGTAGGACACTCTTGGTGTCTTGGCAGGCAGTTTATGAGTTGCTGAAGTGTCGTGCATCCGAAAACTGCGAGACGGAGGTTACGAAGGTCGTAGACGATTCCCGAAACGGGACTAGCGCGGGTGGAAGCCCCCGCATTCATGGGTCTGTTACGAAACTCCTGTCGTCCGCTGAAGCGGACTCTCGATTTCCCACTTAGCTTTCCCCGCGATGAATCGCGGGGCTCTCACCTATCGCCGCGAGGCGGCTGGGACGTGTTTT
The DNA here is from genome assembly GCA_963796585.1 of uncultured Acidobacteriaceae bacterium. Classification (GTDB taxonomy): domain Bacteria; phylum Acidobacteriota; class Terriglobia; order Terriglobales; family Acidobacteriaceae; genus CAVVDY01. Next base: position 280,856 of record CAWCMB010000010.1, read on the forward strand.
GTCCCACCAACTTCACTCCAGCGAGAGTTTCGTAACAGCCTCTCATACGGGGGAATCGTAATTGAGGCGCGCTTTAGCGCCGGGAGTTTTCCGCGCGACTGTCGCCAGGGCTGAAGCCCCCATGCGAACTGCGAATCATTCCCCCTCGGCTGAAGCCGAGGGCTTCCACCTGAAGATCGAGCGCAGTAACTGCGGGGCGCCAAGTTCGCGCACGATGCTTCCACCTGAAGATCGAGCGCGGCTACTGCGGGGCGCCAAGTTCGCGCACGATGCTTCCACCTGAAGATCGAGCGCAGCTACTGCGGGGCGCCAAGTTCGCGCACGATGGCGACGCCGGCGCTGGTGCCGATGCGGTTCGCACCAGCATCGACCATGGTTTTGAAGTCGGCTGCGGTGCGAATGCCGCCAGCGGCTTTGACGCCGATGGCGTGGCCCACCACGCCGCGCATGAGAGCGACATCGGCTGCGGTGGCCCCGGAACGGGCAAAACCGGTCGAGGTCTTCACGAAATCGGCTCCCGCATCCATAGCCAGCGCGCAGCCCAGAATTTTCTCTTCCTGGGTCAGGAGAGCGTTCTCCAGGATCACCTTCAACCGCGCGTTGGCCTGGTGAGCCAGTTTGGCGAGCAAACGCATTTCGGTTTGCACGAGCACGCGGTCACCCGACTTCAACGCGCCGATGTTGATCACCATCTCCAGCTCGCGCGCGCCGTTGTGAAGGGCGGCTTCCGCTTCGGCAAGCTTGGTGACGGTCAGACTAGCGCCCAAGGGGAATCCGACAACCGCAGCAACCTTGATTGACTTGCCGTGCAATTGGGCTGCGGCGGCGGCAACACAACAAGGATTGACCACGACGCAGTGCAGTCCGTAGGTTTCGGCTTCCTTACAGTGAGCCGCCAGTTGTGCCCGTGTGGCGTCAGGTGCGAGCAGGGTGTGATCGATAATTTGAGCGGCGCTGCGCCAGTCGCTGATTACGACGGCCGGGATTCCGGGGAGGACTGCGGCATCGACTGGCATGAGGTAAAAGACGATTTTACACGCTGTCTGAGCACGACTCCAAAATACAAATGTCCTGAAGGTTACGATAGCGTTCGGCGAAATCCATGCCGTATCCGACGACAAATTCGTCAGGAATCTCAAAGCCAACGTAGTCCACTGCCACGGGTTGGATGCGGCGGGAGGTCTTGTCGAGCAGAACGGCGATTCTCAGCCGTTTTGGGCAACGCGCCAGCAGCAGATTTTTCAGATAGGTCAAGGTAAGTCCGGTGTCGAGAATGTCTTCGACGAGGATCACGTTTTTGGCTTCCAACGATTCGTCAACATCCTTGACCAGTTTCACCTCGCCGCTGTGCTGCTGTCGATTGCCGTAGCTGGCGACCGCGATAAAGTCGAAGCTGGTTTCGAGGCTGATGCGGCGAGCCAGATCGGCAAGAAAAACGGCGGCGCCTTTTAGGACACCGAGGAGCATCACCGGCTCCCCAGCAAAATCCTGGCTGATACGGTGCCCGATTTCACCGACTTTGGCGGCAATCTGTTCGCGCGAGAGGAGCGGCCGCAGGCGGACCTGTTGCATCATGTCCTCTTGCATCATTTCCTGCCGGCGGCCTCGACCGAGGTGGTAGGATCGGCGCCCTCCCAAGTCTGGTCAGCGGTAGGCCCGTACACCGACGGAACCGGTTTGTTTAGCAAGCGCAGATACATGGTGAGTTGCGTCCGGTGATGGCAGGTGTGGAGCACGCGCCTCCAAAACACCCAAATGCGCTGGCGCGACAGGCCGAAGAAGGGCACATCCTGAAGCCACCACTCGCTGGACTGACGGGAAAAGAAGTCAAGCCGTGGGCGCGCCAGTTCCGCCATTCGAGCAGTGTAGGCCTCGACCGATGTCATTGCTGGAAGGACGTCCGCAGGGGCGGGCTCCGGGGTGCCCACAAATTCGCCGAAGAAGCGCCGCTCCGACAGCAGTTGATGCTTGAAGATCTCCAGCACGGTGGAGGACTTCTGGTGTGGACGAAACCCCAAGTCAGGGTCGGAAAAGCAACGCCATATCGAGATTACTTTGTCGGTTTCGCCGGCATAGATGTCGAGCAGGTGCTGAAACAGTGGGTCCACAGCGCGTGGGACTTCCACCTGCGGAATGGCGACGTAGTCGTACTGCACCAGGCTTCTCCTTCGATGACGTGCCGCAACTTCACGGTCGTGCGAGGGTTAGCTCACCAAACGTGACGACCTCGGAGCCTGCCGCGATTTTAACCGAGTGCACACGTACCGTATAATTGCGCTTTCATTCAGCTTACGTCTTGAGGTTGTCGACATTCTTTGCCATCTTCAGGTGAGACCTGCGGCCCGGTTCCTCCGCGGGATCGGGCGCTATGGTACGGCTGCGGGTCTTCTTCTAGCCCTACTGCTACTGGTGGCTGCGTCAGCCTTCGGGCAGCCGTCGGATGTCATCGAACAAATCATCATCCATGGCAACCGCCGCATCCCGGCGGACACGATCCGTGCCCGCATGTTCACCCGCGCGGGAGAGGTTTACGACCAGCAGGCGCTGGAGCGCGACTTTAATTCGCTGTGGAACACGGGCTATTTCGACGACCTGCGCATTGAGCGCGAAGCCTCGCCCAAGGGCTGGATCATCCACGTCTATGTCAAAGAAAAACCGACCATCCGCGAGATCAAATATGTTGGACTGAGTTCGGTGTCGCAGAGCGATGTGCTCGACAAATTCAAAGAGCGCAAGGTCGGCCTGACCCAGGAGAGCCAGTACGACCCGACCAAGGTGAAGCGCGCGGAAGTGGTTATCAAAGACTTACTGGCCGCCCATGGCCGCCAGTTCGCAACCGTCCGCTCGGAAGTGCGTCCCATCCCCCCGGCCTCGGTTGGTCTGACCTTTGTGGTCAAGGAAGGCCCTAAGGTCAAAGTCGGCAAGATCACCTTCGTCGGCAACCAGCACTTGAACTCGCGCGAATTACGCAGCGCGATGAAGAACTTGAAGCCGATTGGCGTTCCCCATTCCATTTTCCTGGAAAACATCTTCGCTCGTACCTATGACTCGACCAAGCTGAATGAAGATGCGGAGCGGGTCCGCTACTACTACCAGACCAAAGGATATTTCAAAGCCCTGGTTTCCGACCCCAAAACCCAGATCCACGACACCAGCGGCTTCAAGTGGTACATGCCTTGGAACCATAAGCCGGGAAAGGCTGTTGACATCACCCTGCCGGTCGAGGAAGGCGTCCAATACCGGCTGAAGGAAATCACCTTTACCGGCAACAAGGCCATCACCAACATCACGGCCTTGCGGGCGCAGTTCAAGATCAAAGACGGCGACATCTTCGATACCGAGGCCGTCCGCAAAGGTATCGAAAATTTGCGTAAGGCGTACGCTCAGTTGGGATACATCAACTTCACCCCGGTGCCTGATACCAAGCCGGACGACGACAAGAAGTTGATCAGCATGAACATCGATCTGGACGAAGGCAAGCAGTTCTACGTGCGCCGCATCGAGTTCCAGGGCAACACCACCACGCGCGACAAGGTCATACGCCGCGAATTGCTGCTACAGGAAGGCCAGGTCTATAACGGCAATCTGTGGGACATCAGCTTGCTGCGGCTGAACCAGCTTCAGTATTTCGAGCCGCTGAAGGCGGAACAGGACTCGGAAATCCATCAGAATGTCGCCGACTCGACGGTTGACATCACCCTCAAGCTGCACGAAAAAGGCAAGAACAGCATCGGACTCACGGGCGGCGTCAGCGGACTGGCCGGCGGCTTCATCGGCCTGAACTACACCACCAACAACCTGTTCGGCAAAGGCGAGTCGCTCACCCTGGAATTCCAGGTAGGCCAATACGAGCGTAACGAAACTCTCGCCTTCACCCAGCCCTATCTGTTTGACAAGCCGCTGCAATTCAGCTGGTCGGTCTACCACCGCAGTTACAACTACAACCAGGCCGCGCTTACCCAGCAGCAGTACAACCAGGTGCTCCAGATCCCGTCGGCCTACCAGAACCTGCTGCAGAACTTCACCCAGACCAGCACTGGTTTCACCACGTCGTTCAGTTATCCGATCAAGCGGTCATTCAAGCGCATCGGTATCACTTATTCATTCGACGACACCAGCGTGCAGACCTTCAGCACCGCGTCGACACTGTACTTTGAGAGCATCAACTTCCGCGGCATCTACGGCCCCAACTCGCTGACCGGAATTCAAACCAGCAAGGTGGTCCCGAACTTCTCCTACAGCAGCATCGACAGTCCACAGCACCCCCATAAGGGCAAGAGTCTGTTCGTCTCCACCGGCATCGCTGGACTGGGCGGCAACGTGTTCTCCTTCCAGCCGACGGCGGAGTACAAGCAATTCAGGCCTGTGAACAAGGGTCGAAACACCCTGGGCTGGCGCGTGCAAGGATCATGGATCACCGGCTATGCCGGGCAGGTGGCGCCTCCCTTCGATCGCTACTACATGGGTGGCGATACCGACATTCGCGGCTTCGATATTCGTGCCATTTCGCCGGTTGCGTTTTTCCCGACGGTCGTGACCGTGCCCTTGCAGAACCCTGACGGGACAGGCGTGCCGCTCGATCCCACCAATCCGCGTCGCGGGAATTACCTCATCAATGTCCCGGTGCAGCAGATTATCTTCCCCGGCGGCGACACCAGCGTGGTAGGCAACCTCGAGTACCGTGTCCCGATCGCCGGCCCAGTGACCGTAGCCACGTTTGTTGATACTGGTTTGGATTTCATTTCGCGTGAATCACAGTTGCAGATTGCTCCTCAGCAGTATGAATCGCTGATCAGCACGCCGTATGGCTGTCCCTTTGTGAATACTGACTTTAGCTGCGGTGGAACCACAACCGTTCCCGTCAACCGGAACCTGATACCCATCTCCGGCACCAATTACCTGCCACGCATGTCGACGGGAGTCGAGTTACAGGTCATCATGCCGGTGGTTAACGCGCCCTTCCGCTTCTACTACGCCTACAACCCGCTGCGGCTGAATGAGACGGTATCGCCACCCAATCCGATTACGCGCTCGATGTTCCCGGCTGGAGCGGCCGGCGACTTTACCTTCGCCAACACGGTAGCCCTCTACCAGCCACAGTATCTGCTGCGGGAACCGCGCAAGACCTTCCGCTTCACGGTAGCCACCACGTTCTAGGGAAACTATTCGGATAGTGCTGGCCTTTCAGGCCCGCGTCGATGCCGTCGAAAACAGGAAGGGCTTTAGCCCTCAGTACTTCCAACGAACCCTCTCCGGCAGCCTCGTCCGTCGTGAATTCGGCCCTTTTTGAGCCGCTGCGAGCTGCAAGCCGGCAACGATCGGGCGCGTTGCCGTGCAGGTCTTGATTGTCGCCAGGTGTTGCCGTCATGGATGCGTGTGATGCGCCACCCGAACTACACCGTTATCCGAAGGCGGATCGAGTATTACTTGGCGGTGATGCGATCAGCGATCTGGTTGTATTCGGTGGGAGTCACCAAACGCCGATCGATCAGGTCATGTGCGTTGCGGTACGGACGGTTCGCCACGATGCGTGCCGCCGTCTCGTCGCTGATCCCCGGTAAAGATGTAAGCTGCGACTGAGTTGCGCGGTTGAGATCGATCGGGTTATCCGGCGAAGGACGCCTCAGGCCATCGCGTACTCCCTCGGCTACAGCTTTGGCGTCGTTCTTGACCTCAGAGGTAGCGTTGGCGGTTGCCTGGCGCACCTGCTCCGGGTTCGAGGGCTGCGTCGAACACGCGCTGCAGCCCGCAAGCAGCAGCAGACACGCGATTGCAACTGACGCTAAGAGGGCAAAGGAAACTCGCATACCAGAGTAGGATGCAAATTGGGCCACCCGGGTAAGAGCCTGCTAGGAAACTCGTTGCTCCTGCGACGGGGTGGGACAAACGATGCCTCCGTCCCGTGGGTGTCTGTGTTGTAGCTTACCTTCGCGCGAGGCGAGTGGGATGAGTGCCCCGGAAATTCAGCCGCGAAGCGGCGGAATGATTTGAGCCCGGCTCGTCAGAGCCGGGTGAAGTGGGAAAAACTCTGAGTCGCGTAGCGACGACACAAGCTACGACACAGACACCGTGGGGACAGCAGAGCTTAGCCCAGCGCTTCAGCACTAAGGGCTCAAGCGGCAGATTCAGAGTCGGCTTCAGAGGCTGCGGAAAAACTCTTGGCGGTGGAAAAAACAGCAGATCCCTCACCTCTAAAGAGGTTCGGGATGACAAAAACACAGGACTCTTATGGCGCAGCTAAAGCTGCGCCCCTTCAAAACGGCTCCCTGCAGAGTTTTTCAGCAGCCTGTTCAGCCGACCACATATGCTTCGGAACAGGCTCCCAACTGGAGCAACTCGGTGCAGCACCCGCGTCCAGCCTGATGGCATCCATACCAGTACTTGGACTTGGTCTGTACCCGGAGATTTCTTATGCCATTCATTCGCAATTGCCCATCCTGTGGCCGCAGCAACCGAATTCCCGGCGCGCGTTTGGCTGACACCGGACGCTGTGGCGCCTGCAAGTCTCCGCTGTCCGCGGTGACGGAGCCGATCGAGGTGGACGCTCCCCTGTTCGACGAGATCGTGCGCGAGTCTCGCGTTCCCGTGCTTGTAGATTTCTGGGCGGCGTGGTGCGGCCCCTGCCGCATGGCCGCTCCCGAGGTGGCACGCACCGCCCAGGAGATGGCAGGAAAGGCCGTGGTGCTGAAGGTCGACACCGAGCGTGTTCCTGAACTGGCGGCCCGTTACAACGTACGCGGCATCCCGAACTTCGCCATCTTTCACCATGGAAACCTGGTTCGCCAACAGGCGGGGGTTGTTCCCGCAGAACAATTGAAGCAATGGCTACAGATGGCGTCTGAATCGCGAGTGGCGTAGGGTAGTGCTGGCCTTCCTTCAGGCCAGCGTTGCGCCGTTGAAAACACTTCGGGCTTCAGCCCCTGAGGGATTTCGTCTTCGGCACCACCAAGAGTTTCCAGAAAGACCGTGACCTTATTACCCGCGCCCTTTGTTCAACTCACTCCCATCCAGGCCGATATTCACGTTCAACTCCGCGTTCCCGGTTTGGGCTGTTGTCATAGCCCCATTCTGCGGGTACCCGCTTGCCTCATTTAGAATCAGCTTTTCTCTTCCTATCTAAGGACATTCATGCTCGATTTTGTTGGTGACCTGAAACGCACTCACATGTGCGGAGCGCTACGTGCCTCCGATGCTGGTTCAAACGTTGTTCTCATGGGATGGGTCAACCGCCGCCGCGACCTTGGCAACCTGATTTTTATTGACCTGCGCGATCGCAGCGGTATCACTCAGGTCGTCATGACCGCCGAAGCGGGCGCGGAACTGCACAAGAAGGCAGAAACCCTGCGTTCTGAGTTTGTGGTTGCGGTTGTAGGCCACGTAAAGCTGCGTGACGCTGGTACGGTCAACAAGAACATCCCGACGGGCGAGATCGAGGTTGTGGCCGACCAGCTTCGCATCCTGAACGATTGCAAGCCGCTGCCGTTTTCGCCTGCCGAGTCCGATATCGCCAACGAAGAAGTCCGCCTGAAGTATCGTTACCTCGACCTGCGCCGCCCCGAGATGCAGCACAACATCCAGCTGCGGCACAACGTATCGATTGCCATTCGCGAATATCTCAACGGGCAGGGCTTCTACGAAATCGAGACACCGTTTATGACGCGCTCGACCCCCGAGGGCGCACGCGATTACCTGGTGCCCAGCCGGGTCCATCCCGGGGAGTTCTACGCCCTGCCGCAGTCGCCGCAGATCTTTAAGCAGATCCTGATGATTTCGGGCTTCGACAAGTACTTCCAGATCGTGCGCTGCTTCCGCGATGAGGACCTGCGCGCCGATCGCCAGCCCGAGTTCACGCAGATCGATTTGGAAATCAGCTTCGCCCGCCCGGACATCGTATTCGCGGTGGTCGAAGGCTTTCTGACTGCGGCGTGGAAGACCGTTGGCGTCGACCTGCAAACGCCGTTTCCACGTATGAGCTACGACGATGCGATTCGCAAGTACGGAATTGATAAACCTGACATGCGGCTTCCGGCGCTGACCGAAGTGCGTGATGCGTTTGCGCCGGAAAACCTGGCCTCCCTCAGCGTCGACGCAAGCCTGCCGGTGGTGGCTGTGGTCATCCCCAACGTGGGCGAGCTTTCGCGCAAGGAGCGCGATGATTTGCGTTTGCTGTATCCGGCGAAACTGGCGCAGCAGGGCATCAAGGTCTTCGATGACAGCAAAAAGCTGGAGAAGTCATTCCCGGAGGCGATGGCAAAGGTCCGCGAGCGCAGCGGTGCGGGTGAGAACGACTACATTGTTCTGGTCGCCGCCGGAGCGGCCGCCGCAGCAGCGCAGGCTGCGCAAGCGTCCAAGGCGTCCAACTCTTCCGCGGTTGTGACTGGCCGTGAACGCGAAGTTTACGAAGGCGCCGGACAGGTGCGTCTTGCTCTGGCGCAGAAATTTGCCGATCGTCACGGTGCGTTCAACAAGCGCGACTTCCGCTTCTTGTGGGTCACTGACTTTCCCATGTTCGAGTGGGATGAGGAGGAGCAGCGTTGGAATGCGGCGCACCATCCGTTCACCTCGCCGCATGAAGACGACATGGACAAACTGGAGTCCGATCCCGGAGCCGTGCGCGCGCTGGCCTACGACATCGTGCTCAACGGCACGGAGCTTGGCTCAGGTTCAATCCGTATTCATCGCCAGGACATTCAGAGCATCATCTTCAAGGCGCTAGGAATGTCGAAGGAAGAGCAGCAGGCGCGCTTCGGCTTCTTCCTCGAGGCGCTGCAATATGGCACGCCTCCGCACGGCGGAATCGCGCTCGGGCTCGACCGCATTGTGATGATCTTGGCCGGCGCCGACAGCCTGCGTGAAGTGATTCCCTTCCCCAAAACGGCGAGGGCCATCGACATGATGATGGACGCGCCAACACCGGTCAGCGACAAGCAGTTGAAGGAGTTGAGCATCGCGGTGGTGGGGAAGAAAGATCTGTAGCAATTAGCAATTAGCAATTAGCAATTAGACATTGACGCCGAACCCCGGCTAGAAGCTGCCTTGAATGACAAGGCCTTTTCGTCTCGAAGGTGCGAGTCCGCAGGACGGAACAATCTGTAGCCCAGGACCCTTCGGCTACGCTCAGGGCAGGCTGCAGTCCTGGGTAGCATTCGTTAAACATCGCGAGTCCCTTTGGGTGTCTGTGTCGTGGCTTACCTTCGCGCGAGGCGAGTGGGATGAGTGCCCCGGAAATTCAGCCGCGAAGCGGCGGAATGGTTTGAGCCCGGCTCGTCAGAGCCGGGTGAAGTGGGAAAAACTCTGAGTCGCGTAGCGACGACACAAGCTACGACACAGACACCTTTACGGACGACACAACAGCAGATCCCTCGACGGCTGAAGCCGCCTCGGGATGACAAATTGAAGATTGATTATCGCCTCCAACATCGCCGTCATTCGCGACCGCATTTGTCTCTCCGCTCGTCGTGCGAATCGCCAACCCGATCAAATCGCGCTCATGGCCGTCTGCAAAACCTTCCCACCGGAAGCCATCATCGAGGCCTACCAAGCCGGACAGCGGCTCTTTGGCGAGAACAAGGTTCAGGAGTTCGCCGACAAGGCCGGCAAACTCACGGGACTGGAAGGCGCCGAATTCCACATGATCGGCCACTTGCAGTCGAACAAGGCGGCCAAGGCGGTTGAGCTCTTTCATGCCGTCGACTCGCTCGACTCGGCCAAGTTGGCTGCTCGGTTGAACGCTGCTGCCGAAGCAATGGGAAAAGTCCTCCCGGTACTGATCGAGATCAACGTCGGAGGCGAAGAAGCCAAGAGCGGTGTCGCGCCGGATTCGCCAGAGCTAAGCGAAGTCCTGAATGGCGCCTCGGGCTGGCCGACCCTGCGCATTCGCGGGCTGATGACGGTTCCGCCTTATACCGAAGACCCTGAAGGCTCGCGGCCATATTTTCGCAAAGTGCGCGAGTTGCGCGACCAGCTCGCCGCTCGTAACTATTCCGGCATCAGCATGGCCGAGCTTTCCATGGGCATGTCGCACGACTTTGAAGTCGCCATCGAAGAAGGTTCGACCTGCGTGCGCATCGGCACAGCGATCTTCGGATCGAGAAACAAGGGCGAGCGGTCGAAGCCATGATCCCTATCCGCGACACGCCCGCTGGCGTGACCTTTCAGGTCAAAGTCCACCCGCGCGCAAAGAAGAATGCCATCACCGGCGAGATCGGCGATGCACTGAAACTCGCGCTCACCGCACCTCCCATCGAAGGTCGCGCCAACGAGGCCTGTATCGCGTTCTTCGCAGAATTTTTGAATGTTCCGCGCTCGTCAGTTACCATTGCCGCCGGAGAAACCAGCCGCAATAAGTTGATTCGTGTGGGCGGAATATCGGCCGCGCAGGTCGAAGCGAAGTTACGAGGGGTGCTCGGGTAGGGTGGCGCTTCAGCGCCGCCGTCACCGCAGCTTTCAGCGTTATCGCCCAGGGAGAACACATTGAGCTTTGCGCAACGTTGGCACGACATTCGTACCGGCTTCGAGCGGCCCTTCTGGGTTGCCAATATCAGCGAGCTGTTCGAACGGCTGTCGTACTACGCGGCCTTCGCGTCGATGTCGCGCTACCTGCACGAGACGCTGCAATTTCCGTCGCAGGAAGCCAGTGCGTTCAGCGGCTTCTTCGGGGGGATGGTGTGGTTCCTGCCGGTTTTCGGTGGTGCGCTGGCCGACCGAATGGGCTTCCGCAAAGCGCTGGCACTCGCCTATCTCATCCTGACTTGCGCCTATTTCCTACTGGGCTCGCTGGGCGCGTCGTGGATGGTGCCGATACGGCAGACCGTCCCCTTGGGCGTTCTGGTGGCCATTGTGCTGGCGCTGCCTGCGTTCGGCGTCGCCTTGGTGAAGCCGACTGTGGTTGGAACGACAGCGCATTCCTCGAAGGAAAACGTGCGCTCCTTCGGCTACTCCATCTACTACACATTGGTGAACATCGGCGGAGCGGCAGGGCCCTTCGTCGCCTCGAAAGTTCATGAGCACATGAGGGTGGAGAACGTGTTTCGCGTCGCCGCCTTGAGCGTGTTTCTGATGTTTGTCGGCGTGCTGATCTTCTTCCGCGAACCCAATCGCGACCGAGAGACCCAGGCACCTTCCATGGCCCAACTCGGCAAGAATTTCTTTGCCGTCATCACCAATCCACGGTTCATGCTGTTCCTGCTGATTTTCACCGGCTTCTGGATCGTGTATTGGCAGGAATTCATCACCCTGCCGCTATACGTTCACAACTACATCAGCCCCACCATCGATACCGAGCTGCTTCTGATGACCGGCCCGCTGGTCGTGATCGCTCTGACGGTCGTCATCAACCTGCTCACGGCGAAAGTCCCTGCTTTGGTGTCGATCACGACTGGCGTGCTGATCAGCAGTTTGGCGTGGATTCTTCTGATCCTGATACCGACTGGCCTGGGTGCGGTGCTGACACTCGTCGTAATCGCTCTCGGTGAGATTACGCTTTCGCCGCCTTACTACGACTACGTCTCGCGCCTTGCGCCCGAGGGACAACAGGGGACGTACATGGGATTCGCTTTCCTGCCGCTGGGTATCGGATCCCTGGTTGGAGGTGCATTCGGTGGCTTCCTGCTTCACTACTACGGTGAGGTGAAACATCAGCCCTCGGGCATGTGGTGGGTCATCATGGGCGTAGGAATTGCAACCGCCTTGCTGCTCTGGATCTACGACCGATTTATGGTGAGAAAACCCGCCCCGGAGTTGCCCTCGGCAGAGGCAAGGTGAGCTGATGGCCACGAAATCAAAGACTCCGGCCTATATTGCGCAACACATCCGCCGCGTACTGAAGGACGGCGGCTCGGCGCCGCATACGGAAGAAGTGCAGCGCTTCTTTAAGCACGAGGTGAAATCGCGCGGCTGGTATACGGCAGAACTGCGAAAGGTTGCGGTGCGTTTTCGGCGAACGATTCTTGCCGAGCAAGGTTTGCCGTTTCTGATTCAAGTCTCCGACCAGCTCTTTCGCGGTGAGGTGCTGGAGGAGAAGGCCTTCGCGGTCATGTTGTTGGAGGGCCAAACGGCGCAGTTTGGACGAAACGAGTTCAAGCTCTTCGAAAGCTGGCTTGATCGCATCGGCTCATGGGCCGATCATGATAGCCTCGTGCATTGCCTGATGGGTCCGATGATCGCCACCAACGACGGGTATCTGCCGCGAACTGTGATCTGGGCCAAGCAGCGCAGCACCTGGCATCAGCGCGCCGCGGCCGTGAGCTTGATCCACAGCACCCGTCAGCACAAGAATTTTGAGCGCATTCAAAAGCTTACCGAGATGCTGCTGCCCAGCGACGACGACATGGTGCAGAAAGGCCTCGGCTGGTTGCTGCGCGAGGCGGCAAAGGCGAATCGCAGCCTGACCGTGCCACATCTCATGACCATCCGCGAGCTTGCCCCACGGGTGGTTCTGAGGACGGCATGCGAAACATTGCCACTGGACATGCGGGACAAAGTGCTGGCGAAGGCGAAGGCGCAGCGGGCGGGGACTTAGCGTAATTCCGTTCCGCAGTAGAGGCTCACGCTACCGGTTGAATCCGGCGAACATGAATCGCCTTCTCGCGCTTGCGCGCCTGGGCGAGGTCGTACGAGGACTGCATCCGCATGAGGGTGTCCATGCTTACGGCAAAGGCCTTTTCAATACGCAACGCCATCTCCGCAGAAAGCGCAGCCTTGCCGTTCAGCAGGTTCGACAAAGCCGGCCGCGACACCTGCAGCGCAATCGCTGCGTCGGTGACGGAAAGTGCTGCTGGCGCGATGATCTCCGTTCGAATGAAATCTCCGGGATGGGGTGGGTTCTTCATCGGCACGGGCAATTCCTTTCCGTGTAGGGTGTATGTCGTCCCCGAGGGACTCGGTGTTCATTTCTCAGTGTACCCAGCACTCCGCTCAAAAGAAGAGCTCCGTGCTGGGCTATCATGTGTCCGGCCCCGAGGGCCTGCTGCTGTGCTATTTGAGTAACCGTAACTTCTCTCCGCTGGCCCGTGTAAGGGTAAGGGGTGATGGTCGGCACGTGCCGAAATACCCTATCGGATCTGCTCTTCCTCCGTGACCTCCGTGCCTCTGTGGTGAAATGGTTTTGTCTTCCTCATTTACAATGAAATCCGCAATGAATCTTCCTGAAATTCAAGCCGCTCTCCGCGAGCGCAAGCAAGAAGCCTGGCTGTTTTACGATCATCATCATCGCGATCCCATCGCATACCACATCCTCGGGCTGCCCGACACCATGATGGTCACGCGTCGCTGGTTCTATCTGGTGCCGGCGCAGGGCGATCCGGTCAAGCTGGTACACCGTATCGAGAGCCATCATCTCGATTCGCTCCCGGGAAGCCGCCTTGAATACTCGGCATGGGAAGAGCTGTGGAAGAACCTGGAAGCGATGCTGAAGCCCTACCGCAGCGTGGTCATGCAGTATTCGCCCAACAACCAGATTCCCTACATCTCGCTGGTCGATGGTGGCACTCTCGAGCTGGTTCGCAGCTTCGGCAAAGAGGTCGTCAGCTCGTCAAACCTGGTCGCGCAGTTCGAAGCTGTGCTCACCGACGAGCAGATCGCGTCGCACTTCAAGGCCCGCGATGCCATCGACAAGATCGTCCCCGCGGCATTTCAGGAGATCGGGCGGCGCGTTCGCAATGGCGGCACCAATGAGTACGAAATCCAGAAGTGGATTATGCAGGCCTTCAGCCGCGAGAACTTGCAGACCTGCGATCCACCCAACGTCAGCGTGGGCCCGCATAGCGGCGATCCGCACTACGAGCCCACGGCAGAGAAGTCTTCGCCCATCAAGAATGGCGACTTCGTTCTGCTCGACATCTGGGGGAAACTGAATCAGCCCGACTCGGTCTATTACGACATCACCTGGACCGGCGTGATCGGCACCCCCAGCGACCAGCAGAAGGAAATTTTCAACGTGGTGCGGGGCGCGCGTGACGTGGGCATCAGCACGGTGAAACAGGCCTTCGACGCCAGCAAAATTATTCACGGCTGGGAAGTTGACCAAGCCGTGCGCGAGTTCATCATCGGCAAAGGCTACGGACAGTACTTCATCCATCGCACCGGGCACTCAATTGGCCGCGACATTCACGCTAATGGCGCGAATCTTGATAATCTGGAAACCAAGGACGATCGCGAGATTCTGCCCAACACTTGTTTCTCCGTCGAGCCCGGCGTTTACCTGCCCGAGTTCGGCGTGCGCAGCGAGATCAACATGATCACACGCAAGGACAAGGCCGAAGTCACCGGTCGCATTCAGGAAGAATTGGTACAGATTTGATGGCCAACGCGCAAAATACAACCGCGGTTCCGGCAAAGGGCTCGGCCGACACGGGATCCATGACTTACATCGCCCCCCTCGCCGGATGGGTGCTGCCTGGCCTGGGCCACCTCATTCAACGGCGCTATGTACGCGGCGTGCTGCTGATGCTCGCGGTGTTCGTCATGTTCTTTGTCGGGCTTGGCATGGAAGGCAAGGTCTACGCCTTCAACACCGGCGACCTGCTCGACATCCTGGGCTTTGTCGGAGACGTTGGTTCCGGAGCGCTGTATTTCATCGCCAGATCCATGGATTGGGGCATCGGCAATATTCATCGCGCGGTCGCTGATTATGGAACCAAGTTTATCGTCGTGGCGGGATTGCTCAACGTTATCGCCGCGGTTGACGCCTATCACATCGCGATCGGCAAGAAACAATGACCTTCGACCTTACTCACTTCAGCGCCGCTCTACTGTTCGCCGTCTGCGCCTCGATCGTATTTGGGATCACGCAGCGTAATACTTCGCGCGATATGATGCGCTACGGCGCTTACTGCTTTTCCCTGTTCGTCGGTGGCGTCATCATCGCCTCCTGGTTGATGTGGTTTATCAAGCACTGAACGAAGGGGACGGCCTTCAGGCCGTCCATGACTGGGCATCGGAAGCACCGGCTTCAGCCGCTGCGGACTTCCGCCTGCACCCCCGCCGCAATTATCCAAACCAGACTCCCCGCCTCTTGCACTAAACTCTCTCTATGCTCGCCAGCTACGCCGTTCGCGTTGAGGATTCGCGTGGACGCCGCTATCCGGAAGCGCCCCATCCCTATCGCAACCCTTTCCAGCGCGACCGCGACCGCGTTATTCATGCGCGTGCCTTCCGGCGGCTGGAGGACAAAACCCAGGTCTTCACCCGGCGGTATTCCGACCATTTCCGCACCCGCCTGACTCATACCATCGAGGTGGCGCAGATTTCGCGCACCATTGCCGCAGCGCTTCAGCTCAATGTTGATCTCACCGAGGCTCTGGCGCTGGTCCACGACATCGGCCATCCCCCTTTCGGCCACGCAGGCGAGCATACTCTCGATGCTCTCATGCGCCAGCACGGAGAATTCTTTGACCACAATCTCCAGGCGCTGCGCATCGTCGAGGATTTCGAAGTTCGCTACGCCAACTTCCGCGGACTGAACCTCACCTTCGAAGTGCGCGAGGGCATCATCAAACACTCGCATGACTATTCGGCCAGCGAGCATCCCGAGCTCGCGGAGTATTTGCTCGACCTGCGTCCCCCGTTGGAGGCGCAGCTTATCGACCTCACCGACGAGATCGCTTATAACACCGCCGATCTCGATGACGGCTACGAAGCCAAGCTGCTTTCCGTCTCGCAGATTCGCGAGCAGGTCAGCGTGTTCGACCGGTTTTACCGCGAGGCAGCGAAGCAATATTCCGGGGTACCGGAGAAGCTGCAATTCAATGAGGCGCTAAAGCGAATGCTGAACCGCTTCGTCACCGACTTGATTGAAAATACTCAGCGACGAGTTGCCGACGCAGGAGTCATGACGCTGGACGACCTGAGGCGCCGGCCGGAGCGGCTGGCGGGATTCAGTACGGAGGTCGACGAAGAGCGCCGCCAGGCGAAGGAGTTTCTGTACCAGGCGCTCTACAATGCGAAGTCGCTACAGCCGGCAAAAAAACGCGCTGAGGGACTCATCAGTGAAGTTTTCATCGCCCTGATGGCCCGTCCTGAGATGCTCCCTTCCAGTTATCGCGAGAAGGCGGAGCAGGAGAAGCTGGTGCGCGTGGTATGCGACTACATCGCCGGGATGACGGACCACTACATCGAAGACTTGCGCAAGAAGCTGAACTGACTCGCCTCAGCCATGCCTGAACTACCCGACATCGTCGCCTATATCGAAGCGCTGGAAAAGCGCATTGTCGGACAAAGGATCGAAAGCATTCGGATCGCCAGCCCTTTTCTTCTACGCACGGCCGTTCCACCGCTAAGCGCTGCCGAAGGCAAGACGGTGACTCAGATTCGTCGCATGGGAAAGCGTATCTGTATTGGCCTGGAAGGCGACCTGTGGCTGGTGCTGCACCTGATGATCGCGGGCCGCCTGCATTGGAAAGAGCGAGGCGTGAAGCTGGCGCGACCGCGCGGTCTGGCCGCGTTCGACTTCGCGCACGGAACGCTGCTCTGGACTGAGGCTGGTTCGCAGAAACGCGCCTCGCTGCACGTTGTCGCTGGTGAGGAAGGCCTGCGCGCGCTCGATCCTGGTGGGCTGGAGGTACTCGATTCCGACCTCGACCAATTCGCTGCGGCATTGAAGCGCGAGAATCACACTCTGAAACGCGCACTTACCGATCCACACTTATTTAGCGGCATCGGCAACGCTTATTCCGATGAAATTCTTTGGCAGGCACAGCTTTCGCCGATGCAGTTGACCCAGAAGCTCAAACCGGAGGAGGTGGCGCGAGTCTACGACGCCGTGCGCAGCACCCTGAGTGAGTGGGTTTCGCAATTGCGCAAGGAAACCGGCGAGGCGTTTCCCGAGAAGGTCACGGCCTTCCGCAAAGGAATGGCTGTCCACGGCAAGCACAAGCAGCCGTGCCCGCGCTGCGGTAAACCGATTCAGCGAATTCGCTACGCAGGGAACGAAGCCAACTACTGCCCACATTGTCAGACCGGCGGCAAGCTGTTAGCGGATCGAGCGCTATCCCGGCTGTTACGCGATGACTGGCCTAAAACACTTGAGCAACTGGAGACGATGGTCGAAACGCGGCGAAACTCTTAGGCAGGTACATCGGGGATGTGTTCGGGTAGTGCGGGCCTTCAGGCCCCGCGGATGATGTTTCCAAGATTACAGTTTTCAAAACAACGGGCCTGCGTTCACGCGGCGCTGAAGCGCCGCACTAGCCGTGCCTCACGGGCGCCTCAAGTTCGTACCGCTAATTCCACTCCACTTCTTCCTCATCTTCCGCCACCCCGGCTACCGTCAACGCCCGTCCAAGCTCCGCCGGAGTATCTACCAGCACGTCAGGATGCACGCGTTCCAGGCTATGTGGCGCGAAGCCGTAGTTCACGCCGATGCTCCACATGCCCGCGTTACGCGCCGTCAGGATGTCGACCTCCGAGTCGCCTACGATAACGCTTTCGTCGGCCGAGGCACCGGCTTCCTGCATGATGGTGCGTACTCCTAACGGATCCGGTTTCTTGGTCTCGAAACTGTTGCCCCCATAGATTTGAAAGAACCGGCTCGCCAGGCCGAGTCCAGCAAGAATATCTCGTGCCGGGCGCACCGGTTTATTCGTCAGCACCGCCAACTTGCGGGCACTTCCGTTGAAGCTTGCGATCTGCTCCAGCGACTGCGCAACGCCTTCATACGCATAGGTTCTGTCGAGCTTGTGCTCGCGGTAGTAGTTCAGGAAGAAGAGCAGCGCCTCCTGCAGAAATGCTTCATCGTTCGGATCGCCCAGCGCGCGCCGCACCAGCATAGGAGCTCCGTCGCCGATGTAGGTCTTGATCACCTCCAGCGGCAAGGTGTTGCGCCCATACTGTCGCAGCATCGCATTGACCGCGGCGGCCAGATCATATTCCGAATCGACCAGCGTGCCATCCAGGTCAAGTACTACGAGCTTGATTTTCTCCAGCGGTATGGGACGAAAAGTGCGGATCATGAGATTCCAGTATAGAAGCCGTCAGCCGTCAGCCTGAGGTATCAGGTATCAGGTATCAGACGTCAGATAACTTCGACGTTAACCTCTTCTGACACCTGATACCTGAAACCTGACGCCCTTTCTAAAGCCACTGACGCCCGCCAGGTGAAGCGAAGCATTACAATGAGAAGATTACGCCTGAGCCGCACCGGGCCTTGCATCTCACTCCCCGAGGACATGGATGGCAACTACTTCCAAGGCACAACCCAACGTCGAGAACGCCCCGACTGCCTCGCCAACGAAAGATAAGTACGAAGGACTCACGCGCGATCAGTTAATCGAGATCTATCGCCTGATGTACATGTCGCGCCGTATTGACGACCGCGAAATCCTGCTCAAGCGCCAGCAAAAGATCTTCTTCCAGATTTCGGGAGCCGGCCACGAAGCGCTGCTGGTTGTCGCCGGCCTGCTGCTGAAGCCTGCTTACGACTGGTTCTATCCGTATTATCGCGATCGCGCGCTTTGCCTGGCGCTTGGCATGACGCCCTATGAGCAGTTGCTGGAAGCGGTCGGCGCGGCCGATGATCCGGCTTCGGGCGGACGCCAAATGCCATCACATTGGGGGAGCAAGCGGCTCAACGTCGTCACCCAATCATCGCCGACAGGGACGCAATTTCTGCAGGCCGTTGGCTGCGCCGAGGCAGGCCGCTATTTCACGCGCCATCCCGAAGCGGCGGAGAAAACCCCGGGCGATTATCGCCAGTTCAAAGACGTTATCTTCCATGGCGATGAAGTCACGTACGTCTCCTGTGGCGACGGCACCACCAGCCAGGGCGAATTTTGGGAGTCGCTCAACACCGCGTCGAACCTGAAGCTGCCCGTGCTGTACCTGATCGAGGACAACGAGTATGCCATCTCGGTTCCGGTGGAGGTAGGCACCAGCGGCGGCAACATCAGCCGCCTGGTGAAGAGCTTCCCCAACTTCTACTTCGACGAGGTTGACGGCACCGATCCCCTGGCCAGCTATGCGTCTTTGAAAAAAGCCATCGATCACATTCGCAGCGGCAAGGGCCCGGCGTTCGTACACGGGCACGTGGTGCGTCCCTACTCACATTCCCTTTCGGACGACGAAAAGCTTTACCGCCCCGAGTCGGAGCGCAATGCCGAAGTCGAGCGCGATCCTATCAACCGCTTTCAGTTGTTCCTCATTCGCGAAGGCATCCTCGACGAAAAAGCGATCGATCAGCTGGAGAAAGATGTTAACGCCGAAGTGCAGGATGCCGCCGACAAGGCTGCCGCTGCTGCGTTCCCTACCACCGACTCTTACGTGAATTTCGTGTACTCGCCCGACCTCGATCCCACTTCGAAGGCGTTTGAGACCGAAGCCGTGCATCCCATGCCCACCCAGGACAAGGCTGTCTCAGCCTCGTCGGGCGATCGCACCATGGCCGATCTCATCAACGTGTGCCTGAAGGACGAAATGAAGCGCGATGAGCGCATCGTCATGTTCGGCGAGGACGTGGCCGATTGCAGCCGCGAAGAATATCTGAAAGAGCACCAGGTCAAAGGCAAGGGTGGAGTCTTCAAGCTCACCGCCGGATTGCAGTGCGACTACGGCAGTGACCGCGTCTTTAATTCCCCTCTCGCCGAGGCCAACATTGTGGGACGCGCCGTCGGCATGGCGACACGCGGGCTGAAGCCGGTTGTCGAAATCCAGTTCTTCGATTACATCTGGCCCGCATTTCATCAGCTTCGCAACGAGATGCCGCTGATTCGCTGGCGCTCGAATAACGCTTTCTCCTGTCCTGCGGTAGTGCGCGTGGCCATCGGCGGATATCTTACCGGCGGCGCCATCTATCACTCGCAGTGCGGTGAGAGCCTGTTCACCCACACGCCAGGCATGCGCGTGGTGTTTCCTTCGAACGCGCTCGACGCCAACGGTCTGCTGCGAACCGCGATTCGTTGCGACGATCCGGTGATGTTCCTCGAGCATAAGCGCCTCTATCGCGAGACCTTCGGTCGAGCGCCGTATCCGGGGCCGGACTACATGATTCCCTTCGGCAAAGCACGCATCGTGCGCCCCGGCCACGACCTGACTGTCATCACCTACGGAGCAACCGTGCCGCGCGCCTTGCAGGCGGCGCAGCGCATGGAACGTGAGCAGGAGGTCAGCGTGGAGCTGATCGACCTGCGAACCTTGAATCCGTACGACTGGGAAGCCATCGCGACCTCGGTTACGAAGACGCATCGCGTGCTGGTCGCTCACGAGGACATGCTGAGCTGGGGCTATGGAGCGGAGATCGCAGCGCGCATCGCCGATGAGCTGTTCGACGAACTGGATGCGCCGGTGAAGCGGGTTGCAGCCAAGGACACGTTTGTCGCTTATCAGCCGATCCTGGAGGACGAAATTCTGCCGCAGGCGGAAGATCTCTACAAGGCGATGGCACAGTTGGCGGAGCTGTAAGCTTTTTGGGCGGAGTACGCCTTCTTACTTGCGAAGTTTCGCGTCAGGGCACGACCTTGGTCGTGCCGATGAGCCTACATTTTAAGGAGCCAGGGCCGACTTCAGTCGGCGACACATCAGGCCTGTGACTTTTTCGCGACCTGCGAAGGCGTGCTCCACCGAGAGATGCCGCCGGCTGAAGAGGCTGCTGAAAAACTCTGCAGGGCGCCGTTTTGAAGGGGCGCAGCTTTAGCTGCGCCATAAAAGCCCTGTGTTGTTGTCATCCCGAATCTCTTTAGAGGTGAGGGATCTGCTGTTTTTCCCACCGCCAAGACTTTTTCCGCAGCCTCTTCAGGCGTACTCCACCCTACCCAGCAAAGACGTCATACACATAATCGTGCGCAACCAAAGCAGCAGGTTTCATCGTGCCCGCTTCGACGCGCTTTACAACCTCCTCACGCGACAGATCGAAGATTGCGTCGAGAATCTGCTTACGTTCTTCTTCCCCAGCCTCGGCCAGCACAAACAACACGCGCGCGCTGTGCTGGATATAGTGCGGCGAAAGCAGTTGCCGTCTTAGCAGCTCCATGATGACGGGCGCCTTCGAGCGATCGAACAATCCCGGGTTGCCCATGCGGTCGAGCTCGGCAAAAAATTGCGCTGTCCACTCGTTGTGATAGTCAAAAACTTTCTGGAACAACTCGCGAGTAAATCGCGTTCCCACCTTCACCGCCTCAGTACTGGGCGCCAGCACCATTCCATCTTCCGTGAGCTTCGCGCGCTGCAGATATCCATCTTTGGTGATGACGGCCTGGTGGCGGCACAGCGTCCACAACCACGACACGTCAATACGATAGGTCGCAAGGTCGTTCATGAAGCGCTGTTTCAGCTCGTAGTCATCAATGGCCGCCGCGAAATTCCCATTCAGGATCTGGAAACCGTAATTCGCGGCCATGTAGAACGCATGCTGAATGTGCTCGATCGTGATGTCGCCTTTGGGCACGCTATAGATGGCATCCCACAATTCCTGGCTCAGCAGCTTCTCCGGCGCATCGAGCGATTCTTTGCGAATCACGGCCGGCGTTACCTTCCCCGCAGCGTTCAGCAAGCCGCGCGATTGCAGCAGCGCGCGTTCTGAGTCCACCAGCCCACTCTCCACCGTTGGAACCGGCTTACCGTTGGCATCAGCCGTCCTGGCTGGGGCATCAAGCATGGCCTGCAATTCGCCCAGTGGCACGCGCAGCGGCCCGTTTCCAGCGGCGACATAGGCGGGCTCAGGACTGGCCACCCAACTCTGGCGATAGGCGTCGTAGAGCCGGCCCTTGGCGCGGCTGGCCAGAATTTCGTCGAGCGTAACCTGCTCCGCGGTCGGCCCATCCGGAACAAACATCAAGCCCAGCAACCGCTCGCGCAGCTTGTCGATCACCACCGCGCGCATCGCGACCGGGTTATAGCGGGAACGGCCATAAGCATCGCCCGACTGATACATCATCACGGCAGCCATGCCGCCGATGGGTGCGCCCTGCGTGAGTTCGCCGTTTTTCATCCCCGCCATCAGAATGGTCAACGCGTTGTAGCGCTGATAGGCGATCATGTTCGGCGATGCCATCCCGATATTCTGCGGATCGGGAAACACACCCTGCGGATCGTCCTTCCACATCTCGATCAGGCTGCCGAGATAGTCCCAGCGGCCGACATTGGTTCCCAGCAAGCGACGCCGGAAGGTCCACGCAATCGCCGGCAGATAGCGGCCGCCGTTGCCTTCCTCGTAGAGAATCTTGATCTTGAATGTCCCGGCGGGCGCTCCGATGATGCTCTCCACGCCCGAGAGCAGCCGCTCGACGATAAGGGCTTCGCGGGGCGTCTGCATCTTCGGAATGTAGAAATAGATCCCGCTGCCCAGGCGCTTCAACGCGTCGTAGTTGTTGAC
Source organism: uncultured Acidobacteriaceae bacterium (assembly GCA_963796585.1). Classification (GTDB taxonomy): domain Bacteria; phylum Acidobacteriota; class Terriglobia; order Terriglobales; family Acidobacteriaceae; genus CAVVDY01. The sequence goes on from CAWCMB010000010.1 coordinate 303,156, forward strand.
CACCCAGAGAATGACCATCGCGATGATGCCTGGGACGGGCGCGTCGTCAACCGTGATGTGCTCATAGACAATGTGAATGCTCGGCGGACGGACGAGACGAGTGGGCCATTTGTCAGGCGTGCGGTCAACTTTGTAGGAACGCGTCTTGCCTTTCTTCACCACGTCGTAGGACTTGCTACCCCAGCCACCTTGGAATATCTCCTTCGCATTCTGCAAGGCCGCGAACGTCGCCACCGGATTTTTCCCGTTGCCGCCCGCCTGGAAGTGTGCCGGAGAGGCATCTTCGAAATCCGGCATGTTCATCGGCGCCGCGCTGTTCAGCGCGTTGAATGCCATGTCGAGCGGATGCCATGGGCCGGTCAACTCCAGCCCAGGATTTTGCAGGGGATGCACGTCACGCGGGACCGGAACTTCGTCGTTGAGGCGCCAGCGCAAGTCGGTGTCGCGCCCGAGGAAGTTATCGATCAGCCCTTGTACAATCTGGCGAAACGTCCGCGCCTTGCCAGAGATCGGGTCTTCGAAGCTCTCGTCCCAACTCGGCCAGGCATATTTCTCGCGGACCGACTCTTTGCTGGCGAGCAACGCGCGCCGCGCATTCAGGGCTTCTGCGATAGCGGGACGCAGTTGGCGAGTGAGGGAGGCAATCGTCTCTTCGACGTTGATCTCCCTGCCGTTTACCTGTTGGCTGCCGAATAATTGCGGGAACTGCTGGAGAACATCTTTGCGGATCATGAGGGCCCTCCGAGCATTACCGCTCAGTGTAGTGCGGGTGCCGGTGCTGGTCAAAGCCCTTCCGGGCCACTACTCATGAAGCGCACAACAACTTATTTTGCAGGCCGGATTCTTACCAGGGTTCCGTCCGGGAAAGGATCGCCCAAAAACTGAACCGTGCCATCGCGTACGATACCATTCACCTCGCGCACCGGTTTGGCTGACACTTCGGTGCGCGCCGGCGTCACCGACTTCAGGAAGGTGCCGCGATCCATTGCGTTGTTGGCCAGGCGGTCGGCTTCCTTGTTCTTTTCCCGCAGTACATGCCTGATCTCAAAGTAGTCAAGCTGATCGATCAGCTTCATCGCCTGTGCATTCAGTTCCTTCAGCGTGGGATTGTTGACTCTGTACTCTCCGTTAATCTGCTTCACCATGAGCTCGGAGTCGCTGACCACTTTGAGCGCTTTGAAGCCGTGCTTGATGGCGTAGGAAAGCGCCGCCAGCAGGCCGGAATATTCGGCATAATTGTTGGTCTGGCGGCCCAGATACTCACTGAGCTCTGCCACCGGGCGTCCAACCTCGTCTTCGATGACGACGCCATATCCGGCAGGCCCGGGATTGCCGCGTGCTCCGCCGTCGATACAGGCGACGAGGAAGCCTTGCTCGGCACTGAAAATAGCGCCTCCCATAAATTCCTGGGAGCGAAACTTCGATTTCACCGGAAACGGACGAATAGGCATAGCGGGTAGTTTAATCCAATATCTATGGGATGCGCTCACCCGTGAAAAGGCAGGTAGTGGTGCCGTTTGATTTCCACAGTCGCGGGAACTGACGGGAAGCCACGGGATGTGGCAGGATGAGGGCATGGCAAAACAGCCCCCATCCGAACCGCACTTAATCCGCAGCGGGAACCTGGATCGCTGCTCGATTTGCGGCTACCCCTTCCAGAGAGACGTGCGCCCTTCGCTGAACGTCGCGTTCGCTGAGCACCTGCTGAAAGCCCACCAACCCGGTCAGACGACCGAGGACTCAAGCCAAGCTGCTCTCCGAGTCGTACGTGAAGCCACGGAGAATAAGTAGGCTTACTTCTCTTCATCGGCAATCATCTCCTGCATCGCTAGAAAGTGCTCGTACTTCAGGAGTACAGCCAGAGGCTTATCGTTGTCCTGAATCACTAGCGTCTTATCCAGCTCCGCCAGTTGTGTAACGTTGAGTGCTCTCAGTCGGCTGATTCCGACGTGCTGCACGCTTGGGTCAAGATACGGAATCGAAACTTTAGGCTTTGGCATAAGTCCTCTCAGGCCATCTTCTCCAATGCTTTCGTAATCATGTCCTTGTCGGCCCGCGCATTGGGCTTTCTCTCTGGCAGCAGGGCGCACAACTCTTCCAACGTCCACACATGATCGGTTAGCCCCGCTTCCATTGCTGGCGTGACGCGCAGGGACTTATGAACGCGGCAGAAGTTGTAATGGAAGAAGTAGAGCGCGATCTGATGCGCGTGATTCTCAAACTTCTTACTGAATCCGTTCGTTAGGCGCGTGAAACGGCGCATTGACATACGCATCGTCAGGTTCTGGCGTTCGACGTAACTCGTGCTGATGTGCTTCGGGTCGGGGTCGCCAGTAACCACCTTCATATCGCAGCCGATGCAGGTTGCGGGACTGTAACGCGATTCGTCGGGAGTCGCCGCGCCGTAGAGCTTGTGTAGCTGAGCGTAATCTACATTCGCGCCGAAGGCGTCTTCGATGGCGTTAACGTAGTGCCGCAGTGCGTCAGTAGTGATCTGCGGACGCCCGACGATGCGATTAGCGCAATCCTGTATGAACTCCCAAGCGGCAGCCTTACCGCGATCTCCGACGTACCAAGTAACGATTAGCTTGCTATCGGCGTCTATCGCCGTCCACGTCCAAACATCGCCCCATCCCACAGCTTCCTGTTCTGGCGTGGCATTCTTCCGCTTCGCACCGACGAAAGCCCAAATCTCATCCGCCTGTAAGCGGCGAACACGCAATCCGCGCACGTTCTGATGATGGAAAGCAGCACAGGCGCATCCGGCATCTTCCAACAGGCGCAGCACGGTATGCTTGCCGACTCCGAACATCCGGCATGTCGCGTTGATGGAGTTTCCTTCGACCAATGCCGCTATCACCTGTATGCGCTTCGATGTGCTCAGCCGGTTCATGCCTTTATAGTAGCACTATAAAGGCCGAAGTCAAGCTTTATTTTGCCTTTATATTGCCCTGAGGCGTATCATGATTCCTTGCCCACTTCTTCCATTTCTCCTTATATCGGAGGAAACGAGAGAACAACGCTCCTAGAAGGGCGAACGCTAAAAGTATGTCTTTTGCTATGTCGATCTTGCCGGACTGGAACTCTCTCGATTCAGTCAGGCGCGCCCACAGCGAACTAGAGGCTGCCGCGCTAGTATTCTTTGCGCTGCTCGTGCTCTTTGATGTGCTTGCACATCTTTCAAAAGACAAACCAGGGGAAATGCTATTAGAGAAAATTGCCCTCGTTTTTTTTGGCCTCGCGGTGTTTGCTGAGATAGCGGCCTTTCCATATGGCCAACGAAATGACACTCTCTCCGAGCAGATAATTAGCTCTCTTGACCTCAAGGCGCAGCGTGCTGCCGATAATGCCTCTAAAGCAGTAACCGATTCCTCGACCGCGCTCTCCCAAGCAAAAGACGCATTAACCAAAGCCGGGGATGCGAAGACGGCAGCAGGTGTTGCAGCAGGAATAGCATCAACCGCTGGGAGTAAGGCACGATCTGTCCAGAAACGAGCCGACCTAATAGCAAAGGAAGAAAACCGTATCGGCTGGTATCTGAATGCCGTATCGAAGCAGATCGACTGGCGAGGGGTCGATATTCCGAGGTTTGTTGAATCAATGAAAGGAAAGCCTAGGGGAACCGCCGAAATCTGGTATGTTCCCGACGATTTGGAAGCAGAGCAATTCGCATTCCAGTTAAAGGCCGCGCTGGGGTCACCCAATGGAGCGGGATGGGGAGCGTCAGAACCGCAACCGCTTCCGATACTACAAAATTCCGATTTGACCGATAAGCGACCGAAAACTCTCCTACGCGAACTTAGATCGCTGGCCGTAGATGGTCTTTCTATCGCGTCCCAGGAATTAGACCTGACTAATGCTGACAATCCCGCCGGAGCGTTCAACCTCGCATTACAACGAAGTATAACGACCAAATTTTTCAGCATACAGGCCACAGAGAACTCGTTGCTGCCAAAAAACCATATCGTCGTGGTCGTTGGGCATCGCACGGTAAGAGTTGCGCCCTTTAAAATGGACAAGCCGAATCCGTAGCCTGAATTTACAAGTAGCAGAAGAAGAAGCGTTAGGAATGGAGCAAGACGGGAGCGCCGTCCCTGTGGATGCCAAACGGCACCACTACCAAAAGGCAGCAACTTTGATTCAGCGCCCCAGTCGCAGGCGCATTGCCAATCTGGGCGGCAGGTTTGCGGAAAGAATGCGCTCCTGCGCGCGATCTATGTCGTAGGGCACCCGGTAGAAGCGCACCCGGCCAGGCTCATCACCTTGTCTCTCATAGAGAGCGAAGGCGGCGCGCCAGTCTCCATCGCGCGGCTGGCCTACCGAACCGGGGTTGATCAGATAGCGAGTTCCTGGGCGCAATTCCATGTCAGACTGCACCGCGCCTTCGACATTGTCATAAGCCGGAGCAAATTGCCGAACTTTGCCATCCTCTTCTAAAAACCCTCCCTGCAGGTGGGTGTGGCCGAAGAAGATGATGTCGGCCTGTCCGGGCATGCTGAAGCTCTCCTCTGCCCCGATCGCGTTGAGCAAATATTCGTCCTCATCCTCGGGTGCCCCGTGTACAAACTCAATGCCGGGCAATGTTTCACGGCGAATGGGACCCTGCGGCAGTTCTCGGAGCCACTGCAGGTGCTCGGGCTTCAAGGTTATCTGTGTCCAGCGGGCTGAAATAGCGGCCACAGGATTAAAGTCGCTGAGATCGGTCAGCCCAGAACAGGCGCGGTCGTGATTGCCGCGCACGATGAGTCCACCCAACGCGATGGCGCGCTCGCATACCTCGTTCGGCGAGGCGTTGTAGCCGACCACGTCGCCCAGGTTCGCCACCAGGTCGTGCTCGGGCGCCGCGTTCTTCACCGCATCGAACGCTTCGTGGTTTGCATGAAGATCGCTGATCAGCAGCAGCCGCATGTTAGTGATGCTCTAGTTGTATCACTGGGCAGCGCGCCAGATGACCGGGAGCGACTTCAACCAGCGGGGGTAGCGATTCGGCACAGCGTGCGATGCGGGAGCCGCAGCGGGGCTCGAAGGAACAGCCCGGAGGCAAAGCGGTGAGCGCCGGTACGCTGCCTTCGATGGTACGCAGTGGCTGCGCCCGATCGCTATGCAGATTCGGAACCGCGTTCAGCAGTCCTCTTGTGTAAGGGTGCATCGGATTGCGAAACACATCCCTGGCCTTTCCTATCTCAACCAGATTGCCGGCATACATGACGGCGACCCGGTGCGAAACTTGCGACACCACCGCCAGGTCGTGCGACACAAACAGCATAGCCAGCGCAAATTTCTCACGCAGCTGGTTTAGCAGCTCGAGCACTTGCGTCTGGATGGTTACATCCAGCGCCGTCGTAGGTTCATCGGCAATCAGCAGGCGAGGACGATTCACGATCGCCATGGCAATCATCACTCGCTGCCGCTGTCCGCCGGATAGCTGGTAAGGATAGTCCCGGGCGCGGCGTTCGGAATCGGGGATAGCCACCGTACGCAGTGCCTCAACCGCCTGTTGCCACGCGGCCTGCTTCGTCATTCGCGGCCTTGTCCTGCCATCGCCACCCGTCCCTGCATGGGCCAGCACCGCTTCCGCCACCTGATCGCCTACGCGCATCACCGGATTCAGAGCTGTCATCGGCTCCTGAAAAATCATCGCGATGCCTGAACCGCGGATACCGCGCATTCCTGCTTCTGGCAGCGCAAGCAAGTTGTTGCCTTCAAAAACGATGCGCCCGCTCACTCGCGCCTCTGGCGGAAGCAGGCGAAGTATCGCCAACGACGTCACTGACTTGCCCGAGCCTGACTCGCCTACCAGCCCGAGCACTTCCTGGGACGCAATCCGAAAGCTCACGTCGCGCACCGCCCAGCCGACTCCCTGGGAAGTAGCGAATTCCACCCGTAAGTTGTCCACTGAGAGCAGGTCCGGCACAGGGGATATCGTATCAGGGGAAAAGCCGCTCTTCGCTATTCGCCATTCGCCATTCGCCATTCGCTCTTCGCTATCCCGCTTTTGGCCGGGTGGCCTATTCAATCCGTCGTTTGGATTGAGTGGGATCGAGGAACGTCGAACCCTGCGAACATCGTGCTGTTCCCATTATCGGCTGCTGCCAATCACACAGCCCGCAGGGCGGGATGCTGTGAGCCCGCTGCGTGAGCAGCGGGAGCGCGTGTTTCACAACTCCCAGCCGCGGCAGCGGCGGAGAAGCTTGAGCGCGACCGGGTGCGCAACTGGCACTGACGCCGCTGACGCGGCTCCGACCTCCAAGATTATCTATACACCCCGGCTCTAACGAGCCGGGCTCAAATCATCGCGCCCTTCGGGCTGTAACTTGCGCTATGGGGATTTGCACTAAGCCGCTAGCGCGGCAGCGGTGTGGAGCGTGTTGGTTGAGTAGAGTTCATGGGCACCTGAGGAGGTGTCTATGACCGAACTACGCCAACGCATGCTGGAAGAGCTCCGGCTACGCAACTTCTCCCCACAGACCGTTCGCGCCTATACGGCAACGGTCGCCGACTTCGCCCGCTACTTCCATAAGTCACCCGAACAGTTGGGCCCTGAGCAGATACGCCAATATCAGCTCTATTTGTTGAACGAGAAGAAGCTGGCCTGGCAGACCTTGCAGGTTCGCATGGCGGCCTTGAAGTTTCTCTACACGCGGACGCTCAAGCAAACCTGGTTCGACCATGAGGTAGCCAAGCCAAAGGTGCACCGCAAGCTGCCCGTGGTCTGGAGCCGGGAGGAAGTCCGTGCCCTGCTCGATAGCACGGTGAACCTGAAGCATCGCGCTCTGCTGGCTACTCTCTACAGCGCGGGGCTGCGCTGCCAGGAGGCCCTGGATCTGAAAGTTACCGACATCGACAGCCCACGCATGATCATCCACATCCGCGCCGGCAAGGGGAACTTTCCCCGCCAGGTCATGCTCTCGCCCAAGCTGTTGGAGTTGCTCCGTATCTACTGGCGTTGGCGCAAGCCCAAGAACTGGTTGTTTCCCGGGAAGCGGTCCGACCTGCCGATGCGGGCTTCCGGGGTTCGCCTCCTCTGCCAGAAGCTGCGCCGCCAGTTGGGCATGGTCAAGCCGCTCAGCCCGCATGTGCTGCGTCACTCCTTTGCCACCCACCTGCTCGACGCCGGGACCGATCTGCGCAGCATTCAACTGCTGCTCGGCCATCGCGACCTGGAGACCACGGCCCGCTACCTGCATGTCTCCGAACGCCGACTGCATGCCACCGCCAGTCCGCTCGACGATCTGCCCATTCGCGACATCACGACTTCGGATGGAGATGGCAGAAGAAGATGAGACAACATCGGCTCGAAGTAGCCGATGTCTTGCACGCTCACCAGAAAGAGTTCCTGCAACGCTGGGGACCGGTGGTTTCTCGCCAGCAGCGCAAGGCCCTGCGTGACATCGGACTATGCCGTACCGCCGCCCTCGGCGCTCACCTGCAGCAGTGCGACGCCTGTTCGTATCAGACGGTCGCCTATCTCTCGTGCCGCAACCGGCATTGTCCCAAGTGTCAGTCGACGGCTCGCGATCGCTGGCTCAGCCGACAAGCCGCCAGTCTATTGCCGGTGGCGTATTCGCATGTGGTCTTCACTCTGCCGGAGCAACTGGCACCGCTTGCACTCCGCAACCAACGCCTGCTCTACGACCTGCTGTTTCGTGCCGCCTCAGAAACCCTGTTGCAGATCGCCGCTGATCCACGCCATCTCGGCGCACGCATCGGGATCCTCGCCGTACTCCATACCTGGAGCCAGAACCTGCGCCACCATCCTCACCTGCATTGCCTGGTCCCCGCCGGTGGGCTCGCCCTCGACCATTCCCGTTGGATCTCATGCCGATCGAGTTTCTTCCTGCCGGTGCGCGTACTCAGCCGCCTCTTTCGAGGCAAGATGCTGGCCTTCCTCAAGCAGGCTTATCAGAAGGGAGAACTCCGTTGTCTCGGTAACACCGCCAGCCTTTCCGACCCGCGTCAGTTCCACTCACTGTTGCGTCTGCTGCAGCACAAGGACTGGGTCGTCTATGCCAAGCCACCCTTCGGCGGACCCGAGCATGTGCTGAAATACCTGGCCCGCTATACGCATCGCGTCGCCATCTCCAACGGCAGGCTCCTGGATTTAGCCAACGGCCAGGTGCGCTTCCGCTGGCGGGACTCTAAACACAATAACCGCATCAAGGTCATGTCCCTCGATGCGGTCGAGTTCATCCGCCGCTTCCTGCTACATGTCCTGCCCTCGGGCTTCGTCAAGATCCGCCACTTCGGCTTGCTGGCCAACCGCAATCGCCGACGAGCGCTTACTCTTTGTCGGCTGCATCTCAACGCAGTCGCTGCAGAGCCAACCGCGATCCTTACCCAACTGCAGCAACAGGCTCTCCACCGCTGCTGCCCCAGTTGCAAGTGCGGAACTCTGCGTATCATCGCCCGGCTTTCAACCTATGCCTTGGCCACCTATACAACGCTGGCGTCCACCAGCCCAGTCGACTCTTCCTGAAACCCACTTAATATGTCCAAACAGAAAACAACTCCCAGTCGCATGCCAACGAGTCCATCCCCCGTCGCAGCATCCCTGTGCTCAAAATACCTCGCGCCAACCTCCACCTCAGCCAACAACCTGAACCACCCACACTCTTCCTCCTCGTGCCGGTGTCCACCTCCCAACCAAGCCGCCAAAACTGCCCACGCCATATCCCCGCAGGCCGTGAACCGCATTCAATCCCCATAGAGACGCGCTAGCGGCTCACTGCAAATCGCCCTATCGACAATGCTCCGCTCATCTCCATCCCCACCGCCCACGTCCTGCCTGCGGAGCACTGTCGATACGGCACTAGGATTTCACAACAGCTAAGGTTGATGGTCTGGTCGGTTTTCAACGAGTTCGACGAACAGCACTTCTAGCTTCTGCTTCAGCTTTTGTAGTTGGGGAGGAGTTGAGCCAAATTTGAAACTGTGCTTGCTGTCAGAACAGCTGAGGGTCAGCCCGCTTTTCCCAGAGCGGAAGACATACAGCGGAACGCAAATGCACTTGTCTGTTACCGTGATTTTGCTCTTTCCCACAAGCATTTGATACCCCTCTCAAACCTCACTGATTGCTAGGGACACCCGCTGCCAAAGAAGCCGTCGATTCCTTCTTTTTGAACGATTGGTAGGCGAACGTCCCTCTCACGCCGCCAATTAGGGCCAAGGCTAGAACCACCCTCAGGTAGGCTCCGGCAGCAGGTACATGGGGACTCGATTCGACTACGTACACCGTCTCGCCGATGAATATGGCGAGTGCTAAGACAGCCCATATTCTCGATAATCGCCATACTCGCCACCCCGCGATTGCAAAGACTCCTGCGTCAACGAAGGCCCAAGCGTCTATCCCCAGAACAGGCTTATCCAGCGAAACGCTTACAGCAGCGACGATGGCCGTGACACCAGCTATAAAAAAGCAAACACCTGCGCCATGATGCGCAGCTTCCTCAGATTCTTTCAGGTCGGTCAATTTGGGCCAATACCAGCTCATTGACTCTCAGTCCCCTGCGTGTGCATTGTACTCCGGCTTTTTAACGAGCCAGAACAGGCGATTGCACTCACCATTCTACAGCCCACTTCGCTGCAAGCCTTCCCATCCCTTGTCACACGCATGTGTGACAAGCGCGCTTGGTAAACTCCACCCGCGTTTCGTACACTCGACCCTTGAGGACGAAGGATAACAGTGTCTCCGCACTAATTTCGCTTCGATCAGTCGACCGTGACACGAGCTGATTGCCATTTCTGGCCTTCGCCGCTGTTAGCAATCTCACAAACACTCCAGCCACTCCACCCGCAAGATAATCCCCCTAAGTCTTTATTTTGGAAGATTTTGCTTATAACTCTCACGCGCTCAAGATTTTACCGGGAAAGCTTTCAGCCAGGTGAATGGAATCAAGATTTTGCGGGTAGAGTGGGGGAGGGGGGTGCCACGACAAGTTGTCAGTGGTCAGTTGTCGGTTGTCAGCGAGGATCCCTGGTTATGGTTAACAAATTAATTACTACGAACTTTCCTCGGAATACAGGCAAACGGCAACGGATAACTTCGCGCCGCTCATTTAGAATGTCCCATTCGCACAAGGTCTTCCCACGGTAACCATGCCCTCTAACGGATCCGGCAAATACGACGCAATCATTATCGGAGGCGGCCACAACGGGCTGGTCAACGCTGCGTATCTGGCGCGCGCGGGCCGGAAAGTCCTGGTGCTCGAGCGGCGCCACGTCCTGGGTGGTGCTGCGTGCACCGAGGAGATTTTCCCGGGATTCAAGTTCTCCGTCTGCTCCTACGTTGTCTCGCTGCTGCGGCCCGAGATCATCCGCGACCTGAACCTGCCGAAACACGGATTGGAGATTCTTCCCCTCGACGGCACCTTCACGCCCATGCCCAATGGCGACTACCTTTGGCGCGTCAACGATCACGGCAAGACCCGCCGCGAAATTGCGCGCCACTCCAAATACGACGCCGAGGCTTACGAAGAGTTCGGCAAGGCCATGCTGCAGATGTGCCGATTCGTGAAGCCCATCCTCAGCATGGTGCCGCCCGACCCCACCAAGCTCGCGCCGCGCGAGCTGCTGAAGCTGATGTTCCTGGGCCGCCGCTTTCAGGGCCTGAGCGGCGAAGACAAATACAACCAGGTGCAGCTCATGACCATGAGCGCCATCGACTTCCTCGATCAGTGGTTCGAGACCGATGTACTCAAGGCCACCATGTCGGCTTCGGGAATCATCGGCACATTTCTCGGCGTGCGCTCGCCCGGCACCGCCTACGTGCTGCTGCACCACTACATGGGAGAGATTGACGGCGCATTTCGCGCCTGGGGATTCGCTCGCGGCGGTACCGGCGCCATCTCCAATGCCATCGCCGACTCGGCACGCGAGCTTGGCGTCGACATCAAAACGCAGGTCGGCGTCGCGCAGATCCTGGTTCGCGGCAACAAAGCGGTTGGAGTCGCTACCACATCGGGCGACGAGTACTATGCCGACGTTATTTCTTCCAGCGTCGATCCCAACCTCACCTTCCTGAAGTTCATCGAGCCGCAGCACCTGAGCGAAGACTTCCGCGACGAGGTGAAGCGCTACAAGTACCGCGGCTCCTCCGGCAAGGTGAACCTCGCTCTCGATGCGCTTCCCGAATTCACCTGCCTTCCGGGCGAAGGGCACCATCTTCGCGGAGCGATTTCGATTTCGCCCAGCGTCGATTACATGGAACGTGCTTACGACGAAGCTAAGTATGGCGACTATTCCAAGCGCCCTTACATCGACATGGTGATCCCCAGCTTGACCGATCCATCGGTCGCGCCGCCCGGCAAGCATGTGATGTCGTGCTTCGTTCAGTACGCGCCGTATAAGCTGAAAGAGGGCACTTGGGACGAGAAGCGTGAGGCCTTCGGCGACACTGTCATCAACACCATCGCCGAGTACGCTCCCAACCTGAAGAACATCATCGTCGGTCGCCAGGTGGTCACACCGCTCGATCTGGAGCGCGAATGGGGACTGACGGAGGGCAACATCTTCCAGGGCGAGCTCTCGCTCGAGCAGTTGTTCTTCCTGCGCCCGGTGCCCGGCTGGGCACAGTACAAGACGCCGATCAAGAACCTCTGGATGTGCGGCTCCGCAACACATCCCGGCGGGGGCATCATGGGCGCGCCCGGCAGGCTGGCGGCGCTGGAAATCCTGAAGCACTCCAAAGGGGGCAGCTAGGATGCCGGAGCCGCGCGAAATTGTCATCATCGGCGCCGGTCACAACGGCCTGGTCACAGCCTTCTATCTTGCCCAGGCCGGGTTTAAGCCGCTGCTGCTTGAGCGTCACGAAACCGTCGGCGGCTGCGCCATCACTGAGGAGTTTCATCCCGGCTTCAAGTGCTCGCGCCTGTCACATGCCGCCTGGCCGGTGCATCCCAGCGTGCTCGATGATATGGGTCTCGCTCGCCATGGCCTGAAGAGCTACACCCCTGACGTTCGCGTACTTTCGCTCGCCGAGGACGGCCGGAATCTTGCACTCTATGGCAATCCCAAAGAATCGCAGCGGCAGATCGCGCAATTCTCTGCCAAGGATGCGGAGGGATACGCCGAGTTTCGTAACGCCTTGACCGCGATCGGCAGCGCCATCGAGTACCTGCTCACCATGACGCCGCCCGATCTCGACGACCCCGCGTCGGGAAACTTATGGGAGCTGGTGCAGGCCGGCCGCAAGCTGCGAGGTCTGGGCGAGAAGGACCTTTATCGTCTGCTGCGCTGGGGACCGATGGCTGTCGCCGACCTGGTCAGCGAATTCTTTGAGAACGACTTGCTACGCGCCACCATCGCCGCCCAGGGAATCTTCGGTACGTTCCTCGGACCATGGTCCGCAGGCTCAAGCACCAATCTCATCTTTCGCGCAGTGCCCGATGGCAATCCCGCGGGAGCAGCCTCTTACGTCTACGGCGGGGTGGGAGCCTTGGCCGCAGCCATGGCAAGCGCAGTACGCGCTGCCGGGGGAGAGATCCGGACCTCGAGCGAAGTCGCGCAGGTGCAGATCAAGAACGGGGCGGCAACCAGCGTGGTCCTGCGCAGCGGTGAAGAGATACCGGCGAAAGTTGTGATCTCCAATGCCGATCCCAAACGTACGCTGCTCGGCATGGTCGAGCCGCAGCACCTGGAGCCAAGCTTTTTGCAGCGTTTGCAGCATTACCGCATGTTCGGGACCGTAGCCAAGATGAATCTCGCGCTGAACGGATTGCCGAACTTCAGCGGCGTCGACGACAACACCTGGCTCTCGGGACGCATTCAGATTTCGCCTGAGATCGACTACCTGGAGCGCGCCTTTGATGCCGCCAAGTACGGCGACTATTCGCGCCAGCCCTACATCGAAGCGACCATTCCCACATTGTGGGACTTGTCCCTCGCGCCGCCGGGCAAGCACGTGATGTCGGTTTACATGCAGTACGCGCCCTACAAACTGCGGGATGCCGATTGGGACCAAAAGCGGTTCGAGTTGGAGAAGACCATCGTCGAAACGCTAGCGCGCTATGCGCCAGATCTTCCCCAGCGAATTGAGGCTGCGGAAATCATTACTCCCAAGGATTTGGAACGAACCTATGGTCTGACAGGCGGGCACATCTTCCATGGCGAGTTGGCGCTGGACCAGATATTCACCATGCGTCCGCTGCTGGGCTGGGCGCAATACGCGACACCGGTGCGAAACCTCTATTTGTGCGGATCAGGCACGCATCCTGGAACTGGGTTAAACGGCCTCTCGGGCGCCAATGCGGCACGGCAAATCGTCCACCAGCTTCGCGGCAGAGGCAAGGCGACAACCGGGGCCAACTAGCCGGCTTTTGCCGCGTAGGCGGCTCCCAGCGCCCCCCGCAGCACCAGGATGAACTCATCGATGCGCTGCATATGTCCCTTGCCATGTCCGTTGCCGGAGCGATGGAAGAGGTCAGGATGAGTCTCAGACATGGTCAGTGAGTCCTGAAAGCGTTCGACAGTTGATTCGACAATGGACGCGATTAGTTCCGGATCCACATCCCGTCGAAGTTCTCCCCGGTCAAGTCCCATCTGCACGAAGGACTTAAGCCCAAGCGGGTCTTCCTGGCTTAGGAAACGGCCGATACGCTTTTTGACGTTCATGTCGGAACCGTAATTGCCCAGAAGCATGACCGCGTAATGCACCTGGTGGTGTTCACGGGAGTCGGCGGCATTCTCCAAGCGGTGGCGAAGCACGGCAAAGAAACCCTTGCTTTTCACCTCATCGGGAGCTTCAAGGTAGCCGGGAAGCTGCTTGACCGATTCTTTGTAGGCTTCCAGGAAAAGGCCATCTTTGCTGCCGAAATGTTGAAAGACCGAACCCTTGGCAATTCCCAACTCAGCCGCGATGTCTCCCACCCGCGAAGACTCGTACCCGTGCTCGGCAAAGTAACGAATAGCTGCCGCCAGAATAAGTGCTCTTTTTTGTTGAGACCTTTTGGTAAGTGGTGGAGGGATGGTGTAGGACGAAGTATCTGGTTGCAGAGCTCTCATGTCGATTCTAAGTTGCCCCTGATTCTAGGTTTGCATAGCGCGTGGTGCATAACAAAGCGGTTCCACATGGGAGCAGGAACCGGTTTCGCAGACTTTCGGTGTTGCGCAATCATAAATCAGAAATTCACCCGATTGCTAGCATTTATACGCAGCCCGGGAGCGTCTTGAGCGCGCCTCCTACTACTTGGTTCGGCGCAATTGCCCTTAGGCATTACTTACGTTATCTATTACTGCCATAGTTTACTTCCGTGATCGGCATTGACGGTAGCCTTGGGACTGTGTTCCCCTGCCGTGATGAGCCTGCAAACGACGGCGTACGACATAATTCCAGCCACTCCTGCGGATGTCGGGGAAATCGCTCCGTTATTTGACCGGTATCGCCAGTTCTACGGTAAAGACCCCAATGAGGAGGCGGCGCGCCGCTTCCTCTTTGCCCGCCTGAGTAAGGGAGAATCCTTAGTTTTCTATCTTCGCCACGAAGGAAGAGCCGTGGCATTTCTTCAGCTATATCCGGTCTTCTCTTCCGTGCACCTCTCACGACAGTGGATCCTGAACGATCTGTATGTGCTGCCGGAGGCGCGAAAGCTTGGTTATGGACGTGCCTTGGTCCAGCGTGCTCATCGATTGGCCCAAGAGACACAGGCTAACAGTCTGATGTTGGAAACGGCCGTAACGAACGAGGCGGCACAAAAGTTGTACGAATCGCTCGGTTGGAAACGTGATAACGAGTTCTTTCGCTATTATATGGCAATTTGACGTTGCTAACCGTCTGCGCTGACCGCCAACTCCGGCGTGGCAGCCAGCAAAGACCGCGTGTACTCATCTCGCGGCGAGGCCGTAATCTCCTCGGTTGTGCCCGTCTCCACCAGTTTGCCGCGATACATCACGGCGATTCGCGTCGATAGATAGCGAACCACCGGCAATGAGTGCGAGATGAAGAGATATGTCAGATTGAACTCCTGCTGAAGCTTGCGCATCAGATTGACAATCTGGGCGCCCACGCTGACGTCCAGGGCTGAGACGGGTTCGTCAGCCACGATAAACTTCGGACGCAGGATGAGCGCGCGCGCGATCCCGATACGCTGCCGTTGCCCGCCGCTGAACTCGTGCGGGTATCGGTTCAGAGCTGAGGCGTCCATGCCCACCGCGCGCATCATCTCTGACGCTCGCTCCTGCCGCGCTTTGCAATTTCCCGTGCCGTGGATTACCAGCGGCTCACAGACAATTTGCTCTACACTGAGGCGGGGATCGAGCGAGCCAAACGGGTCCTGAAAGATGATCTGCATGTTGCGCCGGAGTTGACGCAGCGCCGAGCCCCGCGCCGCAAGCACATCTTGACTATCCAGAGAGATGGAGCCCGAATCCGGCTCGACCAGCCGCACCAGCAGCCGCCCGAGCGTGGTCTTACCCGAGCCCGATTCGCCGACCAGCCCCAGCGTCTCGCCGGGCTCAATCGACAGCGAGACATCGTCTACCGCGCGCACTTCGCTGTTCCCGCGCGAGACCAACGCCGGCTGCTCCGACTGAAATGTCTTGCAGAGGTTGCGCGCCTCCAGGAGCGGCATGTGGGGATAGTAGCAAAGAACAGCCGAGCCGCGAATTGGCGCGGATTACACGAATCGAATTTGGGGCTTAAGATTTCCTCGCAATCGAGACGGTCCTGTCTCGCAGCAACCTGCATGAGCCGATATCAAAAACCTTAAGATCCGGATCCGTTTAATCCGTGCCAATCCGTGGCTAAAGCCTTTTCCATCTTATTTCAGCGCCATCACCATCAGCTTGGGCTCGGTCATGTCTTCAATCGAGTAGCGCAGGCCTTCGCGGCCGAAGCCTGAGTCTTTCACTCCGCCGTAGGGCATCTGGTCGACACGGAAGGTAGGCACATCGCCGACAATCACGCTGCCTACCTCCAGATCGTTGAACGCCATCTGGATGTTGACCGCATCGCGCGTGAAGATGCCTGCCTGGAGTCCATAGACCGATTCGTTCACCTGGCGGATCGCCTCGTGGAAGGTCTCATAGCGCTCGACGGTGACAACCGGCGCGAAGACCTCAGCACAGTTGACACGCATCTCCGGTGCGGTGCCAGTAAGAACCGTGGGCTCGACCATAGAGCCGTTGCGCTTGCCGCCGGTGAGCACCTTCGCGCCGGCCCCGCGGGCCTCCTCAATCCACTCCATCGTACGCACCGCGTCCTGCTCGCGAATGAGCGGCGGCACGTCGGTGGCTTCGTCCATGGGGTCGCCCGTCTTAAGCTGCTTCACCCCCTCGACCAGCCGTTTTGTGAAGTTGTCGAAGACGGTGCTTTGCACCAGAACGCGCTGCACCGAAATGCACGTCTGGCCGCCATAGGCAAACCCGCCCACGACGCAGCGGTGCGCGGCGTATTCCAGGTCCGTATCGCTGTGGACGATCACACCAGCGTTGCCGCCGAGCTCCAGGGTCACGCGCTTCTTGCCGGCTTTACTCTTCAGTTGCCATCCCACGGCCGCGCTGCCGGTGAAGGTCAGCAGCTTGATACGGTCGTCGGCGACCAGCAGGCCCGCAACCTCGTTCGACATTGGCATGACGGCGAGCGCGCCCTCCGGCCAAGCCGACTCCTGTACGACCTGCGCCAGCATCAACGCGGTGATGGGCGTCTGCGGCGCGGGCTTCAGAATGATCGGGCAGCCGGCGGCAATCGCCGGCGCGACCTTGTGGGCCACCAGGTTCAGCGGAAAGTTGAACGGAGTGATGGCAAAGACCGGGCCCAGCGGAAAGCGCCGCGTCAGTCCCCAGCGGCCTTCGGTGCTGGCAAGGGTATCGAGCGGGATGTACTCGCCGTAGATACGCGTGGCTTCTTCCGCCGCAACTTCGAAGGTGTAGATTCCGCGATCGACCTCGATGCGCGCGGTTTTGATTGGCTTGCCCGCCTCACGGCAGATCGTCCGCACGAACTCCTCCTTGCGGGCAGCGATGCCGCGGGCGATCTTGCGAAGGATGTCGGCGCGTTTGAACGACGACAGCTTACGCGTCTCGTTGAGCGCCAGCACGGCATCGCGCACGGCAGTGAGCGCAGCATCTTCGTCGGCCTGGTCCACGATGGCGACGGGAGAGTGGTCCCAAACGCTGTTGATGACGACGTCGTTACCGCTGGTGTGGAAGTTGCCGTTGGCGAAGTATCCGTAGGTCTGAAGAGGGGTGCTGGTGGTATGAGCCATGAAGACCTCGTTACTGCTGCAATGATGCGCCTGGCTGAAGGCTGCATCAAGATTGCGCGATTTGCCCAATGGTTTCGATGCATTCTTCGCGATTTTTCGCTTGCCATGCCTGCCGAGCTATCACTTTAAGTCATGGATAATGGCGAATCCATGACTCACAGGAATGGCAATTCGGGCCCCAAAAAACGCAAAAAATGGCGACTAATGGCCCCCATGATACGGATGGCCCTTCAAAATCGTGAAGCCGCGATAGAGCTGTTCCAGCAGGACAACGCGGGCCAATTCATGGGGCAGCGTGATCTTGCCGAAGGAGAGAATCGCCTTGGCCTGGGCTCGGGTGGCATCGCTCCAACCATCGGCCGGGCCAACGGCAAACAGCAGCTCCTGCGTGCTGTGCGACTGGTGGTATTCGAGAAAGTTGGCGATCTCTTCCGATGTGAGCTGCTTACCGCGCGAGTCGAGCAGTATCAACTCAGGCTGGGTACGGCGTTCGTTCTTCTCGAGGAGCTTCAGCAGCGCAGCTTCTGACGACAGCTCGTGAGCGTCGCACGCGGCATAGCGCGACAGGCGCTTCAGGTATTCCGCGGTGAGCGACTGGATGGCCGAGCCGCGGGTTTTGCCGATCCATGCGATGCGAAGTTTCAAGTTAGCAATTAGCAATTAGCAATTAGCAATTAGCAATTAGCAATTAGCAAGGGAAAGCAGCGCAGCTTTCGAAGTTGCGCGTTCGTTGAAAAACGTTTATCACGGTCGCTTGCGAGGCGCCGATGATTTCTTCGCAGCCGATTTCCTGGCCATAGAGCGCTTGGCTGGTTTCGCAACGCTTTTTCGCGCAGCGGTCGTCTTCGCCGGAGCCGCCTTACGCGCGGGCTTCTCCAAATCGGCCAGCTCGACCCGGGTCGCCGTCTTCCACAGCCGCTCCAGGTCATAGAACTTGCGAGCCGTCTCCGAGAAGATGTGCACCACGAAATCGACGTAATCGAGCAGCACCCATTCAGCCTGGTTGTAGCCCTCACGATGCGTAGGCTCGAGGCCCTGGGCGCTAAGCTGCTGGTCGACATCGTCAGCAATCGCCTGGACCTGTCTTGGATTCGAGCCCGAGCAGATGACGAAGTAGTCGGTGAATCCGCTGGCTTGTGCATCGAGTTGCAGGATGGAGATGTCAGTCGCCTTCTTATCCTGGCAGGCGTGAATGGTGGTGGCTAGTTGGGCCCTCAGCTCATTTTTCTTCATGCGGTCGGCTCGGATTACCTCGCTATAAGGATGCGCGTCTTTCGCGCGCTGGCGCGAATTTCCGCGCCCAGCTCCCTCGCTTGCAAAAGAGGCGCGCTCGGGATGACATTCAAACGAACCCACTACTTCCGGATACGGTACAACTGCTGCTTATGAATGTACTCGGCAACCGTGTCGGGCACCAACTTCTTTAGTGCGCCACCCCGGCCGACGGCGGCCCGAATTTGCGTGGCTGAAACATTCTCGTGAGTTTCCGGAAGCAGGTGCAGGGTTGCTCCGGACAGAACCAGCGGACCGTCGATTTTCTGCTTACGAAACAGCCTGGTCACGGCGGCGTTGGGCCGCAGGCCTGGCGGAAGCGACGAGGCGACGTCGGCCAGCGAAAAGCCTGGGCGCGCAGCGACGATGAAATCGCACTCCTTCAACAGCGCCTCGGCCTCATACCACTTGGCAATGTCTTTGAAGGCGTCCATGCCGATGAGGAAGTACAGGTGATCGCTCTTGCCCAGCGTCTTCTTCACCCGGCGCACGGTCTCGATGGAATAGCTGGGACGGCGATCTTTAGTCGAGAGGTTCAGGTCGGGCGCTTCCAGCAGCGAAGGGATGAATTGCTTCTCGCCCGCCACTGCGAGCGTCGTCATGGCGTAGCGATGCTCATACAGCGTGATCGGCTCTTTCTGCTTATGCGGAGGAATGTCAGCCGGAACGAACCAGACTTCTTTGAGCGCAAAGTGGTCGGCTGCGGCGCGGGCGACTTTGAGGTGTCCGCGGTGGACGGGATCGAAGGTACCGCCAAAGAGAGCAAGGTTCATGGAGGAAGCAATTTAGCAATTAGCAATTAGCAATTAGTAAGAAAATCTTCGGCCTTGTCATCACGAGCGCAGCGAGGGACCTGTTCTCGCTTCGCATCACCATAGCGCTCAGTCGCCAGCCTGCTGTTGCCAGTCAATGCCGTAATTTCCCCGCTACGAACGAAAGCAGGTCCTTCGCTTCGCTTGATCTCATAACGACGTTGGCTCCCGGCGGAAGAGGCCCTATTCTTTGTTTACGAAGCAAGAGAACGGGCGGCTCAGACAGGAGCCAACCATGCTGATTATAGGTTGTGATTTCCATGCTGGGTTTGAAGTTCTCGCGATCTTTGACAACCGAATAGGAGTAACCAAGGAACAGAGGCTGGGGCATCCGGCCGAGGCCATGGCGTTCTACCGCGGTTTGCAGGCGGAAGGCGAGGCGGTGCGGGTGGGCATGGAGGCCGGTCCGCCGTGCCAATGGTTTCGTCGGCTGCTGGGCGAGTGCGGGCACGAGCTGTGGATCGGCGATGCGGCGCGCATTCGGGCGGCTGCGGTGGGCAAGAAGAAGACCGACCGCGAAGACGCCAAGCTGATACTGCAGATGATGCGGGAGGATCGCTTTCCGCGGATCTGGGTGCCGACGGAGGCGGAGCGCGACGTGCGGCAGCTGTTGCTGGACCGGCATCATCGGGTGCGAGCGCGGACGGCGGCCAAGAACCAACTGCAAGCCCTGGCCATGAACCAGGGAATACAGAAGGGGCGGCGGCTGTGGACGGAGACCGGACGGGAACTGCTGGCAGGTCTGACAATGTCAGAGCACACGGCCCGGCGACGAGACTACCTGCTGCGGCGGGTGGCGGAACTGGACCAGCAGATCGCGGCCATGGACGGGCTGGTGAGGCTGGAAGTGGGGCGACGGCCGGCCGCGGTGCGCTTGCAGACGCATCCCGGAGTGGGGCCACAGACGGCGCTCGCCACCGTGCTGACGCTGGGAGAAGTAAGTCGCTTTCACTCGGCGCGGGCGGTAAGCGCGTATCTCGGGCTGGTACCCAGCGAGTACAGCTCGGGGGGCAAGCAACGGCTGGGCCACATCAGCAAACAGGGTTCGAGTCTGATGCGGTTTTTGCTGGTGGAAGCGGGGCAGTCGGCGGTGAAGTACGATGCCGAACTGCAGCGGGCCTACAAGCGATTGTGGGTGCGCAAAGGCAATCGCGCGGTCGCCAAGGTGATGGTGGCACGGCGGCTGGCGGTGAGGTTGTATTGGATGCTCCGTGAGGAGTGGACGTATGCGGAGCTGGTGCAACATGTGGGCAAGCCCGAGTCATCCTGTGGGAAGCGGTAAGCGGACCGTGCGCTTGTGTGGGCAGCCCACCTCCAGGCCATGAGGCCCGGAGATCGAAGTAGAGAATCTGGGGAGTTGTTGCCGGATAGATGGTTGGTGGCACCAGCAATGGACCACCGCAGGATTCCGTAATCGATGAAGAAGTAGAGTGCAACGTTGAATTGAGAGAGCCGTCCCGATGCTTCGTGAAAATCAAAACCTGCTGGGGAGACAAAGTGGGGCGCAAGACGTCCAGGGAGAACTGTCGCTTGACAACCCCAACGTCGTTATAGACAGGATGACAATTCAAATTTCAGTGTCTCAGAGTAGACGTAGTTGCCAAAAACTAATTGCTAATTGCTAATTGCTAGTTGCTAGTTGCTAGTTGCTTCTGTCCCCGCCTGAGTCTGGCCGCCTTCACCGTATTGCTCATCAGCATCGCGATGGTCAGCGGGCCAACGCCGCCGGGCACAGGCGTAATCGCGCCGGCCACTTCGGCGACTTTCGGGTGAACATCTCCTACCAGCGTCGAGCCTTTGGTGCCGAAGGCCTGTTCGCGCTTGGCGTTTCCGGCAAAGAACTCGCGAAACTCGGCCGGATCGGTCACGCGATTGATGCCCACGTCGATCACGATCGCGCCCGGTTTTACGTAGTCCGGCGTCACCATCCCTGCACGCCCAATGGCCGCGACCAGGATGTCAGCGCGGCGGCACACGCCGGGAAGATCGCGCGTCTTCGAATGGCAGACGGTGACCGTTGCGTTGTCGTTCAGCAACAGCATGGCGACGGGCTTGCCAACGATGTCGCTGCGGCCAACGACTACTGCCTCTGCACCGGCAATCGGGATTCCGCTGCGTTTCAGGATTTCCATCACGCCAGCGGGTGTACACGGCACCAGGCCGGGACGCTGCGTCGAAAGATAGCCAACATTCATGGGATGGAAACCGTCAACATCTTTCTCAGGAGAAACAGCGAGCAGCACTCTTTTCGAGTCGACCTGTTTGGGTAACGGCAATTGCACCAGGATGCCGTCAATCTCGTCGCGATTGTTGAGATCGTCGATCAGCGCAAGCATTTCTTCCGTGGTCACGCTGTCGGCGGGGGTGATCTTCTCGCTGTAGATGCCCAACTCTTGGCAGGTCTTGACTTTGCTGCGGACGTAAACTTCCGAAGCGGGATCGTTGCCCACCAGCACCGCAGCCAAGCCTGGCCGCATTCCCTCGGCGGCTAGTTGTTTCACTTCTTCTGCAACCTCGGCTTTGATTTCGGCGGCGAGTTTCACTCCATCCAGAATTTTTGCGGACATAGGTCTCCCAATAGGTGACGCTTTATCTTAAATGCAGAGCTCGGGCTCACGCCCTCGCGAAAGGCGTGTCGCCGGCTGAAGAGGCTGCGGAAAAAATCTTGGCAGTGGAGAAAACAGCAGATCCCTCACCTCTAAAGAGGTTCGGGAGGACAAAAACACAGGACTCTTATGGCGCAGCTAAAGCTGCGCCCCTTCAAACGACGCCTTGCAAACTTTTTCCGCAACCTGTAAAGGCGGCTCGGGGTAGTCAAAAGGGGGATCTTGCGGCACGACCAAGGTCGTGCCCTGACGCGAATCTTCTCGACCAGAGCGTGACTTGGAAACTCGACCTGAATGATCCGGGAGCCAAGCCCGAAACTTTATTTGAGGGCTGCCTGGGCGCGCTCGATGTTTCGCAGGACGGCAACTACGTCATTGGGCCCGTACTATGGGGTTCCAGTCCCGGCATATATCAACATTCCTTGCGCGATAAGAAATGCACGGTGTTGAAGCCTGGACTGGCCAGCTACTTCGCGCTCTACGCGCGCGATGGCAAATCGTTCTTGTTCGAAACTACGGTGAATGGGCAAACCAGCATCTTCCGGCAGCTTTGCGTAACGGAGAAGCCACAGGTGAGCCGCAACGCGCGCTGACCTTCCCCTTTGCGATACGCGAGGATTTCGCGGGCAATGCCTCCAACATCTCGGAAGCCCTCTCGGTCATGGTTTACGCCCACCCCAACGGCCATGACGACCTCTATTTTCTGAGCCAGCACTAAACAAATCGATCGGTTGGAAGCCCCCGCATTTATGAGGGGGAATCGAGATGGATAGAAGTTGCGCTTTAGCGCTGGACGCTTCTCGGCACAATATCCACGTAAACATGCCGGGGCTAAAGCCCGTTTCAAAAGCCGCCCTGATTCCCTCGGCTTAAGCCGAGGGCTTCCACCCCGGCGTAGAATGTCGGCTGTGAACAGGCAAGAGTTGGCGGACCTTCTGGAAGTGCTGATCTGTCCGGTGTGCCGGAAGTCGCTGGTGATTCGGGGCGAGGACAGCCTGAAGTGCAACGACTGCAAGCGCGTCTATCCTATCCAGGATGGAATCGTGATTATGCTGGAGTCGTACGCAACCATTGAACAGATTTGATTTGCGGAGCAAAAGACCCACCCCGCCAAACGATGGCGGAATGGGGCACCCCGCGAAAAGACCCACCCCGCCAGACGATGGCGGAATGGGGCACCCCGCGAAAAGACCCACTCAAGCCAAACGATGGCTTGAATGGGGCACCCGCATCCCCTTCTATAGAACCCGGCCAAACGATGGCTGGAATGGGGCACCCGGTGAAAACGGAAAGGGACGGCTGAGACCGTCCCTATTTGCATTCCAAGCATACCCCGGAGCAGGAGAGCCCTGACATGAGCGAGCCGGTACAGCCGAGTCCTGCCACTACCGCTTCGCGCCGACAACCTCGCGGCGTTCGACGGCGACGGGGCCCTTGGCGTTGTTTACCGTGCGGTGCACGATTCCGGTGTAGATCTGGCGGGGACGCGAGATCTTCCGCTCAGGATCTTCCATCAGTTCCTTCCACTGCGCCAGCCATCCCGCGGTGCGCGGAATCGCGAACAGCACGGTGAACATCTCCGGCTGGAAGCCCATTGCCTCATAAATGATTCCCGAGTAGAAATCGACGTTGGGATAAAGCTTGCGGGAAACGAAGTAATCGTCCTTGAGGGCGATACGCTCGAGCTCCAGCGCGATTTCGATCTTGCGATTGTGGCCGGTGACTTCAAACACCTGGTCGGCCACCTGCTTGATGATGCGGGCGCGAGGATCGTAGTTCTTGTAGACGCGATGCCCGAAGCCCATAAGCTTGAACTCGCCCTTCTTCACGCGCTCGATGTAGTCCTGAACGTTGGCCAGCGTGCCGATCTCGTCGATCATGCGAAGCACTGCCTCGTTGGCGCCGCCGTGCAGCGGTCCCGACAGGGCAGATGCCGCCGAGGCCACCGACAGGTAGGGATCGGCTTCCGAGCTGCCCACCACGCGCATGGTCGTGGAGCTGCAATTCTGCTCATGGTCGGCATGCAGGATGAAGAGGATGTCAAGAGCGCGGGCCAGCACCGGACTGACCATGTACTTCGGCTCCACCATCCGCCACAACATCTGCATGAAGTTCTCGCAGTAGTTGAGATCGTTGTCCGGGTAGATGTAGGGAAATCCCATGCGGTGACGGTAGGAATATGCGGCCAAGGTAGGCATCTTGGCGATCAGGCGAACCGTTTGAAGCATGCGGTTTTGCGGGTCGTAAATGTCCTTGGAGTCAGCATAGACGGTGGACAACGCGGCGACTGTGCTTACCAGTACACCCATAGGGTGCGCATCATGGCGGAAGCCATCAATGAAATGCTTGGTGGTCTCAGGAACCATGGTGTGGTGAGTGATCTGATGAATCCAGTTCTTCTCCTGCTCCGGAGTTGGCAGTTCGCCAAACAGCAGCAGGTAAGCGACCTGGGGGAAGGTGCAGTTCTCCGCCAGATCGTCGATGTCGTATCCGCGATAGCGAAGAATTCCCTTGTCGCCGTCGATGAAGGTGATGCTGCTCTTACAGCAGGCAGTATTCATGAAGGCGGGGTCGTAGGTCATGAGCCCGAAATCATCGGGACTAGTTTTAAATCTACGCAACTCAGTGGCCCGGACGGTTCCCATTTCTACCGGGAACTCCAAGGTCTGATTGGTGCGCTGGTCGGTGATAGTTAGAGCATCTTTCGGCATTACCGAAACTCCTTTAACAGGGCAGGCTAGGAATGAGATACGCGGTGCAAACGGACGACCGATGGGCTTTCGGGCGGCCGATGCAGCCGCACTTTCGAGAGGGCGCAGGGTAAAACAGGTAAACTAATATGAATATCGCGTTTGCGGCAGTTTCGCTACTTATTTTCACTTTTGGCTGAACTTCCCGGTTTTGACGTCTCCGAGCTGGAGCTGCCAGAGGAGGAGCCGCCGCTGTCGGCAGACGCCTTGGCTGACGAATCTCCAGTGTTCTTGCCATCCTTCGGGGAACCCGATCCCTTGCGCGCGTAATCCGTCACATACCAGCCGGCACCTTTGAACCGCACTGCCGGGGCTGACAGCAACTGCTCCAACTCGCCTCCGCAGTGTGGACACACCGTCAACGGCGGGTCCGAAAATTTCTGGATGCGCTCGGTCAGGGTGTGACAGCTCTTGCACTGGTACTCGTAAAGTGGCACGTAGTGACTCCAAGGGACGCTAAGTTATTGATTCTATTTTGTGCAACAGGGTGCGGTCAATTTTAAGGAGCAACCATGGGAGATTATGTCAGTGCAGAGCGGGCGAAAGTGAAGAGATTCAGGATCAGCGCGAATTACGAAATCGTTTAACCGTGAAAGGGCTTGCCCTTCGCAAGGGCCTGCATTGCCGGAATAAGGTCCAGAACGACATTACGCTTGGACACATATCCGTCAGCACCAGCCGACAGCGCGAGC
The DNA here is from genome assembly GCA_963796585.1 of uncultured Acidobacteriaceae bacterium. Lineage (GTDB taxonomy): Bacteria > Acidobacteriota > Terriglobia > Terriglobales > Acidobacteriaceae > CAVVDY01. The sequence continues at coordinate 328,486 of CAWCMB010000010.1, forward strand.
TCAGCCAATTTAGAAGATTCGGCGGTGCCAAGTAGCAGAAGACGGGAAGCCGGGGAAACCTCACTGATCCGGCGTGCGGCTTCCAGGCGGTCGGCGCGACCAAGTCCCACGTCAAGCAGAACCACGTCCGGCTTCAGTTCCGTACTTTTTTGGATAGCTTCCACGCCATTTCGTGCAATGCCAACAATCTGCCAGTCCTGCTGGCGCAGAACTTCGGCGTAAATGCAATACCAAGCTTCAATGTCATCAACGATAAGAATGCGAATGGCAACACCTGCAAAGCCGGGCCCGTCAGTTCCTGTTCGTGTGCGTGCAAACAAACTCCTGGCTGACGGGCCGGACTGTTGGGAGGAAATCATTACTTAAGAGGATGTCATTTACGGCAGATTTCTTCGTTGCCCGAGAGCAATCTTGAGATTGCCTTGGCGCAACCAGACAGAAGCGGTGTTCAGGAGGGTTAAGACGGGCTAGGAGAGCAGTTCGGGGGCAGGTAGCAGCACTTTGCCGCGCCGCTTGATCAGCATGCCATTACGTTGCCACTCGCTCATCAGGCGGCTGGCAGTGAAGTGGGTGACGTGCGCCTCGTTGGCCAATTCCTCGTTGTTGACGTCGAGTTGCACGCCTTCGGGGACCTTTTGTCCTATGCCGGTGGCGAGGTTGACCAGCACAGTCGCGAGCCGTTGGCGGGCCGTATGACAGGCGATCGAGAGATGCAGAGCGCGGTAAAGAACCAGGTAGTCGTGAGCAATGAGCAGCGCGTTCGACATCAACCGAGGATAGCGCTGGCAGAGTGGGGCGATGCTGGTGCGATTCCAAACCAGAAAGCGGCTCTTCTTCACCGTCTCTGTGCTCAGCATGTAATCAAAGTGCTGGGCGAGGATGGCGGCGCCACCCAGAACTTCTCCGGGCGCGACCCAAAACAGCAGTATCTTCTCGCCCTGGGGGGTGAGGGTGAAGAAACGCGCTCGCCCGTTTAACAAAAGGTAGAGGTGATCGGCGGGATGCCCCTCGTGGCTGACGATGGAATTGGCGGGATACTCTCGCAGCCGCGCGCTTTCAAGAACCACTTTCAGCTCGGGGGCTGTCAGGCCGGCAAAGAAACGGGGCTCCAGCTCTTCTACAGCCGCGGTGATTTCTGCACGCGTCATGTTTTCTTTCCTATCGCGCTGTTGAGTGAGGTTCAGGAAACTCCGATGTTCCCGGCGCGCTCGACTTCCAGTTCCAGGCCGTCAACTTTTCGTACTACCACGTGTTCTCCCATGCGCACTCGCGTGGCCGCGTGAGCGTTCCAGATTTCGCCCATCACAAATACCTTGCCCTCGGGATCGATCTCGGTACGGGCCTCGCCGATTGCGCCCAACAACCCTTGCATGCCGGTAACGACCTTGTTACTGCGCGCTCGAAGCGCGATGGTCATGAGGAAAATGGTAATCAGTCCCAAGGGGATGCTGATGGCCAGCGAGGCCCAGAGATTCACCCGCAGCTCAGGGATGGGACCGTCAACCAGCAGCAGACCGCCCAGTGTCAGCAGCACGATTCCGCCAATGCCCAGAACTCCGTGGGTGGCGAACTTCGCTTCCAGCACGAACAGCACGAAGGCCCCGAGGATGAGCGTGAGCGACGCATAGCGCGTCGGCAGCAGGTTCAAGGCGAAAAGCGCCAGCAGGATGAACACGACTCCCACCACCCCGGGCACCACGGCTCCGGGATGATTGAACTCCGCATACAAAGCGAGTGCCCCGATGGCGAGCACCAGGAATGCAATGTTAGGGTCGAGCAGGAAATCCAGAATGCGCTGGCGCACCGTCATGGGCAGTTCTTCCACCGTCTTGCCCGCCAGGTGCAGCGTTACTTCTTTGCCGTCGAAGCGCTTCACCTTCCGGCCGTCGAGCTGGTGCAGAAGGTCGACCTGATCGGAGGCAACGATGTCGATGAGGTTCAGCTTGAGGGCCTCTTGATCGGTCCAGGACTTCGACTCGCGCACGGCGCTCTCGGCCAAGGGCACGTTGCGGCCACGTGGGCCGACGAACGATCGCATGAAGGCGGCCGAGTCGTTCTCGATCTTAGTCTTCATGGTGTCTTCGATCTTCTCGCCGGTGATAGCTACCGGGTGGGCCGCTCCGGTTTCAGTGCCGGGAGCCATGGCTGCAATGTCGGCGGATTCCAGAATGAAAAATCCCGCCGAAGCGCCGCGCGCGCCAGTGGGCGTGATGTAGACAATCACGGGCACGGGCGAAGCGAGAATCTTCTGGATGATGTCGCGGGTAGAGTCGATCAGCCCGCCCGGCGTATTCAGGTCAATGAGGACGGCATCGGCGTTGGTCTGCTTGGCATGCGCGATGGCGCGGTCAATGTACTCAGCACTGATGGGCTGAATAGTGTCGTCAACCTTGACCTTCACGATTTGCGCAGACGAGGAGCCGCAGCACGCGAGCAGTGCGAGGGTAGCGAGAAGAACACGAAGTTTGGACATTGCAACCTCCCAGCGGAGGAACAATGCAATTCTAGTGCGGAAGGGTGGGGCTTGCACTCCAAACAAGCTACGGCTTGTCTGCACAACGAAAGATGTGTACCATATTTGGTACAGCGCCGGATGACGTTCAGCAACGCCCGTCCTCAGGTCTCAAAAAGGTTCCTGCGGTCTTTTATCGCACAGAGGCCGGGGGAGAGCCGGTGAGGGAGTGGTTGAAGGGTCTTTGCCGAGAGGACAAACGTGCCGTAGGAGAGGACATCAAGACGGTCGAGCTGGGCTGGCCTGTAGGGGTGCCTCTCACCAAAGCCCTCGGCGGCGGACTACATGAGGTGAGAACGCGTTTGGCCGGTAACAGGATTTGTCGCGTGCTGTTCTATATCGATGTGCGGAGCCGCATGGTTCTACTTCATGGCTTCATCAAGAAAACAACGAAGATGCCGGATTCAGACTTAGCTCTGGCGCGAGCCAACAAAGCAAAACACGAAAAGGAGACGAAATGAGCCGTGTTCAGGTAAACCGCCACTCTGGATCGACTTTCGACAGCTTTCTGGAAGAGGAGAACCTGCTTCACGAAGCCGAACTCATAGCGGTAAAGCGCGTGTTCGCCTGGCAATTGGAAAAGGCTATGAAAGCGCATCGCATAAGTAAAAGCGGAATGGCCAAGCGACTACGGACGAGCCGCAGCCAAGTTGATCGTCTTCTCGATCCCAAGTACGTAGGGGTCAGCCTTGAAACTGTCTCCAAGGCCGCGCGAGCTGTCGGCAAACGAGTTCAGTTTCAGCTTCTGGATGTTACAGAGCCAGCCAAGAAGGGCTCAGCCACGCGTCGGGTCGCCAGCAGCCGCAGACGAGTGCGGCCGCCTAGCTTTCTCTAGCGCGGCGGCGTCTGCTTTGCAGTAAGTTCGCGCTGTAGCGCCTGGGCGGCGCTGTTGCCCGGTTCCAGCTTCAGGGCGTTCTTCACCGCATCCGAGGCAGCATCCAGCTGGTTCTGCTTCAGGTCGAGGCGGACCAGTACCAGATAGGCGTCGACGTTCGGCTGCAAGCGTACCGAGGTTTGCGCCTCGGAGCGGGCGGTGAAGGTGTCGCCAGTCAGCTCCATGGCGTGCGCCATACCGGCATGGGCGGCAGCGTTGTTGTAGTCAAGGGAAATGGCTTCGCGAAACTCCGCTTCAGCGTCGACAACGGCCCCGCGCGCGAGCAAATCTTTTCCGCGATCTGCATGATAGGCCGCGTGCGATTTTCGATCGCTCTTGGCCAGCCGCTCTTCCGTCAGGTTGTGGATTTCGACTTCGAGCTGCCGGTACGAGGCCTCGTCGTAATTGCGCTTGATGCGTTCCAGCGGGACCCGCACCTGACTGCCGGGCGGCACGCCGAGGATCTGCGCTCCCGAAGCCGGCGCCGAGGGCGCATATATACCGCGATTGATGTTCTCCAGCAGACTCTTCGCCTCGCCGTCATTGGGACGGCGCTGCAACTCCTCACGCAATTGCTGCGCCGCGCCGGCGTTGTCGCCGTTCTTGTAGAGCGCGACCGCGAGATTGAAACGGTAGTCGGGATCGCTGGGATCGGCAGTGACGGCCTTGGTAAAGCGCTCGGTTGCTGCGGACCGGCGCCCGCGACGCGCGTCGACAACGCCGAGATTGTTATCGACCTCGGTGAGGGGCAGGCGAGCCGCGAGGAAGCTGAACGCCGCATAAGCCTTGTCGTAATTGCCGCGATAGAATTCCGCCATTCCGAGTAGGAAGTTGGCCTCGCCCGCGATGGGAGCATCCTTGGGTATCTTTGCCAGCCACAAAGCCGCCGACTCGTATTCGTGGCCGTCGTAGTAGACCCTGCCCAACTGGAGCATGGCCAGCGTGTAGTTGGGGTTCAGGCGAATGGCTTCGCGGAAATGGCGCACCTTCTGCTGGCGGTTGGTAGTCAGGACGCCGCGAATGTAGTTCTCAAAGGCATCGAGGCGGATCGGTTTGGACGAGCTCAGAAACTGCTGGCGGGTTAAGGCCAGTGGCGCCGGCAGTTGGTTCAACAGTTGCCATGCGAGGTCGGTCTGCACATCAATGAGGCTGGTCAGCGGTCCGCTGCTCTGCACCATGGGGGCCAACCGCAGCTTCTTCATATCCAGGAGTTGAGCTTTCGCGGTGAACGTCTGGCCGTCGAAGTCGTAATCGCCGAATACCACGTAATCGGCATCCATCTGCTCGGCCACGGAATAGGTCGTCGGACGCGAAGGGTGCGCCCCGTCCGGTATGCCCGCGTGGTCGAAAGCGTATATGCGGTCCTCACGGCTGATGGTATAGATCTGCTGCGAGGCCATGCGTTGCGACAGCACTTGCGGGAATGCCTCGCCAATCCACTCCAACCCGGGAGCCTTGGAGTGGTTCTCGAAGGGCATAACCAGCAGCGTGTGCGTGCCCGGCGCCTGCGCGAGCAGCACGGGAGAGGCGAGACTGCAAGCCGCCAATAGGACCAGCGCGAGACGGAAATAAGACCTGGAAAGACAGTTCGGCAAGCAAGCTAATTATATCGGCTGCTTCACAGTGCCAAAATTGTGCCAAAATTGTTGCCCTGCGGCGCTTGCGGCCCTACACTCTGATGCCACCAGCAACTCACATCCGGGTCAGGAGCCATCATGTCGAAGAACGCGACGATCAAGTTGTTCTGCCTGCTGCTTTTTGTGACGGCTGTAACTGGGGCCTTGCTTGCGCAGATGCCGAATCCGTACGGGCCGTCGATCACGCTTGAGTTTGCAAAGAAGGTGGCGGCTCCGGCATTGGAAGAAGCCGTCAAGAACCACTGGAACATCGCGGTGGCGGTTGTCGATCCGTCGGGCAATCTCGTCTACTACGAGAAGATGGACAACACCCAGCTTGGCAGCGCGAATATCGCGCTCGACAAGGCCCGCACCGCGGCCAGGTTCAAGCGGCCCACCAAAGAATTTCAGGATCCTCTGACGGCGGGCGGCGCCGGTATTCGCATTCTAGGTCTGGAAGGCGTAACCCCGGTGGAGGGTGGCTTTCCCCTGATTTTAGACGGCAAAATCGTCGGAGCGATTGGCGCATCGGGCGCGAGCAGCGCGCAGGATGCACAATGCGCCAAGGCGGGAGCGGATTCGCTGAAGTGAGTGCGAGCTTAGTTTCGAGAGTAGAATCCTTGTAGGGCTTCAGTCTGAAAACGGCATTCCAGAACATGAGCGAGGCTGAGCGCGAGGAAGGTGTCGAATGGCTCCCCTGGATTTGACAGCCGTATTGAAGGACGCTCCGGTCGGAGACTGGATTGCCCTCTCCAGCGGCCAGGAACACATTGTCGCAACCGGCAAGACCTTGGAGGAAGCGCTTAACGCAGCCAGGGAGAAGGGCGAGGATCGCCCGGTGGTAATGAAGGTGCCCCCCGTCAGCGCATTAATCCTGTGACCCAACAGGGATGAGATTTCCATACTCAATCCTTCCGGCAAAGCCGGACGCTGCCTTTCCGAATCGGCAGTCGATTAAGCGGCCTCTGCTCGCCGTCGTCCTTGAGAAGAATGGTAAGAGCCTAACTGGGTTGACGATCGTCGATTCTGGTGCCGACAACTGCTTATTTCCTGCTTCCTTCGCTACAGCCCTCGGGATCGCCATTCCCAACCAGAACGTTTATGTATTTTCCGGCACAGCTGAAGCGCCGCAGATCGCATATTTCGAGACGGTACGCGCGACCATCTGGAACGGAAATCCCGCTGATGCGCCGGCTCAGTTTGATTTATATGCGGGCTTCTGCGACACCTTGGAGCATGTCGGCTTGGGATTGATGGGGCAGGAAGGGCTCTTCTCGCGCTATCAGGTGCACATGCACCACGCCCAGGATTATTTCGACATCGTCTGAAATTTCACATCGAAATCATCTACGAACCGTGAAGCTGACCACGTGCTCCCAGGCGAGATAAGATTGAGTCTTGCCTTCAGTCAGAAAGACCTCGAAGTCCGCAACCGTTTCCAGCGCTGCCAAACCGGTGAGCGCTGCGGTTTCCCCTGCGAAGAGCACAGTCGTGGTTCCGGCTGAGCCTGCGGGTTCCAAAGGCCGCATCTACCTGATCGACGCGATGTCGTTCATCTTTCGCGCCTATCATGCCATGGCGCGGCAGCGGCCGATGTCGACCAAGACCGGCATTCCGACCAGCGCGACGTTCGTCTTCGTTAACATGTTGCGCAAATTGCGCGCCGACTTCGCGCCGCACTATCTGGCTGCGGTGTTCGACGTGGCCGCTCCCACGTTTCGCGATACACAGGCCGCCGCCATGCCTGCGCTGCGCAAGTACGACAGCAAGACGCAGACTTTCGTTGACAAAGCTTATGACGGCTACAAGGCGAATCGCGCGGCCATGCCTGACGATCTCGCACAGCAGGTGCCATATATCCGGCGCGCGCTGGAGGCCTATCGCATCCCGATCCTCGAAGCGCCGGGGTTTGAGGCCGACGATGTCATCGGAACGTTGGCGCAGAAGGCCGCCGAGCAAGGCTACTCGGTGTTTGTCGTCTCCAGCGACAAGGACATGATGCAGTTGGTAAGCGAACACATCTGCGTGCTCAATCCGCCGAAGGACAACCTGATCTGCGACGCGGCCAAAGTGGAGGAGATCCTCGGCGTGCCGCCCGAGCGGGTGGTCGACGTGATGGCGCTGCGCGGCGATTCCATCGACAACATCCCGGGCGCGCCGGGGATCGGCGACAAGGGATCGGTTGACCTGATTCAGCGCTACGGCACGCTGGAGAACCTGCTGGAACATGCCTCGGAGATCGAACGCAAAACCTATCGCGAGTCGCTGGAAAACAATCGCGAGGCCATCCTGCTGAGCAAGCAACTGGTGACTATCGACCGCAATGTCGCGGTGGATTTCGAGCCGGAGAAGATGCGGGCGCAGGAACCTGATCCGGGTGCCGCACGTGAGCTATTCACCGAACTGGAGTTCACCACCCTGGTGCAGGACTTCCTGACTGAGAACGTCGAACTGGGCGAGACGGACTATCGCGACGCCAAGGGCGCCGCCGATGTCGAAGGGGTACTGCGCACGGCGAAGAAGGCGGGAACAGCATTGGCTGTCGCCATCGAGTCCAGCGGGGCAGAGCAGGCGCAGGCGCCCGAAGAAGCCGAATCGGAGCAAGGGTTGGGCAGTGCGCAGCTTTCGTTCGGAGATGCTCAGCAGTCGCCACCTGCGCCTTCCAAGCTACTCGTTGCGATCTGCGGCGAATCGAATACGGCGTTGTCGCTGACGCTGGATGACTCCGAAGCAGGCCAGGTACTTCGCAAGGCGCTGGAAAACGAGTCGATTCCCAAGACCGTGCACGACGCGAAATCGGCGATGCACATTCTGGCCGATCGCGGCATCGCGCTGCGCGGAGTGCAACACGATCCGCTGCTGTACAGCTATCTGCTCGATCCGACGTACTCGACCTATGGACTTCGCGAAGTGGCGCAGCGGCGCTTCAACCTGAAGCTCGCGGGATCGACCGCTGAGGCTGCCGATATCACGCTGCGGCTGAGTGACAAGCTACGCGAACAAGTCGAGTCCGCCGGGCTGACGAAGGTCTATGACGAAATCGATCTGCCGCTGGTCGCGGTGCTGGCTCGCATGGAAGAGGCGGGCATCAAGATCGATTGCGACGTGCTGGCCGAGATGTCGAAGCGGCTCGACCGTGAATGTGCGACGGTGGCGCGCGACATCCACGAGAAGGCGGGCGTCGAGTTCAACATCAACTCGCCCAAGCAGCTTGCCGACGTGCTGTTCAACCAGCTGAACCTGCCGAAGCCCATCAAGTATGGCAAGGGCAAAGTGATGTCGACGGCGGTTGATGTCCTCGAAGGCCTGGCGGAGGAGCACGCGGTTCCGAAGTTGGTGCTCGAGTATCGCCAGCTCTCGAAGCTGAAGTCAACCTACGTCGATGCGCTGCCCGCGCTGCTGAACTCCTGCACCCTGCGGCTGCACACGACCTTCAACATGGCGGGATCGGCGACGGGACGGCTGTCGTCGGTGAATCCCAACTTGCAGAACATTCCGATCCGCACCGAGCTGGGGCGCGAGATCCGCGCCGCGTTTATCGCCGAGGCCGGCCACGTTCTGCTCAAGGCCGACTACTCGCAGATCGAGCTGCGGCTGCTGGCGCACTTCTCGGAAGACAAGCTGCTGGTCGAGGCCTATCGCACCGGAGAGGACATTCACGCGCTCACCGCGTCGCAGGTCTTCGGCGTACCGCGTAGCGAGGTCAACGCCGAGCATCGCCGCCGCGCCAAGGCGGTCAACTTCGGCATCGTGTATGGGTTGTCGGCGTTCGGGCTGTCGCAGCAGATCGGCATCGACACCAAAGAGGCCAAGCTGTTCATCGACGCTTACTTCGAGAAATATAGTGGTGTGCGCGCGTTCATCGACCGCACCCTCGACGAAGCTCGCCGCGACATGAAAGTCACGACGCTCTTCGGGCGGGTGCGCCCCATTCCCGACATTCACAGCAAGAACTTCAACCTGCGCGGATTCGCTGAGCGCACAGCCGTCAACACGCCACTACAGGGCACGGCCGCGGATTTGATCAAGCTGGCGATGATCCGCATCGACACCGAGCTGCGCGAACGCAAGCTGAAGTCGAGGATGCTGCTACAGGTGCATGACGAGTTGGTGTTCGAAGTTCCGGAGGACGAGATCGAGACCATGAAGAAGCTCGTTGCAGACCGAATGGAAAACGTGCAGGCGCTCAAGGTGCCGCTGAAGGTCGATGTGGGCGTGGGGAAGAACTGGCGGGACCTGGAGTAGCAAACCAAGCAAGTTGATATTGAAGGTTGTGAAAAGTGGCAGATCTTCAAAGTCTCTCGGCGTTGTTCGTTAGTCACGCAGCAGATGTCCTTGCTGATACTCAAAAAGGACTAACCGGAGGTGAGATCGTCCGCGAATTGGGCGCTTACGCCGTCGAATGGAATGTGCCCATACCCCACTCTGGGTACCCGTTTGATGCGCCGAACAAGAGAACGGCTCTAGCCCAGAATCTGATGGCGTTCGATGAGCACCAACGCTACCAAATCATACGCGATCTCTGTGATCATCAATCAGTCCAGATTCAAAATCGAGATGCGGCACGCAAACTCAAGCTTCAATTAATCAGCAGGTATGGACACCTTGGAAGCGAGAACTTGGGAGCTGAAGTAAACGAAGATCTGGTTGAACAAACCCGGCACTGGCTTATCACATTTCCGGATGTGCTCGCCCTGTTCAATCAGGCGCTTGAAAAGTACGAATCACGAATATTCGTTCGAAACCTTCTTGATGATTTGCGACTTGCGTTGGAGAAACTGGTACAGACGCTGGTCGGAAATGATCGCTCTCTTGAAAATAATGTTGCGCTTCTGGGATCGTTTGTTAAACAGCGAGGCGGATCCCCGGAACTGTCAAATATGTTCGTGAAGTTGGTTGATTACTACAGTAAATACAACAATACCTACGTGAAGCATGACGATGCTGTTGTCGAGGAAGAATTGGAATTCATAATGGAGATTACGTCGGCTTTTATGAAGCACTTGGTCCGAATCGCAGCGCGCGATACCTCAGATGCTGCGAGATAATCTGCCCTCCCAAATCGTCCGCTGGATCGCCTCCCACAATGGGTCCTCATGCCGCCGCAATAACCAATCGGTTACGCGAGCCCCCTAGAAGTTCTTCCCGAACAGCGAGAAGCTCTCTTCCGGCACGCGGATGACGAGGCAGTCGTTGGGCAGATCGTGCAGCGCCTGGCGGCGCTTGGTGAAGCCCGCCATCACGAATCCGATACCGAGGGTGAACAGCGACAGGAACTTCATCACGTGGCGGACACTGGCTTGTCCGAAGTTGAGCTTTTCGCCGTCAGCGCTTACCACCTGAAGATGCATGATGCGCTTGCCAATGGTGGCGCGATAGCGCGAGCTCTCGCTCAGCGCGGCGTAGAGCCATCCGCCCACCGCCAGCAAAACGATAAAGGTGAAGCCAGTCACGTAGGCGGCGCTCTCCTGCTCGATGCCGAACGCCCGGCCCACCAGCTTGAAGATGGCGTCGATGATCAGGGCGATGAGGAGCGCGACGAGGATTTCCAGGGAGACGTCGATCGTTCCTGCCCAGACCCGACGCCAGAAGCCGGCGTATTCTCTGCCTTCAGTGATCGGCACCATCGTGGTCGAGCTTTGAGGCCGGACGGCAAGGTGCCTGCCGGACTCGGTAAGTAGATCACCGCAGAACAGGCAAAATTCTCCATCCGGCAAAGCCGGGCTACCGCAGCTTGCACAGTGCTCGGGGACAACGCTTGTCTGCATTGACGGGGAATACTACCTCCCGAGTGGAGGGTATGTAAAGGTTACAGCGCTCGCGGTGCCATCTCGAATCCCAGATTAGGACATTTCCTAGCGCGAGGCAGAGCGACGCGAATCTCCTAACGCGAGCAAAAAGCAGGTTCTTCGCTCCGCGCAGAATGACAATTCAAGACCTCAGAATGACCATTCAAGAAAGATCGGCTCTACCCGATACCTGCGTGTGTCGCCTTTTCGCTGCGGGCGAAGTCGACCAGCGTGAGTTGCAGGCCTCCAAAGTCGGGATGGTCGTTGTAATCGAGGGTGAAGGCGAGGTCGAGAACGTCACCGAGCGAGAGCGCCTCCTGTGCCGAGCGCTCGGCCATCCGCCAAGCCACCACCTCATGCGCCTTCTGCCAGCGGCCCTCGTTGTTCTCGGGGACGACACGCAGCTTCAGGTGCTTCTCTTTCATGATGCGCGGCGCTTGCACGAGCTTCGCCTGCCGGCTAACGAAAACCGGCAGCGGATTGCCCGCGCCGTAGGGCTCGAGTTTGTGAAGAGTCTCCCAAAGCGTTTTGTCGATCGACGCCAAAGGAAGCTCATCGTCGTACTCCAGCACGGGCACGAAGTCGGCGGGAGTAAGCCGTTGCCGGGCGAAGGCGTCAAGGCGTGCCCGCAGTTCTGGAAGACGCTCGGTGGGTAGCGAGCAGCCGATGGCGTGGGCGTGTCCGCCGAAGCGGGTAAAGAGTTCGGGGCAGCTTTCCAATGCCTCAAGCAGATGAAATGCCGGAATGGAGCGGCCGGAGCCGTGTGCCTCTCCGTCTTCGCAGGAGAAGACCAGCGCCGGACGGTGGTAGCGCTCGACCACCCGGGTGGCACAGATGCCGATGATGCCGCGATGCCAGCCTTCGCCGTCGATGACCTGGCAGTAAGCGTCGCGCAGTTCGGCAGATTCAGCGACCTTCTTGTGGATCTCCTCGATGATGCCCTGCTCGCGCTGCTGGCGATCGCCGTTGAGCTGATTCAGCTCCAGAGCCATCTCGGCGGCCTTCGCCGGATCGCGTTCGGTGAACAGGCGAATGACACGGTCTGCGATATCCATGCGTCCGGCGGCATTAAGCCGAGGCGCAACGCGAAACGCGATGTCTCCAGCGCTTAGCGGGCGCGAGCCGTCGAGTTCGCAATTCGACAGCAAGGCGCGCAGCCCGGCATTTACCGGCTTGCGCAGGCCTTCGAGTCCCAGCTTGGCGAAGATGCGATTCTCGCCAACCAGCGGAACGGCATCGGCAATGGTCGCAATCGCTACCATCTTCAGAAATGACGGAATCAGCCGCTCACGGCCCGTGGCTTCAAGCAGAGCCTGCGCGATCTTGAAGGCCACACCCGCTCCACAGAGCGCCTTGCAGGGGTAGTCGCAATCGGGTTGATTGGGATTGACCACCGCCAACGCCTTGGGGACGCCTTCGGCCTGAGGCAGGTGGTGGTCGGTGACGATGAGATCGATGCCGCAGCGCTCGGCCGTCGCCGCCGCCGCAAAGGCGCGAATGCCGGTATCGACGCTGATGATGAGCCGGATACCGCGCTCGGCCGCCTGCTCGATCACCTCGTCGCGCATGCCGTAGCCTTCGAGGATGCGGTGCGGGACGTGATACTCCGCCTTCCCGCCGCATAGCTCGATGACGGTTTTCAGGATGACCACGGCGGTAGTGCCATCGACGTCGTAGTCGCCATAGATGAGCACGGTCTCGCCGCGCTCGATGGCCGCTTGCAGGCGTTCGACGGCCTCGCGCAGGCCTTTCATCAGGTATGGGGAGTGAAGGTGCGCCAGAGAGGGCGCGAGAAACCGCTGTGCCTCGTCGGCCGATTCGATTCCGCGGGCGACCAGTAATCTCGCGACGGTGGCAGGCAGTTGAGCCTCGCGAGCCAGACGCTCGATCGTTATGGGATCGGCATTGCGAAGGGCCCAGCGCACGTCAGCGATCGTCGTCCTGATCAGTCTCGTCGATGGTCATGGCGCCGAAGTCTTCCACCAGGTCAAGCAGGTGCTGGTAGCGCTCGTACCACTCGGTGGAAACTTCGTAGAGAAACATGATGCCCTGGTGAGGCCAGCCGAGCTGAATAAAGCCCGTCTTGCCGGTGTAATTGCGCAGCCAGCGCGCTTCTTCGATGTCCTCGTCGCTGGGATAGTTCGCGTGCTGCAAGCGCTGGATAAGGTAATCGATTTCGTCGCGCTGCAAGACCTCCTCGTCCATCGAGAGGAAGGCCGAGCCTGCTTTCTTGGCCAACTCGACGAAATCTTTCCAACTCTCGGGATTGTCGCGCGGGTCCCACATGACGCTGTGGACGTCTTCGGTGACATAGCCCTGGAAACGGCTCATGCCGTGTCCCAGGATGAACGCCACCATGTCGTCTTTTAAGGAGGTCAGATCGTCGGGCATCTCGGTATCTCTTGCACGCAACTTCGGCAGCCGGCCAAAGTCACGAAATTAATCATACGCCGATAGAGACAGGTAAAATCAGGGTATCGATGTTGCAATCCTTGATTGAAGCCCGAAAGTGGCTGGTGGCAGCCGCTCTGCTGGTCATCGCCATTGTCGGAGTCGCCTATTACGCGGCGAGAGTTCGCGAAAAGCCCAGCCTGCATAACATTCCCAAAGAGCTTGGAATTGACATTCAGCAAACCAGCGAAGGCTTTTCGCTGTCGAAGTCGGAGGGCGGGCGCACGCTATACACCATTCGTGCGTCAAAGGCGGTCCAGTTCAAAGCCGGAGGGCACGCCGATCTGAGCAACGTTCATGTGGTGGTGTATGGACATCAACATGACCGGTACGACGAAATTTACGGCGAGCACTTCAGCTACAACCCGCAGACTGGCGATGTCACAGGCACGGGCGAGGTACACATCGATATCCAGGGCTACGCCGAAGGACCGCAGAGGCCTGACCAGTCAACGCCCGAGGAACTGAAGAATCCGGTTCATCTGCTGACCCAGAACCTGACGTTCAATCAGAAGACGGGAATTGCGCAGACCAATGAGATGGTCGATTTTCTCAGCGCTCAGGCTACCGGCTCGGCTAAAGGGGCGTATTACGACTCCAACAGCAACGAGTTGCAACTCAAGTCCGATGTACACATCGTGACCACTGGCGACAAGGCTGCCGTGATCACCGGCAACAGCGGCGTCATCCAGAAGGAACCGCGCCAGGCGGTCCTGATGGATGCGCGCATCGAGCAGCCCACTCGCACTTTGACGGCAGATAAAGTAACCCTGCTGTTTGAGCCCGATAACACGGTTCAGCATGTAATCGCCGAAGGCAATATCCACATCGAAAGCCGCGGCCCGACCATCGTTGACGTTTACGGACCCCACGCGGACCTCAACATGGGCACCAACAACACGGTGCAGCAGGCGATCCTGACGAATGGCGCCAGGTTCGTTACGCGTGGCGATAACCTGACCCATGGCTCGGCCGATACCTTCATCCTCGACTTCGAGGAGCAGAACCAGCCAGCGCGCTTCCACATGGTGAAGAATGCGCGGCTGCATCAGGAGCCGCATCCTGGGAAGCCCGGCGTTGGGCCGGCAAGCGGGCAGCCCATGGACATCATCGCCGATGCACTGGATTTTCAGTTGGCCAACGGGAGTGATCTGAAGACGGCAGACACCATCGGCAAAGCCCAGATTGTCATTCTGCCGAATCCGGCAAAGCCCACTGGCGGATTCAAGAGCGGCGACAAGAACGCCGAGGAGATGGGCAACAGCACGACCGTCGCTACCGCGGGACACTTCCATGCCACCTTCGGCGATGGAAACCAGATGCAGTCGCTGCACGGCGCGCCCGATTCCCGAATCGTGTCCACTTCGCCGGGTCAGCCGGAAAAGGTCAGCACCTCCGAAAATCTGGATGTTGGGTTTAACTCCGACGGCGGGGTACAGAAGCTGGTGCAAACCGGCAACTTCGAATATCACGAGGCCCCGGCCCAGCCCGGCACCGGCGGACGCGCGGCCTTTGCCGATAAGGCGACCTACACTCCGGCGGACCAGTTGCTGGTGCTCACGGGCACCCCGCGAGTCATCGACGGCGGCATGACGACTACCGCCAATCTGGTGCGCATGAATCGGCAGAGCGGCGACGCCTATGCCGACGGGGACGTAAAGACCACCTACAGCGAACTGAAGCCGCAGCCCAATGGAGCGTTGCTGGCGACCTCGGACCCGATCCACGTCACGGCCGAGCACATGGCATCACGGCAGCAGCCCAGCATCGCGCATTACACGGGCAACGTGCGGTTGTGGCAGGGAGCGAATGTTGTTCGTGCGCCGAAAATCGACTTCGACCAGGACCGCCGGACGATGGTGGCGTTCGGCGACCAACATCAACCGGTCTTGAGCCTGTTCGTTCAGGAGTCTGCCGACGGCAAGCAGACTCCGATGGAAGTCGTCGCTGACAAACTTACCTACACCGATGCCGAGCGAAAGGCGCGATACACGGGAAACGTTTTAGCCAAGAGCCAGGCCAACTCGATTACTGCACAGCAGATTGATATTTATCTCAAGGAAGCGGGAGAGCAGACCGCGTCAAGCCATAAGTCAAGCTCGATCCTGCCGGGCAATAACGGGCCGAGCAAGATCGATCACCTGGTCGCTACCGGCAATGTTGTGGTCACCGAACCGAACCGTCGCGCGGTCGGCGATCAGCTTGTTTATACCGCCGATGATGCCAAGTACCACCTGACCGGAAAATCTCCCAGCATTTACGATGCCACTCATGGCACAGTATGGGGCGATTCTTTGACTTTCTATAGTCGCGATGATAGGGTCACGGTAGAGAGCAAGAAGTCTTCTTCCACCATCACTCGCGCACCTATCAAGAAGTAAATGCAGACGTTAACCGCTGACGAAATCGGCAAAAGCTATCACGGACGCCGGGTCGTAAACGGCGTAACTGTGCAAGTAAAGCAGGGCGAAGTTGTCGGTCTGCTGGGTCCTAACGGCGCGGGCAAAACCACCACTTTTTACATCATCGTGGGCCTCATCCCGTCCGACACCGGGCGGGTGCTGATCAACGATCAGGACATCACCGGGGTTCCCATGTACCTGCGGGCGCGGAACCACGGCATCAGTTACCTGCCGCAGGAGCCATCGATCTTTCGCAAGCTGACGGTGGAGGACAATATCCTGGCCGTCCTGGAAGCCCAGCCGCTGTCGTGGCATGAACGGCGCGAGCGAATGGAGAACCTGATCGAACGACTCGGTCTGGGAGTGATTCGCAAGAACCGCGGGTACGCGCTGTCGGGCGGCGAGCGACGCCGAGTCGAGATCGCGCGTTGCCTCTGTATCTCGCCCAACTTCATTCTTCTCGATGAACCGTTTTCGGGAATCGATCCCATCGCGGTCCTGGATCTGCAAAATACGATCTCCAGTCTGCGATCCACTGGCATTGGAATTCTGGTGACCGATCATAATGTACGGGAGACGCTCTCGGTGACCGATCGCGCGTACATTATTAACGAGGGAAGAATTTTCCGGGCAGGCACGCCGGAACAACTTGGCAATGATCCAGAAGTGAAGCGAGTTTACTTAGGCGAGAGCTTCTCGTTGGTTTAAAATTAGTTAGCGAAACAGCATTACCATGCCTCCTCCTTATAGCTACGGTCCCAGACTTCACGTCAATGTTTCTCAGAAGCAGATTCTGACGCCTGGGCTCGTGCAAATGGTCAGTATCCTGGCGCTGAACAAGCTCGAACTGAGCGACATGATCACCGCCGAGCTGACCGAGAATCCGGTGCTCGAGGAGCTGGAAGATTCGGTTCCTCTGCTGGACGAGGTCAGTGCCCGGGAAGAGAAGATGGATCGCGACAGCTCTCCCGCGACGCAGGAGGAGCAGGCCCTTCCTTCGGAAGAAAAAGATCCCTTCGAAGAAATCGACTTCGGCTCGTTCTTCAAGGAGTACCTCGACCCCGGCTTGCGGACATCGGTAGAGATGGAGGACAACGAGAAGCCCTCGTTCGAGAACTTCCTGTCCAAGCCGACCACGCTTTCCGATCACCTGTTGTGGCAGTTGGGCTCTCTGCATGTGAAGGATGACGTTCATCGCGCCGCCGAGTTGGTGATCGGCAATCTCAACGAAGAGGGCTACCTTACCGCGACCGAAGACGAACTGCTGGGCCTGATGGATGAAGACATGGGCTTTGGAGTCAACGGATCTGAGCCGGCCATGCGTGGGACGGAGGCGATGCGCGACCTTGACCCTCCTTCCGCCGAGACTTCGCCGTCGAATGGCGGGTTGGCTTCAGCCGAAAGTGATACGGCGCGGGACGTGGCGGGCGAAATTGCGGTCGCGGAGGCGGAAGCCGAGGAAGAGACGGCAGTCCACGCCACGGCTGCGGAGTTCGACGCCGATCGGCCCCGTCCTCACCTGGTGCCGCCGCGCACGGGCCCGGCGCGTGTACCGTTCAGCCGCGATGCCCTGCTGGAAGCTATCGACCTGGTCAAGCAGTTGGATCCGGTCGGGGTTGGCGCGCGCGACCTTCGCGAATGCCTGCTGGCGCAGCTTCTGAACCTGAAGACGCTGCACCGCAAGAACGGGCAGACCAACCATGTTGCCGAACAGGAAGCGCTGGAGGATGCCATCACCCTGGTGAGTGATTACCTTCCGGCGTTGCAGAACAAGAATTACAAGGATGTCGGCAAGGCCATCAATCGTCCGCTGGACGCGGTGATGCGGGCGATGGACTTCATTCGCACCCTCGATCCCCGTCCCGGCCTGCGCTACAACAAGACGGAAACGCGGCTGATCGAGCCGGATGTGGCTTTCGTCAAGCAGGGCGACGAATTCATCATCGTGATGAATGATGAAGAAGTTCCGCAGTTGCGTCTGAACTCTTCTTACCGGCGGTTGCTGAACCGCGATGTGGCCGAGAAGGACGTGCGCAACTATGTGAAGGAGCGCTACAAGTCGGCCATCCAGCTCATCAAGAACATCGAGCAACGCAAGCAAACGATTTTGCGGGTCTGCCACTCGATCCTCGAGCGACAGCGCGATTTCCTCGATCACGGCATCGACCAACTCAAGCCGATGATGATCAAGGAAGTGGCGGAAGAGATCGGGGTTCATCCTTCGACGGTGAGCCGGGCAGTCGCCAACAAGTACGCTCATACCCCGCAAGGCGTCTTCGAACTACGCTACTTCTTCACCGAGAGCGTGAACGGCCCCGAGGGCGGCAGCACCTCGCTGCTGATCCTGAAGCGCAGGGTCAAGAAGCTCATCGAGGAAGAGGACCCCACCAGGCCGTTGACCGACGAGCAGATCACGCGCATCCTCCAGGCGCAGGGCATCCAGGTCACTCGCCGCACGGTCGCGAAGTACCGGGAAGATATGCGCATCCCGAGCACCCACCAGCGCAGAGTAAAGAGTTAGGGCTACACCGGCGTCCACGGCGTCCGAAGGGGCACGGCTTTAGCCGCGCCGCAAGCTTGAATCAAGACCTTTTCTTCGGATGGTTTTGCGTGATGCCGTTGAGGTGAATGCCGCCGCGGCCAAAACAAATAGCAATCAATCAGGCTGCGGCAGAAGGAAGCTCAATGAACATCGAGTATTTCGGCAGGCAGTACGAAATCACTTCCGCAGTTCGCAAAGAAATCGAATCCGCCCTCGGCAAACTGACCAAAATCCTCGGCGAAAATATCAAGAGCAAGGTGATCCTGACCGTGGAAAAACACCGCAACATCGCTGAGATCACGGTCACGCGCCGGCGCGGCCATCTGGTTGGCCTGGCCGAGGCCACCGACATGATCAGCGCCATCAGCCAGGCGCTGGAACATATCGAGACCCAGGCGCTGCGTCACAATGGCCGCCGCCGCACCACCACTCGCAAAGCTAAAGACAAAAGCTGGAAAGAGCCGGTCGAGGCAGCCGCTGAGTTACAGATTGCGGTCGGAGCCAATGCCGCGACCGCCGTTCCGGTGCTGGTACATAAATTTCCTTCCATCTCCCGCACCACGGAAGCTCACCTGGTGCGCGCGACGGATTCAGTAGCGATGCGTCCCATGACCATCGAAGAAGCGGTGAAGGAATGCGAGTTCCGCGATCGTGACGTGTTCGTGTTTCGCGATCCCAAGGGTAAAGCCAAAGTGCTGCACCGTCGCAAGGACGGAAAAATCGAGCTGATCGAAGTACCGTAAATCGGCAACCAGAGCTAAATGAGGGGCGCCCCAGCGGCGCCCTTTTCCATCACTGCTCACGCCCTTGTGCAAAATACGTCCTGCCGTTACTCATCAGTAAGCTGACTCCATCACCGCGCCTTGCATCGTATGTTCCGGTGAGAAGCGCAAAGCGGGTTGTCGGCCGAGTCGGAAAAAGATAAAAACAACTCTGCGCAATCGTCATCCATCTCATGAATGCGACTCTTAATCCCTTGGTGCCAGGAAGGGATCCGAGCCGGTAAGTGAAACCTGATGAAAACCGGACTCAATGCAGCACTGGATCCGACGCGACGCAGCAACGCGGCGCAGGATTTCGAAACCGCTCTCCGGCGCAAGATCGTTGGCCAGGACCCGGCCATCGAGAAAGTCGCCGAAATTTATCAAATGTTCCTCGCCGGCCTGCACCCCCCCGGGCGCCCGATTGGGAACCTTCTGTTTCTGGGACCGACCGGATCGGGCAAGACGCGCGTCGTCGAGGCGGTGGCCGAGTCACTGTTCGGCGATCCCAAGGCGTGCATCAAGATCGACTGCGCCGAATTCCAGCACTCGCACGAGATCGCCAAGTTGATCGGCTCGCCTCCGGGATACCTGGGGCATCGCGAGACGCACCCGCTGCTAACTCAGGAAGCCCTGAACCAGTGGCACACCGAGAAACTGAAGCTCTCGATCCTGCTGTTCGACGAAATCGAGAAAGCTTCGGACGCGCTGTGGCAATTGCTGCTGGGCATTCTTGATAAGGCGACGCTCACGCTTGGTGATAACCGGCGCGTGGACCTTTCGCAATGCCTGATCGTGATGACATCGAATCTGGGCGCCACCGAGATGAACGAGCTCATCAACGGCACCATGGGCTTCGCCCAGACGCCTGCGCAAATGGACATCAAGCTGGACGAGAAGATCAACCGTACGGCGGTCGACGCAGCGCGCCGGAAGTTCTCGCCCGAGTTCATGAACCGCATCGACAAGATCGTGGTCTTCCGGACTCTGCGTGCCGAGCACCTGCAGCAGATTCTGGAAATTGAGCTCGGTCTGGTGCAGCAGCGCATCCTGCAGGCGACGGGAAATCAGCAGTTCGTCTTCAGTTGCACCAGCAACGTAAAGGAGTTCCTGCTGCTGGAGGGAACCGATTTGAAGTACGGGGCGCGCCACTTGAAACGCGCCATCGAACGTCACATCGTGTTCCCTCTTGCCAATCTGGTGGCGACTGGGCAGGTGAAGCTCGGCGACTACATCCGTATCGACCTTGATGGACAGGGCAAGATGACCTTCGTGAAGGAAGCCGAAGGCGCGCTCGTGCCCGTGCTGCTGGAACGTTACGGGCCGGAAGTGACTCAAGCGGCCGCCGCGATGAAAGCCGGCAAAGGCGCATCAGGCTCGCGGGGTCGCGAACTTGGTACCGCCCCCTTGCTGGATCGAAAATAGGCGAACGAACGGGCGATTTATGAGGCCAGCGCCCGTTCGAGAGCTTCTCGGATAAATCGAGTGTAAGGAATGCCCCGCGCTTTGGCGCGGGCTTTTATTGCTATCAGCAGGGGCTTCGGCACGCGCAGGTTAATCTGCTCATTCTTGGGCTCGAATTCGAACCGTACCGGCTGAAATTGCGGGAAGTCAAGGTTCGACAGATCCTGGTCGAGAAAATTCTCCGCTGCTTTATTGGTCTTCAGTCTGGGGACTCGCTTTTTCATTCACGTATATACATTTGCAAGTGTACTCTCCGGGAAAATTCCTTGGCTGTCATTCTGACCCCGAGCGTAGCTGAGGGGGAAGAACCTGCTTTCACTACCCACCACGGAAACGGCGGCTTTGACAGAGCCCAGTGCCTCGCGTCACTTACAGGTTTCGCTTCCAGTGCGACGCTACCAGCATGCCCCCGCGAGCACCGCTATTTTGTTTACATCCTCTCCAGCAAGTCGCGCTGCATCTACACCGGCGTTACAGGCGATTTGTACCGTCGCGTCATGTAGCACGAGCGGGGAGAGAGCGAGGGATTCACCCGGCGTTACAAGATCAATCGGCTGGTTTATTACCGAGAGTTTCAGTATTCCGCGATGCGATCCACACGGAAACCGTGCTCAAAGGGTGGCTGCGCTCCAGGAAAGTCGCTCTGATCGAGCGGGAAAATCCTACCTGGGACGATCCGCCTGACGATTGGGGCAAACCTTGGACTCCCTTAAAGGCGTCGGCTCAGGAAGTGAAAGCAGGTTCTTCGCTGCGCTCAGAATGACAGTTCTAGAACCTGCCGTAATCGAGTGAGAACTCTTCGGCTCGTGCAGCGAAAGCAGGTTCTTCGCTTCGCTCAGAATGACGGTTCTGAATCTGGCGAATCAGGCGAGAACGACTCCACGCTTCGGCCCCTCTGCCCCTCGCAACGCGGCGCCTCCTACCGGAATCAGCCGGTGCCTAATCGGCTGCCCGGTGCAAATTGCTGCGCAAAAGACTTTCCACATTTCGCAGGCTTAGGTATCCTCATGCCAGCGGCCCAGGCAATCCCTGCGCAGCAACCCCGAAATCTCGGCCCGAGGACCGCTTCCGGAGCAAGATATGTGGAAACCTACACGCAAGGAAGACGAAAAACCTATGCCCATACAGGAACCCAGCTCTCCTTCCCCGGCGGCCCTCGCTCCCCCGGCCCGTCCCAGCGAGCCTGTGCGGAGTGACCCTCCGCGCAACGTTGACGTCGCCACCATTGGTAAGTCGGTGGTGGTGAAAGGCGAGCTCTCCGGCAGCGAGGACCTTTACGTTGACGGACACGTGGAGGGATCCATTACGTTACGTGGCCAAAGCCTGACCATCGGGCCCAACGGCCGCGTGCGCGCCAACGTCGAGGCCCGCAATGTGATTGTTCATGGCCAGGTCGACGGTAATATCACCGCCAGCGACCGGGTGGAGCTCCGAAAGAGCGCATCGCTGAAGGGCGACATCTCCACCGCGCGCATTGCCATTGATGACGGCGCCTATTTCAAGGGAGCGATCGACATCCAGAAGGCAGAGGCTGCTCGTGTGGAACCTAAGCCGCAGGCGATGGCTGCGGCGTCGTCTCCTGCCGCCGTGCCTCCGTCTTCGCAGCCGTCTTCCCAGCCTTCGTTGCTGGAGCCGAAGAAGGCCTAAGCAAAACTCAAACTCATATACACCGGAGGGCCTGGCGCCCTCCTTTGTTTTTGCTCGCGTGAAGAGCGTCGGAACGAAGGCCGGCGAATAAGGTACGATTCCAGTGAAGCTTTTCTTATGAAACGCCATTTTTGCGATGTTGCTCTCTTGTGCCTTCTCCTTACCGCATCTGCATCTCTCGGGCAGCTTCCACCTCCCGCTGCGGCAACCCCCGCGGCCCCGGCAAAAAACGCCCCTGCTGCGCCGGATGCCCAGACTCCCGTACCTCCCGACTATTCCCAGCAGGCTTTCGTAGTCGAGCACTTCCGGCAATCGCAGCGTTTTGAAAACGATGGCACCGGCCGTGAGGAGCAGGAAGCCCGCATCAAGATCACCAGCGAGAGTGGAGTGCAAGCCCTCGGGCAACTGAAGCTGGGATACAGCGCGTTCAGCGACAAGCTGGAGATCGATTACGTACGCGTGCGCAAGCCCGATGGGACCGTCATCACCGCGCAGGACTCGGCCATTCAGGACCTCACCATTCCTGACGCGCCCGTCTACACCGACTATCACCAGAAGCACATCAGCGTTCCTTCGCTGCGACCGGGCGACACCCTGGAGTTTCGTTACGTTCGCACCATCGTGAACCCGCTCATTCCGGGACAATTCTGGGCGAGCTACAACTTCACCGAACACGGCATTGTGCTCGACGAGCAGGTGGAGATCAATGTTCCCAAAGATCGCCTGATAAAGCTGAAGACCAAGCCGGGCTATGAACCGAAGATCACGGAGGAAGGCGACCGTCGCATTTATCGCTGGAGCCATTCGCAAACCAAAGACGCGGAGCCTACGCCGAAGAAACGGGCCCGTCCTGAGACTGAGGAAGCGCCGGCGATTCAACTGACCACCTTTCAGAGCTGGGAACAACTGGGCGACTGGTATCGTTCGCTGGAAAAGGACCGCCGTGAGCCGACCGCGGAAGTGAAAGCCAAAGCCGACAGCCTGGTGCAGGGCAAGACCGATGACATGGCAAAGGTGAAGGCGCTCTATGACTACGTATCGCGCGACTTTCGCTATGTGAGCCTCTCGCTCGGTTTGAGCGCCTACCAGCCTCATCCTGCCGCCGATGTGATGAACCTGGGCTACGGCGATTGCAAGGACAAGAACACCCTGCTGGCAGCCCTGCTGCAAGCCGAAGGCTTTCAGTCCACTTCGGTGCTGATCAATGCGTTGCGTAAAATCGACCCTGATGTTCCGTCGCCGGCACAATTCGATCACGTCATTACCCGGGTGCCGGTCAGCGGCCAGGAAATATGGCTCGACAGCACGTCAGGAATAGCGCCCTTCCGGATGCTGGCGTTCTCGCTTCGCGACAAAGAGGCGCTGGCTGTTCCTCCCGAGGGCAAGCCGGGCCTGGTGCGAACTCCCGCCTCGCTTCCCTTCCCGGCGTACGACCGCAGCAAGATTGAGGGGTCCCTGAATGACACGGGCAAGCTAACCGCGCACTTTTCAACCACCGTTCGTGGCGATGGCGAGATGACGATACGATTCGCATTGCGGCAGATACCGAGCAACCGCTGGAAAGAACTGTTTCAGAGGTCGCTACAGAATTCGCCTCTGCGCGGTGCGGAGATTACCAATCTGCACGCGGGTGATCCTTCGGATACCGATAATCCGATGCAGATCGACTACGACCTCTCGGTTCCGAACTATTTCGATTGGTCGGTAAAGGAGTCAACCCTCCCGCTCCCCATCAGCAGCTTCCGGATGCCGCCGGCTGACGACTCAGACAAAGACGAACCCTTTCGGTTGGGGCCGCCACAAGAGGTGCAGACCGAAGCGTCAATCCACATTCCGATCAAATACAGCGTCAAGTTGCCGATCGGTGTAGATGTGAAACGCGACTACGCGGAATATAGCTCGTCTTACAAGGTGCTGAACAACGAACTGGTCACCAGTCGCAGCATGAAGACTTCGGTCGCGGAGATTCCCTACGACCGGCAATCCGACTACGCAGCATTCCTCCGCGTGGTCGACTCCGACCAGGCGCAGACCGTTCGGCTGGAGAATCAGTCGCCAGGCATGTCTGGGCTGGGCGGAGAAGGCACGCCGAATGACTGGTTCGACTCAGGAGTGCAAGCCCTTAAGAACCGAAATTACGATGAGGCGGTCAAGCTCTTCGAACGGGTGCAGAAAGCAGATCCCGATCACAAAGACATCTGGAAATACCTGGGCGGCGCATATATGGCCACCAATCAAACGCAAAAGGCTGCGGAGGCTTTCCAAAAACAGATTGCCGCCAATCCTTACGATGAATCGGCTTACAGCGAGCTAGGTCAGGCATACCAGCAACAGCAGAAATACGACGATGCTATCGCCCAGTTCAAGAAGCAAATCGAGATCAACCCACTGGATGCCGGGGCGCACGCCAGCCTCGGCATCTTGTACATCAACCTGAAGCGGTTTGGCGAGGCGGTTCCGGAACTGGAGAAAGCTGTCTCGATCCAATCAAACAATCCGCTGCTTCTGGCGAGCCTCGGGCAAGCCTACCTGGGAAACGGTCAGACGGAGAAGGGAATGGCGTCGTTTGACAAAGCCATCACGATGGCGCCGTCACCTCTGGTATGGAATGACGTCGCCTATGCTATGGCCGAACAGAACACCGAATTGAAGCGCGCTGATGGTTATGCTGATGCCGCCATCAGCGCGTTAGAAACTCAGTTACGCGATGTCTCGCTCGCCAGCCTGCGATTCCCCGACCTGGCGAACACACAGATGCTGTTTAACGTGTGGGACACCAAAGGCTGGGCGCTGTTCAAGAGCGGCGACATCGATAAAGCTGAGGCCTACATCCTGCCGGCATGGCAGGGGACGGAGAGCGGTGCAGTCGCCGAACACCTGGGCGACATCGCAGAGAAGAAGGGGAATCGGGACCAGGAAGTCCACTATTACGTGCTGTCGCTGACAGGAGAGAGCCCAAGTACCACCGCGCGTGACAAGTTAAAGAATCTTGGTGTGAGCGGCGGCGCTCTCGATTCGATGATTGCGAAAGCACGCAAAGAACAGATCGGCGAGCGAACCCAAAAGCTCGACATGGTGCAGACCGGAACTGCCGATTTCTTCCTGCTGGTTGGCCCGGGAAAAGTGGAGCAGGTAAAGTTCGTGCGCGGCGAAGAGAGCCTTCGCACTTTCACCGACACCCTGAAGAATCTAACCGTGCCCATGAAGTTCCCGCCGTCGTCACAGGTGCACGTTGTACGCCGAGTGCGGCTGACCTGCGGCAAACAACCGCAATCAAAGGACAAGGCAGCCGCCGAGAAACCTTCCACCGGACTGCCGGGGCCGTGCAGTTTGGAATGGCTGCCGGCCAGCGAAGTGCGCGGGCTTGATTAGCCCCATCGCATCGGTAGTAGATTAGTAGTAGAGGTGCAGTTTGGCAGATCTGCGATACCCGATTGGCAAGTTCGAATGGATTCCGCCGGAAAACGACGAGCAGATGGCGAAGCGGCGGGTGCATTCCATCGACGTGCTTTCCAAGCTGCCGGCGAATCTGACAACCGCTGTGAATGGCCTCACCGGGCAGCAGCTCGACACCCCCTATCGCCCCGAGGGCTGGACGGTGCGCCAAGTCGTACATCACGTGCCTGACAGTCACCTGAATGCCTACGTCCGTTTCAAGCTGGCCCTAACGGAATTTGAGCCCGCCATCAAGACTTACAAGGAAGACCTGTGGGCCAAATTGCCGGATTCCGAGCAGACGCCGGTCGAAACCTCTTTGCGCATGGTTGAGGCGCTACACGGACGGTGGGTCACACTGCTGCGGTCGATGAGTGGGGAGGATTTCGCTCGCACATTGCGGCATCCCGAACAAGGCGTGCTTTCGCTCGATCGGATGCTCGCGTTGTACGCCTGGCATTCGGCGCATCACACCGCGCACATTACAGGGCTTCGGACACGCATGGGTTGGAACTAGCAGGAGACGGGTTGGATCGTAGGATATCCAGCTAGGATAATCAATAAATTAACAACTCGCCGGGATGTTGGATGCTGCTACATCTGCGGTGGGTGCATTTTCCTATCAGGTGAGAGCTGCCGATTTTTGAATCTGCATTTCATCCCGGCATTTTGTGTGCTCATCCCCGCCGCTAACTTGCCTGCTTTACATTAGTTAACAGTTTCCTCCTACTTTCGCCGGAACTAAGCAGCTCACCACTTCGTAACAGCTACTGGTCAATAATTCACGAAACCTTTCGACTGCATCATAGTCAATATCTTATGTGGTCCAGAGTAGGCCAGAACTAACAACCTATCCATAGAAGAAGGAGTTTACTCAATGAAGCGCTTTGCAACCTTTGTTTGCGGTACAGCTCTCACTCTCCTGCTGACAGGCGCCGCTTTTGCCGGCACTGTCTCCAAGACAGTCACCTTTACCGATCCCGTCCAGGTCAATGGCACGACCCTGCAGCCAGGCGACTACAAGGTCACCTTTGATGACAACGCTCCAACTACCCAACTGACATTCAAGAAAGGCAAGAAAGAAGTAGCCTCCGCGCAGGCGCAGGTAAAGCAGGCCGACAGAAAGGTAAATGCAACATCCGTCGAGTTCAACAGTGAGGGCTCGACCCGGACGCTGCAGCAGATCCAGTTCGGCGGATCAACCCAGGCACTGGTGCTGTCTGCGGGTGGATCCAACTCTTCCCCCGGTCAGTAAGCCGGCTTGATATGCGAAAAGGGAGGCTGCGGCCTCCCTTTGTTATTTGCCTGATAGAGCTCCCACCGTGCTACGCGCCGGCAGCAACCAGCCTAGGCGTGCTTCCCTGCATCCGCACTGAAACCAGCTTGGACACCCCAGGCTCCTGCATGGTTACGCCATACATGGTCGGCGCCATGCTCATGGTCTTCTTGCTGTGAGTGATGATGATGAACTGGGTTTGCGAGCTCATGTCGCGAACCAGTTCCGTGAAGCGACCGATGTTGGCTTCGTCCAGCGGCGCATCGACTTCGTCCAGGATGCAGAAGGGGCTGGGCACATATTGGAAGATGCCCACCAGCAGCGCGAACGCCGTCAATGCCTTCTCGCCGCCGGAAAGCAGCAACACATTTTGCAACTTCTTGCCCGGAGGCGACGCCACGACGTCCAGCCCGCTCTCGGCTGAATTTTCCTGATCGGTGAGCCGCATGAACGCCTGACCACCGCCGAACAACTTGCTGAACGTCCGGCTGAAGTTCTCGTTGATCGCGGCAAACGCCTCTTCGAACTTCTGCCGCGATACGATTTCGATTTCCTTGATGGTGTTTTGCGTGTTCTCGATCGACTCCAGCAGGTCTTTGCGCTGGGTGTCCAGGAACTCATGGCGCTGCGCCGTCTCCTGGTATTCCTCAAGGGCCATCATGTTCACCGGCCCCATATTCTCCAGGCGCGTGCGCATCTCTTTGTGGGTTTCTTCTTCGGACGCCAATGCCTCGCCTTCAATCCGCACAACGGAATCGTCGCTCATCAGCTCTTCGCGTTGCGCGCTCAGCTCCTGTACGCAGGTCTCCGACAGGTGCTGCATGTCCGAACGCAACCGAGCCTGCTCCGCAGCCAGTTCGCCACGACGATCACGAGCAGCATCGAGCTCGGCACGCGCCGTCTTCAGCTCCTCTTCCAGTTGAGCCAGCCGGGCCCGGGCCTGCTGCAACTCCTCCGCAATCTCCTGATCGCGTTTTTGGGCGGCCTCGCGTTCCGTCTCCCATACAACAGCTTGTTCTGCCAGCCGGACATTTTCTGACGCGCGCTGTTGCATTTCGGCGGCAGCGGAATCGATCTGGCCCCTCAGCTTCGCCAGTCGGCCGCCAGCCTCCGCAGTCATCGACTCCAGACGCTGTACGTTGGTCACGGCGCCACGCCGCCGCTCTTCCAGCGTAGCGAGCTGCGCGCGGGCCTCGGTCGCCAACTGCACCGATTCGTCACGGCGCTGGCGTAAGTCTTCAAAGCTGCACTGCGCCGCCTGCAACTCGTCTTCCAGCGCGCGTTGCCTCTGCTCAAGCTGTTCGAGTTCCGCTGTTTGGCCGGTGACGAACACCTCGCGCTCAGACCGTTCCGACGACAAACGCTGTAACTCGCTCTCGTAAGTCGTGAGCCGCTCGCGAACCCGCGTCATCTCGCTGGACAACTGATTCAACGTATGGCCCGACGTCATGGCCTGGCGCTCGGCTTCGCGCTTCTCGTCTTCCAGACGCTGCAGTAAGCCGCCGAGCTCACCGATCTCGCGTCCGATGGCCGCGACCCGTAGCTCCTTGTCGCGAATCGCCCTCTCCAGTTCGTCCATCTGCTTCAGGACGTCGCGCAAGTCGCGCTTCATCGACAACGGGCCTTCGCTACGCTGCTTGCCTCCGGTGACGGTCACGTTGTGGAAGCACTCGCCCGACTGCGAGAGGAAGAACGCATCGGGATTCTCCAACGCCAGCTCGCGCCCGACGTTGGGATCGGGAACGATGTAGCCGTTGCCCAGCTTGGGCAGCACGACCTCGAGCGACTTGCCAAACCCATTGAGCACGCGAATGCAGTCCTTCATCGGGACCACGCTGTCGCGGCGCGGACCGCCGTAGCTCACCTCGTCGTGAACGAACGAGAACTTGGCCTGCGAGTCTTCGGGATGGACCAGAAATGTCGCGCGACCATCGACATCGCTGCGCAGCAGGCGCAAGCCTTCGTCGGCGGCGTCCCACGATTTCACCACGATGTAGTTCAGCTCATCGCGCAGGAAATCTTCGACGACATGTTCATAGCGGTCTTCCACTTCGAGGAAGTCGGCGAGAACACCGGCAGGGGCGTGGCCGCCATGAAGGGCGCCCGACTTGAACAGCCGGCGAACGGATTCCGTCGAGTAGCCATGCTCGGCGATGACAGCTTCCAGCGAGCCGCGGCGGCCCATGAGACCCGCAAACTCGGAACGCATGCCGTCGAGATGGCGCTTACCGTCGGTCTCGGCGGCGCGCAGCTCATCCAGCTTCTGTCGAGTTCCGGTGATGCGTCCATCCAACTCGGAAACGAGCTGCGTCGCGGTTTCAAACTCCAGTCCCAACTGGCCGCGCTGACCACCGAACGTGTCAAGTTGCTGATTGGCGGCCGCGACTTCAGAACTTAGCCGGTGGGCATCGCGCTCCAAAGCAGCGAGACGCTCTTCCGCCTGCGTAATGCGATTGCGAACCGACGACCCCTGCGACACCGCCTGCATTATGTGGCTGCGCCGCTGCTCTTGCTGATTTTCCAATTGCATCAGGTTCGCCGACGCTGCCGCAGCCTCTGCCTGGCGCTGCTGAAGCTCGCTTTGCGCACCTTCCACATCGGCATTGGCGGACAGAAGTGTTGCGTGGTTCGCCTCGAGTTCCTGCTCCAGTTGCGAGAGTTGAGCCTCGCTGGTAGCGATCTCGGCCTGCGCTCCTGCGGAGCGCGCCTCAAGCTCGGCACAACGCTCTTCGTTGGTGCGACGCCGCGCCGCAGCTCGATCAAGTTCTATCGCGAGCGTGTTGAGCTGTTCGCGATTGCTCTGCGCATCGCGCTCAACCGAGTACCCACGTTGCGTCAGCAAACTATGCTCCGATTCCATCTGCTGCGATGTCTCGAGCTTGGTGCGCATCTCCTCCGCGAGGATGGTGAGCTGCGATTCCAACGAGGCCGCTTCTGAATCGAATTGCGCGAACTTGCTGGCGAGGATTACACGCAGCTTGGCGCGCATCTCGTCGCGTAGCTTGGCATAGCGTTCGGCCTTGCTCGCCTGGCGCTTCAGCGAGTTCATCTGGCGCGTGACTTCATCGAAGATGTCATTGATGCGCGAGAGGTTCTGCTTCGCGTCTTCCAGACGAGCTTCGGCCAGACGCTTGCGCGATTTAAATTTCGTAATTCCTGCAGCCTCTTCGATGATGGCGCGACGGTCGGTCGGCTTGCTGCTCAGGATCTGCCCAATGCGTCCCTGCTCGATGATGGCGTATGATTCCGGACCAAGTCCGGTGCCCATGAACAGGTCCTGAATGTCGCGCAGCCGGCAGAGCTTCCCGTTGAGCAGGTATTCGCTTTCGCCGGTGCGGAAGAGCCGGCGCGTGACCGCAATCTCTCCGGCTTTGAAGGTGCGCTTGAACTTGCGGCGGCGAATCTTCAAAACCACCTGCGGCACTAACGAAGCAGCCGTCTGCTCGACCGCGGCTTCGCCGGCAGAAGCTTCCTCGTCGTCGCCCTGCCCGGGACGAACTTCCTCGATATAGCGCTCGGCCTCGTCAGCGCTCGCCGATCGCACAGCCGACTCGTCCCAGTCTTCGGGCATGTCGTCCTGCACATCGACTTCAGGCTCACCCACATCGCCGTACACTGCAGGATCGACCAGGGTCAGCGTGACCTCGGCCATGCCCGTCGGCTTGCGCTCGCGCGTGCCGGCAAAGATAACGTCCTGCATGTTGACGCCGCGCAGCGAGCGCGCCGACTGTTCGCCCAGAACCCAGGATATGGCGTCGGAAATGTTCGACTTGCCGCATCCATTGGGGCCGACGATGGCGGAGATGCCCTCGCCTTCGAAACGCAACTCGGTGCGGTCGCAGAACGACTTGAATCCCAGGATTTGCAGCTTCTTGATCTTGAGCAACTTCTACTCCTTGCACTCGCCGGGAATCCCACCACTTCGGGATGATTTGCCCAGGCCGGGAAGGGTGCCTTTTCTGTAGACGAACAGCGCGGGCAGAAGAGGCACCGGTTTATCCAACTCTTGGCTCCCCTCGGCTCGATCCAAGGCAACTTTAACGGCCTTAGGGGGAGGGGTCAAGATACAAAACGCTATATTTAGTGCCTGAGTTGTGGAAACCACAGCATATTGCACCCAAATTGCAGCAAATGCACGAATCTCAGGCGCGAGGACGTTTCAGGAGGTCGAGGAGAGTCCGAGAGCTTGCACCAGTGTAGGTGCAAGGCGGAGAGGAATCAACCGCCAATCCGGGGCGGTACCAAGTCGGTCAATCGGGGAATTCCCGGCAGAACTTCATTTCGAGCAAGGCAATCAATCTTCAGAACTGTCATTCTGAGCCCAGCGATCAATCTTCTTGAACTGTCATTCTGAGCCCAGCGAAGAACCTGCTTTCACTACCCACCACGGAAATGGCGGCTTTGACAGAGCCCAGTGCCTCGCGTCACTTACAGGTTTCGCTTCCAGTGCGACGCTACCAGCATGCCCCGCGAGCACCGCTATTTTGTTTACATCCTCTCCAGCAAGTCGCGCTGCATCTACACTGGCGTCACGGGCGATTTGTACCATCGCGTCATGCAGCATTAAGCGGGGAGAAATCGAGGGATTCACCCAGCGTTACAAGATCAATCGGCTGGTTTATTACCGAGAGTTTCAGTATGTCCGCGATGCGATCCACACGGAAACCGTGCTCAAAGGGTGGCTGCGCTCCAGGAAAGTCGCTCTTATCGAGCGGGAAAATCCTACCTGGAACGATCTGGCTGACGATTGGGGCAAACCTTGGACTCCCCTAAATGCGTCGGCTCAGGGAGTGAAGCAGGTTCTTCGCTTCGCTCAGAATGACAGTTCTAAAGGTGGCGTCGCTGCGCTCAGAATGACAGCCGGGAGATTAGTCAGCTGCCACACGCCTCCGTTGCCGAGGCTGCGGAAGCGCCAGCCAATTCGGCACCGACCGGACCAGCGCGGCGTTGATCAGGATGCTGATCAATGAAGCGGCGAGTGTGGCGTGGTAGAAGTTTGCCGTCAGCAGGCCGCTATCGCGGGCCGTCTGCACCAGGATGAACGAGAATTCGCCGATTTGGGTCAGTCCGGTGCCTACCAGTATCGAAGTCCGCGTGGAGTATCCAAAGCCCCTGGTGATGCCCGTCCAGATGGCAGCTTTACCAACTACTACCAGGCCCACGATGGCGAGCAAAACTCCGATGTCGGCAAACACTCCACGGGGATTGATCAGAGTGCCGACAGTCACGAAGAACAGCGCCACAAAAGCATCGCGCAAAGGGGTGAGGCGCAACAATGCGCGGTGCGCATTGTCGGAGCCGCTGATGGTCAGGCCCCCTGCGAACGCTCCAATGGCAAGCGACAGGCCAACCGCTTGCGTCAGCGCAGCCGCCCCCAGACACACCGCCAGCGTGACCAGCAGGAACACCTCATCGTTACCGGTGCGAGCAATCTTCGCCAGGAAGCGAGGTACGAGAAACTTCGCCACTACCGCAAGCGGCGCCAACACCACGGCCGCCAACCCTAATTCTTTGCCTA
This sequence comes from uncultured Acidobacteriaceae bacterium, assembly GCA_963796585.1. Classification (GTDB taxonomy): domain Bacteria; phylum Acidobacteriota; class Terriglobia; order Terriglobales; family Acidobacteriaceae; genus CAVVDY01. The sequence continues at coordinate 360,773 of CAWCMB010000010.1, forward strand.
GCGCCAGCAGATGGGTGGGATTGAAGTTTGCCAGCAGCGGCAGCAGAATGATGAGCACGACGGTGGCAAGATCTTCGACAATCGTGATTCCGATCATCACGCGACCGTGCTCCGATTGCAGTTCTCCCCGGTCGATCAGGAGCCGCGACATGACCATGGTGCTGGCGACAGAGATGATCAGTCCGACGCCGAAGCCCGGCAGCCATCCCCAGCCGAGAATCCATCCCACTCCCGCCCCCAGCAACCCACAGGCGAGGATTCCCAGCGGGCCACCTAACAGCGCAATCCATTTCACCTGAAGCAGGTCTTGTATCGAGAATTCAAGCCCGATGGTGAACATCAAGAAAATGACGCCCACCTCGGCCAGCAACTCAAAGGTGTGCGCCTCGTGGATGGCCGGACCAGGAGTAAAGGGACTGATCAGTATGCCGGCGAAAACGTAGCCCAGGATCAGCGGCTGGCGCAAACGCCAGGCGAGCATACCGCCGAACACCGCGGCGATAAATACGTACGAGAGTTCCTTGAATATTTGCGAGTGCGGCATCGACCCAGTGGGGACAGGGTACTACAAGCGAGAGCTTCCGATAATCCTGGCGCCCCATTCGGGCCGGGTTTGCCCGGGTGGGGTTTTTGAAAAGCCCCACCCCGCCAGAAGAAGGCGGAATGGGGCACCCAAGCTAAATCTGTTTCGGAACTACTTTAGAAGCGATAGGTATATCCCGTGGAGATCTGGAAGTTGCCCTGGGTCACCCAGTACTGGTTGGAGATGACTCCGCCAATTTGGGTTAAGCGATCATCGTAGCGATCGGTGAGGTATCGCACCAGCGTAGTTCCTACATCGAAGCGGAGCACCGAGCGCGACTCGCGACCGGGATAAACCTCAACAATGCCACCCATATCCCAGGCAAAGCGGGTCAGGCTGTTGGGATTGGGATCACCACCGCCGGGGAGTGCATTTTTGTAGTAGATGAATCCTGGGCGCACCTTGCCGAAGACGCCGACATGGTGGAATTGCTGACCAAGCCTGATGCCGTAGAGCCCCTGCATCATGCCCTGGCTCCCGTTCTGGCCGGGAAGGAAGTTCGTGCTGCTGTCGAAGGCGAAGCCGTGGGTAAAGTTGTAGACGAATGTAGTGCCCATTCCGGAGAAGCCTTCACGACACGTGGTGGGGCAGTCTCGCGTAAGGACGGGCAGGCTGACGTAGGTATATTGCGTTCCTAATTCCCAACGCTGGAGGGGACCTCTGGGTGGCTTCGCAGGTTTTTGCTTCGCATGGTAGACGAAGTTGTTTTCCGGAGCTGGCAGCATCCAGGGAAATTTGCCGGCGAACAGCGCGGCCATGCTGCGGCTTGGCTCCAGGGCGCTGCGCAGGAAGCGGCCACCCAGGATGCGATGCTCGCGTGCGATGGGCGTAACAATGTAGCGGTCGATGGTATCTTCGCCAAGCACCCAGCCCAAGCCCACCAGGGGAGTGATTATGAAATCGGTCCATCCCGTGTTGTTGGTAACGCCACCCAGACCGGTATATTTGTTGGCCCCGGCAGAATACGGTGGTGTGGTGAGGCAGGCTTTGTCGGTGCCACAGCCGTTGCTGTAATAAAAACCGCCCTGATTGCCGATGGTCGTTTCACTGAGAGGCCCAACCTCGAACTGGGTCGACCATAGCGTCATCCAGGCAAGCGACTGTAGGCGCGATTTCCAGTAGCCGTTGTGCCTCCCGATCTCGACGAAACTCTTGGGATCATTTTGCAGGAAGAGACGACCATAGACACCGCCCTCAAGCGGGTGGCCGACATCGTTCACTATGAAATCGTCGCCATCGCTCCAATGGTTCATGTGGTAGTCGGTCAGGGAAACGCCGTAATCGTGCCAGAACGGCTTGTGGGAAATGAGATAACGCAGTCCGGGATCAAACGCCGCGCGCCAGGCATGCTGGAAAACGGTGAACTCCAGAGACTGGATCAGCATCGGCTTCCACTGAATCTTTTCGACAGGCGGCGTGGTCACCAACTGTGGATTGGCATCAGGAAGGATGCTGGCTTTGCTGGACGATTCCTCCGCCGAAGAACCTGGGCCTTCTGCTCCGAATTTAGTCGTGCCCGGACTATCGGGCAGTGCGGCGAAAGCGCTCTGCGCCACGGGCGCACTCGGCTCCTCATCCGCGAACGCGGGCGAGACCACGAAAGGGGCCAGAAGAAGGACGACGCACACGAGTAGCTTCTCGAGTGCAGTCAGGAGATCGTTCGACACCAATACTGCGCTCCTGTTGAGTTTTGCGGTGCGGGGGACGCCACAAGATAATACAGCGAAAAAGGGGAAGAGTTCTACAAAAACTCTCCCCGGTAGAAGGTCATTTTGCGCACCCGTACTAGTCTCCCAGTTTCTGGAAGAAACGTATGAGCGACTCAATGCCCCGATAGAAGTTCGGGATATGGAACTTCTCATTGGGCGCGTGGAGATTGTCGTCCGGCAGCCCCATGCCCATCATGATGCTGGGAATCTTCAAATCCTTCTCGAATTGAGTCACGATGGGAATCGAACCGCCCGAGCGAATGTAAACCGTGTCTTTGCCGAATACCTCGTGCATGGCTTCGACCGACGCCTCGGCATATTTGTTATCCGTGCTGACCACGCAGGCCGGGCCCTTGCTCAGTATCTTTATTTTGGTCTGGATGCCCTTGGGCGTGATCTTGTTCACGTAATCCGAGTATTTCTTGTAAATATCGTCGGCATCCTGGTCGGGAACCAATCTCATTGAGACTTTGGCAGTCGCCCGCGCCGGGATAACCGTTTTCGCGCCAGAGCCCACAAAACCGCCAACGATTCCGTGAACCTCAAGCGTTGGCCGGGCCCAGGTACGATAAAGCACGGAATAGCCGGGCTCCCCGGTCAGCACGGTCGAGCCGACTTCGTTCTTGCGATATTCCTCCTCGTCGAAGGGCAGGTTCTCCCACGCCTTCAACTCGGCGTCGGTCGGCTTCTTCACGTCGTCGTAAAAGCCGGGGATCTGGATTTTGCCGTCAGCGTCCTTCAGCTTGCTGATGATCTCGATCAGCCCGAAGATGGCGTTCGGCGCCGCGCCGCCGTACACGCCGGAGTGCAGATCGGTCTTGGAGCCTTGGGCTTCGATCTCGGTATAAACCAGGCCGCGCAGACCAACGCATAACGTGGGAAGATCGGGCGCGAACAGCTCGGTATCGCAGACCAGTGCGAAGTCGGCCTTCAGCTTCGGCGAATTAGCGTTCTGCTTGACGTAGGCTTCGATGGCCTCTCCGCCAACTTCTTCTTCACCCTCGAGCAGCACGCGAACATTGATAGGCAACTTGCCATTGCCGGCCTTGAACAGCGACTCGAAGGCCTTCACCTGCATCCAGAGCTGGCCTTTGTCGTCAACCGCGCCGCGAGCGTAGATGTTCTGATTGCGTTCACTCGGCTCGCTCCAGCTTTGTTTAATAGCCTGCGCATCGTCGCCCTTCACCGGATAGGCGTCTTTGTTCACGAATGGCGGCGATTTCCATTCGTCGAGTGGCTCGGCCGGCTGCACGTCGTAATGGGCGTAGCAGAGCGCCGTCGGCTTTCCGGAGGCATGCAGCCAGTCGGCATAGACCAGCGGATGTCCCTCGGTCTTAATGATTTCGACATTCTCGAACCCGATGCGCTTCAGTTCGTCGGCGCACATCTGGGCGGCTTTTTCTATGTCGCTCTTGTGCTCGGGTAGCGTGCTGACGCTGGGGATACTCAAGAAGGTTTTCAGTTCGTTTAAGAAACGGCCCTGATTTTCACGGGCAAATGCTACAGCGGGGGAAGACATGACGGGGTTTCTCCTTCCAATAAAAGGACTTACAGAACTTGAACAACGTGGATGAGCAAACTATCAAGTATAGCGCACGGGTGATTGGAGCAATCTGGGCTTATGTGCACCAGCCGCGCAGGAAATTGCTCGATTTCGTCGATTTTGTCGCTGTTTTTGCGCCAACAACGGGTTATTTCGCCTTGGATATGGCCCTGTTTCAGCCCCGGTACCTGCCCGTGTTCGTCATCTGCTAAATCCGCATCTGTCCTGGAATCTCTGAAAATCAGCTCTCGCGGCCCTCGAATTTTGGACAGATTAAGGCCTTTTTCGTGGCTTTACTCGAGTCTCAGGGCCGTTTCTTTTAATATTTCGCGCCTTTCCATGAAGCTGCGATGATGTTAGTTTCAAGGCGCGTCCCTCCACTGCCTGCACCGTTTCGGAGAACATACGCCGAACCGATCCTGAGAGTTCTCACGATGGCAACTGACAACAACAACAACTACGACCTGGTGGTGATCGGCAGCGGTCCCGCCGGACAGAAAGCCGCCATCTGCGCCGCAAAGCTGCGCAAAAAAGTGGCCGTGGTGGAGCGCAAGCGCTGCATCGGCGGCGTTTGCGTCAACACCGGCACCATTCCCAGCAAGACGTTGCGGGAAGCCATCCTGTACCTCAGTGGGCTGCGGCAGAGAACGTTTTACGGCCGCGGCTACGCTCTCAAAGACAACATCTCGATGCAGGACCTGGTGTTTCGTGCCGATGCAGTAATGGCGCGCGAGATTGAGGTTATCAAGTCGCAACTGCGCCGCAACCGAGTCGCGGTTTACGAGGGCAACGCAAGGTTCATCGACGATCACACGGTCGAAGTCACAGGCGACAGTGGATACACTCTGCTGCACGGCGAGAACTTCGTCATCGCCTGCGGAACCAGGCCTGCGCACGATGCGCAGATCCCGATCGACGGCAAACGCATCTTCGACTCCGACCAGGTGAACGGCCTGCAAGAGTTGCCGCGCGAGTTGATTGTGGTGGGCGCCGGGATTATTGGGTTGGAGTATGCCTCGATGTTCGCCGCGCTGGGCGTGAAAGTCACGCTGCTGGATCAGCGACCTGTCCTGCTCGACTTCGCCGACCGCGAGATCGTCGAGAGCCTGTGCTTCCAGCTTCGGCAGTTCGGTACCGTATTCCGGCTGGGCGAAAAGGTGGTCAACGTTGGCTTTGACGAGGACCGTGACCGCGTCTTCGCCAAGCTGGAAAGCGGTAAGACGGTGCATGGATCAGCGCTGCTGTACGCCGTGGGACGCCATGCGAACAGCGATCAGTTGAACATTGAAGCACTCGGAATAGTGCCGGACGCCCGAGGCAAGCTCAGCGTGAACGCCAACTTCCAGACCTCAGTGCCACACGTGTATGCCGCCGGAGACGTCATCGGGTTCCCGGCGCTTGCCAGCACCTCGATGGAGCAGGGCCGGCTGGCAAGCTGCCACATCTTCGGCGTGCCGGGCAACATTCCTCCCAATCTGATTCCGTACGGCATCTACACCATTCCTGAAATCTCGATGGTTGGACCTACGGAAGAGGAGCTTACCCGGGATAAGGTCCCGTATGAAACCGGCGCGGCGCGCTACGCAGAGCTGGCCAAGGGGCAGATGCTGGGCGACGACGAAGGATTCCTCAAGCTGATCTTCGATCCAGCTACGCTGAAGCTAATCAGCGTCCACATCATTGGCGAGCGCGCGACCGAGATCGTACACATCGGGCAGGCCGTGCTAAGCATGGGAGGCACGATCGAATATTTCCGGGATACGGTATTCAATTATCCGACGCTGGCGGAGGCGTACAAGGTCGCGGCGCTGGATGGGCTGAATAAGCTGTAGGCTAGCGCCTCGGGATGACACCGGGTGAGGGGTGTCTCTTGATGGGGGAGTTCGGCGGCATGGGCGGAAACTGCAGGTCCCTCGCTGCGCTCGGAATGACAGCGGGCTGGCGAACTCTCTCATGTGTGTCATCCCGAGTCCGCGCAGCGGGCGAGGGATCTGCAGTTTGCTCGCGCGGCGAAGAACCACGGCTAGAAATGGGATCGCGGCCCCACTTCCAACTTTCCGCTGAGGGCCGCGGGGGTGTACCAATTGTCAGGGTCAGCGAGCGACCGGCCATGATGTACACGCAGTACGATTTCGGCTCCTGCGCGCACGCAGTATTTCAGACGAAACAGGGATGAAGTAATGGGGCTCACGCGATGCGGTTCGGCGGTGCGGGCAAACTACAGGTCCCTCGCTGCGCCTCGGGATGACACCGGGTGAGGGGTGTCTCTTGATGGGGGAGCTCGGCGGCATGGGCGGAAACTGCAGGTTCCTCGCTGCGCTCGGAATGACACTCATCGGGGAGTTTCGGCGGCGCGGCGAACTGCAGATCCCTCGCTTCGCTTCGGGATGACACTTTGGATAAAGACTATCCCGCGGCAACTCCGCGCGATTTCACGTTCGCGCGAATGAATTCGATGATGGAGTCCATCGGAGTTCCTGGCTGGAAGACAGCGGCCACTCCGGCCTTCTTCAATCCCTCGATATCCTGGTCTGGGATAATTCCGCCAATCACCACCAACACGTCGTCCATTTGATTTTGCTTAAGCAATTCCATGACGCGAGGCACGATGGCGTTGTGTGCTCCGGAAAGAATGCTGAGGCCGATCACGTCCACGTCTTCCTGCAGCGAGGCGTTTACGACCATCTCCGGCGTCTGGCGCAGGCCGGTGTAGATGACTTCCATGCCGGCATCGCGCAGCGCCCGGGCAATTACCTTTGCACCACGGTCGTGGCCGTCCAGACCAGGCTTTGCAACCAGCACGCGGATCTTACGGTCAGGCATAAGGGCCTCAAGAAAGACGAAATTGGATTATAAAAACCGCAACCTTGCATGATACCGCTTGCCTGCGCGTGGGTCATCTACCCTGTATGCCCGGCAATAACTGGATCCCGGAGCACCATGAGCCGCGCTTCAGCTCGGCAGGATCGACAAGCCCAGCCCTAAAGGCTGTCTGATGCGGACCCGCTTCGTTTCCCACGCATGAATGTGTGGGTTTCCACCCAAGACTGCGCGCGACCAGCATGCGCCGCTCATTACTTAAGAATCCGACGAAATCTTCCTCGCCGACCCAACATGGCAGCCCTCCCAGCCATCCTACGAAGCGTCCCGAATTCGAATCCAGGAGGCACTATGGCCCTTTTCACCATGAAGCTCGAAAACCTTGAGCAGCTCTTCTTGCAGGAGCTGCGCGACCTGTACGACGCGGAAGACCAGATCACCGATGCGTTGCCTAAAATGATCGAGGCTGCGCACTATCCTCAGCTCAAGAACGCTCTGCAAGATCACCTGAACGTTACCCGCAAGCAGATTGAACGTCTCGACCAGATCTTCGACATTCTGGGCGAGGACGCTTCAGGCCAGACCTGCAAAGGCATGAAGGGTGTGATCAAGGAAGGCGACGAGATCATCTCGCAGGGTGGCGACAATGCCACGGTCGATGCCGGCATCATCAGCGCAGCCCAGCGCGTAGAACACTACGAGATGGCAGGATACGGCACGGTGCGCACCTACGCCGAGTTGCTGGGCCAGCAGCAGATCGCAAACCTGTTGCAGCAGACGCTCGACGAAGAGAAAGAAGCCGACGAGAAGCTCACCGAGATCGCACGCAGCGTAAATATCGAGGCAAAAGCCGCGTAGCGACAGCCGATCTTGTGATTGCGAGGCTCCGCCGCAAGCGGGGCCTCGTTATTACTGCGCAAGTTAGAACGAATTGCCGCCAGTCGCGGGAATCAGTTTGGGCTGCACGTTCCCGCTAATCTCCTTCGCCGCGGCGCCGCTTGCCGGCATGCAAGTCGTTTCGCGCACCAGCTCCGGAACCCGATCATCCTCGGTCTTGAAGATGAACGCATGAATCCGAAGACACATTCGGCTCTGCTCGGAAATGTTGGTCTGATTGCCGGCGAAAGGGCTTAGTCCCTGGGGCATTCCGGCGAAGGGATCAGCAGGTACGGCGGCAGATTCGCTGGTTGAATGCGTCACCCCGGAGTTTGCTACCTGGGCGAACGCGGCAGTGCTAAGTACCAACAAGGAGAAGAGCAGAAGCTTGCTCATGAGATCCTCCCAGCGATTCGATGTTAGCACCGATTGGACGTGCCGGCGGCGATTTCAGCACCTGGGTTCAGCGGCCGGCGGTTCGCTTGCCCGCCACCCGCTCACGCCGCAGTAGCTCCTCTTTGCGCTGCACTCCCCAGCGATAGCCGGCCAGATCTCCGTTCTCGCGAACCACACGGTGACATGGGATAACCAGAGCGACCGGATTGGAGGCGCAAGCCCGAGCCACTGCCCGAGTCGCCGAGGGGTCGCCGAGCGACTTAGCCATCTCGGAATACGACCGCGTTTCGCCCGCAGGAATCTGCCGCAGAGCGCTCCACACCTTCTGCTGAAAGGCCGTCGCGCGAATGTCGAGAGGCAAGTCCAGCAGCGTCTTCTGGGTCGAGAGTGCAGACAGGATGGAGGCTGCAAACTCGCGCAAGCCTTCGTCGTCACGACGAATGTCGGCAGCGTGAAATTCATCGCGCAAGTCGCGTTCCAGCAGCTTGGCATCCTCGCCGAAGCGCACGGCGCAGAGCCCCCGTCGTGTAGCAGCGACCAGCAGCTTGCCAAGTGCCGAGTCGGCTATGGTGAAGGCGATCCGCTCGCCGGAACCGCCTCGGCCGTAGGTCGCAGGAGTCATGCCCAGTTGCTGATCGGCAACTTCGTACAGGCGACTCGGCGAGCTGTATCCGGCGTCGTAAAGTGAGGTCGTGACATCAGCTCCGGCGCGCAGCCGCGACTTAACTTGCTGAGTACGACGCGCCGCCTGATATTCACGGGGACTAAGTCCAGTGGCCCGCTTGAATAGGCGCTGGAGGTGAAAGGCACTCACGCCCACACGCTTGCTGAGTTCGTTCAAGGTAAGGATGCTCTCTGAGTCATCCAGTAACTGGCGAGCGCGGATCACGTGCTGCGCTTGCTCGGAAAGCTGGGTTGGTTTGCAACGCAGGCAGGCGCGATAACCCGCACGCTCGGCGGCCTGGGGCGAAGCGAAGAACTCGACTGAGTCGCGCCGCGGCCGACGGCTGGGACACGATGGCCGGCAATACACACCCGTGGTGCGAACGGCGAACACGAAGCGCCCGTCCTGCCGGGCGTCGCGAGTGAGGATCTGTTGCCAATGTAATTCGGTTTGCATGATGCGACTTTAGCGCCCAATCGGTGCGGTCTCTATCCGAGGATTGCGCGCAAAGCAAAATCGCCGCCCGGCCCAACTCACACCGCCTCGTGCGGCCTGCGGTTGCGGCGGCATCCCCACGGTTACTATAATCCGCCCACAGTCGCGAGTTTGGGAGATTCCTTTGCCGGTCGGAACTGCGTTTCACCAAAGAACCTTGCCACTTTGCCAGAGCCTGAACTATCGGGAGTGGGCCGGATATTATGCCGTCAGCGTTTACGAGACGCATCACGAGCACGAGTACAACGCCATCCGCAACGCTACGGCGCTGATTGATGTCACTCCCCTTTTCAAATACCTGATCAGCGGCCCTGATGCCACACGCTTTGTGAACCGGGTGATCGCGCGCGACATCAACCAGGTTGCGGCCAACCAGGTGATCTATTGCTGCTGGTGCGATGAGGACGGCAAGGTCATCGACGATGGCACCATCACCCGGCTGGAGGAGAACCGCTATCGCTGGACGGCGGCTGATCCGAACTTACGGTGGTTTCGCCAGAATGCAATCGGCTTCGATGTCGACATTAGCGATATCACCGAACAGCTCGCAGCCCTGGCTGTGCAAGGGCCCACCTCGGGCGCGCTGCTGAAGAGTGTTGCCGAAGCCGACATCACGAACCTGAAGTACTTTCGCAAGACGTCCGGCAAAATCGGCGGAGTCACAGTCGACATCTCGCGCACCGGCTATACCGGCGATCTCGGATATGAGATCTGGATTCCATGGGAGAGTGCGGTTACTGTCTGGGACGAGTTGATGAAGGCGGGCCGCCGCTTCGACATCCATCCCACGGGCATGCTGGCCTTGGACGTGGCGCGTATCGAGGCTGGACTCATCCTGACTGACGTCGATTACGTCAGCAGCAAGAAGGCGCTCATTGAGTCGCAGAAGTATTCGCCCTTTGAAATCGGCTTGGGCAAGCTGGTGCATTTCGAGAAAGAAAACTTCATAGGTCGCGAAGCACTGCTTGAGGAATCGAAGAAAGGCCCGTCCCGGCAACTGGTAGGGCTGGAAATCAACTGGAACGAGATGGAGGCGATGTTCGACAAAGTCGGCCTTGCGCCGCAGACGCCAACCATCGCATCGCGGGTGCACGTTCCGGTCTACAAAAGCGCCAAACAGGTAGGCAAGGCGACCTCGACGACATGGTCTCCGCTGCTGAAGCAACTCATTGCGTTGGCCAGCGTGGACCGGCAGCACGCGAAACCAGGAACTCAGTTGCAGATTGAATCCACTGTGGAAGCGGTGCGCAAGAAAATTACTGCCACAATCCGGAATCTGCCGTTCTTCAATCCCGCCAGAAAGACAAAGACACCCGTCTAGTCATACAAGGACGATCGAAGGTTCTTGCGGGAGCACAACCGGAGGGGGGTGCTACTTCAGGGCAACCTTGTGTTGTTCGCGACGACTTAGAAGCTGGGCGACCGTTTGGTCTATGGTATCCAGCAGGCTTTCCGACGATATCTGAGCACGCGCGTCTTCGAGGGCCTCGTTCCAGTCTGCCGGCTGCGCCTCAGCTACAGTCTGCCCTGCCAGCAGGGTCTTCGGGCTTGCGATATAGCCTAGCCAAATCAGGCATGCGACTACGTATGCGCCGCTGTTGATTGCGGAAAGCGTGCTGCGATGCAGAATTGTGGGGTGTGACGCCGCCGTAACCACCAGCATGTGTATAGCGGAAAAAAACCCAAATCCGACCGCTACTCCAAAAAGTAAGTGACGGCGCGAGATTCCAAGATATTCGCTGAACATCAGCAGGAAGAAGACCAGACCGCACAGCATCACTCGGACGTTGCGATCCACCAATAAAATGGTTGAGGTTATAGCATCAGGGTTGTGGCTCGTCGCGGTGACTGCCGACATGCCCGCCACTAGAAGTAACACTAATGCCGACCACCGGAACAGAATAGTACTGAGGTCGCGCAGCGCTTCGAATGGTCGGAATGCATCGCGGAAAACTTCTTGCACAACAAAGAAAGAGAGGCCCACACTGAGGCCATTGGTGATCCAGCACGAATAATAGTAGGTGTAAGGCCACCGGCCCTGGACCAGCGTGAGAAACGGATCCGAAAGCACCTGAAGAATGATGTAGTAGAAGAAGGCCGGATAGTAATCCTGGATTCGCCGCCGGTACATGCACACCAATACACCGAGCTGAAGCACCTGTGCGCTGAACCAAAGTACCTGGGACGATAGCGAATTCATTATCGTCCACCAGCATATTCCCCGTGGGCAGCCGCAGACAAGTGGGAATTACGAGCCCCACTAAAGTGCCAGCCTGCACTGGCGCCGGCGAGCTTTTATAAACTCGTCGGCATCAAACTATCTGCTTCAATCTTCCTGCTGACGCAATCAGCTGCGTCCCGCCAGAGCATCCGCGATCCCTCCCTGTGCGATGATCGTCTGCTGCTGGCTGGAATCGCCACAGTTTTTCCCCGGATAGCAGGTCGGTAGCGGTGCGCCTTCGCCCGCAATCGTCTGCTGCTGGCTGGAATCGCCACAGTTCTTCCCCGGATAGCAGGTCGGTAGCGGCGCTCCTTCGCCCGCAATCGTCTGCTGCTGGCTGGAATCGCCACAGTTCTTCCCCGGATAGCAGGTCGGCAGCGGCGCTCCTTCACCCGCAATCGTCTGCTGCTGGCTGGAATCGCCACAGTTCTTGCCCGGATAGCAGGTCGGCAGCGGTGCTCCTTCGCCGGCAATCGTCTGCTGCTGGCTGGAATCGCCACAGTTCTTGCCCGGATAGCAGGTTGGCAGCGGCGCTCCTTCGCCCGCAATCGTCTGCTGCTGGCTGGAATCGCCACAGTTCTTGCCCGGATAGCAGGTCGGTAGCGGCGCGCCTTCGCCGGCAATCGTCTGCTGCTGGCTGGAATCGCCACAGTTCTTCCCCGGATAGCAGGTCGGTAGCGGTGCGCCTTCGCCGGCAATCGTCTGCTGCTGGCTGGAATCGCCACAGTTCTTCCCCGGATAGCAGGTCGGTAGCGGTGCGCCTTCGCCGGCAATCGTCTGCTGCTGGCTGGAATCGCCACAGTTCTTCCCCGGATAGCAGGTCGGTAGCGGTGCGCCTTCGCCGGCAATCGTCTGCTGCTGGCTGGAATCGCCACAGTTCTTCCCCGGATAGCAGGTCGGCAGCGGCGCTCCTTCACCGGCAATCGTCTGCTGCTGGCTGGAATCGCCACAGTTCTTCCCCGGATAGCAGGTCGGCAGCGGTGCGCCTTCGCCGGCAATCGTCTGCTGCTGGCTGGAATCGCCACAGTTCTTGCCCGGATAGCAGGTCGGTAGCGGCGCTCCTTCGCCCGCAATCGTCTGCTGCTGGCTGGAATCGCCACAGTTCTTCCCCGGATAGCAGGTCGGTAGCGGCGCTCCTTCGCCGGGCGAAACAGCGGTTGCTAACGTTACGTGGTTAGAAAGAGTCAAAGTTGGAACCGTTGTAGCGACGGCAGAAGGAACTGGCATTGACCCTGCGACAGCGGTGGAGGCGATTAGGGTAATTGCGAGAGCACACAGAATTATTCTATTCATGATAGATCTCCCGGTCGTGGGGACGACCGCGGCTGACGAAACGTTTTTTTTAGTGCGACATAAAGTCGCCGGCGGGGGCAGCAAATGGTGCGCTTGCTAGAACTGGGGACGAGCCCTCGACTGTTGAAAAAACTGCCAACGAACCAAGATCCACGACCGGTCCAGTGGCTCCTGCCAGGACGCCGGCCAACATCAAACTTGCAAGTGCTGCAACGAGAGCTGTCTTCATAGTTTCAAATCTCCTAAACTTTTACCCAAAAACTGAATGCCGGCAAAATGATTCCTCGGCACCTTGACAGCCGATTAACTGTTCACGAAACATTTGCGACGTTCGCGAAAGCCTGTTCCGACTTTTCGCATTATTATCAACCGCAGACGCAAATACCAGCGGCAAAAGCACGTGTTCAGACAGTGCTGGTTTTGTCCAAAGGGCGCTCTAACATTGGAGAACATTGGCTTACGCCGCTCAATCCCTCATTAGAGCTAGATGCATTGCGACAGCAATCTTCGACGCGCCGCCAGGATTGGGGATGCCGATCTTTTATCGCAATACAAAAAACCGCAAATCTAATGATGACCCAAGGCTAACCAGAAATGCGCCGAAGTCAAGAGTTACGAACATGCCATTACCGGGGAGCGCCCACTGCTCCCCTAATTTGCCTGCCCTTGAGGACTTGCACGCGATGCATCGTGTACCTTGGTTCAGAGTTAGATTTCTCTCAGGAGGTCTTCAGAGATGCAACGTACAGCCAGCGCTTCTTGGTCGGGAGGTCTCAAAGATGGCAAGGGCACAATCTCGAGCCAGAGCGGAGTACTCAGTAACACTCAATATTCGTTTAGCACTCGTTTCGAATCAGGTGTAGGAACCAATCCAGAAGAGCTTATCGCCGCTGCCCACGCAGGGTGCTTCACCATGGCGCTTTCCTCCGAGTTGGGGAAGCTCGGCATGACTGCCGAAAGCCTTGACACCAAAGCTACCCTGACGCTGGAGTTCATCGATGGCAAGCCGACCATCACGACTTCACACCTGGAAGTGACAGCGCGAATTCCCGGAGCTGATCGCGACAAGTTCAACGAAGCCGTACATAATGCCGAGGTGGGTTGTCCCGTCTCGCGCGTGCTGAACGCGAAGGTCAGCGCCGCGGCCACCCTCAATTCCTGAGCACCGTTCCCTGCGGCGCGCCTCTTTTCAAAGTGCTGGCTGCTCTCTCCCGGGCAGCCAACACCTACATTGATCCCTCCATCGAATCCTGAGTACGTTGCGATGTGGCATGCCGCATCCCGGGAGCTCGGAATTTGCAGATTCTGTTCTTTGGGCTGACGATTTCCTCGTCCTGGGGAAACGGTCATGCCACTCCTTATCGCGCGCTGCTGCGAGCGCTCCATGATCTGAACATCGACGTCGTCTTCTACGAGAAGGACGTGCCCTATTACGCCCGGCACAGGGATTTCGACAGTTACGACTATTGTGAACTTATTCTTTATAAGGATTGGGAAACAATCCGCCACAGCGCGCTGCGCCGGGCCCAGGCTTCGGAGATCGTTCTAACCGCCAGCTACCTCCCCGAGGGCGCTCGGATCTCAGAAGAGTTACTCGGGCTGGAAGGCCCGCTTCACGTGTTCTACGACTTGGACACGCCCATCACTCTGAACCGGGTGCAGCACGGAAGTCTCGACTATCTTCGTTCCGATCTCATCCCCCAATTTGACCTCTACCTGTCATTCACCGGGGGAACCGTCCTGCGCACTTTAGAACAGAGCTTTGGAGCCCGCTGCGCCCTGCCACTCTACGGCTGCGTGGATCCGGACCTCTACGTGCGCGTCGAGCGCCAGCAGAGGTTCGCGTGCGATTTGAGTTTCATGGGAACGTATGCGGCGGACCGGGAGGAGTGCATCCGTGATCTCTTTCTGGCCGCTGCCGAAAGATTGCCGCACCAGAGTTTTCTTCTTGCGGGCCCCATGTATCCCACAGAGTGGGCGTGGCCTGCCGGAGTGAAACGGGTGGAACATGTAGCGCCGTCGGATCACCCCGCGTTGTACTCCTCGTCGCGTGCAACTCTGAATGTGACGCGCAGAGAGATGGCGCAATCCGGCTATTGCCCCTCCGGACGTTTCTTCGAGGCCTCTGCCTGTAGTACCCCATTGCTCACCGATGAATGGGAAGGTCTAGACAGCTTCTTCGACTTAGAGGAGGAGCTGCTGGTGGTTCGCAGCACCGATGATGTGGTGCGGGCGCTCCAATTGCCTGATGTAGATTTGCTGCGCATTGGCGCCCGAGCGCGCCAACGAACTCTCGACCAACACACCGGTCGCCAGCGAGCAAAACAGCTACTGGCTGCGTGCGAAGAAGCCCGGCAGGCGAAGACTGCCATCGCGGAGACATTCTCATGATTGGTATTATCCCCGCTGCCGGAGCCGGGCAGCGCATTCAACCACTCGGTTGCTCGAAGGAACTGCTGCCGGTGGGTTCGCGGGTCATCCACGGGGTGGAGCGTCCGAAAGCAGTTTCGGAGTATCTGGTGGAACGCATGATCGCTGCCGGTGCGACTCAGATCTGCATGGTCATCTCTGCCGAGAAGAGCGACATTGTTCGCTACTACGCCGAGCGCGACTATAACGCCGAAATTTTCTACGTAGTGCAGCAAAAGCCGCAGGGCTTGTGCGACGCGCTGTTTCGAGCCACGCCCTTCGCCGGCCATCACGATCGGGTTTTGATCGGATTGCCCGATACCATTTGGTTTCCGGAGAACGCTTACCGGCTGCCGTTGGAAAGAGAAGACGCCGACGTAAACCTGGTGCTGTTTCCAGTAGCCGATCCGAGCGTTTTCGATGCGGTAGTCTGTGATGCTCAGGATTACGTCGTCAAGGTGGAGGTAAAGCAGACAGACGCACATTCGCGCTGGATTTGGGGCGCGATCACAACCAGCGGCAGCGCCTTCCATGCCTTGCGATCGTTATGGGAGTCACGACATCGCTGCGACGAATATCTCGGAAGCTTGCTGAATGCCTACATCGCCGCCGGCAATCTGGTGCGTGGCTATCATGTGGGCGAGAGCTACATGGACGTGGGAACCTTCGAGGGTTATCGCCAGGCACAGGACTTTCTGCGCCTCCGGCAAGTCGCATAACAGGCTGGGCAAGGGAATGATCCGAAGCTCAGCTCAACGAGCGGAGGATCTCGCGGATTTCACGATTAATGCGGGCCGCATCCTGCGTAGCCTTGTCAATGAGATCGAGCCATTTCTTGTTGGGCTCTTCTAGCTTCGCCTGGGCAAGAAGGTAGGAAGCCTGCATCACGGTTTCGATGGAATTGCTGAGGTCATGCGCCAAGCTGCGCAGTCTAGTTACGGTTTCACTCTGCACGTTGCTCGAGGCTCCCATTGCGGTATCTGGCACCTTTACTCTCCTCAGCTCGGGCGTAACTCCGGCTGGATATCTGTTTGGAGGCAACCTGGGGCGGTTCGGGTTGCATTCTGACCGCAGTAAAGGTACCACAAGCCGGGGCCGCTTCGGAGGCCGCCCACCGCCTTCACGCTTTGCCGCAACCGCCTGTTATGATTCCATTACGCCACCGTCCTTTTTAAGACTTCCGATGGCTCCTATAAGCCTCAAAACCAAGCTTGTGCTCGCCATCAGCGGCATGGTGTTTGTCCTGGTGGCCACATTCTCGTTCATCTATGTTGCCAAGGTGGTGCGCCAGCGCACGGCACAGGCGTACCAGACTGCGGACTTCATCGCCAAAGAAATCCTGGAACGGGCGGGGGACGTGACTCACGTTGACCCCGCGACCCTGGGAGCCGACCCCAGCGACGCGAAAGCAGTGGATCTGGCCATTGCTGAGCGGTTGCAGCACGATCCTGGTCTGATCTCGCTGTTCAATTCCATCGTAGGTTACTCTGATATCGTCTATGACGCCGCTATCGTCAATAACGATGGACAGGCCGTCGTTGACACCAACCAGGATCCGATAGGCACTCCGCTCAAGGCTCGTGAGGACTTCGACACCCTCCTGGGGACCAGCCTCTACCAACAGCTTCAGGTCTTCTACGGGCCGCCTCGAGTGTACGACCACCACGTACCGCTCCGGCGTGAGGACCGGCCCTTTGGCGACATACGAGTTGGCATCTCTACCGTCTTCTTCAAGCACGAAATTCAGCCGCAATTGATCCGCGCCCTGGGATTCTCGTGTCTGGCCATCCTGGTGTCGCTTGCCCTGGCGGCTGGCCTCTCCAACATCGCGTTGCGTCCGCTGGAGGAGATTGGCCGCCGGCTTGATCAGATGACCTCGGAGGCCTCCGATTCCGCACCCGAACCGGAGCTGCGGCGAACCGACGAGTATGGTGTCGTCAATACCAAGATCGATCGCCTGGGCCGCCAGATGCGCGATGTGAAGGAAGTCTTCACCGCGATGAAAGAGAACCTCGACCAGTTGATGGAGTCGCTGCAGGACGGTCTCATTCTCTTCACTCGCGACTCACGCGTGGTGCTGGTCAGCTCGTCAGCCGAGCGCTTTGTCGGCCGGCCGCGCAGCGAAATCCTCGGCCACACAGTAGAAGACATTTTCAAACTCGACGGCAGGTTGGGCACGGTAGTTCTTGACGCTTTTGCTTTGCATCAGTCGGTGCCGCAGCGCGAAATCGAATTGCAGAACGGCCAGCGCGTGCAGCTGGCGCTAGACTTCATCTCCGAGCGCGGTGAGCGGATTGGCGCTCTGCTGACCATGCGCGATGCGGAGTCGGTACGTCGCATCGAAAACGAAATCGAGCTATCCCACCGCCTGGCATCCATCGGCAGGCTCACCTCGGGGGTCGCCCATGAGGTGAAGAACCCGATCAACGCGATCGTGGTGCATCTTGAATTGCTGCGCGAGAAGATGCGCGAGGCGCAACCCGATACCCGCCGCCATATGGATATCATCAGCAACGAGATTCACCGGCTGGATCGCGTGGTCCAAACATTGATCGATTTCAATCGACCGGTTGAATTGCGGTTGAAAACTGCGGATCTGCGTCGCATTCTCGAAGACGTAATACAATTGGCCGCACCGGAAGCAGAGCAGAATGGCGTCAGTATCGTTACCCAGCTTGGGACCGAGCCCCTGCCGGTGCTGGTTGATTACGACCTGGTGAAGCAAGCGCTCGACAACGTGGTATTGAACGGGGTGCAGGCGATGGCCGCAGGAGGCACCCTACGCATCACCGCTCGCCGTGACGAGAAAGCCGCCATTGCCGAGATACGCGACGCCGGCCCCGGAATACCGGCGGAGATCCGTGACAAGATTTTCAATCTTTATTTCACGACCAAGAAGACGGGAAGCGGTATTGGGTTGGCCATGTCCTATCGTGTATTGCAGATGCACCATGGTTCGCTTGATTTCGAAACCCAACTCGGCAGCGGCACCACCTTCCGGCTCTGCCTGCCGTTGGCGGCGGCTGGCCAAAAATCGGGTGCCGCGGTTACCGCGGGCGGTGAGCCTGCCAATCACAAAAGCGCGCGGTCATAGATTTAACATAAGGTGTTGTGAGTCTTGCCTGACGGTTTGTGTTTTCAGCGATCCGGATCAGGCAGCCAAAACATGAACAGCAAGCGCCAATTCGTCCTCGGCCTGCTGGTGCTGCTGCTTGCGTTTCAGCTCGCCTGCCATAAGAAACAGGCGGCGCAAAAGCCCAAGCTGCCGGGACCTGCAGAGGCGCCTACCCTCACCCAGACGCTGCCTTACGAGATACAGCCGGAGCCCGTGCCGGAGAACCCGGAAACCGCGAAAGTGCAGGAGCCTCCACCGCTGCCGAAGAAAACTAAGACCCGCAGGCGGTCGGGAAGTACGCAGGCGAAAGCCAGTCAGCCGTCGAACCAGACATCGACGACACAAGCCACGACTCCAACGGCAACCGCGGAACTGCATCCGCCTCCCACTCCTGCGAACGCGGCTGCCGAGGTCGCCATTGGCCCAGACATCAGCAGCGCTGAAGCGGCTCGCGACCGGCAATCGACGACGCAACTGCTCGATACTACGGAGAAGCAACTCAAGCAGGTCGACGGTAATACCTTAAGCTCGGATCAACGGGCCATGCTGGCGCAGATCAGGACCTACATCAGCCAGTCACGCAAGGCGATAACCGAGGGTGATTACGAGCGGGCTTCAAACCTGGCAAAGAAAGCGCAAGTGCTGACCGACGAGTTAATAAAGAAGTAGAGAGTGGGGAGTGGCCAGTTGACAGTTGCCGGTTGTCAGTAAGAAGTTGGCTGTTGCAAGAAGTAACGGCAACCAACTGTAAGCCCGGAGTTGTAAGCAATTGGCAAGTGCCAAGGCGCAAGAACGTCAACCGTATTGGTCCGACTTGCAGGCCACGCCCATTTAAAGGCCACGTTCTGTCAAACCGAGGCTTTTGTGGGCGACGCTGGTCTGATGGAGTTCATCAAGCCGTTCAAAATACGCCCCACGTCTCTGGATTCGCGGATTAACGCTACGCGTTGCTCGGCCGACAAGTATCCGAGTTCCGATGCGAGCAGCGTCTGAGTTTCCAACTCATACAGGGATCCGCGCGCTTGCCCGAGAAACTGATAAAATTCGCCACGCGTCGTTCTGCCCTGTCCTTCAGCAATGTTGGAACAGACACTGCGCACCTCCGCATCTGCGACTTCAGCCCGAAGATTTCTTCCCGCGGGAATTGAGCGCTAGCGACGTAGATCATCTTGGTCAGGGCCATGCCGCGTTGCCATGCGACCAAGTCTCGATATGACGCGACCTTCATGAACGTTCGTCCTGAATTCAATATGACACCGTAAACGGACCGAAGGAGTCTGTGATAAACGACCATCACTGGCGTTCGTCCCCGGGGTTAACCAATCTTGTTGGTGCATGCTGGGGATGCAGGAGCGACGTGCTGGAAACAGTTGTCGGAAGCTGCAATGTTGGCGTCGATCAACAGGCCCGAACCTCTGACCACTTGTTCAACTTCTTTCTGACAACTATCAACTAGCAACCGACAACTATTGCAGCGCCGTCGACAGCTCTTCCCATTCCTGCATTTTCTTCGCTAGCTCCAAGCGATATTGTGCCAGCAGTTCGGTTTGGCTCTGAGTTTCTTCGGCGCTAACGTAGGATTGCAATCCAAGCTCGCATTGTGCGATTCCCTGCTCCAGGCACGCAATTTCTGCTTCGACCTGCTGCTGCTGGTCTTGCATTTGCTTCAGTTTGATCGGGTTGATGCGCTTTTTAGCATTGGTGGAATCTCCGTTGCCGCTATCGGCCGACTCTTTCGCGACGCCGGCATCATCGAATTTCTGCACGTATCCTGGGACATCCGACAGAGTGGGATAGTCGCTCGCTGAAGCCCCGGCATCGCCTTCGGTTCCGCGCTGCTTGCGCCAGAGATAGTCTTCGTAGTTGCCCGGGAAAACATCCACCCGTCCATTGCCGATTTCGAAGATCCGCGTCGCCAGCTTGTCGATGAAATAGCGGTCATGCGACACGAAGACCACCGTCCCGTTGTACTTCTGCAAGGCTTCCAGCAGAACATCTTTGGCGCGCATATCGAGATGGTTGGTCGGCTCGTCCAGCAGCAGGAAGTTCGAGGGATGCAGCAGCATTCGCGCCAGCGCGTATCGATTGCGCTCGCCGCCGGAGAGCACACCGATGGGCTTGAATGCGTCATCTTCTGAAAACAGAAAACAGCCCAGCAGGCCTCGCAGCTCCGACGTAGTCTTCTGCACCGCAACATCAGACAGATCGTCCAACATGCGGCGGTTCGGGTCGAGCTCTTTGTATTGGTCCTGAGCGAAATAGTCGGGCTCGACGTTGTGTCCAAGATGCAGCGTGCCTTCCGTCAGCGGCTCGATTCCGGTGAGCAGCTTGATCAGCGTCGATTTGCCCGCGCCGTTCACGCCGACCAAAGCGATGCGATCTCCGCGCTGGATGGTGAAGTTCGCGTCGCTGAAGACGTGCTTCGGCCCATAGCTCTTCGCAACGCCAGTTGCTTCAACCACAGTGCGCCCGCTCGGCTTGGGCTGCGGGAAGCTGAAATGGATGGTCTTCTCGTCTGGCGGAACCTCGATGCGCTCGATCTTGTCCAGTTCCTTGATGCGGCTCTGCACCTGCTTGGCCTTGGTCGCCTGGTAGCGAAAGCGATTGATGAAAGCCTCAAGCTGCTCGATGCGGTCGCGCTGATTTTTGTAAGCGGCGACAAGGGAATCGCGCCGCTCCTGTTTCTGCTGAAGATACTTTTCGTAATTGCCGCTGTAGACGTGTACGCCTTTGTTCCATATCTCCATGATCTTGTCGACCGTCACATCGAGAAAGTAGCGGTCGTGCGAGATCAGGATGTACGCGTACGGATATTGCAGCAGGTACCCTTCCAGCCAATTGCGGGTTTCGAGATCAAGATGATTGGTGGGTTCGTCGAGCAGCAGGAGGTTTGGCTTTGACAGCAGCAGCTTGCCCAACGCAATGCGCATCTGCCATCCACCGGAGAACTCTTCGGTTTGGCGCGTCCAATCTTCCTTGTTGAAGCCGAGGCCGTCGAGCACGGTGCCGACCTGCGATTCCAGGGCATAGCCGTCGCGCATATGAAACTCGCCCGAGATGCGCTGGTAGCGGTCAGCCACCTGCTGGTATTCGGCAGAGGTGTGGTCGAGCTCCGCCATTTTGTGAGTGAGCTCTTCCATCTCGATTTCGAGCGCCCGCAGATCGTCGAAAACCGACATGCATTCGGCAAAAACGGTGCGGCCTTCCAGGCGAAGGCCATCCTGCGGAAGATATCCGAACGTAGTATTCCGGGCAGAAGTGATGCTGCCGTAGTCGAGCGTTTCGATTCCGCCAAGAACCTTCAGCAGCGTAGATTTGCCGGTGCCGTTAGCTCCGACCAACCCCACACGATCATGCGACGTGATAAGCCAGTCAAGATTTTCGAACAGAAGCTTGGGGCCGAAGCGTTTTCCGGCGGAGGAGAGCTGGATCATGAGGTAAGAACTATTTCACCACAGAGGCATGGAGAATTCGGAAATGCGAGTTGTTGGCTGTTTTAATCATAGGCGATTCAGTTCGGCTGGTGCGGCATATCTTTCCCTCTGGATCAGCCTGCTCGCGCAGGAGTGTACCGCCTCACCATAATGCTACGGGCGTGCAGTCGCGTCTTCGCTACGTCATAGGTGAGCTGCATCCGTAGCAAGTGATCCATGTCAGGGCCGAACGCCTTTTCGATGCGTAAAGCCATCTCGGGCGTCAATGCAGCTTTGCCGTGCAGAAGGTCGGACAGCGTAGCACGCCGCACCTTCAATACCTCCGCCGCTTTCGATACGCTAAGCCCAAGGGCTTCGATAATTTCAGTACGGATCAGGTCACCCGGATGAGGCGGATTTTTCATCGGCATGGCAAGCCTCCTAATGGTAGTCCATCAAATCGATATCACAGGCTGTGTTTGTATCTTCGTCATAACGGAAAATCAGTCGCCAATTTCTTGTGACCGTCAGGCTCCAAAAGTCCTTCAGGTTTCCTTTCAAAGGATGCAGCTTCCAGCCTGGGAACCGGCCCATCTGCTCGGGGTTGTTGGCCGTCTCTAACGCGAACAGAAGCTTGCGCAGCTTGTCCGCCATAGCGGGCGGTACTCCTTTGGCGTTGTCTTCTGTGTGGAGTTGCCTGAGCCCCTTGTGGCGAAAGCGGGTGAGCTGCATCTCATGCCATCATGATTCCAGTATGTACGGTAACACCGTACGCGTCAAGTGGGCGAGCGCGCTGCTTTATCGTGAGGTAAGACTAGTATTCACTAGGGAGCCACCCTTCGGCCGCGCAAAAGGGGAGGCTACGAACATAGAGGGTTTCGACATTCAAGTTATTGCTCTTGCCATCACACTCGGTTTTGAAACGACTGAGGGATAAGGCTTTTGAGTGCTTGGGCGATCTATCTCGGGTTATGTCGCGGAGGCTTTCCGGTGTTGGATGACGATTCCGACCAAGAAAACCAACAGTACAACAGCCCCGACAATGCGCGGTGCCCATGGTGCGCCCTTCGGAACCCAAAGCTCGCACCACAATAGGAGAAGGCCAACGGCAATCTTGACGTAGTAGAAGACCGTGCGCAGTGGGGTGCTCGGCTGGGGTGCCAAGACGAACGGTTCTGACCGCAAAACTCTAGTGCAGGCAATAACCGATACGCCGACCACGACCAAGCAGAAAATCGCAAACACCCGTGCATTTGGATTTTCGACCACATACCACGCGACAAGCAAGAGCACTGCGAATGCAGTGAGTAGTTGGACAGTCCAGAATCTCTTGTTCTTAAACGCCATTGCGAATGTTTGTTGTCAACAGACCATCACATTCAAAGCCCGCAGGGGCTAAAGCCTAATCCTATGTAGAGGCTTGTTCGGCACGGCTGAAGCCGTGCCCTGATACAAAGCGTCCAAACTGAGCAATACCTAAGCGGGCAGCTCCAAACCGGAAACCACAGCTTCCACCTTAGTTGCTCTTCTTCGGTCCTCGCGAGATGCGGCCGTCGATCGGCTTACGGCCGGCAAAGCCTTCGCTGGTGCCGTGGTAGTGCGTGATGCTTTTTTCGCCCAGCTTCCAGCACAGCAGCACGACATCGCCGTCGACCATGCAGGGGAAATCGAGCAGGCCGATATCGAGGTCTTTCACCTGCACGCCGGCGGCATCGATCTCGGCGACAGCGTCCTTGGCGCGCTGAATGGCTTTTTCCTTCTCGGCCTTGCGGCGGGCCATTTTTTCGACATCAACGAACATTCCGCCGTTGATAAAGATGCGGCTGCGCAGCGAATCGAATTCGCCATCGACTTCTTCGATGAGGGCCTTGGACTGCATGGCCGAGCGCAGCAACGACTCCAGCACAGGCAGCAGAGTCTCAGCTTCGGCATGGGTAAATGTGCGTGGCATATCCGTCTCAGCTTCGCTGGGCTCCAGCGATTGCAATGCCGCCAAATGGCGGGCGTCAATGCGATGCCGGCGTTCGCGCAAATCGAGCAGGTAGCGCGGAACGCGGCGCAGATACTTCTCACGTGGACGTTTGCGTATGCGAATGATCACTGTATCTCTAACATCTTATCAAGCGCGACGCGTGCCCACCGTTTTACATCCTGTTTAACTTTGATGGGGTTCACTACATTGCCATCCACCAGGTTTTCCAGCGCCCAACAAAGGTGCTGCGGCGAGATGCGAAACATCGTGGTGCACAGGCAGCCGGAATCGTCCAAGGTGATGATGCGCCGGTCGGGAAATTCCCTGGCCAGCCGGTTGATGAGGTGGATTTCGGTGCCGATCGCGAATGCGCTCCCGGCGGCTGACTGCCTCACGGTCTTGATGATCTGATCCGTCGAACCAATGGCGTCAGCTTTTTGACAGACCTCCCAGCGGCACTCGGGATGAACCACGACCTGGATGCCGGGATATTTCGCACGGACCTTGTCGACGTGCTCCGGCAGGAAGCGCTGATGCACCGAGCAATGGCCCTTCCACAGGATGACCTTGGCTTTGCGCAGGCGCTCGGCCGTCAAGCCGCCCTGAAGCATGTAGGGATCCCACACCACCATCTCGTCCAGCGGAATGCCACATGCAAATCCTGTGTTGCGCCCTAAGTGCTGGTCGGGCAGGAAAAAAATCTTCTGGTTACGCGCGAATCCCCACGAAAACGCGCCAGTTGCGTTGGATGACGTACACACCAGACCGCCGCGCTCTCCGCAAAAGGCTTTGATCGCGGCCGTGGAGTTCATGTAGGTAATCGGCGTGATGCCGTTGCCTTCGTCGTCGGTCAGTCCGAGCGCGATGAACTGCTCCCAGGCATCTTCGACCTGTCCGATCTCCGCCATATCCGCCATGGAGCAGCCGGCATTGAGGTCGGGCAGAATCACCGATTGCGACGGGCGCGCCAGGATGTCGGCGCTTTCTGCCATGAAGTGCACGCCGCAGAAGACGATGTAGCTTCCCTCTGCCTGCGCCGCCACTCGCGACAGACGGTAAGAGTCGCCGGTGTAATCGGCGAAGCGCACGACCTCATCGCGTTGATAATGATGTCCAAGAATGACGCACTCGCGCCCCAACTCTGCGCGGGCAGCCGCAATGCGGGCGTCCATGGAGTTGTCGGGGAGAACCAGATAGTTCTCGAGCGAGCAGGATGACTGTTCTGTTACAGGTGCCGTAGCCACGTTTGTATGTCTCTGCCTTCAGTCCCGGCGGCGTCTTCCGTTGTGATCGGAAATGGCGCCCCGAAACGGGGATGTTGAAAGCTGACTCGCGGCTCCAGTAGATCCACTGTCCGCCTCTGGCGGGCCCGACCTACGGGGATGTTGAAGCTGCAAGTTGACGCTTCTTACTACTCAGCCTATTGGATGTTCTGCCAGCGCCTTCGTTCCAAAACCTTGAACCGGACTCAGGGCCTGAGCCGACCGGGTCACATTGCGGCGTGACAAGAACTTCCAGCTAGTATTGTTACGCGGGGGGGACGAATGTGCAAGGGAGCGGACGATCGGCGCAAATCAGGCTGCAGAAAGTATATACAATGTATATACGCCATGATACCTTAGGTTCAGCGGAGGATGCATGCGCTCACAGATCGTGAAATGGGGAAACAGCGTTGCTATTAGAGTCCCGAAAACAGTTCTGGAGCGATCGGGAATGCGAGAAGGCGATATGGTCGAGTTTGGCGCCAAGAAGGGAGCTATCTTGGCCAAGGCAGTAAAGGCCGAGCCTACGCTCGACGAACTGGTCGCGCGCATCACTCCCGAGAACAAACATGAGGAAGTGAACTGGGGCCCTCCAATGGGACGTGAGGTCTGGTGAGACGCCAGTATGTTCCAGATGCAGGCGACATCGTGTGGGCTTCGTTCGCTCCCCAAGCCGGTCATGAGCAGGCGGGGCGACGCCCAGGTCTGGTTCTAAGTCCTGCAAAATATAACGGCCCTGCCGGATTTGCACTAACCTGTCCGATCACCTCAAGGGTAAAGGGCTATCCGTTCGAAATTTCGGTGTCAGGAAAGCGAGTTGAGGGTGTTGTTTTAGCAGATCAGCTTCGCAGTCTTGACTGGCAAGCCCGACAGTTCCTGTTCATTGAACAAGCAGATCAAGAAGTGATGCAAAGCGTGCGGACCGCCCTAGCTAAGCTCCTGCAGATCAGCTAGCCCCCGATGTGCACCATCGTCCGCGAAGCCGGCACAAATCCCGGCTCGCCGATGTGGTGGCGTTCTTCTTTCTGGTCAACAACGTGGTAGATGAAGTTGGTCAGTTCGTCGTCGGATGCTCCAGTAGCCATGCGCGAAGCGAGATCGTGCTCGCGCACCGAGAACAGACAGGTGCGGATCTTACCATCGGAGGTGATGCGCACCCGGCTGCAATGGCCGCAGAACGGATGCGACACGGGCGCGATGATTCCGATCTCGCCAATGCCGTCCTCGAACACGTAGCGTCGCGCCGTCTCGCTGTCGCCGCGGGTAATCTCGCGCAGCGGCATGAACTCAGCCATCCGCGACAGAATCTCCTCCAGCGGCACCACGATGTCGGGCGTCCACACGCGGTCTTCTTCCAGGGGCATGAACTCGATGAAGCGGACGACAACGCCTTGCTCACGGGCAAACTTCCCGAAGGCCGGGATCTGGTCGTCATTAAAGCCGCGCAGCAGAACGCAATTAACCTTCACTGGATTCAGGCCGGCGTGCTGGGCGGCACGAACTCCGGCCAACACCTGCTGGTAGCCGTTGGATACGCGCGTAATGCGCGCAAAGCGCACTGGATCGACTGCGTCCATGGAAACCGTGACGCGCGACAATCCGGCATCGGCGAGCGGCTGCGCCAGATCAGAAAGAAGATGTCCGTTGGTGGTGATGGCGATGTCGAGCAGATGTCCTTCCAGAGTGCGCATCTGGCCCAACTCACGAACCATATCGACCAGGCCCTTGCGCAAAAGCGGCTCGCCGCCGGTAAGCCGGACCTTGGTGATCCCCAGCGAAACGAACAACCGCGCCATACGCATATAGTCGGCGATGGAAAGCTCCGCAAACTGAGGACCGTCGCTGCCCGAACGGCAATAGACGCATTTGTAGTTACAGCGATCGGTAATGGAGATACGCAGGTCGCTGATGCGCCGTCCGAATTTGTCGGTTAGGAACACGCTATTGGTTCGGGTGCCCCATTCCGCCTTCGTTTGGCGGGGTGGGGGTGTTGACTTCTACCGTCTCCCGGCAAATTCCTTCCCCAGGGCCAAGAAAGCAGGCCCTTCGCTTTGCTCGGGATGACAATTCAAAATGTGCGAGGAAAAAGGAGAGATGACGCAGCGAAGTGCCGCAGCGCTCACGTTTCCTTTCCAAGCACGGGAGGCGTGGACGTTTCCCTCCACACCCTCGGCCCCGAAACCTTCGGGACACCGCCGCCGCAACCCTGGATATGCCTTTAGGCTGCGGAGGTCGGAAACAGTTTCACAATTATAGATGCAGCGCAAACTTCGACGAAGCGTTAGTTCGACTGCCCAAGGTCGGCATCTTCGTATGGCCTGAAGTCGACCGCAGCAAACCACCCTACTCCGAGATTCACCATCTATGAAAATCAGGTGAAATTCGAGCTGTTCTCGACCAACAAGCAGCTCTTTCACGTGGAGGGAACCCGTCGGAATTGGCTGAAATCTTCTTACGATTCGCCATCGGAGGCATTGTCGTTTCCACCTTCTCGGCCATCGGCAGTATCCTGCGGCCGAAGACGTTTGCCGGACTCTTTGGCGCCGCGCCTTCGGTCGCGCTGGCCACGCTGGCGCTTACCTTCCACAAAGACGGCCATGCCTATGCCGCGCTCGAAGGCCGTTCCATGACGCTCGGCACTGTAGCGTTGGCTGCTTACGCGTGGGTCGTGGCTATGATCCTCTTTCGTGCCCGGCACAATACGCTGCTTGTCACTTCACTGTCATTGCTGGTTTGGGTCGGAGTCGCCTTCGGACTCTGGTCGGTGCTGCTGCGATAACAATGCCCACGGGATAACGCATGGTCATCAAGGCTGACATCTCGGCACTCAAGCAAGCGAGTTGGTTGGAATACGGTATCCGCTTTCTCTTCGGTGGACTGATGACCGTCATTGCCGGGCTCATCGCCAAGCACTACGGGCCGGAACTCGGCGGACTATTTCTCGCATTCCCGGCCATCGCGCCGGCGGCAGCCACCATGATCGACCAGCACGCCAAGGAACAAAAGCAGCGCGCCGGATTTGAAGGTCACACCCGCGGACGCAAAACGGCTGCGCTCGACATGTTCGGTACGGTGTGGGGTAGCGTCGGACTGCTCGCCTTCGCCCTGGTGATCTGGCAGATGGGTCCTGCCCACAGCGCATGGATGGTTCTGCTGGTCGCGACAGTTGCATGGTTCACCGGCGCTTTATCAACCTGGGAGTTGCGCCGCATTCTGAAGCATCGGCGAGCCGCGGGTCCTAAAACAACTCTGGAGCATATCTCGATGCGACCCCCCCGCCGTTAAGGCGCTGGTGTTCGATGCTCAATGGCGTGCGCGAGTGGAGTTCCAGACTGTAAAATCAGGCACGCTATGAAACACACCGTACTCGGTGCGGGCGCCATTGGTGGAATGCTCGCGACAGCCCTGGCATCGCTCGGAAACGAAGTCAGCATCGTCGTCCGGCAAGAGAAGCTGGGACAACATCCCGAAACGATAACTCTCGATCGGCCGAACGGCACGTTAACCGCGAAGGTCAAGGTCGTGGCCGATGTTTCCCAACCCACTGACGTGCTTTGGATCGCGACCAAGACGTATCAGCTTGAAGACGCGTTGCCGTCGATTGTGAATGTTCCTCCGGCCATTGTTCCCCTGTTGAACGGAGTGGACCACATCGCGATGCTGCGATCGCGCTATGGAGACGATCGCATCATTCCGGCTACCATTGCCGTCGAAGCCGAACGCACCGCTGACGGACACTACGTTCAGCGCTCGCCGGTGCGGCTCAATGTTGCAGCCAGCGGCGAGGGCCTGCTCAGCGACACAGTACAGGAGTTGCGCGATTTGGGATTCCTGTGCTCGTTTATCGCCAACGAGGCCAGCCTGATGTGGGGCAAGCTGTGCTTCCTTGGGCCATTTGCGTTGGTGACCACCGCCTCGAGCAGGAACCTGGGAGACATTCTGGCGGATCCGGAGTGGAAAAAGACTCTGGAGTACGCCTTTGCCGAAGCCCGCGCGGTGGCCGAAGCCTACGGGGCGCAGATCGACCCGGCCCGGGTCCAGGCGATTCTCGACTCTTCGCCACGCACCATGCGCAGTTCGATGGCCAAGGACATTGATGCCGGACGCCGGTTGGAACTCGACGGCATCGCGGGCCCAATCATTCGCGGTGGCGCCCAGTGGGAAATCGCGGTACCAACGACCAAGCGGCTGGTAGCGATGATCGAAGAGCGGCAACGGGCACGGGCGCATTACTGAGCGCGGCCTTTGGCTCTTGGCTCTTGGTTTTTGGCCATCAGGAATTCGCAACGCCATCTGCCCAGGTGATGTGTCGCTGGAGTGGACTCAAGCGAAAAGCCAAAGGCGAAGAGCCAATAGCGGCCTTACTGCTTCGCCCGGGTTGCCGTGAAGTGAATCGGCGTATGCTGCTCGATGCTGCTGTCGGTCACCATGGTGAAGTCGATGGTGTCGCCCTTCACCGCTCCCTTGTAGTAGTGCTTATCCTCGTAAGTCTTGTCATCCCCCGACAGGCTGGTGAGGGTTTTCGTCATGAAACTGATTTGGTTTCCTGCGATCTTGCCGTCCCAGATGGGCCGGCCTTGGCCTTTCCGGCTTCCCAGAAATCCGGCGGTTCCTGACACTTCCTGTCCATTAACTTCGAAATCAAACAACTCCTTGTAAGTGTCTCCCCAGTCGTATTTCACAGTCGCCTCCCATTCTCCCGCAACCTTTGCGGGAGGCGGACCCGCGGAAATTTTCTGCCGATTGAGCAACAGCCACGAAACAGCGCCGGCAATCACCACAGCAAAAATCACCAGTGCCGGGATCAAGCGTTTGAGGCCACCTTCTTTGGGCAGGAATCCGGTGCCGCGAATGGTTCGATGCAGTACATCGACCAGGTCTTTCGCGTCTTCATGAAAGCGCGTATCGCGAATCTCCACCGCCTGCCGCTCGCATAAGGCCTTCAGGTTGTCGGGCAGATCGCTGGGGTGGGGCAGCGTTGCTCCACCCACCAGAACCGGAATCACACGAATCCCGCGCTCCAAAGCTTTTGCGATTTCGATACGCACGAAATCATTCGGATTATCGAGCCTTCTGCCTCCACTCGGCTCGGTCACCGACAGCCAATGCTCACCGATGACTGCAACCAGAGCATCCGACACCCCAAGTTTACGTTCGATGACGGTGGTGAAGTCGTCGCCACCCTTGATGTCGTCCACGTCCATGAACGTGTTTTCCGCCCCAAACGCGGCGCTCAGGATGTCGAAGAGGCGTCCGGCGTAGGCGGCACTGTCTTCGCGGCGATAGCTGATAAAGACGCCAGGCATGGTTGTACGACCTGCTTCAGCAGGATGGCGGGATTATAGAACGATATTCCAGAAATATTTCAGAAACACTTCAGCGCGTCCCAAGTACACCGCAGCCTGAACCCGGCTAATCTCGCTTCATTCCATTGGGAAACTTAGCTCCCAAATGCAAGCGAGGATGGTGCGAAATATGAAACGTGTCGCGGTTTTCTTGTATGGCGTCCTGAGTTACGCCTTGTTTTTTCTCACATTTCTTTACGCCGTGGGCTTTATTGGGAACTTCTACGTTCCCAAGTCCTTGGATTCGGCTGCCCGAGTGCCGTTCTGGCAGGCATTGCTGACGGACGCACTTCTGCTGGGAGTGTTCGCCGTACAGCACAGCGTCATGGCACGGCCGGCATTCAAACGGGTGCTGACGCGAATCATTCCGGAAGCGGCTGAGCGCAGCACCTATGTCCTGCTCTCGAGCCTGGCGCTGATTGCACTTTTTGCCTACTGGCAGCCCCTCGGCGGAGTGCTGTGGAAGCTGGAGAATCCGGCCCTGCGAGCCGTCTTGTACTTACTCTTCGGTTTGGGTTTCTCCCTGGTCTTTGTCAGCACACTGCTGATCAACCACTTCGACTTGTTCGGGCTGCGGCAGGTGTGGTTGTACCTGATCGAGAGGCCTTACACGCACCTCGAATTCCGCACACCTCTGTTCTACAAGTATGTGCGGCATCCGCTGTATGTCGGCTGGTTCATCACGTTCTGGGCGACGCCGACCATGACGGGAGCGCACTTGTTGTTCGCGATCCTGACCTCTGCCTACATGCTGACCGCGATCCGATGGGAGGAGCGCGACCTGGTCGCGTTCCACGGAGAGCGCTACGAGAATTACCGCAAAGAGGTACCGAAGCTGGTGCCGTCATTGTTGCCCTATCTCGGCGGCGATGAAAGCACAGCTGAGAAACAGCGGTGGGTTGCCTAGCACAGGGATTGATCGACGCCACGTATCCTGCGCCGAAGCCGTGATCGATGTTCACCAGCGTAACGTGCAAGGCGCAGGAATAAACGGAAGGCGTGATCCTCTACTTTCAGGCGAATGATGGCATGGCAGCGGCACTTTTTTCTTCCTGCCACTCCAGGAAGGTCGAGAATTCCTCGACAAACAGCTCCCATCCAGGATCACCGGGGGTCAGCTGGTGGGACCGGCTGGGCAATTCGACGAAACGTGCCCCGCGAATGCGAGCAGCGATCAGCCTTCCTTCCTGCACCGGAACCGAAGCATCGTCGCGCGAATGCAGCACCAGCGTCGGGCAGGCGATACCGGGAAGCAGATCGAGAATTTTAAAGCTGGGAAATCGCGATAACATGCGGGCGGCATTCTCGGGAGAGGCTCCGATGCGCTGGAGTTCGTTCAGCCAGTCCATCTCCTGGGGATCGGCATCGGGCCGGAACATAGTGGACCACATTTGACGAAAGGCCGGATTGTCGCGTCCCCAGCCAAGCCGAATAAGAGTCAGCATCGCCTCGAGTTGGCCCTTCTCAATCTCACCCGGCGCCGGCCATCCATTCGCAAATGCTCCATGTAGGATGAGCTTGGTCACGCGCTCGGGATGGCGGGTGGCATAGGCGGTAGCGATGGCTGCGCCCTGACAACCGCCAACAACCGCAAATTTATCAAGCCCCGTCGCCTCGATCAGTTCCTCAAAGTCCTGTACCGTGCGCTCATAGGAAAAATCCTCGACGTGCCAATCGGAGAGTCCGCAGCCTCGTTGGTCGTAACGCAGCAGGCGGTTGTGGCGCATGATCTCCGACAGCCAGTGCCGCCGGAAGGGGTTCTTCCACTCAAAATCCAAATGGTTCAGCCAGGAGTTGAGGCGCACAATCGGAAATCCAGTGCCGCCGATGGCGTAGGCAATGCGAACGCCGTCACTGGTGGTGAAGAACTGCACCTCCTGCTCCGGCATATCAGGTTTTTCCGGCACGGAGTCAAGGGTCACGAGCCGCAGCCCGGGCTTTGACACCTTCCTCTCGCCGACAACCCTCACCTCACTAACAAACCGGTATCCATGCCGCGGAACCGTCTCGATGTACTTGCCGGGGCGAAGCAGCTTCCTCAGGTGCGAGATGCAGTGGTCTACGTTGTTCTCCTCGACCACGGAGTCGGGCCACACCGCCTGCATCAACTCATCTTTGCGCACCAATTGGCCGGCGTTCTCTAACAGCACACGAAGCGTGTCGAAGAGCTTGCCTCTTAGACGGATCTCTTCGCTGCCGCGAAGCAGCCTTCGCTCATTCACATCGAGGAGATAAAGGTCGAAAGAATATTTCGCCATCGGCCCTCCGGCGGCTGGTGTCGGGGAAATGCAGGACAAACCGCCTACCCACTTTTATCGCGGTATTTTATCAGGGATCGCAGGTTTTGCTTGTCAGCTGGAGGTAAGGAACTCAGGCTAGGCCTTCCAGATGGTTAACTCTTATGCAAAGACCATTCGAGTCCAAAATGTGATCGAGATCACAAAACATTTCATTGTGAGATACCTTGTTTTCATATCTTTAGGCTAGTTTTCTATCGCACATAATTGACTGCGTGGGAGTTATATGTACTTACCTCATTCCAAACAGCTTATATGCCATAAAAACCACCGACTGATATGCAGCGCGGACAGGTTGCGTAGATCGGTGTCGCAGTCTCAAGTTAACTTAGTATGTAACAGACTGTACTGTCACTTGTGACATGTCAAAGAGCGCGAAGTCTCTCCGGATCGCCGGAAAGGCGTGGGCACACAGACGCGTTTGCCCACAAGTCGCAAGCTAGCACCGCAGCACCAGCGGCACAAGTTACGAAAGGACATGTACTTTCGTAACCTAAGTTGCGCAATCGAGAATTCGGAGACCAGGTGGATCAGGAGAAATCCGGTGGGTGGAGCATCGCGTGAGCGATGAATAGCGCAGCGGGAAGGAGACGGCTTCAGAGGCTGCTGAAAAACTCCAAAGCAGGGTCGCTCGTGGACTAAAGTCCGCTCGCGATACGACAAATAAAGGTCTATCCGGCACGACCAAGGTCGTGCCCTGACGCGAATCGTCGCGAAGTCGAGTTTTTCAGCAGCGGCTTCGGCCGCTACGGCAAGAATCACTTCAGGCGCTAAAGCGCGGAATTCTGGGGAGGCAGTTTGCGGGACACCTGAAGGTGTCCTCCACCCAGTCGACCTCGCGTATATCCCAGGTTAGCCCAACTGATGGGCGAACCTCGGGCACCAGGCAGGTTGGACACATGGGCCGGCGAAAACTGTCGGCCCACTATCCAATTGTGTTCGGCTCTGCGCCTTGTCGCACCCTTGCCACGACTCCTCTGTGCTGCAGCGGGGACATGAATTGCGGTTAGCTTGCAATCTCACAGCCAGAATGACAAAATGTGCAAACTTCGGCGGAAGGTCGTGTGCGGCCCTATCCGCGCCACTCGCGCTATCGCGACAGCCCAAACATTCAGACTCCGGTCATCGGGGTTGCAGTTATCTCATTTGGGGGTAGGTACAGGGCATGAGTCGATTCTCGCGTTGCAGCAAGGTTTCACCTGTTTTCAGTGCGATGTTAGTTTTCGCGGCCATGCTGGGCTGGAATGGCTGTGGCAGTCCGTCGGCAAATACGGCGTCACAGAGACAGACAGAGATGCTCAGTCAGCCGGGCACGGTAACGGCCAGCAAGCATCCGCTGGTGGCGCGCTACGCTCTGACAATTCCGGCGAGCGGGAGAGTGCAGATCGAGTTTGGACAGACCGTGTCGTATGGTCGAGCCACGGGATACCAAACCGTAGCGGGCGGAGGGACGGCCTCGTTGCTGGTGGCAGGCATGAAGGCGAACACCGCCTATCATCTACGCGCACGAGTGGATTTCGACGATGGCAAAACGATTTACGACACTGACCACGTTTTTACGACGGGAGCGCTGCCACAGCTCCAGTTTCCGACGGTGACGGTAGGGTCGGCAGGCTATTCGAGCAATGGCGGGGTGGATGTTGTTTCCAGTCTTACCTCCACGATCAGTGGTGAGGTCCTGGACACGGATGGAAGCGTCGTATGGTACTACTACGATCCCAACCTGCAGGTCCCCATCTTCCCATTACGGCTGGCCGAGAACGGGAATTTTCTGGTTAATTTCGGATACGAGTTGAGGGAGGTCGACCTCGAAGGCACCATCGTGCGGGCGGTCACGCTAGACCAGCTCAGCGCGGCCCTTGCCGCCGCCGGATACTCCATCCAGATAAACCCGATCCACCACGATGTCGTGCGGCTCTCCAATGGGCACTGGCTGCTGCTGGTGAATGAATACAAAGAATTCCAGGATCTGCCCGGCTATCCGGGAATTACCGAGGTGTCTGGGGACGTAATCATAGACTTGGATACGAACAATCAACCCGTGTGGGTGTGGCGAGCCTTCGACCACCTGGATGTCAATCGTCATCCCTACATGTTTCCGGACTGGACGCACGCCAACGCGCTGGTGCCTACCAGAGACGGAAACCTGCTGATCTCGATGCGGCACCAGCATTGGGTGCTCAAGATCAACTACGCCAACGGAGCCGGAAATGGTGACGTACTGTGGCGATTGGGACCGGGAGGCGATTTCACGCTGGGGAGCTCGGATCCGGCAGAATGGTTCTACGCGCAGCATTTCCCGCTGCTACTACCTCCCTCGGGGGACACCACCCGCCTGCTGCTGTTTGACAACGGCAATGCGCGACCCGATGCGAACGGTCAATCGTGCGAGATTTCGTCCTCGTGCTACAGCCGCGGGGTGATTCTGGATTTAGATGAATCAAAGCTCACGGCTAACATTGAGTGGCAATACAAGCCGGGCTGGTATTCCTACTGGGGAGGCAGTGCCGAGGTGCTTCGCGACGGCAGCGTCGAACTGACGTCCAGCACGGTGAATGGTGGGACCTCACGCGTCATCGAAGTGACAAATACGGCCACACCACAAGTAACGTGGCAGTTGGATACATCAGACTCGAACTTCTACCGGGCATACCGCGTACCGAGCCTGTATCCGGGAGTCTCGTGGTAAGCGGTTGCCGAGTCAGAACGCTCGGTACGGGCCGGCGCTGTCGCGCACACCGGGCCCGTCGAGCGGGCTGGCGAGCCGGTGCGTAGAAGATCTTCGGTGCGAAGCAATCGAGAACAGTGCAATACGCTTCTTAATACGAGTACCCGTCGGGCTGCGATACGGCGCCGACTTCCACTTCTGTATCCACATAGTCGCGGCCGGCTTTGATGGCCTGGCGGTCGAGTTCCAGCAGCTTCTTATTTTTCACCGTCGCTTCCAGAACTTCGATGGCCGTGTCCGCGGGCAGGCACTCGGTTTCTTCCAGCAGTGCGCCCAGCATCACCACGTTGGCGACTTTGGCTGAGCCCATGCGGTCGGCGATCTCCGATACCGGCACGCACACGACGCGGGCCTGGGTGATGTTCATGTCCGCGGGCACTTCGTGGTGGTTGTATAGAATCAGCCCTCCGGATGCGACGTGGGGAGCGAACTTGCGGAGCGAGAGCTCGTTCATCGCGACCAGCACTTCGGGCCGCGAAATCAGGGGCGTTCCGATGCGCTCGTGGGAAAGGGTGACGTGGCAATGCGCGCTGCCGGAACGCATCTCCGGTCCATAGGATGGCAGCCAGCTTACTTCCATCTGCTCGCGCAATCCCATCTCGGCCAGGAGCTGGCCCATCAGCAGGACACCCTGCCCGCCGAAGCCGGCAAACTTTACCGTGAGGTCGCGGGTGTGATGACGATGACTGGGAACCGTTTCCGGCACCGCGTTGGTAGCAACGTTTAGCGCCTCTGCAACTGTCTTGTGTGGCACCTTCGGCGATTCCGGCAGCTCAGGCTTGCGATCGCGGAAGACGCCGAGCGGGAACGCCTTAACCAGCGTCTCCGAAACCCACTTGCGGGCGACCACGGGATCCATCTTCATGATGGTGGGGCAGGGGGAGAGCATTTCAACCAGAGAGAAGCCGCCGCCATTCTTCTGGATTTCCAGCGCCTTCTTCACCGCCTTCTTCGCCTTGTTGATGTTCTTCATGTCGCAGAGGGCGACGCGCTCGATGTAGGTCGGCGTCTCCAGCGAGGCGAGCAGTTCGGCTATGTGCATGGGCAGGCCTTCGTTGTTGGCGCGGCGTCCCCAGGGGGAGGTGGTGCTCACCTGGCCGGGAAGCGTGGTCGGCGCCATCTGGCCGCCCGTCATGCCATAGATCGAGTTGTTGACGAAGAACACGCTGATGTTCTCGCCACGATTGGCGGCGTGAACGATCTCGGCGGTGCCGATGGCGGCGAGGTCTCCATCGCCCTGGTACGACATGACGATGGAGTTCGGGTTGGCACGCTTCAACGCGGTTGCGGCGGCAGGAGCGCGACCATGAGCGACCTGAACATTGCCAACATCAAAGTAGTAGTAGGCGAATACCGAACAGCCGACCGGGCTGACCAGGATGGCGTTGTCCTGCACTCCCAGTTCGGTGAGGGCTTCAGCGATCAGCTTGTGCGCGATGCCGTGCCCGCATCCCGGGCAGTAGTGGGTCTGTTGCTGCAACTCACCTTTGCGCTCGTATTTGTCATAGAACGCGGGCGATTTTTCGTAGATAACCTGGTAGCCTTCCACAATTCCTCCCTGATTTCTTGGGGCGTTAACGCCGTCCCCGGGGGACTTCATCATTCTTGTTGCGCCTATCCCAGCACTCCGCTTCGCTCCATGCTGGGCTGTCATCACACGCCCTTCGGGCTTACACCAGCGCCGCGATGCGCGCGAACACCTGCGCGGTAATCTCTTCCACGGTGGGCACGTTGCCGCCGGCGCGTCCGTAAAACTCGATGGGCAGCGAACCATTCAGCGTCAGCTTGACGTCTTCCACCATCATGCCGGTGTTCAGCTCAACCACCATCACCGACTTCACAGTCTTCGCCGTCTCCCGCAGCTCGCGCGAGGGGAACGGCCACAGGGTGATGGGCCGGAACAATCCAGCTTTCACGCCCTGGGCGCGCAACTGGTCGATGGTGGAGCGCAGCACGCGCGAAACAATGCCGAATCCGATCAGCAGAATGTCGGCATCTTCCGTCAGGTAGTTTTCGCTGCGGGTTTCGAGTTCCTGGGCCAGTTGATACTTGCTCTCCAGCTTGCGCACGTGGGCTTCGAGATCGTCAGGCTCCAGGAAAATCGAAGTGATGACGTTCTTCTGTGTCTCCTTCGTTCCCTTCACCGCCCAGTCCTTGGCGGGAGGCTCGATGTCGCGCAGCTTGATGTCGAGCGGCTCCTGCATCTGGCCGACGTAGCCGTCCGTCATGATGATGACCGGATTGCGATAGCGATCAGCCAAATCGAATGCCAGTACCGTCAGATCGAACATCTCCTGCACCGAACCGGGAGCCAGCACGAGGTTGCGATAGCAACCGTGGCCTCCGCCCTTGACGCAGCAGAAGTAGTCGCTCTGCTCAGGCGCGATGTTGCCCAGGCCGGGACCGCCGCGCACCACGTCAACGATGACGCAAGGCAGCTCCGATCCCGCGATGTAAGAGATACCTTCCTGCATCAGGCTCAGCCCGGGGCCTGACGATGCCGTCATCACCCGCTGCCCGGCTGAAGCCGCGCCATAGACCATGTTGATGGCGGAAACTTCGCTCTCCGCCTGCAAAAAAGTACCGCCCACTTCGGGTATGAGGAGGGCGGCATATTCTGCGATTTCGCTGGCCGGAGTGATGGGATATCCGTAGAAGGCCCGGCATGCGGCGAGCACCGCGCCTTTGACGACGGCGACATTGCCCTTACAGAGCTGGCGCATGGCTTCCTCCCTGGTTTCCGGCGACCACCGCGGTGGCCACCTTGGGCGGCGGAATCAGGCGATACACGGTGATTGCGCCGGGCTCGGGACAGCAATAGAAGCAGGCGCCACAGCCGGTGCAATCCTGCCCGGTGTAGACGGCGGGATGCACGCCATACTTACTCAGCTGGGGCGCGAGAAAAAGGCATTTGGGCGGGCAAGACTCCACGCACAGCCCGCATCCTTTGCATTCATCAACGTCGATGGTGATGTTACCGCGTGGTTGGGTTGTCATACGGGTATCTGAGCTACCTCCAGAGCCTTGCGCTGAAACCAGCGCTGCTCGTCGCAATAGTCGTACAGCTGGTTACGGAACTTGGGATGGGCGATCTGAATGAGCGCCTCGGCGCGCTGGCGAATGGTTTTACCATGCAGGTAAGCGATGCCGTATTCGGTGACCACATAGTGCACGTCGGCGCGTCCGGTGAGAACGCCGGCGCCGTGGGCGAGCCGCGGCGTGATGCGCGAAATGGTTTCGTCTTTGGCCGTCGAAGGCAGCGCGATGATCGGCTTGCCGCCTTTGGAGCGCGCGGCACCGCGGATGAAATCAAGCTGCCCACCGAAGCCGCTGTAGAACCGTGGCCCGATCGACTCGGCGCAAACCTGCCCGGTCAGGTCAATCTCAATCGCCGAGTTGACGGCGATCATGCGATGGTTCTGTGAGATACGCCAGGGGTCATTGGTGTAGGCCGAAGGATGAAACTCGAAGATCGGGTTCTCGTCGATAAAGTCGAAAAGCTCCTTGTGGCCAAGCACGAAGCTCACGATGATCTTGCGCGGCCTGAAGTTTTTGCGGTCGCCATTGATTACTCCCGCTTCGATCAGCGGGATGGCGTTGTCTGAGATGAGCTCGGTATGGACCCCCAGGTCGCGGCGATCCATGAGGTTGGGCAGGATCGCGTTGGGAATTTCGCCGATACCCAGCTGCAACACTGAGCCATCTTCAATCAAAGAGGCGCAGTTGGCGCCGATACGTTCGCTAATCGCATCGCCGGGGTTGGTATTCCCCATCTCACAGAGCGGCTGCGAGACCTCGACGATGGAGTCGAGCTGGCTGACATGAATGAAGCTGTCGCCATAGGTCCGTGGCATCTGCGCGTTGACCTGCGCCACCACCCGGCGCGCATACTTGGTCGCCGTAAGTGTGGTATCGACGCCAACTCCAAAGCTGCAATAGCCGTGCGGATCGGGCGGCGAGACCTGAATGAAAGCTACATCGATCGGCATCTCGCCGCTCTCAAACAGGGCCTCGACTTCGCTCAAAAAAATCGGCGTGTAATCGGCCCGGCCTTCGTTCACCGCCTGGCGGACATTGCCGCCCACGAACAACGCGTTGTGACGAAAGCTCTCCGCCATTTCGGGAGCGCAATAGGGAGACGTCCCAAACGTCAGCAGATGCACCACCTCGACGTTCCTTACATGCGGCGCGCGCGCCATCAAGCCTTGCACCAGCGCCTCGGGCTCGGCACATCCGGGATGGATGTAGACCCGCATGTTTGACTCGACGCAGCTGACCGCCTCGCTGGCGTTCATCAGTTTGCTGCGGTATTGGTCTATCCAGGACATACGGCTCCTATGCATTCACGACTTCGCTGGTTGCCGGATAACCCGCGACCGCTCTTTCATGCCCCAGCGCGGCGTAGTACAGGGCGTGACCAAAGAACTGGTCAAGCATCTGCTGCAACTCGACTTCGGCAAAGATTTCGGCGGGGCGCTCGAGCTCGGCGTGCTTCTGCAGGTAGTCCCACAGATTTTCGCGGACCAGCCAGATCATCCAGATGACCTGGCTCGCGGGAACGCCCTGGTCGGCGCGCCTGGCTCCGATCTCCAGGTAGCGCTGCTCGACTTCGGCCTCGGTCTTGGACATAAGCCATTCGCCCAGATGGCGATACACCTCGTACACGCGCTGCGTCAGCTCGCTTTCAGCAACGTTGACGTAGGCCGAGCAGCGGGGATCTTCGAGGCATCGTTTGTGAAGACTGCGGGCTAATCCATCAGAATGGGTCTCGATCAGCTTGACCAGCCGATATGCGAGTAACATAGGTGACCCCTTTCACCGGGCTAATCCGCTGCAAAGGCAGGGAGTGCGGAGCGCTGCCCGGCTCCTCATCATTACCCTTGAGTGTGGGGCAGGGACGGGCGGTTGGGCGGTGATTGAGGTCACAAATTGGGGTGATTGGAGTCACGCCGGGGGATTTAAACCGGTTTGGGGTTCCTCCATGTCTCGGCTGGTTGTTAGAGCGTGTTTCATGAAACGGAAGACACATACCGACACCACCTGTGGGCAATTGCATTTGGCGGCGGTGTAGCCTTAAAGTAACGTGGGTCAGAAACTTACGAGAGATTCGGTCATTCACACCAGTCGCAATCGCGGATCAAGAGGACTTGGTATGTTCCTTCAATTTTTCAAACGGTTTGGAAATGCCTATCTCGTGGTGCTGTTGCCTGTATGGGGCTGCAGCTCCATCCTGAGTGCCCAAAATTCAGCGCCGACCGCTTATGCCCAAGATACGGTGCTCTCGCGGGCCAGCGAGGCTGCGAAGACCGGCAAGACCTCGATAACGATTCCTTATGGGGTATACAACTATGCTGAGGCGGGGTCCTTACAAGACGCTTTGAAGGACACCAGCTCGGTCGTCGCCGAGGTCGTGGCCAGCGAGACTAGTCATACCGAGGGCGAGATTATCACTTGGCGAAAGTACAGGGTTGTGGAGCAGCTCTCGTCTCAGCCAGTCCAAGTAAAGAGCGCTCTGCCATCCGGTATCCCTGCCTCTCTTCTCCCGATACGGCCCGACGAGTTTCTCTTACCCCTGGTCGGGGGAACCCTCAAACTCGACGGAGTTGAGGTCACAGAGAATAACGGCGAGTTAGATATCTCTCCCAACAGTAAAACGCACTTGCTATTCCTTGTGTTTTTTAGCTCACCCGAGGGCCGCATAGCAGCGCTTAATTACGGACCGAACAGTTTTTACTGGATAGACAAAGATGAAAAGATTCATCCTGCAGGCCTGAACCCGAACAGCTCTATAAACGATGATCTTAGACTGCGGGCCGGTGCTAATCTCAATACCCTACGGGCAATTACCCCCGCACTAGTAGGGCTCTCCGTGAAGTAACAATAATCGGAATTGCGAGAGGTGGTTCAATGCAGTGCTCAGGCATTCTACTCCGGTCGATGAGATCTCAACCAATTGGCGCTGCTGTTCTTGTCTTCTACTTGCTTCTTTTGTCCATGTCTCCGATGCATGCCCAATGTTCGTATCAGTGCCCTCCCTGTAACCAGAGCACAGCGTTTAAGCCGCCCGCCGACAATGGATACTCGAATGGTCGTCAACTAATCTTTGTATATGTTGACTCAGTCACATGGGCTGGAGAAACGGTGTGGGTCTCAAATGCCACGCAGAAGGCCATCGATGCTTGGAACAATAGCACGGACGCAAACAGCTGTAACGGCCAAACTATCAAGTACCTCTTCCAATTGAGGCAAGATGTGCCTCAATTAGCCGACGTAGTGATAAAGTCCGGCGATATACCAGGTAATTGTGGATTAACAGAAACCTACACTCCCCGAAGAATCACTTTCGTCTTCCAAGTCGCCCAGTTACCTCAAGCTAGCCTGGCTAGCTTGATTGAGCATGAGCCTGGGCATGTAATCGGTTTGACAGATGCATACAAGACTTGGCCACCACCGCAGGAGAACTGCAAGTCTGCGCAAACCGTGATGCGAGGAGTTGCTGGACTGGCGGGCTGCGAGCCAAAGGTAGTCGAAGATACACTATCATCGGTGGAGATTGCTCAAGCTAATCGCCAAGCTACAGCCCCCAGTACTTGTCAAACCACAACATCATCAGAGTCAGATGGGTCGGAAGTTCCTCCTTGTCCTATCGGGCCAAGCTGTGGCGCATACA
Organism: uncultured Acidobacteriaceae bacterium; assembly: GCA_963796585.1. GTDB lineage: Bacteria > Acidobacteriota > Terriglobia > Terriglobales > Acidobacteriaceae > CAVVDY01. The sequence goes on from CAWCMB010000010.1 coordinate 402,584, forward strand.
AGAACCCCGACTACTGCACCTATGGTCTCGATAACTCTGGTTGTCCATACGGCGCATCAATAATTGCTGGTGATCAAGGCCAGGATTGTTGCTCCACGCGCAGCCCGATTATTATTGATGTAACAGGGGAAGGATTCGATCTCACGAGTGCCGAAAACGGGGTTTTCTTTGACATCTTCGCAAACGGACGGAAACGACTTATCTCGTGGACTTCAGCCAATTCGAATAATGCCTGGTTGGTTCTTGATCGAAATAACAACGGCATCATCGATGATGCCACCGAGTTGTTCGGCAACGTTACGCGGCAGCCGCCATCCCAAGATCCAAATGGCTTTATCGCTCTGGCGGAGTTTGATAAACCGGAGAACGGCGGAAACAGTGACGGTGTCATTGACTCACGCGACGCTGTATTTTCGAGGCTGAAGCTATGGCAGGACAAGAACCATAATGGAATTTCCGAGCCAGACGAGCTGCACACTTTACCAGAGCTCGGGGTCTACGCGATAAGTCTAAGCTACAAACGCTCTCCCTGGATAGATGTGTATGGCAATCAATTCCGCTATAAAGCTGTCGTACGAGACAGGGCGGAGCACTCCCGGTGGGCATACGATGTGTTCCTCTTGGAGGTGGAACCTGAATGATGCCGCGAGCGACCTTTATGTTATTCGCTGTGCTGCTGCCGTTAACATCGAGGGCGGCAGCGACATGCCAGCCCGTATCAGATGAGAAAGCTAAGCAGCTAGTTGAATTTGTGCAGCAGAAGTATCGACTGGCATTCGAAGTTACAATTGTGCCTTCGAATATCACACCTGTAGGAGACACCTGCTATCGCAAAATTAAGTTTACGTCTACGAGTGGCGCAGAACAACGCTTCGCCATAAGTCTTTACTTGTCGCCCGATCTTCGATTCTTGTCACGTGAGCTGATGGACTCCACAACTGACCCCATGAAAATCGACCGAGAAGCAAATAAGAAACTTTTGGCGAAGCTGGACACCGATGGTTCTCCAGAGATTGGCCCGCGTGATGCGGCAGTAACTATCACCCTCTTCTCGGATTTCGAATGCCCGTTTTGTAGACAACAGGCGAGGATCTTAAGAGAAGAAGTACTCCCATCAGAACCAGATGTGCGTTTAGTCTTTAAGAACCTGCCGCTATCGTTTCATCCCTGGAGCGAGCCGGCGGCTGAACTGGCCTCTTGCGCTGCCGTGCAGAATGGCGAAGCCTTTTGGCAACTTCACGACTTTTTGTTCGCCCATCAGTCTGAGATCACGCCATCCTCACTTAGACCTATGGTCACAAGCTACCTATCGTCCATCGAAGGGGTGAAGATGGACAAGTTTGAAACTTGCATTGACTCCAGCGGCCCGAACGCAGCCGTGTCTCGGGACTTGGCTTTGGCAAAGGATCTTGGAATTGAGGCAACGCCCTCACTGTTCGTGAACACATTCCGTGTAAACGGAGTCGCTTCGGCAGAGCAACTTCAATCGCTGATACGCCAAGTCAAGAGGCAGAGTGCGCCTCTTTCGGCTACCGAAACTCCTGCACCTCAACCCGGCGCAAAAGCGTTGCAATGACCGCAGGCTAGGCCCGAGGCTCGACGGCTTCGGGCTCTCCTGACATTTGTCATTCCCCGCCGCTGACATTCCACACTGTTGACCATGGCGCCGAAGACCGATCATCGCAACTGTAGCCGGAAGCGATAGCCCGGCTGGAGCAGACGATGTCAACCGCAGTCGCAGAATTTCTTCCCTATCTGGCACCGCAGCAGACCACGGTGGCCCGCACTCGCAACCTGACCAAGCGCTACGGCGAAACCACCGCGCTGAACAGCGTCAGCATGGAGCTGCGCTCGGGTGAATTGCTGGCGCTGCTGGGCCCGAACGGGGCGGGCAAGACCACGCTGGTGCGCATCCTGCTGGGGCTGGCCAAGAGCGATGGCGGCAACGTGTCGGTCTTCGGAGCCGATCCCGGCAGCCTGGCGGTGCGCTCGCGCTGCGGAGCCATGCTGCAAGTGGCGCGCGTGCCCGAGACGCTGAAGGTCGGCGAGCACGTTCACCTTTTCTCGTCGTATTACCCCCAGCCGCTGCCGCTGCAAGAGACGCTGAAGGTTGCCGGGCTGGAAGAGATCAAAGATCGCCGCTTTGGCGAACTCTCAGGCGGGCAGAAGCAGCGCGTGATGTTTGCGCTCGCCATCTGCGGCGATCCTGACCTGCTCTTCCTCGACGAGCCGACGGTCGGCATGGACGTGGAAGCGCGCCGCCTGATGTGGTCGCAGATTCGCCTGCTCATTGCACGCGGCAAGACGGTGCTGCTCACGACGCACTATCTGAACGAAGCCGACGCGCTGGCCGACCGCATCCTGGTACTGCAGCAGGGCGCGATCGTCGCCGAGGGCACACCGTCGGAGATCAAGGCGAAGGCAGCAGGCAAAACCATTCGCTGTTGTACGCGGCTGTCGCGCCAGGAAGTCGCGGCCATCGCCGGCGTAGTCGCGGTGAAAGAAGATCGCCAGGCCTTCGAGATTCAGGTGAGCGCCGCCGAAACGGTGGTTCGCGAACTGTTGCGCCGCGACGAGTGGCTGTCGGATCTGGAGATCACCAACGCCGGGCTGGAAGAGGCGTTCTTGTCGTTGACGCAGAAGCAGCAATTAGCAGTTAGCAGTTAGCAGTTAGCGATTGGCAATTGGCAGTTAGCAATTGGCAGTTAGCAATTGGCAATTGGCAATTGGCAATTAGCAATTAGCAATTGGCAGTTAGCAGTTAGCAATTGGCAATTGGCAGTTAGCAGTTAGCAGTTAGCAGTTAGCAGTTAGCAGTTAGCAGTTAGCAGTTAGCAATTAGCAATTGGCAACTAGCAATTGGCAATTAGCAATTAGCTAGCAATTAGCAATTGGCAAATCGAAGAATCTTGGCAGGACGAATGACTTTCAACCACAGAGACACGGAGACACAGAGATGCTTAAGCTTATTTCCCTGCGTGTCTCCGTGCCTCTGTGGTGAATCGAAAGTTCAGTTAGGAGAGTAAACATGGCCGCTACCACAATGCCCGCAAGCCTGGCGATCCCCCGCCGCACGCCCGGCGAATGGATAACCCTGTTCGCACTGGAAGCGAAGTACGAAATGTTGAAGTACATGCGGCTGCGCGCCTTCTCCGTATCGACGCTGTTCTTTCCGGTAATGTTCTATGTGCTGTTCGGCATCGTGCTGCCCAGCGGAGGCGCGAATCGCACCCAAACCGCGACCTATCTTTTGGCCACCATGGCGTGCTACGGCGTAATGGGCGTCGCCATGTTCAGCTTCGGCGTGGGCATCTCGATGGAGCGCGGCCAGGGATGGCTACAGGTAAAGCGCGCCTCGCCCATGCCGCTGCCCGCGTACTTCCTGGCGAAGATCGTGAATGCGATGGTGTTTGCCATTGCGATCTCGCTGCTGCTGCTGGCCGTGGGCGTGGCCTTTGGCGGAGTGCGCATGGCGCCGCTCATGGCCGTGCGGCTGATGAGCATTCTGGTGCTGGGGTCCATTCCATTCAGCGCCATGGGGCTGGCGCTGGGCTATTTCGCCAAACCGAACTCGGCCCCGGCAATGGTCAACCTGGTTTATCTGCCAATGTCGTTCTGCTCAGGCTTGTGGATTCCGATCTTTGTGCTGCCCAAGGTCTTGCAGAACGTCGCGCAGGTGCTGCCGCCCTATCACGTGGCCCAACTGGCGCTGAATGCAATTCATATGGGTCCGTATCCCAATCCCGTGGGCGAACACGTCGAGGCGCTGATTGGGGTAACGCTGCTCTTCCTGGGGATTGCGGCGTATGGCTACTGGAAGGATGAGGGAGAGACGTACGGGTAGAACAGCTATTGGCGCTTGGCATTTAGCACTTGGCAAAACCTAACAACGAAATACCAAAGGCCAAGTACGAAAGGCCAAATGCTAAGTGCCAAGGCCAAGTTCCATAAGCGAGTCGCGGAAAAGGTGAACATCATGAGTAGATGCACTTTGGAATGGATCATTTTTATCGTTGCCATGATCGTTTTCCTCGGCTTCGCGCTTAGCGGCCGATGGAACGATCTGGGCATCGCGCTGGTGATCACCGGCGTGCTGTGGTACACACTGGTTCCCGAGTATCATTCGGGGCGACAATAGGGAAGCGATGAACTGGCTGACGCGCCTTTGGTGGCGTTTTTATCCCAATACCGACAAAGAACATCGCTGGATGCCATTGATCTGGCTTCCCTTCATGTTCTGGTTTTTCGCCTTCCCGTTGTGGAAGCACGCCAGCCTGTCCTTATGGATTGTCAACACTGTCGTAGGCCTTGTCTTCGTCGCACTCTACCTGCAGGCCTTCGCACGCGGCGGCCGGGTCCGGCTGATCTGCACTCTCGCCATGCTGGGAATTGCAGTTGCCGCTACTCCGTACAACCATAACGGGAGCACTCTGCTCATCTACTGTGCGGCCGCCGGCAGTTTCACTACGCAGCGAATGCGGGTGTGGGCGTTGATGGCAGTAGAAGGCGCGGTCCTGCTGTTCTACGCTTACCGGCTGCACTTCGAGGTCGGCTTCTGGACTTCGATGCTGCTGGTGATCATCCTGGTAGGCCTGGCCAATCACTTTGCTGCCGTCTCCCATTGTCAAAAGGCGGAACTCCGGCTGGCCAACAACGAGATCGAGCATCTGGCCAAGGTTGCCGAGCGCGAACGCATCGCGCGCGACCTGCACGATGTGCTGGGACACACGCTGTCGCTCATCACGCTCAAGTCGGAGCTGGCACGCAAGCTGGTGGATCGCGATCCTGAGCGAGCCAAGCTGGAAATGCAGGACGTGGAGAACACCTCGCGGGCCGCGCTGGCCGATGTGCGTGAGGCGATCCGCGGTTATCGCAGCGACGGATTTTTCGCAGAGCTGTCGCGCGCCCGCGCCGCGCTGGAAACCGCCGGGGTCACCCTGCAATCCAGCACGGCGCCGCTGGAACTGAGTCCGGCACAGGAGTCGGTGCTGGCGCTGGTGTTGCGCGAGGCTGTGACGAACGTCGTCCGCCATGCTGAAGCGCAGCGCTGCGAGGTTCGGCTGGAGAAGCAAGACGCGCTCTGCCGCCTGGAAATCGCCGATGATGGCTGCGGATGCGATGCTCCTGAGGGCAACGGACTGCGCGGCATGCGCGAGCGGCTGCAGACCATCGGAGGCTCGCTGGAACGGCTGACCGGGCAAGGAACGCGGCTGGTGATTCAATTACCATTGGCAACGAGCAATTAGCAATTAGCAATTAGCAATTAGCAATTAGTGAAGATAAGCGCTGGCAGTAATGAATTGGCTTTGTATCAGGGCACGGCTTCAGCCGAGCCGCAGACGCCGCATCACCGACCTGGGCTTGACCGCATCCTCAGGGGCTAAAGTCCGAGTCGATATGACGGTCCTTTCGGCACAACTAAAGTTGTGCCCTGATACAAAGAAATTCATGACAGTGCTTCCAACCATCCTTTACTAATTGCTGGCTGCTAATTGCTAATCGCTAGCTACTAATTACTTCTTCATGCCCATCACAAAGCGCGACAAGATACGAGTGCTGCTCGCCGAAGACCAGACCATGGTGCTGGGCGCGCTCGCCGCATTGCTGGAGATGGAAGACGATATCGAGGTCGTAGGCCGCGCGCGCTCGGGCGACGAAGCGCTCAAGCTGGTTCAGCAGCAGCATCCGTCGGTATTCATCACTGACATTGAGATGCCGACCATGACCGGCCTCGAAGTCGCGGCCGAATTGAAGCGGCGGGGCACCCCGGTACGCGTCATTATTCTTACGACCTTCGCGCGGGCGGGATACCTGCGCCGTGCGCTCGACGCCGGCGCGTCAGGATATCTGCTGAAAGACATGCCGGCAGAGCAGCTCGCCGACGCGGTTCGCCGGGTGCATCGCGGATTGCGGGTGATCGATCCTCAGCTTGCCGCCGAAGCGTGGACAGAAGAACCCGATCCGTTGACCGAACGCGAGCGCCAGGTTCTGCGGCTGGCCGGCGAAGGCATGGCCAGCTCCGATATCGCGACCGAGCTAAGTTTGTCGGAGGGAACGGTCAGGAATTATCTATCCGAAGCAATAAATAAGATGGGCGCCGCCAACCGCGTCGAGGCCGCGCGCCTGGCGAGGACGAAGGGATGGTTGTAGGAGCGGGAACGCTCGAAATAGTCCGCTTTGGGGAACAGCCATTATTGGCCAATGCTCAGAGCCCGAAGGGCGTGTGATGATAGCCCAGGACGGAGCGAAACGGAGTCCTGGGTAAGCGTTATTTATGCTTTCGCGAGTCCCTTCAGGCGCAACACAGGTTTAGGATTGTTGGTGTAATCGCCTGTTAACGTCAGTCATCACAGACTGGCCCATACCTACCGCCGTAAACTCCCCGTTATGAAGCGAACAGTCGCACTGATAATAGTCGTGCTTGCGGCCGGTGTTATGGCTGCCGCACAAAACACCGAGAAGCCTAACGAAACCGTTTCAATGCGCATTCCCCACGTTGCACTCTCCACGGGTGAACGCATCGTCGGTTTTGAAATCAATCTGACCTCGGGTATGGTGCGGTCTGCGTCGGGTTTGCCGATTGGTTGGTACCTAGAAGTGGACAATGATCCGTCTTGGAGCACGACGATAAAAGGAAACATCAGCGTGGGTGCAGCGGCGCTCGATCCCAACGAGTTTCGCAAGCTGCGCATAACCGTGCAGAAGGATACGACCTACAATCCGTTTGCCGTGTCGGGAACCGTCGTAGTGACGACGGATTTCGAGAAGACACGAAGCATACCCGTTGCGGCTGGCGATTTTGAGGTGTCAAAACCCAAGTAGCTGGTTATGAATCTCCATTACACTCACAATCCCCAAAGCTCTGGCATCTGTCGTCCCTACAGGACTCTGGAGTTCCCAAACTCGTCAACCCAGGACTCCGCCTTCGGCTCCATCCTGGGCTATCATCACACGCCCTTCGGGCTTCGGATATCGGCGGTTGCGGACGTTCGCGACTATGAGATTAATTAGCGCTGCGGGCAAACTGCAGATCCCTCGGCTCCGCTCGGGATGACAAATCACGAAGAATGCAGAGGCGCTCGGGATTGCAAACACGAAGGAATTGCGCCGTGCCACACACCGCACGCCGGCACGTGTTGCCTCACGCCACTTCGAGGCGCTTGAGTTTGAGCCGGCCACGCCGAACGTGTGCCAAGTCGTACTGGGCCTGTTGCAGAAGCCAGCCTTCCTCAGTGCCACCGAAGACTTTGGAAAGCCTCACCGCCATTTCAGGCGAAATGCCGCGCTTGCCATTCACCAATTCCGATAGAGTATTGCGCGTTACGTTCAGGGCTTCGGCTGCGTCCGTGATCGTGAGGCCCAAGGGCTCGATGCACTCCCGAAGCACCACGAAGCCGGGGTGTGGCGGATTTTTCATCGTCAAGTGTTGGTTCTTATCAGTGGTAGTCGACATAATCGACGTCCTCGGCTCCATCGTCGAAACGAAAAATCACTCGCCAGTTAGCGCGTACGGTGACAGCCCAAAAGCCCTTCAATTCGCCTTTGAGTGGATGCAAGCGGAAACCTGGCAAATCCATATGAGCAACTCTGGGGGCAGCATGAAGCGTTGCCAGAATGTTGCGCAGCTTCTCGGCGTGTTCCGGAGTCACCCCGCTTGGGTCGTCTTGCTCGAAAAGGCGTTTCAGCCCCTTATGACGGGTGCTCCGTATCACTTCACACCGTAACGCGCCACGTGGCGCATGTCAATGATGGCTTTGCGGAGGGACTACCCGCAGCGACTTCTCTACGCGCTTCTCGTCAGCGGCAGCAGCACCACGAAGCGCGTGCCCTTCCCTACTTCGCTGGTTACTTCGATCTTGCCGCCATGCGCTTCGACGGTGCGCTTGGCGAGGGAGAGGCCGAGGCCGGTGCCGTGTCCTTTGGTGGTGAAGAAGGGTCGGAAGATGCTGTTGATGTGCTCGGGAGCGATGCCTTTTCCTTCGTCGGCGACGGTGATCACCGCGAATTCGTTTGGCTCGTCGGCATCGATGGTGACGTGAATCGTGCCGGGCTGGTTCATCGACTGCACGGCATTGAGCAAAAGGTTCAGGAGAACCTGATTGATTTGGTTGGGATCGTGTTCTACGGCCGGCAGCTCGTGTTTGGCCTCGAGCTCAATTGTGATTCGCTTGGTAATCGCCTGCTGCCGCGCAAAGCCCACTGCATGTTCGGCGGTCGAAACCAGGTCGGCGGTGCGCAATTGAGGTTGTCGCGGACGCGCCGTCTCCAGCAGATCGGTCAGGATGCGATTGATCTGCACCGCCTCCTGCTTGGCGTCGGCCATCACCTCGCGAGCTGCGCTGTTCTCCGGCAGGTCGCGGCCAACAATCTCCAGCACGCCGGCAATGCCCGCCAAGGGATTGCGAATCTCGTGTGCCAATCCGGCGGCCAACTCGCCTAGGGTGGCAAAGTGCTCGGCGCGCGACATTTGGTTCTGGTGCAGCCGCTGAATTTCCTCGCGACTTGACTTCAACTGTTGCACCATCTCGTTGAAGTCGCGGCCCAGGTCTCCGATCTCGTCGTTGCGATCGGCAAAGCTGACGTGCACATCCATGTCGCCCAATCGCAGGCGCGCGATTTTCTGCTGCAGTTCGAGCATGGGCCGGCGAACGCTGAAGGAAAACACTACCAGCACCGCGGCACAGATTACGAAGGCGCCCCCCGCAGCCACGGCTATCACGTTGTTACGCGGCCCAGGCGCCAGCGAGGACGAGACCAGCACGAACAGCAGCAGTCCATTGATCAGGACGACGGCAATCGGGAGCAGTGCTTTCAACACCCAGTTCATGTGCCGCTCGCGCTCAACCACCGGAGCCGTGACCAGGGCGCGACCCGAAGATTCGAGCATTGAGCTGTCGACGGTGGTGATTAGCGAATCAGTAGGCACGATAGTTTCTCAAAAATTCTTCAGGGCTGGAGTGGGTTCCGGTCCCTTGGGGCCTAAACCTCAGTTCCAGCCCCTGTTCCAGCCCTGAAAGTCCTCATGCGTACGCGTGTAAGCCGGGAAGCAGATACGTTACGCCGAGGAAGGTGAAGATAACCACGCCAAAGCCGAGGATTGCGAAGTACGCCGCACGGCGGCCGCGCCATCCGCGCGTAATCCGCATGTGCAGGTAGCCGGCGTAAACCAGCCAGGTGATCGCGGCCCAAGTCTCTTTTGGATCCCAGCTCCAGTACGAGCCCCAGGTGCGATTAGCCCAGTAGGCCCCCGCCGCGATCATTCCGGTCAGCAACGGGAAGGCGATACAAATCGTTTTGTAGGTAACACGGTCGAGCACGTCAGCCGAGGGCAACAGGCGCTGCAGATCGGTGCGCCGCCACAACAGCATCAGGTAAAGCAACGAGGCGAACACGGCGGTCACCATCCCGCCCAGAATGAACGGGGAGGCCGCAAGCGAAGTCGGATATAACCCTTCCTGATACGGCGAGGCGTAGTTCGAACCCTTCGCCCGCAGCACGAAGGCCGCCAGCACCGCGACTTGCAGAAGTATGCCGATGAACACTGTCTTGTTGGCGATTCCGAGCAAGCGGTCATCCTGCTTCACCCGCCAGGCAAGATAGAACACCAGCGGAACGATGGCGGCCAGCGCTGCAATGACGAACAGCCAGCCCAGGTCGGGAATGGTAACGAACAAGCGCACGCCGCGGCCGAGGAACATATCAGCCTTGTTCTCGACGTCCCAGGCGGTAACCGACAGGCCGCCCCAGCGCTCGAAGCGAGTGGCAAGGATGGCTATGTAAATTGCGCTGACCAGGGTGCTGGTTCCAGCAAGAAAGGTTTCGGTGTTGAAGTTGTCCTGGATGAGAAACATCATCGCCAGCGCGAAGCTTACGGCGCAGGCGGCGTAACTGAGCATGGCCAGGGTCACGTGCACGTGCAACCAGGTGGACTGCAACGCCGGAACCAGTGGCCGCACTTCCGAGGGCAGCAGTTGCATCAGGATGACGCAAACTACCGCCAGCGGCATGGTGATGCTGCCGATGATTTTCACGCCGAACTTCTTCTCGGTGATCAAAGTCAGCAGCGCCAGTGTCCAGACGAAGCTCAGCAGCATTTCATAAATGCTGGCGAACGGTGGACGTCCGGCAAGATACCAGCGATGCGCCACGGCCAGAGTATTGGCGATGAATCCCATGGCAGTCGCAAGCGAGGCGTACTTCACGTACTTGTCAGTCCCCGTGACGCCGAATCCCATGTACAAGGCCGCGGCGCCTGCATAAAAGATCAGCGCGACGTACAGAAGATTGCTTTCCGTATATAAAAGCCCGCCCGACTTGGCTACGTTCAGGAGGGCGGAAATGAGCAGAAAAGCTATGCCCAGCCCCACCAGAACCAGCAGCGCGCTTCCCCCGCTCGGGGTCGGGGTTTCCAGTTGCGTTACTCGTGCTCGCGTCGACATTTTTCTTTCTCCTACTTCACGCCGGCAAGTTCAGGCTCGGGTTGTTCTTTCGTAATTTGCGCAGAGCGAGCCTTGGCCGGGTTGTTCTTCAGTTCATTTCGAATCTCGGTGACGACTTCTTCGAAGTTCTGCTCGAAGCGGTCCTTATTCTTGTTGGCAGCGCCGCCGATCCACAACACAAGCTGGCCGCTCGCATTAGGAACGGCGGTAACCCATAGCCTCATGTGGACCATGTAGAAGGCCACGAATAATCCCAGCACCATGAGTACGCAGCCGGTCCAGACCAGCCACTGGCCGGGCTCGTATGCGACTTCGAGTCCGGTGACGGCGGGAAAGTCGATGTCTTTGGCGGACGTGGGTCCCACGAACTTATAGCTGAGATTGTCGCCGCCCACGATTGCGCCTTGTGCTGGAAGCAGCCAAACCTTCGTCGTCGCTCCGGTGGCGCGGTCGGTGACATCAAGACCGAACGCGATGTTCTCGATCTCGTCGGACTTCTTGAACACCTGTCCGTCCCGAACAAAGGCATCGGAGATATAGTCGGTCAGCGTGACGGTGGTGTTGGGATCGAGCTCGACCGCCTGCTTCATCGTCAACTCGATCGCTCGCGAAGCACCCGCCGGGTTCACTGCTGTAAGGCGAAGGGCGTCCACCGACTTGCTATCGATCCAGTAACTGGCCTGGAAAAAGCGCAGCCCTTTATAAACCAGGGGATCGTTGACCGCGATTTGCTTGGAGGCCACTTCTTTTCCGTGGTCGACGACAGCGAGATTCGACCACCACTTTTTCGGCGAGCCGTCGGCATAATTTTCCTGGCCGGCGTTGTAGCACTTCACGGCGAAAGGCAGGGTCTTGTTGCCGCCGGTGCGCAGCTCGATGACATTCCCGGTCTGGCCTTTGTGCAAACCGATGAAGCCTCCGAACCCAAAGAAGCCGTCAATGATTCCGCCGGCGAAGATCAGCAGCAGGCTGGCGTGAATGACGTAAACCGCCATCACCGAGAAACGATGTTTCTCGCTGTACAACGAAGTACCGTCGTTGCCAATGATGCGTTGCACCGGCCAATGCAGCTTGTTCAGGGCGCGCTCGGCAGCATTCAATCCCGGCTCGGCATTCTGAATGGGCAGCTCGGTTTTATATGGATTGGCCGCGCGGAAGTGGGCTTCGGTCTTGCGATAAGGACGCGAATAGAAGCGCCAGGCATTGGGAAAGCGCTCAAGCGAAACGAAAACGATACTCAGGCTGACTAAGGTTAAGAGAGTAAGAAACCACCATGAGTGAAAAACGTTGGTGAGGCCGACCTTATCGAGGACCTGAAGCACTTGCGGCGAGTAGGTTGCTTGGATTTTGCTCGCATCCGTGGCGGGTCTTTGCAGAATAAACGTTCCCATGGCAGAGGCGATGACGACCAGGATCAGCAGAACAATGCCGGTGCGCAGATTCGCAAAAGTCTTGTAAAACCGTTTTGGTATCGAAAGTACGTCGAAGGCCATAGGGCTCCTTCTGTCCACTCGCAGTACGGCAACTGGAGCACCAAAACAGAAGAACTCATAAACTCCTGATTCATTTGTGACTTAGGGCACGGAAGAAGAGGGCCATCCGCCATTGGCGTGAGCCATATCACCCATCTTGGTGATTAAACAGCGCAGTGGTTGGGCATGAATGGCGGACGGCGAATAAGCTTTTCCTGACAACGAAAATCGCTTAACGTGACAAACCAGTGTGTGATTTCACATCGCGCTGCGCCGGAAGTCTCATGCCAAGCACCGGCGGCCAAGACTAAACTCGGAGCCAACCGATACCACAGCCGTTCTGTAACCATCGAGTTTTCAAGCCATTTAGCGCGCCCTTGAACGACGGCCTGCGAGCCATGCGGCGCTCGGCAACCAACGTGCACACTTTTCTTTGCCATAGACGGAGGCAGTTTGTGAGGACAGTAGTACGGGTCATATTCGGAGCGGCACTCATGCTGAGCGCAGGGCCAATTTTCGCCGCCATCCACCCCGTCCAACTCGAGCCCAATACCGACTCCGCGAAGTGCATTGAATGTCACGAGGACAAGAGCAAAGGAAAGTTCGTCCATTCCGCGGTGGCAACTGGTTGCACCAGCTGTCATGAAGTTCGGGTGAGCAAAGACGTAACTCGCATTAAGTTGATCACCGCGACCCCGCAGGCGCTGTGCATCACCTGCCACGCCGACATGAACGCCGCGACCATCAAAGGCACAGTTCATCCTCCCGCGGTGCGCGATTGCACCAAATGTCACGACCCGCATCAGTCGGACAACAAGTATCAGTTGCTGAAAGCTCCCGAGGGCGATAAGGGACAGAACCTTTGCCTGGAGTGTCACACCCAAGGTCTAAACGTGCCCAAGGACGGCAGCCGTCACGCCGCGCTCGATATGGGCTGCACCACCTGTCACAACGTACACAAGACCGGGGAAAAGGGAGTGATGGAGTTCGACTACCACCTGACCAAGGCGGTCCCGGCGCTGTGCATCGAATGTCACGATCCAAGTTCCGCCGACTTGCAGAAAGCGCACAACAATCAGCCTTTCGCAAGCGCCAATTGCGTGCAGTGTCACAATCCGCATCAGTCAACGCAAGCGCATCTGATGCAAAAATTCACCCATCCTCCGTTCGCGGGAGGATCATGCGACACCTGTCACGCTGCCCCGAAGGACGGCAAGGTTGTCCTCACGAATTCTGACTCGCGCGCGCTCTGCCTCACCTGCCATAGCGATGTAGGAGAGAAGATCGACAAAGCCGCAGTCCAGCATCCCGGTGCGCAAGGCGAATGTATCGCCTGCCACAATCCGCATGCCGGGCAGACGCCGGGATTCCTGCAGCCCGATCCGGTGAAGGCTTGCCTGGCCTGTCACTCAGACCAGGCCGACCAGTTTAAGAAAGCGCATCTGCACCAGCCCGCCTTCGGTCAAGGCTGCGCCACCTGCCATGAGCCGCACGGCGGAGCCAATGCGCATCTGCTGCGCACCAAGACGGTCAACAACTTGTGCCTGGAGTGCCATGGCCCCGATTCACCTGCTCCTGGAAAGCTCGCATCGGAGCATTTGATCACGATTTTCAATGGCTCGGTGAAGCTGCCCGACGACTATTTCTCGAAGAACAAGGTCGTAATTCTGCCGCTGAAGTATGGGCGCGGCCACCCGGTGGAGGGCCACCCGGTTTCCGATGTTCCCGACCCGACAAACATTTCGAAGGTATATCAGCAGATCAGCTGCTTGAGCTGTCACCAGCCGCATTCTTCGGCCCAGCCGGACCTGCTGGTGAAAGATCAGGTGAACAACACGGCATTCTGCGCCTCGTGCCATAAGAACTTGCGGTAGAGACGAGCTGGAGGAAGTGCAACATGTGCGAAGTACGAAAGTCCATCAAGATCAGCCGGGCCTGGATTGCCCTTGCGCTTCTGTTCGCTGTCATGCTGGGGACGCCGTTCGCAGCCTATGCCGGCAAGAAGAAGAAAGCGTCCGCCAAAGAACCGGCGAAACCCGCGCCGGTCGTTGACTATTCCAACATCGTCTGGCCGAATCCACCGGCCATCGCACGCATTCGCTATCTTGCTTTCTATTCCGCGCAGCCGCTCAAGGACCTTGACCAGCCCAAGACCACAAAACAGAGCTGGATGGACCGCCTGGCCGGCACGGTTCCGGAATCCGACGGGGGAGGGAAAGTACTTTTTCAACTTGCACAGCCGTATGGCATGGCGGTCGACTCCAAAGGCAAGCTGTACGTCGCCGACTCCAAGGTGGGCGCAATTTTCATCTTCAACACCGAAACACGCGACGTGGAGATGATCAAAAACAAGGTCGATGCGCACTTCGACCGCATTATCGGCCTCGCCATGGATGACGACGATCGCTTGTTCGTCTCCGATCCCGGGCTGCGGCACGTGCTGGTCTTCGACAAGAACCACAAAGCGGTCGACGTCATCACCGATGGAATGGTCGAACCCAGCGGCCTGGCTCTGGATACTCAAAATCGTCTGCTTTATGTCTCCGACATCAACCAGGACCAGATCCTGGTTTACGATGCGGATTCCTTCAAGTTGCTGCGCAAGATGGGTACGGGCGGCAAGAACCATGAGCTGACCACCCCTGGCGATTTCGCCAAGCCCGCCGGCGTGGCGGTGGACAACGAAGGAAATCTCTACGTTGCCGACACCTTGAATGATCGCATCGAAGTGTTCGACGCCGATGGACAGTTCATTCGAACCTGGGGAAAGAACGGTGACGGCCCCGGGTACTTCGCGCGTCCCAAAGGCGTAACCATCGACAGTGACGGTCACGTCTGGGTGGCCGACGGAATGCAGGATCGGGTGCAGGTTTTTACCCCCGAAGGCCAGTTGCTCATCTCCATGGGCGGACACGGCCTGCTGCCCGGCCAACACCAGGGCCTGGTCAGTATCGCCAGTGACAACAAACGTAATCGTGTTTACACCTCGGAGATCTATCCCGGACGCGTGCAGGAGTTCCGCTACGTCACCGACGCCGAGTACGATCAGTTGAAGAAAGAACGTCAGTCATTGCGCGCAGGGAGCGCACCGAAGAACGAAGGCGAAGCGGCAAGCGCGAATCCTCCCAAAGCCGCAGAGCCAAGCAGTCCGCCTCAGCCCAAATAGGCTGATCGGAGCAGGCCACTTGAGCCCTCAGCCTCTGAATCGCGTTGGAGCGGCACCAGCGGACGAACCTGGACTCCAGACAGTAAGTCGTCTGAAATCTGTTACTTCCTGATTCGATCTTTTGCGACACAAAAGATGTCTAAACTATTGAAAACAAGGCCTTACGCAGAAGATCTTCTGGTGACGCGACTCACATCACCTGACCAGCGACCCGACCTGTGGCTCCCAGGTGTTGCATTTTTCAACTAACAGTGACAAATGCGTCTTTTTACTGCTGATGCTCGCGTAGTGGCTCTTTTCACCCACTCCTGAAACCCCAGGCTCCCATACCACTTCCCGGCAGTATCACGCTAAGTCTGTGGTTTTAATATAGATAAACGATCTTCCGGGGACGTGAAATCAGGCTCCTCCTTTGGTTGCTGAATTGCCATTCATAAGGCCGGAGGCGGTGACAGGAGGTAATTCTCTAGCCACCAGGCCTAGCCTCTAGAACTTTAGAAATGACAGTGTTGCAACACACTCTGGAGGTCGTACTTAAATGAAGAAAGTGCTTTTAATTTCCCTGTTTGTATTAGCCGTTACAGGGCTAATGATGGCGCAGAATTGGTCGTCGCCGGTCGACGTCCTGGGCGCGCACAACAATCAGGGCCGTGGTTGCGCGGGCTGCCATGCTCCGCACAGCGGCTCCTTCGGCTCCGGTCACCCCGAGAAAAACGGCACCGATGCCGGTAACTATGCCTTGTGGGGACAGGACGCCAGTCCGCTCTATGGCCAGAGCCTCGCTTTTGGCGACAATGGCCGCTACGTCGAAGTATTGCCTAGCAGCCTCACCGCCGGGGGCAAGGAAGTGAGCGGTATCCTGCTCTGCCTGAGCTGCCATGACGGCAACCTGACGCAGTCGAACATGATGCAGAACTGGTCTTACGAACAGCAGATCGGCCTGCTCACCAATCCCACCTACGGCAGCGGGAAGATCCCGACCCTGCTCGGCAGTGACGGAACGACTGCCGGCAACTACAACAACGATCACCCGGTGGGCGTAAATGCCCTCATCAGCGATATGTCGGCATACGGTCTGGTGTTTGCAAATAACACCTACACGGTTAATCCGGGCACGCCGTATGACCAGTTCATAACCAATTATGGCTGGCCGGTGCTTGGTCCTCAAACCCATGGAGTTGCCTATGGCGTCAATACTGCGGGCAAAGCATATGTAGTTTGCACCACCTGCCACAACCAGCACGTAATGACGGTGTACGCCGACTCCAGCAAAAACCAGATCCAGAAGGACGGCGGCGGCAAGTACTATGCCACCTACTTCTTCGTCAACGGCCCCTACAACCCGAACCTGCAAGGCAAGCTGCAGCAGGGCAACGCAGCCTCGACTGCACAGTTCTGCCGCCAGTGCCACTTTGGCGAGGCGAACGAGGCGAACAACACCAACAACATCACCACCGTATTCCAGTAGAAGTAACTTGCAATACCCTGGGGGAAGGAGCTTCCTTCCCCCTTCTTTCTGGACTGAAACGAGAGGAAAGTATGAAGAGCCGGATCCTTACAGCAATTCTTCTAACAGGCTCGACGATCGCATCTGCGCAAGTGGCATCGCACGCTCCGACAAAGATTGCCCGTACAAATCCGCCCGCGGCCATGCAGGTCCCAAGCACGATCACGCCGCCGACGGGTAAGACAGTAGCCAAGGTCAATGGCGTCGTGCTGACCGACAAAGACCTGCTGCGCGAGATGTATGCCATCTTCCCCTACGCGCGGCAGCACAACGGATTTCCTAAGGCGCAGGAAGCCTCGATTCGCCAAGGCGCGCTGCAGATGATCATCTTTGAAGAGATGGTGTACCAGGAAGCGGAGCGGCGCAAGATGACTGTTCCGGCGGCGAAGATCGACCAGGCTGAGGCTGCATATAAGAAGCAGTTCAACAGTCCGGACCAATTCCAGCAGTACATGCAGCAGGAGATGAACGGCTCGCGTCAGCAATTGCGGCAGAGCATCCAGCGCTCGATATTGATCGACCAGTTGCTCAAGCAGGAGGTCGACAATCATAGTGCGGTTACCGCCGCCGAAGTCAAGGCCTACTACGACAAGAACTCGGCCCGCTTCCAGTTGCCGCAGTCGTACACCTTTCAGAGCATCTCGATCGTGCCTCCGCTGAAAGACACTCCGGAGCAAACCAAAGAGGCGCGCAAGAAAGCCGATGACGCGCTGAAGCAGGCCAAGGCGACAAAGAGCTACGAGCAGTTCGGACTTTTGGCGGAGAAGATTTCGGAAGACGACTACCGCGTCGATATGGGCGACCACAAGGTCACACCGGCCGATAAGCTGCCGCCGCAGATCATCCAAGCCTTCCATACCATGAAGGCCGGTGACGTAAGTGGCCTCATTCAGATCGAAACCGCATATACCATTGTTCGCCTGAACGCGCACACGCTTGCGCATAAGCAGAGCTTCGAAGAAGTTAAGGGCCAGTTGCGGGAGGAGTTGCAGAAGCAAAAGTATGAGCAGTTGCGAGTAAACTTCGCCAAGCAGTTACGTTCCAAGTCGAAGATCGAAGTGGTGTAGGTCTTTGAAAGGGCGCGTCTTCAGGCGCGCCGTCAGCATGGAGAAGATTTAGAAGCCACGGCAGTGGCGGCAGGCGGCCGCCACTGCCGTGGCTTTGAGATTCTTTGCGGGAGCGTTTACGGCGCAGCTAAAGCTACGCCCCTTCAAAGCGCGCAGAGCACGCCAAACTTCCTTGTCCTCCGTGCCTCCGTGGTGAAGCAGTTGTCTCCTGCTCGTAACGCTATCAAGCGCACGGCTTTAACTCTGGATTGCGGCATTCGCCACGGCCTTTGAGTCTTATCCCGCAGACAACCTGCAAGGGCCCGCTACCGGTCCTTTGGACCACCACGTAAGACTCTCATTATCAGTCACTTAGCCGACCCGAAACGGGCCTTGGTTTGGTGAGCAGCGTGCCATACCTAACCTGTTACGCGGCGCCGGAAAGCGGAGAGTTTCGGCACCGCAGGATGGCAACCGGTCTGTGAAGCAGGTGACGAAAATTCTCGCTGGGTTGTTGGCCCTGGGCTTCTCAGCCGCGCTTCTCGCTCAAGTGAATATCGGCGAGCGGACGCAAATCAGCGGTGGGGGCACGGTCAGTGTCGGCTACTCCGGCGACTACGGCAACGACATTCAATCGAACCACGGACTGACCTTCGGATTTGGCGGCGGCTTCGACGGCTACTACTACAACCCGAACTTTTTGAACTTCAATATCACTCCGTACTACAACCAGTCGCGGGCCGACTCCGATTATCAATCGCTTACGAATGCCAGCGGAGTGGCGGCGAACGCGAATTTTTTCACCGGAAGCCACTTCCCCGGCTCGGTCAGTTATCACTACGACTACAACAGCACCGGGACCTTCGGGCTGGCGACTACCCCGAACTTCACCACCCAGGGCAACGGCCAGGGTGTGGGTATCAACTGGGCCGCCCTGTTTCCCGACTGGCCTACGATTTCGGTTGGCTATCAGTACGGCACCGGCAGCGGAACGCTCTATGGCACCGACGAGGAGACTTCAAGCCAGACCGGCATCCTGAATGTGCGGTCGAGCTATCAGTTGGAAGGTTTCGGCCTGAACGCTTATTACGACCACAGCACGTTGCACGGTTTCTATCCCGAGATCCTGACCGGAACTTCGAACTTGAACGACAGCAGCGGCTACGACACCGGCATTAGCGCTTCCCGCAACATTCCGTTTTGGAATGGAGCCTTTTCCGCGAACTATAGTCACGCCTCGTACAACTCGGACTACCTTAACCAAGGGGTGCAGTCGAACAACTCCGGCTATACCGCCGACCTGGAATCGGCAAACGCGAATTTTCGCCCCACCGAGAAACTCAGCCTCTTCGCTAACGAGAACTACACCAACAACCTGTCGTCGTATTACCTGCAAGATCTTGGGCCCAACAATCCACCCTTGCCGGGAACCATCCCCTACCTGGGGGCAGGTTCATATTCGTTCACCCTGGGAGGCGGTGCAGCGTACATGTTTTCGCAGCACCTGAACGGCAACACCAACATTACGCATTACAGCCAGTCTTATCTGGGCAACACCTACGGTGGAACCTTCCTGGCCGGGAACGTGAATTACAATCGCAAGCTGCTCGATACCTTCACCTTCACGGTGGGCGTGGTAGAAGGCAGCAGCAACTTCGACAACAGCAACCTGGGCTTCATCGGCACTGTCAACGGATTTCATAACCTCGGCCGCTGGCAGCTTTCCGGCAACTTCAGCTACGCGCAGAACGTGCAGTCGCAGTTGATTACCTATACCACCTCTTATTACAACTACAACGTCAACCTGCATCGCAGATTCAGCAACCGGGTGCAGTGGACCGCCGCATTCAACGGGGGCCACAGCGGATTCTCGCAGCAAGGTAATTCTTCCACCAACACGGCGAACTTCAGCACCTCGTTGAGCCTGCGATCGCTGGCGTTCACCGCTAACTATGGAAGCGGCTCGGGCAACTCCCTGCTTACCGCGAACGGTGTCGTACCGCTGCCGCCGATTCCCGGCCAGCCCGACCCCAACCTGATCTACTACAACGCCAAGAACTATGGCGCGGGAATTTCCTGGACCCCGATTCGCCGCTTGGTGCTCACCGGAACCTACAACCGCTCGCTCAGTGATACCTTGAGCAACGACGTGTTCTCTCGTAACAACACCGAAGTGATATACAGCCAGATGCAGTACCGTTTGCGCCGCCTCAGCCTGCTGGCAGGGTACACTCGCTTCACCCAAGGCATCAGCGCCACCGGACAATTGCCCGGAACCGTCAACTCGTACTATGTTGGGATCTCGAGATGGTTCGACTTTTTCTAAACCGTTGTAGCAAGTCGCTTTCTCGAACCGCGTTGAGCCTCGCGGCCGTCCTGCTGCTGTTGTTGCCGGCCGTTGCTGCCAAGCATAATCAGCCGAGCGTGAGCGAGCCTCCACCGGAGCTGCTGCTGCCCGAAGGGCGCAAGCTGACCTGGGAACGCAGCTTCAGCCTGGAGCGCGAGGTGAAGCCCAAGCGAGGCTTCTGGACGAAGCTGGTGGATGTAGTCGCAGGCGAGCCGGATTTCCGCTACCTGGTGGACCCCTACAGCGTTACCACCGATTCCAAGGGACGCATCATCGTTAGCGATCCCGGAGCCGGCGGGGTCCACGTCTTCGACTTCGCACAGCAGAAATACAAGTTCCTTACCCGTCGCGACAAGGACAAAGACGCGACGCTGAGTCCGCAGTGCGTGGCCGTCGATGCCCAGGACAACATTTACGTCACCGACTCGCAAGCCGGCAAGGTCTTCGTCTTCGACAGTAATGGCAAGTACAAGCGCGCCATCGGCAGCCTGAAAGGTGGCGAGGGATTCTTCAAGCGTCCCACCGGCATTGCCGTGGACTCAGCCGCACAGAAGATCTACATCACCGACACGCTGCGCAATAAGATTTACGTCACCGACATGCAGGGCAGCGTGCTGCAAACCATCGGCAAGACGGGCACCGGCGATGGCGAATTCAACTATCCTACGGAGCTGCGCCTCAACAACGACCAGCTGGCGGTGGTCGACTCCATGAACTTCCGCGTCCAGGTGCTGGACCGCTCCGGCACCTTCAAGTACTCCATCGGCAAATTGGGCGACGGTACCGGATGGATCTTCCGCCCCAAAGGGATTGGCTTCGATTCGGAAGGACACTTGTACGTCGTCGATGGCGCCTGGGATGTGGTGCAGGTCTTCAATCACCAAGGACAACTGCTGTACTACTTCGGCCAGAAGGGGAATGGTCCGTGGGACTTTCAGTTGCCCGCAGGCTTGCAGATCGATAGCAACGACCGCATCTACGTAGTGGATTCTTGTAACCGAAGGGTCCAGATCTTTCATTACACGGCACTGGGCAAGCAAGCCGCAGGAGTGGCGCGATGAAGTTGGTCAGCTCGCTTGCGTTGCTGGTGCTGCTGCTCGGAACCATGGCTGTGGCTCAGCAGCCGAACATGGACACGCTGGGCATGCACAATCTCACGCCCGGCAGCGGAGCTTCGGTCTATCAGACTTCGGGTAACACGGGCTGCGCCTTTTGCCATCCTCCGCACAATGGACTGGGCGGCATCAGCCCCTTGTGGAACCAGCAATATTCCAAGGCGACATACACACCGTATAACAGCACCACCTATCATCAGACCGGCAACTCGCAGCCGCCGCTCGGGATCACCAGCAGCTTGTGCCTCAGCTGTCATGACGGAACAGTCGCGGTCGGGACCACGCAGGCTTACGGCCAAGCCGGGATGAGCGGCAAGTGGGCGCCCCAGGATTCGTTCGGAAAAGACCTCAGCAGCTCGCATCCTTTTAGTCTCGTCCTGCCCATGAAGGACAGCGTCGACCTGGTATCCACCTTGATATCGGGCAAGAGCAGCGATCCCCTCGGCAAGGTGAAGCTGATTAAAGGCAACATCGAGTGCACGAGCTGTCACGATCCTCACGTTCAGGCGACAGATCCCATCGCGCAGGAGTTCCTGGTGCGCGACAGTTCAAGTGGGCAGATGTGTCTCGCTTGCCACGATCCGAATCGCACCATTCAGGGACAGGTCAATCCGCTGGCAGGATGGGAAGGCAGCATCCACCAGACTGCCACCAACAAGGTTGCTACCGAAGGCCGCGTTGGTTTGTACTCCACCGTAGGGCTGAATGCCTGCACCTCATGCCATGCGGAGCACAACGCCAATGGGGCTGCGCATCTGCTTCGTCCCGCCACCCCGGGCGCGCCAAACCTCGATGCGGCAACCCAGGATTGCATGACCTGCCACAACGGCGGCACCTATGTTTCTCCTGTCGCGCCCAACATTATGGCCGAGATCAACAAGACTGGACATCTGCTGCCCGCAGGAAATAACCCGCACGATGCGGCCGAGCCGGGAGTGCTGATCAACAATCGTCACGCCACTTGCGTAGACTGCCATAGCGCTCACGCTTCCAGCCAGGTCGCGACCTTCGGGCCGCCGCCGGCAATCCGAGTTTCGCAGTCCTACGTTAAAGGCATCAGCGCGCTGGACGGCATCACCGTCCTGAATCCTGCCATCAACCAATATGAGAATTGCCTGCGTTGTCACGGAACCGGGCCCGGCAAACAGCGCCTGCTCGTCTATGGCTACGCTCCTTCGCGGCTGGTGAGTCTTCCCGATTTCCTGAATGTCATTCCCCAGTTCAGTCCCAGCGCAACCTCGAGCCACCCGGTCTTTCACGATCGCAGCAGCCCGCTCTCGCAGCCCAGCTTGCGGACCTACATGCTGATGTTGAACGGGCAGCCGTCCTCGCGCCCGACCGGGCCGCGCATCTTCTGCAGCGACTGCCACAACAGTGACGATAATCGCGAGTTCGGCGGACAGGGCCCCAATGGCCCGCACGGCTCGACAAATTCTCACATCCTTGAGCGCAACTATCAGTTCAGCCAGGCAGCTGTGCCCGGAGGTCCGGTGACCAACCTCTTCCCCAATCCGGACCTGGGCTTGAGCGGACCGTACGCGATGTGTGGAAAGTGTCATGACCTGACGTCAGTACTCAACAACACCAGCTGGATCAAGCACAGCACGCATGTCGGGCAGGATGGCTTCACCTGCTCAACTTGCCACACCGCGCACGGTATGGGAACCAATTCGCCCAATGACAGCGGCGAACGCCTGATGAACTTCGACATCAACGTGGTGGGCGCCAACGGAGGCTATCCCATCTCCTACAATCGCGGCAGCGGAACCTGCGTTCTCATGTGCCATCAGGTGGCGCACAATCCTGACGGCTCCGTCAGCAGCGGCGGCAAGGGCGGGCTGCAAGGGAAGAAGAAGTAGAGGTGCGGCGGTGGCCGAGCATCGGACCGTTGCACCTGCTCGCCGCAGTCGCCGTATTTACATGTCCCGCATTGTGGGAGTTCATTCGCGGGACCGGTCTGACCAGCATTACTGCCGCCGACTTCTGGTGGCACCTGAGCACCGGGCTGCGTATCCTGCAAACCCACGCATTGCCCCACAGCGGATGGTTTTCGCAATCGGCGGCGCAGCCATGGATCGCTTCTTCGTGGCTGTACGATGTGCGCATCGCGGGTTGGTACCAACTGTCAGGGCTGCGCTGCCTTCCGGTGTTGGCGCTAATTGCGAAGTTCTTCCTCGCCGTGCTCATGTTTCTGCTGGCCGGCGGCTTACGCGGGCGATTCTGGGCGGCCTTAGCGCTCTCGGTAATCGCCCAGTATCTGCTATGGCAGATGCCGCCGCTGCCGGTTTTCTGCTCGGTGCTGGGGCTTGCGATTGAGTTGATCCTGTTGCTGGGATTCCGCAGCCGCGGATCGCGATGGGCCTTCTTCTCGTTGCCCGTGCTGTTTCTCGCCTGGGCCAATCTTGATTCGCACTTCGTTTATGGAATTTTCGTTCTGCTGCTGTTTGTTGCGGGGTGGGTGGCGGAGCAGAAATTGAGCGCAACCGTCTCTCGCGAAGCGCAAAGAAAGAGCATGCCTGGCGTCGTGCTGCTGGCGACGGTCGCTGCTTCTATCGTGGCGACGTGCATAACGCCGTACGGATGGCAGCCGTGGGCTACATTCTGGACCAACGCAACCAGTACCGCCAATTCGTATTTTCCCGATTACCTGAGCCTGCGCTTCCGCACTCCGCAGGACTACGTTCTTATGCTGCTGGCAATGGCGGCGTTCCTCTCGCTGGGAATGCGCCGCTCCCGCGACCTGTTTCAGATCGCGCTGCTGGTGCTTTGCACGGCGGCGGCGTTTCATGCCCAACGTGACACATGGCTGCTGGTACTGGCGGCCGTGGCGGTGACGGCGAATCCTGTGCGGGAAGAAGCAAAACGCTTCGAGCTACCAGCGGCGAGCTACGATCGGCGAGCGACATTCCTAGCCGCGGCCGCAATTAGCTTCGGGTTGCTTCTGACAGTTGTCGCGGCGCGATTGCCACGCCGGGATGCAGTGCTGGCAAAGATTGCTGAGAATTACCCGGTCGCTGCCGCCGATTACATTCGCGCCAACCACCTTCCCGGGCCGCTCTTTAACTCCTTCCCCTGGGGAGGCTTCCTGACCTGGTATTTGCCGCAATATCCGGTCGCCATCGACGGACGGACCGACCTGTACGGCCCTGACTTCAACATTCATTATGCCAAGGCGATGAACTTCAAGGAGCATTACTCGAGCTTCGCGCCACTGAATGAAGCCAGCGTCATCCTGCTGGAGAAAGACTCGCATATGGCTATTGCGCTGGCGAGTGTTCCCGGATTCAAAACCGCGTACTCTGACAATGTGGCAGTCGTGCTGGTGCGCGATCAGAGCCAGCCATGAGTACGATTGCAGTAGCCAGTGCGCCGCAGGAGAACTCGGCCACCCGCAGCTGGGAGCAAATCGGCAATGCGCTCGCTCTATTGCTGTACTCAGGCGTTGTGCTGTTCACGGTGCACTACCACGAGAAGTGGGCCGACGAAGCGCAAGCCTGGCTGATCGCCCGCGATCTCGATCTGAAGACCATCTGGTTCCATGAGCTGAAATACGAGGGCTCCCCCGGCCTCTGGCACACGATTTTGTGGATCGCGCAACACTGGTTTCATTTGCCCTATGCCACATTGGGGTATATCGGTGTGGTATTCGCGATTGCCGGGGTCGCCGTACTCATCTACAAGGCGCCCTTCCCCTGGTACATACGCTGGCCGCTGGCCTTTACCTACGTGATGGTCTATCAGTACGCGGTCATCGCCCGGCCTTATACCATGCTTCCCTTGCTCTGCTTCCTGGTGGCGATTTTCTTCAAAGACATCGAACATCCGGTGAGGATGACGGTAGTTTTAGTGCTGTTGGCCAACCTCACGCTGCACGGCACCATATTGGCTGCATGCTTTGGGCTGCTGTACTTGGTTGAAGCGATCAAACGGTGGCCTGACTTCGATGACAAGCTACGAAATCGTTACTTCTTCTGTGCGGCGGCGATGGTTCTGACGTTCTTGTTCATCGTTGTCATTCTGAAACCCACACCCGACGTAGGAGAGTTCGCAGTCAAGAAAGCTCTCTCACAAGCTCCTCAAGCTATAAGGGACGCACAACCGACCGCAATGAAGAAACTGACGGCGGTTGTTTCCGGAGCCTTTCTCGATTATTGGCTCCCATCCGCTGCATTCTTGATTCTGACTGGACTCTGGTGTTATAGACGAAAGAGATTCTGGCTCTATTTCCTTCCGACTAGTCTGCTGTTGGCTTTGTATTCGATCGTGCATGGCTATCCCCATCACCATGGAACGGTATTCATTGCGGTTCTTACTGCTCTTTGGATAGCTTGGCCGACCGGCACGGAATCTGCTTCTTTCGGCAAGCGTGACCGTGCAATGACAATGGGAATAACAGCCTTACTGCTATACCTGGTCGTGGTGAACGTCTGGGACGCGGGCGTCGTTATTCAACGCGAATACTTGTATCCATACAGTGGTAGCTTAGATGCTGCTCGATTCTTGAAGGCGGCAGGCGCCGATCACGTCGAAATGTTTGGCTTTTTGTTCGGGATTAACGCCGTCCAGGCATATTTTGACCATAATATTTTTGCCAATATGTTCCAACCGCTTATTACCACAACGGGCTGCCGCTCGTGGGAGACTCACTCAATATCGAGGAATTGAATCGCGTCAAGCCGGAATATATCGTGGCGTATTCGGCAGAACCCCAGCTGTTGGCAGATATTGGAGTACCCGAATTAGAGATGTATGGGTATAAGATGGTTCATTTTTCGGACGGATATTATCTCTACAAGCGCGCCGTGTACCAACGAAACTCCTACTTCATCCTGCGCCGCATTCACCCTAATGGCGAGCAAACACCACAGCCATCGAATCCTGATAAATAAGCTGGAAGCGCGGATCTGCGGTTAGCATCTTGGCCAATGGAAGGTCGGCCGCCAGCAGCACTACGCCCGCCTCATTCAGGTAAGGATCAGTCGCGTATCCGGTGTCGCCGTTCTGGGAGGCATAGAAGAGCTGGTCGAGCTGGTCGCCGTAGAGATCGTTGCGGCCATCAATCGCGACCGGATAATCCGGCATATACCACATCAGGAAGCCGCCCCAGCCAAGATTGTTGTACAGCGGACCGGGCTGCGGATGCCGGCGCAGGAAGTTCACCGCGTTCACCGGATACTCCGAGCTGATGGCGCGGTCGATACCGCGTTCGGTGAAGTCGGTCCCACGTGCGACCACGAACAAGAGCACGGCAACCACAGCGGCAACGCCGATGGACTCAGCCCAGGTCATAGGCGGCTCGCGATCCTGAATCCCACCCAACCCAAAAGAAGGGTTGGATGGGGCACCCGCGAGTGCGGCACCCGAGTCTTCTTCCGGCGCCGGAAAGTCCGCGATGCAAGCTGCGGCAGGAATGGCGATGAACCAGGCATCGCGCATAGTGCGATACGCGACCACGCTACAAATGGTCAGCATCGCCAGCTTGAACAGATCGAGCTTCTTCCTCCAGCCCACAGCGAAGAATGCGAAGCCTGTGAGCAGCAACTGGAAGTAGTTGCTCGAGCCGCGGAAGCTCAGCGGCTGAAGTTCGATAATGACGTTATAAGCGAATTTTGCCTGGGAATACTCAAGCACCGCGACGTAAGGATGATAGAAGTTCGGTCCCAGTAACGTCGCCAGCACGCAGGCAGCGAATATTCCGATCATCGGCAACGGCGGAAGCTTGGGCTTCAGCAGGAATCCCGGGGCAATTCCCCATCGCTCCGCCACGCTTTGCGCGACCGTGGTACCCATCAGCAGCCCGACAAGAAACAGGCCGTGAATGAACTGGATGTGCAGGTTGACCCACACAAAGAAGATGAGTGGCAACCAGTAGAGCGATTCGACGCGTCCGCTGCGATTCGCGATGAGCAGCAGGGTCAGCGTGGCGCAGAACAGCATCATCGAGAAGAAAACCGGCCGCGGCATTCCGTTGAACAGGAACGACCAGCAGGTGATCGCCGCCAGCAGCAACGCAATCCAGAAGCGCCCGGAGAGCCGGCGCAGCATTGCATACACCGCAAACGCGACGCCGAGAGTCAGCAGCGTCCCGTAAATTCCAATGCCAAGTATTCCGCCCCAGCGGTAGGCCCACGACATCAGTACTTCGTAGCCCCAGCTATATGCGATCCAGGGACGATTGGCGGCGACACGCGACAGAATGCCGGTGTGCGGCACCGCAAGGTGCTCGACGATCCAGTCACCCACCTTCAGATGCCACCAGATATCGTTGTCGATGACGCAGAGCTTGGTGTAAAACGCGAATCCCCCAACTGCGGTAAGGAAAACGACGAGGCCGGCAAGCTGAAGAGGACGAAAGCGCAGCAGGGAGCGGAGATCCCCCAAAACGTTCAGGGTACGAACTTCGTCCGCCGGCGTCGAGCTTCGCGATTCTTGTTGTGAAGCCACTGTCATGGACTACGCCAGTGAAGCCTCGCTGGCTTTCATCGGCACCAGTCGCGGCTCGATGCGCTGCTCGCCGGCGCTGCCCGCCTCGTGATATTCGCCGTCCTGGTTCACGGCCCACACGTTATACTCGGCGCGACCGGCGAGAATGTTGCGTGCCGCCAACAGTGCGGTCATCATGGCGTGGTCCTGATTGTTGTACTTGTGCATGCCGTTGCGGCCCACCAGGTGAAGGTTGGGGCAATGCTGTTCCAACGCTTCGCGCACAGTGGTAACGCACGCCTGGTAGGTGTCGTCGTAGACCGGATAAGCCTTGCGCTGGCGGATTACAACTCCATCGACTACGTCTTCAGCGGCGCCCAATCCAATCTGCTGGATTTCCTTCTTGGCCATGGCGATCAGGTCGGCGTCTGATGAATTCCACAATCGATCGCCATCGAAGCAGAAATATTCCAGACCATAGCAGCAGAACTGCGGATCGGGCACCATCTCCGGTGACCAGGATTTGTAATTCTGTACGCGGCCAACCTGCACCGAAGAATCGTGGATGTAGATCCAGTTGTCGTTGAAACGATCCTGGTCGCGCAGGATCAATCCGACGGTCAGGAAATCGCGATAACGCAAACCGTTGGCAGACTCGGCGGCCTGGGCGGGAAGTTTTGGCTGAAGTTGCGCGATCAGTTCGCGAATCGGCATCGACGAGATCACATGCTCGCCAACGTATTCTTCGAGCTGGCCGTCCGCATTGCGCGCCATTACCGTCCAATGCTGCGTGCGCGAATCGAAGATGCAGCTCGTGACTTTGCGGCCCAGGAGCACTTCACTGCCCATCTCACGAACGCGTGTGGCGCAACGCTCCCACATCATGCCCGGACCTTGCCGAGGATAACGGAAGGTATCGATCAAAGTTTTGATGACCTGGCTGCGGTCCTTGGATTTGCGTTGCGGTAACAGCGCATTCTTCGCGGCTGACCACAGCGACAGACCCTTGATACGCTGTGCGGCCCAGTCGGCGGAAATCTCACTGCAGCTCATACCCCAAACTTTTTCGGTATAAGTCTTAAAGAAAATACTGAACAGCCGCTGCCCGAAATGATTGACCACCCAGTCTTCGAAAGTTTTCGGATCGCGAGTGGGATGAATCTTGGCCTTGGCAAACGAAGCCATGCATCGCAGCGATTCGAAAAGTCCCAGCTTCGACAAAGCTTCGAACGGCTTCAGCGGATAGCTGTAGAACTGCCCGCGATAGAAGATGCGAGAGGAGCGCGGCCGCTCCAGCATCAGATCGCCGCCAATTTCCGTCCACAGGTCTTCGACTTCACGCGACTTTGAGAAAAACCGATGGCCGCCGATGTCGAAGTGAAAGCCTTTGTAGTTCACCGTGCGGGAGATGCCGCCGACATATTCCGGATCGGCCTCGAGCACCACGACAGACTGGCCATGCTTGGCAAGTTCGTAAGCTGCGGTGAGTCCCGCCGGCCCCGCGCCGACAATCACAGATTTGTAGATTGTTTCCTGCATCGCATTCCGTCGTTGATAGCCGATCTCAGCCCAAAGACGTCGCCGGCAAAGTCCTGCGTCCCCGGCGCCATCCCCTGAACCAGTAGCAAATACACAGGTGCAGGTCGTCTTCCACAGAGGGGCGCCTGTAAGTCATTCAAACCACGGGCAGAAAGCAAAGGCACGTTCGAGCATGGCTAGCTGGATGGGCGTCAAAAGACACGCAGGCTGCGGGGAAAAACACGCCAAATCGGGAAATTGCTGCCAAAGCCCAAGCTGCGGGCCATCCTAAGCCGCTGAGCCGTAAAGAATTGCCGGCTCACAGCCGGAGAGGCCAGCTTTGGCAGCCCTCATGCGTAGACAGAAGGTGAATATCTGCGCCGCTGGTTGCGCGAGTGGGGCTTGCGTAGCGGGCGTCAGGCGAGGGGTACAACAAAAATGCAAGACGAAACTCAGGGTCCCGAAACCCGGCAGACCTATTGGCGGCCAGTACAGGTTTATGTGCTCGCGGGCGTCTGCCTGGCCATCGGCTTCCCGGTTGGGTACCTGTTGCGCGGCTCGGCTCCGGAACCGACGCCAGTGGCCGCGACAGCGGCGACGCCCAGCATGCCGCCGGCAGGCGCAATGCCAAGCGCAATGCCACCCGCAGGGACCATGGGGGGCGGAAATCCACACGCCGGCGCAATGCCCAATGGAATGCCGGCCGGCACTCCCACGCTGGCAGACATGAAGCACATGGCCGACAAAAAGGCTGAGCCGTTGCTGGCGCAGCTCAAGTCCAAACCCAACGATGCAAAGTTGCTGAACCAGATCGGCATCGTCTATCGCAGCGCTCATCAGTTCGACGAAGCGCAACAGTACTTCCAAAAGTCTCTGGCCGTTGACCCCAAAAATGTCGACGTACGCACCGATATGGCGGCCTGCATGTTTTATACCGGCAATGTCGATGACGCCATCAGCCAGCTGCATCAAGCGCTCAAGTATGACCCCAAGCACCCCGGCGCGCTGATGAACCTTGGGATCATCGAGTGGCAGGCGAAGAAGAATGTGCCCGACGCCGTTGCTGCGTGGAAGAAGTTGCTGAAGCTGAATCCGGGCTTTCCCCAGAAGGAACAGGTGGAACGCCTGATTGCTGACGCTCAGCAGAGTAGCAAGAGCTAGTCAATCCCCATCTCCGAGTCTCAACTGCAAACCTGCGATCTGAATCGCTATCGATCGCTCCTCACCCTCCTATGTGACATTGCGCGTCCCCTCGGGTGATAGCCCTCACTGCGCTTGCGCCCGCCGAGGCTCACCATCAAGCCCAGGAGAAAGTGTCCCCACATCATGGGTCTAATGACGCTTTAACCCACTATGAGGCGAGTTCTCATCATCGGTGCTGCCGGCCGGGATTTTCATAACTTCAACCTAATCTTCCGTAACAAGCCTGAATTCGATGTAGTAGCGTTTACCGCCAATCAGATCCCTGACATCGCAGGGCGCAAGTACCCGCCGGAATTAGCGGGCAGTCTCTATCCCGAGGGCATTCCCATTGTGGAAGAAAGCCATCTGGAAGAAACCATCCGCAAGGAGAAGGTCGACATTGTTGTCTTCTCTTATAGCGATGTGAAATACGAAACGGTCATGCACCTGGCTTCGCGTGCAGTCGCCGCCGGCGCCGACTTCTGGCTGCTGAGCGCCGAGCGTACCCAGTTGCAGTCTTCGCTACCGGTGATCTCGGTCTGTGCTGTGCGCACCGGATGCGGCAAGAGTCCGGTATCGCGGCGAATTGCCGCCGAGTTGCGCAAGCAGGGATGGAATCCGGTGGTGATCCGTCATCCCATGCCTTATGGCGACCTCGTCGCGCAGCGCTGCGAACGGTTCGCGACCATGGCCGACCTGGACCGCTATGAGTGCACCATCGAGGAACGGGAAGAGTACGAGCCGCACCTCGCCGAAGGAACCATCGTCTATGCCGGCGTCGATTACTACGACATTATGAAGGCCGCCGAGCAGGACGGTGACGTCATTCTCTGGGATGGCGGCAACAATGACACCTCTTTCTACCGCCCCAACCTCGACCTCGTGGTGCTCGACCCGCATCGCCCGGGACACGAACTCGCCTACTACCCCGGCGAGGTCAACTTCCGCACCGCGCACGTGCTCATCATCAATAAGGTAGACACCGCAAACGCTCAGGGGATTGAGACCGTTCGTCGCAACATCGCGCAGCATAATCCGTCGGCGCAAGTGATCGAGACCGCGTGCCGAGTCAGCATCGCCGATCCCAAGAGCATTGCCGGCAAACGCGTTCTGGTGATTGAAGACGGCCCAACGCTTACCCACGGCGAGATGCCATACGGCGCGGGAATCGTGGCCGCCAACCAATATCACGCCGGCAAGCTGGCTGATCCCCGGCCTTATGCGGTCGGCTCTATCAAGACAACCTTCGAGAAGTTCCCGCACCTGGGCAAGCTGCTGCCCGCCATGGGCTACAGCGAAACCCAGCGTCACGAGTTGCAGGAGACCATCAAACGCGTACCTTGCGACGTGGTGCTGGTGGCGACGCCAATCGACCTGGCCCGCACCATCCACATCGACAAACCGAATGTCCGGGTGCGATACGAGGTGGAGGAAGTTGGCAAGCCGGAAATCCCTCGGCTTATTGAAAACTTCACCCAGCAGCATCAGCGCGTTCTAGCCGGCACCGGGAGGTGACGATGCATTGCAAAGATTTTGTATCGCTACGTGATTTCGAGCCCGGCGACGTGCGGCATTTCTTACACGTCGCGTGCATGGTGAAAGCGAATCCCCCGGCTTACTCGCAGTCGCTGAAGGGCAAGACGCTGGCGATGATCTTCGAGAAGCCGTCGCTGCGCACCCGGGTGAGCTTCGATGTCGGTATCGAGGAACTCGGCGGGCATCCGATTTATCTTTCCCCGGCTGAGATCAGCCTGGGCAAGCGGGAGTCGGTACACGATGTCGCGAAGAACCTGGAACGCATGGTGCACGGCATCATGATCCGGACCTTCTCGCACGACATCGTGGAAGAGATGGCGCACTGCGCGAGCGTCCCCGTCATTAATGGCCTCACCGACTTCAACCATCCCTGCCAGGCGATGGCCGACTATCTCACCATGCTGGAGGTGAAAGGCCGCATTGCGGGACTGAAGGTGGCGTACCTCGGCGATGGCAACAACGTGGCCCACTCGCTGATGTTCGGCGGCGCGCAACTGGGAGCCAACGTCTGGATTGCGACTCCGCCGCATTATGAGCCTAGCCTCGATGCAATGTCGTGGGCCCGGCTGCGCTGCACCGAAACTCACGGCAGCGTAACGGTGACGCACGATCCCGAATCGGCAGTCTTTGGCGCCGACGTGGTTTACACCGACGTGTGGGCCAGCATGGGTCAGGAGAGCGAAACCCAGAAGCGCGCAGAAGCCTTCCGTCGCTATCAGGTGAATGCGGCGCTGTTCGATCAGGCGAAGAAGGACGCTATCTTCCTGCACTGTCTGCCGGCGCATCGCGGCGATGAGGTCACCGACGAAGTGATCGACTCGCCACGGTCGTTCGTATTTCAGCAGGCGGAGAACCGGCTGCACGCGCAGAAGGCCATCATGTTGGAACTGATGTCGGAACAGGCAGCAGAAACGCGCCGCCATCCGGTCGCCGAGCACGTGGCAGAGTTGGCGAGATAAGAAGCGGCAAGGCGGGCCAGTGATGTTCGGGTGCCCCACTCATTCCTCCGGTTGGAATGAGTGGGATACCCACGTCCTTACCCGCGGAGAAGGTCGTATGTCCAAAACTGCGCTGGTGGCGGTAGGCGGAAACTCGCTGATCCGCGCGGGCGAGAAGGGCACCATCGCCGAGCAACTGGCGAATACACGACGGACTGCCGCCGCCATTCGCTGCATGATCGAGCTAGGCTACCGGTTGGTGGTCACGCATGGCAACGGGCCGCAGGTGGGAGCGCAATTGCTCCGTTCGGAGCGCGCTTCAGACGTCACCTACAGCCAAACGCTCGACGTATGCGGCGCGGCCAGCCAGGGCGAAATCGGATATCTGCTGGCGCAATCGCTGAACAACGAGTTCGCCTCCGCCTCGCTCAAGATTCCCGTGGTCTGCGTCGTAACCCAAACTGTGGTGTCGGCCGGCGATCCGGCAATGCTTCATCCCTCCAAACCCATCGGGCCGTTCTATTCGCGGTCAGACGCCGAAGAAAAACGGCGCGCTCTCGGCTGGCAGATCGTGGAAGATGCCGCGCGCGGATACCGGCGCGTGGTTCCCTCACCCGAGCCGCTGGAGATTGTCGAGCTCGAACTCATCCGCGACCTGGTGGAAGCCGGAGCCCTCGTCGTCTGCACCGGGGGCGGAGGCATTCCCGTGCTGCGCGAAGATGGCGCATTACGCGGGGTCGAGGCGGTGATCGACAAGGACCGCGCTTCGGCAGTGCTGGCGTCGCAACTCGGAGTCGATCTTTTTGCGATTTCAACCGACACCGATTACGTCTACGTGAATTACAAGCAGCAGGATCAATCGCCGATATTGCGCGCCACGGTTTCCCAGTTAGAAGAACACCATCGCGCCGGACATTTCCCGCCCGGCAATATGGGCCCCAAGGTGGAGTCGGTCTTGAGTTTTCTGCGCCGCGGCGGCAAAGAAGCCGTCATTACCTCGTTCGAACACCTGGCCGATGCCGTGAAAGGCTCTGCCGGTACGCACATCGTTCCCGATCCCATTCCGCTTGCGACCTATGAAGAAGTTGAGGTGTTGACATGCCGATAGAAGCGCTTGAATCCCGGGCCGCCGAATCCAACAATGGCGCGCCGCTGCTGCCCCTCAGGCACGTGGTGGAGTCGCAACAGTTTACCGTTCCATTGCTGATGGAATTGTTCGATCGCGCCCGCCAGATGGAGCGCATTGTCGCCCGCGGCGGCACGCTCGATTACCAGGGACGCATCCTGGCCAGCATCTTTTATGAGCCATCGACGCGCACTCGCCTGTGCTTCGAGGCAGCCATGCTGCGCCTGGGCGGACGCGTTCTCTCCACCGAGCATGCGCGTGCCTTCTCCTCGGAGATCGAAGGCGAGCAGGTGGAAGACACCATCCGCATCGTGGGCAGCTACTGCGACCTGGCCGTGATTCGCCATCATGAAACCGGCGGCGCCGCGCGCGCTGCGAAGGTGTCGCCCGTGCCGGTCATCAATGCCGGGGATGGCGATGGCGGTCAGCATCCCACACAGGCCCTGCTCGACCTGTACACCATCTATCGCGAGCGCCCGCTCGACGGGCTGAGTATCGCCTTCATCGGCGAGCTTGATCGCGGGCGTACCGTCCGTTCGCTGGCGTACCTGTTGGCAAAATTCGACCGGGTCAAAGTCTTCTTCGTCAGCCCGCCGGAATTGCAGATGAAGTCCGACATCCTTCAATATCTCGAGCGGCACGGCGTCCGCTACGAAGTTGAGAGCCAGATCAACCACGTGCTGGGCGAGGTGGATGTCGTGTACCAGACGCGGATTCGCCCGCAGCGCGTCGCCGGCCTCACCGGGCGGCTCAGTTTTGCCATTGATTCATCCGTGCTGCGGCAGATGCGCTCGGATGCGATGATCCTGCATCCGCTGCCGCGTACCGTCGAATTGGATAAAACGGTGGATGAAGATCCGCGCGCCATGTACTTCCGCCAGGCCGCGAACGGACTCTATGTGCGGATGGCGTTGCTGACGATGTTGTTGGATGGAAAGTAGAAGAGCAATTTGCAATTAGCAATTGGCAGTTAGATGATCGTCACGAGAGTTCATTTCAAGGCTTTGTATCAGGGCACGGCTTCAGCCATGCCTAATCGCGTCTTAAAGGTTTGTCATCACGAGCGAAGCGAGGGACCTGCTCTCTTTTCCCGAACGAAAATGACGGCTTCTGCATCGTTGTCGATTCTCGATGAGAGCGCGCTTTCTTGGCCAGGACGCAGATGCAGATCCCTCGACTACGCTCGGGATGACAACACGTAGAGCCGCTAACTACTAGCTACTAATCGCTAAACGCTAACCGAGGAAATCATGCCCGTAATCGAACATCTCCGCACCAACGACTACATTTCGCTCGAAGAAACTTACGGAGCTCACAACTATCACCCACTCGATGTGGTGATCGAGCGCGCCGAAGGCGTCTGGGTTTACGACGTGGACGGCAACCGATACCTCGACTGCCTGGCGTCGTATTCGGCAGTCAACCAGGGACACTGCCATCCCAAGATTCTGGCGACCCTCATCGACCAGGCCAGCAAGGTCACACTCACCTCGCGCGCGTTCCGCAACGATCAGCTTCCGCTGCTCTATAAAGAGCTGCACGAGCTGACGGGTTTCGACATGGCGCTGCCCATGAACTCCGGCGCCGAGGCAGTCGAGACCGCAATCAAAGCCGCGCGCAAGTGGGGCTACAAGGTCAAAGGTATTCCCGAAGGCAAAGCCGAAATCATCGTTTGCGCCAACAATTTTCATGGACGCACCACGACCATCGTCGGCTTCTCAACCGATGAGCAATACCGCGACGGCTTCGGTCCGTTTACTCCTGGCTTCAGGATCATCCCCTTCGGCGACGCCAGTGCGCTCGCGGCGGCGATCACAGCAAACACCTGCGCTTTTCTGGTCGAGCCGATTCAGGGCGAAGCGGGCATCATCATTCCTCCGGCAGGTTATCTGCGGCAGGTCGAAGAGCTATGTCGCGCCAATAACGTGCTGTTCATCGCCGATGAAATTCAGGCCGGCTTGGGACGCACCGGGAGACTCTTCGCGTATCAGCACGAGGGGGTGCATCCCGACCTGGTCATCGTAGGCAAGGCGCTGTCGGGCGGCTTCTACCCGGTGTCGGCGGTGCTCGGGTCGAAAGCGGTGCTGGGCGTCTTCAAACCAGGCGACCACGGCAGTACATTCGGCGGCAATCCCCTGGGCTGCGCCGTCGCGCGTACCGCACTGCGTGTGCTCGTCGAAGACAAGCTGATCGAGCGCTCCGCCGAACTAGGGTCGTACTTTCTGGAGAAGCTGCGCCAAATTCGCAGCCCCTACATCCGCGAAGTTCGCGGCAGAGGCCTATGGATTGGAATTGAGCTGAATCAGTCGGCGCGGCCCTTCTGCGAAAAACTCAAGCAATCCGGTGTGCTCTGCAAAGAGACGCACGAGATGGTGATCCGCGTCGCGCCTCCACTAGTCATCACCCGCGAGGAGATCGAGTGGGCCATCGAGCGCATGGCAACCTGCCTTTGTTGACCGGGTGGAAGGGCAGGGCTTCAGCCGGCCCAAAACCGCGCATACGAAATAGGCTTTAGCCCCGGTCCGCCGTGGCTAAAGCCTATTTTTATCCGTGCTATCTTGCCGAGCTCAAGCCCGACGCTTCCACCGCCATGGGCTCTTGCTTGCGCGAATCAGCTTGTAGATCGTAGTTGCTAGTTGCTAACTGCTAATTGCTTACTGCTTGCCCTCCGTCGCCCCTCCATTCGAAGCGACGACTTCGTCGGGATTCTGTAGCAGCTGGAGTGCCCGGGCGGTAGTGATGTTCGACGGCACCGGGCGAAAGTCGCTCATGGTCTCATTCGAGTCGATGGTCAGATTCTTGAACATGAGAATCTTGCCGTTGAACTGCAATCTCTCCTGGGTCTCCTGCCACTTACCTCCAACTTCGGCCTGATGGATAATGAACTTTCCGCCTTTGAACAAGCGGCCCAGGATGCCCCATCCGAAATCGACATCCTTGAAGAGCTCGCCGTTCATCTCCGCTATGCGGCCATCGGTTTGGTCAATGACCATGTTGCCGTCCATGCCTTCCAGCACGCGAGTCTCATGGGTTGGGGCGCTCCAGCCCGGCTTGGCCTTGAACGTGAGATGCACCATCTCATGCCCGTTGGAAGCTTTGGTCACGCCAGTCACCTTGTAATTGAAGGCATCGGGCAGGCTCTGCATCAGGATGATGGAGCGTTGATCATCGTCGCGATTGGCCTGCCGCTTCTTGCGGCGAGCCTCGCTATCGTAGGCGAAGCTCTTGAGCTTCTGATCGGCTTCCGCCTGCTCTTGCGCGGTCAGCGGCTTGCCGTTCTTCGCAATGGTCCGGTTCAGCCCGCCGTCGGAGGTCTCAATTGTTTCCGTTGTGATCGAGTGGTCCTTGTACTGTGTGTGGTCCTTGTACATGAAGAACGGCGGCTTCGTCGGACCGGTGGCGGCAATTTCGTTCTGCGTGGCGTGGCGAACGACAGCTACGGGATCGATGTTCTGCTGCTGGGCAAATGCGACCTCGCAGCAACAAAGTAATCCGGTCAGAAACAAACTGGCAGTAAGGGCTCGCATATCGATGTTCAAAATAGCGTCTCTTCTACTCCACTCATGTTAGACGGCCAGAATGTACTTGGCAGTTGCTTTTTTTGCAAGTGAGCGGGTTGCGGCAGTCGCAGCGGTCCCCGGACTGTTGATTGGAAAGGCTTCACCACGGAGGCACGGAGGACACGGAGAACTTAGGATCTTTAAGCGCGAACCGATGCGAGGTTCCTCTCTGCTGTCTTTGATTTGAGGGTTCTACCGGCGGCTGGTAGCTGGCGGCTGGTAGCTTACTGCTAGCTGAAAGCTGATACCTGATACCTGCCTTTCCGACACCTGCCCCTCACGGTCGCGTATCCGGCACTATAATCGCCCGAAACATGTGCGGCAGAGCTTCGGCAACAATCATGGCGAATACGATGAGCCCGCCGCCGAACGCCTGTCTCGTCGACATCGGCTCCTTTAGCCAGAAGACGCTCAACAGCGCCGCGACTACCGGTTCGAGCGAGAACAGAATAGCGGCCTCGGTCGGGCCCAAGCGGGTTTGCGCTTTGGCTTGCGCCCAGAAGGCGAAGACGGTTGAGAAGATCGCGAGATAGAGTGTGGCCACAACGGCGTGCCAGTTGGTCAGGCCTGCGGCAGCGTGGGCCGTCTCTGCTCCCAGACTCCCGACGATCGCGATGCCGGCTGAGATGATGCCGCAGGTAACAACCTGTGAGCTGGCCAGCAGCAACGCATCCGACTTGCGCGTGAAGTTTCCCATCAGCACAATGTGTACGGCGCAGAGTAAGGCGCACCCCAGCGTCTCGACATCGCCACGATTCATTTTTCCGAAGATGCCCCCGAGGGCGTGGCCCGACCACCCTGCTGCGGGCGCCTGCACCAGCAGATAAAGGCCATAGGTCGCGATGACCGCTCCCAGCAGCGATGTAAGTTTCACTCGCTGGCCAATGGCGACCGCGATCAGCGGCGTGAACAGAACATACAAGCCGGTGATGAAGCCCGACTTTGCCGTCGTGGTAAAGCGCATGCCATCGGTCTGCAGCCAGAAGAGCGTGGCCAGCACGATGCCCAGCCATATCCCATCTACTACGCCGCGTCTCCGGATGGGAATACCCTTGGCGCGCACGATGATAGCCATCAACCCGCCGGCCACGACGAACCGCATGCTCATCAGCACGCCGACCGACATGCCGCCGCTCAGCGCAATGCGTGTCGCAGGAAAACCGCCTCCCCAAATCGTCGCCGTGATGGCGATGATCAGGACGGCGTTGCGGTGGGAGATCTCAGCGGGTTGAAGGTATTTGGCACGCATGTGGAAACTTAGGCCACCGATTTACACCGATTCACACGGATCAGCGAAAACAAAAGGCGGGAGGGAAGCCCGCCTTGCCGTTCTCACCCGTCTTTTTGCGCCGTCTTTCCTGCTCTATCGCTCCGTATCCGTGACGATCCGTGCAGATCCGTGGTTAGAGTTTTTCTTCTACAGCGTCGGACTCTTGTCCTGAATCAGCTTCTTCACCCGTGCGATGAACTCGCCGATCGGAACCGAGCCCTCAGCCTTCTCCTGGCCGCGCACGCGGACGTTCACCTGCATCGCGTCCATCTCCTTGTCGCCGACGACGAGTTGGAATGGCACC
The DNA here is from genome assembly GCA_963796585.1 of uncultured Acidobacteriaceae bacterium. GTDB lineage: Bacteria > Acidobacteriota > Terriglobia > Terriglobales > Acidobacteriaceae > CAVVDY01. The sequence goes on from CAWCMB010000010.1 coordinate 441,533, forward strand.
TTCTGCATTGCGTGCTCGCGAATCTTGGCGTTCATCTTTTCGTTGCGATTATCGACGTGTACGCGCACGCCCTCGGCCTTCAACTTTTCGCCGATTTCGTTTGCATACGCATGATGCTTTTCACCAATCGGGATGATCGCCACCTGCACCGGCGACAGCCACACGGGGAACGCTCCCGCATAATGCTCAATCAGCACGCCGAAGAAACGCTCGACCGACCCATAGAGCGCGCGGTGCACCATCAACGGTTGGTGCCGCTTGCCATCTTCGCCAACGTACTCCAGCTCGAAACGCTCCGGCAGCGTGAAATCGAATTGCACCGTCGACAGCTGCCACAACCGGCCGATGGCATCGACCAGCTTGATGTCGATCTTCGGCCCGTAAAATGCCGCTTCGCCGGGGATGGTCTTGTACGGAATCTCGCGACGGCTCAGCGCCTGCTCCAGCGAATGCTGCGCCATCTCCCACTGCTCGGGCCGGCCTGCGTAGGTCTTCTGATCGTTGGGGTCCCACGTCGAGAGCTCAACTTGAAACTGATCGAAGCCGTAGGTCTTCAACACAGCCAGGGCGAAATCGATGCAGCCGACAACTTCATCTTCAATCTGTTCTGGGGTGCAGAAGATGTGCGCGTCATCCTGGGTGAAACCGCGCACGCGCAACAGGCCGTGCATCACACCCGAGCGCTCGTAACGATATACCGTGCCCAGTTCTCCCAGCCGCACCGGCAAATCGCGATATGACTTCAGCGAGTCGCGATAGATGAGGATGTGGAATGGACAATTCATCGGCTTCATGCGATATTCCGCGTCGTCCAGCTCCATCGGCGTGAACATGTTCTGCGCGTAGTAGCCGGCGTGTCCGCTGGTCTTCCACAAGTCGGTGCGCGCCACATGCGGCGTAAACACCAGCGAATAGCCGCGCCTCAGATACTCATCGCGCATCCAGTCTTCCATTTCTTTGCGGATGAGTCCGCCCTTGGGATGCCAGAAAATCAGCCCCGGCCCGGCGAGCTCCTGAATGGAGAACAGGTCAAGCTGCTTGCCCAGCACGCGATGGTCGCGCTTCTTCGCCTCTTCCATCTTGTGCAGATAGTCGTCGAGGTCCTTCTTGGAGAAGAATGACGTGCCATAGATGCGCTGAAGCTGCGGATTCTTCTCGTCACCCAGCCAGTACGCGCCGGCAATGTTGAGCAGCTTGAACGCCTTGATGCGGCCCGTCGAAGGAATGTGCGGACCGCGGCAGAAGTCAGTGAACTTGCCGGTTTTGTAAATCGAGATCTTCTCGTCGGGCGTGGTGAACTGCTCGATGAAGTGGCACTTCATAAAGTCGCCTTCCGACTTGAAGCGCTCCAGCCCTTCCGCGCGAGGCAGAAATTCGCGCGCGTAGGGCAGATCCTGCTTCGCCAACTCCTGCATCTTCTTCTCGATGGCTTCGAGGTCTTCCGGGGTGAACGGCTTCTCGCGATAAAAATCGTAGAAGAATCCGCTCTCGGTCGCCGGGCCGTGGCCGAGCTTAGTCTCGGGAAAAAGCTCAAGCACCGCCGCCGCCATCAGATGCGCGGACGAGTGACGATAGACTTCCAACGCTTCAGGATCGCGCTCGGTCAGAATGCGCAGCTCGGCATCGCTCTCCAGCGGACGTGCCAGATCAATGAGCTTGGCGTCATTGGCGCTCGGCTGCGCACTCGTCGCAGCCGCAGTTGCTGAACCATCGGCCGCGGGCTTGCTGCCATTCCCGCTTCCGTTGGACGACATTGGCTTTACCTGAGCGACCAGGGCCGCATCGGCCAAACGCGGGCTGATGCTCTTGGCAATGTCGAGCGCGGAGGTCCCGCGGGGAACATCTTTCACGCTGCCATCGGGCAGCTTTACATGAATGGTTTCAGACATAAGGGCCTTACCTTTTCGGTGCTTCGATTTTAGTAGTGATAACGGGCCTGGAGGAAATTGATCCGCGTTTCGCCGACCTGGTAAACCAGGCGATGTTCCTGCGTAATTCGCCGCGACCAGACCCCGCCAAGTTGGTGCTTCAGCGCCTCTGCCTTGCCGATTCCGTCGAACGGATCGCGCATCACCGCCTCGACCAGTTCGAGAATCCTCAGGGCAAGCTTGCGATCAGTTTTCGTCCAGTACAACAGGTCTTCCCGAAATTCGGTGTGGAAGACGGAGTCGCGCTTAACGGGTCTCGTCAAGTCCCATTTCCCGCCGCAGCTTGTCGATCGAGTGCGGCTTCGTTTTGCCCTGCTTGGCGCGCCGGAGCGCCGTTAATAGGCGCCGCGCATTCTTCGGAGAACGCAACAGATGCGCCGTCTCCATAAGCCCCGCCAGTTCGTCAGCCGGGATCATGGCAACATCCTTTGCTCCGCGACGGCGAACGATCACGATCTCCTGATCGTTGCTCACCTGGTCCAAAACACTGGCCAGCCGTTCTCGCAAACTGGTATACGTTGTTTCGATTGGCATCGACTGCTCCTTCTGCAAGCGTACAGGATTCCTGTACGGAAGTCGAATGGGCCTCTTGGTTTTGAGACTGCGAGAAGGAGCGCCCTAACGCTCCCGGGATGTTCGACGGGCGCGCACTTCGAGGTAGCTGGCGCCAAGCAAGGCCATACCGCCGACGGTTATCGCGAACGGAATCGCGACGTGCAAGTAGGCATTGCGCATATCGACCTGGCCGCCGCGAATCGCTCCCCAGACGATGGTGCCCAGGATGCCCAGCAATAATCCCACGCCCATGCCGGCAGCGGTGAACAGCAAGGTGGCGAACAGCACCCGCGCCACCGACGCCACGATGCTAGCGAACGCGCTGGGGTGCTTGGCCGCAGCTAAGGTTGAAGCTGCCATACCCAACTAGGTTACAACAGAAATGGCCCCCACTCAGCGCCATCGCAGGATTGTGCGTAGGTTACAATCGGTCTTTCATGTCGCACACGTCTCAAGCAATTACCCGCACACCGGCGGAGGTGGTCCGCATGGCGCCGGTGACCCAGGCCCCCAATGGCATCTGCTACGCCATCTCCGGCGAAGTGACGGCTTCATCCGCCGATCTCGATCGCCTGGTATCCACCGTGCCGCGCACCATCGCGGCAGCGCTGGCCCGCAAGGCGTACTACTTCGTTCCGCTCACGCTCAACCTTGGGGACGAAACGCTGATCGCCGATCGCTATGACGTGCAGCTTTCCGACAGCGCCATTTGCCACCGCGATCATAATGTCGGCGATTCGCAATATGTGTTCATTTCCACCCGGCTGATGGAAGACAGCTTCGCCATCGCCTTCGAGTTCTTTATCAACATCGGCCATAACTTTGTTGACGAAATCGGCATCTCGCAAGACTTTGCCGACCTGGTGTGGAAGCAGGTGCAGGACAAGGCGCGCGGCGAAACCTCGATGGATGCTTATGAGTTGCGCAAAATCGCAACTTCCAATGGGCCGGAGGCGGAGAAGGCCCGCCACGAATACCTGCTCGCCACTTTTGCCGATGCCATCGCCGTCTACCTGCTGTCGCTCTACGTCGATGTGGATTACCACGAACTGCGCGAGCGCGATTATCCGCTGCTCGCTCCCGGCGCGTTGGCCGAGCGGCTGCGCAAGATTAATGAACTCTTCCCGCCGAATCCGGGATACGAGTTCGCGGTCTATCACCGGAGGAGGCAGTGAAACCGTTGTCAGTTGCCAGTTGCCGGTTGTCAGTTGTCAGAAAGAAGTTGGTAGTGAATTGGCGGTGACTGAAAGCTGTCACGCCTCTTGCCAAGCCCGCGCCATAGGCGCAGCAGAGCTTAGCCCAGTGCTTCAGCGCTGGGTTGAATGTTAAAAAGGGCTGAGTCCGGTAAGGACGACAGAGGCCACGGGCAACCTCCATCGTTGGCAACTGAGAACTGCAAACTTCTTACTGACAACCGACAACTGGTCACTGACAACTGTCGTGACAACTGACCACCGACAACTGGCCACTGCCCCATGATTGCTCACCTTCGCGGACGTCTCATCTCGAAGCATCCCAACCAGGCCATCGTTGAGGCCGCAGGCGTAGGCTACGACGTCACAATTTCCGTTCCGACGTTCTCTGAATTGCCGGCGACGGGCAGCGAAGTCGCTTTGCACGTTCATACTCATGTGCGCGAGGACGCAATCGCGCTCTTCGGATTTCTGCGCCCGGAAGAGAAGCAGTTGTTTGAAAAGCTGATCACGGTCAGCGGCATTGGGCCGAAGCTGGCCATCACCATCCTGAGCGGCATGGCAACCAGCGACATGGTCGGCGCGATCCGGGCCAACGACTACGTGCGGCTCACGAAGATCCCTGGTATAGGAAAGAAGACCGCAGAACGCATGTGCGTCGAGTTGCGCGACAAGCTGGAAGGCTTCGGCGAAACTCCAACTGCAAAGAGTGTCTCGGCCGTCGAGGAAGACGTGATCTCGGCGCTCACGAATCTTGGCTATCAGCGAGCACTGGCCGAGAAAGCAGTCGAGCGCGCGGTTGCGTCCGTCGGGCAGGATAACTTCGATGCGGTGTTCCGGGCGGCGTTGGGTGGGTTGTCGAAGTAGTCTGGCCTGGTTGCTCCTGTTGATAACCGCGCGGATCGTACTGCTAGTATGCTTGATGGAGCAGAAATGTTCCCGCGTATCCGGGTAATCAGATGAGCGTAGATGTATATTTCTCGGCGGATGTGGAAACCGATGGACCTATCCCCGGACCATTCTCCATTCTGTCCGTTGCCTTTGTCTATGCGGGGTGCTTCGACGGCCGAACGTTCGAGCGGCCTGACACATACCATCAGACATTTTACCGAGAGCTCAGGCCTATTTCCGATCGCTTTGAGCCTGAAGCGCTTCAAGTCAACGGTCTAGACCGGGAGAAACTTTGTCGTGAGGGCGCAAAGCCGGAGACCGCTATGGCCGAGGCATTTCAATGGATTAAGAGTGTCAGCGGTAATGGAACGCCGGTCATGGTCGCATACCCGTTGAGCTTTGACTGGACGTTTTTGTACTGGTACTTCGTTAAGTACTCCCCAATGGGCTCACCTTTCGGTCATTCTCGTTGTCTCGACATCAAGACGGCGTTTGCGATTAAGGCGAGTGTTCCAATGGCAGATGCTGGCCTAGACCATGTATTCCCGTCCCTGCGACCTGCTAGAGCGCACACTCACAATGCTCTCGACGATGCAACCGAGCAAGCTGAAATTTTCGCGAATGTCTTTGAATGGAGCGGCATCAATGCCAGACTTGCTGAGCGATCGCCGTACTAACACTTCGAACCGCATCAATAAACTTCAGGCAGAACTGGCAGAATCGGAGAAGCGTTGCCAAGGCAAAGCATGTGTTTATGCAACCGGTTCTTACGGACGGGGGGAGGCCAGTGAATACAGTGACTTAGATCTGTTCATCGTCGGTCAGAGTTCCGAAGACCCAAAAACGCACAGTAAGAAACGCCTCCTTGGACGACTCGATGAAATTCTCCTAAAAGCGGACCTAATCGAAGCAACCAGGGAGCTACGAATTCAGGACTTCTCAGGCGATGGCGAGTACCTGGTGCACTACACGGTCGATGATCTAGTTGGCACGCTGGGAAAAGCAGAAGACGACTCAAGCAACACCTTCACCGCAAGATTGTTGCTACTCCTCGAAAGCAGACCGCTTGTCGAACCCGGGGTATATAAGGAGGTCACCGACGAAGTCGTTAGTTCTTACTGGTCCGATTATGAAGATCACAAGACCGACTTCATGCCTGCATTCCTTGCCAACGACATCCTGCGGTTGTGGCGCACATTTTGCGTGAACTATGAAGCGAATACCGCAAGAGAACCACGCGAGAAGAAAGCAAAGCGCAAGCTGAAGAACTACAAGCTCAAGCACAGCAGATTGCTAACCTGCTACTCGGGTATTTTGTATCTGCTTGGCGTTTATGAGGAGCGTGGCACGGTCACACCAAACGACGCCGCAGAAATGGTTAGTCTCTCGCCGACGCTGCGCTTGGAATGGATACTCGGACAACCGGCGTTAGCAGCAGCGCACGCCAAGGTCACTGATCTTCTCAGGAGCTATTCGCGATTCCTTGAGAGTACCGATGCTCCAGAACCAATCATGATTGAGCGATTTCTTGATCCCGAGAAAACAAAAGAATATTTTGCTGTCGCACATCAACTCGGCGATCTGGTGTTTGACGTCTTGGATATAATCGGCGAACGCAGCAGGTTTCACCGGCTACTCGTTGTCTAAACGTTACTTCCCTATACAGAACGAGCTGAAGATCAGGTTCAGCACATCGTCCGCCGTGGTCGCGCCGGTGATTTCGTCCAGCGCGTGTAGCGCGCCGTAGAGGTCAAGCAGGATCATCTCGTGCGGAGTCTTTAGCGGAACGGCAGCGGAAGCGGCATCGAGCGCACTGATCGCATTCCGGACCTCGCTATGCTGGCGAACGTTGGTAAGAAAGCCGCTTTCCTGTTGCACGCCGTTGTCCCCGCCGACCAGCTTAAGAATCGTCGCGCGCAGCTCGTCCATCCCTTCGCCGGTCACCGCTGATGTGAATACTCCGGGCTCGCGCTCAGCGGCATCGACAGAAGACAACCTGTCCCTGACAATTCCCCGCGATCCGCTATGCAGGTCTGCCTTGCTACAGACCAGAATGCGCGCACGGCCCTGCGTCTTCTCGATCAAGTCAAGGTCGAGTTCGAATGACTCATCTGACATTTGCGTGATGTCGAGAACCACCAGCACCACATCCGCATCGGCCAGAGCCTCCATCGACTTGCGAATCCCGATGCTCTCCGCTTCATCGAGCGCCGTGCGAATTCCGGCGGTATCGACCAACCGCACCGGAATGCCGCCGATGGAAACCGTCTCGGTCACCAGGTCGCGGGTAGTCCCAGGAGTAGCCGTAACGATCGCCCGATCATGTTCTACCAGCCGATTGAACAAGCTCGACTTGCCGACATTGGGGCGGCCGACAATGGCCAGGGTAAGTCCCTCGTGCACGAGTTTCCCAAAGGCGAAGCTGGCCAGCAGTTCCTGCAACGGCTCGCGTACCCCGGAGATACGTTCGACGATCTGCTCGCCCGGAATCACCGACACATCGTCTTCGGCGAAGTCGATTCCCGCTTCCATTACGGCGATCAGCTCAACCAGCTTCTGCTTGATCGGTTGAATGCGTTTTGACAGTGAGCCTTCGAGCTGCCGCGCCGCGACCTGCGCCTGATAGAGCGTCTGCGAGTCGATGAGGTCGCGCACCGCCTCGGCCTGCGTGAGGTCGATGCGTCCGTTGAGAAACGCACGCATGGTAAACTCGCCCGGCTCGGCCAGTCGCGCGCCGCGAGCAAGCGCCGTCTCCACGACATGGCGCAAGACGACGGGCGAACCATGGCACGAAATCTCGACCACATCATCGGTCGTGTAGGAATGCGGCTGGGCAAAGAATGTCGCGACGACTTCATCAATGCGCTCGCCCGACTCGACGTCAATCAGCTCGCCGAAGTGTGCCCGATTGGGCTGCAGCTCAGCGGCACCGCTCAACCGCAACATGGGATGCGCGATGGCGCGTGCCTCCGTCCCAGAGAGCCGAACCACACCAATGCCGCCCCGTCCCGGGGGCGTCGCGATGGCGACGATGGTGTCGTCAAGGTTCACGGGTTCATTGTAAAGAGGGCCTTGGGATGTTGGAGGCTGTTGGCAAGTTTACGCTCGGGTAGTGCTGTCCTTCAGATGCCAGGAATTTCATCGGGCTTTAGTCCCAGGTCTCAGTGATACTCTCACTGTTGGCCCAGCCGCCATGAACTCCGACTCCATCAAAAAGCTATTTCAGCAGGTGAAGAAGGGCACGCTCTCGCCCGACGAGGCGGTACAGCAGCTGCGCCACATGCCCTTCGAAGACCTGGGCTTCGCCAACGTCGATCATCATCGCGCCCTTCGTGTGGGCATGGCCGAGGTCATATTCGGTCCCGGAAAAGAGCCGCTGCATCTGGCGGAGATCTTCAGCAAGCTGGCGCAACGTGGCAACAACGTGCTCGCTACGCGCGTCACGGAAGAGCAGTTTCGCGCGGTGAAGCGCAAACTGCGCAAAACCGAGTTTCACCTTCTCGCCCGCTGCATCACTCTCAAGCAGGACGAGACCATTCGCGGCAAAGGCAAGATCGTCGTGGTCTCCGCCGGAACCAGCGATATTCCCGTTGCCGAAGAAGCACTGGTCACGGCGCAGACCATGGGTAACGAAGTTCAGCATCTCTACGACGTGGGTGTGGCCGGCATCCATCGGCTGCTGGCGCGCAAAGATGTGCTGACCAAGGCACGCGTCGTCATCGTCTGCGCCGGGATGGAAGGCGCGCTGCCCAGCGTAGTCGGCGGACTAGTCGGCGTTCCCGTTATCGCCGTCCCCACCAGCGTGGGATACGGCGCGTCCTATAAAGGACTGACCGCCCTGCTGGGCATGCTGAACTCCTGCGCGTCGAACGTTACGGTGGTGAACATCGACAACGGCTTCGGCGCAGGATACGTGGCGTCGATCATCAATCGGCTGGAATAAGACTCGTCATCCGCGAGCTACATTGAATTGTCATTACGAGCGCCTTCTTCGGCGCGAGGAATCTGCTCTCGTTCGAAGTGCCAGGATGACCGCGCAGGGGTGGCCGCGTCAGCGAGAACAGATCCCTCGGCCGCAAGCGACCTGGTGATGACAACTCGAAAGCTGACGGCCGATAGCTGACAGCCCTTTCTACATCTTGGGTCCGCTGAAGCGGCTCGCGATATCGACTGCCAAACGGAATGGCTCGGTGATGGGCTTGCTAATCGGCAGAGCGACGTCGCGCTGCTTTAGCGCTTCGAATAGCTTTTCGGTGGGAATATTGCCGACAAGCACGTCCTGCGCAAATGGACATCCGCCCATGCCACCGATCGCCGAATCGAAACGCCGGCATCCCGAGTCATAGGCCGCGAGAACTTTGGCAATGGCATCATCGGGCCGACTGTGCAGATGCACGCCGATTTCGATGTCGCTAAAGTTCGCATATACCTCATCGAGGAGGTCGCCGATCAGCTGCGGCGTGGCGAATCCCACGGTGTCGGCCAGCGAGATGGCTTGCAGGTCCATGTCGGCGAGCAGGCGAATGCCCTCGATCAGTTCGTCGGCATTCCACAAATCGCCGTAGGGATTGCCAAACGCCATCGAAATGTAGGCCACCGTGTCGAGCCCACTCGCGTCCGCCTTCTGCTTGATCTTCTCCAGCGTTTCCAGGTTCTCTTCCGGCGTCTGATTCTGGTTTTGCTTGAGGAAAGTCGGCGAAAGCGAGTAGGGAAAGCCGAGCGTCTGCACCGCGTCGGTCGCAATGGCGCGCTCGGCGCCGCGCTCGTTCACCACGATCCCGATAATCTCGACGTCGTCGGGCGGATCAAGTTCGCTGAGCACCGTCTCCGAGTCGGCCATCTGCGGCACGGCTTTGGGCGAGACAAACGATGCCGCGTCGATGTGCTTGAATCCGGCGTTGATCAGCGCCTGAAGGTATTCGACCTTCACCGCCGTAGGGATCTGACCCGGCAAACCCTGCCAGGCGTCGCGGGGACATTCGATGAGTTTGATGGAAGAAGCCATTAGCAACCAGCAATTAGTGCTGAAGTCCTTTCCAAAAACCAAAAGCCCCTCTAAAGAGGAGCTCTGATTTTAAATCTTGTTGAACGAACACGGGTGGCGTTCGAACACGGATCGAGTCACCAAGAAACTAATTGCTAGTAGCTAATTGCTAGAACCTATCTCATAAATAGGTACCGCACTAAGTAATTGTGCGGAGTTGAATTTACAGGCACATCGGTAGGTATGGAACTCACCGATGTGCAGTGGGAAGTGCTGAAACCACTGGTTGAGCCCAAGACCTCCGGTTCGCGACGGGGTCGGCCATGGGCGGATACCCGTAGCGTGCTGGAAGGCGTGTTTTGGATCTTACGAACCGGAGCGCAATGGGCGGAGTTGCCGCGCGACAAGTTTCCGCCGTACCAGACGTGCCACCGCCGATTCCAGCAATGGGTGGGCGAGGGCGTGCTGGTGAAAGTGCTGCGCGCGTTGGCGGAAGATCTGCTAGCACGCGGGCAGTTGGACTTGGCCGAGACCTTCATCGACGCCACCTTCGCGGGGGCGAAAAAGGGGGGGGTGCAGTTGGTCCAACACGCCGCGGCAAAGGGACCAAGATCATGGCAATTGCGGAGCGCCATGGTCTTCCTGTCGCCGCCTGGATTGGAAACGCTTCGCCACATGAAACACGCTTCGTCGAAGCCACCGTCGAGCAACGCTTCACGGCGGCGGCCCCCGAGCGCATGATCGGCGATCGCGCCTATGACAGCGATCCGCTGGATGAGCGGCTGCAACAGCAACACGGCGTCGAGTTGATCGCGCCGCACAAAGTAAACCGCCGCAAGCCCCAGACGCAGGACGGGCGCAAGCTGCGGCGCTATTGCCGGCGTTGGAAGATCGAACGACTGTTTGCCTGGTTGCATAATTTTCGTCGCCTGGTCACCCGTTGGGAATATCACGAGGCCAACTTCCTCGGGCTCGTCCAGCTTGGTTGCATCCTCATTTTGATGAGGAGGTATTTATGAGATGGCCTCTAGCTACTTCTTTCGCAACCACCGACACGAACTTGCCCATGTCGCCGCGGTCTTTGAACTCGATGACACCGGTGATCTTGGCGAACAGGGTGTCGTCTTTGCCGCGGCCGACATTGAGGCCGGGCTTGATGCGGGTGCCGCGCTGCCGCACGATGATGGTGCCGCCGGGAACAAATTGTCCGCCGAATGCCTTTATGCCAAGCCGCTGCGCGTTGGAGTCGCGACCGTTTCTGGAACTACCTAGACCTTTTTTGTGTGCCATATCTTCTTCTCGTGTCGCGGGCTGAAGCCCGCCTGAATTGTGCCGTCCCTACGGGACTCGGATCGCCTGCGATCCCTTTACCCAGCGCTTCCGCGCTGGGCTGGAACTGTGACGCTGCCTAGTACTCCGCCTCGCCGTCGGTTCGCCAAAAGCTCAGGCTCGACAAGCGCTCCCGAACCGACGCCCACCAGTGCAGCAAATGCGAATCGAACCGCTTGATGGCCGACATTGCAGCCATCATCAACTGACAAGTCAGCATTACGCTTTATGCGCCTGGCCGTCGACGTTGATGCCGGTAATCTTCACGGCGGTGTAGGCCTGGCGATGTCCTTGCAGCTTCTTGTACTGCTTCTTGCGCTTGTAATGGAAAACCAGCACCTTGTCGCCGCGCTTCTGCTCGACCACCTGACCGGTAACGATCGCATTCGAGGGGAAGCCCATCTCGCCCTCTTTGCCGCTAAAGGCCAGAACTTCGGCAAACTGAACTTCGGAGCCGCTTTCCTGCGGCAGTTTCTCGACTTCAATTACGTCTCCGGGTGCGACGCGATACTGCTTTCCCCCGGCGCGGATTACCGCGTACATGGCAATCTCCTGAACTTGAACTGTTGCGTAAACGCAACGGCGCGTCTTTGTCAGCGACACGCAACTTATTTGTGCACTTGTACTTACCAGCGCCAGGAAGGAAACCTTCACAGGATGGGCAGCTGAGTGCCCCTGACGGGACACAGCGGTACAGGCAAACCATTGAAGTTTAGCGTGTTTGGCAGGCCGAGGTCAACCGCCAACTACTCCCCGCCAACTACTCCCACCCCACTACCCCGCAAGCTCGGGACAATACCGATAGGGCAGGTAGTCCGGCTGCCAGACGTTGGCGCAGATACGAGATTCGATGGTCTCGCCCGCAGGAGCTTCAGCCACCCTCTCCGCGACAGCTTGCAGGGCTACAGCTTTTGCTACAGCAAACGACACTGAGCGAAGCTCCGAAACCGGAGGCAACAGTCGTCCCGAGCGGTTGCTCAGCGCAGGAGAAAGCCCGGCGAGACACTTTGCTGCCGCCATAAACATTCCGTCGGTAACTCGCCGAGCGTCAACCGACAGGATGCCCAATCCTAGTCCGGGGAAGATGTACGAGTTGTTGGTTTGATCGATTGGAACCTGGCGCCCGTTCCAATCCACCGCCGGGAAGGGACTGCCGGTGCCAATGAGCGCCCGACCGTCGGTCCATTTCAGCAAGTCGGCAGGGCTCGCCTCCGAGCGCGATGTGGGATTCGAGAGGGGGAAGATCACTGGCCGTTCGACTGCGGCCGCCGTCGCCCGGACGATTACTTCGCTGAAAGCGCCGGCTTGCCCGGAGACCCCGATCAGCACCGTTGGCTTGGCATTTCTCATTACGTCTAGCAAGCTCACCTTGGCCATGTCTGCATGCTCCAGCGTCCAGCCGGCGACAGCAGAGCGCTCTTGTACAAACCGCTGCTGCGGCTCACGGATTCCCGCCATGCCCTCGATCAGTAATCCATCTTTATCGACTGCATAGAAGCGATGCCGTGCTTCGCTTTCGCTGAGCCCAGCATCCTTCATCGCGGTCAGCAACAGCGAGGCGATGCCGATGCCGGCCGATCCCGCTCCGACGATTGCGATGCGCTGCCCGGTCAATGGCGTTCCGGTAACATGGATTGCGGCCAGCAGAGTACCCACGGCCACCGCAGCTGTGCCCTGGATGTCGTCATTAAAGGTGCAAAGCCGGTCGCGATAGCGATCGAGCAAGCGCCCTGAATTGTTGCCGGCAAAATCCTCCCACTGCAACAGGACATGCGGCCAGCGCTCCATTACCGCGCTGACGAAGGCAGCGACGAAATCGTCATACTCGGCTCCGCGTAGCCGGTGGTGGCGCCATCCGATGTACACCGGATCTTCCAGCAGCGCCATGTTATCGGTGCCAACATCGAGCAGCACCGGCAGGCACACCTGGGGGTGGATCCCGGCGCACGCGCTGTAGAGGGCAAGCTTGCCGATCGGAATGCCCATGCCACCCGCTCCCTGATCGCCGAGGCCGAGAATGCGTTCGCCGTCGCTGACCACAATGGCGCGGACGGCATCGTAGCGGTGATGGGCCAGGATCTGGCGAATCTTATCCTTGCTGGGGTAGCTGAGAAACAGCCCTCGCGGTTTGCGCCATATCTCGCTGAAGCGCTGGCAGCCTTCGCCCACGGTCGGCGTATACACCAGCGGCATCATCTCTTCGATGTTGCGCACCAGCACGGCGTAGAACAGCGTCTCGTTGGTGTCCTGCAAATCGCGCAGTAAGGCATAGCGCCCAAAATCGGTTGCGCGGCCGCGCAGCTGCTTGAGGCGGCGTGCCGCCTGGTCCTCCAGATTGCCGATGTGCGGCGGCAGAAGCCCGTGAAGCGCAAAATCCGTACGCTCGCTCTCGGTGAACGCAGTTCCCTTGTTGAGCATGGGAAAGTTGATCAGGTCAAAGCCAGAGAGTGACGTCTCGAGCGCGCCGTCGGCGGTAATGCAATATTTCATAGCGGTCTGTCGCTAAGTGTAGCGTTTACCAGTGAACGCGAGATGTGATTCCGGTCACGGAAGGAATCGTGCAACGTATCGGCGCTGCCATTAAAATCACCCCATGCCCCTTCTTCGCAGCATCGGCACCACGCTGGAGATGATCAAGTGGGAGCATTCGTTCCTTACGCTCCCCTTTGGGCTCACCGGAGCGGTGCTGGCGGCGCAAGGCATTCCGCCGGTCCGCACGCTGCTGTGGATCTGCGTGGCTCTGATCGCCGGGCGCTCGGCTGCGATGGCGTTCAATCGACTGGTCGACGCCCAGATCGACTCGGCGAACCCACGCACTAAAACCCGCGCTCTGCCTGCCGGAAAGCTTTCGCGTGAGTTCGTCGCAGGATTTGTGATTGTCACCTCGGCGATCCTGATATTCGCCGCGTGGCAACTCAATCCGCTGGCGTTTCGGCTGTCGCCGGCGGCGCTGGCCATCGTTTTTCTGTACTCCTATACCAAGCGCTTCACCCGCTGGTCGCATGTTGCGCTCGGCCTGGCCATGGGCATTGCACCTGTCGCCGCCTGGATCGCGGTTCGCGGCTCGCTCGATCCTCGCATCCTGCTACTGACGGCTGCGGTAATTTTCTGGGGCGCGGGATTCGACATCCTCTACGGCTGTCAGGATTACGACTTCGACTGCTCAGCGAACGTATATTCCATCCCCAAGGCATTCGGGATTCGCAACGCCTTGCGGCTGGCGCGACTGTTCCACGTCATAACGTTTCTTCTGCTGGTAGGGATGGCGCTCGCCTTTGGATTAGGCAAGATCGCGCTGGCGGGAGTCTTGCTGGTCGGGTTGCTGCTGATCTATGAGCACTCGCTGGTAAAGCATGACGACCTGCGCCGGCTCGACGCCGCCTTCTTCACCATGAACGGCTTCATCTCGATGGGATTTCTATTCTTCATCGCAGCAGATTTCATCCTCAGGCGGTAGTTTGAAGGTCATGCGAATTTAGAATCGGCACTAAGGTGACATATTTGCAAGCAATGTTACCCTGCGGTTTGCAGGTAACCAAATCCACATTTCGCATTTAAAGCCGTTTTAGGGCGTCGGCACTCATCGGACAACTTCAGCCCTATTCGGTACACCAGGAGCCCCTCAGAAGCCAACTCTGGGCGATTGCGTGCCATTCCAGAATAGCTCCAGATGTCATTTCCGCAGTCGCTTGCTAATTGATAGCACCTAGGTGCTGTTCTTGCTGCTCGGAGGGCCATGGTGGACCGAAAATGCTCTCGGTCGCGCTCTCACTACCATCCAGCCACTCTGCCCGACGCAAATGTTACGATGAGCCCAGCCCTGCGGACCCCGTCCTGCGGATGCAAGCCCAATCCTCATGTCTTCGAAGCAGTCTCCGTTACGAACTCTGACCGTCGCCATCACCGGCGCCAGCGGCTCCATCTTTCCACGCATACTGCTTGACCTGCTCGATCGTGATGAACGGGTCGGCGCGGTGAACCTGATTGTTTCTGACAGCGGGTTGCGGGTCATGGCCGAGGAGCTGGAGATCTCCGGGCGCAACGAAGTGCCGGTGAAGTTGCTAGGGCGGGCATCACAGAAAATCACGCAGCAGAACAATGACGACATCGGAGCCAACGTCGCGAGCGGATCGTATCCCACAGACGCAATGATTGTTTTGCCGTGCAGTATGGGTACGATGGCGCGAATCGCCAACGGAATGGCTAATCAGCTCATCGAACGTGCGGCCGACGTTTGTTTGAAAGAGCGACGGCCGCTGGTGCTGTGCGTACGCGAGACACCCTTCAATCGCATTCACCTCCGCAACATGACGCTGGCCGCCGAAGCCGGAGCTACGATCTTCCCGGTGATTCCTGCCTTCTACTTCAAGCCGGTGTCTACAGAAGAGATCGCGCACGAATTTGTGAATCGGGTGCTGGCGCACGTTGGGCTCGTGCAAGCCGACGCCTACCGCTGGAAGGCCTAGCAATTAGCAATTAGCAATTAGTTGGGCCAGCGTGGCGGCAATAGGACGCTTGACACAGAAAAGATAATTGCTCTCATGGAATCAAAAGAACGAAAAACGGGGCCTTGGGTGTGAACGCCTGCAACCTGGCTCGAAGCTCGCTGCTAGTTGGTAGTTGCTAGTTGCTAGCTGCTAGCTGCTAGTTGCTAGTTGCTGGCTTTCTTCCCATACCGCCACCAGACCGCGAGCGCGACGAGCACCGCCACGGCAAAGACAACGGCATTTACCTGGCTTACGATGCGCAGCAAGCGATGCCAGTGTTGTCCAAAGAAGTATCCGGCCAAAGAAACCAGGGATACCCACGCAACCGCGCCCAGCAAATTGAACAGCACGAATCTGCGCCAGGGCATGCGCAGCACGCCCGCCAGGGGACCAGCCAGTACTCGCATCCCAAAGACGAAGCGGGCAAAAAACACGGTCACCGCACCAAAGCGCTCGAACATCTTTTCGCCACGGGCGATGCGATCGTCTGGAACTCGGAATGCTTTCTGGTAGCGGTGCAATAGCGGCCGGCCGCCCCGATTGCCAATCCAGTAGCCCAGATTGTCTCCTAGAGTGCAGGCCGCCGTTCCGACCGCAATGATTGCGGCGAGATTGAGCCCGTCGTGTTCGAAGGCTAGGAAGCTGGCGAACAACAGCATGGTCTCGCCGGGCAGGGGAATGCCGGCATTTTCCAGCAGCAGCGTAAGGGCCAGTGCCCAATAACCGTGGGTGGTGAAGAAATCGTGCAGCAATCCGTAGAGTTGTTGCAGCATTTAGCGGGCGAAGTGTGCCGGCTGCCGATGCTGTCTGCCGGCAGGTGTGACCGCACTCTGGAGGTGCGACGCAGCGCTACTTGCACGGTTCGTCTCCAGCCGGGTCTCAGGGGAGTGCCGCAACAGGAAGTCGCACACGATGCGATTGAAGTCCGCGGGAACCTCTTCGTAGGGCAGGTGCCCGACCCCATCGAGCGTGAGCGTGGCGCTGTTGGCCAATCGGTTTTGCAGCTCGTGCGCAGATGAGGGATAAACAACCCGGTCACGCGAGCCCCACAGCAGAAGTGTCGGCAGATCGTGCAGCAGAGGCAGCATCGACTCGACCTGCCGCAGGTCGGGATGCCATCCCTTCATGATCCGTACCAGGTGATGGAAGCTGCGCGGCACCACCAGTCCTGCCTCATATCCCTCGATGCTGCCCGGAGCGATGCGTGCAGGGTCACCATACAATTCGCGATAATACATTTTCATGATGGAGTGCAGGCGTGGCGCGACGTGAATCACGAAATGCCGTCCCAGCGGAGTCGCAAACCAGCGCACCCGCCCTTGACCAAAGCGCGACCAGGGATTGATAGGCGCGCACAAAATCATGCGTGGAATTCGGGGAAGCTTTCCGCGCTGGGCAAGCAGGCCGGCAACAACCATTGCCACGCCGCCTCCGCGAGAGGAGCCCAGCAGGTGGAACTGGTCGACGCCGAGAGCATCCATCAGCGAAATCAAACCATCGGCATCGCTCTCCAACGATCCTGGGAGACAATCTGCGCGCTGCGAGAAGCCGGTACCCGGAAGGTCGGGCGCGTACACCGTGAAGTGCTGCGCCAGCTCGCGCAGATTGAAACGCCATGACCACGAGAAGCCCATCAGTCCATGAATCAGCAGCAGCGCCGGTCCCGAACCTGCGCGCAGGTAGCGCCATTCGACGTTATTGATCGTGATGCGATGTTCTTCGACACCGGGGATATGCGCGGCGGCGGGAATGTCCTCAGCAATTTTCGTGGCCGAGCTGGTGGAAACAGATGGCTGCGGAGAGAGCATGGACTGGTTGCAGTATAAGCGCCGGAAAGGCAGACGCCCCACTGCGGCTCTTGACTATTGCGCGTGACTCTCAACCTTGTCATCACGAGCGAGGCGAGGGATCTGCTCTCGTGTCCGGCGGGACAGTTTCACCATGAGAGGCAATTTGCGATGGCAGCGAGAACAGATCCCTCGGCCGAGGCGGCCTCGTGATGACAAGACGAAAAAGATGCGGCTCCTGTCATAATGGACCTAGATGTTGAACCAGATTTCTCCCGCCCCCAAAACCAACGCCGAGAACGATGCCGTCGAATTGCTCATCGGCTGCCATCAGCGCATCAAGCATTTCACGTCAGTCGCTACCAAGCTGGCGCATGCGCAAGCTGCCACGCCACAAGAAATTCAAGACGCGGCAGAAACCGTTTACCGCTATTACTCGATCTCGCTTCCGCTGCATGAAGCGGATGAAGAAGACAGCCTGCGCCCCCGGCTCGACAAAATTCCCGACGACCGGGTGCGTCATGCGCTGGCCGCCATGCACGATCAGCACATGGCAATCGACGATTTGCTGGAACGCCTTCTGCCGCTGCTGCGCCTGGTCGGCAACAATCCCAGCGCGATCGCCGATGCCGGCGGCGAGATGTGCTCCATCACGAAAGCCTTGTCGGAAATGTTCGCAGCGCATTTGCAGATGGAAGAGGAAGTCATCTTCCCGGCTATCGAGGCTCAGCTGACGGAGACCGATCGGGCGGAGTTGTTAGCCGAGATGCGCGCACGACGGAAGCAGGGATAGTGGGTAGTGGATAGTGGGTAGTGATTGTGGTGGACCGTGGCTACCGCCGGACACGAAACAACTCCAGCCCAGCGCGGGAGCGCTGGGAATCCTGCGCCAATTATGATTCCTGAGCCGGTTTCAACCGGCGAAACCTCCCTGCGTTCCTCCACCTGAATCGGATGGTGCCGCCCATGAATGGGCTCAGACCGAAATTTGGGCCCGCGATCCCAGCGCTTCCGCGCTGGGCTGGGAATGGTTCCTCTGCTGTTTCAAATCCTCAGATCTTCGCTCAAGCCTTGCTCGTACACTTGGTTTCAGCAGCAAGAAAGGCAGCAACGCTATGCTGCCCACTTGCTCGACCATCCACTGCCCACTAGCCACTTCTTCCTGGCAACCAACAACGGACCACAGGCAACTTCTTCTTCACGAGCCAGCGGAGTACAATCTGCCAGGCCACTGACCCCGTACTACCTATGGGAATGAGCGAAAATTCCGGGCTGCCCCGCGCTGACGCTGCTGACGATATGCGGCTCATCGCCCGCATTCGTGCCGGCGAGCCGGGTGCCATGTCCGAGCTTTATGATCGCTATTCCAGCGTGGTGTACGGCGTGGCGTTGCGGGTTTTGCAGGATGCCGCCAGGGCAGAGGACATTCTCCAGGACATCTTTCTGCAACTGTGGCGCAAGCCCGACGCCTTCGACAGCAGCCGCGGCAGCCTGGTGGCATGGCTGGCGGTGATCACGCGGCATCGGGCGATTGACCGTTTGCGGCAGCGTCGGCCCGAGACGGACATTGAGGAAGTCGTAATCGCCGGGACCACCGACTTGCGCGACGAAACCGAACGCACGCTGGTGATCGAGAAGGTGCGGGCGGCATTGAGCGAGATGAATGCCGATCAGCGCAAAGCGCTGGAGCTGGCGTATTTCCAAGGCCTGACGCACATGGAAATTGCGGAGAAGACGGGCGAGCCGCTGGGTACGATCAAGACCCGCATTCGCAGCGGATTGCGGGCGTTGCGGGCGAGATTTGCGTGAGAAATTTGAAGAGCACGGACGTAGGCGAGGGACAGTGCGAATTTCTGGATTTGAAGGGGCGCGGCTTCAGCCGTGCCGTTGAGGTCGAATAAAGTTCGGGGCTTTAGCCCCTGCAGATCAGGCTAATGAGGACGCACGAACAATTCGCGGATGAGTTGGCGCTCTACGCGCTCAACGAGCTGCACGGCGACGAGCTCCAGGAATTCGAGCAGCATCTGGAGACCTGTGCCTCGTGCCGCCTCGAGTTGCAGGCCATGCGCAGCGATCTCGGGTTGTTGGGATTGTCGGCAGTCGGTCCCAGGCCGCCCGCGCGCAGCAAAGAACGCTTGATGCGCGCCATTGCCGCCGAGCCGCGAGACGCGACAGCTTCTTCGACGAGTGCAGTGTCGGGCCGCAGAAATTTCTGGTTAGCGTGGATTCCGGCAGCCATCGCCCTGGCCGTGATCGGGTTTGCCCTCAGCCTGCGGCAGAGCAATCAAAGCCTGCGCGATCAGCTTGCCGAGTTACGCAACCGTAACAACGACCAGAAGATCCAGCTTGCGCAGGCGCAGGAGAGCATGCGACTGCTGCTGGCGCCCGACGCGATCCACGTTTCGCTCACTCCGCAGAATGCGAGCAAGCATCCCACGGCCACCGCGATCGTCAGCCCTTCGCTGGGCCGCATGACCTTGATGGCGAGCAATCTTCCACCCGTGCCTCCCGGCAAAGCCTATGAGTTGTGGATCATTCCGCAGCAAGGCGCTCCGGTGAATGCCGGCGTCTTCAAGCCCGATGAGCATGGCAGCGCCATCATGCTCGATCATCCCCTGCCGACGGTGCAGATGAAGACCTTCGCGCTGACCGTGGAAGACGAAGCCGGGTCCGACAAACCGACCTCACCGATCGTGATTTCCGGAACCATGGGAGAGGGACAATAGCTGCGCCGTCCGGCGAAACCGGGTGTTCCAAGCATCGACGCCCTGTCGGCAAGAATTCGCTTCGCAACGGTTCTTGTCATCACGAGGCCGCTTTTCGGCCGAGGGATCTGTTCTCGCGGGCCTGGTGAATCGTATTCATGAAGCGTGTCGGCCGACATACGAGAGCCGATCCCTCACTTCGATCGTGATGACAAACGAGAGGTGATGAGAACCCGAGGTACTCCCAATATCGCGCCGTGAAATTCACCGGCTTCGCCGTGTAGTCATCAAACGTGTTCACCACGACCTACGACGCTCCCTGACTTCCCCGCGACAATGACACGGTCGCGTTTAATTGGTCTTCAAGGTTGCTGCGAAACCTGGTTGAAATTGACCTGGCCAAAGCCTAACGAGCTGGCGGCGAGCAGGTAAGCAAACGTCAGGGCAAGCAGGATGCGCGTCACCATGTGCTGGTTTCCGGGGAACGCGCATAGAGATGGCAACGTGTGCTGCTCAGTTGTCTCGCGAAGACACTGTAATGGTTACGTAACAGTCAGGACGGCCGTCGCTTTGGAATTAGCCCGCTAGTGCGGCCTCAGCTTCCGTGCTTTCTTTTACCGGAAGGAGCACAGTGAAGCGAGCCCCCTTCAGGTCGCGACCCCGGGGCTCGGCGTGAATGCTGCCGCCATGGCGTTCAACAATCTGCTTTGAGACCCACAAGCCAAGTCCGGTTCCGACATTTGTTTTGGTGGTGAAGAATGGCTCGAAGATTTGCTCGGAATGGCGAGGATCGAGGCCCGGGCCGTCATCCTCTACGCTGACCTGGATGGCAGGGCCGGAGCCGTCCTCCACACATGTAACCGCGAGATGGACGCTGCCTCCGGTTCCTGTCGCATCGATTGCATTGGAGATCAGGTTCGAGATGAGCTGCCGCAACTCGCCGGTTCTTCCTGCTACTTCGCACCGTTGCAGCCGCTTCTCTACGCGGATTTTCTTGCTTTTGAGTTTGTTGTCGAAAATCTTGAGCACGCTCTCCACCACCTCGGAGATCTCGACCGAATCCAGAGTGCCCGATTCGCGGTAGAAGCCAAGCGTCTGCCGGGTGATGTGCGAGACCCGATCCAGTTCCTGCTCGGCGAGCTGCAGGTGGCCCACCGCCTCTTGCGGCACGCCCGGCGTGGCTTTGGCCAGCCATAGGAGATTGCCCACCGCCTCCAGCGGGTTATTGATTTCGTGGGCCACCGTCGCTGCCAGTCGGGCGGCCGCTGCGAGTTTTTCTGTCTTGCGCAAAATTTCCTGGGCGTTGCGATCTTTCGAGGCATCACGAAACACCAGCACGACGCCGATCAGCTTGTTCTTGTCGTCGCGAATGGGAGCTGCGCTGTCTTCAATCGGAATGGTGCTTCCATCCGGACGCTTCAGCACCGTGTGGTTGGCCAATCCCACAATCACTCCCTTTTGCATGACGACTGCGACAGGATTGTCGACCGGCTTCTGCGTAGTCTCGTTGAACAGAGGCAGCGCGTGCTGAACGTCCAGTCCTCTGCACTGCGCCAGGGTGGTGCCGGCGAGTTGCTCGGCTACGGAGTTGATGAACGTCACCCGGCCCTTCTCGTCGGTTGCGACTACGCCGTCGCCGATACTAGTCAGCGTAATCCTGAACCACTCTTCGCGCTGCCGAATCTGCTCGGCATGTGCCGCCCGCAAGCGAATTTCGCGCAGGATGTAGAAGGCGAGGAACCCGAGTCCCAGGATGGCTACCAGGGTAGTCGCGTAGACACTGGCGACGGTCCGTTTCACACTGCGGGCATAGTTCTGGGTGCGGCGGCCCTCGAGCGTTATCTCTTCCTGCTGCATGTCGGCCAGCACCGCGCGAATCTGCTGCATGGTAAGAAGCCCGTCATCGCTTTGCACCAGCTCCTCGGCGGCATCGAGATCGCCGGCGCGATAGAGCCTGATGGTTTCCGCCAGTTCGGCCAGCTTGTGTTGGGTAAGCTCGCGCAGTTGCGGGATGCGCGGCTGCTGCACGGGATTATCGGCCGTTAACTGGGCCAAGCGGCTGATGTGTGACTCGACTTCGTCTTTGGCCTGGTTGTAGCGCGCCAGATATTGTTCGTCGTTGGTGTAAAGAAAACCGCGCTGGCCACTTTCCGCCTGAGTCAGCAGCGAGTCGATTTGCGTCAGTTACAGCACGACCTGTTGGGTGTGCTCAACCCGGTAGTGCGCGTCAGTCTGCGACTCAACCTGACGGCGTGTTACCAGCGCATTTACGATCAGAAGCAGCAGAAGAGCCAGAAAACCGATCCCGAGGCTGAAACGTTTGACCGAAGTTTTCATTGCAGAACGAGTCCCATGGGTAAAGCGATTTTATCGAACTTCGCCCTTTCGTGAACGGCCAATACACGCCGGAAGGCTAACCTGCCGCGGCGGCTCTTGCCATGAGAAAATCAAAGAAGAGCTGCGGGGCCCTCGCCAACTGAAGGCCGCGCCGCGATGACGCCGAATTAAGGCGCTGTGTAATGTACCACGGAAGCGGTACTGCACCCGCCAGAGATGGCCGGGCTCGAAAGAATAAACCTTCCACAACGACATTACGGACAAGGTATTTATAACGAAATGTTTGAGAACCTAACCGACAAACTGCAGCGCGCATTCAAGAACCTGCGCGGACAAGGCACCCTCACCGAAGAGAACATCGGCGAAGCGCTGAAAGAAATTCGCATGGCGCTGCTCGAAGCCGACGTCAACTTCAAGGTGGTCAAGGAACTGGTTGACCATATTCGTGACAAGGCGCTGGGCCAGGAGGTGATGACCTCGCTGTCGCCCGCCGAACAGGTGATCAAGATCGTTCGCGACGAGTTGATCGAGATCCTGGGCAAAGACACGGCGAAGATGAAGTTCGCCTCGCAGCCGCCGACAGTCGTGCTGATGGCTGGCCTGCAAGGTTCCGGTAAGACGACCACCTCGGGCAAGCTGGCGCACTGGCTGAAGCAGGGTGGCCATCGCCCCTTGCTGGTGTCGGTCGACGTTTATCGTCCGGCAGCGCGCGAGCAGTTGCGGGTGGTTGCCCAGGCAATCAACGCGCAGCTCTACCAGGGCGAAGTCACCGAGGCCAATACTGCAACCGTCGAGCGCCTGGTGAAAGAAGCCCGACGTGAGGCGATCAATAACGCCTGCGATGTGCTGATTGTCGATACCGCCGGCCGTCTGCACATTGATGAGCAGCTCATGGAAGAGATGCAGTCGCTGAAAAGGCTGCTGAATCCGCAGGAAATCCTGTTCGTCGCCGACTCCATGACCGGACAGGACGCGGTGCGCTCTGCCGACGAGTTCCATAAGAAGCTGACGCTGACCGGAGTGGTGCTGACCAAGATGGACGGCGACGCTCGCGGCGGCGCAGCGCTCTCGATCCGCAATGTCACCGGCCAGCCGATCAAGTTCATCGGCGTGGGCGAAAAGTACGACGCGCTGGAGCCCTTCCACCCTGACCGCATAGTCGGACGCATTCTCGGCATGGGTGACATCCTGTCGCTGATCGAGAAGGCGGAATCGAAGCTCGACAAGAAGAAATCGGAAGAGTTTGCCAAGAAAGCGCTCAGCCATGAAGGCTTCTCGCTGGAAGACTTCCGCGATCAACTGCGCCAGGTGAAAAAGCTGGGCTCGATCTCGAGCATCGTCAGCATGCTGCCGAAAATCGGGCCGCTCGCCAATATGCAGCAGGCAGCCGACAAGGTGGACGAGAAAGAGATTAACCGCGTGGAGGCAATCATCAACTCCATGACACCGTACGAGCGCGAGCACCACGAGCTGATCAACGGCAGCAGGCGCAAGCGTATCGCGCGTGGATCGGGGACCAACGTGCAGCAAGTTAATCAGTTGCTGAAGCAGTATGCGCAGATGCGCAAGATGTTCAAGAGCATGGGCAAGCCCAGCTTCGCGCGGCGGCTCGCGGGGATGAAGATGCCGGGGATGTGAAAAGACAGTTGTCGGTTGTCGGTTGTCAGTTGTCAGTTGTCAGTTGTCAGTTGTCAGTGGTCGGTTGTCGGGAAGAAGTGGGTAGTGGGTAGTGGGTAGAAAGCTATCAGAGGTCAGCTTTCAGCCGTCAATTATCAGCTCTCAGCCGATCAGCCGTCAGCTATCAATGAAGACAAGCACTCTTGAGGCTGTCATTCCGAGCGAAGCCGAGGAACCTGCAGTTTGCTCACGCTGGTATGAACCGGAGCCCGAAGGGCGTGTGATGACAGCCCAGCGTGCAGCGAAGCGCAACGCTGGGCGCGTCTGTTTTGAAGTTGTGATTCCGAGCACAGCGAGGAACCTGCTTTCGTTAAACGAGCCAAGAAAGTTGAGGAGAGCGAAAACCGTGACCCAGCCAGCCTGCAACAGGATTGGCTGTCCTATTTAGAGCGAAGCACGCGCGCATCCGAGGACTTCATGGAAAACGTTGAGAAGCTGCCGGTTCAGGAGCGCTCTTTCGAGACGGCGAAACGCTGAAGGGGCGGAAGTGAACATGACTGGAGGATCTCTAAATGAACAGACTTGATCCGAACGTGCTTTTTTTCGGCAATTCTGTCGACGCCTCGCTGCGTCTGAATGATCTGGAGCAGTTTCGCGAATACATGGACATACTTCTTGCTCGAGAATCTGATTTCTTCAGAGAGGCTCACACCGACCTCGAGATCGAATTTCTGCCGCTGTTCGCCGAAACGTTTCCTCCGATTCTGCACTCCTCGGTGATCATCTCAACTGCGATTCTCTTGGAGCAGGAAATGCGCGGCTATTCTGTGGCTCTGTTAGATGCCATGGAATGTAAACTGAAATTTAACGACCTCTCGGGCAGTATTCTGGATCGCTTCGTGACTGTAGCCACAAAGATTGTGAATCTCGAACTGGAACTCAACAATGTCACATGGCAAGACATCGTCGGGGTATTCGAGATCAGGAACTGCCTTGTGCACGCAGGCGCCCAGTTGGTTGATTTCCCTAAAGCCTCGACGATTCGAGCATTTGCGGCTCGCCATGGGACGCCAGGCTGCTCAGGAGATGCACTCGAAATTGATAGTTCCACGTCAAAAATAGTTTTGGAAGTCGCCTCCGTGTTCTTAAAAGACGTCTACGACTCGGCCCTCGCATTGTTCCCAAAGGAAAACTATGCGCGCAGTCACAGAACGTAGAGATTTCTCTGGCGGCTTAGGCCCGCTCAGCGGCGGCACCTTGTCCGCTATGCAAGGGGCTTGCAAACTCTTGTAAGCTAAAACTGTAGTGGAATCTCCTCAGCGGCTTGTCGGCAACGTTGTTTTCGTCCTTCTCCTGGTCGTGACTGCGGCAGCGGGAGCGGCCTGCGGTCTTTTGCTCATTTATTCCAGCGATCTGCCGCAGGTGACGGCGCTGGAACAGTTCCGGCCGAGCACCATCACCCAGCTCTACGACGATCAGGACCGCGTCATCGGACAGTTCGCGTTGCAGCGGCGCGTCATCGACAAGTACGAAGATTTTCCCAAGGTTTTGCGCGACGCCCTCATCTCCACCGAGGACAAGGATTTCGAGCGCCACTGGGGCGTGGATCCCTGGCGCGTAGCCGGAGCAGCCTATCGCGATCTCACCTCCGACAGCCGGGCCCAGGGCGCATCGACGCTGACTATGCAGCTGGCGCGCAACCTGTTTCTTTCGCCCGACCGCAACTTTCGGCGCAAGATTCAGGAGGTGATGCTGTCGATCCAGATCGAGCGGCGCTTCACCAAGCCGCAGATCTTCACTCTGTACGCCAACCAGATTTATCTCGGTCACGGCGTTTATGGATTCGAAGCCGGCGCGAACTACTACTTCAGCAAGAAGGCCAAAGACCTGACACTGGAAGAAGCCGCCGTACTGGCGGGTCTACCCAAGGCTCCCAACTACTATTCGCCGATCAACAATCCTGAGCGCTCGCTGCGTAGGCGCAATCTGGTAATCAACGCCATGCTCGAGGACGGCAAGATCACCGCCGAAGAAGCCGAGCGTGCGAAGAACTCGCCGCTGGTGGTGCACGTTCAGAGCGACAACAACAACATCGCTCCCTACTTTGTGGAAGAGATTCGCCAATACCTGGAGAAGAAGTACGGCACCGACGAGGTCCACGAAGGCGGACTGCGGGTGTACACGTCGCTGAATCTGGAGATGCAGCGGGCGGCGCAACAAGCTGTGTACGACGGTCTGGCGGCCTATGAGCGCCGGCATGGATGGAAGGGCAACCTGCTGAACATCATCGCCAACGGCGAGACGCTGGCCGGTTATCATCACGTGGACTGGGACAGCCAGATTGGTCCCGGCAGCTACCTTCATGCGCTGGTGACCGAGGTCGCTCCCCAGTACGCCATCGTGAAGTTCGCCGGATACCAGGCGCAGCTTGGCCCGGCCGAGATCAAGTGGACGCGTTATCCCTCTCCGCGAGACTTCTTAACTCGCGGCGACATCGTCCTGGTGAAGGTCGAGGAGCTGAACGGAGCGCAGAGTCGGGTCGCGCTGGAACAGGAATCGGGAGTGCAGGGCGCGCTGCTGGCGCTCGACAACTCGAGCGGTGATATCAAGGCCATGGTTGGTGGACGAGACTTCGAGCAATCGAAGTTCAATCGCGCGACCCAGGCATTGCGGCAGGTCGGCTCGTCATTCAAGCCTTACATCTATACCGCCGCAATCGATGAGGGCATGACGCCTGACGATACCGTGCTCGATGCGCCAATAAGCTTTCCCAGCGGCCAAGGGCTGTACACGCCGCACAACTACGATGGCAAGTTCGAAGGCGTCATTACCTTTCGCCACGCACTTGCAGAGTCGCGCAACATCCCGGCGCTGAAGGTGACGGAGCGCGTGGGCGGCATTCGCACCGTCATCGACTATGCGCGCAAGTTCGGCATTACGTCGCCGATGCCGGCCTATCTGCCAGTCGCGCTGGGAGCCGCGGACATCACGTTGATCGAGCAGACCGCCGCGTTCACCACGTTTCCTGACGATGGAGTGCGGGTTGTGCCGCGTTACATCCGCAAGGTCACCGACTACGACGGTCGGGTGCTGGAAGAAAACTATCCTGACGTGAAAGAGGTCGTCAGCCCGCGCACGGCCCGCATCATGGTCAGCATGTTGCGTGAAGTAATTCAACACGGCACCGGCTACGCCGCCAGCAAGCTGAACCATCCGCTGGGCGGCAAGACCGGCACCACCAACGACTTCACCGACGCCTGGTTTGTCGGCTTTTCTCCTTCGATTACCTGTGGCGTCTGGGTGGGCTTTGACGAGAAAAAGACTCTCGGCAACAAGGAAACCGGCGCTGCTGCGGCGCTGCCCATCTGGATGGACTTCATGCGAGTCGCTTTGCAAGGGCGCGAGTCGGAGGATTTCGCAGCGCCTCCGCCAACCACGCCCAGTGCGATGGCGCAAAAAATCAACGCCGTGGAGCACGAGCCCACCGATTCGGAGTCGCACTGATGCGAAAGTTTTTAACGTTCGTGTTGCGGCTGATGATCCTGGTGATCGTGTTTCTGGTATCCGCGCTGGTGGCCATGCGTTTCGCCATCCATGGACGGCAGGTGGCTGTTCCGAAGCTGGTCGGGATGGCTCCGCCGCAAGCGCAAAAGCTGCTCGAATCCAAGGGATTATTGCTCGACGACTCCGACCGTTTCTACAGCGCCGAGGTTCCGGAAGGACGCATCATGTCGCAGGTGCCGGCAGCGGGTGAGCAGGTCCGCAGTGGCTGGCGCGTGCGCGTAGCCGAAAGCATGGGGCCGCAGCGCGTGGTCATCCCCGATCTGGTCGGAGAGAGCGAGCGCGCCGCTGAGATCAACATCCGGCGCCGCGGACTGGAGATGGGTACGGCGGCAACGGCGGCGATCAGCGGAACTCCGGCGGACGAGATTGCGGCGCAGAGCCCTCCGGCGAATGCGACGAACGTTTCATCGCCCAAGGTGAGTATTCTGGTTGCTTCGCCTGACGACCGGAAGTCGTTCGTCATGCCCGATCTGCGTGGGCGAGGTGAGGACGAGGTCATTAATGCAATCGTTGCGGCCGGTCTCAAGGTTGGCCAGATCTCCAGTCAGGCGAGCTCCGGCCAGTTAGGATCGTACGGTGACCGCCGGGTAACCAGGACCGTTCCCGCCGCCGGGCAGCGCATCTATGAAGGGCAGAGCGTCAATCTGGAAGTTACTCAGTAGCCTAACCACATGTCCTTCGCGGCTCGAAGAGCCGTCTGGTTTCCACTTAGGATAACGCGCTCACTCTCAGGCTAGGCGATCGGAGACAATTCCAGCCCAGTGCGGCAGCACTGGGTAGCGGCCCGTTAGCTACTCCCAAGCCCCTTCGGGGGCGGCACAATTGTGCGCGAAGTGCCTATTAATACCTGCGGCCATCAGCATAGAGCGGAACTCTTCCTCGAACGAGTATCGGGCATGATGTTGCGCCTGATGCGAGATGTAATTTACCACTCGTCTGATCTGTGATGGGCTCACGCTGAACGCTCCGTAGCCGGTTTGCCAAGCGAACAACGGCACCGACTCGCGAAGCCATCGGCTTGAATTACATTTCAATGTGCGCACCGCATCTGCCAAAGCCCAGTTCCGCAGGGAGATCGACAAGCACATGGATGTGGTTCTGTGTGCCACCGACCGCGTACACGCGCATGTAGTGGTTTCGAGCGATTCCCGCGACGTAGGCCCAACTGGTTTCGAGTGAGGATTTGGGAATGTAGTTTCGACGTTGCTTCGTGCTGAAGACGATGTGGAACTGGGAGCGGCAGAGACTGTGCGACATAATGCAGGGTAGCGTCCAAACGTTAACTCATCATGTGACCCAAATCACGGTAGATTGTGCCGCCCCTAAAGGGGCTCCGGGGTCCATAATGTCCACGCTTACCCAGCGCTTCCGCGCAGGGCTAAAATTGTCTCCTGCGTTGTTGGGTTGTCGTCCCATTCTGCTACCTCCGCGCGAATCGCATCGCGGAGGCATGAGCCCGGAAGAAAAGGCAGGTGCCGTGATCGGGGCTGGGGGCTTGTGGCAGCAACCAGAGTTCGAGCAACAGTTACGATTTCCGGAGCATGCCGTTTTCGCTGCTGGCAAGGCTTGTAGATGCAGTTTACAATCAGTTGAACAGCCCAGGAACCCCCAGGATTTCCGCGGCGTAGCTTTACCCAGATTAGGATGTTGATGAAATACGTATTTCCCCTCGCTTTGGTACTGGCCGCTACGCCGGTCATCGCTCAGCAATCCCCGTCACAATCTCAGGCACTGTCGCCGAACCAGCAGGTTGCCAAGCAACAGGCCGCAGCGACCGAACGGCAGGCAACGCAACCGCAGGAAAGCGTGGTGGAGGAAATTGTTGCGCGCGTGAATAACAGCATCGTCACCCGCGCCGACCTGCGCCGCAGCAAGGAAAATTGGCAAGAGGATGTGAACAAGGCCAAGGCAGATGGAGTGGAGCCCCCGAAAGAACAGGATTTGCTGCGCGACTTGATCGATCAGCAACTGCTGCTGCAAAAGGCTACCGAGCTGGGAGTCAGCGCCGATACCGACGTGGTCAAGCGCCTGGACCAGATACGCCAGCAGATGCATGCTGACTCAATGGAAGATCTGCAAAAGGCCGCCCAAGCGCAGGGCGTCTCATGGGAAGACTTCAAGCAGAACCTGAAAAACGGAATCATCACCCAGAAGGTCATCCAGCAGGAAGTCGGCGGTCACATCATCATCACGCAGCAGGAGATACAGCAGTTCTACGAGCAGCATAAGGCGGAGATGGAACGCCCCGAGCAGGTGCGATTGAGCGAGATCCTCATTTCCACGCAGAAGGACGCTGGGGTGAAGACCGAGAACGGAAAGACTGCGCTGCCCGAGATGCCGGATGCTCAAGTGGTCGCCGAGGCGCAAAAGAAGGCTGACTCGATTTACCAGCAACTGCAAAAGGGCGCAAACTTTGCTGACGTGGCGAAGGCTAACTCCGACGGTCCGACTTCGCAGGTGGGTGGCGACCTGGAATACTTCAAGCGGGGAACCCTTTCGAAGGACCTGGAAGACAAGGTATTCGCCCTGAAAGCAGGCGAGTACACGCCCCCCATCCGCACCAATCAGGGGTGGGTGATCCTGAAGGTGACGGAGCACCAGTTGGCGGGCGTTCCCCCGGAAAAAGATGTCGAATTGGCAATCCAGGAGCGCCTGTACATGCAGGCCATGCAGCCGGCGTTACGTGAATATCTGACCAAGCTGCGCGAAGACGCGTACATCGACATCAAGTCGGGCTATATCGATACCGGCGCCAGCCCTAATGAAACCAAGCCGATCTACACCACTGCGGAAGCGAATCCCAACGCCAAACCCGCCAAGAAGAAAAAGAAGTTGGGACTGTTCTAAACCTTTCAGTTCGGGATGTGAGAGCGGCGGCGTGCGCAAGCGCGCCGTTTTCATTTGCCCGCGACCCCGTTACCGGGCAGTGAATCAGTAAATCCGCCCCAGGGCGAAGGCCAGAGACTAGAGCAGTTTCAATTTAAGTGTATACATAACCAGAAGAGGCGAAGTAGTTGGTGCACTCGCTAGGCGAGAAGCTGGCGAGTAATTGGCCGAACTCATCCCAGAGGACGGCGGTGGTGCGGATGGCGGCTTTGCGGAGCAGGGCTTTGAGTTTGGCGAACAGCTTTTCGATGGGATTCAGGTCCGGAGAATAGGGCGGTAAGTAGAGCAGGGTCGCGCCGGCCGCGGTGATGGCCTGTTGCACCCCGGCCACCTTGTGGCTGCTCAGATTGTCCACGATCACCAGGTCCCCAGGAGTGAGGGTGGGACATAAGAAGCGGTGCAGATAAGCCAGAAAGATGTCCCCGTCCATGGGTCCGTCGGTGAGCATCGGCGCGGTCAGTTGCTGGTGACGTAAGGCGGCGACGAAGGTGGTCGTTTCCCAGTGGCTGAGCGGGGCGGAGGCCACGCAGCGCTGGCCCTTGGGAGCGCGTCCATAGCCACGCGTCATGTTGGTCGAAACCCAGGTTTCATCGATAAACACCAGCTTGGTAATGTCCACGTCGGCCAGCGCCTCAGTCCATGCGCGGCGCGCCGCTTGCACGTCCTCGCGCTCTTGCTCGCTGGCGTGCAGGGTTTTTTTTAAAGCTGAGATTCCATTTATTTAACTGATGCCACAAGGCTCCCACCTTGATGGCAACGCCTCGTTGCTGCAGCCGTTGCTGCATCTCCGCCAGGGTAAGGTCGGGCTCGGCTTTGATCCAGCCGCGCAGCACCGATTCCAGCCCCGCCAGCCGGGAGCGGCGATGCCCACCGATGGGATAACTGCTGCGCTCCCCCGTCTGTCGCAACCGGTCCCGCACTTGGTAGACCCACATGCGGCTGACCTCGAAGCGGCGCGCAATTTCGCTGGGCCGCTCCCCGCGACCCAGTGCTCGCAACACCCGCTCGCGCAAATCCTGGGAATAGGATTGCATCCCTTGCCTCTCCTTACCGGCAGAAGCATTATCTCACAGAATGTATATACTTAAATTAGAAATGCTCTAGCCTTTACGAGGACAACCCACAGCAGCACTGCCACGCTATCGCAAAGCAGATCACACTCAGTTCAGGCGTACATGCTCTTTCGGCGGTCGCGGTGGACCAGTATCTCGGAGACACCAGCGCGGAGAACATTTACGGTTCGATGAGTTCCTGGGAGAGGTCGGTCACAATGAAAAAAGCCCGACGGAAATCCGCCGGGCCGAAGTTGGTGCAGGTGAAACTACAGCTTAGCCAAGGTTGACTGCGCCTGCTGCGCGTCATCCCCGCGCAGATTGAGCTCCAACGCCTTCCGCAGCTCAGCCTTGGCCCGGTCATTATCGCCGGCGGCGCTCAAGGCCATCCCCAGGTGATAGCGGTATTGGGCGCTCTGCGGATCCTTCTTCACCGCGTCGTCGAGCAGGCCAATCGCAATGCTGTAGTTGCCCTTCCTGTATTGCACCCAGGCCAGAGTGTCGGTCACAGCCGGCGCCTCAGGCAAGGCCTGCTTGGCCGTCTGGGCCAGGTTCAAAGCGATGTCCAGATTTTCGCCCTGTAAGGCGTAGACCCAGGCCAGGTCGTTGGCCACCAGCGGATCCGTGGGAGCAATCTGGTTGGCCTTCTCAAAGTACGTCCGCGCCGATTTCAGATCCTTCCTGGAAAGGTAGATTTCGCCCATGGCGAGGTTGATTCCCGCAGCGTTGGGATCGACGCTGAGCGCCTTTTGCAGGGTGGCGATGGACTGGTCGGATTTGTTCTGCGCCAGGTAAATGCGCGAGAGTTGCAGATACGGTCCCATGAACTTGGGATCGAGATCGATGCACTTCTGGAATTCAACCGCAGCCTGATCAAAGCTCTTGCTGTTGGCCAGGGCGGTGGCGTAGATGAAGTGCGGCTGCAGCCGGCTTCCATTGGCGGCAGCGTACTGCTTGGCGAAGTCGACCCCTTTCTGTTGCTGGTTGGTTGCGAACAGCAAGGCGACATAGTCGCTGGCGGCAATGTCGTACTGCGGATTGAGCCGCAATGCGGTCTGGAATTCGCGCTCAGCCTCAGGGTACTTCTTTTGCCCGGCGTAAGAGAACGCCATGTTGAGGTGCACGGTTGGGTTATTGGGCGCCATTTGGTTGGCCTGCGCCAACTCCTCATCGGCCGCCTTGTAGTCCCTCAATCCCAACTGGACGGTTGCCATGGTGAGATGGGCCTGGGGATTCTTGGGCGCCAGCTTCAATAACCTGCTGGCATAGTCTTTGGCGTTCTCGTAATCGCGCGCGTCACGATAGATCTCGGCCAGCGATTCCAGGAAGACGGTGTTGTCGGGCTCGCGCTTGACCGCTTCCTGAATCTCGCTCTTGGCGCCCGCAGCATTGCCCGCCTGGCGGTAGGCCTGGGCGAGATAGAAGTGGGCACGAGGGTTCTCCGGTGCGTCTTTCAGGACTCCCTGAAGCAGCTGGATGGAATCCTGCGTCTTGCCGGCGGCACCATCGAGGCGGGCCTTGGCAATACGGGCAGCAACATCGTTGGGATGATCTTTCAGGATTTCATCATTGAGCTTTCGGGCGTCATCAGCATGGCCGGTTATCAATTGAATTTCGACCAGCGACGTCTTCAGCTTCTCGTTTTTGGGATCGACGGCCAGGCCGCGGTTGTATTCCTGAATGGCCGCGTCGGGGTTGCGCGCCGCCAAATAGAAGCCGGCAATTTCGCCGGCGAGATCTCCCGAGCTGGGTTTGGTGTTGCGCAGGTTCTGAAGGACGGTTTCCGCGTCGTTCTTGCGGCCCATCCCGACGTACAGCGAGGCCAGGCGGAGGTAATTGGCCGGCTCATCAGGATTGGCCTTAATGCCATCCTGCAGAACTTCAATTGCCTTGTCGGCGTGGGCGGTAAAGACGTAGAAGCGGGCCAGGCTGGCATAGGCCTCAAGGTTCTTGGGATCGACGCTGATGGCCTTGTGGAAATCGGCCTCCGCCTCAGGCAACTGGTTGGAAGAGGCGTAGGCGAGCCCGCGATTCAAGTAGGCGCCGGATGAATCGGGCTTGATTTGTATCGCCTTGGTATAGGAAGCGATGGCCTCGGGAAACTGCTTTTGGGAGAGCTGCAAAGCTCCCATCAAGCGATAGCCGTCGGCGTTGTTGGGATCTCTTTCAATGATCGCCTTGGCCTGCTCTTCCGCCTCGGGAAACTTGCCACCAGCCAAATAGAAATCGGCGAGCGCAGTCCGCGCCTTCAGATTGTTGGGATCCAGATCGACCGCCTGGCTCATCTCGCGAAAGGCTTCGCCCCAGTGTTCCAACTTGAGGTCAGCTGTAGCCAGCTGGTAATGCGCGTCGGCAAACTTGGGATCAACCTGGATGGCCTTCTTGAACTGAATGGAAGCGGCTTCGTACTGTTTTTTGTCCATGTACTTCATGCCGCTGGCGAGATACTTCTGCTTGGCCTTTTCGGGATTGCGTTTGCAACCCACGAAGGTGAGGGCCATGAGCACCAACAAGAAAAGGACGATGTAGCGGTTCCGCATAACTTCTCCTGGGATTACCGGGGGATGATCTGTTCGACGTCGATTGCAACTTGCTTGGCGAACATGGTGGCGCGATTCTGCGCTTCGTCTTCGTTACCATTAGCTACCGGGGCCGTGACCCGAATCAGGGCGGCGTCGGTACGATTCAGACGCAGAGCGTCCAGCGCCAGATAGAACTTGCCTAGATATTCGTTGGCAACCACCCGGCCGTGCGACTGATACCAGTAGAGCACAACCTGCTCTTCCAGGCCCTTGCGAACGATGTACTTGTTGACTGAAACATGGCGACCGTCAGCCAAGTCCAGGGTTGTTACCGTGTTTACTACGGGGTTCCAGCCGGCAGCGGGAAGACAGTTCTTGGGAGAGTGGATGGTCGCGCCCCCCCGCTGGGTCTGGAAGTAGGCGATATACAAGCCGACTTCACCGGCTCCCGGCGCGTAGTAAATCCGCGTCAGGTAATCGGTGGGTTTGAGCACCTCCCAAGTCTCCTTGTCCATGGGAATATCGGCAAGCTGGTTGAAGATCAGGACTTGCTTGGGAAACTCCTTCAACGACTTTGCCAGCGGGGTGGCTTCTCCATGGGACAACATGGCCATTCCGGCGGTGGCAGCACCAAGCACCACGATCATCAACCAAAAACGCAGACTGGGTTTCAAGCAACTGCCTCCTGGGGCGGTTTGGCCGGAGGATCCGGCGGTATCCAGCCCAATTTCTTTCGGATCGCAACGGTTAGGCTATGGAGGGCCAGGAACAGAATCGTGGCGACCACGAAGATGACCCATCCGGAAAATTCATGCATGAAGCCTTCGGCCGCCTGCGGCCCGATGTAGTGGGCCATCAGGGCGGTAATCATCACCCGGGTTCCATTGCTGATGATGGCCAAGGGAACCATGGCCAGGAACATTAACCAACGCACCACATTACTTTTCTCGGCCAGATAACCGTAGCCCGCGGCCAAGGCGAGCAGCGAAATCAAGGACCGTATGCCGCTACAGGCCTCGACCACCTCCAGCCGCAATCCCGGCATGACCAGGACATTCCCCTCGCGCATGATGGGGAAAATGTTCAGTATTTCGAGCACGCGCGTCGCAAAGCCGGAGGCGATGAATTGCAGCGGGAAAACGATCTCGTTGTAGAGCAGGTGGGGAAGCGGGATGCAGAACAGCAAGAAAGCGATAGGAAAGGTCAGCGCTTTCAGCGTAGCCCAGCCGCGGAAATAAACGATCAGGCCGCAAATGACGCCGACGATGGAGACCCGCGCCAGCGAAAGTTCGGCTCCCAGGCTTCCCAGGAACATTACCCCCAGTGATCCCAGGACTACAAATAATCCCGCAAAGGAAGGCCGACTAGGGATCTCGGCGAGTTCAGCGCGCTTTCTCCAAATCAGGTACAGAGAAACGAAGGGTACAAGAAGGCCGTGCGAATAGTCCGCGTCGTTCCACCATTGGTAAACCAGCTTGGCCAGGATCGGCGCGTATAGCACGAAGACCGCGGCGATAAGCACGTATCCCTGCCAGCCGATCGCCTTAAGTACCTCAGAAAAGGAAGTTTCTGGTGGAGGAGGTGGCTCCCCCGCGAATACTGAGTTGCCAGCCGGCGCGCTCATAGACGAACCGGTAGGCTTGGTGCCAGCCAGCGCCACAATTTATCGCTCCATTTCGGGTTTGCTCGATTCGACTGGCCGAGTGCGGACACCGGCCCCTCCGAGTGTCTGTTTAGCGTACACCAGAACAGCTGAAAAAGTCAGTAGGCAGAAGCGCGTAGGCCTGCCGTCAATAATCATTAGGCGCATATATGGGCCTATCCGAAGCGGTCGCCCGTGACTACCACACTCCGCTGGTATCGATTTCAGGCGAGAAGCTAGCCTTTTTCTTGTCCAAGTACCACGAAAACGAAAGCTGTGAAGTGCCGCTGCGCCAGCCTTAGAGACGCACGATTTTGGGCGACGCAATGCCTTTCAGCGCATTGCGGGTGTCGACCACGAGGTTGGACGAGGCAACTAGCTCGCGGTAATCAAACTTCGAGTGGTCAGTGATGATTACTACACAATCGGCGGCGGAAGCTGATGCGATCAGGTCTTGCGATGCCAATTCCAGGCTATCGAATTTCAATTTAGGAACATAGGGATCGCTGTAGGTAACTTTGGCGCCACGCTTTTGCAAAAGCAGAATGACGTCCAGGGCAGGGCTTTCGCGCATATCGTCGATGTTGCGCTTGTAAGCCACGCCTGCGATATGGATGTGCGAGCCTTTCACTGACTTGGCCTGGTCATTCAGCGCGTTCTGTATCTTGTCGACCACGAAGTGCGGCATGCTGCCGTTGATGTAGCCTGCCAGCTCGATAAACCGTGCTTCAATGCCCGATTGCTTGGTCTTCCACGAGAGATAGAACGGGTCAATGGGGATGCAGTGGCCGCCCAGCCCGGGTCCGGGATAAAAGGGCATGAAACCGAAAGGCTTGGTGGCAGCCGCGTCAATCACTTCCCAAACATTGATACCCATGCCGTCGCACATAATGGCCATCTCGTTCACCAGCCCGATGTTAATCATGCGGAAGGTGTTCTCCAGCAATTTGACCATCTCGGCGACGCGGGTATTGCTTACCGGAATAACCGTATCCAGGGCTTGTGAGAAAAACCGCCGGCCCATTTCGGTGCATGCCGGGGTAACTCCTCCGACCACTTTCGGAGTGTTCGAAGTCTGATAGGTAGGGTTACCGGGGTCCACGCGCTCGGGCGAGAAGCAGAGGAAGAAATCTTCCCCTACCTTCAGTCCTGACTTTTCGAATGAGGGCAACAGAAGCTCGTCGGTGGTACCCGGATAGGTGGTCGACTCCAGAATGATCAGGAGCCCGGGATGGAAGTGCTGCTCAATGGCTTCCACGGCGGACACGATGTAGCTCATGTCCGGATCTTTGGTTTTGCGCAAAGGCGTGGGCACGCAAATGTTGATGGTGTCGAGCTCGCGCACCACCGAAAAATCAGTGGTCGCCCTGAAACGCTTCTCCGCGATGAGCCTTGCGACCTCAGAACTGGGGACGTCCTGCACGTGCGACTCG
This sequence comes from uncultured Acidobacteriaceae bacterium, assembly GCA_963796585.1. Classification (GTDB taxonomy): domain Bacteria; phylum Acidobacteriota; class Terriglobia; order Terriglobales; family Acidobacteriaceae; genus CAVVDY01. The sequence continues at coordinate 478,445 of CAWCMB010000010.1, forward strand.
CCGCGATTCAGGCCTTCGACTTTTGCTTCCAGGACATCGATTCCGGTGACCGAAAACCCTGCCTTGGCGAATTCGACTGCCAGCGGCAAACCGACATAACCCAGCCCGACAATTCCGACGCGGGCTGTCTTGTTCTCGATCTTGTTCTTTAGTGCCGCAAAAACTTCGGTGCCCCGCACAGCGGTATGCATCTATGACTCCAGCCTTGGATATGTGCCGCGCTGATGGATAAGCGAGCGGGTACTGTATTCTTGTGAGGCAGGACTGCTCGCTCATTCTACAACGAGTTGGAGCACCTGCGATGAGTTTGACCTGGTACGACGCCACCTAGGCGGTGCAATTGGGTGACCACGACAGATGGTAGTCGTCTAAGAAATCAACCGGTAGCCAGCCATGTGTGGAATCGCAGGTGCAGTCGCACCCGGCAATTCGGAGTACGCCCAGGACGCGGTGCGCAGCATGACCTGCGCTTTGCAACGCCGCGGGCCTGACGCCGAAGGCTTGGCAAGCTGGCCCAACGCAACCCTCGGGCATCGGCGGCTGTCGATTATCGATCTGAGCTCCGCCGGCAATCAGCCCATGCTTTCCGACGATGGTGAAATCGGGCTGGTCTTCAACGGCTGCGTTTACAACTTCCAGGAGATCCGCGCCGAGTTGGAAGCCCTCGGGCACCGCTTCCGCTCTCACACCGATACCGAGGTCATACTGCGCGGCTACCAGCAGTGGGGTATCGACCGCCTGGTTCCCAAGCTACGTGGCATGTTTGCGCTGGCCATTTGGGACAATCCTGAGCAAAAGCTGACGATGTTGCGCGACCGCCTGGGAGTCAAGCCACTCGTCTATTGCCAGCACAAGGGCGGCATGGCATTCGCATCAACGATTGACGCGCTGCGCTCGGTGGGCATGGGGGGCGATATCGATGCTGTGGCTGTACTCGATTTGCTGGAATTCGGTTTTGTTACTGACCAGCGCAGCATTTATCAGGGCATTTCCAAACTGCCCCCGGGAACAATCGCCGAATGGCGCGACGGTAAAGTCGAGCAGCGGCAGTACTGGTCGGTTCCCTCGCCGGAGCCTTGGGCGAATACCAGCTTCGACGAGGCGGTAGAAGAGACCGAGCGGCTGCTGCTGGAAGCGACGCAGTTGCGCCTTATCGCGGACGTGCCCATCGGAGTGCTGCTCAGCGGCGGTATCGATTCCAGCCTGGTGTGCTGGGCCTTGCAAAAGCTCAACGCAAATGTGAAGGCGTTCACCGTGCGTGCGCCGGACGATCCCAGCGATGAAAGCACGGATGCGGCTGCCACTGCGCGAATGTTGGGCATCGAGCACGAGATCGTCGAGATGCCGCGCGGCGAATTCTCACTCGAGCAACTTATCGATGCTTACAGTGAGCCGTTCCCCGTTCCCTCGGCCCAGGCGATGCTGTGGGTTTCAAGCGCAGTGAAGAAGCGGGCAACCGTTTTGCTGACCGGCGATGGCGGCGACGATGTTTACCTGGGCTATCCGTTCTTCAACTATGCAGTAAGTTGTGAACGCGCGGCTCGTACGATTCCGCAACCGCTCGCTCCGGTGGTTCGCGGTCTCGCCAATTTGCTTCCCGACTCGGGCCGGTCAAAGCGATTACGCAGCGCGGTGAACTATGCCACGGGCGGCATCGGCTCGTGGATGCGGCGTCACGATGGGCTGCCCTACCTGGAATCGCGCGGCATTCTTGGCGAGAAGCTTGGCGGCTTGGGCTACGACTGGCGCGAGATACCTCCGTCGGCGGCATCGGCGCGGCGCCTGTTCCGTGATGTCTTCGAATCGCACCGCCAGCTCCACTTCACCAGCGAGTTCATGCCCAAAGTCGATGGCGCGACCATGCACTACGCCTTGGAAGCGCGCGCGCCCTTCCTCGATCAGAAGATGTGGGAGTTTGCGGCGACACTGTCTCCCGAAGTTCGCTTGCAGGGAGGCGTGCTGAAAGCGGTGCTGCGCAAGCTTGCCGGCAAGCACCTGAACCGCGAAACCGCGCAGCGTCCGAAGCAGGGTTTTGTCGTTCCCGTCGAGCGATGGCTGGCTACCCGATGGAGCGCCATGCTGGATGGTCTGCAAGGCGGCACCGTGCTGGAGCGCGAAGGATGGATTACCCCGGGAAGCCTCTCCGCGCCGATTCAAGAGGCAAAGCGCAAAGGCGAAGTGCCGCTGCAAATCTGGCGGCTACTGGTGCTGGAAAGCTGGCTGGAGAAGCAGCGGAAGACGGCTTCGAGTGCCACTTCAGGCAACCTCGTATCGATGCAGCCGCAATAATTCTGAGTTTGTCATCACGAGCGAAGCGAGGAACCTGCTCTCACTTCGCCCAGCCACCATGCTCGCCCAATGAGGATGGCGAGCAACACAACGGACACCAGCGACACCATGTCCCCTGCGCGCTCAGCCCTGTCCTTGGGAAGGTCAAGGATGAGTTCGTAGTTCCCTTGCGGAATGGTTAGCTGAAGGAAACCCTCAGGCGATGGGCGCACGGTTAGCGGGCTTTTCATGCCGCTGATTCGTCCCTGCCATCCCTCGTAATAGAAGTTGTTGACCGTCAGTTGCGAATCTTGCGAACTATGTATCGCGAACTGCACGCGTCGCGGTTGCCAGCTCTCCACGACTGCTGTCCCGGTCGCATGGTTCGTCGAAGGCGCTTCGACCCGCGCCGCTTTCGGAGGATGCGCCGCCACAAAGGCATCAAAATCGACAGCCTCCTTGGGTATGCGCTCGCTCGCGGGCCTCGGCATCATGTCGAAAGGCTCCAGTTGTTTTTGGACCCAATGCCAGTTGGATTTGGCGGGATTCCCTCCCCAAGCTGAGAACACGTGCGTCGGAGCCCAGGCATCGGCGGCCAGCCAAGCGGCGGCCAGCACCGCCAGAATCGTCGTGATCGCTCGGACCTGTGGTCGCAGCAGATAAGGAACGGACAAGGCGGCGAGTGCCGCCAGGCAAAGCGCCAGTATGACGTTCAGGCGTGAAGGAAATTGCAGGAACTTCAAGAAGCCAGCCAAGCTCCAGATGAGTGCGCTGGGCTCGGTCATGAAGAAGAAGGTGACCACGGCGACGACTGCGTAAAACGTGGCGATGCGCCGTATTCTCTGGTTAGTCTCGTATCTGCGAGCGAGGAGAAACAATAGCCCGACCGCGCCCAGGGTCGATAGCGTGACCAGCAGTATGAAGCCGAATCCTGCGACACCCGTCGGGAGCGTGGCCGATTTCCCTGCCAACCTGGTCAGCAGGTAAGGCAAACCCGAGCTGATCTCACCTCGCCACGGCAAAACCCAGTTGTTGCGATAGTCCGCCAACCCCGAGGTGTAGCGCGCTACCGACGCTTTGTGTTGATCGAGGAGCGCGGGCAGCAAGTAGATTGCGTCGAGACCGGTGCCTAGCAGCAACGCTGCGACGAACCCCGAGGTCAGGCGAATGCGTTTCGTTCCCGGGCTCAGGAAAACTACGTATACGACCGCGACCGCGGCGAAACACACTGCCGTGCTCGGGTGCGAAAGAATCGCCAGAGCGAATGTGATCGCCGCTATAGGTACAGCCCATCGGGAGCGCCGAAGCAGGCCTTCAGCCGATAGCATCACCAAGGGCAGCCACACGAAGACCCACAACTCCGCCGAGGCGCCTCGCAGATAGAGATCAACCGCCAGATGATACGGCGCGATGAGGTAAACCACCGCGCCCAGGAGAGCAGCACGCGCGTTGGTGAGCGAGCGCAAGCAAAAAAATGCTGTGATGCCCGCCAATGCGAAGGCCAGCACCAGCGAGTATCCCGAGCTTAACCAGCCCGCGTTATTCCTTGTCGCCAGCAATGGCCAGAAGAGGCTGGAGGCATAGTTGGAGAGCGGCGGATAGAAAAATCCCGAAGGTCCGCCATAACCGGCATTGATGTTGGCGAACCAGCGCGGATACCAGTCTCCGTGCCAAAGCTGCGAAGCGAACTGTTGCGCCCACACCGCGTGGGCCGCGCCGTCCCAGGAAAGCTCGGGAGCGCCGTGCAGCAGGATGGGCCAGCAGGCAAATAAGCCCAGTCCGACGAGGATCGCCAGGCTGGCGACAACCCCCGTACGGGCGACGCTCGGTTTCGCCATAAGGCTGAATTGTAATCAGCCGGAGGGAGCGGCGTTCCGCCCAACAGCTATTTAGTCTCGGGTCATGTACAATCGGCGCCACTCCCCGAGTACACGGCATTATCGGCAATCCCTGATCGGGATGCCTAACTCACGGTTTTCGCAAGGAGAAAAATGATGAGGAAGTTCCTGGTGTGTCTGGCGGTAGCTTTGTCAGCTTTGTGGGTTCAGGCCGGCGACAGCGTGGAAAAGCAAGTCCTTTCGCTGGAGCAGAAATGGGCGCAGGGCCAGAAGGCGAGTGATGCAAACGCGATCGCTCCCATGCTGGCCGACAACTTTGTAATCATGTTCCCCGATGGCCGCCTTATGAATAAAGCCCAAGCCTTGGACGACACCAGGAAAAGCAAAATGGAGAGCGTCGAGGCGAGTGACATGAAGGCGACCAGCTATGGAGACACTGTCATCGTTACCGGCATCTGGAAGGGCAAAGGCACCGATGGTGACGGTAAGCCGGAGGATGAGCGCGACCGTTTCGTCGATACGTGGCACAAGTCAGCCAACGGGCAGTGGCAGTGCCTTGCTTCCGGAAACACAAAGATGCAGTAAATGGAGGGCGAGCGATGAAAGTAAAAAGGGCGGAGCCAAAAAGCTCCGCCTTTGTAGCAACAAATGGAAGATGGGATCGCGTACAGCGCAGCGGGCTCTCGCGACGAAAGAGCGGACTAAACTCCGCTGAAAAATTGTTAGCGGGACAGCCTGTCGGCGCGACTGAGGTCGTGCCCTGACGCGAATCGTCGCAAGGCCAACAGCGTACTCAGTTCTATTTCTGTCCCTTTTCTGCGGCCACTTGCAGGCGCGCGTCGGCGCGTTGCAGCGCTGCAAGCGCGGCATCGTAATCGGTGTCGGGCCTGGGATGCAGCAACTGCTCCTCAGCCCGCTTCTTCGCTTCCTGGGCGCGCTGAACGTCGATCTCTTGCGGGCGCTCCGCGGTTTGCGCCAGGATCGTCACCTTGTCGGGCAGGACTTCAGCAAATCCCCAGCTCACGGCAAGATGCACCACCGTGCCGCCCTTTTTGTAGCTCAGGTCGCCGGGCGCAAGCTCGGTAATCAGCGGAGCGTGGTGCGGCAGCGCTTCAAGGTATCCGGACTTGCCAGGTATCTCGACCTCCTCGACCTGCTCGTTCACCAGCAGGCGGTCGGGGGCAACGATTTCGAGTTGTAGGGTGTCTGCCATCGCTGCTTACGCCGACTTCATCTTCTCGGCCGCTTCGAGCACTTCGCCGATCGAGCCTTTCATGTAGAAGGCCTGCTCGGGGATGTCGTCGTGCTTGCCGTCGACAATCTCCTGGAAGCTGCGTACCGTGTCGGCCACTTTCACATACTTGCCCGCCAGTCCGGTAAACTGCTCAGCCACATGGAAGGGCTGAGAGAAGAAGCGCTGAATCTTGCGCGCGCGCGACACGGTTAGCTTCTGATCCTCGCTGAGCTCGTCGATGCCGAGAATTGCGATGATGTCCTGCAGGTCTTTGTAGGACTGAAGAATCTTCTTCACCGCTTGCGCCGTGTTGTAGTGCTCTTCGCCCACAACGCGGGGATCGAGGATGCGCGAGGTCGAGGCCAGCGGGTCGACGGCGGGATAAATGCCCAGCTCCGAAATCTGGCGCGAAAGCACGGTGGTGGCGTCGAGGTGAGCGAAGGTCGTCGCCGGAGCGGGATCGGTCAAGTCGTCGGCAGGCACGTACACGGCCTGCACCGAGGTGACGGAACCCTTCTTGGTGGAGGTAATGCGCTCCTGCAACTCGCCCATCTCGCTGGCCAGGTTGGGCTGATATCCCACGGCCGAGGGCATGCGGCCCAACAGCGTGGACACTTCCGAACCCGCCTGGGTGAAGCGGAAGATATTGTCGATGAAGAGCAGGGTGTCGGAACCTTCCTCATCGCGGAAGTACTCAGCGACGGTGAGGCCGGTGAGCGCGACGCGCAGGCGAGCTCCGGGAGGCTCGGTCATCTGGCCGTAGATGAGAGCGGCCTTCGACTTCTCCGGCTCCTTGATATTGACCACGCCGGATTCCTGCATTTCGAGCCAGAGGTCGTTGCCTTCACGGGTGCGCTCACCGACGCCGGCGAACACGGAAAATCCACCATGTTGCAGCGCGACGTTGTTGATGAGTTCCATGATGACGACGGTCTTGCCCACGCCGGCGCCGCCGAAGAGGCCGATTTTGCCGCCCTTTAAGAAGGGCTGGATGAGATCAATGACCTTGACGCCGGTCTCGAACATCTCCATCGAGGTCGACTGCTCGTCGAAAGCGGGCGCTGGACGATGAATGGGCAGCCGCTTCTGGGCATTGATCGGGCCGAGCTTGTCCACCGGCTGGCCGATGACGTTGAGCACTCGACCGAGCGTGGCTTTGCCCACAGGAACGGTGATGGGGCCGCCAAGATCGATGGCCTTCATGCCGCGCACCATGCCCTCGGTGGGCTCCATGGCAACGCAGCGTACGCGGCCTTCGCCGAGTTGCTGCTCGACTTCCAGAATGACGTCGAGAGGGGTTGGGATGTTGAAGCCTTCGCTGGTGACGCGCAACGCCGAATAGATCGGCGGCAAGTTGCCGGCCGAGAATTGCACGTCCACCGCGGGACCTGCGATTTGAATGACCTGTCCGATATTTTCTGCCATAAATTCAGTTGTCCGTTGTCAGTTGTCGGTTGTCAGTACCCTGGCCGACATTTGTTGTTTCGATACGGAGCCCATCAGAGCATTGAGTATTCGCCCAAGCTCACGAGAATCCGCAAGCAGATAATCACCTTGTCCTGCGGAGACGTATCCAAGCTCTGATGCAATCACAAGCTGCGTCTCAAGCTCGTACAAAGAACCGCGCGCATGGCCTAAGAACTGATGAAACTCGCCCCGGGTGGCGCGTCCTTGTCCTTCCGCAATGTTGCTTGGGATCGACACCGCCGATCTCCGCATCTGGCTCGTCAATCCAAATACTTCCTTCCGAGGAAAGCTGCCGGTCGTTTCATACACGCTCTTGACCAGCGCTATTGCCTTTTGCCAAGCGATCAGATCTTGATATCGCCTTGCCTGCATCGCTTCCCTTTTCACCATGGTCCGCTGTAGCCCTTACTGACAACCGACAACTGACCACTGACAACTGTCCTTACAACGCTGCTGCGCCGCTCACAATCTCGATGATCTCTTTGGTGATGGCCGCCTGGCGCACGCGGTTGAGGGTTAGCGTCAGGGAGTCGATCACATCGTTCGCATTGTTGGTCGCCGAGTCCATCGCCGTCATGCGAGCGGCGTGTTCCGCGGCGGAGGATTCCAGCGTTGCCTGAAAAATTTCGATAGCCACATAGCGCGGGAGAATCGCGGCAAACAATTCGTGCGGCGGCTGCTCGTAGATATAGTCCACCGGCAAGGTGCCGAACTTTACGGCTCGTTGATCGCGTTCGGTCGGCTCGGGCTCTTTCAAGCTGATGCCGGCGCTGCGGGCTGCTTCGCCCATGCGCTCGCGCTCAGCCTGGGTGGGCTCCTCAGCGGCAGTGACTTCACGGCGTCCGATCTCCTGCACCGGCAGCAGGCGCTGCACAATCACGCGCTGGGAGATGACCGACTTGAACTCATTGAAGAGCAGATAAACCGAATCGATTTGCTCGCGCGTGTAACGCTTGACCACGGCTTCGGCCATCTCGCCGACGGACTCGAACTCCAGCTTGCCCAGTAGCGAAACATATTGATCAATGACCTGGATCTTCCCTGCGCGCGAGGGGCTGTCGGGCTTCAGCGTCGGGTAGCGGCGGCGCATGAAATCGCGGCCCTTGCGTCCAACCGTCAGGATGTCGATGTTCTGGTCGGACTTGGCCTGCAAGAACTTCATCGCGGCCTTCAGCACGTTGGAGTTGAAAGCGCCCGCCAATCCGCGATCGCCGGTGACCAGAATCAGCAGAATGTTGTTCTCGGGCCGCTGCTCCAGCAAAGGATGCTTGCACTCGCCGGTCTCCTGATCGACCAACTCCGAGCGGCTGATGAGCGACTCCATAAGATTGATCAGCATCTGGCCCATGGGCCGCGAAGCCAGAGCGCGCTCCTGGGCACGCCGTAAACGCGCCGCCGAAACCATCTTCATGGCCTTGGTAATCTGCCGCGTGTTCTTCACGCTGCGAATACGGCGCCGGAGATCGAGTACGTTCGCCATCGTTCTAAACCACGTTCATGATCGCTGTTCCCCAGCTTTGAAGGGGCACGGCTTTCAGCCGTGCCGTAACTACCGTGAAACAATTCGCCTTTAGGCGCTGCGGGAACCCTCTCCCTCAGCGGCTAAAGCCGGTTCTAGTCTTCGTTCCTGGCGGCACGCCTGAAGGCATGCCCTTTCAAAACCGAGTACCTATTTACAATCCGTTACGCCGTCGCCTTCGCGGCCGCCTGATGCTCGCTGACGAACTGGTCCTTGTACTGCTTGATCACGTCCGTCATCGATTTCCGCAGATCGTCGTCGAGAATCTTCTTCTCTTCGATCGCGCTCAGCACGCCGGGATTGCTGAGGTCTACAAACTCGTACAGACCCTTCTCGAACTCGCGAAGCTGATCGACCGGCATGTCATCGAGCAGGCCCTGGGTTCCGGCGTAGATGATGAGAATCTGCTTGGAGAAGGGCAGCGGAGCGTACTGCCCCTGCTTGAGGATCTCGGTCAGGCGCTGGCCGCGGGCAAGCTGTGCCTGGGTGGCTTTGTCGAGGTCGCTGCCGAACTGGGAGAACGCTGCCAGCTCGCGATACTGCGCGAGGTCGAGTCGCAAGGTCCCGGCAACCTGCCGCATGGCTTTAATCTGTGCGCTGCCGCCTACACGGCTGACCGACAAGCCTACGTTCACCGCCGGACGCACGCCCGAGTTGAACAAGTCGGTTTCGAGATAGATCTGCCCGTCCGTAATCGAGATGACGTTGGTCGGGATGTATGCCGACACGTCGCCTGCCTGGGTCTCAATGATCGGCAATGCGGTCAGCGAGCCGCCGCCCTTCTCGTTGCTCAGCTTCGAGGCGCGCTCCAGCAAACGGGAGTGGAGATAGAAAACGTCGCCGGGATAGGCCTCGCGTCCCGGAGGACGGCGCAGCAGCAGCGAAATTTCGCGATACGCGACGGCGTGCTTGGAGAGATCGTCGTAAATGCAGAGCGCGTGACGCTTAGTGTCGCGGAAGTATTCGCCCATGGCGCAGGCAGCGTAGGGAGCGATGTACTGCATCGGCGCCGGGTCGGAAGCTGACGCCGAGACGACGATGGTGTACTCCATCGCGCCAAAGTCTTCCAGCGTCTTCACCACCTGGGCGACCGAGGAACGTTTCTGGCCGATAGCGCAGTAGATACAAATCAGGTCGCGACCCTTGCTGTTGATGATGGTATCGAGGGCGACGGCGGTCTTGCCGGTCTGGCGGTCTCCAATGATGAGTTCGCGCTGGCCACGGCCGATGGGAATCATGGCATCGATGGCCTTCAGGCCGGTAGCCATGGGTTCTTTCACCGGCTGGCGATCAATGACGCCGGGAGCAAGACGCTCGACCGTATTGAATTGATCGGTGTTGATCGGGCCTTTGTCGTCGATGGGCTGGCCCAGGCCGTTGACTACGCGACCGATCAGCGCATCGCCCACCGGCACGCTCATGATGCGTCCGGTGCGGCGGACCTCGTCGCCCTCTTCCACCTCGGTGTAATCGCCGAGCAGAACCGAGCCAACCTGGTCTTCCTCCAGGTTCATGGCGATGCCGGCCACGTTGTGCGGGAACTCGATCAGTTCGCCAGCCATCACTTTGTCGAGACCGTAGAGGCGGGCGATGCCGTCTCCGATAGACATCACCGTGCCGACTTCGTCGACGGCAATCTTGGTCTCGTAATTTTCGATCTGCTCACGAATGAGCTTGGTAATTTCGTCTGCCTTGATTTGAGCCATATAAATTCCGCTATTCGCTGTTCGCTACGGACTGCTCAGCGTTTTATCGACATACCGCTCTCGAGCTCGCCGATGCGAAAAACCGCGTCAGGGCACGACTTCAGTCGCGCCGAACCGCGCCCATTTTTTTGTCATCCCGAGGCGACTTCAGTCGCCGAGGGACCTGCTGTTGTGCCGCCCCTGAAGGGGCTCGGACTTCTCATTGCACGCTTACCCAGCACTCCACTGCGCTCCGTGCTGGGCTATCATGCTGGTCGCCCTCCGGGCTAGGCGATTCGCCAGGCCACTTGCGTGAACTCACGACGACTCGCCGCGATTCAAGCTAAGGGCTAAGAGCCGGTCGTTCTAAATCGTCATCCCGGCACCAAGATCGTGCCCTGACGCGGTACATCGCCACGCGCAAACTCTACGGCCTTGCCCTGATACAAAGGGTCAGAGCCAAGCTCATGTACCGCTGAAGCGGTACTCCGCCGGACGCTAGCTGTTCACCAACTGCTGACGCAGCTTCTGCAACTGGCCGCGTACTGTACCGTCGTAAATCGTGCTGCCGACCTGCACCATCACGCCGCCCAGCAACTCCGGATTGGCAGCGTAGCGGGCGCGCACCCTCTTGCCGGTCATGGTCGCCACCCGCGATTCGAGTTCACGCTTCTCGCCATCGGAGAGCGGGCGGGCGCTGGTAACCTGCGCCTCGGCAAATCCCAGCTCGGCATCCAGGTCGACCTGAAATTGGCGGGCGATCTGCTCCACCATGGCAATGCGCTGATGATCGATCAGTACTGCGAAGAAGTTGCGAATCGTGCGCAGTAACCCAACCTGTTTGCCGATGGCGTCGAGCAGGTTTCGCTTCTGTTCCGCGGGAATGTCAGGCGCCTCCCAGACTTTGCGCAAGTCAGGGCTTTCCTTGATGGCACCGACAATATTGTTCACCTGCTGCATGGCGGCGGCGGGATCAATCCTCTGCTCCATCACCACCTCGACCAGAGCGCGCGCGTAGCGGCTTGCAACGGCAGCCATTATTGACGACCGTCCTTTCCAAGCTGATCAACAAATTCGCGTACGAGCGCCTGATCGGAACTCTCGTCGACGTGAATGCGTTTGGCGGCGATATCGACCGCCAGCGTGGAGGCATAGCTCTTCAACTCGCGGCGGGCATTGCGCGCGATGGCATCGATCTCTAACTTTGCCGATTCGACCACTCGATTTTTGTCCTCTTCGGCGGCGACATGAATGCGTTGCTCTTCGGCGACGGCCTGCTTCTCTGCCTCGGCGCGAATGCCGGAAACTTCGCTATCGAGCTTGGCTAACCGCGCTTCTACTGCTTGCAGCCGTTCGGTTGCCTCCGCGCTGGCGGCCCGCGCCTCGCGAATCGCCGTCTGAATCGAATCCGTACGGCTGCGGAACATCGCAGGAACCTTAACGCGCAGCAGGACCCAGAAAAACAGCGCCAGCAAGCCGAAGTTGATGAGCAACGAAACGGCGTAGGCGCGATGCGGATCGAGTCCCAGGTGTTTAGCGAACCACTTCACCGCGGGTGAGTATTTGAACTGCCCGTTCTCTTCGTGTTCCTCGGCGTGCTCGGCTTCTTCGGACTGCTTGGACAACTCACCGCCAATGGCGGCGTTAGGATTTTCGGGCTGCTGCTGAGCTTGGGATTGCGAGCTGCTGCTGGCGGCAGGAGCGGCTTCCTGTGCCCACGCGCCGGCAACAAAAAGAATTAGCGCTAACGAAATGCTGGCCAGACCGATACGGGGTAAATGGTTCATTGCTGGCCGCCTGCTACCGGGACGGCCCCGGCGGGCTTGAGCACGGCCTGGATGATCTGGCTGGCAAGACGCTCGCTCTCCGATTGCAAGGTGGTACGCGCAGCGGCCATTTCCAGTTCGAGGTCCGCCTGAGCTGCCCGGATCTGCTGATGAGCAGCCTCGCGGGCCTGGGCGATGACGGCATCGCGGGCCTGCTGTGCTGCCTGGCGGCGTGCCTCAGCCGCCCTAAAGATGGCTGATTTAGCTTCGCGCAGCTGCTCTTCGTATTGTGCGGTACGGGCCTCGGCGGCAGCTACATCGGCGCGCGCCTTCAAGATGGCACCTTCGGTCAGTCCCCGACGCTGTGCCAGGATGCGCCGCAACGGGCGTCCTACCAGGAACGAGTAGGCGGCGTACAGCAAGAGAAGAATGATTGCCGTCGGTATGGCTCCGAGCAGTAATTCCCCTACTTGCTTAAGTGTTTGATCCATTTCTGTTGGTGATTCCTGCGGCTGAAAGATGCGTTTGAGGGCGCGATGACAAAATCTGGAACCTTTGAAATTAACAGAGCTTAGGAGTGGGTGTCAACGCGGGGAAGATAGCCGTGTAGAAGACAGCCGTCAGCCGTCAGCTCTCGGCTGTCGGCTTTCAGTTCACTGCCAGGGGGCGGGTATCAGGTGTCAGATCACGTTTGAGGTATGGTGGGGCGCAGCAATCGAAAAGCATCAGCTCGCCGCTCGCAATGCCGGCTCTTAGCTGAGAGCTGATGGCAGTTTAGCGGGCGTGTCGAGCTCATCAGCGAACGGTCGTCCCTCCTGTAGTTGGCGTCGCCCGAACCAGGTCGACAACGTCGTCCACCTTGTCCGCGATCAGGTTCAGCTTACGTGCCAGACCTTGGATCTCCAAAGCTGCCCGCCGATTGACATCAAAATCGAGTTCGCCACGTACCCGGTCTTTCGTGTCCTGACGGTTCTGGCTCATCATGATGACCGGCGCCTGGATGGCCGCCAGCATGGAAAGAAAAAGATTCAGCAGGATGAACGGATAGGGGTCCCACGCCTTTTGCCCCAAAACGACATTGATAGCGCTGTAGACCACCAGTACAGCCAGGAAGATGATGATGAAGGTCCACGATCCGCCGAAGCCTGCCACCCGATCGGCGATACGCTCGCCGAAGCTCGACTCCTTTTCAATCAAATCGTTGGGATTGCGCGCGGCCCGGAGCCGTACCAACTGTTGCGAAGCATGGAACTGCCTGCCCAACACGGCCATCATGTCCATGCCGGCCATTGGTTTCTTTTCCAGCAAAGTAGAAATGTCGTTGCGGTCCACTTCGACACAGGTGGTTTCTTCCAGCGCAGTCGCGGTGGTCTGGTGAGCCATCTGGTCGAGCATGGCGGCAAAGCCAAAGAACTCTCCGTGGGTTGGCTCGTCGATGACTAACTCCTGCTGATCTTCATCGACGGTTGCCACCTGCACCTTGCCTGACATCACGATGTAGCCGCGCTCGCCATGGTCGCCCATCTTGTAGATCCGCTGGCGGGGGGCAAACTTCCTCAATTCGACTTGCTGGGCCAGAATGGCGAGTTCCTCATCGTCCAACTTTTCGAACAGCGGCACATGTTTCAGTTCTTCCGGGTCGCAGGGCATGCCACACCTCAGGTTTGAGTTTGCTTCGGTTGGGGAGAGAATCGCATACCGGCTCCGCCAGACACAACGAAATCAGGCAGGGCGTGTGAAAAGTCGATGAAAGCAGGGTGCGGAAGCGGCCCTCGTCCTAGTACCCTAGACAGCGCTGTCAATCTCCGGACGCGCGAAGCGTCTGTGGCGGGGTTCTGTTGATTCCAAATTCTCCTCATCTGGCGCTGCCCAGGCTTCCGGCTCTACGCTCCATTCAGGTGTTCGGCCAACCATCAAGTACTACGACCACGGCCAAGGCGAGCCGCTGCTTCTGGTCCACGGACTGGGCGCCGGGGCGGATGTGTGGGCCTATTGCCTGGAACCGCTCAGCCAGACCCATCGCGTGAATGCTCCTGATCTGCTGGGCTTTGGCCGATCGAGCAAGCCTCTCATCAACTATCGCATCACGACTTTTGTCGAGGTGCTGGAGCTCCTTCTGCAAGCTCTGGCTTTGCCTCGAGTATCGCTGGTCGGCAATTCGATGGGCGGCTGGATCGCGGCGTCCTTGGCGATTCAGTTTCCTGAGCGGGTGAATAAGCTGGTGCTGAACGATGCCATCGGTATCGTCGCCGGCTCGGTTGAGGCTGCGATTGTTCTGAGGCCTTCCAGCCTGCAAAATATGCGCGCCATCATGGAATTCATGTTCTGCGATAAAAATCTGGCCAGCGACGGACTGGTTGAAGCGGCTTATGAATTTCATCTGGAACGCAACGATGGCCCGACGATCGCCAGCGTGCTGGAGAACATCCGCCTGAAGCTGGATCGACTGGACGATCAGCTCGATCGCCTGAAAGCACCCACTGGAGAAGCCGCAGGAGTTGGTGCGGCACATCACACGGTTCCTGGCGGAGTAGGGGGGGATGCGCTGTCAGCGATCAGCCGTCAGTCGTTGCCAACCGGCAGAAGGCTTGGCAGTTGTTTCGCTGATGGCTGACAGGCTCGCTCCATCGGGAGATGCTGCAAATGCATCCAAGGGCTATTAATTCAAGACCCAGGACAAATTCTTGCAAACCATATACCTGAGCGGCGGCAAACCCGTCGGTATCGATGTCTTCGTCCCACCGCAAGCCGGTGAGTATCCCATCGTACTGGCGCTTCACGGTTCCAGCGGGCTGTACTCGGGCTCGAAGCAGTTTCCCCAGATGCTCGCCGACCGTGGATTCGCAGTATTTCTGCCGCACTTCTTCGAAACCACCGGCACCACCCGGGCAAGCCCGCTCACCATTCGCGATAACTTCCCGACTTGGATGATCGCTCTCTCCGATGCGCTGGACTTCGCGCAAGACCATGCCCTGACCGATCGCCGTCGCGTCGGGATCATCGGCTTTTCTTTGGGTGCTTATCTTGCACTTGCGCTGGCGTCACAGCAGTCACGGGTGAAAGCCGTCGTCGATTTCTTCGGAGGCATGCCCGACCACTTCGCCGAGCAGGTGCGTCAGCTGCCGCCGTTGCTCATTCTTCATGGCGATCAGGATATGGTGGTGCGGGTAAGCGAGGCGCACAAGATCGAAGCGTTATACCGGGCGCGGCAGGCTCCCTACGAAATCAAAATTTACCCCAACGCCAACCATGGATTTAATGGATTCAACATGCTCGACGCCGGCCAGCGGACCTATTTCTTCCTGAAGAAGCATCTGGACGCAAGAGGTTAGTTGCAAGACAGAAGGGGCGCGCCGAAAGGCCGGGTTTTCATCGGCGTCAGAGGCTGCTGAAAAACTCCAAAGCAGGGTCGCTCGTGGACTAAAGTCCGCTCGCGATACGACAAATAAAGGCCTTTTCGGCACGACCAAGGTCGTGCCCTGACGCGAATCGTCGCGAAGTCGAGTTTTTCAGCAGCCTCTTCAGCCGCTGCGGGGACCCGCCTCCGGCGCTGAGAGGACAAGAATTCCCTGAAGGCCTGAAGGCCCAAGATTCAGGCCGCCATATGCGACGCGGCTAGCCGCGCCCTCAAAATAGGACCTCCACAAAGCCAGATGCTTTAGCTCCTAGAAGATCCGCGGCCCTGGCGCACGCTGTTGATCTCCAGTTCGAGCGCTCCCATCGATACTGTGATGTCGCGGATCGAGTAGTACAGCGATGCGACCAGGCACAATAAGCAGAGCGCAAAGAACGGCAACGCGACGTAGTCCATTGCGACCCTCAGAATGTACTCCGCAAACAACGCAAGAATCGTAAGCGATACAAAAAAGATGCTGGCGGAGCCATACATCATGGAGGAGCGCAGAAGCTTGGCGCGATGGTAAGTGCGCTGCAGCTGCTCGTCCAGCTGGATAGCAGTCGCAGTGGCAGCGTCACCTTGTTCGATCTGTTTCAGCAGCGCCCGCGCCCGGTCGAGCGCACGGCCATAACGGTTGCTGATACTCAGTAACAGCAGGCCAATGCCGGAGATGACGATGACCGGTGCGATGGAGCCAGTCAGAATCTGAACGACGGACGTGATGGGCACGCTACCCTCCGGATGAGCTGCGCTCCCTCTTGCTGAGCTAGCCGGTCAGAGCAAGGGTCGACAGCTTTATACCTAAATCACTGCTGATAGTTCTTCAACTAATTACAATGCTGGCGGTAGCGAGAGGGCCCATGGAAACAGCAGACGTAGTCATCATAGGTGGCGGAATCGTAGGCGCAAGTATTGCGTGGCACTTGACCGAGGCGGGATGCCGCAATGTTCTCATGGTTGAACGTGAGTCGCATCAGGGTAAGGGATCGACCGGCAAAAGCATGGGCGGCGTGCGCGCGCAGTTCGCGACCAAGCCCAACATTCAGATGTCGCTGTACTCCATTCCTTTTTATGCTGCGTTTGAAGAGCGGCTGGGCCAGCCGGCGGATTATCGTCCGCAGGGATACATGTTCGTCGCGACCAAGCCCTCACATCTCGAATACTTGGAGACCAACCAGGCGCTGCAGAAATCGCTCGGGCTGAAGAACGTCAGCATGGTCAGTCGTGACGAGATTGTGGAGCGCGTGTCGCAGCTTCGTTCCGATGACATACTGGGCGGCAGCTTCTGCTCGACTGACGGCTTCGTCGATCCCAACAGTGTGATGGTCGGCTTCACCACCGTGGCATGCGAGCGCGGGGCAAAGCTTTGGCGCTCGACGGAGGTCACGGCGATTCGGCGCAACGGCTCGGGCTTTGAGGTGGACACTGCGCGCGGGCCTGTCAGCACCAAGACGGTGGTGAATGCCGCTGGCGCTTGGGCTCGCGATGTTGCAGCGATGGCGGGAGTCGATCTTCCCGTCGAGCCGCTGCGCCGCATGCTGGTTCCGACCGAGCCGTTCGACGGCGTATCGCACGCGATCCCGATGGTCATCGACATGACGAACGGTTTCCACTTCCGTCCCGAGAGCCTGGGATTCTTGCTGGCTTGGAACGATCCGACCGAGACGTCCGGATTCAAAACGAACTTCGAGCCGAGCTTCATCGAGAAGATTCTGGAGCGCGCCGCCGATCGCGTGCCCTGCTTCGAGAACCTGGCCATCAATCCCAAGCGCGCTTGGGCCGGTTTGTATGAGATGACGCCCGACCATCATTGCATCCTCGGGCCTGTTCCCGGCCTCGACGGTTTCTTTTGCGCCAACGGATTCAGCGGCCACGGCGTGATGCACGCTCCAGCAACGGGTAAGATTCTGGCAGACCTGATTATGGCGGGGACGACGAGCGTGGTGAGTGAGGTCGATGTGCTGAGCCCGGCCCGATTTGTGAAGGGCGAACTGTTGCACGAGACGGCGGTACTGTAAGGGCTATGACACTTTTCCTCCTACTGTGGGAATTATTTTGGCTTCTTGTGGTCGTCGCGTGCGCCATTGGCGGGATATTTCTGGCGCGAATGTTGCGCAGCCCAAAACGATCCTCAAGCCGAGACCAAGGCTAAACATGACCGACCAACTTTTGTCCCCGAACGCGTCCACTAGACCCGCAGTGGAGCACGACGTTCCCGCCATCGTCGATCTCATCAACCGGGCATTCGCCGTCGAGAAGTTCTTTAAGTCGGGTGACCGAATTGATGTTGCTGGCCTGACCGAGATGATGCTGCACGGCGAGTTTCTCCTGCTTGAATCGGGCACGGGGTTGATCGCATGCGTATACATCAAGATCACCGGCGAGCGCGCATACGCTGGCACGCTGGCCGTAGATCCGTCGCAGCAGAAAGCCGGCATCGGCCGCCGCATGATGAGCGAAGCCGAAGATTACGCCCGAGCCCGCGGCTGCGAAGTGCTCGACATTCGCATCGTGAACGTCCGGCCGGAGCTTTCGGAGATTTATACCAGGTTGGGTTTCGTGCGGACGGGAATCGAGTCAGCCGAGGTGATCAAGACGGCGACGCAGCCGGTTCACTTCATCACCATGTCGAAGCCGCTGTGAGGTTGAAGGGGCGTAGCTTCAGCTGCGCCGAGGTGCCATGTTCTTAAATGTTTGTCGTCCCGAGGCGGGTTCAGCCGGCGAGGGACCTGTTTTTCGTGCCGCCCGAAACGACGCCTGAGCGGCCACCAAAAGCAGGTCCTTCGCTGCGTTCGTCCGCCTAGTGGGGGACTCACTTCGCTCAGGATGACAATGAAGGCGGGCCAATTTGTCGGCACGATTAAAATCGTGCCCTGATGCGAAGCGTGGCATCACAACAATCATCAAAATTAAAACATCATGGAATATCGCACTCTTCCCCATACCGACCTGAACGTCTCACGCCTGTGTTTCGGCACCATGACTTTCGGCAAGCCGCTTGATCAGGCAGGCGCGACGCAACTTGTTGATCGCTGCATCGAGGCGGGAATCAACTTCTTCGATACCGCCAACATGTACCAGACCGGCGTGGCCGAAACCATGCTCGGTGAGGCGATCAAGGGCCGTCGCGACAAGCTGGTCATTGCCAGCAAGGTTCGCTTCAAGGTCGGCAACGAACCAGACCAGCAGGGACTCACGCGTAAGGCCATCCTGCGGGCGATCGACGAATCGTTGCTGCGCCTGCAAACCGACTACCTCGACATCTACTACCAGCACGCGCCTGATCATTCGACGCCCATCGAAGAGTCGCTGGAGACGATGAACTCACTGGTGAAGCAGGGCAAGGTGCGCTACATCGCATCGTCAAACTATGCGAGCTGGGAAGGGGTCGAGATGCTGTGGCTGGCGAAGGAGCGCGGCTGGGCGGCTCCGTATATTTCGCAACCCATGTACAACCTGCTGGCGCGCGGCATCGAGCAGGAATACCTCGCGATGTGCAAGCGGTTCGGCGTCTCGACCATTGTTTACAACCCGCTGGCCGGCGGGCTGCTCACCGGCAAACATCGGCAGCAGACCGTCACTCCGGGCACGCGCTTTGACAACAACAAGCTCTACCAGGACCGCTACTGGCACGATCGCTACTTCAAGGCCGTCGAGGAGCTTCGCGAGATTGCGCGGCATGCCGGGCGCTCGCTGGTGAGCCTGGCGCTGAACTGGCTGCTGCGCCACACCCCAAGCGATGTGGTGATCCTCGGCGCATCGAGTCTCACGCAGTTGAACGAAAATCTCGCTGCCAGCGAAGAAGGTCCGCTGGATGAAGAGACGCTGAACGCCTGCGACCAGGTGTGGCAGGATCTGCACGGGCCGCTGCCGGTATACAACCGCTAGGGTAGTGCGGCGCTTTAGCGCCGCGTTCCGCATGCCCGTTTGGAGTTCGCCTCTGGCAAGCTTCGCGTCAGGGCACGATTTCAATCGTGCCGAAATGTTCTCTTCTCAAGAAGAACCCCTTCACAGCGGCGGCACAGACCGCAGGTCCCTCGACGGCTAACGCCGTCAAGGGATGACAAATAATATTTGATGGACAAATCGGCACGACCGAAGGTCGTGCCCTGACGCGGAGCTTCGCAGGTGAAAGTTTTCAAGAAATCTGAGCCCGAATGAACCGCACCGCCTCGCGCTCGGCCCAGCGTCCGTCGTAGCCGTTAGGTTCGGCGAGAAACGCGCAGTGGCCACCGGTCGCCGTTTCGATATAGGTAATGTGCGGGTTATTAAACAGCTTCTCGCGCGTTGCGGGAAGCACGCGAATGAACGGGTCATCGTCAGCATGCAGCACCAGCGTGGGCACGGCAATGCGCTCGATCACATTGGCCGCAGCGGCACGCTCGTAATAGTCCTGGGCCCCGGCAAATCCGCAATAACGCGCCGTGATTTGCTCGTCAAAGTCGCGAATGCTGCGCAGCCCGCGCAGGTACGTCACATCGTACAGTCCGGGATACAACGCCGCTTTGCGTAGCACCCGCTTGCGCAGCGATCGCAGAAATTTGTATTCGTACACCCGGTTGGCGAGATCGTGCAGCGCATCGGCTGAAGCTGCCAAGTCCATCGCCGGCGACACTCCTACTCCCGCCTTCACTTGCGCGGGTGCATCCGCTCCCCACTCACCCAACAGCTTGAGCACCAAATTCCCGCCCATGGAGTAGCCAACCAACGCAATCGCCGGCAGTCGTTCTTCCGCGATGAGGGTCTTAACGATGACTCCCACATCGGCGGACATGCTGCTGTTGTACAGGCTGGGTCCGAGATGCTCGGTGTCGCCGCAGTTGCGCATGTTCATGCGAACCACGTTCATGCCGGCTGCCCACGCCTTGCTGCCGGTGCCGATCATGTATCGCGACTCCACGGAGCCTTCGAGACCGTGTACCACAATCACCGTCATGGCCGAAGTGCGCTCGGCCTGCCAGTGGCAATGGCACAGCACCTGGATGCCGGGTTCGACATCGAACAAGCGCTCGTCGGCCGGAGGCAGCAGATTCTTGCGCGGCAGGAAGTTGCCGGCAATGGTCTGCGCGTGCCCGCCGGGAAAGAGACGGCGGGGCACGAAGGGCTCGGGAACGAAGTGGATGGGTCTATCGATGTGCATCCTCCCATGGATGTGATGTTTCTACACCCGGCTTAGCGTCAAAGGCGCGCCTGGGCACGAGGCCCAAGGGCGTCGAGCCGCAGCTAGAGGAAGTTCACCAGCGCATCGGTCGTCTGTTTCGGTTGCTCCTCCAGGATCCAGTGACCGGAATTCTTAACCACCACCACCGTCACGTTCGTTGCGACCAATTTCATTTGTTCTGCCAGCGGTTCTCCCAGAGACTTGTCGCCGCCAATGGAGAGCACCGGCATGGTCAATTTAGTCTGTGCCATCTGGGCGAAATCCTTCGCCGCCTGTGGGAAGGTAGCAAAATATTCCCACGACGCGCGCATTCGCCCCGGACGGGAATAGGCGGCAAGATAGGCTTTGCGGTCCGCCTCCGGAATCGAATGATTCTTGTCGGCGGCAAGGTCGTTCCAGAAATAGGCGAAGTAAATGTTCTCGCGTCCCTTCACCAGCGCTTCTGGCGTCGGACCATGGAAACGGAAGTGCCAGTAGTCCGGACTGTTGTAGATCGGTTCCCAGCCCTGCACGCCGGGCAGGAATGCATCCATCACCACCAGCTTTTCCACCTCAGATGGGAACTTTGCCGCGTACGCGTAGGCGACCATCAGGCCAATGTCGTGGCCGACAACGCGCGCTTTGGTCACGCCGAGCGACCTCGCCAAATCATGAATTTGAACCGCCGCAGTGGTCACGCTCATGGCACCGCTCGGAATTGAGGAATCCCCAATGCCGGGCAGGTCAGGAGCGATTATGGTGAACCTGGCGCCAAGTACCGGCAGAATCGGGTTCCACATGCGTGAAGTTTCCGCAAAACCATGCAGGAGTATCACCGTGGGTCCCGAGCCGCCAGTCGTGTAATGAATGCGGACCCCGTCAATGTCGGCATCGCGAGATACAAACTTCGGTGTGGTGGTCTGGGCAACGGCGGTGCAGGTCAACACGAAGGCGGCGAGGCAAATTGCGCAAACAAGGTGAACCGATGAAGGCTGAGGTCTCAAGAGAATTCCTCCGAGTGGTCACGGTACTCTGCCGGGGCCGCCAGAATCAACCTGGCCGGATGGCTCGGC
The DNA here is from genome assembly GCA_963796585.1 of uncultured Acidobacteriaceae bacterium. Lineage (GTDB taxonomy): Bacteria > Acidobacteriota > Terriglobia > Terriglobales > Acidobacteriaceae > CAVVDY01. The sequence goes on from CAWCMB010000010.1 coordinate 499,832, forward strand.
ACAGGCAGATTGATCGCAGAAACAACCGCAGCGTCGCATTTTCCGCAAGGGTTGAGAAGTCGCTTGAGTGTTACTCCACGGGGAAATCCAGATTGAAGCGCTCGCCGGCAACGGGCACGGTGATGGTGATGGCGTAGCTCTTGCTTCGGCGACGGGCCCTGGGATCGGTTGCGGCCTGGCGCGGCATAGGAAAGTACAGCACCCCTTCGATGTCGCATTGCGGAGGGATGGTGTTGGCCAGGAACGCGGTTTGCTGAATCGACTCCGCAAGATTCTGCTGCCAGCCGGACGACAGGGTGGAGTTCACTTCGCGATTACGCAACTGGCAGGCGGTATCGCAATCCGGGCCATCGACCTGCACCTTCTGGCTGGAGTACACGGCAGTGTTGGAGTCGGCCCGCGCGCTGGAGGTCACCTCGGGTTGCAACGCCCGTACCAGTTCGTTCCACTGCGGATTGACGAGGTCGCCCATCGGCTCATTGCCACCGGAGACGGCATTACCGGCAAACTTCATCCAGTTTGGCTGGCCACGCTTGCGGTTGACGATCTCGACCGCGGGAATCGATTTCAGGCGATGGTTGGCAATGGCATCCACAGCCGTGATGTCTTCCGGCCGCACCGTGATCGATTGGCGACTGCGATTGAATACATGCACCTTCACCGCGAGATACTTGCCGCCGACGCCAGTCGTTGCCGCAGCTACCACAGCGTAGGACGACGCGGCAGCGTAGCGATAGGCGATTCCGTTGATGTAGAAGAAGCTGGAGCCGGGCTCCCACAGGCGCGCCTCGGCCTGGGCCTGAGGAGTGAGCGGCGGTTTCGCGTCTTCGGAAAATGTTGGTAGGGCGATCAGTGTGGATACGATCAGCAGTGCGACAGGGGTACGCATTCCGCCTCCGAGCAAGACACGGCAGTCGTATGGTTCATCGGCAGGAGGGAGGGAAACTTGCGGGGGAGGCATATGTGGCCGCACGCGCAAAAATCAAAGGCCTTCACCACAGAGGACACGGAGTTTTGAAATCTTCGGGAGAAACGGAGACGGATCGCAGCGCGCTGCCAGAAAAGCGTTCTCGCTCTCTGTGGTCCATCTTTCTGCCGCTTTTACACCAGATGCGAATTGTTTTCTTGCTCGAAAGGAATCACGCCTTCCGGCAATTCTCCGCCGTTGTAGTCGGCCATGCGGTTCTTCCACTTCAGGAAATCGGTGATGGATTGCGGCTCGATGCGCAGTTCCACCCGGCGCAGGCTGGCCAGCAGCAGGTTCATCTCTTTCATCAATGCCGTGGGGCTGCGCAAGTCGATCCGCCCTGGTTTCACGGCGAGATGGATCTCGCGGGTCCGAAGTTCCAACAACCCCCAATGCTTTGGCAGATCTTCGCGGCGAATTACTCCTGCGGGCGCAAGGTAGAAGCGTTCGCATCCCATGCCTTCTTCGGGCTGCTGGCGGAACGGTTTGGCGGCATCGGCCAGGAAGTCGGTGCGGGTGACCTTACACTCGATCAGCACTGAGCGGCAGAAGCCCTTCCATCCGATAACATCGGGGACTTCGCCGGTGGCGCAGTATTGCTCGGAGAGGATGACGCCGCATTTGTAAAATGAACGCAGCCATTGCACGGCCTTGGTTACCAGCAGGGCGTGCTTCTTGCGATCTGCGTTCGCGGACATGCTGAATTTGTAACTCTGGCGACATTACAGGGGAATAGCAAGAAGGCTTCGTTTGTGCTCCGAACGCGTTCCGTCGCTACGCGACTCGGAGGTTTTTTGGGCGCCCCACCCAGCGTTCCGCCTGCGGCTACACGCTGGGCTAAGCTGAGTCGCCCCTTCGGGTCTGGGTTGTCGTAAGTCGACGACCATCTGGTGTCCGAACAATTCGAGGTGCTACAAGCCGAAAGCGAAGAGCCAAGAGCGAAAAGCAGGTAGCCAAAGGCGAAGAGCGAATGGCGAATAGCGGCCTTTCGATCATGTAAGATCGAAGATTCGCCATGCCGTTGATGATCCAGGTAGAGGACGTTCGCAAGACATACCGCGTGGGCAAGGTCGACGTGCCGGCGCTGCGCGGGGTTTCGCTGGCGGTGGAAAAGGGCGAGTTCGTCAGCATCGTGGGGCCTTCGGGCAGCGGCAAGTCCACTCTGTTCTACATCATGGGAGGCCTGACCCATGCCGACTCGGGGCGAGTCCTCATCGGCGGCATCAACTTCACCGAACTCTCCGATGCCGCGCGCACGCGCATGCGCAAGACCAGGATCGGCTTCGTTTTTCAGAAGTTCAACCTGCTGCCGACGTTGACCGCGCAAGGCAACATCGATATCGCGCTCGACATTTCCGGCCATGCCCACAAGGCTGATCGCGCCTACATTGCACGGATTGTTCAGTTGCTGGGCATTGATAAGCGACTGAATCATCTGCCATCGGAGATGAGCGGCGGAGAGCAACAACGGGCTGCCCTGGCGCGCGCGCTGGTGAACCAGCCGGCAATCGTGCTGGCTGACGAGCCCACGGGTAATCTCGACACGCAGAATTCCGAGATCGTGCTGAACATGCTGCGCCAGTCCAACAAAGAGCTGGGGCAGACGGTGCTGATGATCACCCACAATCCCGAAGCTGCTGCCTATGGCAACCGCATCATCCACATGCGCGACGGCCACATCGAGCCGCAGGGTAAAGGCGAGTGGCACCTCGTAGACGACGAAGAGGATTAGACGCCGCGGTAAGGAAGCAGCGCGGGAATTGGCCTGGCTGATATGGTGCAGGTTACAGCGGAGCCGGTGTGTCCTGTTTGCTGCTTCCGGTTACGGTTCGTTATAATCAGATTTCTTCGAGCGGGAGTAACTTGAGCCGGTTTGTGGGTGTCTGAGCCGGCAGGCGAAATCCCGAGCAGTGCGAGGGATCTTTTAAAAATAAGCGGGAGTAACTCAGTGGTAGAGTGCGACCTTGCCAAGGTCGAAGTCGCGGGTTCGACCCCCGTCTCCCGCTCCAGAATTTGTCGCCCTCGCCCCGCGCGGGGGCTTCGCATATAGCCCGCCAGGTTTGTCCCCGGGGCGCGGTAGCCAAGTGGTAAGGCCGAGGTCTGCAAAACCTCTATTCGGCGGTTCGATTCCGCCCCGCGCCTCCAGTTTCAATTGAAAACCTCTTCTGATTCGCAGGTCTCTCTCCGTTCGCTTCGCTCAGGGTTGGGATTTCGGCAGCAGGCTCCCGCTACGCTCACGCCTGCTAAACGCCTCAAGTTCGATTCCGCCTTGCGCCTCCAAAAGCAGTTGTCAGTGATCAGTTGTCGGTTGTCAGTGAAAGCTGCCAGGCCACCAGCCACCAGCTCTGCGCCATAGTTCGAACGTCGGTTAATCCTGCACCGCATCTGGTTCGCTGAGAACTGACGGCTGATATCTGATACCTCATACCTGAGACTTGACATCTGACGGGTGATATCTGACGGCTGAGAGCTAATACCTGAGACCTCGCTCTGCTATTCTGCTGGCTGCTCCCATGAGCCCAATCCTCACCAGCATAGTGCTCGGACTGACGGCTGCTGCCGCCAACATATTCGGTGGCGCAGTCATTGTGCAGAAAGACTGGGATCGCAGCTATCTCCGCTATTTTGTGGCTCTGGGGGCAGGATTCATGCTGGCCACTTCGATGGTGGAGATGGTTCCGGAGAGCCTGCGCCTGGAACCGCAATACGGGGCGCTGCTGGTGCTGGTTGGCTACCTGCTGGTTCACTTCTTCGAGCACGCGCTTACCCCGCATTTTCACTATGGCGAGGAAACTCACGCGGACGAGTTCGTGCACTCGCATAAGCGCGCGTCGGTCCTCATCGGCCTAATGATTCACACCTTCTTTGACGGCATCGCCATCACCTCAGGGTTTCTCATCTCGTCGTGGCTGGGCTGGATCGTCTTTCTCGCCGTGTTCCTGCACAAGATCCCTGAAGGATTCACCGTGACATCAGTGATGCTGGCCAGCGGATTAAGCAAGGGCAAATCGTGGCTCGCGTCGGTTTTGTTGGGAGCCGCCACAGTGGCGGGAGTACTTACCATGGCGATCGGGCAGCACGCCGTGCGTTACGGCCTTCCGGTTGCTGCCGGGGTTACCATCTACGTGGCCGCATCGGACCTGATTCCCGAGGTCAATCGCGAGCCGGGAGTCAAAATGGCGCTGGTGGTGTTCGTTGGAGTGGCGGCGCTGTTCGTGCTTGACCGGCTGGTGCATCTCTGAACCTCCGGGGAGCGCGCCGATTGCAATCTGCATCGTACCTTTGAGGAAGAATTTGAATCAGTGCGACGCAAGATCCTCAGGGGCTAAAGCCCAGCTTTATTTCAGGGGTTTACGGACGTCCTAAAGGCAATCCCCTTCGCAGAGAAATTTACGGAGCGGTCCCCTTCGCAGAGATAAGACATGAGAAAGGCTGAACTGATTTCGAAACAACTGTCGCTAGTGATGGCGGTAGTGCTGTTTGCCGCGCAAATGTATGCCGTTGTGGGCGGGCCCGACCTCCCCGATCCCGGCCGCGCAGGCATGAGCCACCAGGAGCAGGTCCAGGTTGGATACCAGACGGCGGCGCAGGTTTACAAGCAGATGCCGGTGCTGCCCGACAGCAGTCCGGTGACGCAATATGTGCAGCGGCTAGGCACGAAGCTGGTGACGCAGATTCCGCAACAGTATTCATGGCCCTATCAGTTTCATGTCATCGCGCAGAAGGAGATCAACGCCTTCGCCCTACCGGGCGGTCCCATCTTCATCAACCTGGGTACGATCACGGCCGCGGATAACGAAGCCGAACTGGCGGGCGTCATGGCGCACGAGATGTCTCACGTCTATATGCAGCACTCGGCCAAGCAGGCCGGGAAAACCAATCTGATCGCAGGTCTCGCTGGTCTGGCTGGGGCGGTGCTCGGGTCGGGAGGCTTCGTGGGACAGTTGGCAGCGCTGGGAATTCAGATGGGCGCAAACGGCGTCATCATGAAGTATTCGCGTAGCGATGAGGCGCAAGCCGACTCTGTGGGTGCCATCATCCTGTACAAGGCGGGTTATAACCCGAAGGCGATGGCCGACTTCTTCCAGAAGCTGGCGGAGGAGGGCGGCAGCGGTCCGCAGTGGCTGAGTGACCACCCGAATCCCGGAAACCGCGAAGAGGCGATTCAGAAGGAAATCGCCAACTGGCCGCGGAGACAATACGACACCAACAACGCTGCCTTCCTGCAGGCGAAACAACAGGCGGAAGGGCTGAAGGGATACTCTGCGGAGCAGATTGCGCAAGGCGCAAAGAGCGGTGAATGGGCTTCGCTCAATCAGCGCAACGGTGCGGTGTTCCGTCCGCCGAGTGGAGTGGCCGTCAGCCAGTCAGCCTCTGCCAGCACGGGAGCGATTGCGTCCAATCCGGTTGCTTTGCAAAACGTCCTGCCCAGCTCGAAACTGGTAACGACGAATCTCGGCCCGCTCTCGGTCGCGCGTCCGGACAACTGGCAGGTGCTGTCGCCAGGGCAGAACGGTGGCGATGTGATGATTGCTCCCCGGGCCGGCGTTACCCGGAATGCTGTCGGCTATGGGGTTGCGATCAATGCCGTCCCCACACAGGATCGCGGCCTCAGCCTTGACCAAATCACCGAAGATTTGGTGCGCAACTTCCAAAGCCAGGGCGACATGCGGGCCCTGGGAAATCCTCAACCGACGACAGTGGGCGGCGTACAGGGCAGGTCGGTGACGTTGCAGTCGACTTCGCCATTCCCCGATGATCAGGGGAACCCGCAGAAAGAGCGGGACTGGCTGGTGACGGTTCAACGCAGCGACGGAGCAACCGTCTACCTGGTGTTCGTTGCGCCGCAGTCGCAGTTTGGGCGCTTCCAGCCCACGTTTGAAAACATGCTGAAGAGCGTTCGCTTCTGAGATTGGGTTGGTAGCGCGGGCCTTCAGACCCGCGCTTACGGCGCCTCTTACAAAACTCGGCAGCATTTGCCGCGGCACTGAAGCGCCGCTCTACCCGGTCAGACGATTTACTGGGTCTCAGTTCCGGCTTTCTTCATTATGTCCTGGGCGAAGAAGTTCTCGATTTTGGCTTCGTCGTGGATGACCTCGTAGTAAGCGGCCTTGAGCAGTTGTTCGCGGCGGTCGCGAAGCTGCTCGCGCACCGCTTGCTGCACCCGAGGATCGCTCAATTCGCGCTGGCCGGCGGCTTCCTTGCTGATGAGCTTGACGATGCGGTAGCCAAACACCTGGCGGCTGTTGGGATCGCCAACCACCAGAATGCTGCTGTACTGCCCGGGTTTGAGCTTGTTGACGGCATCGTAGGTAGCCTTATCTCCCTTTAAGGAAGACTCTGGAACAAAGCCGAGGTCGCCGCCACTCTGGGCGGTCTCCGGCTGCTCTGAGAAAGCCATGGCGACGGTCGCGAAATCCTCACCGCTGTCCAGGCGATTCTGTACCATCTGGATCTTCTTCCTGGCTTCGGCGTCATTTTGTGCTTTGTTGGGCGACCTGAGCTGCGGGTTGGGCTGGGTAGTGACCAGGATCTGCGCAATGTGATACTGCGGCTCGATGAGATTGAACTCGGCCTTGTGCTGATTGTAGTAATTCGTGATGTCGGCGTCGGTGATGTTGATTTTCGACGTGACTTCCTTGTTCAGCACCTTATCGACGGTGATGGAGCGGCGAAGATCGCGTTTGAAATCGTCAAGCGTGAGCCCCTTGCTCTTGAGCCGCTTATCGAATTCTTCCTGGCTGAAGGGGGCTTTGATTTCGGTCAGCTTACTATTAACCTCATCGTCGGTCGCCAACAGGCCCAGCTTCTCCGCCCGTTGCATCAGGATTTCGTTATCGATCAGCTGCTTGAGGATGCTCAGGCGTAAGCTGTCGCCTTGCTCCTCGCCGGACTTCTGGGGGGTATCGGCGGTCTGGTTCTTGTAGTACTTCTCGACCTCGGCGCGATCGATCTTATGACCGTTGACCGTAGCCATGACATCCGGGCCGCCCTGGGGACCGTTACAGGCGACCGCAAACAGAAGAACCAGTAGCGCGCTAAGGGAGAAGGCGATGGTCCGTCCGCGCGTCTGCCCATGGAGGCTGCTGCCGGTTTTCAGGGATATAGGATTTTGCGCCATTCTTGCGAGTGGACTTTCTAGCTTCATCATCTGGTTTCTTGTAGCAGCTCCTGATTCACTACTTCGCCGGAGCAGGAGCGGAGCCACCGGGCTTTGTGTCAGCCGGAGGCTGAACTCCTGCTGCCTTGAGTTGCTCATTCAGCACCAGCTTCACGTCGTCGGCATCGACTGCGCCTTCCAGTTTCTGCCCGTTGATAAACATGGTCGGCGTGGCCTGCACGCCAATCGATTCAGCTTCATCCATCGAAGCTTTCAGAGCGGCGTCAGGCTGATTCTTGACGCAGGCCTGAAGATTGGTAGCGTTGGCGCCGTTCTTCTTGCCCAGATCCAGCGTGATGCGGTCAAGCTCGGCGAAGGATTTGTTCAGGTCCCGGTCACCGGAAATCTGATGCTGGTTGGCGTGAACATAGTCGGCGAACTCCCAGAAGCTGGCGGGGCTCTCCTTGGCCAGGCAATTCGCGTCATTGGCAGCATGCTTGGCCCAGGGATGCATGGGCAAGGGATAGTCTTTGTAGACGATCTTGATCTTGTCACCGTATTGCGGAAGTATCTCCTGCACCAGGGTGGAATGCAGGCGCGAGCAAAACGGGCACTCGTAGTCGTCGTAATTGACGATGGTCACCTTAGCATCGGGATTCCCGCGCACCGGCCGTCCTTGCAGGTCCATCTTGCCCGCTCGCTCGGCATAGACATCATGCGTAAGGTCCATGCGCGTCATGCGAGCCAGCGTCTTATCGTCGTTGGAGAGCAGAAACTCGAGCTTCTGCTCTTTACCGTGGCCGTTCAGGATCAGGGTGACACTCTTGAATCCGGAAATGTCGCTGGGACGAAGGGGGCCAACGCTGATTGCAACCTCGGGCGGCAGCTCGTACTGCGCCCGCACCTGGTGCTCAATGCGTTGCTGCAGCTCGGGGGAAAGGGTTCCCGAGGAAGCGGTTGCGGACGGCGAAGCATTGTTCGACTGGGCCGAGCAGCCGACGCAGGCCAACAGAAACACGAATACCAATCGTTTCATTAGAAAAAACCAGAAGCCTTTAGGGGAAAACATTTTAAGATTTGATTATCTCACGCGTACTGTCCAAAACCCGGCGACCCAGCATCACGCCGGTTTCCGCGCCTTCAATGTTTCGACGGGAAGGATGTCATTCATCGAGCCGGAGCGGAAGCCTTCCAGGTCGAGGGTAACGTACTTGAAGCCGAGCGCCTTGAAGATGCGGGTGAATTCGGCCGACATCTCCAGGCTCAAAGCGCGCTGTAACTCGCCGGCAGCGATTTCGATCCGCACAATGTCGCCGTGATGACGGACCCGGAACTGCTCGAAGCCGAGTTCTCGTAGCGCTTCCTCTCCCCGTTCCACCATGGCGAGCGCTGCGGGGGTGACGGCGCGACCGTACTCAATACGCGATGAAAGACATGGCGAGGCAGGCTTGTCCCAGATGCGAAGACCGGCGTCGCGAGCCAGGCGGCGAACATCGGCTTTGGTGAGACCGGCTAGCAATAACGGGGCAGCGACTCCGTGTTGCTGCGCAGCCCGCTGCCCGGGACGATAGTCCCCCTGGTCCTCCAAGTTGACACCATAGGCTATCGTTTTGTGCTGTGTACGCTGTCGAAATTGTTCCATCACGTCGAACAGCTCGTCTTTGCAATGGAAGCAGCGAGCCCCATCGTTGCGCACGTAATCGGGATTGTCCAACTCGGCGGTGTTGAGCACGGTGAGCGGAATGCCGTGCTCTTCGGCGAAGGCTAGCGCATCGCGCTTTTGCGATCGCGCCAGGCTGGGGGAATCGGCCAGCACGGCCAACATTCCATCGCCCAGTTCCTTATGCGCCACCCACGCCAGCAGGCCGGAGTCGACCCCGCCGGAATAAGCCACCAGGACGGAACCGAGCGAGCGGATATAGCTCCGCAAGACGGAAAATTTCTGGTCCAGGGTAGGCAGCGTCGCTTCGCTCATACGGTTTCATTCTAAGACAGCGATGCGGCGCTATGGGTTGCGCTATTGCAGGCGATCCTGCCGCCGGATATTGCCGAAGGTACCGAAGTTGGCCAGGCTGAGCGCAAAGCGGAACTCGTTCTCATTGCGCACCCCAAGCACCCAGCGGCGAAATTCGAAGGTAAAACCACAGCAATCCCAGTTATAGGTTCCCTGGGCGCCGGCATACTGCAACAGCTTCGATTGGTAGTCGTAGCCCACAAGGCCGGCACCGTTTAGGCCTTTACGGGCGATGTTGCCATAGCCGCCCGTAAAGACCAGCTGGTTAAAGGTGTCTGCCGGAAGGATTTGGCCACCGGTGACCAGAGAAGGCGGAACTTTCAGCAGAGCCTGGCTAATGCCGCCGTACCACTGGTTCCAATGATGGCTCAGCGAGATCGTGCTGGCATTGAGTTGTTGCAGAACGGGGTCATAGTCCACATCCCACTGCACGCCGGTAGCATTGTTCTGAAAGCGTAGCCGGGAAATGAGGGGCGAGAAACGGCGCGGGCCGTAGATGAACGCGATACCGGTGAGGTCGACTGAGGTATCAAATACATTGCGCGCTCCCGTAACCACCGCGCCACCGAACGTTGGATCGAAAAAGTACTTCTGGGCGAGCTTCCAATAGATGACCTCTTTGGCCGCTCCCTGCTTATCATCGCAGTAGCCCTCTTTTTCCTTGTCGGTCAACTTTTGCTTCCCGTCAGCCGAGCGGAGCGGAAGGTAGTGCGGATCGCGATAACACTCACCAGAAGATTTTGTCTTCTTGGCATAAAGCCGATTGACCACGCCATATTCGACCTCGTTGGTATCCGCCAGAATGTCGCGATAGTCGAAACGGATGATGTCCGCGAAGTTGCGGATTCCGGTCTGGTAGCGATAGGTCGAGTAGGGCTCGAAGGTGTGCTTATAAACGTAACCGAAAGGCTTGTGGTCGAAAATCCTGGCCAGAGTGGGAGTCCGAACCTCCATCGAGAAATGCAGCACATTGCGGTTGATGGCTTCGTTCAACGCCTGGGGAAGCGTGTTGAGGGTAGAGGCAGGCTGCAGCCGCTGGCTGTAGATAGTTTCTTCCGCTCCGAGTTCCGGGCGAAACGTCCATCCGCCGATGAACTTCGGCAGGCTGATTGAGGGATGAATGTCGCCGCGCCCGACTCCTTGCGCGGTCTCAAATCCGAGCTCGTGACGCGAGAGCGCTTCACCGGCCGCATCGTAGCTGTACATGAAATCAGAGCCCGCAATCGGCTTTTCAACCCCGGCAAACTGGAAGCTGGCGAGATGCGCAATGTCGATAACGTCGTTGGGAAGCGTGCTCTGGTAGTTCTGGTAGCGCGAGATCAACAGCGCATTGTAGTTGCCGTCGCGACTGCGACTGATAAAGCCGGTGGAACGCACTTCAGAAGTCACCGCCTCTACGAAGTTGGGAGCGAATTCTGCCCGGAAGAGGTAGGAGCTCAGGTAATCGACCGAGGCAACGCCGAGATACCCGTAGGGAAGCAGGAGGTCACCGTTAAACTTCACCTCCTGACCGCTCTGGTTCTGGCCAGCCCCGGGCTGTGGCTTGGTAACCACGACCCCGAAGTATTCCGCCATCATGTGCCATTTGTAACCGATGGCGCGATAGGTTCCATGCTGCGCCCATCCCCTCCTGCTGTATAGCTCGGCACCTATCTCGGCATCGGAACTGCGGTTGATTGCCCAATAAAAACTGTCGCCGAGGAGGGTGCCGCGGGTGTTGGATATGCCGATCAAAGGGATGAGAAAACCGCTCTTGCGCCCCAGATTATCGATGGGGTGCTCGGCATAGGGGAAATAGAACACCGGAACATTGCGGATGCGCAGCGTCGCATGATGCATGCGGGCATCTTCACCAACTTCGATCATTGCGCTGCTGGCGACAAACCGCCACTTCGGTTTCGGTAGCCGGCACGAAGTGATATAGCCATGGTGAACCAGGTATTGGTCGGGTCCCAGTTTGTCGACCACCTTGCCGGAGAAGAAAAATGGCGTGGAGGAGGTGAGGAACATCATCTTGTTCTTGACCCGAACTCCAGTCGACCCGTTGGCCTCGTAGAAGGTGCCGGTATCGCGGCTGACGTCGTATGTGCCATGGCTGGCGGTGATGTGTTCGTTGTGCGGGCCTCCATCAAATACGACATGGCCGGTGGCAGTAACGATTCCCGTGGTCGAGTCGTAGGTGGCTTCGTCGCAATGCAGAGTGTTGTTGCGAAATCGCAACACGACATGGCCGGTTCCCGTCCAGGTGTCTTGATTCCAGGTTTGATGATCGGCCCGAATCAGGACCTCGTCGCGGCCCAGCGGAACGTTGACTGCCGGCTTGGGATTGGCGTCTTGCGCCTCGCTGTCCGATTGCAGCTCCTGGTCGAGGATGTCTTGAGAGTCGCGTGCGTCCTGCTGCTGGACGCTGGGAGCAGAATTGTCACCGGCGGACTGCGGCAAAATCTGCGGCCCGCTTGAGGATGAGCTACTCCGCAACTGACTCGTTAATAGCTGGGGTGCCAGAAAGCAATGACAAGCGAAAATTGCCGTGATAAGAAATCGAGTGCGGAGAATCATCAATTCGCCGAGCGTTCCTTGGCCGGTGGGTTCGCGGATTAGCCGGAACTTGCACGTTAGCACGCCGTATGGCCTCCGGCAAAACCGCAATCGCGATGCTTCGTCCGACTAGCTTTGAGAACACTCCAAACCGGTAGTCGCGCCACGACAATGAACGAACAGCCACTACAGTCGCCGCTGCCAGAAGCTGCCGGCATTCCCGATGTTTGGCGCGATGAGGTGCAAGCCCGCCTGGAGCGCTACAAGCTGCGTCGCGGCCGTCGCATCGAAGGCGCATTTAGCATGCGCTTCCCGTTTCCGCCGGGGGCAATCGAGACTACCGCCCTCGCACAGCAAAATCAGGAGCTCGCAACCGAGCAGTTTGAACCCGCCGTGGCCAGCGATGTTGCTGCGGTTGAGAACGTCGAGGTTTTGCCAATCGTTGTCGAGCAGCCTGGCGAAGCTGAAGGGATTCACGCGGTAGAGGAAAAGGCCGAGGCGGAAGAGCCGTTGGTTTCTGTGGTCGCGGCCAGTCCTGCGCCGGCAAGGGAGCCGGAACCGGAAGAAGAACCGCCTCGGTTGATCCAGCTGCCACCCCGGCCCCTACCGCGGCGAAAGGTAATTGCGTTCCCGGGCCCTTCGCAGGCGCAAAGCGAATTCACTCGGCGACTTGCCGATCCGGTACAACCTGAGCAGTTACGCATCCTCGATGTTCCCGAAGAACTTCAGGCAATGCCGGCCACGCCCTTTCTGGAAGGCCTGCTGGATGCTCCGCCTGCGTTCGCACCCGACCTGCGTACCGATGGACTGGAGTTGCCGTGCCCCACACTGCGGGCGCCTCGACGGCTCGGCGCCGCTTCTATCGATGCTGTTGTGACACTCGCAGGCGCGGCCTTGTTCGCTGCTGCGGCTGCCCGGCTCCTGCCGGGGCTTCCGCCCATGAAGTTTGTGATTGCAGGCGCAGTGGCAGTTTCCGTCCTGCTGTGGGCGAGTTACCAATACCTGTTCCTGGTGTACCGCGGATGCACTCCCGGGATGACCGCCACTCGTGTGTGCCTGCGAACCTTTAAAGGGCGGCCCCTCGACTTTCGCCAGCGCCAGCTACGGGTCGTGGGACTGTATCTTTCGGTGCTCTCGCTGGGCATGGGCGTGCTGTGGTACTTCGTCGACGTCGAATCACTGTGCTGGCACGATCGCATCAGTCAGACCTTTCCCGCCGCCGCTGACAAATCCTGAGCCGGTTGGGTAGCATTAGCTCACGACACTTTGATTCGCCTAGCCACATCACGCGTCGGGCGCTGCTGGATTCTTGGGCTGCTTGCGACGCTGCTCATCCTGTTCGCGGGGTGCGACGCGGAGCCGCGCAAGACCGACGCGGAGTTGGGCCTGAATCCGCAGCAAGCTTTCGGACGTCGCGTTTACGATTCGCGCTGCGCCGAGTGTCATTACGCCTACAGCACGCGCAATCTGCGCGGACCTAGTTTGCATGGGCTGTTCAAGAAGCAGTTCATGACCAGTGGTATACCTGCCAATGATGAGCGGATCACCGACGTTATCCTGCTGGGCCGCGCCAAGATGCCAGCCTTTCAACAGAAATTGACGCAGCAGCAGTTCGATGACCTGATGGCGTATCTGCACACGCTGTAACCCGCACCTGGCATAAGAATCTGCGCCGGCCTACACCGCGAAACCTCCACCGCCCGAGTACAATCAAATGAGCGAATGGCCACCGCAGCGGAACTGATTCAAATCGAAATAACGCCCCGTACGCCTGCCCCCAAACCGGAGTGGCTGAAGGCGCGCGCCCCGATGGGCGAGAACTACCATGACTTGAAGACGCTGGCGCGCAAGCTCGATCTGCACACGGTTTGCGAGTCGGCACGCTGCCCCAACATCGGCGAGTGCTGGAACCATCGCACCGCGACCTTCATGCTGCTGGGCAACTTGTGTACTCGCCGCTGTGGATTCTGCGCGGTTCCCAAAGGACGGCCCATGCCGATCGACATGGAAGAGCCGGTACGGGTGGCCGAAGCCGTCGAGAAGCTGGGACTGAAGTTCGCGGTCGTGACCAGCGTCAACCGTGACGATGACAATATCGGTGCCGCTCGCGTCTTCGCCGACACCATCACCGAAATTCGCAAGCGCGTGCCCGACTGCCGCGTCGAGGTGCTCATCCCCGATTTTCAGGGACACGAAGAGCCGCTGCAGATCGTGATGGATGCCCATCCCGACATCCTGAATCACAACACCGAGACGGTGCCGAGGCTTTATCGGGTGGCCCGCTCTGGTGCTCGCTACGAGCGCACACTGCGGCTGCTGGAACGCGCGAAGGAGATGAACCCGGCAATTCCCAGCAAGACCGGCGTGATGGTTGGATTGGGCGAAACCACCGACGAACTGCTGTCGGTATTTCGCGACCTCGCCGCGAAGAATGTCGACATTCTCACCATTGGGCAGTACCTGCGTCCGTCGAAAGATCATCTGCCCGTCGCGCGTCTCTACACGCCAGATGAGTTCGCTTTCCTCAAGACTGAGTGTTTGAAGATGGGCTTCCGCCACGTCGAGTCAGGACCGCTGGTACGCTCGAGTTACCACGCGCATGAACAGGCGGATGCGGGCACGGCACAGCACCGTTTGACGTAAGTTTCGGGGACCTCTGGTGAGCAAGCCTGATCCGGTCGAGCGAGCTCTGGAGCGCCTTGGCGAGCTACGGCACGCCCCGCTCACGGATCAAGCTATCGGCGAAATCCGCCATAATCTGCATAACCGCTCGAATCTGGTAATCGCCAAGGCGGCCAAAGTGGCTGGCGAGCTGCACGCGAGAGCAGTTGTCCCCGACCTCGTAGCCTCATTCCATAAATTGATGACAGATCCTCTGCGGTTGGACAAACGCTGTGCCGCGCTGACCGAGATCGTTACCGCACTCTACGAGTTGGACTGCGAGGATCCTGACCCGTATCTGATTGGACTGCGCCATATTCAGATGGAAGGCGCATACGGCCCACCGGTCGACGCGGCAGCGAAGTTGCGCGGCTTGTGCGCCCAAGGCCTGCTTCGCACAAGACATCCAAATGCCATCGATGAGGTCGTGCAGCTATTGGTGGATCGAGAACCTGCAGCCAGAGCAGGCGCAGTGAAAGCGCTGGCAGCCAACGGCGGTGAGGCTGGAGTTCTTCTGTTGAAATTCAAGATTTATAGTGGTGACCCGGAGCCCGAGGTGTTGGGGGAGTGTTTTGCTGGCCTGCTTGCCGCCGCGCCTGAAAGATCAGTTAGCCTTGTGGGGCAGTATGTCGATTCAGCAGACGAGGCCGTTGCCGAAGCTGCAATCCTGGCCTTAGGGGAGTCGAAAGATGAGCGGGCCTTTGAGGTCCTGAAAGACAAATGGCAGCGTACCGTGGGAGGCGCGCTCCGCCAGGTGCTGCTGGTCGCTATGGCGTGCTCGCGACTGGAAACAGCAATTGCGTACTTGCTCGCGATAGCTGGAGAAGCAAGCGCGCAGACCGCGGCACAGGCTATTGAGGCGTTGGCACCTTACCGCTCCAGTGAACGAATCCAATCATCGCTTCAGAAAACTGTTCAGCAGCGAAACGAGCGAGTCGTAACCGATGCCTTCACGCGGTACTTTGGGGCGTAGAGCGCTACTCTCCCATCCCCAATCATTTCCTTAGAAATCCTTTCAACTGCCGCAGCAGCGACTCCGGCGCATCCACCTCAAGCTCGACAAAGCCATCGCCGTATTTCCTGGAAAGCACAACGGCCCTCGCGTCGATTGCCGCCAGGGCCTTGCCTTCCGATTGCGGCACCCGCAGCCGCGCTCGGCTCAGGGGATCCTGCTCGATCATCTGATCGATGCGTGCCAGCAGCCTGTCGAGTCCTTCGCCCTTTTGTGCGCTGACGTGAATCACGGAGTCGGTGTCGATCAGGCTTTCGCGCTGAATCTCGCTCAGCAAGTCTGTCTTGTTCATCACGTGCAGGCGCGGTTTGTTGTTCGCCTCCAACTCGCGCAGCACCTCTTGCACTTGCGTTTCCTGCTCGATCACGGCTGGACTGGTTGCGTCCGATACCTCAATCAGCAGCGAGGCGCGCTGCACCTCCTCCAATGTGGCACGAAAGGCCGACACCAGTGTATGTGGCAGATTGCGAATGAATCCCACAGTGTCAGACAGCAGAACTTCGCGCCGGGATGGCAGCTTCAACTGCCGCAATGTGGGATCAAGCGTGGCAAACATGCGTGAACTCTCCAGCACTCCTGCTTTGGTCAGCGCATTGAACAGTGTCGATTTGCCCGCGTTGGTATAACCGACTAGAGCGACCGTGGCTATCGGAACCGACTCGCGCCGCTGTCGCTGCTGGCCGCGAATGCGACGGACGTTCTCCAGTTGTTCCTTGACGTGGCGGATGCGACGGTAGATTTTTCGGCGATCGGTCTCAAGCTGGGTTTCGCCCGGTCCGCGGGTTCCGATGCCACCACCGAGCTGCGACATCTGCACGCCTCGCCCCGCGAGCCGGGGCAGCATGTATTCCAGTTGCGCAAGTTCCACCTGGAGCTGGCCTTCCCGCGTTCGCGCATGGCGGGCGAAGATGTCAAGGATCAGTTGGGTGCGATCGATAACCCGCACCTCGAGCTCGCGCTCCAGATTACGTTGCTGCGAGGGCGTGAGTTCGTGGTCGAAGATGGCCAACTCAGCGTCGGTAGACGCGAGGGCGCCTTTCAACTCCTCCACTTTGCCGCTGCCGATTAGCGTAGCCGGATCGGGACGCTGCCGCCGCTGAAACATCTCGCCGGCAATCACCGCGCCAGCGCTCTGGGAAAGCTCGCGCAGCTCGGCCATCGAGTCCTCGGCTGAGAAGCTGGGGAGATCGCCAACCTCGATGACTGTGGGTACGGCCACTGCATTACGCGCCATGCGAGCACTCGCCGGCAGGCGTACCCGCTGTTTGGGGGAGGAGGCAGGAGACGGCTGCACATCGCCGGCGCTTTCGCCTGCGGCAGGCGCGCGTTGCGCAGCGCGATTGGAAAACTCCAGCCCGACTAAGAAAGCGCGCTCCGCCCCATACGAGCGATCGTTCCCACGTCCGCGATCCATGATGCTGTGGGCCGGCAAGAGCTAGCTATTCGACGAGCTGTTCTGTACCGGTGCCATCGGAGCGTTGGTTGACTCGGCTGCGGGGCGACTCTCTTGCCGATCGCTATGAGCGGCACGCGAAATCACCACCGTCGAGATGGCATGTTTGAAGATCAGCTGCTCCTGATTATTGGTTTCGAGCACAACCGAATATTTGTCAAAGGATCGAATCCTGCCAGTCAGCTTCACTCCGCTGAGAAGATAAATTGTAATGAGGGACTTGTCTTTACGGGCAGTGTTAAGAAACGAATCCTGAATGTTCTGTGCCGGTTTGTTGTCCATTGTTTTTTTCCTCCCGACCTTCCCAAAGCGAACCGGCTTCGTAAGTGGCGCGAGCCTGGCCCGCAAATACTGCAAGGCCCACGACACTAGTCACCCAGAGTCATAGGCCTAGGAACCCGGAGTAAAACATACGGCTACTGCCGCGATATTTCAATGAAATCCTCTAGGGGGTGGGTTAGAGTAACATCCGCAAGCAGAAATTTCGGGCGGTCCGCTGCCTGGCTGGGGTTCGTCGTCTTTGAGATAGACTAATGCTAATGTCTTTGTTTTCAATTGCTCTCCCGTCTCTGGCGCCAGCAGGCGGCGCCGAAGCAGTGCTCATCCTGGCGCGCTTGATCCACCTGATTGCCGGGGTCATGTGGATCGGCTTGCTGTACTTCTTCGTTCTGGTGAATCCCGGCTTCATGGGCGAGCTTGACCCAAAAACCCGCACGCTGATCATCCCCAAGCTGATGCCGCGCGCCATGTGGTGGTTTCGCTGGAGCTCATTTGTCACTGTGATCGCAGGCTTCGGCTACTGGAACTATCTCGTAGGCTCGGATGCGCGAGCCGCGAAGGCTGTTGGCGAGGCGGCGTCTCCGGGGACGGTGATTGGAAGCTTCCTCGTGATCTGGACAGTGGCATTCGCCCTTCAGATGGGTCTGGTAATGTCGCCGCTTGCTGCTTTCAAAACTGTGGCTGGGCTGGGCGCCAGCATGGCCGTGGTGCTCGCGGCAGCGGCATACGTGTTCCTGGCCATCAATCAGAATGGGTGGGAGAGCAATCGAACCCTGTGCATCGGAATCGGCGGTGGGCTGGGCTGGTTCATGATGCTGAATGTGTGGGGAATCGTCTGGCGCATGCACAAAAAGATCATTCGCTGGAACGCCGCGGCACTGGCTGACGGCAGCCCAATCCCACCGGAAGCCGGCAAGCTTGCGCGAATCGCATCAGCGGTCGCCGGCGTGAGTTTCTGGGTTTCCTTCCCCATGCTGTTCTTCATGGCAGCGGCAAGCCATTACACGATCTTCGCTCAGTAACCTGGCGGTCATGGAGGCTGATAAAATTTAGCCAGCAATGGAGACATCCACCACGCAATTGGAAGCCAGGGCTGCGCACCACGCAGCAATTCCTGCTTTCAACCTGACTCGACAATACGAAACCATCGAGCACGAAATACAGGCGGCGGTGAACCGCGTCCTAGGTTCGCAGCACTTCATCGGCGGACCTGAGCTGGAGCACTTCGAGGCGGAAGCCGCGCAGTTTCTAGGAGTCGGCGCGGTTGTGGGATGCGCCTCGGGAACCGATGCCCTATGGCTGGGGTTGGAAGCCGTTGGTATCGGACCCGGCGACAGGGTGCTGACGACCCCATTCAGCTTCTTCGCCTCCGCGAGTTCGATTGTGCGCTGCGGGGCTACGCCGATTTTCGCCGATATCGATCGGGCGACGTTGAATCTCAACCCTGAGTCGGCGCGGTCTGTGATCAAGTCCTCCGCAAACAGAGTGAAAGCGATTATGCCGGTCCATCTTTATGGACAGTGCGCGAACATGAGCGCGTTTGACGAGCTGGGAGTGGAGTTCGGCGCGGCGATTATTGAGGATGCGGCCCAGGCCTTCGGAGCGAAATGGCGCGGCAGAAATGCAGGCGGCCTCGGGAAAGTGGCGGCCTTCAGCTTCTATCCCACCAAAAATTTGGGCGCCTACGGTGAAGCAGGATGTGTGTCGACGGATGATGCCGAGCTCGCGGCCCGAGTTCGGAGCTTTCGCAGCCACGGCAGCCAACGACGGTACTACCACGAGGGGTTTGGCTGGAATAGCCGCCTCGACGCTTTGCAAGCCGCCATTCTGCGAGTGAAGCTGCGCCATTTGAACGAGTGGAATGAAAGGCGGCGTGCAATCGCAGCGCAGTACAGTTCGGGTTTCGAGGCTGCGGGATTAACCCAACTGCGAAGCCTCACACTGGACCGGCAGGCGCCGATTGCACTTCTCGCGGTCGATCCCGAGGCGTTCCACATCTTTCATCAATACGTTGTGCGCGCTTATCGGCGTGATGAGTTGCGGGCCTTCCTGTCGGAAGCCGGAATCGGGACCGAGATTTATTACCCATTGCCTCTGCATTTGCAGGAGGCGTTTGCAACGCTGGGATACAGCAAAGGCGACTTCCCAGAGGCCGAGCGTTCGGCGGCTGAGGTTTTGGCGCTACCCATGTTTCCTGAGTTGCGCGAGGAAGAGCAGCAACGCGTGGTGGCGAAGATCGCGGAGTTCTACAGCTGACGTCTGACTTCCATCGTCCCGGTAGTGCGGTCCTTCAGGCCCGAGGTTAGCAGGCATACGCGGCGCGGAAGCGCGCACTACCCGAACGCGGCGGATACAACAACTCCAAAACAGCTCTAGCTTGAAACAGAAAGAGCACAGCCATGAGCTGTGCTCCTTCGAAACATCGACTGGCGCTCTTATCCTACTGCTTGAGATGTCAGATTCTTATCCAGCGCCTTCTCGATCACATCGCGCGCCACGTAGCCCACGATTTGCTCTTTGACCTGACCGTCTTTGAACAGCAGGAGTGTCGGGATTCCGCGTACCCCATAGCGCTGCGGAGTGGCAGCGTTCTTGTCGACGTCCATCTTGCCGACCTTCACCCGCCCGCTGTAGCTCTGAGCCACCTCATCCACGATCGGAGCGATGGCTTTACACGGGCCACACCACGCCGCCCAGAAATCTATCAGCACCGGCTGCTCCGACTTGAGCACCAGCTGGTCAAAATTTGCATCAGTAACTTCTACGATTGCTTCACTCGCCATTTACCCTCCAGGGAGCCGTGACCGCACTTCGCGGCACCTTTTTTACCGCCGTAAACGATCCTAACATCCCGTTCCGAATTGTTAGATGCGGGAATGATTCCTGAGTCGCAAAGCCGCCTCGGGACTCGGGACTAAGGTAGCACCATAACAAAAGCGTCCTGCATTTAGCAGGACGCTTTGAAGGCAGCCCTCCCCCAGAACTGCCCAAACTACAGCTCTCAATCTAGCGCAGTTCGAGCGTTTGTAAATACACCTTCCGTAACGAGGAGTAATCGGTGGTAATCACGGCAATGGTGACGTTTGAGCGTTGGCCGTTTCAGAATGGAACCTACCGAGCGATGCTGTCGAGGATCTCGACCGGATGATGTACCGACCGTTTGAAGCCCGCCCACATCTGCTCGTGGCACGACACTCCGCTTGCGACCAGTGCACGTATGCCGCTCTCTGCTTCGGCCTTGCGAACCTGCGCGAACAGGTCTTCCCCTACCGCCATGCTCAAGTCGTAGTAGTCGGCTTTATATCCGAAGCTTCCCGCCATGCCGCAGCACTCGACCGACGACGTGACCACATCGAAGCCGCAGGCGCGCAACACGTCGATGGTTTCGGACGCCGCATTGCAGGTTCTTTGCTGGCAGTGTGAGTGATAGAAGAGGTTGGTCCCGTGCGGCCACGCCTCAGCCGGGAACATCTGGTTCAGGTCGAGTCCAAACTCCTGCGAGGCCTGCCATACCAGCTGCAGCGGCTCGAAGCTGATGCTGCGCAACTGGTCGAAGACCGCCTGGTCGTGCACGAAGTGCCGTAGGTCGAAACGAAACATCGCAAGCACGCTTGGCTCAACCACCACCAATTTTCGTCCCGCGTCAACGTAGGGCCGAAGCATTTGCAACATCGCTTCCGCCTGCTGGCGAGCGGTGTCAATCATGCCTTGCGAAAGCGCCGCTCTGCCGTCGGGCAGCGAGGGCGTGAGTTCCACATCGAAGCCGCACTTGCGCAACACACGAATGGCTGCCATCCCGCGCTCCGGCGCGCCAAAGTTGGTGAAGACATCTGCCAATACTGCCAGCGCGGGACGTGCCGTGGCCGGCGGCCGCGCTCCGCCGCCTCGCTCTTCGCGATAAAGATCTTCCCAAGTCTTTTCCGGGAACTTTGGTAGTTCGCGGCGGTGATCCACGCCGAACACGCTCTCCATGGCAGACTTCGCGAACGGCCACTCCAGCGAACTGTTGGTCAGGGCCGCCGTACGCGTGCCCCACTTTCCCAGCGCCTGGTAGTTGCCGAAGAACTGTTTCTGTAGCGGGGCGCTGCGATCGTCGGGAGCGCTTCCCGTCAAAGCTCCAAAGGCCGACTTCACCACCGATTGCGGCTGCGCCTGGTTCATGCGATGGCGCAGGTTCTCGTTGAGCCAGGGGATGTCAATCCGCACCGGGCATTGGTTGACACAGCGCGAGCACGCCGTACACAGCTCGGCGAAACGCGCATTCATCAGCTTGCCGGTTCCTGCCTCCCAGGAGCCGCCGATGCCGCCGGAGTAAGTTTCGCCGCCGAAGGCATGACCTCCCACGGTCTCGAAGTTGGCACACGAGTTCAGGCAGGCGCTGCAGCGGATGCAGTACAGCGCCTCGCGCAGAACCGGATCGTCGCGCATTTTGCTGCGTCCGTTGTCGATGAGCACCAAATGGAATTCGCGCGGCTTCTCACTTTTTCCGGCAGCAGCGAAGGATGGCGCCTTCAGCGGCGGATGCAAGATGCTCACATAGGACGTAATCGGTTGCCCTGTCGCGCTGGCCGGCAATAACTCCAGAAATGTGCCGAAATCTTGGCGCGATGGAATGACCTTCTCGATGCCCGCGATCGCAATATGCAGCGGCGGCAGCGTGGTGGTCATCCGGATATTGCCTTCGCTCTCGACCAGCATGATCGAACCGCTATCCGCCGCAACAAAGTTTGCGCCCGAGATGCCTGCATCGGCGGCGATGAACTGCTCACGCAGCTTCTCGCGGGCAAATTTGGTGAGTTCCTCGCCCGTCTCCAGCGGCAGATCGGTCTCAAATTTTCTCTTGAACAGGGCAGTGATGCGTTCGCGCGAATAGTGCAGCGCCGGAGCAATGATGTGCGACGGCTGCTCGTCCGCAACCTGCAAGATGAATTCGGCCAGGTCGGTCTCGGCAACCTTGATGCCCGCAGCTTCCAGCACATGGTTGAGGCGGGTTTCTTCGGAAGTGATGCTCTTGCCCTTCACCACCAGCTTGGCATCGTGCTTTACCAGCACATCGCGGATGTAGGCGTTCGCGTCGCTCGCCGTCGCAGCAAGGTAAAAGTGGCCGCCATTCCTTTGCACACTCTCTTCCAGCTGCTTCAGAAGCTTGGGCGAGTCGGCAATCGCCTGCTCTTTGATTGCTCGTGCCCGGTCCTTCAAGTCGTCGTAGTCGGGGAGCTTCGCCACCGCGACGTAGCGGTTGCGGTTGAAAGTTTGGGTGTTGTGGCGGATGGCCGCGCTTTGGATGTTCAGCGTCATCCGAATCGCTTCCAGCAGCGCGTGCTTGTCAGACTTGTTGGCAACCTGCCGGGGCTGAATGTCGACCGGATTTACAGTGCTGGCCATGCTCACCTCACCACGATTACGTGCAGCCGATGGGGGCCGTGAACGCCGCGCACCAGAGGTCCCATGTCGGCGGTGGCGCTAGGGCCGGTGATGAAGACGAAGTCGCGCGTCAGGCCTTCGCCGTTGCGTATGTCGGGGCGAAACATGTCCCGAAGCTGTGGCACGATGTTTTCGGCCGCGAGCACAGCAATGTGAAGCGGCGCCAGCAAGCTGACAACGCCGGTTCGCTGATAGTTCACATCTACGCAAACCGAGCCGGTACGAGCCACCCCGGCAAACGCTTCGGTCACGCCCACGGCGGAGTGCACCATCTGTTCGGAATCCGGCTGGGTTATGACGCGTCGATCCGAGGCGAACGTCGCGAACAGCTCCGGCGACATCACCTGGGGAGGCGCAAACAAGATGCGCTCCGCACTACCAGCCTTTGCCAGAATCGCGGAGCTCAGGGCTTGCGGGTTGCGGTCGACGACCTCGGCAGTTGCCGCCGCGTTTCGAGCCTCGACGATGAATTGATCCGTCAGAAGGCTGATCATCTCGGGGGCAGGGGAAGTCATGCCCGAAATGCTACCACCGCTCTTACCTGCTATTTTGTGAGGCCCATCACTAAACAAAATCTTTAGCGCGACCAGGGTTCCGCTTCGCTCCACGCCGGGCTAGCGGTGGAGTCGGCACTCCGCGTCTCGGGGGTCGGCGGAGGTCACGTCTTGGAAGAACGAACCTGATTCGGCTACTGGGCTGCAACGGAATGATCTGCGTGGTCATGTGGCTTCATCTCGATCACGCTCACTTCATCGCCGACCCGCAACGTACCACCTGCCCGCAGCGGACGGAAGTAGGCGCCGAAGGCCACGTTCTGCTCTATCCGGCGGAACGTTGCCAGGGTTTTCAGCGGTTCGGGCCCGCGGAACTCCCCTTTTGCCTGATCAACGGTGGTGATTGCGCAGCGTACGCACTGCTTCACCGCGGTGAACTCGGTCTCCCCGATTGCGATGCGCTGCCAACCGTCTTCCTCAAAGGCATACGATCCGGCAACCACCACGCTAGGCCGGAAGCGGTTCATCGGGATAGGTTCCGGCAGGCGCCGATCTAGTTCGTCGAGCGACAACTGACTGATCGCGAGTAGCGGTGCGTCGTCGTGAAACGGAACTCCATTTGCCTCGGAATCGCCATGAGCAAGCCAGAGCAGCCGGCAGCTTATGCCAGTGGCATCACTGAACGCGCAATTGATGACCTCTGGAGCGACCACTCCGGTGTGCGCATGTCCCCAAAGGTCGACGGTCAACAGCTCCTCCGTCCAGTCAGCGCGATCTAGAGCTACCACAATGTCGGACGCTCCCGGAACCTGCACGCGGAGGCTGCCATCCTCAACCCGAGGGAACAGTAGGGCCAGGCGCGGGCACTCACGCTGCGTGATCTTCTTCCCCTCGCCATCCACCAGCATCCAGCAGCGATCATTCTCCAGGCCGTTGCTGCGAACCAGAGCGTCCGGAACCGAGCTTCCACGCATTGACTTGATCGGGTAAAGATTGATTTCCGTTACCTTCATTGCCTCTCCCAAACTCCTGCGATCATCCGCTGTAGCGCGCGCGGTACAAAGCCCAGGCGGCCAGCGTCTGAGCGTCATCGATTACGTTGCTCCTGATCTTCTCTTCAAATTCGACAAGGCTCACGCGGTGCAAGAGGATGTCGTGCTCTTCCCGATCAGGCGTTCGCGGGCCTAAGGTAAGACCCGTGGCAAGAAAGGTGTAATCGCGCTGGTTGGAATAGCCGACTGCGATGTTGAACGCTCCCAGCAGTTCCAAGTTGGCAGCGACGATGCCCGTTTCCTGTCGCAGTTCCGCGCGCGCGATGACCTCGGGCTCGATGCCGGCCGCTTCCAAACTCCCCTGCGGTAATTCGAGCGAACGGCGGCCGACGGGATAACGAAACTGCTCAACCAGATAGATATGATCGCCGTCGATGGGAAGTATCACCGCGCTGTCATGCTTCTCGACAACTCCGTAGATGCCGGGCTGGCCGTTGTCACGCTCGACCTGGTCTTCGCGGACCGTCATCCACGGATTGCGATACACAACGCGCGAGCTGACTTGGCGAATCGACACGTCCGACAGTTTCTCACGTCTATTCCCCGCCTGCGTCTGAGGAATCTACTGCACCGTCTGAACCGCGCTCTGCGGCATAACACTCAGCAGCAGTCCGGCTCCGTTGCGCACCAGCACCCGCTTAGGCGCAAGCAAGGTCATCTGACCGTCTTTGTTGTCATCCGGCTTGCGAGAGATCTCCAAAGGGTCATCTTCAGCCCCATAAACGCCACAGGCGCTGGTCGAGAACAGCCAGAAGGACTGCAAGTCCTTGTTCTCAGGAGGTGCGCAGCCGGCTTCGGGATTTCCCAGCGGCACCCCGACGACCCAGCCCGGTTCGGGAGACATGCCCACAACACCGAAATCATTCCGTACATCCTTCCGGCCGAAAACTATGTCTCCGCCGATCTGCCGTGTGTTGTAGTCCCAGGTCGAGCTGCCATCGGGAGCAACGGAGTTGATGGGCTTACGCGCCTCCGCGATGGCCATCATGGAAGCGACTGCGCGCGCGCCCACCGTGATGGGATACTCACGCCCATTCATCTTTATGCGGTCAAACACAAATACCACTCGAGCTCCGCCTGGGCTCGAATCGCGATTCACGCTGACGATCTGCCCGAAGAGTTCCGAACCTGCCTTCGCCGTTGTTCCGTCCGGCAATGAGACATCTTGCTTCAGCTTGGCGGTTATCTTCTGTCCCGGTTTGCTCTTGTTGGAATCCAAGTTCTCGTTGAGCATGACCGGCAGCAGGGTTCCCACCGGAAGTTTCTGTACCGGCTGAGCGGCGCGCAGGGGAATGAGGGCGAGCCAGCAGACGGTAATCGAGAGGGCTGTCAACCGACACAATTTGGTCATAATCTTTATCGCTGAGTTGCACTTTCGATGCTAACCGACGCAGTCGCCTGGCGGCTATCGGAGGGCGCCTCACTTTCCGCTTGGCCGCCGGACAGCACCATGAGCAACAAGCCGCTGCCGGCACGAACCTGCAGCTTGCCCGGAGATTCGAGCACGACCTCACCAACCGGCTCCGACCGTCCTGCGTGGGTCAGCCTCAAGCCCTCGAATCCATATACGCCACAGGCATCGGTCGAAAATACCCAGAACGACTGCTCTGTATTGCTGGCCCGGTCGCGTGCGCATGGCGACCGTGGCGAGGTCTTGGGAGCGCCGAAGACCTCACCAACGATGGTGGCTTTGCCCACGACCTCGGCGCCTTCCATTACCGTTCCATCACCGCGATAGACGGACTGGCCTCCCACCTGAAGCGTGTTCCAGTCGCGAATGCTCGATCCGTAGTCATCAATCAGGTTGGTAGGAAGCTGGGCGTCAAAAACGGCCTGCATCGACGCCAGGGCCCGAACGCTGGTGGTAATGGGCATATCGCGCCCTTGAATGCGTATGTTGTCAAAGGCGAGCGCGACCTGTGACGGAGAGTTTCCCGCGCCGGGCTCAACTCGCAGGATTCGTCCCTGCACCTCCGTCCCGCGCGGCAACCGCATGCCGTCCACTGTCACGTACTGAGCCAGTTTGTCTGAGATACGCTCGCCAGCCCTGTCCTTGTCCGCATTGATCGCTGTGCTTAAGGCGACTGGAAGCATGGTTCCGACGGGTAACTGCTGGGCAACAGAGAACACAGCCGAGAGAAGTATCAATACGACTACCTGCGCTGCCAGCTTCATAGTCCTGCTGATGCGTGGCAAAACGCTAAGGAATGCATAAATCGTCCAGTCGAAACTCAACTTTATTGGAACTGCCGTGCCCCTCCCAGTGAACTTAACATTGGAAGCCGCACAGATATTGTTACAATTCGTCGAAAACTGAGCGGCTTTGAAGCACAACCAGGAGAAGCAACCGATGAAGATGAAGTGGATTGGAGCAATCACGATTCTGGCCCTGATGTTCTGTGGCGGCAGCGTTTTGAGTTACGCGCAGGGTCCCGGCCCCGGCGGCCCGGGATGGGGCATGCACGAGCATGGGCCGATGGGCCATATGTTCCGCGACCTCGACCTTACCGATGCCCAGCATCAGCAGGTAAAAGCACTCATGGAGGCCAACCGGACCGCCATGCACTCGCTCATGCTACAGATGGAGCAGAACCACCTGGCCATGTTGCAGGCGACCTCTAACGGCGCTTACAACCAGGCTGCGATCCAGACTCTGGCCAACCAGCAGGCGCAATTGCAGGCCCAGATGACGGTGCAGCACCAGGCACTCGAGCACCAGATCTATACCACGGTTTTGACAGCCGATCAGCAGGCCAAGCTCAACCAGCAGCGCACCGACGAGATCACCCACATCACCCAGCACATCCAGAAGATGCAGTCGGGTGCGACACCGCCGGCGCCTCCGGAAGAGTAGCCTCCGCTTAGAGGTCTGTTTTTGAAGCAGGACGATTGCGCCGCGGGAAACAAAACTTAACCGCAGCGCAATCACTCTTTACCGTCACTCCCAGCGATCCCGCGTTTATATCTCTGACAGTCGAAAAGGTTCTGTCAGAAGGAGTACGAAAATGAGAAGTAAATTCTGGATGGTCGCAGTAGCCATGTTGGCCCTCATCCTGGGAGGCGTTGCCATACTGAGCTACGCCCAGGAGAGCGCGACCTCTACCACCACGTCACAACAGGCTTGGCACGGGCGTCACGGCCGCCGCATGGCTTACATGGCGCGTGAGTTGAATCTCACCGACGCTCAGAAGGCCCAGATCAAACAGATTTTCCAGGCCAATAAAGCGACTGGCCTGCCTGTGATGCAGCAGATGGCTGCCAACAAGAAAGCCATGCTGGAAGCCACGGCCAACGGCAACTACGACCAGGCGAAGATCCAGCAGCTCGCCAATCAGCAGGCGCAGCTGATGTCGCAATTGATTGTGCAGAAGCAGGCGATCCGGCATCAGATCTACAGCCAGGTGCTGACGCCCGACCAGCGCACCAAGGCTGAAGAAATGCGTGCTAAGCAAATCTCTCGCATCGATAGCCGTATGCAGAGGCTGTCCCAGGCCGGCGAGAACAGCTCTCCCCAACAGTAACAACGCCTCTACCGTTATCGCCTTTGGGCAGGACCACCGTCCTGCCCGATTTTTTAGTGGACCATCACTCCGCCCTTGCGCTTTGGTTTGCGCAACAGCAGCAGGAAGGGAAACATCGCCAGAAATACGAAGGCCAGCAGTAGAAACGTATCGTTGTATGACAGCATGGCCGCCTGTTGCAGCAGGCTTCCCCACAGCGCCTCGTAGGCCTGGTGAGTTGCGGTAACCGCGTTCGAGCCCTGCTGCATGAAGTACAACTTCATCCCCTGAATGAACTGCATGGCGGTGCTGCTCGACGGGTAAACGTGCGCTCCGAGGTAATGAATGTGTACCTGTTCCTTGCGGAACTGATAGGTTTGCACGATCGAGATTCCGATGCTGGCGCCGATGTTGCGCATCAGGTTGAATATGCTGGTGGCATTTCCCATCCGCTCGTTGGGGATGGGGTCATTGGTGACAGTGGTCAGTGGCACGAAGACGAATCCCAAGGCAGCTCCCTGCACCGTTAGCGGCCACCAGAAGTTCCAGAAGCCCACGCTCAGATTTAGCTTCGAGAGTTCATACATCGCATACGCCGATGCGCCCATGCCGATGGCCAGCAGCTTTCGTGAATCCACCTTGCCGGTGAGCTTGCCCACAATCGGCATGATGAGAAACGAAGCCATGCCGCGCGGCAGGTTGGTAATGCCCGCCTGGGTAGCCGTGTAGCCCAAAAGCACCTGCATCAGCAGCGGCAGTAATACCGTGCTGCCATAGAGCACGAACCCGATCAGCGTCATCAGCATGGTGCCGATAGCGTAGGAGCGGTATTTGAACACGGTCAGGTCGATCACCGGATGCTCGGTCGTGAGCTCGCGAATGATTAACGCGGCAAGCCCCACGACCGCCAGCACGGCAAGGGTGACGATGAAGTGCGACCCAAACCAGTCATCCTCCTGGCCCTTGTCGAGCATGATCTGCAGGCTGCCGATACCTACCGCCAGCAGGCCGATTCCCCAGTAGTCGATACCGGTCTTCGCCCTCCGCAAGTAAGGCGGATCGAAGATGAAGAGCTGGGTGAGAATCAGCGCTGCAACGCCGATTGGAATGTTGATGTAAAACACCCAGCGCCAACTGTAATTGTCGGTGAGCCAGCCGCCGGCAACCGGCCCCAGCATTGGCGCCACCACAATTCCCAGCGCCCAGAAGGCCATGGCTTGCCCGCGCTTCTCAGTCGGGAAGGATTCCAGCAGGATGGCCTGGGAGAGTGGTTGCAGACCGCCGCCGCATGCACCCTGGATGATGCGAAAGAAAATCAGAAATTCCAGCGAAGGCGCCAATCCACACATGAACGATGCCACCGTGAAGCCGGTGACCGACAGCATGAGCAGTCGCTTCCGGCCGAAGCGGCTGGCCAGCCATCCCGTCAGCGGCAGAACAATGGCGTTCGCCACCAGGTACGACGTCAGTGTCCATGTGGCCTCATCGTTACTGGCTGACAGACTGCCCGCGATGTGCGGCAACGAGACGTTCACCACGGTGGTGTCGAGCACCTCCATAAACGTGCTCGACATCACCGCAATGGCAATCAGCCACGGATTGATTGAGGGTGAAGCTGGATTTGGGTTTTCGGCCATCCTTTACGCCGGCGCCTCGGTTGTGGGGATTGATTGTAAGAGTTCTGTCATTTCCGTCGCAATTGGGCGTATATCACTGAATCGCATCGGCGATATTCCTAAGCTAATTGCATGATCATGCAGGCAGGTGAAGTCGTCTCTCCTCATCCCAGGGGCAAACAAGCCCGTGTCCTTCTCAGCTCTGTTTTCGGTCCCTACGCTCAGGACGACGAGTTTGGCAGCCGGGCCATCAATCCCATGGAGCTGTATCACAACCAGGTCACGCGAGCCCAAGGCAGCTTTTCGCTGCGCATGTTTCACCGCTCCTGGGGACTGATGATGATCCAGCGCAACCTCTCTGCTCCCAGCACGCTGCTCGATTTCCCAACTCTGGAGCGCTTTCAACAGGAGCTCACCTCAAGCCCGTATGACGTCGTAGGCATTTCTGGCATCATCCCCAACTTCGGCAAGGTTCGCGAAATGTGTCGCCAGGTGCGCAAGCTTTCGCCGCAATCGAAAATCGTCATTGGCGGGCATGTCGCCGCGATTCCCGGAATCGACAAGCTTATTGATGCCGATTTCTTCGTTCGTGGAGAGGGAATCTCCTGGATGCGCCGCTATCTGGGCGATGATCCCGCAGCGACCATCGAGCATCCGGAAATTATGTCTGGATTCGGAATGCGGGTGCTGGGAATCGGTACTCCCGACAGCACGCGCGATACAGCCGCTACCATCATTCCCTCAGTCGGCTGCCCCATGGGCTGCAACTTCTGCACCACCTCGGCGTTTTTCGGCGGCAAGGGGAAGAGCCATCACTTCTTCGAGAGCGGCGACGAGCTCTTTCGGGTCATGGAGCACATGGAGCACGCCATGAACGTGCGCTCGTTTTTCATCATGGACGAGAACTTCCTGCTGCAACGCCCTCGGGCTTTGCAGTTGCTGGAGCGGATGAAAGAGTCGGGAAAGAGCTGGTCGCTGTACGTCTTCTCGTCGGTCAATGCAATTCGCAAGTATTCCATGGAGGAACTGGTGCAGTTGGGAGTCTCCTGGATCTGGCTGGGCTTGGAATCGCCGAATTCGACCTACTCCAAGCTGCACGACGCCGATACCCGCGCGCTGGCTGCCGAAATGCGCCAGCATGGCATCAAGCTGTTGGGCTCGACCATCGTCGGACTTGAGCACCACACGCCGGAAAACATCGAGCAGGAAATCGAGCATGCCGTCTCCCACTGCACTGACTTTCACCAATTCATGCTCTACACCCCTGTACCCGGCACCCCGCTCTACGAGCAGGTTAGCCGCGAAGGACGCATGTTGGACGGGGTTGACTTGGCTGACATCCATGGACAATTCAAGTTCAACTTCCAGCACGCTGCGATCTCGCGCGAGCAGTCGAAACAGTTCCTCGACTGGGCCTTTCAGTTCGATTTCGAGCGCAATGGCCCCAGTTTGTTTCGAATTTCAGAAACCATCTTCCAGGGCTGGAAACGCTACCGCAACTCGCCCGATGCCCGCGTTCGTGAGCGCATGAAATTCGAAGCCATGAAGCTGCGTACCACCTACAACGCTGCCCTGTGGGCGATGGAGAAGCGCTTACAGAAGACAAATTCTGCTGTCTCCGGCAGGATCCGCGAGTTGAGGCGGGAGATCGAGCACGAGTTCGGCTTGGCTACACGGAGCTTGCGCATGGTGGCAGGGCCGCTGTTGCTATACACCTCCAAGCGCGAAGATCGCCGCCTGGCCGCAGGCAAGACCTACGAGCCGCCGACCTTCGTCGAGCGCAGGAACTGGGCAGAGGTGTGAAACAAGAATAAGGGCGGCTCCGACACCGGATGCCGCCCTACGGGGTGAATGCTCTACTTCGCCGGTTTCGCACCGAAGGTAAACCCTAGTCCCGCGGTAAACAGTACGTCGTTGTTTTTATTTCCCAGCACTGGCGCGCTATTGTAGCGATCATTGAAGTTCAGGTTGCTGGTCAACCAGCCATTGATCTTAGTCGCGATCCCGAAGTTTCCGGTGATGTGGTAGATGCTGGTGTCATTCAGCGCCGGTAGATAGTACAGGTTCTGAACGATGGTAGTGGACTTGAACAACTTGTAAGCAAATTCGTCGCCCAGCGTCGCAGTCAACAGGTTGTTAGTCAATCCTGTCGTGTACGACTCGCGGGTGTAGCCAAAGCCTCCCAACAGGTCGAGCGTGGTGCGGTCGCTTGCAATCGCATGAAAGCCGAGACCGCCGTTTGGCGTGATGCGATAGTTCAAGTTCTGCAGCTCATCGTACCCACCTGCAAATGCTCCGTAAGCGAATAGTCGCTTGGTGAGATTGTGGTCGTAACGGATTAGACCCTGGAAAGAGTTGGCGCTGGTTGTGCCGGCGTTCTCGTCGGTCGAGTACACCGATGCTGCATCGACTACCCACGCGTCCGTCGCCGTCTTGCGCGTAGCATCAAATCCCAGCGCCAGGTTGGTGGTCTCGCTGTTGCCGCGTGCCAGCGCGAATCCAAAGCTGCCACCGCCGGCCCAGCCTTCCAGCATGCCCGGATGCAGCGACTTCTCATACACGGCCTGGTCGGCCGGAGAGCGCATCGCACTGACATCGGCCAGGGTAAGCTTCTGCTGTCCCTGCGCGGTGGTAATCATGACGTCCTGCCCTTCGGTAGCGACGGTGCCGGACACAACTCGCTTATCGGTGCGCGTGATGACCAGCGGTTTATCGGACGAGAACTGGCTCACCTCGGCCCAATCGATGGGTACATCGCCGGCATAGCTCGTATGGACGACAAGCTTCTTGCCATCCATGCTTACTATCGACCCGGTTAAGCGGTCGCCATTCTTGAGCGTGACCTGCTCGGCGGAGCACCAAATATTGAAACCCAGGAGACACAACAACACCACACTTATCTTCGACATATGACCTCTTACAGGAATGTAGTTAGCGCAAATTGCGGAGCAACAATGCTGCAGCGTCTTAGGAGGGATAACACGCCCGCACCTTGTGGAACTCCGGGGGCCAGAGCTCTCACGATCGAATTGCGATGCTCTCGATTGTCGCATATGAAAATCGGTCGGCAAATCAAAAAATCGAGCGCTGCTTTCGCATTATGAGGCCGCTTGCGGATTGATACGAGGATACGTGACGGCCATTTTTTTACCCGCGGGTTAGAATTGCTGCGAGACTTCAACTCTGAAAATGGCGAACCCTTCGCTTCGTTACGCTCCGCGCATCGGCTACGGCTGGGACTCGCATGAGTTCAAGCCCGGCATTCCTCTCAAGATTGGTGGCGTCACTTTGCCGCATCACAGCGGTCTGGCCGGCCACTCCGATGGCGATGTACTACTGCACGCCATTACCGACGCGCTACTTGGCGCCATTGCGGCAGGAGACATCGGCACCTACTTTCCGCCCAGTGACCCTAAGTGGAAGGGCGCTGATTCAGCGGTGTTTCTCGAGGAGGCGGCTCGGCAAGTCGGCGAAGCTGGATACGTGGTGGCCAACATTGACAGCACGTTGATTCTCGCGGAACCGAAAATCGTGCCGCACGCATTGGCAATTCGGCAGAATGTTGCGAACTTGCTGAAGATCGAACCCGATCAGGTCAGCGTCAAAGCCAAGACCCCAGAAGGCATGGGGACCGACAACGCCGCCATCGCCCATGTTACCGTCCTGCTGATGGAGATCAACTGGCCGTAGGCCTTTGCAGGATGGCTCTGGGCCCAACTTTGCTGTCTGCTGAGCGATTACACTAAAGTATTGCGGCCGCTCATCTGCCGCAATCAGGGACAATCACGCACTCATGAGTACAACACCAGACAAACTCGAAGCCGCCGCCGCACCCGCCGAATCCGGTCCGCGGACTTCGAACTTTATTCGCGACATCATCATTGAAGACCTGAAGACCAACACATTCGATGGTCGTGTGCAGACTCGCTTTCCTCCTGAGCCGAATGGCTACCTTCACATCGGACACGCGAAATCCACGTACTTAAATTTTGGATTGGCGGCTGAGTTTGGCGGCAAAACCAATCTGCGCTTCGACGACACCAATCCCGAAAAAGAAGAGCAGGAGTACGTCGATTCCATCATCAAAGACGTGCGCTGGCTGGGCTGGCAGTGGGATGGGCTCTACTACGCCTCTGACTATTTCGACCAGCTCTATGCCTGGGCTGTGCAACTGATTAAAGCCGGCAAGGCTTACGTGTGTGATCTGAGCGCCGAAGAGATTCGCCAGTATCGCGGCACTCTGACTGAGCCCGGCAGAGACAGTCCGTATCGCAATCGTTGCATTGATGAGAACCTCGATCTGTTCGAGAGTATGCGCGCGGGCGAATTCCCTGACGGCTCGCGGACCCTGCGCGCCAAGATCGACATGGCTTCGCCCAACCTCAATATGCGCGATCCCATCATGTACCGCGTCCTTCGTGCCACGCATCACCGCACCGGAGACAAGTGGTGCATCTACCCCATGTACGACTTCGCGCACGGTGAGTCGGACTCCATCGAGCACATCACGCACTCCATCTGCACCTTGGAGTTCGCAGATCACCGCCCGCTGTACAACTGGTTCATCGAGCAGCTCGGCATCTTTCCCTCGCAGCAGATCGAGTTCGACCGCCTGAACCTGACCTACACCCTGCTCAGTAAGCGCAAGCTTCTGCAACTGGTGCAGGAAGGCCACGTCGCCGGCTGGGACGATCCACGCATGCCGACCATCTCCGGCATTCGCCGCCGCGGCTACACGCCGGAGTCGCTATGCAACTTCTGTGCTGCCATCGGAGCGTCGAAGACCAACGGCAGCATCGAACTCGCGATGCTGGAGCACTTCGTTCGTGAAGACCTGAACCGTCGCGCATTGCGCGTGATGGGCGTACTGCGGCCGCTGAAGGTGGTCATCGATAACTATCCCGAAGGCCAGGTCGAAGAGTTGGAAGTGGTCAACAATCCGGAAGATACGACCGCAGGCCTGCGCAAGGTGCCGTTCTCTCGCGTGCTCTACATCGAGCAGGACGACTTCCGCGAAGATCCGCCAAAGAAGTTCTTCCGCCTTTCACCCGGCGTCGAGGTGCGTTTGCGCGGCGGCTACTTCATCAAGTGCTCCGGCGTGGAGAAAGACGCGCAGGGAAACATCCTTGCCGTTCATTGCACCTACGATCCCGAAACTCGCAGCGGCAACGCGCCGGACAATCGCAAGGTGAAAGCAACCATTCACTGGGTCTCGGCTGAGCACGCGCTCGATTGCGAAGTTCGGGTCTACGAAAACCTGTTCACCAAAGAAAATCCTAACGACGCGCCCGAAGGGCAGGACTTCCGCGCCAACCTCAATCCCAACTCGATCGAGGTCATCACGCACGCGAAGCTCGAGCCCTCGGTGAAGGGCGCGGCCATTGAGACGCGATATCAGTTCGAGCGTTTGGGATATTTTTGCGTCGATCCGGATTCCACGGCTGAGAAGCTGGTGTTCAATCGCACGGTCGCGCTACGCGACACCTGGGCCAAGATCGAGAAGCGGGAGAAAACTGGCTTCTGAATAGATTCGCGTCAGGGCACGACTTCCAGTCGTGCCGACCGCTCCTTCAGTTCATTTGTCATCCCGAGACGGCTTCAGCCGTCGAGGGATCTGCTGCTTGTCGTCGCCCCTGAAGGCTATCTGCGCAGAGAACAGGTCGCTTCGGCACGACTGAAACTCGGCCCTGACGCGACGCTTCGCAGGACAAAGCGGTAGTGTGGCGGGAACCCCTTAAGGCGTGCCCCACCCCTTCCGTTTCAATGTATTCTTACTGCATTGCATGTGGGGCTTCAGGTAAATGCCGCTTCGACCCGGACAAAACATAGGCGACTACGAGATCATCAGCCACCTCGGACAAGGTGGCATGGGCGAGGTGTACAAGGTACGCCACGTCATCTCGCAACGCGTGGAAGCGCTGAAGCTGCTGCGCTCCGATCGCGACCGCGCCGACCTTTCCGATCGTTTCTTGCGCGAGATCCGTCTGCTCGCCGGCCTCTCGCATCCGCACATCGCACGTCTCAACACCGCCTTTCAGCACGATGACCAGATCGCGATGGTGATGGAGTTTATCGAGGGCGAGGACCTCTACTATAAGTTGCACTCCCCCTGGCCCCACCGCGCCATGGAAGGTATCAACTACGTGCGGCAGGTGCTATCCGCGCTGGTCTACGCGCACGCGCGCGGCGTAATTCACCGCGACATCAAGCCTTCGAACATCATGATTACCTTCGAAAACGAAGCCAAGCTGCTCGACTTCGGCATGGCGTTTCAATCGGCGGAGATGAGCCACACTCGCCCGGGGTACGTGCTTGGCTCGCTGCATTACATGTCGCCCGAGCAGGTGCGCGGCGAGCGAGTCGATGCGCGTTCCGACCTGTACTCCACCGGCGTCACGCTCTACGAGATTCTCACCGGCCGCCGTCCCTTCGATGGCAAGACCGAATACGAAGTGATGACCGGGCATTTGCGCGAAGAGCCGAAGCGGCCGGCGGAATTGAATCCCAGCATTCCCGACAACGTGTCACAAACGATTTTGCGAGCGATGTCCAAAGATGCTGCGCAGCGCTTTCAAACCGCGCTGGAATTCCTGGCCGCGCTGGAGGGAATTTCCTTTGACGAAGTGCAGACGCTGGAGACCTTGGCGATCCAGGTACCGCCGCCCAGTTCCGGTGGAGCGCAAAGTGGCAGCAAAGGTGCAGGGGCGAGACCGTCGGGCGGCAGCTTTGAGCCGAGCATCCTCGATTCGGTGAGCCGCGAGCTGGCGGCCTTCATCGGCCCGATCGCGAAGGTAGTTGTGAAACGTGCTGCCGATCGTTGCTCGTCGATCGAGGAGCTTTATGCGAGTGTCGCCGCCGAGATCGACTCCGAGCGCGACCGCTCGCAATTCCTGGCCAAGAAGAAAGTGCACTAGGTTTTGAAAGGGCACAGCTTTAGCTGTGCCGACGCAAGCCCCTTTTTGTGTCATCCCGAGACAGCCTCAGCGGCACCGTGCACCTGTGCTCCGCTTTTTCTGTGTGTCATCCCGAGCGACGAGCGTCAGCGAGGAGTCGAGGGATCTGCAGTTTCTTCCGGGTGGGGCAGGAAAACTTCGTCGGGCCCTGGCCTGCCTGAAGGGCCGTCCCCTGCACTAGAACTTCTTCGGCGTAATCCGTTCCGCTCCCACATACTTCTGCAGCACTTCCGGGATGACAACGCTGCCGTCCGCCTGCTGATAGTTCTCGACAATCGCAACCCAGGTTCGCCCAATCGCCAGGCCGCTGCCATTCAGCGTGTGAACCAGTTCAGTTTTCTTGCCGCCTTCGGGGCGATAGCGGATGTTCGCGCGTCGCGCCTGAAACGCTTCGAAGTTCGAGCAAGAAGATATCTCGCGAAACAATCCCTGCCCCGGCAGCCACACTTCAATGTCGTAGGTCTTCGCCGACGAGAAACCCATATCCCCGGTACAAAGGGCCATCACGCGATAGTGCAAGCCGAGCTTCTGTAAAATCTCTTCCGCATCGCGCGTGAGCTTCTCGTGCTCTTGGTTCGACTGCTCCGGCTTAGTGAACTTCACCAGCTCAACTTTCTGGAACTGGTGCTGGCGGATAATTCCCCGCACATCTTTGCCATACGATCCTGCCTCGCTGCGGAAGCACGGCGTGTATGCCGTCAACGAGATCGGCAGGCGCGCGCCGTCCAATGTCTCGTCACGGTACAGGTTTGTCACCGGCACCTCAGCCGTCGGGATCAGATAGAAGTTCTTGTTCTCTTCCACCGGAACCTTGAACAGATCAGCCTCGAACTTCGGAAGCTGTCCCGTTCCATACATGGAGTCGGCGTTGACCATGAATGGCGGAAGCACTTCGGTGTAGCCATGCTCGCGGGTATGCAGATCGAGCATGAAGTTCATTAGCGCGCGTTCCAGCGTCGCACCCAAATCCCAGTAAACAGCAAAGCGCGCGCCGGTAATTTTCGCGGCCCGCTCCAGATCAAGAACGCCTAACGATTCCCCCAACTCCCAGTGCGGCTTGGGAGCGAAATCAAACTTCGGCTGCGTGCCCCAGCGGCGCACTTCGACGTTGTCATCGGCCGATTTACCAACTGGCACGCTGTCCTGCGGCAGGTTGGGAATTCCGCTAAGGATGTTGCGCATCCGCGCGTCGAGAGCTTCCGCGCGCTGCTCCGCCTCGGCAATCTTTTCGCGCAGTTCCTTGGTTTCGTTGATCTGCGCCGTCGCATCCTGCTTTTGCTTTTTAAGGGCGGAGATCTCTTCGGAAGCCTGATTGCGCCGCGCCTTCAACTCCTCTGAGGCACGAATTGCTGTTCGTCGCTCCTGATCGAGCGATTGAAAGTCTTGTAAAACCGCCGCTGGATCCATACCGCGTTGCCCCAGCTTTTCTTCGACAAGAGGGAGATGATCACGTACAAACGCCAGATCAAGCATAAGAAACCAGAGTAACCGATGGAAGCAGCTGACCGCATCCGTTTCGCGGTCCGAATCGCAAGTGGCGCTGCATCCTGGAGAGGGGCGCGCCGAAATACGTCAAGATACAACAGCGAAACGCTTTGGTGGCGTCTCACCTTGCAGGGACGGAAAGAGCGCCCAGAGGATTGATGCCCAAGGCCAGAATCTTAACCATGCCCGCGCCACCCGAAGTCAACCACCTGCCTCGGGAACGTTCCGACCCTCGCTATCTAGAGGGCCAACGCCTGCTGGTGGAAGCCATTCGCTATCTGGTGCAGACGGACCCGCAGTCCAACCTGCCCGCAGTCGAGTTGCTCTCCGAACACTTTCGCACCAAGTTCCGCAGCACCGACCACCCTGCCGCGCCGCAGAGCCAGCAGTGAGTGTGTGGCAGCTTCAATCGATTAGCTCTCCCATTCTCCCGTGTCATTCTGAGCCAGGAGCGAGTCCGTTTTTGTTGTGTCATCCCGAGCGGACCCCGAGGCTTGGCGAGGGGGAAGTCGAGGGACCTGCAGGTTGCTCGCAGTGCCACGATTCTACTTCCTTACCGACTCAAAATCGCTTTGCCGGCTTGCGAGTTGCCGATGCCAAAGCGCCGCCGCGCGAACAAATCCACTGAAGATGGCCCGCGACACGGCGCTTTGATCGAAGTCGCGCTCAGGATGCCATTGCACGCCGAGCACAAAGTGGTCCGCCGCCGTAGCTTCGACCGCCTCTTTCACCTCGTCCTCAGGACACCACGCGGCTAGCCGCAGTCCATCGCCCAGCGCCGCCGCCGCCTGATGATGGCTTGAATTGACCGACAGCACCAGGGGAGCGCTGTTGGGCAGGGCTCCTCCTTCGCGAAGAATTGCCGCCAGTTTCGAGTGTGGCTCGATCTGCACCCGGTGAGCCTCGGCTACGGCTCGTCCGGCACGATGATTGACGTCCTGTGGCAAATCCTGCGCGAGCGTCCCGGTACGCCACACATTCAGCGATTGCAGTCCGTAGCAGATACCCAGCACCGGCTTGCGCATGTTGTATGCGTCTTGCAGCAGAAGCTCATCGGTGTTGTCGCGAAACGGATCGCCCGGCGCGGTCTTTTCGTGTCGCTCTTGACCGTACTTCTCCGGATCGACGTCCGCCGGACTACCGGGAAGCAGCACCCCATCACACTGCTTAATCGCCTGCGCAATCTCAGATGGCGTGGCATTCACCGGGATGACGATCGGCTCGCCCCCAGCCTCGCGCACCGCATGCTCGTATTGCGGCAACGCTCGATCCACATAGTCAGGCCGGGTGGAGTTTGGAGCCGGAATGGCAATGCGCGGCTTGTCTCTCATAGCGCCACCTCTTCTGTATTCACGGGCATAGTGGTCGTTGGCGTTCGCGCCGACAGCTCTTGCACCATCACTTGGCGTACTGTAGCCGCAAGCTTGTCCATATCACGCGGAGTCATTCCTTCCGTCGAGACCGGATGGCAGAACACAACCTCGGCTTCTCCGGGCAGCGCATGAAAGCTGTTCATGGGCAGCAGCTCCCGCACCCCGGTGATGACGATTGGAACGACCGGCACCTGCGCCTTCAACGCGGCGTAGAACGCGCCACCCATGAACTGCTGGAGCTCTCCGTGGGGCGAACGCCCGCCTTCGGGAAACACCACCAGCGGCATGCCTTCGCGTAGGCTTTCCCCTGCGCGGTTCAGGCTACGAAGTGAGGCGCGAGCGTCTTGCTGATCGACCGCAATCTGTCCCGAGCGCCGCAGGTGCCATCCCAGGAAGGGATACGCGAACAGCTCCTTCTTAGCCAAAATGCGGAACTGAATCGGCAGCGTCGCATAGAGCACCGGAATATCCAGCGCCGACAGATGATTCGCCGCGTAGACAGCCGGCTGCGAGAAGTCCACGTTCTCAAGCCCTCGCAGCTTCACCCGCACGCCAAGAATCTTCAGGATCATCTTGGCCCAGGTGCGGGCGAACCAGTGCTGCACCCGGCCGTCACGGTCGAACCACGACCATAGCAGCGAAAACGAACCCATCACTCCCGTGCAAAGATACGCCAGCGGAACAAAGACGAAATACGACCGCAAGCGCGTAACCAGCGATCCCCGGCCGCGTTCCTCAGCGTCTCCGACCTTTTCGCCGTAGCTCATGCTATGCCTTCAGCCCCATGACAGCCATGGCTTCGCCGACGAGGAAGATCGATCCGGTGACGACGATCCCACCTTGCGGTCCCGTCACTTCGATTGCCTTGGCCAGCGCCTCGGGAACTGAAGTAGAAGCGTGAACCTGCGCGCCCGTACGAATTCCTGCCTGTATCAGTTCGTCAACCGTAGCCGCACGCGGATTGTTTACCTCGGTCAGCACTACGCATTCAGCCACAGGGAACAATATCTCTGCCATTTCCTGTATCGCTTTGTCGCGCATGGCGCCGAACACGAATGTCAGCGGTCGCTCCGGAAAGTTCTCTGACAGCGCCGAGCGCAAAGCCCATGCTCCCGCGGGATTGTGCGCGACATCTAGCACGAGGTCACGATTGCCGGTTGCGGCGGACGGCGGTACGACCTGGAAACGTCCTGCCCAATGGGTCTCGCGAATACCGCGCTCGATCTGCTTCGGCGTGACCTTGAACCCGAAGGGCGCGATCTCCTCCGCAGCCGCAATCGCCAGCGCAATGTTTCGATACTGATGCCGGCCCGGAAGCGGCGAATCAACCATGATCTCTTCGTCCATGACCGTGAGCGGATAGCGATTTCGCCCCAGCACGGGAGTAACTCGACCGGCGAAATAGCCAGGTGCTCCCGGGGAAACCGGCGGTATATACTTCGTCGCACTCACGCCGCGCGCATTCTTTTCCAGGATGGCGTTGCCGATCACGTCATTCGCCTCAGGATGCTGGGGCAGCGTCACTACAGTTCCGTTCTGGCGGATGATGCCGGCCTTCTCGCGTGCGATCTCTCCAATGGTATTGCCCAGATATTTCTGATGATCGAGCGCCACGTCGGCAATGACCGAGACCAGCGGATCGACAACATTGGTCGCATCCAGCCTGCCGCCCATACCAACTTCCAGCACCCCGATACCGACGGCGATGCTGGCGAAGTATTCGAACGCCATTGCCGTCAGCATCTCGAAGAAGCTGGGATGCCACGGCAGCTTCTTGCGCAGCACCAGGTCCTGCGCCATCAATTCGACGCGATTGTGAATTTCCTCGAACTCGACGTCAGAGATGGCTTCGCCGTTAACCCGAATGCGCTCGTTGATGGTCACCAGGTGCGGCGAACTATAGAGCCCTGTCTTGTATCCGCCCGCGCGAAGAATCGACGCCAGCGTGGCCGCCGTCGAGCCTTTGCCATTGGTTCCGGCAATCAGCACGCTAGGAAATCGCCGCTCAGGATTGCCCAACGCCGCCAGCAGTTCGCGCACATAGGCCAGGTCGAACTTGTGCGACGGCGTCGAGGCAAGCTCGTGCCCCAACGCGTAGAGTTGCTGGACGCTGCTGTCGTAGCTCATGCTGCATTTTCAGATTACAACAAGCCTAGGCGGCGGAACTCTGCCGATGCTGTTCACGTGCGGCCCTTTTCATCGCCCGTTGCACGGAACAATGCTTCCTCGCCTCCCGTATGTGTGTGGGAGGGGGATGCTATGGAAACTTTGCGCCAGGATGTTGCCTACGCGATACGCCAGATGCGGAAATCGCCCGTCTTCACCTTGACTGCGCTGATAACCTTGGCGCTTGGCATTGGCGCAACCACCGCCATCTTCTCCCTGATTCACGCCGTCATGCTGAAATCGCTGCCGGTCGTGGACCCGGCCAGCCTCTACCGCATCGGCGACGGCACCGACTGCTGTGTTGAAGGCAGCCCGCAGGACGACTGGGGCATGTTCTCCTATCCGTTTTACCTGCGCATGAAGGAGACAACCCCGGAGTTCAGCGAGCTGGCAGCATTCCAGGCGGGTCGGGGACAGTTTGGGGCGCGCCGCGGCGAGAGCGATCAGATTTCTAAACCGCTGCGGGGCGAATTTGTCAGCGGCAACTATTTTGCGACCTTCGGCGTCGGCGCCTTTGCCGGGCGTACCATTCTCCCGTCCGATGACGAGCCCACGTCGGCGCCGATCGCCATGTTGAGCTACCGGGCTTGGCAGCAGCAGTACGGCTCGGACCCGACGATCGTGGACTCGACGATGATCCTGGATGGTCATCCCTTCACCATCGTCGGAATCTCGCCGCCCGGGTTTTTCGGCGAAACCCTGCGCAGCAGTCCGCCCGAGATTTGGCTACCCATAAACCAGGAGCCGACCTTTCACGGCGAGAATGCCTTCCTGCATCGCTTTCCAGCGTGGTTGCGTGTGATCGGTCGGCTGCGTCCCGATGCCTCACCTACGCAGCTGCCCGGACGCCTTACCAACCAACTCCGTCTGTGGCTGGTGAATGAGAGCGGAATGCCGGCGGACTGGATGGCCGGCATCAAGAAAGCGTTGCCCAAGCAGGTCATCCGAGTTGTGCCCGCCGGGACCGGCGTGGGTGTGATGAAGGAAAGCTACGGCGCGAGCCTGCGCATCCTGCTCGCAGTCTGTTCACTCGTCTTGTTGATTGCCTGCGCCAACATCGCTAACCTGCTGCTGGCTCGCGGAGCCGCTCGCCGTGCGAACACCTCGATTCGATTGGCCATGGGAGCCTCGCGCGCCAGACTCATCCGACAGTCACTGACGGAGAGCCTCGTGCTCTCCGTGCTCGGCGGCGTTCTGGGATTGGCAGTTGCATACCTGGGTGTGAAGGCGATCGTGGCACTAGCTTTCCATGGTCGATACGTGCCAATTGCTGCGAGCCCATCGATCGTGGTGCTGGCTTTCGCTTTCCTCCTGTCGATGCTCACCGGAGTGCTGTTCGGGTCCGCGCCCGCCTGGCTTGCCTCGCGCACTGATCCTGCGGAAGCACTGCGCGGCGCCAACCGGAGTACGCGCGACACATCTTCGTTTTCCCAGAAAGGCTTGGTGGTTGTTCAGGCGACGCTCTCGGTGGTTCTGCTGGCGGGAGCCGGGCTGCTCGCGCGAAGCCTGGTCAACATGCAGCGACAGGACTTTGGTTTTGAGGTGGACAAGCGCGTGGAAATCAGCTTGGCCGCACCGTTTGCCAGCTACGCGCCGGCCAGGCTCGATGCCATGTACCGCGAGCTCCAGGATCGGCTCTCACATATTCCAGGCGTCGAGAGCGCAGCCCTTGCGCTCTATGCGCCGTACCAGGACAACTGGGGCGAGATGGTGATCCGTCAGGGCCATGGCATGCCCGGCATGGACGAAGAGGCCGGCTCGTCGTGGGACCACGTGGCCCCCGGCTACCTGGAAACCATGGGCCAGCAGATCTTGCGTGGCCGCAGTATCACCGAGCACGACACTGCCTCCACCCCGCCGGTCGCGGTAGTGGACGAAGAGTTTGTGAAGCGATTCTTCAAGCCCGGTGAGGAGCCTCTGGGCGCACACTTCGGACTCGATCTTCCGAAGTACAGTGCCACATTCGAAATTGTCGGCGTGGTTCGAACTGCCAATTACACCGATCCTACCGGTCACTGGAGACGTCCGCTCTTCTTTGTTCCGCTGGCGCAGCGTGTGCAGTATGACGATCCGATGATGGCGGCCGTCGAGAACAGCGCGCACCTTATCGAAGGCGCCGTTTTGAAATTGCGCGGCGACGTGGAAGGTCTGGAACCGCAGGTCCGTCGCGTCTTCAGCTCCGTCGATCCCAACTTCACCGTGCTCGAGGTCGGCACCATGCAGGATCAGATCGACGCCGAACTCGATCAACAGCGCGTGGTCGCGAAGCTGGTCGGGATGTTCGGCATTCTTGCGCTGGTTCTGGCAGCGGTCGGGCTTTACGGCGTTACAGCGTATGGGGTGGAGCGGCGCACCGGAGAAATCGGTGTTCGAATGGCGCTGGGCGCCAACCGCAGTAACGTCGTCGCAATGGTGCTACGGGGAGCGTTCACGCAGATCCTGATCGGGCTGCTCATCGGCATTCCCGTTTCAATTGGCTGCGCCCGCTTGATCGCTGCCCAACTCTATCAGGTGAAGGGATGGGATCCACTGGTGCTGGGTGCGGCCGTTGTCGCGCTTGGGCTCTGTGCCTTGGTTGCCAGCATCATTCCGGCGCAGAGAGCGGCGTCGGTCAATCCGGTGCAGGCACTACGAGTGGAATAGCGGGGCGCGACAATCGCTGAAAGAGGCGGCTGAAAAATCGCTTTGCGAAGCCGCTCAACTTTTACCGGTTGTCATCCTGAGCGAAGCGAAGGACCTGCTTTTCGCTCGCCCCACTGTAAGATTCGCTGATTGCAAGATCCCTCAACCACCCCGCGAATCTCGACACACGGCATCAGCTTCCTACCCCGTGGCCAGCAGAAAAACCACGACCGCGCATCCCAGCAGGATCACCAACACCGCAGCCAGCAGAGTAGGAATCGCTCCTCCCATACCGCGCTGGCGTGCCCCTGCCAGCGAGCGGGCAATCATCACGTGCCGTATCGTCGCGATCGCCAGCAGCACGGTGCTGATGCCGGCCAAAAGCACGCCGGCGAAGTTGGCGCTTCGCACCAAGGCGGTTCCCGCCGCAAGCCGCTCGTCGTGCAGCAGGCGAAACCCCTTGTCATACGCGATGCCCGCAGCCATTAACGTAAGCGCCGTGCGAATCCATGCCAGCAGCGTGCGATCTGAGGCCAGCTCGGTGCGCGTGAATGCCAGCTCCAGGGCTACATCCAGCTCGACCTCCGCAGCCTCCACTACCTGTTCGTTTGCTGCGTTCTCGTAGCGTTTGTTGAGCGGCATACGGCAGTCTCTCGATCCCGCACAAAGGGCCTGGTCTGAGGATGTTTGTTATTGCCCGGAGATTTTAACTCGCAGCTCTTCCGGAATGCGCTGTCGAATCTCTTCCGGCAACTTGTCATGCAACCGGCGAGCGCCCAGCAGGGCCGCATCTTTCATCACCAGCGGAGCCGGCGTGGCAACCGCGACCAGCAGCCACAGCAGCATGGAAAGCAGGAAGCCTCCCAGGGCGCCAATCTCCAGCAGGAACGCGTGTGGTGGGTCGAAGTGACGGATAACGCCGTAGGCGAGGAGGAATACGCCCATAGAAACCGACGCCAGCGCCATCAGGCCGATGTCGATAATGCGATGCAGCCTCTGCCACGAGTGGCAGTGCGGGCACTCCGCCAGGTGGGACTCGTAGTCGCCGCGCATCTCCGGAGCAAGGCCAGAGATGTCGTAACGCCAACCGGCCAAGATCTTCCCGATGACGGGATCAGTGCATTGCGTCATGGACTATCAACCCGGGCTTGCATCGCCGCCGCCCGGCCAGCCACGGGAACTTACAACCGAACCGCAGGAAGAGGCTCCTGCTGGGCCGCGAGCAGAAGATGGTTCCGCACAAAGCTGCGCTGCTCGCCGAGCGCCCGTTCGGCCG
The DNA here is from genome assembly GCA_963796585.1 of uncultured Acidobacteriaceae bacterium. Taxonomy (GTDB): domain Bacteria; phylum Acidobacteriota; class Terriglobia; order Terriglobales; family Acidobacteriaceae; genus CAVVDY01. The sequence continues at coordinate 544,817 of CAWCMB010000010.1, forward strand.
TCATTCGCGCAATTTCAGGATGATTATTCTTCTCCGAAAGATGCGCAAGAATGAGGAACTCGGCTCCCCCATCATAGTCGCTGGTCAGAAAATCCGCGAGCGCCTCATTCGACAGATGACCCACCCGGCTCATCACTCGCTGCTTCACCGACCACGGATACGGGCCGCCGCGTAACAGCTCCAGATCGTGGTTCGATTCAATCATCAGCATCTGGCAGCCGCGCAGGTGATTGCGCACATTCGGCGGGATGTAGCCCAGGTCGGTGCAAATTCCAACCTTGATGCCTTCGCTAATGAAGGTGAAGCCGACCGGATCGATCGCGTCATGCGGAATAGTGAACGGCATCACCGTGACGTCGCCGATGTGAAACGCGCGACCCGACGAGAAATATTCCTTGCGCTCCAGCGTGACCTTGTTGCCTGCGCTGTCGCGCGCCCACTTCCGATAGCTGTCATGCGTGGCGCCGGTGATGTAGACAGGAACCTTCAGTTTCCTGGCGAGGACGCGCAGCCCGGCAACATGGTCGCTGTGCTCATGGGTGATGAGGATGGCGTCGATCGTCTGCGGATCTTCGCAGCACAGCTTCATGCGGCGCATAACTTCGCGACAGGAAAGCCCGGCGTCCACCAGCAGGCGGGTAGCGGAACTCGAGACCAGCGTGCAGTTGCCACCGCTTCCGCTCGCCAGTACCGTAATCGAAACCGCCATAGCCGCGAGCATAAACGTAAAGCCTCGCGCCGCGATAGTGACAAAGTGATTAACTGCGGGCTGTGAGGGGCACGGCTTCAGCCGGATTTCAGCTGGAACTGTCATTCTGAGCGTAGCGAAGAACCTGTTTTTGCTCACGCCGGCGGAAGCTTCGGGTTGCGACAATCCCCATCAGGAAAGGACGCGAAGACGTGCCCTTGACGCGAATGCATCACCCGCCAAGCGTTGTTTCGGGAGGAACGGAAGCAGGTTCTTCGCTTCGCTCAGAATGACAGTTTAATGGTGGGCACTTCTTGCCATATCGCGGACTGACACCCCGTTTTTGCACAGCACTGCACAAGAATCCTCAGCGATGCACATGAATTGCACAGCTCAGCCCCGATTCGAGCTTGTCACCACCTTGGGTCATCAGGCATCCTGCCATGCATCCGGGCACAGGTTAAAACAGGCTTCCGCACTCGATGGGTCCAACCAGGTGCAAGGCGCGGCAAAGCAGGCTGAAATGAAGCACCCTGCGACTGCCACCCGCTCGTAAAGGAGAGCGGTCCACGAGCGCGAACTCTCCGGTTGCGTTTGCGGAAGGCGATCGAGCGAAGTGAGGGTAATCGTGCTTGCGCTGGCCGTGGCGTCCTATGTCGCGGTTCGTTCCTCCCCAGACGCAGCACCGCTATGAGAAGCACCCTCGCCGAACGCTGATCGGCGATGAACTCGCGGCCTCAGGAATGCCGCGCCAACGTTTGGGCAACGAACGTTGAAGCCTGTGACTGAGCAAGTGCGACCCGCAGGTGGCTGGCCTCGCGGGTCGCACAGAAAAGCCGCTGTTCGCCATTCGCTCTTCGCTTTTGCAATTCCTCTTTTTCGACCTGTCATTCTGAGCGCAACGAAAAACCTGCTTTCCCTGTCGTTAACGCAAATGATGGCTTCTCGCGTAAGACGCGCAGCCGCTGCAAGCGGCGACATTTGTTCTAGCCGTGGGCGTCAGCCCGCGGTGAACTTTATGATTTGTCATCCCGAACGCAGTGAGGGACCTGCAGTTCTGTTTCACTAACAGAAATGACGGCTCTTCCAGGCAATCCGGACAGCCGCTACAACCGGCGACACTCTGCGCCCAACATCATCCCCGATTCCCACAGCTTTGCACACCTTTCCTCTGAAATCCTGCGCCACGCACCTGTTTCATCATTGCCACGTACCGTCCGCTCGCCTAACGTAATTTCATTATCGATGGCGAGCCTCGACATAAATCTCGAACGCGGACTTGTTGCCAGCATCGAACCGGGATCCGCAGCGTGGAATGAGGGCGCTTTCTGAAAGGAGAAACTTGAAAGCAAGAAAAGCACATCACAAAGAGATTGAGAAGGATCCCTTCGTGGTTATGGATAACGATAGGCGTTTTTACTTGCGTGTTATCGGGATCACGCCGCTCAGCCTCACAAGCAAGAAGCGGCGCTCATCCCGCGCTTAACTCCGAACCTTGCGCCGTGTACCATCCGTTGTGTGGGGAGGCACGCGGCGTTTTTGTTCAGACCTCGCGCCTATCCTTTTACCACGAGTGCTCGGAGCATCGTTAACGAAATCTTTGTGCCACACGTCACTCTGCACACAAAGAGATACGGCCGTGAAATCAACAGCGCCGCACTGATTTTCCGCAGGAATCTTGTCTATAACGGCCCGACACTCTGTACGGCACATGTGCGCAGATACTAAATTCGTAATACCTCTCCGATGGCCACCCTCGACATAAATCTCGAACACGGACTTCCCGCCAGCATCGAAGCTGAGCGCTCCATTCTCGGCGCCATCCTGCTCGACAACGGTCTCTACGACCAGGCCGCCCCGCTCAAGCCCGACGACTTTTCGCTCGACGCGCATCGCCGCATCTTCGGGCGCATGGCGGATTTGCAGACCATGGGCCGCCCGGTCGACATGATCACGCTGGCCGAGGAACTCGACCGCCGCAAAGAGGTCGAAGCCGTCGGTGGCGTCGCCTATCTTTCTTCGCTCATCGATGGCGTTCCCGACCGTCCGTCCATTGAGCACTACGTCCGTATTGTCCGCAACAAGGCGCTGCTGCGCGGCCTCATCAACATTGCGCAAAACGCAATCGCCGAGTCCATCGAGCACAGCGACGAAGCCGAAGAGGTCATCAATCGCGCTGAGCAGTCGTTGATGAACCTCTCGGAAAACCGTATCGGCCAGGGCCTCGAAGCCATCCCCTCCATCGTCAAGGCCTCGTTCGGTTCGCTTGATGCGCTCTACGCCCGTGGCCAGGAGATCACCGGCCTTCGCACCCATTACACGCAGCTCGACAAACTCACCAGCGGCTTCCAGCCATCCGACCTGATTATCATCGCGGCCCGCCCGTCGATGGGCAAAACTTCGTTCGCCATGAACATCGCCGAGAACGCTTCCATCCGCGACGGCAAGGTGGTCGGCGTCTTCTCGCTGGAAATGTCGAAAGAGGCGCTGCTCATGCGCATGCTCGCCTCCTGCTCCCAGGTCGATTCGCACCGCCTGCGCACCGGCACCCTCTACAAGCAGGACATGGAGAAGCTGACGCACGGCATGGAACAACTCATGCAAGCACCGATTTTCATCGACGACACGCCGGGAATTTCGGTCACGGAGATGCGTTCGAAGGCGCGCCGACTCAAACAGCAGGAAGGCCGGCTCGACCTGATTATCGTCGACTACCTGCAACTGATGTCGGCTGTCCCCATCGGCGGCAAACGTTTTGAGAATCGCACTCAGGAAGTCTCCGCCATCTCGCGAGGGCTGAAAGCCGTTGCGAAAGAGTTGAAGGTTCCCGTGGTGGCGTTGTCGCAGTTAAGCCGCGCTCCCGAGAGCCGTAGTAGCGGAGATCGCCGCCCGCAACTGGCCGACCTCCGCGAATCGGGTTCCATCGAGCAGGACGCCGACGTCGTTGCCTTTATCTTCCGCGAAGAGGTTTACAAGAAAAAAGAGGACATCACGCCTGAAATCGAAGGCATTGCTGAAATCATCATTTCGAAACAGCGCAACGGTCCCGTCGACACCCTCAAGCTGGCGTTCATCAAGAACTCCACCCGCTTCGAGAACCTCGCCGACGGCTACGATGCCGGCAACTACCCCGACGAGATGATGTGAGGCTGAGTGATTCGCGTGTAGCGAAGCTTCGCGTCAGGGCACGACCTCCGGTCGTGCCGAACAAAATCAAATCGAGAGCGGGCTACAGCTCCTGACCCAAAATTTCGGCTGCCCCATTCCGGCGTCGTTTGCCGGTGGGACACTCAAAATCGCTCTTCGCTCCTCAAGCTTTGTATCAGGGCCGGGCTTCAGTCGGGCCTCTACTCGTCGCTTCTCAGAAGGTCTTCGAGCTTGGGCTTGTACTTTTGCTTGGAAGATTTTCGCTTGGTAACATCGGGTTCCGCGCGGGTAGGAGGAGGGGTGCCGACCAGTTTGCGAGCTGCGGCTTTGACCGCTTTAGCAGCCGAGAAACGTTTCGGCTTTCGCTTCTTAGCTGCCATCACGCTCCCGAACTAGCCGCAGCAGTATCCAAGTACTTGATCAGCAGAACTTCGTTGCCAATCTCGTTGTAGATGAGCTCGTCCACGGTGCCTGCGGCCATTAACATGCCAAAACCACCCGGTCTCATGCCCTCGGCTTCCCGAATGGCGATGTGCGCTGCCGGATCGTTAGGATTTGCGATCGCAGCGTGGTCCAGCGATTCCCGCCGGAAACCCGCGCCGGGATCGCGCACGTAAACCACCATGTTGCGCGCGGTTCGCACCACGGTGATCTCAACCACCTGGTCGGGATTGAAGGCCGCGCCATGTTCCATGGCATTCAACAGGATCTCGCGGAAGGCTGCGATGATCTCGGTTCGCGTTTCTTCGGGCAATTGCGAATTGAGTTCTTTGGCGAAGGTGAGAACCCGCTCTGCCGTGAGCAGCCGGCAATTTACCCGAATGGAGACCCATCCCGGCCTGGCGGAGAGGACTTGGATGTCGTCATGCCATTCGTTGTCAGAAGCTGCTTCGCAAGCCAGGTGGGCAATCTCCTGAGCGTCAAAGGGCGGCGTGAAACACGCAAAGACCCTGGCGCGCAACGCCGCGATCACTTCTTCCGGGGTGCTTTCCCGCGCCAGAACGATGCTCTTCACTCCCGGCCGGATCTGCCGCATTTCCTGCAGCAACGCCAAGTCCTCCTGGACAGTGCTGTGAGGAGAGGTTACAACCACGCCGAAGGACAACATCCTCAACTTGTGCAGTGAGTCCACGTGGCCGGCGGCGAATTCCACAGGGAAATTCCAGGTGACCAGAGCATCGCCAATTTCCTTGCTCACCGGGTTATCGCTTTCTATCACCAGGACGCGACTCATCGGCGTGCTCCCGTCAGAAGGTCAGAATCATGCTGGGTTGCTGCAAGACACAGGACTGAGTGCACGTGGAATCTTGCGGTGGCGCCGGCATATTGGCCACCACCGTATCGTTCACGGTTTGGATAATGCTAACGCTTCCCCCCAGGTTGTTCGCGGTGTAGACCTTGGTCGAGGTCGGCTCCGCGGTAATCCAGACAGGGTCTTGGCCGACAGGAATGGTCTTCAAAACACTGTAGCTGGTGGCGCTAACCACGGTGACGTCGTTAGAGAGGGAATTCGCGATGTAGAACCGGGTGCCATCCGGCAACGCAGTAATGCCTACAGGGCCGCTACCCACATTGACGGTGGCTAGCGTTGTCAGCGGAGGATTGTTACTCAGGTTCAAGGTGGAGAGGTCAAACACCGTCACCGAGTTGCCGCCGCTATTGACGACATACAAACGAACCAGATGGGGGTCGATGTAGGCAAAGGTGGGGCCGACTCCCAGCGGGATGGTCTGCGCCACCTGGTCGTTGATGGTGGTGATGATGCTCAAGCTACCGGGATTGGTGCCGTCCCCTTTGTTCACCACGAACACGTAATTGCTGTCCAGACTGGCGAGGACGAATACCGGGTTCAAGCCCAGTCCCATGGATTGGTCGATGGTCGATGTAACGGCCCCCGCGTCGGGATCGAATACGGATATGGTGTTGTCACTGTTGGCGACATAGATTTTGGTGCCGCTGGGAAGCTGAGCAAATGAGATCGGGCTGGGGCCAACACAGTCGGTGGCCACTGCCGCCAACGCACCGGTGTCTATGATGCTGATCGATCCTGAGCTCGGGCAGTTGGCGTTGAAGGACGAATTCAGCGCATACATCGAGCCGGGTCTTGACGTGGTGAGGGCGATGGGCTTGGAGCCGATGGGCAGGTTGATGGTCGTGATGGGCGCGAAACTCAGGAATGTAGTGTATTCCGTGACCGAGTCGGCAAGGCTGTTGGCGGTGAAGACGGCTGAGTTGTTATTGGCTAGAAATGCCTCAGCCACTGCGCCCGCACCCGACGACTGGATCTGCAGGTTGGTGTCGCCAGATACGTCGATCTGGACCGTGCTGCTGTTTCCCACGGTGTTGTTGTTCACCACAAATGCATAATGAGTCATTTGTGGCTGGCCACCCTGTCCGACGATGGGATTCGCCACCGGACGATACTGGTCGCCGCATCCCAGTGCTAATCCGAACAGACACAGAGCTGGAAACAGGTATAGGAGTCTACGCAAGGATCATTCCGTTCTCCCCGGATCATGTCCGGGCACATTTCCGCAGGAAAGCACCATTGTAATAGCCGGGTTGCCGATTGTCCTCGACTAGCAAACCCGACGGCGGCTTTCGAGTTGTGCAAAAGCAAGAAAGCCCTGCCATAGGGCAGGGCTTAGCCGAAATCTTGTACTGGACGGTTAAACGCTGAACGACGACCCGCAGCCGCAGGTGCTCTTCACGTTGGGATTCTCAAACTTGAAGCCAGCGCCCTCGAGCGTCTCGACGTAATCAACCACCGCGCCTTTGAGGTACATCACGGAAGTGGCGTCGACGAAAACCTTGAGACCGTCGAAATCGAAGGTCTTGTCCATCATTCCCGCGCCGTTCTCGAACGACATGGAGTAGGAGAATCCGGAGCAGCCGCCGCCCACGACTCCCACCCGCAATCCGGCTGGAACCGGGTTCTGTTGAGCCATGATTTCCTTCACCTTGCTGATCGCGTTCGCGGTGAAATTGACAGGCCGGGTTTCAACGGACGGTGTGCTGGGAGTAGTTGGTGTGGTAGTGGTAGTTGCCATCAGTGTCTCCTGAAATCTTGGGGAATTATATCAAACCTCCACGAGCGTTAGCTCGCAAGCAGTCGCCCGCTGCTAAATTGGATGCCTGGGCTTGCCGACAAGTCGCAGAAGGCGGGGCAGCATCTCAGGCTCTGGCTATCAACGAGAGAAGTCCCTTGGAGATAACCGATCAGGTTACAATTTGAGTTTGACTGCTGCTTTCGAGAGCTATAATGGGTTGCCGTGAGGCCCCACGCCGGTGGCAGTGTTGTTACGCTGTCGGGGGCTGGTTCGCTTTGAGCCGAGGTGGCAAATGTCTTTGATGACTCTGTTCATCATCTGGGCCGTGATAACGGCTGTGCTGGTTATTCTGCTCATCTACCGCAGCACCTTGAGCATGCACGAAGACGATCAGTTGTTCCTCGATGAGGCAAGTTCCAGCATGCGAGTTGAGCAGGAGCAGTTGCAGGTTCGCATGCAAAGGCTCAGTCTCCCCGTTAAAATGCTCGGCGCTGCCTCTGGTGTGCTGATACTTGTCATCGCCGGGATGGCGATCTGGCAAAGGGTCAATCAGCCCTTCTGATATCTGTTGCGGGCACTCCCGTCGGAGCGCCCCAGCCAACACTCAGCAAGATTGCGGGCTCCCGTCGCTCCAGTTGGCATCAGGGATTTCCCGCTCATGCTCGTTAGGAGAAGAACATGGACGAGAAACAACATAAGTGCGCCCACGAACCCTGTAACTGCGACGTGCAACCAGGCCAGAAGTTCTGCAGCGACTGGTGCAAAGACGCAGGCAGCGAAGAAGTGGAAATTGCCTGCGAGTGTGGCCACGAACCCTGTTCGTAATTCGTACGCAGCATTCCGCAAACTTTCCATCCTCGTCGTGCGAACGCGATCGGTGTGCCTGCGAGGGCTCGCATCGCTGATAGAATCAACCCATACATAACTGACATGGCCAGGCGACTGGCCCATGGCAAAAACGGGTGCGGTGCTCGACCGGTGAGGCTCTGGCAAGCGCTGAAAGTGGGGAGCGCTTCCCGATTGCGAGCTCAGAAAATGAAGCGCAATCCGCAATGACGCATCACGTAAATAGGAACTTCAATCATCATCCGGTTTCCCAATCCGGGTTTTCTGTCGGCCTCTCCCGCCGGCACACGCTCTTATCTTCGAGGTGAATGTGGCAGTGCATAATCCGGCAGTTTTGGAATTTCCCGTCAGTCCCGAAATTGTTGATGAAATCGGCAACGAACACAACGCCGAAGTAGCGGAGTGGCTGGAAGCTTTCAACCAGGTGGTTGATGAAGAAGGCAAGGAGCGCGGCACTGACTTGCTCGACGCACTGGTGCGCCACGCGCGCAAAAGCGGCGTCGATGTACCGGTCAAGCTGAACACGCCGTATGTGAATACGATTCCGGTGGAAGAGGAGCTTCCGTACCCCGGCGATCGTGCCCTGGAACGCCGCATCAAGAGCTTGATCCGCTGGAACGCGATGGCCATGGTCCACCGGCAAAACAAAGAGGATGCCGGAATCGGCGGCCACATCTCTACCTATTCTTCGTTGGCCACTCTTCTGGAAGTCGGTTTCAATCATTTCTTTCACGCCGGCTACGGAGATCAGCCCGGCGACTTCATCTACTTCCAGGGACATTCTTCGACTGGTGTCTACGCCCGTGCTTTTCTGGAAGGCCGCCTGCCGCTGGAGCGGGTTCTCAACTACCGTCACGAATTACGCGACACACCCGGATTGCCTTCCTATCCACATCCCTGGCTGATGCCCGATTTCTGGCGTTTTCCGACGGTCTCGATGGGACTCGGCCCGTTGAACGCGCTCTACCAGGCGCGCTTCATGCGCTACCTGGAGAACCGGGGCTTGATCGAGAAGACCGATCGCAAAGTTTGGGCCTTCGTAGGAGACGGCGAAACCGACGAGCCCGAGTCCATGGGCTCGCTCACCCTTGGCGCCCGCGAGAAACTCGACAACCTCATCTTTGTCGTCAATTGCAATTTGCAGCGTCTGGATGGCCCGGTGCGCGGCAACGGCAAAATCGTCAACGAACTCGAAGCCGCGTTTCGCGGCGCCGGCTGGAACGTTATCAAGGTGCTGTGGGGCTCCGACTGGGACCCGTTGTTTGCCAAAGACAAGTCCGGCCTGCTGGTGAAACGCTTCGAAGAGGTTGTCGACGGAGAGTTGCAAAGCTACAAAGCACGCGGCGGTGCTTACATCCGCAAAGAGTTCTTCGGTAAATATCCTGAGCTGCACGAACTGGTCGCTGACATGAGCGACGAGCAACTGCACTATCTCAGCCGTGGCGGCCACGATCCACAGAAGGTCTATAACGCATACAAGCGTGCGGTGGAACACAAAGGCCAGCCCACCGTGATACTGGCGCAAACGGTCAAGGGATACGGGCTTGGCTCTGCCGAAGCGCGTAACGCCACGCACCAGGAAAAGAAGCTGGCTGACCAGGCGCTAACCGCGTTTCGTTCGCGTTTTGACATTCCAATTCCGGAGGAGGCCGCCAAGAAGGGCGCGCTCTATCGTCCGCCGGACGATAGCCCGGAGATTCTTTACATGTGCGAGCAGCGCCGGCGCCTGGGTGGCACCATGCCGAACCGCCGCCCGGTACCGGGCGACTTCAAAGCTCCGCCGCTGACCGAGTTCACTGAGTCGCTGGTCGGCTCGAAGGGCCGCGCGGTTTCGACCACCATGGGTTACGTCAGCATGCTGCGTCAGCTCATGAAGGATGCTGGAGTCGGCAAGTACATCGTGCCCATCATTCCTGATGAGGGCCGCACCTTCGGCATGGAGTCGATCATTCGCCAGGTTGGCATCTATGCCAGCCAGGGACAGCTCTATCGTCCCCATGACGTTGACATGTTGCTGTACTACCGCGAAGAGAAGAACGGCCAGATTCTGGAGGAAGGCATCACCGAGGCCGGTTCGATGGCTTCGATGACCGCGGCGGGAACAGCCTACTCCAACTACGGTGTTCCAACCATTCCGTTCTTCACCTATTACTCGATGTTCGGATTCCAGCGTGTAGGCGACATGATCTGGGCCTTTGCGGACGCGCGCGGACGTGGCTTCCTGGTCGGCGGCACCGCCGGACGCACCACGCTTGCCGGAGAAGGTTTGCAGCACCAGGACGGCCACAGCCTGGTGCTCGCCAGCACTGTTCCGACCTGTCACGCCTACGATCCGGCCTATGTGTACGAGATTGCCGTGATTGTGCAGGATGGCATCCGGCGCATGTTTGAGCAGAATGAAGATCGCTTCTACTACGTCACGGCGTACAACGAAGACTACGCCATGCCCGAGATGCCGCAGGGCGCGGAAGAAGGTATCCTGCGCGGCATTTATAAATTCAAGCCAGCGGCTGAGAAAGCTGTCATTCAGCTCTTTGGCAGCGGGCCGATGCTGAACGAAGCGGTCAAAGCCCAGCAGATCCTGGCGGAAAAGTACGGAGTACCCGCCGATGTCTGGAGCGCGACCAGCTACAACGAGCTGCGACGCGACGCGCTGGTGATTGAACGCTGGAACCGCCTGCATCCGGCCGAACCGGAGAAGCGGCCTTACATCCTGCAAGCGCTCGAGGGAGCCGAAGGGTCGATCATCGCTGCTACCGACTACATGAAGGTCGTGCCCGACCAGCTTGCTCCGTGGCTGCCGGGACGACTGGTTTCTCTGGGAACCGATGGTTTCGGACGCAGCGACAACCGCAAGCACCTGCGGCAGCACTTCGAGGTCAACGCCGAGTCGATTGCTGCGGCTGCCCTGTCGCGGCTGGCCCGTGAAGGCAAGTTCGACGCTCAGCGGGCGCAGAAAGCTTTTAGCGAATTGGGGATCAACACGGAGAAGGTCGACCCAGCGATCGCCTAACCGCAAGTAAAGGTTCTGAGTATTCAAAGGACGGTCTCGACACCGTCCTTTTCGTTTGGCCGTAACCAGCCTGAAACTGGCGCGCGGGAAGTGGCTTGTCATTCATGCTTTTCTGCGCCCATAAACGGTAAACTGCCAAACGTCAGCACGATCTAACCCCATGCCTGTCCTGAATTCACGCGTGGTCCGCATTACCATCGCCAGTCTGGTTGCCGGACTGCTCATCGGAGTTGTGGGTGGCCTGTTCGGACTCCTGCTGGTACACGCGAATTTGCTGAGGAATGAAATTGTCGCGCGGGCCCACCGATGGCCGTACCTGGGATGGCTCGTTCCCTTTGTGCTGGTCTCTCTGGGAGCGGCCCTGGCCCGCCTCATGGTCCTGCGCATTTCTCCGGAGGCTGCCGGCAGTGGCCTGCAACGGGTCGAAGCGGTGTTTGCCGGCGAGGTGAAGCCGGCAGGTTTCGCCATTCTCCCGGTCAAGTTCTTCGGTGGTCTCCTGGCCATTGGCTCGGGCCTTGGGCTGGGCCGCGAAGGCCCAATGGCACAGATGGGCGCTTCAGTGGCAACGCTGACCTCGCGCTTTCTCAGGATTCGCGACGATCAGGACGCGCGGGTAATTGATGCCGCCGGCGCAGGTGCCGGGATCGCCGTGGCGTTCAATGCTCCGATCGGTGGCTCGATATTTGTCTTCGAAGAGCTAACCTCGAGTTTCACCCCCTGGTTGCTGGTGGCAACTTTGGCGGCCGCATTGACTGCTGTCTTCGCCATGCGGCTGATCATGGGTGATCATTTCGATTTCACCGTGCCCCAAATCGGCCTCCTCCCGGCATCGAAACTGTGGCCGTTCCTCGTGTTGGGAGCACTGCTCGGCGTGGTAGGCGCCTCCTATAACCGAATTATCGTTCGACTGCTTCGCCTGACAGGCCATCTGAGCCGCCTCAACTCCATGCAATGGGCGCTGCTGATCGGCGCCAGTATCGGGCTGATCGCATGGTTGTTTCCTCCTCTGGTGGGTGGCGGAGACAATCTGACGCAGGCGATTCTCTCGAGCAACTACGGGATGGCGATGTTGGCCATTATTTTCGGCCTGCGCTTTTTTCTGGGTCCATGGTCTTACGCCGCGGGAACCCCCGGTGGCCTCTTCGCCCCTATGTTGGTGTTGGGAGCTTCATTCGGGGCCCTCTTTGGACAGCTGATGACCCACCTCTATCCTGGCTTTGGCATCAGCCCAGTGGCTTGCGCCGTAGTCGGAATGGCGACGCTGTTTTCCGCTTGTGTTCGCGCCCCTTTGACGGGCATTGTCTTGACGGTGGAGATGACCGGCCGGGGAGACCTGACGCTGGGCCTGCTGGGAGGTTCTCTGGCTGCTATCGTGGTTACGATGTTGCTGAACAGTGAGCCGATCTACGAAACGCTGAAGCGGCAGATGTTGGAGCGGCAAGCCCTCGCCGAGCAGGCGGCCAAACCGCAGGCGGCCGCCACCGGTTGAAGTGACAATCATCGGGGCAAATACCGGGTTTGCTCGCATCACGAAAGTCTCTACATTTGTCATCACGAGCGTATTGCATTTGGCGTAGTTGAAGCTGGCCCATGCAAGCCGCGATTCGCAGCGGCCCTATCCATTCAATCCAGCCTTAAGTAACGAGAGGTTATTTCCAACCCTTCCCAAAACAGGGCTGGAACAGTAAACCCCTCATTGATAAACTTCGGTTTCGAAAGGCACACCAACTAGGCGACAGGGCCCTTTAACGAGGATTCATGGATACTTTCTCGGATGGTATTGTCGCGGCGAGGCGAACTCTCAACACGGTCGAAGGCCCGCAGGCGGGGCGCGGCGTAAGAAATTTGCCGATCCAAATACCACGTGGAACGCAGACTACGATTGGGAATGTGCTGCGTAACCAGATTCTTCTCCTGCTGATTTTCGTTTTTGCATTGGGGAGCTGGGCCCGAGCGTCGACCGAGAATTGGGTGGAGGTTCGCAGCCCTCATTTTGTTGTGCTCACCGATTCCAACGAGAAGCAGGCTCGCCATGTCGCCGACCAACTCGAGCGGGTGCGCTCTGTCTTTCATGTCCTGTTGCCGAAGGCAAATGTCGACCCTGCATCGCCGATCATAGTGGTTGCCGTGAAGGACAAGAAACAATTTCAGGCGTTGGAGCCGGAAGCTTATCTGGGAAGGGGACGGTTGGATCTCGCTGGATATTTCCTGCACGCGCCTGACAAGAACTATGTTCTTTTGCGGCTCGACGTCCAGGGAGAACATCCGTTCGCTACGGTCTATCACGAATATACGCATCTGCTGCTTGAGAACTCTGGCGTGTGGTTGCCCTTGTGGTTAAACGAGGGTCTGGCTGAGTTCTTCCAAAACACAGAGATCACAGATCGGGATGCAAAAGTCGGTGAGCCCAGCCAAGACGACATCCTTTATCTCCGCCAAAATCGCCTGGTTCCGCTGACTACGCTGTTGCAGGTTGACGTGAACTCCCCCTACTACCACGAGGAGAACAAGGGATCCATTTTTTACGCCGAGTCCTGGGCGCTTACCGACTTCCTGGAAATGACGGACCGAGCGGCACATACCCAACGATTAACCGACTACGTCGCATTGGTAAATCGCAACCACGATTCCCTGGCAGCCGCACAGCAAATTTTCGGAGACTTGAATCAGCTCCAGAAAGCGCTCGAGTCCTACGTGGCACGCAACAGCTTTCAGTACTTCACGTTGTCGGCTGTCGCGAGCGTGGATGACGCTGCCTTTAAGGTAAGACCCCTACCCTTGCCCGAGGCGAAGGCGGTCTGCGCGGACTTGCTGGCCTACAACCACCGCACCAAGGATGCGCGCGCGATGCTGGACACGGTGCTGCGGGACGATCCCAACAACGTGTCGGCACACGAGACCATGGGATACTTGGAATTTCGCGCGGGCAATCTGCCGGAGGCGCGGAAATGGTATGAGCAGGCGGTAAAACTTGATTCCCAGAGCTTTCTTGCTCACTACTACTTCGCTGCTATCTCCATGCGCGAGGGAGGGTCAAATAACCAAGCCGATGTGGAATCCAGCCTGCGAACCGCGATCAAGTTAAATCCTAAGTTTGCGCCCGCCTACGACCAGCTTGCGGTTTTTTACGGAATGCACCACGAGAAGTTAGACGAAGCCCATGTGTTGAACCTGCAAGCCATCGCTTTGGAGCCGGGCAACCTTACCTATTGGCTGAACGGTGCGAACATACTCATGGAGACGGGTCGCGACACAGATGCCATGGCCGTGCTGCAAAAAGCTGTGGGCCTTGCCAAGACACCGGAACAACTCGCTTTGGTGCAGGAACACATTACGCAAGCCCAGCAGTTCCAGACAGCGCGAAATCAGGCTACGGGGGCGAATCGTCCCCCGGCTGAGAATGTGCCGGCCACGGATGTCGTTCAACAGGACTCCCCGCCGGCGCTAACCAGGCGTGCTCAACCAGCTCCGGCTGCTCCGCTGCCACCGCCCAAGCCGAAGTATCTCAGCGAAGAACCGCACGGCCTGAAAGGTACAGTTCAAGGTGTTATCAAGGACGTGCATTGCACACCTCCTTCGCAGCTCGAGCTTAAGGTCGAAGGGACTGGCAAACCTATGTCGCTATACAGCAATAATTACTTCAAGGTCGCTTTTAGCGCCGCCAATTACACGCCGCAAGCAGACCTTAATCCCTGTACCGATTTGGAGGGCAAGAAGGCACGCGTGCAATATTCTGAGACGGTCAACCAATCGGTGGACGGGCAGATTCTCTCCGTGGAACTCAGCAAATAGAAGCACCGTTTGAGGGCACCTGTACTGTCTGAGACGCGAGACGGGAACCCGGACGCTTGGACATCCGACCGTCAGATCCTCTCCAGCTCTTTCACCGTGCGCTCGCTCTCCACGTTCCCGGTATTGAGCGTCGTCTTCGGTTCGAGCAGCATTACGTGCGTCTCTTCCTCAGCTGACGGCAGATGCTCTACGCCGCGCGGGATGATGATGAACTCTCCAGGCCGAATCAGGAATTCGCGCTCGCTGCCATTCTCCCGCACTCGCATGCGCAGCGCGCCTTTGACCACATAGAACAGCTCATCCTCAGCATCGTGATGGTGCCAGACGAACTCACCTTGCAGCTTGACCACCTTGACGTAGGAATCGTTGATCTCTCCCACGATCTTAGGGCTGTAGTGATCGGTGAACAGAGACAGCTTATGCACGAGATTAATTTTTTCCAGCATGGCTCTAGGGTAGTGCGGGCCTTCAGGGTTCGCGTCAAGTGTTACAAAGTAACAAATGGCGGGGAGTTCGCTCCTCCAGGAACGAACTCCCCGCCTGATAACCAACGCCAGCCTTCGCGGCGCTGAAGCGCCGTTCTACCAAACCGTGCGCGGTATCCGCAAAATCAGCTTGCCCCGGTTTGTATGTAGGCCCGCAAGCTCTCGGCCTCACCGACGGTTTCGTCCAGTTTCTGATGCAGTAAGTCACGTAATGACAGGAAGCCGACCAGCGTCGACCCGTCGCACACCGGCAGGTGTCGCACCGCGTATTCCTGCATCAATGCCATCGCCTCATGACAGCTCCCCGATGGGGCCACGGTGTGAACCCCGGTCGTCATCACGTCGGCGATGCGAGTCGTCATGGGATCGCGCCCTTCCGAGACCACACGCCTCATGATGTCGCGTTCGGAGAAGATGCCGACCAGCTTCGCGTCCTCGAGCACAGGGACAGCGCCGACATTGCACTGCACCATGTAGTTGGCCGCCTCGAAGACAGTCTGCTCGGGTTGCACATAATGGATGGTGCGGTTGCTTAGCAGATCGCGAATCGTCGCCATAGCTACCCCCTCAGATCATCGCCGAACCAGTCTATCCGGCGCGTCCTATTTGTACACATCTGAAGCAGTAGACTGGGCCGGGTTGCCTGCCCACGCACTTGTTAGCCAAGCAGCGGAAAACTACGCCCCAGAAAATTGCCCGCAGTATATGCCCGCAACCCCGTACTGTGAATACAAATCGCAAGCTGCCGAACCGAAACCGCCGCCCGGCCCTGAGTCTGGCAGCGCGCGATGGTATCCTCGAAGTTTTCAGCATCAACAATGGAGAGTATGGATGTCGAACGGAATGCAGGGACGGAACGTGGTCGTATTCGGCGTGGCCAACAAGCGTAGTATCGCGTGGGCCATTGCGCAGCAGATGCAGGCCGCGGGCGCCCAACTCGCTATTACTTATCAGAACGAGCGCCTCAAGCAGGAAGCCGACGACCTGATTGCCGCCCTGCCCAACTCGCAAGCCTTCCAATGCGACGTTTCGCGCGACCAGGAGATCGACCAACTCTTCGAGCAACTGAAGCAGCGCTACGGCAAGCTGGACGCCCTGGTGCACAGCGTTGCCTACGCTCCCGCCGAAGCCCTGAAGGACGACTTTGTCGCTACCAGCCGCGAAGCGTTTCGCATCGCGCTCGATACCAGCGCCTATTCCCTGGTTGCGGTTTCGCGCGCTGCAGCGCCGCTGATGACCGACGGCGGCAGCATCATCACTATGACGTACTACGGCGCCGAGAAAGTCGTCCCCAAGTACAACGTGATGGGCGTTGCCAAAGCCGCGCTTGAAGCGTGCGTTCGCTATCTCGCCTACGACCTCGGCAAACAGAAGATTCGCGTCAACGCTATCTCTGCTGGCCCTATCAAGACACTGGCAGCACGCGGCATCGGCAGCCTGGGCGAGATGCTGAAGAGCCAGGCGGAACGCTCGCCTTTGCAGCGCAACATCGATGTGAACGAGGTCGCATCCACCGCGGTCTTCCTCGCCGGCGACGGCGCCACCGGAATTACCGGCGAGACCATCTACGTGGATTGCGGATACAACATCATGGGGTTCTGAAAAGAGTGGATAGTGGGTGGTGGATAGTGGGTAGAAAAGAGCAGACAGATACCGTAAAGGGAAAGGAACGGCCTCCGAGAGATGGTTGGGCGGAGGCGTTCGCTTCTTGTAACACCGACGAAGACCCGCTCCTCCTGGAGCCGATGCAGAACGAATTCGATGATTCTGAGTGGGAGTGGTAATCGCCCGCGTTCCTGCCGATTATTAACCACTAGCCACTTTCCTCACTACCCGTAGCGCATGTGCTCCTTCAGAATGCACTTATCCATCACCACGAAGATTCCCGCGTTGCGCGCTTTCTCTGCTGCCTCTTCGTGCACGACGCCTTCCTGCATCCAGATCGCCGGCACATTCAGCTGAATGGCCTGCTCAACAACTTCAGGCACGGCTTCCGGCCGGCGGAAGATGTTCACAATGTCGATCTTCTCCGGAACATCGAGCAAACTCGCATAGGCTCGCTCGCCCAACGAGTCTCCCACGTTGGGGTTGACCGGAATGATGCGATATCCCTGCGACTGCATGTAGCTGGAGACGCCAAAGCTCGGACGCAGAGGGTTGTCCGTCAAGCCCACGACGGCGACGGTCTTGGACTGCTTCAGTAGATCGGCGATGCGCTCGGCTTCCAGTGCGGACAAAGCTGCTTCCTCGCTTCCGGGGTCTTGCTAATCGATGACTACTTCTTGCGCTTGCGTTGGCGGGTGGTGCGTTTGGGATCGGCCAGCAATCCGGAATAGTGTTCCAGTTCGGTCACCGCGCGGTCGAGATCGTCGAGCAGCGGCTTCAACAGATGGGTCACGCCACCGGCGCGATACTCGCGGACCAGCGAGCGGTAGTACCAGAGAACCTTCGCCTTGGGCGCCGAAAAGCGGTCGAAGACTGACTCTCCGCTCTGCCGCAAATCGCGCAGCACGGCGCGCGTATTGTAGAGCTTGTCGGCGGCCGAAACGAAGCGCGTCTCGGCATCCTCCTTGCGCACCCGGCGGAGATACCGCAGCTTGCGCGGATACCACTTCGGTTTCGCCTTGTCCTCATCGCCGTAGGAATCGGTGCAGCCGTCCACCACCTTGGCCACCCGCGGCCCGAACATCTGCTCGATGGTGTGCAGCATGGCGCGCCCGCCATGGTCTTCAGCCGCATCGTGCAGCAACGCCGCGATCCCTAAATCTTCGTCTCCACCGTAGTCCAGAACAATCGAAGCCACGCCCAGCAGATGCGAGACATAGGGAATGCCGCTGCGCTTGCGGTCCTGGTTGCGATGTACTTGAGCGGCGAACAGTAGAGCGTGATCGAAGCGCGTGGAAAGAGGAACAAGCGGCTTCGATGCGGGTTTGCCGTGCAGAGTTCTCATGATCTTATGAGGTGCCCAACAGGATAACGGAAAATCGCTGAGTGACGAAACGAAATACCATTCACCACAGAGGCACGGAGACACGGAGAAGGACCGTGCTTACTAAAGGAATTCTAGCCAGGAGCAGTCCGTGCTCGAACCAGCAGCTTCATCGTCGAACCTCTTCTAACCCGATTCCATCTTTGTGTCTCTGTGCCTCTGTGGTAAACCAGAAACTCCGCGTACTCCGTGCCTCCGTGGTGAGTTCAGCAGTCGCAATCTTCGCACGCCTTGCCTCGTATTCCCTGCACCCCTTCGCGCGCAATGATCGGAACCATGATTAGCGCCGCCACCGCATCGGCCCACCACCATCCCAGCAGCCAATGCAGCACAAGACCCACCAAAAGAATGGCTGAAAGATACGCGCAAAAGTCGGCCTGTCGCGAGTCGGCATGAAGCGCTCGGCTGTGCAGTTCTTGCGCAACTCTTCGTTTTGCGCGACCCAGCAGTGGCATTACTATGACGGCAGCGACGGCGATGGCAATCCCCGGGATGCTGCGCTCCGGAACCGACCGCAACCACAACGCTCGAATGGATTCGATAGCAATATAGGCTGCGAGCGCCAGCAGGCAGGCACCGGCCAGGCGATGCGCTATTAACTCGTCGCGCTCTCGGGGTGCGGAGCTGTCTGAACGTAACCGCCACAGCAGAATCGCCGCCGATGCCATCTCAATGATGGAATCCATCCCGAAACCCACTAAGGCAACACTGCCGGCGATAATCCCGGAAACCAGCGCTACAACGGCCTCAAAGCCGTTCCACGCCAGGGTCAGGTACTCGAGCCGCCGGCCGCGCGCTATGAGTGCCGAGCGCCGCTCAGGCGACATTGTTCTGGCATTCTGATTTGCCATCGGCTGCACGGAATATGAGTATAGGCCGTGCCGAATCGGACTGGACCTTTGGAATCAATGAGACAGATTTAGCTTAAAGCTAAAGTTTGGTAATCGGGGACTTGTTACTTAGGTGGCCGACCCGCGGGACTAGTCGAGTCTGACCAAGAAGACTCCGCCTTCTTTGACATGGGTCTTGCTGGCGACCTCCTGCGCCGTGCGCTTGTCATCCCCCTGGGGTCGGATGCGCACCCACTCACCAGTCGGACCGGTGAACTCGATGACTTGGGCGTTTTCGTACCGGTCTTGCAGCTTCTCTTTGAGCTTCAGCGCCTCATGCCGGCTCTGGAAGGCGCCGATCTGCACACACCAGCGCCCACCTTCGAAGATCGGGGAGGGAGTGGAGAGCACTTCGATCTTGACTGTCGCCGTGCCTGGGCGCCAGACGTCGACCGCCTTCGCTGCGGCCAGCGAAAGGTCGATCATACGGTCTTCAATGAAAGGCCCACGATCGGTGATGCGAACCACCACCGCATGCTTGGTACTTTCGTTGGTCACGCGCACCACCGAGTTCATCGGCAAAGTACGGTGGGCTGCGGTCAAGGCGTTCTGATCGTAGATTTGTCCGTTTGCTCCCTTGCGGTTGTGGTAGGGCGGCCCATACCAGCTCGCCAGCCCAGTCTCAACATAAATCGGCTTTTGATGCCTGCCGGTCTCGATGCTTGGGGTAGGCGGTTTCGAACCCGCCGCGGTGGTTGAGTTGGAGGCTGTGCTCGGCGTAACCGTAGGCGGAGGAGGAATGCTCCGCGCGGTCCTCTTGTGTCCGCAGCCGGGCAGCAGGAGGATTCCCCCGACAGTGCAGATGAGCAGGGCGGCTCTGAACAGTTCAAGCCCAGCGCGGAAGCGCTGGGTAGTGTTTACGAAGTGACGAGCGAGTCCCTTCAGGGACGACACAACAGCAGGTCCTTCGCTCCGCTCAGGATGACAATCACAACAAACCGCGTAGTCCGCCACGTGCCTGATGGCTTGTGAAGTCCACGCCAAGACTATCCCTGGTTCTGCTTCTTCGAATCCATGTAGTTGGCGAATTCTTTCAGCTTGTCGGCCGCCACGTGCAGGCCCTTGCTGGAGTTCTCGCGCACCAAGGGCACCACTTCGTCGTTGATGTAATCGATCAGCGCCTGCGTCTGCTGCTCGACCTGCTTCGAGGCATCGCCAAGTATGCTGTCCAGCCGCTCCCCCGCCGTCTGGAAAGGACGGCGATCGTTCGTGTTTTGCGCGTTCACGTAAGACCACCTTGTGCGTACGGAAAATCGCTGAGCACTGCGATTATCAGGCGATTCGCCGCTGCCGGTCAATTGGCGAGAGGGATGCGCAGATTTTAGCCGCGCCGCCGCCGTCTCTCAAAGGTGTCATCCCGAGCGGAGCGCAGCGCAGCCGAGGGACCTGCAGTTGGTCCCCCTGTGACGAAGCTCGTCTCCTCGGTGGTGAAACACGCTCCCGCGCAATTAAACTGGATACTTACCATGTCAGCCAAACCCACAGGTTCCGAAGTCCGTTCCATGTTCTTGCGCTTCTTCGAGCAGAAGGGGCACAAGATCGTCCACTCGTCCTCGCTCGTCCCGCATAACGATCCCACGCTGCTGTTCACCAACGCCGGCATGAACCAGTTCAAGGACGTCTTCCTCGGCATCGAGAAGCGCGATTACAACCGCGCCACCACCTCGCAGAAGTGCGTGCGCGCCGGCGGCAAGCATAACGATCTGGAGAACGTCGGCTTCACCAACCGTCACCACACGTTTTTCGAGATGCTGGGCAATTTCAGCTTCGGTGACTATTTCAAGAAAGACGCCATCGCCTACGCCTGGGAGCTGGTGACTTCGCCCGAGTGGTTTGGCCTGGATCCGAAGAAGCTCTACGTGACGATCTTTGAGGGGCTGGGGAATGTTCCGCGCGACGTGGAAGCGGAGACTTTCTGGACTGAAGTCGGCGTGCCGAGAGATCGCATATTCGCGATGGGCATGAAAGACAACTTCTGGCAGATGGGCGACACCGGCCCCTGCGGGCCGTGCAGCGAGCTCCATTACGACATGGGTCCAGCAGCCAGCGATGCCGGACACACCGACTGCGAGTTTGGCTGTGAGTGCGGACGCTATGTCGAAATCTGGAACCTCGTCTTCATGCAGTTCGACAAGCAGCCCAGCGGCGAGCTGATTCCGCTGCCCAAGCCTTCAATCGACACTGGCGCGGGTTTGGAGCGCGTGACGGCTGTGCTGCAAGGCGTGATCTCCAACTACGACACCGATCTCTTTGTGCAGTTGATCAAGCGCGCAGCGGAGCTGACGGGCGTATCAGTAAACGAGGAAATGAAGCGCGAGGACGTCGAAGAGCAACACCATCAGGCGGCTTCGCTGCGAGTGATCGCTGACCACGCGCGCGCCGCGACGTTCCTCATTTCCGATGGCGTGCTGCCCATGAACGAAGGACGCGGCTACGTCCTGCGCAAGATTATTCGCCGCGCCATTCGGCATGGGCGATTGCTGGGGCAGGAGAAGCCATTCCTGTTCGAGATGGTGTACGCCGTTCGCGACCTGATGAAGGATGCCTACCCGGAACTGGTTGAATCGACCAACCGTGTTGTGGAGACGATCAAGGGTGAAGAGACGCGGTTTGCACACGTGATGGATGTGGGGCTTAGCCGGCTGGAAGACTTGCTGCATGCCATTGATCAGCGAACTCCTGTGCCTGAAAAACCGCTCGAAGCGATGCTGGAAGATATTGGGACCCGCGAGGGCGTATCGACCGAAGAAGATATCGCCCGCATGCGCGTACTGTCTGGCAAAGAAGCTTTCAAACTCTACGACACCTTCGGACTGCCGCTTGACTTCATGACAGACGCGGCACGTGATCGTGGTATCGGCTTCGACCAAGCCGGTTTCGACGCCGCCATGGAAGAGCAGCGCCGCCGCGCGCAGGCTTCCTGGAAAGGTGGCGCGAAGGCTACGGCCAGCCCCGTCTATCAGTCGCTGCCACGCACTGAGTTCGAAGGCTACCGCCAGACGCTCTCCAGTGGTTGCGAGGTGCTGGCCATCATCAAACCGCACAATGGAACCGGAGTTGGCGCGAAGGAGCTCAAGCCTGGCGAGCGCGGTGAGATCGTGCTCGACCACACCCCGTTCTACGCCGAAGCCGGAGGCCAGGTTGGCGACGTGGGGTGGCTCTACGCCGACGATCACAACACGCTGGTAGCCGATGTCGAAGGCGTCAGCTATCCCGTACAGGGAGTGCGCGCGCACCGAGTCGTCGCCAAGCAAACGATCCACGTTGGCGACAAGGTTGATGCCAAGGTCAACGACGATGTTCGTCGCTCCACCATGCGCAACCACACCGGCACACACCTGCTGCATGCCGCGTTGCGAGAGGTGCTGGGTACGCACGTGAAGCAGGCAGGTTCGCTGGTCGATCCCGGTCACCTGCGCTTTGACTTCTCGCACTTTGCCTCGCTCGCCGATGAAGAGTTGCAAGACATCGAAGATCTGGCTAACAAAGAAGTGCTGCGCAACGACCGAGTCGAGGTCATCGAAGATGTTCCCATCGATGTGGCCGTCAACGAATACAAAGCCATGGCGCTGTTCGGCGAGAAGTATGGCGATCGCGTGCGCGTCATCCGCATCGGCGATTTCTCGACCGAGTTGTGTGGCGGCACGCATACGGCAGCGACCGGAGAGATCGGTCTGATCAAGGTCCTCAAAGAAGGCAGCGTTTCGAGCGGCGTACGCCGCCTGGAAGCCGTCACCGGCGAAGGTTCGCTGCGCCACTTCCGCAAAGATCATCAACTGGAAAACGTTGTCGCAACTCTGGTGCGCGGCGGCGATGATCAGTCTCCGGCCGAAGCGCTCAAGCATGAACTCGAACGCCGTGAAGAAGAGCTAAAGAAACTGCGCAAGGAACTCGATCAGGCGCGCATGAAGTCCGCCTCTTCCTCGGCCTCCTCAGCCACGGAGAACATTCACGAAGTTAAAGGCGTCAAAGTTCTTGCTCATCGCGCCGACAACCTCGAACGCGCACAGCTGCGCACGCTCATTGACAACCTGCGCAACAAACTCGGCTCGGGCGTGGTGGTGCTGGGCTCGGTAGCCGATGGCAAAGTCGCGCTGATCGTCGGCGTCACCAAAGACCTGACCGCGCGCGTACAGGCGGGCAAGATCATCGCCGAAGTAGCAAAAAAAGTTGGCGGCTCCGGCGGCGGACGACCCGACATGGCCGAGGCCGGCGGCAAAGATCCCGCGGCGCTGGATTCGGCACTAGCGGCGAGCTATGACGTGGTGGGTAGTTTGCTGGGGTAGCGCCGCGTCAGCGCATCAATAGATTTATTCGGGATACCTTCACATCGGGTGCCCCATTCCGCCGTCTGTTGGCGGGGTGGGGCTTTTCGTTCCATACCACACCAAAATCCCCACCCGGCCAAACCCGGGCCGAATGGGGCACCGAATTTTATTGGAGACAGCTTCACGCGCGGCTGCGAACGAACTGCAGGTCCCTCGACTCCGCTGCGCTCCGCCCGGGATGACAGATCTAAAGTTTTTTCTGTGCCCTGTGTCTCTGTGGTGAATTGTTATATCCCGATAGCCTGCTGTATCGCCGCCGCAATCGCGTCGGTGTGCCGCCGCATCGCCTCTTCCGACTCGGCCTCGATCATCACCCGTGCCAGCTTCTCCGTCCCTGAATAGCGCACCACAACGCGGCCATTGCCATCGAGTTCGGACTCGGCGGCGGCAATCGCCTTCTTTACCGCAGGTAACTGATCCAGCGGCGCCTTCTCTCGCACGTGGACGTTCTTGATCTGCTGCGGGAAAACCTTCATGTCGGCGACCAGCTCTGCCAGCGGCTTGCCGGTGCGGGCCATCACTTCCAAAACCCGCAATCCGGTGAGGATGCCATCCCCCGTAGTCGTATCCATGTCACGGAACAGAATGTGACCTGACTGCTCGCCGCCCAGTGTTGCACCGGACTTGAGCATCTCTTCCAGAACATACTTGTCGCCGACGGGCGCGCGTTTCATCAGGATGCCGCTACGCTTCAAGGCCGCTTCCAATCCCATGTTCGACATGGTGGTGGCGACCACCGTGTTGTTGTGCAACCGAACGTGGGCTTGCATATCGCGCGCGGCCAGCAGCAGAACCCCGTCTCCGTTCACCACGCGCCCCTGCGCGTCGGAGAACATGGCGCGATCGGCATCGCCGTCGAAGGTGATGCCAATGTCGTACTTGCCGTTCGAGGCGGCTACTGCTTCAGCAACGTGCTCGGGGTGAAGCGCGCCACAGCCGGCATTGATGTTGCGTCCGGTGGGCTCGAGGTGCAGGAAGTCGGCTGTGATCCCGACGTCCTCGAATAGAAGCGGTGCGATAGAAGAGGCTGCTCCGTTAGCGCAATCGACCAGCACGCGAAGCTTGCCAAAATCGGCCGGACCGATGAGAGTCGCCAGCCAGTCAGCATACTGCTGGCGCAGAGCGGCTTCGCCCGGCAGCATCTCGAAGCTCTCGCCGGCGTGCTCCGCTCCGGCAGCAAGCTGCTCCAGGTGGGCAAAGATGTCGGTTTCAATGGCGTGCTCCAGCTCGTCGGAGAGCTTGTAGCCGTCAGCGCCAAAGACCTTGATGCCGTTGTCGCGCCACGGATTGTGCGAGGCGGAGATGACAACTCCCGCGGCCATGCCGTTGGCGCGTGCCAGATAAGCCGCTCCCGGCGTGGTGATGACGCCCGCGCTCACCACCTTGACCTTCGAAGCGGAAAGGCCGCTGGCCAGCACCGCACTGATCCATGCGCTGGACTCGCGCGTGTCCTGGCCAATTACAACCGACGCTTCCGGCACTCGTTCGGCTAATCGTTGCCCAAGCGCTCGTCCAATGGCATAAACCGTTCGCCGATCCAGCGGATACTCGCCGGCGACTCCTCTGATTCCGTCGGTTCCGAATAGCTGTCTCATGGCAGATTGAGTAGCGGCACTGCTCAATTGGGAGTTTCTCCTTTGACGGTCTTCGAGGTGGTCACAGTGACGTGAATCGCTTCCGGCTTCTGCACCCGAACCAGCGGATCGGTCACATAAGCGTGGGTGGTAAAGGTCGCCGATCCCACCACCCCCGTAGCGTCGACAGGGTCGGTGATGGCATCGCCCGCGTCGTCAACTCGGCGCGCTGGGCCTACGATGTTGATGGTGCTGGGATCGGCAGTTACGTTGGCGATGTGATAGCCGGTAACCAGATTGCCAATCACCCGCGGCCTGACATCGACGGTGCGGGTGGCGCTACGGTCGAAAGTGAGGCGCACCTGCGAAGGCTCAATCTGCACCACTTGAACCGCCTCCGGGACGTGGACCTCCTTGGCCGTCAAATCGAAGGTGCGCTCGCCGGCATGCGCTCCTGACAGGTCGACGATGGCCTGCACATCGGCTGCAGTCAACCGCCGAACCGTGCGCTCCGGACCGCGCACCCGGACCTCAACCTGGGTAGGACCCTCTACACTCATCTCCAGATTTTCGGGGGCGTGGTGAAATTCCAGCGGGGCCGTGATAACAGCTTCGACGGTGGGATCATGGCCGACCGCCCACCACAAAAGAAGCGCCAGGGCGAGCGCCACCAGCTTCAGCCACAGATTATTAAAAATGTATTTGCGGAAGAAGTCGCGCATGGCTAGCGGTCCGTTCCTTCGCGGAAGTCTTGTTCCGGCAGATACGGCTCGAAATCGTGCTCCCCGTTACCCAGCGTGTTGTCGGAGATCTGCGTCGGCAGCGCTGCTTGCGGGACATAGCGGCTCAGCAGCTGACTTAAGCGCTGCCGCAACTGTTCGGCGTCGATGTTCCGCTCGATGGCGCCGGCGACCGCCAGGCTGATGTAGCCGGTCTCTTCCGATACCACCACCGAAATGGCGTCGGATTCTTCGGTGATGCCGATGGCCGCGCGATGACGGGTGCCCATTTGCGTCGACAGCACCGGGTTCATCGACAGCGGCAGGAAGCAGGCAGCGGCGGCGATGCGGTCCTTCTGAACGATAACCGCTCCATCATGCAGCGGAGCACTGGGACGAAAAATGGTGGTCAGCAGGTCGAAGCTAAGATTCGCGTCCAGAGCTACCCCGCTTTCGATGTAGGTGCGCAGTCCAATCTCGCGCTCGATGACGATCAGCGCGCCGGTAAGGTTCTCCGAAAATTGTTTGGCGGCCAGCACGATGTCGTCGTAGCTGTCGTCTCCCGAGCCTGCGCCCAGGCGGCCTGTCACCATGCGGCGGCCGAGCCGTGCGAGCACATGACGGATTTCCGAGCTGAAGACAACAATGAGGGCAAAGATGGCGTACGGAAGCAGCGTGCTCAACAGCCAGTCAACGGTTCGCAGCGGTTCCGTGTGAGCGATGTAGAAAGCGATTGCCAGAATGACAACCCCACTCAGCATGGGAACGGCGCGGGTGCCTTTGATGAGCTTCAGAAACTCATAAATCAGAAACGCCACAATCAGGATGTCGATGACCGACAATGCTGGGACCTGCGGAATGTGGCTGAATCTCTGCAGCAATACGCTTCCTTTCCAGTGCGCCGAGAAGCACCATGTGCCTTCATTCTAATGCAGGATAAGCAACGATTCTCGTGGAATGTCTATGTTCAGGCGTCGAGTTTTGCTCATCCAGAGCTGGATTGCAGCTAGGCTGTCAGGCTTCGGGAGCGGGAGCCGCGGGGTTGATTCCAGCCAGGCCCAGCTCTGTCGCGACACCCTTCATCGCCTCGATGCAGAAGGTAATGTGCTGGTCGAGCTCGACGCCCAGCTCGGCTGCGCCGTTGATGATGTCCTCGCGGCTGACCGAGCGCGCGAAGGCTTTGTCTTTCATCCGCTTTCGCACCGACCTCGCGTCCACCTCGGCCAGCGACTTGTTCGGCTTCACCAGCGCAGTGGCAGTGATGAAGCCGGCGAGCTCATCGCAGGCGAACAGGGTTTTCTCCAGCTTCGAGTCGCGGCTGACTCCGGTGTATTCGGCGTGCGACAGGATAGCTCGGCGGATGTCTTCCGGCCAGCCGCGTTCGGCCAGGATCGCATTGCCCTTGTAGGGATGCTCTTCGGCGCTGGGATATTTCTCGTAATCGAAGTCGTGGATGAGCCCGACGATTCCCCAGAGTTCTTCGTCTTCTCCGAATTTGCGGGCGTAGGCGCGCAGGCACGCTTCCACAGAAACCGCGTGTTTGCGAAGACTTTCTGAGAGGGTGAACTCAGTTAGTAAACACCAAGCGTCATCGCGCGTCATCGATATTTCTCCAATAAATTCGCGGTTTTCCGCAGGCCATGCTCATAAAACCCGCTTTTTACACAGGTTTCATGCGTTTTCGTGGGCCAATGCTCTTGACTCTAACAGAGCAAATAGCGCAAAGTACGCCTAAGTTCGACCGTGAAAGCTGTCAAGTATGTTTTATGGTTCGAATTTTATAGTGCCCTGCTCTGGCACTCCCAAAACCTAAATGGCCACGACTCTCGCACCCGTAGAAGACCGGGAAGTGGTGAGATGCGACCATTGTCATCTCGTCCAGTTCAAAACCGTCAACAATCTATGCCGTCGTTGCCGAACGTCGTTGGATGAGGATGAGCCCGAGCCAATCTTCGCCACGACCATAGAGGCAGCAGAACCCGAACCCAGCGAACGCTCTGACGTACAGGTAGCCACGGCCATCCGCATGCTGCGGCAGCGGCTTGGCTTGAGCCAGCGCCAGTTGGCGCTACGCATGGGGGTACCCCGTACCTACGTCTCGAAGATCGAGAACGAAAAAGCTACGCCAACTCTTTCCTCGCTGGAGCGGCTGGCCTTGGCGCTGGAAGTCAGCGTTTATGATCTGCTACGGCTCTGCGGGCCGTCGCGAGAGGACGAGATCCAGGAGTTGTTGTCCGATGTATTCCTGGCGGAGCTGGCCGAGTTCACCTCGAGCCTGAACGCGATGCAACTGTCCAGCGTTCTCGGTCAGGTGCGAGACATAGTCGCCCATCCCCGACGGGTAGCCTAGCAACCAGAACAGGTGCGCACCGATAACTAAGATCGGATGCGCACCTTAGTTTTTCGCGGCAACTCTCAACTCCTGGTGTGAGCTATCGATCCAGCCTTGCTCATTGCCCGGGGCCAGTGCGGCGACGGGCAGCATGAGGACACACCCAACCAGTAACGTGCTCAGTTTCAGGTTCCGCTCTCCTAGTGATTTCACTAAACCTGAGAGAATCGCGGAGACAAAAAGGTTTGTCGCTCGGGCAAGCGAGTGCAAGCGAAAACCGAACCACCAGGAATTCGGGCAGGGCGGCTCACTTGCATCTACGGTTGAGAGCTGCGGCTGAGAGTACCCTCGGCTAGCCTGGCAGTTCCGTGCTGCGGTTTTTGGGGCTGCTGTTCCGCCCTGTTACTCGCAGTTCACCATCCACGGAATTCCGAAGCGATCCACCAACATTCCAAACGCCGGCGACCAGAATGTCTTGCCGAGCGGCATGTGGACCGTGGCGCCTTCGGATAGACCTGCCCATATGCGTTCAGCTTCTGCCGGATCGGTCACCCCGATCGAAACCGAGAAGCCGTGATTGCCGTGGAACATACCTTTCGGACTGTCAGCTCCCATCAAAATTTGATCGCCGACTTGCAGGCGGGCATGCATGATCTTGTCTTTGAAATCCGGGGCGGTCTGCTCCGCCATAGGCGAATCCCCATACTTCATCATCTCCGCTTTTCCGCCCAAACACTTTTCGTAGAACTTGAATGCGTCTCCGCAGTTTCCGTCGAAAGCCAAATAGCTGTTGATCTTCATCTCTGCTCCATGGGTTGTGGTTTTACTTCCATCACGCGCCTTGATGTGCTCCCCTCCGGGGACGGCTTAGCGAGTTATGCACTTCAGTATGCACGCATGGCGGTGGCCGTCCCTGCCGCCCCAACTGAATTGTTTGTAAATGCCACCGCATTCTTGCAATCGCGATAAACAATCCGCCGAGTCTGATAGCCAATGACACTTATGATTGGTCTTTCAGCAAACTCAAGTATTCGCGATAGGCCAAGCGGGCGTTGATAAAGTCGGGGTGGGTGAGTTGTAGCTCATCCACAATCAAGCGAATCTCGCGCTCCTCCACTCCGGAGATCGAGTCATCTGCCGCCGCCACCGCAAACAGGCAATTGAGCAACGAGAGCTTCTCCTCCTGGGTCGCCATCTTGTTGAATTCGGCGGTGACCAGAAAGTTTTCCGTCCCGCCGAAGAGCGTCGCCTGGGTCTTGGCGATCTGCACCACCAGGATCGCCTGCTCCTCCGGCAGCCCGCTCAGTCCTGCGATCACCTCTTCCATTTTCCGGGTCTCAGCATCGCTGATGTTCATGTCGGCGCGCGCCACGCGGCTCAAGACGTAGGCAAAGGCGGCGACGTACTTCGCACGCTGCGGCTCCATGGCGTCCAGGGCTCCGACGATTTTGCGCACGGTATCGCTTTCGCTGGATGGGTGGGCTTCGGTGTGCTGGCGAAATCTTTCCAGCCATGCTTGAATTGACATGTTTCCATCCTAATCGCAAGGGATGCCGACCCTTGCTCGCATTCCTGGGGACGACTGGTCAGGATCTGTCCTTGCCACTCGCCAACCCACAAACGTGGGGTGCCCGGCGGGTCAGCTTTCATTGCCGCAGGCTATCGGCTATTCTATGTACGCGTTTTGAGGTAAGCCTTGCGCACCCAAGTGCCGGCCGGGCTGAACCGCAAAGAGGCTGAGATTTACTCCCGCCTCGATTCGCAGCGGTTGCCCCACCACATCGCCATCATCATGGACGGGAACGGCCGCTGGGCCAAACGCCGTCACCTGCCGCGTGTCGCAGGACACCGGTCAGGCGTGGCCGCCGTGCGCTCGACCATCGAGACCGCCGCCCGCATTCACATTCCTGCGCTGACGCTGTATTCCTTCTCCGCAGAAAACTGGAAGCGCCCCAAATCGGAAGTCAGTTATCTGATGAACCTGCTGCGCCGCTATCTCAAGATGGAGCTGCCGACCATGATGGAGAACAACATCCGGCTGCAGTACATCGGCCGGCAGCACGAGTTGCCGCAGGAGGTGCAGGAGCGCATGGCCTGGGCCCGCGAAGCCACCGAGAAAAACACCGGCATGGTGCTGACGTTGGCGCTCAATTACAGCTCGCGCATGGAACTGGTTGACTCCTTCAACTCTCTGTTGCGCGAAGCTTCGCGCAATGGCGGAGCCGACCACCTGAAAGTGGACGAGCGCAATATTTCGCGCCACCTCTATACCCATGGACTGCCTGAACTCGACCTGCTCATCCGTACCAGCGGCGAAATGCGGCTCAGTAATTTCCTTTTGTGGCAGGCAGCCTATGCCGAAATCTACGTGACCGAGACGCTGTGGCCCGACTTTCGCGGTACGCAATTGCTGGAAGCGATTGAAGCCTTCCAGAAGCGCGAGCGCCGCTTCGGCGGGCTGATCGAAGACCAGGGACAGCTCCCGTGAAGCGAGTCATCACCGCAGTCATCCTCATTCCCATTGTTGTTGTGGCGCTGTTCAAGGCGCCGCTGTGGCTGTTCACGCTGCTGGTGTTTGGCGTGGCGGTGCTGGCGGCGCATGAGTATCTGGGAATCGCCAAGGCCCAGGGATTTCAGCCGATGGTGGTCGCCAGCTACTGCTTCCTGGCGCTCTCGTTTGCGGTTTTCTACCTGATAGGGGAGCTGTTATCGACGATGAAGTTCGAGGCAGCGTTGGGTGGCTTCATCGCCATGCTTTTCTTCGCGGGACTGCCCGCCATCACGTTGGTTACTCCGCTGGTCTTCCTGTTGCTCGGTTTGAGTCGCGACCCTCTCTCCCAGGCTCTGCCCAGTGCTGCTGTCTCGTATCTGCTGTTGCCTTATGTGGCGTTTACGCTGGGTGTACTCGTCATACTGCAGCCCGTAGCGAACGGAGCCCTCTACCTGCTCTTTCTCATGCTGCTGGTGTGGTGCGGCGATATCGCGGCCTATTACATCGGCCGCGCGGTTGGCAAACATAAGCTGGCACCGAGAATCAGCCCGGGCAAGAGTTGGGAAGGAGCGGTTGCCTCGGTTGCAGGAGCCGTGATCGTCGGAGTTCTGCTGTTTCATTTCATCAATCCCATAGTCGGTGGCTTGCAGAGTATGCGACTGCTTGCTCCGCTTGCGCCCTTCCAACTCGAACCCACCATGAGTCATGCGCCGGCCTTGCCGTCCGCTCCTTTATGGATCGTGGCGCTGTTTGCGATTTGCGTAAATGTCACCGCCCAGCTTGGCGACCTGGTTGAATCGGCCATCAAGCGTGGCGCCGGCGTGAAAGATTCCGGAACGATACTTCCGGGCCATGGAGGCGTGCTCGATCGCATCGATGCCCTGCTGTTTGCGCTGCCCGTAGGATTGATCTTTTACGTCGCAGGTATGGCACGGTATTTCTCGACGTCTCTTCCGGCACGTTGAGTGCTCGGTGCCGCTGCGGACTCCGATCAACCCGAACTGCCATAAACAGGGTTCCGGTCTACCAACGCGGACACTCCGCGAAGCGGAGGCGATAATCTAGCCCAGCATGAAGCGCAGCGGAATGCTGGGTAAGGCATCGTAGAAGGCCTCCGAGTGCCGGGGGCACGGCAGCCGTCATCCAAACACGTATCGCCGATCGTAGTCGATTCCCGATTTCTGCAACAACGCAACGAACTCCTCTTCAAAGCTGCGTTTGCGATGATGCTCCGGCTGGTTGGCAGTGTATCGCGCCACAATCTCACGCTGTGAATGACTGACGCTGAATGCACCATATCCTTCCTGCCACTGAAATGCGCGCGACGTTTCGCGAAGCCAGCGCGAGGAGTTGGCTTTGATCTCTTGCATCACCTTCGCCAGCGGAAGCGTCTGCGGCAGCAAGATCAGCAGGTGTGCAGGATTCGTAGTCCCTCCCGCCGAGATAACATGGACCTTCTTCTCATATGCAAGGCCAACCGTATAGCGCCATAAGCCTTCTGGATCGCGGATGAGATGGTGGCGTTCCTTGGTACTGAACACGCAATGCAGCAGATTGTGCGCGTAGGTGTGAGACATAGCAGCAGCGTAATTATTTCCCGCCATTCGAATCCGTGATGGGGCGCACGTTGGCTTGTGCCGTGCCGACGGCACTCGGGGTCCTCTACTCAAATTTGTACCCAGCATTCCGCCTTCGGCTCCTTGCTGGGCTAGACTATGGCCTCCGCTGCGCGGAGTCACAGTGTCACTGACGAGGTACGCGGTTCGTCCGACGCTTTCCTACCCCGTTTGTGGGATAGCGCCCTCAAGTGTGACTTTCGCTTGCCGTAGTAATCTATGTCTAACGGATGCCCTCTGAAAAAGTCCTGATCGTCGACGACGAAAAACTGGTTCGTTGGTCTCTCCGGCAGAAGTGCGAAGAGTGGGGATACCAAGTCCTGGAGGCCGACAACGGTACGGCCGCATTGCGCGTGGCGCACAACGAGTCTCCCGATCTCGTGCTGCTTGACGTGCGTCTGCCCGATGCCAACGGGATTGAAATCCTGGAGCAGATTAAGAAGTCCAACGATGCCCGCGCCATCATCATGATTACCGCCGATCCTCAACTGGAGGACGTCAAAACGGCACTCAAGCTGGGGGCCTACGACTTTGTCGGCAAGCCGCTGGATTTTGACGAGCTCTCAGTCGCGGTGAAGAACGCGCTGGAAACTACCCGTCTCCGTAGCGAGGTGGAGTCGCTACGTGGAGAGGTGCGCCGGCGCACCGGACCTCACAACGTAGTCGGGGTTTCGCAGAAGATGACCGAGCTGATGGGCTTTGTCGGCAAAGTCGCCGCCAGCGAGGCCACTACCATCCTGGTACAAGGCGAGAGCGGCACCGGCAAAGACCTCATCGCCAAAGCGATTCATTATCAGAGCCGCCGCGAGCAAAAACCGTTCGTTGCCATCAACTGTTCTGCTATTCCCGAGACCCTGATGGAAGCAGAACTCTTTGGCCACGAGCGCGGCGCCTTTACCGATGCCAAGGCCATGAAGAAGGGCTTGTTCGAAGTGGCCGACGGCGGAACCCTATTCCTCGATGAAATCGGTGAGCTCTCGCCCCTCTTGCAGGCCAAGCTGCTGCGGGTGCTGGAGGACCAGGTAATCCGCCGGGTTGGGGGAGTGCGCGATATGCAGGTCGATGTGCGCGTGATCGCCGCCTCCAATCGCGACTTGGAGCGCGCCGTCCGTGACAATCAGTTTCGCCAAGACCTTTACTATCGTCTGGCGATCATCTCGATTTTTCTGCCGCCTTTGCGCGAGCGCAAAGAAGACGTACTGCCGCTGGTCGAATTCTTCATCGATCGCTATAGCCGCAAGTTCCGCAAGCAGGTGAGGGGCATCAGCGATGAGACCCGCAAGCTCCTTATGAAATACGACTGGCCGGGCAACGTGCGCGAACTGAAGAATGCGGTTGAGCGCGCCATGATCCTGGAAGAAGGCGAGGTTCTGAGCCCCGAGTATCTTCCCTTCCCGGTCGCGCAACAGAATGCCTCGCAAACCGCGTTTGAGCGGACCTCGGGAATACTTGCCGGCCCGGAGACGCAACTTGCCAACGGCCGCAGCTTGCCCAAGCTCTCCATTCCCGATGGCGGAACTTCACTGGAAGAAGTCGAGCGTGCCTTTGTAGAGATGGCCATGGCCCAGGCCAACGGCAATCAGACCCATGCAGCCCGCCTGCTCGACATCAGCCGTGATGCGCTGCGCTACAAGCTCAAGAAGTTCGGCCTGATGCACGTAGAAGAGGAAGAAAGCTCAACCGCGTCGACCTAGCACTCCAATACTCATACTCAGCTGTAAAAAAATCGCCCGCGGGCTGCCTTTCGAATTCCCATGGGCGATCAAAGAGCGAGCATCGCAGATCGAGGAGCTTAGAAAAGCTTTCTGCGCGCTACGCCAAAGGCAGCTACCAGGCCAGTTCCCAGCAGTGCGATCGAACCCGGCTCTGGAGCAAACTGCAAATCCAGGTCAAGGTCCTCTCCTGGCGTCGTGGTTAGACCCTGCAAATTGACCCAAACGTCGGTCGCATCAAATGTCACACGGCTGAGATCAAATCCCTCGATGTCGTTGAACCCTATCGTCACCCCGGTGATAGCAGTTCCTCCGGAATTGACAACCAGGCCATAGCCGTTGAAATCGGCTGCAGTGAAGTTGATGTCTTCGCCAGCCACATTGGTCAGGGTTAAGTCACCCGGAAACACGGTGAAGTCGTGCTGACCAAACGAATTCACGGTGAATCCGCCGGGTGTCACCGTTCCGGTGCCCAAAACTCCATAGATGTCGTTGATTTCTGGGTAGAGATAGTTGACGGTAACGTTCGCGCCGTCCAGATCAGCAAAAGCCGGAATTCCGGAAAGAACGAACAACAGCAGCAAGGATACAAGCAAGGCTGCACGTTTCATGAGCCTCTCCCTCCTACGAGCAATGGGTCCTGTGCAGATTTGAACTCGCGCCACCAAAGCCGCGCGAATTGCGATAGTATAGGCCGAAATGCCCTTGCTGTATGACATATTCGGGCGAAAATTTCACCTTTAGCTGCGCTCGAATCTGTGCAACCGGCGACTTCCCGGAGGTTTCTAGTATGTAAGGGTGTTTCGAATCGCCCAACTGTCCCCCTTTAACCAATGGCGTCTCACCATTCCGTCTGAAGGGAAGTGATTTATGCGGAAGCTGCTCATCGCGGTCGTGGTCGTTGTTCTACTTGTTGTTGTACTTGTTGTCGCCCTGCCGTTCTTCATCAACGTCAATCAGTATCGCGGCCAGATTCAGGCGGAGTTGCAGAATCGGCTGAACCGTCCGGTTCAGTTGGGCAACATGAGCCTGAGCGTCATCCCGCTGGAGGTGAAGGTCGACAACGTCACCATCGGCGACGATCCCGCCTTCCACAGCAACGCGCCGTTTGCGCAGATACAGCAACTGGATGTTCACGTTGGGCTGTTTCCGCTGCTGGCGAAGAATATCGAGGTAAGCAGTCTCACCCTGGAAAAGCCGAAGATCGAACTGATCCGAAATGCTGCCGGAGTATGGAATTTCGCCACCTTGGGGCAGAAACCGGCTGGGGCGCCCGCACCCACCGCGCCTGCCGCTCCCGCCGCCAAGCCTGCTCCATCGGGCGCGCAACCGGCTGCACAGGCCGGCGGCTTTCAACTCTCAAAACTGGCGATTACCGATGGACAGATCGCGGTCACCGATTATCAGAAGCATCAATCGCGCGCCGTCTATGACCACATTGATTTAACGCTCAAAGACTTCGCGCCTAATCAGCCATTCGCGCTTGACGTTGCAGCTCACCTGCCCGGCAAAGGCTCCCAGACCTTGCAACTCAGTGGCAAGGGTGGCCCAATCAACGATGCCCAGCTCATCAACACTCCCTTCAGCGGCACCGTGAAGTTCGACGAGGTGTCACTGGCAGGCGCGCAGAAATTTCTCAACACCCAGGCGCTGGAAAACTCCGACGCCGTTATCACCGGCTCCAGTGATTTCTCAACCGGCAGCGGAAAAGCAAGTGCCAAGGGCTCGATCAAGCTCAAGGACGCGGTAATTCACGGGGTGCAGGTGGGCTATCCGATTGAGGCCGATTTCAACTTCATTGACGATCTGAACACCGATGTCATTCAGATCAGCCAGTTCGCTCTGAAGCTCGCATCGACTCCTGTTTCACTGAACGGTACGCTCAATACCAAGCCGAATCCGATGATTGTCGACGTCAACGTCAGCGCATCGGATGCGTCGATCCAGGAAATGGCGCGGCTCGCCTCGGCATTCGGAATTGCCTTCAGCCCTAACACCAAGATCGCTGGACAAATCACCGCCAAGGTTCACGCCCAGGGTCCCACCGATCATCTCGCTTTGAACGGAAACGTGAACGGACGCAGTCTGGAAGTCACCGGCAAAGAAATTCCACAAGCCGTGAAGGTGCCCGCGATGGACCTGGCGATGACGCCGCAGGATATTCGCTCCAATAACTTCACCGTGTCATCCGGCGCGACCACGCTGAATGCGCAGTTCGCGCTGTCGCAATACGCTACGCCGTCGCCGAACATCGACGCCACACTGAAGACGGTGAACGCAAAGATGGAGGAGCTGCTTGGCATCGCGAAGGCTTACGGACTCAGCGCTGCCGAAGGGATGACGGGTAGCGGCGCCGTTAGTCTGGATGTTCATGCGACTGGGCCGATCAAGAATACGAATGCGATGAACTTCAGCGGAAACGGGGCTCTGCAAAACGTCACGCTGAAGACGCCCTCGCTCACCCAGCCAGTCAACGTAAAAACTGCCACCCTTCAGTTCACGCAGAATTCCGCAAACCTGACCAACTTCGCTGCTTCGCTTGGCTCAACCAATGCCAACGGCAATGTCAGCATTGCGAACTTCGACGCGCCGAATCTGCGGTTCAACCTGAACATCGACAAGCTAAACGTAGCCGAGCTGCAAAAGATTACGGGCGGTACGACTCCACCGGCGAAGAAGACCGCCGCCAACTGGGGCCTGGTCCAAAGCGCCGATGCAGCGCCGGCTGCTGCACCAAAGCCTGGTTTCCTGGAATCCGCAACCGGCAGCGG
This sequence comes from uncultured Acidobacteriaceae bacterium, assembly GCA_963796585.1. Taxonomy (GTDB): domain Bacteria; phylum Acidobacteriota; class Terriglobia; order Terriglobales; family Acidobacteriaceae; genus CAVVDY01. The sequence goes on from CAWCMB010000010.1 coordinate 581,260, forward strand.
AACCGTAGCTGTCGGCACCATCATTTATGACAAGACCGATCTCACCAACGTTCACTCCAACGTCAATTTGAATCACGGAGTCATTCAGTTGAGCCCGCTGACGGCTCAGGTGTATGGCGGCCAGATTAATGGCGTAATCTCAATCGACGAGCGTCACCCGATCGCGACCTTTGCCGTCAACGCCAAGCTGGCCGGTGCCGACGCCAACAAGTTGCTGAGCGCAGTCGGCAACTCCCCCGACACTCTTTACGGCACACTGGCCGCGAACATCAACCAGACCTTCGCCACCCCTCCATCGGGCGACGTTGCGCAAACCTTAAATGGCCCTTTCAGCTTCGTTTTGACCAATGGGAAACTCACCAAGGTTGACCTCCTCGCTGAGCTATCCAAGATCGGCAAATTCGGAGGGGGCGGCGCGAAAGGCTACACCGCGATCTCGCAAATGAGCGGCACCTTCCAGGTACAGAACGGAGTCGCGAATACCAATGACCTGAAAGCCGCCCTGGATGTCGGTTCAATGTCGGCGCAAGGCTTGCTGAACCTGGTCAATCAGACTCTGAACATGCATCTCACCGCGGTATTGAGCAAGACCTATAGCCAGTCCGTCGGAGGCCCAGGGGTCGGCGGATATCTGAATACCGCGCTAGCGAATAAGCAAGGCGAATTGGTGCTGCCGGTAATCATCACCGGCTCCATGAACCACCCGGTTGTGGCTCCCGATGTCGAGAAGCTGGCGCAGATGAAGCTCAACAACATCCTCCCCAATGCCGCGGGAATGTTGGGCGGCAAGAACCCCGGCGGAGTGGGTGGTATTGTAGGCGGACTTCTGGGAGGCGGTCAGCAGCCTGCGGCGCAGCCCGCTCAACACCCAAACCAGCAGCAGGATCTGAACAATTCCATCAACAACGCGCTGGGTGGACTGCTAGGCGGAAAGAAGAAGCCGAAGCAGTAACCCGAAATCGATCGCAGACACCAAAGCCGCCATTTCAAGTGGCGGCTTTTCTTTAGGCTGCGGTTCTGGGCCTACACTCCGGTGTGCTCAAGCAATCCGTTCTCGAGCTTCTCCTGGCACCCGATGCAATGGCGAGTCCAAGGCACCGCGTCAAGACGCTTGGGATTGATCTCCTCACCGCAGGAGATGCACTGTCCAAAGGTTCCTTCGTGAATGCGGCTAAGGGCACTCTCCACCATCTGCAGTAACTGACGCTCATTGTTACTTTGATGAAACAGAAATTCCTTGGTGTAGGATTGCGCGGCACGATCAGCGATATCCTGGGCTGACTCAACGTCTGCCTCGCGCCCGTCCTGGGTGGTACGGTTCACCGTTTCCCGCAGTTCTCGCTGCCGGTCTTCCAGCCGTTTCTTGAAAGTATCCAGTCTCTTCTTCTCCATACCTGGCCCCCGAACTACCCTGCGGACAGCACTCTGAGCCGCGGTCGCAAAATCGTTACTGCAAGAGCGGATGATATTCGCCTCCAGAATCGCAGTCAAATTGCCAAGCTCAAATCTGTCAGCGAAGAGCCACTCCGGCCACACTCCTCCCAAATACTGGGCCTGAGTAAAAAGCGGTCCCCTTGGACCGCTCTTCCGTAAGAGGCAAGCTGTGAAGGGGAACGTCAGGGGAGGCGATGCTGGGCGCTGCCTCGATCAAAGAAGCAGACGAAAAGACAATCTTGCTGGAAGAGTGAAAACATCACAAAGTTGGTGCCTCTTCTGTTTGTCGCGATTGGTAGCAGTTAGACCGCCAAAGGTTGCCTAAGCCAGAGAGGCATCGTGGAAAACTGAGGTAAGTACCTCTTTTCTAAGAATGTTATACCGGTGCAACAATAACCCGCTCAGGTAGCCATGAGGACTGATAAGGTAGGCCGCATGTGGAACTCCAGTACCACGGTTAAGCAGAGAGGTTCTTGTTGTTGGCGTCCTGCTCTTCGAACAGCTTTAGCTTGTTCAACAGTGCCTTGTAGCTGATCTTCAAAATTTGGGCTGCTTGCCGGCGGTTCCATTTGGTCTGAGCCAAGGTTCGTTCGATGGCTTCGCGCTCGGCTCGCCAGGCGGCGCGGCGACCGATATCCAGTAACGAAGGGGTTTCCTCGTCGGCGATTTTCGGTTTGCCCGCCGTGATCGGAATGGCCGCGGGGCTGATCGAAGCCCGCGTCGCGTTGTTTCCATCACTCCCCGTTGGCTGAGGTTCGGTCACGGCCAACGCTCCCATGATCGGCTTGTGAGTGGAAAGTTCGCGGATGATTTGGGCTTCGTTTCCAACGATTACATAGCGTTTTACCAGGTTCTCCAACTCACGGATGTTGCCCGGCCAGTGGTACTCCAGCATACGGCTGAGCGCGAAGTCGCTGAAGGGCGAGGGCTGCTTGCCGTAAAACTCGCTGTACTTGCGTAGGAAATAGTCCAGAAAAACTGGCACCTCCTCACGGCGCTCCCGCAGTGGAGGAATTTGAATCTTGATGACGTTAAGCCGGTAGAACAAGTCCTCACGAAACATACCGTCTTCGACCGCGCGCTCGAGATGCTTATTGGTCGCGGCAAGAATTCTCACGTCTACCGATATGTCGCGCTTGCCACCCAGTCGCGAGAACTCGCCATCTTGCAGCACGTGCAGCAACTTTGCCTGCAATGCCGGATGCATTTCGCTGACTTCGTCGAGGAACAGGGTTCCCGCATTCGCCAGGTCGAACTTGCCAAGTTTCTGCCGATTCGCTCCGGTAAATGCCCCCGGCTCATATCCGAACAGCTCGCTTTCCAGCAATTCATGCGGAATAGCGGCGCAATTCACCTTGATGAAAGGCTTCTCCCGTCGGGAGGACTGCGCATAAATCATGCGCGCAACTACTTCTTTTCCCGTGCCGCTTTCGCCGCGAATCAGAACCGTCGCGTTGGTCTCCGCCACCTGCTCGATGGTGTTCTTGATCTCTTCCATCTTCGGGCTGGTGCCGAAGAGCATGGCAAAGTCGCTATTTCTGCGGACCTGATCGCGAAGTTGCGTGACCTCCGAGGTAAGCCGCTGCCTTTCTAGCAGGCGGTTGACTCGCGCCTCGAGGTCCTTGGCGTCGATGGGTTTGCCGACATAGTCATCGGCGCCTGCTTTGGAGGCCCGGAACACGAACTCCGGGCTGGTTTGGGCACTGACAACGACGATTCCCACCTCAGGCTTAATCTGCCTCAGACGTTCGAGCAATTCAAGGCTGGACGCTCCCGACAAGGCCGGATCAAGCAGAACTAGTGCAGGATCACACACCCGGAACATCCGCACCGCCTCGTCTGGCGTTGAGGCTGCGCTCACGTCCAGTCCTTTGCGGAGCATTTGAGAGCTCAGGAACCGGCTCGTCTCCGGGTCTTCGTCGACAATCAGGACACGCGCTTTGGGCTGAAGTGGCATAAAACGACTCGATTTCCGGCAAAAACGTGCTGGGCTTCCCACGTTATAGGGAAGGAGATTCTCCAATATGAGAATCCCGATGCCAACTCCGGGTTGCATCGGGCCACATCTTCCCAATGTAGAGCGTGAGAGGCATTCTACGCCTAAATTGGCTGACAACCCTGGAAAAGGCGAATCATCGCAAACCGTTGGAGGCTGAGCACTCTCAAGAGCAGACGGAGAAAACAAGATCGAAACGGTCCCGCGGAATAAAAGCGTGGTGATTCCAGCATCTTCGGAAATCTTCTGCTGCCCCCAGCGGCTCCAAGCATATAATGACCGCAACAAGACGCCTTCCTCCCGGCCACGGACGAAACCTTTCACCTGCCGGAAACTTTTGGCGAGGATAGGGGTTGGCACCAGTGAGGGTGGCTCGGCGCTCAGGGTTGGAGTACTTCCATGAAGTCACGCGCGTTCGCCGTTTCCGTAGCGATGCTAATGAATGTGAGCCTTGCCATGTCGACCATGGCACAGGAGGCGCCTCAGGCATCCGCGCCACCGGCCAGTAATAGTTCCAGCGCTCCCGCTGCGACTGCTCCTGATACCACGGCCGAGTCGAGCACCGCACCCAAGGAAACTCACAACAAGAACAAGAACGACATCGACGACATTGGCAATCGCAACATAGGAAATCGCGGCCTCGGCGATTGGTATTCCCTCGACACTGATATCAAGATCGGCAAGCAGTACGCCATGATGGTCGAGCAGAACGCCAAGCTGATTCAGGACCCGGTCATCACGGAATACGTCAATCGCATCGGACAGAACCTGGTGCGCAACTCTGATGCGAAGGTTCCTTTTACCATCAAGGTCATCGACTCCGATGAAATCAACGCGTTCGCGCTACCTGGCGGCTTCTTCTACGTGAATAGCGGTCTCATCCTGGCCGCCGATGAAGAGGCTGAACTCGCAGGCGTGATGGCCCACGAGATCGCGCACGTTGCCGCACGCCACGCCACACGCGAGATGACCCGCGCGAATTACGCGCAGATCGCAACCACGCCTCTGATGTTTGTGATCACTAGCTGGGGCATGTACGAGGCGACCAACATCGCTCTGGGCCTTGCCATGCCGATGGCGTTCATGAAGTTCTCCCGCAGCTTCGAGTCAGAGGCTGACTATCTCGGGCTGCAATACATGTACAAAGCGGGATATGATCCGCAGGCATTTGTTTCTTTCTTCGAGAAGATTCAGGCCCGCGAAAAACAGAAGCCCGGCACGCTGTCCAAGGCATTCGCTTCTCATCCCCCGACACCCGACCGCATCGCCAAGAGTGAGGCAGAAATTAAACAACTCTTGCCCGGCCGCTCGCAATATGTCGTGGACACTTCAGAGTTCGATTCCGTGAAGGCGAGGCTGGCGGCTTTTGAGGACCGCAAGAAGGCCTTGGCGCCTGCGGATAAAGATAAGCCTACGTTGCGTCAGACCAAGACTGCTGACGCGAGCACGTCGCCTCAGAATCCGAACGATGATCACCCAACGCTGTCGAAACGCGACGACGATTAATCGCGACGGCGTTGGTGGTGCATCCTGCTTTGTCTTCGCTGTCGTGCCAGTACACGGTGTACGGTGACAGATTGATGTATCGCAAGTTATTGATAAATCGACCGGTTTTAGGAGTTACGAAAGTAACTTGACTTGGAATTCAAGTAGAATTAACATTTGTACAGTTAATAGCAATCAATCAATCATTGTTTCCTCCTCCTCTTGAGGCCGTCCGCACGCGGCCTCTTCTTATTTTGGTCTGGAGTCGGCCACCCTACTGCCAGTTGCGCCACCGCGCGTCTCGAGCTTGCCGTCAAAAAAAAGCCAAAACAAAACGGGGTTCGAAAACAGCCGTGATTCCGTTGACTTCCAGTCGGAATGGGCGGCGCTGATTCGTCATCTCCTGCTTACAACACGATTGTCGAGAGGTTTAGTGCTGGTCTCGGCCAGAACTCCAATCCGACTGGTCCTTGATCTGTTGGACCACATCAGCCCCAAGGCATTGGCCGAGATTACTCACGCACCGATTCCGCGAAGAGGCGTCCCCGATGTGAATAACTATCAGGTCATCGGCAACAAGCTTTACGCCATTGACATGACCAGCGCCGTCATAGTCTTCAACTTCGATCGGACCAAGAGTGATTTTCGCGAGCGGGCATATGGGGCTTCAGACTCGACCGAAAACCATTCAGCTTTGGCCTTCTCAGCCGACGGGTCTTATCTTTACGTCACGGATTACTTCAATGACTTAGTCCTTGTTGTCGACACCAGCAAACTGGAGAGGGGAGACGACCTGACACTCACCAACACTCGCTCGCCTCACACGCCTTATCTGCTGGCCGTCAGCCCGTGAAGGCGGCCACCGCCAAACACTTCGGTAGCCAGCATCGGTCCATTGAGCAAAAGTAAGTTCAGCAAAGGGAAAAAGAGTCGAAAACCGTTGCTATTCCGTAAAAGTTTCCGTAAAAGTTTGTTGCCAAACTAGCGTTCGTTGCATAACTATAGGAAGTCACTCCCTGATTGTAGAGGTCGAACCAATGAAAAACGTGTTCCTGCTTGTCGCCTGCTGTCTCCTAACCTCCTCCCTGGCCTTTTCGCAGACGCAACAGGGCCAGACCCAACAGATTCGGGCCAAGACCAAACTGATCCACGGCGCTCCTACAACGTGTCCCAATGACCCGGTGTTGGTTTCGGACGGAACCGAAGCCAGCGATGACCTGATCTTCCCGGCAACGGCGGCCTTCTATGCTCTCAACGTCATAGCCGGACACTCGTACAGCGTCGAGGTATATGATCACGTCGACACCACGGCTGGCGTGTCCGCCGTAATCAAGGTGACTTCGGATTGCAGCACCCCGATCCCGGGCGTAATGGACGTGTCCGATGTGGATCCGGACCTTAGCGGCGGATTTTCGGATCGCGTGAGTTGGATCCAGGGCTCACCGGGTCAGATCGTTTATATCGGGGTCATGAATTCCGACCCGGCCAGCGCCTACACCTACAATATCCGGGTGACGGACACCACGCAGATCAACCCACGTTGGAGCACCTTTGGCATATTTGACACGCAATGGGGATTCACCAACACGACCTCAAGCCCGATCACAGGAACCCTGACGGTTTACAAATTTGACGGCACGGTAGCCAAAGTAATTACGCAAACCATCCAGGCCGGGCAATTCCTCAATGTCCCCGCCAGGGCCAACGGAGTACCTTCGGGAATATACGGTAACGCCGTCTATACGTACGTGGGCCCAGCCGGGGCCATCTTGTCGGATGCCGTTCTTATCAATAGTTCCAGCACTGTCATCGTGCCGTACAAGTTCGAAGGTAAACACGCGTACCACTGAGTTCGTAACCGGGCACGCTCGACAACCCGGCTCCAGGCTTACGAAACCTGCTGCTCTCGACGGCTAGTGCCGTGATGGGCCGCAGGTTTCTTGTTTGCTGGAGCAGACTCTCCCAGACCCGTCCGCATCGTAACAACCGACAAGGAGGAAGTTATCGATGCAGACCGCCCGCGAGTTGTTCGTTCACGAATTGACCGACATGCTCGACGCCGAGCAGAAGCTGGTGCAAGCGCTTGGCACGCAAGCTGAGGAGAGTTCCCGTCCTGATTTGCAGAAGGCCTTCCAATCGCACCAGCAGCAGACGCAAAAGCAGGTCGAGCGCCTGCAACAATGCTTCGAACTTCTCGACGAAGAGGCCGAGGAAACCGAGTGTAAGGGCATTGCTGGAATCATCGCCGAGCATGACACCTTCAAAGAGGAAGAAGAGCCGTCCCAAGACCTGATGGACATCTTCAACGTCGGTGCCGCTGCCAAGGTCGAGAGTTACGAGATCGCCGCCTACGAAAGCCTGATCAACCTGGCTCAGCAATTGGAGCAAACCAAAATCGAGCGCCTGCTGAATCAGAACCTGAAGGAAGAGCAGCAGACGTTGAAGAAGATGCAAAGCTTCGCCAAGAAGCTCAAGCCGCAGCAACTCGAAATGGAAGAGGAAGAAGAGGACTCGGGTGAGTACGGTGAAGCCGACGAGGAGGAGTACGAATCGCTTTCCGACGATAATTCGAAGCCACCCGGCAGTCGCAGAGGCAAGAAAAGCAGTTCTTCGTCAACCAGGCCGCGTCGCGGCAAAGCTGCATAGATTTTCGCCAGGTTACAAGAACGACAGGGCCGGCTCCGAACCGGCCTTGTCTTCCCTTGTTTCGCCCCGCTTTCGAGTGCGACCCCGCCCGGACGCCGTCATCTAATGTGGTAGGCTTTTAGCTAGGTGGAGTGTCTCTGCGCTACGCGTTACTGCTCCTGCGGCAAGAGCCTGGTTGTATCTCCAAGGAACTACAGCATTGATTAACAATCTTATTGCCAAGGTTTTCGGCACCAGTAATGAGCGCGAACTGAAGCGCCTTGCGCCGCTGGTCGAGAGCGTCAACGGGCTCGAGGCCGGAATCAAGCAGCTCAGCGATGACCAGCTGCGGGCCAAGACCGACGAATTTCGCAGCCAGATCCGCCAGCGTATCGATGCGGTCGAGGATCCCGACGAAAAAGACCAGGCCCTGAAAGAGGTGCTCGACCAGTTGATGCCGCAGGCCTTCGCGGTCGCACGCGAAGCCGGCTGGCGCGTGTTGAAGATGCGCCATTTCGATGTGCAACTTATCGGCGGCGCCGTTCTCCACGCCGGCAAAATCGCTGAGATGAAGACCGGCGAAGGCAAAACCCTGGTCGCTACCCTTCCGGTTTACCTGAATGCGCTCTCGGGACGCGGCGTTCACGTGGTGACGGTAAACGATTATCTCGCGAAACGCGACTCGGAGTGGATGGGCAAGCTGTATACCTTCCTCGGGTTGAGCGTCGGCGTCATCGTTCATGAACTGGACGACAGCCAGCGCCGCGAAGCTTACGCAGCCGATGTCACCTACGGCACCAACAACGAGTTCGGTTTCGACTACCTGCGCGACAACATGAAGTTCGACCTGGCCGACTGTGTGCAGCGCGGACATAACTACGCGATCGTCGACGAGGTCGACTCCATCCTGATCGACGAAGCTCGTACCCCGCTCATCATCAGCGGCGCCAGCGAAGAATCCACTGACAAGTATGGGCGTGTCAATCGCATCATTCCGCAGCTCGAATTGGGCGAAGAGATTGAGGAGTCCATCGACACCAAGGTACTCACCGGGGACTTTGTCCTCGATGAGAAGCACCGCACCATCACCGTCACCGACGAAGGCTGGGAAAAGGTGGAGGGGCTGCTTGGCATCGGCAACATCGCCGATCCGGAAAACTGGGACCTGAAGCATCACGTCGAAACGGCGATCAAAGCTCATCATCTCTACCGCCGCGATGTCGAATATGTGGTGAAAGATGGCGAGGTCCTCATCGTCGATGAGTTCACCGGACGATTGATGCCGGGACGCCGCTGGTCTGATGGGCTGCATCAGGCGGTTGAGGCCAAGGAAAACGTCAAGATCGAGCGCGAGAACCAGACTCTTGCGACTGTCACCTTCCAGAACTACTTCCGCATGTATAAGAAGCTGTCCGGCATGACCGGCACAGCCGAAACCGAAGCCGCCGAGTTCGACAGCATCTACAAGCTGGAAGTAGTCGTCATCCCCACCAACCGCGACCTGTTGCGGGTTGAGAATCCCGACGTGGTCTACCGCACGGAGAAAGAGAAGTATTTCGCGGCGGCGGATGAAATTCAGAAACTGGCGGACAACCAGCAGCCGGTGCTGGTAGGTACTACATCGGTCGAAAAATCGGAGCGTCTCTCTGACCTGCTGAAGAAAAAAGGCGTGCGGCACGTGGTATTGAACGCCAAGTATCACGAGCGCGAAGCAGAAATCGTAGCCCAGGCGGGCCGCAAGGGTGCGGTCACCATCGCGACCAACATGGCAGGTCGCGGCACCGACATTCTGCTGGGTGGTAATCCTGAGTTCATGGCCAAGCAGGAGTGCCTGAAGCGAGGCATTGCGCAGAAACTCAAACCCGCTGCCGGTGAAGTCACGGCCAAGCCTGACGATCCCACATTGTCATACTTCTACTATGGTGGCGACGAGTACCAGGTCCCAACTGACCAGTGGAACGAGAACCTCACCCGGCATAAGTCAGAGACCGATAAAGACCACGACGAAGTCATCGGACTGGGTGGTCTTTTCATCCTGGGCACGGAACGCCACGAATCGCGCCGCATCGACAACCAGCTCCGCGGACGTGCCGGCCGCCAGGGCGACCCCGGCGCATCGCGCTTCTACCTTTCGCTGGAAGACGACCTGATGCGCATCTTCGCCAAAGAGTGGGTATCCACTCTGCTGCAGCGGCTGGGCATGGAAGAGGGCATGCCCATCGAATCGAAGATGATCTCGCGCCGTATCGAAGCCGCGCAGAAGGCAGTGGAAAGCCAGAACTTCGAGGCCCGCAAACATCTGCTTGAGTACGACGACGTCATGAACAAGCAGCGCGAAGCGGTTTACGGACTGCGTCGCCAGTTGCTCGAAGGTCTCGACCAGAAAGACCTCATCCTCGAGGACTACGTGCGCGACATTCTTGGTGAGGCGATAGACAAATACGCCGGCAAGGATGTGCATGCCGAGGATTGGGACGTTAAGGGGCTGAAGAACGAGATCTTTACCAAGTTTGGCGTGGACATCGAGAAAGAGGGGGTCGACGCCGACCGCCTGAACCGGCAGGAACTCGGCGACGCCATCTTCGACAAGTTGAAGGAACGCTACGACGCCAAGGAGCGGTTGATCGGCCCCGAAGCCATGCGCCACCACGAGCGCATCATCATGCTGAGCGTCCTCGACCAGCACTGGAAAGACCACCTGCTCGCGATGGACCATCTGCGCGAAGGCATTGGCCTGCGCGGCTATGGTCAGCACGATCCGCTGGTCGAGTACAAGCGCGAGTCCTTCGACATGTTCGAAGAGATGATGCAGCTCTTCCAGGAGGAGACGGTCCGCTACCTGTATCTCATGCAGGTGATCGAGGCCTCACAACCTGCGCCGCAGCGTATGGCTCCCAGTGACGGTGATGGCGGCGCTCTAGCTGCAGTGGGTACCGGTTCACGCCGCTTGCGGCAGGCGACTACCTCCATCGATGACATGGAAGAAGCCTTCCAGCGCCGCAAAAAACGCGAGTTGGAGCAGGCGCGCATGGCAGGTTCGGGCGATCAAGGCCCGGTGCAGCAGGTCATTCGTGGCGATAAAGTCGGTCGCAACGATCCTTGTCCCTGCGGCAGCGGCAAGAAATATAAGAAATGCTGCGGCGCCGGAGCGTAAAACGCGAAATAGGCCTTAAAAACCGAGGTTTCCTGCGCGAATGCATGACCTGGATTCATGGATTAACGAAAACCCATCACTTTAAGTCATGCATGCGGACGTATGATTTCGCGTAAAAATCGACGCCTTCCCTGTACTCTGAGACTCAAACCATGGCAAACCGCACCTCGTCTCTGCGTGCTCTCGGTATCGGATTCGTAGCTGGACTCCGCTCCATGACCGCTCCTGCCGCCGTCAGTTGGGCCGCCAGCAGTGGTCGCCTTTCTCTAGGTAACTCACCTCTCTCGCTGCTCGATTCCTCTCGCGCTGAGCACACAACCCGAAAGTTGGCGCTTGGCGAATTTGTGAGCGACAAGACGCCGCTGCTTCCCAGCCGCCTCAAACCGGCCTCATTGCTTTGGCGATTGATCTCCGGCGGAGTTTGCGGCGCTGCCTTTTCCATTTCTGATGGCGACGATCCCCGCGCCGGGGCGGCACTCGGAGCCACGGGAGCGCTGGTCGGTTCCCTGGTCGGATATGCCTGGAGAACGCGCGTGATCAAGCAATGGCAAATACCGGATTTTGCGGGGGCTTTGCTGGAGGATGGGGTCGCCATCGGACTTGCGACAGCGCTGGTGGCGTGTCCCATGCAGCGTGGAGCGCGCGATGCCTGGGCGGATCCCGACAATCCTGCGTGGCTGCCCTAACTTGCCGCTTAATTATTGGCTGCGCTACTCGGTTCCTGTTTCCACAATCGCTGCGCCCACGCCCACAACAGTGTAGGAACGATCATGCTCGCGCCTACTGCGCCAGCCACCATCCGCGGTGAGACGCCCTTGTCGATCGCTGTTCCTGACAGCCATGCCGAGACGGCAATCACGGCCATAGCAATACCGAAATCCGCCGCGAAAACCCTGCCGCGGTAGCGGTCTTCGGTGTTGAGTTGCAGCAGCGTGGTTGAGAACACCCACACCACCGAGCTCCCCGCATGCGCCAGCAGAACAACCGCTGCCGCCACCCATAGCGTCGGCGCAATGCCCAACATCACATAGCCGAACCCGGCAATCACAAAGCCGGCCAGCACCCCACGACGCAGACGTCCTTGCAGGATGCCCGCCCAATGCGCTGCGATCAGCGGGCCGATAAGCGAGCCCACCCCGCGCGCCGTCAACAGCACGCTCATTCCCACCAGGGCATAATCCCGCCGTCCCAAGTTAGGCATGGGCAACACTCGCTGCCCAAACACCGGAAACAGTACCCACGATGCGCCGAGAATTCCCGTGCCCCCGCGCAAGCACACCATGGCCAGCATCCGCAGGTTCTGTCCGATGTAGCGGAAGCCTTCAATCATGGGCGAGTAGTCGAACACCTCACGCAAGGTGAGCCGCTGGTGAGTGATGTGCGGCTCGTCGAACTTCATCCGGCTGATGAACATCGCCGAGACCAGAAATGACAGGGCGTTGATGATGAACACCGCCTGCCTGCCCATGGTCGCTGCGACGACCCCTCCGATCAGAGAGCCGATCGCGAGGGTGAAAGACCAAGTGGTTGACGCGAGCGTGTTGGCGACGATGACGTCCCGCTCAGGCGTGATATTGGGAATCACCGAATTGCGCGCCGGCTCGAAGAAACCCGCCATTACAGTTTCCAGAAATATCAGCGGATAGATAAGCCATGCGCTTTGTGCGGAGCGGACGAACAGCATGGAGCCGACAATCACCACCCGCGCCATATCAGCGAAGATCATCACCTTGCGGCGGCTGATGCGGTCGTTCACGGCTCCGGCAATCGGGCCGACGAAGGTTTGTGGCAGCACCCACAGCACCAGGCCGATCGCTACCGACTGCGCCTTGCCGGTGAGCTCGAGCAACAGGCTGAAGATGGCGATGGTATAGAACCAGTCCCCGATCTCGCTGACGATCTGCGCCAGCCACAACTTGCGGAAGTTGCGATTGCCTCGCACCAGCCGCCCGTATTCGAAGATGGAGATCGTAGGAGAGGACATGGGAGGGATAGCGTAGCAGAACGGCGGACGGCGTCCTGTGATCAAGGGAAACGGGTGGAAGCCTTCGCATTTATGCGGAGGACAGAGCCCTTTCCAAGCCGCGCTTTAGCGCCGGACTGTCAGCAACTCACAGACACCGCCATCGTCGCGCAGCAAGGGAGAACAGATCCCTCGCTGCGCTGGTGATGACAAACGGAAAGCACAATTCGGCAGGGCTGAAGCCGTGCCCCTTCAAATCTCTTCTTTCTAGAACAGGTTCCACAAGTACTGGTTGTACACGTCGTGGTGGTATTGCACCTCGGGTGCTTTGACGAAGGTTCCCAACAAGCGCGGGCAACGGTCAGCCGAAGCCTGCTTGAGGTCGGCATAGCGTGCCTTGACGTCTGCGCCCAACAACTTCGTCGTCCAATCGGCTTTGCGGAAGTCCTCCATCGCGGTGTAGATGTTGTCGGGCAGGTAGCGCTCGGCCTGGCGCAGGTTCTTAATCTTCGCCGTCTCGCCGTGCAGGCCAGTTTTGAAGATGGAGTACATCACGAGATACGGGTTCGCATCGGGCGAGACCGAGCGCACTTCGACACGCATGCTGCGTTCGTTGCCGATCGGCACTCGCACCATGGATCCGCGATCCGTCGGCGAAGCCTTAATCTGGTTGGGAGCTTCGAAGTGCGGATCCAGCCGGCGATAGGCGTTCACGCTGGCATTCAGCAGCAGGCAAAGATCGTTGCCATGGGTCAGGATGCGGTCGATGAAGGCCCATCCTGTCTTGCTCAGCATCTCTTCGCCCTTGGCGTCCCAGAACAGGTTCTTGCCGCCCTTGCTGATGGAAACGTTGGTATGCATGCCGCTTCCGTTCACGCCGACCACCGGCTTGGGCAGGAATGACGCGGTGCATCCCATGTGGGTCGCGACTTGACGGCAAATCAGCTTGTAAAGCTGAATATTGTCCGCGGCAGCCATCGCGTCGGCATAGGAGTAGTTGATCTCAAACTGGGAAGGCGCGACCTCGGGATGGTCTTTCTCGTTCTGGAAACCCATGGCGCGCTGCACTTCCGCCGTGGTGTCGATGAAGGTACGCAGGGTGTCGCCAGGGAGTGAGTGATAATAGCCGCCGGTGTTTACATATTCGAACTTGCCGGTCTCGTGATACCGCCGCTCGGCGTCCGCGCCCTTGAACAGGAAGCCCTCGATCTCGTTGGCCGCGTTGAGCGTGTATCCTTCTTTCTTGTACAGCTCGTCGGCAAAGCTTTTGAGTACGCCGCGGATGTCGCCGCTGTACGGCTTTCCATCTTTGTCGATGACGTGCCCGAAGACCAGCACCTTGCCCGGACCGAACACATCCGCCGGCCCCCAGTAGAAGGCGCTCCAGTCGATGCCCAGCCGGAGGTCGCTCTCGCGCTGAGCAGTAAAACCGCGAATCGAGGAGCCGTCGAATGTCAGGTTGTCCCAGCTCTTCAGCAGGAACTTTTTGTCGTAATCGAGCATGTGCAGCCGGCCCTCCAGGTCGCTGAAGAGCACCGTCACTGCCTTGATTTCCTTCTGATCGGTCAGATATTTCAGGCGCTCTTCCTGAATCTTGCCAATGTCAACGCGGTTGAGCCGGTCCGCTTTGGCGCGCAGGTTCATTTCTTCCAGTTCGTCGTAGGAAAGCGCGAGGAAATTACGCAGTTCCGTAGGCATGCAACTCCTTATCTTTAAGAGAATTTCTGCAACCAGCAGGGCGGTTGTACCGTGTAGTCAGGACTAAGTTTTGCTGTGACGGGGTACCCTTGAGACTACAAGGCGGGCAACGGGCCAATCCAGCAAAAAAGCGTTATGGGCGCCATCGAGAAAATTTATGGGCCCAAAACGGAGCGGGAAATCCCATGACAATGGCTTGACCTGTCTATAACTATAGGGTCCATAGTGGATTTCGTGATGCTAAGCGTTTCGCAAATCGCACGCCAATTCGGCCTGAGCCGGACCGCCGTTCTGTACTACGAATCGGTCGGGCTGCTGAAGCCGGCTCACCGCAGCGCGGCCAGGTACCGTCTTTACGGCAAGAAGGAGATCGAGGTCCTGCGCCAGATCTGCCTGTACCGTTCCGTTGGACTCAGCGTTCGCGATATCGGACGTCTGCTTTCGGGTAGCGAACGTGGAGCGGCCGCGGTGCTCAACCGGCGGCTGGTCGAGTTGGAAGCGGAGATCGGCGAGCTGCGCCGGCATCAACAGGCAATTGTGAAATTGCTGCAAGCCAGGAAATCACTATCAGGGAGAACCAAAGACATGACCAAAGAAAAATGGACCGCGATCATGAAAGCTGCGGGATTCACCGAAGACGACATGAAGCGGTGGCATCAGGAATTTGAACGAGCCGCGCCCGATGACCACCAGGAGTTTCTTAACTACCTGCACATCGCCCCGGAAGAGATCCGCCACATTCGCGACTGGAGCCGAACCGGCGAGGGAAAGCACTAAGCGGAACAGGGGCACGATGAAGGGTCGTGCCCTTTTTTTTGCGTACTTTGCTTCATCGAGCTCTCTGTAAGATACGTGGCGATTTGACGCAGACGGCACAGGTTTGGGTTGGCCTTGTCCTGAGTGTCTACAGTGACTGATCCCTGCAGGTCTAGAGCCCGAAGGGCGTGTCATGACAGCCCAGCGTGGAGCGAAGCGGAACGCTGGGTGGGCTGCGGCAAGAGCTGCAAGCGCCTCGGGCACGTCACAATAACGCCATGTTGTCGATCACCGATTACGGTTGCGAAAGTCTTTACGATCTGAAGATGCCGCACACTTTGTCGCGCAACCTGGTCCACTGCGTTTTCAGCACCAAGGGCCGCATCGCTTTAATCCATGAGCCCGAAGCGCTCTGGCGCCGCTTGGGTGTAATCGCGAACGCGAAAACCATCGCCCTTCTCACAGCAGGCGGTACAGCAAACCATGTGCACATCCTGTTGGCGCTGTCACCAACGATGACTCTGGCCAATGCCATCCAGAACCTAAAGGCACACTCTTCTCGATGGATGAAGGAAGACATACACAACTTCGCCTGGCAGGAGGGCTACGGGGCATTCGGGGTCAGTGAATCGCAGCGCGCAACCGTGCTGGAGTACATTGCGCGGCAGGCTGAGCACCATCAGAAGTGGACGTACGAACAGGAGTTCGCTACTCTCGTGCGCACATCGGGAATGGAATACGATCCGCAATACCTGTTCGGATAAGGTGCCCGAGGCACTGTGGCCTTATCCCAGGCTACCCAGCGTTCCGCTTCGCTCCACGCTGGGCTATCATGACACGCCCTTCGGGCTCAGGAATTGCACAGCACTGTATCGCGCTGAAATATCATCCATTGTCCTGATAGCTGGTTGTAGCCGCCGCGCAGATACGGTCAGTCGCCAGCTAACGGACGCAGATATGCGGGTAGCCTCGCCCGCGGCACCTTCTCCTGCTTGCCCGTCGCCAGCTCTTTCACCGCGAACTCGCCGGATGCCGCCTCATTCTCGCCGACGATTACGATGTACTTCGCGCCGGCTTTTTCCGCGCCTTCGAATGACTTCTTCAGACGAAACGTCTCATCACCTATGTCAGCACTAATGCCGGCACGCCGCAATTCGCGCGCCAGCTTCAAGGCTTGCGGATTCATTCCCACACCCAGCGGAGCGATATAGGAATCGAGCTTTGTATCAGCGTTCACACCCTCAGCTTGCAACGCGAGGATCAGACGGTCTTCGCCGATAGCGAAGCCGATGCCTGGAGCTTTCGGCCCATCGAGCGACTCGGACAGTCCGTCATATCGGCCACCGCCCAGCACTGCGCTCTGTGCGCCCAGATCGCCGTGAGTGAACTCAAAGGTCGTCCGGGTGTAGTAGTCGAGGCCGCGAACCATGCGTTCGTTAATGCTGTAGGGCACGCCGACAGCGTCGAGCATCGCGCGCACAGCGGCGAAGTTCTCGCGGCAGGGCTCGTCGAGGTACTGGCTGATCTTCGGCAGCTTCTCGATGATGGGCTGGTCTTCCGGCACTTTGCAGTCGAGCACGCGCAGCGGATTCGTCTCTGCCCGGCGCTGGCAATCGGGGCACATCTGGTGAACCACCGGCTCGAGCGCCTCACGCAGCGCCTGGTTGTAGCGCGCGCGGTCATCAGCACATCCGACGGAGTTCAATTGCAGTTGCCAGCCACGCAAGCCCACTTCGTCGAGCAGCGTCGCCAGCATCTCCAGTACTTCCGCATCACGTGCCGGCGACTCGCTGCCTGCGCTCGGCGGACCGATGATCTCCGCGCCGATCTGGAAGAACTGGCGGTAGCGTCCCTTCTGCGGGCGCTCACGGCGGAATTGCGGGCCGATGTAATAGAGCTTCTGCAGCGTACCTTTCTTGTCCAGCCCGTGCTCGATATAGGCGCGCACCACACCGGCAGTGTTTTCAGGACGAAGCGTCAGCGATTGCGGCTTCTCGCTGGCGGCGCGACTCTTGTCCTCCCAGGTAAACATCTCCTTGGTGACGATGTCGGTCTCTTCGCCAACGCCGCGCGCGAACAGGCTGGTGTCTTCAAATACAGGCGTGCGAATCTCGTGGAAGTTGTAGCGGGCAAACACGTCGCGCACCTTCGCCTCGACCTGGTTCCACAGATCGGTGTCGGGAGGCAAAAGGTCACGGGTTCCGCGGACGGCTTTGATCATAAGAGGAGTTTCGAGTTTCGAGTTTCCAGCGGCTCACAACTCAACTTGAAACTGGAAACATGAAACTCGAAACTAGCCTTTCCTTTCCGCCAAATACTGCTCTCGATACCCCAGATAATTCCTCGCGTAACGCAGGATCATCTCCTGATCGCTGTCGTCGAGCTGCCTGCGCACTTTGCCCGGCGCGCCCATCACCAGCGAGCGCGGCGGAATCACCATCTTCTCCGGAATGAGAGTGCCAGCCGCCAGAATCGAACCTTCGCCGATGCGCGCCCCGTTGAGGACGATCACTCCCATGCCCACAAGGCAGCGATCTTCAACTATGCAGCCATGCAGCGTGACGCTGTGTCCTACGGTGACCCAGTCGCCGACTTCGACCGGCCACTGGCCTAACATGCCGTGCAGCACGCTACAGTCCTGGATGTTGGTGTTGGCACCGATGCGAATGTAATGTACGTCGCCGCGCACCACCGCGTTCATCCAGATGCTGGCGTTTTCGCCGAGCGTAACGTCGCCGATCACCTGTGCCGAGTCATCGACGTAGCAGGTCGCGGGTATCTTCGGGCTGATTCCTTTATAAGAGCGGATCATCGTCTTTTTCGCGCTTTCGCTTGCCTGCCGCAGAGACTTCGAAGGCCTCGCACTCGTTTCACCGGCTTCGAATACGAACGCTGTCCGAACATACCATGCGCCCAGTAGCTGTGAAAACGCAGCACACGGGAAACGGTTTCATCAAGCCTTGAGTGACCAGAGCAGGTGTCCGGCTTCCCGAAACAGGCCCGGCGTGGTTACCAAAGGACATGCCCTTTCGTGTACCTCGCATCTCCCTTACATCACAGACCTGCGGGAATGGCTCTCCCACAATGGAGTATGCGGGTCCTTTCAGGGAACCGCGACAAAGGGCCCCTCCCCCATGCATAGGCTTCGCGGACTATTTGCGTCTTTTCTGTCCTTCTCTTCCATAACAATCCTGGCCGTAATGCTTGCGGCTGTTTCCACCAGCGCTCAAGATGGCTCCGCCGGCATGCGAGGCGTAGTGGAGGACATTTCCGGAGCCCGAATCCCGGCCGCGCTGGTAATCGTCAGCAGCCCGGAAACCGGGTTCCAGCGTGCCTCCTTCACCGACGCGGAGGGCAACTTCTCCTTCGAAATGTTGACCCCTGGCCGATACGACGTCAGAGCCGTGGCGACCAGCATGCAGCCCGTAACTCAACCCGGGATACAACTGCACGTAGGAGCTTCGACCGAGGTGCAGTTCCAACTGGCTCCGGCAACACGAATCGAGACCGTGAATGTCGTCGCACCATCGATCCAGATTGACAATCAGACCGGGGCGGTTTCACACGACATCGTGGAGCGGGCCATCCTGGAGCTGCCATTGAACGGCCGGCGATTTACCGACCTGGCGCTGCTGACTCCAGGGGTGACGCAGGACCCGCGAGGACTGACCTCGGGCTCCAACGGTGACTTGTCGTTTGGCGGAGTTCGCGGCTACCAAAACAATTTTCTGGTCGACGGCACCGACAATAACAACTCGTTTTACGCGCAGGCGCGTGGCCGCTATCGCGCTCCTTATCAATTCAGCAACGAGGTCATCAAGGAATTTCGTGTTTCCTCGAACTCCTACAGTGCGGAGATGGGCCGTGCCGGCGGCGGAGTATTCAATGTCGTCACTAAGTCGGGCAGCAATGATTGGCACGGCACCGGCTTTCTTTACATGCGCGACCGAATCTTCGATGCTCAGTCCGCGTTTTCTCCCGACAAACCGAAAGCGCGCCAGGACCAGTTTGGCGGCACAGCGAGCGGACCCATACGAAAGAATCGCCTTTTCTTTTACGCCGGTTTCGACGAGAACCTGCTTAACGTGCCATCGATCGTTCAGTTCGCCAACGGCGCAACCAGCGTCGTACCGCAGCCCGTCGACTACGACTACAAGGATCAGGCCCTGGTCGCACAGGCGGCGCAAAAGCTCAACAGCATGGCTGGAGAGTACCCGACGAAAATGTCGGGCAATGCTGCCTTCGGCAAGCTCGACTTCACGCCATCGTCGAAACAACTCATCTTCCTGCGCGTCAGCACTTCCCGCTATAACGGGATTAATAACGTCTTTTTCAATCCTTCCAATCCCTTAACCACCTACACCGAGAGTGCGAACGGATCGGAAAATGTCGCCACCGAGAGCATCGCCGCCTCCTTCACTTCATCCTGGACCAGTAACTTCGCCACTCACCTACGGGCGCAGTTCTCGCGTGACCTGCAACAGTCATCGACGAACTCCGAAGATCCTAAGGTCAAGATCTACGACCTGCTCGATGGCACGGGCCGCTCCAACCTGCTTCCGCGCGAGACCCGGGAACACAAGCTCCACATCGCAGATACAGCCGATGTCGAAAATGGACGGGTGAGTTGGAAGTTCGGCGTCGATTACATCCGGACCTGGATCTACAACTATTTCCCATCGATGGCGGGAGGCGAGTATTACTTCGACGACATAAAGGTGAACCCTTTCACCTTTGCCCCCATGCGCTATGGACAGTCGCTGACCCCGTTGCGTGCGTATGCGCATGACGTGCCGCGATACTACATCCAGGACTTCGGTACGGCGACGTCGAACCCCGACTCGAGCGCGTTGGCCCTGTTTCTACAGGACACGTTTCGCCTGACTCGACACTTCACGCTGAATGCGGGAATTCGTTGGGACATGCAGACCTTCCTGGTATCTGGCCTGGAGAGCAACCCGCTCTATGCGCCATCCGGCAAACTGCCCTCCGATCTCAACAACTTCTCTCCCCGCTTGGGCTTTTCCTGGTCTATTGGCGATCACAATCCGCTGGTGGTTCGCGGTGGTGGCGGGCGCTTCTACTCGCTGGTTCCGTCGATCTATGCCTCGCAGGTGCAGACCGACAATGGCTTGGTGCAGAGTCATCTTTACCTTGATTTGATGAAGCCGGCTGACGCGGCAATATTCCCCACCTATCCCAATCCACTGGTAAGCTGCCCATCAGGGACAGTGAACTGTGTCGTGCCTGCCAATGTTGCCAGCCATCTGACGACCACGGTTTCGGCGTTCTCGCCAAACTTTCAGACACCTTACACCGACCAGGCGAGCCTTACCATCGAACACGAGTTCGGGCGCAACATCATCGCCTCCGCCAGCTACCTCTACGTACACGGTGAACACCTGATTCGCTCGCTGGATGCCAACCTGCCTAAACCGACCATTGAGGACTACCCGGTATATAGCGACGATGGCTCGGTATTCCTTGGCCAGTATCTTCCGGTGGAATCGTTTTCCACCTGGCAGACGAAGAAGACCGTCGATTGCCCCTACCCCCCCTGCATCAACGACATCCAGCGGCCCATCGCCAGGCTGGGTACGATCAATTCATACGAGAGCGAATCCAGCAGCGTGTACAACGGGTTCACCTTGTCTCTCAAGCGCCAGGTGAGCCATGGACTTTTCCTGCGAATCGGTTATACCTTCGCGAAAGCGATTGACGATGGCCAGGACGCGCTGGTGGTGGGCAGACCCGGCAACGTCCAAGACGCATATGCGGTTAATCTGGAGCGCGGACTCAGCGTCACCGATCAGCGACACCGCCTGGTCGCATCCGGCGTGCTCCAGCCTCCGAAGCTGGATACCCCATTCAACTGGGCCAATCGAGTGGCCAACGGCTGGCAGCTGTCCAGCGTTTTGACTTACGGATCGGGCCGGCCAATCAATGCGACTATCGCAGGTGACGTAAACCAGGACGGGAACACCTACAACGACCGTCTGCCGGGATATCGCAGGAATGCGTTTATCGGGCCCGACTACTTCACCACGGATTTCCGTCTCACCCGCAACCTGCACACCGGCGAACGAGCAACGTTGCAATTGATCGTCGAAACCTTCAATACCTTCAATCGCACGAATTCACAAGTCACGATCAGTGATGACGGATTTCTCAACTCAGCCGGGCAATTCGTGGCTTATTCAACCACCGTGGCGACCAAGGTTTATCCAGGACAGTTTCTGAAGAGTTCGGATTTCCTTAGTCCCAACAGCGCCTACGCGCCGCGGCAGGTGCAACTCTCAATAAGAGCCGGTTTCTGAACCATTCGCCGGGAACCGACACCTTGGTGAATAGTGTTATGGCGCTTAAATGGCGGGTAAAATACCCAATCTACGCTTGACTTAGATAGTCAACGCTGGGATAACTACTAGAGTCAAATTGGGGTGTCGCAAGAAGCTTCGTTAACGAGAGGAAGTAATCGTCAAGTTGGGCCGCCGTCTGCGAGGCGGCCCCAGGTTTTGAGGCCGTTTGGTTATAAAGTCAGTCGAGCAGGTCCGCAGTAATAGGGTTGTGCCATGCGTTCGCGCATGGGGGGCCGAACCCAGGGAAGTATCTGAGCAATGGAGTTGCATCGCCGGTTTCGATCTTTCAGTCCGGTCTCCGGAGCAGTTGCAATACCCCATCCGTTGCTTGGGATTCACCGGACTGAAGGGAGCATTTCTCCATGGAATTCCAGGACAAGGTTCTGAAGTGTATTGACTGCGGTGCCGACTTCGTCTTTACAGCTGGAGAGCAGCTGTTCTTCCACGACAAACAGTTCAAGAATGAGCCCAAGCGGTGCAAGCCTTGCAAATCGAAGCGGGCTTCTTCGCTGGGGACCACCTCGTCGGGGGGCTACTCCAGAGTCGAGACCCGCACCAATTGTTCGGGGTGCGGCAAAGAAACCACTGTCCCATTCAAGCCTACCCAAGGTAGGCCCGTGTTCTGTCGGGAGTGCTTTCAGCAGCGCCGAAGTACGGCTGCCACTGCCTGAGCCAGTTTCAATAGCTGTCCAAAGCTGACGAGTTGAAAGTCAAAGCACTCGGGGTGTGCTTCCCGCCAGGCGTTTGGCGCGAGTGCGCCGAATCAAAGAGCTTTCTTGGAGGCCGCGTGCGACTGGTCTGGATGACTGGCCGGCGGACTGATTTTCTTTCCACCCACTTTGCCCTGCTTGAGCTTGTGCTCGTTGTGCGAGGCCAACAGGCTCTCGATGCGTCGCAGCAACTCCTGGGTGTTGACCGGCTTTACCAGCAGCGACTGCGCTCCCCTGCTCTGCCATTCCTCATCCATCGACGGATACGCCGTCAGAATCGCAGTTGCAGGATCATAGGCCTGCTGACGCGCAGCTCGAATGACCTCGTATCCCGCAGTTTCCGACTCCATTCGCATGTCGGTGATGACCATCTCGTAGCTGTGGTTCTTGAGCTTTTTTTCTGCTTCGCGCGCCGACGCGGCGGTATCCACCTCGAAGTTGTTCATCTCCAGGATGGCGCGTAACGTGAGAAGAATAGCAAGCTCATCATCAACCAGCAGGATGCGACGTTTCATAGAGTTCTCCAGGGGAAATTCGCCACTCACAACGCAGCGACGTGAGATGCAGGATTGCAAGCTGAAGTTGTTGTAACTCTACGTGCGCAAATTCAAGCTCGTGCCATCCCAAAAAGACTATATCTCTATGCTCAGTATAATGGTTTTTGTGGCGACATTTTTTGTGGAGAACTTTGGGTGCCGTGCTACCCAGGCCGACGGCGCGGCGCTCGAGCGTCAGCTCCGCGAGCGTGGCTTGACGCGCGCCGACTCCACCGCACAAGCCGAAGTCGTGGTCCTCAATACCTGCACCGTTACCGCTTCGGCCGACCAGGACGCGCGGGCTGCAATTCGCCGCGTAAAGCGCCACAATCCCCATGCAAAGATCATCGTGACCGGCTGTTATGCCCAGCGTGCTCCGCAAGAGCTAACCGCGATTCCCGGTGTCGATCTCGTCGTAGGTAACTCTCACAAGCACGCGCTCGTCGATTCGATTCTGCCTCTCGCGGCAGCTGGATCGTTCGTGCCGCTGGCGCATCTTGGCGCATCGCTCGAGTCGAAAGTGATGGTCGGCGACATCTTCGCGCACACCGAATTGCTCGCAGCCCCGGTGTTCGAGGCCAGTGATCCGCACGAGAAGACGCGGCCGAATCTGAAGATTCAGGACGGCTGTAACAACCGCTGCTCCTTTTGCGTGATTCCCTACGTCCGCGGGCGCAGCCGTTCGCTGAAGCCGGAGCACGTCATTCGCGAGGTCGATTCACTGGTGGCCAGTGGCTATCGCGAGATTGTGCTTTCCGGCATCAACCTCGGACGTTGGGGACGCGAGCTGACACCGCGCACGAGCTTCACTTTGCTCCTGCGAGAGATTCTGCGAAGCACGGCCATCGAGAAGATCCGCATCAGTTCAGTTGAGCCGATGGACTGGAGCAACGAATTGATCGAACTGGTCGCTTCGTCGCCGCGCATCTGCAAACACGCGCATGTGCCGCTTCAATCGGGCAGCGACAAGGTCCTGCGCCGCATGCATCGCAAGTATCGCCCTTGGCACTACGCTGATCGCCTTGAGCGAATCCGCCGCGCCATGCCCGATGCAGCTATCGGCGCTGACGTGATGGTGGGATTCCCCGGCGAGAGCGACGCAGACTTCGAGCAGACGAGGGCGTTCATCGACGCGCTGCCGTTCACCTATCTGCACGTTTTTACCTATTCGTCGCGTCCGGGAACGCCGTCCGCCGAGATGGCCGACCAGGTTCCCGTCCACCTCGCGCGCGAACGCAATCGCATTCTGCGCGAGCTTGCGGCGGAGAAGAAGCGCGCCTTCCTGCAGTCGTTCGTTGGCCGCGAAGTCGAAGCGATCACGCTGACCCACTTCGACGGCGAGTACACGGAAGCGCTCACTGACAATTATCTAAAGCTGCTGCTGCCGGGGACTCATGAGCCGAACCGATCGAAGCGGACGCTCATCGAGGGACTTCGCGCCGACGCACTAGTGGCGTTATAGGCTTGGGGGGGTTTTCCGTCCGGCCACGACGCAGAGAGACAGCCAACCTGAGCTCTGGCAGAGCAGCTGGCATTAGCCTCGTTCTGGCGAAAAGCGAGCGGCCAAGCGCCAAAAGCGAGGTGTTCCACATGCTATACTTTGGCATCTAACTGATAAATCGGAGGATTGTATCGATAAACGTTTTATCCGCATCAATGAGCGCATTCGCGTTCGCGAAGTTCGCGTAATCGATGACGAGAGCAACCAGCTTGGCATCATGCCGCCGTTCGAAGCGCTCAAGATCGCACGCGAAAGAAATCTCGACCTCGTCGAAGTCTCGCCCACCGCTCAGCCTCCTGTGTGCCGCATCATGGACTACGGGAAGTACCTGTACCAGCAGGAAAAACGCGAGCGTGAAGCCAAGAAGCACCAGCACCAGATCACCGTCAAGGAAGTGAAATTCCGCATCAACGTGGACGATCACGACTACGAGACCAAGAAGAACCACGTGCTGCGGTTTCTCGGCGAAGGCGACAAGGTGAAGGCGACTATCTTCTTTCGTGGACGCGAGATGACACGCCAGAGCCTTGGCCGGACAATCCTCGATCGGCTGATCAAGGACTTGGGCGACAAGGCGATTGTCGAATTTCGTCCCCGTCAGGAAGGCAACACGCTGCACCTGATCCTGGCTCCGCCGAAAGAGCAGAAGCCCGCCGGCAAATCCGAGAAGCACGAGAAGAGCGCTGATAAGAGTGCCGCTCCGCGTCCGCCACAAACACCAGCCTCACCGCAGCAGCAACAGCAGTAAAGATGTAAGCGGGATTCAGAAGAGCGGCCAGTCGTAAACTTCGCGGCGGTGTGCTATTCGCGCGACGCTCACAAGTTTTGTCTGTCGTTGACGAGGTACACCGCGCGCCAGTCACCGACTCGGACGCGCCAGTGGTCTTTGTACCCTTTCAACTTCTTGCAACCGGCTGGTCTTGGATTGTCGCTGAGTGATTCCAGTTTCGTAACCATACGTGCCAACACCTGGTCAGGAAGAGCTTCGAGTTCCCTCCGGGCGGAAGGTTTCACCTCAACGGCTTAACTAGGCACGAAGGCGTCCGCGCTTTATGAGGTCCGCTTTCACCTTGGCCAACGGTATGCCTTTTTCTTTGCGGCGTGACTCAGAGACGAGGCCGTCCCAAAGGTCCTGAAGCCGAGCGCCGTGTTTCTTCAGGTCGATCAAAACAGCGACCTTCTCGCCCTTGTCATCGGTAACGAACTGCATTCCAGTCATGCCTACATTATGCCTCACCTCAGGTATGTCGTTGCTTGGATGGACGGTCGGTATCGTTGCTGGCCACCGCCCACTACCCACAATCCACCGTTCTGTGTTGTAATAAAAGAACCGCTATGCCCAAGTTGAAGACACATAAGGGAGCGGCCAAGCGTTTCAAGAAGACAGGTACCGGCAAAATCAAACGCGGACATGCGTTTAAGCGCCACATCCTGACTTCGAAGGGTACGAAGCGCAAACGCCAGCTCGACACCGATACGATGGTCGATAAGGCGGATCTGCATAAAGTAGCACGCATGATCCCCTACTAGACTTCTGAGCCGCATGATGCGGCGCCCGGCGTCATCCCACATTTCAAAGCGAATCCGGGAAGATGACGGTTGACAGTGTGTGAAGAGGTAATCAGGCCCCCTTCGAAATCCCGAAGCGTGGGCCGGCCCACAAAGCTTCTTGCCTCCAGCCGCTTGACGAACTTGAAAAGGAGCAGCAATGCCTCGCGTAAAACGTGGTACCAAGCGCCGCGCACGCCGCAAAAAGATATTAGAGCGTGCAAGTGGCTATTATTTAACAAAATCAAAACTGTATAGGTCGGCGAAAGAGTCGGTCGAGCGCGGACTGAAGTTCGCTTACAGCGGTCGCAAACAGAAGAAGCGCCAGTTCCGCTCCATCTGGATCGTGCGCATCGGCGCCGCCGCCAAGCTCAACGGCACCAGCTACAGCCAGTTCATCAACGGCCTGAAAAAGGCCGGCATCGAACTCGATCGCAAGATCCTGGCTGATCTGGCCGTAAAAGATCCCGCGGGATTTACCGCGCTGTGCGCACAAGCAAAATCGGCACACGCCGCAGCGGCATGAAGGGGCGCAGCTTTAGCTGCGCCGTGCCTACGTCTATGATTTGGCATCGCGAGCCGATGTTGATCGGCGAGCGATACGCGTCGGCCTAGCCGTCCATCCCCGGAACAATCTGTATCGCACCCGATGGGCGGCCGTTATGGTCGCCCGTTGTGGTTTGAATTCACGTTCCAATTCCAAGTTCCAAGTCGGGAGGTCGTGTGGCCAGCAAAGCGATACCAACACCGGAGATCCCCGCTGCTCTGCATCGCAATGAGAGCGAACTTCCGTTCGTGACCTATCAGGAAGGCGTTACCTTCCAGTTGTTACAGGTCGACATCGAGGCGGGGCTGTGGGTCATTCGGGTGCGATTTCAACCCGGCGTTACCATCCAGCGCCACAAGCATACTGGTGAGGTCTTCGCCTTCACGGTCCGAGGTGCGTGGAAGTACCTGGAATATCCCGACGTCAACTCGGCCGGTTCGTACCTGTTCGAGCCGGCAGGATCGGTACATACGTTGCATGTGCCGGATTCTAATGCTGAGGTCACCGACGCCTGGTTCGCGATTCGTGGAGCAAACTTGAATCTCGACGACCAGGGCAACGTGGAAAGCGTTGTGGACGCCGCGGCCGCGTTGCAGATTTACCAGGACCGGTGCCGCGCTGAAGGGCACGCTGCGCCCGACGTGATCGGAATGTAACTCGGCCTGTCTTGTATCAAGGGACACGTCGCCCGAGACACAACAAGGTTCTATGTACATAGTTCCGAAACTCGATGACTACTCGCCGGCCGCGCTGGACCGTGCGGTAGCTGACCTGTTCTCCTCGCTCGACTCCGAAACCGCTACGCTGCATTCCGAGGCGGATTGGAAGGAATTCCGTGACCGCTGGATGGCGCGCAAGAACGGCGTACTGACACAGGTCAACGACACCTGGCTGAAGGCCGCGCCGAAAGAAGCCAAGCGCGACGTCGGCCAGCGCGTCAACGAACTCAAGGCTCGGGCTGAGGCTGCCATCGAGGCTGCGCATGAGAAAATCCACGCATCTTCTGCCGTCACAAAGCTTGCCTCCGAGCGCCTCGACATCACCCTTCCCGGCATTCGTCGCCCCATTGGCGTGAAACATCCGGTGCTGCGCGTGCAGGACGAAATCGTCGGCGTATTCAAAGCGATGGGCTACTCGGTGGGCGAGGGCCCCGAGGTCGAGACCGACTACTACAACTTCGAATCGCTGAACTTTCCGCCGAACCACCCGGCACGCGATACGCAGGACACGCTATTCATCGCCGGGCAGGAGCGCAAGGCAGCTCGTGACCGCCTGCTGCTTCGCACCCACACCTCGCCGGTGCAGATTCGGAGCATGGAGAAGCTGGCGCCGCCGCTGCGCATCGTCATCCCTGGCAAGGTGCACCGCAACGATCCACTCGACGCCACCCACTCGCCGGTCTTCCACCAGGTCGAGGGGCTCGCGGTCGATACCAACATCACCTTCTGCGACCTGAAGGGCACGCTCGATCACGCCATGAAGGCGCTGTTCGGCTCATCGGTGAAGACGCGCTTCTATCCGTCGTTCTTCCCCTTCACCGAGCCCAGCGCCGACATGCAGGTGAGCTGCATCTTCTGCGGCGGCAAGGGATGTCGCAAGTGCAAATTCAGCGGCTGGATCGAGCTGCTGGGGTGCGGCATGGTCGATCCCAACGTCTTCGAGTTCGTGAAGCAGAATGGCTACGACTCGTCGAAGATTTCGGGCTTGGCCTTCGGCATGGGCGTGGAGCGCATCGCGATCCTGAAGTATGAAGTCGAGGAGATCCAGTTGTTCTACGAGGGCGACGTGCGCTTCCTGGAGCAGTTCGCGTGAGAATCCTACCCACATGGCTGCGTGAGTTCGTCAACCTCACTGCCGACGACCGCCAACTCGCCGAAGACCTGACATCCGCCGGAATCGCTGTCGAATCGGTCGCCGAAGAAAACGGCGAAACCATCTACGAGATGGACTTGACCACCAACCGCGTGGACGCGATGAATCATTACGGCGTCGCGCGCGAAGCGTCGGCCATTTACGGGGTTGAACTCAAACCCGTTCGACCGAGTTTGCCGGGAGTAGCTGCAGATCCCTCGACTTCGCTCGGGATGACAACTGCGGAAAAGGTTCTTCTCACAAGCAAGGGGGGTGAGGGGCTATTCCCCATTGTCATCGAAGATGCCGAGGGCTGCGCCCGATACACCGCGCGCGTCGTTCGCAACGTGAAGATAGGTCCGTCGCCCGCGCACATGGTCAAGCGTCTCGAACTGTTGGGCTCGCGGGCCATCAACAATACGGCCGACGCGACCAACTATGCCATCAACGAACTTGGCCACCCCACACACGCCTTCGATCTCGACCTGCTGGAAGGCGGCACCATCATCGTGCGCCGCGCTCGCGAAGGGGAGACGCTGAAGACCCTTGATGGCGTTGACCGCAAGCTTTCGACCGACGATCTGGTCGTCGCCGATGCGAACAAGCCTGTCGCACTCGCCGGCGTCATGGGCGGCTTCGATTCGATGATCACCGAGAAGACGAAGAACGTCCTCATCGAGTCGGCATGGTTCGACCCGGCGAGCATCCGTCGCACCGCCAAGCGGCTGGGCATGCACACCGACGCCTCGCACCGTTTCGAGCGCGGCGCCGATTGGGGCATCACCCCACTGGCCTGCGATCGTGTGGCCGAACTGATTCTCGAATCTGCCGGCGGCGAACTCATTGGTGAGCGCATTGATACCGTTGCCCGTTCACTTGAGCGGCCGCCCATCGCGCTGCATCGCTCCGAGGTGAAGCGCATTCTCGGCATCGAACTCAGCGAGCAGCAGATCAAAGGCATCCTCAGCAAGCTGGGCTTCAGCGTCACCCCGGCACATTCCAGCTTAGCTCCCACCCTGTCCCAAACGACGGGACAGGATGGGGCACCCAGCGAGCTCAGCGTAACCGTTCCGACTTGGCGCCTCGATGTTGAGCGGGAGATCGACCTGCTCGAAGAACTGGCGCGCATCTACGGCTATAACAAGTTCCCCAACACTTTGCCGTCGTTTGCGGGCGCGGTCGTCGCGCTGCCCGATGAGCAGAAGAACGCCAAGCTGCGTGAGACCATGCTGGCGCTGGGCTACGACGAGGCCATCTCAATCACGTTCGTCTCCGAGCAGGACGCGCGCACCTTCAGCACCGCCGAACCGCTGCCGCTGGCCAACCCGCTGAGCGAAGAAGCGGGACACATGCGCAACTCGCTGCTTCCCGGCCTGCTGAACATGGTTGCGTACAACCTTAACCGTGGCAACAACGATGTGCGCCTGTTCGAGGCGGGAGAGATCTTTGCCAAGTCCGGAGAGCGCCATGAGGAGCATCGCACGCTGGCTTTTGTCGCGACCGGCACCCTGGTTGCCGCCAACGTTCATCGGCCGGCCGAGCCATATACGTTCTTCCACATGAAGGGCGACATCGAAGATTTACTGTTGTCGTTTCAACATCAGACCTTGTACTTCGACGCGATAACTACGCATTACCTGCATCCCGGGCGTTCGGCGCGTGCGGTGCTCGATGGCGAAACCGTAGCGCGCTTCGGGCAGCTACATCCTGAGATCGCCGCCACACGCAAGCTGCGCCAGGATGTCTACGTCGCGGAGGTGCTGCTCGATCGCCTATACAAGCATGAGTTGCGCGAACCGAAGTACGAGCGCATCTCGAAGTTCCCCGCTGTCGAGCGCGACTTCTCGTTTGTCTTCGACGACGCGGTCACTTTCGAGCGCATTCGCTCAGCGGTCGAGGCTCTGGGCGTCGCCGAGATGGAGCTATTCGCGCCGCGCGAGATCTATCGTGGTGAGAAGACCCACCCGGGCAAACCCGGCCCGGATGGGGCACCCAAGTATTCAATCCTCGTCCACGCCGAGTTCCAATCGAAGGAGCGCACCTTACGCGACGATGAAGTCGCGCAGTGGTCAGCGCAGATCGTGCAGACGCTGGAGAAGCTGGGCGGAGTGCTTCGCGGGTAGCGGGCTGAAAAGCGTTCACCACAGAGGCACGGAGGACACAGAGAAAATCAAATCTATTTCGTTTTCCTCCGTGCTCTCCGTGCCTCTGTGGTGAATCAGGCTTTTCTCTTCGTCAATCGCGCCAGCGTCGCTAACTCCTTCAGATACTCGCGAAGCGGCTTCGCGGGGGTTCCCCAATACACCTCGCCCTTCCCGCGAAACTTCTTATGCGGGAGAATGCCTGCCTGCCCACCGAGAATCGATCCTGCTTCAATCTCGGCGTGATCGCCAATGCCGACCTGTCCGCCGAGCATGCACTCGTCACCCACGCTCACGCTGCCTGACAGACCGACCTGTGCCGCCATGATCACGTTTGCTCCAAGAGCGCAGTTGTGGCCGATGTGCACCAGGTTATCCAGCTTCGTGCCCGGACCAATCACTGTCGCGTCGAGCGCGCCGCGATCGATGGTCACGTTGGCTCCGATCTCGACATAGTCGCCGATCACGAGCTGCCCAATCTGCGGGAACTTCACGTAGCGGCCATACTTCTCGTCGCGCACATAGCCAAAGCCATCGCAGCCAAGCACCGCTCCGGCGTGAACGATCACCCGACGACCGAGCGTTGTGCCTGAGTATATGACCACTCGCGGATAGATCTCGCAGTCGTCGCCGATGACGACACCGGCACCGACATAGCATCCCGCGGAAACATAGGTCCGGTCGCCGATGACGGCGTTGGGCTCGATCACGGCATGAGCGTCGACGCTGGCGGTAGGCGAGACCTTCGCCGAGGGATGAATGACGGCGGTCGCATGAATCGCCGGTGGATATTCCGGAGCAGCGTGCAGCAGGGAGGCTGCGGTTGCGAATGCGAGTCGCGGATTGGCGACGATCAGCAGCGGCTTCGCGGCTCTCTCGTTCGCGGCGAACTCGCCGGCGATCACGGCCGATGCTGGCGAGCCGAGCGCCTCCGCCAGATGTTTGTCTGACTCGACAAATACCAGATCGCCCGGCTGGGCACGGGCGATGCTGGCAACCCGTGACACTTCAACCTGAGCACTGCCGATGAGGCGGGCGGAGACGAACTCCGCGAGTGACTGCAATGTTTGCGGCATGAAGAAAAGCTATCACCACGGAGGCACAGAGGACACGGAGAACATACCGGCACGCATCCTCCAAGCCAGTGGAGTGCGCACAAATAGCACGCTCAGAAACAAGATCGGCTTCAAAAGACAGAGGTAATATTCACTCCAACGGCTGAAGCCGTTACGTTCTTCAGCCTTAATCATGCACGGCTGAACAGGCTGCTGAAAAACTCTTCGCAGTGGAAAAAACATTAGATCCCTCACCTCTAAAGAGGTTCGGGATGACAAAAACACAGGACTTTTATGGCGCAGCTAAAGCTGCGCCCCTTCAAAACGGCGCCCGGCAGAGTTTTTCAGCAGCCTGTGAAGCCGGGCTCCACCCGTTTTCTACGCCGTAACGTACTTGCCGGTCTCGAGCACCCGCGCGGCGATCTGCTCCTGCAGCGCGATGACGTTTACCGGTTCATGTTTCACCAGGCGACGGACAATCGCCATCTGGGTGCGCAGCATATCGCCTTCGGCAACCGCAGCGATGACCTTCTTCGCCGCAGCTTCCAAACGTGCCATGGCGCCGGCGATATACACCTGCGTCATGGCTGCGACCAGAGCAGCCTTGGCTTCGCCGTTGACTTCGGCATACTTGCGCGCGCGCAGCAGGCACGAATCCATGGTAAAGGACTCGATCACCATGTCGGCGATGGCTCCCATGATTTCCTGCTGATCGGCGAGTTTCTGCATGTACTTCTGCGACGCCGCACCTGCGATCAGCAGCGAAAGCTTCTTCGCATTGGAGACCATCTTCTGCTCGGCCGCGAGGAAGCCCTCGGCTTCATCGCCCATCGATGGACCAGACATCACTTCGTCCATCGTCTTCTTGATGGCAGGCAGCAGCGGAAGCTGTCCGCTCATGGCGCGTTTCAACAGCCAGCCAGTGATGATGAGCCGGTTGATTTCGTTGGTGCCTTCGAAGATGCGGTTAACGCGCGAGTCGCGATAGGGCCGCTCCGCCGGATACTCCTCGACGAAACCGTAGCCACCGTAAATCTGCACGGTTTCATCGACGATGTAATCGAGGATTTCCGAGCAGGCGACCTTGATGATCGAGCACTCGACGGCATACTCCTCGATGGTCTTGCGGATGGCTTCGGGAGTCTTGTCGACCAACCCGAGGGCCGTGTCCATCATGCCAACCGTACGATAGACCATCGACTCGCCCGCGTAGGTGCCGACCACCATCTGCGCCAGCTTCTCGCGAATGAGGCCGAAGTCAGCAATGCTCTTGGTGAACGCCTTACGCTCCTTGGCGTAGGCGATAGCACTGACCAGCGACGTACGCGCCCCGCCGACGCAGCTCGCACCGAGCTTGAAGCGGCCCACGTTGAGGATGTTGAAGGCGATGATGTGTCCTTTGCCGATGTCGCCGAGCACGTTCTCAACCGGCACCTGGCAATCATTGAGGATGAGCGGCGCAGTGGACGAGCCACGAATGCCCATCTTCTTTTCTTCGGCGCCCACCGAGAAGCCGGGGAAGGTTTTCTCGACGATGAAGGCGGTGAACTTCTCGCCGTCGATTTTGGCGAAGATGATGAACAGGTCGGCGAAGTGGGCGTTGGTGATCCACATCTTCTCGCCATTCAGGATGTAGTGCTTGCCATCCGGCGACAGCACGGCGCGGGTGCGCGCGTTCATGGCGTCGGAGCCGCTGGTGCTCTCCGACAGCGCGTAGGCGCCGACGATCTCCGCCGTCGCGAGCTTGGGCAAGTACTTCTTCTTCTGCGCTTCGGTGCCGAAGAACACGATGGGCAGGGTGCCGATGCCACTATGGGCGCCGAGCGTGACCATGAAGCTGCCGTACTTCGACATGAAGTCGGAGATGATGGCCGACGAGACCTTGTCCATGTCGGAGCCGCCGTATTCGGTGGGGATGTCGGCATTGGTCAGGCCCTGCTCAGCAGCTTTCTTCAGCAACTGGCGGCAGACCTCCCACTCCTTGTGCTCCATCTTCTCGGCTTCGGGAACGACTTCGTTGGTGGCGAAGTCTTCCGCGAGTTTTACGACCATTAAGTGATCTTCGTTAAAGTCTTCCGGGGTGAAGACGTTGTCCAGGTTGTGCTCTTCGAGCAGAAAGCTTCCGCCCGTAGTCTTGGTCTTAGGAGCTGCCGTCATTGTAGCCATGGTTCAACCTCTAGTTTGAACTTCAAAAACTTTTCACCACGGAGGCACGGAGGTCACGGAGGTCACGGAGAAAAACGGGATTTGGGTTTCCAAACGCCCACAACCGTGCCTGCCGCCAACCGGGTGGAGCACGCATTCATGCGTGCAGAACCGCGTTATGCCGATTTGTGATCCTGAGGCGACTTCAGTCGCCGAAGGACCTGCTGTTTGTGTCGCCCCTAAAGGGGCTCAAAATCAAAAATCAAGCCTACCCAGCGTTCCGGTCGCCGCGGCGACCTCCACGCTGGGCTATCATGCTGGTCGCCCCTGCAGGGCTCGGAGCATTGGGCGACGCACATTCTCACTCAGCACAGTTTCCTCGCGACACTGGCGGAAAACTAAGAGCTAGAAGCCAAGAGCGAACAGCGAGAAGCGTTACTGCACTTCCGGCCCTCATAACCAAGCCTTTTTCTCCGTGCCTCCGTGGTGAAGTCTTTCCTTACTGCAAATTTTCGAAAATGCCTGCCGCGCCCATGCCGCCGCCGACGCACATGGTGACCATGCCGTACTTTCCTTTGCGGCGCTTCAGTTCGCGGATGATCGTTGCCGTCAGCTTGGCTCCGGTGCAGCCCAGCGGATGGCCCAGCGCGATCGCTCCACCATTCACATTGATGCGTGAGGGATCGAGTTTGCCCTCTTGTATGACGGCCAGCGACTGCGCGGCGAAGGCTTCGTTCAATTCGATTACATCAATGTCGCTCAGTTTCAGGCCGGCACGTTTCAGAACTTTGGGGATCGCGAACACCGGGCCCAGTCCCATCTCTTCGGGGAGGTAGCCGGCGGTAGCGAATCCGACATAACGCGCCAGAGGCTTCAGGCCCAGCGCCTTCGCCCGCTCCGCGGACATGACAATCGCCGCAGCAGCGCCGTCCGACATCTGCGACGAGTTGCCGGCGGTGACTGTGCCCTTGGCGTGGAACGCTGCCTTCAGTGCGCCCAGCGCTTCCACCGAGGTGTCGGCACGCGGGCCTTCATCCATCTTGAAGATGATCTCGATGCGTTTGGGCTTCGACCCGTTCGGGGTAGTGAAGCTCACGGGCACAGGCACAATCTCGTCGTCGAACTTGCCGGCTTCGATTGCCGCAATGGCTTTCTTGTGGCTGTCGACTGAGAACTGGTCCGACATCTCGCGCGTGATGTTGTAGCGTGCAGCCAGCCGCTCGGCGGTGAGTCCCATCGAGAGATACGAGTCGGGATAATTCGCGATCAGCCACGGATTCGCCGAGACCTTGTGGCCGCCCATGGGGATCATGGTCATCGACTCGACGCCGCCGGCAACGACTACGTCTGCGGCGCCCGCCATAATCTTCTCCGCCGCCATCGCAATCGCCTGGAGCCCTGACGAGCAGAACCGGTTGATGGTCATGGCCGAAGCCTCGACCGGCAGCCCGGCACGCAATGAGGCAATGCGTGCGACGTTCATGCCCTGCTCCGCCTCGGGCATGGCGCAGCCCAGGATGACGTCTTCGATCTCTTTGGGATCGAGTTGCGGCACCCGTTCGAGCGCGCATCTGATGGCCACCGCAGCGAG
This sequence comes from uncultured Acidobacteriaceae bacterium, assembly GCA_963796585.1. Classification (GTDB taxonomy): domain Bacteria; phylum Acidobacteriota; class Terriglobia; order Terriglobales; family Acidobacteriaceae; genus CAVVDY01. The sequence goes on from CAWCMB010000010.1 coordinate 616,355, forward strand.
GTCATCCGGACGGGTGGCGCGCAGCGTTCCTTTGTTGGCGCGGCCGACCGGGGTACGGACGGCGGATACGATTACAACGTCAGACATTTTCTAAGCTCCGAGCTGCCAGCTACCAGCCGCCAGCCAAAACGTGATGCATATCACCGAAATTTTGTATGTTGCGATTGTTTAGAATCAACAGTTTAGGCATGATTTGTATTCCAAATAATTGAATCTAAACATAGTTACAAGCAAATAATAGAAAACAGGGCAGTTACACGCTCATTGTTGCGGCCTCATACCGTGATGTATTCGGTTTGCGTGCTGGGTTCCGGAATCGAATCGCCGTGCTGCCGCATGCCTTCGAGATGAAATTCGACAGCTTCACGCATCAGTTGTTTCGTCTCTTCCAGCGTCTTGGCAGCCACGCCCAATCCTGGAAGGTCAGGTGCATATGCGCCCCAGCCATTGCTGGATTTTTCGTAGACGATGAGATATGTCACTTCAAACCTGCCTGTTCGCCATCCTCGAAGGACACATCGGCAATCAGTGCTTCGCACCATTCCAGCGCCTCCGCCTCGTGTTTGACATCTCGGGCCATGTCTTCGTAGCCAGCCTGTAGTTCATCTGTGTCCATATATCTCAACTATGCCGTTGCTAAAGCGGCGAGATACCCCCGGTGCCGCTGTTCCCGACGGCTTCCGCCGTGGGCTGGAATTGTGCCGCCCTTCGGGCTTCCTGCGCCGCTCCGCGGCTCCGGTCGTTTGTCCGTTTCTACCCCACACTCACGCGAGGGGCTAAAAACTCATCGGCGCTCCGCGCCTGTGTCGCCGCTGACGCGGCTCCCGTTATTTTCGTCTCGCCTACCCGCCGCTCACGCGGCGGGCTCACATCATCCCGCCCTTCGGGCTATTTCAGCTTGCCATAGCTGCAACTATCCAGCCCACGCGGTTGCATGATGAGCTGCAGCCTTTCATCGTTCGCTTTTCGGCTCACGTTCAAGGGAACGTTGGCAGTGCACAGAGAATCGTATGCCGCGACCAGCCGATACTTGCCGTCGGGAAGTAACGGCAACGTGTAAGCACCCTTCTTATCAGTCTCGGTCCAAGAGACCCGACGGTGGGCACTGTCGGCGGTGAAGATAACAATGCAGACATTCGGGATCGCAGTTTGAGCCTTGTCCTGAGCGATTCCGGAAAGCGTTTGCAAACTCAAGGGACCGTAGTCAGTGCTGTTGTGATTTTGATATTCGATCTTGGCGCACCGATCCTGTGCACCTGCGAGGCTCGACAAAGCCATCGTGAATACAAGTACCCACAAAATCCGCATTAATTCCTCAGCGTCTTGCCCGTCTTCAACGTGAACTGGATACGTTCCTGCGTCTTGCGCTCGCCTGCCAGTGACTTGAAGGCCTCGCGCTCCAAGTCGAGCAGGTACTGTTCGCTGACCAGGGTGCCTGGGGTGACGTCGCCGCCGCAGAGCACTTCTGCGACTTTGCCGGCGATCTTCAATTCGTGATCGCTGATGAACTCGCCCTGCCGCATGATGTATGCACCCAGCTTGAGTGTCGCCAGGATGCTCTCGCCGGGCGCGGGAATATCGTGCCGCGGCATCAGCGGACGCCAGCCTTCATGGATCAATTCCAAGGCACGCTCTTTCGCGTCGGTCAGCACGCGCTCGCGGTTCATGGTGATGTTGTCACCCGGCGAGAGGAATCCGTAGTTGCGCGCCTCGGCGGCTGAGGTCGAAACCTTCGCCAAGGCCACGGTCTCGAACGCCTGCTTCATGGCTTCCATCAGTTCGACGCTTTCGCCGCGTCCTTGCGGATGGATGTGTGTCGCTTTGTGGATGGCGCGAATCGTCATCTCCTTGCAGCCGCCGCCTCCGGGCAGCAGGCCGACACCAACCTCGACCAGACCGGAGTACAGCTCGGCATGCGGTTGACGGGCCGCGCCGTGCAGCATGATCTCGGTCCCCCCACCGAGGGTCATACCGAACGGCGCGACCACAACCGGTTTCGTTGAAAATTTGATGGCCTGCGTCATGTTCTGGAACTGGCGGATGGCCATGTCAACTTCGTCCCACTCTTCTTCCTGGACCGCCATCAGCAACATCATGATGTTGGCGCCGACGGAGAAGTTGGGAGCGTCATTGGTGATTACGAAGGCGTCGAAGTTGTCGCCTGCGCCGCCAGGCTTCATGGTCGAGGTGATCATCTGCACGATGTCGCCGCCCAGCGAGTTCATCTTGGAGTGGAACTCGATGCAGCCGACACCGTCGCCGAGGTCGACCAGCGAGGCTCCGGAGTTCTTCTTCACTACACCGTTCGATTTTTTCGCAACTGTCACCGACCACACGCCGGCGGGAACTTCCTGCGGCTTGTAGTTGCTGGCTGCAACGTCGAAGAAGTCGCGTCCGCTGGGGACTTTGGTGTCATCGGCATACCAAGTGGTCTTGCCAGACGCCAGCAGCTTCTCAACGTTGGCGGCGAGGGGCTTGGCTTCCTTCTTCATGCGTTCGACGGTCTTGGGAACGCCAGCCATGTCCCACAGCTCGAAGGGGCCATATTCCCATCCGAAGCCCAGTTTCATGGCGCGATCGATTTCAACCACAGAGTCAGCGATTTCGCCAATGCGGTTGGCCGAGTAGGTCCACAGGTCCGCGAGGACCGCCCAGAGAAACGCGTTGGCCTTGTCTTTCGACGGCGCCAACAGCATAGCCAGGCGCTCCTGCAGATCGTCGACGTTCTTCGCCATCTCGAGCGCGGGCAGCTTTACCTTCTGGGCAAGCCGATATTCCAGAGTTTTCCAGTCGAGGGCGAAGCGCTGATCGCCGTCAGGACTCTTTTGCTTTTTGTAGAAACCGCCCTTGGTCTTATCGCCCAGCCACTTGCGATTCAACATCTCGAGGAAGAAGGGCGGCAGCTTTAGGTCACCGCGCTCGTCCTTGATGTTGGTGGTTGCATTGCGCACAACGTGCCCGAGAATATCGAGACCTACGAGATCACCCAGGCGGAAGGTGCCAGTCTTCGGCCAGCCGACGGCGGTGCCGGTGAGCGCGTCGACTTCTTCGACGCTCAGGTCCATCTCCTGCATGATGCGCATGACATTCAGCATGGAGAAGGTGCCGATGCGGTTGGCAATGAAATTAGGCGTGTCCTTGGCGTGGACAACGCCTTTGCCCAGATGCAGATCGCAGAAGTCAGCGACGGTCTGCATCAGCGCCGGATCGGCGTCGGGAGTGGGTATCACCTCCAGCAGGCGCATGTAGCGCGGCGGATTGAAGAAGTGTGTGCCGAACCAGCAGCGGCGGAAATCCTCAGGGAAGCCTTCGGCGATCTTGGCGACCGGCAAACCGCTGGTATTGGTGGTGATAATCGTCCCCGGCTTGCGCACGGCATCGACGCGCTTCAGCAGGTCGCGTTTGATGTTGAGGTCTTCAACAACGACTTCGATAATCCAGTCGACTTCGGCGAGCTTGGGAAGGTCATCTTCGAAGTTGCCGACGGTAACCAGGCAATCGAGTGACTGCTTGAAAAAAGCCGCGGGCCGGGACTTGATGGCGGCTTCCAACCCGGCGGCGGCAATGCGATTGCGCGCGGGTCCGTCAGCATCGGGCGGAACGATATCGAAGAGGTAGGACGGAACACCGGCATTGGCCAGGTGCGCGGAGATGCGGGCTCCCATGGTGCCCGCTCCCAGGACGGCAACTTTGTTGATCTGTCTGTGCATGGCGTGATTCGCTCAACTGCCCGCCAGCCGAATAATTAGCTGGTCTGACGCGATAGACGTCTGAAAGTCCTTAAAAGTGCGCTGGTTTAGGAACTTCGGTTATGCGAAATGAAAGTGCAGGGATGAATCCCCAGGGTCAACGGCAAGCGGCCTGAAAAGCTAAGCCGGTACTTCACGAGAGTCTCCTAAAAACGGCCCAACAAATAAATCAGCGCGCGTCGCAAGATGTGGGGTGAGGATGGCAACGACGCGCGCCGTATTAAGTTAGATCAAGCGTACTGAATGAGGATTCATTCAGTCAAGGGAAATCTAAGAAATCCTGGCTGGCCGGCAAACGTTTTGTTCGCTTAGGCGTTGTGGGTTATATTCCTTCTGTGCTTCTGAAGTCGTGCGACCCTCGGTATGATCTCAAGTCAGTTTTCTGTCGCGTTTCTGGTTGGGAATGACACCGCATCGACCCGTCAGAGTATTGAGGCGGTGGCCGCACTGCCTGGGGTGCGGGTGGCTGGAGTCCTACTCGATAACGCCCCGCAATCGTTCGCTGCCCGCCGAAAGAACTTTTGGAAGAACATTCGTCGCGACGGATGGGCTTATCCCGTCAGGCGTGTGCTGGGTTGGGCCAATGCTCGGCTCGACGGCATAGCTGCCCGGACGATCTCCGAAACGGAGGTGCAAGAGCTACTGAGTCGCGCTTTTCCGGAGCGCAGCTACAGCTTGCCAGAGTTGTGCGAACGCCGTGGCTTTCCTCTGTACGAAGTTGGTAACCTGAATAGCCCGCAAGCGGCGGAAAGCCTTCGCCGGCTCAGGCCAGACCTGGGTATTGTGCTCGGCACCCGTATTCTAAAGCGGTCAACATTCGCTGTTCCCCGGCTGGGTTCTATCAATCTGCATAAGGGCAAGGTTCCGGAGTATCGGGGCATGCCTCCCGCATTTTGGGAGCTCTACGACGGATGCACAGCCGCCGGGGTTACGATCCACCAGGTGGACAACAAGCTCGATACCGGCGCCGTGTTCGGAACGCGCCAGGTTTCTATTCACCGCCACGAGACAGAAAGCTCGTTGCTCTACAAGCTGGACGTTGTGGGTTCCTCATTGTTGGCCGAGTGTATTGCCGCCCTCGCGGGGGGCACGGCGAGGGTGGTCCCGCAGCCCGAGTATTCCGGCAAGGCGAGGACGATTCCCAGTAGAAAGCAACGGGAAGAGTTGCGGCGTCGCATCCCTCAGTCGCTGCGGGAACCCGGCTTACGGAAGCTGGCCAAGACGGCGTGCTACCTGGCTTTTTACTATTGCGGAGTCGTCAATGCAGTTCGGGTTGTGAGGCGGTGGAGGGGGAACTCTCGCGCGGTCGTGCTGCTCTATCACCGCGTGAACGACTACTCTGACGACGTATTGACGGTGAGCACGCGCCGCTTCGCCGAACACCTTTGCCTGTTCAAGAAGTTTTACCAGGTGAAGCCGAGCGAATGGATGGTGGACCGTCTTCGGGCGGGAGAACGCATTCCGTTCAACACGGTGCTCATTCACTTTGATGACTGTTACGCCGATGTCCTGGTTGAGGGAGGCCCGCTGCTGAAGGCTTGTGGGATGCCGGCAACCACGTTCATATCCTCGGGATTCGTCGATACCAACCGGGTCTTCCAGCACGATGCGGAGATGTATCCGTTTCGCTATCCGAACTTCACCTCGGAGCAGGTGCGCCGCTTAGCCGACTTCGGTTTCGAAGTTGGCGCCCACACCATCAATCACGCCAATCTTGGGGAGAGTGACGTGGAGCAAGCGCGCATCGAAGTCACCGAAGGCCGGTCGCAATTGGAGACGATTCTGGGCCGTGATGTGCGGTTGTTTTCCTTTCCCTGGGGCAGGCACGACACGATGCGTGAGGAAGTACGGCCCATAGTGCGAGACGTGGGCTACAAGGCCATGTTTTGCGTCGAGGACAGGTTTGTCGATGCCGAAACCGATCTCTTCGACATCCCGCGCTACGGCGTCAGCCTAAGGCGCACCCCGTTGGAACTGATGATGGATATTGAGGGGCTATCACCCTCTGGCATCGTGTACAGCTTGCGCCGGCTTCTGGGTGGCGGAGCTAAGCCAGCTTCTGGGCCGCTGCAACCGGTTGCGGCGCGCACGGCCGCACTCAACGTCAGCTCGCTTGAGGTCCATTCGGAAGGGAAGGCGGTTACCAGCACGGCTTCCGAGTTACGAGAACAGCTTCGCCAATAGAAATGCCGCGCCCGCTGCGAGACCGCCGATCACGACGGTTTGCAGGCCTGAGCGCAGGGGACGGGTTCCGGTGAAGCGGCCTTTGATGTAGCCGAAGACAGCGAGCGCCAGCAGGGTCACCAGCACCGACCACCCCAGGGCAGAGCGGGCGCTGTGCATCAGCATGTAAGGCGCGAGTGGGATGATGCCTCCGGCGATGTAGGAGGCGGCAATGGTTCCGGCGCTCTGGACGGCGCGCTTGGGGTCGGGCTCTTCCAGCCCTAGCTCGAAGCGCATCATGAAGTCGACCCACTGCTGTGGCCGCTTGGTCAGCGACTGCACCACGATCCCGCTTTCTTCCCTGGAGAGGCCATAGCTGGTAAAGACCTGCTGTACCTCGCGAGCTTCTTCGTCGGGAATCTCCTCTACTTCGCGGACTTCACGCTGCCGTTCGCTCTGGTAATGCTCGGCATCGCCGCGCGCGGCGAGGTATCCGCCCAGCCCCATGGCAATCGAGCCAGCAGCGATTTCCGCCAGTCCGGCGACCACGACGATATGGGTGTTATCGACAGCGCCGGAGAGTCCAGCGGCCAGCGCAAAAGGAACCGTCAGCCCATCGGACATGCCGATGACGACATCGCGGACGACTTCCCCGGCAGTGAAGTGACGCTCAACGTGGAGCGTTTGCGGCATCTTCAGCCAGCTCCGGATGGGATTTGAGATATTCCAATGCCAGAGTCACGACCTCGCGTTCTCCCTTGTAGCTCAGGCGCGTGGGGCCATCTTCCAGCGGCAACCAGAAAGCGCGCTGCACTTCAACCCGCATCTCCTGCGAAATGTTTCCCATGCGCCCGGAGCGGTAGAGGAAGAGATAGAAACTTACTACTTTGAAGACGCGGGCGTGGTCTCCCCAGTTGCGGATGTAGAAATATTTGGTGTCGGCCAGCTTGGTGACCATGTCGGCACGGACACCGGTTTCCTCGCGTATTTCGCGCTGTGCCGTCTGTTCGGGCTTTTCGCCGGGGTCGATGGTTCCTTTAGGAAGCGCCACCAGATCGGAGGCGCTGCCGTTCTTCCGCGAGCGCAGCGGATGCACCGAGCGACGGGGGCGCTCGGCGTGGGGCTCGATGACGGCGAAATACCAGCGCTTGCGCATTCTGCGCAGTACTACGCCACCTGCCGAAAATTCTCTTACAGTGGGCACAGGTAGGTCCGGGGTGAAACCGGAAGCCATCTCATATTCCCCCAGGGGGCTAAAGCCCGCTTTTTGGGGTACCTGAACGGCACGGCTGAAGCCATGCCCTTTCAAAACCGGTTTACGAGGTAGCTTCTAGCTTTAGTTTCGCAGAGCGGAGAGGGAGTGACAACCCGCCCCGAGTTAACAGTCAGGCGTAGGCTTTAAATCTAGCGGTGCTTGCGCCCGTGGATGCGAAGGTCGAGGCGGCGTCTTACGAGATCACGTGAGACAAACTGAGGAAGTGCTTGCACTGTTTCATATAATGGAAAAAGCCACCCGTTAAGGGCGGCCTCTTCATACAACCTGGCGCTTAGGGGACTTGCAGTGCAGCGGTCAACTCCTAAGCATACGCAGAAGAGTTTATCCCCCTTTATGGCAGATGGTCAAGTTGAATTTGACATTACGGATGAAGTCGTTGCGACGGCGGAAGAATACCTTTCTCCTGAAAGACTTGCGGCCTATTATCTCTTAGCGCGTGGCAATCGCAAGGTCGGATTGCTGCTTTATGAGCGGAATACGGAGCTTTCCGAAACCCTTTACGGCGTTGTTCAGAGTTTGGAAGTAATTCTCAGAAACGCAATCCATAACATCATCACTCAGCAGTTCGGTCATGCCGACTGGTACGAAAATATTGGCTTGGCGGTTTCAGAAAAAGACGCGATCAACAAAGCCAAGCAAAGCATTGAGGAGGCCGGTGAACTCGTCACGTCGGGGCGAGTAGTGGCTGAGGTCAGCTTCGGATTTTGGGTTCGCTTATGCAGCGGCTATTACGACAAGACCATTTGGACGCAATATATCCGGCGTATATTCCCGATAAGAGTTCGGAGGAGAGCTCTACATACTAGGCTGATGGATTTGAAGTCCCTTCGCAACCGAATTGCCCATCATCAACGAATCATAGGCGGCAAGCGCGACCTAGCCCAAGATTACGCCGATATGCTCGAGGCAATATCTTGGCTAAGTCCGGAGATGACAGTCTGGGTGGCGGCAACGAACTGCTTTGTTGCCAGAGCCGAAAAGAAACTGCGGAAATTGCCAAAGCCCGCAAAGCAGCAAGCGGCGGCAGTGGCAATACCCGATGTCTTGTAACGATTCAAACCGCTCCACTGCTAAACAGCAGCAAACAGAAAAATGGCGTGCCGCTTCGAATTTCAGCGACACGCCGTGTTAAAAGGCCATCCCCTACTGCTGGGGCTGCGGTTGCGGGGGATTCTGCGGCGGATTGCCCTGCGGCTGAGCCATTGGCGTCTGCGGCGGGGGCGCCGAGGTGGGCTGCGACAGGGTCAGGTTCGCAGGATCGTTAGGAACGATTCCCGGCACCTTAGGCGGATGCGCGACCTTGCCGGCTTCGGCGTCATTCATATCGACGCCCAACCTGGTCAGCGTGTCGCCGGTCGAGAGATCGAGCTGCACACGCGACTTCTCGTAGTTGGTTGCCGCTGCCAAGACGTTGGACTGCGCTTGGGTCAACGCGCTGGAGGCCTGCAATACAAGAGTTGAGGTCGAAGCCCCCAACGAGTACTTCTTCTGCTCGGCATCGAGGTTCTGCTGGGCATAATCGCGGGCGGCCACGGATGCCTGTAACGCCGCGTAGTTCTGCTGCAGCGCAAACTGGGCTTGCCGGACCTGCAGCACGATGGTGTTTTCCTGCTGCTGCACCGCGATCTCCGACTGCCGGTATTCCAGTTTCGAGCGAACTTGATCGGCTTGCACTTGCCGGTTGCGCAGGGTGACATTCAGGTTCACGCCGATGCCCTTGTTCGGCCCCGTGCCGTTCCAGAGGTTCTCGAAGGCGCTTCCCAATCCTCCGGGCGGAATGGTCGTGGTGCACTGTACCTCTCCCGGCGGACACAGTGCATTCTGCTGACCGGAGAGTCCGGCCGCGCCATAAAACGCATAGACGTCGAGCTGGGGTTTGAGCAAGCTGTTAATGGACTGGATACCAATCTTCTTGTTGGTCAGATTGATGCGCGACTGAATGATTTCAGGACGCGCCTGCAATGCCGCGTTGATGAGATCTTCGACCGGACGAATTTCAAAGGGGGTGTTGATCTGCAGCGTGTCGGTTGGAATCACCGGCGCCACGGCCAGAATCGGGTCGGCCACATTGCGGGTGATGGCGTTCTTCATCAGCAATTGCTGCAGTTGCAGGTTGGTCTGCGCAACAATCAGGTTCTGCTGCGCGGTGGCCACCGAGCTCTTCGACTGCACGACGGTAATGGGCGCCAGCGTCCCGATCTGCACCTGCTTCTCGGTATCCGACAACGTTTTGTTCGCCAAGTCGAGGGCGCGCTGCTGCACCTTGACGTTCTCGTAAGCGTTGACCAGGTCCCAGTAAATGTTTTCGATTTGCGAAACCGTGGTCATAATCTGCAACCGGAAGGCGACGTCCATAATCTCGCGGTTGTTGCGTGCAATGCGAATCCAGCGCAGGTTGGGTTCGAATCCGAAGCCCTGTAATAAGTGCTGTGTCAGAGTCACCTGAAACGACGACTGCAGAGCAGGCGACAGAGTGCTAAACAGCGCATTCGACGTGGTGCGACTGTTATTGAATCCGACCGACAACAGGGTGCCGGTGGCCCATCCTTGAGAGTAGGTAAAGTTGGCGTTGCTGGTGTTCTGCACCAGGGTCTGGGTACCGGTGAAGATTACGTTGGACTGCGGCGTGGTAGCACGCTGGCCCAGAATGCTGGTTGCGCTAACAATGGGATCGTAGTTGGGGATCACCGGACCTTCACCGGTGGTTGATGCCACGATGCCGGCTGCACCGGCGCCGGCGCCGCCTACGGCGACCGAACCACCGCCAGCGCCTCCACCGGTGGTGCCGGTGGTTGTGGTTCCGGTTCCGCCAGTGGCAACGCTGCCCGTGGTGCCGCCGGGAGTTCCCTGTACAACTCCGGCGTTTACACCGAGTGCCGGGAAGCCCGAGGCGGTACGGAGAATGTCAGTATCCGCGGTATCGAGGTTATAGCGTTGAATGGCGATATCAAGATTGTTCTCCAACGCGAGAGAGACGGCATCGTTCAACGAAAGATACATCTTGCCGTCTTTCATAATCGAGTCGATGGTGGCGGAGTTGGTCAGGTTAGGCCGGGGAACGTCGCGCGGCGTGTAGGGCTGCCAAAACCTGGGAAACGGCGATTGCCCCTTGGTGTAGTCGAGCTCGGAATAGGGGTGCGCGTTGTGCTGCGGCGCCGGCGCCTGCGGCATCGCGTTAACCGCTTGCGGCTCGGATGATAACTTGCTGCTTTGCTGCGGCGCATCCTGGGCAAACCCAGTGGTGGCCATGAGCGCCGCCAATATCAGCGACATTAGGTTTTGCGTCGCTGACACTACCGTTCTAGAAACAGACATTCCCTCGTCTCCCAAAAAACGTATGACATTAGGACCGCGCAGGCTTTTGTTTTGCAGTGATTCTCCGTCGCCTATCCATAATACGGAGGAGCGTTGGCGAAGGTTCAATTGCAGACCGGCAGCGGATTTCAGGATATTGTTAAGTCGAACCTCGTAAGTTGCAGGAAGTACAATAGTATAGCTGAGATACAGCAGGGTTTCCCGGGGCGCTGTAGAAGCGGTCCCGCAAGAAACCCCACCCCGCCAAAAGATGGCGGAATGGGGCACCCCGCTCGGCGAGCACCGTCATCTTTGCACATATTCGTGAGCCGCAACCTCAAACTGACGCTGGCGTATGACGGTACCGACTTCAACGGCTGGCAAATACAGCCGGGTCAGCCAACCGTGCAGGGCACGTTAGCAGATTGCATTCGGCGCATCACCGGCGAGGATGTGTTGCCGCAAGGCTCGGGACGCACCGACGCCGGAGTCCACGCTCGGGGACAGGTGGCATCGCTCGCCATCGAGTCGCCAATTCCGGAGCACGGCCTGATGACAGCGCTGAACGATACGCTGCCGTCCTCCATTCGGGTCAGTGCGGTTGAAGAAGTAGAGGCGAGCTTTCATGCTCGGCATTCCGCCAAGGCCAAGACGTATCAGTACCGCATCTTCCGGGGGGATGTCTGTTCGCCATTTCTGGCACGCTACATATTCCACTATCCCTATCCGATGAATGAAGAAGCCATGATGCGGGCTACAGAGAACATTGTCGGCAGGCACGACTTTACTTCGTTTGCCGCCTCCGATCCGGATCGCAGCGCACGCATCGCTCAAACCCCCACCCCGCCAAAAGAAGGCGGAATGGGGCACCCACAGGTTGCCGATGGTCTGAGTAACACCGTGATTGCGCCCTCCAACGTTAGGACCGTCCATTCTGCGCTGTGGGCGCGTAGCCCCGAGGAGTTGAGCTTCACTCTGCGCGGAGACGGATTCCTGCACCATATGGTTCGAAACCTTGTCGGCACTCTGTTGCAAGTCGGCAAAGGAAGTCTGCGCATGAACGACATCGCGCGCATTCTGGAATGCCGTGACCGCAGCGCAGCCGGCCCTACCGCTGCGGCGTGCGGACTCTACCTGGTGAGCGTAGAGTACTGAGCGGAGCACTAAGATGACCGCGGAGGCGCAAGCTGTTCTCGATAAGACGGTCGTAGATACAAATCCCGCAACCGGGGAGGTGCTCGCCGAACTGGCTTGCGCGAGCGCTGAAGAGGTGCAAGCGGCGGTGCTGCGCGCGCGGACGGCGCAGCCGAAATGGCAAGCCGCGCCGGTCGCTAAACGTATCGAAGTTATACGGCGATTTCAGAGCCTGCTGCGCGAGCGCACGCAAGAAGTCGCGCAGCTCATTTGTCGCGAGGCAGGCAAGCCGACGGCCGAAGCCATCTCTACCGAAGTTCTGGTGGTGCTTGACGCCGCCGAGTTCTGCATGCGGACGGTGCACCGTTTCCTGCGCGATCAGCCGGTGCCACACGGCAACATCGCCATGAAGTCGAAACGCGGTGTGCTGACGCGTGAGCCTTACGGAGTGGTCGGCATCATCTCGCCGTGGAATTATCCCTTCTCCACTCCGGCAGTCGAGACCATCGCCGCGCTGATCACGGGCAACGCAGTTGTCGTCAAGCCCTCGGAGTTCACTCCGCTAGCTGCACTTGAGTTGCAAAAGCTCATGCACGCCGCAGGACTCGCGCCGGAGCTTCTGCAGGTCGTGATTGGTGAAGGACCGGCAGGCGCAGCGCTGATCGAGTCAGGCATTGACAAGCTCATCTTCACCGGCAGTGTTGCCACCGGCAAACGCGTGGCGGAAGCGGCAGCCCGTCGTTTGCTCCCGGTGGTGCTGGAGCTGGGCGGTAAGGATCCGATGATCGTGCTGCCCGATGTTGATCTCGACGTCGCCACCAGTGGAGCGCTGTGGGGCGGCTTCATGAATGCCGGCCAAACTTGCCTGTCGGTTGAGCGTTGTTACGTACATCGCAGCATCTACGAGGCCTTCCTGAAGATGATGGCCGATAAGATTGCAAAGCTTCGCGTCGGCAATGGCCTCGATTCGCAAGTTGAGATGGGACCGCTGATCAACGAGCGTCAGTTGCGCACGGTCGAGTCGCAGGTGAACGACGCTATCGAGCGCGGCGCGCGACTGCTTGCCGGAGGCCGCCGGCTAAGCGAGCTCGGGCCGAACTTTTACGCTCCCACGCTACTGGCTGATGTGACCCCGGAAATGCGCGTTATTCAGGAAGAAACCTTTGGACCTGTCTTGCCGGTCGCTGCTTTCGATACCGAAGCCGGGGCTATCGAACTCGCCAACAACAGCGAATTCGGCTTGGCGGCCAGTGTTTGGACACGGGATCGGAATCGCGGCGAAGCCATGGCACGCCAGATCAAAGCCGGGACCGTGATGATCAACGACATGATTTCCTGCTTCGGCATCTCCGAGGCGCCGCATGGGGGATTCAAACAGAGCGGCATTGGGCGCACCCATGGCGAGATGGGACTGGCCGAGATGGTTCAGGCGAAGTACATCGATTCCGATCGGCTGCCCAACATGAAGAAGGTGTGGTGGTATGGCTATGGAAGCAGGTTCGAGCGGCAGGCCGAAGGACTTGTACAAGCCTTCTACGGGCGCGGCTGGAGAGATCGATGGAAAGGCTTCTTACACACCGTAGGCGCTATCCGGCGTGACACTCGTATCTAAACGCACAGTCTCGAAGTGCCAGGTGCACCGTTAAGCGCGCGTAGTCCAAAACCTGCGTAGAAGTCGCATCAATCCTGCGTGTAAGACATGGTTTCTAAGGTGGGTTTTGTCACTCGCGCGATGCTTTGTGTCCCAATTTAGAAGGGTTTACAAATAGTTGACTCGCAGGCCGCCCCAAATTCAGCAAATTAGCTGCCAACACTGCTATGCTTTCTAGTTGTCGAAACGGTAGGGGGTTGTATGGCGGTTTGCGCCCTCGTCTTTGCACGGTGCTTTGAGTCATTACCCGGGGGGCGGTCGAGACTCCGGCTGAGCCGGGCGGCTCTGATTGTCGCGGTAGTCTTTTGCGCGCTCCCTGCACTCTGCCAGCGCGCAGGAGGCGGCACATCCGTCCAGACGCAAGGCTTGAAGACCCCGATGGGCAACTCAACCGGGGACCATCCAGATGATACCCGGCGCGGCGTTGCCATTCACGTTAACATTCTGGACTCGAGTAAGCAGCCATTAAAGCAGCAGTCTTTGGTCAGGGTCACGAACCAGGGCACGGGCCGAGTGTTGTTTCAAGCGACGAAGGCCAGCGAGACCGTCTTCGCTGATCTCACACCTGGGAAGTACCTGATCGAGGTTGGCGCTGCGGGATACGTGGCCGTCCGCCAGGAAGTCAACATCCCCGATCTGGCTCATGATGTCACCTGGAATTTCCTGCTGACGCGCGATCCGGCGGCGGTGAATCTCGCGCTGGGGGATGAACCGGGAATGTCCTCAAAGGTTCGCAAACAGGCCGAAAAGGGAGTGCAGGCGCTGGAGTTGGGGAACTTTGTTGAGGCGCGAAAGTACCTGGAAGTGGCAAATCGCCAGTATCCGACGAGCTCGGCAATCAACTTTCTGCTGGCTTATACAGCGCTTCAGCAAAAAGAAGAAGACCGTGAACTGCAGTACCTGCTGGAAGCGACGAAACTCGATCCTCAAAACCTGCAAGCCCAGAATTTGCTGGGTCAGCTTTACTACCGTCGCGGTGACTATACCCACGCCGCCGAAGCCGAGACGATTGTGGTCGCCCGCAGCGGCGATTCTATTGCTGCGCGCAGGGTGCTTGCGAGTTCCTGCCTGAAGCTGAAGCAGTACGACAAAGCTCGCGAAAACGCTCAATGGCTGGTCGATCACGGGGGCAGCGACGCCGGGTCCGCCAGGCTCATCCTGGGACAGGCGCTGGCCGGCGTGGGCAAGTATGCAGAGGCCATTCCAGTTCTCCAGGCTTATCTCGCAAACGATCCGGGAAGCCCAGTGGCATCGCAGACCAAGGACTTGATCAGCGAACTTCAGCTGGATTCCGCGAACGCCAAGCTTGGAATCGCCGATCCCGAGCTCGCCAGTGGAACGGAAATCCTGCTCAAGGCCGGCATGCCTCTGGATGTTGACAGCCAGAAGCCCAATGTCGCTGCCGGTGTGCCTTGCCCCGCCAACCTCATGCAGATGACGGCGAACCCGTCGAAGCAGTTGGTCGACAGTGTCTCCCAGTTCTCGGCGGTCGAGCACATGGTGCACGAAAACATCTCCCCTCAGGGCACGCCGCGCAATCGCGAAACCCGGGAATACAACTATGTCGTGTCGATCACTGAGCCGCCGCATGGAACGGTAAGTATTCAGGAGTTTCGCGACTCCGGAAACCTGGAGATGCCGGACCAGATAACGACGACGGGCCTGCCTGTGCTGGCGATTGCCTTCCACCCGCTGTTTCGCGACGACTTCGAAATGAAATGCGAGGGTCTGGGCGATTGGAATGGTAAGGCAGCATGGCTGGTGCACTTTCAGCAGTTGGACAACAAGCCCAGTCGCTTGCGCTCCTACGTTGTGAATCGCAACAACTACCCTGTAGCACTGAAAGGTCGCGCCTGGATTTCAGCCGAGAACTATCAGATTCTTCATCTGGAAACCGACCTGGTAAAGCCGATTCCGGAAATTCGTCTGAACACCGAGCACACCAGCGTAAGCTATGGCCCGGTGCAGTTCCGCCAACATGGCACCGATCTGTGGCTGCCCAAGAACGCTGAACTCTACGTAAGCTTGGGGAACCGGCGCTTCCATCGCAGCGAAAACTTCGATCACTTCATGCTGTTCTCTACCGACACAGTGGAAGCAGCGAAACCGCCGAAGACGGAGTCCGCTCCGCCGCCGGTGCCGAACTCAGGGCCCTCGCCCAACGAGTAGGATTGCCGGCCTGTGAGCTCGACCTGAGTAGAAATAGAATCGGCCGCCCCGAACAGCGGCCGAAGCTTTTTATAGACGGCCTTCCTCATCCGAACAGCATCCTTTCCCGACAAGAATACTAAGACCTTCGCCTTCACCGATTCCTGTAGTAACGTAGTGAGCCGGAGCGAAGTGTGCCACCGGTTCCCCCACTTAGTCCGGAGTCTATGTCAGGTGCGGCGCCAGCCTTGGAGATGGCGCACGTCCTGTTCACCGACATTGTGGCTTACTCGAAGCTACCGATGGAGCAGCAGAAGAGGTTTATAGGTCTGCTGCAGGAAGCCGTCCGTAGCACCCCGACGTTCATTCGAGCCCAAAGTAAGGAGCGGTTGGTCTGTCTGCCTACCGGAGACGGGATGGCCCTTGTCTTCTTCGGCAATCCTGAATACCCGGTGCGTTGCGCGATGGAGCTGGCGCGACGGCTGCGAGATTTTCCCGAAATCAAGCTGCGCATGGGGATTCATACCGGACCGGTCTATCGCGTGGCGGACATTAATGCTGCCCGGAACGTCTCCGGTGGGGGCATCAACATTGCCCAACGCGTGATGGACTGCGGCGATGCAGGACATGTCCTGGTGTCGAAGGTGGTGGCCGAAATGCTGGCCCAGGTGAGCAGCTGGAGCAAAGTCGTTATGCAGGACCTGGGCGAGGCAGAGGTGAAACATGGAGTCCGTATTCACATCTACAACCTCTACTCGGACGAGGCGGGAAACTCCGAGTTGCCGCAAAAGCTGCGAGCGGCTAAGCAGGCCATTGCCGCCGAACACTCCAAGGCAAAGTGGAAGAAGAGGTCGCTCGCCATAGTAGCTGGGCTGGTGGTCATTGGGGTGGGGGCAGGGGTTTTCTTCTACACTCGGCAGCCCTCGCAAAAGCTAACCGCAAAAGACACCGTGGTTCTGGCCGACTTCGCCAATAACACTGGAGATGCGGTATTCGACGACACCCTGAAGACGGCGCTTGGGGTTGCCTTGAACCAATCGCCGTTCCTGAATGTGCTTTCCGATGCCAGAGTAGCGTCGACGTTGAAGTTGATGGCCCGCCCGGCAAGCACTGCGCTGACGCCCGATCTGGCGCGTGAGGTTTGCCTGCGAACATCAAGCAAGGCGTATATCACCGGCTCAATTGTCAGCATGGGTGACGAACATGTGCTGGAGCTACAGGCGGTAGATTGCCAGAGTGGAGACCTGCTGGCGCAGCAGATGGTGAGAGCGCCGGCCAAGGAGAAGGTGCTCGACGCCCTGGGAGAAGGCGCAACCAAGCTGCGCCGGCAATTGGGCGAGTCGATGTCGACGGTACACAAATTTGATGTTCCGCTGGAACAGGCCACGACTTCGTCGCTTGATGCTCTAAAGGCTTACACCCTGGGCCGGAAGGTGTATTACGAGAAAGGCGCCACTGCGGCGCTTATTTACGATGAGAATGCCATTCAACTGGATCCGAACTTCGCGGCGGCGTATCGGGCTTTGGGTGACAGCTATAGCAGTTTGAATGAGACTGGGCGGGCCAATGAGTATTACACCAAGGCATTCACCCTGCGGGAGCACGTGGGCGAGCGGGAGAAGCTGCTCATTACCGGCGACTACTACCTGCAAGTGACGGGAGAATTGGATAAGGCGGCGCTGACCTTTCAGGAATATATCGAGAGTTATCCACGAGATTTCGGGGGATACAACAACCTGGGCAAGGTCTACAGCCAGCAAGGACAATACGACAAGGCCCTGGACGCGTTTCGCCAAGTGGTAGAACTCAACCCCGACATGGTGCTTCCATCGCCGAACCTGGTTAACTGCTTGCTCGCCTTGCAACACTTCGACGACGCACGACAGGTGCTCCAACCGGGGCCAGGGCGGAATCTGGATAAGCACACCTTGCGCAGCGCTCTTTATGCGCTTGCTTTTATCGCGTCAGATTCTTCGGCGATGGCGGAGCAGCAACAGTGGCTGACCGGCAAGCCGGCATTCAGGAACATCGGACTTCAGCTTGCCGCCGACACCGCGGCATACGCTGGTCATCTGGACAAGGCGCGAGGACTAACCAAACAGGCGGTCGACTCCGCCGTCAAAGCTGACAACCGGGAAAACGGCGCGCAATGGCAGGGTGATAGTGCCCTGCGCGAAGCTGCTTTCGGTAATCCCGCCGCAGCATTGCAGGAGGCGGACGCCGGCCTGAAGCTTGCTCCGGAGAGCCCGGGCGTCGCGTTTGAAGCCGGGCTCGCGTTTGCCATGGCAGGCGATACAACCCGAGCTGAATCTCTGGTGCAAGAGCTGAATCGGCGGTTCCCGCTGGACACGCAGACCCAGTCGCTTTGGCTGCCGACGATTCGGGCGCAATCAGCGCTCAACAGAAACAACCCGGCTGAAGCGCTCGATGATTTGCAGGCTGCGGTCCCACCCGTCGAGTTCGGCAATATGGCCTTCACCTCCATTTCCTGCCTCTATCCCACCTACATCAGGGGCCAGGCGTATCTGGCTACCGGACAGGGTAGCGCCGCTGCCGCCGAGTTTCAGAAAATCCTCGACCACAACGGCCTGGTGTGGAATTGCTGGACGGGCGCGCTAGCGCATCTTGGTATGGCCCGGGCGAATGCTTTGCAAGCCAAAGCTTCGCAGGGCTCCGATGGCGGCCCGGCGCGAGCAAAAGCGGTTGCGGCTTACAAAAATTTCCTCGATCTCTGGAAAGACGCCGACCCTTCGATACCCATCCTGCAACAAGCGAAGTCCGAATCCATGCAGTTGCAGTGACGGCAGTCTGTTTGCGACTGCAAAACAAATTGGCCGCCCCGAAGAGCGGCCGAATGGTTCCGGGGCTGAAGCCCCTTTTCTTTTTTGGGATGCGACGACGCGGCGCTGAAGCGCCGCTCTACCGAGCTTCTTACCCCGCGACTTCTTCCAACTGCTTCTGGTCGATGTCGAAATTTGACCAGACGTGCTGCACGTCGTCGGAATCTTCCAGCGCTTCGAGCAGGCGGATCATGGTGTTGGCCTGCTGGCCTTCGAGCTTAGTGTAGGTCTGGGGAATCATGCCGATCTCGGCAACTTCCGGCTTGATGCCGGCCTGGGTCAGAGCCGCCATAACGTTCTCATAGGCGTTGGGATCGCAAAGAATCTCCCAGCTTTCGCCATCATCTTTCAGATCTTCAGCGCCGGCCTCGAGCACAATGTTCATCAGGTCGTCTTCTTTGGCCGCCGACTTGGGGATGACAATGTCGCCCTTCTTGTGAAACATGTAGGCAACCGATCCGGCTGCACCCATGTTTCCGCCGTTCTTGGAGAAGGCGTGGCGAATCTCGCTGACCGTGCGGTTGCGATTGTCGGTCGACACCTCGACCAGGATCGCAACCCCGCCTGGGCCGTAGCCCTCAAAGGTGATCTCTTCATAGGTCACGCCGGGCAGTTCGCCGGTACCGCGCTGAATAGCGCGCTTGATGTTGTCGGCGGGCATGTTCTCGGCCTTCGCGGCCGCAACCGCAGTGCGCAAGCGCGGGTTCTTCTCCACATCGCCGCTGCTCTTGGCCGCCATGCTGATTTCTTTGATCAGACGAGTGAAAATCTTGCCGCGCTTGGCATCCAGCGCGCCCTTTTTGTGCTTAATTGTGGCCCATTTTGAATGGCCTGACATGAGAGACCTCGAAGAAAGATGGCTAGTTTTGCATCCCACGCACGCCAAAGGAGGGCAGGCATGGGGCACCCGAGCGGAGTCGCCGGGCAAACCACGATTATAGCATCGCGATGGCGACTTCCAGATTGGCTGTTCGCGGGCTTATTCTTGCAATTCCGGCCTATAATATCGCGCACGGAGGAGACCTATGCGCTTGGTGATCCCTCTTCTGCTGCTGTTTTCTACCTTCCCGCTGTATGGCCAAGTCGGGCCGCCGCCACGAGTTCGCATCGTGATTCAAAGCTTGCACATCACCAATGACAGCAGCATCTCTTCCGAAAACCTTCTTCGTATTGAAAGCAAGCTTCATGACCTCGGATATCCGCCTGACCCCGGACGTTTCGTGCAAAAGATTGCCAAAGCCGAGCTGGAAAGCAACGGCTACTTCGAGGCGGACGTCGCCACCGCGGCAACAGAAGTGGTGAGCGAGACGGCCACCAAACGCTATATCGCGGTGACACTACGAATCCGCGAAGGCGAGCAATACCGGCTTAAGGAGATCAAATTCGAAAACAATAAAGCGCTCTCTGCTGCGCAGCTGCGGCAGGTGTTTCCGATCAACGACGGCGACGTGGCTGACGGCTGGAAGATCGAACAGGGCGAGCGCGCCATGCGCGAGTTATATGCCCGTGAAGGCTACATGCAGATCACAGCAGTGGTGAAGAATACGCTGAACGACGAAACCCGTCAGAGCCGGACGCTTATCTTTCGTGTTGACGTTCAGGAAGGGCCGCAGTTCACCGTCGCCGGGCTGACCCTGGAAGGCAATCGGAAATGGCCGGCTGACAAAGCCGAGAAACTGCAGGCTGTGGCTGCCAAGTACCAAGGGTCCCACAACGTGGGAGTCTTCATTGAAGCCGTGAAACAGACGATGAGAGACCTATTTCCTGGCTGCGACGCCGACACTCTCGTAGCGGTTACGGAAGGCGGGGAAATCCCCCACGCTACCGTCAACGTTACTTGGCCCGAGGACGTTCAGAGCAATTAAGCGCTCACCCCGCCATCTTCAACTTCGCCAGCAGCTCCGAGGGGTGTACGGGCTTGGCCAGGATTTCGAAATCGTGGCCTTGGGAACGGGCGTTTTCCAGCAGGTCGGCAGTGGCCGCTTGTCCGGAGAAGAGCAAAATCTTGCACGAGGGCAGGAAGGCGCGAATCTTAATGGCGGCCTCAATGCCGTCCATGTCCTGCATGATGACGTCGCTGATAATCAGGTCCGGCTGTAAGGCACGCGCACTCTCCACGGCGGAGATTCCGCTGTACACCGCAGAGGCGTCGTAGCCATTGATGTCGAGAATCTTGGCCAGAGTGTCCGCTATTACCTGCTCATCGTCGACTACCAGAACTTTAGGCCGTTTGGGCGCTTGCATTCACTAGCTCCTTCACAGGGTCGCGAAGCCAAAAACGATTGTAATGGAATCGGCAGAAAAGCCAGACAACCACTATTAGATGTCAAATCTGCTCTGCTGGTCGGCCTGGATCGTGGAAAAAATACACAACCGGCCTGCTTCTCATTAGGTTATTAACTATTTTAGCAATTACCAGGCCATAGTCTCTGCCCAGCGGCGCGCCATCTCACGCCAAAACGCCAACCGAGGTTCAAGACTCACAATGCCGAGTGACGTATGTCACGGCCCATCGGGTAGCGCTTTTCCTAGAGTGGTGATGGCGGTGATGAGCCGCTGCCACCGATGCCGAAATGGCCGGGGCACGCATTCGCAGATCGGAGAAAACGCACTCATGGCTTATACGATTGTTGATACCTGCACCAAAGATGAACTCTGCGTCGAGGCTTGTCCCGTCGATTGCATCCACCCCAAGAAGGACGAGGAAGGATTCGAGGCCGCCACCCAATTGTGGGTCGATCCCAACGGCTGCATCGATTGCGGCGCCTGTGTTCCGGTGTGCCCGACGAATTCGGTTTTCCCGAACGAAGAAGTTCCGGCCGACAAGGCCGAGTTCATCGAGAAGAACGCCGCGTATTACGCGTAAGAACAACTGGGTGGAGCACGCGAGGTTGCGAAGATTCGCGTCAGGGCACGACCTCGGTCGTGCCGACACTCACACAAAATAATCCGGGCTTTAGCCCCTGCATATGTCAAAACCGTCGAGGCCTGCTCCTCCAGAGTCGGCAAAGGCTGATGCTCGCACCTTTTTCGTGACAACGCGAGCAGCCGAAGGCAAAGCCATTCTCCAAAGCGACCGCATCCAGTAAGGGCGGGAAGGGCGAGGCTGCCTGAGCATTATCCACACTGCTCGTTGTATCTTCGCATCCTGAAGACGCAGGGCATGAAGCCCGAATCAAAAGAGGCGGTTATCGGCACGACCAAGGTCTTGCCCTGACGCGGACCTTCACAGGCGCGAGTTTATTTGTTGCACTGTGTTTTAATTGAAGCGGCCGCAACTCTGCCGGGAGGGTGAAATGGAAGAGCGTGACTTCTACGATGAGCGTCAGGAAACGAAGAAGGCAACGCTGATCTGTCCTCATTGCCGGCAGGAAGGCGAGTACGATCTGGGCTGGTTCGTGCGCACCAAGAAGCGCCAGCTTCCGGGACGCGCCGACGAGCGTGACCGCGCCAAGTTTGCCAAGGCGCGTTCTTACATGGTGCGCCGCGACGACCTTGTCGCCTGCAAGAATATCCGCTGCCGCAAACGCTTCGAAATCGCCGGCGTGCAATCGGTCGCGTTTCTCGACTAGCGTCGGTCAGCGCATCGCTAGCAGTCCTGCCAACCGGGGCTTCTGTCGCTTCAGTCCTTATTTGTTGCTTAAAAACGAAACTGAAAAAAATCCCGCCCAATCTTGGAAGATCAGGCGGGAGGTTGAAGTTCTTTCGCTGACTAGTTGAATCGGCCTACTTGCCGACTAGTCCTTTATCCACTCCTACCCCGGTGCAGAAATCCCATCCCGTGGTTGCGCTGTGGGTGCCGCAGCTTCCGGAAGTGATATCGGTGAAGTACGAGCTGTTGCCCAGATTACTGTAGATCAGGGTATTCTCGGCATTGCTGCCCGACTTGAACTGTCCGGCAGCATTGATAATTCCCGACAGCGCGGGAGAAGCCACGCTGGTGCCGTACACCTGTAGCCATCCGCCGTAGCAGTTGGAGTTGTAAACCGCGACCGGCGAGCCGCCGCTAGAGTCAAACGAAAGATCGGGGGTGCCACGCTTGCTGCCGACAATGCCCGAGATAGCGTTCTGAAACGAAGGACGCACCTCGTACTTGCTGGCGCCGCCGCCGCCACTGCTCCACGCGGTCTGGTTGGTGTAGTTGCCGCCGCTGCGGTTGACCTGCGTGCCTCCTGCGGAAACCACAAAAGGCGACGAGCTGGGATAGATCACTCCCGGAGAGTCGCCGGACGAGGCGAAGTACACTACGCCTGACTGCTTGAAGTAAGTGTCGGAGCTGGCTTCTCCGCTGGTTTCACTCCCACCCCAGCTCATGGAGATTTCACCCTTGCCGCCATGCGAAGCGATGTAGGAGTTCGCCGCCGTCACCGCCTGGTAGAGCGCGGTATTGCTGGCTGAAGACGCTTCCATCAGCACGATCGCAGCATTCGGCGCCATGGCGTGGGCCCATTCAATGTCAAGTGCCTCCTCGCCCTGCCAGCCGCTGCGGCAGCCATTGGTCGGCTTGCGGCCGCTGGCGTACTGCACGGTGAAGCTGGCTTGTGGCAGTCCAAACTCAGTAGAGAATGCGGCCAAGTCCGTTGCCGCCGACGGGTAGTCATAAGCGTCGACGATCACGATCACGCCGCTGCCACCTGTCGGTAGCGAGGTAGACGTAGCGATGGGGCAGCCGGAGAGCGGGTTCGATACCAGACTGTAAACGCATCCCAACGAGGCTGGTGTCTCTCCACCCGGGTTGGCAGCGGGAACCACCACTCCTCCCGGCGCATAGATGATGTAGTTGGTGTGCATCCGGACGCCAACATCGGCAGGCCGCTCAATGCTTGAGGGCGGATAAATGCCCACCCCATTCGCAGTGCGAACCTGAGCATTTAGCAAGGTTCCCGTCGCGAGCACAACGGCGAGAACAACGATGATCGGAAACAGCAAGTGCGACAAACGCCGTGCCACTTCACTCTGCATGGTCGATAACCTCCAAACTTGTCGCTGCTTCTGACAAGTTGCGCGATTATAGGCCCAAGTGCTATTCGCGATGCGTCACCTAGGTGGTGAAATTGCAAATTTATGTTGCCGGAGTTGGAAAAATTACGATAGCGGGAGGACGTCATCCCGCTTTGATTGCAAGAACTGCGGAGGAGCGAAAAGCTAAGAGCCAAAGGCCAAAAGCGGTCTTATTTACTGGCTGACACCCAACGCCGTTGTTGGGGCTACGGGCTTTTGTGCAGTTGCCGGACCCGCTTTGTAGGCGAAGTAATCATGGTCGTAGAGGTTGCGGTACATGCGGCCCGCCAGCTCGGCGGCTTTGGGGCCGAAGGTCGGGCGTCCACCTTGCAGAAACACGACGGTAACGATGCGTCCGTATTGGGTGTCGGCGTATGAGCCGAACCAGCCAAAGCGAGTGCCTGATTTGGAGCAGGTTCCGGTCTTGCCGAGCACCGGCTCTTCGATAAAGTTTGAGCGCAGCAGGCGAGCCGTGCCGTACTCCACCGCACCCGACATGCCTTCGGAGATCTCAGGAATCAGGGGGCCAATGTCCAGTTGGCGCTTGACCTTGGGGGTAAAGTTCGCAACCTCTTCCGGCGTCGTGGGATGCTGCAGGTAATACAGAGTGCCGCCGTTTGCGATGGAGGCCATCAGGGCGCCAAGCTGCAAAGGAGTGAGTGAGATGCTCTCGCCAAACGAGCACATCTTGCCTACGCCGCCGAGTTTCGCGTCAAGTTCCTGGCTGGGAAAAGTACCCAGATGCTCGCCGGGAATGTTGTAGCCTGCCAATTCGCCGAGGCCGAATTGCCGGTCGTAGTAGCTGACCTTCTCGAATCCCAGCTTGCGACCGACCGCTTCGAAGTAGGCATTGTTGGAGTGTGCCAACGCCGTGGTCAGGTCCACTTTGTAGTACTTGCCAAGCGGAACCAAGGTGTCTTTGGTGATGACGTTCTCGCTCAATGCCGCGAGCGCCACCGCGACTTTGATAGTCGAGCAGGGCGTTGCGCCGGCGGAGAGCGCCATCTTTTGATTGACCATCGCCAGGATGCGTCCGCTGTCGGGATCAATAGCGACGATCGTACCGTTCATGTTGCCCAGGGCATCAATAGCAGCCGCGCGAACCACTGGATCTTCGCCAGCTGTGATGTCGCCATCCGTCTGATCGACGGCGAACGAATTGCCGGAGAAGCGCTCGTAATACTTATGGCGCTTGGACCTCGACTTAGCCGTGGTAACGGTATGGGTAGAACGATTGCGGGCGGCAGCCGTCTTGCTGCTGTGCCGCGATTTCGCCATCTTCTTCTGCGCAGAGGCGGATTCGGAAATCTTGGGGGAGGACTTGCTCTTGGAACTATGCGTGGTGTGATGATTGGCAGCGATGGTGGCCGCCGGCGCCGTGCATGAAAATGCGAGTACTGCGGCGGCGACGCGAGCAATGATGGCGCGGGGGAAAGTCATGGTGAATCCCAAGTCTCTAAAGCACTTTATGGACCAGGACTCGCTAACCTCACACCCTGATCCGGAACTGGTTTCGATAGTAGGTAATCTGACTTCAGACTTCAACCCCAAATTTGCGCCGCCGAGGGTGTGAACCAAATCCACAAACAGAAGAGATGAAGTCACTTACGAGTGAGTTGCAGGCCGGCACCGGTGCTACTCACAAAGTCACTAAGGCTTTTGGCGGTTTATCAGCGAGTTAACTATTGGCTCGGATTGATTTGGCCAGGGGGAAAGCCCTGCAATGCACGTTTGCCTGCGCCTCCATTAATAGGTACTAACTTTCTATTGGATCCGGATGTCGGGAGTTCTTCCGGTTGCGATTTCCGGCGGCAGTTTTTCAATCTGTTCTCGCACCGAAACTCTCGCAAAAGCTCTGGGTTTATGCCGACAACAACCCTGAGAATGGTCGTTTGAAACAACGGCTATGCCCTTCGCAGAGCAACTCGCCCCTGTTTTGCGGAGGGTTTTTAACTGCGCGCTATTCGCTGGAGGTCGGATTGCAAACGAGATGATGGTTTTAGCTGTTAACTTTCAAATCCATCTGTACCGGAAAGCAAAGCCTCCTCCACTAACCGAGAAATGTAACGGCACCGATCTGGCGAAAAGCGGATGGCGAATGGCGAACAGTGGCCTTCCTGCTACCATCTGCTCATGTCTGACGAACGTGCGCGCAAAATCAAGCTCATGCTGTTCGACGTTGATGGTGTGATGACCGACGGAACCATCTTTCTGTTCCCCGCGCCCGGCGGAGCAGCAGAACACGGCACGCAGCAACGCCGCGAGCAGTACGCCGACAAAGGCGGCTTCGGCATCGCCAGCTCAAGCATGATGGAAGCGAAAGGCTTCGATGCGCACGACGGCACAGGATTCTCGCTGCTGCGGCTCGGCGGCATCAAGGCCGGGATCATCACCAAGCGCATCTCCGAGACGGTTGCGTTGCGCGCCCGCGACCTGAAGATCGACATCGTCTACCAGGGCCAGCAGGACAAGGCGTCCGCGTTTTACGAGATTCTCGACCAGCACGGCCTTGGCGCGGAAGAAGTCTGCTACGTCGGGGACGACGTAATCGACCTTCCCGTCATGCGGCTGTGCGGACTGGCGATTGCCGTAAAGAATTCGCGCCCCCAGGTGCTGCGCGAGGCCCACTATGTCACCGCACATGACGGCGGACACGGCGCCGTACGCGATGCCATCGAGTACGTCCTGCAGGCGCAAGGCAATCTCGAGCGTGCCATCGACGAGTACATCGCTTCGCGCAGCGAGGATCCGGCGACCAAGGTGCAGTAAAGACCGCTATTCGCCGTTCGCTTTTCGCCTTTCGCGGATGCGGCGTAGCATCACAAGCCCGGCGCTGCATTCTGCCAATCATTTCTGCCGTTGAAAGCGTCGATCTACATGGCCTACAGTGAGTCTGGTGATAAGCGGTCATCAGCGCAACTGCCAATGCGTAGCGTGATATCCAGTCTTGGCTGTCTTCTGCTGCTGAGCCAGCTGGCGGCCGGGCACGTGGTCTACGACCTGCCGAAGCTCATCGACAATTCAGAACTGGTGGCGGTGGTGCAGGTAGTATCCGTCGTCCAGACTGGCTCCGGAACTATCTCCTTTCCTGGAGTGGGGAACTCGACCCCTGCACACTTTCGAGTCGCCACATTGCACAGCCGAGAGGTGCTGAAAGGCGTGACGCCGAGCGGCGACCTTGTGGTTCCATACACGATTCTTTATCAGAATGCTGGTTGGGCCGGCGGAGTCCCGCCAGGCTATACCATCTCTGACACTCTCTCGCCGGGTTCGGTGCGCCTCGTTTTCCTGAAGCAGGCCGGGGACCGCTACGAGTTCACAGACGGTGCCTATCTGTCCGTTATTTGTTCGCCGGATCCTGCAGCGGGCAGTGAAGCAAACGACCCACAAAGCCGAGTGTTGTCGCGGATCAGCGGAGCACTGTTCTCAGCGAAAGTTAGGAATGATGGCAAGGAAGAAGCGATTTGGCAGTTGCAATTCGTGCGATCGGATTCAGTTGCTGCGAGCCTGAAGGCGTTCCTGCAATCCGAGACAGCGCGCCACAACGATCACTTGAGAACCGAAGCAATCGCGGCATTGCTGCTGCAAAAAGACGATTCAGCCTTTGACGTGGCGGCTCACGAACTGGCAAGACCCGGCACCGCAAGCCAGATAAATTTGCTCTTCGCGCTCTCCGGCGCGTTTCCGGCGGAGCGTTCCATTCCCATCCTGGCTGGTGCGCTTGGCAGTTCCAGCCCTGAAACTCGACGCTATGCTGCAATTGCCATCTATGAGACTGGATCTCGTCTGGGGATCCCGCCTTTGCTCGCGGACTTGGATGATCCCGATCCGGAGGTTGCCTTTGCCGTGATGCAGGGTTTGGGAAATATCACCGCGGCTTATGAATGGCGGCCCAAATCAACCGAGCCCAACTCTGATTGGTTTCGCTGTCTGAACCATTGGCGCGAGTACCGGCAGCAGCAGGCAACCAAGTAAGTGCAATAAACGATTGCTGAGCTTTTTTACCCAGCAAAAAGCCGGGGAGCCTAGTCCCCGGCTTGAGATACAACGCAGGCAAATTACAGGTTGATCTTGCGGCGCAACAGGCCGGCGAGACCCAGCACGCCAGTGCCCATGAATACCAGCGTGCCTGGCTCAGGCACATCGGTGTTCATGTAGGTCTGGAAGGCCATGCTGTAACCGAAATCCTGGGTATAGTCGGTGAACTGACCGTTCAGGTCGAGGTAGAGGTCTCCGCCCGAGTAGGGGATCGTCGAGCCAGCGAGATTGCAACATCCCGGGCCCCCGGAGACATCGATGGTGAAGAAATCGTTGGGATTGAGCGCGATGTTAGCCGACGAAGTGTCGATGAACGTTCCACCGGAGCCGATTCCGACCGTCGTCTGAAACGCCCATGCACCGGTGAAGGGCGCCGAGCCAACTCCGATCCTGACCAGGTCGGTGTCGATGCCGGAGTTCGTGTAAAGCGTGATGCCGGACAGAATGCCGCCGAGACCTACCGTGATCTGCTGCTGCCATTCGAGCTGGTCGTTAAGACCGACGTTCAACGGCGGGTTGTTCTGGTCGAGGATCGAGTTTGCATGCGCCGAAACCGCGAGTCCAAGAAACATCAGTAGAGTCAACCACACTACAGATTTCCCACGTATCATTTTTCCTCCTACTCGGCGATGCACTGCCGATCTGTTATGCAATCCGTTGCTCCCATTCCCCGTGATGCCGGGTTTCGCACATGAACAGAAGCAACTGCTAATGAGCTACGCGCTCTACTCGTTGCTTGAGGGAAATCAGGGTTGGGCAGATGTGTCCATCTGATCTCTGGGCAGGCGATTTCGCTGTCGCGATTACCCCTACCCCAACGAGGCACACATTTTAGGTCGATTTAAGAGAGACAACAAGGATTAATTAAGGGAAATTCTTCCGTTTGAAAGTGGCAGAATTTGGCGTGGGTTCGACCAGGATTGCTGGTTTTTACTGGTTAGGCATGGATTCGACAAATTGAACCTGGGCGCAGCCGCCGTTTTGCAGGGTTAGGTTCTCAGGGTCGTCGAAGCTTAGATCAGCGGCCACGAAAGTCTTCCCCGTGCTTTGCGCCCGCACTTGATACTTGCCGGGCGTTACCTGCATCTCGAAGCTTCCATTTCGATCAGTTTGGGATGTCTTCACCCCCTCCGACCCGCGAACATCTACCCGCACTCCTGCCAGCGGAAATGAACTGGAGCGACCGCCTACGGCGCCTTGAATTTTGGCGCCCGTAGAAGTCGGGCCGATCGCCTCGATTTGCTGAATGGCTTTGCCCCTAAGCTCAGTGGGGCCGGAATTGCCGCACCCGTCAATTACCCATCCTTCAGTAGGAGTTTGTTCCAGCAGGAAGAGCAGGTAGGATTCGCCGATGTCCCAAATGAAATCCGCACGGCCGCTATTATTGGCCTCATAAACCCGAAACAGCCTGGGGACGTCGCCATGGAGATTTCGTTCCACAGTCATCGAATAGTAGGTACCGGTGACGTCACCATAACTGTCTTTGACCCGGGTTAGTCCAGCAAGATTCGCGATGACAACGGCCTTGCTTCGGAAGTACTCGGCACATACGAGTCGCGGCAGCGGTTGGAAACAGACAGCAGAGAGTTGGGACGACATCGCGATGGTAAGCCCGAGAATGGCAACCCATCGAAGCATGTAGTGGTAGCTCGATCTGTGCCTTCCCTGAGAGACTCGCATTTCAGTAGGACGGGTAACCCGGCACCCGCTTCGGGATGAGGAAAACTAATTGCTAATTGTTAATTGCTATTTACTTCTTCTCCCCTAAATGCCGCAAGCCGCGCGCCGCAATGTCCTTGCGATAATGCATGCCGTCGAAACGAATCTTCATCACCGCGTCGTAGGCGCGATCGACGGCTTCGGGAAGGTCGACGCCGCGCGCGGCCACGCCCAGCACCCGCCCGCCTGAGGTGTAATACGCGCCTTCGCGTCGAGTCGTGCCGGCGTGAAAGACCTTCACCCCGTAGATACGGTCGGCCGCATCGATGCCGGTGATCAGCTTGGCCGCCTCAAACGAGCCGGGATATCCGCCCGATGCCATGACCACGCAGACCGCCGGATCGGGCGACCACTTGAAATCGCCATCGCTCACCCGGCCTTCGACCGACGCCTGCAAGGCATCGAGCAGATCGCTGTCCAGGCGCATCATGATGGGCTGCGTCTCGGGATCGCCAAAGCGGCAGTTGAACTCCAGTACCATGGGGCCACGCGCGGTCATCATCAGTCCGCAGTAGAGGACGCCTTTATATTCGGCGCCCTCGGCCTTCATGCCGGCGATCACCGGCTGCGCAACGTGCGTCATCAGCCATTTGCGCATCTCTTCGTCAAGAATCTGGTCGGTCGAGTAGGCGCCCATGCCTCCCGTGTTTGGCCCCTGATCGTTGTCGAAGACGCGCTTATGGTCCTGGCAGGCGACCAGCGGCGCCAGGCGTTCGCCGTCGCTCATCACCAGGAACGACAGTTCCTCGCCCTCCAGGCATTCCTCCAACACCACGCGCGTGCCCGCCTCACCCAGCATCTTGCCGCTGAGCATGTCATGGGCAACGCTCTCCGCCTCGTCTTTGGTTTGCGCGATGACGACGCCCTTGCCCGCAGCGAGTCCGTCGGCCTTGACCACGATCGGGGCATGGAACAACGCGAACGCCTCGTGCAGCTCGTCGGCAGTGGTGCAAATCGCGTAGTGCGCGGTCGGGATGCGGTGCCGCTGCATGAACTCCTTGGCAAAGCTCTTGCTCGACTCCAATTGTGCTGCGGCCTTGGTGGGCCCGAAGATTGGCCAGCCTCGGCGCTGAAACTCGTCCACCACTCCAAGGGTCAGCGGCAGTTCGGGACCGACCACGGTGAGATCAGGACTGAGATTAGTTGCCAGCTGCACCAGCGAGTCGAGACTCTTCAGGTCGGCGGAAACGCATTCGGCGTCTTCAGCAATTCCGCCGTTGCCGGGCACGCAATAGAGTTTGCTGATGCGCGGCGATTGCCGCAGCTTCCACACCATCGCGTGCTCGCGACCACCGCTGCCGAGGACGAGGACTTTCATAGGAAACCGTGATCCGATGCAAGGAAAGAAAAGAGTAGGGGGCGCTGCGGCGCATGTCAAACCGGGACCTGGAAAAACCGCGGAGCCACGGATTGACACAGGTTTCGCGGGTCAGGGGGCAGGACGTCAATCAGGGTCCGGCAACCGCCTGCACGTTGCGAAGAGCTGCGAGCCGAAACCTGAAACGGGGAGTTGCACCGAGAAAAGGCCCGCCGCAAAGGACGGGCCCTGATCAATGCTCGGCCATGGACGGCCGGTGAAGCGAAGCGGGCTAAGCCGCCCTGGTTGTGAGCCGCCGCACTGCCAGTGAAAGCATCAAGCGCGATACGCCCGAGATGATGAAGCTGATGCCGATTAGCGTCCCAATCGCAAATTCGGAGGTTCCTGGCCAGTGAATGTAGATCAGCAGACCCAGCAAGATGGTGACTACGGCGTCAAAAAACACCCATCCCCAACCCGGCGCAGGGCGCATCCGAAACGCCAGGATGAGGGCGAAAATTCCGTACACCAGCAGGAAACAGGCGATGAGCAGGGTCAGCGCGAGTAAGCCGCGGCCAGGATGCATCAGCAGGTATATGCCAGCAATGATGTAGATAATGCCCAGCAGCGCTTCCAGCCAGCGGTGCCGGGCTTCATGGCTGAAGGCGTAGAAGAGCTGTGCGCCACCGTTGAAGATCGCCATCCACCCGACAACGATAACCACAACCACGCCGGCCTCCCATGGAGCACCGATCGCGATCATGCCGGCGATGATCATCAGGACGCCGAGAGCAATCGACCAGCCCGACGCACGTCGGACCCCACCCACAATTCCGTTTGCCATGCTTTGCCTCTCTCCTCTTAAGTCGCGCAGGACTTCAAAATCCAACGCAGAAGCCATCGATGTTCAAGCTACAAATAGTTGCCAAGCAAACCCGGGGGATTTCGGACACCATTCTCTTGATTTGGCAGGTTCTGTCAATCCTTTAATGCGAGCTCAGGCAAGGAGACGCGTTCCGTGGCATCGAACTTGCGCATGTCGAAGCTGACTTTGGAGCCTGTGGTTTGCGCGAGAAGGAATGCATTGGCGAAGCGCGCGCCCCACAGCACTTCGTCAGGAGTGAATGAAGTGCGCTGATTCACCGTGGCGGCGACGGTTTCGTCAAATCCGCTGAGCAACACGATGAACTCCGCCTGGTCCTTACGCAACGACTCCAGAGTCTCGCCGTGCATCGGGCTGTTCTCGTCGATGGGATGCACCACGGTCCAGGTCAGCGGCAGAAAGGCGACGCTGTTGCGCTCCAGCGGCAACAGATAGTAGCGCCGGGTACGAACCCCGTCGACCATCTCAAACTTGGTGAGCATGACCTTCGCCGAAACCTCGATCACCTCATTGCGGCGCGCGTTGGCGACACGAAACTCGAATGCGATAATGCCGCGATAGGGCGCAACGATGGCGTGGCTGCTAAACAACAGCTTGGCGCTCGGTCGAGAAAACCGGGCGAAGAGCAGACCGGTTACGATCGCGAACCCGATGAGCCCGGCGAGGGCCTCCAGCGTGACCAGAGCGTTCGCTCCCAAGCCGACGGGAAACACCTGGCCATAGCCGATGGTTGAAAGCGTTTGCACGCTGAAGAAGAACGCGCGCAGGAATGTGTGGTGCTCCAGTCCCGCATAAACAGTGCCCAGCGAGTTCGGTCCGCAGGCCAAATAACTCCACGCGAACAAGGTGTTGGCCAGCAGATAGAACGCCGCCGTGATGCCAAAGAACTGCCACCAGTTGATAGTCAGCATGAAGTGATAGGGGCTGAAGTACTGCCAGAATGCCAGACCCCTGCGTTGCACATTGAAGCTGCCATCGCGGTTGACCAGGCGCGCCTTGCTCTCGCGCGACACCACCGAGCCGAAGCCCAAGTCGCGCAGGTCCTGCTCGTTTACGGTTAGAGGAATCTCTGGCGCAGCCATATCGGTTTGAATTGGATGAGTATAGCCGGACAGAGATGCAACCGAACCCTGGAGCGGCCACGTCAAGCTGACAACTTGGGCGGCGGTATGAGTCTCCAAACAGGTATGAGTCCGAGTTCTCCTCAATCGCCGCTTCGGGGCACAGGCCTGACATTCTGGATTATTGCGGTCACGATTGCAGTCGCGGTGGTGTGGGCGGTATGGCACTTCGGGAGGCAGTCCGCGCACTCCATCCCCAACCATCCCGGCGTGTATACCACTTCAGAGCTGATGCTGGATAAAACCTAGGCAGTCTGACGAAACTGTTCGTGCCGATTGACCACCAGCACCCGGCAGCGCTCGTGGTCGAAGCGGACCTTTTTGTGGCGGTCGCACTCGGCGCACAGCCACACCACCTTCTGTTTCACGTGCTCCGGAAGCCCCCAGCGTTTGGGATCGCTTACCTGCAAGGTGTAGATCCTGCCCGTTCCCATGCGCTTGAATTGGCAGCCACATTCCGGATTCGCACATTTACCCAGCATGGCGGTAATCATCGGCGGTCTATAAGATGCGGTGCAAGCCTTTTGAGGCTACCAGGATCAGATTGGATGGAGCAGCTTTTCAGTTGCGGAATTTTGTTCCGTTTGCGGAATCACCAACAGCTCCGGCCAGCCTGCATCTAAGTGCAAGGTTTGTAGCTGCAAGGAGAGACGGGGATGGAAAGAATGGTGCTGCCCGGCAGGCCGCATCCATTGGGAGCTACCTGGGATGGAACCGGCGTCAACTTCGCGCTGTACTCCGAGAACGCTATCCGGGTGGAGCTCTGCCTGTATGACAACCGGACGCGCCGCGAGTCCGGCCGCATTCTGGTTCCGGAACAGACAGCATTTGTCTGGCACTGCTATATTCCTGGACTTCAGCCGGGACAGCTCTACGGCTATCGGGTTTACGGGCCATGGGAACCCGCTTCGGGACAGCGCTTTAATCCGGCAAAGCTGCTGATTGACCCCTATGCCCAAGCCATCAATGGTCACATCGATTGGGAAAAGCCGATCTTCCCCTATCGCATGGGCGGGGACAACGCCGATCTCCACATGGACCGTCGCGACAGTGCCGCCGGCATGCCAAAGTGCGTGGTGGTGAATCCGTATTTCGATTGGGAGCATGATCACCCCCCGCGCATTCCGCTCGCCGACTCGGTTATTTACGAGATGCACGTGCGCGGCTTCAGCAAGCTGAATCCCGGCATTCCGGAGCACCTGCGCGGCACCTATGCGGCGCTCACCTGTCCCGCCGCGCTGAAGTACCTCAAGCAGCTGGGCATTACCGCGGTCGAGCTGATGCCGGTGCACCAGTTCGTGCATGACAAGGTGTTGGTCGATCGCGGGTTGGTCAACTACTGGGGATACAACACCCTGAACTACTTCAGCCCAGAGCCGCGCTATTCATCGGCAAGCGTAACCGGATCGCAAGTAGCGGAATTCAAGTCGATGGTGAAAGCGCTGCACCGCGCCGACATCGAGGTGATCCTGGATGTGGTGTACAACCACACTGCTGAAGGCAATCACCTGGGCCCGATGCTCAGTTTTCGCGGCATTGATAATCTCACCTACTACAAGCTGGTTCCCAACCAGCCGCGCTACTACATGGATTACACCGGCACGGGCAACAGCTTAAATGTTCGCCATCCCCAGGTACTGAAGCTCATCATGGACAGCTTGCGTTATTGGATCACTGAGATGCACGTCGATGGTTTTCGCTTCGACCTGGCGGCAACTCTGGCGCGCGAGCTGCATGACGTTGACCGG
Organism: uncultured Acidobacteriaceae bacterium; assembly: GCA_963796585.1. Taxonomy (GTDB): domain Bacteria; phylum Acidobacteriota; class Terriglobia; order Terriglobales; family Acidobacteriaceae; genus CAVVDY01. Next base: position 650,417 of record CAWCMB010000010.1, read on the forward strand.
CTGGCCGCGTTCTTCGACATCATCCATCAGGACCCCATCATCTCGCAGGTAAAGCTCATAGCCGAGCCCTGGGATGTTGGCAGCGGCGGCTACCAGGTGGGCAACTTTCCGGTGCTGTGGGCGGAGTGGAATGGCAAGTATCGCGACACCGTGCGCCGCTACTGGAAAGGCGACGAAGGCCAGTTGTCGGATCTCGCCTACCGTTTGACCGGCAGCAGCGACCTGTATCAGAACGACGGCCGCAAGCCGTACGCCAGCATCAATTTCGTGGTTGCGCACGATGGCTTCACGCTCAACGATTTGGTCAGCTACAACGATAAGCACAACCAGGCCAACGGCGAGAACAACCAGGACGGCACCAACGATAACCATTCCTGGAACATGGGCGCCGAAGGGCCCACCAACGATCCCGAGATCAATCGCGCCCGCGAAGTGCAAATGCGCAATCTGCTGGCCACGCTGTTTCTATCGCAGGGAGTTCCCATGCTCTGTGGCGGCGATGAGATCGCACGTACTCAGGACGGCAATAACAACGCGTACTGTCAGGACAATGAGATCAGTTGGTACGACTGGGAGCTCGACGGTCGTCGCCAAAGGCTGCTCGAATTTACCCGGAAATTGATTGCCTTGCGCAGGGCCCACCCCAACTTCAGGCGCCGCAAGTTTTTCCAGGACCGCGAAGTGCGTCACTCGTCGCTGAAAGACATTGCCTGGTACGGGGACAACGGTAAGGAGATGACGCAGGAGCAGTGGAACGCGGGATGGATGCGCAGCATTGCGCTCATGTACAACGGCAGCACTCTCGGCCAGGTGGACGAGATGGGCCAACCCATTGTGGATGACTCGTTCCTGATCTTGCTCAACTCGCACCACGACTGCGTCAGCTACACCCTACCGCCATCACCGCAGGGACATGGCTGGACTTTGATCATGGACACGCATGACCTGGAGCATCCGTTTAAGAGTGAGAACATGGCGGGAAATATGGACGTGCCGGGGCGATCGATGGCGCTTCTTATGGAGGACGGCATCGAGGAGGCCCAACGCGAGCCGCGGCACATCGAGATTCCGGTGATTGAAGTGGAACTGAGCCACTCCCCTGCTGAATCAATGTCCGAATCGCAAGGCGATCGTCAGGCAGCGGCATCCCATCCGGAGAGTGAACAAACGGCGACGGGAGAGGATTCCGGTCAACGCAGCGAGTGATCGAACCCACTGCGGTTTTGTCGTCACGAGGTCGCCGCGGCGACCGACGGATATGCTCTTTGCTCCCGGCTGAGCCCGCTTCACTTCGAAAACCATTCGCACTGCCGACGAGAACAGATCCCTCGGCCGAAAACGGCCTCGTGATGACAAACAAAAAATAGTACGCGCGGCACGGATTAGGCTTGCTACCCGGCAGCTTCCTTCACCATTGGAGCGCTCCGCAAGCTCACCCTGAAGACCGTTCCCGTGGCCTTCGATCGGTTACTGCTGCGGAAGCGAATGGTGCCTCCGTGACTTTCAACGATGCGGCGGCTGATCCAAAGACCGAGTCCGGTGCCAACATCTTTCTTGGTGGTGAAGAACGGTTCGAAGATTTTAGATTTGGCAGTGCTTGAGATTCCGGAACCATGGTCGGAGACAACGAGCACTGCGCTATCCGAGCGGCGCCTCACGCGAACGCGGATCGTCGAGCCGGGTCGCGAGGCATCGATGGCATTGCTGATGAGGTTCGACACCACCTGGGTAATCTCGCCGGGCGCTCCGTAGATAACCGTCTCACCGCGAAGCTCGAAGTGCGCCTGCACTCCTTTGGACTTCAGCTTGCCCTGGAAAACGTCGAGGACGTTGTTGACCACTTCGCAAAGGTCGACTTTCACCGCGCGTCCGGAGTCGCGATAGAAGCCGAGCGTCTGACGGGTGATATGGCTGACGCGCTGCAATTCCTTATCCGCCATTTCCAGAACCCGATTGCGCTCGGCCTCCTCCGCCTCATTACGAGCCAGGAAAATCAAGTTGGTTACCGCTTCCAGCGGATTGTTAACCTCATGCGCGATGGTAGCCGCCAGTCTTCCGGCAGCAGCCAGCTTCTCCGTTTTACGCAACGTCTCTTCTGTCAGCTTGCGGTGCGTGATGTCTATGCACATGCCGACCATGCGAAGCGGATTTCCCTCGGCATCGCACTCCACCGCTGCCCGGGCCGCCGTCCAGTACATGCTGCCGTCGGCTCGGATGGTCCGGTATTCGACGTCGTAATCGGAACGCTTTTCCAAAGCAGCAGCCACCGCCCTGGTGGTCAGTTCGCGGTCCTCGGGATGCACCGAACTCAGCCACTGCTCGTAGCTTCCTTTGAAGGCACCTGGGACGAAGCCATGCATGGCTTCCACCTCTTCGGACCAGTGCAGGTTGCCGGTGTTAATCTCCCACTCCCAGTCGCCGATATCGGCCGAGGCTTGAGCCACGAAGCGGCGGCGCAAGCGATCCAGTTCCTGCAGCTTTTCATTCGCGGTGCTGAGCTGCTGGTTAATTCGAGCCAACTCCTGCGCCCGCGCCTCCGATACATTCACCGCCTGCACGTTGCGCAGAATGCGAGGCATGGCCAGGGGCAGAGCGATGGCTGTCGCTACTGACGCCGCCGCAGTCACCACCTTCACATAGGCCGAGAACCAATACGCCGGTACCCATAACGTCACGACCTCCATGAAGTGGGTTGCGCCGCAGGCGATGATGAAGGTACCGAAGGCCAGGAACATCCAGTGAAACGGGATGGCTCCGCCGCTGGAGCGCACCAGGTAGAGCAGGGTCAACGAGATCACCACGTACGATAGGCCGATGAGCAGATCGGAAACCATGTGCGTGGTGATTAGGGTTGTGTTGCCCAGGTAGCAGAAGCTGTGCGGCATGAACTGCATGCCAGTCAGGCTGCGACCCAGAAATGGCCACAGCGCAGCCGACAAGCCAAGCAGCACCAATCCCAGAACGAAGTAGCGAACCTGATTTGGCTGGCCGCCGGAAACCGCGTCGATTTCCGCGGACGGGCCGGGAGCACTGAGCGAAGACATAAGCAAAACACCCCTGGGCAAAAGCGGTTCGTGGTCGCGTCGTCGCATGATTGTACCCGGTTTGGCAGACTCGCTTAAACGCCACCCCGGCGTCGAGCGGCCGATTGAGCAACTCTGCTTGGGCTCGCGGGTTTGAAGGTCAAAACTGCTTTGCCGAGGCTTCGGCTCGTCGTAAAGTAGAACGCCACAGGGGGAAGCAGGGGTTGCTCCGTTGCACAGTATTCGTGTCGGCGATGGGCACGCGGGTCGTCGCCTGCGTAGTCGCCGCCATGCTGCTGGCCACATTGGTGGGCTGCGGCTCGAGCTCGAACTCGAACTCCAACTCCGGCGATAACGGCGGTTCAGACAATCCACCGCCTCCGCCTTCGCTGCTGGCACGTCTCAGCACCGACACCTTCACCAATACGAACAGTCAGCATGCGACTGAGGTCGAGCCTATGCTCGCGTCTTTTGGATCAACGCTGGTAGCCGTGTTCCAGATGGGACGCTTCTTCAATGGGGGCGCTTCGGACATCGGCTACGCGGTCTCAAGCGATGGCGGAGCTTCCTGGGCCAACGGTACGCTGCCGGGAATCACCGTCTTTGCCGGCGGAAGCTACAACGCGGCCAGCGATCCAGCAATTGTTTATGACCGCTCGCACGGGGTGTGGCTGACTTCTTCGCTGGCGGTGTCCAGCAACTCCGACACTGTGATAACCAGCCGCTCCGCCGACGGACTCAACTGGAGCGGGCCCGTCACGGTGAGCAATACACCCGACGCCGACAAGAACTGGATCGCCTGTGACAACAGCCAGAGCAGCCCGTTCTTTGGACATTGTTATGTGACCTGGGACGACCCCAGCAACAATGGCGTGATCTGGATGAGCACCTCCGGCGACGGTGGCCAGAGCTGGAGCGCGCCGGCCAATACCGGAGACAGTGCGAAGGGAATCGGCGGGGTTCCAGTTGTGCAGGCGGGCGGCAGAGTGGTGGTTCCCGCTTCCGATGATGCTGGGACCCACATCATCGCCTTCACTTCTACAGACGGGGGTTCGAGCTGGAGCGCGAGCACCATCCTCGCCACCATCAGCGATCATGCCGTCGCGGGCAATCTGCGCAATGACGCGTTGCCCATGTCGGCGGTCGACGCCAACGGCCAGGTGTACGTGGTGTGGCCCGACTGCCGCTTCCGCAGCGGCTGCTCTTCGAATGACATTGTGATGAGCACGTCGGCGGACGGTGCCACGTGGGGAGCGCCGATACGAATTCCCATCGATGCCGTCACCAGCACAGTCGATCACTTCCTCCCGGCTATTGCAGTGGATCCCTCGACCGCGGGAACTTCAGCGCATCTCGCGCTGGTCTATCACTACTATCCCAACGCTTCGTGCAACGAATCGAATTGCGCCTTGGATGTCGCTTACCTCACCTCGCAGGATGGGGGAAACACGTGGAGTACGCCGACAATCCTGGCCGGGCCGATGAGCATTGACTGGCTGGCGAACACCAAGATTGGGCGCATGGTGGGCGACTACGTAGGAGTGGCGTACTCATCGGGGAAAGCCTATCCCGCGATCGCGGTGGCACGCGCCAATAGTGGCACGGTATTTGACGAAGCCATCTCTACGACGACCAATCCCTTACTGCAGGCAGTCGGCGTTATTGCCGCAAAACGTGAAAGACCTATCCCCGGAGCGCACTCCGATCACCCGCCGCGTGAGTCTTACGACGAGGAAGGCCGCTATCCGAGAAAACCACCAACCCGAAGACGTAGAAGGTGATCCTTCTTGAGAGAGTAAGAAGAACGGGCTGACCCAACCACGTCGTCGGGTCCTGTTTTCCCAGTTACTTCGAGGGTGAAAACCGGGTCAGCTAATTCCGCAGAAAAGGCTCGAATTTGTGACATAAAGCACTTGCGGAATCTTGCTCCGCTGTTAGCATGGTCAACCATCTACCGTACGAAAGAGCCTGCCCGCGCCCGCAGGTTAAAGGTGATTTCGAATGGCATCCGGTTCGACCGCAAAAAGCCCGAACAAAACCGCTCCTCCGAAAGCAAATTACCTGGGATTGTTGGTATTGACCGTGGTGGCGGTAGTTGTCGCCGTGGTTATCCTCCGTATTCCGCCGCTTCCCGGAACCTGGGCACAGAGCTACGACCCGACCGGCCACTGGTGGCTTTCAACCATTTTGGCTTCGCTGCCCGTCATCGTTCTGTTGGGGACACTGGCGGTCTTTGAGGTGAAAGCGCACTGGGCCGCAATCATGGGATTGGCTACTGCACTGCTGGTGGCGATCTTCGGATTCCACATGCCTGCACGCATGGCGGGCGTCACTGCGGTCTACGGCGCCGGATACGGCCTGTTCCCCATTGGCTGGATCGTGCTGAACGTTATCTTCATGTATCAGCTCACCGTCGATTCCGGCCGCTTCGACGTGTTGCAGCATAGCTTGACCGGCATCACCCAGGACCGCCGCTTGCAACTGCTGCTGATCGCCTTCAGCTTCGGAGCATTCTTCGAAGGCGCTGCCGGATTCGGCACGCCGGTTGCAGTAACGGCCGCGTTGCTGATCGGTCTCGGCTTCCGGCCGCTACAAGCCTCGGGCCTGTCGCTGATTGCGAATACAGCTCCCGTCGCGTTCGGCGCTCTGGGAACGCCGATCATTGCGCTCGCCAAGGTTACCGGTTACAGCGAGATCACTCTGGGTGCCATGGCTGGCCGCATACTGACGCCATTCTGCATCCTGGTGCCCTTCTGGCTGATCTGGGCCTTTGCCGGCTTCGAAGGCATGATGGAAGTCTGGCCGGCGATCCTGGTTGCCGGCGTATCGTTCGCCATACCGCAATACTTTATGTCGAACTACCATGGCCCCTGGTTGGTAAACGTGGTGGCTGCCGTCGTTTCCATGGTCTGCCTCATTGGCTTCCTGCTGGTTTGGCATCCCAAGCGTATTTATACCCTGGAAGGCGAGGAAAGCAGGACCGAACACAAAGCCGCTCACGGTCATTCGCAGGGAGAAGTGGTGCGGGCCTGGATTCCGTGGGTCATCCTCAGTTTGCTGGTTTTCTTTTGGGGCACCCAGACCGGCAAGAAAATCATGAACACTCCGGAGAAGGTGTTCACCTCGATGGCAAGTTGGAGCACGCCGCCCAGCAAGATCACCAATCCTCAGTTTCCCATTGCCGGGCTGAATAATCTCGCGGAGCGTACTCCCCCCGTCGTTCCCAAGGCCACGAAGGAAGGCGCAGTGTTCGGTTTGAATTGGCTGAGCGCAACCGGAACCAGCATTCTGATAGCCGCTCTTATTTCGGGCCTGGTGATGGGATTCAATATTCCGCAGATCTTCGCGGTCTACCTGAAGACGATCATGAAAGTGCGATTCTCGCTGATCACCATCGCAGCCATGATGGCGGTCGGCTTCATGACGCGCTACGCCGGCCTGGACGCAACTATGGGACTGGCATTCGCGCGCACCGGACACTTGTACCCGTTCTTCGGAACCCTGCTCGGCTGGTTGGGCGTGGCGCTGACCGGGTCAGACACGTCGTCCAATGTGCTGTTCGGCAGCTTGCAGAAGATCTCGGCGCAGCAGGTCGGCGTCTCGCCCATTCTGATGTCAGCCGCCAACAGTACTGGCGGTGTGATGGGCAAGATGATCGACGCACAGAGCATCGTCGTCGCCAGTACTGCCACCCAGTGGTACGGACACGAAGGCGATATCTTGCGCTATGTCTTCTTGCACAGTATTGCGCTGGCGTGCCTGGTGGGGGTATTGGTTTTCCTGATGGCCTACGTCGCACCCTTCACGCATTTGGTATTGCGGTAGCATTCGCGAGGTTGCACTCAATCCCCATCCAACCGTGCGTTGGGTGGGGATTTTCTGTGCCGGGGCGCAGAACCAGCTGGGCATTTCGCCGTATGCAGCTGGGACACCGAACGATGTAGGTTCGGGTGGGCGCAGTTACTTCTGCAATTTCGATTTATCGCTTGTCTTTCCGCTGACAAATTGCTAACCACTCAGCAACGATGCTTTTACTCGCCGGTGACATTTTTCAATTGCGCCTTCTATAACGTCACAGCTTCGGCCCCAATTCCATCTTGTTCAACGGAGTACCCATGAAAGGATTCACCCGCCTGAGGCGAATTTTTGCTCGCCCGAGCGCTGCCTGGCTGTCCGTAGTCGTCACTGTTCTTGCGGTTACCGCTGTGGCGCAAATCTCAGACTTCTCTATCCAGGACACACCTAATCCCAATGCCCGGGGCAACACTCTCAATGCCGTCGCCGCGACCTCGGCCAGCGATGCCTGGGCGGTCGGCTTTCAGAACGATAACAATCTGAATGACTCGCGTACCCTGATCCAACACTGGAACGGAAGCGCCTGGACAACGGTCGCCAGCCCGAATCCTGGGATTGGCAGTGTTGTCACATGTACCAACCTCAATGCGGGCAATGTACTAACAGCCGTTGCGGCTGTATCCACCAACGACGTTTGGGCAGTGGGATACTTCTTTGGCTGCTCTTCTTTTTTGCTCAAGCCGATGGCTGTGCACTGGAATGGTGTGCAATGGAGTGTTGTGCCCACCCCCAAGCTCAACACCAACGATAATGCAGCGTTCAATTCCGTCGTGGCCCTGGCTGCCAATGAGGTTTATGCAGGCGGCTATAAACCGGCAACCAACGGCGCCGTGCTGACCCTGCTCGAACATTGGGACGGCGTGGCATGGGCGGTGGTATCGAGTCCGAATGCGAATTCGACTGGCAACGTTCTGACCAGTGTAACGGCGAACTCGCCCACCGACATCTGGGCGATTGGGGACCAGGTTGCCCCGGGAATTGAAGTCCGAACCCTGGCGCTGCACTTCGATGGCAGCACCTGGTCGGTAGTGCCGACCCCGAATCCGGTGCATGGCGGCAATTTAACCCAGAACGTTCTGACTTCCGTAGTGGCCGTGGCGCCGAACGACGTGACCGCGGTGGGCTTCACCCTGGCCAACCAAACCGAATTGACCATGGTGCAGCACTGGGATGGGACTAGTTGGAAGGTCGTGGCTTCACCTAACGTGAGCAGCGCAGCCGGGTCCTTCAACACTCTTCGCGGAGTCACCGCGGTCAGCGGAACCGACTTATATGCGGTTGGATTCTTTGCCAACTCTACGACAGGAGGCCAGCAGATTAGGCTGCTTCTGCATTTCAACGGCACGGTCTGGAGTATTATCCCCGGTCCCGGCAAGGCCACGGCACAGCAGTTGAACGGAACCTTCGCACGTCGTGGTGAAGGCAACGTGTGGGCTGCGGGAGCCGCGTCCGTCCCGGGCACCGATCCCGAGACTGGACTCCTGCAGGTTCCGATCACCTTTATGCTCTTTACCTCCGGTGGGTAAATTCGGAAGAATGTGATATGGGGGCCGCACATCATGACGTGCGGCCTCGCTTCTAAGCCTTGCAAGCTATTGCATTCACAATCCTGTCACCGCCGCGATGCTTGAGGTAGCGCTGCGAGATTCCCGGGTTGGTTCTTTGCGACTGGCTTTCCCGGGCCTCTCTACTGCTTCTTCGTGGTCGTGTGTTTTGCCGGAGCAGCCTTCGCCGCCGGCCTGGGGTGCGCGTCGTCGGCAATCTGCTTAGCTACGGCATCGGCCTCTTGAACAAACGTGTCGGTGACGGCATCCACTGCCATGGAGTTGGCCTCGGCCGCAAGTGGCATATCTTTCAACTCGGGCGCGGGCTTGCCCACCTTGTACAGGGTGATCAGCGTCAGCGCCTGATACTTTGCCGGATCGAGTTTCACGCCCTTGGGCAGCGAATCTGGCGGGATACCCCCGCTGCCCGCATCCTTCACATCAGTTGGAGTGGTGTACACGATGTAGTCGCATTGCTTGGCTTTGGCTTCGGCCTCGACCTCGGCCAGAGGAGCATCTGCATCGAGCGGCACGGCGTCTAGTTGCTGGCGAGCGAATTCGCTCATCAGGTTCAGCCGCAGGTTGTCGGTAGGCAGCGACTGGCCGCTCTTATCGTTAATCTTCACTACGCCCACCCGTACTATTCCGCTGGCTTTCGGCGCGACGGATGCAGCAGCCGGCTTAGCGGCAGGTTCAGGTGGCGTGGCAGTCGGATGAGCTGGTGCCGTCGCTACTGACGGCGTTGCCTCCGCACTTGGAGTATGTGACGCGGCTCCCATCATGGCGTTCATATCCATGGTCTGACAGCCGGGGGGAGCATCGAACAGCGCCGGCTCCAGCGTGGTGTTAGTCAGTTCCACCACCTCGGTGGTCACCGTGAACGTGTGTTCCCTGGTGATCATATTCATCGTCTGCTTCAGCGGATAACCCAGCGGAGCGCCGCCTCCGCCTTTCATCACAATGCGGTCGCGGCAGCCGGGTTTTTCTCCACCACCGCCGCAAGCCATGGAGCGATACAACTCGTCGCCGCAGGAAAATCCAGGAAGCTCCGCATACCAGCCGTCCATCTCCATCTTCATGTTGGACTGATTGCAGGCATCGGGAGTGGACGCCATGGTCATCGTGCTCTTGATGTGGCGCGCCTTGTAACCGAACATCTCCTGGCGCTCGCCGGTGTCGGTGGAGGTGCGGGTGATGGTCACCACGCCGCCCGCGCGCGGCGGCTCAGCCTGCTTGCCTCTCATCATGTCGCGCACGTTGGGCGTTGCCGGACACGAACTCTCACCCTCGCCGAAGGGCATCACCATGCATTGATTGCCGGTCACGGTGATCATGCGTTTCTGATCGCACTGCATGATGCTGGCGGTGCCGCCGTGACCGCCGAAACTCATCTCGGTACGCTGACGGGCACCCTTGATATAGACCGTGCTCTCGGTCGAGTGTCCCATCACCGTGGTGCGGGTTTTGATTTTGAGATCGGCTGAAGCAAAGGTGGACAAGCAGAGTACGGCAACCAACGACAAACGCGAGTAGCGCATCGCGAGAAGCCTCCGGCTGTCACCAGCTTTCAACAGCAGTCTCGCGTTCGTCAAGAACTAAACGCGAATATGCCGGCACCATTCCCTATTCGACTTCGTGCTTTGCCGTGTAACCGTCGCGCGCGATGATCTGGTACTTCACGTCTTTGTTCTTCTGGTCTTTGATCACCAGAGGCTTGTCGTCGGGGCCGACCAGTTCGACCTTCAGCTTGCGGTAGGTGCCGTCCTGCTTGGTGTTGGTCGGCTTGTAGCTGATCGTGTACTGGTTGCGAATGGACTGTGCAACCTCTTGGAAGATCCCCGGTAACTCGCCCGTGAATCGCGGGCCATACCAGTGTCCACCGGTAAGGGACGCGAACTGCTTCATCTGACTATCAGCCGCCACGAATCTCATCATGTATTCCGATGAATTAAGGCCGGTATCGGCCACGGTCAGCATCGCCTTCCCAGTGCTGATGGTGTAGATGGTCACATTGGGCGTGGCCTTCACCTTCTTCAGAATCTTGTCCCAGGTCATATGGCTCATGGTGTCGAGGCCGCTGGCTACGACAACCAATTCCTTATGGCCGGGAATGCGATCCAGCCGGTCAAGGGTGTCGAACATCGCGTCCCAGAGGTTCGATTCGCTGAAGCCGGGGATCGTCAGTCGATTGAGCGCGCCAAAGATCGCCTGCTTATCCTGCGTGAAGTCCACCAGGATATGTTCCTTCATGTCGAACTCAACCACAGCGACCCAGTCCTCGGGTTTCAGGGCCGAGGCAAAGGCGTACGAGGCGTTGAGTGCGTCGTACATGAAGTTGTAGTTGCTCTCGGAGAACTCGACCAGCAGCACGGCCGTGATCGGAGCCTCGCTTTGCGTGATGCTCTGAATCTTCTGAGGCACGCCGTCTTCGAAGACCTTGAAGTGTTCCTTCGCCATGTTCGGCGGCAGCGCTAGCGGAAGCCCATTCTTCTGCACCACGCGAGCATCAACCGTCACCAGCGGCACATCGACACTCAGCGAGTACTCCGGCATGTTGTCGACTTTTTTCGGACGCGGAGGCGGGGGCGTCGAGTCCTCGGACGAATCCTTCTTCTTGGGCACGGCCATCGCGCCGGTGTCGCCGCCGGGGCCGCCAGCTTCGGCGGGCAGATTATCCGGCTGTTTCTGGCCATTCTGAGTTTGCGCCGACGAGGAACTGCTGGAGTCTTGCGACTGCGCCCGCGCCCAAGGCGCAAAGAACAGGACGGCAGCCGCGAGCAGAGCCACAACCCCACAGTTTTGGACTACGGATGAAATTTGCTTGAATTTAAGGTGTTTCTCAGAAGACATCGGTGAGCCTCATAGGCCAGACTGTTTGCTAGTATAAATGCACTTTCAGCTACTTTGATTCGGTGCGAAGCGGCGTCTGGCGCCATTTCTTTTGACGTAACTGCCTGGCATCCGTCAAACCCGTGTACCCGGGCAGAACTGCTCCCGGCGCGCGGGCGCCCACACTGAAAGCAGCCGGGTGAGTCTGAAGGATGTCAATCATGTTGCGCCGCATCGCCTTGTCTTCGTTGTTGTTCGCCGCACTGGCCGCCTCCGCCGTGGAACGGAAAGTCCAAATCATGCCCGAAAGCCAGGTCAAGCCCGGCATGCACGGCGTGGCATATACCGTCTTCGAAGGCACGAAACCTGAGGCCATGGATGTCGAAATCCTGGGCACGCTAGGCAGCATGGCCGGCCCCAAGTCAGACGTCATACTGGCGCGTCTGCACGGTGCCAAGGTCGAGTACACCGGCGTGGTCGCCGGAATGAGCGGCAGCCCGGTCTACATCGACGGCAAGCTGGTGGGAGCGATCGCCTACCGCATCGGCGAGTTCTCCAAAGAGCCGATTGCCGGAATCACCCCGGCGGCCAACATGCTCGAGATCAGCGAACTGGACAAGAGTTCCTCGCAGGACCTGGCTAAGGGCTCGACCGGTGCGCCGCAGGACTTTACCCGCACCAGCGTGGGTGTCCCCAGCGACGCCAGCGCGGCGGCCGCAGGTTACGCCAATCTGCTTAAGCCCATCGATACGCCGCTAGTCTTCTCCGGATTCCGCGAAGACACCATGCGCTTTTTCGCGAAAGACTTCGCGTCCGCCGGCATCATGCCGGTGATGGGCGCCGGCTCGGTGACCAACGAGAAACAGCCCGAGCCGATCGAGCCGGGATCGGCGGTCAGCGCGCTGCTGGTGCGCGGCGATATGAGCATTGCTGCCACCTGCACAGTGACCTATGTCGACGACACGCATCTGCTGGCTTGCGGACATCCGATTCTGCAATCGGGCAACATCGACATGCCTATGACCAAGGCTCGCGTGCTGGCCACCCTGCCTTCACCGAAGAACTCGTTCAAGATCGTCAACACCACCGAAACCATCGGCTCCTTCGTGCAGGACCGCCACACCGGAATCCTGGGCCGCTTCGATCGTGCGCCCGAGATGATTCCGGTGACTCTGACCATTCGCGGCGTCAGCCATCCTAAGACGTTTCATTACGAGGTGCTGAACAACGCGAAAATCACTCCCGCGGCCATGATGGCCACCGTCTTCAACGCGCTACAGGGTATGAATGAGTACGGCGAGGACACGACTTACCGGCTGGCGGGTGACATCTCGGTGCTGGGCTATCCCAAGCTCGCGGTGCAGAATATGTTTGCGCCGCTGGACGGCAATACGCCCACCGCCTACAACATCGCCATGTCGATCGGCGAACACTTCAGCCGCATCTTCGAGAATCCGTATGACACACCGAAGATTGAAGGCGTAGAGCTGAACTTTGAACTGGTTCCCGACCGCCGTACGGCACGGCTGGAAACGGCGCGCACCGACGTGACCGAAGCGCGTCCGGGCGACGAGATCACCATTGAAACCCTGCTCAAGCCCTACCGCGGCGAGAGCTTGGTTCGCGAAATTCCAGTAAAGATTCCCACCTCAACGCCGAAGGGCACGCTGCGCATCCTCATCAGCGATGGCGAAACGCTCGACCGGATGCATCGTGTTTCGAAAGAGATGAGCCGCCGCCTGGACCTGGGCTCGACTATCGCCCTGCTGAACACGGAACACTCCAACTCGCAGGTCTACATCTCGCTGCTCGAGGCCAACCCGCAGGCCATGGTCGATGACAAGGTAATGCCCACGCTTCCGCTTTCGGTGATGAACGTAATGGACGGCATGCGTGGCACCCAGGACATGGTCGTGGTCGGCGAGTCAGCAGTAAACGAAGCCGCGGCCCCCGTCGATTATGTGGTGTCGGGCTCGCAGGTGATTACGCTGAATATTAAGTAGGCGGTTGATTCGGAATATTGCATCCGGGAACGACCCCACAGGCAGCTGAAAAAGTCGGAGTTTGGCCGTCAGGCCAGCGTCTCGCCGTTGAAAATACGAGGTGGCGATGATTCCGCCGCCATAGTTCATTCCTGCTTCGCGCGCAGCAGGAGCACCGGTACGCTGACGGCGTGCTGCACGCGCGTGGCGGTGGTTCCCAGGAACAGATCGGCCAGAAAACGGTGGCCGTGGGTGCTCATGGCTACCAGATCGCACCCTTTCTGTTTTACCCACTTGATGATCTCGCTTACCGGATCGCCGTAGGCGAGTTCCGCCTCGGTGGGTATTCCTTCGCCACGAAATTCGGACTTCACCTTCTCCAGATATGCGGTGTCTTCCGTGATTTCGGGGCTGACGGCATCGGGTCCATAGGTTCGCGCCGCCCATCCGTCGGCAACGTGCAGCAACACCAGGCGGCTATGCGCGAGCAGGGCGAGACGCTTGACGTGCTCAATAATGGCCCGGTCGGTTGGGGTGCCGTCGAGCGTGACCAGGATTTTGTCGTACATTGTCAGACCTCCTGCCAGCGCAGGGTAGAGCACGCCTTCAGGCGTGCATAAACACTCTCTCTTGATTTGTCATCCTGAGTGAAGCCAAGGATGACAAATTCAAAGTTCTACCTCGAATGCAAAACACTTCCTCTTCACTTCCCCACCACGATGTGCCACGCCGTCCTCATGGATTCGGGCAAGCCATAAATATCCATCGCCGTGATCAGGATCGCGCTGGTCCAGCCGGCGATGGCCAGGAACCAGCCATTGCGCCATGCTCCCATGCGTCGTCGCGACCCTGTGAAATGCAGCAGGGGAAACATGGCAAACGGCAGTTGTAAGGCAAGCACAACCTGGCTGAGGATGAGCAGGTCGGTTACGCTGCTGTCTCCGCGGATTCCGATAATCACAACGGCCGGCACGATGGCCAAGGTCCGCGTGATCAGCCTCCGCACCCACGGCTTGATGCGCCAGCGCATGAAGCCTTCCATCACTACCTGGCCGGCCAGCGTGCCGGTGATGGTGCTGCTCTGTCCGCTGGCCAGCAGCGCCACCGCAAACAACGTGCTCGCCAGCGTGGTTCCCAGCAGCGGCGCCAGCGTGAGATAGGCAACCCGAATCCAGTCGCTGTCGGGACTGAAGTGCACCACCTGCCCGCCGAGCGTGGTTACGCTTTCTTTGCCGAAGAACACCATGGCCGCGAGCACCAGGATGGCCGCATTGACGAAAAATGCCAGCGTGAGCGCCACTGTGGAGTCGATGGTGTTGAACTGAATGGCGCGCCGCATGGACGACTCGTCCTTTTGCAACTTGCGGCTCTGCACCAGCGCCGAGTGCAGATACAGGTTGTGCGGCATTACCGTGGCGCCAATGATCCCGATAGCGACGTAGACCATGCCCGCATGATGGAACTGGGGCACCAGTCCTCCGGCGAGTTCGAGGAAGCTGGGCTTGGTCTGCGGTATAACAAATATTTCAATGTAGTAGCAGACTGCAATGGTGAACACCAGCAGCAACACCACGGCTTCGATGGTTCTCATGCCGAAGCCCTGCAAACCCAGCAGCAAAAGAACGTCGAGGCCGGTAATGATCACCGCCCATAACAGCGGGATGTGAAACATCAAGTTGAGAGCGACCGCGCTGCCCAACACTTCGGCCAGGTCGCAAGCGGCCACGGCTGACTCGCTGAACAGCCAGTTTGGCCAGCGCGTCCACTCGGGATACCAGTCGCGGCAGGCCTGCGCCAAGTCTTTGCCGGTGACCACTCCGAGGCGCGCCGAGATGACCTGCATGAAGATCGCCATGATGCTGGCGACGCCGACGACCCACAGCAATGCATATTTGAACTGTGCTCCGGCTTGCAGGTCGGTGCCCCAGTTGCCAGGATCCATATATCCGACGCTGACCAGCACCGCCGGGCCGACGAAGGCGCGCCACTGCTCCCAGAAGCCGGCCTCGTGCGGAGGCACATGCACCGAGCTGTGCATGCCTTCGAGGGAAAGTGAGCCGGGTTGGGGCGTGTGGTCGGCCATGGTCCTTATTCAGATTGAATCACGGATTGGCGCGGATGAACACGGAGGGAAGGAGGATAGTGGCTCAAGGACAGTTCGGCCACGACTTTGGAGGGGCGCGGCTTGAGAGGCTGCTGAGAAACTCTGCCTGGCGCCGTTTTGAAGGGGCGCAGCTTCAGCTGCGCCATAAAAGCCCTGTGTTTTTGTCATCCCGAACCTCTTTAGAGGTGAGGGATCTGCTGTTTTTTCCACCGCCAAGACTTTTTCAGCAGCCTCTTGAGCCGCGCCGGTCACGCACCGCGAATGCCCGGCTTTAGCCTCTGCGGGAACTCGCCTGCTCACAGGGATAATTCCCCCTGCCTCTGAAGCCACGCGCAACACAGTTCTTGCGGCGCACCTGAAGGTGCGCCCCTTCAGTCTTCACGTTCCAACTTCGCTCAGGTCAGCTCTGGCGCATACGCGCAATTACTTCTTCACCACCTCGCCAATGTAAACGGCGAACGGCTCAAGTTCCATCGTCGGCAGGCTCTGGCCTCCGGTGTCCGCGGTCAGCAACGTTTTCAACTGAGCGCCGGCAAATCCCTGCTTCGATAAATCGAAGCGTACCTTCTGCAAACTCGGTGACATATTCAGAACGACGATCACTGCTTCGCCTTTATAGCGCCGCAGATATGACAACACGTTCTGGTCGTCAGGGTTCAGCGCTACCCAATCTCCCTCGAGCAGGGCCGGATTGGTTTTACGAAGCGTGATTAGATTTCGATAAAAGTTCAGGATCGAATCCGGGTCCTTCTGCTCGGTCGCGACGTTGTGAGTTTGATAGCTGGTGGGAACCGGGAGCCACGGGATGCCTGTGGTAAATCCGGCGTTCGGCGTGTCGCTCCACTGCATGGGAGTGCGCTCGCCATCACGGCCTTTTTCCTTTGGCCAACCCAACCGCCCGATGGGATCCTTCACATCCTCGCGGCGCGTGGGATTGTTGTTCTGCATTCCAATCTCCTCCCCGTAATAGAGGATGGGCGTGCCGGGCAGCGTGAGATACATTCCCGCTAGCACTTTGGCGATCGCGTCATTATGTTTGCCGTCGCCGAAGCGGGTGTAGGCGCGCACGATGTCGTGATTGCTCATCACCCATACCGGCCATTCGCCTGAGCCGACCACCGCGGCGATGTGCTGGCGGAAGACGCTGGCTGAAAGCGGCGCGAGCTTGGTGAAAGCGAGGTCCATCGGCATCTGGATGCGATCATGCTGCGGGCCGTAGTAGCTTTTGAGCTTCTCGATGGTATCCGTCCAGGTTTCACCGATCAGGACAGCGTTATATTGGTTGGCTACCTTGCGCAGGCCCGCGAGCGCGTCCATAACTTCCGGCAGATTAGTGTTGTATTTGCGCTCCTGGTTGGGCTGGCCGTAAGCATCTTTACCCGGAAGCACCGGATTGTCTTCGAGCTTAGGATCTTCAAACAGCGTGTCCACCGCATCCAGCCTGAAGCCGACGACACCGCGCTTGTACCAGAAGCGGGTTACGTCGAAGATCGCGTTCTCGACCTTGGGGTTGCGCCAGTTGAGGTCGGGCTGTTGCGGATAAAAGAAGTGGTAATAGTACTGGTTGGTCTGGTCGCTCCACTGCCAGGCCGAGCCACCGAAAAGTGAGGTCCAGTTGTTGGGTGGCTGATTGGGGCCTTTGCCGTCGCGCCAGATGTACCAGTCGCGATAGGGATTGGTCTTCGACTTCTCCGAATCAAGAAACCACTTGTGCTGGTCAGAGGTGTGGTTGACGACCAGGTCGAGGACGATGCTGACATTATCCTTCTTGCCCGTCGCTTCCATGCGATCAAAGTCGCGCAGCCTGCCGTACATCGGGTCAATGTCAACGTAATTCGAAACATCATAACCGAAGTCGACCTGCGGCGAGGGGAAGCACGGTGTAATCCAGATGGCGTCGACGCCCAGCCACTTCAGGTAGTCCATCTTCGAAGCGATGCCGTTCAGGTCGCCGATGCCATCGTTGTTGCTGTCCATGTAGCTGCGGGGATAGACCTCGTAAAAGACGGCGTGCTTCCACCAGGGATGGCCTTCGGCGTCAGTCGGAGCAGGTGCAGATTGCGCGAATGCCAGCGAAGAGAGAAAGACGAAAATCAGCAGAATACGAAGCGTGGGTTTGCGCACGCGAGAACCTCCGGGGACCGAAAAAGGGAGTTTAATTCATGGGAGGGTGGGGTGCGCCAGGCAGGAGAAGAATCTCTATAGCCGTTCACCTGTTGCGACTTGCCCCCGCAGAAGGAAGGTTTTGGGATACCGGCCGTGACCGCAAAGCTTGAACGAGCCGAAATCTTTGTACCAGTCTGCCACGGGTACTTCTGGCCGAGACTCGATCCAGAGCCGGAGACGGTTTAAATCATCCAAGCTGATACTACGATCACGCATTCTTTGGGCCAGATGCTCCCGAACTCCAACCGGCATCTGGGACCAACTCGCGATCTTAGGCATTACTCACCAAAGACGAATCGGCCCAACTCATCGCCTAACTGCTGTACATCTTTAGGATCTTCCGCCTCGCGGAAGCGATGAGCTAACTCAAAGAAAGCCCTTTCCTTCTCTTTCTGCGCCTGGATGCCCAGTTCGATGAGTTCCAGAAGTACGCGGTTATCGCTGAGACGGCGCTGCTTCGAGATAGCATCAACTTGTCTCGCGATCTCGCGGGGAAGCGTCACGCTCCGCCGAACCTGCCTGGTTGTGGACTTGGTGGAGGTTGCCATGGCACCAGTGTACACCATTCAGGTGCACATTGCGTTACAGACCTGCTATTGTGTAGTCAGGTGTGGATTACAATCGACAATATGCAAACCATCCAGATCGTACTTGATGAAAAGCTCCTGAAGGCAGCTGACCGAGCGGCCCGCAAGACGAAGCGGAATCGTTCGGCATTAATTCGGGAAGCGCTCCGCGAGCATTTGCGGAGATTAGAGGTGCGTTCCCTGGAAGAACGCGACCGTGAGGGCTACTCGCGACAACCGCAGGCGCCGGAGGAGGCGCGGCTTTGGGAATCGGAGGCAGCGTGGCCGGAAGAGTAGCGCGAGGCGAGGTAAGGCTCTACAGCTTTTCTGCGCCCGATAAGAACCGGCCCGTAGTCGTGCTCACGCGTGACAGTGCGATTGGTTATCTGGCAAATGTCACCGTCGTGCCCATAACGTCCACAATTCGAGGCGTTCCCTCTGAGGTCGTGCTCGGCGAGGATGATGGCATGAAAACAATCTGTGCGGTCAACCTCCACAACGCAGTCACCATCTCGCAGAAACGATTGGGACGGCGCGTGACCCAGCTCAGCTCTGCGCGAATGAACGAAATCTGTTCGGCATTGCGTTTTGCTCTCGGGTGCAACCCCGGCTAGGGCTCGTTGCTGCTCTCACTCCCACTCAATCGTGCCCGGCGGTTTCGACGTAATGTCATAGACCACGCGGTTGATGCCGTTGACCTCATTCACAATGCGGCTGGAGATGGTCTTCAGCACCTCGTGCGGCAGATCAACCCAATCGGCGGTCATACCGTCTTCGGAGGTCACGGCGCGAATGGCGCAGGTGTACGCGTAAGTTCGCTGGTCGCCCATCACGCCCACCGACATCACGGGCAACAGTACCGCAAACGATTGCCAAACCTTCGTGTATAGTCCGGCTTTCTTGATCTCGCTGACCACGATATCGTCGGCTTCCTGCAACAGAGCGACGCGGTCGGACGTGATCTCGCCCAGGATACGCACCGCCAGGCCCGGCCCGGGGAAAGGCTGGCGTTGCAGGATTTCTTCCGGCATTCCGAGGTCGCGGCCGATCCGGCGCACCTCGTCTTTAAACAGGTCGCGCAGGGGCTCGATGAGCTTGAGCTTCATCACGTCGGGCAGGCCGCCGACATTGTGGTGGGTCTTGATAGTCACTGACGGGCCGCGCACCGAGACCGATTCGATGACATCGGGATACAGCGTGCCCTGCACCAGCCAATCGACTTTGCCGTGTATTTGCTCGATACGGTGCGCTTCTTCTTCGAAGACCGCAATGAACTCCTTGCCGATAATCTTGCGCTTGCGCTCAGGATCGGTCACCCCAGCCAGTTTGCCCAGAAAGCGTTCGGTCGCATCAACGGCGTCGATGTTCAGGCCCAGCTTGTCGCGCAGGTTCTTCTGCACGTTGACGAACTCGTTCTTGCGCAGTACGCCGTTGTTCACGAAGATGCAGGTGAGCTGATCGCCAATAGCGCGATTGACCAGCACCGCGGCAACTGAGGAGTCCACGCCGCCGGACAGCCCACAGATCACACGACCGCTGCCGACCTGCTCGCGAATTCGCGCCACCGTCTCCTCGATGAAGCGCTGCGGCGTCCAGTTCGGAGTCAGTCCGCATATGTCGAAGATAAAGTTGCGCAGTATCGTCGTACCCTGCGGGGTGTGATGTACCTCAGGATGAAATTGCACCGCCCAATACTTCTTCGCCGGATTCTGTATGGCAGCGACCGCGCTGTCGCTTTTAGCGATCAGCTCGAAGCCGGGTGGCAGTTCCTGGGCCTTGTCGCCGTGCGACATCCAGACGGTGAGCGGGCCTTCCAGTCCTTTGAACAGCGTTGAGTCGGCGTGCAGCAGATCGACTTTGGCATGGCCATACTCGCGTTTATCGCCCGGCACCACTTTGCCGCCGAGCTTGTGCGTCATGAATTGCAGCCCATAGCAGATGCCAAGCACCGGAATGCCGAGATGCAGCACCCGCTCATCCGCCGGCGGCGCATCTGCGTCGTAGACGGAGCATGGGCCTCCAGACAAGATGATGCCCGCAGGATTGTGCTTTTGGACTTCCGCGAGTGAGGCGGTGCAGGGCAAGACGGCGGAGAAGACGTTTTGCTCGCGGATGCGGCGCGCGATGAGCTGCGTGTATTGCGAGCCGAAGTCGAGGACAACGATGGATTGAGTTTCCACTACCTACTGTGCCAGAGGTTCAAGACAGTGTAAAGTGCCGAACGCTATTCGGGAAGGTCGTCCCTGCGGGACTCCGGTTTTTCCCTTCCACGCCACTACAAATCAGGTCCGGGTGAGAATCTGGTGCCGCACTCTGTCCAGTAGCGGCCGGAGCTGCTGATTGTCCTTCAGCTTTCGGTAAAACTTTCGCGCAACTCGATATGTGAGTCCCCGGCCCTCGGTCGATCTAATTTGCGGCGGCGGATGGTTCGCCACCTCGACAGAAGGCGGAGGGACGTCCAGTGCCGCTCCCAGCACCGGGTCGCGAGCGTGGATCAGCTCGACTCCCGCAGCTACCAGCCGATCCAGCACCTCATTTGGCCTTCTAAACGAGTCCGAGCTCATCTCCCTCACAATGCGCACAAGCGTTGTGCGACGGTGTCAGCGTAATCCCGCCAGGTTGCAATCTCGCGTTGCAGCGCTTCCGTCCGGAGTTTCTGCAGCAAACTCTGATCTGTTACGAGTTGTTCCAGCGATTGCACGATTGCAGCCGGATCCATCATGTCGACCGTGGTGCAGCCACCCGGCGTGGCAAGCTCGCGCATGACTCCGCCATGGTGCGCGATACAGGGCCGGCCCATCCAAAGACTTTCCACGATGGGAAGCCCATATCCCTCCACCAACGAAGGATAAACCGTGAAGCTACAGCGTCTGAACTCAGACGCCAGACGTTCATCGTCCACTGTGCCCAGCCACTCAATGCTGGAATCCCGTTGCGCCAGCGCTTGCACTTCCTCGGCGATTTCAGGAGCCCCGGCGTAACGATTGCCGATAAGCACCAACCGTAACGGAAGTTCCGGCCGGCGCTCGCGCAACATGCGATAAGCCTGCAAAAAACGCTTGTGGTTCTTGCGCGGCTCCAGCGTGGACACGAAAAGGATCCGAACCTCATCGCTCTGCTTGGGATATTCCTGGTTCTGATTCCGTGGTTGCTCACCGAACTGCCCGGGGAGATGAATTGCCTCATGGATGGGCGGCAGCTGATCTTGCTGTTGGGTAAGGTAACGGCTGAACTCGCTCAGCGTGAAGCCGGAAATGCTCCAGACGGCATCGACCTTAGCCACCGCTTTCAAGTACGTAGGAAACCCAGAGCACACATCCGGATCACACAGCTCCGGATAAAAAATAGGAATGAGGTCATACAGAATAGCCGCCGTCTTGAATCCGCGCCGCCGCGCCCACTTCAGGCGCGCCTCAGCCTGACCGTCGAACATCACCTCCGGCAATAACAGAACCGGGGGCTGAGATCGGGTGCTGCGGATGCGTGAAATCAGCAGTTCAGGAGTTACATCGCCCTTCCAGGACGCCAGCAGACCTAGACCGTCTCGTGGTCCGCCATAGCCTTGCAAGAAGGTCCTGCGGGTCTGGTCGAGAAAAATGAATTCTCCGCGGTCTCGACTCCACGCCGCGAATACCAACTCAAGCCGGTCGTCGTGCTGCAGCTCAGAACAGAGACGCCTTACCACCCGGATCACTCCCGGGTTCGCCGGATCGAGTGCGGCGTTGCTGACGTCAACCAGAATGATGCGACGTTGGCTGTGCTCCTCGGCAGTGACCTGCAACACACCACTCTGGCGCTCCCTAACGATGTTGAGGATTTGCGTTTCCCAAGCGGACAATGTGAATTTCCATTGCCGCTGTTCCCGGAATTCCGCGAAGCGAGACAAAAGTTCGGGCGCGCCGTTGCCCTCCACGCCATCGCCATTTAGAAGACAGGTGAGCTTCGCGGCCATCTCCCGTGGGCTCTCGCACAGCAGCCACGGTTCGGCCACCACTTCCGGATGCGCACCCAGATTGAACGCCACCGCCGGGCGATCAATCCACTGCATCTCCGCAACCGGAAGGTTGAATCCTTCCCAAAGCGATGTGCTGATGCCGGCAGAGCACAGCCGCATGATCTCCTGCAATGTGAGGTCATCGGGAGCGCCAAGCAACTCGACGAACGGCGCGAGCTCCCGCGGAATGTTGCAGTCTTCTCCCGCATCCAGCAGCAACAAGCGGACGGCAGAGGAGTTCGCCCGCACCATGCGAAAGACATCGTAAGCGGCCGCGGAATTCTTATATCCGTGCGCCTCAAATCGTCCAAGTGCGAGCACTAACCGCTCGCCCCTCTTGACGTAATCCTCAAGGCGCTGCAGCAATTCCCTGCCTTCTCCAGCCGGGCGATCTCCGCCGAACGTGCCCAGTGCCATGTGATCGCCCCCCAGCAGCACGGTGTGCACTCCCTCCGCGCGACCGCGATCGGGTTCGCTTTGCGTATTTCGTATGAAATCGCTGATGGGAAGGACGCACTCAATCGACGGCAAGGTAAGTTGCCGAATGCGGCGAAGCTCACGCTGCATGGTCAACTGCGGCTCGGGAAAGCCATCTTGCGCCACCGCACCAGCGTCAATGAACAAGCCGGAAACGTTGTAACTTCCCGCGCGCGACGCTAATTCCAGGAACGGCCACCCACCGACCACGACTGCATCTGGAGTACGCGGCTGCCAGAGTTGCAAAGCGGCGGCCGTAGCGGCGGCTTCGGTCTCTGCCATATTGAGGCCCTCGGGCAGCGTGAGCACCGTCACCTCGCGCGAGATGGGCAACAGCATCGACTCATCGCACCGCAGGCAGACGAATCGAACCTCGTGCCCGGCGTCTACCAGCTTTCGCGCCAGCAGCACCAGCAAACGATCCACTCCGAAGCGTGGCAGCAGTCGCTCGTTACATATGTCGATTCGAAGTGGGCGCATAGGCGACAGGGTAATTACGATCTTGCTTCAGAGCTAAGGTTGAGCGTGTTGACCGGAGCCAGGACGGTAGCCGACCCCGCCGCGGCATGCGAACGGCGGGCGAATTCCTCCCGCAGCGTTGGAATGGACAGCAAGGCGCGCATTGCCGCCAGTGCTTCCAGGTAAGTACGGTACAGAATCACTCCACCGTAATGACGGGAGAGGCCTTCCGCCCAGCCATTGGCCGGGGCCAGCACGGGCACCCCGCGCCGAATCGCCGTATTCACCAGCGACTCCGCTGGATGGCGGTCCCACAACCACAGCAGACTGGCATCTTGCCAAACCGTAGCATCAGCCCACTCCCTCCAGATAAAGCGGGGAGCAGGACGATTTTCGAGGTGCTTATGCGAGTTGCGGGCAAGAGCGCTGACTTCAAGCGCGGGCCATCCGGTGCCGCAGATCACAACCGGCTGACGAGAAGCGCTCGGCAGACGCGGACCCGCGTAGATCTCCTCCAGTCGGGAGATAGTGTTTCTCTCGTCGAACTTGGCACGCCGGCTGCGATTGAACGCGCCATGGCTTGCGGCAAGATTCGGTTCGAGGATGTATCGCCGCATCGCCTGTGCCAGTTCATCGGCATCACCCGGCGTCAGCAGAAAGCCCGATTGTGAGTCTTCCACCAGCTCGAGATTCCCGCCCAGCCGGGTCGCGATTTGTGCCGTACCCGAGGCGATTGCTTCGAGCATGGTGACCGGCTCATTCTCCGGCCAGATCGACGCCAGCACCGCAACGTCCGTTTCGCTCATCAATGCGAGAAGCTCGGTCCGGGGCACACGACCGACAAAGCGCAGATGATGCCCCATCTCCGACTGCACGGCGCTCTCAATCATGGGCCGAAGGTGTCCCTCGCCCGCGATCGTCACCTGCCAGGGCAGGCTTATGCTTGCATCCTGCGAGAGCCGCTTCACCGCCTCAAGCAGGACTGGAATTCCCTTGTGTTCGCCCAGGTAAGCAGAGCACAAGAATCTCACCGTACCGTCCGGAGATGGCTGCTTGCCAGCAGCAGGTACCGAGGCCAGATCAATTCCGTTAGAAAGTGAAAAGGTTCGCTCAGCAGGAAATCCCGCCTTCGTATAGGTGTTCGCCAGGTAAGCGCTGGGTGTCAGGAGGTAGTCTGCATGTTCCAGGCACCAGGCGACATAATCGCGACGCAGCCGCATCGGCAATGCGGTTCCGCCCGGAGGCTGAATCGCCGGCATGCAGCCTGCACATTCGTCGAAATTGTCACAGATGGCTCCATTAGGGCGAAGCCGCGTCTGCCGATAACAGAAGCCCCAGTGATCGTGCAGCGTGACCAGGCAAAATGCGCCCGCATCTTTGGCGGCGGGGATCAGATTCGCCCCTAAACCCATCACATTGTGGAAGTGAACAATCTCGATACGATCAGCCGCGATAATCGATTTCAGCCGGCGGGCTGCGGCAGCCCAGTAGAAGTTCTCATCCGGCTCAAGCGAGCGTATCGCAAGCCGATAGACTGGCAGCCCTTGCTGAATGTCAAAGCTGAGCGTTCCCGCAGGATCGTTTTCGGTAGGCAAGTCTCCCGCCAACACGGTGACGTGGTGGCCGCGCCCAGCTAACGCCAGCGCCTGCCGAAACGCCACAATCTCCGCGCCGCCAACCGTGCGTGGAGGGAAAAAGTTACTTACCAGGAGTATGCGGGAGGGCATCTATCCAACATCCTACATCAGGATTTGCGGGCCAACCTCATGCGCCATGGGAGTCCCTCGGGTATCGTATAAGTCTATTACTCAGGCCATGCATCCGGTCGAAAAACTCAAATGGAGTCTTTACCCAGCCTGGGGTATCCTTGAGTACAGTTACACTCCGTAAGCATGCCGCAAATTCGTGCTGCAAACTGATACCACTACATGAGTACAACGAACTCTGTTTCTTCTGCTCTTGATCGTATGTTCGAACGCCCCGGTGGCCTCTATGGCGGCTTCGAGAACCTTCCTGTTCTCACCCACACCGGTCATCTTCGCCGTGTCGAACTGCTGGATATGCTTGAGATCGGCGATGTGCGTGATCTTACGTGCCTGGATTTCGGCATGGGTTCCTGGGGATTCGCCAGCACTTATCCCAAGCTCCACCATTGCCGGCGCGCCATTGGCATGGACCTGTCGCGTTCGGCTCTGGAACAGACGGTTCGACTGGCCAATGAGAATAATCATCCGTACCTGAGAGACTTTTCAGTGCACCAGTCGGATGGCATGAATTTCCCGCTGCCAGACGAATCCGTGGATCTGGTGTTCTCCGGAGAAAGCATCGAGCACACCCGTTTCCCCTGGCGGTTCTTGTCCGAGTGCCACCGTGTGTTGAAGCCGAACGGCCAGATCATCGTCACCACGCCTAATCGCGACGCCCTCGTGTATAAGAACGTGGGAGAAGAATACTGCACTAGTCCGGAGCACTTTTGGCTCTTTAACTATGAAGAGGTCGCAACCGCAATATCGGAATTCTTCGATATCAAGGAGAAGTACGGTTTCAATCTGACCGTAGGCCCCAATCTCGACAAGTTTTTTGATAACCGCCTCCTCGCCGAGCGCTGGAGCGCTGCTTTTCGAGACCAGCCGGAGCTTTCATCCAGCCTGATATTCCGGGCGAGAAAAAAAGGCACGGTCAAGCACCGCTATACAATTTCTGAAATCCCAGCATCTTCGGTGAAGCTTCCCAAGTCTCCTACCTATCTGGATCTTGAATTTGGACTGAAGGGCGTTTTGCTGGACTCTGACGCTATGAACGTCAAGGTTATGAGGCCGTCCAGCGATGGCATCGTCTGCCGTCTGTGGTGCCACAGGTGGAGCGGCTTTGCCGGTATCAAGACTTCCCTTGGGACCGATCTGGTCGACCTCTATACTCTGGTTCCCGGCTGGCGAAATTGGAAATATGATCGCGCAATCTCTTCCCCCGAAGAGATTACTGTCAGCCATACCGGCCAGAAAAACGTACTTTCTGACAACAATCAGGTGATCTTCTTCGAAGCTTTCACCTATAACAAAGTAACTATCTAAACTTTCATTCGTTATTAGGAGCGACTCTTGCAATTAATGCGGCCGGGTAGGCCTTATGCCAGGTACGTCCCGTTTGTGGGGACATCACTATTTCACTGGTTTCTGCCAACCGAAGGAAATGTCAGCGGTCCATGGAACCCTCTCGAAGGCCGGCCGGCATGGACAGGAGAGCCGGATTTTTGGGTAGGTCAGATCAAGCAGATCATGATGGCAAATATTGATGCGGTGTATGTGCATTGCATCAACAACTTCGAACCGCAACGCGTCAACTTTTTCAAGGCTTGCAACACGTTGCGCCGTGAAGGTTGGGAGATACCAAAGATCGCTCCCTTCCTGGATCCGTTTTATCTTTGGCGGGAAAAGCCCATTGACGTCAGCAGCCGAGCCGGTAAGGACGAGTACGCCCGGCACTATATTCGATTTTTTGATCAATATTTTTCCGAAAATCAAGACAGCCTGGCGGAAACAGACATCCTGCATGTCGATGGTAAGGTGACGTTGGCTTCATGGTGGGTCTTCAGTATGCTTCAGAATCTCGAAGCGTTGACCAGAGATGACGTTGAGCGCCGGCTGATGACTGCTTTGCGGAATCGCATGCCATCGTTGAGCCAGGGTATTTACATGATGTCGACGGCATTGATTGACCCGGACTACACGTTCACGGATGAGCGCATGATCATGTTTTCCGGTTACGCTTATGCGATTCATTGCGTGCATAAGGGCATTGATGCATGGCATGCGCAGGCAGGCTATTGGGACCAGAACATTCGCAACCCTGGGTACTTCCTGCCACGCGATGGAGGCAGGCACTATCGCAGCGCATGGGACATCATCGCCTTCAATATGCCCTACGTGCATCGGGTGTATGTGGAATCCTGGAATGAGTACGACGAGGGCTCAGGCATCTATGCGGCCGCGCCTGTCGCTCCTTTGGTGAATGAAGCGATGCATTCAAACACCGATGTCTTTTCCCATAAGAATGACCCCTTCGAGTACATCAATACCACGGCCCAAGGCGCCGCTCGCATTAACGGCCGGCCGGAAAACGACGCCGCGATTTTGGGAGTTGAAGCTCCAACCTCGGCCCAGCCCGGAAACCAGGTCGACATTCGCGTGGTAGTTCGAAACCAGGGTAACGGTCGCTGGTCAGGTGCAGCGGGGTACGCTTTGCGCCTCGGGAGCGACGTGATCGTTCCCATCAATGACCAAGCCGACGAGATCCCCCTGTACGGCGGCATCTTCCGGGGCCGCCCCGTCACCTTCAATGCACGCGTGCCAGCCGGCACCGTACGCGGCAAGCTCGAGGTAGAGATTTCGATGACCAAGGACGGGGTACCGTTCGGCGAAAAAGCCACGGCAAGCATCGAGGTGCGATGACCGCGACCGTGACCAATTTCGGCGACTCAGCGCAACCCAGCGTCAGGACGCAGGGCTGTATCGATCCATGATGGTCACGTCTTTGGCCACGAACTGAGCGGCACGAACCATGGTTACGGCACCCTGGGAAACAACCACATCTCCGGCTCTCGGTTCAGCATCGAGGTAGGCCAATGCCAAACCTCCCCACACCTCGCCCTTGCCGCCCTGTATCGAATGCTCGATGATCTGGCCCGGCACGAAATCGCACTGTACAAAGTGGACGTGGGGATTCGAGTTCCAGTTCGCCGCCAGAATGCCTTGGCGGCAGTTCTCGTTTCCTGAATCGTGGGCCAGGATCACCATCGGCCGGCGCGGCCGATAGGCCAGGATCAGATCCAGGTCGCGCTTTACGCCTTCGGCAGAATGATCCGCGTCGATCAACACATACTCCAGCGGAATGCCGAGTTGTTCGAACCGCGCAAGTGCCTGGGGAATCAACTCCAGGGAGTTTCCGATCAGCAGTTCGACATTGTCGGGGAGCGCAAAGCGATCGCGCACCGCGGGCTCAATGTCAATGGCGAGGATGCGTTCAGAGTATTGCGCAGCCAGAGAAAGGCTGCCGCCGTAATACACTCCAACTTCCAGCGCGCCCCGAGGGCGAATCCGCGCCAGCACTCCGGTCAGCGCGATGCGCTCACTTTCCATCATCTGCCAGTTTTCCCGTATCACACCCGGGAAAAGGAGATCCTCGTACAATTCGCTTACCTCCGTATGTCGCTTACCGTGCTGAATTCATGATTTCACGGCTGGCGGGGTCTTTCAACCCGTGCCGGGCCATGGCTTAACGGCATATATCAGCTGTGGGTTGAATGCTGTATCTTAGGGGGTCACTCTCTCATGATTTCCTACGCTCAAAATTTTGAGGATGTCACCCTGTGGCGGGCGCTCCGTGACGTCACCAACGGACGTTATGTTGACGTCGGGGCACTGCATCCCGAGATCGATTCGGTAACCAAGTGGTTCTACGACCAGGGATGGAGCGGCATTAACGTGGAGCCCGTTCCGGAGATGTTCGCTCTCATTGAGGCCGCACGCCCCCGCGACATCAACCTTCAGGCGGCCGCCGGCGCTGCACCCGGAACCGCTGAGATGGCTGTCGTTACGGACTCGATGGGCCTCTCCTCACTCGACATCTCCGCGGTGAGTGCCAACGTGGAGTTTCCCTACAACTTGGTGCAGGTCGAGGTTCGCCCCCTTCGCGATATGCTCGAACCTTTCGCGGGGAAGGACATTCACTTCCTCAAAATCGACGCGGAAGGTACTGAACTCGAAGTTTTGCGCGGCATGGATTTCGCCGGCTACCGTCCCTGGGTTGTTGTAGTGGAAGCGACGGAGCCGCTGTCACAGGTTACGACCGCTGAAAAATGGGAAGACATTCTCATTGCTGCCAACTACCAGCACGCCTACTTCGACGGACTCAACGAGTTTTACATCGCGGCGGAACGAAGCGAGCTAGCCAGGAAATTAGCTGTTCCCCCGAATGTCTTCGATAAGTTTGAACTGGCCACCACGGTACGTGAACGCACCGGGCGGGAGGAATTGCAACGTCTTTACCAGCTTGCGACCGAGAGTAACCAGCGCCTGGATGCCGAACTAGCTGCCATCCGCGAACGCCTGGCGAATGCCTCCTCGGAGGTCGCAAGACTGCAATCGGAACTAAATCACACCCAGGCGACGCTGGCGGCTGCTGAGCTCGAGCTCGCTGCTGCTCACGATGAGACAGCCCGGGAGCGCCGCCGCCTCGAGCAATCCACTCAGCGAATTGACCAACTCACCGGTCAGATTCGCGGTTCCGAGGCGGCCATCGTCTCCTTGAGCGAACAGCTTTCCGAACTGGCTGCTGAGTTCAAGAAAGGTCGCGAGGTCGAAGGCACCTACAAGAAGCAACTGGAGCAGGTACTAAACAGCCGTTCGTTCCGTTGGCTGGCGCCGCTGCGACGAATGCGTTCGGTGCTGCTTCCCCATCGCCAATAGAGAAAACGGTCCAGTCTTTCACGCAGAGATACCTGCGAAACGCGAATCCCGGAGCCTTGGCACGTTAGCACCTGCTGCGGCCTCATTTCGCGTAGAATCTATAAAGCTGTCTTGCCAATGGGCGACCCACGCTCAACTGCGGTTCGCAGGGCGGTTCCGGGAAGCCTGACGTTTGCTCTTGCCCCGGCACGAATCAGATTTGGAGTGTCTGCTGAATTGATCGAGCTTGTTGTTAACACATACAAGTACCGCGAGCTGATATGGGCGCTCGCGCTCAAAGAGATTAAGCTCCGCTACAAGCGCTCGGTGCTGGGGTTTTTGTGGGCCCTGCTGAACCCGGCTCTCATGATGATCGTCCTTACCTTGGTGTTCTCGACCATCATGCGCTTTGCCATCCCGCACTACGCGATTTTTCTGCTCAGCGTACTGCTGCCCTGGACCTTCTTCTCGCAGTCTCTCAGCTATGCGGTGGACTCAATCGTCGGCAATGGGGAGCTAATCAAGAAGGTTGCAGTACCTCAGCTGGTTTTTCCCATCGCCGCGGTGGTTTCCAACGTCATCAATCTGCTTCTATCACTGATTCCTCTCGCTATTCTGGTTCCCTTGCTACGCCATCCTTTTTACTGGACCTGGATTTATCTGCCGGTTCCCATGCTCGCACTCATTATTTTTACGATGGGCGCAACCTTCTTCTTCGCCGCCGCTAATGTTTACTACCGCGATGTGGCTCACATCGTGCAGATAGTTCTGTCCGCGTGGTTCTATATCACGCCTATTATTTACTCAATAGACTTCATACCCACGAAGTATCGCTGGATATTCAAGCTAAACCCCATCATCTATGTCATCAACGGTTTCCGCTTGGCAGTGTATTACGGCATGTTGCCGAAGCCATCTTCCGTGCTGGCGTCATTCGTCTGCGCTTTCGTAGCGCTGTTTATTGGCTTCAGTGTATTTCGCAAATATCAGGATAATTTCGTCTTTTATGTCTGACCGGCACCTGGCAATCGACATTCAGAACGTTACCCAGCGCTTTCGCATCATTCACGAGCGCCCCGACACTCTGCGCGAGCTGTTCTCGAACTTCCTGCTCCACGAAGTCAGTTACCACGACTTCGACGCGGTCAAAGATGTGTCACTCCAGATCTATTCCGGCCAGATGTTGGGCTTGATCGGGCGCAATGGCTCCGGCAAGAGCACCCTGCTGAAGATCATTGCCGGGGTCTACAAGCCTACCGCCGGACGGGTCCGCGTAGTCGGAAGGGTCGCTCCTCTAATCGAACTGGGAGCCGGCTTTCATTCTGAACTGACCGGCCGTGAGAACATCCTGATCAACGGCCTGTTGATGGGCTATTCGAAAGCCCAGATGCTGGAGCGCGAGCAGCGCATCATCGATTTCGCCGATATCGGAGAGTTCATCGACTCCCCGGTGAAACAATATTCTTCCGGGATGTACACCCGGCTGGCCTTTTCTATTGCCACCGAAGTGGACCCCGAAATCCTCATCATCGACGAGATTCTTTCTGTGGGAGATGCCGGATTCCAGCAGAAGAGTTTTGCTCGTATCCAGGATTTTCGCCGGGCAGGAAAGACCATTCTATTTGTCTCGCACAGCATGCCCATGGTCACCATGCACTGTGATCGCGCTGTTCTGCTGGAAAACGGATCAGTAGTCGCCGATGGTGAGCCATCGGAAGTTGCTGCGCTTTACGAGATCCTGGTGAATCCCGCCGTCGCTGTCGGTTAGTAGGAGCCCGCCCCGTAGGCGCAGATGTTAGCCCAGCCCTTCAGCGCTGGGAAAAGTGGGAAAAAACTCAAGTTCCGTAGGGACGACAGAAGCTGTGACACAACGCCGTTCCCCTGGCGTCGCACCATAACAGCCCCCCCCTAGCCTTACGCCCTGGCTGGCACCTGGTGCTTAGCACGGCGTGCGGCGTACAGCGGAAATGCCTCTGCCAACTCCAGCACCTCGCGGCGAATGCGCTCCAGCACGCCCTTATCAGTGCGATTGTGCAGCGCCTCTGAAATCCACTTGCCCACCCGGCGCATCTCCGGCTCTTTCATGCCGCGCGTGGTAAGGGCCGGGGTTCCAATGCGAATGCCGCTTGGCTTCATCGGCGGATTGGTGTCGAACGGAATCGCGTTTTTGTTTACCGTGATGCCGGCATCGTGCAGCGCATTCTCGGCTTCGCTGCCTAGCATGCCCTGGGCAAAAACATTGATCAGCATCAGGTGCGTGTCCGTGCCGCCCGAAACAACGTGGAAGCCTTCCTCCGCGAGTGTCTGCGCCAGCACCTTGGCGTTGGCGACAATCTGCCGCGCGTAATCCTTGAAGCTGGGCTGCAGTGCCTCACCAAAGCAAACCGCCTTGGCGGCGATGATGTGTACCAGCGGCCCGCCTTGCATTCCCGGGAACACGACTTTGTCGATAGCGGCAGCGTGCTCCTGTCTCGAGAGAATCAAGCCCGCGCGGGGACCGCGTAGTGTCTTATGCGTCGTGCTGGTGACGATCTGCGCGTGCGGCACCGGCGAAGGATGCGCGCCGCCGGCCACCAGCCCCGCGAAATGCGCCATATCGACCAAGTAAATTGCGCCAACTTTGTCCGCGATCTGGCGCATGCGCGCGAAATCGATGATGCGCGGATAGGCGCTGCCACCACCAATAATCAGTTGCGGCCGCTCGCGTTCGGCAATCTGTTCCAGTTCGTCGTAGTCAATGACCTCGGTGTCTTTGCTTACACCATAAGGAACGATCTTGTAGGTTTTGCCGGAGAAGTTCAGCGGATGCCCATGCGTGAGGTGTCCACCGTGAGCGAGGTTAAGACCCAGCACGGTGTCGCCCGGCTTGATGACCGCAGCATAGGCAGCCATGTTCGCCGTCGAACCGGAGTGCGGCTGCACGTTGGCGTGCTCGGCGCCAAACAACTGCTTCGCCCGATCGCGCGCCAGGTTCTCCACCACGTCGGTGAATTCGCAGCCGCCGTAGTAGCGCTTGCCGGGATAGCCTTCCGCATATTTATTCGTGAATACCGAGCCCGCGGCTTCCAGCACCGCTTCGCTCACGAAGTTTTCCGATGCGATCAGTTCCAGGCCTTCATGTTGGCGACGCTCTTCGTTCTCAATCGCCTGCGCAACTGCGGGATCAACTTCTGCCAGCGGCAAATCCATACGATTCGTATTCATGATTGCGCCTCTACCGACTAGTTCCTTCGACTCGCCATTGTAACGCGCGGAGTAGGTCACGAAGGGAATCGGGTGCCACATTCGGGCTGGGTTTGCCCGGGTGGGGATTTTCGAACGCGCACAAAACACCCCCACCCCGGCAACCGAAGCCGGAATGGGGCACCCGACCTGTAGGAAGATGAGTCCCGCCTAGCTCTTCTTTTTCACCAACTCCGCATCGATCTGAATCTTGATGGTGTCGCCCACCACCGCATCGCCGCTTTGCAGCAGGTTGTTGTAGGTCATTCCCCACTCTTTGCGATTGATGCTGGTGCTGGCCGAGAAGCCGCGATGCGAATTGCCGTGCGGATCGGTCAGGATTGCACTGGGCTCATCCATGTTGAGCACCACTTCTTTGGTGACGCCGTGCATGGTGAGGTCGCCAATCAACTTGTAGCCATCTCCCTGCTTCTCGATGCGCTTGGACTTGAACTCCATCGTCGGATATTTTGCGACGTCGAAGAAGTGGTCGCTGCGCAGGTCGTTGTCTCTCATCTGCACCCGCGTATCAACGGAGGCGACATCAATCACCGCATCCACCGAAGATTTGGTGAAGTCTTTCTCATCCATCTGAGCGCTGCCGCTCACCTTGTCGAATGTTCCTGTCACGTTCGACAGGCCCATGTGGCGGACGGTGAAGTGCGCGGCGGAATGATTAGGATCGATATTCCAGGTAGAAGGCTGAGCCAGGGCGGTTAGCGAGGCAAACAGGATGAACAGTACGGCATTACGGATTTTCAAGGCATCTCCCGAAGTCTGTAGTGTGAATGGGCGCTGCGAACAGCGAATACCCAAGGATGTCACGCCGCCTGCTCTGGTCGCAAATTCCAGGCGGAAGCCCCCGCATGAATAGAGGGTGTTACGAAACTCACGTTAGCGACGACGGGGGACAAACATTCGTCCGTCCCGCAGGGACAGGATATCTAAGCCCAGCATTTCAATGCTGGGCAGGCGTAAGTGGAAAACTGTGAGTCCGCTTCAGCGGACGACAGGAGTTTCGTAACAGCCTCTCGTGTGGGGAAAAGCGTACTGAGGTTGGAAAGCGCTTTAGCGCTGGGGTTCGACGGCCGCGATAAATCCGAGCGCTTTCATCCTCGTGCTGCTCACCGGCGAGTCCCAAGGCCCAAACCCCCGC
Source organism: uncultured Acidobacteriaceae bacterium (assembly GCA_963796585.1). Lineage (GTDB taxonomy): Bacteria > Acidobacteriota > Terriglobia > Terriglobales > Acidobacteriaceae > CAVVDY01. Next base: position 684,237 of record CAWCMB010000010.1, read on the forward strand.
TTGCAATTACCTTCACTCTTCCACCGTGCAAGTGACGTTCATCTCCTTACAGACCTTCATCACCCCTTGCAGAACAATGGACGTGCCGGTTTGACCGTTCTCCACGGCGTTCGATGCGATCATCAGTTGCGTAACTTTGGGTCCAAGCGACGTGGCCTGAAGGCTGGCGTTCTGCTGGCCGTCGCTAAACTTGATCATCATCTTCTTGGCATCGCTGCTGGTGACCGTAACCTTGTCCGAATGCGCCTGCAATGCCTTCAAAGCAGTGTCATAGACTTTGTCAGCCTGAGCTTCGAGGATGACGCTTGCCACGTCATAGCCGCCGTTGGTGGCCGTCTGTTGTTGCTCCATGCGCTGAATTCGCCCCGAAACCGCGCGAGCCACCATCACCCATTGCGCCTGGGCGACCGATACCGCTGTGCTGACAAGCAGAACCAAAATCGACGCGCGTCGAAAATTCATGACTGCTCCTGCTTCGGTAGTTTGTCAGAACACTTTATGCCAGTGACGCCTTTCCTCCCAAGCACAAATTGAGGAGAAGCCAGCACCTTGTTTATGCCATCCCCCGGGCGGAGGATAATGAGTGTAATCGCCAGGTAGCGACAGTCACGTTTACCCCCAAGAGAACGGTGAGATGGAAGACTGAAGTCTTCGTCTGTTTTCTCATCGCTCTTCCGGTGGCGCTCGCGACCGAGGAGATTTGAAATCGCCGGGATAGGTATTGTCCGCGTGAAAGGGCTGATTGCTACGCCGTCATTCACGACGTTGAATCCTAGCGGAGGGTTCATGAAATCGGGAAGGGCTCTAGTTTTACTCGCGATTACGATCGCCGCGATGCTGCTTATCGCTGGCTGTGGTGGAGGCGGTGCTCCGCCCACGATTCTGACCAGAACTTTACCTGATGGTCAAGTCAACCAGGTTTACAGTTTCAGCTTGAGTGCCACGGGAGGGCATCCGCCTTACACCTGGACTATCCTCAGCGGCAGTCTTCCCCCTGACGTGTCCCTAAGCAGCGAAGGCTTGATCTCTGGCGTACCGGCGCTGTCCCATCCGTACAGCTTCACGGTCCAAGTCGCCGATGCGAGCTCTCGTAAAGCGACGCAGCAACTGACCTTGACAATCAATCCGGCACCGCCTCCGCCTTTAGCTTTCACAACTCTGATGGTTCCTCAAGGAACTCTGAATGTTGGTTACAGGTACATGCTCGCCGTAACAGGAGGAACGTCGCCCTATACCTACTCTGTTACACAGGGAACTCTGCCGATGGGGTTAATGTTGAGCAGCGACGGTGTGATCTCGGGAACTCCAACACAGGTCGGTGAGTTTCCGTTTACGGTGCACGTTATCGACTCAGAAAACCCAGCAATGACCGCTGATGCGCAATTCACGTTGACCGTAGTTGCTACGCCGCTTACATCACCTTAGCTCTGACCGCGGCCACTGATCTTAGGGGCCACGGGCACGCTTATCTTTGGCGGGGCCAGAAGACGCCACTGTAGCGGGGAGGCACGCCGCGTCCGCCCCCTCCGCCCTACTGCCAAAGTGTCAGCCCAGCGGTGTTGTTTCTGCACTTTTGGTGGTACTCTGAACACACAAGGTGCGAGCCTGTTGCAGCGAGATTTTCCCGGTTCAGCCTCCGGGTAAGGCGAGTGAGCACGCACGAATGTCGAACTCTGCGATGATGTAACGATCCGCACCCCTGCGGCTTACCCGTACGAAGACGATCACACATCATGAGCGTTGCGGTGATTAAGGCATTCGGTTGAGTGTGTTCATGCACTCGTTGTGTAATAAAGGCCTCACCTGCTTAATACTGAAAGAAGCAGTCGCAAATGTCATCCAACGGCTTTCATAGCAACGGCAGCCACAGCTTCGGGAACATGCGCTCTCTGTTCAGCATGTTTTCCAGCGACCTGGCTATCGATCTCGGCACCGCCAACACGCTGGTCTATGCGCGCGGCAAAGGCATCGTCGTCAACGAACCATCCATCGTTGCCATCAACAAAAACACGGGTGAAGTTGAAGCTGTCGGCAAGGAAGCCAAAGAGATGCTCGGACGCACTCCGGGCAACATCGTCGCTATCAAGCCGATGAAAGACGGCGTCATCGCTGACTTCAAAGTCACCGAGAAGATGCTGAACTACTTCATCCAGAAGGCCCACAACCGCAAGATGCTGGTCCATCCCCGCATCGTCATCGGCGTCCCCTCAGAGATTACCCAGGTGGAAAAGCGCGCCGTCATGGACTCGGCCTACCGTGCCAAGGCCAGCGAAGTGCATCTGGTCGAGCAGGCCATGGTGGCCGCCATCGGCGCCGGCCTCCCCATCACCGAGCCCAGCGGCAACATGGTGGTCGACATCGGCGGCGGCACCACCGACATCGCAGTCATCTCGTTGAGCGGCATCGTGTACTCGCGCTCGGTGCGCATGGCGGGTAATCAGATGGACGAGTCCATCATGAATTACATGAAGCGCAAGTACAACCTGCTGATCGGCGAGCGCACGTCAGAGCAGATCAAGGTTGAAATTGGCTCAGCCTACCCGCTGGATAAACCGCTGACCATGGAGATCAAGGGACGCAATCTGATCGAAGGCGTGCCTAAAACTATCACCATCGACGACAGCGAAATTCGTGAGGCGGTGAGCGAATGCGTTTCCACCATCGTGAACGCAATCCGCGTCGCCCTGGAACGCACACCCCCTGAGCTTTCGGCTGACATCAGCGATCGCGGTATTGTTCTCACCGGCGGCGGAGCGATGCTGAAGAATTTGGATAAGCGCATCCGCGAAGAGACCGGCCTGCCGGTGGCCATTGCCGACGATCCGTTGTGCAGCGTGGTTCTGGGCACCGGAAAAATGTTGAGCGACTTCAAGCTGCTGCGCAAGATATCGATTGACTAGGGAGTGCGGCGCTTTAGCGCCTCTGAAAGAGTTTGCCTTGCGAAGACGGGCGTCAGGGCACGACCTTGGTCGTGCCGAAAAGCCCCCTATTTCTCGTACCGCGAGCGGACTTTAGTCCGCGAGCGATTCAGGTTTTCGGGGTTTTCGGTGACTGGCTCCGACAGATCGATCCGACTGTCATCCTGAGCGAAGCGAGACGAAGTCGAGCGCAGTCGAACGACCCCTATCCTGCCGATGTGTGTTGCTGGCCATAGGGGTCCTTCGACTCCGGTTTGCAAAAAACGCAAACCTCCGCTCAGGATGACAGACGATAAGCAGTACTTATGGAAACCATTCTTGGCCGCTTTCGCAACCTGATCGTGCTGGCGGCCATCCTGTTTGCCCAGATCGTCGGGCTGGCAATTCAGGTCAAGCGGCCGGCGCAGCAGGGTGACACTCGACTCATCCGCGTGTGGGCGGTTTCAGCCATTACTCCACTCGAGAAAGCCATCGTCAGCACGCAAAACTTCTTCTACGGCGCCTGGCATAACTACGTCTATCTGCGTGGAGTGCGTCGCGAAAATCGCGAGCTGCGCGCCGAACTCGACCAGATGAAGCTGGAGCAGGTGCGCCTGCGCGAAGATGCCGAGATGGCACGCCGCATCCAGAGCCTGCTCGCCTTCAAAGAGCAGCACATCGACGCCACTGTCGCGGCGCAGGTCATCGGAACCAGCGGTGGCGATCAGTCGCGCGTGCTCTACATCGACAAAGGTTCCAGCGACGGCATTCGCACCGACATGGCAGTCATCACGCCCAACGGCATCGTCGGTAAGGTCGTGCAGGTGTTTCCCGACTCGGCGCAGGTTCTGCCCATCAACGACCAGTTGAGCGGCGTCGGCGTAATGCTTGAGAACACCCGCCTGCAAGGCATCCTGCGCGGCTCAGCGAACGGCGCGACCACCGTGCAATACGTCATGGCTGACGAGCGCGTCGTGCCCGGCGAACGGATCGTCACCAGCGGTGGAGATCGCATCTTCCCCAAAGGTCTGCCGGTGGGCAAAGTTGTCGATGTTGCACCCGGCAAGGACCTGTTCCTCAACATTCGCGTTCTGCCCTCGGCGCAACTCGACCGCGTGGAAGAGGTGCTGGTTGTCACCAACATCACCGAGCAGCCGCCCGACGTGAAGGACCTCGGCCCCATTCGTGCCTCCGACATTCTGGCGCAGCGCCTGCCAACCGTTCCCAGCCAGCCCACCGTGGATGCCCGCGGAAATGCAGTTAGCACGCCCGGAGCTGCGACTGCTCCGGGAGCGACGACCAACCCCGGCACGCCTTCGCCCAACCCGGCAGCCACGGGACCTGCGGCTACCCACGCGACCACGCCGGGAACTGCTGCCAATCGGCCTGGCGGCACGCTAACACCTCCAAGATCCACGGCCGCCGCCGGCCACCCGCGAACGGCGACCGGCGCAAACAGTAATCCAGCCGTAGTAAAGAAGCCAGCCCCGGGCGCGACTGCGCAAGCGCCCGCGCCGGGAGGAGCTTCGTCGACCCCAAGAACGCAGGCTCCGAGCGACAACCCGACGCCCGCACCGAAGCCGCGCAAGCCGCCTCAGGACAACCCCTCGACCCCAACGCCACAACCGTCCGCGCCGCCTCAGGCCGCCGACCCGCAGCGATGACGACCCGCGCCATGCCCTTCCGCGGCAGTCTCACCTCACGCGATCAGGTAGCGGTCTACGACTTTTCCTGGCCGGTCGTTGTTTTCGTTCCCTTGGCGGCAGTTGCAATCCAGGCTTTCCTGCCGGTTCGGATTCGCTTCTTCCCTATCATCGATCTGCCCATGATGGTGGTCATCTTCTTCGCCGTCGCCCGCCGCAACCCCATCAGCGGATGCCTCACCGGCGCCATCATCGGCCTGCTGCAAGACACGCTGGCCGGCCCGATGCACCCCATCGGCATGTACGGCATCGCCGACACCGTCATCGGCTTCGCCGCCTCCTCACTGGGCGTTAAGATCGACGTCGAGAACCACGGCACCCGCTTCCTTATCACCTACCTCTTCTTCGTCGCGCATCAAGGCATCTTCTTCGGAGTCGCGCGCGGCCTGCTACACCAGACGGTGCAATGGAGCTGGCCTCAAGTGGCAATCTCCGCCCTGGTCAACGCGTTCGTCGGAATCTTCGTGTACAGCTTCCTCGACCGCTTCAAGCAGCGCTAAGGCTGCTCTTGGCTCTTGGCTCTTGGCTCTTGGCTCTTGGCTCTTGGCTGGCTTTGAAGGGGCGCAGCTTCAGCTGCGCCGTCACACCCTCTTAAAGGGTGTCATTCTGAGTGAGGAGCGAAGCGACGAGTCGAAGGACCTGCAGTTTGTTTCCCTCTGAACGGACCCCGCTTTCGTCTATCCACTATTCACCACCCACTATCCACTGCCTTACAATTTCCCTATGTGTCGAAACATCAAACCCCTCTTCAACTTCGATCCCCCGGTAACCCCGGAAGAGGTGCGGGCCGCGTCGTTGCAATTCGTCCGCAAGATCAGCGGCTTCAACAAGCCGTCGAAGGCGAACGAGGATGCCTTCAACTCAGCGATCGACGAGATAGCAGCCACTTCCATGCGCCTCCTCATTTCGCTCGAGACCACCGCCTCGCCCAAGAACCGCGAAGAAGAAGCCGCCAAAGCCAAAGCCCATTCCGCCCAGCGATTCTCCGCCTAGACGCCGCCAGAGATCCAGACCTTCGGGTGCCCCACTCCGCCTTCTTCTGGCGGGGTGGGGATTTTCGGGTGCCCCATTCCGCCATCCTTTGGCGGGGTGGGGTTTTTTTATTGTGTCATCCCGACCGAGGACCGGGTGAGTACCCGCTCCGACCGAGGGATCTGCAGTTTTCGGGTGCCCCATTCCGCCATCTTCTGGCGGGGTGGGGATTTTTTATTGTGTCATCCCGACCGAGGACCGGGTGAGTACCCGGTCCGACCGAGGGATCTGCAGTTTTCGGGTGCCCCATTCCGCCATCCTTTGGCGGGGTGGGGTTTTTCGGGTGCCCCATTCCGCCATCTTCTGGCGGGGTGGGGTTTTTCGGGTGCCCCATTCCGCCATCGTTTGGCGGGGTGGGGTTTTTCCGACGTGTCATCCCGACCGAGGACCGGGTGATCGATCCCGGTCCCCGGCCTCCGGTGGAAGCCCCCGCTCTCATGCGGGAGAAGAATGCGCTTATTCATATAGAAGCGCTTGAGCACCGGCGTCCCTGGACAAGCCCCCACCCTCCCGGATGGCGAACCGGCGGCCCACTCAGCTAATATCTCCCGTTATAAGCAGCCGCCAAGGGGGGCGTGTATGGTGGTCATTTCTCTGGCAAACATAGTCGAGGCGCTCGACCTGCAAAGTGACGAGCTGCACTCCTATCTTGATCCCGAAAGCGGAGAGATTCTTACCTTCAATGCCGAGGAAGCACAGTTTGCCGAGAGCGACAATTGGGATTCGGCGCCGCAATGGATGCAGCAGCTTCTGCCCAGGATCAAGCGCGCGCTTGCCGACGATCGCATGCTTGAGCTTCCCGACCGCGTCCGCATTGACGAATGGCGCATGATGCAGGACTTTGCCGGCGAAGACGCTCACTGCCATTGCCGCGCCGAGCTGATGGCGGCCAGTCACGGCCCGTCTGCCTTCCGGCGATTCAGAGACGCGGTCAGCCGGCTCGGGCTGGAGCAGGACTGGTACCGTTATCGCGAGGCCGCCTACCAGCGGGTGGCTCGAGAGTGGCTCGAAGAAAACAATATTCCTTACCAGCCCTGATTCAGCCGGCGACACAATCCCGACAGCGATACAGATATATCGATAAGGGACCGACTAGCGTTGAGCCCTGCTGTCACTTCACTAGACTCTTTGGCAACAGGAGAGGCGACCTGTGATGTCGCGAGGGTCAAGCGTGTATCCCGCGCATCCAATCGAGGGAATGAGCGGGCACCCGGTCGAAATGCCGCAAAATGTTATTCTTGCGGGTTTTTGCACATCAATCGTTGAGGAACCGATCACAGTACGGGAGCGCGACGCGCAATAAAATCGCGCACCTGGTGCCTCCTGATCCCAACGCTCCGCATTGGTGCACAGAAACCTGTCATCCCCCTGTTAGCGACCGTGGATAAATCGTCTATATTGTTGATTAACAAGGTCCATCTCTGGGTGTGTTTTCGGATAGACGCATCGCACTTAGTTGTGAAAATCTGAATCGCGTTCTTCGAGTATTCCAACCCGCTGCCGATCTATAGCAGCAGTGCGACTCACGAACATACGTTAACAAACGCGATGCCCGAAAACCTACCCAGAGTCGGTTCAGCGCTACTCGTTCGCGACGAGGCGAACCGCATCCTCCTCGGAAAACGTAACAAGGATCCAATGCGAGGCAGCTGGGTAATCCCGGGCGGTAAGATTCACGCGTTCGAGAGTATCGCAGATGCTGCCGTTCGCGAAATGCGGGAAGAGACGGGTCTGGTCGTTGAGGTGGTCGATCACTTCAACGTGTATGAGATCATCAATCCGCCCAACGAGCACCGAATCGTGATTTACAGCTGGGGTAGAGTTGTAAGCGGCGAGGCTAGGGCTTCTGATGACATTTCTGAGCTCAAGTTCTTCGAACTGGCCGAGTTGGGCGAGGTTCCCGTCACCCCACTTGTGCGACAAGTCTTGATCGATGCAGGATTTGTGGTGGATCGGGTGGCACACCACGAGCCTACGGTCGAGCAATTTCGTCTCGTGCCGGTCTTGCTGGCTGGCGCGGCTCAAGACCTCCTCCATCCTCGCCCATGGCACTATCCAAAACCTCGGCGTCGGCACCGTCGGCGAGCTGTTTCCACTTCGGGTCTTCTGTTCGACATTCACCAATCAGAGTGAACTCGGCAGCATTAGTCCAACCCGAATCTAAAGTGTCAACGTGGCGGTCGTGAACTCCTAGAGCATTTCTAATTTAAGTATATACATTCTGTGAGATAATGCTTCTGCCGGTAAGGAGAGGCAAGGGATGCAATCCTATTCCCAGGATTTGCGCGAGCGGGTGTTGCGAGCACTGGGTCGCGGGGAGCGGCCCAGCGAAATTGCGCGCCGCTTCGAGGTCAGCCGCATGTGGGTCTACCAAGTGCGGGACCGGTTGCGACAGACGGGGGAGCGCAGCAGTTATCCCATCGGTGGGCATCGCCGCTCCCGGCTGGCGGGGCTGGAATCGGTGCTGCGCGGCTGGATCAAAGCCGAGCCCGACCTTACCCTGGCGGAGATGCAGCAACGGCTGCAGCAACGAGGCGTTGCCATCAAGGTGGGAGCCTTGTGGCATCAGTTAAATAAATGGAATCTCAGCTTTAAAAAAAACCCTGCACGCCAGCGAGCAAGAGCGCGAGGACGTGCAAGCGGCGCGCCGCGCATGGACTGAGGCGCTGGCCGACGTGGACATTACCAAGCTGGTGTTTATCGATGAAACCTGGGTTTCGACCAACATGACGCGTGGCTATGGACGCGCTCCCAAGGGCCAGCGCTGCGTGGCCTCCGCCCCGCTCAGCCACTGGGAAACGACCACCTTCGTCGCCGCCTTACGTCACCAGCAACTGACCGCGCCGATGCTCACCGACGGACCCATGGACGGGGACATCTTTCTGGCTTATCTGCACCGCTTCTTATGTCCCACCCTCACTCCTGGGGACCTGGTGATCGTGGACAATCTGAGCAGCCACAAGGTGGCCGGGGTGCAACAGGCCATCACCGCGGCCGGCGCGACCCTGCTCTACTTACCGCCCTATTCTCCGGACCTGAATCCCATCGAAAAGCTGTTCGCCAAACTCAAAGCCCTGCTCCGCAAAGCCGCCATCCGCACCACCGCCGTCCTCTGGGATGAGTTCGGCCAATTACTCGCCAGCTTCTCGCCTAGCGAGTGCACCAACTACTTCGCCTCTTCTGGTTATGTATACACTTAAATTGAAACTGCTCTAGCGACTATCATGGTTGGTCGGGCAATAATCAGATTTGAGGCGCAGGCGCAAGTCACCCTTCCTGAGCTCACGTCCAGAGTGTGTGGGGAGACCGCGATGCTTGGCGAGTTAGCTTTTCCAAGACGATTACGTATAGCTATTCAACAAAACAGCGAGGTGGTCCTTGTTGGATTGCTTGGTGTGCTTTTCGTCGTTGGCGGCATCGTGGCCGCATGTCGTCAGTGGGATCCAGTTGCGTGGTCGGTCCTAATCGGCGTCGGGGGCTCACTGATTGCAGCATCCTTAACGACGTTCTTTAGCCCTCTCAGCCGGGATCTGTACAAGAAGTTCGTCGGGTTAAGTGTAGATGACGTGTATCCGTCACGGGATGATATTCCTAAGCGGATGTGGTGTGGTTTTCTTCGGTCCGCCAGAAAGAGATGCCTCTTGCTCGGGACAGCAAACAATAACTGGTGTCGAGATCCTGACTTTGCACCTACCCTGCTGGAACGTCTCAGATCGAACGTGCGAGTCCAGATTCTTTTTCTCGATCCCAATGGCCATGCCATCAAGACTAGAGGTAAGGAGGACAAAGGACGAAATACCGACAAAGCGACAAGAGAGTCGATCAAGGAAATGTGGGAGATACGGGGCAAGCTGGATAAAGAGCCAGACTCACAGGGTCGGTTGGAGTTGAGGGTGTACGACCATACACCAAGCTCGGGCATGACCTGGGTCGACGACTCGTTCATGATTGTGACCCACTACTTAGCCGGCTTCGCGAACTTGACTTCGCCCGCGCTAAAGGTGAAGCCGGTTGAAACCAAACCTGGCGAGAGGGACTTGTACAGAACATATGAAGAAAATTCAAACGCCATCCTTGAAGGATCAACCCTGATCACGCCCGAGAACGTCTCAAAGTATTTACCCAAGGAGGTATCGCCCAGTGAATAATTGCGAATTCTGCGATGAGTTTTATGGTGGTAACAAAAACGCATTTGCCCGCTGGTATGGGACTCAGCTGCCGAATCGCATTATCAATCGCACAAATTGTTTCGGCGTAATGCCATCGCTTGGCCAGTTATCGGAGGGCCATCTCCTTGTCGTTCCGGTCCAACATCACACCGCCCTTGCCGACTTATCGCCAACGATGACATATGAGCTCGATCAAATCAGCAGTCAAATTCGAACAGCATTAAGGGCGGTATACGGTCATAGCATATTTTTTGAGCATGGCATTAGGGAGCCTGGTTCCGGCGGGTGCGGAATAGACCATGCACATCTGCACGCGGTGCCTGTCGAGGGAATTGGGGTCTTGAAGAAGTTGGCGCAAACTTTTTCGGGATACCGTGTGGAGCACTTCAGCGACATAGGCAACGTCATTGGGGATTCCTCATATCTCCTATTCGAAGATCGAGGTGGAGATCGCTGGGTCTTCTCGGTGTCAAGCTTGGAGTCGCAATACATGCGGAAACTCATAGCCGCCTCAATCGGAAAGCCGGAATGGGACTGGCGGTCCACGGGGCGCGAGCCAGAGTTGTTAGCAACGTTGGAGCGCCTATCCGGAGTCTTACAAACAGCCGAACCTGCAGTCCGGGGCTGACTTGGTCAAACAAACTTTCCATCTTCCTCTGAAAATTGCCGACGTCGACAGAGCAAATCTTCTGTCCGCTCTCGATCCTGTACGTGGCTGCCTCAAAACGACGAGCATGCTTTGGATGCACGCCTTGCACCTCCCCGTCCTCACGGGAGTCGTCATAGATAGCTGGTCTGATTCCTCAGTGGCCGCCGTTCGCCAATTTTGCAGGCAGAATCATTTCAAGCACCTGCTCCTGCGCATCGACAGACGGGACCAGCGTTGGACGCGAAGGCGCGGCGGATATCTCGTAGAGTTCGACGAACTGCCCAAACTAGTCAAGGAACTAAAGAGGGAACGGATGCTGACTATCCTCCTCGAGCCGAAAAGTCCTTTCAACGACCAATACAGCTTTGCCGGGGTGACTGTTCCGGACTCGGCGAAAATCATCGTCGAGGTCGTCGGTTCGGGCTTCGATGCCAGCGACATACTCCGAGGTGACCTGCCGCCGCACGAGCGATGGGAATGCGGCCTGAACGACTCGCGATCGTCAATTGTCGAGCGAACCATGCTCATCGAAGGCGAGGAGTATAGAGCGAGCGTTCAGCGAAGGTTGGCGAAGATTGGCGCTCGTATCGTCAACCCTGCATATCCCGACGATGTCTTGAAGGGCGTCAGTTCGCAGGAACTCATTGGCCGCGGAATAGATTTTCTTAAGTCTTCGCGCCAAACGACTCTTCTGAAGCACGCGCAGAATTACATGCCCGTTCCAGAGAAGCTTGTGCGTCTCTTCGTGAGCGAAGTCGAGAAAGCTCTCCGAGGTCTCTCGCAATACGGAATCCACCTGGGACCCAGCAGCTTTGCGGCGAGCATGATTCCGAAACGAGGGTTAATCTTCTGGGATTTCTTTCCTGCGCGTAAACAGGAAGCGGCTTCGCTGTATCCGTCAAGCTAGACTGGCGACGACGGGGCCACGGGTACTTCTGAGAGTTAAATACACGGGAAGGTGGCCTTCTGCTACGCAGATTCCCGTTTCGGGGATTTCTACGACCTTCGTAACCTCTGCGCCGCAGTTTTCTCGTGACGGTCACTTCAGCAACTCATAGACTGACTCCGAGGACACCGAAGAGTGTCCCTGCGGAGCGACTCCCAAGTTATCCAAAAGTAGGCGAACTTGGGGCACAATAAGTTCTTTGAAATGAAATATTTGACTTTAAGTCCTTGGGACTCAAATATTTGCGCGACAAATGTTGGCTAAGTTGTTGAAAACAAAATATCGCGCACACAATTTTTTTGGCGATGTGGGTCACAGGAAGCAGCTAGCAATTAGTGCCGGAACGGGCTGTAGCTGGCGGGCGGGTAGAACTGCAGCTCCCTCGCCCGCCGCGGCGGGCTCGGGACGACACCTTCGGAGGTTATGACGGCGCAGCTGAAGCTGCGCCCCTCTTCAAAACCAGCCACCCGCCTCCGGCCAAAAGCGAATGCGAATGGCCAAAAACGTCATCAACCCCTTTGTTTCCAAGATTTTGCCTCTAACTCTCACGGGCTCAAGATTTTAGCGGGAAAGTTTTCAGCTTGGGTAATAATTGATTTGACTAACCAACCGTTTACCGCTAAGTTACGAGTACCGTGACAGGGCAGTAAATGCTTTTTAGGATGATTGGCCGCCCTAATAGTCCACGTTGAAAATTTGGGTATTTTCGGGGAGAGGGAAGTAATCGACCTGATGGACGATCCCTCGTTCCTTGGCAAAAGCTGCGTCTTGGATGGTAGGTATATCAAGCAGCTTGAGGCGTTGGAGGTCATCATCCGTAAGAGACGTATTCTGCTTGAGGATTTCAAAGGTAAATTGCCTCGCAGCCTCTAATATCTGGGTGTGGTCGAGGTATTCCAGCCGCGTGAGATTGTGGGGAGTGCCGTAATTCCATTCAAAGTCGTGGAAATGAAATCGAGAGCCGGGGAACGCGACCCTTTTCTTCCCGGCCAAAAAGGGGGCTATTGCGATAGAGGCAATCAGGCCAGTATTGATCGTTGTGACCTCTATCGGTAAGGTGCGGATAAGGCCAAAGAGTGAAATGCCGTCATCGAGCGACCCTCCTCCGCTATTCATAAAGAGATACAGCTTATCGAATTTCCTCTTTCCATCTGGCAACAATTCGGTAACCGAAGCACACAAGGAATTGCGGAGCTTGGTAGTTGCTGGATGCGAGATAGGCCCATTGAAATTCAGCGCTACTGTAGCCATACGGAGCACCTCGCGGTAATTGTTCTACTCAGGAATCAATCTGTGAATAGCTCGGAAGTGCCCATACTAGAAAATGTCAGCGCTTAAACAACTCGTCCCTGAAGAGCCTGATCACGTCATCGACCGCATTGGAGATTTGCGTAAGGATTGGGATAGCCGTTTGGAGTTTCCTCCCACGGAAATTCTTGAACGATATATGCGGGGTGACCTCGCCGTATTGCTGAAGGTCGTCTATCACGTCGATGATCGACAGTGCCGATATATCGACGCCTTTATCGCGTGCCCTCAGTTCGGCTATGCCAATCGGCAACTTTCCAATTCCAGTGCCAAAGCACATAACAAGTTCCCGATGCTTATCGACAATGTTCATGTGGTGAAGCATGGAAAGAGGATCGTCAAGCGGGTGGGTGGAGTTATATGGTTGCAATCTTTCGATTGCAATAAGCGCATCGGGAATGGAAATACCCTGTACCTTTCTCTTGTATCGGGAAATTTCGTCTTTCGTCCGTGGCCTCGCATCAAAAACGGGAAATTCTATGCGCGTGGGATGAGCGCTCCGATAGCTGGCATCGGAGAGATGCCATATAACGTGGTCGAGGGAAGACCTAAGATGATGGACTATCTCTCCGGCCAGAACGGCGAACCTGGGCGAGATAACGAGCTGGCGGTGATAGGCGATTGCCTTCAGAACAACCTCTCGGTCACCATTTGGGATGACGGGGTAGTCGCACTTTTGGAAAAATTCGGAAATCTCCGAATTAAGATTCTCGATGTTCTCGTTGGCCCTTACTAGCTTTTCGTTGATAGCGTGGAATGGAGTTAAACTCGTGGACATGGGCAAACCAAAGTCGCCTGAAATGCAGAGGTTTGAGAGTGCGCTAAGAAGTGTACTCTCTGTCTCTAAGTCCGAGATGAAGGAAATGCTGGCGGATGAGAAAGCGGCCAACGCTGGCAAACCGAAGCGTGGCCCAAAGCCTAAGACTTCGGTTTCGGGCCACGGGGCAACCTAAAAGGGTTCGGTTGTCGCTTGACTACCCGATTTTCCCGTTAGTTCTTTGAATGTCAAGCGGCGATTAGAGACTTGTGAGAGTGCCAACACAAAGCGGTCACCATCATTCAGCGGGTTATCTGGCGTGGCGCGATTGTTGAATCTGAAAATCTGTTCGTCAAGATACCGCTCCATGTGGAATGGCTCGACAGCAACGTATGTTCCGCGCAAAGTCCGCTTGAGCAGCGACCAGAAATTCTCAATTCCATTCGTATGGACTTGGCCATCAACGTAACGCTCGGTATGGTCTACAAACTCATGCACGAAGCGGTGACGAAGATCGTCGTATCCATGCCAGCCATCTGTGTAAACTTTCGAGCCATGCTTTACTTCGTGCAGCACTTCAGTCTGGAGCGTTTCGCGCTTTACGTTTGGGATTACCTTTGCACGTACTTGGCGAAGATCGCGGTCAAGCAATCCCATTACGATGGTTTTGCCCTTGGGCGAACCATTCCAGTCGATGTTAAGAGCCAGCCTCTTGGACTTGTGCATATTCTTCAGCTTGCCGCCGATGAATGTTTCGTCTATCTCGACAGGGCCATTGTCGCCACCAAGTTTGAAAGCGAAGTCTTTGCGCTTCAGGGCCAGTCTCAGGCGATGCAGAACGAACCAAGCAGACTTCTGTGTTATCCCAAGTGCGCGGTGCAGCTCGTATGACGAAATGCCATTCTTTGCGGATACCAGCATCCAGAGCGCAGGAAGCCACTTCTGTAACGAGATGGGTGAGTCCTCAAAGATCGTGCCAACCTTCACCGAGAATTGCTTGCGGCAAGCTTTGCACTTCCAACGCTTCTGAGTGGCGAGATAGTAATGCTCTTTCGAGAAGCAATGCGGACAAACAGGGCCATCGGGCCAACGAAGCGAAGCGACAGCATCGATGCAAGTCTGTTCGTCTGCAAAGTATTGAACTGCTTCAAGTAAAGTCTTTGGGGCTTCCATGTCTGTAATTATGCCCCAAGAGAATGGGTTAGTCAAGTGTATTATTACCTCAGCTTGCCCAATGGAATCAAGATTTTACGAGTAGGTGGGGGGAGGGGGGTGTACCCCAGTTGTCAGTGGTCGGTTGTCAGTTGTCAGTGCTCTGGCTGGCGGCTGGGAGCTGGCAGCCCGCGGCGGGCAGAACTGCAGGTCCTTCACTCGTCGCTACGCTCCTCACTCAGGATGACACCGCTGAAAATGGGACGAGCCTCTGGCGAAGAGCGAATGGCGAATGGCGAATGGCGAAGGAGCCGCCCCTCTGCGGCAGCCCGCGGCGGGCAGAACTGCAGGTCCTTCACCCGTCGCTACGCTCCTCACTCAGGATGACACCGCTGGAAATGGGACGAGCCTCTGGCGAAGAGCGAACGGCGAAAGGCCAAAAGCGGCCCCTCTACGGCAGCCGCTGTGCCAGTCCTGGAAGCGCCTTCATGATGTCGTTGTAGATGACGACTACGGCGAAGAGCACCAGAAAGACAAAGGCTGTCTGGTAGATGCGTTCCTTGACCCGCATGTTGATATCGCGGCGGATGACGCCTTCGATAATCAGCATGAGAATCATGCCGCCATCGAGGATGGGAATGGGCAGCAGGTTAAAGATACCGAGGTTCAGGCTGATGCCGGCCATCAGGCTCAGCAGCGGCGACCAACCTGGCTGGCGAGCGGCTTGCCCGGAGGCGCGCGCGATGCCGATAGGGCCTTCCATCTGCTTGATCGAGGTCTGGCGCTCGACCATCTTGTGCACCAGCGTCAGGATCAGCATCGAGTACTTCTTGTTCTCGGTGATGGAGCGGTTGAGGGCTTGTGCGAACGGCAGCTTATCGACGCGAACTGGTTCCGACTGGAAGCCCAGCCGATAGCGCTTCTGGCCACCTTCGTCCGTCATGACCGGCGTTGCCTGGAAGTGCAGCTCGTGTCCCTTGCGAACCACGGTGATGTCGACCGGCTTGTCGCCGCTGTCCTGCAGGTGCTTGATGACCGAGAACAGCGAGCGAACGGAAAGTCCGTTGATGGCTACGATCTGGTCGCCCAGCTGAATTCCGGCTTGGGCGGCAGGCATCTTGGGTTCGAGCTCGGTGACCGTGATCGGCTCGTCCTGCACCCATCCGATGGTCTGGTACTGGTCGGGATTGCTGGCCTGCGAATCAGGGCTCACCTGCTTCTCGATGATCTGGCCGCCCCGCTGGACCGCGACGCTGATGGGCTGGTTGGTTTCGACCGCGGTCTTGAGCAGCACGTCTTCCCAGGTCGGGTTCTGGACGCCTTCGATGCGGGTGATGCGGTCGCCGGCTTCGATTCCGGCCTTGGCGGCAGGTGAGTTCTCGATGACCCATCCGATAACGGCGGGCTGGTCGAGATATACCGGGTGCTCATAGTGCACCATGTACACGCCGGTGAGCAGTCCGATGGCCAGCAGGATGTTCATCGCCGGGCCGGCAATCGCGATGATGAATCGCTGCCAGCGCGGATGCGACATGAATTCGTCAGGCGCTCCGGTGCGCGACTCCAGCGGGTTTTCGCCCGCCATTTTTACGTAGCCGCCGAGCGGCAACGCACTGATGCGGTAGTCGGTATCGCCGCGGCGAAAGCCGACCAGACGCTTGCCGAATCCGATGGAGAAGACGTCAACCCGGACGCCGCACCACTTGGCAGCGGCATAATGGCCGAACTCGTGCACCAGGATCATGATGCCGAGCACAATCGCCATAGAAACTACCGCGATGAGAAATGATTCCATAAACCTCTTTACGACCGGGAGAGCTGTCTTCGCCTGGCTGCTTGCAAACTTGGGGGCGCTGCGTCGGCCGGGCTGATCTCCTGAATACGATGGCGCGCCCGGCGGCGGGCGTCGGCATCCAGGTTCAATACCTGTTCTATAGATTCAGGCACAAGGGCGGATGTTTCACGAACTACCCACTCTATTGTAGCCGGGATATCTTCGAATCCAATACGACCTTCGAGGAAGGAGGCCACCGCTATTTCGTCCGCCGCGTTGAGCGCAATCGTCTTGCCGCCTCCTGCTTCGACAGCTTCATAGGCCAAACGTAAGCAGGGAAATTTCTCCAGGTCAGGCTCCTCGAAGTCCAGGCGCCGCAACTCGTTGACCGGAAAGCGGAGGTCGCTCTCAATGCGCTCGGGATACGTCAGCGCGTACAGAATAGGTAACCGCATGTCGGTGACGCTGAGTTGCGCGAGCAGGCTGCCGTCCACGAACTCGACCAGCGAGTGAATCGTGCTTTGCGGATGCACGATGACGCTGACCTGCGCGGGAGGCATATCGAACAGCCGACACGCTTCGATCACCTCGAATCCTTTGTTCATCAGAGTTGCGGAATCGATGGTGATGCGCTTTCCCATCTTCCAGGTGGGATGGTTGAGCGCCTGCTCAACCGTGATGTGAGCGAAGCTGGCACGCGGTGTGTGCAGGAACGGTCCGCCGGAAGCCGTGAGCCAGACGCGTTGGACCTCGTGACGACGTCCTCCGCGCATGCATTGATGAATGGCGTTGTGCTCGCTGTCGATGGGCAGCAACGGCTTGCCCTGCCGACGAGCTTCGGTAACGATAAGGTCGCCCGCCGTGACCACGCACTCTTTGTTCGCCAGGCCGACGGTCTTGCCCGCCTTTACCGCCTCGTAGGTAGCTTCCAGGCCGGCGACGCCGACAATGGCGCTGACCACAAAGTCGGCGTCGGGATGGGTTGCGACGCGCACTGTGCCCTCGGCGCTGTGTACCACCTCAATGGCATGGCTGAGGCCGACTGTCTTCAGCTTGTCGTGCAGGTGATTGGCGGCTTCCGCCGAGCCCATCGAGATCAGCTTGGGATGCCAGCGCCGCGCCTGCTCAAATGCCAACTCCACATTGCTGCCCGCTGCGAGGGTGACGACAGAAAAGCGGTCGGGGAACGCCTCGACAATTTGCAGGGTGCTCTTGCCGATGGAACCGGTCGATCCGAGGATGGCGATGCGCTTCATGATGGGCTGGGGATATGGTATAGCACGAAGGGAAACTCATGACGAGGCAATCGGCGCGCAGCTCCTCCGAGCGCTCGCGGGGCGCTGCAAATTCGAGGGACAAAGCGACGGATGCTCGTTCGTCAGCCGAGCACGTTCTGAGCTCATGGGGCGCGACGACGAGACCTCTGCTGCTCGGGCATCGCGGAGCGCGGCCGCTCTCGCGCATGAAGTTGAGCCCGCGTGCTGGGGCGATTCCGCCCGAGAACACGCTCGTCGCCTTTGAATATGCGCTCGCCCACGGCTGCGACGGATTTGAGTTTGACGTTCGCATCACCCGCGATGAGCGGCTGGTGCTTTGCCATGATGCATCGTTCGGCGGCCGCAGGGTCGCTACGTCGCTGTTCGCTAGCCTTCGCTCGGGCTGCGGCGAGTCCCTTCCCTGCCTGCAAGATGTGCTCGCGGCGTTTGGCAGTCGCGCGTATTTGGATATCGAGGTAAAGGTTGCCGGTGGCGAAGAGTTGATCGTCAACGCGTTGCGGCGCAGCAAGCCGCAACGCTATCTACTTTCTTCTTTCCTGCCCGAGGTGCTGCTTCGATTCCATCAGCTTGATCCATCTTTGCCCTTGGGCTACATCTGCGATCGCGCTGCGGATATGCGCATCTGGCGGAAGCTTCCGATTCAGGTGTTCCTCCCACAGTACGAACTGGTCGACGAGAAGCTGATCCGGGAGGTTCATAGCCGCGACATACAGATCTTCACCTGGACGGTGAACCGGAAGGAAGACATGCAACGGTTGACCGAGTGGGGGATCGACGGACTGATCAGCGACGATCCGAAGCTGCTGAACAGAACCTTTCTATCTTCTCCGGCTTTGGCGAAGAGCGAATAGCGAAAGGCGAAAAGCGGGGCAACAGGGCCAAAGCCACTAGCCGTGAGCGTCCACCAATAGCGCAAACGATTCGGCGTCATTTACATTGTTTCCCATGGCTACCACCGGCGAGCGATTCGAACGCGCCGTTTCCATCATGGCTCGACTGCGCGCTCCGGGCGGCTGCCCGTGGGACCGCGAGCAGACCTTCGACACTATCAAGCCGTACACCCTCGAAGAAACCTACGAGGTGCTGGAGGCGATCGATGCCCGCGATTGGGACGAGCTCACCGGCGAACTCGGCGACCTGCTGTTACAGGTCCTCTTCTACTCCGAAATGGCTGCGGAGGAAAAGCACTTCTCCATCGATGACGTGCTTGATCGGTTGTCGACCAAACTTGTTGACCGGCACCCGCACGTCTTCGGCGAGGTCAAAGCGGATACCTCTGGCGAGGTGTTGCGCAACTGGCAAGCGCTGAAAGCCGAAGAGAAGAAGAAGCGCGCGGCGGAGAGCGGTCTTGCGACAAAGGACGGTCACCCCGACTCGGTGCTGCATGGTATTTCATCCGCTATGCCTGCCTTGATGGAGGCTTATAAAATCAGCACGCGTGTGGCTCACGTCGGGTTCGACTGGCCGAACATCGAAGGACTGTTCGACAAGCTGCACGAAGAAACCGACGAGCTGCGCCAGAACCTGAAGGAGTATCCGGAGCCGGGACCGCAGCCGCAGTCGTCGAAAGCGGTCGCAAGCGCGCGCGGAGTGAAGGTTCCCAACGAGTTGCGCTCGCGTTTAGAAGATGAAGTAGGAGACCTGCTGTTCGTGCTGGTAAACATCGCGCGCTACTTGTCGCTCGATCCTGAGTCGGCTTTGCGCAAGACGAACCACAAATTTCGCCGCCGATTTGAATATCTCGAAGACCGGCTGCGTGAGCAGGGACGCAAGCCGGACGATGCTTCGCTGGCGGAGATGGAGTCCTTATGGCAGGAATCGAAGCAACGGGAAAAAGCATGAGCATCGATGCGCTACAACTCCGGCGCTGCAGCACGCTCGAGGAGTTCAATGATTGCGTCGAGCTTCAGCGCGAGGTCTGGGGCTTCAGCGATTTGGACCTCGTGCCGCTGCGAGTTTTCTCCGTGGCTTCCAAGATCGGCGGGCAGGTGATCGGAGCCTGGGACGGCGACACCATGGTCGGCTTCTCCTTGTCGCTGCCGGCGACGCACCGGCGCTATCCTTATTTGCACTCCCACATGTTGGGGGTGAAGGAGAACTATCGCAACACCGGCTTGGGGCGGCGCATCAAGCTGTTTCAGCGCGAGGACGCCATTGCTCTCGGCTACGACCTGATCGAGTGGACCTTTGATCCGCTGGAGATCAAGAATGCCTACTTCAACCTGGAGCGCCTGGGCGCGATCGCGCGACGCTACAACCTGAATCAGTACGGAATAACGACGTCGCCCTTGCAAGGTTTTCTGCCGACCGACCGACTGGTTGCCGAGTGGTGGCTGAAGTCAACGCGCGTGGAGTCGCTGTTGTCGTCGGGCCATCTGCCGGGATTTCAGGCGGAGTTGCAGATCGCGGTTCCTGCCGAGATTTACGCGTGGAAGGCCGAGGCTGATACGCGTCCCAAGGCCGCCGAGGTGCAGGCACGTATTCGGGAGCAATTTTTGAAGGCTTTCGCCGATGGTCTGTCGTGCCTCGGCTACGGCCGTGACGATCGTGGCAGCGGCGTCTTCCTGGTGGGACGCTGGGACGAAGACTGGTCCTTCGCAACCAGGGCGTAACATCGATATCATCACCGAGTTCGCCGAGGTTTTTGTTTGTCATCACGAACGAAGTGAGGGATCTGCTCTCTGCTTGCCCTCCAGAGAACTGTTCGCGCCGCCAGCAAGAACGGATCCCTCGCTGCGCTCGTGATGACAAATCGCTGATAAGTGCCCTCTGTGATGGGTCCTTTCCTATTGGGTCCTTTCCTATGAAGATTGAAGCGATCACTGTTCGCGAGCTGAACATGCCGCTCGTCCACTTCTTTGAGACGAGCTTTGGACGCACCTACAACCGGCGCGTCATGCTGGTGACGGTACACAGCGACGGCTTGGAAGGTTGGGGCGAGTGTGTCGCCGGCGAGCAACCGTACTACAGCGAGGAGTACATCGAGGGTGCATGGGATGTGATCGTGCGCTACCTCGCGCCATCGCTGCTGGGGAAGGCTATTGCTGCTGGGGCAGAAGTTCCTGGATTGCTTGCCAAGGTGCGCCAGCATCGCATGGCCAAGGCTGCGCTGGAAAACGCCGTGTGGGACGCCGAGGCGCAGGAGAAGGGCATTCCGCTCTGGCAGCTGCTGGGAGGCAGTCGCAGCGAAATCGCCTGCGGGGTGAGTATCGGCATCCAGGATTCACACGAGCAGTTGTTGCAGAAAATCGAAACCGAGTTGGCCGCCGGCTACCAGCGCATCAAGGTGAAGGTGAAGCCCGGCTGGGATATCGACGTGCTGGCCAAGATTCGGCAGCGCTGGCCCGACATTCTGTTGAGCTGTGACGCGAATTCGGCGTACACCCTCAACGACTTGCCGCACCTCCAGCAGTTCGAGCCCTTTAAGCTGCTGATGATCGAGCAGCCTTTGTGGAGCGATGACTTCTATTTCCACTCGAAGTTACAGAAGCAGCTTCAGACCGCGATCTGCCTTGACGAAGCCATCCGCGGCGCGCGCGATGCCACAGCGGCACTGGAATTGGGCGCAGCGCGCATCATCAACATCAAGGTCGGGCGGGTCGGCGGATTCAGCGAAGCGGTTGCGGTTCACGATGCTGCAGAGCGCTTCAACGTTCCTGTCTGGTGCGGCGGCATGCTGGAGTCGGGCATTGGCCGCTCCCACAATGTGGCACTCTCGACGCTATCCAATTTCAAGCTGCCGGGCGATGTCTCGGCCTCGAAGCGCTACTGGAAAGAAGACGTAATTGAGCCTGAAGTAACAGTTTCTCCTCAAGGAGCAATCAAGGTCTCCGACAAACCGGGCCGCGGATATGAAGTTCGCGAAGACCTGATTAAGCAACTGACGGTGCGCGAAGAAACGCTACGGGCATAGCTCAGTTCGGCGCGGCTGTGGCAAATACCTTTTCGATCATCGTGGGCGAAATCAGTTGCTGAAGGGAGTCGGTTCCGAACTTCGGCTTCAAGTCGTAGATCGAGAACTCGCGCCAGCGAAACGGCTCAAGTTGAAAGATGTATGCGTATTGCTGGTCATGGAACTGCTCTAGCTTGTCGGCTTCATCTGGGGCGAGGAAGCCTTCAGTTTCAAAGTTCACATGGAAAGCTAAGGCGTGAGTCTCGTCGCTGACGACGGGCTTCTCGACGTCGCTGGTGAAGCGATCCGGCTCGCACGCCCAATTGCTCTCGCGGCACAGTTTGTCGTCGATGATCTTCTCCAGCTTGGTGGCGAAGTCTCTGCGAAACGGATCATTTGGCTGGGGATAAATCTGCGTCGACTTCTTCGACTGCAGATCGTACATCCAAAGGGTGGCCGGATGAACATCGGCAAAATGCACCATACTACCGTTGTAGATGACTGTATTGGGCCTCAGATAAGCGCCGACCCACCCATCGAGTACGGATTCCAGGCCGATGGCCCCATGACTATCTTCTCTAATCACGAGGGTGCATTCTGCTGACGGACTTATCTCCATGCCAATGAAGTAGCTGTCGAGCTCGTGCTCCACCTCTCCAACCCTGCCTTCACAAGGAATTTCGAACCGCTGCTGGAAATTGAACTTCGACCCGGCAATGGTCAACTGCGTCCACTGCATCCTACGCTTGTCATAACGTATGAACTGGACAGGTCCGGAGAGACCTCCTTTCAGGGTCGAGAGCCTGTAAGCGAACGCAAACTCCGCCTCCGTATTTAAGGGCCAATCGCTGAGGGGTACATCGTTCAACCGGATACGCTGGTCGGAAGGAAGGGGTATGCCGTAGCGCTGCAAAAGGTCAGCCAAGCTCTGCCCTTGCGCTGACACCACATGAGCTACCAGCAAACAGAATGAAACAACAAAGGCGCTTCGCATCGGGGTAAATCGGATAGTAGCACGGTCAGTTTCAACGGCTCGCAACATTGACATTCACCGATACAATCTCACCATGGCCGTTGACGCAATTGCGGTTGTTGCACTTTTGAAGCGCGTTCCCATCTTTTCCAGCCTGTCGGAGCAGGAGTTCGCCTTCCTCACGCCGCGCATGGTGCAACGGCGATTTCAGGGTGGCGAAATCATCTTCAACGAGGGCGACGCGTGCGCCGGCCTCTACCTGGTGCACACCGGCAATGTCCGCATTTTCAAATCGTCGGCGGGCGGTCGCGAACAGGTTCTCGCCATCGATGGCCCCGGCAGTTCCATCGCAGAGCTGCCGGTCTTTGATGGTGGTAACTATCCTGCATCGGCGCAGGCGGTGAATGAGTGCAGTCTCTTCTTTCTTAGCCGGCAGGATTTTCAGGCGCTGTGCCTGCAACATCCGCAAGTCGCATTGAAGGTGTTACGGGTGGTTGGCGGACGCTTGCGTCGGCTGGTAAACATCATCGAAGAGCTGTCGTTCACCACTGTGCGGTCTCGCTTGATCGCGCTGTTGGTGCGGCTGGCCAAGTCGGCGGGCAGTCGCAACGGCGATGCGGTGAGCGTGCTGCTCCCTGCCAACAACAGCGAACTCGCCGCCCAGATCGGAACGGTTCGCGAACTGGTATCGCGCAACCTGAGCCGGTTACAGGCGGACGGGCTAATTCAGGTCGACAATCGCGATCTGAGGATTCCTTCGCTCAAGAAGCTCGAGGCGGAATTGGAGAACGCGTCAGGATAGCACTCGCAACTTCAGAACAGATCGGCGTGTGTTCCAGTACGCACCAGGTAGAGGTTGTAGCCTTCGATTTTGTAGATCAGCAACCAGTCCGGCTCAATATGACAGTCACGATACTGACGCCAACGACCTTGCAATGGATGGTCTTTGTACTGCGGTGGTAGAGGTCGGCCCTCGAGCAGTGACAAGATAAGCTCGCGCAGCTTGGTCCTGTCTTTGCCGCGCCTCTGCGCCAGTTTGATGTCTCTTCGAAACTGCGTACCGCGAATTGCCGTCCGCAAAGTCAGATTCCAAGGTCTTTGAAGAGCGCATCCGGCGAGGCGAATTTCTTTCCCTTGCGCCTTTCGGCGCCCTGCAGCGCTTTAACAGTCGTCGGATTCGGAACTTTGATTTCAAAGGGAAAGGCCTGCTCGGCGGCCACGCGTACTAGCAACAGGCGCACTGCATCGGAAACCGACATGCCCATAGCAGCCAGCGCTTTGCCTGCTTTCTGCTTTAGCTTCTCATCGACTCGGATGTGAACCATTGTGGTGCCCATGAGATACATTGTATCTCACTGTCGAGTTGGCGTTGTGAACTCTATTGCTCCAGCACCCGCAACTCCGGCGGCTGTCTCCACAGCGTAGGTGAAACCTCCGGCGCAACGTAGTTCTTCGGTATGTACGAGCAGCAAGGTTCCTCGGCCAGCGGATCGCCGGTCATCGCAAAAGCTCGCGCGCGCGACCCACCGCAGATGTGACGGAACTCGCAGACTCCGCACTTGCCGCCCAACTGATCCGGGTCTCTGAGCTGTTGGAAGATGGGCGACTCGCGATAGATGCGGCTGAGCGCATCGGAGCGGACGTTACCGCCCGAGAACGGCAGGAAGCCACTGGGGAAGACTTCTCCCATGTGCGAGACAAACACAAAGCCTTTGCCGTCGTTCAGCCCGCGCGGCGCCCGGCCCACCGTGTCTTGCACCTTCGCGGGAGATGCTTGCGAGGTCTGCTTTCCGTTGCGGCGGTCCGCAACCTGTTGCTGCAGGATGTAGCGCCGATAGTGCTGTGCTTCCGTGGTCTTGATGTGAAACGGAGCGCGCTGCGAAAGGTCATGCAGATTAGCAAAGATGTCTTCGAACTCCCCGGCTGAGAGCAGATCATCAAGCTTGCCGCGTCCGGTGGGCACCAGGAAGAAGACGCTCCACAAGATTATATTTTTGCGCTCGATCAGCGATGCGATCGCTTCGAAGTCATCAACGTTGCGGCGGCTGAACGTAGTATTGATCTGCACCGGAAGCCCGAATTCATTCGCCCACTCGATGGCTTCCATGGTGCGCTGGAACGAGCCCGCCATGCCGCGAAATGCGTCATGAACCTCAGCATTCGATCCGTCCAGACTGACGGCTAGCCGGGCCAATCCACTTTGCTTCAGCCGATGCACGACCTCGCGCGTCAGCAGCGGAGTCGCACTGGGTGTAAGCGAAACTCTCACGCCCACTTTGGCCGCGTGCTCGATCAGCTCAAACAAGTCAGGCCGCTTGATCGGGTCGCCGCCGGTAAGCACGAACACCGGCACTTCCATCGCGGCGATCTCGTCGATCAGCCGCTTGCCCTCTTCCGTCGACAGCTCAAACGGATTGCGTTTGGGTTGCGCGGAGGCGCGGCAATGAACGCAGGCCAGGTCGCACGCCTGGGTTACTTCCCAGATCACGATGTAGGGGCGCTCGTCGAAGTCGATGGCAAGGTCATTCGGTTTCATGTCCTTATTTCAGCAGCGCAGCGAACCGGTGACAGTGACCAAAGTCTCAGGCCTGGCAAAAAAGAAATCCCGGGGAAAGCTGACTCGCGTGACTGAAGTCATAGTGGCACGGGTCGGGGGGCTCTACTGTGGCTCATGTAACGCGGTCCCGCACACAAGCCGGCGACGCGCAGGAGAAAACGCAAATGACAATCGCAACTACCCAGACGGTTGGCGAAATCGCCGCTGAGCTGCCCAACTGCACCCGCGAATTCGAGAAACTCGGAATCGACTATTGCTGCGGCGGAAACCGCACTCTAGGCCAGGCCTGCGCCGAAGCCAAGCTTCCCCTTGACGAAGTACTGGAGCGCCTGAAGAAGAGCGCCGAATCCGCCACCCAGGCCAATTCGACGGAAAGCTGGCAGCAGGCATCCCTGGCTGACCTCATCGCCAACATTACGGCCACGCACCATGCGTTCGTCCGCTCCGAGTGCCCGCGCATTTTGGCGCTCACCGGGAAGGTTGTCGGCGTTCACGGCAAGAACCACGCGGAGCTGCTGCAGGTACAGGAGCTGTTTACGGCGCTGAGCGAAGAGCTCTCAGTCCATCTGATGAAAGAAGAACAGATTCTCTTCCCCTACGTTCTGCGCATGGAAGAAAGCGCACTGGCCGGTGAACCCGCACCGCCTGCAATGTTCGGCACGGTGATGAACCCCATCGGCATGATGATGCGCGAGCACGACGGAGCCGGTGATGCGCTGCGCGCCCTGCGCTCAGCCACGCGCGACTACATGCTTCCTGGCGATGCTTGCATCAGCTATCGCACGCTCTACCAGGCGCTCGAAGGCTTCGAGGCCGATCTGCATCAGCACATTCATAAAGAGAACAACATCCTGTTCCCACGCGCCGCCGCGATGGAGACCAGCTGCTAGCATTCACGGCTTACTAGCGAATTCATCTCAGGAGAATTGATACATGCAATACAGAAAGCTATGGATCGCGTTGGGCGTGGTCATGTTGATTTCGTTCGCGGTGCTGGGCGGCGTGGGCTACAAGGCCATCAATAGTGCGCCGCCGATTCCGTCGAAAGTGGTCACGGCTGACGGACAAGTTCTGTTCAGCGGCGAAACTATTCGCGACGGCCAGAACGTCTGGCAGTCGACCGGCGGCCAGGAGATCGGCACCATCTGGGGACACGGCGCCTACGTCGCTCCCGACTGGAGCGCCGATTATCTGCATCGCCAATCCATGATCGTGTTGAATCGCTGGGCGACGGCACAGGGCTATGCAGACTATGCCGCAGCTCCGGCGGAAACCCGCGCCGCATTGCAGGGCCGCCTGACCGAGCTCACGCGCCACAATACTTACAACGCGGCGACGGACACCATCGTTTTGGACAACGATCGCGCGGCGGCATTCCAGGAATTGGCTGCTTACTATGGTGACGTTTACGGCAAGGGCCGCAACGAATACGCCATTCCCGCCGGCGCGCTGACTGACCCAACCAAGCAGCGCGAAATGGCGACTTTCTTCTGGTGGACGGCGTGGGCCGCGAGCACGAATCGCCCTGGCCAGGATGTCACCTACACGCAGAACTGGCCGCACGAAGAGCTGATCGGCAATCGTCCGACCGGCGCTGTGATCGTGTGGAGCGTCATCAGCTTCGTTCTGCTGCTGGCCGGCGTAGGCGGAATGGTGTGGTACTTCGGCGCGCAAGAGCACAAGCCCGCAACAGACTTGGCGCCGCGTCGCGACCCGCTACTCGGGCTCCATCCCACGCCCTCGCAAAAAGCGACGGTGAAGTACTTCTTTGTCGTCGCGGCGTTGTGGGTGGTGCAGGTAGCTCTCGGCGCAATCGTCGCCCACTACGGTGTCGAAGGCAACGGATTCTACGGTATCCCACTGGCCAAGTGGCTGCCCTACTCTGTGGCACGTACCTGGCACTTGCAGATCGGCATCTTCTGGATCGCCACATCGTGGCTGGCCACGGGACTGTTCATCGCTCCCGCGGTCAGTGGCGTCGAGCCCAAGGGGCAGCGCTTTGGAGTGAACGCGCTGTTCGTTGCGGTGGTCGCGGTTGTCGTCGGCTCGCTGGCCGGCGAATGGATGGGCATCGAGCAGAAGCTGGGCAATCTATGGTTCTGGTTCGGCTCGCAAGGCTACGAGTATGTTGACCTGGGTCGCGTGTGGCAGATCCTGCTGTTTGTGGGACTGGTCTTCTGGCTGTGGCTGATGTATCGCGGCCTCAAGCCAGCTCTGGCGCGCCGCGACGAGAATCATTCGTTGCTCATGCTGTTCCTGGTTTCGAGCATTGCCATCCCGGTGTTCTACGCGGCCGGCCTGATGTATGGCCAGCGCAGCCCGCTCGTCACCGCTGAATATTGGCGCTGGTGGGTAGTTCACCTCTGGGTTGAAGGCTTCTTCGAAGTCTTCGCCACCGTCGTGATCGCGTTCCTGTTCACCCGACTGAAGCTGCTCTCGGTTTCGACGGCAACGCGTGCGGTGCTGTTCTCGACCGTCATCTTCCTCTCAGGCGGAATCATCGGCACCTTCCATCATCTTTATTTCACCGGGGTTCCCAGCATCGTGCTGGCTTTGGGATCGGTATTCAGCGCGCTCGAGGTTGTACCGCTGGTGCTGGTCGGCTTCGAAGCATGGGAAAACATTCGGCTTTCGCGCGGCACCGCGCAGACGGCATGGATCAGCGCTTACAAGTGGCCCATCTACTTCTTCGTCGCCGTCGCTTTCTGGAACTTCGTTGGCGCGGGGCTATTCGGCTTCATGATCAATCCGCCCGTCGCTCTTTACTACGTACAGGGACTGAACCTCACCCCCGTACACGGCCACACCGCGCTCTTCGGGGTATACGGAATGCTGGGCCTGGGGCTGATGTTGTTCTGTCTCAGGGCACTGCGCCCAGGATTGAAGTGGCGCGAGCGTCCGCTGGCCATCGCGTTCTGGTCGCTCAACATCGGCCTGGCGCTGATGGTGCTGTTGAGCATGTTGCCGGTAGGACTGCTTCAGGCTTGGGCCTCGGTCGAGTACGGAACGTGGTATGCACGTTCGGCTGAGTTCATGCAGAGTCCCATGCTCATCCGGCTGCGCTGGATGCGGATGTTTGGTGACACGCTGTTCGCTTTCGGTGCGCTGGTCCTCGGCTGGTTTGTGCTGGGGCTGGTTACCGGCCACTCCTTCGACAAGAGAGCGGTGCTGGAAGAAGGCGAGTACACTACGCGCGAGTTGGAGGTGGCTCACTCCGGCGACTAAGCAACAGGCAATTCACTGGGTGAGGAAGCCCCGTCCGAGTTTGACCTCGCTTGGACGGGGCGTTGCTTTGCTCCTATCACTTCGGATTCGGCATACTCGAGCCGGACGGGCAATACGTCACCACGTAGCCGCGGCTTCCGTTCACCGGGCAAGCGACCTGCTTGTCGTCGGTCGGATGCTGATAGGCATCAGGACAACTTGCCGCGAAGCACTTGCCGCCCTTCACCTGCGTTCCCTTCGACGAAAACGTGCAGTTCTGGTTGGTCGTCCACTCGACCGGCACGTTGTAGAAGATGACGGCGGCCTTGTCGACGCAATCATCAGGATTGGCTCCCTGACCCCCGCACAGCTTCGGCGGATTGTGCGGTCCCGAGCCATAGTTGGTGCTCAGATTGACGAAATCGTTGGTCGGCGTGCCTTTGGGGGTGAACTCAAAGTGCGTGCCATAGGTGCCATCCTGCACCATGCCTTTGCCGCAGCAGTTGTGTTGCTGGGCGCAGATGCTGCGTCCGCTGAGGCTGGGATTGCAATACGCGGCGTATTTCGCGGCGTTGCCCTCCCACATCCAGCCTTCGCGCTGCTTGGTTCCCGGAGGGCCACCCAGATCGGTCCAGCCATCACAGTTGGGGCACGCATTGTCATCGAGGTTGGGATAAGGAATGAAGCGGTTCTGCCCGCCTTGATTGAATGATGAGATGGGGATGGTTTTACTCGCGCCCGGCGCCAGCGTACCGATCTGCGGTCCGGTGGAGTTGAAGGTGAGACTGTATTTGCAGGAGTTGACGAACTTTACCTGTCCCGCATCCTGGGCGGGCGCATATCGAAGCAATGCAGCAGACGGTTAGTCCGAGCAGGAGGAGCGCAGCCGAACTCCAGCGCTGGACGGCTTGAGGCGATGTAACGAAGGGGCGCATGGTGTCCTTTCTAAACTGTGCATTCGTATCGAGCTTTCAAAACCACGCGAATTGTAATCTCCTCGCGCAGGATTTCAAGCAGGAACTTGGCACCCGCTCCACTAATCGTGAGCGGCCTCGTCGCCCGTCGCTTGACCCTGAGCCGCCGGAGAGATATAAGGTTGGCCCTATGAGCGAACCACTGGGTACTTCTTCTCGCCGACTGTTCCTGAAGACTTCCACCGGAGCCGCTGCCCTCGCTGTCACAGCGTCCTCATTTTCGTTCGGCAAGACGCATGCCTTACAGATCAAGGCCAGCGTCCCCGCGCCTCCCGGGCCGGATCGCCTGCCGCCCGAATGGTATCAGCGCAAGATCAAGCAGGTGCAGGCGAAGATGGTCGAGCGCAACGTGAATGCGCTGGTGCTGCTCAATGCCCACAATGTGGTATACACGACCGGATACTTCCATCTTCCCACCGAGCGACCCCTCGCTGCGCTGATTCCGGCGTCGGGCCAGCCCGCGCTGTTCATCCCTGAGCTTGAGTCCGATCAGGTGAAGTTGTGGTGGGTGAAGGATTACGAGGCCTACTTCGACTATCCGGGCTCAGTGAACCGTGTGCGCTGGATCTTCGAACGCATCAATGCACGCGGCGTCGGGCCAAATATCGGCATTGAGGAATGCACGCCCTCGCGTCGCACACAAATGGAACTCGGCGCTCCCAAGGCGAAGCTGGTGGATGCCGGCGACATCGTCGAGCACCTGCGCTGGGTGAAGGATGAGGACGAAATCGGCGTGATGCGGCGCTCCATTTACTTCGCCGACTACACGGTGCAAGCCGGACGTGCCTACATTGAGGCCAACGGCAGCGTCACCGAAGATGAAATCCTAAAGGCATCAGCCGATGCCGTAGCCGACAAGATGTCGAAGGAGCTGACTTCGGTGGTGGGCGTTGGGATCGAGCCGCCGTTCGGTGGGCTGGTTCCCTTCGGCAAACGCTCAGCCTTCCCACACGCTGTTCCCAGCAAAGACCGGCTACAGAAGGGAGACGCACTCATCCTCAGCTTTGGCGCGGAGGTCGGCGGCTACCACGTGGAATGCGAGCGCTCATTCTGCGTCGGCCAGCCGAGCGACTATGCGAAGAAGCTCTACGACGCCATGCTCGCCGCGCACGACACGGCCGCGGAGAACCTGAAGGAAGGCATGGTTGCCGAGCAAGTGGACAAGATGAGCCTCGACCAGATTCGCAAGGCTGGATACGCGCAGTTCCTGAAGCATCGCACCGGTCATGGCATTGGACTGGAAGGACACGAGTCGCCCTGGATCGCCGACGGCGACAATACCGTCCTTAAACTCGGCATGACGTTCAGTTGCGAGCCCGGCGTCTACGACCCGAACTGGGGAGGCTTCCGCCATTCCGACACCGTCATCGTTGGGCAGACGAAGGGCGAGATCATGAACAAGTATCCGACGCGATTGAATGACATGATTATCTCGATATAGATCAATCGCCGCGCTCTGGAAACGGCCCCATCGGCCGCTCTCGCGATGACAATTTGACTGGCGTGAGACACGCTAGTGACAAACGGCGGGTGCGACGGAACTACCCTCTACTCAGTGGATGCCGCTTCCACGTGCTGCATCACCTTGCTCGGGTAAGCGGCGAGGCTCGCAGCCAATCAGCGGTCTCCTGGTCGCACAGGGGCGTTCGGCCGGAGCATGGACGGCTCAGCAGGCGTCCGGCTCCGGTCGCACGTTTTTTTGCATCCCGGACAGGGTGAGTTCCGTACTACTATTAGCGAAATGGTTGCCGGCACGGGGTACTCGAAATGGACAAGGTGCTGATTGTAGAAGATAGCCAGGCGATGCAGCGCGCGTTGCAACGGGCCTTCACCGCCGAGGGATACCAGGTAGATGTTGCCTCCGATGGTCTCGCCGGTCTAACTAGTTTTCGCGAACAGCGTCCCAACGCCGTGCTTCTGGATTTGAAGTTGCCGGGCATGCACGGTCGTGAGCTGTGCCGTGAATTTAAGACCTTGGCGCCCAATGTGCCTGTGATCGTGCTGAGCGCGAATGCCGAAGTGGACGACAAGGTTCTGCTGCTCGAACTCGGTGCCGACGACTACGTGACCAAACCCTTCAGCCCGAAAGAGCTGTTGGCGCGGGTGCGGCGCGCCATGCGGCGGGCCGAGGTTCCCTCGCTCAAAGACGAGCCCGCCAGCCTGTTCCGCTTCGCCGACGTAGAGGTACACTGCGACGCTATGGAGGTCACGCGCTCGGGACAAAAAGTGACGCTCACCGCGCAAGAGTTTCGTGTGCTGAAGTATTTCCTTGAACATCCCGGCCGCGTGATTTCGCGCGACGACCTGCTGAACCAGGTTTGGGGGTATCATAACTATCCCTCGACGCGCACGGTCGATAACCACATTCTGCGCCTGCGGCAAAAACTTGAAGCTGACCCCTCCAGCCCCAGGCACTTCCTTACGCTGCACGGAGTAGGCTACAAGTTCGTGATGGCGGCGGAAGCTATAGCATCCTGACAAGGGCCACGTCATCCCAAGACTCACACTGCGCACGCAACTGCTTCTCGCCATGGTGGCCATCTTCGCCGCCCTCACGGGAACCAGCTTGTTCGTGATTCGCCAGGCAGTGCGCAGCGAAGTAGCGCGTCAAATCTCCGAGGCCACCGAGTCTTCGGTTGGCGACTTTGTGCGGATTCAGCACCAGGAAAGCGCTGAGCTGGAGCGCTCGGCGGCGCTGTTGGCCGAGATTCCACCCCTCAAGTCGCTGATGACCGCGCCCGACACTGCCACCATTCAGGACGAGGCCGGCGACTTTCGCGATTTGTCTGACAGCGATCTATTTATTCT
The DNA here is from genome assembly GCA_963796585.1 of uncultured Acidobacteriaceae bacterium. Taxonomy (GTDB): domain Bacteria; phylum Acidobacteriota; class Terriglobia; order Terriglobales; family Acidobacteriaceae; genus CAVVDY01. The sequence goes on from CAWCMB010000010.1 coordinate 716,309, forward strand.
CGCGCGGCCAAACGGTGAGGTGGTCGCGGTTCTGGTTAATGGTCCCGGAATCGGCAACGCTATCGCGGCGAAGTTGCTTCGCCAATCGCTGGAGCGCAGTAAGGACTCCGGGCTGTGGCAGGCAGGCAACAATATCTACATGGTCGTGTCCAGGCCGATCATCGCGGGAGCGGGATCCGAGAGCAATACGCTCGGATACCTCGCCATCGGCAGGCGCATCGACGACTCGTTCGCCAAGCAGCTCGGCAGCTTTGCCGGCAGTGAAGTGCTGCTGACGGCGGGGAATGTGGCAGTGGCCTCAACCCAGCAATTCCACGGAGCGGAACTCGATAAAATTTATAAGGATAGGAGCGAGAACCGCGAAGTTTGGTTGGAGAACGGGCATTATGCCGTGGCGAGCATCAACCTCCCGGCCAGCTCAGAGATACCGATACGCTGCTATCTGCTGCTCTCTCTGACACCGTGGGACACGCTGTTAAGCCGCTTGAATGTGATGATGCTGGTGCTCGGCGGCATCGCGGTGTTTGGCGCCATCATTCTGGTTCTCTTGATCTCGCGCGCCATCACCGGACCGCTGGACTCGCTGGTGGGAGCCGTGCGGGCCCTGGCCGACGGGAATTATCGCTACGCATTGCAGCCGCGCGGCAGCCGCGAGATGGCCGAGATGGGAACCGCTTTCAACAGCATGCGCCAGCAATTGCTCGAACTGCAGCGCAAACAGTTAGAGGCCGAACGTCTGGCTGCTCTCGGCCGCGCCGCCGGTTCGATTTCTCACGACCTTCGTCACCAGCTCGCGGCCGTGGTCGCTAATGCAGAGTTTCTATACAACGTGGACGAACTCAACTTCGACCGCGAAGAGATTTACTCGGAAGTGCGCCGCGGAGCTTCGCAAATGACGGAGTTGATCGACTCCCTGGTAGAGATTTCGCGCGAGAAGCCGAGCCTCGTTCCCGTGCCCTCAAGCTTGAGCAAGGTCGTGTCCAAGGCTGCGGAATCGGTGCAGGCGTCTCCCAACTTCCGCGACATCAGCATTGAAATCCGGGAGCATGGCCCCACGACAGGAGTATTCGATCCGCGCAAGCTGGAACGCGTCTTCTTCAATCTTCTGTTGAACGCATGCGAGGCAAGCGGCAATGGCGACGCGCGAGTGCTGGTCGATGTCGCCGCCTTCGACCAGCATCTGGAATGCAGGGTGTCTGACAATGGGGGAGGCGTGCCGGAATCAATTCGCGGGTCGCTGTTCGAGCCCTTCGTCAGCGCCGGAAAGGCCAACGGCACGGGATTGGGCCTGGCGATCGCCAAGAAGATCGTGGAAGAGCATGGCGGCGAGATCGCGTTGGAGGAGACGTCTCTGGAAGGATCGGTATTCCTGGTACGGCTCCCACGCCGTACTACCACAATGTCAGAGGAGTCGTCGCCGCATTTCGGCGTCGGAGTTGCTGCCGAGCGCGCAAGGTAAGCCCGCAGCTTGATTAACCCTCTTGACTTGTCATCCTGAGCGCAGCGAAGGACCTGCTTTGTTCGCGCCACATCATTGATCGCGAGCTCTCAGTACGGCCCAATAATTCCACCCATATTCCGTGATGCCGGAAGCGCGAACGGCGGAATCCCCCAATACTTCGCGATGGCGTCGACGTACTTGTATCCCGAGCCCGTATTAAACATCACGACCCGCTCATCGGAGCTGAGGAAGCCGTTCTCCACCAGCTTCTCGTAGGCCACGAGCGCGGCTCCGCCTTCAGGAGCCGGGAAGATACCCTCCTTCGACGCCATGTTTTTCAGGCCGGTCATCAGCTCCTCGTCCGTCACGGCGATCGCCGTCCCGTGGCTCTTGCGCATGATGTCGAGCAGAATGAAGTCCGCATACGCCTTGGGAACACGCAGGCCGGCGGCGATGGTGTGCGCGTTTGGCCACATCTCGGCAGTGTCCTTCTTCTGGTCGAAGGCCTTCACGATCGGCGCACAGCCAGCGGTTTGCACGCAGATCATCTTCGGACGATGACCGGGCGCGATCCAACCGATTGCTTCCATCTCTTCAAACGCCTTCCACATTCCGACCAACCCGACGCCGCCGCCGGTCGGATAGAGGATAGCTGCCGGCAGCTCCCAGCCGAGCTGTTCGGCTACTTCGTAGCCCATGGTCTTCTTGCCTTCGACGCGGAACGGCTCCTTCATGGTCGAGACGTCGAACCAACCCTCTTGGTCCTTGCGCTCGGCCACCATGCGACCGCAATCGCTGATCAATCCGTCGACCAGCGTCAGGTGCGCCCCCGAAGCTTCGACCTCGAGGCGATTCGCCAGCGGCACATCTTTGGGCATGAAGATGTAGGTTTCAATTCCACCCGCGGCGCCATACGCGGCCAGCGCGCCTCCGGCGTTACCCGCCGAGGGCGCAGCCAGCTTCTTGAGCCCGTAATGCCGCGCCATGCTGACGGCCGTACTCATGCCACGCGCTTTGAAGGAGCCGGTCGGATTGAGCCCCTCATCCTTGATCCACAGGTTCGGATGAGCGTGGCTGCGCAACAGAGGGGTCATGCCTTCGCCAAGCGTTACCGGCTTGACGTCAGGCAGCACGGCCGAGTAGCGCCACATGCTCTGCGGCCCATCGGTGACCGCGTCGCGCGAGTGTTTGTCTTTGCGAACGGCGTCCAGATCGTAGCGGACATACAACGGTCCGCCATCTTTGGGACAGATGTTCCGCGGCTGATCAGCGGAAAGCTTTTCACCACACTTGCTGCATTCGAGAAAAGTAATTTTTGGCATAGGAGTAAAGAAGCAATTAGCAATTGAACCCATTCTATTTTGTCACCCTGGGCCAGCGAAGACCTGCTGTCATTCTGACGCCGCAGGTGTCGCTTCGATCCGGGAGCCCGGAGGACGTGCCATGACAGCCCAGGACGCAGCGCAGCGGCCTGGGTGGTAGTGGGAAAGAAGCCGGAGTCCCTCGGGGACGCTAGACGGCGTCGCGGTGGAAGAATTGTTATCGCCTGCAATTACAAAGGCTGCTACCGTTGATCTGCCTGCGAAACATATGCCGTCCCTGGACTCGGGTCTCCGAAGAGAAACGTACCCAGGATTCTGCCTGCGGCTCCATTCTGGGCCATCATCACACGCCCTTCGGGCTCAAATCCAAACCTGATTGCTAATCGCTAATTGCTTCTTCTCTTCGACTTCTTCTTCGGCACTCGCTCGCCATTCTTCGACCAATGACCCAGCCGGTACTCCTGCGTGTAGTCGTTCGACTTGTCGGAGATGCGCACCTTCAACTGGCCGCTGCTGTCGCAGGTGTACTCTTCCTCGACCAGCGGACCTTCGCCGGGCGCAAAGCTGCGTTCGGGCTGCACCGATAAAGTCTCAAAACCGCGCAACTGAGGATCGAACGGCACGCGAACCTCGTCCCAGTTGCTGATCTCGCCCTGCGGCTGATGGGCAGCGTCGAGATGCGAGCACTCCAGGTAACGGAAGTGCCCGATGTTGTGGACCGGCCGGTACGTGCGCATGGCGCGCAACGGCTCCTGCCCTTTTGCGGGGAGTTTGCTTCCCCGGGGAAACATCACGTCGAACACCACGTTGCGTCCGCTATCGGCTTCGCGCCACACTCCGAAGTTTTGCGTGAACTGCTCGCGCAAGGTAGCGCCCTCGTGCTCCGCGGCACGAATCGCCAGGCCAATCGCGGTCGCTGAGCGCATGTAAGCCGAGCGCTTCACCTTTCGCCCAAACTCTTCGCGCAAAATGCGCGCCACAGGCGGCAACTCGGAGCCGCCGCCTGTGAGATACAAGGTGCCGATGGAATTGTCGGGGCACGCGGCGATCAGGCTCTCGACTACAACGCGCGAGTCCTCAATCAAAGGGCGACAGCGGTCATAGAACGCATCGACCGGAATGGAAACTTCTTTCCATGTCTCGCGCACTCGTCCCAGATCGATGGTCACGCGACGGCTATTAGGATTCAGCGCCTCTTTTTTCTCGCGACACTCCTCCAGCAAGGCAAAGCGTTCGCCATCGCTCAGGGCTTCCTGCTCTTTGCGGGAAACGCCGAACGCATCCAGCGCCAGTTCGGCGAGAATCTCGTCGAAGTCATCACCGCCAAAATCGGCAATGCCGTCAGAGGCAATCACCGTGTGCTCGGCGTCGCCCAGCGCAACCAGCGAGGTATCGAAGGTGCCGCCTCCCAGGTCGTACACCAGCAGGCTGGCATTCTCTTTGTTCCTGCGCTCGGCGCTGCTGCCGTGGGCAAACTCAATCGCCGCCGCCGATGGCTCATTCGACAGACCAAGCACCTCGAAGCCCGCGGCCCGCGCGCTCTCTTCGGTCAAGAACCGCTGATTGCTATTGGCATTCGCCGGAACGCCGAGCATGGCGCGCAGCTTGGTGCTCTCATCGGCTCCCAGGGTGGAACGGTGGATGAGTTCGTGACGCAGCGCGCTGAGCATCTCGGTAACAACGAGGAAAAGGTTGAGGGGCTGGCCTGCAACTTCGAAAGTGCTGTGCGGGCCGGCAGTCTTCAAGCCACGTTTCAGCGAGCGGACCAGCGTCCAGCCCGCCTTTCCGTGCAGATCCACGGCCTCCCAGCCATAGACGCGGCGATCGCGCGAAACGGCCACCACTGAGGGAAACCAGTCGCGCGCTTGTCCGTCGGGAGTTTCGAAATTCACCAGCGGGTAGTTGCCTCGGTCAGCTGCGGCAACCACAATGCGCGTCGTTCCGAAATCGATGCCGAGCTTCACAATGCCCTCATTTTACCTGCTGATATGAGGAAGCTGACCGCCGGCTGAGAATGTAACGCTTCTTTATAAAACGATTCCAGGCCGTTGAACATGATTTGAATGCCGATGCAGACCACGATGAAAGCCGACAGACGTATAAGGATGCTGGTTCCTGTGTTGCCAAGGAACGATTCCAGCTTGTCGGCGTAGGCGTAGCTGAGATAGATCGACAAGCCAATCAGCATGCTGCCAATCACGGCCGCCAGCGCGGTGAGGATCAATTGCAAATGAGTTTCCGAGTGGCCGTTGCTGCCCAGCGTGATGGCAACCGCGATTGAGCCAGGGCCAACGGTGAGCGGCAGGGTCAACGGATAGAAAGCTCTGGAAAGGATCTCGGAGCTCGGTTGCGGCGCATCGGTCGAACGTTCGGCTACGTCGTTGCGCCGGTTCAAAATGTGCCATCCGGAAACCGTCACCACCAAGCCGCCGCCAAATTGCACAGCAGCGATGCTGATCCCGAAGAACTCCAGGATGTACGAACCAACAAAGATCGAGGCGACCAGCAGCACGATTCCGTTAATGGCGATACGCATCGCCATGGTACGGCGAATGTCTCTGCTGTAAGGGAACGTCATGCCGGCAAAGATTGGCGCCATGCCGACGGGGTTCACGATAGGGAACAGCGCGGCGAAGACCAGCAAGACGTTGCGGACGAAAGCTTCCATGCGCGAACCAGAATATCCGATTGCAGTGATCTTCTCTCGGGTACCCCACTCGGGCTGGTGGGATTTCGAACTCCCACCCCGGCAATAGATCCGGGATGGGGCACCCCGTTCATCTACTCATCTATCCATCTATCCATTTATCTAACGGTTTGCCTTGAGCATTTGCTCGGCGTGTTTGAGTGAGGTTTCCGTAAGCTTGGCGCCGCTCATCATGCGCGCCAGCTCTTCGGTGCGCTGGCGAGTATCCAGCGCCCCCACCGAGGTCTTCGTGCGTCCGCCAACTTCGCGCTTCTCAATGACGAAGTGCTGGTCGGCAAAGGACGCAATCTGCGGCAGATGGGTCACGCACAAGACCTGAGCGGTGCGTGAGAGCTGCTTCAGCTTCTTACCCACGGCTTCGGCAGCACGCCCGCCGATGCCACTGTCGATTTCGTCAAACACCAGGGTGCGATGCGCGCCCGACTTTGCTCCGCCGTTGCGACGCGAGCGTCCAGCCGGACCGGCCTCGACACTTGTCTTGAGCGCGAGCATCACCCGCGACAATTCGCCGCCCGAGGCAATCTCCTCCACCGGCCCCAAGGGTTCGCCGGGATTGGCTGAGATGAGGTACTGCACCTGGTCAAATCCGCGCGACGTCCAGTTCGGCTCGTCATCCGATCCGCTGGTCTCGACCCTGAAGCGCGCCTTCATGGCAAGTTCGTTGATCTCGCTCTCAACCTGCCTCTCCAATTGCCGGGCAGCGCCATAGCGCTGGTGGGAGCTGGCCCGCGCGGCATCGAGATATTCCTCTGCCGCTTTCGCCAACTCAGAACGCAAGCCGTGCAACACTTCGTCTTTGTTCTCCATTTCGGTGAGTTTGCGGTCCAGATCAGTACCCAACGCGATCACCTCGTCGAGCGACGGGCCGTATTTACGCTTCAGCCGATCGAGCGAGGCAAGCCGGTCTTCGACTTCCGCCAGCCGCTCGGGAGAAGAATCAATGTTGTTGGCGTACTCCCGCAGCGTCTGGCCAATGTCCTCGACGGTGATGCGTGCCGAGTCAAGCTGAGTTAACGATTGACGAAACTGTTCGTCGAAGCGCGACAGCTCTTCCAACTGGCGTGCGGCCCCGCGCAAGAGAGAAGCTGCCGAAGCGTTGCTCTCATACAGCGAATCGTAGGCTGACATGGCTGCGCTGTAAATTCGTTCGGCATTGGCCAGCAGGCGCTTCTCGGCCGCGAGCTTCTCGTCTTCACCTGGCTCCAGGCGCGCGGCGGCGATCTCCTTTTTCTGAAAGCTCCAGAGATCCAGCAGACGCAGGCGGTCCTGCTCGTCGCGTTCCAGGTCGGCGATGCGCTGCCCGATCTCCCGCCATCGTTCGTAAGCGTCGGCGATCTTCTGGGTATCGACACCGGCAAATGCGTCCAGCAATCCGAGGCGGGAAGCATCATCGAACGCCAGCACCGCTTCATTCTGGGCGTGGATGACGGCCAGGTGGGGAGCGAGCTGTTTCAGAACGGCAACGGTCGCGGGCTGGTTGTTGACGAAGACGCGTCCTTTGCCGCTGGTGGCGATCTCGCGGCGCAGGATCAGTTGCAGCTCCTCGGATGCGTCCAGGCCGTTGGCGGCAAGCACTGCGTCGAGGGCTTTGGAGTTGTCATCGAAGACGGCGGAGACGACGCTCTTGTCTGAACCGTGGCGGACGACATCAGCAGAAGCCTTATCCCCCAGCAGCAGGGCAAGGGCATCGATAAGTATGGATTTCCCGGCGCCAGTTTCGCCGGTCAGCAGGTTGAGTCCGGCCGTGAACTGCACCGCAACGCTTTCGATGACCGCGTAGTTGTCAACTCGCAGTTCCAGCAGCACGTGGTTTTCCGCCTACGAGAGTACGCCGAAGTTTAGCAGGAAAGGCGTTGTGGTTGCGGTGCGAATCGTCCGCAGGGCTAAGCCCGTGAACAAGTAGGACTGCCTTCGGCACGGCTGAGTCCGTGCCCCTTCAAAGCACGGATTCAGGCGACTTCGCAACGGAACCATGCGACTTCGCAATGAACCCATCCTATTTCGCAGCGAAGATGAGGAAGTAGCTTTCGGCGTTGTCCTCGGTCACCAGACTGTCTTTCTCGTCTTTCAGTTGGTAGCCGGCCTGGCTCATCTCCTGCACGACAACGTTCTTTTGTATCCCGTGATCGGCGCCATTGCCGTTGCGGTCGATGATGCCGATGCGAGCATCAGGACGCAGCGCGGGCCGCAGGTTGCGCATAAGGAGCACGGGATGCGCCACCTCGTGGTAGGTCTTCATCAGAAGAGCGGCATCAATGCTGCGGGCGGGCAGTTGCGGATCGTCCGGCTTGCTGACGATGGTTTTTACGTTATGCACGCCATCTTTGGCGATGCGCTTGTCGATGTACTGGATCGCCTCAGGATTGATGTCCACGGCGTATACCGTTCCGTTGGTCGTCACTCGCTTGGCCGCACGTACCGTGAACCATCCTGAGCCCGCACCAACGTCGGCGACGTTCTTGCCCGGCGCAATGGCCAAGGCGTCCATGACCTGATCAATGTGCAGGCGTTGATCGCGGTCCGGGGTCTCGAAGATGGAGAGGTCTCCGGTGTAGGGCTCGCTGGTCTTGCGCTGATGAGAGGCCGTCTGCTGGGCGATCATCCCGCCGATGGTCAACAGCACCAGAGCGGCAAAGACGACTCGCAGCGAAACTCGGGACAGGGCTCTCATGAAGGTCTTCTCGCGAAGATAAACCACTAATCTACAGCGCGATAGCCTGATACCAGAACGCCACTTCCGACGCTACCAGAACCGGCTGCGGTACCCGCTGCTTTTGAAGTATAGTTCCCCCCTGGCACAGCTTCGCGCGACATCACCATGACTGCGAATCAAAGCTCCGACTTGCAAGGACCAGTTGTTGTCTCGGCCGGGCGTCGAGTGGATGCTCCCAACGCATCGACAGCGCGCTTCCCACCGCAAAACGTTCCGGCCGTGCGGGACAAGGTCCGAGAGTACCTACAGCAGCAAAGGCCGGCGGCAATCGTCGCCTCGGGGGCCTGTGGAGCCGACCTCATCGTATTGCAGGCCGGGCTGAAGGCTGCGCTGCCGTGTTATGTCCTGCTGCCGTCCTCCCCGGAAGAGTTCCGGGAATCCTCCGTCACCGACCGACCGGGTGACTGGGGGTCAATCTATGACGAGGTTCTTCAGGGGGCTCGGGTCGAGGTACTTAAGCTTCCATCAGGTCAGGCGGGGTACCTGGCCATCAATGATCGGCTGCTGGACAAGGCGCAGGCCTTGGCGGGTGACCTGGGAACATCGGTGGCGGCGCTGGTCATCTGGAACCAGGAATCGCGTGGCGATGACGATGTGACGGAACACTTTCTGCGCGCAGCCGGGCAGCGAAACATCCCTATAAGGGAGATTTCGACCCTGTAACGGGACGCTGTCCTGAAGTGGGCCTGGGAAGCACCCAATTCTTCGCCAGGACTACCGCAAGCAGCCGGATTTGCGATACTCTGACACTCTCACCAGTTCTGCTGAATTTGGAAGGAAGTGGCACTCCGGGTGAAGGCTGTGTGTGGTTGGGGATCCTATGAATTTGCGCAAAGCAGTGCTCGCAGTAGCAGCTAGTTTGGCGTTGTTTTTGTCGGGATGCGGTAAGGGTACGGTTCCGATTACGGTGCTTCCGCTGGTGGTTGGAAACACGTCAGTTCCGGTCGCAATTATTAATAAAGCCTACAACTTCACTCTGACGGCTGAAGGTGGAATTGGACCCTACACGTGGGCCATCGTCGGCGGTACCCTGCCCAGCGGGATCACCATGAGTTCCGCCGGCGTAATCAGCGGAACGACGACTGCGAACGGTGACTCGAACTTCACCGTGCAGGTTACGGATTCTCAGAAGCCGGTCGCGGCAGTTGCGACGGGGGCCCTGAAGCTCACCGCCAATCTTCCCCTGGCGCTCTCGACGAAGAGCATTAAGCTGGCCCCGATCAATGTGCCATATCAGTTCGCTATGACCGCGACCGGTGGCGCCTCACCCTATATCTGGAAGATACTTTCGGGTACCCTCCCCGCCGGGATCAATTTCGACCAGAATTACGGAGTGTTTTATGGAACCGCAACGGTGATGGGCGACTTCCCGCTCACTGTACAAGTCACCGACTCCGAGAACCCGGTGGTCTCCGTGCAACAAGACTATGTGTTCACAGTGGGCGGATCGGACGCGCGCCTGTCGGGTAACTATACGTTCCTGTTCCGCGGATTCCAGAACGGCAAGCTGCAATTGCAGGCGGGTAGCTTTGTGTCCGACGGCATGGGCAACATTAGCAGCGGTGTAACCGACATCGTGAATACCGACAGCGTACACAACAATGTGACGGTGACGGGAACGTACACCGTCGATGACACCGGCCATGGCACCATGACGCTCATGTTTGGCCCCGGAGGTGCGGTCGGCACGGGCACCTATCAGCTTGCGACTTCGCTCGCCGGTTATTGGTCTTTCCTGCAAAATGGGGATGGCAAAACCACGCAATATGGGTCTGGAATCTTCCAGTCGCAGAATATAGTTCCCACCGATCTGACCAACTCCAAGGGGAACTGGGTCTTCGGCGGCTACGGAGCCGATTCCGCCGACAGCCGTTATGCGGCCGGAGGCACATTTAACCTGGCGGCGACAACCGGAGCGGCAGGCACCATCGGTAGCGGATTGACCGACAGCAATGACGCCGGCTCGGTGGTCATGAACACCGCGTTCACCGGCAACATTGGACTGCCTGACGCGACCACGGGACGCGGTAGCTTCAACTTTGGGTCCGCTAACTTCGCCTGGTACTACATCGACGACTCGGACTTCATTGCCATCGAGACCGACAAGGTCTCAAGTTCCACGCCGTTGGTCATGTTCAACCTGCTGAAGCAGACGACGTTCATCCCTGTGGATAAGACCATCTTGAACGGTAACGGCATCACGGAGCTGACGTCGGCGGACGCCAACGGTACAGCTAACGCATCGCTCTCGGACTACTCGCTGGACGGTGCCGGTAACTTCTACGCGACCATCGATGACAATACGGGCGGTACGCTTACGCAAAGCAAGCCTTCAGGAACGTACACGGTAACTAGCACCGGACGTACGACTTTCACCGGCGCCCCCAATTCGCCGATCTTCTATATCGGCACCACCGATACCGGCTTCTGGCTGGGAACGGATGCCAATGTTACCTATGGGGTGATGGAACAGCAGCGGCCTCCGCAGCAGGCCAATTCGTCATTCATCAATGTGAATACCGGCGGCACGATTCTTGGCCCGGCTCTTCCGACACAAACCGTAGAAGTGGATATCTTCACCGCAGACGGCATGGGCGGCCTGACCGGCACCTACGACACCAGCGGTCCCAACGGGCCTATGATGGGACTGTCGATCACCGCCACGTACAACGTTGACACCACCTGCGCTTCCGCCGGCATCACTTTCAATACCTGCGGACGCTTCCCGCTAATCGATTCCAATAATAATCAGGTTGGGATTGGGTACATCCAGGCATCGCTGTCACCGCAGAGGATCATAATTATGACCACCAACCCGCAGCCGGTGATCAACGCGCTGCAACAGTAAAGCACATCGAACTAGGAGGCTGAGTTCCCTCTGTGGGGACTTAGCCTCGGCGCTTCAGGCCGCCAGCTGGTAACCGGTGGCCCACCCTTTCCATTTAAGCTATCCCACAATATTGGTGCCCCATTCTTCCCGTCGTTTGGGAAAGGGTCGGTGTCGATAACGTCCACCCGAACGCTGTTCAGGAGTGATCTCAAAGACCCGACCTGTGAACTCACGGAAGAGTGGTGGTGACAGGAACCGCTTCACCCCAACTTTTTTCTCAAGGGTGAAAAAAGAATGGGACACCCAGGCATGTTCGGGACGCACGCAAAATACAGGTCCCTCGACTCCGCTGCGCTCCGTTCGGGATGACACCCAAGGGCAAGGTCAAAGCCAAGAGCCAACAGCGGGTTTTCTAGCTTGGCCCCACCTTCAACGCCACGTCGATGGTACCCATCTTGCCTGAGAGGCGGTCGACCAATCCAAGGCGGAGTTGATAGTTGCCTGGCTTCAGCGACAGCTGATGCTGCAAGCGCAACCCGGTGTGCAGCAGAACCTGCACGTCGGCGGGTTGCAGAATCTGCTGATAATTGCCTACGACACTACCCCGCGCGTTGCCTTTCTCGTCCCACGCTGCCGCCACGAACATCAGGTTGGGCTGGCGGCGATGGTCGGCCGACATCAGGAACTGGAGATCGTGAACATCGACCAGAAAGTCGATCTGCGTCGCTTTGTCGGGGGTTTGGGGAGGAATCACCCGGGCCTGCATCACCAGACTGGTCGACGGCGGCACGCCGGGCTGCATGGCCAGCGAGAAGGTGCGATCGACGTCCGGCGACCCGAACGGGTCTTTCACAGCGTAATAGCCGGGACGAGTGCGTACCTTTGCGTTTGCCTGCGAAGCCTTGACCGTGACTTTGCGGAACTTGCCGTTCCACTCCTGATTGTCAGGACGGTAAGCTAGGGTGTAGTAGCTGGAGCTGGTCTGGACGATATCGTTGATTTGGCCGGGAATGTCGTTGTTGTTGAAATAGGCGCGCCCGCCCGTGAGTTGGGCGATGTCGAGCATGGTCTCGTGCACCTGAGACAATTCGTCAGCCTGGCCCGATCGCTCGCCGTAATCGCCGCCACGGGGACCGAAGACGTCCTGGCTGTAAGCGGCTCCGTCGGCTCCCAACCAGGGAAGACCGCGCACATCGATGGGGTACACCGCAATTTGCGTGGCAGCCAGCAGCTCCGCCGTCTTCTCCATCTGCGGCGCCGTGTCGGTGGGATCAAATGGAATGCCGCCCGAGATCCAGATCAAGTTCTTGCGGCCGGGAAAAATCGCTACGCTGCGCGCCAACTGATTCAACGCTTCCATGGTGACCAGCGTGCGCGACTCGACTTTCGCGTCGTACTCGCCCCACGTGAAGCGCGAGAGCGCGGCATACATTTGCGGACTCGAGGTGATCTTGGTCAGTCGTGCAACGGCCAGCTCTTCGGTAACGTCGCGCGCTTTACGCTGTATCGAGTTGGGAGTTGTGGAGAGCTGTTGCGCAGCCTCAACCAACGCGTGATTATCGTCGGTAAAGCCATGCAGCAGGTGCAGGTCGCCGTCGAGAGTAAACAGCGCAACCCGAGCATTGTCGGGCAGCTTCGCCAGGTACGACAGCAACTGCTGTCGCGCGGACGGCAGCATCAGGCGGTCGGTGTTGAGCGAATCGAACAGGATAATGTTGACCGCTCCCGGCTCGCTGCTGGTCACGTAGTTGGTGTAAGTCTCGGGTGGCAAACTTACCGGCGCGACCGGCTTGGCGGATGGCGCGTCGGGCCGATGCTCTTCGAATCCCTTTACGTGCTGCGGCGTGCCGTTTTCCAGAATGGTGAAGTCGTGAGCCTTCAGGCCATGCACCGGATTTCCGGCCCTGTCGGTCACAACGACATCCAGAACGACGTTGCGCGAGGTTGTGGTGAAGGTGGCAGTGGGCTTGGGCGAGGTGGTCTTAGCCGCCTGGCCGTAAGCGGCCGCGGCCAGGGCCAGGATGGGACATAGCGCAAGCTGGGCCCAGCGCATGGGACTAAGTACCTCGGAAGATGATAACCCGGTTCGGGGACAGGAGTAGCGCGATGACGGCCTTAACCCGGCTTCACCGTGAGCGGTACGTCGATGGTGCCCATCTTGCCGGAGAGGCGGTCGACCAGTCCCAGGCGGAGCTGATAGTTACCCGGCTTCAGCGGAAGCTGCTGCTGCAAGCGCAACCCGGTGCGCAGCAGTACCTGCACATCAGTCGGTTGCAATATTTGCTGATAGGTGCCCGAGACACTACCCTGCGCGTTGCCTTTCTCGTCCCACGCCGCTGCTACAAACATCAGGTTTGGCTGCTGGCGGTGATCGGGCGACATCAGGAATTGCAGATCGTGAACATCGATCAGAAAATCGATTTGGGTCGTCTTGCCCGGCGCATCGGGAGGAAGTACGCGTGCCTGTAATACCAGAGCCGTCGAAGGCGGCACGCCGGGCTGCATCGCCAGAGAGAATGTGCGATCCAGATCGGGCGAACCAAAGGGGTCGGCGACTGCGTAGTATCCGGGACGAGCGCGTACCTTCACGTTTGGTTGCGACGTCTTTACCGAGACTTTACGGAACTTACCATTCCACTCCTGGTTTTCAGGACGATACGCGAGGGTGTAGTAGTTTGAGCCGGACTGCACGATGTCCTGAATCTGTCCGGGAATGTTGTTGTTGTTGAAGTAGGCGTGTCCGCCGGTGAGACCGGCCATGCGGGTCATGCTTTCCCTGACCGCAGCCACTTCGTCGGCCTCGGGCGCCGCTCCACTGCTGGAGTCTCCGATTCCAAACGGATCGAAGGCCTCAGGGCTGACCGTAGTTCCATTCGCACCGGGGTAAGTAATGCCCCGCACATCGATGGGATAGACCGCAATCTGTGTCGCGGCCAGCAGAGCAGCCGTCTTCTGCATTTGGGGCGTGGTGGAAGTGGGATCAAAGGGAATGCCGCCGGAGATCCAGATCAGGTTCTTGCGGCCGGGAAAAATCGCCATGCTGCGGGCTAACTGATTGAGCGCTTCCAGGGTGGTGGAGGTACGCGACTGACCTTTCGTCTCATACTCGCCCCACAGAAATCGCGAAAGCGCGGCGAACATGTTTGGGCTGGCTTGAACACCCACCATCATGGCATCCGTAAGTTCGTCGGTAACGTCGTGCGCCTTGCGCAAGCCTGGATTAGGGATGGAAGAGAGCTGCTGCGCCGCCTCGATCAACGCATGGTTGTCGTCGGTGAAGCCATGGATGAGGTGCAGTTCGCCATCCAGCGTAAAAAGCGCGACGCGAGCAGTCGGTGGAAGCTTCGCCAGATAGGAGAGCAGTTGTTGCCGCGCGGACGTCAGGCTCATGCGATCGGTATTAAGCGAATCGAACAGGATGATGTTGACCGCTCCCGGCTCGCTGCTGGTCACGTAATTGGTGTAGGTGTCGGCCGGGAGTTTCACCGGCACAGGCGGCTTAGCGGACGAGGCGTCGGGGCGATGCTCTTCGAATCCCTTTACGTGCTGTGGCGCGCTGTTCTCCAGGACCGTGAAATCGTTCGCCTTGAGGCCATGGATCGGGTTGCCGCTGTTGTCGGTGACGATGACATCGAGGACGACATTGCGGGAGGTGGTCGTGAAGGTGCCGGCAGGTTTTGCCGAGCCGGTCTTAGCCGCGTGGCCGTAAGCGGCCGCGGCCAGGGCTAGGACGGGACATAGCGCAAGTCGGGCCCAAGGCATGCGACGTAAGCACCTCGCGACATGATAACCCGATCTGGAGACAGGAGTAGCGCGATGATTTTGCGTCTTTCGCGATATCCTTGAAAAAGGTTAAAGGAATGCGAACTAGTCGTCGCCTAGTGCCATTCCTGAGGGCTCAGGAGTGCGGAGAGCGGCGGCGGGAATTTCCTGATCTTTGTATTGCAACTGATAAAGCTTCCAGTAGATGCCGCGCTGGGCGAGCAGTTCCTGGTGAGAGCCGATTTCGCGCACCCGACCTTTGTGCATAACCACAATCTGGTCGGCACGCTGGATGGTGCTGAGGCGATGGGCGATCACGATGGATGTCCGGCCTTCGACCATGCGGGTCAGCGCCTCGCGCACCCGGAACTCAGTCTCGGTATCGACGCTGGAAGTGGCTTCGTCGAGGATCAGGATCTTGGGATCGTGAGCCAGTGCCCGGGCAAAGGAAATCAACTGTTTTTGGCCGGTAGATAGCGTACTGCCGCGTTCGCGCACCTCTTCGGCGAAACCGGCGGGCAACGAGCGAATGAAGTCGGCGACGTTCACCTGCTCGGCAGCTTCCTGGATCGCTTCGTCTTCAATCCATCGCGAGCCAAGGCGAATGTTGTCAGCCAGCGTGCCGGAGAAGAGGAACGGGTCCTGCAAGACGACGCCGAAGCGGCGGCGCAGATCGCCGAGGTCCATGTCGCGGATATCGACTCCGTCCATGCGAATGGCGCCGCGTTGCACGTCATAGAAGCGCAAAAGCAGCGAGATGATGGTGGTCTTGCCGGCGCCGGTGTGGCCGACGAATGCTACTGTCTGTCCCGGATCGATGCTGAACGAAACGTCGCGCAACACCCAATCGAACTCATTTTGCTCCCCACCCCCGGCGCCTGCGGCTAGTTTGAGTTTCTCGCCTTTGGCGGCAGCTTCCTCCGCTGCCTGCGCCATGGTGCGATAGGCAAACCAGACGTGATCGAACTCGATTCGCCCTGCACCTTCCGGCGACTTGGGGTGAATGGGCGTGACGATCTCGGCCGGGGTGTCGAGCAGCTTGAAGATGCGCTCGCTGGAGGCCATCGCCGATTGCAGGATGTTGTATTTCTCGCTCAGGTCCTGAATGGGGCGGAAGAAGCGCTGCGCGTACTGTATGAACGCTACCAGCACGCCCAGCGTGACCGTCTGCCGCACGACCTGGCCTCCGCCGAACCAGATGACGCTGGCGATCGCGATCGCCGAGAGAACTTCAACTACGGGGTAGTAAATGGCGTGCGCCATGATCGCGTCTTTGTAGGCGTCCATGTGCACCCGGTTGATGTCTTTGAAACGCTCGTACGACTTCTTCTCGCGGTTGAACAGTTGCAGAACAACGATACCGGAGACGTGCTCCTGTAGATAGGCGTTAATACGCGCGATAGCAACGCGAATGCGCCGGTAGCTTTCCCGCACGGCTTTGCGGAAGAGACTGGTGGCGAAGAAGATCACCGGCAGCACCGCGAAGGTGATCAGGGCTAGACGCCAGCTCATGTTGAGCATGATCACGATGATGCCGATCAGCACGAAGATGTCTTCGAAGATAGAGACCACGCCCGCGGTGAACATTTCGTTCAGCGCGTCCACATCGGTGGTAACGCGCGTGACCAGGCGCCCGACGGGATTCCGATCGTAAAACGCGATGTGCAGCCGTTGCAGATGGCGGAAGATCTGGCTCCGCAGATCGAACATCACCTTCTGCCCGGCCCACTGCATCACGTAGGTCTGCACGAACTCGAGCACGAAGCTGAAGAGCAGGATGCCGACATACATTGCCGCAATCTGAGCAATGCCGCGCATGGGATTGCTACTGAGGAAGCGGTCGAGCAGAGAATGCGATTCGGTGCGATTGGCGAGGTATTTGTCGATCGCAACCTCGGTGAGGTAGGGACCGATCACGTCGGCGCCGGCCTTGAGCACGATGGCGATCAACGCGACTGCTACCTGCCAGCGATATGGCCGCAGATAGCCGAGCAGCCGCTTCATCAGCCTGCTGTCATACGCTTTGCCTAATATCTCTTCTTCGTGGATGGAAGCCATTCGCCCTGGATAACATTTTAGCGGCTGCTTAGATATAGACGAGGTAGAGCCGCGTCGGGATGGAAAAGCTGGAACGTGAGATGATAGCCATCCATAGGGCGCCCTTGCCGGGCGACTTGCAGTTATGAGCGAGCCCTCGTTGTCACCCCCATCGTCGTCGCATCGGGTTCACCACCGCACATTACTGATCGTCGGTTTGCTGCTGAATCTCTTTCTGGCGTTAGCCCCGCTGGGGACGTGGGCTGACCGCATCTTCGGCAAGAGCCACCTCATACAACACGAAGTCTTCTGGTGGTGGGCGGTCTTGATAATGCTCGGGTACGTGGCCTTCGTCGAGCACCGGCGTATGTCTTCCATTGGCTTTCGGCGGCCACGCATCCTGGATTTAGTTTTGGCGGTGGCCGTGGGCATCCTGATGGTGGTCGGGATTATGGTGATCTATTTCGTCGTCTTCCCTGCACTGCACCTGAAGATGAACTCCGCTGTAATGGGCAGCCTCATGGCGACGCCCTTCTGGTACCGGTTCATGCTGGTGACGAGAGCAGCCGTCGCCGAGGAGATTCTGTTTCGTGGCTATCCTATCGAGCGCTTGCAGGAGCTCACAGGAAGCCGGACCGTGGCCGGCATTCTTTCGTGGGCCGCATTCACCTATGCCCACTTGGCGGGATGGGGATGGGCACAACTGATTGTCGCCGGATACGGTGGAGTGTTGCTGACCGTCCTGTATCTGTGGCGGCGAAATCTGTGGGCGAATATGCTGGCCCACTGGATTGCCGACGGAGCAGGTTTTCTGCTGCCGCACTAAGCGCGCGGGAAGAACCCGGAGCGAGTCGGGGCACCGGCGAATGCTTAAGACAACAAGCGAGCGCGTGCACCTTGGGATCGCAGTACAGCGACCGCTTTCGAATCCAAAGAGACGAATTCTTCCCCGCCCAGCCAGTCGCCTTCGTATGCAATCACTCCGTCCGCAAAGTCGCCGCCCGCGTCGAGAACGGACAGGGCCGCCTCCATCGCCGGCCCATTCGCAACAACATTGGAGCCGTTCACCAGGCGACGAATGGCGTCAGAAATCTCGGAGGTAGATTTCTTATAGATTCGGCGCAGAACCCACACGAACTCGCAAATGACTGGAACCGGAACCGCCACCAACTCGGCCTGCTCTAAAATCCTGGCGGCCAAGCGGGCCTGATGCGGATCATCTTGAACTGCGGCTCTAACCAGCACATTCGTATCGGCAGTGATTTTCACTTGACCCCTGCCCAGCCGTGGGAGATGGCCTCGTTCATTTGATCGATCGAAACTTTACGGCGTTTCTTCGAGGCCAGGCAGCCAATGAAATCAGAAATGTTGCCGTCCCGAGAAGCGGACCGGACAACAATCCGTCCATCCGATAGCTTGTCGATCTCGATTCTGTCTCCCGGGACGACGCCAAGGTGCCTCAGCAACTCTTGCTTCAGCGTGACCTGGCCCTTCGCGGTAATGGTTAGCATTGTCATGGGATAAACCCGCCCATCAAGATTGTAAGGCTTTTCTGCCTTACCGGCAACAATGACCCTACTTTTTCTTCTTGTTGCTACTCTCGTTGTTACTGGGAATGACGCGCAGGTTGTTGGTCACTTGAAATGTTCCCGGCACCATGTTGGCGCGAACCCCGGCGTAGTTCTTGTCGCTCTCCGAATCGACTACTCCTTCGAGCGTGATGCGGCCATTCCTCACGATGATGTGAATCGGAGGCACCGCCATATTGCCGTACTTGAACAGCGGCCCGTAGCTGTAGATCGACTCGTAAGCTCTGCGCCGGATGCGATCGTCCATGTTGCTGGGCGGCAGAATCTCAATGTTGTTGATGACCTTCTCGACGCCCTCGATATGCTTTACCGAATTCTCCGCGTCCGACCTGGTGACCGGTTGCACGACCTGTCCGTTGAGCGTCACCGTCCTTCCGTCGATGCCGAAGGTGAGGTTATCGAAAACGTTGTAGTACGGCAGCATGATGAGCTCGTGCCGCACCTCGCGGACGAGCTTGTCCTGGCTCTCCGGCGAGAGCGCCTCGTTGGCCGACATCGACTGGTCTGGCGCGGTGCTCGGCTGTGCCTGAGGGGCGGCTGGGGCGGCCGCGTTTTGCGGTACCGGCGCCGCGACGCAGATTGCAGCGCAGAGCAACGAGACCAAAAGAAGCTGGAAGTTGCGCATCTCTCCTCCTGAACGAAGTAACCAATTTACAACAATGTTCCGAGCCTTCCAGGTCGCGCTGGGTTGCATGCTTCAGGTAAGCGACCCCTCGAGGCGGTTTGTTCGGTGGGAATTGCGGGCGAGGGAACGAAAATTCCCACCCCGGCAAAAGAGGCCGGAATGGGGGCACCCGATTGTAGGCGTGCGGAGAATAACTTGGCTAATCTCCGCAGATATTGCGGCAAATACGCGTGCGCCCTACCGCACCGTCAGCACTGGGCATGGCGCCTGGCGCACCAGTTCGTAAGCGTTCTGCAACCGCAAATGATCCAGCAGCCTGGGATAGGTATGCACGCCCAGGACCAGCAGATCGGCCTGGAGCTCCGAGGCGGCATTCAGCAAGGTGGGCACGACCTTTCCCACCTGGGCCATGACCCGTATGTGCTTAGGCTTTTCCTCGCAGCTTATGATCTCGACCAGGCTTTGCTCCACGGTATGCTTCAGACACTCCAGGTCGGCCATGGCGCCTTTTGGAACTTCTTCGATGACGTGCAGCAGCACCAGTTCCGACTGATGCTCGCGCGCCAGGGCGCAGGCGTATTTCGCCGAGTACTGGGTCGCTGCGGTGAAATCGATGGGGACCAGCAGCCGTTTGGGATGGGAGAGCAATGGCCGGCGCGAGTAGGGTCCAATCGTCAGTACAGGAATCTCGGCGCGCCGGAAAATGCGCTCGGCGACCGATCCAACAATGGCCTTGCTGAAACCTTTGCGGCCGTGAGTGCCAAGCACCAGCAAGTCGATATGCCTTTGGCGGGCGCACTCGAAAATGCAGTCTGCGACATCGCCTTCGGCCATCAGCACTTCATAGTCTTGACCCCGTACGCAGCTATGCTGCTTGGAGAGGTTCTCATCCAGTTCTGTGAGATCGCGGCGTGCAGCGTCACGGGCGACGGCGTAGGCCTCGAAGCCGGCGATTACATATTCGTCTCGTGGCAACACGTACAGGATGGTGGCGTGGGCCCCGTACGCCGAGCGCAGATCCATTCCGGCGCGCAGGATTTCCTCAGACTGTTTGGACAGGTCAGTTGCGATAAGAAGGTTGCGGACAGCGGCGCCCGTTGCGTGCAATTGTCCGGTAGCCATGGCTCGCTACCATTCTCCCCACGCGGTGGGGTACTCATGGAGCGGCAAGCTGAGCGTCAGGAATTAAGGACACTCGCGGTCCAGGCGTGCAGCTCGCACTCGCCCTTGCTGTCTCTTTTGTAACTCTGCGACGAGCGGTTTGGCTGTGATGTTGGTCACGTTTGGCGCGCGGCTGGCGACAGGAAAAACAGAAGCGTTTTTCGGGCAGACCGAGGCGGCTGCCGAATGAGCGGGAAAGCGCGGTGTGCCGGCGAATGAAGTCGGCTCCGGAGGATCGAAATGAGGGAGCTGACACGGATCGCGAAAAGCGGGTCCTTCGGCGACTGAAGTCCCCTCAGGATGGCAAGAAAATGGGAGCGGTCGGCACGGCTCAGCCGTGCCCTGACGCCCATCGTCGCAAACAGGAAGGCCAGCGGCGCGTGAAGGGCGCCCTGACGGCCGTCGTGGCAAACCAGAGTTTTTCCAGCGGCCTATGAAGTCGTGCCCCTCTCTAGGGCGGGTTGAACCGGCGTGCCACCGCTCTTACACTTGATATATGCATGTGCACGCCACGGGTGGGGAGACGGGACAGACGTCCAAGGTCCTGAAAATCTCCCTGGTGGTCACGGCGGTGTACATCCTGCTGCTGGTGGTGGCCGGTATTCGGGCCCACAGCCTGGCCCTACTCTCTGAGGCCGGGCACAACCTGTCGGACTTCTTCGCCCTGCTGCTGTCCTGGGGAGCGGTGTTTCTTCAGGCGCGCGCGCCGGATGAACGCAAAACGTTTGGCTACAATCGCGCCGGAGTGCTGGCGGCGTTCGTCAACGGGCTCTCGCTGGTGTTGATTTCCTTCTACATCTGGTACGAGGCGTTTCACCGCCTTCGGCACCCGGTCGAGGTTCATGCCGGATGGATGATCTGGGTAGCGGCTGCGGGCGTGGTGATGAACGGAGCCATCGCGCTGATCCTGATGCGTGGGCATCGCGATATCAACCTGCGCAGCGCCTTGATTCACGAGATCGGCGACACGCTGTCAACCGCGGCGGTGATCATCGGCGGGGTTGCCATAGCGCTGACGCAGCAGGCGTGGATCGATCCAGCGCTGTCGATCGGCATCGGCGTGATGATTCTGTGGTCGTCGATTGGCATCATTCGCGAGAGCCTGAACATCCTGCTGGAGGGCACTCCGCGCGGCATGGAGCTGGACCGCATCGCCGAGTGCATCTGCAAGATCCCCGGGGTGAACAGCGTGCACGACCTGCACGTGTGGAGCATCGGCAGCGACACCCACTCGCTTTCGTGTCACGTGGGCATCGACGACATGCGCGCGTCCGAAAGCGAAGCGATTCTGCGCACCATACGCGCGGAGCTAGACACGCGCTTTCACATCCACCATACGACGATTCAGTTTGAGCATTCAGTTTGCGAAGTTGCGCATGGCTGCGTGATTCCGGTGAGCCCGGGGCCCGAGCACGGGCACGCGCATTGAGGGTCGTAGTGCGGGTCGGGTAACGGATGTGATCGGGAAGCAGAGTCAGCTTTAAGTAGCGAGCCGACTTCAGAGGCTGCGGAAAAACTCTACCGGATGCCGTTTTGAAGGGGCGCAGCTTCAGCCGCGCGCCATAAACGTCCTGTTTTTTGTCATCCCGAACCTCTTTAGAGGTGAGGGATCTGCTGCTTTTCTCACTGCGAAGAGTTTTTCCGCAGCCTGTTCAGTCGGCGACATAAACCTATCAAATCGCGAAAAGCAGGTCCTTCGGGGATTAAAGTCCCCTCAAGACAAGAAAATGGGTTCGAGTCGGCACGACCGAAGTCGCGCCCTGACGCGGTGTTTCGCAAACCTGAAGCCGTGCCCTGACGCGGTGCCGAGTCCTTCCTCAGTTACCCATTCACAGATCAGTTACACCCACTCCAGGGCGCCCTTCTTCCAGATCCAGATGTAACCAACGATGAGGATTCCAAGGAAGATTCCCATCTCCAGCAGTCCGAACAAGCCCAGCAGCTTGAACTGTACCGCCCAGGGGAACAGGAAGATGGTTTCCACGTCGAAGACCACGAATAGAATGGCGACGATGTAGAAGCGGACGGTGTAACGGCCGCGCGCATTGTCGAAGGGGGTGATGCCGCATTCGTAGGGCATCAACTTGGTCTGGGTGGGGTTCTTCGGCCGTACCACCGACGCGATGGCGAGCGTGCCGGCCCCGACCAGGAAGGCAACGAAGGCGAAGATGAAGATCGGTACATAATTCTGCGGCATGAAGATAGACCTGCTCGTTCCAGGCACAAAAATACCCGGGATATGAGAACGGGCCACTATAACCCGGTTGCCCATTAGCCATCAATGACGTACGTCACAAATTGCGCCGGACCCGGCAAGGCGGCCCTACATGGCGGTTTTGATGCCCGCCTTAATCAGCCACCAGTTCATGGGATAGGCCGTCAGCAGGCCGCAGGCCATGGCAAGCTGCATCATGAACCAGAATTCAATGTGGGTAGGATGCAGTTTGCCAAACCAGACAAAGATGACCAGCGCCATCCAGCCGTACATGCCAACCTGCCAGGAGGTTAAAGAGAGGAAATCGACCTTCAGCGCGCGCCACCACACGCGTGGCCCGTGCTGGTTGAGCATGGGGGCGAGGGCAGCATATTGGAAGGCGACACCGATCAGCAGCGCCAGGACATAGTCCAGGGTCCACTCGCCGAAGACTTTGCTCCCGATGACCACGAAAGGCAGAAGTCGAAACAGGAACGGTCCAATGAGGTCGGCAAGCGAACAACCGGCACCGCAGTGGAAGGTTCCGGCTAGAACCTTCTGCCAGAATGGACGCTCTTTCATGGCGTCCCTGTGATTCGAAGAGGCGCCCGCCGAGCCCCGCGGCGGCATGCGGCCGATCATCCAATAGGCCCACCCGCCGAATACGCCGCCCCAAAGAGCATTGATCGGCCAAACGTAGCGCATGACCGCCATAGGCTGCTGCTGTCGGCGGCTCAGGTCCCAGCCCACGAACCCACAGGAGGCGAGGCCGATCGCCACCATCACCCAGGACAGGGGGTGCAGCAACGAATGTGGCGCAGCGTCCATTTGCAATAGTCCTCCCGGAAAACATAACAGGGCAGCTGCGATTTTCCTTCCATCGTCGGGAGGATGGCGCGAAATGGGCCAGACAGTTATGACAGAGCGAGAAACCGCGGCCGATGAAAAAGGCTGCCCTTTCAGGCAGCCTATGAGTTGTACACGCTCGCGAAGTCTTTTAACTTCACCGGTCGACCTAGTTCTCCGGAGTGCAATTCGCGAACGCCAGTTTGCCGATGCGGGTGCTCCATGCAAACGACGCGTTGGCCTGGTAGTACTGGCCCGTGGTCACGAAGGTGCAGCCGTCGTTCGATAGCGCCATATCGTAGTAGGAACCCCACTGGTTACCAGTGTCGAGTTGTGAGCCAACCCCCGGAACCAGGATGGTCTCAGCCCCCATCTGCCCCAGCGGATCACCCGGGCCGCGTCCGGTGAAGGCGATAGTCGGGGGCACAGTTGCGCTGGAAACGGTGTAGGACATGGCGATGTTGCCCACCTTGTCGCGCGCCAGCGAGCTCATGAAGCGATTGGCGCTATCAGGAGCATAGGTACCCTGCTGGGAGACGGCTGGTTTCGTGGGCTGGATGGCAGAGCGGAAGTCGTACCAGCGAACGGCCGAGCTGCTGCCGTTGAAGACGGTGTGGCTCACCAGCCACTGCTGTTTGCGATTGTCATGGAGCAGGTCCTTTGCCGGGGTGGAGGCAGGCAAGATGCGGTATGCCAACCGGTACATCAGGCGATCAGCCACATTGTCAAGCACACCGACGGGTTGGGTAGCTGTGCAGAGGCCCTGGGTGAGGTCCTGGCAGGCAACCTGATACTGCGTAACCGGGATACTGCACGCGCCGTTGACGCAACCAAACGTGGAGTTCTGCGGGTTCACCGCGTCAAAGTGGAAGGGGTAATAGTAAACGTTGGAGTCGATGCCATTCTGGCCGTTGTCGATACTGCCCATGAACAGGGGATCGATTCCGTTGGGAAGCGCACTCGCGTCGTCCAGGTCGGCGGGCAACAAGCTGTCGTCAAACAGGGTGCCGTTCGAGTTGTCCAGGAAGCATACGCCGGTAGCGAAATGGCCGGTCAGCATCTTCGCGCGGTCATAAGCACAAGGCATCACACCGGCGTAGGACTCCAAGTACGGGAAATCGTTATGCGAGACGTAGTAGCCGTTCGGCCATATACCGAGCTTGGGATAATCGGGGAAGTCGGTGTCGTTGTTGTAGGTCGGGAACTCGTAGGTGTAATACGCGCCGGTCGCGTCGTTGGTCTGCGAGATGGCAAAGCAATCGTAATAGGGAGAGAGTAAACGCGGCTGATACATCACCCAGCGATGGGCTATTTTGTCCCACTGCGCGATGATCTCACCGCTATTGCTGAGGCTACAGTGCGGTAGTCCCGCGAACAGGACACTTCCGTCCACGTAGGGCTGGCCACTGATCGGAATGTTGTTGCCCTGGAGATCGAACACGGCAAACTGAAGATTGACCCACTGCACGATTTGAGTGTCGCCGATGGACAGGTTGGCGTCGGTGGGAGCATCCGACACGCTGTAGCCGAAGAAGCCAACACCAATGCCGAGCCAATCAAGCTGTTTGACGGGAATGGTAGCCGGAGCGCTCTCGGTCTGCGCGGCCGCATCTTTGAAATTCGGATAAATGTGCTTGGACTTCAGGGCCAGATTCTGTTTCGGATGCTGAACCGTCGGGGCCCGGTGAAATCCAAACTGCAACTCTGTCGGGTGGTTCTTAACCAGGTCGCGCAAGGGCGGGGTAATCGCAAAAGTCGCCTGGCTAACCTGTGGGTTTCTTAGCACGTTATCGCTCTGGGCTGACAGGCTTACAGCGCCAGTCAGGCAAAGAACGGCAGCGAGCAAGGTGATTGAGATTTTTGGCATTTGTCCTATCCTCGGTTCTTTTAATGCTTCACAGCGGTCCCTACCTCACTTCAGAACCCGGGGATACGACTATCGGACACTATATCGCCTGGAAGCAATCGCCATCAATGACATACATCACAAAGTGCGGGTTCATAAAAATGAGGCTGCCCTTTCAGGCAGCCTCTGAGTTTTATCGAACAGCGAAGCCTTTCGACTTCACGTCAACTAGTTGCTAGGGGGTGCAATTGGCGAACTTCAGCTTGCCAATGCGGGTGCTCCAGGCGAACGAAGCGTTGCTCTGGTAGTACTCGCCGGTGGTGACGAAGGTGCAGCCGTCGTTCGAAAGGCTCATGTTGTAGTAGTCACCCCAGCGGCTCGAGGTGTCGGTCTGTGAGCCAACGCCAGGAACCAGGATGGTCTCGGCGCCCATCGTGCCCAGCGGAGCGCCAGGTGCGCGACCGGTGAAGGCGATGGTGGGAAACACACTGGTGCTGCTTACGGTGTACGACATGGCGATGTTGCCCGCCTTGTCGCGTGCCAGTGAACTCATGAAGCGGCTGGTGCCGTCAGGAGCATAGGTACCCTGCTGATAGGTGGCCGGAGTCGTGGGCTGGATGGCGGAGCGGAACTCATACCAGCGAACCGCCGGAACGCCATTATTCGCCACGGCGTGGCTGACCAGCCAGTCCTGCATACGGTTGTCGTGCAGCAGGTCCTTCGCCGGCGTAGAAGCCGGCAGGATGCGGTACGCCAAGCGATACATCATGCGATCGCTGAGTGTATCGATTACATTCCCGCTACCCGGCTCCGCAGCAGTGCCGGGAGCATTCGAGTAGGTCGCAACCGCGATCTTGCAGGCGCCGTTGACGCAGCTGAAGGTGGAGTTCGCTGGGTTCACCGGATCGAAGTGGAAGGGATAGTAGT
Organism: uncultured Acidobacteriaceae bacterium; assembly: GCA_963796585.1. Classification (GTDB taxonomy): domain Bacteria; phylum Acidobacteriota; class Terriglobia; order Terriglobales; family Acidobacteriaceae; genus CAVVDY01. Next base: position 742,309 of record CAWCMB010000010.1, read on the forward strand.
AAACGTTGGTGTCGGAGCTGAAGTTATCGATGCTACCCATGAAGAGCGGATCAATTCCGTTGGGAAGCGCACTCGCGTCGTCTACATCAGCCGGCAGCATGCTGTCGTCAAACAGCGTGCCGTTCGAATTGTCGAGGAAGCAAACACCCTGAGCCGAGGGATCGCCCGCCAGCATCTTTACGCGGTCATAAGCGCACGGCATCGCGCCGACGTAGCTCTGCGCGTTCAGGAAGTCGTTGTGGGAAACATAGTAGCCGTTGGGCCACACACCGACCTTCGGATAATCCGGGAAGTTGTTGGAGTTGTTATAGGTCGGAAACTCGTAGGTGTAATAGGCGCCCGTTGCGTCAGCCGTCTGCGAGATGGCGAAGCAATCGTAATAGGGAGCGCTAAAGCGGGGCTGATACATCACCCAGCGATGGGCAATCTTGTCCCACTGGGCGACGATGTCGCCGCTGTTGCTGGAGCCGCAGTGCGGCAAGCCGGCGAACAGAGCGCTGCCCGCCACGAAATGCTGGCCGTTGAACAGGATGTTATTGCCGTTCAGGTCGAATACGGCGAACGAAACGTTCACCCACTGCACGATCTGGGTGTCGCCGATGGACAGGTTGCCGTCGGTCGGAGCATCCGGAACGCTGTAGCCGAAGAAGCCGATACCGACACCCAGCCAGTCAAGCTCATCCACTGGAATGGTGTCAGGCTGGTTGGTATTCTGCGCAACCGGATCATGAATGGCGGCGAAATTGGTGTTCTTCTGGAACTTCTGATAGAGGGCAGCCTTCGGATGCTGGACCGGCGGGGCCTGGTGGAATCCGAACTGCAACTGGGTTGGCTGGTTCTTAACCAGGTCGCGCAGCGGCGGGGTGACAGCAAAAGCCGCCTTGCTAACCTGTGGGTTTCTTAGCACGTTGTCGCTCTGGGCTGACATGCTGATAACGCAGGTCAGGCAAACAACACCAGCGAGCAACGAGATTGAGATTTTTCTCATTTCCTCTCCTCGGTCCTTTCAATGCTTAAACGCAACTCGGTTTGTATGTGCCAACGTAAACGGTAGTACTAGAGACTCAGCAGGGTTCCATATGTATCACCTCATCTATAGCCGGGTCAACTATCGAGTTCGTAGACAGGGGAAGATTATTCGCGTAAAGGCCAAAGTCGGAAGAAAATGTGCCGCGGTCATTTGTAAGTGGCGGGCGTCGTGACAAAAACGGTCTCCCGGAGGCGTCCATTTTCTTGAGGATAAAAGCAGATCGGCGCACAGCTTGGTCTTGCGCAGTGGCTAACTACTGGACAAATGCGAACCAAGTCCTTGGAATTACGGAATCCGATGTAAGCGCTTCCCGTTTTGGGAAGGCTTTGCCGCCTACCGCGACGGAAAAAGTGGTCCCATTCAGCGTGCTAAACTCGGTTCGAGTCTGCATAAGACAGCAGTCATTACTCTTTACTAGCAGTCGGGCCAGGAGATTCTATTGCCCATTCGCCGCAGCACCCCAGCCTTTTTTCGGACTGTCCAAGTCGCCTTTCTGATATTTCTTCTTCCCGCCGTAGTCGCTTCTGCGAATCTACTTGACGCTCAAACGCAAAACGTGGAGGTACGGGACGCGGGAGGCGGAAACAAGGAAGAACTGGTGCGCAATGCCGCCGGGCAGGTGGTAGAAACCCGCACTGTCGATGCCAACGGCAAAGTCCGCTCTCGGAATACGGTCGATTATCAGCCGGGACACTACGCTCCCAACACCACGACGACTTCGTACTATGCCGATGGCAAGTCGGTCGAAAACAGCGTTAAGGTCACCTACGATTCCAGCGCCAACTTCCTGAGCGAAACCGTGGAGCAATACCTGCAATCGGGCAAGCATGTCAGCGGACACAAAATTCTTCATGATCCGGTCACCGGAGAGTTTCGTTGCTGGAAATGGAATGAGGCAACGCAGAAGGCCGACCGTATCGTGTGCCCGTCGGGAGAAGAAAGTGGGGAGAAGCCACCACCGCTGAAGAGAATTTCTCAAGACGATGCGCTCAAGCTATTCGAAGCGTCGCGTACTGCTGCGAAGGCGCAGCAAAAGTCAGAGCGCATGACGCCGATGAAGCCGACCACTCCGCAGGTGACGCCAAAGCCGACACAGTATTTTGTGGTGCTGCCGGCGGCGCTGGTCGCCGGCAAGCAAGTATCGGGCAGCGTGGTCCATGACGCCGATTACCTTCGACTGCGACCCGAACTCATTGTCGAAGAGGTCAAGCTGCCGCTGGATCCGGGCGGCAGCGCCGCGAAACTCAGCGGGTGGCGTGTCGAAGTCGCAGGTTCGCAGCCTCAAGCGGCGAACAATCCGTTCACCTTCACGGTTCCCAGCGGGCCGTCGAGCCTCGAGGTAAAGATTTATCCCGAAGGACAGGCAGCGCAGGCGATCGTGAAATCGATTCCGATTCCCAAGACACCGCCGCCGAGCAGCAAGCCAAAATCGGGATACGTCGCACAGACGGTTTGCGTTTTTGACGACGTGTGTCCCATCGGCGGCGTCTTCGACGGCAACGCGACTACGGCGCTGGCGGCATTCGACGATAAGCCGGCAAAAATCGTGGCCGAAACCACCGACATGGCGTTCATAAGCGTACCCGACACTGTGCAGTACGGGGTCAGGCAGTTGCTGTTCAACCAAGGCAACGAACTGTTGGCGTTTCCGGTGGTGCTGGTACAGATGGAGATCGTCTCCGACGGCCTCACGCTCGACGACTTTAAACGCGAAGTCAAGAAGGACGACCACAGCTTGATCTTCGCCGGTGTCATCGGCGTGCAGAACCTTCCGGAGGATGATTGGAGTGCGGGCATGTTCCCCAAGACGAACCTGGAGTGGGCGCGGCGCTTTGTCCCCAGCTTCGAGGTCCCGCACGAAACCCACGCACAGCGGGAGGAGCGCGAGATGATGGAGAAGCTGGAGCGGCAGCAGAAGGGTGAGAAAGCTCCGGCGAAAGAGAAAGAAGAGAAGCTGGGATACATTGTCTTCTTCCTGAAAAACGACACACCGAATGTCGGGACCTGGCGGGGCTCGCAGGCAGAGGCGTTCGCGCTGCCTTTGAATCCAGAATCTTTTTCTCAGGGAGATTACCGCTACAAGTTCGTTATCGATGCCGTCAGCAACGGCACCTCTAAAATGGACGCCGCCCTCATTCCTTTCGTAGCTCCGGTGCAGGGACAGAAGTTCACGGTTCCGGCCAACGCTTTGACTCGATGATTACAAGCTTGGCAAGTCCGCTCTGCTCGAGACGGCTAATTGATTTTATTGTTCTGATATCGCTAGGGCTGGCCATCCCTGCGTTCAGCCAGTCGGCGGCATCGCGGGGGAGCATCAGCGGCACCGTAACTGATCCCCACGGTGACGTGATTCCCGGCGCGAAGGTCACCATTCGCAACGCCGACCTTGGCGCCGAGCGCGTGGTTACCACTAACGACGAAGGACACTTCGCCAGCACGCTGCTGCCATCGGGTCCTTACCTGATACAGGTTGCCGCGCCTGGCTTCGCGCTGAAAAAGCCGGTGCGCGTGATGTTGGGCGTAGGCAGCAGCGTTCAACTAAAGGTCACGATGGCGTTGCCCGCGACCTCGCAAACCGTCACGGTGACCGGACGCGCTCCTACGGTGGAAGGCAATACCACGCAGCCGGTGGCCAATCGCACCGAGCCCGAAGTCAGCAATTCACTGGCGGGACTCACGGTGACCTACCTGCCGAACCGCGATCGCGACTTCAGCCAGTTCGCGCAGTTGGCGGCCGGAGTCGAGCAAGCGCCGAACTATTCCGGGATTGTCATCGCCGGACAGCGACCGGATGCCACGGCCGCTGCGATTGACGGAGTGGACTTCTCCGACCCGCTGCAAGGTGGACAGCGAGGTACGCGGGATACATCGTTCTTCTTCCCGCAGACAGTAGTGCGCGAGTTTCAGATTGTGCGGGCCGGAGCCACCGCCGAAGTCGGAGACACCAACGCGGGTTTCATCAATGTGGTTACGAAAGAAGGCAGCAACAAGCTGCACGGTGAAGCCTTCTACATCGGCCGCCCGTCGCCGCTGAGTTCGGCTGACAGCTTCGGACACTCGCTCGATAACGCGCAGAATGAGTTCGGCGGCTCTATCGGTGGCCCGATCAGGAAGAACAAGATCTTCTACTACGTCGGGGCGGAGCAGGATTATCTCAACATTCCTTACTGGACGGAGTTCGCGCCGCAGGCGCCGGGCACGGTGATTCCGCCGGCGCTGGCTGCTCTGCAAAAGCAGACGGTCGGGCACAGCGATCCTACCGCGGTGTTTGAACGCACTGACTTCGTGCTGAACAACAACAACACGCTCAACCTGCAATTCAACTACAACCGCCTGAATGCCAGCGGGCTGGATGACGGATCTACGCGCAGCCTCGCCTCCGCCGACAACAACATCAATCTCACCGGCGACAGCTATTGGGTTCGCGGCACGCTGAACACGCTATTCGGATCGGCCCTGGTCAACCAGATCGTGGCGCAGTGGGCGCGCGACGATCGCAACCTTACGGCCAGCTCGACCATGGCGGAATACGTGATCAACGGATTTGGCGTACTGGGTGGCAACAGCGTCTATCCCAACCTATATCGCTCGGACAGCACGCGTTTGGGCGACGATGTTGCCATCGTGCGCGGCAAGCTGCAATTGCACTTCGGGGGAGACTTCGCCTATGCGCCGGGCCGCCAGCAGCGCCAGGCCAATAGCAACGCGCAATTCGATTACGACTCGTTGACCGCATTCCTGAACAACGATATTCGCCGTTATCAGCAGACCTTCGTCACCGGCAACGACCTCTACAGCGGCGCGGTGCGTGAGCTTGGCATGTACCTCAACGCCAAGCTGACGGTGACCGATAAGCTCACGGTGACCGCCGGCTTGCGCTGGGACGCGCAATGGAATCCCCAGCCGCCGAATCCGAATCCTGCGATTCCGCTGACCACGAATATCCCCAGCGACTTGAATCAATGGCAACCACGTTTAGGTATCGCCTGGGAGGCAACGTCGAAGACCGTGCTCCGCGCATCGGCCGGCCTCTACGATGCACCCACGCCCGCGACCTATTTCCAGCGCGTGTTCACCGACAATGGCCTGAACACCACCGTAGCCGACAGCTACTACGATCCGCAGTTGTTGCAGCTTTTCACGAATAGTCTGCCCCTGACCTATCCGGTTGTGCCCGATGGATTGACCACACCGGCGGCGTTTGTAGTCGGCATCGATCCGAACTTTCGCAATCCGCGTTCCTTCCAGGTCTCCGGCAGCGTGGAGCGACAGGTGAATGCTAAGACTACGCTGACTGCTGCGTACGTTCACAACAGCACGTGGGATTTGCAGACGCTGGTTAACCAGAACCTCTTCTCGCCGGACTACGACACCATGGGCACTCCGATCTTCCCCACCACGCGCCCCGATCCCACGGTCGGGCAGTTGCTGGTGAATCGCTCTTCCGCCCACTCGTCTTACGACGCGATGCAGATCACGGCAGGGTTTCAACTGCCGCACCGTTCGCAGCTCAACGCTAACTACACGCTGGCACGCGCGCGTGACAACGACTCGAACCTGGGACCGTTCACCATCAGCTCACCGCTTGATCCGCTCGATCTCGCGACCAACGCCGCCTACTCGACCTTCGACGTGCGCAATAGCTTCAATCTGAGCGCTATCACCAATCTGCCCTACGGCTTCAAGATCAATCCCATCCTGCAATGGCGCTCCGGCTTTCCCTACAACCCGATCATCGGCTTCGACGCGCAGAACGATGGCAACGACTACAACGATCGCGCCATCGTCAACGGCGTTGTGACTCCGCGCAACATCTTCCGCCAGCCCTCCTTCTTCAACCTCGACCTTCGTTTCGTGAAAGACATCAAGTTGAAGGGTGAGGGGCATCACCTGGACCTGTTCATGGACGTCTTCAACATCACCGGGGCCGGCAACCGTAATTATGGCCCGGAGTCGGTCAGCCTCTTCGGAACGCCCTCGGCGCCCGTCTATGCGGCGGGCCAGGCGCTGTTTGCTCCCGACACCAACCACTTTGGCAGCACCCGCCAGGTACAGTTCACGGTGAGACTCACGGCGTTCTAGTCGACCGTAAATCTCTCCTATCGCTGTAGTAGACAAGGCATTTTCTAAATTGTGCAACCGTGATTCTGCTACTACCGCTGGTAGTACTGCGCCCCTCTTGTCTAGTCTCAAATGTTTGGGGGAACTGTCATCGTGTCCATTCGTCCGTCTAAGCCCTTTTTATTACTTCTAGCGGTGATTTTATTGCTTGCCGCAATTACCAGCTCTCCAGGTCAAACCCTGGATCTTTCCGCCGTTACGGGCCGAGTCATGGATCCGCAGGGCAAGTCGATTCCGGGCGCGGACGTCACGCTGAACAACACAGCTACCGGACTTACCAAATCGGCCAAGACCGACGCCAACGGGGACTACCGGTTCGCCGGCCTACCTATCGCCGAGCATTACTTAGTGAAGGTGGAAGTCAGCGGGTTCAAACCGGCCGAGCAGAACAAGATCGAGCTGCGTGCAAGTCAGGCGGCGGTAGTCAATTTCACGCTGACCGTTTCGGGTCAGCAAACGCAGGTGACCGTCTATGGCACTCCCGGATCGGTGACTGTCGACTCGGACAAAGTAACGACCCGTTTTGACGTCGAAGAAATTGAGAACACGCCCATCCTGAATCGCAAGATCACCGCCATCCCGCTTCTGGATTCAGCGGTGCGGCAGGCGCAGACCACCGGCGACTTGTTCATCAACGAGGTACTGTTCGTCATCAACGGCAATGGCCGCCGGCAGACGACCTACGATCTGGATAACACCGACGCGAACGACAGTTGGGGACGGCAGACCATGTTTGCCGCCATACCGTTCTCAGCCGTCCAGGAGATGAACGTCGATAAGAACTCCATCTCCGCCGAGTATGGCCGCAACGCCGGCGCGGCGGTGGACGTGGTGACCAAGTCGGGCTCCAATGACTGGCACGGCGACTTTATCGGCATGGGACGACCGCAGTTCTCCGAAGCCAAGCAGCCATTGGCAGCCAAGCCGGCCTACAACACACTGGCGCAGGGCAGCGCCATGGTTTCCGGGCCGATTGTTAAGGACAAGACGTTCATCCTCGGCTCTTACGAATACACCAATCAAGGCCGCGATGCGGTCATCACTTCGCCGGTCGATCCGGGTGCGATTTATTCCGGCACCTTCAACCAGAACCTGCTGTTTGTGCGACTGGATCAACAGATCTCACACAACAACCTGTTGACCCTGCGTGGCAACTTCGACCGCTTCACCGACACCAATCCGCAGGACGCGGTCAGCGGAGTGAACCTGCCCACGGCGGCCCGCACCTTCGCGCGCTACACCTACCAGGCGGCAGCCACCGACACCGCGACGTTATCGCCGAACCTGGTCAACGAAGCCCGCTTCGAGTTTCTGCTGGGTTCGCCGATCACACAGTTCCTGCCCGTGGTGCAGGCGCCGCAGGAGTTCGTTTCGGGTGTATACACCAACGGCGAGTCGCGCATTGCTAATCTGATGAATCACCAGTACCAGTGGGCCGACACCCTGAACTGGACCAAGGGTAAGCACCAGATCCAGACGGGATTTGATGTGCTCTACTCTTCGTCGGGCGGCTACGGCACGGAGTTCGGCAGCGGGTATCTGGATGGCCGCTTCCAGATTAATTCCAAATACGCCACCATTCCGATCGCGACCCTGCTCACCTACGACCCGAGTCTTCCTCCTCCCGGATCGCCTGCGAAATCGCCGCCGATAGCCAGCGCCTTTACCCAGTCATTTGGCGACGCAAGCTACAACGAGACGGAAACGCTGGCAGGGTTATTCGTACAGGACAACTGGAGAGTCACTCCGAACCTGGTGGTGAACCTCGGCCTGCGCTACGACTTGCAGACGCTCACCCAGGGGAACACGAACTTCTCGCCTCGCGCCGGCTTCGCTTACACCCTGTTCGGTGGCGATAATCCCACGGTGATCCGCGGCGGCTACGGAATGTATTACACCGAACTGCCGGCGAACATCGTGGCCAACTCCAGCATCAATGGCCCGGCGGGCGTCTTCACCTATACGGTGCAGCCCGGGCAATTCGGCTTCCCCACTACTTTCAGCCCCATCACCACGATTCCCCCGGGAACAGTGCTGCCGGCACGGGACGTCCAGATACTTGCGGGACAGTGCGATTATTTGAACCAGTTCCTGCCGGTTTCGCAACTGCACTTCTGTCCCAACAAGCTGCTGAATCCGTACACCCAACAATGGAACTTCGGTATTGAGCAGCAGATTGCCAGAAACTGGGTGTTCTCGATGGACTATATCGGGTCGCACACCATCCACATCAACCAGCCCATCGATCTGAACTCGCCGTCCGGTTTCGTGCGCACTGCGCCGGGAGAGGTACGCTCTGGTACGGCGGCAAACGCCACCCGTCCCATCGTTCCGGTTCCCGGCGGATACCGTCAGGTGCTGGCCTACATGAACCTCGGCACATCGTTCTACGATGGGCTGCAAGTTGAGTTGAGGAAGCAGTTCACGACCCACTTCGCCCTGCTCGCCAGCTACACCTGGTCGCACACCATCGATACCGTCGAGTGGGACGGCACACAGCAGAACCCGAACGACTACAGCTGCCCGGTGACCTGCGAGAAGGCGCGCAGTCAGCTCAACCAGCCGAACCGCGCCTCGCTCAGCGGAACCTACCTGTTCCCCTACGGCTTCACCCTCGGCGGGTATGCCTTCCTGGGCTCGGGTTATCCGTATAACGCGCTGACCGGCGTGGACAACAACGGCGACGGCAACAACTCCGACCGTCCGGTGGTGAATGGCGTGGTGCTTCCGCGCAATTGGGCCACGGCCCCGAACATCTACAACCTGGCCGCATCCTTGCAGAAGAACTTCAAGATCAAGGAGCGCATGGGCTTGAATCTGCGGGCTGAGGTCTATAACTTCCTGAATACGCCGATAAACTACAGTCTGAACGGGACGTACGGCAACGCCGCACAACCGGTTTCCACTTTCGGAGCCCCAGTAGGCGGTATCGCCAACGTCGGTTCGCCCCGGCAGATGCAATTCCTGGCGCAGATCACCTTCTAAGCCTGGATCAATAGCGGCGGACACCAAAGCCGCAGGGAATGAGAGAGAGGCAATTTGGCGAGTGGAGACTCTGAATCTCTGCTCGCCCTTTTTTTAATTTGGGCTTCTGGTGGCCTCTTCGCAGTAATTTTTCCGGACTTAACAAAATCAACATTCCGATTCGGCATCGTAGTAGCAAGCCGGTTTGCGCCGGCGCTGCGACGAATGGGTAAGGCAATACTTGTAAGAACTGAAAGGCTGGCGGGCAGCGTGCTTTGCGTTTCGCTGCTCGGGGTACTCTGCCTTTCAGGGTTCGCCCAATCCTCTCCGGAAGGAGGAGCAACTCCCGCTTACTTCCTGTCGGCTGAGTCCTCGGCTGCGGTAATTGCGAACCAGAGCGGCGCTCGAATGGTTCCCATCGCGTTTCGCGCCGGGAGAGGAATGCTTTTCTCGCATGAGTGGCTGGAGATTCAGACCTCCAGCGGCCCGGTTACTCTGGGATTTGGCTCGGCATTGCTTCCCTTCATCGATCGTGGGCAGGTGACGGTGCAAGATGCACATGGCCGGGTGGAGCACGAATACGCGCTGCACCTGCTGCCGTTCTTCCTTAGCTTCGGGCGAGCGCCCGGAATGGGCAAGGACATAGCTCGCGCCATCGACGTCCCGGTCGCACGGGCCGATGCGATCGTGGAGCAGCAGCGGCATCGTCGATTCATCTTCCCCTACATCCCGTTGTTTCACGACTGCCGGACCTACGTCTGCGCCATGCAAGCGACCGTCAAAGGCAAATCGAAGTTGCCGTGTTATTTCCTGCTCAAAGGTTACTGGTAACTCACATCGCGCCAGATTCGCAGCAGCATCGGTCGTTTCTGCGAACAATCGCGCTATGTCCTTGGGGCTGAAAAGCAGTATTCCTACTTTCGAAAAGAATCGGCACTTTCTTCGTAACTGCCTCTTCCCAAGAAGCAGTAACTCTCCTTATAGTGTGAGCGACGTTCCGTCCCATGGACTTCAAGCAAGTTCCTGCTGCCGCCTGGTCGCTTCCACCAACTAGGACCGGAATGTCTCGAAAGATGCTCGACAACGAAAGAGAGCACCGAGAGGGTGGTATGCTGCGCAACTTCGTCTCTACTGTTTTAGCCGGAATCGTTTTGCCGATGGGCGGTGCCGCACTCGCATTGGCACAACCGGGAAATGTGCTCAATAATCCTGCTATTTCGAAACCAATAGCATTTGTCGTCACTCCTCCGCTGCGCGATATCATCAACAAACCGCAAGAAATTCCCTTCGGATATCGCACAGGAGAGCCCTTCCGTTACGCGAAGCAGCCGCAGCTCTTGAGGAACCAGCAAGACGATGGCCGGTTCAGCTTCCGGGATTCCGTGGCCCAGAACGCTCCCCTGCCTGACAGCGGGCCTACGAAGCTGCTGGATTGGTTGGGAATAGGCCAGGGATTCTATGGATATACGGTCAACGTAACGCCTTCGGACATGAACCTGTCGATTGGCGATACGCAGATTATTCAGTGGGGCAACGACCAGTTCGCCGTGTTCGACCTGCAAGGCAACAATTTGCTGTTTAACGGCCAGCACTATGTGAACGGCAACGCGTTGTTCGCCGGCCTGCCCAACTGCGGCATTCACAATTACGGAGACGAGATCGCGCAATGGGACAAGATCGCCCATCGCTGGGTAATGTTGGAACCGGTGATGTTGAATCCGGGGCGGGATTGTATCGCAATCTCGCAAACAGCAGACGCGCTGGGAGCGTGGTACGCCTACGAATTCCCCGTTCCCCACGCCGACACCGACATCTCTGACTATCCCAAGCTCGGGGTCTGGCCCGATGCCTATTACGTCTCGCACAACGATTTTGGACCGAACGGCTTTGTCGGTACCACGCCTTGTGCTTATGAACGCTCGAAGCTGCTGGCCGGCGATCCGCAGGCACGGCAGGTGTGCTTTCTCGATTCGACCAGTGGAGCATGGCCTGAATCGTTCGACGACAACCAAGTGCCCTCCGATCTCGACTCGCCCAACAGCCTGCCGCCAAGCGGCATGCCCAACATCTACATGGGGAGTCTCACCAACACCCAAACCGGATACGAAACCAGCATTTACTACTACAAATTTCATGTGGACTGGACCAATCCAGCCAATTCAACCTTCAGCTGCATCGGCGGCACTTGTGCCATTTCGGTCGCACAGTACTATCTTGGAGGGTGGCTGGGAAACGCTCCAGAACCGGGTGGGGGTCAACTGCGTACGCTGGCTGACCGTCTGATGTACCGGCTGGCGTATCGCGTCTTACCCAGCGCCACCGTGGGCAGAACGGTGCGCGACCCAGGCCCAATGTCGAGTTGGGTGGTCAGTCATGCCGTCGGCAACAGCGGCCACCTTGGAATACGGTGGTATGAGTTCCGCGCTCCTCTAGGGGTCACCGATCCCACGGTATATCAACAAGGCACGTACTCGCCGGACGCTAGTTGGCGATTCATGAGTTCGATTGCCATGGACAAGATGGGAAACATGGCGATGTCCTACACGGTGAGCGATGGCAACTCGGTTTATCCCACCATCGCCTTCACCGGGCGCGCCAAGACCGACCCCCTGGGAACCATGGGCCCGGAGCAAGTTGTCATTCAGGGCACCGGATCTCAAATCGATTCTTCTAATTACTGGGGCGACTACTACAACATGGGGATTTCGACCGACGGCTGCACCTTCGTAACCACCGGCGAGTACTACACGACCAACTCTTCCTACAATTGGAGTACGCGGGTGGTGAAGCTGAAGTTCGACAACTGCAATCCTTGAGCATCACGGCATTCGCAAGTTGTAAGGTTACGGGAGGGGCACATCCCCTCCCGCGGCCATCCCAGTCACGGCAGCTAATGTGCCGGCGGCGATCTGCCGATGAAGGCATTATGAGCCTTCAGGCACCGCAGCCCAACGCCATTTCGGTACCCACTCAAGCATTCGAGCGACGCTCCGAGCATCGGCTTTCGGTATGCGTCCCGGTGCGGGTGACTTGTGTCTCCGGAGATCGCGCCTCGATTGAAGGTACTTGTACCAATGTGAGTCCCACCGGAGCGGCATTCGATATCGGCGGGGTGTTACAGGTTGGCGATGTGATCGAATTCGAGTTTTGCCATACGAATGATGTTCCTGTGACCTACCGGGCCCGAGTTCTATTTCGAGACGGGAACCACTACGGAGCGTATTTCCTGATGGCGTATTGAGGGAAGCGGCTATTGGCCATTGGCTCTGACCCTCGGCGTTTAGTTCTGGTTCCTTTGGTTGATCTATGGCTCAAGGCTCGCGGAACTTACACGCCGGTTTGCGGTGAGCGGACCTCGGCCATTCCTGGGGAGGAAGGTGGATGGTCAAACGGCACCGAGCTGGAGCCAAAAGCTAAAGGCCAAAAGCTAAGAGCTGTCTCTCTCACCTCTTCACAATCGGACTGTAGCCCTCGCCTTGCAGCTTCACCTTCATCGCCTCCGCATCCTGCAGACTGGCATACGGCCCCAGCACCACGTGGAAAAGCTTGTCCTTGCCATTAGGACTGTTGATCACTGCCGCGGCATAGCTCTTCTTGCGCAGCGCCCCGGCCAGAGCCGCCGCATCCTCTTCATGCGTGACAGCAGCAATCTGCACCAGGAAGGTGCCGGATGGAGCGGTCTGGGGCATTGACGCTGCCGGACTCGGTAACGCATCCGCCTTGGCCATAGAGAGGGACTTTGCAGGAGCTGGGCTGGCGGCGGCCATCTCATGCAGCTTTGTCGCCGTGTCCGAGGCCGTCGAATTCGCGGCCGTCTCTGCCGATTTGAGCTCTCGCTCCGGCTTTGTCTCCGCGCCCGGGTTCTGCTTCACTGCCTTGTAGAACGTCAGGTCGGGCGCAGATTCTTTGCCTTCCGCCTCCTTCTCGGCCGAAGGCGAGGCATTGCCCGCGGGCGAGGGCGCGCCGGATGACTTCGAGCTCGCAAGGTCGGGATCGGCGGGCACGGTTTGGGCCGGCTGATTCTTCAGCGCCTGCTCGCGCTCAGCCGTTTTTCCCAGCGAATACCCGACAGCGAAGAAAATGCCGCAGGTCGCGGCCAGCATGAAGAAGAGTCCCAGCAGTTTTCCCATTCCTAAAGTTATTTCGGTATCTTCTTCTGCCATGCTGTTACTGCCCTCCTATTCGTTTCGGACTACCGGACCGCGCTCCGCCTTTGCGGTGTCGATTTGCACCAGCTTGTTCAAGCCCGCCAGCAGATCTACCGGCACCGGGAAGATGATGGTCGTATTCTTTTCCACGCCGATCTCGGTCAAAGTTTGTAAATACCGCAACTGAATGCTGGTGGGCTCGCTTGCCAGTAGGTGCGCCGCATCAATCAGCCGCTGCGCCGCGGCAAATTCGCCCTCGGCGTGAATAATCTTCGACCGCTTCTCGCGTTCCGCCTCCGCCTGCTTGGCCATGGCGCGGGTCATGGTCTCCGGCAGGTCGACTTGCTTGACTTCCACGTTACTCACCTTCACGCCCCAGGGATCGGTGTGCTGATCGAGAATCGACTGCAGGCGCAGGTTGATTTTGTCGCGATGCGCCAGCAGTTCATCAAGGTCCACCTCGCCCAGCACCGAGCGCAGGGTGGTCTGCGCGAACTGCGATGTCTGGTACATGTAATTCGTAACCGCGACGACCGCCTTGTTGGGATCGACCACCCGCAGAAAAATGACCGCGTTCACCTTGAGCGTGACGTTGTCGCGCGTGATGATGTCCTGCGGCGGAACCTCCAGCGCCTCCTGCCGCAGCGATACCCGCACGATGCGATCGATGGGCGCAAAAACCAGAATCACTCCCGGACCTTTTGCCGTTCCCAGCAACCGGCCCAGGCGAAAGATCACACCCCGCTCATACTCGGCCAGTATCTTGATCGAGTTCAGCAAGTACAGAACAACGATGACGACCGGGACAATTACAAACAGATCCACCGGACACCTCCGGATACTAGAAGTTTAGAACCGATAACACCTGCGATTGTAGGCCTCTCGACAGGCGTAACCCAAGTCGGCAATAGCCGGTGACCTCCAGGGCCAGCGCGGTAGGGTCGGGCGGTTTCATTTAGGATGAAAGAGACCTCATGGATAGCCACACGCGCCACAAGCAGCTTCGCCTCAAGACCCAGCTCATGATTCTCATCATGATTCTCGCCGGACCACTGGGCAATACCATGCTCGCGAAGGGGATGAAGCGTATCGGCGCCGTTTCGTTCTCGTCGGCATCGGTGGTACTGGAAACCCTGGGCAGGATATTGAGTTCGGGAACGATCTGGCTCGGTATTGCGCTGCTGATCACGTTTTTTGTGGCCTACTCGCTGGTGCTGTCGTGGGCCGATTACAGTTATGTGCAGCCGGCCTCGGCCATGGCTTACGCAGTGGTCGCCATTCTGGGAGTGGTGGTACTGGGTGAGAGCGTCTCGCCCCTGCACTGGCTCGGCATTGGCGTTATCTGCCTCGGCGTGGTCGTCGTCGGGCGCACTCATCCCAACACTACGGAGACGCGCTAACGTGTTCCGGTTCGTTGGCTTCTTTCTTATTGTTGTTGCCGGCACTGCGGGCGAACTGTGCATCTCGCGCGCCATGAAGGAATCCGGTGAAGTTCATGACTTTCGTCCCCGCGCGCTGCTACAGGTGGCCGCTCGCGTGGCGCGGAGCAAATGGATATGGATCGGCCTGGGGCTGATGACGATTGCCTTCTTCGCGCTGCTGGGCATTCTGTCGGTGGAAAACGTGAGCTTCGTGGTGCCGGTCACTGCGCTGAGTTATGTTGTTGGAGGCCTGGGGGGGATGCTCTTCCTCGGCGAGCGGCTGAACCGCTCCCGCTGGGCCGGCATCCTGCTAGTTTGTTTGGGGGTGGCGCTGGTCATCCTGGGCGAACACTGATGAGAGAATTGGCGTGATGACAACAGCGGAAGACTCGTGCCCTCTCTGTAATGGCACCGGATGGCAGATTCGGCAGCGCGAGAACGAGCGCGAAGTGGTGCGTTGCCAGTGTCGGGTTCGCGAGCGCAGCGAACGCCTGCTGGCCGCGGCCCACATTCCGGAGCGCTACCAGCACTGCGAATTAGAGAACTTTAAGTGCGATCCCGAGGACAAATCGCAGAAGAGCATTGGCGAAGCGAGATTTCATGCCGGGCGATTCATCGAGGAATATCCCATCGAGCGAACCGGGTTACTGTTCGTTGGCTCAGTAGGCGTGGGAAAGACACACCTTTCGGTGGCGATTATGAAGGCTTTGATTCGCGAGAAGGGCATTCATTGCCTGTTTTGCGACTACCGCGAACTGCTGAAGTCGATCCAGAATTCTTACAATCCCTCGGTCCAGGTCACGGAGATGGAAATCCTGCGGCCGGTCTTCGATGCCGAAGTGCTGGTGCTCGATGAACTCGGCGCGGTGCGCACGACGGAATGGGTCTTCGACACCGTCAACTACATCCTTAACAGTCGCTATAACGAAAACCGGACCACCATCATCACCACCAACTATCCCGATGCGGCGGAACAAGGGAATGTCGCCGAGGACAACTCGCGGAGCTACTCGGCGGCCGAGCGTGCCGCACGCCGCGAAACCTTAGGCGATCGCATCGGCGAGCGCATGCGCTCGCGGCTGCACGAGATGTGCAAAAAGGTTGAGATCGAAGGGTCGGATTACCGCGTCGACAGCAAGCGTGCCAAGTTCCAGAGCATCGAGGCGCCCGCAAGGTTTTCTATCAAGGGCAAGCGCACGCAGGAATAGCCGCCGCCAAAGCTGCAGACGGTTGTTGGCCTGATTCTTGGTGCTTTGTATCAGGGCCCGACTTCACAGGCTGCGGAAAAACTCTCGTATCGCCTGCTTTGTATCAGGGCACGGCTTTAAGAGGCTGCGGAAAAACTCTGCCGGGCGCCGTTTTGAAGGGGCGCAGCTTTAGCTGCGCCATAGAACCCATGTGTTTTTGTCATCCCGAACCTCTTTAGAGGTCAGGGATCTGCTGGTTTTTCCCACTGCGAAGACTTTTTCCCCAGCCTCTTTAGCCGTGCCGCTAAGCCCTCTTGTTTGTCATCCGAGCGGCTCTGGCCGCGAGGGATCTGCTCTTCTTCCCACTGCGAACAATTTTTCCGCAACCTGTTCCGTCGGGCCGATTCGCGTCCGTAATCGTAAATGGGGATGAATTCCTGCGCTTGCGCAGGAATTCATCCCCATAGTCCTGTTTCGTGCGTA
The DNA here is from genome assembly GCA_963796585.1 of uncultured Acidobacteriaceae bacterium. Lineage (GTDB taxonomy): Bacteria > Acidobacteriota > Terriglobia > Terriglobales > Acidobacteriaceae > CAVVDY01. Next base: position 758,663 of record CAWCMB010000010.1, read on the forward strand.
CCGGGCAGCGAAGGCTGTGCCCCTTCAGCTCCCCTTGCGGTCGACTGCGGTCACCTTATGCGAGGCAAACTTCTGCTGGAGCGCTTCCAGCGGGGAAGCCGCTGCGTCGGAATCTACAACCTGCGTCGTGGCCAATTCCATCTGAACTTCGGCGGTGGGTGGCAAGTCCCTCCCATTGGAATTGCCGGCGCTCGCGGCGAAGGCCTCGCCTGAGTCCGAGCCTGCGGCTGCGGCTTGGGACTGCGCCTCCGGCGTGCTTTCGTGCTGCGGCTTTGGCTCCAGAAACTTCCTGCTGTTCAGCAGCGGACGCCCAAGTGACGGGTTATAGCTCGTCCAAGCCCCAGGCAGCTCGGCCTCGCGCACAAACTGCGCCCGCATGGCCTCCATCTTCGAGTCCAGATCGTCGAGATAATGCAGCATGAGCGCTTCCGGAAACATTGGCAGCTTGGGCGAGCCGTACTCGTATTGCCCGTGGTGGCTGATGATGAGGTGCTCGATCAAAATTTTCAGCTCGTCGGGAAATCCCGGGATATGCGCCAGCTTCGCATGCAGCATCTCCAGCTCAATGATCATGTGCCCCAGCAATTGTCCCTTGGTGGTGTAGGCGATGGACCGCTGATAGGTGAGCTCGTGTACCTTGCCCACATCGTGCAGGAAGACTCCGGTCAGCAGCAGGTCGCGGTTCACGTCGGGATAGTTGCGCGACGCCAGGTCGCACACCGTGAACAGCGAGACCACATGGTCCAGCAAGCCGCCGACGAACGCGTGATGCAGCGTCTTGGCCGCAGGCGCGCACTTGTAGGCGGTCGCCAGCGCCTCATCGCTCATGAAGGCCCGCACTAGTTGCTTGAGCCACGGGTTGTCGAAACTCTCGACAAACTCGCCCAGCTTCGCCCACAGCTGGTCAATGTCCTTGGTCGTCTTAGGAAGGTAGTCGGCGTAGTCGATCTCCGCTTCTTCCAGCTTGCGCAACTTGTGAACGGTCATCTGCCAGCGGCCGTTGTACTTGTGGATCACGCCCTTGGCTTTGACGAAGTCGTCCTGGTCGAACGCGTCCAGCGCGTCGGAGACGTTGTCCCACATGTTGGCTTGCACTTGCCCGCTACGGTCTGCGAGCACCAGCGAGAGGTACACCTCGCCATTCTTCTTCGCCTTTGCCTGTTTCGAGGCGACCACGAAAGACGACGTGATCGTCTGGTTTTCCAGCTGACTGCAATCCCGTATGTAGAACTGCTTCATTGAACAGCACCCTTGCCCTGAAAGCAGCATACCAGTCCTGCGCGCAATCCCATAAGCGTTTGCAGGACGAACAAACTACGTCTCACCACGGAGGCACGGAGAGCACCGAGGAACTAGGTTTTTTAGATTTCCGGTTCGATGACCCACGCCAGCGAAGAAGTCTTACCTCCTGCCGATGAATTTGAAACCTAAGATTCTCCGTGTCCTCCGTGCCTCCGTGGTGAAAGTTTTTTGGGGTTGAGCCAATGCGGCACAGCCCTACGGTAGACTGAATGCCGGATCCTTCACCGATGCAGATCGTCAGTTTCAGCCAAGCGCTCAGCGCTGTCCAGCAATATGCCTCCGGCCTTACTCCCAGTGAGCCGGAACTGGTTTCCCTGCTCGACGGGCTGCGGCTGGCGCTGGCGGAAGATCTCGTTGCCGACCGCGACTTTCCGCCGTTTCCGCGGGCCACGCGCGATGGCTACGCCGTCCTTGCTGAGGATGTGGCTAACGTACCGGCGAAGTTGCAGTGCGTCGGCGAGTTGAAGGCCGGGGCGAGCGTCGAGCAAAGCTCCGTCACCGTGAAGCCGGGTGAGGCCGTCGAGATCATGACGGGAGCACCGGTTCCCAGCGGCACGGACGCCGTCGTCATGGTCGAATACACCGAGAAGAACGGCGACACCGTGACTGTGAAGAGGACCGTCGCTGCGGGCGAGAACGTCGTCGCCGCCGGCTCGGAGGCGCGAAAAGGCGACGTCATGGTGTCGCGTGGCACGCGCGTAAACCATGTCGCAGTCGCGATCGCAGGCGCCGTCGGGCGAGCCGAGGTCGCGGTGTATAAGCGGCCGCGGGTCGCGATTCTGGCCACCGGAGACGAGTTGGTCGACATCAACTTTGTTCCCGGCCCAAATGAAATCCGCAACTCCAACAGCTACTCACTGGCGGCACAGGTCCACGAAGCTGGAGGAGAGGCGCAGATCCTGCCGGTGGCGCGCGATGATGCCGCCGAACTGGAAGTGCTCATTCGTAAAGGCGCGGAGTGCGACCTACTGCTGCTAAGCGGCGGCGTCTCGATGGGCAAGTACGATCTGGTGGAGCAGGCGCTGGCCAAGCTGGGAGCGCAGTTCTTCTTCACCGGCGTGCTGATCCAGCCGGGCAAGCCGCTGGTTTTCGGAGAACTCCGCGGGGCAAACAAGACAACCCCCTTTTTCGGCCTTCCGGGCAATCCGGTTTCGACCATGGTAACGTTTCAGCTTTTTGTCAGGCCGCTGCTCGATGCGTTTGCCGGAGCACGTCAGCAACCGCCGCTGTTCGCGCAGGCCCGTCTGAAGGCGGATTTGAAAGTGAAGCCCGGACTGACGCGATTTCTGCCTGCCCGACTCAGTGGATCGCACGAGCAGCCGGAGGTTGAACTGGTGAAGTGGCAAGGCTCCGGCGACCTGATGGCGGCCGCAGGCGCGAACTGCTACATTGTGGTACCCCCCGACAAGGAGCACCTCCAGGCGCGGGAGAATATTACGGTTCTGGCGTTCTGAATGGCCAAGAAAGACAAAGCGCCGAAGCAGCTTTCGCACTATGACGCCGCAGGTCGAGCGTCGATGGTAGACGTCTCCGCGAAGAGTCCTACATTGCGGGAGGCCGAGGCGCGCGCGTTTGTCGCCATGAAGAAGAACGTTCTACGGGCGCTGCCGCAGAATCCCAAGGGAGATCCTCTGGAAGTAGCGCGAATTGCGGGCATTCAGGCTGCGAAGCGAACCTCAGAGCTGATTCCCATGTGCCACCCGATTCCGCTCAGCAAGATCGACGTCTCCTGCCAGATCAGACAACGTGGGATTGAGATTCGCTCTCTTGCGCGAACGACAGCTGTCACCGGAGTGGAAATGGAAGCGCTGGTCGCAGCTTCGGTTGCAGCTCTGACAGTGTATGACATGTGCAAGGCGCTGGATAAAGGGATCGAAATCCGCGAAGTCGTGCTGGAGCGCAAGTCGGGCGGCAAAAGCGGCGACTACCGGCGCCAGAAATCTTAGTTCGAGGAGGACGCGATGATCACCGCAGCCGTACTGACGGTTAGCGATTCCGTAACAGAAGGCGAACGCGAAGATCGTTCGGGACCCGCCGTAGCTGAAGAACTGCGGGTACGAGGATTCGAGGTGGTATCGACCGGCATTTGCTCTGACGTGCAGGACTTGATCGAAGAGTCTTTGATGGCGTTATGCATCCAGGCGCAATTGATCGTGACCACCGGCGGAACCGGCATCTCCGAGAAGGATGTCACGCCGGAAGCAACGCGCGCCGTGTGCTCAACGCTGATTGACGGTATTGCGGAAAAGATGCGCACCGATGGTCTGAAGGCGACCCCCACCGCCATCTTGAGCCGTGGCGTTTGCGGCGTGCGTGGCCGCTCGCTGATCCTCAACCTGCCGGGCAGCCCGAGCGGCGCAGTGGAGTCGCTCGCTGCCGTGGCGGATGTCTTGCCACATGCCATCGATCTGTTGGAAGGCAAGACAGAGCACGAAGAACGGCTGAATTAGATGCCCCCCTTTCCCAAACCCAGGGAACGGATGGGGCACGCAAGGGCTGAAGCCCACTGTGTAAAATTGCTTCTTTCGGCACGGCTCAAGCCGTGCCCCTTCAATTAATCCCTTGGACCCGCTCACACACATGCTCACCGGCGCCTGCATGGGGCGCGCGGGATTTAATCGCAAAACGGCGTATGCCACGCTGACCATGCTGTTTGCCGCCGAAGCCGCCGACTGCGACGTGCTTTGGGACCTCAAGAGTCCGATCGCGGCGCTGCAGCATCATCGCGGCATTACCCACTCCTTCGTCGGCGTCCCGTTTATGGCCGCTGCCACTTTGCTCGGCGTCTACATACTGCATCGCCTGTGGCTCGGACGGCGCAAGCCGCGACCGGGATATCCGCCGGTGCGATGGATGCTGCTGTATTGGCTGGCCGTGCTCGCTGCGCTCAGCCATCTGCTGCTCGACTACACCACTGCGTATGGCATTCGCCTGTTCGAACCCTTTAACCATCGCTGGTATTCGTGGGACATCATGTTCATCATCGAACCGGTGATGTTCGCCGTGCTGTTGCTCGGCCTCGCTCTGCCGTGGTTTTTTGGATTGATCAACCAGGAAGTCGGTGCCCGCAACCAAGGCCCGGGAGGTCGCGTAGGCGCGGTCGCCGCCTTGGTTTGCGTAGTCGTTCTCTGGGGATATCGTGATTTTGAGCATCGCCGCGCACTCAGCGCGATGAGCGCGGTCACCTACAACGGAGCGGCGGCCACCCGGATCGCGGCTTATCCCTACATCATCAATCCTTACCGCTGGCACGGGGTTGTGGAAACAACCGACTTTTTCCAAACCCTTCCGGTGGATTCCAGTAAGCCGGAGGTTGACCCACACGGCGAGGCACGCACGTTCTACAAACCGGAAGAGACGCCTGTGTCCCGAGCGGCCAAGGCATCGTATTGGGGCCGTATATATCTCGACTGGGCGGTGTTTCCCTTTGTTGAAACGCAAACTCTCGAAGCGAATCCCAAGGGTTACCTGGTAAGCTTCCAAGACTTGCGGTATGCCTATCCTGGACACCCCGCACTGGGCGGCTTCGTGCTGCTTAGCCCCGATTTGCAAGTCGAGGAGCAGGGCAACAACCACGATCGGCCGGCCGTGCTGGGAGGACCGAAGTAGCGGTGACCACCTCAACCCTGCATCCATGTTTCTTGCTGCGCAAGCGGTTTTGAACAATGTGACAATCAGCCTTGACTCGACTGCGGCTAACGTACAGAATCTAAAGATTGCGAACGTCGTAATCAGGAACCTGCAATGACTATGCTGGCTTATCTCTTTGTTGCTTTCGCGGTTCTGGTGCATGCCCGGGCCGTACCCATGCCGTTTCACTTCACGCCGGTTGCTGCGGCTCTGCTGTTCTTCGGAGCACGCATGCCGCGGCAGAAGATGATCACGCCTCTGGCGCTGCTCATCATCTGCGACATCTATCTGAACAAGTTTGTCTACGCCTACCCGCTGGGGTGGGACCAGACCGTGACGTGGGTCTGGTACGCGGCGATCCTGCTGTTTGGTGGGCTGCTGGCGCGAAATACCTCAGTGCTGCGGGTTGTCGGCGCATCGCTGGTGGCCTCGGTGTCGTTCTTCCTGGTGAGCAACTTCGCGGTTTGGACGGTCTCGCGCGAAATGTATCCTGCGACCTGGAACGGCCTGGTTACCTGCATGGCTGCCGGTGTGCCGTTCTTCCGCAATACCGCGGTTTCCGATCTGCTGTTCAGCGCGCTGTTCTTCGGAGCAGGGTACTTGCTTAGCCAGCGCGCGCAGGAGAGAACGTCGGTGGCGCTGTAGCGAATCTTGCAGTCCCACTCATTCCAAGCGAAGGAATGAGTGGGGCACTCTGCGAACCGCGCTCTACATCTGCCCGCTACGCATCTTCTGGATCATCGCTTCCCTCTCCTGCTGGCGTATCTGCTCGAACTTCTGATACTGCTGGGGATTGAGAATCGGTTTTACCTTGGCATCCATCTCGGTGCCAACCTGCTTCAACTGCATGACCTTTTCGAGCGGGCCAAGCGAGGTATTCGCCTTGATGCCCTTCATCTTCTTGGCATCTTCCATCATGATGGGCAGCATTTGCTTCTTCTGCTGCGGCGTCAGTTGCAGCTCAGCCGACATCTTCTCCAGCTTGGCGATGGCCTCCTGCTTCTCCGGCGAAGGTGGCTCCTGGGCGATTGCGAACTGCGCGAACAGTTGCACGGCCAGAACACAGAGCAGCAACATCAGCGTGGTTTTCTTCATACTCTCCTCATGAAAGACGTAGTTCGCCCGACGGATTTTCGGTGTGCTTGCAATCAGGGGGCGGCGCAAAGCATGTTATGCGGGAAAGGCGGGGGGTGTAAAGGAGAAAGGTGGAAAAATCCTCGCGGTCACGTTGAGAAATTCTGATTACGCTCCTTCAGCACACTTCGTCTAAGCTGAGCAATGCAGGAAATAGTTATGCGGCAACTTGTCATCTTGCTTTTGTTCTGCCTGTCGGGGTTCGCGCAATCCAATCCGGTAGAGATGTATGAGCCGCTGTTTGAGCGTTACTTGGGAAAGCTCGAGGTTGTTCGCGTAGGTATTCCGCCAAGCGTGCACGATGGCGTCTGGTTGGAAGTCATCGTTACCCCACGTGGAACCGTCGAGTATGCGCACGCCGTCCGCGGTCCGGCAGAGTATTTCCAGCAAGCGGAAGAAGTGGAGATGGCACGTCGATTTAAACCATTCCAGAAAAATGGCAAGGCAGTAACCGCCTCGATCCAGGATTATGTGAGCATTGTGCCCCTCGAGCAGTGGGGGGCGAAAGAACTGTTCCCTGAGATTACGGACTGGAACTCGGTGCGGTTTACGCTTGAGCGTCCGGAGGGAAATTGCCTAAGTTGCCCGGCGTATCGCGTGGAGGTCAGCGGGGATGGGACCGTCAGGTTTGAAGGCTTAAATTTCGTCCCTTCCGGCAAGTACCACGATGAGGTACTCAAGGCCGTAGTCGTCGGCAAGTACCATGGCAAGATCTCCAGGCAGCAGGTTGAAGCTTTGTTGGACAAATTTCGGGAAGCTGACTATTTTTCACTTAAGAACTTTTATGGACCTCAGGGCATGGACGGCGAGACCGTCAAGACATCGCTGACCATCGATAGAGAGACCAAGAAAGTGACAGACTATGATGGCTCAGAAGTCGGCATGCCCGAGGCCGTTACTGCATTGGAGATAGCGATGGACGAGGCAGCGGTCGCCGCCTTTAGAGGGCAGGGCCTGAATGAGCAAGCCGACAAGCTAGCACTAGTTATATCGAAGCGGCATTAAACAAAAGCCCCACCCCGCCAAAGGATCGCGGAATGGGGCACCCGTAGTTACTGGCCGATTGACGCGTGACTAACCACTAACCACTATCCACTACCCTACCTAGTGAATGTCGAAGTTCTCCTGGTGCAGCAGCGGATCGCCTTTGACGATCACCGTCTTGCCGATCAGCTCTTCCATTTCGCCGATCAGCTTGCCGTTGTCGGCCTTCAATGCCTTGGCTACCTCAGGATTCACGCGCAAGGTCACGTCCTTGCGATCGTGTTCCTTGATCATCTTCCGCATCTCAACGTAGATCTCGTTGCACATGGTGGGCACCGACTTTACGAAGCCGGCGCCGGTGCAGTACGGACAAGATTCGCCGAGCGTCCGCTCCAGCGACTGCTTGACGCGTTTGCGGGTGATGGCGACCAGTCCAAAGTCGTTGAACTGAAGCACCTTCGACGGAGCGCGATCGGCACGCAGGGCATCTTCCAGCGCCGCCATGACCTTCTGACGGTTCTTCCGCTCATCCATGTCGATGAAGTCGATCACGATGATGCCGCCCAGGTCCCGCAGGCGAATTTGCCGCACGATCTCCCGGATAGCGTCGATGTTGGTCTTGACAATGGTGTCTTCCAGTCGCTGCGTCTTGCCGACATATTTGCCGGTGTTGATGTCGATGGCCACCAGGGCTTCCGTCTGGTTGATAACGATGTAGCCGCCGCTCTTCAGCCAGACCTTGGACTTGAGCGATTTATCGATCTCGTCCTGAATGCCGAACTGCTCGAATAGCGGGGTCTCTTTCGTATAGAGCTTAATCCGCCGTACGATCGATGGCTGGAAGCGATTGGCGAAACGTATGACGCGCTCGTACTCGTCTTCGGTATCGACCCAGATCTGCGAGAACTCGGCGTTCACCTGATCGCGCAGCACGCGCTCCACCAGGTTGAGGTCGTGATAGATCAGCGACGGAGCCTTGCTGGTTTCGGTGCGGGTCTTGATCTCGGACCACAGGTGCTTGAGGAAGCGGATGTCGGCGCGCAGCTCGTCTTCCTTAATGTTGGCGGCAGCCGTGCGGACGATGAAACCGCCCAGGCCGTTTTCGCGCTCGCTGGTTACAATGCGCTTGAGCCGCTGGCGCTCCTCCTCAGAGTTGATCTTGCGCGAGACGCCGACGTGGTTGACCGTCGGCATGTACACCAGGAATCGTCCGGGAAGCGCAATGTGACTGGTGATGCGCGCGCCCTTCTTGGCGATGGGCTCCTTCGCGATCTGCACCAGCACTTCCTGGCCTTCCTTCAGCAGATCGGTAATCAGCGGCTGCGATCGGTTGGAGTGCGGACGAGTGCGAACGTTATTGCGGCGGCTGGTGCGGCGGCCACGCTGGCCTCGGCGATCATAGCCCGGCCGCTCGCTCTGGCGCTGCTGATAGGCCACGGTAGGGGAGGCGCCACGCAACTCGGCGCGCCCGTTGCTCTCCTCCTCTTCCTCGTCGTCGGCGTCGGCGTCCTCTTCGTCAGCCGGCGTCTGATAAGTCTCGCCGCGCATCTCGGCAGCCAGCACTTCTTCCTCATCGACATCGGCGATTTTCGGTAGCCAGCGCTCGCCGAAGCCGTTGTCGGCATCGAGGGTCTCTTCGACCAAGTCGAGATCTGAATCCGCCGCTGCTTCGCTAAGCGCTTCGAAGTCTTCCGGGACGGGAGGGAATTCCATCTCCTCGTCGTCCAGGGTCTCGTGCTCCAGGGTGCGGCCTTTCGGCGCGCTGGAGGGAGCATCTCCGTGACCCGGGAACGGCAATTCGTGTTCGCGTGTAGCCGGCTCGTCCGGCTGAGTTTGCGCAACGTTCTGCTCGGCCTCGAAATCAACGCCTGCCGATTCACTCTCGTACGAAGCGTTGGCCGGCTCCGAAAGCTCGGCAGCGAAATGACGATGTGGTTCAACCCGCGGGTCTTCGACCGCGGATCGGCTTGACTCCTCAACTTCGTAGTCGTCCAAGTCGCGGCGCTCGGCGACTTCAAATACCGTCTCCGAATCGTCGCGATCGTCGGCAGGGCTATCGTTAACTGTTGCATGGGAGGCTGTCGCTGCTTCAACCGGGGCCAGCTGGCTGGAGCCGCGCTCCTCATTCTCGTGCGAAGAATGATGTGCGCCGGCTGCCGCCCATTCCAACTGCTCGGGTTCGGTAGCGACGTGGCCGTGCTGGAGAGCACTTCCGGATTCTTCCGGCGATGCTGCGCTTTCTCCGGACTCTCCCTCCCGCTCTGCAAGGTCAAAAGCCGTGGAAGGCTCCTCATCCCATTCTTCGGTTTCCGGCGCCGACTGAGGCTGCGCGGTTGCGGTCTGCTGCTCGGGCTCCGGCGCTCGTCCGCGATATTTCGAAATCGATTCGCCCGGCAGAATGATCGGCGTATATCCCGGCGGCGGCCCAAATTCCTGTCGTGATTCCTGGCGCGATTCCGGTCGTGACTCCGGGCGTGGCGTCTCAGACCGTGTGGGCGTCGGCGGTTCGGCTGATGCCTCGGTACGCGATGGCTGCTCCTCGTCACGTCCGCGGCGTCCGCCACGGCGGCGACGCCGTCCACGCCAGCGGCGAGCTCCTTCGGAGTCACTCTCATCACCGGCGGCCGCATTGGATTCGCCCTCTGCTTCGCCATTCCCGTTCGAAGGGGTGAAGTCTTCGGCGACATCCTCGACCTCTGCCTCCTCTTCTTCAACCTGCGCCGCAGGTGGCGCCTGGGTCTGCTGTTCCTGTGGCCGAAGATCTACCATCCCTCGGCCTGCTGGTATGCTGTCGAATTCCTCTTCGCCTTCCTCGCCCATTTCCAGGAAGTCGGAAACGTACAAAAACGCGTCGCGCTCCAAGCCAATATCGACGAAAGCCGACTGCATGCCGGGAAGCACGCGGGTTACCCGGCCCTTGTAGATGGAACCCGCAAGGGTGTATTCGTTTTCCCGCTCGAAGAACACTTCGGCGAGCTGATCGTCTTCGGTTAACGCCACACGGGTCTCGTGGGGTGTAGAAGACACATACAATTCTTTGTTCATGGATACTCCGGTTCACCGGCGCGGTGGAGTCGGGAAGCGGACAGGAAGGATGGATCGGTGTGACTAGGTACGAAGCACACCTGGGCTGATGCCGAGGTGGTCTCTGGACCTGATTCGCGCTACTACTCTTTGTGGAATCTTATGCACCGAGTAATCAAGTGCGTTGCTCAGGTTTGTGGCCTCACTCCCAGACTGGGTACGTCAACCAGGTCACTCGACACCGGCTGCAATCTCTGGTGGGGCCGTTTCCCGCCTACCGCAACGAACCTTGCAATCCCTGTCCGGCCCCTTTCCAAAGCGACCGGTGAATTACCCTCTTATCGCGAGGGCGTTCGTAATCTTGTTGTCACCCATTCGAAGGTTCCATCAGCGGACGCTTCGCGGCGAGTGAAAACCGCTTTGCTACAACTCAGGGGACCGAGTCCCTCAGGGGTTAAAGCCCTGTCTTTCTGTCTGTTCCTGCGGCACGGCTGAGCCGTACCCTGATACAAACCGCCAAAAACCCTGCCCGCATCTGTGCGTTCGATAACGGACCATGTCTCAGTTCACGAACCGGCGCATCCGAATGTTCATCACAATGCCCAGCGCCAGGAACATGAACAGTACCGACGATCCCCCGTAACTCATCAAAGGCAAGGGGATACCCGTGACCGGCATAAAACCAACCACCATTCCTACGTTGACCAGGATATGGAACGCGAGAACCGCGACCACGCCCATGACCACGAATGCTCCAGCCCGGTCAGGAGCCGTCTGAGCGTTCTGAATCAGACGCATCAGTACGATAAAGTATAGCAGCAGAACGGCCATAGCGCCTATAAAGCCGTGCTCCTCGGCGAAGGCGGCGAAGATGAAGTCGGTGTGCGGTACCGGCAAAAACTGGCCTTGGGTCTGGCTGCCCTGCGCCGTTCCCTTGCCCAGAATCCCGCCTGAGCCGACAGCCACTAGCGACTGTATGACCTGATATCCCTTGCCTTGCGAGTCGGCTTCCGGCTGCATGAAGCTGGTCAGGCGGTCGCGCTGATACGGCTTCAGAAAGTGCCAGCCAACCGGCGCAAGCAATCCCGCGATTGCCAGAACTACCAAAGCGTGCCGCAGCTTCATGCCTCCCAGGAACAGCCCCATAATGGCGATCGGCAGATAGGTCAGCGCGGTGCCCAGGTCGGGCTGCGACAGCACCATCAGCATGGGAATACCAACCAGCGCCGCGGCCTTGACCATGTCCTGCCCGTCGGGATCGCCTTTCACGTTGTCGGAGAAGTACTTCGCCATCGCCAGAATGAGCACCAGCTTCACCCATTCCGACGGCTGAAAGTGGCCGATGATGGGAACCTGAATCCAGCGGCGAGCGCCCAGATATTTTTGCCCAAACAGCTTCACCGCTACCAGCGAAGCAATCGAGATGATGTAGAACAGCGGCACTCGCGCGATGAGAGCGTGATAGTTGAACAGGCTCACGATGAACATGAGCGCCACACCGCCCAGAACCCAGTACACCTGCTTGATATGGACGCCGACGAACTTGGTGCCCAGCGTCGCGCTATAGATTTCCAGCACACCCAGGCCACAGATCAGCAGGATGAGCACCAGGAGCACCCAGTCGAAATCGCGGAAAGAAACGTATCGGCTCACGGATGGTTTTCCTGGATGAGTTCGGCCGTCGGGGGGCCCACCGGGCCGGCGGCAGGCTGAGCGGGTGCGATTGGCGGAGCCGATTGCTGCTTGGTGGCCGGCTTCTTCTGGTTCGGCTCTGGCGCAGGCTGCTCGTCTTCGCTCCGCAGAGAAGGCTGCGCGGGCTGAGCGTCGGAATCGCTTTCAGGCTCGGCCATCTCGGTATGCGATTCGGTGGTTTGCAAGTCGTGGCTTACCGCAGGTCTTGTCGCAGCCATCCCGGGAGCAGCCACCACCGGCTTGATCTGGCCTGTAGCATCGATGTTGAAATGCCCAGCTTGTAGTTTGTCGGTGGGAGGACCGCCGCTATTGGCGTCTCCCTCATGCCACACTGCGGCGACCTCGCCCTTGCTGGCGTCGCGTTGGGTTGCGCCGTTGGCTTTGGCAACCAGGGTCTGCCGCGTGCGCTGCTTCTGCACATAGGCTGCGATCACCTTGGTCGCAACCACCGCGGCCAGAGCGCCGTGCTCGCCGCCTTCAAAAAGGCAGGCGACAACAATTTCAGGATTGCGCCGCGGGCTGACGCCGACGAACCAGCCATTATCTTTGTACTGACCCTTCTCCTTCGCGCTCATCTTCTTCTTCAGTTCGTTCGACACCGTCTGCGCGCTGCCGGTCTTGCCGGCGATGTCGATGCCTTTGACCGCGGCGCGGCCGGCCGTGCCCATGGGCGATACCACTGCGGCCATGGCATCGGTGATGATCATCCAGTTCTTCTCGTCCATCGGGATTTTGGTTTCGTCCCGGTAGGTGGATACCTGCTTAAACCCTGGCGGGAACTGGTCTGGGAATGCCAGGTGCGGGTGCACCAGGACTCCGTCGGTAGCGATGGCGCCGACGGCCCGCGCCAGTTGAATCGGCGTGGTAGCCACCGCTCCCTGTCCGATGCCCACCGAAATCGTCTCCCCGGCGTACCACTTCTGCTTGAAGTTCTTGATCTTCCACTCCTCCGACGGCATTACGCCGGAAGCTTCCTGCGGCAGATCGATGCCGGTCTTCTGGCCGAGGCCGAGCATGGTAGCCCACTTGGCGATTTTGCTGATGCCCAGCTTCTCCGCCAGGGTATAGAAGTACGAGTCGCAGGATTGATAAATTGCCTTGCTGATATTTACGTTGCCGTGGCTGCCGTGAATGGCCGCGATCCAGCACTTGAAGAAGCGTCCATAGAAGGTCTTGCCTCCCCCGCAATTGACGACCAGATCCTGCGCGATGCCTTCCTGCAGGCCGGCCGTCGCCATGATGGTTTTGAAGACCGAGCCGGGAGCGAGTTGCGCCTGGATAGCTTTGTTGAGCAGCGGCTTGCCGGGATCCGTAATCAGCCGGTTCCATTCGTCGCGGGTAATCTTGACCGCAAACTCGTTAGGATCGAACGCCGGACGGCTCACCATTGCTAAGATCTCGCCGTTGCGCGGATCCATAGCTACAATCGCGCCCGGCTTGCCCTCGAGCGCCTCTTCAGCGGCGATCTGAAGATCGAGGTCGATGGTCGTGCGAAGCTGCTTGCCGGGAACGGCGGGCACATCGCTCAGCGTGCCAACTTCCTTGCCGCGGCTGTTGACCAGCACCTGGCGCGAGCCGTTCTTGCCCATCAGAATGTCGTTGTAATAAGCCTCAAGGCCCGACATGCCGACAATGTCGCCGGGATTGTAGAGTTCCCACTGCGGCTGCTGCAGCATGTCTTCGCTCACCTGCCCAACGTAACCAATGACGTGCGCCATAAATCCATTTCGCGGATACAGCCGGCGATGCACGTTGATGATCTCGAGCTCGGGCAGCTCGGCCAGATGCGATTCGATGAACGCCAGCTCGTCAGGCGTGATGTCGTCCTTCAGGAAGAGCGGCTGATATCCCGGCACCGCGGCCATGCGCTTGAGCCGCGCACGCAGCTCGTCAGGCTGCATTTGCAGGCCAGAGGCGATTAGATCGGCGTCGGCGTTGAGGTCGCGCTTCTGGTCGCGCAACAATAGCACCGAAAACGAAGGGTAGTTGTCGACGATGATGCGGCCTTCGCGGTCGAGGATCTTGCCGCGCGGCGCAAGAATGGGCACCTGCTTGATGCGGTTCTGTTCGGCCAGCGATGCGTAGTAGCCGCTGTGCGCGATCTGCAGGCGCCACAGCCCGAAGGCGAGGACGAGAAAGACGCCCAGCAGCACGTATTGCACGGCCGTGAGGCGGCCTTCCGATACTTTGTCCTTACGGCCTAACATCCGGGATTACAGCCCGCTCTTACAGATTCTTGATTTCGATACAATGCAACTCTTCAATTTTCAGTTCAGGCCGCGCCAGCTGCTCTGCCCATCAGACGCACCAACCTCATGCTGCGATCGGATTGCGGCTGGCCGGACCCCATGGGGAACTCTGCTGTCATTGTAGTCCGGCTAGCTGGAGGCCTGATGAAAAAAGACACGTAACTCCCGGCCCATTAACGCGATGCCAGGCCCCGGGAAAGACCCTGGCAATTGGCGAGAGACAACCGGAAGTGCCGGCTTATCTCAGCCCCGGAAACCGCGATGGATCATAGGTGAACTCTACCAGCCCGTCGCGGTAATCAATCTTGGCCTTCAGCAGCCGCAGGGTACTGAACCCGATAATGCCCGACATCTCCGTCCCAACGTGCTTGCTGAGGTTGGAGAGATCGAGGGTGATTGCTTGCTGGTTTTTTTGCTTGAAGGGGGCGAACTGCAAGGTAACACTATCAGCGCTATAAACCTTGGCGACCGATCCGCTCAGGCCGCTCACGTGCATCCGGTCGTTGGAGGAGACATTGGTCACCTCCTGTGCGGTGCGTGTGCTAATGATGTTGCGGGCTGAGCCCGAATCGATTAGGAAGAGGCGCGATTTGGAATCGTTGACCAACGTTGGGATCAGCAGCATGTGCCCAAAGCGAAAGATCTTCGTCCAGTCTTTCATTTCTGGAGCGATGTAGCGGTCCTGCGGTATCCGCAGCGGCTTTTCCACCCCTTGCGCTCCCGCGGTGTCCTCGGGAGACATTCCCTCTCCTTCGGTATCCAGCGAAGCCTCGGCTTCTGACTGTTCCGGACGCTTGGGAAGAGCCGACAACTTCATGGTAAGGCCGTAGAAATCCAGCTCGATGAGGTACCGGCGGAAGACATCGGCCCCAATCAGGCCATCCTGATCGCCAAAGGACTTGTCGGTTACCACTACCAGGCAGTCCTGAAACTCGAGGCCGCCAATGCGGATGTGCTCGGCCAACGCCGTATAGCCACTGCGCTCCCCTTTGTCCCCGATTCCACCAACGGCCTGCTCTGCGATGCGCACCAAACCTGCCTTTTCCGCCACGTGCCGGGTCACGAGAATTCCGCCCGCTCCTGTGTCCAGCATCAGGTGAGAGACATGGTCGTTGAGCTTTACCGGCAAGCCCACGCCCTCAACCATCTGGGTGTTGTGCATCATGTTTTCCAGTTTCACCTGCGTCTCGTCCGTCTTATTGGCCAGCCTGCAGGAGTGCCGAGGCTTATCGATGGTGGCCTTCAGAAATGCCAGATAGACCTGCAGGTGCCGGGTTTCTTCGGAGTCGTCGGGATGCGGACCCGCCATGTACGATTCAAGCAGCTCTAGCCGGGCTTTGCGAGGTAGGTATCCCATTCGAGCCCTCATAACCTCGAGGTTATTGGGATCTATCTCGTAGGCGCGTTGTACCTCATCGTAGGCATGCCGGGAATACAAGGAAACACTATAGAGATCCGCCAGGCCAAGGTAACTCCGTACATCCTTGGGATCGAGTTTCTTCGCTTTCAGGTACGCCGCTTGGGCTTCCCCAAACAGTCCCATGCGGAACTGCACGTCGCCCATGGCGGATAGAACCGGCGCAGAGTTTGGGCTGGCCACCAACCCCTGATTGGCGGCTTTAACTGCCTCGTCAATTTTGTTCTGACGTACCAGCGAGCGGACCAGACCTGCTTCGGCCGGAGCAAGACTTGGGTTGGCCTTGAGCAGCGTTTCATATGCCGTCTGTGCATCCCCAAACTTGCCCGAGAGGTAAAGCTGGTCGGCGGCCACCACGCCGGAATCCGCTCCGGGACTCTTGCTATCTTGTGCCAATGCTTCGAATGAATACAGGGCGAAGAGAGCGATCAGGACGTAATAGCGAAAAATGGAGATGCACATTCAGCTACTCCAGAAGCGGAAGAGTAGCACGGAAGACGATAATATCGGCGGAAATCCAGCATCCGCTCTGCGCTTTATTCCCCGGTCGGGATTGCCTTCATACCCCAATGTATTGGCGAAGCAGAAGACACGCTCGGAGAGATGATCGCGTGATACGTCGTTTTCAGAAGGTGAACGAGACGCCGCCTCTTACGCTGCGCGCCGACTGCACCAGGTACACCGTCTTGCCGTCAGGACCAAGCATCGGAACGTAGCCCTGGGCCAGAAGATTGCGCAAGTCGACGACGGCATCCATGTGCCCGCCGGGTAGAAAGTGCCAGTGCGGAATCTGCTGCCGGAAGAAGAGATTGAGGAACGGCTCCGTCTGCCCGGAGGAGGCGTCGAACATATCAACCGGGGTGACGGCCTCGCCGCTGATCCAGCGGTAGGAAGCCATCCACGTGGTGTGCGAATGATTCAGCTTGCCATTCAACTTCAGCGCCGCCGAATGCCTCCACGCCTGTTGCAGATTTTCGTGTACCAGCGACCAATCCACACCGGGCTGGTCCATTTCAAGCACGCCACCGTAGGCGTAGTCGAAGGTAGCTGCCAACGAATCGCCTAGCTTGCGTTCATACACCAGGCGCACTCCCTGCGCTTGCAGCTCGCCGCCGGTAAAGCTGAAAGTTCCGGAATAGAGGTCGGGCAGGAAATATCCGGTGTCGCTTACGATCTCTCCCACGCCCAGCAGCTCAGGGTCTTTCACCCGGTCGCGGTAATAGGCTACCTGCACTGTGTTGTCATCACCGAAACGCCGCGATAGAGAAAGCTCGTGATGGTGAGCGTTCTCCAGCAGCGGATCATAGTTGTCCAGCGACATCCGGGGACCGTCCTGGGCTATCTCTCCAGGCCCATCGAGTCCCATGCCGGCTTGGTTCGGTTCGCTGGTGGTGTACTTGTATTCCAAGGTGGTGTTCGCGCCAAGATGCAGGTCAAGCGTGCCGTAAGGACGCACCGCGTTGGCACGGCCCATAAACTGAATCGCCTGCACCTCGCTGCCCACTCGGATGTCCAGCAACTCGCCTATCGAGAATCCATTCGAATAGGAAAACGACAGTGCTTGCAGCGAGCCGAGGCGGATTCCGTTTTGCGGGGCTGCGAAACGCCGTATGCTCAGGGCCATCTGCGGCCCCATACCAGGTTCGTCGCCTTGCCGGCGATAGGAGACTTGCAGGATGCCGTCAGGAATGCCCGTGTTATAGCCCAGGGTGCCGTTGAATCCGAGCGTCGAGTCGGAGAAGATCGAGTGCTCCAGATTGAAGGCGGTGCCTAAGTCCGACCCGCTGGCATAGCCCGCGCCAGTACCCCCAGCGACGAAAGCCAATCCGCCGGTAAATGACTTATCCGGCTGTGCCGACTCCACAACCACCGGTGCGCCATCGTCGAAACGCAGGATGGGCCGGTTCGCGGTAGAGCGCAGGGTCCACTTCCAGGTATCGTCTTCGTTGCCGCTGCGCTTGGCAGGCGGCAACATCTTCACCGCTTCAAACAGGGTGTTGAGCGTGATGTTCAGGACTCTTGTTGCGCCGGCGGTCAGTGCCACGTCCTCCCGCACCGTGGGCAGGAACGCGGTCGCTGAGGCGCGCAGATCGTAGGAGCCCGGCAGCAGTCCATTCAAGCTGAAGTGCCCGGTCTCATCCGTGTAGGCGAGCTGATGCTGACCGGTAGCGGTCCCGAAGACCTCCACCGCGGCACCCATTTGCGGAACGCCGGAGGAATCCTTTACACACCCAGAGATCGATCCTGGCGTTACCGCCGCACTGGCCGCAAGGCACAACGCGAGTATGGAAGTAAGGACCCAGCCTGTTGTACGGGTCATTCTGATAACCCCCCACAGAGCGTTTTCCGGGATAAAAGCTTCGCGGCCCAAACTGCTGCCGCGGGCCCCTCCAAGCTACTCGACAGCAAAGCGTACCGAGGGCGCTATCTGTTGCTTGGAAACGTTATCGTCTACTTTCACGGTCAAGCGGTATTGGCCGGGCTGAAGACCGTTCAGCGCCAGCCGTTTCTCCAGCGTCACTTGCTCCCCGACGTTCGCCATGCTGTCGGTGGATTCGCTGGTATGCAATACCGGCTTGTTGTCCGCCAGGTTCACGATCTCATAGTCGATCTTGGCAGACGGCTTCTTGGTTTTATCGTCGGACTGCAAATTGTACACCTGCATCCACAAATTCATCGCTTCATCGCGCCGGAAACTGGCCGGCTGCCCGTTGGCGGGTTCGATGTGCGGATAGGCCAGCTTAGTTTGGCCGATGACGAAGTTTCCGGCCCCAACGCTCTTGGCGGGGACCTTCTCCAGGTGGTCCGCCAGTATCAGCGACGAGGAAGCCAGTCGGTCGTCGGTGTACTCGGGTACGATCACCCCATGCGTCCAGGTACCAACCCGATCCCCGTTCACGTCCTTGACCACCACGTCGAAACGATAGCGGCCCGGACGTAGCGGCAACGCCTTCCAGTACAGAGAAGAATGCTCCTGCGTCTTGGGAAGCAATTCGGTTGGCACATCGACCTGCACCGTGTCTTCAAAGGTCTGCACGATATGGCCGGTCAGGGTAGTAACCCGCCCGAAGATGTTTGCCGTTCCCCGCTGGATCCCGTCCTTATTCACGAAGGTGATGTCTTTGTTCTTGACCGAGACGATCACCGGCGTCAGCACCGTGTCGCCCGTGATCTTCACGAAATCGGTCCTGACGTCGAACGGCATCAGGTTGACATTGATCTTATGGCTGACGACTTCTTCCAGGTCCTTGAATTTGATCTTCGGCGCCTGCTGCAAAGCGGCCCACTGCTCGAGTCGCTCGAAGGTCTCGGTATTCTGCTGTCCCGAGAGCGGTCCCTGGGGCGCGGTACCGAAGCCACTGATGCGGTCGGACTTGCTGGCCAGTCCCATCTGTTCGTACTGCGTCAAGCCGGCGCCTGGGACGTGTAACAAAGCGTCCTTTTCGTTCGGGTCCATCGTGATGTGGTAATCACCGCACATGCAGGTGTCCACAAACTCGATCCAGACTTCCTGCTTGTTCGAGCTATTCAATCCCTCGATGTAGCGGTAACGCCAACGCTCGAAGGGATAGGTTGATGTCTCGCCGCCGCCCTCTTCCATGGGACGGTCATACGTTCCACCGGAGGGATGTGATTCGATTTCGTCCGGCGGCCCGAAGACGATATAAATGCGCCCACGGTCGGTGCGCCATCCCGCGCGGCCGGCGGAGAAGTGCTCATTGGCGTAGGCGATGCGCCGGTAGTGCTCTTCTTTAAATTCGTTCTCTTCCGTATCAGGAGTGGGATCGCGCCGCTGCCAGAACTGCTCGATGAAGGCGTCGCGCTCCTCGTCATTGGAGAGCGCTTTGAACGCCGTAAGCTCTTCCGGCGTAATGATCCAGCGCACGTCTTCGTTGAGCCACTTCTTGTACGTGGAACCCAGTTCAACCTTGAGCTTCTTGGCGTTTGCCTTCTTCTGTTGCGGGCTCAGGTCGCGCTTCAGGGGATCCGGTTGAGTTGCTGTCGGAGTGCTGGACGCTGGGGCAGAAAGATCGATATTGGCATCGCTGTCATCCGACACCTTCCTGCCCTTAACCGTAGTGACAGACGTCTGTGCCGCGGGACTTGTTGCCGGCGCGGTGTTTGGGTGCGCCGCCATGGCCGGACTTCCATCGCTCGTACTACTTGGTGTATTACTGGGACTTTGCGCGACTACTACCGTCGCCAGCAAGAAAACGCCGGCAAATAAGCCAGAAACGACGTGGAAAAACGAAAACTTCATTGCTGCTACCAGGCTCCTACAAACACACGTTGGGTGAATAAATTGTATGTTTTCGCCGGTGTGAACGCAAGGTTGCGGGCAAGACGGCCCATTACAACGCCCCCGATTGGTCACTACAACCCGCGAACCCGGCGAAAGTTGTTTCCTGCTCTGGTTTTAGCGCGGCTTTTTCTGGGCGTTCGCCCCCATTTTCTGCACGTCGTGAACCAATTCTTCAGCAACTCGTCACACCCCTCTGCTGTCCGTCGCGGACAATCGACATCCGTGACCGTCCCGCCTGGGCGAGCGGCTATAATCGGGAATATCCGGAAGAGGCTTTCGTGCGTTGCGCATCGAGCAAGGACTGGGCTGGTTAGGGTCAGCTCCCGCACTTTCGCGCCCCGCTCTCGTCAGGAACCTTACTCCGTCTCAATCCGTAACAAGCCACAGATGAAGTGTGCCTGTATGGGTTCCCAGGTTGAGCACTCATGAAGAATTGGAAAAAGATTGCGCTGATCGTCGGTGGAGTTGTGGTTTTGTTGGCTATTGTGGGCTTTTCCGTCCAGCAGAGCCGCAAAGGCGTAGTGCCCGTACAGACCGGAAAGGTGGCCAGGGAAGACTTGACCGCTGTGGTCACTGCATCGGGCGAGATCAAGCCCAAGGTGTACGTCAACATCGGCGCCAACGCTTTTGGCAAGATCACTCACCTTTATGTAAAGGAAGGCGATCGCGTGAAAAAGGGCCAGATGCTGGCCACCATTGAGAACGTCCAGCCCGAAGCCGACGTGAACGCCAACAAAGCCGCGCTCAACAGCGCGCAGACCGATTTCGTCGCAGCCGAGGCAGCAGTGAACACCGGTGTCGCCGAGTTGCACCAGGCAGAAGCCGAGTACGAGCGCGCTCAGCTCGACTACAACCGCAACAAGTCGCTGTACGAACAGCAGCTCATTGCCAAGTCCGATTACGACACCAAGAAAGCCGCCTACGATACCGCTTCCGCCCAGTTGAATCAGGCTAAGGCCAAGCTGGCCCAGGCCCGCGCCCAGCAGGATTCGGCAAATATGCACATCAAGCAGAACGCCGCCAATCTGACGCGCGTGACCGATGTGCTCAGCAAGACCGAGTACAGCGCACCCTTCGATGGCGTCATCACAAATCTTCCGGTGCGTGAAGGCGAAACCGTGGTCATTGGCATTCAGAACGCGCCCGGCAGCACCCTGATGACGATTGCCGACACCTCAGTTATCACCGCCGAAGTGATGGTGGACGAAACCGACATTGTCAACGTGAAGCTCGGACAGCCCGCCGATGTGACCATCGATGCCATTCCCAAGCAGCATTTCCAGGGCGTGGTCAGCGAAATCGGCGACAACGCGGTTATTCGCTCCACCGGGGTCTCGACCGCCCAGTCAACTTCGAGCAGTCAGGAGGCCAAGGATTTCAAGGTGGTTGTGACGATTCAGAATCCGCCAGAAAACCTGTTGCCCGGCCTTTCCACCACCGCGCGGGTCACGACCGCAACCCGCAACGGGGTGCTGGCCATTCCAATTCAGGCGCTCACAGTTCGCCAGCGCGGCGAACTTGAGACCGACAAGGACAAGAAAAAGGACAAGGGCAAGGTGGTCCAGGCCAGCGTGAAGGACGATAAAGACAAGGCCAAAAATGACCCGAAGGAAGAATTGACCGGGGTTTTCGTCCTGAAGAACAAAAAAGACGCCGTCTTCGTACCAGTGACTACCGGTATTGCCGGCACGACCGACATCGAGATCACCAACGGGCTACAGGAGGGTGACGAAATCGTCACCGGAAGTTATAAGACTCTGCGCACACTGAAGAACGGGGCGAGCGTCAAAATAGATAACACCCCGGTTAAAAAGTCGGAAGAGTCGTAATCCGGCGCGACCGCCCTGAGGCGAATGCACGATGAGTGACCTGCAAGACCCGCGGCGCAACGAGGAGAAAAAAATGGCAACGGAACTGGCGACCCTGCGCGACGAGACGATGGTGGCGCCTCCCGATCACTGCATCATCTGCACCGAAGATCTCTGGAAGACCTACGACATGGGCTCCGAGCAGCAGGTGCAGGCATTGCGTGGCGTGAGCATCAAGATCCAGCGCAACGAGTATGTCGCCATCATGGGACCGTCGGGCTCCGGAAAATCGACGCTGATGAACCTCATCGGCTGCCTCGATACTCCCAGCAAGGGCAGCTACTGGTTGAACGGACAGCTGGTCAGCGAACTTGATGACGACGAACTGGCCCGCATTCGTAACAAGGAAATTGGTTTCGTCTTCCAGACCTTCAACCTGCTGGCTCGCGCCACCTCGCTGCACAACGTCGAGTTGCCGCTGATCTACGCCGGAATTCCTTCCGACGAACGGCTCGAGCGCGCAAAGGAATCTCTGCGCTCGGTGGGCATGGACAGTCGCATGACCCACAAGCCCAACGAACTCTCCGGCGGTCAGCGCCAGCGCGTTGCTATCGCGCGCGCCCTGGTCAACAGCCCGTCGATCCTGCTCGCCGATGAGCCCACCGGTAACCTCGACTCGCAGACCGGTGTCGAGATCATGGCGCTCTTCGATCGCCTGCATGAGCAAGGCAACACCATCGTCCTCGTCACCCACGAGCACGACATCGCCGAGTACGCTCATCGCGTAATTCATATCCGCGACGGCCAGGTCTTCAGCGACCAGAAGACGGGACGGGCGTAGATCGCCGGCCGTCGTTGCGGGTGTCATCCCGAGCGAAGCCGAGACCTGGTTCTGGCTGACGATGTAGCTTGGGTGCCCCATCCCGGCTTCGTTTGCCGGGGTGGGGATTTTCAACGACCCCACCCGGGCAACACCTGGTTCTGGCTGACGATGTAGCTTGGGTGCCCCATCCCGGCTTCGTTTGCCGGGGTGGGGATTTTCAACGACCCCACCCGGGCAACACCTGGTTCTGGCTGACGATGTAGCTTGGGTGCCCCATCCCGGCTTCGTTTGCCGGGGTGGGGATTTTCAACGACCCCACCCGGGCGACACCTGGTTCTGGCTGACGATGTAGCCTGGGTGCCCCATCCCGGCTTCGTTTGCCGGGGTGGGGGATGTTCAACGACCCCACCCGGGCAACACCTGGTTCTGGCTGACGATGTAGCTTGGGTGCCCCATCCCGGCTTCGTTTGCCGGGGTGGGGATTTTCAACGACCCCACCCGGGCAACACCTGGTTCTGGCTGACGATGTAGCTTGGGTGCCCCATCCCGGCTTCGTTTGCCGGGGTGGGGATTTTCAACGACCCCACCCGGGCAACACCTGGTTCTGGCTGACGATGTAGCTTGGGTGCCCCATCCCGGCTTCGTTTGCCGGGGTGGGGATTTTCAACGACCCCACCCGGGCAACAGCTGCCCGAGTGGGCCACCCGAAGTATCCGCTAGAACTGCCGGACCGCATCTCCGCTTGAAGCAAGATTGTTGTCGGTTTCCAGCAGCAACACCTGGTTCTGGCTGACGATGTAGCCGGTGTAGCTGCGTGTGCCTTCCACCGCAGTCGTGATACTCAACGTCATGCGACCCGGCGCCACGCTGCCAACGCTGTAGCTTCCTTGCAAAGTCTGCCCGGTCGAGATACCCGCCGGATCGTTGAGGTCCAGCGTTCCCGCCAACGTGCCATTGCCATCGGCGGAGATTTGTCCACTGACTCCGCTGGCATTGTTGTTATTCAATACGCCATTCACGATGAAGTACCCAAACTGCTTGGTGGCGAAGCTGCCCGCCCAGGCGGCATCGCTCGTGACCGCCCCGCTCTGGGCATAGATATTTCCGCCGCCCACCGCGTTGGTGCGCTCGTCCAGGTAGTAGCCCTGCGTGGGCGAGAACAGATACATCGCGAACGGCAAGCTGGCGTTATTCACATTCCATGTGCCGGTAATGTAGCCGTTCGAACTCAAGCTGTAGCTGCCGGAAAGCGCCGCCGAGCCTTGGTTTCCCGTGTCATTAACATCGAAGTAGCCGCTGGAAACATTGCCGCCCGAGGCGTTGATCTGGATCAAGGTGTACGACACACCGGCATTGGTGTTGGCCGAGCTGCTGATGACGTAGCTGCCGTTGAAGTCGGTGGTCGCGAACGACGACTGCGTTTGCAGGTCGGCGCTGCCCAGGAAAAAGCTGGGATTGTTGGGATCGGCGAGGAAGCGGAAGCGACCCGACGAGACCACGTAATAGATCATGTTCGAGGAGCCGGTGCTGGAGCCGCTGAACGAGCCGGTGCCACGTCCCAGGCTATCGATCGCGCTGTACGAGCCGCTGACTGTCTGGCTCTTGACGATAGTGCCGCCGCAGTTCAGGTCTTGCACGCCGCCGATGGTGGTGCCGCTCATGCTGAAGACTCCGGCCGAGTTCACCGCATTGCATCCCAGGCCACTGCCGGAGAAGCCAAAGGCGTAATTGCCCGACGGAGCGGCCAGCGACGTTCCTTGCGCTTCGAGATTTCCCGTGGCTGCCACAACGCCGTTGTCGATTTCGTTCATCACTCCGTTGCTCATCGCCTTCAGCGCGATGGCGAACTGGAACTGCCCGATGGAGTTGCTGAAAGTCAAGGTGCCGCGGCCGTCGGAGCCGACAGTATAGGTTCCGGTCGTCGTAGTGGCCTTAGCGTATCCGGAATTTGTGTCGACGATGTCTTCCTCGCCGGCGGTGATGTTGCCGTTGCCGTCCGCCGTGATCGCTCCGACGGCATAGAACGGACTTGCGTTGATGTCGAGACCCGACAGCCCAAACACAAAATTGCCCTTCAGCGACGAGTTATTGAACGCAACCGCAGTGATGGTCACGATCGACGAGCCCGACACCGTCGACATATCGGTAATGAAAGCAGTGATGGTCACGCTGGCCGGGTTGGGTATTACCGACGGCGCAGTGTACAGCCCGGTGGCGCTGATAGTGCCGACCGACGTATTCCCCCCGGTGACGCCATTGACTTGCCAGGTGATGGCATTGTCATTGGTATTACTCACGGTGGCCGTGAACTGCTGCTGCGAGCCTTCCTGCACGTTGGCTGTGGCCGGCGAAACCGTAACGCTGGGATTGTTCGGTGGGTTATTGTTATTGCCGCAAGCGGCAAGAGCCAGCACAAGCATCACAGCAGAGGCGGTCAGAATCGCTCGTTTCATCGGAGACCTCGGGGGAAATGGTTATTCAATTTGATTAGCTTGTCGAAAACACAAGCCAAAAGTGGGGTTCGCGTGCGGCCCAAGTGCAGCGGAGTCTACCCCACCCTCAGAAGGCCGAACCCATTGTCCTCTTTAAAAGCCGACAGCGACATTAAACTCTTGTTCTCTACGATTGTTCCGGAACTCTTGTTGCCTATCTCCAGGAAATCAGCGTTCACTTGTCAGCTCCTGCGTCTCCGTCTCCGGCCATTGCGCACTGGTTCGTTCATACACAAGATGTTTATTCCAGCTCCTCGGGTTGCGCTTTGTCTTCTCTTCCCGGAACCGTTACCCTTTTAGTTGGGGAATATTCCCTCAGAGGCGTTGCAGTTTTCATGCGTTCACTCATTATTTTTCTGCTGCTGTCCGTCGGCTCTGGTTTCGCCCAATTCGGCATTCCCACGCAGCTCCCCAAACAAACCAACGATGCCGAGGTCCGCAATAAAGTCGGGCAATATTGCCGGCTCGATTACCTGGGAGCACGCCTTAGCGAGCAGGACTGGCAAAAGCTGAAGCCGGTTGTGACTTGGCCGAAAAATCCCGATTTCCCGCTCATTGATGTGGTTTCGCGTTATGACGTCGGCACCAACGCCACCCAGGAGCATGGTAAGTGGCGGGTCACCGTGACCTATCACATGCTGGGACGCTTCACCATCGGACAGGGCTACTCCACCGAGGTCGCGGGCAGCGATAAAGAAGTCGAATTTACGGTGCAGGAGATCGGCGGCGAGTTAAAGGTCATCGACGTGGACCCTAACTATCCCCATCCCTCGCGGGCCACGATGCTGAAGTGGCTGGAGAGCAAGCAGGCAGCGGCCACCCCGGAAACGAAAATCATTTATGACGAGGCGATCAAGGCACTTTCCGCCCAGTCAGGGTCGCCGTTCGCAAAGTAAAGCCGGTACCGCAAACTGCTCTCGACACTACATCTTTAAGAGTTGTCATCCTGAGCGCAGCGAAGGACCTGCTTTCGATGGTTGAGACAGCGAGCTGAGGGGAGTCCAAGGTTTGCCCCAGTCGTCGGATGACAGGGCCTAAAACGTTGCACAGCCGGGGACCCTCGGCTCGTGGGAGAAAAAACGGGCTCTTAGTCCGCCGCGGGCGGGCTCAGGATGACAAATCTGAAGTCTTGCTGGAAACCGTGAAACCCTCGCTCGCGCCGCCAGCCAAATCTCCGCAGGTCATAACCTTGGCACTTTCCGCTTACCCTTCCCCCGCCGAATCGTCTATCTTCTTGCAGGCGATGACATTCCGGCCTGCCAGCTGACAACCTGAGGTCACGATGCCGGCCGATGCGGTAGCAGTTCCTTTCACGGTTCCACCGGTACTTCCCGGCGCAACCCGGGATACCGGCGAAACATGTTTTGTGACAACCTCGTATAAAAGAGGTATAGCAGAGCGTGCGCAAAGCCGGATGAACGACGCGGAGCTGATACGGGAGGCGCAGCGCGGTAATCACGCGGCCTTCGAAGAACTGGTGCGGCAGTACGACGCGCCGGTGCTTCGCCTTGCCTATCACATGACGCGCTCTGAGCAGGACGCGCAGGACATCTACCAGGAAGCCTTCCTCAAGGCCTATCGCAACATCAACAATTTCCGCTTTGAGTGTTCCTTCTATACCTGGATTTATCGCATCGTCACCAACCTGTGTCTCGACTACCTGCGCAAACGCCAGGTCCGCAAGGAAGACTCGGCTGTTATCTTCGACTCCGATGGCGACACTTACGACTTGCTCGACCAGGTCGCCGATGTGCGGTCAGGAGCCAGTCCGGAAAAAGATTTAATGCGGCGCGAACTTGGCGGACGCATCGCCAAGGCGCTCGACAAATTGACCCCGCGCGAGCGCATGGTCTTTGAGATGAAGCACTACCAGGGGCTGAAGCTCCGTACCATTGGTGAGATTTTGAATACGACAGAAGAGACAGCAAAAAACACGCTGTTCCGCGGAACGCAGAAGTTGCGCGCCGCCTTGAAAGACATGAGGTAATTGCAATGCTCGATGTGCGCCCCTATAACGGCTTTATTCATGCCCCTGCTGCAGGAGTTACGCCATGAACTGCGACTGGGTACAACAGAACATCACGCTTTATCTGTATAACGAACTGGCCGACGACGCCCATCACGAGCTGGAGCAGCACATTGCCCGCTGCCCCGTTTGTGCCGCCGAGCTTTCCGCACAGCAGCAATTCCAAGGCGCCATGAGCGTGCTTCCGGTCGAGGAGGTTTCGCCCAGCTTCCTGACCTCGGCCCGCATGAAGTTACAGGAATCGCTGGAGCAGGTGCAGCCGCTCCGCGCCTGGTATCACCGGTTCTCCTTCGATCCCTCGGCATGGATGCGGCAGGTACGTTTCTCGCCCGCATTAGCGTCGGTCATCTTTCTCGTGGGATTCGGCGGCGGCATTGGCGCCATGTATCAGGCCATGAGCGGCAAGGCTCCGGCTACACCGCCCGCAATGCAAGCCACAGCTCCGGTAGAAGCTTCCATCAGCGGCATTACCTCCATTCAGCGCGATCCCAATAGCAATCAGGTCAAGGTTTCCTACGAGAAGGTCATGCCCGAGTCGGTACAGGGTACGGTTACCGATCCCAAGATTCAGGACCTGCTGCTGTACGCCGCCAAGAGCAACGAAAACTCCGGCGTGCGACTGAACTCAGTTGACGCGCTGAAGGGTAAGTCGGACGATCCCCGGGTCCGCGAGACGCTCACCTACTCCTTGCGCTATGACAGCAATCCCGGGGTGCGCTTGCAGGCACTCGAAGGCTTGGGCCCGCTGGTGAAAGACGACATTCGCGTGCGCAACGCAGTGCTCGAAGCGTTGCTCAACGACAGCAACCTGGGCGTGCGCAGTGGCGCATTGCATTCGCTTGAGCCGGTGAAGGCCGACAGCAGCGTGCGCATGGCATTGCAGCAGTTGGCGAAGGAAGATCCCAGCGATTACATTCGTCACGAGTCCCAGCAACTGTTGGCCTCGACGCCGAACATGTTTTAGCTGGATATGTTCTGCATTGCCCACAGCGGCGAAATAAGGAATCGCGTCAGGGCACCCTTCGGCGCGGCTCAGGGCAGGCTTCAGTCGTGCCCACAGCGGCGAAATAAGCAATCGCGTCAGGGCACGACTTCAGTCGTGCCGACAGCGGGACAAAAGAACGGGGGCTTCAGCCCCCGCAGAAACAAACAACGTTCGCCCCCTGCGGTTTCCCGCCTGGTGCAGCGGGACGTGAGATCTACTTTGGGAGGTCGGGTCGGTTGAGTGCACTGCCTGGTTCAGGGGAGATAACAGGCACAAAGAACGAACGCCAGGTGTCGCTTCGCAAGTGCGCGGGTTTGGCTGTCGGTTTGGCGCTGGCAGTCGCGCTACCGCTACTGGCGGAGCACGTTCGCGTCTATCAGGAAGGCAATGCCTGGGTAGAAGAGACTACGGGAACGCTTCCCGTGGGCCGCGATTTGCACGTCAATACCGATCTCGGCTCCATCGATGTGCGGGGACGTGCGCAAGGCGTCATGTACGTCATTCGCAAGCGTACCGCCGCCCCCAGCAAAGAAGAGGCGGAGCGCGACTTCCAGAAGATGAAGTTCACCGCCGTGAGAACGGGCGATCAGATAGTGGTGGATGGCCGCCTGTTAGAGCGAGGATTTACGCGGCTAAGTGCCGACATTTCCCTGCAGGTGCCGTACAACCTGAGGAAAGTCTGGCTGAACACAGGCGGGGGCACCATAAGACTGAGTTCGCTGGCCGCCGCAGTCACGGGAAAGACCGGAGCCGGCGCAGTGAAGCTTGACGATATGGCCGGCCCGCTCAACATCACCACCGGAGGCGGCGAAGTCGTCGGCGGAAGTCTGGGCTCGGAGGCCATCATCAAGAACGGCGGTGGTGGCGTGCACATCGACAACATCACCGGGGCAGCCAAGATCAGCAATGGCGGAGGTCAGGTGTACGTGGGCTCGGCCAACACCCTGCTCATTGACAACAGTGCCGGCAATATCGACGTGCGGCGCTGTTTTGGCAACTTGCAGGCGTCGACCGGAGGCGGCAACGTCAATGTCGGTCCGGTGGCGGGCTCGGTTCGCATTGATGCGGGCGCCGGCAGTGTTCGCTTGGCCGGAGCTGGCGGCCTGGTACAGGTAAACACCGGAGGCGGCAGCGTCGAGCTGTTCAAAGTGGCGAAGGGCGCTAAGGTCGATACTCCAGTGGGCGCCATCACCGTGCAGTTCACCGCTGTGCCGGGGGCGTTCACCGACTCCTCACTGCATACCGGCTCCGGCGATGTACTGGTTTTCTTGCCCGATGAGCTACCGCTGACCGTACATGCTTCGTCTGATATGACAGCAGGATACGGAATTCGTTCTGCGGTGCCGGGCATTCGAATCAGCAAGCAGGGCGGTGGCTTTGGACCGCAATCAGCCTGGGCGGAGGGCGTGCTGAACGGTGGCGGGCCGTTGTTGCGCATTCGCACTGGCATGGGCCACATCGATTTTCGTAATACGCAATAAGCAGGATTGGCAGGATTGGATTGATACGTATGACCGCACGCATTTCTAAATCGAAGACGCAGTGGGCCGTTATAGCAGCGGCCCTGTTGTTGGCTCTACCCGCCGCCTTCGCTGTTCCCGGCTCCAGTAACTCGGGAGCGTACCTGGGCGTTCACATCGGTGACATTACTCCCGAGCTTGCCGCCAGCCTCAGGCTCAACGACGTCACCGGCGTGGTGGTCGAGAGCATCGATCACGATGGCCCCGCGTGCAAGGCGGGAATCAGGAATAAGGACGTCATCACCTCGGTTGGGGGCACGCAAATCCACAACATTCAGCAGATGGTGGACGTGATGAACGGCATGGCCGCCGGCAGCGTCGCCAATATCGCTATCATTCGTGACGGCAAGCCCGAGAATGTGAAGGTCACTCTTGGCAACCGTAAGAACTGGATGACCCCGAACACCGCACCGCCCATCCAGAATAGCGCCATGGCGAAATCCTTTGTCGCTCCCATGCCCATACCTCCGGGCTCTTTCCCGGCGGACGTCGAAGTCCCCCTCATGACGCCTGCTTCCGCGCGCCGCGGCATCGTTGTCGAAGGCCTCACCACCCAATTGGCTGAATTCTTCGGGGTTCCCAGTGGACAGGGTGTGCTGGTGCGCAATGTGCAACGTGGCAGCCTGGGCGCCAACGCCGGTCTGAAGGCCGGCGACGTCATCATCAAGATTGATGGCCAAACCGTCCGCGATCTCGCCGATTGGCGTCGCAGCATGAACATCTCCCATGGCAAGACCTCGTTCTCTGTCATTCGTGAAAAACGCGAGCAGGTGGTGGAGATGGTCACGCCGGGTCCGGCGGGCGAATTACGCCTGGGCGAAGACGGGGATGACGTCGGCCACGACGCGGACGCGCTCAATCAGCAAATGCAGCGCCTGGGCCCCCAGATCGCGCAGCAGACGCAGGCCATGATGTTTAGCTCCGATGAACTGGAGAAGATGCAGCGCGAAATCGAGAAGTCGGTCAACAAAAGCGTGAACCAAGAGCTCAAGCATCAGACCAAGCAAATCCAAAAGTCAATGAAAGATCTTGAGCCGCAAATCCGCAAGCAGACGGAAGACATTCAGAAGCAGATGGAGCAGATGCGCCCAGAGATCGAGAAACAGACGCAAGCCGCGCGCGAGCAGATGGAGCGCATCCAGCCCGTGATCGACAAGCAGGTACGCGAGCAGATGGAACAGGTCGGGCCTGAGCTACAGAAGCAAATGCAAGAAATGCAGAAGTCGATGGCCGTCCTCAAGCAGCAGGACTTCGAAGAGATGCGCCACCAGATCGAAGACTCAATGAATGCTATGACTCCCCAGATTCAGGAGCAGATGAAACTCATCGGTCCGCAAATTCAGCAGCAGATGCAGGAGCTGCAAAAAGAAATGCAGCAGCACCAGCACGAGTGGCAGGACATGATGAAGAACTGGCCGAGTACAAGCGAGAAACCGAACCAGATGTGAGAAGACGGTAATTAGCAGTTAGCAATTAGCCGTTAGTAATTGTTCATTTCTCAGACCGCAATTAGCAACTATCAAAGAGCCATCCCTCATAACCTTTAGAACTGTCATTCTGAGCGCAGCGAAGAACCTGCTTTCGTCCCCACAACAAACAATCTTCCCAATTGGATCCGTCGCGCTGGTGCCCCATTCGGGCCGGGTTTGCCCGGGTGGGGATTTTAGAGTCAGCCGGAGTTCTCGGCTCACACACGAAAAGCCCCACCCCGCCAAACCATGGCGGAATGGGGCACCCGTTGTTTCCGAACTCTTTCTCGAGCTCTATCCCTTGCTGATGTTGATGTCTCCC
The DNA here is from genome assembly GCA_963796585.1 of uncultured Acidobacteriaceae bacterium. Classification (GTDB taxonomy): domain Bacteria; phylum Acidobacteriota; class Terriglobia; order Terriglobales; family Acidobacteriaceae; genus CAVVDY01. The sequence goes on from CAWCMB010000010.1 coordinate 789,843, forward strand.
TTGTCGGAGTTGATGACCAGGTGTGCGGCGCCATTTCCAACGGTGCCCGTCGCCTTGGAGGTTGCGCCACCTTCTTTATCCACCTTGATATTGCTGAAGTCGGTGTTGATGTCGCCGTGACGCGCGTTAGCATCGATCTGGAATCCGGCATTCGACGGCAGCGTCAGCGTGATATCGCCCTTCCTTCCCGTGATGGTCATCCGGCCGAGAGGCAGCTTATTCGCGGCGCGAACCTCGATGTCGCCGTTGCTCGACTCGAGTTCCAGGTCGCCACTCACGTCTTCCAGGTGTACCTCTTTCGAGCGCATCACCAGGCGCGACGGGCCAGTTACGTCTGTCCCACGAAGCGAGTCGCCATTGACCTCGAGATCACCCGGCACCGAGGCCAGCGTAAGATCCGAATGCGACGATTTGAAGGTTACGTTCTTCGTAATCTTCGAGATGTGAATGTCATCGAAGTAGTCGCCGTTCAACTTTAGCGATCCGGTGACGTCATCGACGTTGGCATCATCGATGCGCCCGTCGATATCCACATCGCCGACAATCTTGGCCACTCGGACTGAGCCCTTCTCCAGATTGATCTTCACCGCCCCTTCGACGTCGTTCAGCGTGACATCACCTCGCTGCCCAGAGACCTTCACGTCGCCCTTGCGTTCGGTGATATTCAGGTCGCCGCGCCGGCTGGCAATATCAAGTGCCGCTTTGCGCGGTAGGTAGACGTCCATGTCGGTGCTGACACCGTGGTCGCCGGCGCCGTTGGTATTCGCGTTCAGCAGGACTGAATTGCCATTGACGGTAATGATCGGCTTGCTGCCCTGGTTGTACTTGTCGGCATCGTTCTGATTGTTAGCGTACAGCTTCTTGTGAATGACGACCTTGATGTTGTCGCTATCGCTGGGTTGCACCGTAATGGCGCCGCGGTCGCTCACGATACGCAAGCTGCCGTCACTCGGGAAACCCTGCTCCAGCGTGTCGTCAAAGGTATAGGCGTTGCCGAACATGCCGCCCAGGTCGTCGTCAATCTGGATCTGGTCACGGACGCCGCCCCAATTCACATCGCTACTGTAGTGCGCGCCCAGACCGAAGATGATGATGAGTATCAGCAGCAGGACACTGCCCGCGCCAATTCCTGCAGCGCGATAGCCTTGCCGGTTGGCGGTGGCGTGTTCCACCAGCTTGATCACGCCCCACAGAATCAGCAGCAGCGGCCACCAGTGGCCAAAGAAATGCCAGATCGGCACCCGTATGCCGAAGTTGTGCAGCAGGAACAGGCAGCCGATGGCGATGAGTACGATGGGGCCTGCCAACGACCGCTGATATCGCGGCGGCGGTGGAGCGGGCGCCATCGGAGGTGGCGTATAGGTGCTAGCCATTGTGCACCCCCGTATCGTTGGGATTGTTCCCGCCCTGCTCGTAAGCAGCAGGCAGGTTGCTTCCCGGCTGTATCGGCGCAGGCGTCACCACCGGGCCGGACGTCGGCGGCGCGTAGGGCGCTTGCCCGTAGGGCGGCTGTGGGTAGGGCGCTTGTCCATAGGGCGCCTGTCCATAAGGAGCCTGCGGGTAGCCCACATTTGCCGGAGGTACCGCGCCGTACTCGCGGGGAACATGCCCGTTCATCGGCGCACTGTGCCGCAGGAACGACACCAGTCCGATCACGATCAGTAGCGCCGGCCAGGTACGGTCGAAGTTCAGCCAGTAGTTCGAGGTCACCTGCGCCAGCAGAAACAGCACACCCAGGGTGATCAGGACCGCAGGTCCCATGTATCCATGAGCCCGGCATCGAGCACAGGAACAGTAAGGGTTATATCTGTATCGCATGACGCCTCCTCAATACCCCATCCGATTGCGCTTGATCAGCACGCGAATGCCGACAGCGATCAGGATGAGCGGCCAAAAGCGCCATATCCAGTCAAAGTGCATCCAGCCAAACGTATTCAGCAGGAACAGCACGCCGAGTCCGATCAGCACAAATGCCCCTACCGGGATCTGCTTGTCGTCCACCGGCTCTTCCATGACGGGCGCGATCGGCATTCCCTCAACCGGAGTTACGGGAGCCGTGCCACCAGGCGTTACCACCGCCGCTGCGGGAGGCCGGGTGCCAAACAGGTTGTTGAACCCGAATGGGTCGGGTGGTTGCAATCCCAGCATGCGGGCCTTCGCCGTCTGATAGGCCTCGATCGGCATATAGATGACGAACGCTGCGATGGCTATCCCAAAAAGCCCATTGATGTTGTCGGCCGCCCAGATCAGGGTGGCGAAGATCAGCACATGAATAAAGCCTTTGGCATATTCGCCGTTATACATGGCGCCGACGCCGGGAATGAATCCCAGCAGTGCGGCCAATCCGGGGCTGCCGCTGGCGACCGTAGCCGCCCCTGGAGCCATGGTGCCGGGTTGAGGTGGAGGCGGCATGGTGCCGCTCACCTGAGCTGCGAGGCAGTCCTCACAGTAGACGACGCCACGCACGTCCCGGGCACAATGTGCGCACACCGGTTTGCCACAGGTGCGGCAATACGCCGTTGCGGGAATGTCGACATGGTTGGCGCAGTTCATAAAGTTTTCCTGTTCTGCCGGGCCCGATTCATTTGCGATTCGACTGTGGCCGGAGCCAGAGCCAGTACTGGCTCTGGCCCATTACTGCCATACCGTCTGTACTCCTTCTGTTGCTGGTTGTCGCTCTTGTTAGGGTTCTTAGGCGTTGGCTGTTCCTCCTGCTTGTCCTCGGGCCGGGCGGCGCGGCGCAAATCGCGTACCCGCGACTCGATTTCGTAAACCAGGCGGATGTTTTCGTAATACCGCACCACCCGTGCTTCGGTGGTGTAGTACGTCTTCTGAATTCCTTTGGCGCTCAGATCAACGTGCTTCAGGTCGCTGATGTGAAAGCCCGCTATGTTCAGCAGCATGGTGATGGAGAAGAACGCCATGCCGAACGACATGGCAAACCGGGGGGTCACCACCGGGGCAAAGACCGGAGCCACGCGGCCCTTCAGCCGCCCCCACCAGTTCTCACCCGCAGCGACTGCCCTCTCGCGTGGCTCCGGCAGCGCTCCTGCCGTCTGCACCATGATGTTGTGCACCAGGTTGCGCGGAACCTCGACTTCCTCCAACCCCTTCAGCCAGTGCATGCCGGCAACGGCTTCCTGATACTGGGGACCGCAAACCGGGCAGCTCTGCTGGTGGGCCTCAAAGCCTGCCAGCGTGGAGCCGTGCAGCGCCCCGTCGAGGGCGTCGGCCAGCAAGGCCTCCCACTCAACGCACTGCATTCCGGATTGGGTGTTGTCTGTCATGGTTCAACTGACCTGTCCATAAGTACGTTGCAAAAGTCTCGCTAGTTCCGTTCGTCCCCGATTTATGCGACTCTTCACAGTTCCCTCGGGTACATTGAGCACTTTGGCAATCTCCTTGTAGTCCAAATCCTGCAAATCGCGCAGAATTACCGCCTCCCGCAGCTCGGGTGAGAGCTTCTGCAGGGCCGCCTGTACCATCTTTTGGGTTTCCTGGCTCTGTACCCGCTGCTCTGGACCTGACCGCTGGTCTTCTAACTGCTCGGCAATCGAGAGCCCATCTTCCTGATTTCCCGGCGTCGCGTCCAGAGAATCTGTCACCCGGTCATATTTTCCCTTGCGGAAGTGGTCGACCAGCAGGTTACGGGTAACCGTAGTAACCCACGTCATGAACGCCGCCCGGCTCCCGTCGAAGGTGCTGAGGGTGCGGTAGATCTTAATGAACACTTCCTGGGTCAGGTCAGCCGCGTCATCCGCCGAGCCGGAGAACCGGTAGCAGATGTTATAGATACGCCGGTTATATACCTGGACGATTTCCTGCCATGCCGCGGCATCGCCCGCTACACAGCGGCGTACCAGCACATTTACGGCTTGACTGTCGTCCAAACGGCGCTCCCAAAGGGCTTTACTCCTGGCCTAAGTTACCTATTCAGGCTGATGGAAGATACGGAATCGCGAGACCAGAAGTTCGAGTCGTTCGATCCGGCAGGGACGGTAGTGGGCCAGTTCGCCTTCGTCATCCCGAGCAAGCCTCTTTTGCGCGGCGAGGGAGCTGGGCGTCCCGATTCGCGCCGGTGCGCGAAAGGGACGCATCAATTGTGAACTGGCTCACTACCGGCAGGCCACCGGATTCGTGACGAATTGTAACAGGGGTACGAGACGGTTCAGCGGGAATCGGACACACACTCGCGTGCCCGAACCCGCTTTGGAACTAACTCGGGGTGCCCCATTCCGCCTTCCTTTGGCGGGGTGGGGATTTTCGGCGCTCGGGTGCCCCATTCCGCCGTCCTCTGGCGGGGTGGGGATTTTCGGCGCCCTGGGTGCCCCATTCCGCCGTCCTTTGGCGGGGTGGGGATTTTCGGCGCCCATTCGCCGAAGTGTCATCCCGAGCGGAGCCGAGGGGATCTGCAGTTTGCCCCGATAACCGAGATGCTCCCGACTGATACGAACTTCGCGCGAAGCGAAGAACCTGCTGTTACCTGGCCGGACTCCAAGCACCTTCGTACCATGGGGCGCGTGAGCTCAACGATTCTCCCTGGGTGCCCCATTCCGCCTTCCTTTGGCGGGGTGGGGATTTTCGGCGCCCGGGTTCTATAGAAGGGGATGTCAAGAGAAAATACTTCACCCCCGGCGGCAGAGAGGGGTAGTTCTCTGGCATCCAGCCCCGGTTGATGCCGGCATGAGCTTTGCGGCGGCAGGGTCTTCTGGTTTTCGCTTCCACGTTACTGCGTCGTCGTCGGCTGAGGCTGCACAAGCCACATGGGTGGTCATGGCCAACCATGGTTCTATCGGAGACTCGCCCGCTGGCGGGCGGCGCTATGGCTTTGTTGGGTTGTCCGAGGGAGCATACGGTGCCCCGTGAGACTTGGTCCTTGCAGGACGCTTTAGCCTAACCCGGCCAGGATACTTACCCTCGAACCCGAGCGCTCAGTGAGAACGACAATGCGAAAACGAATTCCGCTACGTCCCGTCGCTGCGCGCTCAAGCTGCATGTGGCGTCAGATATTCAGCGTCGAACGGTTCTCCTTTCTTCCAGATGTGTAGAGTGATGGCGGCGATCTTGCGCGCCAGGGTGAGCCGCGCCAGCTCGGGCTTCATTCCCTTTATCAGAAGGTTTTCGTAGAAGCGGCCAAACACTCCGCTGCTGCCGCTGGCCGTAGTGGCCGCACTCTTAAACAGATTCTTAAGATCGTGATTGTGGTTGAGATTCAATCCGCGAATGAAGACCGGCTTGTTGCGTCGTTGCAGTTGTCCGTTCACCATCTGATAATCAGCGCTGCTGCGCGTCTCCAGGGCCAGCCCGCAGTAGGCCCAGAACTGGCGCTTGCTGCGGAAGCGATGCGGCGTCTGCACCCGCGCTATGAGCAGCGCAACCCGAATGGGACCGAGCCAGGGAATCGAACGCAGCAACCTGCTCTCTTGATGCTTGCGGGATTCCAGCAGCAGATCGCAACGGGCTTCACGACGCAACTGTTGCAGCAGATCCAGCTCTTGATAGAGCCGCCGCGCCCGCCGCTGTAATCCCGGCTCCCGCAGCTGCGCTAAGTAGTCTTCGCGATGGCCCGTGCTGTAGGGTTTCTCGCCGGCACAAGCAATCGCCTGGCTGCGATACAGTGCCTTGATGCGGCCCATGATGCGGGTGGTGTCTTCGGTCAGCGCGGCATAACTGCGCCCCAGTTGCTTGACCGCGGCCGTGCTTCTCTGTCCCTGATAGACCGCCGACAGCAAGCCCGCACGCAGCAACTCGGCCAGCTTGCGAGCATCAATGGCATCGCTCTTGTTGCCCGCCTTCAGCAGCGCGTTCTTGCGCGGATTGCACACCACTAGCTTGGCCACCCGCCGCAGCAGCAGATCGTACAGCCATGCGGCCTGACTGCCTTCTTCGAAGGTCACATGGATGGTGCCCCGCAGCCCCGCGAAGAAATCCACGATAGCGGGTGCCTGGGTCGCGAGTACACATTGCATCACCAGCTTGCCATCGCCATCCAGCACGGCCACGCTGATGGTGCTCTGGTGGACATCCAGTCCGACATACTTGATGCTATTCATCAGGGTGTTCCTTTCCTTTCGGCTTGGTTACTGCTTCTCACAGCAACTGCAGCCTACTCCGAAAGGGGCGCCCTTCTATAATGCGTGCCCCACTCATTCCGTCGGTTGGAATGAGTGGGATCGACATAGGCCGAGTCCTCGACGTGCTCGTTTGCCCGATCAGTAATCGTTCGACTTCCTGATTTCAATCCGACCCACTACCCAATTTTGTCCCTCAGCTCAGAGCAAGTAGTGCCTGATTCGTGAATCCCACGCATTCCAAACGAAGGAATGTGTGGGGCACCCGCCGTGGGACACAGAGACACTGCCGCTCGCCGCCCTACTTCCCCAGCAGAAACTCCCGCATGGCCAGAACCACCATCGCCTGATCGTTCAGATAAAAGTAGTGGGGAGCGTCGGGTAGGCGATAGACCACAGGCTTGGGCGTGCCCGGATGTTCGGCGGCAAACTCGTCAATTCGTTCCGTGAACCACTTCACGATGCCCGGCCAATTCGTATCAAATTTCTTTTTGTCTTCGTCGCTCAAGTACCAGTAGAAAGGCATCCTCGCCTGAACCGAGGGCTGGTTGAAGATGCCGAGCCGCGGCGCTTCTACCTGCTCCCAATCGGTTGGCGGATTCGCCGGCCCCCGCACACCCTGCAAAATTGCCTCCGGTATCGAGGCTGGCGTCGTGCTGTCCGTAATCGCTCGCTTGCTGTCAAACTTCACGCCGAGGCAGACGGACTGCGCGGGCCGCAGAATGTCTTCCATGCGTTCGGAGGCTGCCAGGAAAATCTGCAGCGAGCGGTTGTCCGCATCGGTGTAGGGCGCAGTCGGTACCTCAGGAAGCTGGAAGCGTTTGGACAAGTCAAAAGCGTCCAGGTAAACCAGCTTTTCTACGCGACTCTTGTAGTTCAGCCCGAGCGCACTCAATTCCGAACCGGCAACGGAATGCCCGACAAAAACCGCTTTGCTTATACCTAAGGCGTCGAGAACTGCAATATCGTCGCGGGCCCGGGTGGCAACGTCATAGCCTGCTGCCGCCGCAGTAGGGGCTGGCGACGGCACGTTGGAGGGAGGATAGCCTCGACGGGTAATCCCGATGACATGAAAGTCGTCAATGAACTGGAAGGCAAATTGATCGTAAACGTGCGCATTGTCGCCCAATCCGGTGAGCAACACCATGGTGTGCAACTTGTCGGCGCCGCCCCAGTCCAGCACCTGGAGCTGGACCCCTTTGTCGACCACCACCAGGATCTTTTTGTGTGGGGTGCCGTCGTGACATGCGGGCGGTTGCGCGGAGCAGCTCAGGCTGACCGCGATCAGCAACACCACGACTGCGAGCGACGCCACTGCCGGAACCTTCATCCTTGCCTCTTCCTCCGAGCCTCTTGCTCCTGGCCCGCGTGGGACATTGCACCGCAATGCGATTCGAGGCGGCAACAATATTACGCATTACCTGCGCTCGTCAACGCCGACGCCGGCGCCCAGGTTAGCCCAACTGATGGGCAAACCTGGGGCACCCACTTAGCGTCTGCATTCCGGCACCCTCACAACCACCGTTGGCAAACTAGTACGTGTACTTTCGTAACTTGCGCAACAGATTTGTCCTCTGCTACGGTGCGCTTGAGGACGTGGGATTCGTGTCTCCGCTGCACGTTTTGGGCGATCCGGGGTGGCGGGAAAAGGTCTTTGGCAGGTTAGTGGCAATCGGGCTTTTTGGCCTTAGGCTTTAGCTCTTGGCCAGAAGTGCCTGGGGCAGAGAGTGCTAATTCTTGCGATAGAACTGTTAGTATATTGGTTAATAGGTTTTCACGAATTGCACAATTCATTGTGCAGTTAATCTAGCTAAGTCTCTATTTTGCAAGATTTTGCGTATAACTCTCACGCGCTCAAGATTTTGCGGGGCAATCTTGAAATCGACCGCTTGTTTTCAAGATTTTAGGCACACCAGGGGGAGGGGGGTACCTCCACTTATCAGGGAGTCGGTTGTCAGGGCTCGATGATGACCAGATAGTAATGGCGGTAAGCCTTGGCGATGCAACAATCACCGTGGGCGACATGTTCCGAAACCGGTCTCGTCCGCTGAAGCGGACCCTATCTTCTAATCCCGGCACCGACCGGGCAGATACTTTACCGATTGGACCGTCTCAGCCTGGGTTTAATCTCTGACATAGCGCATGGCAATCAAAGCCCCCAACGGACGCCCCTATCCCAGACTGGTCCTGGGCGAGACCATCAGTGTCGCAGTCGAGACCTTTCGTGCCCATAAGACGCGATTCATGTTGACCGCGCTTGGCATGGTGATTGGTACGGCGTCGCTCATCCTGGTCGTCACCATCGGGCTCACCGGCAAGGAATACATCCTGCGCGAAATTCAGGCCATCGGCGCCAACATGATGGTCGCTTACTACCAGGGCGGCAGCAACTACGGCAGCTCTTCCAGCGACTATCTCACTCTCGAAGACATGGACGCGGTGCGGCGACAGGTGCCGGGCATAACGTCTTCGTCGCCCATGCTCGAACTGCACGACCGCATCGCCATCCCCGGAGGCAAAGAGCGCGACGTGCTGATTCTCGGCGTGTCGTCGCAGTACCAATGGGTACGCAATTTGGAGGTCGTCGCGGGACGGTTTTTCGATGATAACGACGTCCGGGCGCGCAGCAAGGTGGCGGTGATTACGGTCAACCTGGCGATACGACTCTTCGGCTCTCCCGATGCTTCTGTGGGGCAGGAGATCAGGCTGGAGGGACTTCCCTTCGTCATCGTGGGAGCGTTCAAGGAGAGAGTTGATACCTTTGGACAGTCGGAAATTTCGGAAGAGACCATCCTGATTCCGCACACCGTGGCCCGCTTCTTCACCTCCAGCGATGAAGTGAAGCAACTGTTTTTCTCGGTTGCCGATTCGCGCGAGGTTCCCCGTGCTACCGATCAGATTCTGCAGGTGCTGAAGGCGAGACATCGTCCGGAATCGGTGTATAAGGTCGATAACCTGACGCAGCTACTTAGCGTGGCCAGCAAGACTGCGAACGCACTCACCACAGTTCTGCTGCTCATCTCGGTGCTGACTCTGCTGGTGAGCGGCGTAGGAATCATGAACATCATGCTGGCCACTGTCACGTCGCGTATTCGCGAAATCGGAGTGCGCAAAGCGGTCGGTGCAACCAGTCACGAAATCCGAGCACAGTTCCTGGCCGAGGCGATGATGATCTCGCTGGGCGGAGGAGCAATGGGGATCGTCGTCGGTCTGGCGCTGCCGTTCTCGTTGCGCTTCCTGACGGACTACCGCATGCCGGTTTCAGGATGGTCGGTGATCATTGCCGTACTGGTGTCGTCGATCGTCGGGGTGCTGTTCGGAACCGTTCCGGCAGCGCGGGCCGCGAGGCTCGATCCCGTGGAAAGCCTGCGCTACGAATAGGGGGCGGGTAGTGCGGCGCTTTCGCGCCGCATTCGATCCTAAAGCTGGAGCGTTTTCAAATAGTTTCGAAACTTCTCGCCCAGGTCTTCCCGCTTCAGGCCGAATTCCACTGTCGCTTTTAGCATTCCGAGTTTGTCTCCGGTATCGTGGCGCGTGCCCTCGAAGTTGTATCCGTAGACCTTCTGGTGCTTCAGCAGTTGCTTGATGCCGTCGGTGAGCTGAAGTTCGCCGCCTTTTCCGGGCTCCGTCGCCTCAAGCATGTCGAAGATCTTGGGAGTGAGAACATAGCGCCCAATGATGGCAAGATTCGAAGGTGCATCTTCCGGCTTGGGTTTCTCCACCAGGTTGTTCACTGCGTAGAGCCGCCCATCGTGCTTGCCAGTAGGAGTTGCGTCGAGCACACCATAAGCCGATATCGCTTTCCCCTCCACTTCCTGCGTCGCAAGTATGGAGGAGCCGGTCTCGTTGTAGACATCGATCATCTGCTTCAGGCATGGGACCTTGGCGTCGATGATGTCGTCGGGAAGAATCACCCCGAACGGTTCGTCGCCGACCAGTTCGCGCGCCATCAGCACCGCGTGTCCAAGGCCCATCGCCTTTTTCTGGCGAACATAGGCCACGTTGATCATGCCGGAAATCTTGCGCACCTGTTCGAGAAGCTCGGCCTTACCGCGCTCCTCCAGTTCTTTTTCGAGTTCGTAGCTGAGGTCGAAGTGGTCTTCAATGGCGCTCTTTCCGCGTCCGGTAATGACAATAATCTGGTCGCATCCCGCAGCCAGCGCCTCTTCCACGCCGTATTGAATGATGGGTTTGTCGACCAAAGGCAGCATCTCTTTCGGGACAGCCTTTGTGGCAGGAAGAAAACGCGTCCCCAGACCGGCTGCCGGGAACACAGCTTTGCGAACTTTCTTAGGCATCATGGCTCTTTCGAACAGGCAGCTAATTTCTGACGAGATTAAGCGAGAGTCTCGCAGCAATAAGAATACAGATTTGTGCCAGGATGTTGCCGCTACTGCCCGTGTTCTCGGGCTTGTACACAGAAAATACTTGAGCCACCGATCCCCACGGATCAACACAGATTGGAGCTCGAGAAATATAAAAAATCTGATCCGCGAAGATCCGTGTAAATCCGCGGCCGCTCTTCTTATTTCTCGCTACGCTTCCTTCACCATCTTGCTCACCGTCGCGCCCTCGCGCGCGATGAGCGGCAGGTCCTTCTGCGGTTCGATCTGCAGCGGCACACGCCAGTCGCGCGCGGAGACATGTCCGGCGTGCATCCAGGCAACGCGCGTCAGCATGGATCCGGCGACACTGGAAATCGCGGCAGCCTTCCTCAGCTTCTTCGACCGGCGCGAACCTGCGAACGCCGCCGCAATGCGCAATGCCAGCGGTACCGGGCCGCTGAGGACGCCGCCGAGCCGGGTAACGAACCCGCTCGTCCCGCGCTTCAGAGGTTCGACGGCAGGCTTCTTCGAGATCTCGATGTTCACGCCCTCCATCGACTCGATGGCAGCGGCGCCAATTCCCAAGGTATTGAGGGCGGGGTTGTCGTGTCCCATCAGCTCGAGGATGCCAACTGCTGAGTTCAGGCCTGACATTCCGAAATGAATCGGCAGGCTGCCGACGTGTTCGTTCCACACCGGAATGGCGGTCGCGCCGATCAGCACTCCGGTGTAGTTGGAAAATGGCAGACCAGCAGCGGCAGAGAACGCCTCCGCAATGTTTCCCAGGATGCGTACCGGTAGCCCGAAGCGCTCCGCAGCAATCTGCGCAAACGCCGCAGCGCCGGAGAAGCTGCCGAATGCCGCCAGAGTCCAAGCGCCTACCGACATCGGACTCTGCGGCTTGAACACCCGTAGCATGGCAAGGAACCGCGCCGGGCGTCCGAGATCCGATATCAGTAAGGCGCTGGAGAGAATTGCACCTCCCGCAGCAAGCAACCGGCAATCGCGCGCGAGCTTCTCGTCACGGCCGGTCCAGTGCGCAATCGCGCCGATGACCGCGGCCGATCCTGCGGCACCCCCTACGAAGAAGTACGGAGGAATCTCCCAGCTCCACTGCGGCTCTTTCAGCAGGTTGATGCCGTAATAGCCAGTTTCGGGCGAGGCCATGGGGAAGGGCGCGCCGGCAATCGGTACGGTATCAGCATCGACGCACCCCTTGCGCTCGGCCTCGCGGCGAATCTCAAACAGGCGATTCTCGCGTGCCCAATCAGTGTGCTCGGGTGTAGGACGGTCTTGCGGATTGCTGCTCATCGTTTGGCGCTCCCCAAAAAGGCGGCCAGGCTGCCGACCAGCAGCAGCCCCGCGGCCACTGCCGAACTCGTCCAGCCCGCTTTGTTGTAGATGGTCGGCACCTCGGGATGGGGCGGCAGGTTGTATTGCCGCGGATCGCCGCGCACCAGGAACATCGCGTGAATTCCTTCTACGCTGGTGTTGGTCGGATCGTAAACGCAGGCATCGTCCATACCTCGGGCCTGCAGCTCTTCCATTCGCTGTTGCGCCACCAGCCTCATCTCATCGATGGGACCAAACTTAATCGATTCGGTCGGGCACGCCGTGGAGCAAGCAGGATGCAATCCGACTTTCTGCCGGTCGTAGCAGAAGGTGCATTTGAAGGCGCGGCCATCTTCTTTGTTGCGCTGCACCACGCCGAAGGGGCACGCTACCACGCAGTAGGAGCAGCCATTGCAAATATCCGGCTGCACGAAGACTCCGCCGAACTCGGTTCGCACGATCGCGCCGGTAGGGCAAGCCTCAAGACAGCCAGCCTTTTCGCAATGCTTGCAAACGTCAGACGAAAACGTCCACGAAGCCAGGCCGGGATCGTTGCCACCGACGCCCGGCTCGGGAGCATGTTCCACGAACTTCACATGGCGCCAGGTCGAGTGGCCGACCGAGCCCGTGTTGTCATAGGAGTTGCCGGTCCAATTGAAGCCGTCGTCAGCGATGCCGTTCCATTCCTTGCAGGCGACCTCGCAGGCTTTACAGCCAATGCACAGAGTCGCGTCGGTGAAGAATGCAGTTGTCGTGCTCATGCCGGCTGCTCCATGTGTTCCTTCCATTGGGTCAATGCCGCAGGACCTCGCTCACGTTTCCCGGGTTCAATGTCGCAGACCAGGGCCTTGGTTTCCATGATGCGGACATTGGGCTCTTCAGAGATCACTAGCAAGTCGTTGGTGACGTCGCCTTTCACCAGACCGTTGTAACCCCAGTGATAGGGCAAGCCTACCTGATGCACGGTGCGGCCCTGCACCCATAGCGGCTTCATGCGTGACGTCACCAGCACGCGCGCCTGGACCAGCCCGCGCGGGGTCATGATGGTGGCCCAATCTGCGTGGTGCAGGTCCCGTTCAGCAGCCAATTCGGGTGACACCTCACAAAACAGCTCCGGCTGAAGCTCCGCCAAGTGCGAAAGCTGCCGCGACATGCCACCCGCCGTATGGTGCTCGGTGAGGCGATAGGTCGTCAGCACGAAGGGGAAGCGCTCGTCGCCGAAGTAGGCGTAGTTGTTGTCGGGACGAACTTTTTTGTGAGTTGGCGGATTCGTCGGGTGCTCGGGATAAAGCGCATTCCCGAACGGCGATTCCAATGGCTCGAAATGCGTTGGCAGTGGGCCATCCTTCAAGCCGCTAGTCACGAACAGCCAGCCGACACCGTCCGGATGCAGAATGAACGGCTTGTCACCGGCGATGGCATCCATTCCCTTTGCGTCTTCGGACGGCTGGTAATCGGGAGGCCTCTTCTTGTCGAAGTCCGGATGGTCGAGACCAGTCCACTCCTGCTTCTCGTCATCCCACCAGACCAGCTTCTTGCGCTCGCTCCAGGGCTTGCCGTCGGGACGCGCCGAAGCGCGGTTGTACAGGATGCGCACGTCGTTCGGCCAGGAGAACCCCCAGCCGTGCCCAAGGTAGTCCATCGGCTCGCGCTTGTTGGCAACGTTCTCGTGCTCGCTGGGATGAATGCCGCAGTAAATCCAGCAGCCGCACGCGGTCGTCCCGTCGTCTTTCAACTCCTTATAGTTCTTGAGCTGCTCGCCCGTGTTTAGATTGCGTCCGTTGATCTCCTTCAGAATTTCGCTGACGTTCGGCTCGGCATCTACGCCGTGCGTTCCATAAGGCCATTGCAGCGCATTCATGGCTACGTTGCGGGGACTCGGATCGGCCGCCGCCTTGGCTTTCAGGCGGTGGGCCAGGTGATGCATGAACCAGCTCTCGCTGCGAGCATCGCCCGGCGGATGCACTGCTTGCAGTCGATATTGCACCAGTCGCTGCGTATTGGTCTGGCTACCCTCCTTCTCTGCCGAACCTGCGGCTGGAAAGAGGAAGACTTCGGTCGCGATATCCTGCGGGCGCAACTCGCCGCGCTCGACTTCGGGCGAGTTGTACCACCACGAGGCGCTCTCGGTTTCCACCATGTCGCGCACCACCAGCCACTTCAGCTTGGCCAGTGCAGAGCGCTGCAGCCGCGCATTGGGCGCGCCTACTGCCGGGTTTTGTCCCATGATGAAGAGGCCGTCCATCTTTCCATCGGCCATGTCGAGCCAATATCCGAAGTGCGAGTGATCGCCGGTAACTTTCGGCAGGTAGTTGAAGCCCCAGTTGTTTTCCTTGCTGACGTTGTCTCCGTACCACGACTTCATCAGGCTGACGAAGTAACTGGGGAAGTTGTTCCACAGTCCCGCATCAGCCGTGTGCTTTTTGAAGTAGGCCTCCAAGTCGTCGCCCGCGCCTTCCTTGAACGGCATGGGGAGATACCCCGGAAGGATGTCATACAGCGTGGGAATATCTGTCGAGCCCTGAATCGACGCGTGGCCACGCAGTGCGAGTATTCCTCCGCCGGGGCGGCCGATGTTGCCCAGCAACAATTGCAGGATCGCGGCCGAGCGTATGATCTGCACGCCCTTGGAGTGCTGCGTCCAGCCCACCGCGTAGCACATGGCGGCAGTTCTCTCGGGCCCGGAGGCATGGCACAGAGCTTCTGCAACTTTGAGAAAAAGCCTCTTGGGCACGCCCGCGTGTTGCTCGACCATCTCCGGCGTGTAGCGGGAGAAATGTTTTTTCAGAATCTGCAAAACACAGTGCGGTTCCTGCAATGTGGGATCGGACTTATACCGAGAAACCTTTCCGGCCTCGCCGCCACGATCCTTACCGTGGCCGCCGCCAGCTTCCAGGTGACCGGCCTCCTCCACCTCTTTGACATCGAGCTTCTTCCGATCTTCACCCTGGTAAAGCCAGGTTTCCGGCGAATACTTCTTTTCATCCGTGTTCCAGCCGGAGAACAGGCCTCCCAAATCCTCCGTGTCGCGGAAATCTTCGCGCACCAGCATGGCGGCGTTGGTGTAGTGCTCGACGTACTCGTGGAACCACTTGTCATTTTCCAAAACGTAGTTGATCAGGCCGCCGAGGAAGAGAATGTCGGTCCCGGCGCGCAGCGGAACCCAGATGTCAGCCATAGCCGACGTGCGGGTGAACCGGGGATCAACGTGAATGATGGTTGCGCCACGCTCGCGTGCTTTCATCACCCACTGGAAACCCACGGGATGGTTCTCAGCCATGCTCGATCCCATGATGAGGATCGCGTCAGCATTCGCCAGGTCCTGCTGCGCGGTGGTGGCTCCGCCGCGTCCGAAGGAGGTGCCCAGACCGGGCACCGTCGAGCTGTGTCATATACGGGCCTGGTTGCTGACGCAAACCATGCCCAGACCGCCGGTGAAAAGTTTCTTAATCAGATAGTTTTCTTCGTTGTC
Organism: uncultured Acidobacteriaceae bacterium; assembly: GCA_963796585.1. Taxonomy (GTDB): domain Bacteria; phylum Acidobacteriota; class Terriglobia; order Terriglobales; family Acidobacteriaceae; genus CAVVDY01. Next base: position 805,043 of record CAWCMB010000010.1, read on the forward strand.
GAGAGTTGCGCCGCCCAGGTGGGCGATCGCCGTGGTATGCATGATGGGCTCTTCGCCCTGTTTCTCGACGAAGGTCCGCTCGCGGCTCTCCCAGACGAGATCGGCGACGCGATCCATCGCAGCTTCCAGATCCATGTCCTCCCATTCGGTGGCGAAGGGACGGCGGTGCTTAACCGTCATCAGACGCTTCGCGTGGGTGTGCAGTTCGTAGGTGTCAGCACCCTTCGGGCAAAGGTGCCCGCGCGAAATGGGAGATCCGGGATCGCCCTCGATGGAGATCAGCTCTCCATGCTTGTGATAGATCATCTGCCCGCAGCCCACGCCGCAGTACGGGCACATGGCGCGCGTGAATTCGGCGTCCTGGTTTTTGGGCAGCAGGTTCCTGGTGCGCTGGCTCATCGCCTCAACGCCTGTGCCATCAGAGCCGGTTCTGAGCTGACGTAGCAGCGGCCAGCGTTCGAGTAATCCCTTTACCATCTCAGCCTCAGTTTGGAATGACACACAGAATAAACGTAAGGCGCGATTTGCGCCTTGACTGTTGTGAGATAGGGGGATGGCCAAAGGTTGCACCTCGGCAACACGCTGCTGGCGTGGCTTGCGTTTCGTCCAATAAACCGCGCCGGAAAATGGCACCGCGTCGCAAATCCGGCACTGCTTAGCATCGCTCTGCACAGTCCCTCAGCGACAGACATCACACGTCTGGGTGACGTATTGCCAGAATGATTCGTTGATAGCGCACACTTTGCGGTGATAGCGTAGAAATTTGGGCGTTGCCAGGCTTAACCCGCCGGGCTTCCGCCGCATTCCTGGAGGTATCTGTGTCTTCATCGTCTTCATCCTTTAATGGAATTCCCCTACCCTCAACTGGAACAAAAATCACGTATCAGAACGGGAAACTTATCATTCCCGACAACCCGATCATTCCTTTCATCGAAGGTGACGGAACCGGTCGCGACATCTGGAAGGCGTCGGTGCGTGTTTTCGACGCCGCTGTGGAGCAGGCCTACGAAGGCAAGCGCAAGGTCGCGTGGTATGAGGTCTTCGCCGGCGAAAAAGCCATGGACCGCTTCAAGACCTGGCTGCCGGATGAATCGGTCGACGCGTTTCGCGAGCTGCGTGTCGGCATCAAAGGCCCGCTGACAACACCTGTAGGCGGAGGCATTCGCTCTCTCAACGTCGCGCTGCGCCAGCTTCTGGATCTTTACGCCTGCGTGCGTCCGGTGAAGTATTACCAGGGCATTCCTTCGCCGGTGAAACATCCGGAGCGCATGAACATCGTAATCTTCCGCGAGAACACGGAAGACGTTTATGCCGGGATCGAGTGGAAAGAGGGCACACCTGAGGCAAAGAAGCTGATCGACTTCCTGAACAACGAAATGCTGGCCGGAACCAAAAAGCGGATCCGCGAAGACTCGGGCGTCGGTATCAAGCCGATGTCCATTACCGGCACCAAGCGTCTGGTCCGCATGGCAATTGAGTACGCGCTCAAGAACCATCGCAAATCCGTCACGCTGGTACACAAGGGCAACATTCAGAAGTTCACCGAAGGCGCCTTCCGCGAGTGGGGCTATGAGCTGGCCACACAGGAATTTCGCGACCAGGTCATTACCGAACGCGAGAGCTGGATTATCGATAACCTCGACCGGCGGCCCGGGCTTTCCATCGAAGAGAATGCGCGCATGGTTGAGCCGGGATTGGAGTTTGCACCCAAGGAATTCCGCGAGCAGTTGCACAAGGAAGTGAAAGGCGTGATCGACAGCATCTATGCGACACACGGAAACGGGGCGTGGAAGTGGAAGCTGATGATTAACGACCGCATCGCTGACAGCATCTTCCAGCAGATCGTCACCCGGCCCGATGAGTATGCGGTGCTGGCAACGCCGAACCTCAACGGCGACTACATCTCCGACGCCGCAGCAGCACAAGTGGGCGGACTGGGAATCGCTCCTGGCGCCAACATCGGCGACCAGCACGCTATCTTCGAGGCCACACACGGAACGGCGCCGAAATATGCCGATAAGGACGTGATCAATCCCGGCTCGGTCATGCTGTCGGGCGTGATGATGTTTGACTTCATGGGATGGAAAGAGGCGGCGCGACTGATTGAAGAGTCGATGGAGCGAACCATTCTGGAGAAGAAGGTCACCTACGATTTCGAGCGCATGCTGCAAGGCGCTACCAAGGTGAAGACCAGCGAATTCGCATCCCACATCATTCACAACATGCATACAGGAAACGGGCTGCCCGATCTGGCAGCACACGCGGAACACCATTAGGCCTTAGCGGTACAACTTGAGTTGTGCAATTTCATAAGCCGCCAACGCGGCTAGACGGAGTAGGACATCATGCGTAAGAAGGTAACCGTTGTAGGTTCAGGAAACGTTGGAGCGACAACCGCGCACTGGATGGCTTCCAAGGAGCATTGCGATGTCGTACTGATCGACATTATCGAAGGCGTCCCACAGGGTAAGGGTCTCGATCTGCTGCAGGCCATGCCGATCGAGAAGCGTGACTCGTTCATTATTGGAACGAACGATTACGCCGATACCGCCAACTCTGACATTGTGGTAATCACGGCCGGTATTCCCCGCAAGCCCGGCATGAGCCGCGACGACCTGCTCAACACCAACTACAAAATCATGAGTGATGTGGTCGGCAAGGTGGTGCAGTATTCGCCGAACTCCATCCTCATCATCGTCTCCAACCCGCTGGATGCGATGGCGCAGGCGGCCTACAAGCTGAGCGGCTTCTCGCGCAATCGTGTCATCGGCATGGCCGGAATTCTGGACTCGGCGCGCTTCCGTGCCTTCATCGCCATGGAGCTCAAGGTATCGGTCGAGAACGTAACGGCGTTTGTGCTCGGCGGACACGGCGACACCATGGTTCCGCTGCCGCGCTACTCCACCGTGGCCGGCATTCCCATCACCGAGCTCATGGACAAGGCGACCATCGATCGTCTGGTACAGCGCACGCGTGACGGCGGAGCCGAGATCGTAAAGCACCTGAAGACGGGCAGCGCTTACTATGCGCCGTCCGCCGCAGCCACCGAGATGGTGGAAGCCATCCTCAAGGACAAGAAGAAGATCGTGCCTTGCGCGGCTTACCTGGAAGGCGAGTACGGCATCAGCGGCTTATTCATAGGTGTACCGTGCAAATTGGGTGCAGGCGGCATCGAGGAGATCATCCAGATTAAACTGACACCCGAGGAGCAGGCGGGCCTGCAGAAGAGCGCCGACTCGGTTAAGGAACTGGTCAGCGTCATCCACGTTTAATTCGATCCGGGGGCATTCGGCTTCGGGTGCCCTCAATGCTTACAATTTTCGCGACCGCCCCCCCCAACGCTCAACAACTCACGTAGACTTTGTGTCTCTACTTGCGGAGCATGTGCATGACCCTGACTCTCACCGCGGGAACGCTGTCTATTGCTTCGGCCTATCCCGACCCGCCATTCGAACTGGCGGATGGTTCGGAGAATGGCTTCGACATCGACCTGATGCGGGCCGTCTGCAATCATCTCGGAGTTGCGCTGCACCGCGAACGCTATCTTGCCGACAACTTCGACGGCATCTTTGACGGCTTGGAAAACAGAAAGTACGATGCCGTAATCTCGGGGACTACTATCACCCCAGACCGCTCGGCCATCGTGCGCTTTTCACAACCCTACCTCGAGTTCAATCAGGGAGTTGCGATTAATCGGCGGCTGACTCCAAAGGTTTCCTCGCCTGCGGACCTGCACGGCCTGACCGCAGGCATTCAGTCGGGAAACACTTCGGATTTTGTTGCCAAGCGGTGGTTGGCCGAGAACGTCATCGCACGAATTCAGTACTATCCCTACGACGGAATCAAAACGGCGCTCGCCGATCTGAATGCCGGGAAGATAGGACTGATCGTAAAGCTATTTCCCGTCGTTACATGGCTGGTGAAAGATCATCCCGATCTGGAGGTCGTGATGCAGGTGCCGACACACGAGGAGTTGGGCATCGCTTTCGCCAAGAATAATTCTGGCTTATGCGATGCCGTGAACGAAGTGCTCGAGGCTATGCGCAGCAACGGCGAGTACGACAAGCTGCGGACGCGATGGTTCCCCCAGAAAGACTAGTACGAGGAGGCAATTCATTGCTGCACGCGTTCAAGCTCTACACCGGCTCTGACAATGCCTCGCATGTAGTGGAAGGCATGGTTGCGGAGAACGATCCCACGGATGTCGTTTCGATCCACTTCAAAGAGACTCCGCCCCACTCGGGCTTCGATTGGCATGACGCCCCTTGCCGTCAGTACGTCATCACGCTCGCCGGAACCCTGGAATTCACCACTCGCGATGGCGAGAAGTTCATCCTGCGTCCGGGAGACGTGCTGCTCGCAGACGACACCGCAGGCACCGGGCACAAGTGGCGGCTCATCGACGACCAGCCATGGCGACGCGCATATGTGGTGCTGAAGGCCGGCGCCAAAGACGCTTTCGTTCCCCATCCCTAATCACGTTTCTTCGCGCTATCATTCATGCATCCGCATGAACAAGGCTTCTGCAAAATTCGGAGTAGAAACCACTCAGCACGGCGCGGGGCGGATTGTGCTGACTTGGGGCTCGCTCGTACTGGCCGCGGCCGAGAGTGCCTGTCTAGCGATGATTGGACTCAGCGGCATCCGAGTGGCGATCGGTCTGACGTCGCTCGTTGCAGCAGGCGGTCCTGCGACTGGGTTTCATCGGGACGCAATCCGCATTCCTCTTCTCGCCATCGGAAGCATTGGCGCGCTCCTGAGCCTGCTGTTGTTATGGAACGAACACCGGCTGCGCAGCAATCCTTCTGCGGCGTGGCGCATTCAGCCGTACACGAAATCGCAGAGGCGGCAGCGTCTGCTTCAATTTTGGCTTGCCATTCTCACCTTGGCATTGGTCGCGGGAGAAGTGATCACGCATTCCTGGTTTCATCGCGGATGAGAAAAGGATTCGTCCTGAAGCCTACCCTGAATCTTCAATAAGCGAGTGGTGTAGCCCTGCCTGTCACCGTTCTTCTTCGGCACGGCTCAAGCGGAGGAAACGGTAAAAACCCGCGCCACCACTCGGCTGAACGCCGGGACGCGCAATGCGGTCATGCGCTGAGTATGTCTCCGGGCCTTTGCTTCGATGGAGGAAGAGGGCAGGATGGATGCTTCGCCAACCGACGCTACTGTACTTGCAGTGTGAGGTTGGGACTCTTCTCCGTCGTGACCGTCACCTTCTCGCCCTTCGCCAGATAAGGGTTCAGCACCGCCGGATCTCCCCACTCCAGGTTCCAGCCGTCCTGTATCGCGACGGCGGTGTACCGCCCGGGGATCACCTGTCGCAGCGTGAACGTGCCATCGCTATCGCTTTCGTCACGACGGTATCGCTGTTGGTCGCGAGTGCCATCATCCGGAACGAGAAGAACCATCGCGCCGGAGACTGGCTGGTCATTTTGCATCACGATGCCGGGAAGATTGGCCGATACGCGGGTTGCGGTGCAGGCCAGCTTCGCCGAAGCGCCGGCGGTTAACGTGATCTGCGCCCCCTGCACTTTGGCATTTTGCGCAATGATTCGAGTGAGAATCCAATCGGGAGCGCCATAGAGCACAGCCTGATAGGTGCCGGGGCGCAGCTCATTATCTTTCAGGCCGAAGAGTCCTTTGTCCGAAACCACGCCGGTCCAGCTATCACTTGTTTCCAGGTTGCGAAGCTCGATGTAGGCCGTGTCGCGATTCGGAGCCGGTGCGCCCTCGTAAGTTACAAGGCCGGTAACGGTCGCCATCCCCGGCGACTCACTGGCGGAAATCTCCATGTCGCCGTACAGATCGATGTCGCGGTACCATCCACTCTTGCCGCCGGATTTGTCGGTAACGCCTCCCTGAAGCTCAAGCGTGTAGTGCCCGGGGGCCAGGCCCCCGAACTCAAATGTCCCCTGCCCATAACCGTATCCCTGGCTGGCGAACACCGGGATCATCAATCCGTCGAAGACCCGTTGCATGATAGTCGGCCCCGGCCCTTGCCGCCCTTGGTCGTAGTGGATTTTCAAATGCGCTGCCGGCACTGCTCGCATGACCACGTCTGCGGTGAATCTCTCACCAGCGTGCAACGTGATTGCAGTTGCCTGCGATGAATCGTCAACATCGGGGTAGAAGGTCAGCGGATACGCGACGTCAAGTTCCGCCGCCTCCTGCTGTACCCGCGCGGCGGTGTCGGCGTCAAACGGCTGAACCTGCGACCCCATAGCTCCCTTTGGTGCATATCGCGCGTACCACGGACGGGCGGACAGGGCGACGTAGTACGTTCCCGGCCCCAGGTGGGGGAAGCGATAGAAGCCTTGGTCGTCGGTGCCGTCGTTGGTCACTGACACGGCGCGCCGCAGGCCATCGACTTCCTCCATGCGAAATAACTGCGCTGTCGCATTGCGTACCGGCTCGTTCTGCTCATCCAGTACCTGGCCGCGGATGGAGGCATCGGGCTGTATGCGGAAGACGATGTTCGTGGCATCCAGCTTTGGACCGACCGCCACGCCGGTGAAGTAGTTGTCGTGCTGATTGAGTCCCTGCGCGCGATAGCCCGGCCCCGTCCCGCTGAGGATGTACTTGGCCGGCGGCACCGCCGGGAAAATGAATTGGCCATTGTTGGAGGAACGCACCGTCTGCCCTGCTCCACCCTTGTCGGAGGTGAGCGTAACCGCAAACCCCGGCAGAGGCTGACCAGCCACAGAGTCCAGCACGACTCCCGAAACCGGGTAGGTCTGCGTAGCGGCATCAGCAGACACGGCCACGCAGATGCAGAGCACGAGGACGCAATACGCGATGAGTCGGCGCAGGTTCATTCCGACGTAGCCCCGGTCTGAATCAATTGCGCGGTCACTTTGGTCGTTTGCCCTGGGCTGATGGTCACCGCAGTCGCCTGAGAGGCGTAAGAGCGCAGAACTTCAGGATCGGAATACGCCACCCCTTCGGGATTATCGAAGGCAAACAGCAGATATTCGCCCGGCGCGAGGCCGTCGGCGTTGATTTGCGCGGGCCGGGAAGGATCAGATGTGTAGAAATGCAATGGCCGCGGAGTGGAGAGGCCGCGCGCCGGAACCAACAGCGCCATTCCCGGACCTTGCGATTTGCCTGCGTCCACCGTCGCATTCAGCGTCCCGCCATCGTTACGCAGCGTGAGTTCCAAGGTGCAGGAGGTCCCTGCGGTGACCACGAGTTGTTCTGTGAGCAGGTTGGTGTTGCCGCATTGCGCCGATTCCACGTACCACCCGCCGTAGGGAGAGAACTCCGCCGAGTAGCGCCCGGGCTCTATCGAGCGCAAGCTCAGGGTGCGATTGCCTTGCGTGCCTCCGTTGGCGGAATAGGCGTCCGGCACTCCCGGCTCGCTGGCAATCAGGTGTACGGACACGGGCGTCGAATCGGACCTGTCCCGCGCCCAGACGAAGGCCCGCGACGTTGCAGACTGTCCTGAGTTCTGCGCCCGGTCGTCCATTCGCGCGCGAATTGGAATTGAGACTGCCGGCTGCAATGCCAACTGTAGCTGTGTCAGGTCCTTCTCAACCGTAATGCGAACCTCGGATCGAAGCTGCTGCTCCCCAGCTTGCGAGTACGCTTTCAAGCGATAGCTCCCGGCAGGGAGATGCGTTTCGAACTCGCCGCTCGCGCGGTGAAAGCGGACGCCAGCGGCCACGAAGTCCCCCGAGGAGTTCTGTACCTGGACGCTGACTCCTCTGTCGGGCACGGCACCGACGACTATGCCCGAGACGGTATACAGCGGCACGCGATTCATTACCATGTCGGCTTGAAATTTCTGCCCTGAGGTGACTCGTATGGGCGCAGCCGAGGCTATATCCGGAGCCTGCGGGTAATACATACCCGGCCATCCGGTGCGGGGCACGCCCGGATCATTGAACAATGTCTCGCGGTGCGACACGTCGGGCCCGGCCGAAACGTAGTAGGTCCCCGGTTGCAGATTAGCGAAGCGATATGCCCCGTCGTCATCCGTGTTGGCGGAGCTACGCGCCTCCATGCGCCAAGTGCCATTGCGCAAGACTCGCTGGATTAAACGCAATCCCACGGATTCGATGGGCTGCCCGTTAGACTCGGTCAGCCGACCATAGATAACGTTTTCCGCCGCCAGCTTTATGACGATGGCGTCGCTATTGGCGCCAACCTCTACGCTTTGAACGGAACGGGCGCCGCCTCGCTCCTGCGGGCCGAAATATCCGGGCTTCTGCGCCTGAAGGGAATATCGTCCGGCGGGCACTCCCTCAATCGAAAATGAGCCGTTGCTGTCGCTGAAGGCATAGCGCGTCGGCGAGCCCATCAGCGTGACCATCGCCCTCGGGATCGCCTCGCCGGTGCCTTCGTTGACCACTGTCCCGCTGACGGTGAATTTCTGGTTGGCAGCGGAACCGTCGTCCTGGGCCGGCGCAAAGCACGACACAATCAACACCAATGCGGACGTGAGAACGAGTCGCATCCATTGTCTTCCCCGCAGGGGGCGTGGACGCCTCGAGCACAAACGGGCAGAACTGAAGCGAAGGAGAAGCATCAACCGCAATCGACACAGCCGAGTTTGTGACTGCAGCTCCATCTTAGGGCAGAGGTGCAAGCCGCATACTATAGACGTCCGCGGGTACGAACGGTTTTAACGCTTGGCAGAAGCGCGTTTCTGCGCGCGCGCGATGAAGGTCTCCTGGCTGTTGAACGCGTTCTTCTTGCCGGCGTTTGCATCGCGTACATACTTGCCGTCGGATAGCATGCGTCGCGCCTTCGCCTGTTCCTTCAGATAGGTCCCGAGGATCGAGTCGCGCACCGTCTTGATCAGGTTCGGATCGCTCACCGGGAAGATCACCTCAACCCGGCTGTTCAAATTGCGCGGCATAAGATCGGCACTGCCCAGGTAAACCTCGTCTTCGCCGCCATTGTTGAAGTAGTAGATGCGGCTGTGCTCCAGGAAGCGCCCGACAATGCTGGTGACCGTGATGTTTTCACTGACGCCGGGCACTCCGGGTCGCAAGCAACAAATACCGCGAACCAGCAGTTGCACCTTCACTCCCGCCTGCGACGCGCGATAAAGCGCCCTGATCATTTCCTTATCGACCAGTGCATTCATCTTCAGGATCAGGTGACCGCCCCGGCCATTCTTCTGGTGCTCGATCTCGCGATTGATGAGCTCGACCAAGCGAGCGCGCATCGAAACCGGAGCTACCAGCAGCTTACGGTATTTCGATTTCGCCGAGTAGCCGGTAAGGAAATTGAACAGGTCGGTACAGTCGGCGCCAATCTCGTTGTCGCAAGTGAACATGCCGATATCGGTATAAAGCTGCGCCGTCACCGAGTTGTAGTTGCCGGTGGAGAGATGCGCATAGCGGCGGATAACATCGCCCTCCCGACGCACGATCAGAAGCGCTTTGCAATGCACCTTCAGACCCATGAGCCCGTACACGACGTGGACGCCGTACTCTTCCAGCTTGCGCGCCCAGCCGATGTTGCTCTCCTCGTCAAAGCGCGCTTTCAACTCAAGCAAGACGGCGATTTGCTTGCCGTTTTCCGCCGCCTCCAGTAACGCATCGACCACCGGGGCATTTCTGCCTACGCGATATAACGTGACCTTGATGGCCAGCACGTTGGGGTCCCGTGCCGCTTTCTGAAGCAGCGTCACCAGCGGCTGAAACGATTCGAAGGGGTGCTGCATCAAGATGTCGCCGCGACGGATAGCGGCGAAAATGTCTTCATCCTCTTCCTTGGTTAACGCCGGGGGCATCGCCGGAACGAACGGTACGTATTTCAAATCAGGGCGATCGATGCGGGCAAGCTGACGCACCCGCACTAGCGACAACGGCCCGGCTATCTTATAAACGTCTTCCGGCTCCAACTCCATGTTGGTCGCTAGAATCTCCAGCACCGAGGCGGGCATGTCCTCGGTGATTTCCACGCGCACCACATCGGCGAAGCGCCGCTGCCACACGCCTTCCTCCACCACCTCAAGCAGATCGCCAGCCTCCAAATCCTGGATGGCGACATCGGCGTCGCGCGTGACGTGGAACGGATGCGCCTCGAGAATTTCCATCCCCGGGAACAGCGCCGTCAGGTTGGCTATGACTACTTGCTCAATCCAGACGAAGCCCTGCTCCTTGCCTGGGGCTCGGGTTTTGGATTTCGTCTTTAAGCTGGAGGCAAGCGGCACCAGTGTCGGCAGCGTATCGGGAATCTTCACCCGCGCAAAGTGCTCGGTGCCCTTCTGGTCTCGCAGTACGACAGCCAGGTTCAGGCTGAGATTCGAGATGTGGGGAAACGGGCGGCCGGGATCAAAAGCAAGCGGAGTCAGCGTAGGAAAGATTGTGTCCTGAAAGTAGGCGTTAACGGTGCCAAGCTGCTCTTCATTCAGCTCCGAGTAATCGTAGATTCGGATTCCAGCATTGGCCAGTTCTGGCACCAACTCTCGCCGCCACGTATCGTAAGAAGCGCGATAGAGACGAATCACAGATGCGCGAATTGCGCGCATCTGTTCGGAGGGAGTCATTCCGTCGGGCCCGGTGTCTACCACGCCCTTTTCGACCTGCCGCTTCAGGCCGGCTACTCGGACCATAAAGAACTCGTCAATGTTCGAGCCTACGAACGACAGAAACATCAAGCGGTCGAGCAGCGGGTTAGAAGGATCTTGCGCTTCCTCCAGTACGCGACGCTGGAAGTCGATAAGACTCAACTCGCGATTGATGTACAGCGCTGGATCTCTGAGATCTTGCAGCTCGTTCGTGGCGAGGTCCCCGGTACCATTGCTGGACTCGACCGCCGGGGCCGGCTTACGCCGGGGCTTCGTAGGAATACTCTTTGCTGTACTGGCCATCGTTTTGTGAAGGGAGCTGGTGATTCCACCTATTCTATTGCCAGCCAAGGTCATTGCCCACAAGTTCCTTGCAATTTGGCTGTCCTTTGTCGATTTTTTATATGATTACGACAATGTGGGAGTAACAGGCCGATCTCGAATTTTCCACGCGGGAGGCGTTGCGCTCAATCCCTCGCAATTCTACAGCTCTTGTCGATTCTCAACGCCAGTCCCACAATGTGGCATAAACGGAAGACTGGGCCGCGAGTAGGCACCTCAGGGAAAATACCTCGCTCGTCCCGTATAATCCGAGCAAATCCAACGAGATCCACCCCAGCCCATGCTCACGCCCGACTACAAAACGTTTCTGCAACTCAGCCGCGATGCGACCCTGATTCCGGTGGCTAAGACGTTGAACGCCGATATGTTAACGCCGGTTGGGGCTTTCCTCAGCGTAGCCGCCAAGCAGCGATACGCGTTTCTGCTGGAGTCGGTTGAAGGCGGCGAGAAGATCGGGCGCTATACGTTCCTGGGCGCTCAGCCGCGCATGGTGATCACGGCGCGCGGCGACAAGATCGAGATCGCTCGCGGCAAGACCAACGATCGTCAGACGGGAAACGTGCTCGAAGTGCTGCGCGCGACTTTGCAGCAGCATCGGCCGGCGACCGTTCCGGGGATGCCGCCGTTTACCTCCGGCGGCGTGGGCTACTTCGCATACGATATGGTGCGTCGGTTCGAGCGCCTGCCCTCGACCTCCAGGAACGACCTGAGGCTGCCGGATTGCGTCTTCACCTTCTACGATCGGCTACTGGCGTTCGACCACCTCAAGCACCAGTTACACATCATCGCCGCCGCTGATGTGAAGGCCGAATCGCCCCGCAAGGCCTATGATCGCGCGCTCGCCGACATTGACGCACTTGAGCGCAAGCTGGTCAGCGGCATGCACCGGCAGTCGTTGGGCTGGTCGAGCGATGGGAAAAAGCCGAAGCTCAAAGTACACGCTGCCACGTCGCATGATGAGTTCATCGCCAACGTGAAGCGTGCGAAGGAGTACATCGCTGCCGGCGACATCTTTCAGGTAGTGCTCTCATTGCGGCTGGATTTCAAAGCGCCGTCGGATCCATTCCAGATGTATCGTGCGCTGCGCACCGTCAATCCCTCGCCGTATATGTTCTTCCTGCGGCTCGATGATATGCACGTGGTCGGCGCGTCGCCAGAGATGCTGGTGCGCATCACCGGACGCCAGCTAGAGTATCGGCCCATCGCCGGCACCCGCCGCCGCGGTGCCGGTGGAGGCGACGACCAGAAGCTCATCGAAGAGCTAAAGAACGACGAGAAAGAACGCGCTGAGCACGTGATGCTGGTCGATCTGGGACGCAACGATCTCGGTCGGGTTAGCGAATACGGAAGTGTGAAGGTGCGCGATCTGATGTACGTGGAGAAGTACTCGCACGTGATGCACCTGGTGTCGGCGCTGGAAGGAACACTGCGCAAAGAACTCGATCCGTTGGACGCGCTCGCAGCCTGCTTTCCGGCGGGAACGCTGAGCGGCGCTCCCAAGGTGCGCGCGATGGAGATCATCGAGGAACTCGAACCCGTGCGACGAGGCGTCTATGGCGGATCGATATTGTATGCCGATCAGGCAGGCAATCTGGATTCCTGCATCGCAATCCGGACTATGGTCGTGCATAAAAACCGCGCGTACGTGCAGGCTGGCGCGGGCATCGTCGCCGATTCCGATCCCGAAAGTGAATACCAGGAGTGCATGAATAAGGCGAGCGCGTTGCTGCGCGCCGCGGAGAAGGTCTAGTTTCAGGTTTCGAGTTTCAGGTTTCGAGTAAAGCATGTCCCACTCATACACAGACTTGGCGGTTTGGCAGAAGTCGATGACGCTTGTCAGGGACATTTATCTGCAAACGCGCAATTTCCCTAAGGAAGAACTATTCGGATTGACCTCCCAAATCCGCAGAGCCGCCGTTTCGATCCCAAGTAATATCGCTGAGGGTCAGGGTAGGCTATCAAAACGCGAGTTCAAACAGTTTCTTGCGATTGCGCGTGGCTCACTGCTGGAGTTGGAGACGCAGTTGCTAATCGTAAAGGGTCTCGGCTATACGAACCACGCTGATACAGAAGGCCTAATGGGGGAGCTGACGAGCTTCTTCGAATGTTGAATGGCCTGATGAGTGCGCTGTCATCATCCAAGTGACCACTTGAAACTCGAAACTGGAAACTCGAAACTAGAAAAAGGCCATCGACGCAGAACCACTAACATGATTTTTGTCCTCGATAACTACGATTCGTTCACTTACAACCTGGTTCAATACATCGGTGAGCTGGGAAACGAGGTCGTGGTGCGGCGCAATGACCAGATCAGCATTGAAGAGATCGCCGACATGAACCCGGATCGCATTGTTGTTTCGCCTGGTCCATGCACGCCGCACGAGGCAGGTATCAGCATCGATGTCATTCGGCGTTTTGCCGGCAAGGTGCCGGTGCTTGGTGTGTGCCTGGGACATCAGGCGATTGGCGAAGCCTTCGGCGGAAGAGTGGTGCGGGCGCATAATCTCATGCACGGCAAAACCAGCCAGGTAGAGCACGACGGAAAGGGAGTGTTTCGCGGCATCGAATCGCCGCTCACGGCTACTCGCTACCACTCACTTATTGTTGAGGAGAAAAGCTTGCCCAAGGAATTGGTAGTGTCGGCTACCTGCACCGACCGAGACGGCACCCGCGTCATCATGGGTTTGCGCCATCGGGAGTTTGCCGTTGAAGGAGTTCAGTTCCATCCCGAGAGCGTGCTTACCGAACATGGCAAGCAGATGGTTAGAAATTTTGTAGAACAGTAGCGCGGCGTGCACCAGGGCACCGGAACGTGTTCAGGGCAGAGTTTTTCAACCGTGCCGAACGCGCTCCCCTCTTGTATTGTCATCCTGAGTCCGCCGCGGCGGACGAAGCACATGTTGTTTGCCGCATCGCGCAAAAGCAGGTCCTTCGCTGCGCTCAGGATGACAAATCCAAATGGGTGCTTGAAACTTGAAACCTGAAACTGTTCCCATGGCGGAATCGGGCATCACGGCCGAAAGCAAAACCACAGAACGCACCTACTCCTTCGCCCAGCGCCTCTCGCTCGCGCTTGCCTCCTGGTTCGTTCCTGCCCTGATCGCGCTCATTGGCTGCACGTTGCGCGTGCGCTTCCACTGGGAAGAGGGCTCAATCGGCAGCCTCGAGAAGGTCCATCCGGGGATCTATCCCTTCTGGCATCGCTGCGTCTTTCCATCGGCGTGGATCTTCCGCAGGCGCAAACTGGCGGTCATGACCAGCCGCTCACTCGATGGGGAATTCATTGCGCGCGTGATTCAGCGCCTTGGCTTCGTGCCGATTCGCGGCTCCAGTTCACGCGGCGGCCAACGCGCTTTGCTCGAAATGCAAAGCTACGTCGGCTCAGGTATGGGCGCGGCGTTCACCATCGATGGCCCGCGCGGTCCCCTGTACGTGGCAAAGCGTGGACCTGTCTATTTGGCGAAAGCCACGGGCGTGGCCATCACCCCCTTCTATGTTGCGGTCGAGAAGAAGTGGACGCTCAACTCCTGGGACCGCTTCGTCATTCCCGTCCCATTTTCGCGAGCGCTGGTGCAGGTCGCACCAAAAATCTACGTTCCTCGTGACGCCGATGATGCAATGCTGGAAGCCAAGTACCAGGAGATGCAGTCCGCGCTGGGGCGTATCACCGAGGTCGCGGAAGCTTCCGTCGTGCGCTAACAACGCTCACCCCCGAGGTCCCGGAGGCCCGCCGAGAGAACTACTTCATTTCTATTTTTTCTTCGTGTCCTCCGTGTCCTCTGTGGTGAAAGCCTTTCGCCCGCCACTCGCACTCATGATTGACAGCCGCCCCGCCCGCCGTTACAGTCAATTTTCATCCTGAGCAAATCTTGGCTTCAGGCAGGTCCTTAAAAATCTTTGGTTCGCGCGTTCCATCCGCTCGGGTGGAACTGGGAAGGCGGGTGCAAATCCCGCGCTGCCGCGCAACTGTAAGCGAGTTTTGGCGGAAGGCCACTGTGCAAATGGGAAGGCCTCCGTCGCTGTATCTCTCGCAAGCCAGGAGACCGGCGCGAACTGCTGACTCAACCCCTTTCGCGTGCAAAGGAGGAAGCCTTGTTCCGCGTTCGTCCCGTTTTCGCTTCGCTGCTGCTCGGCGCTGCCGCGTATGCCGCCGATCTCACAATCGCAGTCCACAGTCCACTGGGCGACCGCGTCTCAGGCGTGCAGGTGAGCTTGTTTCGTGCCACCGACAATGCTGGCGTCGCTGTGCAAACCACGGGAGGCGACGGCAGTGTCACTTTCCAACGCCTTGCCGACGGCTCTTATCGTGCCGTGATTCTCGCTCCCGGCTTCGCCCAACAGTCGGAACAGTTTACGGTTCCAGCAACTGAATCGCTGGACGTCAAGCTCAAGCTGGCAACCACCCCGCAGACCGTAGTGGTCTCAGCGACGGCGACCCCCACGACGGTCGAGCAGTCGGCGACCTCAGTGGACTTCCTCAGTAGCGACCAACTCACGCTGCTCAACCCGGTCTCGGCGAGCGACGCACTTAGCTATATGCCGGGAGCGATCGTCAACACCGCCGGCCAGCGCGGGGGCCTCGCATCTCTCTTCGTGCGCGGCGGCGAGTCGAACTACAACAAAGTGATCATCGACGGTGTGCCGGTCAATGATCCCGGCGGCATCTTCGATTTTGGCGTGGTACCGATGGACAATGTCGAGCGGGTGGAGATGGTGCGCGGTCCTGAGAGCACCATCTACGGCTCCGACGCGATGACCAGCACGGTGCAGATGTGGACCTCGACCGGCAGCACGCGCACCCCGGAGATCCAGTTTGGGGCGGACGGCGGCAACTACTCGACTGCCAACGGCTACGCGTCAATCGCGGGGGCACGCGGCATCTTCGATTACAACGCCTTCGCCGACCAATTCACTACGCAAGGACAGGGCATCAACGATGCTTATTCCAATGCTCTTCAGGGCGGCAACGTCGGAATTCGCTTGTCTCACAATGTGGGATTTCGCTTTCGCTTGCGCCATTCCAATAACTTCACCGGCGTACCCTCGGACTGGTGGTTCAACGGCAACCCGGTGCTGCCGCCCGATTCAGACCAGTGGACGCACCAGAATAACTTTCTCGCCAGCGCTGCTCTGACTATCACCGGGCCGGGCGCGTGGCAGCACCAGATCACCGGCTTCGAGTACAACCACCTGCGGACCAACACCGACACCGTCGACGATCCTGGACGACAATACGATTCCCCCTACTACAACGACGCGCGCTACAACCGAGCGGGATTTTCTTATCAGGGAACCTGGGCGCCGCGCAGTTGGGCCCTGACCACGATCGGCGACAACTTCGAAGACGAGAACGGAAACATCCTCAGCACCACGCCTCCCCCCGACGAGACGTACAGCTTCACCCACGGTCTGCGGATCAACAACTACCTGTTTGCGCAGGAAAATATCGTCTGGAAACGCCTCACTGCGGTCGCGGGACTTGCGTGGGTTCACAACGCGAGCTTCGGCAACCGCGCCGTACCGCGTGTCTCTGCATCCGTCCAGGTGTGGAAGGGGAATCACATATTCAGCGGCACCCGGCTTCGGGCCGCCTTTGCCGAAGGCATCAAAGAACCCAGCTTCGAGCAGTCCTTTGGCACTGGGGGAACCTTTCCCACACTCCCCAATCCCACGCTCAAGCCGGAACAAAACTACGCCGTTGAAGCAGGATTCGACCAGTCGCTATTCGTCGACAAGCTCGCGTTGACCGCGATCTACTTTCACAACTCGTTCCGCAACCAGATTGAATATCAGTACAACAGCATCGACTTCACCAGCCAGTACGTGAATATCAATCGCTCGTTCGCTCAGGGAGCTGAAGTTGAGTTGCGCGGGCAGATTATCAACCGCCTGCTGCTGACCGCCGCTTACACCTATACTTCTACGCAGATCACCCAGGCGCCCCCGTGTGATCCGCTCAATGGCTGCGATCCGCTGATTTACGGCGTGGGCGCACCGCTGTTGCGACGACCCAAGCAGGCTGGAACCCTGCTGCTGACCTACACCAAGCCAAACTGGGGAGCAAGCGCGGGCGTTGTCGCGGTTGGGCGGCGGCCGGACTCTGACTTCCTCTTCGGGTACATCCCGCCTATCTACTATGCGGCCGGATATGCACGCGTGGATCTCGGGGGATGGTACAACTTCACGCGCCACGTCACAGCGTACGCAAACCTGAACAATGCTTTTGATAATCACTACAACGAGGTCTTGGGATACCCAGCGCTGGGGATCAGTGTACGAGCAGGAATGCGGTTCACGTTCGGAGGAGAGTGAAAAGTCGGTGGCGAGTGGTCAGTGGCCAGCATTCTTGCGATTCTGTATGGCGTTTATGAGGGCGTTGAGAATACGGCCCAGCTCGGACGCTAGTGCAAGCAAATCGTCCCGTTGCTCCGCAGTAAGATAGTTTAAGTTCCGAGCAACTATTACCTGGGTCTCTACCTCATAGAGGGACCCGCGAGCATGGCAAAGAAACTGAACAAACTCTCCGGAGGTTGCTCGGCCCTGTCCTTCCGCAATGTTGCTAGGAACGGAAACTGCCGCCCGTCGGATTTGACTTGTAAGTCCGTAAATCTCTTCGCGCGGGAATCCACGACTAATTTGATATACGGCTGTTACAAACGCGATTGCTTTCTGCCCATGCAATCAATTCCTGATAGGTCTTTACCGGCAGCCGAATCCTCCCGCTGTACTGGCCACTTGCCACCAGCCACCGACCACTATTCTTTCCCCGCACCCACGTGGTTGTGGTACTTCAATCGAATCTCGTGCAGCTTATCGAGATGCTGGCCACTGAGGGGCTGCTGACGGCCGAGCATGTGTGTAACCAGCGCGATCTTGGCGTAGTGCTCGACCGTCTCCATATTCATGAAAGCGGTGAGCAGGTCCGGCCCGTATGTCACCACACCATGGTTGGCCATGAGGATGGCCTGATGATCAGGAATGAGCGGGGCCAGCGCATCTGCCAGTTCGTCAGTTCCCGGAGTACCGTAGCTAGCCAGCGGCACCGAGCCCAGCGTCACCACGATCTCCGAACACAGCGCTGCGTCCAGTGGAATTCCCGCTGCCGCATATCCGGTTGCCGTGGGCGGATGCGCATGCACCACGGCGTTCACATCCGGCCGATTACGGTAGATGAACAGGTGCATCGCGATTTCACTGGAAACCTCACGCTGGCCATTTAACTTTCGGCCATGCTCATCGACGATGACCAGGTCGTCGGCCTCCATCATCCCCTTGCTCATGAGTGTGGGAGTGCACAGCACGTTTCTGTCGTCCATGCGCACAGAAAGATTGCCGTCGGTTGCCGCCACCATGCCGCTCTGATGCAGCATTTTGCCGAAGCGCACAATGTCGTCGCGGTGCTGTTCTATCGTCTTCACTATGTGCTTCCGAGGCCGATCAGGCTAGTACCGAAGGCCAATTTGCTTATCGTATCGCATCCGCCAGCCAGGACAAAGTAGCTCGTGTTCCATCAGATTCGGGGGCGGTCGGGCATAATCGCTGTGTGCTGGTTTCCGATTTCGATTATCACCTGCCGGAAGAGCTGATTGCCAAGCAGCCGCTGCCCGAGCGCGCCGATGCACGAATGCTACATTGGAATCGCGACAACGTCGGATTCGAGGATCGCAGCTTTCGTGATTTCCCTGAGCTTCTGCGTCATGACGATCTGCTGGTGCTGAACAACAGCCGCGTGTTGCCGGCACGCCTGTTCGGACGTCGCAGCGGCTCGCGGGCGCAGCGTGTATCGGCAGGAAATCCAGCAGCGCGCGAGTTTCTGCGCGGCAAGGTGGAAGTGCTGCTAACCAAGCAGCTGAACGCAGCCCCGCCGGAGTGGGAGGCACTGGTGCATCCCGGCCGCAAGCTGGGGATTGACGAGCGCGTCTACTTCGGAGGTGAAGGCAGCGAGCAGTCGCACGAACTGGCTGCGACCATCGTCGACCGCGGCAGCTTCGGCGAGCGGCGGCTGCGGTTCGATCCGGCCGATGACTTCTTCGGCGTGCTGAACCGGATCGGACACATACCTTTGCCCCCTTACATCGATCGCCCCGACACGTCCAGCGATCGCGAGCAGTATCAAACGGTGTATGCCAAGCCGCCCGGATCCGTGGCTGCTCCGACCGCAGGCCTGCATTTCACGCCGCAGATTCTGGACCGTATTCGCAGGCTCGGAATCGAGATCGCCGAAGTCACCCTGCACGTCGGACTCGGAACCTTCCAGCCCGTCCGCGAAGAAGTTGTCGAAGACAATAAGCTGCACCGCGAGTGGTACGAGATTTCTTCCGAAGCGGCGACGAAGATTTACAATGCACGCGATGCGGGGCGGCGCATTGTCGCCGTCGGGACTACCAGCGCGCGCACTCTGGAACACGCGGCGCTTCAGAGTAAAGACGGCCGGATCGCCCCCCAGAGCGGTGAGGCTGACATCTTCATCTATCCCGGATTTATGTTTCGTGTGGTCGGTGCCATGCTGACCAATTTTCACCTGCCGAAGTCGACGCTCATCATGCTGGTCTCGGCCTTCGCGGGACGCGAGCAGACGTTGGCAGCCTACGAACATGCTGTAAGGGGACACTATAGGTTCTATTCGTACGGCGACTGCATGTTTATAGAGTGAGGTAACCCCCCAAGCTACACAATTCCCCGTCCCTCCGCCAATATTCCTGGAGCAAACTACTAGAGCGCGGTGTCTATCTCTGCAAGCTTCATAGCGGAGGCGACAATGTTTGAAACCGCACTGCTCGAATCCTCATCCGGCACTCTTCATCAGGCTTCGATCTGGACAAAAGGATTGTCCTTTACTGTGG
Source organism: uncultured Acidobacteriaceae bacterium (assembly GCA_963796585.1). Taxonomy (GTDB): domain Bacteria; phylum Acidobacteriota; class Terriglobia; order Terriglobales; family Acidobacteriaceae; genus CAVVDY01. The sequence continues at coordinate 824,753 of CAWCMB010000010.1, forward strand.
AGGCCGTCCTGCTTGGCCTGGCGGTGCTTGCGCCGTTACTCTACACCGAAGCTTTGCCAAGACAGGTACTCGACGTTGTGGAACTGCCTTCGCCGCCGCCGTCGGCCCCCGTGCCGCGTAGCCCATCCGTCGTCTCGCATCCGGCAACTCACAGCGAGTTGAACGAAGGCCGCATAATGCTTCCCACCATGATTCCGCGCCGCGTCAAGGAGATTCACGATCAGGCCGAGGTCAGGTCCGTGACGGATGGAGTCATCGGCGTAGCCGGCTCTGTTCCCAACCTGGCCGGTGACCGCACGATTGCAAGTCTGATACACGCCCTGCCGCCGACAATGCCAAAGAGCGTGACGCCGCACAGTGTCCGGGTATCCTCGGGGGTCGCACAGGGCATGCTGATTCATGAGGTGCGGCCGCAATATCCCGGGCCGGCACGTAGCGCACACATTCAAGGTGCCGTCGTGCTTCAGGCGACCATCGGAAAAGACGGAACTATACAGAACCTTCATCTTCTCAGCGGCCATCCGCTGCTGACGCAGGCGGCTATGGATGCGGTCCGTCAGTGGCGCTATCGGCCATACCTGCTCAACAACGAGCCGGTTGAAGTGGATACTACAATCCAAGTCAACTTCATGTTGAGCGGAGCAAACTAGGAGCCGGCGGAGATGATTCGTGCTCGTTTGGCGGCGCGAAAGCGTGGCGCCGCGCAGCCACCGGTCACGGTAGCAGTCACTCCGGCCGAAGCTACAGTGGCCGCCGAGCTGTCGGCCGCTCCGTAGATGCGTGACCGTCACGGGCGTTAGATCACCTTGGAGGCGGCGATTCTCGCTCTGTTCGTGGCACTGGTAATTTACGCCTGCTTGCGCGGACCGGAGAGCCCCGCTCTCCACTCGACGGCATGTCGCCGTAAGATCCGGGCCTAACCCTTCCACGCGGGCGACAAGACTTGTTAAAATCGTTAACAATCGCTCAAAAGAGCTTTGTGCCCGTGATTCGCATGCTAAAAGGGAACGCTTTTCTGAAGAGTTGTGCAGGCTTGGAGAAGTTGGCCTGGGACGGCAGCTAGGGTCTTCTCTGGAGTTGTGGACCCAAATCTTCTTCGGAAATGGATGGCGTCAGGGTATTCCGAAGTAGCTTGTCTTAGTTCTTAAGAATATATTTGAGTGATGCCAATAGGTTTTTGAGTTAGGTGTTTTCAAATCTGGGAGTGGAATGAGCGATATCTCAGGATTGTCTGACCTTGATCTCCTCGAAGCGGAGAGTATACATATCCTGCGCGAAGTTGCGGCTGAATTCCGCAAGCCCGTGATGCTGTACTCCGTGGGCAAGGATTCTTCAGTGATGCTTCGCCTCGCCCTCAAGGCCTTTTTCCCGGGCAAAATATCCTTCCCATTTCTTCACGTGGACACTACCTACAAGTTCCCTGAGATGATCAGTTTCAGGGACGAGGTATGCCGCGAGCTGGGACTAAGGCTAATTGTTGGGACGAACCATGAAGCCATCGAAAATGGCACAAATCCGTTTCGTATCGGCACTGCCCGCTGCTGTCAACTGCTGAAAACACAAGCGCTGCTCGATTCTCTGGCCAACTACGGTGCGGATGCTGCCATAGGCGGCGCTCGGCGCGACGAGGAGAAGTCCAGGGCAAAGGAGAGGGTGTTTTCCTACAGGGATGCTTATGGCCAGTGGGATCCTAAGAATCAGCGGCCTGAATTATGGAATTTGTATAACGGCCGCATAGAGACGGGTCAGAGTATTCGTATCTTTCCCCTCTCGAACTGGACTGAGATTGACATTTGGCGCTATATCGATCGCGAGAATATTAAGGTAGTTCCACTTTATTTTGCCAAGCCCCGCCAGGTCATCGCTCGAGGAGAACTCTTGATCCCGATCGACCATGATTTGCAACCTCTACCTGGGGACCAGTATGTAACCGTTTCGTGCCGGATGCGATCCTTGGGCTGTACTTACTGCAGTGGCGCGATCCGCTCCACAGCCGATACTGTCCCGAAGATCATAGAGGAATTGGCGAGCTTCCGGCGTTCGGAACGCGAAAACCGTCTTATTGACCATGACCAGGAAGGATCAATGGAGCTGAAGAAGGCGGAGGGATACTTTTGAGTCAAGTCGTTGAAGCCACTCCCGATTTATTACGCTTCCTGGTGGCCGGTAGCGTTGACGATGGCAAGTCAACTCTCATTGGCCGGCTGCTGTACGATCTAAATGCGATTCATGAAGACCATCTGGTGTCCATCGCCAAGGCATCTCATGGCCGCGAATCGGGACTGGACCTTTCTCTGGTAACCGATGGCCTGCGAGCTGAGCGTGAACAGGGTATAACCATCGATGTAGCCTACCGGTATTTTTCAACGCCCAGGCGAAAGTTCATCATCGCGGACTGCCCGGGTCATGAGCAGTACACCCGCAACATGGCGACTGGTGCGTCTACCGCTGAGTTGATGGTTCTTTTAGTTGACGCTACTAGGGGAGTACTTTCGCAAACCCGCCGTCATGCCCATATTGCATCTCTTCTGCAAATTCCTCATGTAATTGCAGCAATTAATAAGATGGACTTGGTTGATTTCGACCAGGTTATCTATGAAAAGACATGTGTCGACCTGCATACCATGATGGCGACCCTTGGTTTCGAGAGCGTTCACTGTATCCCCGTGAGCGCGCTGGAAGGCGACAACGTGGTTAATACCAGTCCCCGCATGGGTTGGTATCGCGGTATGAGCTTGCTCCAGGCTTTGGAAGAGAGCCATGTACAGCGACTGGTTGAGAAACGGCCGTTTCGACTTCCTGTTCAATTGGTTATACGTTCGCAGAGCTTAAGGCAGTACGCAGGCCAGATCGCATCCGGTAAACTTCGAACCGGACAGGAACTCGTAGTAATGTCCAGTTCGACACACGTGCACGTCGATAGTATCCGGATAGGAGAACTGAACGTGTCGGAGGCATTTACACCGTCATCGATATCCGTTTCTCTCACCGAAGACGCTGAAGTCGCGCGCGGCGATATGTTAGTCGACAAAGCAGAACCGGCGACTGCCGCTCGGCGAATCACTGCAACCCTGGTGTGGCTGTCGAGCCGGCCTTTGCTGCTGAATGGACGATATCTTATAAAGCACACTTCCAAGACCGTCGGCGGATCTATCGCCAGCATCAACGGCCGTGTCGATATCGATACCTTCCAGAAGGTACAGGCTTCCGAGCTCCAGTTGAACGACATCGGCGATGTGGAGATTGAGCTTCGCCAACCTATTTTCTGCGATGCCTACAGTGCAAATCGCACTACCGGAAGCTTCATCCTTATCGATCCCAGCGACAATTGCACCGCAGCCGCCGGAATGATTTCGCACATTCACCCGGACGCCTCATGGGACAAACAACCTGACTCGGCAGAAGGAGCCATTATTTGGTTTACAGGACTGAGCGGCGCAGGGAAAAGCACCATCGCCCGTGAAGTCTACAACGAGCTCTGGGCCCGCGGCGTGAAAGTAGAGTTGCTTGACGGTGATGAGATCCGAAAAGATCTCTGTAAGGACCTGGGCTTTAGCCAGGAAGATCGAGACGAGAATATTCGCCGTATTGGCGTCGTTGCCTCGTTGCTCGCGCGCAACGGAGTCGTAGTTCTTGTTTCGGTAATATCTCCCTACCGTACCGGCAGAGAAGAGGCGCGCAGGCGCTTTCCGAAATTCCTCGAAGTATTCGTCAATGCTCCGCTGTCGGTTTGCGAAGAGCGCGATCCAAAAGGGCTCTATCGCAAGGCCCGCAAAGGCCTCATTCCCCGTTTCACTGGGATCGACGACCCGTATGAGCGGCCTATCTCTCCCGAAATCGAATGTCGAACGGATGAAGAAACGCTCACCGAGTGCACTCACAAGGTTTTGAGCGCCTTGTTACGTCGTCGCACGCCGATGCAAGCTTCCGGTGCGCAAGCTTAAGGCTCGTGTAGCTAGACACTTCGTAAAAGACCCTTTCTCCTACAATATCCGCACCAACTCATTCGTCTACATCACTGGATAAAGCGAGCGGCCAGCCTGTAGCCTATGACCGACCAGGACCAGCGGATAACCGACGTGGTCAAGCGCGAGCAATCGCGCCTCGGCAGCTTCATTCGCCGCCGCGTGCCCGATCCGCACGATGCGGAAGACATTCTTCAGGACGTCTTCTACACGCTGGTTGAGGCGAACCGCCTGCTGATGCCCATCGAGCACATTACTGGCTGGCTGTTCACCGCAGCGCGCAATCGCATCACCGACTTCTTCCGCAAGAAGAAGCCTGAGCGATTCAGCGATCTGAGCGCTTGGGATGACGAAGGCGACCAGCCTGCGTTCGAAGATCTGCTGCCTTCGCCCGATGCTGGACCCGACGAGCTTTACGCGCGCAGCGCGTTGCTCGACGAACTGGAAGATGCGCTCGACGAGTTGCCAGAAGAACAGCGCGAGGTATTCGTCGCGCACGAGTTCGAGGGGCGCAACTTCAAGCAGATTTCGGCCGAAAGCGGCGTGAGCGTGAACACGCTGCTCGCGCGCAAACATTACGCAGTTCTGCATCTTCGCAACCGATTGCAGGACATCTATGACGAATTCTTCAGCTAAGGAAGGAAGATCAGAATGAATCGGCGACAGAGAATGTTCTTTGTTATAGGCCCATTGGGGATTTTGGGTATCGCGCTGTTCCTGTTCATCGGCGGCGAAGTAGTGAAGCTGCTGTGGAACTGGCTGCTGCCTCCGCTCTTCGGCTGGCATACCATCACGTTCTGGCAGGCGTTCGCGCTCCTCGCGCTGTGCCGCATTCTGTTCGGCCATCACGGCTGGCGTAGCGGGAGGAGCTGGGGAGGCCGCGAGAGTATGCGCGAACGCATGAAGGAGCGCTGGCAGCACATGACACCCGAGCAGCGCGAACGCATGCGAGCCCGCTGGAAGATGGCCTGCGGCTTCGAGCCGCCGGCACCCGATGCGCCGACGGCCGAAGGCGTGAAGTAGTTCGCGCAAACCCACTCCAGCCGCTCGCCGCATAGCTTGAGCTAGGAGCGAGCGGTCGTCGAATCAGTAGTTAAACTCTTGTCGCGCTCGGCGAGCTTTTGTGCGAAGCTCTTCCGGGCACGAACAAGGGGAACCCCGATGGCCGCTACCGACGCACAAGTTTTAGCCACAACAAACCAGCCTCTCAGCAAGGCGACGATTCTAGGCATGATTGCCATGGGGGTCGCCGTCCTGGTGGTTGCCAACGACTTCACCGCGCTCTCCGTCGCGTTGCCGGCCATCGAGCGCGATCTTCACACCGACGTCACCACCGTGCAATGGGTGATCAACGGCTACGCCATGGTTTTCGGCGTGCTCATCGTCACCGGCGGCCGGCTGGCTGACATGTTTGGCCGACGGCGCATCTTCATTCTGGGCGCAACGCTGTTCGCGGTGTTCTCTGTCATCGGTGGAGTCGCTCCCAGCATCTGGGTACTGCTCGCGTGCCGCTTCCTGATGGGCATTGGCGGCGCGATGATGTGGCCTGCCATTCTGGGCATGACCTACGGGCTGCTGCCGCCCAGCAAGGCGGGACTCGCCGGCGGCGTCATCCTCGGCGCAGCCGGATTCGGCAACGCGGTCGGTCCGCTGCTCGGCGGCATACTCACCGACAGCGTCGGATGGCGTTGGATCTTCTTCGTCAATTTGCCTGTCGCCGCCATCGCCATCGCGATCACCATGCTGGTAGTGCCTCGCGACCTTAAAACCAAGCATGGCAAGCTCGACTATCTCGGCACAGCCGTTTTGTCCATCGGCTTGCTCGCGCTACTGCTCGCGCTCGACTGGGCGCTCGATCTGGGATGGGCCGCGCCGTCGATCATCGCGTTATTCATCACCGCGGCAGTAGCGCTCGTAGCATTCCTGATCATTGAACATCGCGCAGGAGACCGTGCGCTCGTGCCCGATCGTGTGCTGGAAAACCGCAGCTTTCTAGCCGCCGGAATCGCAACCCTGTTCGCCTCGGCCATCTTCTTCGCCGCGCTGCTTTACCTGCCGCAATTTATGTCGAAGAACCTCGGCTTTTCCGCAATGGGATCGGGCGCCGGACTGCTGCCCATGATGGCGACGTTCATGGTGACTTCGTTCGTTGCAGGCCGGCTGTATGAACGTCTGGGGCCGAAGCTCATCGTTACGCTGGGAGCGGTCCTGCTCGGCGCGGGCATGATTCTTCTGTCGACCATCTCGGCCACGCCGACCTATCACCACCTGATCCTGGGAATGGTCGTGCTCGGTGTGGGCGTGGGATTGTTCTATTCCTCGGTAACGACGGCGGCGATCACCGCGCTCGATCCGTCCGAGGCCAGCCTGGCAGGCGCAATCGTCTATATGTTCCAGATTGCGGGTGGATCGATCGGTGTCGGCTTCAATACGGCAATCGTCGCCTCTGCTTCGTCAATGCCGGCGGGGATTCACACTGCGTTTCTCGTCGACGGCATTCTGGCAATGTGTAGCGCGGCGGTAGCGCTATTGTTCGTCGGCGGAACGGTGGACGTCGAACGCCTGCGAGCATTGCGTCACCACCATAGGGCGCATGCATAAACGGCTTTGCCAAGCGGAAGCGAGAACAGCCTTACGTTTCCTATCATGATGTCCGCGAGGTCTGGTTGTGCAGACGCTTGGCGGATTGAACTCCCGGAACACCCGTCCCGCAAGGGAGAGCAGAGCTTAGCCCAGCGCTTCAGCGTTGGGACGCGGATAATTGTCACGTCCTCCGAGCTCAAGTGAGCTTTGGACCGTTTGAAGAACGCTAATGCCCGACTCGCACCGTTGGGGGATGAGCAATTTCATCCCGACGGTGCTGCAACCAACTTGACCGTAGATATTCGCACAATTGTTGTCTCCGCCCATGGCGCGAAATATCCCTTACCTCGCGCCGACACTCTGCTATAAAATTTCGCAAATTCCTATTCCGCAATATTGCGCTGCCAAGCTTGAGCCGCCGAGCCAGATTTTGAGGTCTCGGGCGTTCCAGCAGAGTTCAAGGGCAACGGCTGGGCAGCGGAAAGCTGTCCACCCAACCGAGAACGGACTCGGCGTTGGGGTGAAAAAGGCGCCACATGACAAACCATGGCCGCGACGCGGTGATTTTGTGCGTGGACGATGAGAGTAGCGGCCTGCTGATGCGCCGATTGCTCCTGGAATCGCAGGGTTACCAGGTGCTGACAGCGGAAAGCGGCGCCGAGGGCATTGCGATTTTATCCGCCGAAGCCGTCGATCTGGTCGTCCTGGATTACATGATGCCGGGCGCCGATGGCGGTGCGGTGGCGGAAACCATGAAGAAGATCAAGCCTTCGGTTCCAATCCTGATGCTATCCGCCTACGTCGATCTGCCGTCAGAGACGGTGATCCACGTAGACCGGTAGTGTCATCAAAGGCCAGTCGCCGCCCGCCTTGTTGAGCGCGGTCGCTGAATTGTTGCACGGGAGTTTCACTGGCTCTAGCCAAGCTCCGGCATCCTGAGCGCCTATGGCAGATCGATCAGTTGCACGCGTTCGCGATCCGATTCGCAGATATGGCCCTCACTTCGCTCTGGACCTGTCTAACTGGCCGCCACTAGCTAAGTACGCGCTGGCCTGTGCCTTAACTGCGATATCGCTTGGACTGCGATGGCTTCTTGATCCCGTTCTCGGAAACCGGATACCGGCGGCGATTGTCGTCCCCGCGGTGGTTTTCCTGGTGGTTTTCGTGGGCATGGGCCCCGCCATTCTTGCCGCGGTCCTCGGTGTGCTAGGGGCCATCTTCTTCTTTACGCTGCCGCGCCACTTGCTGAACGTCCACGATCCGGGCGCGGGAGTTCTACTGCTGTTTTACCTGTTGATCTGCGCCGCTATTATCGCGACCGGGGAAGCGGTTCGGCGAAGAGGCCACGAGCTGATCGAAAGTGAGGCGCGACTCCGCGCGTTTATATCGGCCAGTTCGGATGTGGTGTACAGCATGAGCCCGGACTGGAAGGAAATGCGCTACCTCGAGGGCCGCGAGTTTGTTGCGGATACCAACCAGCCGGAGCGGAACTGGATGGGGAAATACATCCATCCTGAGGACCGGCCGCGGCTGCTGAGCGCGATCGAGCACGCTATCGCGATGAAGAGCACTTTTGAGCTGGAGCATCGGGTGATGCGCGCCGATGGCAGCCTGGGTTGGATGCATTCGCGAGCGGTTCCGCTGTTCGGGGCCAAAGGCGAAATCGTGCAATGGTTCGGAGCCGCCAGCGATGTCACCAGTCGCAGGCAAGCGGAGGTAGCGCTGCGCCAGGGCCGCGAGACATTTTCTGAACTGATTGAGCGCGCGCCTTACGGTATCTACGTGGTTGATTCGCAGCTATGCGTCGCCACCATGAATGCCAGCTCGCAGAGTGGCGCCTTTTTCAACGCGCGCCCTGTGATTGGACGTGACCTCGGCGAGGTGATGCGGATTCTGTGGCCGGAGCTCGTGGCGAAGGAAATCATCGCTCACTTCCGGCACACGCTGGAGACGGGCGAGTCATTTTATTCGCGCGACTTCGTACGTCCCCGACAGGATGTGCAGCTGGTGGAAGCGTACGAGTGGGAGCTGCATCGCATCACGCTTCCCGACGGCCAGTATGGAGTTATCTGCTACTACTTCGATTCCACGAAATTACGCGAGGCCGAGCAGGCGTTGCGCGAGCGCACCGAAGAGCTTGCCGCTATGTTCGAGCGCATGCCCGCACTGGTGTTCATTTCGCACGACCCGGAATGCCGCAGGATGAGCGCGAATGCCATGGGATCTCACGTCTATGGAGTCGCGCCCGGCCAGAATGTGTCGGCAAGTGCGCCGGACTCCGAGAAAATCGCGATTCAACATTTCGATCCCAGCGGGCGCGAGTTGCGTATGGATGAATTGCCTATGCAGCGCGCCGCGGCCACGGGTCGCCCGGTCGAGAACGCCGAGCTGCAAGTGTCGCTGCCTGACGGACGGCGCGTCTGGATCTGGGGAAACGCCACCCCGTTGTTTGCAGCCGACGGCAAGGTGCGTGGCGCGATCTCCACCTTTTTCGACGTGTCGTGGCAGAAGCAGATGGAAGAGGCTTTGCGCACCAACGAACGCCTCGCACTTTCCGGGCGCCTGTCGGCAACCATCGCCCACGAAATTCATAATCCGCTGGATACCGTCGGCAATGCGCTCTTCCTGCTGAAGCAGAAAATCGCCGGCCACACGGGGGCCGAGGAATTGGTTGACATAGCGCAGAACGAAGTTACCCGGGTGGCGGAGATCAGCCGGAACCTGCTGAACCTTAATCGCGATTCGCGCGCGGCTTCTACGGTCAGCCCGTCAAAGTTGCTGGACGACTCGGTTGCGCTCATTGAGCGGACGATCGTGCAAGGCAGCCGCAGGATTCAGGTGGCTCACGGCTTTGATGGCGCGATTGAAGCCTACCCGTCAGAGTTGCGTCAGGTCTTCACCAACGTCCTGCGCAATGCGGTGGAGGCAACCAGCGAAGGTGGGACCATCCGAATCTCTAGCGAGCCAACTCATCAGGGAAGCGGTGGCGGTGTACTCATCAAAATCGTGGATGATGGGGTTGGTATTCCAGACGACTTTCGCTCCAAGCTATTCAGCGCCTTCGTTACCAGCAAGGGCGAGAATGGCACCGGCCTGGGATTGTGGGTAAGCCGCAGCATCGTGCAGCGCCATGGCGGCATCATCGCCATCGCGAACAACAAAGATGGAAGCCCCGGCGCAGCCGTGTCGATCTTCCTGCCGTCGAAGATGGGATTGCCGGCGCGGACCAGCGAAGCGGCGCTGCGGCAGGCTAGTGGGTAGTGAATAGTGGCTAGTGGATAGACAAAGCCAATAAATCCGACTTAGATGCGTGGTCTGACGTTGGCCCGAGAATCGCCAAGTCCTCTGCGTACTTTCTATCCACTAGCCACTAGCCACTGCTTTTCTACACTTTCCACATCACGACTTCGCTGGGCTCATACTCTCGGAAATCCGCAGGGATGCCGTGACGCAGGTTTCGCTCGTAGGCGAGCTCGATCTGCAAGACCCAGAGAATGGGAAGCATCATAAGGGCGAGCAGCAGCCACAGCCATCGCTTTTCGAACCGAAGTCGCAACATCTGAGACTGCTCCCAGGACTACTTTAGATTCTTCGCCAGGAACACGGTGGTAAGTTCCCAAGCCTGCCTGGCATCGTCCGCCCGGTAGCCTTGCTTGTTGTTTGGATTCTCAAAAGCGTGCCCGGCGTCAGGAAATATTTTGATCTCCACCGGCTTGCCCAGTGCCTTCAGGTCAGCTTCAAACTTGTTGACGTCGGCGGGCGGAATGCCTTTGTCCTGGCCGCCGAAAATGCCCAGAATGGCGGCATTGATCTTCTGCAGGGTCGCCTTATCGGAGGCAAGGTGGCCATAGTTGATGACGGCGGCCTTGAGCTTGGGATCGGCAATGGCGAGATCGAGCGCATAGCCTCCGCCCATGCACCATCCGATAACGCCGACTTTGGTAGGAGCGACATTCTTCTGCGAGCGCAGATACGAACTCGCGGCCAGCAAGTCGCGGTTGGCGCGGTCGCTGGGCACGCCGCGCATGATCTCGTGTGCCTCCTCGGGCGTGGTCGCCACCTTACCGCGATAAAGGTCGATTGCGAGCGCGACGTAACCCTGGTCAGCCAGCTTCGAGGCCTGCTCCTTCACCCAATCGTTCAATCCCCACCATTCGTGGATGACAACCAGTGCGGGGAACGGCCCTTTGCCCTCCGGCGTGTAAAGGATGCCGTTGACGGTTTCGTCGCCGCTCTGGTAGGACACGGGCTTTCCGTCAGCAGCGAAGGCGGACAGAGTCATGGCAATAAGAAGAGCGGAAAGCAGAATGAGTTTCATGGGCGCGCTCCTAATCTTAGCTGCGAGCAACGAGCGGAGAGCAATGCTCGGAGCTAACTGCTCGTTGCTACTAATCCCTCCAGCAACTGCTTGCCTAAGCGCTGCAACTCGCCGAATTGCTTTTGGTACTCAACGAAGAGGCGATTGTATTCCAGCGAGTGGTCGGGATCGAGATGCGCGCGCAACATCATGTCGCGCAACTTCACCGGATTCGGCAAAACTGCCTCTTCGCTCAACTCTTCCAGTGCCGTGATGGGGTCGTAGTGATACATGGTGGACTTCCCTCGATACGGCGCATCCTATCACCATTCGTGCTCTGCCGCGAGGCGCGGAGGAGTCTTCAGCGTTTCTCCGACAGCTGACCTTGGGCTGCGGCCTGGGAGCAGACCTCCGAGCTCATCCCCGATTGCGCCTCGCCAATCCGGTAGTCGCGATAGTCGATCTTGAGCTTGGCGGTACCGCCGAAGCGCACTTTCGTAGTGCTGGTGTTCTGCGCCGGGAGCCAGAACGCGCCGACCTTCTTGTATTCGTGCTCAATCTCGGTATGGCTGATCCAAAACGAGATATTCTTTGCCGGCTGGGCCGAGACGCGTGAAACCGCAAAGTCGTTGGCGTCGACCCATATCTTGCCGGTGTAAAGAAATTTGCTTTTGAAGCGCGGCGTTACTTCAAGCACGTACTGCGGCTGCCCGGCGATGGTGTCAGTGCCGATCAGATGAAATTCATAATTGTTGGGAGTCAGATCGGTGCGTCCGAGATTCGCCAGCGCCTCTTTCTCGTTCTGGATCAGCTCGCGTAATACGTGGTCGAGCAGCAGTCGTGAGCCCTGCTCCTTCACCACCCGGAACTGTTTCTGAGCGGGGGCGTCGTACGCCATGTCGACAACCATCGCGGCAGACTTATCTGACGGGAATCCCACGTAATCGACCGAGTAGAACCGGCAGCTCTCGTAATGTTTGAGCAGACCAGCGCGCCTCTGATTCTGCTGGACAAGCTGAGTCACAACCTGATCGGTGGTGAGAGGACTCGCTGCTTGCGCCCGAGTTGCCGGCGGCAATGCGAGCAGCGCGAGAACAATGACGGTTACAATCCCCGCTTTCCCTCTACGGCCAAAGATCAGGTTCCAAAGCCAAACCGGGCCTGCGACCAGGAATTGCACGATGAGCCCGGGAATGCGAATCAGGTCGCGCCACAGCGGCTGGCTTTCCTCACCCACCACCATCGCGCCGCGTCGCATGATGAACAGATTGAACAGCGTTGAAACCACCGACAACCCAGTTGCGAAGCCCACAGCCGGACTGACGTTGTGCATGCCGGTCCAGACGTGCGCGAAGTAATCGGCTCCATACAAAGCGCCTGGGACGACCAGCGCGACGACGCATGCTCCGAGCCACTCCGGCTCGGCAAAGCGCATCGCTTGTGTGAATGCAGCGTAAGTGCCGGCGGTGGCGCAAGTGAATAGGATCTCGACCAGCACGGCGACGGACATCTCCATGCGGCCGCGTTTCATGGTGGCGACCAGGAAAATCGTTCCGCGATTGAAGGCGCCGAACAGCGCAGATTTCCAGTTCCAGCGCAGTATGAAGTAGTAGAACGGGTTGCTAAGGACCTGGAGCACAGCTTTGCCGACAGTGGTGCGCGGGCTTCCGTTTCCGGAGTCGGCGTTAGGAGTCATGTGCTTGCAGTATAGCGACGTTTACTTCAGAGATTTTGTTAAATCACAGTAAGAGACTCGGCGACTCGCATTGTGTCACCTGTGCCGAAACATAACGCATCTGAGCAACGACTAGTCGAATCTGTAATGTTGGCGCCTTGACGTTGAACTATACTGGCCCCAAAGAGATAAAGAGATGGGACGGCAAGCCAAGAGCACCGTACCATCTCCGGGACTCTGACGATGACAGCTACGATTCGTCGCACCGCTAAGCGCTGGAACCGCGTGTATCGCGAAACTCGCATGGTCGCGCTGGCACTGCGTTCGCAGGGACATCCTGTCCTGGCCCACATGGTCGTGACCCGTCGCTGCAATCTGGCGTGTACTTATTGCAGTGAGTTCGACGACTTCTCCAAGCCGGTGCCGACTGAGGAACTCTTCAAGCGCATCGATAAGCTCGCCGCATTGGGCACGACCGTCATCACCATGACCGGAGGCGAGCCGCTGCTGCATCCCGATCTCGACCTGGTGATCGCACGCATTCGCAGCCACGGCATCATCGCGATTCTCGTAACCAATGGATACCTGCTCAACGTCGAGCGCATCCAGCGGCTGAACGTTGCCGGTGTTGATCACATGCAGATCAGCGTCGACAACGTGAAGCCCGACGACGTTTCCAAGAAGAGCCTCAAGGTGCTCGACAAGCGCCTGCAGTGGCTGGCTGAGCACGCCGAGTTTCGCGTGAGCATTCACTCGGTGCTTGGAGCATGTACTGAGCGCCCGGAAGAAGCATTCACCATCGCCAAGCGCGCGACGGAGCTGGGATTGGTCAGCACAGCGGGCATCGTTCACGATTCCGCGGGACAGCTCAAGCCGCTGAATCCGCAACAGCGCGACGTGCTCACGCGTATCGACGCCTTGTCGAAGGGCAAGGGATTCTCGGCGGCGTGGCACAATCCCTGGCGCGAGAACCTGATTCGCGGCTTGCCCAACGAGTGGCATTGCGGAGCCGGCGGCCGCCATCTTTACATCTGCGAAGACGGCCTGGTGCACTACTGCATGGCGCAGCGGGGATATCCGGCGATTCCGCTGGAGGCCTACACGCGCGAAGACATTGAGCGCGAGCGGAAAGCGAAGAAAGATTGCGCGCCGTACTGCACCATCTTCTGCATTCAGCGCGTGGCGCTGATTGATCGCGTGCGCGAGAATCCTCGGCAGGCGCTGCAAGAGTTCTTTCCGTCGCGCGATGCCGATGGCAATGAGCGGAAGCTGCCGGTCCCGATTCGCGTGCTCAGTTCGTTGCTGGCGCCGTCGAAGGGCAAGAAGAAAAACCTGGCGCAAAAGACGGCATTGAAGATTCTGAAGATCGACTAGGCCATGCCGGTTTGCAAGGGCATTCACAGGCTGCTGGGAAAAGTCGCATTTCGGGTAGAGCTGGCCTTCCTTCGGGCCCGCGTCCATGCCGTTGAAAATACATGCAAGCTTTAGCCCCTGAGTTACTCCCAACGGATTTTTTCGGGAGCCTGTTAAGGCGTGTCGCGACGAGCCGACGACGGAGATCGGCTTTAGCCGCGGAAGGATAGCTCTCCCAGCGCCGGCTGCTGGGCTATGGTTTCCCAACAGGATTCAAACGACAACAGAGCGAATCGATATTGACCCCGGCAATTATGCTGGGAAAGCCCGTGATTAGGGGAACGCGAATCACGGTTGAACTGATTTTGCGTAACCTCGCCGAGGGTGCCAGCGAAAATGAGCTCCTGGACGACTACCCGCATCACCAAGGAAGACGTTCGAGCGGCTGTAGCTTATTGAGCTAATAAGGCATTGTCATTAACTTTCTAAATCAACGAAACACGATTCAGCGAATCCACGGGGCGGAACTGGCTGCAGCTCGGCCTGATTGAGATATCCCACAGAGTAGGACAGCAAGCTGGGCTCACTTTCGCGTTCGGATGCCCTGCGGCCGGGACGGGGCTGTGGAAATCCAAAGCGGAACCGGCCGGAATATCTTTAGTCCCACATCCGCTGGGCCCAGGCCCTGGCACACAGTTGCTAATTTTCTTCAATATTTTGTGGCAGATACAAACTGCACCGCTTTGCACCTTCGATGCATCCATTAGGAGCGGCTTTTGAAGCTGGTTTTTCGCTTGACGGTTTACTTCAAGGGCCCCGAAGTTCATAATGTTCATAACAGATATCGGTTTTCATTCCACTACGTCGACCTTGGGTAAGCAAAAAAAGCCTGGTCTTACAATGTGGGAGGAGATAAATGCAACTCGAAAGTACTGGTAATAGCCCCTCTGAAGTGAATCGCCGCAACCGCATATGGTTTTTCCCGCACAAGTTCTGGCAGGCGACGAAAGGCATGCCCAAGGACGAAGTGGCGCAGTTGATGTCGAAGGTAGAGGAAGAAGCCGAAGCCAAGAATTTCGACGCTCTCAGAAAATATCCTTTTGTGTTTGTCGGCGACCCTTACCGCAACGGCAACGCCGCCTGAAACGCTCCAGGCTCCGGCGCCCGCAGAATACAAATCACGATTAAGCATCCCTGAAACCCATTCCTGCGTGTGAAGTGTCTGCCGCCCAGGAGCTTTGTGTCCTGGCGCATTGCCACCCCTGCCTCACGAGCCACCGATCTTTCCAAGTCCGCACTCAAGCCAGCCCGTATAGCGCCGATAACCCTAGCAGGATTTGCAACTTCGCATTGAGGGCGACACATGCGCGCACTGGTAGTAGACGACTCGACAGCGGTTCGCTTGTACTTGCGTAAGATTCTCCTACCCTGTGGCTTTGAAGTTGTCGAAGCCAGGAACGGCCGTGAGGGTTTGGACCGGGTTCGCGAGCAACCGGTGGACCTGGTGCTCCTCGACTGGAACATGCCGGTCATGAACGGGCTCGAGCTACTGCAACATATCCGCAGGGAGCCGGGCGTGGGCAGTCCCTGCGTGATGATGGTCACTTCCGAGAATGATCTGAAGGAAGTAGCGCAGGCGCTCGAAACCGGGGCCAACGAATATGTGATGAAGCCTTTCACGCCGGAGATCATCCTGGACAAGCTTGCCTTGCTGGGATTCCCGGTTGCGATATGAAGCCGATTGACATTCTGATCGTTGACGATTCAGCCGCAGTGCGACGGCTGCTGCGTCTGGCCTTGTCCGAGGACTCCGAGTTGCGAGTCACCGGCGTTGCTGCCAACGGCAAGATCGCTTTAGCGTTGCTGGAACAGAATGTGCCCGACCTGGTGACGCTCGACATCGAGATGCCGGAGATGGATGGGCTCACCGCGTTAGCGCAGATCAGAAAGCGTTATCCGCGGTTGCCCGTCATCATGTTCAGCACGTTGACCGAGCGTGGCGCAGTGGCGACGCTTGACGCTCTCTCGCTGGGCGCGACGGATTATGTGACCAAGCCGAGTACCGTCGGCGACCCGGCCCAGGCAATCGCATTAGTCAAGCAACAGTTGATTCCACGAATCAAGTCATTTTGCCGCAGGCTCGACTTGATTCCGGTGCAGCCGCCCAAGACTCCCATTACGGACAAGGGCGGGGTTCGCCCGGTCGAGTTGTTGGCGATTGGCACCTCCACCGGCGGCCCCAATGCGCTGGCGGAGGTCCTCACCGCTTTCCCGAAAGATTTGTCGGTTCCCGTAGTAATCGTGCAGCACATGCCGGCTACGTTCACCCGGTTTCTGGCCGAGCGGCTGGCGTTAGTCTGCCCTCTGCCGGTGCGCGAGGCCGTTTCTGGGATGCGACTGGCGCCGGGAGAAGTATGGATTGCCCCCGGCGACTACCACATGGTGGTGAGCGGTCTTCGCTCCTCCTGCAGCCTGCAATTGACGCAAACTCCACCGGAGAATTCCTGCCGTCCGTCGGTCGATGTTCTGTTTCGTTCCGCAGCGCAGGTGTTTCGTCAGGGAGTGCTGGCGGTAGTCATGACCGGAATGGGCCAGGATGGACTGCGGGGATCTGAAACCGTCTGTTCCATGGGTGGCCGGGTGTGGGCGCAGGACGCGGCAACTTCGGTGGTGTGGGGGATGCCGGGATTCGTGGTGCAAAACGGACTTGCCCAGAGAGTGCTGCCGGTGGGACTCATGGGAAAAGAAATCGTACGGGAAGTTCAGGAAACTCAACATCGCATATTCGCCATGGCAAGGACGGTATGAGCTTTTCTCCCGCGACCTTCACTTACCTCGCCCAAATGGTGCGCGAGAATTCGGCAATCGTGCTCGACGATACCAAGGCCTACCTTGTGGAAAGCCGCCTGGGGCCGCTTCTCTACTTCCGAAGGCGTTCGCGATATCGACGAGCTGGCTTATCGGCTGCGCGATGATCGCTTCGGGCCCTTGCGCCGCAAAGTGCTCGATGCCATGACCAACAACGAGACCTGGTTCTTCCGCGACCTGTACCCGTTTGAAGCGCTGAAGAACGCCATTCTGCCGCAGATCGTGGGCCGGGCTGACCGGGCAAAAACCCTCAGCATCTGGAGCGCAGCCTCCTCCAGCGGCCAGGAGATCTATAGCGTTGCCATGCTTATCCGGGAAAACTTTCCCAGCCTACTCAACTGGAATCTGACGTTGCTGGGGACCGATTTTTCTGAGGCCATCCTTGCCCGGGCAAGAGCGGGCACCTATTCGCAGCTCGAGGTAAATCGTGGACTTCCGGCCATCCTGCTGGCCAAGTATTTCCAGCAGGTGGGGCGCGACTGGCAGCTTAAGGGAAACATCCTGGAAATGGCGGGTTTTCGTTCGCTGAATCTTCATATGCCGTTCCCCTTTATCGGCAAGTTTGATGTAGTGTTTCTTCGCAACGTGCTCATCTATTTCGCACTGGATGTGCGCCGCGAAATTCTGACGCGGATTCGCCAGGCGCTTCGGCCGGGCGGGATTCTGTTCCTGGGGGCGGCGGAAACGACCCTCAATCTGGACGACACTTACGAGCGAGTCCCGTTTCAGAAAGCGTTTTACTATCGACCTAAGCCCTGAGGTCGGGGCGCGGCTAGCCCTATGGGGTGATGCAGCACCGCACCTCCCGCTTGACTCAGCGACGCGCAGACCATAGAGTCGCACTTCATCCTTTGTTAGGAAGCAGACCCATGAGCTTATTGCAATTGTGTGGCCGTCCCGTATCAACGGTGCCGGTTTTAGCGAATGTAGCCGAAGCGGTTCAGTTGATGATCGACAACGAAGTGGGTGCGGTCGCGGTGGTCGATGATGATGGCATTGTGGCCGGCATGTTTACCGAACGCGACGTGCTTGAAAAGTTTGCGTTAAGCGGCCGCGATCCGAAACAGACTCCGGTGCGCGAGCTGATGAGTCCCATGGTCGAAATGGCGACCGAGGAGACTACCCCTGCCGAAGCCCTGCGAGTCATGCTGGAACGACATTACCGCCACATGCCGGTGGTGGATGAGCGCGGTCGAGTGCTGGGAGTCCTTTCGATACGCCACATTCTGGAGGCCAGGATCGACGACCTGTTGCGGCAATTGGATGCCACTCCTTCCCGCTCTTAGCGCCCCTGAAACTTCCTTCAACGTTAAAGCATCTATAGCTACGAGTGGAGGAAGAGATGATTACCTTACGGCCGTCAGCCGAACGCGGACATGGCAACTACGGCTGGCTTGACACCCGCTACAGCTTTTCATTTGCTAACTATTTCGATCGCAAGCACATGGGTTTTCGCGACCTGCGCGTGATCAACGAAGACTGGATTGCCGCCGGGCAGGGCTTCGGCTCGCATCCGCACCAGGACATGGAGATCATCACCTACATCGTCGATGGTGAGCTGAGTCATCGCGACAGTACGGGACGCGAAGCCACGATCAAGTCGAACGACGTGCAGCGCATGTCGGCCGGAACCGGCGTCGTGCACAGCGAATACAACAATTCTGAGGCGCCGGTACACCTGCTTCAGATCTGGATCATGCCTGACGCCAACGGGCTGCCGGCCAGCTACGAGGACCGCACCTTCGCAGGTGAGGAAAAGCTCAATCAGCTGCGACTAATCGCTTCGCACGATGGGCGGCAGGACTCGACGAAGATCAACCAGGATGCGAGCGTCTACGCATCCTTGCTCGACGGGGGCAAATCGCTGGAGCACCCGATCGCGCCGGGCCGGCATGCCTGGTTGCAGCTCGTCAGCGGTGAACTCAACGTCAATGGAACGAAGCTCGTCAAAGGCGATGGCGCTGCGGTGAGTGACGAATCGCGGCTGCTGATCAGCAATTCCGGCGACGCCCAAGCCGAGTTTCTGCTGTTCGACTTGAATTAAGCTGGAGGGATGCGGCGTTCCGCAGCGACCGGGCGCCGCGTCCCTATGCGCCAGTGCGACCTTGATTCCCAACCCCGCAACAAAGCTCTCGGCTGGATCGCCGACGTTGTCCGGCATCGTGGAATTTTGGGCGCCATTGGCTATTACGGTGGCGCGGCTTTTGAGTTTCTGCGCGACCTCACGCCCCAGCGTCGCCGCTCCCGATATGGCGACGCAGACTATGACTTCGATCACCACGTGGATACCACATGGGCGACGGTGTCGTTGCGCACCCGCCTGCGTGAGCTTATCGCCGGAGCGCAATACCAAGCTTCAGAACCGGGGTTGTTTCGTGAGATTCTGCGAACGCTGCCGGTTTCGCCAGAAGGCTTCACCTTCATCGATCTTGGCGCGGGCAAAGGGCGCACGCTGTTAATGGCGTCGGACTATCCCTTCAGGCGGATCATCGGAGTCGAGCTACTCGACGAATTGCATCAGATTGCGAAGCAGAACATCGCCGGCTATCACTCGGAGCAGCAGCGATGCTTCAACGTTGAAGCTTACTGTGGCGACGCAAGGCAGTTTCAATTTCCGCTTGAACCGTTCGTGCTCTATCTGTTCAATCCCTTTCCCGACTACGCCCTGCAAACGGTCCTGGAAAATCTGCAAGCGAGCGTGGCTTCCCATCCCCGCGAGGTCTACGTCATCTACCAAAATCTGATACACAAGAACCTGTTCAGATCGCGGCCGTGGCTACGGAAAATACATAGGACGCATCAATTCGCCATCTATCGTGCGGGGTAATTCTGTTCCCAAACGAGGTGAGCGAATTCCTCCGACTTACGGCAGCTTGGAGTATTCGGCCCGCGCTTGCTTCAGCACGGGAACGTCCGGATCGGCATTGTTCCACAAGGCGAGGAAATCCTGATAGCTCTTGCGCGCGGCTTTGGTGTCGCCAGAGATGGCCTCAGCGCGAGCGATTTGTAAGATTGCGAGGGATGCCAGGGGCGTGTTCTTTGCGATGCCGGGATACTTTAGAAACTTATTAAATTCGCTCAGCGCTTGTTCTCCCTGATGGGCTCGCAGGTAGGCAAGACCGCGAACATAGACCGGAGCCATATACAGGAAACCCTCGTTCCCCAGCTCATACTGTTTCGCCACTTCGAGATCGGAAATCGCCTGCTGCGGGTTGTTGCGTTGCAGTGCAATCGCTGCCCGGATGGTCGGAAGCCAGTAGCCCTGAACAATGGTGTTGACCGGAAACCGCTGGTTCAGTTTGTCGACAAGACGCTGCGCCTCGACGCTATCGCCCGAGCCGGCCAGGGCCAGAGCGGTGGCGACGGCAGGATCACTGGCATTGCTCATGTGCACAGCCTGCGTCGCCTGGAATTGTGCCGCCTCGAGGTTCCCGAGCTCGGCTTCGTACACCGAGAAAACCGCCTTCATAAGGGCAGCCTGGTCGTTATTGTCTACTGAAATCTCCTGCTGCTCGGCGGTGTTGAGCAGCTTGCGCCCTGCCTCGAGCTGTCCGAAATATGCCAGAGTGCTGTATTGCACAGCCAGCATCATCGCTGGTGCGCGTCTGCCCTTCGCCCAATCAATCTGCTGCTGCATAACAGCATCATCGCGCTGTAGAAATGCGATCTGGTAACGCTCTTCGTGTAAGAACTCAACCTCAGGAAATTTCGCGATCGCCTGCTCGTAGATGGCCTTGGCCTCATCGAGACGACCGAGCGAAACGTAAGCTGCCATGGTTTGCTGGTCGCCGGTCGCCGACTCGGGGGCCAGCCGCGCAGCCTGCCGGGCACTCTCGAGGGCCTTCTCATACTCACCTAAAGACACCTGATTGATAGGCAGGTTGGCGTATGGCATAAAGTCATCGGGATAGGCGGCGATCCACCGCCGGTAGACCTCATCCGCTTTCTGCAACTCGCCGGTGGCGAAGCTGTAATAGCTGGCTTCGATATAGAAACGCTCACGCTCGCTCACGCGATCGCGTAGTTCGTACGCCTTGCTAAAGTTTTCAATCGCTGCCCCCGACTCTCCAAGGTTGTTGTAAGCCATGCCCATGGCAGCGTAAGCGCGGGCAAAATTTGGATCCAGTTCGACAGCGCGCTTGTGAAAGGGTAGGGACGCCGCGTCTCCCTTGCTCCACTGCATCTGGCGTCCCTGGGTAAATGCCTGCAAGGCTTCGAGTGATGAAGTTGTGGCCTGATCCAGCGGCTTGCTATGTCCTTGAACCGAGGCCAGCGATTCACCCAACTTCGCGCGCAGGTCGTCGCCTGCGTCGCCCAGTTGCTTGAGGACTTCATCCTGGTTGGCGGCTTCGGCCTTGGCGCTTGCCAGCGTGTCGCCGGTTTGGCAGTCGGTGGCGCGCAGCCCGATCAGGTAATGGCTCCCTACGCTATCAATAGAGCCGCTCATAAGCGCCTTGCTGTTGGTGCGCATGCAGACCTCGCGCGCCACTTCATTGGTCATGCGCGTGTCGGGAGGACGGTCCATCAGCTTGAGCGTCGACCGTACTCTCTGTTCCGAAAGCACATTGAGGTAGGGCGACTGCTCTAGTTGGATCGCAAGCGCCTGCTTCAGTGTGGAATCGAATACGCTCTCGCCGGTGGTATTGGTGAAGTCGGCCAGCACCACGGCATCCTTGCCTTGAAAATGCGGGGTGCGGTGGCCGACCCAGTACCAGATGCCAGCCGCGATCACGACCAGAACGGCAAGCAGGGCGGCCAATGGTTTCCATGGCAGCTTGCGAACGGACCTGGCCTGGTTGATCGATATCGTCTTGTCTGAGGGTAAGGAGTACCGCAGCGCCCGCTCTTCGCTGGCACGCTCAGCTTCTTCGGCCTCGGCCGGAAGCACCATCGACTGCTGTGATTCGGTATTGCGCTTCAAGCGCAGAAGGTCGCTTCGTAGATCGGCGGCATGCTGGTAGCGCAGGTCGCGGTCCTTTTCCAGGCACTTGTTGATGATGTCTTCCAGCGGTACTGGCAAATCCGGATTCAAGCGCAGCGCCGGTACCTGCATGCGCCGGAAGAGCGAATCAAACACGTCGGCCGACGAGCCCCGGAAAGGCAGCACTCCGGTCGACATCTCGTAGAGCACGACCCCGAACGAAAACAAATCGGTACGGGAGTCGAGTTCGTAACCGCGGGCCTGCTCCGGCGACATATAAGCCACCGTGCCCAGTAATCGGCCGGGGTCAGTAAGGCGGTTTACCGCTTCGCCGGAGCCGATGGTCGCCTGGCTTCCGAAGAGGGGATGCTTCGGCATGACCTTGGCCAGCCCAAAATCGAGTATCTTGCCCAGTCCGCGCTTGGTGACAAAGATGTTTCCCGGCTTGATGTCGCGATGAACAATGCCCTCGCCATGCGCTGCGTCGAGGCCCTCGACCACGTCCAGAGCAATCGCGATGATGCGGTCTGCGTGCAACGGTTGCTCTCTGATGAGGTGGTTGAGACTCACGCCTTCCAGGAACTCCATCGCGATAAAGGGGCGGCCATTGTCCTCCCCGATCTCGTAGATGGTGCAGATGTTGGGGTGATTCAGGGCTGAGGCGGCGCGGGCCTCAAGGCGAAACCGCTCCAGCGAGCGCGACTCCTGAAGCAGCTCGTCGGGAAGGAATTTGAGCGCGACAAAGCGTCCCAGTTCAAGGTCTTCCGCCTTGTAAACCAGGCCCATGCCTCCACCGCCAAGCAACTGCACTATGCGGTAGTGCGAGATGGTGGTATCGATCATTCGTGCTTCGATATTACGCCCTGCTCGAAATGGTAGGCATGACCGCGAATAGCGTCAAATATCATCTGAAGGCGGATTCTCGCCTGTTTCAAACCGGGACTTGCTGCTGCGCTATATTGTTTGTCGGCCCGTGGTCCCCGGGGCTTTGCAGGCCGTAAAATCCGGTTAAAATCTTACGATGCACAAGTTTTTCGACAATCCAGCCGAGCGCGTGGCGCCCCCGGGCGTACGTGTGCCTGCCAGCATCTCTCTCGGTGGAGTCGAAATTCGTCCTGCTACCGTGCTGGCTCCCATGGCGGGGGTGACCGATACCGTCTTCCGCCGCTTCATCCGTAACCTGGGCGGCTGCGGCCTGATGATGACCGAGTTCACCTCGGCTGACGGCATCGTGCGTCACAAGGACAAGAAGGCCAAGCAGTACCTCACGTTTTACGGCAATGAGCACCCCATCTCAGCCCAGCTCTTCGGCAGCGATCCGGTGACGCTGGCCGACGCAGCGCGAGTAGTTGAAGGGTTGGGCTTCGACTTGGTTGACCTGAACCTGGGCTGCCCGGCGAAAAAAGTCGTGAAGTGCAATGGAGGCTCCGGCCTGTTGCGCGACCTGCCGCTCATCAAGAACATTTTTGAGTCGGTGCGGGCCGCAGTGAAAGTTCCGTTCACGGTGAAGTTTCGCGCCGGCTGGAACGACAAAGAGATCGTACACGTACAGCTTGCGAAGCTGGCGCAGGAGTGTGGACTCGCCGCAGTGGCGCTTCATGCTCGCACCCGCGAGCAGGGTTACAGCGGTCAGGCGCGCTGGGAATGGATCGCTGCGCTAAAAGACGCGGTGTCGATTCCGGTAATAGGCAACGGCGACGTACGCTCGCCCGAAGATGCCGCCGCCATGGTGGCGCAAACCGGATGCGACGCCGTGATGATCGGCCGCACCGCTGCGTCGAACCCGTGGATCTTCCGCCAGATCGAGCAGTACACCCTCACTGGCCGCTACGACCTGCCGACCGAGGCAGACCGCTACGAGATGATCCGCACGTATTTCGCCATGCTGGTCGAGGAGCGCATGCCCGGAGCCGCAGGCAAGATGAAGCAGTTCGCGTCGTGGTTCACCCACGGCGTGGCTCACGGCGCGCATTTGCGCAAGTCGGTCTATGAGGCTAAGACCGAGACGGAAATTCTCGACGCGGTGGATCGTTTCTTTGAACAGGCCCTGAGCGGCAAGATGACAACGTCATCGCCTTCGGCGGAAACGCTTACGAGCCCAGCTACTTTGGGCTAACGTTCGATCAGCTCAAATAGCAGGTAGGTCCCGGGCCCCCAAAAACTCACACAGGTGTTACCTATGAGCCAAGCCCGATCCCAACCCCATCTTCTGCGCAGCATCGCGGCGATTCTCGCCGGCCTTGTTATTGGAATCGTTCTCTCTGTCGGTACCGATGCCGCCTTGTCCGCAATTGGTGTGCTGCCGCCGCTTGGCAAGCCCGCCGCCAGCGGTTCCTTGCTGGTAGCGACCGTGTACCGCACTATTTACAGCGTTATTGCAAGCTACATTGCCGCCCGCCTGGCGCCGTATCGTCCCATGCTGCACGCGATGGTGCTGGGCTTTCTCGACTTTGCGGTGAGCATCACAGGAGCGGTGTTTACCTGGAACAAAGCAGCGGAATACGGGCCACACTGGTATCCCATCGCACTGGTGATTCTCGCCCTTCCTGCCGCGTGGGTTGGTGGCAAGCTGCGGATGAATCAACTGTCCGCTCGGGAAGCACCATCAAGATCAGCTGCCGCTTAAGACTGCAACTGGCAGCCTACGAACTTAACTTTAGAGTTCCGCGTGGGCCGGTGATCTGCGCCAGCAACTGCGGCTCGTCGGCCTGCTGCAGTTCTACCTGGATCCCAAGGCGATGGCATGTACCAGCCAGTTCGCCGAGGTCCGGGCCAGCGAGAAAGAAGTTCTTCAGCCGGCAGCCTTGGGGCGCATCGACCGACGGATGAATCGTATCCGCTCCCCACTGAATGAAGAAGGGAAGCAGCCCGTTCCGATTGTCTTGCAGGTTGAGCGTCTGCCAGTTCAGAACGCGTCCATCGGGCCGTTTGCGCGAGCCCGGGGTGGGGCCGTCGAATGCAATCCCTGCCTTGCGTAGCCGTTCGGCCACTGTATCGATGTCGCTGCTGTGCGCCGCCCACTCGATAATGCGGGGCGATGTGAGACTCTTCAGCTTAGCCACCATCGACTCGCGCGAAATCTTCATGCCCGACTGCGCTGGATCCGGCGCGATGATTTCCAGGTAGTGCATCTTGCCGAGAGACAATAGCGCGTTGCGCGTGCCTCGTCCGGGATGCACCCCACCGAGAGCAGGCCCAACTCCCGTGTGCAGTTCGACGAAAGCGATGCCCGCATCGAGATCGCTGCAGCCCAGAAGAATGTGGTCGAGTATCATCGGAACCTCGGTAGCGGCCCAGAGAAAGTGCGGGGCCAGAAGCGTGCCGCCTGCCATCGTCAGAAATGTTCGGCGCGAGGTCATTTTGCCCTGCCGGGAGAAGCGAACACAACAGTATCGCCGGGAGTTCAAAATCTAACGTACGACCGGTGAATGCCCCACGCCCGCTGTCGACGTGGGGCCGAGGACTACAAATTACGGGTACTGTGCCTTCTTCCCAACCCACATTACCGGGTAGCGCGCGCAAGCCGAGGTAATCGCCTGGTTGAATGCCGGATAGCAGCCTCCTGACGAATAAATTCCATAGGGATCGATGAAGTACCACTCATTATCCGTAGTATCGCGGCGGGCAAAGAAGATGTGCAGGTGCGTGTTGACCCCGCCTCCCCAAATCCAATCGGGATCGTCGCCTTTGGTGCAGCCGCAGCCTCCCGGTCCGGTACAGCCGGAGTGAGCGACCACGTCCCCCTGGTTGACGTGCTTACCCAACAGGCTCATGTCGATCTTGTCAGCGTCGGTTCCCCAGTAGTCCGCATTGGGATGGTACGGGCCACCCTGCGGACATCCGGTGTTCTTAAGGTAGGCCTGGTACTGCTTGAGAATCGGATCACCTAACGTTGGCACCGTGATATTCCATGCGTTGTCCGCATCGTTAGCCGGCCCGTTTCGCAAGTGCATGTAGATAGTGCGAAACGCGTCGGTAACTCCGCCCGCATCATGGCTGATGACCATCGTATTGCCCGACCATGAGTCCCAACCGATATGAACCACCTTTCCGGCGGCTGCCGCCCGGACGGGGAACGACTTTGTATCATCGCGGCTGAAGTCGATGGCGTGATGCCAGCTTCCCGGACTGTACAGCCACGGTCCGCGCTGTTTGACCGCAGTGTCGTTGAAAGGCAGTTTGAATATCGGATCAGCGGTGTAGGCAACCGCCGAGAGCCTCGCATAATGAGCACTGCCGTCGAAGGTGATGCAAGGCCAGCGGTAATAAACCATGTCGCCAGCCTTCGGTGCAGGACACGCCCCCGGTCCCTTGCAATGTGTAGCCGTGGCCGTGATGCCGTAGTTGTAGGTGTCAACGTAGGGCGTTGACGGATCATCGCGCATCAGCACCTGGTTAAGGCAACTGTCGCTGCAGGCGCCTGAATAGACTTCCAGATTGGTCAGCCGCAGATCTTTCTGGCCGAGTTCGTACCACTTGGCAGTGAAGTTCTCCCAGTCGACGCCAACCCAGAGATAGTGAGCATCGCTGCCTGCGCGCCATACTCCCGCATATTTCATCTGGCCGCCATCCTCATAGATATCGATGTCGACCAGCCGCAGATTTTGCGCGCTCAACTCCTGCCACTTAGCGTTGAAGCTGTTCCAGTCCACGCCCACCCAGAGGTAATGAGCGTCGCTGCCGGCACGCCATACGCCGGCATACTTCAGAACTCCCCCCTCGCGGTACACCTGGATGTTGGTCAGCCGGAGGTTCTTGGCTGCGAGTTCTGCCCACTTGGCGTTGAAGCTATTCCAGTCAACTCCCGCCCACAGGTAATGGGCATCGCTGCCGGCACGCCATACGCCGGCATATTTGGTTTGGCCGCCCTCCTGATAGATTTCCAGATCGACCAGGCGCAGGTTTTTCGCCGACAGCTCCTGCCACTTGGCGTTGAAGCTATTCCAATCCACGCCCACCCACAGGTAGTGACCGTCATTCCCTGCCCGCCATACCCCGGAGAACTTGGTAGGACCGTTGCCAGGGTAGACCTTCAAATCGATTAACCGAAGGTTTTGCTGGCTAAGTTGCTGCCACTTGGTGTTGAAGCTGTTCCAGTCGACTCCACCCCACAGATAGTAGGGGTCGGAGCCATGACGCCATACACCGGCATAGAGCGTACCCATTCTCACCTCCAAGATTTGAAGCAGGGACGCTACGGTAGTAGTTTCGCAACCGCGTGTCAACAAGAACTGAATAATTTTGCAAGAAAATGACAACTATAAAAGATAGGAAGTGGCGCCCGGGCTCGCAGAATTCAACATACGGAGCAGCAGACACCACTTATATGCTGGGAAGAAAAGGAGGTTCTTACGCCTTGACCACTTTGCCGCTGCGCAGACAGCTGGCGCACACCCGCATGCGCTTGTTGCCGTGCGCGGTTTTGGCATGCACGGGACGAAGATTGACGTTCCAGCGCCGCTTGGTGATGTTGTGCGCGTGGCTGACTTTATTTCCGGCGAGCGGCTTCTTGCCGCAAACTTCACAAACTTGTGCCATGGATAGGGCTCCGATTACGAGTTCTGGCGGGAGCAGTCCCGAACGGCCCTTGGCCGTGGAACGGTCAACAAGCAGCCCCAAAATCTCTTGAATTTACCTTGTGATTATACCTGAGCCTTATCTTCTCTGCTCGGCAGCCACCTGCCTTCTGCCTCCCGAAGCGACAGCCGGATCGCGACAGATCAGGCGCCGAGTTTTCGTTTGGATGACCCACTTGCCGGTTGCTATATTGGTTTGCCCAAAAATTCAGAACCAGGAAACGCTGGATGAAATCATACAAGGGTGGTTTGGGGCTATTGAGCCTTCTTGTAGTCGCGACATTCCCGGCAGTAGCCTTCGCCCAAGGCACCATCCAGGCCCAGGTCACCGGCGGCAACGGGAGCGGTAAATGCACCTTTGAAATCCGCACCGGCGGCACCGCGGAGGTCGAAATTCGCGGCAGTCAGGGCCGGGTACGTTCGATCAGCGGAGGCCCCGCGCAGTGGGTACGGCTGAAATGCAACCAACCTCTACCCATGCGGCCATACAGCTTCCGCTTCAAAGGCATCGACGGTCGAGGACGCCAGACGCTGGTGCGCGATCCCAACTCAAACAATGGCATTGCCGTAGTGCGCATTGAGGACAATCGCGGCGGCATGCAAGGCTATACCGGCGACATCCTGTGGAATGGTGGAAGCGGCTCCTGGAACGGCGGCGGTTGGAACGGTGGAGGCGGGAACGGGAACAACGGCAACTGGAGCAACAACGTTGTCCCCAACTGTCAGCGCGCTATTCGAAACCAGGTTTCCTCGCGCTACGGCGGCAGCGTGAGTTTCAATGGGCAGCCCAGCCAGAAGAAAGGCGGCTCGTTTGTGATGGTTGATGGACGTGCCCGAGTGCAGGCGCGAAACAATCAGTCGGGCAATATCGATTACCACTGCACCATGCACCCGAACGGCAATGTAGCCGATTCCAATTTCAACGTGACCAACGGCAACTTGCCGGGCACACCGCAGCCGAGATAAGAGGCTTCGGGTATCAGGCCTCAGGTATCAGACATAGAGTGAAGGATGCTCACAGCTTTGCAGCAATACCGTGAATCTGACACCTGACACCTGATACCTGAAAGGAAGGGAAGCTTGTCTGACTACTTACTTAAAACCGAGCCGACGGAATATTCCTTCGCCGATCTGCAACGCGAAGGTACGACAGTGTGGGATGGGGTGGCGAATCCCGTTGCGGTGAAAAATCTGCGCGGGATGACGCCGGGGGATCGGCTAATCATCTATGAAACCGGCGACCACAAGTCTGCCATCGGTAGCGCGATCGTCGTGTCAGTAGACGTCCCCGATCCTGCAAAGCCGCAGGTAAAGATCAAGGCCGGCAAGCCGCTTCCCAAGCCGGTTTCGCTGGCCGAGATCAAAGCTCACAAGCTGTTTGCGGACTCGCCGCTGGTGCGGCAAGGAAGGCTTTCGGTGGTGCCGTTGAACGCCGGCCAATACGAGTTTCTGCTGGGAGAGTAGCGCGGCGAACCATCAGCATTGAAATGGCCGCTATTGAAGAAGGGCGTCAGAGCACGACTTCCGGTCATGCCGATTCGGCTCCCTTTTGATTGTCATCCCGAGGCGACTTTAGTCGTCGAGGGACCTGCTTTCGTGTCGTCCCTGAACAGACTCGGAATGGTTGAAAGTGAGCTCTTCGGCACGACCAAGGCTTTAGCCTGCCCTGAGCGAAGCCGAAGCGCGCCCTGACGCGGATCTTCGCTTCACGCTCAATCCCCATCCGCCGCCACCGCCTTCTTCTTCTGCGGCTGCCCTTGCCGCTCCTCGTTGCCATTCTTGCCAAACAACGAATCGGCAAGCTCCGTAGCCGCCGCCCCTTCCGGAACGCTGCGCAAATGCAGGTCGCGCTGCGGAAACGGAATCTCAATACCAGCATCCTCTAAACACTTCATCACTGCCATCGCGATTTCGCTGCGCACGCGAATCCAGTTGCTGTCTTGCATTACCCAGAAGTGCAGTTCGAAGTTCAGCGCGCTGTCGCCGAAGCCGACAAAGTAGGCCATCGGCTGCGGTTCGGTGAGCACGCTCTCCTGCTTATTGGCCGCATCCAGCAAAAACTTCAACACGAGCTTGGGATCGGTGCCATAGGCGACCCCGACCGCCAGCTCAGCCCGCCGCTTCGATTCCGACAGCGTCCAGTTCACCACCTTGCCGGAGATGAAGTTCGCGTTGGGAATGATCACCTCAGCTCCCTGCGGCGTCTGTAGCGTGCTGGAGCGTACCCCGATGCGCGTGACCCTGCCCGTGTAACCTTCAACTTCGAGGACGTCGTTGATATGGATCGGGCGCTCGTATTGCAGTATCAAGCCTGAAACGAAGTTGTTGATGATGTTCTGCATGCCGAAGCCGAATCCCACGCCGAGCGCGCCGGTCAGCAGGGTGAACTTGTTCAGCTCAACTCCGCCGGCGTTGACGGCAATGAGAAATACAAACAGCAGAAGCAGGTAGTACACGGTCGAGGCGATCAGATCGGGCAGGCCGCGTCCCATGTGTAAGCGGTTGAGCAGCTCTTCCCGCAGCAGAAACCGGATGGCGCTGGCGATGATGTAACCCAACGTCAGCATCAGGAAAAATCCCAATACGCTGCCCAGCGTCATCTCGCTGGCACTGCCGGCGATGCGAAAGTCGAGCCCTGTCGTGATCGCGCTTACCACACTGGCCCTCACGCCCAACAGGTCGAGCGTGGTAGAAAGCCAAACCAAAACCGCGATTGTAGCCAGAATGCGGGGCACCCAGCGGCGCAAGCCGTCGCGGTGGATTCTGGCGATCGCCAGGCGCTCGGCCTGCGGAAGATCAAGCGCCGCTGTCAGCAGAATGGTGTACACCCGCGTCCCGGTATACATGGCGATGGCGACAAACGAACCGTATAAACACGTGATGCCTACGTATTGCGCCAATCGCACGTAGCCCAGCAGGTTGGCAGTCAGTGAAATCCCCAGCGCCAGCGTAGCCACCCGCGCGCCCAGAACCAGCACCGAATGGTGTTTTACTTCAACGCTCCTGCTGGGACGCAGGAGGTACGCCAGGCCCAGGAATACTGCCGACGCGATGGCGAACCCGAGCTCGCGCTTAAGCACGGCAGGCAGAGACAGCCAACCAATGAATATGAGCGCGGCATAGTATCCGGCGAGGTAGTAAAGCGCCCTTTGATACGAGGGACGCAGCAGCGGCGCAAGCAGCCGCAGGATGGGAAAAAACGAGAACAGCACCGTCACTCCAATCAGAGAGAAAGGAGCTGACGGCGCGAACAGGTAAGAAATCAGCAGAGGCGCGAGCAGTCCCAATGCCACCCAGCGATCGATGAGCAATGAGGCGTCGTCCGGAAGCGCCTGCGCGAAATGGATTCTGGCCGCTCGATGCACGCGAAACGTGAGCAGCAGCGAAGCGCACAAGAACAGAACAAGGAAAACCACCGTTCCGGTGCGGTCATGAATGAACGTGCTAATCGATAGCCAGCGGCTCCGCGCCGAGGTGTAGAGAGTTACGTTTTCACCCTGCTGCCGTCGCGCGCCGAGCCGCCAGAAAGGAAGGCTGTCGCGCTCGAACAGGCGTTCCGCCAGGACCTGCTGCGCGTTGGCAAGCTTCGCCATGACCTCTGTGGCCGCTTGCTCCTGGGCCCCGAGGGCAATCTGAAGGTTTACCGTGGACTGAAGTTGCTGGGTCGCCTTGACCCGCAGCTTGTGCAAGCTGTCCAGGTTCCCGCGTATTAATAAAACCAGCGGCTCAAGCTCATGGTCTGAATGATAAGCATCCAGCGTCGCTGCCCACTTCGGTTCAAGCTGATTCAGTTGGTCGATGGCAGCCTGTTCGGCATTGGCCCAGCCGAGAAGTTGCTTGCGCCATACTGCGCTGGAGGTCTGAAAGGCTCGCCAATAGGTTTCCTGTTCACGCAACTCCAGCGAGGCCGGCGAACTTGCCAGCAACGCGTCGGCTTCTTTGCGCTTGGCCTCCACCGCAGTCCCGTACTGACTGATGGCGCTGCTCAGCCCCTGAATCTGGTCCTCAGCCGGAAGGCTTGACGCAAGGTTGATCAGCGTCTGCATCAGCTGCTCTGACTGCGTTGTCACTTCCGGAAGCGGAATGGCCCGAGGCGCGGAGGGCTCCGGCGCAGGTTGCGCAACGGGAGCGGGCGCAACCGGGGTGGCAGCTGTGGCAGGCGTAGTTTGGGCTGGCTTGGATTTTCCCGCGACCAGCTGGGTTAGCGGATTTTGAGCAACGGCGCAAGTTGCGGCCGCGAGCAAAATCGTCAGAAGGGCGGCAGACAACGCCCAGCGGCTAACTCGCGGCAATGTGTCCCGGAACATGTCTGCGGCTAATTATCGCCCATGGAGGAGCTTCGCTGAATACAATCCCGAAAGGGTGCATCCATATGAGCATGGAAAAAGAGACAGCAATTCTCGGCGGCGGATGCTTTTGGTGCGTCGAAGCCGGTCTGAATCAGATTGAAGGAGTAGAGTCTGTGCGCTCAGGCTACATGGGTGGACAGGTCGCCAATCCGACGTATCAGCAGGTTTGCGGCGGCAAGACCGGACATGTTGAGGTCGCCGAGATCGTCTTTGATCCCGAAAAACTCACCTATCACGACCTGCTGGAAATGTTCTTCACCCTCCACGATCCGACCACGTTGAACCGCCAGGGCAACGACGTGGGCACGCAGTATCGGTCGGTGATTTTCTATACCAACGAACACCAGAAGGACGTCGCGGAGAAGGTGATCGCAGACCTCACCCGCGAGAAGGTCTATGCCGATCCCATCGTAACCGCCATCGAACCGGCTTCGACCTTCTACGTTGCCGAGGACTATCACCAGAACTATCTGGAGAACAATCCCACGCAACCGTACTGCATGTTTGTGGTCGCGCCAAAAGCGCAGAAGATTCGCAAGAAGTACGCCGACCGGCTGAAGGTTAACGCGTAACTCAGGTTGTACGGCGTGCCAACCTAACGCCGTGATTTCCTGGTTATCGAACTCATCTACCTCTTCCGAGGCAAAGGCTAGAGAGCAGTCGAACCGGATTCCCGCCCCGGTTTACACTGGGCTGTGCGCATCGCCATCGATATTCGTCGCATCAGCGAATTTGGCCTGGGGACCTATACCCGCAATGCCATACGTACGCTTGCGCGACTCGATCGCGATAACGAATACTTCCTGCTGGGAATTCCCGGAAAGCTCAGCGGCATTGAAGATCTGCCATCGAATTTCACCACCATCCCCACTCATTCCAATGAGTTCTCGCTGGCCAGCTATCTCGAACTGCATCGCATTCTGAAAATCAACGGTTGCGATCTGCTGCACGTTCCACATCTGTTCTGGAAGCCGCAGGGCATCCCTTGTCCTTACGTGGTCACGGTACACGACTTGCTCGATCACATGTACCGCGCCAGCACCAGCTCCGAATTGAAGCGGAGCCTGCACTTTCTGCTCACTAAGAGAGTGCTGCTCAGGGCAGCCAGAATCTTCGCGGTCAGCCACTTCTCGAAGAAAGATACAGAGAGCTATTTCAAGGTTCCAGGCGACAAGATCGAGGTCATCTACAACGCGCTCGATGACCGCTTCAAGCAGGGACACGCCACCGCTGCCGACCGCGAGTTCATCGCGCAACGGTACCAGGTGAACTATCCCTTCCTGCTCTATGCCGGTCGCATCAGTCCACATAAAAATGTGGTGCGTATCATCGAGGCGTTTTCGCTTCTCAAGAACCAACTACTGGAAGAGGGCCGCTACCCGGACCTGCGTCTGATCATTATCGGAGATGAAGTCTCGCGCCATCCTGACCTGCGGCGCACCGTTATCAAGAGCCACATGCAGAACGACGTGCGCTTTTTGGGATTCGTTCCCATCGAGGTGCTGCGCATCTTCTACGACCAGGCAAAGATATTCGTGTTTCCTTCGCTCTATGAAGGCTTCGGCCTGCCGCCGTTGGAAGCCATGGCGCACGGCACGCCGGTGGTCACGAGCAATACGTCATCCATTCCCGAAGTCGTGGGCAACGCGGCGGTCATGGTGAATCCGGAGAATGTGTTCGACATACAGCGAGCTCTTTATCGCGTGCTGCTCGACCAGGGCCTGCGCGAGAAGCTGAAGTGCCGCGGCGCCGAGCAGGCGCAGAAGTTCTCGTGGGACGAGAGCGTCAGCCGGATGCTCAGGGTCTATCACGAGGTTGCACAAAGCTAAGGCACTGCTACGACTTCAGTTGAGGGTGGCGCGACCTTCCCGCAAGCCAGCAGCATTCCTGTCCCAAATCTGAGGGCAGGTTTAAGGCATCGCCCCGAACTGGCAATGCTTCTAACCCTATATACGTTGAAGCTGGCCGAGATTTGGGGAACTGTTCATGCGGAAAAGTTGCGGGAAATTCTTTGTGCTCTGTATGCTGGCGGCACTCATGTCGCCTACTGCCGTAGCGCAAACCGCAAGTTCGCTGAGCCTTCCTGAGATCGTGAGCCGAATGCACGCAGCCGAGAGCGCCGAACAGAATCGTCCCAGCTATAGCCTGCTTCGCCAGTATCGCTTGTCTGGCGCTGATCCTAGTGTTGCAACCTCAAAGGTTCTGGCAGAAGTTGATTACGTGCCACCCTCCCGCAAAGAGTTCTCGATTCGCAACGCCGAAGGCAGCGAGCGGGGGGAAGGCATAGTCCGTCGCGTCCTGGAACACGAAGCCAAAATGGCGAGGCAGCCGGTGCGCTCCGACTTCTGCACTGACAACTACGATTTCGCTCTGCTCGGACAAGAGACACTCAATGGAAGGCCGACCTATGTTCTTCAGCTAAAGCCGAAGCACGATGTGGTCGAGTTGCTGCGCGGCAAAGCCTGGGTCGATGCTGAAAGCTTCCTGGTAGTGAGAGTTGAAGGCGAGCCGGCGAAGAATCCGTCATGGTGGATCAAGGACCTCAAGATTGCAATCGACTATGGCCGCGCCGACGGAGTTTGGCTTCCGTTAGCTACTCGCGCCACAGCCGACCTGAGGCTGGTGGGCACGCATACCTTGACGTCCAGAGACCTGGAGGTTCACGCCGCGACTGAGAACGCGAAGCTCTCTCCGGCACGGCGTAATCGGCCGCACCGGTCCAGCAACCCTGCCGTCGCGGCTGGGGTCTGGGTTCCGCGATAAGTCTTTTCCCTGTTCTCCTCTGATCTGCTTCCCCTCTATGTAGTGCTCGACGTGTGTGCCTTTTCGACGGCACCTTTGTGTCTTCTACCGCAAGAGCCCGGAATGTAGACTTCTCCTCGCATTTGATTTCCGCCTGATGCGCCAGTCGAACGGTGCACAGCGTTCTGATGTGCAGGAGGCTGCCGTGACGCATTACCTGGTTGCCATGGGACTGTTTGGGATCCTGCGGTTCGCCATCTTCGGTCTGATCATTGGCGCGCTGGCGAAGTTCTTTATGCCCGGGAAAGATCCTGGCGGTTTCTGGATCACCATGCTGCTGGGCATGGCAGGTTCTGTGATTGCTACTTGGATCCTCCAGGCGACGGGCCACTATCAGGAAGGCCAGACAGCGGGCTGGATCGCATCCTTCTTCGGCGCGATTTTGCTGCTGCTGATCTACCGTATGTTCAAAGGCAGAAGCGCCTAGCCTTGTCTTGGCTCTGCTCGCTCCCTACAGCCATCCCGGTTGCTTCTCGTTGGCCTGCGTGTAAGGGTAGTGCGGGCCTTTAGAAGGTCAGCGGGATGCAACCCGTAAAACAAGCACCGCCGCCTTAACCTGGCGCTGAAGCGCCATACTACCCGAGCTTGGCGGACACCAATTCGGAAAAGGGGGTTGAGCCCCGAGCCACGCTCGATTCGAGCTATCATCTATCTAGGGCTCTTATCGCCTATATGGGGACGGCATAGACACGCTACACACGAAGAAGCCAAATAAGATCCTGCTGGTGCGCTTTAGCGCTCTGGGTGACATCATTCAGACGCTGCCTATCCTCAGCATGCTGCGTGATGGCTTCCCTGACGCCAAGATCGGTTGGGCCATCGATACCGAACTTGCGCCTGCCATCGAGGGCCACGCCGCCCTCGATTATGTTCATCGTTGCTCGCGCCGCAGTTGGTCGCGCGGGCTGAGCAATCCCGCAAAGTGGGGGCAGACGTACGGCGAGTTCCAGGCCTTTATCGGCGAAATCCGTTCTGTCGGATACGACGTCGCTGTCGATGTGCAGGGGCTATTCAAAACAGCTCTGGTTCCCTATCTCGCCGGCATCAGGCGCCGCATCGGATACCGCCATGGTCGCGAATTCAGCAGCATGTTCTATACCGAGCGCTTCCTGGAACGCGATGAGTACTTCGATCCCACGGTTTCACACTTGCAGCACATGGCGGAGCTGGCGCACAGCATCGGAGCCGGCGAAGTGCGTCAGACCATTGAGCCGCCTCGGGTGACTGATGCCGTACGTGGGCATGTTGCTGAACTGCTCGACGGAGCTTTTGCGGCCGATGCTCCAATCGTTGCCATCGCTCCCGCCACCCAGTGGGTGAGCAAGATGTGGCCACTCGAGCACTGGAGCGCCCTGCTGCGACAGATACTGGAGGAAACCGATCTCAACCTGATCGTGCAGGGCTCGGCAGCCGACGCCAAAGTTGGGGATCAAATTCTGCGCGAATTGTCGCCCACGCAGCTCAAGGGCAGGCTCTGCAATCTTTTCGGCAAGCTGCCCATTGCAGAGATGTACGCATTGTACGAGCGAGTGCAAGTCGCGGTTGGGTCCGACAGTGCTCCACTGCACATTGCTGGAGCCATGCGGGTGCCGGTGCTCATCGGCATCTACGGGCCAACCGGCTATCGCCGCACGCCGCCGATCGGCAGTCCGCATATCAAGCTGTTCTCCACCGAGGGCGAGTTGCCGTGCCAGCCCTGCCATAAGCGAATTTGCCCGCTCGGCACCACCGAGTGCATGAAACGGGTATTACCAAATCAGGTTTTCCATGCGCTGATTGATGGCCTGCATGAAGCGGGCATAGGTTTCCATCTGAAAAGCGGGGTGCCTGTTTCATGAGCAGGGTTGCTCGGTTAACCTGCAACGCGGGGTATCGGTTGGTTTGAGGAGTCGTTGCTTTTACGGGTGGAAGCGCCGAGCTTTAGCTCGGCGAAACAGCAACAGGGGCAGATTTGGGCTTTAGCCCTGGAGCCTTGATTTCACCGCGGCTGAAGACGGATAGTTAAAAGGCATATGGTCGCCGGACTCGAAGCCCGGTGCTTCCACCAGCCCGGGACATTGTTATGTTGAACCTCGCCAAACTCGCTGCCGCTGAACTTCATCGCGAGCCCTTCGAGTATCTGCTGGTGGATGACGTCCTGAACGATGATTGCAAAGCTGGCATCGTGGCCGACTTTCCGCAGATCGGCAAGAAGGGCAGCCATCCGTTGTCGCGGCTGAGTTATGGTTCGTCGTTCAAGCAACTGACAGACGAACTGCTGGCTCCGGATTTTGCGTCGGCCGTGGCGGCCAAGTTTGGTTTAGATCTCGGTTCCTATCCAACGATGATCACCGTGCGCGGCTGGTCCGACCCCGGTGACGGGCAGCTCCACACCGACTCCAAAGACAAGCTCATCACCGTGCTGCTGTATCTCAATCCCGAGTGGAACAGCCGCGGCGGCCACCTGCGCCTGCTGCGTTCTAAAAACGTCGAGGACTATGTCGCCGAAGTACCGCCGACCATCGGCAGCATGGTCATCTTCAAACGCTGCGACCATTCATGGCACGGCTTCCCGCCCTTCGAAGGCAAGCGCATGAGCTTGCAGATGAACTGGGTGAAGAGCGACAGCTATCGCCGCAAAGAACGCTTCCGCCACGAGATCAGCTCGTTCATGAAGAGTCTGGTCGGCCGGACCACCTAGCCATGGGCTCCGACACCGCGAAATCCGCAGCCGGACCTCTAATCTCGACCACCACCAAGACGGGCGGCCCGCCGCTCTCGGTGACCATCGTCGCTCGCAATGAAGAGCGAACCATTGCCCAGGTGCTGGTTGCGGTCCAGGACCTGGCGGATGAAGTCATCTTCCTCGACAGCGGCTCCAGCGATCGCACACCTGAGATTGCGCAGAGCTTCGGCGTTCGCTTCTATCATCAGGACTGGCTTGGCTACGCCGAGCAGAAGAACAAGGCCATCGATCTGGCAACCGGCGGATGGATACTCAGCCTCGATGCTGATGAGGTCTTAACGCCCGCGCTGGTGACCGAAATTCGTGACCTGCTGCGGCGCGGAGTTCCCCAAGATACAGCCGGCTTTCGCATTCCGCGCGTGCTCTACATCGGAGACACGCCGGTTCGCGGCGGCGGCTTCTATCCCGACGCGCAATTGCGCCTGATCCGCAAAGGTAGAGGACAGTTTCAACCCCGCATCGTGCACGAATCCATCAAGGTCGACGGTAAGGTTCAGCAACTGAAGCACCACATGTTGCACTACGCCTACGCCGACGTCGCCCAATTCGCCGACACCATGGACCATTACGCGCGACTCAGTGCGCAGCACTTTTTCGAAACCGGTCATAGCTGGTGGCAAGCAAGTCGCGTGGCCGAAATCGTCAAGCCAGCCTGGACCTTCTTCTACCGCCAACTCATTCGCGGTGGAATCTTCCTCGGCCCGCTCTGCTGGAAGCTGAACCTCATCTACGCCGGATACGTACGGAAGAAGGTTATGTATCTGCGCGGCCTGGCTAGCCAAAAGCGAATAGCGAATAGCGGATTTTCTTAGCTGCTGGACCTGTAAGCCGAATTCTGTTCCCGCTCTTGCGAGCAGGAGACGGTCATTCCTCTAGGCGGCACATTACTGTACCGCTCCAGCGACCTACCCGGAAGTTGTGGCGCGCCGAGCCGGCACGCGCGTCCCCAAGGACGCTCCTCCCCTATTTGGTCTTGCTCCGTGTGGGGTTTTCCCTGCCACCCCGGTTACCCGGGACGCGGTGCGCTCTTACCGCACCTTTTCACCCTTACCCCGATTGCTCAGGGCGGTATATTTTCTGTGGCACTTTCCGTCCACGGCGCTTGAACGCCGCTGCCCGGACGTTATCCGGCACACCGCTCTGTGGAGTTCGGACTTTCCTCTCCCTGCCTGCGCAGCCCAGCCGAAGCTGTCGTTCGCAGACCGGCAGCGACCGTCCGGCCCAGCAGCTAACAGAGCAATTATAGATGCGCCGCATGGTGACGGCGTTCCGTTTCTACGCCTGAACCGATTTGCCCGCCGGGCATCACTCGCAGAAGATTCGCACTTGCTTCTCATTTCCCTTGTCGATATCGATACACAGTTCGTTCAGCGCGGTATTTAACTTTTCGCCCTGCAGATTCGACAAAGCTTCCAAGTTGAGTCCCTTTTCATTCAGCTTTTGCACGACCTGGGCTGGCAGTACGCCGATCAGTCCTGCGCCCGAGCGCACAAAGCTGAGCGGAACTCTCATATTGACGTCTTTTTTCCCGGGAGCCTTCACCTCAATCCGCAGATACTTTGGCGTGGTTGCGCCTGGCTTGCCCGGGTCCTCCGCCGCATTGCTGTCGGGCGGCTCTTTGACCGCTGCCAATTTATCGAGCAGCCGCTCGGCGTCCTCCGAGGTGATCTTGCCTGCGGCCAGCATCTCAAGCACTTTCTTGTTTTCGACTGACATATGCTCTCCTCTGGTACTCAACCCAGTTTCTCCAGCGCTTCTTCCACCGTGATCTCGCCGCGTGCAAGCTGCTCCAGCACATACTCCTGCGGAGACGGAGCCTGCAAGCTCTTGTCGAGTCGAGCCGCCACGGCATTCAAACGGTTCTTCACCGTGGGGTAACTGATCCCGAAAAGCTCTTCCATCTTCTTGATTGATCCGTGATGGCGGACAAAGGCCATTACGAAGGCTTGGTCGTCGAGCGACAGCTGACACAGGGGCGATAGCTCAATTTCGCCTTCCAGGGCCAAATTGCACGCCGTACAGGCAAGGCGCGTGATCTTGAATGGCCGATTGCATTCCGGACAGGTGGTTCTGGAGATTGCCATGAATTTGAAGTCCCAAGGACATTGTCGCCCAGGAATCGCAAGATTGTCAATCTGTAACTTGAGTTTATCAATAATATAAGTTAGAAATATCAAATAAATCAATTTATTGCAGTGGTTTTGGGCCGGGACACGCGACGACCACGTCCGGCTGGTCATCCTGATTCCGCCCCCATGTTTTACCCTTTAGGCGGGGAAAAAATGTCTGAGCCAATCGCCCAGTTCGCCGCCGCCAAATACATCAGCCTTGAAACCTTTCGCAAGACGGGAGTCGGGGTGCGCACCCCGGTGTGGTTCGTGGCTGATCCCGCCGCGCCCGAATCGTTCTACGTCTACTCCGCCCCCGATGCTGGGAAAGTTAAACGTATTCGCAACAATCCTCACGTACGGGTCGCGCCCTGCGACATTCGCGGCAATCTGCGGGGAGCCTGGGTCGATGGTCAAGCGCGCCTCGTCGAAGGCGCCGAAGCCGATAAGGGTCAGCACCTGCTGCGCCAGAAGTATGGATGGATGAAACGCATCGGCGATTTCTTTGCCGGGTTTCGAGGACGCAAACAAGCAGTACTTCAGATCAGCGTGGGGTGAACGAATCCTACCGCCCCGCCAGCGCGTTCAAAACAATGTTCAGCGGCGCAATCGTCGGCGGACGGTAGTAGCGGTCAACAATAAACCGTTTGCCATCGTGCGTGACGTCATACATAAACAAATCGCTTGAGGAGATGTAAGGGCGCGCGTTGGTCGCAAACAACTCTAGCGGCGTACCGGTCGAGAGGCCGGGATCGGTCGTGACCGGAACCGCCGTCATCATCCCGTGCGGGTCGATATAGAAAATCTCTTTGCCATCGCCGCGCCAGCGTGGCTGTCTCCCTCCGCTGCGCGATACCTGGAGCTTGCCGCCGGCTGTGGGATAGGTGGTGATGAACACCTCCCAATCGCCGGTTTCATTCGACTCATACGCAACCCACTTGCCGTCGGGAGAAATCTGTCCGTTGCGTTTGGCGGCGCCTTCCAGAAAAGTGGTCATCGTGCCATCGGGGATCGAAACCAGAACCAGCGAAGAGCCGCCTTTCTTGAACTCGACCGTCGTCAGCAGCGAACGATCGTCAAGGCTCCACGAATTGGGCATGAAGTCACTGCCCTCGCTGGGGAGATTTGCCATGCCTCTGTCGGGTTGAAGTCCAGTCGATGCTTTCAATCGCAGCAACTGCGAACTGCCGATGCCGCGAAACGCAATCGTCTTCCCGTCGCGCGACCACACTCCCGTTGTCTCTTCCGACGGGTCGAAGGTAAAGCGTGCCGAAGTGTTGTTCTGTAAGTTGTAGGTCCAGACGTCGATGTTCTTCTCGCGACGGTTCGCCAGGTCGAAGGAGACACGGTTCTGTTCGGGCGAGATTTGCGGGTTGGCGATGATTCCCGGCTCACCAATCTTTCCCAGCTCCTTGCCCGTGCGATCGACCCAGGTAAGTTGAGAAAGGGGAGCACCGACTCCCATGTGATAGATCAGGGTAGCGTTCTCGGCCACGCTGAATGCCGCCCAGTAGGTGGAAGGATTCACCCCCACCTGTTCTGCGATAACCCGCGGCTTGCCGGTGACGCTGCTGTTTCCGGGTTTGTAGCCTACCGCTACCAGCGAGCCCTTGTCGTCTACATACAAAAGGTGGTCCTGCGCGTATCCGGCACTCGAGCGGCAAGCGACGACCTCTTTCTTCTCCTTGCCTTCGAGATCACTTACATAAATGCCGGTCGTCGCGTCCTTCCTGCGTTCGTCGAAATTACCTGACCAGAACAGAAAGTGATTGCCGTCCGGCAGGAAGACCGGCCAGCGATGCGAGTCATCGGGAGACTTGAAAATTTTGTCTGTCAGCGGACGCGCATTCGAGCCATCGGGATCGACCCGCCACATCACGCCGCTGGCATCGGGCGTGTAGAGGATGACGTTCTTGCTTCCCCAGCTTCCTCCGCGCGGGCTCAGCACGCCGGCCAGGGCAGTAGCAGTTCCTCCGCCAACCGGTATCTTTTTCAGCCTGCCGGAAGCAAAGAAAGCGATGTACTCATCATCCGGCGAAAAGAACGGATACGCTGCTCCCTCCGTTCCGGCCAGCTTCAGCGCCTGCATCGAGCCCACGCGCTGCACGAAGATCGCATATTCCCCGGTGTCGCCTGGCGACACGTAGGCCAGCATCCTGCCGTCGGCAGAAATCGTTTGCTGGCTGACTTCGCCTTGCGTCGGCACCGCAAACTCCATGCGCGCGGCTTCGCGATTCGCAGGCCGATACAAGAACGCGAAACCCGCGAGTAGCGCCAGCAGAACGACGGCTGCTCCAAGGACCCAATAGCGCAGCTTGCGATCGGGCTGAGCCTTTTGCGCTGGAAGGGCGAGAGAACTCTCCGATCCCGAAAGGGCAGCCAGCGCAAACGTCAAATCGCGGGCCGACTGAAAACGGTCTGCCGGATTCTTCTCCATGCAGTGGCCAACGATCCTCTCCAGCCCGGGAGGAATGCGCGCCGCCGTGATGTCGATTTCCGGAGGGTCGTCGTTCAGGATGGCGTGCATCGTCTCGACCGACGAACCGCCGGTGAACGCGCGTTTCCCCGAGAGCATCTCGTACAGCACCGTGCCGAAGCTGAAAATGTCCGAGCGATGATCCGCAGGTAGTCCCCGCACCTGCTCCGGCGACATGTATCCCACCGTGCCCATCACCGTTCCCGGCGTCGTCTGCGCGCTGGTAACAGTCATGCCGGTGGCAGCGCCAATTGCCTGCTCCTTTGCCAGTCCGAAATCCAGAAGCTTGGTGTGGCCGTCCTTGGTGAGGAAAACGTTCTCCGGCTTCAGGTCGCGATGCACGATGCCGCGCTCGTGCGCCGCCGAAAGCGCCTGCGCAATCTGAGTGGCAATCTCGATCGCCTTGCGCACCGGAATCGGACCGCGGTTCAGCCGCTCGCGCAGCGTCTCGCCTTCCAGCAGCTCGGTTACCAGGAACGGCACCTCGCCGTGGGTGCCGACGTCGTAGATCGCGATAATGTTGGGATGATTGAGGGCGGCAATGCTGCGCGCCTCCTGCTCAAAGCGGCGCAGCCGATCGCCATCGGAGCCCGTCAGCCCAATTACCTTCAGCGCGACGGCGCGATGCAGGCGGCTGTCGTTGGCGCGATACACCTCGCCCATGCCGCCTTCGCCGAGCTGCGAAACGACTTCGTACGGCCCAACCTTTTCACCAGGCGTGAGTGCCATAATTTCGAATCGGATTATAAGCTGGATTAGACGAGTGGATTGGGATTTCGGTACGGGCGAGGGCATGCCGCAAAGTGACGGACGGGTGGCTCACAGTCCCGCTCTGACTGAAGGAAATTGGGGGCCGCCCATCCGCACTTGCGTGGCGATTCGTCTTATCGCGACCTCCACCAGAGAACCAAGGCGATAAGCGCTGTGGCTGTCACCCAAAACCACGGATCACAAAGTATTTTGGGGAAAACTCCGATCCCAGTAGCCCTCTTCGAGCCGGCCGATATAATCTCCCGAACCAGGAATCCAACATATACCAACGCTATGAGGCCGAGACTGTAGAAAACCGAGCGAAGATTCGAAATTGTCTGCATTTGCGAGTCCCTCTGGTCTGATCAGCCTCGGACCTATGGCTTGGTGCATGGAGACCTTGGAATATTGTCCGCCCCAGCAATCCCTGCGATGGTTATGGCATAGCAGGTGAAAGGATCGTTCTTATTGAACTTGTAGCATAATCCGTGGGCGGTCCAATAGTACGCAGGAGAACCGGGTGGATTTGTAATAGCTTGGGGAACCAGATGCACTCCCTCTGGATCGTATCTCGGCGGGGTCGTCTGGGGGGTACACCATGCGATGGTCTCATAGTCACAATAGTTTATGCCCAAAATCACCCTGCAGCTGTTCTCTGTACCTGGGATCATCTTCAGTAGCGTAACGGCACTACCAATATAATCGGTCGCGAAGTCAGCGAAGTCGACGAAATTAATGATCGATGCAACTCCATACCCGACCGGACAGGACACTGCGGAGGGGCAATATTGGCTGTGGGAGGGTGGGCTGCTTTGAAAAGGTGAAAAACCTGTAAGAAACCAGAAGTTAATGTCTATGCCCGGGTACCACGTATAAAGATCGAGGAGACTGGGATATTGCCAATAGTTGGGATTCGGCGGACCCGAGCACCGAACATCAGCTTCTACCGAATAGTCTACGCCGACAGTCGAACCACCCGCGGGAACATATACCGCAGACCCGGTACGGACTTGATCCACAGTGCGTCCTAGAGCCACTCGGGTGCCGCCAACCCAGGCAGCGTCGCCTGTGAGTTGTATTTTGGGAGCTACCGTGCAGACCGGACGGTATGAGCCCTCTATCCAGTCACTCACGTCGTCGATGCCGGTCACCTCCGCTGTCGGAGTTACGTAGGCACTTCCATCGGAGTTTGGAGTTACGGTGTAAGTATAGTACGACGAATAAGCTCCATTCTGCGCTGACGCGTTAATAGCAAAGAGGAGGAGCATAGCCAAGCCGAGTGACGT
Source organism: uncultured Acidobacteriaceae bacterium (assembly GCA_963796585.1). Lineage (GTDB taxonomy): Bacteria > Acidobacteriota > Terriglobia > Terriglobales > Acidobacteriaceae > CAVVDY01. Next base: position 868,487 of record CAWCMB010000010.1, read on the forward strand.
CACAATGTATTTCATTCTCCGCTCCTGACTCCCACCACCATGTGGGCCTTCTCCGATTGGACAAAGGCATCGAGCTGGGCAGTCCCTTGTTTGCTTAGTCCAGCCGTCAGTTGCGCGCGCGTAGCTTCTACGAGTCTCGACAGCGACTGCCGGGTGCCGGAAACTTCTTTCTGCAAGTCTGCAATGCTCGCTGAAGCAGTATTGGCATCTACGAATGCGTTGTGCGTGTTGGTTAGAATTTCGTATTGCTGACGGAAGTTCTTGAGGGTCTGCAAGTAGAGCTGGCGGTCTGCAGCGCTCAACCCAATGTTGTTCTGTAATTGGTTACTGCGAGCTGTCGCCTCGGCCGTCTCGAAGTGAGATTGCATGAGGAAGACAGAGCGATAGGCCGCGTTGTCGGGTATCAACTCGGGATGCTGCCGTCCGTCGATGCGGGTTGCAGTCTGCGCTGACCCGCAACACACACCCAGAAGCAGCAGTCCCAATAACAATCGAATCTTCATTGTTGTTCTCCTTTCAGAAGATCGTTGTTGTTGCTAGTTGAGGAGGAGAGCAGTCGCGCGGAACGGCGCCAGCGTGGCTCGCTGCGAATGAGGAGTCAATGGCCGCAATGTGCCGATTACCTTACGATTAGCGGGTAACATTCTGCGTAAGTTGCGCTATTCACGAACGATAGCGTGCTTTGTGAACTGATAAGAAACTAGTCCCAATTTGGGATTAGATGGGGATCGACGGCCTACGCTCTGATAAATCCAAACCCAATAACACAAACGCGGAAGCCGTAGCTTCCGCGCTGATCACCTCTGATCAAATTTCAAGCTTGTCATCATGAGCCTTACGGCTTGTCATCACGAGCCTCACGGCTTGTCATCACGAGCGAAGCGAGGGATCCGTTCTCGTTCGCAGCGCCTACGCTCTCTCAGTTGAAGACTCCCGTCACTGCAAGCGAAAGCAGATTCCTCGCCCGCCATGGCGGGCTCGTAATGACAAATCAAAAGAGGTCCCCTTCGGCACAGCTAAAGCTGTGCCCTGATACAAAGCCGTCACAGTGCTTGTCATCACGAGCCCGCTGCGGCGGGCGAGGGATCTGCTCTTCCTGAGGGCTGAGAGCTGGCACCTTCCCTACAACGCGTTCATCTTCGCCAGGAACTCGGAGTTGCCCACTGTCTTGCTTAGCCTGTCGATGAGCAACTCCATGGCTTCGACCGGAGACAGCGGGTTCAGCACCTTGCGCAGTACCCAGATGCGTGCCAGGTCGTCCTTGGGGATGAGCAATTCTTCCTTACGCGTGCCCGAACGCTGAATGTCGATAGCCGGGAAGGTGCGCTTATCAACCAGCTTACGGTCGAGAATGATTTCCATGTTGCCCGTGCCCTTGAACTCTTCGAAGATGACGTCGTCCATGCGCGATCCGGTTTCGATCAGCGCGGTGGCGATGATGGTCAGCGAACCGCCTTCTTCGATGTTGCGAGCTGCGCCGAAGAAACGCTTCGGCCGCTGCAACGCATTCGAGTCCACGCCGCCGGAGAGCACCTTGCCCGAGGGCGGAACGATGGTGTTGTAAGCACGAGCCAGTCGCGTGATCGAGTCCAGCAGGATGACTACATCGCGCTTGTGCTCGACCAGGCGCTTCGCCTTTTCGATCACCATCTCGGCAACTTGCACGTGGCGGGCGGCGGGCTCGTCAAATGTCGACGAGATAACCTCGCCCTTCACCGAGCGCTGCATATCCGTGACTTCTTCCGGGCGCTCGTCGATGAGCAGCACAATCAGCACGATCTCCGGATGATTGGTGGTGATCGAGTTCGCCAGGTTCTGCAGCAGCATGGTCTTGCCGGTACGTGGCGGAGCGACGATCAGCCCGCGCTGGCCTTTGCCCACCGGAGTGAGCAGGTCCATGACGCGAGCGCTGATGTTCTCCTTCACTGTCTCCAGCTTGATCCGCTCCTGCGGATACAGCGGCGTCAGGTTGTCGAACAGAATCTTGTTGCGCGCTTCTTCGGGAGACTCGAAGTTCACCGCTTCGATCTTCACCAGCGCAAAGTACTTCTCGCCCTCATGCGGAGGACGTACCTGTCCGCTGATGGTGTCGCCGGTCTTCAGGTCGAACTTGCGGATCTGCGACGGCGAAACGTAAATGTCGTCGGGACCGGGCAGATAGTTGTAATCCGGGGAGCGCAGGAATCCGTAGCCATCGGGCAGGATTTCCAGCACGCCTTCGGCGAAGATGTGTCCTTCCTTTTCGCTTTGCGCCTGGAGGATTTTGAAGATGAGGTCCTGCTTGCGCAGCCCGCTGGCGCCGGGGAGATCGAGTTGGCGCGCGATCTTGGTTAGTTCAGTGATGTTCTTTTCTTTCAGTTCAGAGATTGTCATGTTCACCTACGAAGGGATATTGCAGAAGGGCGGGCCGGAAGGATCGGCGGCAGAGGAAGGCGCGCCGAAGCGCGACGCGCTTATGCAGCGCGCCGCTGGGCCTCGGAAGCTGTCTCCGGCTCTACGATAATGTTCTGCCGCTCGGCATCAGCGATGCGGTGCAGCACCTGATTAGTCGTATCCTGGATACGGGTGTTGGGACGATGAAACTTCCGCGTCGCCTTGGAAGCCAACTGGCACAGCATGTAACGGTTGCGCAGCGTATGAACTGCCTCGAATACGAGATCGGACCGCATTCTTTCTTCTCCTAATTGCGTATGAAGGTATAACCAGGGAGCCCGGCCGACTTAATCGGAGTGATCCTTGCAGCTCCCGGCGTCGTACAGCTAAGCGGTGAGAACGTCTCGCGAGGCGCGCTCAAAAGGAGCCGCATTGTTGGATGCAAATCCCCCGCGAGGGGTTCAATTTTCCCGCAATTTACTAAGTAACTGTCCTGCCGGCACTTTCCGGACAGAACCATAGGTTTTTGGATCGGACCCGAGAAACAAGCGCAAACAGCACTGCACTCAGATATATTGCCTTCCTGATTACCGGTTATTGGCGTTCAGTGTGTGGCCGATTAGGGCAGGACGCCTGGACTGGAGCTACAGGATAACGGCGAACTCAGAAGCGTTAAGTTATCCGGGACCGGGAGCCCTAGTCAAGAAAAATCGTGTCCAAGTGGTCGCACATAGGTAACCAACCACCAAGCTGACTCCTTAGACGCCAGAATCGGGGAAAGGTACGTACAAAATGTAACCCTAGTAAATTCTGCAAGTTACGGGCTGGAAAAATATCAAAACTCCCGGCTTAGGTGCCCCGGCTTAGGTGCCCCGGTTTGGGTGCCCCGGTTTGGGTGCCCCATTCCGGCTTCTGTTGCCGGGGTGGGGGTGTTCCGAATCCCACCCGACCAAACCCGGCCCGAATGAGGCACCCACCGGCCGGTTCCTATGCCCAGAACGTTCGATCTAGCGTCCTGTACTGGATCGCCTCGGCGATGTGGCCAGCCGCGATTTCCTCCGCACCCGCCAGATCGGCAATGGTCCGGGAAACCTTGAGGATGCGATCGTGGGCGCGCGCGCTGAGTCCCTGCTTCACCATGGCGCGTTCCAGCAAGTGTTCGGCGTCGGTGCCGAGCTCGCAATATTTGCGAATTTCGCGCGAGCCCATCTGCGCATTGGAGTAGATGCGCTCCTTGCCTACGGCAAACCGGTTGAGCTGCCGCTCGCGGGCGATCATCACGCGCTTGGCGATCTCGGCAGAACTCTCCGGAACCGATACGCTGCGCAGCTCGCGATAGTTCACTGCCGGCACGTCGATGTGAATGTCGATGCGGTCAAGCAGCGGGCCGGAGATCTTCGACACATAGCGCTGGATCATCATGGGCGAGCAGTGGCACTCACGCGTGCGGTCATTAAAATAACC